>NZ_OZ409870.1:0-5396913 GCF_979258625.1 Pedobacter sp. AC212 | reverse complement strand
GCTGAAGAACAAATTGCTTCAAACCAATGTTTCCAATAAAGCACCTACTAAATATCCATCATATAAAATGTTTCCTTTATCTTCGCTGTTCATTTCCATTATAAATTGCAAACTTTAACACAACTTATTAACGGCGAACTTTTGGGCGCCACTACTGTAAAGATATCTGAAGGGCTTGAGTCGTTTCCTGAGCAGCTTTTTGAGCTTACTGATACCTTAGAATACCTTGATTTATCATCCAATCAGTTAACAGCATTACCGGATGATTTCAACAGCTTTAAAAAGCTGAAGGTTTTTTTTGCATCCGAAAATAGATTTGCCATTTTTCCAGACGTTTTAGGTAAGTGCGATAACCTCCAAATTATTGGGTTTAAGAGTAATTTAATAACGCATATCCCAAATGATGCATTTCATGCTAATTTGCGGTGGTTAATCCTTACTAATAATCAAATTTCCAGTTTACCAGCATCTATTGGTAAGTGTTCGAAGTTGGAAAAGCTGATGCTAGCTGGAAATAGATTGGCAGCGTTGCCTAAGGAGCTTGCAAATTGCAGTAGTCTTGCATTGTTGCGGATTGCTGCAAATAACTTAAATATGTTGCCCGAGTGGTTAGTTGAAATGAGAAGTTTGGCCTGGTTGGCTTTTTCGGGTAACAATATGATAAACCAGAAAGTCGAGTCAGTTGCGGCAGTAAATATTGATCAATTTCAGCTTGGGCAGTTACTGGGAGAAGGAGCTTCCGGTACGATATTTAAAGCGACCAGTATAGATGTTAATAATCAGGATGAAGTAGCCATCAAAATATTTAAAGGGAATGTTACCAGTGACGGCTTTCCGGAGGATGAGCTGCAAGCTTATTTGGCCGCGGGGCATCACCCTTCGATCGTGAAATTGAAGTCTGTAATTGATTTAGATGATCAGGGTAAAAAGGGTTTGGTGATGGAACTGATTCCTGCTCACTTTTATAATCTTGGCAAACCGCCAACTTTAAACACTTGTACAAGGGATGTGTTTGACGAAGACTTTAAACTCAGTGAGCAGCAATTGTTTGAAATTGCCATTAGTATGGCTTCTGTAGGTGCACATTTGCATGAACGAGGAATTATGCATGGTGATTTATATGCACATAATGTTCTGGTTGATGATACCGGTAAAACATTATTCGGCGATTTTGGAGCGGCTTCACAGTACGATAAACGAAATCTTGCTTTAGCTTTCAATCTGGAGCGAATTGAAGTAAAGGCCTTCGGATTTCTGCTCGATGATTTGCTTTCCCTTTGCCGTGCGAATATTTCTGCTTATGATGCGCTTTGCAAACTTCGCGATTTGTGTTTATCTGAAGATCAACAGCTACGGCCTGGTTTCAATGAGATATTAACTGAATTAACTTTGCTTAGAAGCAGTTAGTTGGCAGCTTCTTCTTTTACAGCCAATTGACCACAGGCGGCATCAATATCTTTACCACGACTTCGGCGAATATTTGTATTGATTCCCTGGCTTTTCAAATAGTTTGAAAAAGCATCTATTTTATCGCCTTCGGCATTAGTAAAATCAGCAAATGAAATTGGATTGTATTCAATTAGATTAACTTTGCAAGGAATATGTTTACAGAATTTAGCTAAATCCATCGCATCACTAATCTCATCATTAAAATGGTTGAAAACGATGTACTCGTATGTTACCGGATTTTTAGTTTTGGCGAAATAATATTTCAAGGCATCGGCCAATGCTTTTAATGAATTTGCTTCGTTAATGGGCATAATCTCATTACGTTTCTTATCATCTGCGGCATGAAGAGAAAGAGCAAGATTAAATTTTGCGCCATCATCACCTAACTTTTTGATCATTTTTGCAATGCCTGCCGTAGAAACCGTAATCCGCTTGTAGCTCATATTTAACCCATCTGGAGCGGTAATTCGCTCTATTGATTTAAGTACATTAGCGTAATTTAAAAGCGGTTCGCCCATACCCATGTACACAATATTGGTTAGGGGATTATTATAGTTTTGCTTGGCTTGTTTGTCGATCAAAACTACCTGATCATAAATTTCATCTGCATTTAGGTTGCGTTTACGATCCATGTAACCCGTGGCACAAAACTTACAGGTTAGACTGCAACCCACCTGCGAACTTACGCAAGCGGTCATCCTATCCTCCAATGGGATTAAAACTCCCTCAACGATATTTCCATCAGCTAAACGAAAAGTGTTCTTAATCGTGTGATCGTTACTGAACTGCGAGTTGTTTACCTGAACAGCATTAATTGAAAATCCTTCTTCCAGCGTCTTGCGTAAATCTTTTGAAAGATTGCTCATTTCATCAAACGTAGTGGCTGATTTCTCCCATAACCACTGATAGATTTGTTTCGCCCTAAATGCAGGCTGTTGCAATGCAGTTAAGTGCTGCTGCAATTGAGGCAAATCCAATGAGCGGATATCGATTTTTTTTGCTGTTACCATTTGTTGCAAAGGTACTTAAAAAGCTTTTAAGCTGAAAGATCAAAGCAGAAAGCAAACAGTTTAGTTTCAAATTTTACAATTTGCAGGTTATCTGCCTCTTTGTCTGGTATTTGATTTTCCTGAGGGTTTACCTTTTGCAGGTTTAGAATTTCTATTGCTAGCGCCACCTTTTCCAGCAGATTTTGAGGAAGAATGAGGTGTGTTCTTTTTTGCTCCACCCGATTTAGAAACCGGTTTATTAGACTTAAATGGTTTTTTAGGTTGATCCTGCTTCAACTCGGGAATCTCTTCCCAGGAATTAGTTTTCTTTTTGGTGTTCTTCGGTTTTGCTACAGCCTCAGATGAAGATTTTTCGACACTCTTCATGATGCCGTTCATTTCTTCTTCACTCAACTCTCTAAATTCACCTGTAGGAATGCCTTTGAGATTAATATTCATAATCCTTGTACGTTCTAACTTGGTTACTTCGTAGCCAAAATGCTCACACATTCTGCGGATTTGCCTGTTTAAACCTTGTATTAAAATGATATTGAATACAAACGTACTGATTTGACGAACCTTGCACTTGCGGGTGTTTACGCCCAAAATCGGTACACCATTGCTCATCTCAAACACAAAATCTTCGGTTATAGGCTTATTTACCGTAACCACATATTCTTTTTCGTGTTTATTTCCTGCTCTTAAGATCTTGTTAACAATATCACCATTGTTGGTTAAGAAAATCAATCCTGATGAATCTTTATCTAACCGGCCAATAGGAAATATACGTTCGCTATGGTTGATGTAATCAACTATATTATCTTTAACATTAGATTCTGTTGTGCTGGTAACGCCCACAGGTTTGTTAAAAGCCAATAAAATAAAATTTGATTCTTCTTTCGGTTCAATATTGTGACCATTGACCATCACCTTATCACCAGCAAAAACCTGATCTCCGATTTTGGCTCTTTTGCCGTTGATGAAAACATTGCCCTTTTCGATAAACCGATCTGCTTCACGGCGGGAACATAAACCGCTCTCACTTATAAATTTATTTAACCGGGTTGCAGCATTGTTGTTCATGATGCAATTTTACGGAAATAAATTATGTTATGAACCAATAGTAACCAAAGAACACCAACAAATTGTTGGTGTTCTCAATTCAGTTGCTAAAAACTTTGGTCGTCTGCACTTGGCCCATAACTGCCTGGAATAGGGATATCCAATAATCTTAAATAAACACCTAATTGCGCTCTGTGGTGAATAATCTGGCTAAAGGCTATGCGGATCATTTCATATTTAGTCAAGTCGCCGAGAATTTGATCTCCATTTCGCAAAATCCATTGATTGTTTAACCGTTGAGGGTCGGCATTTTCTAATTCTTTCTTTCCACTTTGATAACTTTCTTCCAGGAGATGAAGCAGATCGCCGTTGGTGCTTACCTTTTTTTCTTCATAGGGAGCAGTGGCGAAATCCAAACCATCTGCAGTAATGGCTAAACTTACCCATCCTGGAAGTTCTGCAATATGGCTCGCCAATGATTTCATTTTCATGCTTTTTTCGTGGGGTGCCCAAGTAAATTTATCTGTAGGGACCAAAGCCAAAAATTTGCTAGTGGTGGTGAATTCTGCTTCGAATTCTTTCAATAATAATTTAATAATATCCATACTTTGTTGTTTTGTTTTTCCTATTGTGTTTAATTCCATCAATAATAAATCTGCTATACTCATGGTTTTTTTGATTTGCTTAAACAAAGAAAGGATGCCTTAGTGACAACCCTATGGCAGTGCAGAATTTTTATTCAAAAAAATAGCTTTTATTTCATATTTAAATTTAAGGGTAAAATTGTCTGATTATCCTTAAAAAAAATTATGTTTGAAAAATGGATAGTATCAGAATTAACACTGCTCAAAATATCGATATTGAATATGAAATTGCAGGTTTGGGTGAGCGAATAGCGGCTAGATGTATAGATTTAGCTGGCTTTGCGATACTATTTGTTGTCGCCTGGATTTTATTTATTATCGGATCTATAAGCGTCTCCGGAACATTAGGTGTGGTGATTTTGATCGTCTACCTTATTATATATGCATTTTATGATTTAGTTTGCGAGCTCACCATGAACGGACAATCGTTTGGCAAGCGAGTGATGAAAATTAAAGTAATTAATTTGGATGGAACACAACCAACTTTTGGCCAATACTTAATTAGGTGGTTATTCAGAATGATTGATTTTGGTTTTCCATTGGGTTGGGGGGTAATTGCATTGGCATCTGTAGCGGTAACCGAAAATCATCAACGATTGGGAGACCTACTTGCCAAAACAACACTGATAAAAATGATACCACGTACCCAACTCAATCAGGTAGCTTTTAATTTTAGTTTGCCAGAGGAATATCAACCTCAATTTAAAGAGGTAATGCATTTGACTGATAGAGACGTAGAACTGATCCACGAAGTGCTTACCGGTTATTATCAAACGGGAAACGCAAGCCTAATTTATGCGATGGCTGCAAAAACTAAAGAACATATTTTTGTAAGTGTGCCTGCAGGGATGAACGAGTTGCAGTTTTTAGAAACGGTGTTGAAGGATTATAATTATGTTACTTCGAGTATCAGCTAAACAGTTTGAAGTGACTATTCGATTATCCAGCCTCCTGTATCAGCCGGGACATTTTAAGAATACGATGGCAGCGAATAGAGTATAGGTTGAAAGGTAATGGGATTTCAAATCATCAAAACCGCCTATGCTTAAAAATTATCCTAATACTTCAAATGGATATTCACTAATAGCCTATTTTTGTCAAGTGGAAGCTAAGCTGCGAAGTATTTGAAAGGATGATATGGAAGGTTTCTAACGATCCAGAATATGACTACTACAGCAAAAATAACCTTCGGAGTAATAGGGCGTCGCCATAAATTTAAATCGTAATTTCTTTTTGTTAGGTAAGAAATTATTTTTGCACAAAAATGGATTATCAAAAAAGGTAAACTGATTACTAAAAGCAAGTTATAATCTGCTGCTTTTAAAATATTTCCATGTAATAAGGAGTGTAGTGCTCTTTGTGATCCGCAACCTGGGCAATCAAGATGTAAAAATTTGTGGAATGGGCATTCTGGAAAGAAATTGTACACCTCGGGATTAAAGTTATAGTACACTATTAGCAGTGTACTAAGGACAATAGTACCTAAGGTGTACTTAAAATTCATTATCTGTAATCACTCATCATTGCCCCGCCAAAGCCTAAAACAACGAAAAACAAAATATAGAGTACATAAACGCCAATTCCTATGAAAAATCCAATTTTTGTCCACTTTCCAGCGGCTTGTGAAGCAGCTTGAGCTCCAGCAAAATCGCCCATTGCATATTTACTATTAACATTGGCAGCATTAACAATTCCGACAATTCCTAATGGCAGGCAACAAAACAATGTAACTAAAATTGATTCTACCAACCAATTTTTTGGTGCAGGCCCGAGATTTCCGCCGAATTGCTGTTGCCCGAAAGGCTGTTGCTGCCCGAATGGTTGTTGTTGCCCAAGAGGTTTTTGATCTTGAGGTGTTTGATCATCCATAATAAATGTTTTTTTAAGGGTTTTAATTCAAATAGTTAAACTAAAGTAAAATTTTAAATTTAAAAACAGAATAGATTGGCCTCAAATTATTTCAGAACGGCACTTACTTTTGGACTTAGAGCATCAGCCCATTCGGAATACATTTTGGCACTTGGATGAAGTCCATCATTTGCAATAAGGGATAAATCGCAACTTGCTTTTCTTGATGCAGGTGTGATATTGGTATAGCTAATGCCTGCTGAAATAGTAATCTGCTCATTAACAGCATTGAAGCTATCAATTTCTGCGGCGATAACTTGAGGACTTTTACCAGCGTTTTTACCGAAAGGAGTTACGCCCCAATCGGGTATAGAGACCACAAAGACCTTTGTTTTATCGCCATTGGCAAATGAAATGGCAGTTTGTAACAATTCTGCAAACTCCTTTTTATATGTCTCGATGGAATTGCCTCGATATTGATTATTCACTCCAATTAACAGCGTAACAAAATCAAATTTCTGTGTGAGTTTAGCCTGCACAATTGCACTTTGCAGTTCGCTGGTTGTCCAGCCGGTGGTGGCTATAATTTTAGGACTTGCTACATTGATACCGTTATTCTTTAACAAACTTTGCAACTGGAAGGGGAATGATTCACTCTGTTTAACCGATTCGCCGATGGTATAAGAATCTCCAAGAGCAAGGTAGGTTCGGCTTTGGCCAGAAGTAGGTATTATGCTTGGGTTAGGCTGATCGATTTCGGGCATATTTGGTTGCTTACTACAAGCCGAAGTTAAGAAAGAAAATAAAACGACACTTAATAAAACTTTCATAACCCAATTTACGCAAATGGCAGATCATCGGTTTCAAGTTCGCTATCCTTTTAAAATCAGATCAGATTCATTTTAAAGAGGTCGGCGATATGATTTTTTAGTCTCTCTTTTACTTCTTCCATATCGAGTTGGTATCCAAGTTCCTGAGCTAAAGAGGTAACGGCTTTATCATCAATTCCGCAAGGAACAATGTTTTTAAAATAATCGAGATCTACATTTACATTAAAGGCAAAGCCATGCATGGTAACCCAGCGGCTGCAGCGAACACCCATTGCACAAATTTTTCTGGCTTTTTCATTATCAGCATCTAACCACACGCCTGTATATCCTGTATAACGACCAGCTTCGATGCCATAATCTTTTAAAGTTAAAATAACAGCTTCTTCAAGTGTTCGAAGATATAAGTGAATGTCTGTAAAAAAGTTATCCAGATCCAAAATGGGGTAACCCACTATTTGGCCCGGACCGTGGTAAGTAATATCTCCACCACGATTAATTTTATAATAAGTGGCGCTCTTATCTTTTAAGCCTTGTTCATCCAATAATAAATTTTCAGGATGACCGCTTTTTCCCAAAGTGTAAACATGAGGATGTTCATTAAAAATAAGATAATTTGGTGTGGGCAAATGAGTGCCGTTTACTCTATTCTCGGTTTTTAATGCTACCGTTTTATTAAGCAGTTCTTCCTGCCTATCCCAGGCTTGCTGGTAATCTGTTAAGCCCCAATCAATAAATTGCGTAGGAACTAAAGGAGCGTTTGTAGGTTGATCATTCATTTATAATTCTTAATAACATTTAGGCTGAATGCACCACGTAGCCCAACATATAGCCGTCTTTTGTCCTAAAATAATTTACCGTTAGTTCTTTTGATCCTGAGGGAAGAGCCACGATGGCATTTAATTTTCCTTCATTTTTGAGCTTAAAAGGCTTTATATGGATGTCGCGTTTGAATTCCAAACCCTTCTTTCCATGCCACTTGTAAATGGCTTCTTTGGCGCACCATGCCACATAAAGGCCATCTATATTATCACCGATTTGTTTTTGGGCAAGTTCAACATCACTCAAAAATTTATGGCGTATACTTTTTATTTTATGTTTAATCAATTCTATATCCACCCCAACAGCATCTTTTTTGCTGATCATAACAGCCGCATAATCATAAGAATGACTTAAAGAAATTTGATAATCAAAATTGGTTAAATAAGGTTTTCCATCTTCATCAAATTGGCAATCGATATATTCTTTGGTATTCAACATGGTACGAAGAAGAAGTCTTGTACTTAACCAGTGCAATAGCCTTTTGCCATTGTTCAGCGTTGATATAACATCAAGCTCATGTTGCTTAAGCTGAAGGCCAGCCAACATTTCAGCTTCAGTTTCCTCAATTTTCCAGATTGCAAGAACTGAATGCTCATCAACATTTTTATTATAAATTATTGGCATTTATAAAATTGAGATTAGCATGCAAAACTATCTTAATTAATTGATAATTTAGGCCAAAAATACGCATAAAAATGATATTATCTGATAAAAGGATATTAGAAGAAATTGATAAGGGAACAATCATAATCGAGCCCTTTAAAAGAGAAAGTTTAGGTACAAATTCTTACGATGTACATTTAGGTAAATACCTGGCTACCTATAAAAGTCGCGTATTGGATGCCAAGCAGCATAATGAAATTGAGCATTTTGAAATTCCGAAGGATGGTTTTGTATTGCACCCAGGCACTCTATACCTTGGCGTTACGCTTGAGTATACCGAAACACATGGCCATGTGCCATTTTTAGAGGGAAAAAGCAGCACCGGACGCCTGGGGATTGATATACACGCTACCGCAGGTAAGGGTGATGTTGGTTTCTGCAATACCTGGACCTTAGAAATCTCTGTTGCCCAGCCTGTAAAAATTTATGCAGGGATGCCGATAGGACAGTTGATTTATTTTGTGGTAGAAGGAAATATCGAAACAATGTACAATACTAAAGGGAATGCAAAATATAATAATAAAACTACCAAGCCAGTAGAAAGCATGATGTGGAAGAACAAATTTTAGCGCTAAAATTCACGTTACCTTCATAAAAATATGCCTCCGGTTTTGTACCTTGAGGCATATTTTTTTTACACCCTAGCCACAAATGAAAATCAAAATTACCCTCGCAATCAGTTTTCTCGCACTGCTTATTGGTTTTACTGCTTTTAAAATTGATGATGATCCTTTTACCTTGCTTTTAAACAAGCTCGAGGATTACACCAATAAATATCAACAAGAAAAAGTATACCTGCATTTAGATAAACCATATTATGCCATAGGCGATGATATTTGGTTTAAAGGATATGTAATCAATGCAAAAACCACAGCACCTTCTCAACTGAGCAAAATTTTGTATGTAGAGTTAATTAATGAAAAAGATTCGGTAAAGAAAATGGTGAAATTGCCATTAATTAGCGGCATCACATGGGGCGATTTTAAGCTAACAGATTCATTAGGAGAAGGAAATTACCGAATTAGGGCATACACCAATTATATGCGAAACTTTGGAACTGAATTCTTTTTTGATAAAACCATTAAAATAGGGAACAGCTGGGCAAACAAGGTATTTACCAAAACCGATTACGCCTTTACGAAGGAAAACAATGTGGATAAGGTGCAGGCAACCATCCACTTCGAAGATAAAAATGGTATTGCTTATAAAGAGAACGATGTAAGCTACGATGTACAGCTTGATTATAGATCTGTTGCCAAGGGCAAAGTCAAAACAAATCTTTCTGGTGATGCTATAATAAATTTCACCAGCAGCCAGGCGCTTGCCAATAAATCAGGGAAAATTGTGGCCACGCTTACTTTGGAAAATAAGCAGAAAGTGGTGAAAATAATTCCGATCACCTCCACTTCTAACGATGTTGATGTGCAGTTTTTACCGGAAGGTGGTTCGATGATTGAGAATCTTCCTCAAAAGATAGCCATTAAAACTGTGAATGCCAGTGGACATGGAGAAGATGTAAAAGGCTCGATTGTAGACGAAACAGGAGCTGAAATTACCTCATTTGAAACCGCTTATTTAGGTATGGGGAATTTTATTTTTAATGCCCAGTCAGGAAAAACCTATACCGCGAAAATTAAGTTTAAAGATGGATCCAGCAAAGATTTCAAACTTCCAGTAGCTCAAAAGGCAGGATATGCCATCGCCATTACCAATACTGATACAGCAAAGGTTACGCTTAAGATTATGGCTAGCGAAAGCTTGATTAACGGCAGCGAATTAAAAGTGGTAGCACAACAGGGTGGGAACGTTTTCTATGTTTCTAAAGCCAAAATGGATAAACAGGTTCTGGTTGCCAATATCCCGAAGAAAAATTTACCAATTGGCGTAGTACAGTTCACTTTATTTTCCACTAACAACCAACCTATAGCCGAACGTTTAATTTTTGTAAACCATAAGGTTGATTTAATTGATCTAAACCTGAATACATCAGCTGTGTCAACCACCAGGAAGGGAAAATCCTCTTTTAGTTTTGATGCCACTAACCAAAATAAGCCGGTATTAAGCGTTTACTCTGTCGCTGTTACCAACGCTACTAAAGTAGCGCCTGATGAGGATAACGAATCGAATATCCTTACATCGCTTTTATTAACTTCAGATTTAACCGGATATATTGAAAAGCCAAATCATTACTTTCTAAATGATGATGTTAAAACCATGAAAGAACTGGATAATTTGATGTTAACACATGGCTGGAGCAGATTTTTATGGCGAAATGTAGCAGCGGGAACAGGGCCAGCAATCACTTACAAGCCTGAAAATTCACTTAGCATCAGTGGAACGGTTACCAAAGGTGGCAAGCCGGTTCCGGGGGGTAAGGTAATGATCATGGCATCTAAAGGAACATTTTTTATTTTAGATACGGTTACCAATGTAGATGGAAGGTTTGTGTTTGATAATCTAAATTTTCCTGACAGCACTAAATTTGTGGTTCAGGCGAGAACCAAATCAGAACGTAAGTTTGTAGATATTAATTTGGATGTGGTACCAAACCAGATCGTAACCAAAAATAAAAATACAGGAGATGTTGAAGTAAACGTGAACAATTCTTTGATGAAATATATTAAGGAAAGCGACAATTATTTTAATGAAATGACACGGTTAGGCTTGCTGGAGCGAACCATAAAGTTAGAGGAAGTGACCATCACTGAAAAAAGGAATCCGGCAAAAAATTCTGCTAATTTAAATGGCGCAGGAAGAGCAGATTATATTATGACTGCTGATGATCTTTCTACCTGCATAACTTTGTCTCAATGCTTACAAGGGCGTTTGCCGGGGGTGATTTTTCAGGGCGGAATTCCTTATCTGATGCGCAGCCAAAATACGCCAATGTCGATTGTTTTAGATGGGATGCGGGTTGAAGCCGATTTTCTTGATAATATCGTTCCTTCAGATGTAGAATCAATTGAACTTTTAAAAAGCATTGGTAATACAGCTATTTATGGTTCTCAAGGAGGCGGTGGCGTTATCGTCATTACAACTAAACGTGGCGGAGGAACAGCAAACTACAATAGGTATGCACCAGGAGTGGTAACGCTTAGTCCGAGAGGGTTCTCTGTTTCGAGGGAGTTTTATTCTCCAAAATACGATGCAGGTACAAATAGTAACCGGGCAGATTTAAGGACAACCATTTATTGGAATCCACAAGTTGTTGCTGAGAATGATGGCAAAGGAAAATTCGAATTTTATAATGCCGATGAGCCAGGGCAATACCGGGTGGTAATGGAAGGCATTGATGCTTTTGGCCATTTAGCCAGAAAAGTTTACACTTATGAGGTGAAATAAAGAAAAATAGATAGATTTGAATATTATGCAAGCATAGCTTATAAGTTTGCCTGATAAGATCAATATTTACATTTTGAAATTTAACATGGAAACAATTAAAGTAAGCGTTAGCGATAGGTTAGCAACAATTACGTTGAGCAGGGGAAAGTCTAACGCATTAAATGGACAACTGATCACCGAACTAGATGACATGCTTAAAAATATCTCTGCTGATGACAATATTGGTGGAGTAATTTTAACTGGAACGGCTCCATTCTTTTCAGCAGGTTTAGATTTGGTAGAACTTTACAACTATAATGAGGAAGAAGCAAAAGATTTTTGGAAACTGTTTTTAAATTTCACTGCTAATCTTGTTGCCTTTAAGAAGCCGATTGTTGCAGCAATCAGTGGACATAGTCCTGCCGGCGGATGCGTTTTGGCACTTGCTTGTGACTATCGTATTATGGCCGAAGGGCAATATATTATCGGTTTAAACGAAGTTCCGGTTGGGATCATTGTTCCTAACAGCATTTTTCAGATGTATGCCTTTTGGTTGGGCAAAGCTGAAGCCACCCGTAGCTTATTGACAGGTAAACTTTACAACCCGGAAGAAGCGCTTAAGGTTGGTTTGGTGGATGAGCTGGTGAAGAACGAAAGCCTGCTTACTGCCGCAGAGCGAAAGATTAAAAAGTTCATGGAATTGGAAAGTAATACCTGGTCGCAGAGTAAACTAAATATCCGCGAAGAATTAATCGCAGCGGTGTCTGCAGATCAATCTGCTTCTCTGGAAAAAATGCTTGCACAATGGTGGTCGCCCGCCACACGCCATATTTTGAAAACGATTATTGAAAGCCTGCAGAGAAAGTAACACGATTTTTATGTTGATGCTTTCTTGTGACAGTCGAGCTTGGCTTCAATTGTAGCAATTAAATAGTATTTCAACTGAATAATCTAGTAATTAACTCATCACAATATTAAACCCACTAACCAAAATATTATGCTCAACTACAATTCTCCTATGCTTAGAGAAGATGCTTTAAAAGGCAAAACCATTGTAATTACAGGTGGTGGTACTGGTTTAGGAAAAGCAATGGGAATCTATTTTCTGAAGTTGGGGGCAAATCTTGTTATTACAAGTCGCAAGCAGGAAGTTTTGCAAAAAACAGCCGACGAGATGGAGGAAAAAACAGGAGGTAAAGTTTTGGCCGTTGCCTGCGATGTAAGAGATCCCGAACAGGTAGACAATGTATTAGCAAAAACTTTAGAGCGATTTGGCTCTGTTGATGTACTCTTGAATAATGCTGCTGGTAACTTTATTTCTCCTACAGAAAGATTGTCGGCAAATGCATTTTCATCTATTATCGACATTGTTTTAAAAGGAACGGTGAATTGTACCCTGGCTTTTGGTAAACATTGGATCAAGGAAAAGCAAACTGCCACAGTTTTAAATATTGTTACAACTTATGCGTTCACCGGTTCGGCTTATGTGGTTCCATCGGCCTGCGCAAAGGGTGGTGTATTGGCTTTAACCCGATCATTGGCGGTAGAGTGGGGCAAATATGGCATCCGCACCAATGCGATTGCACCGGGTCCTTTCCCAACTAAAGGGGCGTGGGAGCGCTTATTGCCTGGTGATTTGGCCAAAAAATTCGATTTCAAAAACCGTGTGCCTCTAAAAAGAGTTGGAGAGCACCAGGAATTGGCAAATCTTGCTGCTTTTTTAGTGAGCGATTTTTCGGGCTATATTAATGGCGAAGTGATTACGATTGATGGTGGGGAGTGGCTGCAAGGTGCCGGACAAATGAATGGGTTGGAAGCCATTCCGAATGAGATGTGGGATATGTTGGAACAAATGACTAGAAGTGCCAAAGGGAGTTGAGAAGATTAAAGTTAAAAGTGCTTGCGGGTAGATTTTTTTCTCGAAGTCACTAAGTTCCCTAATATCAACTGATCAACTTTCGAACATTTCAATATTCAATTTTCCAACACTAATCCTATCTTTGCCGATATGAATATCTTACTTTTAGGTTCAGGCGGCAGAGAAAGTGCATTTGCCTGGAAAATGAGCCAGTCTTCGCACTGCGATAAATTAATTATTGCACCAGGAAACGGCGGTACAGGGGTTTATGGTACCAATATCAACATCAACGTAAATGATTTTGATTCGATAAAAAAGGTAGTTCTTGCAGAAAATATCGAACTCGTTGTGGTTGGTCCAGAAGAACCTTTAGTAAATGGTATTCACGATTTTTTCTTAGCTGACGCATCGCTTGCCCATATTCCGGTAATCGGGCCAAAAAAAGAAGGAGCAATTCTGGAAGGAAGTAAAGATTTTTCCAAGCAGTTTATGGAGCGTCATGGCATTCCAACCGCAGCCTCAAAATCTTTTACACCCGAAACATTAGAGCAAGGTTTGGCATATCTGGAAACGCATGCTTTGCCTGTGGTTTTAAAAGCTGATGGTTTGGCAGCAGGTAAGGGTGTTTTAATTTGCACTGAAACCGTTGAAGCACAGGAAGAATTAAAATTGATGCTTGGTGGTAAATTCGGTGCCGCTGGCGCAACGGTTGTTATAGAGGAATTTTTGAGCGGCATTGAGCTTTCGGTTTTTATTTTAAGCGATGGCGAAAACTATGTGACCCTTCCTTCTGCCAAAGATTATAAAAGAATCGGGCAAAACGATACAGGTTTAAATACTGGCGGTATGGGTTCGGTTTCTCCGGTTCCGTTTGCTACCCCAGAATTTTTGCAAAAAGTTGAAGAGCGAATCATTAAACCTACTGTAGAAGGTTTAAAGAAAGACAATATTGATTACACAGGTTTCATTTTCTTTGGCTTAATCAAAGTAGGTGATGATCCTTTTGTAATCGAATATAATGCCCGTATGGGTGACCCTGAAACGGAAAGTGTTATTCCACGCATCGAAAATGATTTGGTAGAACTATTTATGGCCACAGCGAATAAACAGTTGAACCAGGTAAATCTTGTGATCTCTGAGCAAACTGCGGCCACGGTGATGATTGTAGCTGGTGGTTATCCTGGAGAATATTTGAAAGGCAAGGCGATTTCGGGGATTGAAAACTTGCGTCATTCAAATGCTTTTCACGCTGGTACCTTGCTTGATAATGATGTGGTAAAAACCAACGCTGGAAGAGTGATTGCGATCACAAGCCTACAGAAAGATCTTTTTACTGCGCTGCAATCTGCTACTGCCGATGCAGGTAGAATTTACTTCG
The DNA here is from genome assembly GCF_979258625.1 of Pedobacter sp. AC212. Taxonomy (NCBI): domain Bacteria; kingdom Pseudomonadati; phylum Bacteroidota; class Sphingobacteriia; order Sphingobacteriales; family Sphingobacteriaceae; genus Pedobacter; species Pedobacter sp. AC212. The sequence goes on along the minus strand of NZ_OZ409870.1, from coordinate 5,382,052 downwards.
ATGGCAAATACTTTAGAGAAGATATTGGTTTTGATTTGATATAGTTCATCGTAAAAAAAAGCCGCAGATTTGCAGATTATCTATTTAATAAAATCTGCAAATCTGCGGCTTCGGTATGAAGTGGAATCTATTTCGATTTGCTTCCCAAAAGTTCCTGAAGCTTGTCTTGCAATGCCTGCTCTCTTAAACCTTTAGCAATAATTTTTCCGGTTGGATCTATTAAAAAGTTAGCTGGAATTGAACGAATGCCATAAAGCTGGGCAACTTCATTGTTCCAGAATTTTAAGTCAGAAACATGAGTCCAGGTTAACTTATCATCTGCAATGGCTTTTAACCAGGCAGCTTTTTTACCAGGTTGATCTAACGAAACACCTAAAACGGTAAAACCTTTATCTTTAAATTTATTATAGGCTAACACTACATTTGGATTTTCCTGGCGACATGGCCCGCACCAAGAAGCCCAAAAATCAACCAAAACATATTTTCCTTTAAAATCAGACAACTTAACAGGTTTGCCTGCGGTATCTGCTTGGGTAAAATCCATAGCCATTACACCCACAGCGGTTTTTCTCCCCGCATCGAACATTTGGGTAAGTTGTTTTCCGTTTGGAGTTGCCTTCAATTCTGGAGATAGCGCTGTAAATGCCTTTTCAGCCGCAACAGCTTGTTCCGGATCACTCGCTAATTGACCAATCGCACTCAAACTGATATATGATTTCGGGTTATTCTGTGCGAAGTTTAATAAAAGCGGCGGAAGCGCTTCTGATTCTTTCTCAAATTTCTCTCTTAACTTAGTCATTAAGGCTTCATCCTTTTTCTGCTCTGGAGTAAATGCTCTGTATTCAGCATCGATAGCCATTAACTTATCATTAACTGGTTTGGTTAAAGCTTTTAATTTCCTGGCATCATCATTCACTGGAGAACCAACAATAGCAGCGTTTTTCAACGAATCTGTAGCTGTCAAATTAATACTTCCTGGTTCTACGTAGATAGATAAGCCATCTAATTTCTCCCCTTCAGCAGGACGGGTAACGTACGGATTTTTGTTTAAATAAAGACTTCCCTGTGCAGGATTTTCAACTGTACCTTTAAAAGAAAATGCTCCATTTACAACCGTTGTAGAATCGGTAATGTTTTTTCCATCGCCCTGATAAATCAGATAAACTTTACTACCAGCTTTTAATCCTTTTATATTTCCGTTTAGTGTAAACGGTTTTTGCGCCAACGCTGCTAAAGGCAATAAGGCCAGCGCAGATAATAATATTTTTTTCATTAATGAGATTTGTTTTTTCAAAAGTAGTGATATATATAGCTAGAACGCAATTGCTTGTGTAAAATTATGGTAGCGTTGAAGTGTGTTTGAACTTCCACAAATTATCCATTGGATTATGATAACTTCTGAAAAGTACGCCACCATAAATCGGGCATTTCGCCGCTTACTGCAGTCTGGTAATCATCATAACGGCAAGGTACGAGGTGGTAACGTTCGTTTTTCGATTGGCCCGAAGGATATGGAACCTGCATCCACCAGCGATCTGATTTTTTGCTTTTCACGAAAACCATTTCACCAGAACCATCTTTCAAACTGGTTCTGTAAATCATAAATTGTGATTTTGGTGTAAGTGGGAAATCCTTTTTACGGGCATAAAAACCATCTACAAAATACCAGGTCATCTGCGCCAGCAAAAACGCGGTTTGGCCATTATTATCGTAGGCCGGGTTAAATTCGTAAAAACCAATTGAAGTCAATTTATCGTTCATGCCCGCATAACGGGCAATTCGGCAGGCTTCTTCACCGTCGAAACCATTTGGTGTAGTGTTCGCATTTGCTGCAGCATCAGCCGATCGGATGGCACCCAGATCAAAACTGATCATGTTCGCATTGCGGATAATGGGCTCTGTCAACGTGATGTCCTGAGCAAATTCTCCAAGGCGGTGAACATCAAAATAAAGCTTGTCCATCACACTCAGGCTTTCTTGATTTACAAAATAAGTTTGATAACCAATGTTGCTGTAATTGAAAAGATAGTTGGGTTGATGAAGAAAAATCTTATTCAGATAACAGTCTGATCTTGTTTGGATTCCAGGGGTATCATCGTCGCCAATATCAAATTGATTGTCGATAATTACCAGATCCACCTTTTGCTCTAAATCTTCATAGCCTAAATATTGGGCATAGGTTAAATCCTGGCCGCCGCCGATAATAATGGGAATGATGTCTTTTTTGATCAAATCAGACACCACCATTTTGATGGCAATGTAAGTATCGGCAACCGTTGCGCCATGCTTGATATTTCCTAAATCGACAATTCTACTGCTGAAAGACCCTTCATTAAGTTTGTAAAATTTCTCCCTGAAATAATCGGGTGCCAACGCACAGCCTTCATTATTTACTGCCCCCCTTCCATCTAACACACCAATAATGGCCAAATCGTAAGTATTCTCTTCAAAATCAGGAAACGATTCGGTAAAAATGTGTGCTTTTAAACCTAGCTGGCTTGTTAAAAATCCTTGCTTTGGTGTAAAACTATCAGGGTTTATTGGGGAAAAGAAATCCGTTAATGACATATATTTAAAACTCTCGGCTCAAATATCTATTTTTGAATGCGTATTTCCACATATAGCTCGAAAAAAATAAAATGATACTGGTAACCGGAGGAACGGGATTTTTAGGGTCTGAACTATTAAAACAGTTAACCGATAAGGGTTTAACCGTACGAGCGCTGAAACGTGAAAATTCAAAAATTCCGGTTATAATTAAAGACAATCCATTAATTGAATGGGTTCTGGGTGATATAAATGAACCCGCTGACCTGGAAGAAGCCTTTGAAAAAGTAACTCATGTTTATCACTGTGCGGCTTTTGTATCTTTAAGTGCTAAACATAAAAAACAATTGTTCCATGTCAATATCGATGGAACTTCAAACATTGTAAATCTCTGTGCCGAAAATAATTGCAGGCTTTTACATGTGAGCTCAGTTGCTGCTTTAGGAATAGCAAAAAGAGGGAATAAAATTTCTGAAAAGGACTTTTGGGAATATGATTCGAAGGCACATGCTTACGGGCTATCGAAGTATGAAAGCGAGATGGAAGTGTGGCGTGGAATTAACGAAGGCCTCGATGCCATAATCGTAAACCCATCAGTAATTATTGGGAAAAATGCAGGTTTCGAAGGGAGCGGAGCCATCTTTAAATTAGTAAAAGACGGATTTCCTTTTTATACAAACGGCGCCTCTGGTTTTGTTGATGTAGAAGATGTAGTGAAAGCGATGATTTTGTTGATGGATGCTGAAGTTTCAGGAGAGCGCTATATTTTATCATCTGAAGATATTCATTACAAAGATTTATTTACACAGATAGCAATAGGTTTTGGAGTAAAGCCGCCTACAAAGGAAGCAAAAGCATGGATGCTTGGTGTAGCCTGGAGAGCATTGAAATTCACATCCTTATTCACCAGAAATGAACCATCAATAACTAAAGACACTGCCAAAAGTAGTATCACTTTAAGTTATTACAATAATAATAAAGTGATTGAGCAAACCGGAATCGTTTTTAAACCGCTTGCTCAAAGTATAACAGAAATTACCCAACACTTAAAATAATGCCCAAACAAAAAGCATATTACATTATCGATTTCGACAGTACTTTTACCCAGGTAGAAGCACTTGATGAACTCGCTAGAATCTCTTTAAGGAACCACCCAGACAAAGAGGCAATTTTCCAGAAGATTGAAGACTACACCAATTTAGCCATGGAAGGCAAGCTTTCATTTTCAGAAAGTTTAGCGCAACGGGTGAAATTGCTGGAGGCAAATGAAGATCATTTGAAACAACTGATTAAACACTTAAAAAAGAAAGTTTCTACCTCATTTTCGCGTAACGCAGAATTTTTCAAGAAACATGCTGATGATGTTTTAATCGTTTCTGGCGGATTTAAAGAATTTATTACTCCTGTGGTGAGCCAGTATCACATTAAAAAAGAAAATATTTATGCCAATACTTTTGTAACCACTGGCGATGGAAAAATTATAGATTACGATCACGCAAACCCTTTAAGTGAAGAAGGCGGGAAAGTAAAGTTATTGCAACATTTAAAGTTAGAAGGGGAACTTTTCGGTATTGGCGATGGTTATTCAGATTTTCAGCTGCGGGAAAGTGGGCTGATCAATAAGTTTTTCGCTTTTACAGAAAATATTGCCCGTGAAAGCATTGTTGCCAAAGCCGATCACGTAACGCCAAGTTTTGACGAATTCCTCTATGTGAATGATTTGCCAAGAGCAATTTCATACCCCAAAAATAGGATTCTTTGTTTGGTTATTGGCGATGTTGATCCACTAACACTTTCTATACTCAAGAATGACGGCTTGTCCATCAGGCATAAAACTTCTTTCGAAGAAAAATATGTTAAAGATGTCGGCATTATTGTTCTGGCAGATGGCGAAAAGATTGATAAGGAGCAACTAAAAAACGCTGCTAAACTTAAAACAATTGGTTATTTAGGAAGCGCAAAGAATAAAATCGACTTTGATGTTTGCACTAAACAAGGAATTGTAGTTTTCGATGATCCGAAAAACAATCCCCGTAATATCGATTTTATTCCAAAACGAGTAGCTGATTTTATGAATACCGGCGCTACCTATTTGAGTGCCAATTTCCCGAATTTGCAGTTGCCGAAAATCGATAAATCGCACCGGTTAATTCATATCCATAAAAACGTTCCAGGCATTATGGCCAAAATTAATACCGTGTTCGCCAAACATGATATCAACATTGTAAGCCAGTTTTTAATGACAAACCCAGAAATTGGATATGCAATTACCGATATCAATGCTGAATACGATAAACAATTATTTAAATCACTCAAAAAGATTGAGCACACTATAAAATTTAGGGTATTATATTAATTCAACGATTTGACCTTTATCAATGGATTTAAGTTTTGACAACTTTGCTAGTACTTAAGAAAGAAAGTTGTCAAAGCTTACCTTAAAAACTGATGTCTCTTTAACAACAAATGTTTTGGGCTACCAATAGCTTGCGAACGATAGATGCCAGTATGCCCGGAAAATAGATAGGCCACAACGCAAGCAAGAGCAATGTATATTCCAGATGCTACACCAAACAATTCTACGCCCATAAAAATACAAGCCAATGGTGTATTTGCTGCGCCAGAGAAGACGGCGACGAAACCTATTCCAGCTAATAATCCGATAGGTAATGGAATAAAAACACTCAAGAAACTACCCAATGTTGCGCCAATGAAAAATAATGGGGTTACTTCTCCACCTTTAAAGCCACAACCTAAGGTTAATGCCGTTAAAAAAAGTTTGATGGCAAACGTATAATAAGGCTCCTGTTGCGTAAATGATTCAGAAATTACAGGAATTCCTAATCCTATATATCTTGTTGTACCCAAGAAATAGATAATGACAATTAAAGTCAACCCACCAAATACTGGCCTTAAAGGCGGATACTTTATTTTACTGAACAAGTTAGAAAAGCCATGGTTTAAGGCGGAGAAAGATCTGGCCACTAAGCCAAAAACAATTCCAACACCCAACGATAGTAACAGATTAATGGCATCCATTTGTGGCACAACACCAATGGAATAATGAGTGTGGCCAACGCCCCAAACTTTGCATGCATAATCGGCAATTATAGCGGCTAAAAACGAAGGCAAAATTGCAGTGTACATTAAACTACCTACCACGAAAACCTCTAAGCCGAAAATTGCACCTGCTAATGGCGTCCCGAATACCGACGCAAAGCCAGCACTAATTCCGCAGATGAGAATAATTTTTCTGTCGCGTGGCTTTAACTTAAATAGCTTGGTAAACTGATCGGCAAAAGCACCTCCAATTTGTACAGCAGTTCCTTCTCTTCCTGCCGATCCTCCAAATAAATGAGTAATAATCGTTCCGGCAAAAATTAATGGCGCCATAATTAATGGAATTACCTTTTTGGGTGACTGTAATTCTTCAATTAAAAGATTGTTTCCTTTAACAACATCCTTGCCCCAATAATGATATACTAAGCCAATTAAAAAACCTGCAACTGGTAAAAATGAAATGATCCAAAGGTGGCTTTCTCTGTAATTTGTTGCCCAATTTAAGGTTACTAAAAATAAGGCAGATGCAGAGCCAACTATTGCACCAATTAGCGCTGCTATTAAAAGCCATTTTAAAGTGCTCAATAATACTACTCCGAAATCCTTTTTAATAAAAGAATTGATAGACAGAAGGAATCCTTCTGTTGGTTTTTTAACAGGCATTAGAATTCAATTTAAATAAAATTGTAGGAGTCATCAGCCTGTTTGGCGGTTTTGGCGGTACCCCATCGCCATTGTTCAAATGTATAAATTTTAGCAATTTCTTCCAAAATCTTTAACACCTTTGTAAAGCTAACTTAGAATAATGGATTTTACACCCGAAATAAAAGATAAACTTCATCAGCTACAAGAAAAATATACAGCCATGGGGCAGGATATGGCTTCTTATCTAGATGGGTTGCTCTATGCCGATTTTCTAACCTACTGGGATTACATCCATTTGGATACGCTGCTAAGTTTACAAAGTCCAAAAACGCCGTTTCCTGATGAAGAGATTTTCATCATGTACCACCAAATTACTGAGTTATATTTTAAGCTGACCTTGCATGAATGCAGGCAAATTGCTGAACATGAAAATTTAACTGTCGAATTTTTTACTGCTCGTGTTAAAAGAATTAATGCTTATTTTAATGCATTGACTACTTCTTTCGAGGTGATGGTGGATGGCATGGAGAAAGAACAATTTTTGAAGTTCAGAATGTCATTATTACCTGCTAGCGGTTTTCAATCCGGGCAATATCGGATGATTGAGATTTGTGCAACTGATTTTATTCGTTTGGTTGATAAAAGTAAACGCGAAGAATTAAGCACCGCTACTATCGAAGAACAGTTCGAACATGTTTATTGGAAGTTTGGTGCTACAGAGTTGTCATCGGGTAAGCAAACTTTAACATTAAAGCAATTTATTAAAAAATATGCCGCTCAGTTTTTACAGCTGGCTAAAGATAGATCACTTACAAATTTCTCGGCTTTGTATCATCAGCTGGCAGCAAATGGTGCTGATGTTTCTGCGCTTGCAGAAGAATTGCGTAAGCTCGATTTATATGTCAATGTAGAGTGGCCATTGTCGCACTATAAATCAGCAGTGCGTTATTTAGAAAAAGATCCGATTGATGTAGCCGCAACCGGCGGTACCAACTGGCAGAAATATTTGCCTCCGCGTTTTCAAAAACGAATTTTTTATCCTTTTTTATGGAGTGATGAACAAATGGGAGAATGGGGCAAAGGCTGGGTGCTTAGTGTACTCAAAACACTCAAAAACAAAGATTAATATCAGAAAATACTATTAAAAAAGCTCGTTTTTTGCTAATTTGCGTCAATTAGAAAATGATAGATGGAGTGAGTGATAGAATGAGTGAATTTGCGATCCGCAAATCATTCAATCATTCAAAATTCTCTCATCCCAAAATTTAAATTATGACCGAGACATTAGATATAAAAATCACCAAAGCTGATCAAACTCGTTTGACAGTTACAGATTTTTCTCAATTACCATTCGGTAAAGTTTTTACCGACCACATGTTTACCGCCGATTACGAAGATGGCGAATGGAAAAATTTACAAATTATTCCTTACGGACCTATTCCAATGAGTCCTGCAATTTCTGCCCTTCATTATGGCCAGGCGATTTTTGAGGGTTTGAAAGCTTATCGCCAACCCGATGGAAAAATTAGTGTATTCCGTGCCGACAAAAACTTTGAGCGTTTTAATAAATCTGCAGCGAGAATGTCTATGGCTACTATTCCTGAAGAAATTTTTATGCAGGGATTAGCAGCCTTAATTAATGTTGATGAGAAATGGGTTCCAAATCAGGAAGATTATGCGCTTTATATTCGTCCGGTTATGTTTGCTACCGATCCTTATTTAGGCGTGAGAGCATCAGATACTTACAAGTTTGCCTTATTAACAACGCCTACGGGCCCTTATTATAGTTCTGCTTTAAAAGTTAAAATTGAGACGGAATTTACCCGTGCGGATGAAGGTGGAGTTGGATTTGCAAAAACTGCTGGAAATTATGCCCGCTCACTTTATCCTTTTGAGCAAGCCAAAAAAGAAGGGTTTGATCAATTAATCTGGACAGATTCGGTAACTCACGAATATATTGAAGAAGCAGGCACTGCAAATTTGATTTTTGTAATCAATGGAAAGTTAGTTACACCTTCCATTCGTAGTACCGTATTGGATGGCGTTACACGCGATACAATTATTAAATTGGCTAAAGATGCAGGCATTGAAGTTGAAGAGCGTAGAGTATCAGTTGCAGAAGTGATTGAAGGCATTAAAAATGGTACCTTAACTGAAGCTTTTGCTGCAGGTACCGCCGCTACTGTTACTCATGTTGGTGTAATTGGTTATAAAGACGAAACTTACCAATTATCAGATCCATCAACAAGGCATATTTCTAATGGAATAGCTAAGAAGTTAAATGATATTCGGTATGGCTTAGCGCCAGATGAATTTGGTTGGAACTGGGTATTATAAATCTAATTAAGCATAAAAAAAGCCTCGAAAATTTAAATTTTCGAGGCTTTTTTGTTAAGCTTGATCTTTAATCTTTGCTCCTTAATCTTTATTCTTATTTATCTAAGATTACAACACCTTTAGCCTCAAAAGCTAATTCCTTTTTAGGGTCAGTAATTTTAGCAACTTCTTCCGGCGATTTTTTAGCATCTTCAGCATAGTGACGTAGCGTTTCTACCGAAATGGTTTGCTTTTTTGCTATACCATCCAGAACAACATTTTTGCCAACAATATCCATCGGCATGAAGAATGCATAATCTTTAAAGGTTACCCTCATCGGATCGCCGTTTGGCATTTGCAAAGTCATCCAACATCCTTTTTTCTTACAAACATCAACAACTTTACCTTCAATCTTCATGTCGGCAGTTTTTTTGTCTCCCATGGCAGCTTCCATTTTAGCCGCTGGTTTCACATCGCCAGGCTTAACTTCTTCGCCAAATTTCTGACCTGTATATGCAGTTTGTGCAAAGCCGATTGCTGCAAATAAGCAGAAGCCAAGACTTAAAATGATCTTTTTCATTATTTTAATTTTTAAGATTTGTTGCAGTTTCCTATCTGAACCAAAGTTATTTAAAATTTTTCTCAATAGCGAAAGCAAAAAAAATCCTCGTTAGCTCTCACTAACGAGGAAAATCATCCCTATTGTTATAGATCACATCCCATGATGTACAACATACTACCTTAGGCAAATGTTAATCCAAAGTGCCGATGTATAAATAGGTATTCCTTATCATGTTGATAATCAAATATTTAATGACTTTTGAGGCGCTGTGCCAGAAAAATGTCAACTGTGGAAATGGGTAAACAACTCAACTATCTAAATAATTTTGTAGAAAATATTCCCCAACAATTCCAGTTCATTTAGCCGAATATCATTCCAAAAACTTCCTCAATTTTGCTTACTGCCTTAATTTCCAGGTTATATTTAGCAATGTCAATACCTTTTAAATTGTATTTAGAAATATAAATTGTTTCAAAGCCCAATTTATCTGCTTCTGCTATTCGTTGTTCTATTCTATTTACCGCTCTTATTTCACCAGATAAACCAACCTCAGCGGCAAAACAGTTTTTAGATGATATTGGAATATCCTGTTGTGATGAAATGATGGCGATTAAAACTGCCAAATCGATTGCAGGATCTTCAACCCTAATTCCGCCAGCGATATTTAAGAATACATCTTGCGTACTCAGCCTAAAACCACAACGTTTTTCAAGTACAGCTAAGAGCATGTTCATCCTCTTGGTGTCAAAGCCAGTTGCAGATCTTTGCGGGGTTCCGTACGCGGCAGCACTCACCAGCGCTTGGGTTTCTATCAACATTGGTCTGGCACCTTCTAACATTGCAGATACGGCAATTCCACTAAGCTCTTCATCTCGTTGCGATAGAAGAATTTCTGATGGATTGGAAACCTCTCTCAAACCACTTCCTTGCATTTCGTAAATTCCGAGTTCAGCTGCGGCTCCAAAACGATTTTTGATCGAACGTAAGATGCGGTAAACATGATGCCTGTCGCCCTCAAATTGCAATACGGTATCAACCATGTGTTCGAGTATTTTTGGTCCGGCAATGGCACCATCTTTCGTAATATGGCCGATTAAAAATACGGGAACGCCAGTTTCCTTCGCGAAGCGTAAAAGCTCTGCAGTACATTCTCTCACTTGCGATACACTTCCTGGAGTAGAATCAATGTGAGAAGAATGCAGGGTTTGGATGGAGTCTACCACTAAAATTTCTGGCTCCAAAATTTCTATTTGTTTAAAAATATTTTGGGTAGATGTTTCTGTTAGGATATAGCAATCAGCAGACGGACTTTCTTGAATTCTTTCTGCCCGCATTTTTATTTGTTGCTCACTTTCCTCTCCAGAAATATAGAGTATTTTTTTGCCTTTCAGGTTCAGTGCCAATTGCAGCATCAGAGTAGATTTCCCTATTCCAGGTTCTCCCCCGATAAGCACCAATGAACCTTCTACCAAACCACCGCCTAAAACGCGGTCAAGTTCCTTATCACCAGTTGCAATTCTTCTTTCAATGGATGATTCAATCTCATCAACTTTGCTGGGTTTACTCAATTTTCTTGAGCTGGTTTCGGTTTTCCAGGTGGGTACTGATGTTGTATTTTTTTCGATAACTTCTTCTACAAAGGTATTCCATTGGTTGCATGAAGGGCATTTACCCAACCATTTCGCCGATTCGTAGCCGCAGCTCTGACAGAAGTATGCTGTTTTAGTTTTTGCCAAGTGATTTTTGATTTTAGATTTACGAATTTAAGTGTTAAAGCCCGCAAAAGCTAAATCACTTTTAAACAAAAAAGCCTGAACTTTTAAAGTTCAGGCTTTGATTAAATGTTTTGAGTTATAATTTTATCTCTTCATCTTTTGATGAGATAAAGTGGAATTCGTTTAGATAATACGATGATTGAGCTTTTACTTTGATCCACTGGCCATATTTAAAGAACCAACGTCGCTGTAAATTAAAAATCCCTTTCGTTATATATGCTTCTATGTAAGGATGAACGCAAAGGGTTACGCCTTTTTCATTCTGTTCACGTAAAATATAATTTAGGTTATTTTCAATATCATCCATTAAAACGATACTCGCCTTAATTTCTCCAGTACCTCCACAGGCTGGACATTTTTCTACCGTAACAATATTCATCTCCGGACGAACACGTTGTCTGGTGATTTGAACCAAACCAAATTTACTTGGAGGTAAAATGGTGTGTTTCGCTCTATCCAATAACATCAGCTCACGCAAATAATCGAATAGCATTTTACGGTTTGTAGGCTTGTGCATATCGATAAAATCGATTACCACAATGCCGCCCATATCACGCAAGCGCAATTGACGGGCAATTTCTTTAGCCGCCTCTTTGTTTACCTGTAAAGCATTTTCCTCTTGATTTTCTTTACTGGCAGTACGGTTTCCACTGTTCACATCTATTACGTGAAGTGCTTCGGTATGTTCTACAACTAAGTAGGCTCCACCCGGTAGGTTTACTGTTTTTCCGAAAGCATTTTTAATTTGCTTTTCTATCCCAAAGTGATCGAACATAGGTTCTTTCTGCTTATAAAGCTTCACGATTTTTTCCATTTCTGGAGAAATATCATGTACATAAGAACGAATATCGTCGAAAAGCTCTGGTGTGCTTACGTAAACGTTTGTAAAATCAGGATTCAGAATATCACGAATTAACGTAGAAGATCTGTCCATTTCGCCCCAAACTCGCTTTGAGGGCTCTGTTGAAGGTACCTTTTTTATAAAGTTTTCCCATTTAGCAATCAAATCCAAAAGATCTTTTTGCATTTCGGCAACTCCACGGCCTTCAGAAACGGTTCTGATAATTACCCCAAAATTTTGAGGCTTAATACTCTCGATAATCTTTTTTAAACGATTACGTTCGGTATTACTTTTAATTTTTTTTGATACAGATATGGTATTGGAGAATGGCACCAGTACCACATACCTGCCGGCAATCGAAATGTCGGAACTCAAACGCGGTCCTTTAGTAGAAATTGGCTCTTTTGCAATTTGTACCGGAAGGAGCATGTTTTTAGAAAGCACATCAGAAATTTTGCCTGCCTTGTTTATATCGGCTTCTAGCTTTAAATTATCTAATAATGTGCCTGTAACCGAGCCATTACGCTTGATCTTAGTTAGCTTAATTAAAGATTGCACCTGAGGGCCCAAATCAAAATAATGCAAGAAAGCATCTTTTTCATAACCCACATCTACGAAAGCAGCATTCAGGCCGGGCATAATTTTTTTAATGCGGCCCAAATAAATATCGCCTACGGCGTAGTTATTATTGATTTGTTCTTTGTGAAGCTCAACAAGTTGTTTGTCTTCAATCAACGCTATGGTAACTCCGGCAGGAGTCGAATTGATAATTAATTCTTTTACCAACAGCTACAGATTTAAGGCTTTCGCCTATTAACAAATGGATAGTAAACGTGAAAGAAACTTTGATTTAGCCTTGATCATGAGAAAAAAATCACATAAATACTTTAAACCTCACAGTTTACACTATGAGGTTTAAAGGGCTTGATCAAAATAAGAAACTATTTTTTCTTATGTCTGTTTTTTCTTAAACGTTTTTTACGTTTGTGGGTAGCCATTTTATGTCTTTTTCTTTTTTTACCGCTTGGCATAGTTTTAAGTTTTAAATGTTTTTATTAATCCGTTAATTAATTTTTATTCTTTAGTTCAGCCACTTTCTTATCAATGAATGATGATAGAGTTGGGTTAGCTGCTAATTTTTTGCTGTCTAAGTAAGCATCAACTGCTTCTTTGTTTCTGCCTAAATTTTCTAAGGCTGTACCTAAGTAAAAGTAAGCTTCAGGTGTTGGTGATGTTGCAATAACCGTTTTAAAACGTGGTATCGCTTTATCAAACTGACCTGATTTAATAGAAAAGATTCCTAAGTTCATATTGGCCTTAACATTTTTAGGCTCTTTAGCAACCACTTCAAGCAGCATTGCAATACCTTGCATTGGTGCGCCCAAACCGTTTACTATTGTAACACCTAAACCTGTTTTTGCTTCTATATTCGTAGAATCTGTTTCTAATGCTTTTTTGTAAGATATATTGGCCTTTTGCAGTAATGCTGGTTGTGCCAAGCTATCTTGTGTACTTTCAAAAGCCTTTATAAATTTATTTCCTGCTGCTAACCACGTTTTAGTTGATGGTTCGCCTTGTGCAACAACTTCTAAATAAAGTGCTGATGGTGTGATTTGCTCAACATCATCCCATTTCTGAGCCAATTGTTTTGCGAAATCAAGTTTCTCTGTTCCTTTAGCGCCTTTGTAACTGTTTTCTAATGCGGTAATATCAGTAGCTAAATTTTTGTTTAGTACATTCTTTGCAGCTGTAGAAGAAGTTTCGATGCTAAGTGCAGATGAAGTAGAAGAACTTTCTGCTCCAGCCATCTGGCCGCTTGCAGGCATTTTTCCGTTCTCTTCAGTTGGTTTAACTAAACCTTTAATGTCTCTGGTAAATAAAAAAGCAACAAGCAATAAAACTGCTCCAATAATGATGATTTGTTTTGATCTTATGCTGCTATTCATAAATTAAGACTTAGGCTTCTACACTAATTTTTTTCGAGTTGCTTTTCACTTTATCAACAAAAACTTTTGCTGGTTTAAAGCTAGGTACAAAGTGTTCTGGGATAATTATTGCAGTGTTTTTAGAGATGTTTCTAGCAGTTTTTTGCGCTCTCTTTTTAACAACAAAGCTTCCGAAGCCTCTTACATAAACATTTTCACCGCCAATCATACTCGTTTTGATAACCTTGAAAAATGCCTCAACTGTTTCCTGTACATCAACCTTCTCAATTCCGGTTTTTGTTGATATTTCTGAAATAATATCTGCCTTAGTCATATTTACTTATTTATATATATTGTGTTTTATATTACTACTGTTTTGGGGTTGCAAAAGTATTGCTTTTTAATGAGATAGGGAAATAAAAGATGATTTTTTTATCAGTTAAGTTATCACTCGATTGCAAGTTTTTTTTTTAACCGATAATTACACCGTAATTTGCAGTAATGACATTCCAAAATGAATTGATAAATTGGTATCAATCAAACAAAAGAGATTTGCCTTGGCGGCATACAAAAGATGCCTATACCATCTGGTTATCAGAGATTATACTACAGCAAACCCGTGTTGAACAAGGCTTACCATATTTCAATAAATTCTTAGAAAACTTCCCAACTGTCCAAGACTTTGCAGCTGCTACAGAAACAAAAGTTTTGAAGCTTTGGCAAGGATTAGGTTACTACTCCAGAGGGAGAAACATGCATGCAAGTGCGCAAATTGTAGTCAATAATTTCAATGGAATCTTCCCAAGCCTGCATGATGACCTATTAAAGTTAAAAGGGATTGGTGAGTACACGGCAGCAGCAATCTCCTCATTTTCATCTGGAGAAGCAAGGGCAGTTGTTGATGGAAATGTATTTAGGGTACTTGCCCGGTATTTTGGCATCAGTACAGCGATTAATTCTCCGGCAGGGAAGAAGACATTTTTTGCTTTGGCCAATGAGTTATTGTATCAGGAAGATCCTGCTTTGTACAACCAGGCCATTATGGAATTTGGGGCAATACAATGCAAGCCGAAATCTCCAAATTGTAATGTTTGCCCATTAAATCAAAGTTGCTATGCGCTAAAAAATAACCTGGTTAATGCTTTACCTGTTAAAATTAAAAAGGCGACCCAAAAACATCGTTTTTTAGAGTATTTTATTTGCCAATCAAATGATAAGATTTTGGTCAGAGAACGTCAGGCTGGTGATATATGGCAGCATTTGTATGATTTTCCCAGCATCGACATGGAGGAGCAGATCCCTTGGACAGACATTTCTTTCGAAGAAAAACTAAAATCTACATTTGGATCAGGAGCTGAGGTATCATTTATCGCTACGAAAAAACATATATTAACACACCAAATTATCCATTTACGTTTTTTTGCTTTAAAAAATTATATATTTAACTTTAGTAAACAAAAGGAACTTAATTGGGTTTCCTTAAGTGAATTGGATGATCTGCCACAACCGAAAGTTATTCATGATTTTATAAAAGAATATCTTCTGGAGAAATGAATGGAGTAACTAACCATTGAGGCGATTTTATTATTTATAAAAAAAAACTAACCAAAATATTTATGTCTGGCATCAACAAAGTTATTTTAGTAGGCCACTTAGGCAAAGACCCGGAAGTACGTCATTTAGATGGCGGTGTAACTGTAGCCAGTTTTCCTTTGGCTACATCAGAAACCTATAACAAGGATGGGAAAAGAGTTGAACAAACCGAATGGCATAATATTGTATTGTGGCGTGGCCTTGCAGAGGTGGCATCAAAATATCTTCAAAAAGGAAAATTGGTTTATATTGAAGGGAAACTCAGAACACGTTCTTTTGAAGACAAAGAGAAGGTAAAGAAATATGTTACCGAGATTGTTGCGGAAAATTTTACAATGTTAGGCCGAAAAAGTGACTTTGAGCAAAGTCCTACTGCCGCCGTGCCGCAAAGTACAGAGTCTAAGATTCAGGATGAGTTTACCATTGGTCCCTCAGATGAAAATGGAGACTTACCCTTTTAAAGCTTTTTATGGATAATAAAAGTAAATTGGTACATCCGCTTTTTGTATCAATTTCACTTTTAATTATTACGATTATTATCTCAAATATACTTTTAACAATACCTTTATGGGAAAGCTATCAGATTTTGTTGGTCTGTTTGCTTTCCCATTTTTTTGGAGTGTTGTTTTTCCAGCTAAGGCAAAACGAATTCATATTGCCACGGCAGTGCTGTTTGTTTTTTAGAAGGCAGAATGTGCACAGCCTGTAATTGATCAAAAAGCACTGAGTTTTCTTCATCCTGAAGTGTTACTACAAAGAAAACCCTTCTGAAAATTTGAAGCCTTTCAAAATATATGGCAGGTGGAAAACAGTATCCTCTTCCAGAAATCAGCATACATTTGAAATTAGGGAAAAATATTATTATGATGTAGATCCAGATAGTGAACTAGCGAAATATGAAATTCGGGATAGCATGATTATTATTGCTCACCCCAAATTAAAAAGGCAAGGTAGGATTGTACAGCTAGACAATAGAAGTTTGACGATTAAATGGGATAATAAAGAGGTCTTGAAATATGAGAAACTTTATGATTAGACCTGCTCAGTTTTCATGAACAGGTCTAATGATTTTATTCTACTGTAACTGATTTTGCCAGATTTCTTGGCTGATCTACGTTACAGCCTCTCATTACCGCGATATGATAGGATAATAGTTGTAAAGGTATAGTGGCCAATAAAGGTAAGAAAGCTTCATTCGCATCAGGAATTTCGATACAATAATCTGCCATTTTCTTTACTTCAGTATCACCTTCGGTTACTATTGCAATTACTTTTCCTTTCCTGGCTTTAACCTCCTGAATATTGCTGATTACCTTCTCGTATGATGAATTTTGTGTTGCAATAAATACTACGGGCATCTCCTCATCTATTAAAGCGATTGGGCCGTGCTTCATTTCGGCAGCAGGATAACCTTCTGCATGGATGTAAGAAATTTCTTTAAGCTTTAACGCACCTTCTAATGCAACGGGGAAACCACTTCCTCTGCCTAAAAATAGACAATTAGTAGAGTCTTTTATTTTTTCCGCCACTTGTTTGATAATATCGTTAGATTCAAGGGCTTTTTGGATTTTCTCTGGAATATTATCAAGCTCGGTAAGTAGCTCGATCATTTTCGAAGTGGTAATTGTGCCTTTCTGTTGCGCCATGTAAAAAGCCATCAGCGTAAGTACAGTAACCTGGGCCGTAAAAGCTTTAGTTGATGCTACACCAATCTCTGGTCCGGCGTGAGTATAAACACCAGCATGTGATAGTCTTGGAATTGAGGCTCCGGCAACATTGCAAATACCGAAAATAGTAGCTCCACGTTCTTTAGCCATTTCAATGGCTGCCATGGTATCTGCTGTTTCGCCAGATTGCGAAATGGCAATTACTACATCTTTCTCCGAAATGATTGGGTTGCGATACCTAAATTCGGAAGCATATTCAACTTCAACAGGGATCCGGGCGTATTCTTCAATCAAATATTCCCCAACCAAACCAGCATGCCAAGAAGTACCACATGCTACGATGATGATTCGGTCTATATTTTTTAATTTCTCCGCAAATTCTTTTATCCCGCCTAATTGAACCTTTCCTTCTTCCGGATAAATACGCCCACGCATACAATCTTTAATAGATCTAGGTTGCTCGTATATTTCTTTTAGCATGAAATGGTCAAAGCCGCCTTTTTCAAGCATTTCTAACTTAAGCTCTAACTCTTGAATAAGAGGCGTTTGTACTACATTGTCCAATTGCTTAACTAAAAGATCATTTTTAGTGATCAAAGCAATTTCGTTATCCTTCAGGTAGATAACATTTTTTGTATATTCTATGATTGGAGTAGCATCAGAAGCAATAAAATATTCACCTTTACCTACACCGATTACCATCGGGCTTCCTTTTCTAGCTGCGATTAAGCGGTCTGGATTCTCTTTATCCATGATTACAATAGCGTAAGCGCCACTTACTTCATGCAAAGCCAAACGTACAGCTTCCAACAAATCAATCTGCTCAATTTTTTGAATTTCTTCAATCAGGTGAATCAGTACTTCTGTATCAGTATCACTATTAAACTCATGTCCACGGGCAACTAGTTCTTCTTTCAAAGTAGCATAGTTCTCAATAATGCCATTGTGGATAATAGATAATTTCTGGTTGTTTGACGTATGTGGATGAGAATTACGATCAGAGGGAACGCCGTGGGTTGCCCATCTGGTATGGCCCATACCAATGGATCCAGAACGATCCTGACTTTCAGCAAACTCTTCAAGTACGGCTACTTTTCCTGCTTTTTTATAAATATGCTGACCACCTTCATTCATCAGGGCAATACCTGCGCTATCGTAACCGCGATATTCTAGTCTTTTTAATCCTTTAAGTACTATTGGCCAAGCTTCCCTATAGCCTATGTATCCTACTATTCCACACATAAAAATTTGAGATATAATTAATCGGACGAATATACAAAACAAACGTTTGTTTTGTATTGTAAACAAAAATTTACATCGCAAAAAAAAAGCCTTGACCATGATAATGGTCAAGGCTTCAAGAATAATTTGAATTTCTTAATTTATTTTGGTATAATAAATATTGAGTTTGATTTTATTAGTGGCGTTTCCTGCAGATCCAATTACCGCTCTGCCTGCTGATGTAACATCGGGCAAAACATAGGCATTTGTTGGTGATGTAGGTGTTACCAATGATGTTGGCGCCAAGAATGTACCGTAATCAGTTAATTTTTTATCGATAAGATCTTGCACATATGATGTTACAATAAACACATATCTATTTTTTAATGAATCAAAATATCCATCAAAGTAAGGCCCGGTAATAGATGAGCGGGGATCATTAGGATTATTATCTGGTAAAAATGTAGGTTGCTCTGCAATATCCCAACGGTAAAGTGAAAGCCGTTGCGCAGGTGCAAATGGATTGGCAAAAGTACCAGCGCTTAAATCAATAACCAACTCTGCTTTATTTACCAGCGCTTTGCCATAAGTATTGGTAAAGTTAGCAAGTGTTGGGAAAGAAATCTTCGTTTTTAAGCCCGCTAAACCTTGTAGGTAAGTCACGTTGTACTGCGTATTTGCATTTGCCGGAAGCAATTGTGTAGCTACATCAGTACCGGTATAATCATGTTTGATATTAGCTGCGGCGTTAGTTGCCGCTAAAGGGAAATTCACGGATACTGTATCTTTGCCATTTGAGGTATTTGTTTTTTTATAAACCAATTGCAGATACGAACTTGTGCTTGCAAAGTTTAAAAAAGCTACGCCACCAGAACCTGTAGTGTTTTGTTTGTTTACCTCAGCATATAAACCTTTGAAATAGTCTACAAACTTAGCTTCAGTTGATGTTGCAGCAGAAGCCAGGTTCAAGATCGTAGATTGTATAAAATCTTTATCCAGTTTAATCCTGATTTGTGCGGGTACAGTTTTTAAAGTATCTGCCTTTCCTGCAATAATATCAAATACTTTGATTTTTGTTTTTGGAAAAATTTTACTGTTAAAATTACCTAACAATTGAGCATTATGTGCCTGCACATCCGAACTCTTGTATTTAGTGATTTTATTAGTTAACTGATAAACATCAATACTATATTTAGTAGTTGCTGTATCTCCGTAAAACTGGCTTCCAAGGTTTAACACCAAGATTGCAGAATCTAATACTGGTGTTGTTCCAAAATCTTTACTCAAAACATCAGGAACAACAGTCATTGCAACACTAGATTCCGTCTTGCCAAAAATAGGATCAACCATGTATCCTAAGGGATAGCCCGTTAAGCCTGATGTATTCACATCGCCTTCTTTAATAGTTTGCGATTTGATCGGCTCATTATTGACCAATGTTCCTGTAATAGCAGTGCTAGGATCCACATCTAAACCCACACCATCAGGGTTTTTACACGATGCAAAAAGAAAAAGACCTATCAACAGGGTTAATAAGTCTTGTTTTGTAAATTTCATATTTAAATAATAATAATACCTTAATTAAGCAAGAGAAACCAATTCGTCATTTGAAATTTCTTCATAAAAATTATAGAAGTTTTCAAAATTCTCGGTTAAGTTAAAAGCTAATGTTGGCTTATTAGAATCTTTAACAAATTTTAACACAGCTGCATCTAAGTTTTCATCTGCTAATACTACTGCATCAGAGTGAGTTATAGCCCCGATGTGCATGCTATTACAATCAGAAGGTAAGAAAGCTTTTGTATCCTCGTCAGTCATGTTAGCCATTACTGCTTTCTTAGCAAAATTAGCGTTCAATTTTTCTTCAAATGAATCCTCATAAACCGAGTAAACAACTTTAGAATTTTTAAACGTTGGGTCGTTTTTGTAAGTAGTTTTAATGTAAGCAGGAACTAAAGAACTCATCCAGCCGTGGCAATGAACGATATCAGGAGCCCAACCTAATTTTTTAACGGTTTCTAAAGCGCCTTTGCAAAAGAAAATTGTACGTTCATCATTGTCGTCAAAGAATTTTCCACTTGCATCTCTAAATACTTGTTTGCGTTGGAAATACTCTTCGTTGTCTAAGAAATAAACCTGCATGCGTGCAGCTGGGATGGATGCTACTTTAATAATTAAGGGGTTATCGTTGTCATCAATAATGATGTTCATTCCCGATAAGCGGATTACTTCGTGTAAACGATTTCTTCTTTCGTTGATGTTACCGAACTTTGGCATCAAGATGCGGATTTCGAATCCTTTTTCTTGCATCGCCTGTGGTAATTGACGTGTGATTTCAGAAATTTTAGTAAGCTCGAGGAAAGGCGACATCTCGTGTGTAACAATCAGCAGCTTCGTTTTTGCCATCTCCATATTCTAAGAAAATATTAAGTTAAATAAAAGATAATGAGCTGCAAAGGTAAGCATAATAATACTATTTATCAATATAGGCAAGCATTTGTTTGGTTTCGTTTAGATTATTTTACACCTTTACTGCTTTAACTTAGATTGTCCAATTGGAAATATTTAAAACCAAATCAGCGCTTAAGGCTTTCTTAAATCCTTTAAAAGCATCGGGTAAAAAAATAGCACTTGTGCCTACAATGGGTGCTTTGCACAATGGCCATATTTCTTTAATTGATTTAGCCAAAGAAAATGCCGACATCATTATCTGTAGCATTTTTGTAAACCCTACCCAATTTACTGATCCAAAGGATTTAGAGAAATATCCTCGCCCCATAGAACATGATTTAGCTATGTTGAACCAGGCGGGTTGCCATGGTGTTTTTATGCCCAACGTAGAAGAAATGTATCCGCAAGGTGCTGATGAAAACTGGCATATTGATTTAGGGAATGCAGAGTTTTTATTAGAGGGTGCTTTTAGAAAAGGTCACTATCAAGGCGTAACTCAAATTGTGAAGAAACTTTTTGATGCTGTTGAACCCGATGTAGCCATGTTCGGGCAAAAAGATTTTCAACAAGTGCTCATGATCAAAAATATGGTGGCTCATTTCAATTTACCCATTACTCTCATCACTTGCCCGATCATTCGCGAAGAGGACGGGCTTGCCATGAGTAGCCGCAATATCCACTTAACGGCTATCGATCGTGAAAATTCTTTAGTGTTGAGTAAATCGTTGCAATTTGTGATCGATAATTTTGAAAAGCTTTCGTTAATGGAACTCGAAAATAGGGCGAAATTATTTTATCAAAACCTTAATGGGGTCGAATTAGATTATTTTACCATTGCGAATGGCGATACGTTAGAACCGGCAAAATTGAAAAACGAAACGAACCTTGTTGCATTGGTGGCCGCCAAAGTAGGTACAACAAGGCTAATCGATAATATGATAATCAAATAAGGGAAGGTGTATAAGTAAGAGTAACTGAGTCTATAACATTGGATGATGTTCTTTGACTTTCTAATTTTAAATTCATTTTTGGATTCAAGGATTTGAAACTCCAGACTTGTACCTAAAAACTCCAAACTGATTACTAACTTTGCCAAATGATTATCACAATATTAAAATCGAAAATACACCGTGTTAAAGTAACGCAGGCCGAATTAAATTACGTTGGTAGTATTACGATTGATGAAGATTTAATGGATGCAGCTAACATTATTGCCAATGAAAAGGTGCAGATTGTAAATAATAATAACGGAGCTCGATTTGAAACTTACGTAATAAAAGGCGAACGCGGTACCGGAACCATTTGTTTAAACGGTGCAACAGCTCGTTTGGCCCAATTAGGTGATGTACTAATCATAATGTCTTATGGCGCTCTCCCAATTGAAGAGGCTAAAAAATATAATCCGATACTTGTATTTCCTGATGATAACAACCATTTGCTAAAATAACTTTGTGACATTTGACCTAAAAACAGCGCTTAAGTATATCATCCTGTTTTTAATAGGAATGGGTGTTTTGTACTTAGCATTTCGCGGTCAGGATTTAGCGAGAATATGGTTGGAGATTAAAACAGCAAACTATTTTTGGGTTGCTACCTCTGCTATTTCTGTTTTAATAGCACATGTTTTAAGAGCCTTAAGGTGGCAAATGCTCTATAAATCCATCCAGTTCAATGTTACATTTTGGAACACCTATCACGCTGTAATTATTGGTTATTTGGCTAATTTAGCCTTGCCTCGTTTCGGTGAAATCGGGCGTTGTTCGGTGATGCAAAAAGTAGAAAGTGTGCCCATGTTTGCTTCAGTAGGCACAGTAATAACCGAGCGGCTTTTCGATGTACTTGTGCTTCTGCTCACAGCTGCAGTTATGGTCATATTTCAATATGATCTGGTTTCCGGATTTTTATACCATACCATTTACCTCAATCTTCTTAATAAAATTTCAAGTATAAGTTTTCTTTGGCTTATAGGCATAGCCATTTTATTGGTTGGTGTTGTTTTTATTTCCATCTATTTTCTTCGGCAAAAGTTTAGCAAAAAGCTGCTGCGGATTTTTGTAAATCTTCGCCAAGGCTTCGGTTCGTACAAAAAATTGAAGCAAAAAGATTTGTTCCTGGTTTACACGCTTGGTATTTGGACGTTTTACTTATTGTCTATGTATTTTGCATTCTCGGCTATTCCATCTACATCCGGGTTGTATTTTGACGCCGCCTTTACAGCAGTTGTATTTTCGGGGTTTGCCATGGCCGCACCGGTGCAGGGTGGAATCGGCGTTTTTCATTGGGTTGTTGCCCAAGCATTAGTATTATACGGCATATCATTTAAAGATGGCTTAGCTTATGCAACCATTATTCACTCTTCGCAGGTTCTACTTATTCTTTTTCTTGGAAGCATTAGTTTATTTATTGTTTTAAGTAAGAAAGCCAAAATCAAATAAATTATTTGGGCGTTTTTACACGCTGTCCGCTGTATCCCCGATGAAAAATCGGGGGATGCCGCTTCCATCCTTAACGCAAAACCCGGCAGATGTAAATTGTTAAAAATATTACTATGCAGCCATAGTAATTCTAATTTGAAATGTTACATTTGTTTACTAACCTTTTATACATAAATGTTATGCATTTCGAATTAAGTGAAGAACAGTTAATGATCCAGCAGGCAGCCCGCGATTTTGCGCAGCAAGAATTGAAGCCTGGTGTAATCGAAAGAGATGAACATCAAAAATTTCCTGCCGAACAAGTTAAAAAACTAGGAGAACTTGGTTTTTTAGGGATGATGGTGAGTGAAAAATATAACGGAAGCGGACTTGATGCCATCTCTTATGTGTTGGTGATGGAAGAGCTTTCGAAGATTGATGCTTCTGCATCTGTAGTGGTTTCTGTAAACAATTCGTTGGTTTGTTACGGTTTGGAGGCATATGCAAATGAAGAACAAAAGGAAAAATATTTGAAGCCTTTGGCTGCAGGAGAAAAAATCGGCGCTTTCTGTTTATCAGAGCCCGAGGCCGGATCTGATGCTACCTCTCAAAGAACAACTGCCGAAGATAAAGGCGATTATTACTTGTTAAACGGAACCAAAAACTGGATTACTAACGGTGGTACTGCATCAACATATCTAGTTATTGCGCAAACCCATCCCGAATTACGGCATAAAGGAATCAATGCTTTTATCGTAGAAAAAGGAATGGAGGGATTTACAATTGGTCCAAAGGAAAATAAACTGGGGATTCGTGGATCGGATACTCATTCTTTAATGTTCAACGATGTTAAAGTACCCAAAGATAACAGGATAGGGGAAGATGGATTTGGTTTCAAGTTCGCGATGAAAACCTTGGAAGGCGGAAGAATTGGTATTGCGGCGCAAGCTTTAGGTATTGCGCAAGGTGCTTTTGAATTGGCTACTCAATATTCAAAAGAACGTAAATCTTTCGGTAAACCAATTTCAGAACATCAAGCTATTGCTTTTAAATTAGCAGATATGGCTACTCAGATTGAAGCCGCAAGATTGCTGGTTTATAAAGCGGCGTGGCTTAAAGATCAAGGTTTGCCTTACACGCAGGCAGGTTCTATGGCGAAATTATTTGCTTCTAAAGTTGCTATGGATGTAACCATTGAAGCGGTACAGGTTCATGGTGGATACGGTTTTGTAAAAGAATATCACGTAGAACGTTTAATGCGTGATGCTAAAATTACCCAGATTTACGAAGGGACTTCAGAAATTCAGAAAATGGTGATTTCAAGGGAAGTAATTAGATAGTCCTAAGTCCGAAGTCTATAGTCTTTAGTCTAAATCGACTGAAGACTACAGACTCAAAACTAGGTATTAATCTTTATCTCCTGCTACTGCGCCGAAAATAGCTTTAATTAATGCAACAATGATAGCTAAGAAAGCAGCTGCTAGGAAACCTGAAGTGTTGAAAGACGTCATCATACTATCTACCAAAAGAATCATCAATACGGTAATGATAAAAGAGACTAAGCCCAAGGTTAAAAAGTTGATCGGGAAGGTTAGTAATCTCAAGATAAAACCAATGGTAGCGTTTGCCAGAGCTATTAAAATTGCGGCAATAAGCGCACTTGTGTAGCCAGATACCTCAACCCCAGGCACCAGTTTTGCCCCGATAAAAAAGGCCAATCCCATCAAAAGGATTTCGATAATTAATCTCATAATGTTTAATTTTGTGAATGTTTAAAAGCTTATTTAAATTTTTGGCTACTGTTGTAACAACATTATTTATTGTTTCATGTTCTGGTACAAACAACAAACCATCAATTAAGTTTTCTAGGGATAGTACGTCAATTATAATTAAAAATTTTGATGAGACAAGCCTCCTGCAGGTCAGAAATGCATATTTAAATGATGCCGATTCGAATAAGTTGGTATCTGTGTTCAAACAAGCTGAAGAATTGGATAGTTTACAAGATGATATTCTGGTCTCGGGGAAATTTAAATTCGCAGGAGACTCCCTTGTTTTTATACCCGGGGAGCCTTTTACCAAAGGTAGCGCCTACATTGTAGAGAGTTATATTGATGTAAAATTTGGCAATGCTGGAAAATTAATTACTGGCAAGGCCAATTATAATCTACAACCACAAAAAGAACTACTTAAGCGGTAAGAATCAGCAGAATAATTAAACGCAGTGTTTGATTTTACATATAATTTTCTTACATTTGCATCGTAATCGAAGAAAAGAGAAGGGGACCGTGTCCCCTTTTTCTATGAAATCAGGTTAAAATATGCAGGTAGAAAAGAGAGTTGCAGCCCTTGTAGAGGAAAAAATTGCAGATCGGCCAGAGCTTTTTTTGGTTGAGGTGAAAATGTTGCCAAACAATAAATTAATTATTCATGTTGATGGTGACGAAGGTATTAGCATACAGGATTGTGTAGCCATAAGCAGGCATGTTGGTTTTCATTTAGAAGAAGAAAACGTAATCGAGCAAGCTTATAATTTAGAAGTTTCTTCGCCAGGTGTTGGCGAGCCTTTGAAGTTAAATCGCCAATATGTTAAAAATATTGGACGCACTTTAAGTATTAAATTAAACGGTGGACTTAAAAAAGAAGGAAAGCTTTTATCGGTTACAGAAAATAACCTAATCATTGAAGAATCGGTTAAAGAAAAAGGGAAAAAAGCGGCTACCGTAGAAACAGAAGTGCCGTTTAATGATATATTAGAAACAAGTGTGTTAATTTCATTTAAATAAAAATGAGTACTACAACAATTAATTTGATCGACTCTTTTCAGGAGTTTAAGGATTTTAAAAATATAGATCGCCCTACGGTGATTAGTGTGTTGGAAGAAGTTTTCCGTAGTATGTTGCGTAAAAAATACGGAACAGACGAAAACTGTGACGTAATTGTGAATCCGGACAACGGGGATTTGGAAATCTGGAGAACGAGAAAGGTAATGGAGGATGGGTTTTCTGAAGATGACGATCTGGAGATTGAACTTGCAGAGGTTTCTAAATTAGACAGTACTTTAGAGGTTGGTGATGATTATATCGAGCAAATTACTTTAGAGAGTTTTGGTCGCAGAGCGATTTTAGCTGCCCGTCAAACTTTGGTTTCTAAAGTATTGGAGTTAGAGAAAGACGAAATCTTCAAAAAATATAAAGATCGTGTAGGTGAAATTATCACCGGCGAGGTTTATCAGGTTTGGAAAAAAGAAACTTTGGTTTTAGATGATGAAGGTAATGAACTTTTAATGCCTAAAACAGAGCAGATTCCTGCAGATTATTTCAAAAAAGGTGATTCTGTAAGAGCGGTAATCTCAAAAGTGGAAATGATCAACGCAAATCCAAAAATTATCATTTCGAGAACAGCACCAGAATTTTTGCAACGTTTGTTCGAACTGGAAGTTCCAGAGATTTTCGACGGTTTAATTACGGTTAAAAAAATTGTTCGTGAACCAGGAGAACGTGCTAAAGTTGCTGTAGAATCTTACGATGATCGTATTGATCCGGTAGGTGCTTGCGTAGGTATGAAAGGATCCCGTATCCATGGTATCGTACGCGAATTGAAAAACGAAAATATTGATGTGATTAACTTCACAAATAACATTTCATTATACATTACCCGTGCTTTAAGCCCGGCAAAAATCACTTCCATTAAATTGGATGATGAAACTAAACATGCATCGGTTTACTTAAAACCAGATCAGGTTTCATTGGCAATCGGACGTGGCGGACATAACATTAAACTGGCTGGTAAATTAACCGGTTACGAAATTGATGTGTATCGCGAAGCTGGTGAAGAAACTGACGAGGATGTGGATCTAGAAGAATTCTCAGATGAGATTGACAGCTGGATCATTGATGAATTAAAGGCTATCGGTTGCGATACTGCTAAAAGTGTGTTAGCACTAACAGTAGAAGATTTGGTAAAACGCACCGACTTAGAAGAAGAAACCATTAAAGAAGTGGTTCAGATTTTACAGTCAGAATTTGAATAAGTGGTGTAATTGCCAAATAAACACTACTTTTGTATTATTAAGAAAAAATAACAGGAGCTAAATGTCAGACGACAAACCAATCATTTTAATTAAAGCTATTAAAGAACTTAATATAGGCATGGGTACGGCCGTTGAGTTTTTTAAACAAAAAGGGATTCTCTGCCGAGAAAAGCCCTATGTTTAAACTTACGGGAGACATGTATAATGCCTTATTAAAAGAGTATCAGGGAGATAAGATCGTAAGAGAAGAAGCCAAACAAATAGTGATTGGTAAAATACGTCGTGACGAGCCTGAGACTGGAAAGCCAGTAGAAGCGCCGAAGAAAAATACCGACTTTGAAAAAAGCGATGAGATTCTGATTAAGAATGCTCAGTCATTTAATCCTCCGGCAGAGAAACCTAAGGTTGCTGAAACACCAGCACCTCAGGCAGAAACTCCTGCTCCTGCGGCAGCAGAACCAGTAAAAGAAACTAAGGCTGAAGATAAAGCAGAAGAAACCGGTTTACCAGGTGTGAAAATTGTAGGAAAGATCGATTTAAATGATCTTAACTCGAAAACGCGTCCTTCTAAAAAGGAAGAGGCACCTGTTGCTCCACCTGCACCAGCAGCTAAAGTAGAGGAGCCAGCTAAGCCAGTTGAGCAACCAAAAGCAGAAGAAAAACCTGTAGAGGTTAAAAAGGACCTGCCTGCTGGAGAAGCTCCGGTAGCTCAGCCTGCTCCATCAGCTCCAGTTACTCCAGAAGTTAAAACACCAGAGCCAGCTAAACCAGTTGAACAACCTAAAGCGGAAGAAAAACCTGCTGAGGTTAAACCGGTAAGTAATGAGCCTGAAGTTATAAAAGCACGTACTGTTAAATTAACTGGTCCTAATATTATTGGTAAAATTGTTTTACCAACTACTCCAGATAGAAGAAATGGTCCTGTAGCATCATCTAGCGATAGTGAAGCTGCAAAACGTAAACGTAAACGTAAAAAAACTCCTGGAGCTCCAGGTCAGCCAGGTCAACATGGTGGTCAAGGTCAACAAGGGCAGAACCCTGCAGGCCAGGGTCAGGGTGGTGCACCAGGGCAACCACGTCAACCTTATCAAGGTAACAGGCCAGGGGGTGGTACACCTTATCAAGGTAACCGACCAGCCGGACAAGGCGGAACTCCTTATCAAGGAAATAGAAATAACAACAGACCAGGTTTCCAAAATAGAAATGCTACACCAAGCGGACCTAAAGAAGAACCTACTGAGAAAGAAATTCAAGATCAAATTAAAGCAACACTTGCTCGTTTAAGTGGAGCTGGTAAGTCTGGTAAATTTGCTCAACGTGCTAAATTACGTCGTCAGAAACGTGATGATGTAGCTTACAATGCAGAAGAGGCAGCAAATGAGCTTGAATCTCAATCGAAGATATTAAAGGTAACAGAGTTTGTTACGGCGAATGAGTTGGCGAGCATGATGGATGTTCAGGTAACCAAAATTATTGGTACTTGTATGAGTCTTGGTATGTTCGTATCAATCAATCAACGTTTAGATGCTGAAACTTTAACCATCGTTGCTGATGAGTTTGGTTACGAAATCCAATTCGTTAAACCAGATGAAGACGAGGAAAACGTAATTGAAGAAGTTGATAACGAAGCAGACTTAATCGAAAGAGCCCCGGTTGTTACAATTATGGGTCACGTCGATCACGGTAAAACTTCATTGCTGGATTATATCCGTAAAGCAAATGTGGTTGCTGGTGAGGCAGGTGGTATCACGCAGCACATTGGTGCTTACATGGTAACTACGCCTTCAGGTAAAAAAGTAACTTTCTTAGATACGCCTGGTCACGAGGCCTTTACAGCGATGCGTGCCCGTGGTGCTAAAGTTGCAGATATCGCTATTATCGTTATTGCTGCGGATGATGCAGTGATGCCTCAAACAAAAGAGGCAATTAACCACGCACAAGCGGCAGGCGTTCCATTGGTATTTGCTTTCACAAAAGTGGATAAACCAGGTGCAAATGCAGATAAAGTTCGTGAGCAGTTATCAGTAATGAACATTTTGGTTGAGGATTGGGGTGGTAAATATCAATCACAAGAAATCTCAAGCAAAAGCGGTTTAAATGTTGATTTACTTTTAGATAAAGTATTATTAGAAGCTGAATTATTAGAACTTAAAGCTAATCCGAATAAGAGAGCAACAGGGTCGGTAATTGAATCAGCATTAGATAAAGGTCGTGGTATTGTAACTACGGTATTGGTTCAGGCTGGTACGTTAAGAGTTGGAGATCCAATTTTAGCAGGTAGTTACAGCGGACGTGTAAAAGCGTTAACCAACGAACGTGGTATGAAGGTAGAATCTGCAGGCCCATCGCAACCAGTACAGGTTCTGGGTATGCAAGGCGCACCTACAGCGGGTGATCGTTTCAACGCTTTAGAAAGTGAAACTGAAGCACGTGATATTGCAAACAAACGGATGCAGTTGCAACGTGAGCAAGGTTTACGTACACAGAAACACATTACCCTGGATGAGATCGGTCGTCGTTTAGCGATTGGTAACTTTAAAGAGCTTAACATCATTGTTAAAGGTGATGTGGATGGTTCGATCGAGGCATTAGCCGATTCATTGTTGAAACTATCGACTGAGCAAATCCAAATCAACATCATTAGTAAAGGTGTTGGTCAGATTTCAGAATCTGATGTATTGTTAGCTTCTGCTTCTGATGCGATCATTATCGGTTTCCAGGTTCGTCCATCTACAGGCGCACGTAAGTTAGCTGAAGCTGAACAAATCGATATCCGCTTATATTCGATCATTTACGATGCGATCAACGAGATCAAATCGGCAATGGAAGGGATGTTGGATCCAGAATTTGAAGAGAAAATTGTGGCTAACGTTGAAATTCGCGAAACTTTCAAAATCACTAAAGTGGGTACCATCGCAGGTTGTATGGTATTGGATGGTAAGATCACCCGTAACAGCAAAATCCGTATCGTTAGAGATGGAGTTGTGGTTTACACAGGCGAGTTAGCATCATTGAAACGCTTTAAAGATGATGTGAAAGAAGTGAATAAAGGTTACGAGTGTGGTTTAAACATTCAAAACTTTAACAACATCGAAGTTGGCGATATCGTAGAAGCTTACGAACAAGTAGAAGTAGCTAGGAAATTGTAATATTTCCCATACATAAATGTTAAAGAGTCCTGAATTTATTCGGGACTCTTTTTTTTGTATCAGATTTCATCGTCTAAAATGATCCGATGATAGTGTCTTTTTAAATTTCCAATTATGGACAGATCATCTATTAGGTTTAAAACTCTGGAAAGACGTTTAAATAAGCTAATGCTTACTGGGATGGTAGATAAATAGGCAAAATACACTGTTTATGTTGCGACCAGACCATTAGTCAACATTATGAGTTGCTATAATCGGCTAGTAGTTTTTGTTATACTTGATCACTGGCCAATAATCCATGATATTTTCTTGGATGCCAAAGCAATTAAACGGGCTAAAAAATAAGCAGTTGGATAAACAATCAAAAACCTTACAACTTGTAAGACAACCAGCACATAGACAGATTTTTGATTATCGTGAATTTGTAAAGGCTGAAATATTAATGGTAATAAATAGAATACCAATAACTGATGAATTAAGTAAATTCCAAACGTTGTTTCTCTTGGTTTAAATTTCTTAATAAAACTAAAGTTAGCATATCTAAATAGAAAAACGAACATTACCAACGAATAGAGAATATTAGAAATACGTAGCGTATTAAATGGATCGTTAGGTAAGATGTGCATTAAGTTTACTGATTCTATGCATGAAAGCACAAATGTAAATGCAATAGCTACTGCGAAATGCCAGAATTTAATGTTTTCTACCCATTTACAAAACGTGTCGAAGTTTTGATTTAATTTGAAACCTAGCCATAAGTAAAATATAAAGCCAAACATTGCTATAGTATGCTCCGTTGGAAATATTTGAATATATAGGTTTGCGGAATAGCAAAATGAAAATATGGCTAAGATGCCTCCGAAGATATTTGAAAATAAATATTTCCTAAATACCAGCAAGGTAGCAATGCACACCATAAAGTTTAAGATAAACCAATAGCTTGTATCAGTGGTAATGTGTATAATATTTTCGAAAAATTTACTTACTGGGTTAATAAGTAATTCCATATTATCGGATTTTATATACTTCACATACCAACTTACATAGGTTAGAATAAGCATGGCTGAGCACCAAAACAACCATGGCTTAATGGTATTACTAAAACGCCTTTTAATATATTCTCCTGAGCTGTAACTCGTAAATTTATCGCCGATGAGAAAACCTGAAAGAATAAAAAAAAGTATGGTTCCAAACTTAAAAATCTGAATACTTACTGTTTGAACGATCTGTTCGTTAAGTGTTTCAAAATTTCTACCCCAAAATAATGTGCTGTGTTCCATTACTATTCCGAACATAGAAATGAAGCGCAAATTATCGATAAAACTATAGTCTTTGTTTTTTTTCAGCTCTTGCATTAATTTTTATAGTGGAATACTTTTCTAATATCTTTTTCAAACACATGTTCTTCTTCACCAAGTTCAGCTTTATAACTCACGAAATTTTGGATGTGATCATCATAGTTTTTGAAACAATCCTCTATTAAAGTTATTATTTCATCTATTTTGTTAGGGTCTTTTTCGAACCGGTACACATCAGGAATTGGCATGTCTTCTGAATATTGGGCAGACCCATCTCTGCCAATAATCATAATACATTTCATTATGCAAGCCTCTCTAGGCATGCGTTCCTTACCTGGATGAAAGCCAAAATCAACGTAAACTTTACTGCGATTCATTAAATCTGCAACTCCATCTGCAGTTAGATTTTTAACTGCTACCCAATTGAGGTGACTGCTTTTTGATATGACAGATTCAAGAAAAGCACCATTTTTTTTAGGGTTATATAATATGATATCTTCCTTGATTTGATTTTTCAAAACACGATCAAAGAACGCTGCGTTCATATAATCAGATATTTTTCCACTTATTGAAATGTTATTACTTTTTAAAAATACCTCAGAAAAATAGGAATGTCTGATGTGGTATAAAGGTAGTTTCCGCAACCTAGCAGGAGTTGGAAGCGGAGGATTTATATGCGGATTGATGATTGACTTTAAGGCATAAAATTTCTTTTTCTTAATCTTTTCCTTCCACGGTTCGAGGCACTCCCAATAATAAGATACGCTTAGCCACCAAATTGCTTTCTTCATTCGAGAATAAGCCTTTTGATAGATAGGATATAAGTTAGATTCAGGGATAATCAACAAATGATTTGAACTATTTTCCACTTCAAAAGTGAAGGGTACATTGTAGCTTTTGTATTGTGGATGAACTGGATCTGAATGATTGGATGCAACATAATACATTAAGGCATTGAAGCCAATTTTATTAAGATAGTGACCTAATTGATGCAATGCCTCAGGCCCGCCGGTAGCTAAACCCGCAGGACATTGAATAAATATTTTTGCACCTTGGTTCAATTCTATCATCCCTGGTAGTTTTTGTATTCTTCTACAATAGAATTTAAACCGGCCATACTGTATTTTTCAAGTTCTCTATCCATATGGCCATATTCACGGGCATAATGTGGGCCACACGCATGCAAACAATAGTGATCTCTAATTAAACCGGATTTTAATTTTAGTTTTCTGCTAAACAGGTTTACTAATAGCCCATCTTCAGATTTTGACATATCCAAATTTGTAAGTAGAAACCTAAGTTTGATTTTATTGTAATTTGTTTTCTTAAAGCAAGCACACCATCCGCCAGTTGGGCCTTTTTCAATTACTTTACCACCACTTACTTCTTCAACATAATTTTCTATTGGAGGTTTAGCGCCTAATGTAAATTCGTTTTGTATTACATTCAAAGCAATAAAACCATAGTCAGGAAATGCCTTTAAATAATCAATGAAAAGATCATCTAATCCCGCAGGAAAGCTAAGTACATCATCATCAACAATGACTACATATTCTCCTTTGGACATACCAAATAATTTTTTGTAGGCGTTTAGGCCATAATTCTTCTTTCTTCTTATGATTTTTACAAGTGGATTTGACGCATATTGATTTAAAACAACTTCTGTTTCATCTGTCGAGCCATTATCCATCACAATTACTTCTGCCTCATTTTTAGCATTGATTGCAGGTAATAATGCTGCTAAACATTTGTCTAAAAACTTATATCGGTTCCAGGTAAGAATAACAAAGCTAATTTTCATTTTTTATATTGATTACGTAACGTTATATGGGTATATCTTAACCAAAGCTAATCTTTCTAATTAAATTTAATCGGCTTATAAAAGATTTGTTTTTGATATGGAAATAAAATAATAGGTGATAATAGCGCAACAAAAAGATAAATAATTTCATACCCCTACTTCCTTCTTTGTAGCTTTTTAGTTGCTTGTAGATTATCTCAATTTCTTCTTTATTTTTTATATTCGGTAAGGTTAAGCAATGCTTAATCCAATTTAAGTTGAAGTTTAGATATCCTTTATTTCCATCCATTGTGCTGGTAGCTTTTAAAGAAAGTGAGTCAGTAATACTTAAATCGTGCTGCCTGTATTTTACCAAAACATCTGGAATTGATTTGATTTTTCCGAATGTTGCTGCTACAAAAATAATCCACCAATCATGATAATAGCCATCTTTGAATGGCAGAAATTTTTGCGTTAATGTCTTTTTAAACATCATGGCGTGTCCCGCTGCACAATTTGATATCAGAAACGGAAGATTTGAACTTCCATCATAGGTGTTGTAGTGATCACTCATTTTTTTGCCTAGAATGGGATTATCATTTTCATCTATAAAATTTGAATCATGATAAATTAAGTCGGAGTCTCCTAACTCATTATATAAAATTGATAACTTATCAGTATCCCAAATGTCATCCTGATCGCTGAGGGCTATAAAGTCTCCATTGCAAAATGAAATGGCCTGCTCAAAATTTTTAGTAAAGCCTAGGTTTATTCTACTTTTAAATAATTTGATGAACGGATAAACTGCAGCATATTTTTCTAGTATATTCCATGTTCCATCAGTCGAGGAATCATCTGATATGACGATTTCAATAGGTGTGTATGATTGAGAAACTAAACTATCCAATTGTTTCTCAATGTACTTTTCGCCATTATAAGTACATAATGCTATTGAAATAAGAGGTTTGTTTTCACAGATCATTTAGCAGTATTTTGATTAATGTCATAACCGTAATCTTCCAATATACTAGACCAAAATATTAAGTTTTTATCCCAACCATGGCATCCAAATGGAAGTTTGCCTTTATTTAGTCCTAGGGCAATTTGGGGTTCAGTTTCTATTGCAAATTTTATAGCTTCTTTGTAACTCGGTTTTTTGATTTGTGTAGAACGTCTATTAATTTCTATAGACCAAAATATATCCTCATTAAATTCAAGTTCTGGCCTATTCAAATAATAACTGACTTGATCTCTGTATCTATTCAGTAATTGCTGAAATTTGTCCACCTTACGCAGCGAAAATCCGCCATTACCAACTTGATTATGTAGCTGCTTTGCATTAGGCAAGCCATCACGATGGACATTATAACGGCGATAAAAATAGCTTTTCAAGTATACACTTATGTTGCTCATATTAATGCCCGAACTTGTTGGATAGAGCCACGGTGCACCGATATAATCATAACTTTGATTGCACCAAAACTGTAATTGATCTGAAAAGACGAAGACATCAAGTTGATGGATTAGTAAGTATTCATATCGTAAGAAAGATCCATAGAACTCATCAGAGAGCATAAGGGCATTATAGCCCGCAATATTTTTAAAATACTTATCATCAAAACTTACTACTTCATCGAATTGAAAATTACCGATCGTGTTAGAAATATCAAGTTTACTTGGTTTAATAGCCACAATCTTATGATGCCCTAAAACATTGAAACATTGATTTAAGGAAAATTGACTGTTGTAATCGATTTTATCTTGGTAAAAAGGAATTATAATGACCACTTGCTCCTTCATCATTCTGCTCAATTTTTTTTAAATAGTTTAGCTTTTGTTAGCCTTATTAAGCTTCTTACCCATATTTTAATGCCAAAATTATTTAAGATTAAAGATTGTTTGTCAGCTTCAAAATCAAGGTCTTTATTTATCGCAGAGACACCAGTATCGTTATATTTTGCAATAACGTAATCCAGATGTTTAAATCTATATTCTGAATCTTTATACAATTGCATATTTAACGCATAATCTGCGGCAATTTTATACCTGGTATTGTATTTATATTTTTGAAAAACGGAAGTAGGGTAAATAATTGATTGATGAAACAAGCCTAATTTCGCCTGGCGATATGCGGAAACTTCCCCAGAATGTTTTTTGCCTTTGTAAATTACGTTAGCATAATAGATAAAGCGTAAATCTTTTAATTGATTTGCAAAGTCTGAAAAATCAGGGAGCAATTCATCATCCGCACCTAGAAAATATACCCATTCTGTGTTAACGAATTTCAGGGCTTTGTTCATGGCATCATATATACCAGAATCTTTTTCTGATTTCCAAAATGAAAGTTTAGAATTATTTCG
Organism: Pedobacter sp. AC212; assembly: GCF_979258625.1. Taxonomy (NCBI): domain Bacteria; kingdom Pseudomonadati; phylum Bacteroidota; class Sphingobacteriia; order Sphingobacteriales; family Sphingobacteriaceae; genus Pedobacter; species Pedobacter sp. AC212. Next base: position 5,346,415 of record NZ_OZ409870.1, on the reverse strand, counting down.
TTTCAACAGTTCTATCGTGCCATCAGTACTGCTACCATCGATTACTACGATTTTTATTTCTTTTAATCTTTGTAAGTAGATGCTATCTAAACATTGTTGAAGCGTTGATGCTGCGTTATAGGTTACAATAACAATCGACAACATACGTTTAATCGTTGAAAGCCTGCATATCAATTAAACGCTTGTAAAGTCCGCCTTGAGCCATTAATTCATTATGGTTTCCAGTTTCTATTATGCTTCCTTTATCGATTACAATAATTTGATCAGCGTGTTGAATAGTACTTAAACGGTGAGCAATTACAATGGAAGTCCGGTTTTTCATTAAGTTATTTAAAGCTTCCTGAACCAGTTTTTCTGACTCTGTATCGAGTGCTGATGTTGCTTCATCTAAAAGCATGATTGGTGGATTAGCCAAAACTGCCCGGGCAATACAAACACGCTGTTTTTGTCCGCCTGAGAGCTTATTGCCTCGATCACCTACGAAAGAATAATAACCGTTTTCGGTATTTTCAATAAAATCATGAGCGTTTGCAATTTTTGCAGCAGCTACAACTTCTTCCATTGTAGCTTCCGGTTTAGCGAAAGCGATGTTATTAAATATTGTATCATTGAAAAGAAACGATTCCTGGTTTACGGTGCCCATTTGAGCTCGGATACTCTCCACTGTTAAATCCTGGTAATTATGGCCATCAACTTTGATACTTCCTGATTTTGGGTCGTGAAAGCGAGGAATCAAATCCATTAACGTACTTTTTCCACCGCCAGATGGCCCCACTAAAGCAACTGTTTTTCCCTTTTGTATATTAAAACTGATTGCATTTAAAATTTCCTTTTCACCATAGTTAAATGAAACGTTTTCAAATTTAATTTCATGATGAAAACCATCCAAAACTTTTGCGTTAGGGGCATTCAATAAAAGAGGTTTAGTATCAATTAAATCTAGCACCCTTTCACCAGCAGCAATTCCAGAATGGATTCCGCTAAATGAATCGGTTAATGCTTTAACGGGTTGCATCACCTGAGAAAAAGTTGCGATATACACTAAAAACTTTGATGGCGTTAAGTCGCCTTGTCCTGTCAAAATCATTGTACCACCGTACAGTACAATGAACACCACTACAAACACTCCCAATGTTTGAGAAACTGGTGAAGCAAGTTGTTGTCTTCTTGCCATTTTTCTATTAAGAAAAGAATAAAACTTATTCTCATCGTCAAATTTTCCTTTAATCCTAGGAGTGGCATTAAATGCTTTAATGATTTTTATACCACTCAAAGCCTCATCTAGAAATCCTATCATTTTCGCAAAAGATTCATGTGATTCTTTTGCTTGAGATTTTAATCTTTTAACAATTTTACTGATGATAAAGCCTGATATTGGAATGACCAAAAGTGAAAATAAAGTTAATTTTAATGAAATAGAAACTAGTACAGCAATGTAAAATAATAACTGAATTGGCTCTTTGAAAATAACTTGAAGGGTGTTTGTAACCGTAAATTGTACAACTTGTACATCAGACGCAACTTTTGAAATAATATCACCTTTTCGCTCATTGTTGAAATATCCAATATGCAAGTTCATCACGTTATCAAAAACGGTTTTGCGTAAATTAAGTAATGTATGAACTCTCAAATCTTCCATAAAACGCTGGGAAAGATAGCGAAATAGGTTTGCAAGGATAACGGTAACTACAATGACTATGCAAACAATTTTAAGCGTTTCAATTTTACCATAAACATCAATTGCATGTTTAATATATTCACTAAATCTGCCCATGAAATCTATCGATGAACTTACTTTGGTTAAAGTTGTTGGTGCATCTTTAATAAATAAGGTTTCTAATAATGGGCCTAATAAAGTAAATAAAAAAGTATTGAAAATAATAGCGAAAAGTGTTGCTATAATATAAGGAATAGCAAATTTCTCTATTGGCTTAGCAAAAGATAATAATCGGAAATAAATTTTCATTCAAATAAAATATGATGCAAAGCTAAGCATTTTGGGGTGTTTATCATTATTCCTCCAATTTGTGAAAGCAGTATGATATTAAGTTAGAAAGACCAGCTATTCTGTTCTCATAGTTGATGGGTTTGGGATTCTCTTTTTTCACTTTAAATTTCGTTCTTTGCAGCAAACAACAATTAAAAGCCTTGAGAAATTTAAATTGGAACTTCTTTTTAAATAGGAAGTTGGTGTATGGTGCCTATATATTGCTTGCTTTAGTTGCAGCACTTAAACAATATCTGCATCATACATTTAATAATTATCTGATTTTTAAATATACATTTTGGCATCTAATTGAACAACAGCCTCTATATATCAATTCTCCGGCAAATCCGTATATAGATTGCAATCATTATGGACCTGTATTTGGTGTCTTTATGATGCCGTTTGCGGTTTTACCTGACTGGATTGGTGTTTGTTTGTGGAATGTTGCAAACGTAATTGTTCTTCTTTGGGGGATTTACAGCCTTCCTATATCAGAGAATAAAAAAACTATTATTGCATGGATTTGCGCTCATGAGGCACTAACATCTTTATTCAGCTATCAGTTTAATATTGCTCTAACTGGCACAATGTTATTAAGTTTCAGTTATATGCTGAAAAATAAAAATGCTCAATCTGCATTTTTTATTGCTTTTGGTATGCTTGTTAAGCTTTATGGAGTAGTTAGTTTAGCTTATTTTTTCTTTACAAAGGAAAAGATCAGGTTGATTCTATATGGGGTTTTAAGTTTAGCGGTTCTTTTTGTACTGCCTATGCTGTTTTCTTCGCCTGGATATATTCTGCGTTCTTATCAGGATTGGTATGAGGCGCTGGTGCATAAAAATTCGAGTAACATCAATCTTGATTCATTTCAGGATATTTCATTAATGGGCATAGTTAGGCGGGTTTTTGGAGATAAAGAAATTCCAAACTGGCCTATGCTTTTGGGTGGTTTGTTGCTTTTTCTGTTACCTTACCTTCGTATTAGTCAATATAAAAACGTTGGGTTTAGGTTGTTGTTATTGGCCTCAACTTTAATTTTTACGGTAATTTTTAGTACGGGTTCAGAATCACCTACTTATATCATAGCCTTTGTTGGTATTGCGGTATGGTTTGTTTGTCAAAGCCGAAAAACACCTTGGATAATTGGTTTGTTGGTATTTGCATTTATAGTAACGAGCCTTTCGCCTACCGATATTATTCCCCCGTTTGCAAGAACCTTTATCAGGCTTTATGCGTTAAAAGCTTTGCCTTGTGTAGTTATTTGGTTTTTTATTCTCTATCAGATGCTAACTGTTGATTTTAACAAGAAGGATCAAATTAATAATGATGAAAAATTGGTTTTGAGTTAAACTAGCGCATTAACGAGTGATATAGTTTCCAATGAGCCTCGGCACATTGTTCCCAATTAAATTTTTGGGCATGTGCAATTATAGCATCCGCAGGTTGATTCTTTTCATAGTCAGCTAAGCCCTCTTTGAAAACTTTCTTCATGTGGCCGTTTTCAAAATTATCGAAGTAATAAGCCAATTCACCACCTATTTCGGGTAACGAAGTTAATTTAGAGAGAAAGACTGGTTTGCCAAAATTCATAGCTTCAATGGCAGGAATTCCAAAACCTTCTGCTAATGAAGGGAAAAGAAATGCACTGCAGTTATTGTAATACCAATATTTCTCCTCACTGCTAACCGGGCCTACAAGGTGTACCCGATTTTGCACTCCATGTTTGATAGCTTCTTCCCTAATTTTATCAGCGTAACCGCCATCTTCCTTTCCTGCAATAATGAGTTCGAAATCGTTATCTTCTAGCAGGCAAGGTAGGGTGTGGAAGTTTTTTTTGGGAATAACTGTGCCTAAGGAAAAGAGAAATTTTTGTTTTGGTCGATATTTTGGCTGATTAAATTCGGGAAATTTCTCAACTTTTGCACCATTGTAAATTACTGTTATTGGCTTATTTACTTTTAAATGTTTAAGGATATCTTCTTTGGTAAATTCTGATATTGCAATGATATGATCAACTTTATCTATAACCTTTTGGTGCTTTTTAACCTGATTTTTGCGCTTAGCATCTGACTTTTCTTCATGTAAAAAGTTTAAATCATGCACCGTTAATACTTTTATTAACTTTTTATTTGGAGGCAGGTAAGAAGAAATCTGATGAGTGGTGTGCCACAAATCAATATTTTTATTTATCGATGGGAAAATAAATTTATGCAGACTATTTTGAGTGATGAAAGAAGTGCCCTCATCGAAATTGTGCTGGTCTTTTTGGCGTACATAAAGCGAAACTTCATCACCATTTTTTTTTGTCTTAATCAAAGACAAGCCCAGTTGATGGCAATATTCAAATAATCCCGTATACGGATATTTCATCCGTTCACAATCAAAAACAATTTTCATGGATGAATTATTTACTTGGTAGGATCTTATAGTTTTTATATTCGCCAATTCTCCATCCTGTAATCATCTCAATCCTATGCAAAAACATTCGCCTTGGAGATAAATCAATCTTATTGGGATTATGTTTAAATACCCAATCTTGCGCAGCAATTACCGTTTTCATCGTTTCTGGATGAGGCTCTTCAAAAGGAGCTAGAATGTCGGCCACACTTTCAAAATCAAAAGTTTCATAATTTTTATATTGCTCAACTGTTTTTTCCTCAGACTGATAGTACCCAGTGAATCTTTTTACTTTTCCAAGTAGTAAATAAGGGTTACGGCAATAAGAATAATGAAAGATTTTGGCATCTATCCATTTTACATTTAGCTTGCGACTATTGATATTCTTTTGATAATCTTCCAAACTCGGATAGCTTCTGAAACCTTGAGAATCTTTATAAGAATAAAAGTTAGGATTGTTTCTGACAATCCTGATTTCTCTCCGGTGCCATTTTCTGGTTGTACCAATGTGCTTATAATCTCCAATGAAATGAAGGAAATCGAATAAAAATCCTTCTACCTTATTATCATGAAGGTTATCCTCCATGGCTTTTTTTATTTTAGGTAAATCTTTTTCATGAAATACCTCGTCAGATTGTATGTGAAAAACCCAATCTCCCGTGGCGGCCTTTAATCCAATATTAGCTTGTTGTGCAAAAACCTTTCCTCCCTCAATAAGTGAATCATCCCATACGGTATCTATAATTTTAATCTTGTCTGATCCGATAGCTTCAATGGCTTCTCTTGTTCCATCATCTGATTTTCCAACTACTGCAATAAATTCATCACATAAAGGTAATATAGATTTGATAGACTCGATTACTGGATAGCCATACTTAAAACTGTTTCTCATATAGCTAAAGCCACTTACTTTCATGCACGCAATGTTTTTAGATTGTTTCTTGCCAAGTCGATACAATCGTTGAAAAATAAATCTGTTTCTTTGTACAAAGATAGTTTTATTGATGAATACCCATCTATCCATTTTAAGCGAAGTAAAAGCCGGTAATTACAAGACATTAGCGAGAGCATTAACGCTCGTTGAAAATGACATTGCGCCTGCTGATTTAATCCTGAAAAATCTGGATAGCCAGTCGGCTAAAGTGGTGGTTGGTATTACCGGCCCGCCAGGTGCTGGTAAAAGCACCCTGGTTAACGCAATTACAAATCATTTCACTGCTGAAAGCAAACGTGTAGCGATCCTGGCGATCGATCCTACCTCGCCGTTTAATTTTGGTTCCTTGCTTGGCGATCGAATTAGAATGGTCTCACAATTTAACAATCCAAATGTTTTTATTCGTTCGCTTGCAACTAGAGGCGCTTTGGGAGGTATTTCGGCCAAAACTATTGAAATGGTTGATGTGTTAAAAGCTTCGAATTTTGATCTGATTATTGTTGAAACAGTTGGAGTAGGTCAATCGGAAGTCGAAATTGCAGGACTTGCAGATAAAACAATTGTGGTGTTGGTCCCCGAATCGGGCGATGAGGTGCAAAATATTAAATCAGGTTTAATGGAAATTGCCGATTGCTTTGTGATTAATAAAGCCGATAGGGAAGGAGCCGATACGTTTGCCAATAATTTAAAAAAGATCGTTCATCAAGGTGTAAAATCGATACCAATATTAAAAACGGTTGCGGATAAAAACATTGGCGTTGAAGAATTATGTAAATGGATTGCAGAACCCATTAAGGTTTCCAACCAACGAAAAGAATTTCTTTTCGCGGAGAAAGCCTGGCGACTGATTCAAAATCAGAAAATGATGCCTGTAGACAAAAAAAGGCTGCGAGAAGAGATTCAGGCAGCCTTATTAAAAGATGATTTTAATGTTTATCGCTTCGCAGCAGAATTCGCAAAGAAAAGTTAGCCATTTTTATTTCTTGCTGGTTGGACTTTGCGCTGCCGACTTAAGACTTCTTTTAACTATTCATAATACTTTCAATTTCATCAGCCTCTACAGGAATATCAGCCATTAAGTCGATATTGCCATTGGCAGTGATTAAAATATTGTTTTCTAACCGAATGCCCAGGCCTTCTTCAGGGATATAAATACCAGGTTCTACGGTTAATATATTTCCTTCGGCAAATGGCGTATATCGCCCAGCAAAATCATGTACATCTATTCCCAAATGATGAGATGTGCCATGCATAAAGTATTTTTTGTAGGCTGGATAATTTGGATTTTGATTTTTAACATCAGTTGTAGATATTAAACCTAGGTTAACCAGTTGCTCAGACATGATCTCTCCAACCTGTTCATGATAAGTATTCCAAACAGTGTTGGCCACAATGAGCTTAGTAGCTTCCTTCATTACATGCAAAACCGCGTTGTAGACTTCTTTTTGTCTTGGGGTAAATTTTCCGTTTACCGGAATTGACCGGCTCATATCTGCATTGTAATTTGCGTATTCAGCCCCGAAATCAAAGAGAATCACATCGCCGTCTTTACACTCCTGATTGTTATCGTTATAATGAAGAATGTTTGCGTTATGGCCCGAAGCAATAATTGGTGTATAAGCATGTCCTGTTCCGCCCTGCTTTATAAATTCATGAATAATTTCGGCTTCAATTTCATATTCCTTTACGCCAGGTTTAGTAAATTTTAACACCCTTACAAAAGCATCACGTGTAATGGCACAAGCTTTTTTAGTAAGTCCAATTTCAAGCTCTGACTTGACAGCCCTCAAACCACGCATAATTGGAGCGGAGCGCTCGTAATGGTGCAAAGGATATTTGGAGCGCATTTGTTCTATAAAACGAACATCGCGATAGGGAACTGAATGTGCATACCTATCATTTTCATTTGTATTAAGATAAATATTATCCGCATAGTGAACAATGCTGTGCAGAATGTTATCGAAATCTTCTAACCAATAGATGTTTTCTATGCCCGAAGCAGCTCTCGCCTGCTCTTTAGTATATTTATATCCTTCCCAAACCTTAATATAATCGTTGGTCTGTCTTAAAAACAGGACTTCCCTGTACAAAGGATTAGGACAATCAGGATATAGGAGTAATATTGTTTGCTCCTGATCAATTCCAGATAAATAAAATAAATCTGGATTTTGCTTGAAGATAAAATTTTGATCACCACTTCTAGGAAACTCGTCAGCAGCATTGAATATAGCTAATGAATTGTTTTTAAGTTGTTTAGCATAGTTTATTCTGTTTAATATAAAAAGTGACTGATCAATTTGGGGATATTTCATAATAATTACAGTTTTAACAAGGTAATGCTCAAATGTAAGAAAATGATTAATTAGAGAGAAGTTTGGAACGGAGTTTGTATAAAAGTTTGAAAATTTAAATTTTTGTTTAATTTTGCGATTACTAAAAAATTAATCAATTAGATTGTTTACCCTTAAAAAGAAAAAAAGATTATGAATTATTCTACTTTAAAGAAAAGTGTTGCGCTTTCTTTAGTGGCATTAACAGGAGTTGCTACTCTTGCTGTCGCTCAAGATGCACCTGCAACAACTTCTGGCACCAAGGTATTTGGTGGTAGAGGACAGTACAGAACTTGGTCAATCGGTTTGAACGGTGGTGTTCTTATGCCAATTGCTCCAATTAGCAGTAACAATGATTACAACAAATGGGATGTTAACTTAGGTTACGGTTTAAATATCCGTAAACAATTAGGTCACTCTTTCGCTTTAGAATTAAACGGTACTCGTGGTAAAATCTCTGGATCAAATGACGCTACTATTTACGGAGCAGGTTCTACAAACAGAGAATTCGAAACTGAATTACAATATGCTGTTGATTTACGTGGTGTTGTAAACTTAGGTTCTATCGATTTCTTACGTCGTGAGAACTCAGTAGGTTTCTTCTTAACTGCTGGTTACGGTTACATGGCTTATGCACCTAAAGTTACTTTAGCAAACGGTACAGTTATCGATTGGAAAGGTAATGCTGGTGGTAATGCTGATAACGCTAACAACGTAACTAAATCTGGCGACAGAGCTGACTACGTAAAAGGTTTCTATATTCCAGTTGGTGCTGGTGTTAAATTCAAAGTATCTGAGCGTGTTAACTTTAACTTAGGTTACACTATGAACTTTGTTGATGCTGATAACTTAGACGGAACTTACGCAAAAGGTAACTCACAAGATAAATTCTCTTACGGATATGCTGGATTAGAATTCTCTTTAGGTTCTTCTGCAAAACCAAGTTTAGAGTGGTCTAACCCATTAGCTACTATGTACGATGAGTTAAAAGATCCTACTTTACGTCAAGAAGTTGAAGCTTTGAAAAACCGTGTGTCTAACGTTGAAAAATCTGTTGAAGATTTGAAAAAAGATACTGATGGTGATGGTGTTGCTGATCAATTCGACAAATGCCCAGGAACTCCTGCAGGTACTGCTGTTGATGGTTCAGGATGTCCACTTCCTAAAATGGCTCCAGATTCAACTCAGAACTCTAATGTAACTGGTTTCGAAAAAATCGGTTTCGATTTCAACTCATCAGTTTTAAAAACTGAAGCTTATCCAACTTTAGATAAATTATCTTCAGTGTTACGTGAAAACGGTGGTAAAGTAACTGTAAACGGTTACGCTTCAAGCGAAGGTACTGCTGCATATAACATGAAATTATCTAAAGACAGAGCTAATTCTGTTAAAACTTACTTAGTAAATTCTGGTGTAAACGCTAGTCAAGTTGCTACTAAAGGAATGGGTGAAGCTAATCCAATTGCTTCTAACGATACTGAAGAAGGTCGTATCCAAAACCGTCGTGTTGAAACTTCTAGAAACTAGTATTTCAATATAAAGTTTAATAGAAAGTCCCGATGCAAATCGGGACTTTTTTTATGCCTTTTAATTTTCTGTATAAAGCTTTTTATCTAAGTTTGTATCATGTATTTCTTCAGGAAAAAAGATCCTAACAGGCCAAATAACATCAACATCAAAATTATGCATCTCATCAATGCATTGGCGATCATTATCTTTCTTGCAGGTATAATCTATAAAGTCGTTCAATGGCTTTCTAAATAAAATTTATGAAAAAAATCATCACTACTACAAATGCTCCAGCTCCGATTGGGCCATATAGCCAGGCGGTACAAGCTGGCAATTTTTTATTTGTTTCAGGTCAGGTAGCCATTAATCCAGAAAATGGAGAACTAAATTTGGTTAACATCGAAGAAGAAACCCATCAGGTAATGCGCAATTTGAAAGCAGTGCTTTTAGAGGCCGGATTATCTTTTGATAACGTTGTAAAATCAACTATTTTTCTGTCGGATATGGGTACCTTTGCTCAGGTTAATGAGATTTACGGACAATATTTTACAGCTGATTTCCCGGCTCGTGAAACTGTTCAAGTATCTGTATTGCCTAAAAATGTGAATGTAGAGATTTCTGTAATTGCGATCGTTCAATAATTTTGGCGACCGCTAAAACGAAATACTTTATAGCTGGCATTATACCCTACATTATCTGGGGTACAATGTCTATCCCATTACGGAACATTAAGGGTTTCCCACCTCAAGAGATTCTTTATTACAGGATATTTGTTTCTATTGTAACAGTATGGACAATTATTTTACTTTTCAGGAGAGATGCCTTAAAAAATGATGTTAATTTTTTTAAGAATTTAACATCATCCAGTAAAACCAGATTCTTGTTATTAACTGTTCTTTCTGCCTTCTTAATAACGGGCAATTGGTTTACATACATCTATGCAGTGAACAGTGTAAGCTTAAAGGCTGCCGCTTTTGCTTATATGGTTTGTCCTCTTATCACCGCCTTGTGTGGGTTTGCTATCCTTAAAGAACAACTTGCCAGGACTAAAGTAATAGCACTGATTATCGCATTTATAAGTATTGTGTTGTTGGCCACAGGTTCTTTAACTGAAGTGCTTTGGGCAATACTTATCGCATCATTTTATGCAGTTTATGTTATTGTGCTAAAAGTAATTAAGGGTATTGATAAGTTCAATTTTTTAGGCCTTCAATTAATTTTATCAGGCCTGATGATGTTGCCCATGTATTTGTTTACGGAAAATACGTTTCCTGCTGATGCTTTTTTCTGGTCGCATATATTTTTAATTGCTGCGGTATTTACCATTATTCCACTCTTTTTAAACGCTTATGCTTTACTGGGAATGCCATCATCGGCGTTAGGTATTTTAATCTATCTAAATCCTATCGTAGCTTTCGCAGTTGCCTTCTTCTATTTTAAGGAACCGATAGATGTGCATCAGCTTTTCGCCTATTTGCTATTGCTGTTGTCGATTGTTATTTTTAATGCACAATTGCTAAAAAGCATTGTTTACAAAAAAGCTTAGAAATTTGTTTCAGTCGATTTTAGATACACCAATTGAGTTTATAAAAGGCGTGGGACCAAGTCGTGCCGATGTTTTGAAAAAGGATTTAGGTCTTTTCACTTTTCAAGATATGCTTTCGCACTATCCTTTTCGCTATATCGACCGTACCCAGTATTTTAAAATCAATCAAATAAATCCGGATTCACAATATATTCAGATCATTGGTCGTGTAATCAGCAAAAAGGTTATCGGCGATAAAAGAACGAAGCGGATTATAGCTGTTTTCAAAGATGAAACGGGTATCATGGAACTGGTCTGGTTTCAAAGTTTGAAATGGGTAGATGATCACATTACCGTTGGAACGGCTTATGTGGCCTTCGGCAAACCGACTTTATTTAACGGAACCTTCAGTATTTCCCATCCAGAAATGGAGCTTTACCAAAACAAACCTGTAGGTAGGGGCAATTTAACGTTACAGCCCGTTTATAATTCTACGGAGAAACTAAAAAAGTTTACATTAGATTCTAAAGGTATTCAGCGTTTAATTGCTGGCCTGCTCGATCAGGTTATTAAAGAGGTTCCAGAGAACTTACCTCAGTATATCATTGATAAATATCAGTTGCCGGATAAAAGAAAGGCTTTGCTGAGTATTCATTTTCCAAAAAATCAGCAGGATTTAAACGCTGCGGAAAGAAGATTGAAGTTCGAGGAGCTTTTTTTATTCAGCTTCAATTATTGCATAATAAGCAGTTAAGGCAACTAAAATTCAAAGGGGTAACTTTTGATAAGGTGGGCGAAAAGGTGAATCGGTTTTATAAAGAATTTTTGCCATTCGAACTAACGAACGCCCAGAAGCGTGTTGTTAAAGAAATTAGAATCGATACCCAGCGTGGGGTTCAAATGAATCGCTTAGTTCAGGGCGATGTAGGTAGTGGCAAAACAGCCGTAGCCTTGATGAGTATGCTTTTAGCAAACGATAACGGTTATCAAGCTTGTATGATGGCCCCAACCGAAATTCTGGCTCGACAACATTTTGCATCCATTACAGAATTGGTAACTGATGATTTGGTGAAAGTGGCCATCCTCACTGGAAGCACTAAAAAAAAGGAGCGGACAATCCTGCATGAGCAACTGGAGAATGGAGAAATAGATATTCTGATCGGAACTCATGCCTTAATTGAGGATAAAGTGCAATTTAAAAATCTCGGTTTGGTAGTTATTGATGAACAGCATCGCTTTGGGGTAGAGCAGCGGGCGAAGCTTTGGCGGAAGAACGTCATCCCGCCACATATTTTAGTGATGACCGCAACGCCGATTCCACGTACGCTGGCAATGACGCTCTATGGCGATCTCGATGTTTCAATCATTGATGAATTGCCTGCTGGAAGAAAACCTATTGAAACCAGGCACTTGTTTGAAGGCCAGCGACTGAGAATGTTCGGGTTTATGAAACAGGAGATTGCTAAAGGCCGACAGGTTTATATCGTTTACCCGTTGATCAAAGAAAGCGAAAAGTTGGATCTTCTGCACCTCGAGGCCGGCGTAGAGCAATTAAGCTATCAATTTCCTCGTCCGGATTATCAAATTAGCATCGTACATGGACAGATGCCAAATGCGGATAAACAATTTGAAATGCAGCAGTTTATTGATGGAAAAAGCCAGATTATGGTGGCTACGACTGTGATTGAAGTTGGCGTGAATGTTCCCAATGCCTCTGTTATGGTGATTGAGAATTCTGAGCGTTTCGGGCTTTCTCAATTACACCAATTACGCGGTCGAGTTGGCAGGGGAGCAGAGCAATCCTTCTGCATTTTGATGAGCGGAAATAAACTCAGTAAGGAAGGTAAAGTTCGGTTAGAAACCATGGTGCGAACCAATAATGGTTTCGAAATATCAGAAATTGACTTGCAACTTCGCGGTCCGGGCGATATTTCAGGAACCCAACAAAGTGGTGTACTCGATTTGAAGCTGGCAGATTTGGCCAAGGATCAAATTATTCTATCTGAAGCTAGAAATACAGTTATCGAACTTTTTTCAAATGATCCACAATTGGAAAAACCGGAGAATAGGGTTTTGAAACTGCATTTGCAAAAATTAGAAAGAGGCATTTCTTTTGACAAGATCTCTTAGCATCATATCCTGGTAACGTTTTTAATCTGAATTTAATTCATTTGCGATTTTTAATTTTTCAAACATTAGTTTTGTAGGAAATATTTTCTCGTGGCAGATTCAGATTCCAACCCCATTATAGTTAAACAAGATCCATTCGCAGCATTACGTTTTAAAGAATTTCGTTCTTTTTTAGGAATGCGTTTTTTCTTTACGCTGGCGTACCAGATGCAGGCGGTAGTTATCGGGTATCATATTTATGATTTAACCCATGATGCATTAAAGCTTGGTTTAGTAGGTTTGTGCGAAGCAATCCCTGCGATCGGAATTGCCCTCTATGGAGGTTATATTGCCGATAAAAGTGAAAAACGGGGCTTGCTGATTAAAATATTTTCTGGCGTATGGCTTGCTTCGGTGCTCATGCTCATTATTACCAGTAAGTATTTGAATCTGAAAGAAGATCTGATTGTCCTGATCATGTACGGTTTAGTTTTCTGTATCGGTTTGGCTCGTGGCTTTTTCGGACCAGCGACCTTTTCATTGATGGCCAATATTATTCCAAAGGAACTTTACCCGAATTCGAGCACCTGGAGCAGCAGCAGCTGGCAGCTGGCCACCATTATTGGTCCTTTACTTGGTGGACTCATAAATTGGCTTTGGGGCATTACCGCTGCCTATAGCGTTATCGTTTTTCTGGTTTCGGTTTCACTGGTTTGTATCTTCACTTTTAAAAAACATCCGGCCACCTTTGCGCCAACACAAAATATCTTTCACAGTTTAAAAGAAGGAATTCAGTTTGTTTTTAAAACTAAAATGATGGTTTGGGCAATGAGTTTAGATCTTTTTTCTGTGTTTTTTGGTGGTGCAGTTGCACTGCTTCCTATTTTTGCAAAAGATGTTTTTCATTTAGGCTCCTTCGGACTCGGGATGATGCGTGGAGCAGCCTCATCTGGGGCGGTGATTACGATGCTTTTGATGACTAGATTTTCGCCTATGGGCAAGCCGTGGAGAAATTTGCTCATTGCTGTAACAGGCTTTGGCTTGAGCATTATTTGTTACGGCCTGTCTAGAAACTTCTACCTCACGCTTTTCTTCTTGTTTTTAGAAGGATCTTTTGACAGTGTCAGTGTAATTATCCGTCAAACCATCATGCAGCTGCTTACACCCGATCATATGCGGGGTCGCGTTTCAGCGGTAAATAGCATGTTCATTGGCTCTTCAAACGAGATCGGCGAGTTTGAATCGGGTTTAACTGCGAAATATATGAAACTAGTTCCTGCCGTAGTTTTTGGCGGGAGTATGACTATCGGAATTGCTTTTATTACCTGGTTAAAAACTAAATCTCTTACCAAATTGAGTCTGCAGGATATCAATGAGCAAACCGCTAAAGGTTAATTTATAAATATTTTGAAAACTTTCGTCACTGCTGCTATTGAGCTGTGGTCCTTCCTTTCCTGCAATCCTTTTGTGTTGGTTAGTGCTGATTGGGTTAATGTCAACAACAAAAAGGATTTTCGTACAGTCAGGTTTAGCTAGGCGGGCATTTTGCAATTAAAAGATAGGAATACGTAAAGCTATTTATGCGCTCGTTAGAAACGAGCGCAGGCTTTAACTTGTGAAAAACCAGCGCTGGGGTAAGTTCGGGATAACTGTATGGCTGTAAATGATAGGAATCGTTTAACTATTTTGCAATCGTTAGAAACTCGCGCAGGCGCAAGCGTTAAAGGCTTTCTACAAAACGAAATGCATTGCAAATTAAACCCGTATTCTATGGTTTTTGCAAATAAATTTTAAAATATTTAGGCAGCATTATAAAGATCTTTCTTATAGGGTCTGTCTTTCAATACTGCTGCAAAAGCTCTGCTGACCAGTTTGTTTCTCAATACGTTTAGAACAGCTGAATGATGCTTTCCTTCTTGTATCTTTCTGTCATAATACCTTTTGAACTCATTATCCTTTTTGATTGTGTTGAGCGCACACATGGTAAGTAGTGTTTTTATTCTTTTATTTGCCAGGTGGCTAACCTTTGGTTTCCCCTTTAGTGTTGTTCCAGAGGTATTTCCGAAAGGGGCAATACCACAATAACAGGCAAACTTCCTGGGATCCTCGAACAGACTGAATCCTTGCGTAAGGACCACGATAAACATCGCTGTCTGAGGCCCTATACAGTATACGGAGTTGACCAGACGATATTGCTTTTCAAGTAGTTTGTCCGCTTTTACACATCTTATAAGTTCCGCTTCAATCATGTCAATTTTCTTGTCATATTCTTTGATCAGTGACTTCCTGATCTCCAATGTAAAATCCGCTGAATCTCCATCGAAAGCTTCCAGCTCTCCACTTGCGTTTTTTAATGCCGTCTGTTGCTTCACAAGCTGCTTTCTACAGCTCAATAAATGCTTTAGCTTGCTTATGGTTTTGCTCGGAAGTTTAAAAAGAACAGCTTTGCGCCTATGTAAAAAACCATAGTTGGCTATTTCGGCAGCATCTGCCTTATCAGATTTGCCACGTTTTAGACCAAGGGAGCGCTTAAGCCTCAGGGCGTTCTCAACCCAGAGATTTCCGCCCTGTCCGTCAAAATAGGTGCAGATAGGAAGTGTGTAGAGTCCGGTATCCTCTGCGCAAAAAAGCATCTCAGCAATCGAAAGGCCGGTAAGCTCCTGCATCCAGGCCACCATTTCCTTACAGCCTTCCTCATTGTTGCTAAAGGTGCCATGAAACTGCTCATCAGGATTTTCAGTAAGAAAAAACACTACATCTGTTTTCATTTTTGAAACATCGATGCCCGCAAATAATCTGTAATTCATAACTTTGGGTTGTTAAGTGGAAAAAACAAACCTTAATGTTGAATAAAACTAAATCCCTTAACGGTCCAGCGAAGACTAAAATTCTATATGGTTCTTGTTCAACAAACGGCAGTGCTCTGATACGGGTTTTAGGTCTTTAACCTAGATCGAGCCAAAGTGCAGCACTGCCGTTAAGGTTTTATTCAAATCTCAAATATTTCTAAGAATATTCAAACCTAAGGGATGGTACGGAAAGCCGCTATTTTTCATAGCGCTTGGAGGTACAGCGGGACAGAAACCAACCGAAGTATTCCTGCTATTGCTTTCCAAATCTTTAATCTATTCAAACCTGGAAAAAAGCAAAAAAGCTAAAACTTTCTATTCTTCCCCCAGATTAAATAAATAATTGAACCTAAAAATGGAGCTAGCAATATGATTACAAACCATAGTGCTTTTACGGGGAAGAGCATTCCTTTGTTCCGGGAGATATGATAAAGTGCAGTTAAAATTAGCGCCAACCATAAAATGGCGCCAATTATAATGATTATGCCAATTTCGTTGCTTTCAATTTGTGCTACTAACATAGGATGAAGTTTTATTATACTTCAACAATTCTTTCGCCAATTTGTTGTCGCCACATGGCTTGATACAATCCGTTTTGAGCGATCAAGGCTTCGTGGGAACCTTGCTCGATGATATGTCCTTTCTCCAAAACGTAAATGACATCTGCATGTTTGATGGTTGATAAACGGTGGGCAATCAATATCGTAATGTGATCGGTTAAGTCGGATACAGAACGGATGGTTTTGGTAATTTCTTCTTCTGTGATAGAATCCAACGACGATGTAGCTTCGTCAAAAACTAAAATATCTGGTCGGCGAAGTAAAGCCCGGGCAATAGATAACCGCTGTTTCTCGCCTCCGGAAACTTTAACACCTCCTTCACCAATTAGAGAGTCCAAACCTTTGTCGGCTCTGGCCAGCAAAGTTTGACAAGCTGCTTGGTTTAAAACCTTAAAACACTCCTCATCGGTTGCAGTTGGGTTTACAAAAAGTAAATTCTCTCTGATGGTGCCCGAGAATAGCTGCGTATCTTGTGTTACAAAACCAATTTTTTCTCTCAGCGCATCTAAATCAATATCATTACTAGGTGTGCCGTTATATAAAATTTCACCTTCTTTAGCTGGATAAAGGCCAACTAACAACTTTACCAAAGTTGACTTTCCTGCTCCTGATGGACCAACAAAGGCAATGGTTTGCCCACTCTGCGTTTTGAATGAAATGTTTTCTAAAGCGTTTCTGTTCGCCGTTTGGTGTTTGAAACCGACATTGCTAAAAGTTAAATCCTTAATTTTATTGATGGAAATAGGGTTCTCTGGTTTTTTATCAATTGGCGTACTTAATATTTTTTTGAAATTACCCAGTGAAACCTCTGCTTCACGCCAGGCCAGAATTACGTTTCCAAGCTCCTGCAGTGGGCCGAAAAGGAAAAATGAATAGAACAAGAAAGTTAAATATTGGCCAGCAGTAATGGCATTATCGAAAATAAGCAACAATAAAACCAAGATCATCGTACTGCGAACCAGGTTTACAGTGGTCCCTTGAACAAAGCTCATACTGCGAACATATTTTACCTTTTTCAACTCCAGGCCTAAAATTTTGTAGGTGGTTTTATTCAAACGTTCAATTTCCTGATCGGCCAAACCTAAACTTTTTACCAGTTCAATGTTTCTCAATGATTCAGTAGTAGAACCCGCCAAAGCGGTTGTTTCGCCAACAATGGAGCGTTGGATGGTTTTTATTTTGCGGCTTAAAAACCAGCTTACAAAACTGATAATTGGAATAGCCGTAAAGTAAACCAGTGTTACTTTGTAGCTGATGGAAACAGAATACACGATAACGAAAATCATCCCGATTAAACTCACAAACAAAATACTGATGAAAGAGGTAATGAATTTCTCAGAGTCTAAACGTACTTTTTGTAAAATGCCCAAGGTTTCGCCACTGCGCTGATCTTCGAAAACCTGGTAAGGTAATTTTAAAGAATGCTGTAAACCGTCAGCATACATTTTTGCGCCAACTTTTTGAACGATAACGCTAGTGAAGTAATCCTGAAAGTTTTTAGCGATACGCGAAACCATTGCTGCGCCAATGGCCAGGCCAATTAATCCGAGCGAGCCCCATAGGTATTGGCTATAAGTTAATTTATCTTTTTGATTGATGAATTTGTCTAAAATTCTTCCGGTGATATATGGATCTAAAAGTGAAAAGCCAATATTTAAACCTGCAAGCAATAGCGCTAAAGCGACAATCCACTTGTGGTTTTTCAGGTAGTCTAATAATAATCCCATTAAAGTTTTGTTGTTTGTAGTGCAAACATAAAAAAGGGAACGGATAAAAATCCATTCCCTTTTTTTATGACTTTTTGGAAAGATACAGTCTATCTTTCAATGACTAAAATCCGTATCTCAAACCAATTTGAAACTGGTAAGGATTGCCACTAGGGTTAACAATACCGGCATTATTTACACGGTAATTAAAGGTTCTGCTATCTGAAAAGTAAGCAGGTATTGCAGGAACGGCAGGTGTAGTACCCGTTGCAGGTACAGCAGCACGTCCGTTTAAAGCGTAAAGCGCTTGCGTTCCCAAGGTTTCATTCACGCCCCATTTCTTATTCAACAAGTTGGCGAAGTTGAAGATATCACCAGAAATTTCAAGTGTGTGAGTTTTATAAAGCTTGAATTTTTTACTGATTCTTAAATCTACAATACCATAAAAGCCATTTTCTCCACCATTTCTTTCGGCAATTTGGCCTGAATATTTATTGATATAATCTTTTAAACTTTGGCTGGCCAATGGATTATCCATAATGGCTTGCAAGCCGGTGCGAACTGTTTGTGAAACTGCAGTATTATTTCTGTCGAAAATAAAAGCTAAATCGTTAGTGGCTACGAAATCACCATTGGTGTTTGTGCCCGATAATAAGCTGTAGCGAGTACCGCCAATGCCTGAATAACGAACGCCAATAGTTACGCCGTAAAATGTTGGTAGCGTACCGTAAACCACTACTTTGTTGCGGAAGTGGTTATCTGAATACGACATTCTGCTTAAATCTCTCGGATCATCTTTTACCGGAAGTGATAATGTTGCGGTATTCGCTACGTTACCATTGTAAGAAGTATTGTCTTTCGCATCATTCCAGGTATAGCTTGCTGTAATTTCACCATCTCTAAAGTAATTCCAGGTTGCATCTAAAACCACTGCAAACTGATTCACTTTTCCTTTACTGTTCATTTCCAATACACGTCCAAACTTATTTGATAAGCGGCCCGCTTTCCAATCTACAACACCGTTTGAGGCATTAATAGTAGGAACGTAAACGCCTCTATTATCTTCATTTGAAATGGTGAAGAAAGGATTAGCTACCATATTTCTATCTACATACATGTAGTTATTACGGCCTAAACTTGCGTAACCTGTAATGCCAACTTTAAATTTATCGGTAATTAATTTACTGTATGATAAATTCGCTTTGTAGATTACGGGTACTTTAGCATCTTCAGCATAAGTATTAATGGTTGGTACTTGTAAAGCTGCTAAAGTTGGTGCAGCTACGCCATTTCTATAACCGATAAAATCCGGTCTTGGTACATCAGCTCCTTGAACATCCACAGTAGCAAAATGCTTTCCATCGAAAGTTAAGTTGTTAATAGTCATGTAATTATTAATGTCTGAACCAAAGATGCCTGCACCGAAACGAACAAAATCTGTTCTGTTTTCATTGATATCCCAGTTAAACTGAATTCTTGGCTGAATGAGAAACTGTTTCAGCTCATGGTCAGTTCTAACACCAATGGCATCAAACAATTGTTGGTTTAATGGCGATTTTGGATAAGAGCTATAGTCCATACGCAAACCTCCAATAAAGTCTAAACCTTTAGCCAACTTAGTTTGCATTTGACCATATAAAGCCATGTTCCAGATTCCGGCCTTAACTGTTGGGTCTTCCACCAAAGGCGCTTCACGATAGTAAAGATATGGAGCAAGATTGTTGAAGTTTTGGATAGCCGTGGCACCTCCGTTTGTATATTCAAAACGTCCGTTTACTTCACTTCCATAAAGCGACTTGGCATGAGTATACATTACATCAACACCGAAAGTGTATTTCACTTTATCGGTATTGTAGTAGAAGTTATCTACCAATTGAAGTACATTATTGGTGAAACCTTCCTGGCCAAAACGATGACCACCGATTTGAATTGCTGTATTTCCAGTTGTTCCATCAGCTAGTGTTGAAGTGACGTTACGAACAATTGCTCTTGGTATCGCATATTCCAACTGGTCATTCTGTGTACTTGCCTGAAAGGTGTATAGGTGTTGAACTTTCAATTCGTTAGTTACTTTACTGTTCACGGTTGAGCGTAAAGTGGCCAATAAACTGTTATCAACATTTTTGTCATTACCATAACTTTCGAAGAAATTGATGGCGGTATTGTCTGCCAGTCCTAGTGGATTTCTATCGTTGGTGTAATTATCGCGAATGGTTAACAGGTTTTTCTCATTGATTTGCCAATCTAAACGGGCGAAAGCTGCATCTGTTCCACGCTTTTTATCAAATGACCCATACTGATCGCTACTAGCTACGCCGTATTTAGCACGGGCAACTCCAGCAAATTCCTCTAAGGTGCTATTGGTTATTCTAAATCTTGCCTCATCAGCAGGACCATTAATGTCTGCAATAATAAGAGGACGAGCATCTCTTTGGTGATCCCATCCCACGAAATAATGTAGTTTGTCTTTAATTATTGGACCACCCAAGGTGAAGCCATATTGATAAGTCGAGAAATCGTTATCACGTTTTACACCTCTAATATCATAAGGAGAAGCTAACCAATCTGCTCTTCCGTACATAAAAGCACTACCGCTAACTGTATTCGTTCCTGATTTGGTTACTGCTGTTACCGTACCGCCGCCGGCTCTTCCTAAAGTAACATCATATTGATTGGTTACTACCTTGAATTCGCGAACTGCCTCAATGGAAATAGAATATGGCGCACCACTACGGCTGGTTGTGCTTCCTGCAGAAGTAGGATTTTTTGCGTTCATACCATCAATGGTGTAGTTGGTAGATGAGCCTAACTGACCAGCAATACCACCACCACGACTCAATGGAGATAAATCCATCAAGTTGGAGAAGTTACGGCCGTTAACAGGCAACTGGTTCATCGTTTTGGCAGAAATCTCTGTCGAGGCGCCAAAATTCTGCACTTTATTTCTTAAACCTGAAGCCACTACCTGAACGGCCTCCAGATTTTGTGCGGCTTCTTGCATGGTGATGCCGACTCTGGCAACATCGCCGAAGTTTAACATATAGCCTGTTCTAGTTTGTTCGCCGAAACCCACGTAAACAGCCTTTACAGTGTAAGGACCGCCTAAAGGAAGCTCTTTAAATGTATATTCTCCCTGGGCGTTGGTTGAAGTTCTGGTGGTAAAACCAGTAGAGTTATTTTTAATTTCAATGGAAACACCTGGGATGGGTTTCTTTTGTTCATCGGTTACAATACCGGATATGGATGCTTGTGTTGTTTGTGCCATTGCAGATCGGGTTGCAAAAGACAGTAGTAGCATTAATGCGACTAGTAGATTTTTCATCATCGTTGGATTTTTAATAGGTTGTAAAGCCTTTATCGAGCCGCCTGAGTTTAGGCTGCTGTCAAAAGCATTTCAGCATGATTAGTTTTGATTTTTTATGATGCAAAATTCTACGAGTTGTGTTAAGATGGTTTCTATTTTATATTATTAAATCGTTTAGAAATGATGTTATTTATGGGCTAGTGTTAAAATAAAAAACGGCCAATAAGTTAATATTGGCCGTTTCTGTTAAATTGGTGTTAGCTTACTTCTTTTCAGCAGTATATTTATCGCTAAACTTCTTGTCCAGTTGTTTGTGCAAATTGTCCAGATTGATATCTCTTCCCTGGATAAATGCCTGTTCCACTTTGTTGGTTCTCATATCCAAAGCATCGCCTGCAGAGATGAATAAAGTGGCATCTTTTCCGGCCTCAATACTTCCGGTAGTTTTATCAACGCCCATTACTTTTGCAGCATTTAGCGTAATAGTAGACAAGGCTTTCTCTTTATCCAAACCCCATGCGGTAACCGTTCCGGCCATAAAAGGCAGGTTGCGCTGCTGCCAATAACCATCTATACTTAACACTACATTTAAACCAGCGTTGGCTAAAACAGCTGCATTTTTATAGGGCATATTTACATCGTCATCATTATTATTTGGCAAGGCATGAGGTTGTTTTACCACCAAACTGATGTTGTTTTCTTTTAAGAAATCGATCACCAAATAAGCTTCATCAGCGCCAGTGATCACTGGCGTAATACCGAATTTCTTTGTAAAGTTTACCGCGGCAACAATGTCCTTTTGGCTATCTGCGGAAATAAATAATTTCTCCTGCCCAGAAAAAACTTTTTTCATGGCCTCAAAACGGGTGTTAATTACCTCCGGTTTGCCCATTTCCGAATAAGCCTTAGCTTCTGCGAAAAATGATGTCAATTGTGCAATGGCAGCTTGTGTTCTTTCTGCTAAAGCTTCTGCCGACATTTGTGGCCTGCCGAAACCACCAAATCCACCTCTAAAACGTGGCGTTACCGGCCAGCTCATGTGCATGGCATCATCCGTTTTAATTGCTGCATCTTCCCAGTTCCAGGCGTCCAATTGTACTACGGAAGAACTTCCGGATACCGTTCCACCTTGTGGAGTAGGTTGTGCCATTAATACACCATTACTTCGCAATGTTGCCGGCACTTTCGAATCGGTATTGTAAGCTACAATCGAACGGATGTGGGAGTTAAAATCGCCAATTTCCTGGAAATCCAGCGTAGCTTTGATCGACTCAGTTTCTGCTAAACCTAGGTTTGTTGTCGCTGCAATAAAGCCAGGGTAAATATGTTTTCCTGTAGCTACAATTCTCGTTACATCATCTTGTGGCACCTGGCCATTGGCCGTAACAG
The DNA here is from genome assembly GCF_979258625.1 of Pedobacter sp. AC212. Classification (NCBI taxonomy): domain Bacteria; kingdom Pseudomonadati; phylum Bacteroidota; class Sphingobacteriia; order Sphingobacteriales; family Sphingobacteriaceae; genus Pedobacter; species Pedobacter sp. AC212. Next base: position 5,323,816 of record NZ_OZ409870.1, on the reverse strand, counting down.
AAATAATTTTTCCGTTGCTGAAAAGAATAGTTCCGTTTTCAACTACTGTTCCATTGCCCACATGCACCGTAGCTCCGCTAATGGCAATGGTTTTAGTTTGTTTTTTTGCTGGCGATATGTTTGCTTGTGCAAAACACATCAGGCTTGATGCCGAAAAAGCCAGACTCATTAAATAGGTTTTCATGTTAGTGTGCATGTTCTTTTTCGGTTAATTCTGCTGAATAGTTTTCTAGAGTTTCGCAATTGTACAGACGTGGAGCATCACCCATTGGGCGTTGCATTTTGCCACCTTTACTTTTGCTTTCTAACATTTTTTGAATCAAACGGGCTTTTTCAGCTTGCTGTGCTATAATTACCTGAGCGTCTTTTTCAATGTCCCAATAAGCTACGCCATCAACAAATGTTTTTTCTGCTTTTGCGTAGATGGAAAGCGGGTTGGCGGTCCAAATCACCACATCAGCATCTTTTCCAGGTTTTAAACTGCCCACTTTATCATCGATGTGCAGCATGCGTGCCGGGTTCAAAGTCACAAATTTTAAGGCGTCTTCTTCCGGAACGTTACCATAAAGCACCGACTTTCCTGCTTCCTGGTTCAGGTGACGAGCCATTTCTGCATCATCAGAGTTAAAGGCCGTGGTTACACCTACGTTGTGCATAATTTTGCCGTTGTATGGAATCGCTTCTGCAACCTCATTTTTGTAAGCCCACCAATCAGAAAAAGTAGAACCGGCAATGCCATGTGCCTTCATTTTGTCTGCTACTTTATATCCTTCCAAAATGTGCGTAAAAGTGTTGATTTTGAATCCAAGGCTGTCGGCAACGTGAATTAACATATTGATTTCGCTCTGCACATACGAGTGACAAGTGATGAAACGTTTGTTGTTTAAAATCTCAACAATGGCATCTAGTTCTAAATCCCTTCGAACGCTATTGCCTTTCACTTTCATCGCTTTCTCATACTCTTTGGCACGGGTAAATTCATCAACAAAAGTTTGTTCTACACCCATACGTGTAACCGGAAAGCGGGCACCGGTGCCGAAGTTACTTTGCTTTACGTTTTCGCCCAGTGCAAATTTGATGAAACCATCAGCGCCAGCAAACTTCAATTCTTCCGGCGATTTACCCCAGCGCAGTTTAATTAATTGCGATTGACCGCCAACCGGGTTTGCTGAACCGTGTAAAATATGAGAAGTCGTTACGCCTCCCGCCAACTGGCGATAAATGTTCACATCTTCGGAGTTGATAATGTCCGCGATACGAACTTCGGCAGAAACCGACTGCGCACCCTCATTAATACCGCCGCTACCGGCGATGTGTGAGTGTTCATCGATAATGCCAGTGGTAATGTGTTTGCCCGTAGCATCGATAACCTTGGCGCCACCAGCTGAAAGATTTTTTCCAACGGCCTTAATTTTGCCGTTTTCTAGAAGTACATCAGCATTTTGAAGGATACCGTCTTTTTCATTTGTCCAAACGGTACCATTTTTAATTAAAACGGTCTCTACTTTTGGCAATTCCGCGGCGCCGAAAGCGGTGAAAGGGTATATCAGTGAACCCATTGCAAGTGTTGGTTTAGAATCTTCTTTCTTAGGCGTTTCTTTAGCAGCTTCTTTGTAGGTAGCTGTAAATTTACCAGTAGATCCATCTGCCAGTGCAGACTCGCCTTTGATCGTGATTGGATTTGCAGAAGTGATGTATCCGCTTAAGCGAACATCACCTTTAGGGTTTTTCTTTAAGTTGAAGTTGATGCTTACCCAATCGCCATTTCTGGAAAAAGTTGCAGTCGTTTTAACGCTATCAGTTCCCGCTCTTTCGATGGCTGCAGTTGAGCCGCCACCTGTACCCGTAATTTTTAGTATTAAAGCGCCAACGCCATCCACATTTAAATTATAAGTTCCACGCACATCACTTACATCCATTTTATTTACGATGAAACGTTTTCCCTGAACCCAGTTTTCAAAAATGATGTTGCCGTTTTTGAACAAATTATCTGATGAAATTAAAAAGTTCGCAATTTTTCCTTTTTCAAGTGAGCCGACTTTATCGTTAATGCCAAGGAGTTCGGCAGGAATTGAGGTTACAGATTGAAGCGCCTGTTTTTCAGTTAAACCGTTTTCAATTGCAGTGCGGATGTTTGCCCAGAAATCACGGCTGTTTTCTAATCCGAAAGCAGTTAAGGCAAACTTAATACCTGCTTTTTCTAAAGCAGCTGGGTTAGTTGGTGCTAACTCCCAACCTTTCATTTGCGATAGCGTTACATTTCTGGCTTCTGCCGGATCTTCTACATCATAAGCTTTAGGGAAAGAAAGCGGAATAATCAAACTTGCACCTGTTGCTTTCACCTCATTAATACGTTGATATTCGTCGCCACCAGATTTGATAATAAATTTTTTGCCAAATTCTTTGCCGATTTTATCAGCACGTAAAACATTCTGCCATCCATCAACTTCGAAAATTTGGGGCATGGTTTGTTGCTTGCCAAATTCATCTAACGAAATATTGTATTCGTCTTTCTGTTTGCCATACCACTGCGCATCGTAATAGGTTTGGCGCAACAAAGCAATGGAACCCATTAAAGAAGTAGGGTAATCGTTTGATGAGGTTCCTTTGTTGAAGGAATAATTAGCTGCGGTTTGATCTTTCAAAATAACAGCATTATCAGCACCTTCGTTTAGGCTTACGGCTGCAGAAACACCACGGGCAATGCCATCGCGGCTGATTACATTCACGCTTCCAAAGCCCGCCTTGCGTAATTCGTCTGCTTTTTTGGTATCAACAGAGAAAATGTTTTTTACATACGTTTCAGGTCTGATGGCTTCGTTCCAGCCATAAGCGCCTTTTTTTGTAGAGACAAAAATCGACTGACGCTGGCCGCCAAATCCTCTTGCTTGTGCAGGTGCTTCCGTAATTCCATAGCTTGAAAAAGCATCTACCATTGATGGATAAATGAATTTGCCCTTCAAATCCACCACGACATATCCTTTCGGTACAGCAACTCCGGCTCCTACAGCCTGAATAGTTTGTCCTTTAATTAGAAGCGTTGCGTTTGATAAAGTTTGGTTGGCATTTACCACAATTGTTGCGTTTGTAAAAGCAAACATGCCTGGCCTGGTATCAAAAGATCCGTTTACCGGGAAAGTTGTTTGCTGTGCAAACAAAATTGTAGTAGAAAATACCATCGCGATAGCGAGTAAAATTTTCTTCATAATAAGTTTAGGGGTTTATTTTGTTTAAAACTAATATAAATTAACGTTGGTTGCACTGAATATCCTATTTTTTACAATTATTCCCTATTTTTGAAGAAACATATTAGATCAAAATGTACAATATTTTAAAATCTGCGCACTCTGGATGGCGCTACATCGTATTAATTTTATTAGTTGTTGCCGTTGTTAACGCTTTATCGGGGTGGTTTGGCAATAAAACTTACACAGAAGGCAACCGGAAGTTAAATGTATTCACTTTAATTAGTGCTCATATTCAATTTCTTATCGGATTGGTATTGTTCTTTTTTAGCCCTTTAACAAAACTGCCAATGAGCGATGCAATAGGAAGATACTTCAAGGTAGAACATACGTCTATGATGCTTATTGCAATCATTTTGATTACAGTAGGTAATGCAAGATCTAAAAAGGTTGCAGATGCGGTAGCCAAACACCGCACCATCGCAATTTTCTTTGGCCTGGCTTTGATACTAATTATTGTTTCGATTTTGATAATGACGAAAAACGTTCCTGGAAGATCATTTTTTGGGATCTCTTAAAAACTATTGCTTTATTGATAGCAGATTATCGTTTCAGTAAAGATTGAGTAAATAAATTTTCAATTCAATAAGGGAAATTCAATTCAAGAATTAGTTTTCCTTATTTATTAGGTTAATGTTTATAGGAAATTTCACAAATATTTCCATTATTCAAAATTCTTTATATTTTTGTCGCACATGATTAACAATATACATACCGGGCTTTGGCAAAGTAATTCAAAACAGAATTGCGCCGGCTGCGTATGAGGAAAATATTTTTATCAACCTAAACCTAATTGAACCATTAAAGCCCGGCGTAGAACCACACGCCGGGCTTTTGTTTTTAAAAAAAATTACAGAGAGGAGATTGCTTCGTTGTTCCTCCTCGCAATGACGATAGAAAATGTTTAAAATTAATACCACTTACAAAAAAATGCTTGCCGATACGACCACGCCTGTGAGCATTTATTTACGCTTACGCGATGTGTATCCGAATAGCATATTGCTTGAAAGTTCTGATTATCATAGTCGTGAAAACTCGATGAGTTTTGTTTGTGCCGAACCTGTTGCCGGGATTGTTTTGAAGGGTAGTCGTTTAGAAACTTATTTCCCAGACGGAACGGTAGCAATAAAAGAAAGCAAAAATTTAATTGATGAAATAGCCGATTTCAAAGATCAGTTTAAAGAAACAGAATTGCCTGAAATCAAATTTATTTCAAGCGGTTTATTCGGGTATTTTACCTGGAATGCCGTTCAGCATTTCGAAGATATTAAATTCATTTCTGAAACTCCGGAGGGAGAGGAGATCCCAGAAATGCAGTATCATTTGTATCGCTACATCATTGCAATTGATCATTTCAAAAATGAAATCACCCTTTTCAAAAATACTTTTGAGGGAGAAGAAGAAGGTGGATTGGAAAAGATGGAGTATCTCATCCAGAACAAAAATTATCCGGAATACAAATTTCAGCTGCGGGGAGAGGAAAGCTCAAACCTAACTGATCAGGGTTTTATGGACTTGGTAGAAAAATTACAGAAGCATATTTACAGAGGGGATGTTTTTCAAATTGTTCCTTCCAGGGCGTTCAAGCAAGCATTTTCTGGTGATGAATTTAACGTTTATCGTTGTTTGCGTTCCATTAACCCATCGCCATATTTGTTTTATTTTGATTATGGCAACTTCAAGCTTTTTGGTTCATCTCCGGAGGCGCAAATCACAATTAAAAATAATACCGCCAATATTTTTCCAATTGCCGGAACCTTTAAACGCAGTGGTAATGATATTGAAGATGCAGAGCAAGCGAAAAAGTTAGAGCAAGACCCGAAAGAAAGTGCAGAACATGTGATGTTGGTTGATTTAGCCAGAAATGATTTAAGTCGTCACTGTAATCGGGTAGAAGTAAAATCATTTAAAGAAGTACAATATTATTCGCATTTGATTCACCTGGTAAGTAAAGTAAGCGGACATTTGCAGGAGGATGTAAGTGCGTTTAAAGTGGTGGCAGATACTTACCCGGCAGGAACTTTAAGTGGTGCCCCAAAATATAAAGCCATGCAGCTGATCGATGAAAATGAAAAGCTCGGGCGGAATTTTTATGCTGGCGCAATTGGGTTTATGGGCTTTAACGAAGATTTTAATCATGCCATTATGATCAGGACTTTTATGAGCAAGAATAACGAATTGCACTACCGGGCGGGCGCAGGAATAGTGGCAGATTCTGTTCCGGAAATGGAGATGCAGGAAGTGAATAATAAGATTGCGGCCTTGCGTAAAGCATTGCAAATGGCCGAAGGCATTTAAGGATGAAAAAGGATAGTGTTTATAAAAGAAGGATGATCAATGGAAAATAAAGACAAAAAGACTGTTTTAGTGATCGATAACTATGATAGTTTTACCTATAATCTCGTTCATTTAATTAACGAAGTAGGCTACGAAGCGGTAGTTTGGAGAAATGATAAATTCGAATTGGCTGATGTGGCACAATACGATAAAATTTTGCTTTCTCCTGGTCCTGGTATTCCGGAAGAGGCTGGATTATTATTGGATGTAATTAAAACGTATGCGCCAACAAAGAGTATTTTTGGAGTGTGTTTGGGTCAGCAGGCGATAGCTGAAGCTTTTGGCGGTACGCTACTAAACCTCGGCAGACCGATGCATGGAATTGCCACGCCGGTTACCGTGGTAGATGGCGATGAACCTTTGTTTTGGGAGTGCCCGCAAACGATAAACGTGGGCAGATACCACAGTTGGGTAGTGAGTAAAGAAAATTTTCCATCCTGTTTAAAAATCACCGCCAGAGACCACAAGAGCGAAATTATGGCTTTGCGACACGAAAGTTTGGATGTTCGCGGGGTACAGTTTCATCCTGAAAGTGTATTGACAGAGCATGGAAAACAAATGATGGAAAACTGGTTAACGAGTTAATTTAGTCCTCGCCGGACGGGCTATTTTCTTTTTGATGTCAAAAAGAAACAAAAAACACCGGCTGAAAATTTTTGTATTAAAGTGAGTGTTTTGGCTTGGATAGAAAATCCCCAAAAATTTGTTAGGCCGGTTTTAAATCGAACGTAGGTGCGCTGCTTTGGCTTGACAAGTTTCTCATTGCATGTTTTAGAATCACACATGAATATTTTAGATAAAATCGTATTACGTAAAAAAGAAGAAGTTGCTGATGCAAAGCGACTCATTTCAATACAGGATTTGGAAAAAGCTGATCACTTTAAGCGTACACCTTATTCTTTTAAAGAGTTTTTATTGGCTAAGGAAAGAACCGGAATCATTGCCGAGTTCAAGCGCCGTTCGCCATCAAAAGGATTAATAAATGGCATAGCCGATGCTGCTGAAGTTACGCTTGCGTACAATAATGCTGGTGCATCTGCAATTTCTGTGCTAACGGATGTTGATTTTTTTGGCGGGAAAACCGATGATTTATTGGCCGCAAGAGCAGCTAACAATATTCCCATTCTTCGCAAGGACTTCATGATTGATGAATATCAGATTTTGGAAGCCAAAGCCTGGGGCGCAGATATCATTTTGTTAATCGCGGCAATTCTAACTCCAAAGCAAATCAGCGATTATGGGAAATTTGCGAAAGATTTGGGCCTGAACGTATTGTTAGAGGTGCACAACCTCGAAGAACTGGAAAGAAGCATTTGCCCAAACCTGGATGCCATTGGTGTAAACAACAGAAATCTGGCTGATTTTACCGTTGATATCCAAACTTCATTCGATTTGGTGAACAAAATTCCAGATGAATTTCTGAAAATTTCGGAAAGTGCCATTAGTAATCCGCAAACCATAAAAGAGCTTAAAGCAGCAGGCTTCAACGGGTTTTTAATCGGAGAAAATTTTATGAAGACCGTTGATCCTGGCGCTTCGATTAGAGAATTTGTAGCGGAAATTTAAAAACGATCTTCTTAAATTTTGTCAGTCTGAGCCTGTCGAAAACATTTATCCTGCGTTTCGGCTAGCTCAATGTGACCATTCTTACATGGAGTAGTTCAACCATTTGCTTCGCCACGTTTTTACTGGTATTCTACCTCATAAAATTCTTTCGCAAACAAACCATAAACGCTGTTGTTAAACATAAGAGTAATCTCTATTATTTAACCAACAAATTTCGTTTATGCAGTACCTTGACCACTTTTTTGGTTATCCCGTTCCTATTTTCGTTAAAAACCTAAGTATCGGTATCATAGCCATTTTGGTTGGCTTGCTTATTAAATACCTTGTCCATAAAACTTTCCTTTTGCTTTCGCGTTGGTGGGATTTCATTATTATCAAATCTACGATTAAACACCTTCGGCAACCTATCGCGGTATTCATTCCCTTATTGTTATTAAACTCTTCTTTGGATTTGATGGTAATGTCTTCTACTGCCCGACAGCATATTGATAAAGCGATAGAGATTGCATTGACCGCAGTATTTGCACTCATCCTTATCCGGTTAATAAATGTATTAGAAGATTTCTTTTATCTTAAATATGATCTTAATAAAGAGAATAATCTCAAAGAGAGAAAAATACGTACCCAGCTTCAGTTTGTTAGAAAATTTATCGTTTCATTAATCATTATCATTACAGCAGCTATTATTTTGCTCAGTTTTGAAAGCATGAGAAAAATTGGTGCAGGTTTACTTACTGGTGTTGGAATCGGTGGAATTATCATCGGTTTCGCCGCACAAAAATCATTGGGGAATTTATTAGCAGGTTTCCAAATTGCTTTTACACAACCGATAAGAATCGACGATGTTTTAATTGTGGAGGGTGAATGGGGAAGGGTAGAAGAAATCACTTTAACCTATGTGGTGGTGAGCATTTGGGATCAACGGCGACTGATTTTGCCAATTACCTACTTCATCGAAAAGCCTTTTCAAAACTGGACCCGTGTATCTGCTGATTTGCTGGGAACGGTTTTCCTGTATATGGATTATACCATTCCAATTGAACCTTTACGCCAGGAGCTCACGCGGCTTTTAACTGATAATCCCCTTTGGGATAAAAGAGTAAATGTGGTTCAGGTTACCGATACAAATAAAGATGGCTCTATTGAAATTCGATTTTTAATGAGTGCCTCCAACTCTTCAAGAGCTTTTGATTTAAGGTGTTACGTTCGCGAATCGATGATTACTTTTATTCAAAATAACTATCCTGAAAGTTTACCAAAAACAAGAATTGAACATAAAGATAAGTTTCAAAATTTATAAATAGAACTGTATAAGGATTTAAACACTCTTACAACCATGTTTATCCGTTAGGTAAAATGTAATTTTAAAGTTACATTTTTATTCCTTAAAGTTTTGCTCTGATAATCTGAAAGTTAACTTTTGGGAACATTTGCGGAGTTATAAAATGAATTAAGTTCGCGTCCGTTGGTATAGTTGTTGTTTTTTCTAGGGAAAATTATTTAACACATTTTCTATGAAAAATTTAAAAAAAGTACTTTTCACAATCTTGCCGTTGCTCACGTTAACCGTATTATCTTCTTGCAAAAAAGACAGCAATAACACTCCTGGAGATTCTGAAAATAAAAACTTCAAGTTTACCATAACTGTAGATGGGGTAGAAGAACAAGATTATGTTTCCTTCGTTTTTGTAGGTGCTACACTTGATAACGCTAAAACTATTTGGAAGGTTAATGGGGTTACCAAAAACAATGAAACAGGAATTTCTTTAGGGAAAAACGATTTTCTGGGTGCTACAAAAACCTATGTAATTGAAAGTACTACGCCTTTAAGGTTAGTAACTACCAGCCAACAATGCTTAAACCCAGGTGCGAACAATCCGCCGTTTAAAATTAGTTTTAAAGCAGAGGTTAATGGCGATGTGGTTACAAACGACCAAAATATCACTGTTACTTCAACCGCCGATTACACGCATAAATACGACTATTAATTTACTAATTCGGTCGATTGAATAAGTGGAGAATTCTTGATAAAACACTTCCATGTGTCAAGATTTCTCCGCTTTTTGTTTAAGTTTTGGGAAGCTTTTATTTGAACAACCCTTTTAGTTTTGCCAATTTCTCTTGCAAATCACCATCAGCATCTTTTTTTACTGGCTGAGTTTTCTGCGCAAAACTTTTTGCTTCTTGCTCTTTGTTCCTTCCTCCTTGCTCTTTGTTCCTTCCTCCTTGCTCCTTGTTCTTCGATCCTTGCTCCTTATTCTTTGTTCCTTGGTCTTTGCTCTTAACCCCATTAGGCTTAGCACTAACCTCACTTTTCATTGATAAAGAAATTCGTTTCCGAGCCGCATCTACTTCCATCACAGTAACTTCTACTTTTTGGTGTACCTTAACAATATCGTTCGGGTTAGCCACAAAACGGTTAGCCAGCTGACTGGTGTGAACCAAGCCATCCTGATGAACGCCAATATCTACGAAGGCACCAAAATTGGTGATGTTGGTTACAATTCCCGGCAGTTTCATGCCAATTCTTAAATCGCTTATTTCGTTCACGCCATCCGTAAAGCTAAAAGCTTCAAACTGTTCACGTGGATCGCGGCCTGGCTTAGCCAGCTCCTTTAAAATATCGTTTAGCGTAGGTAAACCAATCTCATCAGTTACATATTGCTGCGGTTTAATTTGCTTTTGTAGCTGGCTATCCTTCATCAAAGTAGAAATTGTTGTACCTAAATCTTTGGCCATTTTGTCAACTACAGCATATCTTTCAGGGTGAACGCCACTGGTATCTAAAACATTTTCCGCATTACGAATGCGCAAGAAACCTGCCGCTTGTTCGTAGGCCTTATCGCCTAAACGGGGTACTTTTTTAAGGCTTTCACGGTTTTTAAACGCACCATGAGTATTTCTGTAATCAACTATGTTTTGGGCTAATGTTGGGCCTAAGCCAGAAACGTAAGCAAGAATTTGTTTCGATGCCGTGTTCAATTCTACCCCAACGGCATTCACCGCACTCACTACGGTATCATCTAAACTGGCTTGCAGTTTATTTTGGTCAACATCGTGTTGGTATTGCCCAACACCGATTGATTTTGGATCGATTTTTACCAGCTCCGCCAAAGGATCCATAAGCCGGCGACCGATTGAAACAGCACCACGAACGGTAATATCTTGTGTGGGGAATTCTTCACGGGCAGCCTCTGATGCAGAGTAGATGGATGCACCGCTTTCGTTAACCATTACAATGGTAATATCAGGTAAGTTCAACCCACGAATAAAGGCTTCTGTTTCTCTTCCTGCCGTTCCATTGCCAATCGCAATTGCTTCAACGTTGTGCTTTTCACAGAGTTGTTTGATGGTTATTTCAGCATTTTTAACATTTCCTTGCCCGGTATGAGGAAAAATGGCGGTGTTCTCTAATAGTTGGCCTTGGCTATCCAGACAAACCACTTTGCAACCAGTACGAAAACCAGGATCAATAGCTAGTACGTTTTTTTGTCCCATTGGTGCTGCCAACAACAACTGGCGTGCATTTTCGGCAAAAACCCGAATAGCTTCTTCATCTGCCTTTTGTTTGGTTAGCACCCGCAGTTCAGTTTCCATTGCCGGTTCCAGTAAACGCTTGTAGCCATCTTCCAAAGCCTGTTGTACCTGTTTCGAAGCCTCATTATGACCCAATACGAACTGATTTTGAAGCAGTTCAATGGCGCCTTCTGCAGGTGGTAAAGCATCAAGTCTCAAAATCAATTCTTTTTCGCCCCGGCGCATCGCCAAAACACGGTGCGATGCCGCCGTTTTAACAGGCTCATTCCACTCGAAATAATCTTTATACTTAATTCCTTCTTCTTCTTTTCCCTTGATTACTTCTGATTTGAAAACAGCCTTTTCTTGAAAATAACTGCGCATTTTGGTCCGGGCCTCTGCATTTTCCGAAATCATTTCCGCAATGATATCGCGTGCTCCAGCCAGGGCTTCCTCCAAAGAATTAACGCCCTTTTCTGCATCTAAATATTGATCAGCAGCTGCATCTAAATCGAAGTTTTTCTGATCGAAAATTTGTAACGCCAAAGGCTCTAAACCTTTTTCTTTTGCCGCAGAAGCCCTTGTTTTACGCTTAGGTTTGTAAGGCAGGTAAATGTCTTCAAGTAAGGAGATGGTTTCAGCTTCGTTAATTTTTTGTTCCAACTCAGGCGTTAATTTGCCAAGATCGTTCATCGATTTTAGAATCGCTTCACGGCGTTTGTCCAAATCTCTTAACTGCGTAACGCGGTCGCGAATTGCCGCTACCTCAACTTCATCTAAACTTCCTGTTAATTCTTTACGGTAACGTGAAATGAAGGGCACAGTTGCACCTTCATCCAATAAACTTACAGTGGCGGTTACTTGTTTTTCTGCAACTTTTAATTCTGCAGCAATTATTTTATGATGAGCTAGCATATAATGTATTCAATATTAAAGGCAGCAAAGCTAATTAGGATTTGCCGTATTTTACGATTTTTAAAATCAAGTTTTCCACCAGAAAATGTGAAGAAATTAATTGTTTATTTCCAAATTGATGGACGTTTTAATTGTTGATTAACGAATGGTGAGGATTGGAAAGCAAAGACAGTTGTTGATTTTAATGTTCGTCTGGCTTTCCGCTAAATGCCCGATGAAAAATCGGGCGATACCGCTGCAATCCAGTTTAGGTGGCTAGGTTACTACAGCTATTTACTTTGCAAAGGTTAGCAGTTGTTATAAAGCTAAAAAATTTCTAGTGCTGCGTTGTATTGGCATTTGGGTTGGGCGGAAATTAACAGAAGTGATCTGTGGGGACACAGACCACGGTAGCAGAAATTAATGGTTTATTTACAGATTGATGGACGTTTTAATTGTTGATTAGCGAATGATGAGGATTGGAAAGCAAAGACAGTTGTTGATTTTAATGTTCGTCTGGCTTTCCGCTAAATGCCCGATGAAAAATCGGGCGATATCGCTGCAATCCAGTTTAGGTGGTTAGTTGAGTATTGCTATTTGCTTTGCAAAGGTTAGCAGTTGTTATAAAGCTAAAAAATTTCTAGTGCTGCGTTGTATTGGGATTTCGGTTGGGCGGAAATTAACAGAAGTGATCTGTGGGGACACAGACCACGGTAGTAGAGGTTAAGGAATGGCTACTGCTTGCGTTTTTTTCATCTGGCCGAAAGGGAAATTAAGCGGTTTGTTCAATTCATATTAATCGAAGCTAGCCGAGTTTGTAGTATTGGTATGCTACCTTTTTTCAATATATTCGAAATAGTCCATTACCTTCTGCTCTGCAGTTTGATTGATGTCAACTGCATTGTTATAAAGCGATGTTCTAAGTTGCCTATACAATTCAATGCCATTTTTCAAACTAATCATTATTGAATCTTTCTCGTAGTTCGGAACCGTACTAATTAAACCTTTGAAATCTTTTGGCATTAAGTCCATTTCAGCTTTTCTTACGCCTCGGGGCAACTTTTCGTTTTTGATATGCAGCAGCGGGCCAAATACAAGCATTCTTAAAAAACCTAAAAAATCATAAGCTTCCAGATATTCACCTCGTCCAAGTTTCAACAATGCGTAATGTATCCAGGTCCAAAACCGATCTTCAATCCACTGGTAATCTGGAAAAGGGAAGCTTACTTCTGAATTATCTAATACCCTTTGAAGTTGGCCATCTCTATCGAAAAGTATATGAGGTGTTTCCACCCGGACATGAAATTCTTCCCGCGTAACAAATTTTAAATCTACATGGAGCAACGGATTATCATAAAGGCATATTAAAACTGTGGGTTCGCCAACGTGTTCACCGGTAAAGCCCGATAAAAAATTACCCAAACTTTTGGCATATTGCATCATCAAAGTTTTATCATCGGTAATCTTTTCTGCTGTTACCACAATTAAATCCAAATCAGAAAATTCATCTATTTGGTTGCTTAGCCACGATCCGCCTACAGCTAAACCAATTACGTTTTCATTTTTTGAAAATATTTCTTTTGCCTTTTGCGCAAATTCTAGTTGCATCATCATGATATCGATTAACCTTGAAATGTTGACAATTTAAAAAAAAAATCTTCTCAATTTTTTTCATTGGAAATACCTTTTCTTGATCTCGATTTATTGTTTCGGGCTTTGAGGACACAGACCGTGGCGTTAAAATTTTTCCACTGCACATATGCCCTTTATTGCCATCCGGCTTCAGCCGACGGATGTATTAAAATAAAAAGCCTGTTCGTCACAGGCCATTTGTTTTAATACATTAAAAATATAGTAGGTTTTTTATGAAGATCAATTTCTTCTTTGCGCCAATTGTAAACGCTTTGGGTTTTGATAAATTCGTCTTCAGCAGTGAGGTTGCTGGCCACGCAAATCTGCGTGTTGGGTTTACAACTTTTTAACACCTCTTCAAAAAGCTGATTGTTACGAAAAGGCGTTTCGATAAAAATTTGTGTTTGCTTGTAGCGACTTGCTGATAAATCTAAGTCTTTAATCCGTTTGGTGCGCTGTTCTTTATCTATTGGTAAATATCCCCAAAAAGCAAAACTTTGTCCATTAAATCCTGAAGCCATTAAAGCCAACAAGATCGAACTTGGGCCAACCAAAGGAACTACCTTGATACCACGTTTGTGGGCTTCGGCAACAATTTCTGCACCTGGATCTGCAATGCCCGGGCAACCTGCTTCACTCATCAAACCAACGTCTTTTCCTTCCTTTAGTTCGTTAAAAAACTGTCCTAAATCTGTGCGGTTATGTTTGCCATAGTCGTGTACAATGAGGTCTTTTTGTGGCGTTTTTAATCCGGCCTCTTTTAAAAAGCGACGGGCTGTTTTGCTATTCTCCACAATGTAAGTATCAATCTGATTGATGGTATCAACCAAATAAGGAGTAAAAGTTTTGTGTGAAACCTCTTCTGCCAGAGGAACAGGAATAAGATATAAGGTGCCGTTTTGCATGTTGCAAAAATAGGCACAATAAACAGAATTTTAGTTCTAAAGTTTTGCGTTAATGCGATATAATCTATTTTCTAAACAGTGGTGTAGCAAATATTATTTCTGGCTGACTTATTTTCTGCACAATTAAGCTTCGCTTAAAACGTTAAATATTAGTTAAATATGCCTTCAGAGGCAATATCAGGCCGAAAAACGAAAAACTATGCAAGCATATTAAACCTTGATGAATTTTGGTTCTCTAATTGATACACACAAGTTAGGTTATTAAATAAACACACAAATGAAAACACTGAAAAAATCGGCAATTGTGCTGGGGCTTTTTGGGCTCCTTGCCGGAACCACCACCTTAGTCAGGGCACAAGACTATCAAGACAATTATCAGGATGATGGTTATAGCACAGGGAATGTTTCTATGCAAACCTTTTATGATGAACTTTCTCCTTACGGTACCTGGATTCAAGATCCGCAATACGGTTATGTTTGGCGTCCTGATGTTGATCAAAACGAATTTCGCCCGTATTATACCAATGGCCGCTGGGCAATGACAGAATATGGAAATACCTGGGTTTCGAACTACGATTGGGGTTGGGCTCCGTTTCACTATGGCCGTTGGGTAATTAACAGCTATCGCCAGTGGATTTGGTTGCCAGATACAAACTGGGGGCCAGCATGGGTAGATTGGAGAAGTGGCGATGGATACTATGGATGGGCACCAATGGCACCAAGCATTAGCATTAATTTAAGCTTTGGAAGGCGTTATTCAGTTCCTGAGTTCTGCTGGAATTTTATTCCTCAGCGTAATATTTATATAAATACTTTTCCAAGGTACGATTACGGCCGTAACAATGTTTACATCCGCAATACTACGATCATCAATAATACCTACGTTTACAATAGAAGGTCGTATTATGGCGGTCCGAGGATTGATGATATCAGAAGAGCAACTAATCGTGATGTAACTGTATATAGGTATGCGCAAAGTAATCGCCCGGGTGCAAGTAGAGTTGGTGGAAGAGAGGTTTCGATTTACAGACCAAGACCAGAGCGTAATGCCGATAACCGCAATGCAGCGCCAAGAAAATTTGAGCAGGGAAATGCAGGGATAAGCAGAGGTGGAAGAAATGAAGGTTATACAAACCGTAATCAACCTGGTAGAGATAACAACGGCAATCGCAACGATAATGATCAAAGGGGAAATAATGATAACCGCTTTGGAAACAGAAACGATAACCGTGGTGGCCAACCGAACAGAGGAAATGAAGCTAACGCCGGTCGTGACAATAATCAACCAAATAATAGGGGTGAAGCTTACAACAGAAACGCAAATGGCCGCACGAGCAGAGGCAATTCAAATGGAATTGACCAACGTAACAATGATGGTAACGTAAATAGAGCTCAAGATCAGGAACGGGCAAACCAAATGCGTCAGCAACGTAATCAGCAAGATCGCATGAGTCAGGATCAGCAGCGTGCTCAAAATGAGACGAGAGGAAATAACGACCGCTCAGGAGATGCACAAAGACAACAACGTTCAGAGCAGGCAGCACAACAAAATGCACAACGCAACGAACAGATGCAGCAGCAACGCGGTCAGCAGGCAGAGCAACAAAGAGCGCAACGTGATCAGCAAATGCAGCAGCAACGCAGTCAGCAGGCGGAACAGCAAAGAGCGCAACGTGATCAGCAGATGCAACAACAACGCAGTCAGCAGGCAGAGCAACAAAGGGCTCAACGCGATCAGCAGATGCAACAACAACGCAGTCAGCAGGCAGAGCAACAAAGGGCTCAACGCGATCAGCAAATGCAGCAGCAACGTAGTCAGCAGGCAGAGCAACAAAGGGCTCAACGTGATGCGCAACAGCAACAGCAAAGAGCACAACAACAGCAACAAATGCAACAACGCCAGGAACAAAGAAGAACTGAATCGGCCCCTCAACAACAAAGAGGTGGTGGCGAAAGAAGTGGCGCTGAAGGTGGCAGGCCATCAAGAGGTGGCAGAGGATAAATTAATGAAAAGTCCCGGTGAAAACCGGGACTTTTTTTTGGGTAATTATTGCCCCGCAGCCTGGTGCAGCTGACTTAAATTTTTTCCAATATAGGTGCTTTTGGCATTTGGATGAAGGTTTTCAGGATCCAGCAAAAAAGTTTCGATGCCAAGTTCCATCCCATATTTAATTTCCGATTCTGCATCATCGCCAATGATCAGGATATCTTCAGTATTCAGCTTAAATTTTTCAATTAAATTTAAGAATGCCTGTTTTTTATTGCTAACAGCTACATCAACAACTTGAACATCTTCGAAATCATCAGCTATTCCTAACATTTTCACTTTTGAATACTGTTGTTTAGGGAAACCGGCGGTAACGATAAACTTTCTGCCCTTTAAACTTTTTATATAATGGTAATCATCACTCGGAATTAATGCTTTAGTGACTTCTCTATTCGACAAGTAATCAATTAAACGATCAGTTACCTCTTTTGGAAATTCGTATTTTTCGGCCACTTTTAAAAATGGTGTTCTCAGCATTTCCGCCTTTGCGGCCATATATTGTTCGTCAGTGAGCTTTAAATCTTGCTGCTCAAGCAAATCATACAGTCCTTTCATCAAAACATTTTCATTCGGTTTGGTAAAGTAAATCGTGTTATCTAAATCGATAAAAAATACTTGTTTCATTGTGGTTTGGTTTTTGCAAGGTAAAAAAAGTTAAAACACCTTAAGGGTTAATATGTTTAATAACTAAATAACGAAAACCATGAAAAAAGAGACAAAAATTATAGTGGGCGTTTTAGCCGGAGCAGCATTAGGCGCAACAATTGCATTAGCATTATCGTCAGATTCATCTAGTGATTTAAAAGGTAAGGTTTCAGATTTTTTTGCTGATCTTTTAGATGCTTCTAAAGATAAGTTAGCTGGATTAGCAGATAAGGCATCAGGTTTAGCAGACAAAGCCTCTGGAGTAGCAGAGAGAGTTAAAGATAAAATCTCAGAAGTTCACGCTTAAAGAAATTGGAAATGCCGGAAATATCCGGCATTTTTATGCTACATTAATTCTAACCATCTAATGAAGATTGCCTTTCATGGTGCTGCCCGTACAGTTACGGGAAGTAAGCACCTTATTACCTTAAAAAATAACACCCAGATATTACTAGATTGTGGCCTGTTTCAGGGAATGGGTCGTGTTACCGATAAACTAAATGACTATTTTGGTTTCGATCCCCAAAAAATTACCTATCTCATTTTATCTCATGCCCACATTGATCATTGCGGTTTGTTGCCTAAACTGGTAGCCGATGGCTTTAGCGGAAAAATCTTCTGTACGCCCGCCACAATGGATCTTTCTCGCATTTTAATGATGGACTCGGCGAAAATCCAGATGCAGGACGCTGATTTTTCGAATAAGCATCGTCGTGAAGGTGAAGAAATGGAAGAGGCGCTATACACAGAGGAAGATGTTACCCAGACTTTGAGTCAGATGAAAATTGTAGAATATGAGGAAGATTTCGAAATTGATGAACACATTCGCTTGAAACTCACCGATGCCGGACACATTTTGGGTAGCTCGGCGGTTCATTTAACTATCACCGAAGACGGAGATACCAAGAGGATTACCTTTTCTGGCGATGTTGGCCGCTATGGAGATTTACTTTTGAAAAGTCCTCAGCAGTTCGATCAGGCTGATTATATTTTGATGGAATCTACCTATGGCGATTCACTTCATAAAGACCTCGATCCGATTGAGGATATGCTCTACGAAATTATTAATCACACCTGTATAGTAAAAAAAGGTAAAGTAATTATACCAGCATTTGCCGTTGGGAGAACGCAAGAGTTACTGTATGCATTGAACGGTTTGGAATTAAAAGGAAAATTGCCTGATGTTCCATTTTATGTTGATAGTCCGCTATCATCAAAGGCTACCGAAATTTTGCGTAACCACCCTGAGGTTTACAATAATGGTGTAAAACAAGTTTTAAAAGTTGACCACGACATTTTTGGATTCAAAGGCTTGCGTTTCATCGAAAGTGTAGAGGAGTCGAAAAAACTGAACGATGATCCACGCCCTTGTGTAATTATCTCCGCATCAGGCATGGCAGATGCAGGCCGGGTGAAACATCACATCAGAAACAATATAGGAAACCAGAAAAATACCATCTTGATGGTGGGTTATTGCGAACCGAATTCTTTGGGTGGGCAATTGGTTGCTGGTAAAAAAGTGGTGGAAATTTTCCGCGATGAATATGATGTGAAGGCGGAAGTGCAAGCAATAAAATCGATGAGTGCGCATGGCGATTACGAAGATTTATTGCAGTTTCTGTCTTGTCAAGACCCAGCGGAAGTGAAGCAGCTTTTTCTTGTGCATGGAGAATATGAAGTTCAGCAGCATTTCGCAACACGATTAAAAGAGCATGGATTTAAACATGTGGCTATTCCTGAATATCATCAGGAGTTTAGCCTCACCCCAGCCCTCTCCAAAGGAGAGGGAGCGCAAACTTGAAGAAGGTAGTTGCTTTAGTCTTTAGTCTTTTTGCTTTCAGCTTTAGTCTTTCTAACTATCTTTGCTGCCATGGATGTTTTTGGCAAAGCGCTTACTGATATTTACAAAACCGGCGAAGCCGATACACTTTGGTTGCACAATTCTTATGGTGAGCCTGAAGAAATGCCCTTAGAATTTTTCTTCCGTGATGATGAAGATATGCCCGTTTTGGAGCTTCAAGCTTTGCACCTGTGCCACGGGAAAGTTTTAGATATTGGAGCCGGTGTCGGCAGTCACGCTTTGCTTTTACAAGCTTTTAATATCGATGTCACTGCTATTGATGTTTCTGAAGCTGCAGTTAACATTATGAAAGACCGCGGAGTAAAAAAAGCTTTGCTACAGGATGTTTTTACCTATCAGGAAAAGTTCGATACCATTTTAATGTTGATGAATGGCATTGGCTTAACCGGAACATTGGCCGGTTTTAAAGATTTCTTAATCAAAATAAAAAATCTACTTCATCCTGGCGGACAGGTAATTTTCGATTCATCGGATATTTCTTATTTATATGAGGATTTGCCAAAGCCCCAAAATCAATATTACGGTGAAGTTTCTTATCAATATGAATACAAAGGGGAGAAGGGGAATTGGTTTAACTGGATTTATATCGATGAAGAAACCATTAAAACCATCGCGAAGGAGACTGGCTGGAATTGTGAGATGATATTCGACGATGGAGAAGACCAGTATTTGGTGAAGCTGACCTTGGGATAAATTCGTCATTGCTTGCCTGCTGCAGGCAGGCAAGCAATGACGATCTGACTAAGTTTAAAAGCTAAAAAACGTTTGTCTTCCACCGACTTTCTGCCCAAAATTTTGAATATTGTAAGTCAGCGTTACCATTCCATATCTACCTAAATTGTTGGTTTGATAATCAATTACGCTATTTCCGGTAATCTCCACAGAGCGCCTTACATTACTTTGCAAAATATCATTCACCGCTAATTTCAATTGTAGTCGGTCATTTTTCATGAATAGATAGGTCACAGCTGCATTCCACAGTTTAATGTTATTGTTGTAACCGGCAATTTGTTGCGTATTTGCAGTGATGGCGAAATTGGTTTCGAAAACCACCTTTTTTGGGTATCGAATAATTAATTCTGAGGTTGCGTTCTGTGTGTTGTAGCTCAGGTCTGTATAGAAATCATCCTGATAGCGGCTGCGGTTTAGGTTAATGGAATAAGATTGGTTTAATTCGGCAACATCGTTCAAGTTTAATTTCACACTTCCATTAGGGCCAACATAAAATACGTCTGCATCACTTCTGATATTGTTGATAATAACCGGCGTATGATTGAAGTTTGCCCAGAAACCTAAGCCAACTTTTAAAGTTGTTTTATTGATTTTAAAATCCTTCGAACCATTTGCACCACCGTTAAAATTATAAATGCCACTCACGTTAATTGGAGTTACGGTTTGCACACCATTGCTAATTGTAGTGGTATTTACAATGCCGTTTTTGGTGAAATTTCCGTAACCATACAAATTATAATTCACTAACAACTTCGGATCGTATTTGTACATGTTCAAACTCAATCTTTGCATTCTGGCTGGCAACAAATTAGAGTTACCATTTCTAATGTAAAGGGCATTGGTATTATCGGCTACAGGTTGCAAATAACTCACATTGGGTTCTGTAAATCGGGCATCGTAATTCAATCTAAAAATTTTATACACCAGTTGAAATGAAGGCCAAATGAAATGATATCGCTGATCGATGTTGGCGCTATTGCTAAAGCGGTTATTTAATGAAATGTAGTTGTGTACAATTCCAGGTTGGATATTAAAATCTTTGGTTATTCTGTATTTTAGACTAATATTCGTATTCGTTTTAAAGCCAGCCTGCTCTACGGTTTGGCTCAAACTAGGGATTAAAACATCGTATAGTTGGTTTGCAGGATTTCTGTACAATGTGCTCAAGGCATTTTCGTTGTTCAAAATATTTCCGCTTAAATCAATTTTAAAGCTTAACTTTTTACTAATGGGTTCGCTATAATTGGCATAGATGTACGATCGAAAATTCTCAATTTGATTGTTCCGCAGCTGATCTATTTCTGAAGTTGATGGGGTAATGAAGAAGTTGCTGATGCTGCGGTTATAATTTGAGGTTGGAGTTGGAGTAGTCGAAATATCAAAACCGATATTGAATGATCTGCCTGCTTTCTTAAAATCTCTACTTAAATCGGCTACGAGCTGATATTTATTACTTGATGAATTTCGGTCGTTTATATTCTGCAAGTTATTAACCAGCTGGCCAGCAGCATTTGTGTTTGTGGAGCGATTGGTGCTGATAGCGTTGTTCGAATTTAAAACGATAAAAGGCTCAATAGTAAGTTGTGTTAATGAATCGATTTGCCAATCTAATTTCCCTGCAATATTATGTTTAAGTGTTAATGCCCTTGTGTTTTCATTTGCATTGGTAATCAACCGATCATTGCCCAGCGTTTGGTTGGTATTGGTTAAGCGCTCCAGTAAATTATCATTGCGGCCGAAAAAATATTGTGTATTTAGCTTAATGCCTTTTTTTGTGAGGGTGTTAAAGTTAAAGCCGCCGCCCGATGAGGTTTGTACACCGCTAAAGCTTCCACCAAAACTAATTCCATTAAACTCAAAATAGCCACCAGAACTCATCATCATCGAGTTAACACCACTTCGAGCAAAGCCACCAATCCTTTGTACATCATTGGGGTTAAAGCCCGGCTGGTTGATGTTATTTCCATAAGCCAAAATACTCACCTGTGTCGTATCGCGGAAAAAATTCATTAAACCCCCGGCCTGATAAAGCTCTTTGATGCCGCCACCAGCATACAACTTGCCAAATGCACCTTTCTTAATGGCTTTCTTCAATTTCAAATTGATGATTTGAGGAATTTCTGCCGCGGTTAAATCGGGATCTCGTCTTTTTGCTTGCTTATCCTCCACCACCTGAACTTTATCAATAATGTTGGCAGGTAAATTTTTAGTGGCGATTTGCTGGTCGCCTCCAAAAAATTCCTTTCCATCAACCAGAATTTTGCTTACTGCTTTCCCATTAACCATAATTGATCCATCTTCGGCAATTTGTACCCCCGGGAGTTTCTTTAACAAGTCTTCAACCACTGCAGAGGGAAGTGTTTTGAAAGATTCTGCATTAAATTCGATTGTGTCTTTACGCACAATAACAGGCGGCCTTTCTGCCACAATGTTCACTTCGTTTAAATCGTTAGCCTTGGTTGATAAATAAATGGTTCCTAAGTTTAACGTTGGATTTTCTGGCGTTAGCGCAATCTCTTTGCGGTAGGTGCCATACTGCCAGGCAGAAATAACCAGGCGATATTTTATCCCCGTCTGTAGGTTGTTTATTTTAAAAGTGCCTTTATCATCAGAAAGCTTATAGGTGGTAAGTACACTATCGCCAACTTTGTAAACCGAAACTGTAGAATAATTCAAAGTGGTTTTGTGGTTGGCACTATCGGCTAATATTCCGGTGATGCTACCATTTTTCTGTGCCAGGAGATTTAAAAAGAAGAGAGAAAATAAAATAGAAAGTAAAAGCTGCTTCATATAAGATAAGTAAGAATGTTGGGCTAATTTAATGTTGAGGTTTAAATGGTTTTCAAAAATGTGACGAATTCGATTTGAAATGTGATGAATTTAGATTCTCGATTTATTTCACGCCACTTAACAAACAGGTTGCACCCAAGAATTATCAACTAAATCTTTAGGTAAAGATGATCTTATATTTGGTTAATTACAAATGCAATCAAAAAATTTACAAAGGCGGAAACAAAAAAATCCCCAAAGGTTAAACTTTGGGGATTTCTATCAGTAGGATTTTTTACTTTAAGTCGTTGTAATTAATGATTTTCACATCGGGATTCTTTGCTAGAATTTCTTCCATCCAAACGCGGTGCGCTGCTCCAACACCAACCACTACTCGCTTCGCATTTTTAGCTCTTGCCTGTTCGATCACGTTTTTGCACATACCTTCGTTTCTGTTTGTCCATTGTGCCACCATGTCCTTTAAAGTTTCGGTAGGGAAACCTGCATAGCCATAAAATTTACGACCGCCATAAAAGTTCCAGGCTTCAATTAATTCTCCGTATTTGGCTGTAGCCATTCCTGCATATTCATCAGCAGAAAACTTCTTTTCTTCTTCATTACTATAAACCCAGTATTTGTCTATCGCAGCCATTGTTCTTCCTTCTGGTGATAATGAATCTGCTTTAGCTTTTTGGGCCATTACTTTATAGGCAGAATCCATTTTACGCCAAGCTTCACCCCAAGGTTTATCATAAGTCTGGCAATCCATATTATAAATTTGGTTCTGACCGAGTTGATAAATCAATGGAAAATATATTTTGCTGTACTCGCTCCCTGGTCTGATGATCCCAAGTTTTTTAAGGGAATCCAGGCTTCCAAACATTTTAGCATAAGTTTCTTGCTCTTGCTTTCCAAACCTGGTTTTCATTTCATTTTCCAGTACAAACATCTGATAGTCGAAATTACCCCTGTCCCAATTTTTAGCATATTCAACAGCTAAATCCATTCTTGTTTTGTGGTAGTATGCAAAAGAGGTTAACGCTTTCTGTTTTTTCTTAATCGAAGCAGCACTATTTTTTAGTGGACCGGGATTCAATCTGGTAATGTAGTTGACCTTTTTTGCAAACCCTTGTTTAGCCCAATGGTCATCACTTAAAGTAGCATAATCTGTTGCTGGCAAATACTCTCCGAAAACCATATCAGGTTTAAAATTTTTAAGTTTATCAATTATAGCTTGAAAATTTTGTGTCGATTTCGCGTTATCGTGAGAAGAAGCCACAATTACAATTTCTATTTGATTTTGGGCTTTGCTATTAACAGCTATGCTGATTAATAATAGCAATGCGAAGCTGAAGTTTAGGATGGTTTTCATAGTGAATCTTTTTTCTTTTTCGTTGATTCAAATATGAGGAGAACAACTTTGCTACTATATTTAATTATCCCAACGGCTTTAAATTTTATCCCAATAGCGTTTAAAGCTTAATCAACAATTCGTCAGCAGCTGGATGGCGTTGATATAAAATTTGAGGTAATTCATCCCAGAAATGAAGCTATTTCATTAACTTTTTATTGAAGTTGACCAGCAATTTAAAAAGATCATTATACTCAGTTAATGGTAAAGTATCGGCTTGATCAAACACATCGTGATAGGCAGAAGGCCCACCTTGAGTATAGATAAAAAAGGCAGGAACCCCTTTTTCGGAGAAAAAATAATGATCACTATTTGCCGCCTTGCCTCTCGAATTTATTTTTGAAATATATTGATGCTGATCATTGATTTCCTTTAATAAGGAAAATGCCTTTGGATAAACTGACGCATTAACTACTGTCATCCCAGCCTCGCCTGTGCCCACTAAATCGAGATTAATAAGGAATTTAATTTTATTCAGCGGCAAAAGTGGATTTTCTGTAAAATATTTTGAGCCTAATAAGCCTGCCTCTTCGGCTGCGAAACAAATAAAACCGATGGAGTAAGGCTGAGGATTTGCAGCATAGAATTTCGCCAAACTTAAAAGTGTGGCAACACCGGCAGCGTTATCATTTGCTCCCGGAAAATATGTGTTTATACCCATGCCACCCAAGTGATCGTAATGAGCGGTAATCATTAAAATAGAATCTGGGTATTTGGTGCCTTTAACCAACCCGCAAACATTAGAAGCCTGGAAGTTGGTAATAAATCTGTTTTCGATATCAACATTTATCCGCTTCGGGCTAGTATTCAAAGCTTTTTTATTGATTTGGATTTGTGTCGTCTCACCAACTTCAGTAGCTACAGACCAGGTGAGTTTATCTTTCAACGAAACTTTTAATATTGGGCTTGCCTGAAAATTTAAACTATCAATTTGCTTTAAGGCTGCTTTTAGCTTAACCGTTGGGCTTTCGTTATTGACGATGAAATCTTTGCCTGGAATTAATTTTTTCCCATCAACTTCTACCG
Source organism: Pedobacter sp. AC212 (assembly GCF_979258625.1). Lineage (NCBI taxonomy): Bacteria > Pseudomonadati > Bacteroidota > Sphingobacteriia > Sphingobacteriales > Sphingobacteriaceae > Pedobacter > Pedobacter sp. AC212. The sequence goes on along the minus strand of NZ_OZ409870.1, from coordinate 5,299,230 downwards.
TCATTTTTCCAGGGAATGTGTTAACCGGGAAATTAAAATCCTGTTTGTAACTTGTCCCGAAGGGAATTAAACCCAGCTTGTTATATTCTTCAGCAATGAAATCTGCAGCCTTTTTCATTCCGTCTTTTGTGTAACCTCTGCCCCAAAATTCTTTTGCAGTAAGTTTATTCACCATTTTTCGGGTGTAGGCAGAATCTTGAGCAAAACATTTCAAGGTTGAAAAAAGGATGATAATGAGAATGATTTTTTTCACTTGAATATAATTAGGTTAGCAAAACTGGTCTACTAATTTTAGCGGTTTAAAACTATGAAAAAAAAATGGTTGGCTGCAAAAAGCAACCAACCATTAATATTTGATGAAGATAAACTAAAGCATGAACGATCGTCACCTTGAACTTGTTTCAGGGTCTTAATAGCAAAGCGGCTTAGGAGGAAAGATGCTGAAATAAATTCAGCATGACGAGCGTTAAACACGCGACGTTTCTACTCACACCAAAAAACCCAAACTCTACTTAACTAAATAGGGTTGCAAGGCTGTTTTTATTTTCTCCTTATTCTGACTGGCAGTCCATTTTTCTTTAATGGATTGATCGCCTAAATTAAATAACGTTTCATAAAGCAATTTGCCATTTACATTGGTTTGAACTTTGAAATCGGTGGTAGAAATTTTTTCTAAATCTGCCCAAACGTCGCGTACATCTGCCCAATATGTTTTTTGGCTATCCCACCATTTTTGCGCATAGGCAAATTTAGCCGGATCTATTTTTGTAAATTCTTCATAACCCTTTTCAACAGCAATGAGTTTATCACCCTGGGGTGTTCTAACAACTTTTTTATTGTCTTGCTCAAACATCCAACCCTCTTTGGTAATGGTAATTCTGCTGCCGCGGTTTAAAACATTGTAATCTTTACGTACGGTAGATTCTCTTCTGGGAAGTGGAGAATCGGTTTCACTTTGCCAGGCATCGCGACCGCCAACATGGCTCCAGGTTCCGTAACCCTGGTAACGCGGACTATCATCAACCTGATAAACTTTTTGCGTCCATTTTCCCTTAATGTTAGCAGGATTTAATGTAACCTTCTTCCATGCATTATCTTGAGTATAAAGCATAATTTCAGGGTCTTCGTAAGTCCAATCCTGGCGCCAGTGTTTAATTACTGTCGAATCGTTAATCGCCAACATGTGCTGAATGACGATCTTTTTAGGCTCATCAACAATCACTTCAGCCCATTCATTTCCATGGCTTCTGTATGGCTTGCTGAAGGTATAATTTGGATCGGGTGAGGTAACTTCCCCATAATTGAAGTTTACTTTGTAAAAGCCGGCCAATGATTTGATGGCTTTTCTATCTTGATCCAATTTATCTTGAGCATTAGCGCTAGAGGTAAAAAATACGGTTAGTACAAGAAGGAGGTTTAAAATTTTCATAGTTTAAGTTGTTATCGTTTATTGAGCTGCAGGGGTAGATTTTTTCTTTTTCTTGTTTCTTCCAATCCAGATGAGAACACCTGTAATTGGCATACTTGCTGCAATTAAGCTGGCGAAAAATGCAATGATTTTTCCAGGTAATCCCGCTATTGAACCTACGTGGATGTCATAATTCATCCGCATGATTTTATCGGCGACAGTTGCGTTTTTTAACTTTCCGAAAACATGTTTCACTTCAATCTCTTTCAAGGTATGCTGATCAAAATAGCTGTAGTCAGCTTTCCAATAGGTCTCTGGGTCGGGGTTTTTTGCTATTTCGATTGATGCTTTTTCGTTTTCGGGAACATGTACATCAAGACTTCCGTTAAATTTTGGATCGGCATCCAGGTAAGATTTCCAAAGTTGATCAGCGGCTGAAGCATTTAGCTGCAGCTTCGTATTTCGAGTGGTATCAGAATAGGTTTCTTCGAACTGATTGAGCCTTTTGCCGCCCGAGCTTACAAAGTAAACCGATTTGGCAAACCATTGGAAGCCCATCACCATCCCCGAAAGTGCAATAAAAATGATAATCCAGGTGATGTAAAAGCCCAACACGTTATGAAAGTCATAATTAACCCGACGCCATTTTGCATTCCATTTGATGGTAAAACGTTGTTTTGAAGCCGCTTTATTTTTTGGCCACCACAATATCAACCCAGAAAACAATAGAACCACAAACATTAAGGTAGCTGTAGTAAGTACCGGCTGGCCAATTTCTGGTGGCAGCCATAAATAATAATGCCCCATGATCACGATTCTGAAAAAATCGTCGTTCATGTTTTTAACTTTAATTACTTCGCCCGTGTACTGGTTTACGAAAACGATATAATAGTATTCCGGATCAAAATTATAGTAAACAACTTGTGCACTTTTGCCAGGTTGATAAGTAATGCTGTGGGCATGCTTGTTTGGCAGGGCTTGATCTGCAATCTTTTTTAATGCGGTAGGTGGAAGTAAGGGTTTGTTTTGAACCTCCAAATTGCGATAGGGTTGGGTAACATTTTCAATTTCTTTTTCAAAGGCTAAAATGCAGCCGGTAATTCCAAGGAAACAAACAAACAGCCCGGAAATTAATCCGAGCCATAAGTGTATTCTTCCCACCCAATATTTAAATGTTTTGTTTTTTTTCTTTTCAGACATGTATGCTGATTAAAATTTATAGGCTACGCTAACTCTGAAATTTCTTGGTGCTTCGGCTTGCCATGAATAAGCTGGCTGATTATAATCTGGCGCATTCCAGTAACCCGTGTAGTAGGAGCCGCTGTACAAATATTTATCAAGAATGTTGAAAACATTGGCGTTGATTTTCAACTTCCTGTTTCCCCAGAATAAACCTCCATCCAATTTGAAATAATCTGGTAGGTTTTGCTCAGGATTGGTAGGACTAAAATTTGCGGTAGCCCGATCGGCCAGGTAGGTAAATCCTCCCGAGATCCCGAAACCTTTTAATGCTCCATTTTGTAAAGTATAAGTTAACCAGGCGTTAGCAGTATGTTTTGCAAAGCCCGGTACAACTTGGCCTACGAAAAGAACATCCGTTACAGCGCCTTCGGCTACCTCGGTTACTTTACCATCGGTATAAGCATAATTCGCAATCAGGTTTAATCCTTTTGTTATCTCTCCGCGAACATCAAATTCAATCCCTTGGGCTTGTTTTTCGCCAACAACAATACTATAGTTTTCTCCTGCCTGGTTAAAGGGATCGGCAGCAAGTTCGTTTTGCTTGGTAATGCGGTATGCAGATAGCGTAGTATTCCAACGGCCATCAAGCCAATCTTTTTTAATCCCGATTTCTTTGTTGTTTCCTGTGATTGGTTTTGGTGTAGACCCATCACGCAACAAACCAGATTGCGGCGTAAAAGCCTCGTCATAAACGGCATAAACGGAAGTGTTTTTATCAACCGAAACACTTAAACCCACTCTTGGCGTAACATGTTTGGCTTTATCTGGCGCAGCACCCCAGGCTGATTGACTTACATAAGTATAACGACCAGCAAGTGTTAAACGAATTCTATTTTCCCAGAAACCCAACTCATCCTGAACGTAACCGCTCAAATATTTTTGATCAATTAAACCTCCGCCAGCTATTGCTCTTTGCTCAAGACTGGTGTTTCTGTCGAAATTCGGATATCCATTTGATGGAAACCCATAATTAGGATTTGCCAGACTGAATGGCGATCCTGGAAGGTCTAAATCATGTGACTGACCGAAATCTGCCATGTATCCCTTCTTCCCTCCATCGAAGCCTGCAAGAATTCTATGAACGATACCTCCGGTTTTCACTGTTCCGTTTACAAATACCTGGGCCAGTTTCATTGAGCTTGATGCATCCCAGATTCCTACATTTCTTATCAATGTTCCGTTAGGATATACTGCTGATGGCCAGGAGCTAGAGCCCATTTGTAAGTATTTATAATAAGCAGCTTGTGCTGTTAATTTCCAGTTCTGACCCAATTGTTGTTGTAAGTTTAGCGTTAAGCTTTGATCATTGATGCGGGTGGGCTGTACGCCAGGTTGAGTGAGCGTAAAATCTCTAGGTAAAGTTGCATAACCTGTAGTGCTAAATAGATAATATGAACCTACTTCAGTCATTTTTGCGTTCTGCAAAGTATATTCTGCTGTTAATTTAGTGCTTGGTGTAATTTGATAGCTTAGAACCGGGGCAAAACTGAAGCGGTTGTTTTCTTCGTAAGGTCTGAAAGAACCTTTGCTTTGTGCAGCCGCATTTAACCTGAATAAAAATTTGCCATCAGAGGTAAGTTTATGGTCTAAATCAACCGTTGTTCTAAACAAATCGTAGCTACCGGCTGTAAACGAAACTTCACCCTGATTTAAACCTGTAGGCTTTTTGGTCACCACATTATACAATCCACTCGGATCTCCGTTGCCCAGCATAAAACCAGCAGGACCTTTAACAAACTCAATGTGATCGACAAAACTCATGTCTTCAGTTAATGGACCCCAATAGGAAGAAACAATATTAAACCCATTACGCATGGCTTGAATTTGTGAGCCACGCATAGTAATGTTGGTGTATAAATCGCCCCAATGCTCTAAACGTACAGCGCCACTAACATTCCTTAATACCCCATCACTCATGCTAATCAGCTGCTGATCTTTTATGGCTTGATTACTCACCACCTGGATGTTTTGAGGAGCTTCCAGCAAAGGCTCATTTAGCCTTAAAGTAGCGGAGGGTAAACTTATCTTATATTTTTTGTTGATGCCGGCAATCGTTACCTCTTCCAGGGCCTGATCATTTTCCTGCAAAGAAAAATCAACTGAAACAGTTTCTCCGGCTACAACATTCACTGTTTTTTGGGCAGGGGTAATGCCAATTGCGGAAGCTTTAATAGTGTAACTGCCCGCCTTTACGCGGTTTATAGTATATTTTCCGCTTTCGTCGGTAATTGTTCCTTGTCCTTTGCCTGTAAGTCCGACTGAAATATAGGCTGCAGGTTTACCATTTGAAGTGGTTACGAGACCTTTAATAGTACCAAATTGTTGAGCGTAGGATGTTAGTGAGAGTGTAGCGAGTAAAAACGTTAAAACGAAAAGTTCAATTTTGCGCATCTTAAATTTATTTGGATTAATTCTAAACAGCCGCAAAATAACAGCACAAAAATTTATTTTCCAAATTATTTTGAACAATTCTAAATAAGGATTGCGAGTTTTAACATTTAGTAGGGACTAGTTTTTTGATCTGAAGTAAGTTAACTAGCGCATCATACAAAAATAAAAAAGGACTGTCAGCTAGCCGACAATCCTTTGAACGATGGTTTTTGGGTAAAAATCTTTACTTAATGGTTAATACGAATAAATTAAGTGAGCGCTCAGTATCGTTTGCCGGACTTGCTAAACCGCCACAAATAATATCATAATGGTAACCAGCCACTAAAGTTGTATTTTCTGAAACAACTTTCGTTTTACCAGTTGCAGTTTCCTTTGCATCGAAAGTAAAGGTGCCTGGAGAAACTGCTATAAATCCACTTGTAGTTTTGTAAGTTTTATTGCTGGTTAACATCGTAGTTTCGCCGGTTTTAGCGAGGTCGAGTGCTGGTGAATCAGGCGATAAATTAATGAAACGGACATAAGCTTTATCTGCAGATGGTATGCTTAAATCGTCAGTGATCAACAAACCATCTAATGAACCTGGTTTGTTAATTAAATAAAAACTGTTGTAGGTGCTGGCAGTAAGCGAAAAACTTTTGGTTAGTACACTTTCGGCATTGTTTTCAGTTGTAAATTTTAAATTGCTAACGCCAGCCGATACCGGTCCGAAAGCAGTGGATCCACCAAAGGGTAATGCTGAGGAACTTACTGATGCACTATTTAAAAAAGGATAGTAGGTGGCTAAAGTTGGTGCTGCGTTAACTACCCGAATATAACTCACGGAGCTGGCTGTTTCTTCTTTTTTGCAAGCACTAAATGTTGTTAAAATCAATAGAAAAATAACGGAAGCGAAGGCTAATGTTCTGAATGAGGATAGGGAAAATGTTTTCATCAATTTTTAAGGTTTTAAATTATATAAACGATTACTATTTAAACGGCATCGAAGACCAATTCGCTACAGCCAATGCAAAGATTGAAGTTAATGGCTTCTGTGGTTGTTAAATGGTGTTAATGCTTGTTAAACTTTCCCTATAGATTTTAACAATGTTAATTTTTGTGAAAAATAGGTTTTGATATTAAATTCCTCGAAAACAAAAAATCGATGTGGTTGTTCATCTAAAGTTTATTTAACCATTTAATAATCTTAACATTAAATACTTATTGCGATTATAATTTCGTCTAACCATCAAATATTAAAACAATGATTAAAAACATCTCAAAATTTGCGCTAATCTCCTTAGGAACGATTGCGCTTTCGTCGTGTGGCGGTACTTCAAAAGATAAGGCTGCTGATGCAGACACAACCATCACCAAAAGCGAAACCATTATTAAGCATGGTGATAAAGCAGAAAACGGTCCTGAAACGATTGCTTACACCGTTTCGCCAGATACTGCAGTTTTAGGAAAGGCGAAAGAAGCGCTTGTTAAAGTTGTGGAGGCAAGTGCTGTTAATTTGCAAGATGCAGAAGGAAAATCGACCGGGGCAGAGCTTACTGTAAAGCTATTGGTAACTAACAAGAGTACTCTCGATGCCAAAAAGTATTTTTCAATTCCAGCATCTGATGCGAGATTACAACTTGACAATGGCACATCGATTCCGGGAAGTAAAGAAAGTGGAAGTACCGAACCAGATGCCGAAGCTTCAACCGAAGCGGTATGGAAGTTTCAGGTGCCCGCAAATGCGAATCCCTCAAAGCTCAACTTCTTCTTAGATGGAACAAGAGTTTCAGTAGGCATTATGAAAGAATAAAATTAAAATCCCGAATCTTCGGGATTTTTTGTTTCTGCTGATTAGTAAAAAAATGTAAAAAAGTTAAAAAATATTGTGGAACTCAATTATTATTTAAACCTTTGCACCTCAATAGAGTTAAAGCCGTTTTAATACGCAAGAAATGATTAAACAATTTTTACATAAACTTTCTAGTTTCACAGCCCACCTGGTTGCTGGTGAAAGTTTATTTATTAATCGTTTTCAGCCCGTATTTTATTATCCCACAAGCCGGCAAAATTTCACTCCACGTATTTAGTACTCCACTAAACGTAACGAGGAATTGATCCTCTCTAAAAACCCAATTAACAAGAATACTTATAATTTTTCGTTAGAAAACGAATGGATATTAACGAATTTATAGTGCAGGTCGCACTTCCTGAACATCGTGTATTTGCAGAACAAATCGTAACCGAGATGGCCGAATCTGCTAAAGCACGTGGTACAGGCATTGCAAAACGTTCTCCTGACTACGTTGCCAATAAAATGCAAGAGGGCAAAGCTGTTATTGCATTCCATAAAGATGGTACATGGGCTGGCTTTTGCTATATCGAAACCTGGAGTCATGGTCAATTTGTGGCTAACTCTGGCCTAATTGTATCTCCCGAATTTAGAAAAGCAGGTTTAGCACACGCCATCAAAGAGAAGGTTTTCGAATTATCGAGAGCTTTATACCCTAAAGCAAAGATTTTTGGTTTAACCACTGGTTTGGCTGTAATGAAAATCAATTCAGATTTGGGTTACGAACCAGTTACTTATTCTGAATTAACCCAGGATGAGGAATTTTGGAAAGGCTGCCAAAGCTGTGTAAACTTCGAGATTTTGAAAATGAAGGAACGTAAAAACTGCATGTGTACTGCCATGCTTTACGATCCTGCTACGCAAAAGCACGATGCGGCAAAGAAATTCGCCGAAGAATTACAGAAGAAACCCAAATTATATGAGCGTTTTATGCGCATCAAGCAACGTTTAGTTGTTAAACCTAAGCCAAAATCTGGCTTCAAAGTATTGATGTTTTTATTTACCCTGTTATTTAATAAGTAATGAAGAAAAAAGTAGTTTTAGCTTTTAGCGGAGGTTTAGATACCTCATTTTGTTGTATATATCTCGCTCAAGATCGCGACTTGGAAGTTCACTCGGTAATTGTAAATACTGGTGGTTTTTCTGATGAAGAATTACAGGAAATAGAGAAAAGAGCTTATGCTTTAGGCGTGAAATCTCATGCTGTGGTAGATGAAACGGAAAGTTATTATAACGATTGCATCAAATATTTAATCTTCGGAAACGTATTAAAAAATGCTACTTACCCACTTTCTGTAAGTGCTGAACGTGTGAGTCAGGCAACGGCAATTGCGAACTACGTTAAAAAAATCGGAGCTGATTATGTCGCTCATGGAAGTACTGGTGCCGGAAACGATCAGGTGCGTTTCGATATGATTTTTAATATCTTAATTCCAGAGGTTGAAATCATTACGCCAATCAGAGATTTGAAATTATCCCGCGAAGCGGAAATAGAATACCTGGCTGAACATGGAGTTGAATATAGTGCAGCAAAAGCACAATATTCAATTAACAAAGGTTTGTGGGGAACTTCAGTAGGCGGGAAAGAAACTTTAACCTCAAACGAAACTTTACCAGAAAGCGCATGGCCAACCCAGGTGAGTGAAACAGAATCGCGTAGACTGGAATTAACCTTTGAGAAAGGGGAGCTTGTTGCTATTGATGGCGAAACTTTGGAGCCTGTTAGAGCGATTCAAAAATTACAAGCTATTGCGCAACCTTACGGTATTGGCCGCGATATCCATGTTGGTGATACCATTATCGGCATTAAAGGCCGTGTGGGTTTTGAAGCTGCGGCACCTGTTTTAATTATTAAAGCACACCATACTCTAGAAAAACACACGTTAACGAAATGGCAGTTAACCTGGAAAGAGCAATTATCTTCTTTTTATGGTAACTGGTTGCATGAAGGTCAATTCCACGACCCAATTATGCGGAATATTGAGGCTTTTTTAGCAGATACTCAAAAAGTAGTAAGTGGGAAAGTATTTATAGAATTATTACCCTATCGTTTCCAAATTATCGGTATTGAATCGAACCATGATTTAATGAGCAACAAGTTTGGTAGCTACGGCGAAATGAACAATGCCTGGAGCGGCGAAGATGTTAAAGGTTTCTCCAAAATCTTCGGTAACCAGGTAATGATTTGGCATAAAGTAAATAATGAGGTAGAGGGCTAAAAGGTTGAAGACGTAAGGTTTCCTCGCTTCTCGTCATTGCGAGGAGGCACGACGAAGCAATCTCCTTAATTTTGTCATCTTGAATTGTGCTGATCCGATAGCTATCGGATTTACATCGGTAGCTTGTCGAAGGATTAAAGTTATATAGACTATGAGTAGTAAAATAAAAGCAGGAATAATTGGTGGTGCAGGATACACAGGTGGCGAAATGCTCCGTATCTTGGTCAATCATCCAAATGTTGAAATCGCTTTCGTAAATAGTACCAGTAATGCAGGGAATTTAATTTCGGATGTACATACTGACTTAATCGGCGATACTGATTTAAAATTTGTAAGCGATATTCCGCAGGATATTGATGTACTTTTCCTTTGCGTTGGTCACGGCGATGCGAAAAAGTTTTTAGCAGCTAACCCGATTAACGATAGCATTAAAATCATCGATTTATCTCAGGACTTCAGACTTTCAGCAAACGCTAGTTTTTCGACTCCAGACTCAGGACTTCAGACTAAAGACTTCATTTACGGTCTTCCAGAGTTAAATAGTGATCAAATTAAATCAGCGAAAAATATTGCCAATCCAGGTTGTTTTGCAACTTGTATCCAATTAGGTTTATTGCCTTTGGCTGCAAAAGGTTCAATCAAAAGCGAAGTTCACATCAATGCGACAACTGGTTCAACAGGTGCTGGACAAAGCTTATCAACTACTTCTCATTTTAGCTGGAGAAATAATAATCTTTCCATTTATAAAGCATTTGAACATCAGCACTTAAATGAGATTGGAGAAAGTTTAACACAGCTTCAGCCTTTAATTTCTGAAGCTTTAAATTTTATCCCACAACGTGGTGCTTTTTCCAGAGGGATTTTAGCCTCCATGTATTTAGAAAGTGATTTGACTTTGGAAGAAGCTCAAACTATCTACGAAGAATATTATAGTGCTCATCCATTTACTCATGTAAGTCGGCAAAATATAGATTTAAAGCAGGTTGTAAATACCAACAAGGCGCTGGTTCACATCGAAAAACACGGTAATAAATTATTCATTATCAGCATTATCGATAACCTGTTGAAAGGTGCCAGCGGACAAGCAGTTCAAAATATGAATTTAATGTTTGGCTTGGAAGAAAATAGTGGTTTGCGCTTAAAGGCAGCTTATTTTTAGACCAAAGCTGAAAGACCAAAGACTAAAGCGAAGATAGCGTATTGCTATTAGATAGATTAATTATTGTAAGTTCAAAAATGAGAGACTATCAAAAATTAGACGTTTGGAAGAAATCACATTTGATGGTTTTGCATGTTTACAAAGTTATTTTACCTGCATTTCCCGCTCATGAAAAGTATGATTTGCATAGTCAAGTAAAAAGAGCGGCTTATTCTGTCCCCCTAAACATAGTTGAGGGAGCAGGTCGGCGTACAGAAAAAGATTTCGCTCACTTTCTTGATAATGCATTAGGCTCAGTTCAAGAAATGGAATATGCTTGTTTTCTTGCTAAAGATTTAGAATATCTGGAAGAAAGCAAATATTTAGAAATTTGTAAAATGGCTGGCGAAGTTAAAGCTATGTTAATCGGCTTAATTAAACATTTGCGACCATAATAACCCATGGATTAAAAACTATTGATTAGGCTTGCAGCTATATAAAATATTGCGGGAAGCTTTAGTCTTTAGTCTTTGGTCTTTAACCTTTAAAAAAATGAACTTATTCGACGTATACCCACTTAACGATATAGAAATCACAAAAGCATCTGGCAGCAATGTTTGGGATGCTCACGAACAAAAATATTTAGATTTATACGGAGGTCACGCAGTGATTTCAATTGGACATACCAATCCGCATTATGTAAGTCGCTTAACTGATCAATTGAACAAAGTTGGTTTTTACTCTAATTCAGTTAAAATCCCTTTGCAAACGCAATTGGCTGAGAAATTAGGCCAGGTTTCTGGCAAAAAAGATTTCCAATTATTTTTGGTTAATTCTGGTGCAGAAGCCAATGAAAATGCGCTAAAACTGGCCTCATTTTACAATGGCAGAAAAAACGTAATTGCTTTTACTGGCGCTTTTCATGGACGTACCTCTTTGGCAGTGGCAGTTACGGATAATCCGAAAATTGTAGCGCCTGTTAATCAAACCGAGAATGTAATCTTTTTGCCCTTTAATAATGAGGTTGCACTTGAAGAAGCTTTTAAATCGCAAGGCGATGAAATCTCGGCTGTCATTATTGAGGGTATTCAAGGTGTTGGCGGAATCAAAGAAGCCTCAAAAAGTTTCCTACAGAAAATCCGTTCTCTTTGCGATGAGTACAATGCGGTTTACATTGCCGATTCAGTTCAGTGCGGTTATGGTAGAACAGGGTTGTTTTATTCGCATGATTATTCGGGCGTTGAAGCAGATGTTTACACGATGGCGAAAGGAATGGGTAACGGATTTCCAGTGGCAGGAATTTCCATTGCGCCGAAATTCAAACCTTGGCATGGAGAATTAGGAACCACTTTTGGGGGCAATCACCTGGCTTGCGCTGCAGCTTTAGCCGTTTTAGAAGTGATGGAAAGAGATCGTCTAATGAAAAATGCTGAGGAGATTGGAAACTATTTAATTACCGAATTGAAGAAATTCGAGCAAGTTGTAGAAGTTCGTGGCCGTGGGTTGATGATAGGAATTGAATTACCAGAAGAATTAGCTCACGTTAAAAAAGAATTATTATTTACACATCATATTTTCACCGGCGAGGCCAAACCAAACGTAATTCGTTTGTTGCCAGCTTTGAATTTAACAAAAGAAAATGCTGACGAATTTTTGGCGGCTTTTGGTGAGTTAGTAAAATAATACACTCGTCATTGCGAGGCACGAAGCAATCTTACAACGCTAGAAATACTTAGCAATTGCTTTAAGATTGCTTCGTACCTCGCAATGACAACAAAATAACAAACGAGGTTAAAGCAATGCTGATCGAATTGCTGAAACGGTTAAGAAACAATTGACTGAAGTCTGGGGCTGTTTTTGCATTGGCAAGAAGCTTTCAGCCTTGAGCTTTAGTCTTTAAGCTTTAAAAAATGAAACTTTTTACTTCCGTAAACGATGTTCCGAGCATCAAACAATTTGTAAATGATGCACTTGAATTAAAGGCAAATCCTTATGCACACCAAGATTTAGGTAAAAACAAAACCTTGGGATTGGTTTTCATGAATCCAAGTTTGCGTACCCGTTTGAGTACCCAAAAAGCGGCGCTAAACTTAGGTATGAATGTGATGGTAATGAATTTAGACAAAGAAGGTTGGGCATTAGAAACACAGGATGGTGTAGTCATGAACGGGTCGACAGTGGAACATATTCGTGAAGCGGCAGCCGTGATGGGTCAATATTGCGATATTTTAGGCTTGCGTTCTTTTCCGAAATTAAACAATCGCGAAGAGGATTATAGCGAAGACTTTTTTAACAAGTTTGTTAAATACTGCGCCGTTCCCGTAGTGAGTTTGGAGAGCGCTACCCGTCACCCGTTACAAAGCTTCGCCGATATTATCACCATCCATGAAACTTGGAATAAAAAACCAGACGGACGTAAACCAAAGGTAGTTTTGGCTTGGGCCCCTCATGTAAAAGCATTGCCTCAGGCTGTTCCCAATTCATTTGCAGAATGGATGTGCAAGGCACAAGCAGAGGGAATGATTGATTTCACCATCGCACAGCCAGAAGGTTATGAACTCGCCGAAGAATTTACGCCAGGTGCAGATATTCAATATAATATAGAAGAAGCTTTAGCTGGCGCTGACTATGTTTATGTGAAGAATTGGAGTAGCTATAAAGAATACGGTAAAGTTTTAACTTATCCTGATGGATGGATGATGAACAACGAAAAACTGAAGTTCACTAACGACGCAAAAGTAATGCACTGTTTGCCTGTTCGTCGCGATTTGGAATTATCTTCTGAAATTTTGGATGGACCAAATTCACTGGTGATCCATGAAGCAGGAAATCGTTTATGGGCAGCGCAAGCGGTAATTAAAGCGATGTTGGAAGAAATGAAATAATCTGTTGTGTGTTGCCAGTTACATGTTGCCGGTCTAATTGCCTGAACATGTAACTGGCAACTGGCAACTCATAACACATATATGAAACAACTTACCATCATAAAAATAGGCGGAAACGTAATTGATAATTCTGCGAATTTGCATCAGTTTTTATTAGATTTTACGGCCTTACCTGGCGATAAAATCTTGGTTCATGGTGGGGGCAAAATTGCAACCGAACTGGGCGAAAGCTTAGGCATTGAAGCTAAAATGGTTGAAGGTCGTCGGATTACAGATCTTGAAACTTTGCGAATCGTTACGATGGTTTATGCAGGGTTGATCAATAAAAATATGGTTGCCCAGCTACAAGCTAAGGGCAACAATGCAATTGGATTATCGGGAGCGGATGGCAACATCATCAAAGCTAAAAAGCGTCCTGTTGTTACAAAAACACATGGAGCAGCTCCGGGCCCATTAGCCGGAGAAGTTATCGATTATGGTTTTGTTGGCGATTTAGATGAAAATTCTGTTTCTGCAACTACATTGGATAGTTTGTTAAAAGCTGGATTAACACCGGTTTTATGTGCAATTACACATGATGGAGATACACAATTATTAAATACCAATGCGGATACCATTGCCTCAGCTGTAGCAGTTGCAATGTCGGCTTTATATGAAACGCGTTTGGTATATTGCTTTGAAAAAAAGGGCGTTTTGAAAGATGTAAATGATGATGATTCAGTTGTCAGAGAAATCAAAGCGGATGAATTTGAGGGTTTAAAAGCTGACGGCACAGTACAGGGTGGAATGATTCCGAAATTGCACAATGCTTTTGAGGCGATAAAAAAAGGTGTTGCTACAGTTTATATTGGCAAAGCTGATGAATTAGGAGAACTTGCGGATGGGACTTTCGGGACGAAGATGAACCTCTAAATCTTCTAAAAGGGGAGGCAGGGTTTTGCCTTTCCGAGGTACGAAGCAATTTTAAAACTGTAGCTATTAGCATAGTGTACTGGGAGTGCTTCATAACTTGCAATGACGGAAGTGAATTAAACCTGATAGAAACGGATCCCGATTTTTTATCGGGATAAGTGAATAGTTCCAAGGGAATGCCTTTGGCACAGGACTGACATTAACTAAAAACTGCAATTGCTTTCCAAAAAAATATAAATATCAGTTTAAGTAACTGAACCAAATAAAACTAACCACATGAAAAAAATAGCCATAATTGGTAGCGGAAATATTGGATTATCTTTAGCAAAAGGGTTGGTAAAAGCCGATTTTGCTGAAGCTGGCGACATTATGCTTACCAGAAGAAATATCGACCATTTGCAGTCTTTCGCATCGGCAGGCTTTGTTGTTTCAAAAGATAACAACCAAGCGGTTGCAAGTGCTGATGTCGTAATTCTTGCTGTTTTGCCTCAACAATTAAATACGGTTTTAGATGAAATCAAGTCCTCGATAAATTCAGCTAAACACCTTGTAATTTCGGTGATTTCGGGTGTGAGTTGTGCTGCGGTCAGAGAAAAATTAGGAGACGATGTAGAGGTAATCCGAGTGATGCCCAATACAGCCATTGCCATCGGGCAATCTATGACTTGTATGGCTAGCGACAATGCATCTGTAGAAAATATTGCCGACGTAACCAGAATGTTTGAAACGGTTGGTTCCGTGGTGAAGATTAACGAAGATTTAATGACGTCGGCAACGGCGCTTTGTGCTTGTGGTATCGCCTTCTTTTTAAGAGCAATAAGAGCCGCTTCGCAAGGTGGTGTCGAAATTGGTTTCCATGCAGATGAAGCACTTAAAATGGCTGTTCAAACCGCTAAGGGAGCAGCAGATTTGCTTTTATTACATGGCACACACCCAGAATCAGAAATAGATAAAGTAACTTCGCCGAAAGGTTGTACCATTGCGGGCTTAAACGAAATGGAGCATAATGGCTTTAGTTCATCATTAATAAAAGGTATAAAATTATCAGCTTTAAAAGCTGGAAATTTGTACACTAAAGAAGGTTAAAAGTATATGGTAAAAGGTTTAGGGGTTTAGGCTCCACATCTTGATACTTAATACTAAATACTTGATACTATGTTGTTAGAAAATATACAAAAAGAAAGTCTGGATTTGTTGCGACAGTTAATCCGCATTCAGTCTTTTAGCAAAGAAGAAGACAGAACAGCGAATTTAATTGCTCAATTTTTAGAAGAGCGAGGAATTAAAACCCAACGCAAAATGAACAACGTTTGGGCTTATAATAAGTATTTCGATGCAAGTAAACCTACGGTGTTACTGAACTCGCATCACGATACTGTTAAACCAAACTCGGGCTACACTCGTGATCCTTATGATGCTGCCATTGAAAGCGATAAATTATTCGGCTTGGGAAGTAATGACGCTGGTGGTTGTCTGGTTTCGTTAATTGGTGCGTTTTTGTATTACTACGAGCAGGAGAATTTAAAATATAACATCTGTTTGGCCGCAACGGCGGAAGAAGAAATTTCTGGTAATAATGGCTTGGAACTGGTTTTGCCAGATTTAGGTGAGTTAGAATTTGGAATCGTAGGCGAACCAACAGAAATGAATTTAGCCATTGCAGAACGTGGGTTGTTGGTGATCGATTGCGTTTCTCATGGTAAAGCTGGTCACGCGGCAAGGGAAGAGGGCGAAAATGCAATTTACAAAGCGCTGAAAGATATTGAGTGGTTCAGGAATTATCAGTTTCCTAAAGTATCGGAAGTTTTCGGTCCGCTGAAAATGACGGTTACCATTATCAATGCAGGTTCTCAACACAATGTGGTGCCGGCAAATTGTACTTTTACAGTTGATGTTCGCGTAACCGATGCTTACACAAATGAGGAAGTTTTAGAAATCATCAGAGCCCATGTAGATTGCGATGTTACACCTCGTTCCATTCGTTTAAAACCATCGTCGATAGATAAAAACCACCCGGTAGTTCAGGCAGGAATAGCATTGGGTAAAACCACTTATGGTTCGCCAACTACGTCAGATCAAGCGCTATTGGATATCCCATCAGTAAAATGTGGACCGGGGTTTTCTGGACGCTCGCACATGGCAGATGAGTTTTTATACGTTAGAGAGGTTGCTGAAGGTGTTGAGGGATACGTGAATATGTTGAAACCAGTGATACAATAAATCCGTCATTGCGAGGAACGAAGCAATCTTAATGCAGAGGAATCGTAAGGTGTTTTTAATTTCATACAAAGGGGATTGCTTCGTGCCTCGCAATGACGAAGTTTGATTATGAAGATTTGGCAAAAAAATATAGATGTAAATAAATTCGTGGAAACTTTTACGGTTGGTAAAGACCGCGAACTGGATTTACAAATGGCAAAGTTTGATGTTTTGGGCTCTTTAGCGCATACACAAATGTTGGAAACTATTAATCTGCTTACCGCCGAAGAATTGAAAACGGTTCAACAGGAACTTAAAAATATCTACGCTGAAATTGAGGCCGGGAATTTTACTATTGAAGATACCGTTGAGGATGTGCATTCGCAGGTAGAATGGTTGTTAACGCAACGTATCGGCGAAGCAGGCAAAAAGATACACAGTGGCCGTTCACGTAACGACCAGGTTTTGGTTGATTTGAAGTTGTTTTTCCGTGCCTGTATTGAAGATATGGTTAACCAAACATCAACCTTGTTTAATCTGCTCATCGAATTAAGCAATACGCACAAGGATAAGTTGATGCCAGGTTATACGCATTTGCAGATCGCGATGCCATCATCTTTTGGTTTGTGGTTTGGTGCTTACGCCGAAAGCCTTGCCGATGATATGGAATTAATGCTTGCTGCATGGAAAATCACCAACAAAAATCCTTTAGGTTCTGCAGCAGGTTATGGATCGTCATTTCCTTTAAACAGAACACTAACCACCGAATTGCTAGGTTTTGAAAGCTTAAATTACAATGTGGTTTATGCACAAATGGGTAGAGGAAAAACGGAAAGGATTTTAGCGCAGGCAATGAGCGCTGTTGCTGCAACTTTAGCCAAAATGGCGATGGATGTCTGTCTGTTTATTAACCAAAATTTTGGATTTATAAGCTTCCCTCCCGAATTAACAACAGGTTCGAGTATTATGCCACATAAGAAGAATCCTGATGTTTTTGAATTGATTCGCTCACGTTGCAATAAAATACAGGCTTTGCCAAACGAGATTGCAATGATGATTACCAATCTTCCATCTGGCTATCATCGCGATTTACAGTTGTTGAAGGAAAATCTATTTCCAGCGATTACCTCATTAAAGGAATGCTTAGAAATTGCGACCTTCATGTTCCAGAACATCACTATTAAAGATGATATTTTGAAAGATAAGAAATACGATTACTTGTTTAGTGTTGAGGTGGTAAACGATTTAGCTTTGCAAGGGGTTCCTTTTAGAGAAGCCTACAAAATAGTTGGCGAGCAGATAGAAAATGGTACTTTTGCACCATCGGGCCAAATAAATCATACACACGAAGGAAGTATCGGCAATCTTTGTAATGAGCAAATTTCTGCAGGAATGCAGGCAGTTTTGTCACAATTTGGCTTTGAGAAAGTGAATAAAGCAATAGAAGATTTAATTCGTTAAGTCGTCATTGCGAGGTACGAAGCAATCTTATAAGCATGGGTTTCCTAATTTGCTAAGACAGTAATTGTTTCATGTCTCCGTTTGACGGGTAAGGCGACTAATAGTAATATATATGAAAGTTTCAGTATTAGCCAGTTCATTAATAGGCTCAGAAATTATAAAAATTGGTAACGAGGTTAATGAAATGAAACGCAAAGGCGCTTCAATCGCCAATTTAACCATCGGCGATTTTGATTCGAACATCTATCCCATTCCAGCGGAACTAAAAGCCGGAATCGTAGATGCCTATCATGCAAATCAAACCAATTACCCGCCTGCCGACGGTGTTTTGCCATTGAGACAAACCGTTTCCGAACTATTGAAAGATAGATTTGGTTTGGAATACAACACCAATAGTATTCTGGTTTCAGGCGGCTCTCGACCATTGATTTATGCTACTTATTTAGCTTTGATAGATCCGGGTGACACAGTTGTTTTTCCTGCACCATCCTGGAACAACAATCACTATTGCCACTTAACTTCGGCAAAGGCCATTGCTGTAGAAACTGATGCAGCGCATAACTTTATGCCAACTGCAGCACAATTGAAGCCACATTTAAAAGGCGCAACATTATTAGCGCTTTGTTCGCCATTGAATCCAACAGGAACCATGTTTGCTGCAGATTTTTTAGCGGAGATATGCGATGTTATTTTAGAAGAAAATGCATCCCGCGGAGCGGATGAAAAACCATTGTATTTAATGTACGATCAGATTTATTCATTGCTAACTTTTGGTAAGGAACATGTAAATCCGGTGTCATTACGCCCGGCGATGCGTGAATTTACGGTTTTCGTAGATGGTTCTTCAAAATGTTTAGCAGCAACAGGTGTGCGTGTAGGCTGGGGTTTTGGTCCTGAAGATATCGTAAACAGAATGAAAGCATTGGTTGGGCACATGGGTGCCTGGGCACCAAAAGCCGAACAGGTTGCAATGTCTAATTATTTTAACGATAAAACGCAGGTAGATACATTTTTAACCAGTTTTAAAGGTCAAATTCAAGATAGCTTAAATGCGCTTTACAATGGCTTCAATGAATTGAAAAATTTAGGTTTTAATGTTGACGCGGTTGAACCGATGGGTGCAATTTACCTCACCATTAAAATCGACTACATCGGAAAAACTACTGAAGATGGTCAGCTTTTAAAAGACAGTGCAGATGTAAACTTCTACCTAATTAAAGAGGCTGGAGCAGCATTGGTTCCATTTTCAGCATTTGGAAACGAACACAGCATGCCTTGGTTCAGGGCATCGGTTGGTGCTTGCACCTTGCAGGATATTAAAGACATGCTCCCCCGGATTAAAACGGCATTAAGCAAGTTAAAATAAAACATTTGAGCACCCGGGCAAACAATTAGTTGGCTCGGGTGTTCAAATAAAAAATCTCATCTAAACGCTTTTATGGAAAACAAATACACTCCTCAGGGATATGCTTCGCCCTCAGCAATCCTCATTACGCTTGTCATTGGTATTTTATCAGCTTTCATCTTACCGCTCATTTATATTATCCTTGGAAGGCTAATTCCTAACATCTGGTTTATCGCTATCATTGCGCTACTGCTTGGTATCAGCTTAGGGTTTTGTATTGATTTTGGCGTAAAACTTGGTAAACTCCGAAATAAAAAAATAGTTGTATCCATCGCAATTTTTTGCGGATTACTGGCCTTCTATGTTCAATGGGTTTTTTTCGATGCTTTAATTTACAGCGCCAAAGGATTCACTTTTAATTTGACCAGCGCTGATTTAAAAATTTTAGCCAGCGATTTCTTTTTTCTGTTCACGCATCCTCACATACTTTTTCAAGAAATTGTAAACCTAAATGCAGTAGGTTCTTTTCAGATCAAGAGCATGGGTACGGTAAGCGGTCTGGTTTTATGGTTGATTTGGGCAGCAGAGTTTATTGTGATTATAGGTGGAATCATATTTACTGTTTTCAATGGTCAGGTGAGCAAACCTTATTCAGAAATAAACGATCAATGGATGAAAAAGCGTAAAATACAGAACCGAATTCCTTTGGTACATGATAAAAATTTAATTTTGAATGAATTAAATAATAAAAATTTCGCGGTTTTGAGTGATGATCCATCATTAATCAATGAGCAAAATTACTCGGAGGTGGTTGTTTACGAATCAACTGGCGATCCGGTAAAGTATGTTAGTATTGTAAATGTCTCTAATCCGACAGGGAAAGCGAAAGACAAAAAAATGAATAATATTATTGAATTTTATCCGCTGCCGAACGCAAATATTTAGTGTGAGGTTGTAGGAGAAAAATATAAAAAATAACCGCCCTATTTTCATTTATTGAGAATAGGGCCGTTTTATAAATGCCTAACTGACAACTTTGTATTCATTCTTCCTAAAATCAATCCTCTCTACTTCCATCATCCGCCATTCTAACCATTTTTGGTTCAAACTTCGCAATCACATCAACCAACTCAGTTTGCGCAGCCATCACTTTGTTGATGTCTTTATAAGCCATTGGGGCTTCATCTAAACCTGCACCGATTAACGTTACATTGTGGTCTTTTAAAATTGCTTTCATGTCAGATTTAGTAATCGATTGAATGGCTTTTGTACGGCTCATCAATCTCCCTGCGCCGTGAGATGCAGAATTAATTGAACTTGTCTCACCTTTTCCTCTAACCAAAAATCCTGGCGCAGTCATACTCCCCGGAATAATCCCCATTACGCCTTCGCCCGCTGGAGTTGCTCCTTTTCTATGAACGATTACTTCTTCGCCATTTAGGGTTTCTTTCCAGGCAAAATTATGATGGTTTTCTACCTTGGCTAAAACTTTAGCACCAATGGCTTTAGTTGATCTTTTATGGATTACCTCATGACAAGCAGAAGCATAATCGCCAGCCAAATTCATAGCAATCCAATATTCTTGACCTTCAGCAGTATTCATATCTAAATAAGCAAGATTTACA
Source organism: Pedobacter sp. AC212 (assembly GCF_979258625.1). Taxonomy (NCBI): domain Bacteria; kingdom Pseudomonadati; phylum Bacteroidota; class Sphingobacteriia; order Sphingobacteriales; family Sphingobacteriaceae; genus Pedobacter; species Pedobacter sp. AC212. The sequence continues at coordinate 5,278,577 of NZ_OZ409870.1, read as the reverse complement.
GCTTCTCTAGGCAACTTACAAATGTCTTTAGCCAGTTTGGTGTAATGACCCGCTATGGTTGCGCCAAATCCACGAGAACCAGAGTGAGTTAATAAAGCTACATAACGACCTTTATCGATATTCAAAACTTCATCTCGTTCTGCAAAATCGATAATTCCCCATTCCACAAAGTGATTTCCACCACCAGAGGTTCCCAATTGCGCCCAAGCTTTGCCATGTAAGTTCTTTAAGAAAGGCGTAGCGTTAAAATCTTCGTTTTCTAAAACCTCATGGTCTGCTCTTTCATCGCCTTTATAATTTTGCCCGGCGCCAAATTTAGTATGAGCAATTAATTCTCGTTTGTACATCGCATCTTTCCCGAAATAATATTTCTCAGGAATATCGAAAATACTCAAGGCCATTCTGCAACCGATATCAACACCAACACCATAAGGAATAATGGCATTTCTTGTAGCCAAAACTCCGCCAATTGGCAAACCATAGCCTTGATGCGCATCTGGCATTAATGCACCAGCTTCAGTAACGGGCAATTTCATGGCAATATTCATTTGATCTTTCGCACCATCTTCAATGTAACTCTCCCCAAATGTTGTGTAGCTTTTTGCATTTTCAATTAATGCAACTGTGCCATCACCTTTAGGGTTTGCTTTTTCAATTAGTGCTGTTGCTAAAACACCTAATACTTCATCATCTAAAAAACTCTCTGGATAATTTTTTACTTTTTTTAATATTCTTTGTATTTCATTGGCTTCCTCATCCTTAAAGTTATCCTTCAAAATTTCCAATGCTAAGCCTAATATTTTTCCTTCGGTATAACCTAATGCTTTTAGGGTTTTACCTGTTATTTTTGTTTTCATTTTGTTCCTAACTAAAACTCGGCAGGCATCGTTCACCTAGCCGAGGGTTTCTAAATTTAATTTACAGTAAATTCGTCATTGCGAGGTACGAAGCAATCTTAAAGCGGTAGTTTTAATATCCTAGCGATAGTTGTAGGATTGCTTCGTGCCTCGCAATGACGACCTGCTTTAAACATTTACTTCACGAAGATTTGCTTCAATTGGTCAACAATTTGTCCGCTGCCAGATAAACTGATGGTATTGATTTTCTCTGCAATTTTCTCCACGTATTCCATCTCTTTCAATTTGTATAACATGGCATTGTCTTCCATTAGTTTTGCGGTATTCAACAAACTTCTGGCCGATGCCGTTTCTTCTCTTCTGGTAATCATGTTTGCTTGCGCTTTTTTCTCCGCAATTAAAACTTGGTTCATGATATCTTTAATTTCTCCAGATAAAATGATGTCTTTTACACCGCCATTTGCCAGTTTTACGCCCAACGCTTCTGCTTTGTTAATGGCGCTTTCCAAAACCGATGTTCCGATTTTTTCTTTGCTTTCCATCAATTCATCAAAAGTTAATAAGCCTACCGCCTCTCTCAAAGCCAATTGCATGGTAATGTACAATTGCTTTTCGAAATCTTTATTGGCCAACAACGCTTTAACCACATCCTCCACTTTGTATTGAACCGTAAAGTTCATTCTCAATTGCGCTTTGTCTTTTGTTAAAATCTCCTGACCGATAATCTCCATGTTTAATTGTCTCATATCGGTCTTTAAAACTTGGATAGTGATATTGTTTTTCCAATAAACATAGTTTCCTGCCAATAATACTTTATCAAACTTGCCATCAATAAATAATAAACCAGTTTCGTAAGCTTCAATTTTATAGGCCCTGATATAGTTTACCAAAGCGGCTTTCTCAAACAAATTTCTATCGATGTTTTCCTCAATTTCAATTTTGCTGATGTCAACTTTAACGAAACTGTATTCCGACAAACCTTTCCAGATGGCATATCTACCTGCCCTTAAAACGTTTTTAAAATTTTTGTTTTGATAAACCAAGGCCAACTCATTATCGGCTACGCTTACCAAATAAATTAATTTGGCGAAGTCAGCATTTAATAAATACGTATCTAATTCAGCAACTGAGAAATCATAATCTTTGCTTATGTCGTACATAGTGATGGTTTCGCCAAAGCCCAACCAATAACTACCTGCTGTTAATACTCTTTTTAATTCTCCTTTTTTAAACACCAATGCAACATAATTGGTGTTAATTGTAATTTTTCTCATGTTTTTTGATGTTTAAAACCCCTCCTAAATCCTCCCTAAAAGGGAGGACTTGATTGGGATAGGTTATTTATTGTTTAATTGTTAATTCTTTTAAAAAGCATTGCGAAAACATTCATTTGTTTTCTGCGGAAGTAAATTGCTTCTGGTTGTTTTTAAGAATGAAATCTACTTTTAGCATTGGCGATATTCTGTTGAATATGGCTTTCTACAGCTAGAAGATTTGATTTTTAAATCAGCACCTTTTTCGTTTTACTTGCTAAGCAAAAAGCAAACTTGCTTTTGAGATTTCTAAAATCTTTTGAGCAGAATGCATTTCGCAACGCTTTTGGTTTGAGAAATTTGAAGTATCTCTTCTTTCTAGATGGAACCCTAATCCATTGCATTACCCTTTTGCTATTCCAATCACTTGGAAGCAGGATTCGAACCTGCATATTTGGTGTTGTTATTCTACCAGACTGAACTATTCCGATTGCTCGGAAGTGGGATTCGAACCCACGACACACAACGTGTTTCGACAATACATCTTTCTCTCTATCAGAATATGAAATGCAACGGCACTCATACTTTGGGGCTATTTAAGACCCGCAACTGTGGATAGATACCTCTCTTATATTGCCATCCCGATTTTTACATCGGAATATCTTTATATCTATTTTCATATTTAATCAAAGAACTTTATCGCTTACGTCATGTCATTATTTAAAAAATTTCGTCATTGCGAGGGTCGATTTTCATCGTGCCTCGCAATGATGCTTAGGGACAAATCCGAAAGCTTAATTAATAACATTGCGCTGGGCGACAATACAAATTTGCTACCCAGCTGCGCTGCAGATTTGCGCATTAGAAAATATTTTGTAAATAACACTTAAGTGTTTGATAATGAATGATAAAATTTTCATTGATTTCTTTTTCATCAGCCAATTGCGCAGTTGTGTTGCGTAGATGGATTGAATAATGCTATATTAATTCATTAATTTTCAATAGTTTTTGTGAAAACTCATTAAAATTCTAAATATGGCCATCAATAAATTAGCACTCATTCGGTATAAAACCATAGACGATTGTTTAAGAAACCGTTTTCGTAAATGGACTTTAGATGATATTATTGAAAAGGTTGCCAAAACTCTTTATGAGCTAGAGGGAATTACTACGGGCGTAAGTAAACGCACCATTCAGGCGGATATCCAATTGATGCGGAGCGATAAACTAGGTTACAATGCACCAATTGTGGTGCAGGATAAACGGTTTTATGCCTACGATGAGGCGAGTTACAGCATTACTAAAGCTCCAATCAATAATGCTGACGTTGATAAAATGAAAGAAATTGTGGGCGTATTAAAAGAATTTAATGCCTTTAACTATTTCGATGAAATGAGCGATATGATTGCCCGCCTGGAAAATAATCTTTATAAAAGCACAAAACAAAGCGGAAATAACATCCAGTTAGAAGGAAATAAGTTGGTAAAAGGACTAGAGTGTATTCCTCCATTATATCAGGCAGTTTTAAATAAGCGATCATTATTGATTGAGTATAAATCATTCAAAGCACAACAAGGGCAGCAAGGAATTTACTATCCTTATTTATTGAAGGAATACAGAAATAGGTGGTTTTTAATCTGCAAAGCGAAAAAACGACTTGGGATTTTAAATTTGGCTTTAGATAGAATAATTGATTTTCAGGAATTACCTAACGAAGAATTTGTACTTCATGAAGGCGTAGATTTCGATCGCTATTATGATGACTTGATCGGAGTGACAAAAAATGACAGAGACCGAGCGCAAAAAGTAGTTTTAGAATTTACAAACGATCATGCGCCTTATGTGGTAACTAAGCCTTTACATTCCTCGCAGGTGGTGTTAACAAAAACTGAAAAAACAACAACTTTTAGAATTGACGTGGTTTTAAATTTCGAACTCGAAAGAGAAATTTTAGGTTTCGGAGAATGCGTTAAAGTGCTAGCACCACGTTTCTTGATTTCGAAAATTAAAAGGCGGTTGCAGCAATCTTATTACCAGTACGAAGATAACGGCGACAAAAAATCATAATATACCAACCTTACTCTTGTTGCATCAAAGCGCTTACATGCTGTGTTAACTTCACAAAATCATCCACAGTTAACTGTTCAGCACGTTTTTCGAAATAGATGTGATTGTCCATTTTATCTTTTGGCATCACAGCAGAAACGGCGTTACGCAAGGTTTTTCTACGTTGGTTAAAGCCAGCTTTTACTACACGCCAGAATAGTTTTTCGTCGCAATCTAAATTTTCAACCTCATTTCGCGTTAAACGAATCACGGCAGAGTGCACTTTTGGTGGTGGATTAAAAGTGCCTGGTTTTACAGTAAACAAATACTCAATTTTGTAATAAGCCTGAAGAAAAACACTCAAAATACCATACTCTTTGTTGCCTGCTGGCGCAGCACAACGTTGGGCCACCTCCTTCTGAAACATGCCCACCATTTCTACCACTTTGTGGCGGTTATCCAAAATTTTAAATAGAATTTGCGATGAAATATTATAAGGGAAATTCCCAATGATGGCAAATTTATCCGGGAAAATGGCGTCGAAATCTAGTTTTAGAAAGTCTCCATTAATTAAGCGATCGCCCAACTGCGGATATTTTTCATTCAGAAAATGGAAAGATTCAGTGTCAATATCGATTAGATAAGTTTGTAAGTCTTCGCGTTGCAACAAAAAATCAGACAAAATCCCCATTCCTGGCCCAACTTCCAAAACCTGCTTGTACTTTTCAGTATTCACCAGGCTTTCTACAATTCGATTGGCAATGCCCTTATCGGTTAAAAAATGCTGACCTAAATGTTTTTTCGCTTTTACTAAACTCATCTCGAAGATTTTTTTGCCACGGAAACACAGAAAGCACGGAAAAATTAGAATTACATTTTGTTCATCGTGCTGTAAAAGCTGTGTTTTGCAGACTAACTATTTTCTACAAAATAACTAATTTTTATCCGGTAAGCACCTGTTTAAGCGAAAATCAGTAATTTGCGCTAAAATTTTCCAGTAATTATGAGCAATAAACTTAAAATTGGTATCAGTATAGGCGACGTGAATGGTATAGGTTTGGAGGTAATCATCAAAACGTTATCAAATCCGGCTATTTTAAATTATTGTACACCAATTGTTTATGGTCATACCAAGGTTTCCTCTTTCCATCGAAAGGCAAATAACCTGGGCGATTTCAGTTTTAACGTTATTAATCATGCTAATCAAGCGCAGCTTAAAAAAGCAAATATGATTAATTGCTGGGAAGAAGATGTAAAAATCGAACTTGGGCAGGTAACTGAAACGGGTGGAAAATATGCGCTTTTATCGCTCGAAAGAGCAACGGCTGATTTAGTTGCGGGCGACATTGATGCTTTGGTTACGGCTCCGATTAACAAACACAACATTCAATCAGAAACCTTTTCGTTTCCTGGCCATACCGAATATTTGCAGGAAAAAAGCGGAAGTAAAGATGTGCTGATGTTTTTAATCAGTGAAAATTTACGTGTTGGGGTAGTTACCGGACACATTCCTGTTAAGGACGTTCCAACATCTATTACCAAAGATAAAATTCTCAGTAAATTAAAGTTGATTAATGATAGCTTGAAAAAAGATTTCTGGATCGAAAAACCAAAAATCGCCGTTTTGGGGTTAAATCCTCATGCCAGCGATAATGGATTATTGGGTGCCGAAGAGGCTGAAATTATTTCTCCAGCCATTAAAGAGGCTTATGATAAAGGTTTAATGGTTTTCGGTCCTTATCCTGCTGATGGATTTTTTGGAAATGGAAGCTACAAACAATTCGATGCAGTGTTGGCTATGTACCACGATCAGGGTTTAATTCCCTTTAAAACCTTGGCTTTCCATAATGGCGTAAATTTTACGGCAGGTTTAAATTTCGTTCGCACATCTCCAGATCATGGAACGGGCTACGATATCGCCGGTAAAGATTTGGCCGATTCTACCTCATTTACTGAAGCATTATTTTCAGCCATACACATCGTTAAAAACCGCAGAGAGCAAGAAGAAATGTTAAGTACTCAGTTACGCGGTGGTGGAAAGGTTGTTGAAACACAGTTTGACATAAAAGACGACGCTTCTTAAGACTTAGATCTTAATTTTTTGTAAAGCAAAGTTCTGTGTCTTATCGGTTGCGAAAGTCCTGCTATTCGTTCCAATTCCCGATGAAGAATCGGGAGATTTTCACTGCTATCAGGTTTATTTTGGTTAAAATTGTGTATCAAATAAAAATGAAATGAGCAAAATTTCCCCAATTATCAAGCCCGAAGATTTAACCTGGTTAAATCAAGATGATGAAATTGTAATTGTCGATGCCAGTGCGGGCTCGAAAGTTCGTTATGATGAGCAACATTTAGCAGGTGCAATTTTTGTCGATGTAAACGATGATTTAGCCAATATCGGCGACTTTGCAGTTGGTGGTCGCCATCCACTGCCTAGCTTGGAGCAGTTTGCCAATACGTTGCAGAAACTTGGCATTACAAAGCATAGTCATGTTATCATTTACGATGATAAAAACGGTGGTAATGCTGCTGCAAGGTTTTGGTGGATGCTGAGATCTGTTGGCCATGAAAAAGTTCAGGTAATTGATGGAGGTTTTCAAGCGGCGGTAAAAGCAAATTTTCCGACAACAAATAAAGTTGAGATTCCAAAATCTGTTGGTCAATACGAAGTTGGTTCATGGAGTTTGCCTTTGTCTGATATAGATGAAGTGGAAGGAGTTTCTAAAACGGATGATCATATCGTAATCGACGTACGGGATGCAAATCGTTTTGCAGGCTTAACAGAGCCGATAGATACGATAGCTGGCCATATTCCGGGTGCAATAAACATTCCCTTTACAGAAAATTTAGATGCGGACGGCAGATTTTTAAATCAAGAAGTTTTGAGAGAAAATTATACCAAAGCTTTAGAAAAAGTTGAGCCAGCAAATGTTATTGTTCATTGCGGATCGGGTATTACCGCTTGCCATACGCTTTTAGCAATTGATTATGCTGGTTTGCCTATTCCTAAATTGTATGTCGGCTCATGGAGTGAGTGGAGTAGAAACAATAAGGAAATGGTATTAGCCAAACATTAATCTTTGATTCTTCTAAAGGAAGTTATAAATAAGCCCCCGTCTGCGGCAGGTAGACGATTAACTTGCAAATCTATTTTGTTGTTCTTTAAAGTTACTAACTCTAATGTGCAGGTGCTTATTAGAGTTAGTAACTTTCCAATAAACAGCGAAACTTTCGTAACTGCTTAGCAACGAAACTGATTTTCAAAAAATATGATTTAGGCTAATATTCTAAATCTCGCTTCCAGAACAGCAACAATTTTTAAAAAACATTTTTTATCTAACTATTTTATCCCTACATTTGCAGGCTAAAATTTTACAGTACTTTGAAGCCATTAAAACAATTTTCTATACCGTTTACCGGATTAAAATTGGGAGTTCATCACTTTGATTATGAGCTTGATGACCGCTTTTTTAATGCGTTTGAATATTCATTAATTAAAAGCGGAGATTTAAAAGTAGAACTGGAACTTGAGAAACAAGAGACCATGTTGCTTTTAAAATTTAAAGTTATTGGAACAGTAAATTTAGATTGCGATAAATGTTTATCGGAGTTTGCCTACCCGGTAAACTTGTACGAAAGACAGATTGTGAAATTTGCTGAGGATGAGTTGGAAAGCGATGATGAGGAAATTATTACGCTAAACCGCAAAGACACCGAGATTGATATATCGGCACCTTTGTACGAAATGATCAACGTAGCTGTACCTTATATCAAAAACTGCGAGCAGGCAGATAAAGAGTGTGACCAGGAAATGATTGACCGGTTAGAGCAGCTCTCTATTGATAAGCAAGCAGAAGAAAACGAACAAACAAGCGACCCACGTTGGGAAGCCCTTAATAAGTTAAAAAAATAATTAGATTATACACCAATGGCACATCCAAAACGGAAAATCTCGAAACAGAGAAAAAATAAAAGAAGAACGCACTATAAAGCAGTAACTCCTTCTTTAGCAACTTGCGCAGCAACAGGTGCTATCCACGTACCTCACCGTGCATACAACGTTGATGGTAACTTATACTATAACGGTAAATTGGTTATCGAAAATACTCAAATCGGGTAATTTTCTTAAAAAATTGTTTGTGTTTTCAGCGGCTTTAGTCATACCTTAGTCGACTGATAATTTTAGGATTTTACCTAATCTAACACAAACAGATTTTTTCTATGAAAATAGGCCTCGACATAATGGGCGGAGACTATGCTCCCAAAGCAATCGTTTTGGGAGCAATAGCAGCTCATCAATCGCTAAACGCCGGAGAACATTTAGTTCTTATCGGCGATACCGAAAAGATTAAACCCATTCTCGCAGAAGAGGGCTTTAATCCGGATCATTTTGAATACGTTCATACTGATGAAGTTATTGGTATGGGCGAACATCCTACCAAAGCTATTGTTCAGAAACCAAATTCGAGCATTGCGGTTGGCTTTAACCTTTTAAAAGAAGGTAAAATCGATTCTTTTGCCAGCGCTGGTAACTCTGGTGCGATGCTGGTCGGCGCTGTTTTTAGCGTTAAAACTATTCCGGGCATTATTCGCCCTTGCCTTTGCTCTATTCTTCCAAAACTTAAGGGTGGTACCGGTCTGTTATTAGATGTAGGTGCAAACGCTGATTGCAAGCCAGATATTTTACTTCAGTTTGGCGTTTTGGGAAGCTTATATGCCGAAAATTTATTGCAGATAGAAAACCCTCGGGTAGCTTTAATGAATATTGGTGAAGAAGATGAAAAAGGAAACATGTTAAGCATGGCTACTTTTCCGTTGATGAAGGATACCAATCTTTTTAATTTTGTTGGGAATGTTGAAGGTAGAGATTTATTCAATGATAAATCGGATGTGATCGTTTGCGATGGTTTTACAGGAAACGTGATGCTAAAACTAGCAGAATCATTTTATGTAATTACCATTAAAAAAGGTTTGAAAGATGAGTTTTTCGATCGTTTTAATTACGAACAATACGGTGGAAGTCCGGTTTTAGGCGTTAACGCTCCCGTTGTTATCGGACATGGAATTTCTAGTCCGCTGGCTGTTAAAAATATGGTTCTTCAATCCAGAGAAATGATTACCACTGGGTTGGTAGAAAAGATTAGAATGGCATTTAAATAATTTATTAAAATTTTTAAAATGAGTAAAATTCATGCTGCTATTACTGCAGTAAATGGTTACGTCCCCGACTATGTGTTAACGAATGCAGAGTTAGAAACCATTGTTGATACGTCTGATGAATGGATTACCAGCAGAACGGGAATTAAAGAGCGTAGAATTTTAAAAGGCGAAGGTTTGGGTACTTCAGATATGGCTGTGCATGCTGTAAATGGGTTACTTAAAAAAAGAGGTATTGGTGCAAAAGAAATTGAATTGATTATCTTTTGCACCACTACACCTGATTTTACTTTCCCTGCAACGGCGAATGTTTTAGCCGATAAAGTTGGGGCGACAAATGCATGGGGTTACGATTTACAAGCTGCTTGCTCGGGTTTTATTTTCGGTTTAGCTACCGGTGCATCTTTCATTGAATCGGGAAGACATAAAAAAGTTTTAGTTGTTGGTGGCGATAAAATGTCGTCTATTATCAATTATGAAGACCGTACAACCTGTATCATCTTTGGTGATGGCTGTGGTTGTGCTTTATTAGAGCCAAATGAAGAGGGCTTTGGTATTCAGGATTCTATTTTAAGAACCGATGGTTCGGGAAGAGATTTCTTAGGAATGAAAGCCGGTGGTTCTGTTAAGCCAGCAACTCATGAAAGCATTGATGCCAGAGAGCATTTCGCACATCAGGAAGGCCCTACAGTATTTAAATTTGCGGTAACTAATATGGCCGATGTCGCAGCAGAAATTATGGAACGTAACAGCTTAACCGCTGATGATGTTGCATGGTTAGTGCCTCACCAGGCTAACAAACGCATTATCGATGCTACTGCTAACCGTATGGGCGTAACTACTGATAAAGTAATGATCAACATTGAGCGTTACGGCAATACCACAAACGGAACTATTCCATTATGCTTATGGGAATGGGAAAGCAGACTAAAAAAAGGAGATAACATTGTGTTAGCTGCTTTTGGAGGAGGCTTTACCTGGGGTTCTATTTACCTTAAATGGGCTTACGATACAAATTAGAGAATGGAAAATTGTAGATAGAAAATAGATGATGTACTTTCTAGCCAGGTCTATTCCCTATTTCCGTTTCCTATTTTCTATATAATTACAAACAAAAAAAAGTATAACTTAGTTAATTCATTTATACACTATTTTTTACATAACAAGGATTAAAAAATGGATATCAAACAAATACAGGAACTGATAAAATTTGTTTCTCGTTCTGGAGTAAACGAAGTTGCTATTGAGCAGGAAAACTTCAAGATCACGATTAAAACAAACCAGGCACCAACAGTTGTGCATGCTACCGTACCACAAGCACCACTTGTGCAGGCTGCTGCGCCAGTTGCTACAGCTCCTACAGCTCCGGTTGCGGCTACACCTGCGGTACCAGCTGCAGAGGATACATCAAAATATATTACTATTAAATCTCCAATGATTGGTACATTCTACCGTTCTTCTAGTCCGGATAAACCGATGTTTGTAAACGTTGGCGATGAAATCAGCACTGGTAAAGTAGTTTGTATTATTGAAGCAATGAAACTATTTAACGAAATTGAAAGTGAAGTTTCAGGTCGTATCGTTAAAATTTTGGTTGATAATGCATCACCAGTTGAATACGATCAGCCGTTGTTTTTAGTAGAACCTATCTAATTAGATCATTAACTAATTAGCCAATTAGCTAATTTATAATATATGTTTAAAAAAATACTGATTGCCAACAGGGGAGAAATCGCTTTGCGTATTATCCGTACCTGTAAGGAAATGGGCATCAAAACAGTTGCTGTCTACTCTACCGCCGATCGCGAAAGTTTACACGTACGTTTTGCTGATGAGGCTGTTTGTATTGGTCCTCCTCCAAGTAAAGATTCTTATTTAAATATTCCAAATATTATTTCAGCAGCAGAATTAACTAATGCTGATGCCATACATCCAGGTTATGGTTTCTTATCAGAAAACGCTAAGTTTTCTAATATTTGCCGCGAGTACGGTATCAAATTTATTGGTGCAACTCCCGAGCAGATTAATGGTATGGGCGATAAAGCCTCTGCTAAAGAAACCATGAAAATTGCAGGTGTACCTACTATTCCAGGTTCAGAAGGTTTGCTTACCAGCGTAAAAGAAGGTATTGCAATTGCCAATGAAATGGGTTACCCTGTAATCCTTAAAGCAACTGCTGGTGGTGGTGGCCGTGGGATGCGTGTAGTTTGGAAAGATGAAGATTTTGAAAATGCCTGGGATAGCGCCCGTCAGGAATCTGGTGCTGCTTTCGGTAACGACGGCTTATATTTAGAGAAATACATCGAAGATCCACGTCACATTGAAATTCAAATTATTGGAGATCAGTTTGGTAAAGCATGCCATTTATCCGAGCGTGATTGTTCGATTCAACGCCGTCACCAAAAGTTGGTAGAAGAATCTCCTTCACCATTTATGACCGAAGAACTTCGTGTAAGAATGGGAGAAGCCGCTATCAAAGGTGCTCAAGCAGTAAATTATGAAGGCGCTGGTACAATCGAATTTTTGGTTGATAAACACCGCAATTTCTATTTTATGGAAATGAATACGCGTATTCAGGTAGAACATCCAGTTACTGAGGAAGTAATCAATTTTGATTTAATTAAAGAGCAAATTAAAGTAGCTGCCGGAATACCGATTTCGGGTAAAAATTATTTCCCTGATATGCATGCGATTGAATGTCGTATCAATGCTGAAGATCCAGCGAATAATTTCCGTCCTTCACCAGGAAAAATTACGAATTTCCACTCTCCAGGTGGTCACGGGGTTCGTGTAGATACACATGTATATGCAGGTTATTCTATTCCATCAAACTACGATTCGATGATTGCAAAGCTAATTTGTGTGGCACAAACCCGCGAAGAAGCCATTTGTACTATGGAACGTGCTTTAGGAGAATTTGTGATTGAAGGTGTTAAAACTACCATTCCTTTCCATTTACAATTGATGAAAGACCCTAACTTTAGAGCAGGTAACTTCACTACAAAATTTATGGAAACATTTGAATTTATAGATTCTGAATAACTGAAAATTTAAATATTTTAAGAAGCCAGGTTTGAAAAAACCTGGCTTCTTTTTTTTGTGGCGATCTGAGTGAATGTTAACGTTCAATCTCAAGTGTTATCAAAAATAAATCCTTAACCTTGTAGCGTTTAAGTAATTACGCTCGTTTCTAAATTAAAACCCTCAAACCATGAAAAAAAATCTACTTAACCTATTTCTGCTTCTTTTTGTTGGAGTATTGTTTACACAATGCAAAAAAGATGAATATGAAGTAATCAAAATCACAAAAATGATTTCTGTTGAGGCAATGAGAGCCTTGCCAGTAGGAGTTAGTAAAGCCATCGAAGCCAAAAAAACTGGAAAAATCTACATTTACAACGATTACCTTTTAATTAATGAGCCTTATGAGGGTATTCATATTTATAATAATGCAAATCCCAGTTCACCCGTAAATGTTGCTTTTTTAAAAATTCCTGGAAACGTCGATCTTGCTGTTCGTAACAACATTCTCTATGCAGATAGTTTCATCGATTTGCTTGCCTTCGATATTTCGAATATGAACAGTATTAAGCAAGTTAAACGGCTAAACGATGTTTTCAAGCAGGTTTATTCTACTGGTGTTCAAAAATATCTATACTACACAAAAGATACAGTAATTAAAAAACAAAAGTACACAGGTGTTGTGAATGACATTTCTGCATACTCCAGTTCATCTTCTCAAAGCGGCTCATCTGGTCAGGGCGGTTCCATGGCAAGGTTTACATTGATGAATGATTACTTGTATACGGTAGGCATGTATGAGCTTGGTTTATTTGATGTAAAAAATGCTGCGAGTCCATCTTATGTTAAATCAATCAACTTGGGTTGGGGAGTTGAAACCATTTTTCCTTACGATAATAAATTATTCATCGGTACCAATACAGGTATGCATATTTTTAATGCTGTTGATGCTGCAAATCCGGTAAAACTATCTACTTACAGTCATGTTTTTGCCTGCGACCCGGTTGTGGTGCAAGGGAAGTATGCCTATGTTACTTTAAGAACGGGAACGTTTTGCAGACAAACCGTTAATCAGCTGGAAGTGGTAGATATCGAAGACCCAACAAAACCTAAGCAGGTAGCGCTTTACCAGATGCAGAACCCACACGGCTTAAGTATTAGTGGGAATAATTTGTTTTTATGCGAAGGTAATTTCGGCATCAAAAGCTTCAATATTTCTGATTATAAAGCTATTGGAAGTAACATGTTACAGCATCTGCAAACGGTAAAAAGTTTCGATGTAATTGCAGGTCCGAAATCGCTAATTGTTACAGGAGAAGATGGCGTTTACCAATTTAATTATAGCAATGCTTCTAATTTGAAACAGATGAGTTTAATTAAAGTGAAATAATAAAGTAAGAAACATATAAAATCAATTTTTATATGCATTTCTCATAATTATCTAAACTATTTCTATATTTAACACGTAGATACCATTCTATTCAATTAGAATGGTATTTTTGTTTTCAACATGAGCGACACTAAAAAAACTTCCCTTACAAAAGCTATAGGACAAAAGAGTACAACCTTAGAGGCAGAAATGTCTTTCTTCGATCACCTTGATGTTCTCCGTAAACACTTAATCAGAGCTGTAATTGCCATTGCCGTTTTTACTGGTATCGCTTTCTATTTCAACGAATTTATTCTGGATAAGATTATTTTTGGACCGAAGAAACCCGATTTCTGGACGTATCGCATGATGTGCAAGTTGGTAGAGAAATTTCCTTCACTCGGAGCAGATATGTGTATCACCAAAATTAATGGTGAAATTATCAATACCGAGATGGCAGGACAGTTCAATCTTCAGTTAAACGTTTGCGTAATGTGCGGTATAGTAGTAGGATTTCCTTATTTGCTATGGGAGATCTGGCGATTTATTAAGCCTGCTTTGCATGAAAATGAGCGTAAATCTGCCAGCGGTTTTGTGTTTTTCGCATCAGTGCTATTTGTTATTGGTATTCTATTTGGATATTTCATTGTTTGCCCGCTTTCGGTTAACTTTTTAACGGGATATACGGTAAGTGAAGAGATTAAAAATACATTTACAGTTGATTCATACTTATCATCTGTAGCTACTTTAACGTTGGGTACCGGAATTATTTTCGAGCTTCCTGTAATTATTTTTATTTTATCTAAGCTTGGATTGATGACTCCAAAGTTAATGAGGTCGAGCAGAAGATATGCAGCGGTAATTATTTTAATTATAGCAGCTATTGTTACGCCAACACCAGATATTATGACAATGTTGATTGTAGCAACACCACTATTTTTGCTTTATGAATTGAGTATTTTCGTTTCTGCTTTCATCGAAAGAAAAAAGAAAAAAGATGAAGCAGCATTCTTCGCTAACTAACAAAAACATTACGAATAGATTTTATAATTCTATATAAATTTGGACATGTCTGAAACTAGAATAAAAATAGCGATTGGTGGAGATCACGCTGGTTTTGAATATAAAGAATGGTTAAAAGATTATCTTGTCAATTATGATGTAAAGGATTTTGGCACCTATTCGTTAGATTCTGTCGATTATCCTGATTTTGCCCATCCGGTAGCAGCTGCTGTCGAAAGTGGCGAGTTCCTTTATGGCATTTTATTGTGTGGATCGGCAAATGGGGTAGCCATAGCCGCCAACAAACATGCAGGTATTCGAGCAGGTTTATGCTGGGAGAATGAAGTAGCATCATTAGTAAGAAAACATAACAATGCTAATGTATTGTGTATTCCGGCCAGATTTGTTTCAGAAGAATTGGCAAAAGAAATTACATCAACTTTTTTAAATACCGAATTTGAAGGCGGTCGCCATCAAACCCGTGTTGATAAAATTTCATGTTAACCCTATCAAACTAAACTAACTATTACCCATAATGAATAAAAGATTTTTAACCCTAGGCTTGGCGTCGATATTAAGTGTTGGCTGCTTCGCACAAGTTAAACCTTTAGCGCCAAATAAAGATGCGATTAGGTTTAGCAAAGCGATCAATCCTGAAAATGCATTTAAACACCTTTCTGTTTTGGCTTCTGATGAATATGAAGGTCGTGAAACAGGTAAAAAAGGTGCGTGGATGGCTGCAGATTATATTCGCGACTATTTTAAATCCATTGGATTAAAAGGACCGGTTGATGGTGGTTATTTCCAGAAAATTGACCTGGCAACTTACGCGATTAGCGAAAGTATGCTTACTATAAACGGTCAACCGAAACAAGCATACAAAGATTACTTAATCACCAGTAATGCTGTAGGTTTAAACGGCTTTACTTTTAGTGCTGATGAGATTATTTTTGCTGGCTATGGCATTTCTAAAGACGGTTTTAACGAATACGACGGCATCAATGTAGAAGGAAAAGTAGTTGTCATTTTTGCAGTTGGCGATCCGACAATGAAAGCAACTGATAAAGCAGACAGACGTGCCGCAATGATGGCAAGGCAGAAGAAATTGGGTTATCTGGCTCAAAATAAAGCCAAAGCAGTTATATTAATCGACCCAACTGTTGACAATATTTCTGCAGAACGTAAAGCATCTTTAGAAGCTGGCCAAGTGGTAATGAGAACCGAAGAAGTGGTGGAGCGGATGAAAAAGCAAAATCCATTTACTGTCATCAGCGTTTCTACCGCTACCGGAAACGAAATTTTAAAAGCTGCAAATACCACGATAGATGCTTTTCAGGCGAAAGTGGACGAAACAAATAAACCTGCCTCGCAGACCATTAGTTTAGCCATTTCTGCAAGTGCAATGAAAAAAGGTACTGATGTTCGCGGAGAAAATGTGTTAGGTTTCCTTGAGGGAACAGATCCGAAATTGAAGAAAGAAGTTTTGGTATTAACAGGCCACTACGATCACATTGGTATTACGCCAGAAGT
This sequence comes from Pedobacter sp. AC212, assembly GCF_979258625.1. NCBI lineage: Bacteria > Pseudomonadati > Bacteroidota > Sphingobacteriia > Sphingobacteriales > Sphingobacteriaceae > Pedobacter > Pedobacter sp. AC212. The sequence continues at coordinate 5,262,342 of NZ_OZ409870.1, read as the reverse complement.
TGAAGGACCAGATAAAATCAATAACGGTGCAGATGATGATGGTTCTGGTACCACCGGTGTTCTTTTAATGGCAAAAGCCTTTACCGACGCTAAAAAAGCCGGAAAAGGATCTAAACGTAGCATTCTTTTCATGACTGTTGTTGGTGAGGAGAAAGGTTTGTGGGGTTCTGATTGGTATTCTCAGCATCCTGTATTCCCGGTAGAAAATACCATCGCAAACTTGAATACGGATATGATTGGTCGTATCGGTGAGAAATATTTAGGTACACCAGATTCAGCGAACTATATTTATTCTGTAGGTTCAAATATGTTGAGTAGTGATTTAGGAACCCTAAGCGAGCAGGTAAATGCCACTTATACCAAAATGAAATTGGATTATAAATATGATGATCCTAACGATACAGACAGGATTTATTACCGTTCTGATCACTACAACTTTGCGAAGTTAGGGATTCCGATTATTTTCTATTATGATGGAATGTTAGAACAGGATTATCACAGACCTGGTGATGAAGTAAGCAAAATTAACTTCCCGCTATTGACGAAGAGAGCCAAACTTACCTATTTCACCGCTTGGGAATTGGCCAACCGCCCTAAGCGTCCTGCTATTGATAGAGACGGAAAAGGAAATCCAAAGAAATAAAAAATAAAATTTAAGCCCCGATTTGTGAATCGGGGCTTTTTTATGCACAATACTTTTGGTGGCAATAGAAATTCCTATCTTTGAAATATGATGAAAACTGCCGATGAATTTTTAGAGAAATCTGATAAAAAAGCGTTCGATCTACCGCATCGTAAAACCATTAATTTTAATATTGGTAAATACAATACTGCAGTAGAACGCGGTTTATCTAAATTCGAAAACCTGGAGGCATCAAAGAGAAAAGCACATGTTATCAAATGGCGTGTGATGGAAAATCTAGATAAATATCTGCCAGAGTTCGAATCAAATTTCCAACGTCGGGGGGGCAAGGTGATTTGGGCAAATGATGCAGCAGAGGCACAGCAAGAAATCTTGAATATCATCAAACGGAATGGCGGTAAATCGGTTATCAAATCAAAATCGATGACCACCGAAGAAATTCACATCAACGATTTTCTTGCTGAAAACGGAATCGAGTCGTTAGAAAGTGATTTGGGAGAGTATATTGTTCAGTTATTGGGACAAGCTCCTTACCATATTGTAACTCCAGCCATGCACTTAAGTGCTACTGACATCGCACAGTTGTTTCATGATAAATTTGGTACACCAGTAGATGCTACGCCACCTCAGTTGGTTCAAAAAGCGAGGGAATTGCTTCGTGATAAATATTTAAACGCTGATATTGGAATTAGTGGCGGTAATTTTCTGATTGCCGATACAGGAAGCATTGCCATTACGGAAAATGAAGGGAATGCCAGATTGAGCACCACATTTCCAAAAATTCATATTGCAATTGTAGGGATCGAAAAAATAGTTCCGTCAATGGCTGATTTAGATTTGTTTTGGCCATTGTTAGCTTCACATGGAACTGGGCAAAACTTAACGGTTTACAATACCATTTTAAGTGGCCCACGCCAACCAAACGAAACGGATGGTCCGGAAGAAATGTATGTGATCCTTTTGGATAATGGACGTACAAATTTATTGGCTCAAAAAGACCAGCGTCAGGGTTTGTATTGCATTCGCTGTGGTGCCTGTTTAAATGCATGTCCGGTTTATAAAAATATTGGCGGCCATACTTACAACACCACTTACAGCGGTCCTATCGGCTCGGTGATTACTCCGCATTTAAAAGGCATGGAAGAGTTTAAGCACTTAAGTTACGCCTCTAGTTTATGCGGAAAGTGCTCTGAAGTTTGTCCTGTGAAAATCGATATTCACAAAATGTTACTTCTTAACCGTAGAGACGCGGCTTCAACACATGAAAATGGCAAAGTAGAAGAAATGGGTTGGGGAATGTTTAACCGAATGATGCAAAAACGTAAGTGGATGGATTTTTTCGGGGGAAAATTCAAGAACTTCATGCTAAAATCATTCTTCAAAAAAAGTTGGGGGAAATACCGTGAAATGCCTAAAGTGGCCGATAAGTCTTTTGCAAAACAGTGGGAGGAATTGAAGAAGAATAAGGAGGAGTAATAAAACGTTGAATATCATTACCGCTTCTTCCTATCAAATTCGTAAATTCACAGTTAAGTCGTGTAAATTATGCCAACACTTTTCATCGTCTTTGGATTGAGATTTTTCTTCTATTCTAATGAGCATTTACCTGTTCATGTTCATGTCAAAAATGCTGACGGTGAAGCTAAATTCGAGGTTGAAGAAGTTAAATTGATTTCAAATAAAGGCCTTAAGAATAAAGATGTTAGTTTGGCGATTGCTTTAATCGAAGAGAACAAAGAAATTATCATCAATAAATGGAATGAATATCATGGACATTAATGTAATTAAAGTTTGGTTTGATGATGGAAACATTTTCATTAAAACAAATACTGATGAAGTTAGAGGTCATCCACTAAGTTGGTTTCCAAGGTTGCAAAAGGCATCAAAATCTTCACTGGAAAATTTTACACTTTCGCCATTTGGAATACATTGGGAGGAGCTTGATGAGGATTTGAGCTTTGAAGGTTTTTTTAATTTTACACCTCATGAATCAATTTTAGAGAAAAAATAACCAGGTCTTTCAAAATTCATATGCACTTCAACCGCCGCGATAAAGACGACAAATTCTTATTGAATTTATACAAAAGATTGCTTTATCCTCGAATGGTTGAGGAAAAGATGCTTAAACTTCTGCGCCAAGGTAGAATTGGCAAATGGTTCTCAGGTATTGGGCAAGAAGCCATTGCTGTTGGCAGTACCTTAGCCATGCAGCAAGATGAGTATATTCTGCCCATGCACCGCAATCTTGGTGTTTTCACCTCAAGAGATATTCCCTTAAAAAAATTGATGGCGCAATGGCAAGGCAAAATAACAGGCTTTACCAAAGGCCGAGATCGCTCTTTTCACTTTGGAACACAAGATTATAAAATCATTGGAATGATCTCCCATCTTGGGCCGCAGATGGCTTTAGCTGATGGTATTGCCCTGGCAGATATTTTAGACAAAAAACAAAAGGTAACTTTGGTTTACACTGGCGAAGGTGCCACAAGCGAGGGGGATTTTCATGAAGCCGTTAATGTTGCAGCAGTTTGGAATTTGCCGGTTATCTTCCTGATAGAAAATAATGGCTATGGTTTATCCACACCAAAATCTGAACAGTTTAAGTGTAAAAATCTGGTTGATAAAGCGATTGGCTATGGCATTGAAGGCGTTCAGATAGATGGAAACAATATTCTGGAGGTTTATGATACCATTAATCAATTGGCTAATGAGCTTAGAAAAGATCCTCGTCCTGTTTTGGTGGAGTGTTTAACGTTTAGAATGCGTGGACATGAGGAGGCATCAGGCACGAAATATGTTCCTCAGGAATTATTCGATGAATGGAAAAAGAAAGATCCGTTGAATAATTATGAATCGTACCTGATTGAACAAGGTGTGTTAAGCACCGATGCGGCGATTGACATTAAAATTCAAATTAAAAGAAGTATAGAGTTAGAAGTAGAAGAAGCCTTTAATGAGCCGGAGCCTAAAGCGGATGCTGAACAGGAAGAGCTTGATATGTATTTTCCATACGAACAAACTGCTGTTGCGCCAAGTCAATCTTCCACAGAAAAAAGATATTTAGATGCTATAACTGATGCATTAGATTTAGCCATGCAGAAATATCAAAACCTCGTTTTAATGGGGCAGGATATTGCTGATTATGGCGGTGCTTTCAAAATAACCGATGGGTTTACCGCCAAGTACGGCAAGGGCCGAGTTCGCAATACACCAATTTGCGAATCCGCTATTGTCGGCGCTGGTTTGGGTTTGTCTATTAACGGTTACAAGGCAGTTGTAGAAATGCAGTTTGCAGATTTCGTAACGGTTGGTTTTAACCAGATTGTAAACAATTTGGCCAAAACACATTACCGTTGGGGCGAAAAAGCCGATGTTGTGGTTCGGATGCCAACGGGTGCAGGAACAGGTGCCGGTCCATTCCACTCACAAAGCAACGAGGCCTGGTTTACAAAAACTCCAGGATTAAAGGTAGTTTATCCTGCGTTTCCAGAAGATGCTAAAGGATTGCTTCTTGCTGCTATTGAAGATCCAAATCCAGTGCTTTATTTCGAGCATAAGTACTTGTATAGAAGTTTAACCGTGGCAGTTCCCGATGGTTATTACACCACCGAAATTGGCAAGGCGGTGAAGTTAACTTCTGGTACTAAGTTTACTATAATTACCTATGGCTTGGGCGTTCACTGGGGATTGGATTTTATTAAAAATAATCCGGATTGCGGTGGCACCCTAATTGATTTAAGAACACTTCAACCCTGGGATAAAGAAACGGTTAGCGAAGCCGTAAAATCGACAGGAAGAGTTTTAATCTTACATGAAGATACCCTCACCAGTGGCTTCGGTGCAGAAATTTCTGCATGGATTGGCGAACATTGCTTTTCGTATTTAGATGCCCCAGTGATGCGTTGCGCCAGTTTGGATACGGCAATCCCCATGAGCAAAATATTGGAAGACGATTTTTTAGCCAAGGCGAGATTAGCAGAAACAGTTGATAAATTATTGAAATATTAAAATTAGAACCACAGATTAACACAGATATTTTCATCCGTTCATCCTTTTTATCGGTGGTTAATTATATAAAATTATGAGCAATTTTAAAGTCGAGGGAAACATTGTTGATATCAGAAAGCGAAATATTTTCTTTGGAGAAGTTGAAGTCGAAGAAGGCAAAATAAGAAATATTACCAAACTTTCCGAGGCCAAAAGTGATGCTCATTTTATCCTCCCGGGATTTGTTGATAGCCATGTCCACATAGAAAGTAGCATGCTAATTCCGAGCGAGTTTGCAAGGTTGGCTGTCGTTCATGGAACGGTATCTACCATCAGCGATCCACACGAAATAGCGAATGTTTGCGGTTTGGAAGGTGTAGAGTTTATGATTGAGAACGGCAAAACTGTTCCTTTCAAGTTTAACTTCGGTGCTCCGAGCTGTGTTCCGGCAACTATTTTTGAAACCGCTGGGGCAGAATTAAACCACGAAGATGTTCGGTCACTTTTGGAGCGACCAGAAATAAAATACCTCAGTGAAATGATGAATTTTCCTGGCGTGCTTTACAAAGATGATGAGGTTTTAAAAAAGATTGCTGCTGCACATGAGTTGGGTAAACCTGTTGATGGACATGCACCGGGTTTAAGGGGCGATACTGTTCAGCAATATATCGATGCAGGGATTTCTACCGATCATGAATGTTTCACTGCAGAGGAGGCTTTAGATAAATTGCAACGCGGAATGAAAATCCTCATCCGTGAGGGAAGTGCAGCTAAAAACTTCGATGCACTGATTGATTTGCTGAATGACTGGCCGGAAATGATCATGTTTTGCAGCGATGACAAACATCCCGATAGCTTAGTCGACAGTCACATAAACGAACTTTGCGCCAGGGCGGTTGCCAAAGGAGTTGATGTATTCAAAGTACTTCAGGCAGCTTGTATCAATCCTATTCTTCATTATAAACTCGATGTTGGCGCTTTGCAAATTAGCGATGCGGCAGATTTTATCGTTATTGAAAATTTGACAAGCTTCAAGGTGAAGCAAACTTATATTAATGGCGCTTTGCTTGCCGAAAACGGCAGAACAGTGGGCGATTGGGTAACACATGTTGGAGATGCAAAATCTGTCAATCATTTTGTGTGTAGCCCGAAAAAAGAGGAAGATTTCATTTATCCTTTCAAAGGAGAGGAAGAACTTGCAGTAATTGAAGCACTGGATGGGCAATTAATTACCAATCGGATTGCTGTCGAACCAAAAGTGTCGAATGGTAGTGTTGTTAGTGATTTAGAAAACGATGTTTTGAAGATGGTGGTAGTTAATCGCTATCACGATGCACCTGTTGCAATATCATTCGTCAAAAATTTTGGACTCAAAAATGGTGCGATTGCATCAAGCGTTGCTCACGATAGTCACAACATTATTGCTGTAGGTGTTGATGATAAAAGCATTTGTGAAGCCGTAAACCATGTTATTGAAAAAACTGGTGGGGTAGTTGCGCTCGGAAACGGAAGGGTAGAAGTATTGGCTTTGCCAGTAGCGGGTTTAATGAGCAATCAAGATGGCCGTAAAGTTGCAGAAAGCTATACCTCTATTGATAAATTCGCGAAAGAATTGGGCTCTACCTTGCTTGCGCCATTTATGACACTTTCTTTTATGGCTTTGCTGGTTATTCCACGTTTAAAATTAAGCGATAAAGGTTTGTTTGATGGTGATAAGTTCGAGTTTGTTTAAACAACTAAACCACAAAAACTTCTGCTAGAGGATTAAAAAGGTAGATTCTTTTATCATCTAAACATACACAGCGGTAGCGTTTTCGAATGCGTTCGCCTTTGGCAAACCGACGACCGTCTTTTATTTTAAATATCGTATTGATCGAAAGTTGTTCTAAATGCAGCGTTTCTACTGTGTTAGGGTCGTATTTTTTCAAAGCTCTTGATAAATGCAAATCTGAACAGCTCGACGCAGCAGGGTTAGACATATAGTTATCAATAGCCTGATGAATATCAGCAGGGAAAATGTTCATATCAAAAAATGGAACCATCATCCGTTGAAAGTTTTTTTTCCACTCCAAACCATGAGGTTTTACTTTGTTTTTGAAATCATTCCAGGTGAGTAGATGCGCAAATTCATGAACTGTAGTAACCAGGAAAGCATAATGATTTAAATTGAAATTTACAGAAATGCGATGGCCCTTATCGCGGTAAGGATGACGGTAATCACCAAGTTTTGTAGAACGGGTTTTAGCGATTTTAAACTCGCATTGAAAATAATCTATCCACTTTGCAATTAGCGGCGCTGCCTGGGCAGGCATGTATTGCGCTAACAAATCAACTTTCTCCACGAATGCTAAGGTAAGGAATTGCTAAAATATTTAACCACAGAGGATACAAAGATTTACACAGAATTAACGAAGTAATTAACCACAGAGTACACCGAGTTTTCAATACACACAAATTTGCCAATTCGTCATTGCGAGGTACGAAGCAATCCTAATGCGGTCGCTTTAAAACCCGTGGTACTGAGATTGCTTCGTGCCTCGCAATGACGACCGCTTTAATGATTAAATAAAAACCTACTCCTCTGATGGGAATAAAGAAGCTAACACCAGTTTAATCTCTCCAAATGAATAATCTTTGCCTAAAAAATCTCTGATCGTAGCCATCGATTTTGTTTTCTGGCTTTCCACCGCGTCAGCAATATTTCTAATTTTGTTAGGCTTAACCAACTTCGATACATCTATTTGCTGGGTGGAAACATAATAAGCCAGGTGACCCTCAATTGTACCAACAGAAAAACCTCTTTCTTTTGCAATTTCCTCCAATGTTTTGCCTTGTTCGTAAAGCTCAAAACTGATTAATTTTGTGTCAACTTTCGGCTCTTTCTTTTTCTTCTCAACAGCCGATTTCACTTTTAAAACCTGGCCTTTCAGTTGAATGGCCTTTTGCAATTGCTCATTTCGTTGAGCCAGATTCAACAGTTTGTCAGTATCGGCTTTGCTAAATTCTTTTCCATTGATAATCGCACTGAGCAATGCTTTGCTTTTGTGCATTTTTTTCAATTGTTCATAAACCAAAATTTCCAGTTCAAGCAATTCGGTTAAGTAAGTTTTGATTCCCTTCTCTTCCTTAATGGATTCAATTTGTGCTAAGAGTTTGTCGGATACAGCTTTAATAAGCGGATTGAAATATTTTAGTGCAGCTTCAACTCTTTTCGAAACATTAAATAGGGTATGTTCGGTTTGTTCGGCGAATAATCCCTTCAGTTGATTTAGAAATGTATCAGCTGTGGCAGTAGTTTTCTGAAATTCCTTGTACAAGTCCATTGTCCAGCCATCATACCGCTGTTTGGTAGATTTTGCCTCGCTTTTATCGAAAGTTTCCACATGCTCTTTCATATAGTATCGAACCAAGTTTAAGTCGAATGCAGCCAGTAAATAACTTCGGATAAAATCGTAACTCTCAAAGCTTATTTGTTGGGTTAAGATCTCTGCAGGTTGTTTTGTGCTCGAGAAATAGTGAATGTTCTGATCTTGCTGCAAACCATTCTCTCGCAAATGCGAAGTAAGCACCAATCCTTTCAGCGAGCGCAAACGCGATAGCGCTACGTACGCCTGACCCGGGGCAAATGCATCCCCGATATCGATAATTGCTTTATCAAAAGTTAAACCCTGGCTTTTATGAACAGTAATTGCCCATGCTAATTTTAGCGGATATTGGACAAAAGAGCCCGCCACATTCTCTGCAATTTCATTCGTAGCTTCGTTGAGTTTGTATTTTACATTTTCCCAGGTATAGGGCGCAACGGCAATTACCGTTCGCTCATCAGGGAGTTCTATTTCGATAATATCCTTTTCAATATGGTGCACAACCCCGATTTTTCCATTATAATAGCGCTTTTCGGCAGTCATATCATTTTTAATAAACATAACCTGAGCACCAACTTTCAGCTCTAAACTTTTTTCATTAGGGTAAGCGTATTCATTAAACTCGCCGGTAACTTTTGCATCAAAAAAATACGACTTTGTTTTTAACTGCGTTAGTCTTTCGCGGTTAATGGTATCAGCTTTATTGTTGTGCGTAGTTAAAGTGATATAGTTTTCATCGGCCGCAGGCTTAAAATCTTGTTTAAAATGCTGGCGCAGCAAAGCGGTATCTTCGAGCGTAATCTTGTTGTTGCGCAGGTTATTTAACAAATCAATAAACACTGCATCATCCTGACGGTAAATTTTATCCAGCTCGATATATACTGGCGGATTATTTTGTAAAGCCAGTGCATCAAAAAAATAAATGCTCTTGTAGAAACCAGCCATCACCCGCCATTCATCGTTTTTTACTACTGGCGGCAATTGGTGTAGGTCGCCAATAAATAGCAATTGCACACCGCCAAAAGGCACATTTCTATTTCTCCGAATATACCTTAACGAGAAGTCAATCGCGTCGAGCATGTCGGCACGGAGCATACTCACTTCATCAATCACCAGCAATTCAAGCTCCTGAATCATGCGCTTTTTGTTGCCCTGCATATTCAGGTGCTTAACAATGGTTCGCGGCGTATTAAAATTAAAAGTGATATTTTGATTAATTAGATTACCCGCCGCATCAGGGAAAAATGCTCCGAAAGGCAACTGAAATAGGGAGTGAATGGTTACACCAGCAGCATTAATAGCAGCAATACCCGTTGGTGCACAAATCAGCGCCTTCTTGTGCGTAAGCGAAATCAATTTCCGCAGAAAAGTAGTTTTACCTGTTCCTGCTTTTCCAGTTAAGAAAACATGTTTTGAGGTGTAATTGACAAACTTTGCAGCAATTTCTGCAGGCATAGAAGTTTCTTCCAGTTGTGGCATCGGCAGTAAGATTTTGGTTTGCTTTAGTTGGAGGGATGATTAAAGCTAACAATTTTAGCACAAAAATAGGTATGATTTTTAGTTTTCAGTTAATAATTTAGGTGATCAAAGCTAAATATCTGGAAATGAATGTTCAGTTTTCCATCGGGAATGGTAGTCCTGCTGTTCGCTTTATCCCGATGAAAAATCGGGATGCCCGCTGCCATCAGGTTTATTTAACAAGGGGTTACCGCTTTTGGGAGAAAAACCAATCCCAACCGCTCCTTGAAATAAGGAGCGGAGAAGTACGGTGCTAATATTAAAATTTAACAGAATTTGCAGTTTGGTTAAAAGCATAAACTTTAAAACGAGCACAATTTTGAAATAGCAAACCCCTTGCCCCTCATAATTTAGGAGGGGCAAGGGGTGGTTAAATATTTTATAAGAACTACTTAAATAGATTATTTAAACCCGACAGCAATGGAAATACTTTTTGTTGTACTAGCAAACCTCGTAGGTTTTTAAAACCTACGAGGTTTAGGTAACGCAGAAGCTTTAACAAAAAGATTGTAATGAATGGCGGGACTGCTTTTACCGATGAACTACTGCAGTTGCTTTTCCAAACGTGATTTAGGAATTGAACGGGTAACGCTATTAAAGATTAAACTATTAACCAGTTCAAACAGTTAACCAATTTTCTTATCTTTGCAGCCTGATGAAACAAAATTATTCAAATCTTATCGCTGTTAAATTCCTTTAACCCGGTTTCATCGCCATTTTTACCCCAAATTTATTATGCTTAACCCTGAAATAGAAAAACGTAAAACCTTTGCCATTATTAGTCACCCCGATGCAGGCAAAACCACATTGACAGAAAAATTTCTGTTATTTGGTGGTGCCATTAACACAGCTGGTGCGGTAAAGCGGAATAAAGCGAATCAAAGCAATACTTCCGATTTTATGGAAATCGAAAAGCAACGTGGAATCTCGGTAGCTACTTCGGTTATGGGTTTCGAATACAGCGGGAAGCGAATTAATATTTTGGATACCCCAGGTCACAAAGATTTTGCTGAAGATACTTACCGAACGCTTTCTGCTGTGGATAGCGTTATTTTGGTGGTAGACTGTGTAAAAGGAGTGGAGGAACAAACCGAAAAACTGATGTCGGTTTGTAGGATGCGTAACACCCCCGTTATTATTTTCATCAATAAAATGGATCGTGAGGGTAAAGAAGCCTACGATTTGCTGGATGAAATTGAAGAAAAACTAAACATCAGCTTGTGCCCGCTTTCATGGCCAATTGGTCAGGGCCATACCTTTAAAGGTGTATACAGCATTTATAACAAACATTTAAACCTATTCAATTCTGATAAAACCAAAGTAACTGATTCTGTGGTGGCGGCAAATGATTTGAACGATCCTTCTTTGTTGAATTACCTAAAAGAAAACGAAATTAACAACCTGAAAGACGATGTTGAGTTGGTTGATGGTATTTATGGAAAGATTGATAAAGATTTATATACCGAGGGTTTGGTGGCGCCAGTATTTTTTGGAAGTGCCATTAACAACTTCGGTATTAAGGAACTTTTAGATACATTTATTGATATTGCGCCAAGTCCCCGCCATAGAGAAGCCGAAGAGCGTGATGTATTGGTAGAGGAGAAAAATTTTAGTGGTTTCGTATTTAAAATCCATGCCAACTTAGATCCAAAACACCGCGATAGAATTGCGTTTTTACGGATTTGTTCAGGGAAATTTGAACGCAACAAATTTTATTACCATACCCGCCAGGATAAGAAATTAAAGTTTTCGAACCCAATGGATTTTATGGCGAATGAGAAAAGTATTGTTGAAGAAGCCTGGCCAGGTGATGTGGTTGGTTTATATGATAGTGGCAACTTCAAAATTGGCGATACTTTAACTGAGGGTGAAAAATTGCAATTTAAAGGTATTCCAAGTTTTTCACCATCTATTTTTAAAGAAGTAGAAAATATGGATCCGATGCGTACTAAACAGTTGGAGAAAGGTATTGAACAGTTAACGGACGAAGGGGTTGCGCAGTTATTTGTGATGCAGCCCGGAAATAGGAAGGTAATTGGTGCAGTAGGAGAACTTCAGTTTGAGGTAATTAACTTCCGTTTAGAACATGAATATGGTGCCAAATGTCGTTTCCGTACCTTAAGTTACACACGCTCGAGCTGGGTAACCTCAACAGATAGAAAAAAGCTAGATGAATTTGTTAAGCGTAAGCAACAACACATTGGTTTTGATAAAGAGGCAAACCCCGTTTATCTATCTGATAGTGATTATATGATTAACTTGACTAAGCAAGACTACCCGGATATCGATTTCCATAAAACGAGCGAATTTAAGAGCTAAATTTTCTTGCTAGTCCATGCAACTAAAATTTACAAATTTTCGTCTGATAAGTAACAAACTAAAAACTATGAAAAACAAATTTGCTTCCGCTACTTATCTATTGTTTATTCTTTTAGCATCTTCTTGCGCAACGTTAAAAACGGATCCAAAGTCATGGACACTTATGATTCCTTTAGAAGCTAAAAAGAAATTAACGGTGAATTTGGCTGATACAAGCGCATTTAATGTGGATATACAAAATCCAACTAAAGGTACCTTGATCATTAAACAACCGAATAATCAGAATCAGGTTATCGTTAATGATAAAGTTTCGCTATCTATTCCGGCTGGAAATCATCTGGAGATTTTAAATGTTTCTAAAAAGACTATCAAACCTATTGTCAGGATTTTTGATCATAAAGCTAAAGTTGTTTCAGCAGTTTCAGCGTTTTAATAGGTTTAATAATTTGATTAATTATAGAACAATCAAATTGCAAACCGATGATTTAAATTATCAACTTTCTCCTTTTCTTTGTCACATCAATTAAAAACATCATGGTTAACTATAGCGAAATTTTCAATGAGCAGGGAATGGATTATCAAACGTACCGTGCACTGGTAGACCAGCTTTTGCTGGAAGGAAAGGCTACTGGCGACGTTACTTACGATTTGCACTATACAAAAATGAATGTGCAGCGTATGAACCGAGTGGATAAAACCGCAAGCTTGACTGATGAATTAACTGCTACCATCGATAATATTAAAGCCACGTACAAATTTTTGGTAATTACAGAAGGTTGGTGCGGAGATGCGGCTCAAATCATTCCCGTTTTTAATAAAATAGCCACAGCTTCTTTAGGTAAAGTTGATTTAAGATTTGTACTTCGCGATAAAAATCTTCCTTTGATAGATGCACATTTGACCAACGGAGGAAGAGCAATACCAGTTTTAATTATCCTGAATGAAAGTGCGGATGAGGTTTTAGCAACATGGGCACCACGTCCACAGGTTTTGCAAGAATTGCTTAAAGAGTGGAGAAAAGAAACAACTGAAATGCCTTTTTTGGCAGAGAAGCTTCATAGCTGGTATGCTAAAGATAAAACACAAACTACGCAAGCAGAGTTGAATATGCTTTTAAGGGGATTAATTTAGGCTTCTAAAGATCGTAGAACTGATTCAAGCTCTTTATCGGAAATGAAATCTTGTTCAGATTTATCATAAACTGATAACAAATAAACTGTTTTGTTTACGATCCTTACTCTTGTTATTATTCTTGCTCCTGATGACTTCCCTTTTCCCTTACTTGAAATTGCTATCCTAATTTTATAGCAATATTTTCCAATAGGACTACCTAGATGTGGATTATCTTTTAATTTGTTAACAAGGGAGATAATATCGTCTTTCGCAGATTTATGTTTTTTACAGATTGTTTTAAATTCTTTTTCAAAGAGGGATGATGTTAATACATCATATATCATCTAAAATTTCTTCAAAACGTTTTAACTTTAACTTTCCTTTTTCAGCTAATTCTGTCTCTTGATAGGCATTAGAAAGATCTTTTAAATAATTCTCTTTTAATTGCTCTACGTTTTTAATCTTTACTCCTTTAATGCTTTTTAGCTTTTCAATTATTGAAAATGCCGCATCGCTTTTTATTTCCAATGTGATTTCCATATAAGTATATTTAACTAAATATACATAATTTACATTTGAATAATCTAATCAACCGAAACCGTTAATCCTTCTTGTTGTAAAATTTTACGGTAAACTTCCATTTCAGTAAAAGAACCTTCTAAAACTGGGCACTTTCCGTCATTATGTACTTTCCACGCAATTTTTTCCGCCTGAGATTCGTTATAATCCAAATACTTCATCATACAGTAAATCACATGATCAAAAGTATTTACATCATCATTCCACAAAATAAGGCGATGCACAGTTTTCAGGGAAGTTAAAATTTCTTCGAGCGTAAAGGTCTCTTCTTTGGTTTCTGTAGACATGGTTGCAAAAATAAACAATAATTAGAAGATTTGGGATATTAGATTTGACAAGTCAGACGATATGGGCTTCCTATCTTTCACTCATCTCATATCTTTATAAAATAATTACATTTACCTAATCAAATATTTGAGCATGCATCAATCCAAAATAGCAGGAATAGGTTACTACGTTCCAAAAAATGTTTATACCAATACCGACTTAAGTCGTTTTATGGATACCAACGATGAGTGGATTCAGGAACGAACCGGGATTAAGGAACGTCGTTTTGCCGATCGTAATGAAGAAACTACCACCACAATGGGAATTGAAGCAGCAAAGATTGCTATCGAGCGTGCTGGTATCACCGCAAAGGATGTCGACTTTATTGTTTTTGCCACCTTAAGCCCTGATTATTATTTTCCAGGATGCGGTGTTTTGCTACAACGCGAAATGGGGATGGGCGAAATCGGTGCCCTGGATATTCGCAATCAGTGTTCAGGATTCGTTTACGCACTTTCGGTGGCCGATCAGTTTGTAAAAACCGGGATGTATAAAAATGTTTTGGTGGTGGGTAGCGAAAAACATTCGTTTGCTATGGATTTCGAAACCCGCAGTCGTAATGTTTCAGTAATTTTCGGCGATGGTGCAGGTGCTGTCATTTTACAGCCTACCGATGAAAAAGGTAAAGGGATTTTGAGCACTCATTTACACAGCGATGGCGCTGATGCAGAAATTTTAGCCATGTATTATCCAGGTTCTCATGCAAATAAATGGATGAAGGATAAACCTGCTTTTCCTGATCAGGAATTGGGCGGACTATTTATGACGCCTGAAATTTTAGAAAGCGGTGCTGCACTGCCCTACATGGATGGCCCGGCAGTTTTCAAAAAAGCTGTCGTAAAATTCCCAGAGGTAATTAAAGAAGCTTTGGCTGCAAACAACTTAACGGAAAAGGACATTGATATGCTTGTGCCACATCAGGCAAATCTACGGATCAGCCAATACGTTCAAAACTTGTTAGGCTTGAGCGATGATCAGGTATTTAATAATATTCAAAAATACGGAAATACCACAGCAGCATCTGTTCCCATAGCTTTGTGTGAAGCCTGGGAAGCCGGAAAAATTAAGGATGGGGATTTAGTTTGCCTTGCCGCATTTGGGTCAGGTTTTACATGGGCAAGTGCGCTAATTAGGTGGTAACTTGAGGTAAAAGGTTGAGGATATTAAGGTTTAAGGCTAATATCCTCAACGTCATTTCGTCTCGAACAGGAAATTTTATCACCTATTTGAAGTTTAAATCCTTCCTTTATAAAATAGCGCAACGAAGCCAAATAATATGAAGCAAGCACTAATGCAGGAAAAAACTATAGTGGTTGATGCAATACCCCTGCTAATACCATAACTTTCGTTATAAAATATAAATTCCTTTATTCCGACACTATTTTTCTCAATATCACGGCTTCTATCTACCGCTTTAATGGTTTTGTTATTATGTATGAATTGAAATACGGGATAATACACATATGTAAACCTTTTATTGTTCACCCGTTCAACAGCAACAATGGTAGCTTCGGTTTTTGTTCCGAATAGTATTGGGCGGTACGATCCTATCAATCCATAAGCCAGAAAAAATCCGAGCAGAATCAACGAAACTCCAAATACTTTTATCACTGCCATTTTAATTTTTGTCTAGTTCTAACAGCTTTTCAACCTTTAATTCCTCGCTATAAAATCCCCTAGATAACTACATTCTCCAGCTGCCACCTGATAAAACGGCGTTTTGCTGTATTTCAATTTCAATTCTTTGAAATACGGATTGTTGTAATTCGCATTGATAAAATTTTGATACTTTATATCATCTTTATCCCAATAGCTGAATGAATTTAACTTTGAGTTTAGGATAATTTGCTTTTGAGCGCATTTGGCAAGCATGAAGGTGCATTTAGCTTTAAAATCTGCATTTGTACTCAGCGCTCTAGCTTTCAAATACCAGCTTTTGGCAGTTTGAGCTTTTTTATAGTCTACATCATAACCGTATTTTGCCGGGCTGGCATTGTCATAAGTCGACCAATCGTAGCTAATCAAAAACCAGCTATTTCCGTAATAGCCAGTTTGATAAACAGCGTTCGCCATTTTGTAATAATACAGGGAAGCATTTTTCTTATCGCTAGTGGTTAGTTTTTGTAAACGAGACATTTCAGATGCAAAAGCTTTCTTTGTTATCGATGCCTTAGCATTTACATATTTCTTGGGGAAATCATTAATGGTTTGAATAAATGGATTTGCATAAAGCTTCGAATTGGCATCATCAGCGTACCAGTTTTCGGGATTGAAATAATGATAACTTGGCGATACCTTTGCAAACATTTCAACCGCTTTTTCATACTGATGTGTTCTTAGATAAGTGGTTCCAAATAGCTCATAGAAATCATCATTCTTAAGTTGATTTAAAGCCTTCGAAAGCAAAGCCGTTACATCGTTTCCAACTGCTTTCTTTTTATAATTTAGCAAACCTTGCATACTTTTCGGACTTAAAAATTGTTGCCAGAAAGCAGTCGTTTGATAGCTCATATTTTTGAAAAGCGAGTTATCTTTTACGATCTTGTATTCCAAATCTCCCTTAACCATTGCCAGGGCAGCTTTGGCTGTATCGCCTAATTTTAAATATGCAGGTGCTAATAGCTGCTGATAGAAGTTTCTTGTGGTTCTGCTAAAATGTTTGCTTTCTGCATCTACCCAATCATAATATTTATCTCCAGGATGCGAGCTATTTTCGGCAAATCTTTTTTCGTCTAGCCATTTTAGCGTCGGCAATAGTTCATTTTCGTTAAATGGATTTCCTTTCTTAATATTTTTAGCTTTAATCAATAAATCAGTAATCCGGTATTGATCACGCAATTTTTCAGGAAGTTTTTCAGGATTCAGTGTACTTAAGTAATTGGTGGCAACTGCATCTTTATTTTCCATCCACGATAAATAAGCAGCTGTCAAAGTACCCAATTCTGGCTGCGGATATTTCTTTTCGGTTGCTAATTTAACTGCAAAATCTCTAACCAGGTTTAGCTGTTTTAAGTTCAAATTTTTAACACTATCCCTTCGTCGCGGGTTACTTTCAGAGAAATAATAGCTATAGGATATTTTTGCAATATCATTCGCCTCAATCAATGCCTGCTCCAGTTTGTTAACTTCTCTAACCAATAGCGCCCCATTAAGCTCACTTTTAGGTTCGTATTGATATACTTTATACAAACTTTCAATATCGAAATCTGGATTTCCGAAACCGTTAATTGCCCAAATTTTGGCTTTTTCACTATTGGTTTTAGCATATTTCAAGGCCCCGTCTATAGGAGCGCTGTTGTAATAATAATTCTTATAAGCCTGCACTCTCCTTTCCGGGTTGGTTGCAAATACTTTTGAAAATAAAAATGCAGATTCTGCCGGATTTCCCAATCGGCGAATAGAACCGGCATAAAGTGCCAAAGCCCATCCTTTAACAGCACTATTGGTTTTATTATTTCTGATAAATTTTTCGTAAACACTTTTGCTATCGGTATGCAGGCCTGCATAATGAAACATCCGCTCCGCCTGATAAGCATAACGCAATTTTAAGAAATCATCTTTCTCCAATTCTGTTAAGTTGAGGGCTTCTTTCGCAAGCACATCCATTTGTGTGGTATCTCGGGGTATTGGATCCCAAAGATTGAAGTTAATATTAGCATGGGGCTCACAGCTTTTAGCGAAAGTATAATATTTCAAGGCGGATTTGTTTTTGCTCAATCCTTGTACAAAAGTGTTTTTTTGCAAACTATCTGCCAAATCTGAAAGCTTTCCGTCGAAATGTGCAAGCTTGTTACTTGTTGCACTATCTACATTGTACATAATCTCATGAACATCTTGTTCCTTAACATCTAAATATTTCGCCCATTCTCGACTATTAATCTGCGACTCGCTTTCTACATCTTCCTCGTTATTCAGATAAGCCATTTGATTATAAGCAAAAGGCGTGTACTCATCACCCTCAATGTTGTTGTGGAAATAGGAAATATAGTAATCGTAGGGGTCAATTTCGCCGCCACAGGCAATATTTACCGCGATTTCGCCAAAGAAAGTAACAAGAAAAACGCTAAAAATTAGCGATAACTTTTTGAAAGTCTTCATGTGTAAAATGTTTTAAAAGGTCGGTATCGAGATGATAAAAAACGAGATTTCGCTCTTCAGGTTTTAAATATCGGGATAAAAAATTAGATGTTGTAAATAAATCTCCGGCAGAAATTTTTTCCCACCTAATCACGTCACCACGTTTTAAGCCCGCCGCTGGATAATCGATTATGAGATCGTATAAAATGGAATGGCCTTTTTGCTTAAATAGGTTTTTGTCATTAATTTGATCTTTGGTAATTCGTTTAGAAATTCCAGCATATTCTTTATTCCTGAATACGACTGCCCACTCAAAAATTGGTAAGGCAACATCAAGCTTTAATGGGTAATTGCGGAGGTAATCTTTTAAATAGATATCCATTTCTCTTTGATCAAGAATGGAATTTTGCTCGCCATACTTACGCAGGTTCCCCATGTTGTAACACATCAGCATGGCCTTTTTTACCGGGGGAATACCACTTGTCGACTTGTTTTTTACCTGATGTAATCTTAAGGTAACGGAAATAGTTTTGTTCTTCAGAAGCGGCTGAGCTTTCAGTTGATCAAGAAAATTGAAATACTGGTCTCTGGTGGTTTTAGTCCAATCGCAGTCTATTTGAAGTTCAGAATAATCCGTCTTTCCGGCCTGCTTAACTTTGGCATCAACGAATACTGCAATTCTACTGGCTAGCGATTTTATTCTGCTCGAATCTATGTCATTAAAAATATGGTTAACAAGAAAAACTACAGGAATGATGCCGATTGTTTTTGGAAGCGAATCGGAAAACTTAATAGGAGAAATAGGAACATCCTGTTGAAAGTCGGGATTAAAATCTACATCCATAATGCGAACGTAAAGCGATTTCGACTTAAATTTATGGAGGTAATCAGTTTCAACTTTGTTGTTTTTATAGTTTGTTCGCCAAAAATAAAAAGTAGGGTGAACGATTGACTTTTGCTTACAACCGAATAAGAGAAATATAGAAATCACTAAAATACTTATCTTGCGCATATCAATTTTATTGATCAAAAGTAAGATAAAATGCGAGCAGTTTTACAAAGAGTTACACAAGCAAGTTGCACAGTTGATGGCACAATTACGGGCGAGATTAAAACCGGATTTTTGGTGCTTTTAGGTATTGAAGATGCTGATACAGCCGATGATTTGGATTGGCTTGCTCAAAAAATCGTTAATATGCGGGTGTTTGGTGATGAAAATGGCTTAATGAATAAAGCGTTGGCTGATGTTAATGGAGATATTTTGTTGATTAGCCAGTTTACCTTATTTGCATCGACAAAAAAAGGTAACCGCCCAGGTTTTACCCGAGCCGCGAGGCCAGACACGGCTATTCCGCTTTACGAAAAAATGATCGAAAACTTGTCGGCTTTAATGGGCAGGAAAGTGCAGACAGGGATTTTTGGAGCGGATATGAAAATTGCTTTGGTAAATGATGGGCCGACTACAATTTTAATTGATACGAAGAATAAAGAGTAAGCCCCCACTCTCTAGAGGGGAGCTATAGGCGATGGTAAAAGCAATAATTGCAAAGAGTTAAGGCAATATTTATGGAAGTTAAAAATTCAGGGTTATATATGGGGGCAGATGACTCTACCTCAAGCAGGGAAAAGCCTACTTTGTGGAGTAAGGGTTTTTTGGTTTTCTTTCTTTTGCTCAAATTTGTATTAAGCTATTTGTTAGTAAATAATATTTACGAACTTCATAGAGATGAATTTTTACACCTGGATCAGGCTAATCATTTGGCTGCAGGTTTTACTTCTGTTCCGCCGCTTACCTCCTTATTTTCGTTCATAATTAAGTTGCTGGGTAATAGTGTTTTTTGGGTTAAGTTTTTTCCAGCTCTTTTTGGTGCCTTAACCATATTGTTTAGCTGGAAAATTGTTGAACATTTGAATGGAAATTTACTTGCAAAATGCTTTGTGGCAGTGGCCTGCCTTTGCTCGACATTTTTAAGATTAAACACACTTTATCAGCCAAATTCATTTGATGTCCTAGCCTGGACAGCCACCTTTTTTTATTTACTCAAATATTTTGATAATACAGTACCTAAATATCTATATTTCTTTGCCATTTGGGTGGCACTTGGGTTCTTAAACAAATACAATATTCTCTTTTTGGTAATGGGTTTATTACCAGCAATTGTAATTTTACCAACTCGAAAAATATTTACTAACAAGCATTTTTATTTCGCCATTATTTTAGGCTTAATAATCGTTTCGCCGAATATCATCTGGCAAATTAAAAATGATTTTCCGGTGCTCGTACACATGAAGCTGTTGGCTAAAACGCAGTTGGTCCATGTCAATAGAACAGATTTCTTCATCAATCAAGTCTTATTTTTTGCAACAAGTATATTTGTTTTACTTGCTGGAATCGGTGCGTTGATTTTTTATAAACCCTTCGTAAAATATCGATGGGTAATTTTAACTTATGTTTTTACGCTAATGATTTTTAGTTATTTTAAAGCTAAAGATTATTATGCTTTAGGTTTGTACCCTGTGCTGCTGGCTTTTGGTGCTACTTACTTCGGCTTCATTTTGTACAAACGTTACCTATTTACCACGGCACTCTTAGTTTTCAATATTGGCTTGTTTCTTTGGGTATTGCCCCTGGTGATGCCGCTATATTCGCCCATACAGATTATAGCTAACCAAAAACGCTTTGAAAGAGTTGGTATGTTGCGTTGGGAAGATGGCAAAAACCATCAATTGCCACAAGATTATGCCGATATGCAAGGCTGGAAAGAAATTGCTCATTTAACTGATTTAGCTTACGAAAAGGTAAGCGATAAATCTGCTTTATTAGTTAGGGCAGATAATTATGGTTTGGCTGGTGCGGTAAACTATTATTCCAAATATGGCAATATCGGAGCTGTTTCTTACAATGCTGATTACTTGTATTGGTTTAAAATGAATAAAGCGATTAAGTATGTGATTTTAATTCGCGAAGCAGGTGAAGAGGATCCTGAAAGAAAAAAAGAACAGCCATTTTTTGAGAAGATTACCAAAATCGGGGAAATCAAAAATCCCTTTGCCAGAGAAGTTGGTGCAAGTGTATTTCTTTTAGAGGGTGCCAAAATAGATGTAAACAAAAGGATTAAACAAGAAATAGAAGAAGAAAAGCATGACCATTAATGAAGCGCAGGAAACAGTAGATCGGTGGATCAAAACTACAGGTATCAGGTATTTTAACGAGCTAACCAATACTGCTATTTTAATGGAAGAAGTCGGGGAGGTAGCTCGGATTATGGCTCGGAGATACGGTGAGCAGTCATTTAAAAAGAGTGATGAAGCGGTAAATCTTGCCGATGAAATGGCCGATGTGATGTTTGTACTAATCTGTTTGGCCAATCAAACAGGTATTGATTTGAGCGATGCTTTTCAGAAAAATCTCGAAAAGAAAACCATTCGCGATGCAGACAGGCATAAAAACAATGAGAAGCTAAAATAAGTCTACAGTCTTTAGTCGGTAATGAGTTAAATAAGCGCTACTGACATTTATTTTTATTTGTCGAAATCGTCTTATGCCTTTCAAAATCTCCCTTTAGATAGTTGGGGGTTCAAACTCCATTAAAGTTCTGTAGGCCACAAAGCGGTTTTTAAACTTGCTGTTTAATCTCTCTTGTAGCTCTGGAGCAAATTTGCTTTGGTATTCGTTGTAATTTTCTAAAGTTTCGGCAACATATTGTGCGCAATAAGTTACGCCTTCATTTGGCGAATCAAGCACCTTTAATAATCGATTGGATACAAACATTCCGGTAGCCATCACTTCTGGAATATGGGTTTCCTGCATCCATTGCAGCCATTCTTCAGCTGCAGCATCTTCTAAAATTAGGGTAACATTATATAAAAGCATGTCGCAAAGATAATAAATGTGCCCAAGTAAAAGATAGATGAAAAACTGAATTTCTTATATTCGGCGATTATTTAGAGCATACTCATGATTGAAATTTCAACATCGCAAACAGTAATGGATTTAGAAGGTATTATTACGCTTCAAAAAAAGAATCTAAGAGCCGATTTAACTGTGGAAGAAATTAAACAGCAAGGTTTTGTAACGGTTTCGCACAAGCTTGATGATTTGGAAAAAATGCATCAGCATGAACCGAACATCATCGCTAAGGACAGTGAAAAGGTAATCGCTTATGTATTGGGGATGACAGAGCAATCGAAAAATGATATTCCCCGATTAGTAGAAATGTACGAGAGTTTCGATCACATTCAATATCATGGAAAATCGGTGGCTGCTTATCAATATATTGTTGTGGGCCAGGTTTGTGTTGATAAAGATTACCGTGGGAAAGGCTTATTTGATCAATGCTATCAGGCTTATAAGAATTTTTTCGAAAATAAATTTGAATTCGCAATAACTGAAATTGCCACTATAAATCTACGTTCAATGAAAGCGCATGAGCGTATTGGCTTCAAAACGATTGATACCTACACAGATCAAATGAGCACGGAATGGAATGTGGTGGTTTGGGACTGGAGATAAACTATTGAAGGTTAATTATGGCTTGCTTTACCGCATTATCAGTTTGATTTACTGATCGGTAATAGCCTACGTCACCAAGGTAATAGCGACATAACAATGCTTTCAAATCGCTCAAAATTACAGGCTTAGCATTGTACAATTGAAAACGATCGATCTGTACGTTTTTGCGTTGAATATAACCTATAAAATCTTTAAAATCATTATCTCCTAACGTAAAAGAATTAATGTTTTGCTCTACAAAGCCAGCGTTATATTTGTTTGTTAGTACATTAAAAACATAATCTGATAAAATCTTTTTGCTTACTAGGGTTGCATAAAATTTATTGTAACCAACGGTATCCAGTTTAACAAAAACATCTGGCTGTATGCCTCCACTAGGCTTTTGTTTTCTTACATTTTGTGTAGCTACGCCTTCCGCTTTTTCTATCGAATCTTGAAAAGAAGTGCGATCTCCGGTCAGTTCTCCATCCATCATTCTCTCATCCAACTCATGTTTGTAAGCATCATAACCTTTTTTATACGATTTCTGGATGCTTCTTCCCGACGGCGTATAATACCGGGCAATGGTTAAGTTTAAAGCAGATCCATCACCGAAAGAAAACTGTTCTTGAACCAGCCCTTTGCCAAAAGATCGCCTGCCTACAATTACCCCTCTACCTAAATCTTGAATAGCCCCTGCAACAATCTCACTTGCCGATGCGGTATTCTCGTTAATCAATACCGCTAATTTTCCATTTTGAAACGCACCAGTACCGGTTGAAAAATAATCGGTACGAGGTTCGTGTTTACCCTGAGTGTAAACAATGAGTTTATTTTCTGGTAAAAACTGATCAGCTAAACCCGTAGCAGCAGAAAAATACCCTCCACCATTGTCGCGGAGATCGAGAATGAGCTTCTTCATCCCTTTGGCTTTTAAATTATTAGCAGCAGTAGCGAAATCATTATCCGTATTTGCTCCAAACTTACTAATTCTTATATAACCAGTTTCAGGATTAATCATATAAGAAGCATCAATACTACTAATGTTTACCTTACCACGGGTAACCATTAACTTACTTTGTACCTGTGTTCCATTATGCATTAAAACAACGCTAACACCGCTTCCGGCTTTACCTCGAAAACGTCCGGTTAACTGCTCTTTTGGCAAGTTTCGCCCGCTTACAACAGCGGTATCAATACTCAAAATTTTATCGCCCAGTTTTATTCCGGCCTGGTAGGCAGGCCCGTCTTTAACTACTCCAGTAACCATCATCGTATCATTGAGCATGTAATATTCAATGCCAACACCTTCAAAGTTACCTTCTAAATTGTTGGTCATATCTTGCGCATCGGTTGGAGGCAAATAAACACTATGGGGATCTAGTTGATGTAGAACGCTATCTATAGGTAGATTCTGTAAAGAATCCGTATTAATTTCATCAACGTAGTTTTTATTGATAATGTGCAGAATCTCTTCAAGTTTTCCGTCACTATTTATAGCCAACTGCGGACTTCGCTGAACGCCAAAACCCTGGTCTTTTATGAATTTTATCCCCAAAATCATACCTACTATTAAAATCACAGAATAGCTTATTGCAATCAGTAGGTTATTTCGGGTATTTTTTTTCATTAGCGTTGTGCAAATTTATGAAATTTAGCGGGTTACTATATTTTTTAACTGCATTTTCATGTCTTTTGTTTCTAATATTTAACATAAATTAACGGATGTAATTATTCTTACAGCTACATGAAGATATATTTTTAAGTTTTTACGCCGCTTTTTAAAAAGAATTTACCGAATTTTATCAAAATTAAATTTATGAACAGAGTTACCGAGCAGGAATCTAATTATGATAACATCGACAAAATGTCGGTATTGGAGGTTTTGCAGGGCATTAATAATGAAGATAAGACCGTTGCTTTTGCAGTCGAAAAATCTTTGCCTCAGATAGAAAAACTAACTTCGGCAGTTGCCGAAAGAATGAAAAAAGGCGGTCGCTTATTTTATATTGGCGCAGGTACAAGTGGTCGTTTAGGTGTCGTAGATGCATCCGAATGTCCACCAACTTATGGAGTTCCTTTTGATTGGGTTGTTGGAATTATTGCCGGTGGCGATACGGCCATTAGAAAGGCAGTAGAATTTGCAGAAGACGATGCCGAACAAGCCTGGAAGGATTTGGAAGAATTTAACATCAATGAAAAAGATTGTTTAGTGGGTTTGGCCGCATCTGGAACCACACCTTACGTAGTTGGTGGTTTAAATACCGCCCGTAAGCACGGTGTTTTGACCGGTTGTATTGTTTGCAATACTGGTGGACCAATCGCTGCTGAATCTGATTTTCCGGTTGAAGTTGTTGTTGGCCCGGAATTTATCACTGGTTCTACCCGAATGAAATCTGGTACTGCACAGAAATTGGTTTTAAACATGTTGAGTACTACCGTGATGGTTCAATTAGGACGGGTAGTGGGAAACAAAATGGTAGATATGCAGTTAACCAATAACAAATTAGTCGATCGCGGAACGCAGATGGTGGCAGATGAATTAAACATAGGCTATGATGAGGCGGCAGATTTACTTACAAAATATGGAAGCGTACGTAAAGCGGTAGAGGCGGGACAACGACAACCACAGTAAATGAATGAATGATATAATGAGTGAATGATAGAGTTAGCATCGCCGTTAAATTCAGTCATTCGAAATTCACTCACTCAAAATTAAATATTAAAATGCACGAAATCGAGCCTTATTACCAGTGGAGAGATGATTATGTTTCGGCAGAAGATGAGCGCTCACCATTTTACAATACCGAGTATTCGGAAATTTATTTCGACAAGCAGATTTATAATTTCTTGCTGCATCCGCAGTGGGACGAATTCGGGTCGAACACCCTTTACATGAAGGTTTTGTATGCCGATTATGATCGCAGTTATGCCATTATCGAATTTATCGGCGAATGGAATGATGCAATTAATAATGATATCATGTTACTTAAACGTGATATTTTAGAATTGATGATGGACGAAGGCATTACCAAATTTATCCTTATTGGCGAGAACGTTTTAAATTTTCACGCATCTGATGATAGCTATTATGAAGAGTGGTTTCAGGAAGTAGAAGATGGATGGATTGTTGGCGTAAATTTTCAAGAACACGTTATTTCCGAATTTAAAGACAATAACATAGATTACTATATCAACTTTGGGGGAGCTTTTGATAATCTGCCATGGCGTACACTTAAACCGCTACAGTTCTTTAAAAAAGTTGAAGAACTCTTGACAAAAAGATTAAACTAAATTGTTATTTTTAAAATCATTTAAATACACAAAATTAAAAATGGAACAACAAAATTATAATTATCAAACCAATAGTGTCTTTGTACAGGAAAACTCCGTATCGAAGAAGTTTTTTGCAAACGTATTCCTTTGGATGTTTGTAGCGTTGGCTTTATCAACTCTATCTGCTTTTTATATTTCAAACACGGAGTCAGCATTAAGATCATTAATCGATTTTGAAACAGGAAGAAGAACTGCGTTAGGTTATGTAGCCATGTTTGCACCACTAGGGCTAGTTTTAGTAATGGGGGCTGGCTTTTCTAGACTATCTTATGGCGCCTTGTTAGGTGTGTTTGTACTGTTTTCTGTGCTGCTGGGCGTAAGTTTGAGTTTTATTCTCTTAATTTACACTGGCACATCGATTATAACTTGTTTTGCTGCAGCCGCAGGTATTTTTGGTATAATGGCTGTAATGGGCTATACAACAAATATAGATTTGAGTAAGTTCGGCCCAATTTTAATGGTTGGTGTTGCCGGTTTATTTATAGCCAGTATTGCAAACATGTTTATTAAAAGTGAACAGTTTAGCTTAATTATGGCATTTGTTGGTATTGCTGTTTTTACAGCATTGACTGCATACGATGTTCAAAAAATTAAAAGAATTGGAATGGGAATTGAAGAAAGCGGAGAATCAATTCCATCTGCTGATACAAAGAAATTAGCTATAATGGCAGCTTTGTCGCTATACCTTGATTTTATCAATATCTTCCTTTTCTTACTACGCATTTTCGGAAGTAGAAAATAATGAGCAAGTTTTTGGTAATCGCTTTTTTCATTTTAGTTGGCGGCACTATCCAGGCAATTACTGTAACTTATATTACAGATCATATCTTTATTAGTTGTTTGCCTGGTGCTTTTTGGATGGGATATTTGATTACCTACTACAACAAAAGATTCGGAAAAAGGGAGGCTGTTTAAAGCACTCAAACAAAACAATATTCTTAAGGCTGTGCAAATTTGCATGGCCTTTGTAATTTTATTTGGCAGCAGAGCGATAATTTTTGGAATTGATGTTGCTTTGTTGCATTTTTGTACGCTTATTAAGAAAGACGGAGGGATTAGACCCAACGAAGTCTTAGCAACCTGTGACCACACAAGGTGCTACATTCTATCCCGATTTTAATCGGGGGCAGATAAGTTTAGGATTACGATTCTCGTACCAACTTTTTAAATAAGCTTTTTTAGTACTTAGTATATAGTCTTTAGTATTTAGATAACAAATGCCAGATTACATATTGAGTTGAAATGTAGTTACATCTCGTGTCGAATGTCTTGATACTCGATACTAACTACTAAATACTAGTATGAGCATAAGAGAAGAATTAGAAAAACGTATTTTAGTAATTGATGGTGCGATGGGTACCATGATTCAGCGTTATACTTTAACCGAAGAGGATTTTAGAGGGGAACGTTTTAAAGATCATCCGTGTGATGTAAAAGGCAATAACGATTTGCTCAACATCACTCGGCCTGATATTATTAAAGCCATACATCTTGAATATTTAGCCGCTGGTGCGGATATTATCGAAACCAACACCTTCAGTACACAAAGAATTTCCATGGCTGATTACCAGATGGAAGATCTTTCTTATGAGTTAAGCTTTGAAGGTGCGAGGGTGGCAAAAGAGGCTGCTATTGAATTTATGGCGGCTAATCCCGATCGGAAATGTTTTGTTGCAGGTGCAATTGGGCCAACCAACAGAACCCTTTCGATGTCGCCAAATGTAAACGACCCAGGTTTTAGGGCGGTTTATTTTGATGAACTGGAAGCGGCATATTATGAACAAGTTCGCGGTTTGGTAGATGGAGGTTCTGATGTGCTTCTCATCGAAACCATCTTTGATACACTAAATGCAAAAGTAGCCATTGTGGCCATTAAAAAATATGAAGAAGTAGTTGGTCGTAAGCTCGAAATTATGATTTCGGGAACGATTACCGACGCTTCTGGAAGAACGCTTTCTGGTCAAACAGCAGAAGCTTTCTTAAATTCGGTAATGCATGCAAAACCTTTAAGCATTGGTTTTAACTGTGCTTTAGGGGCAAAAGAGATGCGTCCGCACATCGAAGAGCTGGCTACCAAAGCGGGTTGTTACGTTTCTGCTTATCCAAATGCCGGCTTGCCGAATGAATTTGGTGCTTACGACGAACAACCACATGAAACGGCTCACTTGGTCGACGATTTTATCCAATCTGGATTTGTAAATATCGTGGGTGGCTGTTGCGGCACCACTCCTGATCACATTGGCTGCATTGCAAAGAATGCTAAAAAAGCTTCGCCACGGAAATTGCCAACTATTGAGCCTTTTATGCGCTTAAGCGGATTGGAGCCTGTAACGATAACGCCAGACAGTATTTTTGTAAACGTTGGCGAAAGGACAAACATCACCGGATCTCCAAAATTTTCAAAGTTAATTTTAGGTGGCGATTACGAAGCGGCCTTGGCTGTGGCCCTACAACAGGTAGAAGGTGGAGCGCAGATTATTGATGTAAACATGGATGAAGGCATGCTCGATTCGGAAGCTGCCATGACGAAGTTTTTAAATCTGATTGCCTCCGAACCTGATATTGCCAAATTGCCTATCATGGTCGATTCCTCTAAGTGGTCGGTGATAGAAAATGGATTGAAATGTTTGCAGGGAAAAGGAATTGTGAATTCTATTTCACTTAAAGAAGGTGAAGATAAGTTTCGTGAAAGTGCCCGTAAAATTATGCAATATGGCGCTGCCGTTGTTGTAATGGCTTTTGATGAACAAGGCCAGGCCGATAACTACGAACGGAGAAAAGAGATTTGTAAACGAAGCTATGATATTCTGGTGCATGAAATCGGTTTTCCTCCTGAAGACATTATTTTCGACCCGAATATCCTTACCGTAGCCACAGGTTTAGAAGAACATAATAACTACGCGGTAGATTTTATTAACGCTACCCGTTGGATCAAAGAAAACCTGCCACATGCAAAAGTAAGTGGTGGTGTATCAAATATTTCGTTTTCATTTAGAGGAAATAATGTTGTTCGCGAAGCGATGCACTCTGCATTTCTATACCATGCCATTCAGGCCGGTTTAGATATGGGGATTGTAAATGCAGGTATGCTTGAGGTGTATCAGGAAATTCCACCCGAACTTTTGGAGAGGGTAGAAGATGTACTTTTGAACCGACGGGATGATGCTACAGAGAGATTGGTTGAATATGCTGATACGGTAAAATCAAAAGGGAAAGAAATTATAAAAGACGAAGAATGGAGGAAAGGACCGGTTGAAGAACGCCTATCTCACTCCCTGGTAAAAGGAATTGTAGAGTATCTTGACGATGATGTTGAAGAAGCTCGTCAAAAATATGCCCGCCCAATACAAGTGATTGAAGGACCATTGATGGACGGAATGAACATTGTTGGTGATTTATTTGGTGCTGGAAAAATGTTTTTGCCTCAGGTGGTAAAGTCGGCCAGGGTGATGAAGAAAGCGGTGGCTTATTTGCTTCCTTTTATTGAGCAGGAGAAACTAGATAATCCAGATCAGGATCAGAATTCCTCGGCAGGGAAAGTATTGATGGCTACCGTTAAAGGTGATGTTCATGATATCGGGAAGAACATTGTGGGGGTAGTTTTAGCTTGTAATAACTTCGAAATTGTAGATATGGGCGTGATGGTTCCTGCGCAGGAGATCATCAAAAAAGCGAGGGAAATAAATGCCGATATTATTGGCTTAAGTGGGTTAATTACACCATCACTTGATGAAATGGTGCACTTTGCCAAAGAAATGGAACGAGAAGGTTTTACCATTCCATTAATTATTGGTGGAGCAACCACGTCACGGATTCACGCGGCTGTAAAAGTTGCCCCAAATTATTCTGGCCCGGCTATTCATGTTTTAGATGCATCGCGAAGTGTTACTGTTTGCAGTACGCTGATGAATCCTGAAACAAAAGGTGACTACGTTGCTGGCATCAAAGCGGAGTATGAAAAAGCCAGGGAAGCGCATTTGAACAAGCGTTCTGATAAGCGTTTCAAAACCATTGAAGAAGCACGGACAAATAAATTTAAGATAGATTTCGATCGAAATTTACCAGTTCCTGAATTTACCGGAACCAGGGTTTTTGATAATTATCCTTTGGATGAATTAGTTCCATATATCGATTGGACACCATTTTTCCATACCTGGGAACTTCGCGGAAGCTACCCGAAAATATTTGATGATAAAAATGTTGGGAGTGAAGCAAAAAAGCTTTTTGATGATGCGCAGGCATTATTGAAACGGATCTTAGATGAAAAGTTGTTAACGGCTAGAGCGGTAATTGGATTTTGGCCAGCAAACGCCGTTGGAGACGACATTCATTTGGAGGTCGAAAGTCAGAAGTCCGAAGTCGGAAGTCTACCTGGCGATTTTGGACTTAGTACTGAAGACTCAAGACTAGTTACTATCCACACTCTTCGTCAGCAAGCCGAAAAGGTTGATGGTCAGCCGTATTATGCTTTGTCTGATTTCATTGCTCCTAAAGAATCTGGTATTCAAGATTATTTTGGCTGCTTTGCTTTAACTGCAGGAATAGGGATTGATGAGTTGGTAGCAGAATTTGAGGCCAATCATGATGATTATAATAGCATTATGGCGAAAGCATTAGCAGATCGTTTGGCTGAAGCTTTTGCCGAACGCATGCACGAGCGGGTTCGGAAAGAATATTGGGGTTATGCGAAGGATGAAAATTTAAGTAATCAGGAATTGATCAAGGAGGAATATGCAGGTATTCGTCCGGCACCGGGTTATCCTGCTTGTCCGGAACACACGGAAAAGGGAACTTTGTTTAGCTTGCTTGATGCGGAGAACAAAATTGGCTTACACTTAACAGAAAGTTACGCCATGTATCCAACAGCTGCGGTGAGTGGTTTTTACTTTGCCCATCCAGAATCAAGATATTTCGGCCTGGGAAAGATCACCAAAGATCAGGTGGAAGATTACGCAATCAGAAAAGGAATGACGATGGAGGAAGCAGAGAAGTGGCTCTCGCCTAATTTAGCATATTGATATAGTATTTAGTACATAGTATAAAGTAATTAGACAAGATGCATAATTTTAGGGAGCTTAAAGTTTGGAAAATGGGAATTGAAATCTCTAAAATGGTTTTTCAAGTTACTAGAACTTTTCCTGTGGAAGAAAGATATTCTCTAACCTCTCAACTAACTCGTTGTGCTATTTCAATTCCTTCAAATATTGCTGAAGGATGTGGAAGGAAATCTGCCAAGGAACTAAATCAATTTTTAAGCATTAGTTTAGGGTCTGCTTTTGAATTAGAAACGCAAATGATATTAGCTTACGAATTTGGATATATGGATAAAGCGATTTTCGACAATGCAATAATCCAAATCAATGAAGTACAAAAAATGATAAGTGGATTGCAAAGAAGTCTAGGCATCCAATCATGATACTAACGACTTTATACTAAGTACTTAATGAAAATTACAGACCATATAAATAATTCAAAGGGCAAAACCTTGTTCTCTTTCGAGCTATTGCCACCAATAAAAGGGCAAAGTATCCAATGGATTTACGATGCCATCGATCCTTTGCTAGAGTTTAATCCTCCTTTTATTGATGTAACCTCCTTAAGAGAAGATTATATTTACAAGGAACAGGAAAACGGCTTGTTGCAAAAAGTATCGTACCGCAAACGCCCAGGTACAATTGCGATCTGCGCTGCAATTATTCACAAATACAAGATAGATGCAGTACCTCATTTAATTTGCGGTGGTTTTACTAAAGAGGAAACTGAAAATGCATTAATCGATTTGCAGTTTTTGGGAATAGATAACGTGCTGGCTTTACGCGGTGATGCCCGTGCTGCCGATCATTCATTTGTTCCAACTAAAGGCGGCCATTGCTACGCAACTGATTTAATCCAGCATATCAAAAATCATAACGACGGTAAATTCTTGCATGAAGATGTAGAAACTTTCAAAAGTGATTTCTGTATCGGCGTTGCCGGATATCCCGAAAAGCACTTTGAAGCACCCAATCTAAATGCCGACTTCAAATACCTAAAAAAGAAAGTTGACATGGGGGCAGAGTTTATCGTTACGCAAATGTTTTTCGATAACCAGAAATATTTCGACTTTGTAAAAAAGTGCAGGGAGAATGATATCAATGTGCCCATTATTCCAGGCTTAAAGCCTATAAGCACACTTACTCAATTAAATGTTTTGCCGAAAATTTTCCATATCGATTTGCCTGATGAGCTAACAGACGCACTATCTTATGCAAAAAGCAACGCTGAAGCTAAAGAAATTGGAACCGAAGCCATGATTAAACAATGTAAAGAGTTAATCGACTTTGGAGTGCCAGTGCTCCATTTTTATACGATGGGGAAACCGCAACAAACCAAAGCCATCGCGAAGGCTATATTCTAAACCTTAACAAAAAATCCGCTTTCATTTTAGAGAGCGGATTTTTTATTTTACAGAACTTTAACCGTCGATTTTTGTTAATTTAACTGTACAACTTATATTTGTAAGGATGAAGTTTTTAACACTTAAATACTTTTTGATTTTATGCATCGCCATAACCCTTTTTTTAAAGGTTGGCAATGTATTGTCGTATTTAAGCTATTCCTCTACTGATATTGAAAATGTCGTATCAAATGATGACGCGACTGAGAAAGAAGAAAAAAAGGTTGAAACAGAGTACTTTATGCAAGATTTTATGGCTGAAGAACTTTGCAATCTTCCCCTTGCAATGAAACAAAAGATAGCAATTCCAGCATGTCTTGATCACTCTCCCTACTTTGCGGATGTTTTAACACCTCCGCCCTCCGTTTAGTAGCCAATTCTAAACAAACCCTTTATCGGGCAATAATCCAGTATTTTATTTCTATTAATTTATAACGAATATGAAACGAGCAATTTCATTCTGTTTTGCGGTATTTGCAATTTCCGCATCATTAAAAGTTAGCGCACA
Source organism: Pedobacter sp. AC212 (assembly GCF_979258625.1). Classification (NCBI taxonomy): domain Bacteria; kingdom Pseudomonadati; phylum Bacteroidota; class Sphingobacteriia; order Sphingobacteriales; family Sphingobacteriaceae; genus Pedobacter; species Pedobacter sp. AC212. The sequence goes on along the minus strand of NZ_OZ409870.1, from coordinate 5,229,642 downwards.
AGAAGTGACGCAAGCTAATGTAAAACCAGTAAGTAACTCTTTAGAGATGGTTTCAAAACTTCAGCCAGTAAGCTTTAATTACGACAAAACCTGGGCGGAGAAATTAAAACTTCCAGCCACTTCGCAATACGGTTTCGTGGGAGCTGAGGCTAGAAGTGCTGTTCCAAGTTTGGTAACTGTACAGGCCAAACAATATCCAGCAGGCAAAAATGCTTACAACTCAGCTACTATAACCAAAGTTGATTATGAAAGCTTAATTCCGCTTTTGGTGGGTAGTATTAAGGAGCAGCAACAGCAAATTGACGAGTTGAAACGTGAGTTGCGTTCACTAAAATCGCAAGCATCGAAATAGTTAGGTTTAGTTTTATAGTTGAAGAGGTTGGAGTTTTTAATTCCAGCCTTTTTTTATTTCTTGATAATTATTGTAGTTTCAAGGAAATAAATAAAATCATGAGAAAAATCATTTTATCGTTCATGCTGACCCTATCCCTAAATTATCTACATGCCCAAATTACTTCTACAGCAATGAAAGTGGAGGATTTGAAAGATGCACCCTTTAAATTCAAGGGAAGTCGGGCTATGATGGTTGATCGGATAGATGATGCTTCGTCGAAAAATATTTTTGTTTTCTCCAAGGTAAAGTCGGGGAGTAATCCGGATACATTGTTCGCTCAAAAATTTACCAAAACCGGAGATTTATGGAAGTTGACTCAAGAGAAAACCATCACTCATAAAGGTATTATAAGTATTTGGGGGTCGAGAAAAGCTTTCAGCGATGCCGATAAGGATAAACAGGTTGATGCCTTATTTATTTATAGTTTTCACGATAGTGATATGAAAAACCAACTTTCGGTGAGCCTTTTGTTAATGCACAAGGGCGAAAGTTATATCCTCACGGAAACTGCAGATAAGAAGAATAGCTTTAGTGCTAACTATTCATCTTTACCTGACAGCATAAAAAACTTTGTTAAGGAATATTGGGAAAAATTAGATAAATGGAAATAATTAAATTATAATTGATTGCAATTCCCTGTTGTTATCTTATAGTTTTAATTTTTTACCATTTTAAAAATGAAATACTTAAAGAATGTTGACTGGTGGAGTTTGCTAAAGGAAATCATACTTCCACATGTTGGAACCTTAATCCTTTATATTATTTTATTTTTTGTTGTAGGGATTGTTTGTGGGATAATCTACAATGTAGTTTTGTGGAAGAAACAGTTCTATAAAAGGGAACCAAAATATTATAACTGGGGTGCTAAGCTCTATATCGTAGCTAGCATGGGTGTCTTCATCTATTTTTCACTTCATCTTGCCTTTATTTTTGCAGCGAAAAGTATCATCAAAAAAGAAGAAAACCGAATTGTATCTCAAATTTATGAGCAAGCGGCAGTGATGGCTTTTGAAACACCGGAACTGCGAAATAATTTTATCCGAAAAATTCAGGAAGGTACGATCGAGATTCAAGCAGGTACAAAAAACACTGCAGTTGCACTAGGTAAATATGTTGCATCTAAAAATGTAGGAATAGGCTTTGTTGATAAGAGTAAAAACAAATTAGCAGTTTATATTTTCGATAAATATAAAGACGATATTTACAGCGCAAGTTTATACGGAATGCTACTTGCGGCAGGAAGAGGGCATGTAAAAATCGAAGATTTGAGTTACGATGATTTGAAAGCGCTAGTTGCAACGTTAAATACTTTGGAGCCAAAAAAGATAGAGGAATCTATAAAAATTAAGCTTACTGAAAAGGTAGATGAATTGGTTTCCGCCAAAATAAGTGCATTAATTCAAAGCACTTTCATATTATTTATTTTGATTTTGTTAATTCCAATTGTTGAATTTTACATTTACACTTGGTGGTGGAAGCGAAAAGTTGAACAAGCCGTAACAACTGATGAAGCTTCTACTAGTCCAATTAATCGGGGCGACAATCTTCCGTAGCCCCAATTATTTTTCCTGCAATAACTTCGTTTTAACCTCTCAGCAAATAACTTTTAAACCCTGCAAAATCTACACCCAATTTATCTGCATATTGATAAAAGATAGTCGAGATTTGTAATCTCGACTATTGAACTGTGGATTTCTAATCCACCTATGATCTTATAGATAAACAATTTCAAGTAAACCTAATCCACCACTATAATCTATCGCCGAGCTATATTGATAATGTTCAGGTTCATAAACCATACCCGACTCTACGGGATTGTTGTGGATATAATCCAGCTTTTGGTCTTTAAACTCATTTGAATAAAGTGCGATTGGATGAAACCCATCTTGCCAAAATTTATAATCTTTTGTTTTTACATTTATTTTGGCAGCAAATGCAAACTTATCTAGCAGCCAATCGCGACTTTCATTTATTTCCTTTAACGTCAGAATGATTCGTTTAGAGGTGAATTTTTTCAAATCTCGCATGATATCTGACAAATTCTTTCCTTCTTCTGCGCTGATAATCATGTGGAGATGACTAGGCATTAGGCACCAGGCATAAATTATTAAGCCTTTTTCACGCTGACAATATTTAAGGCTTTCGATAATTACGTATGCAAGCTCTTTCCTGGTGAAAGCATCTATCCAGCCAACCACAGTCGTCGTGACAAAATAGATATCGTTTTGATCAGAAACAGAATATTTAAAAGCCATAAATGAATATAGCTATTCGAATCGAGATTCTGCCTGGAGGATTAAAAATCCTTAGTCCGTGAGTCGGGATTAAAAATCCCGACTAGCAAAGAGCTATACATGAATTTTGCTATTCTAAGTACGAGATTTGTAATCTCGGCCATTTTAGTTTTTAATCTACCAAACTTAAGCCTTATCCAACAAATAACTTTTAAACCCTGCAAAATCTACACCCAATTTATCTGCATATTGAGGCAAGCTTTCCAATACGCTCACCTGCTTCGGAATTTCGATTTTTGCTGCAATATCGATAGGAAAAATATCAGGGAACTTACAAGCATGAGCAGTTGATAAAAAGACTGCTGCGCTCTGATCCTCCGGATTTTCCTTTCTGTATTTTTCAATTGCCAGGTAAGCAATTGCAGTGTGTGGACAGGCAACATAGTCAAACTTGGAGTCGATTTCTTTGATGCCAGCAAGCGTTTCCTCATCATTAAAACGATACGATGTAACAACATTTTTCAAGGCATTTACATCTTCGTCAAATAAGTCCATGATGCGAACCCAGTTACTTGGCGCACCAACATCCATCGCATTTGAATAGGTTTGAGTAGACGGTTTTGTTTCGTAAATACCGGATTCCAGGAAGCGTGGAACGGTATCGTTTATATTAGTAGCTGCAATAAACTGCTTAACTGGTAACCCTAATTTATAAGCCAACAAACCTGCACCGATGTTGCCAAAATTCCCACTTGGAACGGAAAAAATTACATCCTTTAACCCTTGTTTTTTCAGCTGTGCGTAAGTATTGAAATAATAAAACGTTTGCGGAATTAACCTCGAGATGTTTATCGAATTGGCGGATGTAAGTCGGAAAGTTGCGTTCAACTCTTCATCTGCAAAAGCTTGTTTCACTAAAGCCTGGCAATCATCAAAAGTGCCTTTTACTTCCACTGCTCTAATATTTTGACCGTTGGTGGTTAATTGCAATTCCTGTATCGGGCTTACTTTCCCCTCTGGATAGAGAATAGTTACGCGGGTATTTGGTACGCCAAGAAAACCCAAAGCAACTGCACCACCGGTATCTCCGGAAGTAGCAACTAAAACGTCTAAAAGTTGCTCGCCATCTTTTAGCAAGTAAGCCATCACCCTGCTCATGAAGCGGGCGCCAAAATCTTTAAAAGCTAAGGATGGTCCGTGGAAAAGTTCCAGTACAAAAGTTTTTTGGTCCAGTTTTACCGCTGGTGCTTCAAAGTTAATGGCATCTTCAATCAAAGCTTTTAAATCTTCCGTAGGAATTTCATCTTTTAATAGAGTTGAAGCCACTTTATATGCAATCTCTGGCAAAGAATACTGTTCAATGTTAGCTAAAAAATCTGCATCCAATTGGGGGATTTCCACAGGCATATACAAGCCTTTATCTTGAGGCATGCTGTTGAAAACGGCTTCTTTAAAAGAAACACGTAAATCTTTATTGTTGGTTGAGTATAAAATCATGGTTGGAAGGTTGAGGGTTGGAAGGTTGGAAGGTTTGGGAGCATAATTCCCATTCGTCTAACCTTTTTCATCCTATTGTTATGTTTTATTCTTAATAATTTTAAAGTTAGACGGTTGAGATCTGGAAGGATGAAGATTAAGGCAACTGAACCATCAACCTTAATACCCTCGGCCATCAACCTCTTCACAATACTCTCGGTCCTTCGGCATTAACAGAAGAAACGTAAGCTTTGCTGTTGATATTTATTTTATGTAAATGTTGTTGCTGTGCTTTTGTTATTCTTTTGGCGGTGTCTTCATCTTTTGCTAAAGCAAAAACCGATGGACCTGAGCCAGAAATTCCGAAACCAATAGCGCCGTTTTCCATGGCTATTGCTCTCATTTCTTCAAAACCTGGAATTAAAATCGATCGCGTTGGTTCTACCAAAACATCTTTCATGCTGCGGCCAATTAAGTCGAAATCATTCATAAATAAGCCACTAACCAAACCAGCAACATTGCCCCATTGGGTAACCGCATCTTTCAACAATACCTTGCTGCGAATCATTTGACGGGCATCTTTTGTGGGAACATCCACCTCAGGATAAACAATCGCTGCATACATCCCTGCAGGAGTAGGTAGTGAAATTACATCCAAAGGATCGTAACTTCTAACCAACACAAACCCACCCAGAATGGCTGGTGCAACATTATCGGCATGGCCATAACCACAAGCAAGCTCTTCACCTTTCATGGCAAATGGAACAAGTTCTTTAGGCGTTAATAAGTCGCCCATCAGCTTGTTAATGGCGAATAAACCTGCAACGGTACTTGCCGAGCTTGAGCCCAAACCGCTACCAATTGGCATCTTCTTATGTAGCTCGATTTCGACACCTACATCTAATCGATTGATGTGTTGCAAATAATGCTGAACACTTGCGCTTACCGTATTTTTAGTCGAATCCAAAGGCAACCGGCCATCATCGCCAGTAATTCTTTTGATTACCACACCAGGTGTATCTGTTAAACGCATTTCAACTTCATCGCCAGGTTCATTTACGGCAAAACCCAAAACATCGAAGCCACAAACTACGTTTGCAACGGTTGCAGGTGCGAAAACTTTTATTTCTTTCATATTTTGAATAAAGATGAAGGAGTAAAGATTAAAGACCTAAACTCCAAATCATTTATATTTATATCTTTTGTCTTTGTTCTTTTATCCTTTGTCTAATTGCTTCCAACATTTATAATATCGGCAAAAACACCTGCAGCAGTAACCTCTGCTCCTGCACCAGGGCCTTTTACTACTAGCGGGCGAGATTTGTAGCGATCTGTCGTAAACGAAATGATATTATCACTTCCCGAAAGCATATAAAAAGGATGACTGTCATCAACCATTTGCAAACTGATTTCTACGTTTCCATCTTCGAGTTTACCAATGTAGCGCAACACTTTCTTGTCGTTTGCAGCCTTAGTTTTCAAATCTTCAAAGTAAGCAGCATTTTTTTGTAGTTCAACATAAAAATCTTCTACGGAAGTTGCATTTAAACAAGCTTCTGGCAAAATATTATCGATTTTAACATCAGCAGCTTCTAATGGATATCCTGCATCACGAGCAAGGATTAGCATTTTTCGCATGAAATCTTTTCCATTTAAATCATCGCGTGGATCGGGTTCGGTATAACCCAATTCCTGCGCTTCTTTAACCGTTTCGTAAAATCCGGCATCGCCTTTAAAGTTGTTAAAGATGTAAGAAATTGTTCCAGACAAAATTGCCTCGATGCGTGCAACTTTGTCACCGCTCATCATCAACTCTCTTAAGGTACGGATGATTGGCAAGCCTGCACCAACATTGGTTTCGTAATAGAAATCAACACCAAATTTTCGGGCAGTATCTTTAAACGATTTGTATTGTGCAAAGTCTGCTGAATTTCCCTTTTTATTGCAAGTAACAACAGAAATACTGTTTTCAAAAATGCCCTGATAATATTCAATCGGAGATTCTGCTGCAGTATTATCCACAAAAACGCAGTTGGGTAAGTTTAATGCTTTCATGCGCTCTACAAAACCCGCTAAGTCTGCCTGCTCACCATTTGTATCCAAGTTACTTTCCCAATCTTCAAGTGATAAGCCCTCGGCATTAAAAATCATTTTACGGGTATTGCTAATTCCGGCAACCTTAACTTGCAAATCATTGTTTGCGGCTAAGAATGGCATTTGCTCTTTCAGCTGGTTAAACAACGTTTTGCCGATGTTTCCTGTGCCCAAACAGAAGATATTTAATGTGCGTTTTAAGTCGGTAAAGAAAGCATCATGCACCGCATTTACCGCTTTTGATAAATCAGCTGCGCTGATAATTACCGAAATATTATATTCGGATGAACCCTGGGCAATTGCTCTAACGTTAATTCCGTTTCTACCCAATGCGTTAAACAACCTTCCGCTCATGCCAGGCGTACGTTTCATGTTCTCGCCAACAATGGCCAAAACGGCTAGATTGTTTTCAACTTCTGGTAGAGCCAGTTTGTTAGCATCGAGCTCCAGCTCAAATTCTTTCTTAATTAAAGCAATCGCCTGACCCGCATCAGTGGGCTTAACCGCAAAAGTAATGCTGTGCTCTGATGAAGATTGCGTAATCAGTACTACGTTAATCTGCTCGCGAGATAATAAAGAAAACAATCTTCCACTGAAACCTGCTTTACCCACCATGCCGCTACCGGTAAGATTGATAATGCTGATATGATCGATAGATGAAATGCCTTTTATTGGCAGGGTTGATGCTTTAACGTCACTTTTGATATAGGTTCCGGAAAAATCAGGCTCAAATGTATTCTTAATTACCAGCGGAATTTTCTTCATGAAAGCCGGAATCATTGTTGGTGGGTAAATTACTTTGGCTCCGAAATAACTCAGTTCCATTGCTTCTGTATAACTCAACTCAGGTAAAGAAAAAGCCTTTTTCACAATGCGTGGGTCGGCAGTCATCATTCCGTTTACATCGGTCCAAATTTCAATTTCTTCAGCATTTAAAGCGGCACCCCAAACTGCTGCGGTATAATCAGAACCGCCACGGCCTAAAGTAGTTACTCTGCCTGCGGCATTGCTGGCGATGAAACCCGTAACAAACAATACCTTATTTTTATTGGTCTGGTAAAAATCATTAATTAAAATTTCAGTCAGTTCGGTATCAACCTTTGCCTGGCCGAAATTGCTATCGGTTTTTATAAATTCCGAACCATTTACATACACAGCTTCAGCAAATTGCTGTGAAGCGATATGTGCAATCATAAAAGAGGAGCAACGTTCACCATAACTTAAAATCTGGTCTTTGGTCTGCAAACTCAATTCGCGGAGGTTGGTTACCGCCTGCAATAAATCTTCCAGCTCGTTAAAGAAGATTTTCAAACGCGTAAACACGGGGTTTTGTGCCGCTGCCGGTAAAAGCGAACGAATCACTGCAAAGTGCTTGGCCTCAATTTCTTTTAAACCAGTGTCGTAATCTTCGCCACGTTCGGCTCTTTCGGCCATATCGGTTAGCAAATTGGTTACGCCACTCATTGCCGATAATACAACTACCGGATTGCTCTGTAATTTTTCTTTGGCTACTATGCTCAGTAACGTTTTGATGTTCTCGGCCGAACCTACGGATGTGCCGCCGAATTTTAATACTTTCATTAGTTTTTAGTTTTAATGAATCCTGCACGCTTGCTTGTTAATTAGTTTGTGCAGTTTTCAATGGTTTTGGTTTAAAAAAAAAGCGCCCCGATTTGTGTCGGGACGCTTTCTGTGTTTTATGTTAATTCAACTTACAACAAATTAGCCCCGCTGGTTTATCCCGGTGGTAATAATAATGGTTGTAATAATTGAAGTATTAAAAATCATTTCCGTTGGTGTATTTTGTACACCGTAAAGTAGCAGATTATTTTTCTTAATTGCAAACAATTTTGAAATTTATTTGAAAAATTTTTAATAAAACGTTTAATCAAATGAAATAGCGGCATTTTTTGAACCGAAAACTAAAATAGAAAATCGTTATTTCGAAGATGATCGACGCAAGAATCTCAATGCTTTGGGTTTTCAACTCCCCTCCTTATTTTAAGGAGGGGTGCCCGCAGGGCGGGGTGGTTAATAAATGATTATTTTATTTTGTTGAAAAGCAGATTTCGTAATTCTTAGGTTAAAGCAACCCTGCCATTTGCTACAATCTTTTTGCGGATTCTTCTGCCTTTCCCATTACCGTCATTGCGAAGAGGAACGACGTGGCAATCTATTTAGTTAATGCAACAAAAAGTATTTCCGCGGCTGTCAGGTTTAGCTAAGCTAGTGCAAGGTACTATTTGAGTTTGTTGCTGGTATGATTTAGAAAATCGTGGTGTAAAAAATTTCGAGTGCTATACTGCCTTTATTATTTTATGGAATTTCCATCCAGTAAGAATCATCATTAAAACATCTTTATGAAATCTCTTTTCTTTATTCTACTATGCACAGCTTTTAGTTTCAATGCTTACTCACAAACTCAACCAACAATAAGATTAAGGTGTTCTTCAACGATTTCGGATAATCCTCCGCTTTGGGTAGTTGTCTTTAAAAAGAAGAGTTATATTTTAAATGATTCCTCTTCAACAATGATAAACCCGAATACAATTGAAAAGGTAGTAGTGTTAAAAGATGCGGCTGCTACTGCGATCTATGGTGTCAGGGCAGCAAAAGGTGTTATTGTGGTAACTATAAAGAATGCCGACTCAAGAAAGGAATTTAATCGCTTAAAACCCTATCTTGAAAAAGGATAATCTAACTCCTCACCCCAATATAAATCTCTACTTCCGAATCTGACCCCTGCTGAGATTTTTCTCCGTAAACCTCAAAGTCGGCATTGTAAGTTCTATATAAGGCAATGTCGTTTGCCCATATTTCTTGCCACGTATCTACAACAGCCTGTGGCATTTCTCCCTTTGCTTTGTATTTAATGAGCCTCTCATTTTTAATTTCTCTACCCACAAAACCATCTGGAATGTTATCCAGTATGCTCACCCGTTGCCCAATAATCGTGGTGTATCTACCGGTGTAGTCGCTTTCATAATCGGTGTAAATTGCATAAATATCTTCATTTTCTTTATTGGGGATTTTGGAAGCTATTTCTTCAGCGAAAAACCTTTGCCAAAGTTTTCCTAAATCTGCTGCTGCCTGATTGTTTTGATTGCTGGTTTCTGTGGAGATGCCAATAATTTTGAAGTTTTCCATTTGTAGGTTTTTGGCGAAGTTAATGTTTAAAATCCTAAAGATATCCGTCATTTGGAGCGCAGCCGAGAAATCTTTGTATTATGAAGAACGTTATGGTCAATAGATTTCTCCAATTCGCTATGCTATGGTCGAAATGACGATTTACACGTAATTTTTCCCACCAACATCTTCCATCCTTTTCATACCTTTGTTTTCAAATATGCAGGGCTTAATTATTAAATCTACGGGCAGTTGGTATAGCGTTTTGGCTGATAATGGCAAGCGTTACGACTGTCGTATTATTGGTAAATTCAGGATTAAAGGGATTAAAACTACCAACCCAATTGCGGTGGGCGATCGGGTAAAATTCGACCTGGAGAAAGACAGTAATCAGGGCTTAATAAATGAGTTGCTGCCTCGAAAAAACTACATTATCCGCAAATCGATTAACTTAAGCAAGCAGGCGCAAATCCTCGCTGCAAATTTGGATATGGCCATTTTGCTGGTTACACTAGCTTCACCGAGGACATCATTGGGTTTTATCGATCGGTTTTTGGTTACTGCTGAGGCCTACGATGTACCTGCCGTTTTGGTATTCAACAAGCTCGATTTATTCAGCAAAGAGGGTTTGGAAATATTACAGGAATTCAAAAATATCTATGAAAATATTGGCTATCCCTGTTATGAAGTTTCGGCTTTAAAAGGGATCAATATTCCAGTTATTCAAGAGGTAATTACAAATAAAATTACCTTAATTTCCGGGCATTCGGGCGTAGGTAAATCCAGTTTAATAAATGCTTTGCTGCCTGATAGAGATTTGAAAACAGGTGAGGTATCAGATTGGAGCGATAAAGGTCAGCATACCACAACCTTTGCAGAAATGTTCGAATTGCCACAAGGCGGTTTTATTGTAGATACGCCAGGCATTAGGGAATTGGGGGTAATTGATATCGAAAAAGAGGAGTTAGGTCATTTTTTTAGGGAGATTTTCAAAACTTCACATCAATGTCGGTTCAATAACTGTCGCCATGTAAATGAACCTGGGTGCGCCGTGATCGAAGCGGTGAATGAGGGTGATATTGCTGTGTCGCGTTATGAAAGTTATTTAAGTATCTATCATAATAACGATACAAGGCATTAAGCCCCCCGGCCCCCTAAAGGGGGAGTTGAAAAGCAGGCGGAAAACATAGCGTAATAGATAGAAAGGTTTACGCACTTTGCTTAAACTGTAGAAAATAAAAGCCCCCTTTAGGGGGTTGGGGGTAAATAAAAAGGAGAAGTCCCCTTTAGGGGATTTAGGGGTTATGAAATTTAAATTAGGAGATTTTGTTCGTTTTGTTGATGAAAAACGGGAGGGTTATGTAACCAGGATTATCGACGCACAAACTTTGGGCGTTACCGATGAAGATGGTTTTGAAATTCCGGTTGCCGTAAGCAATTTAACTTCGGTGCATGGGCATGGTGTAGTTGCAGAAGAAATCGATGCACCCAAACCCATTCAGGTAAATGTTCCATCTGTAAGCAAAATTGAAAATGGAATTTATGTCGCCGTTGCTACAGATAATAAAGCCGGTAATGTGGTTCATTTTTATCTTCAAAACCAATCGCCTAACGTGTTGTTGGTGAGTTTAACCTCAGAGAAGAAAGAGAAATACTCAGGCTTATTTCATGGAGTGGTTGAGTCTTATCAATCAAGTTTGGTTTATTCGGCATCGTTAGCAGATATGGATATCTGGCCCGAATTTACTTTTCAGATTTTGGTTTTTAGCAAAGCTGATGTTAAACCTGTTGATCCTTTGGTGATTCGCAAAAAATTCAGGGCAAAGGATTTTTCGACAGAACAAAAAGAACTGCCACAATCTAAACTCAAAGGTTGGTTAATCCGTTTGGATGATCTGGTACCCATTACTATTGATGCTCAAAAGCTGAAAGAAAGTTTCTTCAAATCGCCTGCTGAAAAACGAACTGTTGATGCACCTGCAAAAGAAATAGACCTTCACATTGAGAAATTAAGAGACGATCACCATTTTTTAGAGGCTGATGAAATTCTCCAGATTCAGCTGAATCATTTTCAAAATGCTTTAGATGCAGCAGTAGTGCATCACTATGATAAAATGGTTTTCATACATGGTTCAGGAAACGGAACATTGAGAGATAAAATTCATAAACTCATTAGTAAAAATCCTCATATTAAAACTTACATGGATGCTCGAAAAGAAAAGTTCGGTTATGGAGCTACAGAGGTGGTATTTAAATAAATGGTTTACGAATTAAAACATTAGCATTCTAATGAAAAACTTCGTCTCCGTAATCAGGGTTTGCTCCAGCTTGTGATGCTACAAAGCTTCCAACCTTGCAGGCTCTATCCAAAACTGTGTCAATAGGGTAGCCCTTTAAGTAGCTGGCAATAAAAGTAGCCAAGAAAGAATCGCCTGCCCCAACGGTATCGGCCACTTCTACCTGATAGCCTTTATGGTGGTAAAGTTTATTTTCCTGTAATACATAAGCACCTTTTTCGCCAACGGTTAAGCAAATCATGTTGATGTTGAAAAAGTTGCTCAATTGTTTTAGTAATTGTTCATCTGTATTGCCGGTTAAGGCGAGTTCGTTTTTCAAATAAAGTAATTCGTGCTCATTAACCTTTAAGATATCGGCTGCAGAGAGTAGTACCTTTAAAGTTTCTATGGTATAAAAAGGCGGACGAAGATTAATGTCAAATATTTTAAGCCTGGCTTCCTTTAATAAAGATAAAATGGTGTTTCGGCTGTTCTCATTTCGGCAGGTTAAACTGCAATAAACAAATGCGTCAGCATTTTTCACAGCAGCAACATTTTCGTCAGTAAGCTTAATCGCATCCCAGGCAACTGGTGCCACAATAGTGTAAGTGGCCTGATGCTGCGCATCTAATTGAACTTCTACCGTACTTGTTGGTAAGTTGTTTGTTTGGATGAAGCGAGTTGGGAACTGATTTGAAGATAAAAAATTTAAAAGTTCTTTTCCATTTTCATCATCGCCAATGGCGCTTATAAATTGGCTGTTTATACCTTGTTTGTGCAAGTTAAGCGCCACATTCATACTCGAGCCGCCTGCTTTTTTTCCTTCGGGAAAAACATCCCACAATATTTCGCCAATGGCTACAACTGTTTTTGTCATGGTAAATTTTATGTTTTGCAAGGTAGCAATTTTCAGTGTCTGTTAATTACCTGTTATATTTCCTTCTATCAAGGCTTTGAATTCTCTTTCCACATCAGATAAATGTTGTGTGTTCGAGCTTTTTGCGATGGTATGTTCACTGTTTTCTCTGCCGATGATTAAACTGGTGTAAATTGAAAGGCCATTAATCTGGGTATCTCTAATCGCAATTTTTCTGATGGCATTAAATGGAAATTCATCAACTAAAAACCCTAAAAAGGTTTCTCCAATGATCTTTCGATTGGTATCAACATATATAACTTTCAAATTTATAAATGCTAATAAAAGCAAAAACAATCCAGCAACAGCTGAAAATAATCCGATTGCTAATTCTGTAAACGCAAACTTCGCAAAGAGAAAGTTGGCCATTAGTAGGAAGAAAAATCCTGCAAAAGCCAATTGAATTATCGCCAAAATTGTTTTTTGAAACGATACAAAACGATAAAGCTGGGGCGCTCTTTGTTTAAAGTATTTAAGTTGTACAGGGTCAGTTTGCTGGTCTACGGTGATTTTATCAAGTAAATAATTTTTTATCAGCGGTAAAACCTGATGGTAAAACTCGGATTTAGCAGTTTGCTGCGTTTGATTGTAAGTTGGACTTAGCCTAATGCTATGCCCAATTGGGTTTCTTTTCAACACGATATAATAGGCTTCAGGTAACGAACCCGAACGCATTTCTACATTTAAAATATCAGCAAAGGCTATTTCTTTTAATTGAATACCAAAATGAGATACAATAATCTTTTGCATATGGCCGTTGATGATTACTTTTTTGTATGCTGTGGCAAAGCCCAACATGATTAAGAGTACTGTGCCGATGAAAGTATAACACATGTTGGCATTACCAATATTTTGATGGGTTTTATTAACGCTATAAAGTGCATAACAAAACAAAATAGCTAGTATGCCGATAATCACAAATCCTTTCAGATTGCCATAATCCGGATAAAGAATTAGATTCCCGTTCTGCTGCTCGAATTTGTTGCGTTTAAACATTGGCTTTTTTCTTGAACTTATTTATCAATGTAAATATGAGCCAGCTCCCTGCTAAAGCGAATGTTACATCGGCTAAAAGTGAAAAAGAATTAAATTCTGTACTGGTTCCTCCTTCTTTTGTGATCACATCATAGCCACTTACTTTAGTGTAAAAGTTTAAAGGAAACCCATATTGGTCAGCACCATCAGCATCGTAATTTAGCCTAGCGGTTGCCCAGTTAATGATGATGAAAAGCAGTATTCCTCCTAATAATATTTTATAGATTGCTTTCATTAATCTAATAAGTTTCCTCTTTGCTTATTAAAAACTTCTTTCTCATCTTTCTCAATCAAACGATCTAGCAAAGCATTATAGCCATTTGCAATTTTATATTCCAGTTCATTCTTGTACAAAGGGAAAATAGACAAAATGTTGATCACATCGTTATCTGCTCTTATCTCGGTAAATTCTTCATCAAACGTTACCGAGGGTAGAACAACTAAACCAACATAATCAGTTTCTTGGTCATAAGGTTCCATATCTGAAGTGGCTTGTAAAGTATGGCCAATGCTTAGCCAGGTATCATAATGGTGTGGAAAACGAGCAGTTTCTTTTAACATGCCTAAAATCCAATCGTTCTCATTTTCACTTGGAAAAACCTTTCCAAACTCAATTTCTTTTGGCAGCAGAATCATGAGCTCGGCAAACTTGTATTGCTCAGGATTTTCTACACCCTCCGGAACGGTCATTTCCAATAAACTCATCCCACAGGTAAGTAAAATGTTAAAGCTGTGCTTTGCTGAACTGATAAAATACACATCCAAATGAAAATCGGGAGATACCATTTCATGGAAAACCGTGATTTCTTCTGATGTGTAAAAATTATCCAGGTGATTGGCAATCGCTTCTGGGTGGTTATCAAAAAAAGTTAGGTTGCGAAATTTTTCGTAAAAGTCATTCATAGGTTTACATTTATTTGGTATCGAAAATTTATCGAAAAACAAGTCACAAATCTTATTCCATGATTAAAATACGATATTATCTAAATTTAAAAGCTTTTTATTATTTTAGTTGAGGATGTATTTCTACATTCATACCTAACGGGAAATTAATGATCCCCAAAAATTAAAATTAATATGAGGAAATCAATTTTTGCAATACTCTTTTGCCTGATGACTTTTTCTGTTGCAGCTCAAACATCGGCAGATAAAAAAGCTATTCTTGACGTGCTTGAAAAGCAAAGATTAGCCTGGAACAAAGGCGATCTGGAAACATTTATGCAGGGTTATGTTAAAAGCGATAGTTTACTTTTTGTAGGCAAAAGCGGACCCACTTATGGCTGGCAAAAAACGTTGGATAATTACAAAAAAAGTTATTCAGGAGAAGCTGGAATGGGCCAATTGACTTTCGGGATTAAGAAAATCGATTTCTTAAATAAAGATGTGGCTTTTGTTTTGGGTAGCTGGCATTTAAAACGCGAAAAAGACGAACCACAAGGCTACTATACTTTGCTTTTTAAAAAGATTGAGGGTGTTTGGAAAATAATAGTAGACCATAGCTCCTAAATATGAAAACAACTTTTCTATCGGTATTGGCTTTGATGCTACTGCTAACAGCTTGTAATTATTCATCCACAAAAAAGAAAGAATTTGTTTTATACAGTAAAGAAGGTTGGAGTTTCAGTCTACCAAAATATTGGAAAGTAAAAAAAGATCGCCCTATTGAAGGCGTTCCAAATAGCCGGTTTATTTCTGCAAGCGACGACGAGCCCTTTTCGAAAGATGCTTACCTCATCATAACCGCAATTGATTCGGTAAGTGTAGAAAAAAACCTGGAAAATCTGATTATACAATCAAGAGCAAGTCACCATAAAAGAAAGATTGAATTTGGGATGCTAAACCAGCCAAAGGAAATTATGGTAGGAAAGCAAAAGGTTTTAAGAGCTGATTTTGAAACCAAGGTAATTACAAATCGAAATAAGGGAAGTTTTTCTGTTTTCAATTGGAAGGGCAAAACCTTTTCATTTGTATTCAGTGTTGATGTTAAAGATAAAAAGGAGAATTTCAATGTAGTTGATTCGGTAATCAAATCTTTGAATGTGAAATAAATTTCCTTGAAAAGTACAGGAGTGAGTAAACAGTAAGCAGGCAGCCAATGATAGATAAAATGATTACGCTGTTAGAAAAAAATGTTACCCAGTTCAATTTTACTTTAAATATTTCTTTACTCAATAAAACGCCAATACTCCCTACATAACCAAACGAATCGGCGATGTAAATTAAAAAACCTACGTTGCTGGCGTACTTAAATGTTGATATTAACCGATCGAAAAATACTGCGTTAAATGGGATGTAAACCATGTAGAGCCCAAGGCCAACCAAAGTCATCCACCAAATGGGTTGGAGTAAATTTGCTTTAAAAAGTAGTGTACATGCACCCGCTAAAATAAATCCCGCTAAGATAAAATAATGTGCTGTTTTAAGAGCCGTAAAATTATTTTTGATCAGCACCATGCTGCCAATTAGCAACAAAACAATTAATGTAATTGGTGTTTCTGTTTTGGCAAAAATGGCGGGTTGGTTCGCAAAACCCATCTCATTCCACATTTCGGCGCTAAAATTATCTCTGATATCTCTAAAAATTGTGGCGAAGCAATAAATGATTACACAGGCAACCAAGCCAGCAAAAAACTCTTTAACAAACAGCTTTCTGTCCTGCTCAGTCATTGGTATTCTATCAGCTCTGTCTTTAATGTCTTCATCATCGGGTGGAGGTATTTTCTCCATTAAGAAAACGAAAATCAAAAGCGGAACCATGAAGACTAAACCAGCATAAAATGGTATCCAAAATTCTGTTAAATTAAAGGTTATACTTAACCATGAGCCGACCGATTTTACAAATCCTGAAGCAAAAATGAAGCTTACGGCTAAAGTTGCACCAATGAAATCGGTACTTCGTCTGCCTTCTACGTACGAGAATACAACGCCCCAAAGCATGCCTAAGGGAAATCCGTTAATGAAAAGAAAAACGATATTATAAGGTACGGGAACGAGGGCAAATAATAGCCAGCTTAACCACGCTATAGTTGTTAGGACGATAATAATTTTTCCTCGGCCTGTGCGTTTAAGTTCGGAAATATATTTAATGCCATAGAATTTGGCTAGTAAATAGCCAAGCATTTGGCAAATCACTAAAATGGTTTTATAGCTATATCCAGCTATGGTTAATCCCTCAAAAGTAGCAACTGTAAATGTCTTTCTGAATCCAAAAATCATCGTATAAGCCAGGAAAACTACTATAGCAGCATATAAACCTGTTTTAATTTGACTTTTGAACGTAAAGCTTTTGGGCATATCTCCTGAAAATTACCGTAGCGGAAATATAGCTGTAAAAATCCATAAAGCCACAGTCAGTCTCGATATTAGCTAGTGGATTACAACTCTAACTTGAAATCTTTGTAGTAAAAATCTTTGTCTGCATCAGTGAGCTGGCGGATTACCCTGCACGGATTTCCTGCCGCAAAAACATGGTCTGGAATATCTCTCGTAACAATGCTCCCCGAACCGATCACCACATTTGAACCAATTTTTACTCCTGGGTTGATTACCACGTTTCCTCCGATCCAAACGCTGTTGCCGATGGCTACTTCTTGCGCCCATTCATATTCCTGATCGCGTAGGTATGCATGTATTGGGTGGCCGGCGGTGTAAATGGATACATTTGGCGCAATAAAAACGCTATTGCCAATGCTGACTTTTGCGCAGTCTAAAATGGTTAAATTGAAGTTGGCGTAAAAATTATCGCCAATTTCGATATTGTAACCATAATCGCAGCGAAAAGGAGGCTCTACATAAAACATCTTTTCCGTTTTACCGAATAATCTTTTAAGTAACTCTTTACGTTGTTTAATAAATTTTGGAGCGAGGTTATTAAACTCGTAAACAATTTCTCGGGCTTTAAGCCTTTCTTGCGATAATTCTTTCCCTCCGGCTTGGTAGGCTTTGCCAGCCAGCATCTTTTGTTTTTCGGTAAGTATTTCGTGTTCCATTTATATCTTGATATTCGTTAATTTAATCAACATTATGCAATGCCTTCATCGTTCTTCCTCGAGAAAATGAAGATTTCAAGAAAGCAGAAACAAAAAAAATCGGGACTATCGTTTCCGATGCCCCGATTTATTCGTTTTTTTGAATCCTCAATCGAAGACCCTTTAGATTTACATTTATCTTGGATTACCGTTTCTCATTGCTTTTTCTGCAATTTTAACAGCTTTCTTTTCTCTCCAATGCGCATATTTCTCTTTGAAAGTCATTTTAATCAAGCTATCAATGGCACCATGGGTAAATAAACTCCAAACACTTGCTACTTTACGCGTAACAGATTGATCCCAGGCACGTAAACTTAAAGAGAATGAGCCATCAAGGTATTTCATCCAATGCCACATTCCAGTTGGCATAAATAAGGTATCTCCATGTTCTAAAAACACTTCGTAGCCTTCCACGCCTTTTAAAGCAGGAAACTTTTCGAAATCTGGATTAGCTACATCATAATCTTCCAAAGCATAAGTGGCATTTGGCAGGCAATACAATCTATCTTTCCATTTATTGTCAAAAAGTACAATATGTTTTCTTCCACCAAAATGAGTATGGAAAATGTGCGGTAAATCGATGTCGTAATGTAAAAATGTTACCGAATTGGAACCGCCAAAAAACATGGCAGGCATACTTTCAATAAAGCCACCCATTAAATCTTTTGGTATTTTTACATCGTTAATTAAGCTTGGCACTTTCTTAAATAAATTGAAGAAAAATATTCGCAATTCAGTGGGTTCGCGTTTAATTAAATCCAAATAATCGCCGAATTTCATGTGTGCTGTAGCTGCATTAATTGGTTTAGAAGGATCTGCTTTTGAGTTGTCGTACAAAGGCACTTCCAAGTCGCCACCAATCTCTTTTAAATATTCAGTTGTCCATTTTTCTCTAGCTGGCCAATCTTTTGTTAAGCCCCTAATTACCAATGGTTTTTTTGTTTTCAAATAATTTTTTTTGAAATCTTCGGGAGTAATATTCTCGACGATATCTACAGGTTTTAATATGAAACTCATGCGTTTTGAATCGGTTATTTGTTGCCGAACAACAAATGTGTAAATTTTATTTTACAAATAATATATCTCTAATCAAATGTGACGCAATTTACTTAATTCAGAATTAGCATTAGCTTGATGTTTTGTTAACGCTAAGCCAAAACTTTTCTGCCCACAATTTCTGCATAAGCGGCATCCCATAAATCAATTCTTTTTTGCAAGGCTTCTATCGTTGCCTCTTCTGCTTCTGCCCAAAAACTTTCGTCTTTCTCGCAAAGTTTTTCTGTCATAGCTAATGCTAAGTGGCTATGATGATCTCCATCAACTTCGATATGGCGTTCTAAATAATATTTGAAAATAGAAACCTGATCTGGTTGATTGCTATTCAAATCGTTAACCATACTAAAGAACATATTTGGGATTAAATCTTCGCGGCCAAAAGTAAAACTAGCGGCCTGAAGGTGGGCTTTTCCACTCTTTATTGTCTTAAACGTCGAATCAACGAAGGCTCTAGCTGAAGGCGGAACTTGAGCCAACTCAAAAGCCATGTCGAAATCACGGCCTTTCTGTAACGACAACAGAAATTGATTGATGGGCTTAACATTTGCTCCACATTGAACCATCGCTTCCAGGTATAGCTCGAAATGACTTTTGATTTCTCCATCTGCACCTACATCACTTTCTTCACCGGCAACTATTTCGTTTATCAGTTGCCTTGTAACCGCATCTCCAACCGGAAACCAAGGTAGAGTTGTACAGGTTAAATTTATTTGTAATGCTTTAAGCAGCGACATGAAATCCCAAACTGCATAAATGTGGTGTTCCATGAAGGTTTGAAGATCTTCCAGGTCGCTTATTGCAGAATAAACTTTGTGATTAATAATTTGCTGCCTCAAGGGCGCTATGTTATTTTGGATTTTTAAGATATTGGGATGCATGTTCAGTTGTATAATGCCAAATTAATGTCTATCCAAGCTTAGCTTTTTCGCTTAGTTAATGAGGCGAAATTAATCACTTAGTAGGTTCAATGTGTATAATCGCTAAAACTTTGAAATCCTGCTGACATAAAAGTGACGAGATGATTGAGATATTTTAGCCTAAGTATCTATCTGATGAAATTAACCAAAAACTTAGCTAAGCAAAAGGGCGTCTTCTTGATTTGTATTGCCAATAGAAATGGATACGATACGACTTGGTTTTATCATACCAAAAAAGCAAAAGGTAATTCCGCCATAAATCTTTCAATCGATGGAGGAATTAGGTTTGTTTGGGTAGTATTATCCGCTGATTATGAGGGAAAAGTGCAATTCGTCACTTTCCAGCTAAATGCTTAGTCCAATGTATGGTTTAAATAGTTGGGTCGCATTCGGCGATTTCATTTTAAGTATTATTTCAAGTAAAAACTGAAAGATTTATACTTGAAATGACCTTGATCACTTTCCAATGATATTCTACCGATTAGATCACGGTCGCTGTACGAACTTTTTTAGAGAAAACCCTTGGAAAGAAACGTTTCAGCCAAATCGCTTTCGTTTCTTTCCCTCCAATGTAAACCTCTTCTTTTTTTGCCTGAATAGCTTTTAGCATCTGTTTGGCGCATTCGGCTGGAGACATGGCTTTATCATGTGCATCGCCCATGGTATTCAACGGTTTCCCATCGCCTGTTAAGGCATTATAAGTCACATTCGTTTTAATAAATCCAGGGCAAATGATAGTAACATCTATGTTTTGGTCAAACACTTCCGAACGAAGAGAGTCAAAATAGCCATGTAAAGCATGTTTGGAAGAGGAATACGCTGACCTTAACTTCGTTCCGAATTTTCCAACCAGACTGCTGACCACAACGATTTGGCCGCCGCCGTTTGCTATCATTGTTGGTAAAACCGCTTTGCTTAAAACAACAGTTCCCCAAAAATTGGTGTTCATAATTTGTTGCTCAGTTTTTATGTCGGTTTCCAAAGCCAGGCACCGCTGACTTACACCACCGCTATTAATGAGTAGATCAATTTTGCCAAAAATTTTAATGGCATCTTTCGCCTTGCTATCTAATTCTGAAGTTTCGCTTAAGTCGAAAGGTAAAACATGTACATTAAATGAATTTTGGCAGTTTCCCTTTACTCGAAACAACTCATCGCGGTTGCGACCAGAAATGATCAGTTTATCGCCAGCTTTATAATACTCGTAAACCAAGGCTTCTCCAATTCCTGAAGATGCGCCTGTTATCCAAACAATTTTCGACATATATTTTGATATTGAGTAAGTGGATGAGTGAGGGATTGAATGGAATGTTAAAATTCACTCCTTCATAACTCAATCATTCACTAATTTCTATTCTACTATGAACAATTCTGATGCAATATGATCTGCAAATAACTTTCCTTGTTCGGTCAGCTTTACTTTATCCCCATCATAAATAAGCCAGTCTTTATCATTTAAACCTAAAATGTTGTGCTTGGTTTGTTCCAGAAAGTCTTTTCCAAAATCATCATTTATTTTTTGCAAGTTCGTTCCCCACATTGTTCTTAATGATGTCATGATATATTCGTTAAATCTGTCGTTCAAATTCAGCAGCTCTATAACTTCTGGCAGTTTATTGCTTTCAATGGTTTCCATGTAGAGTGCATTATTTGCCGGATTCATATATCTGTTTTGTCCGTCAAAACCATGTGCCGATGGGCCGATACCAATATAATTTACGCCCTTCCAATAATTGGTATTATGAACGGCATAACGATCTGGCTTAGCAAAATTTGATATTTCATAGTGATCGAAGCCCGAAGTCAGTAACTTTTCCATTAAAATTACGAACTGAGCAGCGCTTTGGCTATCGCTCACTGGAATTTCCTGTTTGTTTTTTATGGCATGGGCCAAGGCTGTTTTTGGCTCAACAGTTAGTGCATAGGCAGAAATGTGTGGCACAGCCAACTCTATAGCTTTGTTAATATTGCTCAACCATTTTGCATCTGTTAAAAGTGGATAACCATAAATAAGATCTAGAGTCAGATTTTCAAAACCAGCATCCTGACTTCTTTTTATACAATTTTCGGCTTCATCAGCATTATGCGCTCTGTTCATCCAGATTAAATCTTCATTGTAAAAAGATTGGACACCAACGCTAAATCGGTTAACGGGCAGTTGTTTTAGCTCTTTTAATTTTTGAGATGTTAAATCATCGGGATTGGTTTCAATGGTAATTTCAGCTTCGGAATTTACAGAAAATGTCTGATTTATGATATCAAATATTTTCTGCAAAGCGGCTTGCGATAATATGGAAGGTGTTCCACCTCCAAAATAAATGCTTCCAACTTGCCCGGAAATTCTATCTTTTTTCATTTTGATTTCCTTGCAAATGGATTCGACCATTTCATCGGCATATTTTAATGAGGTACTGAAATGAAAATCGCAATAGTGGCAAGCTTTTTTGCAGAAAGGAATATGAATATAAATACCGGACATTGGCCACAAAGATACAGCATAATCCATATCCATTTATTTTCTTTAGGTAAACAATGATTAATCGATTACTTTTGCTTTCTTAATTTTTATTTGCAGCATGCCAAAGTTTATTGTCGTTTTATTCGCGTTTTTGTTGTCATCCAATTGCTTGGTTTCACAACAGATTTCCGCTAATACCGATTCAACAGCGGTGGTAAAATATCAATTCAAGCGATACCGTTTGGATTCGGCTGCACTTGCCCGGCAAAAATTTGTTACCGATTCCATTGTTAAACATACCTGGGCGCTGCCCGATAGTTTATTAAATAAAACCATCCTTTTGGATAGTGTTGAAAAAGAGTTTCTCTTTCCATCACTCGATATAATTGCCTGGCAAAAAAAATATGCACACCTCAAGCGAAAAGCAAATCCATACCAACTGGGCTCGCAAATTCCGAAAGGTAATGTAGGCTTATTGGGTTTTATATTTGCGATGCTGGTGATTTTTGCGATTTTAAAAAACGCCTTTTCTAAACAGCTCTCCGCAATTGTACAATCCTTTTTTAGTGACCGGATTTTAAATAATATCAACAAAGAAGATAACCTTTTCAGCTCTTGGCCATTTCTGCTCTTATTTGTACAGTTTGGTTTTGTTTTTGGAATGTTTTTCTTCCTGGTTGCCCAGTGGAGAGATATGTATCAAGCGAAAGATGGATTTAAGTTTTTCTTCACAATTTCGATCACCATTATACTATTCTATGCTTTAAAATTAGTCGTGTTAAGGTTTTTGGGATTTTTATTTAATGTTCAAAAACCTGTAGGTGAATACATCTCCATATTGTATCTTAGTTATTTCAACGCATCATTGCTTTTTATCCCTCTGGTGGTGTCATTTGCATTGTCACCTTTAAAATACGGCGAGGTATATATCATATTGGCGGTCTTATTGTTAGGGGTAATTTTCGCTTTTCAATTGCTTAGAGCTGGGGTTACTATACTTTCTAATAATAAGTTTTCCAAAATGCATTTATTTTTGTACTTTTGCGCCCTCGAAATATGTCCTATTTTAATACTAATTAAAACGATAGGATTGTAGCAGGAAAAAGGAAAATGCAAGAAAAGAACGACTCTAGAATTCGCAAAGTGAAAAGTATTTTGGTTACTTTACCAAAACCTGAAACAGAAAAATCTCCTTACTACGATTTGGCCAAAAAGCACAATTTAAAGGTTGACTTTAGGTCGTTCATTCATGTTGAAGGAGTGCCAGCAAGAGACTTTAGAAAAGATAAAATTAACCTTGCCGATTTTACGGCTGTTATTTTTACCAGTAGAAATGCTGCCGATCATTTTTTCAGAATTTGTGAAGAAATGCGTTATGATGTTCCTGCAGAATTGAAATACTTCTGCTTGTCTGAAACCATCGCCTTGTATCTTCAAAAATACATTCAGTACAGAAAGCGTAAAATTTTCTTTGGTAAGCAAACTGCCGCAGATTTGGCTGAAGTACTAAAAAAACACGCAAACGAAAAGTTTTTATACCCTTGTTCTGATGTAGCTACGGAAGATACCATGAAGTTTTTGGAAAAGAGCGGATATGATTTTACACCTGCAGTGCTCTTTAGAACGGTAGTGAGTGATTTATCCGATCTTGCCGAAGTTTTTTATGATGTAATTGCCTTTTTCAGTCCTTCTAGTATTCAATCACTTTTCAAAAATTTCCCTGATTTTAAACAGAATAATACCCGTATCGCTGCCTTTGGCGTAAATACAAGTAAGGCATGTGCTGATATGGATTTGATTGTAGATATTGCAGCGCCAACCCCAGGCGTTCCATCAATGACAATGGCCATTGAAAATTATATCAAAGTATCTAATAAATAATACAACCAATAATTTATTTTTAGTCAACACAATAAAAGCGTAACTTTGCTGTTATAACAGGGTTACGCTTTTATTTGCAGCAACAAAATTAGGCCAAAGAAGGGTTTAACTAGCCCAATTTGCTTTAAACAAACGATTTAACTTAAAATATTTGCAATTGTTGATTATTTCAATGATTTTTGATAAAATTGCTCCTAATCGTGCTTTGCACACTATAAGAAATATGAAGAAAATCTACCTTCTAGCTATTGCGGGTATAACTGTTTTGCTAGCAAGTTGTGGCCATGGGGGTCAGGGCGAGCTAGTGGGAGCTTATAACCGGAAATTCAAAAACAACAGAATCCCTTTGGGTATGGTTTACATCCCGCCAGGGCATACACCACTCGGTGGATCTGATGAAGATATTACTTTCTCGCAGAATGGTCCTAGTAGGATGACTACTATTCCAGCCTTTTTTATGGATCAAACTGAAATTTCAAACGCTGAGTATCGTCAGTTTACCAATTGGGTTAGAGATTCGATTGCAATTGCCATGATGGGCAATCCACAGCAATTTATGATCACGCCAAAGGGAAATGCAGCTAATGCGCTCGGTGGTGAAAAATACATCGATTGGAAAAAAGTAGGTACTAATGGCGTAAACATTTGGCGGAACAAAGGTAAAGGTGCCAGTGGTGCTCAAGCTAGTCAGTTAGATGGCATGTACTATTCGGGATTGGATGCTTTACCAGGAAAAAAAGAAATAGATGTCAGAAAGTTAGAGTATTCGTACGCGGAACTTAACATGGATAAAGCGGCTTTAGGGCATAAAAATCCAAACAGCAAACGTCAGGATTATATAGATCGTTATACCATTGCAATTTACCCTGATACAATGGTTTGGAAAACAGATTACTCATACTCGATGAATGATCCAATGGTTCGTGCTTACTATAGTCACCCTTCTTACGATGATTATCCGGTAGTAGGGGTGAGCTGGGAGCAGGCAAAAGCATTCGGTCAGTGGAGAACAAGATTATATGATGGTGTTGCGCAAGCAAGAAGAATGCCTGTAGGATCGAGATCTGATTACAGATTACCAGCCGAAACTGAGTTTGAATATGCAGCTAGAGGTGGTAATACCAAAACAAAATATCCTTGGGGAGGCCCATATATCAGAAATACAAAAGGGTGCTTGCAAGCTAACTTTAAGCCTGGACGTGGAGACTACTCGAGCGATGGTGGTATTTACACAGTTGGTGTAAGATCTTATTTTCCTAACGATTACGGTTTGTATAATATGGCCGGTAACGTTTCTGAGTGGACAATTACCGCTTATAACAAAGGTGCAGCACCATTATTGCATGATTTAAGTCCAAACTTTACTTATGATGCAAATGCTGGAGACAGCAAGTATAAAAAACGTAAAATCATAAAAGGTGGCTCTTGGAAGGATACAGGATATTTCCTTCAAAATGCAGTTTCCACATACGAATATCAGGATACACAAAGATCATATATCGGCTTTAGATGCGTTTCCTCTTACCCTGGAACTGATTTAAGAAATTAAAAAACAAACCAAACAACTAAAAACTAAGAAAAACATCAAAATTTTATGGCAGCAAAGAAACAACCAGGCTGGTTACACGTAGCAATTTCATGGGGAGCAAGTATCGTAATTGTAGGAGCATTATTTAAAATTCTTCACATTGGTGGTATCGTGGGTAACTATATGATTGGTATAGGTCTAGGCGTAGAGGCAATATTATTCTTTTTGACGGGATTTTTTCCGCCAGAACCAGAACCAGCATGGGAGAGGGTTTATCCAGAATTAAGAGAAGATTTTAAAGGTGAACTGCCAACGGCTTCTGCAAGACCAGTTGCAGCACCAGTTTCAGCAGGAAATACAGCGGCATTAGATAAAATGTTATCAGATGCTAAAATTGGACCGGACTTAATCGAAAGTTTAGGATCAGGTTTGCGCACATTTGGTGATAAAGTTGCAACGATTTCAAATGTTGCTGATGCTTCAACTGCTACAAACGAATTCACAAGCAAAGTAAAAACAGCTTCTGCTGGTTTTGATAATTTAAGCGCATCTTTCGAGAAAGCTACAGCTAACTTAAAAGCAATGGGTGAGAGCAATGTAGATTCTCAAGCTTATCATGATCAGGTTAACAACTTAGCTAAAAACTTATCTGCTTTAAATGCAGTGTATGAATTGGAATTACAAGATTCAAGCGCACATTTAAAATCGATGAATAAATTCTATTCTAACTTATCTTTAACGATGCAAAACTTTAACGAATCGATGGAAGATTCGAAACAGTTTAAAGAAGAAGTGAATAAGTTAGCGAAGAACCTGGCATCGCTTAACTCAATTTATGGCAATATGCTATCGGCTATGAATGGTCCACGTGTATAAATTATCTAGTTTTTAATTTTAAAAAAGAAAGCTACATAACACATGGCAGGAGGAAAAGAAACAACAAGGCAGCGGATGATCAATATCATGTATTTGGTATTGTTGGCTATGCTTGCCTTAAACGTATCAGATACAATTTTAGATGCATTCAAAAATATCAATGATAGTTTGGATACCTCTAAAAACAATGTAAACACCAGTATTAATCAGCTATTTTCTGCTTTCGAAAATTCGAAACTGAAGGAAGAGCCAGCTCGTGCACAGCCGATTTACGAAAAGGCTAAACAAGCACAGGCAGCTGCTGATAATCTAAATAACTACATTGAAAGTTTAAAGAAAGAATTTACTACAGCTGGAGATGGTATAGATCCGGAAACTGATGATTTGGTAAACAGATCTAATCAGGATATTGCTCAAAATATCATGATCAACCAAAAGAAAGCTGATGAGTTAAAGAAAAGAATTAACGCTACACGTGAGAAACTAATTTCTTTACTAGATCCGGCTGATAGAGCAACTGTTGCTTTTTCATTAGAGGCCAAAGATCCGGTTAGAAAAAGAAAAGGCAACTGGCAAGAAACTTACTTTGGTGAGGGAACGCCATTAACCGCTGCGATGACTATTTTGACAAAATTGCAAACAGATACTAAAAATGCTGAAGCAGAAGTAGTTAAAAAGTTATTCGGAAACATGGATAAAGCTCAGGTTAACTTAGATCAGTTTGCAGCGGTAGCAGTAGCGCCAACTTCTTATGTTATCCAAGGACAACCTTACACCGCTGAGGTATTTTTGACAGCTAGTGATTCGAGATCAACTCCTGATATTACCGTTAATGGAAATAAATTATCCATTAAAGAAGGTAAAGGAACTTACACGGGCGGTACAAGCAGTGTTGGTGAATTTACATGGGTAGGTACTATTCGTGTTCGCCAAACTGATGGACAAGTGAAGGAATACAAAACGCAGCCTCAAAAATATCAGGTTGCAAAACCATCTGCTACTGTTTCATCTACAAAGATGAATGTAATTTATGCTGGT
The DNA here is from genome assembly GCF_979258625.1 of Pedobacter sp. AC212. Taxonomy (NCBI): domain Bacteria; kingdom Pseudomonadati; phylum Bacteroidota; class Sphingobacteriia; order Sphingobacteriales; family Sphingobacteriaceae; genus Pedobacter; species Pedobacter sp. AC212. The sequence goes on along the minus strand of NZ_OZ409870.1, from coordinate 5,202,309 downwards.
ATTTCAAACCCATTCACGGTTTCTGCTGCTGGTTTCCCATTAGAAAGTGTTCGTGCTTCTATATCAGCTGGATCAATGTCTGGTTCAAATGGAAACTACAGTGTAAACGTTTCTGGAGGACAAGTTGGAAGTGAAGTTTCTATAAACGTAAGTGCAAGCAATGCTGGTAAAACAGTGAGTTTAGGTGCACAGAAATTTAGAGTAAAAGCAATTCCGAAGCCAGTAGCTAAAGTTGGTGGAAGAGCTGGAGGTGACATTGCATCAGTTCAATTGAAAAGTGAATCAGAAATCGAAGCAGATCTTGATGATTTTCCTTTCGATGTGAAGTTCAAAATTCAACGTTATAAATTAACGGTTATAAAACCACGTTCAGACGCGGTTACTATTTCTGGTAGTGGTGGAAGTTTTGCTGGCGCTGTTAAAGCGGCAATTAATTCTGTAACCCCAGGTACCAGAGTATTTTTTGAAGATATCGTTTCTGTTGGTCCTGATGGCCGCCAGAATGTTTTACCTTCATTAGCATTTAGTGTTAAATAAGAAGAAGATGAAAAGGATTGTAAGCATCATTGCCTTGGCTTTATTTACTACGTTGGCTTTCGCACAGAAAAAGCCAACTAAGTTGGCTCCAAAAAAAGCTGCAGTTGCACCAGCACCTGTTGCCGACACCGTTGCAGCGCCAGTTAAAGTAGCCAAGAAAAAACTTAAGGTTCCACCTAAGGATGGTTTTTATGCCCGTAAGGATATAGATAGTACGGAAATGGTGCCTTTGGCTGATGTAAGAGAGGAAGATGTATTTTATGCAAAGCGTATTTGGAGAGAAATTGACTTAAGAGATACCGTGAATTCATCGCTGAAATCTCCGAAATCAAGATTAATTGATGTGATCTTAGCGGCTGTTAAAGCAGAAGAATTAACTGCTTATGCTCCTATTGATAGTGTGCTGAACGAAGACGATGCTTTCAATACACCAATGACGGAAGATTCTGCAATGATGGCTGCCGCTGGAACCGTAGAAGTTACTGATGCTAAAGCAGGTACTGTAAAAACTGTTGCAAATGATCTTAATCCTGAATCATTTTTAAAATTTAGAATTAAAGAAGATTGGATTTTTGATGTTAAGCGTTCTATTTTCGAGCCACGTATTGTAGGTATTGCACCAATGAAATACAATGAGGTTTCAAAGCAATGGCAACCAGTTTTTTGGGTTTATTATCCAGAAGCTAGGGAAATATTAACGAAGAAACGCTTAATCAATACCAATAATGATGCTTCATCATTAAGCTTTGATGACTTCTTTATACGCCGTCTGTTTAGCAGTTATATTGTAAAGGAATCAAATCCTGGAGATAACAAGTTAAGAGATATTATTGCTGATCCTAGACAACGATTATACGAATCAGAAAGAATCAAAAAGTCGGTTCTTGATTACGAACAAGGACTTTGGGAATACTAAAAGGAAAGCTTCGATGAAAATCGAAGCTTTTTTGTTTTTAGCTCCTCATCAGTTAAACACATCGTCATTGAGAGCTACGAAGCAATCTAACTGACTTCGTTGGTTAATAATTTCCAAACACCTAACTATTAGGATGGGTTTTCAACTTCCCCTTCAGGGGGCTGCGGGGTAAAATAATTCTGCAAAGTTATCATCTGCTTTTTATTAAGCACTTCGCTCAACTCTTTCTCTGTAGCTTCTCTTATTTTCTTAACTGATTTAAAATGTTTTAGCAATTTGTCGGCCGTAGTTTTACCAATGCCTTCAATTTGTTCCAATTCAGTTTTTAAGGTTCCTTGATCACGCTTTTTGCGGTGAAAGGTAATACCAAACCTATGCGCTTCATCACGGAGTTGTTGAATCACTTTTAACGTTTCCGATTTTTTATCGAGATAGAGCGGAAACGAATCACCTGGATAGAAAAGTTCTTCCAATCGTTTCGCAATACCAATAACCGTTACACGATTTTCGATACCAAGCAACTTCAAGCTTTTCATTGCCGATGAAAGCTGCCCTTTACCGCCATCAATAATAATTAACTGAGGCAAAGGCTGGTCTTCGTCAAGCATGCGTCTGTAACGTCTAAAAACAGCCTCCTCCATGGTCGCGAAATCATTAGGACCTTCAACTGTTTTCACGTTAAAGTGGCGATAATCTTTCTTTGAAGGTTTGGCATCTTTAAAAACCACAATTGCCGAAACAGGGTACTTACCTTGAAAGTTGGAGTTATCAAAACATTCAATATGCTTCGGCAATTGTGTCAGTCGCAAATCTTTTTGCATGGTTGTTAAAATGCGATCGGTCCTTAAATCAGGATTTAACTTTTCGTATTGATTTAGCTTCTCTTTTTTGAAAAACAATACGTTTTTCTGCGATAACTCTAAAAGTTTCTTTTTTTCACCAAGTTTTGGAACGGTAAATTTTAGCGTTTCATCTTCCAAAGAAAGTTCAAATGGAACAATGATTTCTTTTGATGTACTGTTAAACTTTGTTCTGAACTCCAACATTGCTGTAATTAAAAGTTCATCGTCACTTTCATCCAATTGCTTTTTAATTTCAATAGTTTGCGTTTGAATGATAGTTCCGTTCATCACTTTCAAGTAATTCACAAAAGCATAACGCTCATCAGAAGCAATGCTTACCACATCGACATTGGTAATGGCGCTGTTCACCACGGTCGATTTACTTTGATATTTCTCTAAAACCTGAAGTTTTCGCGAATATTGATGTGCCAATTCAAAGTTTAATTCTTCTGAAGCAGTTTTGATAATGCCCTTCACATCCCTAATCACATTACCAATTTTGCCGTTTAAAATTTCTTTAATCTCAACAATATTTTGGTTGTAATCACTTTCTGTTTGGTAGGCCTGACATGGGCCTTTGCAATTTCCAATCTGATATTCCAGGCAAACTTTAAACTTGCCTTCAGCAATATTTTTGTCGTTTAATGGCAGCGTACAAGTCCTTAAAGGGTATGTTTCTTTAATTAGATCTAAAATAGTGTGCATCATGCCAATCGATCCATATGGGCCGAAATAGGTTGATCCATCTTTAATCACCTTTCTGGTCCAATAAATACGGGGATAGGGTTCGTTTTTAACGATTATCCATGGGTAAGTTTTATCATCTTTTAAATTGATATTGAACTTAGGCTGATGCTTTTTAATCAAACTATTTTCAAGCAACCAGGCATCAATTTCTGTATCAACAATAGTAAAAGTTATCTTCCTGATTTTGGAAACCAGCACCCTGGTTTTGCCGTTAAATTGTTGCTTATCGCTATTGAAATAGGAGCCAACACGGTTGCGAAGGTCTTTTGCCTTACCAATATACATCAACTTTCCATCTGCGTCCCAATATTGGTAAACACCGGGTTTATGCGGAATGGCGGTTAGTGCGGTTTTATGGTCAAAAGTGCTCATCAATTACAAAAATAGTATTCAAATGCGAAATCCTTATCTAAACGGATAAGGATTCGATATTAGTTAAAAGAATTTGGGCGTTCCCCTAAGCTACGCAAAGGGTCAGGCTATCCGTTACAATCTTTTGTTTTTACTTTCGCTGCGGTCAAGTTTACAAAAGGATTTACACTTCTATCCTTCACGCAAACCCATTGTATTAAAAACCTAATTTTTCATCAAGTTCAGGGTTGGTTTCCTCTTCCTGTTGCTGATATTGGTTACAATCGTAGGTGATGGATACACCTGCTTTTGGTGCTTCAAAATCGGCATGACTTATTTTTAACGCAGGGTTTGCGTAAACCCGTTTAATAAAGCCTGCAAAAATAGGAAGTGCCGTATTTGCACCCTCTCCCTGATTGGTACTAATAAAGTGGAATGCCCGATCTTCGCAACCAGTCCAGATACCAGTAACTAATTGAGGGGTAATGGCCATAAACCAACCATCAGAGTTGTTTTGTGTGGTACCCGTTTTTGCGCCGATTGGTGCGTTAACTTTGTATTTATAATTTAATCTGGAACCTGTTCCATTTGAGACTACTCCTTTGAGCATTCTTGTCATTACATAGGCCACTTCTTCGCTCATAATTGGTTTGGGGATTTCCTTTTGCGAAAAAAGCACAACCCCATTTTTATCTTCAATCTTCAGCAAATAGATTGGTTTGGTATAAACGCCTTTATTAGCGAATGCACCGTAAGCGCCAACCATGTTATAGATAGAGGAATCGAAAGTTCCAAGGCAGATGGAAGGGTAGGCAGGAACATTTGGGATACCCATTTTGGTTGCCAAATTCGAAACTGCTACTGGTCCAACCTGTTTCATCAAAAATGCGGTTACATAATTTTGAGAATAAGCTAATGCTTTTTGTAGCGTTATGGCACCAGGAAGGGGCTTTCCTGAATTCCTCGGTGTCCAGTTTTCTCCATAACCTTCAATTGTTACCGGTGTGTTAGAAACGGTATAACAAGGCGAATATCCATTTTCAATAGCAACGGCATAAGTAAAGGGTTTAGCTGTTGAACCTACTTGCCTGGTTCCCATTTTAACCTGATCATATTTAAAGTGCTCGTAGTCAATTCCACCAACCCAGGCTTTCACATGCCCGTTTGTTGGATCCATTGTCATCATCGCATTACGCAATAACATTTTGTAATAGCGAACCGAATCAATGGGTTTCATAACAGTATCAATATCACCTTTCCAGGTAAATATGGTCATTTCTGCTTTGGTGTTGAAATTTTCTTTGATCTCGTCATCAGATTTACCTTCTAATTTTAAGGCTTTATACCGATCTGATCTTTTTACACCTTGCTCAATTTGTAATTCTTTCCCTTTAAAAGGATTTCTCCCTTTCCAACTGCTGATAAACTGCGCCTGCAAAACCTTCATGTATTCTTTTTGCGCTTCTTCGGCATATTTCTGCATGTCGAAATTTAAGGTGGTGTAAATTTTCAATCCATCACGGTCCAAATCATATGGTGTACCATCTGGCTTTACTATTCCTTGCTCCTGGAAAATTGTTTTAATATCGTTTTTTAAAACTGATCTAAAATAGGGTGCAATGCCATCGTTTACAGTTGCAGCGTTAAATTTCAAACCTAAAGGTTTTTCTTTTTCTTCATTAAAATCCTGCTGAGTTAATAGTTCTGATTTTACCATCATGGCCATCACAGTATTTCTCCGGTTTCTTGAGCGCTCCGGATGACGGGTAGGGGAGTACATCGTAATCCCCTTCTGCATGCCTACCAAAGTTGCCGCCTGGGTTAAAGTTAGTTTATCAGGCGTGGTATTAAAATAAACTCTTGCCGCTGATTTAATTCCATAAGCTTGATTGCCAAAATCTACCGTATTGAGGTACATCGTGATGATTTCTTCCTTTGTGTAATTGCGCTCCAGCTTCACAGCAACTATCCATTCTTTAAATTTGGTGAGTACCAATGAGAAAAAATTCAGGTTTGATTCGCGTGGAAATAGATTTTTGGCCAACTGTTGAGTAATTGTACTTGCACCTTGTTTTTTGCCGATTAAATTATAGCCTATGATGGTGAAGGTACGTTTGAAATCAATTCCGGAGTGATCTTTAAAACGGGTATCCTCGGTTGCAATTAAGCCATTGATCACATTTTCGGAAATATCTTTATAAGTAACATTAGATCTGTTTTGTACAAAATAGGTTCCCAAAGGGCGTCCATCTTCGGCAATAATTTCTGATGCCTGGTTACTTTTTGGGTGTTCAATATCTCTGAAAGAAGGTAATTCGCCAAAAAGACCAAGTCCGATCATTGATATAAAAATGGCGAAAAGCGCTATTCCGCCTACCAATATTTTCCAGATGATTAAACTATATCTTTTTGTTTCTTGTGCAGAAAGGGATTTATTCATTTTGTGTTGTAATTAATGCAAAGGCCTAGCAAATTGGAAGCCATTTTGGCCACAAATTTATTAAAATTTTGATGAACTCTTTTTTTGGCCTTTTGTAGGCGGTTATATGCCTATTTATAATTGTCTTTCAAAAATTCCAAATATTCATTAATGCGATCTCTACTATTCAGCTTTTCGAAATTTTCTTTGCTGATAATAAAGCCTCTGTAAAGATTTGCAGGAACTTTCATTATATTTTTTAACTGACCAGCAATGCTTGATTCGTAAATTTTTGCATCTTCCAAATCGATAAAACTGGTTACGTAAATCAATTGATTATTATCCAACTCAACCAATTTGTGCGCCAGATCATTATCTGGATAATTTCCGCGGTTAAACTGACCAATACCGAAGCGTGATGAACTTAAAGTTAAAGTAGCATCGGCTACATCAATAACATAATAATACTCTTTTGATGTGGCTGCGCTAAAAATACTGGCGGGCTTTACTACGTCAATCGGCTTAACTTCTTCCGGTTTTTCCACTGGTTTTACAGCGATTTCTACTGGTTTTACTTCTGCTGCAGCATTAATATCGGTATTGAGTGGTTTCGCAGGTACAGCAATTGGTTTTGCCTGGCTCACGAAACGAGGCTCGTTTGAATCAAAGTCGATCAAGGCAACAGGGCGCTGCTTAAACTCAGCCAAGTTTGCTTCAATATACTTTAAATGATCGCGTACTAACGGTGTAACAATTAAATCGTTAGGGTATTGGGTGGTAATGGAATTAAACTCGGCCAATAATGGATCTAGTTTCGAAGTACGGCCAACTGCAATTGCTTTTAGGTAGGCATATTGTGGAGCCAGATCGTTATCAGGAAATGCATTTACATTATCATTGGCTTGTTTGATTACTCTTGGATAATCTTTTTTAGCGTAGGCCTCAAAAGCAACATTATAGTTGTTGTTTGCAATGTTTTCCATCGCACTCTGTTTGGCAGAAAATGATGGGTCTAAAATCGTTTTGGCGTAATTCGATTCTGGGTATTTTGTTAGCACTAACTGCCTAAACTCATTTGATTTATTCTCATCAACACCTTTGTTATTTAGGTATAAGCTGTAATAAATGGCAGCGAGGTGGTTATTATTTGGATATCTTCTTAAAAGTTCATCGTAAATCTTATTGGCTTCTTTTTTGTCGTTCAGCTCTTGTTGATAGAAACTGGCGATTTCAAAATAAGCATCAATAATTTTTTGATCGGATGTAATAAGCAGTTCTGGTGTAACTGGCAATGCATCCAGATATTGTTTTTCTATCGAGGTTTGATCTGCTGATGTTGTGGTGTTAGTTCCATTTGCAGGTGTGATGGTGTTGGCTACGTTTCCGCCAGACATTACCTGTGCGTTTTCCTGAGCTGATGAACGTTGGCTTTGGCGCCAGTTATCTTCTAATTGCCTATTACCCCAGCGCTTTTTGAAATCGGCAAAACCAGTAGTTATTGCTGCATTATTGTTAAAGTAGAAAGTATTACCAGCACCAGTTTGAGGAGCGTTTAACGTCTGGTTCGGAAAATCTGGATTATTAAGGCTTTGATTATTTGAAATCGGAATAGTGGCTACTTCAACTTTCTGCGTTAAATACGCTTTTACTTTTGCTTCGCGTTCTGTTGCAGGCAACTTGGCAATCATTTGAGCGGTATCTTCTTTCGAGATTATTGTGTAACGATCTGTTAAATACTGAAGATTTTCTGCTTTTTTAACAATGTTATCGTAATCAGGAAAGTTTTTTGGCATAATCAATACCGTGCTATCATAGTACAGTTTCGCCTTGATGTAGTTGTTGAATTCCTTAAAATTTAAATCGGCAATTTTCAAATAAGATAGCGCTTTTTGGTTTTGATTTTTTGTGCTCTGCTGAACTGATTTTTGATAGTTTTCTTCTGCTTTAACAAATTTGCCTTCTTTTGAGAACAGCTCGCCAACCTGATAATATATTTGATCGGTGTAGTCGAAATTTTTATCGTCTTTTAGTAATGCCAACAGGGCTTTATCTTCATCCACTTTGTAGCCGCTAATTAATGCTCTTAGCTTTATGCGTTGCAAATTGGCATGGAAATACATTTCAAATGGTGCATTACTGTTTTCAACTTTTGTGTAATTGATGAATGCATTTTGAAGATCGTTCTCCTGTTCTTGGAGCTGTGCTAAAATATACCGCCAACGAATACGGAGTTGTTTATCATCGCCTAACCGAACAGCGTTTTCGAGTAGTAGGATTGCCTCTTTATTTCTTTTTTGATATATCCTCATTTGGGCGGTTGTAGCCAAAGGTTCGGCGATATCTTTCTTTAGATTATCGGCAGCACGAAGCATGGTATCTAAAATTTTATCAGCCACCGCCATATTATTTAATTCCATTTGGCTGCGTGCTTTCCAGTTCATAGCCATAACAAAAGTCTGTAGATCTTTGTCGTAAGCTTTAGCTACGTAATCAAAATACTCTGATGCGATAAAATAGTTTCCTTTTAAATAGTTCGCTTTGCCTAAAAGCATGTAGGCATCGTCTATATAATTACTGAAACTTTTATCGTTTATGATGGTTTGTCCTTTTGTAATTACCTCATCAAGTTGTTTGTTTGGAGCGCCTGGAGTAAGCACTAAATTAACCTGTGGTTCTGGATCAAGATAAACAGGTAATATTTTTTCGTAATTATCAGGGTAGCTTTGCAGTAAACCGTCATTATATTCGGTGAGCAGAACCTTAGAATTATAGATATAGTTGTAGCGTGCCGTTAAGTTTTGAAACTTACGGTCGATAGCGGTATCTTTATTTGCTACACAGCCATAAGCAAAAAGCAGGCTGAAGAGAATGATGAAGGGATTTAAAGTCTGGTTGGAGTATTTTTTCAAGTATAATCAGTCGCGTTAGTGGATATACAATAAACAAAATTTTAGCAAAATTATTTTCTTTGCTGGCAAAACTTAATTATTCAAAGTTAACTTAATTATTGCATTTATAAATGGAAAATCCTAAAGAAGAAGATACATCAAAAAAAGTAAATGCAGCGGCAAAATATTCTGCAATAGGGTTTCAAATGATTGCTACTATTGGATTGTTAACTTTTATCGGTTACAAAATAGATGAACATCGAAATAGTAGAACAAAATTAATAACAGCGGCATTTGCACTTGCAGGTGTGGGCATCGCATTATATCAGGCTATAAAGCAAGCTACACGATAAACCATGCCTAAGTTAAATCGCTTAATTGCTATTTAATTTTATGGTAAACTATTTAGAAATCAAACAAGTTAACAATATTTCATCCTTAAATCTTATCTTTGCCAAAGTTTTTAATTGTAAAGAATTATTCCTTTGACGCTAACCAAGTTTACAAGCATCTACTTCATTTTTGTTGGAATACTGATAGCGATAATCGCTGTTTTGCCCAACATTTTCCCTGAAAAGCAGATTTTGGTTAAGAATTTTTGGGTAATTTTTGGCTTTATGGCTGGCATCACCTACATCGCATATATGCTGGTTGCAATCGGTATAAAACGCGATCCTGAGGTTGGCATAATGGCGATCATGGGATCAATTGCAGTGAAGATGATTTTTTGTATGGCTTTTGTGCTGGTTTACAGTATAAAAGCAAAGGGAAACGGGCTACTTTTTGCACTAAATTTTTTTTCTGTGTATTTATTGTTTACGGCCTTTGAAATATACTGTTTGTTGCGTAACTTGCGCCACCAAAATTTAAAGTAAAAAACTGCCAATAAATGGATTGTAACCAAGTTTTTGTGTCGAAAGTTAAGAAGGTAATCTTTGTTTTTACGCTTTTAATCGCGTTTTTATCTATCAGAAATAATACTTTCGCTCAGGCTGATAGTACTATTGCTTCTCCTGATAGTGTTGTTGCTGAATCTGCTCATGCAGTTTCTGGCGAGCACGGAGCAACAGAACACGGTGAAGAAAAGTTCGAGCCAACTAAAGTAATTATGGAACACATTGCAGATTCGCATGTGTGGCATTTATGGGGGCACACTTCAATTCCTCTTCCAGTAATTTTATATACTTCTGGTGGTTTGGAGATTTTTTCTTCAGCACATTTTCATCACGGTGAGCAAGATTATCAAGGTAAATACAACAAATACCGTTTGGTAACAGGTTTAAAACAAAGCATGACTAAAGATATGTTCAACAAGAACATTAAAGTTGTTGGTGCTGATGGTCAAATTGATGAAGCAGCATCTGATACAGTAATTGATTTCTCCATTACAAAAAACGTAGCTGCGATGTTTATCTCCATTCTTTTGATTGTTATTATTTTCGGTTCAATAGCTGCCAGCTACAAAAAACGAGTGGGTAAAGCGCCAAAGGGATTACAGTCTTTCTTGGAGCCAGTGATCATATTTGTGAGAGATGATATCGCAAAACCAAACATCGGACATAAATACGCAAAGTTTATGCCTTACTTGTTAACGATATTCTTTTTCATCTTATTTAATAACTTATTGGGTTTATTCCCAGTTTTTCCTGGTAGTGCAAACGTAACGGGTAACATCGCTTTAACTTTTGTGATGGCAACTGCTACCATGTTGGTTGTTAACTTAAACGGTAACAAATATTACTGGAAGCATATTCTTACGCCAGATGTGCCTTGGTGGTTATATCCAATCATGATTCCGGTAGAACTTATTGGTATCATTTCAAAGCCATTCGCTTTAATGGTTCGTTTGTTCGCAAACATTACCGCTGGTCACATCATTGTATTGAGTTTAATCTCACTTATTTTTATTTTCAAAACATTGGCTATCGCTCCGGTTTCAGTTGCATTCGTTTTATTTATGGATGTTTTGGAATTACTGGTAGCATTTTTACAAGCGTTTATTTTTACATTATTATCTGCGCTATTTATCGGAATGGCAGTAGAAGAACATCATTAACAGAAAACTATTTTTTACAAATTATATAATTAAATTAGTTATGGTAGGTTCAATCGCGGCAATTGGTGCCGGTTTAGCAGTAATTGGTGCCGGTATCGGTATCGGTCATGTAGGTGGTAAAGCAATGGAAGGTATTGCTCGTCAGCCTGAGGCTGCATCAAAAATTCAAACTGCAATGATTATTGCTGCTGCCCTTATTGAGGGTGCTGCATTATTCGGTGTGGTAGTTGCATTATTAGGCTTAGGCGTTTAATAGCAATTTAGAATTATTAATCGGGAATTCAACGATTGGTTGTTTTCCCGATTTTAACGAAAAAGTCAATAAAAAAATATAAAAAATGGAATTAGTTACCCCAAGTATTGGATTGGTTTTCTGGACAGCATTAGCTTTTATTTTCCTATTACTATTACTTAGAAAACTTGCATGGAAGCCAATTTTAGGAGCTATTCATGAGCGTGAACAAAGTATTGATGAGGCTTTAAATAAAGCGGAGTTGGCTAAGCAAGAAATGGCTCGTTTAACTGCTCAAAACCAAGATTTGATGCAACAAGCACGTGCTGAACGCGATGAGATTTTGAAAGAAGCTAAAACGCTAAAAGATAGTATCTTAAACGAGGCTAAAAAACAAGCACAAGTAGAAGGTTCTAAATTAATCGAGAAAGCAAAAATCGAGATTGAAAACCAAAAGAAAGTGGCTTTGGCTGAAGTGAAAGATCAGGTTTCTACTTTATCATTAGAAATTGCTGAACGTGTTTTGCGTAACCAATTGGATGATAAAACAAAACAAGAAGCTTTAGTAGCTAATTTGTTAAAAGACGTTGAATTAAATTAAGTTTCAAAGTACAAAGTTTAAAGTGCAAAGTTCAAAGTTTCAATCTCGGGGTTAAACTTTCAACATTAAACTTTCAACTTTCAACTCAAATATATGTCAGAAATTAAAGTAGCAGGCAGGTATGCCAAATCATTAATCGACTTAGCTGTTGAAAATAACGGCTTGGCTGAATCTTATAATGATATGGTTTTATTTGAAAAAGTAGTTGATGAAACTCCTGAACTAGAAGCGATATTGAAGAACCCAATTGTGCCTTTAGATAAAAAGATCGGCATATTGAATGGAATTTTTGCTGACAAGCTAGGTAAGTTGAGTCTTACTTTTTTCAAAATTGTTGTAAATAAAGGTCGTTCGGCTATTTTATTTGCTACTGCAAAACAATTTATTCAACAGTATAATAAAATTAAAGGTATTGTAACTGCTGATGTAACTACAGCAACTGCTTTAAGCGCAACTGCTAAGCAGGAGATTATTGCCATTGTAAAAAGAGAATTAGGTGCCAATGAAGTTATCGTTAAAGAAAAAATTAATGAGAAGCTAATTGGTGGGTTTATTTTAAAAGTAGGTGATAGGCAATTTGATGCAAGTATTGCCAGTAGTTTAAGTAAACTTAAAAAAGAATTTGCTGCTTAGAAATATGAGTATCGAGTATTAAGATTGACTTTGTTAAACTTTGAGGGATACTGAAATAACAAAAGAACTACAGCGCAATAATATATAAACCCGATAGTAGTGAAAAGCTTTTTGTTGTTGTGCTTCGACAAGCTCAGCATGACATTAACAAAAACTTGGAACGGATAGCGGGACTAGAATAACAAAAGAACTACAAGATTTACATTTACAAAAAGATATAATTAAAACTATGGTAGAGGTAAGACCAGACGAAGTTTCGGCAATTATCAGACAGCAATTGGCGGGCTTCAAATCAGAAACCGAACTGGAAGAAGTTGGTACCGTGTTGCAAGTGGGCGACGGTATTGCCCGTGTTTACGGTTTAACTAAAGTTCAATCGGGTGAGTTGGTTGAATTTGCAAACGGCCTGCAAGGCATTGTATTAAACCTTGAAGAAGATAACGTTGGTGTGGTACTTTTGGGTGCATCTGACGAGATTAAAGAAGGCGATACCATTAAACGTACCAAAAAAATTGCCTCTATTAAAGTTGGTGAAGGTATGCTTGGCCGTGTAGTGAACACTTTGGGTGAGCCTTTAGATGGTAAAGGTCCAATCTTAGGTGAAACTTACGAGATGCCTTTAGAGCGTAAAGCACCAGGTGTAATTTATCGTCAGCCGGTAAATGAGCCTTTACAAACGGGTATTAAAGCAATTGATGCAATGATTCCAATTGGTCGTGGTCAACGTGAGTTGGTTATTGGCGATCGTCAGATTGGTAAAACTGCTGTTTGTATTGATACTATTATTAACCAAAAAGAATTTTATGAAGCAGGCCAGCCTGTGTTTTGTATTTATGTAGCTATTGGTCAGAAAAACTCTACCGTTGCTAACATTGTACGTACACTTGAAGAAAATGGCGCTTTACCATATACAGTTGTTGTTGCTGCTTCGGCTGCTGACCCTGCTCCAATGCAGTTTTATGCTCCGTTTGCTGGTGCTGCAATTGGTGAGTTTTTCCGTGATACAGGTAGACCAGCTTTAATTGTTTATGATGATTTATCTAAACAGGCAGTTGCTTACCGTGAGGTGTCATTATTACTTCGTCGTCCACCGGGCCGTGAGGCTTATCCAGGTGACGTGTTCTACTTACACAGTCGTTTGTTAGAAAGAGCTGCGAAAATTAACGCGAATGATGATATTGCTAAAGACATGAATGATTTACCAGAATCGATTAGACATATCGTTAAAGGTGGTGGTTCATTAACAGCTTTACCAATTATCGAAACTCAAGCGGGTGACGTTTCTGCCTATATTCCAACTAACGTAATTTCGATTACTGATGGTCAGATTTTCTTAGAGTCGAACTTGTTTAACTCAGGTATTCGTCCGGCTATTAACGTAGGTATTTCGGTATCACGTGTGGGTGGTAATGCTCAAATTAAATCGATGAAAAAAGTAGCAGGTACTTTGAAGTTAGATCAGGCTCAATACCGCGAATTAGAGGCTTTCTCTAAATTCGGTTCTGACTTAGATGCTGCAACGAAATCAGTGTTAGATAAAGGTGCACGTAACGTAGAGATGTTAAAACAAGCGCAGTTTTCTCCATTTACGGTAGAGAAACAAGTTGCAATTGTTTATGCAGGTACTAAAAATTTAATGCGTAGCGTTCCTGTTAACAAGGTTAAAGAATTTGAAACTGAATATTTAACTCAATTAGAAATGCGTCATCCAGAAACTTTAGCGGCTTTAAAAGCTGGTAAATTTGATGATACCATTACGGGCGTTTTAGATACAGTAGCAAAAGAGATTTCAAGTAAATACTAATTAGATAAAAGTATAAAGTATCAAGTATAAAGATTGGGTTTAAACCTTGTCTTAATACTTGCTACTAAGTACTAGATACTAAAATATGGCTAATTTAAAAGAAGTAAGAAACCGGATTGCATCGGTACAATCAACACAGCAAATTACCAAAGCTATGAAAATGGTTTCGGCGGCTAAGTTGAAACGTGCTACAAATGCAATTATCGCTTTACGTCCTTATGCAACGAAACTGAAAGAGATTTTAGGAAATCTTTCTGCAAGTTTAGAAGGTTCTTCATCGCCTTTTATCCAAGAGCGTGAACCTAATAAGGTTTTAATTGTGACGGTATCATCAAACCGTGGTTTGGCTGGTGCTTTTAACATGAACGTAATTAAAGCGGCCAATAATTTAATTGCAGAGAAATATAGCGAACAGTTGAAAAACGGTAACGTAAGCATTATCTCCATCGGTAAGAAAACTCAGGATTTTTACGAAAAACGTAAATACAATGTTATTGGCAATAATAATGAAGTATATTCTGCTTTAACTTTTGAAAACGTAACTAAAATTACAGATGCGATTATGGCTGGCTTTTTAAAGGGCGAGTTTGATAAAGTGGAAGTAGTTTATAATCGTTTCAGAAATGCAGCCGTACAGTTTATTACTACTGAACAATTATTGCCTCTTCCAAAAGTAGAAGCAGTTGCAGAAACTAAAGAAGAGAAAAAGGCAGCAAATGTAGATTATATTTTGGAACCATCTCAGGAAGAAATTGTTGAGCAGTTAATTCCTAAATCAATTAAAATTCAGTTATACAAAGCGGTGTTGGATTCTCACGCATCTGAGCATGGTGCCCGTATGACATCAATGGACAAAGCAACTGAAAATGCAGGTGAGTTACTGAAAGCCTTGAAACTTTCTTATAACCAGGCTCGTCAGGCAGCAATTACAACTGAGTTAACGGAGATTGTAAGTGGTGCAGCAGCATTGAACGGATAAGTTTAGTCTCAGCCTTGAGCCATTAAAATATTAGAAGCCCATTTCTTAAGTGAAATGGGCTTTTTTTGTTAAAAATAAAGGTTCTCTGGATTAATAATTAATCGTAAATATCCATTCTCAATTTTTTTAATGTTTGTTCCATCACCCCGATAGACTGATGCATTAAACCTCGCTTCTATCAAATATCTTCCTGATTTTAGTTTTTGCAATTTTGTAATTTCAAATTTAGATTGACTTTGCAATTCAGGCTTTAATAATGCGTGATATGCAAGACTAGGATATCCATTTGTTTGCAAGCCATAATTATCTCCAAATAACTCAAAAACAACACCGTTTTGTGAGTTATTTCTACTAAAATCCATAGCGAATTTACGTTCCCCCACTGAAAATAGGTCTAATTTATCTTTTGGTACAAAACTAGAGGTTTGGTTGGTTTGTGGCTGAGCTTGATTTTTGTTGTATTTTTTTAGTAAAGAGATTTCAATTTTATTTCTGTCTCCATCTCCAAAAAGAAATCCGACTCCAAACATCACAGAATCTTTATCACCCGAGGTATACTCTTTCTGCTTTACTAATGAATCAAGCTTAACATTAGCTACAGCATTTTTTAGAGAATTACTCCGGTCTTCTGATTTTTTTTGTACCATTTGCTTTCCATCAATAATGTAGAAAATTGAATCTTTTAACAGTTCTATGGGATCACTTTTTTCAATAACAGGGGGCTCTATTATCGGGTTTTCTTTCTTGCACGCAGCAAGGCAAAATAAAGCTATTGCGAGCCCTATTAATTTGTTGGTTTTCATATGATTGATTTTATTTGTGTGTGTTTAAAAATAATAAAATTTCATGATCACGAAACTAATACGCCCCCATATCGTATAAGTTATTTGTGACAGCAATGTAACATGTTGAGGTTAAGTGCAATTAAATTAGCTTAAATTTTGTGCAAAAGATAGAGTTGGTATCTTTGTTTTGGTTATAACCAGTTATGAAAAAATACATCTTCATCATTTTATCGCTCCTCCCTTTTTTTGCGTCAGCTCAAAACCCAGCCAGAGATTACACCAATGCCGTACTTTGGCAGCAAACCAGTGGCGAATATAGGGCCTTATGCTTTCAGGCTTATAATTTCGCTCGTTTGTCACTGAAAGAAGCGATGTGGGCTGATACAAGTAAGAAACCGAATTGCGTTATTGTAGATATAGATGAAACCGTTTTGGATAATTCTCCATTTCAAGGGCACGAAATTAAGAAAGGACTGAGTTATGATCCTGCAGACTGGACTGCGTGGACAAGTTTGGCCAAGGCAGATACTGTGCCCGGAGCATTGGCTTTTTTAAAATTTGCAGCGTCAAAAAATATTGAAACTTTTTATCTGAGCAATCGCGATGAAAAGGATTATGCTTCTACGCTGAAAAATTTACAGGCTTTTGGTTTTCCTTATGCCGATGATGCCCATTTACTGGTTTCAAAAGGAACTTCAAATAAAGAACCGCGACGCCAAAAAGTTGCTGAAACTCATAATATACTCATGCTCTGCGGTGATAATTTGAGCGATTTTTCTAACATTTTTTATCGTGAACAAAAGAATACTTTCGATCAGGTAAATGCAAATCAAAACCTTTTTGGGATCAAATTTATCGTGTTACCAAACCCCATGTATGGCGATTGGGAAAAACCATTGTATACGGGTGAAAAACTAAACGATAAAGACAAAGCAAACCAGCGTTTAGAACGATTAAAAAGTTACTAAACATTTATAATTATTCAGCAATAAGTATTACTTTTGCTGCATCATAAAAATAAATATTATGGAGAACAGCGAATTAAAGCACAATACAGAAAGTATGAAAACGGCTAACCAGCCAGGAATATATAAATTAATGATTTTTGGTGTATTGATTTGTATGGTTGGTACTTATGCTCGTTTTGCATTCGATTCTTGGGTGTTATCATTGGTTTCATGGATTATCCTTTTTATTGGTGCAATTATCAGCATTAAAGGAGTATTCAAAATTTTAGACGCATAAAATATTTCTCTCTAAATACAGAGCCGATGATATACCCATATCATCGGCTTTTTTATTTACTGTCCTTTCCTTTTATGGAAAAATCCGCCTTATTGCATCTAAACTTAAACGTTTTTAAGATTGGGTTACCTATTTCTATTTTCAGTATAAAGGGAAAATATGACGACTTAACCTAACCAGAAACGTCTAACTTCTAATGGCCATTTGAAGCAAATATTTAAAATGATTAATTTATTAGAACCCCAGAATCATGAAAAGGAATATCATTGCTGCTGCCATTATTTTAACAATTTTTGGCTGCAATAGCAAAAAAGAAGGATACGTTACGGATAGTGCTGCCGAAGCAAAAGAAATACAAATACCAGATACGGTAGTTGCAGATAAAATTATTAAAACTGCCGACATGCGCTTCCGTGTGAAGGATGTTCAAAATACCAAAGAAAAGCTGAGTCAGATCATTAGATCAGAAGGAGGAACAGTTGCCGAATTTTCTATCAATAGTACCATACAAGAAACCGACAAATTTAAATTAACAGCCGACTCGTCGAAGGAAATTACTTCCTATCGAACCGATGGTGTTTTAGTAGCGAAGATCCCTGCAGAAGGATTGGATGAGTTTACAAACGCGATTGCCAAAATGGCTGTTTTTGTAGATAATTCTTCTTTAAAGCTCGACGATCAAAGTATAAATTATCTGGCTAATCAATTAAAAGGTCAGAATAGGATAGATGCTTCTAAACAAATTGGGAAAATCCCGAGCAAAAAAACAGCTAACATCACAACTTCTATGAATTTAAGTGATGAATCTATCGATCGGAAAATAGATAATATGAACATTGATGCCAAGGTGAAGTTCAGCACAATTACCCTGAACTTCTACCAGGATAATACGGTTAAAACAATGATCGTTGCAAACGACAATCTCTACGATTATCGCCCGGCATTTGGTAACCGTTTGTGGTTAAACATTGTAAACGGCTGGACTATTTTTAAAGAGATTATCCTTGCTCTTGCTAACTTATGGATGTTGGTTCTTGTTGGCATCGCCGCCTTCTTTACTATTAGATATTTTGTGAGAAAAAATAAAGTGGCCATGGAACTGGCAACCAGGAATATGATGGAGAATAGGCAATAAGCTTCATTTTCCGATTGAGATTGCCACGAAACGATAGCAGAATTGTTTCTCCCGAGGATGGGGGTGGTACTAACTGATAAGACAGAAGGTATCGGTGTTTAATTGACTTGGTCGGTGAGGACACCGACCAATAAGATAAATCGCATGAACAAATGAGATTGCTTCGTGCCTCGCAATGACGGATTTCGGCTAACTGCCATCGGTCGGTGTTTCACCGGCCGACTATTTTTTTACTTTCACCGCCAAACCTTTTACTTTCGTTTTGTTGTCGCTCACAAAAGATTCCCAGCCAGAATAAGTTTTCGATTTGGCCGTCGAGGTGATTTTTTGAAAAGAGTGACAAACAGCAACCGCTAAACCATCTGTTGCATCTAAAAACTCCGGCGTTTCTTTAAAATTCAATAACCTTTGTAACATCGCAGCCACTTGCTCTTTGGTTGCGTTTCCGTTTCCGGTAATGGATTGTTTGATTTTTCGAGGAGAATATTCCGTTACTGAAATATTTCTGGAAAGTGCTGCTGCAATGGCGATGCCTTGCGCTCTTCCTAATTTTAAGAGTACCTGAATGTTTTTTCCATAAAAAGGTGCTTCAATCGCTAAAACATCTGGTTTATATTGGTCAATAAGCACCACTGTTTTTTCGAAAATGCGTTGGAGTTTTAAGAATGGGTCATCAAGGTGCGTCATCTTAACTACCCCTAAACTAATCAGTTCTGTTTTATTTCCCTTCTCTAAAATTACGCCATAACCCATTACCGCAGTGCCGGGGTCGATGCCCATAATTATCCGTTCTTTTTTTTCATTCAACATTACAGCAATATTAAGCATATTTGCAAACTAAAATGATAATCTTGACAGGCAAGAATAAAAATATATTATCAATATTAATTAAAGCTGCAATTGTAGTATTTGCTTTTTGGTTCATTTATCATAAGCTTGTTGCCAATAAAAACCTTGAGAATTTTGCATCACTTCTGAAAAATATTCCTCAAGTCGAAATTTTCGGTATTATCGGCTTCGTGGTTTTGCTCATGTTTTTAAACTGGTTTTTGGAAGCCGCAAAGTGGAAAAGATTAATGAGTCACATTGAACGCATTAGTTTTTACAGGGCAATCGAATCTGTTTTTTGCGGACTAACATTAGCCATATTTACCCCAAACCGGTTGGGCGAATATGGAGGAAGAGTTTTTTTTCTTTCCCCAAAACGTAGAATAGTGGGCATTGTTGCCATGACGGTTGGTAACATTGGTCAATTGGTGTTGACAAACGTTTTCGGCGCTATAGCAGCATGCTTTTTTATCTACAGATTTGTACCGATCGATCATTTGGTTTTTTTGGCAGTCGTGATTTTAGCAATGGCCTTTTGCTTATTTTTCATTGTATTTTATTTCAATATTCAATGGCTTAATGGCATCCTGCTTTCTTTTAAATTCACCCGTAAATACAAGAAATTTTACAGCATTCTAGGTCGATATAGAAAAGAAGAACTTTTCAAAATCATGCTTTTCTGTTTGGCCCGGTATCTGGTTTTTAGTTTTCAATACTTCATTTTATTTGTATGGCTAATCCCTGGCTTGCAATATCTGGATATCGTAATGATGACTTGCCTTTTATTCCTGATTCAATCTGCATTGCCATCATTAGATCTCTTCGATGTGGGCATTAGAAGTGTAACCGCGGTAGAATTATTTAAACATGTAACCAATCAACACGTTGCGGTTATTGCCTGCACAGCCAGTATTTGGCTAATAAATATTATTATTCCTGCTATCTTAGGCACATATTTCGTCTTTAAACTCAATTTTTTTGGAAATCCTAAAACTAGTTAGTCTACTATCTGCTGCTTTAACCATTATTTATGGTTTACTCGTACTTACTTTTATCAAAGGCTGGTATAACCTAAATTTATATAAAAAAAGTATCATCACGCCCTCTACCAAAGTTTCTGTTATTGTTGCTGCACGTGATGAGGCCTTGAATATCGGGCGAACAATAGAAGCATTAATTTCCCAGGATTATCCAAAGGATTTAACGGAAATCATTTTTATCGATGATCATTCTACAGACAGCACCGCAGAAATCGTTGCCTCTTATGCCAAACGTGGGGTTAAACTGATCAAGCTAAATGAGAATCAGGCTTTAAATTCCTACAAGAAAAAGGCGATTCAAACAGCCATTGGCTCTTGCAGTGGCGATTTAATTATCACTACAGATGCCGATTGTGTGATGGGCACAAAGTGGCTTTCTTCGGTGGTAGAATTTTATAAGGATAAGGGCTATAAGATGATTTCTTCGCCTGTATCTTATTTTGAAGAGAAAACTTATTTTGAGCGGTTACAATCCTTAGAATTTCTATATCTAATTGGCTTAGGTGCATCCACAATCGGGAATAAAAAGCCGTCTACATGTAACGGGGCCAACTTGGCTTATGAGAAAGCTACATTTTACGAGGTAGGTGGTTTTCAGGGAATCGATGATTTGGCCTCTGGCGATGACGAACTTTTGTTGCATAAAATCGCTGCAAAGTATCCAGATAAAATAGGGTTTCTGAAAAACAGATCAGCTATCGTTTATACACACGCGAAGGAAAACTTAAAATCATTTATCCAACAACGGAAAAGGTGGGCTTCGAAAAGCACACGTTATAAAAATAAAGCCATCATCGTTTTGGGTGTTTTCGTTTGGGTATTCAATTTGAGTATTTTAGCAAACTTCATTACAGGATTATTTATTCCAGGCTTTTTAACAATAACAATTTACCAATTGATAGTTAAAATGATTTTAGAAACATTATTTTTATGGGATGTGACTGGCTTCGCAAATAAGCGGAGACTACTCGTGCTAATCCCAGTTTTAAATGTTTTGCATATACTTTACATCGTTTACATTGGTATTGCCGGAAACAGCGGTAAGTACAATTGGAAAGGCAGAATGGTTAAATAATGGATAATAGCCCATCTAAAAAAGTCTGGTTAAAGTTTAAAAGAAATAAGCTCGCTTTTGGCGGTCTCATTTTTATTTTACTCTTGGTGTTGATGGGTATTTTAGGTTATATCATTACGCCCGATAGTACACCTGACGCCAATACGCAAATATTACCCCTTAATAAGAAAAAGCCTGGAAGTACCTTTAAATTTATCATTCTCAATAAAAATCCAAATATCGCAGCGGTTGGTTTCTTCGGGAAAATGCTAAATGGACAAAAGTCGAGTATTACAAGTATTCCAATTGTGTCTTATCGCATTGAAGATAATGATGTCTTTATAACGCCATACATCGGTGACGAGGAGAAAGCTCCAGAAATAAAGTATAATTTAAGAGAACTTTGTCCCAGGTGTACACCATATTCTAAGCTTGGTACACCGGCTACATTATTCGAACAATATAATGTTTACGAAAAAACCTATTCGCTAGGTACAGATATCTATGGTCGTGATTTATTAAGCCGGATGATTCTTGGTATTCGTGTTTCACTATCTGTGGGCTTAATGGCGGTTTTAATTTCGCTATTTATCGGAGTAAGCTTAGGCGCAATTGCAGGCTATTTTGGTGGAAAAACTGATGCTGCAATCAGTTGGTTTATGAATGTAGTATGGTCTTTGCCATCGCTGTTATTAGTTATCGCCATCTCATTTGCGCTTGGAAAAGGCTTTTGGCAAATTTTTATTGCCGTTGGCTTATCTACATGGGTAGATGTGGCCCGTTTGGTGCGTGGGCAAGTAATGGCTTTAAAAGAAGTGGAGTTTGTAGAGGCCGCAAGAGCTTTAGGCTTTAGTACCTCAAGAACCATCATTAAACACATTTTACCTAATATTGCGGGACCAATTTTGGTTGTTGCCTCTTCTAATTTTGCATCAGCTATTTTATTAGAAACTGGACTAAGTTTCTTGGGTTTCGGTGCGCAACCGCCAATGCCAAGCTGGGGAAGCATGATTAAAGAGCATTATGGCTACATCATTATGGATGCCGCTTATTTGGCAGTTTTACCTGGTTTGGCGATTATGCTCACCGTTTATGCTTTCAATGTTTTAGCGATAGGCTTGAGGGACGCTTTTGATGTGAAGGGGCAGAATACAACGGTTTAGATTTTTTTTGAAAAGCAGTTTCAGTGCTAATAGGTTCCTGTAGCCCCGCTTTCGCTGCAATCTTTTTGAAACTGCCGTCATGCTGAGGCACGAAGCATCTGTTTCATCGGCTGCAGTTACTTCGTGCCTCAGCATTGACAGCATATTCAGGGTTGCTGCAACAAAAAGTATTTCTGCTACAATCAGGTTTAAATAGCAATGCTTGTAGAAAAAAATATGCACCTTAAATTAGAGGCTGTCTAAATTTTTAAGAATAAAATGTATGGTGTCGTAGACACGAACCACCGCCTCATTGTACAGGCCTAAACTGCCAATAAAATGATTAAAAAAGATTTGATACGATAATTGTTTGGTTGATTAAATCAACTCAAAAAACCAACACTATTTTTTTTTCTTTGATGCTTTAGCCAAAGGGTTAAAATCCAAAGCTAAGTTTAGCCAAAATTTTAGTTCTTCTTCTCTATTTAGTACATCTTCTGAAACTAAAATATAACCCTTCATAACGGTTTTACTCATCATCATTTGCTCCCATCCATCTTCATTATCCAGCAATTGCAAGCTTGCGGGATTTATCCTAAGCATCAATTTTTCTTTCATTACACCGATGCACATTTTAGAATCTACCATAAACACCAATCCGCCAAACATTTCTTTTTCTTCAACATCGGCAAGGTGCTCCAATTTTTCTGCTACACGAGCGGCAAGATATTCGTTGTATCTCATAGCTATTCTGGATAAATATCTTCGGAAGAAGTTTTTTTAATGTTATTATTTAAAAATAGCTTTTTCAAAAGACTAAATTTTTCAGTGCAAAGTTCACCTAAACTAATTTTGTTAGTGCTTGGTACAAATTTTTCACAATCAAAACATATTTCGACGTAATCTTTCACAGTTTTCTTGTCATCAAAAAAGATAATACCATTGTGAGGATTGTAGCATTTAAAATTTCTTACTAGCCTAGGCAAACTTCTAGACCTATATCCATAGTTAAAAATTAGATCTGATAACTTGTCGATCTCTATCTGTGAGAGTATCCTTTCTTCCAATACTAAACTTCTATCTAATTTCTTGTTCTTTATAGGAATTTGACTTCGAAATTCCGATGTGGTATCTCTAAAGGAAATGAATGAAATTTTTGCGGCATCTTTAAAGGGAAACATTAGCCTTCTTTTGTCAACCGGATAAACATCTCGTTTTAAGCATTTTACATTAGCTTCCATTTTTGCATCAAGTTCTTCAATGGTTAGCTTTCGCTTTCGAGTTGCTTGCGCATTTGCAAAATTAAAAACAAATAAAAGAGAGATGAAATAAGTGAGGTTGCGCATAGATTTAGTATTTGTTTAAAACTAATTTAACCCTTTCTTATCCAGTTCACAAGTTTTATCCGTTATTCATTAAATTTGCAGGATGTTATTAGCTTGTTATCAGGAAGAATTTTTAGAGGCCGGTTGCGATGAAGCTGGAAGAGGCTGTTTAGCAGGGCCAGTGTTTGCTGCGGCGGTTATTTTACCAAAAGGTTATGTGTTGGATGGCTTAAACGATTCGAAACAATTAACACACGAACAGCGAAATTTACTTCGGCCGATAATTGAAAGAGAAGCTTTGGCCTGGGCAGTAGCTTCGTGTGATCATGAAGAAATTGATCGCATCAACATTCTTAATGCTTCTTTCCTGGCGATGCATAGAGCAGTTGAGAAGCTTCACACTCAACCTGGTTATCTTGTTATCGATGGAAATCGGTTTAAAGCTTATCCGGAAATTCCACACAGCTGCATTATAAAAGGTGATGGAAAGTATTTGAACATTGCTGCAGCTTCCATTCTGGCAAAAACCCATCGAGATGAATACATGAGCAACCTTCACATCGATTTTCCACACTATAATTGGCTATCAAACAAAGGCTACCCAACCATTGCCCACCGTAAAGCAGTCATTGAGATTGGTTTATCTCCTTTCCATCGGAAAACTTTCAATGTAAGCGATCCACAACTCGATTTGTTTTCAAAAGCAATATAATTCGCTTTATTAAAATTGATTTTTATCTTGCCTGATAAATCAGATCATTATCAAAAACAAAATTTATGTCGCTTTCTCAAACAAATCACTTTAAGAAGGTGAAAATATTCACACTAATTTGTTGGTTCTTTACCCTTCTCTGGGCATGCAACGTTGATAACGATTTGCAAAAAACAAGAGATGAGTTACAGGGTCATATCGATGAAACTGAAAATATTATTGATATCACAAGCTTAGAAGTTAAACCTTCTAGTTTATCGACAAAGGAAGCATTTGACGAAAATAACCAGTATAACTTTACATCCGATTACATCAGGTACCTTACAGTTGATGAATTTGTATCTTTCATTAAAAAGGATGAACAGATTGATGCTGAAGTTATTAAGCCAAATAACCTAGTAAAACTTTCTGTAGATGTTATGGATTTGAATAATTTATTAGGTTTAGAGATTGGAGACAATGCGATAATTGCCAATGCCCCTTTATTTATTCCAAGTACAATACATTTTTGGGATGGAACAACATTAGCGGTGAATGGAAATTATAAAACATTAGATACTACCAAAATAAAAGAAAGCAATGGGCAAGATGCCAATGGATTTAAATACAACGAATTTTTAATTCCTGTTGATAAACCCATTCGTGCTGTAGATTTTGATGTTAAGTTTAAACATAAAGGGTTTAGAGGTTACCGATTGGATAGTGTTAACAAAATAGCCGAAGTAGATGGTGGGCGAATTGAATGGCAAGGCAACCAAAATGGAGAGGTGAAAATAAGCTATCCGCAAGTTATGGATAAGCGGATTGGCGAAACACACGGCTTTTATAAAAATGCTGAAATGTTGAAAAATTCTGGGCGAACAAGCTATTCAATTCCTTCTATAGAAATGATAGAATGGTTAAAAAAGACTCTGCCCACTTACCAAAAAGCGGTTGATTTAATTGATAATAAAGAATTGAAATCAAAGCAAGAGGTTGATGCTTATTTAGCCGAAAACCTGTTAAAAAAACCTGCTCAATCTGATAAAAAAACATTTGCTAAAACTTTCTATGCTGGCCCTGTGGATCATATTATGATCTATGTAGAAAATAGTAACCCAGAAAGTGTGACCAAGAAAGTGACTTTAAAACTCCATAAAGACGATCGGGAATGGTTTAATGAAGGCTATTTTGTAGCTAAAGATTCAAAAAACAATAAATATGGCATTGTAGATGCGAGAGGCAACTGGATAATCGATCCAACTTATGATGATATCAGGGCAGAGTCGGAAGGTAAATTTAGCGTGTACCAGAATAGAATAGGAAGAGTAAGAAAACTCGATGCATTGAACAAAAAATTCGTTGACTTACGCGACTAATGAATTTTTTTAAAAAACCGCTTTAATTAGTTAAATTCACAACATTGTGAAAATTCTGTTAATTACTAAGCGGATTCCCTTCCCGCCAAATAGTGGTTATCCAATTGTGGTTTATAATACCATGAAAGGCCTGCTGCAACTTGGTGCAGACATTACTTTGTTTAGTTTGAACCCTATGAAAGGTCGAATTGATATGGAGGATATTTACGATCCGATTTTCGAAAAGATCAAGTATCATACTGTAGATCTCGACACTGAAGTAAATGTATGGTCGGCTTTTTTTAACATTTTCACCAATGAATCGTATAATGTTTCCAGGTATTTTAGTGAGGATGCAGCACGACAACTCGAAAATATTCTGCGGGAAAATGTCTTTGATGTCATCCAGTTCGAAGGATTATTTGTAGTGCCTTACCTGGATGTTGTAAAAGCAAATAGCAATGCAAAGCTCATTTATCGGGCCCATAATATCGAATTTACGATGTGGGAACGACTGTCTCACTCAGAAAGTTTTCTAATTAGGAGAAAGTATTTAGCTTTTTTAGCTCAACGGTTAAAAGCTTATGAAACCGATCAAATTAACCGATTCCATCAAATATTTGCCATTAGCGAACCCGACAGGCAAAGTATTATCAGGTTTGGTTGTGAAGTGCCGATGACGGTTTTTCCAGTAGCCATTGATTTAGAAAAGTATAAAGTTGATAAAACGAAAACGAGTTTCCCTACGCTATTTCATCTGGGGGCGATGGACTGGCGTCCAAATCAGGAAGGGTTGGAGTGGTTTCTCGATGACATTTGGCCAGATATTGAAAAATTGAATAAAGACCTTCGTTTCTACATCGCGGGCAAAAACATGCAGAAACATTTTTTTGAATATGATTCTGATAACTTAATTGTTGAGGGAGAAGTTTTTGATGCGATTGAATTTATGAATTCGAAAGCGATTATGATTGTGCCACTTATTTCTGGCACTGGCATGCGGGTAAAAATTATTGAAGGCATGGCAATGAAGAAATGCATTATCGCTACCACTACTGCAGCTGAAGGAATTAATTGCCGGCACGGACACGATATTTTAATAGCAGATTCTGCCGACGAATTTTACCGCTATATTTTGCAATGTATCATAAATCCGAAGCGCTGGATGGAAATAGGAGAAAATGCCCGAAAAACAGTGGAGAACGATCACGGGATAAAATTGATTGCCGGTAAAATGCTGGAGATTTACAAAGAATTAATCACAGCATAAAAAATTACATGTTTTTTAAGTAGCTGTATTCATGTCTCTTCATCCATTTTGTTTCCCCGAAAAACTGTACTTCTTTTCTGTTTGAATAATTCGTTTTACTGATTGTATAAGTATGTCTAATCAGTGCCGGTTTCTTGTCATTCCCATCCGCACCGCTACTTTCCGTTATAATTTGAGTACTTCCGTCACTTAATCTGGTAATCGATTTGACAGTTGCTCCATCAAAGCTATTTTCTTTTGGAGAAATGATTAAGGTCTTAACTGAATTGGCCTTGGGTTCGTTAGGATAGATATTGGAGATCAACAGTTCGTTAGCATTTAAACCCTTCTTAATCTCGATATTGGCAGGCATGGTATAAGGTTTGCCCGAAGAATAATCGATATAAGTAAGGCTTCCCTTCCAATTCCCGATAAAAGGTTTTAATTCTTTTTTAGTGATTTTGCTTTGTGCAATAACCTGGCCCGTTGAAAAAATAAGGAAGCATATGAGCAATTGGAAGCGAATTTTAGTCATGATCTGGTGTTTCTTAAACTTTGTAATTTAGCATAAATTGGTTTCACTTATTTCATCTTATTCAATTCTATTTCCAATCGATCAAAATTTTCTTCATTTTTATCCACTACGAAGGGCTTGAGTTTATTACACTCTTCTGGAGAATTGAATAGCATTTTGAAAACAACCTGCGTTTCGTTTTCGGTGATTTCATCAAAAGTGGCCAAAACTTGAAAGTGAGGTTTTGAATGTCTTTTCCAGGCTATTAGCGATGGCACTTCGATTTTTATAAATTCACATTCGTTAGGATAATTCCCCTTATCGGGCCCGTGCATGATAAAGCTCCATCTGCCTCCTACGCAAAAGTCGAAAATATTGAAGGTAGTGGTGAAACCCTTTGGTCCCCACCAGTTTTTTAAATGGGTTGGATCTGCCCACGCTTTATAAACCAGTTCTCGAGGAGCATCGAAGTTTCTTGTGCTTACAATTTCTGATTCTGGCGTGGTGCTTATGATTTCTGTTGCCATTGTCTGTTTATTCGCTTTGTGATTTGATTTTCTAATTTACATATTTTCGCAACTGCTTTAACTAATCAACTCGCTACCTTTATTACAACTTAAGTTTTAAGCAGAAATTAGGTGATGTAAACCTGATTGGAGCGAACACGAAACCCGATTTTTTTATCGGGTAAGTAAAGCAGAAAGCAGGACTGAAAAGGCGATGAAATGCTTGCATTCTTTTCCATACTCAATTAAAAAGCCAAAAATTTAAGGATAAAACATTCCGGTTTTCTTATTACTTTTGCGCAACTAAAATTTACTCATGAGAAACACCGCATTAACAGAAAAACACATCGCTTTAGGCGCTAAAATGGTTGCATTTGCAGGTTATAATATGCCTGTTACTTACGAGGGTATAAACGCTGAACATGCAACGGTGCGTAATAGTGTAGGTGTTTTTGATGTGAGCCACATGGGTGAATTTATACTGAAAGGTGAAAATGCTCTAGATCTAATTCAACGCGTAACCAGTAACGATGCCTCAAAATTATATGATGGCAAAGTTCAATATTCGTGTTTACCTAATCAAGATGGGGGAATTGTTGATGACCTTTTGGTTTACCGTATAGATGAAAAAACCTATATGTTGGTTGTTAATGCATCGAACATTGAAAAGGATTGGAACTGGATTAAACAGTTTAACAATCAGGATGTGGAGATGCACAACATTTCTGATAAAACCTCTTTATTGGCAATTCAGGGACCAAAAGCAGCTGATGCTTTGCAAAGTTTAACAGACGTTAATCTAGCTTCAATGGAGTATTATACCTTTGTTAAGGGCACATTTGCAGGCGTTGATAATGTGGTTATTTCGGCTACGGGTTATACTGGTGCAGGAGGATTTGAAATTTATTTTGACAATGAGCATGCAGATAAAATCTGGGATGCAATTTTCGAGGCTGGTGCAGCTTATAATATCAAGCCAATAGGCCTAGGTGCCCGTGATACGTTGCGTTTAGAAATGGGTTTCTGTTTGTATGGAAATGATATTGATGATACTACTTCGCCAATTGAAGCTGGTTTAGGCTGGATTACCAAATTTTCAAAACCGTTTACAAACTCTGATGCGCTACAAGCACAAAAAGAAGCTGGTATTCAAAAGAAATTAGTGGGTTTTGAAATGATTGACAGGGGAATTCCTCGCCATGATTATGAAATTGCTGATGCTGATGGAAATATTATTGGTAAGGTAACTTCTGGAACGCAGGCACCTTCGTTACAGAAAGCAATTGGTATGGGTTATGTAGCTAAAGAATTTTCGAAAGAAGGAACGGAAGTTTTTATCAACATCCGCAATACGCCAATTATGGCTAAAGTAGTTAAGTTTCCATTTTATAAATAAGATTTTGAGACAATAGATGTGAGATTTGAGTTCGTTTGTTCTTGGTCTCACATCTTAAATCTCAGTACTCAAATCTAAGAAATGTCAAAAAAAATAGAAGTTTGTTTAACACCTGCTTTGATCGATCTGTATGATATTGAGCAAAGTATTGTGGTTGTTATTGATATTTTGAGGGCAACTTCGTCCATTACTTACGGAATTGAAAATGGTGCTGAAGCCATTATTCCGGTTGCCAATGTGGAAGATTGCCTAAACTACAGCGATAAAGGTTATTTATTGGCTGCAGAACGGAATGGTGAAGTGGTGGTGGGATACGATTTTGGGAATTCGCCATTTTCTTATACCAAAGAAAAAGTTGCAGGTAAAACAATTGTTCTTACTACCACAAACGGAACTAAGGCGTTGCATTTGGCCAATAAACGGGCTTATCAGGTGGTGATTGGTTCATTCTTAAACTTAGATTCGCTTTGTAAATATCTGGCAAGCCAGGATAAGAACGTTCTGCTACTTTGCGCTGGATGGAAAGACCAATTTAATTTGGAAGATACCTTGTTTGCCGGTGCAGTTGTAAATCAATTGCGCAAAAATTTCGAACACTTCGATGATTCCAGCGTTGCAGCTGAAGATTTATACCTGCTTGCAAAAGACGATTTAAGGAAATATCTACATAAATCTTCTCACAGCCACCGTTTAGCACAATTAAATATTGAGGATGATGTAGTGTTCTGTTTGCAGTTAAATGTTTGTAAAGCTATTCCGGTTTTAGATGGGGAAAGATTGGTTAGCCTGAACCCCCAAACCCCCTAAAGGGGGCGTTAAAAGCATGATGGAAATCCAAGAATGTTAATAATGTTATAATTCGGTTTCCCTATAAAGTGGAATAATCTTCTCATTGGTTATAAAAATCCTACATCTTACGACACTTCTGGCTAGGCAAATTCACTTTTAGCGGACTGGCGTGATAAGTTCCCTAATTTCTGGCGTATTTTTAATGGTAATCAAAGCCTCTTCGTGTGCCAGCCAATAAATATCTTCCGCCCGCTTCATATCGAAGGTACTGATAGCACCTAAACCTTTTGGTTCAATCATCACATTACAGAACTTAGCTTTACGCTCCATATCGTGGTTTATCGACATAATTCCTGCTCGTCCCATTAAATTGGTAATGCCTGTAATTTTATCTACGGGTTTTAAATGATTGCAAGATGAACCAATAATGAAATCGCATTCTTCCATTAAAGGCTCGACTGGGAAATTATTCAGAATTCCTCCATCAACGTACATCTGCCCATCAATCATTATGGGTTTAAAAATACCAGGAATACAACTTGATGCCTGTATGGCCCTGATCAGTGGTCCTTTGGTAAAATATACCAAGCGGCCTTCGCTAAAATTTACAGCCGCAATTGTAAGTGGTATTTTCAGTTTTTCGATGCTATCTTCAGGGAAATATTCTCTAAGTATGTGTGCGGTATTTTCAATATTTATCAAACCCAGTGAGCCAACGGCCGGGCGAATAAAACGCCAGAGTTTAGTTTTTAAGAAAATGCTTAGTCCTTCTTCGGGATCAATTCCTGCTGCAAAAAAAGCGCCTGCAATTGCTCCCGCACTTGTTCCGCTGATGTGGCTGAAGGTAATTCCCAAATTCTTAAATGCCTTAAGAATGCCAAGGTGCGCTATCCCTCTAATTCCTCCTCCTGATAATACGATACCTACTCTCATTTACAAATACTTGATGTTTAAACTGAAGAACCGGCTAATTTGTTTGTTGCCTGAGTCTTTCTAATTGCCAACGTTTACTTCTGTTTCGGTTTATATTTAGATTGATTGAGAATTTTTTGCGCATCGTTATCTGCCATGAGTTGCTGTAGCGTTACTTTCGGATTTTCGGCCATGTACTTTCTCACAATTTGCCAGCCTGTCCATACGCCTAATTTTGGTGCCGACTTTTGGTCGCCCAATGCAGGTGTAAATGGTCCTTCAGAAAGGAAAACCTGGATTTTGTGGTAGTCGGTTTCATAAAGGAAGTTGTTTTCCAAAAAGTAAGCCCAAATATCACCTTCAAAATCTTGGGTCCATTGTAATTGTTGCTGTGTGTAGCCAATTTTGGTAGAGTCTGGCATATCTTCCGGTAATACCTGATCCAGAAAGTAAAGAATTTTTCCCTGGAAGATCATTTTGGATAATAACGTCCGGTTTTCATCTGGTTCTGGAAACAAGTCCTCGTGAGCATAGGTTTCTGCTACCCGGGGTACAATATATTCGGGAGTAAATCTTCGCGATAGGTATAAAGGAACACTTTGGACTATGGCACCATAAAATTTGCTGTCTTTACCTAAAAACATATCTAAACCTATACCCAAATAATTGTCTCCAACGGGCATCTGATAAGCAAAACCCGAAACAAATGAAATTATTTTTGGCACTTTGGCCTTCGGGTAATAGTATTTGATGTATTTAAAAGTTTCTGTTAAACCTGCTTCCTGAACTTTTAAATTAGGGTAAACACTATCAACTTCCTTTGTTAAATCACTGTAAGCTTTATCATTAAATAAGGTATTCAATATTTCGTCATTGCTGTAATCAGGAGAGCCGATCATTTTATGAATATAATCATCATAAAAAAAACCATACTTTTTTGAAAGAAAGGTATTGGTAGCGGTTACATTTTTATCTTTCGAGGCAAACAATTCTTTATCAAATCGTTCAATTTTTATATCGAGCTTAATGTTGCTTACATCAGGGCGTTTGCTTTGTTTGCAAGAAATAAATGCGGCAGCAAAAAGAAAAATTAGATAAATTTGCCTGTGTTTTACGTTATACATCATGTACAACAAATATAATCACATTAAGCATGAAAAAAATAACGACTATTTTAATTTTATCTTTTTTGGGTTTTGTCTCCTATGCTCAAAATTCTCGATTAACCAATTATGGTTTCAGATTAGGCCTAACCGCTACACCAACTATCGGTTGGATAAAACCTGAACCTGGAAAAACAAACAGCGTTGCACTTGGGTTTTCTTATGGATTAATAGGAGATTTTAATTTTGCCCCGAACTACAGTTTTTCAACTGGTTTAACCATTACAACTATCAACGGAAAAAGTACTGAGGTAAACGTTTCACCTTATTATGCAAATGCAAATAGTAGTATTCCTGTGGCTTACGATTTGAAATATAAGATGCAATATATTGAGTTGCCGTTAACGGTGAAGCTTAAAACGCTAAAAGCTGATGGCAAACGTTGGTATGGACAATTTGGTTTATCGAACGGATTTAACATTAGCGCTAAGCAAGATGCAGTAAGTGGTGCTAGTACTGTTGGCGATAATCAAAAAATATCAGATTTTACGAAATTCTATCGGGCGGGTTTAATACTCGGAGCTGGAGGTGAATTCGATATTTCTGGTAACGCAAGTATTTTGGCTGGTTTAACCTATAATAATGGTTTTACTAATATCACAACTGATAAAAACCGCGATGTGAGAAACCATTATCTTGCACTTAATTTTGGTGTATTTTTTTAATTTGCATTTTACATTTTTCTTAATATTCGATACTTAATTCTTCAAAATGAAAATAGCGCTGGCCCAACTCAACTACCACATTGGTAATTTCGAAAATAATACGAACAAGATCGTAGAGCACATTCAGCTTGCAAAAAGTAAAGGTGCTAATCTGGTTGTTTTTGCAGAGTTGGCTGTTTGTGGTTATCCACCGAGAGATTATCTGGAGTTTGATGAGTTTATAGCCCTTTGCGAAGATGCGGCTCAAAAAATTGCAAAAAGCTGTGTGGATATTGCTTGTATTATTGGCTTGCCGGTTAAAAACGATATTCTCGATGGTAAGGATTTATTCAATGCGGCTTATTTTATCGAAAATGGTAAAGTAAAAGCCATAACAAAGAAAGCGTTGCTGCCCACTTATGATGTATTTGATGAATACCGTTATTTCGAACCTGCTTCAAGCTTCAAGTGTATTGATTTCAAAGGAAAAAAGATTGCGCTTACCATTTGTGAGGATTTGTGGAACATTAATGATAACCCATTATATGTTTCAAACCCGATGGATGAACTGATTAAGGAGCAACCCGATTTAATGATCAATATTGCGGCTTCCCCTTTTTCTTATACGCATGATGATGAGCGGATTAAAGTTTTGGCCGATAATGCAAAGAAGTACAATTTGCCGGTTTTCTATGTGAACCAGGTGGGAGCACAAACGGAAATTATATTCGATGGCGGCTCGCTCGTTTTTGATGCCGATGGCGCCATGAAAGCTGAAATGAAATATTTTGAAGAAGACCTTCAGGTATTTGATTTAGATGAAATTGAAAATGTTAAAAATAAATACCCACAGCCCGAACGGTTAACCGATATAGAGCAAATTCATGATGCATTAATCCTGGGCATTAAAGATTATTTTGAAAAATCTGGCTTTAAAAAGGCGGTTTTAGGATTGTCAGGCGGCATTGATTCTGCAGTGGTGTGTGCGCTGGCGTGTCGTGCTTTGGGTGCTGAAAATGTAATGTCGGTTTTAATGCCTTCTAAGTTTTCTTCAGATCACTCCATTCAGGATGCTTTAGATTTGGTAAAAAATATTGGATGCCAGCATGAAATTATTGCGATAAAGGAAGTAGCGGAAGCTTTTGATCACATTTTAGCACCAGCTTTTGAAGGTCTGCCTTTCAATTTGACAGAAGAAAATATCCAAGCCCGTATTCGTGGGGTAATAAATATGGCCATGAGTAACAAATTTGGCTATATTTTACTCAATACATCCAATAAAAGTGAGTGCGCTGTTGGTTATGGCACTTTGTACGGCGATATGTGTGGAGCAATTGGGGTAATTGGCGATGTATATAAAACCCAGGTTTTTGAACTGGCGAGATACATTAATAAAGAAAAAGAAATTATACCAGTAAACACAATTGTTAAGCCACCTTCGGCAGAGTTGAGGCCAGATCAAAAAGATTCTGATTCATTACCCGACTACGACACGCTCGATCGCATCTTATATCAGCATATTGAAAAAAAGAAAGGATCAAGAGCAATTATTGAGCAAGGTTTTGATGAAGAACTTGTAAAAAAGATAATTAAAATGGTTAACGTAGCTGAGTTCAAGCGTTATCAAACTCCTCCAATTTTAAGAGTTTCGCCTAAAGCCTTCGGTATGGGTAGGCGGATGCCAATTGTAGGTAAACACCAAATCTAGTAGGTTTGAGGATATTAAAAAGCTTGTTGACCAATAATCAACAAGCTTTTTTTGAGTTATGCTAACGTTGCGTCAACAGTAATCGAAGTATTTAATAATTTTGAAATCGGGCAATTTTTCTCTGCATCAGCTACTAATTCATCGAATTTTTCTTGAGTAAGATCTGGAACCTCCGCAGTTAAAGTCAAATGCGATTCTACAATTTCTCCCTTTGAAGGATCTAAGTTAATTTCACATTTCGTTTCCAATTTAGTGGCGGTAAAACCTGCTTCAGCTAAGTTAGCAGAAAGCTTCATGGTAAAACATCCGGCATGCGCAGCGGCAATTAATTCTTCAGGGTTGGTACCAACTCCTTCTGCAAAACGAGAATTGAAAGAGTATTGTGTGTCATTTAATGTAGTGCTTTGTGTGGTCAGTTTACCGGCACCTTCTTTAATAGAGCCTTGCCATACGGCTGTTGCATTTCTTTTCATGTTGAATTATTTTTTTTGAGATAAGATTTCTAACAATAAATATAACCTAATGTTTGTATAGCAAACGCAATTATTTCGTTAACATTTGATAAAGTTTTAATCTTCTTTTTCTACGTTAGATGGATCCACTGTAGGTGTTGCCTTCATTCTTAATGATTGGATGAGTAAGATGCCGACGCCAATCATGATTGATATATCGGCAATATTAAAAACACCGGTTTGGAAGATTTGAAAATCCATGTGCATGAAATCAGTAACGGAACCGTGAACAATCCGGTCGTACAAATTACCCATTCCACCGCCAATTAAAAAGCAAAGCGCAATTTGCATGGTGCTCGGTAAATTCTTTTTTGAAAATAAATAATATAGGCCGTAACCTAAAAATAAGACGGGTAGACCTGTTAAAATGATGAGACGAAAAATATAAGGCATATTGTCGCCTAAACTTAAGAAAGCCCCACTGTTCTCCACTTTAGTTAGGGTGAAAAAATTTTTAATCAACACAATATGTTCGTAATCAGAAATCTCATTTCGAACGACGAATTTTGATATCTGATCAAGGGCGATGTTTAAAATCAAAACAATCAAAAGGAAAAACCAGGTATAATTTTTATGGTATTGCATTTCTTTAAATTTTAGCGAATAATGTCAGCATCAACGGGTGTATAGCCCAAAATTCTGCTCAACGACATGATTTGTCCTTTGTGGTGAAACTCATGCGTAATCACGTGTGTAAACAATTGCAAGGCACTAATCTTTGTTGTTTTGCCATTGCGAAAAATCTGAATCTCTTTTTGATAATTTCCTTCAAACTGATTTAAAAATTGATCGATGGAAAGATTAATCCGGTTGAAGTATTCAATACAATCATTCAAAGTTGAGTAATTTTCGAAAGCGGGATAAGTTAATGGTAAGCCTAGTCCTCGCTCAACAATCCATGAGGAGTAAGTATCACAAATGTGAACCAACAAATTACGAATAGAACCTTTGCCAAAAGCACTGTTATCGCAAGTGAAGTCTTCATGAGATATGGTTTTAATGTAATCTAAAATGGTTTCTCTGGAAAACAAAACGAGTTCATATTGTTGTTTCAGCATAGAATTACTTTTTAACCCACTTTTTATAAGGAATAATCAGCGCCAGGATTAAAGCTAATATACAAAGCACTTTTGCAATGATGTCGCCATTTTTGGTGTAAAATGTCAGTTCATCATTCAGGTTGATATCAGCTTTTAGGGCAGTTCTTGTCCACCATTTTGTACTTTGAGTAATGTCGCCACGCTGGTTGATAAAGCAAGAGATACCAGTGTTTGCCGATCGGGCTATGTCTCTGCGGTTTTCGATGGCCCGTAGTTTGGCATACATTTCATGCTGATCTTTGCCCGATGTATTTCCCCACCAGCCATCGTTGGTAATAATGGCAATAAATTGTGCGCCATCTTTAACTTGGTGTCCTATCCAATCGCCCCATAGGCTTTCATAACACACTACAGGTGCGGCGCCAATGCCACTTTGTGCATATAAAACACTGGGCTTTTCTTGCCAGCCCCATCCACTAACACTTCCGCCTAATTCAGAAAAAACACCGTCTAAAAATGAAAATACTTTCGGAAAAGGCATTTTTTCTGCTCCTGGAACAAGTTTCGATTTATGGTAAAACTGAACATTGGCTGAATTTTCCAACTGCATTGCAGTATTAAAATTATCGTAATATCGCCCGCTACGCTCGTCAAGTTTTGCGGATATTGTCTTTTTATCCGCATAAATTTTTACGGTTTCCATTCCGGTAATTAAAGTGCCGTTTCTATACTTACTTAAAAAGTTCTGTAAAGTAATCACTTCAGGATATATCCTGATCTGATCCTCATCTGCATAAATGGGCACAGCAGTTTCCGGCCAGATAAAATATTCGGTATTCGGTTGTGCAAGGGAATCAGATAAATGAGTCAATATCTGAATTTGCTCTGCAGGAGGAATTTCACTTAATTTCTTGTAAGGATCGATATTGGGTTGAACGACTACCACATTGCTGGGTGTACCTTGTTGTTCGGCGTTGAAATATGTTACTATGGAAAATGTAGCTGGAACAATTACTACTAAAGCCCAAATACCCGCTGGTTTGAATTTCGCATATCCGGTTGTAGAATTGAATTTTTTGTAAGCTTCGAAGGCCAAAATATTGCTTAGCAAAATCCATAATGTACCACCATAAATGCCAGTATAATCATACCATTGCGCAAGTTGGTGCATACCGGCCAGGCCATTTCCCAAAGTCATCCATGGGAAAGCCAGATCCCAGGTTTGTTGTAAATATTCGAGTGCAATGTAAAATGAGATCAGCCCTAAATAGGCAATCACTTTATTGGTATATCTACTTAAGCGATAAAAAAGCCAGAAAGCGGTAGTCATTAAAAATGCCCCTAATCCGTAAGGAATTAAGGAAACAGGGATAGCAACGGCGGTACCATTGTAGGCACTAATGGCATTATATACCCAATAGATAGAGGCTGTGTTCCAAATTAGAAAAGTAAGCCCTGCGGTTAAAAAAACTTTTTTGCCTTTCTTTTTTTGGTCGCTATTAAAAATCGAATCAAGCGCAATAAATAAAGGCACTAATGCAATAAGCAACAGCGGAGTTGTAAAGGGCATAGGTGGCCAGGCCAGCCAAAGTAAAAAGGCGCTTAGTATGGCTAAGAGATAGCTTTTTTTCATTTTTTAGGGAAATGAGAAATAGGAAATAGATTAGTTGGTCGACCTTGTGTCTAATTGACTATTCTCCATTCCCTATTTCCTGAATTTAAAAACTATCTAAAATTGCTGCTTTTTTAGCTTCGTATTCTTCCTGAGTAATCAAGTGTTTATCATAAAGCGTTTTCAGCTTACGAAGTTTTAATGTAGTCTCATCTTCCGGCTCTTCTACTACTTCCGCAATTTGAATAGGCTCAGGTTCTGGAGTATGAGATTCAATAGGTGTAAAATCTGCGAAAGGTTGAGGTGCTGGCTGAATAGGTGCAGCTGCCCGATCTTCTTCCAATTTCTGCTGTCTTAAAGATTCCTTATAATCCTCTAGCTGCTCATTTGCCGCTTGGTACAACTTCCTGGCCTGCGTTTTAGGTATAAACTCTGTAACGATGTTTTCGCCAGTTTGCGGCACACAAATAAATTTCGAACCAAACAATTCTTCCTTGAATGAAACCTCTTTAATGTTTTTAAGCGAAATATCTTTAAAGTTCATGGTTAGGCCTAAATTTCCTGGCTCGCAATAAAAAATGCGTTTATTGGTTACTGCAATACTATCTGGCAACAAGTTTACAGCAGGTTTTTTTTGCACGGCGAGGTATAAAATTTCTTCGCCTGTGGTTAAAAGGTCATTAAGCTTTCCGATAACTTTTTCAACCGCTTTTGGGTCTTGTTCGTCGCTTAAAAATCTATCTATGCTAATCATAATTGTTATTTAAATTGATTGTGGTTAATTTAAGACACTACTCGGCATCATCGTATTTATCCTTGTTCTTTGCTCTTTTATCTTTACTCATGTCTTTCCCGGCAATGCAAATTACGAATTCTCCTTTTAAAGTATTGTTCTCGAAATGTGATTTTATTTCTAATAATGTGCCTCTAACGGTTTCTTCGAACATTTTAGTAAGTTCTCTACTTACGGATGCCTGTCTATCCGCCCCCAAGTACTGGGCAAACTCTTCCAAGGTTTTTAATAAGCGGTGTGGACTTTCATAAAGTATGATGGTTCGATCTTCTTCGGCAAGTTTTTTAAATTTTGTTTGACGGCCCTTTTTTACGGGCAGAAACCCTTCAAAACAAAAGGCCTCAGCAGGTAAGCCAGAATTTACCAAGGCAGGCACAAACGCCGTTGCACCTGGCAAGCACTCTACATCAATTTCGTTTTTTATCGCTTCGCGAACAAGAAAAAAGCCTGGGTCTGAGATAGCTGGCGTTCCAGCATCCGAGATCAATGCAATTTTTTGTCCTTCCTGTAAAAATTTGATAATCTCCGAAGTCGCCTTATGTTCGTTATGCTGATGGTGGGAGAATACCCGTTTATCAATGCCAAAGTGTTTAAGCATGGGTGCACTTGTGCGGGTATCTTCTGCTAAAATTAAATCGCACTCTTTTAAAATCCGAATTGCCCGAAAGGTCATGTCTTCCAAATTGCCAATCGGCGTAGGTACGAGGAATAATTTGCCATCCATAGTATCAAGTATCAAGTATCAAGTATCAAGATGTTGCATGATCTAAAACTGCAAACTGAAAACTGAAAACTCTTTCTATCTTTGTAAAAAAATTAAATAATGCTGCAAGTTAACTATATCCGCGAAAATAGAGAGAAAGTTTTAGAACGTTTGAGTGTACGTAACTTTAAACAACCAGAGTTGGTAGATGAAATTATCAAAATTGATGAAGATCGTCGTGCTACCCAAACTTCGCTTGATCAAATTTCCGCAGAAGCAAATGCAGCAGCCAAACAAATTGGCGATTTAATGCGTACTGGTAAAAAGGATGAAGCAGAAGCTATTAAAGCCCAAACCACTTCTCATAAGGAGAATATTAAAAACCTGACCGAAAAATTGAACGAGCTGGAAACTGCTCAGTTTAATGCAGTTGTTCAGTTGCCGAATTTACCTTACCATTTAGTGCCAACGGGCTCAACTGCCGAAGAAAATGAGGTAGTTTATGAGCATGGCGCACCAGCAGAATTGCCAACTAAAGCGTTACCACATTGGGAACTGGCGGCTAAATACGATATCATCGATTTTGAATTAGGGGTTAAAATTACGGGTGCAGGTTTTCCGGTTTACAAAGGAAAAGGAGCGAGGTTACAACGTGCTTTGATTAATTTCTTTTTAGATCATGCAACTGCTGCGGGTTACAAAGAAATGCAGGTGCCTCATTTGGTAAATGCTGCATCTGGTTTTGGTACTGGTCAGTTACCCGATAAAGAAGGACAAATGTATCATTCAACTGTTGATGATTTATACCTGATTCCTACGGCAGAAGTTCCGGTTACCAATTTATACCGCGATGTAATTATTAAGGAAGAAGACCTGCCGATCAAAAACACAGCTTACACACCCTGCTTTCGTAGAGAGGCTGGTTCTTATGGAGCGCATGTTCGTGGTTTAAATCGTTTGCATCAGTTTGATAAAGTTGAGGTGGTTCAGATTACACATCCTGAAAAATCTTACGAAACGCTGGAAGACATGAGCAACTATGTACAGTCTTTGTTGCAGGAGCTTGGCTTGCATTACCGCGTTTTGCGTTTATGTGGAGGAGACATGGGATTCACATCGGCCATGACTTACGATATGGAAGTGTGGAGTGCCGCACAAGAGCGTTGGTTAGAGGTTTCTTCAGTATCAAACTTCGAAACTTATCAGGCCAACCGTTTAAAACTTCGTTTTAAAGGGAAAGAGGGCAAAGCACAATTGGCACATACGTTAAATGGAAGCGCATTGGCATTGCCTAGAATCGTAGCTTCAATTTTAGAAAATTATCAAACGGAAAACGGAATTAGAATTCCGGAAGCACTGGTAAAATACACAGGCTTCGATATGATTGATTAGATTTCCACAAGTCGTCATTGCGAGGTACGAAGCAATGTCTTTTGCTGTTAGATTGCTTCGTACCTCGCAATGACGGAAAATAAGTAGGCATAAAAAAAAGCTTTGCATCACTGCAAAGCTTTTCGTTTTTTATAGATAGATGTAATTGTTTTTCTGATTATAGAATCAAAATCAATAATAAGATGATGATGATAATTGCACCAACTGAAAGATAAACGCCACCAGAAACTGCACGGGCCTGACCTTTCAATTCTCTCAATTCGCTACGTAATGCCTTACGTTCTGCTCTTGTTAAATTAGATTTATCCATATCTCTAATTTCTTCAACACGAGTTTTAATTCTTTCTAACTGTGCAGATTGTTCAGCAGTTAATTCTGTAGGGTTTTTTGCAGGTTTGTTAGCCGCTTGAACGGAGTTGAAGCTGATACCTAAAGAGAAAATAAGTGCTAGTGTGTAAATGAATTTTTTCATAATTTCTATTTTTTTAGTGTTTCAATGTGTACGTAACAAAAAACCTACCAAAATGTTCTTGGTAGGTTTTAAGATGCGAATATCTTAGTGCTAAAACGGATTATTTAATCTCGAAGACTACATTCACAGTGAAATTTAGTTTAATCTTCTTGAAGTCGATTTCTGGTGCTGCGTCTGCAGATTCAGCCATTGCAGATTTCATCATATAATTTCTGTAAACAGGTTGTATAATATTGTCGCCGCCATCCTGTATCTCTATAGCACTACCTAATTTATCGCCCATGGCCTCAACCATATAAGCTGCCTTTTCTTTTGCGGCTAATAATGCCTTAATTTTTAAATCTTTCTTAAGGCTTTCAATTTTCGAATAATCATAGCTTTCAATGTTAGTATTGGCAATTCCTTTTGGATCAATAGCCTCTAAAATGGCGTCGAATTTATTAAGGTCACTTACTTTTAAACGATATTGTTTGCTCGCTAAAAAATCAGGATTTTTCTTTTTCTCCGTAGCATAATTCCAGCTGCTCAGGTTGCTAATGGTCAAATTTTCTTTTGCAATTCCTGCTTTCTGTACAGCAGCAAAAAGTTGTTTTTCTAATTCAGTAATGTCTACTTTCTTTTTTCCGTTCAAATATTCCTTCAACGAAATCCCAATGTAAATGATGTCTGGAGTAACCTCTGTTTCAGAAGTTCCGCTTACGCTAATTTTCCTGCGTAAATCTGTTTGCTGAGCCATTGCCGATGAAAGGCCTAAAAATGCAACTAGTGCAACTGCTATTAACTTTTTCATAATCTTTAGTGTTTTTAATTGTAATGAAGCTTGCATAAGCTTTTTTTATTTAGCTTTTGTTTGCTTATGCAGGTTTCATAATTCTATTTTTCTTTGTGTGTGTTGTTATGATGTGCCTTGTGTACAAATTCCACACCATGATTTAATTTTATTAAAATATTTGAAAATGTAAGGCAGTACTAATCAGCAAAACCAGCCCCGTTATTCGTTACAAGTCCTCTTCCAATGAATTATTGGAATGCGGGCTTCCCACTACTACCGCCTGCCTGCCGCAGTCAAGGGTTTATTGAGGGAAATTTGTGCTGATAACAATCCGTTTGATTTTTAATTTGTCAGTAAAAACCCACAAAACATTTGCTCTGTAACGGCACTGTCTCATTTTTAAACAATTCATGGTATAAAGCAAATTAACGTTAAATTTGCAGTTCATTAAAAGTTTATAGTGAAGAAATTAATCATCGGAACACGCGGTAGCGAACTTGCATTGTGGCAGGCTAATCACATCCAAAGTGAGTTAGAAACAATCGGTATTGAAGCAGAAATCAAAGTTATTAAAACGCAGGGCGATAAAATTCTGAATTTACGTCTGGATAAATTAGAAGGCAAAGGGTTTTTTACCAAAGAACTGGAAGAAGAACTTTTGGGCGGAACAATCGATTTGGCGGTACATTGCCTTAAAGATTTACCAACCAACCATCCTGCTGGCTTAACCATTGCTGCAATTCCGCCACGCGAAGAAGCAACC
The DNA here is from genome assembly GCF_979258625.1 of Pedobacter sp. AC212. Lineage (NCBI taxonomy): Bacteria > Pseudomonadati > Bacteroidota > Sphingobacteriia > Sphingobacteriales > Sphingobacteriaceae > Pedobacter > Pedobacter sp. AC212. The sequence goes on along the minus strand of NZ_OZ409870.1, from coordinate 5,159,761 downwards.
GAATATCTTTTGATTTTAAAAGACTGTGTTGATGTTTCTCAAAAATTGTCTCTGAAAAAAGGCGCAATGGTGGGTACTTCATCAAACAGAAGAAAAGCGCAACTTTTGGGTTTACGCTCTGATTTGGAAATCGAAGATTTACGTGGAAACGTTCCAACCCGCATTCAGAAACTCAGAGATGAAGATTACGATGCTATTATGTTGGCGAAAGCAGGTATTAAACGCTTAGGCTTAGATGTTAGTGAATTTCACGTTGAAGAATTGGAGCCGACAGAATTTGTTCCTGCTCCTGCTCAAGGTGCTTTGGCTATTCAAATCAGGGAGAATGATACTGAGCTCTTCGATGCACTTCAAAAATTGCATGATCCTGCGACAGCAGAAGAGGTTGGTGTAGAACGGAAAGTGCTTAATATTTTTGAAGGTGGCTGCCACATGCCTTTGGGTTGCTATTGCAAAAAAGAAGATGGCGCCTACGAAGTGTGGACTTCGAAAGCGGAAACTGCCGATGATTTTCCTGAGCGTTTATTCTTACGTTCTGAAACAACAGATGGTTTAGCAGAGAAAATCGTGGCTAAATTTTCAAAGGAAAGAAAAAAGCCTACAAAGGTTTTCATCTCCCGTGAAATTGGTGAGCACAGTTATTTCCGCAAAGCGTTAGAAAATAACAATATAGAAATTGAGGGTCGTTCGTTAATCCGTACGTTTCCTATCGTTACCGTTTTAGACCAGTTTATATTAAAAAATATCGATTGGATTTTCTTCAGTAGTAGAAATAGTGTGGAGTATTTCTTCAATTTAAAACCGCAATTGCCAAAGAAAACACAATTTGGCGTAGTGGGAAGAGGTTCTGAAGATGCTTTACGCAAATTTAATCATTTTGCAGATTTCGTTGGTGCAAGCGGCGATATTTCTGAAGTTGCAGAAGATTTTGCGAAACTGGTTTCTGGAAACAATGTTCTATTTCCAAGGGCGCAGGATTCTTTACAATCCATTCAGAAATCTTTACCTGCTGATGCAAAAATTATCGACTTGCCAATATACGAAACGGTAATCGAAGAAAATATCGATCAGAGTTATGCTGATGTTTTAATTTTTACCAGTCCATCAAATGTAGATGCTTATTTCGCTGATAATTTATTGGAACCTGGTCAGCAGGTTATTGCAATTGGAAATTCTACAGGCAAGAAGTTTGACGAAATGGGCGTAAAGTATGCTTTGCCATATTCGCCTGATGAAATTGGCTTGGCAGAAGCGGTTTTTGGAATAGAAATTAAATAGAGGTTGAGGGTTTAAAGGTTCAAGGTAGGGGTTTGGATGCTGAAAGACTAAAGCTGAAAGACTAAAGCGAAAAGCAAGACCGCATCGTCATTGCGAGGCACGAAGCAATCTTACTACGAAAGATCTTCATTGCAAACGCATTAGGATTGCTTGCCTGCGTTGCAATGACGACCGTAAAAACTAAAAATGCTCGTAATAATACAATACCCAAGTCTTGATACCAGCCTAAGCGGCAGGCGAGCTTGATACTAAATACTTGATACTAATAAAATGTTACACCGTCCGAGAAGATTAAGGAAAAACCCGTTGGTTAGAGAGATGGTAGCCGAAACCCGACTATCGAAAGATATGTTTGTGTACCCGTATTTTGTTGTGCCAGGAACAAATGTGACACATGCGATTGATGCCATGCCGGGAGTGAACCATTATTCGGTTGATACTTTGGTGAAGGACGTAGAATCGGGAATGAAAAAAGGCTTGAATAAAATCATGCTCTTTGGCGTAGGCGACGAAAAATCTGCTGATGCAAAATCAGCCTATCATGATCATTCACTGGTTCCAACTGCCGTTCGCGAGTTAAAAAAACAATTCGGAGAAGATTTATATGTGATCACTGATGTTTGCGTTTGTTCTTATACCACTCACGGTCACTGTGGAATTATGGAGAACGATTATGTTCAAAACGATAAAACGGTTGATGTGATTGCAAAAATGGCTTTAACGCATGCGCAAGCAGGAGCCGATATGTTTGCACCATCGGATATGATGGACGGGAGAATTGAAGCGATGCGTAATCTTTTGGATGATAATGGTTTTGTAAATGCAGCCATTATGAGTCATGCTACAAAGTTTGCATCGGCTTACTATGGTCCATTTAGGGAAGCTGCAGATTGTGCGCCAAGCAAAGGTGATAGAAAAGCATACCAAATGGATTTCAGAAATCCTCTGGAAGCTCTGCGTGAAGCACAACTAGACGAGCAGGAGGGAGCAGATGTTTTGATGGTAAAACCGGGTTTGGCTTATCTGGATATTATTCAACGTTTGAAACAGGATACAAACTTGCCTGTTGCGGTTTATAATGTTTCAGGAGAATATTCGATGGTGAAAGCTGCTGCAGAACGTGGATGGATTGATGAGCAGAAAGTGGTAATGGAAACCATGCATGCCTTTGCCAGAGCTGGAGCAAGTATTATAACCACTTACCACATTAAAGATATTTTAAATAACGATTGGATGTAGATAAGCTGAAAGTTTAAAGCCGAAAGACCAAAGCCATTTTAAGCGCTTTACTTTTCGCTTTAACCTTTAGTCTTTCAGCTTTTAGCTTAAAAAAATGTTAGATTCATTAAAGAAAATGTTTTCAGGCAACGAGGCCGATGTTCCAGTAAATACAGGAAGTAAGCCTGATATTTCAAGAGTAAAATCTGCGGAGTTGTATGAGAAATCAAAAACTTATTTCCCAGGGGGTGTAAACTCACCGGTTAGGGCTTTTAAATCAGTATATGGAACGCCACTTTTTATTGAAAAAGGAGATGGTTGCTATATCTGGGATGCCGATGGAAATCAGTTTATTGATTTCTGCGGAAGTTGGGGGCCATTAATTTTGGGCCATAACAATCCAAAAATTCGTGAGAAAGTTACTGAGGTAATGCAAAACGGAATGAGTTTCGGGGCGCCAACAGCTTTGGAAAACGAACTTGCGGAATTGATTATCAAAAACAATCGTTTTGTAGAGAAAATCCGTTTTACAAGTTCTGGTACTGAAGCGGTGATGTCGGCCATTCGTTTAGCTAGAGGTTATACCGGAAGAGATAAAATTCTAAAGTTCGAAGGTTGTTATCACGGCCATAGCGATTCACTTCTAGTAAAAGCAGGTTCGGGTTTGGTTACTTTTGGCGAAACATCTTCGGCTGGTGTTCCAAAATCTTTTGCTGAAGAAACCATTGTGATTCCTTTAAATGATAAGACTGCAATTGAACAAGCTTTTAATCAATTTAAAGACCAGATCGCTGCGGTAATTATTGAGGGTATTCCTGCCAATAATGGCTTGATTATGCAGGATGAGGAATACATTCAGTTCTTGAGCAAAATCTGTAAGGAAAATAATTCGCTTTTGATTTTCGATGAAGTAATTACAGGTTTTAGGGTTGGCTTTGAAGGTGCTGCAGCTTATTATGGCATCACGCCCGATATAGTCACTTATGGGAAAATCATTGGTGGCGGTTTACCTGTTGGGATGTACGGTGCAAGGGCTGAAATTATGGCGCACATTTCTCCAGATGGTGGCGTTTATCAGGCCGGTACTTTATCTGGCAATCCAGTGGCGATGGCTGCGGGAATCGCAACCTTAACGGAATTAAACAAATCTGGTTTCTACAAAGATTTAAATAACAAAACGCAAGATTTTGTAGCCAGTATTCAGCGTTTTGCTACGGCGAGAAATTATAAATTTAAGGTGTTTACGGTGGGTTCTATCTTTTGGTTTGCTTTTACAGAGAAGGATAAAATACAGTCTGCCGATGATATCGATGCAAGCAGCATGGAGAAATTCAAAATTATGCACCGTGAACTGTTAAACCGAGGAATCTATTTAGGTCCTTCGGGATATGAAGTGGGTTTTGTTTCAGCGGCACATACTAAAATCGAGTTGGAGAAAGCGAAGAGAGCGATTTTTGAGGCGTTGGATTTAGTGTTTAAGAAGTAGGGTTTAACCACAGAGAGTTTAAACCATAGTAAGTATACGTGCCTGTGGCAGGCACGTAAGAAAATATAAGGTCACGGTTTCGTCATTGCGAGGTACGAAGCAATCTTAAAGCTTTGGGTTAAAATAGCTTTTGTTGTAGGATTGCTTCGTACCTCGCAATGACGAGTTTGGTTATAAAATTGAGGGAACTCCCCTCCTTATTTTCAAGGAGAGGTTGGGGGTGGTTTTAAGCTTCTTGCACAAACCAAAGTGATCTAAACGCGATTGATGTGAAAATACTTTTTGATTTAAAAGTTACTAACTCTAATGAGCAAAACGCCTGTTAGAGTTAGTAACTTTGCAAAAAGATTGCAACGGAAAGCGGGGCTGAAATAACCGAAATGTACAGAGACTTGCTTTTCTAATAATAATTTAGCTATTTGAGAAATATCTTAAAACCTTAAAGCCTAACAATCCTGGTAAAGACAGATGAAGAAATCCATTATCATATTTTACGCATTATTACTTTACGCATTAATTCAACTTATTTCTTGGGGCACTTTGGTGGTGCGTTTGCAGCCAAGCCGCATGACCATGATTATGGGTGAAGGATCCGTATTTCTGTTTTTGCTTTGCATTGGTGGCTATTTCCTGCATCAATCGTTAAAACGGGAAGATAAATTGAGGGAGCAACAGCAAAATTTTCTAATGTCTATCACGCATGAGTTGAAATCGCCATTGGCTGCCATCAAACTTTCCATTCAAACCATTGTTAAAAGAGATTTAGATAAAGCCCGTCAGGTTTCTTTGTTGAATAATTCACTGAAAGATATTGAGCGTTTGGACGATTTGGTTGAAAATATGTTGCTTGCAACCAAAATTGAAAACCGTTCGTACACCTTTCCGAAGGAGGAATTTAATTTTTCGGAGTTGGTCTATAAAATTACAGATCGGCTGCAGGTGCATTCATGCGGAAACGAACAGCTTATTAATGCGCATATTCAGCCAAATTTGCAGATAATGGGTGACAAGTTTGCCTTATCGTCAGTAGTTACGAATTTAATTGAGAATGCTGTTAAATATTCCAGTCCCTGCGATGAGATAAATGTTTATTTAGATGAGGTGGAAGGGCATATTCAGTTGAGTGTGGTAGATAAAGGGCCGGGTATTTCAGATGCCGAAAAAATGTTGATATTTGATAAATTTTACCGCGTTGGTAATGAGAATGTCAGGAAAGCGAAGGGAACAGGTTTAGGCTTGTTTATTGTGAAAGAGGTTTTACAATACCATGATGCAGATATTACAGTAAAAGACAATTTGCCTCAAGGAAGTATTTTTGAAGTAACATTTAGTTAATCTCAATTATGTCACAAAAATTAAGAATTCTATTGGTAGAAGACGAGGATCACTTGTTAGATGCTATCAAATTAAACCTAGAACTTGAGGGTTATAAAGTTCATGCCGTTAAAGATGGCAAAACCGCTCTTAAAATATTTAAAGAAGAACGTTTCAATTTAATCATTCTGGATGTGATGCTACCAGAAATGGATGGTTTCCAGGTTTGCGAAACAATCCGTTTAGAGAATGCAGAGGTTCCGATTATGTTTTTAACGGCTAAAAATACTTCAGAAGATCGTGTTTTAGGCTTGAAAAAGGGTGCTGATGATTATTTAGTAAAACCTTTCAACTTAGAGGAATTAATTCTCCGTGTTGGAATTTTGGTTAAACGCAGTTTGAAATCTGATGATTTGAAAGAATTAAATTCTTATAAAATCGGCGATAAAACCATCTATTTTAATTCCTTTGAATTGAAACATGATGATGGCACCATTACGCCATTAACTAAAAAAGAAACCATGTTGTTAAAGCTTTTAATTGAGCGTAAAAACGATGCGGTTTCTCGTGAACAGATTTTGGAAACTGTGTGGAATTATGATGTTTATCCTTCAACAAGAACGATTGATAACTTCATTCTAACTTTCCGTAAGTATTTCGAACCTGATCAAAAAAACCCAGTTTATTTCCACTCTATTCGTGGTGTAGGTTATAAATTCACTGATAGTCATTAATGTACAATAGTTTAGGCCGGTATGTTTTAATGGCCGTTTTCTTGCTGGCTGCTTTGGTTTGTATCGTTTACGATCAATACGAGTTGGCAGCAGTAGCGGGGTTTTTATTGCTCTTTTTGATTTGGAGTCATTTTAGACACAGCTCTGTTTTAATGGCTTCCAAGTATTTCAAAAACAATGAATTTGGGAAAGCAAAGCTGATGCTTGCTGAAGTTCCAAATCCTGAGCGATTATCAAAGAATCGTAGAGGATACTATGAATTCATGCAAGGCAATATGGCTTTGAAAGAGGAAGATTACGAAAAAGCTGAATATCATTTTCAGTTGGCCAGTCGTTTTCCTGTTGGCGGAAAAAATGAGAAATCTTATGTATTGATTCATTTGGCCAACCTCGCTTTACGTAGAAAAGATAAAGAAAGGGCGGAAGTTTATGTGGCCAAGGCCAAAGAACTTTCTGAATCATCACGCTCTAAAGACATTATCGTTAAAATTGAAAAAGAAATAAGCAAATTATAATATTCGTATTGTCATTTTGAGAAACGAGGCGCCGCTTTAGTAATAAAAAGGTTCTTCGTTTTTTTTTATTTCATACCTTTGCGCAATTAAAATTTGCTCAATCGTCATGCTGAATTTAGTTCAGCATCTTTCTTGCTATTAAGACCCTGAAATAAATTCAGGGTGACGATTGATCGACACAACTACAAATCATGAAGAATAATTTATTTTTAGACGCTGCATTTTCGAAACAAACAGAACGTCCACCGGTATGGATGATGCGTCAGGCTGGTCGGTTTATGCCGCAATATTGGGAGATTAAAAACAAGTACTCTTTTTTAGAGATGTGTAAAACTCCTGAGATTGCTGCCGATGTAACGATGTTGCCAGTAGATTTATTAGGAATTGATGCAGCGATTTTATTCTGTGATATTTTAGTAACGGGCGAAGCCATGGGTGGCGATTTAAGCTTTACTCAGGGTGTTGGTCCTAAGTTTGCTAATCCGGTACGCACGGCACAAGATGTTGAAAACCTAAACGTTGATTGTTTGGATGAGTTACAATATGTAGCTGATGCAATTAAAGTGATTCAACAACGATTAGACGGCAGTATTCCACTTATTGGTTTTGCTGGTGCACCTTTTACAGTAATGAGTTACTTAATTGAGGGTGGGTCTTCTAAAGATTTTAAGTTAACGAAGCTATTTATACACAACCAACCAGAATTGGCGCATAAGCTTTTGGCGAAAATTGCTAAAGTAACGGCAGATTATTTGAACCTTCAAATTGCTGCAGGTGTTAACGCCGTTCAGATTTTCGATAGCTGGGCGCTTGCTTTATCATGGAATGATTATCAAGAGTTTTCTCACCGTTATATCCAGGAGATTATTTCAAACTTAAATAGAAAAGATATCCCAGTGATTTCTTTCTGTAAAGGAAGTTCTGTATTTGCGCCAATGATGGCAGAGGCGAAACCAGATGTAATTTCAGTTGATTGGAACGCCGATTTATTGAATATCAAAAATGCTTTGCCAAAAGGTATTGCTGTCCAGGGAAATTTAGATCCACATATTTTATATGCTGATCAATCGGTGATTAAAGCACAAATTCATAAACTGTTTGAGCGCATGCGTGGAACAGAAGGATTTATCTTCAACTTGGGTCACGGTATTATGCCAGATATTCCTTTCGATAGCGTGAAATATGCAATTGATGTGGTGAAGGAGTTTAGGTACTAAATCCTGTATGTCGAAATTTGGCTGCGGAACAAAATTGATTATATTTGAGTATGGAGACATTAATTATTGATATTCCTGAAAACAAAAGTTCATTGGTGAAAAGCCTGTTGAAAGAACTTGGCGTTACTATTCATGAAAATAGTGATCAAAAAGCTAGAATTCCGAATAAACTTACACGCAAAACCATTGAAGATGCACATAAAGGGATTGGAATTGGAGAACCTATACAAGATATAAAATCATTTTTGGGTTCTTTATAATGTTCACTTTAAAGCCTACAAATCAATTCAAAAAGGATGCAAAAAAAGCAATTAAAAGAGCATCTCAAAATTTAGAGTTGATTGAGGCTTTTTTGCAGAAACTGCAAATTAATGGTGCAAGCGGCATTTAAAAAAAAACATCTGGCCCACAAGCTTACCGGAAATTACAAAGGTAATTGGGAGGCTCATATTAAACCTGATCTACTAATCATTTGGTTCGAGATTACAGAAGATAATGGGATCATCTTGTTGAGGTTAGGCACTCATTCTGATTTATTTTAGATCAAAAATCTATTTCTTTAATCCTATAATGATAGAAATTCTTCAACCATATTATCAATATTTTAAAGCTGTTCATATCGTATTTGTGATTAGCTGGATGGCGGGGTTATTCTATATATTAAGTTTGTTTATCTACCACACAGAAGCAAACGAGAAAGAGGAGCCGGAAAGAGGTATTCTGCAAAAACAATTTGTTAAAATGGAGGCTACCTTATGGAAAATTATTGCTACTCCGGCCATGATTATTTCCGTTCTGGCTGGTGCCGGGATGCTTACGCTCAACAGTGGCCTTTTACAAATGGATTGGATGTGGGTTAAGCTTGCTTTTGTAATCGGCCTTCTTATTTATCATTTTATCTGCCAAAATATTGTAAAGCAACTTAAAAATAATGTATTCAAAATGAATAGCTTTCAATTGCGTTTATGGCGAGAACTGGCTACGATTTTCATGATTGCGATTGTGTTTGTGGTTATTCTCAAAAGTGCAATTAACTGGATTTATGGTTTGATTGGCATTATGGGAATTGCCATGGCGATAATGATTGCAGTAAAATTGTATAAGAATTATAGGTTGAGAAAGTAAATTCGGTAACGAATATGGAATAGAGATATAATCTACATCATTTCTGAAAAAATTATGTATAAAGCTCTCTCAATATTTCTCGTGTTTTTAAGCCTGTCTTCTTACGGCCAAGATTTTACTTCCCGAAAACAGAAATCCAATCAAGAAGAAAAAGTATATCTCAATGAAGTTCAGGCTTTTATTCGATATATTCACAAAGACCGATTGAAAGATTCTACATATGTTTTGTTAAACGAACCCCAAATAGAAGTTAGTTGTGAAAAACAGCTGGCATTTGATTCTTTATTTTCTGTTACTGAGAAAAATAACCTGAGCGAGCAGCTTAGAAGTCAGCGTATTAAATCATGGAAAGAGGTTTGGCCTTACAGAATTAAATTTATTTCTTCTCGTGATTTAAAAGAATCTTATAAATTAAATAATGCCTTTAATTGGATAGCTTTTAAGGAGAATATAAGTTCAAGTTATTACATAATATCAAGTCCCGTGTTTTTTGAAAACTACCAGCTTTGTATTTATTATGAAGCAAATTATAGCGATAGTGCGGAGACTGGAGTTGCTAAACTTTACAAAAAGGTTAGAAACAACTGGGTTTTTGAGAGATCGGTATGTTCTTGGCTCCATTCATGGGATACTAATTAAATATAATAATGGAATTGTCAAAGCTTTTTTTGCATTGAATATTACCTGAAATTAAAGCTGTACTTTTGGAAGTATATTTACATTAGATGAAAAGAACCTTACTTCTGATATCACTTTTTTTTAGTTCTTATTTCGCCTCGGCACAGTTTAATCAACAAGCTCTTGAAAACAGAATCCGTCCGGATAGCAGCTTAACGAACGAAGTTCACTTCAATTTCTACAATTTCAATTACGTTCGTAATTACGAGTACACAAACGATTTTCACGATGGTTATACGCTGTATGGAACACAGTTGCAACCTCAAATTGTTTATTATGCGCATCCAAACTTGGCCATCACTGCTGGTGCTTTTATTCGTAAAGATTTTGGTAGAAATGGAATTACGGATGCAAAGCCTTTGTTCAGTTTAAAGTATCACAAGCGAAACCTCACTTTAATTTTCGGTAGTCTTGAGGGAGGCATTCAGCATAAATACATAGAGCCAATTTATAATTTCGAAAGAACAATTACTAATCCAATTGAATATGGAACACAGTTATTGGTGGAGCGCAAGAAATTTAATTTAGATGCCTGGATTGCCTGGCAGAAAATGATTGATAAAGGCGAAGCAGCCAAGGAGGAAATTGTGGGAGGTTTATCTACTGAAACTACATTGGCAGAAAGCAATGGATGGAAACTCAGCTTTCCTGCACAGTTTTTAGCTTTTCATCAAGGCGGACAAATTGATGTTTTAAAAGAGATTCCGATTAGTACAGTTTTGAATGGTGCCGCTGGATTGAAATTGCACAAAGAAATTGGTACTAATATTACTCAAGTTTATACCGATAACTATATCGCTGTTTATAAAGATTTATCGCCTGATAAAAGAAGAGCCTACGAAGGTGGATTTGGTTTGTGGTTAAATGCAGGTGTGGAAAGTAAGTGGGGAAGTTTAGTGGCCTCTTATTGGAAAGGAAACAACTTCATTTCGATAAAAGGAATGCCTTTGTATGAATCGGTTTCGAATAATTTATATACAAATGGTTTAAAGCAAAGCGGCAGAAACATTGTTTCGTTGCGTTATGCCTACCAAAAGGAACTGATTCCACATTTATATCTAGATGTTCGCTTTGAACCACATGTTGATTTGGACAATACCGATAAACAACTTCAGTTTAATCACTCCTTTTTCTTAACTTATAAACAGGATTTTAGATTGTTTAAGGTTAAGAAAAAAGACTAAAATTTCTGCCGTCAGCTAAAGTAAGACGGCAATGAAATTCAAGATGCCTAAACTATCGCTATTCTTTGCAGTTGGCTTCAGCCAACGGATAACAAGTATTTCTTTTTGGCTTTAGCCAAATTTTGCGCCTTGCAGGGTTCGTTTTCTGCAAAGTCTGAAATTAATAAACCTGATAGAAGTGATAATACTTTTTGATGCAGATCTTCGACAAGCTCAGACGGACAGTCGCAAAAAGATTGTAACGGATAGCGGGACTAACGCCTCAAAAAAGCTCCTGACATTGCTTTCCAAATCAAAAAACAATATCTTTCCTGAAATTAATTTAATATTTATCTAGTTGATAATCAGATATTAAAAATAAATTTTAACTTTTATTTAACTTTTTCTTACCCCTCATGCAACCAATGTTTGTAATCTGCCATCTTCTATATACAAACACACAATGAAATTGACGCGAAGCTATACGATAAACGATTTGATGGAAGGCTGCAAGGCTGGCGACCGGAAGATGCAAGAGTTGCTGTACAAGCAAACTGCATCGAAGATGTTGGCCGTATGTATGCGTTACGCCAAAGATAGGATGGAAGCTGAGGATGTATTGCAAATGGGATACATCAAGGTTTTCCAAAAGATTAAAGAATATAGAGGAGAGGGTTCTTTTGAAGGTTGGATTAGAAGAGTGATGGTTAATACCGCTATAGAAAGCTATCGCAAAAATCTGCGCAGCTTAAATGTAGTTGAGATTGACGAGGCATACGAGCAGCCTTCAACAGGGTTCGATTTTGGAACACTAGGTATGCAGGATTTAATGAAAGTGATCCAAAAGCTTGCCGATGGTTACCGAATGGTTTTCAATATGTATGCAATTGAAGGTTATTCACACAAAGAGATCGGAGAAACACTCGGCATTTCGGAAGGCGCAAGTAAGTCGCAATTATCGAGAGCTAGGGCAATATTAAAAGAAGAAATTATAAAAATGGAGGGATTTGGTTATGCAACCTATACAGGATAAGGATTTTGATCAGTTATTTAAAAATGCTTTCGAAGATGCCGAAATAACGCCATCGAGAGATTTGTGGAGTAGCATTGAAAGTGAAATTGAACCAAAAAGAAAAAAGGTTTTTCCAACTTATTGGTTGTCTGCAGCAGCAGTTTTACTAATTACAGCAGTTGGGTTTTTAGTTTATCAACAGCAGGAAAAACCAAAACAATTTGCAAGTAGGCTTGAATTAAAAGGTACGAAGCCAGTTGTTGAAACGCAACCTCTTCAAGATTCTTCAACAGTTGTTAACACACAGGAGAAGGTGATTAAGCAAGTTTTACCAACTATAGCGCAACCCTCCACAGCAATTGCAAAAACTAAAGTTAAGGAAACATTCAAGCCTATAGAAGAAAAGAAAATAGTTACGGCGGCTGAAATGCAAAAACAGGAGGTTGTTCTAGCTAAAAATGAACCAGCTAAACAAGATCTTAAAGAGAAGATTGATGCGGCCATTTTAGAACAGGAAAAACCAATACTCGCTTCGAATGCGGCTGCAGTTAAAGCTGATGAAGTAGCTGGAGGAGATGATCAAGCTGATAATAAAGGGATCCGTAATGTGGGTGACGTAGTCAACTTGATTGTAAATAAAGTAGACAAAAGAAAAGATAAGTTTATCCAATTCCGTACTGATGATGACGACTCTTCAATTTCAGCAATTAATATTGGTCCGTTTAAGTTTGGCAAAAAGAAAAAATAACCAGGATTGGTGAGGATTTAAGGAATACAAGATCAGGTCTTATGTTGCTTTCATTCAATCATTCTCTCCATTAATCATTAAAAAAACACACGCAACACATATGAAACATCTAATTTTTACAACACTTTTGGTAAGCGGGCTTGCCGGTGTTATGGCTCCAAGTGCTTTTGCTCAGCAAGATTCAACAAAAAAAGACAGAAAAGATCTAAATTATGGAATTGTTACTATCACAAGAGATGGAAAAGATAGTTCCAAAGTTGATCCAAAAAAGGGTCGTTTTGTAGGCGGGATAACTTTTACCAGAGTAGATTTAGGCTTCTCGAGGTTAATAGATAACGGAAGTTTTAACTTATCTCCTACTAATGAGTTTTTAGATTATCGAGGCGGTAAAACAAGCACATTCTCTTTCGATGTTTTGCAGTTCGGATATCGCTTTAATTCAAATTTTAAAGTTTATTTAGCTGGTGGTTTCGACTGGACTTTAATCAGATTAAGGGATAATGTAACCATCCAAAAGAACTTGCCAACGCTAACTGCGCTTCCTGAAAATGTTGAGTTTTCTAAAAATCGTTTCTCGAGCAGTTATGTACACATTCCTTTAAACTTCGAGATCCGCACTAAAGAGAATGACAAAGGCAAACGTTTTTACTTTGTTTTAGGTCCGGAGGTTAGTTTTTTACTCGGCGGGAAAGTAAAACAAATAAGTGATGAGTTTGGAAAACAAAAGCAATATGATAACTACCATTTTCAGTCGGTACGTTACGGTGGTTCATTCAGATTTGGATATGGTGGCTTAGGTTTATTTACCAAATATTACTTCAACGATATGTTTGATACCCCTGCACAAGCTGGTTTGAAAAACATGAGTTTCGGTATCACCTTCGGTTTAAATTAACCCCTAAATCCCCTAAAGGAGACTGATAAAAGCCTTCAGGAAGTATATTAGCAACACACAAATTAAATCCTGTTTCGGTTAGGCGGAACAGGATTTTTTGCTTAAAAACGCTTCTATTTAAGCTTTAAGCTTTATCTTTACCAGGTGAGCGATAATATAATAAGCGTTAAAAATTTAACAAAGCAGTATCAGGCAGAACAAGCAGGTGGTATTAAAGACATCAGTTTTGATATTAACAGGGGAGATGTAGTAGCGATTATTGGCGAAAGCGGAAGTGGTAAATCGACATTATTAAAATCAATTTACGGTTTGCTGAAAACTGATGAGGGGGAGATTTTCTTCGATGGTGAAAAAGTAAAAGGACCAGATGAACAATTAATCCCAGGTCATAAGCAGATGAAAATGGTTACTCAAGACTTTTCGCTGAATATTTACGCCAAGGTTTACGATAACATTGCCTCACAACTCTCGAATACTGACTTAAAAACAAAGGCCGAAAAAACTTTGGCTATTATGGAGCATCTCCGGATCCTTCCGCTGCAAAATAAAAAGATTATTGAACTCAGTGGTGGTGAGCAACAGCGTGTGGCCATTGCCAAGGCAATGGTTGCCGATACCAAAGTTTTGCTTTTGGATGAACCTTTTAGTCAGGTTGATGCCTTACTAAAAAACCAGCTAAGGGCTGACATTAAACGTGTGGCAGCAGAAACAGGTGTCACCGTGATCTTAGTTTCCCATGATCCTGCTGATGGTTTGTTTCTGGCCGATCAACTCTTAATTTTACGTAACGGAGCGCTGCTTCAAACGGGGAAGCCCTCCGAAATCTATCAGCACCCTAAACACATTTATACCGCTCAAATTTTAGGAAATGCTGTTGTCTTGTCTCGAGGCGACGCGGAGAAACTGGGATTGAAAACCTTTTCTGGAAATGTAGTATTTTATCCCGAATGGGCCGAAATTAATAGTAATTGGAGTAGCAGACGCTTTGAGGTGAAGGATGTTTACTATAAAGGTTTTTATGATGAACTGCTATTGGAAAGAAATGGTGTTACCGTTAGAGCAATACAACTGAATAGAGGCGAGCATAAAAAAAACGACTATGTTCAGTTGAACATTAGTCGTTTTTTAGAGTTTTAGAAAGATTATTTATTCTGAAGATGACGCAACCAAAACAATTCTTGCAGTTATGCTCGATGTTGGCCTAGTCGGTTCTAAACCTTTGTTGTTGTTGTTTTGCAGATATACTCTTATTCTGCTTGGGAAAGAACTGTAACTGTATGAATCAAGACCGTAATTAAATGGTAAGGCATCGTAGCCGTCATCATTGAAACGGGCGAAGGATAATATGATTCCATCGTCCTCGTACTGCTCAATTCTACTATCAGTAATGTCTACATAATAATAAATTCCATTATCAGTATTGCGTTGCCACTGATTTGGTTGAATAGTTTTGTACAATGTAATGTTTGGAGTGTTCTGAACAATTGTGTCTTTCTTGCAAGATGCCAAACCTAGTGTGACAATGCAAAGCATTAGGATAGTAAATTTTTTCATTTTGATTAGTTTTATTTGTGTGTGTGCTTTGCGTAATACAAAACAACTGCCAAAAATGCTGGAAAACACAATGTGGATTAATAATTGTTTAAAGGGTAATGCACAACATCGAAAATTGAATTAAAACATCGCCGCAATGAGAGTATTTTTTAGAGTCTTACCCTGGTTGATTTTATTGATTGCAGGTTATTTCTTTATCTCGAAAAAGTTCAGCATTAGTACATCGGTAGAAAGCAAACACCAGCTTTTAGTAGATAAAATAGAGGCTATAGGTAAGCTAGAGCTGGTTCGTTATCAAATTAGTGATGTACTCGAACACAAAAACAAAACAGATTTTTTACCTGAAGCAAGTGTGTTGCTTATTGTTAAAGCAGAGGCTGTTGGGTGTATCGACCTTACAAAAATAACAAAGGACGATATTGAAGTAACAGCAGATACAGCTGTAGTAAATTTACCACAGCCAGAGATTTGCTATGTAAAAATTGACCACAAAAATTCAAGGGTATACGATACCAAGATGGCCTTTTTTAGAGAAGCAGGTTTAGTGGACGAAGCTTACAAAGCTGCTGAAAAACAGATTACTACTGAAGTAAAAAAATCGGATATTTTAAAGCAGACCAAAACCAATGCGACAAATGTGCTAAAACCAATAATTGAGGGATTGGGTTACAAGAATGTAAGGTTAACTTTTGAGTAAACTCAATATGAAGTTAGCTTACAAGAAATCTTCACGGTGTGGATTAAAAATATCGATTAATAAACCTGCCTCTAAGCAAACTACACCATGAAAAACATTTGACGGTGCGAAGAATACATCGCCTTCATTAAGGATTTTTTTCTCATCGCCCATAGTAACTTCAAAACTTCCTTTTGCTACATAACTCAATTGCAAATGTGGATGGTTATGAATCGAACCAATGGCATCTTTCTCAAATTCGACCTTTACTAGCATCAGATTATCATCAAAAGGCATTACTTTACGCCTAACACCGGCACCTAATTCTTGCCAGTCTAAATCATTATCACTAATTAAGGTTTTGTTAGCTAAATCTTTAAAGTTCATTTTATTATTTTTAGATTTTCAACTACTATTAGATAATGCTGAAAAAGGTTCCTTCAAAATTCGTCGCGATAAAAATAAGAACTGCCGTCCGTTTATTTTATGTTTATCGATATTATTGTTAAAAAAATATAGTGTACGCGATAGCATTAGCGAAGTAAATGCTAGTTCCTGACATTATAAGCTGTTGAAAGGAAAAAATATGCGCTAGGTTTTATGCTTAAATAGACGGAATTATATATTTTATAAAACCTTGCGCAGCAGAAATTGATCTGCAGAATTTTTACAATGCCCGAGTATGGGGCTGAGTGAGAACTAAACTTTAGAAACCTTAACAGCAGTTGGTCCTTTTTGACCCATTTCTACCTCAAAAGTTACTTTATCGCCTTCTTTGATTTGCGTTACGCAACCATTCGCGTGAACAAAAATACTATCTTGAGTTTCAGTGTTTTTAATAAAACCGTAACCTTTGCTATCGTTAAAGAAAGTTACTGTTCCTTTTTTAACCGGATTTTCATCGATAATGTCTTCTTGTCTTGTAATACCAATTTGAACATCCTCAATATTGAAAACCTTTTTCTTTTTCGGATCTGGTGGAGTAGAGGAAATGTTACCGTTTTCATCAACGTATGCAAACATTTCTTCAAGCGCTAAGCCTTTTTTAGCATTAGATTGACGCTCTTCTTTTTTCTCTTGTTTGTCTTTTTGTTTTTTTAATCGTTTTTTTTCGTTCTCTTTTTTACTGTATGTTGCCTGAGATTTAGCCATATATATTTAATTGTTTTTTGTTTTTAAGGTGAGTGGAAACAGAGATTTATACAAATATAACAATACTAAAACGAAAACACGATTTTATTCAACTAAGCGTTACGCAAATGGTGTATATAATTTTTTTAGCCACAGATTAGTACATTTAATCTTTTACTAAAGATATTGCCATCAGAACACAGATTTATCGAATTGTATCTTTCTAAAACTTTAAAACTATAATAATCTTAGAATCTGCGGTCGCCTAAATTTTGCGCTTCCCATTTCGCTTTTTCCATTTGATAAACGAAATTCCATTTTACAGGTTCACCATAGTAAGCTACCTCAAGTTCGCCAATTTTTTTAGCGCCTAATTTTTCCGTAGCTTTTTGAGAGCGGAAGTTTGTTGCACCGATGTGAAGAATAACATTATCAACAAACTGGAAAGCATAATCAAACATCAACTTTTTTAATGCGGCATTATGTCCTTTACCCCAGAAGTCACGGCCAATAAAGGTATATCCTACAACAACCGAATTGTTTTCTTCATCGAAGTCGTAAAACCGGGAACTGCCGACAACGGCACCTGTAGCTTTATCATAAACAATAAAGGCACCGTTTGATTCTAATGCGCCTTTAAAAAAGTTTTCAAAAACCTCCCTTTTATAGCGGTCTTTATTTGGATGTTGTTCCCAAATTAGTGGATCGGAAGCTACCTCGAAAAGTTTTTCGAAGTCTTCAGCTTTTAAAGGAACCACTTCAATCAAATCGTTTGCTAATGTAGGTTGTAGGTCGAAGTGCATATTATAGGGTTATAAAAAACGGCTGACTATAAGCCAGCCGCCTAAAATGTTAGCGATACAATCGTTTAGCTATTGATGCACTCATTAGGAATGAGCGCAATTTTTACAATGTCATTCTGAGCTTGGCTAAGAATGGGCGAACGCTTTGCGACAAAGCTTAATTGGACAACTAATCTACTAATCCTTCAATTTCTACCAGTTCATTTGCTTCTTTTTGATAATCAACATTATCAATCTCAAAACCAAATAAGCTTAAAAAGTCTGAACGGTAACCTGGCAAATCGCCGATTGCAGGTAATGTTTCGGTAGTAGCTTCTTCCCAAAGTTTTGCCACCTTAGCTTGTACATCATCACGCATTTCCAAATCATCAATTCTGATTCTTCCTTTTTCATCAACAGGAATATCACCGCCGGTGTATAATCGCTCTGCGTATAAACGTTGAATTTGTTCAATAGTACCTTCGTGAATGCCTTCCTCTTTCATTATTTTGTACAACAATGAAATATATAATGGAATAACAGGAATAGCCGAACTTGCTTGTGTAACCAAAGCTTTATTAACGGAAACGTAAGCTTTACCGTCTATATTTTTTAGTTTATCAGCAATTGTAAAAGCAGTAGCCTCTAAATCATCTTTTGCACGGCCAATAGTTCCTTTGCGGTAAACTGGCTCTGTCAGTTTAGGGCCAATATAAGAGTAGGCAACTGTTGTAGCGCCCTCAGCCAACAAGTTTTCTGCTTTTAAGGCATCAATCCACATCGCCCAATCTTCTCCACCCATTACGGCAACAGTATTCTCAATATCTTCTTCAGTAGCAGGCTCTATTGAAATTTCTGTAACATTACCCGTGTGGAAATCTACGGTTTTGTTGGTGTAAGTTCCGCCAATTGGTTTTAAAGTAGAGCGATGTAAAACCTCTGTATCAGGGTGTTTCCGAACCGGAGAAGCTAAACTGTAGATTACTAAATCTACCTGACCTAAGTCGGCTTTAATTAACTCAATGGTTTTTGCTTTGATTTCTTTCGAGAAAGCATCGCCATTTATACTTTTTGCATATAAACCAGCTGCATGGGCTTCTTTTTCGAAAGCAGCACTATTATACCAACCTGGAGATGCAGTTTTGCCAGCTGATGGTGCTTTTTCGAAAAAAACACCAATTGTAGCCGCATCAGAACCGTAGGCAGCAGCAATACGAGAGGCCAAGCCAAAGCCTGTTGATGCTCCAATTACCAATACTTTTTTAGGTCCATTGATGGCACCCTTTGATTTTACATATTCAATTTGGTTCTTTACGTTTTGAGCACAACCATCTGGGTGCGCTGTTAAACAAATAAAGCCCCTCATTCTCGGTTCAATAATCATTTTGTTCTTTTTTACGTTTCGTAATGTTAAAATGGCTTTAATCCGAATAGTACAAAGCCAAATCTTTAACGAAGATAAATTTTTAATTCCTTTCGGCTAAATGAATTTTAAATAAAGCTGGTAGCTTATTAATTTTATTGGAAAAGTAAGGGTAGAAGATTTCTTAAACGTTAGTCGGGCTATACGCTATAGCTCCGATAGAAAAATCGAAGGCTGCCGCTGCTATCCCGTTTAAGTGGCTAAAATATTACAACTATTTAAGGCTGTATGGTTCAAAACTGATCCATTCGAAAGACTTGAATCCAAACTTTAGTATTCGCTATTAATAATTTTCTGTTAATTTAGCAGCGCAACAGATAAACCGGATTATCTTTTTATGAGAAAAATATTATTACTGGCTATGATTTCCTTCATAGCATTAGGAAAGCTTTCTGCTCAAACGCAGTATCAGAACTCTGGCTGGTTCTTTTTTTTAAACAATACCAAGTTTAATAAAAAGTGGGGTTTGCAGTTCGATGCTCAAATCCGTTCTGCCGATGATTGGGGGTATGTTAGGAATACCTTAATTCGCCCGGCACTACAATATTTTATCAATGATAAACATAATGTGGCACTAGGATATCTGTGGCAAACTACAGATTTGAGGTTGGTTGGCACAAGCAAGAATTTATTTAACGAACACCGAATTTTCGAACAATATATTTACACACATAAATTAAGATCAGTTTTCGCTAGTCATCGTTTTAGGGTTGAGCAACGTTTTATAGAAAGAACAAATGAAGAAGTGTTTTCGCAACGTTTTCGGTATTTCTTTCGCCTAGTTCAACCTTTGCAAAAAACAGCGGCGAGTTTTGATAAAGGCGTTTTTGTAGCTTTGCAAAATGAGGTTTTTTTAAACTTTCAAAATAAAGAGAAAATCAACAACAGTGTTTTTGATCAGAATAGACTTTACTTAGCTGGCGGATATAGGTTTTCAAAGAAAGTAGATTTAGAAGTTGGCTATATGAATCAGGCGGTTAAAAATTTTACCAACCATACGAATAACAGCATTGTTCAACTTGCGGTATATACCAGGTTTTAATACGGTTTTAATGTTTTAAAGTCATTTTTTGTTTGAGATTCATTACAAAATGTTAAAGGTGTTGTAATTGGTCGGCGTTTTCACTCAATTTGCCGCGTGAAAAAATTGTCTATTTTATTTTTTGCGCTCTTGTTTGGCAAGCGGATGCAAGCACAAGAGTTGAAAACGTCTTCTGTTAATAGTACACCAACTTCCAAAAGTTTATTTAATCCAGAGCATAAAAGGAATTTTTCCCGTAAAGGAGATTTTTATTTTCATTGGGGATATAATAATTCCTGGTATGGTAAAAGCGATATCCAATTCCAGGGTCCAAATTACGATTTCAAGCTGCACGATGTTGTCGCTCACGATAGGCAATCAAGACTAGGATGGGATTATCTAAATCCAAGTTTAATCACCGTTCCCCAATACAATATTCGTGTTGGTTATTTCATCAAAGACAATTATAGCATTTCCATTGGCTGGGATCACATGAAATACGTAATGGATATTCCGCAAACGGTAGCTATTACGGGCACAATTGGTGCCAACATTACTCCAGAAAATATCCCGACCGGTGCTCTAGCTGGCACCTATAATGGGCAAATGATCAATGTGAAAGAAAGTATGTTAACCTACGAGCATACTGATGGCTTTAACTATGCAAATGTCGAAGTAGAGCGTTATGATGATATTTGGGTAGCCCCAGGTGGAAACACTTCTTTGACTTTGGAAACAGGGTTAGGAGCTGGGTTGATGGTTCCGCGAACGGAAGCTCATCTCTTCGGGTTAGGTAGAAATAACCACTTCAGTATATCAGGTTACGGCATTTCAGCTAAAATTGGATTAAAGTTTTATGTCTGGAAAAATGTTTATTTGCAAAACAGCACCAAATTTGGAGCGACTAACTTAACCCGGGTACATACCACTGGATGGGACGAATTTGATAAGGCTAGTCAAAAAATAAACTATATTGAAAATTTAACGGTGATTGGTTTTCAGTTTTAAACTACTTTGTGTTTAGATTAAGGAAACCTTTTTAGTCATTTTGTGTTACCGGAAATTGATCAAACCATTACCTGTATTTCTAATATGGCCTTAATTTTAAATTTTGGAGGCTTAAAGGGTTGTATATCAATGGACAAAATGTTGATGGATTATTGATCTTTCAGCTTGTTTAATTTCGAACGAAGTAAGTTTAACAATTCCGTTTCAGTAATATCCAGCAGATTAACATCAATCCAAAGTAAATCTGGCTTTGATCTAAAAAGCATTCCGACTTTATTGAAGTAATGAAGGTATGTACTTCGCTTAATTTGATTATATTTTTGAGGCTGGACCGTCACTATATAGATCTGATTTTGCGAGCGATAATAACCATTTCTAAATTCGACAATCTCCTCGAAAGGAATAAAAATATTGGTGTCCTGAGTATTGTTGGTAATACCAAATTCATTCACTTTAATACCAAAATAACCTTTATAGTATAGTTTTAGTGCTTTTATGTTGTGAAAATATAAAATATGAATAGCAGCCAGCAATAGAAAAATACTAATGGGTTTGTAAGAATTCGATGCGTAGATAGTAGCATAGACAAGAAAAATCATAAATGCAAGGCACAGCACTATTGATGTTATTAACTTCTTTTTTTTGAATTTTATTTCTGCCATTAATTTATTGTTGGTCGATGTGCGATCAATAAATGTCTATTCAATTTAAACATCACCTGATAGTAATTATAAAACGAATATAAATGTTTGAACACAAAATTTGAACACAATGAAACGGAGGTTTCTTACTGAAATAGGGCATCTAGGTCTGATTAATTGACAGGCATTGCGTAATAAAAAAAGCTTTGTGATTTTGCTGAGCGATAATTGAACGAAGCAAAGTGATGTGAGAATGAAATCTTGAATTCACTTCATAAAAAAAAACGTCTCAAATTTCATTGAGACGTTCGAACTAAAATATTTACACTTTTTTAAATTTTTCTTACCCTACCTGAGCCGATGATGGTTTTATCAACACTTGCATCGCCAGAATAACTTAAACTTCCAGAACCGCTGATAAATGCTTTAATTGATTCATCTGCTTTGATGTGAACAGTTCCAGAACCACTTATGGTAGTCGTTAATGCATTTACTGCGAAACTTTTTCCTTCGAAAGATCCTGAACTGCTGATAACAACCTTCGCACGATCGGCGCTGCCTGTGATGTTCAGTGAACCAGAACCGCTAATTACACCGTTGTAATGATCAACATCTGCCGAAGCTTTGATGCTACCCGAACCGCTTATGGTGGTGGTTAAATCGGTCATGCTGATTTTCCCATTAACAACCATGCTACCAGAACCGCTCATGGTTAAGCTAGCTAATTCTCTCGCCGATACGTAAGCGGTTATTTTTTTACCCTCATATTTTCTAGACCAACTAGTGATGCTGTTTTGAGGACGAATAATTAACACATTGCCTTTCACTTCAGTGATGATCGATGAAATCGCTTCAGCATCACCTTCTAAACGGCAACTTTCTTTGCTGCCTAAGGTAACCACAACATTTATTGGTCCGGCGGAAGCGATGCCATTGAAATTGCTAACCTCTCTTTCATCATCATTAACCTTTGATGATTTGATATTAATTTGTTCTTTGGCAATTGCGCTGATACCTGTTGTTAAGGTAAATGCTGCAAATAATAGGGCAAATATTCTTTTCATTTTAGATAGAAGTTTTATAGCCAATTGAGATGGCCTCAATCGGTTGATTAATACGTTTTTCTTATAAGACGATCATTTTATCAAAAAGTTGCATGGCTTACTAAAACTAATTCAATTTTCTGTGTGATTCGTTGGCCCATAGGCATTAAAAATGATCTTGATTATTGTTCCCACAACAGGATAATGAAGCCTCGATTAAATTTCTTTCTGGTTATTAATCGCAGGGTTGTTGCCATCCATCTAACAACAAAGCCCAATGCGTTATGCAATGAGCTTTGTTTTACCTAGGTTTCAATTCTGGCTATCCTTTTTTAATATTAATATAAAATGCAGGATCATTTTTGAAGTTTTCGGCAGTAATGCTTGCATCAACTTTTATAGTTTTCCAATTATTAGTTGGTTTTATCAAGCTATAAACGCCATCTTTTAGGGTTACGCGAACCGGCATGTCAAAACCTTTAACATCCGTTATCCAACGATATGAAAGTGTTCCGTTTTCAATTTTATATTCCAGTAAAGGTATGTTGGTGTGGCGAAGATATTGATCGAAGACTTTATCTAGTTTCAATCCACTTTGCTGAGCAATGTAGTTCTCTATTTGCGCTGTAGTTACCGTTTTGTGGTAGAAGGTTTTATTTAAGCCACGTAAAATCTGTCTGAACTTTTCATCATCATTAATTAACTGACGAATGTTGTGAATAAGATTTGCACCTTTTGGGTACATATCGCCAGAACCTTCTTTATTTACGCCATACGGGCCAATAATTGGAATATCATTGCTAATTCCTTTACGGATACCAATTAGATACTCGCTACCCGATGCCTTACTATCAGTACATTCTGTAAACAGCGTTTCAGAGTAATTGGTAAAACCTTCATGCACCCACATGTCTGCAAGGTCTTTGGTGGTAATATTATTTCCAAACCATTCGTGGCCACTTTCGTGTACGGTGATAAAATCCCATTTTAAACCGTGTCCCGTTCCGCTTAAATCTCGGCCTAAATAGCCTTTTTTAAATTGATTCCCATATGCTACAGCGCTTTGGTGCTCCATGCCTAAGTGTGGCGCCTGAACCAATTTGTAGCCATCTTTATACCATGGATAAGGGCCAAACCAATATTCGAAGCATTTTAACATCGGTTTTACGTCAGCATCCCAATGCGGACGGGCTTTTGCGCTATCCACCTGAAGTGCCCAATAATCAATCGATAATTTTCCATTTTCGCCATCATAACTATCTTTCCAATGGGCGTATTTTCCAATATAGAAACTTACATCATAATTGTTAATTGGGTTGCTAACAAACCAGTTGTACTGTTTGTAACCATCAGGCTTGTCAACCATATTTCTTAATCGGCCATTTGATATTTCTTGCAGTGTATTGGGTACGCTGATGCTAATAAGCATGCTATCCACTTCATCGCTTTGATGATCTTTATTTGGCCACCAAACACTGGCTCCCAAACCCTGACACGCTACGGAAACGAACGGATTTCCTGCAGAATCTTTCTTAAAGATAAAGCCACCATCCCAAGGGGCATTTTTAGCTACCCTCGGATTCCCAGAATAAAAAACAGTAAATCTGTCTTTGCTTCCTTTTTTAATTGTTTTAGGGAAGGTTACAAAAACCGCATTATATTCTCTTGAAAATTTCAATGATGTGTTATTATAAACTACTTTTTCAACCTTCAGATTATCGAAAAGATCAAATTGCAGTTTGTTAAAATCCTGCGTAGCGGTGAAAGCAAATTCATTGCTTCCTGCAACTGATTTTTGGTCGATATCAATTTTCACATCCAGGTGGTAATAATTAATGTCGTAACAAGTTCGTAAGGGTGTAAGCGTTCCGCGTAAACTATCGGCTCTTGAGTTTACTTGATTTTTGCCAAGCATTTGGGCATTTGCGCTTGCAATGCTTAGTGCAATGGAGAGAAGGGTAAGTAGTTTTTTCATTGTTGGCTTGTTTACCACCCCTTTGCCCCTCCTAAAAATAGGAGGGGAGCTGGACAGGGGGATTTAATTATTTTGTGCTTTTATTAATGTTAGTTTTGTTGCATACAATTTAAGCTTTGCCTTTACTCAAGAACGGAGCTCCCCTCCTTATTTTCAAGGAGGGGCTGGGGGTGGTTTTTAATTACTAAAATGCCTTCTAATTTCCTCTAGAACATTTTCTTCGTCGTTAACATCCTTATTTTCAAATCTAATTATTCTTATTCCTAGTTTATTTAATTCAGCGGTTCTTTCATTATCATATTCATCAGAAGCAAACCCATCATGACTACTTCCATCCAATTCTATTCCTAGTTTCTCCGAAGGACAGTAAAAATCCAAAATATAATTTTTTATGCTGTGCTGCCTCCTGAATTTACGTCCATCCAGTTTAGAGTTTTGCAAATATTTCCATAAAGTTGCTTCTGCCGGAGTTAGATTATTTCTTAAATCTTTCCTAAACTCTTTTAGGTATTTTACATTGTGGATTGGCATTATCATTTGTTTTGGCTTACCACCCCTTGCCCCTCCTAAAATAGGAGGGGAGTTGGGCAGTGGGGTTCAATCATTTTGTTCCGTTATTGAAGGTTCTGTTTTTGCTTAAATACTGTTTCTTTTTACCACCCCCTTGCCCTCCTAAAATATGAGGGGAGTTGGACAGCGGGTTTAATCATTTTGTTCTGTTATTGAAAGTTCTGTGTTTGCTTAAATATTGTTTCTTTTTACCACCCCTTGCCCCTCCTAAAATAGGAGGGGAGCTGGACAGCGGGTTTAGTCATTTTGTTGCGTTGTTAAAGTTTCTGTGTTGGGTTAAATACTGTTTTTTCCGCCCCCCTTTCCCCTCCTAAAATATGAGGGGAGTTGGACAGTGTGGTTTAATTATTTTGTGCTTTAATTAATGTTAGTTTTGTTGCATACAATTTAAGCTTTGCCTTTATTCAAGAACGGAGCTCCCCTCCTTATTTTCAAGGAGGGGCTGGGGGTGGTTACTTCCATGTTTACTTCAAAACCGAAACCGTTATAAACGAACTGTTTTTTACGTCGTGATAAATTTTGTGTGTTGCTTTTTGGAAATCGCTTGGTTCTGCCTGGTAGATATCCATAAATTTTTGTGGATTACGATCAGCTAAAGGAAACCATGAATTCTGAATTTGAATCATGATTTTGTGTCCTTTTTTGAAAGTATGCGCCACATCTGGCAATGGATAATTCACTTTAGTAATAGCACCAGGAGTAAATGCCTCTGGCTTTTCGAAACTGTTGCGGTATTTACCACGCATAATCTCACCACGAACCAGCATTTCATATCCTCCCATGATAATGTTTTTAGGATTTGGATTCGGGTTTGGTTCATCCTCCGGATAAACATCAATTAATTTAACCACATAGTCGGCGTCTGTTCCGGTAGTAGAAACGACCAGATTCGCCAATACTGGTCCGGTTAGCGTGATGTCTTCTGTTAAAGCATCCGTTTGGTATGTTTTTACATCAGGTCTTCTGGCAGCGAAACGTTGATCATCGATCATGTATTCTCGGGTTCTTCTTGCCTGAACGCCATCCTGGTAAGGTACAGGATTATTCGGATCGCTCACATATTCGTCCCAGCTATCGGTTCTGCCCACTTTTTCAAAGCTCAATTTTCCGTTAGGTTGCAGGTATAAATTTTTAGTTTCAATCTCTTGCGGTGGCCAGCTTGCAAATTTTTTCCATTGGTTAGATCCCGTGACAAAAATGTTCGCTTCGGCAGCGTTAAAATCCCCTTCACCTTTTAGGTAGTGTTTAAAAAAAGGAAGTTCAAACTCTTGTTGATAATCAATGCTTGTTTTAGCTCCGAACTGAATATCGCCAAAAGATGAACCATCAGCTCGTACCCAGCCGCCATGAAACCAAGGTCCAGCCACTAAAATATTGGTAGCTCCTGGATTTTGCTTTTCAATGGCTTTGTACGTATCGAAAGTTCCGTAAGCATCTTCGGCATCGAAGAAACCACCAACCACCATCACAGCTGGTTTAACATTTTTTAAATGCGGGGTAATTAATCGTGCTTTCCAAAAGGTATCTAAGTTTGGATGTTTAAATAAATCATTCCAAAATTTAATGCTATCAGCAAAATACTTTTCCTTTAAGTTTTTTATCGAGCCTGATTCCAAATAAAAGCGATAGTTATCCTGGATAGGAAATTGGAAACCTTTTGGCCCTTTATCTGGCGTTATCGGTTTTGGACGCGGAACACCGAAACTGCTCATAAAACTGAAAGCGTCCATTAAAAACAAAGTGCCACGGTGGTGGAAATCATCACCCATAAACCAATCGGTAACGGGCGCCTGTGGCGAAACAGCTTTTAGCGCCGGGTGCGCATTTGGAAGAGAAGTAGTGGAATAAAATCCCGGATAAGAAATTCCATAAATCCCTGCTTTGCCATTATTGTCTTTCACGTTTTTTATTAACCAATCTATGGTATCATAGGTATCGGTACTTTCATCAATAGCCGTTTTACCTTTTTTGTTAGTTTGTGGCCGAATATCTTCAAAAGTCCCTTCACTCATCCAACGTCCGCGTACATCCTGATAAACGAAGATAAACCCCTCACGAGCCATGGCAGGGAAATTTCCCAGGCTTACTTTATAATTATCGGCACCATATGGAGCAACTGTGTAAGGCGTTCGGTTAATCAAAAATGGATATTTTTTGGATTGATTTTTGGGTATGTAAATGGAAGTGAAGAGTTTAACTCCATCCCGCATGGGTATTTGACGTTCTATTTTAGTGTAGTTTTCTCTAACATAAGCCGAATCAGGTTGCTGAGCCCATAGTGGAGTGGAAATAAACAAACAAAATAGGAGACTTAAAAATCTTGAAAAGTTCATTCAGGTTTGGTTTTTAGTAATAAAATTTAAATATAGGTGATTAGAAATTGATTAGAAAAAACATCCCGTAAAAGGTTTGTTAGCTGCCTGAGAGGTGATCGTCATTGTTCTATCAGAATTTAGTTAAATAATGTTAACGACTAATCTTTCTAACGCTTTCATCGTCATATTTATGATTAATTTAAACACAAACATGAAAAGGTTATTAAATAAAGGAATAGTTGTTTTGGCTGCGGCAGCGATGATGACAACTTTGACTATCGAAAGTGTTTCAGCTCAACGTCCAAGTAGAGGTGGCGGGGGTTCATCAAGTGCTGGAGGCGGTAGGTCAAGCTCCGTTTCACCATCAAGGGGCAGTATGTCGAGACAGCCTTCTATGCAGCCTCCATCAAATAATAGGATGTCGCAGGTTCCCAATAGAGGTTCAAACAGGTCAATAGATCCAGGATTTAGTCGCTCTAATTCGGGCAGGCCTGAACGCTCTGGGTATAGTTACAACAGGTCAGGTTATAATAGACCGGGATTTCGCCCAGGCGGAAATTACCGGCCGGGTTATGGGTATCGCCCAGGTTTTGGAAGACCCTACTATCGACCATATTACAGCTATTATAATTTTTATAGGCCGTTTTTAGGTTTTAGAATTGGCGTTTTACCATATGGTTATTACCCGTTTAATTATGGTCCGAACCAATTTTATTATTCCGGGGGATTATTTTATCAGCAAAATAATAACCAATATGAGGTAGTAGTACCACCAGTTGGAGCAGAAGTACCAAGCTTGCCACAAGATGCAAACCTGGTCACTATTGATGGGGTAGACTACTACGAATATAAAGGCGTTTACTACACTCAAGGTCAAAATGCAGATGGCGCCACCGTTTATATTGTTGCTGGCAAAGATGGCGTGTTAAATACAACTGATGGCCCGGTTGATACCCATCAAATTGGCGAAATTATTACACAGTTGCCCGATGGATGTAGAGAAGTAACCATTAAAAACGAAAAGTATTTTGTTTCTCCTACCGATGTGTATTACGAAGAAGTTGTTGATGGAGATAAGATTTCTTACCGCATCATTGGGAAATTGTTTTAAACCATTCATTGGATAAAAAATTTAGCCGTTTCAATATTAAATTGGAACGGCTTATTTATTTCATCAAATTCTATACTTTTGCCACCAAAACATTTCGATTTGAAAAAAATATTCTCGAAAATCTCCCTTTTCAATTTTGTTGCTATCCTATTGTTTTCTTCGTGTTACACAACAAAAAATGTTGTTGATAGAAATAAGGAAAATTCCATTTCATCAATAAAATTTCTCAGCGAATACATTATGCCTCTTAATGGAACCTTCCAGAACACATTGGTGGGTGGTTTATCCGGTATTGATTATGACACAAAAAACAATCAATATTATCTGATTAGCGACGATCCATCGCAGTTTAGTCCGGCAAGGATTTACACCGCAGCAATTGATATCAAAGAAGATAAAATAGATACGGTTAGATTGACAGGAGTTACCTTCATGCAGCAAAAAGATGGAACGCAATATCCGAAATATCAATACGGTAAAAATTCAAAAGCTGATGGAGAATCTGTTCGCTATAATCCGTTAGAACAAACTTTTGTTTGGAGCAACGAGGGCGAACGACTTTACAGAAAAACAGATACAACTATTGTTCAGCCTGCACTAACATTGATATCTACAACAGGAAAATATGTAGATACCATTCCGCTGCCCGCAGGTTTTCACATCACTAAACAGGAGTACGGCGTTCGTAAAAATGCCTTTTTTGAAGGTTTAAGCTATGCAGATAATTTCAAAACTTTATATGCCAGTTTAGAGGAACCCTTATATCAAGACGGTGAGCAGTCGCATTTCGAATTTGATCGAGCCTTAACAAGAATTGTGAAATTTGATGTAGATAAAAAACAAAATACAGCACAATATGCATACAGATTAGATGCTTTGCCAATTAAGCCGACAGCAGAGAGTGATTGGAATTTGAATGGTATTTCCGAAATTCTGACTGTAAATAATCATACATTATTGGTTATGGAAAGGGCCTGGGCAAAAGGACGCGATGATCATTCCTTCGTGAAACTTTATTTGGTTGATTTGGATGGCGCTGAAAATGTAATCAACAACCCATCTTTTATTGCTAATCCGCCTAAACCATTAAATAAAAAACTGCTTTTCGATTTCGATTCTTTGAATATGCATATTGATAATATTGAAGGAATTACTTTTGGCCCGAAATTGCCAAATGGGAATAATACATTAGTTTTCTGTGTAGATAATAATTTTGGTAAAGCACAAGTTCAACAGTTTTTTCTTTTTGAAGTAATCAGATAATCTGAAACCCATAGGTTAGAGTCGAAAACCCGAGTCGGAAATCAAATGCCAAGCGGAAACCAATTTTAATCTATGCAATCAATCCTTAGAAAATATGAGTAAAATAAAAGCGCTGCTATTTGATTTAGATGGAACATTAATTGATTCCGAAAAGTTTCACTTTGATTGTTGGAATGAGTTTCTTTCCCCATATCATGTGGTGCTTGATTTTAAGGATTGGCTGAGCAATTATGCTGGTATTCCTTTGCCTCAAAACGCAAAAACGATTATCAGCAAATATAAAATAGATGCAGATCTGGATGACTTTATCGAGCGAAGAGAGCAACTCACCTTCGATGGATTTAGAACAAAAGATATTGCCCTAATGCCATTTGCGTTAGATTTTGTTCAATATTTCTACAATAAAGGATTTATCTTGGCCGTGGTTACTGCAAGTCCGAAAATAGATGTAGATGCGGTTTTTGCGAGAAATGGATTGGCTAAATATTTTACTTTGTTTGTCACCCGAACCGATGTAACGAAAAGTAAACCTGATCCTGAAAGTTACAATATTTGTGTTCAAAAACTGGGGCTCCAGAAAGAGGAATGTATTGTATTTGAAGATACTATAAATGGTGTAAAATCGGCAATGGCAGCTGGAATAACTACCTATGCCGTTCAAAATAATGTTAGGGCTCACCAAAAGTTAAAAATCGCAGATCAACTATTTTTAAATTTCGCTCACGTAAAAACTTATATTCTCGAGCATGGAATTTTCTAGGGTCTTTAGCTTTTAAAATGCAGTGTATATTGGCCTAAGCCATCTTAAGGCTACACAGATTAAAACAAGGTTAGATATTTCAATATCAATCCTTTTTCATTGTAAAATTGTGCTTTTTCCATTGCAGCTTAGCGCTTTTGACTTTCAGCTTTCCGCCTTTTTTCCCTACCTTTGACTAATCAAAATTCTCAAGAAATTATGCAATACGATGTCGTTGTTATCGGTTCAGGGCCGGGCGGTTATGTTGGCGCAATCCGTTGTGCTCAGTTAGGGTTAAAAACTGCCGTTATAGAAAAATACAAAACTTTTGGAGGTACTTGCCTTAACGTTGGCTGTATTCCATCGAAAGCTTTATTAGATTCTTCAGAGCATTACCACAACGCTGCTCATACTTTTACCACTCATGGTATCGATTTAAAAAACCTGAAAGTAAATATGCCTCAAATGATCGCTCGTAAAGACGATGTTGTTGCACAGAATACTGCCGGGATCACTTATTTATTCAAGAAAAACAAAATCGATTCGTACGAAGGTGTGGGTTCTTTTGTAGATAAAAATACTGTTTTAATCACTAAGGCAGATGGTTCTACTGAAACGTTAACAGCCAAAAACGTAATCATTGCAACTGGTTCTAAACCTACTACATTACCATTTTTGCCAATTGATAAGAAACGTATCATTACCTCAACCGAGGCTTTAAATATCAAAGAAGTTCCAAAATCGATGGTGGTAATCGGGGGTGGAGTTATTGGTTTAGAATTAGGTTCGGTTTATGCCCGTTTAGGCACAAAAGTTTCTGTGGTTGAATTTTTGCCATCTATTATTGCAACTATGGATGCAAGTTTGGGTAAAGAACTTCAACGTGTATTGAAGAAAAACTTAGGCATGGAATTTTACATGGGCCACAAAGTTACCGGCGCAACCACAAAGGGGAAAACGGTTACTGTAACTGCTGAAAATCCAAAAGGCGAAACTATTTCTTTAGATGCCGATTATTGTATTGTAGCGGTTGGCCGTACGGCTTATACTGAAGGTTTAGGTTTAGATAAAATTGGAATCACTATTGAAGAAAGAGGTAAGAAAGTTCCGGTAAACGAGCATTTGGAAACTTCTGTTCCGGGTGTTTATGCCATTGGCGATGTAATTACTGGCGCAATGTTGGCCCACAAAGCCGAAGATGAAGGGACTTATGTGGCGGAAACTATTGCCGGACAAAAACCACACATCAATTATAACCTCATTCCAGGCGTGGTTTATACCTGGCCAGAAGTTGCATCTGTTGGTTTAACAGAAGAGCAATTGAAAGAAAAAGGTACAAAATATAAAGCAGGCTCATTCCCGTTTAAAGCTAGCGGACGTGCAAAAGCGAGTATGGATACCGATGGTTTTATCAAGGTTTTGGCTGATGCCGCAACAGATGAAGTTTTAGGTGTGCATATGATTGGTCCACGTGCTGCGGATATGATTGCTGAGGCCGTTATTGCGATGGAATTCCGTGCTTCTGCTGAAGATATTGCCCGTACTTGCCACGCTCACCCAACTTACACGGAAGCGTTAAAAGAAGCGGCTTTGGCTGCTACTGATAACAGAGCGATACATATTTAATATAAAACCTTGGTTTGTGTCCTCACAAACCACATATAAAATTACAAAGCCGATAAGAGATTATCGGCTTTTTTTGTGAAACTGGTTTTTTAATTAACATCATTTTTATTGCAACAGGAAGATCTCTCAAAGATTTTTTAAAATTTTGGGCATGCCCCAAGCTGCGCAAGGGTCGGGCTATTCGTTCCAATCTTTTTGTTGACCTTCGACTACGCTCAGGATCACAACAAAAAGGATTTCCACTGCTATCCCTCATGCAAAACCCATCGCATATCATCCAAAATATTTGCGCTAGTTTATTGGTTCTTTGCGCTAAACGCTATGCTCTAAACTCCAAACACTAAACACTAAACTCCAGACTCCCTACTTGTAATTTTACTCTTTGTTCTTTAATCTTTGCTCCTTACTCCCTTTTATCCCAATTCCTTAACAAAATGATAACAAATACCAACTGAAAAACAGCGTTGTTCAAATTTATTTTTGCGGTTCAGATATTAAATAAACCATGAATTGTAAAAAACTTTTCGTTGCCTTATTGGTTGCAACGATTGCTTTAAGCGCCTGTAAAAAAACAACAGAACCGATAGATACAGAAGAGCCGATTGTGGCAGAAGATATTGCAAGTTTTAAAGAAACAGCCTCAGTAGATTTGGGTGGCGAAACTGCAGCAGAAATCACCGCTTACGATCCTTCAACTAAGAAGCTTTTTGTGGTGAGCAACGATGGTGGTGCTAAAGTTGAAGTGTTAGATTTAGCCAGTTATCCTACAGTGACCAAAATAAAAACACTCTTATATGCCAGTAACGCAGGGATTAACAGTGTTGCAGTGAGCAATGGTTCATTGGCTATTGCCTTAGATGGTGCAAATAAACAAGGCAATGGAGATATAGTAATATTGAAAACATCAGATTTGTCAGAAGTTAAAAAAGTGACAGTTGGCGCTATGCCCGATATGGTAACTTTTAGCCCTGATGGAAACTATATTCTTTCTGCAAACGAAGGTGAACCAAATGACGAATATACTGTAGATCCAATAGGGACGGTTTCAGTGATTAATATCAAAGATAATTATTCAGTTAAAACTTTAGATTTCTCGGCTTTCGAATCGCAAAGAGCAACTTTGGTGGCGGGCGGTTTTAGAATATATGGTCCGAAAGCAAGTTTTGCTCAAGACATTGAACCGGAATATATTGCAGTAAGTTCCGATTCGAAGAAAGCTTATGTAACCTTGCAGGAAAATAATGGTGTTGCCGAAGTTGATATCATTGCCGGAACGATTACTAAAATTACTCCGCTAGGAACAAGAGATATAAGCTTGGCCGAAAATGCCTGGGATGTCAGCGACGACGAAAAAAGCGGAAAGAAGATTCAGCTGGAAAACTGGCCAATTAAAGCTTTCTACTTACCAGATGCCATTTCTTATTTCAGCACTGGCGGTACATCTTATTTAGCATTAGCGAATGAAGGTGATACGAGAGCATGGAAAGGTTACGATGAAGAAGCAAGAGTGAAAAGTTTAAAGCTAGATCCAACAAAATTTCCTTCGGCGGCAACTTTGCAATTAGATGCTAACTTGGGTAGATTAACGGTAACAAAAGCCTTTGGCGATACAGACGGGGATGGAGATTACGATGAACTTTATGCTACTGGCGGAAGAAGTATGAGCATTATCAACGCAAATACAGGTGCACTAATTGCAAACGTAGGTAAAGATCTGGAACAGCAGGTTATCGATGCTGGCAAATACGATGATACCCGATCGGATAATAAAGGAGTTGAAGTTGAAGGTGTTACAGTGGCAGAAGTAAACGGCAAAACCCTGGCTTTTATCGGTATGGAACGGGTAGATATGATTGCAGTTTATGATGTGAGCACACCGTCTGCCCCTAAATTTGTTCAGTTGTTTGGTACAGGAGATGCCCCGGAAGGTTTATTATTCGTAAAACCAAAAGACAGTCCGAATGGAAGAAGTTTACTTATTGTTGCCAGCGAGGGCGATGGTGTAGTAAAATTTTTCCAACCGAATAGAATATAAATATCATTTCTACCTATAATTAAAAACCGCCTTCTTGGCGGTTTTTTTATTTTTAACCGTAGGCTCGAATTAAAATAATTATACCACTTGGTTTTATTAAGTTAAAATGATAAATACATCTTTCAATTCCCATTTGATTTGAGGAACTTTGCAGCCAAATCCCCGGATATTAAAAATCAAGTTTTGGAAGAGAATAGTACGCATCAGGAAGTTTTAAATCAGGCAGAAGTTAAAACCGTTCAAATCCAAAGTTCTCCAAACCGGATTCGGTTAGCGGTTTCATTATTTTATTTTGGGCAAGGTATTGCATTTGCCTCCTGGGCGAGCAGAATTCCTGATATTAAACACAGCTTAAATTTATCAGATGGCGAACTTGGCAGTATTTTGTTGGCGCTTCCATTGGGGCAATTGGTTACTATGCCAATTTCAGGTGGGTTGGTAACTAAATACGGCAGTAAAGTTATTTTGACCATTACGGCTCCCTTATATGTTCTGGCCTTAAGTAATTTGGGGTTGGCTACCGCTTCCTGGCACTTAGCCGCGTTTCTCTTTCTTTTTGGTGTAATAGGAAATATGTGCAACATTGCGGTAAATACGCAGGGTTCAGAAGCAGAAAAATTATTTGGTCGCCCTATTATGACATCTTTTCACGGCGCCTGGAGTATTGCAGGTTTCACGGGTGCATTGGTTGGTTTATTAATGGTTAATCTCCATATTGTTCCTTATCATCACTTTTGGATTATTGTCGCTTTAATTTTCATAAACGTATTTTTCAATTATAAACACTTGGTTCCTGGCAAAGGAACGAGAACTGAACGGAAAGGAAAGCTTTTTGTAAAGCCCGAGGGCGTTCTTTTACAGTTGGGGATTATTGGTTTTTGTAGCATGGCCACAGAAGGCGCCATGTTCGATTGGAGTGGGGTTTATTTCAAGGAAATCGTTAAAGCACCATCTTCTTTAGTAATTTTAGGCTACGCTTCTTTTATGGTCATGATGGCCACCGGAAGGTTTGTGGGTGATCGAATTATTGCCAGCCTAGGAAGAAAAAAGACCATTCAAATCAGTGGGTTAATTATATCTTCCGGAATGTTTCTTTCTGTTTTTCTGCCTTATATTATTCCAGCAACTATCGGTTTTATGTTGGTGGGTATAGGTGTATCGAGTATCGTTCCTACAGTTTACAGCGTTGCAGGGAAAAATGGAAAAATGTCGGCGGGTATGGCTATCGCGATGGTTTCTAGTGTGAGTTACTTAGGCTTTTTGATGGGACCGCCGCTCATTGGTTATATTTCAGCATTGTCAAGCCTTCAGTACTCGTATGCTGTAATTGGGATATTTGGGTTATTGGTAAGTTTTTTGGTAACGAAGATAAAAGCTATTGAGTAGATTATAGAATACTTATCTGGTAAACGGTCTTCTTGCCGAATGTCTAATCCTTAGTATTCTAATTTCCTGATCTAGTTTTCTAAATGATATTCTATAGCTATCAATTTCAAATGCATAGAAACTTCCATCATTATTTCGTTTTAAACGATCAGTTTGGTAAACATCGAAGTGGACTGGTAAAGATCTTATTTTTGATAAAATTTGGTTTTCTATCTTGATTGCATAATCTAAAAGATTGTTGTCTTCCAGGTATTGAATAATATTTAAAAGTTGAATAATTGCAAGTTTATTCCACTTTATTCTCATGTGTTTGAATTACGCCTTTTTGCAAAATATGCTTCCACATCTTCATGTAAAATGAATTCACCTTTAGCAATTTGTTTGTCGGCTTGATTTAACTCCTCATTATATTGATTAGCAAATTCACTTTCCACATCATCAGCTTTATCTCCAACTCCCGATTGATATTTATAATTTAAACTTTCTAAAAAAGCAATCAAAATTTTTTCCTCTTGCTGATTTTTTACGCTAACAAGTATGCCCATAAATCAAATTTAATGAAAATTAACTGCAATTGATAGGCTCTACTCTTTCTTAACGAGATTAAATTCCCTCAACGTAGCGATCGCCAATTCTATCAGCCTTAAGTTTTCATACTGATGGCCATGTTGCACTTCTACATTAATATAAGGAATGCTATTTTGCATGGCATATACAGAAAGTGATCCATCATTTTCAACAAATTTCGATTGCAATATCACATTCACATTGGCTTTTTTCAAGCTTGTAAATAATCTTGGTTCAGTTACATAAAGTAAATCATCGCCATCCATTTCAAAATTTATAAATACAGAATCAGCGGTGCTGGATAAATCATAACCAGGCAAATAAGAAGAGATACCAAAACCTCCATCAGCATTATTGTGTAATGTTAAAATGTAGCCAGTTGATTTTGGATCGTAAAAATCAACAATTTGTTTACCTGCATCCAGAATCAATTTTTCTACCTCGTTAGAGCTAAAATAATCTTTTTTAAGTCTGCTGCTTACACCTCGCTGTGTATAAATTGCATTTGGATCTATTCGATATTGATCGTCCATGTGAGTAAAAACATAATCACGTACGCCACCATATTGGCTATCAATTAATTCTCCACCACTCCAGCGGATGTAATCAAAACCAGCCTTTACACCGGTATCTTCATTATCATGAACCACCAGAAACTTTATGCCATTGGGTTTGTATGAGTATTGAACTAAATTGATATTCAGATCGGCAATTTTAATAAATGATGAATCTGTTGTCATCGCTGGAAAAACAGGGGGATGTTGAGCATTTGCTAACAGTGAAGCGATGATTAAAATGAGAGTTGAAGCAACTTTAAACATATCACTAATATACAATGTTGCTTAATATTTTGTTTGGAAAGTTGGTTTTTGTACTGCTTTTGTACCTAAACGGGATGGAAGTGATATACTTTTAGTGGTACAAACTTAAAAATTGAACTGCCTTTTACTAAAAGATTTAACGAACAGCCCGACTGCACAATCCGATGAAAAACTGAAGCACCTTTTCTAAAAATTATTAACCAAAAAAGGTCGCCTTTGGGAGGCGACCTGATTGATTGTTAATGTGGATGAATTAATATTTTAATGACCGTGATCTAAATCATATTCATTTACATCTTTGTGATCGTAAGGCTCAACCATTAAATCATCAATAGTTTGACCCTTTTTATCATAACCAAATTTGTGCAACATATTGTCGAAAATTTGATACATCACCGGTACAACGACTAATGTTAAGAAGAGCGAACTCGTTAAACCACCGATAATAACCCAAGCCAAACCGTTTTTCCAATCGGCACCAGCACCACTGGCTAACGCGATAGGCAACATACCAATTACCATGGCAATGGTTGTCATCAAAATCGGGCGTAAACGGGCATGGTTAGCTAAAATTAGAGCCTCGTGAGTAGACTTTCCTTGTGCTTTCATTTGGTTGGTAAAATCGACGAGGATAATCGCATTCTTTGCCACCAAACCCATCAGCATAATGAAACCTAAAATAGTGAAGATACCCAATGCATTATTGGTTAAAGCCAGGGCAAGCAAGGCACCAATTAGGGCAAGCGGTAATGAGAACATTACTACCAGCGGATAAACAAAACTATCGTATAAGGCCACCATGATTAGATAAACCAATACAATCGCTGCAAGTAAGGCGATACCTAAAGTACCAAATCCTTCACTTTGATTTTCTTGGTCACCCGCCCAATAGAAGCTGATTCCGGCTGGTTTTTTCAATTTATCCAGCTCGGTTTGGAAATTGGTTACCACTGTACCCGTTGGTACGCCAACAGTTTGGGCTTTTACCGTTACTGAAGTCGATTTATTTAAACGCTCTAGTAAACTTGGTCCAGAACCTTCTTTAATTTCAGCAAACTGCGAAAGCTTGATTTGTTGCCCGGCCTGGTTAGTGAAAATCAGATTACGAACATCATCAATATCTTTTCTGTCGAAATCCTGATATTGAATGTTGATATCGTACTCATATTCTCCCTGACGGAACTTTCCATCAGTATTACCAGCAAAAGCAGTTTGCATCGTTGCACCTACTGTTTGCAGTGTAAGGCCCAAGGCCGACATTTTATCGCGATCTACCTTTACGTTAATCTCTGGTGTTCCTTTTTCTACTGATAATTTAGTTTGTGTAGCTCCTGGGATTTTTGCAAGAACATTTTGTGCCTTTTGTGCAAAAGCTAAAACGCTATCCAACTCAGAACCCATTACTACAAATTGGATTGGTGCGTCATCGGCAGTTCCCAAAATACCAATCGGAACGGTTTTAATTTTGGCTCCTACCAGTACTTTCTCTAACTCACGGGTGTAGGTAGTGGAAATGATATCCGAAGAAACATTTCCTCTCTCTTCTTTCTCCTTTAATTTTACGTTGATCTCCGATTTATAAGCCGTAGATTGACTTGCGCCCATACCTTCACTCGATTGACCAACCGTAGCAATGGTTTGAATTACATCTTTCTGTTTGCTTAAATAATCCTCAGCTTTTTGCGTGTAGAAGTTGGTTTGTTCCAAAGAAACATCCTTAGGCATTTCTATTTGCAATAAGAACTCGCCTTTATCTGATTTAGGGAAAAACTCAAAACCAATATATCCACCTGCTAATAAACCACATGATGAGATAAACATTACAAACATAATGATTAATGTAAGTGCCTTATGACCTAAGGTCCATATTAAAAGGTTTGTAATCCACTGGGTAAACTTGCGCAATTGTTTTTCAAACCAAAGGATGAATTTTCCGAAGATATTTTTTCCTTCAATACGTTCTAATTTACCAAAACGAGAGAAAATTAATGGTACAATAGTAAATGATGCTACCAACGAAAGCAATGTTGAAATGATTACCACCACACAAAACTGACGTAAAATGTTGGCCACCATACCGGTACTCACCGCAATTGGGAAGAACACTACTACGATTACAAACGTGATGGAAACTACGGTAAAACCAATTTCTCGGGTTGCATCAGAAGCTGCTCTAACCCTGTTTTTACCCATCTCCATGTGGCGCTGAATGTTCTCCAAAACCACAATCGCATCATCGACCAGGATACCTACCACGAGTGATAGACCCAGTAATGACATTAAATTTAAGGTGTAACCGAATAAAGCAATACCAATAAATGTTGCAATTAACGATGCAGGTATCGAAATCATTACGATTACAGCGTTACGCAAACTGTGTAAGAAGAAAAGCATTACGATTGCTACCAGCACAACAGCAAGCATTAAATCGTGGATTACCGCATCGGCTGATTCTAGCGTATAAACCGAACTATCGTTTACGATTTTAATATCTAAACCAACATTTTTATAATCGGCTTTAAGTTTTTCGATGGTTTGCTTTGTACCTTCACTTACCGTTACTGCGTTGGCATCACTTTGTTTAATAATTTGAACAGCGATAGAGTTTGCTCGGTTAATACGGGCAATTTTTTCTGTTTCCTTTTGCGTATCCTGAACGTCGGCAATATCACCTAAGCGAATTTGAGCCCCATCTTTACTGGTACTCACCACTAGGTTACGCATGTCTTCTACACTAGCGTATTTACCAGATAAACGTACCAAAATGTCTTGCGCTCTCGTTTTAACACTTCCGGTAGGGAAATCTAAGTTAGAAGATAAAATGGCTTGCTGAATTGCAGGAACCGATAAGCCGTAACCTTGCAGTTTTTTTGCATCCATTGCTACTTTAATTTCACGCTCAGAACCACCAATTAAGTTTACCTGTGCCACACCTGGTACACGCGAAATAATTGGTGCAATACGTTTGTCCATCAAATCGTAGAACGAAATATCGTCCATGTTGCCTGATGCAGACATCGTGATTACCGGAAAGTCATCCAAAGAGAACTTACTTAATGATGGTTGTTTTACATCGTCAGGTAAATCGGCTAAAATCGCATTTACCTTTCTTTGTGCATCATTTAAGGCAATATCTATCTCTGCTTTATCGGTAAGGGTAATAATTACTACAGATAAACTCTCATAGGAGTTGGCATTGATTTTTTTGATATTTTCCATTGAGGAAACCGCATCCTCAATTTTTTTGGTAACGGTACTTTCTACCTCATTAGGTGAAGCACCAGGGTAGATAGTTGAGATAGATACTACGTTAGAAGAAAACTTTGGTAAAAGTTCGTATCCCAACGAGAAATAACTCAATAAACCCATCAGCGTTAGTGCGGTAAATACCACAATAACCAATGAAGGTCTTTTTATTGATATGTCAGTGATTTTCATTTTTCTTGGTATTGCGTTTGGCGTACAGCGATTAGCTGGCCGGTTTAGCGCCAAGCGTTTAAGCCTGGAGCTTTTTACTTTTTACTTTCGACGTTTTACTTAATAACCGTAACTGGTGTACCCTCGTTTAAGTTAATTTGGCCACTGGTAATTACTGTTTCACCTTCTTTTAAGCCATCTATTACCTCTACGTTTTCACCCAAAATACGTCCTGAAACTACTTTACGGGTTTGAGCGGTATTTTTAGCTTTATCTAA
Source organism: Pedobacter sp. AC212 (assembly GCF_979258625.1). NCBI lineage: Bacteria > Pseudomonadati > Bacteroidota > Sphingobacteriia > Sphingobacteriales > Sphingobacteriaceae > Pedobacter > Pedobacter sp. AC212. Next base: position 5,118,996 of record NZ_OZ409870.1, on the reverse strand, counting down.
AATATATACTTCGTTACTGCTTACGCTACCAACGAAAGCTGTACGTGGTACTAAAATAGCTGGCGCTTGTTTAGGGAATTTAAAAACCGCTGAACCATACATACCAGCTCTTAAGCTATTTTTAACATTGTTTGTTACTTCAACTTCGATAGGAAAGTTTAAAGTTTCATCGGCTTTAGCAGCAATGAAAGTTACTTTACCGGTAAACTTATCCTGTGGAAAAACAGAAGATTGAATTTGAACTGCATCGCCGATTTTTAAGTTAGCCACCTGGCTTTCGTTAACGTTTACTTTCAACTTTAACTTTGAAACATCTACCAATTCAAATAATTGAGTTCCTGGTGCTACAACAGCGCCAACTTCGATCATTTTTTTGTTTACAATACCATTAATTGATGATCTAATGTTAGCATCATTTAACTTACGTTGTTGTTGCTGTAAACGAATTTTAGCATTTTGAGCAGTTAAACGTGCCTGATCTACCTGCTGTTGAGTTACACCGCCTGTTTTGAAAGAGCTTTCATAACGTTGTAAGTCTTTTTGTGCGTTTTGATAAGTAGCTTCTGCAGTTTCTCTATCGGTGTTCAAAATTTCAGCATCAATTCTAGCCAATACTGTTCCTTTGCTTACACGACTACCTTCTTCTACAAAAATTTTGCTCACACGACCAGAGTTTTCAGCCATGAAGTTTAATTCTTGATTAGCTGCAAAAGTACCATTCGCCGTAAAATCCAGGTTAATTTCTTTACGCTCAACTGTAGCGGTTTTAACAGCAACAGCGCCGCTGCCCTTCGCGATAAATGCTGTCGTTTCTTCTGCCTTTTTCTTGTTGTTTGTTAAAACATAAGCAATTGCGCCAAGGGCAACAATAACTACAACAATGATGATAATTATTCTTTTCATTTTTATTGTACTAGCGATTTAATATTTCCGTTTGATTTTATTAATTGTATTTCGGCTATTTTATAGTTTAATAAAGCCTGGGTATAACTGTTTTGAGATGATGTAAGTGAATTTTCTGTATCCAATAAATCAGTTAAAGAAGCCAACCCGTTGTTATAGTTATTCTGAGTGCTTTTGTAAATTTCTTGAGCCAACTCTACGTTTTTACGTTGCGAGTTAATGGTATTCAAGTTATTGCGAAGTTGAATTTTAGCATTTTCGTAAGCCAGATTCAGCGAGTTTACTGATTCCTTTCTGTCTTCTTTTGCTTTCAAAATTTCAACATTTGCCTGGCGAACTTTTGAACGCGTTAAAAAACCGTTAAAAATTGGAACACGTAAAGTTAAACCTATCGCCGATGCCCCGTAGCCAATAGCTGCAGCATTCGAGCTTAAAAAATCAAAACCATCACTCTGACTAGAATAAGTGTAGTTGCCTGTTAATGCCAACGATGGATAATATTCTGCCAGATAAGCTTTACGCTGTAAGCTAAGTAGTTTATCTTGCGTGTTGAGCAATTTAACCTCTGTTCTGTTTGCCAAATCAACTGAATCAGTAAAAACCGGCAATTGTGTAACCTGAGTTAATTCGGTTACCGGTAATTGGATAGGTGTGCTTACTGGCATCCCCATCGAAAATTTTAGCTGATTTTCCAATTGAACAATCGCGTTAACCACTTGCTCTCTTTGAGTATTTAAGTTGGTTAAATTTACGCTGATCCGATCCACATCAATTTTTCGTGCCAATCCATTTTTAAACTGGTTGGAGATTACTTTTTCAACCGTTTTAACATTTTTGATGTTAGTATCAAGTACATTTAATTGTTGTCTGTTCACCAAAACCTGATAATAGTTATTGGCAACCAATTCAATTATTTGTTCTTCGGTTAACTGTGAGGTGAGGTTGTAATATTCTTCGCTAGAACGTGCCGCCTGCAAACCTGTAAAAACCTGTTGGTTAAACAATTGTTGCGAAAGCTGTACGCCAGCATTAGAATTCCAGTTTTGTCCTAACTTAATAGCTTGTGCCTGACCACCGAAATCGGCAACTAATTGTCCAATGATTGGGTTGTAAGTTAAGCCAGCAGTACCAGTAAGTTGAGGTAAAGCCTGTGCCCTTACTTCTTGTACCTTATATCGTCCACCTTCAATGTCGAGTTTCGATTTGCGAACACGGGCATTGTTTTGAAGCGCATAGGTTAGCGCATCTTTTAAGGTAACCTGCTGTTGTGCAGTTACCAGTTCAGGTAAAGCCATGCCTATTAACAGGATGAGCATTAATTTTACCATTTTTACTCTAAGCATAATATATTGATTTTGTTTTTTGGGTTCTTATTTTTAGTATCAGGTAGTTGGTATCAAGTATCAAGACGTGATGACAATTGCAACTGTTTAGCACTGGAAATACTTGTTCTTTGCTCCTTGATCCTTAATCTTTACTTTTTGTTCTTTGCTCTTTACTCTTTGCTCCTTGTTCTTCCTAGCACTTCAATCCTTTTGTGAAAATTGAAGAAAGATCTTTTTGCTTTTGGCTCATCTTATTTAATGCTTTCTTATCAGGGAAAATATCTTTAGCCGTTTCCATTACGCACATGGTGGTTAAACCCATTAAGCTTTCTAAATATAGCTCTGCAACATGAGATACATCTTCATGGTCTATTTCGCCTTTTTCTTTTGCACTGCCGAAAACCTTTGCGAAAAAATCTTTTTCAATGTCTTTTAATTCATTCAGCTTGGTTTTAATCGATTCGTCGTTTAATAAATCTGGAACACCCTCCGCAATTTTTAACATGTAATATTTTTGGAAAAAGGTATTTCTAACATCTATTGTGTTTACCAATATGGTCTCTAATCCCAGTTCGGGATTGTACTTCTTTTGTATGGCCTCAAAAAATTCGTTAAAAATCTTCTCAATCACACCAAGAATCAAGTGTTTCTTATCTGGGAAATAATAATAAAGTGAGGGTTTGGAAACCGAAAGGTCATCAGCAATATCGTTCATAGTGGTTTTTCCAATACCGAAATGACTAAATCTTTTTATAGCACCCTCAATAATCTGCTCTCTCTTTTTATCAGCTACAATCATCTTACTTTTCTACTTTCTGACTTTTTTAATATTTTAGTCAAAAATAGGCCAATAATTTTAAATGTTAATCATCTGATTAAAAATTGAATGTTATGTTACAATGTTATGACACTTAAAAGCGTTTTTAAATGGTTTATTAGATAATTTGCAACTCTTAGATAAACTTTAGAATGAATGTATTTTTAAGCATCTTGATCGTAATTTCTACCATCGTTGTAATGGAATGCGTTTCCTGGTGCATACATAAATATTTGTTTCATGGTCCGCTATGGTTTATGCATAAAAGTCATCATGAAAAATCACATTCATTTTTTGAATGGAACGACTTATTTGCCTTGCTTTTTGCCGGCCTTTCTCTTTATTTAATGTTTATTGATAGAGATGGTTTTGGTTATCGTTTCTTCATTGGATTAGGAATTAGTGTATACGGCGTAATCTATTTTGTCATTCACGATTGGTTTGTTCACAGAAGATTTAAAACGTTTCAGAGTAATAATGGCTATTTAAGAGCAGTAAGAAAAGCGCATAAAATTCATCACAAAAATCAAGGCAAAGAAAAAAGTAGAGCCTTTGGGTTACTGTTTGTGCGGAAGGATTTGTTAAATAGCTGATAAATTCTGGCAAGGTGCTTGTTTCCAGCTTATAAACTTCTTTTATGAAAAATATATTCCGCCTCTTTGCAATTTCAATATTAATATTTTCCTGTACAAAAAGAACAGATAAAGATCGAGCCATAGATTTGGTTGAATCTAAATATGAAAATGCTGAACAGAAACTGGATTTTAATGATGTAAAGTTAGATAGCCTTTACAACATCTCGCCAAAAGCTTACGCGGATAGCTTGAGTAAAGGCCATCAGTTAGATTCCACATTGGCAGTTTTGGAGACTGAGATTGAACATTTACCTCAAGCCGAATCAGATAGTGTTGGTTTAGTAAGTGCAGCGTTAACAAAACAACGTTATCGGTTGCTCGAATTGGCGAAAACGAAGCCAGAGTTTCTAGGCTGGACACTATCGCGTGTAAAAGTCGAGGGTGTACAAAGAGAAACGATCAGTTTTAATTTTGATAAAGAGATCACAAAGATTGTGGAGTGATAGTTATATTAGTGATCACAAACTTCAGTCATGTCTATAAAACAATATCTTCTCTTTTTTTATTACTAATTGTACAGTCTGGTTTTTCACAGCAGCAATTAGGTAATAACCAATTTTCATTAGCTGGCACAACAGATCTTAAAGATGGGGAGATTATATTCCTACAATATGAGGGTGTAAGCGATTCTACCACGGTAAAAAACGGCAAGTTCCACTTCAAAGGCAGAGTTGATGAGCCTACATTTGCGGCACTCAAAAACGGAAAAACAAATGTATTAGACGGGCCGCCAGCTGTTAGGTTTTTTATTGAGCCTGTAAAAATGGATATTATTGCATGGAAGGATAAGTTTTATAAGGCAAAACTTTCAGGTTCTGAAACACAGAAAGTTCTAGATGAGGTTAATTTAAAGGATGAATATGATGTGGTACGGGATAGTCTCGAATTTTATACTGCCAAAATTCAAAAAGACGACAGGACAGGATTTATTAAAAGTAATTTAGACTCTATTTATAGAAGAAGATATAAATTGTTTTCTGTCATTAATGAAAGAAAATTAGCTTTTCTTAAAAATAATCCAACATCATATTTAAGTCCTTTTTTTTTGGTCGCAGAAAGAGGCATTTCTCGGGATTCAATCAGATTTTACTACAATCAATTTTCTCCAGTTGTGCAGAATAGTTTTTGGGGCCGAATGGTATATAAGCAATTAAATTATAAAAGTTTAAGCAATATTGGGCAGCAAGCCCCACATTTCAAGGCAAAATCTTTAAGTAATGAAGAAATATTGTTGAGTAACTTTAAGGATAAACAATATGTCTTGCTTGATTTTTGGGGTACTTGGTGCGTAAAATGCCGGGAGTTAAGTCCTGATTTAATTTCGCTGTATAAGCAATACCAAACTAAAGGGCTGGAGATACTGAGTATAGCATATGATCATGATCGCCAACTTTGGAAAAATGCAATTTCAGTCGACAAAACTGGATCATGGAAGCATGTTTTGTTAAAAGATGTGAACCTCATTGGATCAAATGACAACCTGTTAACTCAATATAGTATAAGTGCTTTCCCTACTTTTATTTTTAATTGATAAAGAAGGAGAAATTGCTGGTCGTTACTTAGGGTCGGGCAACGAATTTTATATTGATCTAAAAAATAAGTTAAAAGAGATTTTTGAATAACTTTCTCTTAAGTCTCATTAAAATTTCATCCCTTTTTATTTTACTTTTGTGGCAAATACAAACTAGTTATGCTTCACATTCAAGAAAATATTTCGCTCAAACCTTACAACTCTTTCAGTATCGATGTTAAGGCAAACTATTTTGCGGAGATTTTTTCTGAAGCAGATTTAAAAGACTTATTCGAAAACGAGCTTACTAAAACGCAGAAATTATTAATCATCGGCGGTGGGAGCAATGTGCTTTTCACGCGAGATTATGAGGGTTTAGTAATCAAGATCAGCATTAAAGGAATCGAATCAAAAACCGATGGAGATAATATACTCGTTACTGCAGGTGCTGGCGAAGTATGGAACGATTTTGTAAACGATTGCGTAGAAAAAAACTTTGCAGGAGTAGAAAACCTAAGCTTGATCCCTGGAACGGTTGGCGCTTCGCCCATTCAGAATATTGGTGCTTATGGAGTAGAACTTAAAGATGTTTTTGAAAGTTGTACCGCATTCGAAATCAAAACCGGCGAAATCAAAACCTTTAATTTCAGCGATTGCCATTTCGGTTATCGTGAAAGTATTTTTAAGGCGGAGTTAAAAGGTCAATTTATTATTACCTCAGTAACTTTCCGCTTATCTGCACAACCAAAAATAAATACATCTTATGGGGCTATTGAGGTAGAACTTCAAAAGCGGGCGATAGAAAATCCAACCATTGCCGATGTTTCTTCGGCAGTATCACATATTCGGGTGAGTAAACTTCCCGATCCATCTACCATTGGCAATGCCGGTAGCTTTTTCAAAAACCCGGTAATTGAGAAGTATGAATTTGCCGATGTGGTGGCCAAACACCCTGATGTTGTGCACTATCCAACACCCGATGATAAGATCAAACTTGCTGCGGGCTGGTTGATAGAGCAATGTGGCTGGAAAGGAAAAGTTGTTGGCCAAACCGGTACCTGGAAAAATCAGGCCCTGGTATTGGTTAATCATGGAAATGCAACGGGTTCGGAAGTGTATAATTTTTCTGCACAAATAATAGACAGTGTGAAGTCTACTTTTGGAGTCACTCTGGAAAGAGAAGTAAATATTCTGTGACGGAAGCAACCTTTAGCAAGGTTTTGCTGTTTTAGTTCCGTGCCAAAAAAACTTGGTATTAAGTTTGTTTAGTAAAAAACAATGAACATCAATTCATTTGTTTTAAATCTTACCTAAAGCTAAATATCATGACAAAATTTGAATTCAATCATCTGGTTAACCATCACTCAGTTTCACTTAGATCTTATGCTTTAAATTTTACCAAAGATGCCGAAGATGCAAATGATCTTGTTCAAGATACAATGCTCAAAGCCATCACTTACTATAACAAGTTTAAAGAAGGAACAAATTTAAAAGGATGGTTGTTTACAATCATGAAAAATACTTTCATTAACAACTATCGTCGTTTAGTAAAAACAAATACTTTAATTACACAAAGCGAAGATATTTCTTCTGCTAACCTTTCTTATAGCGCTACAAAAAACCAGGCAGAAAGTAAATTTGTACTTGGTGATATTGACAAAGCACTTGCTCAATTACCAGAAGAATATTATGTTCCTTTCATTCGTTATTTCGAAGGTTACAAATACCACGAAATTGCCGATATGTTGCAGATTCCAATAGGTACTGTAAAAACCCGTATTCACGTGGCGAGAGGAATTTTGAAAAAATATCTGAAAACATATTCTAAAGATATTGCTATTGCAGAAATGGCATAAAACATATTTTCTGAAAAGAATGAGAAGTCTCAGCGAAAGTTGAGACTTTTTTTTGTCGAATTTTTTGGAGCGCAACAATTAGAACTCTTTTGTAAGTAAGTTCCCGCTTTCCCTACAAGTCCTCGCTTTTTCCATTCCACCATCCCACGCACAGCTCCGGGCTTTTCGTACAATCGGGGCTAATTTTAAAATGAACTGCTATTGGCAAGAGCTGCCAACGTTAAAAGTGTAGAGATTATTGCTGTTCAAATGATTTTCTGGAAAAGCAAAAGGCCCGGAAAATATCCAGGCCTTATTGCTTATCATATATTTGGTTAGTTGATTCTTATGTTTGCTTTCAACAATTTGCCTTCTCTCTCTATTCGAAACAAATGCAAACCTCAAACAATATTGCGTTTAAAAGGTTATTTGCAGTGTTTTTGTTTTGTGGATATAAAGATAAGGGAAATTTTAAGTTTGTCAAGCTTTTTTTAACTTTTTTATTATTTCTTGTGCTGCCACTTGGCCAGATATGATTGCAGGTGGCACTCCAGGGCCTGGAACAGTCAATTGTCCCGTGTATAACATATTTGTTACTTTGCTTTTCATTTTAGGTTTTAAAAATGCGGTTTGTTTCAAAGTGTTTGCTAGGCCATAAGCGTTGCCTTTAAAAGCATGGTAATCGTCAACAAAATCTTTCATGGCATAACTTCGCTTAAAAATAATGTTATCCTTAATATCATTGCCTGTTAAAATCTTAAATCGTTCTAATAATAAATTAAAATATTCCTCACGTTTAGTGTCACTGTCTTCCAGGTCAGGGGCAATAGGAATCAGGAAAAATAAATTCTCACAGCCTACCGGTGCAACGCTTTGGTCGGTTACCGACGGACAGCACGCATAAAATAAAGGTTTATCTGGCCACTTCGGGTTCGTATAAATTTCTTCAGCATGTGCATCAAAATCCTCATCGAAAAATAGATTATGATGAAGGATATTGTTTAATTTCTTATTTAACCCGATATAAAAAAGCAGGCAAGAGGGAGCCATTGTTCTCGATTGCCAATATTTTTCATCATAGTTGCGATAAGCCTTGTCCAATAATTTTTGGTCTATATGGTGATAATCGGCGTTGCCAACTACAAAATCAGTTGCAAAGTTGCCTTTGTTGGTTAACAGTTCCTTTGCAATTCCATCCTCCACACTAATTTTATTTACTTCGGTATTGAACAAGAATTTTACACCCTGTTGCTCGGCTATGCTTTGCATGGCTTCAACAATTTTATGCATGCCACCAATTGGATACCAGGTACCCAAAACTAAGTCAGCGTAGTTCATTAAACTATACAATGCTGGAGTGTTTTGTGGAGTAGCGCCTAAAAACAGTACAGGGAACTCCAAAAGCTTCCTAAGCTGCTCATTTTTAAAAAGCTGATGCACGTGTTTGCGCATATTACCTAACAGCTGCAGTTTAATGCCACTAATAGCCAAACGCGGATCAAAATATTCCATCACACTGTGCGAAGGTTTGAACACATATTCATTCATTCCTACATCATATTTGTACTTTGCCTGTGCTAAAAAAGAATCGAGGTTTTTAGAACTCCCGGGTTCAAGCTTTTCGAAAAGCTCATATAATTCTTCAAGCGTAGCAGGTACGTCTATAGTTTGCGCTTTTCCAAAATAGATACGGTAAGATGGATTCAGCCTTTTAAGCTCATAGAAATCGGCAGTTTTCTTACCGAATATTTGATAGAAATTTTCAAAAACATCAGGCATCCAATACCAGCTTGGCCCCATATCAAATAAGAAACCATCTTTACTCCAGGTTCTGGCTCGGCCCCCGGCCATTTCATTTTTCTCAATAACAGTAACATCGCAACCATCTTTCGCCAATAATGCTGCGGCAGATATTCCTGCGAAACCGGCACCGATCACGGTTACCTTTGGTTTTTTATCCATGGTGTAAATAAAGCGATTTTTAGTGATTTTGTTTTGATCGGCATGCTTTTCCCTTATCAATAGGATCAAAAATACGAAAGTATAAAACCATTCGCTTTTCTTACCTTTGCTTATACATGATAAAACTGCGATTTTTGTTCCTAACCTGTTTTGCATTGATAAACGTTGCAAAAGCACAGCTTTCTCCAAAAGAGATCGCAGTTTTAAAAACCGATTTGGTTAAAGCAGTAGAGAATGAAGCATTAACGGATTCGCTATTTAAAAAACTCAACCGGTTACCAAATAAAACTGCGTTAACCGTTGCCTATGCAGGTACTTTAGAAGCGTTGAAAGCTAAACATACCTGGAACCCATATAATAAAATAAAATACGTTAAAGGTTCTCTGAAAACCATGCAAAAAGCAGTAAATATGGACAAAGAAAATCTTGAAATCCGTTTTATGCGCTTTTCGATTGAGCACTTTACCCCAGGCTTTTTAGGGCTTAGTAAAAATCTAAACACCGATAGGAAAGAAATTGTTAAGCATTACCAGAACCGTAACTTTGGGGTCGCAGACGACGCTTTAATAAAAAATGTAGCCCGGTTTATGATTGATAGTAAGCGTTGTACCGCCGAAGAAATTAAAACTTTACAGAAATACATATAATGAACTACGTTTATCTACTCATCAATATTGGAGTAATCTTATTTCCCCTTGCCTTGTCTTTTGATAAAAAAGTTCATTTCTATAGCAAATGGAAATTTATCATCCCCGCTATCCTGATTACGGGCGTTGTTTTTTTAATCTGGGATTTGTTGTTTGTAAAGCTTGATGTGTGGTCTTTCAATCCTGATTACCTCGTGGGTATTTATTTATGGGGCCTGCCACTGGAAGAAATGTTGTTCTTTCTCACCGTTCCTTACGCCTGCGTATTTATCTACGAATGCCTCAACGCTTATTTCCCCAATAACAGCCTGCAAAAATATAGTTTGGCGGTAAGCCATGCCGTGTTGGGTATCTGCTTTGCATTTTTATTTTTTGGTTATACAAAATGGTATACGTTAATTAATTTCGGTTTTCTATTCGTGTTATTGTTCGCAGTAGAGTATGTCAACCAAAAATACAGGTTCATGTACAAATTTTATCGGGCCTATTTAGTTGCGCTGATCCCTTTTTATATTGTAAACGGCTTTTTAACATCCATCCCGGTGGTGATTTATAACAACAATGAAAATTTAAATTTCCGCGTTGGCACTATTCCTTTTGAAGATCATTTTTATTTGATGGGTTTGTTGTTAATGAACATTTATTTATACGAGCGATTTAAAATTAAAGCCCTACAAACGGGATGATAGGTTTAGGAAATGAAAGTTTTTACATCTTGGGTCAGATTGTCCCGCCATACGCTATAGCTCCGGGAAGGCCGGAGGCTGCCGCTTTTGTCGGGTTTAAAAACAAGGGCTTGTGCTATAACAAAACTACTAACAACCTCGAAATGTACACGAATTAATGGAGCTGCCGATTTATACAAAACAACAATTAGCGTTAAGAAACGGGCAAGATAAACCGCAGATTTGGGTTGCATACAAAGGTTTGATTTACGACATGACTGACAGCCGGTTATGGCGAAACGGTAAACATTACGAGCATTGGGCAGGACAAGATTTAACAGATGAACTTCCTGATGCACCCCATACCGACGCCGTTTTCGAAAAATTTACTCCTATTGGAAAAGTTGGCTAAATCCAGGCAAAGAATTAATAAACAACTCTTTCTCATTCTGGATGGTAATTCGCTCTCAAAAAATTCCCGAGGCAATCATCGTCAATTCTACGATCCTGTATACAAGGCGAAAACTATTACTTCAGGCTTCGGGCTGGCTAAGCTGGAACAAGCCGATTAATATCAAAACCGACAACCTTATGGTTTTACGAAACGATATACTCAACAATTGCTTGCGAATGTATTTTTGTAGTATCAAACATGGGGATATTAAAGTCGTCCTGATTGATTAGCATAGGGATTTCTGTACACCCTAATATGATACATTCAGCGCCACTGTCTACAAGTTCTTTTATAATAGAGATATAATTGATTTTTGTTTCTGGATTGATAAAACCTATCCCTAACTCTTCTTTTAAGGTTCGTTGAATATAATCTCTTGTTTCCTGTTTTTCAGGTATGAGCACCTCCAGTCCATACTGTTCTAGTTTGTCCCTGTAAAAGTTCATTTCCATTGTGAACTTTGTAGCCAACAGGCCTACTTTTTTGTACCCAGTTTTATTAATCGCTTTTGCAGTTTCTTCTCCAATATGAATGATAGGCAGTCCTATTGTACCCTGAAGTTTATCCGCAAAAAGATGGGCTGTATTTGCACATAAAACAATACTTTCAACCCCTGAATTTTTTAAGCTTCTGCAGGCACCTAACAATAATTCATAAGAATTATCCCACCCTGCGGATTGAATGTCGCCAAAATTCAAGGAATAGATGATGCATTCTGCAAAGTTCAGTCCTCCTAGCCTGGCATTAACCCCCTCGTTAATGAATTTGTAATAATCCATTGTTGATACCCAGCTTATTCCGCCAACCAGTCCTATTTTTTTCATAGAAATATTTATTGCCAATATTAACTTATTTCAAGCGCTCTCAACAGCCGCTTGATTAATAGAATTTCTGAAACAAGAAAGCCTTACCGGGCATGGTAAGGCTTGTTCTTGATATTGGCTCCCTCTGCTGGGCTCGAACCAGCGACCCTCTGATTAACAGTCAGATGCTCTAACCAGCTGAGCTAAGAAGGAATATTATTTTTTTTGTATTCAATTTGCCAAAATCCTTTGGCAATCATTTCATAAAAAATCCCCACATTGCTGTGAGGATTTTTGCTCCCTCTGCTGGGCTCGAACCAGCGACCCTCTGATTAACAGTCAGATGCTCTAACCAGCTGAGCTAAGAAGGAGTGCTGGTTGTTTTCCTAAACGAGGTTCTTTGTGCTTTGCAGCTTATAAGGCCTTGTTCGTTTTGGGAATGCAATATTAGGGCTTTTAAATTATTTATGCAATATTTGCAGTGAAAAATTTTTAAAAAAATTCAAAATAAAATATATGAGCCTGATAATCATAGGTACTGTAGCTTTCGATGCTATTGAAACTCCATTTGGAAAAACAGATAAAATTGTTGGTGGCGCCGCAACGTACGCAAGTTTAGCTGCATCTTACTTCTATAATAAGGCAAAAATTGTTGCAGTAGTAGGTGATGACTTTCCACAATCTGATATAGATAGTTTCAAAGAACATGGTATTGATACCGAAGGCTTACAGGTAAAGGCGGGTGAAAAGTCGTTTTTCTGGTCTGGAAAATATCATAACGATATGAACAGCAGAGACACCTTAATTACTGAGCTGAACGTATTAGAAAATTTCGATCCAATTATTCCGGAGAGCTATCAGGATTGCGAATACTTGATGTTGGGCAATTTAACGCCACAAGTTCAGCAAACGGTAATCAAACGGTTAAAGAATCGCCCGAAATTAATCGTGATGGACACCATGAACTTTTGGATGGATATTATGATGGACGACTTGCTGGAAACCATTAAATTGGTCGATGTTTTAACCATTAATGATGCAGAAGCCCGTCAATTGTCTGGAGAATATTCTCTTGTTAAGGCTGCCAATAAAATTTTGGCTATGGGTCCAAAATACCTGATCATAAAAAAAGGAGAGCATGGCGCATTGTTATTCCATGAAGATCAGATTTTCTCTGCACCTGCATTACCATTGGCAGAAGTATTCGATCCAACAGGTGCGGGAGATACATTTGCTGGCGGGTTTATTGGCTATCTGGCTAAAGTTGGTACCATCAACTTCAACAATATGAAAAATGCTATTATTTATGGCTCTGCGCTTGCATCATTTTGTGTAGAAAAATTTGGTACCGAAAAATTATTGAATTTAACAGAAGAAGAAGTGGCAGCAAGAATACAACAGTTTGTGGAGCTGAGCGCATTTACCATCGAAGCTTAAGTTTCAAAGATCACTATTTAAAATTTGTTGCAGAAGCCTTTTCTTTAGAAGAGGCTTCTGTGTTTTAGTACTACTTCTATATCAAGAGCGAAGCGATTCGAGATACTTTTTAATAGATTAGCCTAAATGCATTTTTGGCATTGCGACTGAAAATTTATCACTTTTTATGAAAATTTTTCAGCTAAACTCGGGCAAAAAAGGTTTGGCATTTGTGTTGTTTAAGTTAGTCTGAGCATTTAGCTCAAGAGTTTAATTAATTATTTAGTTTTTTAATTATTAATAAATTTAAGGAGGAAAAACCTATGACACTGGTTAAATTTAATTCGGAAAACAACAAAAAGACCAATTCAATGCCGGCCTTTAACAATGTTTTTGATTCGATCTTTAACGATACGTTCTTCTCTGATCGAATAGTTACAAGAGTGCCTGCTGCAAATGTTAGCGAATCTGCAGATCACTTTCACATCGAACTTGCTGTGCCTGGCCTCGCCAAAGAAGATTTCAAACTGAAACTCGAAGGCGATGTTTTGTCAATCTCGGTAGAGCAAAGCCACCAAGATCAAAGGCAGGAAAGAAGTTATGCAAAGCGGGAGTATAGCTACAGCTCATTTGTGAGAAGCTTCACCTTACCAGAAAGTGCAAATGCGGATCAGATTCAGGCGAAATACGATAGCGGAATTTTAAATATTGATATTCCAAAAAGAGAAGAAGCCAAAATGGTTACCCGACAAATTGAAATCCAATAATTAGCATTTAATAATCAGTTTAGAGCTGCCTGTAATGGCGGCTCTTTTGTTTTGTTATGGAAACTAATTTCGAAATATCATTAAAGTTCAAACTGTGTAAAGGTATTGAAGAATACGGGTGCTTTCAGGTTGGTGCCAATGAGCTTTTTGCAAAGGAGTTGTTTAACATGTTGGAAGGAACCGAAGACATCACAAAAGAGTCTATTATGTTGATTGATTTTATTAAATGGGAGAAAGGCATCCCTTTTCCCATTAACGCCAAACATTGTACCTACGATCAACTCGCGACCAATGTGAAGTTGATCACAAGGGAATTGTTTAAGCAGCATCAGTTGGCTCATTGATTTAATTCTTTTATTCCATCAATACTCCATATGTTTGAGTATAAATTCAACAAAATGAAAATAATTAAACAATCCGCTTTGCTAGTGCTGTTGATGTTTTCCATCCTAACAGCTAAAGCGCAAACTGCTCTTGAAAAAACCGTTGCCGATTGGGAACGAGCCAAAACTTACACAAAAGAATATTTAGATGCCATGCCTGAAGGTTCTTTTTCTTTGAAACCTACGCCTCAAATGCGGTCTTTCGCCGATCAGTTTTTACACCTCGCTGATGCAAACTACGCATTCGCATCGGCAGCTACGGATGAAAAAAGTCCGATAGCGATGGGCGGTTTAGAGAAAGGCGCCGATAAATCTAAGGCAACGGTAACAAAAGATGTTTTAGCAAGCTACGACTTCGTCATTGCTGGTATTGAAAAAATGTCAGCCGAGAAGCTATCAGAAAAAGTAAAACTTTTTGGGAAATTCGAAATGACCCGGGAAGATGCACTTAATAAATGTTTTGAGCATCAAACGCATCACAGAGGACAAGGAACTGTTTACATTCGTTTGGCTGGTGCAACTCCGCCTGCCGAAAAGTTATTTTAGCATTAGAATGGGGCGAATAAATTGCCCCATTTCTTTTTACAATACTTTTGGAAATCATCACCTGTAAATACAATATGGCTCAGAAAAATAAGCTTGCAGAAATTAAAACAAAACCAACACAAGCCAGTGTGGATGAATTTATCAACAGCATCGACAATGAGCAAAAACGGGAAGACAGCTTTACTATTTTGCAAATGATGAAGGATGCCAGTGGTGAAGAGCCGGTATTGTGGAGCAGTGCGATTATAGGGTTTGGAAATAAACAAGTTACCAGTGCGGCAACGGGAAGAACAGTAAACTGGCTGCTGATTGGGTTTTCGCCACGTAAGGCAAATTTGTCGTTGTACCTCACTGTGAATTATGAAAAACATTCGGATCTGATGAAAGAACTTGGAAAGCACAAAACCGGAGCAGGTTGCCTTTACATTAATAAACTTGATGACATAAATTTGGATGTATTACGAAAGATTATAAAACTATCGCTCGATAATTTAGTTTAAGTATTCGGATTAATGTTGTACAGTATAATTCGCTCAATTCCGAAACGAATTTCTATTTTGCGGCATAATTATTAGATAGAAATGGCTTCAGGTTTTTTTGCAATTTTAGATGATATAGGTGCTTTAATGGATGATGTGGCGATGGCTAGCAAGTTGGCTACCCGAAAAACCGCAGGTATCTTGGGAGACGATTTAGCTGTTAACGCTGAAAAAGCAACGGGTTTCTTGGCATCGAGAGAAATTCCGGTGCTGTGGGCCATTACAAAAGGATCATTTTTGAATAAGCTGATTATTGTTCCAATTGCATTGTTGCTTCAGGCATTTTTTCCGGTTGCCATAAAAGTGATTTTGGTTTTAGGCGGCTTTTACTTAGCTTATGAAGGTGTAGAAAAAATTATTGAATTCTTTTTTCATCGCTCGAAGCCAGCACCCGTGGCTGCTGCTGAAGTTAGACAAGACGATGCTGAAGCAGAAAAGGCGAAGGTTAAATCGGCAGTATTAACCGATTTTATCCTTTCTATAGAAATCGTAATTATTGCGCTTGGAAGTGTGTTAGATAAATCATTGGCCATTCAAATTTTAACTGTATCTGTTGTGGCTATTTTAGCTACAATTGGTGTTTATGGCATTGTAGCTTTAATCGTCCGTATGGATGATGCTGGGCATAAATTGATAAAACGCTCCAACGATAAAGGTTTTTGGGCATCTCTGGGGCACTTTTTGGTTAAAGCTTTGCCGATTATTATAAAAACGTTAGCTGTAGTGGGTACCATTGCTTTAATTCTGGTTGCAGGAGGGATTTTTGTTCATAATATTGAATTTATGCACTATGTTCTGCCAAACCTTCAATCTACAATAAAAGAATTCGGAGCGGGGATAGTGGGTGGTTTAATTGCTGTTCCTGTAATGATGGTGGGCAAAAAGCTAATCGGTTTGTTCAGTAAAAAGCCAGCAGTTTCAAAATAATTCAAGCGTTTCTGCAACTCTGCAAGCTTCCAAGGCATTCGTCACGTTTAGTTTTTGAAAGATATTTTGGCGGTGGCGGTTGATCGTATTAATGCTCAGTGAAAGTTTATCTGCAATTTCCTTACTTCGTTTTCCGTGTTTAATCAGTTTTAAAATTTCCTGCTCCCTGCTGGAGAGTAGGTTGGAAAGATTCCTAATCTCGTTGTCAATCACTTTTCCGGTCTGCTTATTCACAATTAATCCACTTGGAATACTACATTCCGGGTGATCATATATTAGGTTGTAAAGACACAGCGCCAGCCAAACATTACCATCAGCAGCGTTTGCGATATAAATTAGGCGGTGCTTGAGCATCAGATATTTTCCCTCCGTGTTTTTTACTCTTAACCTGGTAATTACCTCATAATGCTGTCTTTCGTCCAGGCTAACGGACTGAATCATCCTAAAGAATTGAAATTCTAACTGGTATTTTTTAGTCAAATCTTCCGGATGAACTTTGCTTAATAGTTCGTCTTCCCAAATGGAATTGATTTCATCTTTTTGCTCGGAAAGGCCAAGGTCGTTAGCAATTGAATTATAAAAAAGATAACTTTTCCTGCTCTTCAAATCGCTTAATACGCTAATCCCGTTCTCAAGTTTACTGTACATTTCAGCAATTGCCTTAGCCTGCTCAATTTGTAAATTCTCGCTTGCATTACCTTTAAAGGTTTGCCCTAACAGTTTTATGTCAAGTAAATTTCTCATTGCTTCTCAAAGGTAATGGTTATTTTTTACCATTGAGCGATAGGGAAATCATAGATAGCTTTGAGCTTCTGATTGGCTAAACTCAGGTTTAGATACACCCTTAAAAATGATAAGATAAAGAATGAAAAAGATACTATTGGCCATCTGTATGTTGGTAAGCCTAAATAAATTACAAGCCCAAAATTTAAATAATATGCAATGGTTTAATGAGCCTGAAAAGTGGTCAGTGAAAGATAACAGCTTATTGATGCAGGTAACTCCTCAAAGCGATTATTGGCGCATTTCGCATTACGGGTTTACCGTAGATGATGCTCCGTTCTACTACGGCACCTATGGCGGTGAATTTGAAGTAAAAGTGAAATTAACGGGAGATTATAAAGCTCGTTTTGATCAGATGGGTTTAATGATTCGCATTGATCATCAAAATTATATCAAAACAGGAGTGGAGTTTGTAGATGGAAAGTTTAACGTGAGCACTGTAGTCACTCATCAAAAAAGCGACTGGAGTGTTTTACCGCTCGAAAAAGTGCCTCCATTTATTTGGGTTAAGGCAGTAAGAGGGCTTGATGCTGTTGAAATCTTTTACTCACTTGATGATAAAAATTATATCATGACGAGAAATGCACCATTACAAGATAACACCCCTGTTATGGTTGGATTAATGGCTGCCAGTCCGGATGGCAATGGTTTTGAAGCAAAATTTGAAGAGTTTAAGGTTAAACATTTACCAGACCAGCGGAGACTTGAATGGTTAAAAAATCATCAATAATTGTTGATGATAAACATTTGTTTACAGACCACCGCATAAGTTTAGAGTTGAAATTCAACGTCGTTTTGTATTAAAGATAGGTCCAATGTTTTGTTTGGTGCCATATCAGGATCATTTGTAGTACTTTCTTCTGGTCGCGTTCGAAAAGGATTTGCAAAGAAGGTTTGAAGCAAATCAACTCAGCAATATCATTTATTATTATCGATTTCAAGATAAAAGCTGATATTTGTAGCTTCAAAAAACAGCAATGAAACCCTACCTGCAGCTATTCGACTTCTCTAAAAAAATAAATTATAAAGCAGAGATTTTAGCGGGGCTCACTGTTGCGATGACGATGATTCCCGAATCTTTGTCGTTTGCTATTTTAGCAGGTTTCCCACCTTTAACAGGTTTGTATGCAGCCTTTATTATGGGGCTAGTTACCGCAGTTTTGGGCGGTAGGCCGGGCTTAGTATCAGGAGGGGCCGGAGCAACCGTAATTGTACTCATCGCTTTAATGAAAAGCCATGGCATAGAATATGTATTTGCTGCCGTTGCTTTTGCCGGAATAGTTCAGATTTTGGTTGGCCTTTTTAAACTTGGTAAATTTGTAAGACTCGTTCCTCAGCCTGTAATGTTTGGCTTTGTAAATGGGCTGGCCGTAATTATTTTTATGTCGCAGCTAGAGCAGTTTAAAACAATTGTAGGCGGCAACATTACTTGGTTAAGTGGGCCGGCACTTTACACCATGTTGGGTTTGGTGGCTCTAACGGTGCTTATTGTTATTGTTTTGCCAAAATTTACCAAAGCAGTTCCATCCTCGCTAGTCGCTATTATAGTTGTGTTTATTGTCGTTCTCGTTTTTAATATCGATACCAAACTGGTTAAAAATATTGCTTCAGTAAGCGGTGGTTTTCCCCCTTTTCACATTCCTAAAATCCCTTTTGATTTAGATACTTTAAAAATCATTTTTCCATATGGATTAATTATGGCTGGTGTAGGTTTAACGGAAGGTTTGCTCACTCTAAATTTGGTTGATGAAATTACAGAAACTAAAGGCAATGGAAACAGGGAAAGCATTGCCCAGGGAATTGCAAACATTACCAATGGCTTTTTTACAGGTATGGGTGGATGCCCGATGATTGCACAAACGCTTGTAAATTTATCTGCCGGAGCAAGAGCGAGACTGTCGGGCATTGTAGCAGCATTAACGATTTTACTTATTATTCTCATCGGTGCGCCGGTTATTGAGCGGGTGCCAATGGCGGCATTGGTTGGCGTGATGATGATGGTTGCCATAGGTACATTTGAATGGATGAGCTTTAAGGTGATCAATAAAATGCCCAGACAGGATATTTTTATAGGAATCTCTGTGGCTGTGATTACGATTTGGCTCCACAATTTAGCTTTGGCGGTATTAATTGGCGTTATTATTTCTGCTTTGGTATTTGCCTGGCAGAGTGCAAAAAGGATAAGGGCTAATCAATTTAAAGATGAAGGGGGTATTAAACATTATGAAATTTATGGTCCTTTATTTTTTGGTTCCGTAGCAAATTTTAACGAACTCTTTGAAGTGTCTAATGATCCTGAGTATGTAGTAATCGATTTTAAAGGCAGTAGAATTTATGATATGTCTGGTATTGATGCGTTAAACAAACTGACTGAAAAATACCGGAATGCCAATAAAAAACTTCATTTGCGGTTTTTAAGCGAAGATTGTAAACGGTTACTTAAGAATGCTGAAGATATTATTGAAGTCAACATCATCGATGATCCTCGTTATAAAATCGCTACGGAGAAATAATTAAAAATCGAATTCTAGCTGACTATTTTCCAGTTTTTCTTCAGCCATGTCATCATAAAATCGAGATAGCGTAATTCCCAGTAGTCTTATCTTTGCAAAGCCAATATTCGCCTCATTTAATAAGTTAATAGCTTCGGTATAAATGGTTTCCGCTTTATTAATTGAGGTGGGAAAAGACCTGCTTCTGGTAATAATTTTAAAGTCTTCAAACTTAATTTTTAAAGTAATAGTTTTGCCTTTTAGCTGATATTTTTCTAATCGCTTCGCTACCGTTTCGCTAATTTGTCGGAGTAGATCATGCATTACCGCATCTTCATTGGTATCTTCAGATAAAGTGTCTTCGGCTCCTACAGATTTTGTTTCCCGATTTGCTCTTACCGGACGGTCATCAATTCCCCTTACAATTTTATAATAGAATTTGCCCGATTTCCCGAATTGTGCGATTAGTTGCGCCTCACTTAGCTTTTTTAAATCAGCACCGGTATTGATTTGCATTGCTTTCATTTTGGCAGCCGTTACTTTACCTACGCCAAAAAACTTTTCGACAGGTAACTTCTCCATAAAAGCTTCAATTTTCGACGGCCCGATAAAGGTCAATCCATCTGGTTTGTTCATGTCTGAAGCAACCTTCGCCACAAATTTACTTACCGAAACACCCGCCGATGCGGTTAAATTCAATTCATTTTTTATGGCGTCTTTTATTGATTTTGCAATGTCGATAGCAGAGCCAATTCCTAGCTTGTCTTCGGTAACGTCCAAATAAGCTTCATCTAAAGATAAAGGCTCAATAATGTCGGTGTAGCGGCTAAATATCTCTCGAATGGCTTTGGATGCGGCTGCATAAGCATCAAAACGAGGAAACACAAAAATTGCAGTTGGACAAAGCTGGTAGGCTTTGCTGCAAGACATGGCGGATTTGATTCCGAACTGACGAGCTTCATAACTGGCAGTGGCAACAACGCCACGGCTGTCTGGCTTGCCGCCCACCACTATAGGCTTGCCTCTATATTCCGGAAAATCGCGTTGCTCTACGGAAGCATAGAATGCATCCATATCAATGTGGATTATCTTTCTTAAAAGAGGTAGATTTTGATCAGACATGTAATGCCTAAATTTCGGAAATTTAAACTTGATACCAGCATATTTCTGGAGCTTGTAACCTGGTAATTCTAGATCATCTTAAGGTATGACTTTAGTTCAACAGAAAGTCAACCTTGTTTAGCAACGAATCCATTTCAAATGGTTTTTCCATAAAATCGTTGGCGCCGGCATCCAAAGCAGATTGACGAATGTCTCTACTTGCTGAAATCATTAAAATAGGTATTTTTTGATATTGAGGATCACTTTTAAGCAATTTGCAAATGTCGCGGCCATCATGTCCGCTCATCCAAATATCCAACAGAATTAAGTCTGGTTTATTTTTAACGGCCTCGATAACTGCTCCACCATCGTAAGTAAATTCTACCTCATAACCCATTACTTCCAATATCATCGTCACTGCATCTACAATCCCTTCATCATCATCGGCGATGAGTATTTTCTTAGTTCCCATTGACGTAAATTTTTGCTATAGTGATTTATTTAAATGTGAGGATAAGGATGATAATTAGTATAGTATTAATACTGAATTAGCAGTTTTTGTTTTCAAAAATCGCAATTTATTTTGATATAGATTAGCCTGGTTATCGATAATTTAAGATTAGTTTATCTTCATCGTAACATATTAGTTTTTTATTGCTCAAATGTTTATATATGCTTATCAGAATAAGAAACTAGAAGTTTTGAGCAGTTTCATTTATCTATTTCGATATATTATAGATTATATTTACAACGAAAATTCAATTACATAGGTGAGTAGCCAAAATGGATAGCATTAATATTAAGAAGTTAGCTGAGGCTTTAAATTTATCTACTTCGACTATTTCTAGGGCGTTTAGAGATAATAGTGACATCAGCATTGCTACCAAAGAACGTATTTTAGCAAAAGCCAAAGAACTGAATTATCAACCCAACCATTACGCAAGTAATTTACGAGAGCAAAAAAGCAAAACCATTGCTGTGATTGTTCCTGAGCTGGCTAACAATTATTTCTCTCAGGCCATACATGGTATTGAACGGGTGGCCAGGGAAAACGGTTACCATATCTTAATTTATGTTACCGATGATGATTATAAAAAAGAAGTAAACTTTATTCGCCACTTACATAATGGCCGGGCAGATGGCATAGTGATGTCGGTTTCTGGTGAAGCCAACGATCACAATTACCTCAATAAATTCGGTGCGCAAAGGCTACCTCTGGTTTTCTTTGATCGAATTTATGAAGATATTGAAACGCCAAGAGTAATCACCAACGATTATAACAGTAGCTTTCTGGCTACAGAGCATTTAATTGAACAAGGTTGCAAACGGATTGCCTATTTGGTGGTAAACAAAAGTTTATCTATCGGAAAAACCAGGATGCAGGGCTATATTGATGCGCTTGCCAAATACCAAATTCCGTTTGAAGAAAATTTGATTGTAGATTGTAGCAACAGCTACGAAGAAAATAGTGTGATCATCAAAAATGCATTGCAGCAATTGCAACCAGATGGCGTTTTTACCTCGGTAGAGCGTTTAGCATTTGCTACCTACTATGCTTGTTACGATTTGAATATAAGTATCCCAAACGATATAAAAGTAATTAGCTTTTCTAGTCTGGAAATCGCACCATTACTAAACCCATCTTTAACAACTATTACACAACCTGCAACAGAAATAGGGGAGCAGGCGGCCAAGTTACTTTTCAAAATATTGGATGATAATCAGGATAAAAATCTCTTTTCCGAAGTTGTTTTGGAATCGAAAATTATCAAGAGAAATTCTACAGCAATTGGGGATAAAAAAGGCTAAAAAACAGGGTTTAATTTTGGCCTAAAAATTTGAAATTTTTTCTTCACTTAGTGTAAAATAAGCAGAATTCGGCACAATCTTCGGGAACGTTCCCGAAAACGACCAGTGTTTTTATCATTCATTTTCGGGAACGTTCCCGAAAAACCTCCTGAAAATAGCTTAGTGTAAAAAGTACACTAAAATTTATCAAATCAATTTTTTAAAATACTGATTTATAGGCTTTTAATATTTATATATCATTATAATTCATTCGCGTTTATTAATCGAAAATAAAATTTAGATTAAGTTTTCTCTTTGTTTTTTATCGCTTAAAATATATTTTTTAAATAAATTTTGAAATCTCATTAAGTGCTGTAAATTAGGCCTATGTGTAAATCACTATAATATTTAACCAAATTTATATACTTAAAAGAGCTTCGAATATGAAAGTATTTTACCTGTTAAAACAGGGGCTTTTAGTGCTGTTAGTTTTTTCAGCATTAATCGTAAAAGCACAAACCGGATCGGTATCCGGAAAGGTGCTTGATGAAACCGGCCAACCTTTACCCGGTGCTTCTATTGTTGTAAAAGGAACAACAAGAAGTACCTCAACCGATGTTAATGGTGTTTTTAAATTAGCAGGCTTAAACAATGGCGCTGTAACTTTATCTGCAAGCTTCATTGGCTATCAAACGCTTGATAAGCCAGTTACTCTTTCAGCTAACGGCACGGTTAATTTCCAATTAGTGCCCGATGCACAAAAACTGAATGAGGTTGTTGTAATCGGTTACGGTACTGCCGAAAAGAAAAACTTAACTGGTTCAATCACTACAGTAAGTTCAAAAGACTTCCAAAAGGGTGCAATTACTACACCAGAACAATTAATTCAAGGTAAAGTTGCTGGTGTGAATGTAATCTCAAACAGCGGTCAGCCTGGTGTTGGAAGTACAATTCGTATCCGTGGCGGGGCATCACTTAACGCCAGTAATGATCCGTTAGTGGTGATTGATGGAGTTCCATTCAGCGGAAACACAATCGACAATGCACCAAGTCCTTTATCATTAATTAATCCTAATGATATTGAAACATTTACAGTGTTAAAAGATGCAAATGCGACGGCTATTTATGGTTCAAGAGCATCAAATGGTGTTATTTTAATTACCACTAAAAAAGGTAGTGCTGGTGCTCCGGTAATTAATTTTAGTACCAACAATTCTATTGCGACAGTAATTAAAAATGTTGATGTACTTTCTGCAGATCAAGTTCGTGCTTATGTAAATGCCAATGGTAGTGCCTCTCAAAAAGCATTATTGGGCACTGCAAATACAAATTGGCAAGATGAAATTTATCAAAGAGCCTTTACAACTGATAACAATCTAAGTATTTCAGGTTCATTCAAGGGTGTTCCTTATCGTGTTTCTGCTGGATATTTAGATCAGGATGGATTGTTAATTACCGATAAACTTAAGCGTGGAACGGGTTCAATTACTTTGTCACCTAGATTGTTTAACGATCATTTAAAAATCGACTTGAACTTAAAAGGTTCATTAACTGATTCTCATTTTGCAAATGGTGGTGCAATTGCGAACGCCATTCAATTCGATCCAACGCAGCCTGTAAATGTGAATAACAGCTACGGCAATTACTACGAGTGGACACAAGGTACAGGTGCTGATATGGTTCCAAACCCAAATTCACCTCGTAACCCTGTTGGTTTAATTAGATTACAGGACAACAATGGCCATGCCGCCAGAAGTGTTGGTAATGTTAAGTTTGATTATTCTTTCCATTTCTTGCCAGAATTGCATGCCAACTTAAACTTAGGTTACGATGTATCTAAAGGTTATGGCTCAATCAGGGTCCCAACATTTGCTGCTCAAAGTGCTTCAACTCAAGGATCTTTCTCCCGGGCATTAAGAACAGGTAATGATAAATTTTCTGAGTTTTATTTAAACTATGCTCATACTGTAGAAAGCATTAAAAGTAGATTCGACGCAACTGCTGGTTATGGTTATTATGATATCTCAACTACAGGCTACAATTTTACAAATTATACAGGCACAGGTGTTCCACTTGTAACTCCAGTATTTCCTTTTTCTGTTGAAAGAAACAAGCTACTTTCCTACTACGGAAGGTTAGTTTATACTTTAGCTGATAAATATATTCTTTCTGGTACAATGAGAGCTGATGCATCTTCAAAATTTGCTGAAAACAATCGTTGGGGTTATTTCCCATCAGCAGGTTTTACCTGGAGAATTATTGGTGAAAATTTCTTAAAGGATAGCAAAGTAATATCTGATTTGAAACTAAGATTAAGTTATGGCGAAACGGGTAATAAAGATGGTATCGGTAACTACGATTACTTATCTAAATATTATGCTAATTCCAACACTGGTCAATACCAAATTGGCAACACTTTTTTATAACTATTACGCACCTGCAGGTTATGATCCAGATTTGAAATGGGAATCAACTACCACCTATAATGCTGGTTTAGATTATGGTTTTTTACAAGGAAGATTGTATGGTAGTGTAGATGTTTACTACAAGAAAACCAAAGACTTATTAAGCACAGTAACTATACCTGTGGGAACAAACTTTAGCAATGTATTAACAACAAATGTTGGAAATATGGAAGTAAGAGGTGCTGAAGCTAGTTTAAACTTTGTAGCAATTAAATCTGACGACATCAATTGGGATTTTGGAATTAACGCTGCTTATAACAGAAGAAAGGTTACTAACCTAACTTTAAATCCAAATTCTGGTTTTAAAATCGATGCAGGAGATATTACTGGAGGTACTGGTGTTCACTTAAAATACAACGCAGTTAATCAAATTCCAGGTTCATATTTTGTTTACAAACAAGTTTATAATGCCAACGGAAAACCACTTGAAGGTGTTTTTGAAGATTTGAATGGTGATGGTGCAATTACACCAGATGATCAGTATTTTTATAAGTCGCCTAATCCTGATTTTACTTTTGGCTTTAATACTTCGTTTAGCTATAAAAAATGGACAATCAATACCGTGTTAAGAGCTAATATTGGTAATTATGTTTATGATAACGTGGCATCAAATTATGGTGTGAGATCTAATATTCTTACTTCGGTAGGTGTAATAAATAATGCAAGCACCGATTTGTTAAATACAGGTTTCACTGCTACGCAATTTCTAAGTGATTATTATATTAGAAACGCATCGTTTCTTAAAATGGATAATTTGGGGCTGGCATATAATGTTGGTAAATTATCTAAAAACGGAAATACCACAATGCGTATTTCAGCAAACTGCCAAAATGTTTTTGTCGTATCTCAGTACAAAGGGCTTGATCCAGAGTTAGTAACAGGTATTGATTATAATCTTTATCCTAGACCAAGAACATATACTTTAGGTTTAAACGTTGGCTTTTAATTAAGATATAAAAATGAAAAACTCATTTAAAACAATATTAACCTCGGCAGTCGTATTGCTGTCGTTAAACTCTTGTAAAAAAGAGTCATTAAACGTACTTCCAACTAATGATGTAACAGAAAGTGTAGTTTATGCTACACCAGCAGGATACAAACAAGGGTTAGCTAGATTATATGCAAATTATGCTTTAACTAGTCCTTCAGGGTCTGATAACAGCGATGTTGGTGGTTTAAACGCAGGATTTGCAGATTTTTTAAGGTTATTCTGGACTAGTCAAGAATTAACTACCGATGAAGCAATTTGTAATTGGGGCGATACTGGTATTCCTGAACTGGATAACTCTACCTGGTCAACGGATAACCAATTTTTAAGAGGATTGTACTCAAGAAGTATTTCGCAAATCACTTTAGTTAACGAATATCTTCGTCAAAGTACACCAGAACAATTGGCTAGTCGCAACATTACAGGTGCAGATGCTACAAATGTTGTACGTTATCGTGCTGAAGCCCGTTTTTTACGTGCTTTTCAATACTGGGTTTTATTGGATGCTTTTGGAAACCCACCTTTTTTAACTGAAAATGATTTAATTGGAAAGGTAAATCCTAAACAAACTACCCGAGCAGCATTATTTGCATATGTAGAGTCTGAATTAAAAGCTATTGAAGGTGATTTAGCCAATCCAGGAAGTGCCGAAAGTGAATACGGACGGGCAAATAAAGGTGCCGATTGGGCATTATTAGCAAGATTATATTTAAATGCACAAGTTTATACAGGTACTGCGAAATATACGGAAGCCATTACTTACTCGAGTAAGGTAATTGCATCAAGTTATTCTTTAAAACCAAACTATAGAGATTTGTTTTTAGCTGATAACAATATTAACAATACGGAAAACATCTTAACTATTAATTATGATGGGGTTAACGGAACAAACTATGGCGGAACAACTTTTTTAATTAATGCAATGGTTTACACGGCTCCAGATGCTGCAGGTATGGTTTCTACTGCTTACGGAGTTCCTAACGGTGGATGGGCAGGTAATCGTACACGTCAAAATCTTCCGGCTTTATTCCCTGATCCAAATGGTACTTTAGATAAACGTGGAATTTTTGTGGGAACTAAAGCCGTAATCGATGCAATTGATGCACCAAATGACGGTTTAAAGGTTACTAAATTTAAAAATATTACTTCAACTAACACCACTCCACCATCTTTAAATGGAACGTTCAGTTCATTAGATTTTGCGCTATTTCGTTTGGCAGAACAATATCTAATTTACGGGGAAGCAGTTGCCCGTGGTGGTTCTGGCGGTAGCGTTGCACAAGCTTTAACTTACGTAAACGCTTTACGCTTTAGGGCTTATGGCAATAACTCAGGAAATGTGAGTGCCGCTGCCCTGACAACTGATTTTTATTTAGATGAGCGTGGTCGCGAATTATATTGGGAAGGTCATCGCCGTACAGATTTAATACGTTATGGCAAATTTACAGGTTCTACTTACCTGTGGCCATTTAAAGGCGGCGTAAAAGCTGGAACGAGTGTGCCTGCTTATCGCAATTTATACCCAATTCCAAATGCAGATTTGATTGCCAATCCGAATTTGGTTCAAAACCCAGGCTATTAATTTTTATCGATAGAAAGATATGAAATCAAAATTATTTAAAACCTTAGCTTTAGGCTTAATTGCAGTATCGCTTTGGTCGTGTAAAAAGGAAGAAACCAGAACGGTTTCTAACATTACGCCAGCAGGAACACTTACGGCATCAGCAACTACCTTAAACTTGGTACAAGTTAATGGAGCATTGCCTGCATTAACGCTAAGTTATCCTTTGGCAACTTCTTCTGGTTATGTTGTTCCTATTACAACTACAATACAGTTTGGTTTAAAAGGAACTAATTTCTCGCCAGCAAGGGAGTTTGTAGTAACCAGCAAAACTTATGCGCCAACCATTACAGAAATTAATAATATCATTCTTGCATTAGGTGGAGTAGTTGATAAACCTGCACAAATAGAAGTTCGTTTAAAATCAGGAGCTGCGGTAAACGATTTTACATACTCTAATGTAGTAACGTTAACGGCTACACCTTATTTGGCATCTGCATGGATTTATGCTCCGGGCGCTTACCAAGGTTGGAATCCATCAACTGCAGATAGTTTAATTTCTCTATCAAGCAATGGTGTTTATACTGGTATGATCGCTTATACTACTGGTAATTTAGAATTCAAAATTACTCCTGCAAAGAAATGGGATGTAGCTTATGGAGATGCTGGTGGCGGTAAAATTAGCTCAAGCGCCGGCGATAACCTAAAATCTCCTGATGCAATTGTGAAACAAATTACTGTTGATTTAAATAAAAACACAATCGTTTTTGGTACACCAAATGAGTGGTCAATTATAGGTGATGCTACACCAGGTGGATGGAACAACGATACCGATATGAAAGGTGTGAACGATGGGAAATTTACAGTTTATTCTATCAAAACCACATTAGGCGTAGGCGAGTTTAAATTCCGCTTCGGTCATGCTTGGGATATTAATTTAGGTGGTGGAGCAACACTTACTACAGGTGGCGATAACATCAAAGTTACCGCTGCTGGTAACTACACCATTACGCTTACTGTTATTAAAACAGGAGATAAAGTAACTGGTGGTACTTACACTATTGTTAAAAACTAATCTATAAAATTTGTCCCGTGGTAACCGCCGCGGGACTTTTTCAATCTTTCAAAGTTTTAGCATGATCAAAACCCAACCTATCTTTCAGCATCCCATCTCTTCTAATGCTCGTTCCAATAATTGGCGTTCTGCCAGAATAAAATTAATAGCACTTTCTTTTTTAATTCTTTCAAGTGCAAACCTCTTTGCTCAAAAAGTAGAGCGAATAGAGCCTATGTTCTGGTATGCAGGAATGCACAATCCGAAACTCCAACTGCTTGTTCATGGAGAAAACATTGCTGCCAGTACGATCTCATTAACTTACCCAGGTGTAAAGCTGGTTAAGGTAAATAAAGTTGAAAATCCAAATTATTTGTTTTTGGATTTAGAACTTTCTTCAGCAGTAAAATCGGGAACGTTCCCGATTAATTTTACAGTTAAAGGAAAAAAAATATTTAGTTACCAATATGAATTAAAGAACCGCAATAAAAACGCAGACAGAATTCAGGGGGTAACGCAAAAAGATTTTATTTACTTATTAATGCCAGATCGTTTTTCGAATGGCGACAAAAGTAATGATGTTGTTAATGGCTTAGCAGAAACAGCACTCAATCGTGATAGTATGTATTACCGTCACGGTGGAGATATTCAAGGGGTAATCAATCATTTAGACTACCTTAAAGATTTAGGAATCACCACGGTTTGGATGACTCCCGAAATTGAAAACGATATGGAAAAGGCTTCCTATCATGGTTACGCGGTAACAGATCATTATAAAATTGATCCCCGTTATGGAACAAACGAACTTTACAAAAAATATGTAGAAGCTGCTCATGCAAAAGGCATGAAGGTAATTAAAGATGTGGTCCATAATCACATCGGTACGGGTCATTGGTTTTTCAAAGATTTGCCCATGAAGAGCTGGGTACACCAATGGCCAAAATATACGCAAACCAGTTATCGCGATCAAACGGTAATGGATACTCACGCATCTGCTGCCGATCGTAAAAAAATGTTAGATGGTTGGTTTGTCCCATCTATGCCCGATCTTGATCAAACCAATCCTTACGTTCAAAATTATTTAACGCAAAATCACATTTGGTGGATTGAATATGCTGGAATTGATGGCTTACGTTTAGATACTTATCCCTATAACGATCCGGCATACATGGCCGATTGGGCAATTAAATTGAAAGCTGAGTTTCCAACTTTATCCATTTTTGGAGAGACTTTTGTGTCAGGCGTAGCTAACCAGGCTTATTTCACAGGTGGAAATACCGTTAATCGTGGTTTCGATACGCACTTGCCGGGCATTACCGACATGGCCGTTAAAGAAGCGATTTACGAAGCTTTGAATGGTAAAAACGGCTGGACAGATGGTATTAACCGATTGTATGATGTGGTGGCACATGATTTTCTATACAAAGACCCTACATTAAATTGTATCGCTTTAGATAATCATGACATGAGTCGCTTTTATTCTGTGGTAAATGAAGATTTTGATAAATATAAAATGGGTTTAGCCATGCTATTAACCATGCGTGGTATTCCTCAAATGTATTATGGAACTGAAATTTTGATGAAAAATTTCTCTGCCCCTGATGGTCTGGTTCGTTCTGATTTTCCTGGCGGATGGGAAGGAGATAAAAAAGATAAGTTTATCGCCGATGGCAGAACAAACAAAGAAAACGAAGCTTTCAATTTTGTGAAGACTTTGGCCATTTACCGCAAAAATAGCCCAGCTTTACAAACTGGTAAATTAATGCAGTTTGTACCTGAAGATGATATCTATGTTTATTTTAGATACAATGCTACTGCAAAAGGCACGGTAATGGTTATCGTGAATAATGCAGACAAAGAGAAAACGCTCAATACGGAGAGATTTGCAGAAAGAACAACTGGAATTACTACTGCCAAAAATGTGATTTCCGGAGAAAGCATCCAAATCAAAGAAATTAAAGTGCCAGCAAAAACCACCTTAGTTCTAGAATTAAATTAATATTCATTCATTGCCGTTCGGCTTTAGTCAACGGATTTTTATAACAGCAATGCAAAACACATCAAACATACAACCTTCAACCTCAATTAAAGCCTGTCTCTTTGATTTGGATGGTGTACTGGTAGATACAGCAGTTTACCATTACCAAGCCTGGAAACGTTTGGCCAATACCATGGGTTTCGATTTTACAGAAGAACAAAATGAGCAGCTTAAGGGCGTAAGTCGTGTAGAAAGCTTAAATAAAATTTTGGCCTGGGGTAATGTACAAAAAACCGATGCGGAGAAGGAAGAACTTGCCAGTTTGAAAAATAGCTGGTATGTGGATATGATTACCAAAATGACTCCTGCTGAAGTGTTGCCTGGAACGGTTGATTTTTTAACGGCTATTCACCAGGTGGGCTATAAACTGGCTTTAGGTTCTGCAAGTAAAAATTCAGGAATCATTTTAGAGCGTACCAATCTTGCTCATTTCTTTGATGAAATTGTAGATGGTAACATGGTTACAAAATCAAAACCAGATCCGGAGGTATTTTTGAAAGGCGCAGAACTTTTAGGCTTTAAACCTGATGAATGCGTGGTTTTTGAAGATGCTGTTGCAGGCGTTGAGGCTGCAAAACGTGGCGGAATGAAGGCCATAGGAATTGGCGAAAAAAGCATACTTACCGAGGCAGACCTTGTGGTAAGTGGGTTAGATAAATTAACGGTTGAAGATTTAGAAAAGTTATAAAAAGGCAAGTGCCATCATTGCGAGGCACGAAGCAATCTCAATAAAGGAATTCAATAAAATTGTGAGAACGAACACTCTAAATGAGATTGCTTCGTACCTCGCAATGACGAAAGTATAAAAGATGAAGAATTACATTAAAGCAGACGAGTGGAGTATTATCGAAGAAGGCTTTGATCCACATTTAAATAAAATTTCAGAAAGTATTTTCAGCTTGGGTAATGGTCGTATGGGCCAGCGTGCCAATTTTGAAGAAACTTATTCTGGAGAAACTCTTTTGGGGAATTATGTTGCAGGCGTTTATTATCCTGATAAAACCCGTGTGGGATGGTGGAAAAATGGCTATCCAGAATATTTTGCTAAAGTTTTAAATGCGGCAAATTGGGTAGGTATCGAAGTGAAATTAGATGATGAAATTTTGGATTTGGCAACAGCCGAAGTAAGTGAATTCAAACGCGTTTTGAATATGCATGCCGGGGTTTTGGAGCGTACTTTTACAGCCAAACTTAACAGTGGTAAAATCGTTAAAGTTAAATCAACTCGTTTTTGTAGCATTGCCGATGATGAAGTTGGAGCGATCCGTTACAGCATTACGCCTGTAAACTTTGATGGCAAAATCACGCTAATGCCTTTCATCGATGGCGATATCAAAAATCAGGACAGCAACTATGATGAGAAATTCTGGACTTTGGTTTCTGATGAAATTACCGACTCAGAGGCCTATATCAAACTGAGAACAAAGAAAACTGAATTTGAAGTTTGCACTGGAAGCCACATTGAATTGTATAAAAACTCGGATAAAGTTTCCATCAATCCGGAAGCTGTTCGAAAGGAAAAATTCGTCGGACAAACTTTTTCAGTTGATGTAAAAGCGAATGAGGAAATCACTTTGATTAAAATCGCCGCGAATTTATCTTCAGAAAATTATGCAAAAGAATCACTTTTAAAAGAGGCAAAAGCAGTTATCGCGAAAGCAAAAGCTAAAGGTTTCGATACGTTATTAAAAGAACAAAATGAAGCCTGGGCAACGAAATGGGAAGAAAGCGATATCATTATTGAAGGTGATGTTTCGGCGCAACAGGCCATTCGTTTCAATATTTTTCAGTTGTTCCAAACCTATACAGGTAAAGATGATCGGTTGAACATTGGTCCGAAAGGTTTTACCGGCGAGAAATACGGGGGTTCTACTTATTGGGATACCGAAGCTTATTGTGTGCCTTTTTACTTAGCCACTGCTCCGCAGGAAGTAAGCAAAAACTTGTTGGTTTATCGCCACAAACAATTGGGCAAAGCCATTGAAAATGCGGCGAAATTAGGTTTCAAAGATGGTGCTGCTTTGTATCCGATGGTTACCATGAATGGCGAAGAATGCCACAATGAGTGGGAAATCACTTTCGAGGAAATCCACCGCAATGGTGCTATTGCATTCGCAATTTACAACTACATCCGCTATACTGGCGATGAAAGTTATTTATCAGATTTTGGTTTGGAGGTGCTTATCGGCATTGCACGTTTCTGGAAACAGCGTGTAAACTGGAGCGGTGAAAAACAGCAATATGTAATGCTTGGTGTTACTGGTCCGAACGAGTATGAGAACAACGTAAACAACAACTGGTATACCAATTTATTAGCAACCTGGTGCATGAAGTATGCAACAGAAGCTGCCGAAATTGTGAAAAATCAGCAGCCAGAAAAATATAACAGTTTATTAAAAAGCTTAAATTTCGATGCTCAGGAATTTGCTGATTGGGCAGATATCATCGAGAAAATGTATTATCCAGAAGATAAAAATCTGGGAATTTTCTTACAACAAGATGGATATCTGGATAAGGAGCAAACTTTGGTAAAAGATTTACCAGCAAGTGAAAGGCCAATTAACCAGAAGTGGAGTTGGGATAGGATTTTGCGCTCACCATTCATCAAACAAGCTGATGTTTTACAAGGATTATATTTCTTCGAAGAAGATTACGACCTGGAAACTATCAGAAGAAACTTCGATTTTTATGAGCCACGTACCGTTCACGAAAGTTCATTATCGCCTTGCGTACACAGTATTTTGGCCGCTAAATTAAATGATGAAGCTCGTGCTTACGAATTCTATTTACGTACTGCCCGTTTAGATTTGGACGATTACAACAACGATACGGAAGATGGCTTACACATTACATCGATGGCCGGAACCTGGATGAGTGTGGTAGAAGGTTTCGCCGGTATGCGTGTTCGCGATGGTAAATTGCAGTTTAATCCTTTCTTACCAAAGCAGTGGAAATCGTTCTCGTTTACCATTGGTTTCAGAGGTGCAACTTTGAAAATAAATATCACTGAAAACGGCATCAATATTAAAAATAATAACGCTGTTGATTTAGAAATCGGAATCAGAAATCAGTTTTATAAACTGTCTGGAAACGCAGAAATCGAAGTAAATAACGCGGAGTTGGTATGAGAAAGGTTGATGGTTTAGAGGTTGAGGGTATAGGGTTTATGGCGCAGAGCTTAAAACCAGCAAAGAGTTTTTCGGCTCTATGCTCGTTCCCCTTTGGAGGGGGTTGGGGGAGGACTTTAGCTCTTTTACTTATCTTTACCATTATTTCACAATCATCCTTTGCACAAAAAAAGAGTAAAAATATGAACGATAAGCAAATCGTTATATATCAGTTATTGCCCCGTTTATTCGGAAACAAGAATACCACCAACATCCCATACGGAACCATTGAGCAAAATGGTTCTGGTAAATTTAATGATATCACAGATCGGGCGCTAGATGGGATCAAAGAGTTGCATGTAAATTACGTTTGGTACACGGGCGTTATTGCACATGCAAGCCTCACCAATTATTCGAATTATGGAATTAAGGTTGATGATGCCGACGTGGTTAAGGGCAGGGCTGGTTCGCCTTATGCAATCCGCGATTATTACGATGTAAATCCTGATTTAGCAGTGGATGTAAAAAACCGGATGCAGGAATTTGAAGCGTTAGTAAATAGAACACATGCAAAGAATTTAAAGGTCATTATCGACTTTGTTCCAAACCATGTAGCCAGAGGTTACCATTCTTATTCCAAACCAAAAAATGTGATCGACTTTGGCGCTAATGACGACGTAACTAAAGCTTTCAGCACAAAAAATGATTTTTATTACATCCCTGGTCAGCCGCTCGTAGTGCCTACTAACGGACAAGAGACGCCGCTTTCTATTCTTCAAGATGGCAAGTTTGACGAAAACCCGGCAAAGGCTACTGGCAACGACGCGTTTACTGCTGCTCCAAAATACGACGATTGGTACGAAACTGTTAAGCTGAATTATGGCTTGGATTATCTGAACGGGAGAAAAGAATATTTTAGTCCCATCCCTCCGGTTTGGACGAAGATGCGAGATATTTTAGTTTTTTGGGCAGATAAAGGTGTTGACGGATTCAGGTGCGATATGGCCGAAATGATTCCTATTGCATTTTGGAACTGGGTTATTCC
Organism: Pedobacter sp. AC212; assembly: GCF_979258625.1. NCBI lineage: Bacteria > Pseudomonadati > Bacteroidota > Sphingobacteriia > Sphingobacteriales > Sphingobacteriaceae > Pedobacter > Pedobacter sp. AC212. Next base: position 5,084,440 of record NZ_OZ409870.1, on the reverse strand, counting down.
ACAGGTTAAAAAAGTTAATCCTAATTTGATTTTCTTAGGTGAAGCCTACAATCCTCAGGTTTACAAACAATATTTAGAAGAAGGAAAATTCGATTACCTATACGATAAAGTGGGTTTATATGATGGCTTAAAAAAGCTGATTAGAAATGAAGCCGAGGCAGATGTGTCGGTTATTCGTTACGTTTGGCAGAAAGAAAGCGCTGGCTTTGGAAAAAAAATGTTGCGCTTTTTAGAGAACCACGATGAAGAACGGATTGCATCGACAGGCTTTGCGGGTAAGGCCGAACTGGCGCTACCTGCGATGGTGGTTTCTGCTACCTTAGGTGCTGGTCCGGTAATGTTGTATTTCGGACAGGAAGTTGGAGAACCGGGGAAAGGAAAAGAAGGTTATGGCGGAGATGATAACCGCACCACTATCTTTGATTATTGGGGTGTTCCAAATCATCAAAAATGGATGAATGGTGGCTTGTTTGATGGACATAAACTTAATGCTACCCAGCAACATTTAAGAGCTTATTACAAACAGCTTTTGAAAGTCACATCAGCAAGTGATGCAGTATTGAACGGCGAAATCTTTGAGATTCCTCAAAGCGGAAACATGAATAACCGAATGTATGCTTTCATTCGTTACTCTGGTAAGCAACGTTTGTTGGTAGTGGCGAATTTCGATAGAAATTTAACGTTGGAGGCGAGCATCCAAATCCCTGAAGCGGTATTGAAAGTTAAGAATTCATCTCCGGTTACGGAATTGTTAACAGATACAAAACTGAACATACCAGCAGGAACAACTATACCCGTTAAACTTGCACCAGTTTCGGCACAAGTAATAGAATTTTAGAATGATGAGTTTCATGGTCTGTGTCACCACAGACCATTTTAAATTTACATTTCGGTCTGTGAAAACACAAACCGAGTAATAGCAATAAAAAAAATTGCGCCTTTGCGTTATTCACTTAGCGTACTTTGAGGTTAAATAAAAACCAAATATAATGAGCTTAAAAACAATATTCGAGAACCCGAAACTAACGCTTGCACAAATTATCAATATGAGTGTCGGGTTTTTCGGAATTCAGTTTGGCTGGGATTTGCAACGTGCCAATATGGGGCGTATTTACGAAAATCTTGGTGCAAACCCCGATCAGGTTCCGCTGTTATTTTTAGCTGCCCCGTTAACGGGTTTGTTGGTTCAACCGATTATTGGTTACCTAAGCGATAGAACCTGGCACCCAAAATGGGGGAGAAGAAGGCCTTATTTTATGATTGGGGCAATTGTAAGCAGTATCGCTTTAATTTTTATGCCACACAGCAGCGCTTTGTGGATGGCTGCGGGCTTACTTTGGGTTTTAGATGTATTTGGTAATATTGCAATGGAACCTTTCCGTGCTTTTGTTACCGATAAGTTGCCAGATAGCCAGGTGAATCGCGGTTTTATTATGCAAAGCATGATGATCGGTTTAGGTGGAAGTGTAGCTTCGGCCTTACCCTGGTTGATGAACAATGTTTTCGATTTACAGAACACAGCAGCTCAGGGTCAGATTCCTGAGAATGTAAGATTCTCTTTTTATATCGGTGCGTTTTTCTTTTTTGCTGCCGTATTGTGGACGGTTTTTACCACCAAAGAATATCCACCACAAGATCCCGATTTTAAAGAGAAGTTGAAGGAAAATAGTAATGGTTTTTTAGGTGGTGCAAAAGAAATCTTTCATGCGTTAAGCAATATGCCTAAGCGTATGCAAATTGTTTCTCTTGTACAATTTTTTACCTGGCCAGGCTTATTTCTAATGTGGTTTTACTACACTACAGCAGTAGCGGTAAATGTTTTTGGAGGCAAAGATGCTGCCGATCCTGTATATGCACAGGGAGCAGATTTCGGAAGTTTAACCCTGGCTTATTATAGCGTAATTACTTTCCTTTTTGCATTGGTGTTACCTAAAATTGCTGATGCATTGGGCAGAAAAACAACTCATGCCATTTGTTTGCTTTGTGGCGCAATTGGACTAATCAGCGTGGCTTGGGTACATGATAAAAATATGCTTTATCTATGCATGACTGGTGTTGGTATCGCCTGGGCAAGTATTCTTTCCATGCCTTATGCCATGCTCAGTGGTTCTTTACCAAAAGATAAAATAGGTATTTACATGGGAATATTTAATTTCTTCATCGTTTTACCTGAGATCATTGCATCACTGGGTTTCGGCTGGTTAATGCGAAATGTGCTTAATAATGACAGGCTTTTAGCGGTTCAGCTGGGCGGTGGCTTAATGATTTTAGCCGCAGTTATTTGTTATCTGTTTATCAGAGAACCGAAGAAAACAGATGAAACATTAGCTTCAGAACTGGCTATTGAAGAAAATAGATCAGTATAACTTAAGTCGTCATTGCCTGCCTGCCACAAGCAGGCAATGACGCAAGCCTTTTATAAATCCCTAACCAAATGAAAAAAATTATTTACCTCCTACTGCTGGTTACAGCATTTAATACCTCATGCAAAAAATCTTCAACAGAGGGTGGAACAGAAATTCCAACCCAACCCTCGGTAGATTTACCTGCGGGCGCAAAAGATGGTGTCGCTTTCATTAACAACGGAACTTCGGCAATTGTTACCCTTTATGCGCCTGGGAAAAATTCAGTTTCACTTATTGGTGAATTTAATGATTGGGCTGTAACGGCTTCGGTGATGAAAAAAACTGCAGATGGTAACACCTGGTGGATTCAGGTAAACAACCTAAATCCAAATACCGAATATGCTTATCAATTTTTTATTGATGGCAAATTAAAGGTTGCCGATTCCTTACAGCGAAAAAGTGCTTGATCCGGATAATGACAAGTATATATCTGCAACTGTTTATCCAAATCTAAAAGCTTATCCTGCAGGGAAAACTACGGGAATTGTGAGTGTGATGCAGGCTAATCAACCGGTTTACACCTGGAAAAATGCTGGTTTTGCCAGGCCTGAAAAAAACAATTTAGTTATTTATGAATTGCTGATCCGCGATTTTACAACAGAGCACAACTATGCTTCTACGTTAACCAAACTTGATTACTTATTGAGTTTAGGCATCAATGCCATCGAATTAATGCCTGTAAACGAGTTCGAAGGAAATTTAAGCTGGGGTTATAATCCCTCGTTTTATTTTGCTGCGGATAAATATTATGGAAGCAAAACGGCATTGCAAAACTTTATCGATGAGTGTCACGGTAAAGGAATTGCTGTGATTTTAGACCTCGTTTTGAACCATTCTTTTGGTCAATCGCCAATGGTACAGATGTATTTTGATAATTCGAAACCTACTTCAAATAGCCCATGGTTTAATGTGGATGCAAAACATCCGTATAATGTTGGTTACGACTTTAATCATGAAAGTGCAGCAACCAAAAAGTTTTCGAAAGATGTGATGAAATTCTGGATGCAGCAATACAAAATTGATGGATTTAGATTTGATTTGTCAAAAGGCTTCACCCAAAAAACTTCTACAGATGATGCGGGAATGAGTGCTTATGATGCAAGCAGAATTGCGATTTGGAAAGAATACAATAGCTATATCAAAAGCATCGACCCTAATAATTTCTATGTTATTTTAGAACATTTTGCTGATGCGACAGAAGAAAAAGTGTTGGCTGATGAGGGGATGATGCTTTGGAACAACGTAAACTACAACATGAATGAAGCCACCATGGGCTGGTTGGGGAATTCCAATTTCCAATGGGGTTTTTATGCCAATCATGGTTTTTCAAAATCTGAGAACCTGGTTACCTATGGTGAAAGTCATGATGAAGAGCGGTTAAATTTTAAAAATTTCACCTACGGAAATGCCGCTGGCACTTATTCGATCAAAGGCAATTTAGCTACATCTTTAAAACGAGAAGAAATGGCCGCAGCTTTTCTATTGGCTATTCCCGGGCCAAAAATGATTTGGCAATTTGGCGAATTGGGCTACGATGTCAGTATCGATTTCAATGGAAGAACTGGTGAAAAACCCATCAAATGGGAATATTTCAACGATCCTAGTCGGAAGGAGCTGCTTGATGCTTATGCAAAATTTATTCGTTTAAAAAGAAACAATTCTGTTTTTAACACGACAAATTCAACTTACAATTTAGCTGGCGGGATTAAGTATATCAAGCTTATAGAGGGTTCGAATACAGTAATTGTTGTTGGCAACTTTGATGTAGTTAATCAAACTTCAAACATTGATTTCGGATCTTCGGGATCGTGGTTTGATGCAGTTGGTAGCAACATTAACTTGTCTTCTAATGCTTACACGGCCACTTTTGCTCCAGGCGAATATCATATTTTCAGTAAAAGTGTGTTGAAATAGCGCTTTTATAATTTCATTTCGAAGCTCCCGTTTTACACTTTAATTCGATTATATCTTTAAATCTGCGGCTTCGGTCTTAATAATCTTGATGTTTTTAGTTAATATTGTTTTAACAACAACTCATCCTAAATGAACGAAAAATTAACGCATCACCTGTTATGGGAACGACTTCGTTCTGGCGACAGAGATGCGTTTTTTGATCTTTACCGAACGCTTTATTATCCACTCGTAAATTTTGGAATTCGGGTATGTGCCGATGCAGATACTTCCAGCGAAGCTACGGATCTGGTTTTTACCACCATTTGGGAAAAGCATGAAACACTCAATCGGGTAGATAATGTAGAAGCCTATCTTCGAACCTTTTTAAAACGCAAACTCTTGCGAATCCTCGAGCGAAAGCGTAAGATTAACGATGCACTTTCGAACGCTGGTGCCGATGGAGATTGGATGGAAATGAGTTATGAGGAGTTTATTGTAAAAGTGCAAAGCGATGAACTGGTGAAACACCAACTCAAAAATGCGCTAGAGAAGCTCACTTTTCGTCAAAAACAACTGATTCATTTAAAGTTTTTTGAGGGTTTAAGCTACGAGCAGATTGCTGAACAAACGAACCAAAGCATTAAAACGGCTTACAACACCATTTACGATGCGCTAAAAATATTGAGGAAAGAGTTTAAGGGATAGATCGGGTTGCTCTGGGATATTAAGCCAAACTTGCTTTCTTCACCGTTCCTTAACTAAATATTGACCTGCTGCATTTCAATGAAAGCTCTTAGCTGGTCGTCATCCCGGCGAGCTCCCACGGCCCGTCATCTCGACCGAAGCGCAGCGTAGTGGAGAGATCTTTTCCACTTGTGAACATCATTCAAAGATTTTTTTGCTTCATAAATAATATAATTATCAACAAAGCACTTTATCCCGCAATTAAATTTCTTGTTTTCAAGCCTGCAAAGGCCAATTATTCTGAATATTATAAAAAAGTTAAAATTTCTTTAGGAAAAAATTAAACTTTTAGGCACTGATATATAAAAGGCAAACAACAATGGTTGATAGAAGTAAATTCAACGCAGAAGATTTCCTTGTCGATTCTACATTTCAGCAATATTGCGCTGGAACCGACAAACTTTGTGTTGGATATTGGGAGAAGTACATTAATGCCCACCCGGAACAGGCGGAAGTAATTGCCGAAGCGAAAAAATTATATGTGATTTTGAGCGGAAAAAAACGCCAGTTAAATTCACAAGTAGATTTTTTTAAGCAAGAGATGTTTCCACAACAGGAGATAAGTGCTAAAATAAGGTCTTTTTTATGGCTAAAAATTGCAGCGGCAATTGTGGTAGTTTTAGGTGCCACTTTACTTTATTTAAGCTATCGTAATTTTAAGAGCAGCGAATCCACACAGGAAGTGTTCACCTGGACAACAAAAAGCGGTGAAAGAAAAAAAATCAAGCTACAGGATGGAACGGTGGTTCTGCTAAATGCAAAAAGTACACTTTCAATTCTTAAAGGATTTAATCATGATAAAAGAGAAGTAAACCTCATAGGGGAAGCTTTTTTTGATGTCGTTCATAATAAAGAAAAACCTTTTAAAGTACATACTTCCGATTTTGATATCAATGTTTTGGGTACAGCATTTAACGTTAAATCTTATCCAGATGAAATCACTTCCGAAGCGACTTTGATTCGAGGTTTAATTACAATGGAAGCCGCAAATGGCAATGGAGGTACAATTACGTTGAAACCAAGCCAGAAGGTAACTTTCTACAAAACCCAACCATCGCTCAGAAAACCCAAGTTATCAAAACCCTCGCTGGCACGACCGGAAATCGCAATAAACCATTATACCGTTATAAAAGACAGCACAATCGTAGAAACCGCCTGGACTAAAAATCGCATCGAAATTTACGATCAGGATTTTGACGAAATCAAAGCCGTTTTAGAAAAATGGTACAATGTTAAAATCAAGTTTACTAACAGCGAAGTTGAAAAGTATCGTTTCACGGCTACATTCAGCAACGAAACCATTGAACAAGTTCTTTCAGCATTACAAAACGTAGAATATTTTAAATATGAGATAAAAGGAAATGAGGTGATCATCTCAAAATAAGAATAAAAAAAGGACGGTGTTGGAGCACCGCCCTTAATATTTCTTCTTTGATTAATTAATGGCAGTTTATGCGCAAACAGATTGCTGCCAAGAACTTATGCAACCAAAAAAACAAAAATATGATTAATTATTACTTACTGCAAGGGCATCCGCTTCGCCGGAAGCTCTTAAAATTCATTTTGCTAATGAAATTGGCCTGTATTATGGTTTTCATTACTTGCCTGAATGTTTCTGCATCGGTGTTTTCTCAGGAAAAAATATCCCTCGATGTAAAGAAAACGAAATTAGGTAAGGTTTTACAGATTATTGAACAGCAGAGCAGCTACCATTTTGTGTATAGCGCTTCTTATGTCCCGGTAAATAAAGATGTAAGCATCACCGTAACCAATACTTTGGTTACTGACGTTTTAGCCACTATTTTAAACAGAACGAACCTGAAATATTCTGTTTCTGATGGAGGTTTGATCGTGATTAGCAGGAATAAAGAAGTACCCATTACCGGTACAATCAAAGATGCTTCAGGAGGCGCATTACCGGGTGCAAGCGTTCGTGTTAAAGGAACAGGAATTGGAACCTCGACCGATATTAATGGCAAATTTGCTTTAAATGCTCCAGAAAATGCTGTTTTAGTCGTTTCTTATGCGGGTTTTCAAACTAAAGAAGTTGCTATCGGAAGCCAAACGACAATCAGTATTACATTGGTTGAAGATACCAAACAACTTACTGATGTAGTGGTAACCGCATTGGGTATTAAGAAAGAAAGAAGAGCACTAGGTTATTCGGTTACGCAGCTTTCTGGCGAAACTTTAACGCAAGCCAGAGAAAATAACATCACCAATTCGTTAGTAGGTAAAGTTGCGGGCTTAGATATTGCCGGAACTTCAGGAGGAGCGGGAGCGGCTACCAATGTCACTATTCGTGGTGTTTCGAGCATGGGTCCATCAAGTCAGCCGCTTTATGTGGTTAATGGGATACCGATGGAAAACTCTCCGGTAGGATATAAAAGCACCATTGGAATTGGAAACAACGGTGGGCAATACGATAACGCACCAGATTTGGGAGATGCCATTAGCAACATCAATCCTGATGATATCGAGAGCATTTCAGTATTAAAAGGAGCTGCAGCATCAGCGTTATATGGCAACCGAGCTAAAGCAGGTGTAATCTTAATCACCACAAAAAGTGGTAAAGGAAACAGCATTGAGTTTAGCAGTAATTATGTAGCTGAGCAGGTAATGGACAGAACCAACTGGCAATATGTTTACGGTCAGGGGGTAAACGGACAGAAACCTACTACACAATTGGCTGCGGCTTCTACAGGAAGCTCAAGCTGGGGTGCGCCTCTTGATGGATCAAGCGTTATTCAGTTTGACGGGGTAAGCAGGCCGTATTCAGCACAGCAAGATAATATCGAAGATTTTTATAGAACCGGTGGCAGCTGGACAAACACTTTGGCTTTGAACAAATCGTTTACAGGTGGAGTAATTCGTTTATCTGCAAGTGATTTAACGAATCGTTCGGTGGTGCCAAACTCAGGTTTAAACAGACAGAACTTTACGTTGTCGAGCACATTCGATCCGGTTAAAAATTTGGTGATTGATGCCCGTGTAAACTACATTTTAGAGCAGGCAAAAAACCGCCCGATGTTATCAGATGGGGCAGGTAATGCCAATTACAATGCAGCATTTTTGCCAACCAGTGTAAACATCGCCACATTACAGCCAGGCAAAAAGCCCGATGGAAACGAACTTTCGTACAATACAGGCAATCCATATGCTACAAATCCTTGGTTCGCTGCAAACGATTTTATACATGATACCAATAGAGAACGTTTGTTAAGTTCGGTAAGTGCGAAATATACTTTTGATAATGGATTGTTTTTGCAAGCCAGAGCCGGAAGAGATTCTTATAAAGATACATACATTGCAGTTACGCCATCTGGCACCGCTTATGATGTTGATGGAGGATATACCGAACAGAACAGTAAATTTTCTGATATCAACGTGGATGGGTTAATTGGTAAATCATTCAAAATTGATGACATCTCCATTACGCCCAATATTGGCGCCAGCTACCGTAGAACACATAGTGAAGGGATAACCAATAGTGGTGCGAATTTCCAGCTTTTTGGAATTTATACTTTGGCCAATACGGGTGGGAAATCTGTTTCTGCCTATAAACAAGATCAGGAAACACAGTCCATCTATGGTACGCTGGAAGTTACTTATAAAGATATTTTATATTTAACGGGAAGTGCCCGCAGTGATTGGTTTTCTACATTGGCAACTCCTGGAAGAGACAATAAACTAAACACCGTTTACCCGGCTGTTAGTGGATCATTTGTTTTTTCTGAATTGTGGAAACCATCTTTCTTAAGCTTTGGTAAATTAAGAGCAGGTTATGCGATGGTTGGTCAGGCTACCAGTCCTTTCCAAACGCAATTGTATTATAACTTACGTAGCGAGTCCATCAACAATAATCCGCTGGGTAATATTGTTAACGGCGCAATTCCGAATGCTTCTTTATTTGCATCAAGTGCAACAGAGTTGGAAATTGGAACGGAGCTGAGATTTTTCGGAGATCGTTTAAATGTTGATTTCACCTGGTACAACAAAAAATCAAAAGATGAAATTATCGATGTGCCCACTTCTACCACAACAGGATACAATGGTGCGGTATTAAACATTGGTCAGTTAAGAAATCGGGGTATTGAAGCATTAGTTTCTGGGGTGATATTAAAAAATCAGGATTTTAGCTGGACATCAAGCATCAACGGATCTCGTAATAATAATATGGTACTTACGCTTGCTCCTGGAACGGCGTCGCAGCCTTTGGCAACGTCACGCAGTAACGTTGGTTTTCTTCAAAATTTAGAAGGTAAACCTATTGCACAAATCATGGCTTATGATTTTCAGTACGATGCAAATGGAAACATTGTAAGAGATACTAATGGTGTTCCACAACGAGGAGAATTAAAAGATTATGGTTCGGCATATCATAAATGGACTGCCGGCTGGAATAACGAATTTAATTATAAAGGCGTAAATCTCTCTTTCTTAATCGATGGGAAATGGGGCGGTAAAATCTTCTCAGCAACAGATTATTATGGCTATGTTTTTGGTTTACACCAAGCTACCTTAGAAAACCGTGATCAATTGGGTATTGGTGCAGCAAATTATTATAGCACTTACGCCAACAATGTTTCCAAACAGTTTGTGCAAGATGCCAGTTTCATCAAGTTCCGTCAGTTTATATTGGGGTATAACTTTCCAGCAAAGGTTTTTAATAACAAAATTAAAGGCTTAAACGTAAGTTTTGTAGGGCGTAATCTGTTCATTTTAATGAAGAAAACCGATAATATCGATCCCGAATCCAGCTATAACGCAACCATTCCTGGAATGGAACTCGGTGGCGTTCCGCCGGTGCGTACCTATGGTTTAAATTTAAGTGTTAAGTTATAATCTTTAAAAAGAATTGAAAATGAAAACGATCATAAAATTATACGTACCACTTCTATTATCAGGCCTGGCGCTAATAACAAGCTGTACTAAAAACTTCGAAAAAATTAATACTGACCCTTTATCGGTAAATCAAGAACAATTTAACCCAAATTATTTATTATCAACAGCCCAATTGAATTATACGGGCAGTGTAGATTTTGCTTATGAAACCTGGCGTGGCAACTTGATTTATGCCTCAACAATGATGCAGGGCATGTCATCAGTAATTAGTTATTGGGCTGGTGATAAATACATGCTGAATGAGGGCTACACCGCCGCCTATTGGGAAAAAGCTTATCCTGATCAAATAAAATATGCAGCAGATTTGGTTGAGTTTACCAAAGGGAAAGCGCAGTATAATAACGTACACCAAATTGGTAGAATCTGGAAAGCACTAATGTTTCAACGGTTGACAGATTTGTATGGCGATATACCGTATTTCGATGCAGGTAAAGGATATTATACCGGAAATTTATATCCAAAATATGATGCACAGCAGGCCATTTATGCCGATCTCTTAAAAGAAGTTGATGAAGCAGGAACAGCACTTACAGCTGGTGGTGATGCAGTAACGGGCGATTTGGTTTATGGTGGTGATGTAAACAAATGGAAGCGCTTTGCTGCCAGTTTAATGTTGCGCATGGCGATGAGGTTAACCAAAGCTGATGCAACTTTAGCACAAAGTTACATTACAAAAGCTGTTGGTAAAACCATGACTGGCGATGCCGATAACGCCTTGTTTAAACATGATGCAAATGGCGGCAGAGTTACCCAAAACAGAGCAGCACAGGTGTTATTGGGCGATGGTGGTCAGGAGAATTTTTATACCCGATGGAGCAGTACTTTCATCAATTATTTAAAAGCCAATAACGATCCGCGTTTGGGTAAAGTTGCAGTAACGAAGCTTTATTTAACAGATGTAACAAAAGCGCAAAACCCTGCTTTTATTACAACTGCATCTGTTCAAAAAGGGATGCCAAATGGTAAAGATTTAAGTGGTATTGCAGGCAGAGATGTTCGTCAAGATGCTTCTTATACTGATTTTACTGACTATTCTTCTCCTAATCCAGGCATGTTAAAAAGGGATGGAAATACCATTATTCTTACCTATGCCGAAACTGAATTGCTTTGGGCAGAAGCCGCACAACGCTTCAACATTGGTGGCTCGGCAGCTGCACACTATAATGCAGGCGTTACCGCCGCAATGACTTATCTATCTCAGTTTGATCCATCCATGGCTTTAACGGCCGGCGATGCTGCTACCTATTTAACTGCTCATCCTTATGTTGCAGCTAATGGTTTAGAAATGATTTCTACGCAATATTGGGCGCACACCATTACCATGTTGGATTTTTACGAAACGTGGTCGAACTGGAGAAGAACTGGATTACCTGCACTGGTTCCAATTGTTTACCCAAATACCAATACAGGCGGCTCAATTCCGCGGAGGTTCCCTTATCCTTTAATAGAAGGCGTATCTAATGCGGCGAATTACAAAACAGCATCAGCAGCGGTTCCGGGTGGTGATAAATTGGTTGGAAGAGTTTGGTGGGATAAATAGACAGACTTGAAAGCTTTTAAAACCGGTGTCATTTATTTTGGCACCGGTTTTTTTTTGAGTAACATTTCTAATGAGGTTTTTGATTAACGGCAGTTTAACTTGATATTTATGAACCAAACTCAACTAAATGAAATTCAGATTTTTACTAAGTATGTTTTTACTTGCAGGCATAGCTATATATGCTCAGCAAAGCCCAAAAAGAAACCAGTCAAAAGAAACCTTTACCTCAACTCAGGTTACCGTAAAAGAGGAGCCTAAATCAATAGCTAATGAACGTGCTATAAAAGTCGAAAGTTCGGTGATTACCAATCATTCAGTAAATATCGATGGAAAATCAGTTCCTTACAAGGCAACTACTGGTACGCTTCCCGTTTGGGATGAAGATGGAAAACCCATAGCAGGGTTATTTTATACCTATTACGAAAGAAGTGATGTTTCTAATCGCGATAAAAGACCGTTGGTGATCTCCTTCAATGGTGGCCCCGGTTCTGCCTCAGTTTGGATGCACATCGCTTACACTGGTCCGGTGGTGTTAAACATCGATGATGAAGGTTACCCGGTTCAGCCATATGGCTACAAAGAAAACCCTTACTCTATTTTGGATGTTGCAGATATCGTTTACATCGATCCGGTAAACACGGGTTATTCTCGGGCAGTTAGTAAAGATATTCCAACCAATAAATTTTTTGGTGTAAAAGCCGATATCAAATATCTGGCAGAATGGATCAACACTTTTGTAACTAGAAACAACCGCTGGGCATCGCCGAAATTTTTAATTGGTGAAAGCTACGGAACCACCCGTGTTTCAGGTTTAGCTTTAGAACTTCAAAATAACCAGTGGATGTATTTAAATGGGGTAGTTTTAGTTTCGCCAACAGAACTGGGAATAGAGCGTGGCGGGCCAGTTGAAGCGGCTTTACGTTTACCTTATTTCGCGGCGACCGCCTGGTACCACAAATTGTTGCCTCAGGATTTGCAATCAAAAGATTTAACAGCAATGTTGCCTGAGGTGGAAAATTTCACTATCAATGAGGTGATTCCGGCAATTTCTCAAGGCAGCATGTTAAGTGCTGAAAAAAAGAAAGCTATTGCAGCGAAAATGGCCCGTTATTCGGGTTTATCGGAGAAAGTAATAATAGACTATAACTTAAATGTGCCAACAAATTTTTTCTGGAAAGAACTGATGAGAGACAAGGGTTTTACTGTTGGTCGTTTAGATTCCCGCTATCGCGGAATCGATAAAATGAGTGCTGGTGAGGGGCCGGATTATAATGCAGAGCTTACTTCGTGGCTGCATTCTTTCACGCCTGCAATTAACATGTACATCCGCAACGAGCTTAACTACAAAACCGATTTAAAGTATAACATGTTTGGCTCGGTTTATCCCTGGGATAGAAGTGGCGACCAAACCGGTGATAACCTTCGTCAGGCGATGGCGCAAAACCCTTATTTACATTTATTGGTGCAATCGGGTTACTACGATGGTGCTTGCGACTATTTCAATGCAAAATACAGCATGTGGCAATTAGATGCTGCGGGCAAATTTCAAGATCGCATGAGTTGGGAAGGCTACCGTAGCGGGCACATGATGTACCTGCGTAAAGAAGATTTGAAAAATTCCAATAATCACATTCGGGAGTTTATAAAAAAAGCATTGCCAAAAGCAGGTGAAGCGGCAAAGTTTTAACCAGGATTTTTTTAGGATTTAGGGATTCTAAGATCATACGCAAATTGGGTATGAATCCTCAGGCGCTATATTTCAAAATCAGTCTTGAGACAAAATTATTTGAAGCGCAAAGTCAGTACAACTATTTCTGTTGGTCCTGCTTTACGCTTCAATCTTTTTTGCGTAATTGTTGTGGAAAATTGAACAGAAGCTATCAAAAAAGTATTTTCGCTTCAATCAGGGCTAATTAACTTTGGGTATTGAATAGCCAGCTTACAACAATAGTTCCCAGCAATATTAACGGTTAACTTACCGTATGTGGCTTCGAAAGCAAATAACCAATTCACTTTTCCTTGTGTTGACGGTAAGTTAGTGAACATCAGATAACTGTTTCTTGCTACCTCCTCGTCCCAGCGGGACGTTTCCTCGGTAGCAAAATTAGGTGTGATAATTATTTCGTTCCGTTAGGAACGTTTCATGATCTTCGTCGATCTTTATTCAGGTGTTGCCACCTAAACCTGATCGACCGGATACCGATTCTTCATCGGTAGGAGATAGAGCAGGGCGGGACCAAGGCGATTTTTTACTGTCATTGCTTTCCAAATCATAGTCAAAATGCAATTCATCATCGCGTTATTTAGTTAGCAGGAGCGAAACAAAAAACTGTTGACCGCAAACTAAAAATAATTACTTATTTTTGTGGTTCAATTATGCAGCAAATAAAAACATCATTCGATTTTGAGAAACCTATTGCCGATTTAGTTCAGCAGATAGAAAAGGTTAAACAAGTTGCCGATAAAACAAAGGTAGATATGTCTGCCACGTTAGACGAGCTTGATGGCAAATTAGAAGAGACCACCAACAATTTATATAAAAATTTAACTGGCTGGAATAAGGTTCAAATGAGCCGTCATCCCGATCGTCCGCAAACACTCGATTACATCAGCATGATTTGTGATGATTTTATTGAGTTACATGGCGATAGGACAGTTAAAGATGATAAGGCAATTATCGGCGGTTTTGCTACCATAAACGGTCAAACGGTAATGGTTATCGGGCACCAAAAAGGTAAAAACACCAAAGAACGACAGTTTCGCAATTTCGGTATGGCCAACCCTGAAGGCTACCGCAAAGCTTTACGTTTAATGCGCCTGGCCGAGAAGTTTAACAAACCTGTAGTTTCTTTTATCGATACGATGGGTGCATATCCTGGTTTGGAAGCTGAAGAACGTGGTCAGGGTGAAGCAATTGCCCGCAACTTATTAGAAATGTCGGTGCTTCGTGTGCCCATTATTTGTGTTGTTGTTGGCGAAGGTGCATCTGGCGGCGCTTTAGGTATTGGTATTGGCGATAAAGTTTATATGCTTGAGCATACCTGGTATTCGGTTATTTCACCAGAATCTTGCTCTTCAATTCTTTGGAGAAGCTGGGATTTTAAAGAAAAAGCTGCTGAATGTTTGAAGTTAACTTCTGATGATATGTTCGGCAACAAATTAATCGACGGCATTATTCCAGAACCACTTGGAGGTGCTCATCAAGATCCTGAATTAATGGGTCAAACGCTGAAAGAATATCTTATAAAGGATTTGGCTGCCTTAGGTAAGTTGAAAACCGATAAGATGATCGAGCAAAGAATTGAAAAGTTCTGTGAAATGGGCGTTGTAAATGAATAATCATTAAAAAATAAATTTTGAATCCCGTTTAGCATCGCTAAACGGGATTTTTTTTGGATTATTAGTTTCATGGATACCCTCGTTTTCTTGCCACGCCCACACATGCCCACGCTCGTTTCAAACGAGCGTGTAAATAGGCAATCGTATATTACGATGGAAATCGTAAAATATAGTGCGCTTGTTAGAAATGAGCGCAGGCGCTAGAAGAATGCTAGCCCTTATGCCCACGCTCGTTTCCAAACGAGCGTGTAAATAGCTGATCGTATTTTACGATGGAATCGTAAAGCTATAATGCGCTCGTTAGAAATGAGCGCAGACCTAATAACCACTCGACAATCCATAAAAAAAGCAGCTACAATTAAATGCAGCTGCTTGAAAGTATTTTGAGAACTAATTTACTGTGGCGCTTGTTGCGAATAATAAGCTGAGAATTTTGCCTCTAAGCCAGTAAATATTTTCTCCAGCTGTGTGCTCACTTTGGTTTGTCCATTTGCTTTAGCTGTCCTAATCATTCTATCCAGATAGTACAACCCAGTTTGCACATTTTGCGATCCTGTTAAACCTTTTGAGGCAGAAAGATCCGCTAGATAGGTCAACTCTTTATTGATATAATCTCCAGATTGAGTTAGGATTTCATTGGCCCTTGCGGTTTCACCCAGTTTGTATAAGTTTTCAGCCATGTAGAATTTAACAACAACTGTACGAATGCCATAAAATTTCTGAGGCATTACTTCGTAATACTTATCTACCACTTTTTTAGCTTCAGCGGTTTTACCTTCCTTAATTAAACTTCCGGCTAGGTTACTGAAAATATTAGTGAATATAAAGGTATCATCAGATGATTGTGGATCTAAATAAGTAGCATTTTTCATGTTACCCCATTTAAATTTAGTCATTACGTTGTTATACAATACAGGTGTATTTAATTGTTCTGCTCTCTCTTCCGATGTTGTTGTGTCAGGTTGTAAAGGCATTAAACGTAATGCTAAACCTTCACTATACAAATATTTATCTAAACCATTGTATTGTTCTGAAGGAACGGTTGAAGCAAAATAAATTGGACGTTTCCAATCGTTATGCGCCAAAATATCAAGCATCGCCAGTGTACCTTTTGTAACGTAACCTTTGTTGAAAGTCCAGGTCATCTCCGGAACAATTTTCGAAGCATTGGCTGCGCTAACTGTACCTGTGCTTAACACTTGTTTAGGATCAATTGTAATTTTGAAGTTTTTAGTAGGAAGGAAATTTGATTTAGTACCATCCTGCATCGCAACCTTATCATTATCATCATTTGATAATAAGAGGTCCACAATGTTTTTCAATTCCACCGCACCAGCAATTTTATAATCATCGTAAGGCATTACATCACGCTCACCCTGAACATATTGCTCTGGTTTCATCGTAATTGGTAGCGGTGCAGATTCATTTTGTTTTTTTCTGGCGCCATTGATGTACCAATCGGTATCAAACAAACTTAGGTTTACTATACGAATATCAGGACGCACATTTTCTACTTCCTGGATATACCAGAGCGGATAAGTATCATTATCGCCATAAGTAAACAGGATGGCATTTGGTGCGCAAGATTCTAAGTAATCTAAGGCAATATCATGCGGAACCATTTTGGTAGAACGATCGTGATCATCCCAACCTTGTTGCGCCATAATTACCGGAGCGGCCAATAAGCCAATTACGGTTGCCGCCACAGCGCCATTTGTTGCTGATAGCTTTTTAAATACCCATTCTTTTATGGCCAAGGCACCGAGACCAATCCAAATGGCAAAAGCATAAAAAGACCCTACGTAAGCGTAATCACGTTCACGAGGTTCTAAAGGTTTTTGATTTAGATATAAAACGATCGCAATACCTGTAAAGAAGAACAATAATGCCACTACGCCAGCATCCTTTTGGTTGCGTTTGAAGTGCCATAATGCCCCAATAATTCCCATAATTAATGGTAAAAAGAAGAAACGGTTATAAGCATTGTTATCCACTGTAGATGGTGGTAGATTAGTTTGATCGCCCCTTAACATGGCATCAATTGGCTTAATCCCGCTAATCCAGGTTCCTTCGTGGCCGCTACCCTGGCCTTGTTCATCATTCTGGCGACCAGCGAAATTCCACATGAAATAACGCATATACATGTAACCAATTTGATAACTGAACAAAAAGCCTACGTTATCAACCAAGTTTGGAACTTTGGCATCATCTAAACGCATCCATTCTTTATAAAAGGCTGCATGTCGGGCATCATCGCTATACATACGCGGCAATAAAGTGTTGTTATTATACTCGTAATCGGTTTTTACACCAGCTTTCTCGTATTTTTCGTTTCCTTTTCTCCAGATTGTTTTTCCGCCTTCTTTAATTCCAGTTCGTTCCGAATTATAATTTGGACCATAAGCTAAAGGTCTATCGCCATATTGCTCACGATTTAAATAACTCAAAAAGGAGAATGCGTCTTTCGGAGCACTGTTATTTAAGTTCGGGTCTGCTTTTGCTCTGATGATAATCATTGAGAAAGAAGCGTAACCAAAAATGATTAATACAGTAGAAATTAAGCCTAAGTTTAATAACTTCTTTTGATGTTTGATGGAGTAACGAATGCCCCAAACCAAGGCCGAAATCACTAAAATAGCGAAAAATAGAACACCCGTTCCGAAGCCTAATCCTAAAGTATTCACGAAGAATAAATCGAAGTAGGCACCAAATGAAACCAGGTACTGGATAATTCCGTATTGGATCACCGCCAAAATTAAAATACCAACTACCAGAGTTTTTATAATTCCAGAAGTTGTGGCTTTGCCTGTTCTTTTAAAGTAATAAATAAAAGCTAAGGCTGGTATGGTAAGTAAATTTAATAAGTGAATTCCGATTGATAAACCCATAATATAGGCTATGAAAAGCAGCCAACGGTCGGCTTTTGGTTCATCTGCATGAGCTTCCCACTTCAAGATTGCCCAAAAAACGATTGCTGTAAACAATGAAGATTGCGCATAAACTTCAGATTCAACTGCCGAAAACCAAAAACTATCAGAAAATGTATAGGCTAAGGCACCTACAGCACCAGCACCCATAATACTGATCAGTTTTCCAGTGGTCAGTTCATCTCCTGCTTTTAAAATTGTTTTCTTGGCCAAAGCGGTGATGGTCCAAAATAAGAATAGGATGGTAGCGGCACTACAAATAGCCGAGCCAATATTCATCCAGTAAGCAATTCTGGTTAAATCGCCTGCGGCGAAAACAGAAAAGAAGCGTTGAATCATCAAAAATAATGGTGCTCCTGGTTGGTGAACAACCTGCATTCTAAATGCTGAGGCGATAAATTCGCCGCAATCCCAGAAACTTGCTGATGGTTCAAGAGTTAAAACGTAAGTTATTGTGGCAATTAAAAAGCAGATCCAGCCGACTATATTATTGACTTTTGAATAATTCATTGGGTTGTTTGATGATATTAAAAAATGTTTTCACATAAAAATGCTGCCGAAATTAACTATTCTAGTCGATAAAACAGGTAAATTATTGGATTGATTTAACAAATTTTAACGGCTTAGCTATCATTTGCATTCACTATTTTAATCTACTTTTAATTTCAATAAATACAAAAACCCATAAACTGAATTGAAAATCTCGTTTACGGGTTCATTTTTGAAAGATGATAACTTAACTTGAAGCAAATGGACTAAAACGGCCGATTAGATTATTATATTGATCTTCCAGTTTTTTGCTTAATTCCTTTTGTTTAAATGTTTCTGTCAACCGTACCATTTGGGCAAGATAGGTAAGATAAATGCGAACATTTTGCTCGGATACCAGTTGACTTTTGCTTTCAGAAACATCAGCCAAATAAGTAAGTTCTTTGTTAATGTGGCTTGCTGATTTATTTATCATTTGGTTTGCTCTGTTCAAATCGTTTAATCGATAAAGGCTTTCCGTAATGTAAAATGAACTCACCACCTGGCGCATGGTGTAAAATTTTTCAGGAATGACCTCAAAATATTTGTTCGCCACCTGGGTGCCTTCGATGGTTTTGCCTTGATTAATCAGTGTGCTTAACAAGCCACCAAACATATTCGAAACATAAGTAACATCATCGGCCGATTGTCTATCAAGGTGCTTGGCGTGTTTAATATTTCCATAGCCATATACGCTCATTAAATTATGAAACATTGGCTTTGGATTGATTAATTCATCATTTTCAGTTTCCAAACGCTCTGGTTTTAACGGAAGCAATCGCTTATTGAGCCCTTCGGTGTAAAGGTATTTGTCTAAACCTATGTATTGATCTTTCGGCATGGCAGTTGTAAAATAAATCGGCCGTTCCCAATTATTATGCGTTAAAAGATCGAATAAGGCCAAAGTCCCTTTACTTACATAACTACCGTCATAAGTCCACTCCATGGCGCTTGCAATTCTACCAGCATCTTCTTTTGGCACTGTTCCGGTATCTAAAACCTGCTTCGAATTAACAGTTAGTTTTAAGTTTTTTGTAGGTAATATATTGTATTTAGAACCGTCACTCATGGTTGCCTTGTCTTGATCATTATCAGAGAGCAAAACTTCCAAAATATCTTTCAGTTCTACTGGTTGTGCAATTTTATAATCTTGGTAATACATTACATCCCGCGTTCCGGCTACATATTGTTCAGGTTTTATAGTTAACGGCAGCGGGGCAGATTGATTTTGCTTCCGTTTCATTCCATCTATATACCAATCGGCAGTAAACAAACTTAAGTTTACTACCCGTACATCCGGACGAATATTTTCTACCTCTTGTGCATACCAAACCGGATAGGTATCGTTATCGCCATAGGTAAAAAGAATAGCGTTTGGCGCACAAGATTTTAAGTAATTCACAGCCATATCATGTGCTACATGGCTTTCAGAACGGTCGTGGTCGTCCCAGCCTTGCGAGGCCATGAGTACAGGAACGGATAAAAGGGCAATTAAAGAAGCGAAAATGCTTGCCTTGGTTGGCGAAAGCTTCTGGAAAACCCAATCTTTCAAACCAAATACGCCGAGTCCGATCCAAATTGCGAAAGCATAAAATGAGCCTACATAGGCATAATCCCGCTCACGTGGTTCGATAGGCACCGAGTTGAGGTAAATAACTATAGCTATACCTGTGAAAACGAAAAGTAATCCGATAATACCTGCGTCTTTCTGGTTACGTTTGAAATGCCAAATGGCTCCGATTAAACCAATAATCAATGGTAAAAAGAAGAATCTATTGTAAGCTTTGTTTTCGGTAATAGATGGGGGCAAATTGGTTTGATCACCCAATCTTAATGCATCGAGCGGTTTAATTCCGCTTAACCAGGCACCGTTTCGCCCGCCCAACTGCCCGTCTTCATTATCTTGTCTACCCACAAAATTCCACATAAAATAGCGCATGTACATTTGGCCGGTTTGGAAAGAGAACATATAACTTAAATTATCGCTCAAAGTTGGCTTATGGGAATCATCAAAACCCATGTAATTTTTGTAGAAATTAGCATGTTCAGCTTTATCGCTATACATCCGCGGAGCCAATGTTTTATCAGCAAAAACATATTCTGATTTAGTGCCTGCAGATTCATATTTATCTTTCCCTTTTCTGTAGAGCTGCCCGGTTTCTTTGATGTCGATTTTCTCAGAGTTGTAATTTTCGCCGTAAAGTAATGGGCGATCGCCATATTGAGATCGGTTTACATAACTCAAGAAGTTAAAAGCATTTTCTGGATTGGTATTGTTAAGGTTTGGTTTCGCATGTGCTCTAATGATTAAAATGGCAAATGAACTATAGCCAAAAATCAACAGCGTGGTAAAAAGCATAATTAAGTTCAATGCTCTTTTATGCTTGCGGATAGAATAAATTATTCCATAGCTTAAACTACCAATAACTAAAATAGCAAAGAACAAGATACCGGTGCCAAAACCTAAACCGAGGTTGTTCACAAAGAAATAATCGAAGTTTGCAGCAGAGGAAATCAGGTACTGAATAATTCCGAACTGAACAAAGGCCAAAGCACCAATTGATATCATACAAACTTTGAGAATGCCTTGCCAGCTTGGTTTTGGATATTTCTTGAAGTAATACACGAATATTAAAGCCGGAATGGCTAATAGATTTAACAAGTGTACACCAATAGAAAGCCCCATGATATACGCCACGAAAAGCAACCACCTATCTGCTTTGCTGTCCTTAGCTTGCGATTCCCATTTCAGAATTCCCCAAAAAACTATCGCTGTGCATAGCGATGACATGGCATAAACCTCAGCCTCTACTGCCGAAAACCAGAAACTATCAGAAAATGCATAAGCTAAAGCGCCAACCAAACCAGCGCCAATAATGCTGATGGTTTTTGATGTATTGATTTCTTCGCCGTTTTTGATGATGGTTTTTTTGGCCAAGGCAGTAATTGTCCAGAATAAAAATAAAATGGTGCCAGCGCTTGCCAATGCAGATGCTAAATTCATGAAGTACGCAACCATCGTTTTATCGCCGAAAGCGAGAGTAGAAAATAGCCGTTGAACCATGGAAACGATAGGTGCGCCAGGTTGATGAACCACCTGCATCCGGAAGGCAGAGGCGATGAATTCGCCACAATCCCAAAAGCTTACCGATTGATCTAAAGTTAGAATGTAGGTTGTAGCGGCAACTAAAAAGCATAGCCAACCCGTAATGGTGTTAATTTTAGCGTAGTTCATAATAAAATTTAGTCTTTGATAATAAATGATTTAAGTGGTTCTCACTTAAAAAAGTCGTAGAAAAAAATAAAATGTTGCATGCGATATGATGATTTTTTTATCTTTGCAACGCAAGAAGGAACAGTAGGAGAGAAATTAAAATTATTTTAAAATCACTCTTGCAAAATTAAAATAAGGTTCCTACATTTGCATTCCCTTTCGAGGATTCGTTCTCGAGAAAGATTGTCCGATAGTATAAGGGTAGTACAACGGTTTTTGGTACCGTTTGTCTTGGTTCGAATCCAGGTCGGACAACGAAAATTTTAATGTCGGATCGTGTTTGTAAAATGACATGATCCGATTTTTTTTAACCGTAAACTACACGGATCATGCCATTGCAGTTTAACCCGGTAAAGTTATTTTCCGGAACAGGTTCAAGAGGACTATCACTTAAAATTGCTGAAAGTTACGGCAAACCACTTGGTGATGTTACCATTCACAAATTCAGTGATGGCGAATTTCAACCTTCTTTTGATGAATCTATCCGCGGCTGCGATGTTTTTTTAATCCAATCTACTTATCAGCCTAGCGATAATTTAATGGAACTTTTGCTAATGGTTGATGCCGCTAAAAGAGCTTCAGCACATTATATTACTGCAGTTGTTCCTTATTATGGTTTAGCCCGTCAGGATAGAAAAGATAAACCTCGTGTAGCAATCGGTGCTAAATTGGTAGCTAACTTATTAAAATCTGCAGGTATCCACCGCATCATGACGATGGATTTACATGCGGCACAAATACAAGGCTTCTTTGATATTCCGGTGGATCACTTGGATGGATCGGTAATTTTTGTTCCTTATATCAAAAGTTTAAATCTACCTAATTTAACTATTGCATCGCCAGATATGGGTGGTTCATACCGGGCCCGTACTTTTGCAAAGTTTTTTAATGCAGAGGTAATTATTTGCGATAAACGCCGTAAACGTGCCAATGAGATCGAATCAATGTCGATTATTGGAGATGTGACCGGGCAAGATGTAGTGTTGATCGATGATATTTGCGATACCGCTGGAACTTTGTCAAAAGCTGCGGCTTTGATTATGGAAAATGGTGCTGCAAGTGTGAGAGCCGTTTGTACACATGCTGTACTTTCAGGCAAAGCAGTAGAAACAGTTGAAAATTCGGTATTAACTGAATTAATTGTTACGGATACGATTCCTTTAAGAATTGAAAGTCCGAAAATTAGAGTGCTAAGTACAGCAAGTTTATTTGCAAGAGCAATTGCTAATGTAAATGAACATGGTTCGATTAGCGACTTGTTTAGAGTTTAACGTTGCGGTAAGCGTGAAAACGCCAAGCGCCATGCGCCAAACAATAGAAAGAGTTTAATAAATAAATATAAATAAAATGAAAACAATCGCAATTAGCGGTTCTCCAAGAGAGAACGTAGGGAAACGCGATGCCAAGGAACTTCGTTACGAAGGTAAGGTTCCGGCGGTATTGTATGGTGGAAAAGAGCAACAACACTTAGCTGTAGTTATTGCTGATTTAAGAGATGTTATTTATACCCCGGAAGTAAATTTTGTGGAAATCGATGTGAACGGTGCTAAAACTAAAGCTATCGTTAAAGACACTCAATACCACCCACTTACTGACGTGTTAATGCACATCGATTTTCTTCAGTTATTCGACGAGAAAGAAATCGTGATGGAAATTCCAGTTAAATTAACAGGAACTTCTCCAGGTGTTAAAATGGGGGGTAAATTAATTCAGAAATTACGTAAACTTCGCGTTAAAGCTTTACCAGCTAACATGCCACAAAACGTTGAAGTAAGCTTAGATAAATTAGAAGTTGGTAGTTTATTCCGCGTTCGCGACTTAAAAGTTGACGGATTCGTAATTACTAACACTCCTGAAGATACTATCGTTTCTGTTGCAATGTCTAGAGCATTAAAACAAGCAGAAACTGAAGCTGCTAAAGGTAAAAAATAATCAAGTTCTCTTGATTTTAAGAAACGGCTCGATGCAAATCGAGCCGTTTTTTTTATTCAAAATTTTTAAATATGCTTCTATTTTGTTGCCTCTATTCTCCATTTCCCACTGTCCATTTCCTTTATTCCGCTAAATATCATACATCCTGTATTTATCTTTGGTCTTTCAGCTTTAAGCTTTTACATTTGCACACATGAAATATCTCATCGTTGGCTTAGGAAATATCGGACCAGAATATGCTCATACTCGTCACAATATAGGTTTTGATATTGCCGATGAATTGGTAAAGAGCTTAAATGGTAGCTTTGACAACATCCGTTTAGCTTATTATGCGGAAGTAAGTTTCAAAGGAAAAAAGCTTCATGTAATCAAACCCACTACGTTTATGAATTTGAGTGGGAAGGCTGTAAACTATTGGATGAAAGAGTTGAAGATTACTCCAGAAAATGTTTTGGTGATCGTGGATGATCTTGCGCTTCCTTTAGGAAAATTGCGACTTAAACTTCAAGGGTCGAGTGCTGGCCACAATGGGTTAAAAAGTATTGAAGAAGTTTGTGGCGGACAAAATTATGCCCGCCTTCGGTTTGGCATCGGTAGCGATTACCCAAAGGGTCGCCAGGTTGATTTTGTGCTGGGTTTGTTTGATAAAAATGAGCAGCTCGAACTT
This sequence comes from Pedobacter sp. AC212, assembly GCF_979258625.1. Classification (NCBI taxonomy): domain Bacteria; kingdom Pseudomonadati; phylum Bacteroidota; class Sphingobacteriia; order Sphingobacteriales; family Sphingobacteriaceae; genus Pedobacter; species Pedobacter sp. AC212. The sequence goes on along the minus strand of NZ_OZ409870.1, from coordinate 5,060,286 downwards.
CCAGCCCTAATAGATAAAAGTGTAGACTTGATTAAGAGTTTTGTTACTATTGGGCCTGCCCATACGATGACGGCTTTTAATAAATAATGATTAAATCTATAGTATTGTAGGTCACGAGTTTCCCAAGTAATTCTCATTTGAATGGCTCGCTTATCTCGAACGCTGTTTTTCACAGCCGAGAGATCTCACTTTAACAAATCCTCTTAAATAGATTTCTGAATCGCAAAAAGCTCATTTCGAAATAACGGCTAAGAAGACAATAATTTGTCATTTGAATGACTCGCTTAGTCCGTCATCTCGAACGCTGTTTTTCACAGTCGAGAGATCTCACTTTAACAATTCCTCTTAAATAGATTTCTGAATTGCGAAAAGCTCATTTCGAAATAACGGCTAAGAAGACAATAATTTGTCATTTGAATGGCTCGCTTAGTCCGTCCTCTCGAACGCTGTTTTTCACAGTGGAGTGATCTCACTTTAACAAATCCTATTAAATAAATTTCTCAATCGCGAAAAGCTCATTTCGAAAATGACGGCTAAGAAGACAATAATTTCTCATTCGAATGGCTTCGTTAATTCGTCCTCTCGAACGCTGTTTTTCACAGCGGAGAGATCTCACTTTAACAAATCCTCTTAAATGGATTTCTCAATCGCGAAAAGCTCATTTCGAAATGACGGCTAGAAAAATAGTCGTTTCTCAAATGAGATTTATAATTGATTCTATCGAAGGCTATTTATTATGATCATGAAAACTATGCAAGAATTTTTAGGTAAAAAAAAGACCATCGAACGATGGTCTTTCTGATATTTTTTTAGTTGATGATTACTTCACTTGTTCCTGAGCTCTGGCAATATAAGCATCAATCATTTGTGCTTCAGCACTTTCAGGATATTGTGTTTTGATTTTTGTGTAAGCATCAACAGCACCCTTAAAGTCTTTTTGGTTTTCTGCAACCAGTCCTAGTTTTTTAAGAAACATCGGAGAAGTAAACTTGCTTGCTTTATCCGAAGCTTTCTTGTAGTAAGTAGTAGCCTGTTTGTAGTCTTTCAACTCGCTATAAGCATCTCCTAGTAATCCTAAAGCCAATGGATCTGCAACTGGGCTGCCAGTAGCGCTATATTTGCTTAAAGATTCGATAGCTTGTTTGTAATCGCCTTTGCGAAGGTAAATTCCACCTAAGTATAAATTGGCTAAATTAGCCGATTTTGTATTGTCGTATTCTTTAGCGATTTGTTCTAAACCTGGATAACCACCTTCACCTTTAATGGCTTTGTTAGATAGAGAATCTACACCGATAAATTGCTCAGCTTTAAACATTTTGCTTGCAGCTTCTTCGGCACGGTCTTTTAAATACACACCCTGGTACCAAAGATATACTAAGATTAATAAAACTACAGCACCTGCTATAAATAATAAGCTCTTAGTGTTTTCCTGTAAAAATGAACCTTTTTTAATAGGTTGAATTGTCTGGTTATCTGTTGTAGACATGTTTGTTTAAAAAATTTAAGATTGCAAAAATACATTTTTCAATCAAAGAATCAATCTTTATTTTGAAGTATTTAATTAAACATTAGTTATTTAGAGGGTAAAAAACGGTAAATTGCGCCATATTTATGTGGTTAAAGAATATTACGCTTCTAAATTTCAAAAACTATAACGATGCCGATATCCAGTTTTCGGATACGGTAAACGTTTTTACAGGTAACAATGGCTCGGGCAAAACGAATATGCTCGATGCAATTCATTACCTGTGCCTATGCAAAAGCTACTTTAATCCTATTGATGGGCAACAGATCAAAACTGGCCAGGAAATTTTCATGATTCAGGGTGATTTTGATCGCAGCAGCAAAAATGAAAAGATTTCTTGCGGAGTAAAACGTAATCAGAAAAAGCAGTTCAAGCGCAATAAAAAGGAATATGATAAGCTGGCTGATCACATTGGCCTTTTTCCGGTGGTGATGGTATCTCCTTATGATGTAAACCTGATTATGGAAGGGAGCGAGGAACGGAGGAAATTTATCGACAATGTGATTTCTCAAACCGATTCACATTATCTGGATCAGCTGATTTCTTACAACCGGATTCTTTTAAATAGAAATGCATTTTTAAAACAGATTGCCATCAGCCGCAAATACGATCCAGCTTTGTTGGAGATTTTGGATGAACAACTGGTATTGGCCGGCAATAAAATTTTTGCTATCCGTAAAGCATTTATGGATCAGTTTATTCCGCTATTTAATCAATATTATATCTACCTTACAGAAAATAAGGAAACTGTAGAACTCAATTATCAATCGCAATTAAACGATGCCAGTTTTAACGAGTTGTTGGCAAAATCAGTAGAAAAAGATCGGGTTTTAGAAAGAACTACTACTGGAATTCACAAGGATGAACTGGCTTTCGTAATCAGCGGGATGCCCCTGAAAAAATTCGGTTCACAAGGGCAGCAGAAATCTTTTTTGATTGCTTTAAAGCTGGCGCAATATGCTTACCTGGCTAAAAATAAAGGTTTTAAACCTTTGCTTCTGCTAGATGATATCTTTGATAAATTGGATGATAGCCGGGTACAAAAATTGATGCAAATGGTTTCTCACCATGATTTTGGTCAAATATTTATTACCGATACGGGTAAAGAAAGGGTGAAATCGATTTTTGAAAACATAGAAGTTGAGGTAACTTTGTTTGAAGTAGAGGAAGGACAAATAAAAAATGCGTAAACCTAATGATTTAACAATGAAAGATGCCGTTAGCAAAATGCTCGACGTGTATCGCTTACGCCGTAAGTTTGATGAAACTTCTATTTTAGCTATTTGGCCAGAAATAATGGGGACAGCTATTGCCAATAGAACCACTCAAATTTATATTCATGATAAGAAACTCTTCATTAGAATCGAATCATCGGTTATAAAAAATGAATTAGTAATGGTGCGCCAAGGGATAATTCAAAAATTAAATGAGCATGCAGGTAGTCAAGTAATTACCGAAATGGTTTTTCTTTAAAGATATCTGATAACAAAAGGGCTGGCAAAATTAAATTTACCAGCCCTTTTTGTTAAGCTTTAATTTAGCCCTCCGGACTTCAGACTCATGACTGAGAACTAGCTCCTTCCGCCGCCAAATATTTTGGCAAGAATCCAGATGAGTAGTGCAACAACTACTATAACTATAATGACACCAGACCAAATGCCGGCTTTAAATATACCTCCAACAAGTTCACAACTGCTTAAGGTAGTGCATAAAAATGCGATTAGTGCTATAGGTAATATCTTTTTCATATTGATGTTAATTATGTATATCCTAACATCAATCATTACATAAAGTTTTAATTAAGGCTATTTACCGTTAACTTTTAACAATTCTACCTCAAAAATCAAAGCACTATAAGGTGGGATATCGGCTCCTGCACCACGTTCGCCATAAGCCAAGTAATAAGGAATGAAGAACTTATATTTAGAACCAGCAGGCATCAATTGAACACCTTCAGTCCAGCCTGGAATAACTCTGTTTAAAGGGAAGCTAATTGGTTCACCTCTATCGTAAGAGCTATCAAATTGTTTGCCGTTTAATAAGGTTCCTTTATAATGAACTAAAACTGAATCGGTAGCTGTAGGTTTTACGCCAGTTCCGGCGGTTAAAACTTCATACTGTAAACCGCTAGCGGTAGTTTGAACGCCAGCACGTTTTTTGTTTTCTTCTAAAAACTCTTGTCCTTCTTTTATCATGGGTGCAAATTTAATTTTGTTAGCTTCATTTTCTGCTTTCATTTTTACTGCTGATGCTTTTGTAATCGCATCATTAATACATTGCTGCGCTTGTTGTTGCGTTAACGCCACTTTGCCACCTGCAAAAGCGTCTTTCAAACCTTTTAGCAAGGCTTCGTAATTTAAAGTTGATAAACCAGTAGATTTTAAACTAGTGCCCATTGATGTTCCAAAAGCATAACTGGTAGAATCTAAACCAGATTTTAATGCTATTGTTCCCGGAATGGTTTTCGAAGTGGCTATGGTTTTTTTCGCTACAGTCTTTTTCGCTACAGCTTTGGTTTGCGCATTTACCGAAATAGCGATACCTGAAATACATACCGCCAATAAAAATTTTTTCATTATGGAAATTGTGTTAATATTCCAACGCTGAGTTGGATGGATTATTTTAAGGCTGAAAGATACAAAATAGATAAAACAATAAAACCCCGAAAAATCGAGGTTTCATTCTAATATTCTCTTCTTCTAAAAACTAGAAACGCTCGTCTGCCTTGAAGAAAAAGTTACCTTCAATTTCTGCGTTCTCATCAGAATCCGATCCGTGAACTGCATTTGCATCAATTGATTTAGCATATTTTTGACGGATGGTTCCTTCAGCGGCTTCAGCTGGATTAGTAGCACCAATTAACTTTCTGAAATCTTCAATTGCATTATCTTTTTCTAAAATAGTAGCAACGATAGGGCCTGAAGACATAAAGCTTACTAAATCTTTATAAAACGGACGTTCAGCGTGAACGGCGTAAAACTGGCCAGCAGTTTCATCAGTTAACTTAGTATATTTTAATGCGATGATTTTGAAACCTGCATTGGTAATGTCATTTATGATCGATCCGATGTGGCCGTTAGCAACAGCATCAGGCTTGATCATAGTAAAAGTTCTGTTAGTGCTCATTGTATGGATATGAAATTTTCTGCAAAAATACGTTTTAATTGATGAATATTAAAAGGATAACGTTAAATACCCGATATTAATATTAATTTTTACTTAGCTTTGCAGCGCAAAAAATATATGTTAACATTAACTGAATTAAAATCCCTGTTGGCTACGCCACAACGAATTGTGATTACAACGCATCACAAACCTGACGGCGATGCGATGGGCTCATCATTAGGTTTATATGGATATTTGATTCAAAAAGGACACCATGTTAAAGTGGTTACCCCAACAGATTATCCAACTTTTTTGCATTGGATGCCAAATAATGGCGATGTAATTATTTTTACCGAAGAGCAGGAAAAAGCTGCTAAATTGGTAGATGAAGCTTCGATCATTTTTTGTCTTGACTTTAATACTTTAAGTCGCATTAACGAACTTGGCGAATTGGTTCGGGCTGCTGGAGCTAAAAAGGTAATGATTGATCATCATTTAGAGCCTGAAGATTTCGACGATTACCGTCATTGGGATATCAACGCTTGCGCCGCTGCACAACTCGTTTACGATTTTATCGTTAATCAACTCGAAGATAAGGCAGGAATTAATAAAGATGTGGCTTCGTGTTTATACACGGGCATCATGACAGATTCTGGTTCATTTCGTTTCGAATCGGCAACATCAAATGTTTATCGCATTGCAGCAGATTTGATCGATCTTGGAGCCGAACACTGGAAAATTCATCAGGCAGTATATGATAATGCAAGTGAAGATCGCTTACGTTTTCTAGGTTATTGCTTATCTAACAAATTAGAAGTAATTAGAGAATACAACACCGCAATTATCTCGGTTACTAAAGAAGAACTGTCGCGTTTTAAAAGCGAGACTGGCGATACTGAAGGCGTAGTAAATTATGCGTTATCGATAAATGGCGTTCGCCTGGCTGCTTTAATTGTAGAAAGATCAGATAAGGTGAAATTATCAGTAAGATCAACCGGTGATTTTCCGGCCAATGAAATTTGCAAAAAATATTTCAATGGCGGCGGACATAGAAATGCTGCTGGCGGTGCTTCAGAAAAACCTTTGGCCGAAGTGGTGAATGAGTTCAAATCGATATTAGAAGAATATAAAAATCAATTAATTGCATAAAGCAAGAAACCAAATAAAAACAAGTTTAATTATAAAAATGAAAAAAGGAATAATTGTTCTTTTAGCAGCAACTCTAGGTTTAGCGGCTTGTAACAAAGAAAAAAAGGGTGCGGGTGGTTTATTATACACTATTCACCATTCTGAAGGAAAAGAAAAAATCAAAGAAGGTGATATCGTTAAAATGAATTTCATTCAGAAAAACGATAAAGATTCAGTTTTAGGTAGTACTTATGACATGGAGAATCCTCAGGTTTTTCCTGTACAGAAAAAAATGTACGCTGGTGACATGAATGATGTTTTAACTATGTTCGGTGAAGGTGATAGTGCAACATTTAAAGTGAATTTGGATACTATGGCTTTTTATAGCAAACAGCCTAAGCCAGAGCAATTCAAAAATGATAAATACCTTACGTTCACAGTAAAAATCGAAAAAGTATTTGCTAAAAAAGCTGGTGAAGCCGATTCTACTTTCAACAAGAGAGCTGGTGAGTTTTTTCAAGCTGACTTCAAAGCAAATGCTGATAAAAAGAAAAATGCTGAAGAGGGTAAATTAAAATCTTACATCGCTGATAATAACTTAAAAACTACTACATCTGCAAGTGGCTTACAATATATTATCAAAGCACCAGGAAACGCTGAAAGAGCTGCTCTGGGTGATACTGTTACCTTAAACTATACAGGTAGAGTAACAAAGAAAAATAGCAAAGGTAAATATCCAATCTTCGATACGAGTGACGAAAAAACGGCTAAAGAAGAAGGTAAATTCCAGGCAGGCAGACCATATGGTCCAACTAAAATGGCTATCGGATCAACAATTCCAGGTTTTACTGAAGCGATTCAATTGATTGGTAAAGGTGGAAAAATCATGGCTATCATTCCTTCGAAATTAGGTTATGGCGAACAAGGTGCACCGCAAGTTGGTATTATGCCTTACAGCCCAATTGTTTTCGAAATCGAAATTACTGATATTAAAAAAGGTACAGCTCCTGCACCAAGTGCACCAGCCATGCCTGCAGCTCAATAAAAATTAAAAAAAAATATTATTCATAAAAATCTTGTTCATGATATTGGGCAAGATTTTTGTGTTTAAACGCGATATCAAAACTAGGGAAGGTTGCATTGGCACCATCAATTTAATATATCAATGAAAAAAGGATTAGTGATTTTATTTGCAGCCGTTTTAGGTTTATCTGCTTGCAATAAATTTGAAAAGGGTGAGGGCGACATGACCTATAAAATTTACAAAAATGAAGGAAAGCCCAAAATTGAGGAAGGGGATTTAGTGAAGTTCAACGTTATCCAAATGATTGATACGAAGGATGGCGATTCTACTTTGGTAAATACTTATGATAATGAACGTCCGCCGTTTTTTACGGTCACAAAATCCAAATTTAAGGGAGATTTAGTAGCTGCGCTAAAGCTCTTGGGCGAAGGAGATAGTGCTTCGTTTAAATTAAATTTAGATTCATTAGCCAAATACAATGACCAACCCAAGCCATCAGCAGCTCAAAACAATTATGCAACCATTACGGTGAAAATTGAAAAGGTTTTGCATAAGATTGCTAATGAAACCGATTCGGTTTTTGAAGATAAAAAAAGAGCGTTTTACAAAGCAGAATATGAAGGTTTGGTTCAGCGAAATAAAGCAAATGAATCGGCCAAAATTGCAAAGTATATTGCCGATAATGATTTGAAAATGAACACAACGCCCTCTGGATTAAGCTACCTGATTGAAAGACCTGGAAATGCAGAAAGGGCAGCGCCATCTGATACTATTTTGGTAGATTATACCGGTCAGTTTACAAATAAAAAAGCAGATGGTAAACTCAATGTTTTTGATACTTCAAATGCCAGAATTGCGAAAGACGCCGGGATTTATTCTCCATCTGCTCAATATGCTGCTCGCCCTTTGGTGTTAAATCAATTACCTGTTGGTTTTGCTGAAGGCATTAAGCTCATCGGCGTAGGCGGTAAAATAAAGATAATCATTCCGTCTAAATTAGGCTATGGCGAAAACGGAGGTGGGTCTATAAATCCTTTCACGCCATTAGTTTTTGATGTTGAATTAAAATCAATCGTTAAGCCTAATAACGGAGCCGTATCGGCGCCACTTTCCAGATAGATAACGCATCAAGATCATTGGAGTCTATTATGAGATAAAACAAAAAAATCCGCAACATCTACATGCTGCGGATTTTTTTTTAACTTGAAGTTTAGGCCTGAGCTTCTAAATATTGTGCGTAACAATAGCCTTCTTCACCATCTTTGGTGCGTACAAGCCACCACAAATCGTTACTTCTGTTAACAAGTGTAATAATTTCATCATGTGCCGCCTTTCCAACAATTGGTTGGTCTGTTCCAGGCCCTTTGCGTATATTTAAATTGCTACTCTGAGTGATCACTTTTGCATGCGTAACTGCTGCATCAATGCTCACATTTACGTTTAAAACCAAATCACCGGAGGTAAAATTAGGATCGATTTCGTTATACACTTCCCATAAATGATCTTTTGTAGCGCCATCAGCTGCTGTTCCATCGATGTATAAGATTCCATCTTGTTCGCGAACAGCCAAATCAGTTATACCAGCTGCGGTTGCAGCGTCGGTTAATGCTTTATATTTATCTTCTAATGCCATGGTAGAATTATTTTACAGTTAATTTGTTGTCGATTTTTTTAGGTTTTAATGCGCTTAGGTGTTGCATTAATGTAATGAGTGACGCCTTTTTGATTTCGCCTGTAAGCAAAACCACACCATCTTTAACTTCAGCTTTTACCATTGGAAAATCTTTTGTGGCATCGGCAACATTTTTAGTTAAAATTGGATCTTCAGCAATTACAACAGGCTTTTCTTGTTCAATTGTTAAACTGTTGATTACCGATTTAACACCTTTTTCTGCTTTGGCAATCTCTTCTGCTTTTACTTTTGCAGCATCATCAGCAACCTCACCTGTTAAAGTTACATCGCCTTTTGCCACAGCCACGGTGATGCCGGCAGCTTCTTTGGCTTGAATTGCAGCCTGTAAATCTGCATCTTTTGGCTTACACCCTACAAAAAACAATGTAGTGGCGATAACCATACTCATCAAAAATTTAGTTGTTTTCATCCTTTGTTTATTATAATGTTTAATATTTTTTATCGTTGAAACCGGAAATTTGGGATGTCCGCTTTCTGAAATTAAACAAGGATGATTTTTGTAAAAACGAATATAGTAATAGCGTTTAATTGAAAGAGAAATTATAGATTTTATTTTTGAACATTAATATTCCAGAGTTTAAATGGGTGTTTAGTTAGATTTGAATTGTAATATTTTTTCTCCTGAGTAACTTCTTCAGCTACCCATTCTGGTAATTCGAATTTCTCGTCTTCTGAATCCAATTCTATCTCTGCCACAATTAATCCATTGTTGTCGCCTAAAAAGACATCAACTTCCCAAAGTTTAGCCTGATGATGAATTTCATATCTTATTTTTTCAAGTTCGGCTTCGGCGAAATTATCGAGTAGTTCCGATCCTTCACCTAATGGAATTTCATATTCGTATTCTAATCTGGAGGCACCGACAGAAATACCCTTAATGGTTATCCACGCTTTGTCATCAGTGGTACGTACCCGAATAGTTTTATTAGGGTCGCTAACCAGATAGCCTTGTCTTAAATGTTTTCCGCCTGGCTTGTCAAGATTGGCCCATTCAGACGGCTTGATCAGAAATTTTCTTTCGATTTCTCTCCCCATTATCTGCTCCTCTTTTGCAATTCGGCGATTGGCATGCTAATTAACCTACCCACTGGCTCCTTACCTTTGTAGGTAAGGATGCGAAGCATGCTAGCATCTTTAGGTGGGGTTAAAGCGCCAGTGTATTTTGGATAAAAGCGATCAGGACTCGAGTTATCAAAACTGTAGTAAATATCCAGCCCGTCGATTTCTGATGTAAGCTCAATAATTAGTTGTTTATCAGCACTTCGTTTCACTGTAAAGATAGGATCGTAAATGGCTGGAGAGTATTTGATTTCCGCAAGATCCAGGCGCTTAAAATGTTCTTCAGTACGATAGATGAAATTTGTCCAGTTTTTCTTTTCAATCGGGCTCCAAACTGATTCTGAGATTGCAAAAGCCCGTGGCCATAGCATATATTGTACCTGGCGGAAATTAAAAATCTGCTCCGTCCACAGGTTTGCTTGCCCTCCAATAATGTATTTAGGATCGGCTCCGGCGGGAATAGGGTTAAATTGGTAAGCCTTATTTAACCTTAAAGAAGCATAAACTTTTGGTTCGGTAATTTGGTCTGCCTGCATGTAATCCAGATAAGCAAAATCTGTTGGGCTCATCACTACATTGTGTTTATCTTTTGAGGCTTCTATACCATATTTTAAGCCTCTCCAGCTCATAACAGAGGCTGTTGGCGAAACACCACCCTCTAAAATTTCATCCCAGCCCATAAACTTTTTGCCTTTCGAAACTACAATTTGCTCTACACGTTTTTCAAAATACGCCTGAACTTGTGGAATGGTTTTTAAGCCTTCACGCTGCATCAATGCTTTCACCTGGTCGTTCTTTTCCCAAAAGTTATGAGGGGCTTCGTCTCCTCCCATGTGGATATATTCAAAGGGGAAAAGTTTTGCAATTTGCGTAATCACCGAATCAAGAAAAACATAAACTTTTTCGTTTGCGGGGCAAAGTGTATTATCTACTAAAGCGGTTGGTGGTGCGCCGCGGCTCCAATCCATTATTTTTTCTCCCGATCGCACTTTGTAATTCACTGCATCGGGTGTGCAAGAAAGGTCAGGATAAGATGCAATCGCCGCCAAACTGTGCCCTGGAACATCTATTTCGGGCATAATATTTACAAATCGATCTTGTGCATATTGAACCAGTTCTTTAATATCTTCCTGGGTGTAGAAGCCACCATAAGTTCGCGGTTCATTTGCCGCTGGTGGAATAAAATCGCCAAAAGTACCAGTTTTTTGCACACTCCAGGCCCCAACTGCTGTTAATTTCGGTAAACCTTTAATTTCGATTCTCCAGCCCTCATCATCTGTTAAATGAAAATGTAGCAAATTGAATTTATATCGAGCCATTTGATCAATAAACTGTTTCACTTCATCTTTGGTAAAAAAGTGACGGGCTACATCAAACATCAAGCCTCTCCAGCCTAATTTTGGATAGTCAACAACATCAACACAGGGTAGTTTCCACTTTGTGTTTTTCGTCAATTCCTTACTCTCAATTTCAACAGGAAAAAGCTGAATAAGAGATTGAACACCCCAAAATATACCCGCAGGTTTATTGGCCGTAATTACAATTTGATTTGGATTAATATTCAGCTTATAGCCTTCAGTTCCGAGTTGATTGTCATTTTCGGTATTGAGAATTAACTTAATCGTAGGATGATTTGCCGTGGTTACATTGCTGACAAACTTGCCGGTAGCAGTTTCAATTCTTTCGGATAATAAAGCAATAGATTGTTGCAAACCTTCGCTTTTTGATGCTAAAATACTGACGTTTTCCGGTAGTGTAAAGGTTCCTGCCTTTTTCATCAAAGAAACCGGCTCAGGAATAATGGCAATTTGTGCCTGCACGATCGGACTATCGCCATGAGAAACTTCAGGTTCACTTATAATACTTTGGGCGTAGATATTTGTTGCAAAAACGATGGCGGAAACGATAAGGAAAATCTTTTTCATTAATAATAAATTGCAGTTTAACCGAATAAGTATTAATCCGCAATTTATTAAAAAAGATTTTTACTAGCAGTATTATTTAATACAATTTATACGCTATCCTATCAAATGATACCCTTTCGGTTATCTGTGGTTAATATTTAGTTTAATTGCATTAATGAATGCCTCATGTAAATTTTTGCTGAAAGGACTTTGCTGATCTTTTAATCTTTCTGGATGCCATTGGATAAAGAGAAGAAATGATTTTCCTTCAGGATCAAATCTTTCCATAGCTTCGGTTACACCATCAGGAGATATGGCGCTAACAACTAAGCCCTTTCCTGTTCTGTCGGTACTTTGGTGGTGATTGCTATTTACCAAACCTTTATCAGTATTTATAATGCCACTTAACCATGAGGAGGGATTAACGATGACTTCATGATAACGATCACTTTTATCAGGCATTTTCGAATGGTTGAATTTTCCCCACGTTGTTATATCCGGAATTAAATTTCCGCCAAAAAATACGTTTCCAACCTGCATTCCGCGGCAAATTCCTAAAACTGGAATACCGTTTTTTTCGGTGTATTCCAGAACTTTAAATTCAAACTCATCGCGTTTCTCATCAATATCATCTTCGTAACAATAGGGGTAATACTCTGGCATATTGTAAAATCTCGGATGAACATCTTCACCGCCGGTTAGAACAACGCCATGGCATTTTTCTATCTCGTCAAAATTATTCAATTTATAACCCAGCTGGATGACTTCAACATTTTCATTGTAGGATAAAATCCAGTTGCTGTAAATATCGAATTTGCTACAATCTGTAACGCCTATAATTATTTTATCAGACATAAATATTTTTTTACCACAAAATAAAGGAGAATAATAATCAATAGTGGAATTGGTTTAATGTAGCAATTTTTATTATTTAAAATCAAGATTCGACTCAAAAAAAAGGTTCGAATATATCAGTGTGTTTGTATAAAAAGATATTCGTTTAACAAAGGGAAAGTACCATGCTGCTAAAGAAATTTTAGCATTTATTACAATTGATTATCTTGTAGGCATCAAAATATATTTCATGTTGGAATACGCACTCAAACCCTCTGAAAATTTCAGAAAATCAGCTGTTAGATCAGTTTGGGCAATCGCCCTATTTGTATTTACCTATGCTTTCTTAATTTTTATTTCCATAGCGCTCACAATAGTTTGCGGTTATTTAGGGGTAAAATTGATTGAGTTTTATGTAAATATCTTTACGCTAATGTTAGGATTAGGCATGATTGGTTTCGGCTTCTTAATCTTGTTTTTCTTAATCAAATTTATGTTTAAGAGCAATAAAATGGATCGATCGCATCTGGTGGAAATCACTAGAGATGGAGAGCCGAAATTATTTAAAATGATTGATGAAATAGTAGCGGATGTTCATACTGATTTTCCGAAGAAGGTCTATCTATCGAGCGAAGTAAATGCATCAGTTTTCTACGACTCTAACTTTTGGAGCATGTTCTTTCCGATTCGAAAAAACCTGCAAATCGGTGTCGGTTTAATCAATACAACAACTGTAGATGAATTGAGAGCGATCTTAGCACACGAGTTTGGTCATTTTTCGCAAAAAAGCCTAAAAATTGGAAGCTATGTTTATAATGTGAATCGCATTATTCATGATATCTTATATGACAATGATGGTTACAACCAGGTGGCCAGAAAGATAGCTGACTCCACCTCGTATTTTGGCATATTTGTTTTGCTGTCTGATAAAATTGTTGGCTTAATGCAGCAAATTTTGGTTTTGGTTTATGGCGTGCTTAACGCAAATTACTCTAAACTTTCTCATGAGATGGAATATCACGCAGATGCCATAGCCGCTCATGTTGTGGGTTCGAAACCCTTAATTGATTCATTGTTGCGTATGCAGTTGGCTAATCAGGCACTCGATATGGTATTGAGTTACTATGATAGAAAAATTGAGGCAAATATTAAAACAACTAATGTATTTCCGCAGCAAATACTTGCAATGAATTTTCTGGCGAAACTGAATAAATTGCCCGTTAAAAACGAATTTCCAGAGGTAGATCTCCGTTACTACAATAGGTTTAATAAATCAAAAATCAGTTTTAGTCACTTGTATTCGTCGCATCCAGAAACTGAAGACCGAGTACTTAAACTGGCGCAAATTAACGGTGAGTTAAAAAATAGCCAAACAGGGCTTGCGATAAATTTGCTGGTAAACAAAGACCAGATATCGGCCCAGCTAACTGATAAAATGTTCGTTAATGTGAATTATTTGGAAGAACCTATCGATCAGGAAAGGGAAGATTTTGAGCAAGATTTTATAAGCCAAACCAAACAAAATTCTTTCCCAGATTTATTTAACGAGTATTTCGATTATAGAAATCCTTACATAAAGTATACTGAAAGTGATTTCGAAAAATCAATACCTGATACTGATTTAAGCTTTGATCTCCTGTTTGGAGATAAGAGTTTGACTCTAATTTATGAATTGAATGCCCTTGAAGCTGATTGGAATACAATTGATAGAATAGATTCTAGTTTGATTGATATAAAGACCTTCAATTATAATGGCCAAAAATATTCGAAAGCTGATTGTAAGGCTATGATTGATTATTTGAATTCGGAGATTGAAAATAAGAAGATAGAACTGGAGAATTTGGATATAAAAATTTTCGAGTTTTTCCGCCATGCGGCTTTTAGGCAAAATCTCGCTTCTGAATTTCAGGTTTTAGCAATATGCTATCAAAGAATAGCCGAAAAGTTCAAACTCCAACAAATTGTTTATGCTGATTTGGCAAATGCAACCTCGTTTATGCACATTACCACACCGTTTAATGTGATAAATAAAAATATGGTTGTGGTAAAAAAGGAAGAGAAGAAATTTAAGGAGAGCATACTTTCCATTCTTGCTGATGAAGATTATGTTGATGGTTTCAGTGAGGAAGTGAAGCTTCGCTTTAAAGAATATTTGAAGTGTGATTACAAATATTTTGGTGCAGATTTATATTTCGACGAGGAGCTCAAATTACTGTTCCAGGCGATGGCTGATTATGCTGACGTGATCACCGACATTCACTTTAAGGCGAAAAAGAAAATGCTGGAATTTGAAGCCCAATTGAGTGCTCCGGTTTTAATTTAAACTAAAAAGCGCCGATCTTTTTAGGTATCGGCGCTGTTAGTGTGTTAATGCAAATCCTGACTTTTGTTAAAAATTTGGCTGTCTCTCGTGTTTTTCTGTACCGTGATGGCACCAAATAGCGAAAGCAGAAAGGCAAAGGCATAAAATCCTTTCTCGCTGGGTAGAAGTGTGGCGTTCCATAATCCAATTACCAATAAGGTAATGGTTAATAATGTTGAAAACCAGCTTAAACCATAGTAGATTTCCGTTACCGGAATACCTTCCAATTTATCGCGAACAGCTTTTTGTAATGAGATTACGGCGAAAAGACCAAACATCAATACAGTAAAATAATATCCTTTTTCATTAAGAAGCATGTCAGAACGCCATAGGCCAACAATAAAGCCTATCATTCCAATGCCCAATGCAATCCAGGCCGCAGCCACAAATGCATTCGATGGTTTTTGATTCATTTGATTAGAGTTTAATTTATTCAATGGAAAACGCTAAAGTTTGTTAAAAGGTATATGCGCCTGTAATTATCTTTTTACCAGGTTATTAATTAATCAATCAAAGCCGAAACTTTTTCATTAGCGCTTATAATGGTATATTAGTTATATGCAAACACTGCTTACTTCTGCCCAAATGCGCAAGGCTGATGAATTCACCATTGCCAACCTGCCAATAGCATCGATTGATTTAATGGAGAAAGCTGCTCGTGCTTTCGTTCAAACCTTTTTAAGGGACGAGTTTGATGCCAATAAAAGTATCGCAGTATTTTGTGGTAAGGGTAATAATGGAGGTGATGGATTGGCTGTAGCGCATTTGCTTTGCAACAACGGATGCGAAAATGTGCGTGTTTATATTGTTAACTTTAGCAGTAAGCAAAGCCATGATTTTGCAATCAACCTGCAGCGTTTAGATGAATCCAAATGTAGGAAAACAATCATCAACACCGCGGCCGATTTAAGAAATGTAAAAGCTGATATTATCATTGATGCCATTTTAGGGTCTGGCTTAAACAAACCTTTGGAGGGAGAATATGCCGACCTGGCCAAGAGTATTAATAAACTCAATAAAAAAATCTATGCAGTTGATGTCCCTACAGGCTTTCCGTCAGAGGGGAAAATTTCAGCAGATTACCGAGGAATCAAGGCTTATAAAACCATTTGTTTTCAGCGGCCAAAAATTAATTTCTTTTTCCCTGAATCAGCTTTAGCTACAGAAAAATATGAGGTTGTTGATATTGGATTGGATGAGGGTTTTATTCAAGGCCAAGATTCTGATTTCCATTTGTTGGAAGAGGAAGATATCCAGGCAATTGTTAAGCCCAGGAAATCATTCAGTCATAAAGGCACTTACGGACATGCGCTAATTATTGCTGGGAATGTTAACACAATGGGTGCAGCTATACTTTCATCAATGGCTTGTTTGTATGCCGGAGCGGGTTTAACTACTGCATGTATTCCGCAAAGCGGATTGATAGCCCTAAATACGGTATTGCCAGAAGTGATGGCTTTACCAAGAGACGAATATACACGAATTGAAAATCCAGCTAAATACCAGGCCATTGCAATTGGACCAGGCTTAGGTATTTCGACAGAAAACGAACGGCTACTGGAAAGTTTAATTGCCAGTAATCAGCCTTTGGTTATAGATGCCGATGCCTTGAATATTTTAGGCGAAAGGCCCGATTTGATAGACAAGTTACCTGAAAATAGTATTTTGACTCCTCATATGAAAGAGTTCGATCGGCTATTTGGAGATCACGAAACTTGGTGGGAACGTATAGAAACAGCTAAAAATAAAGCGCAAAAAGGTAAGATGATCATCGTACTCAAAAATCAGTTTACATTTATTTGCCTGCCCGATGGCAAAATCTATATTAATCCAACTGGCGATTCTGCTATGGCACAGGGGGGTATGGGCGATATTTTAACAGGCATTATTGTAGCTTTTATTTCTCAAAAATACACATCTGCCGATGCCGCAATTTTGGCCTGCTACGTTCACGGTTTGGCAGGAAGCAGTTTAGCTAATTCAAGGATTGTAGTTACCGCCTCGCAGGTGGCCATGCAAGTGCCTAGAGAAATAAAATCGCTTCTGTTATAATTATCATCCCTTTGGCTTAAGAATTGACTAATTCTAAAAACAACCGAATGATCAAAATAAATAAATCTAATCACTAATGGAAAAAAGAGAATACACGCTTAATGAGCTTATACAGGAATCGGCAGAGAACCCAAATGAAAATGATTTTTTCGAATTGGAAAAGCCGGCAATGCTGGAAGTAAACTTAAAAAATCAAAAAATTATGGCCAAGGCGGGCTCAATGGTAGCCTATATTGGGAATGTAGATTTTAAACGCGAAGGTTTGTTAAGTAAAGGCCTTGGTGGATTGCTAAAGAAAGCCATTTCTGGAGAAGGTACATCATTGATGCATGCCGCAGGTACAGGTAAACTTTATTTGGCCGACGAAGGTAAAAAAGTGAAGATCATTAAACTTCAGAACGAGTCGATTTTCGTAAATGGCAACGATGTTTTAGCCTTGGAAGATACCATCAAAAATGAGATTAAAATGCTGAAAAGTGTGGCAGGCATGATGAGTGGAGGCCTTTTCCAAGTCAAATTATCTGGAAGTGGTTATATTGCAATTACCACCCATGGTGAACCAATTTTGTTGCGTGTAAGTGCTAATCAACCTGTATATACCGATCCGAATGCAACGGTAGCTTGGTCAGAAAATTTGTCACCTAATATTAAAACAAATTTAACTTTTGGTTCTTTTATCGGGAGGGGAAGTGGAGAATCGTTTCAACTGGAATTTTTTGGTGAAGGTTGGGTTTTGGTACAGCCTTATGAAGAAGTGAAGTACGCTCAAAAATCGTAAGTAATAAAAAATCCCGACAATTTTTGATTGCCGGGATTTATATATTTTTCACGAGGTTTACTTATACTCCACCCATTACAGCTAGTTTCTCCATAGTTGGGTTAACGCTTCCGCCCATTGGTTCAAGTGTTACAGCAAAAGCTTGAGCTTCTTGTATGGCTTGCATTTTCTGTAAAGCTTCTGTTGATGTAGAATCTGTTTTTCCAAATACGCCTAAGCTCACTGGCTTGCCATTTACTAATGCCCAAAGCTGATATTCGTGTTCAGCGTCGGCTTTTGGTAAATCCATAGCCACATAGTTAATCAATACACTTTTATCCTTTTTGTTCCAATAAACATTCATTTTAGATTTAGGACTAAAAGCCTGTCCAGCCATTCGAATGGTTGCCCATTCTTTACTGTCGTTCATGGCCACCATATTATCCAAACCTTTGTTCTCAAACTCAAGCTTACTCACTACCCCGGCAAATTTTTCTTTATCGAGATTTAAACTGGCTATTTGATCGTGAGCAGCATTTAATTTATTATAGGTGATGAAAAGTGCTCCAGTGCTAATAATCAATAAAGCAACACAAGCAACCAATGCAAAACGTAATGTTCTAACTTTACTATCACTGTTATCCAATCTAACTACCTTGGCTTCTTCAGTGTAGGCTGGGGTAGTAGATATTGCTTCTACATCTTCACTTTTTCCTAATCCTAATTTCTCAAATAGTTTGGTTTCTATATCTGCAGATGGCGCTACAGCATTTTCCATAGCATAATTTTCCATGGCAATCTCAATGGCGGTTAATTCACTTTTAACCTCAGGGTATTGAGTTGCCATTTCCTCTACCTGTAACGCTTCCTCAGACGATAAATCACCTAAAACGTACAATTCAAGTACTCCAGATTCGATATATGCTTTTAAATTTTCCACGTTCAATTAAAACTCCTTCTCAATTCTATAATAGCCAGGCGAATACGGGTTTTCACCGTACCTAATGGCAAATTTAACTTTTCTGCGGCTTCCACATGCGTGTAACCTTTATAATAAACTAAATTGAGAACTGCTTGTAAGTCTGGTTTCAGGTTCTCTACAAGTTGCTTTACTCCAAGTACGTCTGGGTTAAAAGTCACCTTGTTTTGCTCATCAACGAAACTTACGTTATTTTCTATATCTTGGTTTTTAAGTGAATTCTTAAAGTCTTTAGAACGGAGTTTATCAATAGATAAATTCCTGGCAATATTCATCATCCAGGTAAACAAACGTCCTTTGGTATTGTCGTAGTGTGCTGCAGATTGCCATATCTTCACAAAAGTTTCTTGTAAAACATCTTCCGCTAACTCAGTATGGATAATAATACGTGAAATAACGCCGTAAAGTGCAGAGGAGTACATGCTATACAAGGTCTTCAACACCGCAGGATCTTTCGATTGCAGGGCGAGAACAAGTTCAGGCTCGGTTAGGGTTAATTTTTTATATGCAGTCACTATTGGTTACTAAGATACAATACAGAACAGCAAAACCAAAAAAATGTTTTTATAATTTATTCCCGCAAGGAATGCTATTTTGGAAACATTTTTTAAGCCTGGCATAAACCGGATACTAGGCGATTCCTTCAATTGGGAAAAGATGTTTTTCGGCATGATAAGATGAACGTACCAATGGGCCGCTTTCTACATACTTTAAACCTTTGGCTAAACCAACTTCTTTATACATGGCAAAAGTATCAGGGTGAATCCAATCAACAACCGGGTGATGGTTGCGGGTTGGTTGCAAGTATTGACCCAGCGTTAAAATATGAACACCATTAGCAACTAAATCATCCATGGCTTCAAAGATGTCTTCCTCAGTTTCACCTAGCCCAAGCATAATGCCTGTTTTGGTTCTTAAACCGAATTCTGAAATCCGTTTCAGTGCTTCTAAACTTCTATCGTATTTCGCTTGAATACGCACTTGTCGCGTTAAGCGCTTTACCGTTTCCATATTGTGCGACACCACTTCAGGACGTTCTTCCAATACGCGGTATAAATTATCCCACTGGCCTTTAAAATCAGGAATTAATGTTTCTAGCGTTGTAATCGGGCTTTCCTTACGGATGGCCTGTAATGTTTCTGCCCAGATAATTGAGCCCCCATCTTTTAAATCATCGCGATCTACTGATGTGATAACGCAATGTTTTACGCCCATTAGCTTTACGGAATTGGCCACACGGTTAGGTTCATCAACATCAACCGCTAAAGGCCGGCCGGTTGCAACCGCACAAAACGAGCAGCTTCGGGTACAAATGTTACCTAAAATCATGAAAGTTGCTGTTCCAGCTCCCCAACACTCACCCATATTAGGGCAATTTCCGCTTTCGCAAATGGTGTGCAACTTATGTGTATCTACCAAACTGCGAACTTGTGCATATTCTTTTCCAACAGGCAATTTTACACGCAACCAATCGGGTTTACGTTTAACTTCAGTTACAGCAGGTACTACCGGTAAATCAATCATATCGCAAAGTTAAGGATTAGGATTGAAATGTTGTAATATCGAAATGTTGTTCTGTTGTAATGTTTGGTTGCAAGCGGAGCAATTCATGAAACGTTATCTACTGATATTTAAATTTTGGAATTCATTACTTGAAACGCCCTTTCAAAATTGCTTTACCATAACGACTTTGCCTTATCCAGTAACTCGCTTCCCTTTTTAGTAATTTCCTTTTTACTATTTTCAATGGTAGAGGGTTGAGTATATTGGCTTACCGCGTTTGACATATCTTTGAATTTGTTAATGCTTGCGAAGATTTCCTTTGTGTGTGGAACATTGTTTTCTCTCATCACTTTCTCCCAATCAATTTTCGCTAATACTGAAATCATATACTTTGAAGCCAGCCTGGCCATAAATGCTTTGTCGTAAACTCCTTTCAACGCAGCATCCGGCTCACGATCTTTAACATAATCGATGGTTTTTTGGATGGCCTCACGTTCACTGTCAGAAAATAGAGGACTGGTTTTTAATTTTTCTAAAGCCGGAATCGCTTTCTCCGGCTTTTCTCTTTTCAAATTCAGATAAGCATCCACCAACCAAACTAATTCGGTTTCTAAGCCAAGCTTGTTCATATCCTTAACAAAAGAGTCAAAATCTTCCAAAGATCTTTCTTCATCAACTTTTCTTTCCATTCGCATTCTATCAAACCCTCTGAAAAGGTAATTCATGCCATGGAAAGCGGTATGTGCTTGTGCATCGCTCAAATTTCTCCAGCCAAAAAAAGCTTTAGTATAAGGCATGGGAATACTTTCATTTTTATCGAGCCATTTAATATTGCGGGATAAACCGTCTTCGGATAAGTAATAAAGGTTGTTGCCGAAGAAAAGGAAGCCTCTAACAAACTCCAACAGCGTTTTAATCTCCGAATCATCCAAAAGCTCTGGTTGTGTTTTTGAACATTCATATAAGGCAAACGGCTGACCTAAGTCTCTTGTGGTTAAAACCGCCATGCTTAGAATCGCGTGTTCGATATTCTGAACACGTGTTTTCTCTTTGGGATCAACAGTATTCATGTCAACTTTTGGTGCTCCATACATTACGTTAAAACCTTGTACTAGGCTAGGAAACACATCCTCGTCGGTATTTTTGACTAATTTTTTTACTTTACGATAATCATTATAAAGTCGCAGTGCCTCCATCACAGAGATACTTTTTTTATTAGTATCGAGCTGATCCATCGTTTTTAAGATGTTTCGGGTTTGTGATGAAAACTTTTGGTATTCCACCATATTGGTATCGAGTACGGCATTTGAACGCACCGCTATTTTGGCAAACTTGTAAAACACGATCTTGTCGTAATTAATATTTTCCTCAAGCTTTTCTTTATCCAATTGAAGTAAAACCTCGTCGGTTTTTTCTCCGGAACAGCCGGCAAATACAATGATGCAAATCAGTAGAATTAAATTTTTCATCTTAAACATTCCGTTAAAAGAAGCAAACGCTTCAACTAAATAAAAATATACTTTTGAAGTGGGATGTTTTTTTCGGATGACTATTCGCCTACAATATCTAAATTTCTGCTGCATTTATTTTATTATTCGTGTGTAATAGATGCAGAACCCATTGTTTGATGAGCAAAAACAAATCAATTGTTTATCGGGTTATGATTTCTAATATAATCCTAATGAAGATTTAATAATTTAGCTATAAAAATTAACGTTTTCAATTTAATTATGCTAATTAATGCTACCGGTTTCAAATAAAAATACATTTTTTAGCAATTTTTTAGTTTTCATATGCGAAAATTCGTTTCATGTTTAAAATGATCCTAAATTTGTAACTCCTTTAAAATAAGATGACAAAAAAGATAAAGACAGTTGGTAAAACTGACGCAGATGTGATTTTAATTGGCGCTGGAATTATGAGCGCAACACTTGGTGTTTTATTAAAAGAATTAGAACCCAATTTAAGTATTGAAATATATGAAAGATTGGATATTGCAGCAGCAGAGAGCTCTGATGCATGGAATAATGCCGGTACCGGACATTCTGCTTTTTGCGAACTAAATTATACGCCTGAAAAAAAAGATGGAACGGTTGAAACTAAAAAGGCGGTTCAAATTGCCGAGCATTTTGAGGTTTCAAAACAATTCTGGTCTTATCTTATCGAAAAAGGATTAATCTCCAACCCCGAGAATTTTATCCGGAAAATTCCACACATGAGTTTTGTATGGGGCAAAAAGAATGTAGATTATTTAAAGAAACGCTACGACGCTTTGCAGCAATGTGATTTGTTTAGCGACATGGAATATACCGAAGATCCGGAAGTAGTGAAAAATTGGGCACCATTAATTATGGATGGCCGTAAAAAGACTGATAAAATTGCTGCCACAAAAATGGATTTAGGTACCGACGTTAATTTCGGTTCGCTAACCCGCGACATGTTTAATCATCTTAAAGAGCAACCTAATGTAAGTCTTTATTTTAATCATGAGATTCGTGATTTGCAGAAGAACAAAGAAGGTAACTGGGTTATAAAAGTTAAAGATTTAGAGACAAAAGAGAAACGCAAACGCGTTGCTAAATTTGTTTTCATTGGCGCTGGTGGTGGTTCGTTGCCATTGCTCGAAAAATCTGATATCCCGGAAGGAAAAGGTTTTGGTGGTTTCCCAGTAAGTGGCCAATGGTTAAAATGTACTAACGAAGAAATCATTAAACAACATCATGCTAAAGTGTATGGTAAAGCCGCAGTTGGCGCTCCGCCAATGTCGGTACCACATTTAGATACCAGGATGATTAACGGTAAACAGGCCTTGTTGTTCGGTCCTTACGCTGGGTTTTCTACCAAATTTTTAAAAAATGGATCGTTTTTAGATTTACCAAAATCGATCAAATTCAATAATATCCGCCCGATGTTATCTGCAGGTTTGCACAACCTCGATTTAACTAAATATTTAATTGAACAGGTAAGGCAATCGCCAGAAGATAGATTGGAAGCACTAAAGGAATATTTACCTACTGCCCAATTGAAAGATTGGGAACTGGAATATGCTGGCCAACGTGTTCAGGTAATTAAAAAAGATGAAAAACAAGGTGGAATTTTAGAGTTTGGTACTGAAGTAGTAAGTGCTGGCGATGGCTCCATAGCAGCATTACTGGGCGCTTCTCCAGGAGCATCAACAGCGGTATCAATCATGATTGAATTACTGAGTCGTTGTTTCAAAGACGATTTGGCAACTGATGAATGGCAGGCTAAAATGAAAGAAATGATCCCTACTTTCGGTAAAGAACTAGCTAACAATCCTCAACTTTGCAAAGAAACCAGAGCGAGAACATCAAGAGTTTTAGAAATAGAAAAAGCCTAGAAAGTTTGTCATCCTTTCCAAATTGGAAATGAGACATTTTTAAGATATGAAACAATAAAAAAGGGGCGCAAATTTAAAATTTGCGCCCCTTTTTGCTGAATATTTTTTGGCTATGCTGCAACAATTACTTCAGCCACTTCTTCTGCAGAGATATCGCTATGTGATGCTTCCAAAACACAATCTCCATCTTTAATTAATAAAATTTGTGGCGATTGGTGTGTAACCTGAAAAACATGGGCAACCTCAGCAGAAATTTCCCGGTAGGCAATTAAATCCAGAAAATAAAGTTTGGTATCTTCCGGAATCACATCCCAGCTAAATTCAAAATTTCTTTTGGCCATCGAACTAATTGAGCAACGTGTACTGTGCTTAAAAATAAGGCTGTATCCGCTTGCTGATTTTATTTCATTAAGCTGATCTATCGAAGTTAAGTTAACCCAAGTCATAATAATATTGTTTTATACGTAAACACATGCAGCTAAATAAAGTTCTGCAGATGACTGTAAAATGAAATTCTAATGTTTTAAACTTAGTTTCTTCTGCGTTTACCTTCAGGGTAAGAGCTGTAAGCAGGACAAAGTTTTGAAGAGCATGACTCTAAAATGGTAATGGTGCAAAACACCGCCAATAATAAGATGGCAACTTTTTTCATTAGATTGGGGATTAAAGCGCTAAGGTACAAATAGTTTATTAAAACACAATTTTAAATATTGGCAGAAAAGTCGGCCATTTTAATTGCGGTGATAGCCGCTTCATCGCCTTTATTACCATGTTTGCCTCCAGCACGATCTTGTGCCTGCTCCAAATTATTGGTAGTTAAAACACCAAAAATAACAGGTTTACTATATTTAATGCCCACATTAGTTACGCCCTGTGCAACAGCATCGCAAATAAAATCGAAATGTTTTGTATCCCCTTGAATTACACAACCCAAGCAAATCACGGCATCAATATCGCTTCTTTTGCTTAGCAAAATTTCCGCTCCACCAGTTAATTCAAAACTCCCAGGCACTGGTAACGAAACAATATTTTCTTCGGCTACGCCATTTTCTAACAAAGTTTTTAATGCACCATTGTACAAAGCGCCAGTAATTTCGGCATTCCACTCGGCAACAATGATTCCAAATTTATAGTTCGCTCCATTCGGAACCGTGGTATGAGAGAAATCAGAAAGGTTTTTTAGTTGTGTAGACATGTGGCAAATATAATGCTAAGCGTTTAATGTTGAAAGGGCTTACTGTTTAAATGTTGTAACTTTAATTTAAGTCGGTTTGATTTTGCACCTCCGTTTTCCAGGAGTTAAATAGATCATTTCGGATCAGAAAAAAATATTTTGATTGATTTGGAAAGCAAAACCAGTATTTCAATTAAATGTTAGTCCCGCTCTCCGTTTTACTCACCCGATAAGAAGAATCGGGTTTCGTGTTCACTGCGATCAGGTTTAAAATGCTTAATGCTTTGCTACTATTTAAGCCTTCGAAAGCAAACTGCCAAAGTTTAGCTTAATATTTTCAATTGATTGTTCAAAATTCTCTTTACGCTTTTCGGCGAAACTTAGTAAAGTGAGAAGTACAAAATTGTTTAGTTTAGTAACTCATCAGATATATGTTATAAATAATTTGTGGAATCCATTTTAATATTCCATCTAAAGTTTAAAACCCCGGTTATGAAAAAAACGCTACCAATCTTATTGCTAATCATTTCTTTTTGCTTTTCTTCCTCATCCGTTTTTTCTCAAAAGAAGCAAACTTACTATCAGTCAGCTTTTAAAACTATAGATTCTCTCGCTCTCGCAACAAAGCCGAAGGAAGCTATTCCAATCTTAAATAAGTTAATCGAAAAAGCCCGTAAAGAACAAAAAACAACTGTCATCATTAAGGCAACCATGTATCGAATGTTATTTCAGGGTTACCTGGAAGAAAATGCTTTTTCAAAAATAAATAAAGAATTACAACAAGATATTCTTACTGCCCGCCAACCCGCCAAAAGTATTTTACAATCATTACTAGCCGAAAGTTATTGGAAATATTACGATCAGAATCGATTCCAGTTGCTTAATCGCACCAATGTCCAATTAAATCTGAGCGATGATATTAAAACCTGGCCAGCCAGTAAATTTTTAGAAGAAACTGCTAAAAATTATTTAGCATCAATTGCAGAAACTAAAATTTTGCAAAACACAAAAATTGATAGTCTGAGCGAAATGATGATTGGCAATGAACAAAATAGGTTTTTAAGGCCAACACTTTATGATTTGCTAGCACATAGAGCTATAGATGTTTTGATAAATACACAGATAGAAATTACCAAAGATGATGATGCAAGCGATTTTAATGATGTGAAATGGTTTGATGATGATAAGGCATTTTTAAAAATTGAGCTTCCGACTAAAGATTCGACTTCATTCTCATCAATGGCATTAGCCATTTTTCAGAAACTTATCCGCAGCCATCAAGAAAGTAAGAATATCGGTGCTTTAGTTGATGTGGATCTTAAACGGTTAAATTACGTTTATTCCAGAAGCACCCGCGAAGATAAAATGGCGCTTTATAGTGCAGCGATCCAAAAACTTGCCAATTTCTCCAGATCCTCAGAACTGTATGCCGATGTGCTTTTTGAACTTGCCTCGAAAAAATACGAGATGCGAAATCTGCAAACTCCAAAACAGGATATAGATTTAAAGGAATTACTGGCAATAGGCAACCTGGCTATCGAAGCCTACCCGAAAAGTATTGGTGCCAAAAACTTTGAAAAGTTAATTGCTGACATAAAAAGTAAAATGTTGGAAATTAAGATGAATCAATTTTTAATGCCAGGAAAACCAGCACAAATACGTTTTAGGTATAAAAATACGAATGCAATATCATTACAGCTTTTTAAGGTAAGCAGAATTACCAACCGTTTTCACCTTGGCAATCTGGAAGATTATGAGAAATTTATCGCTATAAATAAAATCCAAAAAGAATGGATGGTTAGCCTGCCTGAAACTGATGATTATAAAGAGCATACCTTAATAGACAAATTGGATGGTTTGGATAAAGGGCAATATATTATCATCGCCAATACTACCGGCAATAACGCGGTATTTAACTACCTAACCTTTCAAGTTACAGATCTGGCTGTAACCAATCGCATCACAGAAATCCTTAATCATCAATATTTTGTTTCCAATAGCTCCACGGGAGAGGCTGTAGTAAATGCAACTATAAATGAGGAAAATAATGAATATGAGGATGGAAAATATGTATATAAACCCAGGGGAACTTTAAACACAGATAAAAATGGATTTGCAGAGAGTTCGCTAAATGCATCGGTAAACCGTATTGAAACCATCTATGGCAATGATACGGTTGTATTGGATATTAACCAGCGTTTTTATAAATACATGTCTGCAAAGTCGAAAGTGGTTTTATTTACCGATCGGCCAATTTACCGGCCCGGCCAAACCGTTTATTATAAAGGAATATATTTTGAATTTGAAGATGATAAGAACCGGATCTTAAAAGAATCAACTATCGAAATCACCTTTAGTGATGCCAACAGGAAGGAGATTGAAAAAAATTCGAAAATTACGAATGAGTTTGGCACTTTCCACGGTTCGTTTACTATCCCAATGGGTAAGTTAAACGGCAGGATGAGCATTAATACAGCTTATGGTAATGTTGATGTTCAGGTAGAGGAGTATAAGCGACCTACTTTCGAGGTTTCATTTAATCCATTGAATGAAAAATACAAGTTAAACGATTCGATACTTGTACAGGGAAAGGCAATTGGTTTTGCGGGTTATGCCGTTTCTGGCGCAAAAGTTAAGTATGTTATTACCAGAAATATCTTCTCGTCCAATGATCGCGTTTATGGTTACAGTCCGAGTAAGCAAATAGCTATTGGCACAACTGAAACGAAAGAAGGAGGTGTTTTTGACATTCGCTTTTTTGCTGCAGCAGAGAATACCAGCATTAATGCATATTCCTATCAAATCAATGTAGATATCACTGATTTGAATGGTGAAACAAGAAGCAAATCTCAGTTTATTAATGCTGGCAAAAGTGATGTTTTACTTAACGTAGATATACCAGAAAATATTTTTACTGTTAATTTTAAGGATAATTTAGCTTTCGAAATTACCAATTTAAATAAGGCGCCAATTAATGGCAAATTAACTGTAGAGTGGTACAAACTGGAATATCCGGGTAGAGTGGTTTATCCGAATACTTTAGGTAGAGCAGAAAGATACAACCTGAGCAGGGCCGAATTTGTTAAGCAATTTCCTTACGATGAATATGAGAATGATGGAACTCCTGAAAGTTGGCTGACAGGAAAAATCAGTTTTGTCCAGCATCAAAAAGTTGAACGGGGTGCTGGTAATTTAGAAATGAAGGGCGCTAAACTTCCTTCAGGATATTACAAGGTGAAGTTTAAAGCACTTAATGAGAATCTGGATTCCATCATTGTAGAAAAAATTGTACGAGTTTACGAAAGTGCAAGCGAGAAAATTTTACTGGCAAAAGAGTGGCTTGTAGCGGAGAAGACCATTGTGACACCCAGTGAATCGGCTGTTTTTAGGTTTGCCAGTATTTTGCCAAATGCCAGGGCTTACTATGAAGTGTATTATAAAGACCAGATTATAAAAAGAGTTTGGTTGAATTTAACCCATAAACAGGAAGTAATAAATATCAAGCCTGAAGCTCAATTTGTAGAAGGCTTCGCTGTTCAATTCACCTTAATTCAAAATGGTAGAATATCCCAATCTATGAATGTAATTACCATTGTAGATGAAAGTAAAGAGTTGGATATTAATTTTACAAGTTTCAGGGATAAACTACAGCCAGGTGAAAAGGATATATGGAAATTAAAAATCACTAATAAAAAGGGCGAAAAACAAATGGCTGAAATGGTGGTGTCTTTATATGATGCATCGTTGGATGATTTAAAAACCATGAGCTGGAATAAAATCGTTTCGCCTAAATACAACTACAATATTTACAGCTGGGGCTATAATCTCACTACGATACAAATGGGGAATGAGATTTGGCACAAAGACCGATATCGTGGTTATTACGACATCAGGAAGCGAGAATACGAAGCGATAAATTATTACGGATTCGATTTCAATAGCTACAATTTAAAATATAATTATACGCAATATTTGGCTGGAGTAGAGGCTAATAATCGAAAATCTAACAGCGAAGTGGCGACCAAAAAACTTGCTTCGTTTAAATTATCTGGTTTGGTGTATGGTATTGTAACCGATCAATATGGTTATGGCGTGCCAGGAGTTGCAGTAAGGGTTGGTAAAAAGGGATCAACCACTGATACCTATGGTATTTATAGTATTGATGCTAAAAGCGGAGATGAATTAACCGTAAGTTATATTGGGTATCACCGAGCAACAGCCGTAGTTAAAACAGCTAAAAGAATCGACTTTAAACTGGTAGAAGATAGACAAGGACTAAACGAGATTGTTGTTGCAGGCTACGGAGCCCAACAAAAGAAAAACGTAACAAATAGTGTATCCAATTTAAGGGAGGAGGTTGAAGTGTTGGCTGCGAGCGGCCCTGTAACAACCATCAAATTACGGGGAACAACCAGCGTGGCGTATGATCGGGCTGGAGCTCCAGCCCCTGAAATGCTGAGAGAGGCCATCGCTGTTGATGATAATAAAGTTTACGATTTTGTGAGCATTGAAGGCTACGATCCGAAGACGGATACCTACATCATTAATGGTAAACCTGTTAAAAAAGCTAAAGTTATTCCACGTACCAATTTTACTGAAACCGCTTTCTTTTATCCGCAGTTGAAAACCGATGAATCAGGGCAAATTGAAATAGAATTTACAATCCCACAATCTTTAACGCGATACAAAATGATGGGTTTTGCGCATACTAAAGATTTTAAAACCAAAACCATTATCAAAGAATTGGTTACGCAGAAAAAGCTTTCCATTTCGGCAAATGCACCACGTTTTTTTCGTGAAGGAGATACTATTTTGTTTAGCGCTAGGCTCAATAACCTATCTGGTAAACCGATTGGTGGTTTTGCAGTGTTAGATTTATCCGATGCCATCACCGGAAAAAAGATCTTGATTGTAAGCAATAAAGATGCGGTTCAGCAAAAATTTCAATTAGAAAATAACGGGAACCAGGCATTAAAATGGTCTCTGATCATTCCTCCAGGCATTGGAGCAATTACATATAAGCTTACTGCTCAATCAGAAAATTATGCTGATGGAGAGGAAATGACCATACCGGTTTTACCGAATTCTATGTTGGTAACAGAGAGTATGCCGATAAACGTACGTGGCGGTGTTAAAAAAACCTTCACTATGGATAAATTACTGCATGCCGGAGATTCGAAAACATTAAGAAACCAAGCCTTAACTTTTGAGTTTACTTCCAATCCGATTTGGTATGCGGTGCAGTCTCTACCATATCTAATGGAATATCCTTATGAATGTGCCGAGCAGACCTTCAGCAGGTTTTACGCCAACAGTTTTGCGACGGGCATCATCAATTCATCGCCCAAAATAAAAACGGTTTTCCAATCCTGGGAACAAATCAACAATGGCGAAGCTTTAGTATCTAATTTGGAGAAAAACTCAGCCTTAAAATCAATTTTATTGGAAGAAACGCCATGGGTGCGACAAGCTAATAATGAAACCGAGCGGAAGAAACGCTTAGCTACTTTGTTTGATTTAAACAGGATGACTTATGAGCTTAAAGCGAATTTTGAGAAACTGGAGAACATGCAGTTTAGCAGTGGTGCATTTCCATGGTTTACAGGAATGCAGGAAGATCGATACATCACGCAACACATTGCAATGGGTATCGGGCAACTGAAACACCTTAAATTGGTCGATGAAAAAGCTTTTCCAAAATTGAATCAGATGCTTTCGAAGGCTATCAGTTATTTGGATGGTAAATTGGTTGAAGATTATACTTTAGATCTTAAGCTTAAAAGACAAGGATTTAATTATTTAACTCTTCACTATTTATATGCCCGCAGTTATGCAAAGCAAAAAAATGATGATCCTAATTATATTAAATCGGTTAACTATTTCTTACAAATACTTAAATCGAAATGGAAATATTTAGATCCCTATCAGCAAGCACAGGCAGCCATAGTTCTCTATAGAAATGGGCGTGAAGCTGAGGCATTGGAAGTGATAGGTTTATTAAAGCAAACGGCACAGCATCATAATGAACTGGGTATGTATTGGGCAGATAATAGCAACGGATATTTTTGGTATCAAAGTGCCATTGAAACGCAAGCTTTGTTAATTGAAGCCTTCGATGAGGTGGCGAAAGATACGCACTCCGTGGAAGAAATGAAAATTTGGTTGCTAAAAAATAAGCAGACTAATGACTGGAAAACTACAAAAGCAACGGCTGCTGCAAGTTATGCTTTACTGATGCGGGGATACGATTTATTAAATGAATCAGCAGCACCGGAGGTTGTGATCGGCGGTAAATCATTCGCCGAAATGGACATTGCAGAACCGGAAAAAGAAGCGGGAACAGGCTATCAAAAAATAACCATTGCCGGGCAAAATGTTAAACCCGAAATGGCCAAGGTAGAAATTACAAATAACAATAAAAGTATGGCCTGGGGTGCATATTATTGGCAATATTTCGAGCAGTTGGATAAAATCACATCCGCCGAAACGGGGGTGAAAATAAATAAACAATTATTCCTCCAAAAACAAACCGATAAAGGAAATTTGCTTACCCCATTAACAAATTCAAATCAATTAGCTCCAGGCGATTTATTAAAAGTGAGGATTGAAATTTTTTGTGATAGAGATATGGAATATGTTCATCTAAAAGATATGCGGTCATCTGGTTTTGAGCCGGTTAATGTAATTTCTCAATTCAAATATCAGGATGGTTTAGGTTACTATGAAAGTACGAAAGATGCTTCAACAAATTTCTTTATCAGTTATTTACGCAAAGGAACTTATGTTTTTGAATACCCACTCAGGGTTACGCATGCCGGCAACTTTTCTAACGGAATTACGACGTTACAAAGCATGTATGCGCCAGAATTCACTACGCATTCTGCAGGGATTAGGGTAACAGTTAAACCTTAACTACAGCAATTGAATACCGGTGTAAGTTGCCCCAATCGGAATAATTTTTTCTCCTATCCAAATTTGGCTGCGGTCAAATTTGGATATTTTGTTTTTAGCTACAATGAATGCCCGATGGCAACGGATGAAATCAGTTTTAGGAAGTAGTTCTGCCAAATCATTAATGGTAATCCTTGAACTCAAAAGCTTGTCTTTTAATTGAATCTGGGTGTAATTTCCTGAAGCTTCCACATACAGGATTTCATCTAGTTCAACTTTAATTTGTTCATAACCATCCTT
This sequence comes from Pedobacter sp. AC212, assembly GCF_979258625.1. Classification (NCBI taxonomy): domain Bacteria; kingdom Pseudomonadati; phylum Bacteroidota; class Sphingobacteriia; order Sphingobacteriales; family Sphingobacteriaceae; genus Pedobacter; species Pedobacter sp. AC212. The sequence continues at coordinate 5,028,635 of NZ_OZ409870.1, read as the reverse complement.
CACAAAAATATATTCATTTTTTGCTTCCTGTTTCTGTCCACGCAGATTATATAATTCATGTGCCTTGTTGCAGGCCTTTAAAAATCTCGAAAGAGAAAAAGGTTTTAACAAATAATCAACAGCATCAAGTTCAAAACTCTGGACCGCATGTTCTGTATAGGCAGTTGTAAAAATAACCATCGGCGGATTGCTCAAGCTCTTCAAAAAATCTATTCCGCTGATGTCGGGCATTTTAATATCCAGAAAAATTAAATCAATTTTGTTGTTTTGGAGATATCCAATTGCCGCAAAAGCATCAGTAAAAGTTTGCTGTAATTCTACAAAAGGAACTTTTGATGCATGGGAGCTTATAATCTCAAGTGCAATGGGTTCATCATCTATAGCAATAGCAATCATAGTTTTTGCGTTTGTCAGGCAGAGCGTAGTCGAAGCCTAATGTTTTTGGTAGTTTTTATGGCTGCTCATATTTTTGCAAAGGGATAATTCTTTTAATTGTTCCCAATTTGAACTAATGAGCGCTTCCTTCTTTGTTCTTGACCAGCCTTTTATTCGTTTTTCAAAAGCTATTGCGTCGTTTATATCCTTAAAATGTTCGCAAAATACTAAAATTAATGATCTTCTTTTTGCAGTATAACTTCAGGATTGATTGCATTTTCGTGTTCGTAGAGTCTTCGGTCGACATCGTTAGTAACGCCAGTGTAATACGATTTGTCAGAACAAGCTAAAATATATACGGTGTATTGCTCCACTTTTAGAGTTGTTTGGTAATGAAGATACAAAACCTTTTTTAAAATAAAGATTGCTATTGTTTCTGTTTGTTGATGTAAGAAAAGGCGCTTCGACTACGCTCAGCGTGACCTCCGTACGAAAAAACAAATCAAAACATATTTTAGATTTAACCTTTAACTCATCCTGAGCATAGTCGTTGTCATCCTGAGCGTAGTCGAAGGATCAATCCAAGTCCAAAGTCAAATGCACAAAGAACTCATTTGCACTTTCGCGGATAATTAATTCGTGTTTTTCTGGATACAGCAAACCCAGTCGTTGTTTAACATTTTCTAAACCGATGCCACTTTTCAATTTTTCCGGATCGTTGTCTGCTTTGATGTAAATGCTGTTGCTCACATCAAAAAACAAAGTTTTCTCTTTGGTTTGCAAAGTCATTTTGATATATGATGGTTGCTGTAAACTAATGCCGTGTTTAAAAGCATTCTCGATAAATGGAATTAATAACATCGGTGTAATCTGCAAACTATTCAATTGCTCTTCAATATGCGCTTCAATTCTTATGTCGCCAGAACGCGATGTTCTGAGTTTTTGCAAATCGATGTAGTTGTTCAGGTATTCAACTTCCCTCGTCAATGAAATTTTATCTTGTGTATTTTCATGCAACATAAACCGCATCATGTCGCCCAGTTTCTGAATGCCTTCACCCGTTCTTTCTGCATTTTCTTGCAGTGCGGTACCAAATAGTGTATTTAAGGCATTAAATAAAAAGTGTGGGTTAATCTGCGATTTGAGAAAATTTAAACTTGCATCCGATTTTCCTAGCTCAGTTTTGAGCATTTGGATTTCCGTTTGTTTCTCAAATTTATGTTTATAAATGTACCATGCCAATGGCGTAGTAATGCATACAAGACTAATAGAAGTAAAAATTAGTGCTATAGGTAATGCATCGCCATTTCTCATGAAGGCTGCAAGCATGATCAAGAGTAATAAAACGATTAGTATGGAAAGAAAAACATTCCCCCAAAAATACCGGCCAAATCTTTTTCCCTTTTTCCGGAGGCCTGGAATGATCTCATAAATTGAATAGAAGGCCAATAAGATATTTGCCGGTGGAGCAATTAACCAGATCACCACAAATTCATAATCACGTGTTGGAGAAAAAATAACCGCAAACACCATTAGCGTAATTAGCCATATTTTAGCCGATGTGAAAATTTCCAGCAGAATATCTGTCTTGAAACGTTTCAAAAATGGAATCTTCTCCAACAATGATATTCCTCTCTCGTTGAAATAAGCATAGATGTTGAACAGTAAATAGAGTAAAAAAATATAGGTGAAAGCTTCTCCAAATAAAATAGCGTAAGCATGATTAATATCGGCCTCTTCAATCAATCGATCGGCTTGAGAATAGGTATTGGCAACCATCCAGATGATTACGGAAACTCCGGTGACCATTATAGTAAGAATGATATTTAAAACTACATTGTTCTTTCTCGCAAGCTGTGGCATAAAGCAAAAATTAATCAGTAAGAAGCTGATATAAAGAATACTTATTTTAAAAATTTCTGGCAAGAAGAAATTAGTTAATCTACTGTATTCTAAATGATTTTCGATAAAACGATAAGCGTTTGCGGTGCCATAACTCGTAGAAGTACAAATGCCAATGAGTGCCAGAACGTAAAGTGCTGTCGAAATCCAAAATTCCAGTTGATTGATGCTTTTAGTTTTCATTGTCGGGTCTTCGCCAGAAAGAATAATCATAATGTGTTGTAGTTTATACCACAATGTTACTAACTCTTCTCACTTCAGTTTTTTAAAATGTGATGGATGGTGGTAAAAATGTGATGAACTATTTACGTTGTACGTTTTACGTGAAAAGTTATATGTAATACGTTTTAAGCTGGGCAATTTGGCTTTTAAATCTAAAACTTATTACGTACAACTTACAACACTTTATTATCTTCGGCGTTCCAACTTCACTTAAAATTTAGAACACAAATGATTGTTTACGGAATCCCAAATTGTAATACAGTAAAAAAATCACTCGATTGGTTAAAAGCTCATCAAATTGATTTTGAATTTCATGATTTCAAAAAGAAAGGAATCACTGCCGAAAAGCTAAACGATTGGAGCAATGCTTTTGGTTGGGAAACGGTGTTAAATAGAAAAGGATTAACCTGGAAAAAATTGTCGAAAGAAGAACAAACTGCGATTGATACGCAAGATAAGGCGATCGCCTATCTGATAGAAAATACCAGCGCAATTAAACGGCCGATTATAGAGAAAGACGGTAAAGCAATATTAATTTCTTTTGATGAGGATCGCTATGCTCAAACACTTGGCTGATCCAGTTGTTATAGTCTTAAAGTTTGTTAAATACAGCTTTGAAACATTTTAATACTTACTTTTGATTTATGTATAAGCTGATTATTTTTCTTTTAATTGCCCTTCCTGTTGGTGTTTTTGCGCAAACAGTTACCACTGGTACTGTATTCGATTACAATAAAAAATCGCTCACGTTACCAGGTGTCTCTGTCAGAAATTTAAATAGCAAAAAAGTAACCACTACCTCAAGTACGGGTAAGTACACTATCCCTGCTTCTGTAGGAGATTTGATTGAGTTTTCTGCCGTGGGTTACCATACCGATACGCTTTACTTAACCAGCTTATTGAATAGAAGCATTTATCTTCCGGTAAAATCGACCAGCCTAATGGATATTGATGTAAAAGGGGTGAGAATGAATAGCCAGATTACAGATGCAAAAGACCCATTGGCAGAAAAATATACGCTACTTAATACCGGCGGTAATTTAGGTAGAAAGCGCATGAAAGATAAAGTTGGCGGCTTAAACCTGAATCTTGGTTACGGAAAATACAAGCGGGAGCAAAGAAAAGAAGCTGAGCTAGAAGAAAAAGAAATGTACCAGGAAGAAATTGACGCTGGTTTTAGTGAGAAAACAATTACCGATTTAACAAAGCTTCAAGGCGAAGATCTCAAACACTTTATGATCATTTATAGGCCGTCAATAGAGTCGGTTAAAGCAGAACGACCTTTCAGATATGATTATCATATCTCTAAAGCCTTTGTTGCTTGGCAAAAATTAACTCCTCAACAAAGAAAACTACAAGATTTGCCGAAGTTAAAGCCAAATTAGTTCGATAATACTTTCATGTATCAATATTATAACCACATATAGCGCTATATGTGGTTATTTTTTATCTTTACGATCAAATAACAACTTATTAAACTCATGAAAATTAATAAATTATTCACTTTGTGTGTTGTTTGTTGCGCTTTTGTTATTTCGGCAAATGCTCAGCAAACCGCTCCTGCCACAAATTACAATCCTGCTGAAGCTTTCGGGCCTTTGTTTTACACTCAAAACGGAAACGAGTTTCGTTCAGCAATGGGAATCCCAGGGCCAAAGTATTGGCAAAATCGCGTTGATTATAACATTACAGCCAATTTGGACGAAGCCAAAAGTTTGGTTACCGGAACAGTTACCATAACCTATAAAAATAACAGTCCGGATAAGTTACCGTATTTATGGTTACAATTAGATCAGAACACATTTAAGGAAGATTCTCGTGGCAAACAAGTAACTCCAGCCCGTAGTCGTTATGGTGCCCAAGGCGAAAAATTCGACGGAGGTTACAAAATTCAAAATGTGAGTGTATCTCAAAAAGCTGCGGCAGTAAAATTCACTTCAATTGTTGAAGACACCCGTATGCAGATTCGTTTGGATCAGCCGATGGCTGCCAATGGCGATGTGGTAACTATTAAAATGGACTATTCTTATACTGTTCCGAAAGAAGGATCGGATAGAACTGGTCATTTAACTACTAAAAATGGCGAAATTTATGCCATTGCACAATGGTTTCCACGCATATGTGTTTACGATGATGTAATTGGCTGGAATACTTTACCGTATTGGGGCGGTGGAGAGTTTTACTGCGAATATGGCGATATTACTATGGCTTTAACAGCTCCAGCAACCCACATTTTAATGGCGTCTGGAGAACTCTTAAACCCTCAAGAAGTTTTTACTGCACAACAATTGCAAAGATGGAATGCTGCTAAAAATAGCGATGCAACAGTTCACATCCGTTCCGAGGCAGAGGTTACCGATCCTAAATCTCGTCCGGCGAAAGATAAGTTAACCTGGAAGTTTAAAATTTTAAATGCCCGCGATGCGGCCTGGGCTTCATCAAAAGCTTTTGTTTTAGATGCTGCTCGTATCAATTTACCAAGTGGAAAAAAATCATTAGCGGTTTCTGCGCAACCTGTAGAAAGTAATGGAGCTGATGGTTATGGCCGCGGGGTAGAATATGTTAAAGCCAGTATCGAACATTATTCTAAACAATGGTTCGAATATCCTTATCCAATGGCAGTTAACGTTGCTACAAATATCGGTGGTATGGAGTATCCAGGGATTGTTTTTTGTGGTTGGAAGGCTAAAAAAGGCAGTGCATGGGGCGTAATCGATCACGAATTTGGTCATACCTGGTTCCCGATGATTGTGGGCTCAAACGAACGCAAATTTGGTTGGATGGATGAAGGTTTCAACACCTTTATCAACGGCATTTCGGCTAAAAACTTCAATAATGGAGAATATATTGGTCGCCCAACCAACATGAATTTTATAGGCAAAAACTATATCGGTAATCCTAAGTATGAAAACATTATGCAAATGCCTGATGGAATGACAGAGGCAAATATTGGCATTAACTTGTACTCTAAACCAGGATGGGGACTAGATATTTTGAGAAATGAGATTTTAGGTGAGGACCGATTCGATTATGCATTTCGTCAATACATCAAAAACTGGGCTTACAAACACCCAACTCCTTATGATTTTTTCCGCTCGATGGAAAATGCTGCAGGAGAGGATTTAGCTTGGTTTTGGAGAAGTTGGTTTTTAAATAGCTGGAAAATGGATCAGGCCATTGGTTCGGTTGAGGAAATTAAACAAGATGGAAACTTATCAGGATATTCTATCCGTGTGAATAATTTGGAAAAAATGCCAATGCCAATTATCCTTCAGGTAGAAACTAAAAGTGGTAAAAAAAGTATTGTAAAAGTACCTGTTGATGTTTGGATGAAAAACACCTCTTGGTTGGTGCGTTTCCCAACCACTGAGGAAATAGTATCAGTTACCTTAGATCCAAATAAGGTTTTACCAGATTCGAATCCTGACAATAATACCTGGACCGCAGGAAAGTAACATTCAGTTTTTCAAAGCCCTTAAATGCAAATTTAAGGGCTTTTATTTTTATGGTGATGAATGAAAAAGAGAACGTTTTTCATGTTTATAATAAAATTGCTGATTGGTTTGGGGAAAACAGACCTCGTAATTTAATGGAGAAACCTTATCTGGATACAGTTATTGAGTTGATCCCAAGGGGTGCAAGTCTGCTAGACTTAGGCTGTGGAAACGGAAAACCCATTATGGAATATTTCCTGCAATCTGGGTTTATGGTAACAGGAGTTGATGCAAGTGAAAAAATGTTGAAACAGGCTAAACAAAATTTTCCGGCAGAAGAATTTCTCTTGCAAGATATGCGCAAGCTTAAACTTGAAACCAAATTTAATGCAATCATTGCCTGGCATAGTTTTTTTCATTTACCAGCGGAGGATCAGCCGAAAATGTTTGAGATATTTGCCAATCATCTCCTTCCAAATGGAATAATTTTATTTACCTCGGGCACCAAAAGAGGAGAGGCGTGGGGAATAAATGATGGCGAAAATCTTTTTCATGCTTCACTTGATATCGAAGAATACCACAATTTGCTAGTTAAAAACCAATTTGAAATTTTAAATCAAACCGTAAATGATCCTTCATGCGGCAATGCAACGGTTTGGCTCTCACAATTTAATCCGCAATAGTTTTATAATTTATTTAGCTTTGTGCATGGCCGATCAACAGAAAAACAATCCACTTCACGGAATCACTCTTGAGAAAATCGTTACTGATTTGCAGGCGCATTATGGGTGGGAGCAGTTAGGGTCGCTAATTAGAATCGACTGTTTTAACAACAATCAAAGCATTAAATCAAGCCTCAACTTTTTGCGTAGAATGCCTTGGGCTCGTAAAAAAGTCGAAGATTTGTTTTTAGATACTTTTCATAAATAGCGTTTACTCATATGCTTTTTGCAATCCTTTTCTCAAATCAAACAACAGCCATTGTTTGCTGATAACTTCTTCCTTTTTCGTTTTCAATAACTCCAGAAAGTCTTTAACACCAAGCTCTTCATTTCCATTACCATGGATAAGCACAATACTTCCATTATTTGCTTGTTGTCCTTTTGCTAACCAGGCATCGCTTCCAATTGGGATTAAACCATAAGCTTCAATTTTTTGCACAATACTTCTATCGGAAACTAAACCTGGAAAGCGGAAAAAAATAGAGGGTGTCAACCCATTTTTGAGCATTAGTTTTTCATTTTCTAATACCTCTGTATCAAGATTGGTGCCTGGTGCTAGTAAAAAGTTTTCGGCCAGAGGAAGGCTGTTTACCTCATGATTATAAGAATGATTTATCCAGGTGATATCTAAGTCTTTTTTGTTGACCAAATCTTTCAGCCAATTTAGGTCGTCCTGGTGTTTAAGCATCCATTTTCCCGATACCGAAATGGCAAGAGGTGCCGGCTGCTCTATCTTTTTAAATTCATCAAATACCGATTGAAAAATAACGCTGTCTAAGGGTTTGTGAGAGGGGCAAAGGTCAATCGTTAATGTTATTCCTTGTTCTCTTGGTATGGCATTATCGATGCCCGCATCTTGTATTTGAAAATCTTTCGCGGCAGCTGCAGTTAAAGATTTTATGTATGGGCTGGTTTTAAATTCGAGTAAAATCTTTGGCCATGGTGTTCTACTTATTACATAATTTGAAGCGAGGTCAACTTTGCTATCAAGCGTCTGCGGATTAACAAGCAATAAATATTGTTGCCCATCATTTGCGAAACTCCGAATGCCAATTAGTTTTTCAGCACCCTTATTCGCAACAAGATAATCCAATTTGTATTTCTTAATCGATTTGAAGTTTTGACCCAAACTCGAACTGGTGCTGAGAAGAAGAACAGAAATAATGAAATAAAAGAACCTGAAGCGTTTCATCTTTTGCTTATTTAAAACCTTTCTAATTTAAGGCAAAAATTTTATCTTTACCACATCACCATGAACAAAGAAAAACTAAAATTATGGTTTAAGCGTGTGGGCTTAATCGGGTTTTTATTCTTCCTGATAAAAGGATTAATCTGGTTGGTGGTATTCTATTTTATCGGCAAAAACGTTACCTAAAAGTAAACATCAGGTTGGCGATAAAATTCCAAATAAAAACAATCGCAATAGCAAAAAACTTAGCCACATAAAAGTTTGTACCGTTTTTACGTTGGTGGAAAAGATATATAATAACGGTGTTTAATGCCAATCCAATTACACTTACCACGATAAATTTGCTAAACTCGGTTCCCCAGTGGATGTTGGTGCTTTGAAAAGTCCAAACGCGATTAATTAAATAATTGTTGGTTACAGCGAAAATGAAACCTAGCGCATTGGCCACGTATTTATTTATTTTAATTTTTTCTTTGCAAAGCCAGGTCACGCCGAAATCAATTGCCATTCCAAGCAAGCCCGTTACACCAAATTTCAGAATGCGAAAAAATAACTCCATGCTATTGTATTCTTACCAGATAAAAACGTTCTAAAACCTGAGGGCGTGTTTTAGCATTTATAAACTTTCCCGTAAGTTTTGTGACGTGAAAGTATTCAAATGATTTGAGGATTTGGGTATTGTAATCCTTTTTCAATCGCTCCATTTCTGGCTCCCAAACATAGATCACCATGTTCTTATCTGTCTTATGTTTGTTCAATGTCTCAAAATCCCAAAAATACTGAGGCTCTCCATTCGCATAAAAATCGAAAGAATAAGCATCAGGATACATCAATACTGCTGGTTTAGCATTAGGCTGGTTTTCCTTTAGCCAAATGCCCGCTTCCATTCCCGATTCATATTTCAGCAATGCAGGATAAAAGAAACCTGAAAGAAAAATCATCAAGCCGATAGAAATCATACTACTTCTGGCGATAATGGTTTCAATTTTTAATCCTCTAAAAAATAATACAGATAAAAATAGCAAAACGATTAGTATCGCGTTTGCAACGGAGAAGTAATCGAATTTGAAAAATATCGAAACGCAGATTAATATCGCTACAATTAAAACTGCCAAAACCGTTTGAGCGATGAAAAATATTTTCAGACTTTTCCCTTCTAGTTTCTGCAAATACAGAGCAGCGATCACGGCAAATTGCGGTAAAATAATCAATATATAATGCGGCAATTGAAATTTAGATAGTGAAAATAGCAGAAAAGTGATGGCGGCACTTGTCCAGATTATAATGCTTTCGGGGGGCAAAGAAACTCTGTTTTTCTTTTTGAAAAGATTAATTACCGCAGTATAAAATAGAATGGACCAAGGTAGAAAAGCCCAGATGGTGGTGTGTAAGAAAAATGAGATATCGCCTTTGCCTTTTATTGGTCCGTTATTAAAAAAGCGACCAAACTGACTGTCCCAGAAAAAGAATTTTAATCCCGAAACTCCCGTTTTTCCAAATACAATTTTTTCTGGCTGTAAATCAAACTGCACATACAAGGTGTAAAGTTCGGGAATGATAAAAACCAGAATTAGCACTATCGCAAGCCACCATTTCAGTTTTAATAACTCTTTATATTGTTTGGTGATGAGCCAATAAAGGATAAAACCACCAAAAACCGGAATCAAAACAAAAATTCCTTTGATCATAATGGCGCATGCGGCGAAGAATGAACCTAAAACGATATGCCAGAAAGACCCTGATTGCGCTTTGTAATAATGGTAAATGGCTGCCAAAGTAAATGTTGTAATGTAAACTTCGGCCCTTACATCAAAAGTTGATATTAATATGTGTAAAGAACTTAGAAAGATTAACGCACTTATTAAGCCCATTTTATGGTTATAAATATCTTTCGCCAACTTATAGAGATAACCTGCTCCAAACAAACCAAACAAAAACGAAGGCAGCTTATAAGCAAAGGCATTTATGCCGAAAATTTTGAAAGAGGCTGCTGCCAGCCAAAAAGTTAAATGTGGTTTATCAAGCCAATCTGCACCACGAACGTAAATGTTAATCCAATCATCACGCAAAACCATATTTTTGGCTATTGATGCATAAAGCGCAGAATCCGGTTCCATAATCCCACCAAATAGTGCCAGCGAACTGATTACAGTAACAATTCCGATTAGAATTTTATATAGCGTGATGTCTTTCGATTTCATTTACTGAAAGCAAATATGAGTAAAAATAAGTCAATTTTTTTGAACCTTTAAAGATTAACAAAGCCAAAGCCTTATCTTTGTTGCATGACAAAGTTATCGGTAAACATCAATAAAATTGCTACGTTGAGGAATAGTCGCGGAGGTAATAATCCTGATTTAGTGAAGGTTGCCTTAGATTGTGAACGCTTCGGTGCACAAGGAATTACGGTACACCCACGCCCAGATGAACGCCATATTCGTTATCAGGATGTTTACGATTTGAAAGCTGTTATTGCCACTGAATTTAATATTGAAGGCAATTGCCGTGAAGATAAATTTGTTGATCTGGTTTTGGCTAATAAACCTGCACAAGTAACATTAGTGCCCGATGCCGAAGGACAAATTACTTCTAACCATGGTTGGGATACAATAAAACATAGAGATTATTTAAAAGAGATGGTTTCGGTTTTTCAAAAAGAGGGTATTCGGGTTTCCATTTTTGTTGATCCGGTAGTTGAAATGGTTGAGGGAGCAGCAGAAACAGGTACAGATAGAATCGAATTATACACCGAGGCTTATGCTCATAATTATTACGCTGATAGAGAAAAAGCAATCGTTAACTACATCGCCGCTGCACATCACGTAAATAGATTAGGTTTAGGAATAAATGCAGGTCATGATTTAGATTTACACAACCTTCATTATTTTGCCCAAAGCATTCCTGGTTTATTGGAAGTTTCCATTGGTCATGCACTCATTAGCGATGCGCTTTATTTGGGTTTAGAAACTACAGTTCAAAAATATTTACAACAACTTTTATGAGTTTAAAGTTGAAAGTATAAAGTTGAAACCGGTCGTTGACAATATACTTATCGCTAAAAACTTTCTACTTTAAACTTCTCACTCCATTATGTTAAAAGGAATTCTCCTTGTTTTTTTTGGTGCCTGCAGTTTCGGTATCCTTTCTACTTTTGTAAAACTCGCATACCACGATGGATATTCTCTCGGCGATGTTACCGGTGCTCAGGCTTTTTTTGGTGCAGTAATTCTTTGGGTTTTGTTTTTCTTTCAAAGCAGGACTTCAAAGTATAAGACACAAGAAATAAAGCTAATTACACCTAAATGGAAGATGATTCTAGCTGGAACCTGCACCGGTTTAGTAAGTATTTTCTATTATCAATCAGTTAAACTTGTGCCTAACTCAGTGGCTATCATTCTGCTCATGCAATTTATTTGGATGAGTATTTTGCTAGAGTTTATCATCTACAAAAAGAAGCCGACGGGATTACAATTTTTAGCGATCCTTTTGGTTTTGGGAGGAACAGTTTTGGCAAGTGGAATGCTAGAAACAACTATTTCAAGTTTGAGCTACAAAGGTATCGGCTTTGGTTTGCTCGCTGCAGTATGTTATGCGGGCTTTTTAATGTTAAGCGGAAGAATCGGAAACGAGTATCCACCACTGCAGAAAAGTGCATTAATGATTACTGGAGCATGTATTTTGATCTTTATCCTGTTTCCACCTGCGTTTCTGTTTAATGGCGCATTAAACGGAACTTTGCTTAAATGGGGGCTAATTATTGCCGTTTTCGGAACAGTAATTCCACCGTTATTTTATGCTGAAGGTGTTCCACGCATTGGAACAGCGTTGAGCTCAATTTTAAGTGCAGCAGAATTGCCTGTAGCGGTAATGATGGCAGGCTTTGTGTTGCAAGAACAAGTTTCATTTTTGCGTTGGGTAGGCGTGTGTGTCATTTTATCGGCAATGGTGTTGCCTAATTTGAAGTATTTAAAGAGAAAGTGATGTTTTACCCCAAAGGATGTAAAGACAAGGCGCAAAGATTGCAAAGCTGGGTGCTCAAATTTTTACTTCTCTTCCTTTGCGAAAAACTCAGTGTTCTTTGCGCTTAGAATAAAAAAATAAATACCTTTAAAAAGCAAAAAATGAAAACATGAAAAAGCAAATTCTTTATATTCTTTCTTTTCTAATTATCGGCTTCGCCGGATGTAAAACTAAAACAACCATCAACCAGGATGAGGCGGGAGAAGTGATTACAGATTATTTAAAAGCCAACCCTGAGTATAAAACCATTCGTTTCAACTTTGGAGAAATCAAGTTTAATAGCACGAATGACATGTTTGAGCTAGGGAAATACAAATCGTTAGCGAGTAAAGGATTAGTAACTCTGAATTTAAAAGAAGCGAAAAAGAAGTTCCTTTCTAAAGATAGCAGTTTCGTATATCAAATAACTTTAACTGATAAAGCTAGTCCGCTGGTTTTGAAACAAGATGGCGACAGGGCTACTGTTAAAGCCGTTACCTATGTTTTAGCAGATGAAAAGCCCGTAAACTTTGAACAGGTAAATTCGAGCACAGCTAAGGTAACCGTTTCCTTAAAAATGTTGACTACCGATTTTGAACCTTTTGATAAAGACGCCAATAAAAACAGCAACTTCATTACCAAAACTTACAAGTTGAAGTTGAGTAAAGATGAAGGCTGGAAAGTGCAAAAGTAAGGAGTTTTAAATAATAAGTCGACATGCTGAATTCATTTCAGCATCTGTTTTGCTATTAAGATCCTGAAATGAATTCAGGATGACGGTCGTTCTTGTATAATGTAAACAACAGAGAGTAAGCTTTTGGAGCTTGCATTGTTTCTAAACCCCCGCCTGCGGCCAATGTCATTAAGTTAATGGATTTTTATATGCTATCTTTTTGATTTTTAATTAAATCTTTATAAGACTAACTTAATGACATTGTGCCTGCGGCAGGTAAGCAAAGACGGAAAGTTAAAAACTTCAATGGTAGCCTTAGCCTTTCTTTTTTAGAAACCAGTTTTTGAATTTCTTGAAGATATCTTCCTTTTTTGGCTTTGGCGTACCATCGTGGGTTAAATTATTATCGTAGTGGTTTTGTAGTGCTGTGGCGTAGTCTTTTTCACTTTGATTACCTGATTTTAATTCTTTAATAAATCGGGTAGCGTTAAAATTTAAGGTGCTGTTGAAAGAAACTGCATAATATTCGCTTCTTTTATTGAGGTTTTTATTGATGTTAATCTCTGAAGCTCCGTTCTCGGCGAAGTAATCTATATGATGAATTAATGGATTTAACTTCTTCAAACGTTTTGTGCCATTCCGCTCATTCCTCCATGGATGTTCATTTTTGTAGAGCTGTGCTAACAGATAATCTTTTTTCCAAAGGGTAACCTGGTGCGACATTAAAAAATCTGATTTTTGATTATCCACTTCGGCAACATTAAAACCTTCTATAAAAATCTCAGTTGGCTTGATTTTGTAAACATCAGAACTATGAAGTTTAACATGTTTCCAGTTGTTCTTTTTTGCTAAATCGAAAAGCTGATTAAAAAATTCGTGGTTAACAGGTTTACTCAGCCACATATCTTCCTGAAAGTATAAAACGTATTCTTCATCAATATTCCTCAATAAGGTTGCCAAGCGATCGGCCCATTCGCCTTTGCCAGATTTAATATTAATAAAGCCATTAACTTTTGCGTTTTTAACCTCTGTAGCAAAATAATAATTGCAGGGGATTTTAAAATCCCAGTTGTTTGAAAAAGTATAGTCGAAACCTTGGTATAGAAATTCGTAACGGTCGCAGGCGTGAACTAAAAGTGCAACGTTATTTTTTGATTTCAACATGTAAGCTAAATGGATTTTTTTTCGAAGGTATGAAAACTTTAGATTCCGGGCTTGTAGCAGCCCTGAATTTATTGTCATGCTGAGAGGTTCGCATTTTTTTCAAAAACACATAAATCGTCGAAAGCCAAAATTGTAGTCGTTATGAGGTACGAAGAATCTCTTACCTGTTATTTACTTTTCTTGCCTGATTAACTTCCGTTTACGGCAGTGGGGTATTAACGTATGTTTTTTCATCGCTTGCAAATGCTTCGTTCCTCAGCATGACAGAAACGTAAAAAAAGATTGTAGAAAATGGCGGCAACAAACTTTAATTTTTGTAGCGTTACTGCTTTCCAAATAAATGAAATTTCTTCCTGAAATGAACAAACGTTTGACTTTAAATACAAACTTAAAATCTACCAATTTTGTCGCCTTTAAGCGTAAATAAGACACCTTTTTTACACTGATATATAGCAAAATACAATATCGTTTTTCCTACCTTTGCAGCAAATTATTATTCATACCTGCATGAGCTTAAATATCCACTACAAGGAAGATTTTCAAAATCGTCATATTGCACCAAATGAGGCAGATACTGCTGAAATGTTGCAAGCTGTTGGCGTAAATTCTATTGATGAGCTGATTGAACAAACTGTTCCGACGGCAATTAGGTTAAAACAACCATTAAATTTGCCTGCGGCGAAGTCAGAAACTGAATATTTGGGTGCTTTAAAACAAACCTCATTGTTGAATAAAGTTTTTAAAAGCTTTATTGGTCAGGGTTATTATGATACCATTACCCCGGGTGTAATTTTACGTAACGTATTTGAAAATCCAGGATGGTACACGCAATATACACCATACCAGGCAGAGATTGCACAAGGTAGGTTACAGGCATTGTTAAATTTCCAAACGATGGTAATCGATTTAACCGGAATGGAAATTGCCAATGCATCTCTTTTAGATGAGGGTACAGCTGCGGCAGAGGCGATGTTTATGCAATACAGTACGCGTAAAAATCAAGCTGCAAAAAAGTATTTCGTTTCAGATTTAGTTTTTCCTCAAACGATAGATATTTTAAAAACCCGAGCTAATCCTTACGGTATTGAATTAGTCATCGGCAATCATTTGGATTTCGTGGCTACAGAAGATTTCTTTGGTGCGATTGTTCAATATCCGGCAGGTAATGGAGAAGTTTTCGATTACAAAAACTTTGCTTCTGAATTACACAATCAAAATATTAAATTAACGGTTGCAGCAGATATTTTAAGCTTAACCTTATTAACGCCTCCAGGCGAATGGGGTGCTGATATCGTGGTAGGTACAACGCAACGTTTCGGTATTCCGATGGGTTTTGGTGGTCCACACGCAGCATTTTTTGCAACTAAAGAAGAATATAAACGCTCAATTCCAGGTCGTATTATTGGTGTAACCATCGATAGCCACGGCGATTACGCATTACGTATGGCTTTGCAAACCCGCGAGCAACACATTCGTAGAGATAAAGCAACTTCTAACATTTGTACGGCGCAAGCATTATTGGCCATTATGGCTGGTTTTTATGCAGCTTACCACGGTCCGAAAGGATTAAAAGCCATTGCAGAACGTACGCATGGTTTGGCGGTTAGTTTAGCGTCAACTTTAAAAAGCTTAGGTTACGAGCAATTAAATTCAGCTTATTTCGATACCATTCGTTTCGATTTAGGCGACTTAAAAGGTGGCATTCATTCAGGTTGTTTAGATAACGAAATCAACTTGAATTATGTGGGTAACGTGGCTACCATCTCTATCGATGAAACTACTACTTTTGAAGATGTTGCATTAATTGCTAAAATCTTCGCTAAAGTAAAAGCGGTTGCTGCTGATCAGGTTGAGGTTGTCGAAAATGTTGAAACTGTAATTCCATCAGCTTTACAGCGTACTTCAGCATACTTAAGTCACCCAATTTTCAATTCTCATCATTCAGAGCATGAAATGTTGCGCTACATCAAATCATTAGAGGCGAAAGATTTATCGCTTTGCCACTCGATGATTGCCTTGGGTAGTTGTACAATGAAATTGAATGCTACTGCAGAAATGATTCCAGTAACCTGGTCTCACTTTGGTCGCATCCACCCATTTGCTCCAGCCGATCAGGTTTTGGGTTACTATTCGGTTTTTAACGAACTGGATAAATGGTTAAGTGAGATTACCGGTTTTGCGGCGATGAGTTTACAGCCAAACGCTGGTGCTCAAGGTGAATATGCAGGTTTAATGGTTATTCGTGCTTATCACCACGATAGAGGCGATTTCCACCGTAACGTTGCGCTAATTCCTGCATCTGCTCACGGTACAAATCCTGCTTCTGCAGCAATGGCTGATATGAAAATCGTTGTCGTTAAATCCTTAGAAAACGGTAACATCGATGTAGAAGATTTAAAGGCAAAAGCAGAATTACATAAAGACAATTTATCTTGTTTGATGGTGACTTATCCATCAACTCACGGTGTATTCGAAGAAAGCATCATCGAAATTTGTGAAACGATCCACGCTAACGGCGGACAGGTTTACATGGATGGAGCAAACATGAATGCACAGGTTGGTTTAACAAGCCCAGCTAATATCGGTGCCGATGTTTGCCATTTAAACTTGCACAAAACTTTCTGTATCCCTCACGGTGGTGGCGGCCCAGGTATGGGCCCAATTGGTGTGGCGAAACACTTGGTTCCTTATCTTCCTGGTCATGCTGTGGTTGATATCGATAAAGGAAAATCAATTTCTGCGGTTTCATCTGCACCTTGGGGTTCAGCTTCGATCTTGATTATTTCTCATGCTTACATCGCTATGATGGGTGCTGAGGGATTAACCAATGCGACTAAATATGCGATTTTAAACGCCAATTATATGAAAGCTCGTTTAGAGCAACACTACCCAGTGCTTTATTCAGGTGCTCAGGGTCGTTGTGCACACGAGATGATTTTAGATTGTCGCTCATTCAAAGCTTTCGGTATTGAAGTTACTGATATTGCCAAACGTTTAATGGATTATGGTTTCCATGCACCAACAGTTTCATTCCCGGTTGCGGGTACGTTAATGGTTGAGCCTACCGAATCGGAGCCTAAACATGAGTTAGATCGTTTCTGTGATGCATTGATCGCGATTAAAAAAGAAATAGATCAGGTTGAAAATTTAACTTTTGATAAGGTTGATAACCCATTGAAAAATGCACCTCATACTGTAGCAGTAATTACCGCTAACGAGTGGGAGCATGCTTATAGCCGTCAAACAGCAGCTTTTCCACTTCCTTATGTGTTGGAACGTAAGTTTTGGCCATCAGTTGGTCGTGTGAATGATAGCCATGGCGATAGATCATTAATTTGTGCTTGTCCGCCAGTTGAAAGTTATTTGGAAGAAATAGTGCCTTAAGAAAGTTGAGGGTAGAAAGGTAGAGTGTTTAAGGTTTCCTTTCCATCGCCAACTCCGTCATTGCGTGCCTGCTGTAAGCAGGCGAGGAGGCTTTTTCAGCCAACGTGGCAATCTTATCTAGTGCCTTGGTTTGTGTCCTCACAAACCAATCATCTGCAAGTTTTATGAATTCATTTTCATATAGCTTGCAGTTTTTTTTGCCCCTCATTTCGAGCGAAGCCGAGAAATCTTGTAATTAAAAAAGCTATGTTAAAAGATTTCTCCATTTCACTACGTTCAGTCGAAAAGACGACTTTCCGAGACGGAACCATTTAACTAAACTCCCCAAAATGCCAAAGAATCCCCGATGGATCGTGGAGGAAACATTCACTTCCCCAGCTTTCAATTCTGATTGGGCTTAGCTTTACATTTTCATATTTAGCAGGTAAATCAAGCGCTGAAAGTTCATTGTAAAACTGATTCACATTATCCACTTCCATAAAAATCATGGTGTTATCTATCCAATCTTTAACGTAGGCTTTTTGTAGATAAAAAGCGAGGTTGCCGCTTTTGAAGACCGACATACTTTCGCCCAGAGTTACCTCTTCAAAACCGAGATCACGGTAGAATTTTCTTGACGTTTCGAAATTTTTAGCGCCTATAAATGGTCGAAGTGATTTTGCGTTGTGGTTCATTTTCAAAAAAAAATATTCACCAAGATAAATAATTAAATTTATTTCCGCTTTGCAACCCTAAATAGCAACAGAAGCTTATTGGATTTAAACGGGATTGAAGTGATATCCTTTTTTGTTTTACTGGCTTCGATAAAATCTGTATGGCAATCAAAAAAAGATTTAACGAAAAGCCCGACTATCATTCAACCTGACTTCTGCATTTGCTTTTCAAATAATTTAAATTAAATTAAACCTCAAGTACAATCCTTAGTCAATAGAGTGCTTTCAGATAAATCGATCGTTTTTGAAAAAGTTAACATACATCAATAACAAACAATCTATCTTAAACTTATATTTGCACCATAAACTAAAAAATCAAACATGAAATTAAAAATCTCTTCCATCCTTTTGTTAGTTGCAGTTGTGTCATTATCAGCTTTTACAACTATTAAACCAGTTACTTATACTGTAGATGCAGCAAAATCAACCATCACCTGGATTGGTAAAAAAGTTACAGGTTCTCACAACGGAACTATCGCTTTGCAATCAGGAACTTTAAATGTTGATGGCAAAAAAGTAACAGGTGGTACTTTCACAATCGATATGAATTCTATTAAAGATGCTGATGGCAGTGCAAAATTAGAAGGTCACTTAAAAGCAGACGATTTCTTCGGAACTGCGAAATATCCAACTTCAACTTTCGTAATTACTAAGGTTGCTGGTAACAATGTAACAGGTAACTTAACCATTAAAGGCACTACTAAACCAGTAACTTTCCCTGCAACTATTTCTGTAAATGCAGATGGAACTGTTTCTGCTTTAGCTGGTAAAATTTTAGTGGATAGAACTAAATATGACATTCGTTATGGTTCGAAATCTTTCTTCGATAGCATTGGCGACAAAGCAATTGATGATAACTTCGAAATCGGCGTGAAATTAGTAGCTAAGAAATAAAACGTCCTAACCCTCTCCTGAAAGGGAGGGCTGAAACAATAAAGGTCTCGATTTTATCGGGACCTTTTTTTGTGTTGTCATAGCGAAGTACGAAGCAATCCTTGTACATCTGTAGTAGACTTTTTATGAATTCTATCTTGGTTTTAGAAAGCAATTGCGGTATAATTATTAAAGTTTATTCCCGCCATTCGCTACAATCTTTTTCAAACCTATAAGGTTTTTAAAACCTTATAGGTTTAATCAAAAGTATTTTCGCTGCTGTCGGGTTTAGGTACTTAATGAGCTACAAGAAACAAAGACTTTCAAACTGCAGGATTTGGCTAAAGCCTTGCTTGCTTTATTTATTTTTCGTCAGTTGAAACTGACGACGATGAAATTTATTGCCAAGCGGTTTGCCAGCTTTAATCCTTTTACTTTAGCTTTTCTGTTTTGTCTTTCAACTTTTTCTGCAACTTAATTTTTCGACTTGCATTTCATTGCCGTTGGCTTCAGCCAACGGATAACGGATAACAATCAATTATCTTATCCTAAACCCGCCGTCAATTTCATCAACAAAACCTGTTGCCTGATCTTTGCTGTGGTAAAATAAACATTCCCAGTTTTCAGCAGCAGCTCTTTTTCCAAACTCCTTGCGTAATTCCATCGCTTTGCGGCCATCGAAATCGTATTTGGCAATGAAGTTTTTAATCAATTCGCTAGGTTCTGGCAATACATCGCCGCCGAAAAAAACTTTCTGATTCCCCTCCGTTAATAGAAAAACCTGGTGGTTTGGGCAATGGGCACCTGTAAATTCAAATGCAATGGTTTCATCCAAATTTCCATCGCCTTCTACAAACTTCAGCTGTGCATTACGTTGCAGGTATTCGAAAATATCGGTGTGGTAAGAGCTTGATGTGCTACTAAAAGCCGTTTCCCATTCGCCACGATTGATTACATATTCTGCATCCGGAAAACTCAGCTCCGTTTGATCGCCTAATTTGTGAATCATTCCACCAGAGTGATCGTAATGCAAATGCGACATCAAAACCTTCGTAACATCTGTTGGATCAAACCCGGCATTCCGAATGTTTTTGTGTAACATCAGTTCGCCATGGTCATCACTGAAACCTAAACCGGTATCAAAAAGAACTAGATCATTCTTAAGTTCTACCAGAAAAGGTTGGACGTTGATAAACAACGAAGCCGGGCGATCTTTATAGTTGTGAATGGATGAATCAAACGGTATGAATTTTTTTGAGGCATCTACAGAATAGGTGCCTTCGAATAAGGTATGAACTTGCAAAATGTAGAGATTTAAATTAAAAAAGTATATTTACTGTTCGGAAACAAATATAATGGAAAAAAGATGGGTGCTGACATCAAATTGTAATGATGACACGGTAAAGAAATTAGCAGAACAACTCAATATAGATCAATCACTTTCACAAATTTTAGTTCAACGCAATGTTTGTGATTTTGACCAGGCGAAGTATTTTTTTAGGCCTGATTTAAATCATCTTCACGATCCTTTCTTGATGAAAGATATGGATAAAGCAATAGAAAGAATCGAAAATGCATTAGCAACTCACGAAAAAATTCTGATCTATGGTGATTATGATGTTGATGGAACCACATCGGTAGCTCTTGCTTTCAGCTTCTTTTCTCAACTTACCCCAAACATCGAATACTACATTCCAGATCGTTATTTAGAAGGTTATGGAATTTCTACCGCCGGTATCGATTATGCGAATGAAAACGGTTTTTCTCTGATTATTGCGTTAGATTGTGGTATAAAATCCATCGATAAGGTTGATTACTCGAATAGTTTAGGAATAGATTTTATCATTTGTGATCACCATTTACCTGGTGATGATTTGCCAAAGGCAATAGCGGTTCTAGATCCTAAAAGATTGGATTGTGAGTATCCGTTTAAAGAATTGGCAGGCTGCGGAATCGGCTTCAAACTGGCGCAAGCCTATGCTCAAAAACATCATCTTCCAGAAGAAACCTATTTGCAATATCTTGATTTGGTAATGGTAAGCATTGCCGCAGATATTGTTCCGGTAGTAGGAGAAAATAGAATTTTAGCTTATTATGGGTTAAAGAAATTAAATACCAATCCATGCGAGGGCTTAAGGGCTTTAATGGAGGTTTCGGGTAAAACTGAAAATTACACCATCACGGATGTGGTTTTTACTTTGGGTCCGCGGATAAATGCCGCAGGCCGTATTGACCATGCAAAACATGCCGTAGCGATGTTGCTTTGCCAGGTTGATGGAAATTCTTTGGAGCAGAGTGAACTAATAAACCTGAAAAATACAGAGCGCAAAACATACGATCAGGATATTACCCGGGAAGCGCTGGCTTTAATAGGGGAGAGCGAAGTGCTTATTAACCGAAAAACTACTGTCGTATTTAACGAAAATTGGCACAAGGGTGTTATTGGCATTGTAGCTTCGAGGTTAACAGAAAAATATTACCGCCCAACAATCGTTTTGACTAAATCAAACGGTCATGTGGCAGGTTCTTGCCGATCGGTTGTGGGCTTCGATTTATATGAGGCGTTGAGTGGCTGTGCTGATTTACTAGACCAATATGGCGGTCATAAATTTGCAGCTGGCTTAACCATGCAGGAGCAAAATGTAACCGCTTTTGCCGATAAATTTGAAGAAATTGTTTCGTCAAGCATTACCGATGAATTGTTAACGCCGATGATCAAAATTGATGCGGAAATAGATCTTGCTCAAATTGATGGTAAATTTTATCGGGTATTGGCTCAAATGGGTCCGTTCGGGCCAGAAAACATGGCGCCGATTTTTGTTACACATAACGTATACTTAGATCGGGCTGCAATGGCAGTAGGTGCAAACCACCTTAAAATAAATATAAAGCAACAAAATTCACTTATTTTTGAAGGCATTGGTTTTGGTCTGGCTGAATTTCAAAATCTCTTACAACCAAAAGTGCCATTTTCTGTTTGTTATACTATTGAAGAAAATGTTTGGAGAGAAAAGCGACGTTTACAGCTTAATATTAAAGGGATTAAGATAAAGGAGCAAGGATAAAAGAGTAAGGACAAAGGAGCAAAGCATAAAGGATAAAAAGTAAAGATCAAAGAGAAAAGACAAGACTTAAGGATGAGGAATGAACAACCCAGTCTTTATTCATTGATCTTTGTTCTTTTATCTAAAAATTAATAAAGAATGATATTAAGAGCTGAAAATCTGGTAAAAAAATACAAGCAACGCACTGTTGTAAACAATGTTTCATTTAATGTGAGTCAAGGGGAAATTGTGGGTTTGCTTGGTCCGAATGGCGCCGGTAAAACGACTTCTTTTTATATGATTGTAGGTTTAATTAAGCCAAATGAAGGTCGCATTTTCTTGGAGGATGAAGATATTACGGAAGATGCCATGTACCGTAGGGCACAGAAAGGTATCGGCTATTTAGCCCAGGAAGCTTCTGTTTTTAGAAAGCTAACTGTAGAGGATAATATTCTCGCTATTTTAGAAATGAGTAACCTAACCAAAGAAGAACAGAAAGACAAGCTGGAAGAATTGATCAATGAGTTTAGCTTACACAAAGTTCGGAAAAACAGAGGCGATTTATTATCAGGCGGGGAGCGCAGACGGACTGAAATTGCCCGTGCTTTAGCGGCAAACCCGAATTTTATTCTCTTAGATGAACCATTTGCAGGGGTAGATCCAATTGCCGTAGAAGAAATTCAAAGCATTGTTGCAAAACTAAAACATAAAAATATTGGTATACTAATAACCGACCATAACGTTCAGGAAACGCTTTCCATTACTGATAGGGCTTATTTGCTTTTCGAGGGAAAAATTTTAGAGCAAGGTGTTCCGGAGGTTTTGGCAGAAAACGAAATGGTAAGGAAAGTATATTTAGGATCTAACTTCGTATTGAAACGTAAGAAATTTGATGTTTAACTGCAAATATATAGGATAGACACATTTTAATATTTGAAATCCCATTGTAAATAAAATGAGCGTAAATAAGAGCATTTTGAGAATTGATGATAATTCTGGTTCATTGCCAGATCTGTGTTTATCTGTGGTAAAAAAATAAAGCATGGCAATCGTAAATTCAATTTTTACCTGGTTAATGAAAAAGCGGATTCATCAGATCGAGCTTTTTATGAAATATCCACACGATGTTCAACAGGAGTGGTTTCATACGCTAATTGATAGTGCAGAAAATACAGAATGGGGTAAGTTATATGATTACAAATCTATTTTAACCCCGCAACAATATCAGGAACGGGTTCCCATTCAAAACTATGATACATTAAAGCCATTTATTGAAAGAATGCTGGCTGGAGAACAAAATATTTTGTGGCCATCAGATATTAAGTGGTTTGCCAAGTCATCAGGAACTACAAGCGATAGAAGTAAATTCATTCCGGTTTCGGCAGAAAGTTTGGAAGAGTGCCACTTTAAAGGTGGTAAAGACATGCTTTCCATCTACTGCAATAATCGCCCAGACAATCAAATGTTTACCGGAAAAGGTTTAGTGCTTGGCGGTAGCCATCAGGTAAATCAACTCAACGAAGACTGTTTTTATGGCGATTTATCAGCAGTATTGATTAAAAACCTGCCCATCTGGGCTGAGTTTTACCGCACTCCCGATATGTCTATCGCATTGATGGATAACTACGAGGTAAAAATGGATAGAATGGCAGAGGCTACCATCCATGAAAATGTAACCAGTATTTCGGGCGTACCAACCTGGACCATTGTTTTGGCAAAGAAGGTTTTAGAACTTACGGGCAAGAATAATTTATTGGAAGTATGGCCAAATCTGGAAGTTTACATCCACGGTGCCGTAAATTTTGCCCCGTATCGTGAACAGTTTAAACAGCTCATTCCATCCAGCGAAATGTACTACCTGGAAACCTACAATGCTTCTGAAGGTTTTTTTGGGATTCAGGACCAGGACGATTCCGATGAAATGCTGTTAATGCTTGATTATGGCATTTTTTATGAGTTTGTTCCGCTGGAAAATATTGGTGAAGATAATCCAAAAGCACTCTTATTGGGTGAAGTTGAATTGCATAAAAATTACGCGATTATAATCTCAACGAATGGTGGTTTATGGCGCTATATGATTGGCGACACGATTCAGTTCACCTCACTTTCTCCTTATCGGATAAAAATTACCGGCCGTACGAAACATTTTATAAATGCTTTTGGCGAAGAAGTAATTATAGACAATGCCGAACAGGCACTAACAAAGGCTTGCCTTGCCACTGGTGCCGAAATTAAAGATTACACTGCTGGTCCGATTTATTTTGAAGGTGAAAAAGCCGGAGGACATGAATGGATCATTGAGTTTGATAAACAACCTAACGACTTCGAAAAGTTTATCGATGTAATGGACAATACCTTGCGGGAAGTAAATTCTGATTATGATGCGAAACGATTTAAAGATATGGCTTTGTGTAGGCCTACAGTGCATAATGCTCCGGCCAACACCTTTTATAATTGGTTAAAAAGCCGTGATAAATTGGGCGGCCAGCATAAGGTTCCGCGTTTGGCTAATGAGCGAAAATATATTGACGATATTCTTGAGATGATGAACGCATCAGCTGCTTAAATAAAAATAGGATGAGCGCTAAACAACTGATATTGTGTTTGTTTTTTCTGACCTTTTCAGGCTTAAAAACATTTGCCCAGATTAATGAAAGTAAGAAAGCAAAAATCGCTTATAACATTGTAGAAACCTCTCCCAGATGTAAACAACTTACTAAAGGCTTGTTTGAAAGGATAAAGAAAAATGGAGGAACATCTTATGGTATAATGTTAGAATCTAGCCCAAATCCTAAAACGGATCCTTCACAAAGCTATTCCAAAACCTATGGTTTTAACTTACACGAAAGCTATGCTGACAGGATGCCCATCATTGCCAGATTCATTTTTGATCCGGTAAAAAGGCAGTTATTTGAAGAAGACACTGCAAATGATAAGCTTGTGCCGATTTCATTCGATAGAAAGTTGCTTTTATTGTTTGATCAAAAATAATTGAAGCTGACTATTTATTTAAAAGGCAGATGATTTAACTTTTTTGGACGTTAATTTGTAAAGCATTATTTATGAGATTTAATAGGAAGAGAGTTTTAGATTTTTTTAAGAAATCTGAAAATAGAGCAACGTTGATTTTGAACGACAAATCTAAAGCAAGTGGCACAATTAAAGATGCTTTGGGCAAAGCGATAAATAACAAAAGCGATCTTGATGGAGTATGGACTAAAATGGTTTTACTATTTGGCGTGGCAAAAGATTATGTAAACGGCGACTATACTGAAATTCCAAAAAGATCTATCGTTGCCATTTTGGGAGGAATTATATATTTTCTTTCTCCTTTGGATATCGTTCCGGATTTTGTTCCACTTTTAGGTTTTATGGATGATATTTTTGTACTTAATTTAGTATATAAACAAGTTTTAAAAGACCTGGAAAAGTACAAAATATGGAAAGATGCTCAATTGAAAGTTATCGCCAAATTAGATGATCCTTCAACAACTTAGCTTTATCGATTGGCTAAGCCGCCATCTTTTAGCTTGCCCTTTCAAAACCTATTTTGGTTATGATTGCCCGGGTTGTGGTTTGCAGCGGTCTATAGTTTCACTTTTGGAAGGCGATTTCCTTGCTTCATTTAAGTATTATCCGGCCACCATTCCTTTAGTTTTCATCATCATCTTTACTGCATTTCATTTAAAATTTGATTTTAAAGTAGGGGCTTCTGTAATAAAATTCGCATTTTTAGGTATTGCAGCAATTGTGTTTATCAACTACATTTACAAAATATATACCCATCAACTTATCGCTTAACTATGTCAGACGAACAGCAAAATCCGCCACAAAATAATCCAATTGATTTAAATAAGCCAGAACAAGCCAACACTCCTCCATCTGGCTTTGGACCAATAACTCCGCCACCTTTTCAGCAGCCACCTCCATTTGGTCAATTTGGTGGAATGGGCGGTCAGCAAAATCTTCCAAATGCTACGGTAGCTTTAGTTTTAGGTATTTTGGCACTTCCGGCATGTTGTTTCTATGGCATTTTCGGTTTAATATTTGGTATTATTGCATGGGCACTTGGTGGCAGCGATGTTAAAAAGTATCAGTTAAACCCAACCATGTATACCGAATCATCATTTAAAAATGCTAAAGCAGGTAAAATCTGCGGGATGATTGCGACGATATTGAGTTTACTTTTTATTATCTTCTTCGTGTTAATTATAGCTGGTGCCATTACCCACCCAGAGGCTTACGATAGATTTTTTAAAGGATTTAACTAGGTGCTAATTTTACCTTAAAAATATAAATCGGATGGTGCATACCATCCGATTTTCTTATTTTTGTACCATTCAAATTGTAAATAAAAACTAACGATAATGTATCCAGAATATTTAGTAGAACCAATGCGTAAGGAATTAACTAACGTAGGTTTTCAAGAATTAAAAAACGCAGAAGATGTTGATCAAGCCATTAAAGGCGAGGGCACTGTGTTGGTTGTAGTGAATTCGGTTTGCGGTTGTGCGGCGGCTAATGCCCGCCCTGCAGCAAGAGCAGCAGCAGCTCACGAAAAACATCCAGATAAATTGGTAACAGTTTTTGCCGGAATGGAAAGAGAAGCTGTAGATCAGGCTAGAAATTACATGATGCCTTTTCCTCCTTCATCTCCTGCAATGGCCTTATTTAAAGATGGTAAATTGGTTCATATGATCGAGCGTCATCAAATTGAAGGTCGCCCTGCACAAATGATCGCCGATAACCTGATTGGCGCTTTTGAACAATATTGTTAACACGGATTAAATGATTTTAGAGGATTACACAGATTTAGGCTACCTAAATCTGTGTAATCTTTATATCTGTGTAATCATCTTCTAAAAATCTTTATTAAGCAACTTCTCCAGCTCTCCGAAAGAAACATTCATTCTTACTCGTCCTTGTTTGGCATAAGAAATTTCTCCTGTCTCCTCTGAAATAATTACCGCTACTGCATCAGTAGTTTCAGATACACCAATACCAGCCCGGTGTCTTAACCCAAATTGAGAGGGCAGTTGGTCGTTATCTGTTAAAGGCAAAATGCAACTGGCACTTTTAATTTTATTTTCCGAAATCACAACAGCGCCATCATGCAACGGACTGTTTTTTTGAAAAATACTTTCCAGGAGTCTTTTCGAAATTTTCGCATCAACAACCTCGCAGCTGTTGGCAAAAAATTGTTCGTCGTAAAATTTTACAAACACAATCAACGCACCAGTACGGGTTTTTTTCATTGTTTTACAGGCATCAATAATGGGTTTTATCCGAGTTAAATTATTCCGCTCAATTTCCTTCCGGCCAAATAAGTAACCCCACCAAGCTTTATTTTTTTGCAGAAATGCATTTTTGCCGATAAGCAAAAGAAAACGCCTGATTTCAGGGTGAAAAATAACAATCAGCGCAATGATCCCTACGCTCATAAATTTCTCTATGATGGTAGTGAGTAATTCCATGTGAAGGGCTTTTACTATCCAATAAAAAACTGTGATAATAAACATGCCGACCAATAAGTTTACCGCCAGCGTATTGCGTATCAGTGTATAAACGTAGTAAATCAATATTGCAACAAGTACAATGTCTACTACATCTGTTGGCGATACCTTAAGAAAATCAAAATCAAAACCTTTCATCAGTCACAAGATACTAAAACAGTTATCAGTTTACAATTTTCAGTATCATATCTGAGATTATCCCTGAAGCCTTTCGACCAATTTCACACATTCAACAGCTTCCTTTACATCATGAACCCTTAATATTTTAGCTCCTTTTTGCAAAGCAATGGTATTTAAAACCGTGGTGCCGTTTAGTGCATCCGCTGCCGTTGTACCCAATGCTTTATGGATCATACCCTTCCTTGAAAAACCAACTAAAAGCGGGAGTTTAAATATTTTGAAAGCTTCCATTTCTCTCAGTAATTGGTAGTTGTGTTCGAGTGTTTTTCCAAAACCAAAACCTGGGTCAATAATTACGTCGTGTATCTTAAGTGCTCGAAGTTGGGCTATTTTTTTAGCCAGATAATCTACGACTTCTAAGGTTACATTTTCGTAATGAGGGTTTTGATGCATGGTTTGTGGCGTGCCCTGCATATGCATCATTAGGTATGGAACTTTTAGCGTGGCTACCATTTCGAACATTCCCTCGTCCAGATCGCCAGCAGAAATATCATTAACAATGTGTGCCCCAGCATAAATGGTTTCTTCTGCCACTTTTGCTCTAAAAGTATCGATAGAAATAACTGCTTCCGGAAGCATGGTTGAAATGGCTTCAACTACTGGAACAGTGCGATATAACTCTTCTTCAATAGATACATCAATTGCTCCGGGTCTCGATGAATATCCGCCAATATCAATAAACGTAGCGCCTTCTTTCAAAAATTTTTCGGCTCTGGAAAGTGCTTCATAAATTGATTTGGTTCTGCTTTCACCGAAAAAAGAATCTGGGGTAATGTTTAGTATCCCCATCACTTTAGGCTCACTTAAATCAATTATTCGTCCCTTAGCGTTTATACTTTGCTGGGCTTCTAAAAAGTTTTTTTCTGACATAATAAACCCTTTCGGGATTTGGGTTTCGCTATAAAAATGTATCTTTAGCTTTTGTTCAATCTAGACAAAAATACACTAAAACTAATAATTTATTGATTTTGATACAAACAAATACTGCTGTAGAATTTGATGAAGTGATCGCGGTTTGCAGATCTTTATTTCTAAAAAAAACCAAGGATTATGGAACAGCCTGGCGTATTTTAAGGTTAAGTTCAATCACTGATCAGATTTTTATTAAAGCACAACGCATCCGCACTTTAGAGGAGAAAAAAGTTAGTCTGGTAGGCGAAGGCATCATCTCTGAATATATTGGCATTGTAAATTATTGCGTTATTGCGATGATGCAAATGGAGTTGTCGGAAACTGACCCAAATGAAATGCCTTACGACGAGGTTGAACTCCAATTCGATGCAAAGATTGAAGAAACCAAAAACCTAATGTTTGCAAAAAACCATGATTATGGCGAAGCTTGGAGAGACATGCGAATCAGTTCTTTAACTGATTTAATATTGATGAAGGTTTTTCGCGTAAAGCAAATTGAAGACAACGAAGGGCAAACACTTGCTTCAGAAGGGGTAAAAGCAAACTACCAGGATATGCTAAACTACTCCGTGTTTGCATTAATTAAATTAGGCGTAAAGTAGATGAAGAATATAATCTTAAGTATTTCAAGAATTTTCGTTGGTGTTCTCTTTATATTTTCGGGTTTAATTAAGGCTAATGATCCATTGGGGTTTGGCTATAAATTGCAGGAGTATTTTGAAGTTTTCCATTTAAATTTTTTGAGTGGTGCAGCAACAGGGATTGCGATTTTGCTCTGCACACTTGAGATTATACTAGGCGCACTGCTGCTTTTAGGTTTTTGGAGCAAAAAAGTGGCCTGGGGTTTACTTGTCCTTATCATTTTCTTTACCATACTTACTTTCGTATCGGCTGCATTTAAGGTGGTTACCAGCTGCGGTTGCTTTGGCGATGCCATTCCGCTAACAACCTGGCAGTCGTTTAGTAAAGATTTAATTTTGCTGGCTTTGATATTGGTTATTTTCTTTAATAAACACCACATTAAACCGGTTTTTACCAAGCCAGCTGTTCAGCGAAATATCGCGATCCTCATCACCCTCGTGGCTTTAGGTTTTGGAATTTTCACTTATAACGTTTTACCGATAATAGATTTTTTGCCGTATAAAGTGGGAGTGCACATCCCGTCTCAAATGATTATTCCGCCAGGCGAAAAACCAGATGAATATGAAATTATGTATCATCTGGTAAATAAGAAAACCAAAGAAGAAAAAGATATGAGCGATAAAGCCTATCTAAAAACCGAAATTTGGAAAGATAATAACTGGGAAATCGTTGGTGAGCCGGTACAGCGCCTGGTTAAAAAAGGCTACGAGCCGAAGATAAAAGATTTAAAAATTACTGATGCATCCGGCACCGATTATACAAAAGAGCTTATTGAAAATCCATACTATAGTTTGATTTTCGTTGCTTATGATTTAAAAAATGCCAACCAGGCTGCGGTTGGAAAGCTCAATGCACTGGCAATAAATGCGACGCAACAGTTTAATATTCGCACGGTTTTATTAACGGCAAATTCAGCTCAGGATGCAGAAGCATTTATTAAAAAGAATAATCTTTTCTCTGAGGTTTTTTACGCTGATGCTGTTCCATTGAAAAGCATGGTGCGGGCAAACCCAGGAGTTCTGTTACTCAAAAATGGCGTAGTGATTAACAAATGGCACTATCACAATGTGCCTACTTTTGATCAACTGAGCCGAAAATATTTCGATAAATAATGATTGCATATGCTATAAAAAAACTGATGTATGGCTTGCTGGTAATGGCGGGCGTAGTATTGGTTGTTTTTGTACTCTTTAACATTTTGCCAGGCGATCCGGCCCGGATGACGATGGGTCAGCGAGCTGATGTTCAATCGCTGGAAGCAGTGAGAAAGGAATTTGGTTTAGATCGTTCAAAACCCATGCAATTTGTACTTTATGTAAATGATCTTTCACCGATAAGCATTCTTGACAATGATAGTGTAACTCAAGCCAAATATCATTATGCCAAATTAATCGGATTCGATCAAAAAGCAATGGTATTAAAGTGGCCATATCTGCGAAGTTCTTACCAAACTAAACGCGATGTAACGGCAATCTTATCAGAAACTGTTCCTAATACCTTTGTATTAGCGCTTACCGCAATGATTTTTGCGACCATTATTGGTGTGTTTCTAGGCGTATTGTCTGCTGTTTACAAAGATTCATGGATTGATAAAGCTGCCAATGCTTTTGCGATTTTGGGCATTTCGGCTCCTTCTTTCTTCGCTGGAATCATCATAGCCTGGCTTTTTGGTTTCGTATTAAGTGACTATACCGGTTTAAAAATGAGCGGAAGCCTATATTCTTACGATCCTTTCAGTGGTGAAGTGCTAACACTAAGGAATCTCTGGTTGCCAATGATCACGTTGGGTTTGAGGCCGCTTGCCATCATTGTGCAACTTACCAGAAGCGCTATGCTTGATGTTTTAGCACAGGATTATATCAGAACAGCGAGAGCCAAAGGATTAAGTAGAAACGCAATCATTTACAAACATGCTTTAAAGAATGCGATGAATCCGGTAATTACCGCCATTTCGGGTTGGTTTGCTTCATTGCTTGCCGGTTCTTTCTTTGTTGAATATATTTTTGGCTATAATGGTTTAGGCAGAACTACTGTAACTGCGTTAGAAATGTCAGATTTTCCAGTAGTCATGGGCTCGATCTTATTTATCGCTTTTGTGTTTGTGGTAATCAATATCCTGGTGGATATACTTTATGCTTACGTTGATCCAAGAGTAAAATTGGCCTAGCGCCCAACCCCCTGAAGGGGGAACTACAGGCGAGATGGAAATAGCGACAACATAAAAAAGAAATAAAAAATTATACATTATATATGGCTGATGAAAATTCAGGGTACGGTAGAAAGGAGAAGTCCCCTTTAGGGGATTTAGGAGTTAGCAATTCAAGTTCCCATTTAGGGGCGGAGGGATTAATTTTTCTCATTGGATATATGGGCTGCGGTAAAAGTACCAAAGCAAAACAGTTGGCGCACCGGTTAGAATGCCCTGTTGTTGATCTGGATGCTGAAATCGTAAGCAAATCAGGTAAAACGATCGCTGAATATTTTGCAGAATTTGGCGAAAGTGGGTTTAGGAATTTTGAAAGTGAGATGCTTAAAACTTTTAATTATCCTGAGACCTGTGTGGTTGCAACAGGTGGCGGCTTGCCTTGCTTTTTCGATAATATGGATTGGATGAATGCCAACGGAACAACGGTTTACCTCCAAATGGAACCTGCTGCTCTGGTTTCACGATTACACAACCGGCAAAAACGACCATTGATTAAAGATTTGAACGATGAAGAGCTTTTAG
The DNA here is from genome assembly GCF_979258625.1 of Pedobacter sp. AC212. Lineage (NCBI taxonomy): Bacteria > Pseudomonadati > Bacteroidota > Sphingobacteriia > Sphingobacteriales > Sphingobacteriaceae > Pedobacter > Pedobacter sp. AC212. The sequence continues at coordinate 4,996,966 of NZ_OZ409870.1, read as the reverse complement.
CGTTTATTGAAGTAAAGTTAGAAGAGCGCAACCCTTTTTATACGAAGGCTAAAATAATTGTCGATGCTTTTGGTCTCGATGCTGAGCAGTTAGAAGAAATGATAAAAAATAAAATTAGCTAGTTGGCTTATTTATTAATTACCTCATCCATTAAATCCTGATCTATTATTTTAGCCGAAAGTAGCGCCAACGGAATTCCACCTCCTGGGTGAACACTACCACCGCAAAAATAGAGTCCTTTTATTGTAGAACTAAAATTTGCATGCCGCAGAAATGCAGCAAACTGGTTATTTGAGCTATTTCCATACAACGATCCCTGATAAGATCCGGTTTTGGATTCTATGCTTCTTGGGTCCAGTATTTGCTCAGCTACGATGAGCTCATCAATATCAACTTTTAAAATCCTCTTTATTTTATTGATAATATTTTGCCTCGCAGTAGCGATCAATTCATCCCAGTTTTGGCCAACGTTCGCTGGAACATTAATCATCACAAACCAGTTCTCACAACCCTCAGGAGCATCCGTTTTGATGTATTTTGAAGTGATGTTGATGTAAATTGTTGGGTCAGCGTAAATGGTCTTGTTTTTCCAAATGGCATCAAACTCAGCTTTATAGTCTGCCGCGAAAAGGATATTGTGCAAATCCAGTTCTGGGTAACTCCCTTTAACTCCCCAGTAAAAAATCAGGGCAGAACTGCTCCGTTCCTGACTTAATAATTTCTCTGGTGCTGGAAAATTCTTTAGTAGGTTCCGATAGGTAAACCAAATGTCGAGGTTAGAAATAACTACTTGCGCAACAGTTTTCTGTTCGTTGCAAATGATGCCTTCAACCACTAACGTTCCATTCTTTTTGGTATAAAAAACTTCGCTAACTTTGGAGTTGAAATGAAATTTTACACCCAAATCTTCTGCCAGCTTTACCAATGAAGTCGTAATGCTATACATTCCTTTTTTTGGGATAAAAGCGCCGAAATGATATTCGAAATGCGGTATCACATTTAAAGTCGCAGGTGCCTGATACGGGTTTGAACCGTTGTAAGTAGCGTATCTGTTAAAAAGCTGCACAATTCGCTCATCTTTAAAAAAGCTTTGGTTGGCCTTCGCCTGGGTTCTAAAAGCATCAATTTGTCCGAAACGAAAAACCGATTTAAGCGTATCCCAATGCAAATAACTTTTGACCTTATGAAGTGATCTTTCCAAAAATACTTTATTCGTGACTTCATAAATGGTCTCACTTTTTTTAAGAAACTGATGAATTTCTTTGGCGCTGGCTGCTGTTTTCGCTTCAATTTCCGCGGCGAATTTATTTGCGTCAGTATGCGCTGTTAGCCGTAAACCATCTTCATAAAAATATCTGCAAACTTCATCCAGGCGTTCGTATTCAAAATAATCTTTCGGGTTTTTCCCCACCAGTTGGAAAAGTTCATCAACATATTGTGGCATGGTAAACAAGCTCGGTCCGGCATCAAACCTAAAACCTTGAAAGTTCATTTCAGCGAGTTTTCCACCCGCATAAGCATTGGCTTCGAAAACTTCTACATCAAAACCTTTTACAGCAAATCTAATGGCAGAAGCTATTCCTGCAATTCCTGCTCCAATAACAATGGCTTTTTGCTCACGCATCTTACTTCAACTCTTCGAGATAAACTTTTGTTTGGTTCTCAATTTCATTCGTTGCAAATTTTATTGTCGAACCTACGCGGGTGGTTTCAGCTATAACTGGCATTTTATTAATAGTGGCCAAGGCCTCAACGTACCATTTGCTCCATACTTCTATAATGTGTTTTTCGTCGGCTGCCAATTTGCCTTCAGTTATTGCTTTTTTACTGAGTTCAAATTCCGTTTTTAAACGGATCAGTGCATCAGATTTAACCTGTTTAACGGTGGTTAGAGCGGTATTTTCATCTGCAGAAATTAGGGTGTAAGCTGCAGTTAATCCACTAATGCCCACGTTTTTCATTTCCGTTGGAGAAACCTTGTCTAATCGGTCATTATCTGTATGGTAAAATACATCCGTAAAGTGCCACATCAGTAATCCTGGAATTTTGTTTTGAAGAAACGGGGTGTGATCACTTCCGCCTTCAAAAGGATTGTAATTTACCGTCCAGTTGGCAAATTTCCCTTGAGCTTTGCAGATATCAAAAATAAAATCGTTGAAATAATGTGGAAACAGGTTTTTCTCCGAGACTTCGCCAGCTCCCCATTCGGTATGTTTGTCTGTTCCTCTCGTCCAAATGGCTGATGGGTCAGGCATCTTTTCGATCAAGAATGATCCGCCTGTTTTTTTGGTATCCTCGCCAACCATGTCTAAACTCATTCCCCACATAATGCCTTTAGCCCGGCTGGTATCTTCAACAATGTATCGTTTTGTTGATACAATTTCATCGCCCCATAAAAAAGTTAGGGTTCGTTGTGGTATAAGCTTTTTCGTTTGATATAGTTCTGCTGTTAGTCTGGCCATTTCGGCTAATGTGCCTACGCCACTAGCATTGTCGTTAGCGCCAGGTTCTTGCACATGCGCACTGAAAACGAACCGTTCATTAGCCTTCACTGCGCCTCTTACATTTGCTACTATTGTTAATTCTTCCGAAGGATAGATTTTGGTTTGAATATTAACTTTCAGCTTTGTCGAACCTTTTAAACAAGCCGCCTTAAGTTTCTCTTTGGCAGCATAAGATAAAAGTAAAGTCCAAACTTCACTATCGGCCTTCATGCTTCCAAATTGTATAGAGGTTTGATGCACTTCTGGTTGCGTATATTTCGGCATGGAATAGCCAAGAACACCAATTGCACCTGCTTTTGCCGCAATAGCCAATAATCGCCCCGGATGATTCTCAGAAAAAATAATTTTCCCTTTAAGATCCAACTTTTCTAACTCAGCCGGTTTTAAATTGTTTTCCAATACTACATCTGCCGTAACGCCACCAAGGGGTGTAGATTTGCAGTTTATAGGAATCATGTTCCGGTTGGTTTTGAAAGAAATTAAGGGCTGCTGTTCTCCAAAAATTTCCACACTCGCATCTATAGGTTCCCAGGTATTGTTTTTGAGCGGTCGCTTTTCAATTCGGTAGGTAAGGGGTGCCTCTAATTCGTTTTGTGTTTCTGCAACAAATCCCGCTTTTTTAAGAATGTTTTCTACATAATAAATACTTGCATCGAAGCCGCTATTTCCCGGAACGCGAAAATATTTCTCAATAAAAGCTGTGGTTTCGTAAGCGTTCTTTTCTTTGAAACCATTTCTGGTTAATTTGAAATAGTCGTCAGTAGTGTTTTGAGCAAATCCTGCCAATCCCGCCAGAAGAAGAGCGAAAAGTATCCTTATTTTCATTTTGAATTAAAAGGTGAAAGATACTAAGAATATTCAGTCGTGACTAAATTTGTTCTCCGCTTTGTTGCTAAAGGCCCGCTCATTTGGATGAAATCTGAAGCACAAATAAAGTTTTAACCAACTGATGTAAAATTAACACAAAGTTAATTAATACCGTTATGGTTTTCGGTATGAATTTTGTATTATTGTACAAATAGATAGGTTTTTTATCATGAGCAAAGAAATATTAGAGTTTTCTGTATTAGTAGATGAAAAGTTTGACCTAAAATTTAATTGGCTTGAAGGTTTCTGGGAAACTGCATTTAAAATTTTTGGGAAATAATTTTTCAAATCAAAATTTCTGAAGGAACTTTCCTGTTCAAATGGAATGTTAGACCCCTGTGTTTCGGTTTTTCTGCCTTTGACCTTTCTATCTTCAACCTTTAGCCTCTTTTTTCTATCTTTGCAAAATAATGAGTAGAAGAAAACCAGGTACGGTAACAATAGTTCCAAACGTACATATAATTGATATTGCTGAAGAAGGAAAAGGTGTAGGCAAAGCCGATGAGTTGGTTATATTTGTTGATAAAGCCGTTCCAGGCGATGTGGTTGACGTTCGTTTAACTAAAAAGAAAAAGAATTTTGCTGAAGCAGTGATCGATCAAATCCACGAGAAATCAGCATTGCGTACCGATCCTTTTTGTCCTCATTTTGGAACTTGCGGCGGTTGCAAATGGCAACACATGGGTTACGATTCGCAATTGAAGTTTAAGCAGAAAAATGTGGAAGCAGCTTTACAACGTTTGGGTAAAATAGATATTTCCAATGCTGAGCCTATTTTAGGTTCTGTTAAAAATAGATATTACCGGAATAAGTTAGAATTTACTTTTTCGAATAAACGTTGGTTAGAAAGAACCGATGTGGAGCGGGATGAAGATTTTGACATGAATGCACTGGGTTTTCACGTCCCTTTGCGGTTTGATAAAATTTTGGATATTCAACATTGTTATCTGCAAGATGAACCTTCTAATTCTATCAGAAATGCAGTACGTAAATTTGCTTTAGAAAATGAATTATCGTTTTACGATCTACGTAATCATGAAGGGGTTTTAAGAAATCTGATTATTCGTACTTCCACTACAGGAGAGGTGATGGTTGCAGTGGTGTTTGCTTATCCTGAAAAAGAGCAGGTTGATGGCTTAATGAACTTCTTGAAAACAGAATTTCCGCAGATTACTTCCCTGCTATATATCATCAACCAGAAGAAGAATGATACCATTTTTGATCAGGACGTTAATGTTTTTGCTGGTCGCGATCATATCTTCGAAGAGATGCCTTCTGGCTTGCCGGGAGAGGAAGCTATTCGCTTTAAAATTGGGGTGAAATCTTTTTACCAGACCAACTCGGAACAAGCTTTTGAATTGTATAAGATTACAAGAGATTTTGCAGGATTTAAAGGCGATGAACTGGTTTACGATTTATATACCGGAGCCGGAACCATTGCTAACTTCATTGCTAAGCATGTAAAGCAAGTGGTTGGTGTAGAATATGTGCCAACAGCTATTGAGGATGCTAAATTCAATGCGGAATTAAATGGTATTGATAATACCATTTTCTATGCTGGCGATATGAAAGACATTCTAACCTCAGAATTTATTTTGGCTCATGGTAAACCTGATGTCGTAATTACCGATCCGCCAAGGGCAGGTATGCATGCAGATGTGGTTCAGCGCTTGCTGGAAATGGAATCGGAAAAAATTGTATATGTAAGTTGCAATGCGGCAACCCAGGCCCGCGATTTAGAACTGTTAAGCGCTAAATATGACGTCGCCCGCATTAAACCAGTTGATATGTTTCCACATACGCAACACGTAGAAAATGTAGTTTTATTGAGGCTGAGAGATTGAGATTGAGATTGAGGTTGAGCACTTAACGTTGTCCTTAACCTTATCCTCAAAATTAACATTAAAATGGATAGAGAAGAATTATTAAGTGCAACACCAGAAGATAGCGGACAGCCGCAGAAAAAGCAGGAGAGTCCTCTGGTAAGTTTAGAAAAGGACCTTGAATTTTATGCTGATGCCATTAAAGAGGTTTCAATAGAAATTATGGTGGAAGGAATTTCTGCGCATCCAATTTTTATTGCACATCAACATGAGGTTAATATCGGTGAATTAATTCTGAATAAAGAAGAGTTGAATACCGATTGGACAATACAAGCCTCCACCTTGGAAGAATTTGTAGAAAAAGGGATCATTAAAAAAGATAAAAAAGAAGCTTTTTTAAAGGTTTACAAAAAGCCTGAAGATTTTATGTGTGTATTTGTAGTGGTGCCCGAAGGCGCTAATTTTATCTATTATCCTTATAACAAGAGATAGGGTTTAAGGATTACTATCGATACGTGAATTAAAATCTGTAAAATCAGTTTTGAAAAAAGCCGCTTTGCATCCACAAAGCGGCTAATTTTATCATTAACTAAACTAAGTTCTTAATTTACGTGGTGAACATCGCCACTTTTTGAGTTTGAAGTTTTCTTCAAAGAAGCATTACCTTTATAACTCACATCGCCACCGCCGCTGGCTGCAGCTTCTAATCCTTTATTTACATATAAATTTACGTCAGATCCGCCTGAAGCTTGTACTTTGGCGTAATCCGTAACAAATTCGTAAGCATCAATGTCGCTTCCACCGCTTGATTCAATGCTCATATTTTCAGCTTTTCCTTTTAAATCGATATCGCTACCACCGCTAGATTGGATGGTTAAATCTTTACAAACTACATTGAGCTTCAAATCTGATCCGCCAGAAGAGTGAATAGCCAACTTATCGGTTTTTAGCTGATTTTGAGTGAAAACATCAGATCCACCTGAAGCCGCTAAAGCGTTTAAAGTTTTATAATTTACATAAGCTTTAATTATTCGGTTTTTAAACATCCCACTCCAATTGATTCCATCCTTAAACTTGATAGAAATGTTACTGCCGTTTTGTTCAACAATAAGATTTTTCAAGGTTTCGGCATCCGATTTTATGGTCACTGCTTCACTACCGCCTTGGGTTAAATACAAATCTATACCGCTACTTACGCCGATACTGTTAAAGTTTTTTACGGGATAATTTTTTGACTCTTGTGCCTTTGCCGTATAGCTAATTACTATAATGAACAAAAAGGCAGATGATTTAAGGAATAACTTCATGGGTTTTGTTTTTGGTTATTGATTAGACGCATCCACATCCAAAACGTTGCAAGCAATCGAAATTATTTTTCAAATAGTTTGAATTTCAGCCTTAAAATCGTTCTTTTTGTATTCAACCTTTTTATACAATGGCATCGCAACTACTTATTCTTAATAAGAAACAAATCCAACAAAAGATAGATCGTATCGCTTACCAAATTTTAGAGGATAATTTGAACGAAAAAGAGATTGTACTGGCTGGAATTTGGGATCGTGGATATAAACTTGCACTTCGTTTAGAAAAGGTGTTGAAGAAAATATCTTCTTTTAAGCTTACTTTGTTACGTATTGATTTACAAAAAGAAAGCAGTAAGTTAATTGCCAGTACCGATTTAGATGAAAGCCATTGGAAAAATAAAGTGGTAATCATTGTTGATGATGTGCTCAATAGTGGTAAAACCCTAGCCTATGGCCTTGGTGTTTTCCTCAACACGCCACATAAAAAAATTCGTACGGTAGTGCTAGTAGATAGAAGTCATAAAATTTTCCCAATAGCCACTGATTTTGTTGGTTTAGAATTGGCTACAATTTTAAAAGAACATGTGGATGTGGTAATGGATGTAGAAGGCGAAGAGGATCGGGTTTATTTGAGCTAGGAGGTAAAAGGGAAAATTTTGAATGAGATAAGATATATTGTATTAATTGAAGTTAACCATTCGTATAATATGCCATTTCGACAGAAGTGGAGAAATCTTTGAACAGGACATCAAAAACTCTATATCCATTATACAAAAGGGGGCTATAATTCATCTATGCTATCGTCCTCGTTTGTAACGAGCATGCACGAGAATAGCGATTTTATCGCTTTTTAAATCAATTCAATTTTCACTAAACCTTTAATTCCAGCATAATCTTTAGCGCTACTATAAATGTATTGCTCAGGAAATTCAACAATACCAGCTTTAACAGGATTATCATGAATATAATGTAGTTTTTGAAAAGCATCGATTTCTTGTAAATCGATAGGGTGATTGTCGTCTTGCCAGATTTTGTGATTTTCTGCCCGATTGGTCTTTCTTGCTTCGAAACTAAATTTATCTAAAAGCCAATCTCTCCTACTTTCAGGTATCTCTTTAATTGTAACAGCCAATTGCTTCGAAGTGAATTTTTTAAAATCTCTCAGAAAATCAGACATTTTATTTGGCTCTTTACACCTTCCAATAAAGTGAATGTGATTCGTCATCAGAACCCAACCATTTAATATTAATCCTTTATTTTGGATACAGTGGTTTAATGAATCGACAATTATGTTTTTATATTCTGGTCTAGTAAATAAGTCTATCCAACCAACTATTGTACATGTTATAAAATAAGTCTGATTTTGATCGGTAATTATATATCTGCTTCCTCCCATAATCAAATAAGATTAAATCTTTTATTAAATTATATTCTCAACAAAGAAAATATTTGGGAGATTTATAGTGAATATAGCTATATTATACATAATTGCGATAATCGTACTCGTTTGTGGAGAGTATGAATGAGAATAGCGATTGTATCGCTAATATTTAATCGGTTTAAGCTATTACGCCACATTGCAAATGTGGGTCTCGCTAATCCTCGTTACAAACGAGGACTATAACAAGTCTATATGCTACACATTTGCAATTCACCTCAATTTTTTGCAACTTTCGTGCATGTATCAGCCCAAAAAGAATACAATCATCTTTAATTTTTTTTCCTGGTATATTCAATTCATCATCCGGAAAGATTTTGCCGCCTATAAACATGATGAAGCAGCGATAAATACAGCGTCTTCTATTCTTATTCTGAGTAATCATTTCAGTTGGTGGGATGGTTTTTTTATCTTTTATCTCAATAAGAAAGTTTTTAAGAAACAATTCCATGTTTTGGTTAATGCTGATAACTATAAAAAAGTTGGCTTTTTAAAATACCTCGGAGCCTTTGCGCCAGAAACGAGGGGTAAAGATGTATTAGCCACACTTGATTATGCTGGTAAACTGCTGGATGACCCACAAAATTTGGTTCTTATTTTTCCGCAGGGGAAATTACATTCGAATCATGAAAAAACTATAAAATTTGAAAAAGGAGTGATGCAGGTAATCAATGCCAGCAAAAAGAAGCTCAACGTTGTGTTCGCCGCAACTTTTATTGACTATTTTTCAAAACGAAAACCTTCTGCCTATACTTATTTGCAAAATTGGACTAACGAAGAGTACGTAAGCTTGCAATTATTAAAAAGCGAATACAATAAACATTACGATCAGTCGCTTGTTAAACAAACACAAATTACTGAATGACAATTTTTATTTACGCAGTTTTAATTTTCCTGGTGATTAGGTTTTCGGTAACAGTATTCAACTTTTTATCTAATCCAAAACTGCCACGAACAGTTAAGCATTATCACGATAAGGTTTCAATACTCATTCCTGCAAGAAATGAAGCTGAAAATATACTTGTTCTGCTAGAATCTATTCGTGACCAGGATTATAAAAATTATGAGGTAATTGTTCTTGATGATGATAGTGCCGACGATACCTACAACTTAGTCGAAAACTTCGCCAATAAGCATCACAATTTCAAGGTTGTTAAGGGTAAAGTGCTTCCAACGGGATGGCTGGGAAAAAATTACGCTTGCCATCAGTTGGCTGAATTAGCTACCGGAAAATACCTTTTTTTCCTCGATGCAGATGAATCAATAAAACGTGGATTGATCAACAGTTTAGTTGAACGAATGGAAGTTGGCCAGCTGGCATTGCTGAGTGTTTTTACCAATCAGGTAATGAAAACACTTGGCGAAAAACTAACCGTTCCATTAATGCATTTTATCCTGTTAAATTTACTTCCGCTGCGGCTGGTTAAGTTCTCTGCTAATCCGGCTTTTGCAGCGGCCAGTGGGCAATGCATGTTTTTCAATACTAAAAACTACCATGAAAACCAGTGGCATGAGCAGGTAAAGAAACAGGTAGTGGAAGATGTAGAGATTATAAAATTGGTGAAACAATCAAATTACGCCGCTGAAGCACTTTTAGGTAACCAGCTGATTTATTGCCGGATGTATAAAAACCTTGCTGAGTGCCTCTCAGGCTTTAGTAAAAATTTGCTTGCAGGTTTTGGTAATAACATTTTAATATTGCTAATTTACCAGCTTTTGGTGATTGTGGGGCCAATCATTTTGTTGTTTAACTTCAACTTTGATCTGCTTGCCTTACCAATAACATTAATCATTTTAAGTAGAATGATGATTTCTTATTTATCAGGACAAAACGTTTTAATAAATTTGATTTTACATCCTTTACAGATGTTATTCTTTTTAATAATATCATTAATCTCTATAAAAAAACATATTCTTAAACAAGGCACATGGAAGGGCAGAACGATCAAAGCGATTTAAAAATTAAAAGAATTGCAGTTGCTATAATTGTTATATTCCATTTGGTAGGGATGATTGGCTTTCTGATTCCAGCCACGCAACCCTATTTTACCCGATTAGTGCCCTTCCACTTGTTACTGATGTTTGCTGTGATTATTTTTTCTTACAATGCAGATGTAAAACGTTTATTGCTATTCGTTTCAGGCGTTTTCCTCAGTGGCTATTTAGTAGAAGTTTTAGGCGTACACACGGGTAAAATTTTCGGAAGCTATTATTATGGCGATACATTGGGTTATAAAATTGCAGCAGTTCCGCTATTGATGGGGGTTAACTGGGTGATTTTAATTTTCAGCATCGGCCAGATGATGAAAACCTTTAAAGTTAGAAATACCATTATCGCATCGTTACTGGGTGCTGTGGCGCTGGTAACACTCGATTATTTTATTGAACCCGTAGCCATGAAATTTGATTATTGGCATTGGGACCTCCACGAAATTCCGGGCCAGAATTTTGTGGCTTGGTTTATCGTTTCCGTGATATTGCTTAAGTTTTATTATGCCTTAGGTTTAAAACAACAGAAATACATTGGTGTTACTATGTTTGTTTCGCAGTTAATCTTTTTTGTTGTTTTATACATGACAACCGGAACAAATATTTTTGCTTAATTTTGCGAAGTTATTTAAGTAATTTTATATGATGGAAACACTAATCGTACAGCCTAAGAATAAAAAGCAGCTTTTGGCTATTGAGGCCGTGTTACAAGCATTGAATGTAACTTTTAAAAAAGAGAAAAGCTATAGCCCTGAATTTATAAGTGAAATAGCTAAAGGGGAAGAGGATATAAAAAATGGACGTCTAACCAGGATTAAGGATGTTCAAAATATATGGGGAAGTATCTTGTAGACATTACAGATCAAGCTAAAAAACAATTAGCTGAGATCCTTAAATCAGGAGATAAAGGTTCCATAAAAAAAATCCAGCAAATTTTTATAGAATTAAGTGTTCATCCAGGATCAGGTGTAGGTAAACCAGAAAAATTAAAATTTCAATTTTCTGGCTATTGGTCAAGACAAATAAATAAAAAAGATAGGTTAGTCTATAGAATCGATGAAGAGATTATTACTGTATTTGTAATTTCTGCTACTGGACATTACCACGATAAATAACTAATCCTGAGAAAAAAAATGAGCAATTTAAACTTACAAGTCAATATCGATAAATCATCAGGCTTTTGCTTCGGCGTAGTTTATGCGATAGAAATGGCAGAAGATATTTTAGAAAGTGAAGGCTATCTATATTGCCTAGGCGATATTGTCCATAACGACGAAGAAGTTGAAAGGTTAACCAAAAAAGGTTTGAAAATCATCGATCATGATGTTTTGAAAGACCTTAAAAATGAGAAAGTTTTAATCAGGGCGCATGGCGAGGCACCTTCAACTTACCAATTAGCCTTAGAAAACAACCTAACCCTTATCGATGCTTCTTGCCCAGTTGTATTAAAACTACAAAACAGGATTAAAAACTCTCATGATGATGAGGAGCAAGTTTTGATTTTTGGGAAACACGGTCATGCTGAAGTGATTGGTTTGCAAGGCCAAACAGACGGAAAAGCAATTGTTTTCCAGGATTTAGCAGAGCTAGATCAGGTAGAACTGCCTTCAAAATTTACCCTTTATAGCCAAACCACAAAGAGTACTGATAAGTTCTATCATATTAAAGATGAACTCATATCCAGAGGTTATGACGTTAAAGCAAATGACACCATTTGCAGACAAGTATCTAACCGTTACGAAGAATTGGAAAATTTTGTAAGAGATTATGATAAAATCGTTTTTGTTTCGGGTAAAAAATCATCCAACGGAAAGGTACTTTATGATGTTTGCAAAAAGTATAACGATAATTCCTATTTCGTTTCCAATGTAGAGGAGTTGGATCAAAACTGGTTTGCAGCAAATGATAAAGTGGGGATTTGTGGCGCTACATCAACTCCAATGTGGTTAATGGAAAAGGTGAAGGATGCGTTGGAGCAATACTAATCCAAATTTTTAGATAACCTTTTTGAATGTTAACTGTTTAAATATTATTGCAGTTCAGCTATAAATCATACTAAAGGTGTCCCAATGGGAAAAAATCAAAGCTCATTTCTTGGTGTAATAGTAGCTTCTATCGTAATCTTATGCTGGTTTCTTTCACTATATTTTCTCTTGAGATGGGATTTTGCTTGGAATAATCCATTAGTTTACCTGATGATTTTTGTGCAAATGCACTTGTACACCGGTTTGTTTATCACCGCTCATGATGCAATGCATGGCACTATTTCCTCAAATAAAAGCATCAATAATTTTTTTGGCTATTTATCGGTATTTCTTTACGCAGGTTTTTTCTACAATAAACTTTATTCGAAACACCATAATCATCATAATCACGTTCACACGGCCAATGATCCTGATTTTGCACCTCATGGTTTTTGGCGATGGTATTTTAGCTTCATGATGAACTACGTTACCATTATTCAGTTGGTAATCATGGCGGTCGCTTTTAATGTTCTTCAAATCTGGGTGAAACAAGAAAATTTGCTGCTTTTTTGGGTGCTACCCTCATTGCTCAGTACGTTTCAGCTTTTCTATTTCGGCACTTATGTGCCTCACCGGGGCGAACATGACAACGAGTATCATGCATCAACCTTGCAGAAAAACCATTTTATAGCTTTTATTACTTGCTATTTTTTTGGTTACCATTTAGAACATCATCAAAAGCCGCATATGCCTTGGTGGCAATTGTATAAAACTAAATAGATTAAAAAGGGTTTTTACCAAATCTTGATACTTACTACACCAAATTTGACGCTAAAAAAGCGATATTTGCGGCACAAAACATATTCTAGAATTAAATGAGCAAGAAGGGAATTTTACTGGTAAATTTAGGAACACCCGATAGTCCACAAACTGCAGATGTGAGAAAATATCTCGATCAGTTTTTGATGGACGAAAGGGTAATCGATATTCCTAAATTAAACAGAACATTATTGGTGAAAGGCATTATTGTTCCGTTCCGAAGCCCTAAAACAGCCAAATTATACAAAGAAATATGGAATGAAAATGGCTCGCCACTATTGTATTATAGTCGCTTGCAGGCAAAAATGTTGCAAGTAAGATTAGGTGATGATTATCATGTGGAGTTGGCTATGCGTTACCAAAGTCCTTCCATAGCTTTGGCGTTGGCTAACTTAAAAGCAGGTTTGGTAGAAAGCATCCAAGTGATCCCAATGTTTCCTCAATATGCTTCGGCGAGTTCTGGTTCCGTTATCCAATTGGTGATGGAGCTGGTAAGCAAGTGGCAAACAGTACCGCCAATATCTTTTGTTAACTCCTTTCATGATAATGAGTTAATGATTAAACTGTTCGCAGAAAATGCCCGCAAGCATGGGGTAGAAAATTATGATCATGTTTTATTTAGTTTTCATGGATTACCAGAAAGGCAATTGCTTAAATGTGATCATACCGGAAGCTATTGCTTAAAGACTGCTGATTGCTGCCAGACATTAAACGATACAAATAAATTTTGTTACTCAGCTCAAGGTCATGATACCGCTCGACTAATTGCGGCCGAATTGAACTTACCAAAAGAAAAATATACTGTTTGTTTTCAATCTCGTTTAGGTAAAGAACCTTGGGTGCAACCTTACACAACCGATGTTTTAAAGAAATTAGCCGCTGAGGGGAAAAAACGTTTACTTGTTTTTAGTCCTGCTTTTGTAGCTGATTGCTTAGAAACACTATACGAAATTACAGTAGAATACCATGAAGAATTTAGAGCTTTAGGTGGCGAACACGTTCAGTTGGTAGAAAGTTTAAATGATAGTCCGGTATTTATCGAGGCACTTGCCGGGATGGTTAAATAAATTAAAGAATGGCAAGATTTATCATTTTAATGGGGGTTTCTGGTAGTGGCAAAACGGTTATTGGTAAGTCCCTTGCCCCAAACCTCAACGCTGAATTTATTGACGGTGATAATTTGCATACGCAACGAAATGTAGATAAAATGGCTGCCGGCATTCCGCTTACTGATGAAGATCGGTTGGATTGGTTAAATCTTATCGCAAAGGTTGGTCATGATCATGCTGAACATGGAACCACCTGCATTATTGCGTGCTCAGCATTGAAACGTAAATACCGTGATATTTTAAGAGCGACCAATCCGAAAATGGGTTTCATTTATTTAAAGGGAAGTTATGAGCTAATTTTTGATCGGATTTCAAAACGCTCTCACCAATATATGCCAAGTAGTCTATTGCAAAGCCAGTTTGATACTTTGGAAGAACCGCAAGCCGATGAAAAGGATGTGTTTATTGTATCTATAGACCAGGAAGTTTCAGAAATTGTGGATGATGTTGTTAAGGCTGGTTTGGTTAAATAATCATTGAAATAATCTTATCCGTTGCCCCCTTTTGGTCATCTACATATTTTTTAGCAGCAATCGGAGCAATTTCGTTTGCTGCGAACGATTCAAATGCAGTTAGTAACTCATCACCAGAAGAAATACTTTTTGCCGCACCTATTACAATCAAATCTTTAGCTTCCTGGAATTTATCGTACTTCGGGCCAAAAATTACAGGTAAACCGAATGCCGCAGCTTCAAGCGTATTATGTATTCCCGCTCCAAAACCACCACCAATATAAGCCAATTTCCCGTATTGATACAAAGAAGAAAGCATACCAATGTTGTCTACAATGAGCGTTTGGTATTCGGCGTTTGGCGTTTGATTATTAGAATTGAGAACTGAAAACCGCACACTGCCAAGAGGAAATTGCTTTTCTATACTTTCAATATGGCTTTCATGAATTTCATGTGGTGCAATAATAAATTTCCAATCAGGATATTTCTTAGGCAAAGCCGATAAAAATTTTTCGTCTTCCGGCCAGGTACTTCCACAAATTAATGTCGGTGAATTACCGATAAAATCTTCTACTTCTGTAAGCTTTCTAGGGGATTTAGCGTTTTCATAAACCCGATCAAAACGGGTGTCGCCGCTAACTACCGCGTTAACCAATCCAATTGAGCTCAGGAGCTTTTTACTTTCCTCGTTCTGAACAAAGAAATAGGAAACTGCTTTTAAAATCTGGCGATAAAAACTTCCATACCATTTGAAAAAAACTTGGTTTGGTCTAAAAATTCCTGAAATCACATAGAGTGGAATGTTGCGGTTATTTAATTCTTTGAAATAAAAATGCCAGAATTCATACTTAGTGAAGATAGCCATCTCCGGATTAATCAAGTCCAGAAATCGCTTGGCGTTATGAGCAGTATCGATAGGAAGGTAAAAAACATCTGCAAGCGCATAGTTTTTTCTAATCTCATATCCCGAAGGAGAAAAAAACGTTACTAAAATCTTTTTTGCTGGAAAAAGGACCTTAAGTTTTTCTAATACTGGCCTTCCTTGTTCAAATTCTCCCAATGAAGCGAAGTGAAGCCAAACATGTTTTTCTCCAGCATCCACCTTTTGCTTTATTTCATTAAAAAGGTTTTTACGGCCCTTTATAAATAATTTCGCTTTGCTATTAAACAGCGAAAAAATCAAAATAATCACATGGTAAACTCTAATTCCTAATATGTAAAGCAAAAGCATTGTTGTAAATTCCTATCTTCGTGGCCAAGATAAAACGAATATATTTAAAAAGCTTAAAAATATATGAAGATAGCCGTTATTGGTACCGGATATGTAGGATTGGTTACCGGAACATGTTTAGCCGAGACAGGAAACGATGTGATTTGTGTGGATATAAATGAGGATAAAGTTCTGAAAATGCAGAACGGCGAGGTTCCCATTTACGAACCTGGTTTAGATTTATTATTCCATAGAAACATAGAACAAGGTCGGCTAACCTTTACCACAATTTTGGCCGATGCAATAAAGGATGCTCAAATTATTTTCATGGCTTTGCCAACGCCTCCGGGTGGAGATGGGGCTGCAGATTTATCTTATATTTTAGGTGCAGCAAAAGACATTTCAAAGCTAATCACAGAGTACAAAATCATTGTCAACAAATCTACCGTTCCGGTAGGGACGGCCGATAAAGTAAAAGCGGTTTTCACGGAGAATACTAGTATTGAGGTTGATGTGGTTTCGAACCCAGAATTTTTAAGAGAGGGTGTTGCTGTTGATGATTTCATGAAGCCAGACCGTGTGGTGCTTGGTACCAGAAGTGAGAAAGCAAAAAAAATAATGGCCGAACTTTATGGTCCTTATGTTCGCCAGGGAAACCCCATTCTTTTTATGGATGAGCGTTCTTCTGAATTAACAAAATATGCTGCAAATTCTTTTTTAGCCACTAAAATCACCTTCATGAACGAAATTGCAAATCTCTGCGAGTTAGTAGGTGCTGATGTTGATGCCGTTAGAAAAGGAATCGGTTCTGATGACCGGATTGGAAAGCGCTTTTTATTTCCAGGTGTAGGTTATGGTGGCTCTTGTTTCCCAAAAGATGTCCAGGCGCTGGTTAAATCTTCGGATGATTACAAATATGATTTCCAGATTTTAAAATCGGTGATGGAGGTTAATGAACGACAGAAAACCATCTTAGTTGATAAGGTGTTAAAATATTACAAAAACGATATTAAAGGCAAGCATTTTGCTCTTTGGGGTCTGGCTTTTAAACCAGAAACGGATGATATCCGCGAAGCGCCGGCTTTATATATTATTGATTCACTGGTTGCCAACGGTGCAACTGTAACGGTTTTCGATCCGGAAGCAATGGGGAATGTAAAAAATACCATAGGTGATAAAGTGAATTATGCTAAAAACCAATATGAAGCCTTAGAAAATGCAGATGCATTGCTTATTGCTACAGAATGGTCGGTTTTTAGAAATCCTGATTTCGATAAAATTGATGAAGCCTTAAAAAGTAAAGTAGTTTTTGATGGTCGCAATTTATACGATTTGCAAAAAATGATCGATCTTGGTTACTATTATAACAGCATAGGAAGAAAGCTAATAGATTAACATGGGCAAAAAGAAGATTTTAATCACCGGCGCAGCAGGTTTTTTAGGCTCGCATTTATGCGATAGGTTTATAAAAGAAGATTTCCATGTGATCGGGATGGATAATTTGATTACCGGAGATCTGGCAAATATAGAACATCTGTTCAAGCTGGAAAATTTTGAATTTTACAATCACGATGTATCCAAATTTGTGCACATTCCTGGCAAGCTTGATTATATTTTACATTTTGCTTCGCCAGCTAGCCCGATTGATTACTTAAAAATCCCCATTCAAACGTTGAAGGTTGGTTCATTGGGAACGCACAATTTATTAGGCTTGGCCAGAAACAAAAGTGCCCGAATGCTTATTGCTTCAACTTCCGAAGTTTATGGTGATCCAAGTGTAAACCCACAGCCCGAAGAATATTGGGGAAATGTAAACCCGGTAGGTCCTCGTGGGGTTTACGATGAAGCAAAGCGTTTTCAGGAAGCCATCACCATGGCTTACCATACTTTCCATGGCGTAGAAACCAGAATCGTAAGGATATTTAATACTTACGGACCAAGAATGCGACTAAATGATGGTCGGGTTTTACCAGCATTTATTGGTCAGGCATTACGGGGCGAAGATTTAACTGTCTTCGGTGATGGTAGTCAAACCCGTTCTTTTTGTTATGTTGATGACTTAATAGAAGGGATTTACCGCCTGTTGATGAGCGATTATGCCCAACCAATGAATATCGGTAATCCAGATGAAATTACCATCAAACAGTTCTGCGAAGAGATTATCAAGCTTACAGGAACATCACAAAAAATAGTTTATAAGGAGCTTCCTCAGGACGATCCAAAGCAAAGAAGACCTGATATCACCAAAGCAAGAGAAATTTTAGGATGGGAGCCAAAAGTAGGACGTGCAGAAGGACTAAAAATTACCTACGAATATTTTAAATCATTGCCTCCAGAGGCTTTAGCGAAAATAGATCATAAAGATTTTACCACATTTAACCGTTAAAAATGTCAAAGATATTAGTTACCGGCGGAACAGGATATATTGGTTCGCACACCGTAGTAGAGTTGCATAATGCAGGTTATGAAGTGATTATCGTTGATAATCTTTCGAACTCGAACATTAAAATTTTAACCCAATTGCATGCCATTACTGGTAAGTGGTTTGAGTTTGTAGAAATTGATCTTCAGGATGATAAAGCTGTACAGGATTTCGCGGAAAATAATACCGATATCACAGGCATTATCCACTTCGCGGCTTCAAAAGCAGTTGGAGAATCGGTAGAAAAACCTTTAAAATATTATAAAAATAATTTTTATGGGCTAATCAACCTCCTTGTATCATTCAATAAAAAAATTGATTTTGTATTTTCATCATCTTGTACGGTTTACGGTCAGCCAGATAGCCTACCAGTAACTGAAGCTGCTGAGGTTAAAAAAGCAGAGTCGCCATATGGAAATACGAAGCAAATTGCCGAAGAAATTTTAGCCGAAACGGCTGCGGTTACTCCAGATTTAAATGTAATTGCTTTGCGTTATTTCAATCCGGTTGGCGCACATGAAACTGCATTGATAGGAGAATTGCCAAATGGTGTTCCGGCAAATTTGGTTCCTTTCATCACACAATCGGCTATTGGTAAACGTGGTCCGATTACAGTATATGGCGATGACTATGAAACACCTGATGGTTCTGCCATTCGCGATTACATTCACGTGGTAGATTTAGCCAAAGCTCACGTTGCTGCCATAAAACGTCTCGAAGATGGTAAAGCAAACTCAAATTATGAGGTTTTCAATATCGGAACGGGTAAAGGATCATCAGTTTTGGAAATTATTTCAGCCTTTGAAAATGTTACCAGAGAAAAACTTAATTACAAAATCGGACCAAGAAGAGCTGGTGATATTGTACAGATTTTTGGCGATGTGCAAAAATCAAATAATGAATTAGGCTGGAAAGCAAATCTTGATATCAATGAAATGATGCGTTCGGCTTGGGAGTGGGAAAAATACATCAAGGCTAACCCTTTTTAAATGAAATTATCAGAGCACAAAGATCTAAAAACGGCAATTACAGATTTGCCTATCAAAGAAAAAGATAAGCTCTTATTGCGTTTAATAGCCAAAGATAAAGTGCTCACAGAACATCTTCACTACAAACTTTTAGAAAGTGAAAGTGATCTGGAAGATCGCAAAGAAAAAATAAAAACCGATGTGAGCGAACAAGTTTCTGAACTTAGAAAACTCAATGCAAAAGAGGCTTTAGTTAAAGTGAGAAAAATGATCACATCGGTTAACCATTTTTATAAGGTTACAAAAGATCCTATCGGAGAAGTAGAACTGAAGCTCTTCATTCTAAATGTCGTTCCTTTCGATTACCGAAAATCTATTTTTGGCTATCGCGATTATATGATTTTGTTTTCATCGTTTTACATTAAAACAGTTGCAATAACCATTAATAAGTACAAGAAACTGCATGAAGATTTGCAGTTTGATTTAAGCGAAAGCTTAAATAATTTGCTCGATAAAATCTATTCTTCTAAATTAGCAGCGGCAGCCGAAGCATCAAATTTGCCAAAAGAATTAAGTTAAAGTCATGATCTATCGCTATGTTCGGATTGTTTAAGAAGAAAAAAATAGTTCCCGAATTTAACTTTTCAAATATTGGAACTGATATGCATTCTCATATTATTCCTGGGATAGATGATGGTGCACAAACCATAAATGATTCGATTCTACTGGCTAAAAAGTTCAAATCATTGGGATTTAAAAAACTAATTGCCACCCCACATATCATGGCCGATTATTTTCGCAATACGCCTGATACCATTAATCGCAGTTTAGATATTTTAAGGAAAGGTTTACAAGAAATTCAGCTTGATTTGGAGGTTGACGCCGCCGCCGAATATTATCTAGATGAAACATTAGAGAAGAAAGTTAAGCAAAAAGAAGTGCTCACTTTTGGTAGCAATTACTTGCTCTTTGAACTTTCTTATATCAATGCGCCTCAAAATTTATTCGACACGATAAAAATGATGCAAGATGCAGGTTATAAACCGGTGCTTGCTCATCCCGAACGCTATCCATACTACTACGGCAGTTTAGAAAATTATAGCCAGATCAAAGAAACTGGTTGTTTGTTGCAAGTGAATTCAATTGCCTTAACAGGATATTATGGCTCCGGTGCCAAAAAAGTTGCTGAAGAAATGGCCGAAAACCATTTGGTTGATTTTATTGGAAGCGACATGCACCACTTAAAACATGCAGCTGCGCTGGAAGATAGCTTGACTACTCCAATAATGCAGCGCCTACTAAGCCAGCATCAGCTAAATAATGTGTTGATTTAATCAGCCAGTTTGCGAAATTGGGGCTTATTCATATCTTAAAGCCTCAACAGGATCTAATTTCGAGGCTTTTTTTGCTGGATAGTATCCGGAAACGATTCCTACCAACACACAAAGGGCAAAGCCTCCGATAATGAAAAACCATGGAATAATGAAGGCACCGCCCATGGCTAATGATATCACATTTCCTAAAACAATGCCTAAAAATATACCTAATACCCCGCCCATTAGGCAAATTACCACAGCCTCAATTAGAAATTGTCTGCGAATAACCTGAGGATTAGCACCAATGGCTTTTCTGATTCCGATTTCACGTGTACGCTCAGTAACACTTACCAGCATAATATTCATCAAACCAATAGAAGCGCCCAGTAAAGTAATAATACCGATCGCTACGCCGCCAACGGCAACAAAAGCCAGGTTTTCGAATAAGGTTTGCGCAATGGCATCGCTCTTGGTAATTTCAAAATTATTGCCCTCGCCAATTTTTACTTTACGGATATTTCTAAATAACGCTGTCGATTCGCCAATTACATTTTCCTGATCATTATTATCAGATACCATTACAGTGATGGTGTAAGATGGATTAGCGTTGGCATTAATCTGTTTGGCTTTTAACAAAGGAACATATACTGCCCTATCTCCGCTAAACCCCATACTAGAACCTTTTTTTGCCAACACGCCGATAATTTTAAAACGATTGTTTCCAACGTTGATCAACTTATCCATCGGATCAGAATCCTTAAAAAGTCGTTCTACAACTTCTCCTCCAACAATACACACATTGCTTCCCATGGCAACTTCAGAAAGTCCGAAGTTTCTACCTTCTGATAAACTCAAGCCTTGCGAAGCTAATCCATTCTCATCTATACCCTGAACGTTAATGTTAGGATTTGTTTTTAATGTACCATACTTTACGGTAGAACCACCGCTGGCAAAAACACTAACGGCAACCGTAGCCGGGGCATTTAAGCCATTTTTAAATTTAACGGCATCTTCATAACGGATAGATTTAAAAGGTTTTGGTCTTTTTCCGTTTCCAATTCTAATTCCTGTTCCGCGGTTTCTAATTGTAAATGAGTTGGCACCCATGCTACTAAAAGCATCAGTCATACTTTTCTTTACAGCATCAAGAGTGGTTAAAATACCTACCAGAGCCATTAAACCTATGGCAATAATTAGGGCAGTAAGCATGGTGCGTAAGCGATTGCCCTTGATAGATTCTAATGCCAGTCTGATGTTTTCTCTGTAGTTCATTTAGTATTGCGATAAGCGTTTGGCGGACAAAGCCTGTAAAAATAAAAAAAGTCCCGATGTTTAGACAAAGGGACCGCACTATATGTTACAATAATATTTTATTTATGCCGAGAAACTCGTTCCGCAACCGCAAGTGCTTGTAGCATTCGGGTTAACGAATGTAAAACCGCGAGAGTTTAAACCATCTTGCCAGTCAATCATCATACCCATCAGGTACATTTGATGTGCTTTGTTCATAAAAACCTTAATGCCATCAATAAAAAATTCCTGATCGCCTTCTTTTTTCTGGTCGAAGCCTAAAACGTAGTTCATTCCAGCGCAGCCACCACCTTCAACGCCTACACGTAAACCATAATCCTCACTAATCTCCTGCTGATCTTTTAATTTATATAACTCTTTTGCTGCACCTTCCGAAAAAGTAACTGGTGCAAATGATGTATCAACTGTTGTGCTCATGTTATTTAAATTTTATCTGTTACAAATATAAATAATAATGCACATTTTTGCTTTTAACGGTGGGTTAATATTACCGTATTTAAACAATAGTATGAATATTCAACAGATTTTAACAGATATAGTTATTCTATTTGCAGGTATCTTTTTAGCCTTGATGGCGGTTTATTATATTTTAAAGAACGATATACAACGTTTTTTCAACTTAAAAAATATTGAACTTAATAAGGAAAGTAGAGCACATTTATTACCGTTGCGCTTACAGGCACACGAACGATTGATCATTTTTACTGATCGCATCAATCCTGCTAATTTGTTAGTACGCCTCCATCAACAAGGGATAGGCATTGGAACATTACAAGCCGGAATTTTAAATGAGGTGCGGTCCGAATATCAACATAACATTACGCAACAGCTCTATGTAGATAGCGTAACCTGGAATGTGGTACGAAAACTTAAGGATGATACCATCGCTATGATTAATAATGCTGTGCAAGGATTACCTGCTGATGCAAATGGTATTGAATTAAGTAAAGCGATTTTACAACACATGGCCAGTATTGATGAAAATCCTTATGATTTGACTATAGAGTTGATCAAAAAAGATATTCAGAAGCTATTCTAAATTGATAATAAGCGATTGGCTTTAAAGTTGATCAATTTAAAAAGAAGTATTAATTGATTTAGTGATATTACAAGTAGCGATCAGTTCACAAATCGACAAGGCCTATTGAACTAACCAAATATGAGCGATAACAAACATACTACCACTTCGGGCATCGAAATTAAAGAGATTTATACTTCGGCAAAGCCGATGGAAGAAAAAGCTGGTGAATTTCCTTTTACCCGAGGAATTCAGAAAGATATGTATCGCGGAAGGTTATGGACCATGCGTCAATATGCGGGGTTTTCTACCGCAGAAGAATCAAATAAACGTTACCATTATTTATTGGCCCAGGGAACTACCGGATTGTCGGTAGCATTCGATTTACCTACGCAAATCGGCTACGATTCTGATCATGAAATGTCAGATGGAGAAGTTGGAAAAGTAGGTGTGGCCATCGATTCGTTAAAAGATATAGAGATTCTTTTCGATGGTATTGAATTGAAAAACATTACCACTTCGATGACGATCAATGCGACGGCATCAATTTTATTGGCCATGTACATTGCATTAGCTAAAAAACAGGGAGCAGATTTGAAACAGATATCGGGTACCATCCAAAACGATATTTTAAAAGAATACGCCGCAAGAGGAACGTATATCTATCCTCCAAAACCATCAATGAGGTTAATTACCGATATTTTTGAGTTTTGCAGTAAAGAAGTACCAAAATGGAATACCATTTCTATCTCTGGTTACCATATCCGCGAAGCGGGATCTTCTGCGGTGCAAGAGCTGGCATTTACTCTGGCTAACGGAAAAACCTATTTGAAAGCTGCGATAGATAAGGGTTTGGATATTAATGTATTTGCAAAACGTTTGTCGTTTTTCTTTAATTGCCATAATAACTTCTTTGAAGAGATTGCCAAGTTTAGGGCAGCCCGAAGAATGTGGGCAAAGATAACGAAAGACCTGGGTGCTACTGATGAAAAGGCTCAAATGTTGCGTTTTCATACTCAAACGGGTGGCTCAACGCTAACTGCGCAGCAGCCACTCAACAATGTAATCAGGGTAACCAACCAAGCCATGGCTGCGGTATTAGGCGGAACGCAGTCGCTCCATACCAATGGCTATGATGAAGCGCTTTCCTTACCCACCGAAGCTGCGGCAAAAATCGCTTTGCGTACACAGCAAATTATAGCATTTGAAAGTGGCGTAACCGATACAGTCGACCCTTTAGCGGGCTCATTCTTTATCGAAAATCTAACTGATGAAGTTGAAGCCGCGGCCTGGGCTTATATTGATAAGATCGATGCGATGGGAGGTTCGGTAAATGCCATAGAAAGTGATTACATGCAAAATGAGATTGCCAGTGCATCTTATCAATATCAAAAAGAAATTGAAACAGGTGAGCGGATTTCGGTGGGCGTAAACAAATTTACCCAACAAGAGGAGGGTTTAACAGAGGTTTTTAATATCGATGATTCTATCCGCGTGTTGCAAACCGAAAAACTTCACCGCTTAAAAAGCGAACGTAACAACGTTGAAGTAATGGAAGCACTCAATGCATTGGAGAAAGCAGCAATCGGTACTAAAAATTTGATGCCGCTGATTATTGATGCCGTAGAGAAATATGCAACACTAGGCGAAATTGCCAACGTATTGCGTAAAGTATTTGGAGAGTATTAACAACTGATACTTCATTTTTAGCCTAGAGCTTTTCATATAATAAGCGCTTCCAGTCCAGTCGTATGTTTTCTGTTATAAAGTTATTAGGCTACAAGCACAACGACATATTCTAAAACTAAACTGGCTCAGACATTAAATATAAATCTAGTCTACTCAGGATGTAAAAAGGGGAAATCTTACCACAATGTATCCCGTTTCAACGGGAAAATTTTAACACCATTTTATCTGCTTTAAAGTAATTGCTTTGATAGTCAGTTCTTTGGTTTTTCCAAAACAAAAACTCTAACAAATACCCCAACAAAATGGTGTAGTGGCTTGGATTTTGCTTCTGTGAGGGAGATTCAAATAAGGTTCGGATATTGGCGTTAAATGAAGGGAAATGTGGAAAACCGGTGTTAATAAATAGTTATCAACACAAAAAATTGAGGTTAAGCAAGCTACCATATTCCTTATCAGTACGTTACGATTTATTTGAGATTTTTGTTTAAAATGTTGATAATTTTCTCAATATTCGTAGTCCCGAAACGGACCATCCTTTTAATTCGAATCGGTACTGTAAACCAATAAATTATAAAAATCGCAATGGAAAAAACTTGTACAGAAGTGTGGAAGAACTGTCTTCAAATTATTAAGGATAACATCCCGAACCAAAGTTTCAAAACCTGGTTCGAGCCTATCACAGCCCTTAAATTGGAAGGTAAGGTTTTAACCATACAAGTACCAAGTTTGTTCTTTTACGAATGGCTTGAAGAACATTATGTAGGCTTACTACGTAAAACAGTAAAAAAACAACTTGGAGAGGATGGCCGGTTGGAATATAATATCGTTGTTGATAAATCATCGAACAGTGGTAGTCCATATACCACAAACATGCCATCAAATGGAAATGGGGCAGAGGCAAAAGTGCAATCGATGCCAATCCCAGTTTCAATAAATAAGGACATCAAAAACCCTTTCATCATCCCTGGATTAAAAAAATTAAATGTTGATCCACAATTAAATTCCAATTATACTTTTGAAAATTATATAGAGGGCGATTGCAACCGTTTAGCTCGCTCTGCAGGATATGCCGTAGCGGCAAAACCAGGTGGAACTTCATTCAACCCATTGATGATTTATGGTGGGGTTGGTTTGGGTAAAACTCACTTAGCGCAAGCAATTGGTAATGAAATTAAACGCAGCATGCCAGATAAACTGGTGATTTATGTGAGCTGTGAGAAATTTTGCCAGCAGTTTGTAGATTCATTAAAGAACAATACTATTAACGATTTTGTGAATTTCTATCAGGCAATGGATGTAATCATCATGGATGATGTACACAATTTTGCCGGTAAGGAGAAGACTCAAGATATTTTCTTCCATATTTTTAATCATCTGCACCAATCTGGTAAGCAAGTGATCTTAACTTCAGATAAAGCACCAAAAGATTTAGCTGGCTTGGAAGAACGCCTTTTAAGTCGTTTCAAATGGGGTCTATCTGCCGATTTGCAAATCCCTGATTTGGAAACGCGTATTGCCATCTTAAGAAAGAAAATGTATGCAGATGGAATTGAATTGCCTGGTGAGGTAGTTGAATACGTTGCGCATAACATTGATAATAATGTTCGTGAGCTGGAAGGTGCTATGGTTTCTTTACTTGCCCAAGCAACGTTGAATAAGAAAGAGATCGATTTAGCGTTAGCTAAACAAATGTTGAAGAACTTTATTAAAAATACATCGAAAGAAATTTCAATGGAATATATCCAGAAATTGGTTTGCGAATATTTTGAGGTTCCGGTTGATATGGTAAAGTCGCAAACCCGGAAACGGGAAATTGTACAGGCCCGCCAAATTTCAATGTATCTTTCAAAGAGCCATACCAAATCATCACTAAAAACTATTGGTGCTTTCTTTGGTGGCCGCGATCATAGTACGGTAATTTATGCTTGCCAAACGGTAGAAGATTTAATCGATACGGATAAGAAATTTAAAGCTTATGTTCATGATATCCAAAAGAAATTGAAAATGAGCTAATCAGGTTTTAAGGAAGATGATTTATTAAATATATTTGATAGCTATTATCACAAAAAAGGTCCTGATTTGAATTCAAATCAGGACCTTTTTTTGTACTCGTCGAGTGCTACGTTCCCAAATAGGGCAAGGGTGAAAAGAGTTTTATACTTCTTTCATGTCCTCTAGCGCAGCTAAACCATAATGCAATGCGGCCACGTGTATACATTGGGCAATCTTATTTTCTTTAAGTAATAGTTTTACTTCATCAATGGTATATTCTTCAACGCTTAGAATTTCGTGTTCATCTAAATGTTGTTCATGCGTTTTAATCCCGCCTGTTAATACATAAGTAAATGTTCTGTTGTTTGCTGTAGCCGGATTGGGATAGAGCTCGGCAACCAGTTTGCAAGTTTTGAAGGTGTAACCAGTTTCTTCCAATAACTCCCGCTTTACACCTGCCTCCGGACCTTCATCTCCATCTATTACACCGCCAGGAACTTCCAAAGAAACGATATCAGCAGCATGGCGGTATTGCCGAACCAATATCATTTTGCCTTCTTCCGTTAAGGCGATCGCAGTGGCCCAATCAGGATATTCGAGTACGAAATAATCATCTTTAACAGTCCCGTTAGGAAGCATCACTTCGTCTACTCTTAGCGTAGCCCACTTTTCTTTCACTAAATATTTAGAAGCAAGCTTTCGCCACTTTTCAATTTTGGTCATATTTCTTAATCTGAAATCGTAAATTAAATATATTGCTGAATCGTTTTCTGTCGATGCAGATTAACCAAATGTACAACCTTATGTTTATCTGATAAATAATTATAGATCATATTTAGTTTAGGGGCGATTAGCTTGTTTCGTTCAGCGCTTACCCCCAGTTCATAGTATAAAAATTCACTTAGCGAATCAAGCTTCTCGGGAGACAGATTTGCAGATTCAAGCCAGGTTTTGAAAATAGCTAGATCGGTATCTTCTAAGCTTGCGGGTGCTAAAGTGAAACTTTTTTCCATTGTTTCGTCAAACATTGCCTGAGCATCTCGAAGTTTACCTTCTAGTTTCAGCCCCATAATCCGGGCTAAAACTTCAGCAAGCTTTTGGATCTCCGCGGTGATTAAGTCTTTTCTATACATTTAGTTTTAATGTTTTTTGCTTCAAAGTAAATAGGCGCTATTAACAAATAGTTAGGTGAGTATTCCAAACCTATTACCTATTACCTATTACTTATAACTCGGTTCTACCAGCTGCCACTTGATCCGCCACCGCCAAAACTTCCACCGCCGAAGCCACCAAATCCACCGCCACCTCCAGAAGAACCTCCTCCAAAGCCACCGCTACCCCAGCTGCTTCCGCTACCGCGGCCACTTCCACTTCCGAAAAGCATAGCCCAAAAAAGCGCATTTGAAGCACCACGGCCACCAATAATTTCGCTGCCGCCTCCTCCACCACCTTTACGCATGATGATAATCACTACAATAACAATAATGATAATTACAGCAATACTACCAACGCCGCCTTTTTTTGAGGCATTCGATGTTCGAGGTTTATCATTCTTATATTCGCCTTTAGTATACTTAATTATTTCTGTGGTTGCCTGGTCTAATCCCGTATAGTAATCACCGGTTCTAAAATTTGGCTTAATATCTTCATCTATAATTCGCTTTGCGTAAACATCAGGTAAAGCACCTTCTACGCCGTAGCCAGTTTGAATAGAGATTTTCCGATCTCCAACCGCCACTACAATCATGATTCCGTTATTTTTACCTCCCTGGCCCACGCCCCATTTTCTACCGAGTTCTACAGCATATTCGTTAATATCATAATCCCCAACCGATTTCAATACCGCAATCGCTATTTGCGTGGAGGAAGAATCATCAAATGCTACAAGCTTTTTCTCGAGGGATGCTCTTTGTTCAATAGAAAGCACACCTGCATAATCATTAACCAGAGTAGATGGTTTTTCGGGAAAATCTTGGCCAAAGCCAATGCTTGCCGTGAAGATAAATAAGAATAAAAGGAATATTTTTCTCATCTCTTATTTATTTTTTTTGTCGTCCATGTAAACAATATCATTTGGCAATTCATTTATATCTCCATTTTGAGGAGGAAAAAATAATGCTAGTTTTTCTCCAGCCAAAGCTACTCCTGCAATTATTCCATCGGCTAAATCGCCTTTGGCAAAATGGGCAGTCATGGCAATTTTAGTAGTTTCCCAGAAATTTTCCGGTACCAGAGTATTAATCCCTGAGTCACCGATGATGGCAAATTTATGATCAACATGCGCCAGGTAAATCAAAACGCCATTTCTTCGCGATGTTTTATCCATATCCAAGTCAGAGAAATACTGTGTAGCTCTGGTAAAAGGATCATCGGGGCAGTGCTTTTCTATCGCAATCCTGATTTCACCCGTGGTTGCTTTTTCGGCATCGGTAATGGCCTTTGCAATTTTGTCTTGTTCCAACTCTGAAAATAACGACATGTCTTTAGTTTTAGAAGTAAAAAAGGGTAATACATGTTAAAACAGTTAAACACGTATTACCCCGAAATGTTATCGTTCAATAGTTAGAATTCTACCTTTGGTGCATCTTTTGCAGTGGCATCCGCTTCAAAATAACCTTTAGGTTTAAATCCAAACATCCCTGCTGTTAAATTAGTAGGAAAAGATCTGATCTTACCATTATATTGCTGAACAGCATCATTAAAATCTTTACGTGCTACAGTAATCCTGTTTTCGGTACTTTCCAATTGGGCAGATAGATCACTAAACTGCTGGGTAGCCCTAAGTTCTGGATAGTTTTCCGTGATGGATAGTAACTTACCCAAAGCCTGACTTAACTGGCCTTGTGCGGCTTGATATTTTTGAATATTTTCAGGAGTCAAATCATCTGCTTTAACAGTCATCTGAGTTGCCTTTGCTCTTGCTTCGGTAACTGCCGTCAATGTTCCCTGTTCAAATTTTGCTGCACCTTTAACAGTCGCTACCAGGTTCGGAATCAAATCCGCTCTTCTTTGATATTGTGTTTGTACCGTTCCCCATTTCGATTTCACATTCTCGTCCAGGCTCACCATACTATTGTATCCGCATGAGCTTAAAGTGCTTACCGCAATTACAGCAGCAATAATTCCAAATACTAATTTTTTCATATTTATGTTTTTTGTCTTTGTTCCAATTAAATTTTATTCAATTTACAAATTAGATATCAAATTGTATGCCTTTGTTACAAACTGTCATAATAACAGCTTTTAGCATCACTAAAAACTCTAACCATATGATAATTTAACAGCACAATCAGTTAAATACTATTTATTGCTCCGATTTTGTATTTTTGTACTTTCTTGGGATAAATACCTGAGCAATGATATATGCAAAAAGACATCGAAATTACGCTTCTTCCTCATCAGCTCGATCAGGATGAAATCATCAAAACCAAGCTTTCAGAATCCTTAAAATTGCCGGAAAACCGAATCAAGGCTTTCGAGATTTTGAAACGTTCTATTGATGCCCGTTCCAGAAAGGTTATTTTTCGCCTGCAAGTAAGGGTTTTTATTGATGAAGAACCTGCAATAGATATCTCGGTGGTCACTTATCAAAATGTTAGTGATGCAAAACCTGTATTAATTATTGGGGCCGGGCCTGCAGGATTATTTGCCGCATTACAATGTATTGAGAATGGTTTAAAACCCATCATCATTGAGCGTGGAAAAGATGTGAAGCAGCGCCGCAGAGATTTAGCAGCTATAAATAAACAAGGTCTGGTCAATACCGAATCAAATTATTGTTATGGAGAAGGCGGCGCCGGTACCTATTCTGATGGGAAACTTTATACACGCTCCAATAAAAGGGGGGATATAAATAAAGTATTACAGGTTTTTGTTGATCACGGTGCTGAGAAGGATATTACGATAGATGCTCGGCCGCACATTGGTACAAACAAGTTGCCACACATTATTACTGCAATAAAGGATACCATATTAAATGCCGGTGGAGAAGTTTTCTTCGATACACAGATGACAGACATCATTACCGAATTTGGTAAAGTAAAAGGCATTGAGGTAAATTTTGAAGATAAGATCTATGCAGACCATCTCATTCTTGCCACTGGTCACTCCGCAAGAGATGTATATGAATTATTGCATAGAAAGAATATTCTAATCGAAGCAAAGCCATTTGCATTAGGAGTAAGAATTGAACACCCTCAGGAAATTATCGATGCAGCCCAATATCATTGCGATATACGGTCTGAATTTTTACCGCCTGCTTATTATAGCTTGGTAGAGCAGGTGGGGGCACGCGGAGTGTTTTCATTTTGTATGTGTCCCGGCGGCATTATAGCACCTTGTGCTACGGGCGAAAATGAGATCGTGGTAAACGGCTGGTCGCCTTCAAAAAGGAATAATCCTTTTGCAAATTCTGGCACCGTTGTTCAGGTTACTTTAGATGATGTTCAGGGTTATGATCCGCTGAGAATGCTAAACTTTCAATCGGAAATAGAAAAGCTTGCTTTCGAAGCTGGCGGTGGAAATTTGGTAGCTCCGGCCCAACGCCTGATAGATTTTGTCAATAACAAGCTATCGATAGATTTGCCTAGAAATTCTTATCTGCCAGGTACCAAAAGCGTAATGTTAGATAATATTCTCCCCCAATTCGTATCCGAGAGTTTAAAAGCAGCACTGCCCTTGTTTGGAAAAAAAATGAAAGGGTATTATACAAATGAGGCAATCTTGGTTGGTGTAGAAAGCCGAACCTCTTCTCCCGTTCGTATTCCACGAGATAAAGAATCTTATCAGCATCCCCAGATTAAGGGCTTGTATCCTTGCGCAGAAGGTGCAGGGTATGCTGGCGGAATTGTTTCAGCTGCTATTGATGGAATTAATTGTGCCAATGCAATCCTAAAATCGCTATAAAACATTATAATCCTAGGCTTGTTGTTTAAATATGCTGAATATTTTAAACGAAATGCAAAAAGCCTTTAATGGCGATGCTTGGCATGGTAATCATTCCATGCAGATTTTAAATAATGTTCTGGCAGAAAATGCCTTCGAACATTTCATTCCTGGAGCACATTCTATTGCAGAAATTGCACTCCACCTTACCTCTTGGACAGAAGAAGTGACTTCAAGGTTGATGGGCGCACCCTCGGGTGAACCAATAAAAGGAGATTGGCCAATTCCGGAAGCAAAATCTGCTCAAGCGTGGGAGAGAATTATTTTTGATTTCAAGGTAGCCAATGAAGAACTTATCAGGCAATGCACTGAATTTTCAGATAGTCAATGGGATTTAGAAACATTAAATGAAATCATTCCAATTTCAGGTTCAGCAATAACCAATGCAGAGTTGTTAAATGGCTTGATACAACACCACGCTTATCATGCTGGCCAAATTGCGCTATTATCAAAATTCAATAATGCTTAACTTTAAGAAATGAAAAAGACATTAATAATAGGAGCTTCACCAGATCCATCTAGATATGCTTATAAAGCCGCTCATATGTTAAAGCGCTTCAATCACGATTTTGTAAATGTTGGCATCAAAAAAGGTGAAGTTGCTGGCATCGAGATCGAAAAGCCCGGAGTAATCCATGACGATATTGACACTGTTACACTTTATATTGGACCAGCCTTGCAGCCTCAGTATCATGATTATATACTAGACACCAAGCCAAAGCGGGTGATTTTTAATCCTGGCACTGAAAACTTTGAACTTGAAAAGTTATTAGATCAGCATGGAATTGAACCGGTTAGAGCTTGCACATTAGTGATGCTAAGTACGGGTCAATATTGATTTAGAAAGCGCTATTTGCATTGTCGAACTTTAGCCAAACCTCTGCTTTAACTTTTTGTCTCCAGAATTAGGCACTGAACTTGTTTGCTACAATTATCAATCATTGATTTTCCGTTGAGATCGGTTCTGGTAGAGACATCCGTTAGATATAACAACATTCTACCCGTCCAACAAACCAAAAACCTCGATACCGAACCCCTTTCCGCTCTGACTTACTAGCTAAGTAACCAATATACTTTCAGTCTATATGTCCTATATATCTATATGGTTCATAAAAACAAAAAGCGCATGGTGAAGGCCAAAATCACAGCGGCCGCTGAAGCCAAAACAACCTTTGGGCTGTAAAACCTATATTTTCTATATCTCTATATGGTTCAAAAACCCAAGAAAGCTCACGCTTTGCAGCATAAGCCTTTCCTTTGTTTCCTGCTCCCGCTAGCTCAGCCAGCGTCCTGCGGATGTGATTTTCCGAAGCATACACCCGATTGCCCTATTTGTTTTGCTGTTCTCGAAAAATTTTCCGCTTGAAAAACAGGCTTTTACAATAAAGATCAAAAAAAAGGGTGTGTAGTATTTGCTGGGAGCGGAATTTTTTCTATTTTTGCATCCCGCTTCGGAGGAAACGGTTGCAGTGAAAAGATGGATCTGGGGAATGTGAGAGGAGAAAAAGGCCAAGAATTTATTTTAAAATAAATTTGCGGAAAAGAAAAAGATCGCTACCTTTGCAGCCCGGTTCGGAAGGAACGGGAAGCCGCCTGAAAAAGCGGCATATTGAAAAGCAGAAAGAAAACGGGAACGAAAAAATAAAGATTATTTTATTTGGAAGTCCGAAAAAGTTTTCTACCTTTGCACTCCCAACCGAAAGGAAAGGAAAAAAGTCGAGCGGCGGATGTCGCGGAAGACCAGAAACAAAAAGATTGAAACGAGCGGAAACAGGGAAGAGACGATCAAGACTCATGCCCAGATGAAGCGAGCAGATATATAGAGACAGGCCGTGAGGCGATTGTCGATAAGTTCTTAAAAGAGATGTCAATGATGCGTAGTGGGGTAATGAAGTACGAATTCAAGTACAGAGTTCCTTATTACATTTTAAAGTCAATGTCCAACGGACAAAACAAAAGAAGACTATTTTTAACGATAGTTAAAACTGGTCAGAATCTTACAACACATTTTACAATGGAGAGTTTGATCCTGGCTCAGGATGAACGCTAGCGGCAGGCCTAATACATGCAAGTCGAGGGGTAGAAGAGGCTTGCTTCTTTGAGACCGGCGCACGGGTGCGTAACGCGTATGCAACCTACCTTCATCTGGGGGATAGCCCGGAGAAATCCGGATTAATACCGCATAAAATCACAGGATGGCATTATCCAATGATCAAACATTTATGGGATGGAGATGGGCATGCGTGTCATTAGCTAGTTGGCGGGGTAACGGCCCACCAAGGCGACGATGACTAGGGGATCTGAGAGGATGGCCCCCCACACTGGTACTGAGACACGGACCAGACTCCTACGGGAGGCAGCAGTAAGGAATATTGGTCAATGGAGGCAACTCTGAACCAGCCATGCCGCGTGCAGGAAGACTGCCCTATGGGTTGTAAACTGCTTTTATTCGGGAATAAACCTATTTACGTGTAAATAGCTGAATGTACCGAAGGAATAAGGATCGGCTAACTCCGTGCCAGCAGCCGCGGTAATACGGAGGATCCAAGCGTTATCCGGATTTATTGGGTTTAAAGGGTGCGTAGGCGGCCTGTTAAGTCAGGGGTGAAAGACGGTAGCTCAACTATCGCAGTGCCCTTGATACTGATGGGCTTGAATGGACTAGAGGTAGGCGGAATGAGACAAGTAGCGGTGAAATGCATAGATATGTCTCAGAACACCGATTGCGAAGGCAGCTTACTATGGTCTTATTGACGCTGAGGCACGAAAGCGTGGGGATCAAACAGGATTAGATACCCTGGTAGTCCACGCCCTAAACGATGAACACTCGCTGTTGGCGATACACAGTCAGCGGCTAAGCGAAAGCGTTAAGTGTTCCACCTGGGGAGTACGCTCGCAAGAGTGAAACTCAAAGGAATTGACGGGGGCCCGCACAAGCGGAGGAGCATGTGGTTTAATTCGATGATACGCGAGGAACCTTACCCGGGCTTGAAAGTTAGTGAATGATCCAGAGATGGATCAGTGAGCAATCACACGAAACTAGGTGCTGCATGGCTGTCGTCAGCTCGTGCCGTGAGGTGTTGGGTTAAGTCCCGCAACGAGCGCAACCCCTATGTTTAGTTGCCAGCACGTTATGGTGGGGACTCTAAACAGACTGCCTGTGCAAACAGAGAGGAAGGAGGGGACGACGTCAAGTCATCATGGCCCTTACGTCCGGGGCTACACACGTGCTACAATGGATGGTACAGAGGGCAGCTACATAGCAATATGATGCGAATCTCACAAAGCCATTCACAGTTCGGATTGGGGTCTGCAACTCGACCCCATGAAGTTGGATTCGCTAGTAATCGCGTATCAGCAATGACGCGGTGAATACGTTCCCGGGCCTTGTACACACCGCCCGTCAAGCCATGGAAGTTGGGGGTACCTAAAGTATGTAACCGAAAGGAGCGTCCTAGGGTAAAACCGATAACTGGGGCTAAGTCGTAACAAGGTAGCCGTACCGGAAGGTGCGGCTGGAATACCTCCTTTCTGGAGTGGAGTTGACTACTCACTGCGCAACATGATATTTCAAAACAAGAGAAACAAAAAAGAAAACACCCAGAAGAAATGACGGTTGTCTGGTAACCAAAAGACATCGGAACGAAAGCTAGGTAAAGCAAATGGAGCGGTAGCGGTAATATACTAACCGCAAAGAATGCCACACCGAAAAGCACAGTCCCGTAGCTCAGCCTGGTTAGAGCACTACACTGATAATGTAGGGGTCTCCAGTTCAAATCTGGACGGGACTACTTTAATAATCCTGGGGGATTAGCTCAGCTGGCTAGAGCGCCTGCCTTGCACGCAGGAGGTCAACGGTTCGACTCCGTTATTCTCCACAGTAAGAAAACACATCACCGGGATCGGTGGTCATCATTGACAGATTGAAAGAAAGAAAAGAAACGCCATGGGGCACTTGTGATAATCTAAGTACTATATACTGAGTACTAAGGACTACAAGAAACGGTTCGAGACCGCAGTTTTTGACTAACGAAGCTGAAACGGAGCTTAGGTATAGGACGATGAAATCCTAAACCTTTATACCTTCGATCTTCAGCCTTGGTAAAGTTCTTTGACATATTGGAAGAAGTTAAAAAAGAAGAGCAAACAACAATAGGCGACTGTTGTGTTTGTGCTCGCTTAAAGGAATCGCAAGAGACCGCTAAGCATGAGACATCATAACAAGAGCAAAAAAAGCATACCATATGGCGCAAAAGGCATATGAGTAGAAGAAAGTAATAAAGAGTACACGGGGGATGCCTTGGCTCTCAGAGGCGATGAAGGACGTGATAAGCTGCGATAAGCTTCGGGTATTTGCAAATAGGAATTGATCCGAAGATTTCCGAATGGGGCAACCCGGCTGGTTGAAGACCAGTCACATATAATGAGCAAACCTGCCGAACTGAAACATCTAAGTAAGCAGAGGAAGAGAAAATAACAATGATTTCCTGAGTAGTGGCGAGCGAAAGGGAAAGAGCCCAAACCATCCATGTTACGGCATAGGTGGGGTTGTAGGACTGCGACATGGCATTAGCAAACAGAAGTGGAATGGGATGGGAAGCCCAGCGATACACGGTGATAGCCCGGTACACGTATAGAATGCTAGTCTAGCAGTATCCTGAGTACCGCGAGGTCGGAGACGCCTTGTGGGAATCTGCCGGCACCATCCGGTAAGGCTAAATACTCCTGAGAGACCGATAGTGAACCAGTACCGTGAGGGAAAGGTGAAAAGAACCCCGAACAGGGGAGTGAAATAGAACCTGAAACCGTGTACTTACAAGCGGTCGGAGCATCCAAGTGGTGTGACGGCGTGCCTTTTGCATAATGAGCCTACGAGTTACTCCTCTCTGGCAAGGTTAAGTGCTTCAGGCACGGATCCGAAGCGAAAGCGAGTCTGAATAGGGCGTATAGTCAGAGGGGGTAGACGCGAAACCTTGTGATCTACCCATGGACAGGTTGAAGGTGCGGTAACACGTACTGGAGGACCGAACCGATAAACGTTGAAAAGTTTCCGGATGATCTGTGGGTAGGGGTGAAAGGCTAATCAAACTGGGAAATAGCTCGTACTCCCCGAAATGTTTTTAGGAACAGCGTGGATATTAAGTTTCATAGAGGTAGAGCTACTGATTGGGTGCGGGGGAGTCAAATCCTACCAAATCCAGACAAACTCCGAATGCTATGAAATATGATCTGCAGTGAGGCGCGGGGTGCTAAGGTCACGCGCCGAGAGGGAAAGAACCCAGACCATCAGCTAAGGTCCCCAAGTTACAGTTAAGTTGAACTAACGAGGTCCGATTGCACAGACAGCTAGGATGTTGGCTTGGAAGCAGCCATTCATTTAAAGAGTGCGTAACAGCTCACTAGTCGAGCGATCGGGCATGGATAATAAACGGGCATTAAATTGTACACCGAAGCTATGGGATTGAAATATATCGGTAGGGGAGCATTCTAGCGGCAGCGAAGGTATCTGGTAATGGGTGCTGGAGCTTCTAGAAAAGCAAATGTAGGCATAAGTAACGATAAGGCGGGAGAGAAACCCGCCCACCGAAAGGATAAGGTTTCCTGATCAACGCTAATCGGATCAGGGTCAGTCGGGACCTAAGGAGAACCCGAAGGGGAAATTCGATGGACAACTGGTTAATATTCCAGTACTTTTTATAACTGCGATGTGGGGACGGAGTAGTGACACTGCCGCGATCTGACGGAATAGATCGTTAAAGACAGTAGGTAATGGAACGGTAGGCAAATCCGCCGATCTAGCTGAAAGTCGATAGTACCGCAAGCCTTCGGGTGAGTGGATAGCGCAGGTAATCAGACTTCCAAGAAAAACCGCTAAGCTTCAGGTTATAAAAACCCGTACCGCAAACCGACACAGGTATCCGGGAAGAGGATTCTAAGGTGCTCGAGTGAATCATGGCTAAGGAACTCGGCAAAATGGCCCTGTAACTTCGGGAGAAGGGGCGCTGGCAGCAATGTCAGCCGCAGTGAAAAGGCCCAGGCGACTGTTTAACAAAAACACATGGCTTTGCAAAATCGAAAGATGAGGTATAAGGCCTGACACCTGCCCGGTGCTGGAAGGTTAAGAGGGGATGTCATCCGCAAGGAGAAGCATTGAATCGAAGCCCCAGTAAACGGCGGCCGTAACTATAACGGTCCTAAGGTAGCGAAATTCCTTGTCGGGTAAGTTCCGACCTGCACGAATGGTGTAACGATCTGGGCGCTGTCTCAGCCATGAGCTCGGTGAAATTGTGGTCCCGGTGAAGACGCCGGGTACCCGCAACGGGACGGAAAGACCCCATGCACCTTCACTACAATTTAACATTGACATTGGATACAGGATGTGTAGGATAGGTGGGAGGCTTTGAAGCGGCGTCGCTAGGCGTCGTGGAGCCAACGTTGAAATACCACCCTTTCTGTATTCGGTGTCTAATCCCGCCTAGCGGGAGACATTGTTTGATGGGTAGTTTGACTGGGGTGGTCGCCTCCAAAAAGGTAACGGAGGCTTTCAAAGGTAAGCTCAGTACGCTTGGTAACCGTACGCGGAGTGCAATAGCATAAGCTTGCTTGACTGTGAGACATACAGGTCGATCAGGGTCGAAAGACGGATATAGTGATCCGGTGGTTCTGCATGGAAGGGCCATCGCTCAAAGGATAAAAGGTACGCTGGGGATAACAGGCTGATCTCCCCCAAGAGCTCATATCGACGGGGAGGTTTGGCACCTCGATGTCGGCTCGTCACATCCTGGGGCTGGAGAAGGTCCCAAGGGTTCGGCTGTTCGCCGATTAAAGTGGCACGCGAGCTGGGTTCAGAACGTCGCGAGACAGTTCGGTCCCTATCTGTTGTGGGCGTAGGAATTTTGAGTGGGGCTGACCTTAGTACGAGAGGACCGGGTTGGACTAGCCTCTAGTGAATCTGTTGTTCCGCCAGGGGCATTGCAGAGTAGCTACGCTGGGAATAGATAAGCGCTGAAAGCATCTAAGTGCGAAACTAGCCACGAGATGAGAATTCCATATAGGACCGTAGAAGACTACTACGTTGATAGGCTACAGATGTAAAGCTGGCGACAGCACAGTCGAGTAGTACTAATCATCCGAAGCTTTCAAAGCAAACAGACTGTTGTTTGTTCTTCTAACATAACTTCTTTCAATAATATGTCATTTAGTAGTTGGTACTGAGTACTTGGTAGATAGATTAGATATCTAAATACCAACGGCTAAATACCACATACTATTTAAAAACATTTAGGTGCCTATATCGGTGGTGTCCACCTCTTCCCATTCCGAACAGAGAAGTTAAGCCCACCAGAGCCGATGGTACTGCGGTAACACGTGGGAGAGTAGGTCGGTGCCAAATCTTAAAGCCCCAAAAGGGCATTAGCGAGAACCCCGTCAGCAACAGCTGATGGGGTTTCTTCGTTTAAAACGGTTCTGTAATTCAGGGGGAGAAAAAGAATAAAGGGTAGGGAACAGAGAGCAACTGTCTCTAAGTAATTACAGAACTGCCTGGACTTGTTGAACCATATAGGAATATAGGTCATATAGCTGGGTACCCGGTTTTGGAATACCTGTAGGAAGACAAGTCCGACCGATGAAACACCTATCTTAAGTTTGATAAACCTGATGGTACGAAAATCCTTTTTGTACCGCTACCGCTAAAAGCCGATATACCCCAAAACAAAAAGATTGAAGGGACAGCGGGATTGAAGGAGAAATGAAATGCTAACAATCATTTTCAAATACTATATTGAAATCTGTTAAAAAATGTAAAATGTATAGCCCCCAAGGCAATAAAACCGTATTATTGTAATATTACGTACACCTTGTTTATCATGAATAATATATCCAAATTAGTTTTATTCATTTTTTTTTGCGTTTTCGCTGCAAATGTTTTTGGTCAATCTAAGGACGTAAAGCTTCCTGCCAATTGGTACAATTTGGATTTGACTGAAAGTGGCTATTTTGGTATCAGTGCTGAAAAAGCATATAGTAAGTTATTAAAAGATAAAAAAGTTAAGCAAAATATTATCGTCGCTGTTATTGATGGTGGGGTTGATACGAATCATCCCGATTTAAAAAGTGTTTTGTGGACGAACAAAAAAGAGATTCCCAATAATGGTATTGATGATGATGGAAATGGATATGTTGATGATATTCATGGGTGGAATTTTATAGGATCTAAAAAGGGTAACCTAGAATTTGATAATTTAGAACTCGTAAGACTCTTAAGAATTTATACTCCAAAATACCAATCTACAACCAATCTTACTCCTTTAGATAGCGCACAAAAAGAAGAATATAAGTTGTATAAAAAAATGGTTGGCGATTTCGGTAAAAAATATGAGGATGCCAGCAATACTTTTTCTGTTTTGTTGGCTATTAATAAAGTACTGGATTCCGTATCAATAGTAAATAATAAGAAAATTCCATCCTACGAAGACATTGAGAAATATAAAGCTGATGATGAAACGGAGGAACAAGTGAAGACGATTATCAGAAAAGGCTCAAAAGAAGACGGGAGTTTTGAGAAATTTTATAAAAGTATTAAGGATGGCTATAAGCAATATGATGCTATGCTTAAGTACAATTTAAATCCTAAATACGATATGCGTTCTGAATTGGTTGGTGATGATTACACCAATGCCAATCAACGAAATTATGGCAATAGCGATGTAAAGGGACCAGATGCCTTTCATGGCACACATGTATCGGGAATTATTGGTGCCGATCGTTCAAATTCTTTGGGCATTATGGGGGTGGCAAATAGTGTAAGTATTATGGCTATTAGAGTGGTGCCTACTGGAGATGAGCGTGATAAGGATGTGGCTAATGGAATCAGGTATGCGGTAGATAATGGCGCCAAGGTAATTAACATGAGCTTCGGAAAATCCTACAAATGGGACAAAAAGATTGTTGATGAAGCGGTGAAATATGCAGAAACCAAAGGAGTTTTGTTGGTGCACGCTGCAGGCAATGATAATCAAAACAATGATATTGAAGAAAACTTTCCAAATAAATATTTCGAGAGCATGGAAGCTGAAGCATATAAAGAAACCCATAAAAAACCTGCTAAGCCAGATTTTGTACCCCTTCCAAGAACTAATCAAAATAGTGGAATTGGGGGAATGGCACCTTCGATAGGGAGAACGCTTGAAACTAAAACAATTCCGTTAGATACCGCAAAGTTTGCTCTCCCGCATGCCAATAATTGGATTGAAGTGGGTGCAAGTTCCTATAAAGATAATGAAGACTTAAAAGCAAGTTTTTCTAATTATGGAAAACATACTGTAGACGTTTTTGCTCCTGGATTTTTAATCAATTCTACTGTTCCTGAGGGGAAATATGAAGACGCTGATGGAACAAGTATGGCTGCCCCAGTGGTGTCAGGTCTTGCTGCATTAATTCTCGGTTATTATCCGCATTTAACTCCTGCACAGGTACGTGAAATCATTATGAAATCGGTTTCGCCAGTGGCTCATAAAGTAAAATATAAAGATATTAAGGGTGACAATGTTCGTGCTATGTTTAGCGAGATTTGCGTAAGTGGTGGAATAGTTAATGCGTACAATGCCTTGAAATTAGCAGAGACCTATAAATAGTTTTAATCTGCTCCTTGCAGTTTTATTTATCTATCAATTATTTTTTGATGTTTCTCATAAACTGCTGAAAAGTACCGAACGGATAGTCTTTTGATTTTAGCCACTTGATAAACTCGTCCATTCTACTCATCATTTTATCGCCAGTGTTTTTACGAACATAGGCTGGAAAGCCAAATTTTTCAAAATCGTCAAGATCTGTAAATTCCCAAGGGTGGAAGTAAATATTAAGGTATTTATCTTTTTTATAAGTCCAGCTGGCCAATTTCTTATAAAGGCTTAAAGGTAAATTATGAAAGGAAAGCCAAAAGAGTGGAAACCTTACAATTGGACTAACTGAAGCCGGAATTTGTAAAACATTCTCTTCGGTATAAATTGTTCTGGAGATATGAAAATTGTTGTATCGGCCGGGAAGATATGTAGGATTAATTGAAGTATTATATTGATATCCTGCTTTTTCGATTTCCTTTTCATCCACAGGCATCATCCGAGCCATGCGATAGCCGGTGATTTCTGCACCCGATAGTTCTTCCAATTTCAATTTTGATTGAAGCAAATGCTCTGGTTTGAAATCGGAATGGTAGTAACCATGAGAAGCCAATTCGTGGCCAGTTTCAACAATTCGTTTGATAAGATCTGGAATATTTTCTGCAAATGTTACTGTGCAAAAAAAGGTAGCTTTAACTTGATGTTTATCTAACAGATCCAGAATAGCAATTGTACCCTTTCTGGAAATGGCGATTTGATCGGCAAAAGAAATATCTTTTCCGTATTCAAAGGGCATATCAAATTCTTCAATATCGAAACTTAAAAGCACCATTATTTATTGGGAATATTTGTTGAACGGATGATATAATTTGGACGGTTTTTAGTTTGCATAAACATTTTACCCACATAGATGCCGATAATACCTAAAATGATTAGTTGCAAACCACCAAAAAATACGATAGTCATGATCATTGATGCCCAGCCGGAAACCTCTACATTGTTTACAAATGCATAAATAACGTAAGGAATATAGAGTACCGAAGCCAGTGACAAGATGAAGCCTAAATAGACGGCAGAATAGAGTGGTTTAATACTAAATGAGGTAACACCGTGAAGTGCGAGGCGAAACATCTTTTTTATGGTGTATTTACTTTTTCCAGAAAAGCGTGCAGCCGGGTTATATTTTATGGCGTACTGTTTAAATCCCAACCATTTTACCAGTCCACGCAGAAACGGTTCGTTCTCCTGGAAATTTCTAAACACATTCACCACTTTTTGATCGAGCAGACGAAAATCTGCTGCTCCGGGTTCTAAATCGATATCTGATAGCCAGTTTAATGTTTTATAAAATAAACTCGACGAACTGCGTTTTCCTTTTGAAAGCGTCTTATCTTCCTCACGAATGGTATAGACAACTTCAAAACCTTCCTGCCATTTTTGTAGCATTTCTGGAATTAGTTCTGGCGGATGTTGCATATCACAATCCATAGAAATCACACAATCACCGAAAGCATGGTCCATGCCTGCTTTTACAGCAAGTTGATGGCCAAAATTCCTGGAGAATTCAAGGAAAAAAACATTATCGGAAGTTGATGTATAAGCTTTGATCTTTTCGAGCGTATGATCGGCGCTTCCATCATCCACCAGTATGATTTCATAATGATAATCAATTGAAGAGAAAACCTTTTTAATACTTTCTGCAATAACAAAAATATTATCAGCTTCGTTGTAAGCCGGTATCACTATGGAAACTAATTTTCTCATTTATCGGTAGTCAAATAAGATTCAAAATCTTCTTTCAGCATCTGGAAAATAATGGTTAGCCAGATGATTATACAAGGTAGGGCTTTGAGCGAATATAGACGAATAAATTCTTTTATCGCTCTCGGAAAAATGTCAGTAGGCGATAGGCTGGTCAGTATAAACGCAAAAATGAATAAGCCCACAATCCAATTGTTTTTTTGCTGAATAACAAACCAAATTGCGACACCAGCGAATGCAATGATGTAAGTCGGCGATTCGGAACCACTGCTAAAAATTACCGTAAATATTAAGGTAGAAGCCAACAACATTAATCGAAAGGCTAA
This sequence comes from Pedobacter sp. AC212, assembly GCF_979258625.1. Taxonomy (NCBI): domain Bacteria; kingdom Pseudomonadati; phylum Bacteroidota; class Sphingobacteriia; order Sphingobacteriales; family Sphingobacteriaceae; genus Pedobacter; species Pedobacter sp. AC212. Next base: position 4,954,120 of record NZ_OZ409870.1, on the reverse strand, counting down.
ATGCTTAAATTGGTTAACACGTAAATATGGTAAGCCAAAGAGTAATAATCCACCCAATAGAAATGGGGTGTTGGATAGTTCCACATTTCCACTAATTCTCCTTGCCATGCCCATTAGCGATATATCCTGAAAAGACGTTAATGATGCATTTGTCGCATTTTTATGCACCAGTGAATTATACCAATCAGCATAAGATTGAACTACAAATGTTGGAGATGATAGAACCATCGGTAAAGCGAATAATATACAAAATGCGATAAGCCCAGCTATAATAAACTTAAGTTTGTTACGGGCAAAGAAAAAGAAAGCCAGACCTACTATCCCATATAATTTTATTAATGTGCCAATGGCGATGAATAGCGCAGATTTAACTTCTTTCTGTTTTATTAAGTAGGAAAAACTGAGGATGATGAGCCCTGTAAGTGCAATATTAAATTGAAAACTGAATAATGCGGTTAAAGTTTCGTGGGCACAAATCCACGCAATGATACTCCTTTTCCTTATTGAAATTGGCAGACTGAAAATTCCAAACAGTAGCACAGCAACATTTGCTACGTTCCATAAAATCATCCCCAAACCATCTGGTAATAATGCAAAAGGTGCTATAAACACCGAAAATATAGGGCCATAATGGTTACTATCGCCATACTTAGGATAATTATTATAAAGGTTCTGTAAGTCTATTGTGTGGTAATAGACATATTTGAAAATGAGATAGTTGTTATAGGAATGATGTTGGTATTGCTTGAAGCCAGCAATAAGGGCCAGAAGAACGTAAACGGCAATGATACATTCCTTTTTTAGTAGAAAGCTAAAAATTTTACGTGATTTTGGGTTATTTGAATCCGCCATGGTAATTAACAGCCGAAGATAAGCATTTTTGGTAAGTGCATTATTTTCTTGAAACAGCAAATGAGGAGTAAATTATTTCCAATTGCTAACTATCATTTGGTCTCCCTGGTTGATTTTACCTTCTCCTTTGTGGATAAGATTTTGACCGAACATAATCTTATTACCTTCTTTACGGTAGCTAGCTAAAGTCTTTAAGGGCTCGCCTCCTTTCATTCCTGTTTCTTGATCAACTGTAATTAAGACACATCGGGCACAAGGTTTAACGCATTGGAATTCAATTCCATTTAATGCGAATGTTTTAATGCGGTCTTCCATATGCGCCTCACCACCGGTAAAAACAAAGTTAGGGCGAAATCGATTCATATCGAGTTGGTCTTCAAGCTTTTGATTAAGATTATCCAATGATGATTGCCCGATAATCAGGCATGGATAACCATCTGCAAAACTCACGATTTCACCCTGGGTAGCATATTTTGGATCGACTTTTCTTTTTGCTGTTAAAGGCATTTTTACAAGTCTGACTTCCGTTTCCATTAAATCAGAAAACCATTTGCTCACGTTTTTACTCACTTCCACACCAACAGAAACATCATCCCAAATGCTAACCACAATTTCTGTAGCACTAACCTCGGCTATGGGAAACGAAATCTTTATACCAGGATCATTTTTGTGAGAAACAATAATGTTTTCATTCTGAATTTCTACTTTAAGTAAGGCCAATTGATGGTGCTTCCGTTGTGTAATAAAAGTTCCTTCATCATCAACGAGCATCCACCTTCTATCGTATTTCAAGCCACGATCTTCCATAATAGCCTCCTTTAAACTAACGCCACCAAGAGACTTGATTGGGTAGATATAGATACCAGAAATGTATAAGTCATTCATCCCATAAAGATAGAAAACAAAAAACCTTTTGCAGAGTAGGATAGATAATAAGCCCTGCTGATTGGTATTAATAATAAGTTCACTTTGATAAATATCAAGCCGTGTAAGATTATGAAGCAAAATTGCGGTCTAAAACTTTAGCTAAGCTGTACTGTTGTTATAGCTTCATCTTGATATATTCTTAATGGCAAAACGCGGCTTGGTTTGGTTTAAAAATGATTTAAGATTGCATGATAACGAAGCCTTAACAAAGGCAGCAGAAGAATGCGACGAATTAATGTTTTGCTATTGTTTTGAAAAGTGCGATTTTGAGAAGCTGGAACTTGGATTTCGAAGAATAGACATAGTGAGATTCAAATTTTTGGAACAATCTGTTTTGGATTTGGAAAAAAATCTTGAATCAAAAGGTGGTAACTTAGTCATCGGATCGGTGTCTGCACTAGAAACTTTGCCCATACTGGTAGAAGAGTATGGCATAACAGCTATTTATTCGGAAAAAGAATATGCTGATTATGAATTGAAGCTGGTTAATCGCGTCACTGAAGCTTTACCAAAGGTTAAATTTCATTTTTATTGGGGGAAAACGCTTTATCATATAGATGATATTCCCTTTACGATAGCCAAGATTCCACTCACTAGTAAAGCCTACCGAATTCCCGCGGGGAAAAAAGCTGATCCACGGGCAACCCTCGGCACACCTGACAAATTGAAATCAATCAAAAAAATTGTAAGTCACAAATTTCCTTCTTATAAAACCTTCGGATTTACTAAAAAGGAATATGACGGTGCAAAGCCTTTTGTTGAGGGTGGTGAAACGGCAGCTTTAAAAAGGTTGGAATATTATACCTTCCAATCCCAACTTTTAACGGATTACCGCTGGAGTAGAAATAAATCGGACGGGTTAGATTACAGTTCGAAGTTTTCTCCTTATTTGGCATTAGGCTGTATTTCTGCCCGAGAAATTTATAAAAAAGTTAAAGATTACGAATCGAAAATCAAAAAAAATCAAAGTACCTAGTGGCTGGTTTTTGAGCTGGTATGGAGAGACTATTTTACTTTCAAAGCCATGCGCTTCGGTAGCAAAATTTACAGAACAGAAGGTTATAAGAAGAAAAAATTAGAGTGGGAAAACGACCCATTGAAGTTTAAGAAATGGTGCGATGGTGAAACGGGAATTCCGTTTATTGATGCGCATATGCGGCAATTAAACGAAACCGGATATATGAGTAATCGTGGACGGGTAAATTGTGCCAGTTACTTTGTACACGATTTAAAAATCAACTGGACCTGGGGGGCAGCCTATTTCGAATCGAAATTAATCGATTATGATGTCAGCTCCAATTGGATGAACTGGCATATGCAGGCCTTCGAAATCTGGTACACTAACCCCGTGCACCAATCAAACAAATACAAGGCACAGGATTTTATACGCAAATGGATTCCCGAACTTTCGGACAAAAATGATATTGAAGTTTTAATCCCTTGGCAATTTGAAATTCCAGAATATATAAAGCCAATTGCGGTTTACAAAAAGTGGGATAGGGCAATTGGCTTGATCGAAAAACTGTAAGTTTGAGTAACAAACCTTGATTATAGCGAATAAAAAAATCAAATAACTGTTCGATATTTAGCGATTGGCACGAGTCTGGTCCCATGCCAATCGATAGGTAGTTACTTGGCTAAATAAGTCATGCCACCATCAACTATGATTTCTGCACCCAGTACGAAAGAAGAATCATCAGAAGCTAGGAAAACTGCTGTTTTGCCAATGTCTGATGATTGTCCAATTCGGCCTATCGGCATTTTCTCTGCGAATTGTGTTTTCATGGCCTCAAGGTGTTCAGCAGTAACAAACTGCCCATCTGGAGAAAAAAGGTTAATTCAGCCATTTTAAATAATTCACACTGGCAGGAAAGAATTTAATTGGCATAATTATCGCTTGTTTATCACTATGAGACAGATATATTTTATTGTGGCGTTATCGGCAATGCTTCTTACCAGTGCTTGTTATAGTACCATAACAGCTGGCAATAGCGGCAAAATTCCGCCGGGTCAAGCCAAAAAGGGCACCGGTTCAAAATCGGCGAGGCCTTTTGCTCCAGGGCAACAAAAAAGAAATTAAAAAAGAAAACCCTCCAATTCGGAGGGTTTCTTTCTTTTATTATAAAAATAACTAGTGTTTTCCTTTGCCATTACCCTGGCCATGACCTTTGCCATTTCCTTTATTAAAATGGGCTGCTTTTGACGGTTTCGCTTTATCGCCTTTATACACTTTGGCATTCCCCTTGGCCGATGCATATTTCTGGCCTTTGCTTTTCCCTATCGCCGATTGGCCATGGTTGCCCTTAAATTTAGCGTATTTTACTTTATGGGTTTCAAAATAACGGTAAGGCTGAGCGGAGTTAATTACAACCTTATAACCATTATATAAATTATAGCTGCTATATCTCGGTGGAAGCGCTGTGGTAAAAACCCAGCCCCCACTGCCTAAATAAATAAACTGTTTTTTAGGTACATAATAATAGCTCTCTATATCTGGCAGATAGTAATAATCTACATAATCATACCCGGTTGGGCCCCACGCAGGTTGCGCTCCAATATTTACGTTTACACTTACCTGTGCCTGAGATTTAAAAGTAAGGCCGCTGCTTACCAACAGCAAAAAGAAAAGAAATAACTTTTTCATCGTTTAAAATTTGGATGTGAACAGTTTATTTTACTGTTTTAAAGTTACCGTACCTAAGGATGTATTTTGTCCTAAAGCTACTTTTACAGCAGTAATAGTGCTATCTCTATACCCAACAACAGGTACAAATTTAACGGAATAGGTACCAGAGGATAAACCACCAACTGTAAACTTACCCGTTAACGGATCTGCAAGGGTACCCACTGTATCTGTACCTGCAATTACCAATACTTCAGGATGGCTTGCTAAAGGCAAAACAGTTCCCGAAATTAATCCGGTAGTTGCTGCTGCAATTCCACGTACTACTGGTTTTAATAAATATTTGCCATTTCCAGTGCTTACAATAGATTTCGCGGCATCAAAATCTAATAAAAGTGTATAAGCAGCGCCCTCAACCAGTTCAGGATTAGCCGTTAATTTCACCTTCCAGCCAGACGTTTGTGCACTTGGCGTTTTAAGTTCCTGCTGAACCCCGTTTACTACAATTGTATTTCCGGTTTCGTTAAGTACCAATCTGATTTCGGTAATTTCACCAGAAGGCATTTCACCTGAAGCGACTAAAATATCAGGGTTACTGGTTCCAATCCTAAAATCCAGAATATCGAAAATACCGGTAGTTGCTGCAAATACATAAGGTTTATCACCCGATACCAGTACAATCTCTTTTACGCTTAAATTAATTTTATCGAAGTTACCCGGGGCATCGGTCATTTTAATTTGAACTTTTGTTGTTCCCTGGCTCGATTCATTTTTCTTACATCCATAAAAGACAGTCATCCCAATAACAACGAAGACGGCTAGCATGGTATTTACAAAATTTGTTTTCATAACTGTAGATTTTATTTAAAGTTTTACACTTCAAAGTTGAGGACCGAAGATGAAACCAACATGAAATTTAAAATTTATTTTTTTCATTTTATTTTCATTTTGGCAATCTACTTTTGAAATGTGAGCGCACCATGTATGGGTGGTTTTTAGGTAGGTTTACCTCTTAGGGGGTAAACTTTTTTTATATTTATAAAATGATTCGATTCGTCTTTATTTATTGCCTGGGAATAGTCCCGTTATCGGGTGTTTTTGCTGTGCAACAAGATACTACCGCTTCAACTGTTTCAAATCAGCAGGAGGAGCTGATGAAAAAACAGGATAAAGAAAAAAAAGACAAACAGCCTGGAAACCAAAAGCCTGAGCCACTTCAAATTAAAGAAGTGCCAAAAGCCAAAAAACAGTTAAAACCCATGGCAGTAAAACCTAAAGTAAAAGTAAAACCCATTAAGATTATTAAACCCAAAATTAAAAGGCCGTAAAGGATAACGTATGCACATCCGTCTCTTAATCTTTTTTTCATTTTTGGTGATATCGAACGTAAAGGCGCAGCAAGATTCGACAAAAGCTACCCTTACTGTTGCTGCGATATATAATAGTAACATTAACTATTATGGACAGGTTACTCCTGAAAAATATCCCTATTTGCTCTTTAATGCCACCTTACGATTTCCCAATGGTTTGTATTTTTCGGGCGGTGGTTATAAACTCTTGAATTATGGCGCTACTATATCCGAAACAGATTTAGGAATAGGTTACGATTATGACTTTAATGAAAAATTTACTGCCGGACTAGCCTATACCCATTCTTTTTTCCCTTCTAATTCACCTTTACTCCAGGCATCCAATAACAATAACATAAATGCATCGGCCGCTTATCAATGGCCCTGGTTTAAAACAGATCTTAGTCTTGATTTGGCCTTCGGAAAGCAGACGGATGGATTTATTAGTTTTGGTAATTCAAAAGAAATTGAATTGGGAACGGTATTCAACGAAAATAATCTTATTTCAATTACACCGGTTGTAGAGATTGCAGCAGGCACTACCCGCTTCTACGAAACCTATATTATCGAAAAAAACAAAAGACAGAACTCGAACGGGAATGGTAAGGGAAAAAGTGAAACAGCTCCTGGGATCGTTAACGGCAGCACCACTGAGGTGGTTGAAAATACGTTAAATCAGTTTAAACTGTTGTCTTATAATTTTAAGCTACCTTTAAACTGGAGCAATGGAAACTTCCTTGCCGAAGCCAGCTATCAATTCTCGATACTTGGAAACAGAAAAGAAGAAAGTGTAAAACACCAACAATCTTTTTTTGGCTTAGCAGTATACTACCAATTTTAACCCAGATGAAGGTCTTAATCATAGAAGATGAAAAAACGCTTGCCTTTGAAATGGAAAAGTTTCTTAAAAAAGCTTTTTTCTTGTGTGATCTGGCTCATAGTTTTAAACAGGGTTTTAATAAGCTAGAGGCAAACCAATATGATTATGTATTAATTGATTTAGGTTTACCAGATGGCGATGGGTTTGAATTGCTTAGCAAGGCGAAGAAAAGCAATCCAGATGCGGCGTATATTATTCTTACGGCAAGAGGTAAATTGGAAGATCGGGTGGCGGGATTAGACATGGGTGCAGACGATTATTTAGCTAAACCTTTCTTTTTACCTGAACTTCAATCGCGGATGCAGGCCATTGCCAGGCGAAAATTTAAAGTGGCCGAAGAGTTAATCTCACTTGGAAACTTTAGCATCGATTTGCAAAAACGCTTCGTGTTTTTTGAAGAGGAGCAGATTGAACTTTCCCGCAAAGAATTTGATCTTTTAAGTTATCTTCTACTCCATAAAAACAGGGTGCTTACCCGGATGCAATTAAGCGAACATATTTGGGGCAACTTTGTTGATGATGATTACGACTCGAACTATATTGATGCGCACATTAAAAATATCAGGAAGAAATTAAATAGCTATGCCCCCACCGAATGGCTAGAAACCGTTAGAGGCGTTGGTTACAGAATTAAAAAGTAATTTGAAACTATCTACTAAACTTACTTTATTTATTACCGGATCGAAACTTGCCATTGTAGGTCTGTTTATCCTGTTGCTCCCTTTTTTAATTGAACAGATTGCTTCTAACTACATTAATTTTTCGCTTAGAAACCAGCAGAAAAAAGTACTTCAAAACATTAATAAAAAGGGAATAGATTATTACCTTGAAGGGGATAACAGTTATGGGAGCTACACCATGCTGAAAGATGAGTATATTGCACTCGAAACGGTAGCAAAAACCCTAAATTTAGAGACCATACGCGATACTAAGCGGATTGTAGAACAAGATACCATCGCGTATCGGGTACTGAGTTTTACTTTTCAAAAAAGTCAAAAAAACTATCTCTTAGAAATCGGTAAAACAACTGCCAGTATAAATCTCTATAACGATGCGCTACAACGCTTTGCTTTATACGTACTCATTATTCTTATTGCCTTAAGCATTATTATAGATTTGATTTTTACCCGCCAGTTAATCAAACCACTTGGTCAAATTATCAAATTAAGGCTAACCAATAGCCGGTTTCCGTTTAAAAAAAAACATGGCTATATTAATACCAGTACAGCCGATTTTAAATACCTCGATCATTCGCTCATTTCGTTAATGGATCAAATTAACGAGGCTTTTGAAAAGGAGCGGGAATTTACGGCCAACGCCTCGCATGAGTTTATGACGCCCATTAGTATATTGCAAAATAAAATGGAAAACCTGCTTACCGAAGAATCGGCATCGGAAGCGGTACAGGAACATATTGTGGATATGATGAAAACCCTGGAGCGCTTAAAAAAAATATCGCGTTCCCTTCTGCTTATTTCCCGAATAGAAAACGAGCAGTTCTCCAAACAGGATGAGATAGAACCGAAAACACTCTTTAATGAGATAGTAGAAGAAATAGGCCATAGGCTCGAAGAAAAGAACATTCAGATCGATATCAACCTCAGCCATAATAAACGTTTAAGCCATATTAATCACGATCTCTTGTTTCAGCTCTTTTATAACTTAATTAACAATGCCATTAAGTTCAACAAAGAAAATGGAAGTATCCAGATTGCTGATCACTTTGAGAAAGGTTCTTATTCCATTTATGTTAGCGATAACGGACAAGGCATTAAAGCAGAAGATCTACCGCATGTATTTGATCGTTTCAAAAAAACCGGTCAGGCTGAAAATACGGGTTATGGATTAGGCCTGGCCATTGTAAAAAGCATAGCAATTTACCTTAATTTAAAGGTTGAAGTAGACTCGAAATACGGCCAAGGGGCAAGCTTTAAAGTGAATTTTTTATAATTCATATCTCAGTGAAGGTATGAGGTGGAATAAGGCTTATTTTTCAGCCCTTAATAAAGGTGGGCGTACCAAGGTAAGGCGATCGATGGCAAGCAATTCATAGCGTGGAGACTTGAATACTAGGATTCAAAGCAAAATTAGTTTCAAAGATTTTGATGTCCCTAATAAAAAAGGAAGCAATCTGGCACTGATCTGACCTAGAGTTGAGAGGTTGTTTAATACTGCTTTTCTTTGTTCTAGGGTAACTGGGTTGGTTTGCTAGATTTAGCCGACGGCTAGGTTAAAGGTTATTAAAATAGATTTGGATTTCCTATTTTAGAACACGTACTGGTTTTTTTGTTTAAAATTGTTTCGTACAAAATTTAGATAAGCCCATTTTGAAAGCAGTTGCAAGGTTAAAAAACAGGTATTCCTTTTAGTCAAATTTAATACAAAATGAACAAAATTCTATTTGCACTCGTTCTTGGTATCATTAGTTTTAAAGGCTTCGGACAGACCTCAAATCTATCGACAGAGAAATTTAAGAAATTGTATCCCGAGCAAACTAACGTATCTCCTTATCACAACACGTGGACTCAAAAGCATTTTCCAAAAAGGATTAAAGAGTTTATGGAGCAGCCGCTTGAATTTGGAGAAATTGTTTTCGTTGGCAACAGCATTACAGAAGGCGGTGGTGATTGGAGCAGCAAATTTGGTATCAACCATATTCGAAATCGGGGTATTGCAGGCGATCTCTCAGATGGTGTGTTGCGACGTTTGGGTGAGATAACTTATTTCAAGCCAAAGGCTGTTTTTATCCTCATTGGGATTAATGATTTGTTTAATATCCACCAATTGGAAGATAATCCTGCTTTAAAATATACCAACACCGTTCCCTCTCCGGTTTTTGTAGCGAAAAATATATTAAAAATCACAAAGCAGATTCACCGCAAATCGCCCCTTACCAAAATCTTTGTTCGAACGCTGATGCCAAGCAGAAGAGCCTTTCTTAAGCAGGACATTCTTATTCTAAACAGTCACATTAAGCAAAATGCAACCAAGGGATTTTATCAGCTTGTTGATCTCTATTCTGTATTTTTAGATCGCAACGGCGAGTTAGACAAAGAGCTTACAAAAGATGGGGTGCATTTAAATGATAAGGGATATCAGAAATGGGTAGCCTTTGAAAAACCACTGCTAGAACAGCTTTAGTGATCACTCCATTGTTCTTTTCATGAACAGCCTTGATGTAGGCCGTTGAGTTAAGGTCAACGAAAGATTTTTTTTAAATCAGGCTAATCTTGTCCTAAAGTCAGTGGGCGTTTGTCCTAATAATTTTTTAACGTACCGTGTAAAGAAAGATGTGCTGCTGAAACGCATCTCCTCCGCAATCTCCGATATATTTAAGTGTCTATTTTGCAAGAGTAAAATGATTCTTTCTCTGGCATGGCTTTGTATCCAGTCTGAAGCGGTGCGATCTGAATGGATTTTGCAAAGGTGGTTTAAGTATTTTGGCGTAATGTTTAATTCATTGCCATAAAATTGTACCTCTCTTTGGGTGAGGCAATGCTGTTGCAGTAACTGGATAAACTGTTCGTAGAGCGTTCCTGTTTGCAAACTATGCCGCCGCCGCTCATATTCGTTTGCAAAGCTATGCCACATCTCCAATATAAACAGACGCATTTGTAATTTGAGTGCTTCCTCGTAAAAGCGGTGATCGGTTTCCTGGAAACGCAGCAGGAGCCAGGTAAAGTTGTTTAATATTTTATCCTTCTCGGCTTTAGTGTGAATATCTTTAACAGGGTGTACCCTGGAGTGGAGTTGTGCATTGATGCTCCATCCCTGATCGGGAACGTTATCGATCAGAAAATCTTTCTCCACGAGTAAAACCGTTGCCTTAAAACCTTTTGATACTTGAGCTATTTCCCGTCTGGATTCTGCAAACCAAAAGAGAAACTGGCCAGCTGCACAGCTCATTTGCTGATCGTTGAAAATAAAATTTAGTTTCCCACTATGGCAATACAAGTGCACGTGATACTTTTTTAAAAGTTTTTGAGTCGCATCATCCATGTGGCGAAGTGATAAGGATACAACTCTTGGGGCAGGCGTTTGTGTCATTTTTATAATTTGCATTCTAAATTAAGTAATATTTGACATTTAAGGCGCCATTAGTGGCATAAATCAGAACTAAAATGGTCGGAAATTTGATGAATACAAAAGATGAAAAAGAAAGATCACTCGGTATTTGATGATTTAAGAAATGGCGAAACAATCACTTCATTCCATCCCGGTCGCGACGAACTTAGAAAATCATCTTACGCAACTATTGGCTTATTACAGCAAATGAATAGCAGCGCCGATCCGCTTTTAATTAATGATTTTTTGGCTAAAATTACCGGTAAAAAGATAGATGAAACGGTAGCTGTGTTTCCGCCATTGTACATCAACAACGGAGAAAATTTAAGTATTGGAAAAAACGTTTTCATCAATTTCGACTGCACTTTCCTGACTTTAGGTGGAATCACCATTGAAGATCATGTACTCATAGGCCCGAAAGTAAGTTTGCTTTCTGAAGGACATCCACTGACTGCTGCTGAAAGAGATTCACTGGTGCCAGGCAAAATCCACATTAAAAGAAATGCCTGGATAGGTGCTAATGCCATCATTTTGCCGGGAGTAACTGTTGGCGAAAATGCTGTGGTTGCTGCTGGTGCAGTAGTATCAAAAAACGTTGATGACAATACCGTTGTTGGCGGGGTGCCGGCAAAGTTTATTAAACAGATTAATGTAGTAGATAATGAAAAAATTGATCATCCTAAGCTTGATAGCCTGCTTTAGTACGCTCCAGCTACAGGCACAAGTAAAACATGAGAAAACAGAAAACAACATGAAAAGAGATATTCCAAAAATCAGCGATTTCCCAACGGGAGAAGAAAATACGGGCTTTGCCCAGTATTTTACGGGTAAATCTTATCTCGCTCCATTAACCAGCAATAAAGATCTTAAGGTTCCATTGGCAAATGTAACTTTCGAACCTGGATGTAGAAATAACTGGCACAGCCATACCGGCGGGCAGTTGCTCATCGTAATCGGCGGCGAAGGCTTGTATCAGGAGCGGGGGAAACCGGCCAGGCATTTAAAGGCGGGTGATATTGTTGAAATCGGGCCAAATGTTGAACATTGGCATGGCGCCACAGCCAACAGCTGGTTTTCTCACCTTGCCACCAATGGTAGCCCGGCTTCCAATGAAAATAAATGGCTGGAGGCTGTTAGTGATAAAGATTATCAGATTGCTAACAATCAAATTTTAAAATAATGAAAGTCATCAGCTGGAAAGTTGGATTGCTCCTTTTGCTCTCCAATATCATGATTCCCAAAACGAAAGCACAAGAAATGGCCAAATTAACTAAACAGGAAAAAAGCCTCGCTGGTATTTCTGCTACAACGGCAACAGGTAAGCTAGACTTGCTTAAAATTCAACTCGTTGAGGGTTTGAACAATGGATTGACGGTTAATGAAATCAAAGAAACCCTCACGCAATTGTATGCTTACTGTGGTTTTCCACGAAGTTTAAATGCTATCAATACGTTTTCTGCCGTATTAACTGATCGCAAAGCGAACAAAATCAACGATGTTGAAGGAGAAAAAATTATCCAGAATACGGTAAAGGATAAGTACGAACAGGGCAGAAAGGTTTTAGAACAACTCACTCAAACACCGCAAGCAAAGCCTGCACCTGGTTTTGGCGAATTTGCGCCTCGTATCGATGCTTTTTTGAAAGAGCATTTGTTTGCCGATATTTTTGCCAGTAAGGTGTTGGATTTTCGCCAGCGGGAACTGGTTACCATTAGCGCACTGGCTTCTATCGAGGGCGTAGAAAGCCAACTACAATCTCATATCAAAATGGGCAGAAACGCAGGAATTACAGTTGCCGAGCTGGAAGAACTGAGTGCTGTGGTTCGGCAGTTGGTAAGTACTACGCAGGCGAACACTTTGCTCAAGAATATAGATCGACCAACACTTGCAGTGATCAAGCCCGATATGATGGTTCGTATTTCCGAAATCGAAATATTTCCAGAAAATCTGGAGGCCTATAAAACAATTTTAAAGGAAGAAGCGGCGGCATCGGTAGCGAAAGAACCTGGAGTGATCGCCATTTTCCCAATGTTACAAAGGGAGCAACCCACACAAGTGAGGATTATCGAAATTTATGCCGACAAAGCTGCCTACGAACAGCATTTGCTTACCCCTCATTTTAAAGAGTACAAAAATTCAACGTTAAAAATGGTGAGAGCATTAAAATTGATTGATATGGAAAGCCTGGATCAGGAAACCATGAAGGCAATATTTAAAAAGTTGAAATAAGCCTGAACTATTATTTGAGATGACAATAAGAAAATGAACCATACCCTGGCAACTTTAGTGTTTTTTGAATAATAGCATTTGGACCGTGGTTTTCCTTAAATCTATTGCAGAAACAGATTTCGCTGTTTTTGGTTAATATATGCTCCCTTTTAATTGCCACTTCGAAGAAGGAACTATTTTAACTTTTGGTACTCACCCGAATTCTAGTTAGCTTAGGCTAATAGAAGATAAACCTTTGTTAAGAAGCACAAAATTTAGGAAACCAAATGGGATCTCTTGCCTAGAGTGTCTTTCGGTTGAATGAATCAATTTTTATTGGATGCCTTAAAATGCCTTTATCATGCCTTCATCCTGCCTTAGGGATGCAATAGGCGTGCAGTAGGAAACCTACATACGTTGGATAAGTGTCGGTATATTAAAAATCCATTCTCGTTGATATGCAAGACTGGACTCAAAACCGCAACCTTTACCTAATGAAATGATTGACAGAATTAAAATACCTGATGATATGAAAAGGATTTTACAGATTTCTATACTGTCAATGGCAGCATTATTTTCATTTAGTAATGATAAAAAAGGAAAATCAACAACAACAGCCCAAACAGTAAAAAATATCAATTACGAAATTTCATTTCATGCATACAATAAATTTCATTTCGATAAGTTTATTTGGCCAACTTCAACGGTAAAGGATTCCCTCGCCAAGATTTTATCACTATTAAAACAACGTGCTATTGAGCATGAACCTGATACACTTGGAGAATATTACACATTTTACAAGGGGACTGGGTTTGTTCCCTTAAGTAGTTATGTAGAACAGGCCAAGGCAAGAAAATCAAGCCTTCTTGGAAGTTTAGTGGCTGCAGAGAAGGCAGTAAAGAACGGTCAGATTGATAAGGACAAACTCTTTCAAGTTGATCACTACTGCCTCTTGTTAAGTAGTAGTGAGACTTTTCCAAACGACTGGCTTATTTCTCCAGATTATTCATTTTCTAGCGAGCTTATAGATATCGTTTTTAAGAATCAGCATGAACTGCTTTATAATCAATATCTTTATGATAATGATCCAGAAAGCCAATTTCATTTGCCAATTCTAGAGAAACTAAATTTCGGTGATGAAACAATAATAAGCCCTCATTTTATTGATGGCAAGCATGCTGCAGGGCTCATTCATATTTTAGATCAGCACAAAGTTGATCGAGATGATTCTCTTGAAAAGGAGATCAAGTTGTTCAAACATTTACTGCAGAAGGTGGTTTTAGGCGATATTATATTGGTATTAAACAATCATAGCCAATAAAGTATTTTAAATTAGATATTTATGTGGTAAAGGACTTTAAGCAGAATAACCTCCTTCAGCTCAGACGGATAATTTATTTAAAGGCAATTATTTTGTATTTTCGCCTTATCACGAATGTCAAACTATCCATCATTTTCTGACCAGCAACTCGTTCTGCTCCTTCAGCGGGGTAATAGGGGAGCATTTGCAGAGATTTACAATAGATACCAGACACTGCTTTTTCTCTACTCTGTAAAAAAGCTCCAGGATCAGGAAAGTGCGGAGGATATCGTGCAGGAGGTATTCGTATCCTTATGGAATGCGAAGCAAGGCCTTAATAGTGAAATGGCCTTAGGTCCATACCTCTACCGGGTAGTATTGAACAAAATATTGAATATTTTCAGAAACCGGAATGTTTCACAGGAATATATCTCCTCATTACAATCAACCATAAACGAGCGCTTCGAGGAATCAGCTGATTATTTAATACGAGAAAAAGATATTTCGGCTGCAATTGGATATGAAATTTCAAACTTGCCTGGTAAAATGCGTGAAATTTTTGAACTTCGAAGGAAAAACTACCTGAGTAATAAAGAAATTGCCGCTGTATTAAATCTTTCGGAGCATACTGTAGCCACACAAATCAAAAACGCCCTAAAAATCTTAAGGAATAAACTCGGATCCGCAATAATTTCCGCGTATTTTCTTCATCTGTAATTTTTTTTTCATTCTATCTACCCGATCGGTCCGCTTTAAGTGTATTGTTAGTATAGAAGATAAAAAAATGATTGAAAAATTTGATGCAAAGGATCTGTTAGAGAAATTCAGTGCTGGAAAATGCACTGCTGATGAAGAGCAGGCAGTGCGTTACTGGCTTCACAACTTTCGCTCCGGCTCAGAAACCTCTTATTCTGCTGATGACCTGGAAGCGATATCGGAGGAATTGTGGGCGAAAATCGAGATCGCTACCGTTCCAACCAAAATTAGCAGGTCGTCCATCTGGCCACGCATAGCTGCTGCGGCCGCTGTCCTCTTATTCATTGTTGCTGCCTTCTACTTCCTTCCATTTAGAAAAACAGGAACCGACAAAATTTATAGCGTTTATAAAAATGACGTGCAGCCAGGGGGAAATAGGGCCTACCTGATCTTAGCTGATGGCAAAAAGATAAATCTTGATACCCTTCGGGGAGCCCTGAATCAACCAGGCGTTCATATTTCAAAAGGCAAAGACGGTACACTGACTTATGTTGCGCTGGAGAATGCCGGGGCTGCAGATCAAGAAAACACAATTAAAACCCCAAATGGCGGAAAGTTCAAAGTCTCACTACCGGATGGCACAACTGTCTGGTTAAATGCTGCCTCTTCCCTAAGCTATCCGCTATCATTCAAGGGCAGCGCAGAAAGAATAGTTAAGCTTGTTGGAGAGGGCTATTTTGAGGTTTTCCACGACAGCTCACATCCATTTATCGTTCAATCGGCAGGACAGTCACTTAAGGTATTGGGCACGCACTTCAACCTTAAGGCATATGGGGAGGAAAACCAGATTACTACTACACTTCTATCTGGTTCGGTGAAGGTTTATGCCCCGGGGTTAAACTCTTCAAAGATATTGAAACCTGGTGAACAGTCAGCTTTTGATTCAAGCAGATTTACACTTTCTCCAGGAGATACAGAGCAGGCGACTGCATGGGTAAACGATGATTTCGTGTTCAACGGCGAAGACCTTCATGGGGTGATGAGACAGATCGCCCGCTGGTATGATGTTGATGTAGAATATACTTCTCAGAAAGATGATGCCGTGTTCTACAGTACCATATCAAGAAAAAAGAAGCTTTCAGAAATTCTAAAGGCACTAACATTAAATCAGGGTGTTCATTTTAAGCTTGAAGGAAGGAGGGTTACCGTTATGCCTTAACTAATAATGCATCCTGACAAAAAAACGGGAGCGTTAGTGGCGCCCCCGATACGGTAGTTAGGATCAATAATGTTCGAATACAATTATCAACTAAAAACAAACCAAACAAATGTATAAAAAATACCATGTAAATGGATACGATCCGACCAATCGTATCCGTAGATTACCATTTATCGATAAGGCATTGCAGGTTGCACAGACTTGCTTTAAGAAAGCTACCGGAAGGACGTTTTTCCTTTTTATTGTGCTGGTTATTAGTAATTTAGTTTCTTCTGCTCAAAGCCAGAAGATTACTCTCAATAAAAAAGAAGCTTCACTTACCGAAATATTGAGGGACGTAAGAAAGCAGACCGGAATTGATTTTGTGATCAATAAGGAACAGGTGGCAAAATCAAGAAAGGTCACTGTAAACTTTAAAAATACGGATCTGAAGACAGTTCTTGATGAATGTTTCAAAAATCAGCCCCTTGATTATTCGATAGAGAATAAGATTATCGTGGTTGTGAACAAGATACTGGTAGAAACCAAAGCATTTATTCTTGGGCTTAAGGTTCGCGTTCAGGATCAAAATGGAATCCCGTTGCCTAATGCCACCGTGTTCTCGAAAGATGCGGGAACATTGGGCTATACTGATGCCGATGGGCTGGTTACCTTTTCAAGGTTGCCTCAAAATTCACGAATTGTTATTTCATTTATTGGCTATAAGTCAGATACCTTAACTGTCAGGTCGGCAGCGGAGCAACTGGTGATGCTAAGCCAGCAAACCACCATGATGGACGATGTGTCTATCGTTTCAACCGGTTACCAAACCCTTTCACGTGAACGGGCAACGGGATCTTTCGGGAAACCGGATATGCAGATTTATCAGAACAGGGTGGCCACTCAAGATCTGGTTTCCAGGCTGGATGGACTCGTTGCCGGAGTAACGGTTATTGCCGGGCCGAAAGGACTTACGGGAAACAGGCAGTTTGGTGGTGGAAATACGCAACAAAGTATCATCAGGGGCAAATCTACTGTTCAGGCGAATGGAGATCCGCTTTACGTTGTAAACGGTGTTCCTGTAACTGACTTATCAGTAATCAATCCTGACGATGTTCAGGATATTTCGGTGTTGAAAGATGCCTCCGCAGCATCCATATGGGGCGTAAGGGCCTCAAACGGTGTAATTGTGATTACGACAAAGAAGGGCTCAGCAGGAAAGCCTTTAAAGATCAGTTATTCGGGAAATATCTCTCTCTTCGGTAAACCAGATCTGGATTATATTCCAATGATGAACAGTTCGCAATATATACAAACGGCGAGGGAACTGTTCAATCCTGCTACTTTTCCATATGCATCTATTGGCACCTCGGTGATTGCGCCACACGAGCAAATCCTATACAACCAGAACCGTGGCATGATCAGTTCAGCTCAGGCGCAGCGCAGTCTGGATAGTTTGAGCAATCTCGATAACAGCGACCAGATCAGGGATTTGTTATTTAGAAATGCTTTCACCACCAACCATACGCTTTCCGCCTCTGGTGGATCATCTGCCTACAACTTCTATGCCTCTGGTTCTTACACTAATACCACCAGTAGCCATCCAGGAGATCAGAATGGCGTATATCGTTTAAATATCAGCCAGACTTTTATGCCGATCAGCAGACTTCGGATCAGCTTGAATACTGCATTGAACAATACCATCACCAGTAGCGACAGAAGCATAGTTATCGGCAGCAATTTTGTTCCCTACCAGCTCTTTCAGGATAATGCAGGCAATAACCTGCAAATGAATTATGTTCAGGGGCTTTCGCCGGAGGTAAGAAAAGATTACCAAACCAGAAGCCGGATCAATCTTGATTATTCGCCTTTGGACGAAGTTAATATGGGATTTACAAAAGGGAATACCCTCTCGGTAAACCTCACCGGTAATGTGAATTTAAAACTATGGAGAGGACTGAGCTTTGATGGTACATACAGTTATCAGAAAGCGCCATCTGCGAGCCAGCTTTATAACGATAGCAAAACCTATGACCTGCGAAGGGAGCTGCTGGGTTTTACGGTTGCACGTACTGCGAATGATGTACCTGTATATTATTTGCCCACCTCGGGAGGAACTTATAAAACGGTGAATATTGATCAGCGAAATTATACACTACGAAACCAGCTGATTTACAATATGGCGCTTAGGGACGGAAAGGATCGGCTTAATGTTCAGATCGGGCACGAAGCACTTGAGCAGCTGGCAACCAACAGAACCAACATTGCAAGGGGTTATGACCAGGATCTGTTGACTTCGGCCAGCCTTAACTATCTGGCCTTGAGCCAGGGAATTTTTGGAGCAGTATCGTCCTTTAGAAGTACTTTCAACGAAAAACCATTTGAGACTTTTGAACAGCTTAACCGGAATGAATCATTTTTCGGACTGTTCAATTACACCTTGAATGAAAAATATATGCTTGATGCCAGCGTAAGGCGAGATTATAGCAATCTTTTTGGTTCGGAAAAAGGAAAGCAACGTAAACCGACTTTTAGCGTGGGTACGAAATGGCTGATTAGCAAGGAAACCTTCCTGGAGCAGAGTACATGGATTAATAATCTGGCACTTCGTACCACG
The DNA here is from genome assembly GCF_979258625.1 of Pedobacter sp. AC212. Lineage (NCBI taxonomy): Bacteria > Pseudomonadati > Bacteroidota > Sphingobacteriia > Sphingobacteriales > Sphingobacteriaceae > Pedobacter > Pedobacter sp. AC212. The sequence continues at coordinate 4,935,405 of NZ_OZ409870.1, read as the reverse complement.
TATGGCGTTACCGGTAATTCGCCGTTCATTGGTGCAGGTTCATCAAGGGATGTGATCCAGATCGGCCGGAACAATGTAACGGGTGACTATTATACGCTGGTGGGCCTGGCCAATAATCAGCTTACTTTTGAAAAAACGGCGACGGTTAATATTGGGGTTGATTTTAGTGTGCTACATAACGCGATTAGCGGAAGTATTGATTTGTATAATAAGAAAACCACTGATATTCTTGGGCAGGTAGATCTCAATCCGGTCAACGGCGCATCTATTATTCGGGGTAACCTGGGTAACATGAGCAACCGCGGCTTGGAAGTCACCTTGAATTCGAGAAATTTGCAGCTTAAAGATTTTAGTTGGACAACAGGCTTAACCTTTAGTTTGAACAGAAACCGCCTGCTGAATTATTCGACTCCCCAGCCCACTCAGCTAACCACCAATGGAAGGATAAATAGTAATTATGTGGTTGGCTACGGTTTACAGCCGTTGTTTGCCTATCAGTTTGCAGGGCTCGATGCGCTTGGCGATCCACAGATCCGTTTGGCCAACGGAACCGTTACCAAGGATCCAGAGGTTGCTACGGCCGAAGATCTGATCTATATGGGTACCACTATTCCGAAATTTAACGGTGGGTTGAGTAATACCTTCAGATATAAAAATCTTTCGCTTACCGCAAACATGATCTATAATTTCGGTAACGTGATGAGACGGGATGTTAACCGTTATTTTTATGGAAGGATTGAATATGGCACCGGCAGTTTCGGCGGTAACCTGAGCCCGGAATTTCTGGACAGATGGAAAAAACCGGGGGATGAACTCCTGACTAATATCCCATCTTACGTGGCCAGTGCCGGCGTGAATGTAAGCCGGAGAAATATTGATTATTACACTTACGCTGATATCAATGTGGTGAGTGCTTCCTATATCAAACTCCGGGACCTTACACTGAACTACATAGTGGGGCCAAAGTTGTTGAACCGCCTGCATGTGGAATCTTTATCGTTTTTTGCACAGACTGGGAACTTTATGATCTGGAAAGCTAACGACTTCGATATAGATCCGGAATACCAGACTTTTAACCAGGGTGGACGAAATATGCCCGCCTTTAAGCACAGTTTCAGTTTCGGTGCAAACCTTACCTTTTAATCTTAAGATGATGAAAATATATCAATATTTATCTTTCCTGCTGCTGTTGGTTTTTGTAGCAGGGTGTAAAAAATCCTTCCTTGAAGTAGTGCCCAAGGGACTATTAGTTGCCAAGACAACGGACGACTATGATAAGATCATGAACGCTCCGGATCTCTATCTTTACTCCTATGCCGGCGGCTGGCAATCAATGGTGCTCATGGGAGACGATGTGGCTGCAGAAGGCAGTTACTTCTCATCAGCTTCACCGATGAGCCAGAATGCATTCAATTATAAGGCAGATATATTCAGGGCTCAGGATAATACCTTTGATTTCAAAGTTTATACAGGTAACCTGTATGCGGTAAATAAGGTGATCAATGAGATCGATGAATCTACGGGGGGAGCGCCTCGCAGAAGATGGCATTGAAAGCCGAAGCACTGGCTAACCGGGCGTGGATATATTTCCAGCTCATTAACATTTATGCTAAGCCTTATAACACTGCATCGGCATCGCAGGATTTGGGTTTCCCTATTATCCGGGATGCCGACATTAATTTGAGTGGACACATCAGAAATAGTGTTGCCGAGGTTTATGCCTTTATCATCCAAGATCTCAATGATGCGATTAGTGCCGTGCCCATGAACAACAAGTTTGCCCAACGTTTTTCAAAGCCCGCGGCGGAAGGAATATTGGCCAAGGTATATTTATTTATGGGCAGAAACGCGGAAGCCCTGGCTATGTTCAACACCGCTCTAACTGATGCTGCGGCCCAGACCAGGCCTGCTAAGCTTTACAATTACAATGTGGAATTTGCTTCAGGAGGGAAGTTTGATCCAATCGGCTACAATGGTCCAAATAATTCTCCTGGGATAAATTATGATGACGTAACAGAATCGGTGCTGGCGAAAACATTTTACAATGGGCCCTACAGCGGAAACGAGTTTGGAAATGACTTTCTTGTGCTTTCTCCCAAGGCACAGGCGCTGTTTGCTTCGGGAGATTTGAGGCTGAATTTTTATGGCGCTTTTTTTCCGAATTCTACACCCAACCCCTCAGGCAGGCTATCGAAATATTCAGTTAATTATTCAAAGTTTGGATTACAGTTGGCTGAATTATACCTGTTAAGGGCAGAAGCAAATGCGAGGTTAAATAATCTTGCAGCCGCAGTTGCTGATCTGGAGCTGCTGCGTAGAAACCGTATGCCTGCAAATATTGCCGGGGTTCCTGCTCAGGCTGCTTCCAGTAAAGAGTCACTGATCATGTTTATCTTCCAGGAGCGTACCAGAGAGTTTGCCATGGAAGGATACCGGTGGTTTGATATGCGTCGCTGCTCTATCGATCCCATTTTCTCCGGGGAAACTTTCTCGCACATCATTTATAATGACGAGACTTCTACCAATATTACCAGTTTTAATCTGCCTCCGGACAGGCTTACGCTTCGGCTCCCGCCAATCGTAATGAATGCCAATCCAGGCTTTACCAATAACCCTTAAATAATGATCATGAATATTTTAAAAATCAATATCCGCTTAGCGATTACCTTAAGTTTACTACTGTTTTCAGTGGCTGCTTTTTCACAGAACAAATTCACCATCAAAGGGCAGCTTTCGCCGGAGATTAATGGTAAAAAGATCGTGTTATCCTATAAAAACAACGGTGTAAGCATAGAAGATTCTACCTTATCGCAAATGGGTAAATTCACCTTTAAGGGTGTGATCGGAGATCCGGCCTATGCGAGGATCACAGTAGATCCTCCTGCCATGACCACTATGCAAAATGTAAAAAGTATTGATGTCCGCGATTTCTTTATTGATGCCGGCGAAATTTTAATCACAGGGTCTGCAGGAGTAAAAACAGCATCGGTTAAAGGTGGAAAAACACAAGCAGATCTTCAACGGAGGTTTGAGCTTTATAAGCCAGTACAGGCCCGAGTCGATTCCTTGAATACATTGATAGCCGGTTATAAGGAAACAGGTGACACTAAAGCAATGGATGCTGCCAGACTGCTGATGAATGCAGAATTAGCCAAAACAGGGAAAATTGACAGTAATTTCATCAAGGAAAACCCTAACAGCTTTCTCTCCCTTGACATCTGGAGATCAAAACACCGGGGCACTCTGCGTTCCAGCTTTGAGCCAGAGTTCAACAAGTTCAGTCCAGCGGTTCGTAATACCTTCGCCGGCAGGGAGATCCAGGCTAAATTTGATCTGGCAAAAAAACTGGCTCCAGGACAGGTGGCACCTGATTTCAAATTGAAGGATACTTTAGGTAAGGAAGTTTCGCTGTCTTCGTTAAGAGGAAAAAATGTATTTCTTTGCTTTTTTACGCCGGATTTTATGAATTATGACGCCTTTGCATTTAACCTTGGACGGATCAACAGAGCCTTAAAAGATAAAAACACTATGATGGTTACTGTTTATTACAGCTATGCCGACAGACCAGAGTCTTATTGGATGGAAACAATCAAAAAATCGAATTTTGACTGGTTGAATCTTAATGATATTGGTGGCGTCAACGATACTGGTAGTGTGAGTCCAACTGCAAAAGCCTACGGACTGACTTACTACACCATGCCTAGTGCACTTTTAATTGACACAAATGGAAAAATCCTGGCTAGCCAGCTCAAATTAAATGATACGGGATTGGCGCAGGAACTCACCCAATTAATAAAATAGATATGAAAAAAAAAGTAATATTGACAATTGCGTTTATGGCAACTACTATTATAAGTTTGTATGCGCAAACTCCTAAACGGGAATACCTTGATGTTGGAGATACCATCAATGTTTATCCGAAGGTGGAGTGGATTAAAGGAACTGCCGTTGATAAATTCGACCCAGCTAAAATATACATTGTTGATCTCTGGGCAACATGGTGTAAACCCTGTATTGCAGCAATGCCCCATCTTAATGAAATGGCGTTGAAATTTAAAGACCAGGGTATAATTTTCGTTGCACAGGACGTGATGGAGGATGATAAGCCCAAAGTATTAGAGTTCTTAAAAGCAAATGATAAAATGATGAGTTTCAATGTGGCCTTTGGCGGCGGAAAGGGAAGTGAATTTGAGCGGGACTGGATCAAGCCAGCAGGTGTGAACGCTATCCCTCAAACCTTTGTGATCAAGGGGAATAAATTGCTTTGGCAAACTTCTCCAGATATGATCAATGAAGCTGTTATCGAAATGCTGATTAAAGGTGAGTTTACCATTGACAAAGCCAAGACGGCTATCTCAAAAGGTAAATAATTTTTGGATAATTATCTATTTTCTTATAATTTAAGCGTTTGCGGTTGTTTGCCGCAAACGCTTTTTCCTGTTTGAGGTTTCCTGTGAAATATATGGAGATGGTCTTTAGGTCTGGCAAAACTAATCTGTGTGACCCTGTAGCGCCAAATTCCTATTGATAAGGTAATTAATGATTTTATTCGAATCACGTTTCTGTTGAGATGGAGCAGTTTGCTGCGATTGATTTAGTGATGTTTCGCAGGTTCTTCTCATTAAGTTTTTAAGTAATTCTATATGGATTCGTTTGGAGTTCTCTTCGCCAATACATTCAGCGTTAATGTCGTTACCTGTGCCTTGACGTTTGGGAGCAGGCTTCGGAAGTATTAAGCGAGTTTGGCAAATCTATCTGTAAGGTAGAGGTGAAAATAACTGGCATAAAACTGAATGGTCATCGATAAGAATCAGCTTGATAGCAGAAAATTGCGTTAGCAAAATATTCTGCGCTAGCGCTACTGAGGGAAAAATCTGTCGTAATCATCTCTTAATTAAAACAATCGTTACTAAACGCAATGGTTCTCAGAAATAAAACAATGGCGCTATGTTTACCATGAATTTCATGTTGCAAAACATTAACCAATTTTTTTGATCTATAACATTTCAGGTTAAAAATTGAGCTTTTTTCGCAAAAAGAGATTAATTACAGCCGAAGGCTCATTTAACGCCTATCAAATGTTTGACATTTTAAATTGTTTTAAATAATATTGAGTGCTTTTAATTCAAAAATTGGTCTTTGAATTGATTCGGTGAAGTACCCACTTCTTTCCTGAACAGGCGAGAAAAATAAGTGGTGTTCTCAAAACCAAGTAGATGCGAGATCTCCGAGACATTCAAGTCGCCTTCAGCCAATAGGTTTTTCGCTTCCCCTATCAGGAAAAGATGGATCAGTTCCAGTGCCGTTTTACCTGTTTCTTCCTTTAACAGGTCGGTTAGGTAGCGGGGAGATATATGCAGCTTTTCTGCCATTAGCGCAACGGTTGGTAGGCCAGTTTCCTTGGTTTTCCGCTCCTGGAAATTAGCCGTAAGCAGCTCATGGAACTTTGTAAGTGTTGACCCTGATAGTTGTGAACGATTTATAAATTGCCTTTTATAAAAACGCTGCGCATATTTGAGCATGGCGTCAAGGTGGCTGATAATGATGGCCTTGCTCAGCTCGTCGGTATTGTTATTGTATTCTTTTTCTATGCTGAAGTAGAGGTTCCAGATGATGTCTTCCTCTGCGGGTGAAAGGTGCAAGGCCTCATTCACTTCATAATCGAAATAGCCGTATTTTTTAATTTCGTGGTAAAGGCTGGTTCCGGGCAAAAAGTCTTCGTGGATCATGATCAGAAAGCCTTTCTCTTCCAGTTCGACATTTTTAAAGGAAACTTTCTGACGGGGCCTTACAAAAGACATTGAGCCACGGTCGTGGTCATATTTTGTTTTTCCATACTGCATACTACCAGCTCTTAGCTTTTTAAACCCTATAACGTAAAATTCCGGGGAAAATTCGATTATACTGTTGCCATCACAAGCTTCCCGCTCACCGTATGCCACGCTGAAAAGTGGATGTTCCGGAGGTTTTACACCAAGCGCTTCGTGCAGCTCGCTAATTTTTTTGAAATGATCCATATCTAGCTTTCATAAAAGCAGGATTCGGTAAATCCAAATCCTGCAAAGTTAAACTTCTATTAGCCGTGGGCTGCAATAGAAACATCCTGCCATGATTCCCATGTCTTTAAACGCTCTTCGTAAGTATATTTTACCCAAGGTAATGTTGTTTTGCCCAATAACAGCCTTAATGGGGGATTATCGGTATCCACCAGTTTTAGGATTGCGCCAACGGTTGCCATTGGGTTGCCCGAGTCCTGTTCTGTGGCATGCTCATAAAAGTCTTTCCTGATTTCTCCGTAGGCCGCTGCTGGCTCGCTTGATGCAAGGGAATTGGTGCCGAAGAAATCCGTTGAGAAACCTCCCGGTTCCAGTATGGTAACTTTAATTCCAAAACCGCCCACCTCGCCAGCCAGTGTTTCTGTAAGGCCTTCTATTGCGAACTTTGATGCACTGTACAAGCCCATCAAGGATACCGTATTAAGGCCAAGCGCACTGGAAAGCTGAATGATGTGCCCTGATCTCTGCTCCCGCATGATCGGCAAGACCGCTTGCATGGTCCATAAGGAGCCCATTACATTTGTTTCAAATTGTGATCTGACATCCTGCTCGCTTAGTTCTTCGATAGCCTCGATGTGACCAAAACCTGCATTATTGATCAATACATCAATTCGGCCAAAATGTCTCTTTGCAGTCTCGATCGATTCAAAGCTCATCTCTTTATCGGTTACATCAAGTTCCAGGACCAATAGATTTGATGGAAATTCCTTTGTAAGGTCTTCCAGTGCATAGGGATTACGGACAGCTGCAACTACGTTATCTCCGCGTTTTAGGAACGCTTCTGTCCAGATCCTGCCAAATCCGCGGGATGCGCCTGTTATAAAAATTGCCTTTGCCATTATTTTATATTTTAGTGATTGATAATGACAAAGTTCGTTCAATCATTCAGTGCTATAGTGATACAAAAGTAGGCAATAATGGAACGTTTTAACGAAACGCCGGTCCTCTGCTAATTCTATATCCATGTTTGTCTGATCGTTAACTTTTAATTGATCTGTTGCTTTGCCTAAATCTCCCTGAAGGCTGGTCTGGGCAATTCCAGATTACCTCTAAGCGTATCCGATTCATACTCGGTGTGGAATACGCCACGCTCCTGCAAAATGGGAACCACAAGGTCAATAAAATCCCTGAGTCCGTGGGGATGGTCCTGCCGGACCACCAGCATATCCATTGCGCCGGCCTCATGCCATGTTGTTATCTCATCGGCAATTTTTTCGGCCGTGCCAAAAAATTGAGGAACCGGAATCCGATGGTATGGTGCCAGGGAAGCCAGTTCCATATACTTCTTTTCTGCTTCTGCAACGGTACGCCCTACGATCGGATTGTGGGATAATGCCACAACATAGTCTTCGGGCGACCTACCTTTTTCAACCAGCTTTGCTCTTAAGGCATTTGCCGTGTATAAAGCTTCATCTATTGTACTACCGGCAATAAAGGCACCGTCCGTGTAGGTGGCGGCAATGTCCACAAACGTGGGCGAACCTCCGGCGGTGTACACTACCGGCCTTCCCTGTACAGATCGACTGATGTTCAACGGCCCATCGACAGAGAAGTAGTTACCCCTATAATTTATGGGGTGCATCTTGCCGGGCTCAAGGAAAATTCCACTGTGCTTATCACGCAAAAAAGCATCATCTTCGTAGGTATCCCAAAGCCCCAAAAGGATTTCCAGAAACTCACTATGCATTGGATATTGGTCCGCTTTACCCAAATGCCCCCTGCTAAAATTTACCATGCCGCCCGGATTTGAAGTGACAATATTCAGCGAAGCCCTTCCCTTGCTTATCTTATCCAGTGATAAAACCTGCCGGGCTACATTATAAGGATCGGTGTAGGAACTGGAAGCAGTGAAAGAAAGGCCCACGCGTTCCGTCTTCATGGCGATGGCCGACATGATAGTTGCCCCTTCAAACATGCTCAGGTAATGGGGAATGTTGCCCGGGCCAACATGACTCACATCGAAGAGAAAAAGCGTCTCGAATTTTGCATCCTCGGCAAGCTGCGCCTGCCGTACATAAAAGTCAATGTTTTCCCCTGCATCTGCCAGCATGTCGGGATGGCGCCAGGATGTAAAGTTCCATCCCGTACCATCGATGCCGGCCGCTAGTTTTAATTTCTTTCTATTTTTCATCTAGTTTGTAATTTTAGATTCCTTCGTTGATTTCGCCCATCATCTCGGCAAACAGTCTGGCGGATTTTATGCGGTCTTCGATGGAATATATCGTTGATACCATGATAAGTTCATCTACCTGGGTTTCCTTGAGAAATGCCTGGATTTGACTTTTTACCGTAGCCTTGCTTCCAACAAAGGAAAATTTCAACATTTGATTAAGTGTCGGATGCTTCAGCAGCTCTTTTAGGTCACCTGTCAGTTCCGATGGTGCTTGCAAGGGTTCTGCGGCGCCGGTCAATACGCCTACGAACATCCTGATCAGGGAGGTGAACCATCGCTCAGCCTCTTCATCGCTATCGCCTACAAATATATTCACGCCAGCTATGGTATAAGGCCTATCTAAAAACGGGGAAGGCTGGAACTCCTCCCGGTAAATGTCCAGTGCCTTTGATAAGTGCGTTGATGCAAAGTGGCTTGCAAATGCATAGGGCAACCCTTTTTGTGCGGCAAGGTGGGCACTATCGGTACTGGAACCCAGAATGTAAAGTGGTACATCGGTGCCTTCGGCAATGGCAGCCCTAACTTTTGAGTTCCTGTTATCCAATGAAAAGTAGCTTTGGATCTTGGCAACCTCAGCAGGAAACGTTTGGGCGGCCTGCATAAAATCCGGCCGGATCGCCTGTGCGGTAAGCGTATCGGTACCGGGTGCCCTGCCCAGGCCTAAGTCAATTCGACCGGGATACAATTGGGCCAACGTCCCGAACTGTTCTGCAACAATCAACGGTGAATGATTGGGAAGCATGATACCTCCAGAACCGACCCTAATGTTACTTGTATTTTCAGCTACATAACCGATAAGGATCGTAGTAGCACTACTGCCAACATTTTCGGAATTATGATGTTCTGCGAACCAGTATCGTTTGTAGCCAAGGTTTTCGGCTGCCTTGGCTAATGTGAGTGAATTGTTGAGTGTTTGCTTGAAGGTACTGCCTTGGGAAACAACGGCGAGTTCCAAAATCGAGTAGGCTATTTTTTCTCTTTTCATCTTATGTGGATAAATTCTGATCGACGATTTTGACCTAGGTAACCAGCCAAACCTCCGAACATAAAAATATAGTTGCAAAGGTAAACAGAATTACTTTACTTTGTATAGTACTTTCCCTAAGGAAAGTCAAATATAAATGGCAGAAAAAAAATGTTGCGAATGCCTGGACACGATCAGGCCGGTAAGGGATGCCCTGGAGGTAATCAGTGGTAAATGGAAGTTACAGATTATTATCTCTATAGGGGTAGGCAATAATCGCTTTACCGACATACAGGAAAGCATACCGGGTATAACCCCAAAGGTACTCGCGAAGGAACTGAAAGCACTGGAACAGCACCAGTTGGTAAAAAGGGCCATCACTGATGGTTATCCTGTCAAAATATCTTATACATTGGATATGTATGCAGATACACTTACGCCTGTCATCTATTCGCTGAAGGACTGGGGGTTGAATCATCGTAGCAGGTTGTTCCCCGATAAGACAGTTTAATTCCTTCTTGATTGGGATAAGATGGTATTCTACAATCCCTGCTTAAAGGTACTTTTCCTGTCTTTATATATAAACTACGCCCCAAGGATTATATCAAAATATGGTAGTCCTTGGGTCGTAGAAGATTCATGAGATTGTTGTTGATGGTAAATCCTGGTATAACCTGCCAATCCGGGTATTTAACTACATGAATAGTGTACGGTTTATACGAATGGCTAACCCTGCGTCCTCTTCACTAGGTGAGTTTCCTACACGTTTGGCGAAATCATTACCCATTCGTTCCATAAAGACAAGGATAGCAAGGTCTCTGCGCTTCGACAAACGTTCCTTTTCGGCTTTGTCAGTCCATTCCTTTAGTTCGTTCATGGTAAGATCGGTACAATAGATTGGTGAGCCTGGTTGTTGTCTCCACGAATCAGCTAATGATCCCGTATAAAATGCGTCAAATCCTGTATCATTTATTAATTTAACAGCTACATCCCTATCTATATCACGATCGGCTGCTACAGGAATTGCGATCCGATCGTCGCTGCCTTCAGGCTTGCCTTTCACCGCAAAAGAGTGCGAACCAATAGCGTTCCAAGCCTTTGCGAAGGGGCGGCCTAATTGCTCCATCACCCATACACTTTCCACCAATCCCGATTCGATGCTTTCAATCTTGCTATCGCGGGCGGGATAATAGTTTGAGGTATCAATCAAAGTGGTTTCTACGGGGACATTCGAAAGAAGAGGCGCAATTTCCGGAATTCGATTGAACGGTATAGATAGAATGATTACATCCTTGTCACGAACTACGTCTTGAGTTGTTACTGCTTTGGCCCCGGTAGAGAGGATATCTTTGTTGATGTTTTCCGGTCCCGAGGAATTCGCGACTGAAACCTCATGCCCTGAATCCGCTAATTTTAATGCTAATGTTTTTCCTATAAGGCCTACGCCTATGATTCCTATTTTCATAATATGATCTTATAAATTTGAATACAAAATTAACCAAAAAGTACCTGTACAGCTACAGGCCTTTCCTCTAGGAAAGCAAAAAAGGTAAATTTCAAAAAATGCTTCGGTTTAAATTCAGGTCAATGCTCTGAGAAGGTTTGATACTATTATTCACAATGCTGGCCTTTATCATTCTCCTGCAAAAGAGTTGTTTACTCGAAGAATATAAGGCATTTGTTGCCTACCTGCAAGATGCTGTTTTTGGAAAAAAAGTTAAAAGATTTATCAATTATTGATTTGTGTCCAATACCATTGCGTCCCAAAATATCTGAGATTGGTTCTATAAGTATTGCGCTCTTACTGAATTTGCAACCAAGTGCCTGACAGCAACATATACCCCTATGATTGAGAATTTTTATATCGGTCTATTTTTATGTGAGCAGATAGTTGGGGGTAGGGGTAAACATAACTTCTTTATTTATGCGTCACAATTCAAGCGTAGGAAGTGTTTTGCTGTCTCATTTGTGTCTCAAAGTGTGTAGAGAGAGGATATTCAAAGAATTGAAATCTGCTTAAAAACCAAAAAAGCCTCAAGAAATTAATCTCAAGGCTGTTTTAATCTGTAGAGTCAATCCGCGGAAGTTCGAACTTTTATGAGCATTGCGAAGCGATAGTTGATTTTGAGAATTTGTTAAACAATAAGGTGGAAAGGCAGTATCGTAAAAAGAAATTATTATAAGTTTTACCAAGGAATTTATCATTTTGAAATCTATTCCAATAGCCTCTTCAATGAATTGTTTCGCCCATTTTTGTATTATCAAGAAACGACCGTTTTTTGATAATTGGAAGAAGAGAAATAATGATCGCAATATTTCTCTTGCTCTGCCGTGTATTAGAACCCCTAGCTGAACTATCATAGATAGCTTAAACCTTGGTCTTGCAGCTTTGAATTGGTGCTTGCTCTAAAAAACTGTTAAATAGCAAATTAAATTGTTCAGAGAAATCCAAAAGGCGTACCAGTTAATGCAATAACGTGATCGTAAATTTGAGGTATTCCCTTTTATAAGTCCAGCAACTTCTAAGGCTTTAAGATGCTTTGCAACTGAAGATTCTTCAATTGGCAGATCGTTTATTACTCCTTCAGTACAACTTTCTTTCCTTGCAAGCCGGATCATTATAGCCATCCGGGCTGGGTGTGCCAAGACCCGCATGAACTTTGCAAGCTGCTTTTCTATTGGCGCATAGTCTCTGGTGTTGACCTCCATTTGGTTAGTGTTATTTGGCTAGTCGCAATGCATCTGCAAATTCACTTTGCAACAAACTATTTTCAATAGCTCTTGCTGAGGCTTCTACGTCATATTCAAACCTTATAAACTCTACCTGTATGCTGTTTTTATCTGATAGGGAGCTGTCTGCAGCAATGGTAAGTATCACATAGCAGCCCCTGGGATCTCCGTCTTTAGGCTTTCCTACCGACCCGAGGTTAACTACGTGCTTAAACTTATTATCATTATCCTCTAAAATACGATGGTAAGGCTTGTGAGAATGACCAACAAAGAGCATGTCTGCACCTGCTTCCTGCATCATATCTAAAACATACTTTTCATCCGTATCTATTAAAATATATTCATCTATACTTCTGGTGCTGCCGTGGGCAAAAACAAGATTGAGTGTTTCGGATTGTAGTTTGTATTCCAATTTAATGTGCGCAGGCAGTGTCTTCAGGTAATCTCTATTATCCTGGCTGATTAAATGATACGCATAATTCTTCCCTGGCTCCTGGAGACTATTCGGGGTTGTAATTAATTTTTCAACCTTCTGGTCATGATTACCTTTCAAAGTTCCGATTCCACGCTTACGGATCTCCTGGATAATTTCGTTTGGATAGATGTGGTATCCCACCAGATCACCGAGACAATAAACGGCATCGGGTTTTTGGTCATCCATATCGTCTAACATTGATTTAAATGCAGGTAGATTGGCATGAATATCTGAAAATAGTGCTATTCTCATACCTTATCCTCTACGCAACATGTCTGCATATTCATTCGGAAGAGGACTATCCTCTACGGCTTTAGCTGCCTTTTCTATATCATACTCAAAGCGAATAAATTCGACTTTAACACTGTCCTTATTGTTTACTGTACTATCAGGGTTGATGGTTAAAATAACATAACCACCCCTTGGGTCGCTGTCTTTTGGTTTACCTACTGAGCCAATATTAATGGCATGCCTGAAATGATCCGCACCTTCATTCCCTGAGTTTAAAATTCTATGATAAGGCTTGTGGGTATGGCCAAAACACATAATATCTGCATCTGCCTGTTCCATGATCCGAAGCATGCTTTTTTCATCACGGTCTTCAAAAAGGTATTCATTGACCTTACGGGGGCTACCATGTACAAACAGAATATTGCGTTTATCGTGGTTCAACTGGTATTCTAGTCTAATGTGAGCAGGAAGGGTTCTTAGATAAGCACGCTGTTCGTCCCTTACCACTTCGTTTGTGTAGGAGATAGAAACCTTACCTAATGCTTTTTCTTCTTCTGTTTTATAGGCACAACCGCAATCATCACTAGACCTGCCAATGCCCCAGTCATAATTTCCTGCGATAGTTGGTATGCCTCGTTTGCGAATTTCATCTATTACTTCGTTTGGCCAGATGTTATATCCAACTAAATCTCCAAGGCAATAAATTGCATCAGTGTTTCTGGTTTCAACGTGTTTAAAAAAGGCTTCCAGGGCAGGAAGATTAGCATGGATATCTGAAAAAAGTGCAATTCTCATTAATGTATGGTGTTTAATTTTTTTGACGGATAGTATTTCTTGCGGAAGTAAAAAGCAAGGTTGACCAGGGCAATCAGTGCCGGGACTTCAACCAAAGGGCCAATAACGCCCGCAAATGCTTGTCCCGAATTGATTCCAAAAACACCAATAGCAACTGCTATGGCCAGTTCGAAATTATTTCCTGTGGCCGTAAAAGCAATTGATGTACTTCTTGAATAGTCTGCACCGAAGTAACGGCCAGCAAAAAAGCTGATCACAAACATGATAGAAAAATAAATAACAAGGGGTATAGCAATTCTCACTACATCCATTGGAATTTGTACAATCAGTTCGCCCTTCAGGCTAAACATAATTACGATAGTAAACAGTAGCGCTATCAAAGTAATTGGGGAAATCAGCGGGATAAACTTGTTTTGAAACCAGTCTTCACCTTTCAGTTTAATAAGGCCGTACCGACTGATTATACCCATTGCAAAGGGAAGCCCCAGGTAGATTCCTACGCTTTTAGCAATCTCGGAAATGGTGATGTTTACTTCAAGGCTCTCCAGACCAAAAAAAGGTGGCAAAACGGTAATAAAGATATAAGCAAACACACTGTAGAGCAATACCTGAAAAATGCTGTTCAGTGCAATCAAGCCTGCTGCATATTCCCTGTTACCCTCTGCAAGCTCGTTCCAGACCACCACCATAGCAATACACCTTGCCAGGCCAATAAGGATCAGCCCAACCATATATTCCGGATAATCTCTTAAAAAAGTGATTGCTAAAAAAAACATTAGAAGTGGACCAATTACCCAATTCAGAACCAGGGATACGCTTAAGACTTTAGTGTCTTTAAAAACTTCTCCCATCTTTTCATATTTCACCTTAGCAAGTGGCGGATACATCATTAAGATCAGTCCGATAGCTAATGGGATGTTTGTGGTTCCACTGGAAAACGAGTTTATAAATCCGGAGGAAGATGGTAGAAAATAGCCGGTAGCTACACCGATACCCATCGCTAGAAAAATCCATAGTGTAAGGTACCGGTCTAAAAAGCTTAATTTTCTTCTTTCGGCAGCAGGTGCACAGTTGTTTGCAGACATAGTTTATGATTGATTATTTAGCAGCAACCGCCACCTGGTGTACACGCTGATCCTGAAGCAGCAAGATTCTGAAATTGTACTTTTTGTTTTACTTCAGGAACACCACATAGTTCCGGAGCAAGGCACGCTGTTGTCTTAGCAATAAGCAGGAAGTTTTTACCATCGTAACCAAGGTCGTATTTACCAATAGTTTGAGCCTGGTATTCTACCTCAATTTCCAGATCTTCCATCGCCAATACTTCTTCAGAAAGAGATATGATGTTTAGCAACTTGCCTGCTTTCAAACGATGCTCAAAATCGTTGGCATCCCAAAGTTGGAAGTTGGCTACTTTTTCATGACGTACCGTACCGCCACAATCAATAAAATCTTTAGTAACAACACCAACTTCGGTCACATGGAAATGTTCAGGAACTGGTGTACCGTTTTCTAATTGAAAGTTTACGCTTTCAGCCTGCGCCAAGTGGGCTTTTATTTCTGATAGTTTCATAATTAAAGATTTAAGTATTTTTATATTGCAATTAAACGATTGATTTGATTAAAAAAGCTAGCAGCAGCTAGCTTCTAGCTTATATGATCCAAGGAAGGCACCGATTTGGGCTTCCAGTAATTTCCATGTTTCAGGGTTTATGCAATAGCAAACGCTAACCCCTTCGATGGTACCCTGGATAATCCCGACAGACTTTAATTCCCTTAAATGCTGGGAGATTGTAGCTTGGGCAAGACCCAGCTCCTCTACAAGATCTCCACAAATACAAGTATTGAAAACTAGTATTCTTTGCAGAATAGCAATACGTGCAGGGTGAGCCATTGCTTTTAATAGCTGAGCAAGCTGGTTCTGCTCGGAGGTAAACATTTCGGTTTTTGTAAGTCCCATATAATATTGCAATATTACGATTTATTAATGAAACAACAAATTTATCAGAATATTAATTTTAATTCTTCTGATCTCTCTTTTTGCTGCTAAGGTTTAAAATCAAATAACCTAATAGTCCTGATATTACGGAGCCGACAAGAATTGAAAACTTTGCTTCCTGAACAAGCAGCGGGTCAGCGAAGGATAAGATTGATATAAATATGGACATGGTAAACCCGATACCTGCAAGTAGGCCAACACCAAGGATATGAACCCATTTTGCATTTTCAGGTAGCTCACTTAGCTTAAGCTTTACGCTGAGCCATGATATAAATAATATACCCAAAGGTTTACCAATAACCAGACCTAGCACAATGCCCATTCCCAGACCTGTAAAAAGCCCTTCTACCATGCCGTTTTCAAAACGGATGTTGGTGTTGGCCAGTGCAAATATTGGAATGATCAGAAAATTAACGGGTTTAGTAAGTGCATGCTCTAGTTTTTCCAGTGGAGACTCTTTATGATCTGCTGTTGTGGGTAGTGTAAGCGCTATCAAAACTCCTGCAATAGTTGCATGAATGCCTGAGTGATGAACAAAGTACCAGATAAAAATACCTGGAATTAGGTAAAAGGCAAGGTTCTTTAACCCGAAGCGATTAAAGAGGAACAGTAGTATCAATATAGCCCCGGAATAAACCATATTCATATAGTGGAGATCCGAAGAGTAAAATACCGCGATTACTAATATTGCAAGCAGATCATCAACAATAGCCAGGGCAGCTAGAAAGATCTTTAGGGAAAGTGGAACCTTTACTCAGGAGCGATAGAATGGCTAGTGCAAAAGCAATGTCTGTAGCCATTGGTATACCCCATCCGCTAGCAGTTGGCGTATCACGGTTAAATATGGTATAGATTATTGCCGGCACAATGGCACCACCAATCGCACATATAATCGGAAGTATTGCCTTTTTAGGTGAGGAAAGTTCACCTTCCACAATTTCCCTTTTAATTTCAAGTCCCACCAAAAGAAAGAAAATGGCCATCAGGCCATCATTGATCCATAGCGCAACAGAATACTTTAAATGTAAACTGGTGGTTTCATATCCAATTTGATTCGCTAAAAAGTTATCAAAGCCTTCACCCAGTGGCGAGTTTGCTATTATTAAAGACAAAATTAAACAGGAAAATAAGATAATCCCACTTGATGTTGTAGAGTTGAAAAAGTCTTTAAAAACCTTTTTGTTGATCGACATTGGCATATTTTTCAAATATAACATTTTCATTTTTACGGTCTAAATCTGCCTCCTGTTAATTCAGACACCAGAGCAAAACCATAGGTAATGACAGATTTTAAAAATATTTTTCTATTTTTGCATCAATCGAAATGAGAAAAGTTAAACAAGTTTCATATAACCCTGTGACAAAGCCCTGAATTCTTTCAGTGACTCTTTTCTCCCTTAGCATAATCCCTTGCTAGGGCAATGCCCCTTATTTTATAATTTTTGACCTTTAATTTTATTGGTATGTTCTTACGTACACGTTTTTTTGACTTATCTCAAAAAGTCAACTACAAAACCGAAATTTTGGCTGGCATCACTGTGGCCATGACCATGATGCCTGAATCGCTCTCCTTCGCTATCCTTGCGGGTTTCCCCCCCTTGGTCGGTCTTTATGCAGCTTTTATTATGGGGCTTGTAACCTCAGTTCTGGGCGGTCGTCCAGGTCTGATCTCAGGCGGTGCAGGAGCAGTCGTAGTTGTGCTGATTGCTTTGATGCAGGCGCATGGAATTGAATATGTATTCGCCGCTGTAGCCCTCGCCGGCGCCTTTCAGATCCTGGTAGGTCTTTTCAAGCTTGGGAAATTTATCAGACTTGTTCCCCAACCGGTAATGTATGGCTTTGTTAATGGACTGGCAGTTATTATATTCATGGCCCAGATTGAACAGTTCAAAACCATCATCAATGGAAAAGAGGCCTGGTTGACCGGTAGCCCACTTTTAATCATGGCCGGGTTGGTTGCGCTTACCATTGCTATCGTACTATTCTTTCCAAAGATAACAAAGGCGGTACCACCATCCCTGGTTGCTATTATTGTTGTTTTTCTTGTCGTCCTCGGGTTCGGTATCGATACTAAAACAGTAAGCGATATTGCCTCTGTCAGCGGAGGGTTTCCACCATTTCACATTCCTCAGATTCCATTGACATTTGAAACCTTTCAAATTATATTGCCCTATGCCGCGATCATGGCAGGAGTTGGGCTTACCGAGGGGCTGTTAACACTTAACCTAGTAGACGAAATTACTGCAACCAGGGGGAATGGTAACCGTGAATCAATAGCTCAGGGTATTGCCAATATTCTGAATGGCTTTTTCTATGGTATGGGAGGATGTCCAATGATTGCTCAGACTTTGGTAAATCTTTCAGCAGGGGCGAGAGCCCGCCTGTCGGGCATAGTGGCAGCACTCACTATTTTGCTTATCATTCTGTTTGGCGCACCGATAATTGGTTTAGTTCCAATGGCTGCCCTTACAGGCGTGATGATCATGGTGGCCGTAGGAACCTTTGAGTGGATCAGTTTACGGATCATCAATAAAATGCCAAAACAAGATATATTTATTGGCATACTGGTGGCTGCGATCACCATTTGGCTTCATAACCTCGCCCTTGCAGTTTTAATTGGTGTAATTATATCGGCACTTGTTTTTGCCTGGGAGAGTGCAAAAAGGATTCGTGCAAGAAAATTCGTGGATGGAAGTGGCACCAAGCACTACGAAATTTATGGGCCATTGTTTTTTGGTTCAGTTACAGCGTTCACTGAAAAGTTCGATGTTAATGAAGACCCATCTGAAGTAATTGTTGATTTTAAGGACAGTCGAGTGTCGGATATGTCTGCTATTGAAGCATTAAACAAGTTAACAGAACGATACCATCTCGCGGGTAAAAAACTTCATTTAAAACATTTAAGCGAAGATTGTAGGCTACTACTTAAAAACGCTGAAAGTGTTATTGATGTTAATATATATGAAGATCCGACATATCGTGTCGCTATTGACAAATCTTAAGTATAAATTAGAAATTTGGATGGAGCTTTTTATATAGCTCCTCCAGTATTTCCGTTATCATTATTCCCTCGTTTTTTGAAAGATGACTGCTAGTCCTATCACTATTCCACCGTTTTTTGATAGAAATTGAGATGAGTATTTGATAAACAGTTATAGAACTATTGTGTCTTTTCTAGCAGGCCAGCGATGAAGTAAAGTCTACAGTTGTTTCCTTTCAACCATCAAGAAAAAGGAAGAATACAAGTTATCCTATGAGAGATTTTTGGCTATATTGTAATCACCTACATTTATTGAAATGAAAAACGACAAAACATCACAAAACTACACGTTAAACAGACGTAATTTTGTTACTGGAATTATCCCGGTGATAGCTGGCGCAACAATACCATCCTGGGCTTCGGCGAAGGAGATTCAACAAACCAGAGAAGACAATGACTTTCCAGGACTTATTACGCGAGAGAAAAAGCCATTAAATATGGAGTTTCCATTTCCTACGTTAAAAAACAGGATTACTCCAAATAACCAGTTCTTCATCAGGAGTCATTTTAATATTCCCAATATTGATGCTACAAATTGGGAATTAGAGATTGGCGGCAACACCAATCATGTCATAAAGATCAATCTGAGCGAACTTAAAAAGCTTCCTGCAAAAAAGGTAATGGCTACTATAGAATGTGCCGGAAACGGACGTGCTAACCTCGCCCCAAAAGTGAAGGGTTTAGGATGGGAACAAGGTGGGATCAGCAATGCTGAATGGACAGGAGTACCTTTATCCGTATTGTTAAAGAAGGCTGGCATAAAGGTGGGTACGGTAGACATTATTTTGGAAGGGAATGATGAGGGGATGATTACAGAAGAGCCGAAATCACCAGGAAAAATCAAATTCGCCCGAAGCATTCCGTTAAATATAGCAATGCAGGATCACATCATCATCGCCTATGAAATGAATGGAAAACCATTGAGTGCTGAACATGGTTTCCCGGCAAGGGCAATTATTCCAGGATGGTATGGTATGGCATCTGTGAAATGGCTGATGAAAATTACTGCATCTGAAAAGCCGTTTGATGGCTATTGGCAGACGATTGAATATGCTTACTGGAAGCGTGTTGAAGGACTACCTACCTTGACGCCCGTAACCACTACATTGGTTAAGTCTGAAATATCAAGGCCGGTATTGTTTGAAGCGGTGCCGGCTGGAAAACCTTATCAAGTAAGGGGTGCAGGATGGTCAGGTGATAGTAACCTATCGAAAGTAGAAATAAGCACGGATAAAGGAAATTCATGGCAACCAGCAAAATTAATTGGTCCTGCTATCCCTTTCGCCTGGCAGCTATTTGAATTTGAATGGGTGGTTCCTGCTAAGACTGGAAGATATAGTTTAATGGCTAGAGCGACAGATCAAAATGGCAAAACGCAACCCATGGAGCATGATTTAGACAGAAGAACTTACATGGTTAATTTTATCTCGCCAATTGATGTAGATGTAATATAGCTCAATAAGAACAAATTTCAGGATCTTGCGGTTATCGCATAAGGCTTGTTTGGCATAAACAGTTTATCACAATTAATATTCTACATCAAACCATGATCAGATTCACGTCTATACTTCTACTATTTGCTAGTTTCTCTGCACGAGCACAACATGAACACATGCAAATGGCAACTAAAAAAAATGTCTTCCTTGGGCAAATGGCTCATATGATGATGAAGATGGATGAAATATCAGCTACCACATCTGCAGACAGAGATTTCATACAAATGATGATCCCACATCACCAGGGTGCTATTGATATGGCAGAAGAAGAGATTAAGACCGGAAAAAATAAAGAAATGATTCAGCTAGCTAAAAGTATCAAAGCTGAGCAACAAACCCAGATTCAGCAAATGCGACTCCTGCTCAGCCATCCTGAAGGATTTATCGCTACAGGCAACCAACATCAAAACGCCAACCAGAAGATGATGAAAGTGATGATGGAACAAATGCCTGAAGAAAAACAATTGTCTGATACTGATCTGTCCTTTGCAAGGATAATGCTTCCTCACCATCAGGCTGCCATCGACATGGCTAAAGTTGAGTTGCGGTATGGAAAAAATAAAAATGTAAAAAGACTGGCCGAGAATATTATCTCAGATGAACAGATAGAAATCCAACAAATGAAGACATTTACAAACTCCCATTAACATATGAAAAAGATATCCTTGTTTACGCTATTAATATTCAGTTTTGCCCTACAATCAAAAGCACAATCAATCTATGCCCAAGACAGGGTTTATACAGGCAATCAGATATCTAATACGGTTTCTGTCTTAGATCCCTCAACACAAACGCTATTAGGAAATATTGTTCTTGGTAAACCCCAACCTGATATCTTAAGTCCTCTATATAAGGGACAGGCCCTGGTTCATGGCCTGGGTTATTCCCCTAAAAGGCAATTACTAGCAGCGGTTTCCATTGGATCAAATTCAGTAACCTTTATTTCAACAGCAAAAAATAAAGTTTTAAAAACTGTTTATATCGGACGTTCACCGCATGAGGCAACCTTTAACCCTTCAGGATCACAGGCATGGATATCGGTAAGAGGAGAATCGTATATCAGCGTAATTGATGCAAATAAACTGATTGAAATCAAGCAAATTCCAGTAGCCGACGGCCCGGGAATGGTTGCTTTTACTCCAGATGGAAAATGGGCTTATATTTGTTCCAGCTTTACTGCAGAAGTGGATGTAGTGAATGCAACTTCTTATGCTATTGTAAAGCGTATTCCAGTAGTTAGTCCATTTTCTCCAAATATATTCTGTAGTCCTGATGGGAAATGGATTGCATTGACACATAAGGATGTAGGGAAGATCACTGTCATCAGCACGGAGACAAATACGATACATACAGTACTAAATACAGGTCCAATTACCAACCATGTCACTTTTACTTTAGTTAATGATTCACCTGTGATGCTGGCAACCATTGGCGGAGAAAACAGCTTAAAAGTATTTAGTGTTTCACAAGATTTCAAGCTTACTGATAGCGTTGCGACAGGATCATTGCCACATGGCGTCTGGACTTCGGCAGATGGTAAATTTGCATATGTCGGATTAGAAAATGATGACCAGGTACAAGTGGTTGATCTGGTAAAAATGGCCGTTGTAAAAACCATTGCTATTGGACAATGTCCGCAAGCATTGTTGTACGCCGCTAATGCCAGCCCTGCAAATGCCTCAAAAGAAAATTTAACCCCGCTTAATCTTGCAGACAAAAGTCAGGTGATTAAATTGATGAATAAGGATAATTCAATGTCATCAGGCATGCTAAACGTAAGAAGCGTAGGCTTGACTGATCTTGTCCAACAGGACTTTAAAAAACTCGAGCCAAATACTTCGTATACTTTAGCGTTAACCAACTCCTCAAATGATACGTTTAACGCAGATTATGTCATCAATTCTTTTAAGACCGATGAAAAAGGAGCTTTTAGCGGTCAATCCTCGGGGATAATTAAGAGTGTAGGAACAGGTGGCGCCGATTATAAACATGTGGTTCTTATTGATGATCTTTCAAAAAAGCTGGTGATGATCAGTAACTAATGTATTTTAAACCAAAGATATAACTGCCCATAATGCAGCACTTGAAATTACTATCCATAAAATTACGCCTTGTAACAGTGGCATTATCCCCACTGCTTTCAAGATAGTAAATGAGAGTCCGCTTCCTATCAGGAACAAGGTTAAAGTTAAGCCTGCTTTTGCTAATGCTACAAAGTAGGGCGCAAAAGGCTTAATAAAAGGTAAGTAGGTGTTGGCGATCATTGCCAGGATAAATAGCCCTATAAAATAGGGTATACTAACTTTGCTATTGTTGCTTTTGAACAGGAAAGATGTACCAAACGCTACGGGAACAATCCATAGTGCTCTGGCTAACTTAACAGTTGTGGCTATCTGTAGTGCTTGTTCACCATATTTACTGGCTGCCCCAACAACAGAACTGGTATCGTGAATAGCAATGGCACACCACATACCAAATTGTGACTGTGACAAGTTAAGCGCATGTCCGATAGCGGGGAAAAGAAATAAGGCCACCGAGTTGAGTATAAAAACAGTACCCATTGCAACGGAGATCTGTTTTTCTTCTGCGTTCATTACAGGCGACAATGCAGCAATAGCACTTCCACCACAGATCGCCGTTCCAGCTGATATCAAAAAAGATGTTTTACGTTCTATTTTAAATACTTTTCCCAGGATAAAACCAATGATAAGCACTCCGAAAATAGAAACTACGGTAAACAGTACGCCTTCTTTTCCTGCTTTCATTGCACTGAATACATTCATTCCAAATCCTAGCCCGACAACAGAAATTTTTAGCAGCAGGTTTGTGGCCTTGTGATTTAAATGCAGATAGGGATGTTCCATTAGTTGCGCCAATACTAATCCTAGCAATAAGGCTAAAGGAGGCGACATAAATGGAAAGAGGCACAGCAAAACTGCCAGGATGAAGATAATTTTACGGGTGTTTAAATTTAAGTTTAGCAGGTTACCCGCCTTTATTTTAGAAGAATTTGAATTGTCTTTGATTTGTGTCATAATTTTGATTGTCTTTATTTTCTAATTCAAAGATCCATAACTAATAAACCCCGATCAAATCATTAAAACTTATCTTCCATAACTTCATGTTATAGAAGATAAGTTTTTAGACATTATTTATTCCCAACCCCATTTTTTGAAAATGAGATGTCCTTTATCGGATTGCATAAACTTGATAAAATCCTCAGTTTCCGACTTATGCGTACCAGTGCTACCCCTCACTACAGGTGTACCTCTATAGACTGTTTGTGTAACAGGAATCCTAACCATTGAGGTGAGGTCTGGTAAACGGTTATGCCAGGAGCCAAATGTTATCCAGGCATCATATTGAGGATCATTTTTCCATGCAGCAATACCCAATGCCGAATTTGCAAATGTACCTGCTATACGCTGCTGTATGTTTGCAATCAGATCTTGTCGACCTGCCAAATCTTCCCAAAGCCCCATTTGCCCAGCCCCATTCACATCAAGAATTTTCACACCTGGTTTACAGAGATCGCCCAGATTTTTGATGTTTTTAGGATTGCCGGGCCGTACCAGGATCGCTGCCGCACGTTTATATAACTCTGTCCGAGAGTTCGCCACTATCATGTTTGGGTGGTCAGACATGAATTTTGAAAGCATGTATTCTGCTCCTCCAAAGAACAGATCTGCATGTTTCATTGCATCCGGCATCCATTCATTATCTGGCCCGGCAGTGACTTTAATTACGATATCATGCTGCTTTCCAAAAACCTTCGCACATTCATTGATCGGTCCGAGCGGCCCACCGGGACCATAGACATATAAAGTATCGTTTGGGATTTGTGCATTCCCAATGGTCACTACAGCAACGACTGACAATATGGTTAAAAATATATTTTTCATTGTGTTTATGTTTAAGGTAAATCAAAACCAAACTTTTTGTAGATGGCAGCAGCCTGCGGACTGATCAAAAAATCCATAAAATCTTTTGCAGCGGCCGGATGTGGCGCATCTTTTAACTGTCCCGCTATATATTGCGCATGGATATTCTCTTTTTCAGGAATTTCAATGAGCTCAACAGGATGGCCAATCATTTTCTGATAGTAGGCCTCAGTATACCATACTGGAGCGGCGTCACTTTCGTTGTATAGGATCCTCATTGGTGATTGGCGATGATGGATCATGGTAAGATAAGTAGTCTTATCTTTAACTTTATCTTCCATGATGGTAGATTTTAATGTTTCCCCTCCAGCTTTCACATAGGCTTCTTCAATACGTTTACCGATCCCTTCATTCTCTGGATTGGGCATACTGATCCTCAGCTCTTTATTTGCTAAATCTTTGAGTGACTTCAATGCCTTCGGATTTCCCTTTTGGACCATGATTGCCAACCTGTTTCTAGCATATAAAGTCGTTTTGCTAAACCATTCAGGGGTCATGTCTATCCGGTTCTTACCAGCTGTATAAACATCCGGCTTTAAGGTAATTCTCATGTTGCCCACCACAATGCTACCGGTTTTTATTTGTTGGGCTAAAATGCCTGGGGGAAGCGTTTCGGCAAATACCCGCTGATAATGTGGATATGACTTTTTAAAGGCTGCAATTAATTCGTCAATGCACATAAACTGGTTACCGGCAAAGAAAACCACCAGTTGGGGATCATTAATGTCTCCAAAAAGATCAGGCACATTGTCTACTCCAGGTACTGTGAACTGAACTTTACTTTCAGGTGGAGTATTCCAGGGCGGATCAAAGCGATGATCCTGGGCCTTAACATTTCCACAAAGCAATAAAAATGCAACTGTGGCTAAAAAGGTGTGATTTATATATTTCATGATTTTCTAATTATTTGGTTTAAGGATGTACAACTGCCCATCCCTGATATTGACGGATGATGATTTCACCATTGCCGCTGGGTACATAACTGATAAAATCAAATAAGGTATTTTTTTCGATTTTCCTTTCTCTGACGGTATTTTCACATTGTGCAAGAATTACTCCTCTGGATTGCAGTTCTAACAATGTTTTTTCAAAAGATCCGTTCTTCTGGTAAACAGCTACGCCATCTCCAAAGGCAATAAGTTCTGCATTGATTTTCCCTTTTAACCTGGGATCGTCGAGTGCATTTTTTAGGTTTCGAAGTGTTCCTGCAATCTTTTTCTCATCACCGTTATTGATTACATACAGTGCCTTATAATTTTTCAGGGTGGCTTTTGCCCCTGTAAAATTAGCAGGTGTAGCTTGGGCAAAAGTGGCCGAGGTTGCTGCGATCAGCAAAAATAATGTACAGATTAAGGTTATTTTTTTCATGATTTTAGATTTTGATGATTTATTTAGTTGTTAGTTTTACTTGTTTTTCGGAGGTTACAATTGGTGCAAATGGACCATACTTATGTTGATTTTCAGAAAATTTGTCGGCATATGGTCCGTATGGCGCATCAAAAGGTTTTTTTAACAAATCAGGGTAATCTTTTCCCTGATCTTTATGTGGTCTTGGCTGTGAGTTCACAAAAGCAGCGAGATCCCAGGCCTCCTCATCACTTAACTGCGCATCTCCATATCTGGCACCATATGGCATATTGTTCTTTACGAACCCCGCAAAGTTACTGAGTCTATACATCCCTGCGCCATCATTGTAGCTGTGTTTGCCCCATAATGGCGGATAAACATAAGTTAGTTTGTCTTCATCGAGTATTCCCTCACCATTTGCACCATGACAACTTTGACATTTACTGGTATATAAAATCGCTCCATGTTTGACATTCGCTGCCCTATCCAGGAATTTTAATTTTTCGGTTCCCGTTCCAAACACTTTCTCCCCTTTTTTTACACCTGTTCCAAGCCATTTCATATAAGCCAGCATTGCCTGTATCTCTTTACTAGATTCGTCTGGTACTTTGCCTGCAAGACTTCGATTGAAGCACTCTGCAATACGTGCCGATGCAGGTTCAACCTTTCCTGATCTGCCACTCATTTTAGGAAAACTGGAAATAAAACCAGCATAATTATTTCCGAACAGTTTGGTTCCACCCTCGAGGTGACAATTCTGACAATTCATACCATTTGTAATACGGGCTATGGATCCATTTGGCCCAAAATATTTGCTCGTATGTGCTATTAATTCTTTGCCATACCTGATCATCTGGCCGTACTTGGTGTCCGCCGGAATCGTATTTTCATCAGGCGCTTTCCAGGCATCAGCAGGTACAACCTGGCTTTTGACGTTAACAGCAGCTATACCGGTTTCCACATCCTGTTTGGTTTTTGCTGTCACTACATCTGGCTGCCCATTAAAAAATAAAGTGCAGATGAAAATGGTTCCACAAGCAACAAATAGAAACGCAATGATAGCCGTTGTCCTGGCTGTATATATAAGTGCTTGTCTGATTTCTTTTTCTGTTGATTCCTTATTCATAACCAATATTTTTCTGTTACAAATGTGCATTTATTCTACTCATCAGAAAAAGCATAAAAAGTTATTGATGATAACGTAAGGTTATGATGTCAGTACCCGTTGAAACAAATTGTTTGTATCTTAGGTTATCTACTAAAACCGTGTATGATAGATTTCCGTTTGCAAGTATTTTATGCTGTCGCTAAAAGGCTGAATTTTACAAAGGCCTCGGCAGAGTTATTTATCAGTCAGCCTGCTGTAACCAAACACATTAAAGAATTAGAGCAGGAGTTCAAAATGTCATTATTTGAACGCAGTGGAAACAAAAAAATCAGCCTCACCCCAGCCGGCGAATTATTGTTGCATTACGCAGAACAGATTTTTGGAACTTACCGGGAACTGGAATATGATATGAATCTACTTACTAAACAGCATAAAGGAATATTGAGGATTGGTGCCAGCAGTACTGTGGCACAATATATCATTCCACCTGTATTGGCACAGTTTCACAATAAGTTTAAGGATATACAAATTCAACTGGTTACCGGAAACACAGAAGATGTAGAGCAGCGTTTGATTGCTAAGGAAATAGATTTTGGAATCATTGAAGGCATCTCCCGGAACCCACAGATTAAATACGAACAATATCTAAAAGACGAGCTGGTGCTGGTGTGTTCTGGTCACAATTATGCCATGAAAAAGGAAATGATCAAACCGAATGAGTTGAAGGATTATGATTTATTACTTCGTGAACCTGGTTCTGGTACACTAGATGTTATTGCATATGCTTTAAAAGCACACCAGATAAAGGTGGGGGACTTAAATATAGAAATGCAGTTAGGTAGTACCGAAAGCATTAAATCCTATTTGATTCACAGCAAATGCCTGGCTTTTTTATCTATCCACTCCATATTGAAAGAGCTCAAGAATAATGAATGCCGCATCATAGATATCAAGGATATGGTTATCGAAAGGCCGTTTCATTTCATTCAGCTTCATGGTCAGCAGGACGCTCTGGCGGAACTATTTATGCGCTTCGCTAAAAGCTACAACTATAATGTATAGTGTTACCGAAATTTCGAGGCAATATCAGCCAGCTAAAGTGCTGCTGCTCTTTGTTTCTGAAGCTCCTGGAGGTGACGATAAACATTTTTACCTGGGAAATACTAATCTGTTTCGAACAATTTATCTTGCATTTAGTGAGGTATTTGGCGATTTTAAATCTGTAGAAGATTTTTTGCAGTTCTTTAAAGGCACGGGATGCTTTTTGGAACATCTAACTTGTACACCTATTGATAAATCGTCAGTTAAAATCAGAAAAAACCAGAGGCAGGGGGGAATAGAGCAATTAGCTCATAAAATCAGAACATATCAACCCCGATTAATCATGATCCTAATGAAAAGCATTGAACAAGAGGTTAAAGAATCTATTGACCTATCAGGCTTATCGTTTATCGAAGAAATTGCAGTTACCTGCTATCCTGCCGGCACTGAATCAAACAGGCTTACTTGCATCCGGGATACCAGGGTTATCATCTCCAAACTGGCATCGATATTGACATAACATGCAAATATATTGCTGTAATATACCGATACAGAACAAGATGAAAATTCAAGATCAGGAAAACACCAAACAGCATGCAGGAGACCATTTGGCTAATGAAAGAACATTTTTGGCCTGGATCAGAACCAGTATTGGTATCATGGGATTTGGCTTCGTGGTGATGAAATTCTCGCTATTTATCAAGCAGATCAGTGCCGCACTGGGGAGTAAAGTGCCCCTGCACCAAACCGGAGATTCCCGCATTATCGGGATTTTTCTAGTTGCCCTGGGAGCAATTACTATCATTTGTTCTTACTTAAGATATAATTCAACGAAAGAACAATTGAATCAGGGGGTGTATTACCATTCAACACTTTTTGTTAAAGTTTTAACCGCTTTAGTTTTCATAGCTAGTATACTTTTACTGCTCTACCTTATTAAAACAACATAGGCAGTTAAATCATCTGTACTTGATGCTTTAGAAAAGAGAGGAAGGAAAGCGGTCGATATAGCGTTGTTTTTTGATATAAATTGCTGATTGCATTGGTCAAGGATCTTATAAAAATTTCACCTCTTTATGATAATCCACAGGAACAGGATAAGTCAATATTTTATGTTCCCGTAAATATTTTGGGTACCGCAATACGCTGTGAAGAATATATACCTGAATGGCCACTGAAAAAATAGGCTGTAAAACAGGCTACCGCAAAAAACATGGTGTATTCACTACCAAAAAGTTCTATACCCATAATCGTACAGGCAAGGGGTGTATTCGTTGCACCAGCAAAAACAGCAATAAATCCAAGGGCAGCAAACAAACTAACTGGAGCATTTAATAAGGTCGAAAGTGCATTGCCTAATGTTGCGCCAATATAAAACAAAGGCGTTACCTCACCACCTTTAAATCCAGTTCCTAATGTTAAAGTTGTGTAAATGGTCTTCCATAACCAGCTCCAAGTATCTGCTCCACCAGGCTGAAAAGCAGAGGGAATTGTAACGGCTCCTTGGTATTCGCTATCCACGCCCAAACTTAAGTAATCCGGTTTCCCGATGGCGTAAGTCAAGCCTATAATAATCAGACCACCGATAACAGGAATAAGCCACTGGATCTTACATACTTTAGAAAAAAAGGCCTTGATCTCATGCACCATTACAGCAAACAGGTAGCTGGCCAGACCAAACAATGTGGATGCTAGAATAACCTTACTAAGCAGGAGTAGGTTTACCGGCAGGTATTCAGATAGAAAGTAGGCACTTTTCTCTATGAGATCGATGTGATAAGCGGTATGATGGATGCCCCAGGCAGAGACAGTAAGATCACCAAGCACGCTGGCAATTAATGCGGGAAGTAAAGCCTTGTACTCTATTCTTCCAATGGCCAGAACTTCCATTGCAAATATGGCACCGGTGAGCGGTGTTCCGAACACCGCCCCAAACCCGGCTGCAATTCCCGCGGTAAGGAGCATCTTGGTGTCTACCTCATTTAGCTTAAACCAGCGGCTAAACATTCCTGCGATGCTTCCTCCGATTTGTACCGCGGTTCCCTCTCTTCCAGCCGATCCGCCAAACAAATGGGTAATCACTGTAGTTATTAAGATTACTGGCGCCATCTGCCTGGGCACTCCACCACCCGGCCTATGGATTTCATCCATGATCAGGTTATTTCCTTTTTCTGAGGACCTACCAACTGACTGATAAATCAGGTGGATCACAATACCTGCTAAAGGTAGCAGAAAAATGAGACAGGTATGCTGAAAGCGAAAGTGAATGGCCCAGCCTAGCAGCCAAAGGAACAAGGCAACCATACTTCCTATTGCAATGGCAACAGGAAGTATAAGCAGCGTCCATCGAACCGCATATTTAAAAACCGAAAGGTGTTCAAATAAAAATTTATTATGTTTCATTGTAGGTTAGCGGCTGATTTATAATTTTTTATAAAAAGTATTGATTCCTGCAAATGATGCCCTATCACCAAGTTCTTCTTCTATCCGAAGCAACTGGTTAAATTTAGATACCCTTTCAGAGCGGCAGCCACTTCCTGTTTTGATGTGCCCCGCACCGGTAGCGACAACCAGATCCGCAATTGTCGTGTCTTCAGTTTCACCACTGCGGTGAGAAATAAAGCAATTGTAACCGTTTTTTTGGGCTAGTTCTACGGCCTTTAGCGTTTCGGAAACTGTACCGATCTGGTTCAATTTAATCAGTACGCTGTTTGCAATGCCCTGGTCGATTCCCTGCTGGATAATACTCGGGTTGGTGCAGAATATATCATCTCCAACCAATTCCACTTTGTCTCCCAAAAGGCTGGTCAGCTTTTTCCATCCCTCCCAATCGTTTTCGCCCAACCCGTCTTCCAACAGGATAATTGGGTACTCTTTTAACCATCCTTCCCAAAAGCCAATCATTTCATCTGTTGTGATCCGTTCTTTAGAACTTTTATAAAATTCATATTTTCCATTATTCCACATTTCGCTGGTCGCTGGGTCAAGACAAAGGGAAATATCCTTGCCTGGAGCAAAACCGGCAATATGTATCGCTTCCATGATGATTTGGACGGCTTCCTCATTAGAACTCAGATTTGGCGCAAACCCACCTTCGTCACCAACTCCGGTATAATAGCCTTTCGCTTTTAGCAGACTTCTCAGGGAATGAAAAACAGCTTCGCCCATACGGATACTTTCCTTAAACGAGGGGGCGTTATGAGGGGCAATCATAAATTCCTGAAAATCGATGTTGTTATCAGAATGCCTTCCCCCATTAATGACATTCATGCACGGTACGGGCATTACGTAACCTTCCCTTTCCACTAGCTGCCTATACAAGGGAATCCCTTTTGCAACGGCCGAAGCCCGGGCGAAGGCGATTGAGGCCGCAAGCATCGCATTTGCGCCGAGCCTTGATTTATTCTCGGTTCCATCCAGACCAATTATATGATCATCGAAGGCCTGCTGACCCTCAAAGGATAAGCCGGTGACTGATTTGCCGACTTCGACGTTAATCCCTTTTACTGCTTTTTCCACGCCTTTACCATTATAGCGCTCTGGATCACCATCTCTAAGCTCTACGGCTTCTTTTTCACCCGTACTTGCCCCGGATGGAGAAATACCCCTTGCTGTTGTTCCGTTAAGAGTGACTTCTACTTCTACTGTCGGATTGCCCCTGGAATCCAAAATTTCACGGGCATGAATTTTAGTTAATTTCATAGTTTTTTGTTTTATATTGATTTTTAGTATTTCGGTTGCTTACAAATAATTGAGTTTCTCAAAAGATCAAAACCAGTGTTCCCCCAATGATCAGCAGGGCACCAAAGAATACTTTCAGGGTAAGAGCTTCTTTCAGGAACACCATTGCAAGTATAATAGTTAGGGCAACACTCAACTTATCAACAGGGGCGACCTGGGACACTTTCCCGATCTGCAAAGCCTTGTAGTAGAATATCCAGGACAAGCCGGTGGCAAGGCCAGATAAAAAAAGAAATAGCAGGTTATGCTTTGACAGTTCCGTAATTCCTTTAAGTTCGCCTCTGGCCATTACGATCCCCCAGGCTACAATCAGTATTACCACCGTTCGTATGGCAGTAGCCAAATCAGAATTGACATTGGTTACGCCGACTTTTGCAAAGATGGCCGTAAGGGAAGCAAAGAAAGCTGATAATAGCGCGTAGATCCACCACATAGTTTTATGTTAATTTTCCGTTATTGAATAATTCCAAAGTAAATGAGTACAAGAACCGTTGCTCCGGCAATGATCCGGTAAATGCCGAACCAGCGGAAAGAATGCTTTTGAAGATAGGTGATGAAAGAGCGGATGGCCATCCATACATCCCACCCGCACCTGCTTTACTTAAATGAATGATCGTAGTTAGATTCGGTTCATGGGAAGGGCGTAGACGCTTAACGGTGTTTTTAATCAGTCCTAAAGCAATCTGATCTGCACTAGCAACTAGTAGCGCAATGGTAATAAGAACCTGCCAAATTTTTTTGCAGAAATTCTGGAAGAGGCAATAAATAATGAAGGCATAAAAAGGAAGCCAAAAACGCTTATCACTGGCCCAGTACATGATCGTATCCCAGAATGCATTATGGTGCTGATTTATCCACAAGAACCATTCAGTTTCAACCGGCAGGACCATTGCTAACACTGATCTCACTTTGGCAGACAGACAAAGTAAGACAAGCGCAATTAAGATAGCTGCCAGCAATAAGAGTTGAGAATTTATTTTTAATTTTTTCACCTACAATACTTTGACCGGCAGATTTTATTACCTGCTGGAATTTCTATTGTAGGCGCCATCAGCTTTTGAAAAAAGCGGTTGAATCGGAAGGACACCATTTCCGTATTGCAAATATAATACTAATAAAATGATGTGCAAAATCTTAAAGTAGGTGTTGAGAATTTAATTTATCACTATTCCTCCTTATTTGAATACGAGAACCAGTTTCTTATTCTTCTACCGTTTAAACAAGCATCATATCACGGGATTAAAGCTTTTCTTAAACAAAATGAAACCGCCTGGAAATAACCATGTTATCTATATAGGAATTTTTTTTATAACCCTAAAAAATTAAAGTTATGGGATACCATGAATGGAAAAACTGTATTGATGCATGCTTAAAGTGTGCTTCAATTTGCAATCATTGTGCAAGTTCATGCACTCAGGAAGAAGACGTGAAAATGATGGCGCGGTGTATTGAGCTTGATATGCAATGTGCAGCCATCTGCTACTCTGCCGCTCAATTGATGAGTATGGGTAGCTCTTTTGCTCAAGACATTTGCCGTATTTGCGCAGATATTTGCCAGCAATGCGGAGATGAGTGTAGTAATCATCATACCCAGCATTGTCAGGAATGTGCAGATGCTTGTAAGGCTTGTGCGGAAGAATGCAGAAGAATGACAGGAGTAGCTGCTTAAGATGCCAATCACCGTGAGCATTAATTGATTAAGGGCAGCATTCTAGTTGCCCTTTCATTTTTATAAATAGGCAAATTTATTCCATTCATTTTATTTTCATTATTCCCTCATTATTTGATATTTACCAAGGTTTGAGGTTGTTCTTGGTATGTCCTTTCTCTAGCCTTAAAAAAATGGGTTTTTTAGGATATGATTCTCATAAACTCATTCCATTATTCAAATAAGAATTTCAGTTTTTGATGATGAGTACTTGATAATTCGAATTCTATGAAAATGAAGGCTAGATGCGAGTTGAGGAATGCATTAAATAATGCATGAACTTTCAATTCCCGCTTCATCAAATTATTTCAAAAAACAAAAAATACAAATTTCATTTCAATGGCGGTGTTAAATCAATCACGTTGTTAAACCGAGGGTATGTACCTTCTAAATTAAATGCAAGCTACATGGCATTTGCGCATAATTGTAAAAAAATTTAGACCAAACGGATTTCCCCCCGTTTATCCTATAATTGAATAATATTCAAGCTGATCGATGTTCGCAATTGAAACTAATCCACATGCTTATTTGGCTAATTAGATAGCAGTTTATGGAGTTCAACACTGATGTCTAGACAATTGGTGTTTTATAAATAGTTGCGGTATATCTTAATTTTAGGGAAAATTCTAAAAAGTTCGAACCGAAAAATTCAATTTAATCTATTGTAAGTGACTTATTTTCAAGTTCTTAATGTTTAAAAAATAAGAGGCATACTTTTTAGATGCCTCATATTGCCACTTAGTAGGGTCAACCCGCGGAAGTTCGACCCTTTTTGAGCATTGTGAAGCTGTGGTTAATTTTGATAAAGTTTTGAACAACAAGATGGAGGGACAGTATAGGAAAAAGAAATTATTCGATGACAATCGAAAGTAGGGTGAGAAATATCGTAACCTAATATTTGTTGATATTTTGTAACGGTTTTGTTGCGGTTTATCCTCTCATCTTTTTAGATTAATGCAGATTTTAGCGCCTATATATTTAGGTTGTTAAATTTGAAGGGTTTGAAAGTTAAGCAGGTACCAAATTGCTCTATAATTGGAGTCGTCTTGCTGTACCTGATTATCTCTTTGGGCAATATCTTTTTTTTATCCAACCTCTCCCTTTTAGAGTCCGCCCGGGGAATAAAATCAGCTGCGCAGTACAAAGGTAGCTTTTCTCCGCTTGGAAAGGATTCAAAAATTACCAGACAATTTAAGTGTATCCTTGATGAACGCAAGAAAACCGTGCTTCCTGTTTTGGAAGCTTTTCTTATCGGCGTCATCTT
Organism: Pedobacter sp. AC212; assembly: GCF_979258625.1. Taxonomy (NCBI): domain Bacteria; kingdom Pseudomonadati; phylum Bacteroidota; class Sphingobacteriia; order Sphingobacteriales; family Sphingobacteriaceae; genus Pedobacter; species Pedobacter sp. AC212. The sequence goes on along the minus strand of NZ_OZ409870.1, from coordinate 4,901,296 downwards.
ATTTTTGGGGCTTTCGCTTTTAGCCTCTAACCTAAACAGGTATTTTCTTGAGATCAGATACAGGATTGCCGGATCAGTCCCAATTTATATTTCCAACCAGGTCTTTCGGATCTGAGATTTATCTCAATTTTCTTTTATTGACAGGTCCTTCAAATGATGAAGTGACGACGGCCGGTTAATCACCGTGTTTCCTGTCCAAGACGTCCGTCAAATCTTTTTCCTTAAATTTTAATTTAAAGACATGATCCGTATTAAACAGATTTTCTGTTTGTTCCCACTTTTATATATGGGGCTGGAAAGCCATGCCCAAACCTCCCCAAAGCCCATCGGGATCGTTGATCTGATCGATCACGTGACCGCTTTTTCACCTTCACTGGCCGCTGATTCAGCAACAGTTGATATACGTGCCGCCCAGTTAAGAGAGACCGCGGCGAATGCCCTTCCAAATCTGAAGCTTAATTATCAGGCAGATCTGGGCTCAAACAATAACGTGGCAGGACCTTATATGGCCTTTGGTATAGTTCCCTCCAATTCCAGAGGTGTTAGGACTGAAAGCACTACCAAGGCTACACTTACTAATCTTGGTATTGTCTCCCTTGATTGGGAGGTCTATAATTTTGGTGCCTATAAAGCTCAGAATGCAGTCGCCAAATCAGAACTTGTCGTTGAACGATCCAAGTTTGCCCAGCGCCGATACCAGACAAGGGCCATCGCTATTGATGATTACCTGAGTCTACTAAAGCTTCAGGACATGCTATCCATTCAAGCAAGCAATATCAGTCGCAATGAGCAGATCAACCGTTCGATTTTATCCCTTGCCAGAAGCGGTGTGCGTCCGGGTGTGGATACCAGTATCGCAGGGGCCGAACTCTCCAAATCAAGATTGAACTATATTGAAATGGACAATACCTACAGACAGGTTCAGCTCGACATTGCAGCAATCAGCGGGCTAAATCCGGAAAGTATTGTCGCTGACAGTACGATCCTGGATCGGCTAAAATCGCTTGAGGTAAACCTATCGGTAAAGTTGACCGACAGTTCAAGCCATCCGCTGCTTGATTTCTACAAAAGCAATTATCTAAGCAGCGTTGAGAAGGAAAACCTGGTCAAAAAAGCCTATAATCCAAAGGTAAGCCTGCAAGCTGCTGCCTGGTCAAGGGGATCAAGCATTGATGCCAATGATAATTTCAACAGTCTCTCGAATGGCTTGGAATGGCAACGGGAAAATTACCTCGTGGGCGTAGGGATCAGTTATAACTTATTTGATCTGCGCAGGCGTCAGTTGAAGCTTAGGACCCAAAAGGCCAGTAGCAATTTTTACTTAAAGGAACTACAGCAGGAAAGGTTAATGTTATCAAATGCCGCCCTTCAAGCAGGACTTGAGATCAGTACCGCGCATAAAAGACTCGATGAAATACCAAACCAGCTAAAGGCAGCGGCCGCAGGGTATCGCCAGAAGCTCTCGCTTTATAAGAACGGGCTGACCGACATCATTGAGCTCAATGCAGCCCTGACCATCCTTTACCGTGCAGAAACCGATTTTGTCAACGCAAAATATCTGTACATCCGGGCGCTTTTTCAAAAGGCTATCGCCACCAACCAAGTAGATTCACTGTTAAACACATTAAAATAATAAAGATATGTCAATGGTTACCTCGGCCCTGAAAAAGCCGATTACAACAGTGGTGATCACCGCGAGTTTACTGCTCTTTGCAGTTCTCAGTGCGCTGAAGATCCCAATAGATATTTTCCCCCAGCTTAATTCGCCGACAATATATGTTATTGAATCCTACGGAGGTATGTCTCCACAACAGATGGAGGGCTTCTTCTCCACTCGTCTACAGGATCAGTTTCTTTATGTTAATGGCGTTAAGAATATTACCGCCAAAAACATTCAGGGTTTGACGATGCTAAAGCTGAGTTTTTATGAAAGCACCAATATGGCAGAGGCTTCTGCCCAAGTTGCCTTGCAGGTTAACCGGGCCATGAAGTTCTTCCCTCCAGGCGCTTTGCCTCCGCAGGTGGTCCGCTTTGATGCCTCTTCACTGCCAGTAGGCCAGCTTGTACTCTCGGCCAAATCCCGCAGTCTGAAAGAAATCTATGATATGGCGGCAACGCGTATCAGGCCCATGTTTTCCTCTGTCGCAGGGCTTTCAGCGCCACCGCCATTCGGTGCCAATTCCCGCTCGATTACCATTAGTGTAGATCCGAGCAAATTAAGGAGTTATAATCTGACTCCGGACGAGGTGGTAGGGGCTTTATCCAAGTTCAATGTCATGTCTCCTTCGGGAAATCTAAGGTTGGACAATACCATGATGGTGACCTCTATGAACTCCCTGGTTAAAACGGTCGATGAATTCAACAACATTCCAATAGCTACAAAAAACGGCGTTTCAATATTGGTAAGGGATGTGGCAAGGGTTGCCGATGCAGCGGATGTTACCGTGGATTATGCATTGATCAACGGGAAACGGTCTGTGTATATTCCTGTGGTCAAAACAGCAGACGCCTCGACTTGGTCAGTGGTAAAGTCCTTAAAGGCCAAAATCCCCGAAATGCAGAGCCTCTTGCCGGACGATGTCCACATCTCTTATGAATTTGACCAGTCTGTTGCCGTTATCAACTCGGTAAAAAGCCTGATCACTGAAGGTGGTCTTGGTGCACTATTAACGGGCCTAATGGTGTTGCTATTCCTGCGTGATCTGCGAAGCAGTCTTATCGTGGTGATCACCATTCCGGTATCGATTTTAATTGGGGTGCTTTTACTAGGCATGTTCGGTCAGACCATAAATATCATGACCTTGAGCGGTCTGGCACTTGCAATAGGGATCCTGGTCGATCAGGCAACGGTGACGATCGAAAATATCCATCAGCACCTGGAAATGGGCAAGCCCAAACGCGAAGCCATTTACGATGCCTGTGAAGAAATCGCATTCCCGCTGCTGCTCATCCTGCTGTGTATTCTGGCCGTATTTGCACCATCTTTTATGATGAACGGTATACCAAAGGCGATGTTTTTGCCACTATCCCTTTCGATTGGCTTCACCATGGTTGTCTCTTTCATCGTGGCCCAGACCTTAGTTCCCATTCTATCCAACTGGATGATAAACGAAGAACGTTACCAGCACTATGACCATGGTAAGATCCATGCTCATGCAGGAGAGGCCCTGGACGAGAGGCAAGGAGAGCAGGTAGAAAAGCATCTGCAAAATGAAAAGGATGAACCGGAAAAAAATGATTTCTTTGAAAGGGTGAAGGTGCGGTTTATGGCAATCATCCAGCGGTGGATGCCGATGAAAAAAGGTATTGTCGGGATTTATTTAGTTCTGGTCATTTCTCTTGCAGGACTGGGATTTGTTTTTATTGGAAAGGATATGATGCCAAAGCTCAACAACGGACAGTTCCAGATACGCATCAAAGCGCCGGACGGTACCAGATTAGAGCGCACCGAGGAGAAATTTAAGCAGGTACTTTCCATTATCAATCAGACAGTAGATAACCATATCGCAGTTAGTTCGGGATACGTTGGGCTTATTCCGAGTAGTTACGGAACAAGTAACTTATATATCTTCAATACCGGTACCCATGAGGCTGTGCTTCAGGTGAACCTTGATGAAGATTATAAGGTAAATATGGATGAGCTGAAAGATGCGCTGAGAAAGAACATCGCTTATAAACTTCCTGACCTACGTATCACCTTTGAGCCGATTGACATGACCGAAAAGATTATGAGCCAAGGCGCTGCAACTCCTATTGAGATCAGAGTAGCAGGAAAAGATATGGACCAGATCGAGTCTTACGCTAATAAGGTGCTCTCTAAACTTAAAAAAATAGATTACCTCCGTGATATCCAGATTGCTCAACCCCTGCACATTCCCGTGGTTTCTATTACCCTTGATAGATTAAAGGCGGCGCAGTTTGGGCTGAACGTGGTTGATATCGCAAGGTCAGTTACTGCAAGTACCTCATCCAGCCGATTTACTGAGAAGAACCAATGGCTCGATGAAAAAACCGCCTATACCTACCAGGTACAGGTACAGGTTCCAGAGTATGTCATGAATACAATGGATGAGCTCAAAGAAATTCCTTTGGTTAAAGGGCAGAGCAGTCCGGTACTGGGCGACATCGCTACTTTCAATACCAGTTACCTTCCAGGAGAATATGACCGCTCCGGGCCAAGACGCTTTCTGACCGTGAGCGCAAACATTTATAAAAAGGATCTTGGAACGGCAACTGCTGATGTAGAAAAGGCACTAAAGTCCGTAGGCACGCCTCCTAAGGGACTAACTGCTGAAGTGAAAGGTATGTCGAGCCTGTTGACTGAAACACTATCTTCTCTTCAGGGCGGACTTGCTTTTGCGATATTGGTGATCTTCCTGCTGCTTGCGGCCAATTACCAGTCTTTCAAGCTTTCGCTGACGGTTCTTTCGACCGTTCCTGCTGTAATCCTTGGGTCGCTTACCGCATTATTGCTTACAGGTTCTACGCTTAACCTGCAGAGCTACATGGGGATGATCATGTCCACCGGGGTGTCAGTGGCCAATGCGATACTTATCGTGACCAACGCCGAAAAACTCAGGCTGGATTACAAGGATTCTACCCGGGCGGCAGTGGTGAGTGCCGGGATTCGTTTAAGGCCGATCCTGATGACCAGTTTTGCGATGATAGCCGGGATGATCCCGATGGCCTCTGGGTTGGGCGAATCCGGTGAACAGACCGCGCCGCTCGGCAGGGCTGTTATTGGTGGGCTATTCTTTTCAACCCTTGCCGCGCTCTTCATCCTTCCGCAGGTTTTCGCTTGGGTACAGAAAAAAAGCAGCTTAAAAGAACCAAACCTAATGCCTAGAAAAACAAGAATTTAAAAGATAAACAACATGAAAACCAGATTCATTCCCATCATAATAATTATAAGTACTCTGGCCGCGTGTGGCGGAAACCAGAAGCCCGTGAACATCAGTCCCGAAAAAAACGGCAAGGAAGCCAAATATGAAACCACAAAGGTCGAAGAAGAGGCCCTTTCCAGTTTTACCCGCATTCCCGGGGTGCTCAAGCCTTTCAACCAGGTGAACATTTTTCCCAAGGCCAATGGTTTTGTGAAAGCAATACTGGTCGATTTGGGTTCTAAGGTGACCAAAGGCCAGCTGCTGATGACCCTGGAAGCACCGGAACTCGAATCACAATTGCAATCGGCAAATTCCCGTTACCTGCAGGCACGGGAGACCGCATCGGCGAGCAGTGAGAAATACAGACGTCTGAAAGAAGCAGCAAAAGAGGAAGGTTCGGTATCTCCGCTAGAACTTGATAATGCGCTTTCCAGGATGAAAGGAGATAAGGCCATAGCTGAGGCTGAGCGGTCAAATGTATCCTCCGTACGTACCATGCAGGACTACTTGAAAGTATATGCGCCTTTTGACGGGGTGATCGTTGACAGGAATGTATCACCGGGAGCACTGGTGTCGGCGGGCAAATCTTCGGACCTACCCATGCTGGTATTGCAGGACCTGACCCACATGAGGCTTGAAGTTTCTATACCTGAGGATTATGTAGACAAAGTGGACCTAAGCCAGATGGTCAAGTTCCGCTTCAATGCGCTGCCGGGGGAACAGCGCCAGGCCAAGATCAGCCGGTCTGCAAATTCACTGGGCAACATGCGCCAGGAAATCGTCGAGGTTGACGTGGCCAATAAAGATAACAGGTTGAAGGCCGGCATGTATGCCGAGGTTGAAATCCCGCTTAAATCAGGTGCGACTTCGCTTCTTGTGCCTAATTCTGCTATCGTGCGTTCTACAGAACGGAAGTACGTAGTGGAAATTGCAAATGGTAAAGCCAAGCTCGTTGACATTAAGGAAGGGATGAAGGGAACAGAGATGACCGAGATTTTTGGTTCCATCAAAGCCGGGACAGAGATTATTTCGCCCGCGAACGATGAGATCAAAAGCGGTCAGACGCTATAAAACATTGCCGGGCGGATATTAGCCGCCCGGCAAATCTTTTTATTAGTCAGATAAGAAAAAAGGAAAATATGAAAGATTTAGAATTTAACCATGAGTTTGAAATCGGGGGAAAACACATTTGCATAGATGTCCCAAAGAAAAGATGCAACCAGGTCTACATCGAGGGAGAGCTGGTTGGGACGGTTTGGGAATGTAAAAAACAAGGGGTAATATCCTTTGTATCAAGAGATTTTAAGCTTGCCCCTTACCTGGAAAGCATTGCGGCCGAGTTAAACATTTTTTACAGGACCTCCCTATGAGTGCCTATGCCGGATGGACATTTCAACCTTTTCTGATCTGTTTCCTGTTATTAATGACTGTAAAGGTAAAGGCGCAAGATCAAACTGCCGTCCCCAAGATATCGGTAGGCTTTGTCATGGGCTTTCCGACCGGTAAGACGGCTAAAACTTATGTCAACGGATATGGGGCATCAACAAAGGTGGAATTCAAGGTTTCGGAGCACCTCAACCTAACCGGATCTGCGGGCTATATGACTTTCCGCTACAGGGATGAGGTAAAAAAACGTCTCGATTATTTAGGAGAGCCAACAAGCATGAATGGTGTTGTTCCAATTAAAGTCGGAGCAAAATATTACTTTGAAGGTATCTATTACGCTGCCCTTGAGCTTGGTGCAGCAAATACTCTTGGAGACCGGCTGAATACCTCTTTTGCCTACGGACCGACTTTGGGTGCCAGCATTCCAATTTCGAAGCATTATAGTGCAGATCTCGGCCTTCGTTATGAGGGTTGGAAAAGCAGCGGAGGGCAGGTTTCCTTTTTTGGACTTCGTTTGGCTCTGGCAATTTCAGGAACTAAAAAATAATAGGCAAAATATTTAACCTAAAATTTAAATTATGACAGAGAAAAATATTTCACAACCATTTGAAACTTTTGACCATAATAAATCCTCAGCAAAGGGTGGAGATAACGCATATCACCCCGCAAACCAAGATAGAGAGGTTTTATTGCGTTACCTGCTGGAGCGGTTGAACCTGGAAACCGGCCATCTCAATGAGAAGCGAAAATTGAGGAAGTAGGGGCCTTTTTAGACCTTTAAAAAACATTCGTAGGAATGGCAAATCAGATTTATTATAACCAGGGGCAACCCACAATATGCATGACAAATGGAAAAGATGATATATCTTTTGGAAAATGATGAGGGTATAACCGAAGTATTACAGCTTCTTTTTAACAGTGAGGGGTACGGGGTTTCCGCGTTTTCTTCGGTAAGCTCGTTTATGGCAGGGCTAAGTGATCATGTTGCAGATCTTTTTCTGCTGGATGTTATGCTCCCCGATGGAAACGGCATTGAAGTCTGCAGTTACCTGAAGTCCTTAGAGAAAACCCGGAATGTTCCGATTATCATGATGAGTGCTCATGCGGACCGTTATGACATTAGAAGGGGCTGCGCTGCAGAGAATTTTATTAAAAAGCCTTTCGATATTCACGACCTGCTGCGTTTGGTAGCGAAACATATTTGACCGGTGATAAAGTACGGGTTCTCTCAAGTTTGGTATTCGTGCTCACAATCAGTGTTTCCATGTCAGAGATCCGCTAAGTCGTTCTTACAAGATATATCAACAAAAGCATGCTTGAAATGAAAATAACCACGGTAAGGACTTTGATGAGTGTAGAGGAATGGTAATAACTGCCTTGATTAATAAGTGTATGAGTTTTTTGATAGCGCATAAATGCCAGGATGATGGTCAGTGCGCCTACCCCGACAAGAAGTATTCCTATCCTCTGTGAGTTGCCGGTTTGGTGTACGACGGCTTTGGCCCCAAGAGCGAGAGTGATCTGCTTGATAAAAAGTGAAAACTTTACCACCACAAAACCAAAGCCCATAATTCCTATGCTAGTTCTTATCCAGGCAAGAAAAGTCCGTTCGTTGGCCAGATGGTCACCAGTGTTTGATTTAGGAATGGCTTGTTCTTCTTTTTCCATTATTGATAATATTGGTTGACGGATCACCGCATGCCTGATTAACAAAATTTTATCAATGCTGTTTGGGCGAGTACTGTTTTAATTATGTAGCTTTTCGATAAATTCCCTAGCATTTTTAAATGCGTTACTCCGCACAGCACATACGATGATAGACAATTTTGTCGAACCTTTTGAATTTTAGTGTTGCCGGCATAAGCCATTGATATTTAAACATGACAATAATTTTCGGCGTTTGCGGCCCCGGGTGAAATGGATCCGGCACAACTGATCCTAATCTTTGCATCGTATCGAAATACCAATTTGCACCTTTTAAAGATTCACTGCCGTTTTGGTTTTTACATTAGGGATGAACGATTACCCATCCTTCCGCCGAACGGATGATGATCTCTCCGTTGCCGCTTGGCACATAGCTGATGAAATCGAAGAGATCTGACTTATCGATTTTCCGCTCGCGAACGGTATTCTCGCACTGCGCAAGAATTACGCCCTTTGACTTTAGCAAATTAAGCTGCTCAAGGAACTTTCCATCCTTGCGATAAACCGCCACGCCATCCCCGAAGGCGATAAGCTCAACCTCCAGTTTTCCCTTCAATCTTGGATCCTCCAAAGCATTGTTGATGTTCCTGAGTGTTCCCGAAATATGTTTTTCCTCGGCACTGTTAAGTACATATAGCGCTTTATATGATTTCTTTTTTGCAACAGCACCCGTAAACGGTTTTTTTGTCTCCTGTGCAGATACATTGGTGGTGATGACCATCATGATGACAAGCTGGAGTAAGATCAGTAATTTTTTCATGTTTCTATTTTTTCTGTTTTATAGGTGCGTGCTGTTCAGCCATGTCAATAAAGGGACCATATTTATGCTGCTTTTCGCTAAAGTGATCTGCATATGGCCCGAAGGGATAATCTATTGGCTTTGTGTACAGGTTTTTATAGTCGTTTTTGGAATCCAGGTGCGGTCTGGGCTGCGCATTCACAAATGCAGCTACGTCCCAGGCTTCCGCATCCGTTAAGTTCGGATCTTTGTAGGTGGCGCCATAAGGCATGTTGTTTTTGACAAATCCTGCAAAATTTCCAAGCCTGAACATTCCTGCACCATCGTTATAGCTGTCCCTGCCCCAAAGGGGAGGGTACATATATCCTTTTCCATCAGGTGAGGCAACGCCTTTGCCCGTTTCTCCATGACAGCTGCTGCATTTGGAGGCATATACCATTTTCCCCTTCAGGGGATCTGCAGGCACATCCAGATATGGGATTTTTTTTACCGAATTATCCGCAATGGAATGTGCGGCATCCTGTTTTTTTCCAACCCATTTTAAATAGGCCAACATGGCGACCATTTCCCTGGAATTTCTTCCCGGAGCTTTGCCGTTCATGCTTCGCTCGAAGCACTCATTAATCCGTTCAAAGGCTTCTTCCTTTCTACCGCTTCTTGCGCTCATTTTTGGAAAACCTGCATAAAAGATGGAGAAATTATTCGCAAAGGGCCTGGTTCCTGCATCCAAGTGGCAGTTCTGACAATTCATACCATTAGTCAGCTTTCCTACGATACCCTGCGGCCCTAAATAGTATGCCGTACGGACAATCAAATCCCGGCCATACCTGATCAGATCCGCATCAGCTTTGCCCTGAAGCTGCATCGTATCAGGCGCCTTCCAATATTCGGGTTTAGCAACACGGCGCTCTAAAGGTTTTATTTGATTCTTTTGAATGGATGGATTAGGCTTATCCGCATAGAAACTTTTTGGAAGATGAAATCCGCTGAGTGCTAAAACAAGAGAAAACATGATCACAACGAATAGAAATGACGTCCATACGAGATATTTTCCAAACCGGGCAAATACCTGCAGTTTATCCTCGTTGTTTCTTTCTGTTTTCACACTTTTAAAATATTAATTCTGAAAATCCTTAATGGCCTCACCAATATCAAGCACCTTTTGCTTGCCATCAATAACGGATGCAATCAGTGAGCTTGCAGCCGCACTTCTGTATCCACCGGCGCAGTGTACTGCTACGGGTTGCTCCAGCGGAATTTCGTTTACCCTTTCCCTTAAATTTCCCAGTGGAATATTTATGCTGTTCTCAAAAATACTGTTTTCCATACGCTCTGTCTTGTTCCTCACATCCACAATGGTATATCCATTTTGGTTCTCTTTAAAATTTTGGATATCGATAATCTCATCCGGGACAGTTTCTACTGCGTTTATAAAACCGCCGGCAAGCTGCGTTTCATACCCGATGGATGCGGTCCTCGCGATAAGACTATGCAATGTAGCAAGATTTTCTGCCATAAGATAATAAGGCTCTTCAGGCTTCACAATGCTGCCCAGCCAGGTTTCAAATTTGTTTCCATCCATGATATTTACAGCGCCTTCTATATGTCCCTTCTTAAAAACATCTTCCCTTCGCGTATCGATAATTAGGGCATTTGGTTTTAAGTTTTCACCGGATTCCATGATCTGAACCGCACTTACCGAATCTTCAAACGGTGCTGCGCCTTTCTTGTTCAAGGCCACATCAAAAGGGAAGTAAAATGGAATGAATGGCTGGTTTTCATTTAATGCGCTCACAAAATCGGCCTCAGTCATTTCCTGCAGTGACCAGTTACTTCTTTTTTCAGCACCAATGGTACTGCTATTGGCCTCGCTCAACGCTTTTCCGCAGAGCGTACCTGCCCCGTGTGCCGGATACAGAATCACTTCATCTGAGAGTTTCATCAGTTTGTCCCTTAATGAATGGTACATTTGGGCGGCAAGGAAATTGCGTTCCGCCATTGAATCACCTCCGCTTTCCCTTAAATCCGGCCTTCCGCAGTCACCGATAAAAAGGGTATCTCCGGAAAATAGCGCTTTTTGTTTCCCATCGTGTTCGAGCAAAATACTGATACTATCCGGAGAGTGCCCCGGGGTGTTGATTGCCCTTAAGGTGATCTTTCCCAGGGTTATCGTCTGGTCTTCATCAAATGGGGAAAACAGGTAGGACGGCGTATTGAGTTTGCTGCAATATATTGTTGCGCCGGTCTTATGATGGATTTCAAGATGAGCACTCACAAAATCCGCATGCGGGTGCGTCTCGATAACACCAACTATTTTGGCCTGGTGTTTTTCGGCAAAATGGTAATATGCAGACGGATCCCTGGAGGGATCGATCAATATGATTTCATTCCGGCATTCGCTCAGTACCGCATAGCTGTAATGGGAGAGGTGCTTGTCTTCAAATTGTTCTATTTTCATGTGTTTTTATTTTTGATTAATGTGTTTAACGGTATGATTCCTGCCTTTGCCAGGTTTACATCAAATTTACCCTTTAGCGGTTCTTCGCACTGTAACTTTTGTCACAGCGCCCCAAAATCTTCTCAGCAGTTTCTGCCTGCACTTTCATCATATTTGATCGGAGAGAGGACATGGAGCAAAAGGGTTCTGGCATAGCGGTAGTTGAAGGTGAACAGTAGGATGACCGGCGAAATAGTGGTTGCGATGATTGCCCACTGCTCTTCTTCGCCAAAGATCATGAATGCCGGAATGCCCGCATTGACAAGTTCTGCGACAATGAAAACATAGCTCACATACATCGCTCCGATAAAGAAGCCCGGCTCTATCTCATAGTTCAGGTTGCAGCAGGCAAATTTTTTATTCATCTGATCATATTTCCAATGGAACATGGAATGGGTATATAATTTTCCCTTTCGGCACCTGGGACATCTATGGTCTATTATAGCCCTTAGTTTGCTCATCAGATTCTATTTTATTAATGAGGGAGCTTGCTTTTCATCGCTCCGTATAGATAGGTGCCCAGGAGCGCACCAAGGATGACCACCGCCATACCGGCATATCCGCTCCCAAGGTTGACGAACATGGGGCCGGGACAGGCGCCGGTGAGTGCCCAGCCCAGGCCGAAAATGGTGCCGCCTAGTAGGTATTTTATATAGGCCTTGTCCTTATCGTGGAAGACAATCGGATTTCCGGCCAGATCCTTGGCTTTGAATTTTTTGATCAGCCATACTGCAATTACGCCAAGTACAACGGCCGTACCAATAATTCCATACATATGGAAAGACTGGAAACGGAACATTTCCTGGATCCTGTACCAGGAAACAGCCTCAGACTTGGTCATGATGATTCCGAAAAGTGTTCCTGCAAGAATATATTTTATGAATTTCATTTTTTTTAGATTTAAAAGATAAAAGGCATGATGAGGAAAGTCATGATCAGGCCACCAACAAAGAAACCGATTACGGCTACTAGTGATGGTACTTGCAGATTCGAAAGCCCGGATATGGCGTGACCAGAAGTACAACCGCCTGCATAACGAGATCCAAAACCGACTAATAAACCACCGATGAGTAAAATAGCCAGCGTTTTTAAATCTTTCATTGCTTCCAGTGAAAACAGGCCGGTTGGATTTAACCCACCATCGAACTTAATGCCCAATTGATTTAAATCGGAGATTGTGGCGGATGATAATTTTACGGGAGATGGACTGCTAAGGTAATTTGTAGCAACAAATCCACCTATTACCGAGCCGATAAGGAACATGAGGTTCCAGGTCTGGTCTTTCCATTTAAAATCAAAAAATTTTACTTTCCTGCCTGCTCCGGCTATGCTGCACATCGTTCGCAGGTTTGATGAAAAGCCAAAGGACTTTCCGAAAAAAAGTAGGATGAGCATAATGAGTACGATCATGCTGCCCGAGAAATACCAAGGCCAGGGTTGTTTAATAAAATCAATCATGTTTTTTTAAATGAAATGTTAATATGGGTGTTTTTGTTGTTGTTAAAAGGTAATGCCTGTGGCGGTTTGAGCAAGTAAGTGCTGAATCATTTTAGCAAACTGCCATCCCGAAGAAATCCGGCCGGCAGCGTTGAATAGATCAATATTTCTTGAATATATTTCTTCATTTTGGCCAGGTACCGATACCTCCAACCAGGTTGAATGCTTCCACCCCAAGTTTTCTCATCTCCGATACCGCTGAGGAGGAACGCTTTCCACTTCTGCAATAGAGGAAATACCGCTTGGCCTTATCCAGCTTTGCAAGTTCTAAAGAAAAGGCAGAACCCAGGAAATCGATATATATGGCTGAAGGAAGCGCGCCTGGGGCATATTCAGGCTTTGTCCTTACATCTAAGAGGACTGCGTCACTGCTTTTTGTAAATTCGTTTTTGAAGTGGTAGCCATCGAGGTTGTACGCACCTTTTGAAAAAAAACTGCTGATCATTTGAAGTAGTTTATTCATTGTATTTATTCGTTTCTTATTGCTCTGTATTTTTTTTAAAGCTGCAGAACAGAAAATCCTGCGTGCTTTGCATTGGGGTAGTGTGCTCTTGCGGCCTGCACTCTATTTCGGTAAACCCTTCTCTAAATATCTCGCGCAGCGTTCTTTCACTGTATCTTGAAACGGGCAGGCCACTGCATTTTTCTGGTCCGGTGAGCGAAAAAGTCGCCATGACCAAGTATTCTCCGGTAAACTGACCTGCCGTGTTTGCATAACTATGGATTTCCTCTGATGAATGAAGGAAATGAAAAGTGGCCCGGTCATGCCAGACTGCATAACTTCTTTGCGGCACAAAATCCCTGATGTCTGTCTCGATCCAGTGTATCCTGCCAGACAGTTCTCCAAGCCTTGCCTTTGCCTTTTCCAATGCCCGGGAAGATATATCCACTACGGTAATATCGCTGTAGCCTTCCTGAAGCAAAAAATCCACAAGCAGACTGTCTCCCCCGCCAATATCGATTATCGGAGCAGATTTATCCAGATTGAACCCCGTTATCATCTCCATTGAAACTGTGGGGTAGACCTGCGTCCAGCTGACCTGGTCAGGACTTTTTTCTAAATACACCTTTTCCCAGTGCGATTTTTTCTCATTTTTCATATCCCTTTTATATTAAGGTACTTGGACATACAAATGCTGTAGTCGGAATACATCCGTTTTCCTGTATGGCCTTAAAACCACCAGCCACATCGATGAGGTTGTGGTACCCGCGTGAGCGCATGATGGAATTGAAAATAACAGAACGGTAACCACCTGCACAGTGAACAAAGTAGGTCTTGGTTTTATCGACGGTGCCGAGGTTTTCGTTGATATAATCCAGTGGAAGGTTGACAGCACCCTCGACATGCTCGCTTAAGTATTCCTTTGTTTTTCTGACGTCCAGAATATTTACCTCCGCTTTTTTGCCGATTTCGGCCAGCCGGGCTACACAAACCGATTTTATCTCGTCGGTTTCCTGACCAGCTTTTTTCCAGGCAACGACGCCGCCATCTAGGTAACCTACTGCACCATCAAATCCTACTCTTGATAAACGGGTGAGCACTTCTTCAATTCTACCCTCATCTGTAATAAGTAAAATAGGATGTTTAATGTCCGGGATTAAAGTTCCTACCCAGGGGGCGAAATTTCCATCGATGCCAATATTTACCGAGTTTGGGAGAAAGCCTTTTATAAAATCCTCTGGAGCTCTTGTGTCGAGAATTACCGCTCCTGTTTCATTTGCAACCCGCTCAAAAGCATCGGGGTTAAGGGCTTGCATGCCTCGTTCTATCACTTTGTTAAAACTATCATATCCATGGATGTTCATCATGACGTTTTCAGGAAAATATGCAGGAGGCGGTAAAAGACCATCAGTAACCTCTTTAATGAATTCGTCTTTGGACATGCCTGCCCTTAGCGCATAATTGGTCTTCTTTTGATTTCCCAAAAGATCGGTGGTCTCTTTGCTCATATTTTTTCCGCATGCGCTACCCGCACCATGTGCAGGATAAACCATAATATCATCGCTTAAAGGCATGATCTTATTGCGTAAAGAATCAAAGAGATAACCTGCTAGCATCTCACTTGTAAGCTCACTGACCGGTTTCTGTGCCAGATCGGGTCTTCCCACATCGCCTATAAAAAGCGTATCGCCGGAGAACAGTGCTATTTCCTTTCCTTGCTCATCGCTAACCAGGAAACAGGTGCTTTCCATGGTATGTCCTGGGGTGTGCAACACTTTAATCTTTGCCCCACCAAGTCGCAACACTTCTCCGTCTTTCGCACCGTAAAAATCAAAGTCGGGTTTTGCATTCGGCCCGTAAACGATTTCTGCGCCGCTTTCTTTAGCCAGATCAATGTGTCCGGATACAAAATCGGCATGGAAATGTGTTTCGAGCACGTATTTTATTTTTGCGTTGTTCTTCCGTGCACGTTCCATATACGGACTAACCTCTCGAAGCGGATCGATAATGGCCGCCTCTCCGTTGCTTTCTATATAATAGGCACCTTGTGCCAGACATCCGGTGTAAATTTGTTCTATAATCATGATGATTAAATTAGTATGTCAAAATTAATCCTTAACGATATGGTCGTTGGTGACTTTTGTCACACAAGGAGTTTGTTTCTGAAGGTTACTTAAATATTACCTCTTTTAGAATGATGTAGCAACCCATAACCAGTACAAACCACCCGAAACCTTTCTTCAGTTTTCCTCCATCTATTTTTTTGTTTATCATTCCACCTACCACGATACCGGCGATGGCAACGGTAGTAATTTTGGCGAGAAAGATCCAGTCGATATGGAAATGTCCAAGATCGCCGGTGAAACCGATGAGCGAATTAAGCGCTATGATGAAAAGTGAAGTACCTACGGCCTCTTTCATGGGTAAGCCCACTAAAATAACAAGTGTAGGAATAAGTAGAAAGCCACCACCAGCACCCAAAAAACCAGTAGCGAGGCCGATGGCAATGCCGTATAAAAACAGTTTACCGATGTGAAGTGGGGGTTTTTCTATTCGGGTGCTGCTTTCTGCTCTTGCACCTTTAATCATCGCTGTTGCAGCCGCTACCATCAAAACTGCAAAGAGTACCATCATGAGCATGTTTTCTGTTAACTCAAAATCGCCGATTTTTATTATTATCTTGGGTATAAGGGGGATAATGAATTTGCGGGTTAAGAATACAGTTGAGATGGATGCACTACCAAACAGCAAAGCTGTTTTAATATTCACCAGCCCACGCTTAAAATTCCCGACTGTACCTGCTAAACTTGTAGAGCCAACGATGAACAATGAATAAGAAGTAGCCAATAGCGGATTAACCCCAAATAGGTAAACCAGTACCGGCATGGTGAGGATAGAACCGCCACCGCCGATCAATCCAAGCGAAATTCCAATTAAGGCAGATGCAACGTATGCAATGATTTCCATTTCTGTTATTTTTTAACAAAAATCGAGTTATCATCTACCAATGTTGGTGACTTTTGTCACACTCATTATATTTTCAAGAAGTGATGCCTTTCGCAGTAAAAATAACTTTATTCTTTTTATGGGCTTAGGCTAAATATTCGATGTAATTACGGTACATCTTAATTTCTCCTGCCTGCTCCATTTTCTTAAGCAGCCTTGAAATTACTTCCCGGGAGGTGTTCAAATCAGATGCAATTTCACTGTGGGTAAGGTGCAGTTCTTTTGTGTTTAAATCTCCAGCTTGCTTTTTCAGGTAAAAGGCCAGCCGCTCATCCATTGCCTTAAAGGCGATATTATCGATGACAAAGAGGAGTTCTTCAAAGCGCATACGGTATGTTTCAATGACAAAGTAATACCATGTTCTGTAATCCCGCATCAGCTTATCCATCAGGGCAATCGGAATCATGAGTACCTTGGTCTGTTCAATGGCCTTTGCCATTACCTGACTGGTTTCCTGTTTGGTTGCGCATATCATGGAAAGTGCACACGCATTTCCTGGCTGGAGATAATACATAAAGAATTCCTGTCCATCTTCTCCCTCCCTGTAGAGCTTTACCATGCCTTCTACGATAAGCACCGTGGAGCGCATATTCTGCCCAGTTTGCATGAGCATATCACCTCCCTGAAAATCCCTAAGCGTCGCATTCTCGATAAGGATGGTCTTAAGGGCAGGTTCAAACTGGGGAAAAAGTCTTTCGATGTATTCCGCAATGGTCATATCTTTCATTTTAGCTGTTTTGGATTTTAAAGATAACTATACTGCAGGCCTGCGCCAAAATTCTTTAAAATATTGGAATACATTTTTTGGATATAGAATAAAGGGTATAATAAATTTACAAAGAAACTCTCTATGGTTCCCTAATTAAAACATGCAGCGCGTTTTTTCCAAAGTAAACCTAACACTTCGTCCAGGGATAAAGCTGACAAAAATCACATATTGTTTTTTATTTTTTATCCCTTGTTAATCTTTATGTTTTTTGATCGACCCGGAAAGAAATAGCCCGATCAGTGCGACTTTTTAAAGGTACCACCATAACTATGAATCGTAACAATGAGGTCATAATTAGCTTCTGAGGCGTGGCTTACTAGTCTTTGGGCATTTAATTTTATATATTGAATTAAAGTGGCTCAAACGCTTGCTGGCTTAAGACTTATTGTTATCCAAATAGGATCAGTGGGGATCTGCTTTTTAAAGGGTCCCCACTTTATGGACTACTTGGGGCAATTTCCTGATGGCGGCTAATATATTTTTTTACGTTGCGGTTTTTCAGTTTCTGCCTATGTTCCCAACCCTGACCCATCTTATTGAATACCTATTTAGAATATATATTCCGCTTCCCGTTCAGACTTTCGGTTTCTTTGTGGCCCTGGCATTTATTTCTGGTTACCTGCTGTTTTCTGCTGAGCTTAAAAGAAAGGAGGCTGCAGGACATATAGCACCTGTTGAGATTATTATACAGCCTAAGAAGGAGATTTTGTTATGGGAATGGATAACCAATGGATTTTTAGGTTTTCTTATCGGGTATAAACTGGTTTATGCTGCAGGGAACTATGCTGCTTTTGCTGCTGAACCCGGACAAATCATCCTCTCTCCAAGGGGAAGCTTACCGGGAGGGTTGCTGCTTTGCGCAATTCTTCTTTTTACCGTCTACCTTAAAAAACGCAGGCTTTCTCTGTCGGACCATAGGCCGGTTCATATTTTAAGGCACCCTTACCAGATTATGCCTGAGCTGATCACCTGGGCTGCCCTGTTCCAGGCCATTATCAAGATCGACAGAAATTCACTGGCCAGCTTAGAGTTAAATCAACCGGTTAAGATTACCCTGCCGGATCTGCCAGGTAAAACGTTATATGGGAAAGTAGATTTTATTGAACCTACCCTTCAGCAAGGTGACAAAACGGTTAGCGCAAGGGTTTATCTGGACAATATGGAACATCAGCTGAAGGTAAACAGTCTAATCAATGCCTCAATAGAGACGGGAAAATCCAAAGGGCTTTGGATACCGAGGTCTGCTCTGCAGGATCTTGGGCAGACAAAAATAATCTGGCTAAAAAAAGGCAGCTTATACTATGCACATAGTGTAAATATTGGGACTTTCAAAGGGAACGAAATACAGATAACAAGAGGCCTTTCCGCAACCGATACCCTGGCAGTAGATGCAGGGTATTTAACAGACAGTGAGAGTTTCATCAAAACAAAGGGTCATGAATAACATAAAAAGAATTAACCTGAAAAGGATCTGTGCCTTACTGATTATTGTGCTTTCAGTAAGTATATTTAACAGCTGCAAACAAAAAGCAGAGCCGGCGGCAAAAGCAAAAAGCAAATTTTACTATACCTGTTCCATGCATCCACAGATACATGAAGACCATCCCGGCAACTGTCCGATCTGTGGCATGAAACTGATCAAGGTCGAACTTACTGGATCAGGAAATTCTGCCACGGAAAAAATAACATTGACAGCAAGCCAGATTCAGTTGGCAGGCATAACAGTTGATACGGTAAGGGAAGAAAATACAGGGGGCGAAAAACTTCTGACCGGAACAGTTGCCACGGACGAAAGTAAGGCGGAAGAGATCAGTGCAAGAGTGGCCGGACGCATACAGCGTTTATTTGTTAGGTCCGTTGGAGAAAAAATAACAATAGGTCAGGCAGTGTATTCCATTTATAGCGAAGACCTGTTATCAGCCGAAAAAGAATACCTTTTGGCCAGGCAGCAGCAGAAGGTATTAAATAATCCTGACGTCGATTATGAGGCCATGATCAAGACAGTAGAGCACAAGTTATTGTTATGGGGCCTGAACTCCGCCCAGATCATAAATCTTTCTTCTTTGTCCAAAACTTCGGCCACTGTTACCATATACAGCAAGGTTAACGGAACGGTAAGCGACATAGCCATCCACGAGGGTGATTACGTAACTGAAGGGATGGCTATATTAAAAACGCAAGGGTTAGCCAATCTATGGATAGAGGCGCAGTTATATGCCGGCGAAAGCGGAAACTATAAGGAAAATGACATGGTGAATGTCTCTTTTCCAGATCTGAACGGACAGGTTGTTAAAGGCAAGGTGGAATTTGTAAATCCTGAACTATCAGATGAATCTAAGGTTGTGCTCATCCGGATCGCAGTTCCAAATACGCAGGGGCTGATCAGGCCGGGGATGTTGGCATACATTTCCATTGGTAATGGAAAACAGAATGCTGTTGCTGTGCCCACATCTTCAATACTAGCAGGAGGTAAAGGCAATAAGGTATGGATCAAAAATCGTGATGGAAGTTTTTCTGGAAGAAAGGTCAATACCGGAGCAGGGAACGGGGGCTATGTGCAGGTATTGTCTGGCATTTCACTAGGTGAAATAGTGGTCACCAGTAGAGCCTACCTCTTGGAGAGTGAATCGATATTCAAAAATGGAGGGTAAGGTTATGATTTGGTGCGTCATATCTTATGGATAAATACCCATGGTAAGTAAAATTTGGCATAGTATGTAGCTTGATTGCGCTAATACTGTCTGGACCTTGGTGAAAAGCAAATCCAGCATTTGACAGGTCGGAGTCTGCGAAACGAAATTACTTTTCGAGGGGCCGAAAAATATTGAAACAAGTTCAATGTCAGAAATTTGAGGTGATTTTCTAATATAATTATATAAAAGATATGGGAAATTATATAAATTTAATTTTGCATCTTTATATAGATTTGTAGTCTGATGAAAACCAAAGCCATCTTTCTTTTAGTGATTTTTCTGCTCAACACTGTTGTTGGCCTTGCCTGTGCAGTTGGAATGGAAAGAGATAATCATGGAGAAAGTGATGTACATGTTTCCTCTAAAAAGAATAATCACAAACATGATCATCAGCATAAAGGTGCACATGTGCATAAACACAGTGCTTCAAATGGACCGAATCTTTCAAAAGAAGATCCCTGTTGCAAGACTCTGGTCAACGACCTTGTGGTTCAGGGGAAGCTTGTTCCCCAAAGCGTTAAAAACCAGGTTATCCTACCTGTTCTATTGCTTCCAGATTATAATTACAACTTTTTAATTCCTTCTGTCAAACTGGCTCTCAAAAAGAGCGTTTACGCCGGACAGCGGGAGCGGCCACCCAACAGGGACATCCGGATTTCCATCAATAGCTTTCAGATATAAGATTTCACCAAGAATTACCAATAGAGCCCGTGTTACATTGACATGGTGCCTGGCTTTCGCGCGGCCAAAACTCCTGCGGAAAGAGTGTAAACATTTAATCTTAAAATCATGAAAAAAATATTTTTTCTGGTTGCCCTATTGGCAAT
The DNA here is from genome assembly GCF_979258625.1 of Pedobacter sp. AC212. Taxonomy (NCBI): domain Bacteria; kingdom Pseudomonadati; phylum Bacteroidota; class Sphingobacteriia; order Sphingobacteriales; family Sphingobacteriaceae; genus Pedobacter; species Pedobacter sp. AC212. The sequence goes on along the minus strand of NZ_OZ409870.1, from coordinate 4,880,853 downwards.
CGTTTTCACTGGCCGCGTCCTTGCGCAAAATAGCCAGACACAGTCACTTTTAACTTCTTATTACGATATCAAAAATGCATTGATAAATGCAGATGCGACAGTCGCCGCCTCAAAAGCCACTGAGTTTTCCAGAGCGCTGGGCAGCATGGACATGAAGTCAATGCCAGAAGCCGATATGAATATATTTATAGGTTTACAGGATAAGCTTGCCTTTGATGCCAAGCACATATCGGAGAGTAAGGATATTGCCCATCAGAGAGAATATTTCGCAACTTTTTCTGCCAATCTTTTTAAACTGGCAAAAGCCGTTAAACTCACCAAAGCGCCTGTTTATTATACCTATTGTCCATTGAAAAAGAGCTATTGGCTTTCTGATAACGCTGGTATCAAAAACCCTTATTTCGGTAAGCAGATGCTGACCTGTGGTGCAGTAAAGGAGACTATCAAATAATTCATATTGTTATTGAGCGGACATTTAGCATTGTGATGTTTTGGTCCGTTCAATATAGCTGTATGCATATATTCTACATACAGCTCGAAATAATTTATTCAAGATATATCAAAAACAATGAAAACATTAATATATAGCCTTCTGGGCCCACTATTTTTCCTTGCCGCCTGTACAAATGGCAAAAATGAAAAGCAAGATTCCGCTGTTGCGGATTCCACGACCAAAAATGTTTCTAGGGAAACCAATAATGTAAAAAAATCCCAAACGGCTGCGCTTTTATCCGGCTATCTGAAACTGAAAAATGCCCTGACCACGGACGATGATAAACAAGCTGCCGCCGCAGGCAGTGAAATGGTCGCAGCGTTCGCCAGTTTTGATGAAAAATCATTGACTTCGGAGCAGGCCAGGGCATATAGCGATATTCGGGATGATGCCAAAGAGCACGCAGAGCATATCGGTTCCAATGCAGGCAATATTGCCCATCAACGTGAGCATTTCGATATGCTGAGCAAAGACATGTACGATATGATCAAGCTCCTTGGCACTGACAAGCCCCTGTATGTGGACCGTTGTCCCATGTACAACAATAACAAGGGTGCAATCTGGGTGAGTGAGATAAAGGAGATCAAAAACCCTTACCTTGGAAAAACGATGCCCACCTGTGGCACTGTCAAAGAAGAACTGAAATAGCACAAAAATGACGGGCATAAAAAAAACCTTTCTTGGGCTATTAGTTATCTTCATGCTTATGCAGATCTTACAGCCTGCACGCAATAAAAGCGCGCAGGCTATGCCTCAGGATATATCCACACTTGTTCCTATGCCTGATGATGTGCAGGGGATACTTAAAAAATCATGTTATGACTGTCACAGCAACAACACGGAATATCCATGGTATGCCTATGTTCAGCCGCTTCACTGGTACCTTAACAGTCACATACGATCGGGAAAAGAGGAGCTGAACTTTAATGAATTTGCCGGCTATACCTTGCGGAGGCGTCAGAACAAACTGCGGGCCATAGAAAATAGCTTAAAAGATGGTACAATGCCGCTTTCCTCTTATAGCCTGATCCACAGAAATGCAATATTAGATCCAAGGGAAAAGTCGATACTCATAAAGTGGGTACAGAATTCAAGGGATAGTTTGAACAGAAAGAATCTCACTGCTCTTTAAATTAACAAAGAAATGAAAAATATATTAACAGTCTTTTTATTGATAATTTATTCTGTGGTTTCCGCCCAGGATATGAAGGGAATGAAAACGGACAAGAACGGCAGTGCTGGTCAGTCCAGGGTAATCTATACCTGTGTGATGCACCCGGAAATACAATCGGAAAAACCCGGTAACTGTCCAAAGTGCGGAATGAAGCTTATCCTGCAGAAAGGTAAAGTGGATAAGGCAAAGACAGCTGATCCGGGCAAAAAGAAGCAAGGTACAAAAAAGGGAGCTATGGAAGGCATGAAAATGCTGGCAGAAAAATTGGAAAGTAAGCCAAAAGAGGAATCAGTAACCTATACCTGCCCAATGCACCCTGAGATCCATGACTCCAAACCTGGCAACTGTCCCAAATGCGGGATGAAGCTAATCAGGGAAAAGCCCAGGTCAGCGCCTGAACAGAATGGGGGAACAAAGGAAAGTTCCAAAAAGAGTGAGGATATGGGGGATATGGCGGGCATGGCAATGGATGATAACAGTTCTGACATGGAAAATATCAAAACTGCAAAGGCCAATTTGGGCCCGATTAAGACCGTTGCGAATAAATTTCCACCACGTACCGTGCGTTATGATCTTTACATAGCCGATACAACGGTAAATTATGGGAGAAAATCAAAGCGGGCAATTGCGGTAAACGGTCAGATCCCCATGCCCACACTGACCTTTACGCAGGGCGATACCGCCCTGATCTACGTGCACAATAATCTCGACGAGGAAACCGCGCTGCACTGGCACGGACTTTTTCTTCCGAACAAGATGGATGGTGTTCCTTTTCTGACCCAAATGCCGATCAAACCGCACACTACCTACATCTATAAGTTTCCCATCGTCCAACATGGAACGCACTGGTACCACAGCCACAGCGGCCTTCAGGAACAGATAGGTATGTATGGGGCATTTATCATGAACAAACGTACGGAGTGGGATATTCCAACCCTTCCAGTAGTCATTAGCGAATGGACAGATATGAAGCCCGAGGAGGTTCATAGAAGCCTGAAAAATGCCAACGACTGGTTTGCCATCAAAAAAGGGACTACCCAGAGTTATGCAGAAGCGATCAGGACCGGACATTTTAAAACAAAGGTAGCCAATGAATGGAAGCGCATGAATGCCATGGATGTGAGCGATGTTTATTATGAAGCCTTTCTCATCAATGGGAAAAATCAGAACGAACAGCCGCAGTTCAAGGCTGGGGACAAGGTAAGGCTGCGTATTGCAAACGGTGGAGCCTCAGATTATTTCTGGCTTAAATATGCAGGGGGCAAGATTACCGTTGTCGCTACCGATGGAAATGATGTGGAGCCTGTAGAGGTCGACAGGCTGATTATAGCGGTTTCCGAAACCTATGATGTAGTGGTCACGATTCCGGAAAATAAGAGCTATGAATTTTTGGTCACTCCTGAAGACCGTACGGGATCAGCATCACTATGGCTGGGCAAGGGAGAAAAGGTCCATGCAGAGAAAATGCCCAAACTGAAGTATTTTGCCGGAATGAAAATGATGAACGATATGATGGATATGAGCGGCAATATGGTACAGATGGAAGGCATGAAGATGCAGAACCAGATCATGGATATGAATACGGTGATGTACCCGGAGGTAACCGGTGAAGAAAATTCAAAAACAGAGAAAAAAATGAAGGGGATGCCTGGTATGCAGATGTCTGGTGACAAGAGCATGGCAGGGATGAATATGGAGGCAGAAACCGCCGATATCGTTACTCTGAACTATAATATGCTTCGAGATCCAAAGAAAACAACCCTGCCAAAAGGCCCATGGAAGGAACTTAAGTTTGACCTTACAGGAAATATGAACCGTTACGTCTGGACGCTGGATAACAAAACCGTTTCTGAAAGCGATAAGATACTGATAAAAAAGGGCGAAAATGTTAGGATAATCCTTTACAACAACAGTATGATGCGCCATCCTATGCACCTTCATGGCCATGACTTCAGGGTAATTAACCGGCAGGGAGAATATGCCCCGATGAAGAACATTATCGACATCATGCCCATGGAGCGGGATACCCTTGAATTTGCAGCAACAGAGCCAGGAGGCGACTGGTTCTTCCACTGCCATATTCTCTATCACATGATGAGCGGTATGGGAAGGGTATTCAGTTATGAGAATTCTCCGCCTAATCCCGAAATCCCGGACCCCAAGCTGGCACAGCGAAAACTTTTCAGTGATGACAGGGCATTTCATCCAATGGCACGCATCGGAATCGAAACCAATGGCAGCGACGGAGAGATTATGCTCGCCAATACCCGTTACCGCTTTACCACTGAATGGCGGATTGGGTTTGACAAGGAAATGGGCTATGAAAGTGAAAGTCATTTTGGAAGATATATCGGGAGAAACCAATGGCTATTGCCCTATATCGGATGGGATTTTAGAAAAAGAACGGTTGATCCCTTGGACAAGAATGTTTTCGGGCAATCACTTTCGCCGGGAAACAACCTTTTCGGGCAGGGAAATACCAAAAATTTCAGGCAGGTATTTCATTTGGGAGTTCAATATACCCTACCACTGCTGATCGTTGCAGATGCTTCCCTCGATCACAAGGGGAATGTCAGGTTTCAGCTGATGAGGGAAGATATCCCCGTTTCCAAAAGACTGCGCTTCCAGTTTATGGTCAATACCGATAAGGAATATATGGCCGGATTCAGGTACATCGTTACTAAGTATTTTGGGCTTTCAACACATTATGACAGTGATATGGGCTATGGCGCCGGATTGACATTAAGCTATTAACAAATCAAAAACATGGAACACACCTATAAAATAACCGGAATGAGCTGTCAGGGCTGCCGGAGCAAAGTCGAAAATGTGCTGAATGCGATTGATGGCGTTTCTGCACAGGTGACCCTTGAACCTGCTGAAGCCGTCATAACTATGCAAGAACATATCCCGACGGAAAAGCTGCAGGAGGCTCTTTCTGCCGCCGGACATTACGGTATTGAAATGGCAGTTCAGGGAAAACATGTTCTAAAATCTTCAGAACATCCTAATCATGATCATTCAACCCATGAGCAAAGTCCCAAGGTTGAAAATGATGATAAAAATGAAGCGGGAGGCCTGTTTTATTGTCCTATGCACTGTCAAGGTCAGAAGACTTATGATAAGCCAAGTCATTGCCCTGTATGCGGGATGGACCTGGTAAAACAGCCTGCCAAGAAACAGGCATCTCAATTTACCTGCCCCATGCATCCCGAGATTATCAGGGACAAACCAGGATCATGTCCGCTCTGCGGAATGGACCTGGTACCTACAGGGACAAACCTTGAAGAAGAAGATAAAACTTATGAAACCCTGCTCAAAAAGTTCAAGATTGCAGCAGGTTTTACCATACCCATTTTTGTTATTGCCATGACGGAAATGATTCCCAGCAATCCTTTGTTTGATCTAATGGAACTTAAATACTGGAACTGGGTTCAGTTTTTTCTTTCTATTCCGGTGGTCTTTTATGCAACCTGGATGTTCTTTCAGCGTGCATGGCAATCCATCATTACCTGGAAACTGAACATGTTTACACTGATTGGGATTGGTGCCGGGGTATCCTGGGGCTTCAGTATTGTCGCCCTTCTATTCCCCGGAGTTTTTCCTGATCAGTTTAAAACACATCACGGCACCGTTTTCGTTTATTTTGAGGCGGCAACCGTGATTCTTACGCTGGTACTGCTCGGTCAGCTTTTGGAAGCCCGGGCGCATGGCAAAACCAACAGCGCCATTAAGGAGCTGTTGAAGCTGGCACCTAATTCAGCAACAAAAGTGGTCGGGGATAAGGAAATATCAGTATCTATTGATGATATTCAGAAAGGAGATCTGCTGAGGGTAAAGCCTGGTGAAAAAATTCCGGTGGATGGTAGTATTAAGAACGGGGAAGCTGTAATTGATGAATCCATGATCACAGGAGAACCCCTTCCTGTTGAGAAAAAGATAGGGGATAAAATCAGTTCAGGAACCATCAATGGTAAAAAGACCTTTGTCATGCTTGCCGAAAAGGTAGGCTCAGAAACACTGCTTTCCCAGATCATCGAAATGGTCAATTCCGCCAGCCGCTCAAAAGCGCCCATCCAAAAGATGGCCGATAAAATTTCAGGTTATTTCGTGCCTGTTGTGGTATTGATTTCTATTGTAACGTTCGTGGTATGGGCAGTATACGGCCCCGATCCGGCCTATGTTTATGCTTTTGTAAATGCAATCGCGGTATTGATTATTGCATGCCCATGTGCGCTAGGCCTGGCTACCCCAATGTCGGTAATGGTGGGAGTAGGGAAGGGCGCTCAGTCTGGTATACTGATCAAAAATGCGGAATCTCTTGAGAAAATGAATGCTATTGATGTAGTGGTCATCGATAAAACTGGTACGGTTACAGAGGGAAAGCCCTCGGTTGAAAGTGTGGTTAGCGTAGATAAGGGCTTTACCGAAAAACAGATCCTGGAGAAAATTGTGGCTTTGAACAGCAGCAGCGAACATCCATTGGCACAGGCAACTTTGCGTTATGGGGAGGAAAACGAAATATCCGTTAAGGCTATATCCGACTTTGAGGCCGTTACCGGGAAGGGCGTAACAGGCAGTCTGAATGGGGAAAGACTGGCTTTGGGGAACCAAAAACTGATGGAGCATGTTAAAGCGGCGATTGATCCTAGTCTGTCCGAGCAGGTTAGTGCCGCTCAAAGGCAGGGCAAGACGGTTTCTTATTTGGCCGTTGGAAATAAAGCAGTGGGGTTTGTTGTGATTTCGGATAAGATCAAGCATTCCAGCACAGCTGCTATTCTAAAGCTCCAGCAGGAAGGCATCAAGGTAATCATGTTTACCGGAGACAATGAGGATACAGCGAGGGCAGTAAGCGCAACTTTAAATCTGGATGGGTTCAAAGCTCAGATGTTGCCTGAAGATAAGCTGAATGAAATAAAAAAACTACAGGCCGAAGGCAAAAAGGTAGCCATGGCAGGTGACGGCATCAATGATGCCCCTGCACTTTCCCAGGCTGATATCGGGATTGCCATGGGCACGGGAACAGACGTTGCTATCCAGAGTGCCTCGATTACATTGGTGAAGGGGGATTTAAACGGGATCGCAAAAGCAAGGTTGTTGAGCCATAAAGTAATGGGCAATATCAAAGGAAACCTGTTTTTTGCCCTGGGATACAATGTATTGGGGATTCCGATAGCGGCTGGTATTTTATATCCGTTTTTTGGAGTTTTACTTTCTCCCATGATAGCTGCACTCGCGATGAGTTTTAGCTCGGTTTCCGTTATTTTGAATTCCCTGAGATTGAGAAATGCCAAAATCGACTGATATTTTTTTAGTAGAGGAAAAAGGCAGATGCTGTTACCGATGGCCGTTGCGTGAGGATAACAGGGGATATTTGAAAACGCTTCCGGCGCATATCAGGTTAGAATATAAACTGAGCGGTGAAAAACTAAATCTTGTTTTCGCGCACGGCAGTACCAGTAGTATAGATGAATACATACTGATAGACACAGATGCAGACTATGTTTTGGAAATGCTTAAAGAAGCTGATGCAGATCTGCTTTTTGTGGTGCACTTCCACAAGCCGTATCACAGAATTTGGAAACCCCATATTGAAAGTTCAAACATGTGATCAACCTGGGATCCCTCGGAAAGCCTAACGACGGTGACCCAAGGGGTTGTTACCTTATGTTCACTTAAATGCAGGCTGTTCTACAACCGATGCAAATAGTATTGAAATTGAATTCAAGCGTGTCGAGCACGACGTGGAAGCATCCCCCACAGCTATCATAAACAGTCCCCCTGTCCGGTGAGTTTGCTGATGCCTTGAAGCTTGCGAAATAACCCCAATCAATTGGACAGTCAAATTTGAGGGTGCCAGGCTCTTATTCTTCATTTACAGATCTTGCAATCTATTATATCACATAACAACAACACAGAGTATTAGTAAATTTTATACTTTTACACCGTGAAATTCATTGCCCTGGTTTTATCTCTCATCGTATATACGCTAACCGCGGTACCATGCTGCGCTTTAGCGCGAGAAGATAGCCATGTACTGAAAACCGATAAAGCGGAAAAACATGCTTGCAGTGAACATAACGATAATTGTTGCAAAGGCTGTTCACCGTTTTATGTCTGTGGTACCTGTATCGGCTTTACCATCACTACACGGACAACGATCGTTTTTGCGGCCCAGCTTTTACCTGTACAGCATAATACGGCTTACATCCCACTTCAGCTACAGGCCATTTCAATTTCTATCTGGCAGCCGCCCAAACTTTCGTAGTTTATTTTTCCCTCGTCCTAACCGGACATATTTATCGAAATCATTATTTAAAGATCATTATGAAAAGAACGATTGTGGTTTTGGCTATACTGTTGTTTACAGTTACCGCCTTTGCCCAAAATAGATATAAAGCCGTCATCAAAGACGCAAAGACAAACCAAGTACTTCCAGGAGCTACGTTAAAAGTTCTTGGAACGACCATTGGTGCTAAATCAGATAGTGCAGGTAATGCAAGTATTAATGGTATACCCTCAGGTAAACAGATCATTCAGTTTAGTTATGTAGGCTATCAGACCAAAACTGATACGCTGACCTTTCCCCTTGCTGAAACTAACGTTTTGACTATTTTACTTACTGCAGCTGAAGAAGACCAGGAACTAGAGGATGTAGTGATCTCAGCTACAAGGAGCAGCCGTACCATTGATAATATTCCTACACGGGTTGAGGTCATCGCCGGGGAAGAACTGGACGAAAAAGGTAATATGAAACCTGGCGACATCCGCATGATGCTGGCAGAAAGCACAGGCATCCAGACCCAGCAGACTTCTGCGACCAGCGGAAATTCCAGTATCCGCATACAGGGACTGGACGGAAAATATACCCAGATCATTAGGGACGGTTTTCCATTATACTCTGGTTTCTCGGGTGGATTGGGCCTGCTTCAGATTGCCCCATTGGATTTGCAGCAGGTAGAGGTGATCAAAGGTTCATCGTCCACCCTTTACGGAGGTGGAGCAATTGCTGGACTGGTGAACCTGGTTTCTAAAAAACCGACTGAAGCGCGTCAGCTTAATTTCCTTTTAAACGGTACTTCTGCTTTGGGACTGGATGCCAGTGGTTTTTATGGACAGAAATTTGATAAAATAGGTATCACGGTTTATGGTGCATACAACAAAGGGACTGCCTATGATCCTTCTGATATTGGCTTAACCGCTATCCCCAAGTTTGACCGTTTCACCCTGAACCCCAAACTATATTTTTATTTCAATGATGCGACTACGCTTTTGGCCGGAATCAACGCCACAACTGAAAAACGGATTGGCGGCGACCTGGAATATGTGAAGGGAAATGGCAGTGCTGCCCATTCTTATTTTGAGGAGAATAAAACCGGGCGTTACAGCTCTCAGGTTGAGTTGGATCATAGACTGAGCGAAAAGGAAAAGCTTGTTATCCGCAATTCGGTGAGCTATTACGACCGGAGTATTGGGTTGCCAAATTACCTTTTTTCAGGCGTTCAAGTGTCAACCTACAGTGAGGCCAATTATAGCCGTAACGGAGAAAAAGCAGACTGGGTGTTGGGGGTGAACTTTTTGACCGACAATTTTAAGGAAGACCAGAACAGTGACAATGCACTCAGAAGTTACAATTATAATACCATTGGGGCATTTGCACAGAACACCTGGAACATATCTAAAAAAATTAGTCTTGAATCAGGAGTAAGGGGAGATTACCACAATGAATACGGATTTTTCTTCTTACCAAGAATTTCCGGATTGTGGAAGATCAATGAACATTTTTCTACCCGATTAGGCGGTGGTCTGGGTTATAAGGCACCAACTGTATTTACCGAAGATGCTGAGCGGATCCAGTTCAGAAATGTAGCGCCTTTAGATGTGGCCAATACAAAGGCGGAACGCTCTTATGGCGCCAACTATGATGTTAACTATCGCACCTCATTGTTTGACGGAGCGGTTGGATTCAGCATCAATCAGATGTTTTTTTATACCCGTATCAATAACCCGATATTGCTGACTGCTGCTAATGGAGCCAACCTGACCTATGTTCAGCCTAAAGGTAATTTAGATACCAGGGGAATGGAAACAAATGCCAAAGTAACCTACGGTGATTTTAAACTTTTCATCGGTTATACATTAGCGGATGTGAACCAGCATACAGGAGGCACCAGCACAAATTATCCGCTGGTTTCAAAGCACAGGGTAAATAATGTATTGATGTATGAGCTTGAAGATAAATGGAAGATCGGTGCCGAAGCATACTATTTCAGCAAACAGAAGTTAAACGATGGTGCCACTGGTAAAAGCTATTGGACAGCTGGTCTGATGGCAGAAAAGCTTTGGGAACGGTTTTCAATTTTTGTGAATTTTGAGAATTTAACGGACACTAGGCAGACCAGCTTTGATTCGATCTATACAGGTAGCATTACTAGCCCTGTTTTCAGGGACATCTATGCGCCTGTAGATGGGTTTGTAGTAAACGGAGGGATAAAATTCAAACTTTAAACCTGTAGTAATCGACTTTTCTGGGTAGTGGATTCACATTTTAGCCGGGCCAGGGATTTGATGGCCAAAAAATCCCTGGCTGGCTGAATAATTGAAGCTTTCGGTGCGGTTAAAAGACATTTCCCATCAGAAGAGTCTATGCTGGCCGATAAGGTCTGTTAGTGGAAGATTCAGGCTTACCTCTGGACTTATCTCATCAATAAATGAAAACTTCCTTCCCTTTTTACCCAGATTATATGAAGTTTTTTGATTTGGGCAAAGAAGGTTTCCGTTTGGTTGTTCAAGTGGTGGAACTTTTGAATGATGGGTTGAAACCGGTAGGCTATGTTTATTTTTATTAAAAAGTATTAAATTTTTTCAAACTAGGACTAAAAAAAATTGTTCTTAAATAAATTTATATATTTGGTAAAATTTTGAAAGTGAAAATATCCAGTTTGTTTCTCTGCTTCATTATCGTAATACTCAGCTGCATTCCATGTGCTGACGTATTGGCTATGGGTAAGTTGCAGGGTGGACCATTCGCTGAAAAAAACATAACAACACATTCTACAGAAAAAGAACGCAATGATTTCTGTTCACCTTTCTGCGTTTGTTCGTGCTGTAACACTACTTCTGAAGTTATTTCTTCCACACCTCTTGTGGTAATCTCAAAACCGATAAGCTCAGAATATAATGAAGCTTACAGGGGTGAGGTTATCTCTCTACCATTATCTGTTTGGCAGCCGCCTAAATTAAGTTAAAAATCGATCTTCATTTCGATGCTGCGTTTTTGCCCGTGTAATCCTTACGAGGCTACGCTATGCATTGATCTGGCTTTTTTATTTTTTACTTAATTAAACAAATAATGCTGAAAAAAATTATTCAGTTTTCAATAGCGAACAAGCTTGTAATAGCCCTGTTCACCTTGGGGCTGATCGCATGGGGCGTATATTCCCTGAGACAACTTCCCATTGATGCCGTTCCCGATATCACCAATAATCAGGTTCAGGTCATAACCCTTAGCCCATCCCTTGCTACCCAGGAGGTGGAAAGACTTATTTCCTATCCCGTAGAACAGACCATGTCCACCATACCTGAAATAGAGCAGGTACGCTCCATTTCAAGGTTCGGACTATCGGTTGTAACCATCGTCTTCCAAGATGATGTTGACATCTACTGGGCCCGGCAACAGGTAAACGAAAAGCTTGCCGAGGCCAAGAATAACATCCCATCAGGACTAGGTAATCCGGAAATATCCCCCATATCAACAGGACTTGGGGAGATATACCAGTATGTGATCCATGCAAAGCCTGGATTCGAAAACAAATTCAATGCACGCGAGCTGCGCAGCATCCAGGACTGGATCGTAAGAAGACAGCTCCTTGGAACGCCGGGCATTGCGGAGGTCAACAGTTTCGGTGGCCTTTTAAAGCAGTATGAAATTGCGCTTGATCCCGATAAGCTTCGGAGCCTGAACCTGAGTATCAGCGATGTTTTCGCTGCCCTGGAACAGAATAACCAGAACACGGGCGGCGCCTATATAGACAAAAAGCCCAATGCCTATTTTATCAGGAGCGAGGGCCTGGTCGGCAATCTTGATGACATCAATAAGATCGTTGTCAAAAACAATGCAAACGGTATCCCGGTGCTTATACACGATATAGCTACCGTACAGATCGGCAGTTCGATCCGTTATGGTGCACTTACCCGTGCCACAAAGGATGGAGAAGGTGAAGCCGTTGGTGGTATCGTGATGATGCTAAAAGGCGCAAATGCCAATAACGTGGTAAAACAGGTAAAGGCCAAGATAGACAGAATCAGTAAAACTCTACCGAAGGGGGTAACCATTGAGCCGTTCTTAGATAGAAGTGCGCTTGTTGATCGTGCCATGGGTACAGTTGCCAAGAACCTGATCGAGGGCGCCCTGATTGTTATTTTTGTCCTGGTTCTCTTTCTTGGGAATTTTAGGGCCGGGCTGGTTGTTGCCTCAGTGATTCCGCTAGCTATGCTTTTTGCGATTTCCCTGATGAACCTTTTTGGCGTATCGGGAAACCTGATGAGTCTTGGCGCGATAGATTTCGGACTTATCGTCGATGGGGCCGTAATTATTGTGGAAGCCACAATGCACATCCTCTCTGGGAATAAGCTTGGCCGCGCTTATACACAGGCCGAAATGGATGAGCAGGTTGAAAAATCTGCCGTGCGGATGATGAGCGCTGCGGCATTTGGACAGATCATTATTCTGATCGTTTATCTTCCCATCCTTGCCCTTGTAGGTATTGAAGGCAAGATGTTCGGTCCTATGGCACAAACCGTTTCCTTTGCCATATTGGGAGCCTTTATTTTGTCCCTTACCTATGTTCCTATGGTTTCCTCGCTGTTCTTAAGCAAAAAAGTTGCCCACAAAAAGAATTTTTCAGATCGGATGATGGATTTTTTCCAGCGCCATTACACTCCAATGATCAAGGCTGCACTCAATAAAAGAATAATTGTTGTGGCATCATCGGTTGTTCTTCTGGCCATCAGTATTTTTATCTTTACCCGGATGGGGGGAGAATTCATTCCCACGTTGGAGGAAGGTGATTTTGCGGTAGAAACCAGGCTACTTACCGGCAGTTCCCTTACCCAGACTATTGATAAAGTAAATCAGGCTTCAAAAATCCTTGTAGAAAAATTTCCAGAGGTGAAAGAAGTAATTGGTAAGGTTGGTGCTGCCGAGATTCCTACCGATCCCATGCCAATGGAAGCATGTGATCTGACCATAATACTCAAAGATAAAAAAGACTGGACCACTACCCATGACAGGGAAGAACTGGCAGAGATGATGAGTAAGGCACTTGAAGAAGTTCCCGGCGTGAGCTTCGGTTTTTCACAACCAATCCAATTACGCTCAAATGAACTTATCTCGGGAGTTAGACAGGATATTGGGATCAAAGTTTTCGGAGATGACCTCGAATCCCTCACCAGTATATCCCAAAAGATCGGGAAAATTGTTTCGGGTGTAGAGGGCGCAAAAGATCTCTATCTGGAACAGGCAACCGGTCTGCCGCAGATAGTGGTAAAGATCAACCGTGACAGGATTGCACAATATGGATTGAGCATAGGAACGGTTAACCAGGCACTCAATACTGCTTTTGCAGGACAGTCTGCGGGGCTGGTATACGAGGGAGAGCAGCGTTACGATATCATTGTTCGCCTTTCCCAACAGAACCGCCAGGGTATTGATGATGTTAAAAATGTCTATGTGACTGCCCCGAACGGCAATCAGGTTCCCCTTGACCAACTTGCTGACATAGAGTTTAAGATCGGCCCTAACCAGATTCAACGTGAGGATACCAAACGGCGCATCATAGTGGGGCTGAATGTCCGTGGCCGTGATATCCAGAGTGTGGTAACAGAGATTGAGCAGAAAATAAACGAACAGATCAAAATGCCCGCAGGATATTACATTACCTATGGAGGGCAGTTCGAAAACTTAAAAGAGGCGACACAAAGGCTTTCTATTGCCGTTCCGGTTGCACTTTTACTGATATTGCTATTACTGTATTTCTCATTTGGATCTGTAAAACAGTCGATACTGATTTTTTCTGCTATTCCGATGGCCGCAATCGGGGGAATATTTGCATTAATCCTGAGGGGAATGCCTTTCAGCATTTCCGCCGGTGTTGGATTTATTGCATTATTCGGGGTAGCCGTGCTCAACGGAATCGTACTGATTACCGAATTCAACAGATTGAAAAAAATGGATAAATATAGTATAAGGGACATTGTCCTCAAGGGAACTGCTATCCGTCTGAGACCTGTACTGATGACCGCAACTGTAGCCTCTCTTGGGTTCCTTCCAATGGCAATATCCAGTGCAGCAGGCGCTGAGGTGCAGAAACCGTTAGCAACCGTAGTAATCGGGGGACTGATTACTTCCACCATATTAACCTTAATCGTACTTCCAGTGCTATATACTTATTTTGAAGGTTGGAAAAGCAAAAAAACTGCCCTTCCAACAACTGTAGTTACCCTAGCGGTGTTTTTTGGACTTTTCATTTTATCGGGACAGGCGCAGGCGCAGACCCTTCCCACCAAGGGTATGAGCCTTGAGCAGGCTTTGAGCACAGCATTGAGTAATAACCAGGCTTTGAAATCCTCAACCCTGCAGATTGGCAGGCAACAGGCGCTAAGGGGATCCTCAACAGATCTTGGAAAGACCAGCTTTGAGGTGCAGTACGGACAGATGAATACCATCAAACGCGACAATAACTTTTCGGCCTCTCAGAACATACCCTATCCGGGGCTGTTCAAAAGTCAGCGCAACTTGTATGATGCGCAGATCAGGGGAGCCGAAATCGGCCTTCAGGTAACACAAAGAGAACTTTCCTATCAGGTGAAAAGCGTTTACGCCCAGTTGGGCTATTTCATTGCCCTTCAAAAGCTTTACAAAAGCCAGGACAGTGTTTACAGTAACTTTCTGAAGGCCGCCTCATTGAGGTACCAGGCAGGAGAGACCAATCTGCTTGAAAAAACTACCGCCGAAACTCAGTATAATGAGGTTCGCAACCAGATGAGCAAGAACGAAGCTGATATCCTTGCTTATATCGCCGAACTTAAGCGTTTGCTGAATACCAGGGAACAGATCAGTATCATGAACGCGGACTTTGGCCAGGTAGTCTGGAATGTTAGCCAGGCTGATACCGTTACATCAGAAAATCCAATTCTTGCGCTGCAGGCCCAGCAGATAGATATTGCCGACAAGACGGTAAGGCTCGAGCGCTCACGCTCCGGCCCCGATTTCAGTATCGGCTATTTCAACCAGTCCATTATCGGAGCACAGAATGTTGGCGGTCAGGATCTTTATTTTAATGGAGGCAAACGTTTTCAGGGAGTTTCCGCCGGGATCTCCATACCGCTTTTCTTTAAGCCTTTCTCCTCAAGGATAAAAGCCGCAAAGATAGATAAGCAGGTAGCCGAAAGCGATTTTATCCTTTCCCAGACAGATCTTCGTGGAAGGTATGAGCAGGCCTTCCAGGACCTTCAGAAAAATTCCAGAAGTATCGCCTATTATAAGAACAGTGCCCTGCCGAATGCCAACCTGATCCTAAAGCAGTCCCAGATTGCATTTCAGGCAGGGGAGATCGGCTATGTAGAGTATCTGCAGGCCCTGCGTACCTACTCTGATATCCGCTTCAGCTATCTGGAGGCCATCAACCAATACAATCAATCAGTATACACATTACAGTACCTAAAAGGTCAATAACAATATAAAAATGAAAAAAATATTAAAAGCCCTCAGCCGATTATCTTACATAGGGGCACTGGCAGTAGTGCTTTCTTCCTGCGGCAGCAAGGAAAAAGATGGCGCTGGAACAGAAGCCCCTGCAGACAGCACGGCCACGGAGGAAAGCAACTCAGTAGAGCTCAGCCAGTCACAGTTCAAGTCTGTAGGGATAGAGCTGGGAAGTCCCGAGCTCCGTGCACTCAGCGGTATGCTGAAAGTAAATGGCTTTATTGACGTGCCACCACAGAACCTGGTGAGCATTACCACTCAGATGGGCGGTATTGTAAAATCCACTCCGCTTTTACAGGGGACAAAGGTGAGCAAAGGTCAGGTTATTGCCATACTCCAGAATCAGGAATATGTGCAGATGCAACAGGATTACCTGGAGAGCAAAAGCCAGCTTGAACTTTCGGATTCTGAATACAAAAGACAACAGACCCTTGCCCAGCAAAACGTTAATGCTCAAAAAACACTCCAACAGGCCAAAGCAGCTTATCTGGGAAATCTTGCAAGGGAAAATGCATTAAAGCAACGTCTTCAACTGATCAATATCAATCCGTCCTCGCTAAACGCCGGCAATATCCGTAGCCAGATAAATATCTACTCGCCGATCAATGGCTATGTAACCAAGGTTAACGTAAATACGGGCAAATTTGTGGCCCCCAATGATGCAATGTTCGAAATCGTAAACAGTTCGAATCTCCACGTTGAGCTCAACGTTTTCGAGAAAGATGCACAAAAGGTAAAAAAAGGACAGAAGGTGCTTTTTTCACTCACCAATGATTCAACCCAGCGGACTGCTGTCGTACAGCTGGTAGGCGGTGAGATCAATGCCGATAAGACCGTGACCGTTCATGCTATTGCCCAGGGAAGCGCCGGGTTTATCCCTGGTACCTACCTTAAGGCTTTCATCGAAACAGGTGCCGTGCAGGTAATGGCTTTGCCTTCTGCAGCGGTTGTAGACTTTGAGGGCAAAAAATACATTTTCGTCCAGAACTCGGCGGACAAAAAGGCAAAGGAACCGGCAAAAAACGAGTCCGGAAACAAAGATGGCGCCACTGAGGCCGGCCATCATTTTGAAATGGTAGAGGTTACAACGGGTATATCCGATGGCGGTTATATAGAGGTAACCATGCCTTCGGGACGGGATTTTACAGGCAAGGTTGTGCTTAAGGGCACTTATGATCTGCTGTCAAAAATGAAGAACAGCGAAGAAGAGTAAAGTCCCCACAAAGAATTTTTAGTACACACATTGAATAAAAGGTGCCTCGTTAGGGAGGCATCTTTTTAAAAAAAGTGGACCCACACGGGCAGAGAATACAGATAAAGCGGTTGCCCTGAATATTCAACAAAAATCAATTTACCCCGATATGGAAAACAAGAAGAAAAAATCCGAAAGCAAATCATCTGACAAAAAGCCCGTAGTCCGGAAGGAAGGCTCAGATTCCAAAGAAACAAAAGCGAATCCGGAAAAGGAAGAAACCAAAACTTCTTCACAGCCTATTTCTGAAAAACCATCCAGGAAGGGAAAAGAAGCTGAAAAGGAGAAAGAGGCTCATCTTGACCATGCTGAAGAGGAAGGCCATGATCATGAACATGGCGGGATTTTCGGGAAGAACACGGAAATGATCTTCGCCTTTATCTGTGGCGCGGCGCTGGGGATAGGATTTGGAATTTCTTTCATAGACGGTGTTCCCGAATGGGCAAGCCTTGCACTCTACATAACAGCCTATTTCTTTGGCGGTTTCTTTACGGCCAAGGAAGCAGTTGAAACTATACTGAAAGGTGGCTTTGAGATCGATTTTCTGATGCTGGTCGCCGCAATCGGCGCAGCGATCCTGGGCTCCTGGGCCGAAGGCGCATTATTGCTCTTCCTGTTCAGTCTGGGACATGCGATGGAACACTATGCGATGGGCAAGGCAAGAAAATCTATAGCTGCCCTTACCAGTCTGGCTCCCCCGACAGCCCTGGTTGTCCGGGATGGCAAGGAATCTGAAGTGCGCATTGAAGATCTTCAGCTTGGAGATGTCATTATCATCAAGCCCAACAGCAAAATTCCGGCAGACGGAGTGGTTGTAAAGGGTGAGGGCAGTGTCAACCAGGCCCCTATTACGGGTGAGAGTGTGCCAGTGGACAAATCACCCATACCGGACGCATCAAAGGACTATTCTGCCGAAAAAACCATAAAGCCCGAGTTTCGTGTATTTGCCGGAACAATCAACGGAGCCTCGGTTCTGGAGGTTAAGGTAATCCGGGAAGCCAAGGATTCGACCATCTCACGCCTGATCAAAATGGTAAATGAGGCGGAAAAACAAAAATCCCCAACGCAGCTATTTACCGACAGGTTCGAAAAGTATTTCGTTCCGGTAGTATTGGTTCTGGTGACCGCACTATGTTTTGCATTCCTGGTTATTGATGAGCCTTTTAGCAAAAGTTTTTACCGCGCGATGTCCGTACTGGTTGCTGCCAGCCCTTGCGCTTTGGCGATTTCTACCCCAAGCGCAGTACTTAGCGGTATTGCAAGGGCTGCACGTGGCGGAGTCCTTATAAAGGGAGGACGGCCACTGGAAGATCTGGGCGAACTCAACGCCATCGCGTTCGATAAGACCGGAACACTCACCGAAGGCAAGCCCCAGCTCACAAACGTGATTCCACTGAACGACATATCGGAAGAAGAACTAATGGGGATCGCTGTTGCAGTTGAAAAACTCAGCGACCACCCGCTGGCCGAGGCAATTGTAAAAGGCGCACTCGAAAAGATGAAGAAAAAATCCGTTCCTGAGGCACATAACGTGAAAGGCATTACCGGAAGAGGTGTTCAGGCTGAGGTCAACGGTAAAAAAGTATTCATTGGAAACAAGGCCCTTTTTGAAAAGGATGGAATACCCGAAGATATTCTCAAACAGGTTGAAGAGCTGGAAAAGGGCGGACATACTTCAATGCTTGTCAGGGTCGATAAAGATTTCATCGGCATTCTTTCCCTTATGGATGTTCCCCGTGAAGAGGCAAAACATGTGCTTAAAGAACTCGAAGAGCTGGGGATCAAAAAAATGATTATGCTCACCGGGGACAACCAACAGGTTGCAGAAGCGGTAGCTAAACAGATCGGTGTAACCGAGGCATGGGGCAACCTTATGCCGGAAGACAAAGTCAAGGCAGTACAGAAACTCGCCAAATCAGAAAAAATGGTTGCGATGGTGGGAGACGGCGTGAATGATGCCCCGGCCATGGCCAAAAGTACCGTAGGTATCGCTATGGGCGCTGCGGGATCTGATGTTGCTTTGGAAACAGCAGATATTGCCCTGATGGGCGATAAGCTGGAAAGCCTTCCCTTTGCCATCGGGCTTAGCCGTAAAGCCCGGGGCATCATTAAACAGAACCTCTGGATTTCCCTTGGTGTTGTCGCCGCACTTATTCCACTGACCATACTGGGTGTCGCTTCGATCGGACCGGCAGTAATCGCCCACGAGGGATCGACGCTGGTCGTAGTGTTTAATGCGCTGCGCTTACTTGCTTACGACAACGGACATAATAAAAAAGCACCGAAAAAGAGGAAAAAATAAGGCATGTTCAAAAAGGTTAAAAAATTCCTGAAAGCCCTGGGGCCGGGCATCGTTACCGGTGCGAGTGACGATGACCCATCAGGTATTTCCACCTATTCACAGGGCGGTGCAAAATATGGTCTGGCAGCACTCTGGACATTGATCATCACGTTCCCCTTGCAGGCTGCAGTCCAGGATTGCGACCGTATCAGGCTGACCACAATGCTTAGGAAACACTATCCAAAATGGGTATTGTACCTGTTGATCATATTCAGCGTGCTGGCAATCGTCCTGAACATTGGTGCCGATATCGCTGATATGGACGCTGTGGAGCATCTCATATTTCCTGCCGTTCATGCAATTGTTTTTAGTGTGCTCTTTACCGGAGTACTTCTATTCTTCATCATCTATCTGCCTTACTCGACACTTGGCTCAGTTCTGAAATATCTGTTCCTGACCCACATGGAGATTCTTATCGGCACATGCCTCGACCTCAATCTGGGGTGCCTTTCCTTTGGTGCCTATAGATTTTATTTAAGAAAGAATTATGCAGGCTAAACAACTTATTTCATTAAACATACTGCTGTTTGCAGCGTTTCCGGTCGTCTTACTTATAGTCGGTGGCATGATCGTAACCTGGAAAAAGCCGACGGCTGCTGTGCAGAGTACGATCCTCCACTTTGCTGCAGGGGTAGTTTTTTCAGTCGTGGCAGTCGAGCTTTTGCCAGATATGATTAGGATCCATGATACAACCTCGATAATTATAGGTTTTACCTTGGGTATTTCGGCCATGCTTCTGATCAAATGGTATACCGCCAGGCTTGAGCTCAAAATGGGCGGAACAAACGACAGCAAGCTGTTGCCTTGGGGAATGCTTATCGCGGTAGGCATTGACCTCCTTTTGGACGGTCTTCTTTTAGGGATAGGATTTGCAGCGGGATCAAAAGAAGGAACCCTGCTTGCACTGGCACTTGCGATGGAATGCCTTTCGCTGGGACTTGCAGTAGGTACCAGGCTGACCAAGCTTGGAAATTCCAAAAGGAGGCTGATCAGGGTGCTCTCGCTATTTGGCCTGGTTCTTCTATTGGGAACAGGGGGAGGTTTTTTTATACTGCATTTTACAGGAGAAAAAGTACTGGAACTTGTGCTCTCATTTGGTAGCGCAGCCTTACTGTTTTTAGTTACCGAGGAACTTCTTGTCGAAGCCCATGAAGAAAAGGATTCTCCATTTTTTACCGCGGCTTTTTTCTTAGGATTTCTTCTGTTTATGGTTCTGGGGCTCATTATTTAATCTAAACCGATGAATATTATCGCTAAAATCAGTCAGTTCGATGCGCACCATAAACTTTACCTCTCCCTGGGTGTTGCTCTTGCCGTCCTTGGTATTTGCTATGCTACGGAACTGGAAGCCTCTGTCAGGTTGATGGTTGTATGGCTAAGCTATGCAACAACCAGCATAGCGCTTGCATGGACAACCATTAGCTCCTCGCATCCCAGTCAGATAAAACACGATGCCCATGCGCAGGATTCAAGCAGGACGCTCATTTTTCTTTTTGCCATAGCTGCTGCATTCGCCAGTCTTTTTTCCATTATTATCCTTTTGCGTGAAAATTCGGAAAAGACCGATCAGGGCCTTTTTATGACTATCGTTATTCCGTTGCTCTGCGTGGTTAGCTCATGGTGGCTGGTTCATACGGTCTTTACCATGCGATATGCACATTTCTATTACTGTGACATCGAGCATGAGAAGAAAGGAAAAATAGAAAAACCCGGAGGACTGATCTTTCCGGGAGGAGAAGATCCCGATTATATGGATTTTGTCTATTTCGCTTTCGTGGTTGGAATGACTTTTCAAGTATCTGACGTAGAAATCTCCTCCAAACGGATCCGAAGGCTTGCATGGATGCACGGTGTTCTTTCATTTGCCTTTAATACAGTAATAGTTGCCCTGACAATCAATGTGCTCTCGGGCATGATCCAAAAATAATTTAATTTAAAACTAAAAACCTATGGACTGGACACCAGAAAATTTTCCACTTGAGATGAAGGACCTTGACCCAAGGGTAAGGGAAAAAGCGATCGAGATCGCCAACGAACTTAGAATTACCAAAGAGGTAAGCGAGCTCAATATTGTTGAGGTCGCCATCAACAGGGCCCAGCAATGGTTTATCAGCCTGGAGGGATAATGGCAGTGCAAAGACTATCCCCTGATCACACAAAATATAATCCAAACCGCGGAAAGGTATCCACAAGGCTCCTGACCGATCTTAAAACATTGAATAAAATGCAGATCAAAAGAAACAACAGGCCCAGGCCTGCTGCTGCCAGGGGTGGGGGAACAGCTCCAAAAAAGAAAAAGGCCAAGGGGCCAAAGAAATCGGTTTTCCTGATGGTATTTTATTGGATACTGGCGCTGCTGCTGGCACTCGCCATTTATTTTAAAGCCAAACATTTCTATAATTCACATTGGGACAAGGATACCAACGAAAAAAACAACGATTCTGTTATCAACACCCCCGGATCTAAAAAATAAACCATGAAGCAGATTTTTATGAAAAGCCGATATAGTGTACTATATTTCTTTATCTTTTTCTTCATCTGTGTCTCGACCATGCTGAGGATCAGTTTTACTGCGATTTCGCTCGGAAAGGCGGGGCTGGGATTTGGAGAAATCCTCACCGCCTTTGCTAAAGGATTCGTCTTCGATCTTGGGGTGGCCACATATTTCAGTGTAATTTATGCCTTTTATCTGCTCATCCTTCCCCAAAAATGGAACAGGACTGGATTTAACAAGGTGTTTACCCATATCCTTCTTTTTCTGATGGTCTTGATTTCGGTATTTTCTTTTTTCGCAGAATTTACTTTTTGGCGGGAATTTGAGAGCCGTTTTAACTTTATAGCAGTAGATTATCTGGTCTATACTTATGAGGTTGTGCACAACATCAACGAGTCCTATCCGCTGCCGCTTTTGATTTCAGCTGTTGTCATAATCTCCTTTTTATGGAACTATCTTATGAAGGGGGCGTTCAGGAAGAGCTTCGAGTCTGCTACACCTTTTGCCCGTCGATCGGTAAATACAGCCCTGATCATTCTGACAGCAATATTCTATACGATCGAGATAGATAACTCCTGGGGGGATAAAAGCGGTAACCGTTATGCGGCAGAAATTTCCAAAGCAGGGATATATTCTTTCGTAGCGGCCTTCAAGGCGAATGAACTTAGCTACGATCAGTTTTATCCGATGCTCACAAATCAGCTTGCCTTCAATTTGGTAAGAAAAGAACTCTCCTCTTCCTCTAGCAGGTTTATTTTCAAAGGTCCTTCGGTACGTAGATCGGTTCTGGCCGGTAATGGCCAGACGGAACCCAATGTCATCATGGTGGTCATGGAGAGTTTCAGCGCTGATTATATGGGCACTTTTGGCAATACACAAAAACTGACACCTGTTCTGGATTCGCTGGCCAAAGAGAGCATCCTATTTGAGCGCATGTATGCAACAGGCACCCGTACCGTGCGAGGGATGGAGGCGCTTTCCCTCGCCGTTCCGCCAACACCGGGGAATAGTATTGTAAGGAGGAGCAATAATGCAAACCTGAGCACAATAGGCAGTATTTTTTCCAAACGTGGGTATTCCACAGGCTTTTTTTATGGCGGGGACGGTTACTTTGACAATATGAACCAGTTCTTCGGAAGCAATGGCTATGACATAACAGATAGGGGGAGGAAGCTTACAATGGGTGATGCCTATCTGGGAAAGCGGACCATCCTGAGCGATAGCGAAGTGAGCTTTGAAAATGCCTGGGGCGTTTCGGACGGGGATCTTTTCGCTGCGGTAATCCGTGATGCGGATAAAAGGCACTCGTTAAAGAAACCTTTCTACGATTTTGTCATGACCACTTCCAACCATCGGCCCTTTACCTATCCCAAAGGAAAGATAGATATCCCACCAGGCACGGGAAGAGAGGGCGCAGTAAAATATACCGATTATGCCATTGGGGAATTTTTAAGACAGGTCCGGAAAAAGCCATGGTTCAGCAATACCGTGTTTATATTCGTTGCCGATCACTGCGCGGAAAGCGCAGGAAAGAACGAGATTGATATCTCCCGTTACCATATCCCGGCGATGATATACAACCTCAATGGACAGCCCCCTTCAATAATTCCCAGCCTTTGCTCACAGATAGATCTCTATCCAACCTTGTTCGGCCTGTTGAAATGGGACTTTGAGAGCAATAACTTCGGTATGGATGTTAGATCAGCCGGGTACCGCCCAAGGATCTTGCTAGGAACCTATCAAAAGCTCGGTTATCTCCGTAGCGACACCCTTGTGGTACTCAGTCCAAGGAAGCCTCCGCAGAGCTATCATTATGATTTCAAAACCAATACACAGACCTCGGCGAAATCTTCTGAAACACTTGGAAGGGAAGCCATTTCTTATTATCAGAGTGCCTATTATCTCTTTAGGACAGGGGGATTAAAAAAATAAGAATATTATGAATTATTATCAGTTATTATTGATCTGTGTGCTAGCGGGGTCTGTGATCCTGCTAACAGGTAAATACTTTTTTAAGCGCAGGCGCAGAAACATCTTCAGTATGCTTATTGGAGATGTTCAAGCTTATGTAAGCTATCTTTTTGAGGAGCACTGGCAGGCTGACCTGGCATACCACGATCTGGATCATACCAGACTTGTGGTCAAAAGGACCCAGGAAATCGCTTCCAATTTTCGCCTGGATGACCTTCAGGAATTCATACTTTTCTCTGCCGCATGGTTTCATGACACCGGGCAGCTAACTGGGCCTCCTGCCGGCCATGAGCATCGAAGCGTGCGGCTGATGGAAGAGTTTCTTTCAGATAAAGGGATTGCACCGGATATCATTTCCGCCATCGGCCGCTGCATACTCTCCACCTCCATTCCACATAGCCCTAGCAATATCCTTGAAGAAATTATCTGTGATGCGGATACCTATAACCTGGGCAATGAGGAATTTCTCATCACCGATGCAAAGGTTGCGCGCGAAATGCAGAAAAGGGCAGATGTGGACCTAAGCCATTGGGATAAAGAAACACTTGCATTTCTATCAGCCCACCGTTTTTTTACGCCTTATTGCAAGTCTATGCTCTCGCAGGGAAAGCAAAATAATATCCATTTGGTGCGGGAACGCATAAAAAATAAATCAGGCCAAACACCCTAAATGGATTTGGACAATGAATGGGATATACTCTTAGGCTTCTTGTCGCTTTTATCCTGGCAGGTATCATTAAAAATAGGTTGACACCCCGAACTGCACCGCTCCGGTTCTGGCAGGCGGGTTTCCAAGGATATCCTTCTGCCACTGTTTTCGGTAGGAAAACCTCAGCACGGTTTGTTGCCTTGGCCTGAAACTGATGCCGGGCATTACGCTGAAAAGCTCATCACCAATATTCCCGCCGGTCTCCCTGAACTTCCCTACATTCCAGTCCACATACTCTACCCTGCAGGCTAAACTTACAACAGAATGCTGCCAGCCCAGAATCGTTTTTTTGATCACAGGTTGAACAATATCTATATATCCGCCCATCTGACGGCTCCCGAACTGCTGGGAATAGGTGTCGGGAACATCTACCCTGATCCATGCCCACTCAGCGGTGATGAAGGTCTTAAGTTTGGGAAGTGTAGTGTTAAAGTCTATGGCGAAAACATTTAACCTGCGTTTGTCATCGATAACAATTCCGTCCGACTGCCATTTATTGTAAACACCTCCCATATAGGATACGCCGAGTTCGCCTATATTGTTCCTGCGTACCGCAACCTTTCCCGTTAGAAGCGGCTGCCCGCTTGCAATTTCTTCAAACCTTTCCGGATTCCTTTTTGAGGCAGCCAGAGAGGTTCTGTTTTCAGGGTTTGCAATAATGGAATCGTCAAAGCTGCTTGTGGCATATAACTCGTAGCCCAGCATCCAGTCACCGCTATAGTTCTTGCCATAAATCCCGAATCCTGCACTGCTCCAGGTTGCAGGCAGCATCTGTGTCATGGCGATCGGACGGTCGGTGAATTCCCATTTAGGACCGTCATGGTTCTGGTTGAATGCACCAATGGGATTTAATATCATTCCACCCCTTAAATTAAGCAAGGGGTGCAGTTCCAGATCCAGCGCAGCAAATTCAACCGCTATTTCTTTTTCAGCAGGTTCAAATTCGATCTCGGAAAGGAACTTGATGCGCTTGGAAATGGTTGAGGCTACAAATAGCGTCATCCTTCTGAACTGGAACTGCTGTCCTTCAGAGATCCCGTCTGTACCCTGATACTGCCAGTTGGCTTCCATATACCCGCCCACTGATACCGGAAGTTTTCCCACGGCAATAAAAGGCCGTTCATAAACTGCATCCATGTTGAGTGAGTTTTTTGCTGTATCACTGGGTTTGGCCCTTAAAAGTTTCGGGTCGATCTGGGCAAAAGCCATCTGACCGATACCAATAGATATGATAAGCGTAAAGAGTTTTTTCATACTGCCTTCAGTGAAATTTTGATCCTGGTTTTTTCTATGGTAATGGGGAAAGTTCTTAAGTTTGCTTCTGCCGGACCATTTGTCATTCTGCCCTTATTGTCAAATTCACTTCCATGGGCCGGACATTGAAGCCTGTCTCCGAAAGCCTGGAGCTCGGTTCCCTGGTGGGTGCACTGCATCCATAGTGCAGAATAATTCAGTTCATCATGCCGGTAGATACAGATGGGATATCGGAGCAGGTCATTGCTGACTACAATGTATCTTTTGAACTGGACATTTTTTCCCTGTCTGAGTTCAAAGTCCTTCATTTCTACGACCAGGTTATCCCCTGCAATCTCGCCCGTCGCCGGCACCAGGCTGCTGCATCCACTGATCAACGTGGTGATCCCAAGGCCTCCAAGGCAGGCCATTCCACAGCCTTTTATAAAATCTTTTCTTTTCATTTCTATAGTGATTCTAAAAATCTCAGCATGGCATTTCTTTCTGCCCCAGACAGCTGGTTGAACCTGTTGCGGCTTGCAGATGCCTCTCCTCCATGAAGGGTTACCGCCTCTTCGATGCTTTTTGCCCTTCCGTCATGCAGCAGATGATAAGATCCACCCTGTGAATTCATCGAAAGTCCCAGTCCCCATAGGGGCGGGGTCCTCCATTCGAAGGTCTTAGCCGATCCTTCCGTATAACCATCGTCCAGCCCAGGTCCCATATCGTGAAGCAGCAGGTCGGTATAGGGATGGAATTCTTTGTTGGATAGAGCAACCACTGGGGAAAAAACTGTTTTTAGGGTAGGCTTGTGACAGCCTGAACAGTTGATCTTTTCGAACAGTTTCCTGCCGGTTTCAACTTCGGCATTTCCGGCATCGCGCTGTATGGGCGCTTTTAGCGTCTGTAGATAAAACACCACGTTATTCACTGTAAGTGTGGAAATTTCAGGATCAATCACCATCCGCGTATAGGCATCCACAGGATCAAAGCTTGAAGTTATCCCGATATCCTGGTTGTAGGCATTAACAGTCTGGTGGAGCAGGTTATATGCTGCCGCCTTTTTTCCAAAACGATGGATATATTTTCCCTTCAGTGCAATAGCGTTGTTAAAGGCCTGAACATATGACGGAAGCACTGCGTAATTTGGGACACCAGAAATGCCGTCATTATCCAGATCCTGGGGGTCAGCCATAGCTAGTATATCTGCATCAGCTACCAGTTCGAGAAAGCCAAGGCCGGTATTGGCAGGCGGTGTAAATTTTGAAAAGCTGGCGCCTGCTGGGATTTGCTCAGGTTTGTACCCGGGAATAGCCCTGTTCTGCAGTTGTGGGCCTCCCTGGTCCAAAAATTTATTGCCTGTCTCATCGGTCTGCCCGAAACGGACCAGCGTAGTAAAGGGATGGCCTTTGCCGTCTCCAGCATGGCAGCTTCCGCAGCTGGTTGCAACAAAGCCAGGACCAAGGCCATTCGCAGGAGTAAATATCTCATTGTTAAAGGCCGCATCTCCCAAAGCGAAACGTCTGAGCTGGTCATAGCTGAGTCCTTCCACCGGGCCATCAAGAATTTCATCCTCTTTTGGAGAAGAAGGGATTATCTTCTCACAGGACACCATTATAGCAACTAGGCTCATAAGTGAAAGCAGGACAATGGGTAATCTTTTCTGCATGTTATCTGATTTTTTGTAAATCTAATATTAAAAATAGAAAAGACTAAAAATAAATTTAGATTTATCTAAATTTATTTTTAGATTGATTTTAACGGTGTCGGAATTATAATGCACGGCTCCCAAAATGAACTACTTTTTTAACAAAAGCACGGAATGCGATATTATAAACCGAAACAGTAAATCATCTATTGCTTTCAAATCAGGAACTTCACCGGATAGGGTATTTTGTTGGCGGATGCCACGGTTTATCCTTTGTAAGCAGATGTAAAAAGGGCAGGCAATGGTGCCTGGATTCGGAATTTTTAAAGTTCTTTTCGAATTTTGGTTGAAATGTTTAGTTTTAGGGCTGGAATACGGTTTCCTAGATAAAAAACAATACCGTGGTCATCGGGCCCTTTAAAAAAAACAGTTATGGACAAATTCAAACAGGTGCAGGAAGTTATTGCTTCAGTAGAAGCCGATGTAACGAAATTTTATGATGGTGGAAATGCAGCGGCTGGTACGCGAGTACGTAAGGCAATGCAGGACCTTAAGGTTTTGGCTCAAGAGATAAGGGCTGAAGTTACAGAGAAAAAAAATAACGATAAATAAACAAGAGACTGTTTTGGGAAATAAGGCCACTGGTATGAATAAGTGGCTTTTTACGTCTATAGGGTTCGGCGTGCTTTGTTGTTTGGGCAACAGCCGGGCTATCCGCTCATACGCCTTCGGGCTTTAGGCGCTGGGCAGGTATCCGCTACTATCCCTGTTGCAAAGGAGGAATTTTAAATGATGTGTTGGATTGAGGCGAAAGAGTGTTGAACCTAGTGGTGTAATTAGTTGTGAATTAGTTTTTTGAGTTTTGTTAATTCTGCTTTGATGCCAAAAACTCACCTTTGATTAATTCTCATTTCTATTATTAAAGGATTTTCCGGTTTATGCTTATTGGGTAGAGTCAATCTGCGGAAGCTCGACCTTATTTGAGCACTGTGAAGCGGTAGGAAATTTTGAAAAAGTGGTGAAGATGTTATTAATAATACATGGTATTTAGTCTCTCTATTTCGTTATTTATGGTGATATCGTGCTAAATGCTTTGGCAATATTAATGCAAAGCCTGAGAAAGAACCAAAGTTTCATAAGAACTATATTGTTTTATAAATTTAGTTAGTTTCGATTAAATAGTCAAAGTGAAAAGAAACTTTCATATATGTGGATTACATCTTTTTTTTGACTTTATCCCTCATCTTGCTTAGTAATACTGGATATTCCGAGAAAAGTTTACCAGTATTTCCGCGTTGAAACCTTACCAGGTTTTCCGACACAAAGGTTACCAGCGATAGCTGGTTTATTATAAGAGTTGCTTTTTTGTTTAACAATAATAAGGTTTATTTTTTCTTTCTCAAAGATTCGCCCATGAGTTCAACTTTATGTGCCGATGCTGTCAGTCTGTCAAGTATTGCATCTGCAAGGCTCGGTTCGTTAATGAACTCATAATATTTATCCAGCGGAAGCTGGGAGGTTATGATGATTGAACCATTTCCATACCTGTCTTCAAGAATATCAAGCAGTCCAAGTTTTGCATCATGGGAAAGCGGCTTGAGTCCAAAGTCATCTAGAATAACAACTGCATGTGCAGCTATATTTTTGATCCACTTTAGGTAGGTTCCGTCAAGTTTTGCCTGCCCGATAGCCTCCAGGAATTTATTCATGGCAAGATATAGTACTTTGTGTCCCATCAAGCAGGCATTCCTTCCCAGAGCACAGGCAAGGTAACTTTTCCCGCAACCGGTTAGCCCATGAATAAGGATATTCTGAGATCTATTGACCAGACTATCATCAGATAACTGGCCAAGCATCTCTCTGGTCAGTCCACGTTCCGGTTTGCAGATCACTTCCTCAAGCAGCGCATTGTAACGAAGCCTGCTGTTTTTCAACAACCTCTCGGTTCGATGAAAGTTGCGATGTTCAATTTCAGCCTGACAGAGCATTGCTACCAGTGAATATGCATCTTCCTGTTGATGACTAGGTAGGTTTAACATGGCCTGATAACGTTTTGCCATGCCGGGTAGCCTAAGTGAATTAAGCTGATCCAGTGTTGATTGTTTATTCATTTTATATGGAATTGATTTCTAGTTTAGCGTCTCATATGCTGCCGCTCCCCTGTGATTGCCATGGTCGGGGATTGGTGAACCTTCCGGAGCAGTATCCTCCTGGAGATCCATATTGTTGGATAGGATATTGTTTAGTACCCCATAATTATATTTATATCCTTTTAAGGCTCTCTTGCAGGCATTCTCAACCCGCACCGCTCCAAAGGAACTTATCAGCCTAAGTATTCCAAGGCATGGCCCATAAGCCTGATGAATGGAGATCTTACTTTCCATCAGCTTACTGAAGAACTGATGGGTGGCCTGGCCGTTTTGCTCGGCTTTCAGTAAATAATAATCAGGATCCCAACCACGCCTTTCAGCAATCTTTCTGTGATTTTCCGGCATATGCTCCAGATCTGTGGTATAGCCATGCTTTTTAAAGCTTCGCTTGTGT
This sequence comes from Pedobacter sp. AC212, assembly GCF_979258625.1. Classification (NCBI taxonomy): domain Bacteria; kingdom Pseudomonadati; phylum Bacteroidota; class Sphingobacteriia; order Sphingobacteriales; family Sphingobacteriaceae; genus Pedobacter; species Pedobacter sp. AC212. The sequence goes on along the minus strand of NZ_OZ409870.1, from coordinate 4,851,229 downwards.
ATCGCAACTCGTTCAAGTTGATAATAGATTTCCACATGGTCTGAATCATAAATGATGGTTACGCTTTTGCCCAGATAAGCAAATGGTACGCTGTAGAAATGCCAGTCTTCACCGACCACTACATGATAGTTCTTCTGAACCTTTGCTTTTGTGTGGTGGGACAGCTCGAATGGATGAGCGGCCAGGGGCTGCAATAGTGGCTTTTCCTCAGTCTCAAAGAGATTTATCCGACTATAGCTCTTTTTCTGGAAGTTTAACTGGTGGTGCTCGTCTACCTTTTTAAGAATAGCCCTGTTTAGTTCGTCCAGACTATAGAAGCTTTCATTGCGTAAAAGCGCAAAGACCCTTCTATAGGAAATGAGCACCTGATTCTCAACCGATGGTTTATCCTTTGGCCGACCCGGACGGGTGGCCAAGAGGCCTACTTTATTATGCAATGCCCATTGCTCCAGTAGCTCAGGAAAAGTAGGTTCATATTTACATGTCCTTATCACCCATTGTTTCATATTATCAGAGATAATGTTCAGCGGAGCTCCCTGGAAATAATCCAACATCTTGTTGAGACCACCGATAACATTAACCAGGGATGCATCCGGAAGCGCCATAACAAAGCAGTAGCTACTGAATGGGAGTACTCCAACCAGAACAGGACATTCTATTACCTCACCGCTATCGCGATCAACATAATCAAGTCTTGAGCCTGCAAAATCAATCTCCAGAAGGTGACCTGGCTTGTGCTCCATACGCATACTGGGCTTTCTTGAGGAAAGCTCAATATCCAGAAGTTCGCAGAACCTTGAATACTGAAACCCTGATGGATATAACTTTAGGTACTCCTGCCATAACAAGAACCTGGTAACACCAACACGCTTAAGTTCAAGAAGGAAATAACCAGCCTGTTGCTGAAAATGAAACTTTCTTAGATCGATGGGCTCATCCTTTTGTTCCTTTTGGGAATGGACAAGGGTATTTAAATCATGGTCTCCCATATTAAAGAGCACATCGTAATCGGTGCCGGTAGCCTTAAGCAATTTCGAATAGAGATGAATGGTCGGTCGGGAAACCCCTGTTTGCCTGGCGATCTCACGCTCAGAGTAACCACGTTTAAGAAACAGGAGTATCTGTCTTACTTTTTGCATACTGAGTAGTTTATTTGCCATCTCTATATAATTTGATCCTGATCAAAACTATAAGAAACGGTAGTAAATCACTCTTAATGGTAAACTTTGCCGTGGAATAAGTGGTAACCTTTGTGTCGGAATGTCAGGCGGTTAAGAGCCTTGAACCGTTACAAATGGTAAACTTTGCTCCGGAATACCTGGTAAGTTTTGAAATGGAATACCTGGTAATATTTCCTTCCGAATGCCGGTAAGCTATGCAGCGGAATAGCTGGTAATATATCCAGCGGAATGGTGGTAAACTATAGAGCGGAATATCCAGTAATACTGCATCTGGTATTCCCCCTTGCAGTTCTGCTTCTATCGTTTCTACAATTTTGATTAGCTCTGGGGCGTTACCGCTAATTTTGATAATATGTTTGAGGGCGTGATTGATTAACCACGATGCCATCGGGACACCCGGCATGGCCTTTCCTATCAGGCCAATGACAAAACCTTTAATGTTCCATGCGGAAAGATTATTTTTATTCTTTTCATACTGTCTAACGAAATGGTTATAAGCTTCTACTGTTTCTGAAACATCTTCATGGGTTTTTTGGTGTTTAGATATATTTAAAACCAGATCTCTGAATCTTTGTATTTCTACGGAATCGAAAGTCGTAGCAAGTTCAATTACTGGAAGATTGGCGCTGACAGCCAAAATATTTTCTGCCGTGAAATTTGTGAAATTCTTATTATGCAAGACCCAATCTGCCCTTGGTGTCCCAGAATAGAGGTCTGCAATCAGAGAACTTACATTTGTCGTATCATATCCATGGACTGTCGTCGGCACTAGAACTGATCCAGTACTTGCAGCCATTTCTACGGCAGGTATAGCCGTCATGAATTCCAATTTCAAATCCCGATTTTCGTTTAACTCAAATATGGGTCCCATAAGATTGATGGTCCCATAACTACTTAATACAATGGAATCCTGCTGGTTCATCGCATTAGGAAGGCGTATCCACATGTTTCCTGTTTCCGATATTGTTTTTCGGATGGCATCTGCAAAACGTTTGTTCTTTGTCAAGACCGGAACTGATTTATCGATTGCTCCAAGCAACACCTGCTTTTCTTGTATAGACAAGGGGGGGAATAATAATGGATTTCGTTTTTTCATTTCCATTATTGTCATTGTTGTTACCGTTCTGGAAAGATGAACATTTTCCTTTTTGGTTTCTAATAACTCTAGGACAAAATTTTGGTCATAATAATCTATAGATTTTGGAAAAAGGAGCTGTAACTTTCCCAATTTATGCAACTCGAGCAATTCCTTTTTTGAAAGACCCAATGCAACCAATGTCTGATTCATGTATTCTGAATGTGGTGCAACAAGACAAATCTGGTCATACATTGTCAAGTAATTTCTAATATTTTCGGAAAAACCTGAACTGCAGTCGATCAAACACCTGAATAATCTCTTTTGAAGTGAGACAGGACGATACGGACCGAACTCTTTTGGACTAGCATTAATTATTTTTTGCCTTTTATCTAACCATGTATCCTCTTCTTCCTCCCATGCTTTATTTAAAACTGGTGAAAGTTTGTTTTTTAAATCTCTATATGTTTGGATGTTTCTGAAGATCGATTCTTTTTCAGGCTTGCTCACATGGGGCATTTTGCTATTAACAAAGTTTATTTCAACTTGGAATTTTGCCGCTTGAAAGATTTTTCGAAGATTGCTAAATCCATCTTCCGAAACTTCTTCAAGGAAAGAAACTGTGATTGGCATGCTGTCCAAGATTTCATAGTCCGGATAAATTTTTGGTATTAGCAATTTGAGCTCATACCCAACATCTGCCCTTGTAAGGAGATATCCCGTTCCTGGAGATGTAAGTTGTTTGATTTGATCATCGATTTGCACGGAAGATTCAGGTATTTCGCTGACTAAAAAGATTAAAGTGCCCATGATTTTGTGTAACCTAAACCATTCATGGATTTTGGAGCCATCAATGGCTAGGGTGGTCTCCGTAATATCAGGGCAGTAAATGAAATAACTACCATTCACGTAAAAAAGGCCTTTGGTAACAATTTGGTATTGTCCAAGCAGAAAAATCTCGTAGGACATTATTGAGTGAATATCGTATTTCATGAGCGTTATTTTTTAGGAATTTTGATATGACTGGGGAAGAACCTGTAGTGACGCTTCTGGTTCGCTTTAAACTGACTGCCAATTTGATTACCGGATGATGTACATCTAAGTTCCATTCCCTCTGGACAAATATACAATTCTAATCCAAACCGTTTTCCTCAGGACTTTTTTGTTTAATCCATCCTACCACCGGAAATACTAAATTCAGACGGTTCTAAAAATCAAGATCCATTCATAGGTGCCAGAATGCAGAAAAAACGCCATAATCCTCCAAAATAGCGAAAGGCCCATATTAGTCCATCCCGAATCGAAGATATGCTCCTAGGAGTATATATTAATGCAGAAATTATAAGAATGTTCCCGAAAGCCAGTCACGAAAAAAGCTGATCGAAAGATTAGAACGCCCAGTTTGCCCTGAAATAAAGTTGTCACTTTAAAGCGAAATGAGGTGATAGCTTAAAAGCGGAACGGGTAGCCATTTTTGCTGAAATCCCCTTGTCGTCAATATTCCCGAAATTACTAAGGATAAAAAACACTTTTTCCGACATCTCCAGCAGAAATATTATTTTTTTGTATTGAAGATAATGACAGTCAATTATGGTTGCAATGGAATGTTTGATCACCAAAAAAGGAATATGGATCGTTAAACAATCACTATTTTTTCTGAGCAACTTTGGTTCGTAAAGTATCCTTTTTAACTAATTTTTGAATTGCTGTGTCGAGAGATAGTTCCTTTTTTGCTGAATCAATTTTAAAGCTTAAGTTATCAATTTTATTATCTCTTTCTGATTTGAATAAATGGGGATATCTTAAAAATGTTACCTGAAGTATAAAACCTAACGCGAAAACGCCAAAAATTAGTTTGTGAGTATTAGTAATTCGAGTTTTTCTAACGCCCTCTGATCGAGTAATAAACCAAATTAACAAAACAAATAAGCCAAGCCCATAAGCGAAGGAAAGTGAGTAAATTATTGCGTCACTTAATTTTGTTAACTTGCTGAAAATTTGAACTTCATTAGATACAAACAATACTAATGCCGAAAAGATAGATAATATCTCTATATGTCGCTTATCTGTCTTTTCAATTTCCTCCTTGACTTCCTGAATCGTTTTGTGATCCGTTTGTAACAGATCCTGTATATCATACATAGCTCTAAATTTTGTTAATTTAGTTTTATATATGTCAATTTCATCCTTAAATTTTGTGTATTCTATTGGGAGAACAAATGATGAGGAGACAAAACAATTGTAAGTAAAACCACTACTAAGCCTAATTGGAGTTAAGGATGTTGCATAATCTGTTTGGAATGCTATGTAATCTGTTTCTTCACAAATTGTTGCATTAATAATCAAAGAAGTTAAGTATTTATCATACTTATCAAGCAATTTATTAATTACTTTAAGGCTTTCCTCATTATTGATCTTAAATTGTTTTTCAATTTCAGGAACTAAAAATTCAGCAATAATTTTGTAAAAAGGGAAGAAGTTGCTGTTATTTAAAGATTCAGCCCTCGTTGTGTACGTTTGAAGCTTTGATTCCCAATTATCTAAAGTTATCAGCTTTCTTTCTAGTTCTAATGAGAATAGATTATTTTCAATATAGCACATGTCAATGTCATATGCACGACGATCAAAATCGCTCAATGCTCCAAGAATGCGCTGGTTGTAGGCTAGACTATAATTTGTGTTTAATTTATTTAATGATTCTACATTCTTATCTACATCCTTGATTTTTTTTATCAAAGAGTGATATTCATCTAGGTTAAGCGTTGTTGGAGTTGTATCTAACTTACCTTGAGCATTTGCCGATCGCTGATTAAATGCTATAACAGTTGCATTTTTTCCATAGTGGCCTTTTATGATGTCTGTATATTTAGAAAAACGATTAACTTCTTTTAAAGTTAAGGTAGAGTAGTTGAAATCTATTACGTAGTGAAATTTCTTATTTGATTGCTCTAGTCTAAAGGATAACTTATATAATAAAAAATCACATTTGTCCGAAATCAATTCAAGTTCGTCACTAGCAATAGCAAAATTCTTTAACTTGTGTTGGAGGAGTAAAAGTTGTTTAAAAGTATTTTTTTCAAAACTTAGTGTGTGGTCAATTTCAGCTACTTTAACATTGAAATTGAACAATTCAGACAGTTTAGTTGCTGTAGTTGTAAATCTTCTACTTGTTGGTGGTGGGTCAGCTATTTCATGAAATAGCATGCTTGAACCTGGTTGATGTGCTATATGTCTTCCTACAACCTTTAGTAAAGCTCTATATTGTAATAAATTTAACCTAATAGGTTGTAAAAACCCCTCTGCAAATATATCTTGATAATATTGGAGCATATTTGGAAATCGAGGAACGTCAAAAACTGCCTGTAGAGAAATAAAACTTTCAATTTCAGATATTTTGGTATCTGAAATTGTTAAATCATTAACGTATTCACCAGATACTATAGAAAGATTTAACTCCTTATAAAATTCATTCGAAATTCTGTTTATAATGCCAAGAATTGCAACCTGTGCAGCAAGTTTGTTGTTAACGTCATTAATGTTATCCGAGCTTAAAACTGATGATAATGCAGTTGTCCAAGTCGAATGAAAGACAGAATTTAGTTTTGAGAGGGCATTATTTAGATGATGCATTTAAACTATAACTTAAAAATTTTCGGCTCGGCCATTATCATTTCTACTGGAATTTTCATGGAATACCTTCCGTTTTGTTGAGCAAGCGAGAATACACTCTTCCATGACTGCCACATGTGGCTTAGGTCGACCAATTCAAAAGCTGTCAGCTTAATTAAATTGTAATTTATATTTTTCAACTTTTCGATTGCATGGTCAATTATTTCTTTTATCTCTAAGCTTAGATTTTCGGCCTCGTACATCCTTCCTGCTGTCTTATATGTCAGTTGAGTTTTTGAAATGTTGAAAAATACTGACATATCCATTTTGTCCTGAATGTCACTTTCAACATGCCCATAAGGTAGTGCATAGAAATTGTCGAAATGAGAAAGTAACCCAGCTTGATCTGAAGAAGCTGATGCGGCACATGTAAAAAAAAGCAATTTCGTTATCTTTAACTTAGATAAATCATTATTTTCCATGTTTCCACCATTTTCAAGATACCAATTTTGCAGTTGGTGTACTACATAATCAAACGCTGGAATTTTATTCATGATGGCCGAGTTTATTATTTAAAGATAAGTTCTTTAAAACCTGATATGTAAATATCTCAAATAAGTTACTAACATATTTATTAGAGATAATGTTTTGTAACGCAATTTGAAAAGGATTACAAAGGTAACAATATTTGCTATTTATTTTAGTATTTTAATGGTTCTAAAATTATACGCATATAATAATTTTTCAATGCATTTGAAAGAGTAGTTTAAGTGGCGATTTCGCTAAATTTTTATTGAAATATATGAAAATACGCAGTCATAAGAGTAGCTATAATTTATTTTGTATTTTAGACGTTGGAGCATGATCATAAGGGATTATGCAAAGTCAGAAATGGATAACGCTCAACAAACCACTTCACACAGTTCAACGCAGGTGCAACCAAGTAGTAACACTGAAACTCCGCAAAATGTAATTTCGCTAGCTCCAAAAGTTTTAACTGATCCTAAAGATTTAGAACGGGTTAAGCCCTACCTTGATTTATTAAAACTCACAATTGATGAACCAAAGATTACCAATATTGCGCTGACAGGAAGCTACGGTTCAGGGAAAAGTACGATTATCAATACCTTTGAATCCCAGCATAAGGAATATGAATACCTTCGGATTTCCCTTGCCTCATTTGGCGATGTTGCTAAGGAAGTTGCAGATTTAGAAGAAACACTTGATGAAGAAATTGTAGAAATCCCAACAGCAAATGGTTCAGTCCTCAGCCCTGTGAAAGGAAAAAAGCAAAGGACGAAAAAGAAATCTTTGAACAAAGGACACATTAAAGACAAAAAAGAAGAACTTGAGCGTTTGCTTGAGATCAGTATCCTGCAACAGATTTTCTATCATGTCAAGCCATCTGACATTCCCGATTCTCGTTTTAAAAGAATCACCAATATTACTGATCGACATATTTATTCAATTGCTGGTGCATTAATTTTATGGATCACCAGCGCACTGCTACTTTTTAAATTTGATTATATTAATCGGATTAATCCCGCAAGCTGGCATTGGAAACTCCCGTTGGATTATTCGGCATTTCCGATATTCATGGTGTTTTTTGTTGGAATTGGCCTCACAGCAAAAAGTATTATCAGGTTGCTTGGTAATTCAAAAATTAATAAGGTTACCATTAAAGGTGAACTAGAACTTGGCGACAAGCTGGACAAATCTGTTTTTAATGAGCACCTGGAAGAAATCCTATATTTTTTTGAGAGGACACCTTTTAACCTGGTCATTATTGAAGATCTTGACCGATTTGAAAGTACAGATATCTTTTCCAAACTTCGTGAGCTAAATACGCTTTTAAACAATTCGCTTTCCATCAAGTCCCGCAAAAATCATAAGGAAATTGTGTTTCTATATGCGATAAGGGATGAAATATTTGAGGATAAGAATGAAAGAGTTAAGTTCTTTGAGTATATCATTCCAGTAATTCCTTTCATTAACCCTTCAAATGCAGGCGAACAACTGGCGAAATTGATTTCAGGTGCCGGTCTTGAAAATGTGCTATCAAAAGAGTTTACCGAAGATGTAGTAACCTTCATCGATGATATAGATATGCGGCTTTTGATTAATATTTTTCATGAATACCAGCTTTATCGGACAAGCCTTTCGCAGGTTCTTTTACAGGATAAACTTTTCGCTATGATCGCTTACAAAAATATTTGCCCAGAGGATTTTGGAAAACTACATAGCAGAAAAGGTAAATTGTACAAATTCATCGCAAATAAAGCGGGATATATCGAAGAACTCATAAAAAATCTCGATGAACAGATTGTGGCTAAGGTAGGAGAGGTAAAAGTACTTGAAGAGTTAAAGTTTAAGGACTTAAATGAGCTAATCGGAGTGTACGTAAATGCCTTACAAGTCAAATTTCCAGATGCTGCAAGTGTTAAAGCTGGAGGTAAAAAAACATTTGCCCAACTCGTAGCTCCAGCCGCATTTGAAGAACTATCCAAGCTTAACTCATTTACTTATTATTATTTCAACCACTATTCCGGCAGTACATATCATGAACACACTAAAGACGAAAGATTTTCATTTGCCGAATTAGAACGTTTAGTTGACAAGAATAAAAGCTTTAAACAGCGAAAGCAGTTAATAGACCAAAAAAATGGTGGTGCCATCGAACAGCTCAAAAAGGAGATTGATGAATTAAGGAGCGAAAAAAATACAATTGCAAACTGGAGTATCAGTGAAATATTTGAGCGTATAGAAATTGACCCATACCTGAAACCATTTGGCGAAAATCAGTTAATTAGAAATTTGTTGATCAACGGCTATATCGACGAACATTATGATGATTACATTTCGCTTTTTCATGAAGTAAATATGACTGCGGAGGATTCAGTTTTTGAGCGAAAAATCAAAAGTGGTTCAGCGCTACCGGTTGAACATCAGCTTACACATGCTGATTATGTAGTTAAAAAACTTGATGTTAAATATTTTAAAAGAGAAGTGATTCTCAATCTTGATTTGGTTGTCTACCTGCTAAATGCAGGAGACCAGGTTTTAGCAAAATGTCAGGCTATTCTCCAACTCCTAAGTGAGGGGCGAACCCAAACCAATTCTTTTATTGATGAATTTGTGCAAAAGCGACCTGAGCATGCGGGTTTATTTATCAAGCAACTAGCCAAAGCCTGGCTGGGTTTTTGGATTTTTTTAGAAACCAAGAGTAATTATCCTGCTGGCAAAATGGATAAATATTTGAAATTTTTAACCATTGATGCAGGGTTGGATATTGTTGCAGCACTAAAGGGAGATATGGCAAAATATATTGCAAAAAGATCAAATTTTCTCTCACTTTTTATTGGGGATGCTGAGGTAAATCCAGCAAAGGGTTTGCTTGAAAAACTTAATGTAAAATTTATAGCCATTGATCCTCCTAACCAAAATAGTCAGACATTGTTTGATTTTGTTTACGAGCATGATCTTTATGAATTAAATGAGGTCAATATCGTTCAAATGCTTAAAGAAAAGGGACATTCAGAAATAGGATTGGAATCAAATGCTAATTACACTTCAATAATGGTTTCTATGGCAGAAAATCTTCACGATTATATTACTGCAAATGTAAATGAATATGTGCAGAACGTATTGCTTAAACTTTCTCAAAATAAAGAGGAAGAAGAACAAATGGTTGCACTTTTGAATGATGAAAACCTAATTTTCGACTTAAAATCAGAGGTCATACAAAGAGGATTTGTTGAGATTAGTGATTTGGCGGCTATTGATGAACTCGAGATCAGGAAGGAAGTTATGGACTATAGTGAGGTTTTCCCTTCTTGGGAAAATGTATTTACCTACTATGATCAGCTCCCGGATGCCGAGGAGGGTCAAATGAAAGAATTAGATGAAACGCTTCTGATGTTTTTGGATGCAGAAGAGAATTATCAAGAATTGTCGAAAACAAAAATGTTAGATGCACCTTCCCGATCACAGGAGTTTGTTAAAACCTTCATAGAAACGCTACTTGCTATCAATGAGCTTGATATTGAGGCTTACAAGGCATTGTTTAAAGCACAGAGGCTAGCTATCACTAAACTGGTAACTACAGGGATGACCAGAGATAAGATCGAGTGGTTGGTAAAGAGTGGCGCAGTATTAATGACCCAAATAAACTACGATAGATTAAAGAAGGATTTTCCGGACCTGCACATTACTCTTTTAGAAGTTAGACAGGTTTCTTATAAAACATTTGGTACCTCTTATGATGTGGACGAACAGGATATCGTTAAGCTTTTAAAATCAACCACCTTTACAGTAGAAAACAAACTTGTGCTCTATAATTTATTGGATGAGGATACCATTGTGTCGAACAGAGAGATTTCTAATCTTTCCTGCAATTTAATTTGTGATATGGGAAATGTACCAGTAACTTTTGCTGTGATGGAAAGTATGTTTAAGTCTTCATCTTCAGCAGAGAACCGCATCAAGCTTCTCAACGAAAGATCAGATACACTTTCTAACGATCAGGTAGTTGCACTGATAACAGAACTCAAAGGCGATTACCCCGAATTATTTCACAAAAGGCACAAGCCAAAATTTCAACGCACGCCATATCATGATTGGCTTTTCAGAGTGCTGGAGAGAAGAAAGTTGATACATAGATTTGAAGTTGATAAGAAAGATGAGTGTCTTTTTAGGGTTTTTGCCAATCATAATTAGAATCCCGTGCTGATGATTTTTGACCGTAGTTTGGTGAAGTATGGTGTTTTTACATCCGATTAACGAACCGAGTTATTCTTCGCCACTTTTGGTGAAATTTGTAGCGTAATGGATTGTTTTTCATTCAGGTTAGGGATTTTTTGAGACAAAATAAGATTAAAAATATATTAAAGAATTAAAATTATTAACCTATCTGCAAATAATGCATATTAATTAATTCTGATAGGTAATTACAACAAGTTTTTCAAGTTATGTTATAAAAAATAACATAAACATCATACAATCAATGCCAATAGTTATTGAGAATAGCTGATTCGCGACTCTAGTTTTTTATTTACCTGTTCGTCAAGTTCTAGGAGAAGTTCTCCACTCAAATTTCTGAATTTTTTTCCTTCCTTATACTTCTCAATAAGGTTTTTAAGGTCGAGCAAGAAGCGGCGATCTTTTTCCGTGTCATTTCCCCTGTTCCAATGATAGATAATTGTAAACAGCGTAATTATTTTGTTTTTCTTAGCATTTTCTACTTTTAAAAATGTTTTTAGAAATAGGCTTGGCCTTAATCCAGAGAGTGTGACCTGATAATGTGCTGTGTCAATCTCAGAAAGCATTTTAGCATGTAAACTATCGTAGTTGTTTAAAAACTCATCTTCAAGCTGTTTATCTTTATTGATCTCTCCAGTTTCTCCAAGCTTCTTATTTGCACTTTTAATAAAATCAGATATTTTTTTTAGTGATAAATAATTTGGTGTAACTGCTGAAAGGCCTAAATATTTATCGATCATTGGGGAATATTTTTGGCGTGGGAGACTTTTCTTCATCCCTTTGATTAGATCTTCAGCAAGTTTTTCCGGTTTTAAATTCAGAACGTTTTCGTGTCTCATTACATGATAGGCCACTGTGAGGTAATCTTGCAATAGAAATTCCCCTTGTTTTGCATAAGATAATAACTGTCTATTAAGAGAAATGAAGTCCTTATCTGAAAGATTCTTATAATTAGCTGCTGCCAGCTGATTAAATACTTTATAGGCAGGAGGGGTTTTTTCATCCACCATATTGTAGTTCGTTTGGACTTCTTTTTTGAAAGTGGTGCCATTGAATATATTGCCACCTGTCAGGTAATCAAATATACTTTCATAATAATCATAGTCTTCATTTGGAAAATACTTATTTATTGTTTCCTCCCCATATTCAACAATCCTGTCCTTTTTTATCTCATCATACATTCTGTTGATCTGATACTCAATACCTTTTTCAAGCCCCTGTTTCTTGTGATATTCAATGCGACCTTTTTAAATTCAACGCAGATCATCAGACTAAACCTCAATGTACTATAAAGTAATTTTTCCTGGTAATCTTTCCATTCTCCATTTTTAAGCTCTGATTTGATGAACTGAAAAATAGGTGCATAATAGGATAAAGATAATTTAGCGTACGGTAATTAACGTCTTTTTTCATTTTCATATTTTAACAGGTTTTCGATAGTTTTGCAGTGTTCTTGGAGGAAGCTTTTATAATGGGAGGTTGTATTCTGCAGATTTTCAATTATGTTGGCAAATGTGGGCGAAAAAGTTTGCCTGAAAATGAAGGGTGTTGCCAATAGTTTTTTCCTTTATTTCGCCAAAAAGGTCTGGAGGAAGCTTTCCCTCATTTGCTACGATAATAACTTTGGTATTACTTTGCTCAACCAAGGAATTAATAAAACCAAGCACCGAGTTGTCTTTGAGCATTTCTGCATCAATTCGCTCAAGATCATCAAAACAAATAAGCAGTTTTTCTAATGCCAGAAAATTAAATCGTTGAGTTTTTAGCTCGTTTTTGGCTTCATCGGCACCATCTGCAAGATGGCTAAGCAATTCTCCGCCCCAGAGTTTTGTAATATCTGCTGCCTTCATAAGCAGCTTTACAATTGGAAATCCAGCTTTCAAGTATTTATTCTCAATTAATGGATACACCGAAACGAAAATTTTATCTTTTAGCTCTTCCATAGAGCTTATGCCAAACAGCGATAGATAATTACGGGCTTGTAGTTTCACTTTGAATACTTTGCTAAAGACTGGGTTTTTTAGGAAATATGTTTTTCCTGCTCCCCAGCTTGCAGTAAGCATTAATGCATAGTTTGTTTGCTTATACAAATAATCAATAATCAGATCCTGAGTTATATCTGGGTTTTCTATTTTCTCTTTCATTTAATTTTTTACCAGTCTATGTTTGCGGAAGATTCAATTTGATACGATGTATAATCAAGAAAATTCCCGAAAGCTTTCTCCGAACTCATCGCATCCATGTATTTTTCATGGAACTCTTGTCAAAAGCCACTATAAAACCAGTTTTGATATATTGTATCCCATATTTAGTTTCCTTATTTTTTGCTATGAAGTCATCAAAGCAGTCCAGAACATTGCAGATCTGTTTAATTTATCACCTGGCAATTTAAATCCATAACTTAAATTACCCCTGTTTTTTGATAGTGACATAGGAATTGCACCTGAGATTTTCCATATGCACATTAAAGGAATTCCCATTCTTATGAAAATGACCATGTGAAATGGGGTTTCGATATTCTTCTTTGATGTCTATAAGGGCATTTAGTTGGTGAGCTACTGTTTTTGGGTCAGATTTCTGAAAATACATACTGGTACTTCCCTTTCCAATTCATTCCAATAAATTGTTCCAGATTATTGTTTTCGGGAAACCCATGATTCAAAAAAGGAATGATTAGGACTAGGGAATGCTCTAGTAGGCTGAAAAAAGCATCTAGCATGGCCACAGTATAGTAAAGATGCTTCTGGTGGCGTTAACAAATTCTGCATGATTAACATTTCGTAATCTCTTAACGCGTCGCCTGTAGGAGTAGGGAAGTTCATTTTCTTGTATATTGCTGCGGCTCTTCCTTCTAAAGAAATCATACCGCTCTTTTATAGGTCTATACTCATTGGAGAGTGATATTCTTCCATCAATAACCTTTTGCTTTATCTCCTCCTGAAATAATTGCTCTGCAAATGGAATTGCGTTATCAATGTTTTTGATAGCTTCCTTTGCTAATTTAGTTGAAGTTTGCCTCCCTTTTGAAATGATGTAAACTGAAAGCCGAATTTGCGGTGTGAAAGCATAAACGGAATTCCTTCGTATAAAACAGGGATTTCCCAAAGTGTTTTTTCCCATCTTCCCAGAAATTTGAAATTAAGCAATTTTGCAAATATTATAAAGACGATATATGGTGATCTTTTTAGCTTTATGGATTCTATCGGAAAATCTTTGATGTAAACCGTTTTAATTCCACGTTTGAGTTCAACCTCATGATATTTTGGAGTAGGATTGGGCAAAAAATCCTTTGTAAATAGATCGAAGTATTTTTGCTGAGTAGCGAATTTTTTGTCCATTTATGCCCCTATCTAGTACATTATTGATATAATTATTTATGCACAAAATAACATATTTTTTTCAATGACGCGCCTTTAGGATCACCCCCTCTGGCAATTATATTAGCTGTCAATTTATCCTAAACTATATGCGTCACCTTTTCGATAAAATATGCATTGAAGAATGGTCAAAATCTACGTTTCGCCCGACGTCATTTTTAAGAAAATTTCGATATAGGGATCCTTTTTGTCTTTTTCGGTGTTATGCTATACTGCCAATATGGGAACCGGAGCTCACCAAAAACTTCAGTTAAAAATGCCAAATTTCTTATGCTTCCGCCTAAGTGCACCATTGCAGCTCGGTTAAGCGCAGTTCCATCTCTCTGCGCTTGCCAGAACTCAAGGAAAAAATTTTCCGAACTCGATCTCCCAACAGGCAAATTGAATGGCCCATCATAAATATCGTCGTCATCACTGAGTGTGCAGAATTCTTCAAATTTGATAATTGGACTCTTAAAATTATATGCGAAAAGCTTTTTCAAAAGCGGCAAAACTGTAAAATGGCCATATTTTTCACGCACTTGAAGAATGATTGCGTAAATAAGGTCTGTAATTAAAGTCAACGATTTTAATGTATAATCTCTGTTAACAATTAATTTTTTACCAGGCTCAATACTTCTTTTGACGGCTGCAGTCTTTCTTATGTATAGCTCGTTAACGACCAGGTTGTTATGTAGTAACAGGTTTCTGGTTTCCTTAATTTCAATTAGTTCATCGTAAAAATTCGCGGCAATTTCAAATCTTTGGGGTCAATTGCAAAAAGTTTGGTGAAGAGTTTTAAAAAATTATCCAAACTACTATAAGCCAGTCGGTTTACACTAGCCTCAATAATCTGGTTTATCACTTCTCCTTTTAGCAATCGTTCCTGGCCAACCGCGAGTCCTTGGGCCTTTTCGTCACTATACACACCCTTCAGCAAGGACAACTTTTGCGGATAAAATTGAAGAATCTTGATCATCAGATCGTTTAACATCGTTTCAAACTGAGCACATCCCGAGTACAAATAATCCCTTACAAGAAAACTCATCATCAGGTTGGCTTTCTAGACTATCAGTAATCTTACGAAACTGGTTATAAGCAAGGACAGCGGGTCTTTCCATTTCGAAAATAGTGATTAGTGGCGGGATGGAGAGATCCAGATAACGTAGATAGATAGCCCCAAGGTTGAGGTCTTTAGCACTGTTGTAAAGACATTCTGGATAATCTGTAAGTAGGTCTTTCATCATCTATTGCTTTGGAGATGACTATTTAAAATAATCGATCATCTCCGAATAATTTGGTTGGGTTGGAGTGCGTGTACCTTCGAATTTATTATCACCTAAAGCAGCCAATGCCTCGGCCAACGGACAGTTCTTTCGTCAAATCGCCAATGACAATATTTTCGATTTCAACTACAGCAACATCGGTCAAGGTTCGCTTCCCATAAACATCGAACTTTATTGCTTCACCTCCTGTCGAGTCAACAGCATAAATTCTGTAAATGTCCTCTGGCTCTCCGACACTAATCACTCTGTCACAGGAAAAATTTGCTTTCAAAAAATCCCACCGTTCGGCCCTCATCGGTGCATATTTTGTATCCAGATCATTAAATTCTGATTTCGACATCCTTTTGTGATTGGTAAGCCTCCATGAATTCTTTAAAGATTGCTGCATTTCCTTTCTTGTGCAGCATAAACTGTAAATAGGAAATAATCCTTTCTTCCCCCTGATCATACGGAAAGTTTTTATCACCCATTACATCATCGGCAAGTGTACCTAATGCAGAATCTTCAGAAGCAAGGGATTTTATGAATTCCAATAAAGTCATATGTAAAAATAAATAGTTTAAAAGCATGAAGAATTTCCTCAAAGGGGAATCATCGTATCATCAAGTGAATATACATTATTAACAATACATTAGTCCCTAAAGAAATCAGTAATTTTATACTTTAACGCTTTAAAATGACACAGAAAACAATTCTAAGATCAACTACAGTAGACAAACACGGCGATTACATCGGGTTAGAGCAACTTCAAGATTATGTAAATGTAGTAAACGGCAACCTAAAACTTCGCTATCTGGCTAATCATCGTCGTGACTTGCCGCCATTGGGTTATTTAGATAATGCCGAAGTTAAGCAAGCAGGACAGATTCATCATGCATTGGCTGAGCCCATCGTTTTCGCAAATAGAAAAATGGTTGAGTGGGATGACGAATTGGTCGTAGAGGATTCAGGAATACCGCTTATGCTGGTCGGCCGAAACAAAGAAATCACTCAAATCTGCATTACAGTTGATAAGAACAATTTCAAATCGTTTGAATCATTTGAAAGAGCCGGAAAATCATTAATGGATTTGTTTGATGGAGAAGCCAGCCTTGATACTTCAATGCGGAAAAGCTTACTTCCTGACCCGCAACTTGTTATTACACTCGCTGGATATTATATGTTATTCAAACCACTTGTAAAGCCACTAATGTCTAAGCTTGGCGAGAAGATCGCGGAAGGAATTGGTGAAGATATCTATGGTTTATCAAAGAAGTTACTCGTGAAAGTTGCTGACGCAATACAAATCACTAGGAATAGTATGATTCCAAAAAATAAGGTATTATTGACTATCTTTGAGATACCTGGAGAGCCATATATAGAATTGCAAATCAAATCCGACAGCTCGAGCACGGTTATTAATTCAATTACAGACAAGAAGCTGGTTAAAATTTACCAGAAAGTGCAGGATTTAAAAAAGTAAAATTGATATTTCAGAGATTTACTTTATCTACAATACTAAAGGGAAATGGGAGTTTACCTACCTAATCAGCAAAACGGGGCAAGTTATCGGAACCAAATCTTGCTTCGCTAAAAGAGATAAGTTGGTAAACCGAATAAACCTTAGTCCTACAAAAGCGTTCAGCGTTGGGGCAACTGGTGTTAAATATGCAAAAAAACAACCCCAAAATCAGAATAAATAGCTTTTCATGCTTTTCAATTTATCGCAATATTATTGAATGGCTCATTGCAGGAAAAATACATTTCCTGTTAGTAACTATAGAAAACTACGACAGTTATAACAAATCTCTGGTGCTAATAGGTGCCTCTAGCATTCATAAGAAGAATAGAATTCTATTTTATCGACTTGGGCCCTTTACATATGTGTGAGTTTGGAATGCAATTCAGGATCATCTTTAAATTAGAAAGGTAGATCATCAAGTTCTTCCACGACAGAATTTCCAGTATTTCCTATTCCGATTTACGGAATCCTCTATTTTGTCGACCAAGTCTTGAGGTAAATTAAGCATGTATTTAGCCAAATCATTCTTTAAACTAACCTCTTTGGGATTGTCATAACTTGTAACTGCTGAAACCTCCGTTAGGCCTCTAATATCAAATTTTCTAATCACAGTTTCGTAGTCCCTGGAAAGCATGTGATTTAGTTCAACAACATCTTCCCAATCGTTAATAGTGCTTATTTCATGTTGCATCTGCCACCCGACACCTAATTTGAATTTAGCTCTGGAAATGATGTAGTTGAGCATTAATAACTCTGCGTCCGAAGCTTTGTCGGCTAAAATGTCTTTTAGAAATTTTTCTGATTGCTTGGAAAGTCCATATGTTCCAGAAATAATTGGTATGTCGTCTATTTTACGTTTCAACTCAACGCCCTCGCGTAAAGATCGTTCTATTTCTGTCACCTCAGATTTAGTTCTTTCGCTACTTGGTGCTTTTTCTGCCTTCACTGGCTCTAATTCCCCAGCTAACGCATCTATTTCACTAAGGAATTTTTTAATGCGTTGTGCCAAGATCACATAGTTCGTAGTGATTGAAAAATATTTTTCCAACATTTGGCAAAATTGAGTCAAGCGATCTTCGTCATTTATAAAAAAACCTATTTCCCGCGGATCAATAGCTCCGCTTTGAAAGGATTTATCTGACAAATCAAAGCCAGGTAGAAAAATGGCAGCATGTTCATTCTCAACAATCCAACTCGCACCCATTTCATTTAAGCAAGCGATACTTTTATAGTAGTCGGGTGACAATAAGTAGACTACAAAACTTTCTTCACTAATTTGTGTTTTTAGCCAATTAAAAATGTTATTTCCAATAGGAATACCATAAGCAGGATTACTGGTGAAAACGATCTGTTCATCCTTAATACCTATACCGAGGAGCAATTCTACAAGAGCAGATCCATATTTTTTATTGGAACTTGCATGGGAAATAAAAATTTTCATTTGATTCTTTCTCGTTGTTACTGGTGGTTTGGTTCTATTTAATAATTCATTTTCATAACAAGTTTTGGCAAACCATGAATAACCAGATTTAGTTAATTTATAAACTGCACCACTTTTTACGGGGTCATAACCTTTATTGTCGAATTTTATTTGATTTTCTCCTTCTAGAAATAAAATTGATCTTTTAACATCCTCCAGTGAAAGCCCATTTTCATTTGCAATATCTACTATACCCCTCATTTCATTTTTTTGATAGGCATGATAATATGCTCTATAAACAATATCAACTATTACAATTTCTTGAGCATCCATTTTATTTATACAAATTATCTAATTTTTTGGATTAGGTTTTAATTTTTGTTTTGCAAACAATCGTTCAAAGGCTGGCAGTGGCATCTTTGTTTTATATATTTCTTCTTGGTAATTCTAACAATAAGTATGAGATTTATTTGAGGAATATTTTGTGAAACGTATTTTTAATCAACTCATAAAGAAGTACCGCATTATCCTTGGACACACCAAGTTGGACCACTATGCTGATGATAGTACCGATCAATAAATTTTGCCAATCAAATTTATTAAGCTGGGCGGTTAATTCCAACAGATGATCGAGCTGATTTTTTATAGCAATAGTTTGTTCTTGCAATAACGGAATTCGATCTAAAGATGTTTTTATAGTTTGAATTTGAGAAGATATTAACAAATATTCATCGTGAGTGAAATGCAAATTTTGATCGACTGTACCACCTATTAGATACTGTGCTTCATCAAACGCGCGTCCCCATTTATCTGGAGACGAAACTTCTCTTTTTAGGTATTTTAGCCATTTTTTAAAATATTCTTTTACATCTTTCCAAACGATAGAAGAGGATGCATCTTTATAAAGTATTTCGCCGGGTGAAAAATTAACTATTAAAGAGTTCGCATATCCACTATTCTCAAATATTTTAAAATAAAAAGCTGTTCCTGTAAGCCGAAATTCAGTACCTGTTGCTGACTTATCAAACTGGGTTGGGGAAAAATATCCCGTATCTACGATTAAAGTATATAGTTCATTAAGTTGAGAGCGTAATAATTCCATTTAATTAGTTTTTTTGCAATATCCGAATTTAAATGTTACATCAAACAGGTATTGCTCATTTTTCTATTTAGATGGTTTTCGCTATTGCTAGTAAACCATCTCCAAGAACATAGTGGTATTCATAGATAGACTGCAGTATGTTAATCTTCGTTTGAATCTTTCCAATCGAAACGGATAAAAAGGCCGTGAATTTCGGGCGCTCCTTTCTCTGCGAGCGCATAATGTTCTGGCTGTGCCAGAACACCCTCCGGGACTTATAGCTCTCCGTTTTCTCTGCACCCGTTTTTCCGGACTTTCTTTTTTTCCGTTTTTTCTTTTGAAAAGATTTTTTGGAAAAAGGGAAAGGAAACAAAAACAAAGTAAAACTTAAAATTTTTTGATCATGGAAATTACAGGAAGATTAACAGGAGATGCAACGGTAAAGACGTTGAACGGAGAACGGAAAGTGGTCAACTTTTCAATTGCAATTAATGACAGCTACCGCAGTGGTGGCGAACAAAAGAAGATTACTACATTTTTTGACTGTTCATACTGGTTGAACACAGGTATTGCAGAATACCTAAAAAAAGGAGGTTGGGTTCAGATTTATGGCAGAGTGGGCGTAAATGCCTATATCAATGGGGGCGGTGAGGCAAAAGCTTCGCTTACCTTTCATACTACCGAGGTAAAACTGTTAGGGGCTGTTGTCACAGTTAGCAGTAACAGCAGTAGAAATAAAGGCGCTACCGTTAGCAGTAGAAATCCTAACGGTTCAGCAGGAGAAAATGTAAAAGGGGTGGGTGTCCAAATTGTGCCTACGGACACATTCGACGGGCTAGAGGGTGACCTGCCTTTTTAAGCCTTTTAGCTTTAATACTACAGTTACAGACAATTTATTCATCATTAATTATTTAAGAATTTTTTATCATGGCACATAACCTTAATTATAACAGCAGAACAGATAAATACAGTTTTTTTTCGGTAAAGGAAAAAGCTTGGCACGGGTTGGGTATAATAGTGGAATCTTATCCCACTTCAGCGGAAGCGCTAAAATTTGCGGGTTTGGACTATAACGTAGAGAAACGTCCGCTATTTACTGTTGATTCCCGTAACCTCGTTACTTTTCAGAGCAAAGATGCAGGGGGGCTGAATGATGCCTTTATGCCCGATATATTAGTGCCGAATTTTTATTCTACAGTACGGACAGATACAGAGGAAGTCCTCGGAGTGGTGGGCAGGGATTATAAAGTAGTTCAGAATACAGAGGCATTTTCTTTCTTCGATAGCATTGTTGGGGGAGGCGAGGGTATCCTTTATGAAACCGCAGGGGCTTTGGGAAAAGGTGAGCGAATTTTTATCACCGCCAAACTGCCCTCCTATATCAAAGTGGGCAAAGATGATCTTATTGAACAATATTTATTTCTCACCACCTCTCACGATGGGTTTGGAAGCATTACAGCTGCCTTTACCCCTGTAAGAATTGTATGCAATAACACGCTTAATGCTGCCATAAAAAACTCAAGCAGTTCAATCCGAATCCGTCATTCTTCGGGTGCAAACGACCGTTTAAAACAGGCACACACGCTTATGGGTATTTCGGGCAGAATAGGTGATGAAATGGAGCAGATTTTCAACCATTGGGCAAAGGTGCGTATCACCGATGCAGACCTTAAAAAACTGGTACAGGTTGCAATGGCTCCAAATAGAGAGGTGTTGGACAAACTGCAAAGGGGATTACTGGATGAAGCTTCGAGTGTTTATAAAAATATTGTGGATGACGTTTACAGCTATGCGATGAGCGCACCATCACAGCTGATCGATACCGCCAAAGGCACCCTTTTCGGGGCATATAATGCCGTGACGGGCTATTATCAGAATGCCCGAAAATTCAAGGACAGCGAGGCGAAATTTAAATCCATCATTGAGGGAACAGCAAAGCAGAGGGGACAGTCAGCCTTTGACCTTTGCCTTGACCTTGGGAAAAACGGCAATGTAGACTTTCAGTTAAATTAAATCATCGGGAGCGGTTCTTCCGCTCCCATAAAAAACACTTATCATGAGCATATTGACAGAAAAAACAGAACGAAGGGTGCTTGCGGAAATCGCACAGACTTTAAAGCATTTTGAAAATCTTACCCTTATGGGTATTTCAGCAGGGGATGCAGTACGTATCCGTCATGCAGAAAATATTATCAGGGATGTAATCGCGCAGAACGGTTACCATACTATTTCACGGAGCAGGGGCATAGCCCTGCGTAAAGACAAGGGGGGCAGGTCATGAGGACTAATTTTTTTCAGGCCATACAACGCCTGCATAGTACAGGAGTATGGATATTCAACGTAAGCTTTTCAACAGAAAACGAAGTGGTGGTTTCGGTTGTGGTAAAAGATGGGGGAAATAGAGACGATAAAAACACACTCCCGCCGATGGTCTACAGGGGAACTCCACAGGAGATTGATGAGGGGATTTTCGATGCCCTTGTTCACCCAATCGAAGAAACAAAGAACCTCTTCGCCAACCTTACTGCCTACAATAAAGGGCTTGAGGATGCAAAGGCCAAGATTATGGTAAAACCGAAGATCGAAAAATCTGCCGATAAAAAGGGGGCAACTGAAAGTATACACGAGTCAACCGAAGATAGGCCAAAATTTGAGGACATCCTGTCGGAAATCAACAAACTCAATGCAGGCTGTAAGTATTCGGAAGCCCTCGCCCTGCTCCCTGTTGTAGAAAGTTTTCCCGAAAAAAAGGCGGAGATCGAGAAATTGAGGAAAGAATTGGAATGGAAAAGCAAACAGCTGACCTTATTGTAAACGCATAAAAATAATGTTATGATGACAGCAACGATATTGCCAAGGGTATTTGTTCTTAAAGCTAGGGAACAGGACATCCGTTTATCCGACCCCTCGGGAGCATTCAGCCCCGAGCAGGTCATGGATTTTTACTCGGGAACTTACCCGATCTTGACAACTGCAAAAATTGAAGGCCCCGAAATAACTGGTGACGAAATGCAATATAGATTTATCACCACACTCGGCACCAAGGGATAATTATGAAAAGGAGGGTAAAATGTTTCAGAACTACACCACACTCCAAAGCTTACTACCTGCACCAACAGCTAGCAAGCTTTGCGCAGAACCTAGACCGCACGCCCGATCTATCGGATATAAAAAACAATCCGAAAAAGCCTGCACCCCCGATTTTAACGGAAATGGTTTTTTAAACCACCATTTCTTACCTGTACTTAAAAGCTACCCCCATGAACTGAAAAATTGGAGGAAATTTGAAAAGGATTTTTTTCAGTCCGCTAAAAATCTGTGTGCCTTATATGGTATTGCAATAGATTACCATAATCAAAGTCCATATCCGCAAAATATAGCATTGGCATTCGCTGAACTGAACAAAAAAATGGCCTTATTGGATGATAGCCTTTCCCTTAAGATTATATCCATCGAGGAAAGCCTTGCATGTTTAACTACAGTTAAGCAGTTTGATACAGGGATGACCCTTTTTTATCTGCCAGTTGAACCGCTCAATACTCTACTGGCAGATAAAGCCCGAAAGGAAACGGCTGAACTGCTGTTATCGGTCTGCGCATATCTTTATCAGATAGGAGGAGTTCCCTATCATGAAGAAGATAGCAGCTATCTATATTATATCTACGATAATGTAACAGAGTGGAGCAGCGAACCGGAGTATTTCGAAGAATTAGGTCAACAGGAAGTCTATCTTAATGAGATTTTGCAGAGCCGTAAAAAGGGGTTAAAGTTGTTGGAAAGGCTCAAAAATCCGGTGAATTTAAAAACCTTAAAAAAAAGGCAAGAGCAGTTCATTCCTAAAACCAGTGCAGAAATCACACTTCACCGCATTGCCCAAAGGGTATGTAAAATGATGAATGATTACCCTAACCGCTCAATAATGGACAGTATTTATGGTGATCAGTTTTGTAAGGGTAATGATGGGGAAAACATAATCATGGCCGACCAGTATATCTCCTTTATGTGGAGTAATTCTGATCATTTATACGATCAAATTATTGAATGTGTCAATGCAGAACTTAACGAGTTTGATTCTATCGATGAACCGTTAAGCGTTCAGTTTTTCGATTTGCAGCAGGATCAGCCTGTTCACGACCTTTCTTTTGAAAAGGAGTTCTTTGATCTTTTAAATGAAATATCCGATAATCTAAATGACTTTCACAATGAAAAATATAACACCACTTCTTGATCAGATTTTTATGCCTTATAAAGCGTTGCTGTTCTACTCGTCACAGGCCGAAGGCAGTCATTATGTAGAGAGTTATGATATGGACAGCTTAGGCAGACCAATAAATGCCCATCCGTTGTCAATAAAGGAGAGCAGGCAACTAGCGGAATCACTTAAAAAAAGTGATAAAGAAAAACATACTGCTTTTTTACAGCCCGAGGGGCTTATTCCCGAGAATATTCTTTACTTCAGTTCCGCAGGAGACGGTTGTGCAGTTTGGTTTACTCCAAGGTGCAGGCAGCATCTACTTTTTAAAAAGGAACTTGGCATCGGTGACGGAGAAGCCATGTTGCCGCCCCTTTTGTGGAGGGCTACCAAAAATCATTTGTGGGTTTGGGCGTTGGGCAAAGAAAACAGACCTGATTTATCTGCACCGTTATACTTCGCCCCCTTTTTCAATTGTTACATAGATGGAAGGGTATGTATGGGCAATGTGGACATCAATGTGCCAAAGGACTGTAGATTGGAGCGGTTTATGGCGGAGTGGGAAAAGTATTTTTTCGGATCGGCTTTTAGCCATCTATTAGAGCAGGTTTCACCAGTAAAAGGTAACATCGTGCAGCTATGGAAAAGGCAGGTTGGCAAAGTCACAGATTTTCCTATTTCAATACTCAAAAAAAATGGCAGAAAACTTAAAGATATCCTATCATGAATGGCATAAAAAAACGGGTACACATTGTTTACCCTTACCTCTTAAATCCTACCAATCCTATTTCAGTTAACCTGATCGGTGCAGGAGGAAGTGGCAGTCAGATGCTTACAGCCCTTGCAAGGATCAACCATGCTCTAAATGTGCTTGGGCATGCAGGGCTGAATGTTTACGTATTTGACCATGATACAGTTCAGCGAGCCAATCTCGCAAGGCAGCTTTTTACCGAAAATGAGATAGGATTGAATAAAGGAGTTGCACTCATCAACCGTGTTAACCGTTTTTTTGGGACGGATTGGAAGGCTATGCCCTACGGGTATAATATAAGCACTGCGAAAAAACGTTTGGCTAATATTACCGTTTCTTGCGTTGATACTATTGGGGCCAGGCTTGAAATAGAAGAAAGTCTCCATTCGGGGAAAGAACACCACATTGATCGTGATTCCGCTATTTATCTGCTTGATCTTGGTAATGGCAGGGATTCGGGACAGGCTGTGCTATCCACCGTTGGAGAAATTAAGCAAGCTAAATCTTTAACTTTCGAGACAGTTGGAATGCTACCTTCTATGGTAAATGAGTATAAAGTAATGTTAGAGAATGGAGAAGAACTGGATAATCAACCAAGCTGCTCTTTAGCCGAAGCCCTTGGAAAGCAGGATCTTTTTATAAATTCTGCACTCGTGAATATGGCCGCATCTCTTTTGTGGCAGATGCTAAGGGTGGGCATCATAGAACACAGAGGGTGTTTTCTCAGTTTGGGAGGTTTCAGATCACAGCCGATAGCGGTATAAACTTATTCCAAATCGCCCGGCGGCGGGCTACGCCCGCCCGTTTTTCGGCAGCTGTTTTTGCCCCCCACATTTCAAGGCTAAACAGACTGCCGTGTGAAAAAATCAGTTTACCCGTGATACACATAATAGTGACATTTGTCGGCCGTTGGTTTTTTGGATGAAATGTTTAGTTTTGGCCCTGGAATCAATTCTGAAAGATAAAACAATTAACAGTGAGGTCTTTGACCGCAAAAAAAGAAAAGTAATGGATAAATTCAAAAAAGTACAGGAAGTGATCGCTTCAGTTGAGGCTGATGTTGCAAAATTTTATGACAATGGAAATGCAGCTGCCGGTACACGGGTGCGCAAAGCAATGCAGGACTTAAAGGTTTTAGCTCAGGATATCAGAACTGAAGTAACAGAAAAGAAAAACAGCGAAAAATAAACAATAACTGTTTTGGGATAAAAACCACTGATCAGCATCAGTGGTTTTTTGTTTAGTTAATAAAAACCTTCTTTGTGATATTTAAAATATTGCCAATTTTAGATCATAATCCAGCACGATAATTTGTGAAAATTAGCAATGCAATAGAATGTGGGAAAGCATAATATCATAAAGGATAATTGTAATTCACTTTCTTCTTGGAATATTCGTAGGCATGGTTCTTATCAGCTATGCCAAGTTCATCATAATATTTGTTCGCAGCTAACTTATATGTGTTGAACAGCTTTTTTCTTGATGCAATTTGTGTGGCACTGAACATCCAGCTTTCATCCCCACTAAACCTGAAACAAAGTTCGCTATAGATCTGTGCACGTAAGAGTTTCGCACGTGAATCAAGTATTTTTTCTTTGATTGCCAGCTCAATCATATCTTTTGCTATTGTCAGATTCTCTAAAGTTCCCTTAGTCCTTTGCGCGGGTGCAGCAAGCATCTGGTTATAACTATAATATAACAGTGATCGGTAGAGGAGGGCGGTTGTGTCTTTTGGTGATTTTTTCAGAACCTTATCAAGACTATCGGTAACAGGATTATATTTTCCTTTTGGTGGTACCAGGATAAGCCCATCTTCGACCGTCCGCAAGGTAAAGTTAATTACCCGGGTTGCGGGCAATTGCGCACTTGCAAAAAATGGAAGCAAAAATAAAACGGTGGGTATGATATATTTTTTCATGGTGTGGTGTTTTTTAATGTATTATTGACAGATGGAGGTTCCTGATAAATCAATCTAATAGGGGAGCGATAATCCGTACATCAAATATCCCTTCAGAAGTGCTGTATTCCATTGATGCCTTACTACCATAGATCAGTTTAAGCCGCTGTCTGATATTATCCAGTCCCTTATTCATACTTTGTGACGTTTTTTTTCTATTGAGAAGATTTCTAGAAGTAATTACGATCTGGTCATTTATCAGGCCGATATCAAGATTGGCCGGATTTTCAGGGTCCTGAAAAATACCATGTTTAAAGATGTTTTCTACCAGCGTTACGAGCACCAGTGGAATAAAATTCTTGGATACCAACTCCGCAGGATAAGTAAAATTTATGCATATATCATTTTCAAACCGGGTTTGGTGCAATATAATCAGCCTGTCTATCTGTTCCAGTTCATCCTTTAAAGGGACGGTCTGCTCACTGAACTCACAATTAATGCTGTAACGCATAATATCGGAAAGCTGCATAACCGCTTCTGCTGATTTCGGCAATTTACCATAAACGTCCTGATAGATAAAATTTAAGACATTGAACAGTAGATGGGGATTGATCTGCGCTTTAAGGTATGAGTTTTTCGCGTTTGCCAGTTCTATCTGAAGTTCGCGTTCGGAAAGAATGCTCTGGTAGTATTCCGTTTCCGTTTTCTTACGAACCTCTATCTCTTTTAGATGCACAAGAAAGAGGTAATAAAATCCTGCTGCTCCCATAAAGATCAACGATCTCCATAGCTGGCTGAAAATATACGGTTTACCTATGCTTATTTTGTGATAACTGTACCAAGTGGTTTCTTTCAGAAGATACGTGTCTATGCCATAGCTCGTAAATAGGTAGAAAAAATAGACGGCCCCCAAAAAAGTTGGCAGCTTCCATATCCAATTATTTCTAACCTGAAAAATCCGGTGATACAGCCATAGCGCACATAGATAGAATAAGCCTATGTTCTGTATATAATGATAGATATAACTCTTGGCATCCCCGAATACTCCAGTAGCCAACCCGATTATACCTGTCTCGGCACTGATGAAAAGTGCCCAGCTCAGAAAGTGGATTTTATACCTGGATAGTAAAATCGTAAAGTGCTTCATCACGGCCATAATATAATTTGGTAAAACCTCTAATACTGCTGGTGTAATAACTTCTTTCAAGCTTTAAAACACGGCTAGTTTCATAAAAAAAAAGCTATGAAACGCACCGAAAAGCGGCTGAAGAAAAAAACAGTTTTTGTCTTTAGCTCGGCAGGGAACCGAAATTCCCATGGTACTGATCCGACTACATCAAGTATCCTCATTACTATTACTGGAGGCATCGCAGATGCAAACCGTTAATTGATCAATCTTGCTAAATCCGGCCGGTAAGCAAAGTTTTTTCTTCAAGAAATTTTATGAGACCTTTTTTATAGGTTTCGCCCATTTGAACCTGATGGCCCTGTCCAAGGTTTATCGTATTTCCAACAATTTTCTGGATCTTTCTTGCATTGATTATATGTGATCGATGGACCCTATAAAAAAGATCTTTGCTGAATATTTTTTCAACATCCTTCAATGTCAGATAAACAAGTTGTTCAGTTTTGGAAGTTACCATTGTAACATAATTTTTTGCACCTTCAAAGTACAGGATGTCCTGCTTTTTCAATC
Source organism: Pedobacter sp. AC212 (assembly GCF_979258625.1). Taxonomy (NCBI): domain Bacteria; kingdom Pseudomonadati; phylum Bacteroidota; class Sphingobacteriia; order Sphingobacteriales; family Sphingobacteriaceae; genus Pedobacter; species Pedobacter sp. AC212. The sequence continues at coordinate 4,823,426 of NZ_OZ409870.1, read as the reverse complement.
GTGTAAGTTTCCCCTTTTCGCCCGTTTTATAAAACTTGATATTTTTTCCAGGTTGTTGCTTTAAGGAGAGTTCGTTCTCCATCACTCCAACAACTATTTGGGTGAATTTGGCTAGTTTGATAGGTTTCAATAAATAGTGTGTAGCCCTAACTTCGAAAGCTTCAAGAGATCGGTCAAATGCACTGGTGAAAATTATCGACCTGACCTTAGGTTTTAGCTCGAGAGCCAGTTCCAGTCCAGTAAGATAGGGCATTTCAATATCTAGAAATATGATGTCGATCTCATCTTCAATACATATTCCGGATAATGCTTCTAGAGGGTTGTTGAATGTTTTGACCAGTTCAAGATTGGGAATAGAACTGATATAAGTGGTGAGTAGCAAAATGGCATGGCGTTCATCATCAATGATGACGCATCTGATTTTGTTTTTCATAAGCGGTAGTTTGGGATGGTTTAATTTTTCTTTTATTTCATTGATTTAGTTTTACTGATTAAACAATAAGGATAGTCGAAGAGCGGTTTAATTTACAATTTAAATGATCATTTATTTAGGGTAAATTCGTTCCAGGTCTCCTGCGAACGGTTCATCAGGGAAAAAATCCTTTATGGAACATTCCAAGATTTCGGCAATTTTATTTAAATGGTTTAAATTGTATTTATCATCGGTTTTCGTACTCTCAACGTTTCCAACAAATTTTCCGCTCAGCCCCATTTCAAGCGATAATTGCTTTTGACCATACTTCTTTAAAAGCCTGATTTCCCTCACTTTATCAATTACAAACTGCTCTATTTCAGACGCTTTACCCATTTTGACTAAGTAAAGAATAAACAAAAAAATGTTTGCCCTACTATAGTAGGGTTTTTGATATTTTTCGTATATTTGAGATATATTAATTAGGTATTAATAAGAGTCTTGCGGTCGCAATTTCTGACGCCGTGACGTAGGACAGCAGTTTAATACCCATATCTATGTGTAGAAATCAATATATTTGTATTTCGAAATAGATGTGGGAACTGCTGTAATTCCGTGTCACTTAAGGCGTCAGAAACTTTATTGCACCACGGTTGGTAGTTCTCACATTTATTGAACTCAATCACCAAGACTCGTATAACCAATACGAGGATGAAAATAGACAATCACAATTCAGAACTAACTAACCATTGTTTTAAGAATGGATTGTATGGTTTTGTCCTCTATTTTCTAAAATTTTTATTAAATTTTTCAATTGTCTTATGCTACTGTCCCTTTAATAGGATGTATGCATTAAAGCCTAAAAACCCTGAGTGATCCCCCTGTGCCTACAGGAGGCAGTGCTTAATTTAATATAGGTTTAGTATTGGTTCTTGGCCTCCTGTGAGCATTTAATTTTTTCCGGATTCACCGGAAAAGTTTCATTTAATCAACTAACTAACAAATCATGAAAAAAACGATATTATTTATCGCTATGGCTACGCTATGCTTATTTTTTAAAGCTAATGCTCAGCTTAAATACCAACAAAATGTTAAAAATGAAGCCTTTGTAATCGGAGATAAGGTTCCTGATCTTATGTTCGACTCAGTTTACAACCATATTTCGAAAACTTTAAAATTATCGGATTATAAGGGTAAGGCTATTATTCTTGATTTCTGGGGAACATGGTGTAGTACATGCCTTAAATATACTCCCCACATGCAGGAATTTCAAAAGAAATATGGGGATAGGCTAGCCATTATCTTAGTGGATGATGCCAAAAGGGATACTGAGAAAATCCTGATGGACTTTCTGGAAAAAAGAAAAAGTGAGGGCCGGGAAATAACATTACCTATTCTTCTAAAACCAAAAAACACAAGGATATGGTTTCCTCATAATGTATTTCCTCATTATGTATGGATCGGTGCAGATCAACGAATAAAAGCAATTACTGGCCCAGACGAACTGAAGGAAGAAAACATTTCAAGATTAATCGCTGGGTTGAATCTTCATTTACCGGTAAAGGAGAGATAATATGGTAAAGATGAATTTTAGTAATTACAGACTAAGTAATAAAGCACTATGGATCATGGCATTTTTGATGACCCTGCTTTCAGTTTCCTCTGTATTTGCTCAGAATCCCCTGACTCAGGATGGACGCAACATAATAAAAGGCCAGGTGTTTCTTCCAGATGGGAAAGGCGTTAATGTCATTTTGCGCTCTGGTTCAGGCGGTACACGTACTGCAGATTCAACTGGACGTTTTATTGTTGAGTTGAGAAGATTGCCAGATACGTTAAGATTTAATGCAGTCGGATATATTACAGTTAGTAGAATAATCCGAAATCCTGAAGAAAGTAAAAGATATCTCTCAGTTAAAATGGTGCCTGAAATCCGTGATCTTGGTGATGTGCAGATTAGTACAGGTTATCAACGGGTAAGACCTAATGAGGTAAATGGCAGTGTTTCTGTAATCGATGAGAAAAGGTTAAATGCAAGAACGGGAACCAATATTCTGGACAGAATTATAGGTCAGACTTCAGGTGTAACACTGAATGTTGGGAAAGCTAATGGGAACCCACAAAATACAACCGGAATATCCATCCGTGGTCTGGGCACCATCAATGGTCCTCTTGATCCTCTGATCGTGGTTGATGGATTTATATATGAGGGTAATATCAATAACATTAATCCTTTTGATGTTCAGGATATTTCCATTCTTAAAGATGCATCAGCGGCTTCTATTTGGGGTGCAAGAGCAGGAAATGGCGTTATAGTTATCGCTACCAAAAAAGGTCGGTATAATCAGGATATCGTAGTTTCATTCAATGCAAACACGACAGTTAACGAAAAACCCAATTTAGGTTCGTTTAGGACGATGAGCTCGAGTGATTATATAGACGTCGAAAAAATGTTATTTGAAAAAGGGTTTTTTGACAATCGTATTAATACTGGATATCAGGCTTTGACCCCTGTTGTAGAAATATTATTGGCTTTGAGATCTAATAAGTTAACAAATGTAGAGGCTACTAAGCAACTTGATTTATTAAGAAGCAAAGATGTTAGGGATAGCTATCTGAAATCATTTTACAGACACGCCGTAACCCAACAGTATGCATTATCAATAAGGGGGGGAGCTATTAATAATTCTTACTCACTTTCAGCAGGTCATGATCAGACGGTTGATGAAAGCTATTCCTCCACTCAGCGAACTAACTTACGTTTTGCGCATAGTTATAAGGTTAGCTCAAAGCTTACCTTATCAACCAATATCTTACTCACAGCCGCTTCTTTCCAAAATGGAAGACCCGTTTATGGCAGCTTAAGTTCTGCAGGTAGGCAACCGACATATCTGAAATTTGAAGATGAATTGGGTAATGCTATTCCGTTGGCTCAGGTTTATCGGCAAATATATACTGATACTGCCGGCGGCGGTAAATTGTTGGATTGGAAATATTATCCTGCTAATGAATATGAAAATACAATATTTAAACAGAAGCGGAGGGAAATCTATGGATCAATATCATTGAACTATAAAATTCTATCCTTCCTTTCGGCCGATCTTACATACCAGCAGCAGTTTCAGCAGGAAATCTCAACAGATGACTATTCAGTAAACAGTTATTACGCAAGAAATCTTGTTAACAGTTATTCCCAATTAAACAGATCTACAGGTATCGTGAAATATAATATTCCCAAGGGAGGTATATCACGGGTTGCACAGAATAACATTAACTCTGCGACCTACCGATTCCAATTGAATGGAATTAAAAATTTTGGTGTCCATTCTGTTAATATTATTGTCGGCGCAGAGGCGAGAAACAGTGGAACCGATGGTAATACTAATTTATTTTACGGGTATAATGGCGATCCTTTGACATACGGGAACGTAGATTACATTAATAGTTTTCCCAATTTTATTACTGGAAGTACCAATCAGATTAGCTCTGGTGACGTACTCACAAAACTTGATTATCGTTTTATTAGTCTGTACGGAAATGCTGTATATTCTCTGAAAGGAAAATATACAGTATCTGCAAGTGTTAGAAAAGATGGCTCAAATATTTTTGGGGCAAATACCAATGATAAATGGAAGCCTTTGTGGTCAGCTGGATTAGGATGGACTATTTCTGACGAGAATTTTTATAATTTAAGAGAGCTTCCCATACTAAGGCTAACATCAACATTTGGGTATAGTGGCAATGTAGACCTTTCAAGAACGGCATCACCTGTGGGGCTTTATGGTTCTAATGCGATTACTGGACTACCATACGTCAGGATTAGAACGATCAATAATCCCGATCTCAAATGGGAACAGCTTTCCCAGTTAAATATAAAAATTGATTTTGCAACCAGAAAGGATCGAATTAAAGGTTCAATTGCTTATTACATAAAAAGGGGATCTGATCTATATGGACTCACTCCATTCGATTATACGGCTTGGGGCGGAGCCGCTGATGTTACCAGAAATGTGGCTGATATGAAAGGCTATGGTGTAGATGCAGAATTTCATTCCCTCAATGTTCAATCGGGTAATGTTAAATGGGATACGGACCTATATTTTAATTACTCTGAAAATAAAACTGTTAAATATTACAGGCAGAGTGTGACAGGGATATTTGGGCTTTTGGGTGCTGGACAGTCTATTACACCCATTGAGGGAAAACCCTTGTATGCAATAGCAGCATATAAGTGGGCAGGACTCAATTCCAGCGGCCTGCCACAAGGTTACTTAAAGGGAGCCGTAAGTACAGATTATGCTGCAATTTCTGCGGAAGGAAATCTAAATGGCGACAATATCAGGTACATAGGCCCAGCAAGTCCAGTTTACTTTGGCTCTTTGATCAATTCGTTTAATTTCAAGAACATAACTTTATCTTTTAACCTGAGTTATAGGTTTGGGTATTTCGCGCGAAAAGAGACTATTTCCTATAATTCTCTAGTGAATTCTGGAATTGGAAATGCTGATTATGAGAAGCGCTGGCAGAAGCCGGGGGATGAATCGTTCACCAATGTTCCCGCATTTATCTATCCAATAAATGGTCTAAGTGATTCTTTTTACCAAAATTCAGAGGTCAACATAATTCGCGGTGATAATATCCGGTTAGATTATGTCAATCTTGGATATAGGTTCGATGCGGGTAAATGGAGATTTCCGTTTCGAACTTTTGATCTTTTTTTTAATGCCACATCTCTTGGGATAATCTGGAGGGCAAACAAGGATGGTATCGATCCTGATTATGTTGGGCGCATCAACCCATTTAAGGGTTACACATTTGGGATCAGGGGAAGTTTTTAATGCTAAAAATTTTAAAATAAACGTTATGTACAGATTCAGCATATTATTGATACTAGTGGGCATGAACATTTTGTCTGGTTGTGACAAATACCTCGATAAAAAATCTGATGCCAAACTAATCGTTCCAAAAACTGTAGACGACCTCCAGGGAATGCTTGACGATGGCGCTACTATGAACCTGATGAGAACTCCATCTTATGGAGAAAGCGAAGCAGATGATTTTTTTCTACTCCCAACAACACTTAGTGGATTTAACCAGACACTAAGAGACGTATATCTTTGGAAATCTATAGACTATAGATTTGGGAATGACTGGTCAGACGCCTATCTCCCAGTGTATAATTCCAATTTATGTCTTGAGATACTACCCACCATTCCTAGAGATGACTTAAACTCAAAACAGTGGGATAATATTAAAGGATCAGCGCTTTTTTTTAGAAGTTATTATTTTTATTGCTTGACTACAACATTCGGTTTAGCATATAACCCGGCAACTTCAGAAAGGGATCTGGGAATTGTTTTGAGACTATCGTCCGATTTTAATGTCAAATCGGAGCGGGCTACGGTAAAAAAATGCTTAGATAGGGTTATCTCGGATATTGAAGAATCGCTATTGTTATTGCCAAATGTAGGAGAGAATACCTTAAGGCCTTCCAGGGCAGCTGCGTTTGCCTTATTGAGCAGGGTGAAGCTCTACATGGGTGATTACGCTGCCGCATTTAAATATGCCGATGAATGCCTGAAAATAAAGTCAAGTTTGATAGATTATAATTCAGATACTGATTTATTGGGGATTGATCTAAATGTCCCGTTTAAGCGGTTTAATAAAGAAACTATTTTCTACACAGAACTTAACTTCGGATTTTCAATTCATTCAACTTCAAGAGGGAAAATTGATACCCTGTTATACAACTCCTATAGTGCAGATGATCTGCGCAAAAAAGCGTTTTTTAGGCCGAATGGTCAGTATCAGCAATTCAAGGGCAGTTATGCCTCAAGTTCAACAACTTTTTTTAGTGGTTTGGCAACGGATGAGATGATCCTAAATAGAGCAGAGGCGAATGCTTACCTTGGAAATATAGAAGCAGCTTTGACAGATCTGAATTTATTAAGGAAAAAAAGATGGAAGAACTCAGTTCCTTTTATACCTGTCACAGCGATAGGGAAAGTTGATGCACTTTCTAAAGTCAGGGAAGAGCGGCGGAAGGAATTACTTATGAGGAATATTAGATGGGCTGACATCAAAAGATATAACGTGGAAGGTGCTGGGATTACACTTAAGCGGGCATTAAATGGAGTTATATATTCTCTTGAGCCAAATTCCAAGTTTTATGCTTTGCCATTGCCAACTGACATCATTGAGCAGGGATTGCAACAAAATTAGATTAGTTAATTGATAGTGGAAACAGGGCTGGACTGGATAGTCCTGCCCTAGTTTCATTTACTGCTGATTATTGGCGTAAGTCATTGACCCGTCCGAAGACCCGGTTACACGGGCAAGACTGGCTGAACTTAAACCCGCAGTCAGGTTCAAAGTGGATTTTACTGTTGGCGCAGTGTCTGGATTATTCACATAACTACGATCAATAGTGATCTCACAAGCTTTATCATTACCACTGCATTCGTCTTCTGGAGGAGTAGTGCTCCAATTGTTTTCATCCTCAACCTCACTGATAGTGTAAGTTGCTGGACCATGATAATAAAAGGTAAAAGCTTCAAATTTTGAAATTTTACCATTCGCAGCCTTAAATGCAGACTGCGTGAACAAAACTGTTAAACCTAACAGTAATGCGTAGGCTCCAAAGCCTATTTTGCGTAATGTATTCATATTTTAGTAGGTATTTTTTGCTTGAAAAAATATCCAAAAAAGTTTAGTTGAATTATGGTTCAAATTATTGTAATCGATAACAGAAAGGCTTCCAGACTGTAATCATTTCAAATTGCAAATCCTTTTCCTGGCCTCCTTTCTTTAGAATGTATAAAGTAGACGGTTACAATATTTAGCAGGAGAAAGAAAATATTAAATACCAAATGTGTACGCCAGCCCATTGATTTTAAAATGCCACCACAGCTACATGGTGTTTTTATGTAAAATCCACTTAGTATTAATGTTATATATCCGGTAAATGCAATTAATAGAATCGTAGAAAGGTAAAGACCAATTCTTCGCGTTTGCAAGAAGGTCAATAGGGCTGCAGCTATTATCTCTATAAATGGGATTGCCCACTGCAGTATACTGATCATTGTTGATGAAAAATGCTGGAGCCTCAACTGGTGCTTAAAATCCTGGTAATCTATAAGCTTAGATCCTGCAGTGTAAATCCAGAGAATTATTAATAAGCTGGTTGCGATCTTTATATATTGATCTTTCATGATTTGCTTCTTTTTGTAAAGCAAATCTCATAAGTTAAAGTTGGTAAGGCAGCTAACGATAATTAGAAAAAAGCTATCTTTTTAAATAAATAACCTAATCTGCATTAGAAAAATGCCTGAAATGCACATAATTAATTTAGCTTTTATTTTTTAACCCGCTGAGCGTATTGGCATGCATCCCAATAAATGCTGCAATATCATTGACCGGGGCCAATTGAAAAATGTCGGGATGTTTTCTTAACAGGTACTCCAGCCGTTCCTCGCCTTTCAGATGATGTGTGTCAAATGTCTGATGAAAATGTTCCAATATTACTTCATCTAATAAATTTGTAATCAGCTGATTGAATTCGGGAAAGAGTTTAAATAAGTTCTGTGTATGACCTTTAGAAATTACCATAATTGTGGTGTCGTCCAGACCAGAGGTTTCTAGTTTAAAATCATTAAAGTTTTTTTCAATCAAATTCGGGACGATTGACCCTTCGAAATGAAATCTGAGCATTTTTTTTCCTGGATCTAATTTGCTTTCAAGCTCAGTCTTTAATAATCCTCGTCTCACAAATATAATTGGAAAACTATTGCGCAAATTTCCATCAAGCAACTCATTGTTTTTGAGTTTATGGTCTTTTAAAGCAATTCTAAGATAGGCCTTTAGGGCAGAGGAAACATGGCCATAACCTTCAAGATGCTTGCAAAATGTTGTAAAATTCATAAATGTAAAATTATACAACATGAAGCCTACCGGTCAAGTGGTAGAATTTACCACCCCCACCACCTGCCTGTTAATTCGTACTAGAACGCAATAAAATTTATTTCTACAGACATAATTTTTAGCAAGCTGGAGCAGTTTTTAATAAGTTTAGTATTTTTCTTGAGCGATCGCAAGCATTCTTGCCAATTTTTCAGATACTCTACGGATATCTTCAGGATTATGTACGTAATACCCATTGCTAAAACTTTTTTCTGAAATTTCAGGCTTTTCAGCAGTGCTTACATGTGATATGACATACTGATGTATGCGTGTCGCCTTTTGCTCTATGATAATTCCAGCCTCAACATTCAGAAAGATATAAAAGGCCAATTGCTTTACTGATAGTGACACTTTGTATGTTGAATCCAAGAGTCCGGAATTTACCAGTTCAGTATTTATAAAATCTAATTCTTTTAGAAACTCAAGCTCAGAATCAAACAATTTTAAGAGCGAATCTTTTATTGCTTCAGAGAAAGGCGAATATAGGGAAACAGCAAATGCAGGGATCTGAATTAGGGATTTACGCATGTAAATTAGTTCCCGGTAGTGATCAGATATTGCTGATAGGCTATTGAGTTTTTCGATAACAACTGTGTGGCAGAATTCGTAGAAACGGGGATGGTTGAACTGTCTTGAAATAAGCCTTCCAATGATAGCTTCTTCTGAAAGCTGGGTATCATTGTTGTCGCAAAGATAATTTATAAGCTCTAAATTAAATGAAATCCACTTATAAGTCGTAGTGCCTGATAGCTTAAGATAAAGAGTATCTCTGATAATTCCTTTTAGATCCTGACTGATTTCAAGATAATTTATATAATGTAGAGCAGCATCAATTTTTTCCTGATTTTCCTGCTGATACTTTTCCATTGCTGAGGTTGATGGCTGAATCGAAAGATCAAATTCTAAAGGATAGTATTTCCATAGATAATTTAAGAGTTCTTCAAGTGAAAACAACATAACTTCTAACAGCTTGCGATGATCTTCACTTTCAATCCCTTGTTTCAAAACATCCTCAATCTGGTTTATCATTCTGCCAATGGATGTTAACTGTAGATGAATAAAATCTTGTAAACCGCATTTGCTCTCCGGTACACAGGAATGAATTTTTTGTTTTAATCTGTTTACCTCATTCAAAATATCAGATTCACTATTGTCTTCTGGTGCAAACGCTATTGATTTATTCGTTATTGAATCAATTATCTGATAGAGGTAGCCGAGTTCGATATTCATGGATGAGAATGCATTTAGGTTATAAAAACCTAAAATTATCTGATACTTCTAATAATTGAAATTGTTTTACACCAGGGATAATGGTAGAAGTTTAGAAGGTAATTATTGCCGTGACGAACAGACTTTCAAGCTCTATAATTAATTTTCAAGATTTCTGTTTTAGATCAAAATTAGTGGGGGGTGGTAATTTCTACCACCTTTCTAGAACTTGACGTATTAGACATAGTTTCTTCTTTTTGTAACAAAAATTGGTTATAAAAATAAAGGTTTTTTTCTGAAACTAATGGAACTTAATATGGAAAAATTGAATGCAATCCTTGACGTCTTGCTGAAAATTTATGAAATTATGCAACTTATATATTCCAAGTCCTATGGCAACCTAACACTGCCCGAGGATCAAATGCTAACGCGGCTTGAAGTGATGGAGTATCTTGGGATAAGTGATAGTACTTACAAGAGAAAGGTCAGGAAAGGAATTTTAAAACCCAGCAAGCTTCCCGGTGGAGATAGATTCTACAAAAGTGAACTGCAAGAGGAATTCCTGGAAAGTAAAAGGAGGGGGCGGGTATAAGTAACTACGTATCAGTTGAGAAAGTTCTTAAGTTTGAGGCGAGATCTAGCTAGGTGGTAATCCTAGATTATTCGTCGTTAAGCAATTTTTCCAGTGCGCCCTTGAGTTCTGGCTCTTTATCAAATTCTCTTTTTACCAAAGCCAACAGGCCGGTAGAATAGTCAAGGTAATATGTTTCAAATTCCTGTAAGTTTTTAAAGCGATCAGTGAATCCATTCACGATGGAAAAAAGGTTTGAGTATAAAGGTTCACCCATTGAAACGAGTATTTTTGAGATATGATCGGTCGCCTGGATAAAATAAAGGGTCTGTCTATAATTTAAGGTTGCCTCACCGTTATAAAGCTGTTCGTTAAGTTCATCCTGCTTATCTAGAATTTCATAGGTGGTAACAACTACCACACCTTGTTTAGATCCGGAAATAATATTGGTGTTTTGCAGAATCTTAAGGGTGATATAGCCGTATTCCCAATCATCCCTTCCTTTTTCAAAACGTAGTCTGAATGTACCCATAACATTTAATTATAGATTAAATAATTTTCCCTTCGTATTAAAGTAGAAAAGCCATATTGTTATATAGTAACCTTCAGATGCAATATAAAAAAAATATAGATCAAATGCGCGCGTTTGTTAGCATCAAGCTTTGTCTTTTTCACTTTCCATCCATGGTTTTTATTAGCCTAATTCTTCCAGAATAATCAGTTTGAATAGATCCTTGGCATCCGTGAATAGCGGATCAAAATGAATATATCTGACATTCTAAAGAGCTAATTTTATTAGCTGTGGCTAAGGTTTGAAAAATTTATAAGCTTATGATATCAATCAATTTGTGCACTTAGCACTGCGATTTAAAAAGGTCCACTTACCGAATTCTTGATGATCTATTCCCAGTTTACCTCGGCCACAATGTTAATTACAGGTTATGGCACGACGGGGAAAAAGAACTTTTAGGTCACTTTAGGTTCATTTAGCGGCCAATTTAGGCCAATTCAGGTCAAAAATTTTATCACTCTAAATTACTGGATACGTTTGGTCAATGAAACGGAATAACCCGTTTTGCCACTAACGAAATAACTAGAGAGCAAATGCCCTGCTTAGTGAGATTCGTCAGAATCGATCAAGTTGAGCATTGCTTTTATGGAAGCTGTTTTTATAGCTGCTTTCGATATTAGTTCTATCTGCCGTTGGCAGATAGATAGGTGCATAGCATCGGTTCTTTGAAATTGTGGGATGAAGCATTTTTCCGTGAGGAACGGAAAATTCTTGCGAAGTTGAGATTGTATCAATAATACGAAAGCGCAGAGGCAGGCGACGGCCAGGTCCGTATGGACTTACGTGAGTAATCCCGGTATACCGTTTTTAAAAACTTTGTTTTTTGTTTTAGTTTTTAGTTTAGGTAGGAGGGGCCATCTGGCCCCTTTTTTTGTGTCTTGATTTTAAGAATCATTCGCTGGTCCCGGAATTTGGACGCCTCAAGTATGTTTGGGCTTCAAATTCATGCAATACGGATTTATGTTAAAGTAAGACCTATCAATCTAGGAAATGATGATGTCAAATCAGATCAGCTAAAGTTGTGCGCCATCTTAGTGGTCACCTAATACTGCTGGTTTGGTTTGCCATTAAAATCTTAGTTTTTTTATACCCGCAAGATGTCTTTTTGTCTGACAATAATCCTGTGGATTATTCCCACAAAAAGAATCTTGCCCCATAGCGGAGCTATTGGGGGCTGAGAAAACTCGCAACTCATTTTCTCTTTTAGATGATATCAGGATGGAAAGAAAGAACAAACAGGTTGGTCGGCCTTTTCTCAAAGACGGTAAGAGAAACAAAAGGTTGAGCGTGCGGTTTTCGGAGGAAGAATTTATCTTCATTTTATCCCTTGAAAAACTTCTTGGGCTAAAGAGGACTGATATAATCAGAAAACGAGTGCTTGAAGTTAACGTAGCCCTAATTTTTGACGGGCGTTCAGTTTTAGCCAGCATTGATCAGATAGGACTTGAACTTTCCAGAACCGGAAATAATATTAATCAGCTTGCCAGGTATGCAAATATATTAAACAAGCAGCGGGTGCTCTCCCCGGTAATTTTTACACGGTATAGTAAAGAACTTGATAAGCATTCTCTTCTTTTAAAAAATCTTAACCTGGAAATAAAAAAAATATTAAAGTTGATGGGGAGCTAAACTGATGTAAAGTTACCGGACTACTTCTATAACTCGTTAGCCTATTACCTAGTTATGCTGTTAGCAAGTTCAACAGTAGCTGTATAGCTATTTCGTCGCATACTTTGATCTCTGGTTATGACTGTAGCTCAAAAGCTTGCGATACTGCTAACAGGTTTCAACCAGAACGGCATAACTATGATGCCAGTTACAGTGATTTGTAGTAATTCTGTGATCTGGTGAGCAGGTTACCTAGTTCCTAAATTTTATGATCGTAAAGATACTTGGCTCTTCTGCTACTTTCGCCGGGGTAAGATATAACCATGAGAAGATGCGTTCCGGAAAGGGGGAACTTTTAAAGGTCAGAAATTTCGGAAGCCTAATGGGGCTGGACAAAATTGGTTCACAGGATTATATCAACTATCTCAAAGCTGTATCATCTGTTAACAAAAGGGTGAGTAAGCCCCAGTTTCATGCGGTAATCTCTGCTAAGGGCAAAACGGTTTCGAAAGAAGAACTTTTGGATACAGCAGGAAAGTGGCTTGCGGAAATGGGTTATGGACAGAATCCATATCTCATCATTTTTCACAATGATACAGAGAATAATCATGTTCACATTGTATCTACCCGAATTGATAAGTGTGGTAAAAAGATTTCCTCGGCGTTTGAGAAAATCCGTTCAGTACGAGCGCTATCCACCGTCTGCAAAAAACAAAAGTCCAATATTAAAAATTTAGAAAATTTTTTTCACTACCGACATTCTACCGTTGCCCAGATGAGGACATTACTTGAAAAAGTGGGGTTTGAAGTCCGGATAGAAAAAGATCTTTTCCAGATACTAAATTATGGGAAGAGCGTCCGTGAATTTAAGCTGGCAGATATTGAAAATAACTGTGATCAGTATTGTACTGATAAAAAAAGAGCACAACAATTAAAAGCTATTTTCAAAAAAGTACTTTCAGTGGATATACAGGGGAATTATGAAGTCTCGCAAACGGATGATCTCAGCTCAAAATTGGAGCTCCTTTCAAAAATGATGCGCAAGAGATCTGGAATTGAGCTGGAGTTTCATTCTAAAGATGCGAAGCATCCATACGGATATACCATAATTGATCATACCAACAGATCAGTAATGAAAGGATCTGAAGTAATGCCCATTAGGGAGATACTGAATGGCCTGTCTACGAATAATCAGATTCAATCTGAACCTGTCGAATATAGAATATCCTTTTCAGATCCCAGGATTGAGGTTGATTATATTCTTTCCGAGTTGGAGGGTGGAGGCTTAATAGAAGAGGCTGTAAGGGAGATTGAACTTAAAGATGATGTTGATGACGAGGCTATCCATGGTCGTAACCGTCAGCGGAAGGGCAAAGCCCGAACGAATACACGTTAAACTTAAAATATTATTTTATGCTGATTATTATTGGAAACCAAAAGGGTGGAGCGGGGAAAAGTACGCTCACTCTATTACTGGCTAACTTTCTAACGCTAGTTAAAAAGCGGAAGGTAACCGTTATCGATATGGACTACCAGCAGTCGCTGGCCCAAAAATATGAAAAGACCAAGGCTGCTGAAAACCCGGAAAACTATGAAATTATTGCGGCAGGTCTGGAACATTTTCCTTCTATGTACACAGTTCTCAGCAAAAGCAGAGAGCATATCGTAATTATCGATCTACCCGGGAAGCTTGATGATGATGGGCTGATCCCTGTATTCAGCGCCGCAGATCTGATCCTTTGTCCTTTTGCCTACGATGAGTTCAGTTTTGATTCAACTGTGTTGTTCTCCGTCGTGCTTAAGAAGATCAATCCAAGCGGACAACTGGTATTTATCCCGAATAGGATCAAGGGAAATGTAAGGTATGATACTGCCTCTGATGTAGAAACCCAGCTTTCCAAATTCGGAAAAATCACCCCGGTGATTTCTGACCGCGTAGATTTCCAACGGACGGACACGTTTCAGACACCGTTATCCCTTTACCCCGTCATTCTTCCGGTATTTGATCAGATCTATTCGGATCATATTGAAGAGACTGCATCCAAAATATAAAAAATAGCAGATATGAAAGTAGAGATAACAACAATGGCTGATGCGCTGAGAAAAACCATCAGCCCCCAGAATGTAAATCTATCAAATAAAGACCCTGTAATAAAAGCAAAAAAGCCCGATGTTGAGAAAAAAGCTACAAATAAAGAGACACTAATTATTGAGCTTATCCGGGAATTTGATTGTACCGGTAATACGCACATGTTACACCCAAGGCTAAACCGCCACACCGTGCAGTTGCTCAACCGGCTCAAGCTGGCCTCTGGTATTGATATGAACAAAGTGATAGCATTTGCGCTTCATAGACTCTTCGATCAGCATCCGGAAATTAAAAAGTTTATTAAAACATCGTTAGAAAATTTTGAACTATGACTTGGATACAATTTCTTTCCTGGCTATTATGCATCTATGCATTTTATTATTCCGGGCTTATCGCTTTCGATCTTTCGAGAAACAGGAAGCTGGCAGATACAGAGAACCGAAGTGAAACAACTGTCATAATTGATCTTCCTATTGCTGAAAAGGTATCGCTCAAGGAAATCGAAGATGAAGAAATCGATTATTTCCTAGGTGATGGAGAAATGGAAGAGCCTCCCATTGTTTTTTCTGGAGGGGTATCGATAAAGGAGCTTTTTGCCCTGGCGCGTTCCGAGTCTATCGAGTACACTTCTTCAGTATCCTTCTGATCATGAGGTATATAGTTTTTTTGACCGTGGTCGTTTGCATATTGATTTTGACAAGGGCTATGGCGCAACCTGGTATTGCAGAGATGGGAGAGGCAAGGAGTTTCATCAGGGAGTCGTTTTTTTCCATGTCCGATCTATCCTACGTACTGGCTGCTCTTATTTCCATAATAGGCGCAGTACATGTTTACCATAAAATGCAGATGGGAAAGGATGTAAGTGCTGACATTCCTGCTTGGTTCTTTTCCGCACTCTTTATTATAGTAATCAATATTGTTCTGGTCCATGTTTTCGGACTCTGATCCACATTCTTGTAACCGCTAACGGCGGTTTTTTTATTTCCCAATAATTCACAATTAAAATCCAATCAAATGAGAAAGATCAAAAATCTAAGGTTCATCATTTTTCTGTACCTGTGCACAATCAATGGGTATGTTATGGCACAGAGTGGGGTTAACGGTTTGAATACTGCAACCAGCACGCTTAAGACCTATGTAGATCCGGCGACTAATATTGCCCTTGTGATCGGTGGACTGGTCGGTATTGTAGGTGGCATCCGCGTATATTCCAAGTGGAACAGCGGTGATCAGGACATTAACAAGGAGCTGATGGGTTGGGGAGGCTCCTGTCTCTTTCTAGTTCTATCCTCCCTTATCGTGAAGGCGTTTTTCGGGCTGTAACAATGGAAAGGCTTTTTCCGGTCTACAGGGGACTACAGCGGCCCTTGACCTACAAAGGTTTTAAGGGGCGTTTTATTTATTGGGGCGTAGGCATCCTATTACTCTCGTTAGTTATTGGTGCGCTAAGTATGGCACTTATCAATATGTATGTGGGGGCGGTAATTATGCTCACGCTAATCTTAGGTGGTTTTTTTTACATCGGTATCCAGCAGAAAAAGGGACTTCACAACAAAACCCGATCTATTGGGATCTATCTCCAGACCAACCATCTTTCAAAAATCAATCTTTATGGTAAGACAAAAAGAATTTAGGGTACCCTATTTAGGGATCGATATCGGTGCAGAGCTGGATATTTTATATGGACTCAACGGAGAATTTTCCGTGTTGATCGATATTACCAATCCAGTGCTCAGGTTTGGTGGAGACCCCCGGGCTTATGATAATTTTCATGAGATTTTCACCAATCTTGCCCGGGTGATCGGTGAAGGCCATGTCCTCCAGAAGCAGGATATTATTTATAGGGCCGAATATGAATATAAAGTTGCAAAAGAATATCTTCAGGACAGTTACAACCGGCACTTTGAAGGAAGGCCATATGTCAAGCTCCAAACGGTGCTCACCATTACCAGACAGGTAAAAAAAGGGGCATTGTTTGTACACGATAAAAAATCGCTTGCTGAGTTTAAGGTAACTGTTGCCAAGGTTATCGGTATGCTTGACAGTTCCGGTATGGTGCCGAGGGCAATGAGGGAAAGAGAGATCAATATGTTTATCATGAAGATCATGGCGATGCAGTTCGGGGAAGAAAGTATTTCGCTGGACAATTATAATCCTACGGATACCGAAGTAAATATCGGAACGCGTTCTTTCCGCTGTGTACCGCTGATCAATATCGACCAGGTTGATCTGCCTGCGATGCTTCCGACATTTGGAAAGCTATCGGATAAAGAAAGCTTAAAGGGATTTCCAACGGATATCCTTTCTTTTCTTTTTAAAGTGCCAAACTGCTCCAATATTCTTTATAACCAGGTCTTCGAAATCCCTTCGCAGACTACAACTGTCCGGCAGATGGAGCTTAAGCGGAAACGGCACAGCGGAATACCAGACCCTGCGAATAATCTTTGCGTAGAAGATATTTCTTTATTGCTGGACGAGGTTGCAAGGGATGGCAGGTTAATCATCAACGCACATTTTAATATTATTGTATGTGCAGAAAAAACACTGCTCAACAGGGCTTATAACTATATCGAAAGCGCGCTGTTCCGGGCCGGGATTATCCCTAGCAGGAATGCATATAACCAGCTTGAGCTGTTCAGGACGGCGCTCCCTGGCAATGCTGCTGAACTCCGGAAGTATGACTGGTTTCTAACCACTGCTGAAGCAGCGATATGTCTTTTTTTGAAGGAAAGCCTACCCAGGGACGAGAAGTCAGGATTTCTGGTCCGTTTTACTGACAGGTCTGGAATCCCGATCGCTATTGATCTTGCGGATCTGCCGATGTCTTCCGGAAGGATCACAAACCGGAATAAATTCGTTCTTGGTCCGTCTGGTACAGGTAAGTCCTTTTTCATGAATTCCCTGATGGAACAGTATCTGTTATATAATATGGATACCGTGGTCATTGATACAGGTCACTCATATTCAGGGCTGTGCCATTATGCCGGTGGCAGGTATATCACCTATAGCGATGATAGTCCAATTACGATGAATCCTTTTGCTATTAGTGAGGAAGAATATAACATCGAAAAGAAGGAATTTATCCTAGTACTGATCCTAGTCTGTTTAAAGGGGCCTGAGGGGGATGCCAGCCAGCTGGAAAGGGATGTGATTTCTGAAGTGATTACTTCCTATTATGCCAAATGGTTTTCGATGGGAGAATCTTCAGGGATCAAAAAGCTCAACTTTGATTCTTTCTATGCTTATGCAATTGAAAAGATCCCGCTGATTATGAAAGAGAATACCGTGCCTTTTGATTTTGAGGCTTTCCGGTTCATCCTGCGAAAGTTCTGCAGTGGTGGCGAATTTGGTACTATACTCAACGAGGATGCGGATAAATCCCTCCTCAAGGAGCGTTTGATTGTCTTCGAAATTGACAGCATTAAGGAAAATGCCTTACTTTTTGCAATTGTCACGCTCAATATAATGGACATTTTCATCCAGAAAATGCGTTACCGGAATTTTCAGCGGAAATCATTGGTCATCGAAGAAGCTTGGAAAGCCATTTCATCACCCCTAATGGTAGGCTTTCTGGTCTATGTAGATAAAACGGTCAGAAAATTTTGGGGGGAACTGATATTGGTTACCCAAGATCTTGCCGATGCTGTAGGTAATGCAATAGTAAAAGATACGATTGTAAGCAGTTCTGATACAGTAATTCTGCTAGACCAAGCCAAATTTCGGGACAATTATGATGAAATTGCAGCAATGCTCTCTATTTCTAAAAGTGAAAGGAACAAGATTTTTAGTGTCAATCAACTGGACAACCGTGAAGGCCGAAGCCCCTTCAAGGAAGTGTATATCAGAAGGGGCGACATTGGAGAGGTTTATGGTGTAGAGGCTTCGCTTCCCCAATACCTGACCTATACCACCGAGAAACCTGAAAAACTAGCGGTGGAAAACTATCTAGCAAGGTTCGGTTCCTATCCTGATGCGCTCGAAGCCTTTATTGGTGATTTTAAAGGTTCCGGACTTTCCCTTGGTGATTTCGTTAAACGGGTCAACTCGGGTGCGTCTGGATTATTAACAAACGCTTAAACAACTTAAAATCATGAAAGTATTTCTAATTATTTTTTGTGCTTTGTTATGCGGTAGCATAAATGCACAGACTCTTTATGTTGATCCGGTTACTTCCGCGGCCATTGCAGGCCATTCAGGCGTAATAAATAGGCAGCTCGACCGTACAAATGATAATCTGAGCCTCATTTCCAGGGGACAGCTGTTGGTAACAGGTCAATTGGTTGTAGTCAATGATATGCAGGACAGGATTTACAGGGGATTGACCGAGGTATCTACAATACTTAACAACCTAATGTCGGTAAAGGAGATTACAGATATTGGACTCGATATCGTTACCGATGTAGAGAAAGCCATGGAACTTGGAAAGTCCAATCCCATATTATTACTCTTTGCCGAGCAAAATGCGCGCGAGTTCAGAACCAGGGCAGTAAGGCTAAGTTCGGAAGTTGGTGCATTTGTGCTCAAAGGTGGCCGTGATAACCTAATGGATGCTGGTGAACGTTCCAAATTGCTAAACCATATTGCATCAGAGATGCGTATTCTTAGGGGCACCTCTTATGGAATGCACCGGGCAATGTATTGGGCAAAGGTGAGGGGGATTTTTGCTTCCCTAAACCCGTGGTCTGACTGGGTCAATATGGATGTCCGGATTGCCAATAGTGTTCTGTCGACTGCTAAATACCTGAAAAGATGAGGGCGCTGATTCTATCATTAGCTTCTTTTTTCTGTATACAGATTAGCGAAGCTCAACAAAAAGCACTTAATATTCCCGCAATCCATCAGCTGGTTTCTGATTCCAAAAATGAGCATGAGCGGCAGTCAACGGCAAGGGATAGGCAGGCGGTAAACAGTATTAACGAAGAAGCTAATAGAACGCTTTTAGCGCGGTTCAAAAATAGATACCGGGAATTACAATCACATTTTAATTCCATCGGTACTGCCATTGATCTGCTTGACATCGGAACCCGTGCGGCACCCATGGTCAGTCAGATTGCAAAGGATCAGTATAGTTTATATGAACTGGCTGGAAAAACGCCTGAACTTTTACCATTCGTGCTCCAGACAGAAATTGATCTGCTCGAAAAATCGAGAAATCTGCTTTATTATTTAGCAGGGCTTACGGCCAGTCTTGGTGCAGTAAATCAAATGAAGTCATCGGACAGGAGAATCCTCTTTGACCATATAATTTCGGAACTCTCAAATTTAAGAAATCTGGCAGTCGGACTGGTCCAAACTTTTAATTATGGAAATATATTCGCTTCAATTCGTAAAGCTAATCCCTTTTCTGGTTACGTCGAAATGGATAGGGCAATTGTTAAGGATATTCTCCAAAACGCTAAATACCTCAAAAAATGAAACGAATATTTTATATAGTGCTTTTTGGCCTGAGTTCATTTAGGCTCTCAGCGCAGCGGATAGTTATCGATACACGGCATCTTGCAACAGTAAGCGAAAACGCTGTGGCCAGAAATGCCGCTGAAGTCAGCCATAATGAACTGCTGAACAAGATCAATAAATCCCTGGACAACATTAATACCAATAGTTCAAGCATTGTAATTGCACAGAGCATGATCTATTCTTCTCTTTCCAACGTAAATTCTGCATTGAAAAATGGACTGGCCTTAAGGGATATGTATTCAGTGTGTGAGGAGATCATTGGCTATGGCAGGGAAATGAGTAAGCTAGCCGTAAACGAACCTTATCTTGTACTGTTCAGTGAGCAGATCATCAAAGATGTAGGAACACGCAGTGCCAAAATGATGACAGAAGTTTCAGACTTTGTGCTCAAGGAAGATCAAAATATTCTGATGGATTACAATAGCAGGGATAATCTGCTTACGGGTATCCGAAGCGATCTACAGATTATTCGCGGCTTGGCATACGGTGCATGGAAAGCAATGTACTGGGCAAAGGTTAAGGGAGTGATGAGTATGCTCAATCCATTTCAAGGTTACATTAACCGCGACCGGCAGATTGTAGCCGATATCATCTCAAAGACCAAATATCTCAAAAAATAACACTTAGATATAATGAAGAAGTTATTGGTTTTAACATTGCTGTTGTGTGAAAACATGATAGCATATTCACAGAAACAGATCAAGGATGAAAGTATCGTTAACCAGCAGGAACGTATGGTCTTTAAGCAGTGGGATAGAAAAAAGTTTACACCCACATCTGGTTTTTTAGGGCTAAATCCTTATTACTGGCTAACCTGGGGGTTACATCCCAACTATCCCAAAACGGATCTCAGGCCATTAGGCCCATTTGGGCCACAGACCCAGCGGTTGGGAGCCGTGACCGGTATGCAAGGGATCGATAAAAAATATGAGCTTCATTCTGATACCCTTGCCCAAACTGCCCTATTACAGATTGCGGGGATGTCGGGAATCCTTTCCACAACCGATCCTCTGTGGATACTCTATTATTCCAGGCAGCTGAAAGGGGTAACTGACTTCGATCCAAAAGAACTTTTAGGTAGGGTTCCTCCAAATGCCAGAGAAAAGATCATTGCCAGCGGAAGCCTCAACTGGTATAGCAGGGAGATCGGTATCCTTGCTGAAAGACTGGAAGCGGCACGATCGACAACGCTCGAAAGGGGCGCTAGGATCTTATCTTATCACCGATTGCTCAGTGAATTCCGCAAACTATCGGCGCTCTGGACCGATAAAGTAATTGCCACTGCCCGGGAACCTGCAAAAGTTAAAGTAAGACAGGATCTTATCGGGCAAGATGTAAAGATAGAAAACTGGACACCGGAATCCGATATCAGGATTGCGCGGGAGATCCTTCAGAAAAGAAAGTACTAAATCAAAGGAAAATGAAAAAGATTTTATTGTTTGGAGTGGTCATGATGTTGGCCACTGGTTTTGCAATGGGACAAACTACCGACTACCGCAGATCCTTTGAGTTTCTGCAGGGTAACGGAGTGTATGAAGAAGGAGTGATGGTTATACTCAGAGGGCTTAAGGAATCTATATGGACACATTTCGATATGTTCATTGCCGATGCAAAAGCACTAGCGGCGATATTCATGATCATTTTTTTTGCAATCAAATCTTATGAGATGATCGCTGGAGATAAAAAACTGGAGATTATGCCCTTATTGCGGCCCTTCGGACTGGTGATGATCATACTCTGGTGGGGGGCGTTTGTCAAAATGGTCGCTTTCCCAACTGATCTGGTAGCTGCGAGAACCGAAACTATGTTCAACAGTGAGCAGGCAGAGGTAAACACGCTTAGACTCATTCGGGCCGATTATATGCAGAAGGTTGCCAATTCCCTCTATAGTTTTCAGGCTGAGACAGAAATGGCAGAAAAAGAATCCGATACTTGGATGGGGAGGGCTTGGGATTCCGTGACCAGTACGGTCAAGGAAGGGATGTCGACAGTGGTCAGTCCGGTAATAGAACTGAAAAACCGCTTAAAAATTGGTATGCAGTTGCTGCTTACCCAATTGCTTGAACTGTTAGGGATATGGATACTACGGCTGGCAACCTATGTGATCTTTATGATCCAGATTATTTATTCCACCATTCTTATTATTCTTGGACCATTTGCAGTTGCAGTAAGCATACTTCCCGCTTTTCGGGATTCTTTGAGTACCTGGATCGCTCGTTTCGTGTCTGTTAACCTTTATTTGGGAATTGCATATCTGATTATGTATCTGGTAGCGTTGCTGCAAAAATACGCTATGACCTCTGAGATCAGCAGGTATAAGGAGCTGATCGGAGAAAACGGAGATGCCGCCAATTTAGAAAAAATGGCCTGGTTTGCAGGGAATGGGATTCTATCCTTTGGTACCGTGATCTTAAGTTTTCTGATCGGTGCCATCTGTATGTTTACTGTCCCTAGTATCTCCACCTGGATTATCTCGACATCTGGTATCAGTTCAGCCGCATCAAATTTTGGCCGTGGTTCACAGACCGTTGTCGGTATTGCTAAAAAAGCCACTGGCAAATTCTTTTAAATCTAAATCCACCAACTATGATCATTAAAAATATCGAATCTAAGATCCGGCTGGCAACATTTGTATCTATAGGAAGTCTGGCCTGTGCTTTTCTGATCTGTATTTCCATTGCTTTTTTCGCTTATAAACAGATTGAAGTCGCAAGAAAGAGTATTTACATCTTTGAAAATAATGTACCAGTATTGGCCAGGCAGACTGATGAACAACTGATCAGGCCGGCAATCTATAGGGGACATGTAGAGCTTTTTCATTCACTGTTCTTTTCTCTAACACCAGATGATCGTTATATCGATTACCAGATGAAAAAGGCCATGTATCTAATTGATGAATCGGGAATGCAACAGTACCTAAACCTCAAGGAAAAAGGTTATTTCAGCTCTATACTTTCCAGTAGTTCAGTACTCACTTTACAGACTGATTCTATTTTTATAGATGTCAAAAAGAAATTTTTCCGCTACTATGGGAAGCAGCGTATTGAGCGCAGAAGCTCAATTGTTACCAGATCGCTAATTACCGAAGGGTATCTACGGGACATTCCGAAAAGCGACAATAATCTATATGGAGTGCTTATCCTTTCCTGGAAAACGCTTGAAAATAAAGATGTAGAAAATGTTCAGAAAAATCCGATCTAACAGAGACCCCGGCATAACGGTTTCTGCCGAACTCTATCAAGAATTCAGGCCATACCTGACACTAATCCGCAGAAAAACGGTGCGTTTTTTACGGGCACACCCCAGGCTGGTATTTACTCTGATGGTTGCCCTGATTATCTTTTCATTGCTGTTTTCCTTTGGCCTTTTCAGTTCTGACAATAAGTTGGATGCAAAAGCTAATAATCTCCACAGCCAGCATGGGAGTGGAAAAAATCCGCAGTCTATTGACGACGGATTGTCAAAGATCAGTAGTACGGGTGCAAAACTGAGAAAAACGGTAGAGATCAAAAAACAGGTCGATTCAGTATTGGAGAGGGCTGAGCTGAACAATATGGATACGCTTTTTTTGGAAGCTAAACTAGAGGAGCTAAAGAGGCTTCGTTAATCACAATGTTATGAAAATAAATTTTAAAAAACCACGGTATATAATCCCATTGATTTCCATCCCCTTCTTATGCCTTTTCTTTTATGTATACCAACAGAGTGCATCTAAAAAACAGTCGGGCAACCTGAAGGAGGATATGAATGGTAATCTCACTGAAATATCAGACCAGGTCCGCGAACGGGGCTTATCCGATAAATTAGAGGCTTATAAGAACAGTTACAAAGAGGCAGATGGTTATTCAGCGATTAAAACAGTTAGTGAAGAGCAATTGCCACAGGCAACGATGGCCAGTTCATATTCTGATCGGGAAAAGCAAAAACTTGATTCAATCGAAGAATCGATCAAAAGACAAGCTTACATGCCCAGGCAACTGGAAAATAAATCATATCCTGTTTATTCTGCAGGTAGGTCAGAATATAGTGTTGGTGGCAAGCCTGAGGATCGGGCAGTAGCACAGGCATTGGCAAGTCTGGCGGAGGCCAGGAGTAGGGAGAAACCATCGCCGAATAATATATCAAAGGAAACAGATCCTATGGATCTTTTCAAAAAACAGATGGCTTATGTGGACAGCCTTCAGAAAGTGAATGATCCTGACCATATTGCCCGGCAAAAAGAGAAAATGATAGCAGTGGCCGGATCGGCTAAAGAAGAAAGAACTCTTCAGGTTTCGAAGATTTCTGCACCTACAACCGAATTCAACACGTTAACAGCTTTCGAAAACCGGCCAATGATCACTGCGATCATCGATGAGGATATAACTGGTTATTCCGGTTCACGGATAAGGCTCAGGTTACTTGACCAGGTTTATGCAGGAAAATCACTTTTACCAAAAGGTACTGATCTATATGCCAGGATCAGCGGTTTCTCTGAACAACGTGTGCAGTTAGAGATCAGTTCTGTGATCTGCTCGGGAAAGATCTTGCCGATAAAACTATTGGTTTATGATACGGATGGTTTACCTGGTCTATATGTTCCTGCATCAGCTTTCAGGGAGTTTTCCAAAGGCCTGGGCTCAAGCCCTGTTCAGGGATTTAACACCATGGGCAGTTCCCAGAATCAAAATGAATTCGTAATGAGTACAGTGGATAAACTGTTCCAGTCTACTTCATCGGCTATTGCCAATCTGGTTAGAAAAAACAGAGCCAAATTAAAATTCAATAATCAGGTATTCCTTGTCGATCCACATGATCTGCAAGAAAAAAATTAAAAAGACATGAAAAACAATATTCTAACTATTGTCCTGTTATTCTTGATGGCAGGGACGCTTTCTGCCCAATCTATGGGCAATACAATTGGAGCATCCATTGAGGTCCCAAAAATTTATATCAAACGAACATTAACGCTACATTTTCTTGCTCCGGAAAAAATAACATATGTGGATATTCCAAAGGGGCTCGTTGGTGATCTTCCTGATAAGAACCTGCTAAGAATTAAGATGCTAGATTCAACCAAGTTTAAAGATGGTTATATGGGTGTCCTAACTATCATGGGAGAAAAAAGGATCAAACAGTATGCAATCATCTTTGATGATCGGCCGGAAACGGCTTTCAGTTCTTTGATTGATATCTCCTTTGGCGAGATGAGGGCAGTTGAAGCGAAAAGTTCAATAATCTCTAGTGCCGAACTTGACAGTATTTCCAAAAAAATGTTCGAGCACAAGCCATTCGATGCGGAAGTAAGAGAAAAGAAAAATGGAATCAGGGCAATACTGAATGGCATCACCACTGTTGGACAGTACCTGCTTTTGGATATTAGCTTTGATAATGCGACGAAAATTCCATACGAGATTGATGTGTTAAGGATGCACATTGAAGACCGAAAACAGCACAAGGCAACAACTGTTCAGTCATTGGATGTTGTTCCGATATCCAGCTTTAGAGATATTCCAATCTTTGAAAAAAGCTACCGGAATATATTTGTCTTGCGCAAATTGACCTTCCCGGATCATAAAATACTTAATATTGAATTATCAGAAAAACAGATCTCGGGTCGATCTATTGCCTTTAATATCCGCTATTCCGACATTCTAAAGGCAAAGAAGATCAGCAGGTAAAAAACGGAGTATGGAAGAGTCGAAGGAAATTCAGAAACTACATGGTTTCCTGCAGTGTCTGATCTATTTTGCAATTGCGTTAGAGATAAGCGTTTTCGTATATCTGGGCGCCCCATTTTGGGGGATATTCAATATGGGTTTAGAGAAGGTGAAATCAATCATTATATACAAAGAACTGATTTACAGCAAACTTTCTGTACTGTCATTGATCTGTCTGGTCAGTATTGGTACGCTATCCAAAAAAGAGTTAGATTTTGATCCTAAAACAAAAGTTGTTTATCCTTTAACCTTGGGACTCCTTTTTTATTTTGGCAGCATATTTTTTTATGGAAGACCTAGCAGCTTAGTATTTTCATATACTACGGTAACCAACCTGACCTATATGTTTCTGTCGTTGATTGGGGCGGTAATGATCAGTGTGTCGATGGATAATATCTCAAAAATCATTAGATCGGGACTTGGTAAGGATAAATGGAATGTTGAAGCTGAAAGTTTCATGCAACAGACCAAAAAGATTGAGAATCCTTACTCGGTAAATATACCGATGCTTTTCTATTACAAAGGAAAAGTAAGAAAGGGGTGGCTAAATCTGGTGAACGTTTTTCGTGCAACGATTTTGATCGGGACACCTGGGTCAGGAAAATCCTTTTCGGTTGTAAACCCTTTTATCAGGCAGCTGATTGCCAAGTCGTTTACGGTCTGTTTATACGATTTTAAGTTTCCAGATCTAGCAAAGATCGCATATTACCACTTTTTGCAGGGAAAGAAAAAAGGCTTGTTGAAGGATTTTAGTTTTCATGTCATCAACCTGACGGATGTCGAAAAAAGCCGGAGGATAAATCCATTCCGGTGCGATTATATTACTATGTTGGCGGACGCTTCAGAGACAGCAGAAGGAACCGTGGAAGCATTAAAAAAAGGCGATAAGGCCAGCGGGAGTGACGCTTTTTTTACCCAATCAGCAATCAATTTTCTTGCATCATGCATTTATTTTATGAGCAGATATGAAAACGGAAAATATTCCAGTCTTCCACATGTGATGGCTTTTTTAAACCGTTCTTATCAAGAGATTTTTTCAGTACTTTTTACCAATCCTGAATTGGTCTCATTACTATCACCTTTTAAGTCTGCATTCGCCGCGAAGGCCTTTGATCAGCTGGAGGGACAGATCGGAACGCTAAAAATATTTATGAGCCGTATGGCTACAAAGGAAACATTTTGGGTGTTTTCCGGGAATGATTTTGATCTAAAAATTTCGAATCCGAAATCTCCGGGAATTTTAGTAATGGCTAACGATCCCAATACACAGAATATCAATTCTGCATGTTATTCGGTGGTAATCAACCGCCTTACACGGCTGATTAATTCGAAAGGCAACCTTCCTTCTGCAATTTTACTAGATGAAGGTCCCACGCTTTTTGTTCACCGGATCGAGAACCTGATTGCAACGGGTAGATCCAATAAAGTAGCCGTATTAATAGGAATGCAGGAATTGCCCCAGTTCAAACAACAGTATGGAAAAGATACCGCAACAACCATCACTTCCGTAGTTGGCAATGTGCTGTCCGGTTCGGCGAGGAACAAAGAAACGCTTGACTGGCTGGAAAGAATTTTCGGTAAATCGAAACAGATCGGAGAAAGCATTTCTATCGATAGGAGCAAAGTGTCGAAATCAATCAGCGAAAAGCTGGAAGTTTTAATCCCAGCTGGCAAAATCACTACCCTTGGCGCAGGAGAGCTTGTGGGGTTACTTGCCACGGATGCGGATGATAAATATACGGGTGAGTATGAAACCTCAGCTGTAAACTGCAAAATAAACCTGGATCTCAAAGAAATTAAAAAGGAGGAAGAAGGATATGTTGAACTGCCGGATTTTTACGATTTTGGAGGAAAGAAGGAAGAAATCCTCACACGGAATTTTTTGCGGATCAATAAAGAAATCGAATTATTGGTCGCTGGTTTTATGTAGTGTTATGTTTATCAGTGCTAATGGATACGGGGCCATTCAGGATACTGTTTCTTCTAAAAATTGTTATGCGACACTTCCGCTTAAAGTGTTTAAGCTAAATTCTGGATTTGGCTTTAGGCTTCATCCCGTTACCGGCGAAAAAAAATCATTTCATAAAGGGATTGACATCGCAGCAAAAAATGAAATTGTCTGTTCTGTTCTAGATGGACAGGTTGTTAAGGTTGGATATACCCCGATAATGGGAAACTTCGTAACAGTGAAATATGGTAACTATACAGTTTACTATGCACACCTTTCAAAATTATATTGTGTGGTAAACCAAAACCTTTATACGGGATTTCCAATCGGTTTAAGCGGATCGACTGGAAGAACAACTGGCGAACACCTGCATTTAACAGTGCAGCATAAAGGTCTGCCGATCAATCCACTTTATTTCTTAGCAGATATACTTTTTAGAAATGATAATGAGCTTGAGCAGTATCTGAATCTGTAGTTCAAAAAATTGCAGCAGTTGCTGCCCACATAATTTAACCCAAACTTTTAAATACACCCATATGCAGTATTCAAATTTGAATGTGCGCGATCTTCCTGTTGAGGATTTGCGCGAACTCGGACTATTTAAGGATGGGGAGATTAATCTTCCCAAGAACGATATCGATGCATTGCTCTCTGGCATGAGGACTAGCTTAATCAAGCTAAATAATGTCATTCACAGTGGTGTCGAAGTGCAGGAGATGAACGTAAAGCTTTCTCTTGCCAAAAATTCAGATGGAAAAGCGGAGCTTTTAGTTCACCCGGTATACAAACAATCAATTGCGCCGAAAATTATTTCATCAACGGAGGCAGATGATCTGATTACCGGACTTAAAGCAAACCTTATCAAAGAAACCGTTGAAAATGGACAGAATAAAAAACTGATGGTGGAATATGACTGGGACACAAGGGAGTTCATTGTGACTGATACTTCAAGATTACGCGTTCCCGAAATGGTGAATGGTATACCACTAACACCTTATCAAAAAGAGCGTTATGCCAATGGCCGCCAGATTGAAATGCCTGATGGGACTACCTTTCAGGCCAGTAGCGCTACTCCGGATGGAATCCGTTCCAATAGGTTGGCGCTTGTCGTCTCTCTTTTGATGGACGGTGGAATATCCTACCTTCTGCTAACAGGTCTAAAAGCCATGGTTGGCGATCGGGGACTGTTGCCGCAGAAAGATGAGCGGAATGAAAATTATCATAAGGCCCTTCAGGCAGCGGCCGCGCAGAAGTCTACGGTTAAGAACCCTGAAGAAACAACCTCAGCCATATCCAATAATAACGAGTATTCACGTGGATACGGCAGATCAGGGGTGTCGAGATAATCCTGTTCAAACAAAATAATTAAATGAATTTTAACCTTAATTTTTTCAATTATGAATGAGAATAATTTGGAGTACTTACAGAATACATTGAAGTACTTAGGCTTTGGAGATTCTCTTAATGCAGATCTAAAGGAGTCAATTGCACATGGCCCCGTGGGCTTTAAAATCCAGTCTCCCACCAAGGAGATGCCAGATCCGGCTAAAAGATATGAGCCGGAGTTTGGTGATAAGATGACATACGTACTTAGTTTTTCAAAAAGTAAGGAAACCGACATGTATTTTTTTAATAGCTATGAGGCAACACTGAAAAAAGCGGACACAAAGGATCTTATTTCGCAGACCTTTTATATCAATAAAGGGAAAGGAGTTACAGCCAAAGAAAGTTATAACCTGCTGTCGGGACGTGCTGTAAATAAAGATGTTGTTTTAAAGAGTGGCGAAAAAGCGAACCTTTGGCTTAAGTTAGATTTTACCGAACATACTCCAGAGAAGGGTTACGCAATAGATCCTTATGGTAAAAATTATGGCTTTAGTCTTAAAGAAACAGTAGAAACTTTTCACATACTTAACATGGAAAAGCTAGGATTTAAAGATCAGTTGCTCAAAAGTCTTGAACGGGGTAATCTTCATGAGGTATCCTTCATGAAAAATGGAAAGGAAGTAACTGGCTTTGTTACAGCTAATCCTAAGTTTAAAACACTTGATTTCTATGATCGTGATTTAGGGGAGATCTACAGTAAAGCTGTAGACCGCAAGGAACCGGTATTAAAAGAGGAAAAGGAAAAAGAATATGCTCTCGAAGGCGCAATAGAGCCAAAAGTCGAAGAAAAAAAGGGTCGGGGTAGGTAATCACTAATTCAGGTTTGTAATAATGCAGGGGGCTTTTAGTCCCCTGTCTTGTTGTATATGATGTTTTTTAATATCATGGTATCCTATCTGTTGAAACAAATATTTTAATGAAGTAGCTAGCTACTATAACTTAATCAGTATGGAAAGTCAATTAACTGTTGAAATGATTCTAAGACACCACGATCTTACGGTTGAAGAAGTTCTGTCACTACCATTATTCGCAAATTTTACTGTTGATGAAGCAGAAGATCTAATATTAACTGTGAAAAAATTTTCGATTATTGTATTTAATGCCCATCAAAAGTTAGAGAGTGATGATGGAAAAAGCGATTGATTATTACTATATTAAGTGATATACATTAAGGTAAAATTATTATATGTCAGATGTTTTATTTTTTGATTCTTTCGCCAAGGGAAAACAACATAAGCAAGTAACCCGGAGTAAAGAATGTGTTATTTATACCAGAGTGAGTGGTAAAGACCAGGTTGATAACCTCAGCCTAGGTACTCAGCTTAAAGCCTGTACGTCGTACGCTGAAAAGTTTGGTTTCGATATCATGGCCCAATTCGGAGGTACCTATGAGAGTGCGGAGAATGATGAAAGAAAACAATTTACAGCAATGTTATCTTTTGTTAAAAAATATAAAGGAAAAATTTCCGCCATATTAGTTTATAGTCTTGAACGTTTTTCTAGAAATGACAATTCTATTTGGTTAAGTGGTGAACTCAGGAGGTTAGGGATTGAAATTATTTCTGTAACGCAGCCAATTGACACTTCAAATGCATCTGGTCAGATGCAACAAAAATTACTTTTTCTTTTTGGGGAATTTGACAACCAGTTACGCAAGCAAAAGTGTACAGCAGGTATAAGGGAAATGCTGCTACGTGGCGATTGGCCAACCAGTCCCCCTCTTGGTTTTGATATTGATAAATCAGGAAATCGAAGAAAGATAGTGGTCAATGCAAAAGGTAGGTTATTACGTCAGGCATTTGAGTGGAAGGCCTATGAAAATGTCTCCAACGAAGTTATTCGTGACCGTTTGGCGCTGAGGGGATTAAAATTGATCCATCAGCGGATATCTGAAATTTTTAGGAATCCATTTTACTGTGGTTTAATGGTTCATAATATGCTGGAAGGTAAAGTAGTTGAGGGAAATCATGAAAAACTCGTTCCTAGAGAATTATTCTTAAAAGTTAATGGTTTGTTAGATACATTGTCACATGGATTCTCAATCAATGAGGAAAATGTAGATATACCACTTAAACGGTTTATGGTCTGTGCTGAATGTGGTAGGCCTTTAAGTGGGTATTTAGCACGTAAAAAAAATATTCATTATTATAAGTGTAAAACCAAAGCATGTTGTAATAATAAAAATGCTAATGATTTAAACAGAAGGTTCGAAAGGGTTTTGGAATTTTTTAAAATAGAAACGGCAAAAGACTATTTAGAATTAATAAAAAATCAAGTGGTGGCAACCTTTAACCAATTAACTAAACATAAGGAGACAGACCTTATACAGTTGGAGAATAGCTATAGAGAAATTAAAAGTAAAGTAGATCGTCTTGAAGAAAGGTATATTGAGGAGGAGGTTAGTAATGAACTTTATACTAAGTATCATGAAAAATATTCTCAAGAAAAATATGAAATTGAGCGTAATTTAATGACGCTATCAAATAAAAGTTCGAACCTAGTAAAATGTGTCGAATTAGCGATCGAATATGCCACTCAACTGCCTTCTAAGTGGGTTTCTGGTGATTATCATACTAAGCAACAATTGCAATCATTACTATTCCCTAAGGGTATAAGTTATGATAAGAAAAATGATAAAGTTCGAACCAAGGAAATCAATTTTGTGTTTTTGTATATAGCTTATTTTCAGCAGGTTGTCCTTAAAAAGCAAAGAGGCATACCAGAATTGGATCTGAATTATGCCTCTTTTGCCGCTTCGGTAGCGGGGAGCAGGATCGAACTGCCGACCTCAGGGTTATGAATCCTGCGCTCTAACCATCTGAGCTACCCCGCCGGGTAAAAATATTTGCTTATATTATCAAATATTTAGGTGGTTATTTTTTGGAGTTGCAAATATAGAATAAATTACCTTTCTTTAGAAAAATAAAATAAAAAAAATACGTCCGGATATATTCTGGTAATGAATTAACATGGCAGAAAAGAAAAAATTTACGCTTGAGTACGAGGTTAAATCTTCACCACGAATTTTGTATAGCTTTATAAGTGAGCCAAATGGCTTATCGCAATGGTTTGCCGATGATGTAAATTTCCGTGATCAGGTTTACACCTTCACTTGGGACGACGAACAGCTTAAAGCAAAGCTTGTGTCTATCAAAGAGAATAAATTAGTGAAGTTTAAATGGCTTGATGATGAGCCGCAGTGCTATTTCGAAATGGAAATTGTGCAGGATGAACTTACTAATGATGTTGCTCTTGCCATAACCGATTTTACCACCGATGATTTGTTGGCTGAGAAAAAATTGATTTGGGATAACCAAATTGACTATTTGATTAGCGTTTTAGGTGCATAGTTTAACGCTGCATTGCTTACCTTTGTAGGGTGAAAAAAATACATCTTCTTCTTATTAAAGCATTCATTAGGCCTTTCCTTGCCACATTTTTTGTGGTGATGTTTATTCTTTTAATGTTTTTTCTATTTAAGTGGATTGATGATCTGATTGGTAAAGGCTTCGAATGGTACACCATTTTGGAACTGATGTGTTATGCTTCGGCAGCCAATGTAGCCATGGCGTTGCCGCTCTCTGTACTGCTTTCTTCTATCATGACATTCGGAACGCTGGGTGAGAATTACGAACTTGTCGCCATTAAATCTGCAGGAATTTCCCTTCAAAAGGCCATGAGGCCACTCTTTGTGGTGATTATTATGCTCACCATCGGCTCTTTTCTGTTTTCAAATTATATGCTTCCAAAAGCCAATTTGAAATTTAGCTCATTATTGTACGATGTTAGAAATAAAAAGTTGGCCTTCTTGATCAAGCCCGGGGTCTTCAATAATAGCATTCCTAATTATTCCATTCGCGTGGATGCAAAAGATGAGGATGGAACGCTACATGGCATCATGATTTATGATCATAAAGGTACCAACGGCATTCCAAAAGTGATCATGGCCAAAGAAGGGCAGATGAATAAAACTACTGACGGCAAATTTTTGGTCTTAGAGCTTAAGGATGGCGTTCAGTATGAAGAGCAATCTAATACCAGCGGAGCTTACAATCCCCGGCAAGTTTTATATCGAAGCAGATTTAAAGAAACAGCGCCGAAATTTGACTTGTCATCTTTTGAAATGAACAGGACTGATCCGAATGCTTTCGGAAACAGCACCCCAATGTTAAATTTGAAAGGCATTGTTAGAAAAAGAGATTCATTAACGAAGCAACTTGATACACTTAACAGGCAATCAAGCCGTGTGGCAAGCAATACCTTCAAACAATTTAATACCACGAAAGGATATACAAAAGTAAAAATTGCCCCTATTGTTATTGGCGAGATTACTTTAAAATCTATTCCTAACGGAAGTAGAAAAACAGCAGTTGATAATGCATCGAACATCGTTTCCGGGATGGTGCAAAATCTTTCGAACACGG
Source organism: Pedobacter sp. AC212 (assembly GCF_979258625.1). Classification (NCBI taxonomy): domain Bacteria; kingdom Pseudomonadati; phylum Bacteroidota; class Sphingobacteriia; order Sphingobacteriales; family Sphingobacteriaceae; genus Pedobacter; species Pedobacter sp. AC212. The sequence goes on along the minus strand of NZ_OZ409870.1, from coordinate 4,790,093 downwards.
CTCCCAGATATGATGATTTGATGGGTGAAATTATCTTTACCCGGGTAGAATATCAACGTAAATTTACGCTTGCCGCCTCTTGTATCCTGCTGTTCTTTATTGGTGCTCCTTTGGGTGCTATTATCAGAAAGGGCGGAATGGGATTACCTGTGGTTATTGCTATTTCCTTCTTTTTGGTCTATCATATCATCACGACGGTGGCGGAGAAATCTGCTAGGGAAGGTAATTTGAACCCCATATTTGCCATGTGGATTGCCGTTATTGTGCTATCGCCATTGGCTGCATTTTTAACTTATAAAGCCACTGTTGATTCTGCACTGTTTGACGTAAACTATTATAAACAGTTTTTCAAAAAACTCCTTCGAATTAAACAGAAATAAGCCCAAATATCATTTACTTCCAGATGATATTTATTTCATCAAATTGCTCATTTAGATTGTACCTTTGTACCTGTAAAACATTAGCGAAATAACCTGTTTTGGGCGAAGCTAATGTTATTACCTATATGCTTTTATACAAATGCAAACAAAATTAAACACCATAGAAGAGGCGATAGCCGACATCAAAGCTGGTAAAGTGATCATCGTTGTAGATGATGAAAATAGAGAAAACGAAGGTGACTTTTTAACCGCAGCAGAGAATGCCACGCCAGAAGTGATCAACTTTATGGCAACCTATGGGCGAGGTTTAATTTGCGCTCCGCTCACTGAAGAGCGTTGTAAAGAATTAAAACTTGATTTAATGGTGGGCAAAAATACCGCCGCTTACGAAACTAATTTTACAGTATCGGTAGATTTAGTTGGTCATGGTTGTACCACAGGGATTTCTGCCAGCGACAGATCAAAAACCATGTTGGCACTTGTTAACCCTAAAACCGATCCGGAAGAATTGGGTAGACCAGGACATATTTTTCCTTTAATAGCTAAAGATGGTGGGGTAATTCGCCGTGCTGGTCATACTGAAGCCGCAGTCGATTTAGCCCGCCTTGCCGGGATGAAGCCTGCGGGTTTGTTGGTAGAGATTTTGAAAGAAGATGGCGAAATGGCCAGACTTCCGGATTTAATGAAAATCGCCGAGCAGCATCAGTTAAAAATTATCTCAATAGAAGATTTAATTGCTTATCGTTTAAATATTGATAGTTTAATCAAGAAAGAAGTTACTATTGATTTACCTACAGCGTGGGGCGATTTTAAAATGAGTGCTTATACGCAATTGGACAATGGTGCTACACATTTGGCCATATCAAAAGGTGAATGGGGCCCTGATGAACCGATTCTGGCTCGTGTCCATAGTTCATGTGTTACTGGTGATATTTTTGGTTCTTGTAGATGCGATTGCGGACCTCAGTTGCACAAAGCTTTGGAAATGATCCAAAAGGAAGGCAAAGGAATCGTGGTTTATATGAATCAAGAAGGTAGAGGTATTGGACTCATAAACAAACTTCGCTCTTACAATCTACAGGATGCAGGTTTTGATACGGTTGAGGCCAATATTAAATTGGGTTTCAAAGGCGATGAACGAGATTATGGCGTTGGTGCTCAAATTTTAAGATCAGAGGGTGTAACTAAAATGCGCTTAATGACTAACAACCCTACAAAGAGAGCTGGGCTAATCGGCTATGGCCTCGAAGCAGTAGAAAACATTCCAATCGAAATTGAAAGTAATGTTCACAATGAGCGCTATTTGAAAACAAAAAGAGATAAAATGGGTCATTCTATCATGAAAGGATAGGTTGATTTTTGGTTGGCAATTTTCAGTTAATAAAATTGCCAACTATCATTTAAATTCTGCAGTTGTTAGTAACTTAATAAAAACTCCTACCGAAAACCTACCTCCGCTGATTCCCCTTACTTTGATTAATAATCGCTTCTTTATTAATTGATTTATTCGTTTTAACAGGCGATTCACTTTGCTTTCTTTTCAAGTTTCTGCGGTAAGCTCCGGTAATCTTTTGAATAAACTCTTTAAACGTATCAAACTGTTGGGTGTAAACTAAACCAAATGAGGTTACGTTCCTATTTTGATCAATACCAGGATTAGCAAAGATACTTTGGATAGTTGGTGGTTTATTGGCCACTTTACCCAACAAGCTTCCATCTTTTCTGATTAAAAATAAACCTTCAACCTCGCCGCCAACATTGCTTCTGTTAAAATCGATAATGGTAAAATCATTTAAGCTATTTCGATCTACAATACCAGCATTGATAATTAAACGGTCGTTAAAAAGTTTAACAGATGCGCTGGCTTCACTTAATGAACGTACGTTAAGATCGACAAAGTTTAAGTTTAATGAAGAAAGCACATTGTTAAATTGATTAAACACCAACTCGGTCGCCGTACTTGTGGCGGTTGAGCTCAATTGGTTTCCGATAGATTCTCCACCATTTCCTGGAGCAAAACTTCTTCTAATAATTAAACTGAAAGCTTGTAAGTTTAAATTATTTTGATCACTAAAATAAGTTTGAAGTTCTTCTTTAATTGCGGGTTGCGCAGGAAAAAAGATATCCAGTTTAATATCTGGCTGTAACAGCAATCCTGTTAAACCCATTTCCACTTCTGTGTTTACACGCTGGTTAGCATTACTGCTGGCATCTCTATTCGCAGCTTTAAATAATTCGTTCAAGTTCGCCCGTAAGGCGTAAACGGCCTTTAAATTGATTTGCGCTGCGGTCGGGTTACCCGTCCATCGTATCGTACCTCCCTGCCTGATCTCAAATTTCTTGTTAATTACTTCTTGAGCCGTGAAGTCAAAACTTCCCGTTTCAATGATATAATCACCAGACATTTCAAAATCACCTAAGCTATTGATGTTTAGGTTTAACTCGGCATTACCTTTGCCACTCAAATTGCCAAGCGTTGTATAAATATTTGCTGTTGTATTCGGGTCGATAGTAAGCTTAAATGTTAACGTTAAGCCATCGAAATTGGTGGTTTTCTTTACCACCTTACTCGAATCTCTACTGATGAAATTAATAAAATCTTTATCCGAAACCGTTTCCGAACTATTTAGTGGAAGATTGAAAACTGTACCCTTTTCAGTTTTGGCTTTTATATCGATCTTCATTTTACTGGTAGGACCAGTAAACTTAAACACACCTGTTCCATAGGCTTTTCCGAAATAAACTGAATTGTCTTTTGAAGTGGTGTTTAAAGCCATCAAACTGTTTGCATTCACCGTTACATTCAATGTAGGATCATCGAGGTTATTGAGGTCTACTGTACCTCTCGCAGTTGCTTCATGGCCCTCCAGATCGGCCAATACAAAACCATCTGATGATTCGCCATCTAATAGGACAACACTGTTTTCTATCTTTACCTCATCAGTAATTACATAAGTAGTTTTAAGGTAATTCACCATCAACTGCCCCTTATCAAAAGCTACACTGCCATTAATTTCAGGTTTATCTAATTTTCCCTTAACGGTTAGGTCGGCAGAAATATCACCTTTAAGATTAGAAACGAGTTGTTTCACAAATGGCTCTAGAATCGTTAATTTGCTGTCGTTCATTCTAACATTCAAATCAATCAGTTTCTCTTTTAAATCAACATTTCCGGTGAGTTTAAAAGTTTCTGAATCCTCGGCCATGATGCGGGTGAAGACGTTTACTTTATTGCTTTGATTATCGAAAGATGATGTATCGGTAAGGGTTCCAATATAAATATCATTGAAGGTAAGCGAATCGATTTTGAGGTCATCGTTTACTTTTGGAGCTTTCAGAATGCCGTACAGATTAGTTGTTCCATTCACATTTCCGCTTAGTTTTACACCGAAACCCTTAGTAAAAGGATTCAGCGTTTTCAAATTAAAATTTTTAAAACCTACCGCGAGCAGATCTTTTTGATCCTCGGAAATTAAACCATCAATAGTTAATTGTTGAATTCCGTTCGTCAGATCGAAGTTACTGATCAAAGTTTTGCCATTATTTAACGCGATGCGTACTTTCTCCTGAATGCGCCATTCTTCACTATTTATTTTTAATATCGATGGTAAAATACTTAGGCGTGCAACAGTATCCTGATTTTTAGTAAACTCTACCAAGCCATTCAGATCGAGCTGGTTAGCTTCATCAGAATTGGACATTTTTACGTTGAATGAAAGACTATCATTCCGAAGAATATTTGAAATATTTACATCTTTAATGAATAAACTATCATTCAGCTGAACACGGTCTGAAGTAACGATCAGTTGCAACTGTTCTTTGGTCGTATTTTCATCCAGAATGATATTATTTACTACAATGCCATTGTATTTCAATTTCCTTACAAAACCGTTTAAGGTAGCGGTATTATTTCGCGAGTCAAAGTCTCCAATAAGCGTGGCACCTTCCTCCATTTCCAAACCAGGCGAAATAAACTGAGCTAATGGCTCAAATTTTTTCACCTGTAAGTTAAACTTGAATATTTGATTTTTGAATTTGAAAATATCAGCCCTAAGCGAGGGAACGTATGTTTTGGCGATGGCTTTGTAGTAGGACACGATGGAGTTTAAATCGTATTCACCGCGAATACTTGCATCTAAAATATCAGATCTGATATCCAATGTCCGATCTACTCCTGTACCCTTCGCCATCAATTGAAGTGAATCGACATTATAAATTCCCTTCGGATTTTGCAACCTAATCTCCTGGATAAGCAAGCTGCCTTCAATATTGTTTAGGTTTGTTCCTGAAAAATTTGTGCTAAACTTTGCGTCAACCAACAACGAATCTTTTAAAAGCTTTAATGCTTTTAACCTTGCCCTGGTGATGGTGGCGTTAAAGGCAAATACCGGAAGTTTCGGATTTAAGTTTACACCTCCATCAAAAAGAAGTTTCACATTTTTATCGTTGATACTTAATTTCCCATCGAAATTTTTCTTCTCAAAAGTTCCGTCAATTTTAACGTTTCTATATCGATAATTGTTAAAGTCAATGTATTCAACATCTCCGCTAAGTTTTTCGGTTAGTTCCTTTAATTCAGTACCTCTTCCTTTTACATACAGTGATGAACTAATTCGGCCCAAACTCTTCTCATCTAACAAATTGCCGATATTAAAATCAAACGTTTTAACATTACCTGTATAAGAGGGAACATCATTTTTGTCGATTTTCATATTCACATCAGAAACAATTCTGCCTAACTTCGTCTTAAACTCCCCGTAAGCAATAAAGTCGTTCTGAAAACCAGTAAAATTTCCATTGAAATTGATATTGCCGAATTTGCTTACGATAATTGGAATCATCGGTTTTTTGTTTCCTGTGATTCCAGCTAATACTTCATCTAAATCTTTTTTATTCGTACCAGCCATTTCGATCTTTAAATCCATAAAGGTTTCTTTCCATCTCGGAAGACCTTTAAGGATAAAATCGCCTTTAATGTGCGTAGCTTTTCCTGATCGAATGGAAAGTTTTTTGGCTCTCAGGTTATTTACCAATCCAGTAATCTGGCCATCTATATCAAGTTCAATTTTCATTGAATTTAACTCAGGAGCAAAAAAAGCAACATCTTTGGAGGAAAGATGACTTTCTTTGAAAATGGCTTTCATCCGTACGCTATCTACATAGTGGTTAAAGTCCCGATAGCTTTTAAACTTCATTTGATAGTAATCGGTTAAGCGGCTATTTTCGGTTACCAATAACAGTTTCTTTAGTTCTATCGCGTTACTATCGATAGTTGTTTCAGCAGTTAAATTTTTTAGATAGAAGCCACTTCTTTCGCGAAGGGTTAAATTTTTGATATTGGTTTTAACCAGATGGTTTTTGGTGTCTAGTCCTTCAAATATTCCGCTTAAATCCTTAACATCAACATTATCGAAATTTACATTTTTACCTTGAACAGTATCTTTCGCGGCAAAGTTCTTGTATCTAAAAGCAAATTTATTTAAAATCACCCGACCTATATTGATATCATAAGGTTTACTTTTCGGTTTCTTTACAGTAGGTTTACCAGAATCGAAATAGTTAATAATGAAATCGAGATTAGAAGACTTATCTTTGAAATCCTTTAGGAAAAATTGGCCATTATTGACTTGAATGGTATTGATATCAATAATCTTTTTGTCGATTGAAAATTGATTAATATCAACCATGAACTCTGGAGTGCTCAACAAGGTGTCTTTCTGAAGATCGAGAACAAGCAAATCTTCCAATACGATAGATTTGAAAGGTTTGATGTAAAGGCTTTTAATTGATACCTTAGTATTGAGCTCTTTTGACAAATATGCCGCTGCTTTTTGGGCAATATAAGTTTGGACAGGCTTAAACTGTAGTGAAAAAATAATAAGCGCCAGCAGCAAAATTATTGATGCAATTACCCAAAGGAGTATTTTAAATAGTTTTTTAATAATTTTGCAGCTTAAAAATAAATAATTTGTCTGTTATACTTGCTATCGAATCTTCTTGCGATGACACTTCAGTCGCTATATGTAACAACGGCAAAATTACGGCCAATGTTATTGCAAACCAAACAATTCATGAAAATTATGGTGGTGTAATCCCTGAATTAGCATCTAGGGTACATCAACAAAATATTGTGCCTACCATTGAGCAAGCTTTAAAAAATGCACAGGTTACAAAACAGGACATTAGTGCTGTTGCTTTTACGCAAGGTCCGGGCCTTTTGGGTTCACTTTTGGTAGGTGTTTCATTTGCAAAATCATTTGCATTGGGTTTAAATATACCCTTAATTTCTGTCAATCACATGCATGCGCACATATTGGCGCATTTTATTGATGAGCCAAAACCCAATTTCCCTTTCTTGTGTCTTACCGTTTCTGGTGGGCATACACAAATTGTATTGGTGAAAGATTATTTCGATATGGAAATTGTGGGTGAAACGTTGGATGATGCGGCGGGGGAGGCCTTCGATAAAACGGCCAAAATTTTGCAGCTGCCTTATCCTGGTGGTCCTTTAATTGATAAACATGCTAAAAACGGAAATCCGAAAGCGTATAAATTTGCCGAGCCCCAGATAGCTGATTTAAATTTTAGCTTCAGCGGTTTCAAAACCTCCATTCTTTATTTCATCAGAAAGCAAGAGATAGAGAATCCCAATTTTATTACCGAAAATTTGGATGATATTTGTGCATCTGTTCAACATAGCATTGTTCAGATATTGTTGAACAAGCTTAAAAAAGCAGCAAAGCAATTTAATATTAATGAGATTGCAATAGCTGGTGGTGTTTCTGCAAACTCTGGATTAAGAGATGGCTTGCAGCAAACAGCTGATGAACTGAGCTGGAAGGTTTATATTCCTGCATTTCAATATTGTACTGATAATGCCGGAATGATTGCTATTGCCGGATACCAAAAGTTTTTGGTTAACGACTTTGTTGGCCAAGAGGTATCGCCCAAAGCGAGAATGGAATTTTAAGACGATGATTACACAGATTATTTGATTACACGGATGTAGTTTTTAATAAATATTTTAAGATTGAAATTTTTTTTTGCTTTATCCTTAAATCGTGCAAATCCTAATCTAACTATTTGACTTTATACTTTTAACTTTATACTTTTTTATGACTGGAGCATCATTAATATTTTGGATTGTTTGTGCGGTACCGCTTATCGGGTTGTTATATTATTTGATCAGAAAAGATAAGAATAAATTAAGCGGAAGTTGGGGGATAATTATTTTAGGTGCTTTGGTAATTGCTGCCTTGTTGGTAATTGTTTACGTAACAAAAGATTTTAACGCAGTTTTTAGCCAGGGTTAAAACTATTGCCATGAAATCATAAAAAAGCGCTTTGCCAGATTTTGTCTAACAAAGCGCTTCTTATGTTTTTGAGTATCGAAATTATTTTTCTTCCAATTTATCGCCAGTTACTTCGGCTTTAATTTTAATTTCCAATTCTTCTGCTAATTCTGGGTTATCGCTCAAAAGCTGCTTCACGGCATCTCTACCTTGACCCAATTTAGTATCTCCGTACGAGTACCAAGAACCTGCTTTCTTGATGATGCCAAAATCAACACCTAAGTCTACAATTTCGCCATTTTTCGAAATACCTTCACCAAACATCACATCAAATTCTGCAATACGGAAAGGCGGTGCTACCTTGTTTTTAACAATTTTAACCTTAACACGGTTACCAGAAACCTCATCAGAATCTTTAATTTGAGAAATACGGCGAATATCTAAACGTACTGAAGCATAAAACTTTAACGCGTTACCACCGGTAGTTGTCTCGGGGTTACCGAACATCACACCGATTTTATCACGTAATTGGTTGATGAAAATACAGCAACAGCCGGTTTTTGAAATGGTACCAGTTAACTTACGTAATGCCTGACTCATCAGACGGGCATGCAAGCCCATTTTACTGTCACCCATTTCGCCTTCAATTTCACTTTTTGGAACTAATGCAGCAACGGAGTCAATCACGATTACATCAATTGCTCCCGAGCGAATCAGGTTATCAGCAATTTCTAATGCCTGCTCGCCATTGTCTGGTTGAGAAATTAACAGGTTATCCGTATCTACGCCAAGTTTTTTAGCATAAAACTGGTCGAATGCATGTTCTGCATCAATAAAAGCAGCTATTCCACCTTTTTTCTGCGCTTCTGCAATGATATGAGTGGCCAAAGTCGTTTTACCAGACGATTCCGGGCCATAAATTTCGATTACTCTTCCCTTCGGAATACCACCAATGCCTAAAGCAATATCTAAACTGATTGATCCTGTAGAAATAAAATCTATAGGTTCAATAGCCGTATCGCCAAGTTTCATTATGGTACCTTTACCATATGATTTTTCTAATTTATCTAAAGTAAGCTGTAGAGCTTTTAATTTGTCGGGGTTTGCGCTTGCCATTTTCTTGTAATTTGATTTCGTAAATATAATTGAATTATGAGCTAATATGCGTGTAATGTTTATAACTATTTACTAAAATATTTAGCTAAGTTAATTGTTTTTTAGCTAATGTCAATAGTAATTAAAAAATAATTTAAGCTTCATGCTTTTCCCGCTCATTTTTCGCCGTCAGGCGTTCAAAATATCTGCACATGTAGGTAATTTCACAAACATCACATTTCGGACTTCGGGCCACGCAAACATAACGGCCGTGAAGAATTAGCCAATGGTGCGCAATATGTATATCATGTTGAGGAAGATGTTTAACCAAGTCTTTTTCTACTGCCAGAGGCGTTTTGCCATTAGTTAATCCCAATCTGTTGGCTACCCGAAAAACATGTGTATCTACAGCCATTGCCGGTGCATTATAAATTACCGATGCAATTACATTGGCAGTTTTACGTCCAACTCCCGGCATTTTTTGTAAATCATCTATTCCCGAAGGAACAACATCATTAAATTCATTTACCAGAATATTGGCCATACCTACAAGATGTTTGGCTTTGTTATTTGGATAGCTGATACTTCTGATGTAATCAAATACAATATCTGGAGTGGCTTCAGCTAGTGTTTTCGCATTCGGAAATCGTTGAAAAAGGGCGGGGGTAACTATATTTACCCGCTTATCAGTGCACTGAGCCGAAAGAATTACGGCAACCAGAAGCTGATAAGGATTATTATAATGTAGTTCGGTTTCTGCATCGGGCTGCTTTGCTGAAAAGTGCTCTACAAAAAGTTTATAACGTTCTTTCTTTAGCATGAGCAAATATAGAAATTGATCCTTTTACTCGTGAGCCAAAAGATTAATGCATCATGGCGTATTTTTCTTTCGATGAAGCAACACCTTTTGTGGCTTTGCTTTTGATTAGCCAAATGGCGAAAAATGCACCGACCAGAGCCATTGCTGCACCAACATACGCCGGGGAGGTGTAGTCAAACCCGTAAACCAAAGGTAAGCCGCCAAAGAAAGCACCCAATGCATTCCCAATGTTAAAACTGGCTTGACTCGCCGAAGCGGCCAGCATTTCAGATCCCTTGGCCGATTGTATCATCAACATCTGGATTGGCGCAGCAAGAGCAAAAGCAACGGCCCCTGTTATAAAAGTCATTATTAAAGCCAGGGGTTGACTAAACGAGATATAATGTACAATAGTTAAAGTTACAGCCATAGCCAGAAGTAACGCAGCCGAAGCTTTAGCAGGAGAAAACTTATCGGCTAATATTCCTCCAATGTAATTTCCAACCAGCATGCCTACGCCAGCGAGCATTAATATATACGTTACCGCATCGGCAGAAAAGCCAGCTACATCTGTCATTAAAGGGACAATGTAGCTGTACCAGGTAAATAAGCCGCCTGTACCAATTGAGATCATCATGATAATAATCCATGCTTCCCTCTTCTTGAAAAAACTTAATTCAGCTTTTAAATCTCTGTTCTTGGCAGCTTCTAATGCAGGCAGCCAAAGTTTTAAGCTTAATAAAGTAACCAAACCCACCACCACCACAACGGCAAATGAAATTCGCCAGGAAAAGTTATGGCCTATAAAAGTACCCAGCGGAACACCTAAGATATTTGCAATGGTTAAACCCATAAACATTAACGAAACCGCCTGAGCCGCTTTACCTTTTTCGGCAATTCTACTTGCAACTACTGATCCTACACCAAAAAATGCCCCATGTGGCAAGCCAGAAAGCAATCTGGCAATAAACAAAGTGTCGAAAGTTGGTGCAAAAGCGGAGAATGCATTAAAGGCAGTGAACATGATCATTAAAGCCATTAATATTTTTTTAGGTGGATATTTCCCGGCAATCATTATTAATAGGGGCGCACCAATCACTACTCCTAAGGCATAGGCAGAAATCAAATGTCCGGCTTGTGGAATGGTAACTTTTAGGTCTTTTGCAATATCTGGTAGTAAACCCATCATCACAAACTCTGTTATGCCAATGCCTAATCCTCCTAGGGTGAGTGGTAGTAAGTTCTTATTCATACCTGTGCTTAGTGTTAAAATTACACTATGTAAAGGTAGGTGTTTTTGAGTTAATGAAATGTAAAAAAGAAAAGGGGAGTTTGGGAATGGAAAATGGAGGCTGGGAATAGGGAATAGAAAATAGTGAATAAGGAAATGGAAAATAGACTGTAAGTTAAGTGAAGAAAGAATAAAAAATTTGTTAAAATTACTGCTAAAAAAAAGCTGCCTTTTATGAAAGGCAGCTTTAGGCTGGTGTAAAATTTACTTCGATTTGCTGTATGCTAAAATCTTGTTGATGGTTTCATCTTGAGGATTTTTAGCCAGACGATCTAATTTACTTTTGATTTGATCGTAAAATAAGTCGATTTCCGCGTCAGATTCAATATCAGTTTTAGGCTGAAACATACTGTGGGTTGGTAAATTTACATTGTTTTTTGATGTAGAGGTTTTTGTCATAAGCAACTAAATGTGATAAGTTTATAAACTTAACGATAGTTCAGATGCTTTATTTCGAGCCCTAAAATTTTTAATGTAACTTTTTTATTACCCTTTGTGGGTCATCTCTTTAGTTTTAAGCATTTTGCGCAAGTTGCTTAATGCATAACGCATCCGTCCAAGGGCAGTATTAATGCTAACATCTGTCAAATCAGCTATTTCTTTGAAACTCAAATCTGCATAGTGGCGCATCAAAAGCACTTCTTTTTGCTCATCAGGCAGTAAATGAATCATCTCTTTCAAATCTTTATGGGTTTGATCGCGTAACATTTTTTCCTCTGCACTTTCGTCATAAAAGTGTAGCATATTAAATACATCCATCCCATCCGAACTCGTAATGATTGGAGTTCTTTTTTCTTTTCTGAAATAATCAATTACTAAATTATGGGCAATGCGCATTACCCAAGGCAGAAACTTGCCCTCCTCATTATATCTTCCCGAACGAAGCGTATTAATTACTTTTATAAAAGCATCTTGAAAAATATCTTCTGCTAAATATTGGTCTTTTACCAATAAGTAGATGGAAGTATAAATTTTACTTTTATGCCTTCTTAAAAGTTCTTGTAGCCCATTCTCATCCCCTGCAATGTATAACTTTACAAGGTCTTGGTCACTGTATGATTGTAAATTCATAGGTTTACCTACACTAAATCCCGTACTGTTTGCTAAAAATTAATTTGTAGAAGTTTAATTTCTATAGCGTCTCTCCTATGTTTTTTAGATTGTGTTAGTTTGGTTCTGAGGTTGTTAATATTCAAAGAAAGTTATTTTTTTATCAAAAAACAAAAAATAAAATGTTAAAAAATAAATTAACCGCATCAGTACCTTATTTTTGTATGTTTTAAAAACCCAACAGTATTCTATGGGTTATATTTAAAATCATAACCATACATGAGCAAAAAAGAAGCCGAAAAAGATCCGCATAAAAATATTATTATAAAAGGTGCTCGTGTGCACAACCTGAAAAACATTGATGTTGCCATACCTAAAAATAAATTGGTTGTAGTAACTGGCATGTCTGGTTCGGGAAAATCTTCTCTGGCTTTCGATACTTTATACGCAGAAGGCCAACGCCGATATGTAGAAAGTTTGTCTTCTTATGCTCGTCAGTTTATGGGTAGGATGAATAAACCTGATGTAGATTATATTAAGGGTATTGCTCCGGCCATTGCCATTGAGCAAAAGGTCATTACTTCTAATCCTCGATCTACAGTGGGTACCTCCACAGAAATATACGATTATTTGAAACTTCTTTTTTCGAGGATAGGGAAAACGATTTCTCCGATTTCGGGAAAGGAAGTGAAAAAAGATTCGGTTAGTACCGTGGTTGATTATGTAAGCGCTTTGCCTGAAGATACCACCGTAACAATTTTTTGCCCTTTATACCCGCATAACAACCGCACGATAAAAGAAGAACTTGCTATTTTATTGCAAAAGGGATTTTTACGGGTACTTATTGAAGATAAAATTTTAAAAATTGAATCTGTATTAGATGATGCTGATTTCAAAGATGCTGAATTAACCGATGATAAAACGGTTCAGATTTTAATTGATAGAATAGTTGCTAATCAGGAAGAAGAAACTTTAAGCCGCTTAGCCGATTCTGTTCAAACTGCCTTTTTTGAAGGTAAGGGTGATTGTTATGTTGAGGCTGATGGTAAAACCAAGCATTTCAGCGATCGCTTCGAGCTCGACGGAATGAAGTTCGAGGAGCCAACGCCAAACTTTTTCTCTTTTAATAATCCTTATGGTGCATGTAAACGCTGTGAAGGTTATGGAAACGTAATTGGTATTGATGAAGATCTGGTGATTCCAGATAAGAGCAAAAGCGTTTTTGATAATGCCATAGCGCCATGGAGAGGAGAGAAGATGAGTGTTTGGTTGCAGAACTTTATCAAAGCTTCTTCAAAATTCGATTTCCCCATACATCGTCCTTTCAGTCAGCTAACTGAGAAAGAGCAACGTTTACTGTGGACGGGCAATAAATATTTTGCTGGCCTTGATGCTTTTTTTAAAGAGCTGGAAGAGCAGACCTATAAAATTCAATACCGGGTAATGTTGTCTCGCTACCGCGGGAAAACCACTTGCCCAGAATGTAAAGGATCTCGATTGCGCAAGGATGCATCTTATGTAAAGATTGCAGAAAAATCGATTATCGATGTGGTTTTAATGCCCTTAGCGAAAGCTTTAGTTTTCTTTAACGAGTTGAAATTAAATGCAACTGATGCTAAGGTGGCTAAACGTTTACTAGCCGAGATTGATAACCGGTTTCTGTATTTAAATAATGTTGGTTTAGGTTATTTAACCTTAAATCGCTTATCAAATACCTTATCAGGAGGAGAATCGCAAAGAATCAATTTGGCAACTTCTTTGGGAAGTAGCTTAGTTGGTTCTATTTATGTTTTGGATGAGCCAAGTATTGGTTTGCATCCACGAGATACAAATAAACTGATTGAAGTATTAATTTCTTTGCGCAATGTCGGCAATACTGTTTTAGTTGTGGAGCATGAAGAAGAAATGATGCGGGCTGCCGATTATATTATTGACATCGGTCCGGAGGCGGGAACACACGGGGGTAACCTTGTTTTTAGCGGGAATTACGAAGAAATATTAAAAGATAAAAACAGTTTAACCGGACGCTATTTATCGGGGGTAGAAAAAATTGCCATCCCAGAAAAGCGCCGGAAGTGGAAAGATCATATCCTTATAAAAGGTGCAAGAGAAAACAACCTTCAAAACATCGATGTTAAATTTCCTTTGGGTGTTTTTACTGCGGTTAGTGGGGTTTCAGGGTCGGGTAAAACCAGTTTGGTCAAAAAGATTTTATATCCCGCTTTGCAGAAAGCCATTGGAAATTATGCTGGCGAACAAACCGGAGCTTACGATGGGATTTTTGGTAATTATGATTTGATCAGCGCCGTAGAAATGGTCGATCAAAACCCAATTGGCCGTTCAAGCCGATCTAACCCGGTAACGTATGTAAAAGCCTGGGATGATATCCGTGCTTTATTTTCTGGTTTGGCATCGGCAAAAGCAGCTGGATTAAAGCCAGCAGCATTTTCTTTCAATGTAGAAGGTGGCCGTTGCGATGTTTGCCAGGGTGAGGGTGAGGTGAAAATCGAAATGCAATTCATGGCAGATATTTATTTGCCATGCGAGGCTTGCGGAGGAAAACGTTTTAAGCAGCAGGTGTTAGACGTAGTTTATAAAGAGAAAAATGTTTCGGAGATTCTCGATATGACTATCGATGAAGCGGTGGATTTCTTTAAAGATGAACCTAAAATTCTGAATAAATTAAACCCTTTGGTTGATGTTGGTTTGGGTTACGTTCATTTAGGCCAATCATCTAATACCTTATCAGGTGGTGAAGCCCAGCGAATTAAACTGGCTTCGTTTCTAATTAAAGGAAATAACGCCAGCAAAACACTATTCATATTTGATGAGCCCACTACGGGTTTACACTTCCACGATATCAAAAAGCTATTGAAGGCTTTAAATACGTTGATTGAGCAGGGAAATACTATTCTGGTGATTGAGCACAATATGGATATGATTAAGTGTGCCGATTGGGTGATCGATATCGGTCCGGAAGGTGGAGATGGTGGAGGTAAAGTTGTTCTTGAGGGTATCCCTGAAGATTTGGTGAAAGAAAAGACTTCTTACACAGGAAAATATTTAGCATCGCATTTGAATTTAAATCCATAATTTCGGCAATGCTTTTTCTCACCTTTTTAATAGGCATTCTTCTCAACGCCATGGGGTATATCCCTCCTGGTAATATCAACCTCACGGTTGCGCAACTTGCCATTAATAAAGGTATGCGCCAGGTTTGGTATTTCATCCTTTCTTTCTCTTGCGTAGAGGTGTTTTTTACATTTGGAATGATGCGTTTTGCCCGCTGGGCAATGAGCGACATCAATCCTAATGAGGCCGTGAGTGAAGTTAGGTTAGGCACATTAGTAGATTGCTTTATGATTTTGATGTTTATTACCATGGGCACAATCACATGGGTAAACAGAAAAAAAGTACCTATTACCAGCAATAAAAAAGAGGATAAACGTAGTGGTAGCGTACTTTACGGATTAATATTAGGTGTTTTAAATCCAGTACAGATTCCTTTTTGGTTATTTTTTGGCAACTATGTAATCTTGCACGAATGGATTGAGACCGATTACCTTTCGCTGATTATTTTTAGCTTAGGTTCTGGTGTAGGTTCTGCAGTAGCATTATATGTTTATGCGCATTTTGCCACTTTTATTCAGGAAAAATTTGCGCTAAGCAGCCTGATCATCAATAAATCGATCGCCATATTTTTATACGTGCTGGCCGCTTATTTGGTGATCAAACAGTTGGTAATTTTGTTGTAAAAGAAACTATTCCAGTATGAAGTTAGCCGTAGTTATTTGGAGGTTCTCAGGATTTCCTTCAGTTTAAATTTAAATATTTAGAAATGAAAGCGCTGTTTTAATGGCGGCTTTCAGTCCCGCCAAACACTTTACTTCACTGCGTTCCGTGTTCGTTTATGTCGGGTTTAAATACAACGTTTGTGCATAAAACCACCAAAACAGTTCTGAAATAAGTTAAATAGCCCCGACATAACGAAAATCCTTTTGATTGCTCGAAACTTTCATCTTCCCCAAACTTAAATCAAAGATTGACCGCCTGCGGTAGACAGGTAGTATGGGAGGGACCACGTTGACCCAGGTATCACAGTCTTTGCGCTGCAAAATATCTAAAAAGCCGTAGAATTGGTTTTGTGAGTATAACCCGTGTTCATTCCTATTTCAGAAACTCAACATTCCAAATTTTCTCGGCCTTCCTGCCGATTAACCAAAAAGATGCTGCAAGTACCGAAAAGAACAACGCTTTATGCCAGCTATCCCAGAAGTATTCGAAGTAACGGGTGTAGAGGTTTATAAACAAAAAGGTGATCCCGAATTCACGGGCAATATCATCATGATATTTTAAGCCAAATAGGGTGCTTGCCACACAAACTATTGCCGAAATTAATGCCCAATAAAATAAGCTTAATTGCCTTACCGAATACCATTCTTCTAAACTGGCAAAATTCCCGAAAACGGATAATGCCCAAAGTGAGACAAATAAGTAAACCATTCCGGCAATGTAAGTTGCCTGGAAGAAATGTTGTGTTTTGGGTACTGCTTTCATAATGAACGAAGCTGCCGTTAAACCCGCTCCAAAAACAACGAAGCGCAAAGGATAATTCATCCCCAGGAAATAATAATTCCAACGGCTTAAATAACCTGTTTCTGTTCCGAACCAGGCGCCTAAAGAGATTAGTGCGAAAAACCAGATGAGCCGGGAATTGAAAAAGTACCCTAACCCCCCATAAATGAAAACGGAGATTAAGATTAAAATTGAAAAATTTCCGGAACCATTGTCCATTGCCTTTCCGAAATAGGCAATTGCATTTGCCGTAAGTAATATTGCTGAAAATACGATGGCCTCATTGCTAAACTTTAAATGAGCCACTTTCTTTTTTCTTCTAAATCCTAGCATGTAAAGCCAGGCAGCCAAACCTCCTGAAACAATTGCAATAACAATATTCGGTGTGTTGTAAACCCTTTTAAGATAGTTGAGGATGGAATTATCTATTAATAATGAACCGAGTGCGATAAACCCGCAAGCAAGGGCAACCCAAAAAGCATACTGAGCTAAACGCAACCAATCGAAATTTTTAGCCTCATAGCTTTTGCGAAGTTTGCTACCAGTGTCTTCAGTAATTAAGCCAGTGGTTTGCCACTGTTCAATCAGGTCATCTAAAAATTCACTCTTTTCTCTATCAACTTTCATAGGTTAGGTTATACACGAATATATAAAAAAGTCCTCAGTATGGAGTCGGCAGTCTGAAGCAAAAAAAATAATATCGTAAATAATCAACTATGCTCTAAACTAAAACTGTTGACTTGGGATTATTATATTACCTCCTTAATTTTCTTATTGTTCCCCACGATCCAAATGACGTCTCCCTTATCAAATATGAAATCGGATGAAGGATTTAAGATGCGTTCGGTACCCCGTTCAATGCCAACAATTAATGCTTGTGCTTTTTCACGGATGCCAGCATTTCGAATGCTTAAGCCATACACCGGTGAATCGGTATTGACAACCACTTTCTGCAGTGTCATTTCCTTATCGGGGAAAGATTTTTCTTCTTCATGATGCGGTATATCCACATCAAGGAGTGCCTTTACTGAGGCGAGCTGATCATCAGCTCCAATCAGCAATAAATTATCATTCGGGTAAAGTCTCTCATCGCGGCCAGGCGTTGGAATGTTGTTTCTACCACGTTCAATTAAGGCAATATTTACCCCATACTTTTCCCTAATCATTAGTTCTGAAAGCGTTTTTCCAACCACATCCGATTCTGGTGATACCTTAATTTCGGTTAAGTGGGTATCCCAAGGTAAAATATCAGGCTTTTGGTTTTCTCTGGCATTCAAATTTAGCATGAAACGTTTTTCCAGCTTGTTGTAGAAGGATTGAAGTTTTCGCGAAAATATGACCATCATTAACACAATTAAAGCTAATGCAATTCCAGCGGCGACCCATGTATCGAAAAATTCATACATCAAAAACCCGACAAAAAATATTCCCAGTGCAATTCTAAATACTTCGATTGCAATTAATGGTCCACGGGTATATTTCTTGTTTAACCACAAATGAGAATAAGCCGTTTTCTGTATCCTTCTGATGGATAATGCCCATAAAAAAGGAGCCATTAGAATGAACGATGCAACTAAACTAATGATAGTAGATTTTAGACCATTAACCACGTTTTTAGCGATAAACGGTTGCACATATCGCGAAGCTAAAAAGATCACGGCAATGATAATTACCGAGTGGATAATGGTGTTAAACGCATAACTGCGCAGTAGGATTTTCCAGTCACTTAAAGTGGTGATTCCAGCCGTACTGGAACTGTACCTTGATATCCCATCAATCCATTTCTTTGGCAATATTCTGGTTAGGAACTGATAAAAAGGTTCTGATAATTTAATGAGATACGGTGTTGTGAACGTAGTAATTGCTGATGCGGCTACGGCGATAGGATAGAGAAAATCGCTGGTTACTTTAAGCGTAAGGCCTAAAGTGGCAATTATAAAAGAAAACTCTCCAATTTGCGCCAAACTCATTCCGGCCTGTACCGATGTTTTGAGCGGCTGACCAGATAATAATGCGCCAAGACTTGAGCTTAGAAACTTACCCAAAATGGTAGCCAGGGTTACGATAACAATTGGCAAAGCATAATCCACCAGAATTTTTGGATCAATGAGCATGCCTACAGATACAAAAAACACCGCTGCGAATAAATCTTTAACTGATTTTGTGAGATGCTCTATTTTCTCTGCCTGTGTTGTTTCTGCTAAAATTGAGCCCATAATAAAGGCCCCTAAAGCTGGAGAAAAGCCCACTTTAACTGCAAGCAAAACCATGATTAAGCAAAGTGCCAATGAAACTACTAGCATCGTTTCATCATTCATTAATTTTCTGGTGGCCTTTAAAAATGTTGGAATGAGGAAGATTCCGCCTAAAAACCAAAGCACCAGGAAAAATGCAAGTTTTAAAATTGAAATGAGCATTTCGCTTCCTGCAAATTGCTGGCTTACTGCTAAGGTTGATAATAACACCAACAATAAAATGGCCACTAAATCTTCTACAATCAGCACACCGAAAACTAAACCAGCAAACTTTTTGTGCTTTACACCGAGTTCTTCAAATGCCCTGATAATAATTGTGGTTGATGAAACAGAAAGTATACCGCCTAAAAATATACTGTCCATCGTTTTCCAGCCCATTAACTTGCCGGCGGCGAAACCAATGAGCAACATAAAAACAACTTCTACAACAGCTGTAATGGAAGCCGAGCCGCCAACCTTTACCAGTTTTTTGAAACTGAATTCTAACCCCAAACTAAACAGCAAGAATATTACTCCAATTTCTCCCCAAATGTTGATACTTTTTGTATCAGTTACTGAAGGAAAAAAATCGAGATGTGGGCCAACCAATAGTCCCGCCAGGATGTAACCTAGTACTAAGGGTTGTTTTATTTTTTTAAATATGAGCGTTGTTATTCCTGCTGCGGCGAGTATTAATCCTAAATCGGCTATTAAGTCTGGTAAATGCATTGATAATGATGGTAATTTAAAATTTAAATAAATTGGACTTTCGGTTTTTACGAATTGCCAACTTAATTACCAAAATACATGTTTTGGGTAAAGCATTTTAAACGAATACCAATAATTTTGCCTGATAGTTTGTACTATTTTTTTGGAAATAGAAAAATAAAACTTCAAAAAAATAGTAGTGAAAAATAACAGCGATAGTATGCCGGTGAAATTTTGATGCTGGTAATTGTTGAGGAGATCCTTTTCAATACTTTCGTTTTCCATTGCCGTTTGCTGATGGAATTTAACCTGACTATGATAAGGCTGAAAACTTGTAGGCGTGGATTTAATTACAGCATAACCTGTTTTTATTTGTGATGCGGCACTCACAAAACAACAAGGTATACAAAAGAATATGATGATGTAAAAAAGCCTCATTGCCGCTAATATAACGAATTGAGGCCTTTTTTGGAGGAATTATTTTTTTAAATGTGTTGCAGATGATGCAAAAAATGCGAGTGTAGCTTCTTTGTCTTGATGAAGTTGTAATGTTAATGCTTCAAGCCCTGTAAACTTTACATCGTGGCGTAAAAATTTAAGGAAGTTCATTTTGATATCCTGTCCGTAAATTTCCTGATCGAAATCAAAGATATTGACCTCGATATTTCTGGTCATTCCATTTATGGTGGGCCGCTGGCCGATGTAAGCCATTCCTTTGAAAGTCCGAAGTCTGGAGTCCGAAGTCCGGAGTCTGCTTTCTGAATCTACACTTCCTTCTTCAAACTCCTCACTTATTTCTACTGTAACTGCATAGATTCCATCTCCAGGAATAAGTTTGTAGGTTTCCTCTACAAATAGGTTTGCTGTTGGAAAGCCTATCGTTCTGCCAATTTTATCGCCTTTAATTACTCTGCCGAAAATTGAAAATGGATAACCTAAGTAATCGGCGGCTAAGCTTACATCACCGGCTAAAAGTGCCTGGCGGATTTTAGTCGAACTCACTGCAACATCGTGAATATCCTGCTCTTTAATTTCTTCTACCGTAAAACCGAAATGGATGCCTGCAGCTTTTAAGTCAGTTAGATTACCAGACCGGTCTTTTCCAAAGCGATGATCGTATCCAATTATAATGTGTTTGGTTCCGATGTTTTCAACTAGTGTATTTGTGATGTATTCATCAGGCGTTTGATTCGAAAAATCTCTGGTAAAAGGGGTAATAATTAAATGATCTACACCTAAACTTCTCAAAATTTCTGCTTTCTCGTTGATGGTGTTAATCATTTTCAGATCCTGGTTTTCAGGATCAATAATCATTCTTGGATGCGGAAAAAAGGTTAAAATAACACTTTCACCCTTGTCGGCTTTGGCTTTGGCAACCAATTGTTTGATGATTTTTTGATGGCCGAAATGTACCCCATCAAAAGTGCCAATGGTAACTACGGCATTATCCAGTTTTTGAAAGTCTGAAAGGTTGTGGTATATTTTCAATGGGAATGTTTTATGGTTATGGGTTTTGCATGAGGGATGGAAGCGGTATACCCCGATTTTACATCGGGGATTTAGCGTACAGCCCGGCCCCTTGCGCAGCTTGGGGGCATGCCCTAATTATTATTTATATTTTAATGTAATGCATGGCGTTTTACTACACCGCCCTTTAAATCGGCAATTTGTTGCTGAATAACGAACGCATCTGCATCGATTTGTCTGATAGCCGATTGTAATTTGCTCATTTCTAACTTCGTTACTACGGTAAAAATGATATCGAGATCTTTCTTTTCGCCATAGCCGCCTTCGCCTTTGTAAATGGTAACACCACGTTTCATATCGTTAATAATATAGGCCTTAATTTCTTCCTGATGTTCGGAGATAATGGTAACGCCGGTGTACTGTTCCAAACCATTTACAATAAAATCAATCGTGCTTGATGCAGAGAGGTAGGTTAAAATGGCATAAAGCGCAGTTTCGATGTTGAGGAAATAAGCGGCAAATGCAAAGATAATGATGTTTAAAATCAGGATAATATTGCCGACCGTTAAAATGCTGTTTTTACTGATGTAAAGCGCCAAAACTTCTGTACCATCGATTACGCAACCGCCTCTCATAGCCAAACCAATTCCTCCGCCTAGAAACAAACCACCAAAAAATGCAATCAATAATTTATCGTGAGTAATGGGTTGGAAAGGAACTACAATCAATGCTACGGCCAATGTTGCAATGGCAATAGCTGTTTTAATGGCAAAAGCTTTGCCTATTTGTTTGTAGCCTAAAATTACGAAAGGAATGTTAATGATGGCAATGAGGTAAGATAAATTCCATTTGGTTAAGGTGCTTACCAACAGTGAAATACCAGTGACGCCGCCATCAATAAATTCGTTTGGCATTAAAAAGCTTTTCAAACCAAAACAGGCTGAAGTTACACCAGCAACAATTAAAAAGAATTCTTTTACAAATCTAGTGTTTCGATTTTTAATGTTGTTCATAGTTGAGGTTCGGTTTTTGGCTCTTCCTTCTTACTGCGAATATAATTAACGAGTTCTAAAACCTCAAATGAATCGGAAAGCAAAAAGTTTCCACTACGGGTACGCGTGAGTTTTGATAAATAGGCGCCATTGTTGAGTTGTTTCCCGAAATCGGAAACGAGTGAACGGATGTACGTTCCTTTACTGCAAACGATTCTGAAATCTACTTCTGGCAGTTCGATACGGGTAATTTCAAACTCAGGAACGGTTACAAAACGCTTTCGCAATTCTACCTCTTCGCCTAATCTTGCTTTTACGTATAAACGTTCGCCATTAACTTTTACCGCTGAATGTGCTGGCGGATATTGTTCTATATCGCCAATAAATGGTTTACAGGCTGCATAAATTTGCTCTTTGGTGATTTGACTGATATCGAAAGTTTCATCAACCTCCGTTTCCATATCGAAAGAAGGGGTGGTGGCACCTAAAATCATGGTGCCGGTATATTCTTTTTCTTCTGCCTGAAAGGTATCTATTTGCTTGGTTAATTTGCCAGTGCAGATAATGAGCAGGCCTGTAGCTAATGGATCTAAAGTGCCGGCATGGCCAACTTTAAGTTTTAGAGGCTTTAAAGAATTACGAATCTTGCCAACCACATCAAAGGATGTCCACTTGTATGGCTTATTTATTAGAAGCAGTTCGCCTTCTGCAAAATTGAAATCTTTAAACTTTGAATTTTCTGTACTCACAAATCTTTTTTTGCGCAAAGATACAGATTAAATTATTTCTAAGTTATGGCCAGTCATTAGCAGGATGATGATGATTAAACCCGCAATAATTCTATACCAGCCAAACATTTTGAAACCGTGTTTATTTAAATAGCCAATAAAACTTTTAATAGCCAATAACGCCACAATAAAAGCAATAATATTTCCAACTATGAGAAAGTTAATTTGTTTTGGAGTAATGATATTTTTAGGATCTTGATAAAAATCCAAGAGCTTCTTAGCAGTTGCAGCAAACATCGTAGGCACCGCTAAAAAGAATGAGAATTCTGCTGCCAATTTTCTACTTAGTTTCTGAGTCATACCACCAACAATTGTCGCTCCTGAGCGAGAAACTCCAGGAATCATAGCAATGCATTGAAAGAAACCAATTTTCAAAGCAGTAAGATAAGTTACATCTTCTTCTTCGTTAAATGTTGGCTTGTTAAACCATTTATCTACAAACAAAAGAATTACACCGCCAATTAAAAGTGAAATGCCTACAGCCATCGGACTTTCCAAAAGCTCATCGATTTTTTTGCTTAATAATAAACCAAATATTGCCGCCGGTATGAAGGCCACTAAAAGTTTAATGTAAAAATTGATCGATTTAAAAAATCTTTTAAAATATAGTACCACAACCGATAAAATAGCACCCAATTGAATGGCTACTGTAAATAATTTCACAAACGGATCGCTTGCGATGCCCATAAATGAAGAACCGATAATCATGTGGCCCGTACTCGATACGGGTAAGAATTCAGTTAATCCTTCAATTATTGCTAGAATTATGGCTTGATAATAGTCGTTCATAGGTTTAATAGTGGATTATTCCCACCTTAATTTTATTTTGTATTTTTTTAATTTATGATCTTTCGAGATTAAAACTAAATCTTCAGCAATAGCTTGCGAGACAATAATTCTATCAAAAGGGTCATTGTTGATGAATTCTAAATCTAGGAGTGTAGAAAGATGAGCTTCATTAATAGAAATGATTTCGATCTGATTTCGCTCGGCAAACCGAAATAATTCATTAAAACCGATATTTAATTCTAGTTTGCCAATTTGCTTTTTGATGGCTATTTCCCAGAGAGATGCAATGCTTAAAAAACAAGGTTGATTGATGTCAATGAGTTCGGATTTAATAGATAAAGGCAATTGTTTGTCGCCTGCCACAAACCAGAGAAATGCGTGTGTATCTAAAAGAAAAGCCATTTAGATATAATCAGCAAACATTTCTAAAGGTTCGTCAAAATCATCCGATAGTTTTATTTTGCCTTTTGCAAACCCAAATTCACGTGATTCTGGCCTCGATGTATTTTTGTTTTTTGATTTCAGAAATTCAACAAAGTCTGCAACCTCCTGCCTAAGATTCATGGGCAGAGAATTTATCTCGATTTGCAAATTAGTTGTTGTCATCAATTAAAGTTAAAAAAATGCGCTAGCTATGCCAAATTATTTTTTTAAAATAGCGTAAATGCCGAAGGCAAAACCAAATAATACCACTAAAGGAGCAAGGAGTGTCCTTCTAAAATCGTAAATGTCGCCTGTTGTGCCCATCATTAAAATGAAGCCAAGAGCTACAATAGCCATACTAATTAACAATAATTGATAATTCTTTTTCGTGAAAACCAACTCGTTTTTCACATCCTTTGCAATCGGATTTGTTTTTTTCTCTAATGCCATTATCTATAAAGGTTATAAGATTTTAAACGTAAATATCTGCTCACTGCAAACCAGGTACTAATGCCTGTTATAAATATGCCTATAATTACTAACGCAACAAATACAAAACCGAATTCTTTGTAATTGTTTAAGATGATAATTTCAGGCACTTCTTTTCTGGCATATATTAAGGTAGCCAATAAAATAATGATTGCAATGAACGCTGCTATTAAACCATGTAATGCAGCAAATAATAAGAAAGGACGTCGAATAAAATTTTTCGTTGCACCAACTAGCTGCATACTTTTGATTAAAAATCTTTGAGAATAAATAGCTAGTCGTATCGTGTTGTTTATCAATGCAATAGAAATGACTAAAAGTAGTGCTGCAAAAGCCAAAATAATCAATCCAATAGTATTGATATTTTTGTTTACCATATCAATTAAAGAGCTTTGATAAACAACCTCTTTAACCACGGGGTTTTTTGAAATAGAAGCTTTCAACCCCTCTATACTTTTGTTATTTGCATATTCTGCTTTCAAATACACATCAAAGGTTGATGTTAAAGGATTGTAGCCTAAAAAGTTTACAAAATCCTCGCCTAAATCCTGAGTAAGATTTCTGGCTGCAAGCTCTTTGTTTACGTATTGGGTTTGTTTAACCGCTTTATTTGCATTTAACTCTTTTTGAAAAGCCAAAACATCCGCCTCTTTCGCACCCTCATCTACAATGATATTTAAAACTATGTTTTCTTTAACATAGTTTGATAGGTTTTTGGCATGTACAAGTACCAACCCAAGCAGTCCGAGCATTAATAAAACCAATGCAATACTAATAATAGTAGAGATATATACGGTTTTGGTTTTCTTAGATGCGTCACTTACTTCGAATTCTTCCATGTATTTTTCTTTTGTTTTTGCGAAAATATAAATTATACCTGATAAACACCAATATAATCATCATTAACGGCACAGGCCAATATTTAGTTTGGGAAATACCTTAAAAATTTTGACGATTCTAACAGTGCGGTACGAAATTTGTTCAAAGGCCGTTATCTTAATAACCCAATTAAAATTCAAATGAAAAGACAAATTACCCTGCTCGGTTTAATTATTGTATTTACCTCTGTTCTATTTTCATGTAAGAAAGACGATGAGTCTGTTAAAGCTCGTATTACTGGTAGATGGAGCATAGCGAAGATAGAGGTATCTGGCTACACAGCTGCTGATGCACTGGCAGATCCAAGTAAAGTTAATGGTACAATTACTGGATTAAGTGGCGACTATATGGATTTCAAAGCAGATAATGATGATCAGGTTGAACAAAGTATTAAGGGTAACAGAACCATTGGTAATTATGTTATTGTTGATAACAAGTTGAATATCTCTTTTGCTGAAGGCAATTATTATGGCACCGTTACGGCGTTGACCACAAACCAATTGCAGTTTACTGCTAAACTTGATAAAACAAACGTTGTTAAAATCTATTCTTTAACACGATAAAAAAAAATAATTCCCCGATTATTTGCTTGCGCCATTGGTTTTACATCAGTGGCGCATTTTTTTAAGTCTTTCGTCATTGCGAGGCACGAAGCAATCTTTAAGGAAAAAGTGGATTGCTTCGTGCCTCGCAATGACGATCTATCGAACAAACATGTAAATCCTAATTCAGTGAAAATCTGTGTTTCCATAGCAAAAATTATGTTTCTCTAAACCCCTTAATTTCCGTAATTTCGCCCCTTTAAAAATTAAAACTTGCAATGGATTACCAATTCAAAGAAATAGAACAAAAGTGGCAGAAGTTTTGGGCCGATAATCAAACATTCAAAGCCGAAAACCACTCTGAGAAACCAAAATATTACGTGTTAGACATGTTTCCTTATCCATCAGGAGCTGGCTTACATGTTGGTCATCCGCTGGGTTACATTGCATCAGATATTTTTTCGAGATATAAGCGCCTT
Organism: Pedobacter sp. AC212; assembly: GCF_979258625.1. NCBI lineage: Bacteria > Pseudomonadati > Bacteroidota > Sphingobacteriia > Sphingobacteriales > Sphingobacteriaceae > Pedobacter > Pedobacter sp. AC212. The sequence continues at coordinate 4,763,821 of NZ_OZ409870.1, read as the reverse complement.
AAAGGATTTAATGTGTTGCATCCAATGGGATACGATTCATTTGGTTTGCCAGCAGAACAATATGCTATCCAAACCGGTCAGCATCCGGCTATTACAACGGAGGCGAACATTGCAACTTACCGTCGGCAGTTAGACCAAATTGGTTTTTCTTTTGATTGGAGTCGCGAAGTGCGTACCAGCGAGCCATCTTATTATAAGTGGACGCAATGGATTTTCATGCAGTTATTTAATTCATGGTATAACATTGAAAATGATAGGGCAGAAGACATCACTACCTTAATTGAAAAGTTCAATGCGTCAGGCACAGCCGATGTTAAGGCAGTTTGCGATGATGATGTGAAATCTTTCTTACCGAGTGATTGGGCTACTTTTACAGATGAGGAAAAACAAATCGAGTTGTTAAAATACCGTATGACTTACCTGAGAGAAAGCACCGTAAACTGGTGCCCGGCTTTAGGAACAGTTTTGGCAAATGATGAAGTGAAAGATGGTTTTTCTGAGCGTGGCGGATTTCCTGTTGAACAAAAGAAAATGATGCAGTGGAGCATGAGAATCACGGCTTACTCGGATAGGCTTTTGCAAGGTTTAGATACTATCGACTGGCCTGAACCGATCAAGGAAATGCAACGTAATTGGATTGGTAAAAGCGTTGGTGCGAGTGTGAAGTTCCAGGTGGAAGGCAGCGATAAACAAATTGAAGTTTTCACCACTCGAGTAGATACTATTTTCGGCGTTTCCTATTTGGTATTGGCTCCAGAACATGAATGGGTTGCCGAACTAACTACGGCGGCACAAAAACAAGATATCGAGAATTATATTTCTCAAACCAAAAAGAAATCGGAATTAGACCGCATGGCGGATACGAAAACTGTTTCAGGAGCATTTACTGGTACTTATGTGATTAACCCGGTAAATAGCGAACGCGTTCAATTGTGGATTGCTGATTACGTACTTGCCGGTTATGGAACGGGTGCGGTAATGGGTGTGCCAAGTGGCGATCAACGCGACTGGTTATTTGCAACGCACTTCAACTTGCCAATTATCCAGATTTTGGATGGTCAGCAGGATATTGAAATACAAGCTGACCCAACTAAAGAGGGCAAGTATATTAACTCAGGTTTTATTAACGGGTTGACTTATAAAGAAGCTGTTCCGTTTTTAAATAAATGGTTAGAGGTAGAAAAAGTAGGAAAAGCAAAAGTTAATTTCCGCCAACGCGATGCTATTTTTGGTCGCCAACGTTATTGGGGAGAGCCAATTCCGGTTTACTTCAAAGATGGGTTGCCATACTTGATTCAGGAAGAAGAATTACCTTTAATCCTACCCGAAATTGATAAATATTTACCAACTGAAACAGGTGAACCACCTTTGGCAAGAGCTGAAGGATGGAGCCCGAAGGAGGGCGGACATTATGAATTAAGCACCATGCCGGGTTGGGCAGGAAGTAGCTGGTACTGGTACCGTTACATGGATGCCAATAACAATGCTGACTTCGCTTCAAAAGAGGCTATTGAATACTGGAAGGATGTAGATTTGTACATTGGTGGTTCAGAACACGCAACCGGCCACTTATTATATAGTCGTTTCTGGAACAAATTTTTGAAAGATTTAGGTTATACCAAGGAGGAAGAACCTTTCAAAAAATTGATCAACCAAGGGATGATTCAGGGTAGAAGTAATTTTGTTTACAGAATTAATGACGCCGATGGCAAGCCAACTAACACTTACGTTTCTGCGGGCCTTAAAAAAGAATATAAAACATCGGCATTGCATGTTGATGTTAACATCGTAGAAAATGATACGTTAGATTTAAATAAATTCAAAGCCTGGAGGGAAGAGTATGCTAATGCTGAGTTTATTCTTGAAGGTGGAAAATACATTTGTGGTGTTGAAGTCGAGAAAATGTCTAAATCAAAATTCAATGTGGTTAATCCAGATGATTTGATTGAGCGTTACGGAGCTGATACGTTGCGTATGTATGAGATGTTTTTAGGTCCGCTGGAGCAAAGCAAACCTTGGAATACAAACGGTATTGAAGGCGTATTTAAGTTTTTGCGCAAATTCTGGAGATTATTCCACAATGAAGCATGGGAGTTTGCTGTTTCTGATGCTGAACCAACCAAAGCCGAATTAAAATCGCTGCATAAAATCATTAAGAAAGTTCAGGATGATATTGAGCGGTTCTCTTTCAATACTTCTGTTTCCAGTTTCATGATTGCGGTAAATGAGTTAACGGATTTAAAATGCAACAAACGGAGCATTCTACAGGATATGGTGATTATTTTGTCGCCTTATGCGCCCCACATTTGCGAAGAACTTTGGATTCAATTGGGTAATGAAGCAGGTAGCTTGTCTTACACGGAATTTCCGATTTTCAATCCAGAACATTTAGTAGAGGATGAATTTGCGTACCCGGTTTCTATCAATGGTAAAATGAAGATGAACCTGAATTTGAGCTTAACATTAGCGCAGCCAGAAGTGGAAGCAATTTTATTAGCAGATGAGCAGTTCCAGAAATTTTTAGATGGCAAAGCGCCTAAAAAAATCATTTTCGTGAAAGGCAAGATTATTAATGTGGTGGTTTAATCAAGACTAAAGCTTAAAGACTAAAGCTGAAAGCTTTATAAAGTTTCAAAAAGATAACCCTGAGTTGAATTTTCAACTCAGGGTTTTTTATGCGCTTCGTTATTTTGGGAGAGAAGCAATCCTACAACTATGGGTTTCATAGCGAACGCATTAAGATTGCTTCGTGCCTCGCAAGGACGACCGTTTGTGTCGGGTATTTTGCAAATTGCCTATTCATTGCCGTCCGGTTTCAGCCGACGGATAAAAAAAGAATTGCAAACTCAACTCAGGGTTTTTTATGCGCTTCGTCATTTTGAGGTACGAAGCAATCCTAAACTATGGGTTTCATAGCGAACGCATTAAGATTGCTTCGTGCCTCGCAAGGACGACCATTTGTGTTATGGGTATTTTGCATTTTGCCCATTCATTGCCGTCCGGCTTCAGCCGGCGGCTTAAAAAAGAATTGCAAACTCAACTCGGGGTTTTTTATGCGCTTCGTCAGTTTGGGAAAGAAGCAATCCTACAACTGTGGGGTTCATAGCGAACGCATTAAGATTCCTTGCGTACTTCGCAAGGACGACCGTTTGTGTCGAGTATTTTGCAATTTGCCTATTCATTGCCGTCCGGCTTCAGCCGACGGATAAAAAAAGAATTGCAAACTCAACTCAAGGTTCTTATGCGCTTCGTCATTTTGGGAAAGAAGCAATCCTACAACTATGAGCTTCATAGCGAACGCATTAAGATTGCTTCGTGCCTCGCAAGGACGACCGTTTGTGTCGGATATTTTGCAATTTGCCTATTCATTGCCGTCCGGCTTCAGCCGACGGATAAAAACAAAACCCGAGCTATAATTTACAACCCGGGTTTTGATGTATTTGGCAAGAAAGGCTTTAGCTTTTCTGCTTTATTCTTTCAGCTTAAACTATGCTTTAGCCTTATTTCTATTTCCGCCGAACCTGCGGTTGTTACTGGCATTACGAGGTTTGCCGCTCATGTTTCCATCACTGCTACCTCTTTTGCCACCACCGCCACCTTTCGATTGTGCTTGTGGCTTACGTTTAACCTGATTTTTTGCCAGCATACTTTCCCAGGTTAAGGGGTAAGGATGGTTATCAACAACAGGTAAAGTAATTTTAATCAGTTTCTGAATATCTAATAAATACTCATTCTCTTCGGCATCGCAGAATGAAATCGCAATACCATTTGCACCAGCACGACCAGTACGGCCGATCCTGTGTACATAAGATTCAGGAATATTGGGTAATTCATAGTTAAAAACGTGAGATAACTGATCAATATCAATGCCGCGGGCAGCAATATCAGTAGCCACTAAAACGCGGATTTTTCTATCCTTAAAGTCAGTTAAAGCCCTTTGACGAGCATTTTGCGATTTATTTCCGTGAATGGCAGCAGCTTTAATTTGAGCATGGGCTAAATCTTTGACAATACGATCTGCACCATGTTTTGTACGGGTAAATACCAAAGCTGTCTCAATCGCTTTGTCTTCCAACAAATGGATTAAAAGTTTCTTTTTATCCGGCTTATCTACAAAATAGATCGATTGGTTAATAGTTTCAGCGGTAGAAGATACTGGTGTAACCTCCACTTTTGTCGGACTAGATAAAATGGTATTCGCCAATTTTTGAATTTCATCAGGCATCGTAGCCGAGAAAAATAAGGTCTGGCGTTTTGCAGGCAATTTAGCCACCACTTTTTTTACATCGTGGATGAAACCCATATCCAACATACGGTCAGCCTCATCCAAAACGAAAAGTTCAATCGTATTTAAACTAATGAAACCTTGGTTCATTAAATCCAATAAACGGCCTGGGGTGGCCACTAAAATATCAACACCTTTACGCAAAGCTTCCACTTGCGAGTGTTGGTTTACACCACCAAAAATAACCAGTCTGCGTAAATTAAGGTTGCTTCCGTAAGCTTTAAAACTTTCTTCAATTTGAATCGCAAGCTCACGCGTAGGAGTTAAAACCAAAGCTTTTATATTTTTTGTCGCTTTAGTATTGATGTGTTTTTCGTGTAATAATTGCAACATTGGGATGGCAAAAGCCGCGGTTTTACCCGTTCCGGTTTGTGCGCAACCTAATAAATCTTTTCCTTTTAATATTGTGGGTATGGATTGCTCCTGTATTGGCGTAGGTTGAGTATAACCTTCTTTCTCAAGGGCCTTTAAAATTGGCTCAATGAGGTTTAATTCTTTGAATAACATGTATTTTTTTCTGTAATATTTATCGAAGAAGCTAGAACGATCAATTGTTGAAGGACTAACTTGCGGAGAGAATATGCCATTCAGAATGGCAAGCCCTTATTCCTGCTTCGCTGCAAAGATAGGTAAATTAAAATGATTGAAGGAGTGAATTTCGAATCTATGAATTATTAAATGATTCAATCAGCGAAGAGCAACTAATTTTGAATGTACGAGTCGGACGCGGATTGAATGATTTTAGGATGGTTTATTCTATCATTCAGTCATCCTCTAATTCAATCATTTCCCTTCCTTAAACCTGCTAAAGCAAATTAAAGCGATTAAACAGAGTCCAAAACCTACAATTCCATTTAAGCGTAAACCGAAATCATTTCCAGGATCTTTGCCATAGATGGTCAGCATGGCAAAAATGGCTATTCCAAGCGTTTGCCCTAGTTTTACAAACAAGTACTTCACTGCAAAGAACATCCCTTCATGATTTTCACCAGTTTCTATAGTATCTTTTTGAGCAATATCAGCCAAAATGGCGTTGGGTAAAATCCCTAATGCAGCTAATGGAAAGGAAGCAGAAAGGACTAAAATATAAAGTTGAGTACGTGGCAGGAGCGGTAATTTTCCCAAAAAAAAGATAGTGACAAAGATTAAGCAAAGAACTACAAATGCAGCAAGAACAAATGGTTTTTTGCCAATTTTTGCTGATCCGAAATTAACAACCGGATAAAAAAGTAAAGAAGCCATCACCATGGCACCCATAAATTTTCCGCCTTCTGATTCTGGCAAGCCCAATAAAACTGTACAGAAGAATAATAATCCGCTTGAGATAATGCTCAAAGCCGTATAAAAAGCAAAATCTGAAACGAGGTAATATTTGAAGTTGCTGTTTTTAAAGGTGTTTTTAATCGCAGGCCAAAGTTGAATATGTGTAGGCTTAGCTACCGAAAAATCTTTCTCGTTAATAAAGAAAACAGGCAATAACATCACCAATCCTGATAAAATACATAAACCCCAAATGGCTATTTGCACAGCCTCGCTTCGGTTTGCAATTGCAAAATGCTGCTGAACCAGATCGGCAAAATTATTGGTGCAGGCAGATAGAATAATCCCGATTACAAAGCCTACTTGCTGGTAACTGGATAATTTCACTTTTTGTCTAGGGGTATTCGTTACCTCAGCCAATAGGGCATTATACGGAATAATGTAAGTGGTGACTGAAACAAAAAATAAACAAAGTGTTATGGTTAGCCACCAGGCATTGTGTAAACTTTCACTTTTTTGTATTGGGTAGAAAACTAATCCACAGAAAATGATTGCTGGTATAATTGCCCATTTCATAAAGGGCATTCTTCTGCCCTTCGGGTTGGTGCTTGCATCGCTTTTAGAAGCAATAAAGGGATCGAAAACTGCATCAACCAATCTTCCGGAAGCGGCAATAATGGATAAGATATTAAACAACCCTAAAAAAACAAGCTGCGGTACCAATGGCGGTAAGCCAGCGTTACTTGGTGGTAGATAAAAATAGGGCAGCATCACAATGATGATATTCGTCATTGTGCTCCAACCAATCATACCGGCGGCGTAAGCAATTTCTTGTTTTAGCGAGAGTGTTTTATTCATTAATTTGGTTAAAACTAGATTATTTATTCTTCATTTCCCTATGCTTCAGTGGGAATGAAGATTTATTTTCCTATTCACTACAGTTAGGTTTGTTTTATGCAGGGTAACTTAATTATTTTACGGTAAAGCGCAAAACAAATCATTTAATAAAGGTTTTAAAATCATATTTACGCCCAACGGAAGCTTAGGTGCTTTTCAAATGCCACAATCTTAAATAAGCTGTCATTTTGAGGCACGAAGAATCTGCCGCCTATGAAATACCCTTCCTGCGGTAGGCACGCGAAATGGATTTGTCATCGATTGAAGCTCCAGAGGAATGCTTTTGGCACAATCTCATTTATGGTATCTTTTTATCAAATGAGATTGCTTCGTGCCTCGCAAGGACGACCGTTCTTAACATCATTAATATTGATTTTTATGCGACAAATTCCATCAGAAGGTTAGAAGTTCTAAAAAGATTTCAATTTATTTCTTGTTGAACAATCTCGATATGAAATAGATCACTAAAAATCCTATAAAAATATAAAGTCCATTTAATGCAGCATTTGGGTCGTCGGCATAAATGCTAAACGCTACAAAAGTATAAGCAGCAATAAATATGATGGGCAAAACAGGATATAATGGAACGGTATAAATGGTTTTCTTGTCCAGATTTGCAGTTCGCTTTCGAAGGATAAAAATCGTTGCTGCAGAACTTGCCATACTTATGCTTTCAAGAAAAATGGTGTAGTTTAAAATCTTATCGAATGTTTTGGCGTAAAAAATGATCACCACTGCCACTACCGTAAAAATAGTTAAGCTCCAGGTAATCACCTCGGTTTTTTTGTTCATCTTACTGAAAAAGCGTGGCAAAGCACCTTCTTCGCCCATAGCAAACATTGCCCTCGGGTTGCTTAGCAGGTTTACATTTACATAACCCATCACGGAAATGAAAATGATAACCGAAAGCATTTTGAAACCCGCCGGGCCAAATATTTTCGAAGCCAAAATTGCTGCAATACTTTCTGCGGTTTTCAGTTCTTCAAAACCGATAACTTTAACATAAACATAGTTAAGGATCAGGTAAAGTGCTACGATTATGGTTAAGCCGATGATAATAGATCGCGGAATGATCTTCTTGGCGTCTTTCACTTCGCCACCAAAATTAATGGTTTGTGCATATCCAGCGTATGAAAATGAAACCGCTATGAGGCAAAGCCCTAAAGCCTTGCCGTAATCTTGCCAACTTGGTAATACACCACTGCTTGTTTTGAAAACCGGAGCAACATCCTGAGTTTGTCCGCCAAAAAATACCGCACAAATTAAGGTTAAGATTAAGCCGATTTTGATAACTGTTAAAACATTTTGAGTTTTAGAACTGGCTTTTAAGCCGAGCAGGTTAATGAGGTAAAATATTAAAATAGTGGCGATGGCAATGGCTACACGATAAGTTTCATTCTGCATTTCTGTAGGTAACACAATTTTGCTTAAGTATTCTGCACCAATTATTGAGATTGCCGCAACCGATGCAGCACTGGAAATAAGCACAATGCAATTAATAGCAAATGCAATTGAAGGATGATAGGCTTGCGAGAAAATTTTGTAGTAGCCACCGGTTACGGGGTAACGGGAACCGATTTCGGCGTAAGTTAATGCACCACAAAAGGCTACGAAACCGCCAATAAACCAAGCCAGATAAAATAATTCTGGAATTTGAGCTTTCGCAGCCACGTTTACAGGCGTCCGAAAGATGCCCATTCCGATTACCAGGCTAACCACAATCATGGATAAATCGAAGAGCGAAAGTTGCTTTTTTTGTTGCATTAGGGCGTAATAAAATAATGGTGTGAAGATAGGTAAATAGGCTGGATAGAAGATGTATGATTTGAGATCTGAAAATGGATTTGAGTGTTCACCTATCATTCATTTTAACTCCTACATTTTAGTCGTTTGTTTTGTTGAAATTTTCTTTTGCTAGCCTCGCAGAATAAATCTATTATTGTATAATAATTTTTGCTATTAGAGATTTGCGAAGTCAAACAACGTTAACTCGTAAAAACTCAATATCAAATCATCCCTAAATACTTATCATGTTGACTGTTAAAGCTTGCTCCGAACCATCCCTCGGTATGGCTGCTTTGCGTTGTGCAAAGTTCAATCAATCTGGTAACAAATAACAAAATTTATGGCAGAAGTAATTTATAACGACGACAGCATTCGCTCATTAGACTGGAAAGAACACATCAGACTACGCCCCGGTATGTATATTGGTAAGCTTGGTGATGGCTCTGCGCAAGATGATGGTATTTATGTTTTATTGAAGGAAATTGTCGATAACTCAATTGATGAGTTTGTGATGGGAACTGGAAAAACCATTGAAATTACAGTTTCTGAGCAAAAAATAAACGTCCGCGATTATGGACGTGGCATCCCCCTTGGGAAAGTTATAGATTGTGTAAGCAAGATTAATACTGGCGGAAAATACGATAGTAACGCCTTTCAAAAATCGGTTGGTTTAAATGGCGTGGGAACAAAAGCAGTGAATGCTTTATCTACCAGTTTTACTGTACAATCTTACCGTGATGGGAAAACTAAAAAAGTAGAATTTTCTAAAGGTGAAATTGTAAATGAACAACCTGTTATAGATACTACTCAGCGAAACGGTACTGCCATAACGTTTTATCCCGATGAAACTATTTTCAGAAATTACCACTACATTCCCGACTTCGTAGAGAGCATGGTTTGGAATTATGTGTTCCTTAACACGGGTTTAACCATCAATTTCAATAACCAGAAATATTTTTCAGAGAGAGGTCTTTATGATTTGCTTTCTAAATTCAATAAGCCTGAAGAAATCCGTTACCCGATTATTCACATGATCGGTAACGATATCGAAATTGCGATGACACATGGTCAGCAATATGGCGAAGATTACCACTCTTTTGTAAACGGACAACATACTACACAAGGTGGAACACACCAGGCTGCTTTTAGGGCAGCGGTGGTGAAAACCGTTAGAGAGTTTTTCAAAAAGGAATTCGATGCTGCCGATGTTCGTTCATCAATCATTGCGGCAATTTCCGTTCGTGTGCAGGAACCGGTTTTCGAATCGCAAACCAAAACGAAGTTAGGCTCTCAAAATATGGGGCCTGAAGGACCTTCAGTAGCAACATTTATCAATGATTTTGTTAAAAAAGAGCTTGATGATTATCTACACAAAAATCCGGATGTAGCCGATGCGCTCTTAAAGAGAATCAATCAATCAGAAAGAGAGCGAAAAGATATTGCCGGAATCAAAAAGCTGGCAAATGACAGAGCGAAGAAAGCTTCGTTACATAATAAAAAACTTCGCGATTGTAAGGTTCATTTCAATTCTACGCATGAGAAGCGATATGAAACTACCTTATTTATCACTGAAGGAGATTCAGCATCGGGTTCGATTACCAAATCCCGGGATGTAGATTGTCAGGCCGTTTTCAGCTTGAAGGGTAAACCGCTTAACTGTTATGAGCTCACCAAAAAGGTGGTTTATGAGAACGAAGAGTTTAACCTTTTACAACATGCTTTAAATATTGAAGATGGTTTAGATGGTTTGCATTACAACAACATCGTTATCGCTACTGATGCGGATGTGGATGGCATGCACATCAGATTGTTAATGATGACTTTCTTTCTCCAGTTTTTCCCTGATTTAGTAAAAGCAGGACATGTTTACATTTTACAAACCCCATTGTTTAGGGTTCGAAATAAAAAAGAAACCATTTATTGTTATAGTGATGAAGAGCGCCGAAATGCTATCGAAAAATTAGGAAATAAACCTGAAATAACCCGTTTTAAAGGATTAGGAGAAATTTCTCCTGATGAGTTTGGTTTGTTTATTGGAAAAGATATTAGGCTAGATCCTGTTATTTTGAAAGATCAAACCATTAAAAGTTTGCTGGAGTATTATATGGGCAAAAACACTCCCGATAGGCAGCAACACATCATTAGAAATCTGCGTGTAGAAAAAGACGAGGTACAGGAAGAACCTAAAATTATTGATGAAGTAGCATAAAATTCGGCGTTGATGTAATCGCAAAAATTAAATCAACGAAATTGAAACCCACTAAAAGTTCAGCAGGAAAGTATTTAATAGTCGTATTTTTAATCTTAGTCATTTTCGGAATAACAGCAGGTTTATTCGTTAATTTCTCAAAAATACCACTCTTAAAATCGGTAAATAAAATTGCTCAGGTACAAAGTGATTTTACAAAACTAGATAGCTGTATTTTTAAATTGTACAATGCAGAAAATAGCTGTAGAATGTATGTTGTTAGTGGAGAGAGAAGCTATTACAAACAGTTCGTAAAAGAGATTAAGGAAATTTCCTTAATCATGGATACAATAGAGAAACAGAATAATAGCGAAAGAGCTTTTAGTTCCGATAACTTTGATCAACTCATTCTTCAAAAAAAGCTTCGTACCGCCCAATTTATTCAGCTTAAAAGGCTTTCTGATAGCTTAATTAATTTTTCAGTTGAGGTAGATAAAGACGTAGAAAAGATAAATCCTCAGAGCAAACTTTTTACCGCAAGGCAATTCAAAAGCATTGTAAAAATTGATACGATAAAACCAAGTGTTGCCGCACAGCCAAAGAAGAAATTTTTCGGACGAATTATTGCCGCCATAAATGATAAGGGTAAAAATAGTGTCGACAGTTCTAAATCAACATTTATTAAAACCATTATTACTGCCGATACCTCCTCACTCAATTTGGCATACAACAAATTGCAACTTAAAGCCATTAACGATTACTATTTAAAACTTTATCGTACCAATAAAAAACTTAAAGACAAGGAAAAACAGTTGCTCGATGTAAATCACCTCTTGATTTCGACAATTGTTGATGGGCTGAAGAAATACAAATCCACAGAGAAGGATTATTATTCATCTGTACAACAAGTTATTAGTGTAACAGCGTTTAGCACGGTAGAAAACCTGGATAAATTTACCTGGGTTTTACTTGCTTTGGCTGGAGGCTTACTGCTATTCGTTTTTTACATGGTTTATAAATTTTATAGAAATGAAACGGCATTAATTGATTATAGCAATAAGGCCGCATTATATGCCCTTTCGAAAAGTAGGTTTTTAGCCAATATGAGCCACGAGATCAGAACCCCGCTGAACTCAATTGTTGGTTTCTCTGAACAGCTAACGCAGGTTGAATTACAAGCCGAACAGAAGGAGCAGGTTGGCGCCATCAGAAATTCGTCTGTAATGCTACTTGATGTGGTGAACGATATACTTGATTTTTCGAAATATGAAACAGGAAAAGTTACTCTAGAAAGTGTTCCATTTTCTCCCTTTGTGGCTATTCAAGATGTTTTTGATAGCATGAAAATCCAAGCTGATAAAAAGAAAATCGGCTTTGTTATGAATATGGATATTGATAAAAACCTGTACATTTTGGGCGATCCGTTGAGGTTGAAGCAGGTAGTAATGAATTTATTAAGCAATGCAATAAAATTTACGGCAGAAGGAAAAGTAAGTTTAAACGCAAGTCTCGAGCATCTTGAAAGAAACAATACAAGCTTAAAGGTTAGTATTGTTGATACGGGGATGGGTATAAACCCTGTTGACCAAAAAATTATTTTCGATGAGTTTGCACAAGTTTATTATGCCTCTACTAAAGAAAAGCAACAGGGTACAGGGCTTGGTTTAGCCATTTGCAAAAAAATTGTAGAGTTTCAGGGCGGAACTATCGATGTAAAAAGCGTTGAACGAAAAGGTTCTACTTTTTCATTTGAGTTGCCATATCAAATTACAAATAAACCTATTAGCCAAGATTTACCAGTATCTAACTGGGATGTCGAACTTCAAATCTTGGCAGGAAAAAGAGTCCTTCTGGCCGACGATAATATGCTGAACATTTTGCTTGCCAGTACCATTCTAAAGAAATATAAAGTTACTTTTGATGCCGCCTATAATGGGAGGGAAGCGTTAGAATTGTTTAATGAAAATGATTACGATTTGGTATTAACAGATATCCAAATGCCTGAAATGGGTGGAATAGAACTCACTCAAAAAATTAGAAGCTGCGAAGACATGAACAAAAGATCCGTATCAATACTGGGTGTTACGGCAAATGTAATGCAGGAAGATCGCAAAAAGTACCTTGCTTCTGGCATGGATGAGTTGGTGCTCAAACCATTTTTAGAGCAAGAATTATTAGAGAAAATTCTGAAATATATTCGCAAATAACAAACAAATTCTATCAAAGAAGATTTGCACTAAAGACTAAAGACTAAAGACTAAAGACTAAAGACTAAAGACTCTTCTTTTCCGGTTCATCAACTGTATCTTCAGGGTGTTGGGGAGGCAGTATATCCACCTTTTTTTCTACTATGGTAATTTTCGTAAAAACAGCATATTTACTAGGTGCAATTCCGCCATCATATTTTTCGGCGTAAGCCTGGGTAAATTCTGCACCAAAATATAAAATAATAGAGGTGTAATAGATCCAAAGTAAAATTACAATAATGGAACTGGCCGCACCAAATGCAGAGCCTGGATTTCCTTTTTCGATATAAATGCCAATTAAGTACTTTCCTAAACTGAAGAGTACTGCAGTAAATAGTGCGCCGATAATAGCCGATTTCCATTTGATGATCACATCTGGTAAAACCTTGAAAATTACCGTAAATACTGCAGTTACCGCGGCCAAAGTAATCACGTTATTCAAAATATAAATGATTAATGCCATGGTATCATCAGCCACAGGAACAACTTTATCTATTTCAGTTTTTGATAACAATGAAATGAGTTTATCGCCCAAGCCTACTACCACACTATTTACAACTAATGAAACCAGTAATAAAAATCCCATCGAAACGATTAAAGAAAAGGAGAGTAGTCTGTTGGTAATCATTTTTAGCCAGCCTTTTTTCGGGATTGCTTTTACCTTCCAGATCATATTGATACTGTCTTGAATTTCAATAAATATAGCTGTCGAACCAACAATTAAGGTTGCAATTCCGATGATTAGTCCTATCGAAGATTGACCGCTTTTGTTAGCGTGTTCAACAAAGCCTTGAATTTGCATCGCCGCATCGGGGCCAACCATATCGTTTACTTGCGCAAAAAACTTATTCCTGGTTTCTGTATTCATTTTATCACCGAAAAACAAGGTTGCGGCAGATAAAACAATGATGATTAGTGGGGTGAGGGAGAAAATGGTATAATATGCTAAAGAAGCACTTAATTTAGTGATTCTATCTTCAGCAAAACCCTTCCCAGCTGCTATAAAAAGATGATAAAGTGCAATAAAAAACTGTTTGATTTTTTTGATTAATCTCATTTAAAAAGTTAAAAAGGATAACCAATCCCGATATTAAAAATTAAATTTTGTCTGCGCCAGTCCTTATTTCCAAATGCGATATCATCAAACACCCAGCGCTGACCTTCTGCAAGATACGGTTTACGAACAGGAAATGCTACATCCAGGCGAACTACAAAAATTGAAGCATCAACACGCAATCCTGCTCCGGTACCCACAGCTAATTCGTTAAGCACATTTTTTAATTTAAATTCCGAACCTAGCCTGCCGGTATTTGAAGTTCCAGGAACGCCCATATCCTCTTTGCGTAACCAAATATTTCCAGCATCAACAAATAAGGCGCCATATAAAATACTTACAATTTTAAATCTCAGTTCCGAATTCAGCATTAATTTGATGTCGCCACCTTGATCAGCAAAAATGGCATCATCTGGTACTTTATATGTTCCGGGACCTAAGGTTCTGGCCGGAAATGCCCTGATGTCGTTACTTCCACCAGCAAAAAACTGTCTAACAAATGGGAGTGAGGTACTATTTCCATAAGCATAACCGTAACCTAAATTCAATCTATTTGCCCAGGTTACATTTCTGGTCACTTTGTAGTAATCTCTTAAGTCTGCTTCTAATCTCACAAATTGCGATAAAGGAACGTTGAAAATAGAACGTTTGCCTTGCTCATCTTTTGGAACAAATGTTCCCCAAAGGTTACCACCAGTTTCTAGCGCACCATAGAAAAATGTGTTGTTTCTGCGATTGGTTTCCATTTGGTTGGTATAGGTAAAGTTGTAGCTACTACCAATGATAAACTGATTCTCTAATGTTGTTCTAAGTAAAGGGTTTTCAGCAAATAACCGATCTCTTGTTGTATCAGATGGAAATGTTGTTGAAACATAACTTACCGAAATTGGGTTAAAATTATGTTCTTTGTATTGATTTTCTTTGAAATTATAGCCAAACTCTCCTTTAAAAGCATGCAATGTATATTCTGATCCTCGGTTCAACATCTGGTAAGACAATGAAGCAATTGTTTTGGGGATAAAGGCTGTTGTACTATTGGGCTTATAAAACGGCACAATAAACCTTGGAAAGGTCAACTTTCCTTCAGCTGTAAGAGACAGTGAATTTTTACCTAATGAAGTACCTCTGGTTTGCGTTTCAAAACCACCACTCACGCTCACATCCAATTGCTCAGCCCCCCTAAAAAGGTTTCTTGTAGTTTGCGTAACCTTTACTTCAGAACCTACGAAATTGTTCGATTTACTGGTCCCCGTTACTGAGAAGGTAAGTGAATTTTTCTTTAGCGGTGTTAAATAAATATTCAAATCGAGTTCATTATTCTTGAAGCTATCTACCGGTAAAAATTCAGCTCTAACATCTTGAAAGGCACCGATATTTACCATCCTGTTTAAGGATTGGTTATGGTCTTTGCGGTTATATACTTCCCCTTTTTGAAAGAAAACCAATCGATCAAATAATCTGGGCTTGAAGGTATTGCGGTCATCGTAAATATTGAAATCATGATATTCCAAAGGCTTCAATTTACGAAGTGTGCTATCTCTACGGATCGAGTAATTCGGATAAATTTTAATATTTTTTATAGTATAGGGCTTCAACGCCGCGTCTGGAGCAATATCTTTAACCTTAACGGTAACATTTACCAGGTTTTTGCCGATCGTGCTATCAACCTGCATAATCAAGTAATCAGGACTGAAATAGAAGTATCCATTTTCTTTTAAGTCGTTATCAATTCTGATTCGCTCGTTTTTATAAACATCTAAATCATAAAAGTCTCCAACTTTTAACAGCGTTTTATCTTTATTGGCATTAATGATTTTAGTTAACACGCCAGAGTCAGGCGGAAAAGTGATTTTATTAATTTTATACCTCTCGCCAGTAACAGCAGTATAAATTGCCTTTCCTTTTTTATCTTTAACAACTGTATCTCCGGTTACAGCTGCTTGAAGGTAGCCTTCACTCAATAAATAGCTGGTTAATACATCGTTATTGTATTTCAATTTAACTTCACTCAAAAGTACCGGCGGCTCACCTTTTTTCCTGATCCAGTTTCTTAAACCTTTAGGTTTTTTAGGTTCACCAGCAAAGTTGTAGATAGCCAGTTTAAGTTTGTTATTTGGGCGGGGTCGGGTTTTACTTTTTAAATCAGCCTTAACTTGTTTCTCATCATCAATTTTTCCTGCTGAATCTGGGTTGATGATCACATCTGCTCCCGTATATAAAATTTGTCCAGGTTTTAAGGATTTCGTACTACTGCAACCTGCATAAACTAAACAGGCCAATACAAATAAAATAGGTCTAGTTAGTTTTCTCATTTTGTGCTTTCTGTTCAATGTTTCTTGTTCTTCTATTGCGTTTTTTCTGGAAAATTTCTCTG
This sequence comes from Pedobacter sp. AC212, assembly GCF_979258625.1. Taxonomy (NCBI): domain Bacteria; kingdom Pseudomonadati; phylum Bacteroidota; class Sphingobacteriia; order Sphingobacteriales; family Sphingobacteriaceae; genus Pedobacter; species Pedobacter sp. AC212. Next base: position 4,747,732 of record NZ_OZ409870.1, on the reverse strand, counting down.
AATTTGTTGTAATCAACCACTAAAGTAAAACCTAATCCGGTTTCAATAATCTGTCCTTGTACAATTACATCGTTTTGGTTGCGTCTGTAAGCTCTTAAACGGTACCTTCCATCGGCAGATAAGGCATATTCTACATTTACATTACCCGCAATATCGGTAGATTTTTCTCCTGGTGCTTGTGGTCCTTCCAATGCAAATGAACTTCCAACGGTAACAGTTAGCCTATCGTTCAATAATTTTTTAGATAAACCAATTTCCAAGTCCGTTTTTTGCTGCAGAGATCCGGTAGAATAATCTTCTGATGAATTTACACCAAAGTTTAAATCAACCCCTTGAATTAAATCCGAAGTTAAATTATTTAATTGTTCTGTTAATAATTTACTCACGCTCGATCGGGCAAGGGTAGAAACACCACCACCACCGCCAGACAAGCTTTGGAATGGATTATTAGCAATGAACCGATTGAGTGCTAATAAAGCAAAAACCTGTTTATTTAGTTCGCTTTCATCACGATTAACGTTTTGAAGTCGGGTATAAGACAAGCTCCCGATTTCTGTAGCTCTTTCATTTTCAGGTAAATCAATTCTGAATGAAATAGTAGGTTTTAATAATTCACCTTTCATCATTAAATAAACTTGAAATGGAATTTTGGTTTTGGCCTGTACTAAATCGGGTTGGTTAAGCAAATCAATTGGAGCAGCGTTAACTTCATACATTGCCGTTAAGTTGGCATTAGCCGAAGTTGGTTCGCCTGTCCAAATGATTGTACTACCTTTCACGATTCGGAATTCCTTTTTACCTAATGGTCCAACAGATAAATTGTAAGAACCATCCACCACCTCGTAACGTCCGGTTAAGCTTATTTTTCCGCTTGGATCCATGGTTGCATTCAAATCCGCATCTCCCTTGATATTAAGCGCATCACCATTTGATGGATCGACAACTACATTTAATTCTGCTTCAGGATCTATTTTCACTGCAGCAACTAGGTTTATTCCCTTTATTGGCGATTTGCTAATGCTATCTACCTTGAGTGCTTTCTGACCGTTAAAAGGCGGTGCATCTGCATCAATAAACTGAACAATTCCATCCTGATCAATGATTGATGGATCACTCGAAGGCAAAGCAAAGAAAAACTTAGTGCCTTTATTTACAGTGATATTCATGTTTACATCTGGCTGATTTAAATCTCCACGAACTTTAATGTCGCTGGTTAGATAAACCGTACCATAAATCATCTCATTATCAGCAGCAGTAGAATTAATTGCCCGGAAATTATTCATTCTGATATCCAGACCAAAGCGATAATTTTTATAATCTGTAGTTAAAACCTTTCCATTTATGGTTGCTTTCTGGTTCAAAGAATCGATCAATGTAAAGTTATTAAAGGCAATGCCCTCATTGGTAAAAGATATCTTCTCGTTCGGCATACGGAAATAGGAATTTACATAAGCCACATTTATTCCAGCGTTGTTAAAGGTTAAATCGCCTAATATTTTTGGAGCAGTTAATTCCCCTTTAACTGTTAGTGCACCAGTTAGTGTTCCCGTACCATTTTTCAGCTGCCCTTGAGATAAACTCTCGATATTTTTCATCTCAATTTTATCAATGTTCACCGTTAAATCTAAGGCGCTTTGAGGGGCGGTGTAATAAAATCCATTCACTCGTAAATCGTGAACGCCTGCTAAAGCCACATTAACTTCAAAGGCATTTTGTGTATTGTTGTTAACAGCCACACGCAAAGTCCCAAGTTGGTCTTTCTGGTAACGGAGCTGATCTATCGTTAAGTTCGCTTCAAATTTTGGCGTCGATGCCAAATCTTTCACATTGGCAGTTCCATTTAAACGGCCTCCAACTAAAGTAGTATCCGTTTCTGCGAATTTCGTTAAAGTTTCCAGTTGAAAATCTTTAAACTCAACACTTAAAGGTGCATTAGGCTGAGTTGGATTACTGTTTATTGATAGCGACTGACCACTATTGCTAATCGCAAACTGATTAACTAATATTCCGGATTGACCGAATTGAATAAAATTATCTTGCGATACCACCCACTTTTGATAATCCAATAAAAGTTTCTGCGGATCAAGGGTAAACTTAAAATCTTTGTTTATAGATTGAAAATTACCGCCAATTACATATTTATCTTTCAATTGTCTATCCCGAAGGAAGATATTAACACCTAATAAGTTGTTTAGTGCTTCACCGCTTATTTCGGTATTGAACAAGGCAATGGAAGGACTTTGTAAACTCTTCACCCTTAGGGCATAATCGAGCTTATTGTTTTCGTTATTGATGTTGATTGAAGTAGTATCAATTTTAAAATCTCCATATACCACCTGCGGGAAATTTCCTTTAATCTGTAAACTATCTTTCTGGGTATCAATTAAACCATAAAACTGCGATTGCTTGAAAACACTCAGCTCTGGAACAAACTGTTTCAGTAATTTCGAATCGTAAATTTGAACAGCGAACCGCATTCTTTGATCGGGAATTTTAGTTACCTGCCCAAAAGAATAATATTTGTTGATTTCGTTAATGAATGCACTACCGATTTTTGTCAGCTCGTACTTCCCATCAATTTTTGCCGATATAATTTCCGACTTCAACGAAAGCTCGTTTTCTGTAGCTGTCGATTTTGCCCGAACTGAAATGGTATCAACATTAATTCTTTGCGCATCTTTAGCCAACTGTAAGCCTGTAATATCTACCGAACCATTTAAATAATCTGCATCGGCAGTTTCTAAATCAACTTTTATTAAACCAGCAGCGCTTAACAACGTCGGACTAAAGTTAAGGGCCTGAAGATTTAACTGTTTTAAGTTCAAATTGGCCTTTACCGCAGGATATTTCCCCGCCAGATTTGCTTTGGCATCCAGAACAAAATTTGCGTTGCTATCTGGCATGTTACCTTTAATGGTAACATTCTGATTAGCATAAGTTCCTGCCAGATTTAAGTTTCGGTAAGTATATTTATTGTAGTAGGCGTTTAGTACCCGGGCGTTAAATTTGGCATTTATTTTTTTAGGATCAAGCCCCGTTCCAGCCACATTTGCTTTAACCGTTATTCGTCCTAATTTTGGTTGCATCTTTAACAAGCGGCCAACATTAAAATTGTTCAAAGAAACATCAGCTTTATAACGCTCTCTCCCTTTTGGTCCATTCATTGCTGCAGTTAAAATTGCACCTCCCATATCAGTTTGAATATTCATGTTGGTGTTAAAATCCGTTATCGAACCTTTAAATTTACCATTGGCATTAATCACATTTGGCAATTCGATTGTAGGTGGAAGGGATTTTTTTGGTACGGCAACTAAAATATCACTCTTGGTAACATAGAGCTTTTTAATATTTAAATCAAGGAAAGTTTTATTTATGTCGGGCAAACCTTTAGCCGTTCCGCTAATATCGATTTGTGTATTTTTTAATCCGGTGATTTGCAGGCGAGGAATGTTAAGGTTATTTAAATAGCCATTCACATCTGCATTTATTTTTATTTTTTCATTGCGGTAATTCGCTGGGATGGCATCACTAAAATAACCCGCATCTTTTAGTCCGATGGTTGTGTTTTTTAAGCTTAATGCTAGTTTCACTCTTTCCGGATGTTTAGTTAAATCATCCATCGAAGTGAAGTTCAGTTCCGTAGCATTTTCAATGGTGGTATTTGGTGTTTTTAAAACAAAGTTGCTTAGCTTAATTTGCTTGTCGTTATAGACAGCGTTTCCTTTTAACTCATTCAAAGCAAAGCCACTTTTCTCCTTTAGCGAACCATTTTTAACATTGGCCTTAATGCCATCGGCACTGTAACTTACGTCGCCAGCGCCAAAATTTAAACCAGTAATTTTTAAATGATTAAAATCCATTCCTTTCGGCGCAGCTTTTGCACCTAGGTTGTCAAATTGCACATTATTATCAGCCAGGCTAATGTTTTTAATCATCAGGCCGAGCGCCGATTTTTCAGCAACAACGGTGTCTTTAACCTTCTTTAAATCGTTACTTGGAGCAGGTTTAAAAGCAAAAAGAATATTCGATTTATTTAACTTGGCATCTTCTACCGAATATTTACTATTCGTTAAATCAACTTTAAGGTTAACCAGGCCCAATTCGTTAACATCAGCTACTGCTTTCGTAGTAGAAATCTGATCGTCGTAATTCACTTTTACATTGTTGAAAGCAAATTTTTCCACCTCAATCAATGGCAGTTTTCCAGTTTCCTTTTGGCTGCTATCTACACTATTGGTAACATGTTGGACCAGTTCTACCAAAGGTTTTTGCTGTAAATATCTAAGCGATGTATTATTCAGTGCCAAATCGCGAATTACGTAATGTTGGCCAGCTAAATCGAAAGTTTTTAGTTTTGCCTTAAATGCGCCAAGGTAAATTTTGGCATCGTTACCCGCTACATCATCACGGTAATTAATGCCTATATCTTCAAAAGAAACCTTATCAACAGAAAATTTCATAGTAGATGTGGTATCCTTATCCACCTTTTCTTCAGGTTTTTTTTGATCGCTCATAAAAGCATCAACTAAAAAAGAAAAGTTAAAAGTTGTGTCTGGCGCAATCCTTTTAACGTTAGCCCGTATGTTTTTTAGCTCAACACTGTTAATCTCAACAGTATTGTCCAATAGTTTAAATAAACTAATATCAACGGCTAGTTTTTCAGCATATAACAAAGTATCACCTTTTAAATCTTCGATATAAAACTTGTTCAAAACCACATCTTTGGGTAATGCGATTTTAATACTTTCAAGGCTAACTTCAGTCTTTGTTTTCGTTTTAAGGTAATCAATAGCTTTTCCCTTAACAAAATTTTGCACTGCAGGAATGTTGAGCGAAAGGGCAACAGCCACCACCAAAATGATGATAGATGCAATTACCCAAAGCAAAATTTTTAAACTTTTACGTACGTATTTATTCAAAGCGAATGTGTTTGGTGGTTGTTAAATGCCAAAAGCATGCCATTAAAATTAAATTTAAGGCAGTTATTTATAAATACTACAAAAATTAAACTAAATTGTTCGCCCGCTATAAAAATTTAACACTGGCGATTTATTAAAGTATTAAAAATGAAATTATTAAATCTTAATATAACCTTCGAACAGTACAATGGAGTTAGTGAATTAAATGAGCAAGATGCCATACTTTGTGAAAACGCGGAGAAAGCGTTGGCAAGTTCGTATTCCCCTTATTCAAAATTCCGGGTAGGAACCGCTATCCGTTTGGCTTCTGGTGAAATAATATTGGGCAGCAACCAGGAAAATCTGGCCTATCCTTCTGGTTTATGTGCCGAGCGTGTTGCACTCTTTTCCATTGGTTCGGCGTATCCAGATGCAGTGATCGAAAGTATGGCCATTACAGCGCAAACCGATGCCTTTGAAATTTTGAAGCCAGTTACCTCTTGCGGTGGTTGTTTGCAGGTAATGGCCGAGTTTGAAAGGAAGCAAGCATCGCCAATTGAAGTAATATTTTACTGTTTAAACGGCGAAGTTTTAAAAGTGCCCAGTGTACAAAGTTTGTTGCCATTTTCATTTGTAGAAGATCGCTTAGGGGCTAAAGCTTAAAAATATTTGGAAATTGGCAGTTCTGTAATCCTTCGGCATTTTAGCCCTGCTATCGCTGCAAGTCCTCGCTTTTATAAAAGCAGAAAATGCTTTTATTCGCTGCGGGCTTTTCGCTTTAATCAGGTTTATATTTTTCGGCTGATGTTCTTGGGTTAGGTTAAGTCCCACCCACAATATTATTCTTTATAAAATGCTTTTTCTTCTCTGATATTCAATAAATTAGTAAAAAAATCATCAGTATGGAGAATGAACAGAACAATATTTTAACTCGGAGAAGGTTGTTACAATTGCTTGCAATATCTTCGATTGGTTCAGCTGCACTGCCTTCTCAAGCTTTTGCCGATATTAAATCGCCATGAGATATTTTTGATGATATTAAGAAACCTATCTTCGTACCTGAAAATGCTGGTAAAAAAGGCAAAATCGGTGATGGAGACATCAGTTTTAAACTTAATAAAAGCCAAACCGATGGCCATGTTGGCATAACTGAATCTACACTACCTGTTGGTTATTTGGGCGCCCCGCCACATTATCATAAAACTTTCGATGAAATTTGTAGAGTGACACAAGGCGTTTTAACCATTATGGTAGGCAATGAGTTATTCGAGGTAAAAGCTGGTGATTGGCATTTACGTCCACGAGGAATTGTTCATAGCTTTTGGAACACTGGCAAAGAAACCGTAAAGTTTATAGAATTGTACAGTCCTGCTGGCCACGAAGCATATATGAGCGATTTGGCTGACTTGTTTATTAACAATCAACGACCAAAACCTGGTGATTTGGATCGACTGGCGAAACAATATGATATCACTTTCGATTGGCCAAGGTTAAAAGAGATCATGGATAAATATAAAGTTCATTTGTAGTGTAAGAGCAAGAAAGGTTTATTTCAAAGTCACATCCAAATAAACTGAGTGGCGGCCATAAGAATCGTAAAATGGTTTAAAGGTAACACTTGAAAAAACTGATGAATTTACGCCACAAGCTTATATTCGGATCACTCAGCCGGTTAAAATTCCAGGAGTACGCAGTTATGAGTTAATAGGAGATTATAAACAGGAGCGTGGCGCAACGCAGGTTAAACTTTCAACTTCCAACGTAGTGCAAGTCATTATCACCTAAATAATAAAGTTTTGCCTATTGTTTTTTGTTACAATCTATTTTGAATTTTTGCTGTTAAGCTATAAACAAAAATAACTATGTGGGTTTTATGGGCTATGCTTGCAGCAATATCAGCTGGATTGGTAATTGTACTAACAAAGGCGGGATTAAAAAATGTAGATTCCAGCTTGGCTTTTGCCATTCAAGCCGTCTTGATTTTACTCATTACCTGGGGAGTAGTTTTTTACCAGGGCAATTTTAGCGATTGGAAGGGAATCGAAAAAAATGCATGGATATTTCTGCTTTCGGCAGGGGTTTTTACATCATTGTCAACTTTGTTTTCTTATAAAGCGTTATCAATGGGCCCAGCATCTTATGTGGCTACTATTGAAAGAACGTCGTTAGTGATTGCTATTGTTTTATCCATCATCTTTTTGAAAGAAAAAATCACCTGGCAAATTGTAGTTGGTGGCACCGTGATGATTGCCGGTGCGGTACTTATCGCTTTATCAGATTCTGCTGAGTAATCTTCAAACAATTTACCGAGTTTTTTACAGGTTTTGATGTACTTCTAACCTAATTACAGCCTGCCTTGCCGATATTCCTAGGCACTTAAATGTGAATAACCTGTTTTTACACTGTGCAATCATTTTTATTATATTTACGGCTGCCAATTTCTGTAGATAAATGAGTGAAGAATCAGATCAAAACCTAAATCCAAACGAAGAGCATAAACACACCATTACACCAATTAACGGTTTGTACGAAAATTGGTTCCTCGATTACGCATCTTATGTAATTTTGGACAGGGCAGTTCCTCATATTCATGATGGATTAAAGCCTGTTCAACGTCGTATTATGCACTCGCTTAAGGAAATGGACGATGGACGTTTCAATAAAGCAGCGAATGTAATTGGTAACACGATGAAATATCACCCTCACGGGGATGCTTCTATCGGAGATGCGATGGTGCAGATTGGGCAGAAAGATTTGCTAATTGACATGCAGGGTAACTGGGGCGATCCGATTACTGGCGATAGCGCTGCGGCACCGAGATATATTGAAGCCCGGTTATCCAAGTTCGCCAATGAAGTTGTTTTTAATCCTGATACTACGGAGTGGCAGTTAAGTTATGATGGACGTAACAACGAACCGATTACTTTACCGGTGAAATTTCCGTTATTATTGGCACAAGGGGCAGAAGGTATTGCAGTTGGTTTGGCTACAAAGGTGATGCCTCACAATTTTATCGAATTGTTAGATGCCTCCATTGATGCCCTGAAAGGCGTTCGGCCTAATATTTTGCCCGACTTTTTTACTGGTGGAATGGCCGATTTTTCAAACTATAATGAAGGTCAGCGGGGTGGAAAAATTCGTGTTCGTGCTAAAATTACCGAAAAGGATAAAAAGACACTGGTTATAACAGAAGTTCCTTATAGTACCACTACAAGTTCCATCATTGATAGTATTTTGGCCGCCAATGATAAGGGTAAAATAAAAATCAAGAAAATTGAGGACAGTACAGCGGCTCATGTAGAAATTATTGTGCATTTAGCACCGGGTATTTCGCCGGATGTGACCATCGATGCACTTTATGCTTTTACCGCTTGTGAAGTTTCCATTTCTCCAAATACGTGTATTATTCAAGGTGACAAACCACACTTTATGAGTGTGAATGATATCTTAATTGAAAATACAAAGCATACTAAAAGTTTATTGAAAAAAGAATTGGAGATTCGCCTGCACGAGTTGCAGGAGAAAATTTTCTTCAGTTCGCTTTTAAAAATATTTATTCAGGAGGGAATGTATAAAAATCCTGAATATGAAAATTCGGCCAACTTTGATACGGTAGTTGAAGTTTTACACTTGCTTTTTGATCCTTTTAAGCCATCGCTCTATCGAGAAATATTACCAGAGGATTTTAAAAAACTGATCGATAAACCGATGAGCAGCATCACCAGGTTTGATGTGAAAAAGGCAGATGAGCAGATGAAAAACCTGGAGGATGAAATCAAAGTAGTTAAAAATCACTTGAAACATCTAACCGATTATGCCATCGCCTGGTTTCAGAAACTAAAAGATAAGTATAGCAAAGGCAGAGAACGAAAAACAGAAATCCGTTTATTTGATAGGGTAGAGGCATCAAAAGTGGCCTTGGCGAATGTTAAGTTGTATATGAACCGCGAGGATGGTTTTATTGGTACAGGTTTGCGTAAGGATGAATTTATTGCCGATTGCTCTGATATTGATGAAGTAATTGTTTTCCGTGAGGATGGAAAATGCATGATTACTAAGGTTGCTGATAAAACTTTTGTTGGCAAGGGGATTATCCATGCGCAGGTTTTTAAGAAAAACGACGAGCGAACAATTTACAATATGGTTTATAAAGATGGTTCTTCTGGCACGTCTTACATTAAACGTTTCGCGGTTGTTGGGGTTACCCGTGATAAGGAATACGATTTAACTAAGGGTTCGAAAGGTTCGAAGGTTTTATATTTCACTGCTAATCCAAATGGTGAGGCCGAAGTGGTTAACGTTGCTTTAAAGCCGCATTCAAAGTTACGTAAACTGCAATTTGATCAAGATTTTGCAGAAGTTGCCATAAAAGGTCGTGGTTCGCAAGGAAATATTATTTCCAAATATCCGGTCAAGAAAATCATTCTGAAAAGCAAAGGGGTATCCACTTTATCAGGACTAAAAATTTGGTACGATGATTTACTGAAGCGTTTAAATGTTGATGGACGAGGTAAGTACCTAGGCGAATTTGACGGCGATGACAGAATTTTGCAGGTTCATAAAGATGGATATTACGAGCTAAGCTCTTTTGAACTTAGTAATCACTTTGATGATGGGCTAATTTTGATTGAGAAGTTTGATGCCGATAAGATATTTGCTGCTGTTCATTTTGAAGGAAAAGCACAAAATTATTTCATCAAACGCTTCAATTTTGAATTACAGACGAATGGTAAAAAAGTCGTTTTTATTAGCGAAGAACCAAAATCCAAGCTGTTATTTCTCACGTCAAATCCTGCCGCTAAAGTATTGCTTGATGTATTGAAAGGCAAGACACAAATTCCGGAAACACTTGACTTAACATTGTCCGACCTGATTGATGTAAAAGGTTTGAAAGCTAATGGCAATCGTTTATCACCTCACGATGTTCAAAAGGTAGTTTTAGAAGAGCCTGAAATTGAAGCAGAAGAAGCTAATGAAAATGAGGGTAGTGGAGAAGATGAAACTTCGGTTGAAGAGAATCCTGTGGAGATAAAAGAAGATAACGAGGAAGCGGCTCCTGAAAACGTAGGTCCTAATAAAGGTGACGAGTCTACACAGGAAAAGCAAAAGCCTAAATTTGAGCGTAAGCCTGATTTGACGGCTGAAAAGCCAAGCGTGATGGAAAAGCCACTGGCTCAAAAGGCAGTCGATGAGGCCAAAGCTGTTGAAGAACCAGTTAATGAACCTAAAGCAGATACGGTTAAAAATCAGTCAGCTAAAGAATCGGAGAAACCAAAAGAAGAAAAGCCTATTAAGAAAGTTGATTTTGAAATCACCAATCCAGATGATATAGAAATTGATGAAAAAGGACAATTAGGCTTATTTTAAAAGCATTTTCTCAGCTCCAAACAAAAACAGCCGCTTGATTTTAATCAGGCGGCTGTTTTTGTTTCAAGTAGAATTGGCTATTTACTCTTAGCTATTTCTGGCTTGTTCTTTCTTGGTTCACTATTAATTGCTTTTAGTTTTTCGCTTAATTCTTTCGTTTCCAATTGCTTGCTTAAAAGCGTTTTCAGCTGGTTCCATTCCTCATTTGCTTTTTTTGTCTCTGAAAGTAATAATGCAAGCTCTTGATTCTGCGTTTTTAGTTTGGCAATTTCTACCGATTGTTCGGCAGTTCTTTTTTCAAGGGCTTTAACCATGATCATTAAAACACCTTCCATATCTGCCTGGGCGATGGTTGTATCGCTACCAATTGTTCCATATTTGTCTTTACCAAAAGCTGCATAAAAATCTTGTGCCATTGGGCCATAGTGGCGGTGATTTGCACCACGCTGAACTTTATAGTTCCAGGATCCCAATCTCATAGGTCTTAATTTTAGTAACATTTCTTCGCCGTTAGATGATATAAATCTTTCTTTTTTGGTGGAGTCGGATATGATATTCCACGAGTTGTCTCCAGGAGTTAAAGAAACACCTACATTCATATCATCGTTTGTAAATAACCTAAAACCACCAGCATAACGAGCGGTAAACTGGTTGGCAGCACTTGAAGTAGTATAATCCGCACGGTTTCCACTCAAACTAGATGCATCAGACAATACCAACGCACCCTCGTGTCTAGCTAAGCCTCTGTAGCCAATAGCCACGGCATAATCTTCCAGAGATTCTACTCTGTAACCAATAGCAACAGAACCTTGACCATTTGCTATAGTGGTATAACCTAGAGCCACCCCACAAAATCCACCAACAGTATTGCTCGCTCCTGCAGAAAAACCCGCAGTTCCAGTAACTGTGACGGCAGAACCAAATCCTACGCCAACTGTTGATAATACTTTAACTTGGTCGCCAAAAGCAACAGAGCCATATCCACTGGCAGTTACCTGATTTCCAAAAGCATAAGAATAGTCTTTGATATTCAAATCATCCCACTCCGTTGCAACAGCATTTCCAACTCGGAGTGCACCTTTTTTAGGGTACCACATCAAGCGAGTACCTGGTCCTTCTACTGGAATTGTACCTGTTAAAAATTTACCAGGTAGTACAAGGCCTCCTGAATTATCGAATTTGGCTGTATTGATAGTATTGTTTATGCTAGTCTTAAGCGTTAAAGCACCATTATCCTCTAATGTTAATCCATTACTGCCATTATTGGTAACAGGCTGATTATTTAATTTTAACGGAAGGGTTGCGGTATGGTTGCCTAAATCATCGCCAGAAACATTGTCTGGTTTCCAATTCGTACCATCAAATTTGAGTACTTGGTTTAAAGTTGGGGCAGTATTGGCAACCGCAACTGATTGGATTTTTGATACAACTGGATCTGGATAATTTCCAGTAAGGTCTCCACCAGCGGGTGATGCAGTAATGGTTCCTGGAATCCCCTGTGGTCCAATTGGACCTGCAGGCCCTGTTGCACCAACCGCTCCTTGAGGTCCAGCTGCCCCCGGCACGCCTTGTATCCCAATTGGTCCTGCTGGTCCGGTTAGTCCAATTGGTCCTTGCGTTCCTTTTGCGCCTGTTGCACCAATCGGTCCCTGAATGCCAATAGGTCCTTGTGGGCCGGCGGGTCCTATTGCACCAACTGGGCCTTGTGCGCCAATTGGTCCAGTCAAGCCCTGCAGTCCCATAGGTCCAGCGGGTCCTGTTAAACCAATCGGCCCCGTAGCCCCTGCAGGACCGTTTAATCCTATCGGGCCCTGTGCACCTGTTGGTCCGGCTGGGCCTACTGGTCCTATTGGGCCAGGCGTTCCGTTTGCAGAGTATAAAGCATAGGGTACACTCATTAATTGAGTAGTACCCAAATCAGTAAAACTCCCGCCTCCAATGGCTAGTTCTACCCTTAAGTATTGATTCGCATTTTGCCAAGGCACTCCAGCTAAAGTTCCTTGAGAGGGTGTCCCTTTACCTATTTGCAAAGTGAATAAACCTAATGTATTTGTGGTTAAATCATGGTTTTCAAGATATTGAACTGTACCATTGGTACTTCCGCCAAGGATAGATATGCGCACTTTTACATTTTGTTTTGCCAAAACTGTTCCATCATTATTTCTGGCAGCTGCCTGATAATTTATTCCAGTAAGACCACTTTGAGCAAGCACGTTGCCTACATATAAAAAGGTTGCTAGGGCAAGGATAAGCGTAATTTTTTTCATTTTGCTAAAATTTGATTAGGTCAATTAGATAATACATGAGCTCCTATAACTTGATTGAAAGAGATTCACTTGTTTAATTTGAATACCTGGACAGGGTAGGAGTATTTTATAGTTTAACTTGTTCTTTTTGAATTAATGGCAGTTTAATAGCATCTATTTTAGCCATTTTCTGAGCTGGAGCGAGGGTGGGTTGATCAGATGACAGGTTTTGGCCCGCTATTGTTGCAGGGATGTGAACATTTGTCTTGGCAACTTTAACATCTGTATTTTGTTGAACAGGCATGCTGCTTGGTGTAGATTGAGCTTTTGCATTTGCGATACCGATAAAAATCAGTATAAGCAAGAAAATTAATGTTTTCATTTTTTTAATTTTAAGTTGAGTGTTATAGATTAATCGATGGCATAACTTAAGGTGAACTTTATCCCATTTCTAAGTACATATCGCTTGGCAGTTGGCGCTATGTAGCTCATATCAAATTGTATAGGCTTTAATTTCAGTCCTAACCCAAGTGCAAAGTGCTGCCTGTTTCCTTTTTCTGGATCCTCATAAAAATATCCTGTTCGTACAAACAATTGATTTTGGTAAGAAAATTCTATTCCTCCAGCAATGGTGAATTCTGATATCTCTTCCCTAAATCCACCGGGAGCATCAAATAAAGAAGTAAACAATCCGCTTGGAACACTTCTACTTGGATCTTTTCCCTTTTCAATTTCTGTAGTTGTTATTCCATTTGCATCCAATTTATACCTTGGAGCAGTTGGTACCATCAACTTATTGAGGTCAACTAGAAAAGTGATGCTATTGGTTTGACTTTTTAGTATCGTGTAACCACCACCGATTCTCAAATTCATTGGCAGAAATGATTCGCCGGCAGATACTGATGAGTATTTTAATTTTGTACCTATGTTGGTTAAACTTACCCCCCAAGCATATCTGGAGGTATTTAAGGTTTTTTCAGAGTAAATACTAATGTCTGCAGAATAACCATTTACAGCATTCACTTCCAAACCATTAAACATTCCGTTGCCTAAATCGCTTCTGATGTATCTTGCTGCCAAGGCTATAGCTAAATCATTTCCAAATTTTCTGGAATAAGTGCCATCGATTGAAAACTCACTTGCCTGATACTGTTGAAGCAATCCTCCAGCGTCATTTCGAAAATTTATAGTCCCTAAATCGAAATATTTCAATGAAAGGCCGACTACATCTTTATCGCTAAATTTATGATAAGCACTTAAGTTGCCGAGGTGCAGGTTTTTATCTACTTCACGCATCCAGGGAACGTAAGAAACGCTGATTCCAGTTGTATTGGCAAAAGAAAGTTTGGCGCCATTTACATAATTGGAATTTGCATCGCTAACAAGTCCTGTTCCAGCTTCTGCCACTCCCGTATTCCTTGCATCAGTACTAACTAATAAAAAAGAAGCAGCTGTTGTTACTGTGCGGTATTGGTTTTGTACCTGCGCTTTACTATAAATTGCCAGACAAAGCGAAAGCAATAAAACTGATGAGGTTTTGATAAGCGTTTTCATGGAAAGTATTTAAGTAAGAGATTAAAGTCTTATTGGATTACAAGCTTTTCAGAATAGGTTCTGAAGTTGGCATAAAGTACTACATGGTACATTCCGGAGGCCAATCCATTTAGTGGAATAATGTATTCTACCTTTCCTGCCAGGCTCGTTACAGTGCTGGAGTGTACAATTTGACCAGCGTTATTAACCAGGTTGATTAGAACCTTGCTATCACTAAATAAATCGAAATCTACCTTTGTTCTGCCAACAGCTGGGTTTGGATAAACCCTCATGTTACCTACAGCGGGTACAATGATGTTAGATATAGTGAATTCTGGTTGCTGGAAACCTTGAGTAAGTAAAATACCGGCAGTCTGCTGAGTGAGTATTGCGACTTCGCCTACGGTATATTGTACAAGAACATTGCCTACTTGCGCACTGCCGCCAGTACTGGCCACCACATTTCTGGTAAGCATGGTTTGAGCTTTTGAATTTGAAATAGCAATAGATAAAAATAGCAAAAGTAGAGATACCGTTTTCATAGAGCGTAGGAGTTTGACTAGTTAATTTTCGTAAAATCAATTACTGATTTTTATTTTCCAATCACTATTTCTCTATTTTTTTTAGGGATTTTTAGAGCAGCGTTAATGATCGAACTATACAAATTGACATAAATCAATTTGTTAATTCAATACGCTTTTTACGGTATTTTTTGAAGGGATTTTACTCGTAGCCTAAAAACATTTTATTCTCCATGGCATACTTAACCAACGATGCAGTATTGTTTAAATCAAGCTTGTGAAAAATATTTTTTCGATGAGTATCTACTGTCCTCGTACTCAAAAAAAGTAGGTCTGCTATTTGTGCATTTGTATTTCCCTCAACAATAAGGTTAACAATTTCCATCTCCCTTGCCGAAAGTGTGTGTTTCGTTTTGGGTTTTTTATGTTTGATGTTATTCAAAAATTCATCGAGAATATCATTAAGACTTTCTGATACATAGTATTCCTCGTTCATCACGCAATCAATAGCCTTAAAGAGGTGTTTATCGTCCGTATCCTTAAAAAGGAAGCCATTTGCCCCAGCTTCGAGCATATTAAGAACGCTTCGCTTATCATTAAGCATTGATAGCACAATTACTTTAATGTTAGGGTGATTCGTTTTTATCAGCTTGATGGTTTGATAACCGTTTAATATGGGCATATTGATATCTAGCAAGATAACATCTGGAGATTGGTGTAGTAGTAAATCAATCACTTCCATGCCGTTATTTGCAATTGCAACTACTTCGTAATCATTTCTTACGGCCAAAATGAGTTTGAGCCCATTAATCAACACCTTATGATCGTCGGCTATCAAAATTTTAACTGCCATTTTTAAACTTTAAAATTTGTTTTAAATTAATTGTGATGGTCACCGCTACTCCTTTTCCAATTTGCGTATCAATAGCCAGATCTGCTTTTATAGCTTTGATATGAGCCTCGATATTGTAAAGCCCGTATCCTCTTTTTACGAGTAAAGTATCATAACCCATGCCATCATCTTCATATAAAATGATCACTTTTTCATCTCGATTAATAATTGCGATGTAAATGTTTTTAGCGCCTGCATGTTTGATGGTGTTGTTAATCAACTCCTGGCAAATTCTGTAGAGCGAATACTGTTGTGTACTTTTAAGTGCGATGTTGAAGCCTGCATAATCAAAATGTATGGTAATGATTTTGAGTTTGTTGATATTCTCAATCAGGTCTTCAAGTGCTGTAATTAATCCATGTTCATCAATAGTTTTGGGGCTTAAGTTGATCAACGTCGATCTTAATACGCTAACCGCCTGATCAATATATTCTGATGAAAGTTTGCGTAGTTCACCGCCATCTATCATTTTATTGATGTCGCCTGCCAGAAGATAGTGTTTCAACGATGATAGGCGCAAACCGACATCATCATGAAGATCATCAGCTATTCTTTTTCGGTCTGCCTTTTGGAAATTGATCATTTGACGAAGCTGAAGTATTTGTAGATGTTTTATCCACCTTAAATAAATAACAAAGCCCATAAAAGAGATGATGATCAGACTCAATAAACAAATCACCAAAAACCACCACTTTTGCCAGAATGGAGCGCTGATGTAGATGGGTAGTTCGGTTCTTTTATTGCTATACACATCAACTAACACTAACTTGAATTTTCCGGATGGCATATTTGGAAAACGAATACTGTTACTGCCTATAACAGTGATCTTCTTATCGTCGTAACCAACCATTTGATAAACAATTTTTCTTTGTTTTGGATTGGTGAAATCCATCGGACTAAATGCAATTGTAATCGTGTTTTGGTTGTGTTTTAAGTTTAGCTTGGATATTGTAGTTGGGATACCAACTAGCGAGGACGTTTTATCGTTTATTAATATAGATGTAATTTGAGGTTTGGCAACGCTGGTGTAAACCTTCGCTTTTGAGGGGTTCACTACATTTATGCCGTTTATTCCTCCAAAATAGAGCAAACCATCGTTACAGGAAAGTGCTGAGTTAATATTGAAAACCATGCTTTGTAAACCGTCAGCAGTAACATAACGGGTTTGATTTGCCTGTTTAGGTTCGTAAAAATAAAGACCATGATTGGTTCCAAGCCATAAATTGTTGTTTCGATCGGCGAGTATACTGGTGCAATTCGCATCCAATAGGCTGTACTTATCCAATGTTTTAGTAACCGTATTAAACCTGATCAGCCCGGAGCTAGTCCCTAAATAAATGGTCTCATCAATAGTAATGTTTCCATTTATGCCGAATGGAGTTGGCGCTATTTTCTGATCCAGAACAAATCGATCACCTTTTAATTTAGCTGAATAAAGCGAGGTATAATAGGTTTGAACCAATACCTCATCTTTATTAAAGGGTATAATTCTTTGAATATTTGGCCAGGTAATCGACTGATTAAAACCCTTGTCTGCAGCAAACAAAAGCTCATGGCTTGCGCTTATGGATAGTTTAGCTACTCCGTACTCTGTAGCGGCAAATAGCGTGTTATTAATTTTCACAATCTGGTTAATCTGCACCTTTCCATTTTGCTTTTCAGAAAACTTTATTTTTAATGGGATGAACCTATCAATCTTACTTTCGTAAAGAAAAAATCGTCCATCGGCAAGCTCTAATAATACATCCCCGTTGCTCGTTTCAACAAGCTTTGAGATACCTATTTTTGCAAATTCATTTTTAAATGGCTTCTTTAAATCTTTTAGGTAGATGTACAAGCCTCCATTTTTTGTGCCACACCACAGCTGTCCATTTTTAAGCCTCAGCATGGCCACAACATCATTATCAAATCCAGTGGGTACAGTGTTCGTTTTCTCTAATAGCCGAGTAAATATCACCTTATTCAAATTGGTATAATCTAGTCCATGGCCGTCAATACCAATAAAAAGATTTTGTTTTTGATCGATGTAAATTCTCCTGATATAGTTACCGGAAAGGCTTAAAGAATTGTCCGACTCGTGGCTATACCAGCCAAAAAATTTCCTTGATACTAAATTGAATAAGAGCAAACCATCGTTTCTTGTGCCAACTAATAGCCAGGGTTGGTCTGGATATTTAGCAATTGCAGTCGCGATTATTTTCTTGTTTGTTTTACAATTGCTGAATATTTGATGGCTTTTAGTTTTGGGATTGAGAAGAATTAAACCTTTATCCGTTCCAAGCCAAAGCGACGTGTCGGTTTCAACGTAAACGTCTTCAACGTGGCTATTTAACGGAGGGGAATCGTTATTCATCAAAAATTTCTGAACATGTTCTTCTTTTGTATCGTTAGCTTTATTGATATAAATTCCCTTTACTCCACGGCTTATAAACCAATCTAACTCGTGATAGAATGGAATAGGAACAAATTGAAAACCGTTAGAGTAAGTTGTAATGTATTTGGTTTTCTTAGTTTGATTACTGTACCTGTAAATATTTCCGGCAAGATAAACCCACAAATCTTTCCGATGATCGATGTAAAATGGAAAAGAATAGTAATTATCTTTTAAGTTCGGATTTTCAGGAAATTTATAACTGGTAAAATTATCTTGTTGCCTGTTATATTTAACCAGATTATTTTGCGAGCCTATGATTAAATCGCCTGCGCTGTCTTCGATAATATTGGTAATATAATTGCCAGGAAAGTTTTTAGAATTGTTGATGTTTTTGTAGGTGTAACAAGTTGTTCCATCAAAGCGGTTTAAACCATTTTCAGTTCCAACCCATAAAAAGCCATTCCTATCGATGTGCAGGGCTCTGATCGTCGGATCGCTAAGTCCATCTTCAAGGGTTAAATGTTTAAATAAAAGGGTAGGTTTAGTTTGCGAATAGCCGATCAATCCACCAAAGAAAAGGCAGAAAACGCTACAAAGCTTTATCATAAAATTTAATCTCTGGAGAGCGTTATTAAATCGCATATTAAATTTATTTGATCGGTTTCTATCTTAAATATAGAAAATATAATGTTACATCTTTAGTTATGTACTAATAATCAGCTACTTGCTTTGGTTAGTGATTTTTATTATTTGCCATGGGAAAAATAAAACTATATTTGCGTCACTCAAAGGGGTGCTTTTTGTTCTGCAATTTCTGTTGCAATCAAGAGGCTGAGATTACACCCATTTTAAGCGAAAAGTCAAGAGTGAAAAGTTTGAAGAACTTTCAACTTTGAACACTAAACTTTCAACTTAAATGCACCTGATTCGGATAATGCCGACGGAGGGAAGAGGTTAAATTATCTTACTGTTTCGCCCTGAAAGCAGTTTTCAATTATTTTTTATTAGTCGGAAGACATCAAATTATTGTTAATGAATTTTCAAGAGTGGTTCAGGCTTTTTCAGGAGCAAATTTTACATACCTCGTTAATCGAATGGCTGGCCGTAGGCTTTGGCGTTTCTGAAGTGTTGCTGGCAAAGAAAAACAACATTTGGCTTTATCCTACAGGTATTGTTTCTATCTTACTATCCATGTATCTGCTTTTAAATGTAAAGCTATATGCCGAAATGTGCCTTAGTATTTACTATTTAATCATGAGCGTTTACGGTTGGATTATCTGGAAGAAACGCAAAGTTGAAGGGGCAAACCAAGTGGCCTGGAGCACTAACAATGAGTTACTCATTGCGGTTATGATTTCGGTAGTTGGCTTTTTTGTTTTCTATTTTGTACTGCGCAACCATACCGATTCAGATGTACCACTTCTCGATGCATTTGTATCAAGCACAGCCTGGGCAGGAATGTGGCTTTTGGCCAAACGTAAAATTGAAAACTGGATTTTTCTAAATGTGTCGAACGTTGTAGCTATCCCGCTCCTGTTTCATAAAAAGTTGCCTTTAATGGCTTGTTTAACTATTTTCTTGTTTGTAGTTGCCATTTTCGGTTTTATCGATTGGAAGAAGATTATAGGCAAAAGAAGCCTTCGAACCATTTAACTCATCAACCCTATATTAAATCGGAATCCCATGGAAAATACATTAACACAAACCTGGCAGGAAAAGGTAAAGGCATTCGCGGCACCATCTGAAGAAATGGGCGAGCTGCACCCGTCGATTTTAGAACTTGCCTATCAGGAAAATTGGTTTAAACTTTTTGTGCCCGAGATTTATGGTGGTGCAGGTAAAAAGCTGCCCGAAATATTAAGATTAGAGGAAGAACTTGCCGAAGCCGATGGAAGCTTAGGCTGGACCATCACTTTGTGTGCCGGAGCAGCATGGTTCGCGGGTTTTCTAAATCCTGAACTGGCTTCGGAAATATTTGCAGACCGAGAAGTTTGTTTTGCTGGAAGCGGTGCAGTTGGTGGTATGGCGGTTAAAACGAATAATGGTTATCTGGTAAACGGCCACTGGAAATATGCAAGCGGTGCTTTGCATGCTACTATATTTACCGCCAATTGTGTACTAAAAAATCCAGATGAAAGCGATATTCTGGATGAGAACGGAAACCCGGTTATTAAATCATTTATTCTTAAGCGGGATGAGGTAGAAATTTTAGCAGGATGGTCTTACTTTGGGTTAATTGCTACCGGAAGCCATGCCTTTGAGGTAAAAGATTTGGTAGTACCAACCAATAGAACTTTTACCATTAATAGTAATATCGAAGTGGCTGATGAAGGTTTTGACTATCCTTTTCTACAGCTTGCAGAAACTACTTTGGCTGTAAATAGCTTAGGTATGGCAAAACATTTTATAGCACTTGTAGAAGAAGCTTTTAAATCACGATCGGGGTTGAAGAGATACAATGAACAACAAATTTTGTTCTTCCAATCAGAATTGCAAAAATGTAAAGAAGAGATTGCAGATTTACGCAGCCGATTCTATAATGCCTTCGATCAATCCTGGAGCCAATTGATTACCTTAGGAAAAATTGAAGAAAATTTACTTGCAGAAGTAAGTTTAACTAGTAGGAAACTCGCTCATGCTTGCCGACGAGCGAGTGACACCTTATTTCCGTATTGCGGATTAGAAGCTGCAAAGAAAGAAAGCGAAATCAATAGAGTTTGGCGAGACATCCATACAGCTAGCCAACATGCGTTGTTAACTTTTGTAGATTAGCAATTGATTATAATGTTCTTGCTTTAATTTTCTTCAGCTCTAGTTCAAAGTTAGTAGTTGATATCTGCTCCTTCTTAGCTTTCTCGATAGCTGTTTCTTGCGTTTTGATTGCTTCTTCGAAGTAACCAATTCGATATAAAATATGAGCTAACGTATCGTAATATCCCGAAATTGGATTTAATTCTATTGAACGCCGACTCCAAAGCATGGCCTTGGTTAAATAATTGATATTCTTAGTTCCAATTTCGTAAAACTTCCAGGCTGCATTGTTGAGTTCATTTGCGTAGTTATTACCTGAAGAACTTATAGATACAATAGATGAAGTCACCGTTTTAATGCCGGGAAGTTTCATTAGACTATCCATTTTCTCTTTTGAAACCATCTTCTTTGCACCCAATTGAAGAGATTGATTTTTTGAATTAACTGTATGGTTTCGCTGTTCAATTTTTTTGATGCTATCTGCACCGATATTCATGTAATGATTGTCGTAGAAATATGCCGCCGTTCTAAGATATGAAGCAGTATCCTTTACTGTACTGTAATACCAGAGCATTTGATTATTATACGACCTATCGGCTCCACGGTAATCTCTAGACCAAGTTGACCGGGCAAAATTTGCACCTGCCATCGCTTTGTTCAGATTCTTATCTTTCGCCGCCGCAATCATCGTATTTGATATAATTGCATTGTTAAATGCTACCCGTTTATATTGTGGTTCTGTTTTGTATATGCTATCTACAAGCTTTCGGTTTGTATAGGCAAGCCTGTATGCGGTGCCATCTGCATAGGGTCCGGCCTCTAGAATATAAACAACATTATCATAATTGTTAAAATCACTGATTTTCAAATTACCAACATATTGCTCTATTAAGTCTGCGTTGTTCGTAATGCCAATTTTCTTGCGGGCATCAATTAACTTTTTTAATGTTACAGCGTCTCCCTTCTGTTGAGCATCTTTCTCCAAGTCTGAAATTGACTTTTCTTTAAAAGCAGCTTTTGCCCTTTCAATCAATGAAAAATATCTGTTTTTATCTGTAGAGTTTGCAGATTCACTAAAGAATATTTCCCTGTTCGACCGAAGAAAGATATACGCAGGAAATTGTTTGATATTGCCCGAACGCATGATAGACCGCACGCTGGTATCAACCATCGTAGTGTTAAATACTACAAAGTTTTCTTCGACTTTTGATATGACCTCTTTGTCATCTAAAGCAGATGTGAAATCTACTTTGGCATTCTCAGGTAGTTTTTTCAAATGATCAATAGTAGGAGTATTAATGATCAGGAATACCGGCTTTCCGCTTTTTGCAGCTGTAGAGAATGCAGCGGTTAATGATTTGGCAGATTTAAGTTTTTGCGAAAAGCTGGCCAATGAAGAAAGTAGAAATGCAGTAATAATTAAGATGGATTTCATGAAGAGCGCAATTAGATGATTTAAAAAAACAAAAGCCCGCAACATTTGGCTGCGGGCTTAAAATATTATTGATACTGGATGTAAATTGGTTTTGGTGTAAGTTTTAGCAATTCCTCTGGCGTCATCAATCTGTTAGGTGCTTTCTTTAAATCATTTTTATAGAATAATTTGAAACCTGTAAACTGAACCGGTTCGCTTTGAATAAAATGTCTGTATGTACCTTTTTTCAACTCTGGTTCGCCCCAACCATCCATATGCATTACAACCTGTACCTCTGGGCGCAATTTAATGTTTTTAGAGTTGGTTACCATTTTTTTGGTGAAACGGTGCAATACAAAAACTTTTGGAGGCAGGTTATATTTTTTAACCAAATCTGCTAAGTAACCTGTTACATAGTTGATATCAGCTGCATCATAGGTACCTATCTTTTTACCTGGAAGTGATCCATCTTTCATGGAGAATTCAGGATCGATACCTAAGTGTACGTAGGGTAATTGTAAATATTTCTCGATGTGAGGTAATTCTGCCTTAATGGTACTTAACGCCACCTGAAGATCCAAAAATACGATCGTATTGGGTTGCATCTTTGAAATTTTCAAAACCGAATCAATCTGTTTATTACCCATGCGGTTGATGTATTTTCCATCTTTACCTGGCGTACCGCTAGCTACTGCTGCGATGTAATGTAAACCTGGCTGAACTGGAGTAGTTGGATCTGCTTTCTCCCATTTTTTTACTTCGGTGTTTAAGCGTTGCCACATCTCTTTAGGAGCATATTCGCCTAAAGCACCCATTTTTTTTGAGTGCAGGTTACCATAATAAACCACAATACGTTTAAATGGCAATATTGCTCCAGCTAGTGGTGTAGGTTGGTTTTTAACGGGCCATCTGCCTGTGGTATCACCGTTAGCCAATTTTTTATCTAAAGAGTCATATAGTTTTCTATCAACAGGTTTCATGACATTTACTGTTGAATCTGTTTTCTTTTTAGAAGTGTCGGCACTTGAGCCATTGCCGCCGCCATTTTTGCCATCTGCTGTGCAGTTAGCAAATAAGGTTACTGTAGCAAGCCCGAGCATTAAAGTACCTGCTAATTGAGGAAGTTTCATAGATATTTATTATAGTATTAAGGTGTAGACAGTTTTTCCGAATCTGTTTTGCATGAAAGTAGGATGGAAAACCGGTAGTTTAAAATAAAGTAATTAACATTTACACATTGCAGAATTTGCCAAATACACCTAAGGGTAATTTAACGCCTGCTGAAGCTTGTAAATATAATTCTCCGGTTTCTAAATTTTTAACGCTAGGGAATGAGGTGCGAATTAAATTCTCTACAATTACGGAAGAAAATCCTAAAGAATAAGTATTCAAAATTAAAAAATGTTCTTTCTCATCTAAAAGCTGAACAACATCTTGCATCATTTCTTGAATATGATCTTCCAACTTCCATTTTTCGCCATTTGGTCCATGACCGTAAGCTGGTGGATCGAGGATGATTCCATTGTATTTTTTTCCTCTTTTAAGTTCTTTTTTAACGAATTTTAAAGCATCCTCCACCATCCAGCGGGTGTTTTTTAATCCAGAAAGTTCCTGGTTTTCATTTGCCCAAGTAACCACTTGTTTAATAGAATCAACGTGAGTGGTTTCTGCACCTGCTGCGTTTGCAATAAGTGATGCTGCACCTGTATAAGCGAAAAGGTTTAATACCTTAGGCTGCGGTGTTTTAAATTTTTTGATGGATGATGAGATAAAATCCCAGTTTACAGCCTGCTCTGGGAAAACACCAACATGTTTAAATGAAGTTAAGCCTAAACGTAGTTTAATGGCAACTTCGTTGTTTTTGTATTCAACATGCCAACGGTCTGGAATCGATTGGTTTTTCTTGACCCATTCTCCTGAAGTTGCTGAGCGACCTCTAAAAGTAATGTTAGCTGTTTTTTTCCACTCTTGCTCTGATAACGTTTTTTTCCAAACCGCCTGAGGTTCCGGACGAATCAAAATTGCAGTACCAAAACGTTCTAATTTTTCAAAATCCCCGCAATCAATCAGTTCATAATCTTTCCAATGGGTTGGGGCTAATAATTGTATCATGTATTAAAATAACTTTAAATTTGGATAACTTCTGATGTATTGGTCATCAGTTATCAGTGTTAAATCATCTGCTACAGCTTGCGAAATGATCATTCTATCAAAAGGATCTTTGTGAATAAATGGTAAGGATAAATATACTTCGAAGTTTATTTTATTTAGTTGAAGTATCTTTATATCAAAATTGTCTAGTAAAATGTAAATGGATTTTAGATCATCTTTGAGCCTAAGTTTTCCAATATTCATCTTAATTGTAATTTCCCAAATACTCACAATGCTGATAAACTTTTCTGTCTGTTTATCATTTAGAATTTCAATGATCTCTTCACTTATTGAGGATTCTCCATTTATAAAGAATAAGAATATATGAGTATCAAGCAGGAAACGCATTACATGTAATCTTTAAATTCATCCAACGGTTTGTTAAAATCATCAGATATATAAAGAATAGTTCCCTTCGCTGCTCCATATAAACTTTTTGGTTCTTCAACCACATTATTATTCTCTTCAGATGGTTTGAAGAAGTTTTTAGCGTGCTTAGCTTTCAAAAAATCAATAAAATCTTCTACCTCATTTACCATGCCTTCTGGTAAGGTTTCTAATTTTTTAATGATATTTTGTGTAGCCGTAGTCATAGCCAAATATAAGAATTTTCTTAAAACTTGTCTTTTGCGGCTTTCATGAAGCGACTTGCGAAAACGAAATCATTAAGTTCTTTAATTTCTGTATGGGCAATTTCCTTATTGCTGCCTTCCCAAAATTTCTTTCCTTCGTGTAAAAATAAGATGTAATCGCCAATACCCATCACCGAGTTCATATCGTGAGTAACCACGATCGTTGTGGTTTTAAATTCCTCAGTAAGTTCTTGGATTAATTCATCAATAACGATAGATGTTTTCGGATCTAAACCCGAGTTTGGCTCATCACAAAATAAGTATTTCGGGTTCATCGAAATAGCCCGGGCAATACCCACACGCTTTTTCATCCCGCCAGAAAGCTCTGCAGGGAAAAGCTTGTTTTTACCTGCCAGGTTTACGCGTTCTAAACAGAAATTTACACGCTCTATCTTTTCTTTGCGAGTTTGATCAGTAAACATGTTTAAAGGAAACATGATGTTATCCTCTACCGTCATACTATCAAATAAAGCCGATCCCTGGAAAAGCATGCCAATTTCTTTCCGAACTTCAATACGTTGCTCGTAAGTCATTGGCGTAAAATCACGCCCATCGTATAAAACAGAACCCGAATCTGGCTGGTGCAAGCCAACCATACATTTCAAGAGCGTTGTTTTTCCAGATCCAGAGCCTCCAATAATTAAATTGGTTACTCCTTCTTCAAATTTTCCTGAAATGCCTTTTAAAACGTCGTTCCCAGAGAATGATTTGTATATATCTTTAACTTCAATCATTACAATAACAGTTGAGTAACCAAATAATCGCAAACAAGAATAGAAATACAGCTAATAACAACCGCTCTTGTACTTGCCTGTGAAACCTCTAAAGCACCACCACGAACATAGAAACCTTCATAAGCCGGTACCGAGGTAATGATGAAGCCAAAAACAAAAGCCTTAACTAATGCCACAACGATAGTGTAAGGATTAAAATCTGTTGTAATCCCTTGGATATATTCGGATGGGGTAACTGCTCCGGAAATTGATCCACCTATGTAACCACCAGAAATACTTAAAAACATAGAAATGATAACCAACATGGGAACCATTGTTATTCCAGATATAATTTTTGGAAGAATGAGGTAACCAGGTGCGTTAATGCCCATAATTTCTAAGGCGTCAATTTGTTCAGTAACACGCATCGAACCAATTTCTGATGAGATGGCCGAACCTATTTTACCTGCTAAAACAATAGCGCTAATGGTTGGGCTCAACTCTAAAATACTCGAATCTCGGTTTACCGAACCGATAATGGTTTTAGGAATAAAATCACTTACCAACTGGAAAGCAATTTGTAAAGTCATTACAGCGCCAATAAACGTAGAAATGATGGCAATTAAACCCAAAGAACCCACGCCAACATAATCCATTTGTTTAGCGATTTCTTTGAGATATATTTTCAGTTTTTCCGGCTTTCTGAATACAGACTTGAGTAGCAGGATGTATCTGCCGAAATTGGTAAAATTCATTCCGTATGTATTGCTTAATTTAAATGATCATTTTATATTACTACAAAGAAACGATAAAAAAGTTGGAGCGCTTTGATAATTGCGAAAATATTCGTGGTTTAGAATATAAATATGGTTTTTTGTCAACAAAAATTAATTAATGACTATGAAAGCGGTAATAACAGGAGCAACAAAAGGAATTGGTAGAGCAATTGCAATTAAACTCTGGAAAGAAGGTTATCATTTGGCGCTGGTAGCTCGGGGTTTGGAAGAACTTAAAGCATTAAGAGATGAATTATTTCTCATTGGGAGAACAGTTTTAATATACGCAGTAGACTGCGCAGATAAAGATGCAGTTTATCAATTTTTAAATGATGTAGAAAACGATTTTGGTTTCGCAGATGTATTGGTTAATAATGTTGGTGCTTTTTTACCTGGAAGTATGTTGGATGAAGACGATGAAGCTTTCGAAAAACAACAAGCCCTTAATGTGAACGCGGCTTATTATATGAGTAAATTTTTTGGAAAAAAAATGCGTACAGCTCAACGTGGGCATATATTCAATATTTGTTCGGTAGCAAGTAAAGCCCCTGTAGAAAATGGTGGAAGTTATAGTGTAACAAAAGCAGCGATGTTAAGTCTTAACAATGTATTGCGGCAAGAGTTAGGTCCTCAGAACGTTAAAGTAACTGCTTTTTTGCCGGGTTCAACAAAAACCTCATCCTGGGCGGGAACAACTATTCCGGATGAAAAATTTGTACAACCCGAAGATATTGCAGAAACGTTATTTACCATTTTAAACTTAAGTAAAGGGGTAAATGTTGATGAGGTTTTGATTACTCCGCTGAATTTTTAAACACACACAAAATGAACAGCGTTATGGAAAAGAAGCTTTTTAGAAACGAACACGATAAGATGATTGCCGGTGTAGCTTCTGGACTTGCAGATTACATGCAAGTAGAGGTTACCATAGTGAGGCTATTATTTGTGCTATCAACCATATTTATGGCTGGAGCCGGCTTAATTGCTTATGTCGTAATGTGGATTATCGTGCCGGTTAACAATGACCCATCGTTAAAATTCACAAAATTTAATGATTATTTTAACAAAAATAATCCAAATACACCGCCATTTGGAAATGCAAATCCTTTTGGAGGAACTACCAATACTGGAAATACAAACTGGTCTCAACCGATAAACGAAACGGAGAAAAAACCATTTGAAACGCAGCCAGACTTTGGTAAAATGAGCAAGCCGAACGATGCTGGAAGAACCGTGGCTGGTTTACTCCTTTTGGTAATTGGTTGCATATTTTTGATGCGGGAGCTTGATTTTATTCCCGAATGGTTTACCATTCGCAACTTCTTCAAGTTTATGTGGCCGCTTATTTTTATCGCTTTAGGAATTGGCATTATTGCGAAATCAAAAAGAAAAAATGAATGGGCAACATTCGAAAATCAACAAGCCCAGGAGGAAGAAAAAAAGGCTGCCGATTTTACTGAAACTACAGTGGTAGAAGAGGAACCGAAAAACGACAACAATTCTACATCAACTACTCACCCTCAAGCATAAACATGATGAAAATAGATAGATTAATTTGGGGTATTTTACTGCTTTTTATTGGTGGTGTACTTCTACTAGAAAACTTTGGTGTTATCGATTTTTACTGGCGTAGCATTTGGGGCTTTTGGCCAGTGTTTTTAATCATTGCTGGTTTAAACATATTATTCAACAGAAACAATTCGCAAACCGGTAGCATCATTTCGGTTGGAGTTTTAGTTGTGGCATTAGCATTTTTATTTTATAAAGGCCAACAAGAACCTAGTCAAAGTGGTTGGTGGGGCCATAAGTTTAAGAAAGATATCGATATTAATATCGATGACAGCGACAATGACAACGATGATGAAAGTGACCATACCGATACAGCATTTAATAGCTTGAAATTGGCGGAGCCTTTTGTTGAAGCGGAAAATGCTAAGAAAACCGTTTTAAATATTTCCGGTGGAGGAATTTCATTCAACCTGGACGGCGAAACTTCTGAACTGATTAATGCCCAGGTTAAAAAAAGCCATGGTAACTTTTCGTTGAAGAAATTAATTACCGATTCGGCAACTGTGCTTACTTTTAGCATGGATGATAGGAAAAGCAAATGGAAATTTGGCGAAAATGGTAACGATGTAGATTTTAAATTGAACAAAGCTGCCAATTGGGATATTCTAATGAAGCTTGGTGCTGGTGAAGCCAATTTCGATTTCGCTGATTACAAAGTTCGTACTTTCCGCTTTGATGGTGGTGCAGCAGCGCTGGATATTAAATTCGGCGACTTACTTCCCATTACTGATGTGATTGTAAAATCGGGAGTGGCTGATGTGAAAATTAAAGTGCCAACCAATTCTGGTTGTCGCATTAAAACAAAAACAGGCTTATCTGCAAAAGATTTTGAAGGTTTTGAAAAACTAAGCGATGGCGTTTATGAAACCTCAAACTATAAAACATCAACCAAAAAGATTTTTATCAATTTAGACGGCGGATTAAGTAGCTTTGAAGTGTCAAGGTACTAGAAAGCTCAAAGAATAAAGCGAAGAGCTGGATGTTCGTAAATAAGATATTAATCATACAAAGCCCTCGCTTCTGGGGAGGGTTGGGAGGGGCTTATGGAATACACAGTTGTAATTAATGGAAAACCTCAAGGCCCATATAGTTTAGCTGAACTTAAAAATTTAGATATTACACCCAATACATTCATTCGCAAACCAGGAATGGATGACTATAAAGAAGCTCACGCGATGGAAGAATTGCGTGAGCTTTTGGGTTTTAAGTATCAAAAGACAGCACCTCAATATTTTGCCGCTTTCGATCAGCGATTGTTGGCTTCGGTGATTGACCATTTCATCATCTTTGGATTTTACTCGGTTATCATTTTAGTTAGCTTTGTTTTTATCGAAGGGAAAGATGCCCGCATAATGGCATTTTTGATTCCATTCCCATCAATTTTTGTCATCAAGCTTATTTATGGGAGTGTTGCCGAATCTTCTGCTTCACAAGCTACAATAGGAAAAAAGTTACTCAACATTAAAGTAACTGATCTCGAGGGATCACGGATTTCATTTGGTAGATCTTTAGCAAGAAATTTCTCCAAAATCCTTTCCGTAGTGCCAGTTTTTTTTGGTTATTTGTACAGCTTCCTCAATAAGAAAAACCAGTGCTGGCATGATATTGCAGCCGATGCGCTGGTGATTAAAGATAGGCTGATATAGAATAAAAGTCATTCTCTCCTTCAAAATTCTCTCATTCAAATTTCTATCTATATCTTTGCAATCACATGGAAAATTTATCGGTAAAGCATGATTTAGAAGGCGGTTATTGTAACAGTTTAACCACTTATTCGAGGTTTTTAACTCGCGAAGTAAAAATCGGTGACATCGCTTTGGGTGGTCACAACCCCATTCGAATACAATCTATGACCACTACTGACACCATGGATACCATCGGAACGGTTGAACAAACCATACGCATGGTAGAATCTGGCTGTGAATATGTTCGAATTACCGCTCCAAGTATAAAAGAGGCCGAAAACTTAGCCAATATCAAAAAAGAGTTGCGTTTCCGTGGATATGATGTTCCGCTAATTGCTGATATCCATTTCACGCCGAATGCTGCAGAAATGGCGGCAAGAATTGTGGAAAAGGTGCGTGTAAACCCTGGTAATTACGCCGATAAAAAGAAATTTGAAAATCTAGAGTATACTCAAGATGCTTATACCGCAGAGCTGGAAAGAATCAACAAAAAATTCATTCCGTTAATAAAAATCTGCAAAGAGTACGGAACAGCAATGCGTATTGGTACCAATCATGGTTCGCTATCTGATCGGATTATGAGCCATTATGGCGATACGCCACGAGGAATGGTAGAATCTGCGATGGAGTTCATCCGCATGTGCGAAGCGGAAAATTACTATAACCTGGTTATTTCCATGAAAGCCAGCAACACACAGGTAATGGTTCAGGCCTACCGTTTGTTGGTTGAAACCATGGTGAAAGAAGGGATGAAATATCCGTTACACCTAGGTGTTACCGAAGCGGGCGATGGCGAAGACGGTCGCATTAAATCAGCTGTAGGAATTGGAACTTTACTAGAAGATGGTTTAGGTGATACCATCCGCGTTTCATTAACCGAAGATCCTGAATTTGAAGCGCCAGTTGCTAAAGCATTGGCAGATCGATATGCTTTAAGAAGTCGGAAGTCGGAAGTCGGAAGTAGAGAGATTGATGACGCATCTAGACTTCGGACTTCGGACTTTAGACTACAGACTTATTCACCCTATGCCTATTCTCGCAGAGTTACTGAACCCGTACAACATATTGGTGGTCACAACCATCCGGTAGTCATGATCGATGTGTCGCAAGAAAATTTAAAAGATCCTTATTTTTTAAATGCTGTGGGCTATAACTATAGCGCAGGATTAGATAAGTACAACTTAACAGATCAAGCTTGTGATTTGGTTTTTTTGGGAGATAACTTGCCCTCATTTTCGTTTCCCGGCAACTTAAAACAAATTTATAACCATAAAACATGGTTGGCTTTAAAAGACAAACATAATTGCCACCCTGTATTTTCTTTAGATGAATTTAATACCTCCACTATTAAGGATGAGCATTTAAATTTTGTGGAGATTGACGCAACGCAGTTTAATCATCTATCGTTACATCAATTGGTAAATGTCGTTTTTATATTAAATACTTCTGCTCAACACGGTATGGCCGAACAACGAGCTTTCTTTGTTGCGCTACAGGAAAAGAATCTACAGATTCCGGTAATTATTAAGAGAACTCACAAAGATTTGGATGCAGATAATTTGCAATTGTATGCCGCCACTGATTTAGGCGCTTTATTTACCGATGGGTTTGGCGATGGAATCTGGATTGACGCCGCAAGACAAAATTTAGCCTTGTTGAATGCGACCAGTTTTGGCATTTTGCAGGCAACCAGAACAAGAATTAGTAAAACTGAATATATTTCTTGTCCGAGTTGTGGAAGAACACTTTTCGATTTACAGGAAACCACTCAATTAATCCGATCACGTACTGACCATTTAAAAGGTTTAAAAATTGGGATCATGGGTTGCATTGTGAATGGTCCCGGTGAAATGGCTGATGCCGATTATGGTTATGTAGGAACGGGTCCTGATAAAATCACCTTGTATCGTGGACAAGAAGTAGTTAAGAAAAATGTAAATACAGCCTTTGCTTTAGATGAATTGATCGATATTATCAAAGGCGACGGAAATTGGATAGAGAAGGTTTAAAAATGTTTTAGGTCTCATGGTCTGTGTCCTAAGAGATCATTATAATCCATTCAATTTCTGTCTATGAGGACACAGACCGAAGTATAGAAGGTTTAAAATCACTTCATCATAAGACAAATAATGCTGATTTGTTAATTGGTTTTACTATTTTATCCAAGTTATTAAGCTATAACTCAAATTAATAGTTAACCAAATTATAATGAAGAATGTCATAAAAATTTTTGCAGGACTATTATTGATGTATTTCGGTTTTAAATTGGGGATAGATACCGATGAGATGATTGATAAAAGTGAAATAAAGAAGTACAAAAATCTTTGTGAAAGAGGAATCATGACGAAAGGATATTTAACAGATTCAATTGAAAACAAAAATATAAAGTACACATATAATTTAGAATATAGTTATTTGGCAAATGGAGCTACATACAAGCTAAATCGCACAGCTCCTATAGGAGCTTTTGAGGATAGTATATCTGTTTGGTTTGATAAAGATTCACCCTCAGTTCATTCGACTTCTGAACCTTGTAATTTTTTGAAAAACAGTATTCAGTCAAAAGAGATTGGTAATCCAAAGTTTTACACAGTTTTTGGAATTATCTTAGTATTCATTGGCCTAATTTTACTTATTAATTCTACCAGGGAGTTAATAGGAATTTAGGTAGGCTATTTTTTATATGCAATCTACAACTCAACCCATGGTCTGTATTACGTTGTATTAAGTCGATCTTTGAGCACACAGACCGAGGGATTAAAGTATATACCATCCGCAAATCCATGGTCTGTGTCCTCACAGATCATTACTAAAGCGATCCTAAAAATATAATCAATAAACCCCTAAATTACCGCTATGCGCATCCCTGAATTTCAAATTATTTTTGGTGAACTTAGAAACTGGCTTTCCAGCAGAGGATTAACTGGTGGCGAGTTAATTTATTCTTATTTCTTCATCGGGTTAGTTGGTGTTACGCTATTCCTTTTTATCACTATATTTTTAACTCGGCAGGCCTTTATTGCTGTTGTGAAAAGCGCCAAAACAAAGTCTAACTGGCAGAGTGCACTTTTCGAATTTAGAGTATTTAGGGCTTTTGCACTAATTTTTGGCGCCTACATTATTTATAACGCTGTTCCTTTTGTTTTTGTCGATTTTAAGGTTTGGTTGTTCTACGCCTCAATTTTCGCTAAAATATACATTGTACTTGCGGTAATGTTCGCGGTAAATGCTTTCTTGAATGCATTGGTTTCCATTATGGAAGCCTCCAAAAAATATGCTGATAAACCGATTAGAAGTTATAAGCAGGTAGCAAAAATTGTTTTCTATATCGTAGGGTTTGTACTGATCTTATCGATTATTTTAAACCAGTCTCCATTGTATATTTTCGGAGGTTTTGGTGCAGTAACAGCTGTTTTTATTTTGGTTTTCCGCGATCCGATTTTAGGTTTTGTGGCCTCTGTGCAAATGAGCGCCATCGATTTAGTACGGGTGGGCGATTGGATTACCGTCGAAAAATACGGTGCCGATGGCGAAGTAACCGAAATTAACTTAACGACTATAAAAGTTAGAAATTGGGATAAAACCGTAACGATAGTTCCAAGTTATGCCATTGTAAGTGAATCTTTCAAGAACTGGCGGGCTATGGAAGAGAGCGAAGGACGGAGAATTAAGAGACACATCAACATTAAAATTTCGAGCATTAAATTTTGCGATGATGAGTTGATTGGCCGTTTAAAAAGCATCGATTTCCTAAAAGATTATTTGAGAGAAACGCAGTTACAAATCGAAACTTTCAACGCGGAGAACACTGTAAATCCGAATAATCTGGTCAACGGCCGGCACATGACAAACATAGGAACCTTTAGGGTTTATGCAGAGAAATATTTGGAGAGTAATCCACACATCAATACTGACTTAACCTTCATGGTTAGGCAATTACAGGCCACAGAGAATGGTTTACCTATCGAAATTTATGTGTTTTCGAAAGAAAAAGGACTGAAGAAGTTTGAAGAAGTTGCTGCAGATATTTTTGACCATTTACTTGCTGCAGTTCCTTATTTCGATTTGGAAATTTTTCAAAGCCCGAGTGGAAGCGACATGCGAGGTTTTGTAGGAAGAGGGAATGATTAAAATTGCTGCTGTCATTCTGAACATAGTGAAGAATCCCTGAGCTATTGACTCTGCCCTAAAATACAGAATTCCATTTTTTAGGTGTAGGATAATTGATCATTGCTTTTCATCGCCTGCAGATTCTTCGTAAACTCAGAATGACAGCGAGCCTTGTTATTCCCCCAAAAATGTTAGAACCTTCTCGCAAACTTTAAATAAAAGCGGAGGTAGAGTTTCATTCTCATAAGGATGAGAAGCGCCATAAACGTGGTTAGCTCCTTCAATCTTCACCAACCTGCTGTTCGGATTCGCATCAGCCAACTTTTGTGCATTCTCAAATGGAACATTCACATCATCATCGCCCTGAACAATTAACCACGGAATGTTGACGCGTTTCGCTGCATCGATAATATTGAAAGTTTCAGCATGTTCTTCAAAATCTTCGAGCAAAGTAACATTTAGTGGCATTTGCTCTTTAGTCCTGGTGTTAACCACATAGATTTTACCTGTTTTTTTCCATTCGGCTTCCTGCTCTTTTTTCCATAAACTATCAAAACTTGAAATCGCACTCCAGGTAATTAGCTTTTGTATTCTTAAATCGTTTGCTGCCTCGATAATCGCCAGTCCGCCGCCTCTGCTATGCCCAATCATATTTACTCCCGTTTCCTTTCCATACGCTTTCTCAATGTAATCCAGCAAGGCATTAACATCAAATAGCTCCTTCGAAAAAGTGTTGCTGGCGAAGGTTTCCAGGTCGGTAACATCTTTTGGCTGATCAGTTGTTACGCCGCTATGTGATAGATTAAATTTAATATAGCGATAACCGTTTGCTGCAAAATAGCGGGCAACAAGATTATGGGCACCCCAGTCTTTAAAACCTTTAAAGCCATGAACAAAAAGTATGATAGGCGTATTGGGGTTTTTATCGTCGAAAGTAATGTCGCCGATAATTAATTTTCCATCTGAACCACTAAGGCTAAACTCATTTTGCATAATCATCGTTTAAGGTATTGGTACAATTTATAAACCTACAAATTATAATTTTGTTGTATTTTAATCCGAGTATCAATTATAAGGGCGTACCATCCCTGTTTTCAACGGAAAGATCCTGGCGGGATAGGTTGGTTTTTATTGTTGAGCAGCGACCTGAGTGATCTAAACCTGATTGAAAGAAAAGCCACAATTTTTCATTGTGCTTGCAGGGAAAGCAGGACGAACATTAAAATGAAACACTGTTCTTGCTTTTCTAAAAGCGATTTGAAGATTTTGTCAACAGAATGCGCCTATTTAAAACCGTTCTAAATTGATGTAAATTACAGATTAATGACGTTCGCAACCGCTAACCGTGTTACTTTTGTTTCCCGATAATAGTTAATAACGGAAGCACTTGGAATATTTAAAAGTAATAGCTTTTACGCATCACCACATCGACCTAAAATCTTTAGGGAAATTGGTTATTTGTGATCAAAGTTTAGATAGCAGGTTGAAGAATATTCAAACAGAACTTCCGGTTAGTGAAATATTTTACATTGGTACATGTAATCGTGTAGAGTTTGTTTTTCTTACTAAAGAGAAAACTGACAAGGAATTTGTTACCCGGTTTTTAACCGTTTTGGATATGGGCTTACCTCCAGAATTTATGGAGCGTTTTCTGGATAACGTAACGGTTTACGAGAACGAAGAAGCTTTTAATCATTTGTTAAGAACATCTTGCTCTTTAGAGAGTTTGGTTGTTGGCGAAAAGGAAATTCTTGCTCAAATACGTAAAGCTTATGAAAACTGCCGTGATGCAGGTTTTACAGGCGACTACATGCGTATGATTATGGATAGGGTGGTGAAGACGGCTAAAGAGGTTTATACCCATACTAATATTTCAAAAAACCCTGTTTCGGTTGTTTCTTTGGCTTATCGTAAGCTTAAAGAATTAAATATGTGTGGCAATTCGAGGGTGCTGATTATTGGCGCTGGCGAAACCAATCAGAATATTGCCAAATACCTTAACAAACATAAATATTCTAACTTTTCTATTTTTAACCGTACGCTTTCTAAAGCTGAAACTTTGGCTGCGGAGCTAAACGGCAAAGCTTATCCTTTAAGCGATTTAGAAGATTTTACCGAAGGTTTTGATGTGATTATTACTTGTACAGGCTCTACAGAAGCTATTATTGACGAAGAACTTTATGCTAAGTTGCTGAATGGCGATACTGGCAAAAAGGTGATCGTTGATTTAGCGATCCCGAATGATGTTGCGCCTGCAGTAATACATAATAACCTTGTTCATTACATTGAGGTTGAATCTTTAAAAGAGGTTGCCCGCAAAAATATCCAGGAACGTTACAACGAATTGGTTCATGCGGAAGATATCATTAACAACAACATCACCGAATTTTTTACTGTTTTAAAGCAACGCCGCATTGAGCTGGCTATGCAAGAAGTGCCAAGGAAGATTAAGGAAATTAAAAATACAGCTTTAAATGGTGTGTTTGCCGATGAAATCAGCCAGATGGATGAAGCTTCTCGTGAGGTTTTAGAACGGGTGATGAACTACATGGAGAAGAAATGTATCAGTGTTCCGATGATTATGGCCAAAGAAATTTTGGTAAAAGAATCATAATGTAACTGCTCTAAAAAATTATCTTTCAGAGCAGTTAATCTTTTAAACCAAATACTCAAATAAAGTTTGATCCTGGTTTAATTCTATAATCTCAAATTTGAAATCTTTCATACGTTGCAATAAACTTGCATAATCGTCTTTGTCGGTTAATTCTATACCCACTAAAGCTGGTCCGTTTTCTTTATTTGTTTTTTTGATAAATTCAAAACGGGTGATATCATCATGTGGACCTAAAACCTCGTTTACAAACAATTTTAAAGCACCCGGACGCTGTGGGAAACGAACGATGAAATAATGTTTCAAGCCCTCAAACAGTAAAGATTTTTCTTTGATCTCCTGCATGCGTTCGATATCGTTATTGCCGCCGCTAATTACACAAACGATTTTTTTTCCTACAATCTGATCTTTCACTTGCTCCAGCGCTGCTACCGAAAGCGCCCCCGCAGGCTCTACCACAATTGCATCTTCATTATAAAGTTTTAAAATGGTGGTACAAATTTGCCCTTCGGGGATTAAATAAGTGGAGCTCAATAACTCTTTGCAATAGTTGTAGGTAATCCAGCCCATTCGCTTTACTGCTGCACCATCAACAAAACGCTCTATGTTTTCAACGGTTATTGGACCACCATTTTTAAGCGCCTCACTTAACGAAGGGGCACCCATGGGTTCTACACCGAAAATTTTAACATCGGGCTTTACAGTCTGTAAATAGGCGCTTACGCCAGAAGCTAAACCACCTCCACCAACCGGAACTACAATGGCATCAAGCTCAGGTAAATCCTGAAAGATTTCCATAGCAACGGTTGCTTGCCCTTCAATTACTTTTTCATCATCAAAAGGAGGAATGAAGGTTGATGATTTTTCGTCGCAATAAGCTAAAGCTTCTTTTAGGCAATCATCAAAAGTATCGCCTACCAAAACAATTTCAATGTTATCGCCACCAAACATATTTACCTGTTTGATTTTTTGCTTTGGCGTTATCTCGGGCATAAAAATTACGCCTTTGATACCCAGTTTTTTGCAGGAATAAGCAACCCCTTGTGCATGGTTTCCGGCGCTTGCACAAACAATGCCGTTTTGCAAGGCATCGGCATTTAAAGTGCTGATTTTGTTATAAGCACCACGCAATTTATAAGAACGTACAATTTGTAAATCTTCTCTTTTAAGGTAAATGTTGGCATTGTATCTTAAAGATAAACCTTCGTTTAGCTCGAGAGGAGTGCGTTTTACCACACCTTTTAAGGTATGGTATGCACTTTCAAAATCAAAAGTATTTTTTATGGTGTCGTTCATTTTTTAACCCCAAACCCCTAAAGGGGCTTTTAGTATTGTGTATATATCTTGCTAATTTTTTCAAAAGCAGGTTCAGTGCTTTTTCGGTTGTTGTAGCGCTTCCGTTTTTGGCTGTCCGGCAGGCGTTGCAATTTTTTAGGGAATTGATTTGTAAAAGGAAGTCAAAAACCACCCCCGACCCCTCCTTGAAAATAAGAAGGGGAGCTTCCCTCAAAATTATTTAATCATTTTCTTTTCTCTATTTATTATTGCGAGGGACGAAGCAATCTTAATACTCAAGAATATTCCTCTCGCTTTAAGATTGCTTCGAGCCTCGCAATGACCATTCTATTTATGTTTTCAGCTTAACCTTTCAGCTTGTTTACAAAAACTTGTTTATTGCGTCTAAATATGCATTTGCCGAAGCTTTTACAATATCCGTGCTAAAACCAAAGCCTACGAAGGATTTGCCATTGTAATCTACTTTCATATTCACTTTACTCACGTCGTCGCTTCCACCATGCATGGCTTGTATCGTAAATTCTTTAAGCGTAATGTCTTTATCAATTAAGCTTGAAATTGCATTAATAGTGGCATCTACAGGTCCATTTCCTTCTGCCTTCGCTTCTTTCTCTTCGTTGTTGTATTGCAGCTTAATCGTAGCCGTTGGGTTTACCAAATCCCCACAAACTACTTGAAGCAAGTTCAATTTATAACCGTTAAGGTATGAAGGTGTTTCTCCATCACTCATTAAAAAAAGTAAATCGTCATCGGTAATGTCTTTCTTTTCATCGGCTAAAACTAAAAAACGCTCGTAAACATCATCAATGTTAATTTTATCAATGTCGTAATCTAAGCGTTCTAAATGGTGCTTTAACGCATGGCGACCGCTTCTTGCAGTTAATATAATGTCAGCGCTGTTTAAGCCTACATCTTCGGGATTGATAATTTCATAGTTTTCACGATGTTTTAAAAATCCATCCTGATGAATACCAGAACTGTGTGCAAAGGCATTTTTACCAACAATTGCCTTATTTGGCTGAACAGGCATGTGCATCATTCGGCTTACCATGCCACTAATTTCGGTGAAATGTTTGCTGTTGATGCCTGTATGTAAACCCAAACTATGGGTTTTTAAAATCATTGAAACTTCTTCCAATGCAGTGTTTCCCGCTCTCTCACCGATACCGTTAATGGTACATTCAATTTGACGGGCACCGTTTACTACACCTGCAATACTGTTTGCTGTTGCCAAACCTAAATCGTTATGGCAATGTACAGAGATAATAGCCTGGTCGATATTTTTTACGTTTTCTTTAAGGTAAAGGATTTTAGAACCGTATTGATCAGGCATGCAATAGCCATTCGTATCTGGTATGTTTACAACCGTTGCACCAGCGGCAATTACTGCCTCAATCATTTGAGCCAAGAATTCATTATCTGCTCTTCCGGCATCTTCTGCATAAAATTCTACATCCTCCACAAATTTCTTAGCATATTTTACAGCCTCAACTGCTCTTTCTAAAATCTTCTCGCGGGTGCTATTAAATTTGTATTTAATGTGCATATCAGAAGAACCAATTCCGGTATGAATGCGTGGATATTTTGCATACTGTAAAGACTCTGCCGCAACATCAATATCCCCTTTTATAGCACGTGTTAGCGCACAAATGGTTGGGTTTTTTATTGCTTTTGATAATTCTACAACGCTCTGAAAATCGCCAGGACTGGATATCGGAAAACCTGCCTCAATTACATCAACGCCAAGTAATTCCAAAGCTTTAGCGATTTCAATTTTTTGGTTGGTATCTAACTGGCAACCTGGAACCTGTTCTCCATCACGTAAGGTGGTGTCGAAAATATATACTTTATTGGGATCGTGTATCATTATGCTTGGGGGATTGTAGTTGATTTTTGTGATAAGAATTTTAATACCAATTTACCCATCTCGGCGGTGCCTAAAACTTTAAATCGGTTGGTGGTTTGGTCGGCAATATCATGTGTTCTGAAACCTTCTTTCAAGACTTCGTCAACAGTATCGACCAATAATTTGGCTTCTTCTTTTAGTCCGAAACCAATTTCGAGCATTAGCGCTGCCGATAGGATGGAAGCCAGTGGATTTGCCAAATCTTTTCCGGTAATATCGTGTGCCGAACCGTGAATCGGCTCGAAGAAACCAGTGCTTTCGCCAACAGATGCAGAGGCTAGCATACCCATCGAGCCTGCAATTTGAGAAGCTTCATCCGTTAAGATATCGCCAAATAAATTTGCTGTTAGTACCACATCAAATTTTTTCGGGTTTTTAATTAACTGCATCGCCGCGTTATCGATAAACATGTGCTCCGTTTCCACATCAGGATATTGTTTTGCAATTTCCTGAACAGTTTCACGCCATAAACGGGAACTCTCTAATACGTTCGCCTTATCGACCGAGCATAATCTTTTTTTGCGTTGTTGCGCAGCCTGATAAGCTTTATGTGCAATACGCTCCACTTCGTAACGGTGATAAATCATTAAATCAGAAGCGGTATTTCTATCCTCCGAACGAGATTTTTCACCGAAATAGACGTCGCCAGTTAGTTCACGGAAGAATAATATATCAGTTCCTCTTAAAATTTCAGGTTTAATGCTCGATGCCTGAAGAAGTTCGTCAAATAGTAATATTGGGCGGAGGTTTGCAAATAACCCAAGTTCCTTACGGATTTTTAACAAACCTTGTTCTGGCCTTACTTTTAGGCTTGGGTCGTTATCATATTTGGCATGGCCGATGGCTCCAAACAGGATGGCATCGCTTTTTCTGGCTTTTTCTAAAGTTTCATCTGGCAGTGGTTCACCAGTAACTTCAATCGCCGCATGTCCCATTAAAGCCTCATCGAACACAAATTCATGTCCAAAGATTTCAGCAATTTTTTCTAATG
Organism: Pedobacter sp. AC212; assembly: GCF_979258625.1. NCBI lineage: Bacteria > Pseudomonadati > Bacteroidota > Sphingobacteriia > Sphingobacteriales > Sphingobacteriaceae > Pedobacter > Pedobacter sp. AC212. The sequence goes on along the minus strand of NZ_OZ409870.1, from coordinate 4,707,296 downwards.
CTGCTTTTCCCCACGTGGTAACTTCGGGTCCAATACCGTCTCCAGGTATTACTAAAATGTTCTTCTTCATTGTATTGTATATTGCCGTCATTGCGAGGTACGAAGCAATCTCAGTTAGATAGTACGGTGCAAAAGGTTGCTTCGTACCTCATCATGACGAATTTTGGTGTTTAAACTTTCGACGATTTTTACTTCGCCGTTTTCTAATAATATTCTCTTTTCTATGCAGGTTGGCAGCTGCGATTCAAAGTGGCCAACGTAAATCATCGTCATGCCGTTATTGCACAACTCATCAATAAATTGATTAAAAAGTTTTGTTTGCTGCTGGTCTAAACCCTGACATGGTTCATCCAGAATCAATAATTCGGGATTTTTGATGATGGTTCTTGCCAGCAAAACCAAGCGTTGCTTTCCTAATGGAAGCGAGCCTAATAGCTCGTTCTTATTTTCGCTTAGCCCAAAATATGCGATCAGTTCATTTACCTGCTCAATTTTTGAGTAGGGTAATTGCTGAAATAAGCCAACGGTATCATAAAAACCGGAAGCAATACTTTGCCAAACGGTTGAGCTAGCATCAAAATACCAATGAAACTCAGGGGAGATTAAACCGATATGTTGTTTAATGTCCCAAATGCTTTCGCCACTTCCCCGTCGGTTACCAAACAAATAAAGTTCGTTGGCATATGATTGCGGATGATCACCGTTTATAAGACTCAATAAAGTTGATTTGCCAGATCCGTTATGGCCTTGCAGTAACCATTTTTCGCCAGCATTAACTTCCCAATTGATGTTTTTTAAAACCTGTTTTTCGCCATAGCTAATGTTAACATCAACCATTTTCACAATATTTTTCGAAGAATATATAGGTGATTCCTTAAGAAAATCTGGAATTTCTCTTGTATGTTTTTCTTCAAAAACTGATGTTATAGGTTTTGAATCAGAAACTGAAATTTGACCATTTACTATTTCCGCAAAACGATTAATAGCGCTTGGTAACTCCGAATCGTTGGAAATTAAAATCAATTGAACACCATCCGTTGAAACTTCGTCTAATAAAAGGTTAAGGTTTTTACGAGATGCGGCATCCAGGCCTGTATAAGGTTGGTCGATAATTAATAATTGCGGCTTCAACCATAAAGCTTTAACCAGTTGCACTTTTTTATGCTCCCCACTTGATAACTCAATCAATTGAGAACTGGCAAATGTTGTAAAGTGTAGTGCTTCTAAAATCGGTTCTACGTGATCAAAATGTAGATGGTTCTCTTTGCCGAAATCAACTAATTCTGCATGAACAGTTAAGGTATCTTTAGCCTGCTGACTGGTATAGCGCTGTTGATAATAGAAGTTAGCGACGCCTTCCAGGTTTTTAAACTGATACCAGCTTTCTACAAATAAAACCTCTGCTGGTAAATTGCTATTGTTATTGAAATTAATTTTTACCTCGCCAGCTGCACTTAACAAGCCTGAGATAATTTTAGCTAATGAGGTTTTTCCGCTTCCACTCGTGCCACCTAATGCCCAGTTTTCACCACGATAAATAGTCCAGTTCAAATCCTTTAACACCGATTTTTGTTGGTGTTTTAAGGTTAGGTTTTGAATGTTGACTATACTTTCTTTCATGGTTATTAATTCCTGCGGTTTGATGACACAGATTGATTGATTACACTGATTTTTACTGTCGTCATTGCGAGGCAAGAAGCAATCTTAATGCGATGGTTTAAAGAACCTAGCAATAGTTGTTGGATTGCTTCGTTACTCGCAATGACGATTGTCTTAGCTTTTTGCTTTAATCTTTTCGATATTAATTTTTTTCAAATTCCTCAATCAAATCTTTTTGGGCTAAAATGAAATCTATGTCATCATAACCATTAATCAGGCAAGATTTTTTATATGCGTTAATCTCAAACTTTTCAGTAGCGCCTGTTTCTACAATCGTAACCGTTTGGTTTTCTAAATCAACTTCCAAAGGAGATTTTGCATTTGTATCCACTGCTGCGAAAATCTGAGCTAGAAATTCTTCGCTAACCTGAATAGGTAACAGGCCGTTGTTTAGTGCATTGCCTTTGAAAATATCGGCAAAGAAACTACTGATTACGACATCGAAACCTGCATCCTGAATAGCCCAGGCCGCATGCTCACGACTGCTACCACAACCAAAGTTTTTTCCGGCCACTAAAACCTGACCGCTATAAGTTGGATCATTCAGCACAAAATCAGCTTTAGGTTGATTATCGTTCTCATAACGCCAGTCGCGAAACAGGTTTTCGCCAAAACCATCACGGGTGGTCGCTTTTAGAAACCTCGCCGGAATAATCTGGTCGGTATCAATGTTCTCTATGTTTAAAGGCACTACTGCCGATGTTAATTTTGTGAATTTTTTCATTGTACAAGTATCAAGTTGCGAGTTTCAGGTTTCAAGAACCGTTATATCGCCTTTTTTTTATTTATTTGCAGCAAATACTACAAAATTGTAATACTGATAATAGCAATTTGCATTTTGTAACCCCGCTTTTTCAAGCCATTCTAACTGCGGTTTTAAAGGCGCCATAATATCAATCTTAATTCGCTCAAATGCACTTTGTTTCTCTTCATCCGTTAAGTTAGGACTTTGCTCCACATGACTTTTCCAATTTTCAGTATATACTTTTTCTGCTATTTCAGTTGCGCCTAAAACCTGATCAGCGTTGATAAACCAACCTCCAGGTTTGAGTGTTTTTGCAATTTTGCTGAACAACTGTTGTTTCAATTCATTTGGTAAATGGTGTATTGCCAGTCCTGAAACTACTAGTTCATAATGATTTTCTGGTAAATCCATAGTGGAGAAATCGGCATTTAAAAAACTAATGTTTTTATTTCTCTCGAAACGCTCCTCAGCTTTTTTAAGCATCTCTTTAGAAATATCAACCAAAGTGATTTTCGCCTTTGGGTATTTCTCATGAAAGAATGCACTCATCAATCCTGTTCCTGCACCAATATCCAAGATGTTCTTAATTCCTGAAACATTTTCAGACAGCGATAAAGCGGTACCATAAAAATCATCAAAACAAGGTATAAGGAAACGCCTTTGCCTATCGTATTTTTCGGATACTGCATTAAATTGGTTCTGTATCTCTTGTAATGTTTCCATTTTTGTTTGTCTTTGGTTATGGGTTATTTGCTTTACCGTAAATCATTTACATTTAAGCTATCTCACCTCAACATAATGTTCAACAGTTGGAAAAGGATCATAAAAATGATGCAGTAGCTTTTTCCAGTCTTGGTATTCTGCAGAACCTCTAAAACCTTCGGTATGTGCTTTTAATGTTGCCCAGTTTACCAGCAAAATATATTTGTCAGTTTCTTCCAAACACTTTTTTAGTTGATGCGAAATGTAACCTTCCATGGAGGAAATGATTTTTTGAGCTTCGTTGAAAGCATTTTCAAAATCGGCTGATAAGCCAGCTTTTACATTTAATATCGCAACTTCTAAAATCATATTTTCTTAACTTTTCGTCATTGCGAGGTACGAAGCAATCTCTCATGTAAAATAGATTGCTTCGTGCCTCGCAATGACGACTAGGTTAGGCCACCTTCTACCGGTTCAAGCATTTCTCTAACATCCGTGATCACGCCGGTTACGGCAGCGGCAGCAGCTGTTAGCGGACTGGCCAGTAACGTTCTGGCATTCTGTCCTTGTCTACCTTCAAAATTTCTGTTCGATGTAGAAACGCAATATTTTCCAGCTGGAATTTTATCTTCATTCATCCCTAAACAAGCACTGCAACCTGGTTCACGTAATTGGAAACCTGCTGCTTCGAAAATTTTGTCTAATCCTTCGTTTTTAGCCTGTTGCTCTACTTGTTTAGAGCCCGGAACAATCCAAACCGTTACGTTATCCGCTTTGCGTTTATCCTTTACAAAATCAGCTACTTCGCGTAAATCTTCTATACGAGAGTTGGTACAACTTCCAATGAAAACATAATCAACAGGTTTTCCAATTAACGACGCATCATCATCAAAACCCATGTAATCTAACGCCTTTTGATAAGAAAGTTTTTCTTTCTCAGGTTGAGCATTGGTTGCAGGGATATGTTCTTGAATTCCCATTCCCATTCCCGGATTGGTTCCGTAGGTAATCATTGGCGCAATATCTGCTGCATCGAAAGTTAATACACTATCGAATTTCGCATCAGCATCGCTATATAAAGTTTTCCAATAAGCCAAAGCTTTATCCCACTCTTCGCCAGCTGGCGCAAATTCTCTTCCTTTAATATAATCGAAAGTAGTTTGATCTGGTGCAATTAATCCACCTCTGGCACCCATTTCTATGCTCATGTTGCAGATCGTCATTCGGGCTTCCATACTTAAAGCTTCAATTGCAGAACCCGCATACTCAATGAAATAACCCGTGCCACCAGCTGCAGAAATTTGAGAGATGATGTAAAGGATAATGTCTTTTGCACCAACACCTTTTCCTAATTCGCCGTTAACCTCAATTTTCATGGTTTTAGGTTTTGATTGCAATAAACATTGCGTTGCAAAAACCTGCTCCACTTGCGAGGTTCCGATACCGAAAGCAATTGCGCCAAAAGCACCATGTGTTGAGGTGTGACTATCTCCACAAACCATCGTTTTTCCTGGTAAGGTAATACCCAATTCAGGCCCGATTACGTGGACAATGCCTTGAAAAGGATGACCTAAGCCATACAATTCAATCCCAAATTCTGCACAATTTTTGGTCAGCATATCTACCTGGTATCGAGAAAGCTCTTCTTTAATTGGCTGTAACTGGTTTAAAGTTGGCACGTTATGGTCGGCAGTTGCCACCGTTTGTTTCGGACGTAAGACAGGCAAACCTCTTTTGCGCAGACCATCAAAAGCCTGCGGAGAAGTTACCTCGTGTATTAAGTGTGTATCAATGTATAAAATATCAGGAAATCCCTCTTCGCTTTTTACAACGTGTGCATCCCAAATTTTTTCTACTAATGTTTTTGACATCTTGTTAATCTTTTTTAAACCTCGCAGGTTTTTAAAACCTGCGAGGTTTGGTTTTGTATTTAAAACCCCCTTCAGGGGGTTGGGGGTTATGCCGTTTTAATCGCTTTCATAGCAGTCATCGCTTTACGCAAAGTAGCACCAATTTGTTCTACCTCATGCGAGCGGATAGCCTCGTTAACATCAATTAATTTTCGATTATCTACAGCACCATCTTTACCGTCGTTAAAGTTTTTACCCACTAAATCAGTATCCACTTTTTTCATGAAATCGGCTAATAGTGGTTTACAAGCCTGGTCGAATAAATAACAACCATATTCAGCAGTATCAGAAATTACACGGTTCATTTCAAATAATTTCTTACGAGCAATGGTGTTAGCAATAAGAGGTGTTTCGTGTAAGCTTTCGTAGTAAGCACTTTCTGGTTTAATCCCTGCTTGCACCATTGTTTCGAAAGCCAATTCAACACCTGCACGAACGAAAGCAACCATTAATAAATAATTGTCGAAGTATTCTTGCTCACCGATTTTAACATCGCCAGCAGGCGTTTTTTCGAAAGCCGTTTCACCAGTTTCAGCTCTCCATTTCAACAAATTTTTATCACCAGCAGCCCAATCTTCCATCATCGTGCGGCTAAACTCACCACTCATAATATCATCCTGGTGCTTTTGGAATAAAGGACGCATAATGTCTTTCAATTCTTCGGAAATTTCGAAAGCCTTGATTTTAGCAACATTGCTTAATCTGTCCATCATTGCAGTAATACCTCCTTGCTTTAGAGCCTCAGTAATTACCTCAACACCATATTGAACCAATTTGGATGCATAACAAGCATCGATTCCTTTCTCTACCATTTTATCGAAAGATAGGATAGAGCCAGTTTGCAATAAACCACAAAGGATGGTTTGCTCGCCCATTAAATCAGATTTAACCTCAGCCACGAAAGATGATTTTAAAACACCAGCTCTGTGCCCGCCAGTGCCTACGCAATACGCTTTAGCCTGTGCTAACCCTTTACCTTGAGGATCGTTTTCTGGATGTACAGCAATTAAAGTTGGTACACCGAAACCACGAACATATTCTGCTCTAACCTCGCTACCTGGGCATTTTGGTGCCACCATAATAACCGTTAAATCTTTACGGATTTGCATGCCTTCTTCCACAATGTTGAAACCGTGCGAGTAAGATAACGTTGCACCTTCCTTCATTAAAGGCATAATTGCGTTTACAACGGCAGTGTGTTGTTTATCTGGTGTAAGGTTAATTACCACATCGGCAGTTGGAATTAACTCCTCGTAAGTACCCACTTTGAAGTTGTTTTCGGTGGCATTTTTCCATGAATCTCTTTTGCCTTCAATCGCCTCTTTGCGCAATGTGTAGCTTACATCTAAACCACTATCTCTTAAATTTAAACCTTGATTTAAGCCTTGAGCACCGCAGCCAACAATCACCAGCTTTTTGCCTTTCAAAGCGCTAACGCCATCTAAAAACTCGTTGCTATCCATGAAATCGCAAACACCCAGTTGGTTCAATTTTTCTCTTAGAGGTAATGTGTTAAAATAATTTGACATCGTTTTTGTTATTTATTTTATGGTTCTATTTTCTAATAATATTATTGTCAAGTCCGTGGTTTCACGAAACAGTTTTTCTTTTCGGAATAATTGACCGATATGTTATGTGCGGTCGTCATTGCGAGGAACGAAGCCATCCTATAACTATCGCTAGGTTTTAAACTATCGCATTAAGATTGCTTCGTTCCTCGCAATGACGAGTGTGTTAGCTTTCGTCTTTTCGCTAACCCTAAACCCTTTCTACGCTTTCTTCAGTGCCCAGGCATATCCGTAATGCACATTATCGTGTCCTATAGTGGTAACCAGCACTTCTTCTATGCTTTTCATCTCTGCTCCATAGGTGGAAGTTGAAAAAGGCGTGATGTTTGCAAAAACGCCATTCGCATAATCTTCTTTTATCTTTTCAACGCTATCAAGTGCTAAAGCTTTTAATTCCTCAACTTCTTCCATCGTTACAGTGTATGTTGGCCGAGTGTCTTTCTTGTAGAATTCGTTAAACTTTACCGAGCTTGTATCTGCCAAAATACCGCTACGTACATAGCAAAGGGTTTGTGTGCTCACTACAATGTGCCCGAAATTCCAAATGATATTGTTGTTGTAACCTTCAGGGATTTCATTCAATTGCTCAATCGTTAAGCCATCTATTAACTGAATAAAGGCTTTGCGTGACGTATTTATAAAATCAAATATTTCGTTCATTTTTTCTATTGTTTTAGGTTTTAAGTTATACGGTTTACGTGCTGAACTTATAACTTACAACTTCTAACGTCGTATTCATTTACATTGTAAATATCTTCTCGCCTTTATCTAAAAACTCATTTTCTACCAGTTCTTCCCCGGGTTCAAAGGCCTCAAATTCTTTCAGTTTCTCGTGGAAACCAGCGCTATCTTTAATAATCGCAACCCTTGCAGAACGTACAAACTCAATCAGTTCGTAAGGCTCAAGTGCTTTCACTAGCGCATCGGTTTCTTCTCTGTGGCCAGTTACGGCAAAAACGGTATAATCTTTACGGATTACCACGGCACTTGCGCCATATTGTCTAAGCAAACGTTCTACGGTTACTTTTTCCGCAATTTCATCTGTAGAAACCTTGTACAGGGCTAGTTCCTGCCAGATAATTTCTTCATTGGTATTGAAATAGACTTTCAGAACTTCAATTTGCTTTTCAATTTGACGGGCAAGTTTCCGCACCACTTCATAACTTTCGGTAATGACGATGTTGAAACGGTGGATACCATCGATTTCGGAAGCAGAACTATTTAAACTTTCGATATTAATTTTTCTTTTCGAGAAAATAATCGCAATCCTGTTTAATAAACCAATGCGATTTTCAGCATACACGGTGATGGTGTACTCTTGCTTCCCGTCGATATCAGCTTTATCTATTGTATGTTGTATTGTATTTTCAGTACTCATGTTTATTGGATTAAGGATAAAGGAACAAGGATAAAAGACATCATGCCTTTTTTTATCTTTATTCCTTGCTCGTTGTTCTTTTATCTTAACTATTTCAACCTAATTTCACTTACGCTCATTCCTTGTGGAACCATTGGGAAAACGTTATTTTCTCTTCCAACCATCACTTCTAAAAGGTAAGAACCTTCGTGATTGATCATCGTTTCCAAAGCTTTTCTTAAGTTGGCACGTTCATCAACTTTATCGGCCTCGATGTAATATGCTTTAGCCAGGGCCACAAAATCAGGACTGGTAATGTTTACAAAAGAGTATCGTTTATCGTGGAATAATTGTTGCCATTGGCGAACCATTCCTAAAAAGCGATTATTCAAAATCAAAATTTTTACTGCCGCACCAAACTGCATAATGGTTCCCAGTTCCTGTGGTGTCATTTGGAAACCTCCATCACCGATAATTGCGATAACCGTTTTATCTGGCGCACCATATTTTGCACCAATTGCGGCCGGCAAGCCGAAGCCCATGGTACCCAAACCACCAGAAGTGATGTTGCTGCGGGTATTATTAAATTTGGCATAACGGCAGGCAACCATTTGGTGTTGACCAACATCGGTTACGATTATAGCATCGCCGCCGCAGATTTCATTGATATTACGCAATACTTCGCCCATAGTCATTTCATCACTTGTTGGATGAAGCTCTGGCGTAATGACCTGGTCTATTTCTTGCTGATTATAATCTTTGAATTTCGCTAACCATTCTTCGTGTTTGCTTTCATTAACAAGATTGGTTAATAGGGGTAGGGTTTCTTTACAATCGCCCCAAACACCTACTTCTGCCTTTACATTTTTATCAATTTCAGCAGGGTCGATATCGAAATGAATTACCTTTGCCTGTTTGGCATATTTGTCTAAACGGCCAGTTACGCGGTCATCGAAACGCATTCCAATCGCGATTAATACATCACATTCATTAGTCAAAACATTCGGACCGTAATTGCCATGCATCCCAAGCATACCCACATTTAATGGGTGTGAAGTTGGAATTGCGCCATCACCCATGATTGTCCAGGCAGCTGGGATGCCAGATTTCTCAAGAAACACTTTGAACTCTGCTTCCGCTTTGCCTAAAATAACGCCCTGTCCGAATAATACAAATGGTTTTTTTGCTGCATTGATTAATGCTGCCGCTTGCTCAATATATTCAACCCTAACTTTTGGTTTTGGGCGATAAGAACGGATATGATTACATTTTACATATTCAGGAAATTCCTCAACCTGTAATTGTGCGTTCTTAGTAATGTCAATTAAAACTGGTCCTGGTCTGCCACTTTTTGCGATATAAAATGCTTTAGCCAAAACCTCCGGGATCTCTTTAGCATCGGTAACCTGATAATTCCATTTAGTAACGGGGGTTGTAATATTAATCACATCCGTTTCCTGAAAAGCATCGGTTCCCAATAAATGTGCAAAAACCTGCCCAGTGATACAAACCAAAGGTGTACTATCAATTTGCGCATCAGCCAAACCAGTAACTAAGTTTGTAGCACCCGGACCGCTCGTCGCGAAGCATACGCCTACTTTTCCACTGCTTCTGGCGAAACCTTGAGCCGCATGAATGCCACCTTGCTCATGGCGAACCAAAATATGTTCTAATTTGTCTGCGTAATCGTAAAGTGCATCGTAAATTGGCATGATAGCGCCGCCCGGATAGCCGAAGATGGTGGTTACGCCTTCTTCAATTAATCCATTCAACAAAACCTGCGAACCTGTTCCTTTGAATAAAGTTTTTGAAGCTTCTGCTTTCGCCTCGGTTTGTTGTATCGTATCTTGTGCAGTTTCCATAATTATGTTTTTACGGTTCTATTATTCTTTAATTTTATACCCAATCCGCTCCCTATCTTTCCATTTTAATTGAGCAATTTTTTCGTCGAGCATGTTATCCATTGCATCGTAGAGTTCGCTTAATTGAACATCATGCTCTCCAAGTCGCTCTTTAATTTCAAGTAGCTGTTCATTAATATTGCTTTGTTTTAGCAAAATTTTGCGAATATCTACAAATGCTCTCATAATGGCAATGTTCATATTAATTGCCCTTTCACTTCTCAAAACCCCACTTAGCATGGCTACACCCTGCTCTGTAAAAGCGTATGGTAGGTTCCCACGGTGTTTTTGGGAACCGGTCACAATTTGTGACCGGTTCATTATCACAATCTGTGAGGACGGGGTAATTTCATTTGAGGTTTCAATTTGAAACCTCAAATTTCCCCACTCTTCTATTGTTAATTGAAACATAAAATCTTCCGGAAAGCGTCGTATGTTACGCTTAACCGCTTGATTCAAAACTTTGTTTCAACTTCATAAAGCAAAGCTAAATCGAAATCTAACATTACTCTTTCACCCCGAATCATATAAATTCTACTTTGAATGCTCTTAATAATCTGCATATCTTTAAGTTTAATATTGATTTATAGTCGGGATGACCTCAAAATTTAATATTCGTCAGTTACACAACCACTTGCTGCATCTGATACTGTTTTAGCATATTTATAAAGCACGCCTTTTGTTACCTTTAGTGCCGGTTGCACATATCTGCTTCTTCGCTCTGCGATAATCTCATCGCTTACCTGGAGACTGATAATGTTATTAACGGCGTCGATTAAAATCGGATCATTATCTTCAACCAAACCAATTAAACCTCCTTTATAAGATTCTGGCGTGATGTGACCTACTACAAAGCCGTGTGTTCCACCAGAAAAGCGACCATCGGTAATTAAAGCAACCGATTTACCTAAACCCGCACCGATAATGGCTGAAGTTGGCTTTAACATTTCAGGCATACCTGGAGCACCAACTGGGCCAGAGTTTTTGATTACAATTACATCACCCGGTTGAACACGACCGCTAGAAATACCAGCAATTAAATCATGTTCACCGTCAAACACACGTGCCGGACCTTCAAATTTTTCGCCCTCTTTACCAGAAATCTTTGCAACTGAACCTTTCTCCGCTAAATTTCCATAAAGAATTTGTAAGTGACCTGTTGGTTTGATTGGTTCACTTAGTTTCTGAATGATTTTCTGATCATAATCCATAATTGATTTCACATCAGCCAAGTTTTCAGCCATAGTTTTTCCAGTTACGGTCAAGCAATCGCCATGTAACAAACCTTCATTCAATAAGAATTTCAATACTGCAGGAATGCCACCGTATTGGTGTAAATCTTGCATCAGGTATTTTCCACTTGGTTTAAAATCAGCTAAAACCGGAGTTACATCGCTCATTCTCTGGAAATCATCCTGGGTAATTTCAACTCCGATAGCTTTACCCATTGCAATAAAATGTAGTACTGCATTGGTGCTTCCTCCTAAAATAATGATCGAACGGATGGCATTTTCAAATGCCTTCCTCGTCATAATATCAGATGGTTTGATATCTTTTTCTAATAATATCTTGATGTATTTTCCGGCATCTAAACACTCTTGCTTCTTCTCCGGACTAATTGCCGGGTTTGAAGAGGAATAAGGCAAACTCATACCTAACGCTTCGATAGCTGACGCCATGGTGTTTGCAGTGTACATTCCACCACATGCACCTGCGCCCGGACAAGTATGTTTTATAATTCCCTGATAATCTTCTTCAGATAAATTACCACAGATTTTTTGTCCTAATGCTTCAAATGCTGAAACTATATTTAATTCTTCGCCTTTATAATGTCCTGGAGCAATTGTTCCGCCGTAAACCATAATTGATGGACGATCTAAACGGGCCATAGCCATGATTGCTCCCGGCATGTTTTTGTCACAGCCTGGAATGGAGATAATTCCATCATAATATTGTCCACCGCAAATGGTTTCGATACTGTCAGCAATTACATCGCGACTAACCAATGAGTAACGCATCCCATCTGTTCCGTTACTCATCCCATCACTTACGCCAATGGTATTAAAAACCAAGCCCACTAAATCATTTTTCCAGACCCCTGCTTTAACATCTTTTGCAAGATCGTTAAGGTGCATGTTGCAGGTGTTGCCATCGTAACCCATACTAGCAATTCCGACTTGTGCCTTTGCCATATCTGCATCGGTTAATCCGATTCCATATAACATAGCTTGTGCAGCAGGTTGTGTTGGGTCTTGTGTAAATGTTTTACTGTACTTGTTTAATTCGCTCATTGTTTAGTAATTGGTGGTAATGTTGTAATGTTTTAAGGTTGTAATGTTTTGCAATCTGTCTAGATACTTGATACTAAATAATCACCTCGTAGTTTACTTTTTCTAGCACAAGGTTTTTATAAGCTCTTTGTATGGTATAACCGATAGATTCTCTCCACAGAGTGCGGAAAACGATATCGTCAATAGAGGCAATACCTGCAATTTCGGTGGCAGTACCACATAGGAAGGCGCTATCCGCATTTTTCAAATCTTCAACGGTCAATTTTTTCTCGATGCATTCGATATCTAATACACTACAAAGTTCTTTAACCGTTGCCCGGGTAATGCCTGGTAAAATATTACCCAACGATGGAGTGTATAATTTTCCATCTTTCTCTAAGAAAATGTTCGCACCCGAAGATTCTGCAACAAATCCATGCATATCTAACAGTAGCGCATCATCATAGCCCTTTATGTTGGCCGCAGTAGTTGCCAAAATAGAGTTTACATAGTTTCCACTTAACTTAGCCTCCATCGGAGTCGATTTCGGGTTTGGTCTTTCGTAATCGGAGATGGTGAGCTTTAAAAGTTTATTCCCTGAATAAGCTTCCCAATCCCAGGCGCAAATCAGTATCGAAACCCCACTTGGTCCAGTCAGTTTCATGTTTGGATGGCAAAAAACCAACGGACGGATATAGGCATCCTTAAGCTTATTTAAAGAAAGAAGCTTGTAGGTTTCTTTAATTAATTCTTGTTTATCCCATGGGAAAGGAATATTTGCCAGCTGGCAAGAACGCTCTAAACGGTCAAAATGGGCAGCGGCTTTGAAAATCCGATTTCCATTGTGCGTTTTATATGCTCTGATACCTTCGAACGCCGCATAACCATAGTGTAACGACTGGCCATAAAGGTCGGTGCCACTATCTACGGCTTTTTCGAACCTTCCATCAAGATAAATAATCGTATTAGAATTGTAGTACTTCATAATACTGCGTTTTGTTATTTAAAAAAAGCGTCCTGTTTGTATCAGGACGCTTTAGGTATATTTAGTTTTTTAAATCTATTTAAAAGCTGCCCGTCTTCTTTCCTAAAATTAGGAGTAGGAGGTTTAGAATAATGACAAATAACAACACAATATTTCCGCCCGCATTTGCGGTGCTGATTTTGAAAAGATTGTTGTTTTGAATTGTCATTATTTTCTGATGCTTTATAAATACCAATTTAGTTTTTGGTTCATTAATATGCAAGCGAAATCAGAAAAAAGTTAAATAAGAACAATATTTTTAAATTTTATGTTTAAGCAGAATGTTATTCTTTATAGAAACGGAATTAGTGATTTAATGCCGTTGGTGGTATACCGAATATCAAAACGGTATACGGTATGTTTGTTATGCTTGCATTGTAAAATTTACTATTTTCTTCCTAAATGTGACTTATGGTTGGAGAAATGTTCAAATTCTAAGCAGTAACTATAACAAAAAAGCCTTCCCGAAATTAATCGGAAAGGCTTTCTATAATGATGCTAAAATAAATTCAGCACTAATTTTATTTAAGCAATACCTTCAGCCAAAACAACAATTTTGTTGTGGATGGCTTCAACAACACCGCCTTTTATGAAAAAACGTTGCTCATCGGCTTTGCCAGCTTTGATAATAACTTCTCCATCTTCTAAAGTTGAGATGATCGCCGCATGGTCTTTCAAAATCTGAAAAGAACCTAAAGTACCCGGAACGGTAACTGCTGTTACTTCACCTTCGAAAACTTTTTTATCTGGAGTTAATATTTCTAAATTCATTTCTTTAGTAGTTAGTATTTAGTAACTAGTAATTAGACTAGTTCGCTAAATAAATTATTGAGGTAGTACTTAGGCTAGAGACCGTATCTGTATACTAAGTACTAACTACTATATACTAATTAGCTTCTGCCAATAACTTTTTACCTTTTTCAATAGCATCTTCAATGCTACCAACTAAGTTAAATGCAGCTTCTGGATACTCATCAACTTCACCATCCATAATCATGTTGAAACCTTTGATGGTATCTTTAATATCAACCAACACACCTTTTAAGCCTGTAAATTGCTCAGCTACGTGGAAAGGTTGAGATAAGAAACGTTGCACACGACGAGCTCTTGATACTACTAATTTATCTTCTTCAGATAATTCGTCCATACCTAAAATCGCGATGATATCTTGTAATTCTTTATAACGTTGTAAAGTTTCTTTAACGCGTTGTGCAGTGTTGTAATGCTCATCGCCTAAAACAGCAGGAGAAAGGATACGTGAAGTAGAATCTAATGGATCTACCGCCGGATAAATACCAAGCTCAGCAATTTTACGAGAAAGTACTGTAGTTGCATCTAAGTGGGCAAATGTTGTTGCCGGTGCAGGGTCAGTTAAATCATCCGCAGGTACATAAACAGCCTGTACAGATGTAATTGAACCACGTTTAGTTGAAGTAATACGCTCTTGCATTAAACCCATTTCAGTTGCCAATGTTGGTTGGTAACCTACTGCAGATGGCATACGGCCTAATAAAGCCGATACCTCAGAACCTGCCTGAGTGAAACGGAAGATGTTATCAACGAAGAAAAGGATGTCTTTTCCAGCACCTTCGCCATCACCATCACGGAAATATTCTGCAACTGTTAATCCTGATAATGCTACACGAGCACGTGCACCAGGAGGCTCGTTCATTTGACCGAAAACCAATGTTGCTTTAGATTCTTTTAATTTTTCAGTATCAACTGCTTTCAAATCCCATCCACCTTTTTCCATTGAGTGTAAGAAATCGTCACCGTAGTTGATTACGCCTGATTCTATAAATTCACGAAGTAAATCGTTACCCTCACGAGTACGCTCACCAACACCTGCGAATACTGATAAACCAGCATAAGCTTTAGCGATGTTGTTTACCAACTCCATAATTAATACCGTTTTACCTACACCAGCACCACCGAATAAACCAATTTTACCACCTTTTGCATAAGGCTCTAATAAATCGATTACTTTAATACCTGTGAAAAGTACCTCAGTTTCAGTTGATAAATCTTCGAACTTAGGAGGAGTAGCATGGATCGGACGACCGCCAGTTTTATCTACAGCAGTAATACCGTCAATCGCATCACCTACTACGTTAAATAAACGACCTTTAATTTGATCGCCCACTGGCATTTTAATCGCTGAACCAGTATCAAGTACCTTCATTCCACGAACTAAACCATCAGTAGAATCCATAGAGATTGCACGTACGCGATCTTCGCCTAAATGCTGTTGAACTTCTAAAACAATTTTTTGTCCATTTTCTTTTGTTATCTCTAACGCATCGAAAATTTTAGGTAGATGGGCATCATCAGCAAAGCTAACGTCAACCACTGGGCCGATAATTTGTGCTATTTTTCCTAAGTTAGGCATATCTGTTGTGAGTAAATTTATTACAGTCAATGAATTAAAGCTGTTTGTAAGGGCTCCAATTCGGTTGGCAAAGTTAAGTTATTATTAGTAAATTTTAAATATATATTACAAATTTTTCTTAGGCGATTTTAATGGGTAGTTTAGCGGTATAAAATCAATCGATGAAAACAATTTTAACTACCGGTAGCAATGGACTTTTAGGTCAGAAATTAACAGAAAAAATTTTGACAGAGGGTAGGGTGAGGTTAGTAGCCACATCAAAAGGTATAAACCGTTATCCAGTCAAAGCCGGCTATGAATATACTGAAATGGATATTCTCAATCCGCAACAGGTTGAAGAAGTTATAAATAAATATCAGCCAGACGCCATCATTCATACCGCGGCAATGACCAATGTAGATACCGCCGAAGCGGATAAAGAGTTGTGTTATCAATTAAATGTAGTAGCGGTTCAAAATCTTTTATCGCTATGCGAAGAAAAAAATATCCAATTGATTCATTTAAGTACCGATTTTGTTTTTAATGGGGAAGAAGGGCCATATAAAGAAGCTGATCCGGTTAACCCCGTGAGTTATTATGGCGAATCGAAAGTTTTGACCGAAGAAATAATTAAGAAATCGACAGCAAATTGGGTAGTCATAAGAACGATTTTGGTTTATGGCATTACCAGTGATATGAGCAGAAGCAACATTGTATTGTGGGCAAAGGGGGCATTGGAGAAAGGTTTGCCAATAAACGTTGTAAATGATCAATGGCGAATGCCAACCTTAGCTGAAGATTTGGCGGAGGCTTGTTTGTTAGCTGTTGAAAAAAAAGCCAAAGGAATTTATCATGTATCTGGCAAAGATTACATGAGCATTGCAGATTTAGTGCGAAAAGTTGCCGATTATTGGGCATTGGATCAATCGGTTATTTCAGAAGTAAGTTCTGTCGGCTTAAACCAAACGGCGAGGAGACCAATGAGAACCGGTTTTGTATTAGATAAAGCGATAAACGACTTGGATTACCGGCCGCATAGTTTTGAGGGAGGTTTGAAGATCGTGGATGAGCAGATGAAAATTAGAAAGTAGGGAATAGGAAATGGAAAATAGAAAAACGGGGGAGATGGAAATTAGGAAATAGACAAATCCGTAAGCTCTTTCTTTTCGAAACTTTGTACCGCAATTTATCAGTTAGCCAATTTATTCCAGCAATTCAAACAATTAAACAATTTAACAATAATAAATATATGTCATTACAAATAGGCGATCAGGCCCCAGATTTTAAATTATACAGTTCAGATTTAGCGGAAGTGTCTTTATCTGCATTCAAAGGAAAAAAAGTAATCATACACTTCTTCCCGATGGCTTTTACGGGTACGTGTACCGAACAACTTTGTACAATGAGAGACAATTTCAGTTTCTACGAAGGAATTGATGCGCAAGTTTTAGGAATTTCTGTAGATTCTCCATTTTCTTTAGCCAAATTTAAAGAAGTGCAAAATTATCAGTTCCCGTTATTGTCTGATTTTAATAAGGAAGTATCTGAATCGTTTGGTGCTATCTACCCAGAATTTGTGTTCGGTTTAAAAGGCGTTTCCAAAAGAGCAGCTTTTGTGATAGATGAGGAAGGAAAAATAGCTTATGCTGAAGTTTTAGAAGACGCCAAAGATTTGCCTGATTTTAAGGCGATTGATGATGCTTTGAAAGCTTAATATTCTGTAACGCTAAGTTTATTTGAGATTTTTTTTCAAAATTATTTTGAATTTAAATCTCAAATCTTACCTTTGCAGTCCGTTAACAAACGGAAATGCATTTGTACCTGCCTGCCGGCAGGCAGGGCTCAATTAAAAAACCCCTGAAATATTTAAACTGAGTAAATGTGAGTTATTTCGCATATGTATTACGAAGTTTAAAAGTTAAAAGGCGTTATATTGGGATGTCAGAAAACCCTGATAATAGACTTTTACAACATAATGCAGGTTCAACTAGGTCGACGAAGGGTGACAGACCTTGGGAATTGATTTATAAAGAAGAATTTGAAACTCTTCAAGAAGCCAGAAGTAGAGAAATCTTTCTCAAATCAGGCAGCGGCAGGGAGTTTTTAGATAGATTGCATTTGTAGCTCAATTGGATAGAGCATCTCACTACGGATGAGAAGGTTTGGGGTTCGAATCCCTACAAGTGCACTTAAAGAGGATCTCGAAATGAGATCCTCTTTTTTTATGTTCAATTTTTTATAATGAACTAGTCTTGTTTTGAGAATTGCATAAAAATCTGCTAGAAATTCTGCAAAGATTCCCTAAATCATAAGATTCTTCGCAAAATAATTTAGATAGGTTTCAAATTGCCTTGTTTTTCAAATAAATTCTCAATTATAAAACTCATCCAAATTAATAATGATATATTTGCAGCCTTGAAAGGCAGCGCTTTGTGCGATTTTCATGATTAGTTGATGTCTTGTTGTCAAGACTGTTTATTTTAAAGACAACCTAAACCACGTTAATGCTTAATTTAGTTCTCTTTGGCCCTCCAGGGGCGGGTAAAGGCACCCAATCTGAAAAGCTGATTGCAAAATATCAGTTGGTACATGTTTCAACAGGCGATCTTTTTAGAGCACACGTTAAAGGTGAAACAGAATTAGGAAAAAAAGTTAGTCAATTGTTAGCAGATGGAGAGTTAGTTCCTGATGCAATTACAATTGCCATGCTTGAAGAAGAAGTAGATAAAAATCCTGATGCAAAAGGTTTCGTATTTGATGGTTTTCCTCGTACTGTTCCTCAAGCAATAGAACTCGATTTATTTTTAGAACGTAAAGGAAGCAAGATTGCTGGAGTTATTGCTTTAGATGTTGATCAGGTGGAGCTTACCAAACGCATAGCTGAACGTCATAAAACAAGTGGCAGACCGGATGATGACGCGGAAAAGTTAAAAAAACGGATCTCAGAATACTTTGAAAAAACAATCCATGTTTTGCCTTATTATGAAGAACAAGGAAAGTTGAAAAAAGTAAACGGCATTGGAGAAATTGAAAATGTATACAATGATCTTTGCGCAGTAATTGATCAATTTTAAAGGATAAAAATATAAATTTTAACATCCGCAAAAATAACAGTTGTTGTTTTTTGCGGATGTTTGTTTTTTAGCGATTTTTGTAAATCAGATTCGTTAAATACAATAATACAACAAGAGTTCATCGATTTTTTTAGTCTAAAATCGTCAATCTAAAATCTAAAATCAATATGTCACAGGGTTCGAATTTCGTAGATTATGTAAAAATTTGCTGCCGTTCTGGTAAAGGAGGAGCTGGTTCAGCACATTTACATCGTGATATTTTGACTTCTATGGGCGGACCGGATGGCGGTGATGGTGGTCGTGGCGGCCACATCATTGTAAAAGGCAGCGTTCATATCTGGACATTATTACACCTCAAATACCGTAAGCATATCATTGCCCAGGATGGTGGTGCCGGCGGAAGTTCACACAAATTCGGCAAGCAAGGTCAGGATGAAATCCTCGAAGTGCCTTTGGGAACAATTGCTAAAGATGCTGAAACCGGAGAGGTTCTTTTTGAAATTACTAAGGATGGGGAAACTAAAATTTTAACTGCTGGCGGTCGTGGCGGTTTAGGAAATGCACATTTCAAAAACGCGGTACAGCAAACTCCACGTTTTGCACAACCTGGCGAGCCAGGAAAAGAGGTTTGGAATATCCTTGAACTGAAAGTTTTAGCAGATGTAGGATTAGTTGGGTTTCCAAACGCTGGAAAATCTACCTTGTTGTCAGTGGTTTCGGCTGCTAAACCAGAAATTGCAGATTATCCGTTTACCACAATTGTTCCTAATTTGGGTATTGTAAGTTATCGCGGAGGCAAATCTTTCGTCATGGCCGATATTCCGGGAATTATCGAAGGCGCCTCAAAAGGTAAAGGTTTAGGATATCGTTTCTTGCGTCACATTGAACGTAATTCGGTGTTGTTATTTATGGTTCCTGCAGATACCAGCAGAACTATCAAAGAAGAATACGAGATTTTAAAAAGTGAGCTTCAATCTTATAATCCTGAATTAATGCAAAAACCACACGTTTTGGCCATTACGAAATCTGATATGTTGGATGAAGAACTTATGGCTGAAATGAAACAGGATTTGCCAGAGATACCGTCGATTTTTATCTCTTCAGTGGCACAAAAAAACCTATTGGAGTTAAAAGATATGCTTGTAAAAGCGATTGAAAGTTAAGGGTTGAAGGTTGAGAGTTGAAAGTTAAGGGTTGAGGGTTGAAGGTTGAAGGTTGAAGGTTGAAGGTTGAAGGTTGAAGGTTGAAGGTTGAAGGTTGAAGGTTGAAGGTTGAAGGTTGAAGGTTGAAGGTTGAAGGTTGAAGGTAATTTGGGCATACAAGTTACATTGTTTAGTTCGCAACCTGTCTATCTAAATTATTTTTTGGGTACTTCAGTATTTTGAAAGGATAAGTTATCCATATCATATTAATATCAAGCCTAACTTCTTAGCCGGTCTACTACACATCCAACCCATTCTTTCAAAATAAATTGCCAATAGCTTAGCGCATCTGCGTTAGGCATGTAATAGTCAGATATATCATATTTTTCCTTGCCGATATAATCTGTTGGGTAATAAGCCAATTGCTTATTAAAAGCTTTGTCAAAAATCATTTTTGAACGCGGAATGTGCCATGCACTGGTGATTACCAAAACGGTTGCGTCCCGTTTATTTTTGTTGATCAGTTCGACACTATATTTTGCATTCTCAATCGTATTCTTGCTTCTATTCTCAATCAAAACGGATGAGTCTGGTATCCCAATCTGTTTTAGATACTTCGCTACATAATCGGCTTCAATAGATTCTTTGCCAATCAGTTTTCCGGAACCACCACTAATCAGGATTTTTTTGATTACACCCGTTTTAAATAAATAGATAGTTTGAATAAGCCGATCTCCACGTTCATTTGCGGCAAGTTCGCCACGTTGGGTAGATTTAGAAAAACCACCTAGTAATATCCCTATATCATATGTCTGATATTTAGGATAAGTGGGTTCATAAACGTTGTATATTTTTCCGATTAAAAAACTGTTCGAAAAAACAAAAAACAGTAAGGCTGCCAGTATAAAAAGTATCTTCTTTCGCCGCTCTTTTCGCGTAAAGATTGAAAATAATAATATGGCGAAAACCCAAATAATGGGTTGCAGAAGAAAAAGTAATAATTTTGAAAGAATAAATATCATAAAGCAAAATAACCTCTCAAAATTAAGGTTATTTTGCTAATTGTGCGTTATCCCTGGCCATCCTGAACCTGCCCATTATCATGCGCATGCTCTAGAATTTCCTTAATGTCTGATTTCGGTTTTTTGGTTACCGTATGTTTATAATGCGGCACTTCATGTTCAACAATATCGTTTTCTATTGCTTCTACACCAAAAACCTTTTCCTTTAACAAGTTATATTTATCCTGAAATCCGTAGCGTAAATTTTTTGCGCCACTGGCAATTTTACCTCTTGTTCCTGAACCACTATCTGGTGCAAATAAAATACTTACTATTGCCCCTGCAGCTAAGCCAGCCACCAATGCCAATGCAACTTGAGCGTTATTGGTCGATTTGTGGGCAACATATTTTCCGATTAACTTTCTGTATTTCATAATTATGAGCTTTTAAATTCAACAAACGCTAAGTTAATAATGTTTCATATTTTTTGTTTTGGAAAGCAATTACACCAGCATTTGGTTTACATCCATCCCGCTCTCGCTTCTGCTCCGATAAAAAATCGGGAGCATCTCGCTAAGATCGGGTTTAAGTGGCAACAGCTGTGCAGCTAGGTAAAAACCTAGCCTTTGTTACATCACCTATTAGAGATAGCGTAATAATATTGCAGGAACAGGTTTATTTTAATGGTACCGGCTAGCGTTTATAAACCTGAGAGACGCGAGCACGCAGTGTTAACCTTTCGAGGTTAACAACGAAGTAAAGCAAATGGCAGGACTACAGACCGCCAAAAGTTGGTTACCCTTCATTTTCTAATAATTATAGCGCTATGTTTAAAATAAAACGTAATATTTGAAATCAAATACATTTTAAATGGTAAAAGCAACGATAAACAAAGCGCATTATGCATGTTCGGTAACAAACGGATCTCACGAAGTGATCGTAGATGAGCCGATAGAATTAGGCGGAACACACAAAGGATTTGCTCCTAAAGGTTTACTAATGGCTTCGCTAGCATCTTGCGTGGCCATAACGTTGCGCATGTATGTAGATAGAAAGGGTTGGGCTGTAGATAAAATTGAGGTGGAAGTTAATATGGGCATTGAAAATGCGGAAGATGTTTTTTTAGAAGAAATTACGTGTACGGGCAATTTAACAGAAGATCAGAAACAAAGGCTTGAAGTTATAGCCTCCAAGTGCCCGGTAAGTAAAATATTGACCGTTGGTCATGAAGTACGCTCTAAAGTGCTTTAACGGTAACGGTGCAAAACTCGTTTCACACAATGCTAAAAAGTCTTAATATCTTTGTAGCGCTTCAGTTTTTTATGAAGTAGAAAAATTATTTATGGCCACCGAAATTAAATGTCCGAACTGTGCCCATGTTTTTCCGATGGAAGAAGCAATGGCCGAAGATTATAAGAAAGAGTTGCGTGAGAAAATGGTCACTTTTACCAAACAAAAAGATGAAGAATTTCAACGTAAACTTG
Source organism: Pedobacter sp. AC212 (assembly GCF_979258625.1). Lineage (NCBI taxonomy): Bacteria > Pseudomonadati > Bacteroidota > Sphingobacteriia > Sphingobacteriales > Sphingobacteriaceae > Pedobacter > Pedobacter sp. AC212. The sequence continues at coordinate 4,685,091 of NZ_OZ409870.1, read as the reverse complement.
CCACAATAGAAAATGAAAAGCAACTACAGCAAAAGGCTTTTGATGCAAAGCTGGTTGAAGAGAAAAACAAACTCAAGGGCGATTTAGAAGAGAATTTGCGTAAAAGTATTGCTTCAGATTATGAAACCAAACTTCAAATGCTGGAAGGTTCTGCAAAGGACAATGCCGAAAAATTAAGACTGGCACGGGACAAGGAACTTCAGTTTTTGAAACGTGAGGAAAGCTTAAAAATTAAGGAAGAGGAGATGGAATTGGCTTTCCAACGCAAAATGCAGGAGCAACGCAATGAGTTAGTAGAGCAAATTCGTAAACAGGAAGCCGAAAAAAATAGCATTAAAGATACCGAACATCAGCTCCGCTTAAAAGAGCTGGAGAAACAACTCGATGATCAGAAAAAACTGGCCGAAGAAATGAAGCGTAAGGCCGAGCAGGGCAGCATGCAGCTGCAAGGCGAAGTCCAAGAACTGATTTTAGAGGAATTGTTGCGGAGTAATTTTCCCTTCGATTTGATTGAAGAAGTAGGGAAGGGGGTTCGTGGTGCCGATTGTGTGCAGGTGGTGCGCAACAATTTCGGACAGGAATGCGGAAAAATTATTTATGAGAGCAAGCGTACGAAAGATTTTGGTGGCGACTGGATTGAAAAGCTGAAGAAAGATATGCGAAGCATGGGCGTTGATGTGGCGGTAATTGTAAGTCAGTGTTACCCAAAAGGTATGGATTGCTTTGGACAAAAAGACGGGGTTTGGATTTGCTCTTTCGAAGAAGTAAATGCAGTGGCTTATGTGCTGCGTGATGGAATTTTGCGGTTATCAAGCGCTATGAAATCGCAGGAAAATCGTGGAGATAAAATGCACATGCTTTACGATTACCTCACCGGAGCTGAATTTTCAGAGCAATGGAAAGCTATTCGTGAAGGTTTTATGAGTATGAAACTATCCATCCAAAGGGAACGTGATGCCATGGAACGTTTGTGGAAAGCACGAGAAAAGCAACTTGAAAAAGTATTGTTAAATGCAACGCACATTCGTGGCTCAATTGAAGGAATCGCCGGTAGCGATAGTATTCAGTTAAGTTTAACTGATGACGATGAAACATTGCTGTTGGATTAGTTTCAAACGTTTGTCATTCTGAACGCAGTGAAGAATCTAATGGTCTGGAATGCTAACCCGAAAAAATTTAGTTACAAAAATTAGTGGGTTAATTTTATGTAGTGCTGTTCGGTTATGGATTCTTCACTGCGTTCAGAATGACGGTAAAATAAATACGAGAATTACTAACGTAGATTCAGCAAAACGAGATGTCCAAGCGAATTATCTTGAGTCGGTCGTCACCCTGAATTCATTTCAGGGCCTTAATAAAATGGCGACTTGTTGAGAAAATCGCTGAAATAAATTCAGCATGAAGAGATGGCTAAGCGATGTGTCCTAAGTCGGTCGTCACCTCATCTCGACTGAAGCGCAGCGGAATGGAGAGAACTTTAAAAATTTCTACGAAAGGTAGAAATGACCATGCCAAATAAAAGAATTACAAAAATTAAATTATATAAAGTGAATAAAAATCTAACCAACAAATCCCTTAACCTTTATAAACTTCTGGTATTCATTTGCATTTTTCTTTTTTCCGGGAACGTTTCCGGACAGGAATTAAAATCGCCTGATGCAAACTTAGTAGCCAATTTTTTATTGACTGACGGTGGCGTACCAACCTATAGCTTAAAGTATAAAGGTAAAGAAGTAATCAAAACCAGTAAACTAGGTTTAGAATTAAAAGACGGTAAATCACTCTTAAATGGTTTTACCATTACCGATTCTAAGACCAATACCTTCAACGAAACCTGGAAACCGGTTTGGGGAGAAGTGAAAGAAATTGTAAATCATTACAACGAACTGGCTATAACTTTAACACAGAAGGAAACGAATCGTTTCATCATCATCCGGTTACGCTTATTTAATGATGGTTTAGGATTTAGATACGAGTTTCCGGAGCAAAAGAATCTTGATTATTTCGTAATCAAAGAAGAAAAAACGCAATTTGCCTTAGCAGGAGATCACAAAGCATTTTGGTTGCCGGGTGATTATGATACGCAAGAATACATTACGGTAACTTCAAATTTATCAGAAGTTCGCAGTAAAATGAAGGCTGCGGTTACACCAAATGCATCTCAAACTACTTTTTCGCCAACCGGTTTACAAACGCCTTTAATGATGAAAAGCAAAGACGGTCTGTACATCAATATTCACGAGGCAGCGTTAATCAACTATTCGTTAATGTCATTGAATCTCGATGATAAAAATATGGTTTTGGAATCTTGGTTAACGCCAGATGCGGTAGGGGATAAGGGTTATATGCAAGCGCCGTGTTTATCACCATGGAGAACCATCATCGTAAGTGATAAAGCGGCTGATATTTTAACATCGAAATTAACCTACAACCTTAACGAACCTACAAAATTTAAAGATGTTTCATGGATTAAGCCTACCAAATATGTTGGCGTTTGGTGGGAAATGATCACTGGAAAAAGTACCTGGGCTTATAACAATTTAACTAGTGTACAGTTGGGTGTAACCGATTATGCTAAAACAAAACCAAATGGTAAACATGCAGCAAACACCGCTCACGTAAAAGAATACATAGATTTCGCTGCTAAAAATGGCTTGGATGCGGTATTGGTTGAAGGCTGGAACGAAGGATGGGAAGATTGGTTTGGGAAAACAAAAGATTATGTTTTCGATTTCGTAACGCCTTATCCTGATTTTGATGTGAAAGAATTGCATCGCTATGCAGCTAGCAAAGGCATCAAAATGATAATGCACCACGAAACTTCTTCTTCTGTTCGTAATTACGAAAGACACATTGATACTGCTTATAGGTTTATGAAAGCCAATGGGTACGATGCAGTAAAGAGTGGTTATGTGGGTAATATGATTCCCCGTGGCGAACATCATTATGGACAGTGGTTAAATAATCATTATTTGTATGCCATCCAAAAAGCAGCTGAATATAAAATTATGGTAAATGCACATGAAGCGGTTCGGCCGACTGGTTTGGCCCGTACTTACCCTAATTTAATTGGTAATGAATCCGCCAGAGGAACAGAATATGAAGCATTTGGTGGGAACAATGCCGACCACACGACTATTTTGCCATTTACGAGGTTAATTGGTGGTCCGATGGATTACACACCTGGCATTTTCGAAACGAAGGTGAGTGCTTATAATCCAGAAAATAATTCATTTGTTCACAGCACACTTGCCCGTCAGCTTGCACTTTATGTTACCATGTATAGTCCGCTGCAAATGGCGGCCGATTTGCCTGAAACTTATAATAAATACATGGATGCTTTCCAATTTATTAAAGATGTGGCGGTTGATTGGGATGATACCAAAGTTTTAGAAGCTGAGCCTGGCGATTACATTACTTTCGCCCGCAAAGCCAAAGGCAAAAATAATTGGTTTGTGGGTCGCACCAATGATGAAATTGCCCGTACGTCGAAAATAGATTTCAGCTTTTTAGATGCCGGTAAAAAATATACGGCAACCATTTATGCCGATGCGAAGGATGCGCATTACGAAACTAATCCTAAAGCATATACCATTCGTAAAATGGAAATGACTAATAAAACGAAATTAACGTTGAATTGTGCGCCGGGTGGTGGTTATGCAATCAGCATCATGGCGAAGTAAGTTCAACTATGAAGAACGTTAAGTTTTTCAGTGATTTATTTCATTTCAAGTCGTTCCATTTGGAACGACTTTTTTAATGGTATTTTTTGAAAAATACACCAGCAAATTAAAATGATTTACGCAGATTATGATTTTCTGTGTGATTTATGATAGGCTTTTCGTCATTGCGAGGTACGAAGCAATCTTAAAGCGAAAAGTTTAATAGCTACCGTTGTAGGATTGCTTCGTACCTCGCAATGACGACCTTTCTTAAAGTCATTTATATTGATTTATATGAAGTAGACTAATCCTCACAATAGCATGCATCGGAACAATAATGCTCAAGTTTTCATTTAAAAAATCCAAATTTCTTTCTTTGCGTTTTCACTTTTTGTACTTTGCGGTTGATAACTTAATCTACGCAAACTCACCATTATGGCCAGAACCAAAAACCACATCGAACTACAATTTTTAAGCGAACCATCTGATGTAAATTATGGCGGCAAAGTTCATGGGGGTATGATGATGAAGTGGATTGACCAGGCTGCGTTTGCCTGTGCTTTGCAATGGAGTGAATCTTACTGCGTAACGGTTTACGTAGGCGGTATCCGATTTTTCCATCCCGTACATATCGGGCATTTGGTGAAAATGGAAGCAAGGATTATTTACACGGGTAAAACCAGTATGCACATCGCTGTAGATGCTTATTCAAAACCTGTGGGTAAAGCCGATTTTGTTAAAAACACACACTGTATCATTGTTTTTGTAGCGGTAAATGATGAGGGCCAGCCACAACAAATTCCTACCTTTAAGCCGAAAACTGAAAAGGAAATTGCCATGCATGGCTACGCTATAAAATTAATGGAGTTAAGAAAAAGCATTGATAAAGAAATGGAACCTTACATTGTTTAGCCAACTTAGTGTTCAAATAACAATGGACAACTGTTCGAATCCCTTCGGCTCCACTTATTGTTTACGTTTCTTTTCTTAACTATTTGCAGAAATAGATGCTACACTTGGCAACACAAAACTAAACTTACTTCCTTCTCCAAGCGCACTTTCTACCCATATTTTTCCGTCTTCTGCTTCGATAAAATCTTTTGATATGGCTAAGCCCAATCCAGAACCAGATTTGTTTTGCCCATCAGTAGGTACCTGGAAATAGCGGTCGAATAATCGTTTTTGATATTTCTCTTCGATTCCTTTTCCATAGTCTTTTACCGAAAATTGAACGAAATTATCTCTATGAAAAACATCAATCACAACCTTCGATTTTTCTGAACTATAACGTAGGGCATTCGATAAAAAGTTTACCAAAACCCAAGCTGTTTTTTGAATATCGGCATTCACCTTTGGTAAATTTTCAGCGCAGTTGAGTTCGAGTTGAATTAGTTTCTGTTCAGCCTGAAATTTTACGGCATCTAAAGCATAATTTACAATTTCCTTTGGCTCGGTTAGGGCAAATGTTAACTTCAAATTTCCGGTTTCTACCTGCGATAAATCCAGTAATTCACCAGTGATTTTTAGGAGCCGGTCACTATCTTCCTTAATGTGGTTGAGTAGCTGATTTTGTTCCTCGTTTACCGAACCTACCCGATGATCGTTAAGGAGCTTCAAGCTCATTTTAATGGATGACAGGGGAGTTTTCAACTCATGCGAAACCGTAGCAATGAAATTTGTTTTGGCTTCATCAAGTTCCTTAAATTGAGTAATATTTTTTAACACGTAAACACTTCCTGCAGATTTTGACGATGCAGTCAGCGCTTTTTCATCCTGCTCATCATAATTTGGGATCACGATTTCGCGGTTTTCCAAAAGGAAGTAAGATTCCTTTTCATCGGCGTATATTTTAAGGGTTTTATCCTCCGTTTCGGGTTGGGTAATTCTTTTGAGCAATTCATTTTTTTTAACCAGTTCGGTGATGTTCTGGCCAATAATTTTTTCCTCATCAACACTCATCAGCTTTGCTGCCAAATGATTTAGAAACAACACTTCGCCTTTTTCATTTAACCCAATAATGGCATCTTGCATTTGTGCAATGATGGCTTCAATTCTCGATTTTTCTGACTTTATTTTGGAGAGGTTACTATTTTCCCACTCGTTCAGTTTCTTTACCATGACGTTAAACGCATCTGCAAGTTCTGTAAATTCGTCTTGATTATTGAAATGCAAACGTTGCTTGTAGTTTTTCCTGCTGATTTGTTTAATTGCATCGCTAAATTCTGCCAACGGATTAGCTACAAAGCCAGGGAAATTAACAATGAAAGTAAATAGAATTAAAAAACTTAAACCCGCTGCAATAGAAATATACAAATTGGCGTTGGCCGACGTTTTGTTTGCCAGTTCATTTTTATCGTAGATGGCTTTCATATTTATTTCTTCGATACTTTGCAGTGCAGATCGTAAGGTTTTCAAATCGATTTTTCCGGTAGGTTGCTGCAATTTCTTGTAAGCTAAAACCAGGTTTTGATAAGCGACTTTTTCACCATTCTCGGTGATATTTTGGCCCTCGTTTTTTAAGTTATCTTCAAATATTTGCGCTTGTCGTGTCGATAATGGAAATACTCCTTCATCCAAAATAGTTCGCATTGCAGCAACATATTTTAAGGATTTGTAATTGTCTTTCAGGATCACTTTTGATTTATCTGAAAGCTCGTTTAAGAAAAATAACGCAATTAATCCGAAGGATAAAACAATTATAAAGAGGAACCCGAATCCGAGACGAAGCTTGGTTTTAATTTTCATGGTGGTTTAATTTGTTAACCGCAAAGCTCGCCAAGTTTTTCGCAAAGAAGCGCAAAGTTAATTGTCCTAGTCTTTGTGTTCTTTGCGCCTTTTCTTTGTGTGCTTCGCGGTTAAATTTTTAAGAAAGTATAACCAAATCAATTTCTTTGGCAGCTAAATTACGCAACAGCTGATTAAAAATTGCCGTTCGCATGATTACCTGGAAAATATTTAAATGTGGCTTTCCAATACAAATGGTGGTGATTTCTTTTTCTATCGCCATGTTAATAATGGTTTGGGTAATTTGATTGCTTTTTGTTTTCACCACTTCGGCCCCTAGTTCTGTAGCGAGTTTAAAATGGTTAATGAGATGACGTTGTTTATCGAGCTTGATTTTATCGAAACTTTCTGCATCACTCTGTACGTAAAGCACCATCCAGGGAGAGTGGTAGTAGGAGGCAAGCCTTGCTGTTTTTCGAATAACCACACCAGCAGTTTCCGAATTAGAAGAGATGCAGGCTAAAAACTTTTCCGACCTCAACTTAACAGATTTTGGTATTTCGGTTTTAATTTTCCGCTCCACCTGATGAACTACTTCCTTTAAGGCCAGCTCTCTCAACTGCAAAATTTTATCTGATTGAAAAAAATTCGACAAAGCCTGTTCAATTTTACTTTTGTCGTAAATTTTGCCTTCTTTTAAACGCGTAACTAATTCATCAGCCGTTAAGTCAATATTCACAATCTCATCAGCAATTTCCAGGATTTTATCGGGAATACGTTCCGTTACGTTGATGCCCGTGATGCGTTCGATTTCTTCGTTAATACTCTCCAGATGCTGAATATTAACCGCTGAAATCACGCTGATACCAGCTTCCAGCAAATCGAAAACGTCTTGCCAGCGTTTGCCGTTTTTACTTCCTTCGGCATTGGTGTGCGCCAGTTCATCAACCACAACAATTTCAGGGTGCCGATTCAAAATTCCCTGCAAATCCATCTCCTCAATTTCTTTTCCCCGGTAAAAAATTTTCTTCCTGGCTATTAGGGGCAAACCATTCACCAAGGCTTCCGTTTCTACCCGCCTATGCGTTTCCACATAGCCAATGCAAACATCGATGCCATTTCTTAAAAGCGCATGGCTTTCCTGCAGCATTCGATAGGTTTTGCCCACACCAGCACTCATCCCAATATAAATCTTAAGTTTGCCCCTTCTCGATTTTTGTATGAGTTCGATAAAATGTTTAACCGAATCGTCTTTTTCTTGCATTGATGTTATGTTTTTTGTCATTGAGGAACGAAGAATCTGCAACTAATGAGCACTATTTTCACTTTTTCATGGTCTGTGTCCCCACAGACTATTACTTGTTTGTTAGCGTTTCGGTCTGTGAAGACACAGACCGAGGCGTTGGAATCGTCTTTTTCTTGCATTGATATTTTACTTTTTGTCATTCCGAGGAACGAAGAATCTTCAACTAATGAGCACTACTCTAACTTTTCCCATGGTCTGTGTCCACACAGACCATTACTTGTTTGTTAGCGTTTCAGTCTGTAAATACACAGTCGAGGCGTTAGATTGGCGCCGAAATATTCTGTGATTTCGTGCTTCCGTGGCAATATTTTAAAATGAAACAGCAATACTTGCTGTTAATGTTGTATTGGCATTAACGGAATTGTTTTCTCTAGCAAAAATTTTGTCATTGCTATCATAAGTTTTACCTTCCAACCTGACTACCGCATTTGGAATTGGCGAATAATCTACGTTTAAAGAATAACCTTTCGTTTTAAATCCATTTGGTGTTCCCGTAGATATGAAAATGCCGTTTTTGTCTTCGTAATATTCAAACCGACCGGCTACTTCCCATCTCTCTGCAAATTTGTATTGCGCAATAGCTACCGGAGAAAACACCTCATTTTTGCTGTGATTTTCTTTTGATTGCTGTTGAGTACCATAATCCAAACCGAGTGTTAGTCCGAATTTATCGCTGAGCTGGAAGATACCATAAATATTGTGGTAGAAACGGTTTACGCGAACGGAATCTGCACCTTCTGTTCCGAGGTAATTGCTATAATTAACCGTAATTTTTGGCGTTGGTTTCCAGGTTAACTGCAAACCACCTGCAGGTTTATTGTTTCCATTTTGGCGGGTAATTCTTTGCCATCCGTTGAGGTAGAGTAGGGTCGCTGTTAATTTCCCATCTTTTGTTCCATAGGTGATTTTAGCTCCAGATTCATAATAAGGTGTGTTTTCTGAAGAAATATTTCTTGTTAAAACCCAACAGTCTTTCGAAACGGCGCTTTCGAATCCGATGTGTGAGGAAAATATCCCTGCGTCAATCCATAGATTTTCTGTTTTGGAAAGTTTTACGCCGGCATTGGCTTCAAAAATATTTTTAAGTACGCCAGGCTCTGCGGCTAAATTCGCATTGGTGTAGGTACCAGCCATCAGCGCTAAATTCGCCCTGATCGAACCACTTTCGTAAGCTGCTTTGATAAAACCTAGGTTTAAATTCACTTCATTGGCCCGGTTGTGCGAGTAAATGAAAGCAGGTCTGCTATGGTCGGCTGGTTTGTTAAAATCGTAACTATAGTAAGTTTCCAGGTAACCGGAGAATTTTACTTTGGGTTCATCTTGTGCGAAAGCAGTTAGGGATGCTGTTAATGTTGTGATAAGGGTGATTAATTTTTTCATTATTATTGTGTGGATTTCAAGGTTTTTTTAATCGGCCGTCATTTCGACCGTAGTGGAGAAATCTTTGGATAATATGTTGAAAGGTTCAAAGATTTCTCCGTTCCGCTGCGCTCCAGTCGAAATGACGGACGCCGTTTAAGATTCTGATTTTTTAAAGCGGTCGTCATTGCGAGGTACGAAGCAATCTTAATGCACTTGCTGCTTGATAATTTTCGTTGTAGGATTGCTTCGTGCCTTGCAATGACGATTTGTCGAATTACAAGTTATCCAATGCCAAATTCAGTTTCAAAACATTTACTGATGATGGGCCGAACAATCCAAATAAAGGTTTTAGGGTATTCATAGCCACTAATTCCTTCACCTTTTGTTGAGTGATATTTCTTGCTTTGGCTACTCTTGCTATCTGAATTTCTGCACCTTGCTCGGAGATGTTTGGGTCTAAACCACTGCCCGATGCCGTAACCATATCAGCAGGGATATTTGATTTTTGTAAGCCAGGATTATATTTCAAAAGGGTATCAATTCTGGATTGAACTTCTTTTAAATAATCGGGATTAGATGGTCCTTTGTTTGAGCCGGCCGAGCCTGCAGCATTGTACTTAACAGCAGATGGTCTGCCCCAGAAATATTCGGGTTTGGTAAAAAATTGGCCCAATAATTCGTAGCCGATTGTTTTGCCATTTTTTACAATTTTCTCGCCCCCGCCATTTCCTGCAGCAAGTTTTCCAGCTATAGCAATGCTGAAGGGGTAGATGATGCATAATAATACGATTAAAACTAAGGTTAAGCGTAGCGACTGTATGATGTATTTTTTCATTTTTATTTAAATTTTAAGAGAAATAAGTGGTTGTTGATATTGGGAAATGGGTAATAGTGAATAGGGAATAGATTTTATTTTTTAGCGGAATGGATTTTTGGAAATAGGTATTAGTAAATGGGCTAATTGCCATTATTTCCTGAATCTATTCTCTATTTCCAATTCTCTATTCCCTATTTTTAAACAAATAAGCCAATTACTAAATCAATTAATTTGATGCCGATAAACGGAGCGACAATACCTCCGATGCCATAGATAAATAAGTTTCTGCGGAGCAATGCTGTAGCGCCAATTGGCTTGTAAGCCACGCCTTTAAGCGCCAGTGGGATTAATATCGGAATGATTATCGCATTGAAAATCACTGCCGACATAATCGCACTTTCTGGTGTGTGCAAGCCCATAATATTTAAACTTTGCAAGGCAGGAATTGAAGCAATAAACAAGGCTGGAACAATAGCGAAATACTTGGCCACATCATTTGCGATAGAGAAAGTAGTTAGCGTGCCACGGGTAATTAATAGCTGTTTTCCAATTTCTACAATCTCAATTAATTTGGTTGGATCATTATCCAAATCTACCATGTTGCCAGCTTCTTTAGCAGCTTGTGTTCCGCTGTTCATGGCCACACCAACATCTGCCTGGGCAAGTGCAGGCGCATCGTTTGTGCCGTCGCCCATCATCGCAACAAGTTTGCCTAAAGCCTGCTCGTCTTTAATGTAGTTCATTTTATCCTCTGGTTTTGCCTCAGCAATAAAGTCATCTACACCGGCTTTTTCGGCAATGTATTTAGCAGTTAAGGGATTATCGCCCGTTACCATTACTGTTTTAACACCCATTTTGCGTAAACGCTCAAACCGTTCGCTAATGCCTGGTTTAATGATATCCTGCAATTCGATTACCCCTAAAGCTTTTTCATTTTCAGAAACCACTAATGGCGTTCCGCCGTTGGTTGCGATGCTTTTCACATGGTCTGCAATATCCGAAGGAAAAATATTTCCTGCTTTTTCAACAATATTTCTAATAGAATCGAACGCACCTTTTCTAATCCTTCTTCCGTCGGCAGTATCTAATCCGCTGGAGCGGGTTTCGGCTGTGAACTTAATAAATGTTGAACCTGCTGGTGTGCCTGAATTTTTAAAGCCCTGCTCGTTTGCCAACTCAATAATTGATTTTCCTTCCGGAGTCTCATCTGCAAGCGAACTTAAAACACAGGCATCGGTAAAATCTTTAATCACTATGCCGGCAGTAGGGTAGAAGTGGGTTGCTTTGCGATTTCCGATGGTGATCGTTCCGGTTTTATCCAATAATAAAACATCAATATCGCCAGCCGTTTCCACCGCTTTACCTGATTTGGTAATCACGTTTGCTCTTAAAGCTCTGTCCATTCCGGCAATGCCGATGGCTGATAATAGACCGCCAATAGTAGTGGGAATTAAGCAAACGAAAAGTGAAATTAAAGCTGCAATGGTAATCGGTGTATTGGCGTAATCGGCAAATGGTTTTAACGTTACACAAACAATGATAAATACCAGGGTAAAACTGGCTAATAAAATAGTTAAGGCGATTTCATTTGGGGTTTTCTGGCGGGACGCACCTTCAACCAAAGCAATCATTTTATCTAAAAAACTTTCGCCTGGAGCTGTACTTACCTGAACTTTTATTTCATCAGATAATACTTTGGTTCCGCCGGTTACTGAAGATTTATCACCACCCGATTCACGAATTACTGGTGCAGATTCTCCGGTAATGGCCGACTCATCAATGGTAGCAATGCCTTCTATAATTTCGCCATCGGTTGGAATGGTGTCACCCGTTTCACAAACAAAAACATCTCCTTTTTTTAATTGATTTGATGAACGAATTTCAATCGTTCCGTTAGCTAAAAGAACTTTTGCTGGCGTTTCTTCGCGTGTTTTACGTAAGCTATCGGCCTGCGCTTTTCCTCTTGCTTCGGCAATCGCCTCTGCGAAGTTGGCAAACAAAACGGTTAATAGAAGTACCAGGAAGATGAAAAAATTATATAGAAAGGAGCCTTGTCCGCTGTGGTTAAAAGAATAGACCGTAACGTATGCCATCACGAGTGTGCCTACCTCTACGGTAAACATCACTGGGTTGCGAACCATTAATCTGGGATCTAGTTTGATGAAAGATTGTTTCAATGCAGTTTGCACTAAAGCAGGTTCGAACAATTTATTATTGGGTTTCATTTTGATTTTTAATTAATTTGAAAATTGGTAATGGGGAATTGGAAACTGATTGGGAATCTTAAATCATTGGTTGAAAATAAGTTAACCTTAAACTTGATATTTGTATATTCAAATAATTTAACGCCCTCACTTATGAAACCACACCAGAATTTAGAAGCATGGAAACAAAGTTTTGATTTGGTTAAAACTCTATACTCAGTTACTTCGAAATTTCCAATGGATGAAAGGTTCGGACTGACTTCACAGATACGCAGAGCTTGTACTTCTATACCTGTAAATATTGCAGAAGGCTCGGCCAGGAGGTCGGATAAAGAGCTACAGCAGTTCCTGTACATTGCCCTCGGTTCTGCAAGCGAACTAGATACTTTGCTACTCTTATCCAGAGAACTAGAATTTATTACACTTGATGATTTTGATAAAGTTTCCATCCAGTTAGATTTGATTTTTAAATTGTTGTTGGGCTTTATTAATATGGTTAAGAAAAGGATAGGATAATTGTGAGCTTGAGAATAGAGAATGAGTAATAGGTAGTAGGGAATGGATAATAGGGAATAGGAAATCGATTGGATGCATGATATATACAATATGTCTATTTCCATTCTCTTCTCCATTTCCTCTTGGCCTATTTCCCATTCTCTTATTTCTATTCTCATCCTCTCCATTCCCTATTTCCCTACCATTGAAAAATATTCTGCCAAAGGTCCTAAGGCCAGGGCTGGAAAGTAAGACAATGCATTGAGCACTAAAATCACGGCGAACGTCATCAAGGCAAAAGTTTTTGTATCGGTTTTTAATGTTCCGGCAGATTCAGGAATGAACTTTTTAGCGCCAAGCAAACCTGCAATGGCAACCGGACCAATAATCGGTAAGAAACGACCAAGAAAGATAATAACTCCGGTAAGCAGGTTCCAGAATACATTATTATCGCCTAAACCTTCAAATCCAGAACCATTGTTTGCGTTAGCGGAAGTAACCTCGTACAACATTTCGGAGAAACCATGGAAGCCTGGATTATTTAACCAGTTTTTCGGCTGTGTTGCCCACCCTGCATCAGCATAATTGGTAAACACGTAACTTGAAATCGCCGTGCCAGCCAGGATCAAAAACGGACTTAATAAAGTGATGATCGCCGCAATTTTGATTTCTCTTGCTTCCACCTTGTGACCTAAAAATTCCGGCGTTCTGCCCACCATTAATCCTGAAATAAAAACTGCGATTATTAAATAGATAGAGTAGTTTAGCAAGCCAACGCCACAACCACCATACAAGCCGTTAATCATCATGGCTAGCAATTGCCATAAACCTGTTAGCGGCATCGTGCTATCATGCATTCCATTAACCGAACCTGTAGAAATTACGGTAGTTAACGTGCTCCAGTAGGCAGTTGCGGCAGGTCCGAAACGAACTTCTTTGCCCTCCATTGCGCCTGTAGTTTGTGCAATTCCCATTTTGGTTAGCGCTGGGTTTCCACCGAGTTCCGAGCTTAGGGTTGGAATCATCAGCATAAATAACCCGATGGTCATCACGCCGAAAATCGTCCAGCCTAGTTTTTTTCTTCTGATGAAATAGCCGAAGGCGATAACCATTGCAATTGGAATAATTACCTGGGCAATCATTTCGACCATATTGGTTAAATAACTTGGGTTTTCGAATGGGTGGGCAGAATTTGCACCGAAATACCCTCCGCCATTCGTTCCCAAATGTTTTATGGCAATCATTTGCGCCGCTGGTCCTCGAGAAACATTTACTGTATCACCTTGTACGGAAAGAAATTGATCTTTAGCATCATAACTGGCCGGCGTTCCGTTAAAGGTTAAAATTAGCGCAATAACAATAGATAGAGGCAGCAATAATCTGGTAATCGCCTTTATAAAAAACTCCCAAAAATTACCAAGTAAGATGGTTGTTTTATCTCTGAAAGCTTTAAATAATACAACCGCCGCTGCAATACCTGTAGCAGCACTTACAAACTGAAGAAACATCAGCACAAATTGTTGAGTGAGATAGCTGACGCCACTTTCGCCCGAGTAATGTTGAAGGTTACAGTTTGCTACGAAGCTAATAATGGTATTGAAAGCCAAATCTGGCGTCATACCAGGGTTACCATCAGGATTAAATGGGAGCTTATTTTGAAATATCAGCATAAAAAAACCGTAAACCAACCACAAGATATTTATGGTTAGTAAAGCTTTTAGCTGTTGTTTCCAGTTCATTTGCTCCTTAATATTGATGCCGGATAATTTGTAGATTCCATTTTCGAGCGGCTTTAAAAAGTCTGTCCAAACTTTTTCTCCTGCAAAAACCTTCGCCAAATATTTCCCCAACGGGAAGGCGATAATTAAGGTTAAGAGGAATGTGGCAACAATGCCAATTAATTCAGTGTTCATTTTTTTTGTTTTTGGAGAATAGGATGTTATGAAGGAGGAGATGGGGAATAGATATTTGGAAATGGGAAGTAGCTATTTGGAAATAGACTATCATTCTATTTGCTATTTCCCATTGCCTAGAATATCTGTGAATAGGCTATTTGCTATTTCCGATTCTCCATTCCCCGCTATCCATATTCTCTGTTTTTAAAATTTTTCAGGTTTAATCAATACGTAAATCATATAGATAAATACGGCGATTGCGATGATGAATAGTGCTAACATGGCTTTAAATTTTTTCGAACCAATCAATTGATTTGTAAGTTGCCCAACAGAGCAGAAGGATTACGAGTAATAGGATAATTGTCATAACTTATTGTTTTATGAAATGCCTATTGCCAACTCTTATGCCGATGAGTACGGGGAGATTTTAATTTGCTGATTGCAAGATGTTTATATGTTTTATTGAAATTTTAAGCATAAAAAAACCCTTCCAAAATGGAAGGGTTTTTTTCGTTTTGGAGTGATCTCTCAAAACTGCTGAAGCAAAATTTAAAAGTAAGTTGTTCCTTTCATCTCAACAAAATTCGAATTGCCGCTTAAGATAAGGCGACGATTCTACAATTCTCCTATGCCATATTCTTCAATTTTCCGGTATAGTGTGGTTAAGCCAATGCCCAACAATCTTGAGGTTTCTGTTTTGTTTCCTTTGGTGTGGATCAATACCTTTTGGATGTGCTGTTTTTCGATTTGATTTAAGTTAAATTTATTTTCCTGAGGGGTAAATTCAAAAAAATCAGGTGGAAGTGCTGCGGTATTTAATTGGGCTCCATCAGAAAGAATGACCAGTCTTTCAATTACATTTTTTAGCTCGCGAATATTTCCTTTCCAACTATACTGCTGAAAAGCGTTCAATATATTGTCGGTCATTTTTAATCCTGGTCGGTTAACTTTGATCGAAAATTCGCTCAGGTAATATGCTGCCAACGCAGGTATGTCTGCTTTTCTTTCTCTTAGTGGTGGTAGCGTTATTGTAAAAACAGAAAGTCGGTAATAAAGGTCAGCCCTGAATTTACCTTCTGCTGCGTCAACTTTTAAGTCTTTATTTGTTGCAGCAAGCACACGCACATTCACCTGCTGCGTTAGAGTATCGCCCACCTTTATAAAACTTTGGTTTTCCAGCACCCGAAGAAGTTTGGCCTGTAAATCGAGAACCATTTCGCCAATTTCATCGAGAAACAAAGTACCACCATTCGCTTCTTCTAATAAGCCTTTTTTATCTTTATTTGCTCCTGTAAATGCACCAGCCTTATAACCAAAAAGTTCACTCTCCAGCAATTCTGGAGAAAAACCACTACAATTCAACGCAATAAAAGGCTTGGCAGCTCTTGGACTTTCCTGATGAATAGACTGGGCAAAAACTTCTTTTCCTGTTCCTGTTTCGCCCAAAAGTAAAACGGTAGTATCTGTTTTACTTACTCGCTTTGCTAGATCAATGGCCTCTTTTAATGCTTTTGATTGGCCGATAATTGTTGCGAAACTATGCTTTGAATTTACTTTCTTATCAAGTTCAAAAATACGTTGCTGAAGGTTAGCCTTTTCCATCGCCCGATAAAGCAACGGAATGATCTTTTCGTTGTCATCACCTTTTACGAGATAATCGAAAGCGCCGTTTTTTATCGCTAAAACACCATCAGCAATGGTGCCATATGCTGTAAGGTTGATCACCTCGGTATAAGGCTTGAGCGATTTTATATCTTTTACCAACGCTACGCCGTTTACATCCGGCAACTTTACATCACTGATCACTATGCTTACATCATTGTTTTTTAAAAGATTTATGCCTTCTTTACCGGTATTCGCCTGAAGGGTTTTAAAGCCTTCCAGCTCAATAATTCTTGAAAGCAGGCTGCAGATTTTTTTTTCATCATCAATGATGAGGACGATGCCGTTCATGGGTGTAATTTATGGTGCAATATTAAGGATTAATAATTATTCTTTATTTGTACCTTTTTCATTTCTACTACGCTAAATAAAACCATTTTAAGCATCTTTGTCTCACAAAGCAAATTCTATGTTTAAAAAGCTAACCCTGGTATTCATTTCCTGTTTCATCTGTTTTTTCTCTTTCGCTCAACAAGTTAGGCCAGCAAAGTCATCTGAAATTTTTCGTGAAATTAAAACGCTTCGGCATATTCCAAAGGTTCTTTACCTCGCGGCACACCCCGATGATGAAAATACCGGTTTGTTATCCTGGCTAATAAATGAACAAAATGTAGAAACTGCGTATTTGTCATTAACCAGAGGTGATGGAGGACAAAATTTGTTAGGAACCGAACAGGGTGCTGCTTTGGGATTGATCAGAACGCATGAGTTGTTGGAAGCAAGAAAACTGGACGGGGCACAACAGTTTTTTACCCGGGCAATTGATTTTGGCTTCTCTAAAAATACCGATGATACTTTTAAACAGTGGGATGCGGATAGCATTACCGCAGATGTAGTTTGGGTAATCAGAAAATTCAGACCCGATGTAATTATTTGTCGTTTTCCGCCAACTGCGGCTGCAGGGCACGGGCAACATGCGGCATCTGCGGTGGTTGCCGAAAAGGCATTTAAAGCAGCTGCAGATAGAAATATGTTTCCAAACCAGTTAAGGTATGTTGATGTTTGGCAACCGAAAAGATTGCTTTGGAACACTTTTCGCTTCGGTTCGGTAAATACCACCTCCGAAAATCAATTGAAGGTTACTGTAGGGCAATTCGATCCACAACTCGGAATGGGTTATGGCGAACTGGCTGGGTTAAGCCGAAGTTTACATAAAAGTCAGGGAGCGGGAACGCAATCTGTAGCGGGAGTTAGGACAGAATATTTTACCCATGTTGCGGGCGTTCCTGCAAAAGAAAGTCTTTTTGATAAAATTCCGCTGAATTGGTCGGAAAAAGGAATTGATAACATTGATGAGTTGATTGATATTATTCTGTTATCTTTCGATTATAATCATCCAGATAAAAGCTTGCATGGCTTGTTAATGCTGCGTAAAAGAATTTTGGAAATTCAGGATGTGAGATTGAAGGAAGACAAACTGAATGCGATAGATCACATTATTTTAAGCTGCACAGGTTTTATGGGCGAAGTGGTCACTAACCAGGCAGAGGCTATTGCAGGCAGCAGCTACAACTTCAGTTTAAATGTAATTTCGAGAGGGGCTCCACCAGTAATTCTTGAACAGGTTAATTGGATCAATCAAACTGATGTGTTAAATAGAAGGATTTCTGGCGATTCGCTGATCAACATCCAGCGTAAAATTCAAATCCCTTTAAATGCAGCGCTTACAGAACCTTACTGGTTAGAAAAACCGGCGAAAAATGCAGCAACATTTAGCGTGGCCAATGATACATTGATCGGTTTGCCAGAGCTTGCATCTCCATTAAATGTTTCGGTTGTTTTAAAAATCGGAAGCGACAAGTTTACGGTTAAACTTCCACTTTCATATAAAAAACTCGACCCGGTAAAGGGTGATGTGGTAGAGCAGTTGAGGATTATTCCGGCAATGGATTTAAGTTTTGCCGAACCGGTTTATTTCGCAAAAGAGAAGGAAGATTTGAAAGTAACCCTTCGCTTAAAGGCCAACAAATACATCAATTATGGTAAAGTGATTTTTAGGGTAGGAAATGCAACTATAGCCACTTTCACTGGTATCAATTTGCCAGAGAATACCATTACAATTAAAGATTTTATATTGCCTGCTGGCGATCTGGCGAAAATAAAAACTCCTCAAAATAAGCTTGAAGTTGTTTTTTCTTCAGAAAATAGTGAGTTTACAAAAGGCCAGGTGATGATCCAGTATCCACATTTGCCATCGCTGCAATACTTTGTTCCAGCCACAACCTGGTTATTAAAAGGCGATGTAAAAGTGTTGGCGAAAAAGGTGGGCTATATCCAGGGTGCAGGAGATTTAATTCCTGAGTTTTTGCGCCAGGCTGGTTTGCAGGTTGATGTTTTAACCGAAGCCGATATTTTAAATCCAAGCAAGTTGGCATCTTATGATGCCGTTGTAACAGGCGTGAGGGTAATAAACACAGATAAACGGATTAAAAATTGGCAGGTGGCGCTTAAAAGCTATGTAGAAAACGGTGGAACAATGGTGATGCAATACAACACCACTCAAGATATGGCTTTGCAAGATTTTGGCATATATCCATTCAGTATTAGCAGTAAAAGGGTTACAGAAGAAAATGCCGCTGTTAAATTTCTTAATCCAAATCATAAACTGTTAAGTTATCCGAATAAAATTACCGCAGAAGATTTTAATGGTTGGGTACAGGAACGAGGCGCTTATTTCCCAGATAAATGGGATGATAAATACGAGACACTCTTCGAAATGAATGATACTGGGGAAGAGCCGTTAAAAGGATCTACATTATATGCAAAATACGGTAAAGGCAATTTTATTTACACACCACTTGCATTTTTCAGGCAATTGCCAGCAGGAAATATAGGTGCCGCAAGGTTGTTTTTCAACTTTATATCAGCAGGGAAGTAGGATGAAAAACCAGCTCAAAAATTGGAATACATGGTACGTTTTGCTTGCATTAGCACTGGTTTTCCAAATTGTATTTTATTACCTGTTTACTAGATTTTGGGCATGAGTAATATTGATTGGTTAGTACTCATATTTACTCTGCTGGCTGTTGTGGCTTACGGTGTTTTTATCGGCAGGGGGCAAAAAAGTAATGCCTCATACTTAAAAGCCGACAACCAAATGCCTTGGTACATTGTGCTTATAGGCATTATGGCTACCCAAGCCAGTGCCATTACCTTTCTTTCTGCGCCCGGCCAAGCCTATACTGATGGAATGCGTTTCGTTCAGTATTATTTTGGTTTGCCATTGGCGATGATCGTCATCTGCATTACCTTTATTCCGATATTTCAGCGACTAAATGTTTATACCGCATATGAATATCTGGAGCAACGTTTCGATAAAAAAACGAGGGTTTTAACCTCGCTGTTATTTTTGTTTTCCAGGGGATTATCAACCGGGATCAGCATCTATGCGCCAAGTATTATTCTATCAAGTGTTTTAAACTGGAATATTTACTTAACCAATGTTTTAACCGGTGGAATTCTATTAATTTATACTTACGTTGGTGGTGCAAAAGCTATTGCCCATACCCAAAAGCTTCAGTTCCTGATCATTCTGGGTACCATGGCATTTGCTGGGTATTTATTGGTTCAAAACATGCCTAATGGCGTTGGTTTCGGCGATGCGCTTTATCTTGCTGGTAAATCAGGAAAGCTGAATGTGATCACTACCGATTTCGACTGGAAAGACAAATACAACATCTGGAGCGGCTTAATCGGTGGATTTTTTCTTGCACTTTCTTATTTCGGTACCGATCAAAGTCAGGTGGGCCGCTACATTACCGCCAAAGATAATACCAATGCCAAAATGGGTTTGCTGTTAAATGGTTTAGTTAAAATTCCAATGCAGTTTGCCATTCTTTTAATCGGTGCATTACTGTTTGCTTTCTTCTCACTAAAACCAGCGCCTATTTATTTCAATGAACGTTCTTATCAATATTTAAAAGAAACACAACCACAGCAGGCTGCGGTTTTTGAGGGCGAACATCAACTGCTTGAAGAAAAGTTTAATGCCCAGTCGAAGGCTATTTTAGCTCAACGAGAAAAAAACTCTCCAGAATTAAATGCTTCAATTGCGAATTTTAAAGAAACCCAAAAAGATGTTAAAGATTTGCACAGCAGGGTAGAGGTGGCCATTAATAAAGCAAATTTTAATGCCGAGAAAACGGATACCAATTATATTTTTCTGTATTTCGTTAAAAATACTTTGCCAGTGGGTATGATTGGGTTATTGTTTGCCGTCATCTTTTTAGCCAGCTGGGGGTCTATTTCAGCGGCCTTAAATTCATTGGCCGCCTGTTCATTAAAAGATGTGCATTTAGTTTTCAGTAAGCGAGCCATGGACGATGCCACGGAGCTAAAGTACAGTAGGTTACATACTTTGGGTTGGGGGATATTTTCTATTGCGGTAGCCATGTTTGCCACACAAATGGGTTCACTTATTGAGGCGGTAAACGTTCTTGGTTCTCTTTTCTACGGTCCTATTCTCGGTATTTTCCTGGTTGCTTTTTATTTTAAGAAAATTAACGGATCAATTGTTTTTATTTCGGCTATTCTAGCTGAAATTGTAGTTATTGGTGTTTATGAATTTGATGTGGTATCATTCCTTTGGTTAAACGTAGTCGGTGCCGCTGCAGTAATAATTTTTTCGACTTTAGGATTATTATTTTATCGGCGCAAAGCATTAGATTCGTAAACTCAAAACAACAAAAACAAATAAATAATATTACTATGAAAACGATGATTAAATCTGTTGCATTGCTTTTTACCGCAATAACGATTTCAGTAAGTGCAATGGCGCAAGATGCCGCTCAGCCAAAACCAAGTCCTTCGGCAACCGTTACAGGAAAAGTTAAAGGCGCTACCATTACTATCACTTATAGCAGCCCTGCTGTTAAAGGACGTAAAATTTGGGGTGGTTTAGAAGCTTACGATAAAGTATGGCGTGCAGGTGCCAATGAGGCGACCACTTTTACCACTGATAAAGATATTATGGTTGAAGGTAAAGCACTTGCTGCTGGAAAATATAGCTTCTTTTTAATCCCGAAAGAAAGCGGTACCTGGACAGCAATTTTTAATAAAGAACCAAAGCAATGGGGTGCCTATAAATACGAAGAGGCAAAAGATGCTTTACGTGTTGAGGTGAAAACCAAACCTTTAAAAGCTACTCAAGAGCGTTTAATTTATAAAATCACTAAGACTGGTTTTTCTTTAGATTGGGATAAAGTATCTGTTCCGGTAACGATCAAGTAAGAAGCTAAACAATTTTTATAAGCCATTTCGGAAACACCGGAATGGCTTTTTTTTTGGTCAAGAATAGCCTTTGTAAAGAAAGTATAACATAACCTGTACTTCACGCTAAAATGCTATTTTAGGCCGATTTTACATCCCCCATATGAAACTTGCACTTAATATTATCGCTACTATTTTTCTTCTCCATTTGAATGTTCTGGCACAAAAGAAAGCCGTTCCTTTTTCCATCAAAACGCAACGGCCGGTTGATTTAGTGAACGTTTTTTTGGGCTCTTCAGGAGATCATGGGCAAATGTCGCCAGCGGCATCTTATCCATTCAGTATGTTAAGTATTGGCCCTCAAACCTATCCAAAAACCCACACCGGTTACGAGTATCTGGCTAAAAAGTTTGAAGGATTTACACACAATCGTTTTGAAGGAGTAGGCTGCCAGGGTTCGGGTGGAAATATTTTTATCAAACCCTTTTTAGGGAAGGATCCAATGCAGTCTACGTTAATCAAATCAACTGAAAAAGCTGGACCGGGGTATTACCAGGTAGGTTTTGAAAATAAAATTGATGCCAGCTTTGCTGTTGCAGCTAACGCAGGCAAGCATGTTTATCATTATCCCAAAGGAGAAAAAGGGATTTATCTCGATTTAGGCTATGCATTTAATGGCGCTTTTGTAACGGAAGAACATGTTGTAGATGGGAATGCTGTTTCGGGCTGGATAGAATCAAAAACGACATGTGGCGTAGGTAAATACCGGATTTACTATTATCTGGAAATTACGAGCAAGGTGAACTGGGAAAAACTATCAGAACATAAATTAGTTGCCAAACTAAATGCTGCAGCTACTTCAGCAGAAATAAATGTGGCACTCTCTTCTGTTAGTGTCGAATCGGCAAAATCGGCCATTTTAGATCAAACGCTAGAAGCCATTAAAGATAAAAGTGCTGCGGAATGGAACAAAAATCTGGCTAAAATTGAGGT
This sequence comes from Pedobacter sp. AC212, assembly GCF_979258625.1. Classification (NCBI taxonomy): domain Bacteria; kingdom Pseudomonadati; phylum Bacteroidota; class Sphingobacteriia; order Sphingobacteriales; family Sphingobacteriaceae; genus Pedobacter; species Pedobacter sp. AC212. The sequence goes on along the minus strand of NZ_OZ409870.1, from coordinate 4,662,763 downwards.
GAGTGGCGATGTTGATAATGCCAAGCTTTTTTATTCGCTTCTTTATCGTACTATGCAATCTCCCTATGTTATTTCTGATCAGGATGGACAATACCGCAATACCAAGGGTGAACTTCGGAAAGCCAAAGAAATAAGATACAATGGATGGGCCATTTGGGATAATTATCGTACGCAACTGCCGTTGCTCTCCATCATTACACCAGAACGCTACGCCGGAATGGTTACTTCCATTGCTGATTTGTACCATTCAGGAAAGAAGGATTATGCAGGTCAAAGCGAACCATCAAATACTGTTCGCAGTGAACATGCAATTGTGGTTTTATTGGATGCCTATCGCAAAGGTTATCCTGTCGATTTTGCGGGTATTGCTGATTCGCTGGAGAAAGAAGTTAAGGGATTAGATTACAAATCGCCTGATAAGGCACTAGAATCGAGCTATGATAATTGGGCTTTGGCAGAAATTTTTACGATTTTAAAGCAGCCTGAAAAGGCAGAGATTTATAAAAACAAAGCACTCGAATATAGAACCTATTGGAACAAGGATTTTAAAGATATGAGTAAACGGGATGTTGACCAGATGCAGGCAAGAGGTTTGTATCAAGGTACCATTTGGCAATACAGATGGTTTGTTCCTTACGATTTTAAAGGGTTGATGGCACTTGATGGGGGAGAGGAAGGCTACATTGCCAAGCTGGATGAATTTTTTGCTAGAGATTTGTATAACCATGCCAATGAGCCTGATTTACAGGTGCCATTGATGTATAACGTAACCAGGCAAGGATATAAATCTCAATATTGGATGCACCAATTGGCCGCCGATACCGTTATTCAAAATTATTTCAATGATAATAGTAGGGGGATTGGAAGTTATATTGGTAAAATCTATAAGAATCAACCTGAAGCTTATCTACGAACTATGGACGATGATGCAGGAGCAATGAGTGCGTGGTATGTTTTTACGGCAAGCGGATTCTCTCCTGCTTGCGTAGGCTGGCCGGTTTACTATCTTAACGTACCGCTATTTCCATCAGTTACCTTCCGCTTGCCAAATGCAAAAACATTTAAGGTAGAGGTTGCTAATTTCAGCCCGAAAAATAAATATATTAAACAGCTGTTTCTTAATGGCAAGCCCTTTAATAGAAATTATATTACGCAAGAAGATATCAACCGAGGCGGCATATTAAGAATTGTTTCTTCAGTTGAGCCTGTTAAAGTTTCGAGCACAGAAAACTGGATTTCCAGCATAGAATAAAATGATTAAAAATCTTCAATTTTAAATGAATTCGAAAAACAAATCGTTCTCAGGCCTGTTTTAACAATATAAATAGATACGACATGGCACCTTTAAAATTAAGCGAAGAACAAAATGCTACTTTAGGCAACAAAAACCTAACAGAAAATTCAACCGATCAACCATTAGAACTTCATCCAGAGGCATATAAAGTGAAGGGACCATCTCCTGAAAAAATGAGTTCGGTATCAGCCTCACTTAGAACATACGCAAACGGCCTTTATGGTTTGTTATAACAAATTCGAAAGATTTTAAATGCCCTTATCCACTAGATAAGGGCATTTTTTTTGGAAAACATTTCAAATAGTACCTAGACTTAAAATATGTCAAGCTACTTTTTGCCTTCATCAATAACATTATTAATCCATTAATACAACTCTGTGTTGTACAGGTAATTGAAATAGTTAAGGGCGTCAAAATAATCGACAAATTCACCATTTGGGTAGATGAAATTCATACAATCTACATAATAATAGTCGATATTTGTTAGTTCTCTTATATCCCAAGAGACTATCCTTATTATGATTGAAAATTTGCCTGCAATTAAGGTTGCGACGTGCCAGCCTGTCCAAGGTGTAGGAATCATGAAACCTACCGCATCCCTAGAACCTATCTGTTTAAAAATATTTTAAATTTTATTCCTGTAAAACGATATAAATGTGACGGATGCTTCAATAGGTTTCATGCCATTTACAATACGAAATAAAATAATTTAGGGAATGGTTCAATATTTTTCATGAAGCTTATCAAGCCATAAAATAGCTTCCCTAACCATGATAGTTGAGAAAATCGACCACTTCCTAATTTTAAACTTTTAACAGAATCGTATTATAGTGGTAAACTAAAATAGAATATAGATCCCTTACCTACTTCACTCTCCAGCCAAATTTTACCATGATGCCGTTTGATAATTTCGGCACAAAGGTAAAGTCCGATTCCAAAACCAGATACCGTTTGTGGCTGATTGGTAACCCGATAATATCTTTCAAAAAGATTACCCTGATCTTCAGGCAAAATTCCAATTCCTTCATCGCTCACGGCAACCACAGCTGATCCATTGTCAACCTCACACGATACTGTAATATTGCTTGCCGTTGGCGAGTATTTTAACGCGTTGGAGATGAAATTATTGACGACTTGCCCGATTTTTTCGCGATCCGCGGTAACCCATATCTGTTCGGTTTTAAAAGTAAACTGATGGCTGTTAATCACTACATTAAATTCTTCTTCGATCTCTTTTAGTAAAATGGAAAGATCAAAATATTCTGCTTCAATATGAATTTTTCCTGATTCCAGTCTGGAAACATTTAAAAAGCTATTGATCATATTGACCATTTTTTTCGATTGATTGTTCGCTTTCTCCAATACATTAAGTGCAAAGGCATCTCCACTTTGATCAGCCTTACTTTGCAATAACTGAATGTAGGCCGTAAGTGAAGTAAGTGGCGTTTTCAATTCGTGACTAACCATGCCAATGAAATCATTTTTTCGTTGCTCATCGGCCTTCACTTCTGTGATATCTGATACAATACCAACCAATTTGGTGGCTTTACCGTCGTTATCATATCTTCCCTTTCCGTGTGAACTAACCCAATGTACAGATCCATCTGGCCAACCCACTTCATACTCCGCCTGATAAACCTGTTGATGTTTAACTGCCTCATTAATGAGCTGAGGAATGCGCTCACGATAAGGTGGAAGCATGGCTTGCAGTAAATCAGAATAAGTAAATTTCTGGTCTAAAGGCCAGCCATAACAAATCTTAAACCGATCGTTACAAACCATATCACCTGTTGCTAAATCTATTTCCGTAGAACCCAATGCACCAGCCTCGATGGCAATATTTAGTCGGTTGTTAATCTCAATCACTTCCTTTTTAGCATTAACCTGCTCGGTTACTTCAGTCACTATTTGTAAAATTCCGTCAATGTTATCTTCATCTCCTTTAATGGGTTGATAGATACTATTGAAATACCTTTCTTCAGGTATTCCGTTTTTAAGAATATACATTTTATTCTCCACGCCGAAATATGGTTGGTTCGTCGCCAAAACATCATTTAAAATGCTCAATAGTGGCTGATTAGCTTGTTCCGGCAATATCTCCAATAACCTTTTGCCATTAACAGATTCCGTTAATCCCCAAATTTCGAGCATCTTTTCATTGGCACTATCTATGATAAATTCATCAGTTTTAAACAGGTTAATAGCTACCGGAGCTTGCTGGATGAGGGAGCGGAATTTCTGTTCACTTCTGGCAAGATTATCGAGCAGGGCGGCCATTTTCTCTGTAGAATTTACTTGCTCCGTAACATCAAGTAAAACACCGCTCAGCCTGATGGCTTCTTGATGTTCGTTAAAAAGTACCTTACCTTTTGCCCTCACAATTCGCCCCCGTGCTTGCTCGGTAGTTTGAATGGTGTAAGTAGTGTCGTAATAGCCGCCCGAATCAAATTTCAATGCAGTTTGAATGGTATCGATAACCCTTTGTCTGTCTGTTATGTGAATCACATCGGTAGCCTTATTCAATTCGATTTCGTCTTCCGGCTGTAAGCCAAACCAGGTTTTCGTGAGTGCATTACCCGTAAAACGACCTGTTAAAGGATTTAAATCGAATGTGCCTAAAACAGCCGCATCAATAGCGAGTTCCAACTCATCTTGACTAACTTTAAGTTTTTCATAAATGGATGAGAGTTGATCATTAAATCGAGCCTGTTCTTCATTTGATGCTGTGAGCTCCTCATTAATGGCCACCATCTCTTCGTTTATAGCCGCCAGTTCTTCATTGAGTTCTTGTTTTTCCTGAGCCGCAGCTTCCAGTGCTTGCTTAGCCAAAACCACATCGGTAACATCAGCGGCCGTATTCATTACGCCATAAATTTCGCCCGCCTCATTACGTAGTGCTGTAAAAATATAATTGAAATAAAAAACCTGAGGTACCCCATTTACAATTAACACCAAACGTTGGTTTCTGGCTTCGAAAGAATTTCCTGTTGTAAATACCTGGTCCAACTGCTCAAAAACCGCCTGGTTATCCAGTTCAGGTAAAATATCGGCATAACGTTTTCCAATTACATTGCTGCCTTTTCCCCAAACCCCAATAATGGATGCATTGGCAAAAGTGATCGTCATTTCTTTACCGATATAAACACCGATAGGGAAAGGTGCATTTTCGATAATGCTTCTGGTACGAAATTCACTTTCGGCTAAATTGGCGAGGGTTTGTTCCAGTTTTGCTGAACTATCAAACAATAATTGATTGCTTTGAATAAGCTCTTCATTTGTTGCCGCTAACTCCTCATTTGATGCCCGGATTTCTTCGTTTGAAGCCTCAAGTTCCTGGTTTAGATAGGCAATTGTAGTAATCCTCTCGGTTACTTTGCGCTCCAGGGCCTCACTCAATAACCTAAAGTTTTCTTTGCTCTGCTGAAGTTCTTCATTAGTAGTATTTAATTCCTCCATCGAAGCGGCGAGCGCCTCATTTGTGGAAGCCAGCTCAATGTTCAATTCTTGTTCGTGTGCCAGGGCTTTCTCTTTCGCTTCGCTCTCAGCAGCAATATTTCTAACCCTATTTATCTCCGTCACATCGGTGGTGGTGTGTAAGATGTATTCTGTTTCACCAACTTGATTTTTAACTGCCTGATAGCTGAAATCGAAGTAAAATAGCTGTAGCTGTCCATTTACTACAAGTTCTGCAGGGGTATTTTTGCTTTCGTAGGTCTGGCCGCTTTTCCAAACTTCTTTCAGGATACTAATAAATGGTTGCCCAACAATTTCAGGCAATGCTTCTGCAATTGTTTTTCCAATAACAGAGCGATCTTTTCCCCATAGGGATATCATTGCATCGTTAGCAAAATGAATATAAATATCTTCAGTTGAATAAATGGCCGTAGCATTAGGCACTTTCGATAGGATCTCTAATAACTTTGTATCGGTAAACCGGGTCGGCGAAGGATTCATCTAAGTTTCTATTTTTTGTCGGATTAAAGGTTTTATAGCCTATTATTAACGGAATAGCTTTAATTTGGTTTGGTAAAATTTGAGTTTTTTTAGATCGTATACTGATCGTTTTTTGGTTCACCAAAAAATGAATAACCTTATTGTCAATCATTTCGGTAGATGAATGATTCAGACGGGTAGGTACATCATTTTTATATTCATTATAGGATAGATTGTGAACAGGGCTGTGCAAAAAAAAAACTACAAAGCTCTTAGCTCTGCATATCCTTTACATAGGGCAATTTTTCTATCTTTGGTATTCCATGAATATCGAAGAACAATCATCCCGGGAGGATTTTAGTGGAGAGCTAATCATCCAGGCCCTTGGATGCTCGCCAGAGGCAACAGCCATATATACCGATGAGGATATGATCATCCGTTTTGCAAATGAAGGAATGCTGGAGGTTTGGGGGAAGAGTCCTTCAGTAATCGGAAAACCGCTGATGGAAGCGCTTCCTGAGCTAGAAGGTCAACCTTTCCTCGGTCTGCTTCAACAGGTGTGGCGTTCTGGTCAAACTTATTCCGTAAGCGATGCGCCAGTTCATGTGATCAAAAACGGAGTTTCTACGACTGATTATTATGATTATGAGTATAAAGCACTTTTAAACAAGGAGGGCAGAACCTGGTGTATCCTAAATACCGCCCGGAAGGTGAGTTCGAGACGGGAATATCTGGAGCGGATTCAGAGAAAAGAAGAAAAAGAACAATCACTGATGGAGGAGATGGCGGCTACTATGGAAGAGCTGAGTTCTACCAACGAAGACCTGAACACCTCGCTGAAGCTGCTCGGAGAAAGTCGCGAACATATTAGAACAATCATAGAACAGGCACCAGTAGGGATCGCAATGCTGCAGGGACCGGAACATATCATAGAGATTGCCAACCCAGCCATTTTAAAAATTTGGGGACGTTCACTTTCAGAAGTTGAGGGGCTTCCGCATGAAAAGGCCCGACCGGAACTTATCGGCCAGCCGGTTAACAGGTGGCTCAACGAGGTATTTACGACAGGGCAGCGACGAATAAACAATGAATTTACTGTCAGATTGAGAGACCACGGCGGCTTGCGTGAAGCTATCGTTAATTCAATTTATCAACCCGTATTCTCCTCCGATGGATTAGTGAGTGGCGTATTGGTGATTCTGGAGGAAATTACCCAATTGGTACTTGATCGACGGGCAAGTGAGAAAGATCAACAAATGCTTTTGCTGGCCGTAGAGGCAGGAGATCTTGCCACATTTTTTTATGAGCCGAAAACAAATCTTTTCTCTGGCAATGCATTATTAAAGTCATGGTTTGGACTTCCTGAAGCTCAAAATATCGATTTGGGTATTGCATTTTCCAGTATTTTGGATGAAGATAGGGCCAGGGTCGAAGAGGCCATCATGGAATCGTTGAGCGCTACCTCAAACGGGAATTATTTTATTGAATACCGCATCTTTAATCCTGAGGATCCAAACGGAAGACTTGTACAGGCCCGGGGTAAGGTGTTTTACGATAATAATGGAAATGTGGTGAGTTTAAACGGAACCTTGCGTGATATTACCGAACAAAAAAAGGATGAGCAAAGGAAAGATGACTTCATGGCTATGGTCAGTCATGAACTGAAAACGCCGCTTACTTCTCTTAATGCTTATCAGCAGCTCATGCAGCGTAACGCCATGCTTTCCGGAGATCAGAAGTTGGAAGGAATACTAGAAAAATCACTCCGCCAGGTACGCAACATGACTTCCATGATCAATGGCTTTCTAAATATATCCCGACTGGATTCTGGTAAAATGCTGTTGGCACAATCTTCTTTTGATCTTAAAGCATTGTTTTATGAACTCGAAGACGAAGTTCATTCCACTGTACATACCCATAGAATTGTTTTTGAAAAGAACGAAAGCGTTGACCTTTATGCCGACAGAGACAAGATCTCACAGGTTATTCATAACCTGATTGGCAATGCCGTGAAATATTCACCAATTGGTAGCGACATCAATATTTCCTACTCTAAACCTGAGAATGGAAAAGTTGCGATTGTGGTGAAGGACCATGGAATGGGAATTGATGAGCAAGACCAGCAACAGATTTTTGAACGCTATTACCGGATAAAAAGTCCAAACATGGGATCAATTGCAGGTTTTGGAATCGGCCTCTATCTCTGCAAGGAAATTGTCGAGCTTCATAAAGGGGAGATAAAACTCGAAAGTAGGGAAGGAGCAGGGGCTACATTTATAGTTGAGCTTCCAGCCTAGTTTTTTGTGTCAAAATTGGACTTAGCTCTTTTTAATTTAAAATGAGTTCCTTGATGTTGAGCAAAAGGTGGCTGCTTTCAAATGGCTTTCCAATAATACCATCTGCAAGACATTCGATTTCGGAAATATCCTGGTAACTCAAACCTGTTAATAACAGGATGGGGATGTGGGCAGTGGCATCGCTATTTTTAAGCTCATCGCAAATGGTTCTGCCGTCGCCATCTCCAAGGGCGATATCCAGAATAATTAGATCAGGGTGAAAATCCTCATTAAGTTTATCAATTGATTGATGGTTAGGCGATGATCTCACTTCAAAACCTTCTGTGCAAAGAAAATCTTCAAGTGCTTCAAGCAATTCAACATCGTCATCAATCACCAAAATCTTATTTTTGGTCATAATACCATTCTTTAAATATGGTTGTAAATGTAAGTAAAATATTAATTTTTTATTTCAATACTAAGAAGGTGTAAACGACGTATTTTTTCAACGTAGCAAATTATTTACAGTAGTAGCAGGGAAGAGTTTTTAAATTTTCAATAATTTGTATAGGTAATTTCTAACCAGCTGTTAACATAAGCAATATGGGCGACAATGACTATTACCTGCTACTAAGAAAAGGCATCTTACTGCATTGTGGGATGGAGGATATCAGTGATAATAACTGTAAAATTATTTCCATTCAGATATTTAAGCAGGATCAGAATTACATTTCTCTCACCAATATCAAACGATTTTTTGGCCTTTTGCCAATAGCTTCCCAGTTTTCGCCATTTATCCTCAATAGCCTTTCCCAGTTTATAGGTTATCATCATTGGATAGACTTTAAAGAAAATGTAACGGGCTAGTTGATAAATTGAGTTTTTTGGGACATTACCCGGCCAACAGGTTAAGGTTTAATTTAATATTCATGGTTAAGTATGTCTGTTTAAAAAAATAAAAACCAGAATATTTTTACTTCTGATAGGTATATCGTAATATTGCGATATATCATTATGGGACTTACAAAATCAGAGATATTTACTGCCAACCAGAACCAGCTTTCTACCTTGCTGAAAGCAATTGCGCATCCTGCCCGGATCGCTATCCTGCAAAGAATCATCATTTCAAATACTTGTATCTGCGGGGATTTAGTAGGCGAGCTTGGCCTGGCTCAAGCAACTATTTCTCAGCATCTGAAAGAATTAAAATTAGCCGGCATTATTCAGGGCACAATAGAAGGTGTAAGTGTATGCTACTGTATTAATCCGAAAACGTGGAAACTGTTAGAAACACAACTTGGTGGATTTTTGGCTTCATATAAGGGCGAAACTACCTGCTGTTAACTTTTTTTACCAAATTCCATCGTTACATTGCAATAATACTAAAATATGAAACTATCAGAAATAAAAACAATACTTGCAACAGCTGAAGCAGTGAATTTTAAACTGGAAAACGGCAATACGGTGCCCGAACATTTCCATGTAACTGAGGTGGGGATTATTACCAAAGATTTTATCGACTGCGGTGGAACTGTACGCCATGAAAAAGTAGCTAACTTCCAGTTATGGGATGCTGCCGATGAGGAACACCGCTTAAAAGCAGGGAAGTTACTCCAGATCATTTCCCTCTCAGAAAAGGTTTTAGGTATGGAAGATCTGGAAATTGAAGTAGAGTATCAGGCAGAAACTATTGGTAAGTACGACCTGGGCTTTGATGGGCAGAACTTTCTTTTGCTGGCCAAGAAAACGGCTTGTTTAGCTATGGATAAATGTGGAGTTCCGGCTGAGAAACAAAAAATTAACCTGGTAAATCTGGCATCAGGTTTGACTTGTACTCCAGGTGGTGGCTGCTGCTAATTTTGCAGCCGGGAAATATGATGATGAGCACAAAACTCTTTTAGCAACTTGATGGTGTAGTTAACGAATTTCGCTTTGACAGCATCCCATCAGATCGCAAAACGTTATGACAACCTTTAGTAGATTGTATTCAGAAGAAACAAGCTACTCAAAGTGAGCTGCGCCTTAATTTCATTTGCACACACAATTCACGTAGAAGTCATCTTTCGCAGGTGTAGGCGCAAACAGCTACGGCTTATTATGGTATTAAAAATGTCTTATTACTAATACGAAGAATTAACTTCCTTTTAGTTTCTCTAAAATTTGCGTAAGTTTATTTTGTTTGTGTGAATTATCCTCACTAAAATAAAAATGATTGTAATCATCCCAATTTTGGCTACTATGTCTTTCTTGCTCTCGCTGTTTAAATTCTACTTCCAAAGCTTTTAGTTCACCATCTAGATATTGGGATAGCTTTTTAATTAAATCATCACGATCTAGAAATGTAATGGGTTGATCATTAAATAAGATAATATAATATTTTTCATCTGAAACAAGGTCGTGGATGTGCCTGAACTTATAAAAAACATAACCTGAATTTCTGAGTTGTGTCTTAATATTAAGCTTGAAAAACTTATCTAGCTTGAGATAAGTATCGTAAATTTCATCATGCATTTATTTGTACGGATTAAAGTTATAATAAGTACCTGGCCATTTTGAAATAGTTTCCGAAAATATAATCACTATAAGAACTATTCTCAATTTCCCCTTTGTATTTGATGAGAAATGCACAGAATAAATTGTGGATGCTATCCTTTGGAAAATGATCAACGAAATTTATCAATTTATCATCAGATATAGCGGACCAAGTTTTTACATTTGGGTCTGCAAATATCAGCAGAAACATGAAAAATGATCTTTTAACCGAGCCTGGACTACTATTCTTAGCCAGCAGAACCGAAAAAGAAGTTTCTGATAATGCAACAAGGGTAAATTGTTTTATCGAACCTGAGGCTGTTGTAAGATCATAATTTCCATTAGTTCTCCTAGCAAAATTATAAAGTGGTTCTATGTAACCTTTCATTTTGCCCTCATAATTTTCTATTTCTTCAAATTTATCAAAGTGATTTTCATATAGAATAATAAAATATAAACATAACACAGATTCGAATAAATTACCTCTTTCATCCTTAAAAATTAAACTCGGTATATATGCCCGAATTGATTTAGGAATAGATAAACTTACTTTGAACGAACAAAGAATCTCATATTTGTTAAGTATTTTTTTTATGTGACGGGGATTTGTAAATTGAATAGAATGAAAGAAATCCTCTATTATCTCAATGTTTTGTTTTTCTATAGGCCCCAGCCCTCTTTGATTTGGATAAAAAAAGTTTTCCAAGTATTTCGTTAACGAAAAGACTTTAGGCATACCAAATGTGATGTCAAAAACCTTTTCTAGATATTCTTCACTTTTAATCACATCATGATATTTTGTTTTAACAGCTTTAGTAACCGCTTCCTTGTCTAATCCGGAAAAAAAAATAGTGTGCTCGCCATAGGTAAAAAAAAGTTTTAGGGCAGTAATAAGGTTCAACACGTTTTCAGGTTCACATCTATCAAGATCATCAACAAAAACGATGATACGTGTAGCATTTTTTTTGTTTAACAAAAGCTCTTCAATTGCCAAAAAACTTTGTTTGAATTCTTTGTTTTCACTGAAAAAAGAATGGTCTTTTTTCTCAGCTTTAATTTGGTCTATGGTGTCAACCAGTTTTCCGCCATCAAAATTAATTTCTGATCCAAGTAAGGGTCCACCAACTTTAACACTGATTGCACTGGTAAAGCCTTTTAACATGTTAATTGCAGCAACTCTGAATTCCTTAATTTGTTCGAGAGCACCATTGTCAGCTATTTCAGCAGTAAGGGCATCGCATAATGATAATGCTAAATTTTCATCTTTTTCATGTGCCCAAGCCTCAAAAAATAGTGGGAAATAAATGTTTTTATTAATCTCTTGTTCAATATGCCGCATTAGGGAGGTTTTGCCACTTCCCCATTTGCCATATAATGCCAGCATTTTATTTTCTTTCAACGAATTTGGATTATCCTCTAAAAAATATCTAATGGCATCTGCTTTGATTTTGAAATCAAATGCATCTTCTTTTTCGTAGTCCTTTATTTCGCGGTTTGCAGAAAGGTTAGTAATCATGAGCGTTATCTATTTTAACAAATATATTAATCATTTTACTAGTTTTTTGCGCTTTGAAAACAAAGTATTAACTTCCATAAAATTAACTTCTCAATAATATGGCAAATAGACCACATTTATTTTTAAATAATCCCCGAGGCCAGAAAAAATACTTTAATGCTTCACGTAAAATTGATCCCACTACAGTGCCTGACTCACCACCAGAAGCTTATCGAAGGCAAAAAATCAAACTAAACAATAGCTTAAAATTGATTGAAGAAGGTATAAAGACTAGAGTTAGCGAAAGAACATTACTAGATATACCTGAACACCTCGAATACATCGAGGTGCATTTCTTCGTCATTTTTAATGATAACGAACCTTACAAGACAAAAAGTAATTTTAAGCGTTTTGGGTTAATACCAGTTATATACAGAAACTTCAACCAATCTGTCGTATTTGCAATTAGTGACGGGGAGAAATTTAAAGATTTTATTAAGTTACTAAACGAGTTCATCAACAGCCGCGATGACGTGTCTCCTAAAAATACTAAATATAGTATTTCAACAATTATACATGATTTCGAATTTTTGAGCACTTTAAACATAGAGGGATATATTGGTGATAACGTTGTGCTAAGTTTAGTAAATCGCAGTGAAGATATTAAGCGGGAATATGACTTGATTCTGGTCAACCTACTCGAGTATTTAAAGTCTCTTAGTAGATCAGGTGTAATAGAAGGTTTTAGTACTGATGAGCATAGCACAATAGAGATTAAAAACATATCTAGAGATCAAGTTTCAGTGTTATCAAAGAATTTTGATGTGATCTTTAAAATTCAAAGCCTGCGCATTCCAACAATCGCTAATGACGAATTTAATATACCGCACTTAACCTGGAATATCACGATTGGGCCACCTGAAGTTGATATTATTATTGGTATTATTGATAATGGCGTTAGGCGAATAGCGCCATTGCAAAATATCATATTAGATTCTACGCTCGATATCACAAATCCTATATTACCTAACCCCAATAACACCAATCATACGCATGGTACCGTTGTTGCTTCCATAGCGGCATTGGGTGCCGATATTTTTAACCCAGATATTAATGCGCTCGTTGCTGATGCATTCATTTTACCGATAAAAATCATCAATGATTATGATGGATTCTTTAACATCTACGACATTGAAAAAATGATTAAAAGAGCTGCAAGAGAAGGCGTCAGGATTTTTAATTTGTCAGTATGTGGTCCTGCAATAAATTATAATTCTGTGGTTTCTGAATATGCTTATCTACTTGATAAATTAGCCTACCATTTAGACATCATCATTTTTATTGCGACTGGCAATTTGCAAGAAGATGATATGGCCGCAATGAACGAGCCGGGTAATGAACATAAGTTGCATAATTATCCGAATCACTTCTTCAATCCAAATAGCGAAAGTGACTTTCATAATTGTGAAGCCACTAATATTTGTATACCTGCAGAGAGCTATAACAATATTACGGTTGGTGCTATTGCAGAAAACTTTAATAAAGATTCAAATGCACACCTTACACCTTTTAAAGAATTACCAGCATATTATACTCGGAAACATTATTTAAATCCATTAGCCAAAATAAATGAAACGCACTTTCAGGATAGCCAAAAAAATAAGAATATAAATAAACCAGATATTGTGATGCCAGGGGGAGACCGATTTAATCCTTCATCAGGTTTACAGGTTTTTGGCTTTGGGCTCAACGGTAATGATTTTTATCAGCAAAATTCGGGCACAAGTTTAGCTGCGCCACTTGCTGCAAATTTAGCAGCTAAAATACTAAAGCAATACGGTTCTTTAAAAATGCAGTCGGTTAAAGCCCTGATTTTAAATAGTGCCCAGCAATACGGAAATTCATCTTTCCTTAATGAACTGGAACTTAAAATTAAAGAAGAAGAAAGCCAAAAAATGTTTGGCTTGCCTTACGATTCTTTACATACCAGAACACAAAAACCAATCATCAACAAACTTTTCTCCGCCGATAGTCTTTACAAATCCCTTGTTGGATTTGGTATGCCTCAGGTAGAAAAAATGCTTTACTCTGATGACAAATCGGTAACGATTATTATAGAAGATGTTATATCTTCCAAAACCTACAAGGCCATTAACATTAACATCCCACCGTACTTACTTCAGTATAGTAAAGATTCGCCCATCATAAGTGTCGAAGCTACCTTGTGCTATAAATTTTTTCCAATATGGGGCAATCAATTAGCATACAACCCACTACACATCAGTTTTAATTTTGTCAACCATCAGGTGATAGATCAGCCTGCTGAAATAGCAGAAATACTATCTGACAGTAAACACGACTACTTTGATCAGTTTTATACAGAGCACATGGACGATGATCAAAGGAGGGCAGCAAGGAAAGTTGCATTAGGGATTAAGAAGGATTTACAACCATGGTCTGAAGACTTTTATCCACCTGCTAATAAACCTTTCTCAAATGTTCAAAAACTTAAACTTCTAATCAACAAGAATGAAATTAATAAGGTAAGTCAGCAAATCACCTTAGCTGTTCGGTGTACGCATAAACAGGAATTAGAAAGAGAAATGGTCGAATTTCTTGCTCAAAAGAATCATGAGTTTTCAATTGCACTCACCATAACTGAAAAGCCAAATCAAGAGTTAAATAATTTTAGTTTATATGATGAAATGGAACTTTGGAATAACCTTGAGCCAATCGCTGGCCTCGAGCTTAATGGTGACTTGAACGCAGAATTTGACTAATAAAAAACAGCCTTGAATTATTTATTCAAGGCTGTTTTTTCTTCCGATAACAAGTTTTTCCAAATCGATGTATTAATTACATTCACCAAAGGTATTGTTTTTCGTTCCTTTTTTTGTTTAAAAAGACTTTGTTTAATGGCTGTTATCAATGTTTTCTGTATACTGTAATAAGATAAGCCTAATGCATTTTTAGAAATCGTTTCAGCAATTTTAGCTTTGTCAAATTTAAATTTACCACTTTTTAATGTTAGCGCAATTAGATCTGCAATCTGAATTACGCCAGGCAGCTCAAATTTTAAGTTTAAATCAAAGCGGCGCATTAATGCATCATCAATCATATCCACCTGATTGGTAGCCGCTATTACAATGCTAGATTGTGGCAAATAATCGAAAAGCTGTAAAATGGTATTCACAACCCTTTTCATTTCTCCATGATCTTGACTATAATCTCTTACTTTGCCCAATGAATCGAATTCATCAATAAAAATAATACAATCTTCTGTTGCTGCCTTTCTAAAAATTTTTGCTAAATTCTTACTGGTTTCACCCAACTTTGATGAAACAATAGCCCCCAGGTTAACCACTATCATCGTCTTTTTGAGCTCGCCTGCAATAACATAGGAAGCCAAAGTTTTACCGCAACCGCTCGGGCCATGCAGCAGTACTTTATTAGCAACAGGCAAATCGTACATGGAGAGCATCTCAAGAGATTGGTGCTCCTGAAGGAAATATTGCAAACGGGTTTTAATAGATTCATCACAAACTAAATTCTCAAATGTGTATTCAGAATTTAATCTTTGTAGGATCAGTTCATCCGTTTCACGCTCATCTTGATGCCTGAAATAACTTGGCGAGCCAACTTTCACCAGTTTTTGAAGATCTTTCCCTTTTACCGTATCCTTAATAATCGATTGCATTTGCAATGCCTGATTAAGTTTTTTAGCGCCTTTAGAGTATTCAATAAATTCATTTACAACAGACACAAGTTTCTCCTGGTTGTTTTCCAAACCATACTTTGCCAAGTCTTTTATGTAATCAAATTGTGTCATCTTATTGAGAGCGCAAAGCTAGCGTTTTTATTGAATATTATAAATCTAACACTTAAAACCGACTAAAACAATAGTGTGAACTGTTATTATATGATAAACTAGTCTGTTTTAACTATTGTTTCCAGTAACATAGATTGAACATATTACTATATTTTGTTAAATACATTTTTGTTTTTTAGGCTTTAGGTCTTTGATGTTGCATATTCGTATTCATCATATTTTTAAAATGTACAACATATAACATTTTGAAAAGAAGTGCTATTATCCTTCCTAGCTCTCACTTAATACAAAATTGTATGCAATCTAAAATTCGTAGTATTCTTCCGTTGATCCAATCTTAGTATTTGTTAATTTTATTTAATTCATTAACATTGTGTTTAAACCAAACTATTTAAATTTTGGCTCGAGCATGTTATGCTTTACCTAAACATCAATAGCTGGTTTTTTACTGGAAATTGCGGAGGATTAAAAAAAAATATTTATGGCAAAACCGAGAGTTTTTATAAGCTCAACTTTCTATGATCTAAAACAAACTAGAGCTGATATTGATTTATTTCTTGATCAGTTAGGATATGAGCCAGTTCGGAATGAAGAAGGAGATATCCCATATGGAAAAGATGATGCACTTGAGGAATATTGTTATAAAGAAATTAAAAGCATTGATATACTCATCTCTATTGTAGGCGGAAGATTTGGTTCCGAATCAAAAAAACATGATTCCTCAGTTTCACAAATGGAAATCAGGGCTGCATTAGCTGAAAACAAACAAATATATATATTCATAGATAAAAATGTCCTTTCAGAATATGAAACATACTTACTTAATAAAGACGCAGAAACTAAATACAGATATGTAGATGATACCAGAATATATCAATTTATTGAAGAAATAAAGTCGCTGAGGTCAAATAATAATATCAAGGGATTTGATACCGTGTCGGATATTACGAAATACTTAAAGGATCAATTGGCCGGTCTTTTTCAACGTTTCTTACAGGAACA
The DNA here is from genome assembly GCF_979258625.1 of Pedobacter sp. AC212. Classification (NCBI taxonomy): domain Bacteria; kingdom Pseudomonadati; phylum Bacteroidota; class Sphingobacteriia; order Sphingobacteriales; family Sphingobacteriaceae; genus Pedobacter; species Pedobacter sp. AC212. Next base: position 4,646,402 of record NZ_OZ409870.1, on the reverse strand, counting down.
AACTAGAGTTAAAGAGGTTAATTTGATTAAAGGTTTAGAGAAAACTGCACAAACATTAAACAGATTAGTAAATTATCTTAGCGATGAAAATAAGGATCAAGCTGAGGAGATAAACAGAATTCTAATGATAAACCATCCACTGACTGAATACATTAGAACCGAGATGGGTATCAGGTATAATTTTTATATTGAAGGCTTTGAAGATCTAAAATCATTTATGGACGCCTATGGTTATATTTTGGTAGAAGATGAACCTATTTTTGAACCATATGAGTTCTTTCGGACAACGAACAACAAAACATACAGATTAAAAATCGCACTAAATGTTTTTGACGAAGAGAAAAAATTAAGGTTTTATCGGAAAACTGATTGGAATACAGAATGGTGTATATATTCTACTGAATCTTTAGTGCTAGGAGAAGATGATGATTTACCATTTTAATAATCGCTTTCATGAAAGGTACGAAGACAAATAATTGAATATTGGAAAATCACTCAGAATTGGCAGGCTAATTTAGGCTGCCTTTTTTGCTAATATTATCCCTTATTTAGCTTCCTTACGGGATGATATTTCGGGATAGTAACTTCGAAGTCGAATAGGTCTTTAGGTTGAATTTCGAGAGCTTTGCATACTGCTACAAGACCACTTACAGACATGTTTTTTGTTCCTCGAATGATTCTATAAACTTGACTATAGCTAAAACCAGTCCTGTCTTCTACATCCTCAAGCGTGATTTTCTTTGTTTTGGAAATTGACCATAATCTTACCCGTATTTCTTGGAGAAGTGCTTCATCAATATACTGTTCTGCCATGCGACCAAAGTCACATTTTGACTAAAAACTTATTATTCCAAATTTGGTATATTATGATATATTTATTATATTCGTTTATTATAATTAGGTATTAATAAGAGTCTTGCCATTACAAATTCTGACGCCGTAACGCAAGACAGCAAATTGATGCCCATATCTATGTGTAGGTGTATATATTTGTACTTCGAAATAGATGTGGGATTGCTGTAAACCCGTGTTACGTAAGGCGTCAGAAACTTTTTTGTAGTGACGGTAGGTAATCCCACATATATTACCTCCCATCAAGGCTCGTGTTGTAATCAATACGAGTATGAACCAAAACACTAAACAGTTACCATTCGTTTCCTCTCCTCATCCCAGGGCGGTACTGGCTTTTGCGTTCAGCTTATTTTCAAATCATTCCCAATATGTTACCCATCCCATTAAATGTCCTTTCGATTATTTGTATGCGTTGAAGCCTAAGAATCCTGTATAGCGAAATAGCAAATCCTGTCCCGCCCTTATCTTATATCAAATGGGTTAATGAAGTTAGTGTTGGGGGCGGGCAGGGTTTTGCTATTATTACGCTTAAAGCCCAATCCTAATTCTTCCTTTATGGTTAAAAATGCAACCTGTGTTGTTGTATGTAAAAGGAGAAATTGCCAAAAGGTGGAGAAGAATCCCCTTCGCCCACCTACCGCAGGCAGGTAAAGACGAATGGGTTGAGCAGAGGATTGTCCTTCGACAGGCTCAGGATGACAGGTGGCACTTTCTATATGGCCTATATGCCTATATGGTTTTTGTAGAAATGATCGTCCTTCGAAAGGCTCAGGATGACAGGTGGAAATGGAACCTGAAAGCTATATGGTCTATATCCCTTATATGGTTAACAATGCAACCTGGGTTGTTGCCGATTAAAGGAGAGATTGCCAAAAAGTAGAGAAGAATCCCCTTCGCCCGCCTATCGCAGGCAGGTAATGACGAATGGGTTGAGCAGAGGATTGTCCTTCGACAGGCTCAGGATGACAGGTGGCACTTTCTATATGGCCTATATGCCTATATGGTTTTTGTAGAAATGATCGTCCTTCGAAAGGCTCAGGATGACAGGTGGAAATGGAACCTGAAAGCTATATGGTCTATATACCTTATATGGTTAACAATGCAACTTGGGTTGTTGCCGATTAAAGGAGAGATTGCCACGGAGACTAAAAGCCATCCTGGCCCGCCTACCGTAGGCAGGCGATGACGTAGGGGGGTGATGAGCTTATGATCTGTCGAATTAAACTTAAGCTTTCGGTACGGCTCGGGGTAACTGTTGAGCCGTATCAATTATTAACGATTAACTAAACAAACTAATACAAAATTTATGATTCAAAAAATAACGATAGCTATCGTAATGGCTATGCTTTGCCTGAATTTTTGGGTTATTGCACAAGTTAAACCTCAAGTACTAAAGCCAGTGAAAGTTGGGCAACAGGTACCTAATGAATTGTGGGATATGCCGATGAAGATATATAAAAACGGTAAATATAGCACCGAAACCTTGCGAAAGTATAAAGGAAAAGTAATTGTTATCGATTTTTGGGCTACCTGGTGTGGGTATTGTGTTGAGGGGTTTCCCAAGTTGAGCAAATTGCAGGATAGCCTTGAAAGCGGGTTACAGGTTTTTCTAGTTAATAAAAAAAGTGTGGGTGATACGCCAGAAAAAATTGCAAGAGTATACGAGTTAAATGCAAGCCATTTAAAAGATATGCCTATTGTAGTAGAGGATACACTACTTGAGCAGCTTTTTCCAACTGTTTCTTTACCTACCTATGCAGTGATATCCGGAGATCGATATTTGGAGGGCATAACCCAAAGCTACCTGTTTACTGAGGCTGCAATTGTAGCTATAGTAAAGGAAAGAAATAGCTTACTGGAAATTAGACGTAGGATAAAAGAAGAGAGGGAGGGTAATTGATATGAAATGGATTATTACGATTTTTATTTTGGGTATTGTTTTAAGTTTACGTGCGCAAGAGCTTACAGGCAAGATTACCAATGAACAAGGACTACCAATTGCTAATGTGAACGTTAGTATCGCAAATGTGCCTCAAAAAACCTTCAGTTTAATAGGTGGGATTTTTAAGATTAATGTTGTTGCGGGTAAGTACCAGATTAATTTCAGTCATACCGGTTATGTGAATTACGATACTTTAATTACTGTTCCACAAAAAGCTGCAATTCAAATTATCCTAAAAAGATCCGTTAAACAACTGGATGAAGTACAGGTAAGCACGGGCTACCAAAAAATTGACAGGCGCCGGGCCTCGGGTTCTTTCTACAAGGTACCGCAAGAGCAGTTGGAGCAAAGTGTTAAACCTGATATACTGGGAAGGCTCGAAAATATCACCAGCAGTTTGCAGGTAGACAAGCGTGCGGGCGACGGCACCACCTACCAGATCAGGGGCTTGGGTACGTTGGATCTGAATAGTCGAATGCCCCTGATTGTGCTAGACAATTTCCCTTATGAAGGGAATATCAATAACATTAACCCCAACGATATTGAGAGTGTAACGGTTTTGAAGGACGCTGCTGCAAGTGCCATTTGGGGAGCGAAGGCGGGCAATGGTGTAATTGTTTTAACCAGCAAAAATGCCAACGTAGGAGAAGCTTTGCGTATAGATTTTAATGGAAGTTTAAATATTCAGGCCAAGCCAGATTTATTCAGCGCCAATCAGTTAAGCCCATCAGCTACCGTTGATCTGGAAAGTATGTTGTTTGCACAGGGTTATTACGATAACCGGTTTAACGATCCTTTTTACCCGCTAATCCCAGAAGCAGCTAACATTTTAAATGATCAGCGACTAGGTAACCTGACAGAGGCAGCCGCTCAGACAGAATTAGCCAGGCTGCGCCAGCAGGATGTTCGGTATGATATGCTGGAATATTTATATCAGCCGGCAGTTAGCCAGCAATATGCCTTAAGTATCGCTGGCAATACAGGCGCACTTGCTTATCGGCTATCGGGTGGGGCCGATCGCAGTTTAAGTAATCTGGTAGGGAACAGCAGCCAGCGTTATACCTTTCGGACAGACAATACCATTTCATTATCACGCAAGTGGAAGTTTATGGCCGGCCTGCTATTAACCACGGCTAAAACAAAAAACAACAGTGTGGGTGGATATGGTGGCTTTCAGGGAAGCGAGGGTGGGCTCTCTACTTACAGCAGGTTAGTGGATGAAGCCGGAAATGCTTTACCTGCCGACTGGTTTTACAATAAAAGCTTTACCGACACCGTTGGAGGCGGCCGTTTACTCGACTGGAAATATCGGCCATTGGATGAATTGGCCAACAGCAATCGCGAAACGGACCTTTTTGATTTAATTGTCAACCTGGGGAATACGTACAAGATCACTAAATGGTTAAGTGCCGATATAAAATACCAGTATCAGCGGGGCGAACAACAATCACCCCAATTTAATGGCATGGCCACGTATTATACCCGCGACCTTATTAATAGTTTTACCATTTTAAATCCAGGTAGCACAACCTACAATTTACCTAAAGGCGGTATTTATAGAAATACCATTTCGCATCGCGAAGGTTATTCGCTGCGGGCACAGTTGAATATCGATCACCGCTGGGGGAACCATGAGGTTGATGCCATTTTGGGCGGCGAGCGAAGGCAGAACCAGTTGAGGACAGATAACCTAATGCTTTATGGTTATGACCCTGAAACGCTCAATAGCATTGCGGTTGACAATAGTACTGCTTTCCCCAAGTATGGTAATCTCAATAGCGATTTCTATATTCCATCGGCAGGCTTACCATCAGAAATCTTAAATAGGTTTTTGTCTTTTTATGCCAATGCGGCCTATACCTACAAGAAAAAGTATACGCTAACCGGCAGCATTCGCAGAGATGCCTCCAATCTCTTTGGTGTGCGCACCAATCAACGCTGGGTACCGCTATGGTCAATGGGTGGCGTCTGGAAAATTGATGGGGAGCCGTTTTACCAAAATGAATGGCTGCCAACCTTAAGTATAAGGTTCTCTTATGGTTTTAGCGGAAATGTAAATACCAATACCTCAGCCTTGACACGCATTACTTATGGTGCTGCTGCCTCATCGCCGATTAATATTCCCTTTGTAACCGTTAACGCGCCGCCAAATCCAAATCTACGGTGGGAGCAAACCGAACAGCTTAACTTGGGGCTAGACTTTGGTCTTCGTAACCATTGGCTCAGCGGAAGTATTGATTTATTTTCGAAATATGCCTTCGATTTGATGAACAGTGTTAACCTGAATTCAACCTCGGGATTCACCAGTGCGAATCTAAATTCAGCAGCTATCAAGGCAAAGGGAACAGATTTGATAGTGAACAGCCAAAACATAAAGGGTACTTTCAATTGGCAAAGTAGTTTATTATTTAGCTATGTGAATTATAAAGTAACAGGCAGTCAAAATCCACCTAATACCAATGGGTTAACCAGTGATGGTGCGATTGTGTTTCCTGTAGTCGGTTATAATCCTTACGAAATAATCAGCTTTAAATGGGCAGGATTAGATCCGGCAAATGGTAATCCCCGTGGCTTTGTAAACGGGCAGATCAGCACTAATTATGATGCGATTTCGGTTAACCCCATCGCTGAACAGGTAGTTCACGGCGCTGGCGTCCCGCCTGTATTTGGTAACCTGCGCAATACTTTTGGCTGGAAAAATCTAAGCCTAACATTAAATGTACGTTATAAACTGGGCTATTATTTTCGACGTCCTTCCCTTAACTATGGGAGTCTTTACCAAAGCAGTAGTGGTTTGAGCGACTTTGAAAACCGATGGCAGAACCCAGGGGATGAAACAAACACAACTGTTCCATCAATGATTTATCCCGCAGATGGAATGCGTGACTATTTCTACACGCAATCGGAAGCTACGGTAGAGCGTGGCGATCATATCCGCCTGGAAGACGTTTATTTAAGTTATCAATGGAAACCTGCACACTTAAAATGGATCAGACAGGCCACATTTTACCTTTATGCCAATCAGTTAAACTTTATTCTTTGGCGGGCTAACGACCACAAAATCGACCCTGATGCCATTTATCAGTTGCGCAACCGAATGAATTTTGCGGCAGGAGTAAAAGCTGCTTTTTAAAATTAATAACACTATTATGAAAACAAAATACACATTAGCCATTGGCTTCCTTATTCTTTTAGGGATGCAGGTGGCCTGCAAAAAATATCTGGAAGAAAAGCCCAATAAAAGGATTTCAACGCCAGATCAATTCAGTGATCTGCAGGGGATATTAAACAATTACTTCAGCATGAACGGGCAATACCCTTCTTTAGGCGAAATCTGTGCGGATAATTATTACCTCACTGATGCGAGTTGGGCATCGGCCCCGGAAAAACAGCGTAATTTTTATATCTGGCAAAAATATGAGGATGTAAATATAGATTGGAGCATGCCCTACAAAGTTATCTTCAATACTAACCTGGTATTGGAAACACTGCCAGCATTAAAGCTCACGCCGCCACAATCCAATGAAGGCACAACGCTGAGAGGGCAGGCATTATTTTTAAGAGCCTATTATCATTTAAGCCTGGCGCAATTATTTGCACCAGCTTATCAGTTACAGGGTTCGAATGCTGTTGCAGGAATTCCTCTAAAGTTGAAAACCGACATTGAGGCTAAAATCGTGCGAAATACAGTGGCAGAAAACTATCAGCAGATTTTAATTGATGCACAAAATGCAGCAAGCCTCTTGCCCCCCGAAGCTACAGGAAAATATCTGGCAGCCAAACCTGCAGCATATGCATTGTTGTCGAGAATTCATTTATTGATGGGCAGCTACAATGAAGCCGGATTATACGCAGATTCGTGTTTAGCACTAAACTATAATTTAATAGATTACAACACAGTAAGCACTACAGCCACTATTCCTTTTTTGCAATATAATATGGAAGTGTTATACGATTGCCGAACACCTGTCCCTGGAATCCTGGTGCAAAGCCGGGCTAAGGTAGATCCTGTATTGTACGATGCTTATTCGCCAAATGATTTAAGGAAAATCATTTATTTCAAAAAAAATAGTGATGCGAGTTATGCTTTCAAAGGGAACTATACTGGTTTGAGTACTGCTGTAATATTTAGTGGCCTTGCGGTTGATGAGGTGCTGTTGAATAGGGCAGAGTGCAGGGTAAGGCAAAACCGCTTGGCTGAAGGTGCAAAAGATTTGAATACACTTCTAGCAAAGCGGTTTAAAACAGGTGCCTTTATTCCCTACACGTTCAATGATCAGGCAACTGCGTTAAAAATAGTTTTGCTTGAAAGAAGAAAGGAACTGGTTTTCAGAAACCTGAGGTGGGGAGATTTGCGAAGGTTAAATCAGTCTGTGGATACCGAAACAACATGGAGCAGAACCGTTAACAAAAAAGTGTATACCCTGAAACCAAATGATTTGAGGTACGTACTGCCGATTGATCGTATGGTAGTTCAGTTAAGTGATATCCAACAAAATCCATAAAATAAAAGCGGCGGTTTTTTTTACCCGCCGCTTTTATTTTAATTACGCATTTTAATTTCGGGTATTGCTGGCGCATCTGCTTGTTCTGATGCCCATAAGTTACTTTTTACATCATCAAACTCTGATACGTCTGGCTGAGAAGCTGGTCCATTGTCGGTATCCAGTAACACACCGCAAACATGTATTCCTGTGCTACAAGTGCTGGTTGCCCGTTCGTAGTTCGCAGGATTCTCAATTTGCGCCTGTGTATAAGTATTTAATTTATACTTATAAAAGTAAGTTACGCGTTTACTTTCTTCACCGGTTTTAGCCGTAAAAGCATTCATAATAATCATCAGGCCGAACCCCACCAGGGCTACAAGGCCTAAACTTAATTTTTTTAAATTCATCGTTTTAATTTTAGGTGTAAGGAAATCGCCAACATTTTACATCGGGCATTGGTCCAACCCGCTCTTTTGTTTTATTGGTTTTCAGGCACAGGAGAAGGCAAGATGATGGTTTAGGCGATTAATTCCATAACACTAAACTAGCTAGTATAGCGTGTTTCGTTCCTGTAGACAGGTCATCAAAAAAGCTGTTTCAAGTCAGTGCAGCAAGGTGCCTTTTACTAAAGCAATTTACTGTATTGCCTCACAAAGTGATCATAAGCTAAGTGTAGGTAATTGGCCATGTCTTTCTTTTTTACCATGGGGAGAATAAGCCGATGGGAATGGATAAACATCGAAATACGGGCGCCAGATACTTTTTCTTCCAGGAGCATTTGCCGGTAGGCGATACTGGTATCATACCTTTCGCTTAAACCATCATAAATCTGTTGAAGTTCATTATATTGCTGATATAGCGATTGTAATTGCGCCCATTCCATTAGGTAAACTACACTTGGGAAACAGGCTTTAATAAAATTGGCCTCATTAAACTTTCGGGTAATCAGGAAATTCCCTTCCGGTATAAAGTTTATAATAGATGGCCTTTTACGCTGCCTTGCATCATATTCCTTGAGCAACCCGCTCACTAAGAAAGCTACCATACCTGCTTTTCTGATCAGGTTTTCATTTTCTTTTAGCTGTAATAATTGAGTTGCCCGAGCAATGCTTTCCCATGCAGCTGGCCTCAAAGGCCCTAAAGCCTGTAAGGCGATTTTAAGTTGTTGCATTTTTGCAGGTTTTCTGAAAATCATGTGAATAAAATAACCCTGTTGGGTATCGCCCACCAACAGGGTTTTTAGGGATGCCGAGCCAGTGAACCTGGTTTAGCTGTAAGTTACCGAAAGGAGTAAACTTCCACTTGCCTTAAAGTTCCCGTCAGAATCGGAACCGGCCTGAAGTTTACTTTTCGGCTCGAACAATTTATCACCAGGCTCGCCCGTCTCTTGGCTTGATTTTCCTCCGGTTTTACTCAGCTCAATAGCTAAGCGGTTCTCCACCGCATAACTGCATTGACTGGTCAGAAATTTAAGCAGCTGTGGGTTCAGCTGCATAAAAAAGACATACTGTTCTGCAGTGAGTTGAAAGTGTTGTAAAATCCATCCACTAAAATTGTTTTCGAGGGCTGCTACCTCAAGTGCAAGTTGTGCATCGTCCATGCTGTAAAGCGTCTGCGATAATTCTTGCAGGCCTGCTTCATCAAATAAAAATTTTCTCATTTTGGGTTAAGAAATTTAGGGTAGCCTGAATTGGCTGGTTTGAAATTAGGCTGATAATCCGTATCTTGGAAGTGATTATCAGCAAGACTTACCGAACGGTATGACAGAAATTTGCTGAACGGCAACATCCCCATTGTGCCCTACCACATCCCGCTTGATGAATTGTTAATTTTTAGGCGCTCCTTTTCGTGAAGAGAAACATTTCCCCTATGCTCAGTAGAACTTCCATTCTGCATCATGCTTTTATTCTGGTTATTGCATTGCTTGCAGGCCATTACATTGTGAGCCACAATACTGCTCTCAGCTGGTTTGCACTTCTAAAACGAGGGTATTACTATTGGTCGGTGTTACCGAGTATGTTCATTGCGGTTACACTGATGGAGTATGTATTCTGGATCACTAAAAGGCTAAATAAACAGGATGATGGATTTAAGATTAACAGGGAGCGGGTTAAAAACCAATTGATATTCGGTTTTGGGATTACCATGGGCTTGGAAGTATGCCTGGCGAGCCTGCTATTTTGCCTCAAAGGAGAGAGCATATTCAATGGTCCGTATTTCGCCAAACTTTTTTTACTGATTACCCTGTTTGTATTGCTGGTCAATTTATGTTATTGTATGTATTATGCCAAAATGGAGCTGGCGAAGCCGCAGCCGGCACCCGTGATTAACATCATTGAAAAAGTAAAATTTAAATACAAACAGTATAAACCCGAAGTAGTGCCCGAAACAACTTCGGTACTGCCAACAATGGGGATTGTCTATATAAAGCATAAAGCTCCCCTGGCTTACGATGCCAGGGGAGAGATGATTCCATGGTCATTTAACCTTACCGAAACCATAGAAATGATGCCTGCTGATGATTATTTTCAAATTGATAAAAAATGTATCATTTCACGGGCAGTGGTGAGAGAGACGGCACCACGAAAAGGCAATCGTCTGGATATCTACACCACTGTCGAATTTCCAATTAAATTGACTGTGAGCCGTCGTAAAACCAAAGATTTTAAAGATTGGCTCTATGGAAAAATGGAAGATCAAGCTTAGGTTTTGCCAAAATCAGCATCAATTTCCTTAATCATCCTGTTAAGCAAAACCCGCAAACCATTTGCTGTACTTTGCGTTACCTGCTTATACTTGGTTCCCAGGCTTTGGGCCGAAAGCAATTTATCACCGATACCTGCTGTTTGGAAATGTTGTGAAATAAATTCCAGCAGCTTAGAACGGGGATTGGCCTCAATAACTTCGCTTTGGCAAAACAATCTAACCAAATAGGCTAAACCATCTACTGATAAGTTCATTTTGACCCGGTAAGGCGTTACACCGGTTTGGGTGAAGTTGTTTACGGTTTGCTTCTGCGCTACAAAATCATGGTTGCGTTTATAATAGTTTAATTCTGCCGACACAAAGGCGATCAGCTGGCTTTTTACGCTAGGCCGTTCAGAACTATACCTGAAATTAATTTTTTCCTGTTGCGCCATTAACGATTTTTCGAAGAAACAAAGTTTCTCGTATTTCAAAGTCTCCTGGTACATTCGATCCAGGTCTTGGATCATCTGCTGTTTGCAAAAGGAAACAAAGGCATTTTCATTAAAGCTGAAGTAGATCAGATGTTCTAAAAGGAGTTCATCAAACTGAACATTGTTTATCTGGTTACAAAGCTTAATGATGGACTGCTGCAATTTACCGTGGTAGTGGAGCTGGTGGTAAGTCGCTTTAGTAAGGCGAACAAACCGTTCAAACGCAGCTGCTATAATGTATTGGAGATCGGGGATCACCTTCTTACGTTTTAATCCTGCTTTTAAAACATTGAGCTGATCTGCAATTTGTTTCTGCCTGCGAAGCAAATGTTGTTCGGGCGCATAAACATCCTGATCTACATGGTAACCATGTGCATCGAAAAGGTAATCAAGTACTTGCTCTAAACAGTTGCGGCTGAGCTGTTGTAGCGGGCTTACGAATTGATCCGAATTTTCATCGGGCAACAAGTCAAGTAAATGAATGCATTCGATCTGTGTATACCGGATGTGTCGTTTAATTAAATGGTCATTCCTTTTGCTCAGCACTAAAGCTTCTATTTCCAGCAGCAAGCTTTCTTTGAGCTGTAGCAATTGCGCTGCCGGGTTGTCCTGCATTAAGGTTTGCTGATCAGTGTCAGCAGTGGCCTGGATGTGCCTGATCACAAATTGGCGGAGAGAGTTTAGTTTATTTTTCATTGTATAACCCTCTTTCCTAAGTAAATCGTATCAGACAATAGTTTGCCGCTGAGTGCCATCATCACGATATATACATGTAATTCCTTATCATGAAATCTTTCATCGAGCAGGAAGGTATGCCGCCTTGCCGCCCTTTTGATGCCGCCAACAGTGCCATCTGTTTTTTGCAGTTCGGGGCAGTACACTACAATCATTAACTGATCATCAAAATTTGCATTTTTTTCCGCCTTAAAAACCCAGCTCAATTCCAGTACACCAGGGCTTGGATAGTTTATAACCGGCTGATGCAAGATGGCCAGATCTCCTTTGCTGAGCGCAAGCTGACTGAGATCAATCGTAAAATCGGGGCTTTCCCCCGATACTAACTTATAATTGGCCGTAAAACCTGCATTAATTTCGGTTTTTCCATCCGCGGCTTGCCTAAACCCATTGTTGATATAAGGGTGGAAGGGGGCGAGAAATTGATTTAAAAACTTAAACCTTTGCTGATTGGCCAGCTGCGCAGGACTGCGCTTTGCATTTTCATTTTGTTTTGGAGCTGTACGGAGGTATGGAATACCTTTCCATGTAGCACCTACTATAGGTCCCAATTTCCCTGAAATTGGACCTAAGATACCATGTCTAAATTTAGCCATAATGGGGATCGCTAATCTGTTATATTTGAACGGATGAGAAGCTATAGGCAAAACAATTGCTCATAGCCGGTTTAGCCATATAGTATTTGCCTTCGCTATCCATTTCCCCGAACGAAACCCGAACAAGATACGGAAGAGAGCCAAAGTAAGCTGGGATGTGCAATTACCCGCAAATCTGATGAATTCAGTTTTGCCAGCAGCATACACTTACCATACAACTATTGGGGCGATCCAATCCTTAAATATATCAGAAAACATTTAAGTTAACAAATCACAGCTGCAGTATTTAAAGTTTATATCGGTCCGAGCCCATATTTTTCCGAAATAATATTCAGATAAAAACACCATTGTGGGTATGTAGCGTAAGTTTATGCCTTTCCGTCCCGTACCCAGGGAACTGCCTGCTGGCAAACGTTTTTGGTCTTTTTGAACTGTTGCTTGGGAGAGTAATACCGGTCATTCTTTCCTAATTAGCAGCGAATAAACATTTATTCACTTAAACATTTAAACAAGATGGGTTTAATTAAATTAGGGATCCTTGGAGGATTCAGAAAGAAAACAGGAACAGTTGTCGGTGCTTACTGGCGTAGGCTCGATACCATTAGGGCGCTGCCAAGAAGCAGCGGCAAAGCGCCTACACAGGCACAGCTTAATCAGCAGGTCAAGTTTAAGGTGGTTACAGAATTTTTAAGCAATATCAGTCCGCTTATCGATGTAGGTTTTAAAACGGCAAACTCGACTCTTACGCCGATGAACCTGGCTGTAGCGTATCATCTGAAAGAGGCCATAACAGGAGTGGATCCAGTATTCGAACTTGATTTGAGTAAGGTAAAGTTTAGTGATGGAAAACTTGATTTACCATTGGAGATGACGGCTGTAGCAGTTGCAGGGAGTGTGATGTCAATCAGCTGGCCCCATACAGAACCTGACGACAAATTTGTAGATGGTACCGATATGCTCAATTTATTGGCTTATAACTTGGTAAAGCAGAAATTTATTAGGGTAGCACTAGCCGCCGCCCGCCTGGATACCAGTTACGAATTTCAGCTTCCGGCCAACTTCGCAGGTGATGAGGTGCATATTTATGCGGCCTTTAGTTCAGTAAAGAAGAAGCTGCTTAACTCTGACAGCACCTATCTCGGCGCAATCACTGCAGTTTAACATTCAAATTCACAATTGCCCCGAATCCGGTTTGAGGGGGAGGGGCAATCTTAAGCAAAAGTTAATCCACATGAAAACACTACTTATAAACAGCTATGCGCTGTTAAATTTTCGAAAAACACATTTCATCATGCCTTTAGCCATTTTAGTCCTCTGGTTTGCGCTCCCTAAACTATTAAGGTACCTGGCGCCAACGGCAGGCCTGATCGATGCCGGCATTATCCAGCTTGTGCTGTTAGGCTTCACCTGCTATTTTCTACTGCTGCTGCTCAGTTGGTGGTTGCTGAACCGCTCCTGGCAGCTGGCCGGTTTACCCAATACGAAACAAATGGTTTTACAATTTCAAACATTAATGTCATGGCAACAATTAGGATTTTACTGGGCATCTTTTGCCTTGCTACTTTTAGCTGGGGTGGGCGCATTGGCGGCAGTGCTTTAGCCAGTCGCGAGTCTTTAGTCCTGAATCGGGAAGCCGGCAGGTCATTTTTAATCCGAAGGCCGCAAAGCCTGCCACCCTTACTCACTGCCCTTCATGTGCTTGCTATTGCAAAAGCGCAAGTGGGTGTTAGGGAGGCTACTGGAAAGAATGATGGACATTTGGTAGAGCAATATCTGGCCTACACGGGCAATCAGAAAGGAGATCCCTGGTGCGCCGCATTTGTGAGTTGGGTATTTGGGCAAGCCGGAGCGAAGCAACCACGAACTGCCTGGAGCCCGGCATTATTTCCCTTCAGCCGAAAAACAAAACTCATCAAGCCAGCAACGGTGTTCGGTATTTATTTTCCGGAACTGAAAAGGTTTGCGCATTGTGGTTTCGTCGTGAAACAGAAAAGTAACTGGATCTATACGATAGAAGGTAATACCAATGTGTCGGGCAGTAGGGAAGGGGATGGCGTTTATGCTAAAATCAGGCATCGGCGAAACATTGCGGTTTACGCCAATTGGATTTCCGATGTGGAGAAGGGAGCTAGGCCATGAGATATTTATTGATTTTAGCTTTAATGCTATCTGGCTGTAATGCCTTGCAGAAGTCGAACACCACATTATCCTCCACCGAACAGACGGAGGTTAACCGGAAAGAAACTAAATTGCTTCAGTACTCGGAATGGAAGATCAAACATGATAGTGCTAACATAGAGAGCAGAATGGAGTTTTATCCGAAAGGAAAAATAAGCATCAGGCCCGATGGCAGGATTGAAGGAGAGATGAATAAAATGAGCATCTTCCGAAAAGAACAGAAGGCTATAAAGTCGAAGTCGAGCAAGCAGTTAAGCGTTCATCAGAATACCACAACGAGTAAAAAATCAAAAGCAAAATTGAAGCGTTTAGGTCGCCAGCAAATGAAGTTAGGCTTTAATTGGTTAATCTATCTTATCCCTATTGGATTGGTATTATTGATCTGCTGGCGAATATTTAAAACCATAAAATAATCAGGCATGGCTGGCGAAAGCTGGCCATTGCTTTTGATATTGATGAACGAAATTTTTGCGGGTGGTTGTATATTTTTGGCATGCAGGTTTATCTTGTAAAGCACTAATTTTAAGTGAATTTGTAAAGATCACTCGCCTACGAATGATCCAGAACTATTTAATGGATTTGGTGGGGATATATGGGCAAAATTATACTCAATAATAAATTATAGGGTAATTTTTTACCCGTTTTGTTTCAAGCTAAGATTCAATAATGTCCACTGGTCTTTCCCTTGACAAGTTTTATGTTTCTGGCTAATTATTTGAATGTGTGAAGCGTTGGCCAATTACTCTTGTGGATAAAAATTCTCAGCAAGTAATAATATTAGCATTTCCTAAGTCCCTGCTAATAAAATGTCCAAAATTGATCAAACAAACTAGATTTAATTAGATGAATAAACATTTACTCCTCAGTCTAACAGTTTTACTTTTAGGTACCACCACGGCTTTTGCACAGCAGAAGATAAAAGATGGTACCATTAATACTAGTAATCTGCCGAACAAAGATGCAATTCTTGAGTTGGAAAGCAACAATAAAGGCTTTTTGCACACCCGGGTCAATTTAATCCAAACTACAAATCCGGCGCCGCTCAGTGCGCATGTGGCGGGTATGATGGTATATAACCTTGCTACCGCGAATGATGTGGTACCTGGTATTTACTATAATGACGGTACAAAATGGGTTTTTGTGAGAAGCAGTAATGCAATCCTAGTAGAGAATCAACCGGGTAAAACCGGCTCACCAGGAATCCCTGGAACAGCAGGAGGCCCGGGAGCAGGCGTTACTATCGTAACCAATGATAGCGGAAGTTGGGTTTATAATCCAACAACCAATACATGGACGAATATTAATGGACTTAAAGGAGATAAAGGTGATCCAGGTGTAGTAGGTGTTCAGGGCTTGCTGGGTACTTCAGGTTCACCGGGTAAACCAGGTTCTGGTACTCCAGGTGCGCCGGGAGCGGGTACTACCATTGTAACTAACGACAGTGGTACTTGGGTTTATAATCCAACAACAAATACATGGACCAACATCAATGGTCCAAAAGGTGATCCAGGTGTAGTAGGTGTTCAGGGCTTGCCGGGTACTTCAGGTACACCGGGTAAACCAGGTTCTGGTACTCCAGGTGCTCCGGGAGCAGGCGTTACCATTGTAACTAACGACAGTGGAACATGGGTGTATAATCCAGCTACAAATACATGGACCAATATTAATGGTCCGAAAGGAGATAAAGGTGACAAGGGCGATCCAGGTGTAGTCGGTGTAGCAGGCTTGCCTGGAACAAGCGGTACCCCAGGTACGCCGGGTTCGGGTACTCCAGGTGCTCCAGGTGCAGGTACTACCATTGTAACTAACGACAGCGGAACATGGGTTTATAATCCAACCACGAATACATGGACCAATATCAATGGTCCAAAAGGAGATAAAGGTGATAAGGGCGACAAGGGTGATGCAGGAGTAGTGGGTGTTCAGGGCTTGCCAGGAACAAGTGGTACCCCAGGTACGCCGGGTTCGGGTACACCGGGTGCTCCGGGTGCGGGCGTTACGATTGTAACCAACGACAGTGGTACTTGGGTTTATAATCCAACCACAAATACATGGACAAACATCAATGGTCCAAAAGGAGATAAGGGTGATGCAGGAGTAGTAGGTGTTCAGGGCTTGCCAGGAACAAGTGGTACCCCAGGTACGCCGGGTTCGGGTACACCGGGTGCTCCGGGTGCGGGCGTTACGATTGTAACCAACGACAGCGGAACATGGGTTTATAATCCAACAACAGGAACATGGACAAATATTAACGGTCCAAAAGGAGATAAAGGTGATGCAGGAGTAGTGGGTGTTCAGGGCTTGCCAGGAACAAGCGGTACCCCAGGTACGCCGGGTTCGGGTACACCGGGTGCTCCGGGTGCGGGCGTTACGATTGTAACCAACGACAGCGGAACATGGGTTTATAATCCAACGACAGGAACATGGACAAACATCAATGGTCCAAAAGGAGATAAGGGTGATGCAGGAGTAGTAGGTGTTCAGGGCTTGCCAGGCACAAGCGGTACCCCAGGTACACCTGGTTCGGGTACACCGGGTGCTCCGGGTGCGGGCGTTACGATTGTAACCAACGATAGCGGAACATGGGTTTATAATCCAACAACAGGAACATGGACAAATATTAACGGTCCAAAAGGAGATAAAGGTGATGCAGGAGTAGTGGGTGTTCAGGGCTTGCCAGGAACAAGCGGTACCCCAGGTACACCGGGTTCGGGTACACCGGGTGCTCCGGGTGCGGGCGTTACGATTGTAACCAACGACAGCGGAACATGGGTTTATAATCCAACAACAGGAACATGGACAAACATCAATGGTCCAAAAGGAGATAAGGGTGATGCAGGAGTAGTAGGTGTTCAGGGCTTGCCAGGAACAAGCGGTACCCCAGGTACACCTGGTTCGGGTACACCGGGTGCTCCGGGTGCGGGCGTTACGATTGTAACCAACGACAGCGGAACATGGGTTTATAATCCAACAACAGGAACATGGACAAACATCAATGGTCCAAAAGGAGATAAAGGTGATGCAGGAGTAGTAGGTGTTCAGGGCTTGCCAGGAACGAGCGGTACCCCAGGTACACCGGGTTCGGGTACACCGGGTGCTCCGGGTGCGGGCGTTACGATTGTAACCAACGACAGCGGAACATGGGTTTATAATCCAACAACAGGAACATGGACAAACATCAATGGTCCAAAAGGAGATAAAGGTGATGCAGGAGTAGTAGGTGTTCAGGGCTTGCCAGGAACGAGCGGTACGCCAGGTACACCGGGTTCGGGTACACCGGGTGCTCCGGGTGCGGGCGTTACGATTGTAACCAACGACAGCGGAACATGGGTTTATAATCCAACAACAGGAACATGGACAAATATTAACGGTCCAAAAGGAGATAAAGGTGATGCAGGAGTAGTGGGTGTTCAGGGCTTGCCAGGAACAAGCGGTACCCCAGGTACGCCGGGTTCGGGTACACCGGGTGCTCCGGGTGCGGGCGTTACGATTGTAACCAACGATAGCGGAACATGGGTTTATAATCCAACAACAGGAACATGGACAAATATTAACGGTCCAAAAGGAGATAAGGGTGATGCAGGAGTAGTAGGTGTTCAGGGCTTGCCAGGAACAAGCGGTACCCCAGGTACACCTGGTTCGGGTACACCGGGTGCTCCGGGTGCGGGCGTTACGATTGTAACCAACGACAGCGGAACATGGGTTTATAATCCAACCACAGGAACATGGACAAATATCAATGGTCCAAAAGGAGATAAGGGTGATGCAGGAGTAGTGGGTGTTCAGGGCTTGCCAGGAACAAGTGGTACCCCAGGTACGCCGGGTTCGGGTACACCGGGTGCTCCGGGTGCGGGCGTTACGATTGTAACCAACGACAGCGGAACATGGGTTTATAATCCAACCACAAATACATGGACCAATATTAATGGTCCAAAAGGCGATACAGGAACACAAGGCCCAATTGGCTTAACGGGTCCTTCTGGTCCAGTTGGCCCAGCAGGTATCCAGGGTCCAATTGGTTTAACCGGTCCAAAAGGAGATACGGGAAGCCAGGGTCCAATTGGATTAACTGGTCCAGCGGGTGCTACCGGTGCTACTGGTTTACAAGGTCCAAAAGGCGATACCGGTACTGATGGTATCCAAGGTATTCAAGGTTTAAAAGGAGATACGGGAAGCCAAGGTCCAATTGGATTAACTGGTCCAGCGGGTGCAATAGGTTCTCAAGGGCCGGCAGGTATACAAGGACCGATTGGTCTAACCGGTCCAAAGGGAGATACAGGCAGTGATGGTCCAATAGGATTAACAGGTCCAGCTGGTGCAACAGGTGCACAAGGTCCGATTGGTTTAACCGGTCCAAAAGGAGATACGGGAAGTCAAGGTCCAATTGGATTAACGGGTGCTACCGGTGCTACTGGTTTACAAGGTCCAAAAGGCGATACCGGTACTGATGGTATCCAGGGTATCCAAGGATTAAAAGGAGATACGGGAAGCCAAGGTCCAATAGGTCCAACTGGTTTACAAGGTCTAGAAGGTCCAATGGGTGCACAAGGTCTAATGGGTCCAGACGGTGCACAAGGTCCACAAGGTATTCAAGGTCCAATTGGTTTACAAGGTCCAGAAGGTCCAATAGGTCCAAATGGTCCAAATGGTCCACAAGGTATAGAAGGTCCAGAAGGTCCAACTGGTCCTCAAGGTATCCAAGGTATTCAAGGTCCGAAAGGAGACACAGGTACTTTTGTAGCAACTGCTAATAATGGTTTGAATTTCTCAACACCTACAAATATTCAATTAGGAGGTGCATTAGTTGTACCAACAACCCTAACAACTAATGGTAGCAATACCTTAGCAATTGCAGGCTTACAACCTGGTGTAACTACAGGCGCTACACTTGATAAAATTGTAGTGGTAGACCAAACAACCGGTGTGCTAAAGCAGATAGATCAAGCGCAAGCTGATGTACGTGTAGTAGGCGTTGATAATCATGTTTCCCAAGATGCAGGTTTAGGAAGTAATGGTACAAGTTTAGGATCTGGAAGTGGAAATTTGGCTATTGGTAAAGGTATTTTAAATAGCTTTACAGCTGGGAATAGAAACATTGGTCTTGGTTCAAACGTCTTGAGTAGATTGGTGAGCGGAACTTCTAACATTGCGCTTGGTAGTGAATCGCTTAACGATTTGGAAAATGGAGGTAGCAATATTGTTATCGGTTATAGTTCTGGTGGGTACATAAACAATGCATCAAATAATATCATTATTGGAAATTTAATCGCGGGATTATCTGACGGTAACGGAATGTTGTTATCAGATTTGGTAAACATCAACAACAGTATTTATTCTACCAATAGCATAGGTAATGGTTTTGGGCGAACAGCATTGGGCACATTTTCTTACATTTCGGCAACAGATAATATGTTCAAAGAAACATTAAGTATAAATAGCGGTGGCATTTCGGTTAAGGAAATAAACACGGTAGCTTATGCTGGTAATGCTGCTGCAGACAGAATAGTGGTAGCGGACGCAACGGGCATATTAAAAACTATTCCGGCAATCAATACTTCGTTAAGTAACATCATTAAAATAACATCAGCTTATACCGCATCGGCTACCGATGTAACCATTTTAGCAAACGCAACATCAGCAGGTTTCACCTTAACCATTCCTGATGCTACGACTAGTATGGGTAGGATTTTAATTATTCGTAAGACTGACGAAACCAGCAATGTGCTTACTTTCAGTTCGCCGATCAAAATTTCGGAAACGACAAGTTTTAATACACTTAACATCAATACTACTATCCGTATACAAAGTGACGGATCAGATTGGTACAAAATAGACTAATTAGGCTTAGGGTAAGGGGCGGTGAGACGTAATTCTCACCGCCAGATCCTATAATATCTCATCTCGAAATTCAGATTATAATGAAAAAAAATATTAAATCAATCGTTCTCCTAGCCTTTTTATTAGCTACAGGCTACCATTCGATGGCCCAAACTACAGGACAAAAAATAGGTACAAACCCAACTATTAAAAACGCTTCTGCGTTATTGGAGTTGGAAGCTTCAAACAAGGGGGCATTATTACCCAGGGTGGCGCTAACCAGCACCATCATTGCGGCACCGGTTACCTCACCGGCAGATGCCTTAACCGTTTTTAATACAGCTACGGGTGGCACTGCACCGAACAACGTAACACCAGGTTATTACTATTGGAGCACGGCACAAAGTAAATGGATAAAACTAATATCGGCCGCTGATCCACTGGTAACTGCCGATAATGGTTTAACTAAAACGCTAAATAATATCCAGTTAGGCGGTTCATTAACCAAAAATACAACAGTAGATTTAAATGCATTTAGCCTAAGATTTTCTTCACCAGAACGAGACATTATTTTTGATAACACTGGTAGCATCGCTAACATTGGAAAATTGACTAATGCAGCAGACATATATGTGAGTTCAGGTACAGGACCTACTTATAATCGATTTGATATTCAGTCTTTTCCAGACGGACAAGTAAATTTGACAACAACTGGTATAGGGGCTCAGCATTTGCTGATAGGTACAAATTATACGACAAATCCAACGCCTTTAATATTTACGACAAGTTCAGGTAGCAATGCTTTAGGATTGGAAAGAATGCGGATCACTGGCACAGGAAGTGTAGGTGTCGCCACTATTACTCCTTCAGAACAATTTGATGTAGGCGCAGGAAATGTTCGTATTCGTGCTATTTCTACCTCTGTTGGAAATACTGCTACCGATAGGGTGGTAGTAGCTAACCCTACTGGTGTACTGAGAACTCTTCCGATCACAGATTTGAATACTAATATTTATACAAATGACGGAACGTTACCAGCTAATAGGACAGTGAATTTGAATTCGAAGACATTAGCATTTACAACCGCTTCAAATGGGACTTTCATATTTAGTGCTAATAACGCTGGTAGTGCAGCCCAATCCATTACTGGTACTAGTAACAGAGCAAGCTTAGCATTAACTGGGGGAACCGCAGATTTAGATTTATTTGTTGATAATAATTCTGCTGCACAATTAATTTCTAAAGGCACTGCAACAGGTTTAAATGTAGGAACAGGACAAGCAAGACCATTAAGTTTATATACGAATGCGTCGCCAAGGGCTACAGTAACAGCAACTGGAGATTTTGCCATAGGATCACTTACCGCTCCATCTTTTGTAGTAGGGGGAACTACTATCCAGCCAAAATTATACGTAGATGGAGATATTTCTACCACAGGTAAAATCTGGACTACCAATAGTGTTTATGCTGATTATGTATTTGAAGATTATTTCAATGGATTTTCAAAAATTTATAACGATTACAAATTCAAATCTTTGAAAGAGGTTGCCGAGTTTATCAAAACAAATAAACATTTGCCAGGCGTAACGCCAATCTCCGAAGTTAATGTAGGTAAAAACGGATATACAATTGATTTAACCCAACTTTCTATGCAACAATTAGAAAAGCTGGAAGAATTATATCTCCATGTAATTGAGATGAACGATGCTCTGGGCCAAAAAGATAAAGAAATAAAGGCGCTTCAAAATAAGACAAATAATTTAGAAGAGCGATTGAAAAAACTAGAGCAATTATTGAATACCAAGCCATAACAGGAACCGAAAATCTTCATGAGTTCCCTTCCGACAAAAATGGAAGGGACACCTAAAATGAGAAATATGAAAAAATTATACGTATTAATATTGTCGGCTTTCCTGGCTAGTATTTGTATACCAAAGGTATATGCACAAGCACCCGGAGGTATTGCTACAGATTTATCAGTTTGGTATAAAGGAGATAATGGCGTTACCACCAATGCAAGCAAATTGGTTATACAATGGGCGTCATCTTCATCCAACAGCGTAACACTTACACCAAATGGAGTAGCAATATTGCCTTATAATGATCAAACCACGTATTCGAGTACATTTAATTTCAATCCTACCGTTACTTTTGATGGGTCAAATAATTTCTTAAGAAATACAACCACAGCTTATCTTAATACAGCAGGATCAGTACATTATATTGTAGTTGCAAAAGGTGTTAATAGGAGCACTGCTCCTGCAAGGGCCTTATTTGCAATTGCAGGTAATGATGATGGCTTTTTCCATTCTGGTGCTGGCGGAACTACAGCTTTTCCAACAATTGGAAATCTTTATGATGTAGCCGCTGCAGCAATTACATCTGTAGAAGATTTTGGTATCTATTCAGCAATATTGCCCAAAACTGCAGCTCAAGGAACACAAAGAGGCTTTTATAACGGTCTGAAAAAAAATTATCCTTCTCCTTATCCTATCAATCCCGCGTTTTATACTCTGCCAACAACAGGTGCATATATTGGGGCCGATGGAACGACAGGAGATAATTTTCTAGGCGATATTGCAGAGGTTATACTTTATCATAATACCGGTGGAGCTGATCTAGCTGATGCTAATCTGGAGAAAATACACAGCTATTTAGCGGTAAAATACGGAATTACCTTAACTTCAACACAAAACTATCTTACATCGGCAAACCAAGTGGTGTGGAATGCGGCAACCAATATTGGGTATACAAATAATATTTTCGGCTTGGGCAGAGATAATGCTTCTGGATTGCATCAAAAACAATCTAAAAGTACAAATACAAGCCAAAAATTAGTGATTGGAAATGCCAGTACACTTTTTGGTACAAATGTTTTAAATACAAATAATTTAACAGACGGACAATTTCTAATTGTAGGAGACAACGGTTTAAACCAGGCCCTAAACACGCCATTAGTTTATACTGCAGGAAGCAACGGACCAGCCAATTTTCGTTTTGACGCCATTTGGAAAGTACAGAATACAGGCGTTGTTGGAAATGTAACTTTAGCCTGGCCAAAAGGGTTGTCCAACCTTTATCTTGTGCAGTCATCCAATGCCGTTATCGACAATAGTGATACTTTCACCCCGATGACCACCGAAGTAACTGTAAATGGAGTGGTTTACAATACCGCCACAGTTAATTTAATTAACGGACAGTTTTTTACACTCGCAGGGTACCAGTATGCACCAGGCGGAGTAGTATCGGCAGCTTGGTATAGAGCAGATGCGGGTGCTACGTTGTTTTCAGATGCGGGCGCTACCCTTGCATCAAATGCTGCAACAATACAACAGTGGAATGAATTTAACAACAAACCTTATCCATTGTCGCAATCTACGGCAACGTTCCGTCCTCAGTTTTCAAGTGTCAGCCAGCTGGTAAATTTCAATCCATCTATAAACTATGACGGAACTCAAAAATGGTTGCAATATGATCCTGCAGATGCGCAAGGGTATATCATAAACAGGAGCAAAGGTGCACTTTTCTCTGCCGGCAGTACAACAACCACTGGGGCTATGTTTGGTTTTGGAGCATCTGGAGCAGGAAACGCAATGGATGATCCAGGTTTATACAGTTATACAGGAAATAAATTTTTATTCTACCCAGTAGTTGGAGAATTTGATCCCCAAAGCACCTATGCTATAAACAATACCTATATTGGTGGGGGTACCTGGGAAAATGGAGCTGGTGTTGGTGGTAATAATGCTACTTCTATTACACTTGATGGCTTACATCAAACTTACAACACAAATATAGCTAACGTAAATACTGCAACAGATCGTAATGCATTGATGGTTGGAAAAGCAGATGCAGGCGCACAACTAAACGGGCAGCAAAACGAAATGATTGTATTCCCTAATAAATTGACCGATCAGGAAGTAAATCGGGTGGAATCTTATCTAGCCATTAAATATGGACAAACACTGGCAAAAGAGCAAAATAGAAGTTATTTGAGCGCAACCGGCACGGTGGTATGGGATGGATCAGATATTAGTTATTACAACAATATCCTTGGAATAGCAAGGGAGGATATTTCTGCATTGCACCAGAAACAATCTAAAAGTGTTAATAGCGGTCAGAAGCTTATTATAGGAAATGGAAGTTCACTGTTCAATACGAATATAGCCAACACTAATCCACTTACTGACGGTAGATTTTTAATGGTAGGTGATAACGGTTTAAGACAAAACCTTGCACTACCTTTGAGTTATACAGCTGGATCTAACGGCGCAACCAACTTCCGTTTTGAATCAATTTGGAAGGTACAAAATACAGGTAGTGTAGGAACAGTAACACTGGCCTGGCCAAAGGGCGTAAATAATCTGTACTTAGTTCAGTCAGCTGATGCCACTTTTGATGGTACAGATACTTTTACTCCAATGGCTGCAGAAACAACTGTAAATGGTGTGGTATACAATACCACTAGCGTAACATTGACAAACGGCCAATTTTTCACCTTTGCGGGTTTCGGAAATGCACCAGGAGGTGTATCAACAAATCTTTCTTTTTGGTACAGAGCCGATAAAAATGCAACGAATGCAGGCGCAGGAACAGATGTAACTGCGTGGACTGATATGTGGAACGGAACTACTTCTACACAGTTGGGAACAAATGCATTACCAAAGTATGTTACAGGTACATCTGCTTACTTCAACTTCAATCCAGGGATTAACTTTACGGCAAACACCCAATCATTAGGTAATATTGCTGTACAGACTCTCACCTCACTTAATTATGATGTTTTCACATTTACAAAAGAGGGAATGACTGATGCAAGATTCTTCAACATAGGTAGAAATAATACTGCATTAGATGGTGCTAACTGGGATTCTCCTGCTTTCGAATCGGGAGGCAATATAGTTAGGCGAAATAATGCCGGTGGTGGTCCTGTTTATTTTGCTAATCCAGGGAATAGTTACGTTGCGCCAATACCAAGTATTGCTTACACTGCTTTCACAGATGTTAATTTAAAAAGAGGAGTTAATGGAAGCCCGTTACTTGGACCAGCATCAAACCATAGTGCTATAGGAACGGTAACTGGAGGGCATATATTTGGCAGGAACTCAGGTACAGTAACATTGGGCGACGATTTAGGTTTTACAGGACATATAGGGGAAACTATCGTGTACGGTGCCGGTACTTTATCAAGCACAGAACGCAGAAGAGTAGATTCTTACCTGGCCATCAAGTACGGAATTACTTTAGGACAAGTAGCAACTGACCATTACCTAGATACAGACGGAAATATAGTATGGAATGGTGCAGCCAATGCAACTTATAACAATAATATTTTTGGGGTAAGTAGAGATGATATTGAAATTTTAGAACAGAAAGTATCAAAAAGTGTAAATGCAGGTACAATACTTACGGTTGCAACCAGTAATGATTTTGTAAATCCTAATCAGGCAGCAGCACGTACAGGGTTTGCTAATGATAAAACCTATTTCCTATTAGGAGATAATAATGTCGCAGTAACCCCACTTGTTAATCTTGCCATTGCAGGAAATACGTTTGAAAGAATCCAAAAGGCATGGCGCTCTCAGCGTAAAAATACGCCAAGTGCTTTATACTTTGAGGCAGACCTTTCTACGTATGGCGTTAAATTCGCAGCAACAAGAGCAGTATCGATGATAGTTGCAGATGATGCTGCGTTTACAACCAATGTAAACCAAATCGCTGGTACGTATATAGGTGGGAAATGGGTTTTTGCTAATAATTTCGATGCAAATAATGTACAAAGGTATATTACTTTCGCAAGCCTTCCTTGTACCAATCCAGGTGTATTTGATGCCGCTGGTTTGCCAAGCACTACAGGGGTTTCTAATCTAGCAGGCTTTACAGGTGGTGCTACAGGCTGGCCTGCAAATGTGCCTAATGGTCATATAGTTATCGAATCTAAAAATAAAGGTTTTGTAATCACCAGGGTAGCCAATACAGCAGCTATTACAACACCAATTGAAGGTATGCTGATTTATGACATTAGTGCTAACTGTGTGAAATTATATAATGGAACGACTTGGAATTGTTTGGCTAATGATTGTTTGTAAAATATAAATCTGAAAAAGATGAAAAATTTTTTAATAGTAACAATAATAATTTTGGGCGCTTTTGCAAGTGCAAGTGCCCAAACCGCTATAAATAAAAATACAGCAGATGGCTCTTCAGTTTTAGATTTTGCTGCAGGAACAACCAAAGGGATTATTTTACCCGCAGTAGAAACCTTACCTGCCACACCTGCCAATGGGACTTTCTTATTTGATAAGGTTGCCAAAATCGTAAAGATGTACCAAAATGGAACTTGGGTAAATTTATCTGGGGTAGGAGATATTGCCGGCACAATACCGATTGCGCCATATAGTGGCACTACTGATAATGGTAAGCAAACGGTAATTGGTTCGAGATCAACAACTGTAGATGGAGTATTGGTGTTGGAATCTACCAACAAAGCCTTGGTTTTGCCCAAAATTTCAAATCCGCATTTAAATGTAAAGAGCCCTTACCCGGGGATGTTGTGCTACGATACCAATAGGAAAGCACTGGCAGTATTTGATGGTAAGGTTTGGAATTATTGGAAGTAGAAACTATAACGTTAAATAGTGCATTTGGTTTAACGATAAAATTTTGATTCATGAAAAAAGATATACATAAATTGCTTTTAACGGTTGCCTGCTTGCTAGCCATGTTACCAGCATTCGCTCAAACGGGTACAAGTAGTATGACGGTTGATAATTCCTCAGTTACCATTTCTGCCGGAACCACGGAACAGCGTTTTAGTGAAGGCACTTATTTCGGTCCAAATGCCAATTGGCAAATAAACGGAGTGCTTGAGATTTACAGTAAAAATGTGTGGATTGCACCCGGTGCTACCTTTAGCGGTACAGGAAAAATCGTGGTATATAACCCAGGTAACAATCCTTTCTATTCCAGCATGGCCTCTGGTCCAACACAAATTGATGGGAACAATGGTGGTTTTATTAATATGTTAATCGAGCATCGCAATAATGGCAACATGATGCTGGCAGATGTTACCGACCCTGGTTTTGGTACTACCAATCCTGCAGGTTTAAATTCTGCAACATTAAATATAGCAGGAACCATAGATATGGCGGTAGATCAGGCCGATATTATCCTGAATGGGCACAACTTGGTTTTTGGAACAACAGGTAAAATCATTAACTACTCTAAAGATAGAATGGTGGTAACCAGCAACAGTATTGCGGGGCACATGGTGAAAGATTATGCGGGAAGTGATGGCTTCGTTTTTCCAATCGGTATTGATGAAGGAGATTATACTCCTGCAACTTTGACACCAGCTGCACCAGGTCGTATTTATGCCAGCGTACAGGATTATATGATGGCGAATAAGCCAGTGCTAAAAGAACAATTGGGAATGGATAGGGTATGGAATATTTACAGTGCCACGCCAGTTACAGCTAATATGATTTTGCAACATAACGCCAATACCAATGGCAGTTTATTCAAAGATGCGAATGCCGCTATTTCCCGTTATGTAAGTGGCAATAAGTGGGATATTTTAAAAGGTACAAATCCAGCAACAGGAATCCATACCCGAAACAATATCGCCTTATCCAATGATGTAAATGCAAACGGAGCTTATTATACCAAACTATCCGTTTCTGGACAAGATTTATTTATACCAACCTTATTTACACCAAATGGAGATGGAAACAACGATATATTCGAAATTAGAGGGCTTGAACTGTTCGCAGAAAACTCTTTGGTTATCGTAAACCGTTGGGGTAATGAAGTGTATAGATCCAATAATTACTTAAATAATTGGAACGGAGAGGGTTTAAATGAAGGTACTTATTATTATTTGCTAAAAGTACGTGAAACTGCAGGTGGTGAATGGTTTACCTATACCGGCTGGACAACTTTAATTAGAGCATTTAAAAAATAATAGCGGCAAAATCCATTCGCTAAATGAAATGATTACTTATGATCTAATTGCAGATCTAAATAGAAAAAAATGAAAAGAATACTACAGATCTTAAGTGTGTTGCTACTGTGTTCTACTTTGGCTAAAGCCCAACAGGATGCACAATTCAGTCAGTATATGTTTAATGGAATCTATATTAACCCAGCTTACGCAGGTTATAAAGAGCAGCTTAATGTTCATGCGTTTTACCGTACCCAATGGACAGGTATTCAAGGCGCACCCAAAACCATGTCAGTAGCTGTTGATGCCATAGCGAATGATGGTAATGTAGGTTTGGCGCTTCAGATATCTAGTGATAAACTTGGAGCACAACGCAATCAATCTGTATATGGCAACTATGCATATCGCATACGCATGAATGCCGATGGAACTTCGCGGTTAGCCTTTGGTTTAGGAATTGGTGCAGTACAATTGGGTATTGATGGTGCAATGTTGAATCCAAACGATCCGGAAATTTATCAACCTGTTGGCTTGCAAAGTACTATTTTACCGGATGCCCGGGCAGGGGTTTACTTCGCTAACGATCGTTTTTATGCTGGTTTTAGTGCGGATAATCTGGTTTCTCAGTACATTGATATTGATCGTTATGCATTCATTGCACAACCAAAACCTCATTATTACTTAACAGCCGGAACATTAATCCCACTATCAAAAGACGTTTTATTGAAACCTTCATTTCTTTTGAAAGATGACAGGGGCGGTCCAACCAGTTTGGATTTGAACGCTTTCTTGATTTTAGCAGAACGTTTCTGGATTGGAGGCTCTTACCGAACAGGAGTAAAATTGTACAATAAAAGTTACCTGCAAAAAGATTTGAGTCAGCTCAATTCTGCCGTAGGAGCGATACAGGTTTTCCCAACTGAAAGTTTGCGTATAGGTTATGCTTACGATTATTCTATTGGGCCGTTGCAAGGTTATAGTAGTGGTACTCATGAAATTTCCATCAGTTACTTCTTTAATCGGAAAAATGTGCGTATGCTTACACCAAGATTTTTTTAGTGGAAACAATATTACATTACGATCAATACTCTTGAATTAAACAAAAAATGAAGAAATTATACTACATCATTACGCTAGCATCCATATTGATTTTGGCAGATTTGCCAGCTGTTGCCCAATATGTGTTGAAGGAGGCCGATGCCCAATACCAATTGTTTAATTATAAAAAAGCAATTGATCTTTATGAGCAAGCTTATAAAAAGAAACAGACACTTTATACCGCCGAACGGTTGGGAGAATGTTATGCCTTAGTAAACGATTATAAACAAACTGAAAGTTGGTATGCTATTGCTGCCGGAATGCCCAACACAACTGCCGAAAATATTTTAGCTTATGCAAAAGCATTGCAGCAAAATTCTAAGTATGCAGAGTCAAAAACTCAATACAAAAAATATGCTGAAATAAACAAAAGTTTAACAGTGAAGGAGCAAGATTTGTGGCTTTCGAGCTGCGATTCGGCTATGGTTTGGATGAAAAATCCAACTGCCACTACTATTAAAAATGAAAGTAAAATGAATACCCCACAATCTGATTGGGGTGCATCAGTATACAATGGTACCATTACATTCGCCTCCGATCGTGGAAATAGTATCGAAGATAAGCAGAGTGGAGAACGTCCTTTCTTAAAATTCGATGGTGCAAAGCGTCCGGGTCGTACTATTTATGGTTGGACAGGTAACCATTATTTGAGGCTGTATACTGCTGATGAAAAGGTTGATAGTGTAAAAATGTTTCCTATTGATGCGAATACCAATTACCATATTGGGCCGGCAAGTTTTACTAAAGATGGAAACGAAATGTTTTTTACCTTAACCAAAATCCCTAAAAAGCCAGTTTTTGTTAAAGGTAAATTGGCAACTGTTAATGTAGAAATCTTTTCGAGTAAAAAAGATGAAAACGGTAAATGGGTTGTTCCAACGCCATTTAAATACAACAATGTAAATGAATATTCTTTAGGCGACCCATTTATCAGTGGCGATGGCAATAGCTTGTATTTTGCATCAAATATGCCTAGTGGAATGGGTGGCACCGACATTTATGTAAGTCAGCGTACAAATGGCGGCGATTGGGGAACACCAGTAAACCTTAAAGAAATTAATACGGAAGGCAATGAGCGTACGCCAGTTTTTGATGCTCAAAACAACTTTTATTTCAGTACCGATGGAAGAATTGGTATGGGTGGACTTGATATTTACAAAACAAAGCTATCTGCAGGGAAAATAATAGAGCCTAAAAATTTAGGCTATCCTACCAACTCACCTCAGGATGATTTTGCCTATATTAAAACATCGGCATTAAGTGGCTACTTAAGTTCAAACAGAACAGATGGCTTAGGAAGTGACGACATTTACAGTTTCATGGAACAGCAAGTTCTAGCGTTTAGATTAACCGGCAAAGTTTTCGACAAAACCACTAATCAACCACTTGCAAATTCGATTGTTACACTAACAAAAATAAATGGGCAAGCATTAAAAGTACAAACAGATGATAGTGGTGACTTTAAATTTAATTTGGATAAATCATCTGATTATAATTTAACCGGCGATAAAACGAATTACAGAAGTGATGTTGCGTCTTTAACTACTAATAACCTCACCACATCTACCGAGATTAAGAAAGATTTATACCTCGAAAAGATTGAATTGGAAAAAGCCATTAGGATTGAAAATATTTATTATGATTTCGACAAGTCAAATATCAGACCTGATGCAGCAATTGAATTAGATAAGTTGGTAAAAATAATGAAAGACAATCCAACCATTTGGATTGAGTTGGGTTCGCACACGGATAGCCGAGGTAATGATCAGTATAATCAATGGCTTTCGCAAAGCAGGGCAAATTCTGCTGTTCAATATATTATCGATCGTGGAGTTGATAAAAACAGAATTACTGCAAGAGGATATGGTGAAACTAAACTGCTCAACAAATGTGCTAACGGCGTAAAATGTTCTGAAGCGGATCACCAGTTAAATAGAAGAACAGAGTTTAAGATTACAAAACAATAACAACACAAATAGAACATAGAAAAGTCATCCAATCTGGATGACTTTTTTTATGCAATCATAATTGACTTTATGAACTGTAGCAGGATAGTTGGCCTAATGATCTGCCATAGTTCTGTAGCCATCCTTTCTAATGAACTAACGAATAGTTTGAGTTTAGCTACAGAAAGCCTTGCCAAAAAAAATGCGATGCTAATCTTAGCCTCCACTGGTTATGGTATTTGTTGATGTGGTTATCTAGGTAACATTACAAAGAAAGTAGTGCCTTTATCATTATTGTTTTCAAAAAAAATTTTGCCACCATGTTCCTCAACTATTTGTTTAGCAATAATTAGCCCCAGGCCGAAAGATTGTTCGCCCGTTGTACCGACTCTATTTTTTCTCGAATCATCGATTTCAAAAATAGCTTCTCTAAGTTCTAAAGGAATTCCGATTCCTTCATCTTTAACCGATATCAGGACATGATCTTCGTCAATGGATGTTTGAAGCTTAATTGTCGTATTATTAGGGCTGAATTTTATAGCATTCGTAATTAAATTACTAATCACACGCCAAATTTTTTCTCTATTAATTTTAATGTAAACCGGATCACTTACACATTCTATTATTTGCTCTTTTTCTATCGCTTTGTGCTTGGTGATATTTACACAGTAATCCAATAAGGTGCTCAGCTCTACATTTTCCTTTTCGATGTTGGTTTGCTGAGATTTCAGTTTCAGTAGCTCATCAATAAATTTTAAAGAATCTTTACCTGTATTTTTGATCAGGTTTATCATGTTGTAATCATCTTCTTTAATATCAGTGCTGTCCATTATTAAGCCAGCCATGCTTACGATTGCTCCTATTGGGCTTCGCAAATCATGAGCAATTAAGTCCATAACTTTTCTGTTCTCTTCCTGGCTTTCTTTTAAAGCGAAAAGTGTTTGTTCCAACTCGAAGTTTTTATCATTTAGTTGGCTATTGAGAATATTTAAATGACTATTTGTTTTTTTAGAGGCCTTCCAAATTTTATAAAGTTGGAATAGGATAACCAGCGTTGTTAGAGATACTATTGTAGCAATGATTAAATAAAGTATAGCAACCTGACGGTCTTTCTTCAATAACCTTATTTCATATTCTTTTTGAAGGTTAAAAAATTCAGCGCCTAAATCAGTGTTTTTAACCTCCAGTTTTTCTTTAGTTTCTTCGTTGAGCTCCTTAATGTATATATACGTGAGTTGCCTAGCTTTTTTAGTTTGTCCGGTTTGATTTAGATATTCTAGCTGAAGTTTATCCCACTTTAATTTTGGATA
Organism: Pedobacter sp. AC212; assembly: GCF_979258625.1. Classification (NCBI taxonomy): domain Bacteria; kingdom Pseudomonadati; phylum Bacteroidota; class Sphingobacteriia; order Sphingobacteriales; family Sphingobacteriaceae; genus Pedobacter; species Pedobacter sp. AC212. The sequence continues at coordinate 4,614,320 of NZ_OZ409870.1, read as the reverse complement.
AGGGGTTAAGGGGTTTCGAATTTCAGTAGCTACATCCTGCATCAAGGCTTCGGCAGATTTTATCTCATTTAAATCAAGATAAAGCATTGCAAGGCTCATTTTTGTTTGTTGCTGGTAATACTGATCATTTCGCGGAGGAGCATTTAACCGTATACTTTCTTTAAAATAAAACTCGGCTTTCTGTAAATCATATTCGGTGTAATATATTTCTCCTAGGTTACTGTAAACAACCGCTCTTGCACACTTTATAAAATAAGGTTCATATTTAAATGTAGCTTCATTTTTATCGATGTAGGCCAGCGCTTTCCGATAGTAAAACTTAGCACTATCAAGCATGCCAGCATTTGCATAACTTAATCCTGCATTGTCTAAATACATTTGCGTGTTAACAAAACCCATAAAAACGCCCTTATCTATCACTTCATCGTTGCAAGCTTCAAGATATAATGCCGCCGCCTGCCTGTATTTTCCACTTTTGTAACACGCATCTGCTAAACGGAAGTTTACTCTAATCCTGCTTTTTGGTATTTTTTTTAATAATTGCTTTGCCTGAAAATAATTTTTATATGCCGCTGAATAATGCTTCATTTTAACTAGAACATCACCTTTAGATAGGTAACATTGTGCAGTTTGGTTTAAATATTTCCCTTTTACTTTTGACAGGCCAAGCCAATAAGCCATGCTATCTGTATACAAAAGTGCAGTCCGTAAATTTGTTTCCTCTTCTTTATGCGAGGCTAAACTTACATACATACGCTGTTTGAAGTAAGCAACCATGTACCGATCTTCATAACCAGGATTATCGATTGTACGCAATACGGAATCTAAATATGGAAAAGCCTTTTCACTATTGATAACCTCTGCTTGCGCAATAAATTTGCTCAGAAATTCATTGTGGTCTTCTGGTTCGGATTTGAAATATTTGCAGGAAAAAATGGTTAATAAAATTCCAGCAAAAAAAAAGTTTTTGAATATAAAAAGCGGTAACCTTCTAATCTTTAAATACAATATGGGGACGAATTAACTGTTTTAAATATAATAGTTTTAATCAAAAAAGGGCGCTATTCGACTTAAAATTTTGCATTCTTAAATGAAGTATGATTGTGATGTGCTAATTTATGTAGCTTACAAGGTGTTACGGTGGGATTAACCTAAGTGTGATTATTAATTCTCTTTTTTTTGTCTATGTCATTGCCTGCCTGCAGTAAGCATGCGAGAAGGCTTTTTCAGCAGACGAAGTTACCAAGCAATCCCTATAGGACAATCTTTCCTCGCAAGATAGATTGCTTCAGCTCCCTTAGCCCAGCTTCGCAATGACGTTGCATAAGAAAATGTATCGCAAGGGGTGTTAAAATGCATAAATAATAATCGAACTCAGGTTATTACAATGTATTTCAGGAAGCTTAACGGATTGGTTTTAACCACAAAACTTGAAATTCATGAAAATTATTGAAGCTATATACTTTACACGCTAAATAATGAAAACATATTTGTGGATTTTTTGTAATGCTTACTTATCAATTATTTATTTCAGAAAATGAGATTAAGCGCTGGATTACTTCTTTTTCGTATAAAAGATAAAGCTTTAGAGTTTTTTTTGATTCACCCTGGTGGACCGCTTTATGCCAAGAAAGACGCCGGCGTTTGGTCGATACCAAAAGGCGAACCCGATGAAGGCGAGGACCTATTTGCGGCTGCAAAAAGAGAATTTGAAGAGGAGGTTGGCATAGAGGTTAAGGGCAACTTTTTAGAACTGCAGCCTATTATTCAAAAGGGTGGGAAAAAGGTTTTTTGTTGGGCAGTGGAAGGCGATTTAGATCCTGCGACGCTGGTGAGCAATACTTTCGAAATGGAATGGCCACCAAAATCGGGCAAGAAACAAAGTTTTGCAGAAGTAGACCGAGGCAATTGGTTCAACTATAGCGATGCCGTTATCGCTATTAAAGATAGACAAATCCCGTTATTGGATGAATTAATAGCGATGCTCAACTAAGCCATTAATTCGAAATGACTGATTTCCTTTTCAGCACCATTAATAATCATTGAAATTTGATGGTTGCCCAGATGAAACTTCCGTGTGGTAATTAGTACGAATTTTTGCTTACGAAGAATGTTTATTTCTGCTTCAGGAGGGTAAACCCGCTCTGAAATTTTAAACACTTTTTTTGTGTTCTGCCCATTTTGCTTTTTATAATAAATGGCGTACTCCAACCTGATTTTTTTCTCCATTTCATTTTCATTTTTAATGCAGAAAGAAAAAGCTAAACTTTCGCCAATCTTTATAGCTGGTGTGAGAATTTTAAAATCTTTTATTAAGATTCCGTCATCATTTAGACCATAATGTTTTAAAATTTCGGCATTCCCCTGTTTTAAGAGGGTTCGGCTACCATGTTTAATTATAGCATCGGTTTCGGGGCTTAATCCCGTCCAAGTTTGCGCTACCTTTATCACCACATCAGGATGATCTTTGGCAATATCATTTAAGCTATTTGCCACGCTTCTCCTCACATATTCTGACGAATCCTGTTTTAAGTTATTCAAAATTGGTAAAATTGAAGTTGGATCTTTTTTTAAAAATGGAATTGCCCTGGCCCAAGGTAGTCTTGGTCGGCTTCCTTCGCTGGCCAATCTTCTCACTTTATGATTTTTATGTAAAGACCAATTCAACATCTTTTCTATCATTTTTTGTTCGTACCTCAAAATAAAAGGGCGAACAGCAAATTCGCAACTTACAAATTGAGTAACAAATTCAAGTGCTTCAACCGATTCTTCAAAATAATCAATTCCATAGGTTTCTAAATAATCGGGCAAAAACATAAAAGCCAGTCCATCTTCTCCAATTCCGGCAATTCGCAATTGCTCAATTGTTTTTTTTAATAGCGAAATAGTTGCTACATAATCATCAGGCATGAATTCTTTTAACACCCTTGTAGTATGTTTCATTCGCTCCTTCAGTTCTTTAGATTCAAAATCTGAAACGTAAATATTTTTGATGAACTGAGCTTTGTCGAAATTGGGAATGGAAACGAATAAAGCACTGCCCAATCGATCGTAAAAGGCTGGAGAATATAAATCTTTAAGTAACATATAGCAAATTTAAGCTTTGGGTAATATTGATTATTGAAATGTTTTTAACAATTAGCTTCTGTTTTGTTTGTAAACCAAATCATTTGCATAAAATTAATTATTGAGCCATTTATTTTCCAAATTTGTTAATCACTTAAAAATAAAATAACATGAAGATAGGATGGATAGGTTTGGGTAATATGGGAATCCCGATGGCAACACAACTAATTGATGCAACTGATCAGGTTGTAGTTTATAATAGGAGCAAGGGTAAAGAAATTGAATTGCAAAAACGGGGCGCTACCCTTGCTGATACACCACAAGCACTTCTGAAAATGGTAGATATGGTATTCGTAATGGTTTCTGATGATCAGGCAATTGAACAACTTTTTGATGGTGAAAATGGTTTGCTTTCGTCAGATGCAAGAGGGAAAATTATCATCAATATGAGTACAGTTTCTCCCGGTATTTCTAAACAGATGAGCCATAAATGCAAATTGAAAGGCAATGATTATCTCGATGCGCCTGTTTCGGGTAGCGTTAAGCAGGCAGAAACCGGGCAGCTGGTAATTATGGTAGGCGGTGAAGAAGAGGTTTTCGAGAAGGCCAAACCCGTACTACAAAAATTAGGTAAGTTAACCCTGCGTGTTGGAGAAGTAGGGGCGGGAAATCAGGCTAAACTGGCTATTAATTCTCTGCTGGCCTTATATACGCAAGGTTTAGCCGAAACCGTTTTATTTGCCAATCAAAATGGAATTAAAACCGATGATCTTTTGCAGCTCATTACCAATGCCGCCATCGGTAATGTTTTTACCAAAATAAAGGGTGATGCTATTCTTGCTGAAAATTATAAACCAGCATTTGCTTTGAAGCATATTGTTAAGGATTTAAAATTGGCACGGGCTGAAGGTATCTCTTCGCCATTGGCAAAAACTGCATTGAAAACTTTCGAAAATGCTGAAGCTGAATATGGTGAGGAGGATTTAATTGCCGTAATTAAAGCCTTAAAGTAAGAGATTTCGGGTCAGATCAGCTGATAGTTGTTCCTGAATCATGCATTTCATGATAAATCGTTCGCTTAATTTAAAGAACAATATTTCGCTCGAATGGGTATTTAATAGTTGTTATCGCTTTAGGATTCCCGCCTTCGCGGGAATGACGCAAGAGTAGTAAAGGATTCCTGGTTGCTTTAATGTCTTATAGATTTACAACAAATATTAAAGTTCGCCGTCCTACCATTGACGTTTAACTTTTCGTTTTGCGAAATCAATTTTTCATGCCTCGCGAAGATTGTTATAACTGCTCCTAATTTATGCTGCTATGTTGTGATTATTATCCTCGGTCTGTGTCCCCACAGATTAAAACTGTAAAATGGTCTGTGAGGACACAGACCATGGTTTTTTGAAACTTTGCAATTGAGATTACTTCGTTGGCTAAAAAGGCCGCGTCCCAGGAAAGACAGTTTAAGTTATTCATATTGCTTTTTATAAAATAAATTATCCCTCAACTCGACATAAAAATATAAAATAAGGTAATATTTGTATCGTACGAAAAATATCGTACCTTTAATTTATGAAGAATAATCAAGCTGATCATAATTTGCCAGAACCAACCAAAGCTGAACTAGAAATTCTGCAGGTGCTTTGGGAGTTCGGTCCCTCTACCGTTCGCTTTGTAAACGAAAAACTGAACGAGAATAGGGAGGTAAACTATACGTCAACGTTGAAACAGATGCAAATTTTAACCGAAAAGGGAATTTTAAAACGTGATGAAAGCCAAATGAAGCACATTTATATTCCTGTGGAGGCCGAAGAAAAAACTAAAGTTCAACTGCTCGATCGTTTTGTAAACACTTTGTACAAAGGCTCTGCATCGCAATTAATGATGCAACTTTTAGGCAATAAAAAAACTTCGAAAGAAGAAATTGAAGAGATTAGACGGCTATTGGAGGGTATGGAATAAATATTAAAAATTCTAAAGAACCACAATTATGAATTTTAAACATTTTGATTTTTTGCCCGAAAACTGGTTAAATGCTTTAGGCACCATGTTATTCCACTCTTTATGGATGGGTGTAATGCTGGCCATTATTGCAGGGGCAATTATGTTTGCCACCAGAAAAGCAAGTGCAAAGCTTCGTTATAATTTGCTTACTGGCTGTTTATTGCTATTCGTTTTCGCTATTTCCCTTACGTTCTATCTGGAACTAAGCCATCAAGCCGCTAATACAAATGCTAAACAAACCACTGAGGTGGCCATTCATTTAGCCAATTCGAGCCAAAGCCAGTTTATAGCTGCTATTCAGTTTGATTTATTTTCGAACCTAAATAAGGTTTTGAGCATCTGGAATTCATATGCTTATCAAATTGTATTGCTTTGGTTCTTAATTATTTGTGGTAAAAGTGTGCAGTTACTTGTTGGTTTAAGCAGCATTTATCGTTTAAGAAACAACCAAACTTATGCGGCTGGCAAAACCTGGGATGAACATTTGGACTTGCTATCCCGTAAACTTGGTTTAAATCAAGACGTAAGGATGTTGCAATCGGGAATTGTGAAAGTGCCGTTGGTGGTTGGCCATTTGAAACCACTCATTTTAATCCCTCTAGGTTTACTAAACGGGTTGAGCACCGTAGAGGTGGAGGCCATTTTGGCTCATGAACTGGCACACGTAAAGCGCAGGGATTATCTGGTGAACTTGTTACAGAGTGCTATCGAAATTGTATTCTTCTTTAATCCAGCGGTATTGTGGGTATCGCAACTTATTAAAACCGAACGCGAACATTGTTGCGATGATTTGGCCATTTCATGTGTAAACGACAGGAAAGATTATGTTAAGGCCTTAATTTTTTGTCAGGAGTTTAAGCAGTGTGCACCTGCTTATGCAATGGGCATAAATGGTAAAAACGGTAGTCTGCTACATAGGGCAAGCAGAATGTTATTTAACACCAATTCAACTTTAAACAAAATGGAAAAGACAATATTAACCATCGCATTGGTTTCCACTGTGATTTTTACTGCAGCCTTTAAAAATGTAGGCAAAGCAGCATCAATAAGTAGCGCAACTATTTCTAACTCAATTCTAGCGGTGCAGGATACAGCGAAGAAAAATAAATCTGCCGAGCAGTTGGAAAAGGAAATTGAGCAGAAAATAAAAGCCGCAGAAAGGAAGGCAAAAGAGAAAAATAAGCCGACCAAAAAATCATCTGGTAAACAGAATCAGACTGATTATGAAGAGATTGCTAAACAAGCAAAACGCGATGCCAAGCAGGCGGTAATTGACGCAAAGCAGGCTGTAATTGATGCTGAGGTAGCAAAAAAAGATGCTGAGGTAGCGCAGAAAGATGCAGCTCAAGCGGTAATCGATGCCAGGGTTGCTGAAGAGGATTCTAAACAGGCGATTATTGATGCCCGACAGGCAGCAAAGGATTCTAGAGACTTTCAAAAACCAGCAAAGATGGGTAGTGTGCCGAGAACTCCGAAGCCACCTAAAACACCAAGAATAAATAATGCACCTGTTCCAACAGCGCCACCAGCACTGCCTTTGCCTCGATTAAATGTTACTCCACCCGCTACGCCGCCCGCTCCACCAAAAGCTAATGGCCACTCAACCGTTAGTGAAGGAAATACTGTGAGTGTGCATGTTGAGAATGGAAAAGATAATTCAAATAAAATCATCACTCAGTTATTGAACGATGGATTAATTTCCAATACCACAAAACTTTCATTTTCTTTGGATAAGATTAACCTGATTGTGAATGGAGTAAAACAAAGTAAAAGTCTTCACACAAAATACAGATCAAAATATTTGGAAGGTAATAGCCATTTATTAAGTTATGCGGTAAACGTAACAAAGACTACGAAAAAATAAATCTGTTAGCTGCTGCTTAAGTGATTTTGCTTTGTGATGAAAATGTTCTACTTTCAGTCGAAAATCATCTTTCAGATATGAAAAAAGGAATATTCAATTGCCTTGCACCAATTATAGTTTTACTATCATCGCAGCTAAGTTTTGCAGCAACTGTTGATACGGTGCTTACTCACAGCAACGTGATGAATAAGGACATTAAGGCTGTTGTTGTGAAACCTCAGAATTATGAAGCTTCATCAAAACGATTTCCGGTTTTATATTTATTACACGGTGCCGGGGGTAAGTATTCTGATTGGCTACTAAACACCAAAGACAAAGAAGCGGTTAAAAAATTAGCAGACAACTTTGGAATGATGGTCGTTTGCCCGGATGGAGGAGTAACTAGCTGGTATTTCGATAGTCCGGTCGACCCTTCCTATCAATACGAAACTTATGTTTCAAAAGAATTGGTCGAATTTGTTGATCGGAAATATCGCTCTATTTTAGATAGAAATGGCCGGGCAATAACAGGTTTAAGTATGGGCGGTCATGGAGGTTTATATCTCGCTTTCAGGCACCAGGATGTTTATGGTGCCTGTGGAAGTATGAGCGGAGGAGTGGACATCAGACCTTTTCCCGAAAACTGGAATATTGCAAAAAGGCTTGGTCCCTACAACCAGTTTCCTGAACGTTGGGAAGCCAATACCGTAATTAATTTAACACATCTTTTAAGTCCGAATAAATTGGCCATTATATTTGATGTTGGCCGGAACGATTTTTTCTATGATGTTAATGTCGCCCTGCATGATAAACTAACGGCCCGCAACATTCCTCACGATTTTACAGTACGGCCTGGAGCTCACAATTTTGAGTATTGGGAGAATGCCGTTGCTTACCAAATGATGTATTTCAGTAAATTTTTTAATAAAAATAATAACTAAAAGTTTAACTGGTTTAAAGCTAAAACCCCAATCAAGCCTAAAATAGATACGATGCTTTCCATCATGGTCCAGGTGCTGAAAGTTTCTTTTAAGGTGAGATTAAAATATTCTTTAAACATCCAAAAACCGGTATCGTTTACGTGAGAGAACATTAAACTGCCGGCGCCAACCGAAAGTACCATTAACTCTGGAGGCGCACTTGGGCCAATTAACGGCAAAACCATTCCGGAAGCGGTAAGTGCAGCTACAGTTGCCGAACCCAGTGTAACCCGAAGTGCTGCGGTAATTAGCCAGGCTAAGATTAATGGCGAAAGACTTAGGTTTGCAGTTAAAGTTTTAACCGTTTCGCCCATGCCACTATCGATTAAGATTTGTTTAAAGGCACCACCAGCAGCGATAATTAAAATAATCATGGCGATGCTTTTAACCCCTTCGGCGCAAGATTCCATTGCTTTCTCAATACTGCTCTGTTGAAGAAATAAGGTAATTAGTACAGAAATTAATAAAGCCGCCGTTGGATCTGCAAGGAAAACAAAGAAGGTTTTCCCAACGTAAGGAAAGTTTATACTGCTTCCAGCGGTTCCGGCAACGATTAAAAAAACCGGGAGCAGTGCAGTAATAAAACTTCTGGCGGCCGAAGGTAAATTTTTTCCTTCTTCGATGACTAAAGTGGATAGGATTGGCTGATCTTTTTTAATGATTAATCGCGGAAAAAAAACACCAGCAATTGCCGCAATTGGCAAGGCTAAAATTAAGCCGTAAATAAGCGTTTTGCCTATATCGGCATGGAAAATTCCTGCTAATGCAACCGGACCAGGATGTGGTGGTAAAAAGCCATGTGTTACCGAAAGAGCAGTAGCCATTGGTAAGCCGATGTATAACTTCGAAAGACCTGTAGCAGCGGATATGGCGAAAACCAAAGGAATTAGTACTACAAAACCGGCATTGTAAAACAATGGGATGCCGACCATGAGTCCGGTAATTAATACCGCCCATTGGATATTGTTTTTGCCAAAAGCTTTAATCAGAATAAACACAATTCTTTGTGCGGAACCGCTATCCTCAATTAATTTTCCCATCATAGCACCAAGGGCAAGTACCATTACCATGCTGCCCAGCGTACTGCCGACACCGCTGGTAATCGAACTCATTACGTTTGCTGCAGGCATGCCCAGGAACAAACCAGTCAAAATAGCAACTGCCAATAAGGCAATCATCGGGTTAATCTTTTTTAAGATCAATACAAAGAGAACCAGAATTCCGAGTAGCAGAATAAGTATTGACATGGTTGTTGGTTTAAGGGAATATCTTTAAGACTTACTTTTTCACAATGATTGTTCTTCCCGTGACGAGATAAAATTCGTAAATTTTGTATAAACCGTCGTCGTCTATCTCAATGCTTTCCACCAGGCCGGTTTTACTAAAGGTATCGGTTACCATATCGCCAATTTTAACATCCCGGAGTACATCATCAGGCGTTTCACTGTTTAATCTGATCATGTAGTAAATGTATTATTTAAACAATAAATACGGATAGAAAATTTACTTTAACTCCTCTTTATTCACAATTACTTCTAAAAGGCTGTGCAATAATGAAATTGTTAAGTTAATTTCCTTGCCCTCATTTTTAATTTCATCATCGATATGAATGTCCGACCCTTTCCAGGTAATGTTTAGTTTTTTGGTTTGAATGGGCTTGATTGGGAAGGTATTTTTTTTGCCATCAATAATGTCCTGAATGTATTTCTCCATTACCTTTCGCTTTTCTACCGGAACAATAACAACATCAAAGAAACCATCACCAGGATCAGCGTTTTCACTAAGTTTTAAGTTTGGCCCTAATCTGGAAATATTCATCACTTCTACCATCAAACAATCTTTTTCAATTACTTGATCATCAATTTCTATCCTGCAAGCAATTGCCGGGTATGATTGTGATATTTTCAGTAAGGTATCGAGCGCAAGTTCAAATTCATCCTCGGCCGATTTGATATGATCGGTATTGGTGTTTTCTAAAGTTTCTATCAGTTTAGGAAAAACTCCGAAACCAACAGCTTCTATAAAGTAAGCTACTTTTTCCAAACCTAACACCTGGCCCACATCAAAATTCCGAAGTTTATACGAATCCCAGGTAGAAATATTTTTACCTACATCTTCAGTAATTCCCAATGATGTAGCAATATTATTGGCTGTACCGAAAGGAAGCAAAGCAATAGGTCTTTTAAATTTTAGCTTTTTGCTTAACAAATTCATAATCGTTTTACGAATCGTACCATCGCCGCCGGCTATCGCAATAAACTCGGTTTCTGGTGCTATATCTTTTAACGATTTACTGTTCGAGGCCACACAAGAACACTTGTAACCGTAGGATTTCATGATCTTTATAATCTCTGTTTTGGAATGTTTCCCCTCTCCAGCGGTTGGATTATGAACTAAACGAACCAATTTATCTGCCTTTTTCATATTGATTGGAACAATATCGCTGTCAATTAGGTTTTAAAGTATAGCACATAATTTTAACTATTGATCATGAATATTCTCATCACAAATGACGACGGTATCTATAGTCCGGGGATTGCAGCTTTAGCAAAAATTGCACAGCGCTTCGGCACAGTAAGGATTGTAGCTCCCGATGTAGAACAATCATCAATGGGGCATGCCATTACACACTCGCGGCCGTTATCCATCAAATCATCACCAATAACATTCGAAAACGTTGATGCCTTTCGTGTAAATGGAACTCCTGCCGATTGTGTCGCCTTGGGCCTGCACATGTTTCCTGATACCAATGTGGTGCTATCGGGGATTAATATGGGGCCAAATTTGGGTAACTCCATGTGGCATTCGGGTACCTTAGCCGCCGCTAAGCAAGCAGTGCTATTAGGCATTAAAGGAATTGCCTTAAGTACACCAGTTGGTAAAACGGAGCCTGATTTTAGTGCAATTGACCCTTTTGTAGAGCAAACACTTCAAATTCTGTTGCAAAACGATGATTTGAGGCTTTACAATGTAAATTTCCCGCCGAAGCCGATAGATATCAAATGGACCAGGCAATCCGTTAGACTTTATGATGGACAAGTGGTTCCAGGTGAGGATCCGATGGGTAGAAAGCATTTCTGGATTACGGTAACGCCACTCGAGCCAGCCGATGAAAATACAGATCGCTGGGCTGTGGAGCATGATTTTGTATCCATCACGCCTTTACGGTTGGATTTAACCAATGAAAGCGAACTATCAGGTAAACTAGATATTATTGAGGTAAACCACTAAAAAAGGCATGATTGATAGTCGGCTATTGATCATGCTTTGTCCAGACCAAATCTGCAGTTTGATAACCTAAACCCTGTGCTTTTTTCAAATAAGCCTGTTTGATGTTTTCGGGAATCGTTTTCGTCCGCGATAAAATCCAAAGGTAATCCAGGTTATTCCCTACAACTAAAGCATATTGGTAATCTTTATCAATTTCAATTACGTTATAACCTGCATAAAATGGGCCGAAGAAGGAAACTTTCAATCTTGCTTCATCGTTTTCGTTTACAAATTTTGCCTTGCCTATGCTTTCCTTCCACTCTTTTTTAACGTAGTTGTATCCTTTATTATCAACTTTGATTGTTCCATCATCATTAAGCGAATAGGTCGCCGTTACATTATTTAAATCTTTTTCAAACTTAAAATCCATTCTGGCAATTTCGTACCACCTACCTAAATATTTATCTTTTTGAAAAGGTTTAACGGCCTTAGCGCCCTGCGGAATAGAAACACTGCAACTCGCATAACTAATAATGATCACGCCTAAAGTGGCTAGTAATATTGCATTTCTTAGCTTATTGTTCATGTGTATCTTTTTAGATTAATTGAACAGCTGTTTAGCAAAAAGGTTTTTTGATAGATCGATATTTAACATAATGATAACCTAACGCTGAACTAAATCAAAGTGTTAAATTTGGATTCGATATGGTTTTTAGCTTGTTTTTGAAATTCTTCAGGGGTTTGGTTGGATTGTTTTTTGAAAAATCTGCTAAAATAAGGCCGATCGGAAAAGCCAAGATCATAAGATATTTCTTTAATGGTAAGTTCGCTATGGATGATTTTCCTTTTCGCTTCCAAAATAATACGGTCATGAATAATTTGCATTCCTGTTTTGTTCAGCTTATCTTTCAAAATTTGATTTAAGCGCTTCGAACTGATTCCAATTTTACCAGCGTAAAAATCTGTGTTCCTAATTTGTTGATAATTGCTCTCCAGCAACATCAAAAATTCATAAACTCTTTTCTGGTTGATATCCTGGCTGGTAAAATCGTGCTCTTTGACTTGTATTAATTTTAAGATAAAAACTTTAAGTAATGCCTTTATGATGATTAAGTTATTTTCTGATTTGTGATATTCATTCTCTATCAGGCTATAAATGGCGCCTAACTCCTTTGCGGTTTCTCCATCAAGCCTAAGGCAGGAAAATTCTCCCTGAACATTAAATATCTTAAATAAATCTAACAAAAATTCTTTATCCTCTCCCTCAAGCACAGATCGTTTGAAAGATATCAATTCGCCATTCTTCCCTGCTTTGTTAAGTTGATGAACCCGATAGGGTGGGATAAGATAAATCCAGTCGCCCTTGCTGTCAATTTCCGAATGGGGCGATAAGGCATGTAAGGCATTCTCATTCTTCAGCCATACGATTTCGAAAAATTCTTTGCGGCTTGGATCGTTAAGGTAGCTCGGTGGGCAGTTATTTAGATTTCTAATGTAAATAACTGATTTTTCCAGATTGAAATCGCTTGCTGTGTTCATCACCATCAAAGTTAAACACTTAATTTCTTTGCAGTTGGATAATAAGGAACATATGGAGGACTATTCGGAAACTTAACAGGTATCATTAACTATTTATGACTTTTAAAGGATAGAATTTCCTGATTGTACCATAATAGTGGCTGATAGTATAACCAAATACGCAGCTGTCAAATCTACCTTTGAACAACAAATCAATCATTGGCAATGGAAGTTAAGACATTAATGGAAGAGGTGGAAAAAGATATAAAGGTATTGGATACGTTAGATAATCAGCAGCTGGTATGGAGTTTACAAACCAATTTGAACCAGATAATAGAAGAGAATTTAAATCTAGCTAAACGGCTGGAGCTTGAGCAAATCATCCCAGTTATTTATCAAATTCAACAGGCCAATCACATCTTCATTACTGCAGCTGGTCGTTCAGGTTTTGCAATGCGAGCAGCAGCCATGCGCCTGATGCATTTGGGTTTTAGCGTTTATTATGTCGGGGATACCACTACGCCAGCCATCAGCAAAGGAGATTTATTGATAGCTGCGTCAGGATCGGGCACCACTGAAACGATTGTCAGATCAGCAGAAAAATCGATTGAAGCAGGGGCGAAGCTGGTGGCCATAACTACAAACGCAACATCGAAATTGGCCGAGTTGGCAACTCATACCGTCATTATTCCTGCAGCAGAAAAGCAGGATCATAGCAAGAAAATTTCCAATCAGTATGCCGGTAGCCTCTTCGAGCAATTTCTTTTATTGCTTAATGATGCCATTTTTCAATCTCTATGGAAATTAAGCAATAAGCCTGCAGAAGTGCTTTGGAAGAACCATTCAAATTTAGAGTAAAATCATATTTATCATTTATAAAACAAATCATGGCAAAATTACAAGTAGCAATCGATTTATTAACAACAGAAGAGGCATTGGCTTTAGCGGCGAAAGTTGTACCCTATGTCGACATTATAGAATTGGGTACACCTTTAATCAAAAATATTGGATCAAGCGTAATCACAGCGATGAAAAATGCACATCCAGATAAACTGGTTTTTGCTGATCTGAAAACTGCTGATGCAGGCGAACTGGAAGCTGATATTGCTTTTAAAGCCGGAGCCGATTTAGTAACCGTGATGGGCGCAGCTGGAAATGCAACTATTATAGGCGCAGTAAAAGCTGCAAAAGCACATGGAAAAGGTATTGTCGTAGACACTATTGGCTATCCTGACAGGGTAAAAAGAGCACAAGAAGTGACGGAACTGGGCGTTGAATTTGTAGAACTACATGCTGGTTTAGATGAGCAGTGGACAGCTGGTTATTCTATTCAGGTTTTAATAGATGAGGCGACAAGAGTGGGCGTTCCAGTTTCAATTGCGGGTGGTGTAAATATTGAAAATGTAACAGCAGTAGTTAAAGCCGGCGTAAAAGTGGTGGTTGCAGGTGCGGCTATCTATGGTGCTGAAGATCCTGCTGCTGCAGCAAAAGCACTTCGTGAAGCAATTGATGCTGCTTAATCTCAGTAGTTTAATTACATTCAAAAAGGAGGCTGTATCATAAACAAGAAATGTCATACTGAACCTGTCGAAGGACTTGCTAAATATGCCTTTTGAGGCGTTTCGACAAGCTCAACGTGACAAGATTCAAGGATAAATTGATTTATGAGACAGCCTCCTTTTTTTATGAAGCACCATATTAACCCTCAGTTCTTAAGATTTTTAAAGGTGGTTGATTTAAAATGCTTCTTGTGCTTAACACCCCAGTAATTACCACAATAAAAACAACTGATCCGAAAAGGCCTAATGTTGCCCAAAAGGGAGGAATGAAAACAGCCTCGAAGCTAAATTTAGCTAAAGCCCAACTTCCGCCGATAGCCAGAATTAAACCAGCTCCCGCTGCAAAGGCTCCTAAAAAGAAATATTCAATAGCGTTTATGGCTAAAATCTGCTTTCTGCTTGCACCAAGCGTTCTTAATAAAATGCTTTCTTTTAATCTTTGATTTTTGCTTGTAAGTACCGCTGATACCAAAACAATCCAGCCAGTTACCATGCTAAAACCTGCCATAAATTGAATAACAAATCCAATTTTATCAAGGATTTCATCCAGCAATTTTAAAATTAGATCTAAATCAATCACTGATACATTCGGGAAGTTTTTAACCACTTCACCCTGAAATTTAGCCGATAGTTCACTTGTAGGTACGCGGGTCATGAGTACGTGGAACTGTGGCGCTTCTTCCAGTACCCCGGCAGGGAAAACAACCCTGAAATTGGTTTGCATCCGACTCCAATTTACCTCCCTTAAACTTCCAACAACCGTCGGAATCATCATGCCTTGTACGTTAAAGAGAATCTTATCATCTAAGCCCACGTTAATTTGATCAGCGTATCGCTGATCCAGAGAAATATAAATGGTTTCTTTAGGCTTCACTTTACCAATCCAATTGCCCTTAACAATTTTCTCAGCTGCGGTTAAACTGTCTTGATAAGTCGCCCTGATTTCGTTTCGATATGCTCTTCGATTATTAGTATCTGCACTGGCTTTTTTTCCGTTGATTTCTTCAATCCGCATCGTAACCACGGGTACTTGGTTCATCAATGGCAATTTAAAGGCTTGAGTTAAGCTATCGATTCTCTTTTTTTGTGTTTTCTGGATATCGAACATCACCATGTTAGGTTGATTACTGCCAGATGAAAGCGTAACCCGACTCATTAAAATTCCCTGAACAAAAAACAACGTACCGATAAAAGCCGTGGATAAGCCAATAGAAACGGTAAGCATTAAGGTTTGGTTATTAGGTCGGTATAAATTGGCAAACCCTTGTCGCCATAAGTAATTCGATGATTTTGGAAGTAGCGTTTTTACCAAAAACATTAATAACCTGGAAAGGATAATCAGCAAAATAAAAGCAACTCCAATGCTTACCGTAAAAGCCAGAGTTTGTACCCAGGTTTTCATTTGCAAATGGGTAAAACCGACTACGAATGCAGCCATTAAGAAATAAACCAACCAGGTTAAAAAATCGCTTTTGCTACGTGTTTTTTCGAAAGATAAACGGATAGCATTGAGCGGGGATATTTTCCTTACTGATAGGAGTGAAGGCAAAGCAAACAACACCGAAATAATTAAGCCAAGCAGTAGACCTTGACCAACCGCCGACCAAGAGATCTGCATGGTAATTTCAACCGGAAGAAAATCTTTTAATACTAATGGTAATAAAAACTGAATGCCTGTACCGAGAACAACACCAATTGTGGCGGCAATTAAGCCAATAAAAAATATTTGGATAAGATAAATGAAAAATGCGTGTCGCGATTTTAACCCCAGGCAACGCAAAGTGGCAATGGCGCTCAGTTTTTCCTGAATGTAAACATGAATGGCGCTTCCAACACCTACGCAACCAAGTAACAATGCAATAAAACCCGAAAGCGCAAGAAAGCGATTTACATCCTTGAAAGATCGGCCGGTTTGTTCTTTCCGAGATTCAACTGTATCGGCATCAAAACCTTCCTTCTCGAGTTTTACCTCATTTTTTTTTACCCATTCATCCACACCCGATGGATCATCGTAACGGAAATAAAATTTATTATTAATTCTACTGCCCGTTTTTATCAGATTGGTTTTTTCTAAATATTTTAATGGCAAATAAACGATTGGTGCTACGCTTGCCGCAATCCCATTTTGCCCAGGTGCTTTAATTAATGATCCTAGTATTTTAAATTTTAAATCACCAATTTGAACAGAATCGCCAACTTTGGTGTTGAACTGCAGCATCAGGGTTTGATCTACTAAAGCCGTTCTATCTTCTTGAAAATGTTTTGCCGCACTTGCCGGCTGGGTTTCTATCGATCCATAATAGGGATAATTGCCTTCTAAGGCTTTCATTTGAACCAACCTGCTGCCACCGCCGTTTTCAAAATAGATCATCGATGCAAAGGTCTTTTCCTGAGATTTTTCATTGCCTAAACTATCGATAACTTTCTGCATCGCCTTACTTACTCCTTTTCTACTGTCGAGCACTAAGTCGGCACCGGTTAGTTCTTTGGCCTGGGCATCAATATCGCGTTGCAAATTATCTTTAAAGGAATACACCGCAACCAAGGCAGCGATCCCTAAAACAATGGAGGAGATAAACAATAACAGCCTTGATCGGTTTTTTCGGCTGTCTCGCCAGGCCATTTTGAAAAGCCATAAAAAACTGATGCTTTGTTTGGGGATATGATTAGGCATAAGTTGAGTTTTCATCAGAAATAATTACTCCACTTTTAATTTTTATGGTTCTGCTCGTTCGGGCGGCAAGTTCTAAATCGTGGGTTACAATTACCAAAGTTGTACCGAAATCTTTATTCAGATCAAAAAGTAATTTAATTACCTTTTCGCTAGTTTCTGCATCGAGGTTCCCGGTAGGTTCATCAGCAAAAAGAATTGCAGGTTTATTAGAAAAAGCCCTGGCCAGCGATACACGTTGTTGTTCTCCACCCGATAATTGAATAGGATAGTGGTGCGAACGATCGGCCAAACCTACTTTTTCAAGTAGTTCCATGGCTTGGGCTTTAATATTTTTAGCGCCTCTCAATTCCATAGGCACCATTACATTTTCTAATGCCGTTAATGTTGGCAAAAGCTGGAAATTCTGGAAAATAAAACCTACATATTGGTTTCGAACGGCAGCTCGTTCATCTTCATTTAGCTTTTCGAGCGCAATACCATTTAGTTCAACGGTTCCGCTACTCGCCCGGTCTAGTCCGGCACATAAACCTAAAAGTGTCGTTTTCCCGCTACCGGAAGGACCAGTAATGGCAACTGTTGAACCTGCATCGATAGAGAAATTAATCTGATCTAAAACAGTAAGGTCTCTCCCTGCATTTTTATAAATTTTACTTACTTTCTGAATGTTTAAAATATTTTCCAAATTTTTGAATTAAAGTTTTGTACCTATGCTTTACCAAACATAACCCCGGCATTGCCTGTTAAGATAATGGTTTTTACTTAGAGAAAAAATTAGACATGATGTTACGAAAACGCTTTATTGGTTTATTTGTTTTGGCTACCCTATTCGCTTCCTGCGGAAATAATAACCGTACTGGAAATGAAGAGAAAACTTTAGATTCGGCTGACCAAAAGCAGGCAGCCAAGTCCATCCAAAAGAAAACCATCCTTTTTTCGGCACCAGTTTAACTGCTGGATATGGTCTTGACCCAACTGAGGCTTTTCCTGCGTTGATTCAGAATAAAATCGACTCTTTGAATTTACCTTACACCGTAATTAATGGCGGGTTGAGTGGAGAAACATCTGCAGGCGGAAAAGGTAGGATAGATTGGTTGTTGAAACAGCCCATTGATATATTTGTGTTGGAATTGGGTGCCAATGATGGTTTAAGAGGGTTGCCTGTAAAACAAACCACTAAAAATCTTCAGGATATTATTGATGCCGTTAAAGCGAAATATCCAAATGTTAAAATGGTTTTAGCGGGTATGCAAATGCCTCCAAGCATGGGTGCCAGATATGCAAATGATTTCAAAAATATTTTTCCCGATTTGGCCAAAAAAAATAATATGGCTCTCATTCCTTTTTTGTTGGACAAAGTGGGCGGCATTCCCAAATTAAATCAAGAAGATGGAATTCATCCAACTGCAGAAGGAGACAAGATTTTAGCTGAAAACGTTTGGGTGGTGTTGAAACCGCTTTTGTAGTGGAAATCAAAATATCAACATATTTAATCTGAAACAGTTCCAGTTTTAACTTCACCAAATCTTTCATATCTGGCAAATATTACTCCTTTTTTGCTGGTAACACTTTCTATCAATTTAAACGAAGCAGCATTTGCTTCATCATTAAACAGTCGTTTTCCTTTACCTAATATTACCGGATGGATCATCAAAATAAATGTATCGACTAAATTGTGCGCTAACAATAATTGAACAAGTTTACTGCTTCCCCAAACCTTTATATCGCCACCATTGGTGTTTTTAAGCCGTTTGATATCTTCCAGATTGTTAAGGAAAATCGTGTTTTCCCAATTGGATTGTTTTAAGGTTGATGACAAAACATATTTGTTTACCTCATTAATGCCTGGCCAACCATCTTCTCGCTCTGGCCAATAGCCAGCAAAAATATCAAAGGTTTTTCTGCCTAGAAGGATATCAGAAGCTTCCATATTCTTTTGCATTTCTGTGCCAGAAATCTCATCATTGAACGGCGCAACCCAGCCTCCATATTCGAAACCTCCAGCATTATCTTCATCAGGACCGCCTGGTGCCTGCATTACTCCATCTAACGACATCATAGATAAAACAATAATTTTTCTCATTATCAAGTATTTATAAAAGTCTTATTCACAAATTTTTAGCCAAAATTCTTAGAATAGAAAAACTATATCTCATTTTATAATAGGAGCCCACATCATAAAACCCTCACTAATTATAATTAATTTAAATAAATGGAAGTGACTTGCATTATTTAGAATGATTCTTGTTAACTTAGCCGAAATTCTTTTGCACTGCAAAGCGCTATCGAATTTGTTAATCAAAACTATTAAGCTTAGAAATGAAAAAAATCCTAATTGCTGTTCTTGCAATGGCATCGTTTACTGCACAGGCTCAAAAAAACACCTTTTTTGATCAGTCTTTTTGGAAAGGAAATACAGACTTAGCAACAATTAAGGCAGAAATTGCGAAAGGCAGTAATCCTTCACAATTAAACCCAATGTCGTTCGATGCAACTGTATTGGCTATCAACAATAATGCGCCAACGGAAACGATTTTATACCTTTTATCGCAACCTGGTAATGATGTGAATAAAATTACGCACGATAGCAGAACTTATCTGTTCTGGGCAGCATCTAGAGGAAATGTTCCTGTAATGGAACACCTTTTGAAAAACGGTGCTAAAGTTAATCTTCAGGATAGTCATGGGGCAACGCCATTAACGTTTGCAGCAGGCGGAGGCCAGGCTGATACCAAAGTTTACGATCTTTTAATTGCGAATGGTGCTGATGTAAAAACCAATTTGAATCATGATGGTGCAAACGCATTATTAATCGGAATCGCCAATGATAAAAACTTCGCGTTAACGGATTATTTTATAGGTAAAGGATTAAGCTTAAACAGTACCGATGCTGCTGGCAACACCGCTTTTAACTATGTGGCAAGAAGTGGTAACATCGAGTTGATGAACAAATTGATTGCAAAAGGCGTAAAATATAACGACAATGCGTTTATTATGGCTGCACAGGGTGGACGAGGAAGTTCAAACGGTATAGCCGTTTTTCAATATTTGGAAAGCCTTAAATTAAAGCCAACTGTTATCGGAAGCAATGGAGAAAATACTTTATCGTATGTAGCTCGTAAACCGAAGCAAGAAGAAGTAATCAGCTATTTCCTATCAAAAGGAGTGGATGTGAATGCAGCAGATAAAGAAGGCAACACTGCTTTTATGGCTGCCGCCGGAGGGAATAGAGATTTAGCTACCTTGGAGTTATTAGCCAAAAATGTAAAAAACGTTAATCAGGTAAATGCAAAAGGTGTATCTGCATTGGCAATGGCAGTTCGTGGTAATTCTGCAGAGGCGGTTAGTTTTCTGTTGAGCAAAGGTGCTGATATTAACGGTGCCGATAAAGATGGAAATAACCTGGCTTATTATCTTTTCCAGTCTTATGGACCTCGTGGTATGGAAGACTTTAATGCTAAACTAAAAGTATTAACTGATAAAGGGCTTAACCTTGCTGCCGTGCAGCCAAATGGCAATACTTTGTATCATTTAGCGGTTGCTAAAAACGATTTGGCTTTAGCAAAACTGGTTGCAGATTACAAAGTAGACGTAAACTTAAAAAATAAAGAAGGTTACACTGCTTTACACAAAGCAGCAATGACAGCTAAAGATACCGAGCTTTTGAAATATTTAATTTCTGTAGGTGCGAAAAAAGATGTAGCAACAGAGTTTAAAGAAACACCATACGATTTAGCCACCGAAAACGAATTTTTAACTAGAAACAAAGTATCAATCGACTTTTTGAAATAATAAAATGAATAACATATATAAACTGTGCCTCGCTTTTGCTTTAATTCTATTCTTACCTAAATTATCAACGGCACAAAAAACTACAAAATACAAGTGTATGGTTCAAATGACCAACTACACAGGTGAAGGTGCTTACATTGCGGTATCGCTAATCAATGCAAAAGGCGCTTATGAAAAAACACTTTATGTGATGGGATCAGATAAGAAATGGTATCCTGATTTAAAAGAATGGCATAAAGCTTATAAAAGTAAGCCAACAAATATCAGTGCTGTTACCGGCGCATCAGTAACGGGTGGCGATAGAAGTGTAACTACTTTTGATATTGAAACCGCTAAAATTAACAAAGGTTACAAGTTGCGTTTCGAAACTGCTGTTGAAGACAATAAATACTATGTTAAAGACGCTGAAATTCCTC
Source organism: Pedobacter sp. AC212 (assembly GCF_979258625.1). Taxonomy (NCBI): domain Bacteria; kingdom Pseudomonadati; phylum Bacteroidota; class Sphingobacteriia; order Sphingobacteriales; family Sphingobacteriaceae; genus Pedobacter; species Pedobacter sp. AC212. Next base: position 4,593,261 of record NZ_OZ409870.1, on the reverse strand, counting down.
TAACTACTGAAGGTTTGGCCGCTAAAACTGAAGGAACGGGTTACATTAGGTACGTGCGCCTAAGCCCTAACTAAAGCTTATTCAATGACAATTTCTTTGTGGAGATACAGCCACCTTGCTTTAGCTGTATCTTCTTTTCTTTTTATTGCACTTGCATCCGTTACAGGCATCATCCTATCATTTAAGCCTGTTACTGAAAAGACCCAGCCTTATAAATCAAAAGATTTTAATCAGCTTGATGTTGCCCAGCTCATCCCGACACTACAAAAATCATATACAGATATTGCTGACGTAACCATTGATGCCAATCAATTTGTAAAAGTAAATGGCACAGACTCGAATGAGGAGTCCGGAAATTTTTATGTCGATCCTAAAACTGGCAAATCATTTAGTAAAGTCGCCAAAGAGAATGAATTTTTTAGGTGGACCACTACTTTACATAGGTCGTTATTTCTGCATGAATTGGGAAGGCTTTTTGTTGGTATTACCGCCTTTCTGTTGTTTCTTATTGCAACATCTGGTACAGTTTTGATTATTCAGCGCCAACGCAACCTAAAGAAATTTTTTGGAAAGATTGTAAAAGATGGATTTGCGCAATATTATCACGTTGTTTTAGGGCGTTTGCTCTTAATTCCAATCATCATCATTTCGCTATCTGGTACCTACCTTTCATTACAACGATTTGGGATTATTAAGGAAGAAAAAATAACGCACAAAATTGATTTTGATGCTTTAAAAACCGATCCTGCAAAATCGATTATCGATTTTGAGGTTTTCAAAAATATTCCATTAAGCGATTTACAATCAATCGAATTTCCCTTTTCTGAAGATGTAGAGGATTATTTTACGCTTAAACTTACCGACAGGGAAATTACCGTGAATCAAGTTACGGGAGATATTATTACCCAACAACCTTACTCCAGAGCCACCATTTTTAATAACCTCAGTATTGATTTACATACGGGTAGGGGAAGTGCCATCTGGGCGATTGTTTTAGCCATTGCCTCGGCAAATATCCTGTTCTTTATTTATTCGGGTTTTGTAATTTGGTGGAAACGCAGCCGTAATGGTATCAAAAACAAATACAAGTTCGATCAGGCAGAATATATTTTACTGGTTGGCTCTGAAAACGGTAGTACCTTTCGTTTTGCCAATGCCATTCAACAACAGCTTTTAAAGAATGGGAAAAGTGCCTTCATGGCCGAACTTAATGATTACAAAATTTATCCAAAGGCCGAGCATATTTTAATTTTTGCGGCAACTTATGGTCAGGGAGATGCACCGACAAATGCTTCGAAGTTTAAATCGCTCCTAAAAAAACATAAACAATTATCAATTGTCGACTTTTCGGTAGTTGCCTTTGGTTCTCAAGCCTACCCTGATTTTTGCAAGTTTGGTTACGAAGTTAACAATGCTTTAGCGCATGAAGATTGGGCAAAACCCTTGCTCGAAATCCATACCGTAAACGATCGGTCGCCAGAGGATTTTATGCGATGGGCAAACTTATGGGCACAGACTTCTAATATCGAGCTAAGTGCTCTTGATAAATTGCTTGCCCCAAAACCTGCGAAAACGCAGGAGTTTCAAGTAGTAGATAAAACAGTTTCAAGCCATGAGGATACTTCATTCATTATCCGCTTAAAGCCTCTTAAAAAAACTAAATTTACTTCTGGTGATTTATTAGCTGTTTACCCGGCAAACGATCATCGAGAACGTTTATATTCCATTGGTAAAATGGATAAAGATGTTCAGTTAAGCGTTAAACTTCATCAAGGAGGTTTAGGCTCGGGTTTTTTGCACGATCTTAAAATCGATGAGAAATTCAGGGCTGCGGTTGTTAAGAATACACATTTTCACTTTCCTGCAAAAGCAAAAACGGTTATCATGGTTTCAAATGGAACGGGTATAGCGCCGTTTTTAGGTATGATAGATCAGCAAGGAAGAGTGCATGATATTCATCTGTACTGTGGTTTTAGAAACAAAGCGTCGTTTACACTTTACGAAAATGCGATCAATAAAGAAGCCAATTTGCTTACTTCGCTCCATGTGGCTTATTCGAGAGAAGGAAATAAACAATATGTTAAAGATCTTCTCCTAAAAGACCAATCTTTTGTTTGCCGAACATTAAGAGATAACGGAGTGATTATGCTTTGCGGTTCTTTAAGTATGCAGAAAGATGTGATCGAACTGTTGGATCAATTATGTCAGCAAGACCAGCAAAAAAGTATCAGTTACTATCAATCGCGAGGTCAGATTTTGATGGATTGTTATTAGCCTGGAGTTCGATTAATATTGCAAGAAGCATTGGTTAGTAGCGTTTCCGTGATTGAGGCACGGCTTGTCTCCACCGTTCGTGGAATGCAATTTATTTAGGTAAGAAAGATTGCTTCACCTCGCACAAGTCTGGGTTTGCAATGATGATTGTTCTTGTGAAATGCGCACAGCTATTGTAAGAGGCATTTTAATCTCAAACGCCTCGGTCTGTGTCCTCACAGGCCGAAACACTAAAAAACAAATAATGGTCTGTGGGGACACAAACCATAAGGAAAAGATTGCCGCAGTTGTGAAAAACTCCTTCGCAATGACGATAGGTTCTTGTAAAATGCGCACAGCTATTGTAAAAGGCATTTAATCTCAAACGCCTCGGTCTGTATCCTCACAGACCGAAACACTAAAAAACAAATAATGGTCTGTGGGGACACAGACCATGGCAGAAAAGTCATCAATATAGGTTACTGAAATAAATTAACCCCCAGCTAGTCTCCGAAAAAAGGCGAAAGCCTGGCGATTTCCAGATGTCTTAATTTATATTCCCTTCTTCCACTTTTTAAGCAATTTCTCACTGATATTTTCGGAATGATAAACCTTTCCATCATCACCGAACATTATACAACTGTAATTCGGATATGCTTTAATCAGTTCGAGTGCTTTATCTTTACCCAAAACCATCATCGAGGTACTAAAACCATTGGCAAGCTCAGCATCGGGTCCAAATACGGTTACGCTCGTTAAACCTGTGGCTGGGTAGCCTGTAACGGGATCGATGATATGAGAATAGCGTTTTCCATTGAACACCACAAATTTTTCATAGCTTCCTGAGGTGACCACGGCAGCACTTTTTAGTGGCACTACCGCGAAAAGACTGTCTTTATTAAATGGATTGGTAATTCCTATTACCCAATGTTTTGCTTTCGGTGGTTTCCCCCAGGTACTCATGTCGCCAGATCCATTTACAATGCCTGCCTTTATCCCTTTCGCAAGCATCATATTTCTACATCGATCTGCAGCATAACCTTCACCCAATGCTCCAAAACCAATTTTCATCCCTTTTAATTTTAAAAAGATTGTCGAATTTAAACTATCAAGAATGATGTTTTCATAACCTACTTTTTCGACGGATTTTTTTACTGTTTCATCATCGGGCATAGCTATCATCGATCCATCGAATTTCCAAATCCTGTCCATCGCTGCAAAACTAATATCAAATGCACCGTTTGTTATTATTGAAAGGTTAAGCGCCCTTTTGGTAAGATCAAAAACTTCCTTGTCAACTTTTACAGGTTTAATTCCCGCATTTCTATTTACTTCCGAAATTTGTGTTTCTGGTTTCCAGTCTGAAATTAAGAATTCAATGCGGCTGATTTCTGTGATCACACTATCAATATTTTGCGTGGCGGTTAGGGCATCTTTAGCTACAATAGTAATTTCGAACTTACTACCCATCAACAAGGTGGTGCGTTTCTTTAATACTTGTGCTGATGCTGTAAACTGGAAGAGCACTAAGAAAATGATAAAGCTTCTTTTCAATGATATGATATTTAAGTAGAGAGATGCTGGAATTTGGAGAGCTATAATATTCGCTATTAACTATTACTTTGCTATGAATTGATAAAAAGGAACAAACTCACGATGCCAAAACCATTCAGTGTGCTTTCCATCCTCTTTTTCTAAAAAAACAATGTTTTTATTCTTTTCTTCAGAGTTCAAGATATCATACATCTTTTTCGTGTTCTCAACCATTGTAGATCCTTCTTTATCGCCGGCAACAAAAAATATTTTGCTGCGTTTCAAGCCATTTAAATTAGTAATCACTTCTGTATAAATTTGTGGGGCTAACCAAAACGCCGGACTAAAAACTCCAGCCGAACCAAATACTTTTGGATACTGAGCAATGGCGTACATGGAAATTAAGCCACCCATTGAGCTGCCTGCTATCGAGGTGTTTGCAAAATCTTTCAATGTTCGGTAGTTCGAGTCGATGTAAGGCTTTAATGTTTCCACCAAAAAGGAAACATATTCTTTTCCTTCACCTTTGCCGTATTGACTATCGTAAGGATTATATTCTTTTAGCCTATCATTTCCACCATGATCTATTCCTACAACGATCATTTCTTTTGATCCTTCACGAATTAGGCTGTCCATTATCGAATCAACTGCCCATTCATCGGCTCTCGGCGGATTGGCATGAAATAAATTTTGACCGTCTTGCATATAAATAACAGGATAACGCTTCTTAGACTTTGCATAACCTTTCGGCAAATAGATCCAAATCTGACGATGCTTATTCAACTGTGGCATGTAAAAAGCAGAATCGACAAGATGAACATGGTCGCCGAAATGGTATTTTTCTTTAACCTGCTTAAAATTATCCGACCAATTTGCAACCTCTATATCCATTACAGTATCAACATTCAAATTTAAAATTCTGTTTGCGGCTGATGCGCCGTTTTTCTGGCACTCAGTTTTATCCCAGCTTCCTCGGGTAATTTTAAACTCATGGTTTCCTTTTGGCAAATTTAAATCGATTACATAAGCAAGGCTATCTTTTTGCTTTAAAATGAAAGCTTCACTTTTTGGGTTCCAGTCGTTAAAATTGCCAGCAATGAAGAGCGTATCTTGTGTTTTCTGAGGAACACTAACTTTTAGCAATACCTTAACCTGTGCAATTGAAATGACCGGTAAAAGCAAAATAATGATGAATAGCCTTCCAGTCATAATAAGTTTGGTAGTGTAATAAATTGATTCTAAAATTTAAAGGTTGGCGAAAACAAAGTTTAACCTGGCCAATTCAGTCTTAACTTGATTCATCCCTATTAAACCACCCGACATGCCGCTAGTTTGCTGAAAAATATTAACCACTAGTTCATTTTTTTCTGCAGGTGTCATGCTCACGCTGAATTTAAAATATTTTACAAACGCTCCCAGCAAAATGCGTTGTATTCTGCTGCCTTTCTCTAAAATTAAATTACCAAAACCTTGGTCTTGTACTTTATATCCTTGTTGTTCTAAATGGTAAACAATTGTTTTAGTCATTTCCTCAACAGATACATTTCCATACAAATTTGAGATCAACCCATCCACAGTTTGAAGGTTTTTGATAAAATAGGGCATATTATTTTAGTTGGTTTAAAACATTGAATAGTTTCTTGTTAATTCCGCTTCCACTATAATTGTTGATGTTAATCACAATTACATATTTATTACCTGCAGGGTCGGTATGATAGCCTGCAAAAGCGGAAACATCATTTATCGTTCCACTTTTTATTTTCATGCCATTGTATTCTGGTAAACCTTTATAAAAATCGGTAAACCAGCTTTCTTTTTGAATTTGGAATAGAATGTTGGCCATTGCTGAGGTAGTTACTCTATCGCCTGGAGAAAGTCCGCTACCATCGATGATGTTCAAAGCTGTTTTATCGATCCCTTTTGCTGCCCAATAATTAATTTCTGTTTCTGCACCTTTTGCGGTTGTCGCTGGCTTTCTTGATTTTAAGGCAATTGTTTTTAGCAAAGTTTCACCGTATAAATTGATGCTTTTGTTTAAAAACCAATAACTGATTTCGCTCAACGTTGGTGAACTAATAGTGCTTATTTTTTGGCTTACAGAAGGAATAGGCTGATTATTCAAAGCGAGGAGCCTTGCTGTTGTAGCTTCCAAACTTGTTGGGATTCCTAATTTCTTCAAGGTGTCCTGTAACCGATAAGCACAATCGAAGGCAGGATCAGGGGTGGCAACAGAGATACCGGTTTTGCCAATTCCCATTCCCCAACTGCCACGTAAATAAGCCACATTGCTGTATGGCGGCAGAAAGGCATAACTTCGATCACCAGTTCCAGAAGCACCGGTTTTCAACTCATTTACCAACTTGATATAGGGCGTTTCAGGTACAGTTTTTATGACTTTAGCTTCATCAGCTGTGGTAGCGCCTGGACGTAAATGAATGTCGAACTGATTTTCTCTCCAGGCTAAACCTGAAGTGCCTGCGCCGTAATAGTTTCCTATATCTTGCCAAACCCAACCTTCTGGCGTAGTTTGTGTTCCAAAAATGCTATCGTTACCAATAATCGAACCTTCAATTTTTTTAATTCCTGCAGCTTTTATAGCCGCAACCCATTGAGTTAAAACTGCATTTTCTTTATTCTGATAACGCCAGGAGCCAAGCGTGGGATCACCACTTCCTATAATCACAAGATTTCCTTTTAAAGTGCCATCACTTGTGATGTTTCCAGTATAGGCTAAGGTAGTTTGAAATTGGAAGTCTTTGCCTAAAATACTAAAAGCGGTGGCTGCAGTAATCGTTTTCAAAGTTGATGCAGTAGCCAAACCAATTTGCTCATTCTTTGCAAACAGTGTTTTGCCGCTATTAGCATCTAACACACAAAGTGATAAAAGGGCATGTTTCGCCTGCTCATCTGCCAATAAATTATTAAACGCTTTTTCGAGGTTTTGGATTTTGTTTTGGGCATTAACAAAATGGCCAATGAGCACAAATACGAAAAGAAGGGATATTTTAAAACGCATAAACTAGCTATTGAAGAGGAACAAATATAAAGTTATTTGAAAGCCTAAGCCAATAATTATAGTACCAAACTATTTTATTTGAAAAGCAAAACCTGTAGTACTTGGGTTTGCTTCGGACCCGTTGTGCACTGTAGTCCTCATAAAAAATTCGGAGCTGCCGTTTCCACCGGGTTTATTTTACGCAGTTTAAAATTACTATCCGGGCCACCTCAACCTGATCAAAGCGAGATGCCGATTTTTTATCGGCAGAAGCGGGAGCAGGACAGGTGTAAGTTAAAAGCTACCGAAACTGCTTGCCAAAATAAAGGTTAATTTGTTATGCTATCCATTAAAAAGCTTATTGCGCTTAATTTCTTTTCCCTGGCGCAATTTAACCGCATGATAAATTGTAGGGACATCATTTGTCCACTTTTTTAAGGTGAATACTATTGCAGCGATTTCCAGCCGTGTAGCTACTCCAAGCCATAAAAAAAGCTCAAATAACACGACAGATTGGCAATGAACGATGATTTCGATAAGCGTTGCGAATAGCGTTAAAGTCCAGATTTTGGCGCCGATGGAATGGGTAGCAACTTCTTTTTTAAACTTCAAATAGCTAACTAGATAAATCATTACCTCTGCACCAATTAAAATGGCCAGCTTAACGAAGTTGGTTTTAAAAAAATCTGGACATTGGATATAAGTCGCCACAGCAACAGAAATAAAGAAAACCTGGTCGATCCCCGAATCCAATCGCCTCAATTTTTCTGAAGAAATATTCAGTTTTCTGGCAATGATTCCGTCAAAAACATCAGTTAGCAAGCCTATGGTTAAAAGAGAAATGGCGAAAAAAGAGTAATGATTTACCTGAAAAACGCTCAGCAAAATAATGATAAAACCAATAACTAATCTGGAATATATTAATGCTATCGGAATGTTTTTCATGAGTGGAAAGCACATAAAAAAGCCTCCGATTTGGTCGGAGGCTTTGAGCTATAGTTAAACTAATTCTTTCTGAATTAGATATTCTGCAATCTGAACCGCATTGGTCGCAGCACCTTTGCGCAAATTATCTGCAACAATCCAAAGGTTTAAAGCTTTCGGCGCTGATTCATCTCTACGGATACGACCAACAAAAACCTCATCTTTCTCATGTGCATCTTTTGGCATTGGGTATTTTAAGTTTGCTACATCATCAACAACGATAATACCAGGCGATTTTTCTAAAATACTGCGCACCTCAGCTAAATCGAAATCGTTTTCAAATTCGATGTTAACCGACTCTGAGTGACCGCCCATTACAGGAATACGAACAGTTGTCGCCGTAACTTTAATGTTGTTATCGCTCATGATTTTATTGGTTTCCTTCACCATTTTCATTTCTTCTTTGGTATAACCATTTTCCATGAAAACGTCGATATGAGGAAGCACATTTAGATCGATTTCGTAAGGATAAGCTTTCGGGCCATCAATGCCTTTGCGCTCATTCATCAATTGTTCAACAGCTTTAACGCCCGTTCCTGTAACCGATTGATAAGTAGAAACCACAACACGTTTGATTTTGTATTTATCGTGTAACGGTTTTAAAACCACTACCATTTGAATGGTAGAACAGTTTGGATTAGCAATGATTTTATTGTCGATAGAAAGCTCGTGCGCATTAACCTCCGGAACGATTAATTTAACCGCAGGGTCCATTCGCCATGCCGAAGAGTTATCGATAACAGTTGTTCCAGCTTCTTTGAAACGAGGTGCATGTTCTAATGAAGTATTGCCTCCGGCAGAGAATAGGGCGATATCTGGTCTCATGCCAATTGCAGTGTCCATGCTAACGATTGGGAACTTCTTACCCTTAAAAGTAATTTCCTTACCAACACTCTTTTCTGATGCCACGGGAATTAACTCTGTTAAAGGGAAATTTCTCTCCTCCAATACTTTTAACATCACGGTACCAACCAATCCGGTTGCACCTACAACTGCTACTTTCATTTTAGATTTTAATTATTATATTTATTAAACATTTGATATAAGCCCAAATATGGTAAAAATTACGCTTATATCCCTATTGTTATTCTTTAAATTTACGGTTGATATTCTAAGTCCTATATTTTCTACGGAATTTATAGGCAATGACACGTTTTCCATCCCAACGTTCGCCAAGAAATCCCCTATTAATATTAAACAGAGAAATCCATCTAATATTATCAGCAAAGGTGATATTCTTATTTCTGAAATTTTATTTAATCCGCAATCTGGAGGAGTTGATTTTGTAGAGATATACAATAATTCAAATCACGAAATCGATTTAAAGGAGTTACAGCTTGCAAACGCAAATGCTGCTGGCGAACCTGCAAGCATTAAAAATGTTTCTTCAGCAAAGCTGATGATAGCGCCAGGAAGTTATTGGGTAATTACCACCAATCAAGCGAATATCAAGCTAAATTACCAAACAAAGTTTCCGAATCAATTTGTGCAGATTAGTAGTTTGCCCACATTTAACAATGATAAAGGGGTGGTCATTTTATTGAGCAATAATCAGGTGCTAGATCGGTTAGACTACAATGCGAAAATCCATCATCCTTTAATCCAGGATGAAGACGGGATTTCTTTGGAGCGTGTTTCATTTAATGCCGGCGCAAACGAAGCGGGTAATTTTAAATCAGCAGCGGCTACTTCGGGTTTCGCCACACCAACTTATAGAAATTCTCAAGAATTGACTGGCGATGAAAATTTCGCTCGCTTGATATCTAAAACTTTTTCACCTGATGGGGATAATTTTGAGGATTTGATGATACTCGAATATCAACTTGCTGCAAACGCAAGCTTAGCCACGGTTAACATTTACAATGATAAAGGCAAATTGGTGAGGCAATTACTAAAAAACCAAACCATTGGTACAAATGGTAATTTAACCTGGGATGGAGTAGGAGAGAACGGGGAGAAAGCCGCTGTTGGAATCTACGTTGTTTTGTTTGATTTTTTCGATTTAAATGGAAATACAAAACGGATCAAAAATACGTGTGTATTGGCCGGGAAGCTGAATTAGAGAATACCTGTAAAAGATATTGAGATCATAATTCCGTAATTAAAATGAGTTAGCCTTATATCTGCTAAATCATTTTAATCTGCGGGAACTTTATATCAAATTTGCCTTAATATAATCGCAGCTCGTTTTAATAGAGCCTATCGGATTAGGATTGTAATTATTTTCATGTTCTACAAAAAAGTGCTTCATGCCGGATAACTTTTTTTCGGCAAAAATAGCTTCGAAGTCAATTGAACCTTTACCTACTTCTGTATTCTGTTCAGGCTTGGCTTTATCCATATCTTTAACATGCCACATGGGGAAACGACCCGGATACTTTTTAAATAAAGCCAACGGATCGTTTCCTGAGCGAGCAACCCAATATAAATCGAGTTCGAAATTGACAAGATTTTTATCGGTTTCAGTTAAAAATACATCGTAACCTGTGATATCGCCTAATTTTTTAAACTCGAAATCATGGTTGTGATAAGCGAATTTCAAGCCGGCATTTTTTGCCAGTTCTGCAACTTTATTAAAATCAGAAGCAGTCTTTTTAAAACCATCAATACCTTTCTTAGTATCCACATGGGCACCCGCAATGGTGAAATATTTTCCGCCAATAATTGCGGCTGCTTCGATGTCGGCTTTCAATTTGGCGGTATTGCCGTTTTTAGAAAATGCATCCATTAAATAATGTCCGCTGGGTGCTTTTAAGCCGTTTGCCTTAAGCAAAGCTTTAAATTCTTTTGGGGTTAAACCCCAGAATTTTCCGTCGGCAAAACCATAAGTTTCTACTTCCTTATATCCCGCTTCGGCAACTTTCTCCATTACGCCTTGTACATTTTTTGGTAGTTCATCACGCAGCGTGTAGAGCTGAAGCCCCACTGTTTTATTCACTTTATCAAAAGCGAAAGAGGGGATAACCAAAGAAGCACCTGCCATTAGGCCGGCTTGTTTTAAGAAAGTTCGTCTAGCGTTCATAGAAATTAAAGTTATAAAATATTCTTTTTCAAATATGCACAACTAGCCGCAACAGATTCCATTGGATTTGGCTTATAATTGGTTTCATGTTCAACAAAAAAGTGTTTCATGCCTGAAAGTTTTGCATCTGCAAAAATAGGTTTCCAGTTAATGCTGCCCGAACCAACTTCGGTGTTTAATGCCGGATTGGTTTTATCCATGTCTTTTACATGCCACATGGTAAAACGACCTGGATTATCAGTAAACAACTTAATCGGGTCGTTTCCAGAGCGAACTACCCAATATAAATCCAATTCGAAATCAACTAAATTCTTGTCTGTTTCGTTTAATAAGATTTGATAACCAGTAGTTTCTCCAAGTTTTTGGAATTCGAAATCGTGGTTATGATAAGCCAACCTTAGGCCAGCATCTTTACACATTTTACCTGCCACATTAATTTTTGCGGCGATTTTTTTATAATCCTCAGCAGTTTTTCTGATGCTTTGATCCAACCATGGAATGGTTACATACTCGCTACCCAATACCTTTGCAGCAACAATTGCCTCCTCTAGTTCGGCAGTATTGCCATCAGTTAAGTAACTTCCCAAGCCATAGTGTCCACTTGGTGCTTTTAAGCCATTGGCATCTAAAAGTTTCTTAAACTCAATTGGGTTCATGCCCCAAAATTGATCTTTGATAGAAAAACCGTAAAGCTCAACTTCCGTGAAACCAGCTTTAGCTACTTTTTCGATAGTGCCTTTTACATCTTTTGGCAATTCAGCCCTTAATGAATATAATTGCAATCCTACTGCTTTCTTTTGCGCTACGCATCCAATTGATGGAGCTAAAATAACTGTTGCAATTGCTAAACAGCTGTTGATGATAAAACTTTTTCTTGATAACATATTAATTAATTAAATATCACAGATTGAAACAGCTTGCTTTAATGAGGCCATTCGATCTGCATTTTTAGGAATAAACTCTTGTGCTACAAAACCTTTAAAGCCGGTTTCTGCAATGGCTTTCATGATGGCAGGATAATTCAGTTCTTGCGTTTCATCAATCTCGTTTCTGCCCGGTACGCCTGCAGTGTGATAGTGCGCAAAGTATCGATGGTTATTTTTAATGGTTGAAATTACATCTCCTTCATCTACCTGCATGTGGTAAATATCGTAAAGTAATTTGAAGTTTTCAGAATCTAATCGCTTACAAAGTTCAACTCCCCATGCGGTTTTACTGCATTGATAATCTTGATGATCGATTTTGCTGTTGAGCAATTCCATCACCAGCGTTACCTGATGTTGCTCTGCCAAAGCAATGAGTTGTTTTAACGCTTCTACACAATTATTCCAACCCGTTTCATCGTCCATGCCTCTTCTATTACCACTAAAACAAATTAAGTTTTTATAACCTGCTTTGGCAACCAATGGAATCATTTCCGAATAATTCTTGATCAGAATTTTATGAAATTGTTTATCATTGAAACCATCAACTAAATTAATTTCGGCACCATTACACATGGACGACTGCAAACCATGTTTTTTTAGTATCGGCCAATCTTTTGGGCTAACCAGGTCGATGCCGGTAAGCCCCATTTTTTTACTCTCAATGCAAAGTTCATCTAAACTGAAATCGTTAAAACACCAACGGCAAACCGAGTGATTGATATTGCCTTTTAACGGATGGTTTTGCATTGGTGATTCCATGTTTTAAATAAACAAACACCGAATGTGATCTAACAATCGGTGTTTAGTTAACTATTTTGAATAAGATTAAATGGCTTTAGCGTCTATTTCTGATTTCGTTTTATCGTTGAAAGTTAATGCAAAGAGGATGAATACTGCAGCAGCAATTCCCGCAGGAATGGTCCAAACCATTTTCCAATTTGTTATGGTTCCAGATTTGTATGAATCAGTAATCATACCGGCAACCTCGAAACCAATCAACATACCAACACCGTATGTGGCCAGCGTGATTAATCCTTGGGCTGAACTTTTATATTTTTCTCCAGCTTTTGAATTGGTGTAGATTTGACCAGATACAAAGAAAAAATCATAGCAAACACCATGCAGTGCTATCCCAATGATAAGCATAAAACTTAAGTCGCCGGCATTTCCATAAGCAAATAATATATATCTTAAAGCCCAAGCCAGCATACCTACTAAGATGGTTTTTTTGAATCCATATTTTGAAAAGAAAACAGGAATTGCTAGTAGAAATAATGCTTCAGAGATTTGCCCAATAGCCATTTTACCTGTTGGATTAGATACTTTAATATCTGCTAAAAACAAACCTGCATTTTGATAGTAGAATGCTAAAGGTATACAAATCAGAATTGCAGAGATAAAGAATATCGCGAAGTTTTTATCTTTTAGCAATTTAAGGGCATCCAAGCCAATTAAGTCCCCAATTTTAATTTTTTCATCAGCAGATACTTTTGGTGGGGTTTTTGGAAGGGTAAAGCTAAATAAACCAAGCACCAGTGATACTATTCCCGCCATTAGAAAAGTATTCTTAAGTAAACCTGTTTGTATGCCTTCGGGAGAATCCCAGTGAAAAACAAAGCTGATTAGCAAACCGGCAATAATCCATCCAATCGTACCCCAAACACGTATTTTCGAAAACTCTTTTTCTGGATCTTTCATTTGGTTAAACGAAACTGAATTAACCAATGCTAACGTTGGCATAAAGAGAATCATATACCCTAAAACATAAGGATAGAAAACACTTACATCAGGTGCTTTATACATTTGGTACATAAGAACTGCACCAACCAGATGCAAAACACCTAGTATTCTTTCAGCATTGAAATATCTATCTGCAATTAATCCCACTATAAAAGGAGCTATAATTGCACCCCATGATTGTGTTCCAAACACCGAAGCAGATTCGGAACCAGTTGCCTTTAAGTTATTACCCAGGAAGGTTCCCAGCGTTACAAACCAAGCTCCCCAGACAAAGAATTCCAGGAACATCATGGTAGAAAGTTTAAAGCGAGTAGTGCTATTCATTTGGTTTATATAAGGTTAATGTTTAGGCTAAGACTGAGGTTTAGGTTAAGACCAAGGTTAAGGTTTAGGTTGAGAGTAAGGTTGTGATCTCAACCTTAACCTCGACCTCAACTCAAATCTTATTTTATAGTTCTTTTATTGAAATGTTTTTGTACCAAACTTCATCGCCATGATCTTGCAATGCAATTTTTCCTGATCTGTAAGTTCCCCAGTTTTCCCATTTAGCAAACTTGCTTCCTGCAATTAGGTTTTTCCAGTTTTCATCCCAAAGGGTGGTTTTTACTACTTCAACGCCGTTTAAAACTAGCGTTAAATTTCCTTTTTTGCTGATGATTTCTGCTTTATTCCATTCACCAACTGGTTTAACAGGTTCTGATTTACTTTTAACCAAGTCATATAAATCACCAGAACGGTGTTTAGTGATTTTTCCATCAGGATGACCATCGTTATCTAACACCTGCATCTCTAAACCTGTAGAGTAGGTAGCATGATATTTTGGTTCCTCGTGTACGTAGAAAATAAGTCCGCTATTTGCTTTTGGAGCTACCTTCCACTCATATTTCAAGTGAAAATCTTTATATTCTTTATCGGTAACTAAATCGCCACCGCCATCTTTTCCTTTAGTTTTAGGATCCAGATGTAAGGCACCATCTTGAACTTGCCAGGCGCTGCCTACATTAGTTTTGTTATAAGTGTGCCAGCCTGTTGTTGTTTTTCCATCAAATAAAGGCTTGAAACCTTTTTGAGCCTGAGAAATTTGAGTAACTGCCAACATAATGCAGGCAGATAGGATGAGTTTTTTCATTGTGTGTATGTGAATAGACCTCGTAGATTATTAAAATCTGCGAGGTCTGTAATCAAATTAAAGAGTTAAGTTATTCCAACCAGAACGGTATTCGCGTTTTACGAATTGATTTGCTTCATCAAAATTGGTAATTTTCATATTATCGTTATCCCAAAGCATTTTCATGTATCTTCCAGGATAAGTGTTTTTGCCGTTTACGTTCTTTTTGATATCGAAACTTCTAATGGCCAGATTTGCCATCAATAGTGCTTCCGTTAGCGGACCAGCGATTTCGAATGGAGAACTAACTTCCTGTTTTCCATAACCTGCAATTGCTGCATCAACCCATTGCGCATAATGACCATTTGCGCCATCTTTTACACGGGCATATTTTTCTTTAACTTTAATGTCTTTGTTTCTGCTTAAAGGCAATAATTTAGGATTTGCACTATAAGTTTCAGACATCATTTTGCCTTTTGTACCTATAAATAAGGTACCGTTACCACCATCGCCAAATGTTTCATTTGCTTCAAGTTCTGCTGGGCGTTCTGGCTGAATTCCGCCGTCCATCCAATGCAAAGTAACATCACCTTTGGTTTTATCTGTTTTAGGGAACTTTAAAGTAACATGGCTTGAAGGAGGACAGCTTTCAGGGAAATATCCACGTTTAAATTCATCAACGTAAACAGAACCCACACTTGCCTCAACCTCTTTTGCATATTTTAAATTCAGTACACTAAACGGAGCCTCAATTAAGTGGCAACCCATATCACCTAGTGCACCTGTTCCATAATCCCACCAGCCACGCCAGTTAAAAGGAACTAATTTATCTACGAAATCTTTTTCAGGAGCGGTACCTAGCCATAAATTCCAGTCTAATTCTTTTGGAATATCAGCCTTTTTTGCAGGCCAGGGAATACCTTGAGGCCAAACCGGACGGTCAGTCCATGCATAAACCGTATGTACATCGCCAATTAAACCAGCCTCGTACCATTCTTTCATTTGACGAGGACCATCGTTTGATGCACCTTGATTACCCATTTGAGTAACCACTTTATATTTCTTAGCAGCAGCCGTTAAAATACGGGCTTCATAAATATCGTGTGTTAGAGGTTTTTGAACATATACATGTTTACCCAATTGCATGGCTGCTAGTGCCTGGATGGCGTGGTTATGATCGGGAGTGGAGATAGATACCGCATCGAAATTTTTATGCTCTTTATCTAACATCTCACGATAATCCTTGTAGTATTTTGCTTTAGGAAAGTTTTTAACACTTGTTGCTGCCCTGCGGTCATCTACATCACATAGGTAAGCAATATCGGCTTTTCCACTTTTAGCAAACATATTAATGTCGCTCTGTCCTTTGCCACCAACACCAATACTGGCAATAATTAAACGGTCGCTTGGAGCTAAATAGCCCGGCCCACCCAAAACATGGCGTGGAACGATCATAAATGCAGCTGCAGCTATAGCGCTTGTTTTAATAAAATCACGGCGGTTAGTTGTGCTTTTATTTTCTTGATCTGTTTTCATTTAGTATCTGAAGTTTAATAGGGATTTTAGCTTATTTTTTCTTCAACGAAAGAATGTATTTAACCATCAATTTAGCATCTGCTGGTTTAAGTGTAGAGTGAGCTGTCATTGGCATAGTACCCCAAACCCCTGTACCACCTTTAATAATTTTATCGGCCAGGTAATTGATGTTTTTTTCTGTAGTTGGATATTTTTTAGCGATCTCAGTATATGACGGACCGATAATTTTATTCACTTTGTTGTGGCAGCCAATACAATCTGATTTGTTAATCAATTTCTCGCCTGCACTCATTTGAAACTCATGATTGGTTGAACTAGCCGTTGCAACCACCATTTTCTCCTTCTCTAAATCTGCGCTCGAAAAAGACGCCATAAGTATTACTATTGCGCCTAAACCTAAAAATGTTTTTTTCATTGTGTGTGTTGTTAATCTTGTAATCCTAATATTTTTGTGTTGAAAGCGCTATCACTACCCGATGCTGCAAAATCATCAAATGCTTTGTCTGTTACATTGATAATGTGTTTCTGGATAAATTCAGAACCTTCGCGAGCACCATCTTCCTGATTTTTAATGCAACATTCCCATTCCATAACGGCCCAACCTTTAAAGTCGTATTGCGCTAATTTACTGAAAATGGTTTTAAAATCAACTTGGCCATCGCCAGGAGAACGATATCTACCGGCTCGGTTGGCCCAACTCTGGTATCCACCAAAAGTACCCTGTTTACCTGTCGGATTAAACTCGGCATCTTTAACATGAAAGGCTTTAATTCTTTCGTGATAAAAATCAATGTACTGAATGTAATCCAATTGCTGTAACACAAAGTGAGATGGATCATACAATAAGCATGCCCGAGGATGATTATTTACCGCGGCAAGGAACATTTCGTAAGTTTCCCCATCAAATAAATCTTCGCCAGGATGAATTTCATAACAAACATCAACCCCGCAATTGTCAAACTCGTTCAATATTGGTGTCCATCGCTTTGCCAATTCTGCAAATCCTTCTTCTACTAAACCTGCAGGCCTTTGTGGCCATGGGTGAAAATATTGCCACAGCAAAGAACCGCTAAATGTAGCATGTGCATTTAAACCTAGGTTTTGCGAAGCTTTAGCTGCATATTTCATTTGTTGAACTGCCCATTCGGTTCTGGCTTTTGCATTGCCATGCACTTCTTTCGGCGCAAAAGCATCGAATAAATCATTGTATGCCGGGTGCACAGCCACCAACTGACCTTGCAAGTGAGTAGAAAGTTCTGTGATTTCTAAACCATAAGAAGCAATATTACCTTTCAGCTCATCAGCATAAGTTTTGCTTTCTGCAGCTTTTTGAAGATCGATAAATCTGGAATCCAAAGTGGGCATTTGAATGCCTTTAAATCCTAGCCCGGCAGCCCATTGGCAAATATTATCCAAAGAATTGAAGGGCGCTTCATCACTAATAAATTGCGCTAAAAATACTCCTGGTCCTTTTAAAGTTGTCATGCTTAATTTTAAATTTTATAATCCCACCATTTCTGATCGGATTTACT
Source organism: Pedobacter sp. AC212 (assembly GCF_979258625.1). Taxonomy (NCBI): domain Bacteria; kingdom Pseudomonadati; phylum Bacteroidota; class Sphingobacteriia; order Sphingobacteriales; family Sphingobacteriaceae; genus Pedobacter; species Pedobacter sp. AC212. The sequence goes on along the minus strand of NZ_OZ409870.1, from coordinate 4,575,632 downwards.
CGAATCTACTACGTTTTCAATAAATGCCATTCCACGAATTCCGTCTTCAGCATTTGGAAAATCAAGCATTTCTGCAGTAGGCTGTTCGTTATTTAGTTTTGCATTTACCGTTAAGGCGAAGTTTTTATAAATATTGGCAAAGGCTTCTAAGTAACCTTCCGGATGCCCACCTGGTGTACGGGTGTTGTGTTGTGCAAAACTGCCCATGTAACCGTTTCCTGTTCTGTAAATTTGAGCAGGTGCGTTAGACCATTTTACGATTAGCGTATTTGGCTCCATTTGATGCCATTCCAATCCACCTTTTTCGCCATATACTTTAATTTTTAAGGCATTTTCCTCACCAGCAGCAATTTGCGATGCGATTAAAACGCCGTTTGATCCGTTGTCGAATTTCAATAAAACGTTTCCGTCATCATCAATGGCTCTTCCGGGAACAACGATATTTAAATCGGCACAAATTTTAGTAATCTGCAAGCCAGAAATATATTCGGCAAGATGAGCAGCGTGGGTACCAATGTCGCCCATGCTACCGCTTTTCCCTGTTTTAGAGGGATCGGTTCTCCATGCGGCTTGTGCATTTCCTTCTCTTTCTGATAAAGTACTGAGCCAACCCTGAGGATATTCAACAATAATTTTTCTGATTTCGCCTAAAGCACCTTCGCCAACCATTTGTTTGGCTTGCTTAACCATTGGATACCCAGAATAAGTATGGGTTAAACAAAGTGTTAATCCAGTTTCATCAACCTTTGCTTTCAGCTGTTTTGCTTCTTCCAACGTTAATGTCATTGGTTTTTCTATCACCACATTAAAGCCATGTTCTAAGGCCATCATTGCTGGCGCAAAGTGTGCGAAATTCGGGGTTACAATCGTTACGAAGTCAATTTTTTCATCAGCAGGCAGTTCGCTTTCTGCTTTGATCATCTCTTCGTAATTGCTATATATTCTGTTATCCGGAAGGAACAATAGTTTTCCAGATTCGTACCCAACTTCGGGATTTACACTTAAGGCTCCGGCAGAAAGTTCGATTAAACCATCCATGTTCGCAGCCAGGCGATGTACAGCACCGATAAACGCGTCTTTACCGCCGCCTATCATGCCCATTCTTAATTTTCTCTTCATCATTAAAAAGTGGTAAGTTGTAAATTATAGGTTTTACGTAAAACCTATAATTTACAACTTATAACCAATTTATATATTATTTTTCTTTAGCTCTTTTACAGCGTAATCTGCTGCACGGGCAGTTAATGCCATAAAAGTTAAGGATGGATTTTGACAAGCGATTGATGGCATACAAGCTCCATCTGTTACGAAAACGTTGCTCACTTCATGCATTTGATTCCACTTGTTAAGCACTGAAGTTTTTGGATCGTTGCCCATTCTAGCGGTTCCCATTTCGTGGATAGCCATGCCTGGATAACAGCCATTGTCGAATGTTTTGATGTTTTTTAATCCTGCTTTTTCTAACATTTCAGCAGCATCATTCATCATATCAACACGCATTTTCTTTTCGTTTTCTTTGTACTCGCAATCAATCGCTAATACTGGCTGTCCCCACTTGTCTTTCTTGGTTTTATCGATGTATACTTTGTTTTCGTAGTAAGGTAACATCTCGCCAAAACCACCTAAGCCCATGGTCCATTTACCTGGTTTGGTCATTTTCTCTTTCAAGCCTGAACCAAATGATAATTCGGCCACATCGCTTTGCCAATTACTTCTGTTTGCACTGCCCTGATAACCGAAACCACGTAAATAATCGCGTTTGTCGTTACCAATATTCTGGTAGCGCGGAACATAAATTCCATTTGCACGGCGGCCATAAGTGTATTTGTCATCAAAACCTTCTGCTTCGCCATTGGCTCCACAACGGAAATGGTGATCCATTAAGTTGTGACCTAATTGTCCGCTTGCATTACCCAAACCGTTTGGATGAGCATCTGAAGTAGAGTTTAATAAAATAAATGTTGTACCCAATGTAGAGCCGTTAACGAAAACAATTTTCGCATAGAATTCCATTGTTTCATTGGTTTGCGCATCGATTACCATTACCCCTTTTGCTTTCTTTGTATCCTTATCATAAATAATATGGTTTACGATAGAATATGGTCTAAGCGTTAAGCGTTTGGTAGCCATTGCTGCCGGTAGGGTAGAAGATTGCGTAGAGAAATATGCTCCAAAAGGGCAACCACGGCTACATAAATTTCTGTATTGGCAATTACCGCGGCCTTTATGCGGAACGGTAAGGTTAGCTACACGACCGATCATCATGATACGTTCTCTGTTGTAAGCTTCCTCGATACGTTTTTTAACCGATTTTTCTACAATGTTCATATCCATTGGAGGAAGAAATTCTCCATCTGGACAAAGTGGCCAGTTTTCTTTTGATCCACTGATCCCTGCAAATCGCTCTGCGTAATCATACCATGGAGATAATTCTTTATAACGCACTGGCCAATCGTTTCCGTGACCATCTTTGGCGTTATCTTCGAAGTTATGATCACTTAAACGATAACTTTGACGGCCCCACATTAATGATTTTCCACCAACATGGAAACCACGGTACCAGTCGAAACGCTTATCTTCTGTGTACGGACATTCCAAATCGTTCACCCACCATTTTTCATTGGCTTCCTGATACGGATAATCCCTTTTTTGTACAGGGTGTGTACGTTTTTGTTCTTCGGTTAATTTACCTGCATGCTGAAATTCCCAAGGGCTTTTCATCGCGTTTTCATAACCGGTAATGTGTTCAATGTTCATTCCTCTTTCGAGCATGAGCACTTTTAGTCCTTTTTCGGTAAGTTCTTTTGCAGCCCAGCCGCCACTAATTCCCGATCCTATAACAATAGCATCGTAAGTATTTTCTGCTTTTAAATTTGTATTTAAATTCATGATGTTTTGTTGTTGTAGTTTAGAAATTAGGTTGCCCAAGATTTTTGTCCAGGTTTTAATGGCGCACTTCCGTCATACCTTCCAGGAACGAGGATGTATTCACGAGCTTGTGTACAACCAATTTCTGAAGCGTAATAGCCTAGTAAAGTTAAATCTCTGGCTGTGATAAAGAAGTAAGCCAAATCTTCGTTTTCAGGTACTTTGGTTTCTTTTTGAGCGATAGACATGAGTCTTAAATCGACCATTAGTTTGGTGCGTTCTGCAACACTTAAGCTCATGTAATTTTTCCCAAAATCTTTCATTGCTTTTTCCTGAAGTTGCTCAAAGCCTTTTGCAAATGATGTTTGCATTTTAGCTGGATAACAATCCTTCATCATCATCGGGATAAATTTGCCTAAACCAGCAGCTTTGGCACCCGGAGATGATTTAGTGGTGGGCACGATAATGTTCGCAAATTCAGCAAAGATTTTTTCATCCTGAACAGAGAATGATACAAAGTTTTTTTCGTTTTCAGGGAGCGTAAAACTTTCGAATAGAACGCCCATTGTGCTTGCAGATATCGCTCCTCCAAGTAAAAATGCGACGTTTTTGAGTGCTTCTCTTCTGTGCATCGTTGTATATTTTTTATATTGGTTCTTTATGCGTTGAATGAGTAATATTAGAAAAAATATGGCGTAATAATCAAATCTGACTGTTTAATTTAACAATCTGCAATGCGATTGTTACTACATAGAATTGTTCTAAATAAGATGATTATGACCGTCTCACTAACGTTTATTTGGTGTTTTTCTTTGTTCTATGCTTCGTGTGAATTATACAATATCTATATATAAAAGTAATATTCACTTGTAAAAAGAATACTTGGACTAAATCAAGTTGCTTTTAACGTAGTTGTAACTCTCAGTTATACTTTGGTAAACGTCTTTTTTAATCAAATCTTGTTCGGTAAAAATATAATCTACGCCCGCCAATTTCGACTCCGCAAAAATACTTTTGAAATCAATTTTTCCTGAACCTACCTCGGCGAAAACACTTTTGTCTTGTTTATCCATATCCTTAACATGAAACATTTTGTAACGCCCCGGATTTTTCTTAAATAAATCTACAGGATTTAAGCCAGCATTTACAGCCCAGAAAATATCAAGTTCAAAACCTACGAGGTTGGCATCGGTTTCATTTAACAAAATATCGTAGCCAGTGGCGCCATTTCCCTGATCTTTATATTCAAAGTTATGGTTATGGTAAGCTAATTTTAAACCAGCCTTTTTACAAAGTTCGCCTGCAGTATTAAATTTAGCAGCCATTCTTTTGTAATCGTCTAAAGTTCCATTTGTTCGTACATCAGTTGGAAGGGCAGGAATAACAAAATATTTTTGTCCGACACTGTTTGCCACTTCAATATGTGTTTTAAGTATTTTATCATCTCCGCTTGATAAAAATTCGGAGGTATTGTAATGCCCGCTAGGCGAAGTGAGTTTATTATCTTTCAATAAGTGATTAAAATCCTCAGCTGGTAAACCCCAAAATCCTTTTACCTCATATTTGCCGGGGTATCCATAATAGGTTTCTACCTGATTATAACCAATTTTGGCCACCTGTTCTATCGTGGCTTTAACATCGGCAGTAAGTTGCTCTCTTAGCGTAAACAAGCCTATGCCAATCTTCGAGATTTTAGCCGGTTGTGCCAATGCCGAAGTAATAATTGATGGACTTATAAATGCCGCGGCACCTGCTAAACCTGCCTTTTGTAGAAATGATCTTCTTGTTGTCATGATGTGTTAAATTAAAAAGCCGGAGCATAAGCTCCGGCTTTGAATGTTAAAATGAATAAGCCAATGATCCCCAGAAAGTACGTTGAAGTAAAGTTCTGCCAATCATCAATTGACCAGGCGTTACAGTAGAGAAATCTCTGAATTGATCTCCACGAACATCACCTTCAGTCAACACTTTCGCATCTAACAAGTTGTCTGCCCAAAATCTTATCGCCACTTTTTTACTAAAGTTATAACCTGCACCAGCTTTCATTACCACATATCCTGGTAACTTATAGCTTTCGCTAGGAGAGGTGAAGCGACTACCTACATAGTTTGCTGCAACGTATAAATTAAAGTTTTTAAAATCATAATTCGCTCCTAACTCAGTGTTTAAAACAGGAACACGTTCAGTTCTATTACCGGTAAAACTATACACTCGATTCCCGAATTCTGCTGCAACGGCGGCGTTTCCACTAGTATTGGCTTCGTAATCGGTATATTTTGAATCTTGTAAAGTACCGGTGAATCTTAAACTTAAAGGTTTAAATATTTTATATGAAATTTCATATTCTGCACTCCAGGTACGGGTAGAACCAAAGGCAACCAAGGCTTGTTGGCCAGCTGCTACCGTTGGTACATTAATGGTTAATGAAACATTTTTAATTGCTGAGTAACTTCCAGAGGCGAAAATAGCCAGGTTGTTTTTAGCATACTTAAAACCTACTTCGCCTAAGTACACCGGGCGTTTTTTAATGTTAGCGCCATTATATGCAGATGCATTATAATCGCCAATATTTGGTGCATTGTACGCTTTGGTAGCACGAGCAAACATACTAGCTGTAGTGCTTATTTTATAGTTTGCACCTACTGAAGCAGACCAGTTTGTTAACGTTTCATCGTAAGCGGTATAACCTAAAATATTAGGACTTGCCGCTGCCGCAATGTTCACTGTTCCGCTAGCATTCAATGCGTAGTAAGGTCTGTCGCCCTTTACATTCTGGTTATCGATTCGGGCACCGATATCCAAACGCCATTGCTCCGAAATCTTTATTTCATCGCCAGCATACAATGATAAAGTCCTGGTATTGCCAATAAAGGTGTTTTTAGTTTGTACTGTACGCTCAAGGGCATTTGGAGATTGTAGTATAATGCTTGGATGTTCCTTAAATTCGGTAAACGAACGGAAAGCAAAACGTAAATCATCTCTATTGTATTGATGAATACCTGCACCAATGTTTAAACTGTGGTTTTTGATGGTTTTCTTTAAGTCCAGGTAATTTACAATTTGAACATCGCTGTTGATTTGGCCCTGTGCATTTGAAGTTACCACATAATCTCCCGAAACAAAAGGCGCCACTGCTCCCCCTGGATAATAATAAGGAACAGCTGATGTTCTTGCTGTTATGCCTGCAGGTGCGGTATAAGTACTGTTGGTGTGCGTATTTTGATAGCGGAAGTTGTTCACAATCTGCCAACCACCGTCTGTTAAATAATTAAATTGAAACCCTGCAGAACCCAGTTTAGTATGGATACCATCTTTCAAACTAAAGCTGTGAGCGCCAGTTGTAGGATCATTGTAACTCCAATCTGTTTGTACAGGCACAATTGACTGCGTTGCCATGTTATAATCGCGGTAGGTGGTAGGCTTGCCTGTTCCATCGTATGGATAATAACTGGTTAATAGAAACTGAACCTTATCATTTAAGTACTTACCATATACACGAATAAAACCTTTGTTGTTTTTAAAATTAAAAGTCATGTTGCCTTTAATTTGTCCACCCTGGTTAGCTGGATTAAAACCTTGATCTACAACACCATTATCGGTACGATAAAAACCGCCAATGTTATATTTAATCTGATCATTTATTTTTCCACCTGTATTTCCGTCAAAGCGGTATAAACCTTGAGAAAATCCTGTGGTAAATTTAACCTGGCCATATTGTTTGTCGGCACCAACGTAACTTAAATTATTAACCACTGCACCTGGCGTATTTGCTTGGATGATAGAAGCATTGCCACCTCTTACAGCTTCAATGTTTTGGATGGTTAAATCTGTTTTATAGTATTGATCTACCGACGGATTGGTATTGAATCCGGTTGGCAAAAGTGGCAAGCCATCTTCTTGGATACCTAAAAAGATATACCCGCCTTGTTGTGGAAAACCCCGTACCCAAACATTACCTGGTCCATCGCCACCCGTGCTTTCTACCGTTAAACCGGGTATCGCTTTTAATAAATCGGTACTGTTTAATGGCGCTCTATTGGTGATGTCTTTATTACTTACGGAAGTAATGGCTACAGAACTTTCGAGTTTTTTCTTTGGATTACCACCCGTTACCATTACGCTTTCCAGTTGGAGATTATCTTCAGATAAACTAATGCTAATGTTTTCATCGGCATTGCCAGCCGAAAGATTAACTTCTTTCGAAATGTAGCCTACATAACGCACCACTAATATGCGGCTATCAACCGTAAGTCCTTTAAGTGCGAAATTTCCATTTTCATCAGTCGTGGTCCCGATTGTTTTGCCTTTTACGGTTATAGAAACGCCGGGAATTGGATTGCCTTTGCTATCTAAAACCTTACCGGTGACTACACCATCGAAGGCTTTCAGCAGCTCAAGGTTGTTATTGGCGGGAATAGAATAGAGTAAAATTTGATCTTTAACTATCCTATATCCCACGTCATAACGTTTTAGCGAATTCTCAAGAAAGTATTTAAGTTTTTGGTTAACTACATTGATAGAGATCTTTCTATCAGAATTTATTAATTGCGGACTGTACACAAACTTTACGTTTGCTAACATTTCCGTTTTAGCAATAATGGTTTTAATATCAGTTTGATCGGCTTTGATCGAAATGGGTTTATTTAAAAATTCCTGAGCGTCGACATTTTTGGCAAATGCAGCACAAGTGAAAATAGTTATTGCAAGTATTTGGTAAATCGAAACTCTCATTGCATATATCGCCAGCGAAATAAGTTGATTTTTTTTCATAAATTTGGTTATTGTTCATTAAATGATTGGATTTATTGGACATAGAAATACCATGAATACATTCTAATGTATTTAACTCGCCGGCAATGCCCCACATTGTCGGCTTTGTTTTTAGAAAAATATTATGGATAGGTAGCGGCGGCTACTGACTGAAATAGGTTACTGCTTTCTTCATAATTTTATATATTTTGGTTAGTTTTTGTTTGAAACCACAATGCTGGTTCCTTGAATATAATACTTGCTTGAGATGGTTCCGCAGATTAAATCGAGCTGCTCATATAGCCCTTTTTTACTCAAATCTCCGGTAAAAGTATAATTTGATATCTGCTCGTTATCAGCCTTTATTTCAATTCCGTAGGCCTCGGTAAGGGTTTTGAAGATTTGTTTTACACTTTCTTCCTTGAAATTATAACTCAAACTTGTTGGTACATTATAAGCTTCGGCCAGTGGAATGGGCTTACTTACCAGAGTTTTGCTTAACTGATGATTGTTAAATACACCTTTTTGATTGGGCGTTAACATAATAGGTTGAGCTAATTTTTCTTTTGATAAACCAAGGAATGTGCTTTTCTCATTTTCTTGCACCTGTACTTTTCCGGTTCTGACGGCAACTTGCGCAGGCATTTTATCGGTTGATTCTTTTACCCAAAAGCTGGTTCCTAAAACGCGAACAACCAACTTTTGATTATAAACATAAAATGGGCGCTTCGGATTCTTGCTTACCGAGAAGAAAGCCGTTCCTTTTAAGTAAATAGTTCTCTTATTACCGGCAAAAAACTCTGGATATAAGATATTGGCTTTAGGCTTAAGCGTTACCACACTCTCGTCGCTAAGCTTTATATTCATTAAACTGTTTGTATTGTTAGTTTTGCTAATCAGCGCTACATCGCCATTTTCGTTGATAAAGGCCTGTTCGGTAGGATTGTAGTTATAAAGATATAAACCCCCAAGAAAAAAAGCGATCATGATTGAAGCAGCTATTGCAAATTTTGGCCATAACCTTTTCACTTTTAGTGTATCAATTTGCTTTTCGTCGGAGTGGTTGATGTTGAGCCAGATTTTATCCTGCATTTCATCAAGCTCGCTCGAAGAAAGGTCGTTGTAACTTTTATTGTTTAAATTATGATACCATTTGTCTACCCAAAGCTTTTCGGCATCGGTGCAGTTTCCGCTTTGATAACGGAGGAGTAAATCGTTGAATGATTTCTGGTTCATAAGGAAATATTTGGCTCTATATTATACAAGTAACATAACAAGCCAGTATCCCTAACGCATCATCATAAAAAAATAAATAATAATTATAACTTGTTGATTATCAGGTTAAAAAAAGAGATAAAAATTTTTAATATATTCTTTAATTCTTTTGATAGAGCGGGTAATATGGTATTCCACCGCCTTTTCAGATATATTTAAGTCAGTGGAAATATCCTTTACGGATTGGTGCTGGTAACGACTTAAACGGAATACTTCCTGGGTTTTTTCTGGCAATGAATTAATGCCTTCTTCTATAATTGATGATAGATCATGCAGATCTACGAGATTGGCCGTGTCTTGATGATTTTCATTATAGGTTAAGGTTTGGTACTCCATGTATTTATTTTCCATCACCAAACTACGTACATGGTTAATTACACTTAGCTTTAAAGCACCAAAAAGATAAGCCTGGAGGTTTTTGATTTGTAGATCTTGTCGTTTTTCCCAAAGGGAGATAAAAATATTTTGCACTAACTCTTCCGCTACAACCTTATCACCAGTTTTTTTAAAGGCTGCATATAACAGTTCTTTACTAAAAGTGAAGTAAATCTGTTCATAAGCCTGCTTATCACCTAGCCTTAGGCGCACAAGTAAATCGATAGACTTTTCAGGCTCTTGGAGCGTCATTAATTCGTTTTGGTTAGCTAGGAATGAAGTAAATGTAGGAAATTATTTCATTCTGAAATTCCATTTCTGATTAAATTTAGCAATAATCTTCCGTATTTATACCCTGTAATTTTAAAGGATGCACCTAAGCGTAAATATTTTATATGCCTTTTGTCTCATTTTTTTACCTTTGCTCAATCTCTAAAAAATTATGCAGGAAAATATTATTGTTTTAGGCTCTAATGGCCAAATTGGAACCGAATTGGTTACCATGTTAAGAAAAATTTATGGTGATGATCATGTTGTGGCTTGTGATATCCGACGACCAGATTACGACATCAAAAATTCTGCGCCCTTTGAGTTCGTAAACGTTTTGGATAAAGAGATGATTAATGGCATTTTCAAAAAGTATAAACCTACGCAGGTTTATCTTTTAGCTGCGCTACTATCAGCAACTGGTGAGCAAAACCCGAAGTTAGCCTGGGATTTGAATATGAATGGGCTTTTAAATGTGTTAGATTTAGCGTTAGAATATAAAGTAGCAAAGGTTTACTGGCCAAGTTCAATCGCTGTTTTCGGACCAAATTCTCCAAAGGATAACACGAATCAATATTGTGTGATGGACCCGAACACGGTATATGGAATAAGTAAACTGGCAGGAGAACGCTGGTGCGAATATTATAACCAAAAATATGGTTTGGATGTGCGCAGTATCCGTTATCCTGGATTAATTAGCTGGAAAGCTGCTCCAGGTGGTGGAACAACAGATTATGCTATTCATATTTTTCATGATGCATTAAAAAAAGGAAGTTATCAAAGTTTCTTAAATGCGGGCACCGAATTGCCAATGATGTATATGGATGATGCAATCCGCGGAACGATAGAACTGATGGATGCTCCATCAGATCAGATTACGGTTCGCAGCAGTTACAACTTTGGTGGGGTAAGTTTTACGCCAGAAATTTTGGCTGCAGAAATCAGAAAACATATTCCGGATTTTACCTTAACTTACACATCCGAAACTGATCCAAGGCAGCAAATTGCAAATAGTTGGCCACGTTCAATTGATGACAGTACTGCAGCAAAAGATTGGGGATGGAAACCAGAGTTCGATTTATCGAAACTGACAACCGATATGTTAAATAATTTAAAAAAATAAGGTAGGTGGTTTAAGGTGGAAGGTTTAGGGTGTTTTAACCCCATTCTTTATACCTGATCCTAAATACTTGATACTAAAAATGGGAAGAGCATTCGAATTTAGAAAAGAAAGAAAGTTTAAGCGTTGGGCCAAAATGGCCGTTCAGTTTACGCGTATTGGTAAAGATATCGTGATGGCGGTGAAAGAATCAGGGCCTCACCCTGAAACAAACTCTCGCCTGCGTACTGCAATGCAAAATGCAAAGGCGGTAAACATGCCAAAAGATAGGGTGGAGGCGGCTATCAAGCGGGCATCCGATAAATCCATGGCCAATTACGAAGAAATTGTTTATGAAGGTTATGCGCCTCATGGGGTAGCGGTATTAATTGAAACGGCTACTGATAATACCAACCGTACCGTTGCAAATGTTCGTAGTTATTTCAATAAAACCGACGGTTCTTTAGGTAAAACTGGTTCATTGGACTTCATTTTTAACCGTAAATCTATTTTCCGTTTTGTACCTGCAGAAGGTTTGGATTTGGAAGAATTGGAGTTTGAGTTGATTGATGCGGGCTTGGAAGAATTATATGTAGAGGCTGACGAGGAAGGAAACGATATCGCCGTAGCACAAGGTGCTTTCGAGAATTTTGGTTCTTTGCAAAAAGCTTTGGAAGAAAAAGGTATTGAACTGAAAAGCTCTAAACTAGAGCGTATCGCATTATCGCACCACGAAGTTACAGAAGAGCAAGCTGCTGATGTAATGAAGTTGATTGATAAGTTAGAGGAAGATGATGATGTGCAGGCGGTTTATCATAATATGGCGGAGTAAGGATTTTCAAAAATGAAAAAAAAAGGCTTGAAGATTTTATTCTTCAAGCCTTTTTTTTTTCTGATCTACACAGTAACCTCAAGCTTCCTTTAGAGCTAAGCCGCAAAATCCCTGAACAGAAAACAGATGGAAAAGATCTCTCCGCTACGTTGCACTCCGGTCGGGATGACGATGGATTAATTTTTTTAATCCTTCTGATGCCCAAACAACCAGGGCAACAAGTCTGGTTCAGCGAATGCACTGTCCCAGCTGTTATGGTTTGCATTTGGATAGAGCGTAAACTTTACCTCTTTACCAACTGATTTTAGCCTTTCGGCAATCGCCATAGAAAATGCCGGATCAACAATGTCATCTTTTCCGCCATGAAAAATCCATAAAGGAATATTTTTGTATTTCTTAATATTGTTGCTGTTATCACCACCGCAAATGGCAAAAGCAGCAGCAAAAGTGTTTCGCTTTCTTCTCAATAGTTCGTAAGTTCCCATGCCTCCCATAGATAGGCCGCCCACATAAACCTGCTCCTTATTTACAAATGGTTTTTTTAAGAAATCCTTTACCATTCCCTGCAGAGCATGCATGGCTTTTGTCGGTTTTCCATTTTCAATGAAACTAAAATTCCTTTTGCCCTTATCGTTTGTAGTGATGTTGACGTTTGCCCAATAGCTATCAGCCGGGCACTGTGGAAATACGATGATAGCGGGAAAATTTCGCCGTATATCTTCGTTTAGAAATAATTTCGCCCCGTGTGTCAGTTGTTTCTCGTTGTCATTGCCGCTTTCTCCACGCCCATGCAATACAAATAATATCGGGTACTTCTGTTTAGGGTTGAAATTTTCTGGAAAAAGGATTCTGTAATAGATCGAATCCCTTCCTTTGATAAAACTGCTCCTGTCATATTTTTTTAAATCCTGAGCATTTAAAACGATCGTTGCAATGAGGAAACATATGGTTAGAAAAATATTCTTCATCTAGCAAAAATAAAAAACCCTGCCTATTTTACAATAGTGCAGGGCTCATAATCAAACCTAACCTTGATTATTTTAATGTAAATGATGCTGCTTTTACATCTCTGGAATTTGTGCCGATAAACACCTGGAACTCTCCAGGTTCAGCCACAAATTTTAAGTCAGAATTGTAAAACTTCAAATCATTTTCTGAGATATTGAAAGATATTGTCTTGCTTTCACCCGCTTTTAAATTCACTTTCTGGAAACCTTTCAATTCTTTAACCGGACGGGTAATGCTTCCAACCAAATCGCGAATATAAAGTTGAACAACTTCTTTGCCATCATATTTACCAGTATTGCTTAAGGTTACAGAAGCTGTAATCGATTTGCCTTTGGTTAAGGTATTCGAGCTCAGTTTAACATCGCTGTAATTGAAAGTGGTGTAGCTTAAACCAAAACCAAATGGATATAAAGGATCGTTGCTCACATCTAGATAATTAGAACGGAATTTCTCGAACCATTTGCCTTCTGCCAAAGGGCGACCAGTGTTTTTGTGGGCATAATAAAGCGGCACCTGACCCACATTTTGAGGGAAAGTTGCACTTAATTTACCCGAAGGATTTACTTTTCCAAAAAGAGCATCGGCGATAGAATTTCCAGCTTCGCTGCCAGGAAACCAAACGTTTAAAATTGCAGGGATATTTTCCTGCTCCCATTTCAATGCCAACGGGCGACCAGTAAACAATACCAACACAATTGGTTTTCCTGTTTTTGCCAAAGCTTTTAAAAGGTTTTTCTGAGTTTCTGGAATTTGAATGTCGGTAACGCTACTGGCCTCACCGGTAAATTCAGATCCTTCACCCATAGTGGCAATTACCACATCTGATTTTTCGGCAACTCTCACGGCCTCCTTGATCATTTCTTCTTCTGATCTCGCATCGCGTTTGTAGGTTGGATTGTGAACGTTAACATAGCGGTGTTCGGCAACAGAATCGGCTAAAAAGTTTGAGCCACGAGCCGTTAAAATTTTAGCATCATTACCCAAAGCATTTTTTAAACCTTGCAACACCGTTACCGATCGATCGAACAAAGCCGCAACGCTCCAGGTACCATACATATTCGCCGTATTATCAGCCAAAGGACCGATTAAACCAATAGTGCCGGTTTTTTTAAGTGGAAGCAGGTTATTGTTGTTTTTTAATAAAACAAAACTTTCGGCTGAAATTTCACGGGCTATCTGGCGGTTTTCTGCATTGAACACCTCTTTTTCAGCTCTTGTTGGATCGCAAAATTTGTAAGGGTCAGTAAACAAACCCAACTTATATTTAGCTTGAAGGATTAAACGACAAGCCCTGTTTATTTCATTGATGCTTACTTTTTTCTCGGCAAGTGATTTTTTTAATGTTCCAAGGAAACCTTCTCCAACCATATCCATATCGATACCAGCATTCATGGCCAAAGCAGAAACGGTTTGTAAATCGCCCATACCATGCGCAATCATTTCAGGGATGCCCGTATAATCCGTAACGACGAAACCTTTGAAACCCCATTGGTTGCGCAACACATCAGTCATTAGCCATTTGCTTCCTGTCGCTGGAATACCATCAACCTCATTAAAAGAGGCCATAATACTTGCTGCACCTGCATCTACCGCAGCTTTGTACGGCGGGAAATATTCGTTATACATGCGCACCTTACTCATATCTGTGGTGTTGTAATCTCTACCCGCTTCTGCCGCTCCATACAATGCATAGTGTTTAACGCAAGCCAATATTTCATTATTTGCTTGCAACTTACCTTGATAACCTTTTACCATAGCAGCGGCAATTTTAGACCCTAAATAAGCATCTTCGCCACTGCCTTCAGAAATTCTTCCCCAACGTGGGTCGCGGGAAATATCAACCATAGGAGAGAAGGTCCAGTTGATGCCACTGGCGCTTGCTTCGATAGCTGCAACCCTTGCCGATTTTTCTACTGCTGTCATATTCCAGGTTGCGCTCATGCCCAATGGAATTGGAAAAACGGTATTGTAACCGTGAATCACATCCATCCCGAAAAGTAATGGAATTTTCAACCTGCTGTCTTCAACGGCAACTTTTTGTACCGCTTTAATTTTATCAACGCCTTTTATATTGAACAAACCACCCACCTGGCCGTCTTTAATCTTTTTTCCGATATCGCTACTATTCGCCTGCCCAGTGGTAATATCGCCAGAACTAGGCAAGTTGAGCTGCCCGATTTTTTCGTCGACAGTCATCTTAGCCATCAGGTTGCTGATGAAAGTATTCATCTTGGCCTCTTCAGGAGATATCGGTTTTTTGGTTTGCGCTGAAATATTCAGGGCTAAGGATGTTAAAAAAACAACTAGGATTTTCACTTTTTTCATATGTGTAAATTTGTTTTCAATGGTTATGAAGCTATCATGATTTTACTCACTAGTGTTTGTGACTGGCAAAATCATGATGGTTTCATTATATATGTGTTTTATGCTTTTAAAATTTAGTCCACTTTCTTCACTTTGGTTTTGGCTGAAACGCCATTTTCATTTATAGCTTCAATAGAAAAATAATAAGCCTTTTGGCTGTCCATCGCTTTAAACCAATACTCGTTGAAATCATGCACCATAATGCAGTTATACAATTTATCTGGAGCTGTGCCGTAATACAAATTATACGCAAATGCATTATCAACAGGTTGCCACTTAATGTAAGCACTGCGCTTGTCTTTCTCTGTTCTGAGTACAATTAGGTTTCTAACTTCTGAAGGTTTTTCGCCGTTTCCATTTCCAAAAACGCGGAGGCCGCTAATGGCAAATTTCCCGGTTGGCATGTGGATATTCACCATCTTGATATATCGTGTTTTAACAGGTTTTTCCAACTCGATATAATCATGGGGAACATCAGTTTTATTCTGACTTTTATCCACTAACGTTGTCCAGTTTTTACCATCAGTTGATGAAAGGATTTTATATTGGTGGTAAATGCCGATGTGCTTGCCGATAAATTCAGCATCTTGATCGGCATAGTTTATTTGGATAGCGTTTACTGTGGCTAAGCTTCCTAAATCGGTTTGAATCCACTCCCCATTGTTAGCCGTTTTGGCACTCCAATAGGTCTTTATACTTTCATCAACAGCATTATTAGCATTGAAAGCTCCAAGTGTCGAAGAAACCGTTACTGGTTTTTTATAATTGATGAGCATCCAGCCTGGCCCCGCTGGTCCATTTTCTTTTCTTTCTGATGGGAGATAAAGCGGATAATCACCAAAAGCCGTATTCGTCCACATGACATCATCCTTATCGAAACCGGTTGGCCAAATTCCCATTCTGCGTTCCCATGTATTTTTTACACAAATGATACTGGTAGAGATGTGCCAATAATTTTTGCTGTTATCCTGAAAGGTTGCTCCATGACCAGCACCTCGGGAAAATCCACCACCTTTATAGCTCAGCGGATCGGATTGTGGTGTAAACTGCGAATCGTAAAAAAGTGGCTTTGTACCCACTACCACGCCATCTGAATAGCCACTAAATTCTGTTCCCGGAGCGCCATATTGAAAATAGTATTTTCCATTGTGTTTGGTCATCCAAGCGCCCTCGGCAAAAGGATCGAGGAAAGTGTTATCCATATATTCACCAAAACGTTGCCAACCATATCGCCAGCTTTCTAGTAAATACATCGGCATACGTGTGCCTTTTGGTTGAAATGTTTTTCGATCGAGTTCTACGCCATACATCGGATAATTATTACTACTGCCATTGTACATGTAAAATTTTCCATCATCATCAGTAAAAAATGCAGGATCCCAGCCACCAATTTCCAAGGAATCAACCAATGGAAACCATTTATTGCCTAGTGGATCTGTGCTTCCCCAAAGCGTAAAATTTTTGGTGTAAGTACTGCCGAAAACTACGACTGTATCACCAATAATACCCACTCCCGGAGCGCAAAGTTCATCTTTCGTTTTATTCCAGGGGCGAAGAAATTTGCGTTCTATAAATTTCCAGTTCAACATATCCGAACTGTGCCAGTAACCCCATTGATTGGTACTAAACAGCAGATATTCGCCCTTGTAATTCACAATAACCGGATCGGCCGTTGCTCTATGTTTGCCCCATTCGGTAAAAGATTCAAAAGGAGTGTAACCATAATCAACATTGATAGGGTTGCAATAGGTTTTTTGCTTCTGAGCGAATGATGCCAGAAAGAAGGTTAAAAAGAAGATTGTAAGTATCGTTTTTTTCATGCTTTAAACTTCAAACGCAATAATGAATTATTTTATCTCCGAACTTTCAAATCCCAATTTCGTCAACCCTTTTTGTACATCAGAATTACTCATAAATAGCTTCCAAAGTAAACCTGATCTATAATTTTCGATCATCACCACCATCGGGCCTTGATCAATGCCTAAATATCTTTTTGGATACCAATTATCCGTTTCTGAAAACGCATCGTAGAAACCATATTTGCCCCAAACTTTATCTCCTAAATTTTCATATAAATGACGGATGACTTTCATTGATTCTTTTGGTGTGTATGGAATTGACGAAATGGCTGCGGTAGGGGAGATCACCCCAAAATCTTCTTGTGGATTATGAGCTGCATAACCTTTAACCGAATAACTTGCCGTTAATCCCCAGTTGTTTTCACCGTAACCTTTGAATCCTTTTGGGTTAGCTACACAATAATCGTGAATGGCCAGCGTATGGTTTACATTGTTTTCCCAATAATTGGCATACTGGTCTCTCAACCCATTAGGATTTAATCCCAGGTATGAATAATGCGCCCAAAAAAGCGGTCCAACTGATTTTTTTTGTCCCTGGTAATACATCGTAAAAGGGTGTCCGTAAACCTCAAAATTATCTTTGATTTTACCTTTTGCTGCCCAACCTTCGTGGTAAACTTCGGCAGGAACTGTGTGCGTAGGCGAAGATGCTGCAAGCACATACATAATCAAACACTCGTTGTAGCCTTGAACAGGAAAATTCATTTCCCAGTTATATTCTGGCGACCAGTGCCAGTAAAGCACATTTTGCCCGCCCTTACGGTACCAGTTGAAATCAATTCCTTTCCAAAGTTGATCTGCTTTTTGAGCCACCGCTTTTTCTTCGGCATTGCCATTTTTATAATATGCATCAATACAAATTAGAGCTTGCGCAACAAATGAGGTTTCAACCAAATCGCCGCCATTGTCTTTTTTACCAAAGGGTTTTACTTTTCCGGTTTCGCCATAAATCCAATGCGACCATGCCCCATGGAAACGATCTGCTTTAGTCAGAAAATCTAAAATTTTATTTAGTCGATCCAGGCCCTCTTTTTTGGTTACATAACCTCTGTCTATTCCACTTAAAATGGCCATTAAACCAAAACCTGTGGCTCCTGTAGCTACAGTACTTTTATCGTTGTCTGGATAAATTTCATCGGCGTGATAACGCTCCCTACCTGCACCTGAAGTAGGTTCGGCGCCATCCCAGAAGTATTGAAATGTCTGCTTCTGAACAAGATCTAGCAACTGCTCATCAGATAAGCCTTTTTTGATGGTTAAATCGGGGTTATAGGGTTTACTTACTTGTTGCGCACAAGACGAAAAGGAAATTGCGATAACAGATACGAGAAGTAAGTTGCGGAATGTAAGTTTCATTAGGAATGTAAAATGCTAAAGGTTGGGACTACTGAAACCTAAACTTTTCATGCCTGCTTTTACCTCAGGTGCACTCATAAATAGATTCCAGATTAATTTTGTTCTATAATTTTCAATCATCACCACTATTGGGCCTTGGTCAATAGCTAGCGTAGAGGAGGCAAACCATTGGTCTTTTAGCGAGAAGGCATCGTAGAAGCCATATTCTCCCCAAGTTTTGTTTCCAAGCTTGTAGTAGAAAAATTTTAAAGCCTGCATAGATTCTGTTGGTGTATAGGCCATAGATGCTAGTGCAGCAGTAGGAGCTATGGTTCCAACATCATTTGTTGGCGAACTCGCAGTATATCCTCCTTGAATATCACTTGCCGTTAAACCCCAGCAATTTTCTCCATAGCCATAATTGGCTTGCGGATTTGCTTTGCAGTAATTGTAATTGATTAAAGTATGTGCTTTAGTTTGCGTTTCGTAATTAGCATAAGCATCTGTTAACCCATTCGGATTGATCCCCATGAACGAATAATGTGAAAAAAACATAGGCCCACCATTTGCAGGACCTAGTGGAAGTTGGACACCATAATACGTGTTGCCATTTTTCATGGATCCGTTTTGAGCCCAGCCGCTATCATAAACTGATTTTGGAATAGAGTAAGTAGGCGACGCTGCTGCCATTACATAGGTAATTAAACATTCGTTCCAGCCTTTGATCGGTAGGTTCATATCCCATCCATAATTTGGACTCCAATGCCAGTAGAGTGTGGCGCTGTTATCTTTTCTGTACCAGTTCCACTCTACGCCATTATAAATAGTGTTGATGTCGTTTCGTAAATTAGTTTCAGCTGCATCTGTGCCGCTGAAGTATTGACGAGCCGTAATTAAACCAGCCATTAGAAATGAAGTTTCTACCAGGTCGCCACCATTGTCTTTTGTGCTAAAGGGAATTACTTTTCCGGTATTTCCATCTAACCAATGCGGATAAGCACCGTGAAAGCGCTCAGCAGTTTTTAAGAAAGCTACGATTTTTTGCATGCGGGCTAAACCATCAGTTCTGCTAATAAAGTTGCGGTTTATCCCAGTAACCAGTGCCATAATGCCGAAGCCGGAACCTCCCGAAGTAACGGTATTGCCTGATGTATTCCTTTCTCTGGCCAAACCACTTGTCGGGTGGCCGAAATCCCAGAAATATTTAAATGTTTGCTTTTGAACAAGGGTTAAAAGTTCATCATCGCTAATGCGGGGAAATTTGTCGGTATCGTCAACCGCTGTTATTAAGTTAACGGCAATACTGCTTTGCAGTTTGTTGTTAGTTTTGGATAATAAGCCAGTATTAACAGTTAAAATATATTTTGTAATAGGTTGCAAAGCCGAAGGCGTTATCACAACGGTATTATCGTTATTCTCTAAAGTTGGTATAAATGCAGCTGAGTTTCCAGCAGCATCTGTTAAGGTAATATTTCCACTAACGGAAGTAAGATTAATGGGAGATGAAAAGGTGATTTTAATAATGGGAACATTATTTAAACCAAAGTAAGTAAAGCCATTGAAAGTGCCATTTACTTTCAAATCGGAAAAAGAAAAAGTTGATGGGGGAGTAACAGGATCAATAATGGGATCTGATGATCCACCTTTTTTACAGGAGAAGAAAAAAATAGAAAGTGCTAAAATATATAAGTAAATTTTTTTCATTTGAGGATAGTTAAAAAAAAGGCTGCCAAACGGCAGCCCTTTTATATGTGCCTAGTTAGGATTAAGAATGTTATTTTCCTCTACCTTCTAGTTTAGCTAGATAGCCAACCTCATCATCGGTTAAGGCTTTGTTGTAAATTTTGACCTCATCTAATTGACCAGTTAGAAAGTTTGCCCAAGGCTCTTTTGAATGGCTTGTTGTTTGGCTAGGTGTTGTCATAAATTGAACTGTACCAAAAACTAAATTTCCGGAATTCACAAAATTTAGCGGCCCGGTTATTCCATCTAGTTTTCCAGCGCTGAGCCTAGAACCATTTACATATACTTTTACCATAGAGGTAGTTTCATCATAAGAAACAGAAAATGCATTCCATTTACCAAAAAAGTTAGCTACATTACTAACAGTGTAAGTTTTATCGCCAGTTCCATTATTTGTAAATACTACTTTTATTGTTGCATTATCGTTAGTGCTTCCATTTTCAATAAATACTTCTAAGTTACCCCAGAACTGCGATTTATTAGATAGACTGAAAAGCCCAATAATTCCAGTAGTTGGGGCAGCTGTATTTACCCATTCTGTTAACGTAAAACTTTTTAAACTTGTAATCTTGGTAGATGGAGCACTTAAAGCATACTTGTCAATGCCACCTTGTAGAGACTGTCCTTTAATTCCCATAGTGAAACTAGTTCCTGTGTTTACACCAGCAGTATTCGATATGCTATCAATTAAGCTACCATCGAATGCCCAGTAGGCAACTAAATTACTTGTGGCGATTTGTTTCGAGTTGGTGTATCCTCCAATGTTTAAAGGTGGAGCATAGCTAGTCGGATCAAATTCTTTTTGGCATGATGACAAGCCTAAAGTTGTGATTGCTATTAATAAAAAATATTTTGTTTTCATTTGTCTTAAAATTAAGCGATTAATAACCTGGGTTTTGAGTTAAAGTTCCTGCGCTTTTATCGATTTCGTTTGAAGGAATTGGCCAAACTTCATTTTTGCCAGCTTTCCATCCTTTAGGGCCAAATACTGCAGTTCCACGACCTTGGCGAATAACATCAAAGTAGCGATCATACTCCATTGCTAATTCGACAAATCTTTCTTTCCAAATAGCTTGACGAATTGCTTCTTTGTCTGTTGATGTAACATCAGGAAGCACTCCAGCAACACCTCCTCTTGCACGGGCTCGTACACGATTTAGTGATGTTTTAGCTAAAGTTGGATTTCCTTGTTCGTTTGCTGCCTCAGCATTCATTAACAAAACCTCTGCAAAGCGGATCACCCGTACATTTTGTTGAGCACCTTGGTTGTAGCTTGAATTAATTAAATTGAAAGGTACATATGGTTTTTGGCTATACATCGGATTTGGAACTGTAACAGGAATGGCATCACCTTGAGGCGTCGTTTCTCCTCTAAAGATGATAGTTGCATCTCTTCTTACATCGCCAGGCTCATATGCAGCAGCTAAAGTTGCTGTAGGAACATTCAAGCCATAACCACCTAATGTGCCTCTAACGCCTTGTATTTGGCTATATTGAGATGTAGCTGAGCCATCAATAGTTGGAATAATTTCACATTGGATTTCAAATATTGATTCCACATTATTCTCATTATTTAGGCGAAAGCTTTGCTCGTAATTAGGAAATAAGCTGTAACCCATAGTCATCACAGTATTTGTTAGGCTAAGAACATCAGCCCATTTTTGTTGGTACATCGCCACTTTAGCATGTAATGCAAGAGCTGCGCCTTTGGTAGCTCTTCCTAAATCAGCTGCTGGATAAGTTTGAGGTAACACAGCGGCGGCATCATCCAAATCTTTCTCAATGGCAGCATAAACTTGTGCTTTTGGTGTCCTAGGAATATTAAATTCTGAGGCATCTTTAGGAACATTTAAACGCAAAGGTACGTCACCATAGGCTCTTACTAACCGAAAGTAAGAGTAAGCACGAACAAATTTTGCTTCTGCAAGATATCTAGCTTTCAGGCCTGCATCCATACTAATTGCAGGGATGTTATCTAAGACTTGGTTACATAAATTAATGTTTTTGTACTGACCATTCCAAAATCCCTGTAACTGACCTTCAGTGGAAGAAACACTAAAATCGTCGTAACTGTTGTAGTAACTCGCATCATTTGGATCACTGCCTTTTTCTGCGTCATCACCACCAACGCTTTCTATGGCTATTGCTGGAAATCCTGTATTATCATTGGCTCGCAGTATACCATAGATTGAATTAACAGCTTTAGTTGCATCATCTTGAGTTTTCCAAAATGTAATAGCAGGTTGCTGTGCTTGTGGATCTACATCTAAAAAACTTTTCTTACATGCAGGCAGTGCGAATAGACTTGTGCATAGCGCAACAAGTCCAATCTTTTGTATATAATTATTTTTATTATTTAATTTCATGGCTATTTTTATTAGAAAGTAACTTGAAGACCTAATCTATAAGTAGCTGATAAAGGATAAACGCTTGCATCAATTCCTGCATTTGTTGGCGTTCCTCCAATTTCAGGAGTGAAGCCTTTATATCCAAAAAGATTCACAGCATTTTGCGCATCAACAAAAACTCTTATTCTTTGCATTTTCCATTTGCTCATTAACATTGATGGCAAAGCATATCCCAATTGAATATTTCTTAAACGAATGTATGAACCGTCTTCAACATAAAATGAATTAGGGGCAGCATTTGCAGTTGAACCTACAGCAGCAGAAGGATAGGTGGTTGAAGTGCCAGGTCCTTGCCATCTGTTATCGTAAAAGTCTTTGCTAAAGTTTTCGTTACCAAAACGATACGCAACATTTGCATTAAATACGTCCACGCCAGCCACTCCTTGTATGTCTAATGACATATCGAAGTTCTTATAGTTGAACGACGTATTTAAACCATAACTGAATTTAGGATTAGGGTTACCTAAAACAATACGGTCTTTACCATCAATAATTCCATCACCGTTTTGATCTACATATCTAAAATCACCTGGCTTGGCTGTTTTTTGTGCTGATGCAGCAACTTCAGCGTTATTTTGAAATATTCCAGCTACATCGTAACCGAAGAATTCTCCAATTGCACCACCTTGAATTGTACGTGTTGCTAACGCACCATTAGCTATTCCAGCACCACCTGCATAAATTGGATTTAAACCAGTTACCACAGATATAACTTTATTGTTGTTAATTCCGATATTCCCACTAATTGAATATCCAAAACCGCCTTTTGATTTATCAGTAAATGTTGCTAAAAATTCAAATCCTCTATTTTGAAAATCTGCCTGGTTACCAATTAATGATCCCGATGCCGTTCCGATAGAACTTAAAACTGGAATTTCAAAAATGGCTTGTTCAGTTTTTTTATTATAGATACCTGTTTCAATGCTTAAACGATTATCCAAAAATCTTGCTTCAATACCAACATCTGTGCCCGTTGTCCGCTCCCAATTTAGAAAAGAAGGAACCAATGAGTTGATGTTTGCGCCAGTATATCCAACTCCGTTAAAAAAGGCTACTAAATCACCACCTTGAGATACGGTGAGCGTAGTTGGGTTAATTGGAACACCTGCGTTGCCTACTTTACCCCAAGATCCTTTTAATTTTAGGTAATTAACAACTTTTTGATCTTTCATGAAATCTTCATTGCTGATTACCCAACCTGCTCCAACTGCTGGGAAATTACCCCATAAATCGCCTCCCCCAAAAAATTGAGATGCTCCGTCTCTACGAATTGTCGCATTTAACAGATATTTATCTTTATAAGAATAATTAACGCGACCAAAGTAAGAAGCTGAAGTTGATAAACTTCCACCGTCTAATACAGTACGTGTGGCCGCAGTTCCTAGAGCTAGATATAAGTCACCATCACTTGAATAGGGAACATCAAAAGCTTTCGAATTAATGAAGTAAGATTTTCTTCGTTGCGCTGTTGTTCCGATTAAAGCTGTGATGTTGTGATTGCCAAACGTATTTTTGTACGTTAAGGTGTTTTCTAAAATCCAGTTTCTTGTTTCATTTCTTTTTATTTCTAATGTGCTTTGTGTTGTTCTCTGCCCTTGTGTTGCTGCATATACTGGTGTGTATGCTCTTACCTCATTCTGGCCAAAATCTCCGCCAGCGCTAGTTTTAAAGGTAAAGTTTTTGGCAAACGTCAATTCGGCATAAACATTTCCATTCATTCTATAGTTTTTAGATTTCTGATTAAAATAATCTAAAGTAACCTGTGGATTGAAATTGTTTCCACCACCTAAGCTAAAATCATTCGCATCACCATAAGTTCCATCAGCATAATAAACAGGAACTACTGGTCCTGCTGTGTAGAGCTGACGAAATATACCATCGTTTATGTCGTTTGTGTTAATAGCTGTACCCGAAACGGTATACCCGATTTTTAAAGGTTTTAAAACTTGAAAATCATTAGATAATTTAGCTGTATAACGCTTATAGTTCTGAGTTTTCACTATTCCATCCTCATTGGTGTAACCTAAAGAGAAATTGTAAGTTGTTTTCTCCGTTCCACCATTTACTGAGATTTGATGATTCGTTTGTAAAGCATTTCTAAATGCTTGATTGTACCAGTTTGTACCAGTACCAAATGAAGACGGGTTAGCAAACAACGGATTGGCGCCGTTAGATGCAGATAGTTCGTTAATAATGGTTGCATATTCTGTTGCATTAGCCATTTCAACTTGGTTAGTTACAGCCTTATAACCGATAGAGCCATTATAAGCTATGCTAGGTTCGCCAGTTTTACCTCTCTTTGTGGTTACCAAAACAACACCATTTGCTGCTCTGATACCGTAGATAGATTGAGAAGACGCATCTTTCAAAATGCTAATATTCTCGATGTCGGCCGGGTTTAAGAAGCTAATCTCATCATACCATACACCATCGACAACGTATAGAACACCAGTATTGCCATAAACTGTTCCAGTACCACGAATCGTAATTTGTGGAGACGAACCCGGAGCACCGTTGTTGGTTATAGAAACACCAGCAACTTTACCTTGCAAAGCACTTACGGGATTTACCGAAGCTTGCTTTGATATATCTTCGCCTTTAACTGTGGCTACCGATCCGGTAACATCGATTTTCCTTTGTGTACCGTAACCCACAACCACAACTTGATCTAACTGTTGTGTACTTGAAGCTAATGCTACATTAATAGTTGTTCGGTTGCCAACTGCTTGCTCTTGGGCAGTATAGCCTACAAAATTAAAGACTAATGTTGCTGTAGATGGTACACTGATGGAGTAGTTACCATTTGCATCTGTTTGAGTGCCTCCTTGTGCTCCTTTAATTAAGATAGTTACGCCAGGTAACGGAGTTTTATCACCTCCATCTGTTACCACACCTTTTACAGTGATGTTTTGCGCAAACGCTACGTTAATTGCGAGTAAAAGAAATACGGCCAGAACAGAAATTCTTGTAAAAATTCTTTTCATGCTTATTAAAAATTTAGTTTAATTGATAGGATAAATGTGGGGTTGTTTTTTTGGTTGTGCAAGTGCTTTTACCTCAACATTAATACATCATTTTTATAAGAGAAGTTTTTTCAGAGGAAAACCAATTAGCATTTTGGGCCAAAAAGGCAATTTTTAAGCTTTGTAACTAATTAATTACCCGAGTTAAGTGTGTAAGTTACACTAAGGCTTTTGTAGGGGTAAAAAAATAGTTATGAGAGGTAATGATGTAGTGTTTTTAACCATCCGATGTTTGAAATTCTAAAGAATATCGTTTTTATGCAAACGTTCCCGACGATGTTTCGGCTTAGTTTTCTTCTTTGAAGTTACAATTCCATTAAGAATTCAGTTAGGTTTTTATCGTGTGGTACTTCCAGTTTTTTACGCAAGCGATAGCGGCGAATTTCCACACCTCTTAGGCTAATATTTAGCAATGACGACATCTCTTTACTGCTCATGTTCATCCGCAGATAGGCACAAAGCTTCAGGTCGTTCGGTACCAAATCCGGATGTTGTGCTTTAAGCTTTTTGAAGAAACTTTCATGGGCCTCATTAAAGCTGTTTTCGAATAAATGCCAATCCCGCTCATCATTCATTCCATCGTTAATTACCTTTTGAATTTTTTTAGTCTGATCGTCTGAAAGCTTCTTGCCATTCTCATCTTTCAGCTTGGTAATTTCATCACTCAGTTTTTGAAGCAGCTCATTTTTATAAACCAAGGTCATGGCCGAGTTGGCAAGTTCTCTATTTTTGGAGGCCAGCTCTGCCTGAAGCTTTTCGGTTTGCAGCTTTATAATTTGCTTTTCGTTTACTTCGGCCTCCTGTTTTAGAATTTCATCCTGCTCTGCTTTCAACCGCTCACTAATCTTATGACTATCGCGTTTCAGCTTTGCTTCGTACAGCTTTTTGCCCACGAGTAATACGACCACAACTAAAATTGAGTATAAAACAATAGCAATGTTGCTTAGATACCATGGCCGGAGGATGGTGAACTCGAAAGTGGTGATCTCGCTAATCGAAGAATCATTGATTTTTGCCCGCACCTTGAATTTATAAGTGCCGCTGCTCAGGTTGGTAAAATCTTTTTGGGTAGCCACACTCCAATCCGACCAATCTTTAGAATATCCTTCTAAATAGTATTGAAATTTGAGCTTTGCCTGTCGGTAATACGGCAGGGCAAATGAGATCCTAATGTTGTTCCTGCTGTTTGGTATCTCCGTTTCTTCATTGTGATTGCCTGTTTCGCTGATTGTGAAATACTTATCTGTGATGTCTTCAATCCTCCGGATTAAAACTGTTGGAAGTTTCCTTTTGCCAGGCGATTGGCTAAGCAGATTATTGTAAATTACGAAACCATCATCAACACTGATCAAATAAATAGAATTTCCAATTTGACTAATGTTTTCATAGTATTGAACCATTCTGCCATCTAAAAGGCTAAACTGATTGGAGTCGATTTCTATTTTCCCAGGTTCGGAAAAGTTTACCAATGAGGTTTTGCCATGATCGATAAACCAATACTTTTTATTGACCGCACTAATAATTTTGTTAGAAGTAGAGAATGAGCCGAGGCTTTTGTTGAGCACATCATACAAAGTAAATTTATTGCTCAATTCATCGTAAGTGTAAAATCCTTTATCGGAGGAGAACACAATTCTATTCTCCAGATTGAAAATATTTACGTTATAGTTTCCAGGTAAGCCATTCTGTTCATCGAAATATTTTACACTGGTTACTTTGCTAAAAGTGCTGTTCAGGGTGAGTTTGTATAAGCCCTTATAGGCGTGGGCTACCCAAATATCGCCTTTGTTATCTTGCTCAATGAATCTGGATGGTTCTGTAAAGCCTAAAACTTTACCATCAAATTTTAATCCCGACGCGGTATTTTGATAGAGTGATAACCCGACATAAGTTCCCTGGATAAAATAGTTGGGGTTAGAATGAAGTTGTTTAATGGTCCAACCGCCACTTACCGACGAGATCCAACTGATTTGATCGCCTAAAACTTTAAAAGTACCACTATTGTGACCACAAATTAATTCGTTATTCACGATGGCGAGATCCCAAACCTGCCCTTGCGAACTTGGAATAAGGCGAAAATTGAAAGGAGTTAATTCATCGTTTTTAGACCAATTGCTGTAAAACAAGCCCTGGTTAGTCCCCAGGTAAATTTTATCTTTAAAAATGATGCTGGAGTAAACGGTTCCGAACTGTCCGGTTTTATCGAAATAGAAATAAAGTGGGGAGTTTAACTCAATGCGGTCGATTCCATTATCCAAACCCGTCCACAGATTTTGCTCGTTATCGGCAAAAATACTTAATACCGTATTATTTTGTAAACCACTCGATTTGTTGATGCGTTGCACTACCCGGCCACTTTCATCAATGATGATTAATCCATTTAGAATGGTGCCATAAGCATAATATTTATTTAAGAGCTTTACACCATTATTTAGTTGGTAAGTTTTGAGATAGTCGTTGGCTGGGGTAGCAAGAGGTGCAAAATCTTTTCCATCGAAAGTAAACAGGCCGTTTTTACTGGTGCCAATAATGAAACCACCATTTTTATAGGGTAAGATAGAGAGCACACCTTGTTTACCCAGCTTTTCACTATTCGGAATAAACTTCAATTGGTTTCCTGCTAATTCAAATAAACCTTTGTCGAGCACCTCGACAATGTATTTGTTGTTTACCTGATGTAAAAAGAGAAAGGAAGATGGTGCTTTAATGATCTCAATTTTTCCATTTTTATAAATAAATATCCTGGAGAAGGATTGAAAAATCACACGATCTTTATCCACATATATTTTCCAGATTTCATCACTTACTTTATTGCCTTTTGGTAGGAGCGGGGTGAGTGATTGATATGTTAATTTGTTGTTGGTATAAGCCCAGTACCCAAATTCACCAAAAGCTCCAGTATATATTTTTCCATTATTGTCAGTCGCTACTGAACGAACAATTTGTCGGTTGGGCATTTGGTACTTTTGCCAATATTTGCCATCGAAGGTTAAGAGACCTTCGGCATTCCCGAAGTACATGATGCCATTTTTATCCTTCGCAATGCTCCAATTTTGATTGCCTGATGCGTAAACCGATTTTGGGTAATTTTCGATATATGGCACCCCAATGCTTTTGATGTCAGAAGCATTGGTTATTTGGGCAAATAGGGAAAGGAGTAATAAAAGGTGAAAAAATTTATGCATATATTATGGATAATAGAACAAATGATTAAAGAACCAGGAACAAAGAATAAGGAACAAGGATTAAAGAATAGAGACAAGAGTAACAAAGAAGAAATACCTCCCAACCATTTGCTCCCAACTCCCAACGCTCAACTCCCAGCTAGACAACCTAGCTTTTGACTACCGACTCCGGACTAGAAACTCTCAACTCCCAACTCAAAACTACCTCGTTACTGTAAAGATCAACACAGCCAAATTCACTACCACTAAAAGCGGCTGTAAAATATTGTTCAGGCTCTGAAGTTTATCACTAGTGGCCGAACTTTTGGTAGGTTGAAGCACGATAATATCATGATTTTGCAATACCAGTTTTTTGCTTGCCAAACTGTTGATGTCATTTAGGTTAACATAAATAAGTTCAGGGTTTGCCCGGTCGCCACGAATAATTTTTAATGTTTTCGGATCGGCAGTTTTGGTAATTCCTCCCGCTTCGCCGATAATATCGATGAGCGTGGTATTATCCCGTTCTAGTAAAAAGTTGCCTTGTTTACTAAATTCGCCCAATAGTGTCACCTTTAAATTCACCACAGACAATTCAATGATGGGGTCTTTCAACAATTTGTTTTTATAGAGGTCCTGAATTTTAATAGCCGCTTCTCTTCTGGTTAAACCGATTACTTCTACCTTACCAATGGCCGGTAAATTAACCATTCCATCTAAATCTACAGGATAGGAAAGTACGTTATTGATTCCGCCGGAGGCGCTGCTTTGTCGGCTATTGCTACTTGCTGCCGAACCTGTTGTATTGCCTGTTGCACCGAATTCGAAGTTTTGTACGTTGCGGATAGCCAGTTGGTCGTTCACTTTTATTTTATAATAGGCATCACTAATGCCCTGATCGTTCACTACATAAACCTGTTTGATGGTATCTGTAACGATATCGCTCGGCGCATTAAATAAGGTGCGTTCTTTACGCACACCACACGAACTCAAAACGGCAAGAATAGAAATTATAGCAATAAAAAGGAAGTATTTCTTGATGTGAATGAAAATCATAAAAGGCGGAGACAAGGTTTGGTTTATTAAGAAACAAAAATACTTTTTAATATATGAAATCGAAAATTTATAAAATGGGGGGGAAGGCATATGGAAATTAAACGTTTAATCACTAAGACTTAGAAAAATAAAATTTTGACATATGTCAATTATTAAAGTGGTAACCAAGCGTTTATTTTATTGGTTAGCCGTATCTTTGTGTACCCCTATTGTTGAAGCACACCCCTTGGAAGTAATAAAATTATTATTATGAAGAGGTTGTTTTTAATGTTTGTCGTTTTCTTTTGTTCGCATTTTCTTGTAAAGGCTCAATCAAGTACTGCTACGGGTTGTCTTCTTCCGAATAACATCATTTATACTGATGATTACACGTTCACAAACTATTTTAAAACATCATCAATAAATACTCTTCCTACTAATAGATGTAGCTGGACCCCTGTTACAGGTCCAACATGTTACGTTTCAGCTAGTAGATCATTTGATGTTTTTGGCTGCTTTTGTTATGTCTATGCAAGTCCCCAAACAGGATTTAGTGGAACGTTTACTGCTAGCACAATTGGTTGCCCACTTGATGATTATGTATTGTTTTTAATATTGCCAATAGGTATTTTGGGTATCTTTTATCTGCGTAAGCACACAACAATTAAATTTGAAGAAGCATTGACTTTATAGTCTTTCCCCAGCGGCAATCCATTCAAACGTTTAATTAACTATATACTCATATTTAACTACCAAAAACTCTTTTTTTGTATGATTAAATAGATTTATTCGCGTTTTTAAAAATACGCAGTTATTTTTGAGGTGGAATTTGCTCGTTTCCAATTCTGCTTATGAAATACTTATCAAATTTAATTTTAATAATATTTTTTGTTTTTGCGTTTGAGTTTTCTTATTCGGCGACTGGTTGTAGGGTGTTATCTGGCCCTACCCCTGGCGTATATTACACATTAGTCAGTGGAACTAATTATAATTGTAGTTATTATGGAACGTTGGCCCAGTGTCAAGCAGGATTATCAGGTTCTAACAGTTATGCAAATATTACCAATCCTCTGCCTGGCACAGTCTGCAGAGCTTGCGCAGGAACGAACGGTGTCTATCAGTTTCCAGGAACTATCGTAACTTACGATAGGTTGAACTGTCCGTTGGATAGCCATATTTATTGGCTCATTTTTCCGTTTTGCGTATTTTCATTTATTTATTATCGTAGGAGATATTTACAAGATTATGTTTAATACTACTAATACCATTCACACCAAGATGCAACTTAGTCGTAGCGTCTCGCTAAGACTTATCTTTGTACCCTTTATTGTAATGTAGGCATCCCAGTTACTTTACCCATCTAGTCGTAGCGTCACGCTAAGACTCATCACTAGTTATTTATAGCTATTGTAATGTAGGTATCCCATTTGTCATACTATTAGTTTATGTAATCCGCCCCAAATTTACGCATTTAGTCCCAAGCGATAAGCTTGCACCAGCTTGAAATCAACTTGCAATTCTCCAAGCCAATTAACATGGCAAGATTTGTAACTTCTGCCTTTTCTAACCAAGGATCTCGCACATGATTTATCAGTGTCATGTTAATCCACAATTTCTCTTGTTCATTTTGTTCATGACATTTGTCAAATGATCATGTCAGCTTTTTCTCTTAATTTTTCGTTTGCTAATAATCTCCTAGTTAGCTTTTTAAATCACAACTCACCTTTTTTCAATATCAGAGGAGGTTTTTGTTAAAAGTACACTTATTACCTTGTAATTATTCCAAACTTGTATTCCTAGAAAGGCTACGAATTTAGGTTTATGCAATTTTTATTTCTGATTTAAATTTTCATATTCGCGGCGTTTTGTAGTTTTTATGCTACTAAATAACCTTATATTTTGTTCCGTTTATGAAAGCTCCATTCCTATTACCCTTTTTATTTTTCTATTTTTTTACAGTTGCAGGTCTAGCAGAAACGAAAGTCGGATGCTTAATTGACGGTGGACCCGGTGTTATATATTTAGATGTATTTTCCGGATCAACAAAATTTTATAGTAATGGTAATTATAGGGTTTACAATAGAAATGGACAAAAAAAATTTAAAGTCTATAATCCACCAGTAAATTGCCTTGAATATTCACCGGGTGAGCTAAGGTTGCATAGCGAGGTAGGATTTGCTACTTCATGTTGGGTAAACGATATTAAAAATCCGGACGATAATGATAGTAATGTGAGTTATGGCTCATGGGTTGAATTTGATGTAAGAACGAATTGCGTAGCTTCAAATTTGCCAATTGACGATTACATTCCATTACTCTTGGCGATTTTTGCAGGCTTGGGGTTTTTATTTATCCGTCGGCAAATTACATTGAGTTATCTCACATAATGATGGATATCTAGAAGCATATTGAATGAAATGAACGTATGTTCACGGATGGGATTGATGTAATTTCGTGTACATCAGCGCTAGCAATATGTTTATCAAGACATGTCTTTATTTCATAATATTCTTATTTATAGCAAATTTGTCCAAAGCCCAAACTGGTTGTCTGGTTTCATCAAATAATACCACCTATACCGTGCAGGACGACCGAGGTATTATAAATGCGGTTTTAGCTCTTGTTTTTGGAGGTAATCCTGTCTATCAGGCCAATCCAAATGAGCCTGGTACAACAGCCTGCATAGCAAATTCTCAAATTAAATGGATTGCGACATCGCAGAACTGCACAGTGTGTCCTTTTGGATACAGTACCAATGTTTTAGGAATTATAACAGGATGTTCAACTGCTACTTATAATGGAAAAATAGCAAATCGAACGGTTGTTAATTGCCCCCTTGATGATTACTCCTGGGCTTTCGGTGCATCTGCAGCCGCGTTAGGTATCTTCGTGATTAGGAAAAGAAAAATATAGTTTTCTATCTAATTTCAGTTTCTTTATTTTCCTATATATTTCCTATCTTCCTGCAATGATTAACACCACTGCTTATGAAGAAGTTAGGTTTAATCATCCCGCTCTTAATAACTATCTCCATCCCAAACAAAATATTTGCTGAATATGGATGTCTCGTACCGGGGTATCCGGAGCTTCTTATTTATCAAACTGCCCCACCTGGAGGTGCTTTTTCTAATGTTCCAAACATACAACCAGATGCAAACTGTCAATGGTTATTAGATGCTTCTCAGCCATCATTAGGTTGTGTTGGTCATGGTAGGGGTGGTATTAAAGGTACATATTATCAGCAGTGCCCAATCGATGATTATATCCCGCTATTATTTATCTTTACGGCTGGCATTGCTTTCTTTCAGATCAGAAAAAGGCAAGCTTCTTTAAAAGATGAAAATCTCCATCATTACCGTAGTTTATAATGCAGAACCATACATTAAAGATTGTATCGAATCCGTAATCAATCAATCTTATAAACCTATTGAGTATATCATTATTGATGGTGGCTCTACGGATCAAACCCTAAACATCATCGAAAAGTACAAGCAGAATGTTACCCATCTGGTTTCCGAAAAAGACCAAGGACTTTATGATGCCATTAATAAGGGAATAAAACTGGCTTCAGGAGAGGTGATTGGACTGCTCAATGCTGATGATATGTTGGTCGGAAGTCATGTGGTCGCAGCGATTGCAAAGGCTTTTGCCGCCCAGCCAGTTACTCAGGCAGTTTACGGAGATTTAAATTATATCACAGCAGATAAAAGAAAAATTGTGAGGCAGTGGCGTTCTCACCAGGCCGATTCTAAGGATATCGAAAAAGGCTGGATGCCCGCTCATCCCACATTGTATCTCAAACGAGAACTATTTAAGCCGTATGGAAATTATGCCCTCGATATGGGAACGGCTGCAGATTATGATTTGATTTTAAGGTTTTTCCATACAGACAAGTTGAAAGCTGTTTATCTTCCACTATTGATGGTAAATATGCGCACAGGTGGCGTAAGCAATAGAAATGCTTCAAGTTTGCTACATGCATTAAAAAATGATTATAAAGCTTTACTGCGAAATAAAATTCCAAATCCAGTTTGGGTTTTGCTAAGGAAAAAGCTTAGTAAGTTGAAGCAGTTTTAATAATTATCATTCTCAATTTTTTTGTAATGCTATTTGATTGTAGTGGCATTAAGATTCCCGCCTTCGCGAGAATGACGACTGCTGATAGGGCTATTCATCTTAACAATGAGGAGAGTAGATTGCCACAGCCGATGAAAAATCGGCTTAGCAATGACGTCATTTTTGAAAAAAAAAGATAGAATGCTTCGGCCGATCTTCTCCACTTCGCAAATTGCTGAGAGCGGTAATCTTAGCCCACCAGTTTTGACTTATGTCAAGTTAATTGGCTAATCACCAATGCAAAATCAACATCATTCCCTATATTTGTTCAAACCGTTCCCGTTTTGTTTACAGATTTAATTGTTGCACATCCTATCGTCTTTTACGGCGCCATTGCCTTATTGGCATTTGCGATGGTATTATTAAGTACTCCATCCATCATTTTCACTTCGTTGAAGTACAAACTGTTCGATACAAATGATTTACACCGAAAAAACCATAATTTAAGTATATCCCGTTTAGGCGGTTTGGCAATTGTGGCCAGTTTTACGATTAGCACCTTACTATTTTCGGCCATAATAAATTTTAAGGAAGCAAACTACTTAATAGTTTCTTGTATTATTTTATCGGCCCTGGGTTTAAAAGATGATGTTTATGGCACTAACACCAGTACGAAATTTATCCTACAGTTGTTGGTAGCTGGCATTTTGGTGTTTTTTGGTAATTTTCGGTTAAGTAGTTTATATGGCGTATTGAATATTTTCAATATGAATATGATGTGGGGAGGCCTGTTTTCCATTGTTTTGATTATATTCCTGAACAATGCTTTTAATCTCATAGATGGAATTGATGGTTTGGCGGGTTCAATCGGGATACTGGCAGGCCTGTCTTTTGGGATTGCCTTCGCTACTGCCAATCAAATACCTTATGCATTTATCTCCTTCGCTCTTACCGGGGCAATAGCTGGGTTTTTGAAGTTCAACTGGTATCCGGCGAAGATTTTTATGGGAGATACAGGGGCGCTGATTATCGGTTTAACTACTGCTGCGCTGGCCATAAAGTTTATAGAAATCAATAAATTTACCGGCGATAATGAACCCACGTTTTATTCTGCACCTGCCATTGCTGTTGCCATATTAATTGTGCCCATTTTCGATTCTTTGAGGGTATTTACCATTAGGATATTAAAAAGAAAATCACCATTCACTGGCGATCGTGATCATATCCATCACCGCTTGCAAAGATTGGGTTTAAAACCAAATCAAATTGTCTGGATCACGACAGTGTTAAATATTTCCATTATTGCGTGTACCATTCTACTTCAACATTTAGGTAATTTCTTGTTGATTGTGCTTTTAATCACTATCTGTGCTATTTATAATGGGGCGATCACTTGGCGGTTATCAAAGGCAATACCTGGAAAGGCGTAATTTTCAGTTACTGGTTTCACATTCAATTTTAATATCAAAATAAAGCGTATTTTTGCGCCTAAAATATTAATGTAATGAGGCTGGCGATTAATGGTTTCGGTAGAATAGGGAGAACATTTTTGCGTTTGGCATTGGCCGAGGGTTTCGATGTGGTGGCAATTAATGATTTGGCTGATGCTAAAACAATGGCACATTTATTTAAATACGATAGTGTGCATGGGGTTCATGCAAGTGAAGTTTTTGCCAAACCAGATGCAATTGTTATCGATAAAAAAATGATCCCTGTTTTCGCAATAAAAGATGCGGACGAATTGCCGTGGTCGGCCTTGAGGGTAGATTTAGTGGTGGATTGTACAGGAAAAAACCTAAGTGTTGAGGCTGCTGAAAAACACCTTAATGCCGGAGCGAATCAGGTGCTTATTTCTGCTCCCGCTGCCGATGAAATACCGATGTTGGTTTTAGGCGTTAACGACGATCAAATAGATTTAAAAAGTCCGATTCTTTCTAATGCAAGTTGTACCACCAACAACATTGCGCCAATGATTAAGATTTTAAACGATAATTGGGGTGTAGAGGAAGGATATATCACTACCATCCATTCGATGACGGGTGATCAAAATCTGCATGATTCCAACCATAAAGATTTACGAAGGGCGAGAGCGGCTTCATCTTCCATCATTCCAACTACAACCGGGGCAGCAAAGGCGATTACCCATATTTTCCCTGAATTGGAAGGGCGTTTAGGAGGTGCAGGGATCAGAGTGCCTGTTTTAAATGGTTCACTTACTGATTTTACTTGTCTCTTAAAAAATAAAACAACCATTGAAGAAATCAACGCGGCTTTTAAACGGGCTTCTGAAAACGAACTTAAAGGAATTTTGGAGTATACGGAAGATCCGATTGTTTCGGTAGATATTATTGATAATCCAAACTCCTGTACTTTTGATTCTTTGCTCACTTCGATAGTGGGCGACATGGTGAAGGTGGTAGGCTGGTACGATAATGAGTACGGCTACAGCAGCAGGTTGATTGATGTGGTGAAGAAGATTAAATCTTTACAAGATTCAGCATAAGTTTTCAAACTCTTAGTCAAACTCCAGCATTTTTTATTATTCCTTTTAAATGCTTATTCTACCAACATCAAGGAATTATGATCAGAAAAAGCCATCAATATTTGAATGGATTAAAAGATTGGGGAATTTGCACAGGAATAAGGCCAGATGATTTTGAAATTCCATTTTACAACCACAGGTTTTGAAAAATGGTTGCCATTCCGTTGATAAAATTATATCTTCGAAATCGTTGTCTTTCTAATCCCGGAAAAGAAAACTTTTTAGTGAAATGGCTGCTCCCACAGATCTTGACTCCCTTATTAAGGATCATATTCATATTTGTAAAGCTTCAGAGGCTTGCTTAAAACTTGAAAATCCTTACAAAGCCCAACGTTGGCCTTTTTTTGCCATCTTGTTCGCTGTTGGCGAAGATATTTCTCATTGTGTTGAAAATGAAAAAATTGCCATCCCAAGAAGTCATTTCCTATTTATTGGCCCTGATCGTTATCATGCTTTTATGGAAAGAGAGAATGAAGATCTATGGATTGTAGTTTTCGATTACGGTTTCTATGCCAGAACACCTGCAGACGCTTATTTCATCCAAAATACACCTTTATTTTTCGATCAAAGTAAGATTTATCTCAGTAGCCCATCCATAGATATTGTAGAATATGTGCGGTTGCAGCTTCTGTATATGCAAGCGCTGCTTGGCCAGTTGAACAACCCTATGGTAATTGATATTCTTCACAACGCGGTTCAAGCGATGTTGCTTCGTTCCACATTTTATCACCAGGGTTTAATCACTTCTGGTATCCAACAAAGCAATCAGGAAGATAAAAAAATCGCAACCCGTTTTCGCGAAATTCTTCATCTCAACTTTCATCAAGCCAAAAAACTCGATTTCTATGCAGATGAGTTAGGGATTAGTCCGCGAAGATTGAACCAGGCGATTATCACTGTTCACGGAAGGTCGGCAAAGCAGCTTACCACAGAAAAGATTTTTGAAGAAGCAAAAAGCTTACTTGGTCATAGTGCACTTACCATTAAAGAAATTAGCTACCGTCTGGGTTTCACCGAAGAAAATAATTTCAGTGCTTTTTTTACGAAACATGCCGGCTACAGTCCGAAAAAGTATCGTAATCTTCAAAATAGCCTGGCAGTTTAGTAACTGCTCACCGCACCAGCGTCACTTAAATCATGCAAATTTAATAGCAGGCTAAGCCACAAATATGATTTTGGTGCTAGCCGCTTGTCTTATTGATTTTTACAAAAATGAATCTATTTTGACTGTCTATAACTACAATATTCATTTTGTTGATAATTGTCAATAATAACTTTTATTGTCTATTATATTGATAAACAGTGTGTTGATACAAAACTTTAGCTGTCTTATATCCTGTCTGTTTTTTAATACTTTATTTGTCTTTTTTAATATTTTTTTGGAATAAAATTCAAAATACCTTTGCACTCCGTTCAGAACAGAAAGTAACTAAAAATTTACAAAGAAAATCAGGTGATTTTTGAGTTGAGGGGAACACAAAAATAAAATAAAAAACAAAAAAAGCAACATAAAAGACATGAAATTAATCATCGCAACCATCGCAACCATCCTAGTATTCACTTTCCAACAAAACGCATCGGCTCAAGCTGACAATGCAACATTAAACATTCGTTTGTATCCAATACAAACCATCACGGTAAACCCTGCGCAAAAACTTGTTAACCTGGATTATAAAACAACTGCTGATTACACTAATGGTGTAAGTTCAACACAAAACGATCACCTTACCGTATATTCAACAGGTGCATTCGTAGTAAAAGTAAAATCAGCAGCTGCAACATTGCAAGGAAGTAAAGCATCGATTGATGCAAGTGATGTAACCATTACGCCAATAGCAGGTACTACTAATCAGCTTACAAACGCAGTTTACAATGCTCGTAGCTTAAGCAATAACGATCAGCCGATCATCACCAGTACTACCGGAAGTGTAAACAAAAATTTCAACATCACTTACAAAGCTGCAGGTGCTGAGAAATTTGTAGATAAATATTTCAAAACTGAAAACCCTACAGTTTACAGCACAGTAGTTACTTACACAATTGAGGCAAACTAAAAAAATATCATTCAAGGAAGGCAACGGTGGAACAATCCATTGTTGCCTTTTTTGTATATTTGCAATCCAGTCCCTGCCTTCATGAAAAGACAATTTACTCTACTTACCTTTACGTTATTGCTTTTTACTATTAAAGCATTAGCACAAACAGGTCTTTCAGTAACTCCTCCTAGGGTTTACTTTACTGTTGATAAGGGGCAATCTCAAAAGCAAATTGTGACGGTGAGTAACGTGAGCAAAACCAGTTCACTGGATTTAAGCGTTTCTTTAAGCGATTGGGCATACGATATAAAAGGTAACAACAATATTTTCGAAGCAGGCTCTACAGCTGGGTCTTGTGCGAACTGGGTATCGGTACTGCCATCGTCTTTTTTCTCATTGGGGCCTGGCGAGCAGAAAGATATCGAATTGCAGGTAAGTCCTCCGGCAAATCTTACGGATACACTCCCCGTGCATACTGCAATGCTTTATGTTACGCAACTCAACCCTTTTGATGATGTGAGCGAGAAGGGCGCAAATATTAAGGTCGCCATTAGAACAGGCATCAAATTGTATCAACGGTTTCCAACTACCAGGCGCCCCGATTTGGATATTGTGGGTTTCGCCATCAACAAGAGATTGCTCACTTTAAAATTCGTTAACATAGGAAACGTTTGGGCTGATGGCACAGCAACATGCGAACTGCTCGAACGTAAATCGGGTAAGAAAACCATGCTAAAAGATGTTATATTCTACTCTGTTCCTGGTAATAACCGGGAAATATTTTTCGAGCTTCCCGCCGATTTGACAAAAGGAGAATATGTAGCATCTTCCATCCTCAACTATGGAGAAGATTCGACCGTAAAACTAGCAGAACTGGAGTTTAATCATGAATAAACGTTTCTTCTTTTGCTGCCTGTTTTTTACAGTGCTTTTCTCCATGTGCAGGGTTGATAGTTTTGCACAGGCCAGAATCGGCGCCAGCAATCAAAATTATATTTCAGTAGCCACTTCTAAAGATCAAACCTTTGGTAATGCCTATCAGGTTCAGCTTGATGTACTAGGAATTTTAAGAAACTACCCGAACTGGAGTTTGGGAATGATTCTCTTGCAACCTATTACAAACAGTGAGGGTAAAACGTTTCCGTTTAATAAGCTTAAGCTCAAGTTAAGTGCAGTCAACGGTACAACTTTTCAGCAAATAGGCAGCGGAACTACACCAATTCCCTTATCTACTCCAGGCACACAATCATTACTCATCAATTCGTCTAAATATGCTTTAAGTACCGAGTGGTATGAGTTTTATAAAAGCATCGTTTTTACGGTTGATTTGGTTTTAGAAGGTGGAACTTATATGGATGCGCTAAAATCATGGCAGGCTTATTCACTCAATATCGCATTTGTACTCTTAGATAGAAATGGAAATGAGCTTGGGCGTTCCAGTGCGGTAAACGGAATGCAAATCCGCCCGGATGGCAGTTACCAATCTCCGGCAAGCTATGGAATTCAGGTGCAAGACAATGCAAGATCAGCTTTGCTCGAACTTAAAACCATGAATGATTATGCCAATGGTGCATCAGTAAGCTATGCCAATGGATTAAGCGTAACAGCAGCCACGCCTTATGCCATTCAGGTAAGGATGGGCAGTGCGAATTTTAGTTCAGGCAAAAATTCGCTTCCTGTTTCTGTTGCTAACTTGAACTTAATTCCTGCAGCGGGCGGGGCTGGAGGCAGCATCACCCTTTCGGAAACTGCTCAAACCATTTTAAATGGAGGTGCAATGACGTCTTCATCACAGCTGTATCGCTATAATGTTCGTTATTTTACCAAGGCTGATGATGCCAGACTGAATAATGCTGTACCTGATTCTTACAGCGGCTTAGTGATTTACGAGATTATTCCACAGTAAACACCTCATGCTTCGATCAGTTACTAAATCTTTTCTGGTATTTTTTATTTTGACGATATTTTTGTCGACCGCCTCACATGCGCAGCAAAAAGCATTGGTCAGTATTTCTGCGGATACTCTTGTAGAACTGGGAAATGAAAAACTGTTATCACTGAGTGTAAAAGTATCCAATTCTTCTGCTTCAACTTTTGAGGGATTTATTTCGCCAGTTTTGCCGCAAGGCTATAAAAAAGTTGGCGAGCCGTTGCTTAAAGTTAAAATTCCAGCTGGTGGGCATAGCTATTTTCCGGTTAAATTTCTGGTTCTGAATTCGGCCAATGCTGGCGATGCGAAAATCGTTTTCAATTTAACTGATCTTGAAGCCAGATTGCTCTCTTCTTCATCGGCAACGGTTAATCTTCCACTTGTTAGGGCTACGGCTTTGGTGGTAAGTACCCCAAGTATTTTATTAAAAAGCGTAGGCGATTCTATTATATTAAAGGTAATGGTGCGCAATGCAGGTAATCAGGTGGAAGATCTTAAACTGGTAGCGGCTTTTCCTGGCGGCGAGGGGGAAAGCAAACAAATTATCGAGCAGAATCTGTTGCTTATTCCTGGGAGCGAAAAGGAAATTCAGTTTTCGAAAGTCATTACCAAACAAATTTATCAACTCAGTAGCTTTTATATTAATGTAGCGGGCCTCTACAAAAACGGAAATCTTTTCGGTAATGGTGTTGCATTTGTGCAAAATGCGGCCGGCGAGAGGCAGTTTGTTTCCAGCGGTCAGGATCGCACACTCAACCTGCTTGGTGGTACAAACCAAATTTCACTAATCGGGCAAAACTTATTTTCCGATTCTCAATCCTGGCAGCTTACCGGAGGCGGTGCCACTCAGGTTGGAAACGGGCTGCTCGCTTTCAATATTGATGCTTATCAATGGCAAAATCTATCTAATCAGCCCTTAATTACCAACACCTGG
The DNA here is from genome assembly GCF_979258625.1 of Pedobacter sp. AC212. Classification (NCBI taxonomy): domain Bacteria; kingdom Pseudomonadati; phylum Bacteroidota; class Sphingobacteriia; order Sphingobacteriales; family Sphingobacteriaceae; genus Pedobacter; species Pedobacter sp. AC212. The sequence goes on along the minus strand of NZ_OZ409870.1, from coordinate 4,534,730 downwards.
TTGAATTATGAAACTAAGAATTATGGTGCAACTGTTGGAAATATTACTGAAAATTTAGAAAGTTTTATTAATGGCAGGGGAATAAAAGTGTATACCAAAAAAGAAGAAAGTAAAGAGGGTTTGGAATTTGGTGCGGTAGAGAAATCATTTAATTTGTTGGGATCAAATTTTGACTACGGTTATGCGGCTTACGCCAAGGTAAATGCTGGAAATGGTGGTGCTGGTTCGGTAGCAAGCAGCATGATTTTCGATTATTCACCACTGGATGAAACACGATCGGTATTAACTTCCAATACGGTTACTTTGTTCAATCGTCAGAAATTTTCTTTAAACGCAACGGCTGGCGGTGGTTTGTCGCAAAATCTTAATGATGTAAGCGACATTAAGCCATCATTATCAATGGGTGCAAATATGAATGGTGCGATAGGGAAGTTTAGTTTTACCAGTAATAACTTTTATTCAAGCGCTTACTATCCCGGAATTCGGCGGGGGGTAATGCAGTTTAATGAACGGATAGCCAGGTATTTCGGGAAGCAATATCTTTGGGTGGGTTTCAATTATTATAGTTTTGATCCTCAATATCAACGTGGTTTTAGCTTCTTCCAAAGGGATTATGCTTTGCAGCGACTAGAATTGGGATGGGCCCGACCGATTGGGCAGCTAGCAAATTTCACGCTAACGCTTTCCAATGATCAGGAAAAAGCCTCGTACAATTTTTTAGGCTATGCAAAAGGAAGTCTCAATGCTATCCGCTTAAATGAATCGATAAACTGGCACAGCAGAAATTTCAAGCAAAACATATTTTTGTCTTTAGAAAACGGCTTTGCCAATTATTCTTCCAAAAACAATTTTCAGCTCAGGATGAATGCCAATTGGTCCCATCCGTGGTTCAATCTTAACGTGTTCTATCAACGTGGAAGTTTTTTAATTGCAGAAACATTTCAGGGAGATCCCGCCGAAGATATTTCACGCTTCAGTGTTAGTCCTTCTTTCCGCCATACCTTTTTAAAAGGCAAGCTCAAGCTAGAGGCTGGTATAATATTCTACAGGGATGGTTTTTTTGGAAATAACACCACCTATACCGCAAGAAGTGAATTTCAAATTAGTCAGAAAAGCTCGTTTTATATTGGTAGCTATCAGTATCAATACAGCAACATGCTCACCAGGTCTACTTTCAGAAGTTTACAGGCGGGCATAACGCAAAAACTTCCAACGCCAAAGCAACACATCACGGGTAAAAAAGGCGATATGGAAGTATTATTTTTCATTGATGAGAATCAAAATGAAATTTTTGATGCCGGGGAAATTCCTGCAAAAAATGTAAACGTACTCATCAATAGAACTTTATTTGTCGTTCCTGTAGATGGGAAAATAAAATACAATAAAGTACCCTATGGTAGCTATGTCATTAATATGCCTTTGCAAAACGGTTATCAGATCGACCCGCAGACGGTTACTGTCTATCAGAAAAAAACTATACTTGCCATACCGCTTCAGCGAAATGGAAATGTTGCCGGAATGGTAAACGTTTTATATGAAGAGAACAAAAGTGTAGAAACCGTAATTTCTCTTGCTGAAATAAATGTTTCTTTTGTTAATGATAAAGGAATTATTCGTTCGGTTAAAACTGGAGAAAAGGGCGATTATTCGATAAACCTTCCACTAGGTAATTACAAAGTTTATCCCGAAAGCAAAAACCTCCCGCTAAATACTGCTTATGTTTTGCCGCCTAAATCGATCACGGTTTCTAGTGGGCAAACCACCAAAGTAGAAACTATAACTTTAAAAGTGAAGGAAAGAAAGGTGGAGATAAAAAGGTTTAAAAACTAAAAAATCATATATCAGTTGAGGAATTGTTTTTTAGGGAATTCAACGTTTGATATATGATTTCAGATATTTTTGAACATGAATCTTCGCTCATAAGAACCAGGTACAAAGATGTAACAGTTGGAGCAATAAAAAGTTTTTTTTACATCAACCTGCTGGTTTTTTACATGAAACCAAATCGAGGTTTAGGCTAACCAATTAAACGGCAAATGAATTTTGAAATAAATCCTAATAATCTCTATAAGCAACAAGAATCAAAATATTTTTTCGAAAGATTGAATTTCAGGTTTTAATGCCAAGATTTATTGGTCTGAGTTGTCGCAGGTGTCTTAATTTTTACGTTAATTTTTAATGTGCTTTCAAATGCTTTATTAACTTTGCAAACGTTTGCGAAGCCGATTAAATATCATTTTACACTCGGAATCTGCTGCTTGCTACTCATAAGCTATGGTTAAATTTATTCTTCCGGAAGAGGTGCTGCCCTTGAGAAGTTTGGTTCTAAGAAATGGAAAACCCTTAGCTGAATGTGAATTCGAGGGCGACAGAAACTACGATACCTTTCATCTCGGTTATGTAGAAAATGATGAAATCAGATCGATTGCCAGCCTAATGCGAAACGATTACTTCCCTGAAGAAGGAGAGGGTTATCAGCTCAGGGGAATGGCTACTCACCCCGATTTTGGCGGGAGAGGCTATGGCGCTGCATTAATTAATTTTTCTGTAGAATACCTGAAAGAATATCAAACCGATTATTTATGGTGCAATGCCCGAAGCAGTGCTGCAACATTTTATAAGAAATTGGGTTTTATAAACGAGTCGCCAGAATTTGATATACCCGGAATTGGCTTCCATTATGAAATGAGACTAAAACTAAAATAAAATATAAACATGAAAACGATTGACCAATTAGACTTCAAAGATAAAAAAGCACTCATCAGAGTAGATTTTAATGTTCCCTTAGATGATGATTTTAAAATTACCGATGATAAAAGGATGCGTGCTGCTTTGCCTACCATTACTAAAATATTAAACGATGGCGGATCGGTGGTTTTAATGTCGCACTTAGGCAGGCCAAAAGATGGTCCAACTGATAAATATTCTTTAAAACATATTCTTGGCGATTTGTCTCGCATGCTCGACCTTGAGGTTAAATTCGCTGATGACTGCATTGGAGAAAGTGCCGTTGATCAAGCGAAAAATCTTTTCCCAGGCGAGGTTTTATTGTTAGAAAATTTACGTTTCTACAAAGAAGAAGAAAAAGGTGATGTCGCTTTCGCAGAAAAGCTTTCGAAATTGGGTAACGTATATGTAAATGATGCATTCGGGACTGCGCACAGAGCACATGCGTCTACGTCAATCATTGCACAATTTTTTCCTGATGCAAAATACTTTGGTTATTTAATGGCCTCTGAAGTAGAAAATGCTGAGAAAATTTTAAATCATGCTGAACGTCCGTTCACTGCAATTATGGGTGGTGCAAAGGTTTCAGATAAAATTTTATTGATTGAAAAGTTATTGGATAAAGTTGATAACATCATTATTGGTGGTGGGATGGCTTACACTTTTGCTAAAGCGCAAGGTGGCGAGATAGGTACATCATTGTTAGAAGCTGATAAGCAAGAACTTTCTTTGGAGCTTGTAGAAAAAGCTAAAGCGAAAGGGGTTAATTTAATTCTTCCTGTTGATACCGTAATCGCTGATAAATTTGCCAACGATGCTGATAAGAAAGATGTAGATTCTGGCCAAATTCCAGCTGATTGGATGGGATTAGATATTGGTCCAAAATCTGTCGCCTTGTTTCAGGATGTGATCAAAAACTCTAAAACATTATTATGGAATGGCCCAATGGGTGTTTTCGAAATGGAAAACTTCCAGGTAGGTACAAAAGCGGTTGCTGATGCGGTTGTGGCGGCAACAAAAAACAACGGTGCTTTCTCATTAATTGGTGGTGGCGATTCTGCTGCGGCAATTGCTAAATTCGGTTTGGAAGACGAAGTGAGTTATGTGTCAACTGGTGGTGGTGCATTGTTAGAGTATATGGAAGGTAAAGAGTTGCCAGGTGTTAAGGCGATAAATGAATAGATAGTAAATATTACCTTTTGTGAAAGGCTCCCTCGATTCTCTCGAAGGAGCCTTTTTTGTATTCGCTCATTGGAAAGCTGTTTTTGCTAATCCAACCGCCAGCTCTACTCAGTATCAATATTTATATCGCCAGGTGTGCATAGTTTAGTTCTTGAAATTAATGTAATCGAAACACAAATTCAATAAACTAAACTGTTTGACATGAAAACGAAATTAAATTTTAAACTATTAGCCCTACTGATGGTAGTGGCATTTTGCACATTTCTAGGTTGCAAAAAAGAAATTGCCCAACAAGGATTAAAAGGTGAGCCTGGCATAGCAGGGCCTGCAGGCAGTACGGTATTAAGTGGAAATGGTGGTCCAGATGCCACATTAGGTAAACTAGGCGATTTTTATCTAGATCTGGCCGCAGGTAACTTTTATGGGCCAAAAAAAGCTGAGGGATGGGGAACCCCGTTTTCGATGAAAGGGGCAGCGGGGCTAACTGGGGCAACTGGAGCAACAGGAGCCACTGGCGCAAACGGTACTAACGGTACGAACGGCACCAATGGAGCCAACGGTGCGCCAGGAAGTAAAATCTTAAATGGAACAGTTACGCCAGCTGCCGATTTGGGTGCGGTGGGCGACTATTACCTGGATAAGGCAAGTTATAATTTATACGGGCCGAAAACAGAAACAGGCTGGGGTGTTGCGCTTTCACTAAAAGGAACCGCTAATGTAATTTACTCAGGCTGGAACTATGCCAAAAACTTTAGAGATACTACAATTGATGCTTCATTGCTTCGAATAGGCGATCTTATGGCGCCGGCATTAACCACATCAATTTTGAACACTGGTTCAATACAGGTTTATTTCGATTTCGGTGGAGGTGTTTATCCCTTACCATATACATCTTATGCAGGCTCAAAACTCAGTACTATCAATTATATGCCAAGATTGGGTAGGTTTACCTTTAGCCGTTTTACTACAGATAATAGCAGATCAATACCTCTTTCTTCAACGCTTCAATATCGTTATGTTATTATTCCTGGCGGTACCGCAACAGCAGTTGCCAAAGAAAATAAACTTGATATGAAAAACTATCAGGCCGTAGCCAAATTTTACGGTATCGGCAACTAGATAACAAAAAAAGGTTCGCTCTCATTTTCGCCCTGATTACATCCGTAGTCAGGGCTTTTTATTTTGTGAGGGATAAAAATGATTAGCCAATGTTTAGTCAAGCTGGTTTAGTCATTAGAAAATCGTAAGGGGATTACAGGCCCCATTTGTTTAATGCTTCTGTGCTTTTTTTGTAGCTTTAACCCCGCACAAAGATGTTTGATGAGTTATTCTTCCCACTGAAATCATAATTTGGAAATTTCTCCCACTTTAGCGGTGGTAGCTTGGAATTGCTTAGTTATCAGTGTTTAAGGTTTTTTATTTAATAGACTGAAGTTTGATTTAGTCTCATTTATCGGGTTAAATGTAACAAAAAGGATGTGGAAAACTTTTTTGTGGTAAAAAGTGGTAAAAAGTGGTAGAACTCTTTACTTTTACACTAGATAAAAAGTGTAGATACCACTATGACCCAACTTTTAGGAGAATTTGATTGTAAACTTGACGCAAAGGGACGCCTTATGGTACCTGCTGCGCTTAAGAAACAATTGCCTAATTCGGAGAGTGAGGGTCTAATCATCAACCGTGGTTTTGAAAAAAATCTCGTTATCTATCCAAAAGCTGTTTGGGATGCTGTTGTCGCTGATCTTGCCAAGCTAAATATTTACGACGAAGAGAACAGGAGATTTGTAAGGGCCTTTACCCGTGGCGCAACAGAGCTTTCGCTTGATGCTGCCGGACGTGTTTTGTTGCCGAAATCTTTGGTGGAATATGCTGGTATTGGTAGCGATTTAGTTTTAGCATGTCAATTGGATCGAATTGAAGTTTGGGATAAAAAATCTTACGAAGATATTTTTGACGACGTGCCGGCCAACTTTGCAAGTTTAGCTCAAAAAGTAATGGGCGATAAGAAAGGAGGGGCTGATGGCGAATAATTACCATGTTCCTGTAATGCTTCAGCCTTGCATCGATGGATTAAATATTAAGCCAGATGGTGTTTACGTGGATGTTACTTTCGGTGGCGGCGGCCATTCGAAGGAAATTTTAAAACATCTTGGTCCGAAAGGTATTTTAATCGCTTTTGATCAGGATCCGGATGCGCAGGCAAACATCCCGGCTGATGATCGCTTCATTTTCATTGACCAGAACTTCGGTTTCCTCAGAAATAATCTTCGTTTAAAGGGTTTCCGTCAGGTAGATGGTATTCTTGCTGATCTTGGAGTTTCTTCGCATCAGTTTGATGTTCCGGAACGTGGGTTTTCCATCCGTTCGAACGCCGATTTGGATATGCGTATGGATCAACACCGCGATCTTACGGCTGTTCAGGTGTTAAACACTTATTCTGAAGATAAGCTTCATAAAATATTTGGGATCTACGGGGAGGTAAAAAATGCCAAATCATTGGCTCGAGCTATTGTTACAGCCCGTCTTGAAAAGCCTTTTACCGATAACGACAGTTTAAAATCAGCCATTTCAGAATATATCCCGAAAGGAAAAGAAAATAAATATTTAGCACAGGTTTTTCAGGCTTTACGGATAGAAGTAAATGCTGAAATACAGGTTTTGGAAGATTTTCTTCTGCAAGCTTCTGAGGTGTTGAAGCCGGGAGGTCACCTGGTTGTGATGTCTTATCATTCTTTGGAAGATAGGCCTGTGAAAAACTTCATGGCTAAAGGGAAATTTCAAGGCGAGGTAGAAAAAGATTTTTTTGGTAATCAACAAAAGCCATTCAATGTAATTACCCGTAAGGCAATTGTGGCAACTGAAGAAGAGATTGCGCAAAATAACAGGGCTCGAAGTGCAAAACTTAGAATAGCTGAAAAAATATGAACAGGTTCAGAGAGGAGATAGAGGAAGAGGAAATCGGGCCTGAGCCAGAGTTAAAAGCGGCGCCTAAAAGACCGAAAACCGCAGAAGAGAAAATGGATAGTAATTCATTTATCAGTAAGCTTTTTAATGATGGACTGGTATCAAAAGAGGCGGCCACTGATGCTTTGCCTTATTTGTGTTTTCTGGCATTTTTAGGAATGATATACATTGCTAACAGCCATTTTGCGGTAAACAATGTGCGTAGCATTGATAAATTAAATAAAGAAGTAAAAGAATTAAGATGGGAGTATAAATCTTTGAAAGCAGAGCTGATGTTTAAAAGCAAACTAACAGAAGTAGCGAAGAAGGTAGATACCCTTGGTATAAAAGAACTAATTGAACCACCAAAAAAAATAATTGTTAAAAGCGATGAATATTAGAGCAAACATCTTGCTTCGTGTATATCTGGCATTTGGCTTAATTGTGCTTTTTGCTTTTGCAGTATTTCTGCGTCTGGGTCAGGTGCAGTTTGTGCAAGGTAAAAAATGGAAGGCCATGGCCGATAGTCTTTCTACCCGTTATGTAAACGTGGAGGCTACTCGTGGCAATATTTATTCAAACGATGGTAGTTTGTTGGCAACGTCTGTACCCGAATATGAACTGCGTATGGATATGTTCGCAGGTGGAATTGCTGACGATAAAGTTTTTAATGAGAAAGTTGATTCATTGGGGATGAAACTGGCGCAAATTTTTCAGGACAAATCTGCAAAAGATTACGCCCGTTATTTGCGAAAAGGTCGCCAGGATAGTGCTCGTTATCTGCTGATTCACCGCAAAGTAGGTTATTCAGATTTAAAAACCATCAGAACTTTTCCCTTGTACAATATCGGGAAATTTAGCGGAGGTTTAATTGCGGTTCAGCAAAATAAAAGAATTCTGCCTTTTCAGGCTTTGGCTGCCCGTACCATTGGTTATAAAAATGAGAATGTTGCTAATGGGGTGGGATTAGAAGGTGCTTACAAAGAATATATCAACGGGGAAACTGGTAAAAGATTAATGCAGCGTATTGCCGGCGGAGTTTACATTCCGGTAAACGAGGAGGCGGAGGTTGCGCCCAAAGATGGAGCAGATATCATTTCTACCATCGATGTGAATATGCAAGATTTGGCTCAAAGTGCTTTAGAGAAACAGTTGATTGCAAGCAAAGCTGATCATGGGGCAGTGATTGTAATGGAGGTTGCAACCGGTGAAATTAGGGCTGTTGCCAATTTTTCAAAAGTTGAAGAGGGCGTTTACAAGGAGAAATTTAACTATGCTATCGCCGGTAATCAGGATCCTGGTTCAACTTTTAAGTTGGCATCATACATGGCGCTTTTGGAAGATGAATTGGTAGATACGAATACCATGGTGGGTACTGGTAATTACAAAATTCCAGGTCACATGATCAAAGATTCTCACGGAAGTATCGGTGTAGTAACCGTAAAAAAAGCTTTTGAACAATCATCTAATGCAGCAATTGCTTATTTAATTAACAGTAAGTATGGTGCAAACCCTAAAAAATTCACCGATCATTTGTACGATTGGCATCTGAATGAAAAACTGGAGTTGCAGATTCCTGGAGAAGCTAGACCAGTTGTAAAAAATCCATCTAATAAAAGCTGGGGAAAAATGACTTTGCCGCAAATGGCTTATGGCTATGAGATGCAGTTAACCCCATTAAAGATGCTTTCATTTTACAATGCGGTAGCCAATAACGGAAAATATGTGGCGCCAATTTTTGTAAAAGAAATCAGAAGATTGGGTAACCCTATCGAACAATTTAAAGCTAGGGTGATCAACAACAAAATTTGTTCTGATGTAACCTTAAGTAAAATACGAAAAATGCTTGAAGGGGTTGTGTTAGAGGGTAGCGGTAAACAAATTGTTTATAATCCTTTGTATCCTATTGCAGGTAAAACTGGTACAGCGCAAGTTGCAGATGCCAACAAAGGTTATAAAGCAAATAAGCAATATCAAGCTTCTTTCGTAGGTTATTTCCCTGCCGATAAACCTAAATATTCTATGATCGTGGTAATCAACGATCCGAAAGGCGCTTATTACGGTGCATTGGTTTCAGGACCAGTTTTTAGAGAGGTTGCCGATCGTATTTACGCTAGCGACATGCAAATGTACAACGATGTACCAACTCGCTTAGTTGGAAATACAGGCAATCCACCAACAAAAGCCGGACAAAGCAAAGCCACGCAAAAAGTATTCAAAGCATTTGGTTTTAAACCACTTTTTGCATCAAAATCTGAATACTATAACATCGTTGATACCAGCGCAGGAGAAGTTTTTCAAGAGAATACGGAACGAAAAGGCGTAATGCCGAATGTTTCGGGCATGGGCTTGAAAGATGCGCTTTATCTTTTAGGAAATGCAGGTTTAAAAACGAAAGTAATTGGATCTGGAAAAGTAATCGCTCAATCCATCGCCGCGGGTACAAAGGTTGGAAAAGGTTTGGGCGTACAAATAGAATTGAATTAAAAACAATGAATGAATGAGGGGTGAGTGAATGACGGAATGTTGCGATCGATGCTAACATTCACTCATTCAAAAATCTCTCATTAAATAAAATAAATGATTGAGAGTATGATTGAAGGCTAGAATGTTGCGATCGCTGTTAACATTCACTCATTCAAAATTCACTCACTCAAAATTAAAAAGTATGCAATTACAGGATTTACTTTACGGCATTACGATTAAAGAATTGGTTGGCAAAACCGATAAGGAAATCAACAGCCTAAATTTTGATTCTCGTAAAGTTGGAAAAGATGATGTTTTCTTTGCTGTAGTTGGAACACTTGCTGATGGTCACCAGTTTATTGAACAAACCATTGCTCAAGGTGCTGCTGTTATTATTTGCGAAAGTTTGCCAGAAGTGCATGACTTTACAGTCACCTATATCAAGGTAGAAAATACTGCTGTTGCCTTAGGTATAATGGCAGGTAATTATTTTGGAAATCCATCGGCCGATTTAAAATTAATTGGCATTACGGGTACCAATGGTAAAACCACCATTGCCACTATTTTATTTAAGCTTTTTAAAGATTTAGGATATAAAACCGGCCTTTTATCAACAGTTGAAAATTATATTAACGATACCGTTGTTGCCGCGACGCATACCACGCCAAATCCAATTGCTTTAAATCAGTTGTTACGTGATATGGTAAATGCTGGTTGCGATTATTGCTTTATGGAAGTAAGCTCGCATGCGGTATCGCAACATCGTATTGAGGGATTAACGTTTTCAGGTGGTGTTTTTTCAAATATTACTCACGATCACTTAGATTTTCATAAAACCTTCGACAGTTATTTAAAAGCCAAGAAGGCATTTTTTGATGTTTTACCGAAATCGGCTTTTGCGTTAACCAACATTGATGATAAAAATGGAATGGTAATGTTGCAAAACACAAAGGCACACAAAAAAACATATGCGCTGAAGCAACTTGCTGATTTCAAAGCAAAAATCATCGAAAATCAATTCAGCGGACTTCATTTAGATATCGATAATGAGGAGGTGTTTTTTAAGTTAGTTGGTACTTTCAATGCTTATAATCTACTTGCGGTTTATGGAACAGCCATTCTTTTGGAGCAAGATAAATTGAAAGTTTTGACTTTGCTAAGTCGCTTAACAGGTGCTGAAGGCCGTTTTGATTACATTACTTCCCCAAATAAAATCATCGGCATTGTAGATTATGCACATACACCAGATGCTGTTCAAAATGTGTTAAGCACCATTGCTAATATTCGTAAAGGGACGGAGCAGGTTATTACTGTAATTGGCTGCGGTGGCGACCGGGATAAAACCAAGCGCCCGATTATGGCCCAAGTGGCTTGCGATTGGAGTGATAAGGTGATTCTAACGTCCGACAATCCAAGAACAGAAGATGCGCAAGCAATCATCAACGATATGGAAGCGGGTGTTTCACCAACTAACAAGCGTAAAACGTTATCCATTTTAGATAGAAAAGAAGCGATAAAAACTGCTTGCCACCTAGCGCAGATCGGAGATATTATTCTAGTAGCCGGTAAAGGCCATGAAAAATACCAGGAAATTAATGGTGTAAGGAACCATTTTGATGATAAAGAGATTTTACTTGAACAACTTAACCCGAACAGCTAATGTTATATTTATTATTCGAATACCTGCATAAGCATTACGACATTCCTGGATTAAGGTTGTTTCAATATATCACGTTCCGTGCCTCCATTTCTATCATTTTATCGTTGATCATTACCACCGTGTATGGTCGTAGGTTGATTGATTTTTTACATAAGAAACAAGTAGGTGAAACAGTTAGAAATTTAGGTTTAGAAGGGCAAATGCAAAAACAAGGTACGCCTACAATGGGTGGTATTATCATTTTGCTGGGTATTTTAATTCCAACCTTGTTATTCGCCAACATCACAAATGTATATGTGATTTTAATGATTATCACCACAGTTTGGATGGGCGCTGTAGGTTTCCTGGACGACTATATCAAAGTTTTCAAAAAGAATAAAGAAGGTCTAGCTGGTCGTTTTAAGGTAGTTGGACAAGTAGGTTTAGGTTTAATTGTGGGTTGTACCATGTATTTCCATCCCAATATCGTAGTGAGAGAAACCGTTCAGGATGATGTTAAACCAACTTCTACTGTGCCAATGGTCCTTCGCCAGAAGGGCGAAACTTTCTACTATACGCAAGATGTAAAATCGACCAAAACGAACATGCCTTTTTACAAGAATAATGAGTTCGATTACGCGAAGGTATTTAAGTTTTTAGGAGGCGATTATCAGAAATATGCTTTCCTGGTATTCATCATTTTTACTGTTTTCATTATCACTGCGGTAAGTAACGGCGCTAACATCACGGATGGTATCGACGGTTTGGCTACCGGTACATCTGCAGTAATCGGGATTACTTTGGGTATTTTAGCTTATGTATCAGGTAATACCGTAATGGCCGATTATCTGAATATTATGTATATCCCGAACTCTGGAGAACTGCTGATTTTCGCGGGCGCCTTTGTGGGTTCATGTGTGGGTTTCCTTTGGTACAATTCTTATCCCGCTCAGATTTTTATGGGCGATACCGGAAGTTTGGCCATCGGTGGTATCATCGCATCTTTCGCTTTAATGATTCGTAAAGAGTTGATTATTCCAATCCTTTGCGGAATATTTTTAGTGGAGCTGGTTTCGGTAATTATGCAGGTATCTTATTTCAAATACACTAAAAAACGATTCGGAGAAGGGCGAAGAATTTTCCTGATGTCCCCGTTACACCACCACTATCAAAAGAAAGGTTATCACGAAGCGAAAATTGTAACCAGATTCTGGATTATCGGAATTATGCTGGCCATCATCACCATCGTAACATTGAAATTGAGATAAGGTGGAAGTTAAAGGTTGAAAGTTAAAAGTTGAAGGTTAAAAGTCGAAAGTTAAAAGTTAAGCAAAACGCAAACTGAGTAAATAAATAAAAAATAATAACTGTATTAGTCTTTAGCACCTCAATCTAAATACTATATACTAAATACCAACTACTAATTAAATAATGAGCACAAATCAAAATAACACAACAAGCAATCCTCAGTCAGCAATGGCAGGGCAGGCCCGCGTGGTTATTTTGGGTGCTGGAGAAAGTGGTGTAGGTGCTGCTAAGCTTGCTCAATTAAAAGGCTTCGATGTTTTTGTATCTGATTTTGGCGTAATCACTGATAAATATAAATCGGCATTAGAAAAGCTGAACATTCCCTTCGAATCTGAAAAGCATACTGAAGAACTGATTCTGAATGCTACCGAAGTAATTAAAAGTCCTGGTATTCCGGCTACGGCGCCAATTATTAAAAAATTGGTTGCTAAAAATATTTCAGTGATTTCGGAAATTGAATTTGCTGGCCGCTATACGGATGCAAAAATGATCTGCATAACAGGTTCTAACGGTAAATCGACAACCAGTCTGCTTACTTACCATATCCTAAAGAATGCAGGTTTAAATGTGGGTTTGGCAGGCAATATCGGTCATAGTTTTGCCGCTCAGGTAGCCACAGAAAATTTCGACTATTACGTTTTGGAGATCTCCAGCTTTATGCTTGATGATATGTTTCATTTCAAAGCCGATATCGCTGTGCTTTTAAACATCACTCCCGATCACTTAGACAGATACGACTATAAATTGGAGAATTACGCTGCGTCGAAAATGCGTATTATCCAAAATCAAACTGCTAACGATGTCTTCATTTACTGTGAAGATGACGAAGAAAGCAAAAAAGCATTAGCAAACAACCAGCCACTGGCTAAAACATATCCTTTTTCAATTATCAACACATTGGAAAAAGGCGCTTACTTACACGAGCAAATCATACATATCCTCACTGAACCAAATAACCAATTCACCATGTCTATTTCAGATTTAGCCTTACAAGGCAAGCACAACATTTATAACTCTATGGCTTCGGGCATTGTAGCGAAGGTTTTAGAGTTAAGAAATGAGACCATTCGTGAAAGTATGGGCAATTTCAAAAATATTGAGCATAGGCTAGAGCATGTAGCAAAAATTTCGGGAATTGATTTCATCAACGACAGTAAAGCCACAAATGTAAACTCTACCTGGTATGCTTTGGAAAGCATGACAACCGATGTAGTGTTGATTATGGGTGGTGTGGATAAAGGTAACGATTACAACATGCTTAAAGATCTGGTGAAAAGCAAAGTGAAGGCAATTGTATGTTTAGGTAAGGACAACAAGCGTATTCACGATGCTTTCGAGGATGATGTTGAGGTAATTGTAAATACTTTTTCGGCTGATGAAGCAGCACAGATTGCTTTCCATTTGGCTAAACGTGGTGATGCGGTCTTGTTATCGCCAGCTTGTGCCAGTTTCGATTTGTTCAAAAATTATGAAGACCGCGGTAATCAATTTAAAGCGGCAGTAAGAGAATTATAAAAGGAGGCTTAATTATATGTTTCAAGCACTACTTAACAAAACTAAAGGCGATAGATGGATCTGGTTAATCATCATCCTGCTTTCGCTTATTTCTGTAATGGCTGTTTACAGTGCAACAGGGACTTTAGCCTACAAAAAAGGCGAAGCGGTAGAAAAATTGCTTTTAACCAAGCACTTAATTTTCGTTTTAATGGGAATTGGGATGATATACATTGCCCACTTACTTGATTATCGGTATTATGCCGGTATCTCGAAAATTTTGATGATTGTAACCATTCCGCTTTTGGTTTATACCTTAATATTCGGAACAAATTTGAATGATGCTTCGCGTTGGGTTAAAATTCCGGTAATTGGACTTACGTTCCAAACCTCCGATTTAGCAAAACTAGCGTTAATTACGTTTTTGGCCAGAATGTTAACCAAAAAACAAGAAAACATCAAAAACGTTAAAGAGTCGTTTGTACCAATTATGGGCTCTGTTTGTGTGGTTTTCGTTTTAATTGCTTTGGCCAATTTGTCTACAGCTTTAATGTTATTTGGCGTAAGTATTTTGCTCTTAATCATCGGGCGTATTAGTATTAAACAGATTGCAATTGTTTGCGCTGGTGGATTTGTATTGTTATTATTTGTCTTTTTCCTCGGGCCAAGAAGAAAGACCTACATGTCGCGTATTAATACCTATTTGCATCCCGAGATGCAACATTCAGATAAAACTTTTCAGGCAGATCAGGCAAAAATTGCTTTGGCTACTGGAGGGGTTTTTGGTAAAGGGCCAGGTAATAGTACACAACGGAATTTCCTACCACACCCGTATTCCGATTTTATTTTCGCCATTATTATTGAAGAATGGGGAACACTGGGAGGAATTATAATCATGGTACTGTACCTGGTGCTTTTATACCGATGTATAAAAATAGTGACCAAGGCCCCCAAGGCATTCGGGGCGTTATTGGCAGCTGGATTGAGTTTTAGTTTAACCATTCAGGCTTTCGCAAACATGGCAGTTGCAGTGGGCTTAGGTCCGGTAACGGGAGTACCTTTGCCATTGGTGAGCATGGGTGGAACTTCGATGATTTTTACTAGCGTAGCCTTCGGGATTATATTAAGTGTAAGCAGAGACGTAGAAGAAAATGCAGGTGCGATAGCAAAAGAAGATAAAGAGAAAGTAAAGAATAAAGTGATTGTAGGAGAGATACCGGCGTTTGGGTAGCTATTTATCGTCATTGCGAGGAAGCATGACGAAGCAATCTATTAAATAAATATAGCAAATGAGATTGCTTCGTGCCTCGCAAAGACGAGCATAAAGAATGTCAATAATTACATACAAAATGAATAATTCCCCAAAAATTATCATATCAGGTGGTGGCACCGGCGGGCATATTTTTCCCGCCGTAGCCATAGCCAATGCGCTTAAGCGCTTGGTTCCGGCTTGTGAAATTCTGTTTGTGGGTGCAAATGGCCGCATGGAAATGGAAAAAGTTCCAGCTGCCGGATATAAAATAATAGGCTTAAATATCAGTGGGATGCAGCGGGGTTCGATTGTAAAAAATCTTGCCTTGCCGTTTAAAGTTATCGGCAGTGTACGCAGAGCGATGCAGATTATTAATGATTTTAAACCAGATGCCGTAGTGGGTGTCGGGGGTTATGCCTCTGGTCCGTTATTGTATGCAGCATCGTTAAAAGGAATTCCATACCTCATTCAAGAGCAGAATTCTTATGCTGGTGTAACCAATAAGTGGCTGGGTAGAAAGGCTTCGAAAATTTGTGTTGCCTTCGATGAAATGGAACAATTCTTCCCTGCTGATCGGATTTTGAAAACTGGGAATCCGGTTCGCAAAGACGTAGTTGATATCAAGGGAAAACACCACGCAGGTGCTGAACTGTTGAAACTCGATCCATTGAAGAAAACCATAATGGTTACAGGCGGAAGTTTAGGAGCTGGTACACTGAACAAAGCGATTGAAAAACATTTGCCAGAAATCATCGCACAGGATGTACAAGTGGTTTGGCAAACGGGTAAATATTATTACAAGGGAATTATCGAGCGTTTGGGGTTGGAATATCATCCAAATGTGCGTATTCTGGAGTTTTTGAATAAAATGGATTTGGCTTATGCGGCTGCAGATGTGATTATCAGCAGAGCAGGAGCGGGAACGATCGCGGAACTTTGTCTAATCAAAAAACCTGTGATTTTAGTGCCTTCTCCTAACGTAGCGGAAGATCATCAAACCAAAAACGCAATGGCTCTGGTTAAAAATGGTGCCGCACTGCTTATTAACGATCGCTTCGCTGAAGACACATTGGTGAAGCAAGCATTGTCGCTTTTGGATGATAAAGAACAAAGTGAAAAACTGGCTGAAAATATTGGTAAAATGGCTTTGCCAGAAGCAGATGAAGTTATTGCTGGAGAAGTATTGAAATTGATAAAAGCGTAAGACTAAAGCTGAAAGACCAAAGCATAATTGACAATTCGTCATTGTGAGGTACGAAGCAATCTCAAAGCGAAAAAATATATAAACGGTAGAAAGAAAAGCTTTTCACTTTAGTCTTTCTGCTTTTAGCTTAAATAAAAATGGAACTAAGTAAAATAAATAGAGTGTTTTTTGTAGGTATCGGTGGTATCGGCATGAGTGCGCTTGCTCGTTATTTTACTAAACGCGGTCAGGTGGTTTGTGGTTACGATAAAACCAGAACGAAATTGACCGAGACTTTGGAACAGGAAGGCATTTTGATCACTTATTTGGATGAGGCAGCATCTCTGCCTTGCGCATTTTTAGATCATCATGATGATACGTTAATTGTTTATACACCTGCCATTCCGAAAGATTCCAAAATTTTAAATCACTTCATCGATAAAGGCTTCAGTCTTAAAAAACGCTCTGAAGTTTTAGGCATCATCAGCAAAGGCATGTTTTGTATTGGCATTGCAGGTACACATGGCAAAACCACTACCTCATCAATTGTTGCTCATCTTTTAAAGGACACAGGTTACGATTGTACTGCTTTTTTGGGTGGAATTACCAGTAACTACAACAGCAACGTATTGTTTGGGAAAAATAATGTGGTAGTCGTTGAGGCAGACGAATATGACCGTTCATTTTTAACGTTACATCCTGATATTGCAGTGGTTACTTCAATGGATGCCGATCATTTAGATATTTATGGAGACAAAAGTCATTTAGATGAATCTTTCCAGTTGTATGCTGGTCAACTCAAAACAAATGGTACACTTTACGCCTATGAGGGTTTGCCGTTGAACAATAGCATTAGCTATGCAGCAAGCATAACTGCAACCGTCAAGGCCGAAAACCTTCGGGTAGAAGGGTCGAAGTTTGTATTTGATTATACTGATAATGATACTCAGATTAAAGACATCAGCTTAATGTTGCCTGGCAAGCACAATGTAGAAAATACAACGGTTGCCATTGCCATTGCTTTAAAACTGGGAATTGATGAAGATAAAATTAAGCAAGCAGTAGCAAACTTTAAAGGCGTAAAACGCAGGTTCGAATACATCGTAAATAACGATAATCAGATTTACATTGATGATTATGCCCATCATCCAGAAGAATTAAGAGCTTGTTTCGAAGCTGTTCGTCAGCTATATCCGGATAAGAAGCTTACGGTTATTTTTCAGCCACACTTGTTTACGCGTACGCGGGATTTTGCTGATGACTTTGCAAAAGTTTTAAGCACAGCTGATGATTTGTTACTGCTGGAAATATATCCGGCGAGAGAATTGCCTTTGGAAGGTATTGATTCGAAGTTTTTATTGGATAAAATCAACCTGAAGAATAAACAAATATGTGGAAAAGATTTTGTGGTTCAGTATGTTAAGGACACAAAGCCTGAGTTAATTTTAACGGTTGGTGCGGGTGATATTGATACAATTATTGAACCTCTGAAAAATACATTAAACCATGCTTAAAAGAATAAACTGGAGCGCAATATTTACTGGCTTTGCCTGGCTGATTAGCTTGGCAGGTGTGGTAGTGCTTTTAAGTTTCATCAACATTAAAAAGCAAACAGTTAAATGTACGGATGTAAAAATTTTAATTCCTGGTGCAGATAACTTCATCGAAAGAGAAGAAATTGATCAAATTTTAAGAGAAGATCAGGGCGTATTGCTGGGACGAAATATCGAAAATATCAATATTCATAAAATAGAAAAGAAGCTGCAATCTAATCCATACATCGCCTTTGCGAAGGTGTACGTAGAAATGGATGGTGTGTTGCACATAGAAGTGAAACAGCGCCAGCCGGTGGTGAGGATATTAAACAGTAGCGGTCAGGATTTTTATATTGACAACGACGGTTTGAAAATGCCAATCTCCTCAAACTTTACCGCAAATGTTTTGGTGGCAACTGGCAATATTACCGAGGTTTTTGGAAGTAGAGTTGATACCCTGCATACCAAATTGGCTCATGATATTTATAAAACAGCTTTGTTTATCAAGAGAGATACTTTGTGGGATTCGCAGATTGAGCAATTGGTTGTTGATCAAAAAAATGATATTGAATTGATTCCCCGAGTAGGCGATCAGCGCATCATTTTAGGTAACGCCGATTCTTTAGAAAAGAAGATGACTAACCTTTTGCTGTTTTACAAAAAAGCAATGCCTCAAGTAGGTTGGGATGCCTACAGAACAATTAATATTAAATATACCAATCAAATCGTTTGCGAAAAAAGAGATTCGACAGCAATTGCCAGAAAGCGAAAAACAATTTCATCTTCCGATAGTTTGAGAATACAACAAAAGGTAGCCGATTCGCTAATCAAAAACGTGATCAACGATGCTATTGTAGAACAAACTGCTGCTGTTGTTCCGAAAAAGACGGAAACGAAAACTGTTGAGCCAAAAAAGCCACAAGTAAAAGCAGTTGCTTCAGCAAAGACTGAAACCAAAAAACCAGTGGTAGCTGCAGCAGTTAAGCCAAAGGAACAAAAGCCCGCAGAAAAAAAGCCGGCGACTTCGCAAACAACCGAAAAGAAAAAAACAAATACAAAATCTGCAGCCCAACTGAAGCTGGAGAGAGAAAAAGAAATCAGAGCCCTAGAAAAACAATATAAAACTCAACAAAATTAACGAATATGGACAAGGCAAAATTTACCAGTCAGTCTCCCATTGTAGTAGGATTAGATATCGGTACTACAAAAATATGTGTTATCGTTGGCCGTAGAACCCAACATGGTAAGATAGAAATTTTAGGAATAGGAAAGGCAGAATCGGCGGGGGTGACACGAGGAGTAGTTTCTAACATTCAAAAAACAGTGCAGGGCATTGCTCAGGCGGTTGAGGTGGCGAGTGGACAATCAAATGTAGAAATACAAGTGGTAAATGTTGGTATTGCCGGTCAACACATTAAAAGCTTGCAGCACCGAGGAATTTTAACAAGAAGAGAATTAAATAACGAAATCGGTAAAAAAGATATCGATAAGTTAATTGATGATATGTTTAAATTGGTGATGCCTCCAGGTGAGGAAATTATCCATGTATTACCACAAGAGTTCACCATTGATAACGAACCGGGAATTAAGGATCCTATCGGGATGGCCGGTGTACGTTTGGAGGCTAATTTCCATATCATCTCCGGGCAGGTTACAGCGGTTAAAAATATCATCAAATGTGTAAATAATGCAGGATTGCAAACTCAAGATCTGATACTTGAGCCATTGGCATCTTCTGAATCGGTGTTGAGCGATGAAGAAAAAGAGGCTGGTATTGCATTGGTTGATATAGGTGGTGGAACTACTGATATTGCCATCTTCCATGAGGGTATTATTCGTCATACAGCTGTGATTCCGTTCGGGGGGAATAGCGTCACTGAAGACATCAGGGAAGGTTGTTCAGTAATGCGCAATCAAGCTGAGTTATTGAAAACACGTTTTGGTTCTGCTTTGGCTGAAGAAAATAAAGAAAACGAGATCATTTGCGTTCCTGGTCTTCGCGGTCGTGAGCCGAAAGAAATTTCGGTTAAAAACCTGGCTTATGTTATCCAGGCCCGTATGGAAGAAATCATCGAGCATGTTTACTACGAGATCAAATCTTCTGGTTATGAGAAAAAACTAATCGGCGGAATTGTAATCACGGGTGGTGGTGCTTTATTGAAACACTTATCGCAGGCGGTAGAATATGTTACAGGCTTAGATTGCCGTATTGGTTATCCAAATGAGCATTTATCTAAATATGAAGATATGCCAAAGGCGATTTACGATGATTTGAAAAGCCCGATGTATGCTACCAGTGTTGGTTTATTAATCAAAGGTATTCAGAAAGCTGAAGAATTAATTGAGGAAATGAAACAGCCGGGTGTTTTTGTAGAAAAGCCAAAAGCACAGAAAGAAAAAGAAAAACGCGGTCCGGGTTTATTTGACAAACTCCTGGCTAAAACAAAAACATTCATTCAAGATGATATGAATGTTAGCGATGAAGATTATCTGAAAAGCTAAGTTTTTTTCAACAACATGTGAGTTTTCCACATTCTTAACACTTGTGGAAAACGTCTGTTGAAAAAGTGTTAATATTACGTTGAGTAATGAACAGAATTTAAAACTTTTTAAACAACTGATTCATAAAGATATGCAGTTCGAAATGTTAAAAGATAAGTCATCAATCATCAAAGTAATTGGTGTTGGGGGCGGTGGCGGCAACGCAGTAAACCATATGTACCTGTCGGGTATTACTGGTGTAGACTTTATTATTTGTAATACAGATGCCCAAGCTTTGGAATCTAGTCCGATACCTAACAAGGTACAATTAGGGGCTAGTTTAACTGAAGGTATGGGTGCTGGTTCTATTCCAGAGGTTGGCAAAAACTCAGCGATAGAAAATATCGATGATATTAAAGCCATGTTGGGTAGTACAACAAAAATGTTGTTTATTACTGCTGGAATGGGTGGTGGTACCGGAACTGGTGCATCTCCAATTATTGCCAAAGCTGCCAAAGAACTTGATATTTTAACAGTTGCCATTATTACCACGCCATTCTCTTTTGAAGGAAAGAGACGTAAGCTTCAGGCTGATGAGGGCATGGAAGAATTGAAAAAATATGTAGATTCTTATTTGGTGATCTCTAACGATAGATTGCGTGAGATCTTCGGGAATTTAACCCTAGGTTCTGCATTTGGTCAGGCCGATGATATTTTAACAACAGCAGCAAAAGGCATTGCAGAGATTATTACAGTTCCAGGTTATATAAACGTGGACTTTAAGGATGTGCGTACTGTAATGAAGGAGAGCGGTGTCGCCATTATGGGTAGTCACGCAGCTGATGGTGAAGATCGTGCTTTACAAGCAGTTGAGGGTGCTTTAGCATCTCCACTATTAAAAGATAACGAAATTGAAGGTGCCCGCTATATTTTATTGAACATCAGTTCTGGTGTTCAGGAAGTAACAATGGATGAAGTTTCCATCATTACTGATTACATTCAGGAAAAAGCAGGTTTATCTGCTGATTTAATTTGGGGTAACTGTACAGATGAATCATTAGGAGAGAAATTATCGGTAACTATTATTGCTACTGGCTTCCAAACATCTGAAGAGCGTGTTCATGAAGAGAAAAACAAAAAGAAGATCTCATTATTAACTCCTGAAGAAGCTCCGTTGGTTCGCCCGGTTGAGCCGGTAAATTCTTTTATTCAGCCAAAGGCTGCTCCAAGTTACGAGCCGGTTTTGAAAGCTAAAGAGGAAGTTTCACAAGCTGATCTTTTCGGTGGAATGTTTGCAAAAGCTGAACCTCAAAAAGTTCAAGAGCCTGAAAATAATGTTGTTCGTCATACTTTAATTGAAGAAGAGCCTCAGGTAGAAGAACCACAGGAAACAGGTTTTGAGTTTGAGGTAAAGTTGGCAGAAACCAATTTTGTGTTCGAAACACCAGCGGTACAACCTGCTCCAGAGCCGGAAGTGGAAATGCCTGTTACTGGTTTGGATGACGACAAAAATGATGAATCGATGGAAGAGCAGTTGAAAAAATCTAAAGAACGTATCTTACGTCTGAAAGATTTAAGCATGAAATTGCGCACTACCAACGGCTTGCAAGAATTAGAAAATGAACCTGCTTACAAACGCAAACAAATGCAGCTACAGCAAGTTCAACATTCTTCTGAATCGCAAGTGAGTCGTTTCACTTTAAGTAACGATCAAGATGGTGGTACAGAGATTAGACCAAACAATTCTTTCTTACACGATAACGTTGATTAAATCAAACCAAATATAATTTTAAAGCCTCGATTTACTATCGGGGCTTTTTTGGCATAAATTTAGATTGTTAAAAATCTTAATTGACAAGCGGAAGATTAATCTGGTTGATTTTAAGCCAAATAAACCGTAAATTCGCAAAATTTTTATTATCAAAAAACACATAATACATTGGATATATTTGAAAAGATAGCAAAGCACATGGGCCCACTTGGTCAACACCAAAAATGGTCTCATGGGTATTTCTCGTTTCCAAAATTAGAGGGAGAAATTGCACCTCACATGCAATTCAAAGGAAAAGAGCATTTGGTTTGGAGCTTAAACAATTATTTAGGTTTAGCCAACCACCCAGAAGTTAGAAAAGCAGACGCTGATGCAGCTGCAGAATTTGGTATGGCTTACCCGATGGGTGCCCGTATGATGAGTGGAAACTCCAAATACCACGAACAACTGGAGCAGGAACTTGCAGCATTTGTGGGTAAACCTGATGCGTTTTTATTGAATTATGGTTATCAGGGGATGGTTTCTATCATCGATACTTTGGTGGATAGAAATGATGTGATTGTGTATGATGGCGAATCTCATGCCTGTATTATCGATGGTCTTCGTTTACACATGGGTAAACGTTTTGTGTACCAACACAACGATATTGCAAGTGCGAAAAAACAATTAGAGCGTGCTACGAAATTAACCAAAGAATCTGGCGGAGGTATTTTATTAATTACCGAAGGTGTTTTTGGTATGAGTGGTGCTCAAGGTAAACTGAAAGAGATTGTTGATTTAAAGAAAGAATTTGATTTCCGTATTTTGGTTGATGATGCTCACGGTTTTGGTACAATGGGTAAAACTGGTGCAGGTACGCACGAAGCTCAAGATTGTATCGAAGGAATTGATGTTTACTTCGGAACCTTTGCAAAATCTATGGCCGGTATTGGCGCTTTTGTAGCTTCTACTGAAGAGATTACCAACTTTTTAAGATATAACATGCGTTCACAAACTTTTGCTAAGGCGTTGCCAATGCCAATGGTTAAAGGATTATTAAAACGTTTGGAATTGTTGAAGAGCAAACCAGAACTTAAAGATAAGTTATGGGAAATTGCGATGACTTTGCAAAAAGGATTGCGTGAAAGAGGCTTCGATTTGGGTGTAACTGATTCTGTGGTAACGCCAGTTTTCTTAAAAGGAGAGCTTACTGATGCGACAGCAATCACTTTCGATTTACGCCAGAACTACAGCATTTTCTGTTCGATTGTTGTTTATCCGGTAATTCCAAAAGGAATGATTGAGTTGCGCTTAATTCCAACAGCTGTACACACATTAGAAGATGTTCAACGTACGTTAGATGCTTTTAGCGAAGTTGCAGAAAAGCTTGAAAATGGTTATTATAAAGAGAATCAGTTTGCAATAGCTTAATTGATAATTATATTTTAAAAGCCCTTTAAACTAGTTTAAAGGGCTTTTTTTATGAGTTAATTTTTTTAATATACTGCAAGTCAGATCGTTGCTTGTTGTTTTTATAATTACTGATGTTCATAAAACGTTTCAGTGTGGAAAAAAACGGCATCAACGGCGATTTTTATTCAGTTAAAAATTTTTGTTTCTACAACAAACCTATTAAATTAGAGTTAGATAATTAAAAATCAAACCTTTAAAATTGTAGGAGTACTAAAAAATGAAAAAATTTGAAGAAGTAAAAAGTCTGGTTGCAGCTTTAGAAGCTGATGCAGACAAATTTTATAACAAAGGAAACAGTGCCGCAGGAACAAGAGTTCGTAAAGGCATGCAGGATTTGAAAAACTTAGCTCAGGCGATTCGTTTGGAGGTTCAGGACACTAAAAATAAAGCTTAAGCAATAAAGATATTTAAAGAAGTCAAGTTCAAAAACTTGACTTCTTTTGTTTTTTAAGCTAATTGACCTAGTTTTTCGATCTCTTTGATAATCGATTGTTCTAATGTTGAAGACGCTTTAATCAATGGTAACCTTACTGTATCATCACAAACACCCAGATGTTTAAGTGCAGCTTTTATTCCCGCTGGGTTTCCTTCTGCAAATGCTAAACGCGTAAATTCTACCAAGCTTAAGTGTGCAGGAGTGGCGCCTTTGAAATCCCTGGCTAAACATTGTCTCACCATATCAGAAAACTGTCGTGGTAAAGCATTCGCAATTACAGAAATAATTCCAGATGCACCTAAAGCAATCATTGGCAGAGTAATAGGGTCATCACCAGAAATTAATAGGAAATCTTCTGGTTTATCCCTCATAATCTGATTGAATTGGTCAAAACTTCCTGAAGCTTCTTTCGTGGCAATGATATTATCGAAATCATGCGCCAATCTACAGGTGGTTTCAGGAGTCATATTACTCATCGTACGTCCAGGAACATTATAAACGATTAAATCCAAAGGTGAAACCTCGGCTAAATATTTATAGTGTTGGTAAATTCCTTCTTGAGTTGGCTTGTTGTAGTAAGGACTTACAGATAAAATGGCACTATAGCCGTTTGCATCAAAAGATTTGATATCTTCTGCAACAGCCAAGGTATTGTTGCCACCAATGCCGGCAACTAAGGGTAATCTATTATTGTTTATTTCAGCAGTATAAGCCCACACCTTCTTCTTCTCATCCTTGGTCATTGTAGCGGTTTCGCCGGTTGTGCCTAAAGAAACGAGGTAATCTATCCCTCCGTCGATCAAGTGATTAATCAGGTTTTTTAAACCATTATAATCAACAGATCCATCTGTGTTGAAAGGTGTAACCAATGCCACACCAGTACCCTGAAATTTATTCATTTTAATTTATAATTATTGAATTTTGAATAACAGATTGAATGAAGGTGTTAAGCATTCATTTAATCACTCATTCAATCACGCTCTCATTTTATTTTATCATTTCTAAAAGTTCTGCATCACTGATGATGGGAATATTTAGTTTGTTTGCTTTCTCTAACTTGGATGGTCCCATATTATCACCGGCTACCAAATAATTTAATTTACCTGATATTCCACTCAAAATTTTTCCACCATTTGCCTCAATAATATCTTTCAATTCTTCGCGGCCGTAATTTTCAAAAACGCCCGAAATTACGAATGTTTTTCCAATAAGTTTATCACTCGCCAGTTCAATTACCTTTTCTTCAATTTCGAACTGCAAACCCGCTAATTTTAATAGATGAACCTGCTCTAAATGCTCTTTTTTTGCGAAATACTCAACAATGCTTTCGGCAATGCGTTGCCCAATTTCATCTATGGCAATTAATTCGTCAATTGTGGCACGAGATAAGTTGTCGATATTTTTTACGCCAGCGGCTAGTTTTTTTGCAACTGTTTCTCCCACGTAACGAATGCCTAATCCGAAAAGCACTTTCTCAAATGGCATTTCTTTTGATTTTTCGATTCCAGCAAGCATGTTTTCAATGGAGCGTTCGCCAAACCGATCTAAGCTTTTTAACTGATCTGATTTTAAATGTAAAGTATAGAGATCGCTAATGTGATTGACTAAGCCATGTTTATAAAAAGTTTCAATAGTTTCATCACCCAGCCCATCAATGTTCATCGCTTTGCGTGAAATAAAATGTTGAATTTTTCCGACGATTTGTGGCGGGCAACCTTCATCGTTCGGACAATAGTGCACCGCTTCTCCTTCTTTTCTAATCAGTTCAGTTCCGCATTCCGGGCAGTTGTGTAGATAATGAACACGGTTGGAGCCTTCAACTCTTTTATCTAAATTCACTTTTATTATTTTCGGAATGATTTCCCCGCCTTTCTCTACAAAAACAGTATCGCCTTCATGTAAATCCAATCTTTCGATTTCGTTTGCATTATGCAAAGTAGCTCTTTTAACAGTTGTTCCTGCCAATAAAACAGGCTTTAAATTAGCTACGGGCGTTACTGCTCCAGTTCGACCAACCTGATAGGTTACCTTCTCTAAAACGGTTTCCACTTCGGCAGCTTTATATTTATAGGAGATGGCCCAGCGTGGAGATTTAGCTGTAAAACCAAGTTCCTGTTGCTGGGCATAACTGTTCACCTTAATCACGATTCCATCAATATCGTAACTCAGTTTAAAACGCTCAGTTTCCCAATGGTGAATGAATGCCAAAACATCATCAATATTTTTAACTAAGCGATTGTGTTCGCACACATGAAAGCCCCAATCTTTAACCGCTTGTAGGCTATCCCAATGATTTTTAAACTCGTTTTTGTCGGTGTATAAAAAATAAATGAAACCATCTAAAGGTCTCTTCGCAACTTCCTTGCTGTCTTGCATTTTTATCGTTCCGGAAGCAAAGTTGCGTGGATTAGCGTAAGGAATTTCTCCTAATTCTTCACGTGCAGCATTTAAACGCAGAAACGCGGCCTTATGCATAAAAATCTCTCCCCGAATTTCGAAATGCTCTGGTGCTTTTTCAGTTTTGATTTGGTGCGGGATAGTGTGGATGGTTTTAACATTATTGGTCACGTCATCACCTTTGCTTCCATCGCCACGGGTTACTGCTCTTAGCAATTTTCCGTTTTCATAAGTGAGGCTGATTGATAATCCGTCAAACTTTAATTCGCAAACGTATTCAAAGTTATCGCCGATTGCTTTTCGAATCCGTTCGTCAAAATCGCGAAGATCCTGTTCATTATAAGTATTACCCAGCGATAACATTGGGTATTTATGATTTACGGTAATAAAGTTTTTGGTAATGTCGCCACCTACTCGTTGAGTAGGAGAGTTTGGGTCAGCAAAATCAGGATTTGCCTTTTCTAATTCAGCAAGATGCTTAAGCTTTTTATCAAACTCATAATCGCCAATGGTTGGCATAGCCAGTACATAATAATTGTAATTATGCTGGTTTAACTCGGCAACCAGCGCATCCATTTCTTCTTTAATTGCAAATAGCGACATAAGAGCAAATATAAAAAAAGGATGAGTTGCTTTAGGATTCGTTTGGAAAAATAATTAACTGCCGGATAATTGATCCGATATCTCCTCGAAAATTTCCATAAAATCTTTCTCCAGCGTTTCCTTAAATATTTCCAATTGAAATGTTAGCGCTGCCAATTGCTTTTCGTTTAAAGTTTCTGGCCACAAACGCATGCAAATTCTATTTAGCGCATAGCTGATGTTTTCTAGCTTTTGATAACTCAAGAGGTATTTGCTACTAATGAAACCTTCCATAAATTTAAAAAAAACCGATTGATCTTTCAAGCCACAATGCGTGAGGAAATCGCCTAGTGATTCCTTTTTCACCGCCGATAATTTGTCGTAAAAATGATTTACCTGAATGAGATTGTGTTCTATTAGTAGGTGATCAAGTAGAAGTTCTAACCCGATGTGCGCTAAAAACGAGGGTCGAACCGGCGTATTTTCGACAATTGGTTTTATAAGGAACTTCAATTCAGTAGTTTTTTCCAAGAAATAATTGGAAGAGTGGAAAAGCAAATCAACTGAGAGATGTCTTTTCCAGCCTCTTAATAGCGATTCTTCATCAGGATTTCCTAAGAAAAGGAATTCGTTTTTTTGAGGGTATAAATTGGCCTCTTTGGAAGCGTTTTTTATTAAGTCAGGCAATACTGTTCCCAAAACCACATTGGCATCATCATTTGATTTATCGAAGTAGTAGTGAGACAAGAAATTCATGCTCACAAGTTAATGTTTTCTTTATTGCCGAAAAACTGAATTGGGTAAATGTTCGGCTTCGAACCTGTATTGTTTTGTAAGTTAATTATTTATAAATTTAAATACCATAATTGATCATCATGCCTCATCCCAAAACTTACAGGATTCTTTCTTTAGATGGAGGCGGATCCTGGGCGCTTATTCAAGTAAAATGTTTAAGAAAGCTCTTTGCAGAAACTTTTAATAATCCTGATCCAACAGGGCATGAGGTATTGTCAAAATTCGATTTGGTGGCTGCCAATAGTGGCGGGAGCCTCGTTGCCGCCGCTATGGCCGAGAACCTTCGTTTATCAGAAATTGAAAAGATTTTTGGCGATGAACAATTGAGGAGTAAGGTATTTTCCAGATTAAGTTTTTTTGAAAAAAGTTTGCTTTCCAGCGTAGCTCGAATTTTTAAAATA
Organism: Pedobacter sp. AC212; assembly: GCF_979258625.1. Classification (NCBI taxonomy): domain Bacteria; kingdom Pseudomonadati; phylum Bacteroidota; class Sphingobacteriia; order Sphingobacteriales; family Sphingobacteriaceae; genus Pedobacter; species Pedobacter sp. AC212. Next base: position 4,506,686 of record NZ_OZ409870.1, on the reverse strand, counting down.
GGTGCAAAATATGCAACAAAACGAAAATATCAAGCCTTAAAAGATATTCTTCCAAAAATATCGCAAATTGATCTGATGCACATTCCACAACATGTTGCGGTTAACGGAGATATCAAAACTCAATTTTTAATTATCGGATACGATTACTATCGTAACCGGGCGGAAATGTTTCGAACAGATTGCGATAGCTTGGCATCTACATCGGTGATAGAGCGGAAACTTAAAAATTTGTCCGCTACTGCTAAAACACCTTCAGATTGTTTAGTGAGTTTGGTTGAGGCCATTCACGCTTCGAGTACGGCACCCGTTAATTACTTTAACGAACCTGCGGCGTTCAAAGTAAATAATAAGCTCAAATTTTATTGGGATGGCGGCGTAACGGGTAATAATAATCCGGTTTTAGCAGCTGTTACTGAGGCCATTTGCAACCGTGAACAGTATCAAATTGAGCACATTCAAGTTCTCTCAATAGGTACAGGATCTGTTTCGCAACTGCAATACGATGAAGAAATTCCTGTGCGTTACGATGAATTGAAAGCGAAACATGAGGCGCCAGGCTTGATTAAGGATATTCAAAAAATGGGAACCAGTATTTTGAATGACCCGCCTGATACAGCAGCTTTTATTGCTTACATGATTTTGAACTCATCGATGCCTGCAAAACCTATAGATTTTATAAGAATGAACCCAGTATTGCGCCCAATGATGGTTAATGATACAGCTGGTAAACATTGGGATTTGCCCGCAGGTGTAAACAAAGACGAATATGTGGCGCTAAATGCCATGGATATGGATGCTGTTGAAGATAAGGAAGTATCTTTAATTATTAAATTGTGCGAGAATTGGTTGGGAAATTCAGGCGTTCCAAATCAGGCTATTCGCAGCGACAGTAAGCTAAATTGTTTAATTGGCCATGCTGATTTTAACGCCGCCAAGACTGATTTTAAAAGCTGGTTTACACTTACCAACTAATTTGCTTTAAACTAAGCTAAAATTTTATCTTTGCACGCACAATTATAAAAGTGTTTGTACAATGACGAATTTTGTTGAAGAGTTAAGGTGGCGTGGCATGCTGCATGATATTATGCCGAATACTGAAGAAAAGTTAAACGAAGGTATGACTTCTGGTTATATCGGGTTTGACCCAACTGCAGATTCTTTACATGTTGGCCATCTCACGCAGATCATGACTTTAATTCATTTCCAAAAAGCTGGTCATAAGCCTTATGCTTTAGTGGGTGGTGCCACAGGAATGGTGGGCGATCCTTCAGGAAAGTCTGATGAGCGTAATTTGCAAACACCAGAGATGATTGAACACAACCTGAAAGGGATGAAGAAGCAATTGGCTAAATTCTTAACTTTTGAGGATGGTGGCAATGGTGCAGTGATGGTAAACAACGCCGATTGGTTTAAGGATATGAATCTTTTTACCTTCATCAGAGATGTTGGTAAACATATCACTGTCAATTATATGATGGCAAAGGATAGCGTAAAAAGACGTTTAGAAGGTGATTCTGGATTATCATTTACCGAATTTTGCTACCAGTTGATTCAGGGATACGATTTTTATCATTTATGGAAAAATGAAAACTGTTTGGTTCAAATGGGTGGATCAGATCAGTGGGGAAATATTGTTACCGGAACAGAACTGATTAGAAGAAAAGATGCTGGAACAGCCTATGCGATTACTACGCAATTAATTAAAAAAGCTGACGGAACAAAATTCGGTAAAACTGAAAGCGGTGCGGTTTGGTTAGATCCCGAAAAAACTTCTCCATATAAATTTTATCAGTTTTGGTTAAATGCATCAGATGATGATGTTAAGAAATGGATCAGAATATTTACGCTAAAAACCAAAACCGAAATCGAAGCTTTAGAGGCTGAACATGATACAGCACCGCACTTGCGAATTTTGCAAAAAGCGTTGGCTGAAGACATCACCGTTAAAACGCACTCGGTAGAAGCTTTAGAAACAGCAATCAAAACTTCCGAATTTTTATTCGGAAACGGATCTCTTGAATTTTTGAAAACCCTTTCGGAAAGACAAGTATTAGAGATGTTTGAGGGAATTCCTCAATTCAAAATTTCGAAAGCAGAACTGGCTCATGGAATAGATGCTGCTACATTACTGGCTGAGAAAGCTTCCGTATTTCCTTCAAAAGGAGAAACCAAAAAGTTGATTCAAGGTGGTGGTGTTTCGGTAAATAAAGAAAAGGTTGCTGAAGCAACACAGATCTTTAATGCCGATCATTTGATTAATGATCAATTCATCGTTGTTCAGAAAGGTAAGAAAAACTATTTCCTGCTGATCGCGGAATAAGATTCAGTAAAATATTTTGTTTCAGAAAGTCTTAGATCATTCTAGGACTTTTTTTTTAAGAATTTTTTATTACCAGACAAAATGTATATATTTGAGTATGATTGTCGGTTATGAAAAGGAAAGTTGAAGAGTCAAAAGTTGTTGAAGAGCGTGTGGTAGCTTACGGAAACGTTATGCATACACCTATGGTGGCCATGATGGGTAGTTCCTTCGCCAATTATTCTGAATACGATTTGCTTAAACTCGCCCGTAAAGGGATTACCAAAAAATCAATAACTGCTCTGGCAAAACAGATTTCTTTAACGATAGAAGAAATTGCTGCAGTATTGCACATTTCAGATAGAACTTTACAGCGATATACGCCAGATACCTTGGTTAAAACGGAGTATGCCGATCGGGCCATTGAACTTGCAAGGTTATACGAAAGGGGCATTGAGGTTTTAGGTAGTGCCAAAGCATTTAACAGTTGGGTAAAATCCCCAAATTATGCCTTAGGTGGCGAAATTCCTTTTGATCTTTTAGATACACATATTGGTTTCACCATCGTATCAGATATTTTAGGCCGAATCGAGCACGGGATATTTAGTTAATGTTAATCTATAGAATTTCATCTTCAAAATATATTGAAGATTTAAGTGGCGCTGGTGCTAAACAATATGGCGGCAGGTGGAATAATAAAGGAACAGCTGTTGTGTATTTGGCGGAAAGCAGAGCCATGGCAGTAATGGAAGTGCTAGTGCATTTAAGTCCAGAGCAAGTAGACCGCCCTTTTGTTCTTGCTACATTTGATGTACCAGATGATAAAATATATGACATCAGCATTTTTGATTTGCCTGAGGATTGGAGAGATCCTCAGAAAGCGGATGAACTAAAAAAAATAGGCGATATGTTTGTTCGCGATGGAATTTATCTGTTGATGAAGGTTCCATCCATTATATTGGAGGAAGAATTTAATTTTATTATCAATCCTAACCATCCAGATAGTAAAAAAATTAAGCTTGTAAACAGAAGAGACTTCGTTTTTGATAAAAGATTTAAAACTTAGTTACTGCACCAACAAATTACAACCTCTAATATCGGCATTATCAAACCTACCTAAAACTTCAAAACTGCCGTCGCTGTTTACTCTGCCTAAATCCTGCGTAGCAATAAAAGAGCAAGAATTGATATTTGCTAAATCGATTACATTAATGCCGCCGGTTTTTCCGATTTGCACTAAAGATAATGGATCATTTGTATCACGAATCAAAACTTTCATCCACTTGGGGCAGTTGAAAATACCGTCTCCTAAAGAATAAGCCTGAGACAGCAATTCCGTCATTCCGTATTCGCTATGGATAGTGGGTACGCCAAAACCTTGAGTCAATTGTGCATGCAACTCTTCCCGAACCATTTCTTTGCGTTTTCCTTTCATTCCACCGGTTTCCATTACAATTAAATCAGGGAAATCGATATCGTAATTTTCAATAAAATCAAGTAGGGCATAGGTTACGCCAATTAAAACAGTTGGTTGGTTCTTCGTTTTAAGGGCAAGCAAAGTTTGGTACAAATCATCATGGTTATAAAGAAAATAACCGCTTTCAGGATGGTTGCTTTTTTCGATTAAATCATTAACCATATAAATTAACGAAGAGCCCGACCGCTGTTGGTAGGAGGGAAGCAAGGCTAAAAAGCAATAATTGCGAATGTTTCCGTAAAATTGATCAAAAGCTTGTAGATAGCTTTGCTCATATAGTTTAACATTGGTTACGTGATGACTGCTTTGAATCATTCCAGTGGTTCCCGAGCTGCTAAAAGTGATTTCAACAGGAAGTTGACTGCTTAAAATACTGTGCGTTTTAAAAAAGCTGATGGGAAGAAAGGGAATTTCTTCCAGGCGCTTTACTTCCGCCACATCAACTTTTAAATGATGAACGTATTGCCTGTAAATTTCACAATGCGTAACCTGGTGGTTAAAAACGGACAAAGCATGAGCACTAAACTCATCATCATTGTGTATTGAAAAGATATCTTCAGTAAGCAGCATCACACTACAAAAGTACGAAGCATTATGCTAACTTCTCGTCAGTTTTTTTAGCAAGCATGGCCATTCTAAAATGATAGCCACAAAAACCGCTGATGCCGGCAACCAATCCGCTTAATATTCCGGTAACTAATAGTAGCGCCCACCAAATTTTAATTCCTGTCATTACTGCAACGCGACCCGCCAAAACGTTGTCGTTAGGTAAACTTTTAAATAAAGCATAGCCAATCCACAGCAAAAAAATGGCAAAGAAAGATTGCCAGAAAGCAATTTTGGCTGTTTTACCGATGATGCCACAGGTGGCAAACGCAACTACAATAATTACCCACCAAGGCGCAATCATTTGAAGTAAAAAACAAATTATGACGATAACGATAAATACCATTTTAAACTATTTTGAAATTTTTAAACGAGAGATTATTTTTCCAGATTGATCGTCAGGAGTTTGCATGTAAAACAAGTCATACAGCTGACCACTTGCCCAGGTATCCACCATATTATCATAAAATTTACTACCCGGATTTCCAGATTGACCGCCTGGGTAAACACCATGACCTTTTGGCGTTTTACCTAGTTCAATCACCATCCTCCATGATGGTCCGTTGGTTTCACTGATGGCATTAATGGTGCTTTTTGCTCCTCCAATTTGGAGAATTTTCGAACCGAAACCTGGAATTTTCGCCAGGTGTGGTACATTCGTTTGCTTTACATTGCTCCATCGCCAATCTTTATTTATCGGGCCAAAACGGCGTTCTAAGCTATCACAGCTGTATTTGAAGGCGTCGTTTACCAAATCAGGAAGTGTTTCTTTTTGCTTGGTGTTGATGTTGTCATACCACTTGGCATTTGGTTCTTTTAGAATCATTTCCACGGTACGGTCTCTCGAAGGATAACGCATCGGAATGCCTTTCACTACAAATTCATCATTCCAGATATTGTAAGCTAAACGCTTGGTGAATATTTCAAAAACGCTGGCTGCAATTTCATCCGCATCATAACGTTTGCTCCATTTGTTTATATAGCTCAAGGCTTCTTTTTGTGTCGCATTTAAACTTTCTGGGTTTAACAACGGTACGACTGCAGGCAGAACGTTTTGAGCCAAAATACTGTAGTTATCGGTTTGCATTAACCTAATGCTATCCATCGTTGCTTTGCTCATGGCGCCTAAGCGATCATTAATTCTCTTTCCTCTTTCGTAAGGCGCAAATTCCCAGTTGATATAATAAGGGTAAGTTGGGTCGGTTGAGGATTGATTTGCCGAACTTACGAAACCACGTGGTGGATTTTTGACTGTTGGGTTTTGAGCCGCTGGAATCCATCCCTGCCAATCATAAGCCGGATCGGTTCCATCTAAAATAAACTTACCTTGTTCTTTCCATTTTAGTGGAAATTTTCCATTTGGTGTAATGGCGATATCGTTATCTATACTGGCGAACACAAAATTTTGAGCTGGTGCGGTATAAAAAGTGAGTGCCTTGCGGTAATCGTTATAGTTACTTCCTCGATTCAGATAATAAAAAGTCATCAATTCGTTTGACCGATCGTGTGCAATCCATCTCAAGGCATCTCCAACGGGCACGTTATCGGCTCTGCCATATTTAGGTTTTTGAAAGTAAACTACGGGACCATGGTGCGTATAATAAACCGTATCGATTTCATCTTTGCTTCCACGGATTTTGATGTTTTCTAAACGCCTGGTTGTTTTGTTCCATTTGTTATTGTACCAATATTCATTGTGGGATGAATCCTTGAATTTAATCTGATAGAAATCCAGCACATCGGCAGCAACATTGGTTACGCCCCAGGCAATTTTTTGGTTGAAACCTATAATTACTCCTGGTGCACCAGGTAAAGAAACGCCATAGGTATTTACCCCAGGTGCATGTAGCTGAATCTGGTACCAGATAGATGGAAGCGTTAAATCCAAGTGCGGATCATTGGCTAGAATTGGATATCCAGAAGCCGTTTTCGAGCCAGAAAGTGCCCAATTATTACTTCCGATACCTTCAATTTTTTCTTTTGTTTTTACATCGCCTGTGGTAGCATCGGTAAAACTTTGAGGCGTTTTTGGGGTTGGTAAAGGGGTGAAATCCCACTTGGTACCCACGGGAATAATCGGGTCTTCTTTAAAAGGATAATCAGGAAAAAGATCTTTAGTGACTTCTGGGCCAAATTTTTTCAGGATGTTAGTCATGTAAAACTCGTCGGAACCCATTGCCAAAACGGCCGACATTTGTTTTAATAACAGGGCGCACTTAATAGGCGTCCAGTTTTCAGGTTTAAAATCCAGTAACTTATATTCCAAAGGATAATTAGAATGAGAAAGCGTTTTGATATAAGCATTGATGCCTTCGGTATAAGCTAAAATCATTTCTTTTGCTTTTGGGTCAGCCATCATTCCTTTTAGCGAATGTTCAGCGCCATAAACCATGCCCATTCTACGTTGGTAACGATCAACTTCAATTGCTTTTTCTCCAACCACTTCACTAATTCTTCCTGCGGCAAAACGCGTTTGAAAATCCATTTGCCAAAGGCGATGCATGGCCGTTACGTAACCTTGTGCCAAATAAAGATCGTGATCATTTTGGGCGAAAATATGAGGGATCATTCTGTCATCAAAAACGATTTCAATTTTATCAATTGCGCCTTTAATTTTTGCTTTATGATTGAAAATAAAATGATTGTTTTCAGCATTTTGCCAAAACCCCATAAAAGGGTTCAGAAATTTCAGCAGCGGTGGGTTTTGGCCAATTTTCGTATTAAATAAAAAGGCAAGTGTTATGGGGATTATTACACAGAATAGAGCTTTAATTTTATTCATAAATAATGGTTAGCTGAAAACTATCAGGTGACTAAGATAAAGTAAAATGGTGATTTTAATTGAATGAAAATACAACAAACTGATTATCAATCCAAATTAAAAAATGAATCGAAATTATTATGCAAACATAATTTGTTTAATTCAAAAAAAGCATTTAAGTTTATCCTAACTAATAATACAACTAACCAAATTTTAATCATTTATGAGTAGGAACTTTACACAAATCTTGTATGTGTTATTCTTTGTATTTGCAATAAATATTGCGGCAAAGGCACAGAACATCACGGTTAGTGGAACCGTTAAAGATAAGGAATCAAAACAAGGCCTCGTTGGAGTAAGTGTAACCATAAAAGGTCAAACTGGTGGTACTGCATCATCTGGTGATGGAAGTTTTTCTTTCAGTACATCTGCCAAAGTGCCATTTACTTTAGTGGCATCTTATGTAGGCTATGGCACAGTAGAGCGTCAGGTAACTGGCAACACTGCCGGAATTAACATTGAATTGGAAGCCGCTGTAGTTTTAGGAGGTGATGTGGTGGTTTCTGCATCGAGAACTCCGGAACGTATATTAGAATCGCCAGTTTCCATTGAGCGAATGAGCGCTGCTTCGATTAGAGAAATTGCAGCACCATCTTTTTACGATGCCTTGAACAACATGAAAGGTGTAGAAAGTAGCATGCAAAGCTTAACCTTTAAATCCATTAATACACGTGGTTTCAACTCAAATGGTAATACCCGTTTCAATCAATACATCGATGGAATGGATAACCAGGCGCCAGGTTTGAACTTTTCGGTTGGTAATATTGTGGGTATTACGGAACTTGATGTAGATAATGTGGAACTTTTACCAGGAGCTTCATCCGCTTTATATGGTGCTGGCGGTATTAATGGTACTTTATTAATGACTTCTAAAGATCCATTCAAATATCAGGGTGCTAGTTTTCAATACAAAACAGGCATTAACCACGTAAATGACGATAACAGCAGCGTACAGCCTTTTAACCAATTGGATGTTCGTTTAGCAAAATCATGGAACAATAAGTTTGGTGTTAAAGCGGCTTTCTCGTTTTTACAAGCAAAGGATTGGATGGGAACCAACTATTCGAACTTTGATCGCAATGCAAGAACAGCCAAATCAGGTGATAGAAATAGTGATACCAACTATGATGGAATAAATGTTTATGGCGATGAGGTGAGTCAGAATATGCGTAATGTAGCTTTAAGCGTTCAAAATGCAACTATATCAGGAATCAATGCTGGTTCTGGTGGTGCTATACCAAATATTAAAGCTTTGATGGATGGTGCTTTTGGGGCAGCTATTCCTAATGCGGCACAACAGGCAGGTTTTCTGGCTGGTTTGCCAGCTGGCTTACGTCCTGCGGTACAAAATTATCTTCCATTTTATGTTGGCTTAAAAGCAAACTTAATTCCAGATCAAAATGTCTCGAGGACAGGTTACAATGAGCGTGATTTGGTAGATTATGATACCAAATCGTTGAAAGCTTCTGGTGCGATGTATTACAACATCACCAATACCATTCAAGCAGTTGCACAGGCAAACTGGGGAACGGGAACTTCGGTTTATACAGGTTCCGATCGTTACTCATTGCGAAACTTCAATATTGGTCAGTACAAATTAGAGGTTAAAGGGCAAGATTTCTCTATTAAAGGGTACACCACGCAAGAACGTTCAGGCGATTCATACATTTCATCAATTTTAGGAAGTTATATTAATGAGGTTTCTAAAGCATCAACCACTTGGTTCCCACAATATATTGGTAATTACGTAGGTGCAAGAGCCGCCGGACAAAGTGATGCTGCTGCCCATGTAACTGCAAGAGGTGTAGCTAACCAAGGTAGATTTGAGCCAGGTAGCCCGCAATTTGAAACGGCTAAACAAAATATTATGAACACCAACATCAGCGCAACTAATTTTGGTAGCGGTGTTTACGGTGCTAAGTTTGATGATAAGTCTAATTTATACCACTACGAAGGAATGTACAATTTTACCAATGCCTTTAACAATGTGGTAGAGTTTCAAGTGGGTGCTTCATATCGTTTGTACGATTTAAATTCGGCAGGAACAATCTTTAACGATTTAACCAGTTCTATCGACATTAATGAATATGGCGCTTTCGCTCAAATAGGTAAAAAACTATTTAACGATAAAGTGAAATTTACTTTTGCCGGTCGTTATGATAAAAGCATGAATTTCGAAGGCCGTTTTACCCCACGTATTACCGGGGTTTTCACTGTAGCTAAAAACAATAACATCAGGGCTTCTTACCAAACTGGTTATCGCAATCCAACCACTCAAAATCAATACATTGATTTATCAGTTGGAGGCGGTTCTCAACGTTTAATTGGTGGTTTGCCAGAAGTGATGTTCGGTAAATACAATTTGAATACCAACAAAGCCTTTACCGATGTGAGTTACCGTGCGTTCTTGGCATCAGCCGCAACAGGCACGCCAAATCCTGCTTTATTGCAGCAATATACTTTCGATGCAAGAGGTGTTCGTCCGGAAAGTGTGCAGTCTTATGAGTTAGGTTACAAAGGATTAATCTTGCCGAACCTATTGATTGATGCTTATGGTTATTATAATATTTACAAAGATTTTATTACCGCTGTAGATGTTTACCAGAACGTGGGCACCTTAGCCAGTCCAACTTTTGTAAAGTTTGGCGTTCCGGTAAATGCTGAAGGGGAAGTTACTTCTTATGGTGCGGCGTTAGGGTTAGATTATTTAGTGGGTAACTACAATTTTAGTGGAAACGTTTCATACAATCAAATTGGCGATCTTCCGGTAAATTATATTAACGATTTTAATACACCAAAAGTTCGCTTCAACCTGGGTTTTGGAAATAAAGAAATTATTAAAAACGTAGGTTTTAACTTGTCTTACCGTTGGCAAGATAAATTTTATTGGAACTCTTCATTTGCCTCAGGCGATGTACCAGCTTACAGCTCTTTAGATGCGCAGGTGAGTTATAAAATCCCATCGGTAAAATCGTCTATCAAATTGGGAGGCTCTAACGTGATGAACAAATATTACATTACATCTTATGGTAACCCAGCAGCGGGTGCTATATATTATTTGGCATTCTCTTTCAATCCATAGGGATTAAAAATGTTCGCTTTCATGAAGCCCCCGGATATTAATATTCGGGGGCTTTTTATTTATTATTTAATACCCCCTTTTTATAAAATATTTGTATTATAGTACTTTCTTAAGCACATCCCAGTTTAAGAGCTATTAAATTAAATTTTTGAATAAATAAGGATGGAAGAGAATAACGACAAAATAAACGAGGTAAGTGATCTGATCGATAAGGAACAAGAAATACAGCATCTAAATAACCCAGTTGATATATCTGTTAAGCCTATTGTTAAACAATATCTTGGCACAGTAAAGAAAGTTAAGAAAGAAGGTAACCGTTTTTATTTTTCAGATGGTGATGCTAAAGTAGAAATTCGGGTAGTGAGTGACGAAATTATTCGCGTTCGCCTGGCGCCACATGGTGTATTTTTAGACGATTTTTCTTACGCAGTGCCTGAAGTAGATCAAAAAGTTTCTGTATTTAAAATGCAGGAGCACGAAGATCATTACACCGTATCAACCCATTCGGTTACTTGTAAAATAGAAAAAGCCAATTTTCATGTTTCATTTTATGATAACATTACCAACTTGGTGATGGTTGATGAGGCAAATTCTATGCACTGGGAAGAAAACACCGATTTTGGAGGCTACTATATTTATGCCACGAAAAAATGCCATCCCGAAGAAAACTTCTTTGGCTTAGGTGATAAATCGGGTAATTTCAATTTACGTGGCCGCCGTTTCGAAAACTGGAACACCGATGCTTATTCTTTCGGCTGGAACCAGGATCCACTTTACAGAACAATACCTTTTTACATCGGACTTCATAATCAGGCTGCGTACGGAATCTTCTTTGATAACACCTTCAAATCGTATTTCGATTTTGGTGGCGAAGATGTTTCTAAAACGAGTTTTTGGGCAGATGGGGGAGAATTGCAATACTATTATATCCATGGTCCACATATCATGGATGTGGTTAAACGTTATGCAAGTTTAACGGGTACGCATCCTATGCCGCCAAAATGGACTTTAGGTTACCAACAGTGCCGCTGGAGTTATTACCCTGAGACTAAAGTAAAAGAAATAGCGAAACAGTTTAGAGACCGTAAAATCCCATGTGATGCCATTTATTTGGATATCGATTATATGGATGGTTATCGTTGTTTCACCTGGAATAAAAAATATTTCCCCGATCCACGCAGAATGATCAAAGAACTTTCTGATGATGGTTTTAAGACTGTAGTGATGATCGATCCGGGAATTAAGGTGGATGATGATTATTGGGTTTTCAAAGAAGGTAAGGACAATAAATATTTCTGCCGCCGAAGCGATGATTATTTTATGGAAGGCCATGTTTGGCCGGGCCGTTGCCAGTTTCCTGATTTTACCAATCCTAAAGTGCGGAAATGGTGGGGCAAATTATATGAAGAATTAGTTGATATGGGCGTTGCGGGTTTCTGGAATGATATGAACGAACCTGCAGTTTTTGGTTCGGGCACTTTCCCTAACGATGTTCGCCACAATTACGACGGTTACCGTGGCTCGCACCGCAAGGCACATAATGTTTACGGTATGCAAATGGTGCGTTCAACCTACGAAGGTTTGAAAAAGCTGATGCGCAATAAACGTCCTTTTACCATCACCCGTGCTGGTTATTCTGGTATGCAGCGCTACGCCAGCGTGTGGACTGGTGATAATATTGCCACCTGGGAACATTTAAAAATTGGTAATATTCAATGCCAGCGTTTATCGGTTTCTGGCGTTCCTTTTTGCGGAACCGATATTGGCGGTTTTAGTGGGGAACCTGATGGCGAATTATTCACCCGCTGGATTCAGTTGGGTACTTTTTCTCCTTTTATGAGAGCACACTCTGCAGGCGATACCGCAGAACGTGAACCTTGGAGCTTTGGCGAATTCTTTGAAGATATCAATAGAAAATTTATTGAGTTGAGGTATCGTTTAATGCCTTACCTGTACTCCGTTTTCTGGGAACATCACCGTTATGGATTTCCAATATTGCGTCCACTAGTGATGCTTGAGCAAGAAAATATCAGTAACAGTTTCCGTCAGGATGAATTTTGTTATGGAGATAAATTGTTGATTTGCCCTGTTTTGGAGCAAGGCGCAATTTCAAGGAAAGTATATCTTCCAAAAGGAACCTGGTATAATTTCTGGACAAATGAAGTGTTAGATGGTGGCAACGAATACACGGTGGAAGCGAAAATTGATAGTATGCCAATGTTTGTAAGAGCAGGTTCGGTTATTCCAGAATATCCGGTGATGCAGTATGTCGACGAGAAATCAATCACAGAAGTAACTTTAAATATTTACCAAAGCGATTACGAAGTGAACTCATACATGTATGAAGACCACGGCGATACTTTTGCCTTTGAGCAAGATATTTATTTGGAGAAAAAGTTTACTGTTAAAGCAGATAACCAACTTTTGAAAGTTAATCAACGGATAGAAGGCTTGTATACACCTAATTATGAGTTTTATGCTTGTAATGTAATGGGTGTTAAATTTAAGGTGAAAAAAATTATAGTGGATAATAAAGAGGTAACTGATTTTTATACTGATGATAAAAATGTTCTCCACTTTAAGTGCCTTAAAACATTTGCCGAAATACAGATTCTAAGTCTTTAAATCTTTTAGCCCCAAATGCTGTTTAGTTTTTGGGGCTAATGATTATTTGGGGGTTTTAACTCCGATCTCACATCTAAATACGTCTAGCCAAAAAGATTATGTCAAAAACAAAGAAAGTTTCAGATAAAAAAGCAGCTTTAACAAAAATCGACACCAGTAAATCAGTTTGGGTACACAGTCTGTTTACCGATTATGATATTGATCTTTTCTTGGTCGGTAAGCATTTTAGGTTGTATGAAAAAATGGGTTCTCATCTTGTTGTTTTAGAGAAAACCGCTGGAACTTATTTTGCCGTTTGGGCGCCTAATGCTACAAGAGTAAGTGTTGTTGGAGATTTTAATGATTGGAATAATACGGCTCATCCATTAAATAAACGCTGGGATAAATCGGGCATTTGGGAAGGTTTTCTTCCTGGCTTGGCAAAAGGCGATGTATATAAATACTTTGTTAAAGGATTTGATGAATCTGAACATTTAAAAGGCGATCCTTATGCCCGTAAATGGGAACATCCGCCCCAAACGGCATCTATTGTGTGGGATACCGATTATACCTGGAAAGATAAATCGTGGTTGGCGAAAAGGCCAAAGCTTAATGCACTCGATCAGCCTATCTCGGTTTATGAACTGCATTTAGGCTCTTGGGAACGCGATCCGGGCAATCCTGAAAGGGTGTTAACAGCCAGAGAGGTTGCGGGCCGATTGGTTCCATATATTAAGGAAATGGGTTTTACCCATGTAGAGTTAATGCCGGTTATGGAGTTTCCTTTCTTTCCAAGTTGGGGATACCAAATAACGGGCTACTTCGGTGCAAGCTCCCGTTACGGGACACCTGAAGATTTGATGTATCTGATTGATGCGCTTCACAAAGCGAATATTGCGGTGATTTTAGATTGGGTTCCATCGCACTTTCCTGGAGATCGACATGGCCTTTATGAATTCGACGGAACACACTTATATGAGCATGCTGATATGCGTAAGGGTTTTCATCCCGATTGGAAATCTTATATTTTTAATTACGACAGGCCTGAAGTGCGCTCATTTTTAATTAGCAATGCGATATTTTGGCTGGATCAGTACCATGCCGACGGATTGCGTGTTGACGCGGTGGCATCGATGCTGTATTTCAACTTCTCTCGTGAGGATGGTGATGCCGCAACAAATGATCAAGGCGGCCCTGAAAATTTTGGCGCAATTAAATTTCTTCAAGATCTTAATGTGGCTGTATATGGTGATTTCGAAGGGGTTCAAACTATCGCCGAAGAAAGCAGCACATATCCTGGAGTTACCCATCCGGTTCATGCGGGTGGTTTAGGTTTCGGTATGAAATGGATGATGGGTTGGATGAATGACACCTTAAAATATTTCAAGGTTGATACACTGGGTAGAAAGCACCACCATAATCAATTGAGTTTTAGCATGACTTATGCTTTTACCGAAAACTTCATGCTTCCTTTTTCGCATGATGAAGTGGTTCATGGTAAATCGCCTATGCTGTATAAAATGCCTGGAGATGATTGGCAGAAATTCGCCAATTTAAGGGCACTTTACGGCTACATGTTTACCCATCCAGGAGCAAAGTTGCTTTTTATGGGCAATGAGTTTGCAGATACCAATGAATGGAACTTTACTAAATCATTAGATTGGCATTTGCTTCAATATGCACCACATAAAGGGATGCAAGAAACGGTAAAAGCATTAAATTTCCTGTATCGGAAAGAGCCCGCCTTATATCATTTTAATTTTAGTTATGAAGGTTTTCAATGGTTGGATGCCGATAATGCAAACGAATCGGTTTTTGCATTTATGAGGAAGGGACCAAAGGCGAAAGATACTTTAATAATTGCCTTGAATTTTACCCCTGTAGTACGGGAAAACTATCGTATCGGTGTGCCTTTTAAAACCAAATGGCAGGAAATATTTAACTCTGATGATATCATCTATTACGGGAGTGGCATCAATAATAGGGGAGATATTGTGCCTAACGTTGTTGGCTATAATCATCAAGAGTATTCGATTGATATTACGCTACCACCGCTGGCTGTTACCATTTTTAAAAGTAAATAGGAGCATATAAAGCTTTAGATGAAGAAAACGCCTAAATAAGAAAAGCCTTTCATTGCTGAAAGGCTTTCTTAATCCTTGGAGTGGAAGCTTCCAAGGAGGGTGCAAAGATACGATAAGAGTTGATAGTTACAAGTTTATTCCTGTAAATAAAATATTATAGTTTAAACTTGATGCCGCCATTGAATGTTCTACCTTCTGTATGGGTCCAGATATCGTCGAACGTAGGGTTCAGGTGCGATCCGTTAACTACACTTTTATATCTGCTTTGCCTGGTGTCGGTAAAATTTTCGGCGTTTATAAAAATTGAAAACTTTCCAAAAATCTTTTCGGCCATAAAACCAAACTCCCAAAAAGCGTTAGTTTGTTGGTTGTTGTATAAATATTGTTTATCGGTAAAATAACCTTCTAAACCCATTTTAAAGTTTCCTTCCTTTTCATAAAGTAAAGCCAGGTTAAGTTTATTTTTTGGTAGCAATCTAATATTCTGAATTACGGGTAGATAATCGGCCTTTGCATCAGTAAAAGTATAACCCGCAAAAAGTTTAAAATATTCATGGAAAATTATTTTCGCATTGGTTTCAAATCCTAAACTTCTAACGGGTGCTTTGGTATTATCAAAATAGAAGTTACCATTAGTCTCTTGCAACAGAATAGTAGAATTATTAATTCGGGTATAAAAAAACATCTGGTTGAAGCTAAGTAGCCAGTCTTCACCTATGCTTGTTTTATAGTTCACATCGGCGGTTCCACCATAACTTCTTTCTGCTTTTACATTGTTTAAAGCTTGAAGGTTTTGATATTGGAAAGTTTCTGTTTGTTCGGTAAAGAGGGTAGGCGTTTTATAGCCTAATCCACCGCCAATTCTCGAGCTCCAATGATCATCAAATTTATATAGTGCAGATACGCGGGGTAAAACGAAGACCTCATCTTCACTATAATTGGCGTTAAAGTAGTTAACGAAATCGGCCCGCAAACCACTTTCCAACTTAAACTTATCCGAAACATCCCAGGTGTGTTGTACATAAACACCAGCTGTTCTGGTTGTGAAATCCTTTTTAAAAAGCGTTTGATCTTGCTCATTAAATTTATCGTAAACCACATTAGCACCAAAAATTAAACTTTGATTTTTCAAAGTTCTTAAATAACTAATATCAGTGTACGAGTTATAGTTCACCCCATTAAACTTATAATCGGGAATGGCTATTCCACGTTTAAAATAATTGAAACTAGTTTTTACTTTTAGCAAATCTTTTTCTGCAGTTTGATAGCTGAAATCTAGTGTCGTGGTATTTCGGGTGGTATTATTAGCCTCAAAATAACGGTGATTCGCATCAACGCCATCGTTGACTACAAAAATGTCTCCTCCAGTTCTTTCACTCTTTGTAAACGCATTGCCAATAACGATGGTGGTTTTATCGCTTGGATAAATAAACAGCTTAGGGTGAATGGTGAAATCACTGGTTTTTGGCAGCTCAGTAAAATCGTCTTTATCTACATCGTATGCCTTTTGAAAATTACTAAGTGCAAGTAGGCTGTAGCCAATTTTTTTGTTTCGCTGCATGCTAAAAGCACCAATATTGGTTTGCCCAACATTAGATTGGTTAAGGATGAAATTGAGATCGGCCTTTTCTCTCGGAGACCTTGATATAAAATTGACTACACCTGCAATTGCACCAGCACCAAAAAGGGTAGAAGATGGACCTTTGATAATTTCAACCTGGGCTAGATCCAGCGGCGGAATTTCTAAGATGCTCAATCCGCTGGCAAAATTTCCAAAACTGGCGTAACCGTCTTTCAAAAGTTGGGTGTACCTCCCATCCAAACCCTGGATCCTAATGCTGGCATTTGCACTTGTTGCCGAGGTTTGTTGTACTGCAATACCGGTACTTTCATGCAAAATCATGGACACATTTGCCGGGCGCATATTGCTTTTCTCATCTATTTCTTCCAGTTCGATGGTTTCTACTCTGGTAGGCGTATTTTGGATAGTTCTGCTTGTTCTGGTAGAAGATACAATCACCTCTTCAAGTTCCTCATCAGCTTCTTCCATTAAAATTTCCAATGGTTGATCTTGATTATTAGGGAATAGAAGTGCTAATTGTTGTTCCCGAAAACCGACATTTCTGATAATCAGTGTTTGCTTCCCATTTGGGATATTGTTGAGTACTGCTATGCCATCGGCTGAAGTTTTAACAACAAAAGTGGTGTTTTTTAATAAGATCGTTGCATCACTCAAAGCGCCTTTGGTGTCCTTATTCTTAACTATTATTTTAAATGAATTCTGTGCATAGGCAGTTGTAATGCACAAAACTGTGCAGAACAATAAAATTATTTTTCGCATTGATGTATTTCTAAAATTGAATAAATGGATGTAGTCCTGAATTCAACGGTTACCCGTTAAAGTGATTATTCAATTTTGGCGGTTGCCAGATATTTTGTACGTAGCTGGAAATGAAATTACTATTGTAGGAGCTTGACTCTTTTTTCGGAATTGATCTTTTAAGTGTTTTTGGAATAGAAACCGGAACGTTGGCTATCAAAAGCTGACCACAACAGTTGCAGGTACATAAAGGAGAGCAATTATCTTGCTCAGTTATGCCTTTAGATTTTTCTATACTGGCGCTCGATATTTCAGAATGACTAACCATAGCCATAACATCCTCACAATTGATGCAGGATAAACTGAGGATTATAAAGCTCAATAAATAGATTAAGATCTTCATTCTGGGCAAAGGTACAAATCATCTCTAAATACTTCTGGATTTTGATTGCTTTTAAATTTAGCAACAAATAATGCGCTCCATTCAACGGCGAAGTTTAGTCGTTTAGGTTGTATTCCAACCAGTTGTTTGATTCTCTGAGCAGCAAAGAACAATATAGGCATCACTGTGTTATCAGTTTATTAGCCCTACAAAATGCAGTTGTCAACTACCGAAATTCA
The DNA here is from genome assembly GCF_979258625.1 of Pedobacter sp. AC212. Classification (NCBI taxonomy): domain Bacteria; kingdom Pseudomonadati; phylum Bacteroidota; class Sphingobacteriia; order Sphingobacteriales; family Sphingobacteriaceae; genus Pedobacter; species Pedobacter sp. AC212. The sequence continues at coordinate 4,488,772 of NZ_OZ409870.1, read as the reverse complement.
GGATTACGAATCAGATCAAACCTTCAAAGTTTGGTTATCCGATGAAGTGGCATTCTCAGATCGGTTAAGAGCAAAAGAAGATGGTGCATTTAAAATGCTCTATCATAAATATGCTTCTGCTATTTACGGCACTATACTCAGAGCTTGTGTCGATCAAGACAAGGCAGCGGTGGTTTTGGAAAATGTATTTATTGAAGTTTGGTATTCAATTCCGGCTTATGATAAAAACAAGATCAAGCTGTTTACTTGGATAAATCAAATTGCAGCAAAACATATCAATCTTTCAAAAGCTAACTCTTAGTTAAAGCTTATCAAGCTGTTCTTGTTTATAATCCTAAACGATTATTAGGAATATTGTCTGTAAAAAAAATCAATCAGCTATTTGGAATTTGCTGTAAAAGAAAAAGGAGACCTCATCCAAGCGTCTCCTTTTTTTCTAACCAAATATAAACCTGTTATGAGCCAGGCTTTGTCTTAAATCCTATTCGAAACCTAAGTTTCAGTAAGGATGTTTTTATCTTTTTAATTGTAAACAAACATCGTTCCGTTTATTACTCTACAAATATAGTAAAAAAATTCATAGTGTAAAAAATACACTAAGAAATTTTTAAGTATTTTTTTTGTCATTTTTTATTTACAATTGATTTTTTGAAAGATTGAGGCTTTAAAAACGACTTGCATGCAAATATAAGCTGAAATTATGTTAAGTAATTGTTAAATCGTGATTTTTTCAATCTGTTTAAGCTATCAAATTGTTAATTAAAGGTTAAAAATTAAGGATGAGAGAATTTTTTGACCTTTTTATAGTGTATTTTTTATTTTTAAACGGAATAATAGGCTAAAAAAAATTTTATGAGCTAAAATTCGGTAAAAAAATTTTAATTTTATTAGTGAAATATTTTTTTATATAGAAAAAGCGGCTAATGTTTGAAACATTGCCGCTTTCCTAATTTTAATATTTATTTAAATTTATTTCAAGCTACCGTAGTATTCCACAAATTTAGCCAGGGCTGATGAATATCCCCATTCGTTATCGTACCAAGAAACAACTTTAACAAAGTTATCATTCAATGAAATACCAGCTTTTGCATCGAAAATAGAAGCATGATCATCGCCAATAAAATCTGATGATACCACTTCGTCTTCAGTATAGGCCAATACACCTTTTAATTCACCTTCAGAAGCTGCTTTCATAGCTGCTTTAATTTGCTCGTAAGTTGCTGGTTTTTCTAAACGTGCTGTTAAGTCAACAACAGAAACATCGGCAACAGGAACACGGAATGACATACCGGTAAGTTTTCCTTTTAATTCTGGAAGTACCATACCTACTGCTTTTGCAGCACCGGTTGATGAAGGGATGATGTTTGAGAAACCACCACGGCCACCTCTCCAGTCTTTAGCAGAAGGACCGTCAACAGTTTTTTGCGTTGCAGTAACTGCATGGATCGTGCTCATTAAACCTTCTACAATACCGAAATTATCATTTAAAACTTTAGCAATTGGCGCTAAACAGTTTGTAGTACATGATGCGTTTGAAACGATAGTTTGATCTGCAGTTAATTTATGGTGGTTAACGCCCATTACATAAGTTGGGATATCAGCATCTTTAGCTGGTGCAGAGAAAACAACTTTTTTAGCACCTGCAGCAATGTGTTTTTCAGCATCTGCACGTGTTAAAAATAGGCCAGTAGATTCAATTACTACTTCAACACCTACAGCATCCCATTTCAAATCAGCCGGATTTCTTTCTGCTGTTACACGGATTGTTTTTCCATTAACAACTAAATTTCCATCAACAACCTCAATTGTTCCGTCAAACTTGCCATGAGTTGAATCATATTTTAACATATAAGCCATGTAATCTGGCTCAATTAAATCGTTAATTGCTACAATATCTAATCCTCTTTTAAGGGCAGCTCTGAAAACCAGTCTGCCGATACGGCCAAAGCCGTTTATTCCAATTTTGCTCATTGTTTTGTTAATTAGTGTAATGTTTTAATAAATTTAGTATTGGTTCTTTAATAATCGTTTTTATTTTAATCTGATGTTTTGCTGCGGTAAGTAGCAGTCTGTCTTCTAATTCTGCAGCAACTTTACCTACAAAATGGATATCTTCTTTTCCATATTTTTCTACCGTAGGTAAGATGTAGGTTTGGAAATATTTTTCAAATCCATTATCAATTAGCTTGATAATATATTCATGTTCAATATTGTGAGTGAAAAAATCAAAAAATGAAGTTAGAAAAATATTCGCATGTGGCTTATTGTATATTCTTTCTAATATCTGAGGGCGATCTAGATTGTAGTTTCCAATAAATTTTGCTTCCAAATCACCTGGCAATTTCTGACTCAAGAAATCTTTCAGAAGCATTTTTCCAAAATAGTTTGATGACCCTTCGTCTCCAAGGATGTAGCCTAATCCAAAATTATTCATTATTGGTTTTTTGCCATCAAAATAAGCACAATGTGAGCCGCTGCCCAACATGCCAACAATTCCTGGCTTATCATAGCAAGCAGCTTTTGCAGCACCAAATAAGTCATCCTCAACAAAAACTTTACTATACCTAAAAAATGAAGATAAAGTTTTTGAAAGTTCTTCTTTACGACCGGGCGATGAAGCGCCAGCGGCAAAGAAATAAATTTTCTTTATGTTTTCAGCGTTGTTAACTAAAACTACCTTTTTATTCAAAATCTGCAATAGCATTTTTGAATCTACAAAAGTTGGATTAATACCAGCCGTATTGCAATGTCCTACAACCTGCCCATTTTGGGTTAATTTCCAAAATGCTGTTCTCGATCCACTGTAAACTACTGCTATCATGATTATATAGATAAAACTTCAGTCATTTCCATTAAATCCGGTTCCAGTTTGAAGCTGTGTGCCGTTAAAGCTTCTGCAATGCTGGTTAATTTTATTTCATTGCCTTTTAAGCCAACCATTTGTTCGGTTTCTCCAGCAATTAAAGCATTAACTGCTGCAAATCCCAGTCTGCTACCCAAAATCCTATCAAAACTACTTGGACTTCCGCCACGTTGCAAATGGCCGAGGATGGTTACTTTGGTATCGTAATGATCAAACGTTTCCTTCACTTTTTTGGCAATATCATAAGCACCACCTTGCTTGTGTCCTTCGGCAACAATAACAATACTCGATGATTTTTTTGTTGCAGCGCCTAAAGCAAGTTTATCGATCAATTCGGTAACGCTGGTTTCTCTCTCTGGTAATAAAACCGCTTCTGCACCACTGGCTATCGAGCTTCTTAAAGCAATACAGCCAGAATCTCTTCCCATTACTTCGATAAAAAATAATCGGTCGTGTGCATCTGCAGTATCCCGAATTTTATCGATTGCTTCAATAACGGTGTTAATGGCAGTGTCATATCCCAGGGTAAAATCCGAACCCACTAAGTCGTTATCAATAGTACCAGGAATACCGATTACTTTAACACCGAAAGTTTCCGAAAACCTCTTGGCGCCTGTAAAAGTTCCATCGCCCCCAATAACCACTAATCCATCGATATTATTTTTCTTTAAATTATTATAGGCTATTTGTTGTCCTTCATCAGTTTTAAATTCAAGGCAACGTGCGGTCTTTAAAATCGTTCCGCCCAAGTGTAAAATATTGCTTACAGATCGGGCATCCATTGGTTTTATATTGTCGGTTATTAGTCCTTGATATCCTTGCATAACACCAAACATGTTAATGCCATGATATATTCCGGTACGAACAACAGCTCTGATTGCAGCATTCATTCCTGGGGCATCGCCACCAGAAGTAAGTACAGCTATATTTTTAATATTTGGCTCCATCTATGATACGAATATAGTGTGTAATTTTTACACTAAGTAATTTTTTTTATTTTTTTTACTTAATATTGAAAGTCATACCTTTATCTGCTTAAAATAACTAAATTTTACCTTGGAACAAATTTTACCTCATTTAGATTCAGTATTCTCGATAGATTGCGTTTTGTTTGGATTTGATGGAAAGGAATTAAAAATCCTTCTCATTGAAAGGAATGAAGAACCATTTAAAGATTGGTGGGCACTGCCCGGTAACATTGTTGGTGCCGATGAAAGTTTAGATCAATCAGCCTCTAGAATTTTATACGAACTTACAGGTCTCCGTGGCATTTACATGGAGCAATATTATGCTTTTGGCGATCCTAATAGGCACCCGCAGGGTAGGGTAATTACTTTGGCTTATTATGCTTTGATCCGTTTGGGTGGCGATAAAGAACTTCGCCCGATCAGTACTTATGCCAAAAGGGCAAACTGGTTACCCATTACCGATTTGCCGAAACTAGCTTTCGATCACCAAAAGATTTATGATAAAGGTTTAGAAAAAATAAAGCGAAGAATTAAACATCAGCCAATTGCTTTCGAGCTTTTGCCAGAGAAGTTTACCTTAACGCAATTGCAGCATGTTTATGAGTTGGTATTGGGTAAAAAGCTTGATAAAAGAAATTTCAGGAAGAAAATTGTAAGTTTTGGTGTGTTGAAGGAATTGGATGAAAAACAAAAAGGAGTTTCTTACCGAGCTGCCACTTTGTATCGTTTTGATAAAAGAAAGTACGCTAAACTTTTTGGGAAAGAGATATCTTTTTAAGTTAAAAGTTAAAAGTTAAAAGTTGAAAGACAAAGTGTGAATAGAGCGCTTTTAACAAATAAGCCAGATTTGAGATTTCAAATCTGGCTTATTTGGTTTATAAAGAATGACTTAAGACTCCCAACTCCAAACTATTTTTTTGGAGCTAGTTCTAAGTGATAATGCACTAAATCATCTATAGGAGAGCGGATGATTTTTCCAACGCCCATTTCGTATCTATCAGCTACAATACTTAAAATATCGCGGAAGCTGTAACCTACGGAACCTACGCAGTTCAATTTGTGATCTTTATAGTTTGGATAGTGAATAACCAATGCCTCAAAAAATGAGGTAAATGCATAATCGATTGTGCTAAATGCATAATCTTCATAATTATCTTTAAAATCGTATAAGAATTTACTGAAGCTGGCACAGAAACGATTTGGCAAAGGCTTGTTGTAGATATTGTCGAAAATATCCTCATTTGTTAAAGCATAGTTATCGTAAAATGCTTCACGTAATCCTTTTGGCATGTAACCTTTCATGTAATCACCCAAAATGCGTTTACCGATAAAAGAACCACTTCCTTCATCGCCTAAAAAGTAACCTAATGAGTCGATGTTCAATGTGATATCTGTTCCATCGTATAGACATGAATTGGTTCCCGTACCTAAAATAGCAGCAAATCCTGGCTCGTTTCCTAGAAGTGCTCTGCAAGAGGCAAGTAAATCATGACCAACAAAAATCTCGGCATTAGTAAAAACCTGTTTCATGGCATCAGCCACAATTTTTACATTACCCGGGGTAGAACATCCAGCACCATAATAGTAAACTCCTGTTAATTTTTCTCTTTCCAAGTGGTCTGGAAGAGTTTCATTCAAAGACTTTACAATGTATTCTCCTTTGGAAAAATATGGATTGTAACCCTCGGTGTTAAAGTAAATTTTTCTGCCGGCCTCGTTAATCAAGCACCAATTTGTTTTGGTTGATCCACCGTCTGCAATTACTATCATTTTATTTATTTTTGGTTTTAGCACGATAAAAGTATAAAAACTCTTATATTTTGTATCTTTTTTTTTAATAATTTTTTAACAATTTGTTGTTGTTTAAAATTAAGTGTGTAAAAAATACACTATATACAGTGCTTAATGGCCTAAAAACCTTAAAATTATACCAGAAAAGGCATTGGTCTTTTTTCTTAACCGTAAAAAAATATTTACATTTCATACAAAAATGAAGAGCAGATTTTTAGATTTTAGAAGTGATACCGTAACAAAGCCAACCGCCGGGATGCTAGAGGCGATGATGAGTGCCAAAGTTGGCGACGATGTTTTCGGGGAAGATGAAACCGTAGCCGCACTCGAGCAGAAATTGGCATTGATGTTTAATATGGAGTCAGGCTTATTTTGTCCATCGGGAACAATGACGAACCAAATTGCTATTAAATGTTTTACGCAACCGATGGATGAGGTAATTTGTGATCAAACCGCTCACGTTTATCGATATGAGATAGGTGGCATTGCCTATCATTCGGGCGCATCGGTGAGGTTACTTTATGGCGATCGGGGTATTCTTACGCCTGAATTGATTGAGCCTGAAATAAACGAAGATAATATTCACTACCCAAATTCGAGCCTGGTGGTTCTGGAAAATACAGTCAATAAGGGAGGCGGGAAATGCTATACTTTGGATCAAATTGCGCCGATCCATCACTTATGTAACATAAAAGGACTAAAGCTGCATTTAGACGGTGCTCGGGTTTTCAATGCACTTGTAGCCACTGGCGACAAAGCAAGTGCCTATGGAAAATATTTTGATGGTATATCAATTTGTTTATCAAAAGGTTTGGGTGCACCTGTAGGGTCAGTATTATTGGGATCGAAAGATATGATTAATAAGGCCCGGAAAATCAGAAAAGCCTTTGGTGGAGGTATGCGCCAGGCGGGGTTTCTAGCTGCTGCAGGTATTTATGCGCTTGATCATCATGTCGAAAGATTGAAAGAAGATCATGATCATGCGAAAGCATTGGCGGGCGCCTTAGCAAGAACGAGTTATGTTAAATCGATTATGCCTGTAGAAACCAATATTTTGATTTTCGAGGTAGCGAAAGGATCGGCTCAAAAAATCGTTGATCAGTTGCAAGAAAAAGGCCTTCACTGCAATACCACAAGTGCAAGCACCATCAGGTTGGTAACACATTTGGACCTTAATCAATCGATGATTGATGAGGCTATCGAAATAATTTTACATTTGTAATAACAGATTGATTCTTCTTTAAGGATACTGAAAAAATAACTTAATAAACTCTAGCCAGATGTCGATACCAGATAAAGAACAGCTTAAAATATCCAAACTCCTTATCGCCAATCGTGGAGAAATCGCTTTGCGAATTATGCGTTCGGCAAAGGAAATGGGAATAAAAACGGTGGCTGTTTTTTCAGAAGCTGATCGCAATGCATTGCATGTTCGCTATGCAGATGAAGCAATTTTTATCGGACCTGCACCTTCTAACCAGAGCTATTTGGTAGGTGAAAAAATTATCCAGGCTTGTAAAGAAACAGGAGCTGATGCCATTCATCCTGGTTACGGATTTCTTTCCGAAAATGCAGGTTTTGCACAACAGGTGGCCGATGCGGGGTTAATATTGGTTGGCCCTTCTGCGAAGGCAATGGAAATTATGGGAAATAAATTATCAGCAAAGGCGGCAGCACTTAAGTATAATATCCCAATGGTTCCTGGTACAGAAGAGGCCATAAAAGATGTTTCGGAAGCTAAAGCAAGAGCTGTTGAGGTTGGTTTTCCGATTTTAATTAAGGCTGCTGCGGGCGGAGGGGGTAAAGGCATGCGAATTGTAGAATCTGTAGATGCTTTTGAAGAACAAATGCAGTTGGCCGTAAGTGAAGCTACCTCAGCTTTTGGAGATGGAGCAGTTTTTATAGAAAGATATGTTACCTCACCAAGGCATATCGAAATTCAAGTATTGGGCGATGAGCATGGTAATATTGTTCATCTTTTCGAACGTGAGTGCTCAGTTCAAAGGAGACATCAGAAGGTGGTAGAAGAAGCGCCGTCATCCGTGCTAACCCCAGAAATTAGAGAAAAGATGGGCAAGTGTGCGGTTGATGTTGCTCGATCTGTAAATTATACCGGTGCAGGAACGGTTGAGTTTATTTTGGATGAAAACCTCGATTTTTTCTTCTTGGAAATGAACACCCGTTTGCAAGTAGAGCATCCGGTTACAGAATTGATCACTGGAATAGATTTAGTAAAAGAACAGATAAAAATCGCATCGGGCGAAGCCCTTAGTTTTAATCAGGAAGATTTAAAAATAAACGGGCATGCAGTTGAATTGCGTGTGTATGCCGAAGATCCTAACAATAATTTTTTACCAGATATTGGTACGCTGCAAACGTACAAAACCCCAAAAGGCAATGGTGTAAGGGTAGATGATGGCTTTGAACAAGGCATGGAGATACCGATTTATTACGACCCGATGATTGCAAAACTAATTACTTTTGGAAAAGATAGGGAAGAAGCTATCCAAAGAATGATCAGGGCAATTGACGAATATGATATTACTGGGATCGAAACTACTTTGGGTTTTGGTAAATTTGTAATGCAGCATGAAGCGTTTAGAACTGGAGATTTTGATACTCACTTTGTTGGCAAATACTTTAATGCCGAAAGCCTTAAAAGCGCCGACGAGACAGAAGCCTTGATAGCAGCCCTGGTTGCAGTCAGGCTTTTTGACAATAAGAAAGAGGCTAAAAAGTTGGATAGCACAGTTGCAGAATCCTCCAATTGGAGAAAAAATAGAATTAAACTTTAAGTAATGTTTACTGGAATTATAGAAAACCTGGGCGAAGTAAAAGCCATCAAAACCGATCACACTAATATTCATTTCACTATTTCTTCGTCTATTAGCCACGAGCTCAAAATCGACCAAAGTGTTGCACACAATGGGGTTTGTCTTACCGTTGTAGGCTTAACTGAAGATACACATACTGTTACTGCAATTGATGAAACTTTGAGTAAAACCAACCTCAGTTATTTAAAGGTAGGGAGCAAAATTAACCTGGAGCGTTGTATGCAAATGAATGCCCGTTTGGATGGGCATATCGTTCAAGGCCATGTAGATCAGACTGCCGTTTGCGTGAAACGCGAAGAGTTGGATGGCAGTTGGGAGTATCGGTTTAAATATGATGCCTCTGCCGGAAATGTAACTGTTGAAAAAGGTTCTGCCTGCGTAAATGGAATTAGTTTAACAGTTGTTAACTCTCAAGCCGATGAATTTTCTGTTTTCATCATCCCCTACACTTTTGAACATACTAATTTACATCAGGTTGAAGTTGGCGATACCGTAAATTTGGAGTTCGATATTATTGGTAAATATGTTGCTCGTTTAATGGCAAACAAGTAGAAACATAGAGGATTAAAAGTAATATTTTAGTTAGTAAGCTTGGCCTTGGTTATTTAAACCAAGTCTTTTCTTTTATGCATAACTGTACAGGACAGTTAGCCTTGATTTAATGCGGATTATAGTATTACCAAAGCCAAATTTAAATAATTTCAATATGAGCCTATCCATACTGTTTTCTCGCCTTTTTATTGTTTTTACAGTTCTTGTTTTTTCTGTTGCCGAAGGGTTTTCTCAAAAAATCGTCGTACAAAATTTAACTGTTGAGCATTTAGTAAATCCTTTTAGCTTAGATAATTCCAAACCAAGGTTTAGTTGGAAGATGCAATCAGCTATTAAAAATACATTGCAAACCAGCTACGAAATAAGGGTAGGGAAAAGCGAAGCGATTGACAAGAGTAGAGTTTGGACTTCAACTAAAAAGAGTGATCAATCTGTACTAGTAACTTACGCTGGTCCTGATCTGGAATCGAAAACAAAATATTTTTGGCAGGTGAGGGTGAAAGACAATCATGGGAATGCATCGAAATGGTCGCAAGTGCAATGGTTTCAAATGGGTTTAACGGAAAGAGATTGGGTTGCTAATTGGATAACTGTTGATGGTAAAGATACTTCGTTAGCGAGCCCAATGCTTAGAAAGGAATTTAATATTCGCAAGAAAGTAAAAACAGCTACCGCTTATATTACAGCCAAAGGTTTATATGAAGCTCGATTAAATGGCCAGCGAATAAGCGACCACTATTTTGCACCAGGGTGGACGAGTTATCAGGATCATTTACAATATCAGGTTTATGATTTAACCAAGTTTGTAAAAACAGGTTTAAATGCTTTTGGTGTTACTTTAGGCGATGGTTGGTATAAAGGTAGAATAGGTTTCGCAGGGCAAAGTAAGTTTTACGGTGATACCAGGGCCTTACTTTTTCAATTAGAAGTTGTTTATGCGGATGGAACCAAAGAAATTTTTATCACGGATGATACTTGGAAAACTTCCAATGGACCGATTTTATCATCAGATATTTATAATGGAGAAACTTACGATGCTCGAAAAGAGCAAGCTGGATGGGATCATGTAGGTTTCAAAGAGAACGCACTATGGAAAGCGACAAAAATTCTTCCTAAAGATAAAGTAAAATTGGTGGGGATGAGTGGTCCTCCCGTGAGGAAACATGAAATCTTTAAACCGATTAAAATTTTCAAAACGCCACTGGGAGAGACCGTGGTAGATTTCGGACAGAACATGGTGGGTTGGGTAATATTAAAAGCCAAAGGAACAGCAGGCACAAAAATAACGCTAAACCATGCCGAGGTATTGGATAAAGCAGGCAATTTCTATACCACCAACTTGCGTTCAGCGAAGCAATCGAACGAATATATTCTTAAAGATAATTTAGCACAAAGTTTTGAGCCACATTTTACTTTCCAAGGGTTTCGGTATGTAAAAATTGATGGCTATCCTGGAGAATTAACTACGGATGCACTCACAGCAGTAGCCATATATTCAGACATGAAACAAACGGGCAATTTTACCAGTTCGAATACAATGTTAAATCAGTTGCAGCATAATATCCAATGGGGACAAAAAGGAAATTTTGTTGATGTTCCTACCGATTGTCCACAAAGAGATGAACGTTTGGGTTGGACTGGCGATGCACAAGCTTTTGCAACCACAGCAGCTTACAACATGGATGTTGCCGGATTTTTTACCAAGTGGATGAAAGATGTTTCGGCAGATCAATTGGAAAATGGAAGTGTGCCGTATGTAGTACCAAATGTGCTTAATAAACGCGATGCGGGGTCGGCAGGCTGGGCTGATGTAGCAACGATAATTCCCTGGGATATGTATGTTGCCTATGGCGATAAAGGAATTTTAACCGCTCAATATACCAGTATGAAAAAGTGGGTAAATTATATTTCATCGGTAGCTAAAAATGATTTATGGAACTCGGGTTCGCACTTCGGCGATTGGTTGTTTTATCGGCCAAATGATGATAATGATGGCCGTGCAGCCGTAACGGATAAGTATATGATTGCACAAACATTTTACGCACACTCTACGCAACTGCTTATCAACGCAGCAAAAGTTTTGGGAAAAACCGATGATGTAAATCAATATGAAGCGCTACTGAAAAGAATTAAGCAAGCTTATGTAAATGAAAACATGACTGCAAATGGCAAGTTGGCTTCGAATACGCAAACGGCCTATGTTTTGGCTTTGCAATTCGATATGTTACCAGAAGAAAACCGGAAACAAGCGGCAGAAAGATTGGTGCAGAATATTAAAGATTATGGTAACCATTTAACCACAGGTTTTTTAGGAACACCGTATTTATGCCATGTATTAAGTCGTTTTGGTTATGATAACGTAGCTTACGATTTATTGATGCAAGAAGGTTATCCTTCATGGTTATATCCAGTAAAAATGGGTGCTACTACCATTTGGGAAAGATGGGACGGTATTAAACAAGATGGATCTTTTCAAACACCAGATATGAATTCTTTCAATCATTATGCATATGGTGCCATTGGCGATTGGATGTACAAAAATATAACAGGCATAAATCCTGTTGCAGAAAATCCTGGTTATAAGGAGGTATTAATTGCTCCAAAACCTGGTGGTAAATTATCGAGCGCAGCTGCAGAACTGGAAACGGTTTATGGTTTGGTAAAATCATCGTGGACATTAGAAAATGGTATTTTTAAATTAGACGTAACTATTCCGGCTAACTCAACGGCTACTGTAATATTGCCGAAAACCGATAAAAAGGAAAAAATTGGATCAGGAAATTATCATTTTGAATACAGATATTAATGCTTTAATATTGCAGGCTGTTGCTTCATAAACGATAATTTCGATTGTAGCAGCAGTATAAATTTAATATGTATAGCAAAGAAGAGGCAGCGAGGTTAAGGCAACAATTTTGGATCAGCTTTGGGCAGTATATGAAACCTGTTCCATCGGCAAGCGGATCTACTGTACATTGGGTGAATTACAAAACTGGTGTAAAAAACATCTTCTTTAAAATGGATGTGACCAACAACCAAGCGATTATTGCCATTCAGCTTACCCATTCCGATCCCGACATCAGGCATTTGATTTTCGAACAGTTTGAAGAATTTAAACTGATGTTTACTAATACCATGAATGAGGAATGGGATTGGGCAAAGGATTTTACCGACGATTATGGCAAAACGGTAAGTCAAATTTATACTTCATTAACCGCTGTAAGTGTTTTCAACCAACAGCATTGGCCAGATCTTATTTCCTTCTTTAAACCTCGTATTATTGCTTTAGATGAATTTTGGGATCATGTAAAGCCGGTCTTCGAAGATCTTATTTAGTTAAATCCATTTGCTCAATCCTTGCCTGTGCAAATTTAATTTCCTGCCCGTCTATCTTAACATCGGGTTTGCTTTTTAAATAAAGTTTATAATAATTTTTGGCTGTTTTAACCTGTTTTAATTTTGTATCATACAGTATCGCAAGGCGATAATACAAAGTAGGGTTGGTATCAAAAAAAAGCCCTTTTTTATAAGCAGCATTTGCCAATGAGTATTGCTGGTTCTCTTCGTAAGCCAAACCTAATAGTGCGTAATAGTTAGGGATATTGGGCGAAATGCCCTCCTCAATTGTTTTCCTAGCATAAATTGCTGCCATTTTAAAGTTTTTTAAATAGCGATAACATAGCGTTGTAAAGTATAAAGTGTTTTCATTTTGCATCTGCATTTTCTCCAATTGGGTAAACAACGCAACTGCTTTATCATATTTTTTGGTGAAGTAATAAGCTTTTGCCACATCTTTTATCACTGCAGCGTCTGGTCCAATCTTTAATAGTGCTTCGCCCGCAACAATTACCTCATCATATTTTTTCAGATAATTAGCTATTGGCAGTTTCGTTCTCTGTAAAACAAAATTTTCATTATCGGCTTTAATCGCAACATTTAAAACCTCGTAAGCTTTTCCGTAATCTTGATATAAGGCATGAACTTCTGCCAGATCTACGGCAACATCGCCATCAGTAGGCATGAGTTTATTTGCCTTTAATAAATAAACACGCTTTAACGAGTCTTTATTAGAGTTGTACAGGTTAGCCAAAAGCTTGTAAACGATAAAATTATTGCTATCAATTTCCACAATTTCGCCATAATACTGTTTTGCTTTATCGGTATTGCCTCTTCGGTTATTAATGCTGGCCAGATTAAAAAGGATAGGCAAACTTTTAGATTGCAGTGAATTGGCCTTTAAATAATATTTTTCTGCCTCCACATTATTACCTGCCATCAAAAAACAATAACCCATTTGAGTTAAGGCTTTCAAGTCGTCGGTATTTTCACCGTAATTCTGTTTAAGGTATTCCGCAGCTTCCGCATAACGTTGATTTTGATAGAAATCAAATAGTTTGTCTTTATCTAACGCCAGTTGTTGACCGAAAACAATGATATTAAACATCAATCCGACAGCAACGAAAATAATTTTTTTCATACTTGAAAAGTTTTAAACTAATTTATTAGTTGTTTTTTGTAATTCCAAATAAATTGAATAAAAACAAAATGGACAGGTAGGGGTTTATTAGGAAACAGTATAAAATCAAAAGCTATGAATACTTTAAAGAAGTTTGAATTAATGGAAAAGATTGTGCGTGAACTTGAGGATTTACAAAATTCGCAACAGGCACTTATTCAAAAGATTGGTAAAATTGAAGTTGATAATATTGAACTTGGCGATACAAGGTTAGAAAAAGATGCTGGCGATATGCATCAGAGACTGGCAGACAATTTGGATACGATTGTATCTATTTTAGACTACTTCGCTAACAAAACAGAAAATTTTGGCAATAAAAACAATGTTGATGCTTTGAAAGAACAAGAAGCTATTAACAACGCAACAAGCTAAGAACTCTAAATCATCCCTATTATGAAATTTTTATCTTTAACAGCAGCATTCTTATTGGTATGCTTTTTTGCAAGTGCGCAAATTTTACCCTCATTTCAGTTTGGTTTAAAAGCAGGAGCTAACTTCTCCAAGTTTGATTCGGAGAATACTTTTAGCAGTGATAACCGTGCCGGATTTTATGGCGGAGTTTGGGCCAGGATTGGTGCAGCGGGAATCCATTTTCAACCAGAACTGTATTTATCAGGCAAGAAAGCTGATTTAATTAGCGATGCAACGGGAGAGGTAAACAAAGTTCGCTTCACAAGCTTAGATGTGCCTTTGTTAATAGGTACAAAGTTCGGCGCTGCTGGTATTGGCGTTAGATTAAACACAGGGCCAATGTTCTCTTTAATTATTGATGAAAACCAGAGTTTCGGTCAAGCTGCGGGAAGCGTATTTAGAGCCGATTTTAAAAATCAGGCTTTGGCTTGGCAATTTGGAGCTGGAGTAGATATAAAGAAGCTTAGTTTGGAAGCAAGGTACGAACTTGGTTTGTCAAAAATTAACAAATCAGGTTATCCAGGAACGAAGTTAAATTTGTTTACTGTAGGCCTTGGTTACAGATTATTCTAGTAAAAAGCATCCCATGTAAGAAAGCAAATCGAAAGATTTGCTTTTTTTTATTCCGGTTTTTCTGTATCCACTTCTGTTAACTCGTAAGCGTAAGAGCCATTTTTTGGAATAATCGGTGTTTCTCGACCAATGCTTAAAGCCTTTATGTAAGATGCTCCGAAGTAAAATATTAAGGAAGAATAAAACACGAACAGCATAATTACAATGAGTGACCCTGCAGAGCCATATATGTTACTGATATTGCTTAGCGGCAACAAAATGCGTAAAATGTATTTTCCTGCAGTAAACAAGCAGCCTGTAAGTAAGCCACCAGACAATGCCGCTTTCCATGTTGGCCTTCCATTAGTTAAATACCGAAACAGCATGGTAAACCAAGTTGTAACGATAATTACAAATACAATCTGATTTAAAATTGAAGTTAAAATCAATCCGAATGAAGGTGAATTGGTTTTTAAATAAGCACCTATAATGGCTTGAACACTATCGGCAAGTAGACCGATAAAAAAAAGAATGCCTGCCAATAGGATAATAATCATAGAAATTGCCCGAGACTTTAAGGTACTTAAAACTCCTTTTTTGTCTTTTTGCCCGATGTTCCAAATTTGTTCCAGCGAATTTTTGATCACGTTGAAAAGGGTAGTAGCTACGAAAAGAAAAAAAATAAAACTGAAAAGGGTGATGTACCAGGCTTGATCTACCCCCCGAATGTTTCTTAAGGTTGATCTAATTTGTTGGATACTGTCATCATCAAGAATGTTTGCCAAACGCTCAAACAGGTTAGTTGCCAACATTCGTCTATCGGTAAACATCCCAAACAACCTGATTAAAATAATCAAAATAGGAGGGAGCGCAAAGTTGGTGAAAAATGCGGTTGCCCCTGCTAAACGTAATGGGTCGTTTTTTTGAAACAAAGAAAAAGCATTTCTAGCAGTAGCAAAAAAGAACTTAAAATCCAGGTTGATTTTTAATGGCATTGTTTCAATATAAAAACTAAAAGCCCGAAAATACTAAAAAAGGTTCATTTCGGGCTTTTGAATATTTAAAATATTGCTAATCTATTTTACTAAAAACCAACAGCTTTTGTGTGCCGTTTGATAAGGTAAGTTGGTTATTTTCAATTTTTGCGGCATTAACCTGATTAATTGCTTGTAAATAAGCACGCTCAGCAGCATCGGTTTCCTGACAAAACATTTTGGTGCTAAATAAATTTTTAAGCATAATTTTATTATCAACCACCTCTGCCTTGCCTCCATAGTTATTGCAAAAAGATTTGCCAGTTACTTTTAAACTGTCGCCGAAGTTTAAAGTTGCCTTTGCGGTGGTTGGTAAAGTTAAACCCGGTAGTTCAGTGAGTTCCCATTTGGTTTGAGTCAATTTATTTTGGTCAAATTTTTCTAAACAAGCACTAAATAGGCACACTACCAGGCAACAAATAAGTAAATTTTTCATGGATTTTTATTTTTCAAAATTGACATCAAAAACTAAACCAAGATCATAGTTGCGCAATTGATATTGTTTGGTTTAAGAAAGCTGGATTCTACCTTTGAGGCAAGAATTTGTAAAACCATACTGCGCAAAGATTACAGTTGATGTCGTTGCTTTAGGGTTGCCCAACAAACGGCTGAAAAATGATAAGCCCTGCTAATCCGAATAGCTGTCAAGAATTTGTGTATGTTCCAGCTGAATATCTAAAATTCACTGCCTTATAATTTTAAACTATAGAGAGATTAATTAATTTTGAGCTGATACGGGTTGGTTTGAACAATTTTTAATTATACCCTTAAAAGCGCTTATCATAAATAAAAAACAGTGATTGACATTAAATATATTTTAAAAGAAGAGGATTTTTTACAGGCCAATCTGTACTTCTTCAAAAAGGAAGGAAAACTAAAACAAATCATCCTCAGAACTTGGCTAGCCTATTTGTTTATTATTTCCATTATCATTGGATTTCTCGTTTGGAAAGAAGAAATGCTGATGGCTTTAGTGCTTGTTTGTATTTTGGCAATCATTACATTTTTTCATTCGGGTAGGATGAGAAGACATTATTTTCACTATTATAAAAAGAAAGTAAAGGTGTATGAGAGTAGATTTTTTAAGGAAGTAAAGTTGAAAGTTACGGATACTCACTTACATAACGAAAGCGTTGCTGGGCAATCTAATGTGTTCTTAGCTCAAATTAGTTCTATCGATGAAACTCAGAATTATTTCTTTATTAAATTAAAATTTGAAGGATTAATCATTCCAAAAAGTGAACTAAATAATGTTAGCGAATTGAGGAATGATTTAATTGAGCTTGCCAAAAAAGTGAATGTACAATATCAGGAAGATTTAAATTGGAAATGGTAAGGAATTGATCGCTCGAGGAAGATTTTTTTAGACGAGAGGTCAAGTTACCTTCCGCTTACTTAAAAAACTTCAGTTCTGTTCAGATTTTTCCACTTTCAACCAGTGATGTGCTCTCCCATGGTAATCGAAAATGTTGATTTTTTGCAAACCTAATTTTTCTAAGACTTTTATTGAAGCTAAATTTTCCGTATCGGCAATACCAATAATTTCGTTTAGTTTTAAGATTTCAAAGCCGTATTTCATCGATGCTTGAGCAGATTCAGTAGCATAGCCTTTACCCCAAAATTTCTTGATGAAACGATAACCGAGATCATAATAATTACAATGGTTATTATAAGTTTCTTTAATTAATTTTAAACCGCTCCAGCCCACAAATTGATTGGAATCTTTTTCAATCACTGCCCAACGGCCAATGCCGTTTTCAATATACTGCTGCTGAATGTATGCAATATCGGCAAAACTTTGTTCGAGTGTTAACACTGGTTTGTTGCCTAAAAACTGATGTACAGCAGGGTCGCTGTCTAAGTCAAACATTCCTTGTGCATCAGTTTCTTCCAATTCGCGAAGAATTAGCCTTTCTGTTTCTATCGTAACACTCATTTTTCTAAATTTAGTTAGTTTTCAATAGAATGCAATCATGTATTTTTTTTGTTAATCAGAAATTTAATTCATGGGCTTTTAATTTTAAAGCAACAAAAGATGATAAATTAGCCAAAAAATTAAAGCTATTCCTTTTTATGAAAAACACACTATTTGCTCTTTTTCTATCGGTTATTTTATTTGGTTGTACGGGCGGAGGGCTCGAAAAAACCCTAACATCAAAAGCATTTGCTGATCAAGATGATTTTAATGAATTTCCCAAATTCAAGGATAAGATTCTGGCCATTAAAGATGTTTACGATAAGAATCCGGATAGCTCTGGTGGTTTTACGGTTAAATTAAAAGATACTGCGTTATACATTCAAGATGGATCGAAACCTCTGGCCAAGAAATATCAGGACGCCCGATTTATCAACTCACAAAAAACTGCAGTGTTGGTACAAATAGCAGATGGTGCCGGAAAAATATCGCCATTCTATATCATCACACTTAAAGATGGGTTACCAATGGCGGTAGCATTATCAATGCCTTCAAAAGGGGCTAAGGATAAAGATTTTGCCAAAGGTTTGGAAGAAATCACCCGGACAACGGTAGTGGTAAATAACGATTTTGTGGTGGCTACTGTGCGTGGAAAGGTTTATCCTATTAAAAGACAAAATCCATCAGAACTGATTCAGGGTAACTTCATTTTATATTCTGCTGATAAATCGACACTTGTTTTCGCAGTTGATAAAGGGTTATACCAGGTAAATTATTTAACGGGTGAAACTATGACTTTACCAGTTCCTGCAAAGGTGTTAAACTCTGAAACTATGGTGAGAGAGATTCAACAAAATTATAGCTGGGAGAAAAACAGTCGCGGCACTTCGTTTTTGAAAGCAAACCCCGATGATGACCGCATTGTAGACATCAGAGAATTTAAACACTAAGTCTTTAATGGTTTCATCTGATGAAATAAACAACTAGAAAGTTTTTATCAGATGATTCATTAAACAACCATCGTTCTAAAGGTCAAATTGATTCGGGGTTTAGTTACTTTTTTGCTCGGCGGTAAGCGGTGTAACCAAAAGGTTTGGGTTTCGTCTTTCATCACCAATAAACTGCCGTGTTCCAAAAAAGTGGTGATCGTTTCTTTGGTCTGCTTATGCTTAAATAAAAATCTTCTCTCGGCACCAAAACTCATAGAGGCGATGGCGGTATTTTTTCCCAAAGTTTTTTCATCATCGCTGTGGTAGGCCATTCCTTCATCGCCATTATGGTACAAGTTTAACAGGCACGAATTAAATTTGGTGCCTGTTTTTTGTTCTGCAATGGCTTTAAGCTCCAATAAAGAATTAGTCCATGGAAGCGCATGTTTAGTGGCATTTGAATAGGTGTAAGCGTAACCCTCATCGCCATACCAAGCTACCTTTCGTTTGGTAATAATGTGTTTGCCCATAATAAAAGCTTCGTCATTTTTCCACTCGATGGTGTGCATTAACTCGTTAAAATATTCGTTGGCAATTTCAGGCGTAAATAACTTGCCGAAATAATTTACGGTACCACTATGAGGCAATAAATTTTGATCGGGATCTCTATTGGTATTAAATAAATCCATTAAGTGCCACTCAGTTTATTTTTTAGATTTTAGCTTTGCTTTTGCCAAATTTTGGATAACGCTAAACTTGGTTATTCTGCTAATTAAATCCAAAGGTAAGGGTTTATCTAGAGGAAATTGAACTGACCCTTTTGCGCTTTTGTAGTTTGAGATTTCCTCCTTAAAAGCTTCAATGCCGCCGTTTCCCGGATAAAAGCCTATATGGTTTTTATAACCTGCATAATGCACCAGGTTTCCATACAAATCGAAGGTAGGAATGGCGTAACTAATTTTTTCTTTGGCTTCTTGGGCGGCTTCCTTTATGGTTTCTCTAACTAGCTGTAGTTTTTCCTGGGTTTCTGTCGGAAAGTTAGCGATGTATTGGTCTATTTCTGGGTTAACGTTGCTCATTCTTTGCTTAATTTGATAGCTGAAATTACAACCAATCGTAAATAAATAGATAGTGTAAAAATGGCAAATTTTATTGGTGGTTGCGACAAATTATACTTTTAAACCCTCAACAAGCCACGAAATCCTCTGGCAGCATAGTATGATTCTGCTCCGTTGTGGTAGGTAAAAACTTTGTTGTATCGCCTATCGCAAAATAGGGCGCCACCAAGTTTTCTGATCTCTTCTGGCGTTTTAATCCAACTGGAGGTTTTTAAATCGAAATTGCCCAATTCTTGTAATCGGCGATATTGCTCTTCGGTTAGTAATTCTATTCCCATTTCGCTGGCTACATCCATCGCATTGTTTTGTGGCTTGTTTTCTTTTCTCGATTCCCAGGCTTTTAAATCGTAACACAAACTTCTTCTTGCTTTAGGGCTTTCAGCAGCACAATCAACATAAAGAAACTCGCCAGTTTCTTCATCATAACCAATAATATCTGGCTCACCGCTAGTAACTTCCATTTCATTAAGCGACCATAATTTTTCAGGTTGTGCATCAAGCTTCGATATAACATCTGCCCATGATAAACCTTCATGTCTATTCATGTTCTTTTCGAAGCGTTGTTTTAAAATATTTAATAGTTCGTTACGCTGTTCTTCGGATAGCTTTTTAGTCGTGGTGCTCATTTTTATTTGGTTGCAATAGTGATTAGATTGCAAATAAAATTAGTCAAATTATCTTTAGTGCAAAATGGAAAATTGTGATGGTTAAGAAAAATGCAGAGAACTTAAGAAAATAAAAAGTCCAATAGTTACACCTACTATTGGACGCAAAACCATCACTAAATGATGTTTACCAGGGGCTTATGCCTGTTTCATCTTCAATATCATTACTGTAAAACTGACCAGTTGGTTCATCTTCATCGGTAAGGGTATGTTTAACAATAAAACTTGCTGCGCTTTCTACTGTACCTGGCCCATTATGATGGTTAAAGTCGGTAGCAGTATAACCTGGATCAATTACATTTACTTTGAAAGGCAAGTCTTTCAACTCGTAAGCCAATACAATTGTGTAGGCATTTAAAGCAGCTTTGGAGGTACCGTATGCTGCAGTTTTTACCGGATAGTATTTCCAAGTTGGGTCGCTATGAAGGGTTAATGATCCAAGACCAGATGTAATGTTGCTAATCCTCGGACTATCCGATTTTTTAAGGAGTGGTAAAAATGCTTGTGTAACCTGAATCACACCAAAAAAATTGGTATCGAAAACATCTTTGATTTCCGAAATTGAAGTTTCTGTGGCTGTTTGTGGGCTTACACCAAGAATGCCGGCATTATTGATCAAAATATCCAATTTGCCCTGTTCATTTTCGATGAGATTTTTAGCCGCAATAATAGAATCTGTATCTAAAACATCTATTTCGATGGCCTTAATGTTTTGAAAGCCCTTTTCAGCAAGTTCATTTGCTATTGCTTCTCCTTTTTGAAGGGAGCGACTTCCTAAATAAACAAATATTCCTTGTTGAGATAACTGTTTAACAGTTTCCAATCCTATGCTTCTGTTTGCTCCTGTAATTAATGCTGATTTCATTTTTATCTTTTTTAATTTGATGATGTAAAACTGCAGGTTTTATTGATGAAATCATTTGCCATTTGGCAAAAAGTAGCTATCGTATATTTTTTCTTATCCTACTTAGTGATGATTGGGTTATGCCAAGGTAGGAGGCAATATAGGAAAGCGGTACGCGGTTAACTAATGTTGGGTAAATTTCCATAAATTTTAAATAACGGGTTGTACCGTCTTCTGATACCAATGGACTTCGTCGCTCTACTTTTAACATCAGCGCTCTTGCAATAATTTTATGTACGATGGTATCCCAACCCACAATGGTTTGTAGGAGTTCTAACCAGTCTTTTCTCTCAAAAACCATCATTTTACAATCGGTTACTGCCTGTACGTAAGCGCTGGAACAAATTTGATTATCAAAACTTTCTAAATCTACCACCAGATTGTTTTCTTCAATGAAGTATTTGGTTACTTCTTCGCCCTTATTATTGTAATAGCAAACTCTTAAAATACCCTCTGTAATAAAACCTACCTGTCGGGAAATTTTGCCAGCTTCGGAGAAATAATCATCCTTTTTGATTTCGACTACCAACAATTTTGACGCAATGAAATCAATTTGTTGTTGGTTCAGGTTGCCAAATCTCAAGATAAAATCAAAAAGTTGTTTCATGTGTGCAAGATAGATAAATCAAGGTTCACAAGAATTGCCATTTGACAAAAATGACTGACAGATATTATTATCGTTTTGTGTAATGATGTTATTAAATCCCGAAAGGGAAATAATTAGTTAAGGAACAATGTGCAAACTAATCTTCAATAGCATCTATTCCCTTTTCCTTTAAAGCAGCCAACGCTGTTTTCATTGCCGCAACCTGCTCTTTTGGATGGCTTTGCCAAGTGGTAACCTCTCCAACCACTTTAAAGGGATGTTTAGAACGATAAGATTTAGTTGGATTTCCCTTGAATTTTTTATCAGTTAAATTTGGATCATCTTCAATAGAACCGGTTGGTTCTACCAAATAAATCCTTTCTTTTCCATCACCTAAAGCAAGTTCGGCTCCCCAAACCGCTGCATCTAACGTAGCGGATAAATAAATGTATCTGGCTTCTGTTTGCTTGCCGTAATTGGAATTCAAGCCAACTTTTATGAAGTCGCCAAGTTTTAAATCGGCCTTGGTTCCATGAAAAAATGTTTGTGTAAATGCCGTATGAATAGTTTCAGGTTTGATCGTTTCCATTGTTATCAAGTTAGATTCAATGATTGAATTTTGTGGCCAATTTTTTTTAGTTTGTTTTTTCTTTCAAGCGTTCTTGTAATAACTTTTCTAACTCATCAAAATTGCATTTCAAAGTATTCGGACTTATCGAAAGCGGTGTTCCGTAATTATTCATATTCCCTTCCATCATTTTTTTCTTTATTCCTTTTGCATTGTTTAAAGCAATAGCTGGATCTTTAACAAAAACAAGCAGAAATTTTGAATTTTCGTAGGTTGCCGTCTTTATTTCTGTTATCTCATTCCAATTAATAAACCCAATGCTTAAAATTCCAGAATTGTCCGTAACTCCATTGTCATCAATGATAAGGCCGATTTTATTGTTAAAGATTTTTTTTGCTCCGTAAAAGGTAAGCCAGGCAAACACTAGAACCACTAATACACTAACAAGTCGATTTAACATTGGGTTTTGGAACAAAAGGAAAACGGTAGTTTTAGCTGTTTCTTCGGCCTCAATAAAAAGCCAAATTCCCGTTAACACAACTAAAAATGTAAATGCTACACTGAATATCAGTTTTGTTTTATTCAGGGGTATTTCAATTTTATCCATATCTATTTATTTATTGTTATTTCAGGTAGTTGAAATTTCCCTGCTAAATTTATTAATTCAACTCTATGTGCTTTAAGTTTTAGAATAAAGTTGTTAGCGTCTTTTCCATAAGCCCTATCACTCACAGCAAAAAGCAAAACACAGTTTTGCCCATTCTTTTCTGTAATTGATTTATACCGATAAACATTTCTTTCTACTATGCTTAAATATTTCCCGTCTGGTGTATTTGTACTGACCAAAAAATCGAGAATCACTTCACCATTTTTTTCAAATATTTCATAATTCACAATAGGATTGGTTTCTTTCATTTTTTTTAGGTCAGCAACTTTTGCAGCAACAACATCATTAATTTTTGTCATCCCTGTTAAGGCCTCAACTATAATTAATCTTTTAAACTTCTCTATTTTGTCATCTTGTTTTAAATATTCTTGCTTATAATAGTTGCCTGATGGGTGAGCGCTCCAAGCCAAATGATAAGCCACATTATCAAACATTATTGTGTTTTTGGTACCCAAATAATTTATTGGTTTACTTTGTTGTCCAAAACCTGCCAAAGATATTAGCAGTGTAAACATTAGTGTTGTGAGGGTTTTAGAGAGAGTTGTATATTTCATTTTTGTTTGGTGTTTAAAGTTGCAGCTTAAGGTTTAATTTAAAAGTCTCTGATTTTTCAATTCATGCCGTCTGATGCAAGCTTTCCGTTCGCTGTTATTTCTTAGTTAGCTAAGTTTTGTAACATTACTTCAAATTTTTATCCAGGTAATTTTTCAAATCTATCACATAGCCACTGTAAAAATTTTCGATAGTCGCTTTATTCATCGGATTTACTATTTTCCCTTGTGCATCAAAAATGCTTTCTGGATAAGCCAGTTTTAGCTCTCTAACAGTTTGGTATATAGAAGATTTTTTTTGGTTCGAAGCCTGCACAAAAACATATTCGTTAAAAGGAACATCATTTTCAGATACCACAATATCATCTGGATTGATGTTCAGTTTGGCATTGAAAATACTAGAGTATATTTTTGATGTGATGCCTAGATTTACCTTTACCTCCCCATTTTGAGGCACAATATTAACGTAAGTAAGGGCAACCAAATCTGCCATACACTTTTCCATCGTACAAATTGTTGCAAAGTCTCGATAATATAAATAGTCGCTATTTTCACTTTCTATTTTTAACCTAGGCCTTTCTTTTAAATACTGATGGATGGCGAGCATTAGTTGTTTTTGTGATTTCCCTGTATACGGTAATACCACTTCCTTTTTGTTGTTAAGTGGTTTTATCATCAAACCATAGGCGTCTTTGGTTAAAACAATTTCAAAGTATTTTTCTTGTGATTGTGCAGCGGTAGCAACTATTACAAAGCCAATAACTGATAAGATTTTTATAAGCATTTTTACGTTATTTAATAGGTTAATTGCTTTTATAACTCCAGTCTATTTTTGTGATGATATTGTTTTTCCCAACGTAAACGGTTGTGGTTTCTGTATTGGTAACAAGATGGCGACTATCTATCGTATTTTTACTGCCTGTCACTACCGTTTGTCCATATCCATTAGTAGCTGTCTTGATATACCCAGGTTCGTAAATACCAGCGATATAACTGCTTATGTTTTCATAAACGGAAACCGTTCCACCATCGCCATCGGGGAAAGACCGAGACGGAGCACCCCATTTTTTAATTAACTCTGAATATTTTACGCCCACCCAAGATTTTTTCCACTCTTCTTTTTTGTAATATTCTCTTTGAATATAAGCGTAATGGCTGTCGTTCTTATAGCGTTCTGCCAATGCTTCCTTCATATTTTTACTGATTTTAACATCCTCTTTGTCTTGACCAGATACATTCAAGCCAAAGAATATTAAAGATAAAGTGCAGAATAGTTTGGTTATGGTTGTTATCATTATTGTTCGGTTTTTTACGTTTTTATTGATGATTATAAAGTGATGGCTAACATGCAGACATTGGTATTGGCGATCATCCCTGGCCCCGAAGCAAAAATACAAGCTGAGCTTCGTGTATTTGCTTGTTCGCAATTACCGCTAACTTTTCAGGACTTTGCGATGGTGGGCAATCCCTGCCTGACTGCTGGGAAGCAAAAATCTTCAACTTTGCACAAAAGTTCAATCGAAGCATTGCCATTGAATTTAGTAATGAACCCGCCAGAAGCAAAACCCTTATTGTTGGTAGTTTTTAATTCGATCTGTTTGGTTTTTCTTCCACTAAACCAAATGCAAAACATTTAAGATTCATTTGTACTTAACTTGTTAGTTACATTTGTGTTTTCAAAAGGTCTGATTACAATACCGATTTAGCTGAATTAAAAATATATAAATTAATTACGCTCATTAGCTTGTTTATTCTTATGCAGGGCGAATATTATTCTTTTACTACAGATCACTGGAAAGAGCATACAAAAAATTAGATTGGGGCGGTAATTACCAATCACATCCTTTAATTAAACCTTTTGATAATCCTATTTTTTTAATTTCACCATCTTTTTTAATCTCAACAAATCTTTCTACACGCTCACTTCGCTCAACTACATAATCCTGATCTTGATAATAATTTGTTATTACCTGGCCATTGTTATTCGACCCAGTGTAAACTCGGTTGGTTTTTAGTTGATTAAAATTATGGATCATCTGGATAAAATATTTTCCCGGTTTTAATCCTTCGAAGGCAAATCTTCCATCCCCATCAGTAAATGCCTCAATAGCGTATTTATTCGCTTCTTTTGACATATAAACCGATGCTTTTTTACCTTCTTTCTTTTCCCTTAGTGCATACCATTCTTGCAGATACGGCGTAACAGGGAATAGTATGACTTTAGTACCTGCAGCTGTAAATATTCGATTATCAATTTTTGAACAAGCTCTACCTTCAATTCTAGATAAACCGCGGCTTAATGCTGATTGAGCAAGCGCTGCATCAAAAGTTCCCTGTGGATAAATAGAACGTTTTGTGTTTGCGGATGTGGCCGAAATTTTGCCACCCAAATCGCTATATTTTTTCCGATCTAGATCTGCTAATTTGGTGTTGCCGATGGCGTCATAACAATAGGCACGACCAGTATAAGCCAAAAGATATTTTGGGTCAATTTCTATTGCTTTTGTATAGTATGTAATAGCCTGGCTAAAGTTCTCCTTAGTGCTGTATACATAACCAACATTATTATATCCAGTGGCATCTTTGGGCAATAACTTAATGGACATTTGATAATCGGCAAGTGCTAAGTCAGGCTTTTCCAAATCAAAATAAATATTACCCCGAAAAACGTATAACTCTGGGTATTGTTTACCGCCCAATTCAATAGCTTTTGTATAATTTATAACGGCCAATTCATAATTCTTTTGAATTTCGTAAATGATACCCTGATTTTTATAAACGGCAGGTTCTTTTGGGTTCAATTGGATAACTTTTGCATAGTCTGCAAATGCCTCAGTATACTGCTCTTTTTTCTTGTAACAAACACCACGGCTTAAATAAGCATCTAAAAATTTAGGATTAAGCGCTATTGCTTTGGTGTAATCGGCAATGGCCAGATCATATTTCTGATCCTCATAATATTTATTGCCTCGGTTATAGAATGCATCTGATGTTCGAGGATTTTGTTTAGTAGTACCATTCTGAGCTAAGATTATATTGATATTAGCGATTAATATGGTAACCATTAAAATAGAAAATTTGATTAATTTTTTATGCATAGTATAGGTTATTTGAGTTACCTACTTGAATTTATCAGTTGTTATTAAAGCCTTCTTATTTGTTACATTGGGTTCTCATCAAAATTCACCATCCAATTAATGCCAAATTGATCAGTAAACATCCCAAAATAAGCACCCCAAAAAGTATGATTCATTAGCATGGTTATTTGTCCATCCGCAGATAGTCCTTCAAAAAGTTTATCGGCTTCCGCTTTGCTTTCTGCATTTATAGATATAGAATAATTGTTGCCCTGTTTAAAGCTCGCTGCCCATTCGCCACCCGTATCGCTACCCATTAAACAAGTTTCTTTACTTATTGGAAGCATAACATGCATCACTTTGTTGCCATCCGCTTCGTTCCTAGCGGGTTGTCCTTCTTGTTGGGGCATCTCGTTAAATTTGCCAATGTATGTAAAATCGCCCCCAAAAACGGAGCGGTAGAAATTGAACGCATCTTCGCAATTGCCATCAAAAGTGAGGTAAACATTTACTGTTGCCATATCTGAATATTTGATTGGATTATTAAATTAAGAGCTTAAGATAACCACAACTTTTCTTCGCGTTTTACTAACAGAAGTTCCTCTTCGCTCAAAAATAAAAAGCCATACTCATAACAAAAATGATAAGTATTGCCAGTTTGGGTTTGGTAAGTATGGGTATGGTATTCGAAATTAAAACCAGCCGATGCCAGTTTCTTTTTCATGGTTTTTACTTTGCCGTTTGGATTGAGTGAGGCTAAAATGGTTCGATTTTTTTTTAAAATCAGGTTAATCTTCTTAATTACAATCGTATCATCACTTTTGGTGTGATTATTATAATTATTTCTGCAAGCATCGTCGCAAAATTTTTTATCGGCCCTACCTACAAGAGGTTTGCCACAATCTAAACAGGAGCGGTCCATAATAATTTGTTAAGTTTATTACGGGATGATGTTTTAAAAATACTAATTAATTACATTTTACCTAAATAAATAATCCATTTCGATTGATTTCTATTGACATTTATCCGTTTTTAAGCGTTTATAACCGACTATAATTATTTAAAAACCGAATAACTTTTGAGCACCTTCTCACCTTTGTTCTGTCGGTAGTCGTGGTGACTATTGTTCGTTAAACATCAATACTTAAATTTTATTATCATGGAAAGTGCAATTAACAAAGTAGTATTAAGCGGATTTGCAGGAGCAGATGCAGACTTCAAAAATTTATCAGGAAATCAAAAACTAGCAAAAGTTAACTTAGCTGTTAATGAGTATTTCAAAAATTCCTCAGGCGAGGAAGTGAAAAAAACGCAATGGTTCAATCTTACCTTCTGGAATGCTAAAGCAGAATTGGCTTTAGCCCAAATTAAAAAGGGAACTAAGATTACCGTTGAAGGTAGGTTGCAAACAGGAAGTTATGAAGCAAAAGATGGTTCAAAAAGATTTACCACCGATATAGTAGTAAGTGAGTTAGTGGTACAAGAAATAGAAATAGCCAATTAGCATAAAGAAAACTGAAATGCTGAGCTTAGCAAATCGGCATTTCAATTTTAATTTGCAACTAGAGTTTTAAAGCGGTGCCGATATAGAAATTTATCCCAGCGGCTGGGTTGTAAAATCGGTTACCTACTGCGTTTAAATCATTTCCTAAACTATATTTTTGGTTAAACAGGTTATTAATTCCTACAAAAAGATCTGAATCGAGTTTTCCAATTTTTAATTTATTGATGCCAGTTTTTATTTCTACGAGGTTATATTTCTCTGCAAAAGCAGCATTGCTATCGTTAAGCGGTATGGCGGAAGTATAGTTATGCTGAGCAAAAAGATAAATTCTCTTTTTGAACTCCATCAGCAAACTGCTCACCAGTACATTCGCAGGCACTCCGGTCAATCTGTTGCCAGAAAAATTTAAATTTCCATTCTGAAAATCCCTAAATCTGAAATGGTTGTAAGTATAATTGCTTCTAAATTGAATGCCGCTAACCAGTGAAATATCGCTTTTCCAAACCCAAAGTGATGTTTCCAATTCAACGCCTTGCTGTTTGGTTCCTCCAGCGTTAATAAAGTATTCCGTATCATTTGCATTCAATCTTCTTACAATGGCATCTTGTAACTCGAACTGAAAAATATTTGCATTCGCATAAAAGCGGTTGTTTTTACTGTTAAAGCGCAAACCAGCTTCATAATTCCAGCCTAGCTCGGCTTGGAGGTTATTATTTATGTTGTTGTCTGAGGCCCGAACTTCGGCAATAGTAGGTGGCGAATAACCTTTGCTAACGGATGCTCTTAACGAAACTGACTTACTTAATAAATAGGAGGCTGCAATTTTTGGCATTACCTGGTTACGGAATTTGCGTTTTTGTACTTCAATAGGAATTGGGAAAACGCTTTCGTATTTATAATTGAAGAAATTAATACTTGTAGCCAGCTCCAACAAAAGTTTTCTCTTAATGTCAAAATTTATCCTGGCAAAGGCAAAATCCTGGTTCGCTTTTAACCGGTCGAATGCTTGCAGATTGGAAGGCTCGCCTGCGCTATTGTCAAAATTTTTAATTTGTGTTTTAGTTTTAGCAGTTTCAGCACCAAGCTGTGCATTCCATTTAACATCTTTTTCCGATTCGGCATATTCAACGAAAGTTCTCAATCCTAATGTACTTTCATAACGTTTTTCATAGTTGGTTATAAATGGGTTTTTGAAATCGGTGTATGAGGTGAAAAGGGAAATGACATGTTTAAATTTTGGTGCAATTTGATAGCTATTGGTAAGGCCGGCTAGCGTTGATTTATTGAATATACCTGCTTTTTGGGCAATCGCTCCGGGTAATGTGGCTGTTGCGGGTCTTGCCGATCTGGGGTTTTGCTCCAGCTGCTGAAAGGTAAGTCCGCCAGGAGTATTGTAATTTAAGTCGCTGTAAAATGCAAAAAGTTTTAAGCTTCCCTTATTGTAATCTAATTGATGTGCCGTTTGAAAGTATTTCCGGCTCATGTCGCTATTTTCTCGATATCCATCGCTCCGTTGATAACCCTGGAAAATACTGAAACTGTATTTTTTAAATTGATGCTGAACTTGAGCAGTTTGATGAAATAATCCATAAGACCCGGCAGTAACTGTTGCGTTAACCTTATTTGTATTTTCATCAGTTGAAGAAATTAATACTGCTCCGCCTGTATTGGCGCCAAAGATATTAGCTTCAGGCCCTTTGTAAATTTCAACTGATTGCAAAGCCAAAGGATCAATTGAATTTAAATAGGTATTTCCTCCTGCATCTGTGAGTGGAATTTCGTCTAGATAAATTTTGATGTTCCTGATCCCAAAAGGTGATCGCAATAAACTTCCGCGTAGCGATAAGCGATAACTGCCAGGCGATCTTTCTTCCATCCGTACACCGGTAACGGAATTGAATGCACTTACCAGCGAAGAATGTTGCTGGTTTTTCAGTTGGTTGCTATCGAGTAAATTTACCGCTGAAACTGATCTTAACAAGGGCTGCTTATTGTAGTAGCCTTTTACAACAACTTCTTCAAGTTTTTTAGCGGTATCAATTGGAATATTTTGTGCACCAACTTTTAAGATAAAAACTACTAAAATTAAAAATAGAAACGATTTCAATACGTGATGATTTGGAATAAAAAGCAATTCGCAGATAAAGCCCTAATGTAGAACTTTAATCTGCGAAGTGAAGATCAATACTTAAATTACTTTGCTGCAACCTTCCAAACTACACCGCTCACATCATCAGCAACTAAAATTGCACCATCTGGTGTTTGGGTTACGCCAACTGGTCTTCCATAAACTTCTGCTTTATCTACATCAGCGATAAAACCTGTTAAAAAATCTTCTGGTTTGCCTATAGGTTTACCATCCTTAAACGGAACAAAAATTACCTTGTAGCCTGCTAAAGCCGAACGGTTCCAAGAACCATGCTGACCTACAAATGCACCTCCCTGGTATTTAGAAGGAAATTTAGTGCTCTTATAAAATGCCAATCCTAATGAAGCCGTATGCGAACCAACTGCCACATCTGGCACGATTGTTTTCTTCACCAATTCTGGCTTTTGCCCTTTCAACCTTGGGTCTTCATTTTGACCGAAGTATGCATAAGGCCATCCGTAAAAACCACCTGGTTTTACGCTGGTAATATAATCAGGAACCAAATCGTCGCCCAAACCATCACGCTCATTAACTGCAGTCCATAACATGTTGGTGCCAGGTGCCCAATCTACACCAACAGGGTTACGTAAACCACTTGCGTAAATTTTTTCCCCTGTACCATCAGGATTTATTTCTAAAATATTTGCTCTTTTTACCTCATTTTCCATTCCGTTTTCGCCAACGTTGCTACCAGAACCTACAGTAATATAGATTTTGCTTTTATCTGCATTGGCAATTAAATTTCTGGTCCAGTGGTTATTATATCCGCCAGCTGGAAGGCTCAAAATTTTCTTACCGGTGCCCGTAATTTTGGTGTCACCAGTTTTGTATGGATATTGCAAAAGACCATCGGTATTGGCTACATAGAATGAATTTCCAATGATGGTTACACCGTAAGGTTGATTGAGACCTGTTAAGAAGGTGGTTTTCAATTCTGCAACACCGTCTTTATCCGCATCGCGATACAATAGAATGGTATTGGCACTTTCGCCAGTGACTTCAGATTTTGCTTTTCCAGTAACCGCATTTGCCACTTTTTCTTTTGTGCTGCGTTCGGAGTTGCTCAACACAATTAATACATCACCATTAGGAGCAATGTAAGTGTTCCGCGGACTTTTAATATTTGATGCGAATTTGCTTACCACAAATCCTTCGGGTGCTGTCGGCATTTTATTCTCTGGCCAACCTATCACTTTGCTAAATTTATTTTTAGCCGCTGTTGTATCTGGAGCTGGTAAATTCACCTGTTGATTTTCTGTGCTTACCGTGGTGGAGTCGCCCTGCTTTTCTGATGTTTTGTTAGATTGGCAGCCGAATAATACTGTGGCTGAAAATAAAGTAGTGTAGAGAATCTGTTTTTTCATAATCTGTATTTTTGAGAAAGGGATGTGTTTCACGAAAAATATAACAGAAAATTAAAGCAGATGTTTTGGCGGTGCTGGTTTAGTGTATTGCCTCGATAAGCTATTTACTTATCGAGGCAACTGTACTGTATGTTTTATTGAAGATTTTAACTATTGCAAACTCTAAAGCAAATATCACTATCCCTTTAAAATCTTTGCCTTTTCACCATCAAATTCTTCTTGCGATAAAATTCCAGCATCCAACAATTCCTTCAAATCAAGCAAGGCTTGCTTTTTACTTGCCATATCATTTTTGGCAGGTTCAGCGGTTTCTTGTACAGGTGTTTTAGTGGCTTGCGGAGAAATGTTTGATGGTCCAAATTTTAATAATAATTCGGTAATCTCATTAAAGCCTTTAATGTTTGAATAATCAATCGCTTTTTGCTCCTTAACATTTACAATAGTAGGATCGGCAGCTTTTTCCAGAAGAAACTTTACCACATCTTTCTTTCCATTTGCAGATGCATAGTGCAAAGCAGTGTTGCCGCTTTCATCTTGAATATTTACATCGGCACCCTTCTCTAAAAGCAATTTCAACATATTTAAATGGCCACTTTTAGCGGCAACATGTAACATACTTTCGCCACCATATTCATAAGAACTATTGAAAGAAAAACTCGCCGAGATGGAAATATTGTTAGCGGTTTCTACCCATTCGAGGTAAGAATACATCGAATCATCATTGTTGGTTAATGGCTTTGCATAATTTACATTTACACCATTATTTAAAAAGAGCTCAACAATTTCCTTCTGATTATTGGCACAGGCGTACCAAATAGGAGAGAGGCCATTTTTTGAAGACACAAAAACATCAGCACCTTTATCGACCAAAATTTTAGTTAGCATTCTGTTCGAATCGTAACAGGCAATTAATAAAGCAGATTCGCCCTGATGATTTACTTGATTGATGTTGCCACCATTCTCCAAAATCAATTCTACCATTGGCGTATTTTTCGATTTTACTGCAAAAAGTAAAGGTGAGTCTCCTTCTTTATCTGTGGTGTTGATATTGGCACCATGGTTTAAAAGCATTTGTACCACTTCTTTATTTCGCCAACTGGCAGCAATAAGTAAGGCAGTTTGCGCTTCGTTGTTTTCTTTATCAACCTCCAAACCTTTTTCCAATAGTTTTTCCAAAACCTCTATTTGTCCGTTTTGAGCGGTAATGTGTAGCAGACTGTTTCCTTTATAATCGTTAATGTCGATTTTTGCGCCTTGATCTAAAAGATACAGCGCCGTTTGTTTCTGCTTTTGTAAGCAAGCGAAGTAAAATGGTGTTTCACCTGCGTGATCTGCGTAGTCCAAATCAGCTCCCTCATTGATCAAGATCTGCACTAAATCCAAATAGCCGCGGTGAGCAGCATAGTGCAGCGCAGTTCTGCCCTTTTCATCGGTATAACCTACTTCAACTTCTTTGTTGGCCAATAAAAGCTCGGCAATTTTTCGTTTACCGCTTTCGCAGGCAATTATAAATGACATCGACATAATTCTTTTCTATTAAGCTTGTTTCATTAAAAGTTCTACTGTTTTTATTTTGTAATTATCATTTGATGCAAGCATCATTGGCGTTTGATCTTCATCGTTGGTAATATTGGCATCGGCACCATTTTCAAGCAAAAGTTTCACCTTACGATAAGTATCTTTAGCTTTATCATGATCGTCATTTACGTTATATGCGCAAACTTTATGCAATAAAGTATTGCCTTTTTCATCTTGCGCATTGATATCAACAATGCCTGTGTCTAAAATCGCTTGAATAATTTCTGCAGATTTCCCTGCAGCCATATCTAAAGCTGTTTTTTGCTCTCCATAACGATTACATGCTTTTTGTAAATCTGCACCATCATTGATCAACTGCTTAATGATGGCCTGGTTGGTTTCCAAACTATCGAAATTAATTTCTGTGATGTAATTGAACAAAGCGGTTTGGCCCACACCGTTTATCTCATTTAAATTGGGCGATGCATATTCGCTAAGTTTCAAGTAAGCATTAAGGTCATGATTCCAGACAATGGCATAGTAAAATGCATTGTTTCCATCATCATCAACATGGTTTGGATCGGCGCCATTGGCTAAAAGTACATCGATAAAAAATGGCTTTCGAAACCTGAGCGCAGAAATTAATGCAGTTTCGTTTTTAATGTTTGGCGCATCTACATTTAATCCCATTTGAGCCAATGGATTGATATAGTGATGCATTCGTTGAATATATTCATCGCCGCCAAGCCCATGTGGTACATTCGCTTTCACCAATTGATGAATGATGTTTTCATCCTCGTGATTCATGAAATTAATGTCGCAACCATAATTAACTAAGCTTTGGATACAGCTTAAAGTAGCACCGCGAAGAAATGCGAAGCTTAGTAAAGTTTCACCTTTTATCTCATCGTTTATATTCGTGAAATGACTAATAAACGTGTCAAAAAATACATTTATTTCATCATCGATATCCCTGTAATTGAACAAAACATCGAAGAAGCTATATTGGAAACTGTCGTATTCATAAATATCGGTTTCGATAATTTTTTGTTGTACAAACAATTCCAAGATTTCGAATTGCTTGTTTTGAATCAAGATTTCAATCAGCATTGCTTTCACCTGAATATTTAGATCAGCTGGCAATTTTTCACCGTTCGCAAGTGCTGTAATTGTGTTGGCAAAATCTCTGTTTCGTATCGATTCTTCTAACATTATTGAGCGTTTTTCATTAACAATTCTACTGTTTTTATTTTTAAATTATCATCAGAAGCCAACATCAACGCAGTTTTATCCTCGTCATTTGTTGCCGTGATAGCAGCATCGTTTTCAATTAATAGCTTTACTTTTCGATAAATTTCTTTGGCTTTTTCAGGTTCATAATTAACGTTTTGCGCACAAACTTTATGCAGTAAACTGTTCCCTTTATTATCATTTCTATTCACATCCACTTTGCCGGTTTCTAAAACGGCTTCTAAAATTGCCGCAGGCTTTTCAGCAATTAAATCCAGTGGTGTGGTTTCAGTACTGTAATAAACGGAGGGCTGGTAAAGATCTGCACCATCTTCCAACAATTTAATCAAAAATGTACATTCAGTATCCGAATTGTACATCATTCTCACATACTCAAACAATAAGGTAACTTGATTTTTATTTACCACCTCAAAATTCGGTAGTGTAAATTCTCGCATGATATCGTACATCTTTATACTTTGCAAATGTGTTACTGCATAAAAGAAAGCCGAATTTCCTGTTTTATCTAAATGGTTTGGATTGGCTCCATTGTCCAATAGGAATGAGAGAAATTGTATTTTGTTAGATTCAACCGCATTTATTAAAGGGGTTTTTTCCACTATATTTTGTGCATCGACTTCTAAGCCTTCCTTTATTAATAAATTGATATAACTTATTTGGAGGTCATGTAATTGCTCTTCGTTTAAATCAAATCTTTTTTGGTTGTTTTTTACCACCTGGTGGATGTAGCTTTCTTCTGCATTGGTTTTGAAATTCACGTCGCAACCAGCATCAATTAAAATTTGAATTAGCTCAACAGGCACCAATTTTTCAAAGAAAAAACCCAATAACGTTTGTGCTGAAACTTCATCATTCAGGTTGTCGAACTTTGAAATGAAATTCTTGAAAAACTCCAAGCCTTTTCCGTCTACTTTTAAATACCTGATTACTGTTTGAAAAATGCTTCCATCAAAATTTTCGAACTCATAAACATCTGTTTCGATAGTTTTATCCTTAATTAAATGCAAAATTATGTCGTATTGCTCGCCGCGGAAGAGATTATCAAATATTTGCGATTTCTGATGGGGTTGTAGCGTTTTCGGAAGTTTTTCACCAGCTAAAAGTTTAGCATATGCATCTGTGAAATTTGCTGAATTAAAAAGTTGTTCTAAAGTCTGCTCACTCATATTAGTTATAATAGCCAAGTTTTTGAATACATGTTTTCTAAATAATAACGTAAATGAGTTGGAGATGTTCATTATCAACCAACGAATATTCATTTAACACCAGTTATTTAGGGTAAAATAATAAAAATATTTAGGGCTGATTTTTTGGAGGGAAGTACTGAAGTAAATGTAGAAATTTTATTTTGACTCATCAATTCTGATGTTCTCTGTTTGAAATAGAAATTGTTTGTCTCCTTTTTTAATGTATTTTTCAAAAGGTAAGCCATTGGTTTTTTCAGGCACCTCTACTACAACATATTTACCAGTCTCTTTGTATTTAGAATAAACAATATCGAAGGATAGTATGATTTTGTTTGCTAAAGGAATATGCTTTCCATCATTACCGATAGAGAACGATTTTTTTTCATCATAATCTTCATAGTGCAGATTATTTTTCTTTTCTGAATCACCTGTTTTGCCAAGGTTGATTGAATTTTTCTTATCATTTTTTACATTGATGAAAAGAAGATGCTCGCCCTTTTCATCAACCAATTCACAGTAAATTTCGTCGCCTCTTTGTCTCCAGTTTTGAATGCTTATAAATCCTTCTATAGCTATCCTTTGTCCGTCATAGTTGTTTTTGGCATAGAGCGTTTCGTAAACACTTTTAGCATCTTTGTTAGGCAGCAATTTTCCTTTGTCCAGTTCTGCTTTGCATGAAATTACCAGGAGTAAAAGATAAAATAAGGAAGTTTTAGATCTCGTTTTCATCAATTTTAGATTAAGTTCAAGGAGGTTTAACCGTTGTTAATAAGCAACATTTTGCAGTAGATAAATTGAAAGTTAAAAAACTAAAATCATTAACTAGATCATTTTAGAAAAAATAGTTTCCACATTCTTATCGATGCTATAAATAACATTACAATGTTCCTTAATTCATTCGATTATTTTATCTTTAGGCGATTTAAAAAAACTCGGTTTACAATCTTAATCGAGATAATATTTAACTTATTAAAGCAAAATCAATTTAAACATGTCAAATACATCAAAAATTATCTACACCAAAACCGACGAGGCGCCAATGTTGGCTACTTATTCACTTTTACCTATTGTACAAGCTTTTACCGCATCAGCAGGTATTGATGTAGAAACCAGAGATATTTCTTTAGCAGGAAGAATTTTGGCGAACTTTCCTGAGTATTTAAACGACGATCAAAAAATTGGAGATGCATTAGCTGAACTTGGTGGATTGGCAACAACCCCGGAGGCGAACATCATCAAATTACCTAATATATCTGCATCAATTCCGCAATTGGTAGATGCCATTACTGAACTGCAATCACAAGGTTATGCTCTGCCGAACTATCCCGATAACGCACAAACTGAAGAAGAAAAAGCCATCAAAGCGAAATATTCAAAGGTTTTAGGTTCTGCGGTTAATCCCGTTTTACGTGAAGGAAATTCTGATCGCAGGGCACCAAAGGCAGTTAAGAATTATGCAAAACAAAATCCTCATTCAATGGGTAAGTGGTCTGCAGATTCGAAAACTAAAGTAGTAAGTATGACTGAAGGCGATTTCTACGGATCGGAAAAATCGACCACAGTTGCAGAAGCTGCTCAGTTTAAAATTGAATTCGTGGCCGAAGACGGTGCGGTAACTGAATTAAAAGGGCTATCTCCATTAAAAGCAGGGGAGGTGATCGACTCATCAGCTTTGAGTTTATCATCCCTAAAAGCTTTTGTTACCAAAGAAATTAAAGAAGCAAAAGATGCGGGTGTGTTATTATCTGCACACTTAAAAGCTACAATGATGAAGGTTTCTGATCCGATTATTTTCGGTGCCATTGTTGAAGTTTATTTTGCTGATGTATTCACTAAATATGCTGATCTTTTTAAAGCATTGAATGTTGATACCCGCAATGGTTTGGGCGATGTTTATGCAAAAATTGCAGGCAATCCGCAACAAGCGGAAGTTGAGGCTGCTTTAGCTGCGGCAATTGAAAATGGACCGGCTTTGGCCATGGTAAATTCTGATAAAGGAATTACAAACTTACATGTGCCAAGTGATGTGATTGTTGATGCTTCTATGCCTGCAATGATTCGTACTTCTGGACAAATGTGGAATAAAGAAGGTAAACCGGAAGATACGATTGCGCTAATTCCAGATCGCTCGTACGCTGGTGTTTATACTGCAACAATTGATGATTGTAAAGCAAACGGTGCTTTTGATGTTACCACAATGGGTTCGGTACCAAATGTGGGTTTAATGGCCCAAAAGGCAGAGGAATATGGATCTCACGATAAAACTTTCCAGGCTACTGCTAATGGAACAATTCGCGTTACTGATGCTGATGGAAAAGTTTTCTTTGATCAAAAAGTTTCAACCGGAGATATTTTCCGCATGTGCCAAACTAAAGATGCACCCATTCAGGATTGGGTGAAATTAGCGGTTAACAGAGCTCGTTTATCTGAAACCCCTGCTGTTTTCTGGTTAGACGAAAACAGGGCGCATGATAGAGAAATCATTGCTAAAGTGAATAAATATTTAAAAGATCACGATACCGAAGGTTTGGATATTCGCATCCTTGCGCCAATTGAGGCTACGAAGTTTACTTTACAGCGTATTCGTAAAGGCGAAGATACTATCTCGGTTACTGGTAATGTTTTAAGAGATTATTTAACAGATCTATTCCCAATTTTGGAATTAGGAACTTCTGCAAAAATGTTATCTATCGTTCCTTTAATGAATGGTGGTGGTTTGTTTGAAACTGGTGCGGGTGGTTCTGCTCCGAAACATATCGAGCAGTTTATCCACGAGGGTTACCTCCGTTGGGATTCTTTAGGTGAGTTTTTGGCCTTACAAGCTTCATTAGAGCATTTATCGCAAACACAAAATAATAGCAAAGCACAGGTTTTAGCTGATGCTCTGGATGAAGCAAATGCGAAGTTCTTAGCTACAGATAAATCTCCAGGCAGAAAATTGGGAACAATTGATAACCGTGGCTCTCACTTTTATTTGGCCTTGTATTGGGCAGAGGCATTAGCTGCACAAACGAAGGATGCCGAGTTGCAGGCAAGATTTGCGCCTTTGGCAAAAGCATTAACTGAGAACGAAACGAAAATTACAGAAGAGTTAATCGGCTCTCAAGGTAAAGCGCAGGAAATTGGTGGCTATTATCATCCAAATGATGATTTGGCTAGTAAAGCAATGCGTCCAAGTGCGACATTAAATACTGCATTAGCATCGTTATAAAATAAGCTTTTAAGTATAATCCCCAGCTGCATCTTTTTCAGCTGGGGATTTTTTTTATGATTTTTTGCTGTGGAATTTATCGATTTCCCATTTAGTTGCATTGTTTAGAATGTAATTAGAAATGGCTTCGAAAGCCCGGTTATCCCGGATGATATTGTCGTAAAAGCGGGTTTGCCATCCAAATTCAATGCCCAATCTGTTGCAATGTTTGGTTACAGCAGATTTATAACCTCCAACGATAGAAGATATGGAATTTTTGCCCTGGTTTTGAAAGCGTGATTGTCCAGGAGATTTCGGGATATCGGCGGTGGGATGGGGATTGTGTGGTGGCACTAGAGACAAGGCATGCCTTGTCTGTACATCATCCCCGGCATTATTCCCATCCAAAATCAAAATCCCATGAATATGATTAGGCATTACGATAAATTCGCCCAGTTCGATATTGATGTTGTGATGTTTTATTTCATACCGCAAAATATCGGCAATTACACCCGCATTTGTTAGTATCATTTCGCCATTCTTCACCTTGCCAAAGAAATGACGTCGGTCCATTGTACAAATCGTAATAAAATAGGCGCCATCATTGGCATAATCCCAAGTCTGCAATCTTGCAGAAGGAATTCTGTATTTATTCAGGTACTGTTCATTCATCGGAGTGTTAATTCATCCTATGAATATAAATAAAATCAGGCACTTTAATTTGAAAATGTGCGAGGATTTAAATAACAAAAAAGGGCAACCATAGTGATTGCCCTGATAAAAATGTTTTTTTTCTCTAGTAAGCACCTAGATAAAAGCTGCCAGATTGATTCTTTAATTTGGCGCCTTTAGTAACTGTTTTGGTTTTGTAATTGATTACATATAAATTTCCATCAACACCGTTTGGCGTCATTGGAATATAAACATTATCGCCTGCAAGGCCAATATTTTGAAACTGACCGAATGTGCCAGTTAATGCGGTTCCGCCATTTTGAGCAGCAGTTAAACCTGAGTAACCACCATCGGTTTGTTTTTCTGTAGTTAATCTGGTAGCAGTTTTAGCATTTAAATCGATCAACGCCAAGTATCCACCCTGAACGCCTGTTTCAGTAAATAGTACGATACCGACACCATCTTTAATATATTTCCAAGCACTAATAGCAACATTATTGGCAGTACCTAAAGCAGTTTTTAAATTGAAATTATAAGTGTTGTCATATTCATTACTAGAAGCATTGATACGCAAAATCTGAGCGCCAGAGGTTGCTGTAGCCTGATAAACGTTTCCATCGGTACCCACATATTGCGTCATGGTGCGATAAGAGTGGTTGTTTACTTTACTGATATTAGGATCTACAAAGATCAATTTTGGGTTGGTTAACGATGGGTAATCAACAACTAAGGTTGCTGTACCCAATTCTCTTACCCCTGTAGACCAGGTTTGCGCAGTACCAGCAGTATTTACACCAGATTTCTTAATTACATCTGTTCTAGACACATTACAGCCAATAAAAATTTTGGTTTTTGCAGCATTTAAAACCGGTACATCGATACGGCCAATTTGATAACCTGCTTTGGTTTGCTCAGCAGTAAAAGGTATAATAAACTCTGTTTGACGGGTAATTTGCGGATCATTTAAGTTCAGCACTGCAATTTTAGCTGTACTTTTTACATCAACAAAATCAGCTCCTGCGCCAGTAGCCGGAGCGCCAGTAATCACAGATGATGCAAATACACCTATGCCAATGCCGTCGCCAGCCACTACCCAACGAGGAGACGAACCAAGAATTGGCTCAGTGTTTACCTCTTCACGAGTATCTATAAAGTTTTTGTCGCCTTCTACTTTATATTTATTGAAGATACCACCATCTGTACCTGTATACTGGATGTTATATAAAAAGTTTCCGTTTGGAGAACTTTGTACACGGGCAGTACGCTGAGACCTTAAACCGTATCCATTGGCAAATACATTTACTTCGAAGTTAGGGTCAACAGCTTGTGCAAGCGTAATAGCAAAAGCTCTTGTACCACCATTTCCAGCGGTGCCTTCAGCATCTGGAAAAGCAGCAGTCAATGTTATAAATTTTCTATCCCAAATATCTGGTCCCGAAACACCAGTTTCTGGTGAATCTCCACCATCTTTTTTACAACCAGCTAAGGCACTGATGGCTAATACTGATCCGAATAGTGCGGTTTTTAGTAAATTAGTTTTCATGTTATACTTATTTAAAGTTATTTATAGTGTAATTCAATTTGAAATAAAATGCCCTTCCTGGTCGCTGCACGCCAAAATTGTCGTATACTTCAGCATTTAGCAGGTTTTTACAATCTAGGCTCGCAACCAGTTTTCCAGTAGGGAAACGATAACTTGCTCCTAAATCATGAGTAAATTGGTTCGGGGTAGTAAACCATTCTGATTCAATCCAAATGGTACTAAAAGCGGCTACATATCCGGCATTGTAGTAAACGTTCATTACAGATTTCTTTTGAAATAGGTTATCGAAGCGATACTGAATATTCCCGTTCACCGTAAAGAAAGGTTCATTCGGAACCTGTTTGTTGTATAAGCTGTTTGGATTTCCGCGTTCATCAAGCTCGACTTTGTATAGTGAATTGAATTTTGAGAAATTTACCATAGCGTTTAATTTGTTAGCATAGATGTAATTAACCTCGGCCTCAAATCCAATAGATTGTGTTTTTGATAAATTAACAAACTGAGTGACCTGGATATCTTCTACCTGATTTTCACGTCCTTCAATTACGGGATCTACACGGGTTTGTTGAATAATTTTATCGTAACCATTTCTCCAGAAAGCATTTCCATACAAAGAGAATTTATGCTGGTTTGATGTGTTAAAGTTGTATCGTCCACCCAAATTGTAATTGATGGCCAATTCCGGCAAAATATTTGGGTTAGCCAGCAAATTGTTTTCTGGTTCACCATATATATGTCTATCAGTAGGCATGATAAATGATTTCTCTGCGGATAGAATCAAAAATCCGTTGCGAATTGCTTCAAAAGAAAGCGTACCACCGAAGCCTTTATTATCTCTGGTAGTGCTGCTGTTTTGATAATTTAGTATGCCATTTAATTCGCTTATTGGTCTTTGCTGGTCAGTTTTGTAGATGGCATACTTTCCAAATATGTTGGTTTTCAATTTCCCACGAAGAAGTTCGGCCTCATAGTTCATGGCGAAAATATTGGTAGTCAATCCGTTAAGCGTAATCCACTTACTGCGTTCCGGAATCAGCAGGTCCTGGTCATTCCGGTCAGATTGCTCGAATTTATGATTCAACGAGACACGGTGGCCAGACACGATGGTGTAAGCTAAATTCGAGCGGATGTTGGAAATTTTACGTTCGATATTACTCATTACCGCCGCACCTTGCTGCCCCATTCCTGGACTATATCCATAGGTCTCTGGCGGGCCTTCGGAGTTTTTAACCAGCAGCGTTCCATCCCAGTTATATTTTAAACTTACCGTATCTTCCAGATAGGTGCTTCTTCTGCTGTGAACTGCATTAACAGTAAGTGCCAAGCCATCCAACAAAAAGTTATTCTTATTATAATTCAAGCTTAAAACATGAGCTTGATACTCGTTAAATCTTCCGAAGTAGGGCTTAGTCATCGTTATCCCATGTGGAATTTGTTTATATGAATCTGAAATGTTGTAGCCGATAAAAAATTGATCTGCCCATTTTACATTGGTGAAACCCGCTTCAAATCGGCCACCAATGGTTTCAAATTCATCATTAGGCCGCTTGGTGCGATAGTTTCTAATAATTCTTCCGCCAGGCAAAGTGTATTTTGAAAACTTTCCCCACATTTCATAATTATTGTCCGAATAACTGTAAAAGCCCGATGCTCTTGCTGTAAAGCCATTTTTCTGATTGCGGTATAATGCACTTACATCTGCTCTGTAGGTATTAAAAGATCCATAAGAAGCTGCAGCAGTTATGTTATTTGCTGAGGCATCTTTTTTCATGATCACGTTGATGGCGCCGCCGATGTAATTTCCACTTAAATGAGATGGAAGTACGCCTTTGTAAACCTCTATGCGTTCAATCATCGATGGAGGAATATTATTAAGATTAAAGGAAGAGCCGTAAGTTGATATCTCAATTCCATCTAAAAACAAACCGATGGTACTGCCCGACATGCCATTCAAATTATATTCAATGGGCGATCCTTCGCCACCATTCTGACGAACTCTGACGCCAACTGCCCGGTCTAGAAGTTCATTTGTGGTGAGGTTTCTCAATGAAGCCTCTTTGGTTTCGATTATAGACATTGCAAAACCACTGGTTTCCATTTTGCGTTTTTCGGTTTTGCCAGCTATACTTACCTCCTGCAAATCGCGATTAACATTTTCCTTCACTTTGGTATTGAATACGATGCTTGGTGAATTGATGTTTATATTTTGCGTCTTCTTTTCAGAAACTACTGAGCTGATTAACAGTGTGTAACTACCATATTTAACGTCTTTGAATTCGTACCTCCCTTTCTCATCAGTCATCGTGCTTCTATTAAGCTCTTTGATAATAACTGTTGCACCATCCATCGGCTGTCCGCTATTATTGGTGATTTTCCCGGAAAGAGTTGCTGTTTGAGCGATAGCAACTATAGAAAAGCAAAGGAAGAATAGGGATAGTAGCGATATTTTCATCGATTATGTAACTTTTTTAAATTCTTCTTTAGAATAGGTCTTAATAAGAATAACTTTGCGCAAAGATAAAATCTGAATATGACGCAATCAGAAGAAATTGTAACGCCAAAAGGAGAATCTCGACAAGCGGTAGAGAACGTATTCTTATACAATCAAAATATGGAAGTGAGTTACAGCACTTCAATTTACGATAGGAATAAAATAGAAATCAGGTTGAACCATCCAGATGAATTGGAAAAGGAAACCTATCAAATGATATTTGTGCTGAAGGGAAATATAAAGGTTTCTAAATCTGGATCTAACCATGAGTTTGTCGAAATAGCAAGCCAACAACATAATCTATTTCGATTGGCTTTTAAATCTACGAGAATACTGGTTGATACTTCCGATGATATGCTGTTCATCAACCTAAGTAAGTCTTTTTTAAAACGATTTCTACCTCATGAACATCCTGCCTATAAGCTGCTGTTGAATGAAGATTTAGATAGTCAAATGGTATTATCAACCATCAATATGCCTATTACGCCAGAAATCAGTGCGATTTTGCAGAAGTTAGGCAATTCAGATCAATCCACATTTTCAGATCAGTTACTGCTTGAATCTAAAGCGATCGAGCTTTTTGCTCTACAAATCTCACAGTTTGAACAGCTACAGAATAGCGAAGCGCCGGCAAAGCTTAAAAAGATAGAGATGGAGAGGATGCACGAAGTGCGGGAAATTCTTATTCAACAATCCGGAGATCAGCTTTCGCTACGAGCCCTTGCTCACTTAGTAGGGACAAATGAGTTTAATTTGAAAAGGGATTTTAAAGCCTTGTTTGGAAAAACTGTCTTTGCCTATCTTAATCAGCATAAAATGGAAAAGGCCAGAAATATGTTGATTGAAGAAGATACTACAGTTTCAGAAATCTCTAAAAGAATGGGTTACAAACATGCCACTCATTTTACAAGTGCGTTTAAGAAATATTTTGGCTACTTACCGAATAAGATTAAAACCGGTAAATTATCACTATTAATTTTCTTTGAAGATTTTATTGCACTATTGGAAAACCTAAGTCTTTTAACCATTTAGATTTCAAATTATAAAGAACTGTTTTGCAAACCATCTCTTTGCATCTTTGTTGTATATTTATAAAACAATAGGAGACAAAAACATGGAAAATAACGAAAATAAAGGATCAAAAGATAAGATACATAGCACAACAGAAAACGCTGAAATCAACAAAGAGAATTTAGCCTACGATAAGGTTAAAGGCAGCTACGAATTAGATGTGAATGGAACCGATAAAGATTATGATCACCCGATGGGCTATGAAACTGTGGCAGTAGGAGCGAAGGATGACGATTCTACCTATGACGAGGCGAACCCTTATATTGGTGATGAATATGCTAGTAATGAGGACATTGCAGAAGACAATTTAGAAGAGCTCGGCATGCATGTGGATAATGGAGAAAGCGTAAGACTGAATGCAGAGGACGAAATTTTAGCCCGTACACCAGAAGA
Source organism: Pedobacter sp. AC212 (assembly GCF_979258625.1). Taxonomy (NCBI): domain Bacteria; kingdom Pseudomonadati; phylum Bacteroidota; class Sphingobacteriia; order Sphingobacteriales; family Sphingobacteriaceae; genus Pedobacter; species Pedobacter sp. AC212. Next base: position 4,443,938 of record NZ_OZ409870.1, on the reverse strand, counting down.
TAACCGTGATGATCTAGATGAAGAAGGTTATCCCATTAACGATACGCCGCTAAAATAGCTAAACATAAAAATGGTTGATTGACTTCACAATCATAATCAGAAAAGCAGGATACATATTATGAAGCCTGCTTTTTTTTATGCGGTTTGTGAATGGGGTTGATCAATTAAAATCTGGATATTTTTTTTCCAGATATCTCGATGATTCACTACGAATTTTTCTTCTGCTCCTTCCTTTAAAATAATCTTCAAACCATTTGGTATCAAGCCTAAAGTGTTATAGAAAATAATATCCTGAATATTGTTGATCTTAATGGCGAGGGTGTGGTTTTGAATATTGACTTGGTGTGATTTGAATGCTAAACGATCGCTCAAAAGATACAATGTGCCGCCAACGGCTTCTGCATTTTTGAAATGATTTGCACCGCCAGAATAAATAACCTCGCTGGCTTCAACACCTTCAAGTATCGTTTGCTCTTTTACTTTTCTAGCGTTAACAAACAAGTACATCATCAAACCCCAAAGTGCACCTGTAATGGGGCCAGCAATGAGTGCATACCAAATGCCGTTTGTAAATGCTATGAAAATGCCAAATAGCAAGGCAAAACCGATGGAGGCATAAACTAGGCTTTTTATAGTAGCTTTTTTTCAGCGATGATCATATTATGGATTAATATCTAAATTAAATCTTTTGCGCAATTCGTCGAGTTTTGGATTTTTGTTAACCAAATAATCATACTTTTCACGATTGCCATACAGCCTGTTTTCAATTTTTCGCTCCACTTGTTTAAAAGTAATATCAACGGCGAAATTTTGAAGTTCATTTCTCAGGTAGTTCATCAATTCGACTGACTCCTGAACAATTAATTGTTCTTGTGTTTTGCTTTCTACAGAAATTTCAATCAATGTTGGATTGACAAGAGTAGGAGCAAAATTATTGAGAATTGTAAACAAATTAATTTTATCAGCTTTCTTAAGTATCTGAATGTAGCTGTTCCAAACTTCTAATAGTCTATCGTAGCTAAACTGTTGCCTGGCTTCGCCGGTTACAGTTTTTGGCGTTCCATCATCTTCTCCAGTAGCAAGTCTTTCCAAGTCATTTAATGAGGGAATTAATGTTCCAACATTTTTTTTCGGGATATTAATGCTAATGGAAGTAGCGGATGGTATGCTGGGTTTAGGAGATTCTTTCGGTTTTTCGTTTAATGAAATACTTGAAGGAATTTCAGCTTGAGGTTTATTGGAAACAATTGACGAAGGATTTTCAGCCTCCACTTTCAGCTTTGAACTTTCAACTTCAGGAGCCTTTTCGGCTACGACATTAGTTTTTTTTTTATCCTGATCTCCGTCAGTTGCTGTGTTACTCGTATTTAAAGGTTGCTGTGCTAAATGAACTACCGATCGAATATGGCACATTTTTATTAGTGCCAGTTCAACCTGTAAACGCTGATTTTTGGAGTTTTTATAATTTAAGTCGCAAGTATTAGCCAGGTTTAATGCTGTTAATAAAAATGAAAGCTCGGTTTGCCTGCATTGATCCAGATACTTTTGTTTGATGTTCTCGCTAACCTCCAAAAGTTTGATCGTTGCTGCATCTTTACCTACCAGCAAATTACGGAAGTGTGTAGCTAAACCATTAATAAAATTGTTTCCATCAAACCCATTATTCAGAATTTCATCAAACAATAATAATGTTTCACTTACTTCTGCTGCGGTTAGGTGGGAGGTAAGCTTAAAGAAATAATCGTAATCTAATATGTTTAAATTATCAATTACAGCCTTATAAGTGATGTTTTTGTTTGCATAACTTGCAATCTGATCAAACATCGATAGAGCATCACGTAAACCTCCATCTGCTTTTTGAGCGATAATGTGTAAGCCATCAGTTTCAAAAGCGATGTTTTCGCGTTGTGCAATTGCAGCCAAATGGCTCGAAATATCTTCAACCTGAATGCGGTTGAAATCAAAAATCTGACAACGTGATAAAATCGTTGGCAGAATTTTGTGTTTTTCTGTAGTAGCTAAAATGAAAATAGCATAAGATGGTGGTTCTTCCAGTGTTTTTAAAAATGCATTGAATGCACTTTGAGATAACATGTGAACCTCATCAATAATGTAAATTTTGTATTTGCCGGCTTGTGGCGGTATGCGAACCTGCTCTATTAAACTACGGATATCATCAACCGAGTTGTTTGATGCCGCATCCAATTCATGAACATTAAAAGAGTGTCCGTTTTGGAAAGACAGGCAGTTGTCACAAGTTCCGCAAGCTTCCATATCTGCTGTAGGATTGGTGCAGTTAATGGTTTTCGCCAAAATCCTGGCGCAGGTAGTTTTACCAACGCCCCGTGGACCGCAAAAAAGAAAAGCTTGGGCCAGCTGATTGTTTTTGATGGCATTTTTTAGCGTGCCGGTAATATGCTGCTGCCCAACAACGGTTTCAAACGTGGCCGGACGGTATTTACGGGCAGAAACAATAAAATTTTCCATCGGCACGAAAATAGGAAAAATTTAGATGGAGTTTTATTGAAAAATGTGAATGTTGAAAAGTTGACTATTTGCCCAATTGCATCACTTTATCGAGCAATGGCGGTAATCCATTCTCCAATATTTTATCATTATCCCAAAAACTCATCACACAGCTCACATAATGATCTCTCACCTTATCGGCAACATAATACGCGATTAACGTTTTGCCTCCAGAGGTTTTTACCGCTAAATTGGTGAGCCCAGTAAAGCCATAAACAACTTTTAGTGCCGTTGTAGGTGTGTTTTCAAAAATGACTTTTACCTCTGTCTTGGAAATAATTTTTAATCCTTTTCTTAATCCAGTTACAGTCTGTTGATTTTGAATCGCCTTTGTTGCACTTTGCAATGTTTGGTGTAACGACCAATTCATTTCTCCTAAATAAGGACACTGAACGGTGTTTACATTGGTCCAATAGCAGCTGTTGCTCAACTGAATTTTTCTACCAGCAAAATCAATGCTGTCAATTTGATTGTCTTCAAAAATACTGGGAGGTAATTTGTCTTCTACAATGAGGTTAATAAGTTCCCGCTCAAATTGCTGGTTGGGGGTATTAAAATAGGTGAAGCAAATTACAGTAGTCAGTTTTTGTTTATCCTCTATAAAATAGTACGACGAAATTGCATGTAAACTATCAGATATTTTTTCGCGTTTAGTGATATGTACATTATTATAAGCCAGGCTATCATCCTTCGATTTGAGATCGTTGTTTGTTATGGAATATTTCCGGTATGCGAATTTTAGATCTTTATCGGTAAAGGGACTGGTAAAAGTTTGGCTGGTGAAATCAATTCCATCTATGTTGTAATAAGTTACAGATCTGTTTTTAACAGCTTTAAGCCTTTTTAAGTAATTGTCTTTCTCTTGAGATAATGCAACAAAAGGTATTATTAGGAGCAATATAATATATGCTTTTGCCATATAGTAGATATTGTATTAAAGATAAAGATTTCGAAATGATTTATCTCTGTTGATTATTTTATAATCGATTTCAGCTCATTTCTGTATTCTGATGCACTTTTCCCGGTAAACTCATGGAAAATTTTATTGAAGTGACTAAAGTTATTGAAGCCACTCTCTAAAGAAATGGCAGTAATGCTAATGTGTTTTTCGGCCAAAAGCTTAGATGCATGTACAACGCGATATTCATTTACGAAACGGGTAAACGTTTTCTTAGTAATTTTTTTGAAGTAGCGACAAAAAGAGGGTACCGTCATTGCCGACATTTCTGCCACATCTTCCAGGTTAATTTGCTCTTGAAAATGATCTTTAACATGATTGAATATCATATTGATCCGATCGTTATCCTGAATTTGCATTTCCATTGCAAAGCCCGAAGCATTCAAAATGGTTAAATCTTTCGATCCATCCAGGGTTTTTAAAACGGAGAGCAGTGTAACCAGCTTTTCAAACGGTTGTTGATCTTCCATAGCTTCTATATGAACACCAACAGCCTTTTTGGTTTTCTCACCGAAGGCGATTCCACCCTTTGCTTTTATAAATAAGTCTCTTAAAAATTTATTCTCTTGCAGCTCAAGAAATTGCTGTCCTAAAAAATCGGCTTTGAATTGGATAACGGTTTCGTTTTTGTTTCCCGTATTGTTATCCGTAAAACCGCAATGTGGCAGGTTACTGCCTACTAAAATCAAATCGCCATCGGTATAATAAGAAACGTGACTACCAATTTGTCGCTTTCCCGAACCTCCATTTACAAAAACCATTTCTATTTCCGGATGGTAATGCCACACATGTGCCTTATTGTTTTCATTTTCTACATATTTAGAATAGTAAAATGAGCTTCCAAAGGATGGTTCGACAACTTCAAAGCTTGGTTTTAAAGTTTTCATGACAATTTAATGTTAATTGTAGGTTAAATAATGTGCTTAATTGATGATTTGATATAAAATTAATGATAATGAGGGTAATTTTACATATATATCTGAAAATATAGCGTAATTTCTGTGTGTTTTCTTGATGTAATTTAGCAGTATAAAATAATTGTACACACATTAAATGATTTAGTTATGAAAAAGTTCTTTAAAATCGGTTTAATTGCTGCCTTATCATTCACTGTTTCGATTGCACAAGCAAATGACAATGAATTTTCTTTAAAAGTTAAAAACGAAAAACAGAAATCAATAAGTTTCTTAATGAGAAACAATAAAGAATTCAGCTTTTCTGTTTTTTCTGAGAATAATGACTTACTTTTTGATCAGAAGTTTAAAGGAACAGCTGGATTAACTAAAACATATGACTTAAATGCACTTCCTGAGGGAAATTATACGCTTAAAGTTGAGTCGGGCACTACAGTGGCAGAATATGCAGTTAAAATAGCATATGATAAAGCTCAAATTTTAACCAGTAAAATAACAGAGGTGATTAAGCCAAAAATTACCAAAGTAAAAGATTTAATTACGCTTGATTATCAGGTTAAAGATAATATGCCAATCGAGGTTGCCGTATTTAACGAGCGTAATGATGAACTTTATTCTCAAATTTTCAAAGATAGATCGAAACTGATCAAAAAATTTAACATCGGTAAAGCTGATGGAGACTCGCTAACATTTGTGGTAAAACACAACAATGAGTCGTTTACAAATACAATACAAACTCGCTAAAACAAACAACCAAACAAACTAATCATGGAGATACTCACAGTATCTCCTTTTTTGTTTATGGGCTTTTTAGTTAGAAATGTTATTATTCGTTATTTTTGTTTGATAATATATTACTAAGCGGCTATTCTAGGGTATGGACAATGAATTTTCTAATTACAAAAGTGCTACAGTAGTATCAACGTTTGATCAATTAGTTAACTCAGATTTTCAGGGCGTTAAAAATGCAGTATGCTGGTACAGAAATTTAACTGGAGATTTTGTTGAAATAGTATCCAAGCTGCAATTAGAGGGCAACTTGATAGAAGTTTCTTTAGAAACAATTAAATCGTTGGAGCTATCCGAAGAGGGAAGCAGGGCAAGGGAGATTATTATAAATGACTTCAACTTATTAACGGCTTGTGGTGCATTGCCTTCACTTAATTTGATTAAAAATTACGAACGCGATGAAGAGTTGGATTTCATCTCAACAGATGTTTATTCATTCCATGTAGATCGCTCACCCGTTGGTATTGATACTTATTTATGTACATATTATGGTGCGGCTAGTGAAATTGTGGCTAATGATGATGCAGAGCAAAAGATTTTAATTCCTGAAGTTCGGCAGAAACTAAAAGCTATGTACGATGGACCAGAAGAAGAATTTGAGACTTTTTTGATTGAAAATTATTTCAACTTGCATTATCAGCCTAAACCAAATGCGCAACCACTAAACCTGGGGCTAGGTCATATCTGGAGATTAGCAGTAGATCATCCTGAAAAACCAGTTCTGCCGTGTATTCATCGGGCGCCTGTAGAGAAAGATGGTGAATATAGACTGCTAATGATTTGCTGAACTTGATTTTACTAAATATGAAATTTGCCTTTAAATTCATTTATTAATTTGCAATTATATGCTTTATTCATTGCTCCTCGATCTTTGCTCCGTTTCATTCTTCTTTTTTCTGCTCAATCATTTGATTTTAAGAAATATATTGCTACTTTTGCAACCCCGTAATATACCTCGGGATTAAAAAATTAAAAACATAATTTATAACAATGAATCAGTACGAAACTGTTATCGTTCTAACCCCATTGTTATCTGAAGAGGCTGCAAAAGAGGCATTAGCTAAATTTAAAGCAGTTCTTGTTGATAACGGTGCCGAAATTATCCAAGAGGATAATTGGGGTTTGAGAAAATTAGCGTATCCAATTGAGAAAAAATCAAACGGATTCTTCAACTTAACTGAATACAAAGCTTCAGGAGATTTGATCGCAAAATTAGAGCTTCAATTAAAACGCGATGAGCGTGTGTTACGTTTCTTAACTATCCGTTTAGACAAACATGCTGTTGCTTACAATGAGAAAAAACGTAGTGGTGCGTTTAACAAAAAAACTAAGGAGGTTGCAGCGTAATGGCAAGAGAACAAATTCAATACGTTACTGCCCCTAAAGTAGAGGATAACCGTAAAAAATATTGCCGTTTCAAGAAAAACGGAATTAAATACATCGATTACAAGGATGCAAACTTCTTGTTGAAATTTATTAACGATCAAGGTAAATTATTACCAAGACGCCTTACTGGTACTTCGTTAAAATTCCAACGTAAAGTTGCTCAAGCTGTTAAACGTGCTCGTCACATCGGTTTGTTACCATTCGTTGCAGATCAATTAAAATAGGAGGCTCAGAGATATGGAAATTATTTTAAAACAAGATATTAAAGGCCTTGGTGAGAAAGATGATGTAGTAAATGTGAAAAACGGTTATGGCCGTAACTACTTAATCCCTCAAGGTTTTGGCGCTTTGGCTACTTCTTCTGCTAAAAAAGTTTTAGCTGAAAACTTAAAGCAAGCTGCTTTTAAACAAGATAAAATTAAGAAAGATGCTGAAGGTATTGCTGAGCGTTTAACTGCTGTTAAACTTTCTATCGGTGCTAAAGCTGGCGAAAGCGGAAAAATCTTTGGAGCGGTTAACACGATCCAAATCGCTGAAGCATTAAAAGCACAAGGTTTTGATGTAGATCGTCGTCGTATTACTTTCGAAACTGAACCTAAATTTGTTGGCGAATACGTTGCTAACTTAAACTTACACAAAGAAGTTAAAGTTCAGGTTCCTTTTGAAGTAATCGCTGAATAAGCATTCTTAAACGAATCATAAAAAAGTCCTTTCAGTTTTCTGAAAGGACTTTTTTCGTTAATATAAAATCTAAAAAGAAGGGTTAAAATTGGATGTTAGACTTTGATTTTCACTTATCCATTTCCCATTTTCTTTTTCCTATTTTCTCCTCCTCAGTTACAACCTATCCCTTTGGCGTTGTTGGCCTGATTTCGATTTTACTTGGTAATGTTCTTGCTGGCATGGCCAATAAATCGACAATTAACTTACCCATATCCTCTGGCTGAATTTTCCAGGCATCGTTTTCTGCATCTGGATCATGATCGTTAAAATGCGTGGCTACCGACCCTGGCATAATCGTACTCACTTTTACGCCGTACTTTCTTAAATCGAGCATTACCGATTGTGTAAAACCAGTTAAACCAAACTTACTGGCATTATATGCAGCACCGCCAGCAAAAAAGTTAGTTCCAGCTAAGCTAGAAATGGTAAAAATACTACCTTGAGATTTTTTAATTTCCTCTACACTGGCTTTTATACTGTAGAAAACGCCTGTTAAGTTGGTATCGATGATATCTTGCCAATCTTCTATCGCCAATTCATCAATAGGTGCAAAGCTACCCACACCGGCATTTGCAATTAGTGCATCCAATTGTCCCCATTTTTCTATTACCAAATTCACAGCCCCAGCTTGCGACTGATAATTTTTAACATCTGCCTCAATGGCGAGTACATCACCAAATTCAACAAGTTTGGCTGCAGCATCATTTGCAGCAGCTATTGTTCTGCTCGTAATGGCTACCTTGTATCCGTTTTTTAGAAGTGCCTCGGCAATACCGAAACCGATACCTTTACTTCCTCCTGTAATTAATGCAACTTTCATATTTTCTAAACGCAAAAAGGGTAGAAATGTTTATTTCTTTCGTTCAGCCTGTAGCTTCAAAATTTCGATATCTTTAAAATCTACCGGTTGTCCTTCACTCTGCAATGCGATGAAGCCTTGTTTTAGTCGTTTTCCATCTATCTTTATTCTTGGGTCAAAGCCATTTGCAACGCCGCCACCAATTTGCGGCTTGCTATACTGAAGCACAGTATCGCCGTTGATGGTATGTTTTACCAACGAATCGCCCAATACGATAAGCTCTGCCGAAACCCATTGGTCTCCATCGTAGGTTTTTGATTTAGAATCAAGGCAGTGGCCATCGTATAATTTGCCATTATAAATAATTTCCGTTCCTGGTGAACACATGTTTCCGGTCGGACGCGGCTTCCCATCACTTAAACCACCCAAAAACTGCATTTCTACCGAGATTGGCCAATCCTGTTCTTTAAGCATAGTGGCAGGGTCTTGTGAATGAAACATGATGCCACTATTTCGTAACGTATAACTTGGTGCCCCTTTGTGTAAATCGCCAACAAAACGGTATTTCAGTTTCAAGTGATAGTTGGAAAAAGGCGTTTTGTAGTAAAGGTGACCAAACTGATCATTAAAATCACCGTATTGATCATATCTTACCTTGATTATTCCGCTGTCCACCCTAAATGTATTTCCGAAATTTACATTGTAATTGTGGTGATGAATTTTTACATTCCAATCTTTTATGTCTTTCCCATTAAATAGAGATATCCATTTCTCTTGATGCTGATCAGCATTTTTAATGCTGCTACAACTCAAAAACATCACGGCAGTAAGAAGAAAAAATGTGGTTCTTATGTTCTTCATTGTAAATACTTGTTTTTAGCAGGCTCCATATTTCTGAGGATGAAAGATAAGAAATGATTTATCGATAGCAAGGGAAACACATTTACAGTTGCTAAAATAAAAATCGCCTCCATTACAAAACTGCTTTTTACTACCTTTGATGCATGGCTAAATCGCGTTCTACAAAAACGAAGACTAAACGTCCTTTACTTAAAAAGATTACCAATATTGCTACAAAGTTTTTTTTGTATTTTCTGATGGTTTCGGTGCTTTGGGTTTTAGCCTATCGTTTTATAAACCCACCAATAACGCTGCTAATGGTTCTACGAAACATTGAACGCAAATCAGACGGAAAGCCTTTTAAGACAGAGAAGGAGTGGGTCGATTTTGAAGATATGTCTGATAACATGAAAAGGGCAGCGGTATCAGCAGAAGATCAGCTGTTTTTAAAACATATTGGATTCGATGTTAAAGCAATAGAGAAAGCTTTTGCTGCCAATGCAAAAAGTAAAAAGGTAAAGGGTGGAAGCACGATCTCGCAACAAACAGCAAAAAATGTGTTTTTATGGCCGGGAAGATCGTGGATAAGGAAAGGTTTCGAAGCTTATTTTACGCTCCTAATTGAATTATTTTGGAGCAAAGAGCGGATTTTGGAAGTTTATCTAAATGTAATTGAAATGGGCGATGGTATTTACGGAGCGGAAGCCGCTGCCCAAGCTTATTATGGCAAATCTTGTCATAAGCTAACCAAAGCTCAAGCCGCACTTATTGCTGCTTGTTTTCCAAACCCAATAAGATGGACACCCAAAAACCCAACCCGTTATATCAGGCACCGACAATATTTAATTTTGAGAAATATGAATAGGTTGGGACCGCTTGACTTCTAGTCCGCAGTCCAAAGTCTCTAGTCTTCAGTCTATAATCCAAGAAATAGGACTGAAGACTCACGACTAATCATGATCCTTGTTCCATCTGATTTTTATTCCACCTTTATCATCGTCTACCGCTTTTAAGTGTAATACGATGCCTTTCATTCTGGCCTCACGTTTTTCCTGCCTGGTTAAGTTTTCATCGCCTTTAGGATTGCGAAGTGGAATATCCAATTCTACGTTGGTACCAGTGCCGAGAGCATAAATTCCTTTTACGTTAAAATTCATGGCGCTGGAGTTGATCTGCATTGGGCTAATATCTACTTTATCGCCACGGATATTTAAAGTGCCGTCAAGATTTTTAATCTCAACATTTGATAAGTTTCTGTTTGCAAAGGCAAACTTTCCGACTTTAACCATAGGCTCGAAATTAACGAGAGCTGCATTGCTTAAATTAAAAACTACTTTCCCATTTATTGAGCGGGGTAGAATTTTGGCTGAATGAGAAATCTTCCCTGCAATATTTACGGTGGATGATAAATAGCCTTTCAGATTTTTATTCGTGATCGTTTTCTGTCCGAAATTATCAAAGGAATAGAAAAAATCTTTCACACTTACATGGCTAACTTTTGAATTGATTTTGAAACTATTTGAACCTGGCTGCTGAATTACATTTCCATTTAGTGAAAGAGTTCCACCAGCATGAACTACACTAATTTTATTAAAATAGATTCCTTCGCCTCTTAACGAGATATCAGCAATTAGGTTTTTGGCTAAAAACTTTTCGTAAATCGCTTTATCTACCCGAAGGTTCATGTTCATTTTAGAAAGTTCTAAAACATTGCTTAACTGTTTAGATGCTGCTTTCATTGAGTTGCTGGACGCAGATTTCTTTTTGGTACGTGGACCTAAAAATGGAAGAAACTCGTTTAAATACAGTTGTGGACTGTGCATTTTAAGGTTCACCAAAATTTTATCAGGATCGGTATAGTAAAGTTTAGCAAAGTTCTCGATGCTACAACTCACATTTAAAATGCTTTTACCCAGCTGAAAACGGCCATTTTGGATAGATAAATCGTTTTGATTGAAATTGATATTCAATGCACTTTTTACTAAGTGAAGTTTTCGAGGAATATATAGAATATCAGCATTTGCAATATTTATCTTTCCTGATACCACGGGTTTCGTAAACCTAAAATTGTCTATGTCGGCTTTGCAATATAGGCGCAAATCTGCAGTACCTTGCTTAAATTCAAAATCTTGTGTACCTAATGAATTATTCAGATTTGTAAGCGGAAACTGCGAAGTAACCAGTCCTGTAGCGATGGGCCGCGATAAATTGGTCACTGTAAATGTATCTATTTTTAGGGGTGCATTATAATACTTAGCCGTTAACCGGTGAAATTTAATGGCCGAATTTTCATCCCCAATAATGCCACCAACAGTATCCTGGTTAGTAAATGATCCATCGAAGTTTGCCGAAGTTAATTGTCCTGCTGGAATCGAAATTACATTGTCTCTCACGGTAATCCCGACTTTAATTAAAGGGTCGCCAAATTTACCGGATCCATCATCCACGATATTTCCTCTGATATCAATAGGTTTCTCAATGCCAAACTTCAACAACTTCGAAGAAATATTGGGCGATAGCAACATCGCCACATCTTTAAATAAAATATCATCAACGGCAATGCTAATGGCAAATGCTGATTTATCTAGTTCTATTTTTGCACCGATTTTGAATGGGTGACCGCCAATTTTCAACACTTCAGGATCAAGAATTACGGCATCCATATCCCTGCTATAATGTGCCGAAAGCGTTCCTTCTAGCGATTTGTCTTTCAAGAAACTTCCTTTCCGGGTATTGAAGGCAAAACTATTTACCTGTGTTTTGAGCTTAATTTTGCCAGTCCAACCACTATCCGGATATTGCATTCTGCCCTGGATTTGGTTGATGTTAAAGTTAAAGAGCTTATGTCTTTTTTGGTTATCAATAATGAGGGAAACCCTATTGAAATCGATTTTTTTAACGGCAAGATCTGGCGATTTTGATTCCTTATCTTCAACTGCTTTTTTCTTCTTGAAGATGCTGGTATTACTATATCCTGTCGAATCGGTATAGAGATAGATGGATGCATCATTAATCGCGATCTGATTGATGTTAACATTCCCTACAATTAAAGAAAGTACATTTAACGAAACATCAATATCCTGAGCTTTTAATAGATTATGCTGGTGCTGAATCCATAAACTATCGCGTAGCAATACGCCATTTAAAGAAACAGAAACACCTGGAAAACTTTTCAGCAAGGTCGGCTCCATGCCTGTAGCTGTAATCTGGCCATTCAAGTTTTTATTTAACTGAGCCAATATCGTACTTAAAACTTCCTTTTTATTTCTACTGATGTAAAATGCAGCAGCCAGCCAGGTTATAATTACCAAAATAATTAACCCTGATAGAATACCTAAAGAAATTTTGAGCCAGCGTTTCATAAACATGATTGGTTTGAAGCAATATAATGTTTTTTAACGCATAATTGTTTTAGCCTAACTGAAAATAAATAGGCTTAAAAGGTGTAAGTGAAAGGATTAGCTCCCTATTCTTTTAAAATAAAAAACTATAGCAAATGTGCAAACACCGTTGAATGCCAACTTTGTTTAAATGGCACTTCCCATTTAGTTTCCAGTTCGGCCAATGTTTGTACCATGTTATTAAACACAATAGTATCTGGCGTGATTTGTTTAATGTTAACCAATGTTTCAAAGTCTTCTTTACTGTTTACGATTACTTCATCGCCAACCTTGTAGGCCATATTAAACCGGTTAAAAAGATCAACATTGAATTCTTGTTCAATTTCCTTTATTAATCTTACGGAGCTGTCAATAGAGCAACCGGTAACATTCGCCTGCGTCTCATCAACAGTTAGAATAATAAAAAAACCGTATCTAACCTCAGCTTTAGCAAGCAATTCATTTCCATGCGCCTTCCACTGGTTGGTAAACGAAGCCAGCTTACTTAAAATCTCAATTTGCTCAGTAGCCGTAAATTTGCGGTTGTTTTGGTAAACCCAAACTCTTGATTGTGGAGAAAAACTCATATACAAATTTAGTATTTTAATTAAATTGGTGTGTTTAAAACGTCATCCCCATGAAAAAGTTTACAATCGGCTTGAAAATAGTGCTTGTTTCAGTGCTATGTACGTTATTTTGTGCTTTTTCCGATCCCGAGTCTATTGAACAATACGTGGGATATTTACAAAAATCGCTAACAGATCATTATGATTTTAGTCAGGAAAGTAACCAGATAAAGCGCTACGAACTCAACATTACTAACAATGGTTTCTGCCGCTATAAGCGATATTTTAACAATGGGAAAACAGAATATTTTGCTTTCAAGTTAGCAAAATTTAAGGATATGGATTACCTCGGCAATGCGACTTCGGGTAAGTTGTTTTTACGCACAAAGGGTGATGACGTAATCGTTCAAACTTATAAGGATAGGGGTGGAGATGTGGATTCGATGGCTACTCAGGTAATTATTCCACTTAAAAATATTGAACCGGAAGAACTGAATCTAATCAGGGAAAATTTCACGAAGATTAGCCCTAAAACTCCCTGAGAGGGATTTTGAAAGCGAGTGAGATAGGTCTATTGTTGGGAAGAAATAGTAAATCTCCAGCAATCGCCTTGCATAAAACGTTCGCAAGGCGATGTTTGCTTTAGGGGTTTAGAGACCGTTAGCTCTTGCTGTAATCTCCGCAATATCTAACACTTTAACTTCTTGTTCTTTATCTTTTAGTTTTACACCATCACTTAACATTGTCATACAGAATGGGCATCCCGCTGCGATAAACTGTGGGTTGGTTTCCAATGCTTCATCAATGCGTTCGACATTAATGTCTTTTTTGCCTTTTTCAGGTTCTTTAAACATTTGTGCGCCACCCGCTCCACAACAAAGTCCATTGCTTTTGCAACGTTTCATTTCTACCAGTTGGGCATCTAACACTTCTAATGCTTTTCTCGGCGCTTCGTAAATTCCATTTCCACGGCCCAAATAACAAGGATCGTGATACGTTATTTTTTTGCCCTTGAAACTTTCTCCGCCTTCAGCTTTTAGTTTGCCTTCATTTATTAAATCCTGAATCAATTGGGTGTGGTGAATAACTTCGTATGTTCCACCTAAACCTGGATATTCATTTTTAATCGTATTGAAACAGTGCGGGCAACCTGTTACTATCTTTTTAATATTATAAGCATTCAGCACCTCAATATTCGTCATCGCCTGCATTTGGAAAAGAAATTCGTTTCCTGCTCTCTTTGCCGGATCTCCTGTGCAGCCTTCTTCGGTGCCCAAAACTGCATATTTGATCCCCACATGATGTAAAATTTTACAAATATCGCGGGTAATTTTTTGTGCTCTCTCATCGTAACTCCCAGCGCAGCCCACCCAAAATAATATTTCTGGTTCTTCGCCAGCGGCCATTAATTCGGCCATTGTAGGTACTTTAAATTCCATTTTCTTAGTAGCTAGTATTTAGTATCAAGGAATAAGACTTGATTTTCAATCACGTTAATTTATTTGGTTTTAGTGCTAGATTAATGACTTCAAATTCACAACTAGTTTTCATTTGCCCAATTAAAACGATCTGCTGGAGAATATTTCCATGGTGCCTGGTTGTTTTCGATATTGCCAAGCATGGCATTGATGCTTGCAGGTGCCTGAGATTCTTCCATTACTGCATATCGACGCAATTCGGTTATAATTTGTAGTGGATCGATATTTACCGGGCAGGCCTCTACGCAAGCATTACAGCTGGTGCATGCCCAAATTTCTTCCCTGGTGATATAATCGTCTAGTAAAGCCTTTCCATCTTGATGTTCAGGGCCATTTTTCTCCATGTTTTTTCCGATTTCTTCAATTCGATCACGGGTATCCATCATAATTTTCCGTGGCGATAAAAGCTTACCCGTGATGTTTGCAGGGCAAACCGATGTGCAGCGCCCACATTCAGTACAGGTGTAAGCGTTCATCAAATTTACCCAGGTAAGATCTGTAGCATCTTTTGCCCCAAACTTACCAGCCTCTGTTTCTGCAGGAACAAATGAAGGATCCAGCATGGCTTTTACCTCGTTTGTAACAGATGCCATATTGGTAAATTCCCCTTTCGGTTCTAAATTTGAAAAGTAGGTGTTTGGGAAAGCAAATAAAATATGGAAGTGTTTTGAATAGGGTAAATAATTTAAGAAAGCCAAAATACCGATGATGTGAAACCACCAGCAACCACGTTCAATCATAATTAATGCGCTTTCATTTGAGGGTAGCAAATTCATCAAATATTGGCTTACAGGGAAAGAGCCGGCAACTGTATAATGATTGGCACCCAGTATTTGCAGTTTTGCGTCAGCTGCATTCATCAAGAGAAAAGCACTCATTAGTAAAATTTCTACAATGAGAATATAGTTTGCGTCTGATTTGGGCCAATTGGTCATCTCTACACCTTTGAAACGCTTTAATTTTAAAACATTTCTACGAATAAGAAAAATAACACAGGACACCCAAACCGTTAAGGCCAAGATTTCAAAAGAGCCGATTAAAAAATTGTAGAGACCACCTAAGCCATTGAAGATTCGATGCGTTCCGAAAAGGCCATCAATCATGATTTCCAACACCTCAATGTTGATGATGATGAAGCCAATGTAGACAAAAAAGTGAAGGAATGCCGGGATAGGGCGCACCACCATTTTTGATTGGCCGAATGCAACACGAAGCATCGTCATTAACCTTTTTTGAGGCTGATCGCTTCTATCAACAGATTTTCCTAAGCGGATATTGCGAATAATTTTGCGAAAATTAAAGGTAAACAGCGCAATTGCTGCAAGGGTTATTACTAGAAATAGGATCTGAGCCACCATGCAATATTATATTGTTTATGCTAAATTATGATATTAATCGAAATAAATTACTATGCATGCATAAAAAAAGTATGAAAATTTTTAGTTTGTATTCATTCTAAGCCATACATTCATGTGTTTTTTGGCTGCTAAAAATTTAATTAATTGATTATCAGAGTTCAACTAAAATAATGATAAAAAAGTTTTGCTTTTGGGAAAAGAACACTACATTTGTGCCTCCAAAACGGGTTATTTCATTGTAAATTATCCTAATGTAGGAGGTGCCATAGCTCAGTCGGTAGAGCAAAGGACTGAAAATCCTTGTGTCCCTGGTTCGAATCCAGGTGGCACCACTTCCAAAAGCCTTTCAGAGATGACAGGCTTTTTTGATAAAAAGATTCTCTGCGATGGGGAAATAAATTAAATTGGGTTGTTGCATTTGAAGAAAAGAATACTACATTTGCATTCCTAAACGAATGGTGCCATAGCTCAGTCGGTAGAGCAAAGGACTGAAAATCCTTGTGTCCCTGGTTCGAATCCAGGTGGCACCACAAAAAAGCCTTTAGATTTTCATCTAAAGGCTTTCGTTTTTTATCACTTTTCGATATGATCTATTTAGCTTCCTTCGGCCAAATCTTTAACTTTTTGTAAGGCTTTAGGCCAGGTTTCCTCAAAATAGCCTTTCCACTCGTCTGTTATACCCATGTCTATCTTCAGCTCTGTTTTTCCGTCTTTTTCGCTAAGCGAATAATTTTCTAAAGGTTCTCCCCAGTTTTTAAGTTCTTCTTTACCCTCTTTCACTTCGCCTAAATGTTTAATAGACATAAATTTGTTCGGGATATTGTCTTCAATAACCGCAAGCATTCCGTTTCCCGTTCCATCACCAAATATTGCTTTGCTGCCTTTTTGCCAATCGGTTTCTACTGAAGAATTTTCTGCAAAGGCTACAGTCCATTTTGGATAGGTATCCTTACCAAAAAGTACATCCCATACCTTTTCTGCACTGGCATTAATTTCCGTTTTGAATTCAATCTTTTCCATATTATCTCAATTTTGATTAGGCGTTTTCCATCAATGTTACCCAGGCATTAACAGCTTTTTTCAATCCATCACTATGCTTTTCTACGTCTTCCATGTTGTAAAATTTAGCATAAGCTTTGCCTTTGGTCTGTTCTTCCAAAAAACCAAAATCATCATTAAAAAGTGCTGCTTTGTGAAATATTACAATCACATAGGTCTTGATTTTTGGATTTATCGTTGCCATATCGCCTTTGAAGCTAAAACTCGGTCCGCCCCATTTTATACTGCTTTCAATTTTAGGGTTGGCATTTTGTATAATCGTGATCACTTCAACCATTTCCTTTTTTAAAGGATGATCAAGTGTATCAATCAACTGTTGTATTTTATCGTTCATCGTTAAAAGTGCAATATTTAAATATGAGAACATCAAAATTTAAAGTTGCGGTGTAATAGCGACATTTTTCGGGTGTGATTTAAGAATTTCCTAAATCATCCATTTTATAAACAGAAATAAAATTGTTTTCTGATAAAAAATAACATAAAAAAACTCCCTTCATTATCTGAAGGGAGTTTCTTGGTTAAAGCAATATCTTGCTGCTAATATCTTTGTTAATGGTGATGTAACCAGGATATTTGACTGGAGTATTGCCAAGCATAAAAGTCGGTTTGATTTTTATAGTTAATAATCCCAACTTTTCATCTTTTGAAGAAGATCCTTTCTGAGCAGCCTTCACAATATCATTGAAAACATTTCCATTTGAAACCAAACCATAAATGTTGCTGATCAATTGAACAGGTACAGTAACGGTTTGTCCTTGCGCAATGCTCACATTTTGGTTCACAATTCCTTCTGCCAAATCGGTGTTATTAACTAAAATTTTATATTCAAACTGGTTAATTGCCGCCAAATTCGCTGATGGATTTGTAATCTCCAAGTTTAGATTTGCTTTTAACGGAATATCTTTTCTTAATAAACCCAAAGCCACCCCAGGCAAGCTGGTTAAATTAAAACTTTGCTGATCAATTAATTTTTTAACATCGGTACCGGCAATGGTAATCTGCTGAATATTTGTTATTTTATAAGTACAGTCTTCCAGCGCCTTTATTTGTTGCGCCTGCCTGTTTATTCCGCAACTAAAAAGGGTAATAGTTACCAGGCAAAGCAATAGTGTGTTTTTCATGTTAATCATAACGCCAATTTAGGCAAACTATTTCAGGAACAACATTTCTTTAACTAAAATAGCATTACGGACTTACCGTTTCAATGTCATCACGTTTATCATCCGGGTTGCTATCATCTTGTTTTTCAGTTGCCTCATCTGTAGCCTCTTCGTTTTCGCTAATTTCTTCCTTGGTAGAATGTTCGTTTTGATCAGCGGTTTCTGCGCCCTTTTCACCTTCAGTTACTGGTAATCCTTCACTTTCTGGTGCTTTACTTTCCGATCCAGTTTGCGCTACTTCATCACTTTTTTGAGCTGTATCTTCGGTGTCTTTAGGCTGTTCTTGCGCCCCATTAGTATTTTCATCTACTGGCTTTGATGGATCGACTTCTTCTTTATGGGCCGAAGGAACAACTGTTTCAATATCCATTTGAACATCATCTGTCGGTTTCGGTTGTATATTTGTATTTTCTTCTGTTGTTTTATCTTTTTCGTTTTCCATGGTAGTATCTTTTCTTTATTAAATGAATTCGAGCGCAATTTTGTTTCAAATTTCTTCAATGCTTTAGTCTGCTATTTCTACCTTTGAGAAAAAGCTATGGCGATTATATACCGAAAAATAGAAGAGCGAGACGACGAATCGCTTGCAGATTTAATTAGAAAAATATTAAGAGAGTTTAAAATAGATAAGCCGGGTACGGTTTATACTGATCCAACAACTGACCATTTATCAGCAGTTTTTACTGCAGCGCAATCTGTTTACTGGGTTGCTGAAGAAGATGGACAATTGCTGGGTGGCTGTGGCATTTATCCCACCGCTGGTTTGCCAGAAGGTTGTGTAGAGCTGGTGAAACTTTATGCATCGGCTGAAGCAAGGGGTAAAGGCGTAGGGAAGACATTGATGCAGAAAAGTATAGAATCTGCTCAACATTTCGGCTACAATGAAATTTACCTGGAGTCGTTTCCGGAATTAACAACCGCCATTTCGATGTATGAAAAAACTGGCTTCAAGTATTTATCAGCACCTTTAGGCAATTCTGGCCACTTTGCTTGCAACGTTTGGATGCTACTTGTACTTTGATAAAATTATCCTCAAATAGCCAGTTGGGATAATTTTTCAGCCTGTTGGCATAACAAAGTTTATCACTGATCAGCGTTAAACTACTTTTATTTATGAAAAGGACAAGAATCGTAATCATACACATTGTTTGCTGGCTAGTGGTATTGGCCTATCTGTATGGTGGGGCGCTGATAAAAGGGGTAACCTTGAGGCAATCGGCATTTGATATTTCGATGAACTTTATTCAAATAGTCGAATTCTACATTTGTTATTTATGGGTGTATCCAAATTTTTTAAAAAGAGATAAAATCCCTCAGCTTATTGGAGCGATGTTTTTTACCATTGCTGTTTTTATTGCTTCGCGATACCTCATTGAGCAGGTTTTGTACAAGCATTGGTTTGATATGCAAAACTATACAGATGATACACCAATATCAAAATATATTGCAGATAATATTTATTACAGTCTGGCATTTTTGGTTATGCCCGCAGCCGTTTACAGCGTGGAACAAAACTTTAAAACCGAAATTACCAATCGGAAGCTGAAAGCAGAGGTGGTTAAATCGGAATTGGCTTTTTTAAAATCGCAGATTAACCCACATTTTCTTTACAACACTTTAAATTACGTTTATTCGCTGGCTATCCCGGTTTCTGATCAACTTGCAAATGCGGTTTTGCGTCTTTCAGATTTGATGCGTTATACTTTAAATGAAAGTGTTGATGGTAAGGTGACGCTAAATAAAGAGGTTGAATATCTGGAAAGTTATATCGAGCTTTTTAGAATGCGTTTTGAGCCTAAATTCTATGTGAGTTTTATTACTGAAGGCATAGCAGATCAAAAGTTAGCCGCTTTAATGTTAATTCCTTTTGTAGAAAATGCTTTTAAGCATGGCGTTTTGAATGATGAGCAGCATCCAGTCCGTATTAAACTAAAAGTACAGGCTAAACGATTGAGTTTTGAAGTGAGCAATAAAATAAACCGCGGGCAGAAAGATCATTCGAGCGGTGTGGGATTGGTTAATATTCAAAGGCGATTGGATTTAATATATCCTGATCAGCATGAATTGCTGGTATCGAATAATGGGAATACTTATAAAACTACTTTGATACTGAATATTTAAATGCATCAACTCACAACTTATATTTATTTTACTCGTAACTAAATTTACTTATGATCCGCTGTTTAGCTGTTGATGACGAATCTTACGCATCAGATATTATTGCAACCTTCATTTCTAAAACGCCATTTTTAGAATTGGTAGGAACCACAACTAATCCGTTTGAGGCACTAAGTTTAGTTCAGGAAGGCAAGGTTGATCTTGTTTTTCTGGATATCCAAATGCCAGAACTAACAGGTATACAGTTTTTAAAAATTTGTGGTGGAAAATGTAAGGTAATTTTAACCACTGCCTATCCTGAGTATGCATTAGATGGTTTTGATTTGGATGTTGTGGATTATCTGCTGAAACCAATATCTTATGAACGTTTTTATAAAGCGGCGATAAAAGCGCAACAAATTATTTCGCCTTCGCAGTATGAAGTCATTAATACCCCATCGCAAACAAGTGGAAACGATTTTGTTTTTATTAAGGGCGACACGAAAAATAAATTTATCAAAGTGAACTATGATGATATTTTATATATAGAAGGCTTGAAGAATTATGTGTCGGTTTACACCGCTACACAAAGAATCATTACTTATCAGGCCCTCAGGGAATTGGAGGTTGATTTGCCAAAGCCGCCATTTTATCGGGTACATAAATCGTACATCATTTCTTTGGAGAAAATTAAAATGATTGATGGAAATACAATTTACATCAATGATCAATCGATTCCGATTGGTGACACTTACAAAGAAGAATTTTTTAAAATTATAAAGGATCGAAAGTAGAATTGGACCTTGGATAAATAATTGACCGCGAATTTTCTAAAGATAAATAGCTAGCTAATGTGTGTTGATAACGTGCGCAATTGACTAGCTAGCTTGATAACAGTCCATTTAAGAATCGAACAATATTTGTTAAGTTTGCCGATACTAAATCGAACAAAAATGCAAGAAACCAATTCGCTAAATCAAGTTGCTGAATTTCATACTACGTTTAAACATCCAATCTTAGAATCACCTGTTATTCCTGCTAAACAAAGGGCAAACCTGCGTGTTGCGCTTCTGGCCGAAGAATTAAAAGAATTGCAGGAAGCTATTGAGAATGATGATTTGGTAGAGGTTGCCGATGCATTATGCGATTTGCAATATGTTTTGGCTGGAGCCATTCATGAATTCGGTTTAGGTGGAAAGTTTAAAACACTGTTTGATGAAGTGCATCGATCCAACATGAGCAAAGCTTGTAAAACTGTCGAAGAAGCAGAACTGACCATCAAACATTACCTCGATAAAGATCAAACAGAATCCTATTACAAAGAAGTTGATGGTTTGTTTTTAGTTTTTAGAAAAGCAGATGATAAAACTTTAAAGTCTATCAATTACTCTCCAGCTGATTTAAAATCACACCTGGTATAACATCTGAACATTGAAGATACTAAAACAGATAGTTGCAGATATTAAAACATCGGTTGTTGAACCAGGAGAAAATCGAGATGCACTGATTCGTAAATTTGTGCTTTACTCTCCAAAAATGCCGCTCCGATTACATCAGCAGCAGCTTATTGCCGAAGCGAAAAAGTTTAACCTATCTGTTTACGACGAATACTTTACGGCAAGCGACATTGCGATTAACTGTTTTAGCTGGGGCGATGGCAAGACCAAAATATTGCTTACTCACGGTTGGGCTTCTAAAGCACTCGATTTTTACGAGCTTATTATGGAGCTCCGCAAATTGGAAGATGTAGAAATAATCGCTTTCGATGCCCCTGGAAACGGAGGTTCGGTTTCAGAACTTTCTAACCTCATACTTTATAAAAATTCGGTTAAGGCGATTATAGAAAAATATGAAGTTGTCGATTTCGTGATTGGCCACTCTCTGGGTGCTATGGCCAACATTTTGGCGCTGCAAGATTTAGCCATTCAACCAACACTGTTAATGAGCATTGCTCCCTTAATTAAACTGAAAGAAAATTTTGTGCAGAGCCTGGAATCTATAGGTGTGAATCAAGCAGATCAGGATATTTTCTTTAGCAATTTTGAGCTTGAAGTGAAAATCCCCGCAGACCATTTCAATCTGTTAAATCTGTATCATTTGGATCCGTCGATTAAGCATTTAGTAATTTTCGATCCAGAAGATCACATCTCACTTTACCCTTATCTGCAGGATTTTTTAGCGCAGAACAAAGAGATCACAGCAATTAAATTTGAGGACATCGGTCATTTCAAAATTATTAAATCGCCGGAGGTAATTTCATTAATAGTTGGAGAAATTATGGCGAGAATAAATTAAAGGTTGGTTCGGAGGTTACCCATGCCGCCATCAATATTAATAATCTGACCAGTTATCCAGTTGCTTTCATCGTTTAATAAAAATGAAATTGCTGCAGCAATATCTTCTGGTTGCCCATATTTTCCAAGTGGATGTCTTTTTGCCGATGCTGTTTTTTTGTCATCAGTGTTTAATAAGCCAGCTGATAAACGCGTATCGGTAAGTGATGGTGCTACTGCATTTACCCGAATGTTTACAGCCGAAAATTCTGCTGCTAAAGATTTTGTTAAACCTTCAATACCTGCTTTCGCACTCGAAATACTGCTGTGAAATCCCATCCCGGTTGTTGCCGCAACCGAACTTATCAAAACTATTGAAGCAGAATTGGCTGCTTTCAGATTTTTGAATGCTTGCTGAATTACTTTAGCGGCTCCAATCACGTTTAGGCGGTAGTCATTCAAAAAATCATCTTCCGAAACCCTACCAAAAGGTTTTAAAGTAATGCTTCCTACAGAATACACCAGGCCATGCAATGTTTCAGGTAAAAAATCAGCTAATGCATTTACGTCTTGCAAAACGTCTAATTCCTGGTGTTTAACGCCAGCTGGCCATTCCTCGCTTATTGTTCTTGAAGCGGTATAAACTGTTGCCCCTTTTTCTGTCAGGCTTTTTACCAACGCCAAGCCAATTCCCGAGCTTCCTCCAACCACTAAAATATTCTTATTATTGAAATCCATGATAGCTATACTTCAAAAACGCCATTTTAGTTTTTGTAGTCCGAATATTATAGCACAACGGAGAGGCTATGCGCTAAAAATCTTCACAGATGTGGATAAAGTAAATTACGTAAACAAGGTAATCAAATTTCCTGGAATAGAACTTTTGAAGTGGGAATAGGGAAATTTCACTTCGAATACGCAGTAACAAATAAGTTGCTACAGATACTATTGCAAATCAGCGCCATTAACCGTCGTAAGTTTACCCGAATAAGCGATGGATTGTCGCCCTCCGGTTTAATCGGTCCGGTTCGAATTTTGAGCAATTAACATGACAGTGCATAACAGTAGAGGTATCCTTATTTTCTATTTTAGACCAACCAAATATTTAAAATTAGAGCATGCAGGCATTTTTAGGCGTTATTTTTCATTTCATCGGCGGTTTCGCGTCCGGGAGTTTTTACATACCATATAAAAAGGTAAAAGGTTGGGCCTGGGAAAGCTACTGGATAGTTGGCGGCATTTTTTCCTGGCTAATTGTTCCGCCTTTAGCAGCTTATTTAACCATTCCGAACTTTACTGATATTATTGCCACTGCGGAAGGAAAAACTTTAGCACTGGCTTATTTCTTTGGCGTTCTTTGGGGCATTGGAGGTTTAACTTATGGCCTGGGTGTTCGTTACCTTGGCGTTTCATTGGGTAGCAGTATTATTCTTGGGCTTTGCATGGTGCTCGGTTCAATTTTGCCTTCTATTTATTTCGATGTTTTTCCACAGGAAGGCAAAGATACTTTCACTATGTTTTTGCAAACCGATTGGGGCCGAATGGTATTGCTCGGGCTAATCGTTTGTGTACTTGGAATCGTGATTTGCGGTAAAGCCGGAATGATGAAGGAAAAAGAAATCAACACAGGTGTTACCGATCCACATGGTTTGGAAGTAAAAACGGAGTTTAAATTCGGTTTAGGTTTATTCGTTGGTATCGTCTCAGGTGTTTTAAGTGCTTGTTTCAATTTCGGTATCGAAGCCGGTAAGCCAATGGCTGATGCCGCAAATTCTATCTGGAAAGCAGCAAACCCATCAGAAACCGGTAATTTTCTTTTCTCCAACAATGTAACTTACATCATTGTACTTTGGGGTGGTTTAACTACCAACTTCATTTGGTGTATGATTTTGAACGCCAGAAATAAAACATTCGGCGATTATACCAACGCAAAAACACCGCTCTTAAAAAACTATATATTTTCAGCGCTTGCAGGTACCACGTGGTTTCTACAATTCTTTTTTTATGGAATGGGAGAGAGCAAAATGGGCAACGGCGCAAGTTCATGGATATTACACATGGCTTTCATCATCTTAATTGCCAACGTTTGGGGCTTGGTGTTAAAAGAATGGAAAGGCGTATCCAGAAAAACATTCATTACGGTGTTGGCTGGGATCATCACCATCATTGTTTCCGTGCTAATTGTAGGTTACGGTAATTCACTTAAAGGATAAATCACAAAAAATAAAAAATACGATAATGTCGATCGAAACGAAAAATTATAAACACGTAAGCTATTTGTGGAATGAAGAGGAAGCCGCAAAACTAGCAGGCGATGAAGTAGCTTTACTAATTTACCGTTCAAATTTATTAGGTGCCGATTTGCGCTTAACCAACTATGGTGGTGGAAATACATCATGTAAATTGATGGAAAAAGATCCGCTAACAGGTTCGGAAACCGAAGTAATGTGGGTAAAAGGTTCTGGTGGCGATTTGGGCACTTTGAAAAAAAGTGGATTAGCAGCGCTTTATGTTGACCGCTTGCGTAGTTTGAAAAATATTTACCGTGGTGTGGAGCATGAAGATGAAATGGTTGAATTGTTCAATCACTGCATTTTCGATTTAAGCTCAAAAGCACCATCAATTGATACTCCGTTGCACGGCTTTTTGCCTTTTGCACACATCGATCACTTGCATCCGGATGCAGCTATCGCGATAGCGGCAGCAAAGGATGGAAAGAAAATTACCGAAGAACTTTTCGGTGGCACAATTGGATGGGTAGAGTGGAAAAAACCTGGTTTTGAACTGGGATTGACACTGAAAAAATGTTTAGATGAAAACCCAGGCATCCGCGGAATTATGTTGGGTTCTCATGGTTTATTTACCTGGGGAGATACTGCCTACGAAAGTTACCTGAACACTCTTGATGTAATCGAAATTTGTTCAGAATACCTGGCGCAAAATTATGGCAAAAAAGGTCCGGTATTTGGCGGACAAAAAATAGAAAGTGCTGATGCAGAAAGCCGTAAAAAACAAGCTGCTAGTTTAGCGCCGATTTTACGTGGATTGTGTTCATCAAAACAACATATGATTGGTCATTTCACTGATGACGTTCGTGTGTTAGAGTTCACCAATTCTAATGATCTTTCTCGTTTGGCACCAATGGGAACAAGTTGTCCAGACCATTTTTTGAGAACGAAAATTAGTCCGCTGGTTTTGGATTTAAAAACCGATGCAGATTTATCGGATACCAAAGCGGTAAAAGAATTGCTTTTGCCAGCTTTTGAAGCATATCGGGCAATGTATACTGATTATTATGAAACTTGTAAACATGATAACAGTCCTGCAATTAGAGACACTAACCCGGTGGTAATCTTATATCCTGGAATCGGGATGTTTACTTTTTCGAAAGATAAGCAAACTGCAAGGGTAGCTGCCGAATTTTATATCAATGCCATTAATGTAATGAAAGGCGCTGAAGCCATTTCAGAATATACTTCACTGCCACATCAGGAAGCTTTTAACATCGAATATTGGTTGTTAGAAGAAGCGAAATTGCAACGCATGCCGAAGCCAAAGCCCTTAACTGGAAAAATCGCTTTGATTACCGGTAGCGCTGGTGGTATTGGAAAAGCAATTGCAAAAAAATTCGTTGCTGAAGGTGGCGTTGTGATTTTGAATGACATGAATGCCGAGCGTTTGGCAGAAGCCGGTGCTGATTTCGAAAAACAATTCGGAAAAGATTCATACAGTACTGCGGTTCTAAACGTAACCAGTCAGGAAGATATTGATGGTGCATTTGCTGCTGCGGCTTTGGCTTTTGGAGGTATCGATATTGTAGTGAACAATGCAGGTTTATCCATTTCTAAAACAATCGGCGATCACACTGAAAAAGATTGGGATTTATTGTACGATGTATTAGTTAAAGGGCAGTTCTTTATTACTCAAGCAGCTACCAAAACCATGCAAAAGCAGGATATAGGTGGCGATATCATCAATATTGTAAGCAAAAACTCATTGGTAAGCGGACCAAACAATGCAGGTTATGGAAGTGCGAAAGCGGCGCAATTGCATTTAAGCAGGTTAAATGCTGCTGAGTTGGGTGCTGATAACATTCGTGTGAATGTGGTTAATCCTGATGCCGTAATTAGCGATAGTAATATCTGGGCTGGCGGATGGGCTGAAGGCAGAGCAAAAGCCTACGGAATTACTGTTGCCGAACTGCCTGCATATTACGCAAAACGTACATTGCTTAACCAGATTATTTTACCTGATGATATTGCAAATGCATGTTTCGCCTTTGTAGGTGGCTTGTTAAGCAAATCTACCGGCAACATGTTAAATGTTGATGGTGGCGTAGCAATGGCTTTTGCCAGATAAAAAAGACGCCGTCATTGCGAGGTATGAAGCAATCTCATTCTGGCTAAAATTTTAGTAAATATGAATTGCTGCCCCTCGGTCTGTGTTCTCACAGATCGAAAAGTAAAGTAAGTAAACGATCTTTGGAAACACGGATCAAGAATAATATTTAAAATAGTTTTAGTAAGTTGTTCTCTCGGTCTGTGGTTCGCCACAGACTGGAAATGACTTTAAAATTCTCAATCTAAATTGAGGATCAAATCAAAGCGATTTATCGCTTAATTATTAACCTAACAAAACCAAATATTCTCATGAATATCGAGCAGAACCAAATAGAAAAACACAATGATTCCCTTATCAGTTCACATCAGCGCAAGCTCAACTTTTTAAAAGAAGATTGGTCGCATGTTGATTTAGAAGGTGTAATCCAGAAATTGGTTGATTTTCAGATTGCGATTCCATCATGGGCTTTAGGTACAGGTGGTACACGTTTCGGTCGTTTCGCCATTACTGGTGGCGAGCCCCGCACAATCGAAGAAAAAATTGAAGATGTTGGTTTGCTTCATGCTTTAAATGGGGCAAGCGGTGCTATTTCCCTTCACATCCCTTGGGATATCCCACAAAATGCAGAGAGTTTAAAAAGCCTTGCAGCTGGCTACGGACTGAAGTTCGACGCCATGAATTCAAACACTTTTCAAGATCAGGCTGGTTCGGCACATAGCTATAAATTTGGTTCCTTACAAAATGTAAATAAAGCCATTCGCAAGCAAGCTATTGAGCATAACATCGAAGTAATTAAACATGGTGTGGCGCTAGGTTCTGATGCACTAACAGTTTGGCTGGCCGATGGATCTTGTTTCCCTGGTCAGTTAAATTTCCGTAGGGCATTCGAAAATACATTAGAAAGTTTAGAAGAAATTTATTCGGCTTTGCCGGCAGATTGGAAACTTTTTGTAGAGTACAAAGCATTCGAACCAAATTTCTATTCTACAACAGTAGGAGATTGGGGTCAGTCGCTGCTTTACGCAAGCAAATTGGGGAAACAAGCTTATACCTTGGTAGATTTGGGTCACCATTTACCAAATGCAAATATCGAACAAATTGTTGCCTTGCTTTTGATGGAAGGAAAGTTAGGTGGTTTCCATTTTAACGATTCCAAATATGGTGATGATGATTTAACTGCCGGAAGTATCAAGCCTTATCAGTTGTTCCTGATTTTTAATGAGCTGGTTGAGGGTATGGATGCGAAAGGAATGAACCATGCTAAAGATTTAGGATGGATGATAGATGCCTCTCACAATGTGAAAGACCCTTTGGAAGATTTACTACAATCGGTAGAAGCCATTATGATTGCTTATGCTCAAGCCTTATTGGTAGATCGTAAAGCTTTAAATGCCGCACAGGATAATAACGACGTGGCAAAAGCACAGGAAATTTTACAAAATACTTTCCGTAGCGATTTAAGAGCGTTAGTGGCTGAGGCAAGGTTAAGAGCTGGAGCAGCTTTGGCTCCGATAAGCTTATACCGCGATTTGAGTGTAAGATCAAATTTAGTTAACCATAGAGGAAATACTGTAGCAACAGGTTTATAAAAAAGGGAGCTAAAGAGATGCCAAAACCGGTTATTGCAATATTTGACGTTGGGAAAACGAACAAAAAACTTTTTCTTATTGATGAAAATTATCAGATTGTTTACGAACGTTCAGCCCGTTTCGTAGAAACTGTTGATGAAGATGGTGAGCCATGTGAAAATCTGGAGAGCCTGAAATCATCTGTTTACGATTCTTTGCATCAGGTTTTGCAGATGAAAGAGTTTGATGTTAAAGCTGTCAATTTCTCTACTTACGGTGCCAGTTTTGTGTATCTCGATGAAAATGGATCACCCTTAACACCGCTTTATAATTATCTGAAAGAATATCCAGAAGAATTAAAAAAAGAATTTTATGCAAAATATGGCGGCGAGGAAAAGATCTCTTTAGAAACTGCCTCGCCGATATTAGGTAGTTTAAATTCTGGAATGCAGCTTTACAGACTTAAAAAAGAGCGACCTGCTTTATTCGATAAAGTGAAGTATGCGTTGCATTTGCCGCAATACTTAAGCTTCTTGATTACCGGTAAAGCCGTTAGCGATATCACCAGCATTGGCTGCCATACACAACTTTGGGATTTTAACCAAAATCAGTATCATCAATGGGTGACTTCAGAAAAAATTGAGGAGAAATTTGGTGAATTTACGCCTGCCGATTCAAGCATCGCAACTACTTTTAATGGCGCAACTTTTCAGGTTGGCGTTGGTTTGCATGATAGTTCAGCCGCATTAATTCCTTACCTGGCGAACTTTAACACGCCATTTATTCTAATCTCAACAGGTACCTGGTGCATCAGTTTAAATCCTTTTAATCAAGAGCCGCTTACTAAAGAAGAATTGAAACAAGACTGCCTTTGTTATATGCATTACAAAGGTAAGCCGATAAAAGCTTCCCGAATTTTTGCGGGCTACGAACATGAAGTACAGTTAAAACGTATTGCCGAGCACTTCGATAGAGCCGCTTATTTATTTAAGCACCTGAAGTTTAATCCTTCCATGATTTTGAAGCTGGCCAATAAAGTGCCGGAAAACCTGACTGCGCAAACAGAATTTTCAGCTAATTCCGCGTTCCCGGATCGTGATTTGAATCTTTTTCAAACTGCCGAGGAAGCCTACCATCAGCTTATTTTTGATCTGGTAAAGCAACAGATTTATTCTTTAAACCTGGTTCTAAATTCGGGTGTAAAAAGAGTATTTGTCGATGGCGGATTTGGTAAAAATGCTATTTATATGCACCTGCTGGCCACCTCTATTCCTGATATTGAGGTTTATGCGTCTTCGGTTTCGCAAGCCACTTCCATTGGAACAGCACTGGCAATAAATGATGCCTGGAATGAAAACCCGGCACCAACTGATATGATTCAGCTCAAATATTACTCTGCAATTC
Source organism: Pedobacter sp. AC212 (assembly GCF_979258625.1). Lineage (NCBI taxonomy): Bacteria > Pseudomonadati > Bacteroidota > Sphingobacteriia > Sphingobacteriales > Sphingobacteriaceae > Pedobacter > Pedobacter sp. AC212. Next base: position 4,414,319 of record NZ_OZ409870.1, on the reverse strand, counting down.
AACGGACGATATAGCGTCATCTAGAATGCGAAATTATTCGCGATGCAAATGGGTACCTGAAGCTTTTTCACCGGGTAACCTGAGTGGTTTCATTGTGTTAAGGTTAAAAAATGAGCGGAATGAAATAATCTCTAATGTACCCGACCTCAAACCACATTAATTTGCTATATTCGGGCTTAGAGCCAGCATATAGTGAAAACAGACGACCTAATTTCCTTAATTCAGATTGATGAATATTCTTCAACGCCGAAGTATAAGCAACTTACCAATGCGATACTAAGTGGCATCGAATCTGGCAAACTAAAAAAAGGAAGTTTGTTGCCATCAATTAATGAGCTAAGCTTCAGTCTGGAAATGTCAAGAGATACGGCAGAAAAAGGTTATCGTAACTTGCGTAAACTGGGTGTTGTCGATTCTGTTCCTGGTAAAGGATATTTTATTACCAACATAGATTTTTCCAGAAAACTCAAAGTTTGTTTGCTATTCAATAAACTGAGTACCCACAAAAAGATTATCTACGATTCGTTTACGAAAGCAATTGGAGAAAAAGCAGCTATAGATTTCTATATCTACAACAACGACTTTGCATTCTTTAAAAAAATGATCACCTCTAAAATTGACGACTACACCCATTTTGTCATCATTCCACATTTTTTAGAAGGGGGTGAAAATGCACACGAAATTATCAATACCATCCCAAAGGAGAAATTAATTATTTTGGATAAGTTGTTGCCAGGGATTACTGGCGATTTTGCAGCTGCTTATGAAAACTTCGCTCAAGACATTTATGCCGCTTTAGAACAGGCCTTGCCACGATTATCTCAATACAGTACAATCAAAATTATTTTCCCAAAAAACAGTTATTTTCCACAAGAAATTTTAACAGGTTTCTATCGGTTTTGCCAGCAATATGCTTTTGATCACAAAGTGATTCACAATATTAAGGAAGAAGAAATAAAGCCAGGCGAAGTTTATATCAACTTGATGGAGGATGATTTGGTAACGCTAATAGAACGATTAATTGTCCTTAAACTAAAAATCGGGCAGGATGTTGGTGTAATTTCTTATAACGAAACCCCTCTCAAACGTTTCATTCTAGATGGAATAACCACAATATCTACAGATTTTCATGAGCTTGGCACACAGGCAGCAGAATTTGTATTAAATGGAAAAACCGAAAAACTCGAAGTTCCATTCTACTTAAATCTTCGTAATTCACTTTAATTTTTTTGGTTGATTATTTGCTTAAACACGAAGAAATTTATGCTTAAAGTATATTTATTAAGGCACGGAGAAACTGCTTATAATGCAGATGGAAACCGTTATTGCGGTAGAACAGATATCGAATTGACGACAAAAGGGCTCAGGCAGGCAAAATTTGTTTGCGATCAGCTGAGCGATATGAAGATTGATGCGGTTTATTCTTCTCCACTGCTTCGTGCAAAAAGAACCGCCGAAATTGCATCTGGAAAAAGAGAGGTGTTTGTAGATAATCGATTAATTGAAGTCGATTTTGGCAATTGGGAAGGCAAAACAAAAGAAGAATTCGTAGCCGAGAATGCCTCATTGTGGACCAATTGGATGAATGCTCCAGAAACCAATAAAGCCGGTGGAACCGGAGAATCGGCTACAGAAATTCTAGATCGAGTAACCAGTTTTTTTGATGAGATGATGTCTAAACATCGTAACCAAACCATCATGGTTGTTGGGCATAATGGCATCAACCGCCTTTTTATGGCGAGCAAACTCGGAATGCCATTAAAAAATTATCGCCAGCTGGCACAGCAAAATTCATCCATAACGGAAATTGAATTTGATGAGGATGGCGTAATGACGCTCAGACTTTTAAACAGCAAAATATAATTCGAAATGAAAACTACCTTAAAGGCTTTCCTGTTTGCCAAGCTTGTTTTTGCTAGCTCTGTTTGTGTATTTGCACAAACTAATATCAACACGCTAAAAATTAAAAATGTAAACGAACTGCGTGAATTTTTTAAATACACAGGAAAAACTATACCCATTATTAGCGGCCACAGGGGCGGTACGGTTAAAGGTTTTCCAGAGAACTGCATTGCCACTTTTGAAAATACGCTGAAATTTACACCAGTTTTTTTTGAGATTGATCCGAGGCTAACCAAAGATAGCGTTTTGGTTTTAATGCATGATGCTACGCTTGACCGAACTACAAACGGTACTGGTAAGGTAGCGGATTATACTTTTGCCGAGCTTCAAAAATTTAGATTGAAAGATCCGGAAGGGCATGTTACGAAGTACAAAATCCCGACACTGAAAGAGGTAATTGATTGGAGCGCTGGTAAAACAGTGGTCAATTTAGATCGTAAAGATGTGCCTTTAAATATGCAGGAACGAATCTTAAAGCAAAATCCAAATAAAGTAATCATGATTACTGTTCATGATGCCCAACATGCTAAGTTTTACTACGATCAAAATCCTAACCGAATGTTTTCTGCTTTTGTGAAAACTAAGAAAGCTTTGTTGGAATACGAAGCTGCAGGTATTCCTTGGGAAAGCATGATTGCTTACATTGGACCAACTAACAAACCTGAAAATAAAGAACTTTTTGATATGCTCCATGCCCGCGGCGTGATGTGTATGATTTCTGCAGCCACCACTTATGATAAGTTGGCAACGAAAGAAGATAGGGCTAAAAATTATAGAGAAACCTTTGAACAGGGAGCAGATATTTTAGAATCTGATTTGCCAATTGAAGTAGCCGAAGCCATTACAACGCTCCAGCCAAAAAATAATCCGAAAGCCAGGTTTATGGACAAAGTAAACCTTAAAAAATAAGTATCAATCCATGGCTCAAGCATTAGCAAAACCCGAATGCATAGATGTAAGCTTAATTAATTATTTAGCAATGATGACTTTGACGCCCTTTTCTTCAATTTGATTCACGATAAATTCAGAAACACCGCTATCGGTGATAATGTAATGAACCTGTTCGAAGCCACAAACCTTGCCGAGGCCACGCTTATCAAATTTGGTACTATCGGCCATAATTACAACAGTTTGGGCAGTATCTATCATTTTTTGGTTAAGTGTGGCTTCTGCTAAATTGGTTATCGAGAAACCAAAATCCATATCGATGCCATCTACCCCTAAAAATAGTACACCACAAGATATTTCACTTAGTACCCGTTCTGCATACGAACCGGCTACTGATGAGGAGTTGGAGCGAATTAAACCGCCGAGCTGCAAAACCTCAACATTAGGGCGAGTGCTCAGCTCCAAACCCACTTTTAGCGCAGGCGTGATGACCGTTAAATGCTGGTTTGGGTACAGACATCTGGCCAATTCAAAAACTGTAGTTCCAGAACCAATGCTGATAGAATCACTTTTTTCGATTAAAGAGAGGGCCGCTTTTGCAATCTTTTGTTTCTCATCAGCGTTGATGAATGCTTTTTCATTAATCGTCCGTTCGTTTGCATAGGGATTGTTAATCGATCCACCTCCACGAGTTCTGAAAAGTAAATTTTTATCTTCTAAAAGTTTTAAATCTTTTCTAATAGTAACTCCAGAAACCTCCATCAAATCGGTAAGCTCGATAATGCTTACTTTTCCGTTTTCCTTTAGGTTTTTTAAGATGAATTCGTGTCTGTCGGTAATGTTTTTCATGGACAATATTCGGTTTGGAGCTTAATTTATTTAATGTGAACAAACATAATTTAAAATCAGAGGATTCAAAATTATATTTAGTTAAATTACCTTTCAGTGTGTTTATATTAAATTAACTTTCAAACAGGCTGTTGGTAAAAACTTCCCATTCTATTGCGCCATTATCGCGGGGTAAATGTATTTTTATCCATTATTTCCAATTTAAATGAGTGAAGAGAATCGCAGCGATCAAACGATAGAATTAAATCCTTACGACTATATACTTGAGGGTTTTAATCTCCAAAATTTGAATGCTATCGTAATTTTAAAACATTTAAATCAACAAATACATACCGATGTAAAAGGGTTTTACGGTTTAGTTGCAGAACAAATTGAAATTGATTTTGCTGCGTTCAGTTGCTACGACTCTGCGGCAGTTTTCCCCATTGTTCAGGTTCAGCAGAATGAAAAAAATGTAAAACTTTCTTGCCGTTGCGGAACACCAAAAACTAAGCTATGTGAACATCAGGCGCAGGTTTTATACAACATTTTGTATCGACAAGAATTATTGATTTTTTTCGATAAAAACCTGAGAAAACAGCAGCTGCTCAAAATTGCAGTAAATTATGGGTTAGAATATGAGAAAGATCTGGAGTCGATTTTTAATTTGACTTTACAAGATGGTGAAATAAAAATCAAACCAAAAATTGAAGCACTGCAACCTTTCAATCGCGAAGCGAAAGAACAACTCGAGCAAATGTTGTTGCCAAAGGAGACAGGTAAAAAGCCGAACGTTGATGCTGGTAATCTGATTTTAGTTTTGGGGCAACACCGCTACTACAACAACCTAACTATAGAGCTTTTTGAGGCGCAGATTACCAAAAACGGAAAGGTAAAAAATCCATTAAAAAGTGTAAATCCCAATACCCATATTTTTAAGGCTGAAGAAGGCGACGTATTAAAATTTTATAGTGGAGTTGCTGCTTTTCAACAAAATTATAACAACGAACAAAGTGAAGACGAAATTAACGCTTTGAAGGCCGTTGTTAAAAATCCTTTAAATTTACCTTTCTATATTCAAAGCAATAAGCAATCTTCAGCCATTCAGGCATCAACAATAGCTGCGGTGACTGTTAAAGCACTGGAAGTTGATTTGCGCTTAACTGTTAATCAAAAAGGCGATTTCTTTGAAATTACCGGGCGTTTAAGCATAGAAGGGAAGTCCTATGAAATTGATCAGTTAATGCTGGTCCATCAATATTTTATCCAGCTCAAAGATCAGCTTTACCTTATTACCCGGTTGGATTTGTTGCGGGTAATTGGATTTTTCAAGAAGCAAAGTAATCGCTTAATCCTTCATAAATCGAAATATCCTGAGTTCCAAAAAACAATTTTAGTGCAGTTGGAAGGAAGCATTCATGTAGATTATTCCTACTTAAAGCCTGCAACAAAAAAACAAATTGAAGAAAAGGGCTTTGATTTGGAAACCGAGCAGCTGATTTATCTATCCGAATCGGAAGATTTTATTCTCATCACCCCGGTAATGCGATATGGAAATCAGGAAATTCCTGTACTCTCCAAAAAGCAGATTCACGCACAAGATAAATTGGGGAATGTTTTTACTGTTCATCGTGATGATCATGCTGAGTTACAGTTTATTGGCAATGTGCTAAAGCAGCATCCCTTTTTTTACGATCAGGAGAGTAATGATTCCTTTTACCTTCATCGGAAAAGATTTTTAGAGGAAGCCTGGTTTTTAGATGCATTTGAAACCTGGCGGAATAAAGGAATCCACATTCTGGGCTTCAATACGCTGAAAAATAATAAACTCAATCAGCACAAGGCAAATATTAACATTGAGGTTTTAAGCGGAACCGATTGGTTTGAAACTAAAGTGGAAGTAAAATTTGGAAAGCAAAAAGTCGCCTTAAAGCATTTGCATAAATCAATCAGGAATAAGAGCAAATTTGTTACCCTCGACGATGGCACGCAAGGCATTTTGCCAGAGAGCTGGCTACAAAAATTTACCGATTACTTTAACGCTGGTGAAATTACTGAAGATGCTATATTGACGCCAAAAATAAAATTTGCCACCATTAACGAGCTTTATTTAGATGCTTTGCTTGATGGTGAAGTTAAAAATGAGCTTCAATCTTATCGCCAGAAGTTTGAACATACCGATTCGATAAAGGAAGTTGAAGTTCCAAAGACTTTACAAGCCACTTTAAGGCATTACCAAAAAGATGGCTTAAACTGGCTCAATTTTCTGGATGATTTTAATTTTGGATCTTGTCTGGCTGATGATATGGGCTTGGGTAAAACGATCCAAATTCTAGCTTTTATCCTTTCTCAGCGAGATAAAGTAAAGCACAATACCAATCTTGTTGTTGTGCCTGCCTCTTTAATTTTCAACTGGAAAGCTGAAGTAGAAAAATTTGCCCCATCAATAAAGGTAAAAACGATTTATGGCAATGAAAGAACTAAAACTACCGATACTTTTGATCGCTTTGAGCTGATACTAACCTCTTACGGGACTTTGCTTTCTGATATTCGCTTTTTGAAAGATTATCGCTTTAACTACATCTTTTTGGATGAATCGCAAAACATCAAAAACCCTGAATCGCAGCGATACAAAGCAGTTCGAATGTTGCAATCGCGGAATAAAGTTGTGATGACCGGTACACCGATTGAGAACAATACTTTTGATTTATACGGGCAATTGTCTTTTGCCTGCCCGGGTTTATTTGGCAGTAAACAGCAATTTGCTGATTTATATTCTACCCCAATTGATCAGTTTAAAGATAAGCGACGAGCAGAAGAACTTCAGCAGAAGATCAGGCCATTTATTCTTCGAAGAACCAAAGAGCAGGTAGCTACAGAGCTTCCTGATAAAACGGAAATTATTTTATACTGTGAAATGGGAGCGGAGCAGCGAGAAGTTTATGAGGCAAACAAAAAGGAAATTCAAGATTATATTCTGAATAAAACTGAAGATGAATTACCCAAAAGTTCGATGCATGTGTTAAAAAGCATTACTCAATTAAGGCAGATTTGCAATTCTGCAGCCTTATTGGCCGATGGAAAATCTTTTTTACAGGCATCTTCGAAAATCGATGTGCTTTTGGAGCAAATAGAAAGCAAAGCCTTAAACCATAAAATTTTAGTGTTTTCTCAGTTTGTAAGCATGCTCGATTTAATTAAGAAACAACTTGAAAAACGGAGTATTAAATATGAGTATCTGACTGGCCAAACTAAAAACAGGGAAGAAGTTGTTCAATCTTTTCAGGAGGATAAGGATATTCCCGTATTTCTGATCAGCTTGAAAGCAGGAGGAACAGGTTTGAATTTAACCCAGGCAGATTATGTTTATCTTGTTGATCCATGGTGGAATCCTGCGGTTGAAAATCAAGCCATTGATAGGGCTTACCGCATTGGGCAACATAATAATGTAATGGCAGTAAGGCTAATTTGCCCGGATACGATTGAAGAAAAAATTATGAAATTGCAAGCCACAAAAAAGGATCTGGTTAAAAATTTGATTCAAACTGATGGTGGATTTTTTAAGAACTTAAGCAAAAAGGAACTACTGGGTTTGTTGAGTTAATTTAATCTTTTACAACGCTTTGTCATTCTGAGGTTTTGTTAGTCTGGATTTGTAATCCCGACTTTAGAAGTATGCTCTATAAATCTCGACTAACCCTTTGTCATTCTGAGCGCAGCGAAGAATCTGTTAGATCAAAGATCCCAACATTAATAGTTTACAGATTTTATTTCAGGTGTTGCGGCTAATTGAGTTAGTACTTTGTAGGTTAGGGATTCTTCGCTGCGCTCAGAATAACAGGTTTTTATGAAGCGGTTTGTTAGTCGGGATTTGTAATCCCGACTTTAGAAGGTTTCCTTTAGTTTTTTCGGCTAGCCGCCGATGGGCTCTTTTCTTTTGTCTTGAAACAAAAGAAACAAAAACTCAAGGCTTGAATCCAATGTCGGATAAAATCATCAAAGCTTAATTGGCGGCATCACAAGCTGCGATGAAGAATCGCAGAATACGCGATGCCTTGTTACAGTCGGCATTGAAAGTTGGTACAAAAGCTTTGATGTTTTCTCCTTCCATTGTCTCCTATGCCGGAGAGCATGGCGGAACATCAATAGCAGATATAATACTTCTTTAGTTTGACGTTGCTCGTTCATCCGTTTTGTAAGTCGGGATTTGTAATCCCGGCTTTAGAAGTACGCCCTACAAATCTCCTCCATCGCTTTGTCATTCTGAGCGCAGCGAAGAATCTGTTAATTCAAGGCATCCTACATTAATAGTTTACAGATTTTATTTCAGGTGTTGCGGCTAATTGAGTTAGTACTTTGTAGGTTAGGGATTCTTCGCTATGCTACCATTGACGTTTTTAACTTTCCGTCATTGCCTGCCTGCGGCAGCCAGGCGAGATTGATTTTTCATCGATTGAAGCAATCTCATTTGTTGCATTATTTTATTAAAGGAGATTGCTTCGTCCCTCGCAATGACGACCGTTCTTAATAGAGATTACAAATCTCCCCCATCGCTTTGTCATTCTGAGCGCAGCGAAGAATCTGTTAATTGAAGGCATCTTACATCAATAGCTTACAAATTGTATTTCAGGGCTTGCGGCTAATTAAGTTAATGCTTTGAAGGTTGTGGATTCTTCGCTGCGCTCAGAATGACAGGTTTTTTTGAGGCGCAAGCAAAAATTAAATTGCAATCTGGAAATCGTATTGTAAAAACTCAGGAACGTTAACACTTTCCACAACCTTCCAATCTTTCTTTTCATCTATAAAGAGGGGTTCCATTAAACCAGATGTTTTCGCTGCTTCAGTGTAAAACTCCTTTTTTGTGGGATGGTGAGGAGAGCAAGCGTTATAAATCCGTCCGTAAGCCTGTTTGTCTAAAATTGCAGCAGCAATACCAACCGCATCAGTTTGATGGATGAGATTAACAGGTGCTAAACCATTTGGAACGTCAGTTTTGCCAGCGAAAAACCTGCCGGGGTTTCTATCCGGCCCAATTAATCCCGCAAAGCGGATAATGGTAAAATGATCTGGTAAAGAAGACTTTAAAATATTTTCTGCAGACAATACCACCTTTCCCGAATCGGTATCAGGATGTGTCTCGCTGTTTTCGTTTACTGTTTTATTTTCATCAGCATACACACTTGTCGAACTGATTAATACAACCTGTTTCGATTTATCTTTCGCGGCTGCCAAAATTGATTTTATCTTTTGAGGGTAATCAAGAAGTTCAGTAGAGTTTCTTTTTGGAGGAATGCAGATAAAAAGCGCATCCGCATCAAAGAATTCGTTGTCGGCAATAATTTGCTCAGCTGTGAAATTGATTAGGAACGGATTAATTTTCTCTTCTGCAAGTAAATCAAGTTTTTCGGGCGAAGTAGTAGATCCTTTCACTTCGTAACCAAGCTCAACTAATTTCTTTGCAAAAGCAAAACCGAACCAGCCGCAACCTAAAATGGAAATCGTTTTCAATTGAATTTTAGTATTTAGTATTGACTAACAATCGGATAAGTAAACAGTTTTGAAATCGGTTATCCTTTGCCCAAATTGTAGCAAGCCCTGCATCGTGGCTCATAGCTTTCCTTTTCGCCGAGTAAAACGGTAGCTTCATCAGCCACTGTACGGTAACTGTAAAGGGCTGGGTTGCCACAGCAAACACAAACGGCATTTACTTTTGTAACATGCTCGGCAATGGCCATCAAGGCGGGCATCGGTCCAAAAGGTTTGCCCGTAAAATCCATGTCGAGCCCGGCGACAATAACTCTGATGCCTTTGAGCGCTAACTTATTGCAAACATCCGGAAGTTCATTGTCGAAAAACTGGGCCTCATCAATGCCCACAACCTGTGTATTGGTCCCCAATAGTAAAATGGCCGAAGCGCTATCAACAGGAGTGGAGTTTATGGAATTTAAATCATGAGAAACCACAGCACTTTCATGGTAACGGGTATCTGTACGAGGTTTGAAAATCTCGACATTCAGCTTAGCAATCTGGGCTCTTTTTAGTCGGCGGATTAGCTCTTCAGTTTTTCCTGAAAACATAGAGCCACATACCACTTCAATACTTCCTGAAAATTCTCCCCTTCTTCTAAAATTCTGTTCGCTAAATAACATGCCCTATTTTTTATAACCCGGTGGATTCTCTTTAATTTTAAACCGAACAAATATCATAATTATGTGTTATTTTTGAATACATAGTTACCAACATAAATCGACTAAAAAACCGTTATCACTTCATGATGAACCAACAAGATATCTTTAAAAAAGTAGGCAATATTTTAACGGAATTAAATGAGCAATACCAGTTCTTGGCTCAAAATCCTGAACAATTAAACGATTTAGAAGTGGAGCTGTTTTTAGCGAATGCCGATTTTTTAGCTGATCATGTTCGCATTGTACAAAAGTTAAACAGCACTTCGCAACAGCGAAATATAACTACTCAGGAGGTACCATTTGTGGCTCAACCAGAAACTTTAGAAGATGAAATTTGGGCGGATAAAAGTTATTTAGAGGAAGAGGAAAATTTCGACACCACTGAGCTGAAGGAAATTGCCACTGCAGAGGAGGAGGAAGAAAGAGTGGACGTAAAGCAGGAGCAAGAAGTTTTGGATGATGAAAAAATTCATGAAGATGTTGCAGACGAAGTTTTACAAAAGGATTTCTTTAAACCCGATCAGGATGATCATTCTTTTGAGTTTGTTTTAGGCAATCACAGTACTGATGATAAATTCGATTATGAGGAAAAGTCGGTTGAAGAGATTTTCGATCGCCCGCTGAGTAAAGATGAAGAGCAGGTACTTGCTCAAAAGAAAATGATCCATGAAAAAGAGGAGCAGCCTGATTTTGTTGAGGAAACCTTGACAACTGAAGAAGATGAAATTGGTCCGGAGCCATTTTTAATTCCTCATGATGATGAACCAGAGGTTAGAGAGGTTGCGGTTGACGAAGAGGTTGAGAAAGAGGTTGAGGTTGAGGAAGAGGTTGTGGCTCAGATTGATAATTTTAAACCTATCGAAGCATTAAGAGATATAGAGATGGACGATCCTATTATTTCGCCACCAGTGGTTGAAGAAAAACCCATGTTTATTCCGGAAGCCATTCCAGTTAGGCCTCCAGTTCAACCCATTTCATCAACGCCAGCACCGAGTTTAAATGATTTGTTGGCCAGAACACATGCAAATAACGAAGAGCCAATTAAAGCGCCGATAGCTGATTTAAAACAAGGCATCAGTTTAAATGAAAAATTACTGTTTGTTAAAGATTTATTTAAAGGATACAATTTGGCCTATTCAGAAGCGATTGACATCGTAAATAAGATGAATAGCTTTGAAGCAGCAGATAGCTTTTTACAGACAAATTATGCTGCTAAAAATGACTGGGCCAGCAAACAGGCAACCGTCGACCAATTTTACGAATTGTTGAATAGAAGATTTAAATGAGTTGCCTGTTACGGGTTGCGGGTTACGTGTCTGGGCTGTTGAGTTATAGGTTGTAGGCTATAAGTCTGGGATCATAAAATTAAGCGCATTCCGTTCCTATGATCGTCATTGCGAAGCTAATCCTTCATTAGCTGCGGACATCTCATTCGTGTTAGTTGTGATTTGTAATCCCGGTCCAATGATCGTCATTGCGAAGCTAATCCTTCATTAGCTGTGGCAATCTCATTCGTATTTTCGTCACCATTTGCAATAACCTATTTTGAGTCAAGATTGCAAATCTCGATTAACGACGATTTGCAATTCCTTGTCAACGGTCGTCATTTCGAAGCTAATCCTTCATTAGCTGAGGCAATCTCATTCGTATCTTAGTCAGGATTTGCAATAACCTATTTTGAGTCGAGATTGCAAATCTCGACTAACGACGATTTGCAATCCCGTTCCAACGACCGTCATTGGGCAGCTAATTTTTCATTAGTTGCGGCAATCTCACTCTTGTTTAGTCAGGATTTGCAATAATTATTTGGAGTCGAGATTGCAAATCTCTACTAACGACAAATCCCTTGCCAACGATCGTCATTGCGAAGCTAATCCTTCATTAGCTGTGGCAATCTCATTCGTATTTTCGTCGGATTGGCAATAACCTATTTGGATTCGAGATTGGAAATCTCGACTAACGACAAATCCCTTGCCAACAATCGTCATTGCGAAGCTAATCCTTCATTAGCTGTGGCAATCCCACTCTTGTTTATTCAGGATTTGCAATAATTATTTGGAGTCGAGATTGCAAATCTCGACTAGCAGCGACTACCCCGCTGACTATACGACTATATCTTTGCTCTTTCCTCCTCACTCTTTGCTCCTTGATCTTTACTCGTTAATCCTTACTCCTAAAAAAATCCCATTCTATTCGAATCCAGCTTCAGAAAAATAAATAGCAAAATGGTGAAGCTCCATAACGAAGAACCCCCATAACTAATTAGCGGCAGGGGTATTCCAATTACCGGAATAATTCCAATGGTCATCCCTATGTTGATGAAGACGTGGAAGAAGAGAATACAGGCCACACTGTAACCGTAAACTCTGGAAAACGTAGATCGCTGTCGTTCGGCTAAGTTAATCAGCCTCAAGAGTAAAAAACTATATAAACCAATCACTACCAAACAGCCCAAAAATCCCCATTCTTCACCAATGGTTGAGAAGATAAAATCGGTACTTTGTTCTGGCACATAGCCATATTTAGTTTGGGTTCCTTCTAAAAATCCTCTACCGGTAACCTGTCCGGAGCCGATGGCAATTTGAGATTGAATTACGTTATAACCCGCACCTCTGTTATCTGTTTTTAGGCCAAGCATCAGTTCAATACGACTTCTTTGGTGTGGTGCCAAAACCTTTTCGTAAGCAACTTTGATTAAAAAAAGATAACCAATAGCAAAAACGGTAACCAAAACTGTAGAAAAAATAATTTTCTGTTTCCTGCGGTTATTGTAAATAAATAAACCTGCAATTACGGTGATAATGGTAATCAAAATCCAGGTAGGAACAAGGAAATCGGCTACAAACAAGACGATCATTCCCAGAAATATCAAAAGGAAATAACCAGACAAACCTTCGCGATAAAGCGGGAACATAAAGGCCAGGAAGACCAAAGCAGAGCCTGTATCGGGCTGAAGCATAATTAATAGCAAGGGTGCGCCAACAATTAAGGCTGCAATGGCGATTGATTTAAAATCGCGGAATTTAGGATTAAAACTACCCACGTATCGGGCCAGAAGTAGAGCAGTTCCAAATTTGGCGAATTCGGCAGGCTGCAGTTTAAAGGAGCCAATGGCGATCCAGGCCTGATTACCTGCCACTTTATTTCCGATAACTAACACCGCCAGCAGCAATAACAACGTACCCCCGTAAATAAAAGGGGAGAAGACGTTAAAAAGCCTGCCATCGAATAACAAAATGGCTAAGCCTAAAATTAATCCGGAAATCACATAAATAAGCTGTTTGCCGTAAAGTTCGCTAAAACCAAAGGCAATCGTTTTCTCCGGAGGAACAGAAGCGTAAATGTTGACAAACCCAATAGCGCATAAGGCAATATAAATCAAAACAGTAATCCAATCTACATTGAAAAAGAAACGGTTTCCCTGTTGTTGCTGCATTTTACTTTTGGGTTACAGGGTTTTCTAATGGAACGGTTTTGCTTCCTTTTGGCTTGGTAGCCACACTTTGTTTAATCGTTGCCGCCCTTATGCTCAAGCTATCCTTTACTTTTTTGGTTGAATCCGCTTTTTTAATTAAAAGGCTATCAGCTTTAGTCACGATCTTAACGGGCTTCGTCTTATCTTTTAAAACCGGTAAAAGATTCTGGCTTTTCATCCATTCCACTTGTGCGGCTCTTGAGCCTGTAACTTTGCCTTTTAAATACTTTTCAATCATGTAACTGGCGATGGGAGCAGCATAGGTACTTCCAAAACCTGCATTTTCTACAATAACCGCAATTGCAATTTTCGGATTATCGCGTGGGGCAAAGCCGATAAAAACAGAGTGGTTTTTACCATGCGGATTTTGCACTGTACCCGTTTTACCACAAAGCACCACATCAGGTATTCTCGATAATATTGCGGTTCCCCAACTGGTATTAACAGCATCTTGCATGCCATCAATCACGGGTTCGAAGTGCTTGGCATCAACGCCAACATATTTTTTATCTACGTATTCCTTTTTAATCTTATCGCCCATCGCCCTAATAATATGGGGTTTGATATAGTAGCCACGGTTGGCAATGATGGCCATTGCATTGGCCATCTGCAGCGGCGTCGCTGTGATTTCACCCTGTCCGATAGCCTGCGAAATTACATTGGTGTAGCCCCAACGTTTGCCATAAACTTTATCATAATGATCTGCTTCATAAAAATATCCTTTTCTTTCATAAGGCATATCAATGTCCAACTTCTCTCCGAAACCAAATTTCGCAATCTTATCCCGCCATTCTTGATAAGTTTTTCTTTGGTTCTTCATCCCATTTTTGGTGATCAACTTTTGAAAGACGTAACAAAAATAGGTATTGCAAGATCGGGCTATGCCTCTTCGCAAAGAAATAGAACCATCAAAGTGTTCGCATTTAATTTTTCTGTTTCCAGCTTGATAATAATGCGGACAGAAGAAAGTTGTATTTGGATCGATTACCCCTTCTTGCAGGCCAATTAAGGCATCAACAGGCTTAAAAGATGAGCCTGGAGGATAATACCCCATGATGGGCCTCACCAATGATGGGCGATAAGGGTTACCGACAATGAACTTCATATAATTATTGCCCTGATCCCGGCCCACCAGTAAATTAGGATCGTAACCGGGGCTACTAATCAAAGATAGTATTTCGCCGGTAGCAGGCTCAATGGCTACAATTGCACCCACTTTGTCTTTCATCAACTCTTCGCCAAGTTTCTGAATGCGCATATCAATACCAGATATCAGGCGTTCACCTGAAACGGCATTGATATCATATTTGCCATCTGCGTAACTTCCTTGTGGCGTATTATGAGCATCATATACCGTATTAACTACTCCTTTTTCCCCCCTTAAAATCTCTTCGTATGATTTTTCCAAACCGCTTTTTCCTTTGTAATCGCCTGGTCTGTAGAATCCTTCCGAATTGGCAATATCAGCGCTATCAACTTCTTTTACGTAGCCAAAAAGCTGGCCGCCCACGCTGTCAGGATAGTGCCTTACCGTTCTGTCTTGTGTTCTGAATCCTGGAAAACGGTATAGAATTTCTTGCAAACGGGCATAACTTTGAACAGATATTTGCTTGAGAAAAGGGGTCGATTGATAGGTAGATTTTCCTCTGGCCTTGCGTAAGTTTTTACGCACATCATCAATTGAAATTTCTAAAGCCTGGGCAAGTGCCAGCGTATCGAATTCTTTAACCTCGTTTGGCGTAACCATTAAATCGTAAACAGGCTCGTTTTGAACGATAACTTTTCCGTTGCGATCTAAAATGGCGCCACGGGCAGGGTACTTATAAATTTTGCGTAGCACATTACTTTCAGCAGAAAGAAAGTATTTATCACTAACAATCTGGATATAAAATAATTTCCCCAATAAAATCAGGGCGATTACAATAAATAATCCTTGAACGATATATTTTCGGTTAAATAATTGATCCATTAGCGGGACGTTCTT
Organism: Pedobacter sp. AC212; assembly: GCF_979258625.1. NCBI lineage: Bacteria > Pseudomonadati > Bacteroidota > Sphingobacteriia > Sphingobacteriales > Sphingobacteriaceae > Pedobacter > Pedobacter sp. AC212. The sequence goes on along the minus strand of NZ_OZ409870.1, from coordinate 4,399,054 downwards.
CTATAGAATATAAACTCTACCAATAAAATAATAAGCAGTGTAAAGATACAACTTAAGCCGCATCTCATTAAGGTATAGCCAATTTCGGTTAACCTAAATGTTTCTAAAAAGAACAGCACCAGGTGGTGCGCAATTACACAAAGAAAAGCATATAGCGAAAACCATTGGAAGCCCATATAACTTAACGAAGGTTCTGGGTCGTCAATTGCATCGCGGTTTAAACTAATTGAAATAAAAGATATTCTAACAAAGGCCAAAACGATACAGGCCGTAGCATGAACGCCCATTGTATCGTAAAATGCATCGAGGGTTAAGCCCGTTACAAAAGCCAAAACGTAAAGTAAAATGTTAGGGATGCCAAATGGCAATAAGAGTAAAAACAAAACGTAAACAAAGGGTGTAGAAAGATCGTAAAAGCCCATGTTTTTGAGCAGAAATATCTGAACAAAAAGGAGCAAAATCCACCTGATTATATTTACAATGACTATTCTACTATTCATTTGGCTTAATTAAGCTCTCCAAAGCTTTCTGCTCTTCAGCTCTTTTGTCTTTTACCACGTAAACGTATTGTAACGTACTAAAATCGGTAAATAAATTTAACTCACCCGATAAAAAATTATCATTGGTTGCTACATTTGGTTTAATAATCCTCCCCACTAAAATCCCCTTTGGAAAAGAACCAAAGCCAGAGGTTACCACAGAATCGCCCACCAGCATTTTGATGTGATTAGGAACTTCCTTGATCAATGCTTTTTTGATATCGAAATTCGAATCTCCCCAAACCAACGAACCCAAAGCCGTATTCTTTTTAAGCATTACGCTAATTCGGGTATCTTTGTGCAATAACGATTGAATGGTTGCCAGGTGTTCAGAAACATCACGAACTAAGCCTACTACCCCACGCTGTGGAGCAATTACAGCCATGCCACTTTTTATTCCATCTAAACTGCCCTTATTAATCGTCATGACGTTATTGCGAAGCGTAATGGAATTTTTAATCACCTTTGCGGCTAAATACGTGTATTGCTGATCGGTAAGGGTATCAATTACTTTTACATCTTTAGTAGTATCAACTGTAGTCAGGTTTAATAAATGTGTTTTCAGTTTAGCATTTTCGGCCGCTAAACTATCGTTTACCATCCCCAGATTCATGTATCTTTTAAAAACATTAAGCCTTTCGTATGCAGTACCCACAATTTCGTTAGATGAATTTAAGGTTACGCTGCGCTGATAGGCATTGTTTTTTACCGTAAGATAAATGCCGATGATGAAAAAGATGATAAACAGGAAAAATGCGTTGTATCTGCTGATGAAAATCCAAAGGTTACGCATGCTGATTTACGGTTTTAGATTGACGATTTACGATTGCCGGCATAGTTTCATTCAAGATTTATGGTGTTTTACGAGCCTGTTCGTTTTTTCTAATTGTTAAGATTGAAGAAACAATAATTGAAAGCAATTCATTTCCTGCCTTCCAATTTCTATCTATTTCAACAGCTAAATCAGCATTAAACTCTTTTAATAATTCAAGAAAAAACATCGATTCTTCAAGTTCTTCTTCGACAATTTTTAATTTGTTCAAAAAATCAGCTGTAGATTTTGCTCTGCAAGCGGCTCTGTAGTTTGCACCAACAGAACTTGAACAACAAACCAATTGATTTGAATAATTCTTACTTAAAATATTGTACGGCAACGAAATTATTAATTTTCCAATTGATATAGCATAGGCTTTTGTTCTTATTTTAAGCGTTTCGCTATTCATCAATCGTCAATCTAAAATCTACATTCGTAAATGAGTCTATTGCATTAAAAATTTATAACCGCCAATGTTTTTAAGGGCGATACCAGTTCCGCGAACTACTGCACGAAGTGGATCTTCTGCCACATGAACAGGTAGCTTCGTTTTGGCAGCAACACGTTTATCTAAACCTCTTAACAGTGCACCGCCACCAGTTAAATAAATACCAGTTTGATAAATATCGGCAGAAAGTTCTGGAGGGGTAATCTCTAATGCTTTTAAAATCGCTTCCTCAATTTTAGAGATTGATTTATCTAAACAATGTGCAATTTCAGTATAAGAAACGGTGATCTGCTTTGGAACACCCGTCATTAAATCACGACCTTGAACAGCAAAATCAGCAGGAGCATCCTGTAACTCTGGTAAAGCTGCACCCACTTCAATTTTAATTTTTTCCGCAGTACGGTCGCCAATCATTATGTTGTGCTGGCGACGGATATAGTTCACGATATCAGAGTCGAAATTATCTCCCGCAACGCGGATAGATTGATCGCATACGATACCAGATAAGGCGATAACTGCAATTTCTGTAGTACCACCACCTATATCGATAATCATATTACCCATTGGTTCTTCCACGTCAATTCCGATACCTACAGCAGCAGCCATTGGTTCGTGAATTAAGTAAACTTCTTTAGCTCCGGCAATTTCAGCAGAGTCACGTACAGCACGTTTTTCTACCTCAGTAATGCCTGATGGAATACAGATTACCATTCGTAAAGATGGAAACATCCAACCTTTACCGCCATTTAGCATGCGGATCATTCCCTTGATCATTGCCTCAGCGGCATTGAAATCGGCAATTACACCATCTTTTAAAGGACGAACGGTTTTAATATTATCATGGGTTTTACCTTCCATTTGCATCGCCTGACGACCTATAGCGATAACTTTGTTTGTAGTACGATCAAAGGCAACAATAGACGGTTCGTCTACCACTACTTTGTCGTTATGTATAATTAGGGTATTCGCAGTGCCTAAATCGATGGCCACTTCCTGCGTAAACCAATTGAATAATCCCATGTATGAGTTATATTTTCTTTAATTTGTTAAATCTATACTATTCCTAATGTAAAAATAGGTTTTTTATTGTTTTAAGTTTTATTTTCTTCGTTCATTAAATTGTTTTTAAGGCAATTAAATTATGTTGAAAATCAAAACTTGTAATCCTTCAGCTTCTCTCTCTCTAAAACGATCGTCATTGCGAGGCACGAAGCCTGCCTACCGCAGGCAGGCAATCTTACTACTAAGGCTTTATAACGCTTTAAGATTGTCAGCCTGTGGGAGGAGGCAGGCTTCATGCCTGTCAATGATGGCATATTGCATCACCTTCAACCTCTAGGCCTTCAACCTTTTACTTTACCTAGTGTTTAAAGTGTCTTACGCCGGTTGTTACCATAGCAATACCTTTTTCATTTGCTTTCGCAACCGAATCTGCATCTTTAATTGATCCACCAGGTTGTAAAACTGCAGTAATACCTGCATCAGCAGCAATTTCTACACAATCAGGGAAAGGGAAGAAAGCATCAGATGCCATTGCGCTTCCTTTTATGCTAAAACCAAAAGAAGCAGCTTTTTCAATGGCTTGTCTTAACGCATCAACCCGGGAAGTTTGACCCACACCGCTTGCGATTAACACATCATCTTTAACCAAAACAATGGTGTTGGATTTTGTGTGTTTTACAATCTTATTTGCAAAATGCAAATCTTTTAATTCTTGAGCAGTTGGTGCCTTATCGGTTACGGTTGTCATTTGCTCCGGACCTTCGATAATTAAATCTTTATCTTGCTCAATTACGCCGTTTAATAAAGTTTTAAATTGTTTTTTGCTCAACTCCACATTGTTGCGCTGTAATATCACGCGGTTTTTCTTTTTGCTGAATAATTCCACCGCTTCCGGTTGATAAGAAGGTGCAATTAGCACTTCGAAAAACAAGTTGTTAATCTCTTCAGCTGTTGCTAAATCAACTTCAACATTGGTAATTAAAACGCCACCGAAAGCAGAAACCGGGTCGCACGCTAAAGCATCCATCCAGGCTTGTTTGACAGTAGGGCGGGAAGCAATTCCGCAAGCGTTTGTATGTTTTAAGATTGCAAAAGTCGGATCTTCAAATTCGTCTATTAAAGCCACGGCAGCATCCACATCTACCAGGTTATTGTAAGAAAGTTCTTTGCCGTTTAATTTCGTAAACATGGCATCTAAATCGCCATAAAATACTGCCCCTTGATGTGGATTTTCACCATAACGCAAGGTTTTAGCATCAGCTACACTTTGTTTAAAAACATCAAGTGGTTCTTCCTCATTAAAATAATTGAAGATTGTCGTATCATAGTGAGAAGAAGTATGGAAAGCCTTTTTAGCATATGCTTTACGTTGTGCTAAATTGGTTTCACCATTTTGTTCTTCTAATTGAGCTTGTAAAGTAGGGTAGTCGTTTTTCGAAGCGATGATCACGACATCATTAAAGTTTTTAGCTGCGGCACGGATTAATGAAATTCCACCGATATCGATTTTCTCGATAATTTCTTCGGGTGTTCCGCCAGCTTTTACAGTTTCTTCAAACGGATATAAATCAACAATAACCAAATCAATTTCCGGAATCTCGTATTCGGCAATTTGTTCCTGATCGCCTGCTAATGCTCTGCGATTTAAAATGCCACCGAATACTTTAGGGTGCAAAGTTTTTACGCGACCGCCTAAAATAGATGGATAGCCAGTCAAATCTTCAACCGCTGTAACCGGTAAGTTTAAGTCTTTGATAAATTGTTCGGTTCCGCCGGTAGAAAATAACTGCACACCCTGAGCGGCTAGCAATTTTACTAATGGCTCCAAACCATCTTTATAATATACTGAAATTAAAGCGTTTTTGATTTTAATGGGCTGACTCATTCTACTGTAAATTTTGAGCCGCAAAGGTAGTAAAACATGATGATTTTTTTGGTATGCTAAGGATGTAAAAATGGATTATCTTATTTTAGACTGTGGTAATCTAATTGTTTACCCCACAAATCCTTTCCACCCCATCCGTCATCCTCGCGTAGGCGGGGGATCTTAACGGGCTGTGAGGGCTTTGTTTGTGGTTTTTTCTTTCGCCTCATCGGCGGTGGCCTTTTTCTTTTGTCTTGGCCCAAAAGGGACCAAAAGCCCAAGGCTTCCCGATGAATCGGGACACGTGGATCTGATGTCGGGTAAAGTCGTCAAAGCTTTTATTGCGGCATCACAAGCTGCGATGAAGAATCGCACAATACGCGTTGCCTTGTTACTGGTAATTGAACATTTGTGCTCGTTTTCCACTGCTTTCTGCTTCCAAAATTGGCTATGCCGGATAGCAGGGTGGCTATAGCGAGCTCCTATTTTAAGGCATCGTCATCTCGACCGTAGTGGAGAGATCTTCGAAAATAGGTTTTATCTTAATCTGTATGTCATCCTGAGCGTAGTCGAAGGATCTCTTTCGCCTCATCGGCGGCGGCCTCTTACCTTTTTCTTGACAAAAAGGTAACCAAAAGTCAAGGCTTGCCGCTTTTGTTTGCATAAAGCTAGCGGAAAACTATTAGCGGTAATTTGAGGCCAGCCCTGGCGCTTTCCTCTTCGGCTGCAAATTTCCTTGACTACTGGTTTTTGAACGTTTGTGCTCGTTTTCCACTGCTTTCTGCTTCCAAAATTGACTATGCCGGATAGCAGGGTGGCTATATAGCGAGCGCCTATTTTAAGGCATCGTCATCTCGACCGTAGTGGAGAGATCTTTGGAAATAGGTTTTATTTTCGTCAGTATGTCATCCTGAGCGTAGTCGAAGGATCTCTTTCGCCTCATCGGCGGCGGCCTCTTACCTTTTTCTTGACAAAAAGGTAACCAAAAGTCAAGGCTTGCCCCTTTTGTTTGCATAAAGCTAGCGGAAAACTATTAGCGGTAATTTGAGGCCAGCCCTGGCGCTTTCCTCTTCGGCTGCAAATTTCCTTGACTACTGGTTTTTGAACGTTTGTGCTCGTTTTCCACTGCTTTCTGCTTCCAAATTGGCTATGCCGGATAGCAGGGTGGCTATATAGCGAGCGTCTATTTTAAGGCATCGTCATCTCGACCGTAGTGGAGAGATCTTCGAAAATAGGTTTTATCTTAATCTGTATGTCATCCTGAGCGTAGTCGAAGGATCTCTTTCGCCTCATCGGCGGCGGCCTTTTCTTTTGGCTTGGCCCAAAAGCGACCAAAAGCCCAAGGCTTGCCCCTTTTGTTAGCATAAAGCTAGCGGAAAACTATTAGCGGTAATTTGAGGCCAGCCCAGGCGCTTTCCTCTTCGGCTGCAAATTTCCTTGACTACTGGTTTTTGGATGTTTGTGCTTGTTTTTCACTGCTTTCTGCTTCCAAAATCGGCTATGCCGGATAGCAGGGTGGCTATATAGCGAGCGCCTATTTTAGGGCATCGTCATCTCGACCGTAGTGGAGAGATCTTTAAAATAGGTTTTATCTTAGTCTGTATGTCATCCTGAGCGTAGGCGAAGGATCTCTTTCGCTTCATCGGCGGCTGCCTAGTCCTTTTGGCTTGGCCCAAAAGGGACCAAAAGCCCAAGGCTTGCCTCTTTTGTTTGCATAAAGCTAGCGGAAAACTATTAGCGGTAATTTGAGGCCAGGCCGGGCGCTTTCCTCTTCGGCTGCAAATTTCCTTGACTACTGGTTTTTGAACGTTTGTGCTCATTTTCCACTGCTTTCTGCTTCCAAAATTGGCTATGCCAGATAGCAGGGTGGCTATATAGCGAGCGCCTATTTTAGGGCATCGTCATCTCGACCGTAGTGGAGAGATCTTTGAAACTAGATTTTATTTTCGTCTGTATGTCATCCTGAGCGTAGTCGAAGGATCTCTTTCGCCTCATCGGCGGCGGCCTTTTTCTTTTGTCTTGATACAAAAGAAACAAAAGATCAAGGCCTGGATCTGATGTCGGGTAAATTCGTCAAAGCTTTTATTGCGGCATCACAAGCTGCGATGAAGAATCGCAGAATACGCGTTGCCTTGGTTTGTGGTTTTTGAACGTTGCTGCTAAAGCTTTAACGTTTTCCCCTTCCATCATTTCCGATGCCGGATACCAGGGTGGCTATAGCGATGTAGCAACATTCTTTTACGAGCCGTTCTCTTTAAGGAGAAAGGTGTCGATAGGCCGATAGAGGTTTTTTCACCTTCAAAATTGGCTATGCCGGATAGCAGGGAGGCTATAGCGAGCGCCTTATTTTAAGGCATCGTCATCTCGACCGTAGTGGAAAGATCTTTGAAAATTTTTTAATAAACTTTGAGGGAAACTCCCCTCCTTATTTTCAAGGAGGGGGTGGGGGGTGGTTAAATATGTTATCTCCTGGCTCTTGTACCGCTGCTCCTCTAGCCACCGCCACAATAGCATCATCTTCCCTTCGGGAACGAAATCCACCGCGTTCGCCTCCTGTTCAGGAAATTCATACCCATTATAGCCCTTATCCTCACCTAATAGCACCACTCCAGCAACATGCGAGCACCGTACTAGGATGCGAATTCTTCCGCCTGAACTATAGCATTTCCGAAGCAGACCTGAAGCATGCTGGGAGCAAGGTGCAAGTAGGTATGGGCAAAACGTGGATATGAGGTGGACTAATGGCGGGCCAAAGGTGGACTTGAAACGAGATTTAAATGATTAAAAAGCAGAAATTTGCTATCTTGGATTGATCAATCCCTTGATTACGCTAATATAAATAATTATGGCCACATTAAATGGGATTGTTCGATTTTCGGGGCAACTTGGAGATCTTGTTTTTTATAGAAGAGGAAAAAAAGATGTGGTGCGGCATGCCCCCACCGTTCATCAGCTCTCGGAAAACAGCCGAAAAAGCGCTACCGACTTTGGCAATGCCAGCAGAAACTCTGCCTACATCCGAAAAGCCTTCGCAGCAATGGTTAAAGATTATGGTTATGGCGACTTGCATAACCGACTCAACAAAAAACTGATTGAGATTTTTAAAACCGTTCCTCCAGCAGAGAAGGGGCAAAAGAAACTGGAAGACGGTAATCTCAAACTGCTCCAGGGATTTGAATTTAATGCAGCCACAAAACTTGAACAGCTTTTAATTCGAAAACCAGCGGTTATACTTACCGATAATGGTTCGATCCAACTGCTTATCCCTAAAATCGAAACCAAAAATCTGGTTAAGTTCGTTCCTAAATCCGATGACTTTGTGTTACAACTGAGCATTTTTAGCTTTGAAGTGAACACTGAAAAATATGAGCTGATTAAAGTTAATGATCTTCGTTTTTCGCTTGAGCAGAGCGAGTTCCCTGGGGCTAAACTGCTAATACCTTTTGAGCCGGAAGGCAAGCGGATCCTGCTGGTGGCCATTGGCCTTCATTACCTGCATGGGCAAGTCAAAAAAGATGACCGCCGTTATTATGGTTGCCAGATCAGCCATTGTTTTCATCTTCAGGATGGAGTGGAAGTGGCGTTTGTTGAGCCAGTAAAAGAAAGCGTGGAGTCATCAGAAGAAGAGGAACAGGGTTTGAGCTGGGCGTTGGGGGATGAGTAGAATAATATGGTTTGGGGTTTAATGCTGGTTTTTTTACCAGTAGTTCGGAATTTCCGAACTACTGGTAAAAAAACATTTATGCTTATTAAAATTTCTGCTTTACGGTTTCCCGTAATATTTAGATTTTTTAGAGCGTTACTTTTGAAATCATCTCAGTTAATATTCTCTATAGCGAAATGGATTTCAAGGACGAAGTAAAACAGCTTGGTATCAGAACCACCAAAATGATACCACAAATACAAACCGAAGAGGCCACCAAAAATGCCTTAATCATGCCATTTATTAAGCTCCTGGGCTTTGATGTGTTTGATCCATTTGAGGTCAATCCAGAATTTATTGCAGACATCGGCATAAAGAAAGGAGAGAAAGTAGATTATGCTATCATGAAAGATGGTGAGCCCATTATCATTATCGAATGTAAACATCACCTTGAAAAATTAGATCCGCATAATTCACAGTTGTTTCGTTATTTCCATGTCTGCAAAGCGAAATTCGGCTTGCTAACCAACGGTTTGGTATACAGATTTTACACCGATTTAAATGACGTCAACAAAATGGATGACAAACCATTTTTTGAATTCAATATTGCTGAAATTAAGGATGCACAAATTGAAGAGCTAAAGAAGTTCCATAAGTCTTATTTCGATATAGAGAACATTTCTAATACGGCATCAGATTTAAAATATACAAATGAGCTTAAATCACTCATCACATCTGAGCTAAGGGATCCGTCTCTAATTTTTGTGAAGCATTTTGCCAGCCAGGTCTATCCAGGGAAGCTAACGGAAAAAATCTTAAAGCAATTTTCTGAACTGGTGCAACGCTCATCAAACCAGGTACTAAATGATGCGATTACAGATCGGTTGAAAACCGCTTTGGGTACTGAAGAGGCTAATAGCAATGAAAAGGAGATCAAGACCACTACAGAACCTATCATGGCCGAAGATAAGGTGATCACTACTGAGGAAGAATTAGATGCTTATCACATTGTTAAGGCTATTCTAAGGGAAAAAATTTCCAAAGAACGAATTGCGGCGAGAGATACACAATCTTATTTTGGGGTTTTATTGGATGACAATAACCGAAAACCTATATGCAGGTTTCATTTCAATACAATCAACAAATATTTAGAGATTTTTCATAACGGCAAGGATGCTGGAGAGAAGATACATTTGAATAGCCTGGATGAGATTTATGGGTTTAGAGAAAAGTTACATCAGACAGTGGCTAACTATTAATGAAGAAAACACATGCGCACTCAAGAGTTTGGTATCCAAATATCTCGATCTACGTTAATGGCTAGTATCAAAGAAAATGAATGAAATCCTAACAAACGGCATAGAGATTAAACAAAGAATACTTGCCGAAATCAATACTTCCAAACAAAGCATATACCTGGCGATGGCCTGGTTCACCGATAGAGATATCGCAACGGCCATTATTGAAGCTAAAAACAAAGGGGTTACTGTAGATATTGTGCTCTCCTCAAATTCTTCGAATGAGACCGTAAAGCTTATGCTTAAAGGAGCAAACATAAGTGTACATGCTTTCGAAACAGGTGACGACAGAGGGATGATGCATCATAAGTTCTGTTTGATAGATCACCGAATTTCTATAAACGGTTCATACAACTATTCTTATAACGCCAGTAATAATAACGTAGAAAATATTCAGGTTTCTGATGATCCAACTACATATAGGCAATTTTTTTCTGAATTTGAACGGATAAGATTTAATATCGACCATAATATAGATGTAAATACAACAATGCAAGTACCTAACAATACGCAAGAGGTAAAACCGATGAATGTAATTGATGCGTTTTCACAACAACTACATGATCTTGTGTATTCCTCAGCTCAAATTAATACTGAAGAATATAGAAATGACGGGTATGAAACTTCTAAAAATAGCGAGGGAAGTATCGAAATTTTTAAGGTAGAATACGGGAATATAAAAGAAGAAATCAGAGCATTTGCCACTGATGATAGCTTGAGTAGCAAAAAAAATATATTGTCCAGCAATATTTCAAACGCATTTACTGGCATAAAAACTGATTTGGATGTTGAAAAACAAGGGAGGATTATCGAAGCAAAAAGAGATAATGATCTAGAGGACAGGCAACTTAAAGCTAAAATAGCTGAATTAAAACAAGATAAATCAATCCTGGAGACGGGAAATATAAATACGGGTGAGAAAGGTTTATTGCAAATAAATAAAGAAATAGAAAAAAATAAACTGGAAAGGAAGGCAATTGAACAATCTTTTGTGGTAAAAGAGTTTTGGTCTGTAGGGACGATATGTATATCCATATTATTAGCCATTTTTAGCTTCTATTTATCATTTTTCTTTGCATCGGCTTTTTATAAAATGTTATTTGAAAGCAACGAATATAGTAATGCACTGCAAGCAGGCATAGATCTTGGTTTGCCTAAGCTTGTTGATGCAAATGCTATTGTGAAGATATTCAGGCAGCAAGGCGTTTTGTTTGGATTTATTGCTACTATTTTCTTCCTTTTTCCGATTCTCTTGTCGAATATAAAATTACTTGGAAGTAAAAATAGGTTAGTTAATAGTGTTTTGTTTTGGATCGGATTAGCAGTATTTGATATTACCGTGGCAGGCATGATTGCAATCAATACTGATAAAATACATTCATTATTAATTGGTAAAGAACCTCAGATGCAAATTTGGGAAGTTGTGAAACATGGTGAATTTTGGATGATTTTTATGTTTGGTATGGTTCCCTTGATTATCACACATTACCTTATTGAAAATATTACTACCGCATATAAGTTATCGAAAAGAGAACTTGTTGATGCTGAAAAAAGCAAAAGGGTACAAATGTTGGATGAAGAAATGCTCGACTTTAATTCGGAGAAAGAGGTCTTAATTAGCAGGATTAAGGCAATAGACGATTTGATAGGAAGCAACGCTAACATTATTCTTAATCTGGAAATTCAGATCAACACCATCCAAAATCAGATTGAAAACACTTATGATGAGTTACAGAAACAGGTAAAGTCAATATATGATGATTTCAATAATAAAATTATAAGTGGTAAGATATTTACTGATGTCATCTTAGAAAGCGTTATAATGGCCTATAATTCTGGATTCGTCGAGCATTTACCAAAATTTTATGCCACTGGTGAAGTCGCTCGAAGAGTTAGGGAAATAGAACAAATAATCAAAACTAATTAAGCGTCGGAAATGAAAAATACCTTCATAATTTCTTGCCTAATGCTGTGTTTGACATCTTGTCGAATAGAACCAGAATCTCAAAATAAATATTTAAAATATCAAAATATTGTTATACTGTCCGATATGTCAAGCCGGCTTGATAATAAGCCGTCAAAAGATATCGACGAAATTCATAAAATAGTTCAATTTTTTAAGAACGAATGCGTTAAACCTGGCGAAAAAATTGGAGATCGATCTTCAATTTCCTTTTCAGGATTCTCCGGTGAATTAGTTGCTTCTATTGATCTCGACAAAATCAAAACTACCGGTGCGAAGCAACAATTTGTTAACTCTACCGGAGCATATAAAGATGATGGCCTAGACAAACAAATTACATTGTTTGAAAATATGACCAAGTCTTTTTATGCAAATACAAGAAATCAGGGTTTAGATTTGATAAGCATTTTGATAGATAAGATTGACAATGATTTAGCAATTAAACAAAATAACCAATTAACTATTGGACCAGATACCACCTTTATAAGTTACGAAAATGATATCTACATCTTCACAGATGGCTATTTAGAGTATTTGGATAAACAAACCAATAGTCAGTTTTTCTTTGGCTCGCCAGAAATTGATAAGGTAAGACAGGCTTGTATTGTTACTCATTTAGATATACAAAAAGTTTTGAAAGCTAACCAATCTATATGCCTGCCGCTTAACAAAAGTGCAAAAAATAAACTGATCAATCTCCATGTGTACGAAACACACGAGCGAGATAAAAATGAGAAATTACAAAATTACAAATACCCGAAAGGGCAAAGAGACAATGAAATTCTGGAAGCGGTGTGGGAAAAATGGGCGATTGAAAGCGGATTTAAAAGTTTTGAATGGAAAAAATACTAAATGTGCGTTTAGGTTAATTCATCAGTCTTTATTATTAGGCTTATGAAATCTATTTTTGTTAATCCATTCTACTAATATTTGAAATTTTTGCAACTGCGATTTGATTATCTATACCAAATTTAAGTTGAAGTATATTTTATAGATACGTTTTTTTGCTGCCTGTATATATTGGCATATGAGTAGACGCCATTTGATAACATCAAATGCCCATGAAGAATACCTCTTTATTTTTAAATTCGCTCCTAATTTAAATAATGCTTTCCATTTATGAACAACGCTCCCATTCGACACTTGCTTAGCCAAGTGAATAATCTTTTTGCCCGTTACGAAAAGATAAATGAATTAACCGGTGATAATTTTAACGTTTTTAGAATCCTTAAACTTGAATCATCTGAAGTGAGAATGCACTCTGCATTTTTAGCAGAATTACTAAATCCTAAAGGTAGTCATGGACAAAAAGACGCCTTCCTGAGGCTATTTATAGAAATGTTTTGCTATAAAGGTAGGCAAATAGACACGCAAAGTGCCGAGGTTTTTGTAGAGAAATATATCGGTACGGTTAATTATGAGGACCCCGGCGGAGGAAGGATTGATATTTACATCAAAGATAAATACAATAACTACCTCACTATAGAAAATAAAATTTATGCTGGTGACCAAGATGGGCAGTTAGCCCGCTATCATAAGCATGCAGCGCATTCAGACTTATTTTATCTAACCTTAGATGGTGGAATGCCTTCTGAGAAAAGCCGAAAGGGCCTTAAGGAAGATGAGGATTTTAAATGCATTTCTTACAGAGAAAACATAATAAGTTGGCTAGAAGCTTGTAGAAAAGAAGTGGCTATTATTCCAGTAGTTCGTGAAGCAATTAGTCATTACATCAACCTTATTAAATACTTAACCAATCAAACAACCAACCACACTATGGAACAGGAATTAACTGCACTAACAAAAACTAATTTTAAGGCGGCTTTTGCCATAGCTGGCAATTTAAACCACGCTATCAAAGAGATGGTAAGTGATTTCGGGGAAGAGATGATTGCCGTTTTGAAAGAAAAGGGAATAGTGTGCGATTATAATATTGACTTTGGGAAAAATTATACTGGTATCTATTTAGGAAAAGAAGAATGGAAATATATTCGTATTGGCTTTCAGTTTTGGGCAAGAAATCATAATATGATTTTTGGACTTACCGTGAATGGGAGAGACAATTGGAGCCGGCCAATCGAGATTACAGATGAATTAAAAGAAAAATTAATAAGCTTGCCTAATAATGAAAAACGAAATAACGGCTGGTGGCCTTGGTATAATTTCATGGATGGGTCTTATGGGGATTGGAGTAAAGCAGAAGCTTACGAAGCAATTTCAGATGGACGTATGCGCAAGATTTTTATTGAGAAAATTGAGATGTTGATAGAGATGACAAAAGAAATTGAACTTTAAAAGATACTTTGTTAGTGCTCCCGTGAGACAATCAATTGTTATTAAAAACATATCCATCAGTCGTAAATCTTTTCAATCAAACCAAGTATTTTGAGAACATATCCCTAAATTAGCATCAATTATCCTTATGACAAAAGAGATCACAGCAGCATTGATAAAATTTAGAGATGACCGAGACTGGGCCCAGTTTCACAATCCTAAGGATTTAGCACTTGCATTAAACATTGAAGCGGCAGAGTTGCTGGAGTTATTTTTGTGGAAAAATGCCGAAGAAGCAGATGTAGAAAAGATAAAGGAAGAATTAGCTGATGTTTTTTCTTATGCTCTACTGCTAGCTGAAAAGTACAATCTTGATGTAAATCAGATTATTCTTAACAAGATAAAACTTAATGATGCGAAATATCCTGTGGATAAAGCTAAAGGGACGGCTAAAAAGTATAATGAATTATAAATGAGTAAGCGTTACCTAATTAGCACCTCTGAATTTTCCGAACAAAGTTTAACTGATCTAAGTTTAAAACATCAGAATTTTTTATCCTGGCCATTAGTTTACTTTTTAAGTGAAAACAATAAGTTTGAAGCTTACGTAGGGGAGACTACCGACCTTGTTAGTCGGATGAAAGCTCATTTAAAAAGTGATCACAAAAAAAATCTTCAATCAGCACATCTAATTTCAAGCGATCTTTTTAACAAATCTGCGACGCTTGATATTGAATCTAATTTAATAAAATACATAGCTGCAGATGGACGCTATCAGTTACAAAATGGTAACTTGGGAATTGCTAACCATCATTTTTACCAAAAAAAGGAACTATACTGGGATATATTTAAAGATATTTGGTCTGAACTCCGAACGCTGGGTATTACCAGGCATTCTTTAGAGTATATAGACAACAGCGACCTTTTTAAATATTCGCCTTATAAAAGTTTGTCGGATGAACAGGTTACTGGCCTTAAAACGATACTTAAATGCTTGCTGGATGATGGTGCAAAAGTAAGTTTAATTGAAGGTGGTGCAGGAACAGGTAAGAGCATTTTAGCTATATTTTTATTTAAGCTCTTAAAAACCGATACAGAAGATTTTAATCTAACTGATTTCGACGAGAACGATCTGGAACTTTTTGAATTATTTAAAAAAGTTAAGCAACAATACGGTCATTTAGAAATGGCTTTGGTGGTGCCTATGTCGTCGTTTAGAAAAACAATAGAAAAAGTTTTTAAAGGGATTAAAGGGTTAAAATCGAATATGGTTATCGGGCCTGCCGATGTGGTTAAAAAGAAATACGATTTATTAATTATTGATGAATCACATCGTTTAAGGCAAAGGGTAAATCTGGGCGCATATTTTGGTGCCTTTGACCAGAATTGTAAGGCTCTGGGTGTCGACAAGATGACGAGCTCTGAGTTGGACTGGGTTCTAAAACAAGCCAACAAAAGCATCTTATTTTATGATGAACAGCAAAGCATAAAACCTTCTGATGTTTCGGCCGGTGCATTTAAGAATTTAAAACAAAAAGCAGATACCCGCTACGAAATATTGAAAACTCAATTTAGGGTAAAGGGCGGGGCTGATTACGTAAAATTTATTCAAGGTTTGTTTACTGAGCAGAATAAGGCGTTAAAACCTTATGCCCCTGGCTTAAACTATGAGTCATATCTCTATGAATCTTTAGATGATATGGTGAATGATATCAAATTAAAAGATCAGCAATTCGGCTTATCCAGATTAATTGCAGGCTTTGCCTGGAAATGGATCTCAAATAAAGATAAAAGCAAATTTGATATTGTTATCGAAGATACAAAGTTGCAATGGAATGCCGTAACTGTTGATTGGGTAAATACACCAAATGCAAGCAATGAAGTTGGTTGTATCCATACTATTCAAGGCTACGATTTAAATTATACTGGCGTAATTATTGGGCCTGAGATTGGCTACGATCCTATATCAGATAAACTCATTATTCATGATCAACTTTATCAGGATAAAAATGGTAAGAACTCTATTAAAGATCCCGAGGTATTAAAAAGTTATATCGTTAATATTTATAAAACCATTTTATTAAGGGGAATTAATGGAACGTTCATTTACGTTTGCGACACAGCACTGCGTAACCATTTTAAAAAGTTTTGGCATTTAAAAGAAACTAAAGCTGAAGTGAAGCTATTAAACATACATCCTAACAAAATCAACGGGCAATGCATTCCTTTTTATGATTTAAATATTGCTGCGGGTTCATTTTCTGATTATCAGCAAGTTGAAAATATTAGCTTTTTAGAACTGCCTGAAAACTTAAGGACAAATCCGGACCTATTTGCCTGCAAGATAGTTGGAGAATCTATGAATAAAGTTATTCCTAACGGATCGATTGCGTTATTTAAAAAATATAATGGTGGCTCACGTAGTGGATTGATTTGCTTGGTCGAATCAACAAATATCTATGATAAAGAATTAGGTGGCCAGTATACCATTAAAGAATATAGAAGCAAGAAAACCCAAACTGATGATAGTTGGGTGCATGAGGAAATTACCTTACACCCTCTATCGACTGATGAGTATTTTAAACCTCTCGTTTTACGAGATGATGAAACTATTGATTTAAAAGTTATTGGGATTTTTGAGCGGATATTAATTTGAAAAAATAACTTTACCTTAAATGATTATTGAAATTTACATCTCGACCTGTTCATAACTCACTGTTTATCTTACGGTTTCCCGTAAAATAGCAAATAATTAAAGACTATTTTTATTCAAAATTAGAATCAAATATTAAGGGCTGTTGGAAGTTGTTAACATTAATTTTTATTTTCTAACTATTGATTTATAGTTAGTTAGCTTTTTTTTATAAAATATCTGACAGTCTTGTGATTGATTATTAATAGCAATGGCGCTGATTGTTAACAATTTGCGTCAAACTAATTATACAGTTTTACTTAAATTTGTGTTTGAAGTCTGACAAGATTTTAATTTGGTTTGATAAAAATAAAAAGCTCAGGAAACTTCGACATATCCTGAGCTTAATAAAATTTATCATTCGTACTAAGGGAATTAGAAACGAATATTGAGATAGCCTCGTTATTTAGAATGCACAAAAGTATAACTATTATACTTTCTCGCACTACAAAATCGTATTCTTTTTTCTCCTAAAACCTTGGGGATACCAGCCTTGCAAAATTTCTGGAAATAATTAAATATGCTCAGTTATTGGGCATTAATTCCTATTGTTAAATTTTATAGCATGGCTACAAATGGCAAACCCGGCGATAACCGTCGACCTGGAGCAGTGAAAGAACGCTCCCAAACTTTTAATCCAACCACTGAACAATGGGTTAAACGAAATACTGAAACAGGTAAGTTTATGGATGTGAAACAGGATGGAACACCTTTCAAGGGTGTTAGAAAGGAGAAGAGATAAATGAGTACAATCAAAGCAACTAACACAATAATTTCTGTTTTTGGGCTCGACAAGAAAGGATTAACTCAGCAAGACATTGATTTTTTTAACGTGGATCTAGATGAAGATAATTTGGCCTTTTTTGATTATAATCGAATTCTTAAGCATTCTTCTACAAAGGTTGGCAAAAAAATAGCAGATAATTTAAGTGGATTCTTACTAGCATTATTTACAACTGCTGTAAAGAAAAACACAACAATGGGACTAAAGTTATTAGATGGTATTAAGGAATGTAATGATACTCGGCTAGGATATTCCACTGGAAAATCTTATGGGGTGTCAATTGGAAAAAAAATGAAGCCGATCTTTCTAAACTCATTGGCATTTTTTAAACAAGCTTATGTGAAAAATCAAATGTCTTTCAATACTCTTAAATTGGGTATAGATAACATTAGCTATGATAGAATATCTGATATATGTGTTAGCATTAATCTTGACGCTTTAATTGAGTATACGAATGATCAATGTAAAAAATGCGGTATAGTTTCAACCACAAAAAAAACATTTAAAATTTTCGATTTGGCTGGGAAAATTTGGATAACAAGGAATTACACACTTCCAGAATATAATGGGAATACTATCATTTTTATACCAAAAGTTTTTATTTCCTCTAAATCGGGAGCCATATGCACGCTTGACCAGTTTGTTTCGTATGGCTTCAAAACAATAATTCAATATTCTGGCGCAGTAACTCATTTAAAGAATAAACACGGTAAAATTTATTATAAAGATTACGAGGATTACCTAAAAAAGAATGGCATTTCTAAAAAAGAAATTGCAAGAGATCTAATAACAAAACACAGCGATATAATATCCAAGTTTGAATCAATTAAAAATCCAAAAATAACTGATTTATCAACGTTGGAGCTTGAGAATATTACTAATTCTTAGGCAATTTGAATATGATAATGTAATATAATTATTTTTGATTGCTAATCTGATTAGCACTTAATTCGGCTATCTTAGTAAATATAATAATTCATACAACGAAACTTTAAGAGCATTTGTATCGACAGGGAGTAGCGTAAAACACTACGTTATCTGTACTTAGCTTAAAAACAAAACCCGGGGATGATGGGCGGGTTATTGTTTTTTAACAGTCGACTAAGGCCATCAGCGGTATGGCCAGGCAGATTTTTTGGATCAGTGCGAGGTTTATACCTGAATATTCTGCATATTCTTCGAACGTAATCAATTGGTCTTTACGTTTGTTTAATATAAAGCGTAAGTTTCTGAGCACTTTCTGTGCCTGGGCTAAGCTTTTACCTGTTAAAATACTAACATCTTTCGGATAAATACATACTCTTTTCATGTGAGGTTGAATTGGACCGCAACAGTACCGGAGGTGCCATAGCCTTAAAAAATTAAAAACTATCCTTCCTAAAGCAGTAATAAAAGAACGAGATTTAATATAAATCCAAATTAGGCAATTAAAATAGGTTTTCAAAGTAGTAAAAACTGCTAAATGATACTATTTGATGTGCAGAACTATAAAAAGCTTTTATTTAATATTAAATATTACCAAAAGCTGCGAAAGCTTTCTTTCGCGACCTGGCATTATTGAGGATGCTGCAATTTTGTGTCCAGATGTAAGACATATATTATGGCACGTCAGGAAGGAATCATTAAATTAAACGGACGAATCGGGGATTTGACGTTTTACAAAACAAGGAACGGTTATTTAGCAAGAGAAAAAGGTGGTGTTGATGCCAGCCGGATTGCTAATGATCCGAGGTATCTGCGTACAAGGGAGAACATGGCTGAGTTTGGTCGGGCAACCAAGGCAGGTAAATTTTTAAGGCTAGCGTTTAAGGTGTTAACCAATCAGCTTGCTGATAAGGCGGTTACGAACCGACTGATGAAAGAGATGTTGAAGGTTATCCAGGCTGACTCGGTAAACGAACGTGGTTTACGCATGGTGCTGGATGCAGAAACGGAATTGCTTACTGGTTTCGAATTTAACATTAAGGCACCAATCAGTACCACCATCAATGTGGTTTATGAAACTGCTATTGACCGGGCAACAGGTGTTTTAAGTATTGATTTTCCGGGTTTTAGTGCCAGGGATCTGATCAATGCGCCCCAGGGTGCTACTCACTTTAGAATCAGTGCTGCCGGTGCTGCACTAAACTTTGAAGGGGAGGTATTTCAACTCAATACCAGTGAAAGTGACATGATTGATGTGAAAGCAATTGATGTGGCTGCGGTAGCATTGAGTGCCCAAATACCCGCTGCGAGTACCAACCCTCTGTTTCTACTGTTAGGGATTAGTTTTTACCAAAGGGTAAACGGTTTTGACTATCCTTTAAGTAACGGTGCTTACAATGGTTTATCATTAGTGCAAATACAAGGGGTGTAATGGAGTTGCTGTTAAGCCGTACTTATTTTAAGGGTGGCACTAATGGAAAAATCAGTTATCAGGGGAAGTTGGTTTGTGAAAGCATCGAATTGCCCTGGCGGAACAATAAGCGCAATATCAGCTGTATACCGGAAGGACGCTATTTGCTGATCAAACGGCAACATACGAAGCATGGTTTGCAGTTGGCGCTGAGCATTGTACCCAACCGCGAGGCTATCCTCATTCATCCAGCAAACTTTGCTTTGCGAGAGCTGCAGGGTTGCATTGCACCTGTGAGTAAGTGTACCGGAGAGGGTGAGGGTAACTATAGCCGTATCGCATTGGAAAGGCTTCAGGCTTTGGTTTATCCTGTTTTGGATGCCGGGGAAAAAGTGTTTCTGGTGATTACTTCGGTAAAGTAAGATTGGTTGTGCAGGGAGTCTCCCTGCATAACTTTTAATCTTATTGGTTTGCCTATGCTTGGGGCTTGCCTCGGCTTGCTGCCGAATGGCTTTTTTCTTTTTCTTGATAAAAAGAAACAAACCGAGCCCTTCAGCGAGCTCATTAATACCTTTAAAAAACAATAATAAACGATTAATAACATCAAGGCATCCTGATGAATCGGGACACGAGGATCTGATCTTGAATAACCTGCTGAAAGCTTTTTTACGGCAACACAAGTTCCCGATGAAAAATTGGGCAGAACGCGTTGCCGCTTTGACTTTAACAGGAGAATTATCTTGGAAGCTTTTAGCGGTTTCTTCTTCGATCATCTCCTAGGCCGGAACGCAGTTGTAGCGATGAGGTAAGTGTATTAACGACAACTGTTGTGATTGCTATCGGTGATACCCTTATGGAAGGATTTGGCTTTATTACATGGTCTTGCCTTTGCTTTGGGCTTGCCTCGGCTTGCCGCCGAATGGCTTTTTTCTTTTTCTTGATAAAAAGAAACAAACCGAGCCCTTCAGCGAGCTCATTAATACCTTTAAAAAACAATAATAAACGATTAATAACATCAAGGCATCCTGATGAATCGGGACACGTGGATCTGATCTTGAATAAACCTGCTAAAAGCTTTTTTACGGCAACACAGGTACCCGATGAAGAATCGGGCAGAACGCGTTGCCGCTTTGTCTTTAACAGGAGAATTATCTCGGAAGCTTTTAGCGGTTTCTTCTTCGATCATCTCCTAGGCCGGAATGCCGGGTGCAAATAGCATGGAGCTTAAAACAGGATTAGTATGTCCTAAAAAAACGGAGGGTAGTTTGGTTAGTAGAGTTAATTTTTATAGTGGAATTGAAAAATAAATTAAATGTGAATGTAACTCAATCTTCGGGGAAAGGTTGGTTGCGAATTGTAAGACGGGTAGTGGGCATTGCTGGCAGTACGGCAGGTATCCTACTGGCACCACCATTAAAATTACCGGAGAAAGTTTCACGGATTGCACAATACATCGCCTTAATGGCTGGTATTGTAAAGGCTATCGAAAAACCGGGAACTTATGAATAGTGCCGAGACTAAAATGGGTGTTTTAGGTGGCGTTTCGTTCAGTTTGATCGGGCAAATCCAAAGTAGCGTTTTGCAAACCATTTTGTTGGCTGCCTTAGGTGCTGCTGTCAGCTTTCTTGTTAGTAGGGTTTTACAATGGCTATTTAAAACAAGGGAAAAGCAGTAGGTAACTAAATTTCATTAATCAATTGGAACGGGTGCGCAGAAATGTGCACCCGTAATTTTTATTTGTGTATTTGGTCGAATAAATTCGGCAAGGCCTTTAATGTCAACATCACAACTGTTCCATCGTAAATGAGAATGTTCTACCACTTATCGGAGTGTTAACAATTCACTTACAAATTACTAATATTTTTAGTAATTTTGTGTTCAAAGCACAATTTTATGATAAGAGAATTAGAGTTGCCGAGGCACGAATTGGAGCCTCTTGAAAATCCAGGACGCGTATCGGGTTTTATTTCGCCGGCTGAAGATTACAAACAACGCAGGTTGCATATTGCTCAACGCATCGTGAAAGATCCGACTAATACTTTTTATTTCGAAGCGGATGACGACCAAATGCGGTATTATGGTATTATGAAAGGTAGCATCATAGTGGTTGATAAGACTGTACCTGTGAATTCCGGGATGCTGATTGTATGTTGTGTAGAGGATGAGTGGCTCACCAGAAGATTACTGATTCAAGGCGAAAGCATTTTTCTTTGCTTGAATGATACGATGGATGCTTGCTTAAATGTAACCAGGCGAAAAGTTACAGTATTTGGGGCAGTTACCTGGACTTGTTTACCACATACCTTAACAACCCATGTTCGCACTGGCCGATTGTAATAATTTTTATGCCAGCTGCCATCGCTTATTTGAACCACAATACAATGGGGTACCAGTGGTGGTGCTGAGCAATAATGATGGTTGCGTAATTGCCCGTAGCGATGAGGCAAAAACCTGTGGTATTAAGATGGGGGCACCCTTTTTTAAAATCAAAGATGAGATTGCTAAGCATAATATTGCAGTGTTTAGCAGCCATTATACCTTATACGGCGATATTAGTGCCAGGGTGATGACAAACCTGGCCCGGTTTACGCCTGATGTAGAAGTGTATAGTATAGATGAATGTTTCTTAGGATTAAAAGGTTATGATTGCCTTCAAAATTATGGGAAAGAAATGCGTGATACCGTTATCCAACATACAGGTATACCCATTAGTGTTGGCATTGCCCCAACGAAGGTACTGGCAAAGGTTGCGAACAAAACCTCTAAAAAACACAATGGGGTGATGGTATTAGAAACCGAAGAGCAGATCAGTAAAGCGCTTGTTGATTACCCTGTAGAAGATTTATGGGGGGTAGGGCGGCAGTTTAGCCATAAACTCATTAAAGAGGGAATTGAAACAGCTGCACAGTTCAGGGCGCTACCCATGGCCTGGGTACAAGCACATATGACTATTGTAGGGCTAAGGATGTGGCGTGAGCTGTGGGGGGAAAGTTGTATCCCTTTAAAAACCGCCCTTGATCCAAAAAAAGGTATGTGTACCAGCAGGGCATTTGGGAAATTAACTACTGACTACACCGAGTTAAAAGAAGCTACTTCGAGCTACGCGGCCAGGTTGGGCGTAAAATTGAGAAGGGAGGGGCTTTGTGCCAGTGTAATTTCTGTAAGGTTGCTGACCAATAAATTTGGTCCAGCGGCATTAGAAGCTTTTCCATCTATTACGATGCCATTGGACCATCCCATAAACAACACATTAGATTTAGTTAAGGTTGCCTTATTGGGGTTGCAAAAGATTTATCTGAGGGGGTATATGTTCCAGAAGGTTGAGGTAACTGCCACAGGATTAATCCCGGAAACTGAGGTGCAATTAAATATATTTAGTGAATACAAAGGGTTAAAGCATGATCGGGTTTCGCAAGTATTAGATCAGCTAAATCTCCATTATGGCGCAGGAACGCTGCGGCTTGCCGGAGAAGGGGGGCAACAAAAGTGGAAAATGAAGCGGGAATTTTTAAAACCGTGTTATACCACGAATTGGAAAGATATTATTAAAGTTAGATGAAAGAACTGTTAGATTTAATAAAACAATATTTATTGAAAGAAGCTGCAACTTTAAATCAGATAAAGGATATTAACAAACCCAAGGAGGGGCGTAAAACAGCTTGACGGCGAATTTTGTTAGGTTATAAATAATAAAACTATTATGTGTGCACGTTATACCCTTACTGCTGAAGAAAAAGAAATTTTGAAAGCACATCCTTATGAAATACAAGGTGAATGGAGCCCGAATTATAATTTAGCTATTACTCAAATGGGTTTGATCATTACTGCAGATGAGCCAGATGTTATCCAGCAAATGCGCTTTGGGATTGTGCCGCATAGCGCAGCAAATTTAAAGCTGAGCTTCGATAGTTGGAATATTAGAAGCGAAACCGCAATGGAATCTAAAACCTGGCGGCCTTTATTGGTACATCATAAAACCTGCCTGGTTATGGCTGATAGCTTTTACGAGTGGAAGGAACACGGTAAAGGCGATAAGCAGCCTTACCGCTTTACCGTAAAAGAGAGGAAACTGTTTTGTTTTGCAGGCTTGTGGTCGCAATGGGTAGACCCGGAAACAAAAGAAAAGTTCCGCACGTATGGTATTATGACCACGGTGGCCAATGCACTTGTTGCCGAAGTTCATAGCAAGAAAAGGATGCCAGTGATCTTAACTAAAGCAGAGGAAGAAATATGGTTAAGTAAAAGTTTGCCCATTGAGACCAAAATGATGGTGTTAGATACTTTCCCTGGGGAATTGATGAAACGGACTAAGATAAGCAAGCGGGTTAATGCTGTATCTACCGGGAAAAAACCTAATAATGATCCCGATTTACTGTTACCCCTAAATACGGATGATGATATTTAAATGGGTTAGGGTTATAATTAAAGATTTTTGTAACATACAACAACTGAATGTAGTTGAATAAAATAAAAAAAACCGCATCAAATCAATCAGATGCGGTTTTGCGCTACTCTTATCGGCTAGGCAAATAAAAAGATATAGCCCCTACGAGTTTGATAATCCTCTAGTTACCCGGATCTTTCGCTTTCTCTACCACATCCTGAATATTCTGTGGTAAGTTAGAAAGCAGATTGTAACCTGTTGCACTTTCAATATCACGAACTGATACTATATAATCTTTCCAGCTTGCGGTGGTGCTATTGATGTTAGGTGTATTGATAGCAATTACCCTGGTTGATGATGTAACACGGCTAACGTCGTTATCTCCAGTTTTTAGCAATACTGCTACTTTCCAAACATTTGCCGGAACTGTTACTTTTCCATTGTTTATGGTATTGATTACTGATGCGCTGGCTGAGCCAATGCCACCTGTACCATAGCTGCCCATGATTACATATACTTCATAGCCGTTTAATGCCTGGGCACGAAGATAGGTTTCAAAAGATTCCCAGGTTTTTTGATTATTATTTGGGGCCTGAGGGATCATGTTAGTCATTAAAAATGTTGCCGAATTGGCTGTACTTGAACTGGTACGATCGCCACTTGGGCAATTGTGGCCTCTATCGAAGCCGGAATTTGAATAGCTATTGCTTTGTACCTGGTACCAATTTGTTGGCAAACCTGTAAATGAGGCGAAATCATTTTGCCTTGTTGCTGTTCCGGTAAAGTTATTTGGGTCTAAGTGCCAGCTCACCCAGTTAGGTGTACCGCGAGACATGCTATAACTTTCTACATAATATTTTTGATCGATGAGGTAATTTTCAGCTGAAACAATTGTTGCCTGAGCACCTGAAGGATTTCCGAACAATAAGTTTGAATTATCACCGCCTGCTGGCGGCGCATCAGCGCCTGCTTCTGGTGTTCCTCTCCCCGGAGCAGCCGTTCCTGTATTGCCATTGTCGGCAGGATCGGTATCTGGTGCGCCTACAATAATACCAGGATCGCCAGTACCTTTAAAGATTATATCATCAATGTTAATTCGGGTGGTACCTACCTTTTTAATCTGGAAACGGATTTTACCGGTAGTACTCACTTTGAATGAATCAATAACGAGAGTTGTACTGGTTTCGGCAATATCTGAACCCAATTGTGCGAAGGTCTTTCCTCCATCGGTGGAGGCCAGCAGTTGCCAAGTGGAATTGGCATCTGTGCCGTATTTAGCATGAGAAATATAAATCATCTGTGTGCCCGCTACATCAAAGTTCATCGACAAGTAGCCTGCTCTTAAGCGAACGGACTTTGCGCCATTTTTGACATCTGCTGCAAGGTTACCAATAAGGGCATCACTCATGGTCCATTTCCCGGTTAAAAGCTGTACGCTATCTAAGGCATAACCACCTTTGGTACCAGATTCAAAAGTTTCCGTAATGGCGTAAGCGGTTGGCGCTTTGGGAGGTGTTACAGGCGTTTCGCCTTCAATTGCTGTTTTCTTCGAACATGCGGATAGTGACAGGATGCCAATTAATCCTGAATAGATAAAGATGTTTTTAAATTTCATTACTTTTTAAATGTCTAAGGGGGGCGTTAATCAGATCATTTAAGTGAATGACGAAGGTATGAAGAAAAAATATGCTTGGTGTTAAATTAATATTAACAACTTAGTTAGAATATCAATAGCATGCGAATTAAGATTTAATCAAAACCCAGTATCTTTTTGTCCAATCGGTTAAGCCTTTTGGCTTTTATATCTTCCCGAATAAAAAATGCAATGATGACGTAAACAATTACTACAAATACAAAAGGCATTAATATAATTCTGAATATTAAATCATTAATGTTTTGGGCCAAGCTTTGTTTATCCTGACTGAGCGATGGATTTGAGGGGAGATATACGATTGCTACTGTATTCTTATCTTTATCTAGCGGACGGTACATACCGTAGGGACTTATAAAAGCTGATTGCAATGACTGACCTTTTTTAGTTGAGAAAGTGTAACGCACATCTTGAATCATCAAACCACCATTTTGGGCTAATTCGTCTTTATTAGTTACTGTGGCAGCCACTGTAACGCCCTTATTCATTAACTTATATTGTTTTAAGGGGGATGTAAGCCAAACTTGACCATACAACAGTATAGCAAGAATCGCGAGATCAAGCCATGGGAAATAAATTTTATAGAAGGGCACTTGCAAGGGCTTATCTGGATATATCACTATGGGGATTTTATTCATTCATTGAGGGTTAAAATGGTGGAGGTTATGACTTATTTCGGCCTGTTTGCCTAATCTATTTCCCAGTTATTCTGCATCGCAAACCCGTAAAAATACTTGTGTATTTTTAATTATTACGCCTTTCAATCTGAAATATGGTTCTGGGATTGATCCCGATAATTACCAGACTGGGTTTGTAGGAGAAACGCTGCGCTGTTACCAACAATGCGTAAATCATGCTTGGTTTTTTCATTGGTTTATTTTGAAAGCAGGCGTAAAGATTTGATACATTAAAGCCTTAATTGGTTTATAAAATCATGTAGGGATGATTTATAATCTGAAACCAGATGGATATTGGGATAATTGGGATAATGGCAAGGTGTCAGGAATGACAAAACAAATATAAACATATATTCCTAAAAGTTTTACGGTTTCCCGTAATTAATTGGAAAAGCTAATCTATATATTTAGCGATAATTAATGCTAAAGGCGAATACTCATTATTCAGTATTGCGGATGGTGTTAAAACCTACTATTTTAAACCTTTTATTTAAAGCAATCATCCCCATTGAAAACGCTCATCGTAATGGTTTTGAGTTTAACATTGTTAAACTTTACACCTGAAAAACCGAAACCGAAAGAACCCGTTGCTACCTGTTACGGGTACAGTTCGTGCTCGGCCTGCTCCAATTGCAGCCGGTGCAAACATTGTGGTGCTGGCGGCAGCTGCGGTGTAGGCGCTCCTAAACCCTCCCGAAATATCAATTCATTTAGTTCTGTTAAGAAAACCAGTAATAGCCAGAGTGCAAACTACGTGGGGCAATGCAAAGCGTTGACTAAGAAAGGGAGTCGTTGCAAAAGAAGTGGGAATGGAAGTGGCTATTGCTGGCAGCATCGGAAGTAAAGTTGCGATTATAATGCAAATCAATACAAGAAACCATTCTAATATTGATATACACTCGACACGCGTGCAACATCGAGGGGAAGAGATTACAAATCTCGACCAGCAGGGACAGGATACTATATCGAATGTTCTGTAAACAAAGGGCCTAGCTAATGCATGCGTGTCATGGGTGAATTATAATGAACAGGAGCTGATACTAGCGTATAAGATTTTTGGATTTTAACTCTAAATAATACTCAGCTGTTTGTAGTTTGCATTTTTGTAAGATAGAGTTTTCGAGTGCTGTTTAAGTTGATGTTTTTTAGAGTAAGGAGTTAAATATGCACACGCGTGCGCCAGCTGAGGTCATACTTCTAGGCTTATAAGACATTCTGGAAGCAGATTACAAATCTGCGTTCATTGTTACTTTGAAATGTTACACTTAACATTTTGAACAGCTGATTGTTATATAATGCCAAGTCCAGATAGGATATCTTTTTTAAGCTTGCTAAGTGGTCGTTTTATCAAATGTTCATCTTCAAGATAAACGCCGAAAGCTAGTCTATAAACCTCTTCAGGAGAAACACTGGTTTGTAATAGACCTTGCAAAGACGATAAATAACTTTCAGAATAAGCTTTTTTAAGGTATATTAATTCCCTGATTTCCTCATTATGAACCTTGTAAATATCATTCAATTTCATAACCGATAGACTCTTGGCCGTAAATGTATTATTTGAAATTAACTTTCTGGTCGCAGTCCTATGGTCTTCCAGGTCATAGGAAAATTTAAAGTCCATTACTTCATTTGGATTCCTATGTTTATGATAGGGGTGAAAGACATCTTTCAAGGTGTAATTCGCAGTTCCTTTAACACTTGAGTTACATACATTGCAGCTTGGTATCAGATTATAAAAGGATAGAGCTAATAGCGGGTAGGTACTTTTCGGAAACCAATGATCTAAAGTTGCTCTAGCAACATATTCTCCCTGGGATGGGATAATGGTATGGGTATAAAGTCGGTTACAGTATACGCATGTTGGTATATCCATGTTTTGAGCAAAGTCATAAGCATGGTAAAAACGGAAAGTCTTATCTTTATCGGTATCAATAAATGAATCATAACGTATCAGTTTTCTAATGCTCTCTCGCATTTTTACTGTATTAAATTTGGACTTAATCTTGTCCAGTTCATCTGGCTTTCCTATGAGGACAGTCTTCATATTCTTATCATTTAAAAAGAATTTTTCAATCGAAGAGTGGATGCCAGTTACCTTCTTGATCTCCTGAGCTAGGCCGATAGGGTGAATTTCTGTGAATGCATTTCCCTGAAGCTTTTTTCTAATGATGTAGCGAATGTTTTTGTAGTGCGCCTGCTTTGCATCGTCGAAAGCCTGGCTAGTTTGGTCGATATAAAACATTATATTCTACCCCTCCTTTCATTTAGTCTTAAGATTTCTTCGTCAATAAGCCGCTTTTCAAAATGTCCAGTTCCAGATGCTTCTGATAACATTTCAGCAAGTTTAAATTTTAAGATTGGTTCGTCGAGACAATGAATAATTCGTTCCATTTCTCTTATAGCATTTTCTGAAAGGTTTCCTTGCTTAATTCGATTGACCATATGGTCAATGATGCTTGCCAAAAAACTACCGATTTGACCGTCTGAAATGAAAAAAGAGTCTTTTAGCAAGTCAGATATATTGGCACCGAATGTGCGCTTATTTTTGGGATTTCCTAGAATTGTTCGGTTGCCCGAACGTTCAAGGTATACCACATTATTCTTTGGGAAATCAGAAAGGGTCAGAGGATCGTGCGAGGTGATAATAATTTGAATTTCATAAGCAGGGAATATTAGTGGTACGACTTTTCTCAGCATCTTAACATACTCCTTCTTCCATTGGGGATGAAAGGCATTATCTCCTTCGTCTAATAATAGCATAATGTTATCATCTATTTTTTCCAAAGAATTTGAAGAGTGATAATCAATGTCCACATTGTTTTTAATATTTCTTGCGTGGTAATATAATGTGCTGAAAAGATTCAGGAGCCCCTGTTCACCAGAACTTAAAATAATCTGCGGAAGAAAGGTAAACATAGGCATCCTGTCATAATCAAACCAACTATTGACGAAAGACTCATTAAATGTATCATATAGTTCAATAATTTGATACGCTTGATTTTCATTGACTTCGATGATTCGCCAATTGTCAGTTATACGTTCATTGTTAACTAAACTAATTATATAATCAATTAATTCGAGTCCTGATTTATGAGAGGAGAAACTGTACTTATCTTCACCGAGTTCTACTCCAGAATTGACTAAAAGCCATTCCAAGGCCTCTCTTATATTTAATTTTGCAAAAATCTCTTCATAATCATCAGGGATATAACCTTCATCTAAAAACTTATTTCCACAGCTTTCGAGTATTGAGACGAATTTACCAAGAAAAGCTTCATAAAGATCGTATTCAAATCTAATCAAGTTACTGATATTTATTGCTTCTTCTTTAGGAGGTTTAGATCCAAGGCCCATATTTGATTCTTTTTGTTCTTGCTCTGCCTTTATCTTATTGAACAGACTTATTATTGGCCCTCTTAATTGATATGCGGTGTCATGAAAATGATCAGGTGAATACACCGAATTTTCAAAATGATTTAATTTAATTTTTACATCACTGAATGTTGGCAATCGCAATTCCTGTATTTCATTTCTGATATAAAAATGATTAAAACCTATCCATCGTTTGATGTTTTCTGAATGATGCACTTCTAAAAAGCTTTCAAATTGCCCACTGTCGCCGTGATTATCAAGTCTCATAAGCGTGTATTTGGAAAGATCTTTGAAATTATTTCTTACTGCATCGAGTGTTTTGTGATGAAGATAGGGAGTATAGTAAATCCGATGAACGTCCTCAATATGATCTTTCACCTCATAATGCCCATTTTCATCCTCTACTACATATTTGCAATGGTAGGCATTACCAATAAGGTTAAGTAGCGTAGTTTTTCCTCCTCCATTACTACCTACTACGCAGGAAAAAAGTGAAATATGTTTAGATAGAATGTCATCCAGATAATTTGGATTTTCGACAACTGAAGTAATGAGTCCTTCATTTAAGGTATAGAGAAATTTACCCCCTAAATTAATGGTCATATCTGAATGCCCTGAACCAAATAAATTCGGCTGATATCCTGCGGGGATATAAAAAGCTGCTATTTTCATGATGGTGAAAGTTAAGATATTTGGAAAAAGCTTGATTATAACAATTGTTTTCCTAGATAGCTTTTACAATAATCCTCAACCTTCCATATTATTAAATTATTTATAGAATCTTTAGTAGTTTTATCAAAATTGATATTATTCCAAAGATGCCTTAAATTTTTTGCTTTCTGTGGCGAAGATTTTTCCCAACAATTTATAGCATACTTCAAAAAGTACAATCCATCTTTGTATTTCTTTTCCTCAATTAGTAGTTTAGAAATCCAACTACATGCGTATCCAATATTTAATATGGAATAAGTATCAACCTCCTTAAGCAGTAATTTTAAAGAAACATAATAACAGAATAAAGCATCGTCGTATCTATTTAGATGTTCTAAGCATTTTCCGATATTTCCATAATAGTGACCACTAAAATCAAAATTGATCTTATTTTTATTTAAAATCTCTTCTAGACTTTCATTCATTAAAAAATGATCTAATGCCTTATTAACGCTATCACCTTTTTTAATGTCTCGTAAAATCAAAGCATTATTATGTCTTAGGCTATAGTTATCAGGGAGATTAGATTCTGCCAAAAGATATACGCCCTCTTCAGCAAATGCAATAGCATCCTCGAATTGCCCTCTATACCATAGTGAGTAAGCCCTCTGGCTACAATAGGATAAATAATTAGAACTTTTGCCCAAAATCAAATTTGCATACTTGTCAAGATTTTGATCACATATTTCATACTTGCCTAAGTGAGTTTGAGTAGATGTTAGAACAAGAAATTGCGAATTGAAATAGGGGTATTCTTGACTTATTGCTTCTTTCTGGATATTCCGCTCTATAGTTTACCACCATTCCGCTGGATATATTACCAGCTATTCCGCTGCATAGCTTACCGGCATTCGGAAGGAAATATTACCAGGTATTCCATTTCAAAACTTACCAGGTATTCCGGAGCAAAGTTTACCATTTGTAACGGTTCAAGGCTCTTAACCGCCTGACATTCCGACACAAAGGTTACCACTTATTCCACGGCAAAGTTTACCATTAAGAGTGATTTACTACCGTTTCTTATAGTTTTGATCAGGATCAAATTATATAGAGATGGCAAATAAACTACTCAGTATGCAAAAAGTAAGACAGATACTCCTGTTTCTTAAACGTGGTTACTCTGAGCGTGAGATCGCCAGGCAAACAGGGGTTTCCCGACCGACCATTCATCTCTATTCGAAATTGCTTAAGGCTACCGGCACCGATTACGATGTGCTCTTTAATATGGGAGACCATGATTTAAATACCCTTGTCCATTCCCAAAAGGAACAAAAGGATGAGCCCATCGATCTAAGAAAGTTTCATTTTCAGCAACAGGCTGGTTATTTCCTT
The DNA here is from genome assembly GCF_979258625.1 of Pedobacter sp. AC212. NCBI lineage: Bacteria > Pseudomonadati > Bacteroidota > Sphingobacteriia > Sphingobacteriales > Sphingobacteriaceae > Pedobacter > Pedobacter sp. AC212. Next base: position 4,367,271 of record NZ_OZ409870.1, on the reverse strand, counting down.
CTTGAACTTAAGCGTGTTGGTGTTACCAGGTTCTTGTTATGGCAGGAGTACCTAAAGTTATATCCATCAGGGTTTCAGTATTCAAGGTTCTGCGAACTTCTGGATATTGAGCTTTCCTCAAGAAAGCCCAGTATGCGTATGGAGCACAAGCCAGGTCACCTTCTGGAGATTGATTTTGCAGGCTCAAGACTTGATTATGTTGATCGCGATAGCGGTGAGGTAATAGAATGTCCTGTTCTGGTTGGAGTACTCCCATTCAGTAGCTACTGCTTTGTTATGGCGCTTCCGGATGCATCCCTGGTTAATGTTATCGGTGGTCTCAACAAGATGTTGGATTATTTCCAGGGAGCTCCGCTGAACATTATCTCTGATAATATGAAACAATGGGTGATAAGGACATGTAAATATGAACCTACTTTTCCTGAGCTACTGGAGCAATGGGCATTGCATAATAAAGTAGGCCTCTTGGCCACCCGTCCGGGTCGGCCAAAGGATAAACCATCGGTTGAGAATCAGGTGCTCATTTTCTATAGAAGGGTCTTTGCGCTTTTACGCAATGAAAGCTTCTATAGTCTGGACGAACTAAACAGGGCTATTCTTAAAAAGGTAGACGAGCACCACCAGTTAAACTTCCAGAAAAAGAGCTATAGTCGGATAAATCTCTTTGAGACTGAGGAAAAGCCACTATTGCAGCCCCTGGCCGCTCATCCATTCGAGCTGTCCCACCACACAAAAGCAAAGGTTCAGAAGAACTATCATGTAGTGGTCGGTGAAGACTGGCATTTCTACAGCGTACCATTTGCTTATCTGGGCAAAAGCGTAACCATCATTTATGATTCAGACCATGTGGAAATCTATTATCAACTTGAACGAGTTGCGATACACAAGCGAAGCTTTAAAAAGCATGGCTATACCACAGATCTGGAGCATATGCCGGAAAATCACAGAAAGATTGCTGAAAGGCGTGGTTGGGATCCTGATTATTATTTACTGAAAGCCGAGCAAAACGGCCAGGCCACCCATCAGTTCTTCAGTAAGCTGATGGAAAGTAAGATCTCCATTCATCAGGCTTATGGGCCATGCCTTGGAATACTTAGGCTGATAAGTTCCTTTGGAGCGGTGCGGGTTGAGAATGCCTGCAAGAGAGCCTTAAAAGGATATAAATATAATTATGGGGTACTAAACAATATCCTATCCAACAATATGGATCTCCAGGAGGATACTGCTCCGGAAGGTTCACCAATCCCCGACCATGGCAATCACAGGGGAGCGGCAGCATATGAGACGCTAAACTAGAAATCAATTCCATATAAAATGAATAAACAATCAACACTGGATCAGCTTAATTCACTTAGGCTACCCGGCATGGCAAAACGTTATCAGGCCATGTTAAACCTACCTAGTCATCAACAGGAAGATGCATATTCACTGGTAGCAATGCTCTGTCAGGCTGAAATTGAACATCGCAACTTTCATCGAACCGAGAGGTTGTTGAAAAACAGCAGGCTTCGTTACAATGCGCTGCTTGAGGAAGTGATCTGCAAACCGGAACGTGGACTGACCAGAGAGATGCTTGGCCAGTTATCTGATGATAGTCTGGTCAATAGATCTCAGAATATCCTTATTCATGGGCTAACCGGTTGCGGGAAAAGTTACCTTGCCTGTGCTCTGGGAAGGAATGCCTGCTTGATGGGACACAAAGTACTATATCTTGCCATGAATAAATTCCTGGAGGCTATCGGGCAGGCAAAACTTGACGGAACCTACCTAAAGTGGATCAAAAATATAGCTGCACATGCAGTTGTTATTCTAGATGACTTTGGACTCAAGCCGCTTTCCCATGATGCAAAACTTGGACTGCTTGATATTCTTGAAGACAGGTATGGAAATGGTTCAATCATCATAACCTCCCAGCTTCCGCTGGATAAATATTATGAGTTCATTAACGAACCGAGCCTTGCAGATGCAATACTTGACAGACTGACAGCATCGGCACATAAAGTTGAACTCATGGGCGAATCTTTGAGAAAGAAAAAATAAACCTTATTATTGTTAAACAAAAAAGCAACTCTTATAATAAACCAGCTATCGCTGGTAACCTTTGTGTCGGAAAACCTGGTAAGGTTTCAACGCGGAAATACTGGTAAACTTTTCTCGGAATATCCATCTTTCCAACCAATAGTATTGAATAGCAATTCAGCTACTCTTAAATATTCTTCTAAGAATCCAGAAGTGAGTATCGCTGAACTGACCTCTTCTAAAGAAATTAGTGCAGGAGTAAAATCTTTTTTGTTAATCTGCAATTCAATTTTAGAAGTCCAATTTTGAAACTCACTAATTGTCAAATTGGAATTTAATTTTGGTTTGAGGACATAAATAAATTTATCGTAATATTGAACGAAAAGAGTTATGAATTTAGCTCTTTCATTATTTGGGTATTTAGTTAAAACAAACTCTTTAACTAGGGGATGCAGCTCTATTTCCTCATCACTTAAAATCTCAACTAAGTTCAGGTTTTTTAGAACACGCAATGCCTTATTAAATTGATTAGTATTCAATTCACTATCGAGTATACTTCTTAAATTTTCTTCCCTTTCAGGCTTAACTGTTTCTGATATCCCTCTAATTAATGTTTTTTGTTTATCATTCAATGAGGTCCAAACTTCATTTAAAATCTTTTCTGATAAGATTGCAGAAAAATTATCTTCATCGAACGATGATTTCTTTTCTACACGATTAATAAAATCATTAACAATTTCGATTCCTCGAATGGCTTGCCCCGCAATTAAATTCAGCCATAAAGGGTGGCCTCTTGTAACTTTATGTGCCCTAATACTTAAGGAGTTTAGTTGTGATTTATTGATGGATATGTTATAAAGCCCAAACAATTCTTTACATTCTTCTTCCGATAATCCCGTTAAGGAAATCTGGTAAAAATTAATACCTTCTTCTCTAATAAAAGGTCTACATGTAAATATGAATTTCGAATAGTGGTCTCTATTTAATATCTGTTCAAAGAAATAGCCTAAACTTCCTGTTGGTTTAAATGTTTCAAGGTCAATGTAACTATCAACGTTATCAAAAACAAAAACAATCCTACGTTTTTCAAGATAGTAAAAGAAAGTATCTACTAAATCTTTCGCATTCATATCGTCAAGATTAACAACCTTGGAATTATTCGTTAATCTTTTTATCAAAGACATTAGCTTAGTTTGAAACCGATTGGTTTCCTCTTTAAAGTCTCTCCAATCACCAAATTCATAAATCTTAGAATCAAAATAATTTCGAAGAAAATGCGCTGCTAAAGCAGATTTACCTTGCCCACCAATACCTGTAATAAACACGACTTTAAAGTTATCATTGCCAATATTCACGATCTCTTTACTTCGCCCTACCCAAAATTTATTATTTGGTGGTGAATCAAATTCTGAGCCTTGAGAAAATTCAATTATAGTTTCCTTGGGCTGATTCCCTAAATGGCTTTGTAATTCTTTTATTTCATTTTTCTGCTCGATTTTAATAGAAATTAACTCATCTAATAATTCATCTATTTGATCAAAATCTTCAATAAAAATAGGTGTAACTTTGTTAGGCCAACTTTTATCTTTCTGACTTGTAATTACGAAATGTTCAGGTGTAAATCCTGAATATAAACCACTGATGTAATTGAAAACGTAATTAATATATGGGTCGTTTAAGCTAAATCCAACAAATAATATTGATTTATCAGAAATGATTTTTTTCAATTCAAAAGTTGATGATTTTTCATCAATTGAATAAAGCTCTTCATATTCTGATGGGAATAAGATACATCGATCTGGCTCATCTATATCCCCATGAATTTTAAATATGTATTTTTCAAATTCAGACAATTTGGCAACCTTGTAATTATTTGTATAAACAATTTTCTCATGGCCTGAAAGTGATTTTTCTAATAAGTTGTCATAATTTGTTGTTATAATTTTATCAGATAAATCGCCTAATTTCTTGTGAATAGGAGTTGGATTATTACTATCATATTTTTTTAATTCTTGATAGAATACCTCAATTGAACTTTCTTTTAAATGACTTATTTTATTTAAAACCTCGATTGGGGTAAACAGATCATCTTTAAGTGCTTCTTTAAATTTTAATCCTTTGGGTTCTTTTGAACCTAATCCATCTAAGATTTTATCAACTAATACATTCCAACTAGGTAGGCCTGCTGCTAGAGATATTCCAGCTCCTGTAAAAATTACAAAATTATTCTGCTTAATCTTTCTTTTAAGATCTTCTGGTATATTGAGAGTCATTTAATTTGTTTTGATATTCGGACGTAATCTACCAATTCTATAATTCAAAAGGCTAGTAAATTTTCAACATAACAGAGAATACAGATGTGCTCTTTCTGTAAATATTACGGATACATTCTTATTCATAAGAAAATGTTATATTTAATCATGGAAAACTAATCCTTTTAATTTCCATTCCTAATTTTTACCGTAGCGAAAGCTCAAAAACAAATCCTTAATGATAGTGCCTCGAAACATATTGGCCAGAAGGTTTCAATATGTGATTCCGTTTACAGCATAAAAGTCTTGCCTCATTTAACATTTGTTAACATGGGGGGCAACTATCCAGATCAAAAATTAACATTGGTCCTTTACAAAAAGGATTTGTACTTATTGAATATCGAGCCGTCGAATTTATATCTCAGCAAACGTATTTGTGTAAACGGTCGTATCATTAATTATGAGAGTAAGCCACAAATCGTAATTCGATCATTAAAACAAATCGAGATTAAATAATTACATGAGTTTGATGGAAAATCAGTCGGAATTAGCAGGCTATTAAAGCTGTTTTCTTTTTTGATATAGGAATGTGCCTTTTTTAGTTGCATGTGGTAACACATCAATTAAATTAGGCATTCTTTTTAAAGTTATGTGTAACGAATTGGCTTTAAAGTCAATGCCCATCTCTAGAAGAAATGATCTTATTTCATTTGTTTCCTTCGGGCTATCTAGAAATTTTGTATTCAAAACTTTATTCTTTAAAACTTCGGCAATGGATGGGCTATATCCAAGAATTACTTTTATATCTGGATTACTTTCATACTTACGTATGAGATCTTCACGCAAATTCTCGTCTACATTGTAGTCTACATTACTTAGTTCCTTTAACGGGATTGAGAGTATATCAATTATTCCGGTAAGTGATTCCAAACGGAACGTTTTTTTGCCTGACTCAATATTTGCCAAGGTCGCTATTGATATATTTATTAACTCAGAGAATCGCTTTGAAGAAAGTTTAAGGGCCTTTCTAATGGCTCTAACATTTTGGCTTATTATGGATGAGCTTTCTATCATCCAATAAAATGACTGAGTGAAATCGTGACAAATTCATTAAATATTTGTTTTTATTGTCACGATTAATTATATTAGCATTATAATTAAAGATTAAACTCTTTAATAGGTATTAATTTAAGAGTCTCGGCTACCAAATTCTCACAATCAACAGCCAACGAGGCAATAGATTTATGCCTGTAGTGATATTTTGCATATTTTTACGTGCACTATAGATCTATAGGCTCTATTGTAATTCCGTTGGCATGGCCGTGAGAAGCCTGGTAGATGGTATTTAGAGCCTATTATAGTGCTCGTATCAAGAGGTTCGTTACATAACAGTTATGAACCAAATGAACAAACAAGTACAATTTTTTTCATTGCCCCATCCCAGGGCGGTGCTTGTTTTTGCGTTCACCTTCATCCCAAATTACTCCCAACATGTTAGCCATCCCAGAAAGTGCCCTTTTGATTATTTGTATGCGTTGAAGCCGAAGAACCCTGTTTAGTTTAAGGTGGCAAGCCCTGTTTCGTTCCCTTTTTTTCATAATGTTAAGGTTAATGATAATCGTTTGGGAGCGGGCAGGGTTTTGTCCTTCGACAGGCTCAGGATGACAAGTGGAGTGTGAAGTTGGAAAGTTGTCCTTCGACAGGCTCAGGATGACAGGTGGAGTGGAAAGGTGGGTAGGTCCTTCGACAGGCTCAGGATGACAAGTGGAGTGGAAAGGTGGGTAGATCCTTCGACAAGCTCAGGATGACAAAGCTATATGGGCTAAATACCTATACGGTTGAAAATGGCTCAAAAAATTGTTAGCCTAAAGAGGTAGATTGAAACTTAAGTTTTCGGTAGGGCTCGGGGTAACTGTTGAGCTGCATCAATTATTAACGATTAACTAAACAAACTAATACAAAATTTATGATTCAAAAAATAACGATAGCCATCGTAATGGGATTGGTATGGCTGAAAATTCTTAAAATAAAGGGGGTTTTCTTTTGCCTCTATGCCGGCGGGCATCGAACTTTGGAGGGCCAAAGTACGCAAAGCCCTTTGCTTTTCCAGCTATGCAACTTGTCGCACGAGGCCTTTGCGCAAAAAAATGGCAAAAGCTCGAGCTTGGTTCCGCAAAGGGCGGAACAGGCTAGGCTCTATTCTGCCCGCATTTCCATTTGCCATTATCTTTTCCCGTTACTTGGGAAAAGCGGGCGAAGTAATAGGGGGTTGGGGTTGAGGTTAGTGCAGGGGTTTGCTGATTTTTTCAGTGCGTTTAACCTATATGGTAATGGTTTTAGCGAGGGATATGCTAGGCGCTTTGAGCTCCCACGCTTCGAGGAGAAGGCAGGGGGTGAGGTTTGTTCACTTTCTTTACTTGGCAGGCTTTCTTTTGCTGAGATCAGGCTCACTCGGTTGTTGCGCAAACAGCTGGGGCGTATTGCCATATTGTCTTTCTTATTGTTGGCTTATCATATTCCTTTGCGAGCACAACAGGCGAATAAGCCAATAGCGAAATTGATGGTTGGGGATAAATTGCCAGCGGCTTTTTGGAAGCAGGAGCATCGTTTTCTTGATAAAGGCAAGATTGTAACTGCTACGCTCGAAAGGTTTAAAGGGAAAGTAATGCTTATTGATTTTTGGGCTAGTTGGTGCAGCAGTTGCCGTACAGCTATTCCCTTAATTGACAGCTTAAGCAGTAGGTTTAAAGGTGACATGGTTGTCGTGCCAGTGGTTACGGCCTCAAATCAGGATAAAATCTCACAAATCGATCAAGCCTTGAAGGATGTTTTGGGCGACAAATATCTAAGTAGTACCCCAACTATCGTAGAGGATAAATATTTAGAAACGGTTTTGCCTTTTAAGTATTTATCTACCAGTGTCCTTATTGGTCGACATGGCAGGATTTCTGGTTTTATACATCACGATTTACTAACGGCAGAAACTATAAAGCAACTTATTGATCACACTCAACCTCCAAGAAAGAGAAATGAAAAAGTTAAATAAAATGATTGCAACCGTGGGGTTGTTCTGCTGCTTTTTCAGACTGGCCGCTCAGGAAAGAACATCGGGTAAAATTATTGACGCAAATGGTAAAGCCATTCGAGGGGCGAATGTTCTGATTACGCCAGGTAATGTGAAACTAGCATCGGATGCCTCAGGCGTTTTCAACTATCGGTTGAAAGCCGGGCAGTATATTTTTAAAGTTAGTTGCCTGGGTTATGAGGCGTTTGTACAGGAAATTAGTTTACCTGTATCTGGCACCTTAACTTTCAGGCTGATTGAACATAGCCAAACTTTAGGAGAAGTAACCATAAATACGGGATATCAGAAAGTGAGCAAGGAGCGAAGCGTTGGTTCTTTTGTTCAACTGGATCAGGCGCAGCTTGACAGGCAATTTAGTGGGGATGTTTTAAGCAGACTGGAAGCAATTGCAAATGGGGTAAGTGTAGACAGGCGATCGAACCTTAGCGGAAACCTGATGGTTAGGGGATTGAGTACGATTAACGGCAACAGACAACCTTTAATTATACTGGATAACTTTCCGTATCAGGGCAACGTTGAAAATCTGAACCCTAATGATATGGAGAGCATTACTATTTTAAAGGATGCGGCTGCCACCTCGATTTGGGGCGCACGGGCTGGGAACGGCGTGATTGTGATGACATCTAAACAAGGGAAACGGAATACGCCATTGGCAATCGAATTTAGTGGAAATGTTAATCTTACTGAGCAGCCAGATCTATTGTACTTGCAACAGTTGAAGTCGGCCGATTTTATAGACCTGGAGAAAGATCTTTATGTGATGGGGTTCTACGATGCAAATATTAATTCTGTTTTGCGGCCGCCTTTATCGCCTGTTGTAGAATTGCTGGTTGCGAATAGTAAAGGGCAAATTAGTACAGAAGATCTGAATACTGCTTTGAGTATGTTGGAGGGAAATGATGTCAGGAAGACTCTACTGGAATCGAATTATCAAAAAGCATTCAGGCAACAATATGCTATCAGTTTACAATTGGGGGGAGAGCAGCTGACTACATATGTTAGTGCTGGTTATGACCGTAACATTTCGGACTTAGGAGCGGCAGGGAGCCGACTTAGCTTTAATTATAAAAGCATGTTGCGTTTAAGTGATCGGTTGAGCATCAGCTGGCAGGGGCTTTACACCGGAACCAAGAACGGAAACGGCCGGGCCGGTTATCAGGATCTGGCAAACGGGAGTAATCAGCTATTCCCTTATTTAAGTGTGAGGGATGCCCAGGGAAACCTCGTGGCTGTGGCGAAGAATTATTCTATGAGCTATTTAAATTCTATGAAAGGGTATCTGGACTGGAATTATTATCCTGCCGATGATTACCAACATCAGGATTTGAGTGTTAAAGTTGGTGATTTGATGGGTAACATTGGGGTGAATTACAAGATACTTAAAGGGCTTGAAGCTTCGGTGCAATACCGCTATGAAGAACAGCGAAGCAGTAACCGAAACTACTATGATCCGGAAAGTTATATGGCGAGGCTGGCCATAAACCAATATACGCAAATTAATGGGGCAAACACCATTTACAAAGTACCCATGGGCGGAATTTTAGGCTTGGAAGAAGGCGTTATGACGAGCCAACAATTGAGGGGGCAGCTGAACTGGAGCCAGCGTTTCGGATCACATGATTTTTCCGTATTGGGTGGAAGCGAAGTGAGTAACCAAAAGAATATTTCTGCGGCCAACCAACGCTATGGTTACCGAGAAGAAACGCTTGCTTATGGCAATGTGGATTTTACGACACCTTATCCTAATTCCGTTACCGGTTTTAGCGACTTTATCTTTCCAGGAAATAATGCGTTGGGCGAACGTTTGACCCGATTTGTTTCGTTTTATGGAAATGCAGGATACAGTTATAAAAACCGTTATCTGCTGAATGCCAGCGTAAGGCGTGATGCTTCAAATGTTTTCGGGGTGGCGAGTAATGATAAATGGAAGCCCTTATGGTCAGTTGGTGCGGGATGGATTATATCTGACGAGGGATTTTATACATCAGCAGTATTTAACCGCCTGAAACTGCGGCTGAGTTATGGCAAGAGTGGTAATGTTGACCCTGGAAGATCGGCACTGGCCACGATTATCAGTACAGGTGCTTCTCCTTTTACCGGAACAAATGCTTCCCGGTTTAATACTTATGCCAACCCCGAGTTAAGGTGGGAGCAAGTTGCTACCACCAATGCCGGAGTAGATTTTGATATTCTTCAGTCGAGACTTAGTGGTAGTATAGACGCTTACACCAAGAAATCTACTGATTTATATGGAACTGCTCTGGTTGATTACACGGCGGTGCCTAGTACTACACTGACTAAAAATGTGGCCAAGATACAAAGCAGGGGGATTGATCTGATGTTGAACAGCCGAAACATGAGCGGGGCTTTTCAATGGAATAGTCAGCTTAACCTTAGTATTTACCGGGACAGAATATTGGAATACTACCTGCCGTCTTATAGTGGACAAAATCTGGTTAGCACTGGTAATTCTGTTAGTCCGTTGGCGGGTTATCCTGTTTATGCCATGTTTTCTTATCGTTTTGGAGGACTTAGTCCGCTTAATGGAAATCCTCAGGGTTATGAGACAGGTGTAATCAGTACCAACTATACCAGCCTTACAGGTACTGCTACCACCGTTGATGATCTGGTTTATAGCGGATCGGTTTTCCCAACAGTTTTTGGCGGGCTGGGCAATCAGTTTCGATACCGAAATTTGACCCTTGATGTACAGGTGACTTATAAGCTAGGTTATTATTTTAAGAGGCAGGGTATTAATTATAGCAATCTCTATAACCAGGGCACCGGGCATAGTGATTATTCGATGCGTTGGCAGCGGCCAGGAGATGAAATAAATACTCAGGTACCTTCGGCGGTTTATCCGGCTGAAAGCAGCAGGGATGAATTTTATAACATGAGTGACGTACTGGTAGAAAAAGGAGATCATATCCGACTGGCCTTTGTAAACCTGAGTTATACGCTTAATGAAAGGTTTAGTAAACGTATAGGCTTGAAGCGGCTACAGCTTACCGCAGGTGCTTCTAATCTGGGAATTTTATGGAGGGCAAATCAGTTAGGTATTGATCCAGACTATCAGATCGGTGCCATACCACCATCAAAGACTTTTAGCTTCGGATTGAGAGCGGGGTATTAATGAGTTGGGAGTTGGGAGTTTGGAGTTGAGGGTTTGGAGCTTGGAGCATGGAGCTTGGAGTGGAGGACAAAGTATTAATTGAAATTATCTATTAAGAGTAACGATTATGAAATATAAAGTATTGATTTTGATTGCCACAGGGTTTTGGCTTGTATTGAGCCTGGCCAGTTGTGAAAAATATCTTGAGGCCAAATCAAATAAGCTTTTGGCCGTACCGCAGACCCTTGATGATTTAAGGAGTCTGATGGATGATTATTTAAGGTTAAACCAAGCTGCGGCCTATGCCGGGGAAGTTGCTTCTGATGATTACTATATCACAGACGCCAATTTATCTGGTGTGACCCGTGAAAGCGATAGGAGGTTGTATAGCTGGCAGGCAGATTACGTATTCGATCCGGGATCGAACAGCTGGCAACATCTTTACCGCAATGTTTACTACGGGAATACGGTTTTGGAACAGATTGTGAAGATACCTAAAACAGCTATGAATGGTGCAGAATGGGATAATATAGCTGGAATGGCTTATTTTCATAAAGGAATCGGATTGTTGCATGCTGCTTTTATCTGGTCGCCAGCACACGATTCGGCGCAAAGTTCGCCCTATGGGGTGCCTATCCGAACTAGCATAGATTTTAACGAGTTCACTACAAGGCCTAGTGTATCAGAAAGCTATTCTCAGGCAATTGCAGATTTGAAAAAGGCTGCAGCCTTATTGCCTGTTAGCCAGGTGCATGTGATGCGCCCATCGAAAGTATCGGCATATGCTATGTTATCAAGGGCATTTATTGCCATGAATGCATTTCATGAGGCGGGATTTTATGCCGATTCTGCGCTGAACCTGAACAATAAACTTTTGGATTTTAATACATTGAGCACAAGCTCAACTGCGCCATTTCCGCAATACGGAGGAGAAACATTGTTTTACTGGAGTATGACTACAACAACAGCATTAAACCAGGCACGTTCTTATATTGTGGATGAACTTTATAATCAATATGCTACTGCTGATTTACGGAGGACGATATTTTTTAGGACAAACGCCAATGGTACACGGTCGTTCAAAGGAAATTATACCGGTTCAACAGCCCTCTTCGCAGGGGTTGCTGTTGACGAAATGTATCTGAATAGGGCGGAAGCACTGGCCAGACAAGGACTGCTTACTGAAGCACTCAGTGACGTGAATTTTTTATTGAAAATGCGGTGGAATAAAAATATTTCTTATCCAGTCTTTCAAAGTTCCATTCAGCAGGAGGTAATTGATAAGATATTGACTGAACGGCGGAAAGAGTTGGTGATGAGGGGATTGCGCTGGGTAGACTTGAAGCGCTTAAATCGAATTGGAGGAAATATTAGCATTAGTAGAGCAACTAATCAGGGACAGTCCTTTTTGAAGCCCAATGATCTGCGTTATGCGATGGCTATACCTGAAGGGATTATTAGTTTAACGGGTATCTCTCCCAATCCAAGATAGGCATTTGAAATAAAAGCTGTACCCGAACGGGTACAGCTGATTTTGCCTAATCTTTAGTTGCGTCTGCCTGATCTAATAGATCATCTGCAGACTGGGTATCTAAATAAGAATCGAAAGCAGCCAAATTGCCATCGTAAGTAATGCGGCAAACAACATTATCGCCTGAGGCACAAGGTGAAGTGCTACCAGAAACCTGTTCCCAATTTGATATATTGCGCATATCCGTAATATTAGCGGAACTGCTTTTGTAATGGTACTGTGTTGGTGTTTTTAAGTTGGTGGTGAATGCACTTGCTGCAAATGCGATTGCGATGGCCGCCAGGCCGAAAATGTAATTTTTCATGTAATTTAAAATTTAGTTTAGGATTTAAAAGGCTACTCAATTCGCCTCCGGTAATTTGGTTGTTTAGTATTTCCATTGCCGAACCTTGTTCACGCCGGTTTTTAGTTACTTAATTCCCTGACCTCCTTTCTTTGAATGATGAATATGCCCCAAACAGAAAGTGCTAAAAAGACCAGGTTAAATAGCAGGTGGGTTTTTATTGATAAAGTGCCCAGGATACCGCCACAACTGCAAGGTATTGTACCAAGAAAATTTAATAAACCTGAAGCAATATAGGTTGTGAAGATTAACATGGTGAATGTTGACAGCCATAAACCCCATTTTTGAAATGGAGGAAACAAGCTAAGGGCGATGAGGATTTCGAAGGGTGGGAGAAGATATGGCAGAAGCATAGACCAACTATGTGGAATGGGTTGTACATGCATTTCGCCCACAAACTTTTCGAAAGCCATCCATTTTGATATTGCTGCATAGAAAAACATCAACTGGATTGTCGTACAAATCAATAACAATGGGTGTTGTTTGTTCATTTTAGTTTCTGTTTGATACATGCAAGTTAGTTTGGTGTGGACGTATGATAAATATCTAACAGGCAGTATGTTGACGATGTTTCTTTATGTTTGATGCCAAAGTGGGTGCTTGCCTGTTTTTCTGCCATTAGCTTTAATTATTTGATTGCCCGAATATGATTTAAGGTGTTGAGTGACATGCCCAGAAATGAGGCGACATCTTTGAGGTTGACCATATCCAGAATGGTGGGTTGATTTTCGAGAATGAACTGATAGCGTTGCCTGGCGTTGGCGTGTTTAACCAATTGTAGGTGACTCGCTAACTTTTTGATTAATTCTTCCAGGATTGATTGCCCAACGTTAACAAATTCTGGGAAGAGCTGACGTAAATATTTCACATGTACTAGGGAAAGGCTGATTACAGTTGTGGTTTGATTAAGTATAATCGAAGTTTCGGACTTGTAATTTCTAGCGATGCCTTCCAAAGGGAGAATAATCTGTTGTGGTAGCCAAAACCAGAGAATGTTTTCGCTTTGTGTTTTCGCGTTGAAGTAGCTGACCCTTGCTGATCCGTTAATCAGAAAATAGATTTCTTTTGGGAGATGGCCTACATTTAGCAATGTATGGTTTTTACTGTATTTATTTTCCCGAAGTGATGTGATTAAGAATTCTTCCAGGTCGGAGGAGATAGGGTATGATTGGTGGATATGGTTGATGAAATTTTGTATTGCAGTCATTTGTTTAAGGTTTACTTGCTAAAATTGGGCAAGCGAGCCTTGCCCAAATGATTTGGGACTTAGGAATTGGAAATATGATGGCACCTTCAATCTAATTCTTATAAATAGGGATGATTTACAGATTAGTAACCGATCTGAATGACTAATTCGCCTTCGGCTTCAAATTCATCATCATCTGAGGCCAGGACCTGAACCTGGCTGGCTGTTTTGATGTATTTACTGTCGTAAGAATTAATCGGCTTTACATCTGGTTTGATTAATGAGACATTTAGCCTCCCCTGAATAGCAATAGCAGTTTGCGACGACAATTGTTCTAGCGCAGCTGCCGGGAGTGATTTCAGGTGATCAATTTGCTGTGTACTGAGCTCAAAATGTTCACTTATCCACCGCGGAAAGTTTACTGTAATTTCATTTGATTGAATTTGTAGTTCCTGATTGGATAGTTGGTACAATCTGTTTTGAAGACTATCAAAGCCTTCCTGAGATAAAGGTAATTTTTCCATGATTAATTTGTTAAGGTGATATATGCTTCGTGCATATTTCCAGCAAACCTATCATTGAAAAGTGCTTTTAAAGCAGGTTTAGGCGGATTTATTGATGGGTGATATAAAAAATGAGGATGAGCGATAAACTGCCTTTTGATATGTTTTATTTATAGTTAAATCTTTAAATTAGAGCATTCTGTTTAATTTGATTATCTAAGTTAAATTCTCATGTTCATAGCGAAGTTCTTCCGCAGCGATGCGGGTATTTATCCTCGTTGTAAAATCAGGATCGTTTGCGCCACCCTTACAGGTATTTTTCTAGTTTTTTTTGGTGAGGACGATCTGTTGGATATGTTGCATAATTATGGATTTTACCTTTCTTGTATAGGAAGCATTATAATTGCGATTTCGATGAGTGAATTTATTACCCAAATAAGCTATTATTTTGACTTGCGTTATCCCTGGAGAAAGGCGATAGAGAAGCGGCTATTAATTCAAGGGGTACTCGTATTCTTTTCCATCTGTCTGGCTGTGATGTTTGCAACTTTTTATTTTATGGTTAGAGATACTTCTATTCTGGTTGCTAATTATTTTAAATATGATTTTACGGTCGTTATTTTTCTAGTTGCACTTGTTCATGCTTATTATCTGATTTTAAATCTATTGAAACTAAAAAATAGCCCTTTACGCAGAAACTTAGCCAATAATAAGCCAGCGCCGATTCCTATTGCCGGCCCGGAAGCACCTGCGGTTATATTTAGTGATGGCAAATCTAATTTTGTGCTAAAGTTTGGGGGTGAAAAGGTGCACTGGGATAAAACCCTGGAGCTGACGATAAATGAATTGCCTAATGAGCATTACTTTTTGATAAGCAGATCGGAGATTGTTCATCGTGCTGCTATCAGTCATTATGAAAATCATAGTTCGAATATTTTGCAGCTTAAGTTGTGCTTCGAATTTAAAGAAAGAGCACTGATGGTTGCACAGCGGAGATCAAAAGATTTTAAAGAATGGTTTGAGCGAGTAGGCGATTTGAAGGGAAGGCCTGATGAAGGTGATTGACGATTGCCTAAGCTTACTGTAAGCTTCATTTTATGCACTATTTAACCAAGTACAGACGAAATTGCCAAAAGAGACAAATCTCTCTCAGTTTTTCCTCTTGTAAAGATCAAAACTATTTAGGTTTTAAGCCATATAGGCATATAGAACATATAGTTTTTCTCCTGACCATCATCTCCTATGTCGGATGAGCAGGGCGGCTATAGCAATTAGGTGACATCCTTTTACGAGCCTTTCTCTTTAAGGAGAAAGGTGCCGATAGGCGGATAGAGGTTTTTTCTCCCGAAGGTAAATCGGGACAGGCTCTTCCATTAGCTCCTATGCCGGATAGGCCTTGGCTATTTCTTTATTTTTTTTACCAGACTTTCAACAACCTTTGGATAATGTAGATGCTCCAATTGTTGCCCCTTAAATTTGATCATTTCCAGGTTGTCGCCTTTGTCTATTTTATATCTAGCCTGATAAATATATTCTCCTTCATCATAGTTTTCATCTACATAATGAATAGTGATGCCACCTTCAGTTTCGCCGGCAGCCATTACCGCGTTGTGTACATGGTCGCCATACATTCCTTTTCCTCCGAACTTCGGTAAAATTGCAGGATGGATATTAATGATTCTTCCCGGGTAAGCGGTTATTAAATTTTGAGGAATTAACCAAAGGAAACCTGCAAGAACAATGAAATCGATATCTAAATTTTTCAGTAAATTGATCACCTCTTCCGTTTTGTAGAACTCGTGCTTATCGAAAATGTGGGAGGGGATTTCAAAGTTATCTGCTCTTTGGAGTACGTAAGCATCAGCGTTGTTAGTTAATACCAAAGAAATTTCGATGTCGTTACTGCGTTTAAAATGCTCCATTAGCTTTTGGGCGTTAGAGCCTGAGCCGGATGCGAAAATGGCTATTCGTTTTTTCACTCAAAAATCGTTTTCCCCAAAAATAGTATTTTTAAGCAGGTTTTCTCAATAGAAGTAAATTTTTATTAAGCTGGGTTAAAGTGTTATTAATGAATAAATTTAATGTATTTTTGCTGTTGGAAAATGTGTTGCAATTTATGTGGATAAAAAAGTTAAATTGTTTTGTAATTTAAAAACATAAACTCTATATTTGCAACCCGAATTATAGGAAACGATTAAGAAAAAATAAAAGGCTAAATAGAAATGGCAAATCATAAATCTTCATTAAAAAGAATTAGAGCAAACGCTACAAAACGTTTACGTAACAGATATCAGGCAAAAACTACCCGTACTTTCATCAAGAGATTACGTGCTGCAGAAGATAAAAAATCTGCTTCAGATTTATTGCCTAAAGTGATCTCTATGTTAGATCGTTTAGCTAAAAAGAACATCATCCACAAAAATAAAGCAGCTAACAACAAATCGAAATTAACGAAATTCGTTAACGGTTTAGCATAAGCTAATTTTTTTTACGATATTAGTAAAAGGCATCCCAACCAAAAGTTGGGATGCCTTTTTTGCGTAAAAAATTATGGATGAATACGATCAAAAGTTAGGAATCAAATTATGGGCGGAAGAAGATCGGCCAAGAGAGAAACTTTTACAGCATGGTCGCAGGCATTTAACCGATGCCGAACTGATCGCAATTTTAATTGGATCGGGCAACAGAAATGAAACAGCTGTAGATTTAAGTAAACGAATTTTAGCGTTTTACGATAACAACCTGACCAAACTTGGAAAGGCATCTATTCAAGATCTTTCGAAGTTTAAAGGCATAGGGGAGGCGAAAGCAATTTCGATAGTGGCCGCTTTGGAACTTGGTTTGCGAAGAAGGGAAACACAGCAAGAGCAGCTTACCCAAATTACCGCATCCAGCGACGTTCATAAATACCTTCACCACACCTTTGCTGATCTTAACCATGAAGAGTTTTGGATTTTATTGCTAAACCGATCTAATCACATTATTGGCAAGCATTTAATTAGCAAAGGCGGGCAAGCTGGAACGGTGGCCGACCCAAAGATTATTTTTAAAGTAGCCATTGAAAATAATGCGGCCTATATCGTTCTGGCGCATAATCATCCATCGGGAAATTTAAAACCCAGTGAAAGCGATAATAAACTTACCAGAGATGTTGTCGCATCTGGAGCTATGCTGGGACTGCATGTAGTTGATCACTTGATTTTTGCGAACGATTATTATTATAGTTATAAAGATGAGGATTTGATTTAGGTTTTTTCCACCAGCTGCTATGTCGGACAGCAGGGCGGCTATAGCGAGCGCCTATTTTAGGGCGTCGTCATCTCGACCGTAGTGGAGAGATCTTTTAAGCGATCTTAATCAAATCATTATGTCATCCTGAGCGTAGTCGAAGGATCTCTTTCGCCTCATCGGCGGCGGCCTTTTTCTTTTGGCTTGGCCCAAAAGAAACAAAAGCCCAAGGCTTGCCTCTTTTGTTTGCATAAAGCTAGCGGAAAACTATTATCGGTAATTTGAGGCCAGCCCTGGCTTTTTCCTTTTCGGCTGCAAATTTCCTTGACTACTGGTTTTTGAATGTTTGTGCTCGTTTTCCACTGCTTTCTGCTTCCAAAATTGGCTATGCCGGATAGCAGGGCAGCTACAGCGAGGGCCTATTTTAGGGCGTCGTCATCTCGACCGTAGCGGAGAGATCTTTTAAGCGATTCTTAATCAAATCATTATGTCATCCTGAGCGTAGTCGAAGGATCTCTTTCGCCTCATCGGCGGCGGCATCTTACCTTTTTCTTGATAAAAAGGTAACCAACAATCAAGGCTTCCCGATGCATCTGATGTCGGCTATCCTTGTCGAAACTTCCATTGCGGCAACGCAAGTATTCCGACGAAGGGTCGGAACAGAACGCGTTGCCTTGTGCCTGATAATTGAAAGTTAGTGCATAAGTTTCAACGGTCTATTCCCGAAGATAAATCTGGACAGGCTCTTCCATCATATCTTATGCCGGGAAGCAGGGTTATTATAGCAATGAGGAGATGGCATTCTTTTACGAGCCTTTCTCTTTAAGGAGAAAGGTGCCGATAGGCGGATAGAGGTTTTTCTCCCGAAGGTAAATCGGGACAGGCTCTTCCATCAGCTCCTATGCCGGATAGCAGGGCGTCGTCATTTCGAGCGAAGCCGAGAAATCTTTTAAACTAGTATAAAGCCACACCAAAGTTCAAAGATCTCTCCGCTTCGTTGCACTCCGGTCGAGACGCCCTGGTGATGTTTTGTGTTCAAGAAGATGTATGCGTCGATTAATCTCAGCCAGTATATTTATAACAATTTGACTACTTAAAACTGAATTAACACTAAATTAGTAATATTGGCAAATTGAAAAAATAACCCATCTTATGAAATTCTTTAAAACCTTATTCTGTTTAATACTTATTTCTGTTGTAACCTTTGCCCAAAAGAAAGGAGCGCCAATTAACATTATTACTTATAACATTCGTTTAAATGTAGCATCAGACGGTGTAAATGCCTGGCCTAACCGTAAGGAAAATGTGAAAGCGCTGGTAAAATTCCACGATGCTGATATCCTTTGCGTACAAGAGGCTTTGCCTGAACAATTTGATGCCTTGCTAGAAAACTCCAATTTTGATGTAGTTGGTGTGGGGCGTGAGGATGGAAAACGCAAAGGAGAATTTTCCGCGGTATATTATGATAAAGATCGCTTTACCAAAAAAGACGGAGGGACTTTCTGGCTTTCAGAAACACCAGATGTGCCATCAAAAGGCTGGGATGCCGCATTAAACCGGGTATGCAGTTGGGTGAGGCTTTACGATAGAATCAACAAAAAAGAATTTCTGGTATTTAATACCCATTACGATCACATTGGTGTGAAGGCGAGGATTGAATCTGCCAAGCTTCTAAAACGGAAAATACAGGAAATTGCCCCTACTTTGCCGGTTGTTTTTACGGGTGATTTAAATGTAACTCCAGAAACCGAAGCCATTGCCA
This sequence comes from Pedobacter sp. AC212, assembly GCF_979258625.1. NCBI lineage: Bacteria > Pseudomonadati > Bacteroidota > Sphingobacteriia > Sphingobacteriales > Sphingobacteriaceae > Pedobacter > Pedobacter sp. AC212. Next base: position 4,348,250 of record NZ_OZ409870.1, on the reverse strand, counting down.
CTATAAAATCTTTTTTAACTGATGCAAAAGAAGTCAGTATAGAGCCCGCGTATGGTCCGAATGGAACGTTCAACGCTTTTGATTTTAACAGCGATTTAAAAAATAGAATCGACTATATTTTTGTAAACAACGGTTTTAAAGTTCAAAAATTCGCTGTACTGTCTGACAGTAAAGATAAAAGATATCCATCCGATCATTTACCAGTGTTTGCTAGATTGTGGTTCTAACTGAAAGCTATTGAAATCCGACTCGCCCTTTCCATTTCAATTCGAACTTTTTGGTGATCAATACCATTATCATTACTTGTTTGAAACCCTGGCCTTCATTGTAGGTGTTCGGGTATATTATTATTTAAAGAAGGGGATTGTTGATCCCATTTCTGATGAAAACAGATTATGGATCATGCTTGGGGCGATGGTGGGTGCTTTGATCGGCTCGAGGGTGGTAGCGGTTTTAGAAACTCCGGCGATATTGGGACAGCTCAATTTTTCCATTCTTTATCAAAGTAAAACTATTATTGGTGGCTTGCTTGGAGGTTTGTTCGGTGTAGAGCTTATTAAAAAAAATCATCGGCGTTCATATTGCTTCGGGAGACATTTATGTTGTGCCGATTATAATTGCATTATTCATTGGTAGAATCGGTTGTTTTTCAATGGGAATAGATGAGCCGACTTTTGGTATCGCCACCCAATTATTTACTGGAATGGATTTGGGCGATGGGATAAAGAGACATCCGATTATGCTCTATGAAATGTTTTATTTGATAGTGCTTTTATTCTTCTTTAACTCACTAAAAAGCAAGAATCTGATCAATGGAGATCGTTTTAAATTATTTATGATACTCTATTTTTTATTTAGATTTTTCATCGAATTTATCAAGCCGTATCAATCATTATTTCTAAATTTAAGCAGCATTCATTGGTCTGCTTTGCTGATTTTTGCTTATTATTATAAATTCATCATCAGAATATCGAAATCAGCTTTTACTAAAAACGTTCTATATGGCTAACACCAGGGATTATATTTATTACGATTATACCAAGAGTCTTTGTCCGGAATGCCTGATGCTTTGCGATGCGAAAATTGTTTTTCAGGACGCGAAAGTCTTCATGCTTAAAAATTGTAAAACGCATGGCGATAGTAAGGTGATGATTGCTGATGATGTGGAGTACTACAAGCAAATTAGAAATTACAACAAACAATCGGAAATGCCGCTTAAGTTTAATACGAAGGTGCATTACGGTTGTCCGTACGATTGTGGTTTATGTACCGATCACGAGCAGCATTCCTGTTTAACCGTTCTCGAAGTAACCGATCGTTGTAATCTAGCCTGCCCAACTTGTTACGCCATGTCGTCGCCACATTATGGCCGTCATCGTACACTGGAAGAAATTGAACGAATGATGGATGTGGTGGTTGCAAATGAAGGAGAGCCAGATGTAGTTCAGCTTTCTGGTGGCGAACCTACCGTGCATCCGGAGTTTTTTAAAATATTGGATCTGGCGAAAACCAAGCCCATTAAACATTTAATGGTAAATACCAATGGGATCAGGATAGCTAAAGATATTTCCTTTGTAGAGAAGCTGGCCTCTTATATGCCCGACTTCGAAATCTATTTACAGTTTGATAGTTTTAGTGCGGAGGTGTTAACCAAATTAAGGGGAGAAGATTTAACCGAAGTGAGGAAAAAAGCAATAGATCATTTAAACCAGTTTAATGTATCTACAACGTTGGTGGTAACCTTACAAAACGGCCTAAACGATCACGAAATCGGAGATATTCTGGAGTACGCACTTAAACAGCGTTGCGTTCGTGGGGTAACTTTTCAACCTACACAGGTTGCCGGGAGGAATGACGATTACAATGACCAAAAGGGAAGAATTACGTTAACGGAGGTTCGAAGGAAGATATATGAACAGTATCCTACTTTTACCCCGCAAGATTTAATTCCGGTTCCTTGTAACCCAGATGCCCTTTGCATGGCCTATGCACTCAAAATCGGCGATGAAGTGATCCCAATGACACATTTAATCAACCCTGAAGATTTATTGAACAACTCCAAAAATACCATCGTTTTTGAGCATGACGAAAAGTTGAAGGAGCACATGTTAAATTTATTTAGTACCGGTGTTTCTGTAGATTGTGCGGAGGATACTTTTGGAGAATTGATGTGTTGTTTACCGAGGGTGAAATCAGATAATTTAAGTTACGATAATCTGTTCCGCATCATCATCATGAATTTTATGGATCCGCTTGATTTTGATGTAAGAGCAGTGAAGAAATCTTGCGTTCACATTGTAAGTGATAAATATAAGATGGTGCCTTTTGAAACGATGAACATTTTCTATCGTGATCACAAGATCGACACTATTAGAGAAAAACTAAATATGAATTGATATGGTCATTATCCTCTTATTTCTTTATGGCCTCGCCATTGTCGGACTGTTTATCGGCGGGATTATCACCATCATTGTACAATCATCCAACAACGAACCTACAAAGCTGGGGGTACAAATGTTAATCGCGTCGATTATACTGGTTGTAATTGGTGGCGGTGCTTGTGCGGTGTTACTCGCTAACGGATAGGCTATGGGGCTAATTATTTTTTACTGGCTTGCGGTGGCGGTATTGTTTATCGTTGGTTTAGTTCAGGTGATCATCAGATCTTCCAGAAATCAACCTGTGAAGCCAGGATTAATGTTGATCATTATATCGGTAATTATGATCGTGATCGGCGGCGGGGCTTGTGCCATCATTTTATCCAATTTAAGCATCGGGCGGTAGGTTAACCTCAATAAATGGAATCTGTTAACGAATGTTTGAGGTTTGGTAGCTTATTGATGATAATATCCCAAACGATATCATAATCTACTCCAAAATAATCGTGAATAAGCTTATTTCTTGTGTTAATAATTTTTCTCCATTCAATTTGAGGGTATAACGCACGAAAATCGTCGTCTAATTTAGAACTAGCTTCTCCTATAATTTCTAAACTCCTGATCAAAGCTCTTGAAAGGACCGGATCCGTAATTGCACTTTCTTTGCTTTTGAAGCTTGTTTGCTCAAGAATGAAGTCAATTTCATCTAAAATGTGTTTAATCAACTCACGATTAGATGCTGACATATTGAGTCTGTTGTAAAATATAAGGACCAATATGTTTACTCAATGATTGTGGTGTTACCAATTCGACTTTGCGATTTAATAAATCCTCTAGGTAGAAAGATAGCTCAATAAAATTATCAAAGCTTTTTTTGGAGGGATCAAATTCCACAAGAAAATCGATATCGCTATCCTCAGTAATTCGATCGGTAGTAAAAGAGCCAAATACACCCAACTTTTCTACTCCGAAAGACTTTATTTTCTCCGCGTTTCTCTGAAGTTTCTTAAAAAGAGTTGCTTTGTTATAAACAGTAGTGCTCATAAACAAATATAGTCTTAATAAATAAAATTATTAATCATTCAATGTTTTTCAATTTCTAAAACGTTTCATCTTTAAATATTATCTTTGCGTTTTATTATTCTTGAACGACTGTTTTAGATGTGGTATGTCTAAAATCTCTTGTCTGGAATCTCAAATCTCAATAAATGAAAATATCATATAACTGGTTAAAACAATTTGTTAAAATAGACAAAACGCCGGCAGAACTTTCCTTAATCTTAACCAATGTAGGTTTAGAGGTAGAAAGTGTTGATCAGGTTCAGCCTGTTGTTGGCGGACTTGAGGGTTTGGTTATTGGCGAGGTTTTAACCTGTGTGCAACATCCTAACGCCGATCGTTTACGTGTAACGACGGTAAATGTGGGCGGCAAAGAAAATCTTCAAATTGTTTGTGGTGCACCAAATGTGGGAGCCGGGCAAAAAGTTGTGGTTGCTACCGTTGGAACAACCGTTTATCCTTTGGAAGGTGAGCCATTTAAAATTAAGGAATCGAAAATCAGGGGCGAGGTTTCGCAGGGAATGATTTGTGCGGAAGATGAAATCGGTTTGGGTAAATCTCACGATGGAATTATGATTTTGGATGAGGATACCGAAATCGGTATTCGTGCTAAAGACCATTTCAAAATGGATGATGATTTTGTTTTTGAGATCGGATTAACGCCAAATCGTGCTGATGCAGCCTCACATTTGGGTGTTGCCAGAGATTTAGCTGCCTATTTCAGAAGCGAATATGAAATGCCAGATCTTTCTGCTTTCAAAACAGATAATGAAAATCTGGTTATCCCGGTTGAGGTTGAAGATTCAGAAGCCTGTCCACGATACAGTAGCTTGACTATTTCCGGAGTCACGGTTGCCGAATCTCCAGATTGGTTAAAAGATAGACTTAAAGTAATTGGTCTTCGCCCGATTAATAATGTGGTAGATATTACCAACTACGTGTTACATGGGTTTGGCCAGCCTTTACATGCTTTCGATGCCGATAGAATTGCAGGCGGAAGAGTAATCGTTAAAAAAGTTGCTGAAGGAACGCCTTTTGTAACCCTTGATGATGTAGAACGCAAATTAAGTGCCGATGATTTGATGATTTGCAATACAGATGCACCCATGTGTATTGCAGGTGTTTTCGGTGGCAAAACTTCAGGTGTTGATACTCACACAAAGAATATTTTTTTAGAAAGCGCTTATTTCAATTCGGTTTCGGTACGTAAAACTGCAAAAAGGCATGGCTTAAAAACTGATGCGTCTTTCCGTTACGAGCGTGGTACTGACCCGGAAATTACGGTTACAGCTTTGAAATATGCGGCCTTGTTGATTAAAGAATTGGCTGGAGGCGAAATTTCATCGTCAGTTTCTGATATTTATCCTAATCACATTCGTCCTTTCGAGTTTGAAGTGAGTTATAACAACATCAATAAGCTCATTGGGGCAAATATTCCATCCGCAGAAATCAAGCATATCATTACCGCGTTAGGAATTACCGCAACCAGTACATCTGATGATACTCTGGCTTTGAGAGTGCCGTCTTTTAAAGTAGATGTAACCCGCGAATGCGATATTACAGAGGAAGTTTTACGGATTTATGGTTATAACAATATTGCTATTCCTTCAAAAGTAAATGCTTCATTGTCTTACAGTTTAAAGCCAGAGAAAGAAAATACACATAATACCGTTGCAGATTTATTAAGTGCCAACGGTTATGCTGAAATTATGTGTAATTCACTAACAAAATCAACCTACTCTAAAAACCTAGATGAAGCAGTTTTTATTTTAAATCCGTTAAGCAGCGATTTAAATGTAATGCGTCAAAGCATGTTAATGCCAGCGCTGGAGAGTGTCGCTCATAATCAAAACCGCAAAAATGCTGATGTTAAATTTTATGAGTTTGGTAAAACCTATCATTTAATTAACGAACAATATGTAGAGCGCCCGCGGTTATTGTTATTAATATCTGGTGCAAAACAAAGTGAGCAATGGAATCAAAACTCCAAATCGGTAGGTTTCTATAATTTGAAGTCAGCCGTTGATGCGATTATCAATCGTTTAGGGATTTCCAGTTATCAAACTGATGTTTTGAATGATGAAAACTTCGCTTATGGAATTAAATATTTCCGTGGAGACAAAACGCTAGTTAGTTTTGGTGCAGCAAGCAAGGCGGACCGTAAACTTGCAGATGTGAATGCAGAGGTTTTTTATGCTGATTTTGATTGGGCAACTTTGCTGGATATTGTAAGGAAAAATAAAATCGTTAACAAAGAGGTTTCCAAGTATCCGCAAGTACGCAGAGATTTATCGTTGCTGATTGACCAGGCCGTAACTTTTGATACCCTAAAAGGAATTGCTTTTAAAACAGATAAAAAATTGATCAAAGAAGTTGGTGTTTTTGATGTTTATGTAGGTGACAAATTACCGGAAGGTAAAAAATCTTACGCGTTGAATTTCATTTTGCAGGATGAGGAGCAAACGCTGACTGATAAGCAGATCGAAAATACGATGCAAAAATTAATCGCGAATTTAACCCAGCAAGCGGGTGCAGAAATTAGGAAATAAAATATAAATTCGTATTTTTAGAAATAAATTCATGACTTCTGTTGCAGATCAATTAGATAAGGTATTACAAAAAACAGCTCGATTAATTGAGTTATGTAATGCATTACAAGAAGAAAATGATTTATTAAAGCTTGAAAATCAATCGTTAAAAGTTGCGCTTGATACATCGAAAACCAAAAATGTAGAACTTGAAGAAAAATTAAGGGTTACTAAATTGGCCAAAAGTATTGAGGGTACAAGTGAAAAGTCGCTTGATATTAAACAAAAAATTAACGATTTTGTGCGGGAGATTGATAAAAGTATCGCATTACTTAAAAAATAAATGATGCGAAGAAATCAGAAACTAAGCTAACAAATGGGAGAAATCTCGATTAAAATAACCATTTCCGACCGTATTTACCCACTTAAGGTGAATACAGAAGAGGAAGAAATTGTGAGACGGGCGGCTAAAATGATCAATGAGCGCATAAAAGATTATCAAGATAATTATGCGGTTAGAGATAAGCAGGATCTTCTTTCTATGGCAGTTTTGCATTATGCAACCGCTGTATTAAGAACGGAAAATAAAGTGCAAAACCAAGATACTGCCGTTGCTGATAAAGTTGAAGAGTTGGATATTTTACTCAACGGTTTTTTTACAAAATAAGGTTCGTTCTTTGGCGATTTGTCACTTTGAACTTGTTTCAGAGTCTTAACAGTTAAGTTCCTGGAATAAATTCAGGATGGCGTCGCTCTAATTAGCATAAAAACATAGCCGCGGCTAGTTTTTTGAGTTTCAAATTTATAAAACTTAACACTTCAATATCTATGGGGTTAAGAGGGCGTATTTCATCTGCTTTATGCACCTGAAAATGGCTTAAATCCCAATTATGCTTAGTTGAGGTTTAAAATGATGAGACTTTAAAAAAATTAGTTGCGGTTTTTTTTTACTTAAAAAACAAAATGGAGATAACGGAAATTCTAGGATACATATTTGCCTTAATAGCAGGCTTAGGTATCGGTATAGCGGTAGGCAGGTTCCTACTGCGCAACCTGTTAAAAGGGCAGGAAATTGCAGCCCAAAACAAGGTGAAAAAGATTTTAAAGGATGCAGAGAACAATGCAGAAATCTTAAAAAAGAATAAACTTTTAGAAGCAAAAGAGAAATTTTTGCAGTTAAAAGCAGAGCATGAACAAGAAGTGAATGCCAAAAATAATTCCATCAATCAGCGTGAGAATACTATGAAGCAGAAAGAGCAATCGGTAAATCAGCGCATGGAAAACTTCAACAAAAAAGAGCAGGAACTAGATAAGCAAAAAGCCAATTTAGAAAAGCAAACTGAACTTGCAGTTAAAAAACAAGAAGAAGTTGAAGTGTTAAAAAATCAACACCTGAAACAATTAGAGACGATTGCTGGCCTTTCTGCTGAAGAAGCTAAAGCGCAATTAGTAGAGAATTTAAAGCAAGAAGCCCGCACGCAAGCGATGATGCAGGTAAAAGATATTGTTGATGAAGCAAAGTTAACTGCAAGCAAAGAAGCCAAAAAAGTGGTGATCCAAACCATTCAACGTACGGCTACAGAAGCTGCGATTGAAAATTCGGTTTCTATTTTCCATATCGAGAGTGATGAGATTAAAGGTCGCGTGATTGGTAGAGAGGGTAGAAATATCCGTGCCTTAGAAGCTGCGACTGGTATTGAAATTATTGTTGATGATACTCCTGAAGCGATCATTTTATCTGGTTTCGATCCGGTACGAAGAGAGATTGCCCGTTTGGCTTTACACCGTTTGGTAACTGACGGTCGTATTCACCCTGCCCGTATTGAAGAAATTGTAGCGAAAACCAAAAAGCAAATCGAAGATGAGATTGTAGAGATTGGCGAGCGTACGGTAATCGATTTAGGAATTCATGGTTTGCACCCCGAGTTAATCAGAATGGTTGGCCGTATGCGTTACCGTTCATCTTATGGTCAAAACCTTTTACATCACTCGCGTGAGGTAGCTAATTTCTGTGCTACAATGGCGGCTGAGTTGGGCTTAAACGCAAAGATGGCTAAACGTGCTGGTTTATTACACGATATTGGTAAAGTGCCTGACGATAACCCGGAATTGCCTCACGCAATTTTAGGAATGCAACTAGCCGAAAAATATAAAGAGCATCCAGAAATTTGCAATGCAATTGGTGCCCACCACGACGAGATAGAAATGACTTCGATGATTTCTCCAATCGTTCAGGCTTGCGATGCGATTTCAGGTGCTCGTCCGGGTGCACGTAGAGAGGTAGTGGAAAGTTACATCAAACGTTTGAAAGATCTTGAAGAACTGGCTTTGTCTTATCCTGGAGTAGAGAAAACTTTCGCCATCCAGGCAGGTAGAGAACTTCGTGTGATTGTAGAAAGCGAAAGAATTACGGATGCACAGGCAGAATTATTAGCTGCGGATATTTCAACACGTATTCAAACGGAGATGACTTATCCTGGGCAAATCAAAGTTACTGTAATCCGTGAAACACGTTCGGTAGCATTCGCAAAATAGATTAAATCGTCATCCTGAGCTTGTTTCAGGATCTTAATAATAGAAAAGATGCTGAACTGAATTCAGCATGACGAGTGGTTTAATAAACAAAAAATTAAGCGATGGAATTTTTTCCATCGCTTTTTTGGTTTCTGGGGTTGACATGTGATAGGCGATTTAAACTTCTTTTAATCTGCGAAAATCACCGTGATCTGCGGGGGGATTTTAGCCCAATGCAATTATAGATTTGGGTTTCCCGCAGATTAAAAAGATTAACGCAGATCTTATTTGATGAATTGTCTTTTAGATCGTTTTTTCGACTGAAAACACAGTGGAAGGGAAATATCTTTTAGACCTGTACTCGGGACGTGTTAATTTCAAAGATTTCTCGGCTTCGCTCGAAATGACGGCGGATGAGATGATAAAATTCCTATCTGCGAAAATCACCGTGATCTGCGGGGGGATTTTTAGCCCAATGCAATTATCTATTTAGGTTTCCCGCAGATTAAAGAGATAATTAGCATTGGTGCTAATTTTTAAAAAGTTCGTCATTGCGAGGCAGGGAATGAGCGAGCCGAAGCAATCTATATTAAACCAACACTACGAGATGGCTTCAGTCGATGAAAAATCGATTTCTAATGGATGACAAGCTCACGGTACGCTTTCTCCAACATTTTTCATATTTTTACACCATGAGCAAACCAACTATCCAAATTGAACCTAAACGCCCTGTTGATGTACTTTTTGATAAGTATGCGGAAAGCCACCAAAATCCGACCAATAAACTAGTGCATTGGATTTGTGTTCCATTGATTGTTTTTAGTTTACTGGGCTTGGTTTGGCAAATTCCATTTCCACACATTGGTTTTTTAGGCAATTACAACGGCTTCTTCAATTGGGCTTCTTTTCTGTTGGCATTTAGTTTATATTACTATTTCACGCTCTCGCCTGTATTGTTTTTTTTAATGATTTGGGTGGTAGGGTTAATGAGTTATGTCATTGTGAAAATAGAGCAGGCTGTTGGTTTGGGAAGCGGGACAGCTTATGCGATTTATGCCGCCATATTTGTCGCTGCCTGGGTAGGTCAATTTATTGGGCATAAAATTGAGGGTAAGAAACCATCTTTTTTAGATGATGTTAAGTTTCTGTTAATCGGTCCGATTTGGTTATTGCACTTTATCTGCAAGAAAACGGGTATAAGATACTAACCTAAAAGTAGCTAACATTAAATTAACCTTTAGCTAAACAAAGCTTAATTAACATCTAACATACAGCTAACATTGTGGTAATAGCTTTGCCTAAAATTAAATACAGGCAAATTGGACTTAATCACAATTTTTAAAAAGTCGGCATTAGTCATGCTGATTTCATTTCTGAGCATTGCAGCTTACGCACAAACTGGTAAAATTTCTGGAACGGTAGCCGATAAAAAAACCGGTGAAACCTTGATTGGGGTAACGGTTAAAATTAAGGGCACTGCTAAAGGCGTATCGACTGATATTGATGGTCATTACACATTGCAAGCAATGGCTTCAGGAAAATACACCTTGGAGTTTTCTTACGTTGGATATCAAACTAAAGAAGTGTCTGATGTTGATGTAAAAGGACCTGCTGTTACTAACTTGAGTGTAACATTGGCTGAGGCTGGTGGACAGAATCTTCAAGAGGTTGTTATTAAAGCTTCTTTTAAGCAAGAGTCTATTAATACATTGTATGCTCAGCAAAAAAATAGTGCATTAATCTCTGATGGGATCTCAAGCGAGCAAATCAAAAAGTCACCAGATAGGAATACCTCTGATGTTTTAAAACGTGTTAGTGGCGCAACCATTCAAGATAACAAGTTTGTTATTGTACGCGGTTTAAGTGATCGTTATAATACGGCCACACTTGATAATTCTACTTTACCAAGTACTGAAGCTAACAGAAAAGCTTTCTCTTTTGATATTGTACCATCAAACTTGGTAGATAAAATTACGATAAGTAAAACGGCTACACCAGATTTGCCAGCAGATTTTGCAGGAGGTGCAGTACAGATTGTAACTAAAGATATTCCAGATCAAAACTTCTTGTCGTTTGGTGTTGGATATGGTTACAATTCTCAATCTACATTTAAAGATTTTTTAGGTACAAAGAAAAATGCACTTGCCTACTTAGGTTATGAAGATGGCGGGAAGCAGTTGGCCGAAAATTTCCCTACTCGTGAAGCAATCGCTGCGGGAACGTTATCTAACGCGAAAAATATTGCAGCTTTAAAATCTTTTCCTACAGATAATTCTATTAAAACTACAACTGCGCTACCTACTCAAAATTATCAATTCAATTTAGGTAGAGTGAAAAACTTTGAAAATGGGAATAAGTTCGGTGCAATGATTTCTGCAACTTACAGGAATGCGCAAACGATTTACGAGAACAACGAACGTAATTTTTATATCTACAACTATAACGATAATCAATATAGGTTTTCGACAAATGTTGGGGGTTTAGCTAACTTTGCTTATAGTTTTGGAAAGAATAAAATTAGTTTCAAAAACATCTACAATAAAAATTACGACGACAATTATACTGTTCGTACAGGTATTAGAGATGCCAATACGCTTAATCAATTCTATGCATATGATATTATGCAGAAATCTCTTTACAAGGCAACTTTAGAAGGTGATCATCAAATAGGCGAAGGAAATAGTAAACTGAAATGGACGGCATCATATAGTAATATTACTAATAATCAACCTAACCAGTTAAAGCTTAATTACCAAAAAGCTCTCGCTTCTCAAAATGATCCTTCAGTTCCTTATGAAGCAAATATCACATCTTTGGGTAAGGAAAATACGAGGTTGTTTTCTGATTTGAACGAGAATTTATATTCTGGAGAGGCTAATTACATTACACCTTTCAAATTGTTTGATGCTTCTACTACTATGAAAGTGGGGTTAGGATCACAATATCGTGAAAGAACTTTCAATGCTCGTTTTGTGGGGGCACAATTACAAACTAACGATATCGACTTACAAACTCAGATCAGATCTTTGCCAATCACTGAAATCTATTCTCAATCATTAATAGAGTCTGGTGTTTACAAGTTGGCCGAGGTTGGTGGACCATTAGATGATTACAATGCTAACTCGTTTACCAATTATGGCTATTTAATGCTTGATCAAAAATTTGGCGAAAACTTTAGAGCAGTTTATGGAGCAAGGGTTGAAAACTATAATGTGAAGTTAATGAATACGTTGAGCACTTACGTTGATGATACCCAGCTTGACGTACTCCCATCTGCGAACTTAACTTACAGCCTAACTAAAAAAGCCAATTTGCGTGCCGCTTACTACCGTACATTGGCAAGGCCGGAATTTAGAGAACTTTCGTTAAATTCTTATTATGACTACGAACAATTGAGCAATATTATTGGTAATCCAAATTTGAAAAGATCGATTATTGATAATTTTGATTTACGCTATGAAATTTATCCAGAAGCAGGACAGCTTTTCTCAGTCTCTGCTTTTTATAAGCGTTTTACAAATGCGATTGAAACTTATCGTTATGATGTATTATCAACTGTTGATGTTGCCTTTTTCAATACACCAAAAGCTTATGTTTATGGTTTAGAGTTTGAGGGTAGAAAGAATTTAAACTTCATTAATGATGAAGGCTTCTTTAAAAATACCACTGCTTATTTCAATTTATCCATAATTAAATCTAAGGTAACCAATCCAACAGATCAAGATTATATTGATAAAACTCGTCCAATGGTTGGTCAATCTCCATATTTAATCAATGCAGGTTTACAGCACAGTGCTTTAGATAACAAGTTAAATTTCAATATTCTTTACAATAAAATTGGAAGAAGAATAGTACAGGCAGGTGGTATCCGTTTCCCTAGTACCTGGGAAAACCCGAGAGATGTAATCGATTTTCAAGCAAGCTACAAGGTACTTAAATCTAAAGGTGAGGTGAAGCTGAATGTTGGTGATATCTTAAACCAACGAAACACAGTATACTTCGATTATAACGGAGATAAAAAATACAATGGAAGTGTAGGTAACGGTGGAGACGAAACTTTTACCTCTTACAAAAGCGGTACAAATATTTCATTATCATTCAACTACTCTTTTTAGTCTTTACAATATGTTAACAGGATTTTAATCCTGAAGAAAAATTAAAAGTATCTCTTTGTAAAAAAAACATTTAAAACAAAAAAAATGAAAAACCAATTTCTACTACTTGCTTTAGCGGTGGTTTTATTCTCAACTTCTTGCAAGAAGAATATTATTGTAGAAGGACCTGCAACTGATGTTCCAACTGGTTCAACTTCAAATGTTGTAGAAGTATCTGGAGAAATTTCAGCAAATACAACTTGGTCGGCAAGTAAGATCTATTTATTAAGAGGATTTGTGTTTGTAAGTAACAACGCTACTTTAACTATTGAGCCAGGAACAATTATCAAAGGAGATAAAGCTTCTAAAGGAACGTTAATTATCACTCGTGGTTCAAAAATCAATGCAACTGGTACAGTTGATAAACCAATTGTATTTACTTCGGCTTTAGGAGCAGGTGCTCGTAGCCAAGGAGATTGGGGTGGTATTATCCTTTTAGGTAAAGCGCCAGTAAACCAAGGTACAGATGTTAAAATTGAAGGTGGTTTGGTTCAACCTACTGGAAAAGACGAAAAAGCATATATTTATTATGGTGGTGCTGATGCAGCTGATAACTCTGGTGTAATGAAATATGTACGTATTGAATTTGGTGGTATTGCTTATTCAGTAGATAATGAGATCAACGGGTTAACAATGGGAGGTGTTGGTAATGGCACTACTTTAGATTATGTTCAAGTTTATCGATCAGGAGATGATGCATTTGAATGGTTCGGTGGTACTGTAAATGCAAAACACTTATTGGCTATTGGTACCTGGGATGATGATTTTGATACAGATTTTGGTTACTCTGGTAATGTTCAGTTTGCGTTGGCACAACGTGTTTCAACTGTTGCCGATCAATCTCAATCTAATGGTTTCGAATCTGATAACAATGCAACAGGTACAGATCAATCGCCAAAAACTTCTGCAGTATTTTCTAACGTAACTATTTTAGGTCCGATTAAAGCTGCTGGTGGTTCTTACAATGCTAACTTTTACCATGGTGCTCAAATCCGTCGTAACTCTTCAATGAGCTTATTAAACTCAGTAATTTCTGGTTTCCCAATCGGAATTTACATTGATGACACGAAAGTTATAACTGCTGGTTCTACTTCAGCAAATTTCACTACAGGAAATATGGTTATTGCTAATAACTTAATTTACGGTATAAAAAATACCGAAGTAAGTGTAAGTAATACAGCAGTAGCAGCAGCTATTGAATCTAAGTTACGTGCTGATAATACTTTTGGATCAGCGCTTTTCGCAAGCACACTGTTTAATACTCCGTATGCATACGGAACAGATTTCGCAGCAAGTGGATCGGCAGCGGTTGCAAACTTCACTTTGTCGGCTAACTCAGCGGCAGCAACTGGAGCATCATTTACTAATGCTAAAGTTTCTAATACTTTCTTTGATAAGGTAGATTATAAAGGTGCTTTTGGTTCGGTAAATTGGGCTTCTGGATGGGCTGATGCTGATCCTCAAGTACTAGCGTATACTACTCCAGGCGCAGTGAAATAATTTTGAGAAGTTAAACTATATAAAAAAGGGTCAGAAATTAATTTCTGACCCTTTTTTTATGCGGTTTTATTTGCATCCGTTTTATCTTTCTTTTTACTCACTTTCTTTTCAATCGCCTCATCAACTGCTGTAACGAGTAAATTATCATCTTCCTTTATAAAAGGTGTAATAGAATCGTCTTGTTGCAATAAGGTCACTTTCTTCGAAAGTTGTTTCGCAAACTTCTCTATCAATTTATCTGTCTTTTTGGCTTTACCTACCTGGCTTACAACTTCGTTAAATGCTATTGCTAATTTAGATTCTAATTCTTTACGTAATTTTTTGCTTGCCGATTGCTTTTTCGACCTGGATTTATTCTTCTTCATTTAACTCATATGGATTTCTCCAAAGATAAAATTTCGTGAAGTTAAATTAATATTATGATTATGTTAAGCGTAGGATTGAGAGTTAACATCAAAAATATTTTGTGTTATATTTATAATGATCTGTTCATCACTAAAGAAATAACCATGGGTGTAAATTTGCCAGTTGTAATCGTAGTGGCCATAATGGTGGTTCTGTTAATTGTATTTATCATTAAGAGAAACCAAAAAGACAAAAAGAAATTCGAGCAGGAAATGATCGATGAAGAAATCTAGCCAGAAAAAGACGATAAGGAAAATATTTAGAAATTACTTCCTTCAGCTATCTCGCCACCTAAATCCAAGGTGTTTTGAAAGGCTTCCAGGTAAGCTAACAAATGTCTTTCCGCGTTGGCGTAAGAGGTAAATGTTGCTGCCGGCTCATTTGCATCAGCATCACTTTTGCTTTTAAAATAGTGGCTAATTTGAAACTTGAAGCTGTTCTCGTCATTAATCGGCGACATAATTCTGGCCTTAACCGGGTGGCCATGAACCTCAACAAAAAATTCTTTTAAAATATTATAAATGACTGCCGACATAGGGTTTGTTTTTAAACTAAAATTATTTAGTGAACTAAAGTACCGTAAAAGCAGTATAGTTTCGGTTTTTAGCAATAAGATTACGTTTTGTTAATATTAAATTAACATCAATTATCGAAATACGACTATTTTTTGATTGGCTCGTATGCGTAAACAATTTCGTAACTGGCATTTTTTAGATTACTTGAAATCTGGCCAATTTTTAGATTTTGCGTTTGTGGGGTAGGTTCACAGAAGGAATATTTTTTGCCCTGATAGGTAATGAAACTCCCTACGGGTTTATCGAACTGAACGGCCATTGTTAAGTGTGTAGGGTAGAGCAAGGCAATCATCGGTAAATTATAGATTTCCTTTACTAAAAAGAAAAATAATGCTGCCCGGTCATCGCAGTCGCTATATTTATTTAGTAAAGTTTGCTCTGGAGACAATCTTTTCTCTTTACCGAAATTCTGGCCGTCATCTTCATATAAAAAAGCATATCGGGTAAATCGCATTAAATAATCAACCCCGTTTTTTTGATCCAGGTGTTTGGTGTTTTCTTTCAAAATTGGAATCAAAGAGCTGTAGGTTTCTCTACTCAATGGAATATTAAAATAGCTTTCGTAATCTACTACCGGATAGTTTTTAAATATCTTTTGCACTTCGTCATTCACTTTTAATTTAAAGTGGTAAACCTTTTGTTTATAGCTAAATTGAAGATCCTTTTCTTCATAAGTTTCAGGTTTAAACTCGGGCATTCGCGTTACTTTATAAGAAAAGGGTTTGGTGGCTTCTGGTATCTTAATTTTAACAGGAACGTAAACACTCTGCTTAAATAGCTTCCCATAATCGTGATAATTTAAGCACATATATTTTTTATCATCAATCATAAAGAAAGGGATATCGCTAATATCTTCATCGTTATTTACATAAAATACAATCTGATTGTTGCCGATTGCAATTCTGGCATCGTAGCCGCATTTACTTAGTAAATACCATTTGTAAAGCGTATAACGAAAATAATTCTCTGCCTTCGGGCTAATCTCTTCGGCCGTTTTCCTGATCAGTTGATAGTAGATCCAATCGTTAAGATGGTGTTTTTCTTGGTAAGCCTTAAGTGCTGAAATGATTGTTCGGGTATCTGCTGACTCGATTTTATTATAAAAGTTTAGGGCCTCGGCAGTCGTTGGCTTATTAACGGTAGAAATAATTAATGATGAATCTAAATTGAAGTTAAAAGTACCATCATAAAATTCAAACGATCGATTTTGAGCCATTACGGAAATTCCACAAAGCAGCAAGCATGTGAGCAGTACTTGTCGAAATTTATTTATGTAAAAGCCTGATTTCAATTCATTAATATTTGGTTACATTAAATTTACATCTTATTAACTTAAAATCAACAATTTCTTTATGTTAAGAATTCTGGATGTTGTTCACCTATATTTAACACAGATTTGCGGCTATAGGAAATTAGGTAGAAATTTTTAAAAATTTTTGTTGTTAATTCAAACATAAATTATACTTTTGCCAACGCAAGGGGTGAGAGCCTTGCATCACAATCATAAAGATTGAGAGCGTTAATTTAGATAAAGGTTACAACAGCGATTGTTGTAACCTTTTTTTGTTAAATCAATCATGTGCCTAAACGCAAAAGGCAAAAAACGAAACCCATTCGCATTAGCGATATTGACATATCATCAATTATAGAAGAGACAATTGCCATCACGATAAAGAAACGATGGTTGAATGTTTACACCAAAATTTATTAAGAGAAATTGAGTGATTGAGGATAGCGCCTATTTCTGTCCTGGCGGTTTGTCAGCTTCGAAAAGTTGATTAGCTTTTGCATGATCCAGTACCAGCCATCAATGCCGAGAGGTGAGAAGTAGTTATCAATGCCTTTTATAAAGAAAATAGCGCAGGCAATCGTTTTTATGGATAATGGTTTTGTTTTATTTAGTAAGGAAGCATTTAAGCTTGGCGATGGAAAGCAAACAGCTATTATGGTGCGTAAATAATTGTATAGCTATGATGACAATTACCTTTAAAAACATCCATTTTATAATCTTAAGTTAATTTCTTCTTAACAATACATCCTCATATTTGTGGCATAAATATTTGGTTAGTATTTATAAAGTTTAGGTTAGTTGATAACAAAAATACCCAGATGGATGTCTGGGTATTTTTATTTTAAAGCTATAAGTTTTTACCGAGTTTTTCCAACATCTCTGGCGGAATATTATGTGTATCTACCACTAAGAAACCATCCAGACAATCTGAAAATTTCGGATCTATATTGAAAGAAATGATCTTTGCATTCAAGTTCATGTACTGCCTTAATAAAACAGGAATTTTAATATGCGAATTTTCAATGTCGCCAATAATGCTATCTAAATCTTTAAAAGATTCACTACTATCAACCAATGTGTCGGTCGAAATTGGAAGTAAATCTGCTTTGAATTTATTACGTGGCTTAACGTATTTCGCCATTTCATAATCAAAATGGTTTTTAGTGATATAATCAACAATCAGGGCCTTACTAAATTTAGAAAAACTGTTGCTAATACTTACCGGTCCGAACATGTATCTATATTGAGGGTTATCAATAAGATACTTTAAAATACCTTTCCACAATAAAAATAATGGAAGCGGTTTACCCTGATATTCTTTTCTGATCCACGATCTGCCCAGTTCAATGCCTTGTTTTAGCATAGGGTAAAATTGATCTTTCATTTTAAAAAGTTCGGAAAGATAAAAACCTCTACGACCCATGCTTTCTAAAATTTCATCGCCTTTTCCAATGCGGTAGGCACCCACAATATTCTCCAGATCTTTATCCCAAATAAATAGGTGGTTGTAATAAATATCGTAATTATCGAGATCGATTTTTTTATTGGTTCCCTCACCAACTTCGCGAAAGGTAATTTCCCTAAGTCGCCCAATCTCCCGTAAAACATTTGGAATTTTTAGCGTGGGAACAATATAAACCTCGTAGTTTTTTTCTGTCCATACTTTAAAATCTTCCAACTTGCTCACTTCGGTCTTAATCAACTCACGAGAAGTCTCTTCAATAATCTCTGCTGGCTTTTTCTTTATCTTGAATAATTTAAGCGGATTAAATAACCTTCTTTCCTGATCTAAACCAACGCCAAGCGCATAGGTGCGGGCACGAAGGAAATCCATCAACTTGTTACTGCTATTCATGTGCGAAACCTCTGATGGAGCGATCGCTTTTCCAACACGAACTTTGATGGTTAAACCTTGTTTGTTTAAAAACTCGGATGGAAGTTTAGCAGTACGAAGGGTAGGATGAATAAAACTTAAAATATTAAATAAAACGCCATTATTACCATGGAAATAAATGGGAACAACCGGCACTTTTGCCTTCGCGATTAACTTCCCAACTACCGGATGCCACATTCTATCGGTAACTTGTTGCGCATCTAATTTGAAGGTAGAAACTTCACCCGCAGGAAATATTCCTATTGGTATTCCATTTCTCAGTAAATCGAAAGTAGTTTTTAAACCGCTTATGCTCGATGAGTGTTGTACATTTTCAAAGGGATTTACCGCTACAAAAAATTCATCTAGATTAGGTATTTTTTTCAAAATGAAATTGACCATTACCTTCGCATCCGGACGTACAGTGCATAAAAGTTTCACTAGGGCCAAACCTTCAACCCCGCCATAAGGATGGTTTGCAATGGCAATAAATGGCCCCGTTTTAGGAATGCTCTTTAAATCATCTTCGTCAAATTCAATAGAAACTCCAATAGTTTCCAAAATTTTATCTACAAATTCTAAGCCTTTAAAGTGTTGATTTTGAGCAAAAACATCGTTAATGTCATTCAGTTTCATGAGCTCCATCATCAAGCCGGCCAAACCTGGCACACCGAGTTTATCTATCTTGGTTGCTTTCGCAAACTCAGAAGTAGTAATGATCTTCATATAATATTCTTAGATTGTTGATAGCTAAAACCCGTGAGCTTTGCAATCCCAAAAATAAGATTTATATTTATAATACACACGTCATATCACACATGAGAATTTGGCTCAATAAACATTTTGGTTTCAGTAAGGGCGAATTCAATGGATTACTGTTGTTGATATTTATTATCATCATATTAAAGGCGATACCTATTATATACGAGAAGGTGCAAACGGTAGAAAAGGACAGTCCTGATTTACTAGCCAAAATCCATAAATTAGAAATAACCGACCAACAAGATTTTCATTATACCAGAGATCGAATTGAAAGATCAGGAGGATCCAGGAAGGTAAAACTATTTAATTTTGATCCGAATAGTTTAAGTGTTGAAGGATGGCAATCTTTAGGTTTATCTGTAAAACAGGCACAAGCTATTGTGAACTATACTAATAAAGGTGGTAAATTCTATAAGGCTGAAGATCTTCAAAAGATGTACACGATTTCGCCAGAGATGTATAGAAAACTATTTCCATTTGTTAGTATTGAGAATCAGTCCAGCCATTATCCAAAGAAAGATCTCGGTTTTGAAAAAAAGGAGTATGTTAAAAAACCTCCGACAATTATCGATATCAATACTGCAGATTCTGCCCAGCTTGATGAAATAAAAGGTGTTGGTGGCACATTTGCTAATCGAATTTTAAAGTATCGGGAACGTTTAGGCGGTTTCCATAAAAAAGAGCAGCTAATGGAAGTTTATGGTTTAGATTCGGTTCGTTACGAGGAGATTAAAAATCAGATTTCAGTAAGTCCGATGGCGCTAAAAATTATCAATATTAATACCGCACAATTTAACGACTTGAAAGGAAATCCATATCTTTCCTACAAACAAATTAATGCCATTATCCAATACAGAAAGCAGCATGGAAATTATAGTGATCCGGCTGATTTAAAGAAAGTCCTAATCCTTAATCAAGAAGTAATCGATAAGATTACACCTTATATTTCTTTTTAGAAAAGCAATCGAAGTGCTAATCGGTTTCGATAGTCCCGCTTTCACCCCAATCTTTTTTTAACTTTTGTCATGCTTCGGTTGCAGCTGCTTCGTGCTTCAGCATGACAGTACATTTAGGGTTGCTTCAAAAAAAAAGTATTTCCGATTAATCGGGTTTATTTAATTTAAACCTTTTCAAATAACTAAAATTCATACGTAATGAACTAAAAAATATAAAATAGCTGCTATACCGTATTTATACCTTTAAAATTAATCATTAATGTTATTGAACCGAATACCATTTCATTCTGCATTGATGCAAATTTATAATGGCAATTAACTATAAAATAATTGTTTATAATTGCCAGAACTAACTTAAAATATAAACTTAATGAGCGTTAGCTTTAATTTTTCAGAAACAGAAACTCAACAAAATGTAAAGGCAATGGTCCGCGATTTTGCTGAGAAAAACATACGTCCAAATATTATGGAATGGGATGAAGCGCAACATTTTCCTGTAGAGTTGTTTAAGCAATTAGGCGATTTGGGTTTAATGGGTGTTTTAGTTCCTGAAGAATACGGTGGTTCGGGCTTGGGTTACCAAGAATATGTTGATGTAATTGTCGAGGTGGCGAGAGTTTGTGGTTCTATTGGATTATCACTTGCTGCACACAATTCACTTTGCACAGGGCATATTTTGGCTTTCGGCAATGAGGAGCAAAAACAAAAGTGGTTACCAAAACTAGCTACTGCCGAATGGATTGGAGCCTGGGGTTTAACAGAGGCCAATACCGGATCTGATGCATTAAGGATGATGACCACTGCCGTTGAAGACGGTGATGATTACATTATTAATGGCGCAAAAAACTGGATCACCCATGGTAAAAGTGGCGACATTGCAGTTGTAATGGTAAGAACAGGGGAGCAGGGAAGTTCGAAAGGAATCTCTGCAATTGTGGTGGAACGCGGAACGCCAGGTTTTTCGGCCGGCAAAAAGGAAAATAAATTGGGTATGCGGGCCTCAGAAACTACAGAAATGATTTTTGATAACTGCCGTGTGCCTAAAGCCAATGTGTTGGGTAATGTAGGCGAAGGCTTTAAACAAGCTATGAAAGTGTTGGATGGAGGAAGGATTTCTATTGCCGCATTAGCATTGGGAATTGCAAAGGGTGCTTTTGATGCTGCAGTTGCTTATTCGAAACAACGCCAGCAATTTGGACAACCTATTTCCAGCTTCCAGGCTATAAGTTTTAAACTAGCTGATATGGCAACTGAAATTGAAGCTTCAGAATTACTAATCCGTCAGGCAGCTGATTTAAAAAACAGGCATTTGCCGATGACGAAAGAATCGGCTATGGCTAAATATTTCGCTTCGGAGGTTTCCGTTAAAGTGGCTACAGAGGCGGTTCAGATTTTTGGTGGCTATGGTTATACCAAAGATTTCCCGGTAGAGAAATTTTATCGCGATAGTAAATTGTGTACAATAGGAGAGGGCACATCAGAAATACAAAAGATTGTCATCGCCAGAGAGATTTTAAATTAATTAAGAAAGGAAAGGGAAGTGGCTAAGATTTAGGCTAAAGTTCATTCCTCAACCTCGATCTCAAAGTTATTAAACCAAATATACATTATGAGTAATCCGGAGTGTTTAACCACCTTCGGATTTTTTTTGCTAAATTTTTAAAACCAAGCTTTGTTAACGGCGGTTTTGATTAATGACTAACGACTAATAACTAAAGCTATGGCAAAATATTCGAAAAAAGCTGGTGAAAAAGTAGAGGAAACCATGCATGAGATGAAAGAGGGAAAGCTTAAAACAGGATCTGGCAAGAAAGTAACGTCCAAGAAGCAAGCGGTAGCGATTGGTTTATCCGAGGCGAAAAAAGAAGGCGCAAAAGTTCCGAAAAAGAAAAATTAAACCTATTATTTGGAAAACAAGTTGAGCAAAGGTCAGTTAATTTAAAGACTAAAGACTAAAGACTAAAGACTAAAGACTAAAGACTAAAGACTAAAGACTACTTAGCGGTTATAATACTATCTACTACATATTCGCTAAATCCTCTCCAGGGTAAAGCATGATTGTATTGTTTATAATGCAGCTCGTAAAATTTACCGCTATTGGCCATCATCTTTTCAGCAAGTTCTTTGTTTGCAATTGAAAACTCGAACTCATTACTTTGCACACTTCCGGTAGTCCGTGATCTCAAACCACTCTGAATTATTTTTCCTTCGTAGGTTTTGAAGATATAACCCTTTTTAACAACAAAGTTTAGCTCGCCAGCTTTCACACCTTCGCCGAACACGAAGAAATAACGATAGTAAAATACTATGCCTAAAATAATAATTACTAAAACTGCAATGATCGAGATTGTTTTCTTACCGGTTGTCATATATTAAAGTATCACTAAAAGTAATTAAAGATCATTATAAAACAATTAATGTTTGAATAAAATTTGTTTTTAAAAATCTTTCTCATATTCAATTATTTACTTACATTTGCAGCCCCGCTAATAGGGGAATAATTTAAAAACCACGAGAGGAGGTATTTCAGCGTTATGATCATTATTAACATTAAAGACGGCGAATCATTAGATAAAGCCCTAAAACGTTTCAAGAAAAAGTTTGAAAAAACTGGTGTATTGAGAGAACTACGTAGTCGCCAAGCATACGAGAAAAAATCCGTTGCTCGTCGTACTGAAATTAAACATGCTGTTTACATTCAGAATATGAATCAAGATACAACTTCATAAGTTGTTCACGATATAGAATATTAAAGTCCCGATCTTTTAGGTCGGGACTTTTTTGATTTAGGCTATCATCGAAATCTTTACAATAAACAATTAGTTAATGATTTCTTTATATCAAAACAATTTGTAACTTCATATCTATACCTAGCAGGAGATATTGCATGTTGCTAAAAAGTTTTATTACCTATTTAACTCACGAGAAGCGCTATTCTTCGCATACCATCACTTCCTATCAAACTGATTTGGATCAGTTTGAGCAATACATTCACGCCACTTTCGAAATAAACTTCACAGAAGTTAAGCATACGCACATTAGAAGCTATATGGTTGATTTGATGGAGCGAAAAACTTCAGAGAACACAATCAACAGAAAAATTTCTGCTTTAAGAAGTTTATATAAGTTTTTAATGCGGGAAGAGCAGGTAAATCAAAATCCTACACTTTTAATCAAGGCTCCTAAAATTCCAAAACGTCTTCCGGTATTTGTTGATTCGCAGAAAATGAACGTTCTACTTGATTCGGAAAATTATTTTGACAATAGTTTCGAGTCTGTTAGAGATCATTTGGTTATCGAATTGCTTTTTGGTACAGGAATCCGCCTTGCAGAGCTTATTCAACTAAAAGAAGCTGATGTAGATACTTATTCAGGAACGATTAAGGTGTTGGGTAAAAGAAATAAGGAGCGAATTATTCCGGTAAATAAACAACTTATTAATCAGATCAATAGCTATATTGATCAAAAAAAATTGCAGAATTTTAATAACAATTTGATTAACTTAATCGTTACGAATACAGGTGCAGCGGCATATCCAAAGCTAATATACCGTATTGTAACTTCATACCTAAACCACATATCAACCAATGAAAAGAAAAGTCCACACGTGTTGCGGCATAGTTATGCGACAAGCCTGTTAAATGCAGGAGCAGATTTAAATGCCATTAAAGAACTTTTGGGCCACGCCAGCTTGGCTGCAACCCAGGTTTACACCCACAATTCAATCGAAAGATTAAAAACAATTTATAAACAAGCCCATCCAAAGGCGTAAAAAAAGGAGGAAAAATGAAAATCGGAGTTCAATCAATCCACTTCAGTGCAGATAGTAAGTTGTTAGACTTTATCCAGAAAAAGGCAAACAAGCTAGATCAGTTTTTTGACCAGATCATTAGCGGCGAAGTGTATTTAAAATTAGAGAACGTAGAGGATGAAGCCAATAAGATCAGTGAGATTAAACTCATTGTGCCGGGTGGAACACTCTTCGCTAAAGAACAATGTAAATCATTTGAAGAGGCGACTGATTTAGCGATTGAGTCGTTGAGGAAACAAATCACGAAGCACAAAGAAAAAACACGTGCAAAATTAAGTGAACATAAAGCAATTTTAACAGAAAGCGAAGCGACTGATTATTAAGTGTATATTTAAATAAAGTATAATTTATAGGATAGCGAACAAAAAATGTTCGCTATTTTTTTTCAAATTTATTTTGAAGTGAAATATAAGTGTGTATATTTGCATTCCCTTTCGGAAACGGTGTTAAGCAACAAAGAAAAGGTAAGTTCTTTTAAAAGATTAAAGTTTTTAAAAAACACGCTAATAGTATGAAAAATGAAGATTTTTCGTATCATTGCACAAAATTAAAAGCCTCCTTAGCTCAGCTGGTAGAGCAACTGACTTGTAATCAGTAGGTCATTGGTTCGATTCCGATAGGAGGCTCTTTTATTTTAAAGTGTTGGTATTTTAAAATAAAGTAGGGGAGATTCCAGAGCGGCCAAATGGGACAGACTGTAACTCTGTTATCGCAAGATTTCGAAGGTTCGAATCCTTCTCTCCCCACGATTAATGAGTGGATGAGTGAATAAGAAAATGAGTGAGTATAGTAATTCAATCATTCCCAAATCAATCATTCTATCATTTGTTAAAAGCGGAAGTAGCTCAGTTGGTAGAGCGATAGCCTTCCAAGCTATAGGTCGCGAGTTCGAACCTCGTCTTCCGCTCCAATAAAGTTGAGCAGTTGGCAATTAAAGGTTGCAGTTTTATGATAACTGACAAAACTGAAGATTGATAATTGGAAAAGCCGACTTAGCTCAGCGGTAGAGCACTTCCTTGGTAAGGAAGAGGTCATGGGTTCAATTCCCATAGTTGGCTCAGGTGTAATAAAGCTTTGTTAAATCTGTTATATATTACAGAGTAGACAAGGTTTTTTGTGTTGAAATAACAAAAAATAAAAATAATAAAAAGTTAACCTACTAATTAGTTATAAATAAAATGGCAAAAGAAAAATTTGACCGCAGTAAACCGCACTTAAACATCGGTACAATCGGTCACGTCGATCACGGTAAAACAACTTTAACAGCAGCTATTACAAAAGTTTTGGCTGATGCTGGTTTAACTGAGGCACGTTCATTCGATTCAATTGACTCTGCTCCAGAGGAAAAAGAAAGAGGTATTACAATCAATACAGCTCACGTTGAGTATTCAACAGCTAACCGTCACTATGCACACGTTGACTGTCCAGGTCACGCGGATTATGTGAAGAACATGGTAACTGGTGCTGCTCAAATGGACGGTGCAATTATCGTTGTTGCTGCTACTGATGGTCCAATGCCACAAACTCGCGAGCACATCTTGTTAGCTCGTCAGGTTGGTGTACCTTCATTGGTTGTATTCATGAACAAAGTGGATATGGTTGATGATCCAGAATTATTAGAACTAGTTGAAATGGAAGTTCGTGAATTATTATCTTTCTACGATTTCCCAGGTGATGATATTCCAGTAATCCAAGGTTCTGCATTAGGTGGATTAAACGGTGATGCTAAATGGGTTGGTAAAATTATGGAATTAATGGATGCTGTTGATAGCTACATTCCAATTCCTCCACGTTTAACTGAACTTCCTTTCTTAATGCCTGTTGAAGATGTATTCTCGATCACTGGTCGTGGTACTGTTGCTACAGGTCGTATTGAGCGTGGCGTAATAAACTCTGGAGATCCAGTTGAGATCTTAGGTATGGGTGCTGAGAACTTAAAATCTACAGTAACTGGTGTTGAGATGTTCCGTAAAATTTTAGATTACGGTGAAGCTGGTGATAACGTAGGTTTATTGTTACGTGGTATTGAGAAAACTGATATCCGTCGTGGTATGGTAATCTGTAAACCAGGTTCAGTAACTCCTCACTCTGATTTCAAAGCTGAGATCTATGTATTATCAAAAGCTGAAGGTGGTCGTCACACTCCATTCTTTAACAAATACCGTCCTCAATTCTATTTCCGTACTACAGATGTAACTGGTGAAATTTCACTAGCTGAAGGTACTGAAATGGTAATGCCAGGTGATAACGTTACAATTTCTGTGAAATTGATTTCTCCTATCGCAATGGAAAAAGGTCTACGTTTCGCTATCCGTGAAGGTGGTAGAACAGTAGGTGCTGGTCAGGTAACTGAAATCTTAGCTTAATTTTAAGCTATTATATAAAAATTAGCTAATTGGCTTCTATGCTGATTAGCTAATTTTATCCACGGGAATAGTTCAACGGTAGAATAGAGGTCTCCAAAACCTTTGATCAGGGTTCGAATCCTTGTTCCCGTGCCAAAAAATAATGATTGTATTAGTGAATGTTTTAATGATTGAATGTTAAGCATTCTCTCACTCACTAATTCAATCATTTAATCATTATAATAAATATGGCTAAAGTAGTTGAGTTTATAAAAGAATCATACGATGAAATGACCAATAAGGTTACATGGCCTACTTGGGGAGAGTTGCAAAGCTCTGCGATTCTTGTTTTAGTGGCTTCTTTAATTATTGCATTGGTTATTTTTGCAATGGATAAAGGCTCTACATTTGTGTTAGATACTTTTTATAAATCACTTTCTAATTAATATTTACTAATGAGCGATCTAAAGTGGTACGTTGTAAGGGCGGTTAGCGGTAAAGAAAAGAAGGTAAAACAATACATTGATGCTGAGATCAGCCGTTTAGGTTTCTCTCATTTGGTTCCTCAGGTTTTAATACCAATGGAAAAATATTACCAAATGAAAGATGGTAAAAAAATTGCCAAAGAACGTAACTTTTATCCTGGTTATGTTTTAATCGAAGCAACATTAGATGGAGAGTTAGAGCATATCATTAAAGGCATTAACAGTGTTATTGGTTTCTTAGGCGATAAAGCCGGTAATCCAATTCCAATGCGCCAGGCAGAGGTTAACCGTATTTTAGGTGTTGTTGATGAAATGAGCGAGCAAGGCGAAACTATGAATGTGCCTTATTATGTTGGTGAAGGTATTAAAGTTATGGATGGACCTTTCAATGGTTTCTCTGGTGTGATTGAAGAAGTGAACGAAGAGAAGAAAAAATTAAAAGTAATGGTTAAGATTTTCGGTCGTAAAACACCATTGGAACTTAACTATATGCAAGTAGAAAAAGAATAAAGGGATTTACGATTGTAAATTTAAGAATTACGAATTTTACTAAGATATTATAAAAGCTTTTCTTAAAAAGAAAAGCTTTTTGCGTTCATGGTATTTTGTAAAATAAGTTTTATTAGTATATTCATTTATCTCATCTCTCAAAAAGTCATTTATTCTAAGAATCTAAATTAACAAAATGAAAAGATTATTTTCAAAACCCTTTGTGTTCTTCTGCTGCTCGGTGGTAGGTTCGTTATTTATCTTTAATTCGTGTAAGAAAAGCGAAAGTATGATTTCAAACACTGAACTCATTTCACATGCAACGAGTTGGTTTTCGTCAGAGAAAAATATTTTTTATATACCTAATTGAGATAAAGTCGAGATATTTAAAGATAAGGAGATAAATTATTTAATTATGCCTTCAAATTTCAAATTGGAAACAGGAAATAATAGGGTTGTTTCACAATTGATTATTGCTGATTCACTAGGAAGTTATTCAGCTAAGTTAATAGAAGTTGTAAATGCTGATTTACCTGAAACGATAAGAGATTTGACAGTTATATTTCAAGGTGGAAAAGATTTGAATAGTAATTTTACCGGCAATGTTTTAGTTTTAGATGCTGCACACACGTTTAAATATGGACAGCAATTTATTAACGGTAAGGTCAGTTCGAAACTGAAAGTTAAGTTTTTTCAGAATGGAACAATTGGGCTAAGAGATAAACTTTTAATGACTATGCAAGCACCACCAGAAGTACCTGTTGAGCCAATATGTACAGATTGGTACTGGACAACTTTTAATGGGAATACTGGACAGGTTATTTCTGAGAGTTATTTATATACTACTTGTACGGGAAATAATTCTTATGGTGGTGGCAGTAGCACTGGAACAGGAGAAAATAACGTAAATAGGGAGATTATTGATAGTTTAACCAATGAGTGTTTAAAGACTGCACTTGCGAAAGCAAAGGGAGTAAGTGGCAAAAACTTTACAGATACAATTAGTAAAATTATATCCAGTTTGGATGCGAACACTAAGGTAAAAGTAGGTATTAGTAACGTACCCGAACTATATGATAATAAAGGGAAAGTAGTTGATGGCAGAACTACAGGATATAATTATGATGGGGGCATTTTCAAGTGTTCAATCTTACTAAATGAAGATGTGTTAAAGAACTCAACACAAGAATATGCTCTTGCAACCATAATACATGAAACATTGCATGCTTACCTACAGTATAAAAAAGGGAGCACTATTAATCATGGACAAAATCATGAGGATATTTCTAAAAATTATATTACACCGTTTGTAAATATTATGAAATCTATTTATCCTAACTTAGATTTAAAAGAAGCTACTGCAATGGCTTGGAGCGGTGTTCAAGGTACATCATTATGGAAAGAGAATTATGAGAATGATACTTTTAAAATTGGAGCAACAAATCTAACAATGGACTTTTCTACAATGAAAGGTTTGGAAAATGCTCATCATTATGGTTTTGCCGATAATAGTACACCTTTATGCCCCAAAAAACAATAATTATGAGAGTTATAATCTGTTTATTTATAATTAGTTTTTTTTCTTTGGATGCTAAAGCACAGAATAACGTAGGCATAACCCCCCTGCATGAATTTTTTCAAAAAAATGCAGACAGTACTTATATATTACAATTTGTAGGTACTTTTAATATTCCAAGCTATAGAATTTTGAGTAAGGTAGGGGACACCATAACAACCTATACCTATAAAAGTAATACAAAACTGGATCATAAGGTTAAAAATATTCCAAAAGCATTTAGAGATATGTTTTTAAAGAAAAATGGAAATTTGATATATTTTATACCTGTTGACATTAACATATTTTTTAACCCCCATTATTTAAGTTT
The DNA here is from genome assembly GCF_979258625.1 of Pedobacter sp. AC212. Classification (NCBI taxonomy): domain Bacteria; kingdom Pseudomonadati; phylum Bacteroidota; class Sphingobacteriia; order Sphingobacteriales; family Sphingobacteriaceae; genus Pedobacter; species Pedobacter sp. AC212. The sequence continues at coordinate 4,319,239 of NZ_OZ409870.1, read as the reverse complement.
AGATAGTTTAAATCAATTTTGGTCTAAATCTTCCAAGTTAAAAATGTGGGATATTAACGATGATAAGATTGATGGAGAAGGCTGTGGTGAAAAACATTCTAGGTACGCAATATCAGATGGTGGTGAGATTTATCTACATCTTATTACTAAAGATAGTATTAAAGAATTATTTTTTTATGCACCAGATTATTATAATAAAAAATGTCCTGGTAGAAAAGGGAGAAAAGCTATTATAGATTTATGGGATCTGTTTGATACATATTTCAAAGTGGAAACTAGGTATTAAAAACTTAAAGATATAATATAAAATATATTTTTCCTAATCTATTGTAGGACTGCAAGATTATCCATATCTTTGCAGTCCTTTAAGTTTTATAGGAACTATAAGGAAAATAAATGTTACATGCTTCCAATATTTAACATTGAGTTTTAAATAAACAAAAAACACAAAATGGCAAAAGAAGTCAGTGCAATGATCAAATTACAGATCAAAGGCGGAGCGGCAAATCCATCGCCACCAGTAGGACCTGCATTAGGTGCTAAAGGGGTGAACATTATGGAGTTTTGCAAACAGTACAACGCTCGTACCCAAGATAAAGCAGGTAAAGTATTGCCAGTTGTAATTACTGTTTATGCTGATAAGTCATTCGATTTCATCATCAAAACCCCTCCGGTAGCTATCCAGTTAAAAGATGCTACTAAATTACAGAGTGGTTCTGCTGAGCCTAACCGTAAGAAAGTTGGGTCGGTGACCTGGGACCAGATTAAAGTTATTGCTGAAGATAAAATGCCTGATTTAAATGCATTTACAATCGAATCTGCAATGAGTATGGTTGCTGGAACAGCACGCAGTATGGGAATCACCGTTTCTGGTGACGCACCCTGGAACAATTAATTAAAAAACAGTTTACAACAGTGGCGAAATTAACTAAAAATCAAAAAAAGGCACATGCTAAAATAGAAGCTGGTAAAGCTTATACTTTGAAGGATGCTGCTGCTTTGGTAAAAGAAATCACTACTACTAAATTCGATGCTTCAGTTGATATTGATGTATCTTTAGGAGTAGATCCGCGTAAAGCCAATCAAATGGTACGTGGTATTGCTACTTTACCACACGGTACAGGTAAAACTGTACGTGTTTTAGCTTTGGTAACTCCTGATAAGGAAGAAGAAGCGAAAGCAGCTGGCGCAGACTTCGTTGGTTTAGACGAGTATGTTGCTAAAATTGAAGGTGGTTGGACCGATGTAGACATTATTATCACTACACCAGCTTGTATGGCTAAGGTAGGTAAATTGGGCCGTGTTTTAGGTCCAAGGAACTTAATGCCTAACCCAAAATCAGGTACAGTAACTAACGAAGTTGGTAAAGCTGTAACTGAGGTTAAAGCAGGTAAGATCGATTTTAAAGTAGACAAAACGGGTATCATACACGCCTCGATAGGAAAAGTATCATTCCCAGCAGACAAAATTTATGAGAATGCACTTGAAATTATTCAAGTAATTTCAAAATTAAAACCATCTGCTGCAAAAGGAACTTATTTTAAAAGCATTCACGTGTCTTCTACAATGAGTCCTGGGATTGCAATTGAAACTAAATCAGTAGCGGGGATTTAATCATGAACAGAGAAGAAAAAAACGACGTAGTTTTAGAACTACAAGGACAAATGCAAGAGTATGGCAATTTCTATATTGCTGATACTTCTAGCCTTTCTGTTGAGCAGATTAATAACATCCGCCGCAAATGTTTCGAAGGTGATATCATTATGAAGGTTGCTAAAAACTCTTTAATTCGCAAAGCGATTGAAGGTTTAGATGGCGATGCTTCTGAGATATACGAAGCGCTTAAAGGTTCATCATCATTATTATTCTCAAAAACAGCAAACGCTCCGGCTAAGTTGATTAAAACTTTGAGAAAAACTTCTGATAAACCTGTGCTTAAAGCCGCATACATAGATTCATCAGTATATGTTGGTGATGATCAATTGAATAACTTAGTAAGCTTAAAATCAAGAGAAGAGCTTATTGGCGATATCATTGGATTATTACAATCACCAGCTAAAAATGTTCTATCTGCGCTTCAATCAGGCGGTAACAAAATTGCAGGAATTGTTAAAACTCTTCAAGAAAGAGAAGGTTAACGAACACCTTAAGTTCGCAAATAAAACAAAATTATTTTACGTAAAAATTTAAAATCTTAATAAAATGGCAGATTTAAAATCGTTTGCTGAGCAATTAGTAAACTTAACCGTTAAAGAAGTTAACGAATTAGCTCAAATCTTAAAAGACGAGTATGGTATCGAGCCTGCAGCTGCTGCTGTAGTTGCTGGTCCTGCTGCTGGTGGTGATGCACCTGCTGCTGCTGCAGAAAAAACATCTTTTGATGTAATTCTTAAAGAAGCTGGTGGCGCTAAATTAGCAGTTGTTAAACTTGTAAAAGACTTAACAGGTCTTGGTTTGAAAGAAGCTAAAGACTTAGTTGATGGAGCACCAAAAGAATTAAAAGCTGGTGTTACTAAAGACGAAGCAGAAGCTCTTAAAAAACAATTAGAAGAAGCTGGAGCAGTAGTTGAAATTAAGTAATCACTTAATTTAGCTAGGCTAAAAATGTATTAGACACCGACTGAAAATGTCGGTGTCTTTACCTGTTTATAAACATCTCATTTTGTTTGGTTAATGAGCCTGTTTAAAATCCGAACCAAACAAATAGTTTATTCTTAAACTAAAATCTTTTAGTCCATTGGCAAAGACAGTCGAACAAAGAGTAAATTTTGCAACTAGTAAGCACATTATAGACTATCCGGATTTTCTGGATGTGCAATTGCAATCATTCAGAGAATTTTTCCAGATAGATACCACATCAGACGATCGCTCTAGCGAAGGTTTGTTTAAAGTGTTTGCTGAAAACTTTCCAATAACAGATTCAAGAAATATCTTCGTATTAGAGTTTCTTGATTATTTTGTTGATCCGCCACGTTACGATATACATGAGTGTATTGAGCGTGGATTAACCTACAATGTTCCATTAAAAGCAAAGCTTAAGCTTTCTTGTAACGATGTTGAACATGAAGATTTTGAGACCATTATTCAGGATGTGTATTTAGGTACGATCCCGTATATGACACCAAAAGGTACATTTGTTATCAACGGTGCAGAACGTGTTATCGTTTCGCAATTACACCGTTCTCCAGGTGTGTTCTTCGGCCAAAGCCGTCACACTAACGGAACCAAATTGTATTCTGCCCGTGTTATCCCTTTCAAAGGTTCATGGATCGAGTTTGCTACTGACGTGAACAACGTGATGTATGCTTACATCGATCGTAAGAAAAAATTCCCGGTTACCACTTTATTACGTGCTATCGGTTACGATTCTGATAAAGACATCTTAGAACTTTTTGATCTTGCTGACGAAGTAAAAGTTAGTAAATCAGGTTTAAAGAAATATATCGGTCGTAAACTGGCTGCAAGAGTTTTAAAGAAATGGGTTGAAGATTTTGTAGATGAAGATACAGGTGAGGTAGTTTCTATCGACCGTAATGAAGTGATTCTTGAAAGAGAAACCGTTTTAGAAGACGAACACATTGATATGGTTATCGAAGCTGGCGTGAAAAGCATCATCTTATCAAAAGAAGATGGCGCTAGTCAGGCAGATTATACCATTATTTATAATACATTACAAAAAGATACCTCTAACTCAGAGAAAGAAGCTGTTGAAAACATCTATCGTGCTTTGCGTAACGCGGAACCACCTGATGAGGAAACTGCTCGTGGTATCATTGATCGTTTATTCTTCTCGGATAAACGTTACGATTTAGGTGATGTTGGTCGTTACCGCATCAACCGTAAATTGAAAATGAATACTCCTGATGAGGTTAAAGTTTTAACAAAAGCAGATATTATCGCTATTGTTAAATATTTGATCAAATTGATCAACTCAAAAGAAGAAGTGGATGATATTGATCACTTATCAAACCGTCGTGTACGTACGGTAGGTGAGCAGTTGTACGCACAATTTGGTGTTGGTTTAGCCCGTATGGCTAGAACAATCCGTGAGCGTATGAACATTCGCGATAACGAGGTGTTTACACCAACTGATTTGATTAACGCCCGTACGTTATCATCAGTGATCAACTCTTTCTTTGGTACAAATCAGTTGTCTCAGTTTATGGATCAAACGAATCCATTAGCAGAGATTACACACAAACGCCGTTTATCAGCTTTAGGCCCAGGTGGTTTATCACGTGAAAGAGCTGGTTTCGAGGTACGTGACGTTCACTACACTCACTACGGTCGTTTATGTACTATCGAAACTCCTGAGGGACCAAATATTGGTTTAATTTCATCACTTTGTGTGCATGCAAAAATCAATAATTTAGGTTTCATCGAAACACCATACAAACGTGTTGAAGATGGTAAGGTAGTGGTTGATTCAGACGTTATTTATTTATCTGCAGAAGATGAAGATGGTAAAACCATCGCTCAGGCTAATGCAGAATATGATGATAAAGGTAACTTTATAACACCACGCGTTAAAGCACGTTATGAGGGTGACTTCCCGATTATTGAGCCTGAGAAATTAGACTTAATGGACGTTGCACCTAACCAGATTACTTCAATTGCTGCTTCGTTAATTCCGTTCTTGGAACATGATGATGCGAACAGGGCTTTGATGGGATCGAACATGCAACGTCAGGCCGTACCATTGTTACGTCCTGAGGCACCAATTGTTGGTACAGGTTTGGAAGGTCGCGTTGCCCGTGACTCAAGAACATTGATCAACGCTGAAGGTGATGGTGTTGTTGAATATGTAGATGCTAACGAAATCACTATTAAATATGAGCGTAACGAGGATGATCGTTTAGTTTCATTTGAAGGTGATAGCAAAACTTACCGTTTAATTAAGTTCAAAAAAACCAACCAGAATACTTGTATCAACTTAAAACCAATCGTTAAGAAAGGTCAGAAAGTTACTAAAGGACAAGTGCTTTGCGAAGGTTACGCAACAGAAAACGGTGAATTGGCATTGGGTAGAAACTTGAAAGTGGCTTTCATGCCTTGGCAGGGTTTCAACTTTGAGGATGCGATTGTAATCAACGAGCGTATTGTTCGTGATGACGTTTTCACTTCATTGCATATTGAAGAGTTTGAATTAGAAGTACGTGATACTAAACGTGGAGAAGAGGAATTAACACCAGATATCCCGAACGTTTCTGAAGAGGCTACAAAAGACTTAGATGAAAACGGTATTATCCGTGTTGGTGCTGATGTAAAAGAAGGTGATATTTTAATTGGTAAGATCACTCCAAAAGGAGAATCTGATCCTTCACCAGAAGAGAAATTACTACGTGCAATCTTTGGAGATAAAGCAGGTGATGTTAAAGATGCGTCTTTAAAAACTCCTCCTTCAATTCAAGGTGTGGTAATTGATACTAAGTTATTCAGCCGTGCTAAGAAAACTACAAAAGCTGAAGAAAAATCGGCAATTGAGAAATTAGATAAGAGCTATAATAACATTACTGAGAAGTTAAAAGCAGAATTAGTAGACAAATTATTCACTATTGTAAATGGAAAAACATCTCAAGGTGTATTTAATATTTACAAAGAATTATTAGTACCTAAAGGCGCTAAATTTACTCAGAAAATTTTAGCAGATCTTGAGTTTGCGCACATCAGCCCTAACAAATGGACGACTGATGATGACAAAAACGAGATGATTAAAATGTTGCTTCACAACTACGGTATCCGTGTTAACGAAGAACTTGGAGCTTACAAACGCGATAAATTTGCGATTAGTGTAGGTGATGAGCTTCCATCGGGAATTGTACAAATGGCAAAAGTTTATGTTGCTAAAAAACGTAAATTAAAAGTAGGTGATAAAATGGCGGGTCGCCATGGTAACAAAGGTATTGTAGCACGTATTGTTCGTGATGAAGATATGCCTTTCTTAGCTGATGGTACTCCGGTTGATATTGTGTTGAACCCACTGGGTGTACCTTCACGTATGAACCTTGGTCAGATCTATGAAACTATTTTGGCTTGGGCAGGTCAGGAATTGGGTGTGAAATTCGCAACTCCAATTTTTGATGGCGCTACACACCAAGAGGTAGAAGAGTGGATTGCTAAAGCCGGCGTTCCTGCTTCAGGTAAAACTTACTTATACAATGGTTTAACAGGCGAGCGTTTCGATCAGACTACAACTGTAGGTATTATCTACATGTTGAAATTAGGTCACATGGTTGATGATAAGATGCACGCCCGTTCAATCGGACCATACTCATTAATTACACAACAGCCATTGGGTGGTAAAGCCCAGTTTGGTGGTCAGCGTTTTGGTGAGATGGAGGTTTGGGCATTAGAGGCATTCGGTGCAGCTAATATTCTTCAGGAGATCTTAACCGTTAAATCGGATGATGTAATCGGAAGAGCAAAAACCTACGAAGCCATTGTTAAAGGTGAAAACCTACCAACTCCAGGTGTTCCAGAATCGTTTAACGTATTGGTTCACGAGTTACGTGGTTTAGGTTTAGATATTACGTTAGACTAATTGAATGAAAGAATGAGTGAATGAGTGAATGATGGGTAACTGTCATTCAATCATTCAATCACTCAATCCTTCGATCATTAAAGAAAGAGATATGTCTTACAAAAAGGATAATAAATTAAAAAGCAATTTCACATCAATCACGATTAGCTTATCGTCTCCAGAAATTATTTTGGAACGTTCAAGCGGTGAGGTGTTGAAACCGGAAACCATTAACTACCGTACTTACAAACCTGAGCGTGATGGTTTGTTCTGTGAGCGTATTTTTGGTCCGGTAAAAGATTACGAATGTCATTGCGGTAAATACAAACGTATCCGTTATAAAGGTATTGTTTGTGATCGTTGTGGTGTTGAGGTAACAGAGAAGAAAGTACGTCGTGAGCGTATGGGACACATCGCTTTGGTGGTTCCTGTTGCACACATCTGGTATTTCCGTTCGTTACCAAACAAAATCGGTTATTTATTAGGTTTACCTACTAAAAAATTAGATTTAATTATCTATTACGAGCGTTACGTAGTTATTCAATCAGGCTTAATGGCCGAAGAAGGTATCAATTATATGGACTTCTTAACGGAAGAAGAATATTTAGATATCTTAGATAAATTACCTAAAGAGAACCAATACTTAGACGATAAAGATCCTAATAAATTCATCGCCAAAATGGGTGCTGAAGCATTAGAAGATTTATTAAAGCGTATTGATCTAGATACTTTGTCTTATGATTTACGTCACCAGGCTGCTAACGAAACCTCTCAACAACGTAAAAATGAGGCTTTAAAACGTCTTCAGGTTGTTGAAGCTTTCCGTGGTGCTAATACACGTATTGAGAATCGCCCTGAGTGGATGATTGTTAAAATCGTTCCGGTTATTCCACCAGAATTACGTCCTTTAGTTCCATTAGAAGGTGGTCGTTTTGCAACTTCAGATTTAAATGATTTATACCGTCGTGTAATTATCCGTAACAACCGTTTAAAACGTTTGATCGAGATTAAAGCACCAGAGGTAATTTTACGTAACGAGAAACGTATGTTACAGGAAGCTGTAGATTCGTTATTCGATAACTCACGTAAAGTTAACGCGGTAAAAACTGAAGGTAACCGTGCTTTGAAATCACTTTCAGATATTTTGAAAGGTAAACAAGGTCGTTTCCGTCAGAACTTATTAGGTAAACGTGTGGATTATTCAGCTCGTTCGGTAATTGTTGTAGGGCCTAGCCTTAAATTACACGAGTGCGGTATTCCTAAAGATATGGCTGCTGAGCTTTACAAACCGTTCATTATTCGTAAGATGATTGAGCGTGGTGTGGTAAAAACAGTTAAATCTGCAAAGAAAATCGTTGATAGAAAAGATCCATTAGTTTGGGATATCTTAGAAAATGTATTGAAAGGTCACCCGGTATTATTAAACCGTGCACCTACATTACACAGATTGGGTATTCAGGCTTTCCAACCAAAATTAATTGAAGGAAAAGCGATCCAGTTACACCCATTAGTGTGTACTGCATTCAACGCCGATTTTGATGGTGACCAGATGGCTGTCCACTTACCACTAGGTAACGCGGCAATTTTGGAAGCCCAAGTATTAATGTTGGCTGCACACAATATCTTAAACCCTGCAAATGGTACACCAATTACAGTACCTTCTCAGGATATGGTTTTGGGTCTTTATTATATTACTAAAGGCCGTAGAACCGATGATACAAGAGTAGTAAAAGGACAGGATTCTAATTTCTATTCTCCAGAGGAAGTAATTATTGCTTACAATGAGAAAGAATTAGATCTTCATGCTTTCATCAAAGTAAGGGTAAATGTTAAGCAAAACGATGGTTCTATCGTTAATAAATTAACTGAAACTACTGTTGGTAGAGTATTATTTAACCAATTGGTGCCTGAAGAGGTAGGTTATATCAACGAATTATTAACTAAAAAATCGTTAAGAGATATTATCGGTGAAGTAGTGAAAATGACTGGTATGGCCCGTGCTTCTCAATTCTTAGATGATATCAAAGAATTAGGTTTCAAAATGGCTTTCCAAGGCGGTTTATCGTTCAACTTACAAGACGTAAACATCCCGGTAGAAAAACATACTTTATTAGAGCAAGCTGCAGCTGAAGTTGAAGAGGTAAGAAACAACTATAACATGGGTTTCATTACCAACAACGAACGTTACAACCAGATTATAGATATCTGGACTCGTATCAACAACAGGTTAACTACTTTCGTTATGACTCAGTTATCGTCAGATAACCAAGGTTTTAACTCAGTTTACATGATGCTTGATTCAGGAGCACGTGGATCTAAAGAGCAGATTCGTCAGCTTTGCGGAATGCGTGGTTTGATGGCGAAACCTCAAAAATCAGGTTCAGGTGGTGATATCATTGAAAATCCGATCTTATCAAACTTTAAAGAAGGTTTATCGGTATTAGAGTACTTTATCTCTACTCACGGTGCTCGTAAAGGTTTGGCGGATACGGCTTTAAAAACGGCGGATGCGGGTTACTTAACTCGTCGTTTACATGACGTTGCTCAAGATATGATCGTTAACGATAACGACTGTGGTACTTTAAGAGGTATGTATACTACTGCCTTAAAAGATCAGGAAGATATCGTTGAACCATTATTTGATAGAATTTTAGGTCGTACTTCATTACATGATGTATACAATCCTTTGGATAATACATTGTTAGTAGGTGCTGGCGAAGATATTAATGAAGAAGTTGCTAAATTGATCGAAGAATCGCCTTTAGAAGGTATTGAAATTCGTTCAGTATTAACTTGCGAAGCTAAACGTGGTGTTTGTGCATTATGTTATGGCCGTAACTTAGCATCTGGTAAACGTGTCCAAAGAGGTGAGGCAGTAGGTGTAATTGCAGCACAGTCAATCGGTGAGCCGGGTACACAGTTAACACTTCGTACTTTCCACGTGGGTGGTACTGCATCAAACATTGCTGCAGAATCAAACATTGTTGCTAAGTTTGATGGTGTTATCGAATTCGAGAATATCCGTACAGTTGATACGCAAACTGAAGATGGTACAGTACAAGTAGTATTGGGTCGTTCAGGTGAGTTTAAAATTGTTGAGCCAGGTACAGGCAGAGTGATTGTTACCAACAACATTCCTTATGGTGCTTTCTTGTTCGTAAAAGAAGGAGATAAATTATCTAAAGGTGATAAAATTTGTTCGTGGGATCCATACAACGCGGTTATCCTTTCGGAATTTGCAGGTAAAGCACAGTTTGATGCTATTATTGAAGGTGTTACCTTCCGTGAAGAATCAGATGAGCAAACTGGTCACCGTGAAAAAGTAATTATTGATACACGTGATAAAACTAAAAACCCTTCTGTTCAAATTGTAGATAAGAAAGGTGAATTTATCAAAGGTTATAACATTCCAGTAGGTGCTCACGTTTCAGTTGATGAAGGCGAAGCGATTCAAACTGGTCAGATTATCGCTAAAATTCCTCGTGCAACTGGTAAAACCCGAGATATTACAGGTGGTTTGCCTCGTGTAACGGAGTTATTTGAGGCTCGTAATCCTTCAAACCCAGCTGTAGTAACTGAGATTGATGGTGTAGTAACTTTAGGTGGTGTTAAACGTGGTAATCGTGAGATTACAATCGAATCTAAAGATGGTGAAGTTAAAAAATACCTTGTTCCATTGTCGAAACACATCCTTGTACAGGATAATGACTTTGTGAAAGCAGGTATGCCTTTATCAGATGGTTCAATCTCTCCTGCAGATATCTTATCAATTAAAGGCCCGGCAGCGGTTCAAGAATACTTAGTAAATGGTATTCAAGAGGTTTACCGTTTGCAAGGTGTAAAAATTAACGATAAGCACTTTGAGGTAATTGTTCACCAAATGATGCAGAAAGTTCACATCGAAGATCCAGGCGATACTATTTTCTTAGAAAATAACGCTGTAGATCGTTGGGATTTTGCAGAAGAGAACGATGCGATGTACGACAAGAAAGTTGTGGAAGATGCAGGCGACTCGACAGATTTAAAACCAGGTCAAATTGTATCATTGCGTAGATTAAGAGACGAAAATTCTCAATTGAAACGTAAAGATTTAAAACAGATCACGGTTAGAGATGCAAGACCAGCAACAGCAAGTTCTATCTTACAAGGTATTACACGTGCATCATTAGGTACTAAATCGTTCATTTCTGCGGCTTCGTTCCAGGAAACTACGAAAGTATTAAATGAGGCGGCGATTGCAGGTAAACGCGATAACATGTTAGGCTTGAAAGAAAACGTGATCGTTGGTCACTTGATCCCTTCAGGTACTGGTGTACGTGGTTACGAAAGAATCATTGTTGGTTCTCAAGAAGAATACGATAAGTTATTGGCTTCGAAACAAGAAGAAGTAGAGGCATAATAAACTTCATATTTTTAAAAGGGCTGTTTCATTTATTTGAAGCAGCCCTTTTTGTTTTAAATATTTTTTTAGTCTTAATGATAAAATATTACCTTTAAATGCTCTATTAAGAACAGTGCAAAATTTACCACATCATGGAAGAACAACAAAACGAAAATCAATTAAACATAGAGCTATCTGAAGAAATTGCTGAAGGAATTTTTTCGAATCTTGCCATTATCACACACTCCAATACCGAATTTGTATTGGATTTCATACGTGTAATGCCAGGAATTCCGAAGGCAAAAGTTAAATCAAGAATTATTTTAACGCCAGAACACGCCAAGCGATTACTTGTTGCTTTGGATGATAATATCCAGAAGTTTGAAGCGGTAAATGGTAGAATCAAAACGCAAGAGGAACCGCCGTTTCCGATGGGTTTTGGAGGGCCTACCGCGCAAGCGTAACCTGCAAAGTTTTCAAGGTCATCTTAAAAACAAATTTTTGCTTGCTATGTTAGCATAGTAGGCATTTCTGCTATAACCATATATTAAACTATGAGAAAACTTTTATTAGCCTTATTATTTTCTGCTCCGCTATGGGTGCTGGGACAAGGTTTCCAGGTCAATTTACAGGGACAAAAACAAATAGGAATGGCTGGCGCCGGGTCGGCACTGGCTTTAGACGAAGCTTCTGTATTCTTCAATCCCGGAGCTGTTACTTTTTTAGAAATAAATTCTATTTCTGCGGGAGTTAATCCGTTACTTTTTAAATCTGCTTTTAAACAAAACGGCTCAAACATCACTGAAAACGTTAAAAATAAAATTGCACCGCCTTTTGAAGCTTATGCCGTTTGGGGGCCGAAATCAAATAAATGGAAGTTTGGTTTAGGTGTTTATACTCCATTTGGAGGTTTGGTAGACTGGGGTAATGATTGGTCTGGCAGATATGCATTAACATCATTAAACCTGAAGGCAATCTATTTTCAACCTACCTTAAGTATTAAAATTACCGATCGGATTGGTGTTGGAGCAGGCTTCGTTTATAACCACGGAGATGTTAATTTACAAAGGGCGTTGCCTGTGAATTATCCTGATGGACGCTCTGGACACGCCACTTTGGAAGGAACTGGAAGCGGTTATGGGTGGAACGCAGGTTTATACATTAACACATTAAGCAATATTACCTTTGCGGTGGTTCATAAATCAAAAGTGATTACCAAATTGGAGGGTGGATCGGCAACTTTTGATGTTCCCGAATCACTAAGATCATCGTTCCCAGCCGGAAATACTTTTAACGCAGAATTGCCATTGCCATCTACAACAACTCTAGGTATTGGTATTCCACTTTCAAAAAGTACTACTCTTGCATTTGATGCGAGTTGGGTACAGTGGAGGATTTACGAGGAATTGGCTTTTGATTATGCTGTGAATACTTCTGCTTTGGCCGATACGAAATCTGCCCGTAATTATCGTGATGGATCTTCGTTTAAATTAGGTGTAAATCACAAAGCATCTGAAAAAGTATCATTAAGAGCTGGCGTGGGTTATGCATTTTCTCCTGTTCAGGATGGATATGTTACGCCAGAAGCTCCAGACGCAAATCGTTATATTCTAAGTGCTGGTGTAGGCTATGCACCGACAAGCCGTTTTGAAGTAAATGCTTCGTTTTTCTTTGAAGATGTTCAATCGCGTAAGCAAAAAAATATAGAAACTGGTTTAGATGGTACTTTCAAAACGTTAGTTTATGCACCTGGTCTTTCATTAACTTATAAGTGGTAGGAGAAATTTAAATGAAAAAATATATATTAAATAGTCTTTTCGCTGCCGTTGTTTTATTAGCAGCTTCATGTAAGCCAGAAATTGAAACGCCTGCAGGCACCACCGCGGGGCAAGCAAATTTCAGTAAATATATTGCTGTTGGGAATTCACTCACTGCTGGTTTTGCAGACGGTGGCCTTTACCTCGAGGGGCAAAAAGTAGCCTATCCGAATTTATTGGCTGCGCAAATGGGTAGTGTGGGCGGTGGAGCTTTCACCTCGCCATTTTTCGCTGATGCTCAAGCAAATGGTTCTGGCTATTTAACCTTATCGGCTTTGGTAAATGGAAGTCCAACTCTGGCCAATGTTACCACGAATCTTGCTTATCGCGATGCGACCCACTTGGCAAAGTATACCGGAGAAGTTCAGAACCTGGGCATACCGGGAATGCGTGTTGACTTGGCTTTTGCGGCCCCTTACAGTGCTGCCAATATGTATATGGAGCGTTTACTCAGTGATACACAAGTAGGAACAACAACTTATTTTCAATTTATACAAGGAAGAAATCACAGCTTTTTTTCTTTATGGTTAGGAAATAACGATGCATTGGGTTGGGCCACAAATGGAGGCGTAACCACCGACGCAACAAATGTGTTAACGGATAAAGCTACATTTTCAATGTTGTATTCTAATTTAATAAATGCATTAACTGCTGGCGGTCAAAAAGGGGTGGTAGGAACTATTCCTGATGTTACGGCCGTGCCTTACTTTAATACAGTAACAGTACCTGCGTTATTAGCTGCTGCAAAAGCGATAAATCCTGCTGCCGTTGCAGTATTTATTCAAACCGGAACTGGTGTTAGAGCCGCTACCAGTGAAGATTTGATTCGTTTACCTTTTCAAACTGCCGGTTTATTTGGCACGGGAACAATCCCTTATGGGCTGGATCCAAGAAATCCTATTGCTAATAATTGGGTGTTAGATAAAGATGAAATTATACGTGTTAAAGATTATGTAAACAGCTATAACAGTACAATTAAATCGCTTGCTAATAGTAAAGGTTTAGCAGTCGCTGATACTTACACTTATTTAAATATGGTTAAAGCCGGTATCGCTATTCAGGGAATTAATATTAATTCGGCTTTTATCACTGGTGGCGCATTTTCATTGGATGGTGTTCACCTTACCCCAAGAGGAAACGCGGTAATTGCAAATGTGTTTATTGATGCCATTAATAGCAAATACAATTCTACCATTCCTTCCATAGATATTACGAAATATAGAGGTGTGAAGTTCCCCGATAAATAATCTACTTCTATAAAAAAGGATTCACCATATGTGAATCCTTTTCTATTTATAATCTACCTTCAATATAGCCAATCACATTTTCCGTGTCATTAGGCTCGAACCATTTTATCTCTTCGTCTCTACGAAACCAAGTCAACTGTCTTTTTGCAAATCTTCGCGTATTTTGTTTAATGGCATTAATGGCATCGTCTAATTCGATTTTGCCATCCAGGTAGTCGAAAATTTCACTGTAACCGACGGTGTTGAGAGCGTTATATTTTCTGAAACTCCATAAAGATTTCACTTCCTCTACCAGACCATTAGCAATCATTTGATCAACACGCTGATTAATTCGATCGTATAAAATGGCTCTGTCGGTATTCAAGCCAATTTTAATCATATTAAACGGACGTACTTTCTTTGTAGCAGAAAGCATGGATGAAAGTTTTTTTCCAGTGGATAAAAATACTTCCAGGCCTCTGATCATTCTCTGCGGATTATTTTGATCCACCTTCGCAAAATATTCGGGATCAAGGATAGAAAGTTGTTCCTGAATGCTACTCAAACCTTCTATTTCAAATTGTTTATTTAATTTTTCTCTTATAGATAAATCAATTTCTGGCATTTCATCCAAACCATTAATTAGCGCATTCACATACAAGCCAGATCCGCCGACCATGATCGCTGTATGATGCTGATCGAAAATTTCCGCTAGCTTTTGCAGGCCTTCCACTTCAAAATCGCCGGTGCTGAACAGCTGAGTAATAGAATGTGAATTGATGAAATGATGTTTTGCGGCAGCAAGTTCATCAGGAGAAGGTTTTGCGGTACCAATCTCCATCTCCCGAAAAAATTGACGAGAATCTGCCGAAATAATTTCGGTATTAAAGTGTTGAGCAACTTGAATAGCCAAAGCTGTTTTGCCAATTGCAGTTGGACCAACGATAGATATTAGCGTCTTTTTATTCGGCATAAACTGGATTTAAAAACAAAAGCTGTCAAATTTAAATATTTGACAGCTTTAAGTTTACTTTAATTATGGGATAGATTAATAATCCTCTTTTTGATCATCATCGAAGTTATCTCCGTCAGAGAATTCGTCACCAAATTCATCATCTTCACTTTCTTCATCATCATCTGATTCTTTCTCATTGATTCCCATTTCACCCATTGCTTCCAATTCGTCTGTATCTTCTGGAACAAAGTTCATTTCATTTAAAAAATCAAATTCACTTGCTGCTGCAACAGCACCTCGAGGGTCCACCGATTGCGGCCCATTTTGCTCCATAATTTTAGGAGCCTCACCAGTACTCTTTGCTAAAAACGGATATTCGATATTCGGATCAGGATCTAAAACTATTTTCACTAATTCTACATGAAAATCGTAAGGTCGATCGAAATTATAGATGTAATAAAATTTTTGATGAGGATCTTCAATAAAACCACTTAACTTAGAATTTTCCATTAAAACTACCCGGTCTTTTTTTCGCTCATTGGGTAGGTAGGCAATTTCATCACCTTTTAGCCAATTATCAGTACTTACGTAAAATGATGATGGTTTCTCGGCATTGTAACCAGTAGATTTATGAATAGCCTTGTGCAGGTCTTCAAAAGTTTGGTTTGATTTAATGTCGATCTCTCTCACAACATCATCAAAATCTTCGAAAGTAATTCTAAATTTATAAATAGCCATTATTGTATTTTGGAACCGTAAAAATAAAGTTAATTTATATTACCACAAACAACAAAAAATATAAAAAGGTTGCGTTTAATTGATGTATGGGCATTAAATTACTTATTAACAGGATTTAAACCCATTTGTTTTGCCTGATTTAGCATAAAGTGATATGCTTCATAGTAATCATTTTTAATTTCTCCCTCGAGGATAGCTTCGCGTATCGCATTTTTGATTAGCCCCACGTCTTTACCTGCTGGTAAACCAAAAGTTTCCATAATATCAAGTCCTGTTATTGGTGGTTGCCAGTTACGAAGTTGATCACGTTCCTCAACATCTTTAAGCTTTATCTTAACCAGTTCAAAATTTCTTCGGTATTTGGTTTTCTTATATTCGTTTTTGGTGGTAACATCAGCATTGCACAGCATCATTAAACTTTCAATCTCTTCACCAGCATCGAATAAAAGTCTTCTCACTGCAGAATCGGTTACGGTTTCCTGGGCTAAAACAATCGGACGCAAATGTAATTGAACGAGCTTTTGCACGAATTTCATTTTTTCGTTCAATGGAAGCTTAAGCTGAGCAAAGATTTTCGGAACCATTTTCGCTCCTCTATCTTCATGGCCATGAAACGTCCAGCCGTGGCCTTCTTCGAAACGTTTGGTAGCGGGCTTGGCAATATCATGCAGAATTGCAGCCCAGCGTAGCCACAAATCATCAGTGTTTGCGCAAATGTTATCTAATACCTCAAGCGTATGGTAAAAGTTATCTTTATGTCCTTTTCCTTTAATAATTTCTACACCATAAAGCTGGGCCATTTGAGGGAAGATAATCTCCAGCAGTCCGGTGTCAAACAGGTGTTTAAAACCGATAGAAGGAACGGGTGATAAAATGATTTTATTCATTTCATCCGTAATTCGCTCTTTGGAAACAATACTAATTCTTTTTTTCTGCGTTTTAATTGCGTTTAAGGCAGCCGGATCTATATCAAAATTCAATTGAGCGGCAAAGCGAATAGCCCTCATCATACGTAATGGATCATCAGAAAAAGTTACTTCTGGATCCAATGGCGTACGGATGAGCTTGTTCTCTAAATCTCTGACTCCATTAAATGGATCTAACAGTTCGCCAAAATGATTGGCGTTTAAATTAATGGCCAAGGCATTGATCGTAAAATCTCTGCGGAGTTGATCATCTTCTAAACTACCATCTTCTACAATGGGTTTTCTGGAATCTGATCGGTAAGATTCTTTTCTCGCCCCAACAAATTCGACTTCTAAATCTTGATATTTAATATTTGCAGTGCCAAAGTTTTTAAAAATAGCCACTTTGCTATTTAGCTTTTTACCAACGGCTTCGGCATATTCAATGCCACTGCCAACCACAACCACATCGATATCTTTCGAAGGTCGGTTTAAAAATAAATCCCTCACAAAACCCCCAATAACATAGGCTTCGGTGTTATTTTTATCCGCAATGGCAGATAGTGTTTTAAAAATTGGGTTTTGAAGATGTTGCTGCATAGTTTTGAAATCGTCATGCTATCCTGATCATTTGGGATTAGCATATACACATACATCCCTGAAAACTTAGGGGCGAAGGCGATTTAAATAGGTTACAAAAGTACTAAAATTTACTTGCGGATAAATTCAAATTGACCGCTTGGCGTGAGTTTCATGATAGTAGATGGTTTTTTGATGCTGCGGTCTTCTTGCTGAAAGTCTACCACATAATCAACAGCTTCGATAATTTCAGGGTCGATATCATCGAAAAACTGTGGTGATGGTTTGCCACTTATATTCGCTGATGTTGATACTACAGGCTTTCTAAACCGCTGAATAAGGGGCGTACAGAAATCGTGTTTAACTATACGAATACCCACGCTTCCATCTGTGTTGATCACATTTGGAGCTAAATTTTTTGCATCAGAAAAAATGATTGTCAAGGGGTTTTCTGCGTATTCAATTAAATCATAGGCCACCTCAGGAATTTCTTTAACGTAGCTTTGAAGCTTGCTGTCCACATCCAAAAGCACAATCAGGCTTTTTTCTGCTGGCCGATTCTTGATTTTAAGCAGTTTTTCTACTGCATCAGCATTCGTTGCATCGCAGCCTAAACCCCAAATGGTATCAGTAGGATAGAGGATTACTCCGCCGTTTTTAATCACTTCTAAGGCTCTATTAATTTCATCTTTTAGCATACTGCAAAGTTAGCTTTTTCTATCAAATGTTAAATTTTCATAATATCCTAAAGCTAAGCGCTATAAGCTAAAACTAAATCAATATTTATTCGTTTTTTAATTGACAATAAAAATGTAAAATTATTGATCTCAGTATTTTTGTACATACAAAATCACTATATTTATTTCAGGTTATTCAAATAAAAACAACGCACAAATGAAAACATTTAAAACACTACTAATGCTATTTACAGTTGTATTGGCATTAACAGGATGTTCGAGTCTTAGGACAGCATCCGACTACGATAAAAACGTAGATTTCACCGCTTACAAAACTTATAACTTCTACGACAAAGGAATTGAGCGAGTAAGGCTTAATAATCTTGATAAACGTAGATTGATGGCAGCCGTAGAAGCTGAAATGAACGCAAAAGGATTTGTTAAAGCTGATAAACCGAGTATGCTGGTAAACCTTGTTGTGGTAGGAAGAGAAAAAACTGACATGTACAACTCTGGCTTTGGTGGTTGGGGTTGGGGCGGCGGCTGGGGCTGGCGTGGTGGCTGGGGAGGCTGGGGTTGGGGCGGTGGTCCAACTTATGTTAACCAATATATAGAAGGGACCATCATTATCGACTTTTTAGATCCCAACAAAAAAATATTATTTTGGCATGGAAGAGGCTCTGGCTTTAACCTTGATAATTTAAATAAACGAGAAGAAAGATTGTATACAGGCGTAAGAGAGATTTTGGCGCAGTATCCGCCAAATGCACTTGCCGCTAAATAATTAGCTTAAAACTTTTTGATAGCAATTCATTAATTGCCGCGTTACCAAAGGGCTGTTGAATTTTTGAACGAATTCCAGCCCTTTTTCTTTCATCTCGTTTTGTAAAGTTGAAGATGATAGGACCCTAGTTATTGCTGCTGATAAACCTTCGGGATCATTGGGGTTGACATAAATACTGTCTGGCCCGCCAGCTTCTTCCAAACAAGAACCACTCGCCGCAATTGTGGGTATTCCAGAATACAGGGCTTCGATAATGGGAATCCCAAAGCCTTCATAAAAAGAGGGGTAAACGAATACACTAGCCATTTGGTAGATGCCTGGCAAATCTGCAAAAGGGATGTTTTTAAGGAAAATAATTCTGTTGCTCAATCCCAAAAGCTTAATTTCCTTTTCTACTTCTTTAAAATAGGCTGTTTTCTTTCCTATAACTACCAACTTATATTCCTCGTTAACATCTTTCAATGCTTGGACAATCAGTTTGAGATTTTTCCGATTTTCAATGGTACCAACATTTAGTAAGTATTTCTGCGGTAGTTTATAAGTGGTTCGGATTTTATCAAGGGTAGTTTGAGGAAAGGCCGTTTTAAAGCTATCATTGCAACTTTGATAAATGACTTCAATTTTTCCAGGATTTATGCCATAAAATTCAATGATATCAGCCTTCGTTTTTTCGCTTATTGCGATGATTTGATTAGCTCTTTCACAGGCAGATCTGCTCTTCCATTCGTACAATTTCCGATCGATAAATTTATAGTACAGCGGATAACGTAGGAAGATTAAATCGTGAATCGTAACAATGGATTTGATTTTTGTATGCTGAATAGCGAAAGGAATTTCATGACTTAGGCCATGGAAAATCTGAACTTTATCTCTCAGTAAATCTTTCAGAATATTTAGTGAGCGCCACAAAAAAGTACCGTTTATTGGCAGTTTTAGCTTGATGTTTTCCGCTTCGAAAAAAGCATCTATCTGCCTTGAAGATTTTACTTTTGGCGAATAAACGAGGTATTGATTTTCAGGAAATTGTTCGGATAAGGCTTCAATTAACGATCGGCTATAATTGCCTAACCCCGTTAAATTATTCGCGGCCCGTTTACCGTCGAAACCAATTCGGAGTTTAATGTTTAAAGTTGAAAGTTGAAAGTTCTCTTGCAGAGAAATCAAACTTTTGCGATTTTCTTGCATCATGTTACTTTCCACTTTCAACTCTTAACTAATTACTATACTGCTACATTATTTTCTCTCAACGCATCGTTAAGTGAAGTCTTTTTATCTGTGCTTTCTTTACGTTTACCGATAATTAAAGCGCATGGAACTTGATAATCTCCTGATGGGAATTTTTTAGTATAGCTACCTGGAATTACAACTGAACGAGCTGGAACAATACCTTTATATTCGATAGGCGTTGGGCCAGTTACATCGATGATTTTAGTTGATGCAGTTAAAACCACGTTTGCACCAAGGACTGCTTCTCTTTCTACTTTTACACCTTCCACTACAATGGCTCTTGAACCTAAAAACGCATCATCCTCAATAATTACTGGAGCAGCCTGTACTGGTTCTAAAACACCCCCAATACCCACGCCACCGCTTAAGTGAACCCGTTTTCCGATTTGTGCACATGAACCGACAGTAGCCCAGGTATCGACCATTGTACCTTCATCAACATATGCACCAATATTTACATAAGATGGCATCATGATTACGCCCTTAGCCAAAAACGAACCGTAACGAGCACTTGCCATTGGCACTACACGAACTCCAGTTGCTTTGTAATCGGTTTTTAAGTCCATTTTATCGTGGTAAACAAATGGTCCGCTTTTTATTTCCTTCATCTCGCGAATTGGGAAATATAAAATTACCGCTTTCTTTACCCATTCATTAATGCCCCAAGAGTTCAAAACTGGTTCAGCAACGCGAATTTCACCCTTATCTAATCCTAAAATTACGGTTTCAATAGCTTCGCAATAGTTGCTGTACTTTAAAAGAGTTCTGTCTTCCCAAGCGGCTTCAATTAATTTCTTTAAATCTGAATACATGATGTTTTTAAATTTTACGCAAAATAACTCAATTTTTTTGGTTTTTTAGATTTTTAGGTGTTTGGTTTTTTTTGATTAGGTTGGTGGTTTCGTTTTTAGTTTAGGTTGTTTAACTTTGGTTTTTATAAGTCAGACACTTGAATTTTAGGATATGCACCTCGTAAACAACACCAATTAACAAAGCATCATGGCGGAAACGGAAAAACTTAGGATAGATAAATACTTGTGGGCGATTAGGTTGTTTAAAACTCGAAGCCTGGCTACTGAAGCTTGTAAAGCTGGCCGTGTGAAATTAAAAGGGCAAAATATAAAGCCTTCAGCTATCGTGAAGATTGGCGATGTTTATCAGGTATCAAAAGGAATAGAGAAGAAAGTGATTGAAGTTGTTGATTTTTCTTATAACAGAACAGATTCACCAACTGCCTTAACTAAATACAAAGATCTAACACCGCTAGAGGAAACCCATGCTTTTAAATCAGCATTTCACTCGCCTAACTTAAAGCGAGATCGGGGAACTGGCCGACCAACTAAAAAAGATCGGAGAGAGACTGACGACTTAATTAGTGGTTTGTTTGAAGATGAAGATTAACTAATTCTCAAATCTCGATTGTCGGTTTCTTCGGTACTTATTGTTGCATACTGCATGCTGAAAAAGCGCATTCTATAGCTCATCATTGCAGTTTTTCCCAACTTATCGATCAATTTGTAATTTGCAACCGCACCCACTGCAGCACCAACAAAGGGTAGCATTTGAGCCAGCTTAGCCAGGTCAATATAATCTCGGTACTGTTGCTGAAAGGTGAGCCAGTCAAATTCATCGATATTTGTTGGAAGTTGATGTGCTTTATTATCCCAATCTTGCATTTTAACAAAAATATTCTGGCTCTCTTCTTTGCTGGAAAATGCCAGTTGAAAAATGTGAAGGATAAATAAACGTTCGCGATAATCTTTGACATCGTAACCATAAACGGCAGCGATATCGAAAAGCATTTTCATTTTAATGCCCAGCAATAGAGGAAAATCAGCCAAGCTCATCAAGAATCCTCCAGCTCCCGTAATTCCACCTTCCGCTGCGCCTGTTTTCTTATAGCTTTCAATTTTTTGTTTGATTAATGCTTCTCGATGCATCAATGTTAAATCTGTTAATGGTTTTGAAGTGGTAAATGTAGAACCAAAAAGTACGGCTTTAACCATTTGTTTTATCGCTATGGTTATGGCATTGTGAACTTTATCAGGAATATAACTGTTAATTTTTTTTTGAACAGAATTAGTCACCTTATTAAAAAGTGATGGCTTTTGTAAAATTTTAAATTTCCAGAAATCAACTTCACTCGTTATTTTTTGTTCGTAATTCATATTGCATTTATTGCAAAAATTGTTCCTTAAATTTTTAATTCTTGATTGATGTTTTAAGTTCAACTTTAAGTCTATTTATCTAGGAAATCATTACAGGGCCTTAAGACAAGGAGATTTGGATGTATTTGTGGATGCTAAACACTGCAAGATTTGACGTGTTAAGTGCTTACATGATAGAAGAAATTCAAACTAAAATTTATTATCGGCGGCGAAACCAGGTTCAGCTTTTTGCTGAACCTGGTTTTTAATAATCTATTCTCATTGCTGAATCGCCCCAGAGTTTAAATGCTTGCATCGCTTCATCTCGCATCATTTGTACCACAGGTAACGACCGTTTATCCATTGGCTTTTCCAGTTCTTCGTAAATAAATTTATCGCTGAAGCCAATATTTTCTGCGTCAACCTTAGTGTTTGCAAAGTAAATTGTTTCAATCCGCGACCAATAAATGGCTCCTAAACACATCGGGCAAGGTTCGCAACTCGTATAAATTACACAACCACTTAAATCGAAAGTGTTTAATTTCTGGCAGGCTAAACGAATGGCCGAAACTTCCGCATGTGCTGTTGAATCATTGGTAGAAGTAACCTTATTGGCCGAGCCAGCAACAAACTTTCCATCCTTCACAATCACTGCCCCAAATGGTCCGCCAATACTTTCTGTAACATTTTGTATTGATAGCGCAATCGCCATGCGCATAAATTCTTTGTGATCGTTTTCCATGATAAATATTTAAGCAAAAAAAATGCCCCGATGAATCGGGGCATTTTTATATATCTATTTAAAATTTATTTCTTGCTGTATTGGGCGTTTAAGCCTTTAATCACTTCCGAAGTCACATCTAAAGTTTCATCAGCAAATAAAATTGCGCTATTACCTTTAGAGTAGGTTAAAACCATTTTATAGCCTTTTTCTTTTGCATAACCTTTTAAATAGTCAGCAACTTTATCATAAAGTTTTTCGTTTTCGGCTGCTTGCTCATTTTGTAAAGCTGCACCAGCATTTTGTTGGTAAGCTTGTAATTCTTGTTGTTTACGACCTAAACGTTCTTCAGTCGATTTGCGTTGATCAGCAGATAAAGTTTGAGCAGATTGTTGGTATTGAGCCAATTCTCTTTGAAAGGCCTGACCTTTAGCCTGCATATCAGCCTGAGCATTTTTGGTTTTACCTTCAAATTTTACTTTCAAATCTTTGAAGTATTCGTATTTAGTTAATAAAGAATCAGAGTTAACGTAAACAATTTTTTCGCTCGGCGCTACTGCTGCTGTGGTGCTATCTGTTTTCTTAGTTTCAGTTGTTTTAGCGTCTTTGTTTTGACATGCAGAAAATGCTGTAATTAAAGCAGCAGTCGCAAATAAACCAAAGGTTTTAAAGGTTCTTCTTTCCATTATTGTTTAATAAATTTCAGCAAAGATAAAAATGATAATTAAGTATGCAATAAATAGTTTCTGCCCATAAACTTTTCAATTATAATCGTTTATAGGTTGATTTAACGAAGTTTAGTTGTCAATTATTATTTGAAAAGCAAATGTGGTGTTCTGTTTTAAAGCTTGTCCCGCCAGCCGCTTTACTTCTCCCGATAAAAAAAATCGGGATTCGTGCTCGCTTTTGTCGGGTTTAGGTGGCACTGGTAGTGCTTAAATTTGTGGTTGCAGGGTTCAAGATTCACGAAACGTTTCAAAGGATATGAATTAAATTATTGTTTTTTTTTGCAGGAAACGTTCCTACGGAACGAAAGAATGCTTCGCTTGTTTTTTCCTGATCAAATGTTTTCTACCGATAAAACGTTTTCTACCAATAAAACGTTCCTACGGAACGACATCATTTGGTGTTTTTTTTTACCGTGAAAAATTCCTATGGAACGAAAAATGCCTTGCTTTCTTTTCTAGTATCTCAATTAAGGCTAATATCACTAGCTAAATGTGAGAAACAAACTAAGCCAAATTGAAATGTTGTTATATCAGCACTGCCGCTATTTACCACTTGCTTCGTCCCATCGGGACGTCTCCTCGGTAGAAAAAAATATAAAATTGGTATTTCGTTCCGTAGGAACGTCTCATGTTTTTGACGCGATCTATTCGGATTTCGTTATGAATAGTTGCAGATTTTAGCCACCTAAACCCGATGAAAATGGAAAGCGCTCAATTCTTCATTGAGCCTTGTAATGGACAGCGGGACTGACATCCATCGGAAGAGCTGGTTTTGCTTTCCAAATCCTCGTTTAAATGCCCGATAAGCCGTTTTATGGATAAGTTTTTAACGTCTTAAAACTTATCCACATATTAGTTTAATTGCCAAAATTTCCGTATTTTTGATACTTATAGTTTTTAATTAATATATGAGCGAAGAACAAGATTTAAAGTCAAATTATTCGGCAGATAATATACAGGTTTTAGAAGGTTTGGAAGCGGTGCGTAAGCGCCCTTCGATGTATATAGGTGATACTGGTGTAAAAGGTTTGCACCACTTGGTTTACGAAGTTGTAGATAACTCGATTGATGAGGCTTTGGCCGGTCATGCAGATACTATTGACGTTAGAATTTTAGAAGGAAATTCGATCAGAGTAGAAGATAATGGTCGTGGTATTCCGACTGGTATTAATACAAAAGAAAATAAATCGGCGCTTGAAATTGTAATGACGGTTTTACACGCTGGTGGTAAATTTGATAAAGATACTTACAAAGTTTCTGGTGGTTTACACGGTGTTGGGGTAAGTTGCGTAAATGCATTATCTACCGATTTGAAGGCAGAAGTGCATCGCGAAGGTAAAATTTGGATGCAGGAATATAAAATTGGTGTTCCGCAATATGATGTAAAAGAAGTTGGAACTACTGATAAACGTGGTACGATCGTAACTTTTAGTCCGGATGCTACTATTTTTACGCAAACTACTGAATATAAATATGATACTCTTGCCAGTCGTTTACGCGAATTGGCTTTCCTTAACAAAGGAATTAAATTAACACTTACTGATGAGCGTGAAACGTTGGAAGATGGTTCATTTTTGTCAGAAGTTTTTCAATCTGAAGGTGGTTTAAAAGAGTTCGTTACATTTTTAGATGGTACCCGTGCATCGTTTTTACCTGAACCAATTTATATTGACGGCATAAAAAATGGTGTTCCTGTTGAGTTGGCTTTCCAATACAACGACAGTTACTCGGAAAATGTTCACTCGTATGTAAATAACATTAACACACATGAAGGTGGCACGCACATTGCCGGTTTCCGTAGAGGTTTAACACGTACTTTAAAAAGTTATGCTGATAAATCAGGATTGTTGAAAAACCTGAAGATGGAAATCACCGGCGATGACTTTAGAGAAGGTTTAACTGCTGTAGTTTCTGTTAAGGTTCAAGAGCCTCAATTTGAAGGGCAGACCAAAACTAAGTTGGGTAACAGTGAGGTAATGGGTGCTGTGGATATCGCTGTTGGTGAGGCCTTAGGTGCTTATTTGGAAGAAAACCCAAAGGAAGCTAAAATGATCATCAACAAGGTTATTTTGGCTGCTACGGCACGTGCTGCGGCTCGTAAAGCTCGTGAAATGGTTCAGCGTAAGAGTGTGATGGGTGGTTCTGGCTTGCCAGGAAAACTAGCCGATTGCTCTGACAGTGATCCTGAAATATGTGAAATTTACCTGGTAGAGGGCGACTCGGCGGGTGGTACCGCTAAACAAGGTCGTGATAGAAACATTCAAGCTATTTTGCCTTTAAAGGGTAAGATTTTGAACGTAGAAAAGGCGATGGAGCACAAAATTTACGAAAACGACGAGATCAAAAATATGTTTACGGCTATAGGCGTAAGCATTGGTACGCCAGAAGATGATAAGGCTTTGAACATGACGAAACTTCGTTATCACAAAATCGTAATCATGACGGATGCTGATATTGACGGTTCGCACATTACAACGTTGATCCTGACTTTCTTTTATCGTTACATGAGGGCTTTAATTGAAGCAGGATACGTTTATATTGCATCACCACCTCTTTATCAGGTTAAAAAAGGTAAAGAATTTGAATACTGCTGGAATGACGTACAACGCGATGCTGCTGTACAACGTTTAAAAGGTGCTGGTAAAGAAGATAGTGTACACATTCAACGTTACAAAGGTTTGGGTGAGATGAATGCTGAGCAGCTTTGGGATACTACATTAAATCCTGCTACCCGTACTTTATTGCAAGCCACAATTGAAAGTGCAGCAGAATGCGACCATACTTTCTCTATGTTAATGGGCGATGAAGTTGCCCCACGTAGGGAGTTTATTGAGCGTAATGCAAAATATGCCAAAATTGACGCTTAGATAAGCTTTAAGCTGAATGCAAATAAAAAACCTTTAAGAGTTCTAAATCTTAAAGGTTTTTTTATAGACTTAAATCGAGATTACATTTTTGTTACTTGCAGCTTTACCGTTTTTGGAACAACCACTTTTTCAAAAGTATTGTATGGATTTACTTCAACAAGTTTAACAGTGTAATTTACGCTTGCAACACTGAAAGTTTGTTGATCTGATAAGCCGGCTTTGTTGCAATCTCCGCCAATGCACAGCGTTAAATCTTTGGTTTCGCCATTAACCTTTAACGAGAGCTGCGCCTCAGCCTTACCAGCGGTAATACAATCTGCATTAGGAGGACATCGGTTATCGGTGATGTTGGTTACTGTGACGTTCGCAGAATTAACCATCTGCGATTTGTTCAACGCAAATTCGATGCTTGAATTGGTTTCTAGGTTCTTTTTCTTGCAACCGAAACTAGTTAATAAAACTGAAAGGAGGATGTAGCTAAGCGTTTTCATGATTGTTGTTCTTGTTTTATTGGTAAAACGAAACTGACATTCAAAATGCTACAATTATACTGAAATCCATTCAGTTCCTAGTAACGGACTAATAAAATCAGTTCTAGGTTCTAGGTTTAGGTAGGGGTAGGTTACTTTTGATAAATATAACCCTGTAGGATGCGCTGGCAATGATAATTTTGATGCTTGCAGGGTGATCAGGTCATTTTCAAACTCATCGACACTCAGCTCATTTTTACCTACCATTAGAATTTTACCCATCGTAATGCGAATCATTTTGCCCAGAAAACGGTTGCTTGCAATGTGAAACCGGAAACGATCTCCTTTCGGATTTACAGATAAATCGGCTTCCATTACATTGCAAATGGTATGTTCATACTTATCTGGATGCGTACAAAAAGCCCGGTAATCTTTGTATTTTGGCAGAAGCTTTACCACAGCTTTCATTTTGTCAAAATTAAGATCGCTCACCTGGTAAAATGAACTTTGAGTACTCAGAAAAGGATCTTTGTAGGTGTGTACAAAATAATCGTACTTGCGTTGAACGGCATCAAAACGGGCATGTGGCTTGCCTTCCATTTTGATAATGTCGAACACAGCAATGTTATAGGGAAGCGCTTTATTTAATATGTAAAGCAGATCAAAATCAATCGCTTTTTCTATGTCTGCATGAAAAAAAAATTGGCTTGCATGAACATGTGCGTCCGTTCTTCCACAGCCATTAATAGCAATTGGCAACTTTAATATTTTAGAAAGGGTTTGCTCAATAACCTCTTGTACACTCTTAACGCCAGGCTGTTTCTGCCAACCGCTAAAGTACTGTCCTTGATATGCAATGTGAAAGAAATACCTCATTATTTTTCAGTGCAATTTTACGGAAATTTTAGCAGAGGAAATATTTAATCCTAAATTTGTTCGTTAATCGAAAGCTAAATGATGATTTGTCCCTGCGGAACGAAACTAGAATATGAAAATTGCTGCCAGCCATACCATTTAAAAGTCACCAATGCGCCAACCGCCGAGATGCTTATGCGTTCTCGATATTCGGCCTTTGTTATAGCAGATGCAGATTACCTTTTCGAAACCACGCACATCAGTAAACGTAAAGGAAATTCGAAAGATGCTTATCTAAAAAGTGCTGAAAATACCAAATGGCTTAAGCTAGAAATTATATCAGCAGCGTATGATAAAGTTGAATTCAAGGCCTATTATTTGAATAACAAATTTCAAACTGATGTGCTCCATGAAAAATCGAACTTCAAATTCGAAGAGGGTAAATGGTATTATGTTGATGGTGTTTTTTACTAAATCTGTCAGGTTTTAAGATTTCTCCACTTCTGTCGAAAATATGACATTGCTTTCTTTATCCCGTTCCTTAACTTCCTAATTTTCCAAATTGGAAGGTGAAAAATGGTATCATGTTAATGGATCATTTTGGCAGATTATGATTCAATACCCAATACCAAGAAAACTTTCCCTTTAGCATTCTTGTAAATTGAGATTTCTGACAGTACAAGATCCGCTATATCATGACCCCAGATCCCATATTTTCCGTCAGTCTGATTTCTATTAATCAGTTGCTTTCTTTTTTCGATGGGTATGGTCTTAACTTTTGCAGATGCTTCCTCTTCCTCATAAATTTTATGATATGTATCACTAACTATTTTAAGAAGCTGTTTTCTTGTAAAACCATTTTTGCTGAAAAAAGTATTTCGATATTCGTTGGTTAAAGGATAATCGATTAACAGGGTAACCTCCTCCTGCTCGATTATCTTCTTGTCTCCATCAATAAGCCTGGGAAGTTGCTGATCTATGCTGTCAATTCTTGCCCAAGGAGCCGTTCCATTCTCAAAATCCTTATTGTCTGTTTTAACTTCAAATGGAATGGATGCGATTAATTCGCCTAAATCAGCCGTTTGCTTATTCACAGCATCCTGTTCCCTTTTACTAATGTTTTCAATACTTTTCTGTTGTTTATTTACACAGCTAATAATTGATAGAAAAAACAGAATTAAAAAAAGATAATTTTTCATAGGAGCGTTTAGTTTTTAATTTACATTAAACTTTTGTTTAAACATCAATATCCAAAGTGATTTCGATTTTACCAGAATTGGTTCTGTAAACATCCAAGGCTACCAAATCAATTGCTGAAACATCTAATGTTTTTGCTTTGGCTAGGCTTAAAAACTGCTCTCTAATTTCTATCAGTAATAACTTCCGGGAGAAACCGATAGCTGAAAACAACTGAAAAGATGTTGGGCTTGTTAGCGGGTAATCGATAACAACAGTAATTTCATGTTCAGGTATCACTATTTCATCAGCATCTATCAGATTCAAGATTTCCTCATTTGCCTTGCTTATGTTAATCCACGGAATAACACCTCCATCAACAGTTTGCGTTGCAGTAACATTAAAAGTAATGATACCAATTAGATTTTTCGGTACTTCGTTTTCTCCTAAATTCATGCTACAATTTCTTTGCTTCGTTCCAATAAATATCCATTTCACTCAGCGTCATATCTGCCAGGGCTTTACCATTTTCCTTTGCCTTGGTTTCTAAGTATTGAAAACGTTTGATAAACTTTTTATTTGTTTTTTCCAAAGCATTTTCAGGGTTGATGTTGATAAATCGGGCATAATTGATCAATGAAAAAAGCACATCACCAAATTCTGATTCTGCCTTGTCTATATCTATTGCGGTTTGATCTGCAACATTAAATTCGGCTTTAAATTCCTGAAGTTCTTCTTCAACTTTTTCCCAAACCTGACTTTTGTCTTCCCAATCGAAACCAACTCCGCGGGCTTTTTCCTGAATTCTGGCAGCTTTTACCAAGGCGGGCAATGATGCTGGAACGCCAGCTAAAACCGATTTATTGCCTTCTTTTAGTTTGATTTGTTCCCAATTTCTTTTTACGTCTTCCTCGTTTTCTACTTCTACATCACCATAAATATGAGGATGACGATTAACCAGCTTATCGCAAACACCATTTAAAACATCAACAATATCGAAAGCGTCGGTTTCTGAAGCGATTCTTGCATAGAATACTAAATGCATCATTACATCGCCTAGTTCTTTTTTGATTTCCTCTAAATCGCCTTCCAGTATGGCATCACTTAACTCGTAAGTTTCTTCAATGGTAAGGTGGCGCAAGGTTTCCATCGTTTGTTTTTTATCCCACGGACATTGCGTACGTAAGGTATCTAAAACAGTTAGTAGGCGGTTAAAAGCGCCAGCGGGATTATTTGCGGTAACAGGAATAGGATTCTTCGGCATGGTATTTTTATTAGCGAATGCTAAAGTACCAAACCCAGGCGATTAAGAAAAACTGAAAAGGAATTCTAAACCATAAATATTTTACACCTGGCCCCGGTTGATATAAATTTTCATAGTTAATTTGATGTTTTGCAGCATAAATATTAGCTGGCAATATTGCCAATAAGAAAACGATCAGACCGACTCCGGAATAATAGCGGCTACTTTCAATACAAAGTCCAACGGCAAAAGCAATTTCCAATATTCCTGTAAAGATTACAATTTCTACTTTTTTTGGTATAAATAGCGGAATCATTGCAGCCATGGAAGTTTTAAATTTAAAGTGCCCAATTGCAGTAAATAGCAACATCACCGCCATCGCGATGTTTCCTGCGAAAATATCGCCTTTATCAAAGGCGGTATGGCCACCAAAGGCCATCAAAGCTATATAAACAACAAGAAGAATAAATAGAGGTTTCACTTTATACAGTTAATAATAAATGACACCTGGCAAAATTACTTGATTAAGTTGAAGGCGATTAAAATAGTGGCTACAGATAGCACGACCAAGCCCGTTAAAAAAACAAAATCGGCAACTTTTTCCAAGTTCTGACTTTCTTGTCTTTCCCTTCGCATTGATATGAATGATAATATGCAACTCGTCATAAAAAGCATCACTGCTACTACCGCAAATTCATCAATTATAGAATCATCTACCAGGTTTAATTTCTTTAGCGAAGTTAATACGATGAAGCAAATTCCTAATAAATTGGCTGATGTACTTAATATGTGAGGTGACCTATTTTCAGGCATTTGTTAATCTTTTTCTTCTAATTTAATCTTTTTCGTAATGCGATACACCCGCTTCTTTTTTTCCGGTTTATGTTCTTCACCCATTAAAATGCCCCAGGGTTTCAAGGTATCTACGCGGTCGAAAATAATTTTTAAAATAGCTAAGTATGGAATACATAAAAACATGCCTGATATTCCCCAGATCATCTCGCCGACTATAATGCCAATAAAGGCAAATAATGCGTTGATTTTTACTTTGGAACCTACTACAAGAGGCATCAGTATATTGCCATCAATAGCATGAACACCAATGTAAGCGATTAAAACAAGGAGTACTTTACCTGCGCCGGCAGTGGCAAAAGTAATTAAGCAACTTACCAGCAAAGCAAAGAAAATACCGAGGTAGGGTACAACATTGAAGATGCCGGCCACAAGGCCAAGTAAAACAGCGTATTTTACCCCCAGTAAACTTAGTACGGTGATCATCAAAACCGTTACGATTAACATTTGTAAAAATAAACCGATGATATATTTTTTGATGATGAACTGTATTTGGTTCACAATTTCGGTAACCTTTTCTTTGTGTTGTGCTGCAAAAACCGAGGTTAAAAAAGTGAAAAGTACGCGGCGGTAGTTGAGTATAAAGAAGGTGAAAAGTAGCGTAAAACCCATAAACAGCAAGGTTGATGATAATGTGGCCAGGGTAGTGGCTACAATGGTGGCACTGGTAGCGAGTGCTTTTTCAGTGCTATCATTTAAGTAAGCAAGCTGCTTTTCAGTATTTACATGGAAGGTAGTTGAAATCCATTTCTGTAACTCGTGATAAGAAACATTCGCTTTTTCTTTCAGCAGGGGCCAGTCTGCCCATAGTGAACTCAGTTGGTTGCCAAAAAAGTAAACTATTCCACCGATTACGGCAATCATTACAATAACGGAACAGATGGTAGAAAGGCTTCTCTTGAATCCAAATTTTCGCTCCACAAAGTTACTGACTGGCAAAAGTAGAATTGCCATCAGAAAAGAAAATAAAAGTGGCGCCAACAACGAATGCCCTAAAATAGCGATGTAGGTTAAACTTATTAAACAGAACAATACAAGGGCGAGCTTGGGTAGAAAAGTGAGTTTTTCTTTCATGGTTATATAAAAATCCTGTTTAATACAAAATGCCCGATTAATTGTTTCACTAATCGGGCATTTAAATATAAGAGAATATTTTTAATAGCTGCTCGCTTGATCTAAAAGAGAAATATCTTCTGGAGTGAGTTTTAGATTTGCTGCTTCCGTAAACGATTTCAGCTGACTTAAATCAGTAACACTTGCTATGGGGGCTGTAACTGAAGGCCTTTGCAGTAGCCATGCTAATGCTACCGATGCTTGCTCAACGCCATGCGTTTCTGCAACTTTATCTAGGGCATCTAAAATTTTAAAACCTCTTTCGGTTAGGAATTTTTTAACACCACCACCTCGCTGACTTTTTTTCAAGTCATCTTCGCTGCGATATTTTCCGGTTAAAAATCCACTTGCCAGGGAATAGTAAGTGATAACACCAAGCCCATGGTCGAGACAGATTTTTTCATGTGATTGCTCAAATTCTTCCCGATCAAAAAGGTTGTAGCCGGGCTGATAAACTTCGTAGCGTGGAATATTGTTGTTTGCAGAGAAGAGCAAAGATTCTTTTAAACGATCAGCCGAAAAATTCGAGGCACCGAGCCACCGTACTTTTCCTGCCTTAATTAGTGATTCATAGGCTCCCAATGTCTCATCAACAGGCGTAGTTTCATCGTCGAAATGTGAAAAATATAAATCGATATAGTCCGTTTGCAAACGCGAAAGCGAATGCTCTACAGCATTAATGATATAGTCTTTTTTAAGTGATTTTCCCTGACCCATGTCAGAGCCCACTTTGGTAGCAATTATAATTTCCTGGCGCTTGTTCGTCTTTTTTAGCCAGTTGCCAATTATCGTTTCTGATTCACCGCCTTTATTACGAGGAACCCATGTCGAATAAACATCAGCGGTATCAATAAAATTGAATCCACTTTCAACGAAGTGATCTAATATTTCAAATGATTTTTGCTCGTCTATTGTCCAGCCGAATACGTTCCCTCCAAATGCAATGGGCGCTATAATTAAGTCGGTTTTTCCTAAAGTTCTTTTTTCCATAATTCCATAATAATGATGATTAGTATAAGGTCAACAATTATGTACTAAAGTGGTTTTTTCAGCCAGTCGGATTTGTGTCAGAAAGGATAGGTGAGGACTGACGCTAAATATTTACCCTATTATTCATTTTCCATTCCTTTGGTGGCCCTAAGCATTTCCCTTTTTCCTGGTGCTCCAGGTAGCTTTTCGACAGAGAAACCACAAGCTTTCACGGCTCTTTTAAGTTTCCCGGTAATGGCATAGGTTACAAAAGTTCCGCCCGGTTTTAAAAAACTGCAAACATGGGCAATAATTTCATCACTCCACATTTCAGGCTGGTGTTGAACAGAGAAAGCATCGTAATAAATTACATCAAATTTCTGATCGGTAGTAAAAGTTGCAAGTTCGGTGTGCGCAATTTCTAAATCGCAGTGCGAAGATAAATGCTGCTTCGATTTTAAACTTTGCTCATAGTTGGTGATAAAATTTTCCCAGATATCTGGCGATACGAATGCAGCGTAACCTGTTGCGTTTAACATATCTATGGCAAGTGGAAATGCTTCAATGCTCACATAATCAACTTTGATTTGGTTTTGCTTACAATAATCGAAGCTCAAGAGAAAATTGAGCCCAGTTCCAAAGCCTACTTCCAAAATCGATATTTCAGTTTTTTCAGTCGCAGCATGTGCTAAGCCAGCATTGATGAAAACATGTTTACTTTCTTGCAAGGCGCCGTGTTTGCTATGATAATGTTCGCCTATCGTTTCGTTGTAAAGTGTATTAGAACCGTCGGCGGTTTGGGTAAGAATATTCATGACCAGGATAAAGGATTATAAGATTCTCATGATTAAGAGAAGAATTGTTACTTTCGTAATCAGGTACAAACATAGTGAAATTTGCATTTGTTCACCATCAAGACCAAAGAATAATGGATATCGAATCATTTAGAGAATACTGTTTAAGTTTACCAGGTACTACCGAAGGCATGAAATGGGATCATTTGTGTTTCATGATTGAGGAGAAGATTTATGTGATCGTCGCAATTGATTCCGGATCAAGTTTTTCCATTAAATGCAACCCTGACGATTTCGATGCCTTGACTGCGAGAGATGGAATTGCACAAGCCTATCACTTAGCAAAACGCCAATGGATTCAGGTTGCCAGTTTGGATGTGCTTAACGACAAGGAACTGAAAAGTCTTGTAGCACAGTCAAGAGCTTTGGTATTAGCCAAACTTCCGAAGAAAACACAGGCTAAATATGCTTGATATATTATCCAATCTCTATCTTGTAAATAACTGGTGGTTTATTTCTTTTTTTAATAAAAGCAAAAGTCGTTATAGCAGCTAAAAATAAGAATAGAATTATTAATCTTTTTGTGCCCAACTGTGCTAAAATAAAAATTATACCTAAAATTGAATGGCCGTTTAATACCTCAAAATTACTTCCGCCTTCTATCTTAAGAGCCATTGTAAAAGAGAAAATAAAAAATAACCAAACTACAGCCAGCGCAATAAGTGGTTTTTCAACAGCTTTTCGCGAAGACTCTTCATCAATAATTAAGGTTGTATTGGCAATGTTTTCCTTTAAATAATTGAAGATTTCTTCCTTAACTTTTTGATTTTTAATTAATAAATAGTCTGAACCTCCTCTACCTTCAAGATTTATTGAGGAACTTCCGACTTCGGTATTTATACTTTTTAAATAGCTTAATGGAATTCCTCTGAATTTTTTTGTTGGAATTTTACCACTATTTAAATCAAAAATGTAATTATCAACTTCAGAAGAGATCGGGTTTCCCTTATAAATCATTTTGTTTGCAAAAGCGATAATCGTATCATCACCTTTATCATTATTTACCCAAATTTTCATAATCTAATTTTGGGATGTATTAGGTTGGGATGTATTTGGAAAAAATAATTGATAAATATAATTTTTTTACTGTTTTGAATCGTCTTTTTTGATTCCCGCATCTGCGTTAAGTTCTTTTGATTTTAGGATGTTAAAACGATACATTTCCTCGATACCAACCAGCTTTCTACTGCATTTTTCTATGTCAGTATCCTTTTCCCACAAGTATGGTCGGAAACTGTAGGTTTTGGTTCCCTCCAGGTTTCCAATAAACTGGTTCCAGGTGCTCCAACGTAAGCCTTTGTAAAATTTATTTAAATCGCTATCGAAGCAAAAAATTAAAAATTCTCCATATCCGGCTCCAAGCGGTTGCCAGGTTAACGTATTCGGTTCGAGGTAATAAACATTTTTAATATCGGGACCCAAACCACCATAATTTATAGCGAAAAACCCGCCAATTGCATCGTCGGCAATTAATAGGTAGGGGATTTTATCACCATATTCTTTAATGGTTTTTTCTTTATTCCAGCTGGCAATATCTCTGTTTAAACGCCCACTTCCTGATCCTAAAATTCTAATCCAACCATTATCAACCATGATACCTCCGGTATTGTAAATTACAGATCCGAGGGTGGCATAGGTAGAAACCTGAGCGTTATATAAAGTCTGTTTCGCTTTAGCAGAATCTACAGGCAGAACCTCAACTTTGTTTTTTGCCGCATCAATCCACTTTTTAACCAATGGCCACGCAGGATCGGTTTTGTTGATTAGAGCATCCAGGCTGATCAAGTTATCCTGTGCAAAACTGATATTAGATGACAATGCTAAACCTAAAATAAAAAGTGCTTTAATAATGCTTCTCATGTATGATACTTATGTTATTCAAAGATAGGATGATATTTAATATTTACTAAACTAACCATATTTTTTGTTGATCAGCTTTCTTAAGTTATAGATGAATATAGTTTTAACTGCTACATGTTGCAGAAAACCCTGGTAAAACAAAACGTCCCGGATACCCGGGACGTTTGCATGATAGGTTTGATATTCCTCTTCGAGATGAAAAACTATAGGGATTTAAAGACTGATGTTGAGAGCTTTCGCATTCAATCTTTAAATCATCTGCTTCAGTGTTACCACATTCTAATTCTGTCTTCTGGTTTTTTGTACAATTTATCGCCAGGTTTTACGTCGAACGCTTGGTACCAGGCATCCATATTTACCGGAGCACCAATTGTACGGTACGGACCAGGTGAGTGTGGATCTGTTTTAATTAACTGAGCGGCACTTTCTGGAAGAATATTTCCTCTCCATACCTGTGCCCAAGCCAGGAAGAAACGTTGATCTGGTGTAAAACCATCAATTTTCTCATTGCTCTGCCCTTGTTTAGTCATTTTAAATGCAGTGTAAGCGGCGTTTAGTCCACCTAAATCTCCAATATTTTCGCCCATTGTTAGTTTACCGATTACATGAACAGTATCTAAAACAGTATAGGCATCAAATTGCTCACCTAAAGCTTTTGTTTTTTCTTCAAACTTTTTACGGTCTTCAGCAGTCCACCAGTTTTTTAAGTTACCTTTTGCGTCATACTGGCTGCCGCTATCATCAAATCCATGGCTCATTTCATGACCGATTACTGCGCCAATTCCACCATAATTTAAAGCATCATCTGCATTTGGATCGAAGAATGGAAATTGTAAAATCCCGGCAGGAAAGGTAATCGAATTCATTGTTGGGCTGTAAGAAGCATTCACTGTTGGCGGCGTCATCCCGAAACGAGTTCTATCTACCGGTTTGCCTAATCGGTTAACATTTTCATTGTAACCCCAAACGCTTGCATTGCGAAGATTTTGGAAATAAGTTCCTCTGTTAATGTTTAAACCTGTATAAGTTTCCCACTTAGTGGTATAGCCCACTTTAGGTTCGAACGCGGCAAGTTTCTCCAGCGCTTTTTTCTTAGTTTCATCGCTCATCCACTCTAAACCTTTAATTCTGATTTCGAACGCTTTGCGAAGGTTTACAATCATGGCATCCATACGGGCTTTAGCTTCTGGTTTAAAGTATTTAGCCACATATAACTGACCTAATAACTCGCCAATAGTGCCATCTGTTAGAGATGACATGCGTTGCCAACGCGGTGTTTGAACTTTCTGACCAGTTTGCGCCTGGGTAAAAGCAAAACTTGCTTTAACAAATGGAGAACTTAAACTTCCGGCAGAACTTTTTAAAACGTTCCATTCTAAGTAAGTTTTCCAGTCTGCAACAGGGATAGATTTTAACATCCCGTCAAGGCTGGTCATAAATTTAGGCGAAGAAACCAATAAAGTATCCTGACCTTTAATTTTAAACTTGGTTAAATAATTTGCCCAGTTAATGTCAGGCGTTTTTTTGTTCAATTCAGCAACAGTAAGTTTGTTGTAAGTTGCATAAGGATCACGCATCTCTAAGCGGCTCATTTGTGCCTCAGCAAACTGCTTTTCGATTTTAAATACCGTTTCTGCCTTTTTCTTGGCTTCTTCAGGTGTGCTTCCCGTTAAAGTAAACAGGGTGGTAATGTAAGTATTATAGGCTTCACGAATTTTTACGCTTCTTGAATCATCTTTCAGGTAATAATCACGATCAGGTAAAGTGGTTCCGCCCTGGCCAATGTTAACCATGTATTTGTTAACGTTTTTACGATCCTGACCCACACCAAGGCCAAACATTGGGCTGCCAATTCCACTTACACGCATGTAAGCCACCTGGTCAAGCACACCTTGAATATCCTTAATTTGTTTAATTTTTTCTAAATCGGGCTTAATAGGGGTGTAGCCTAATTTTTCTATGGCAACGGTATCCATCGCGGCAGCGAAAAAATCGCCCACTCTACGTTTCACCGAACCTGCAGGCGCAGATTTGTCTGCGGCAGCTTCTTCTACTAAGGATTTTACGGCATTAATATTGAAATCGCGAAGCTCGTTGAATGATCCCCAGCGGGTTTCTTTTGCCGGAACAGGATTGTTTTTTATCCAGGCACCACTTGCGTAAGTGTAGAAATCATCGCCTGGTTTTACGGATAAATCCATATTTGCCGGGTCGATAAATTTTCTGGTGGTTTGTGCATTTGCAGAAAAGGCAGCAGCAACTATAGCTAGCCCTGCAAAATAACTTTTCAATTTTTGGTATTTCATTCGCTTTTAAAGTTAGTTTTAACAGCGAAATTTATGAAATACTAATTAATACTGAAACAATATACCAAGAATATTACTTGTTAAACCAATAGTAAATTTTGGCTAAGCCCAAACGTCTAATAAATTCAGCTGGCGAAAAATGGAATTTTAAGGATTTCATGATTTTTGAATCTTATTACAGTATTAACATTTTTTAACATCTTTTATTGTGTACTTCAGAAAATTTTAGCTATTAAGAATGATTTAGAATAAAGTTTAAATTTGAAAGATTACCTATTATTTAAACAAGATTCGGAAATGGGCGTTTAGTCTCTTATCCAACCATACAGTCCCGCCGTACGCTTTACCTTTTTTGTGATTGCCGTAAGAAGCATTGAAGTAATGCAACAAAAAAGGGTATCGCTCTCGTCGGGTTTAGCTAACTTTAAATTGTGCATCTATTTTAGCTACCTAAACCCGATAAAGTGGAAAACCCGGAACCCGATTTTTCATCGGGTGAGGATTTGAAACGGTAGCGGGAACACAGAAACCGAAGAGGAACTGATGTTGCTTTTCACAAAGAAAAAGAAATAAATGAGTCATCCACACGATAAAGAAGATAAGTGTTGCAGTAGCAAAGCACACCAAGATCAGCACCAGCATAAGCACGCAGAGGGTGATGAGCACGATCATGATCACGGCGGCGATCCGTCATCTTTTAAAGCATATTTGCCCGCAACAGTAACGTTATTCATGTTACTTATTGGTATTGTGTTCGATAATTTTTTAAAGATCGATGCATTTAAAATCATTCGTCCGTATTGGTATATTGTAGCTTACTTACCTGTAGGCATTCCGGTTTTAAAAGAGGTTTGGGAAACTTTTAAAGCCAAAGATTTTTTTACCGAATTTTCTTTAATGTCTATCGCAACCATTGGCGCTTTCGCTATTGGCGAATACCCTGAGGGCGTTACGGTCATGTTATTTTACACCATCGGCGAGCTTTTTCAAATGGCTGCGGTAAACCGGGCGAAGAGAAATATTTCTGCCTTGCTCGATGTTCGGGCTGATGTAGCCAGCGTGTTGCGGAACGGGAAATACGAAACCGTAAATCCGGAAACAGTAGCCATTGGGGAGACTATTCAAGTTAAAGCCGGTGAAAAAATCGCTTTAGATGGCGAAATGTTATCAGAAAAAAGCAGTTTCAATACCGCTGCTTTAACAGGTGAAAGTAAGCCAAAAACCATTAATAAAGGTGAAAAGGTATTAGCGGGAATGCTGAATTTGGATAGAGTTATTGAAATTAAAGTAACCAAAGCTTTTGCAGATAGTGCGCTTTCGCGGATTTTAGAGATGGTACAAAATGCCACAACCCGTAAGGCAAAAACAGAATTGTTTATCCGTAAATTTGCTAAAATATATACGCCAATCGTATTCTTTTTAGCTTTGGCTCTGGTTACTATCCCGATTTTAATTTTGGGTAGAGATTATCATTTTCAAACCTGGCTATACCGCTCACTCG
Organism: Pedobacter sp. AC212; assembly: GCF_979258625.1. Lineage (NCBI taxonomy): Bacteria > Pseudomonadati > Bacteroidota > Sphingobacteriia > Sphingobacteriales > Sphingobacteriaceae > Pedobacter > Pedobacter sp. AC212. Next base: position 4,279,768 of record NZ_OZ409870.1, on the reverse strand, counting down.
TGTTCCTGGTTATTTCTTGTCCTTGTGCTTTGGTTATTTCTATCCCCCTTGGTTATTTCGGTGGAATTGGTGCCGCCTCTGCTCATGGAATTTTGTTTAAAGGCTCCAACTTTTTAGATCTGATTGCCAAACTAAACACAGTTGTAATGGACAAAACCGGAACACTTACCAAAGGTGTGTTCAACGTTCAGCAGATAGAGAGTTTAATTGATAAAGAGGAATTTATAACATTATTAGCTGCTGTTGAAGGGAAATCTACACACCCTATTGCAAAAGCCATTGTAGAATATGCCGCGAAAAAAGATATTCATTCTGCCGAAAATATCGAAGAAATTGCTGGAATGGGTTTAAAAGGGGTTGTTGACGGCAAAGAAGTTCTGGCCGGAAACGTTAAACTTCTGGAGAAATTTAAAATTGGTTTCGACACAAAAATAAATAATATAGAAGAAAGTATTGTGGTAATGGCCGTAGATGGAAAATATGCGGGCTACGTTTTAATTGCCGATGAAATTAAAGAGGATGCAGTATTGGCCATTAAACAATTGCATGAAAATGGCGTAAAACAGGTTGTCATGTTAAGTGGAGACAAAACATCGATTGTAAAAAAGGTGGCTGGTGTTTTAGGTATTGATTCTTATTTCGGCGATTTACTGCCGGAAGATAAGGTTGCTAAACTCGAAGAAATTAAAAAAGATAAAACTAAAGTTGTAGCTTTTGTCGGCGATGGCATAAATGATACGCCTGTTTTAGCGATCAGTGATATTGGTATGGCGATGGGTGCTATGGGTAGCGATGCGGCGATAGAAACAGCAGATGTGGTAATTCAGACTGATCAGCCGTCGAAAATTGCAACTGCAATCAAAATTGGTAAAGCAACTAGGAAAGTAGTCATTCAAAATATAGTTTTGGCCTTCGCAGTAAAGGCATTGGTCTTAATTTTGGGTGCAGGTGGCGTGGCAACGATGTGGGAAGCAGTTTTTGCAGATGTTGGAGTAGCATTATTGGCTATCTTGAACGCCGTCAGGATTCAAAAGATGCGGTTTTAATTTACTACAGAATTGAGTATATTTGGTTATGTCTGAGCCAATTCCATATCCTGAAATACACGATGAACCTGTTCGTCAATTCAATGATATTGATGCATCGTTAACTTATAGCTATGCAAATTACTTAAGCTGGCTTTTTGAAGAGAGAGTAGAGCTGATTAAAGGAAAAATCTTTAAGATGAGTCCTGCGGCTTCACGCATACATCAGGAAATATCTAGAAACATTTTCATAAAAATTGGGAACTTTTTGGAAGGCCAGCCTTGCAAAGTTTATGCTGCTCCTTTTGACGTTCGCTTCCCGAAGGAAAGTAAAGCTGATAAGGATGTTTTTACCGTGCTCCAGCCTGATATTTGTGTAATTTGCGATAAAAGTAAATTGGATTATCGCGGTTGCATTGGCGCTCCTGATATTGTTGTTGAAATTCTATCTCCGGGGAATAACAAAAAGGAATTGCTAAATAAATATCAGGTTTATGAAGAGTTTGGTGTGAAAGAATATTGGGTGGTTAGCCAAAGTGATCAAAGCATTCTTATTTATACTCTTAACGATATTGGTAAATTTCAGCCTTCAAAAATATTTACCCTGAGCGAAAAAATTACTTCCTCTGTTTTGCCTGGCTTCGAGCTTCTTTTGGATGATGTTTTTGCAGATTTGGATTAGGGTTTTAATTTTCCGTTGGTTGAAACCAACGGCAATGAACTTAGAGAGTTACAAGAAGATTTCTAATTTTTTCCGTTGGTTGAAACCAACGGCAATGAAATGAAAACCCGATAATTTATTCGCATTTCATTGTAGGCTGCTTTAGCTGCCTGATCTTTTAAATTTCGTTGGTTGGCTTCAGCCAAAATGTGGTATTTGCATTGGCCGAACGATCAAAAGTGTAGCAGACAGAATTTTCTAAACCGGATTGTAGTGTAAATACTTTTTGATGCAGGCCTTAAACAAGCTTAGACTGACTTTCGCAAAAAGATTGCAACGAAAAGCAGGACTGACTTTGTAATGAAATGCAGACCTGGCTTTTCAAATGAATTCTACTTTAAGTTTTGCCCCTAAAAACGTATTTTTGCCACTCAACTTGATACTGAATAATTTTTCATGAGCATTTCCACGAAGTACAATCCTGCAGAAACAGAAGATAAATGGTATAGCTATTGGCTATCGAAAAAGTTTTTTCATTCCGAGCCTGATGAGCGTGAACCTTACACTATTGTAATTCCACCGCCAAATGTTACCGGGGTGCTGCATATGGGGCACATGTTAAATAATACCATTCAAGATGTGTTGATTCGTAAAGCCCGTATGCAAGGCAAAAATGCTTGCTGGGTTCCGGGAACTGACCATGCATCTATCGCAACCGAAGCAAAGGTTGTAGCGATGTTAAAGGAGCAGGGCATCAATAAAAAAGACCTATCCCGTGAGGAATTTATGAAATACGCTTGGGAGTGGAAAGAGAAATACGGCGGGATTATTTTAGAACAATTAAAGAAATTAGGCGCAAGCTGCGATTGGGACCGTACGCGTTTCACGATGGAAGAGGACCTTTCTGAAGCCGTGATCGATTCCTTTATTCACTTGTATAAAAAGGGCTGGATTTATCGCGGTATCCGGATGGTAAATTGGGATCCAGCGGGTAAAACGGCTGTTTCTGATGAGGAAGTAATCCGTAAGGAAGTAAACCAAAAACTATATTATATTCGCTATACTATCGTTGGTGAACAGACTGCTGAATCCGGAGACGAGACTTCTGAATATCTTGTTGTTGCAACTACGCGTCCGGAAACGATAATGGCTGATGCCGCAATTTGTATCAACCCGAATGACGAACGGTTTACTCACCTAAAAGGTAAAAAGGTTTTTGTGCCACTAGTGAACCATGAAATTCCGGTTATCGAAGATGAATATGTTGATATTGAGTTTGGTACAGGTTGTTTAAAGGTTACACCAGCACATGATTTGAACGATTATGAGCTAGGTGTGAAACACAACTTGCCCGTAACCGATATCTTGAATGATGATGGAACCTTGAATGAACTGGCAGTTATTTTAGTGGGTGAGGACAGGTTTGTTGCCCGTAAAAAAATTGCCAAAATGCTGGAAGAGGCGGGTCACCTGGATAAAGTTGAAGACTATAAATCGCAGGTTGGTTTTTCTGAGCGTACAGATGCTGCGATTGAACCAAAACTTTCTATGCAGTGGTTTGTAAAGATGAAAGAAATGGCTCAGCCGGCTTTGGAAGACGTTTTAAACGGTGAGGTAAACCTGATTCCGAATAAATTCGAAAATACTTATCGCCACTGGATGGAGAACGTTCGTGATTGGAATATTTCCCGTCAGCTTTGGTGGGGGCAACGTATTCCGGCCTGGTATGATGATAAAGGAAACTGGGTAGTTGCTAAAACGAAAGACGAAGCTTTAGAAGAATTCTGGAAGAAAAAACATTTAGACGAAAATTATTCAGAAACTGAAAAAGCTGGATTTAAGGATCAGCTTGAGCCATTTTTAAGGCAAGATGAGGACGTAATGGATACCTGGTTCTCTTCTTGGTTGTGGCCAATTTCGGTTTTCGATGGATTTAAAAATCCTGATAATAAAGATATCAATTACTATTATCCAACCAATGATTTGGTTACGGCACCTGAAATTTTATTCTTCTGGGTGGCACGGATGATCATGGCCGGACATGAGTTTATGGGTAAGAAACCATTTACGAACGTTTATCTAACGGGGATTGTGCGTGATAAGTTAGGTCGTAAGATGTCTAAATCTTTAGGTAACTCGCCAGACCCGATAGGATTAATTGAAAAGTATGGAGCCGATGCGGTGCGTGTGGGCATGTTAATGTCTTCTCCAGCAGGAAATGATTTAATGTTCGATGAAAGTTACTGCGAACAGGGACGAAATTTCGTATCGAAAATATGGAATGCTTTCCGTTTAGTTAAAGGTTGGGAAGTTGATGAAAGCTTAGAGAGTCCAAATTCACAGGCCATTTCATGGTTCGAAAATCGTTTCAACGAAGCGCTTGTAGAAATTGAGGCGAACTTTAAACAATACCGTTTATCAGAAGCATTAATGATCACTTACAAGCTGGTTTGGGATGATTTCTGTGCCTGGTATTTAGAAATGGTTAAACCTGCCTATCAACAGCCAATTGATGCTGAAAGTTATCAAGCAACCATCTCGTTTTTTGAGAATATCATTAAGTTATTGCACCCTAATATGCCTTTCTTAACGGAAGAATTATGGCATGATGATTTATTTGCTGAACGGGGAGAGATGGATTGCTGTATCGTTGCCGAATATCCGAAAGGTGGCTCAATAGACGAAAGTTTATTGAAAGACGCGGAGGTGATTAAAACTGTAATTGCCGAAATTAGAAATGTTCGTAATCAAAAACAGATTTCTCCGAAAGAAGCTTTGCCTTTAAGTTTAAAAGTGAATTCTGAGATTGACTATAAGAAATGGTTGAATGTGATATTCAAATTAGCAAACGTTTCTGAAGCTGAAATGGTGGATGATAAGATTGCAGGTGCAACAGCTTTTATGGCTGGTAAAGATGAATTTTTTATTCCCTTAACAGAAAACATTGATGTTGATGCAGAACGCACCCGTTTAAATGCTGATTTGGTTTATTTACAGGGTTTCTTAAAATCGGTTGATGCCAAACTGAGCAACGAACGTTTCGTTCAAAATGCCAAACCAGAAATTATTGCAAACGAGCGCAATAAAAAGGCAGATGCAGAAGCAAAGATCAAGATTATTGAGGAAAGCCTGTCAATGCTTGGCTAGCGTTTTATAACTACCTCACCCTATTAATGGTTGTGGTTTGGCAATTGTTTTGCTCTCCCTCTCCTTGAAGAGAGGGATTTGCGGATTGTGCCTTTTCAACATAGGTTCAAACTGCGAACTTTCGTTTCCCTCTCTTCAAGGAGAGGGATGCACTGCATATACAATAACTTCTTCCTTTCATAGGGTGAGGTTTTTAAGAAAATAATTTTTTAGAGAACTTTTAAGCCTTAATAACCTTACCCTATCAATGTTTGTGCTTTGGCAATTGTTCTGCTCTCCCTCTCCTTGAAGAGAGGGATTTGCGGATTGTGCCTTTTCAACATAGGTTGAAACTGCGAACTTTCGTTTCCCTCTCTTCAAGGAGAGTGATGCACTACGTCTACAATAACTTCTTCCTTCATAGGGTGAGGTTTTTAAGAAAATAATTTTTAGAGAACTTCGAAGCTCAATAACCTCACCCTGTTAATGGTTGTGGTTCGGCAACTGTTTTGCTCTCCCTCTCCTTGAAGAGAGGGATTTGCGGATGGTGCCTCTTCAATATAGGTTCAAACTGCAAACTTTCGTTTCCCTCTCTTCAAGGAGAAGGAAGCACTACGTCTACAATAACTTCTTCCTTTCATAGGATGAGGTTTATGAATAAAATGAATTTCTAAGAGACCTCTAGAGCTTAATAACCTCACCCTATTAATGGTTGTGGTTCGGCAATTGTTTTGCTCTCCCTCTCCTTGAAGAGAGGGATTTGCGGATTGTGCCTTTTCAACATAGGTTCAAACTGCCAACTTTCATTTCCCTCTCTTCAAGGAGAGGGATGCACTACATCTACAATAATCTCTTCCTTTAATAGGGTGAGGTTTTGAATAATTTGTTGCTCGCGAAGATTCGGGGCAGCACACCAACTTTCTTCCCTCGTTTCTAAAATGTTACTAAACCGTTTTAATATTTTTCCACTAAAAGTCTTATTTTGTGCATATATATGGCTTAAAAACCACTAACCAAATGGAATAGCAAAGCATCTTACGTCTCAAAAAAGATGTAGAAGCTATCTTTCAATCAAAATTGAACATGAAACTAAGAACGATCATCCTTATACTTCTTCTTTCCCCTTTTGTGTTTGGTTTTCAATCGGCCAGTAAATCTTTGGTTCCACTTGGTATCGTTGCCATGATAGAAAAAGATAGTTTAATTCATGCCGCTGGATTTAAGTTGATTGGAGAATCTGTTGGCAAAATGATTTCGCCTTCGCTATCGGAAGAGAAATTCAATAGTAATCTTCAGGCGATCAGTAAACTGCGATCGAAATTATATATGTGCAATGTGATGTTTCCGGGCAATATGAAAATCGCCGGTCCGGATGTTAATGAGCCAGTTGTACTTGGCTATGTGGATAGTCTATTCAGCCGTGCCCAAAAAGCTGGAGTTAGTGTGATTGTTTTAGGAAGTGGGGGAGCACGTAGATTACCTGATGGTTACGATGTTAAAAAAGCGACAGGTGCATTTGTATCACTTTGTAAAAAGATAGCACCAATTGCGGCCAAATACAATGTTAAAATAGCGCTAGAGAATCTTCAAAGTAAAGAAACCAATTTTATCAATACGGTGAAATCGGCAGCTGAAATTGTCAGGTCAGTTAACCATCCCAACTTCAGGCTTAACGCAGATATTTTCCACATGCGACGCGAGCACGAGCCTCCTCAAAATATTATTGATGCAAAAGATTTACTTATTCACTGCGAAATTGCGGAGGATGAAGAGCGGACATTGCCCGGAATTAAGGGTGATGATTTTACGCCATACCTTGCGGCACTAAAGGCGGCTGACTATAAAGGGCCAATTTTCGTGGAGGCAGGAAGCAACTATTCGGAAGAGCAAATCAAATTCTGCCTCAAATACTTAAGCAAACAAATCGAAAACGTTTATAATAACTAATTACTCAATCATTCCATGGAAAACTCCAGAAGAAAATTTATTAAACAATCTGCCATTTTTGCTGCTGCAACCTACGCTGGCACAATGGGTATGAGTGCCAAAAGCTACGGACGAATAATCGGTGCCAACGATAGAGTTAGAGTTGGTGTGGTTGGGTTTTCAGATCGATTTAAAGATACTTTGCTGCCTTGTTTTCTAAATCACAACAAAGAATTGAATTTCGATATTGTTGGTCTTTCCGATTTATGGAACTACCGCCGGGATTTAGGTATTGCCCATCTCAAAGAAAAGTTCGGACATGATATTAAAGCTTGTAAAAATAACGACGAGCTGTATGCCATGAAGGATTTGGACGCTGTGATTATCAGTACAGCCGATTTTCAGCATGCGCTGCATACCATTGAAGCGGTCAAAGCCAATTGCGATGCTTATGTAGAAAAACCTTTCGCCGAGACGATGGATGATGCAAAAGCAGCACTTAAAGCTGTCAAAGCTACCGATAGAATTGTTCAGATTGGTTCTCAAAGACGAAGCGGTGAAAATTATGCAAACGCTGCCAGGTTTATTCAGGAGGGAAAATTCGGTCCGATTACCGCTGTAGACTTGGTTTGGAACGTAAATCAACCCGGACGGTGGCGTAGGCCTGAATTAGTGGCGAAGCTAAAAGAGGCAGATATAGATTGGAAAAGGTTTCTGTTAACCCGGCCAAATGAAGCCTTCGATCCACGCAAGTATTTAGAGTATCGTTTATTCTGGCCTTATTCATCAGGAATGCCAGGGCAGTGGATGTCTCACCAGATCGACACGGTCCATTGGTTTACTAATTTAAAACATCCGAGAAGTGTGGTGGCTAACGGTGGAATTTACACCTGGAAAGATGGCCGCAGGAACTGGGATTCGATGGTTGCAGTTTTCGATTATGGTCAGCCCAATACAGAAGATGGATTTCAGGTTACTTTCACTTCCAGAATGCAAAACAGCGTTGGCGATGTTGGAGAAGTTTATTACTCCAATGGCGGTGAATTAAATTTGATTACCAATAAAGTATCTCCAAAAGGTGGATTAAAAGAAAAGGAAGCTGCCGCGATGGGCATGAAAGCCAACCTGCTGCCAAATTTTGATTTGAGTAAAACCGAAATAAAGGCAGCTACAGGTGCAAATATGGGCGGCGATTCACTTACTTCCGGTCATATGAGAAACTGGATGGAGTGCGTTAGAAGTCGTAAAACGCCAAATGCTCCGGTAGAGGCTGGCTATTCGCACTCCATTGCCAACATCATGACGAATGCTGCGGTTCGTACAGGAGCGAAAGCAAATTTTGATGAAAACAGACAAGAAGTGATTGCAAACGGAAAAATTTTTAAATATTAATTTCAATACATCATCATTGTGAGAAATGAAGCGATTTAGAAACTTGCTATCTAAGCCCAAAGCATTAAGATTGCTTCGTACCTCGCAATGACGACAAATTCAAAACCATGTTAAACATTAAAACATACGGCATTCTTGCGCTTTCAATTATTAGTTTATCTGCCGCTGCACAAAAAGCTAAACCGCTTTTTGATGGTAAAACACTAAACGGATGGAAAGCCGTAGCCGGAACAGCACCTTACAAAGTGGAAGATGGAGCCATAGTGGGTACCATGACTAAAGGAACACCAAATTCATTTTTAATTACCGAAAAGGAATACGGCGATTATGTGCTCGAAATCGATATTAAGCTGGAAGGTGAAAATACAAACTCTGGAGTGCAAACCCGAAGTCATATTAAGCCTGAGGGAAATAACGGGAGAGGATTAGTGTACGGCAGACAAATGGAAATAGACCCTACGCAGAGATCGTGGACGGGTGGGATTTATGATGAAGCCAGGCGATTATGGCTTTATCCCTTGGAATTAAATCCGTCAGCTAAGCCGCTTTATAAAAAGAATGAGTTTAATCACTATAGAATAGAAAACATTGGCAACGAATTAAAAACCTGGGTAAACGGAACTCCCGTTGCCTATGTAATTGACACGCTGGATCAATCAGGTTTCATTGGGTTGCAGGTTCATGGCATTGGAAATAACCTGGAAAACGACGGGAAAAAGGTTTATTTCAAAAACATCAATATTCAAACAGAAGGATTGAAGTCGAAATCTTTTCCGAAAGGAATATATACGGTGAATTTAACCCCAAATACTTTGTCTGGTTATGAAAAATCAGAAGGATATAAACTCCTTTTTGATGGTAAAAGCAACGCCGGGTGGGTTGGGGCGTACAAAACAACTTTCCCGGCAAAGGGTTGGAAAATTGAAAATGGAGTAATTAGTGTAGAGCCATCTGGCGGAGCAGAATCTACAAATGGCGGTGATATCGTTACCAAAGAGGAGTTTGCCGCATTCGATATGTCGTTCGAATTTAAGCTTACCCCTGGAGCAAATAGTGGGGTAAAGTATTTCGTTACGCTGAGTGAAAAAAATACAGGTTCGGCTATCGGTTTGGAGTATCAGGTTTTAGATGATGTATTGCACCCCGATGCGAAATTAGGCAGAGACGGAAACCGAACGTTGGCCTCCTTATACGATTTAATGACGTCTAAAAAAGAAGCCCGCTATCTTCGGCCAATTGGCAGCTGGAACAATGGCCGTTTAGTAGTTTATCCAAATAACAAAGTTGAACATTATTTAAATGGGGTTAAGGTTTTGGAATATGTTCGCGGATCCGAAGAGTTTAAAAAGCTGGTTGCGATAAGTAAATACAAAGATTGGAAAAACTTTGGGGAAGCGCCAAAAGGGCATATTCTGCTTCAGGATCATGGAAATAAGGTCGATTTCAGAACTATTAAAATAAAGAAATTATAAATGCATCGCAGGTCATTTGTTAAAAGTTCGGCAGCTTTAGCCTCGGGATTATTAGTTGGCGATGCTTTGTACGCGTTTAGTACAGATCGAGTAATCAATATTGCAATGATTGGTTGTGGCGATCGTGGCAAAGGGGTTTTATCTGTTATTAAATCAATGCCTGCAAAATTTAAGGCAGTAGCTTATTGCGATGTGTTAGATTTTAGACTCAAAGAGGCAGAAAAGTACGTTCCTGCCGATGCACGGCCTATAAAGGATTACAAGCAGGTTTTAGATGATAAAAATATAGATGCTGTTTTTATTGCCACACCCTTAAGCGAACACTTTAAAATTGCAAAAGACGCAGTTCTGGCTGGTAAACATGTGTATGTAGAAAAAACAATGACCTATAATATTGCCCAGGCACTGGAGTTAAAAAAGCTGGTTCAAAAATATCCTAAACAGATTTTTCAGGTGGGTTATCAATACCGGTATTCGCCGCTTTATTTCAAGGTTAAGGATATGATTCAAAGTGGTTACCTGGGCAAGGTTTCGCAGATTGATTGCCGCTGGGATAGGAACGGAACCTGGCGAAGAAGTGTTCCGAGTGCTGATTTGGAGCGAAAAATAAATTGGAGGATGTACAAAGAATACTCCGGTGGTTTAGCTGCAGAACTTTTATCTCACCAAATCGATTTCATTAATTGGGCCTTTGAGACGCAGCCAGATGAAATTATGGGTTCGGGAGGGATAGATATTTTTAAAGATGGAAGAGAAACTTACGATAACATCCAGGCAACTTTGCGGTATCAGGAAAAAGGAATGATTGGAAATTTTGGCGCCACCTGTGGCAATGCACATGATGGTTATCTATTTAAAATTAAAGGAACAAAAGGTTCCGTTTCGTTGCTCACCAATACAGGCGTTTTTTACCCGGAGGAAGTAACCAGAAAGGAATTGGGAATTGTTGACGGCGTAACCGGTGCTACCAAAATTGTGATCAACAAAGATGGTGGAATCCCGATTTTGGATAAGCCCACGATGGATGGAACCAACTATGCTCTTGACGAGTTTCATCAATCAATTAGAAGTGGTGCACAGCCGGTATCTAATATCAATACGGGCACGCAGGCTTCTATTTGCGTGGCCATGTGTAATGAGGCCATCTATTCTGGTAATAAACAGGTTTGGAAAAAGGAGTATAGTTTGTAAGGATATTTGTCATCCTGAGGGTTAATCTATTTCCTAAAAGCAATATAAATAACGTTAAGAACGGTCGTCATTGCGAGGTACGAAGCAATCTCATTCTAGGCAGTGTGCTATCAAATGAGATTGTTCCAAAGGCACTCCTCTGAAGCTTTTCCCGATGAAGAATCGGAATCGCAAAGGAAGGAAAAAAAGCGTCAATTGTAGCTCGTCAAGGGATGTTGTATGAATAAGGTCTTCGACAGGCTCAGACTGACATTTCTAATAGTTAACATCACAAATCAGAATAATCCGGCATCTCTTGTGCAAAAGCAAAGCTTCCTTTATCCAAATCCATTTTGGCATAAACATGCTGCAAACCGTTAGTTAAAACAATCCATTTGGCTTGGTGTATGGAATTGTATCGTGATGCCTGATCGAACACAGAAGGCGTAATTTTAACCTTCGGAGCTTTACACTCAATAAGCATTAACTTTTCACCGGCTGTGTTATAAACCAGAATGTCGCTTCGCTTTTGCAGTTGATTCAGAACCAGTCCTCCTTCAATTTGAATCAGGCTTTTTGGGAATTTTTTGCTGGCGATTAAGTCCTGGATAAAATGTTGCCGCACCCATTCTTCGGGAGTTAATACCAAATGTTTCTTCCTTAATTCATCGAAAATAAAAACTACATCATCTTTCCTGATAATTTTAAACGGATACGGCGGAAGATTAAGTGGAGTAGGGTTGAACATGCAGTCGTGAATCGGAAGTTGTTAGTTTAGGGCTACTAATGCCCTGTAATTAATAATGGTCAAAGTTAATATTGTTTATAAACATTTATCAAAATCATAAAAGCTAAATTGTAATTTTACGGCAATGACTGCTGCCGAAATTATAAAAGATATTAAAGCCCGAAAATTCAAACCTGTTTATCTTTTACACGGGGAAGAATCTTATTATATCGATCAGGTAACCGATTATATTGAAGACAAGCTGTTGAATGATGCCGAAAAAGGGTTTAATCAAACAGTTTTGTATGGAAAGGATACGGATATGGCGACGGTTTTAGGCGCCGCGAAGCGATATCCAATGATGTCTGATTATCAGGTGGTAATTGTAAAAGAAGCGCAGGACTTAAAATGGGGAAAAGAAGATGCTGGGAGTAAAGAGGCAGAATTTGTGCTCAATTATTTCGAAAAACCCTTGCCTAGTACCATTTTAGTACTTGCTTATAAGTATGCGAACTTCGATAAGCGTAAAAAAATCTATAAAGCAATTAATAAAAGTGGTTTGATTTTTCAATCAGATCCTGTTAGAGATTATAAACTTGTTCCCTGGATTGAAGATTTCATCAAAGAAAAAGGTTATAAAATCGATCAGCAAGCCTCGGCTTTAATGGCCGAATATTTAGGAACCGATCTTTCTAAAATTGCGAATGAGATTGAAAAGCTGATGCTGAATGTACCTAAAGATGTAACCATCAATACGGATTTAGTGCAGAAAAATATTGGCATTAGTAAGGAGTATAATGTGTTCGAACTGCAGAAAGCTTTGGCTATTCGTGATGTTTTGAAATGTAATAAAATCATTAATTATTTTGCCAGTAACCCAAAAGCAAATCCCACCGTTATGGTGTTAGCTAATTTGGGTGGTTACTTTACCAAGCTTTTGAAATATCATTATATACCAAATAAGGCAGATGCGGCATCCGCTTTGGGTGTTCCTCCTTTTTTTATAAAAGATTATGAAGTTGCCGCCAGAAATTACCACACCGGAAAAGTCTTTCAGGTAATTAGCTTGCTCAGAGAATACGATTTGAAAAGCAAAGGCTTAGAAAGTTCGGGCAATGTTAGCGATGGCGAACTTCTTAAAGAATTGGTTTTTAAGATAGTACACTAGATGAGTTTTCAGTTTACAAGAAACAATTTTCAAACCGAAAGGTTGCCCTAAACCCTAAACCCTAAACCCTAAACCCTAAACCCTATGCTACAAGGATTAAGAACGATAGTTTATTATGTTGGCGACTTAACTGCTGCCAAAAAATGGTACAAAAAGATTTTCGATATTGAACCCTATTTTGATGAACCTTACTATGTTGGCTATAACATTGGAGGTTTTGAGTTAGGCTTAGATCCTGATGATTCAGCTTACAGTAATGGCAACCATTCTATCACTTACTGGGGTGTTAATGATATTAAAAAAACTTTTGAACGTTTTACCGAATTGGAAGTCGAAATTCATCAAGCGCCAAATAACGTAGGTGGACCAATTTGGGTGGGCAGCATCTTTGATCCTTTTGGAAATGTAATTGGATTAATAGAAAATCCAACATTTGAAGGTTAACGTAGTTCAAGATTTTCAGATAGAATTTATCGTAATGGCGTTTCTAAAACAGAATCGCCATTGTTATTTTATGAGGATTCTGGTTTATAAAATCAACTCTTAATTGTAGATTTGAATCTTAAATCTTTATATGAATCATTGGTTAGTAAAATCAGAACCCTTCAAATACAGCTGGCAAAAGTTTAACGAAGATGGAAGAACTTTTTGGGATGGTGTGCGCAATTATCAGGCTAGAAATAATTTAAAAGCCATGAAAGAAGGCGATTTGGTTCTTTTCTATCATAGCAACGAAGGTAAGAATGTGGTTGGAATTGCCAAGGTGGTGAAAGAATTCTATCAGGATCCGACAACTGATGATGCCAATTGGGTTGTGGTAGATTTATCGCCGGTTGAAACCTTAAAAAACCCTGTGTCTCTTGAGCAAATTAAAGCTGAACCTAGTTTGGTTGATATCTCATTGGTTCGCCAGGGGCGTCTTTCTGTAATGCCGCTAAAAGCGGAAGAATTTGATAAGATTTTAGAAATGGGCAGTTAAATTTTTATCAAATCCATGATAATTATTTCAGTTTTAAATACCGTATTATGAAAACAAGAATACTATTTGTAGCTATTTTATCAATCAGTACGTTGTTTTGCAAAGCGCAAATTTCGGATGGAATTAAACCCTACATTGCCATTGTAAAAACGAATGACAGCAAAATTAAAGGCTTGTTCTTTAAAATAGATTCTCAAACGGTTCTGCTTTATTCTGACGAAAAATATCATGAAATAAAAACATCCGAAATAAAGTCAATAAAATTAAGGGTAACGAAAGCAAGCTACGAATTGCAGAGTTACGTTTTTAAATACGTTGGAAAGAAAGATCCCAATGAATACAAATACACCAACCAGCAAGGAAAACCGGTAGACAAATGGGGAAGAGAAGAGCCTACACCAGATGAAGAACTTGCTGGAGCTGTTGGTGGGGCAATATTTGGAACAGCGATGGAAGGCGTTGCAAATATTATTGCCGGGTCTTTGCACAATATAAATCCAAGCATTGCTAACTATAAATTCCGCAGAGGGTTTGATTATAGTCAACTGGAAGCACTTAATTACTATTCGGTTTATTATCAGCAGAATCTAAATACCCTGGCCGAGCTTAACAAAATTAAAGCATTGTCGGCGGGCTTTAAGCCGTAGTGCTTTCCTCTACTTTTTTATTGCTAAATGCTATTCCTAAAGTCATTACCAAACTAGATCCCAATACTACCAAAAACAAGAATGATGTTCCTACTTCAGCAATTTTCAGCGAAGCTGGTAAATTGAAATAAAGCAATATACTAATCAATCCCCGCGGGGCAATGTATAAAATCGGGGCAATCGAATCTTTCTTAAAAATCTTCAGGAAAATAAGTCTGATCACATAAATTGAGGCTAAAATAATAAGTCCGTTGGCAATAATGGGCCAATTATTAAGTTCGTTTATGTTCATGGTAAAACCGAAAATAACAAAGAAAAAGGTCCTTAAAATAAATGCACTTTCTGCTGATAACTGGTACAGTTGAGATAAATCAGCAGAGAGATTTTTGTATAAAAATACACTTCTGAACCACACATTTTGAATGGTATCGGCATTATTTAAAAATAATCCTGTACTTAAAATTAATACCAGCGACGATAAATGATAAGATTGACCGATTGCATACACGAGTATCAAAATGGAAATAATCAAGAAAAACTTGATGTGGTGCACCAATCTACCCATGATGTACAATAAAACAACACAAGCAATTGCCGATAAAAGAATAATCAAAAATGTACTTAAACCTAGCCCAATAAATGCCGATGTGGTGAGGGAATGATTGGTAATGGCAAAATTAAAAATGATAATCCCTAAAATATCAGAGAACGAAGATTCGTACACCACAAATTCTTTATCCTTACCACCCAACGCTGCTGCGGAGGGAATGGCGATGGCAGAACTGATTACACTGAAAGGTATGGCGTTAGCAATGCAGGTATATAAATCTTTATGCGAAATTTGGTAAATAATTACGGTGATAATGGTGGCAGTGCCGAGTAACACCGTTAGTGCAGAGAAAAATGCACTCTTGATAACCTTGTTTTTATTTCGATCATATTTAAGCTCCAATGAACCTTCAAAAACAATTAAAATTAATCCAACGGTACCTAAAGTTGGTAAAATGGATAGAAAATTGAAGGTTTGAACTTTTAAGTTCTCTACTAAAAAACGAAGGCCAATGCCTAGCAAAAGCAATAGTAAAACCGATGGTATTTTAGTTTTACTTGCCACTAAATCAAACAGATAGGAGAAGATAACTAATCCGCTTAAAATTATCAGTATGGTATATGTAGTCATATTTTGAGCGAATGTTAAGCTACTAAAATAAAACAAACATGTTAAGCACCAAGAAGTTTTTTGTAAAAATTATGCTTTAAAAAATAGCGCTTTCAATTCGCTGGCATCGTCCGGATTCATTTTACCACCTAAAACGAGGCGCAACTGTCTTCGCCTTAGGGCACCTTCAAAAAGCTCAATTTCTTCTGAAGTTTCGGCAATAAGTTCGGGTACCGGAATGGTTCTGGCGCTTTGATCTACCGCTACAAAAGTATAATAGGCTTCATTACTTTTCTGGCGTGCACCACTGGGAATATTTTCTGCCCAAACATCCAGCCTCACTTCTACCGATGTATTAAAAGCTCGGGTAACTTTAGCCTCAATGGTAATTACATCGCCTAATTTGATGGGGTGTTTAAAAGAAACGTTATCCACAGAAGCAGTCACTACAATACGATTGCAGTGTTTTTGAGCAGAAATAGCTGCAGCAATATCCATCCAATGCAATAAACGCCCACCCATTAAATTGTTGAGTGTGTTGGTATCGTTGGGTAATACCAGTTCATTCATAATGGTAAAACTCTCCCTGGCAAATTTCTTTTTTAAGCTCATATTCAAGCGCAAAAGTAAATAAAATGTGCCTTAAATCAGCATTCCATTAATCATTTGAAAAGCAAAGCTTCTTCCTCTGCTTAACGTTCGTCCTGCTCTCAATACAATCTTTTAAAATTTGTTGGTACTTCATTCCAAGAATATGCTTTAAATTTTAAAAGGATTTCCGTTAAATCAGGTTTAGTTACAATAGGCAGTTCAAATTGCCCCGCCTGTTTACTGTGCTAGATATATTTTAACTATAAATTCGACTATCTTTAAACCATCTCCTTAAATACTTACCGATTTACTTTTAGCTTACATTTCTGGAAAAACAATTGCCAGAAACTCATGTTATCATATCTTAAAATTAAATTAATGCAGAATCAAACCTTAATTCAATATTTTCATTGGTATTACAATGAAGAACAAAATTTATGGAGTAAAGTAGCGCAAGAAGCTACGCATTTGAAACAAATCGGGGTAACTGGGGTTTGGTTACCGCCAGCCTATAAAGCGAGTACAGGTGGCTATTCAGTTGGATATGATGTTTACGACCTTTTCGATCTTGGAGAATTCGATCAAAAGGGAAGTGTAAACACACGTTATGGTTCTAAAGACGAATATTTGAAAGCCATTAAGGCCCTTCAAGATCAAGGAATTGCAGCCGTTGCAGATATCGTTTTCAATCATAAAGCCGGAGGCGATGAATTGGAAAAAGTGCCTGTGAGAACCGTTAATCCTGATAATAGAAATGAATTCACCAGCGATATTTTTGAAATTGAAGCGTGGACCAAGTTTACTTTTCCAAATAGGGCAGGGAAATACTCACAGTTCATTTGGGACCATCAATGTTTTAGCGGAGTAGATTGGGCAGAAGATCTGAAAGAAACTGCAATTTACTCTATCCAAAATCATCTGGGCGAAGGTTTTGAAGAAGTTCCATCTACTGAATTGGGTAATTACGATTACCTGATGTTCGATGATATTGATTACCGCAATCGTGCCGTTGTGGAGGAGTTGAAATATTGGGGAGAGTGGCTTGTGGAAACTACCAACATAGATGGATTTAGGTTGGATGCGGTTAAACACATTAATCCTGATTTTATTAAGGAATGGATTGACCATCTGGAGGCAAAGTTTAATAAGAAGTTTTTTATTGTTGCCGAAGATTGGAATGTCGAAAATACCGAATCGCAAGAAGAATACCTGCGGTTAATGGAAGGCAAAACTCAGATTTTTGATTCCCTGCTGCATCATAATTTCTTCCTTGCCAGTAAGGATGGAAACGGCTTTGATATGCGTACTATTCTTGATAATACACTGATTTCCATCTCGCCTGAACTTGCTGTAACGTTTGTTGATAATCACGATTCTCAGCCTTTGCAAGCCTTGGAAAGCTACGTAGAATTCTGGTTTAGACCATTGGCGTATTCCATCATTTTACTAAGAGAGCAAGGAATTCCGTGTTTGTTTTTCCCGGATTTATACGGTGGGATTTACGATGATAAAAATCCGGAAGGAGAAGATACACATATCGACCTCGCTATTTTACCAGGCCTGGACATTATGACAAAAATTAGAGCTCATTTAGCTTACGGGGAGCAACGCGATTATTTTGACCACAACAACTGTGTAGGTTGGACAAGAGCTGGAGATGAGGAACACGAAAATAGTGGGGTTGCGGTTTTATTAAGCACAGGTGAAGAGGGATTTAAAACGATGGAAATAGGGCAGCATTTTGCTGGAAAAACATTTGTTGATGCACTTGGATATCGAGAACAGGAAGTCGTAATTGATGAAAATGGCTGGGCAGAGTTTCACTGTAACGCCGGTAGCGTATCGGTTTGGGTTTTAAAAACCGAATAATATAGAAGGTAGTTAAAAGGTCGAGATACTAATCCCGACCTTTTAACTACCTTCTAACTTTTACAAAAAATTATCTTCTTTTCTATAAGCAGAAATTACAGCTAACTCGCCTTCTTTTCCGGGTTGCGAGTTTCCGTGTTCCATGCCCATCACACCTTTATAGCCTTTTTTATGAAGGTGCTTAAACAAATTTTTATAGTTGATTTCTCCAGTGGTAGGTTCCTTTCTACCCGGATTGTCACCAATTTGGATATAGGCAATTTCATCCCAACAACGGTCGATCGTTTTAATTAAATCGCCTTCTGTGCGCTGCATGTGGTAAATATCGTACAAAATTTTGCAAGCCGGGCTTTGAACGGCTTTACATACAGCATAAGTTTCGTTAGTTTTCTGCAGAAACAGTTCTGGCGTATCACTTAGTGTTTCCAATACCATGATTAAGCCATGTGGTTCGAAAATTTCGGCCCCGGCTCGCATCGCATCAATTACATTTGCAAACTGATTTCCATAGGGCAAGTTGCGCTCATAAAAACCCGGAACAACTGTAAGCCATTTCGCATTACACCTTTTGGCTGCTTCAACCGATTTTTTACAGGTTTCTACAAATTTATCCTTAAACTCTTTTTTACCCGTGGTTAAAGAAGTTTTCCAGTTATCGCCGCCATCTACAACAAAAACTCCCATTCGCATTCCAAGTCGAGCCAACAAAGCACCAATCTTTTCTTGCTCTTCCACGGGTCGGTTTAAGTAACCATTGTCTTCAATAGAGCGAAAGCCCTT
Source organism: Pedobacter sp. AC212 (assembly GCF_979258625.1). Lineage (NCBI taxonomy): Bacteria > Pseudomonadati > Bacteroidota > Sphingobacteriia > Sphingobacteriales > Sphingobacteriaceae > Pedobacter > Pedobacter sp. AC212. The sequence goes on along the minus strand of NZ_OZ409870.1, from coordinate 4,261,076 downwards.
ATCGTACATGAATTGAATTTGATCGAGAAAAGTTTTACCAGCATGATTAGCGAACATCCCCTGGTGTGGCGCATAATCCATATTAAAAGTTTTGTCGCTCAATATCGCGGTCGATTTTTCAGCAGCAAAGGTTTCTGTAAATCCAGCTCCTGCTGTAATTGCGCCAGCAGTTAACAGGCTATTTCTTATAAATTCACTTCTTTTCATTTGTTGGTTTTTAAAAATGTAAAGACTTAGTTTTTAATTAATTTCTTAAATCCATTTGATAAGGTATCGGCTACAGATCCATCCTTTTTTCGGTAAACAAAATAAGCTTCCAGGTATTTTCGATTGGCTACAAATTTTAAAGCATCATCTAGATGCATGCCCATTAAGGCATTATCATACCCATCGGCTGTAATGGCATCTTGAGCATATACGGTTACACTGATCATTTCATTATTTAAAGGATAACCCGTTTTCGGATCAATTAAATGGGAGATTTTTTTTCGCCCGCTTTGATGGAATTTTCTATAGTTGCCCGATGTTGTAATCGCTCCGCTATTTAAAACTGCAATATGCCTGATTACTGGTGTGCCATCTTTACCTGGTCCCTCAATGCCTATTTTCATTGCGGTTCCGTCTGGTTTAGGGCCGGCAATTCTAATTTCACCACCCAGTTCGGCTACAAAGCTTTTAATACCTTTTTTAGTTAGATAATTTGCAATCAGGTCCACACTGTAACCTTGTGCAATGCCATTAAGATCGATATTTACACAAGGTGATGATTTTGACAGCATGTTGTTTTTCAGTTTCAGTTTCTCCATTCCTGTGCACTTCAAAATGGTTTTAATTTCTTCGGCACCTGGTTCCCTGTTATTTTCTGCAGGACCAAATCCCCAGGCTTGAACCAGTGGAGCCACAGTGATATCAAAAATGCCTTTGGTATCACGATTAATTTCAAAACTTCTTTTTAAAACAGTATTTAAATAGGTGTCGAGTTTCGCTCCCTTTGTTGATGAATTAAATTGGTTGATGAGTGAGCCCTTTTTGTAAAGAGACATCGATAAATCAATTTCATTTAATAAGCTATCGATTCCGCTTTTGGTAGCAACGCTGTCAGCAGCATAATACATAATGTGATAGTCTGTTCCCTGGGCTAAACCCGAAATCTTATATTGGTTCAATTCTTTAGAACTGAAAATCGAAAAGATTAACGGAAGGCAGAGAAACAGATATCGGTACATTATTTCAACTATAACACCTTGGTTTTTCCGGGCATAGCAATTGGATATAACCCATTCGCATCAGGCATCAACTTAGGGTTTGCGTCCCAAGCAAAACGCTCGGGCATTAAACTATTGTCGGCAGCTAAGGCTTCATCCCATTTAATGGTTTGCCCAGAATAAGTTGCATATCGGCCAATTATCCCGGTTAAAGTGCTATGAGCGCCATATTCAGCGTTATCAAATTTATACTCCCCTTTTGAGATGGCATCAAAAAGCTCATCATGCTCAGTTTGGTATGGATTTGCATTTCCTTTTGTATTGTGATTATAAATTACATTCCCTTTCCAATCCCACAACTTTGCCTGGTTTCCGGCTGATAAATAAATTTTTCCTTTAGTACCCTGGAAAGTTTCGTCCACCCGGTTAGGAACGCCTTCGAAATGTTTGCATTGGCTATAAACCACTGATCCATCTGCATAGGTTAATTCCACAGCGTGATTATCATAAATTTCTCCATAATCTTTTCCAGTTCTCCAGGCCCTGCTTCCCGTACCCTGCACTGAAACAGGATGTGTACCTTTTATCCAGTTTGCAATATCGATATTATGGACGTGCTGCTCCACAATATGATCGCCACATAGCCAGTTAAAATAATACCAGTTTCGCATCTGGTACTCCATTTCAGTTTGATTTGCCTTACGCGGATTCACCCAAACACCACCACTATTCCAAAATACCTGACCAGAAACGATATCGCCAATGGCGCCCTCTTGAACGCGTTTCATCGCTTCGCGATAGTTGGCTTGATAACGGCGTTGCAAACCGACAACAACGTTGAGCTTTTTGCTTTTGGCAATTTCTGCTGCGGCTAAAACTTTTCGAATTCCCGGTGAATCAACAGCAACTGGTTTCTCCATGAAAACGTGTTTTCCTTGCTTAATGGCTTCTTCAAAATGGATTGGTCTGAAACCAGGAGGCGTTACGAGCAATACTACATCTGCCAAAGGAATTGCTTTCAAATAAGCATCAAAACCAACAAACTGACGTTCTTTAGGCACGTCCATTTTGTCGGCAAATTTGGTGTTTAAAGATTGGTAACTGCTATCCAAACGATCTTGAAAAGCATCTGCCATAGCTACGAGTTTGATGTTGAATTTAGTACCTAGTGCTTGAAATGCTGCACCCGTACCTCTATCTCCACAGCCTATTAAGGCAATTTTAATGGTATCGCTTCCCGAAGCATAGGCTCCGGCAAGCGGAATGCTGCTTAACATAGCGCCACCAGCGAGCAAGGCAGATGATTTTAAAAAATCTCTTCTATCGTTTGTGTTTGGTTCGTTTTTCATTCCTGATTTTGGGTTTGTGGTTTTATCAGTTCGGTTTATAAATCTTTTATAGGTTGTTTATTATAGTAAGCTTCTATTTCTGCTTTACTTGGGGCTTTAACCGGACGAACCAGGCGCATGCCAACAAAAGGTGCCTCTGGAAACCACCAATTGCTTTTCGGAATTTGCGGATCAAGCTGTTTCCAGGATGGATCGGAAGCCAGCCTGGCTGTTGATCGAAGATTTTCAGCTGCTTCATCGTAGGAGCCGCCGCGAACAGCATGTGGGTATAGCTTTTCGGGCTTAGCAACAGGGTTTTCCGCTATTTTACTTTCGGCGAGTTTATAGAAATCAGCAACATACTGATCATAGGTCCATTCGCTCACATTGCCGTGCATATCAAACAGACCCCAGGCATTTGGCTTCTTTTGTCCTACCGGATGTGTTTTATTATCACTATTATCGGCAAACCAGGCATAATCACTTAATGTCGCGGCCTCATTGCCAAAAGAATATGCTGTGCTGGATCCTGCTTTGCAGGCATATTCCCATTCTGCTTCAGTAGGCAAGCGATAAAAAATACCGGTTCGTACATACAGCCATTTACAAAACTGGATAGCGTTATATTGGGTCATGCCCACTGCTGGCTGGTTGTCTTTTCCCATACCAAAAGTCATATCCAGATAAGGCTTTGTGGGCCGTGTAACCGCATCAACCTCTGCTGGAATAGCCGCTGTACTGGCTTGCTTTTCGAAATTACGATACAAAAAAGGTTCGAAAACATTCCAGGTTACTTCGTACTTGCCCATCCAGAAAGCAGCTAACTTTACCTGGTGAACGGGTTGTTCATCTGGTTTTCCAGTTTTGCTTCCCATATAAAATGTACCTGCAGGAATTGGCTCCATGTCAAAGCTCAACCTGGTGCCGTTAATATTCTGGGTATACGATTTTGGAGTTTCCTGAGCATAGACTTGCAGGCAACTAATTGAAATTAATGCAAATGCGAAAATTGGTTTAAACATAATTTTGGTTAGAAATGCCTTGTGAAAAGCATTTACGGTTACTCAATAATCTGATTACTAAAGTAATTAACCAATATTAAACTGACGAAATTTAATGTAACAATAAAGGTATAGTTGACAATTAATCGCAGTTCTCCGCACTAGCGCCTATCAACTGCTTTATTACTGATATTGGCAAAACCAACTAAGGTTTCCCATCGTGCACCAGGGCGACGATAATACACAAAAACCTGATAGGTGTTTTCTGTTTCGAAAAAGGAGCCTTCAAAAGGCTGACTTTCCAAAGTCTTGGTTTCGTTATTGTACCAGGCATACTCGTAATCGTATAGCCCTTGTTTCAGCATAATATTGGCATAAAACTGTTTGCGCCCTGTATCATAAATCATTTTGCTTTCTTTACTTAAAGCATAGTTGTTAAAACGACCAATTACATAGGCATCGCCATTGGCTGATGGGGCAGGAGCATTCAATGTGAAAAGTACGCCCATATATTCGGCTTCAGTTTTGTCGTCTCTTCCATCAGTATTCTTGATGAAGAAATTGCCATTCTCATCATATTGGTTGGCAAAAGCACCGGTATTTCTAGGCGCATCCTGAAAAAGCATTACGTTTACCGATTCACTATCGCGATAAATATCCTTCACATTATCGGCTTTGTAACGTAAACTTCTGGTGTCAAATTTTCTGAATTCATTATCACCCCAAAAATCGTTGGTGGTCAAATCATTAAATACAAGTTGATTAGGACGGATAAATGAGGGACGGGTATTTAGTTGTGCGGTATTGGAGTTGAAATTCTGCATCACAATCGCTTTCAAATCCTGATAAGGATTAGGAATTGGCATGCTATGATTGATGGCGAAATTGATCTTTTGCTTTGTATTCCGATCTGCCACCTGCATAGATTTGGTAACCTCTGCTGCCACGGCCACCTGATTATCTACAATATAAAAACGCTGCGATACCACTGGCTGATTTTTATCGCCATCGAGGTAAACTTTTAATAAATAATTTCCGCCAATTTTTGGCTGTATCTGCGTATTGGGGAAATTTAATTCATAGTGGGTATACTTCCTGGTGGTGTTTGATGAGTAACGGTAATAGATGATTCTATCATCATTAAAGCCGCCTAAATAATCTATTGTCGATATTCTTGAAGGTTGCCAGTCTGAGGTACAATGCTCTATAGAATACCAATAATTTTTAGTTCCTGCCAGCAGATCATCGAATGAAAAGGTAATGGTTTCTGATGAATTTAACTGAATAACCGGCAAACTTTGCTCACGGGTGCTGTTGTAACAAAGAACCGTTTTAATATTTGGGAGGTATATTTTATTCTCGTAAACGAAGTTTTTATCGGTTTGTGAAAAGCTTAGGGTGGGGATGAAAAATAAAAGTATTACAATTAGTTTTTGCATGGTTAAAAGTAAATAGTATTAACCACAGATGAAAAGGATAACCACAGATATTTTTTAATTGTTTTAAAACGCATTATGTATGTTATTGAATCGTATCTCTAAACTAACGCATAAGTGTCATTAGAAGATTTTGCTCTCGTTTGCTGTGTCTCCGTGGCAAAGAACAACAATAAAAAAGCCACAGAATTTTTTCTGTGGCATAATTTTTTAATCTGCGGCAAACACTAGCTTTCCAGCTCCATAATTTCGGCAGCTAAATTTTCCCATTTCGTTTGGTTGCTATCTAAATCCTGTTTAGCAGCTAAATAACGTTTGTTGGCTTCGGCCAATTTATCAGCTTTGCTGTAAACATTCTCATCAGCCAATTCTGCTTCAATATTTTTTACGGCTGCTTCCAGTTCTGCAATGGATTCTTCTACTTTTTTCAATCCATCATTCAATTTTTTTAATTGACTGGCGGTATTTGGCGCAACAGCTTTTGGGTCTTCTTTCTTCTTTTCAGGCATTTTTACCGGAATAGGTTTCGATACCGGAATTTCACGTTTGCTGTTCCACTCTTCATATTCGGCATAGGTACCAGGGTATTGTTTAATCTGTTCATTTTCGATAAACCAGATTTTATTTGCAACATTATCCAGGAAATACCTATCGTGAGAAACGGCTATAAATGTGCCTTCAAACTGTTGTAAAGCCTGAATCAAGATGTTAACGGATTGAATATCTAAGTGGTTGGTAGGCTCATCGAGAATTAAAAAGTTCGAATCTGTTGTTAATGATTTTGCTAAAGCAACACGAGATTTTTCACCTCCAGATAACACCTTAATCTTTTTGAAAACATCATCTCCTGTAAACAGGAAGCAGCCTAGAATACTACGTAACTCTGTATCTGTATGTTTCGGGGCAAAAGCTTGTAGTTCTTCCAAAATGGCATTGTCAAGATGAAGCGACTCCAACTGGTGCTGGGCAAAAAAGGTAGTGGTTACATTATGACCGGTTTCGCAGAAACCTTCAAATTTCTCGGTGCCGGCAATCATCCTTAATAAGGTCGATTTTCCTTTTCCATTCGCACCAATCAAGGCAATTTTATCACCCTTTTCAATTACTGCTTCAGCATCTTGAAGAATGTGAACATTAGGATAATGTTTGGTGGCGTGTTCAATCCGAACTACATGTCGGCCTGATGGTTTGGTAAATTTAAAACTGAAGTTTACCGTCGGGTTATCATCATCAACATCATCAATGCGTTCCATTTTATCTAAAGCCTTCATGCGCGATTGCGCCATTTTAGCTTTCGATGCTTTTGCCTTAAAACGTTCGATTAAACGCTCTTCCTGCTTAATTTTTGCCTGCTGATTTTTAAACTCACCCTTTTGAATTTCTCCACGTAGTGCTTTTTCTTCAACATAGAAACTGTAATTTCCAGCATAAACGTTTAATTTTCCTTTGCGGGATTCAACTGTACGGTTTACAATTTTATCAAGGAAATACCTATCGTGTGAAACGATTACAATTGCACCTTCAAAACTCGCCAAGTAGGTTTCTAACCATTTAATGGAAGGTAGATCCATGTGGTTGGTCGGCTCATCCAAAAGTAAAATATCTGGGTCTTGTAATAAAATTTTGGCCAGCATTACACGCATACGCCATCCTCCAGAGAAGGTATTTAGTGGACGGTGTTGGTCTGCGGTACTAAAACCCAAACCTGCCAAAATTTCATTTGCTCTATATTCGATGTTATAGCCATCCAAAGCTTCAAATTCCTGTTGCTTGTCGCTTAGCTTATATAAAACTTCTTCACTATAATCAGTTTCAATTTTTTTCAGTAGCTCTTCAATCTCGTCGTGCAGCTGGTTTTGGCGCTCAAAAGCTTCCATGGCCACATGCAAAATGCTATGGTGCGAATCGTAAGAAAGCAAATCCTGGTTTAAATAGCCGATTTTTAAGTCTTTAGACATAGAAACCGTACCTGAACTAGGCGCATACTCGCCAACAATTATTTTTAAAAGTGTTGATTTTCCTGTACCGTTGGCGCCAATTAAACCAGCTCTATCACCGGGTTTAATGTGCCAGTTCGCCTCGTCGTATAAGGCTCTTGAGCCAATTAGGAATGTTAAATTATTTATTGAAATCATTTCGGCTGCAAAAGTACGAATTTTAAAGGCTTGTTTTATTTCTAAAATTAAATAGGAAGTTAGCTTGATATAGCCAGTTTTCTTCAGATTTAGGAAAGCAAAGAAACTATAATTTCTGTTTTTTAGGCGAAATCGAGAAAATCGGTCTTCAAAGTTAAATGATCATGAACAGGCAAGAATCTATTTCAATAGTCATCCCCAATAAAATAATAATACATTTGGTTTCAAAACCAAACCACCATGAGCAACGAAAACGTTAAAATTATTAGCAAGGAAATCCTATCAGATAACTGGTACACTTTAAACAAAATCAAATTTGAGTATAAAACCAAAGGTGGAGTAATTGAAACGCAGGAACGCGAAGCTTATGATCGGGGAAATGGTGCTACAATTTTACTATACAACAAAGCAAATCAAACGGTTATTTTAACCCGTCAATTTCGCTTGCCAACCTACATCAATGGCAATGAGAGCGGAATGTTAATTGAAACCTGCGCCGGTTTGCTAGATAAAGATAATCCTGAAACGGCCATTAAACGCGAAACTGAAGAAGAAACAGGTTACAAAATTAGCGAGGTTAAAAAGGTTTTTGAAGCCTACATGTCACCTGGTTCTGTTACCGAAATTCTTTATTTTTTCGTAGCAGAATATTCAAAAGAGATGAAAGTAAGCGACGGTGGCGGCCATCACGAAGAACAAGAGAATATTGAGGTTTTAGAACTCCCATTTTCAGGTGCCCTGGCAATGATTGCAACCGGTGAAATTAAAGATGGCAAAACCATCATATTATTGCAGTATGCAAAAATAAATGATTTGATGGGCTAATTGCCTCGGCTATCTGCTTCATTCTAACTTTTCGGGGTCTCATATACTTTTCTAAAAAAAAATCTCAGTTTATTTTGATGTTAAATAAATCTCCTTACATTTGTACTGTAATAAAAACAATTACAGAATGAATAACAGCCGCTTTCCGATTTCCTTACACATTTTAACCTTGCTCGATGATGCGAAAGGTGCAGTAGTGAGCTCGGACTACCTGGCTGGAAGTATTAACATTAATCCTGTACTGGTAAGAAAGGAGATTATTAATTTACGTAAGCATGGTTTTGTTGATAGCAAAGAGGGGAAAGGCGGAGGTTCATTTTTGGCAAAAAGCGCTTCTGAAATTAATCTCGGTGAAGTTTATCAGGCGGTTAAAAACAATAATATTCTGGGGCAAAGTAAAAACGAGCCAAATCCTAAATGCCCGATAGGGAAACAAATTAATCAACACTTAAATACACTTTACAGCGATGCAGAAAACGCGTTGATCGAAAATTTATCAACGCAGACACTGGCTGATTTCGCATTAAAATTTAAATAAAAATTTTTTATCAAAAACTGTAATAAAATAAGTTTCAGTTATGATCTTCTAATCTTATTCATTCATTCAAAATTCACTCATTGCAAACATCACTCATTACAATAATCACTCATTCAACAATCAAATATTCACCAATTAAAATAAAATAACATGAAAGTAGCACTAATAGGCGCCTCAGGATTTGTAGGCAAAGCCCTTTTAAATGAATTAGTTAGCCGTGGGTACGAAGTGGTTGCCATTGCCCGTGACACCACCAAAATTGAAAACGCTGACGAAAAAGTAAGCAAAGTTGCGGTAGATGTTTTGGATACCGATCAACTTGCAGAGGCTTTAAAGGGAGCAGATGCGGTAATAAGCGCATTTAACGCGGGTTGGACTAATCCAAATCTTTACGATGATACTTTGGCTGGGGCAGAGGCAATCCTGAAAGCAGTAAAAGCATCGGGAGTAAAACGTTACATTTTTATCGGCGGTGCCGGAACTTTGCAAATTGACGGAAATCAGCTGGTTGATGGTCCCGATTTTCCAAAGGAAATTTATCCTGGAGCTTCCGCTGTAAGAGATTATTTCAATACTTTAAAACAAGAAAAAGAATTGGATTGGGTGTTTTTCAGTCCCGCTATTGAAATGCATCCAGGTATTACAATCGGTAAAACCGGAAAATATCGTTTAGGTAAAACTTCACCGGTTTTTAATGAAGAGGGTCGCTCAATTTTATCTGTTGAAGATTTAAGTATCGTTTTGGCAGATGAACTGGAGAATGATGCACATCATCAAGAGCAATTTACTGCCGCGTACTAAGGAAATAAATTATTAATGGGAGATGGAAACTTGATGTGAAATATAATAATGTAATTTCAACTGACGATTTGCGAACAGATACCAATCGTCAGTTAAATTGCTATCCATTTATATTAAGCGCCTAACATTTTCCATCTTCCATTACCTTCCATTTTCCATATTTTATTTATCTTCGTGGCATGTATCGCCTTATTAAACCAATATTCTTCAAGTTTGACCCCGAAAATGTTCATTATTTCGTTGTTAAGCGATTAAAGTGGTTTAATGATAAGTTTCCTTTGGGTAAAACTATTATTCGCAGCAGTTTCGATGTTCATATAAGAGGTTTGGAGAAGGAGGTTTTCGGTATAAAATTTAGAAATCCGGTAGGTTTAGCTGCAGGTTTTGATAAAAACGGTGAGTATGTGGAGGCTTTAAGCAACCTAGGCTTTGGTTTTATCGAAGTAGGTACAGTAACGCCAATGCCACAGCCAGGGAACGATAAACCACGCATGTTTCGTTTGCCAAATGATGAAGCCTTAATCAATAGAATGGGTTTCAATAATAAGGGCGTTGATGTAATGGCAGAGCGTTTGCGATTGCTTAAAGATAAACATCCGGATATAGTTGTGGGTGGAAACATCGGTAAAAACAAAGCAACGCCGAATGAAGATGCCGCAAGTGATTACATTAAATGTTTTGATCGACTATTTGATGTGGTAGATTATTTTGTAGTGAATGTAAGCTCGCCAAATACTCCAGGCTTGCGAGAACTTCAAGAAAAAGAACCGCTGAAAAATATCTTGAATACACTGCAGCAACGAAATAGAAAAAACGATATCTCTCGACCAATTTTACTAAAAATCGCACCTGATTTAACAGATGCGCAACTCGATGATATTATTGAAATTGTAGCAGAAACAAAAATAGCAGGCATTATCGCGACCAATACAACTATTAGCCGTGAAAATTTGGCCACCGAAAAAACTTTAGCCGCAGAAATGGGCGGCCTAAGTGGTAAGCCAGTGAAAGAACGTTCTACGGAAGTGATTCGGTATCTTTCAGAAAAATCGCAAAAAGCTTTTCCGATTATTGGTGTTGGCGGAATCCATTCCCCAAAAGATGCCCAGGATAAATTGGACGCTGGTGCCTGTTTGATTCAGCTTTACACTGGTTTTATTTACGAAGGTCCCGGACTAATCAAATCAATTTGCAAAAGTTTGGTTAAGTAGGGTTGTTAAAAGATCTAAGGGGATTATACTCTTAATATTTTCTCCATCTTTTTGCCTTTTGCCAGTTCATCAACTAGCTTGTCTAAATATCTTACTTGTTTAGTTAATTGGTTTTCAATCTCCTCAATGCGATAGCCGCAAATTACACCTGTAATTTTTTCAGCATTCATATTCAGTTTAGCCTCCTCGAAAAAAGTTTCGAATGTCACATTTCGGTCGACAAGCTCCTGCTGTTTGTGCTCATCAAATCCAGTTAACCATTCTATTACTTGTTTTAATTCTTGTTCTGTTCTGCCTTTGCTTTCAACTTTGGTTACATAGTGTGGATATACCCCTGCAAAAGTTAACCTGGCAATTTTTTCGTTATGAGATGCATTTTCTTTCATTTTTCCAGTTTTTCTGAAGGATAAAAATAAGAAAAAACGAAAAAAATATATTGCTTTTAGTTTTCAAAAGTCGAATCATAAAAAGCTATTCGTATCCGTGTTCGAATTTCAAGCATGCATAAAACCGCTCAGCAATTATTCGGCTTGGTTTAAAATTCAACATCATCCGCAAGATTACCCCCATGTTCTGCTGCAAAAATTGCAGCATATTCCTTTTGCTTTTCTTCTCGATATTTATTAAACAAGTCTAAAGTTTCAAAAGGCTCATCATTCGTGATAGGCATCCATTGCATGGCTACGGCCTGGAAGTCGCCCAGGTTAATCCCAAATTTTTCTTCGATCCATTGTGCCCCATCAACACCATATTCATAAGCGGCTTGCCTGGCACCATTTAATTCTTCATAAAAATAGCGGTCCGTCTTCATTTTTTCCAGGTTTATTGCACCTTCCTCTGTAAGTGCTGCCTGTACGCCTCCAAGTTTTGGATGCTGATCGGCCTCTCCGAAATATTTTCCAAATTCCATGGTAACTTCAAATGTGTGGTCTTCCTGCATCCTTGTAATCCAAATTGCTGAAGCTTCTTCAAAAACCGCAAATTCGATACCTAGTAGTTTGCAAATGTCTTTCACATCAATTCCAGAAGCCATTTTTGCTGAAATCGCAGCATAATCTTGTATGCTTACCCCGTGAATAGGTTCTAATAGTGGATTGCTCATGGCGATAAAGTTTAGTTGGTTTGGTTATACATTACCGAAGTATTGGCCTCGATAATTTCTATAGTTTGCGAATTCATCATTTATAGGTTTTGGATTGATAAATTAAACTTTAGGCTTTAATAGTGGGTTTAAAATGTTATTGAGCAATGGAAATATTTTCAGAGAGCAAATAATTAAAATTCAAAATCTTATTCATCTCCGCTTTATTGTCCACGTTTTCCATTTGCGATCGATATGCATCGCCATAAATGAAGATATGTGTATTTTCTATTTGATAGTATTTTAAACAGAACAAAGACTGCACAACTGCTTGATTGCTACTTTCATCAAATACAATTTCGTAACCTATTACACTATTTTTGTCACGTTTATAAGTTAAGATATTGGGCTGGCTGGCCAAAAAGCTGTCCATATTAAAAGCTGTTGTATCTGTCGACATCCAGATGGTAAGTTGCTTTAATCCGAAATCATTTTCTTTATGGTGAAGATCATAAATAATAGAGCGGTCTTTTAAAGTTCCAATTTTGATGTTTCCAAAAACCTGATTTTTTAAGTCTCCTGATTCTTTAATCTCAATTTCTTTCGGGATTTTAATGAGAATTTCCCTTCCCTGATTATTTATTAAGGTATCTGTTTTTTGCGACAGTTTAGTGATCGGGTTCAGAACAATTTGAGGGTTTTTGCCTAGCTCAAGCTTCAAATTTTCAACTTTTTTTTGCATTTCTTTTTGAAGAAGAACTGCATCATTAATACTTTTAAGGTATTCTTCCTTACTAATCTTCTTAAATTCTAGAATCGTATTTTTCGAGCCCGAAAGTGTAGCATTATCTTTAAATTTGATTTTGAAAGCATCACCATCAAACTCGTTTGCATAGATCTCATAATAGTCCTTATTAGGAATTTGGAGCTGACGAAAATTTTTGAGTTTTTTTATGTCAATTGTGAATTTTTCGGGGAGTTCAAAAAATAGGCTATCATTTCGCTTTATAAAGTGGAAATTATAATCTACTACCTCTTGCATCAGGTCGCCGTTAAGCCCCCTAAATGGTTCTTTATTTTCTCTGTAAATGTCACTCACTTTCCAGTAGCTTTCCTTTTCCTGCGAACTACAACTTATCAATAAGAAAGTAAAACAAAGCAGTAATAACGTTTTTATTGCACTCATGTTTATGGGATTTTTTGATTTAATTTAACATTACATAAGATAAGCGTTAGCGCTTATCAGAATTAATTTAATTAGGATTCGCAAGCTTTATTTTAGAATTTGTCGGGGTTCACCTATTATTCGTTGATGAGATCAGAACTTATAAAATTAAAATTTGAGATCTGAAACTTTAGATAGTTGCGCTTTAGGACAAGATTTTTTTTAAACCTTTCAATCTTTAGCGGCAATTGATGAAAGAATTATCAGATTTTGCAGATGATTATTCCAAGATCTTGACGTTAAGATGCAGATCTTTTATTTTCACTATTTGTGCCCTGCTGATTAAAGAGATACCATCCGTGATTAAATCAGGATTTACAGCTTTCATCTTATCTGTAAAAACGTTTTTTAAAATTAAGTCATCAAAAACTGCATATTCCACACCGCCCTTCGTTACACTGCTATAGCCCCCTATATTACCTAGGTATATGATTGATTCGCCATCAGTAAGGTAATTACTGTTTGGAATTTGTCTTAACTTCTCCATTTTCAGCTTTGAAGTTTCAACAGGCATTCCATTAAAATATAGCTTGTCCTTATATTGCATAAATCCGTCTAAAGCATACGTTTTGATATACTTTTCTTCAAACACCTCATTTTTCTTAGTTTCTGGATTGTAAAATAGTACCCGCTCTATTTCCACTTTCTTTTTGTCTGTCAATAAATAATTTTTATTGTCAATTTTGACAAAGAGCCCTGGGAAAGTATTTGGGTCATACTTATTGAAGACTACGGCCTTACCTTCTCTTTGGAAATATAGGGAAGGAGAGAAGATCTTCTGAAGATTAGTGTTGGAGTAAAGGCTTGGGTACCAAATGCCATAATAGCCTTTTTCGTTACGTCCACTATCATCATAGCCGTAGTTTAAATCACTATAGATCGATTTTCCATCCGTAATAAATGATTCTGTATCATTAATTTTAATTTCAATTATTTTACGCTGATCTATATTTAGCTTCTTGATGGAGTTATCGTCAATCGCGAAAACCTGGTTGTTGTAAGAGAAGTATTTTTTAGAGATCACTCGCACTGTATTGCTTCCATCCATCAGCTTCTCCGATTGATCTACATGGTCGTCATAATAGCCTTTTGAATTGATTTTAGAATGTTCACCAAAGAAATATAGCCCGTTTTTATCATAAAAATAATTTGCTGCAATATGTTTCAAAGATGGCTCATCAACTGGTATGGCTACCGGAGCGAGCGCATAAGATTTGATATCAAGGAAATATAGCTTTCCATCTGTTTTGGATTTATAAACAAAATCATTAACAGCAGTGAAATTTGAAATGTCAACTTTAACAGCCTTAATTCGTTCAGATGTATAATAAATATTTTTGTCGTCTCTACAGAGGAAGTAAAACTCATCACGTAGAATGATTTTTAGCTTGTCTAAATCAAATTTGAAAGGGAAGTATTCTTTAAAAAAAATGCTGTTCCCAATGGCTAAGAGGGTCGTCTTATCATAATCAATTTTTGGATCTTTCTCAAAAGTGAAGCCATCCCAATTTGCACCACCAATCATTTTATAAGCCCGAACCTCTTTTAGTTTGGGCATGATCATGTAACCTCCGATCACGAACTGATTCACGGTATCTGTTGAGAGCTGGTTATTCTGGTCATTTGATTTTGCTTCTTGTCCGTTGCAAGAAGCCAAAACGATTACTAAATTCATTAATGCGATAAGATTTACTATTTTCATGTCTTTTTGCGTTGATTGATTTAAGAACGAATAGCCTAGGTAGGCTAATATAATATCTGATTGAGATAGACTTTGTAATCAGATATTTAAGGATGCTAAGCCACTAGTCCCGATACCCTTAGGTTTGGATAACGATCGCCCAACTTTTTAAGGAAATCATTGCCAATAATAATTTCTTCAAGGTTTTTTTGTACGTTCAATGAAAAAGCACTTAAACCTGTGTTAGGATAGCTGAATAACAATGCAGAAAACAGGATAAGCTGTATCGGATCTTCGTCAGTAGCCAACGAAATTCTAAAAGCTTTAACTTGATCTCCTTTTTGCCTGGCATATGCTTTTATTGTTCCTTCAAGCGGAATTTCGGTAATTGACGAGACCAGTAAACGAGCAGGTTTGAAAACAAAATGGCTGGAGATTTCTCCATCAGTATCTGTGTCAAACAGGTGTAAATCATCTCCGCTTAAAACCAGATATTTCGGGGTTTGAACGGAATGAAATCTGACTGTTCCTAACGTTGCCATTCCCTTTAAGCTATCCTTCAGGCTATCTTTAATAGAATCTTTCGTTGTATAATTTAGACTGGCATAATTAAAGGCATCAATCATTTTGCCTTCCATCTGTTCACTGATAAAGGAGAGCTCTCCATTTAAAAAGTTGCTTTTATAAATGGCGGCTTTATTCATTTCTGCGCTAAAATTTGTGTTGAGAAACATCTCTGCTTGCTTCTTCTTTTTTATCTGCATAAAATAGAAAATGCCTCCGTATATAGCCACCATGGCAACGAGAACGATAATAAGTGTGGTGCTCATGTCTTTTAGTTTAATAGGTGTATGTAGATTAACTAAATAAAAATACACCTTGATGCGACAAGAATAAGACGTTGTTATTATCCGTAGACCTTTATTTTATATTCGTTCCAATCTGTTGAATATTTGAAATGAGAGTGGGAGAGTTTGTTTTTACATTTTTCGAGGAGTACGTAAAAACTGTAATACCTAATGTCGGTTGTCGCAGTTGATGGCGATATTACCAGAGGCTTTGTTTAATACAATAATGCTTGGGCAACCAAAAGAATGGTACTCGAAACCGAAAATAACAGCTGGTTTGTTTTTAAACAGGTAACCTGCCCATTGATTTTCTTCTTTATTTCCAGCCACAAAATTTAGAGGAGCTAATGATGATCCTTCACTATTTGTAAATTTCTCATTTTTCAAAACTACTTTACCTTTTGTGCTGATTGCAATAAAATACCTCTCGGTTATGGTTCCGTCGGTTAAAATATCTTTAATATAATAGATAACTGAACCACCTATAAAACTATAATAGGCTTCTTTACCGTCCTTAGTTAACGTATTATGATTTGAAATAGGGAATTGTTTTTTATTGATTTCTTTCCATTTTACCAATTGCATTTTCCCCAGCAAGAACGGATTATTGCTACCGATATAGACCAGTAGATTTTCATAGTAATTTGAAGCCGATTTTTTTAACAGCTTGTCTCCAACCTCAAAACCAACCATGTAATCCCATATCGTAATTTGCTCACCTTTATCCGCGTAGGGCGTTAAGTGCGCAACGGCTTTTAACTGAACAACCGGAGTTTTAGTCAGTTGGTTCAGTTTATAATCGTACATAAATACCGTATCGGTTTCTTTTATAAACGTTCCTTTGAGCAGTTTTTTACGGTAAGCTGCCTGTAGCTCGAAGTACTTCAGTTTATCGAATGAAATGTTTTTTTGATTGTTAACGTAAGTTGATGGTATGGCTAAAGTGTCGTTATAAATATCAGAAACCGAGATAAAAGCTTTTGGGTTTTTATCTCCTATGGCAACCACCCTAAAGATATTAAGTTGGTTTTTTAAGATTTTTGATCTGCCTATAGTGTTTCGAACAGTGCCATCCGATAGGTTTGCGTTATAATTATTTTCTGCAGGCGAAACGTTTGATAGCAAACTTAAAGTAGCTGAAGCCAGGGTAATCAATTTGTACATCATAGCACTATCTAATTGGTTGCTCAAAATAATGCTTAATTAATTTAAATGGCAGGTGAATTATAATTCGTTTGGCTATGTAAAGAATTCGGCCATAACCAATTGTTATTGGTTTAAATATCTTTTCCCAAACTACCGCTAGAATGAGCGATCAATTTAGCAGATTGGGGAAAAGAATTGATGTTGATTAATAATTGAATTGGTCAATTTGGCTTGCGCCCCAAATTTTTATTAACCAGTAATTCTTAAAGATTGGATCAAACCGTCTTTTATCTCCAGGTGATAGTCCAAAACAATAGGACTTCCGGGGAAGTTACCAGAAACTTCCGTTTTTAATATTTGATCGGCATTTAGATATTCGAGTGGTTGCATTAAGGCTTGATATTCTTTATTGGCTTTTTCTATCCAATTTTCTATTTCTTTTCTTCCATTGTGCGTTTTGCCCTCGTCAAAAACTACGGCTGTTTCATTAAAACAATTGGCATAAGCTATGCTATCAAAATTGTTTTGCGCTGTTACTAAATCGGTGATTACTTTTGGTAAGTTCATATTTTTGTTCTTTTAGATTATTAAATTGTGGGTACTGTTCCCCCGTCGATTACAAAATTGGTTCCTGTTAAATAATTAGCTCTTGGCGAAACCAAAAAGCCAACTAATTCCGCTACTTCTTCTGATTCTGCAGGTCTGCCAAACGGTATCCCACCTAAGGCATTCATGACTCCTTGTTGAGCTTCTTCTATGCTGCTGTTTGCATTTCTTGCAATTTCACCCAGCCATGCTTTTGATGCTGTAGTATTGATCCATCCAGGTGATACAGTGAGTACTCGAACTCCTTTTGGCGTCACTTCGTTTGATAAGCTTTTACTGTAATTGATCAATGCTGCTTTTGAAGCTGCGTAAGGCAACGTAGAATCGTATAATGGAAGTTTGCCTTGTATAGAGGCGATATGAATGATGACACCACTTTTTTGTTCAATCATTTGTGGTAAAAATCCTCTGTCTAATCGTACAGGAGCAAGTAAGTTAGCTTGTAGCGTCGATTCCCAATCTTCATCTTTTAAAGCAGCAAAGCCACCAGCAGGCGTTACTGAAGAACCAAGGTTGTTGACTAAAATATCAAGCCTGCCATAAGTAGAAAGTACTTCGTTGACTACTTTTTGTGAATCTTCTGCCTTGCTCAAATCGGAAGAAATGAAATGCAAATTGTTTTTTTCTTTTTCAGGTGCATTTCGTGCTGTAATAATAACGGTTGCGCCAGCTTGTAAAAGCCTTTCCGCTATCGCTTTTCCAGCTCCTTTTGTGCCTCCTGTTACCAAGGCAATTTTGCCCGATAATTCATTGCTAAAATTAAATTGTTCCATTGTATAATTATTTATGGGCAAAATTGGTGTATACAAAAGGTTTGAACAAGTACAGAATATCGAATTGCATAGGGTTAAATTTTTCCCCTATTGTACAATTTGGAACATTGAACTAAGTTTGCTTTATGAAAGACAGAAAAATTCCATTGAACCTAAATTGTGGCCTTGATTTAATTGGTGAGGTGCTTTATGGCAAATGGAAAATTCGTTTGCTCTGGTTTATTGAACAAGGACATAAACGTCCCAGTGAATTGCAAAGGAAAATACCAGAGGCTTCACGCAGGGTTCTAAATATTCAGTTAAAAGAATTGGAAGAACACGAATTAATTTCAAAAGTTATTTACCCTGTTGTTCCTCCAAAAGTTGAATACAGTTTAACAGATTTTGGGAAAACCTTAATTCCTGTAATTTCTGCTTTGGGTAACTGGGGAGACGAACATGAAGAACGATTGCGGAATCTCATTTTAAAAGTAGAGAATCAATAATTTGCTAATGGAGTATTTACTGGTAATTGCACATCGCGTCGACTTTTCAATTCTTGCGGGTTCAAGAGTAGCAGTTCAATTACTTCATAATTTTGAATCGCTTTTGGAAAATCTAATAGCTGTTTGGGCTTTGTATGTTAGGGATATTCAAACCCGAATTCAAATTTCTCCAATCGGTTATTCCATAATTTATAGCTCGCAAAATATTTAGGCATATTGTTATTTGCTAGAATTTTCGACTTACTGTCTTTAGGTTGTTCAATTTCATAATACAACTCAATATAACCTTTTGCACTGTCAATCGGTCTATAACAATTTCCCAGTTTTTCAATGATTTCATTTTTTTTTAAACCTAATTTAATCCCTTTCTCTGTAGTAAATCTATTGATTTTTAGCGATTTAAATCCGTAGCTTGCCTTACTAGATTTTTCAACTTTAATAATTGAAATCTGATTTTTGCTATCTCCAGGATGTTGTGTTAATGTGAGTGTTTCGCTTTCAAGGTTTGAATAGAACTGATAGTGGTCTAATTTATCAATGGTATTATTTGATCCCACAAGTTTAGTAGCACTCGCTGCATTTCTTAAAACTATTCCACAAAGTGAGGTGTCAGGATCGTTAAAGATGCAAGTTGAATTTTTTAATTTTTCATTCGCTTCATACTTCAATCTTTCCGCCTTGTCTGGTTCAGGAACTAGTTCAAGTCTGTCATTTTCGCCAACAGTTTGTTTCTGCGATCGATTGCAGTTCGTTAGAAATGCTATGGAACAGATTATAATTAAAATGTTTTTCATTTTTAGAAGTTTTTCGCGTGATCGCTAATGTTTCGGGTTTGCAAAAGTAACGCAATCTCAGCGAGTAGGTAGGGAAGCAAATATCGTCAATTGTTGAGCAAATATTCGTGCGTGTCTGCACCAAATAATTTCAGGTCTTTGTCGAATATTTTAAGGTGTTACAGTTTGCTTTTAATCATGTTTAATTGTTCGCTCATTGTTGTAAGATATTGGTCAATAAAATGGCAGGCAACTTCAACACAACTCTACTTTATACTTCATTAAAGGTTCGGCGTTTTATTTTGGTGTTCGTTTAATCTTTCCTGCAATAATTTTTCAAGTGCATTAAAGTCATATTTCAAAGTGTTTGGGCTTATCGAAAGAGGAGTTCCGTAAGTATTCATATTTCCTTGCATCATTTTTCGTTTTAGTCCTTTTACGTTTTCTAAAAATTGATTTGGATCTGTCACAAAAACGAGTAGAAATTTTGAGTTCTGATAGGTTTCTGTCTTTATTTCGTAATCTCATCCCATTTAATAAAGCCAACACTTAAAAGAGCAGATTTGTCGTTTATTCCATCGTTATCAATGATAAGTCCAGTGTTGTTTCTGAATATTTTTTTGGCGCCATAAACGGTAAGCCAACCAAAAATTAAATACGATTTTTTATGCCTAATAATAAATGTATTCTTGAAAAATAATATCACTTAATTGTGTTTCATCTAAGGTATTGTAGATGTAGATAATAGTGGGATTATCGTATTTATCATATTTTTTTACTATTTCTATGTGATAACTGATTTCGGCTTTATCATCAGTTTTAGTTGTGATAGTTGATTTTATCTTTTCAATTTTGTTGTTTTTTACTATCGTTTCTCTTTTTTCTAAGGATTCATAATCGCCTTGTTTGAAATTATCTTCGATGATACTAAACTCTTTGTTCAGTTTTATAGTTTGAGTTTGACTATAATTTCCATCATTTATATCAACAATTTTGTAGGTAAAATCGTCTGACCAAACATATTTATATTCTTTTTCTTGTTTTTTTGTTTTATCAAATGAAACAGTCTCTTTGTAACTAATATCCTTACCTTTTCCTGAAAAAATCATCTTCATATGGATTGTATTTTTTCCGTCTTTGTTTGAACTATTGTATTCAACAGAATTTCCATCTTCATCAAAAGTTTTGATATAGCTACGGAAAAAGTTAGTGGTATCAAGAGGAATCTTGTTGTTTTCTACTTTGCAAACATACTTTTTCATTTCTTTTACATTACCTTTAAGTCCATATTCTACTTTTTGGGAATAGCTTTCGGTAGTATTGTTCATTTGCCCATTACAAGAAGAAAGCGTGACTAAATTTAAAAACAGTAAGATTTTATTCATTTTTATTGTGTTTGCTATTGTGTGCAGGTCTCAAAATTACCGCTAACGCTTCCGGGCTTTGCGTTCGGGCGGGAAGTCGAAGCATTACTTGTCCCGATTTTACATCGGGAAATCTCCAATTTTCCACAAAAGTTCAATCGAAGAACTACCGTTGAACTTGTGCCAAAGGCATCACTTTGTGACAGTTTCGCCCCACTATTGCAAAACCCTTGTTACCTGCCGTTTTTTTCTTATGAATAGCTGTTAATACTCAAAACTATTTTGTCATTTTTGTTATAAAGTAGAATACTGTCATTTCCGTCTGTAAAA
Organism: Pedobacter sp. AC212; assembly: GCF_979258625.1. Taxonomy (NCBI): domain Bacteria; kingdom Pseudomonadati; phylum Bacteroidota; class Sphingobacteriia; order Sphingobacteriales; family Sphingobacteriaceae; genus Pedobacter; species Pedobacter sp. AC212. The sequence continues at coordinate 4,240,284 of NZ_OZ409870.1, read as the reverse complement.
AATTCAAAACCGATAACTTGTCCTATTTTTTCATAGTCAGTTAGGTTGATACTTTTAGGAAACAAATATTCAGCGTTTATTTCGATGTCAGCAAAACTTGAATTATTGTCAGATGAAATTTCATAAACGATAGGTGATTTCTTTTCTGATTTTCCCCAATCATCAATTATTTCTCTAAATGCCCCAAATTCATTTGTCAATTGAAAGTTTAGTTTGTTAATTGAAAATTCATAAAATGTTTGAATGTAATAATCAAAATTAAATTCGGTACTTTCTGGAATTGAAATTTTTAATTTAGCTTGATTTATATATTCCTCTGTTTTAGTCTTATTGTCCAAATATTTTTTTCCATTTTCTTCAAAGTCAGTTTCTAATATTTGAAAAATTTGTTTTGCGGTTTCGTGTCCGTTGTATAGTTTGATATTTCCATTGAATTGATATTTATTTTCTACAAGGTTAAATTTCGTGTAAGTATTGTTATTATTTTCGGTCGAATTACTTTCGTTTGTCCAAATTCCATTTGATGAAACGAAAAATAGTTTTGTGTTTTTTTCGTCATTCAGTTCGATTCCACATAAAGGATAAAATATTCCTTTTAATTGTCCGTCAGTAAAAACGCTGTCAAAAGTTGGGTAAAGTTCTATTTTCATTTCTTGTTGTGTTTGGTGGTTCTGTAAAATGGCAGGCAACGTTTCGGGGCTTTGCGATGGTGGGGCAATAGAAGCACTACTTGTCCCGATTTTACATCGGGAAATCTTCAATTTTGTACAAAAGTTGGACTGAAGAACAACTGTTGAACTTGGGCCAAAGGCATCACTTTGTGACAGTTTCGCCCCACTATTGCAAAACCCTTATTGGCGGTAGTTTTTGTTTATTCAGCGTCAAAATATTGTCCAAACCATTTGTCAAACGCTTCTTTATATTTTTCTTGTGCAGAGCCAATAATTTCAGAAGGCTCTTTAATTTGGTCTAAACCATAATCTCCTTTTAGCCACATTAAAAATTCATTCAAATCTTCGCTTTCTTCATAATCGTCTTCGTCTTTATAAAAATAGATTTCTTCAAAATCAACTGAAATTTCTGTGTCAAATGTTATTAAATGAAGAAGTTCCAAAATATTTTTAGCTATAATATGCACACCGCCTTCATCTCCAAACACTACAATCGGCATTTCGTTGATAGGTTTAGTCGTTCCGTCATTCCAAATTGCATAAAAAGAACCCGAACCATTTGCTTGTGCAAAAGGAAATAATTTTTCTAAAAATGATACGTCTTCACTCCAACTTTCAAGACCAGTTTTGTTGTCAATTAATACTCCAAAACCTTGTGAGTAATTTTCAAAAGAAGAGATATTTGTCTGAAAGTAAATTAGTTTCTCTAATTCAGTTGGAATTGCTGTCAGACCCCAATTTTCCTTAAATTCTTTAATGTCCATATTTTGTCGTTTTAGTTCTGTGGTGTCGTTCTATAAAATTACCGCCAACGTTTCGGGGCTTTGCGTTCGGGCGGGAAATCGAAGCACAAATACTGGTTTTATTACTGATGTTTAATTGAAAAACTGCTATTGAATTTTGCACTTCAGCCCGCCTGACGCAAAACCCTGTTGTGTGCTGTTTTTATCATCCTCACTCATCAATTTCAACCTTCACTGGGAATTTATTTAAACAAGTTTTAAAATTCTGTAGATTGTTAAACTCTGTAGTTTGTGTAGCATCCAATTGATAACTTATTTGTGTCTTGTCAATTGAACAGATTGTCAAATATTTTACATCAAAGTCTTTTTGCAAAATAATTTTCTCGATTTCAGTCCAATTGATCAATCGGTCGACATAATACTTTATTCCAATTTTATTAAGGGTAAATATTGGCTTCTCTTTATAAATATAAACTAAATTTTTTGTGCATTTATATGTTCCTATCAGAAATATGAGTCCTAAAAAAGCAAGACCCACACTAAAAAAAATGTCCTCTGTATGAATATAATAATAGCTTTCTACCCATATCATAGTTGCCCAAAGTGTTGAGCCGACGAATAAACAAAAGAACGTCAATGTCCAAAATAGAAAATAACCAAACATTGGCGTGTTTCTATAAATTATTGTATTGCCGTCTACTAATTTCATTTTTTTCTATTGCGTTTACATAATGGTCGGAATAAAATAGCACACAACATCTAAATTTACGCATTTCGCAAAGCCGCATTAAATAACATTCGCAAATAAGATTACTAAAAATTTTTTCTAGCTTGCATTTTGTTTATCTTCAATGTATTAGCCCTATTGTTTGAAATCATATTTTTTGGATTTACGAATGTTACGCACTTATAGCCTAATATGAAATATTCAGAAATTTTCAAGCAAAAAATGGAAATTGCCAGGTATGGCGCTTCTACTATCAAATCTTACCGTGCGGCCTTGTCTGTTTTTTTTAAAGAAAATAGCCAAATCGGTGTAGAGAACGTCGATGAAAACATAATTGAAAAGTATTTGTACAAAACGATTACAGAAAAGAATATTTCGGCGGCTTATCAAAAACATTTAATTGGGAGTTTAAAGTTATTCTACAAAATGGTTTTTGAGCGATCTCTGAAAATAGATTACCTGTTTCCTAAAAGAACTGAACAAAAATTACCCAAGTACCTCAATAAAGATGAAGTGAAGAAAATACTTGGCGTAGTTGAGAATCTGAAACATAAGGCGATTTTAAGTTTATTATATGGTTGTGGCTTAAGATTGAGCGAATTAATTAATTTAGAAATCAATAATATTGATTCAAAAAATGGGGTAATTAATATCTATCAGGCAAAGGGTAAGAAAGATCGGCAGGTGATGCTGCCACAAACTGTGCTGCCATTGTTGAGGGATTATTTCAAATTATGTCGCCCAAAGCTGTATTTATTCGAAGGGCAATCTGGTTTACAATATTCGCCTCGAAGTGTGCAAATAGTTTTGAAAGAAGCTGCAGCAAAAGCAAAAATTACAAAGAAAGTTTCTCCACACATTTTACGCCATAGTTTCGCTACGCATTTGTTAGAAAATGGAACGGATATTAGATATATCCAACAACTTCTCGGTCATAATAGTTTAAATACGACGCAAATTTATACCCACATTACCGATGTTGCAAAGCAGAGGGTTCAAAGCCCACTTGATTTTTAACAAAATTTATAGTGCATAAAAAAAGCATCCTTTGATCAGAAGGATGCTTTAAATGTTTTCGAGAAAACTCGCTAAAAACTATTTTGCTAAACCAGCTAAAACAGCGTTGTTTTTAGCTAATTGATCGTTTTTAGGTTGAGCAGAGCGACTTCCTAACTCAATGTTAGTTGCTCTTTTTAAAAATGCTACCTCTTGGTGAGCTGTATTTTTATTCCTTCTGTCTTTTCTTTTTAATCTGGTAACTGCCATGGTAATAACCTTTTAATTATTTTATTTGTACAAATGGAGGTCGAGAGCGGATTCGAACCGCTGTAGAAGGTTTTGCAGACCTCTGCCTAGCCACTCGGCCACTCGACCTTGAAATTCAAGGTTGCAAAAATAGCAATTATTAATTAGTGCGCAAATAATATCTTAATTATTATCAGTCTAATTTTTAACCCGCACTAATTCAGCGCAAAAAATTGCTGCACTTACTGCTACATTTAAAGATTCGGCTGCTCCAATTCGCGGTATGGTTACTGGCTTATTTATTTTACTAATCACCTCACTAGAAATTCCTTTCCCTTCATTGCCTAACACAATTAAGCCTTCGTTGCCCCAATTGGTTTTGTAAATAGATTCGCCATCCAGCAACGCACCAAAAACTGGCAAATTGTTGGATTCTAAAAATAATGGTAGGTGTTCGTAATAAATTTCAACCCGGGCCAAAGAGCCCATCGTGGCTTGTACAGTTTTAGGGTTATAAGCCTCTACGGTATCTTCAGAGCAGATAATCTTATCAAAGCCGAACCAATCTGCTGTTCTAATAATGGTGCCCATATTGCCTGGGTCTTGAACACCATCCAACATCAATGTAAATTGATTTTGCAACGATTTTGGATTTATTTTTCGGTCTTTCGGCATATGTAAAATCGCCAAAAAACCTTGTGGCGTTTGCAAAGTACTAATCTTACCTAATTCAACGTTGTTTACTTCAAATAAGTTTATATTTGCAGGCAATTTGGGTAACAAATTGGATTGTTCGCTGTTGTAAAATATGCTGTGGATTTGGTAGCTCGAATGGGTAAATTCTTGAATCGATTTTATGCCTTCAACCAAAAATAAACCGTGCTCTTTACGATATTTTTTTTGATGCAATGACTTTATAAAACTAATTTGAGACTTTGAAAGCATACCAATACTTGATAAATATAAAACTGAAAAGCACTGCAATATTACTATTTATTATTGTTTTAATTCAGAGCTGTTCTTCTACAAAGTATATTCCCGATTATCAATCAATTGTGAAAAAGGTTACAATTGATAGTGTAGATGCGCAATTTGAGGAGCAGGCTTATAATTATGTTCAAAAAGATATTCGTCCGCCATCGGCTTTTAGCATAAACGTACCGTTATACAATTTGTTTAATACTAAAGATGGCCGTTATAAAACCAATAACATCAAACCTTTTGGTACGCCTCCGGCAATTTTGGATAGTGCACTGGTAGAAATATCAAGAAATCAGATTCAGAAATTTTTAACGGGTAAAGGTTATTTCGATGCAAAGGTTGCCGCTGAAATTAAAGTAGAAAATAAGAAAGCAGAAATTGATTTTAAGGCAAACCAGGGTAAGGCATCGTATGTAGCAAAACTGAGCGACTCCATCTTTAGTAAATCAGTTAAGGATGTTTATGATAGAAATAAATCGAGTTTTACGCGTTTACATCCAGGTATGCGCTATGATGTAGATTCGTTAACGTATGAGCGTGAACAGATTTACCGGGTGATGAAAGAAAATGGCTACTTCTATTTCTTACGTCCTTATGTAAATTTCGATGTGATTGAAACCGAACAGCCGCAAAAAGTAAATTTGCGTTTAAATATTACCAACCCGGCGACGGGGCCGCACAAACAGTACAAAATCGGCACAACCTATATGATTATTGCACCTAGTCCGGATGGTTTTCCAGATTCGTTGCGTAATTATGTAAACAGAGATACCGCTGGCGGTGTTTCATTTACCGATTTATCGAAAAGATATAGGAAAAACCCTATTCTTCGCTATGATTTCTTAAAACAGGGCGAACTCTACGATATTAGAAATGAAAATTTAACCTACGATCGTTTGTACGAATTGAATATTTTCAAAAATGTTAAAATTGATTATTTCAATCGCGATAGCACGGGCAATAAAATAAATCCAATTATCATGGTTACGCCCCAAAAGGTGATGAGCAATAGGATAGAGGGTGAAGTGCCTTTTAATGGTGGTACAGTGGGCATTAATATCAGTAATACTTATACCAACAACAATTTATTTAGGGGCGCAGAGCGATTTGAGTTTCAGGTAAAAGGTGGGTTACAATCTCGGATAGGCAATGGAACATCTCCATTTAGAGATATTTATCAACGCGATTTCTCGGTTAGTGCAAGTATTACCGTTCCACGCCTAATTATTCCGTTTTACAATCCGGTATTGGGAGGAAATGGTATGCCGCATACTACATTTTCGTCCAGTTATATTTATGCCTTGCAGAAAGATGTCTCCGTTCGAAATATTTTTATCAACTCGATCACCTACGATTGGTTTGAAACAAAATCAAAGCTGCATTCCTTTACGCCTTTAAATTTCGAATATCGTTTTGGTAATTTAAGTGATAGTTTGGATGTAAATGAAGTGGCAAATAACCTTTATTATGCAACATTGTTAAGGCGTCAGGATTTAACTTTAGGGATGAAGTACAGTTATACCTTAAATGCAGATAAGTTAAATCAATTGCGAACATTCTTTTATTTAAGGGCAAATATTGATATTGCTGGAAACCTTTTGCAAGGCATTTCCAAGCTTGGCGGATCGGATAGCGATCCGGCCAATGACAATCCTGCACGTATTCTCGGTCTGCCTTTTAACCAATATGTTAGGCCAGAGGTAGATTTAAGATGGTATAAACATTTGGGAGGAGAAAGGCAGTTTATTGCTCGCCTAAATACTGGAATTGCCTACTCTTACGGGAATTCTATTTTAACAGGTATTCCGTTTGAGAAACAGTTTTTTGCCGGTGGATCTAGTGGTTTAAGGGCTTGGCAGGCTAGAACTGTTGGACCAGGTAATTACAACAGGGAAGTTATTGGTTCAGAGACATTAAGAAAGGCGTTATTTGGCTTAGATCAATTGGGAACAATGCGCCTTGAAACCAATTTTGAATATCGTTTTACACTGGCAAAAAAGTTTTTTGGAGCAACCTTAAGAGGAGCAGCATTTCTAGATGCTGGTAATATCTGGAATGTTCGTTTAGGGGAATCAATCAGTCAGCAGGTTACCGAATTAGATGAACTAACCGTTTTTAAATTGAGTAGACTGGCTAAACAAGTGGCTATCGGTACTGGTTTTGGTTTGCGTTACGATGTTCAGTATTTTGTTTTCAGGTTTGATGTAGGTTTGAAATTAAAAGATCCACAATTTGGGAGTAGCGATCAATGGGTAATCGGCAAAATGTTTTCGGGATCAAAAGCGTTTAAAGAACAATATAACTTAACGCATGCTCCAGATACCTATCGATTTGTTCAGTATAATTTTGGTATCGGTATGCCTTTTTAATCAACCAAAAAGTGTTAGTGGTTTCGGCTTTTCTGATGGAGATTTAAATGGAATTTCTTTAAAGGCCTGCCATCTTTTGCCATCATGTTTATAAACTGAAAAGGCTGAAACTAAAAATTTCCTTTTAAACTTACGATCCTTAAACTCAGTAATAAGTTCCCGGCAAACTTCTGGCTTTAGGTCTCGAAAGGCTAATGTTACGTGTGGATTAAATTTCGGCCTATTTTTTTCAATTAATTTCATCGGCTTAAGTTCTTCATCTATTTGTTTCTTCAAATTCATAATGCCTTGATTTTGTTGTGCATCTATGTAAAATGTATGCTCTGGAAAGGAATTGAAATTCAATAAAATTTGCTCAAACGACTCGGAATAGGCAGCATTATTTAGTGCGCTGAAAAAAAAATCCTCTTGCGAAAGTGAGGTTATCTTAACCGGATCATATAAAGTAAGGTGTACAGGGCGTTTAAGAGATTCGAAAACTTTAAACTTTTCAGATATAAAATTTCTCAAATTATCAATATCGTCCACAATGTCTTTCGGAGGGATCAAACATACCAAAAACAAATTTTTCATAATTAAAATTACTAAAATAATTAGTAAAAATAATTTTAAAGTGAAAATAAATTTCGTTTAAAGGCGAATAAAATTTAGTTTTGATTAGTCATCCCTCAAACAAAGCATTTGTTTCAACAAACATCCCGAAGCTATTATTGTTAAGCATTTATTTAAAAACAACTGCCATTTAATTAATAAATCAGATATAACCAAAAGCTAAAGATGAAACTACCTATCAAACTATTAATTGTCGCAACAGCGATTTCATTCTCTGCATGTAAAGGCGGCGATAAAAAAGATGGAAATGCTAAAACCGAATATGCCGAGGCCAGTAATGATGAGGCCAATCAAATAGTAGAATATAACAACGTTTTAGTTGCCTACACAGATAAAAACAATACCTATTTGAAAAGCATGGAGAGCAATGTGCAGCGCATTGCCAGAGGACTGGAACAACCTAATAATCAATATGCGTTTATAGGTATTATAACACCTTTTTCCGTTCCGCATTTTAGCAAATCAACCATGAAACCTGAAACTCCACCAAAAGTTTTAAGCGGTGAAGATCAGAAGTTTTTTAAGGATAATGTATTGGCACTAAATGAATCATTTGAAAAAATGAAAAATACGTATAAGTCGCTTGACGATTATATTAAAGCCGAAGATTTCAAAGATGATAAAGGTATAAAAGGCAAAGCGCTTGTTGATTCCATTTATGCAATGAGTAAAACTTATTACAAATATGATGATCAATTATTAACGAAATTAGAAGTAATTGGTGATGATGCAGAACGAATTATTTTGAAAACGCATCCCCTTAAAGAATATATTTTTGCGATGAAAGATGACCGTAAAGCGGTAGCTGATTTTAATAAACTAATTTTGGAAACGAAAAATTATAAAGCTGATGAAGCTAAAATAAAGACTGCGTACACCGCATTGGAAGCACAAAACAAAAAACATACAGAAATGGATGCTCCAAATGCAGCTAAGTATCCAGGTAAGGATGATTCTTTCAGGCGTTTTAACGAAAGCTTTAAAGAGTTTTTAATAGAAACCAAAAAGGTGATGAGGGATGCTGCAACATCTGGTAAAATAACAGAAAATGATACAGAAAATTTAATTAGAAAGCACGAATATATGCGCACTAGTTACAACAGTTTTGTTGACTAGTTGGAGTGCCTGAAAATGAAAAAACCGATAGCGAGAGCCATCGGTTTTTTTTATGTTCTATCGATAATTAATTACTCAAAATATTCTTTCATTCTTTCGAAGAAACTTTTATCGTTTTTACCTGGTTGCGGCTTAAAATTTGGAGATTCACGTAATTTCTCAAGTGCACTGCGTTCGTCGCTACTTAAAGCTTTAGGTGTCCAAATGTTGATGTGAATAATTTCGTCGCCTCTGTGGTAAGAGTTTACTTCTGGTAAACCTTTTCCTTTTAAGCGTAACAATTTTCCGCTCTGCGTTCCAGGTTCGATTTTAATTTTCGCTTTTCCATCAATTGTTGGCACTTCAAGGCTCATGCCCAAAGCAGCATCAACAAAACTTAAATGTAAATCGTAAACTATGTTATTACCTTCGCGTTTTAATGTTTCGTGAGGAATTTCTTCAATTAAAATAATCAAATCTCCAGGGATACCGCCATTTGGTGCTGCATTACCTTTTCCACTCATGCTTAACTGCATGCCTTCGCTTACACCCGCAGGAATGTTGATGGTGATGGTTTCTTCGCCACGTACAACGCCATCGCCATGGCAAACATTACATTTTGCAGTAATTTGTTGACCGCTACCATTACAAGTAGGGCAGGTAGAAGCGGTTTGCATTTGGCCCAAAATGGTATTGGTTACCCTACGCACTTGTCCGCTACCTCCACAAGTACCGCAAGTACTTACGGATGATTTGTCTTTTGCTCCAGAGCCATCACAAGTTTTACAAACAATTAATTTGTTAACCTTGATTTTTTTCTCTGCACCATGGGCAATCTCTTCAAGTGTTAACTTAACTTTAATACGCAGGTTAGAGCCTTTAGCTACCCTGCGGCCACGTTGCTGGCCACCGCCACCACCGCCAAAAAAGCTTTCGAAAGGATTATGACCACCAAAAACATCTCCAAAATTACTGAAGATGTCATCCATGTTCATTCCGCCACCACCATAACCACCGCCACTGGCACCACCAACACCCGCATGCCCGAACTGATCGTAGCGTTGCTTTTTTTCCGGGCTACTTAGCACTTCGTAAGCTTCGGCTGCTTCTTTAAACTTATCTTCAGCAGCTTTATCACCAGGGTTTTTATCTGGGTGATACTTAATGGCCATCTTGCGATAGGCTTTCTTTATCTCGTCGGCAGCCGAACTTTTGCTAACGCCTAACACGTCGTAATAATCTCTTTTACTCATCTTCTTTTTAAAATGATTGAATTTTGAATGATCGAGTGATAGAATGTATAATCATTCAATCCTTCAAACATTCAATAATTAATTTACGCTCCAACTACAACTTTAGCGAAGCGAATTACATTATCATTTAATGTATAACCTTTTTCAACTTCATCAATCACTTTTCCCTTTAAATCTTCGGTAGGTGCAGGAATATTGGTAATTGCCTCATGAAAATCTGTATCAAATGGTTGATTGATGCTTTCTACATCTTTTAAACCTTTTTGTGATAGTGTATTTTTCAATTTAGTGCTCACTAATAGAATTCCTTCTTTCACTGGTGCAACATCAGCAGCAGTTTCCATGGCTTTTAATGCCCGATCAAAATCATCCAAAACAGGTAATAATGATACGATTACATCTTTACCAGCAGTTTGTAGCAACTCAACGCGTTCTTTTTGAGTACGGCGTTTGTAATTATCAAACTCCGCATATAAACGCAAGTATTTATCGTTAAGTTGTTGAACCTCAGCTTGCAATTTTTCTTCTACAGATAATTCTGGCGCTTGTTCAGTTTCTTTTATAGTGGCATCAGTATTTTCTGCATTCTCAGCAGCATTTTCTGATGAATTTTCAGGATTCATTATATTTTCTTCTTTATCGTTATTTTTCTTCTTATTAAACATAATACTAGGCTGAATTTTTTTGTGATAATCTCAACTATTTTGCCATAAACGTAAATCAGCCAAGCTGTCAGATTTATGTGGCTTTATCTGAACAGATTGACAGAAGAAATACGATTGTAGATTTTTGATTTACGATTTGGCAGAAATCAAAATGGATGGACTTAAGTTTGTGATTCCAAACGACGGTTTTAATAGGTTTGATTTTGAAATAACCAAACATAAAATTCTTACGGCAGGTGCCGGATCAAAAATCGTAAATCTAAACTCTAAAATCATTAGGCTATTTGTGCGCCTTCGAGCACCACTCCATTTTCGCATTTAATTATACGGGATGGAAAAGTGCGGATAATATGGTAATCGTGGGTAGCCATTAAAACAGCAGTTCCGCCCTGGCTAATTTGCTTTAAAAGTGTTACAATTTCTTCTGAAGTTTCTGGGTCTAAATTTCCAGTTGGCTCATCGGCCAAAATAATTTCCGGGTCGTTAAGTAAAGCCCTTGCAATTACAATACGTTGCTGTTCGCCTCCAGAAATTTCGTGTGGCATTTTCTTGATCTTCGAACGTAAACCCACTTTATCCAAAACATCTTTAATACGCTCGTCAATCAGTTTTTGATCATTCCAACCTGTGGCTTTTAAAACAAACTCCAGATTCTTTTCTATGGTTCTATCCGTTAACAACTGAAAATCTTGAAAAACTACGCCCAATTTTCTGCGTAAAAACGGCACTTGGCTTTCTTTTAAATTTTTTAAATCGAAACCAGCAATATTTCCCTCGCCGTTGCCAATGTGTAAATCGCCATATAAAATTTTCAGTAAGCTACTTTTACCCGAACCTGTTTGACCGATTAAGAAAATAAATTCATCTTTTTCGATATGTAAATTTACGTTTGAGAGTACTAAGTGTTTCTGTTGAAAAACATCAACATTGCTTAAATGAATTACTGCGTGTCCTGCCATTTTATATTTCTAATTTAGCAATTTGCCCAAAAGGCAAATCTTTAACCATTTCCATAATGTACTCTTGTTTGTCGCCCAAACCCAGTTTTTCCAAAGATTTATCTGGCCGATCTACCCTAAAGTAAGCCAATAAGGTAAACTTATCATCTCGTAATTGTACGTAATCTGGAATTTTGGCGATGCCTTTAACTTTAACGATATACATTGTGCTCAAAAATAGCATTTCAAAACGATAAGCGAAAGCAAGAATGGCTTTTTATCTAATCAGATTGATCCAGCCGCTAAAGGTTTGGAAGTCACTATTAAAGTAGATGGTGTAATAATAAACAGCAGAGGGAAGATCTTTTCCATTCAATTTCCCATCCCAGGGTTTAAAAGGGCCGGTGCTCTGGTAAACCAATTGTCCGTTTCTATTAATAATTTTGACAACAGGATTCGGAAAGGCGTAAGCAGCTGGAATCTCCCAAATATCATTTATTCCATCGCCATTTGGCGAAAAGGTATTGGAGATTACGATTTTTGGATAAACTTTTATCGATACATCGTCACTCCCGGTTGAGCAACCAAACTTAGGTACAGCGGTTAAGGTGTAAGTAATATCAGTTGGAGGCGTTGCTGTTGGACTTAAACTTAGTGGGTCGTCTAAGTAATCACTTGGTGTCCAGTAAAAATAGTCATAATCACCTGTAATCTTTCCGTTAAGTTTAGTTGACTGTCCGGTAAGGATTTTTACATCTTTTCCGGCATCGGCAACAGCCTTTTTTATTACCGAAATGCTGATGTCGGCATAATCTACACATCCGCCGTTTGAAACCTCAACACGGTAAACGGTGTTGTCGTTGGGAGAGGCAATGGGGTTTGGAATGGTTGGATCAGAGAGTCCAGCTATTGGAGTCCACTTATAGGCTGTTCCCCCCGAAGCTAAAAGTGCGACCGAATTTCCCTCGCAAAGGGTAGCTTCTGTAATGTTGGTAGAAACTGATAGTTGATCAAGCACAGAAACGGACGTTGTGGCTGTGTTTGTACAACCATTGGTGGATACGGTTACCACGTAATCTCCGGACATTGCTTTGGTGGCGTTTGAAATGGTTGGGTTTTTATCAGTTGAAGAAAAATTTGGTCCTTTCCAGCTGTAGGACGTTCCGCCAGATGCATTTAACTGGATAGTTTCGCCGATACAAACAGGGCCTGAATTTTCTGCCTTTGCTATCGGGTAGGCGGTAACATTAATCGTAACAGGCTGAGATGCAACCCTGCAAATTACTGAATTTATATTGTCGGCTTCTGCAGCAACTAAACGATATTGATAAATGCCTGAGGTTGCATTATTGAAAATGGCTGTGTATGTAGTGGCTATTTGACCTGCGATATCGTTCCATCCGCTTCCAGTGTTCAATTGCCACTGATATCTTGGGTTAACATAAACATCATTAGAGACATTGGCCTCCAACTGATAATTAGCACTTTGTCCTTCGCATAAATTAGCATTTACATTTTCGCTATTGTCTATCTTCTGAGTAATTACAGGACCACATGCTCTAAAAGTAATGTCATCAAAAGCCAAGTCGTTTCCAACACCACCCGGACCAGAGTTGATGATTTTAAGCACAAGATCAGTTTCTGTTCCTACTGTGAATGTAGTAGAATATTTAATCCATTGAGGGATAGGGCCATCTAAGATATCGCCAGTAATATAGGTTTTCAAAATCTGACCCATTTTGGTCTCAATTTGAAAAGTAAGATTTGGCTTTTTTCCTGAATAGTTTAAAATATTGATTGCCCAGGCGGCAAATTCATATGTTGTACCTGAGCATAATGAGGGTAAATTAGTCTGATAAAAAATACCCGGGTTCGTAGAGGCATTAACAATCATCATATAACCATCCGGATCGTTAGGTGTATGATTGGTAATTTGGTGCCAACCACTCGTTTGATTGAGCATACCGAAGGTGTTTTTAGAAATGGTATAATCTCCATCGGAGGGAGTACCAGCAACAAATTTATAGTTGGTAATGCCTCCTAACGATGGCCCGAAAAGCGATGAGCCACGCCCAAAGTCGAAGTTAATCACGGGGTCGCCCAATGCCCCTGTACACTCTTGCCCAAATAATTTAATCCCACTAAGAAATAGAAGCAGAATTAAGATTATTTTATTTGGTTTTAGCATGGCTAGTAATGAGCGTTAAACGAATATGTGAATAATTTACTGAAAAATAGGCCTACAAGAAAAGCGTTAGGCCAAAGTATTCAGAAATTCGACGGTATTTACATTATCAGCATAATCCCAGAGCTTAGGGTGCTGACTTTCTCCAAATGGGAATGTGTTAATAGTCAAACTTTCCTTTGTAACTACACATTGAATGTTATCTGCATGCAAACTTAATTTTTCTTCTACTTCTTGAATATTTTCATATTCTTCATAAAAAATAACAGCCAAAGGCGATGCCAAACTTTCGTCCTGTTTTAATAATAGGAATCCATTATCGTAATGTTTTGCCGCATTTACCAAATAGATAGATTTATTGTAATCGTAGTTATTATTATATTTAAAATGATTAATAATGGGTTGGAAGCTTTCAATGCCTTCATAAAAGTTAGCAATATCGTAGCCTTTAGGAAGATATATTTTTGAAACATTTCTACAGCCTAAACCAAAGTAGTCGAAAATATCATTGCCCAGATTTTCGATATCTTCCTTTGTCTCAGTGCCATTAATTACAGCAACGCTATTTCTGTTTTTTCTGATGATGTTTGGCACCTTGCCAAAATAATAATCAAAATACCGCGATGAATTATTACTTCCAGTAGCGATAACTGAATCGAAGTCTTTTAATCGTTCTACATATACAATTTTACTTGCCAATGCCGGTTCAATGTTTATCAACTCAGCAATAACAGCTTTAATTAATTTATCATCAGATGAAGAAAGCTTAATTAGTGCAATATTTCCTGTTGCAATTACACTCAAAACATCGTGAAAACCAACCATAGGAATGTTCCCTGCCAGGATTAAACCAATCTTTTTTGGTGAAGAACTGAAGCTGATCGTTTTGAACCATTCGTCAACATCAGCTTCATTTAACATCTCTGCAAATGAGGATAAAGACTTTTTTATATTTTCTGCGGTAAACCAGGCATTGCTATTTTCTGCAGCGTAAATTGCATTTCCTAGTATGTCAGTAGGGTTTGTAAGCTTTATTCCTAATTTTTTGAAGGCAATTATTACTTTTTCTTTAGTTAAACCTGACATATTTAGAATTATTATTAAGTGATTAAGTGCTATATTTGCATCGCAAAGGTAAACTAAGCAAAAGAATTAGACGAAAACATGGCAATTAAAATAACAGATGAGTGTATAAATTGTGGGGCATGCGAACCAGAATGTCCTAATAACGCAATTTACGATGCCGGTACTGCATGGCGTTTTTCTGATGGTACAAATCTAAATGGTATCATCGATTTTGGTAATCAACAAATCGAAGCTGATTCTTCGCAAGAAGCTGTTTCTGATGAAGTTTATTACATTGTATCTGATAAATGTACGGAGTGTAAAGGCTTTCATGATGAGCCACAATGTGCTGCGGTTTGTCCGGTAGATTGTTGCGTAGACGATGAGGATATTCGCGAAACGGAAGAAGAGTTACTTGCGAAAAAAGCCTGGTTACACCAGGAGAATTAAGATTGTGACTATAAGGTTTTAAATTTCCACAAAATTTAAAGTTTAAGATGAATATAAATCCCGATGAAATTCGGGATTTTTTTGTGCCAATAATTATCGAGTAGCCTGATAAACAAGCGATTTAAATTGCTCGCTCAACTTGCCGTGAGAAAGTGGCCATTGTTGAACATAAATTTGAGCAACAATTTTCTTTTTCGGATCTACCCAAAAGTTGGATCCAAAAAAGCCTCCCCAGCCATATGAACCGGCGCTTTGGCCGAGTTTTTTACTTCCTTTATCTGATATCACTTCAAAACCTAAACCAAAATAATTATCGCCAAATGGAATATTGCCAATTTGGTTTGTGGTCATCAAATCTACACTTCGTTTAGACAATATTCTTTTTCCATTTAATTCACCATTATTTAACAGCATTTGGAGAAATAAACCGTAATCTTTTGAAGTAGAAACCAAACCGGCACCGCCAGCAAAATAGCCGTTGTTATTGATCGGATAATTAACGGTTGCACCTGGAAACGCACCATCTACCCAAGGTTTTACAGTTTTTGTAGTTTCATCTTCGGTGTAAACCGTTGCTAATCGTTCTTGTTTTTCGTTGGGCAACGCAAAGTAGGTATCTTTCATTTCCAAAGGGCGGAAGATTCTTTCTCTAAAAAATTGATCCAGACTTAAACCTGAAGTTACTTCTACCAATCTCCCTAAAACATCCATAGCGAGACTGTATTGCCACTTTTCGCCGGGCTGCAAGGCTAGTGGCAGCTTCCCTAATTTATTTATCTCGGTTTCCAAAAGTTTTTTATTAATCACAAAGCCAGCCTCAATACCAGCTTTAGCATATATGGCGTTCATCTCTGGCGATCCTATTTGCGCATATCCTAAACCTGAAGTGTGTGTAAGTAAATCCCGAATGGTTATTTCGCGTTTGGCTGGCACGGTGGTATAGCTACCATCTTTTTTATTGTACTTATCAAGCACTTTCGGATTTTTAAATGCCGGAATAAATTTAGAAATGGGATTATCTAGCGTAAATTTTCCCTCTTCAAAAAGTATCATCACTGCTACACAGGTTATGGCCTTAGTTTGCGAGGCAATTCTCAAAATATCATCTGTTTTAAACGGACGATTCAGCTGATTTCCATAAGCCTTGTTATACACTGTTTTTCCGTCAACAGCAATGTTTGCAGTGATGCCTTTAATCCATCCGCTATCAAGATATTGTTTGAAAAGACTATCAATTTTAGAAAGTTCTTTTGATGATAGGGAAGTTTTAACCTCATTTAGTTGTGCATACGAACTATTGAACGTAAGCAACAGGAAAAGAACCGGAACGTGCAAAAATTTAATCATAATAAAGTGTCTTCCTAAATGTCGCATTTATTAGGAATAATTAATACCGGACAAGCAGATTTTCTTGCCACATGTTCCGCAACACTTCCCATTAAAAAGTGATACAAGCCAGTTCTGCCGTAGGTTCCTATCACAATTAAATCAGATCCCCACTCATCAGATTGTTGAATAATGCCGTGAGCGGCGGTATCTACCACACTCAAATAAGTTGTTTTTATCCCATTACCGAATTTGGTTTCCATCTCTTTCAGTAAGATATGGCTGTTTTCTTCGCTGTTATCGTAAGTTTCTAAAAAAACGGGCGCTAGCGTTAAATCGGGGTTTACATTGGCAGGGATCGGCTCAATAATGTTTACCAATGCAACCTCAGCACCAAACTTTTCAGCCATGTCATATCCTGCTTTTGCAGCTTTTTCCGAACAAGTGCTATTATCTACAGCAATTAATATCTTCTTAAAATTCATAACGAGCAGATTTAAATGTGAACATCATAAAAATAACAAATTTGAATTCAAAATGTTAGGCATTGATTGTAAATTGTTAGTTTTACTTCCAATTCAACGAGCAGAATTAAATGGAAAATCAATACGGTATTTGTAGAATTGCAGTAGCTCCTTTAAGGGCTGAACCATCAGATAGAGCAGAAATAGTTTCGCAGTTGTTATTCGGCGATCACGTAGAGGTTATTGGAAAAGATGATAGATGGTGGCTGGTAAAAAATGGCTACGATGGCTACGAAGGCTGGATGGATTTTAGACAATTGGCTGCAATTTCGCATGCACAATTTGTAGAAATGAATAGTTGTGAATTATTGGCTCCTTTAAGTTTCAATAATGTTTTAACAGCTGCCGATGGTAGTGTTTATCATTTAAGTCCGGCGAGTAATATCCCGTATTTGGCAAATGGCTATTGTTTTGCCGGCGAAGAAAAGTTCAAGGTTAACTTTGAACCTCATGATAAGTCGAAGACAGATTTTAAAACTGAAATCGAATCCACAGCTAAATTTTTCCAGAATATCCCTTATTTATGGGGTGGACGTAACCTTTTCGGCTTTGATTGTTCGGGATTTGTACAAACTGTTTTTAAACTGTTAAATATTAAGTTAAACCGAGATGCCTCACAGCAAGCAGAACAAGGCGAATTAGTTGGATTTTTAGCGGAAGTTAAACCTGGTGATGTAGCTTTCTTTGATAATGCTGAGGGTAAAATTACACACGTTGGTATTATGCTGAGTCCGAATGAAATTATCCACTCATCAGCAAAAGTTAAAATTGATCCAATTGATGATCAGGGGATTTTTAATAGAGAATTAGGAGTTTACAGCCATAAGTTGCGAATTATTAAAAGGTTTGTGGAATAAATAATAAAGTTGCATCATGGTGTAAACTGATTTTATGGCAGCACCGTTTACAATTTTAATTAACAATCCTTGTAATGAGAAATGGTTGAACATGCAGGCTGATCGGTCTGGGCGATTTTGCGGTTCATGCCAGAAGTCGGTTACCGATTTTACACAATTTTCTGATAGCGATTTAAAATCGTGGTTTACCAACAATCAAAATACAGGTTGCGGAAGGTTTAATCCTGAGCAAATTAATCGGTTGATTGATTTGAAAGCAAACTTTTCTATCAGGCAATTTAAGCCGAGTTTGATTGCCGCATCTCTAATGGCGTTTTTAAGTTTTCCGAAACTGGGCAATGCGATTGGTAAATCTTATGCTACATATCAAACTGACGAGAAGAAATACAAAACAGAAAAAAGAACAGCGCTATCTGCAAAAGAGCTTATCACGATAAAAGGACGAGTTATTGATAGTGATGAAAGTTTGCCTCTTGTTGGTGGCAGTGTTAGAGTAAAAGGAACGACCATTGCTACGGTTGCCGATAAAGAAGGTAATTTCGAATTGAAAGTAAATAAAAATGACTTCAAAAATAATTTGGTGTTAGAGTTTACCGCAGTAGGATTTGAAAGCCGAAGTTTCAAAGTAAATCTTAAAAAAACTGAAAATATCACTGTAGTCCTGAAGATGAAATATGCTATATTAGGTGGTTTCGGAGTAATTAAAACTCCAACTATCTTAAATCGATTCAAGAGCATGCTCAATGGTTAAATAATCAAGTTCCATTGCTTATCATCCCTGATAAGAATAAAATATCCCGCTATTATTCCGTGTTTTTTATAAAGAATTTGAAATCAATTCTAAATCATTTTTATGAAGTTACTTTTTACGCTCATCAGTTTTCTAGTTTTCTTTACTCCGAGTTTCAGTCAAAACAAACTATCCAAAAGCAAGCAAGCCAGCTATGCTACCTTTGTTTATAAAATTAATGATGCTGAGGTAGTTAGTGTCTTAAGCAAGGAAAAAACAAACGATAGTTTTTACCATACCTTAATCAGTTCTGATTATGATAAAGACTATAAAAAAGCAGATTTACCTTATGGGAATTACTTGCTTGTAGATGCCAGCGGAGCCGCTATTAATTCGAGTTTGCATAGCGAAAACAATGTTTTACTCCAATTTATTAATAATGAAAAGGATTTTCAGTTTTACATAACAGACGTAAAAGGAAATCTAATTGCCAATGCTTTTGTAGAAATTGATGGTAAAAAACGAGCAGTTTACGATAGTAAAACGAAATTATACAGAAGTACACACAGCAAGGAAAAAGGTAAACCAAAGGAAGAAGGTATTATTAGGGTTGTACATGAAGGTATAAGTAATTTCTTTGAGTACGATGTTGATGATAGAAATTACTATAATGACGATAGGGAAGACTGGCCATTCTTTAAAAAAATAGCTTATTCGTTTCCAGTAAAATATTTTTGGCAACCGTTTAAAACTGTTTTTAAAAAGAAACGTGGCGTTGAGCCTTTATATGCAGGTTATATGGTGTTTAGCAAGCCTATGTACAAGCCGCTTGACACCGTAAAATTTAAAGCTTTTATTATTAATGCCAAAGGCGGAAATATCCAAAACAGGCCTGCAGAAGTAATTTTGCAGGTTGACGATGTAAAAAAAAACTTAGCTACAATAAACCCTTATAAAAGTGGAGGTTACGAATATAGTTTTGTGCTTGCTGATACTTTAAACTTAAAATTGGATAGGAATTATGGCATTAGTTTGGAAGAAAAATCTAAAAAGCCGAAGAAAGCATTCCGCATCAGCAATAATTTCCGTTATGAAGACTATGAACTTAAATCGCTTGATTTTGCGTTACGAACAGATAGAAATGAGCAAACAAAAGACAGTTTAATAACCGTTTATTTTAAAGCGACAGATGAAAATGAATTGGCCGTTCCTGATGGCAGGGTAGAACTTATATTAACCACTAGTTACGTCAATTATTATACGGATAAAAAGGTTTTTGTGCCCGATACACTTTGGCAAAAAAACATCACCTTAGATCCCGTTGGCGAAACTAAACTTGTTTTACCTGCTGATATTTTTCCGAGAGCTAACTTGAGTTTTAACTTAAATGCTAAGTTTTTAAACAGCAATAACGAAGTGAGGACGGCATCAAAATCTTTAACCTATAACGATTGGAAAAAAGCAGAAAAGTCTGTTAAAGCTGTTGAGATAAAATCTGAATTTAGGAAAGATAGTTTGGCAATTTCTTATGTGGTAAACAATAAAAGCGAAACACAGTCGGCTAAAATGATTAGTTATACTGAAGATGATGTGGTGATCAATTCTCAAAATATTACTTTGCCTTACATCACTAAAATTGATTATCGAGCCGAATACGTTGAAGTTGAAACCCCAAAAGATACGGCCACAATTGATATCACTAAATTAAATCCAGAATTGCAAATTAACGCCATGCAAAATAAAGATAGTTTGCGTGTGGTGGTTATAAATGAGCATAAAGTGCCTTTTTGGTATACCATTTTTGCAGATAACAAGGTTTTTTTAAGAGGATATACCAACAATTTGGATACACTGATCAAAAACGATAGTAAAAAAGCCAGCCATATTCGCATCAATTATTTTTGGGATGGCGATGAAGAGACCAGCGAGGTAAGTGCATTTTATAATCCTTACCAGTTGAACCTAAAACTGATTGCGCCAGACATGGTTTATCCTGGGCAAAAAGTGAATATGTTGGTTCAGGTTACAGATATTAACCATAAACCGGTTCCAGAAACGGATGTGACTGCACAAGCATTTACTGCAAAATTTACGGATGTTCCTGATGTGAGGTTGCCTTATTTGGGTAGAAAATACTTAGCGCACAAAACCAATAAAATTAAAATAGAGGCCGATGAAGCTAGCGGGAGCGTTAGCGCAAAGTTAGATCAGCTTACCTGGACAAAATGGAGCAAAAGTTTAGGGTTAGATACCATTGAGTATTTCAGGTTTATGCATCCCAAACCAATTTATAATGTAATTGAAACTACTAATGACACCACTACACAAGTTGCTCCTTTTGTGGTTTTAGATGGTGCAATTTTGCCTGCCAACATTGTTTATATCGATAATGTGCCTGTGTTTTTTAATCAGGCGCAACAATTGCAACGTTACTCTTTTGTGGTAAAACCTGGTTATCACAATTTTAAAATCCGCACTGCAGATAAATTAATAACTGTAAATAATTACAATATCACGGCAGGTAAAAAAACAATTTTTAGCATTTTGGCAGATACCACTAATAAATTGGTAACGGTAAGCAAACCAACTACGCTTACAGCACAAGAAAGCCAGGAACTGGATAATTACATGATTAAAGTTGCCAATAACTTTAACCTAAATAAAACAACCATTTCGGCAGTAACATCTGATACTCGTCTATTAATCAACCCAAATAACCGAACTGAAAAAGAACTTATAATTGGCCCGATAAGAGAAAATGTTTTAGAGTTTAACAATGAAAAATGGCATCAGAATTTCACAAAAGAAGCTGGTTATACCTACACTTTTGAGCCGGGCTTAATTAAACAGAAATCAAATACGACTAAATATGCATTTGATACTAAATTATATGGTGGTGCGAGTAGTGGAAATACCAATATTGCTAATGAATACGCCTTAAAGAAGAATGAAATTGATAAAATTTGGCTAGATTTTATGGATTTGCGAAGTAGAACCACACAACTTTTCTACAATGCAAGTTTAATCGGACAAAAAGATACAGGCAAGTTGAGGTACGATATTGATACCGCATTTACCAATCACATTCCCTACATCAAAAATTTAATCCTTTTTAAACCTGACCAAGCCAATTTTTTGCGTATTTATAAAGGGGAAATCAATACTGATGTTTTAGAAAGTGGTAGATACAAAATTCTGTTTTTATTAAAAGATAATAGTTATTTTATTACAGATGATATCAACGTGAAGCCATATGGTGCAAATTATTACAAATGGAACAATTTTAAGGTTGTACACCCTGATGATTTTAGCCAAAAATTGGATAGCACTATAAAATCGACACCAAAAATAGGACATTATAGTGGAGAGGGAGGCGCTGATCTTACTGAAAAAATCAAGTTATTTTTCAACTCCTATATCTTCGATAAAAATGAATTGAAAAACACGGTGAAAGGTAGAATTTTATCGAGCCTAACGAATAAACCAATAGCGGGTATTGTGGTGCAGGTTGTTGGTTTAGATGTAAAAACCATTAGCGATGCTAAAGGATATTTTAGTTTTAAAACACCAGAAAAAGGAGCTATAAAAATATCAACCACAAGATACTACGATAAAGTATTTGATATAGTAAATGGCTCAGTTGGAGATATTTTACTCGATACAATTGATAACAATTTAAGAGGGGTTGAAGTGGTTGGTTACGGAGCGGTTAGAAAACAAAATATGATGGCTAGTGCAACTATGTCTATAAGTTCTAATCAGCTCGATTATGCCTTGCAAGGTAAATCTGCTGGCGTTTTACTTGAGCAGGTTGTAATGGTAAGAGGTTCATCAACTTTATCTCCCAACAAAAAACCATTAATTATTTTAGATGGAGTGCCTTTTGACGGCGATATCAGTAGTTTAGATAAGGATTTGGTAAAAGATGTTACAATTTTAAAAGATGCAAGTGCCACAGCTATATATGGTTCGCAAGCAGCAAACGGGGTAATTATCGTCAAAAGTAAAAAGGGAAATTTAGCAACTAATCTCGCTGGAGAAGTGGTTTCGCAACAACAAACCATGCGTACAAATTTTAATGATGAGGGCTTTTGGCAACCTAAATTAATTACAGATGAAAATGGTGTGGCCAAGTTTACCGTGAAATTTCCAGATGATATTACCAAATGGAAAACACGTGTAATCGCGATGAATGGCAATAAACAAACGGGTTATACAGAAGGAAGTATTAAATCATTTAAATCTTTAAGTGCCAATTTTGTCTCGCCACTTTTTGCCGTTGTTGGCGATAGCATTAATGTTATTGGAAAATTGATGAATTACACACCGCTGGAAGAAACTGGCATTCGTAAATTTTTATACAACGGAAAGGAACTTCGAAATTCTACGGTTAACTTTAAAAATTCACTGATTGATACTTTGGGTATTACCGTAAATTCTAAAGACAGCTTAAATTTTGAATATACCTTGGCGCAGGAGAATGGCTACTTTGATGGCGAGCGCCGAAAAATTCCGGTATTTGAAGCTGGCGTAAAAGAAACCAAAGGCTATTTTTCAGCTTTGCTCAGAGATACCATTATCAATTATGCATTTGATAAAAATTTAGGTAAAATAACGCTTCGAGCGGAAGCATCAGTATTTCCAACTTTGTTAGATGAGATGACCAAACTGCGCAATTACGAGTATTTGTGTAATGAGCAATTGGCTTCTAAATTGAAATCGTTATTGTTAGAAAAACGAGTTCGCAAATACTTAGATCAAAAATTTACTCACGAAAAAGACATCACTTTCATCCTTAAAAAACTACAGCAAAATAGAAAACCGCAAGGAACTTGGGGCTGGTGGCAAGATAGCGAAGAGCAAATGTGGATTAGCTTGCATGTAGTTGAGGCGTTATTACAAGCTGAAAAGGATGGCTACACTGTCGATTTAAACAAAGCGTTATTGCAACGCTATTTAGTTGGTAAATTAACAGATGAACCAACTTATAACGATATCCAGGTAATTAAACTTTTGCACTTGCTGGATGGCAAAAATTACATTAAAGATTGGGTGTTGGCATTTGAGGAGAAAGAAAAAAAACGTGATGCAGGTTTGTCTCCAACGCTTTTAGCTGCGAAACAGAGAGAAACAAAAGCATCTACTTTTGAGGTATTAGAGATGATGGAATTGAGGCAGATGGCAGGTTTGAAAATAGATTTAAGTGTGTTAACCAAGTTTAAAAAACAAACCATGTTTGGTAGTATTTATTGGGGAGAAGAAAGCATCCGTTTTTGGGATAATAGCATTCAAAATACTTTA
Organism: Pedobacter sp. AC212; assembly: GCF_979258625.1. Taxonomy (NCBI): domain Bacteria; kingdom Pseudomonadati; phylum Bacteroidota; class Sphingobacteriia; order Sphingobacteriales; family Sphingobacteriaceae; genus Pedobacter; species Pedobacter sp. AC212. The sequence continues at coordinate 4,216,547 of NZ_OZ409870.1, read as the reverse complement.
TTGGCTTATCGGATTTTAAAAAATGCAGGCGGTTACGAAAATGAATTGGAAAAAATAGCGCTTTACTTTTTAGAGCAACGTAAAGATGGTCAATGGCGAAATACTTATGAAGCTTCTATGATTTTGGAAACGATTTTGCCTGCTTTCCTTAAAACAAACGAGAAGAAAGAACCTGTTTCAATTAGGGTTAACGAACAAGTAATTGCCCAATTTCCCTTCGATAAAGTAATCGAAAATCCTACTGATTTAAAAGTGGAAAAGAAAGGTAATTCTGCAGTGTATTTTACGGCTTATCAGCAATTTCAAAATGTTAATCCGAAAAAAGTTGAAAAGGATTTTGTAGTTCGTAGCACGCTCTTACAAAAAGGAAATGCAGTAAGCAATTTAAAGGCTGGAGAAATAACTACCTTAAAGGTAGAAGTTGAGGTAAAAGCAGATGCCGATTATGTGATGATTGAAATTCCTATTCCGGCGGGTTGCAGTTACGAAAATAAAGTTCAGAATTTTTGGGGGATAGAAACGCATCGTGAATATTTCAAAAACAAAACTTCAATTTTCTGCACCAAACTTAAACAAGGTAAATATACTTTTACCATAGATTTAATGCCAAGATATTCTGGTTCTTATGTGTTAAATCCAGCAAAAGCAGAGATGATGTATTTTCCAGTTTTTTACGGAAGAGAAGGGCTGAAGAAGGTGGAGATAAATTAGGGAGCATTGCGGTTGCAAATTATTTAACACGATTTTTCTTTATATTTGTTAAGCAAGAAATTTAATAATATGGAACCAAAAGTGAGAAAAATGGCAATGGTAGTGAATAAATTTAATATGCACGAACATGACCAATCTTTTGAAGATCTAAACTATTGGCTTACCAAAACACCAGTAGAAAGAGTTAGTGCCGTTACTTATTTAATCCAGCAAGCGTTAAAGCCTGGTCAGCGAATGGATAAAACTAAGTTTAAAAAAATTGTATTAAAAAAATGATACTTTCAGATGATTTTGAAGATTTCCTAAAATTGCTAACCCAGTATAATGTACAATATTTAGTAGTTGGTGGGTATGCGATGGCTTTTCATGGTAAGCCAAGGTTTACTGGTGATTTAGATGTTTGGATAAATATATCGGAAGATAATTCCCTAAAAATGGTCTCTGTAATAAATGATTTTGGGTTTGCTTCTTTAGGATTTACGCATGAAGATTTTTCTAAACCAAATTTAATAAATCAAATAGGTTATCCACCATTAAGAATAGATATTTTAACAAGTATTGATGGAGTAGAATTTGAGGAGGCCTATTCGGAAAAATTAGAAATACAATTAGACGAAGGCACAAGCGTTTATTATATTGGTCTTGATGAACTAATCAAGAATAAAAAATCAAGTGGTAGAAAGATCGATATTGCTGATGTTTCTGATCTTGAGAAAAAACGAAAAAGTTAGAAACCTAACCTTCCATTTCCCAAACCATCACTTTTCTGTCATCTCCCGTAGAAATTAGATACTTTCCATCCTTACTCCAAATGATCTTATTGATGGAATGGGTATGACCAAATTCTCCTTTTTCCAAACTTAAAATTTTGTAAAGCTTAAAGTTTTCAGCATCCCAAAGTTTAATGCTTTTATCCTGACTGCTCGTTGCAAAATAGGGTAGGGTTGGATGAAAGACAATGTTGTAAATCGTAAACATGTGCGCTGGAATAGTTTGTACCAATTCGTAATTAGTGCCATAGGCATCCCTTTGGGAGCAATTCCATATTTTTAGTTGCGCATCTCTGCTTCCTGAAATTAAGTATTTTCCAGTAGGATGATAAGCTAAAGAGGTAACGGGTAATGAATGACCTTCCAAAGCTTGTTTTAAACTGTAGTCCGCCAAATTGTAAATTCTTATTAGGTGGTCTTTACAGCCAAAGGCGATTTCAGTTTCATCAGGAGAAATAGCAATGCACCTAACTGTATCGTAAGCGACGTGAAACCGATAAATTTCCGAATAATCATTTAGCGACCAAACTGCAACCGAACCATCTTCACCTGTAGTTAATAATTCGTTTTTGCTTTTGGCTATTTGGATATCAAAAATTGGTTTTAAATGCGCATTTACTCTCTTGATGATTTCCTGTTTAGTTAAATCATAAACACTAAATGCCCCACTTCTTTCGCCAATGAATAACAAATTATTATAGCTAAGCAAACTGTAAACCGAACTTTGTACAGGCGTTTTTACCTTTACGAAAGCCATGCTATCTAACGACCATTCTACAACTCCTTTGTCATTTCCAGCACTATAGAAAATACCATTCTCATCAGCATTTGCTAAAGCATAAACCGGATTTTGATGGCCAGGAAAAGTGTGTAGGTGTTTGAGCATTTTATTCGTATTGCGTAATGAGTATTGCGAATTGCGATTGTCTCACATCTCAATACTCACATCTCACATCTATTTATGTCTACTTTCTAATTTCTTAGCAATATCTTTAATCGATAAACCTTTTTCCTTCAATAAAAAAGTCAGGTGGAAAAGTAAGTCAGCTGCTTCGCCAATCAAATCCTCTTCAGTTTCTGCCAATGCCGCGATAACAGTTTCTACACCTTCCTCGCCAACCTTTTGCGCTATTTTGTTCAAGCCTTTGCTGCGCATTTTATTGATGTATGAGCCTTCAACAGGGTTTTCATATCTATCATTGATAATATTCTCCAACTCGAAAATGAAGTTCTGATTGTAATCTGTTTTAAAGCAGCTTCTACTGCCTGTATGGCAAGTTGGACCAACCGGATTGGCCTTGATTAATATTGTATCATTATCGCAATCGATGTGAATAGATTTTACGAAAAGAAAATTGCCACTTTCTTCGCCCTTGGTCCACAAGCGGTTTTTAGAGCGAGAATAGAAAGTTACCTTACCTTCAGCTTGTGTTTTTTCAAATGCTTCGGCATTCATGTAACCCAACATTAGCACTTCTAATGTTTGCTCATCTTGTATCACTACTGGAACTAAGCCGTCGCTTTTATTAAAATCTATATTCATTGTGTTTTCTAGTTCCGTCATTGCGAGGTACGAAGCAATCCTCTTTTGTCATTCCGACGATAGGAGGAATCTCAGGATTTGTATTATCTCCATCGAGATTCTTCGTTGCACTCAGAATGACAAAAACTTCGCAATGACGAGTTAATTTTTTATATCCTAACAGGAATTCCGTTCCTCTTTAATTCTTGTTTCAAATCTGGGATTAAAATCTCCCCATAATGAAATACTGATGCAGCTAAAGCAGCATCAACTCCAGCTTTTTGGAAAACTTCTGTAAAATGTTCCGTTTTTCCTGCTCCGCCAGATGCAATGATTGGAATGTTAATCATCTGGTTTATCTTGCTTAACAAGTTGCAGTCAAACCCAGCTTTTGTACCGTCATGGTCCATTGAGGTTAAAAGAATTTCTCCGGCACCCAAATCTTCAGCTCTTTTAATCCAGGCTTCAGTTTCTAGTTCGGTTATCAATCTTCCTCCATTTAAATGAACAATGTTTTTGCCATCAATATGTTTGGTATCAACTGCTAAAACTACAAATTGAACCCCGAAAGTTTTGGCTAAATCTTCTATTAACTGTGGGTCTTTTACTGCTGCAGAGTTAATACTGATTTTATCAGCGCCAGCATTTAATAAAGCTTCTGCATCGGCAATTTCAGTAATTCCGCCGCCAATTGTAAAAGGAATGTTCAATTGTCTGGCAACCGATTTCACCATCTCAATCATCGTTTTACGACGTTCATGAGTGGCAGTGATATCTAAAAACACCAACTCGTCAGCACCTTGCTGCGCATATTGAGCCGCAAGTTCTACCGGGTCACCAGCGTCGCGTAAATCAACAAAGTTGACACCTTTAACTGTGCGACCGTCTTTTACATCAAGACAAGGGATTATTCTTTTTGAAAGCATTGTTTTATATTTTCGTCATTGCGAGGTACGAAGCAATCTTAAAGCACCTAGCTATCGTTGTAAGATTGCTTCGTGCCTCGCAATGATGAGTTTGTTAAATTTTATCTTTTCTTCTAGATGCAATTGTTACTAAAACTAAGGCAATTATAAAAGTCGGTATACAGAGAAGGAAGCACCAGAGTCCACTAACTCCCATAAACTTTGTATAATTACCTACATAGGTAAACATGTGCATTCCCCATAGAAACATTACGAAGCTAATAGGTATTAATATTAACCCAATTATTAACAGCTTCTTTGAGTTCATTCACTTATATACTACTCAACATCTTCAAATTCCAATCTTTGATCTGCTCAATGGTAATTCTATCCTCGTAAATCGCCTTTCCAACCACTACACTTCTAATAGGATATTTCGCTAATTCATGGATATCTTCCATCGAACTTACACCGCCAGATGCGATTAATTTAATCATTGGCGAATGATCAAGCAATTTTTTATATAAATCTACTGCTGCTCCACCTAATTTCCCGTCTTTGCTAATGTCTGTACATAAAAAACGGAAGAAGCCTAAAGCCAAACATTTATCAACATAATCCATTAATTTAATTGGCGAGCTTTCCATCCAACCAGAATATTTAATTACTTCGTCCAAAACATCAATGGCGATCACAATACGGTTTGCATAGTTGTCTTTTTTGGCAAAAGCTTCGCTCAATTCCTGCAAGAAATCAGGATTGGTAATCGCTTGCGTACCTACAATCACACGGTGAATTCCTGCATCGAGCAAATTAGTTACCTGCTCAATTGTACGGATTCCACCGCCGTACTGGACTTTCATTTCGGTTTTTTTAATGATTTCGAAAAGTGATTTCTGGTTGCTGAAATCGCCTTTTGCACCATTCAAATCAATGATATGGATAAAATCAGTTCCATTCGAACGATATTTTTCTATCATATCGGCAATAGAAACATCATACTCGGTTTTCTGATTGTAATCGCCTTCTCGCAGGCGGACTACTTTTCCGTCCAAAATATCAATTGCAGGAATTATATACATTTTTTTTTAGTTAAAAGTTGAAAGTGAAAAGTTATCTAAAGCCATTCCTCAACTTAAGTTTGAAAAATTTTTTAATATCTGTTCGCCAGCTTTTCCCGATTTCTCCGGGTGGAACTGAACGCCGTAAAAGTTATCTTTTTGTACTGCTGCCGAAAATTTTAGTCCATAGTTGGCAGAGGCGATGTCAAAAGTAGGGTTATATTCAATAAAGTACGAATGAACAAAGTAAAATTGTGCATTATCTTCAACACCCTCAAACAATGAATTGTTTTTATGCTCAACATCGTTCCAGCCCATATGTGGAATCTTGATTTGCAATGCCTTATCAAACTTTTTAGTCTTCACCGGTACAATATCCAATAGTTCAGCATCTCCTTCTTCCGAATGTTCGGTAATGAGTTGCATGCCTACACAAATGCCAAGTACAGGTTTTTTTAAGGCTTTGATGGCACCAACTAAACCGGTTTGTTCCAGTTTTTTCATTGCTGCACCCGCATGGCCAACTCCAGGGATGATAATGTGACTGTATTTGTCTAAATCAGTCTCCGTATTTACCATTCCGTAAGTGATGTTTTGCCTTTCTAAAGCTGCGGTTAAAGAAAAAATATTCCCCGCTCCGTAGTTCACTATTCCAATCATAATTAGTATCAAGTATTTAGTATCGAGTATCAAGACAAGACACTTTTTTATAAAATTTGAAAACGAATGTCAGTATTTCATTGGTGCCGTAGTCCTGTGCCAAAGGCACTCCTTTGGAGCTATTCGTTTCTCCCGATGAAAAATCGAGATACGTGTTCGCTGCTATCAGGGTTATAATTTGAAGTTTGTGCATTAACCTTCAACCTTCCAACTTTCAGCCCTCTACCTTACAAAACTCCCTTTGTACTTGGCAACACCATCTTTTCTGCATCACGTTTAACCGCCATTTTAATTGCTTTTGCAAACGCTTTAAATATAGCTTCAATTTTGTGATGTTCGTTTTCGCCCTCTGCTTTTATGTTTAAATTACATTTCGCAGCATCGCTAAAAGATTTGAAGAAGTGGTAAAACATCTCCGTCGGCATATCGCCAACTTTTTCACGTTTGAATTCAGCATCCCAAACAATCCAGTCGCGGCCACCAAAATCAATGGCAACCTGGGCCAAGCAATCATCCATCGGGAGGCAGAAACCATAGCGCTCGATGCCCAATTTATTGCCTAATCCTTGAGCAAAAGCTTCACCAAGTGCTATTCCTGTATCTTCAATGGTGTGGTGTTCATCAATGTGTAAATCGCCCTTGGCAATAACCTCCAAATCAACACTACCATGCCGGGCTATTTGATCCAGCATGTGATCGAAAAAGTTTAAACCTGTTTCAATTTTAGCTTTCCCAGTGCCATCCAAATCCAAATTAATGGTAATATCGGTTTCGTTGGTTTTGCGAACGTGGTTAATTTTTCTGCTTCCTGCTTTTAAAAGATTGTAAATATCCTCCCATTTTTGCGTTTCCAGGATGATGATGTCAAGCAAGGTTTCATGTTTATCTAAAGCTTCTGTAGACCCGAGTGCATCATTCTGGCGTAGAAAAATAGCTTTCGCTCCTAAATTTTTGGCCAGTACCACATCATTCAACCTATCACCAATTACGTATGAGTGTTGCAAATCGTAATCGCCATTTAAATACTTAGTAAGTAAAGCCGTACCGGGTTTGCGGGTAGGGGCATTATCCTTTGCAAAAGTTCTATCAATAATAATTTCGCTAAAATTTACTCCTTCTCCTGCAAAAGTATCCAGCATGAAATTATGGATTGGCCAAAAATTTTCTTCTGGATTTGATGGTGTTCCCAATCCATCCTGATTCGTTACCATCACCAATTCATAATCCATCTCTGCTGCAATTTTGGATAGGTAGTACAACGACCGTGGATAAAATTTCAGCTTCGCAAAATTATCTACCTGCTCATCTTCCGGTTCAATATTTAAGGTTCCGTCGCGATCTATAAATAATACTTTCTTCATCTTTTTATTTCGTTTTCAAAATGGATAATAGTTTATCATTTTCTTCTCTTGTTCCAACGGTAATTCGTAAACAACCTTCGCACAAAGTTACTTTCGAACGGTCGCGAACGATGATGCCTTCATCAACCAAACTATCATAAATTTCAGTTGCGTCCGTCACTTCAACTAGTATAAAATTTGCATCAGATGGATAGACTTTTTTAACAATATCTAACGTATTCAAATCAGAGGAAATTCGGTCTCTTTCGGCGACAGATTCTTTGATCCAATCGTTAACTTGCGCAATATTTTTTAACGCCTCAAAAGCTAAATCTTGTGTGGCCTGATTGATGTTGTAAGGAGGCTTAATTTTGTTCAAAACATCAATCACTTTTCGCGATGAAAACGCCATTCCCAAACGCAAAGCTGCAAGCCCCCAAGCCTTCGAGAAAGTTTGTAAAACTACCAGATTTGCATACTCGGTTAGCTCTTGAATAAAGGTCTTTTGTCGAGCATAATTTATGTAGGCTTCATCAACCACAACGATGCCTTTAAAGTTGGCTAAAATTGTTTCAATATCCTCGCGGTTTATCGAATTTCCTGTCGGATTATTTGGCGAACAAATGAAGATTAATTTCGTGTTTTTATCAATCGTTTCTGCAATCTTTTCCATGTCTAATTGGAAATTTGGCAGCAAGCTGACTTTGCGAATTTCTACATCATTTATATTTGCCGAAACTTCATACATGCCATACGTTGGTGGAAGAACGATTACGTTGTCTTTTCCTGGGTTACAAAACGCTCGGAAAAGCAAATCTATCGCTTCATCACTTCCATTGCCTAAGAAGGTATTATCAATAGGCACGCCTTTTATCTTACTAATGGCATCTTTTAAATCCAATTGTAGTGGATCTGGGTAGCGATTATAATTTGCGGGTAGGGGAGAACCATAGCTATTCTCATTGGCATCCAAAAATACGGATGCTTGTCCTTTAAACTCATCTCTGGCAGTAGAATATGGTTTAAGGTTTTTTATATTTTCTCTTACTAATTCGTTAATGTCCATGTTATTTCTGTGTGATAGTAAAGGAACAAGGAGTAAAGATGAATGACTTGGTGTGTAAGCCTTAGTTCTACTTTTGCTTTAAATCTTTGTTTTTTAATCCTTGTTATTTAATCTTATTGTGTGTGATAGATAAAGGAACCATCAGCAAAAATGAGTGACTTTGTGTTTAAGCCTTAGTTCTACTTTTTGCTTTAAATCTTTGTTTTTTAATCCTTGTTCTTTAATCTTATTGTAATCGCATTCTTATGTGCCTGCAAGCCTTCGGCAGCTGCAAGTGTTTCAACAGTATTTCCAATGTTCTCTAATCCATTTACCGACAAATGCTGAAAAGTTATCTTTTTAAGAAAAGCATCAGTTGACACACCCGAATAAGCTTTAGCAAAGCCACTTGTAGGTAAAGTATGATTTGTTCCTGATGCATAATCACCAGCACTTTCTGGAGTAAAGTTTCCTAAAAATACCGAACCAGCATTGATTATCAATGGAATAAGGTTCTCAAAATTGCTTGTAGCCAAAATCAAGTGTTCCGGCGCATATTCGTTAGAAAATTCCATTGCAGCATCTAAATGATCGACTAAAACAACGTAAGAATTTTCAATAGCTTTCGCTGCAATATCCTTTCTAGGTAAATCAGATAACTGTTTTTGAAGTTCTTGAAGAGTATCATCTATGAACTCACTTGAGGTAGAAACCAAAATTGATTGACTATCAACTCCGTGTTCTGCTTGAGCTAGCAAGTCAGCGGCAACAAATGACGGATTGGCAGTATCATCAGCAATCACTAAAACCTCTGATGGGCCTGCGGGCATGTCTATTGCAACCTTATTTTGAACCATCGTTTTTGCTGTTGTAACATAGCGGTTTCCTGGACCAAAGATCTTATAAACTTGGGGCACAGTTTCCGTTCCGAAAGCCATTGCGGCAATAGCTTGAGCACCGCCAATGAGATAGATTTTCTCGATACCTAGAAGCACAGCACAATAGGCGAGGTAACAATTAGTTTTGCCGTCGCTTTGTGGGGGTGAGCACACTATGATCTCTTTACTGCCAGCAATTATTGCAGGTGTAGCCAACATCAAGAAAGTGCTTGGTAAAACAGCAGTGCCGCCTGGAATGTACAGGCCTACCTTTTCAATCGCCCTGGATTCTCGCCAGCAAATCACACCAGGCATGGTTTCAATTCTATCTTCAGTTTTTAGTTGAGATTGATGAAAAGTTTTGATGTTATGATAAGCTGTTTCAATTGCTTGTTTCGCATCCGCAGGAATGGTTGATGCAATGACTTTCAATTCTTCTGCATCTAAATAAAGCTTTTCTAATTCTACTTTATCAAATGCTTTGGCGAAATTAAAGAGTGCTTTATCGCCATCACTTTTAACTGTTTTAATGATATCTGCAACGCGTTCTTCAACCAATTTATCGTCTTCAATTTGTCTCGAACACAATTCCTTGATCTTTGATGTAGATAAATCTTTATAATTGTAGACTTTCAAGGTGTTATGATTTTAAATTAACTAATAGTTAATAGGTATTTAGAGGTTTTTGTGCTATTTTAAGTGATAATTTTTTCAATTGGCATCACTAAAATTCCCTCCGCTCCAGCAACTTTTAGGCTATTGATTTTGTCCCAGAAATCTTCTTCCGCAATTACAGAATGAACAGCAACCCAGTTGGGTTCGAACAAGGGAACTATTGTCGGGCTTTTAACACCTGGCAATAAATCGACAACTTTTTGCAGGTTGTCTTTCGATACATTAAGCACCACATATTTGTTAGATTTTGCGCTTAAAACCGAACGGATTCTTTGCAGCAATTCTGCAACTTCTGGGTTATCTAAAATCGATTTATTTCCAATTAAAATTGCCTCGGATTGCATCACATCTGCGAATGGTTTTAGTCCATTACTTTTAAGCGTTCCGCCAGTAGAAACGATGTCAAAAATGGCATCGCTCAAGCCTAAACCCGGGCCAATTTCTACCGAACCAGAAATGGTTCTGATATCAGATTTTATTCCTTTTTCTGTTAAGAATTTTTCAAGAATTACCGGGTAAGAAGTAGCGATGGCTTTGCCATTTAAATCATCCAAATTTTGAATTTGGCTACCAGTTTGAACTGCAATTTTTAGGGTGCATTTTCCAAAGCCAAGCTTTTGTAAATACTCAACTTTAGCCTGAGTTTCAGTGATCACATTTTCGCCAACAATACCTAAATCGGCAATGCCATCCTGAACGTATTCTGGAATATCATCATCGCGGAGAAAAAGAATTTCCAATGGAAAATTTTGAACAGTCGATATTAATGAACTCTTGTAGTTTTCGAAAGAAAGACCACAATTTTTTAATATTTCTACGGATTTTTCGTTTAACCTACCCGATTTTTGGATAGCAATTTTTAGTGTTTTCAAAGTATTGAATATAGAATGAACAAGAAATAATTTTACGGAAAAAAAGTTTTGAAGTACAAAACAAACATATCATATCGCCTATCGGCGATGGTGTAAATGTAAGTGATGGTTCAAAGTTAAATTCATATATTTATTTCTGCCAGTATCAATACTTTAGCTGATATGCATTGGCAAATATAACGTTTGCATCGGTAAATCAAAAAATAATGGCACTTAATTTGCCTCATTTGCATTTTTATAATTGCTGTTGCTCACTTATTACACTAAAAACTCGACGCTTTGAAAAACTTTCGCTTTCTTTTTATCCCTATAATTATTTGTATTGCTGCCTGTGGATGGTTTAAACAGCCACCAGCGATTGGCAAAGTGCTATCGGAACATTTTAAAAATAAGATTTATAAAGATTTTGATACTGTTGCTTTCGATAGCGTGTTTGTTTCCACTATGAATAGTTTATCAGAATCATTTGTAAACCCTAAAACTATTAAAGCTTATTATACTTCCACGACTAATGAGCCAAAATTGGTGACAAAATTCTACATCGATGGGGAATTAGATTCACTAGTTGCGTATTTAGAAAATAGTAAAGTGCATGGGTTTAATCCGAAAATATTTAAAACTGAAGAAATAAAAGGTTTACTAGCTGAGTTAGCGGCAAACAAATTTAAAAATGTTGAGGAAACTTATCCGGTAATTGCAAAGCTGGAATTATTATCCGCTAATGCCTACCTTAATTACAATAATTATTTAAAATACGGTGTTGTAAACCCTCGCAATATCTTCTCCAGATATTATATTAAAGTAAAGCGGCCAGATAGTTTGGGGATGACAAAGCTCCTGGCTTCTGAAAGTTTAATTGATACCTTACGTATAGTTCAGCCGAAATCAGCTCAATATAAAGCTTTACAAGAGGCATACTTAAAGGCCGATGCATTGGATGAAAAACGTATTTTGCTCTTAAATATGGAGCGTTTTCGTTGGAAAATGCCTGAGACCGGCGACAATTATGTCCAAGTAAACATTCCTGATTTTAAACTTACCTGGTTTGATAAGCAAGATACGGTAATATCGATGAAAGTTTGTGTGGGTGGTAAACGCGAAAGTGGTTACGACGATAAGTTGAAGGCATTTGTCAAATCTGGAAATTTAGATGATAAGCCTAAAAACCATGAAACCCCATTGTTGTTTAGTAAAATTAATTCTATACAGGCCAACCCGGTTTGGAATATTCCCGTTAGTATTGCGCAAAGCGAAATTTATTGGATGGCCAGAAAGGATCCCTACTATCTATCAAACAGCAACATTAACGTTTATTATAAAGATAAACTTATCGGAGAGCCGGATACGATAAACTGGAGCAGGTACTCACGCGATAAACTTCCTTTTAAGTTTAAGCAAGGTTCAGGCGGTGGTAATGCTTTAGGGAAATTTAAGTTTATATTCGATAATAGCTCCAGCATCTATCTTCACGATACAAATAACAAGAACGGTTTTAACCTAACAAATAGAGCAATTAGCCATGGTTGCGTTCGTGTAGAAAAGCCACTTGAGTTTGCCGAAAAATTGGTTGGCGATGGTTACACCTATGATAAACTTAGGGCAGAGGTAGATTTGCCACCGGTTGACAGTACGCATAACAAATGGTACAAAAAGCGCATGGCAGCGAAAGCCGATACCACGAAAGCATTTAAACTTAAACCAGCTTGGTTTGGTCCAAAAAAACCAGTACCATTAATTATTACTTATTTCACAGCCTGGGCTCAGAACAATAAAATAGAATATCGCCCTGATGTTTATCAAATGGACGAAAAGCTTTGGGTAGCCATGAAAAAGTATGGATTGTAGCCCAAAATTTACAACATTTTTGAGTAGGAAATTTGCAATTAAAATCCAAAATAATATATTTGTTAGGAAACATTTAAACAGATAAACCCAGTTACAGGATGTAAAAATTAGCGCTCAACCCTTGTCGCTGTAACCAATTCTATCCCTATTTATTTTATTACGATTGTTTGCGTCGGCTTTAATCCGATTCGATCTTTTCAGCGTCTCGCTGCATTTTTATGTAGCTGAGTTTCGCGTACATCTCATTTTTTACAACATAAAACATCAAAAACTAAATTTAACAATGGCTATTAATTTACAAAAAGGACAAAAAATTGATATCGGATTATCTAAAATTACTGTTGGTTTAGGCTGGGATCCAAATGAAGGTACTGGCTATGATTTCGATTTGGATGCTTCGGCTTTTATGATTGATGGAAACAGACTAATTCCTGTGGAGGAGTACTTCATTTTCTATGGCAATACAGATTCACCTGATCATGCCTTACACCATACAGGCGATGATCCGACAGGAGGAAATAGCGCTACAGGCGATGATGAAAGTATTCAGGTTGATTTGTCGAAGGTTGATACCAATATCCAGGAGATTCTTTTTGTAGTAACCATCCATGATGCCATTACGCGGAAACAAAATTATGGGCAAGTTAGAAATTCATATATCCGAATAGTTGATGATAGCACCGGTGAAGAAGTGGCAAAATATGAGTTGGGCGAAGATTTTTCTATTGAAACTGGTGTAGAATTTGGCAGACTTTATAAACGTGAAGGTAAATGGAAATTCGAAGCTTCAGGAATCGGGTATCGTGAAGATTTATCTTTCTTTTTATCAAAATATTTCAAAGGTCAAATTATAAAATAAATTAACAACGCTCTGTATGGCTATTAACTTAGTAAAAGGTCAAACTATTGATCTCCGAAAAAATGATAAAGGGGAATCTTTCGATTTATCAAAAGTGACGATGGGCTTGGGGTGGGATGTCCGACAAAAAAACACAGGCTTTTTAGGGAAACTTTTTGGTCCTAAGGAGGAAGAGTTCGATTTAGACGCCATTGCTTTTCTGCTCGATGGAAACGATAAGATCATGAATTTGGGCAGAACCGTTAACCAAAACGGCCGTCAGGTTGGTCTTTTCGAAGGAGATGTTATTTTCTTTAACTCCATGAGACATCCATCGGGTAATATTTGGCTAACTGGTGATAACAGAACAGGAGCGGGCGATGGCGATGATGAACAGATTATTGTTAAACTAGATGCCTTGAATCCCATTTATCAAAAGATTGTTTTTGTGGTTTCGATTTATCAAGGGAGGCAGAACAACCAACATTTTAGCATGGTTGAAAATGCCTTTATCAGAGCGGTTGATGCAAAAGGGAAAGAAATTACGAGATACAGCCTTTCTGGCGATGCTTCGTTAAATGGTATGTGTACAATGGTTTTTGCTGAGGCCTATCGTAAAGATGATGGCTGGAAATTCCGAGCCATTGGAGAGCCTCATCCAACAGATAGCTTTTTGGAAGTTTTAAAAAAATACGCGAACTAAATAGATTTTATAACACAAATTCAGCAAAGATAACTTCAAGCTAAAATACAACCAAATATGGCAATTAACCTGCAAAAGGGGCAAAGAGAATCAATTAGTGCTCCACAATTTACAGTCGGATTAGGCTGGGATACCAATAGTTCATCAACTGGTACTAGCTTCGATTTAGATACTTCGATTTTCGTATTAGGTGAAAATAAGAGATTATTATCCGATGCGCATTTCGTATTCTACAATAATTTGAAAACGCCAGATGGGGCGGTTGAACACACTGGTGATAATTTAACTGGTGATGGCGATGGTGATGATGAACAAATAAAAGTCGACCTCTCAAAAATTGCAGCAACTGCTGCTGAAATCTGTATCGTGGTAACCATTCACGATGCTGAAAACAGGCGACAAAATTTTGGGCAAATCAGAAATTCTTATATCCGAATATTCGATGGTACCAAAACCGAGATACTTAAATATGAGTTGGAAGAAGATTTTTCAATTGAAACAGCGGTAGAATTTGGAAGGATTTATAAACGAAATAACGAATGGAAATTTGAGGCCGTAGGTGCCGGGATGAAAGATGGGCTTGAATTTTTCTTGAATAAGTATAACTAAAACTAAACTAAAGGATGGCTATTAATTTATCAAAAGGGCAGAAAATTGATTTACGTAAAGAAACCGGTGCGAAACTCACCAGTTTTTGTGTAGGCGTTAACTGGGGAGCAATAGAAACAAAAGGATTTCTCGGCTTATCTACCAATAAACAAAGCGTAGATTTAGATTTAAGTTGCATTCTAATCGATGAAAACAACAATTTGTGTGATCATATCTACTCGCCGCTGTACAATATTGATTTTTTACAGCAATTTGGTTTGCCAAAAGGGAAATTGGTTTCGTTGGATGGTGCTTTGAGGCATACTGGCGATGACTTGCAAGGAGATTCTGGTGGCGATGATGGATTGGATAATGAGATTATCACAGTCGATTTAGCTAAAATTGACCCAAAAGTTTCTAAAATATTTTTCTTTTTGAATAATGTTGGGAAAGAGGATTTCTCTCAAATTCCATATTCAAAAATTAGAATGTATGAAGGTACACCGACACAGGTGAAAGAAGTTTTTGCGTCTTACAACGTTTCTGCCGAACAAAGTTATGCAGGTAAAAAAGCGCTGATTTTGGGCAAATTGTACAAACGTAATGATGAATGGAAATTCGACGCCATTGGCGATCCAACACCTGATACATTTTTAGGGCAAACCATCCATTTAATTATTAAATCTTATTTGTAATGAACATTAAAAATATAGAAGGCTTATCTGGCGATCAAATTAGAAGTTTGGTAGCACAGGGCGGAAAATTTGTAATGTATAAATATTGCATCTCAGTAGTGGTGATGACATTCAATAATCCATCTGATTTCCATTTTATCCATCCCGGTAAAAGTAGGGTGGTACCTGGTTTGGGGCATTTGTTTACCAACTTTTTCTTAGGATGGTGGGGAATTCCATGGGGTCCGGTTTATACTATACAAAATATTTATACTATTTTAAGTGGAGGCAAAGATTATACTGCCGAAATTATTTCGCATATAAATCAAAACGATCCTACTTATGGTACAGGAACTGGTTACAATATTCCTGGACAAAATAATAATGGTAGCACTTACAATGTGCCAAATAATAACAACGAAACCGCCAACACTTACAATATTCCTCAATAATTTTATATGAGAAGATTACCCGTTTACCTGCTGCTAGATACATCAGGTTCGATGAGTGGAGAGCCTATAGAAGCCGTTAAAAATGGAGTTCAGGTGATGATTAGTTCCTTAAGACAAAATCCTCAAGCCATTGAAACCGCTTTTTTAAGTGTGATCACCTTTGATAGTGTTGCGCAACAAATCATTCCGCTCACCGATTTGGCATCTTTCCAAATGGTCGATTTAAAAGCTACTGGAGTTACGGCTTTAGGCGAAGCTTTACGATTGGTTTCCAACAGAATTGAAAATGAAGTAGCCAAAACTACAACCGAACAAAAAGGAGATTGGAAGCCATTAGTTTTTATCATGACCGATGGCGTACCAACCGATGATTGGTTGCCCGGTTTGGCTGAATTTAAGAAGCAAAAAGTCGCTTTCACTGTTGCCTGTGCAGCAGGATCAGGGGCAGATACCGCTGTGCTTAAACAAATTACAGATAATGTTGTAAGTTTAGATACAGCAGATTCTGCGAGTATTGGCAAGTTCTTTCAATGGGTAACGGCTTCAATTGGTGTAACTTCTACAAAAGTTGAAGATGCAGGGAAGGAAATTAGTTTGCTGAAAGAACTTCCTCCGCCACCATCTGAGTTGAATATCGTTGTTTAACAGAAAATTATGAGAAGACTACCTGTTTACTTTCTAATTGATACTTCAGGATCCATGTATGGAGAGCCGATACAGGCTTTGAACAACGCCTTAAGTGGGATGATTAATACTTTGAGGACCGATGCACAGGCACTGGATTCGCTTTGGATTTCGATGATCACTTTCGATCGTGAGGTGAAAGAAATCGTTTCTTTAACCGAATTAGCATCTTTTCAGCTTCCTGAAATTACTTGTCCGCAAAGTGGCCCAACCCATACAGGCCAGGCTTTGGATATGTTATATGAGAAAGTTCAAAATGATCTGATCAAAGGGAATGCTACGCAAAAGGGAGATTGGAAGCCGCTTTTATTTCTCTTCACTGATGGAAAACCTAGCGATTTGCAGTTGTATCGTGAAATGGTGCCAAAAATAAAATCATTAAACTTCGGCGCAATTGTTGGCTGTGCTGCCGGACATTCTGCAAATGATGCACTTCTAAAAGAACTCACACCTGATGTTGTTCATTTGGATACTGCCGACAGTTCTACACTGAAGCAGTTTTTTAAATGGGTTTCAGAAACCATCGAACAAGGTAACAAAAGCCAGGGAACGGGAGAAAGTGTAGCACTACCGCCCCCACCAAGCGAAATAACAATGGTAATCTAAATGGACGTACTTGGCATAATCAGTTTAGCAATTACCATCATTGGTTTTATTGTTAAAATATCCTCTGGTGGAGAAGACCACAATGTTCCTGCGCAATACAGCTACAACGAACCGCTTGATCCTTTTCAAGATGGGACTTTAGATGGAATAGTAAATTGCTACGAAACTTTTAGCGTTGATAAATTAAATCTGCATCACATTGAACGTACTTTGAGAAATAGTCATCATGCGAAATTTAGTTTATTGGCTACCCGTTTGGCGGGCAACTGTTTGTACTTAAGCGTCGGATTTGTAGATGTTTTTGATCGCAAAACCAAAACCGGAGAAATGAAGGAAGTTCATAATGATGTGGTTACTTACTTTTCCATCAACCATTTAGGAGATAGCAAAAATATACTCATTTATGGCTGTTCCAGCTATAACGAACGTGTAAAGGATAGCTACAAAATCATTGCTGGAGAAATTCGGAAATCCATTTTTGTATGATTTTAGCCTTCAGGATTTTTCTAAATGTATTAATAGTTGGCCTGTTTTTATATTCAAAATTGTTACCCCATAAGGATAAGCTAAATACCAGATATAAAAGTGCATTTAATTTTTTTCAAGGTATTTTTTCAGCCTGTTCTTAATTTTCTAAAAACTTTAATAAAACCATTTCAAGTAGGGCAAGGCTTGGCGGTTGATATGACTCAGATTGTATTACTGATTATACTTTTGCTATTAAACAACTATTTTTAATATGAGAAGATTACCCATTTATTTTTTAATAGATATTTCCGAATCGATGGTTGGAGACCAAATCCAGCAGGTTGAAGAAGGTATGGCGACTATCATAAAAGCTATAAAAACTGATCCTTATGCCATTGAAACCGTATGGATCTCGATTATTGTTTTCGCAGGCCAGGCAAAAACGTTAGTGCCATTGCAGGAGGTGGTGAGTTTTTACCCACCAAAATTTCCAATTGGTGGGGGCACTTCATTAAGTAAGGGCCTAGGGCATTTAATGTACCAGATGCGAAAAGATATTGTAAAAACCACCATGGAACAAAAGGGGGATTGGAAACCTATCGTATTTTTGTTTACCGATGGTGTACCCACTGATGATACTAAAACAGCAATTTCTGAGTGGAAGCAAAACTGGCAACGTACTGCAAATATGGTGGCTATTTCTTTTGGCGATAGTACGGACACCCGAGTGCTATCCGAACTAACAGAAAATGTACTACATTTTAAAAATGCCACTGGCGAAGATTACAACAAGTTTTTCAAATGGGTAACAGATTCCATTAAAACGAGTAGTATCAGTGTAGAAAATAATAAATCGGGCTTTGAACTGGCTAAGATGGATGGTGATACCCTTTCAAAAATCGATATTTCAAAAGCACCAGCAAATACGCAATATATCGATAACAATTATGTAGTGTTATCGGCCAAATGCCAAAATACCAAACGTCCTTACTTAATGAAATACCGAAAGGTAATGAATGAATCGGGATTTGAAGGTCTGAATTTACAAACACAAGCTTATCGGTTGGTGGGCGGCTTTCAAGTAGATAATTCTTACTATGAGTACTGCGATGAAAGTGCCGTACAGCAGAAAGTGAATAGCGAAGAGTTGATTGGAGCACCCGCTTGTCCATGTTGTGGCAATCAGTTTGGATTGGCAGTTTGTGTATGCCAAAAAATACATTGTATCGGCAACGAACCCATGAGTACTTGCCCTTGGTGTGGTAATTTTGGTAGTTATGGATATGGAGAAGGTGGCTTTGATGTAGGAAGAGCACAGGGTTAATCATGCTCGAAACTAAACAATACATACAAAATCTGCTCAAGAGCAAAAACATTGAGGTTTCAGCCGCAAGGCAGCATATTTTTGAAAAATATGTTAACGAAACATTTAATATTGATGCCGTAAAATTGATTAAAAAAAAGCAACAAATTATGGTAGATAAATGGATTTTGAAAAACAAAATCGAAGATATTTTAGCCAAGCAAATTGTCATTCCAAATGCAACCGTTGGGAAACCCTATTATGCAAACCTACAGTTTGAAAAGTTAGGTTTCAGTGATATCACAAATGTTGAATTTGAGGGATTGGAGCAATATGGTTTAACTTTCAACCCAACTTTAAATGTAATTGAAGGCGACCCGAGCTTAAGTGGCGATTTCAAAATTAAAATGAAGTTTAATGTTTTAGGGGAAGATTTAGATACCGAGGCACATGAAAAAATGCTTTCTTTAGTTGTGAATGCCAATCCAAAATCTTTATGGAAAAATATTGCCAGTAATGAGGGCAAAGATGAAGATTGGAAAGTTGCTAATTATTGGAAAGAGGATAATACAAATGATTTTCAGCCGATAGGCGATAAACATATTGTTGTGGCTTCAAAACGTGGAAGAAGCCATGCCAACGTGGGTTCATTTAGAGATGATGATTATGCTTTCAAGAACTTTGACGAAAACGGCTGGAGTATAGTTTGTGTTGCTGATGGTGCTGGAAGTGCAAAATTAGCTCGCCAAGGATCGAAAATTGCCTGTGACGCTGTAATCGAATATTTTTCCGATCATTTAAATGAAGAGAAACTTAGGGGTTTTGATCAGATTCTTTTCGATTATCATCATAAAATAGGAGAGGATGCACAAAAAAAGATTAGCCATTTCGTTTATAATAACCTATCAAAGGCAGCTCAATTCGCCCATTATAAAATAGAAGAGTTCGCTACAAAAACAGAAAGGCCGTTAAAAGATTTTCACAGTACCTTGATTTTTGCACTTTTTAAAAAATACGATTTCGGTTATGCCATATTAACATTTGGCGTAGGCGATTGTCCGATAGGTTTATTGAACAAAGATTTAACCGACCTCAAGTTAATGAATTGGCTCGATGTTGGCGAATTTGGTGGAGGAACAAGATTTATCACCATGCCGGAAATTTTTACGAGTGAAAAATTTTCTACTCGTTTTGGCTTTACATTAATCGAAGATTTCTCTTATCTTATGCTCATGACCGATGGAATTTATGATGCAAAATTTGTTGTGGAAGCCAATCTGGAAAAGCTAGAAAATTGGAAAACATTTGTAGAAGATTTGAAGGGCAACAATGAAGATGGTGCGGGAGTCAATTTCCAGTCTGATAATGAAAAAATTGCTGATCAGCTATCTGCATGGATGGATTTTTGGAGTCCCGGTAATCACGATGATCGAACTTTAGCTGTTATTTTTTAGAGAGAAACTATGTCTACAATTACCGTTAAATCTTCCCTTACAGGCAAATCTTATCAATATGTAGATAATGGCGATCCGAAAAGTGGAACTGCAAAGAATGTTTATTTTAGCCCGGATAGAAAGTACGTTGTTGCGATTTTTAAAGAGAAACAAGATTTCAATCAAAAAGAAAGGCTGACCAAAATAGTTACTAAATACCTCAATCAGATAGAAACCAAAGAGGCTGGAAAGTATTATTTAGAAGAAATTTATCGTTGGCCAACTGATATCATCGAAACTCATGATCGCATTGGAATTATTGTTCCGATTTACAATTCTAAATTTTTCTTTTCCAAAGGTTATACCTCAAGCGATTTAATTAAAGGGGAAGAAAAAATTGGAAAATGGTTTGCCGCAGCCAAGTTTAGAAATAGGCAGTTCCCCTTAAGTTTAGATCAAAATGAATTAGGCCGATGGCTTAACTATTTTCAAATTGGCGTTAATTTATCCCGTGGGGTAAAAAAAATGCACCAAATGGGACTTTCTCACTCCGATTTATCATACAACAACGTATTAATAGATCCTTCAACGGGTTCTGCCTGTATGATTGATTTAGATGGTTTAGTTGTTCCTGGCATATTCCAAGCCGAAGTAATTGGAACTGCAGATTTCATCGCTCCGGAAGTTTTGGCTACTAAACATCTGGAAAAAAACGATCCCGCCAGGAAATTACCAAACCGGTTAACAGACTTACACGCTTTAGCTTGTTTAATTTATATGTATTTGCTGCATCGGCATCCCTTAAAAGGCGGCAAGGTTCATGATCTGGACACCGAAAAGGACGATTTGTTGAGTATGGGAGAGAAGGCATTGTTTGTAGAACATCCAACAGATTCATCAAATCGTCCAAAAATGAATCAGGTTTCCAAATGGGATACTTATTGGGCTGACGTAAATAAAATACCTTATACCATTACCGGGCCATACTTAAAAGCACTTTTTGATAAGGCTTTTATTGATGGTTTGCACAATCCTATGCAGCGCCCAACTGCAGAGGAGTGGGAAATCGCTTTGCTTAAAACTACAGATTTAATGCAGCAATGCAGCAATATTTATTGCGATCAGAAATGGTATGTTTTCGACAATACCTCTATCCCAAAATGTCCGTTTTGCGGTACCAGCCATAAAGGAACTTTGCCCATATTGGATTTATATTATCAATTTCAGCCCTCAGTTTGGAAACCTGAAAACCACAGATTGATGGTGTACAATAATCAATACTTGTTTCAGTGGCATGTAAACAGAAATGTGGTTCGAAATGAAAAACTAACAGACGAACAAAAAATACCAGTGGGTTATTTTACTTTTCACGAAGGAAAATGGGTGTTAGTTAACCAAAAACTCACATCTTTGGTAGATAAAACTGAAGAAAAGGAAATTCCTATCGGTTCGATGGTCGAACTAACAAATGGAAAGAAGCTTTTACTATCTAAAGAGGATGGTGGAAGGGTAATTTTAATAACGCTTGCAAACAAATAAACCAAAATAACTATAATGAATAATAACATGTTTGATCACCCACTTTTAATTGCAGGCTTTGCAGTAGTGGTTGTTATAATGCTGATCATTGACTTAGGTCTCTTCAACAAAAAAAGCCACACCATATCCAATAAAGAAGCCATCACTTGGTCAATCGTTTGGATTTCTCTTTCAATGATTTTTAGTGGTGCTGTTTATTATGAGTTGGGTTTTGATAAATTCACCCAGTTTCAATCAGCTTACTGGATAGAGAAAGCACTTTCTGTAGATAACCTTTTCGTTTTTATTCTGGTTTTCAAGTTTTTTGATGTTGCCAATGAAAACAAGCACAAAGTGCTATTTTGGGGAATTATTGGTGCCTTGGTTTTGAGGGCGATTTTTATTTTTTCTGGCGCCTTTTTCATTGAATTAACCTACTTAAATAAAATTTTGAGTCTGTTTGGTGTGGCTGGATTCAAATACGACATCAATATCATTATGACGCTGTTCGGTTTATTCCTGGTGTATGCCGGAATTAAGTCGTGGTCGGCTGATGATGACAACGATGATGAAGACTATAATAACACCCGCGGAGCAAGATTAGTGAGGAAGTTTTTCAGAGTAAGCGATAAATACGACGGAGACAAGTTTTTTACCATGGAAAATGGGGTGAAATTAGCCACGCCATTATTGGTTGTTGTCGCGGTAATCGAATTTACCGACTTGCTTTTCGCAGTCGATTCTATCCCTGCTATTTTTGCGATTTCTAAAGATCCTTTTATCCTTTATACTTCAAATATTTTTGCCATTTTGGGCTTACGTGCTTTGTTTTTCTTATTGGATAACTTCATTCATTTGTTCAGTAAATTAAAATACGGATTGGCAATTATCCTGTCTTTTATTGGGATCAAGATGATTATTGCTCCATTCTTCCACATCGATTCAGTTTATTCGCTGATTGTTATTGGAGGTGTGTTAATCATATCGGTAATTTTATCGGTCATGTTTCCAGAGAAGGAAGAAGAGGAAAAGGTAGCGTAGAAGCAACTATTGCCGCTATTAAATTAGAGAAACACTAAAGAATAGTTAACTTCGCCAAGTTTTTAATCGACCGGTTTTTACCGGTCGATTACTTTTCGAGAGATTACCATGCAAGATAATATTACCTTTAATCATCAAGCCGACATCGTTAATAGTGCCATTAGATTCATAAACTCATGGTTTAAACAGTCTAAATCGATTACTGAAGAGCTTAACGATTTCTTTATTTTACCTGGTAATAAAGTGATTGGCAAAGGAATTATTGTTAGCCGGCTGAAAGGAATTTTTGGTAAATCTGATGAATATGTTGGTGGTAGATATGATATTATTGATGTTAATTTTGAGTTGTTAGCCGATGGGAAAGGAATGGGTTTTGTAGAAGGTGTGGCCGGTTATAGAGATGTGATTCAGAAACAATCAAAAATTGTAAGCGGTCCGTTTAAGCTGTACTTTGCACTGCATAATGATCAGTGGAAAATCGTAAATATTGAATTTCCGGGGTTTGCGTATTAGAACTAGTTTATTATAATTGAAGTTCGCCTCTTTCCATAATTTTTCTATCTTTGGTTTTTAATGAATTTCCTTTATCCGGGCTTTCTTTTCGCACTATTATCGGTTGCAATTCCGGTCATCATTCATTTATTCAATTTCCGAAAATTTAAAAAAGTTTATTTCTCTAATGTTCAGCTTTTAAAAGAAGTTGAGCAACAAAATTCATCACGAGAAAAGCTTAAAAATTTACTGATTTTATTTTCGAGGATTTTAGCATTAATCTTCCTTGTACTTGCATTTGCGCAACCTTATATCCCGCTCAAAGGTCAAAAAACTACCAACCAGAACAACTCAATTAGCATTTATATCGATAATTCTTATAGTATGGAGGCCATTAATAAAGATGGCAATCTATTGGATGAGGCGAAACGGAGAGCAAAAGAGTTAATCAAAGGCTTCGGGGTAAATGATCGTTTTCAACTTCTCACAAATGATTTTGAGGGAAAACATCAAAGATTATTAAATGCAGATGAGTTTTTAAAAGCACTTGACGATGTTCAAATTTCGGCTGCAAATAGAAATCTTCAGCAGATATTAAACCGGCAAGGCAATGTTTTAACTGGCTCAGTCAACAAATACAGTTTTATTATCTCAGATTTTCAGAAAAATATTGCTAAAGGACCAACATTATCAACAAAGAAAGACATCCAATATGCTTTCATAAAGTTGAATGCTACTGGTTTACCAAATGTTGCTGTGGATAGTGTGTGGACACTTTCTCCTAACCACCAGCCGGGTGCAAGTGAGAAACTTGTTGTTCAATTAAAAAATTATTCTGATGAGGAGGCGAAAAATATTCCTTTGAAACTAAGCATTAACAACCAGCAGAAAGGTTTAAGTGCAATGACTATTCCAGCAGGAAAAACTAAAACGGATACTTTGAGCTTTTCCGGCTTGAAAGCAGGCTGGCAAAAGGGGCAAATAGCCATTAAAGATTTCCCGGTTACGTTTGATGATACGCTATCTTTCAGCTTTAAGGTTGATGAAAGTTTACCTGTGTTGAGTATTAATGGAGCGACCGCAGGAAATTATATCAAAGCGCTTTTTGCTGCAGACAATTATTACAAACTCACTGAGAATGGAGAAAACAATATTAATTACGGTGGTTTTGCTAATTACGGTTTAATTGTACTTAACGGATTGAAAAATCCATCTAGTGGCTTGGCACAACAGTTAAAGACTTATTTGAACGCAGGGGGAGCCATTGCAATTTTCCCGGATTTAGATGCCAATATACAAACCTACAATGCTTTTTTAAGTGGATTGTCGTTACCCATTGTTCAGAATTTAAATACTACGGAAACTAAAGTAGATCAGATTGATTTACAGAACCCGATTTTTAAAACTGTTTTCGAAGACATTCCTAAAAATCTCGATTTGCCAGTAGCTCAACGATATTTTTCTTTTGTAGAAAGTAATTCGGCTAACAAGGAAAATATCCTAACCTTTCCGGGTGGGAAACTTTTCTTCGCTAAATACGGCGTGGGTAATGGCGCCGTTTATTTATCGGCAACGGGTCTCAACTCTGTTGATGGGAATTTAGCTCGGCACCCGGTTTTTGTTCCTTTAATGTACCGTTTGGCTTTAAACGCTGGCAATGAAACAGCACTGTATTATAATCTTGGAAACGATAATGCATTGGCCAGCAAGAAAATTAATTTGGGTAAAAATCAAACCTTAAAGCTAAGCGCTAAAAACTTCGAGGCAATCCCTGAAATCCGTCAGATTAATGGCAAAACGCTTATTTATGTCGCCGATCAAATAAAAAGTGCGGGCTTTTATAACCTTGCCTTGGGCGACTCCCTGATTTCTGTTTATGCTTTTAATAGCGGTAGAACGGAATCTGATATGCATTATTTGAGTAAAACAGAATTGGATAATCTTGCGGCTGAAAGTAATTTGAAAGTATTTGATGCTGATAAAGATGCGGTAAAATTAATTGCAGGTGCTAATAAAATCGGACAAACTTTATGGAAACTTTGTCTAATTTTGTCGCTGATTTTTATTGCTGCTGAAATTCTGCTCATTCGATTTTTTAACAACCCTAAAAAAACAATATGAATCTC
Organism: Pedobacter sp. AC212; assembly: GCF_979258625.1. Classification (NCBI taxonomy): domain Bacteria; kingdom Pseudomonadati; phylum Bacteroidota; class Sphingobacteriia; order Sphingobacteriales; family Sphingobacteriaceae; genus Pedobacter; species Pedobacter sp. AC212. The sequence continues at coordinate 4,191,337 of NZ_OZ409870.1, read as the reverse complement.
CTAGTTAAAAATGTAACCATTGCCGATCCGCAAAGTAGTTTTAATAAGCAGCAATGCGATGTTCGGGTAATTGATGGTAAAATTCAAAGCATAGGAAAACTATCACCAGAAAAAGAAGAAAACGTTTTTGATGCTGAAGGTTCTTTCTTAACTCCCGGTTTTTTCGATTTAAATTGCGCTGCCGGCGATCCTGGTTTCGAAACTAAAGAAGATATTCAAACTCTAACTGCTACTGCAAGGGCTGGTGGTTTTACTGGTTTGGCACTTTTGCCGCAAACCGATCCGGTTATTCAATCAAAATCGCAGGTAGAATATATCATCAACAAAGCAAAAAATAATCTGGTTGATGTATATCCGGTAGGAGCCATCAGTCAAAATCGGGAGGCTAAAGAATTGGCAGAACTGTTTGATATGCAGCAGGCCGGTTCTGTCGCTTTTTCCGATGGCGACAAAGCGCTGCAAGACGATGGTTTTATGAGTCGTGCTTTACAATATGCCAAGGGTTTTGATGCTTTGCTGATGGTTTACCCGGAAAATAAATCGATTGCAGGCAAATCGCAAATTAATGAGAGTAAAAATTCGGTTCTTTTAGGCATGAAAGGCTTGCCAGCTTTGGCCGAGGAAATGCATATTGCCCGCGATATTTTTTTAGCGCAGTACAATGAAACAAAAATTCACATCAGCAATATTTCTACGGCTGGTTCAGTTGCTTTAATACGCAAGGCGAAAAAAGATGGCGTTCAAATTTCATGCGATGTTACAGCACACCATTTGGTTTTTACGGAAGATTTGCTGACAGATTTCGATAGCAATTACAAGGTGAAACCGCCATTACGTAGCAAAGCTGATGTAAAAGCACTTATCGCAGGTTTGAAAGATGGTACAATTGATGCCATCACTTCGCAACATCGTCCTGAGGAAATTGAATTTAAAAATGTAGAGTTTGAAATTGCACATTACGGTATCATTGCGTTGCAAACCGTTCTTCCATTATTGTTAAAGGCAGGATTGGACGCCAGCTTAATTGCGGAGAAATTGGCGATTAACCCACGTAAATTGCTAAATTTAAATATTCCTGTAATTGAAGAAGGTGTTGTAGCTAATTTTACGGTTTATAATCCGAATGAAAAATGGCTATATAATGCGGCAAATAACTATTCAAAATCTGCTAATAGTCCACTTTTAGGAACAGAGCTAACCGGAAAAGTAACATTAGTTTATAATAATCAACAATTGTTTAAGGATTAAAGAATAAGGAACAAAGAACAAACTAAGGGGCATTGGTGAAGATTAAGCAAGGAGAAAATTTTATTAGGCTTACTAGCTTTAATCATTGTTCTTTCATCTTTGCTCATTTAAATTTTAAAATATGGATAACAGAGTAAAAAAGGCGCTTGTCGCATCGTTAAATAAATATGCTGAAGTCGCGGCTATCAACGTAGAGGGTTTCGAAACAGAACTCATTGCGGCTTTCGAACTGGATGTGAAGTTCATGGACAAAGTTGTTGCTTTTGACGAAGTGTTCGATTCGCATCCAAAATTTGAAGAATTGCGTGAGGTATTTTTCGATTTATTGATGGTTAATTTCTTTAGCAGCGATGTTCAAAAATTAGAAGATGATTACTTAGAAAGCGATGAATGGGCTAATATAGAGGAAGAAACAATTGATAGAGGAACGGAGCTTTTAAACCTTCTTTTATACATCAAAGAATGTAAAGATGAAGATATTGAGCCAGAGTTGGGCGATTTCTTAAAAGAGTTTTTACTGGTTGAAGATGATGAATTTCAAGATGAATTTGAAATTTACGAAGAAATGATTAGCAATCAGCAGTTAGCTGAGAGCAGCGTGGAAGAGATTTGTAAAACTGCTCCAACGCTTAACATTAGCGAAGAAATGCAAGAATTATTTGTTCCTTTTATGGCTTTTTTTCTTGATGTAGAAGGCAGTGCAACCACAACAAAAGAATTAATTCAATTTAGCAGTAACAAATCGTTCGATTCGGCTACTTATATATTGATTACAACCATTAATAACTAAATTAAATCTTGAGATGGAAAAGCAGATAATTTCAAACGATGCACAGCCTAAAGTTTACGAAGAAATATTTAAAAGTGGTTTAATATTAGGTTTAGCAATGTTTGTTTTAGGAATTGCATTACTATTCTTAATGCAAACCGCAAATTCTTTTTGGACAATGGTTATTATCTATCCATTAGTATTTTTAATTGTAGGTCCAATTGTTTTGTCTGTCTTTGTGTTAAAAAATCTCCGTAAAAATATAGGCGGATATTGGACTTTCAAGCAAGCTTTAAAATCAATTTTCATTGTTTTTTTAGTAGGATGGCTTGCTTCCTTCTCTTTGAATTTACTTTATACCAAAGTAATCGATCCTAGTGCTACCGAAAAGATGCAGGAGCATATAAAGGATACAACTCTGATATTTATGAAAAATCAGGGCACTGAACAAGAAAAGTTAGATGAAGAGGGTAAAAAGATGGATGAGCAATTCGCCAAGCAAAATGAGCTTACACCACAGTCTGTTTTTAAGAATATTACAATCGCGATTTCAATAATATTTGTTTTTGCATTGATTTTTGCAGCAATATTTAAACGAGAAAAACCATTAAGATTCGAAGATTTCAACTCAGAAATCTAATTTCTATCTACAAAATTTCGAACGTGCAGGTTTTATCATTTAATTTGATGAAATTTGCACGTTTTACTTTAAACAAACCTCGCAGGTTTTTAAAACCTGCGAGGTTTATGCTTAACAATGGATATATCAGTTGTAGTACCCTTATTTAACGAAGATGAATCGCTGCCCGAATTAACGGCCTGGATTGATAAAGTGATGGTTGAAAATAATTTCAGCTATGAAATTGTTTTAGTTGATGATGGAAGTACTGATCGATCATGGGAAGTTATCGAAACACTTAGAATACAAAATCCAGCTATTAAGGGTATCAAATTCAGAAGAAATTACGGTAAATCTGCGGCATTAAATGTTGGCTTTGAGGCTACTCAAGGCGATGTGGTGATTACAATGGATGCCGACTTACAAGATAGTCCAGATGAAATTCCAGAATTATACCGTCGAATTAAAGAAGAGAAACTTGATTTGATCTCTGGCTGGAAGAAAAAGCGTTACGATCCCATCACTAAAACAGTGCCGACTAAATTATTTAATGCAGCCACACGTAAAATGAGTGGAATTGAATTAAACGATTTCAACTGTGGGTTAAAAGCATACCGGAGCGATGTGGTTAAAACCATTGAAGTGTATGGAGAAATGCACCGCTATATCCCGGTAATAGCGAAATGGGCAGGGTTTAATAAGATTTCAGAACAAGTTGTAGAGCATCGTGCTCGAAAATACGGAACAACTAAATTTGGCTTTAGCAGATTTATTAATGGTTTCTTAGATTTACTTTCTATTTTCTTTGTTGGTAAATTTGGTAAAAGGCCTATGCACTTTTTCGGTTCATTAGGAGTATTGAGTTTCTTTTTAGGAATTGTCATGTCACTTTATGTACTTGTAGAAAAGCAGATTCTCATTTGGAAAGGCTTAGCCTATCGCGATGTAACTCAGCAGCCGTTATTTTATTTATCATTGGTGGCAATAGTGGTGGGTTCGCAGATGTTTTTAGCAGGCTTTATTGCCGAACTTTTATCTCGGAACGCACCAGAAAGAAATCAATATTTAATAGAAAAGGAATTAAAGTAGAAGGGAAGAAGGCGGAGGGCGTTAGCCGCCATAACCTTCAACCTTTATACCTTCAACCTTCAACCTTTTTACATGTTTTTCTCTATAATCATTCCGCTTTATAATCGTCCGCAAGAAATCGACGAACTTTTGTACACCTTAACTAAACAAACTTTTTTACAGTTTGAAGTTTTGGTGATTGAAGATGGTTCTAAAAATGATGCGAAGACAATTGTAGATTCTTATGCGGAAAAACTCGATATAAAATATTATTTCAAAGAAAACGCAGGGCAAGGTTTTGCCCGGAATTATGCTTTTGAGCGGGCTTCAGGAGATTATTTCATCATATTCGATTCTGATATTCTGGTTCCGCCAGATTATTTGGAAATTGTGAGAAACTATCTTTACGAGCACGACTTAGATGCCTACGGTGGTCCGGATGCTGCACATGAAAGCTTTACTCCAGTACAAAAAGCCATTAGCTATGCCATGACATCGCCTTTCACAACCGGTGGAATTCGAGGTAACAAAAAACATGTTGGCCAATTTCATCCCCGAAGTTTTAATATGGGTGTTTCCCGCCAGGCCTGGGAAAAAGTTGGTGGTTTCATTTTGACCCGGTTAGGGGAAGATATCGAGTATAGCATCAGGATCCATGAAGCTGGCTTTAAAATCGGATTAATTCCAGAGGCTAAAGTATTCCACAAACGCAGAACTAGTTTTAGCCAGTTTTATAAACAATTGCACTTTTTCGGGCGGGCAAGGATTAATATTTATAAACACTTCCCAAAAGAGCTCAAATTGGTCCACTTTTTTCCGGCAGTATTTACCGTAGGCCTTGGCTTTACCATTTTATGTAACTTCATCTATCCGCCATTAGCCTATGTTTGTAACTTTCTGCTTTTGGTGTACTTTATGTTGATATTTTTTCATTCCTGGGCTGTAAATAAATCGTTAAAAGTTGCATTTTTGAGCATTATATCTTCGTTCATCCAACTAACCGCCTATGGTTTAGGATTTATACAGGATTTATTTAAACGAGTGGTATTCAAACAACAATGATCAATTATCTAAAAGAAAGCACTTTTGCCGTTAACGATGTTATTCAAAAAGCATGGGGCATTACCAGAAAACACTATTTTTCTATCGCTACGCTCTGCTTTCTGATGTTTATCACTGCAAGCGCATCCAGCTTAATGGCATTTTTTATTAAAGATGTAAGCAAAGCGTTGAGTGCTGTAATGGCCATTATCTTTGTCTTTCTTTATTTTACCATCAATTTATCGCTATTCAAATACATTTTTCATTTAATGGATGATGAGGAAAATGATGTCAAAATTGTAGATACACTTCCAACACGGCAGCAAATTATTCGCTTTCTTATCGCTACACTCTATTTTGTTGGTTGTATTTTAGGTGTTTATCTGGTGGTTATCTTAGTTGCGTTTCCGTTTATCTACACAGGTTTAAGTTTAGATGTGATTAAAAACGTTGCCATCTCGGTAGGTATAGTGGCCATATTTATCACCTGGCTTAGGATTTCTTTTTTTCCGTTTTTCATCATCGATAAAAATGTAGCGCCTTTCGAATCTATTAAACTAAGTCTTGCCATTACCAAAGGAAATTTCACTAAAATTCTTTTATTGCTACTGGTTTTAGGTGGGGGTTATTTAATTTATTTGGTGTTTAACATGTTACACTGGCCATTTGTAGCCTTCGCCGTAAATATTTTAAGCTCATTTATTATTGTTCCGTTATCGAGTGTGGCATTAACAGTAGCCTACCGTAAAATTGCAGGAGAGTATAAGGGCGATGAACATCCAGATATTTTACACAATATCGTTTAGGTCTCAGCTCTCCAAAATGGGAGCGTTAAAAACAGAGTAAATTTTATGCTTTTTATTATTAACGAACTGAATATTAACATTAGAAAGGAGAAGCCCGTTTAAGGGTTTGGAGATATGGGGTTAAAAGCGGCGTTAAGTAAACCTTTTGCAGCATTTGCAGTATGGCAAATTAATAAGTGGAAAAAGAATGCCGTTGAGGCACAAGATAAAATTCTTCAAAATCTTATCAGAACGGCGGAAAATACCGCTTTCGGGAACGACCATCGCTTTGCGGAGATAAAAAACTATCAGGATTTTAAAGAAAATGTTCCCATTCGCGATTACGAAGCTTTAAAAGGATATGTAGATCGGGTTGTTGCAGGCGAAAGTGATGTGCTTTGGACAGGAAAGCCGCTTTACTTTGCCAAAACATCAGGAACAACTTCTGGCGTAAAATATATTCCGCTTTCTAAGGAATCGATGCCTGAGCATATCAAAGCTGCTCGGAATGCCATACTTACTTATATTCATGAAACTGGTAAAACAGATTTTGTAAACGGAAAAATGATTTTTTTACAAGGGAGTCCTGTGCTGACGCTGAAAAACGGAATCAACGTTGGTCGTTTGTCAGGCATTGTGGCGCACCATGTTCCTGGCTATCTGCAGAAAAACCGATTGCCTTCTTATGAAACCAACATTATCGAAGATTGGGAGCAAAAAGTAGATGCCATAGTAGATGAAACCATCAGCGAAGACATGACTTTAATTTCTGGTATTCCACCTTGGGTGCAGATGTATTTCGATAAACTATCAGAAAAGAGCGGAGGAAAGAAAATTGCCGACATCTTTAAGAACTTCAGCTTGTTTATTTATGGCGGAGTGAACTTCGAACCTTATCGGGCGAAAATAGAACAAAGCATCGGCAAGAGAATCGACTCGATTGAAACTTACCCCGCATCTGAGGGTTTTATTGCTTATCAGGATTCGCAAAAAGATAAAGGTTTGCTGTTATTGGCTGATGCCGGGATTTTTTATGAGTTTATTCCAGCGGATGAATATCACAACGAAAAACCTACTCGTTTATCGCTTGGCCAAGTTGAGTTAGAAACCAATTATGCGCTCGTACTCAATACAAACGCAGGTTTATGGGGATACAGCATTGGCGATACCATTAAGTTTGTTTCCAAAAATCCATACAAAATTGTCGTTACAGGGCGTATTAAACATTTTATTTCCGCTTTTGGCGAACATGTAATTGGAGAAGAGGTAGAGCATGCCTTGTTAACTGTGGCAAACGAAGAAAAAGTGGAGATTACGGAATTTACAGTGGCGCCTCAGGTTAATCCGAAGGCTGGTGAACTTCCTTATCATGAGTGGTTTGTGGAGTTTTCATCGCTTCCAAAAGATATGATCTCGTTTAGCAAAAAAGTTGATCAGGCTTTGCAAAAGAAAAATATTTACTACTTTGACCTCATTGAAGGGAATATCCTTCAGCCGTTAATTATACGTACTTTGCAAAAAGATGCTTTTGTAAATTATATGAAAAGCCAAGGTAAATTGGGCGGACAGAACAAAGTGCCAAGATTGAGTAATGATAGGAAGTTGGCTGATGAGTTGATGGGATACATTATTAAGTAGATCGTCATTGCGAGGAGGCACGACGTGGCAATCTCATTTGTCCTTTCCTGATAAAGGGCTTCTAGCGATGGCGTGATATTTACTTTGTCCTAGCCGGACGGGCTTCTTTCTTTTTGATGTCAAAAAAGAAACAAAAAACACCGGCTGAAAATTTTTGTATTAAAGTTTGTGCTGAAGCTGGGGTACTGCATTCCCAAAAATTTGTTAGGCCGGATTGAGGTGAACGAAGATACAGTACTCAGGCAATGCTGGGCGGAAGGTATATTGGATTATACCTGTCCAAAGAAGAATTGAATAAAAGAATAAAATTTGAAAAACATAACCATCTTAGGTTCTACAGGAAGTATAGGCACACAGGCACTCGAAGTTGTTCGGGATCATCCTGAAATATTTAAGGTTTCTGTATTGTCTGCGCTTAAAAATGCTGAGTTGCTTATCCAGCAGGCACGGGAATTTAAGCCCGAAACCGTTGTGATTTGTGATGAAAGCCAATATTTGTACGTAAAGGATTCATTATCGTCTTTTAACATCGAAGTTTTAGCAGGCGAGGAAGCATTGTCAGAAGTTGCTGCTTTTCCAAAAAGCGATATTGTGCTTACTGCATTGATGGGTTCAGTGGGCTTGAAGCCAACTATTGCCGCAATAAAAGCAGGAAAAAATATTGCCCTTGCCAATAAGGAAACCCTTGTTGTCGCTGGAGAGTATATCACAAATTTAGCAAAGGAATACCGGGTTAAAATCCTTCCGGTTGATTCGGAGCATTCCGCCATATTTCAGTGTCTGGTAGGTGAGGAGCAGAATGAAATCGAAAAAATTTATCTTACTGCATCCGGAGGTCCTTTTCTGGGTAAAGACCAGCAATTTTTATCTTCAGTAAAAAAAGAGCAAGCCTTAAAACATCCCAATTGGGTAATGGGTGCGAAAATAACCATCGACTCGGCCTCGCTGATGAATAAAGGATTGGAGGTAATTGAAGCAAAGTGGTTGTTTAATCTTGAAGTAGATCAAATAGACGTGATTGTGCATCCGCAGTCGATTATTCATTCCATTGTTCAATTTACTGACGGATCAATGAAGGCACAGATGGGCGTTCCGGATATGAAATTGCCTATTCAGTATGCTTTAAATTATCCCGACAGGCTAAAAAACGATTTTAAACGTTTTAACTTTCTGGATTATCCAAATTTTAGTTTCCAGCAGGCAGATATGGAAACCTTTAGAAACTTAAAACTGGCATTTCAATCTTTGAGGAAGGGAGGAAACATGCCATGTATTTTAAATGCGGCCAATGAAGTTGTAGTTGAAGCTTTTTTAAAGGATAAAATTGGTTTCCTGCAAATGAGCGAAGTAATTGAGCAGTGTATGCAAGAGATTAGTTTCATTGAGAAGCCACAATTGAGCGATTATTTAGAAACTGACAAACATAGCCGTATCTTCGCCAGCGAATTAGTAACAAAAAGTAAAGTTTAACATCTAACATAAAAATTTTATAAGCAAATATGAATGGATTGATTATGGCGGGGCAGCTGTTGCTCGGATTGTCTTTATTGGTAATACTACACGAATTAGGGCATTTTCTTGCAGCAAGAGCATTTGGCATTAAAGTAGAAAAGTTTTATTTATTTTTTGATGCATGGGGTTTTAAACTTTTCAGCTTCAAAAAAGGAGATGTTGAATATGGTGTGGGATGGTTGCCATTAGGTGGCTACGTGAAAATTGCGGGGATGATTGACGAAAGTATGGACACCGAGCAAATGGCTCAGCCTGCCCAACCCTGGGAATTTCGTTCGAAACCAGCCTGGCAGCGTTTAATTGTGATGCTTGGCGGTATTATTGTCAATATAGTTGTAGGTGTAATTATTTTCTGGATGCTTACCTTTAAATATGGACAAACCTATACCGTAAATGGAAAGTTAACAGATGGAATCTCTGTAGGTTCGATAGGAAAAGGAATCGGGCTTAAAAATGGAGACAGAATTCTGGCCATCAATGGAAGTAAGCTGATAAAATTTGAAGACGCCATTTCTAGTAAAGTATTGTTTGATGGAGCACAGCTGACCATTTTGCGTGGCAATCAAACGCTTTATATTTCTGTTCCGGATACTATTTTAAACAAACTTTCTAAAAACGATAAAGAAAACTTTATTGCCCCACGTTACCGAATGGCAAGAGTGGAAACCGTTTTGGAACCAGATGAAAAAGCCGACAAACAATCGTTTTTCGATAAACTGTTCAAAAGGCCCTATACAAAACCAGTTTATCCGGCATATGCCGCTGGGATTAAAAAAGGAGATAGCATTTTAGCTGTTAACGGAAAACCGGTTACCTTCTTTGATCAGTTTAAAGATGAGGTTTTTGCAAACAAGGGTAAAACGATAAATATTGCTGCGCTTAGAGCCGGAAAGGAAATCAATTTCGATGTGAATGTTAGTAAAGACGGAACAATTGGAATTGGGCCGAGATTTAAAATGCCAGAAACTGCGCATGTAAGTTTTGGCTTTGCCGAATCGCTACCTATTGGTGCAACAATGGCTTACAGTACCTTTTTAGATAATGCGAAAGGCATTGGGAAGATGATCACTGGCAAATTAAGCGCCCGTAACATCAGCAGTCCGATTGGCATTGCCAAAGTTTATGGTTCAACCTTCGATTGGGTAAAATTCTGGACGCTTACCGGATTAATTTCCATGGCACTGGCCTTTATGAACTTATTACCTATCCCAGGCTTAGATGGAGGCCACGTAGTGTTTTTACTTATTGAAATGGTACAACGCAAACCAGTAAGCGAAAAGGTTTTGGAGAAAGCACAGATTGTAGGCTTTGTAATCCTCATTTGTTTAATGGTGTTTGCTTTTGGTAATGATATTTTAAAATCTTTCGGGAAGTAAAATCAAATTAATAATATTGCCGCAGATGCAGTTTGATTTCGAGCTGCATCTGCGGCTTTTTAATTATATCCTATTATGAGTGAGCAAACGCAACAGCCTAATTATTTCGAGTTCTATGAATTGCCTGTGCAGTTCAATCCCGATCAGCAGCAGGTAAAAGCTAAATTTTATGCTTTGAGCAAGCAATACCATCCAGATTTTTACGCGAATGAAAGCGCTGAAAAACAAGAGGAGGTTTTGACTTTATCCACTCTGAACAATAAAGCTTACCAAACTTTGAGCAATGCTAAAAGAAGATTGAAATATGTGTTGGAACTTAAAGGAATTGTAGAAACTGATGAAGGATATCAATTACCTCAAAGTTTTTTGATGGAAATGATGGAGGTGAATGAAGCGCTGATGGATCTGGAATTTGAGCCTGATGCCGACAAATTATCGCAGGTGCGGGGCGAGGTAGATGTTATTGAGCAGCAGCTCGAAAACGAGCTGGATAAACTGGTTAAACAGTTTGATGAAAGTCCTGCTAATGCAGAAAGTTTACTACCCGCTATCAAAGACATCTTTTATCGTCAGAAATATATATCCAGAATCAGGGAGCGTTTACCGAAAAACTAATTGCTTGATTGTTAGTTCCGTTCCTGGAGATGTTTTTTGTTATTTAAACAGCTGCGGTACAAAAAGAACGAGGTAATCTCTCCAGTTTGCCCAGGTATGCCCACCTTCACTTTCGACATAAGTATATTTCATCTGATTACTATCTAGTTTATTGCGGTAATCGGAAACGGTTTTGTAAAGGAAATCTGTTTTACCAATCCCTATCCAATATAGTTTTAAGCCATTGCTAAACTGGTTTTTTAAGGTGGCATCTATATTTTCGTATACCGGAGAATTGGTTTTTCCGAAGGGCATAATAGCGGGAGAGAATAGCCCGACATAATCGAATGTTTTGGGATAAAACCTGGAGATATGTAAGGAATGGAAGCCACCCATAGAAAGACCAGCAATGGCTCTTTGCGATTTATTGGCATTTACCCGATAATTGCTTTCTATGAATTTAATGATATCGCCAAAGGTTTCTTCCATTTTTCCATCCATCGTATGTGGAAGTTGCATGGTGGGTTTATAAAGTCCTTTTACATCTTCACCTGGCGCTGCCTGTTGTGCCACATTGCCATTCGGCATTACCACAATCATTGGTTTGGCGGTTCCTTTGACAATCAGGTTATCCAAAATCTGAGCCGTACGTCCGAGTGCTGCCCAGGCCTCCTCATCGCCACCCATGCCGTGAAGCAAGTACAAAACAGGGTATTTTTGTTTTCCACTTTCGTAGCCAGGTGGAGTGTAAACCGTTAATCTTCTGTTCATATTGTTTCCTGGCGAGTTATACCATCGTTTAGCCAGGGTGCCGTGGGGAACATCAGTCACTGCATAATGATCTGCTTTTCCATTGCCCACTAAAAACACATTTACTACCGAAGCTACATCTCTGATCTGGTACACATTGCTCGGATCTCTGGTTTTTACACCATCTAACACGAATGAATAACTATATAATTCCGATTTTAATGGAGCAGTGGTGTAAGTCCAGATGCCGTCGCCTTGTTTTTGCATTTGTGCATTTCCAGTTTGATTAAGCATATCGCCTTGCAGTTCTACTTTATTTGCCTGTGGTGCGTACAATCGGAAAGTTACACTTTTATCAGTATGAATTTCTGGTGAGACAAGTTCCTTCTGTTTGCCAAAATTTAAGTTTTCCTGGGCAGATAATCTAAAAGAAGCGATGAGTAAAAAGGCGAGGATGAAATTTTTCATTGGAAGATTTATATAGCAGCATCAAGGTAATATTATAAGCTCAAATAAGAAAATATTGCATTGAGAATGTTACCGATTTTGTTAACAGAAGATTTTTTTCTGTAGCCATAAAAGACTATTTCAGTAATGAAAGCAGAAGCTGAAATTTGTAAGAAAAAGATCCCATGAAGCTCGCTTACATTTTCACTGTCTTAATACTTTTAACTTTATTCTCAGCTTGTTCGCAAAGAACATGTCCGGCATTTCAAAGCAAATTTAGTCCAAGGGGCGGCCGGGGAACCGGATACTAAGCGGATACTTCAGGCGCCTGATTTTATTTGTTAGTTGTATATCAGTATTCCGATTCGTTATCGGAATAAACAAAACATTGCCTCTTGTTTTAGTGTTGAAATTGAACATTAAAACAATCATGTCATGAATACTAACGAAGAAAAACAAACTCCTCAGAATGAAAATTCTGCCAATGATCAACACAATGGTTTAACAGGCTCCAATACAGTGAAAAATCCTGATGACTGGACAACAGGAGATGAGCCGATGACTGGTGCACAGCAGTCGTATCTAAAAACCCTGTCTGATGAAGCTGGTGAATCTTTTGATGAAACTTTGTCTAAGTCAGAAGCATCAAAAAGGATCGATGAACTGCAACACAAAACAGGTAGAGGATTGGAATCTAATCAATAGGATCCGATTGTTGTCATGATCATGATGCGGTTACATCCGATTTTCAACTAGTTTACCTAAGTTATATTTTAAAAGAAATGCCCCATGAAGTATTTACTTCATGGGGCATTTTTTTAGGTGTTATTAGGATTCTTTGATTACTTGGCTAATGCAAGTGCATTTTGTTCTGCTTCCATCATTGCTTTTGAATGGTAGGTAGCTGATTTTAGAGTAGCAAAATCTTTAGTGCTTACATTTTTCATGTTGCTTGCAATTAAGGTGCTTTCCTCTGCTTTTCCGTTTAGTTTTAATACCGCATCTTCATTCACTACGGTGTACAAGCTGGCTGCGGTAGTTTTAATTTTTGCTGTTGCACTTTGGTGCAAAAATAACTGTAGGTTTTTAACATCGAAATTGTTGCTGGTTACCACGATAGATTGTCCGTAAGCTTCAATTCTTTCCAAATCCTGCATGGTGATATTGATGGTTACGAGGTTATGCTCCATCGAATTGATAAATAAGGTTTTTCCATCACTGTTCACTGAAGTTTTGCTGGCGTCGAAATTTTCGGCACCTGAAATGTGCTGAGTTTTTCCTTTTGTTAAAACCAGTTTAACGTTGCCGCTAACCCAAATTCTGTTAAAGCCTGGAGTTACGGTAGCTGTAGTTTCTTTAATTACTGGTTCTGAAGCAGCGCTGCTCATTGCTGAAGAGGTAAATACTACTGCTGTTAATGCTACTGCGAATAATGCTTTTGTTAAATTTTTCATGACTTTATATTTTAAGTTTCTTAATGTTTTCTGATAATAAGACGTGGTCACCCAGGAAACGTTTCAGTTGAAAATGGGCTTTTATACCAGCCAAAGAAAGCATCAGACCAACGCCTGTAATTTGTCGACGAAAAAGTGTTGGTATGGGCCTTTAGTTTTAGAATATGATCGGCGTAATGAGGCTTTCTCCTTTAATAGATATAATTGTTTGTTAAAAAGAGATTTTCGAGCGGGTTCTTCTGGCTTATGAGTTTTCAGTTTTCAGTTTAACATTTTTATCTATGCCTTAAAATGCCTTTATCCTGCCTTTGTCATGCCTTCATCCTGCCTTAGGGATGCAATAGGGATGCTATGGTTGTAGGTAATCTTAGCTGGTAAGGAAGCTTGTGAAAAAAGCGGCAAGCAGGTAGGGAAAACGTGGTCAGCGGGTTGCCGTTCGGCAGCGATACGTCTTTTAAAAACAAGAACCGGAAGGAAGAACGAGATGATTTGTGGGGGCTAGGTTAGAAGAACTAGCTTTTGTTCTGATCAGCATAGTTCATGCCGTACAATTGATTAGGCATTAAGTAAATTAGATCCTTTTGCAAATCAATATAAGTATTGAAACGTTTCAAGATATCAGAACCCAGGATGTGAATATTTATCCCAGGCATGGGTTTAGCTGATCCTAAAAGTTGCGCAGGTATGTTTTCAAGAACAGATTTTCCAAGTTTAAGCTTTTGAAGTTTCGCCGTAATCACAGGAATTTCATTGTTTTGGGTTCCACGCATCATTACCTTTTTAATTACTTCCATCTTTTCCGTTGGAAATTTATCTGTTTTGAGCAAGTTGTTATCCAACATGGCTGTTCGCTGATAACCCGTATCAAAGAGAAACCAGTTTTTATAAGCTTGCTTATCGTGAAAGATGAATCCTTCGATAAAAGGTTTGTTGTTGATGTATTTGATCTTAAATCTGGAGGTTTTGGGATTATTGATGATGTTATTCGGCATTTTAGAATGAATAACCATCAGCTTTTTATCATAATTGAGTTCCACCACCATTCCGTCGAAAATGTCCCAGCCCAATAAGCCATCAGCCTCATGACCCACAACCTGCGTATCATAAACTTTGCTTTGATAAGTTCGGTTTCCCAGTTTTATGTCCAATAGGCGAGAATATAATTCAGGATTGGACTTTGCTTTTTTTGTAAGTGCATCGGTAGTTAATGACATCTCCGTTGCTCCAGTATCGAAATTCATTTGAAGCGAATCCTGGTGGTTGAAGAAAACAGCAATCAGATTGGTATTGTATTGATTAAGGCGGAAAGGAATGGAGTCATGCAATTCTGGCTTCAGATTGCTAAAATTTTTGATTGCAGGAGATTTAATCCTTGTTAAGCAAGAGTCTTTACCGTTCAGCAATACGATGAAATCTATTTGCTCGCCAGGCTTAACCCACAAGGTAACGGAATCTATATCGGTTTTGAAAGTAACTTTCTTTCGTTTGGTAATCTTATTAGTGGTATAAATATCGGGAGAGGTTTTAGGATCTATTCCCCATGATGAAACTGAATTACCCTCTTCATAAATTTTGGCAGACTTGCTTCCAGCTTTAATTACCGGAATTTTAGTTTGCGCTTGTACATACAAAGACAAAGCACATAATAGTATAGTGATGAGCGCTTTCATTTAAAATAGTTCAGCCCTAAAGATGAAAATAATTATTGAAATGTTTTCTTTATGTTGATTGATTTCACCAATAATACATTGGGCTGAAAGTAAAAATTGATTTCCATCTATTTGGCAGAGGTGAGGGGATAGTGTTCTATTGCAACATCAAAGTGTAAAATCATTTTTTACTTTTTGTTTGTGCATTCCTTTGGGTTACTTTCGACTCAAAATCAGATTTTATGAGTTCACTATCCATTTTCCGAAAGGTGGCAGTAGCAGAGGGAATTTCCTATTTGCTTTTGCTTTTCGTTGCGATGCCACTAAAGTATTTTGCCGATTTGCCACTATATGTTAAATATACGGGCTGGGCTCATGGTTTGTTGTTTGTACTGTATGCTGCTACATTGGTTCTTGCCTGGCAGGAACAAAAATGGAAATTTGGTAAAGCGCTACTTATTTTTGTAGCTTCATTGTTGCCTTTTGCACCGTTTATTGTAGATAGGAAGCTAAAAGATGAAAGGCCGGAGAATGCAAGTGCCCGATAATAAATGCATTACAAATTATTTTAAATTATTTTTTGCATTTTAACTTTCGTTCTCTACATTTGCAACCCCGTCCAACACATGCCCAGCTGGCGGAATTGGTAGACGCGCTGGTCTCAAACACCTGTGGGAAACCGTGCCGGTTCGACTCCGGCGCTGGGTACTAACCGGGCTCAAGCCCAAAACCTTAAAGGGTTGCTCATTAACAAGCAACCCTTTTTGCTTGACTTTCAAGATGTTATCATTGAATGTTGGGTCGATAAAAGCGGTTCTAAACATATCGTCACCCCAGAACAGGTTATCTTTGCCCCCCCCCGCATTAGAATATGCTTCTGTGTGATATTACCTTTATGATAAATTTTATTGAGGTTTGGTAGACTTCGGTCAATAGGTTCATCTTTGTTTGGGATTTTATTTATAGTTCGTTAATGATCCAATGGAATAAAAGTGTAAATAAAAGTTTTTTAAAAGCAATCATATTCATGGAAAAATACACTAGATTTATTTTCAGTAATGAATAAATTTCGCACTCTCCGATTGAAATTAAATAATATTCGTTTAGTGATCCGATAATTGAATGAAAATACATGAACAAAGGCTGGGTTATGATGAGGCCGCAAGATTAGCCACGTTAAACCGATATAGAATCACCTGCAGCCCTTCTGAACATAACCTTGAATATTTTGCAGAACTCGCTTGTGAAACATTTGAAATGCCAGTTTGCGCAATTACTTTAATAGATCATGAAAAGATATATATTAAAGCCACATTCGGTACGGTTTGTAAAAGATTAGTGCCTAGAACCAAGGGTTTGCTTGGCGAACTATTGAAGCCTGATGAAGTAACTATTATTGAGGATGATCAACATACTGCAGCGTTTTCAGCAATCTTCGGGGAAAGCATAGATTACTGTGCTGGCCTACCCATTGTTACAGAAGATGGCTACAATATCGGCTCGCTGTGGTTGATGAGTAACCAATCATCTGGTTCATATTTGAAACGGGAGTCGCTGTTGGTCAAATTTGTAAAAGATTTGACCGATCGCATGAACCTATGGATTGCTGTATCCGAAGATGCACAGACACGTTTGCAAAATGTCAAGCTGATATCAGAAAATGAAAAAGTAATTGAAAAAATGTCCAATCTGATGGATTATCAGGAGGCAGTGACCAATGCAAATAGTGTACTGGAAAACGTACTGGATAGTTTTGAGATGATCTTTCAGCAAGCACCTGTAGCTATGGGCATCTGTTCAGGGGCAGAAAAAAGGATCTGGCAGTCAAACCATAGGATTAAGGATTACTTCGGGAAAGTAAACCTATCGGGAAAATATCTTGATGAACTCATCACGAGCGTAAATAATGAAGATTTCGGGACTTTGCTAAAAAGAGTTTATTTATCACGCGAATCTTATCATGTTGAGGAAGCAAGTGTGCTGATAAACTTTCAGGATGGGCCAAAGTATATCTATGCAAACCTCTCCCTGCAGCCTGTTGGCAGGATGGGTGATGAGCCTGATAACATTATTTTTCTTCTCGATGATGTCACTAGCCAGATTTTCTCAAAAAAAATAAGCGAACAGGCCAACGAAGTGCTGCTCAATGCTATTGAAGATACTGGCCTGGGATATACAATTGTTGAATTTGCCTCTGGGCAGATGGAGGCCAATGTGCAGATGAAAAAAAACTATGGTTACGGCGAATTTGAGCCGTTCAGCTATAAGGATCTTTTTGAAGCAATATTGCCCGAATTCCGGGAAAAGATCAAGCGTGCTGTTGACGAAGCTGTTTCCCTACATGGAATTTATCAGGCCCAATATCAGGTTAGATGGCGAGATGGTTCCATCCATTGGTTAAAGGCGTATGGGAAACCGATGTATGATGCAAATGGTCTGGCTTCTCATATCATCGGGTTTAATAAAATAATCGCAGGTGATAAATTAGATCAATAATATGGAAATGCTTTCGTGACCGCAGTTAAGGAAGGTATGACAGTTCATGCCTATGCGCCCTACTATTTCCTATCATTAATTCATCGCCTCAGGATTTGCTGCTATTCTTAAAAATGAAGATCTTACCAGTACGAGACGGAATATCGAAACTAACATCAGATATTGGGTACGGTAATAATGAATAATACTCTCGGCATCATAGGCAAGTAATTAGAATGATTCAACAACTTGCGTTATTGATCACAGGCATCCTTCGTAGATCCCTTCTCACCAATAAACAATCCTTAAGTTTCAATTCTGTTACTCACTGGCTGCAGGTTTTTTAGGCGGCTTAACGGCTCCGATTTTAAATCGGGCAAGTTTGAAAAATGCCAATCTGGTTGCTAATGCTACTCAGCTAACGGCATTTTACCAGTATCAGCAAAGCTTAATTAATGGATACCAGGAAGTAACCATGCAGCTTTCTGCACTGGAGAATTATAAACAGGCATATGATTATAAAACGACGGAAGTCGCAGAATTAAAGAATGCGGTTTCCACGGCAAATGATCTATACCTGGCAGGTTATGCCAGTTTTCTAGAAGTTATTGTTGCGCAAGGCAGTGTGTTAAATGCTGAAATGGAGCAGGTAGACCTTAAACAGGCTTCTTATGCTGCCTTGATCGGCTTATACCGGTCATTGGGTGGATAAGGGTGGCTAAAAAAAGCAAGTCGCGGGTTTTTGCCTTTTCATCAAATGATTACTTAAAGAAGCTGGTCGCTCTTTTTTGATCATATGCCTGAATGATTTCAAAAGCAAACCGCGGCTTGCTCCTGTATGGAGATGGTTGTTAAAATACCCTCGCAAATCTTTTGGTTGAGGTTTTATAGCAGAGTATCTGAACTAGTCAGATGATGTTGTTATTCAGACGAGCAATCAAACTTTTCATCAGTTTCGTCGATGTACGGAAACTGCAGTCTTAAATTCAATAATAAACGGTAAAATTTAAATTAGATATTATATAACTGATCTTATAATCTAATCATCAGTAATATCATTAGGACTTTAATATTAAACCATGGCTTACGACAGATCGTGATCATCAATTAGAATTACTTCTTTTCCCCAGGTCATGATCTTCACTGCATGTTTTTCAAACCTGACTTTAAAACGCATTAGTGAAACCGGTAGGTAAACCGAGACCCATCTGGCGAATAGTACGATCGCTATACTGATTATTCCGATGTAGAATACTGTCGGATCGATCTTGATGATGAGCATTTCTACACCAATAAATAAAAACAGTACAGCGTTGAGGATTTCATCAACCATCTCCCAGAATTTGCCCAGATAGTCTCTGGTCAGGTCGGACATGCCCTCTCTTCTGGATTTATTTCCTGTAAAAATTCCCGCAATAACCATAGCCAGTGGACCTGATACATGAAGTCTGCCCGCTAAAAAGTATCCGCCGGAAACAATAGCAAGTGTTATTAATACTTCCACCTTGTAGTCATCAATACTTCTTAAGGCCCAGTATCCGATATAACCCAGCAGGAG
This sequence comes from Pedobacter sp. AC212, assembly GCF_979258625.1. NCBI lineage: Bacteria > Pseudomonadati > Bacteroidota > Sphingobacteriia > Sphingobacteriales > Sphingobacteriaceae > Pedobacter > Pedobacter sp. AC212. The sequence continues at coordinate 4,172,354 of NZ_OZ409870.1, read as the reverse complement.
ACCGAAAAAAATGCCGCCCAGCGCTTCGACCAGGAACAATTTACCGATGGATATAATTGAAAAGTCGCCACTGGTTGAGCGGGCAATTTCAGCCAAGCTTACAAACACCACTACCGCAACCCCGTCATTGAATAATGATTCTCCGGAAATTTTAAGCTCCAGGCTTGGCGGAATATTTGCTTTTTTAAGGATGCCAAGCACCGCGATCGGATCGGTAGGGGAAATAAGCGCTCCGAAAAGCAGGCAATGAATCAGCGGGATTGGCATGTTAAACCAGCCAAACAACAGCCAAACCAAAACCCCAACTACAAAAGTTGATATCAGTATTCCCACAGTAGCTAATACCAGTACCGGCAAGCGTTCGGCTCTCAATTTGCTTGCATCAATATGGATCGCCCCGGCAAAGAGTAGAAAGCTTAGCATAAAATTCATCAGTACATCCTGAAAATCCAGGGATGTTGCTAATGAGATTGCTTTTTCTGATAGCAATGATTTTGAATTTCCAATCGTCACCAATAAAATTGAGGAGATGAGTGAGAGTGCCATGATGCCAATGGTGGGTGGCCATTTAATAAAGCGATGGTTAATATATGCAAATATGGCGGCTAGTACAATCGTGATGGCTATGATCTCCTGGGTATTCATTCTAGATTAGTAATTTGATTTTCTTAATTCCATACCACTTCTGCTTAAATGGTCTTTTTCGAGAACGTGATGATTGAATAGCCCGAATATAGTCAATTAAAGCCTTTTGCTAATTTGAATTTGAATTGTGATGTTAATTCAGACTTACTTTATTTCCCGTACCAGGAGCGAAAATCATCCCGAAGGAGAAATTTATGATGATGAGAAACGCTTGAGGATTATTATGAGGGTAAAAAGTGTTGAGGAAATCTTCACTGAATGCGCTTATCCCATCTGCGATTATGGTAAGCAGGACCGATTGGTCAACATGGAATTTAACCATATCATGCTACAGCTTTGTGCGCAAACGAATACCCGCTTTTGAAAAGATGCTTGATGCCGTAAATCGCTCACCAAGGTGTCTAGCTGCGTAAAAGCTGAACCTAAGAGAAAAAATAATCTTGCACGTTAATGAGCACTTAAAACATTTTTTAGCCGCTGTATTACCATTATTCATTTTTATTTTAAGAAAAAAGAGCATATGAAATGGTATTTAAATCGGAAATGATTCTATTTATCCCGGTTACTGCTGAGTTTTCCCATTACAGGGGTTGCACTCATGCCATGGAGCACAATAGAAATCAGAATGGTGAAGGCTGCGATTGCCCAGAGCTCTTCCTGTTGGTCGAATTTGACTTCACCAAATGCAAACGCCAGATAATATATAGATCCCATTCCTCTGATGCCGAAAAAACTAATGGCGAGCTTTTCTTTTAAGGGGGTTGGATTTCCTAACAGGGACAAATAGGCGGTGACAGGGCGTACCAGCATCACAAATGCAAGCGAGACCATCGCCATTTTAAAGGTCAATGGAGCCAGTATACCACCTACCAGTGCCCCTCCAAAAAAAATCAGGAGCACAGCAAGTAACATCCTTTCCATCTGATCGGTAAAAGAGTGAAGCTGCCGATGATAATCATGAGTTTTTTCATAATGCCGCAAAGTTAACCCGGCGATAAAGACCGCAATGAAGCCATACGCATGAAGTGATTCAGCCGTTGCGTAGGTAACAAGCGTAAGCGAAATGGCCAAAAACCCATCAGAAGGTTTTAATAAGCGGTATTTTTCAGATATGGAGAAAACCAGGTAGCCCACCAGTTTGCCACAAAGCCAGCCAACAATCAGTCCTGCGGCAATCTTGTAAACAAGGTAAAACCAGCCCCAGTGCCATATTGAAGACGTAGTGATGCCTTCAGATGCAACAACAATCGCTAGCCAGGTAAATGGGAATGCCAGTCCGTCGTTGAGTCCCGCTTCTGAAGTGAGTGCAAACCGGGGTTCGGACTTTCCACGCTCGTTTGGCGGTCCAACCTGTACATCAGCGGCTAGAACCGGATCTGTTGGCGCCAATACTGCAGCTAGTAGCAATGCAGCTGCAACACTCATCCCTAAAACAAAAATGCCAAGCAATGCCGATATCACGATCGATAAGACCATAGCAATTAAGATCAGCCGGAGTGGAGTGGACCATTTCCTGAAAGAAAAACTTCGATCGATCTTAATTCCAGTACCCATCAGCGAAATGATGACAATAAGCTCGGTGAGGTGAACCACCAGCGCATTGTCTTTTTGCGGCAAGGGCGAGGGGAGGATTTTCGGCCATATCAGGTATAACAGTGCTCCTATTGCAACATAAACGATAGAGTAGGACATCCTCACTTTGCGGGCAAGGCTGGGGATAAACGCCATACCTATGCTTGCAAGTCCGGCAATCAGCATCAGTAAAAGATATTGGCTCATTTTCGTTTAATTAACTGATAGATAAAAAATGGCGACTGAAGACACCCGTCGAATCAAGATCATGACTTCGATTCATTTCTATGTTTTTCTTGCATCTCGCTTAATGACATACCTCCCTTGATTCCGAAGTCAAGTGTTCGGCTAGGGAATGGAATCATAATATTATGTTCATCATATACCTTTTTGATTCTGAGGATACATTGACTTTGCACTTCAAGAATATTAACATTATCATGCACATTTATCCAAAGCCGGATCACATAGTTAATCGAACTGTCACCAAAACCGGTATAAAACATGATCACTTCCTCTTCTTCAACCAGTCCTTCTATATCTTTTACTGCCTGGATGGTTAGTGATTTAACGCTTTCCAGGTCTTCACCATAAGAGATTCCAACATTCAGATCTAAGCGCCTTTTACCCAATAACGTATAGTTTTCGATAGGGTTTTGAAAAACATCTTTGTTGGGGATGATGACCATTTGTCCCTGATAGGTCTTGATGACGGTATCACGAAGGTTAATTTCTTCCACTTTCCCCATGTAATCCTTTATTTTGACAATATCTCCAACATACAAGGGTTTCCTCACCGAAAGAAATATGCCGGAAATAAAGTTAGAGGCAATATCCTGAAAGGCAAACGCCAGTGCCAGACCAATGATTCCCGCTCCGGCAAGAATAGAGGTCACTGCTTTATCTTTCGAAAAAGATAGAGCACAAGGCCCACAACGATCAGCGAAATCCAGGCATATTGACCAGCGTAGGAAATGGTCAGTGCTGCAACATACAGACAGGAAGAGCTGATGTCGTTGCCGCATATTGCTGTTGCCTGTAGCTCATTTAATTTAAATGATGGTTTGTGTAGTGATTTATCCATTTGTTTCGGGTTGGGGATTTTTGATAGAAATTGCCTTATTACTTATTAGCCTTGAAATGTACATGATCAATGAATTAATCGACAGTGTAGGCTGGCATGTGATAGCTGATTGACAATGTCCCAAGGCGTTTATTCAGGCCTAATATAGGCGTTGTAAGCACCAGCGACCTGCCTCGCTGTGAATAAATCCTGGTACTGTCACTTCGTAAGAAAGTGCTGTTGTAAAAAATTGAATAAGGTTTTCCTTCTTCCTTTTTATCAGTAGAGAGGAAAATCATGTTGCGTTGATCGACAATAGAGATTTCCTCAAAGTTTTTTTCTCTCACCATCTGATTCATATAAACACTGATGGCCTGCCGGTTCCCTGAGATCATTTTATCCCGAATGGCCCAGGCGAGTGGTTTAGCTAACAATATAAGTTGTGCTTTTAAATTCGCATCCATTTGCACCGAAACTTTTCTTCTCAAAAGCCTATTGGTCCTATCATTTTCAGATTGCATACTCCTGTTTTCTACGGCTTTCCATATCCAAAGACCGGAAATAAGGGCAAGGAAAATCAGGATCGTAATAAGAAAGGTCTTTCGGTAAACCACCGGCGTACCCAATTGGGTTGATTGCTGACTATCTATTGGTTTAGTGTTACGCATCGTTTGATGTTTGTATGTGTATAAGGCCAAGACGTTTCCGGATTATTTGAATCCAATTTATAGCAGAGGGGAATACCAGAAAATAATCGGTCTCTTTTTAAGCCTAAGGTTGTATGAAGACAAACAAGTTAGCAGTTTGTTCTGGTCATTTTAGATTCTAATTCATTAACTGTTTTTACGAATTTTTGAAAGCTGACTGGTTTGACCAGATATCGGTCAGCGTTTACCGAGAAAGCATCGAGTGCATGTTCGGGATGCCCAGTCACAAATACAATAAAGCGGACATCATCCCTCAGAATTCTGGCGATATCAAGCCCGGAAATTTCCATGTTAATATCGAGAAATAAAAAGTCTACCCCTTGATTATTTTTAATTGCTCGAACAGCCGCTGTCGGATCTAAAAAGCTTTCAAGAAGGGATAGTTTGGGTACTGCCTGAAGATATTCTTTTAAGAGCTCGGTGCCATTGTCATCATCATCAATGATTACACATTTATATTGGGATGCTGATTTCATTTTGAGGTAAGTATATTTATTTTTATTTTGTTTAATATTTTTTTGATCTAAGTGATTTGGCTTTCTGCTGGTTAATATGATTGTAATCGATTATTCAAATCAAAAAGAAAAAGGGCCAGAAATATGCTCCGGCCCAATTCCAGACAACAATGTTTTGATAGGAGGCTAATTCCATTGTGGATCCTTCTATTAATTAAATTGATCAGCTAGCTTTTTTTGGATTGTAAATACATCTTATCTACGCTTTTTGTAAAATAGCAGAATGGATTTAAGGTCTTAATCTATGATCAAACCAAAATTCTGGCAAAAATGAAAGCTATAGGTTTCGGCTTTTCCTGGGTTAAGAAAATTCAGAGGAAAGGCTGTTGATCTATCTGTAGACAAATCCCGACAGCTAATTTAACCTCAGCGATGATCACTAAAGACTGCACACAGTAAGTGCTTAGTTTATAAAAATCAAAAGGTAGCCAATCGGTAAATGAATAACGCCAAAGCGCTTGTTACATCTGGCGTGTGGTAGGTAATTGCAAGTTCTGCAAACTGGGTTGCCAGCTTGAAGATAAATGTTTCCTGTGCTATGAAATCAATATAAGAATCTCCTCCCATCTGAAATTTTTTCCGGTACTTTTTTTGCCTCGGCTCCGCATTAGAAAGAGCGAAGTCTATCTTTTCATTCGCAGTTAAGTGCTTAACCAGATGATGGGCTGTTTCAGATCTGGATTTTTCCCACGAGATGGAGGATGATGGAATTACAAGTTTAAAAGCAGAGGAAGATAAAATAATGACACAGGTAAATACTGCTTGCATAAGAATCAGCAAACAACTTCTCAAAAATCTTTCTTTTGTCTTTTTTCTCATTCCTGTTACCGGTAAGTGACAAGATACAAAAAATAAAATAGGGAAATCCAAACCCTACCAACCAATAGCTTCAAAACTCTTTGCTGTCTTGCTGTTGGGGTTGATCCCTGCTAAGCATTCTTTTGGTATTTCTGGAGATTGTTGCCTCGGTAAGAGAAAAGTTTTACCAAACCATATCTTTACTTGAGTGGATATTACCGTTTATTCAGAGTTCAGCAACTTCTTGGAGTATATGCTAGCCACAGACCACTCAGATCCATTTTCAGTTTTATGGGGTTTTCATCTGCAATTGATTATGACCTGTTAGTTTGTGCAAAATTCAAGATTTACTCTTACAATCTGGACTATTCAAAAATAAAACAACTTATGGGACTAAACTATCGGTATGTAATACACGTATGTAAATTTTGAATAAATAGATAGATATGTTTGGATTCAAGTCATTAACAGAAAATAGAATTGTAGCTTGGAAAGCAAGAAATGGCATGAATATTCTTCGGGTTTGTCTGGGTATTATATTTATATGGTTTGGAATACTTAAGTTCTTTCCAGGCGTGAGTTCTGCAGAAGAGATTGCCGGTCGTACCATATTAAAATTAACCTTTGGATCAGTTAATCCCGAAATATCGATGCCGGTTTTAGCGATATGGGAATGTATCATTGGATTAGGGCTGATATCTAAAGCCTGGCTCAGGCTGACCCTCATTTTACTTTATCTACAGATGGCGGGTACTTTCTTACCCCTTTTATTCTTTCCCAAGGAAACCTTTAATCATTCCCTGCTTGTACCTACCCTGTTGGGTCAATATATTATAAAAAACTTTGTTCTTATATCGGCGGGCATTGTAATTGGTGCTACTTTAAGGGGTGGTAAAATTATAACCAGCCCTGTAACAGAAGAAAAATCGGCAAAATTAGAAAAACGATTTGGTAGGATCAGACGTATCCTGAGATTGGAACATATTTAATAAGACTCCAACCTGTCTGATTACAGTTAAATATACGAAGCAGTATTCCTTAACAAAAAGTTATTGCGTAAAGAAAAACCACTGGTCGCTTTATTTACGTACATGACTGTACAACGAAAATAAATACCATGAAAAAAACTTTTTTAACTGCTTTTGCCTTAGTAGCTATCGCATTATCAGTAAATACAACAGTACAGGCCCAAGATAAAATGTCTGGTTCTAAAATGGATGGCACCAAAATGGTTGGTGGTGCTAAAATGTATCCAACAAAAGATATTATCGATAATGCTGTAAACTCAAAAGACCACACTACACTGGTAGCAGCTGTAAAGGCTGCAGGTCTTGTAGAAACCTTAAAGGGTAAAGGGCCTTTTACAGTGTTTGCACCAACCAATGCAGCTTTCAGTAAATTACCAAAAGGTACCGTAGAGAATTTAGTTAAACCGGCTAACAAAGCTACTTTAACCAAAATTTTAACTTACCATGTTGTTTCCGGTAAAATGGACAGCAAAGCAATTGCAGCCGCGATTAAAAAAGGGAATGGAAAAGCGGAACTGGTAACTGTTCAAGGTGGAAAGCTTTGGGCATGGATGGAAGGCAAAAAACTGGTTCTGAAAGATGAAAAAGGTGGAATGAGCACAGTGACCATTGCTGATGTAAATCAGAAAAATGGAGTAATACATGTAATCGATACTGTATTAATGCCAAAATAAGGTTATAAATAGGATTTGGTAAAAGCCGCTCCATAGCTGAAGCGGCTTTTCTATTTTGCTTCCGAACAAATGATTCATAGCTCCGAGGAATAACTAAAACAAAGAGACAGGGACAGTGTTACCAAATCAAAACAAGCCTATGCATGCATTTATACTTACTCAATCTTCGAATGCCAAACGTTTACAATTAAAATGCAAAACACCTGAGCAACTATTAGTGGGCAACATACTCGATAACAGGGAAGGATCGTTCAGTCAACTTTATGAAATGTATGCGCCGAACCTCATGGGTGTATTGATGAAAATTCTAAATCAACAGGAAACCGCAGAGGATTTATTACAGGAAGTTTTTTTAAAGATCAAAAGATATTTACCTTTATACGATGAAAGAAAAGCTCGGTTATTCACCTGGATGCTCAATATTACCAGAAACACCGCCTTTGATTATCTTAGATTGAAATCAAGCAAGCAGAGCAAGTCTACCGTCGAAATTGATGGCCATCATTATGAACTGGAAAGTTTTAGCCATAGTGTAAATACGGATACCATCGGGCTAAAAAAACTGGTGCTTGGACTTAATGAGAAGCATCGAACGATACTCGAACTCTGCTACTATCGGGGCTATACCCACCTGGAGATTGCTGAAGAACTAAATATGCCCCTTGGCAGTGTCAAAACATCTATCAGACAGGCCATATTGATTCTAAGGGGCTTCTTTTCATTGGCTAGTTAGTTGACAAGAATAAGTTATTCTTAAATGCTTTCTCTGTTCTTCCCGGATTTGTATGAGTAGACCGTAAGCTTCGCGAAGATTGACCAAATCATTTGGTAGGAATTAACCGCTCAATAGAAACCAGAATATCTTTGCGTAGCCTTTCTTGAAAAGCATAAGCTGGTCAATTCTAAGAAAAAAATTGCTTCTAAATTTCGAGACGATAGGATACTGCTAGTTAAATCTAGAATCAAACATCACTAGAGAGTATTAGTAAACCTACTGGTTGTAAATAGGTTACCTTTTAATTATACGCCGTATTAACCCATAATTAATCAGTGTAAAACTTCAAAACAAAACAAAATGAAAAATGCATTCAAATTAGGCTTTTTAGCCCTGACACTATCTTTGACATTTGCCGCCTGTTCAGAAAAAAAAGCTGATGCGGGTACCGACACTACCATGGTTGATGCTTCAACCGACAAGATGATGACCGATACGATGATGAAGGATACCATGATGACAGACACCATGATGAAAGATACGATGAGTAAAATGTAGTCTTAAATCAATTTATGTTTAAGAGGGCTTGCGGTTTTATCCGAAGCCCTTTTTTTAGGCCATATTTTCGGAACAAAACTGTTTCTCAGGCGGTCGATTAGTAATGAAACATTCAAAACGTTATTTATCTTAGGGATTACAATCTCTTTGGAAATAGGTTTATTCAATTACAGATTAAATTTTGTTTCAAATGGCCTTTTTATTAATTCTCTTATGTAGTACACCCCTGTGGTCGACACTGGTCTTACTCTATTGCCACTTTTTTCGGAGCGAAACCTCATGGCTTTTCAGAATTTTCGGAAATCTAATGCTTTATTTCACATAAGAGTTAAGCCAGCTCAGCCTTTATTGTAAAAGCCTGTTTAGTCTCTTTTACCCAGTATTCTATTTTCTGCCGGCTGGGGGGCTTGAGTAGGGTTTATACTTACAATCCTATGAAGAACCAGCATGGTGCTTTATTCGTAAATTAAATTATATCAGCCTTTTAGATAAAAATATCTCCTGGGCTTTTGTAAGGATTTAAGTTTTTTAACGACTAATCGAGATATGAGAAATTTAAAATTATTAAGCATACTGTTTCTAGGACTGGCATTAAATGCCTGTGGGCAGAACAACCCATCAGATAACCATACAACCTCAAGAGATATCAAAAAATATCCACAGGCAAAAACAGCAGCTTATTGGAAGCAGGTACTCTCTGCACGGGCTTATGATATTATGGTTAACAGTGCAACCGAAACGCCATACAAAAACCCGTTTTGGAACAACCACAAAAAAGGGATTTATGTAAGTGCCGCTACGGGAAAACCACTCTTCAGCTCTGATACTAAGTTTGAATCAGGCACGGGCTGGCCTAGTTTTTTTAAGCCAATTGATCCCACTGCTATTAAAATTGTCCGTGATACCTAAGATGGAATGCTAAGAGATGAAGTTGTCGAGGCAAGCACAGGGCTGCATCTGGGACATGTATTTGATGACGGACCCGAACCGACAGGTCAGCGGTATTGTATGAATTCTTATGCGCTAAAGTTCATTCCATCTAAATAAATTGATAATGATGAAAATATTTAAAATATGGCTGGTTGGACTGGTTTTCCTTTCGTCATGCATGGATGTAACGACAGAAAAGAATCAGCAGCGCTTTGCGGACTTACCCAGCCCAAAGCCAAATCAGAAGGTGGCAACTTTCGCCGGTGGATGTTTCTGGGCATTGGCCGAGGGTATGAGCGAACTGAAAGGAGTGGATAGGGTTGTTTCGGGATATTCTGGGGGGACGGTAAAAAACCCTACCTACGAAGAGGTATGTTCGGATAATACAGGGCATGCGGAATCTGTTGAGGTTTATTATGATCCTACGGTAATCAGCTATGCCCAGCTTTCAGAGGCATTTTTTTATGCTCATGATCCAACCACGCTAAATCGTCAGGGTCCCGATGAAGGAGCGGATTACCGTTCGGTTGCATTCTACAGAAATTCTGAAGAAAGAAAAACATTGGAACAGGTAATGACAAGGATAAATTCTGCTCATCATTATAGCGATAAAATCGTTACCCAGGTGGTACCTTTCAAAGTATTCTATCCGGCAGAAAACTACCATCAGAACTATTACAAGCTAAATCCTAATAGTGGTTATATTCAAAGTGTTTCCAGACCCAAGGTACTAAAGCTCAGGAAAAGCATGAATGCACTGATTAAACCGGAGTTCAAGGACCAAAGCTGACGAGAAATCGGGATTTTTTTATTCGCCTTTTTTACAGGCCAGAATAATAGTCATAGCCTTGTTCTGCCCAGTAGTCTTTTGGGCGCTGGTCGCTGAAAGACATCAGCCCAATCCGTTTTAGGTTTTTAATGCCATATTTAACAGGAATAATGAGCCTAAGCGGTGCTCCGTGCTGGTTTGTAATTGGCTCACCGTTCATTTCGTAGGCCAAAATGGTTTGCGGATGCAAAACACTGTCTCTTTCCAGACCAACATAGTATTCGCCATTTGGGGTTTCAAGCCCCATATAATTTTTTTCTGATAACTTATCAAGTTTAAAATGCGACAAGAAATCACTGAGTTTAACACCGCCCCAATGTTGAATTTGGTCCCAGCCTTCTACGCATTTAAAATCGAAAACTATTTCCGTTTTTGGTAGAGCTTTTATCTCTTCAATGCCGATGTGTAACAAGTCGGTTGCCCCGGTTCTGACTTTAAGTTTCCAGTTTTTCTCATCAAAATCCTCATCATCTTCAATACCAATCAAGCTATTTACGCGAACGGTTTTTGCTGCACGTTCTTTGTCGTAGGTTTTAACCAGGTGGTTGTTGCTAAAGAAGTTTCGAAAAAATAGTTCCGTTTTATTTAATGCCCTTCTTAAAGGTTGTTTTGCGCCGCCGGTAATTCCAGCCGTCTCTTCAGGTGAATGGAGCAACCACCTCCAACCTGCAACCGCACCACCACCCAAGGTGAAAAATACACCGAAAGAGATAAGATTGCGGCGTTTTATTTTCTGTTCGATACTGAGCGGTGCTTTTACTTTCTTTTTAGTCGGCTGTTCCATGTTCTGATAATTTTTCTTCTTTAACTTTCTCTTTATTTTCTATGACCTCGAAGCCTGATACAACCGACCTAAAATTATTCCACCCCGCAAGTGCAACCTGGACAATATGTATCACAAAGAAAAGTACGTACCCAATAGTGAGTGCAAAATGAATGATCCGGGCAAAATGATAACCGCCACAAAGCCAGCAAAGCCAATAAAATTGGACTGGTTTGTAAATGGCAAGTCCGGTGACGATAGACCCAAAACCCATTAATATAATCGCTGTGTAGGCAATTCGTTGAGCAGCATTATATTTTTTCTGTGGAGGAATGGTTTTTTTGATATGTAAATCGTGAAGTAAAACCAACCACGCTTCCTTAAATGTGTTTTTTTGAGGGATAAGTTCCCGCCAGGCACCAGAAACAATAGTGTAGACGATGTAAAGCAATCCATTTATAAAAAAGAACCACATAAATAAGAAATGGTAAGCCATTCCTTCGGCAAGACGTTGTGGTATATGGAAGTAATTATAAAACCACTCCGGAAAAAATTTAATGTATGTAATGCCAAAAATGGAGATTCCGTAAGCATCATTTGCCCAATAAATAAACATTCCACTCCAAATCATAATTGCAAGTACAGGGAAATTTACCCAGTGTGTCCATCGCATCAAAAAGGCGTGTTTTTCTTTTATTTCTTTCATTAGACTTTATATAACATTAATGCAATCATTTGTCTGAAACCCACTAGCTGTGCGGTTTGATGAGCAGTTTTGTAACTGCAGTTATTTGTCCGCTTCTACTATTTTGCAGTAAGGCAATTATCTCCAATTCGTTTTTTGTACTTCCTAAAATCAAATTGATCAACCCATTCTCTTTACCATTAAGGTTAACGGTTTTAAAGTCTTTTACAATTTGTACATGGTGAAGTGTTTTGCCTTTGTTTTCCCCACGTTCGATTTTGTTTGTTGCGTTTGGACTTACCATTGCTATAATCAGGTTATTGTTCTGTATCTGGTTGCCGGTTTGATAACTCAAAGAAATATCCGTGTGACTCTGTTTTTCAATGGTAACTTCCAAATGATTCTGGCTTGTTTGTGATAAAGCATTCTGAATCGCATTTCGAAGGCTTTTTTCCTCAGAGCCAATAAATTCCTCGCTTCCGTTTACAACGATTTGAGGTGTATAAACATTATTAAGACGCAGCCAGTTGGCATACTCATGCTGCCTTTTCGAGTTTCTGGCACTGCTAAAGCTATCTTTCCAGCCTAATCTATCCCAATAATCTACATGGTAAGCAAGAATGTAAACAGGTTTATCCTTATTTTCTTTTTCTATTCTCGCTATTAGCGCATCAGCAGGTGGACAACTTGAGCAGCCTTCTGAAGTAAATAGTTCGATCACTGCAAAACCTGGCGCTGCAGGTTTCTTTCGTTTTAAAGTGAAAGCTAAGCTTATCGCAGATAATGCGAACAACACAAATACTATCTTTCTAACCATGGCAATCATTTAAAGGCTTAGTCGTTGGTTTAAATTATTCCTTACAAAAAATAAAATAATTTGTAAGGAATTTAATTTGCTGCCGACTAAACGGTTAGCACTATATTTATACAATGTACGTAAAAAGATGAATGAAGAAAAGCAAGGTTTAATGGCAACCAATCAACTTCATCCCGACCCGGTAACCTGGGTTGAAAAATATGCTGACTACCTTTATCGCTTTGGCATGTCGAGATTAAGAGATGAAGAAGTAGCAAGAGATTTAGTGCAGGATACTTTTTTAGCTGCACTACAACAATTGGATCGTTTTAAAGGAAACAGCAGTGAAAAAACCTGGCTTTCGGCAATCCTTAAAAATAAGATAGCTGATTTTTACAGGAAACAAGCATCAAAAGGGTTGAAGGAAGTTAGGCAGTCAGAATCTGAACAGATAGATTTTTTTAATGCAACAAACGGGCATTGGAATGCTGTACATGCACCCCAGGCATTTGGCTTAGAACCAGATAATCCGTTGCTTACCAAAGAACTGGGGAATATTTTAACAGGCTGCTTAAAAAAACTGCCGCTGTTATGGTTTTCTGTATTTTCGATGAAACACATGGATGATTGTACCTCTGAAAAAATTTGCCTTGAGTTAAAACTTACCGATGCTAATTTTTGGGTTATCATGCATCGCACAAAACTAAACCTGAGGGCTTGCCTTCAAAAAAATTGGAATTGATATGACCGGAGCTTTAAAGAAGATAATATACAATTGCAGGCAGGCAACTTTCCTGATAGAGAAAAAAACATTAGCGAAGATTACTGCCTCTGAGGTCTTGCAACTAAAAATACACCTTGCAGGTTGTTCCGTTTGCAGGACCTTTCAGCAACAAAGCATACTTATTAATCGCTTATTTGTTGGTTTCAAAAATGAAGAGTTAAAGCTTGACGAAGATTTCAAATGGAGCTTAAAACAAAGAATCGAAAAAGAAATGAATAAAAATTGATTTTGATTGTAAGGTTTTCAAATAGGTTGCGACAAAAAGGGAAACAAAAACACAAAAACATGAAAAATCAATTCTTAAAATCTGCAGCTAAAATTGTTCTTGCTGCGTTGGTAACTCTAAGTCTTTCTGCATCGAGCTTTGCAAACAGTCCTCAACAGGATAAAATGGGCAAGAAGAAAATGGATAAGATGGAAAAAAGCAAAATGTCGAAGATGAAGGCAGATTCGACCAAAAAAGCCAAGATGGAGAAATCTAAAATAGCAAAAGACAAAATGTCGAAAAGTAAAATGTAAAAAAACAGGCAGGGGAATTTTCTAAATTCTCCTGCCAAAATTTGTAATATTATGAAAAGAATTATATTATTTATTGCCTTGTTTGTTGCAGTAATTTTAAATGCAAACGCTCAAAAGGGGTTAGTTGTGGGAGCGAATGCCCCGGCTTTTAGTGGGACGGACCAAAATGGAAAAAAGATCAGTTTACAAGCGTTGTTAAAACAACATAAATCTGTAGTGCTTTTTTTCTACCGCGGCCAATGGTGCCCGTATTGTAACAAGCATATTAAAGAACTTCAGGATTCCCTGCAGCTACTTACAAGCAAAGATGCTTATGTGATTGGCGTAACCCCAGAAACCAATGAAAACATTTCAAAAACAATAAAAAAAACCAGTGCAGGTTTCTCCATTATACAGGATAAGGATGATGATATTATGAAAGCTTACGGTGTAAATTTCATGATGGATGATGCGACTTTTTCAAAATATAAAGGTTATGGGATTGATTTGGAAGTCAATAATGGCAATACACGCCATACGCTTCCAGTACCAGCAACTTACATCATTAATCGTTCAGGAAGGATAAAGTTTGTGCATTTCGATCCAAATTATCAGAAAAGAGCTTCCGTAAATACTTTGACGAAAGAGCTTTAAGTTGGTGTGTTTTGAGCAATAACCGGTCGAGGTTAGGCGAAAAACGAATAAGTCTTTTTTTATCGTAGAATTACATTAAGCTTTTTTCAGATCAATCAAAATAATCACTTCTTTGATAACTCATTATCAATTATTTAATATTAACTCAATGTTTCAAGATTCTTAAAATACCACATATATTTTCGTGTTTATAATTACTTAACTTTGTATACTTACCTTTGTTTGTGATGAACGTTACAAAATCAATTTGAGGTGAACTAAATATGAAGCAAGATACTTTAGTAAAAATAAGCAACAGGATTAAAGAGAAAAGACGTGAGCAAAACATCACAGTGCAAGAGCTGGCTGATAAGGCTAATGTAAGCAAAGGACTTATATCTCAGATTGAAAATTCAAGAACAATCCCATCTTTAATTGTCCTTATCGACATTATCAAAGCGCTAAACATTGACCTTAATGTGTTTTTCAAGGACTTCAAGAACACTGATGATTCAACCGTTGTCATCGTTAAAAAATCTGCGGAATACGAAAGATTTGAAAAAGAGGATGCACTAGGTTTTTCCTATCAGCGCATCTTTACACAATCCGTTAAAAATGGTACTGTAGATATTGTACTGTTAGAGCTTGAACCAAATGCAAGCAGGCCGATGGTAGAAACTCAAGCTTTCGAATATAAATATGTCATCAGTGGTGATGTATCCTATAATATAGGCAACAATTTTTATCAACTGTCCGCAGGAGATTCTCTCTTATTTGATGGTCGGATTTCTCATACCCCGACCAATACAGGAAAAAAAACTGCTATAATGCTTGTAATTTATTTTTTTGAGACAGAGAATTCTTAAACTTAACAAAAACTTAATGTAGAGAAGTTTTATTGATTATAAACATTGTTTAGTTTTGCTAAACAATGTTTATGCTTATTCAAAGTTTAAGTGTATTCATTCAGTTTAATTATTGAATATGTCAGAGCAAAAAATAAGAATGGTAGTCTTCGATATGGCAGGCACCACAGTAAACGAAGATAACCTCGTTTACAAAACTCTACAAACATCTATCAATGCCACAGGTTTCGAATTCTCTTTAAACCAGGTGTTGGAACAAGGTGCTGGAAAAGAAAAAAAGGAAGCTATCCGCTCCATTCTTTCTCACTTTTCAAACACGCATGACGAAGGGCTTGTCACTCAAATTTATGATCATTTCATTATTGCTTTAACTAAGGCGTATGACACAGCAGACATTTTGCCCCAACCTAATGCAACGCATATCTTCTTAGCACTTAAGGAAAGAAAAATTATTACCGTACTAAACACAGGCTACGATCGGAAAACGGCATGCTCGATCTTGGAGAAACTAAACTGGAAGATTGGAATTGAATTTGACGCACTCGTAACAGCCTCGGATGTAAGTAGAAACCGCCCTGATCCAGATATGATCAAGTTTGCCATGCAAGCATTTAATGTGAAAGATAGCGGAGAGGTTGCCAAAGTAGGCGATTCGATTGTGGATATTAATGAGGGGCAGAATGCTGGGTGTGGTCTGAGTATCGGAATAACCACCGGTGCCCATACTGCCTCGCAGCTTAAAACTGCAAATCCACACGCTGTAATAAATAATTTGATTGATCTTTTGCCTGTTATAGATTCCTATTCAGGTCTTCACTTTCATTGAATTGCCTGATCTTATTTAATCAAAACTTAACATAAGTCAGAGATGCTCTTAATGAACAAAGTTTAGTTTTGCTAAACATTAGTTGTGCGCTAATATCTTAATAGATCTTTCTAACATACAATAAAACAGAAATGGAGATGCTTGAACATCTCCATTATCAAACTGAAATAAAAATCGAGTCCAATCAATTTAAATCACAATCATTCAACAAAGTTATGGAAAACATTCCCTTAACACAAGAAAAAACAGCCCTGATCAAACAGAACTATAACGGGCTTGGAATTCATGAGATTATTTCAATGATTAATAGACGTTGTAAAATCTAAGAATCATGAAAAACTTATACATTATCATCGCTTTCGTATGTGCAAACTTTACCATGGCTTTTGCACAAGGGACATTAAGAGGAACGGTTAGCGATCAGTCCGGACCGCTACCATATGCAACGATTAATATTCAGAACACAAAATCAAAAACCATTTCAAGTCTTGATGGCTCATTCTCGATTTCTCTTCCAGCAGGAGATTATAAAGTATCCATCTCCATGGTCGGCTATGGTACGAAAGATACAACCGTCAGCATCATTAACAATAAAGTATCCCTACTTGGAAATATCAAACTAAGTTCTGGAAATGACCTGCAACAGGTTGTGGTTAAGGGGATGTACAGCGCCGGAGAACGAAAAGCAGTTGCAATGAGAAGAAATGCTACCGCCATAATGGATGTTGCCAGTGCCGATGCGATTGGCAAGCTGCCTGACATTAATGCAGCTGAAGCGGTACAACGAATTGCTGGAGTAAGCATAGACCGAGATCAGGGCGAGGGCAGATACGTCACTGTGCGTGGTACACCTTCGCAATGGAGCTCAACAACCATAAACGGCGACCGTATGCCTGCTGCGAAAACATCAGGAGATCTTCTTGGTAATAGGACTGTTCCAATGGATATCCTCCCTGCAGAGCTGATTCAATATATACAGGTAGTTAAGGCAATAACACCTGATTATGAAGGGGATGCAATCGGTGGAACTATCAATTTCATCACCAGGACATCTCCGGAAAAAAGAACTTTTCGTGTAATGGGTGCTATTCCGTATGCGGAACGTCCAAATGACAAGTTTGGATATAATGGAAGCGTATTATATGGGGATCGCCTGCTCAATAACAAACTTGGATTTTTAGTTCTTGGGAGTATTAATCAACGTACTTATGCTACAGATGATTACGAGGTAATTTATGGTAATCAACTTCATAATGTAACAACCCTTGATGTGAGAAATTATCAGGGAACCAGGACCAACAAAACATTGAATGCCTCTCTGGACTATGCCCTTGCACCGGGAACAAAGTGGTACGCCCGAGGATATTACACTGAACTGCTTGACAATGAAAGGAACCGTAAAACGATGCACTATTTTGATCGGGCAACAAACAACGCTGTACTGAGATGGAATGTTGTGGATTATTATTTTAAAAATTATGGAGGTGAAACAGGTATTGAATCTGCATTAAGCTCGAAACTGAGCATGAATGCTCGACTGGCATGGTATAAATCATGGGCCGGCTATAAAGGACCATCTTCGGCAACCAAAGAAAATCGAGGCTATTACTATGGAAACTGGGTACAATCGGTAAAATATGATAATCTGGTAAATATTAGCGGTAAGGACTATAAGTTTTTGAAAGGTGATGGTCCTCAAGGGTACCAAGGGGATGATCCGGAAAACATCCAGCCCCATTTTTCTGCTACTACTCCTTACAATCCTGATAACTATTATTTAGATAGATTTGTTACATCAATCCGAAATATTACCGAAAGCGACAAGGTTGCTGCCCTCGATTTCAAATACCAGGCAACGAGTAATCTGCTTGTGAAGTTTGGCGGTAAATTCAGGTATAAAAGCAGTAAATATGATTACAGGTATCAAACCTGGGTTTACAAAACCACTGCAGCTAAAGCCTATCTTCCGTTATGGGAAAGAGAGCAGTTTCCAACCAAAAATTGGTTTCCAGAGCTTAATAATGCTTATGATAACCTGAAGTTTGATTATCCAACAGTTGGCTCATTTATTAATCCTTACAGCATCCCTTCGGTTGCCCAAAATCTTACCTATACTGCAAACGATGCCACTAATTCTTCTTATGCAGCCGGTAATTACGATGCTGTTGAAAAAGTTGGGGCCGGGTATGTTATGGGAGAATGGGACCTGAATACAGAAATCAAAATGGTGGGTGGCTTAAGGTATGAATATACGTCAAACAAAACCGACAGCTATAGCTACAATGATATCACTAAAAAAGTAAGTCCAGTATCGGGTAGCAAAAATGTTCCTGCTGCACTTCCAATGCTTCACTTCATCTATAAACCTAATGAAAAGGCCGACATCAGGGCAGCTGTAACCAGAACTTTTGCAAGAGCTGCTTTTAATGAGATTAGTCCGACGACGCGTGTAAATCCTAATACGCTCACAATAGCACTTGGAAATCCAGATTTACGTCCAACGTTTTCTTGGAATTATGATTTGATCGGGAGTTATTATCTTAATGGAACCAGCTACCTAACGGGTGGATTGTTCTACAAAAGTATTAAAGATGCAGTGTATTCTCAATCGTTTACCCAGAGCCAGAACATTGAAGGGGTAACGGCCAATTACCAGGTTTCGCAGCCACTGAATGCTGAAAATGCCAAGCTATATGGTATTGAATTGGCCTACAACCAGAAGTTTACTTTTTTGCCAGGAATTTTAAGTGGTTTAGGTCTTAACCTTAATTATACTTACACAAAGTCTGAAACAACACTTGATGACAGGCCAGGTGAAAAGATTGGCTTATTAAATCAATCGCCCAATATTGTAAATGCAGCGATATTTTATGAAAAAGACCGCTTTTCATTTCGTATAGCTGCCAATTATCGCCAGGCTTTTCTGGTGGAAATTAGGGATAACAACGGCGCAGATCGTTACCAGGATAAGGATTTTCACTTAGATGTGAATATGTCTTATAATTTCCCCAAAAACATCACGCTTTTGGTGGATGCCAATAACCTGACAAATGCGCCGCTTAGATACTATCATGGCGTTAAGAGCAGACCCGAGCAGGTTGAATATTATTCAGCAAGGGGCAGGGTTGGTTTAAACTGGAGTTTTTAATATTGAGAGCCTTAAAAATGAAAAAATTATATATTTCAATAATCATTCTGTCTGTATTCGTAATCTGTTCTTGCAAGGAAAATGAGCTCATTTCTCTTAGCCCGGTCAGCGAAAAAAAAGAATCAGAAACCATGGTCATTAAATCAGGCCAATATGCCATGGCAGCCAATCGTTCAGCGCTGGGACTAGCCTCAGTTTCCGAAGAAACAACCTTTAATTATGATGGCCGTTTGGTAAGGGTTAAAGCCTATTCCC
Source organism: Pedobacter sp. AC212 (assembly GCF_979258625.1). Lineage (NCBI taxonomy): Bacteria > Pseudomonadati > Bacteroidota > Sphingobacteriia > Sphingobacteriales > Sphingobacteriaceae > Pedobacter > Pedobacter sp. AC212. The sequence continues at coordinate 4,153,066 of NZ_OZ409870.1, read as the reverse complement.
GAAACGTTGGGGACACCAAAAATAGCCCGATTTTTAAATATGGAGATCTGTTGAACAGGGCAATCGCCTATAAGAGTGCCCATCCAGCAACTGATGTACGTGTAAAGTTTGCCATGTATAAAATCGGCTTCAATTCTTATGTCGGCTTTAACCCAACAGATGCATCTTATGGATTTGTAAAAGGAAACGATCATGGTGGGGAGAGCTCGGAAAAATTAATTTATTCTATTGTTAAAGCAGCGCTCAACCAGGTAAAAGTTGATTTTGTTTACCAGTTCGATGTTTCAGAAAGTGTGTTTAATTATATTAATGGCTTTATGGAAGATCCTTGTACGAGCGATCCTACAAAAAAAGTTAAAGATTATCTGAGGATGCGAAAGGTTAGCTGGGGACCTGAAGCTTATCAGCAGATGCATGCAAAATATATGACCGTTAGTCATTATGCCGGAGACGGTGTCGATGTTTTAAATTCGGTTTTCAGTACAACTGGGAATGTGGATGATCATGCAACAACCGGGATTCCGACAGGGAAGGACTGGGTTCAGTCTGGGATGCTTGTCAACGGACATGCCGAGCTGATGGAGTCTTTTAATAAATACTTCGAGCTTATTTATGAGAATAATTCAAATCAGGCTAACTTCCATGCTGCAGTAAGAAACCTTCATGCATCCAATGGTTTAAATTATGATGACTATCATTTTAGCAGCTACTTCACCCCGATACCACTATCACCAGCGGGAACCTATGTAGCTGGGCAGGCAGATAGTGCTGCGGTTCAGGGCAATGCGTGGGATGTCAACTTTAACCCTGTAGCGAAATACGTTTCCCAGATGGCTACTACCAGCGGAGACCGTTACCTCAAAGTAAATATGTACCATCAAAAAACGGACAATTTCGGGTCTAAATTGTTTTCAGAGTTGGAACGCATCTACGCTTCGAACACTTCCGGATTGAAGCACTTCCGATTGATGGCTAAGACAAACTCTTATCAGTCGACTAGGCCTCTGAGCATATTTAATAACATCGGCGTGATGAAGTATGGCAAGCCGACGCACGCGAAAAATTTAACTTTTGCCTTTAGCGGGATCAGTACATATTATACCTTGACAGGCTCTACAAACCTTAAACTAGATGAAAATGCCTCAAAAGCAAACTCGACGTTGGTTATAAAGGAATATACTACCGCTCATCCGGTTTATAACGCATACAAAGACATATTTGAATTCCAATTCTAATGCATGTGAAAATTTCCAGAAGAAAATTTATTCTCACCACAGCGCTGCTCATTCCTCTCCCGGTGATGCTTTCCGGGGCGGGAAAATCTAACAGCAACTGTTTTCTGCATGGGGTAGCCTCCGGTGACCCCTTGCAGGATAGGGTGATCATCTGGACAAGGATTTCTAGTTCTGATCCTCAGAGAAAAGTTGTCAACTGGGAAGTTTCGCAAGATCTGGAATTTATACAATTGGTTGCAACAGGAACGAAGCTTATATCAGCCAAGGCAGATTATACTGTGAAGGTTGATGTTAAAGCACTCAGTGCAGGGAATCGGTATTATTACCGTTTTATTTATGATGGGCAGGTTTCTCCGATCGGATTGACAAAGACCCTTCCAAATTCTTTGGATAGTGGCACTTTTTCAATGGCTGTAGTGAGCTGCAGTAACTGGGAAGACGGATATTTTAATTCATTTCGTTTTCTGGCAGAAAAAGAAGTGGTAGATCTTATACTTCACCTTGGTGATTATATCTATGAGTACGGTACTGGAGAATATGGCAATCCTGAATCGGGTAGAATAAATTCACCCAGACATGAAGTGCTCACCTTGCAGGATTACAGAACCAGATATGCGCAGTACCGTACAGATCCTGATTTACAGATCCTCCATCAGCAGAAACCTTTCTATTTAATTTGGGATGACCATGAATTAGCCAATGATGCATATAAGGACGGTGCTAAAAACCATCAGGAGAAGGAAGGCCCTTGGACACTAAGGAAAAAAACGGCTATTCAGGCCTATCTGGAGTGGATGCCTGTACGGGCAAAAAATGCCAGCCAGATACGTAGGAAATTTGAAATTGGAAATGATATTTCCCTTTATCTCATGGATGAACGCATTGCTGGCAGAACCAGACAGATGGAAAGCAGTGAAAAAGAGTTTGGGGATTCGGATCGAGCTATTTTGGGTAAAAGCCAGTTCAACTGGCTTGCTGATGAACTAAAAAACAGTAAAGCAACATGGAAACTCATTGCAAATCAAGTGATGTTCTCTGGTTATGCTGTGGCTGATGGCTTTAAACTTCCTAAATATAATGACTGGTGGCTGGGCTACCCCTATGAAAGGGCTAGGATACTCGATCTTCTGAATCAGGAAGTTTCAGGCAATACTATTTTTCTTACCGGTGATCATCATGAATCCTTCGTCTTGGCTGTCAACAAAGAGGAAAAATTTATGAACTACACCAAGCCATATACTCAAAAACCCATTGCATGGGAATTGTTAACTCCCTCAATCACTTCAAAAAACGGAGATAGGAAAGAGAATAAAGAAATAATTGAGTTTGAAAACATGCTGGCCGATTCAACTATCAACCCCCATTTAGTGTTTGGGGATATCAAGAGTCACGGCTATTTTATCGCTCAGGTAAGTAAAACAGAATTTAAAGCAACCTATTTTTTTGTGGATAACATCTTAAGCCGCAATGCAAAAGAACATCAGGCATCAGCATTCTCAATAGATGCTAAAACATTTAAACTTTTAAAAAAATAACAATGAGTTATGCGAAGCTAGCCGCATTTAGTGGACATGGAGAGCCCATGGAAATTTTGGAAAGAGAAATCCCAAAACTTGGAGATGGGGAGATTTTGATCAGAAATCTTTATACTACAATATGTGGAAGTGACCTGCATACTTATTGTGGCTTAAGGCACGAAAAGGTTCCCACTGTTCTTGGACATGAAATTGTTGGAGAGATCGTATCGTTTTCACATAAACATTCCCAGCAAGATCACTTGGGTAATCTTCTTCAAAAGGGTGACCGAGTAACCTGGAGTATATTTTCTTCAGATCCTGATTCGGAAATGTCGAAGTTGGGAATGCCGCAAAAAGGAGACAAACTGTTTAAATATGGCCATGCCCAGATCACAACAGAAGATTCATTGCATGGTGGATTATCAACCCACTGCATACTCAAACCAGGCACAGCTGTTTTAAAAGTTGATCTTGATGTGCCTTTAGCCGTTGCTGCAATAATTAACTGTGCAGTGGCAACTGTATCTGGTGCGCTAAGGCTTGCCGGAGATTTGAAGAACAAAAATATCCTTATTACGGGCAGCGGCCTTTTAGGAATGGTCTGTTCCGCAATGTGTAGTGAGCATGGTGCAAAAGCCATTCACATGGCAGATATAAATGATGCAAGGTTAAGAGTAGCGAGAAAGTTCGGGGCGACAGATGTGCATTTATTGAACGACGGATCAAGTGCTCTTCCCGAATCAATTGATATCGCCTTCGATATGAGTGGTTCAGTTGAAGCCATGGAAAACAGTTTGGGAAGTTTAGCTATTGGGGGAACAGCCATCTGGATCGGAGCTGTATTCAAAACCAGAAAACTACAACTGGACCCCGAGTCAATCATCCGCAAACTAATTACGATCAAAGGGCTCCACAATTACAACTATGATGATTTTATCTCCGCGGTAGAATTCATCAACCATCATCATGATGATTACCCTTTTAAGGATGTTGTTGCAAAAGAGTTTAATCTATATCAAGCTGATGAAGCTTTTGCCTATGCGGTAGAACATAAGCCACTCCGGGTGGGAATTAATCTGGAAGATTTAAAAATCAATTTATAATGGATAAAAAATTCCGGGTTCAGCAATGGAAAATGTTGCTTATTACCATGTTCTGCTACTTGTTCTTCTACACCGGCAGGCACAATTTCGGATGGGCAGCAAAGGGAATGGCTTCAGATTTGAATATTCCTTATGCAACAATCGGTTGGATTAGTTTCGCGATGTTAATTGGTTATTCAATAGGTCAGCTGATTAATGGCAATCTTGCTGATCGGCTTAGTGCAAGAATTATGGTCACTACTGGTGCATACCTTTCCATTATGACCAATGTTGCAATAAGCTTTTCTAGCAATCCAACCTTAATCATGATTTTATGGGCGTTGAACGGCTACTTTCAGTCGATGGCATGGGCACCCGGTGCTAAACTGATTAATAACTGGTGGAGTGAAGAGGAACGTGGCAAGGCATTTGGATTTTATACAATGGCTGCTGGTCTTTCCTCTGTGGTAACCTATTTGCTTTCCATCATCTTGTTACAACAAGGATATGAATGGAGAATGCTATTTCGCCTTCCTGTACTTTTACTGCTGATTTCGGCCACTGCTTTTATGATTATTGCCAGAGATAAACCCGAAAAGACTTCGAGAAAAGTGATCAAAGAAGAAGACGAGTTAAGCTGGGTGGAGCGTTATCGCAAAGTATTGGGTAATAAGAAATTTATGATTGCCACACTTGCCTTCGGCTTTGAAAGTATGGCACGATACGGACTTATATTTTGGGTTCCTGTTCATTATCTGGGAGGAAATTGGAAAGAAAATCCGGGAAACTTATGGGTAACATTCCTATTGCCTGTAGGAATGGCGGCCGGTGCACTAACCTTTGGCATGCTCTCTGACAGCATATTTAAAAAAGACAGGATAAAAGCCATCGCCTTTGGGATGCTGGTGAGCGCTTTCATTGCAGGATTAGTTTACATTTCACCTGTGCACAATCTGGTTTTGGGAGGCACGCTGATGTTGCTTGCTGGTTTCTTTGTTTATGGCCCACAGGCATGCTTCTGGCCACTAAGTCCGGATTTGTTGGGTAGTAATTTAACGGGTACCGGCATAGGTTTTATGAATATGACAGGATATATGTTCGCTGCATTTGGAGAACCAATTCTGGGCTATGCTATCGATATCACCGGAAGTACAAATAGTATCTTCATCATTATTTCCGTTTTATGTATATTATCTTCAATAAGTGTCTGGGCAGTCCGTTTTGTGAATAAGAGGTAGGTTTTGTTCAATGTAAATTTTAAAAATATGAAATCTCTAAAAATTGTATCTATTCTGTTGATTTTTTTCATGACATCTGTATCAACAGTTTTTGGCCAACGTGTAGTCATTATCGGTTTAGATGGCTTTTCATCTGAAGCGTTTAGTAAAATACCACATCCAAACATTGATAAACTTTTTGCTAAAGGACTCATTTCTCTGGATACCAGACCGGTAATGCCATCCGTAACGCTTCCAAACTGGACTAGCCATTTTTCTGGATCTGGTCCTGAAGAACATGGTGTTACCAGTAACAGCTGGACCTTAAATAAGCACGAGCTTCAGGCTTCGGATGTAGACAGTGAGGGATATTTTCCTTCCATTTTCAAGATTTTGAAAGATGCTAAACCAGGGATTAAAACTGCATTTTACTACAATTGGGCTGAGTTAATCAATTCGATGAATAAAAAATATTTAGATGTAGCCTCATTCGAAGAGAAAGATGGATTTGCTGATAACTATAAATCAGCCGGGCAATTTATTCTGGATAACAAAAAAAGTCCACAACTCGTTTTTTTATATAGTGTGAGAATTGACCATGCTGGGCATGGCTTTAAGTGGATGTCTAACGAATACATTGAGGCGGTTAAAGAAGCAGACCAGGCTATTGGTGAATTTGTTAAGAAATTGGAAGTGAATAATCTGGCCCGGGATACATATTTTTTACTTATCACTGATCACGGCGGTAAAGGAACTGGCCACGGAGGTGTGAGTATGGAGGAAATGCAAATTCCCTGGGCAATTACCGGACCCAAAATAAAAAACTCGGGTATTGCTCAAATTTATAACAGTAACAGAAACACTTCGAGAGTAATAGCCGAAATCTTTGGTATTAAAAGTTTTCCTAAATCCTGGACTGCGATACTACCGGATGGTATTTTTAAGTAGCATTTCTGTTGGCCCTAAGTTCATCTTTTTGTCGAGGGCTTTTGGATTTATTTTTCCTTAAAGTAGATTAGAATAATTTCGAAATCAGTTTAATTTGTTTAGCCAAAAAGATCAATTTCTAGTTCTATTGGATGGGGTATCCTATTGTAGCGGCAACTTGATAATTCTGATATTATCATGGTAAGCAATACGCGTTAAAGGCGCTTGAGTTACATAAACTCCCCATTTAATGTAACCTACATTTCCAATACTTACATCGCCGGCAAACGTGTGATAGTTCGTTTTTTCGTCAACCATGGTATAACTTGTTTGTCCTGGAAGCTTCATATAGGTTTTCATATAGCCTGTATTATTGTTTGCCCATAGTACATCTACCCTGAAATTTAACCATTGATTTACATATGGACGCAAATCAGTAATAATGTCTTTAATAGAGGTAGAACCTTCATATCTTAAACGCATTGCATTTCTTGCTGTTCGAAATTGTAATGGAACACCAGATCCGGATGTAGAATTGCCTGATACTTTAAGTTGGTAGATAGTTGTTTCGTAGGTTGGCCCGGAAACCCAGGGCGTCCAGTCCTTTAATAAAATACTGAATTCGTAACGACGTTCATCGCCAGGAAAAAACCTTGCCTGCTGTATAGCTATTGCATCACTTTCACTTCTTATGTTTCCATCAGAATTATAGGTGGTATCGCCATAAACTATTTTGTGCGCAATGGCATAACCGCTACCATTTCCTGCTGGGTTGATCATGTAGGCGGCATCTGCAGCACTCGCATGCGTAGCCGTCAAACCTGTAATTCCTGAATCAAAGGTACCAGTTTCGTAATTTACATTTAAGATAGTGTCGCCATTATTAAATATATCACCCGCTTTTTTAACATTGTTTTTATTACTCAAAGATAGTGTTTGAACACTACCTTGGCTGTCAACAATGCTTTCTTTTCTACAAGACACCGCTATTAGTGTAAAAAATATCAGATATTTCGGCGATATAATATTTACGTTTTTCATAGGTGCCTATGGTTAGATTGAGTTTATAATAAGGTAGAACAAATAATCTCTACTGATTAATATTGGTTTTAATGTTCTGACCTTTTCCGTTTATCATCAATGAGAAATCTATTTTACCTTGGACAAAGTCATTTCCAGTATTTTCTTTCATTGTTATTTCTGGTGCTTTTTTACCAGTAAAAGGGTAAATCACACTGATGAAATATTGTGTTGTTGAATCTACCTTCCGTTTTTGGAAAGCTACCGCTGGTCGAGGCATTTCTTTTCTATACTCGTAAGAAACTTTACTTTGCTCTTCCAACAAAGTCACTTTATCTGAATTGAGTGATTGGATCAACAAGTTGTTAGCATCATTATAAGTGGTATAAACAAGGTTTTTTGATTTATCGTAAACTGGTTTGGCATCTTCTTTCAAATGAAAGCGTACATCCAGTTTTCCTGTTGCAGAACCGATTGCTCTATCAATAATGATGAAATATTTTTTATCAATGAAAAGAACAGTTCGCTTATGATCTAAATCCTTATAACTGGGGTTGGTAAATGTCAATACATCCATCATTTTACCCAGTTTCCATTTATTTTGCTTAGCATTTGTAATCACCATATTCTGATCATTCAAAGTAAGTGTATTATGCATTTTGGTTTGGCGGTACTCTTCACGAAGTTTATTAATTTCTGCATCGCCGCTGTAGACAAAAGCGCCAGCATCAGGCATAAAATTTCTACCTTTCACATAAAGTTCAAAGGTTCCATTATCAGGCTGTGCATGGAATTCTCCCGGTGGGCTTGCCTTCAAAACCATTACTGTCGATTGATTATTCCACCCATTCCTGAACGTATAAAAACCTGCATTGCTTGATGCGTGAGAGAGGTGATCAGGAAGTTCTCCTTCTTTTCCTTCTGTGGCAAAATATTGGATTACTTTATTCTTCGGAAAGCTTTTAGCCCAGGCCTGATACAATTTTATTCTTCCAGACTTGTCAGCAATCCAGGAATCGCCAAACATCGGCGCATTATAATCCGGGAATGAGAAATCAATATTGGCCATGATCATACGCTCAATGGTTTCGCTAAAACTTTCAGGAAACTCACTTTCAACCCCGGCCATTTTTGCTGCATTGTAACCTTTAAGAAAAATATCGATGGATGCGACGTGGTAGGCCGGGGATAACTCATATTGCACACCGTCGGCATAAACCTGTTTTTTGATTTCGGTATTTAAAACATCAATACCGCTCTTTCTCCAGAATGGCGATGCTTTAAACTCAGGGAAAAATGACCCTGCAAACAATATCCTTTGTGCTTCGAATAACAGGTGATTTCCCTCTTCAGAATAATGTTGTGGAATATAATCTGCTTGCTGATGGAAAGACTTTAAAAATTCCATTAAAAATGCTGGCGTAAATTCAGATGATGATAGAAATAAATTGAAAGTTCCAGGTAAGCTTTGTATTCTTTCAGAAACTTCAAGCGGCCTCCAGGCGTAGGCATCATTATCTGCCGATAAACCTAATGGATTTTTCTTTACCCAGTCACGGAACTGAAAAACCCATTCCCTGGTATATTTCTCATCACCGCTGCTTCGATAAGCCAAACCCATTGCTTGCCACCAGTATACACGATGCAGCTGCCATTTTACCTCATTGTCTTTAACCGGCCAAAGTTGCCAGTTGATATCTTGTCCATAATCAAAAAAACCATATCCCTTGTGGGGTTGAAATTTGTGCAACAATGCGTTATCTGCCTTTTGCTGATTCGCATTCCCTATAGATTTTCCTCTGAAACGCTGCTCATCTCCAATATTGAATTCAGGATGGCGAATAGTTTTTCGGTTGCGATAATAGCTTAACAGTTCTTGAGCAGCTTCAACGTACTGCTTGGACTGAAAGCGTTGATTTACTTTCTCTAACCCTGGATAGGTCAGATTAATATCAATGAAGTCTTCTTTTGAAATAGGGCTTTCCTGAGCCCTTAAACTTACAAAGGGTACTGCAACGATGGTGAGAATGATGAAAATATTTAATTTCATGACTAAGGTTTTTTAATTGATTGCAAATCAATTTTCTTGATTTCTTTATATCGTGTCAGTGCTTCCAGATAATAATAATCTGCATAATCAAGTGGGGTATCAATTTCTGAATTATAAAGGAAAGCACCAACACTGTGTTTTAAAATAAAATATTTGTTTTCACCAGGTTTCGCTAGATAATCATCAGATGAAAGTGATTTCAATATATCTTCCGCATAGGTGAAGTATTTCTGGCCATCTTTAACCTGAGTGCTCAGTTCCAATAATCCAGAAGCAATTACTGCTGCAGCCGAAGCATCTCTCGGCGCTCGCTCTGCGGTGTCCAGTGCATTGTGGACATCAAAATCCCAGGCGGGTACTTTATCTTTTGGCATTTTTGGGTGATTCATGATAAAAGATGCAATATGTTCGGCCTGAGCCAAAAATCTCTCGTCTTTTGAATTGGCATAGCACATGGCGTATCCATACAATCCCCATGCTTGTCCGCGGGCCCAAGCCGATTCATCAGTCAAACCTTGGTGTGTTGCCTTTCGAATAACCTTACCTGTTTTCGGATCATAATCTACAACGTGATAAGAGCTAAAATCTTTCCTGAAATGGTTTTTTATAGTGGTTAATGCATGGGCATTGGCGGCGTTGGCATAGCTGGGCTGTTTTAAAATGTCTGAAGCCCAATATAAATATTCCAAATTCATCATGTTATCAATAATAACCGGATAATTCCACCAGGCGAAGTCCCATGATCTGATCACTCCGATTTTAGGATCGAAACGGTTCAATAAATGCTTTGCGCCATCTTTCAGTGCTGGAAGATATTCTTTGTCTCCAGTGATGCGATACGCATTTCCATAAGAACAGTAAAGCATAAAACCAACATCATGGGTATTGGTGATATACCTTGCCGAATCTAAGGCTAAAGTAAATCGTTTGGCATCAGCTGCCAGCGTTTTATCTCCCGTAAGTTCATAGCCATACCATAACGAGCCTGGAAAAAATCCGGTTGTCCAGTCTTTGTACGGAGCCAGCCTTACGGTTCCATCGGGATTAACCGAACGCGGATTTTTTCCCGGCCTGTAGGTATTTGCAGCTTTCTTTAGTTGAAACTCGACTACTTGTGTTGCTTTGGAAAACCACTGCATTTCTTGTTGTGCGTAACTTTTAAAGCTGCATGCACTAATAAGGAATATGTTAAGGACTTTTTTCATCAGAGAGATTTATATTTTTGCTGGTTAAATAAACTGCTTAATAAGCAATTGTGAAGTTAGGCCAGGCAAACGGTTTCCGATTTCGATTTTCGTTAAAATGCTTTAGATTTTGATCAAAAAGGGTTTTCAATGGAAAGCTTTAAAAACGCATGCTTTGGTTAGATTTTTCTCATCTACCAATTGTAATTATTGTACAAAACCTAAATACTTTGGGCTAAAATTGAAAGTATAAGTTTCGAAATGCATGTACTTTAGGGTTTGATTATGTTCAATACCGCAAGGGTATACTAATCATAAATTATCTCAACCTAAATAACTGTTTTAATATGAACCATTTAAATGCAATAGGTATAGACGTTGGCGGATCTTCCATCAAGTGCGGAGTTGTAAATGCCCATGGTGAAATTTTATATACAACAACTGTTTCGCTGAAAAACGTTAAAACACACAGTGCTGTAATCGGCCACATGACCGAAGTAATTAATGATTGTACCAAAAGATATGCTGATAGCATTCTTGGGGTTGGTGTAGGATTTCCCGGTATCATTGAGGATAATATAGTAATTGCAGGTGGAATCAATCTACCGGGGTTTAGAAATGTAGAGCTGGGGAATATTTTAAAACTGATTACGCGAAAAAACATCATCATTGATAATGACGCAAACCTTATGGGGCTCGGTGAGCTCACCTACGGTGCAGCGAAAGACTGTAGTGACGCGGTATTTATTACCGTGGGTACCGGAATAGGAGGCGCTGTATTAATTGATGGTAAACTTTACGGTGGGTTTAAGAACAGGGGAACCGAACTGGGGCATATCATCGTAAATCATAAAGGTAAGGCCTGTGCATGTGGGGCCAGGGGATGTTTGGAAGCCTATGCTTCTGTTACTGCAATGGTCAATCACTATCAAGCTATTAGTAAAGACGCTCCTGATCATGTTGATGCTAAATATATCGTTAGTCGGTACATGTTGAGGGAAAGTGAGGCGATGGAAGTGATGGAATCTCATTTCGATTACATGGCTACAGGAATTGTAAGTTTTATCAATCTGTTCAATCCACAAAAAGTAATTATTGGTGGGGGCATTAGTGAGTCTGGTTCCTTTTATACCAAAGAGATTGAAAAACGGGTATTGGCATTGGCCATACCCACAGGACCAGGTGCTGCCCAAATTGTTGCTGCTAGCCTTGGTAATAAGGCTGGATTGTTGGGCTGTGCAGCAAACGTATTTCAAAAATACGGTGCAACCGAACCTGTTATGCAGAAGATGATCATCTAACAGCATTATTAACCAATTTTGATACTGATTTAATCAAATTTAAAACTCATAATGAATTCGAAAACCTAGATTCGTTTTCGGTAATGATTGACTATTTGCAATCGAACTTCGGCAAATACAATATCTAAATAGCTAACCAATAATATATACCAAACTAACCTAACTAAAATGAAAAAAATCGTACTTATGCTATGTTTGCTATGCTTAGTTGCAGTATCGCAAGCTCAAACTGTGATTACGGTAAAAGGCGTGGTTCGAGATGGAACTAACCAACCAATCCCAGGTGCGACAATTCTCGAAAAAGGCACGAAGAACGCGGTGATATCTTCACAAAATGGATCCTATCAAATTAAAGTGCCCGCAAATGCCATACTTGTTTACAGGTACGTGGGATCAAAAATGATAGAAATCAGTGTGAATAACAGAACTGATATCAATGCAAAATTGCAGGACGAATCCAATACACTTAACGAAGTTGTGGTTACAGGCTACGGACAGGAAACTACCCGCGGAAGTCTAACAGGGTCTGTCTCATCCATCAGTGGAACTGAAATTGCTAAAGTGCCTGTACAGAACGTTGCCCAGGCATTGCAGGGAAGAATTGCCGGGATGCAGGTTACCGTGGGTAGCGGAGATCCTGGGGCTGAGCCATCGATTAAAATTAGAGGGGGAACTTCGATTACGCAAAGTAACGAACCTTTATACGTGGTGGATGGTGTACCACAAACGGAAGGGTTGGCTTTTTTAGATCCGATGGACATAGAATCGATTGATGTATTGAAAGATGCTTCTGCCACTGCTATCTATGGCGCCCGTGGGGCCAATGGCGTGGTTTTGGTAACCACCAAAAAACTTAAAGGCGGGAAGACCACTATAAACTATGATGGATACGTAGGTGCAAGAATTACAAGCAAATATTTGCCTGTATTGAGTCCGCTTCAATATGCGCAGTATGCTTACGAAAATTCAGTTCGAGATGCCACCAGGCTTCAGCGATTTATCAATACCTATGGCTCTTTTGATTCCCTACAGATCAATTATGGCAACAGACCTGGAATAAACTGGCAAGATGAGGTGTTAGGTAAAACGGTTATGAACCAGTACCATAAAATTAGCATCAACGGCGGTAACAGCGAAATCAGATACAATCTTTTCTATTCCAAAAATAACAATGATGGACTATTATTGAATAGCGGTGCAAATAAGGATATCGCTAAACTGACGGTAACCAACAATATCGGGAAAAAGGGGGTAGTGACAGGCATTGTAAATTATTCGAATCAGGCAATTTATGGAACTGGAGGAACACAAACGGGAGGTAATGCCCGGTTAAGTTTTCTGCAAACCTTACTTCAGTATCGCCCGATAAACGGAAAAAATAACAATGATCTTGATTTACTGGATGATGCCATTGATCCGTTGGATAACCAGGGGAATCCAGCTTTTCAAAGTCCTCTGATTGCGCTCAATTCTCGCCAGATTAAACAATCAATCAAAAGTTTAAACGCCAGTGCAACTGCAAGGTACAATATTCTCGATCACCTTACTTATAACGGTTTGATTAGCTATACCAGCCAAATCAATAAGATTAAGACATTCATCGATGCGGCTAACATTCAGGCGATTCGTGCGGGTGGACCTAGCGGAAGCATTAGTGATGCACTCGCCCAACGCGTTTCCTTTAATAATGTGTTAACGTATGCCAACACATTTATGAAAGACCATAAAATGGATATTTCAATCGGCCAGGAATATATTTATAATTATTTGGAAAATTTTTCAGCATCAGCAAGTGGCTTTCCGCCTGTTAATAATGGTTTTGATAATCTCGGCGCTGGTACTGTGGCGGGTTTTCCAACATCTTATGCCGAAGATGATAAATTGCTTTCTTTCTTCGCGAGAGGAAATTATGCCTACAAAGGCAGGTATCTATTGAGTGCTTCCTTAAGAAGAGATGGCTCTTCTAAATTCGGATCGGAAAATGTATTTGGTTATTTTCCTTCGGCTGCATTAGCCTGGCGGATTATACAGGAACCTTTTATGGAAGGCAACAAAATTTTCTCTGATTTAAAGTTACGTGTGAGTTATGGAAGTTCTGGTAACAATCGGATTGCAAACTATGCTTCACTAAGTACATTTGTTACGGGTAATTATCCTTTAAACAATCAGATTATCAGCACTGCTTATCAGTCTAATTTATCTAATCCATTTTTAAAGTGGGAAACGGTAGTGCAGCGTAATGTGGGTTTGGATTTAGGTTTATGGAAGCAAAGAATAACCCTTACAACAGATATTTACGATAACCGTTCAAAGGACCTATTATACAATACCCGGATTCCGGCCAGTTCTGGATTTACTACTCAGCTCCAGAATATTGGTGAAACATCAAGCAAGGGAATCGAATTTACGCTGAACACGGTGAATATCCGGAATGCCGCTTTTCAGTGGAATACCAATTTCAACATTGCATTCAGCAGAACAAAAGTTTTAAAATTGAGTAATGAAGAAAATTCGTTACTGGTGAGCAGCTATAATACTTCTTTTAATGATTATATTTTGCAGGTTGGACAGCCTGTTGGTATCATGTACGGTTACATCGGTGATGGATTGTATCAGGTAAATGATTTTAATTTTAACTCGACTACCAATACTTATACATTAAAAAGTGGTGTGGTAAACAATGGAACCGTGGTGCAGCCAGGTTATGCCAAATACGCAGATATAAGTGGTCCGAATGGTACTCCAGATGGCCTGATTAATGATTTTGACCGTACTGTTATCGGAAATGCGAATCCTAAGTTCACGGGTGGTATTAACAATAGCTTTAGTTATAAGGGAATTGACCTAAGTGTCTTTTTGGATTTCACTTATGGCAATGATATCTACAATGCCAATATCCAAAACAATCTGGCCATAACAGGTGAATACAATAGTAATCTTGCTTTTCAGGCCGATAGATGGACCAATATAAATGCGTCAGGGCAATTGGTAACCAATCCTGCGGAACTAGAAGCATTGAACAGTGGAAAAAATACAGTTGCCTCTATTGCTGGTGTTACTGCAGGTCGGTTAACCCGATATGCTATAGAAGATGGCTCTTTTCTAAGGATCAACAATGTGAGCTTAGGTTATACCTTTCCAAAGAAATGGTTGGAGAAAGTAAAAATCAAAAATGCCAGAATCTATTTCACTGCGTATAATCTGCATGTATTTACAAACTATTCTGGTTATGATCCGGAAGTAAGCGTGATTAATAATCCATTAACGCCTGGGGTAGATTTCAGTGCCTATCCGAGAGGAAAATCTTTTGTAGCTGGATTAAGTTTGTCCCTTTAATATCGATCGAAATGAAAAATATAAATATCAACATCAGAATGATTTTAGTGATTGGTTTAATTGCACTGATGCCATTGGTTTCCTGCAAAAAATCGATTGAAACCACCCCGTATTCTGCGTTTACATCAGCAAATTATTTTAGATCTGTGAGTGAAGCTTACTCGGCCACCTTGGGTGTTTACGAGGCAATGAAAAGTCCAAATACCTATGCCTGGAACATTCCATTGGTATTTGATGCCGACACAGATATCGAGTTTTTGAGCCCTGGAACTACCGTGAACGACTTTAGAGAGGTTTCGCATTATTATTACCTGGCTGGAAATTCAATGTTTTACAATACATGGTCAACGCTATACGCAGGCATTGATCGTGCAAATGTGGTTATTGAACGTATTCCGCAAATGGATTTGTTTACTAGTGGATCGGCTGCTGAAAAAGCTGATCTAAATAGGATGTTGGGCGAAGCAAAATTTTTAAGAGGATTTTACTACTCAGAACTGATTCGGCTTTGGGGCGATGTACCATTTAAAACAAAAAGTTCGGTTACCGGAGATGACTTAAGATTAGCCCTTACCGATCGTTTTGTAATCTATGAGCAGGTAATGAAGGATATGCAGGAAGCTATTGCCGTGTTGCCGGCATCTCTTCCAATTGATGAGCGCATTAACAAATTTGGGGCGAAAGCAATATTGGCACGTGTGGCGCTATTTGCTGGGGGATATTCGTTAAGGGCAAATGGTACCATGCAAACGGCAAATGATTACGCGAAATATTATCAGATAGCCCAAACGCAGGTAAATGAAGTGATTGCATCAGGACTGTACCAATTGAACAGCAGTTATAGCCAGGTCTTCAAAAATCAATCGCAGCAGGTTTTCGAGCCAAAAGAGAGTCTTTTTGAAATTTCTTTCTACACGCCCACCGTTACCACAACCTCGAGTTCAAGCTTTGGCTATTTTAATGCCGGCTTAACTGCCAACGGTCTTTATAGTAGTACATTAAATAGAGTTTTTGTTCCAGCCTCTTTTTATACCAGTTTCGATAATGGCGACCTTCGTCGTGATTTTTCAATTGCCAGGTACAGCCTGGATGCAAATGGAAGCCGTGTACCACTGTTAACCGCCAGACAAGATGAAACCTGGACACCTGGGAAGTGGAGCCGCGAGTATCAGAAAAACTCAGCTTTGGAAAGAAGCTACACTAACATCAACTATGTTGCCATGCGTTATGCAGATGTTTTGCTGATGAAAGCAGAGATTGATAATGAATTGAATAACGGGCCCACGATAGAAGCTTACGATGCAATTAATACGGTGAGGAGGAGAGCTTATGGAACCAACACAATGGGAAGTGCAATTACGATTACACTTGCTGCGGGTGGAACTGGTTACACAGCCGCTACAACAATTAGCATCACAGGTTCTGGCGTTGATGCTTATGCAGTACCCGTAATTACATCTGGAAGAATCTCAGCAGTAACTATTTTAAATTCTGGCAGTGGCTATACAACACCACCAACCCTTACCATTAACGGTGTAGGTACGGGCGCTGTATTAACGGCTGGCCTACAACCCAAGCGTACAAACGCAACTGTAGATTTACCAACAGGATTGTCTAAGGATGCATTTCTGCTAAGAATTCAAAACGAGAGAGCATGGGAATTGTGCTTCGAAGGTATGCGCAGATCTGATTTGATTAGATGGAATTTACTTGGAGATAAGATAAAATCAACCCAGGATGCTGTTAAAGCGATACGTTCACAGTATGCTTATGTAGCGAGTACAAACTTTGTGAAGGGTAAACATGAACTTTATCCACTGCCACAAAATGAGTTGGATGTAAACAAAAATATTACCAGACAAAATCCAGGATTTTAATCATGCTAAAACTAACATTATTTCTTTTTCTTAGTCTTCCGATATTAGTCCATGCACAAGAAGACATTTATAATCCTTCTGCACAGTACGAATATCCATCTGATCCTTTGGTTCGGAAAAAATTGGATAGGTGGCAAGATCTTAAATTTGGAGTTATTTTGCATTGGGGTATCTATTCGCAAGCTGGAATTCAGGAAAGCTGGCCGATTTGTGGGGAGTCATGGCCAAAAAGAGACACCACTATGAGTTATGAAGCCTATAAAAAATGGTATTGGAATTTGGCTAATCAGTTTAATCCGGTAAAATTCAATCCCGAAAAGTGGGCAGAAATATCTAAAAATGCGGGGATGAAATATATCGTATTTACCACAAAACATCACGATGGTTTCAATATGTTCGATACCCAACAAAGCGATTATAAAATAACCAACGGTCCGTTCAAGAATAATCCTAAAGCAGATGTAACCAAATACATATTTGAGGCTTATCGAAAACAGGGGATGATGATAGGAGCTTATTTTTCCAAGCCTGATTGGCATTCTTCTTTCTTCTGGTGGGATCGCCAACCGACTTCCAGCCGAAATGTGAATTATAATACCAATCAATTTCCTGAACGCTGGAAAAAATTTAAGGATTTTACCTACAATCAGATCAATGAGCTCGTTACCAACTACGGTAACATAGATGTACTATGGTTTGACGGCGGTTGGATACGTTCACCTAAAAAAGGAGAATTAGAAAATCCAGTTGCAACTGATAAAAGGGGGCGGGCACCTTATCCAGCATATTCACAAGATGTAGACATGAACCGCATCGTAAAAATGGCTAGAGTCGCACAACCAGGTATATTAGTGGCTGACAGGACAATTCACGGCCCGAATGAGAACTTTAAAACACCTGAGCAATCTATCCCTAAAGTTCAGATGAAAGATCCCTGGGAAACTTGCATTACATTAACCAAAAGCTGGAGTTATCGCAAGGAAGAGAAAACCAAATCTAGCGCCTGGGTGATCCATAGTTTGGCAGAGATAGTAGCTAAAGGTGGTAATATGTTATTGGGCTTTGGCCCAACGCCCGAAGGAGAATTCCCTAAAGAGGTTGAGCAGCCGCTACAAGAAGTAGGTAATTGGCTTAAATTGAATGGTAAAGCGATTTACGGAACGCGTATAACCGAGAAATACAACGATGATTTGACCTGGTTTACGCAGAGCAAAGATGGAATGATAAGATATGCCATAGTCTGCATCAAAGAAGGTGAGAAGTTACCAGCCACTTTAAGCTGGAAAGGTAATATACCAAAAAGGGGAGCGAAGATAAAGTTACTGGCAACTGATAAGGCTGTAAAATGGAAAATCGACGGTGAGACAGTTGTAGTGGATGTTCCTGAAAATTTAGTCGGAAAGATGAATCCGGCATTAGCATTTAGTTTCAATTAATTTTATGGAAAGAGCTTATTCTTTTCAAATGACGCCTAATTTGGATTCTGATATGTCAGTAATTGTAGAAACTTTCAATTTTAAAAATAGTACGTTTTTAAAATTTATATTTTTCCTTGCCTTGGCAGTTGTAGGTTTTAGAGCAATTGCACAACAGAAAAATAGCAAGCCCAATATACTTGTCATCATGACCGATCAGCAGACTGCTGAAGCCATGAGTGCTGCGGGGAATAAATATTTAAAAACCCTTGCTATGGATAAACTTGCGAAAAATGGCGTTCGTTTTACCAAGGCTTATTGTGCGCAGCCTCTGTGTACGCCATCGCGTTCTTCAATTTTTAGCGGCAAAATGCCTCATGAAACAGGTTTTGTTGGCAATGCGCCTGAAAAAGATGGGCAATGGCCAGATAGCCTACTGATGATGGGTAAAATATTTCAAAATGAAGGTTACCAAACTGGATATGTGGGCAAGTGGCACTTGCCTGTGCCCACAAGCAAAGTTAGCCAACATGGATTCAATTACATAGAAAATACCAATTTCTTGGATTATAATGATGCCGCAACGCCATCCTTTTGCGCCAGATTTATTAAGGAAAATAAAGATAAGCCATTTTTATTGGTTGCTTCCTTTTTAAATCCCCATGATATTTGCGAGTGGGCAAGGGGTGAGACGTTAAAGATGGATGTCATTTCAAATGCACCGCCTGTAGCGGAGTGCCCGCCCTTACCTTCAAACTGGCGAATTCCCGAACTGGAACCTAAAATTGTAAGGGATCAGCAAAAAACGGTTGGTTTGCGCACTTACCCATCAGTAGGCTGGACCGGAGATCAGTGGCGTCAATATCGATGGGCTTACAACCGTTTGGTCGAAAAAGTGGATAGTTATATCGAAATGCTACTGGGTTCTCTTCAAAAATATGGGGTAGAAAAGAATACGATTATCATTTTCACTGCAGATCATGGCGATGGATACGCTGGCCATAGCTGGAATCAGAAACAGATTTTATATGAAGAATCCGCTAAAGTCCCCTTTATCATTTCCAAACTGGATGGGTCAATAAAATCCCGTACAGATGATATGCTGGTTTGCAATGGCATTGATATGACTCCAACAATCTGTGGGCTTGCCGCTGTAAAGATGCCAGGGTATTTGAAAGGAATAGATTTAAGTAAAAGATTGATTAAGCCGAACATTTCACTTCGTGATACATTGGTGATAGAAACAGAATTCGCCGATAATGAAGAATTGCTGGGTATTAGTGGAAGAGCGGTGATCACAAAGGATTTTAAGTATATCGTTTACAATAAAGGGCTACTGCGTGAGCAACTGTTCGACCTGAAAAAGGATCCGGGAGAGATGCATAATCTGGCTAAGGAAAATGCAAGCAAAAACAAATTATTAAAAATGAGAAATTACCTTAAGCAATGGTGCACGAAAAATGGCGATAAATTTAATTCAGGTTTGTAGTAAAGTATATCAATATATGATAATGAAAATTTTTATAGCAGTTTTTATTTCCTTGCTCTCGCTTAATTCCTTCGCACAGCAGATAGGTGTAAAAAAAGTTAATGAAGCAAAACTTCATGCCCGAGTACGGGAGTGGCCATATCCAGCTAATGGTATAACGGTTCCAACCAATGCACCAGCTTTATTATGGCCAGGCACGAATGGTAAGAATAAGGTTTTACCAATGGAAAGTGGTAGTGAGATTCCGGAAGATCCCAATATCGGAAACGTAAAATATAAAGTGATGTTAGCCACAGATCCAAAGTTTCAAAATAATGTGATATCGGGCACGGAACAGCGATGGGCTGTTTATCCCTTGCATCAGGCTTTGAAACCTGGCAAATGGTATTGGAAATATGGCTACGCACTTAAAAACAGCAACAACTGGATTTGGTCTGAAACCTACAACTTTTTAATAGATCCCAAGTACGCCAGTTTACCAGTTTCTCCATCAATCGAAACTGTGCTAAAACGGAACGAAGGGTCACATCCATTGTTGTGGAACATGAACCAGATTGGAGACGACTTTTACAACAGAAATCTCAAAAATCCTGAAGCTAAAAAGTTTATTGCTTTCGCTGAAAAATTGATGCTGGAGCCGCTTCCCGTCGAAAAACCTCAAAGAATTATTGATACCACAGGTAAAACACCTTTGGAAAAAAAGATTATTATCGAGCGGATGTACCACGGCTTTGGTGATGCAGTAGGCACACCAGTTAGAAATCTTTGCATTGCCTTCCAGTTAACAAAAGACAAACGTTTCATCCTGGATGCTAAAAGAAGGGCGTTGAACATTGCCAGCATGGATCCGAATGGTTTGGCAACCGGCGATGACTTTACAAGTGGCGCAGTGTTGGAAGCTTTGGGCTGGTTTTATGATGCGGGCTACGATTATTTAAATCAAGAAGAAAGGCTCAGCTTAAAAAATATGATTACGATGCGGGCGAAGAGGGTTTATGATCATCTTCCCAACCGTTTTGAGCTTCATGTGAGCGATAATCATGTTTGGCAAATCACTTTAAGAAACCTCGCTATTGCAACAGTTTCAGTAATTAACGAAGTACCGGAAGCAAAAGAATGGTTAACCTATATGTACGAAGTGTGGTCGGCGAGGTTTCCGGTTTTGGGTACAACTGATGGAGGTTGGCATGAAGGAAATGGCTATTTTAGGGTTAACTTTAAATCGATTATTTACCTCTCTCAAATGTTCGGTGATTTTAGTGGAGTAGATTATTTTAAGCTTCCCTGGATGCAAAACTTACCCTATTATCTCATCTATACGCATCCTAACGGTTCTGCCTCGACAGCAACGGGTGATATGTGGGAAAATATTCCATACATCGTAAAAGGAGAAGCCTGGTTTGCAGATGCACTAGCTCTTAAAGTAAATAATCCCTATCTAAACAATTATGTGGCGAAGATAAAAATCGATAATCCTGAATATTTCAGAGGAACGGATGATTATCTGCTTTTTAGACTGCTTAATTACAAGCCAGACCGAAAGATCGCAACAAAATCTTTTGATGATTTACCCAAAAGCAGGGCATTCAACGATGTAGGCGTTGTGGCCATGCATGAAAACCTCAACGATGCCAGAAATAACCTAAGCAGTTATTTATTAAGCAGTCCTTTTGGTGCATCAGGTCACGGACATGCTTCACAAAATGCTTTTACCGTAAATTATAAAGGTAAGGTACTGTTTGGTGGAAGCGGGTACTATAGCAATTTTAGCGATAAACATAACCTTTTTTATTACAGAAGTTCCAGGGCATATTCAACAATTTTAGCCGATAGCATCAGTCAAAAGATTGGCGAAGAAGGATTTGGTTGGATACCAAGATCGATCAGTGGTAAAAACATTCAATATGCTTTGGGAGATGCCAGCAATGCTTACGGTAAGATTCAAAGTGAGTTTTGGCTGAACCGCTTCGATCAGATCAAAGTCCAGCCGAGTAAAGGAAACGTCTATGGGGAATCGGGAGTAACATTATATCGTAGGCACATGCTTCAGCTTGCGGGCGAATATATTGTGCTTTACGATGAACTATCAGCCAACAAACCTGTAAAATGGACCACTCAGTTTCATGCACCATACAGTAAGATGCAAGCAGAAAATTCGAATCCAACAAATCGAAAGGATTTCACAACTGAAAATGATTCTGTACGCAGCCTGACTACAGTTTTTGCGAACAGTCCGATTAACCTGGTGGTACATAATCAATTTTCTGAACCTGCGGAAAACTGGAATAAGGTTACTGATGATGCAGGTGCAATCAAAGATTTCAAAAATCAATGGCATGCGGGCATCACGTCTCTGCCATCCAAAAACTTTAGGTTCTTAACGATTATACAACTTAAAACCGGTAAGGTGGAAGTGATTAAAATGCCTGATAGCAATGAAGGAATTTGTGAAGTAAGGCTAGGAGAGTGGCATATTAAGGCCCAATTGAATGGCGAGAAAAAGGCTGCATTAACAATAGATGGAGCGCAAAGCAAATCGTTATTTACTTATGGTGATATGCCGGTAAAATTTCAAGGGAAGGCCTTTGTTTCAAATCTAAAGGGAAGTTCTGTTTTGCTCGAAATGATCAATGGTAAGCTTGTCAAAAAAGAGGTGGTCGATCAGTTTCCTGATGTTTTGAAATATGATAGTGCTAACTAACATGTTAAAATTGATCACTATTAAAAGATTTTTAACCAAATTTAAAAGTGGCTTACATGATGTATCGCTAACTTCGTATTGTTAAGTGTTTGGATCATGCAAACTTATAAATGCTTATCTTGAATATTTAATCATCAGGTTATCTAAAACTCTATGCTTCTACAGAAGTTATCAATCATACAAAAAGCAAATTGGCTCCGATTCAGGTGGCTGAATGCGATTTTTGTATTATGCTTTATTTTGATAACTAGCGATTCGGAAGCGCAAGTTTCTGATCGTAATTTCAGGAATATTTCTGTAAGCAAGGGACTTTCTCAGAGTACCGTTTTCTCGATAAAGCAAGATACGCTGGGATTTATCTGGATGGCGACGCAGGACGGACTCAATCGCTATGATAGCAAAGGCTTCAAAGTCTACCGTCCTGTTAAGGCTCATCCAAATAGCCTTCAATCTTATTACATTCGCACATTATTTGTCGATCATGCGGGTAATTTATGGATAGGAGGTAATCAAGGCGTTAGCCGATACGATTATGCCAAAGATGAGTTTATCAACTATAAATTACCTCGAAGTTTAGGGGAGTGGTATGTTTCTTCGATTACTGAAGATGAACACCATAATATTTGGGCAACATCAGTTGTTGGTGGTATTTTTCAATTGTCACCAAAATCAAAGGCTTTTGAGGAAGTAAATTTTAATTTCTTCGATTATGGAATTAAGAAAATAGCTTATATCGGCAACTGGAAAAAAGATCTTTTGATCGGAACAGATGTTGGGCTCTTCAAAAGATCGGGAAATCAGGACCAATTATCAAAAATTGATCTGGGTTCGGAGAAAGCAGCGATAAATGAAGTTTATCTGGATGGGGACG
Source organism: Pedobacter sp. AC212 (assembly GCF_979258625.1). Classification (NCBI taxonomy): domain Bacteria; kingdom Pseudomonadati; phylum Bacteroidota; class Sphingobacteriia; order Sphingobacteriales; family Sphingobacteriaceae; genus Pedobacter; species Pedobacter sp. AC212. Next base: position 4,129,844 of record NZ_OZ409870.1, on the reverse strand, counting down.
TTTTATGGGTGGCCACAGAAGGAGCTGGATTGATTCGCTACAATCCGGAAACGAAACAAAAGAAAATTTTTTTACATCAAGCGAATGCGAACAGTATTGCCGATAATAACATTAGGAGTGTAGGGAAAGATACCCAGGGGAATATCTGGCTTGGAACCTTCAAAGGTTTGTCTATTCTTAGTGCTGCTTCCGGACTGTTTGATAATTATTTTCATCAGGTTTCCCAACCCTACACCATTAGCCAGAATTCAGTTCGGTGTTTTTTCAGGGATAAGCAAGATGGGATCTGGTTGGGTACATTTTATGGAGGGGTAAATTATTATCATCGCAATGATATCAAGTTTAACCTGCTGAGTCAAAACACGGGCAAATTATCATTAAATGATGAGGTGGTTAGCGCCATCAGTCAGGATAAAAAAGGTAATTTTTGGATCGGTACCAATGATAAGGGGCTGAATTATTGGGATAGAAAGAACAACACGATTAGCTATTATACCAGCAATGAGCGCAGTGCCAGCACATTGGCATCCAACAACATAAAAGCTATCGCTTTTGATGATCGCGAGCAAGTACTGATCGGAACGCATAATGGCGGTTTAAATATATTGAACCCCGCTACCGGATTGGTTAAGCGTTTTCTACACGATGAAAATGATCCAAATTCAATTGCCGGTAACTTGGTATACAGTGTGCTGAAAGATTATAAGGGCAGAATTTGGGTGGGAACCCGGTCTGGATTAGACCAATTTGATTCAGAAAAGGGGCTATTTTCTCACGTCCATTTGGATAAGGCTGGCAAAAGGTTGAGCTCTGATGATATCACTTACCTTTTTGAAGATAGCAGGCGTAGGATATGGATCGGTACAACCAATGGAGTTACTTTGCTTTATCCGGACAATATGCTGTTTGGGAATACCGCCAAATCTCAAATTAGTGATGATGTAATTACCTGTATAACTAAAGACAGTAATCAGCGAATATGGGTTGGATCAAGGGAAGGCTTGAGTTTGTTCGATGAAGCAAGCCAAACGTTCATCACACATCGAAGCCGAAAAGATTTTATCACAGGTACCATTTATGGAATTGAATCCGATCAGGAAGGAAACCTGTGGATTTCTACAAACAAAGGGCTTGTCCGCTACAATCCAGCGAACAAATCAGCGCAAACTTTTGATGAAAGCGACGGATTGCAGAATAATCAGTTTAATGATTATGCTTTTTGCAAAGCAAGGGATGGTATGTTACTTTACGGGGGCATTAACGGGGTTTCTTATTTTTATCCATCGAATATAAAACAACAATCCTTACCATTAAAAGTATCCTTTACCGCACTTGAGGTTTTCGGCCGAATGGTGAATATGGGCGATGAAACCGAAATACTCGAAAATCCACTGGATCAAACCAATAAAATCTCGATCGCTTCTGAATATAAGCAGTTTACCATCCGTTTCAATGCCTTCAATTATATATCAGCTAACCGAACCCACTACCTCTATATGTTGGATGGTGTGGATGAAAACTGGCAGCGAACAGATGATTTGAAGGTGGTTTATAATAATTTAAAAGCAGGTAAATACCATTTTAAAATTAAGGCCGTGGGCCCGAATGGAGAAACCAGTGCAGTGCGAAGTTTGCAAATCAACGTATTGCCACCCTGGTATAATACCTGGTGGTTTTACACTTTGGTATTCGCTTTTGCTGTAGTTGGGGCTTATGTCGCTTACAGAATTATTGCAGAGCGTGTTAGAGCACTGCATCAGTTAAAGCTTGAACGTGTGGATAAAGAAAAAGTTCGATACATCAATCAGATGAAAATGGATTTTTTTACCAATGTTTCACACGAACTGAGAACGCCGCTAACCTTAATTCTTGCTCCACTTGAAGAAATGATCAATAAGCCACTTGCGCAAAAAGCGATTACAAAGCGTCATGAAATGATGCTCACGAATGCAAAGCGGTTATATAATCTCGTCGATCAGCTTTTCGAGTTCAGGAAAACAGAAACCGGAACACGACGTTTGCAAGTAGAATGGAGCGATATTGTAAGTTTTATACATGAGATATACGAATCTTTCAAGCCTTTGTCAGATCAAAAAAATATCAAATATACTTACCGCTCTACTCAGGCAAAGCTTGCTTTCTTTTTTGACCATGATGCAATGGAGAAAATATTGTTCAACTTGCTTTCCAATGCATTTAAATACACTAAAAATGAAGATCAAATCAGTATCGATTTATCTATCTCAAAAGATTATGCCATTATCAAAATAAGCGATTCCGGTGTGGGGATTGATCAGGATGATCTAGCCAAAATTTTTGACCGTTTTTACCAGGTCAACAATCAGGAAATGAACCTGGGTTCAGGCGTCGGTCTGGCTTTCACCAAACGACTGGTTGAACTGCATCATGGATCTATCACTGCAGAAAGCCAAATTGGTAAAGGAAGTGTTTTCACGGTTTCAATTCCAACTTCAGATATTGCCTATGGCGATTTAGGTAAAAAAGACAGTAAGATTTATGAACTCTCTACTGTATCTGAAGCATTAACCAGCCAAGCGGATCAAAATGTTGAAGAGGTTCTGGAAGATTCCAATGTTGTTGAAGCAGATGGCATGCACAAAAGCCATTTGTTATTAGTGGATGACAACCAAGAAATACTAGATTATTTGCGGGAATATTTTGAAACAGACTACCGGATTACCGTTGCGTTTGACGGGCTTATGGCACTCAAAATACTTGAAGAACAGGCTTTTGATCTGATTGTGAGCGATGTGATGATGCCAGAGCTCGACGGTTTGCATTTTTGTAAACGGGTGAAACAGAATATCAATACTTCTCATATTCCTGTGATGTTACTCACGGCGAAATCAGAAATCGATCAGCAGATTAAGGGATTGGAAATGGGGGCTGATGATTATATTACGAAGCCTTTCTCCATCGAGATGCTGGCCGCCAAAATTGCCAACCTGTTGAAAGCTAGAAAACGTTTGATAGATTATTACAGCGGCAGTAGGGAGGTGGTTCCTCAAAATCTGGCCTTCAATACCCTTGATGAAGAGTTTCTTAAAAAAGCAATAGATGTGGTAGAGAAACATTTATCCGATTCAGATTTTTCAGTAGAAAAATTTTGTCAGGAGATTGGCATGAGCCGATCTAACCTTTATCTAAAGTTTAAGGCAATAACGGGAGAATCAGCAACTGATTTCGTTAAAACCATCAGATTTAAAAAGGCAGTTGAATTGATGCAAAGCAAGCGATATACGATGGCCCAGGTTACCTATATGTGCGGGTTCAACTCCCCATCTTATTTCTCAACAGCTTTTAAGCAATACTATGGTTGTATGCCGACCGAATACCTGATCAAGTTAGATTCAGAAAAAGGCTAGACCAAATTATCCACACATAATTAATCATGACAAAAACCTATTTAAAATTCATCTTCACAGCGGCAATAATTAGTATAAGTAGCTATGTTCAAAGTCAAGTTGTTACGCTGGATCATTACTTTAACAGCGAAACCAAGCCAAGCGCAAATGGACAAAGCCTACCTTTTCATTATTTGTGGAACGATACGGAAATGACCGGTTTCTCTATTTTAGGTGCATCTTTTAAGGGTAATGGCGCAAAAGAAATTAGCGTACTTTTTCAAAAACCAACAGCGGAAACGCTGGCAGCGAGCGATGTTTACATCATTGTAGATCCTGATCACCTGAAAGATAATCCTAAACCAAACTACATGAATGCAGAGGATGCAAATGCAATAGCGGCCTGGGTAAAAAGGGGAGGGGTTCTATTGCTTTTAGGGAATGATAAAGCGAATGCAGACCTGGAATACTTCAATATTTTAGCGGAGAAATTTGGGTTCAAATTTAATAATGATTTAATCCTTCATGTTATAGATGATGCCCATTTCGAAGATGGAGCAATAACTATAAGCAACAACCGGATATTTAAAACCTCCAAAAAGATTTTTATTAAAGACGCTTCTTCTATTTCCATAAGCCATACAGCAACGCCAGTTTTAAAAACTAGCAAAGGCGAGGTTGCAATGGTGATTTCTAAATATGGAAAGGGAACTGTTTTAGCCATTGGTGATCCATGGTTGTATAATGAATATGCCAATGGTAGGTTACCGCAAAGTTTCAAGAATGATAAAGCAGCAGATGATCTATCAAAGTTTATGCTAAAATCAATAAAATCAAAGCGTTAATAAACATCAGTTAATCAACGGTTAGTTAGTAACTTCGGATGTATTAGCTTTATTTATGTGCTATTTGAATTTTTTGTGATTCCATATATGAGGGATGTTAAAACTTTAATCTTTACATTACTGCCAATCTTTTGTTTAACGTGCTCCGATTCAAAAAATAGGATCGAAAAAAAACAAAAGCAAGATTCTTTGGCCTCTTGCGAGCAAAATCTTCCTGATAGGTTCGGAGTGCTAAAGGATTCCTCAAGTTTTGTTGCCAATAAAGTTAGTCATCGCGGCATGGTTCTGATTCCTGCAGGAACGTTCAATATGGGCGCTAAGGATAAAGAAGGACGAGAAGATGAGTACCCACAACACAAGGTCAAACTATCCTCTTTTTGGATGGATGTTAGTGAAGTAACCAATGCAGAATTTAGAAAGTTTGTGGATGCAACGGGATATATAACAACTGCAGAACGGAAACCAGTTTGGGAGGAAATGAAAAAACAACTGCCTGCAGGAACTCCAAAGCCACCAGATAGTGTTTTTGTTGCCGCATCACTGGTGTTTTATCAACCTCAATCGATTGATGGTTTGGATAATGCTGCTCAATGGTGGCGCTGGATTAAAGGAGCTGATTGGAAACATCCCCATGGACCGAAAACCAATATCAATGGAAAAGATAATTATCCAGTTGTTCATATCTCCTGGGATGATGCGATGGCTTATTGTAGATGGTCTGGAAAGCGTTTGCCTACCGAAGCGGAATGGGAATATGCAGCAAGAGGCGGTTTGAAAGAGAGCCTATATCCGTGGGGAAATGAGAATGTTGAGAAAGGCGCTGCAAAAGCCAATACATGGCAGGGAAATTTTCCAATTAGCAATACAAACTGGGATAATTTTGGAGGCCTTGCGCCTATAAAACAATTCAAGCCAAATGGTTATGGTTTGTTTGATATGGCCGGAAATGTTTGGGAATGGTGCAGTGATTGGTACCGTTCAGATTATTATAAAACGGTTGGTGGATCAGCTACAAATCCAATTGGCCCATCAGATAGTTTTGATCCAATGGAACCAAGCGTACCAAAAAAAGTTGTTCGCGGAGGTTCTTTTATGTGCAACGCATCCTATTGTGAGGGCTATAAAGTTACTTCGAGAATGAAAACTTCGACTGATACCGGCCTTGAACATACCGGATTTAGGTGCGTGAGTTCTAAATAGCATCTAATATGTTTTAATTAAATGATGAGTAGCTGCTTTGCTAACATCGTTTCCGATATTTTACTTTGATAAGTTAACTACATCACTTGTTTATTGAACAACTACCATTGAAATGTTAAGTCTATAGCATAAAATTTCCAAGTACAGGCTTTGTTTGACGCAATGCTATTATTCTCATTTTGGGTTCGATTTATATAAAGCACTTTGATTAAAGTTCAGGTTATTGATTATAGTTTTCTAAATGAATTATAAGTTTTCAGATTTTGAAAGTTCGAAAGTTGGTTTGATAGCTTAAATTCTTTCTTTGTACCCGCCAATCCTTTTGGTATCTTGAACTTTTTATTATTTAGTTCAAGTCAAGCATTGAAACCTTTCCGGTTTTCATGTCATATACACCTCCAACTATTAAAATTTGATTTTTGTCTTCCATTTCTTTCAGGATGGGACTCCCTTTCCGGATTTCGATAATCGCCTGTCTTACATTTTCTTCACATATATCTTCAACAAATCTGGCATCAGAGGAATCTGTTTTAGGTGTAAAGTTTTTTGCTACCTTAAATACCGCAGGTTTTATCCTTTCAAGTAAGCCGGTTATGTTTCCGAGTTTAACACCATCTATAGCAGATTTTACTGCGCCACAATATTCATGTCCTAAAACAAATACCACTTTTGCTCCCGAAACTTTGCATGCGTACTCCATACTTCCTAGAATATCGTTGTTAACAATATTTCCTGCAACCCTTGCCACAAATAAATTTCCGATTCCACTATGAAAAACATCTTCGACTGGAACTCTGGAATCTAAACAGGAGAGAATCACCGCCTTGGGATATTGGCCTAAAGATGCTTTTCTTACCCGTTCAGCAGTGTTTCTTACAGTAAGATTATCCTCTACAAAATCTTTATTTCCATCCATTAACCTTTTTACAACATCTTCTGGCTTTAATTTAGTTTGCTCTTGTTTAGATAATGGTTCAGTTATGAGTATATCCTGTTTTTCAATCTCAACTGTTTCAGATTGAACTTCCTGATTCTTTTGGTCTGTGCCCTCATGTCTCACACATGAAGATATGATCAGTGCAGCTACTATGATTGATAGAATATTAAATGATTTCATAATAAGAATAATTGGTTAAGGGTTGATTGAGTTTGATTACCAACCTAAAATTACTGTTGAATAAGCCCATAATTTTAATCGTTTTAAACGTAAATAAGATAGAAGATTTGTACAATTGGGCGAAAATATCAATGTTCAATCGGTAAATTATTTTACGTTCGTTTTTTATGACTTTTTCTGTTTGCAGTTTTTTTTTTCGCTGCAGTTGAAGTTGTCATTTGCCCTGAATGGCTTAAATGAATCTGCTATTCATTATATCACTTTAAAAATTCTCGGCCATTAAATTTAAGAATCCTCTGTCTTATGTAAATAAATTTCCTGCTGGCTGAATGGAATTTTAATGCTGTTTTGCCTAAAAGATTCATTTATGGCGATGATCAGGTCACTCTTTGTTGAGCCATTTTCCTTCAGGGTTCTTGTCCAAACCAGTATATTAAGATCAATAGCATTTTCTCCAAATGATTCAAATTGGACAACAGGCTTCGGGTTTTTTAAAATCCTATCTTCACTTTCCAGAATTTCAATAATTAACGCCTTACACTTTCTGAGATCTGTTTCATAGTCTACACCAATATTGATGGCCATTCGTTTTCTTCCTCCGGCGAGTGTCCAGTTCATTAAATGCGAATTCAAAAGATCGCCATTTGGCATCACGAGATCCCCACCATCAAAAGTGGTAATCACGCTACTGCGAAATCCTATTGATTTCATTGTTCCTCCCTGGCCATCCACATCCACCAGATCGCCAACATTTACCGGTTTTTCAAATGCAATGATTAACCCGCTGACTAAGTTGTTCACTAAAGTCTGTAAACCAAAACCAATTCCTACCCCCAGAGCACCAATGACGATGGTAATCCTGTCAAGTGGAATACCTGCGGCAGCCAGTGCTAGAAACAAGCCTGTGCAAAGTATCACAAGTCTCACCAAGAGCACCCAGCTACCTAAACCCTTTTTAACAGATTGCCCGTTTCTACTATTTACAAGATGGTCATCCGAGGTGAAAAATGAAACAATTTTTGATGCGATGACTGCTATGGCCATGATGCCGAAAAATAGCAAAAGTCCATTAATGCTAAAGCTATAATCTCCTATGCGGTGTTCGCTCTCCAGAAGGTTAAGCAATGGCCTGGAAAGGAGATCAAACTGTGGGAAATTGTGGCCCATGAGCACTAGCCATCCCACTACTAACAGGAAATATAAAATAGTCGGAGCTTTGCTGCCAACCTTTCCCAGATTCAGATAAAAAAGTTTTCTATCCTGCACGGTATAAACATCGAATGCCAGGAGAAGTCCTTCGTTGATTAATCTGACCACCCAAAGGAAAATGATCGATATAACTACATTTAAAAATCCGACCAGGAATAATGTTTTAGAAAGATTGAAACGGCCATAGATATTGAAGATAGCAGAAATAAGTTCAAATGCGACCATGATACCAATGGAATAACAGATCCATTTTTCTTTCAGCTCAGCATACCTTTTTTGCAGAAGTATAACTACTCCTGCACTTGCACCCAATATTGAGAAACCGAGCATAAACCAACGTTCATCGCGGGACGACTGAAGTAAAATATTACCAAATGAGGCAGCCAAAAGTACCACCACCATGAACAGCCACACCTTCATCCAATAGCTGGTGATGAAATTTCTAAACAAAATGGTAAGACAAATAGCACTGATTATCCAGATAACTAAACTAAGTATAAATGGAGGTGAGATGAGGATAAACTGGAATAGGCTTAACACAATTACCATTGCCGATAATAATGGGTAGCGGATGGCGAGCTGACCATCCAAGTCACTTTTGAGAAGACCTTTAAGTTTATAAATATTTTTTAATGCCCTGAGATATAAGAAAGAACAGGTAGTCAATAAAAAAATCAGCAAGAGCCTACCTATATTATTGCCCACATAATATTTTAAAGTGAGCAGATTCTTTTCAATGGAAAAGCTAATGATCTCTTTGAAGTGACGAAAGTGTTTCGGATGCTGCCAGATGTTTGGTAATTCGCGGGCCAATGAATTATAGGTCATGTTACGCTCGTACTGCTCCACCTGTTCAATACTATTGGTAAGTTGACTAATTGCTAAATTATAGGTATTCAGCTGTTTCTGCACCTGCAAACTCCGAGCCTTTAGGATAGAATCCAAAGGAGCTGTTTCATAGGCAGCAGTTCCAAGTGTTTTTAAATAATCAACTACTGAGGAAGAGTCTTTTGGGAAAGCGAAAAGCTCAGGAATAGACGACAGAGAATCAAGTTTGTAATGAAATGCGGTAAAAGACTTTTGTCTGGTATCGAGGTTTCTCTTTATTAAAGTTGTGGTCTGTAAAAGCTCCCTTAGAATTCGCTTCGTAGAAGCAAGGTTTCGGTAGGTTTGTATCGAACCCATATTAATAAACACACCATCAGACGCTATCTTGAATACAGATTTAAGATCTTTTAGGTGATTTGTTATAACGGAAGTATCTTGAGAGGTTTTCAGAAACGCCTTTGCATTTTCTGTGTTTACGCGAATCTCATTAATGACTTTGAGTTGTATGAGCGAGATATTGTCTGTCTTAAAATCCTCTTTGCTTTCCTTTTCCGATTTTTTGGCAAATGCCTGCATTTTCTCGAGAAAACTTTCTGTCTTAACTCTTACGCTGTCCGATTTCGTTTTCAACGGACTATTACTTTGAGCAAACGCAATTTGGCTCAAGAAAACGCCTATCAGGGTAAACAAGGATAGTAAAAAATTCTTGAGATGGCGATGATAGGGATTCATTAATCAATACTACATAAAAAATTACCCGATTGCAAGCAGAAAGGCGTATGCAACTAGTGTAATATTGGCTTTTAACCTGATTAGCATTGGCCAAGGCGGTCAGTTTAAAATGCTCATTGGCAATATTCCTTCAAATGAAATGACTTCTGATCTGACATACAGGAAAAAAAAGTTAAAAAAGGACAAAGTGGGCAAACCAATTTATCATCAGGCTTGAGTGAATCAATTAGTGAATGGAGCGGCCGGCCGTGTTTTCGCTTAATGCATTCAAATTAATCCTGTATATTTGATTATTCATGCACATCCATACCAAGCCAGTCGTTGATGAATATAAATTGTTGCGTCAGGTAGCACAAGGAAATCAACATGCATTCAAGCTTCTTTATGAACTGCATAAAAAAAAAGTTTTCAATAAGGCTTTTTATATATTAAAGTCTGAAGTATTGGCAGAAGAGGTTCTTCAAGAGGTGATGCTAAAGCTTTGGCAAAATGCCGGAAGCCTGAGGCCTGATAGCAACATATCGGCTTATCTCCTCACCCTGGCCCAAAACCAGAGTTTTCAGATACTGAGGCGCAAAGTACTTGAAGCCAGAACTGAGCTTGCAATGGGAAAGGCGTGGACAGAGAAACATAATGAAACGGAGGAAGAGATTCTTTTGGCAGATACCAGAAAAATACTCACCGAGGGGATAGCACTTTTGCCTGCTCAACAGAAAATGGTCTACGAGCTCTGCCATATACAAGGCCTTAAGTACGAACAGGCTGCGCAACAGATGAATTTGAGTGTAGAAACCGTACGAAGCTATATGAAATTGGCACTCCGTTTTCTTAGGGCATATCTTAAAACGCATACCGATATTGTTGCATTATTAGTGATCTTCAGATTAATCTGATTTTTTTTTCATTTTCCATACCCCCTAAAAGCGTTCTCATGGATTATATATAAAAAGGGCAGTCTGCGCCCACTTAAATTATGCCAGAGCAAGAAGACTTAAGAATAATTTATTTATATAGGAAATTCTTTTCCAAGACAGCTACTCTGGCAGAGGTGGAGGAATTCAGCAATCTTCTGGATGAGGACCTGACTCAAGACAAACTTTTTAGATTGCTCGATACGGATTTCAAGTTGAGTGAATCACAACTTATCGAAATTGATGAGTTTCGTTCGCAGCAGATCTTTAAAAATATTATTGAACAGCCTCAGGGTCGTCAGACTATCAGAAAAATTTTCCCTCGTATAGCTATTGCAGCTTCATTCATCGGCGCCTTATTAATCGTATCCCTATATCTGGTTTTTAATTATTTTACAGAGAAGGAAAATATCACCACCTCAATTGCTTCAAAAAAAGATATCCCTCCTGGGAAAACCGGCGCTACGTTAATACTGGCAAACGGAAAGAGTATTAATCTCTCAGAAGTGAACAATGGAGAAATTGCAATTGAATCAGGAGTAAGGATATCTAAAAGTCGATCTGGAGAAATTATCTATAACATGGATAATGAGCAGATTTCAGATGGAGAAGGATTAAATATGCTAAAAACAGCAAATGCTCAGACCTTTCGTGTCAAATTACCGGATGGTTCCACAGCATGGCTGAATGCAGCCTCATCGATAAAATTCAGCTCCTCTTTCAAAAATCTGAAGAGTAGAACAGTTCAACTGGTTGGAGAGGCTTATTTCGAGGTAGCAAAGGATGAAAAACATCCATTTATTGTAAAATCAGCTAATCAAGAGGTTCAGGTTTTAGGAACATACTTTAATGTGAAAGCCTATAGCAATGATCCAAGGGAAATCACTACGCTGGCAGAGGGGAGGGTTAAAATCTCTTACATGGCTTCTACCTGGAACGCAAAATCAAAAATAGCCTATAAAGATGAGGTTGTTCTCGCTCCTGGGCAACAATCCGTTTTAAGCGAAGAGAAACTTAATATCAGCAGTGTTGACACCGATGTGCCACTAGCCTGGAAAAATGGGGATTTCATCTTCAATGGTAGTAATATCGAGGAGATCATGCGTGATGTATCTCGCTGGTATAATATCGAGGTTATCTATCCTGGAGAGATTCCCAAAGGCAATTTCTCTGGCAATGTTTCAAGAACAAAAAATATAAGCCAGATACTTAAGGCTTTGGAAACTACTAAATTAGTTCACTTTAAAATTGAAGGAAGGAGGGTGTACGTAACGAATTAACTCAGTAAATAAGCCAGATCCCCGAACCAGGGACCTGGAATAGTTTGGCATTCGCCGACAAACAAAGCTATCAACTAAACCTACAGTATGCCTTTCCCGTGGAAAGTAGAGGTACACTGACAAACCAAACTAAAGCTAATGTATAGAAAATATACCGTAAATCTAGGTATGCCTAATCTGGTATACCATAAAATCTTGCTCACTATGCGATTAACCAGCGTGTTTCTGTTAGCAACCTTGATGCAGGTCTCCGCTGCCGGATTTGCTCAAAAAATTTCCCTTTCAGAAAAAAATGCATCGATTACACAAATCTTTTCAAAGATAAAAAATCAAAGTGGCTTTGATTTTGTAGCCGATGCAAATTTACTCAGATCGATCCAGCCGATCAATATCAGGGTAAAAAATCTCGACCTTCCCGAGGTGCTGGAGATCATATCCAAGGAGCAACCCCTCAAATTTGAAATCCAGGATAAGATGGTTATTGTACTTAAAAAAGAGAGTTCGTTTCTAGATCGCCTCTCCGCAGTATTTTTTAAAATCGATATCAGGGGATTGGTTCTGAATGAAAAAGGGGAGCCAATGGGAGGGGCAAATGTTTCGGTCCTTGGAACGAAGCAGTCGGCAAGAACTGGTCCTGATGGGACATTTTCTTTTCTGAATCTTTCGGGAAAGGAAACCTTGGTGACTAGTTTTATTGGTTATAAATCTGATACACTTACTTTAACTGGACAAAAAACCGTTGCTATTGCGATGAAACCCCTTACTGCAGTGCTGGAGGAAGTCGCCGTGGTTAGCACAGGTTATCAGGATTTAAACAAAGATCGTGCGACCGGCTCATTTGGTATAGTCACCGCAAAGGAGCTTGCCAAATTTCCGACGATTAGCTTACTGGAGAGGCTGCAAGGACTGGTTCCGGGAGTAAATATTTCTACCAAAACAATAGCAGGGCAAAGCCGGAACGGTACGGTAAACATTCGGGGCATCTCTACAATTGTAGGGCAGTATACCCAGGTTAGTGTTGAACCATTGCTGGTAGTTGATGGATTTCCATCGCAGATTTCAATTGCTAAAGGTGCCTTGGATTTACTTAATCCGGAGGATATTCAACAAGTGACATTTTTAAAAGATGCCGCTGCATCATCAATATGGGGCATTCAGGCCGCTAATGGTGTGATCGTGATTACCACTAAGAAAGGCAAAAAGAATTCTGCTCCTGCCGTTAATTTTACCACCACCTATAGCACAAGTGCTAAGCCCCGAACGGATTTCGGACAAATGATGTCTATCACAGATTATATTGCGCTGGAAAAAGACTTAATCAATGCCAATATTTTTATGGATCCGGTGCCATCATCGTTTCGTGCAGCAAACAATACACAAGCTCAGGCCATTATATTCAGAAACAAACGTGGAGAGATTTCAGAAACACAAATGAATCTTGAACTTGCCGCCCTTGCCCAAAATGATAATAGTGATCAAATTGACAAGTATCTACTTCAACGACCTGCAACCAGACAATATACGTTATCACTATCTGGTGGTGGAGTTAACAGTTCTTACCACATGTCTGGATACTACTACACCGATGATAGGGTATATAAAGCAAATAAAAATAAGGGCTATTCTTTTAATCTGGGGTCATCATCAGTACTTTTTAAAGGGGCGGTTACCATCAATAGCTCAATAAGTTATGCCAATACAACAGATCAAACCAATCCGGCATCAGCTCAGGCAATGAGCATGTCGGGGTTAGGCCTTCGCCCTTACGATATGCTGAAAAATGCCGATGGGACAAACATTTATTACGATGTGTTCATGGTTCCCGCTCAGGCAAGGAATTTCGAAAGGCTAGGATATCTTCCATTTCAGTATTCGCCTATCGATGAGCTGAATTATAATAACACTTTAAATACGACCAATAATCTCGGACTTAACGTCGATATTACTGGAAAAATTACATCGTGGCTTAGTCTATCCCTTTCGGGTAATATAGGAAGAAATTTCAATGAACGGGAAAATTACAAAGAGCCGGAAAGCTATGAGGCCCGTATCCTTGTTAACCGTGGTACTAGCATCAATAACCTCGGCAGACTGGTTTATGGTATTCCGAATGGAGGGAAACTCGACCTTAATAATTCCCTGGTAAGAAGCTATAATTTAAGGGGACAATTAAACGCAAGTAAAAACTGGGACAATAAACATGAAATTAACATTGTCATCGGTAATGAGATTCGGGAAGTTTTTAACAAAAGCAGCAGTGAGGCTAGATATGGGTACAATAAGGAAATAAATTCCTATTCGCCCGTTAACCCAAGCGTAAGTTATCTGGACATATTTGGTCAAAGGCCCGTTATCGGTGCAACATCAGGGCCAGTTATCGAAAGGACAACCAGAGCACTTTCCTATTACGCAAATGGCTCGTATACCTTCAATACCAGATACACCATTTCGGGAAGTGCACGCTTTGATGATTTAAACCTGTTAGGGGTAGAAAGACGTAAAAGAGCAATACCTTTATGGTCAACAGGAGTTAGCTGGAATATCAAACAAGAGAATCTTTTTAAAGATATCAACTGGCTGAGTGGTCTGTCTGCAAGGTTCACCCTTGGCTTTACTGGTAACGCCCCTCAGGGTTATGCCCCGGTTACAGTGATTGATCTTCTCGGTACCAACGCCTATACAGGGTTACCGTCAGCTGGCATAAACCGGCCTGCAAGAGAGAATCTGGCTTGGGAAAAAACAAAAATGCTTAATTACGGTATCGAATTCTCCTTGTTTGAGAACAGGATTTCAGGAACCCTGGAATACTATAAAAAGAAAACCACTGATATTTTTTATGAACTGCCTATAAATGCTACCTATGGCTTTTCTAATACAATTTTTAATGCAGCCATGCTTGATGGCGAAGGGGTTGATCTAGGCTTGTCATTCGCATTGATCCGCTCTAAAGAGTGGACATGGAACAACAGTGTTAACCTTTCCTATAATACCAATGTAGTTCATGATGAGCGATTTAAACTGCCAATTGGCAATGAAGATGTTTCGCAGGGTCAGATTATCCATGACGGCTATCCAACTGATTTTTTATTCTCGTACAAATTTGCAGGTCTTGATAATAAAGGAGAAACGCTTATCGAAGATCCTAAAGTTCCCGGTAAATATTATAATACCTGGGATTTCCCTTACTACGATATAAAAGCATATTCTGGAAGAACGGCATCTCCCTGGTTTGGTGCCTATAATACAAACTTTACCTACAAACAATTTGATCTTGGCTTTCAATTCCAATACCAGCTCGGTGGCGTATTTCGCAAACCCTCCATTGACGTGTTAGGTGCCTTTGTGAGCCGTGCAGGAGATCTCGCACAACGGTGGAGAAATCCTGGAGATGAAGCCAATACAAATGTTCCTGGGATTAATGCTGATTATTCAATGGGATTCAATTATAATTCCAGCGTAGAGCGTTATGCTAACTCTGATTTGCTGGTACGTAGTAGAAGCAATGTAAAGCTTCAGCAGATAAGACTTTCCTATTCACTTCCTCAGCACCTTGCAACCAAACTTAAAATCAAGGGGTTAACGGCGTCGGCTATATGTCGCAATCTAGGTATGATATGGGCGGCTAATAAAGAAGGGATTGACCCTGATTACTTGTATAGTGCAAGCACGACATATCAATTGGCTCCTGTAAGAACCTATTCTTTTCAACTTAATCTGAGTTTATAATGCATCAAGATAAGACTATAAGCGTATTAAAAATGTTTTTGATCGCTGTATTAACCATGGCACTTTTCTCCTGCCGCAAATATGTAGAAGATGTTCCCGTTCAAGGGCAACGGGTGTTGGTATATACAAACGACTACCGTTTATTAATGAACAATATCAACGATTCGGGCATCGGTTGTGGGCTCCCGGCAGTTTTGGGTAGCGATGACATCAGTTTCAACGATCCGGCTGTTCAACAGAATGTAGCTTTTGATCCATCGAGAGTTGCTGCCTATACCTGGCGAAAACCATTTTACACAGATAAAACTGACGATTTTGATTGGAACACCATGTATAAGGCCCTTTATACATTCAACACCGTTATCGCAGGAGTTTTAGAAAGTAAAGGCGGTACACCCGATGAACGAAATGCCATTTACGCTGAAGGACTCATTCAGCGTGCTTTCACCTATTTTAGCTTGGTGAATTCCTATTCAAAACAATATGACCAGGCCACGGCAGACCAGGATCCTGGTGTTCCGTTATTGTTGGAAGCCAAACTTTTTGTGAATCTTAAAAGAGCCACGGTAGCCGAAGTATATACGCAGATCTTAAAAGATCTTGAGATTGCGATACCGTTGATACCGATCAACCAGGTCAACTCTGTAAAACCCAATCGTGCAGCGGCCTACGCTTTGCTCTCCAGGGTTTATCTCAACATGCGCCGGTATGAATCGGCTTTGGATGCCGCAGAAAAATCGACTGCACTTTTTGGCGAACTGACAGATTATAATCAGTTTATCACCGTCGCTTTCCCTAACCTGTTGCAAAACAAGGAAGTGCTCCTGCGTAAAGTTCCAAGAATCAGTTATGGAGCGCTACAGTTAAGTAATGATCTGCTTACTTTACTCGGTACCAAGGATCTCAGATATACGCTATTCACCAGACCCGGAAATGCCACAAATTTTTATCCAAATTTTTCGGGAAGAGGTTTTTTTGCAGGGGCAGGGGTAGATCCGGCATCTGTGGGGCTAACTACAAGTGATACCTGGTTAATAAGAGCCGAGTGTCTGGCACGCCTGGGACAAACGGACGCCGCGGTGAAAATACTCAATGATCTCCGAAAATTCCGGTTCAAACCTGCAGACCTGATATCACTTGCTGCCGCAAACAGCCAGCAAGCCCTGCAGTTAGTCGTTGATGAGCGTAGGAGGGAGTTCTTTGGAACGGGGCTTAGATGGTTTGACCAGAAAAGATTAAATAAAGATGCTCTTTTTGCGAAACCGCTCATCAGGGAATTTGCCGGGCAGACCTATACATTGCTTCCAAATAGCAACGGATACGTTTTCCCTTTTTCTTCTATCATCGTTAACCAGAATCCCGAAATTATTCAAAACCCGGAGTAAATAAAGGTATAAGGTTTTATCTGTGGGTAGATAACCATAGATAAAGGATACTTATGTCCAAAAATTAAAATTATGAAACAAAGTATAGTAAAAATAGAGCATCTGTCACATCGTTACAGTAGTAGCTGGGCGATACGTGATATCAATATAGAAATCTCCGACTTTGGTATCGTAGGCTTGCTGGGATCAAATGGGGCAGGTAAATCCACCACAATGAATATCCTCTGCGGATCACTAAATCAAACAGAGGGATCCGTATATATTAATGGTATTAATTTTCGGGACGACCCCATGCAGGCCAAGATGGAAATTGGGTTTCTTCCACAAAATCCACCATTGTATCTGGACTTAACGGTTGATGAATATCTGAATTATTGTGCATCGCTGAGAAACATGTCTGGCAAGATCAAAAAAGATGCTGTAGAAGAGGCAAAAGACCGTTGCGGCATCAGTCACTTCAGTAGCCGTTTGCTAAAAAACCTTTCTGGAGGGTACCGCCAACGTGTTGGAATCGCTCAGGCCATTGTCCATCGGCCGAATGTACTGGTTTTAGATGAACCAACGAATGGCCTGGATCCAAATCAGATTATAGAAGTGCGTTCACTGATCAGAGAAATAGCGAAAGACAGGGTAGTAATTTTTTCATCCCATATACTTTCTGAGGTTCAGTTGCTGTGCAGGGATATCAAAATGATTGAAAACGGCAAAATAGTTTTCGAAGATACAATGGATGCTTTCAACAACTACATCGAACCCCACAGTATGCTCGTTCATTTGAACAATATGCCCAATATCGCGGAACTCGAGGCTATTCAGGGGATCATGAGGGTTGAATTACTCAATGACAGGCTTGTTCGCCTCTTTTTTAGTGGAGAGCCTGAAATTACAGAGACGATCGTAACTCAAAGCGTAAACAATGGTTGGCGTTTACAGGAAATCACTCTTGAAAAAAACTCGGTCGAGGAAATATTTAAACAACTTTCACAACATTAATCCCTTAACATATTCTTAATGAAAACAATATTCAGAATCGCCAGAACAGAGTTGAAGCTGCTTTTTTATTCTCCAATTGCGTGGTTCCTCATCATCATTTTTATGGTCCAATGCGGCCTGGTCTTTGTGAAAGGGGTAGAAGGAATGGTACAGGTGCAGGAAGGCGGCTATAAAATCCCGTTCAGTATTATAGCCCAGATTTTCTCCGGCGCTAACGGAGTATTTTCCACGGTAATGGGAAACCTTTATCTATATCTTCCACTACTTACCATGGGATTGATTAGCCGCGAGATAAGCAGTGGTACTATCAAGTTACTTTATTCCTCACCCATCAGAGTAAGCGATATCGTGTTAGGGAAGTTTACCGCTATGATGGTCATGAGCATTGTAATGGTAAGTATTGTCTCCCTATATATCATTTTAAGCTGCTTTTTTGTGAAGTCTCCAGATGTAGGAATGTTAATGAGTGGCGTGCTTGGTCTTTTCCTGTTACTTTGCGCATATTCGGCAATTGGCTTATTCATGTCTTCGCTCACTACTTACCAGATTGTAGCTGCAGTATGCACTTTTGTAACTTTTGGAATTTTATATAACGTTTCCGGCCTTTGGAAGGGTATTCCGTTTTTAAGGGATGTAACCTATTTCTTATCTGTAGCCGGCCGTACCGACTGGATGCTTGCAGGATTGATTACGAGTAACGGGATAATATACTTTTTTGCAATCATCTTTCTTTTTGTGAGTTTAACGATCTACAAGTTGAAATCGGGGATGGAAACTACGTCTGCGTCAGCAAAGGTGTTGCGGTATAGCTTAATCGTGATCACTACCATTGCAATCGGATACATTAGTTCAATTCCCCAGTTGATCATTTATTTTGATGTGACAACTAATAAAACCAATACCCTTAAACCTTCCACTCAGCAGATTATTCGTGAACTTGGAGATGAACCTTTAGAAGTTACCGGATATATGAATCTATTTGGCGGCTTTATGGAAGATGGAAATCCTGAATCGTACCAGAAAAATATTAATCAATGGTTGCCTTACGTCCGTTTCAAACATAATATCGAGCTTAAAACGGTGATGTATTATGACACGCTTGCGCAAGGTGGAGGGGTTATGAATGGTAATAAAGGCAAGACCCTTACTCAGGTAGCGGCAAAGGTGGCTGAAAATCTGAACCTGAACCTCGACGATTTCAAAACTCCGGAAGAAATCCGAAAAAATATTGACCTTTCAAAGGAGCCCAATTTCTACATCATGCAGTTAAAATATAAGGGGCGCAAAACTTTTTTACGGGTTTTTCCTGATAACGATCACTGGCCGTCTGAAACCGAAGTTTCAGCTGCCTTGAAAAGACTACTTCAGGCAAAAATGCCCAGAATTCTTTTTGCAACGGGAGAACTGGAGCGTAATATCAATAAAATTGGCGATCGGGAATACCAGGCCCTTACCAATCTTAAAACTTTTCGAAGTTCTTTGTTGAATCAAGGTTTTGATGTGGATACCATCGCCCTGTCGAGCACAGCCGTTCCGCAAGGAATTTCTGCGCTAGTGATTGCAGATCCAAAAGTTGCGCTTAATTCTTCAGCATTGAAAAATTTGCAGACGTACATTGATAATGGCGGAAACTTAATGTTATCGGGAGAACCGGGTAAACAAAGTATTCTGAATCCGATTCTGCAGCAAATGGGCGTTCAGTTTATGCAAGGTACCATCGTTCAACAGAGTAAGCAACTTCAGCCTGATCTCGCCGCACCTTTTCTAACAGGAGCAGCTGCAGGGATGTTTCTGCCATTGGCAAAAGTGCATCAGGATAGTGTTGTGGTGTCTATGCCATCAGCTGGAGCACTTTCGGTCGAGAATCACAGTGATTTTGTTATCAATCCCTTATTGGTAACCGACCCGGGCAGAAGCTGGCTAAAAAGAGATAAGTTTTTGAATGACTCGGCAGTGGTTGAATTCGAGCCTGCAAAAGGCGACCTAAAGAAATCCCTGCCACTTGCGCTAAGCTTAAGGAGGAACGTAAAAGGGAAAGATCAGCGCATTATTGTTCTTTCTGATGCAGATCTAATGTCAAATGCAGAGCTAAACCGCTTTAATATGAGGACAGCAAATTTCGTGTTTAACACCGGACTATTCAGTTGGTTGAGTTATGGCGCATTCCCGATAAGCAGCTTTAGGCCGTCGCCGCAGGATACCGTTCTTTTCTTAGCAAAAGATCAGGTTAAATTAATCAAAATAATACTGCTATGGGTTGTGCCGGGTATGTTGTTGGCCTGTGGCAGTTTGATATTAATTCGTAGAAAAAGAAAATAAATATGTCTTTTCAAACCGATCAGCAAACATTGGATGACCTGAATATCTTTGGCCGACCAGGTCAGAAGTCTATCTTCGAAATCTTTAATAAAACGAAGACTCGAGGAGGGGGAGGTGTCATGGAGGAAATGTTTCGCTCGCCACTTACAGATGTCCAAAAAATAAATAGCAGGGCCGCCATTATCCAGTACCTGCAATTATCCGGAGGGGATTTTCCGATAAGTCTGGATCATTTCGATCCGATCGAATCTTATATCAGGATGAAGGATGAACGGACCAAATTGTCGGCTAAAGAAGATTCGCTTACTTCGCGGATCAACAACTTAGTTGCCCTAGATTCGGATACGGCTTTAATTCATCAGGGAATTGCCGCTTTAATTAAATTGCTGGGACAATTACGCGATTTTCTCAAACTTCAGGAGACGGTATTCGAACATCCATTTGCCGACAGGTTTAATTTTATTGCAAATATTTTAAACGATCCGGATTTTTCCAGCATTCTCCAGCTGCACAGTGGACGAGGCCCCTCTGCCAGGGAATTCATTGCTTATGACGAATTTTTTAGATTCCTTCACAGAGAAGAGGTTTTCCTCGTCCTTGATTTTGTGTATCAGTTGGATGCCTATTTCGCGATTGCTAAAGTAGCGACAGAAAGGAAATTTGTATTTGCGAAAGCCTTGCCGATGGACAGGCGGGTTTTGGATGTGCAGGGGTTCTTTCATCCCCATATAGATCGGGCTGTAGCCAATTCTATCACGATGCGAAGCGATCTTAATGTGGTCTTCCTGACTGGCGCTAACATGGCAGGTAAATCGACTTTTATGAAGTCTTTCAGTATTGCGCTTTTTCTTGCACACATGGGTTTTCCTGTTCCGGCCGAAAAAATGGAATTTTCCGTATTGGATGGGATGTATACCACTATCAACCTGCCTGACAACCTCGGGATGGGTGCGAGTCATTTTTATGCAGAAGTTTTAAGAGTGAAAAAAATTGCAGCTGAGTTAAAATCCGGTAAAAACCTCTTTGTGCTTTTTGATGAAATGTTTCGCGGCACAAATGTAAAAGATGCCTGTGAGGCAACTATCGCCTTTACTCAGGCGTTCTCGCTTAAACGAAATAGTATGTTTGTGATTTCTACCCACATCATCGAAGCCGGAGAAGTTTTGATGGAAAGATGCAATGGTATCAATTTCATTTATTTACCCACAAGCATGCAGGAAAATATGCCCTCGTATTCTTATAAGATACAGCAAGGGCTGACTGCAGATAGACACGGACTTTTAATTATTATGAATGAAGGAATTTTGGAAATTCTAGAATCTGGACTGGAGCAGAATAAACAAGGCTGATATGAGTTTTATAATAGACAAACAAACCCGGAGTGATCTTAACTTATCGGGTAAATACAGATCCGGTTCGATATTCAGCTTATTCAATAAGGTAAAGACTGCAGGCGGAGAAAAACTTCTGCAGCAAATGTTTAACGCCCCGTTTACAGACGCTGAAAATATCAATAAACGCAGTGGGATTTTTCAGTACATACAACAAAGTGGTTTAGACTTTCCATTTAATAGCGATCATTTTAAGGATGCAGATGACTACTTAGCTGAAGAGAATAATGATTTCTATTTTATCTCACTTGTTAAAGTTTACAGCAAAAAAATCAGAGGGGTTCTTTTACGAGAGCAGCAGTATGATAATCTTGTAAAGGGTTTAACTGCTATGCTTTCCATCCTGAATACCACCAATGCTTTTTTGAATAAATACCAGGATCGATCTTCTTCTTCGCTGGATGACCTGATCGCAAACTTGAAGACTGTACTTGAAGATACGCGTTTAGGTAAGCTAATTGGAAACGAAGTGCTAAACGAAATGCCGCTATATCAGATCGCTGAGTTTGACTTTATGTTGAGACAGCGCTTACGGAAAGAAATGTTATTGCTATTGGAGACACTATTTCATCTGGATGTTTACACTGCAGTAGCCAAAGTCGCCGCGTTGAATAACTTTTCCTATGCCGAATCGTTAAATGCAACGGATAACACCATGGAAATTGATTCACTTCGCCATCCGGCATTGCCCAAAGGCGTGGCCAATCACCTGCGTTTCAGCGAACCTGAAAACATGGTTTTTTTGACTGGAGCAAATATGGCTGGAAAATCTACACTCATGAAATCTTTTGGAATTGCTGTCTATCTGGCGCACCTTGGATTCCCGATTGCAGCAAAATCTATGCGTTTTTCAGTGAGAGACGGCCTGTTTTCCTCTATCAACATGGCAGATAATCTGGAAATGGGACATAGCCACTTTTATGCGGAGGTGTTAAGGGTAAAGGAAGCGGCGGTTAATGTAGCCTCGGGGAAAAGTTTTGTGGTCCTTTTTGATGAACTTTTCAAAGGCACCAATGTTAAGGATGCTTATGATGGAACCTTATTGGTTACCAAGGCTTTTTCGAAGTATCAAAACACTGTTTTTGTTATCTCTACTCATATTATTGAAGTCGGTGAGGAACTCAGGAAAAATAACGGGAACATACAATTTAAGTATTTGCCTACCATCATGAACGGTACTATACCGAAATATACCTATTTGTTGGACGATGGAATCACCTCTGACCGCCAGGGAATGCTCATTATAGAAAACGAAGGCATTCTCCAACTTTTAAAAGACTAAACACTTATACGGAAAATGAAAAACAACATATTAATCCCATTTCGTAGCGCAATGATCGCGTGCTTGCTCATGCTTTTTTGGTGCCCAGATGTTTTAGCTCAAAAAAAGCTAACTAAACTGCAAGCTGAGAATGCTGCACAGAAAGAATGGAATGAAGAGAAAAAAAGACTATTGCCTGCTGCTGAACGTGCCTGGGGAGAGGGAGTAATCACTTTTGAAAAATATAAAATGGCAATTGCTTACCGCGTTTTTGGCGATAAACCCGCCGGGGGACGAAGTCTTTATATTTCGCTGCATGGTGGTGGACAGGCTCCCGTTGCGGTTAATAATCAGCAGTGGGAAAACCAGAGAACGCTTTATAACATCAAGGAAGGCTTAGTGGTGGTACCAAGAGCTCCGACTAATACCTGGAATTTGTGGCATGAGGATCATATTGATAATATGCTGGACTCTATAATCACATATGCGGTTATTTCTCAGGACGTTAATCCGGATAAAGTTTATATTCTTGGATATTCTGCGGGTGGCGACGGGGTGTTTCAGTTGGCACCCCGCATGGCCGATAGGTTTGCAGCAGCTTCCATGATGGCAGGACATCCCGGAGATGCTGATATGCGCAATCTTCGAAATCTGCCCTTTTCCATATTTATGGGTGGCCTGGACTCCGCATACAACAGAAATACTTTAGCCGCCAGGTATAACGGAAAGCTTGATAGCTTACGTGCGCAAGATCCGGGAGGCTATGCACATGAGTTTCATTTATATCCCGATAAACCACACTGGATGGATAAAAGGGATACCATAGCCATCCCGTGGATGGCAAATTTTGTGAGAAACACGTTGCCAAAAAAGGTAATCTGGGTTCAGGACAATCGCCTGCAGGACCGCTTTTACTGGCTGTCTACCTCAATTCAAAAAACAGCAGCTGGGGAGAAAGCAGAGGTAGAAATTAAGGGTAACCAAATACTGGTTTCCAAAAATGATTTTAGCGAGCTTGAACTAAATCTCAACGATCAGCTGGTAGATCTGGATAAACCGGTAACTGTGATCATCGGCGGAAGAAAGGTTTTTGACAAGAGGGTTGAGCGAAACCTTGGGATTATCAAGATGACAGTTGGACAGTATCGGGATCCTCATATGATATTTAATGTCAAACTGCTCGTCAAGGCTAGTCAGGTCAAAGTGGTAAACTAAGTGCTTCTGAAAGAGCTTATCAGTAGCTCTTTAATTAAGCTGAATTGCTTTCATCACCTGAAAAACAAACCTGACAAAATTGTCTTTGTCTGAGTCTCTATCTAAAAATATAAGATCTGTGGACAAAGACAGATTATAAACATGCAATAGAAAAACATTTCAAAAGAAGTACAATAGCTATTATTTAGCTTTTTGCATGTCCAGGTTCATTAAATAAATTGTGTCAGGCTCATTTTAATAGGCGCTACAAAAATAGTTTTAGTTGGATGATTGGTAGGGGGAGATGTCAGCTGGCGCTCCCCTTTATCATGAACCTGAAAACTAGGGGTTGTCGTTTATTTACTGATTCGCGTATTATTGGTTCGACGATTTTATGTTGATGAAGTGTTTTTTGCATAAACCAGAAAGGGTTGACCCCGCTCAACCAAAAATAAATTTTCTATAGAATTACTCGTCGGTTGATTAACAAATTTGCGGAAAGGGGTTAACCTGATTGGCTTATCCAGTCATGCATTAATTTCTGATAAAATAATTGAATCATGCACGAAAAACAAAGTTTATAATCCGGCCAAGTAATAAGTTATATACACCAATAAGTCCGTTAACTTATCCATTAGCTAATTTGAATGTGTGTATTTTCCATTATTCCCGCAATATTTGATAATGATGGATGTTTCTGAGGCATTATCTAATACACAGGCTAATAGAATTGGATCTTGAGTTAATGATTCTCATAAACTCATTTCATTTATCAAATATAACAATCTAAAACTTGCAACAAATGTTGTACTGGTCAGATGGGTCAACGTACTCTTATTTATCCATTAATAGGTGATATGTGACATTACTTGCGAAATAAATGTAACAGAATACCTCTAAGTTCCTTTTATCTTTGTTTCAGTATAAAAATCAGGACAATGAGCAATAGGAATATTTTCAAGAGGTTACGCAATGGGGAAACCATTTTATCGAACGATCCCGAAGCATACAGAATGCGGGAAGAATCTTTTGCGACCAAGAAACTTCTGATACAGATGAACAGTACCGCAGATCCCGATGAAATAAGAAATTATTTAAGCCAAATAACGGGTTCGGAAATCGATGAGAGTGTTGTGGTTTTTACGCCCTTGCATATCAATTATGGGAAGCATACCAAGATAGGCAAAAATGTATTTATCAATTTCGATTGTGTGTTCTTGGATCTGGGCGGAATTACCATTGAGGACAATGTATTTATCGCTCCGAAAGTAAGTCTGCTATCTGAAGGACATCCAATATCAATTGAGGACAGGCATTCATTGGTTCCAAAAGCCATTCACATCAAAAAAAATGCATGGATTGGTGCGGGTGCAACCATACTTCCGGGTGTAACCATCGGAGAAAACGCCGTTGTTGCCGCGGGAGCAGTTGTTTCCAAAGATGTTGCTTCAGATACAATTGTCGGGGGAGTTCCGGCAAAATTCATTAAAAACATTTAACATGAAAAAATTACTTTTTATAGCGCTGACTGCGATCTTTTCTTATGGTACGGCAGTCGCACAATCCACATCAAATTCACTACCGATGAAAGAAATATCAGGAAAGAACTATACCACGTTTAAGGTGAGTGATAAGGTAACCATGTATGCGGTTACCTTCAGGAACCAAAATCAAATGCAAGTTGCAGGGCATCTTTTCATCCCCAATAATATAGACAGAAAAATGAAAAACCCTGCAATTATTGTCGGTCATCCGATGGGGGCAGTGAAGGAACAAAGCGCCGATGTGTACGCTTCGAATATGGCTGAAAGAGGCTTTATCACCTTAGCGATCGACCTCTCGTATTGGGGAGAAAGTGAGGGTGAGCCACGTAATGCGGTCTTGCCTGATGTGTATGCTGAAGATTTCAGTGCGGCCGTCGACTTTTTGGGAACACGACCATTTGTTGACAGGAATAATATCGGTATTATCGGTGTTTGTGGAAGTGGAAGCTTTGTGATCAGTGCTGCGAAGATCGATCCCCGGATGAAAGCCATCGCAACGGTGAGTATGTATGATATGGGATCGGCGAACCGTGATGCGCTGAACCATTCACAAACCCTGGAACAAAGAAAGCATATTATTGCTGAGGCAGCGCAACAGAGATATGTCGAATTTACAGGTGGTGAAACTAAATACACTGGCGGAACAGTTCTAAAATTGGAAGCAAACACCCATCCAATCCAGCGTGAGTTTTTCGATTTTTACAGAACTCCCCGTGGGGAATACACGCCAAAAGGAGCATCTAAAGAAACCACAACAAAACCAACCTTAAGCAGTAATACGAAATTTATGAATTTTTATCCTTTCAATGATATCGAAACCATTTCTCCACGTCCACTGCTTTTCATTACCGGAGACCAGGCGCATTCAAAAGAATTTAGCGAAGACGCCTACAAAAGAGCAGCGATGCCCAAAGAGCTGGTTTATGTAAAAGGTGCAGGCCATGTAGACCTTTACGATAAAACCGATCTGATCCCATTTGATAAACTGGAAACATTCTTTAAAATCCACTTAAAATAGAAGCCAGGATGAAAAATGTATTAACAAGCATGATGCTGTTTGCTTCCCTGTCGTTAGGTATGGCAAGCTGCGAAAAGGGTAATGAAACCATCTCAATCCAGGAGAATGAAGATTCAAATTTAATTACTACCAACCCATCTACCACCAAAATGAAAATTACAATAGGCAGCGATGTATTTTCGGTAACGCTTTATGACAATCCAAGTGCGAGCGCTTTGAGGGCGAGGTTGCCGCTCACCATCAATATGACGGAACTGAACGGCAACGAAAAATATTACGATCTGCCAAACAGTTTGCCCGCCAATGCCTCGGTTGGTGGAAATATCAAAGTGGGCGATTTAACGCTTTACGGAAGCAAGACTCTTGTTTTATTTTATAAAGGCTTCAACACGTCATACAGCTATACAAAACTGGGCTATGTTGACAATCCCGACCGACTTGCCACGGCTTTAGCCAATGGAAATGTTGTCGTGAAATTTGAGAACAACTAGAACATCATTCGATATGAAAATCAATGTAAACGTAGCTTCGAGAGTAATCATCTGATAAAAATTTATGGAAAATGATAATCGTTTAAAGCTGTCCCGTAGGGAGATGATAATTGGCACAACGGCAGCGATTTCGGCTATAGCTGCTACTAAAGTTACAGGCATAGCGGCTGGCAAATCAAATAAAATTTCTTTAGCAGATGTTTCGTTTGTTGTAAATGGGAAAAAACAGCAGTTAGCACTTGATACCAGAACAACGTTGCTTGATGCCCTCAGGGAACATCTTAAATTAAACGGTACAAAGAAAGGATGCGACCACGGACAATGCGGAGCCTGTACTGTAATGGTAAACGGCCGTAGAATTAATTCGTGTCTTAGCAATAATCTGAACAATAACTTCTGACACTAACACCGAACATGGTTTTTCTTATTTGGGATCTCGGTATGGATTATGAGCAGGCTCGAAGAACTTGGTTTAAATCTTGTTTAAGCATGAAAACCTTTGTTGCTGCGGCTTTTTAGGAAACGGTGGCGCATGGTTTAATAATAAGATTTTCTCGTTA
The DNA here is from genome assembly GCF_979258625.1 of Pedobacter sp. AC212. Taxonomy (NCBI): domain Bacteria; kingdom Pseudomonadati; phylum Bacteroidota; class Sphingobacteriia; order Sphingobacteriales; family Sphingobacteriaceae; genus Pedobacter; species Pedobacter sp. AC212. Next base: position 4,102,475 of record NZ_OZ409870.1, on the reverse strand, counting down.
AGCTAAAACTCAATAGCCACCTGTGAAGTTTAGATTAATTGAACTTTTCCAGTTTTTTGATGTTGTAAATTATACTTTTAAATCAATAACATGAAAAACGAACCCATTAAAATTAGTGAAAAATTTAATGTTGACACCGCAACATTATTCAGGGCCTGGACAGATGAATCTGCATTGAAAGCCTGGTGGAAACCAACAGGGAAAACACTTTCAAATGTTGAGAACGATATTAAGGAAGGCGGAAAAGTTGCGTATCATTTCGAAAGTGAAGCCGAGACCACCGGTAAATTAACCATCGAGGGCATGTATCAATCTGTAATTCCAGAACAAAAACTGGTTTATACCTGGAACTGGATCGTTGATGATGCAGCACTTGAAAATGGTAATTACCTGCTTACCGTTGGCTTTGAAGCTGCGGAAGAAGGCTCTGAACTAACGATCACACAGGAGAATCAAAGTGAAACTGAAGGAATACATCCACACGAGGAAGGTTGGAAAGAAGCGCTGGAAGCTTTAAAAACTTATCTGGAAAAAGAAGCATTAAACGGAGAATCAGCACAACATTAGTTGCTTAAAGCATCCCAGTTTTGTTGTTATTTGAGATGTTGGAATGGGCATCTCGAATAACATCAACGAGCGATTTTTTCCCATTTATATGCAAAGTCATGTTCTTCAATCGCGACAATGCCATGCCGTCTATGAGGTAACCAAATTTAGGGAGAAGGTGAGCTCATTAATTGATATTTTCAAATAAACTTAAAGCAAAACTGATAATGTGCTATTTTAGCAGACGCCAGAATCATGGCCCGTTATCAACTCAAATCACTTTTAAAAAAATGTATAAATCCCAGGTTCCAAAAGCTTTACTGAATCTTATCATTTTATTGACAATCTCGCTGTGTTGGGTAGGATCATCCAGGGCACAAGATTCTTTAAAAAGAGCGCAGGATTCTGTTCAGGTTATCCCTGATACATTGCTGTTCAGAATCCAGACTGCCCAGGCGGCCATTACGGAAATTAATGCAGCTAATAAAAAAGGCTATGATGTGAGTGCAATTCAAGATCGGCTGGCAGTACTTGGTTCCAGTATTGCTTCCGTAAAAAGGGATTTTGGCAACGGAAAAGGTAATGCAGAAAGCAGAAGCCTGGTTAGTTTTAAACTGATCCTCAAAGATGTGCAGACTGAACTTTCGGCAATCTCTGCACGCCTGGTCAAAACCAATTCTGAACTTCAGCGAATGTCGCAACAGGTAATTGACCTCAGTTCAGATTCGCTGCTTCTTGCAGATCAGGAAGAATCAGAAAAAATGTTGTACAGACCTCAACTCTTGCAAATAAAAACCCGGTTGCACGAAACAGGAGAGGTTACAGGCAAAAACCTTTCAAAAGTAAGCAAGCTTTTGGCGAAAAGTTCTTCCATGAGTAGTGAGGTAAATGATTTACAGGTTGCCCTTGATGACCAGCTAGAAAAATCTGGACGAATTGCTGCAAACAGGGAAGTTCCATACATTTGGTCGGCACCTTTACGCTTGTTTGGGTTTAGCCAAATTGGTTCAAGGTTGTCCGATGCCTATTTCGGACAGGGAGAAATCTTCCAATATTTTATCAATTCAATCTGGGATACAGGCGTTGTGCTACTGATTGTTGTGCTGGCTTTTTTTATCTGGGTTCACCGGAACTTTGTAACAGCAAGTCGTTTATCAGTTAAACGAAAGATAGGAGAACTCAAATTCGACTATTTGCGGGCTTATCCCATTATGGCCAGTTCCATTGTTCTTTTATGTCTTTTGCTCGCCTTTCACTCCGATGCACCCTCTATTTTTATCGAGGTGGTACAACTTATTTTAATGATTTTGATTACCATCCACTTGAGAAGAGTTTTGCCAAAAGAAGCGCTAAGGTTGTGGTTTATGATTCTCGGTGGCTTTGTGTTCCTGGTTTTTGCTTCGAGCCTGATCAGTGAGGCGCTCTTGCCAAGATTGATTTTGTTGGTCATCCATTTGGGTTTTCTATTTTTAGGAGTGAGGATGTATGGGAAAACAAAAATTCCGCAGTTTTCCAAAAGGTTCATTAAATTAGTTATCTGGGTGCTGGTATTGATGAATGGGCTGGCGATAATCATGAATGTGTTTGGCAGAATCAGCTTATCTAAAGTCTTTGGCATTGCTGGGGTCATTAATCTGACGCAAATGATTTCGCTGGCTGTATTTATTCAGATTATGCTGGATGCACTCGAACTACAGATCAAAATAAGTTCTTGCAATAAAGGTTTCTTCTCCAGGTTAAATCCTGATGCAATGAAATCGCAGTTCAAAAAGGTACTTAAGGTATTCAGTTTTATTGTTTGGCTTTTAATCTTATTTAACAATTTGGGGATGTCGTCCGGGATTTATAGCCTGATGACTGGCGTACTCTCCAAAGAAAGAAGTTTCGGCAGCATCCACTTTTCGCTTGGAAATGTGCTTTTCTTCTTCATCATTATATACGTTTCCAATAAATTACAAAAACATGTGCCGCTATTTTTTGGCGAACAAAAAATCAGTTTCGATGGCGCCAGTGATCACAAGGGTTCAAAAGTGGCACTTTTTCGGTTAATCATTATCGTGATTGGACTGCTTCTGGCTTTTACTGCATCTGGCCTCCCGATGGATAAACTTACCGTTGTTTTGGGCGCACTTGGTGTTGGAATTGGATTAGGTATGCAGAATATTGTGAACAACTTTGTTTCCGGCATTATTTTAATCTTCGAGAAACCCTTCCGTATTGGTGATTATGTAGAACTTGCAGATAAAAAAGGTAAGGTTCAGGATATTGGTATCCGGTCGAGCAAATTACTCACGCCACAAGGCTCAGAAGTGATCATCCCAAATGGTGATTTGCTTTCCGGCAGGTTGGTCAACTGGACGTTAAGCAATGATTATCTGAAATCCGAATTACTAATCAAAGTAAGCTCCACCGCTAACATGCAGCAGGTTCAGGAAATCATTTCCGAAGTGATTAAAGGATCAGTCCACACCGTAAACAAGCTCCCACCAGAAATTTTAGTTAATAATTTGGCAGCCGATAGTGTGGAAATTAAAGTTTTAATTTGGGTTAACAATGTGTATGTAGAAGCCGCTTTTAAAAGCGAGACGCTTTTGCGCATTATGGTTGCTTTCCAGGAAGCAGATATCAAAGTGATGTAATTCGCGATTTGTTATATAAGATAGGTTGAATATAAGCTTTGAAGTAAATCCCTGCATATTTTCTTCTTTTGTTCAAATTACTATTTGCCAATGCCTAGTTTCATTCTTTAATTTTTTAGTTGATGAGTTAATAAATAATACGGAACCTGAAGAAAAAATCATTAGATCTATATTCTTTGTGAGTTTCAATTTGGGTCGCCATTGATGACAGCTAATTTGACTAATCGTTTGCTGTATTTAATTTCTTTTGATTTGAGTTACTAGTCTATTGAACTTATGTGGTTTGTTAAAGAAGGATGCTGTTGACTTCCGCTACAAAACGTTCCACTTTTTTTGTGCTAAAAAAACTTGATAGAACCAATACATCTTCTTTCTGGCTACCAGGTCTTAAAAAATATACCTGTACATCGGTTCCCGAATAAATCATATTAGTTGATTTTCTAACCGTTTGGATTCCATTAAAATCATCAAATGAATAAGCTCTGTTCCCCAATCCGATAGGGTTTTTTCGCGTGAGCATTCTGGAACCCTTGTCAAGAGTAATTTCGGTAAAACCTGACAGGATAATCGCTGGTCCTCCAACCAGGGTAAAGAGCAGAAAGCAAACTCTCCCGATATTAAAGCCGCCGCCCAGCCATGCATAAGGCGTAAGTTCATGAATGCCTATAGCCAAAAGACCAACGCCAAGTAGAAGACTGCCGATTCTGTTTCTTTTAAGAATGTATGCGCCACCATTTGGGATAAAAAACTTATACTCATCAATATACTGTGGGGCGAAATCTCCCGGGCTATCATGCGCCTCCAGATAACGGTGTAGAGGTGTGATCACCTCATCGACAAAGCCGATTGCATTGGGATCATCATTTTTTCCATAACTGGATGATACCAATATCCCTTTTCCATATCGATCATTTTTTTTAAATAACCTGTAGGTATAAGAACCAGCCATGTTGGAAACAGGTGAAATGCCGTATATTTTAGAAAATGGAAGGGAGGATATAGTCAGCAAGCCCATTAGTTTTTTTCGCATGACGCCCGCACTAATGTCAAACTCTACAGATGTGCCCGCCCACAGGATGAATAAGATAACTACCGCTATCAGGATAATAAGTATTGGCAGGGAAGAAGTAAAAGAATTTCGGAGATAATAAAGATAGACCAGGTATCCGCTCAGGAAAAAAATGGACAGTACGGCAGCAAGAATATAGGATAGGCCATATGGGTAAACTGTTATACGGCCCGGCTCAATCCGCCAACGGGTTTTCGATAATGATTTCAATGACAAGGGCTTTAATTTTTTAACATCTAAACACTTCACGAGCGATTTGGTTTTGCCGATCTTTAAGGAAATCATTAGTAAAAAGGAAGGGGGGATACATTCGTTTTTTGAGACAAGATACTCTGAAATTCATATCTAAAATTACAAACAAGAAAGTCCCCAGGTTTTGAAAATCGAATTTAAAGATTGAAAGTAGAAAACTAAGATTTATATAAAGATTTTTTTGCAGCCAGTTTTAAGACTTCCACGATCCCTTCATTCTTTACTATGTACATTCCTAAAGTTTCGTTGGAAATCCCTTCTTTAAGTGAATAAGTAAAAATCGGTTTTTTGTTTTCAAAATAGGTGTCTAGGTATCGAAATGAGATATTTTTAAATTTATTTAAAGAGGTAGCAAGCTCTATGATGTGAGTAGAGATAACAAATGCTGAATTTTGAATAGCTTGTAGCTCCGATATAATTAGAGAAGATGCATCATAGGCATCCTTTACATTAGTTCCTCGAAACAGTTCATCAAATATTACAAAAACATTTTGGCTTCTTAACAAGATTTCTGCAACCTCCTTTACTCTCTTCACTTCCGTATAATAATGACTTAAACCATCGTTTATATTGTCAGGAAGATTAATTGTAGTTACCAAACCATTAAGCACACTCAATTTCATTTCCTCTGCTGGGACGGGAAAGCCTAGGTGAGATAAATAAATTGTTAATCCCAGGGACTTTAACAACGAGGACTTTCCAGCCATATTAGATCCTGTTAAAAATATTATGTTTTTAGTAACATCTATCTGGAGATCATTTTTAACTGGCTCTTTAATCGAAGGGTGAAAGAGGCCAGTAATAGATATATTCAAATCTTCCTCAATATTAAAAATCGGGAACGAAAATTCTTTAGAAGCGGCTACTAAAGCAACATTTTCAAAAACGTCTAATTCATACATCAGTTGTAGGAATTTTTTAATATTATGTTTTTCTGCTCCGCGTATAGCTCTGTCTAACTTTGTTACATCTAAGAAACGAAGATGTTTTTCGTTGAGCAATGAAGCTTTCATCAAAACACCTCCATCAATGATATCAAGAATCTCATCAAAAATTTCTAGAAGATGTATTGGAGGGTTATTTGCTTTTTGATCGTTTATGAAGTTTAAAATGTATTTTGTAATCTTGATAAGATACTTGAGCCCAGTTTTTATAATATAATAATTATTACTAGAATTACGTATTAAGTAATCCGATAAAGCATCAAGTGGATTATTTTTAAAGTGCTTAAATTTGCTTTCAAGATAGAAATCAATCAAATCAATCTCTTCATTTCTGATATCAAAATTAATTTGGTTATCAAAAAAAAACCTAATACCATCCCGCCTGGAAATGATTTCATCGCGATTGTTGAGCGGATGATTCATAATCTCAATTAATCGTTTTCTACCACCTACCGTTCTTGTATACTTAAATAAATTTAATATCGAATTTGAACTTACATTTTCTGAGAAAATGTTTAGATCATTAAAGGTTTGCTTATCTATAATAAATGTGCCCACAAACTGAAATTATAATGTTCGGATTTCCTAAATTAATATTAATTACATAGTAATTCTCTATGGTCACATCTGAAAACTCATCTTGCGAGGAAGCTTCTTACATTGTCGTATAAAATCAACAATATAAAAGTTCGTTTTTCGAAACTGAAAACTTGGTATTTATATTCCTTTGCAATCCAAAAAAATAGAATGATTGCCGTTCACCTAGTTGAAAGTTGTGACAAATGTCAACGTCAGTTTGTGTTATCTGACTTCGTTTCCCCTCGCCATTAGTTCTCATTTTTGTTTAAGCACTTCAATGTACTGGTGCTCATTTTTGAACAAGATTAAGCGATATCAATATGAAAACACAAACCAGCAAAACAGATCCAATTTACTATCAGGATGCAAGTACTTTGGCAGATTTGATCCGTAGGCGAGAAATATCACCGGTAGAAGTTGTAAAAGTACATCTCGACCGTATTGAGGCTCAGAACCCAGCTATCAATGCTATTGTCACCGTTGCAGAGCACGCGTTGAAGTCCGCAAAAGATGCGGAAGCGGCAATTATGCGGGGCGATAAAATTGGCCCTTTGCATGGCGTCCCGTTTACGGTGAAAGATTCAATAGATACTGCAAATGTTCTGACCCAGCGGGGTTCGCCGATTTTCAAAGGACGTACTCCAGAACAAGACGCCACCAGTGTTGCACGGATGAAAAAAGCTGGCGGAATCTTGCTTGCAAAAACCAATCTACCAGAGTTTTCTTACTGGATAGAAAGTGATAACTTACTCAGCGGCAGGTCTAACAACCCATGGGACCTGAGCCGTACACCGGGCGGTTCCAGTGGGGGTGAATCAGCCGCTATAGCTGCAGGCATGTCGCCACTTGGCTTAGGCACAGACCTTGCCATTTCGGTACGTGGACCTGCAGCCCAGACCGGGATTGTATCGCTCAAAGCTACACATGGCCGGGTACCCATGACCGGGATATGGCCGCGGGAACCTCGCCGATTCTGGCATGTTGGACCTATGGCCCGAAGTATCCGGGATCTGGAACTGGCTTTTTCTGTACTGTCAGGTGCTGATGGTCTTGATGCTTTTGCAAGCAGCACAGTCGGGTTTGATTCCGGAATGGGTAGCTCACCTCAGCGCAAACTTCGCATAGGATGGATGGTGGGGCCAGGCTTTGGTCCGGTTGATGCTGAGGTGGCCGCTACTGTAGAAGCTGCAGCCGGTGCACTGAAAAATCTTGGCCTTACCGTGGAGCCAGTGAACATACCTGCGCTTGAGCGAGATTTTGCACTTGATGTTTTCAACAAGCTGCATGTGATGGAAATGAAAGAAGCATTCAGGGTGGCTACGGCAGGCAGAAGAGAGGATGAGCTTTATAAAATGGCCAAAACGATGCTCTCCCTGCCCGACACGTCGATGAAAGATTTTATCGCGGCTGAACAGGCGGCTGAGCGGATAAGAGATGGCTTTGCCGGATACTTTCAGAAATACGATGTGCTGCTTACCCACGTGTTGCCAATTCCTGCCCATAAGCATGGTATAGCGGAATTTGTGATCGATGGACAAAAAGTAGATGCAACTTATCTTCAAGGCGCTACTGTGCCGCTCAATATCACCGGCTTACCTGGAATCGCTATGCGTTTCGGCACCAGTAAGGAAGGATTACCGATCGCGGTACAGCTTGTAGGGAGTTGGCAGGCAGAATCAACTATTTTACATGTCGCTTCTTTATTGGAAAGTGTTAGCGAGGTAAATAGTCTCCATCCAATAGCATAAAAAAGGGAGAGGGTTTATCACAAATGATAGTCCCTCTCTTATTTTGGTTTCGTAAACTGTTTTCTGATACGGCTTAAAGTTTCTCTAGATATCCCTAGATAGGAAGCTACCATATGCAAAGGGACTTTATTAAATACCTTGGGATAGGTCTTTTGAAATTCAATATATTTTTCTTCAGCTGAGGCGCTGATCAAGGAATAAATACGATGCTGGCTCGTTTCGTAACCCCGGGCCAGAAGCTTCTCGTAAAACAGTTTCACTGCAGGTATGGTCATCATTAAATGTTCCCAATGCTCTTTCGTCCAGATGATAACGGTGCTGGGCGCCAAGGCTTCAATATTATTTAGCGATGGTGTTCCGTGATTATAGCTCTCCTGATCATTGATCCACCAGTTTTCCACCCCGAAACGCAAGGTATGGTCTGTTCCATCATTGCCGAAACGGTAAAGCCTGAAGCAACCCGAAGAAATGAAACAGTTGATTTTCCATACTTCGCCGTCGTGCAGGAGAGATTGCCACTTGCGTAAAGTTTTCTCCGTGCTAGCCGCACGAATGATTTTTAATTCATCATCTGAAATTTCAACCCAATCACGTAAGTATGCTTCAAATACCTCAAACATGCTCAAAGATAATTAACTAAAGGCAACAATGTTTATAAAATAAATGTATCACTGTCCAAGTTACCGAAGGTTTCAAAAACTGGATGGACCTAAAATAAAAAATGGAAATTTGAGGAATATTACCTTCATTTTGTGAGAAATTTTTTCTCTGATACTAAAGCTCATTTAAATATTCTTTGAGTTCCTCTTTTAATTTATGATAGGTCATCAATTTGTGATCTAAAACAGTGATGGAATCAAAAATTTCGATTACTCCTTCATCAGTTTGCGTAGTCGTCTCATCAATAATTGAAACTACTAATTTATCACCTATTTTCAGATCTTGGGCAGCCCATTTTATGTTTTTCTCCGCTATCGAGTCTCGCCCACTAATACTGACATCTAATGATTCGCTATTGTCGTCCCGCCTAACCCAAGTAACAATTGTTGTTACGACACCAAAATCAGATTCGATCTGAGCGGTGGCGATTTTTTGTCCATTTAAAGTAACTTCAAAAGCTGGTTTATTCATGTTGTTTTATTTGTTTTTGTAATGCCCTAGTACTTTTCTCGGGGTGCTGTCGTTTTGTGAGATTAAATGTTTATGTTGAAAAATCGCTGCCCTACCAAATTCTACCTTTTGTCAATATTGTTGTCTTTCCAACATTATGTAGCGTTAAAAAGAGAAACAAGTGGCTTAATCCTAGTTCATTAATCATAAAACTAAACTTTGAATTATGAGTATTTTAGAAATTATTTAATAAGTGAGTGCACGGTCTAGAACAAGATCCCACCTTTGTCTAGATTATCTTTTGTATTAGCGATCTGGATATCTTAAGGTATCCCAATACCTTAAGCCAATGATTAAATCCGTTCAATATGCGCATCTGGTTTATTCAAATAGGTTTCTCAAATCAAAACTATGGGCAATTTACTGCCCGGTTATAATCAGCCTCAGTAAAAGTGTAGGTGAATTTATAGGTTACATCATTTATACGCTCAGCTTTGTAGTTCTTAATATTTCTAACGCTGTTAATATCTACTTCCTTTATATCTATTAAGCACTTAACGTTATTGAAGCTAATTTTTATATTATTGAAGTTAGCAAGAGGCGTGTTATAATTATCCTCCTGTGATTTTTTTTTACTTATTCTCGCTTGATTTTTAAAAATTGTGGTAGAATTTGGCGATACATTAAATTCCTCCAAACCTTTTTGGTAAGTAATGCTATAGTTTGTTTTATTCACAAAATGGAATTCCCCCACCATTGTGAAATCCTTTACGCAACCTCCTAAAATAGAGATAATGCTAATAATTAAGCCAAATATTAAATAATGTTTCGACATTTGCTTCTGATTTATTGAAATGGCTTACGAGAATAATGCTATGGACAATTTACCGACCGGTTATAATCAGCTTCGGTAAAAGTGTAGGTGAACCTATAAGTTACATCACTTACACGTTCAGCTGTATAATTTTTAATGTTTCTAATACTATTTACATCATCATCCTTAATATTTACTAAACATTTTAAACCATTAAATTTAATTACTAAATCACTACTATAATATTTAAATGGGCTATTATAACTTGAAGCTTCAGGTTTTTCACCTTCACCTCTAGATTTTTCTTCATAAATAATTGTTGATTTTGGCAGAATATTAAATTCTTCTAAGCCTGTATTATAAGTGATATTATAATTCGTTTCATTTATAAATTGGTATTGACCGTATTGGTCGTAAAAGTTATCCTTTACGCAACCTCCTAAAATAGAGACAATGCTAATAATTAAGCCTAAGATTAAATAATGTTTCGACATGTGCTTCTGTACCATTGTCATAATTTTTTATAATGTTATCTTTTCACTCACCCCATGTCGTGGGGATTGCTTCATTGGATAACTTGCGTTTATATTATCATAATATGATATTTCCCTAATTTCTTATTTGTCACAGCATAATCAGGTTAGAATTGAGGCGGGGAAAATTCTTATCAGGTGGATAGTTTGTCGTCATATTAGTTCATTTTTATTTCCAAAACTTCAATCTTTATTCAAAATTTCAAAACTATGGGCAATTTACTGCAAGGTTATAATCTCCCTCGGTAAAGGTGTAGGTGAATTTGTAATGGCCCTCATCAATTTTTTCGATTTGATAACTATTTACATTAATTAAAGTATGTTCGCTTGTTTCTGTTGAAGTAAAGCATTTTTCTCCAATTTTTATTGTAACGGGTATTCTATTTTCTTCCGTTAAATTTATCGGGAGTGAAAAATTATAGCTGTCTGGTGAGATCGTTTTAGGCCCAATCCCTTTAACCTCAAAATAATATTCCCCTCCATTAGCTTCAATTGCGAATTTTTTCTTGGGATAGTCCATTACTATTTTCTTGCTTGTTGAGTTTATATAATGGAATTCAGCATATTGTGCATAATCGACTCTTTTCTTGCAAGAAAAGCCAAAAAAACTCAAGCTAAAAACCCCAAGTAGTAAATAGCGCATCCAAATTGTTTTCTGTGTTATTGTCATAGTTATTTCTAATGTTGATTTTCCGATCTGTACCATTAGCAGCTATATCGAGTGCATTTTGGTTTAAAATTATAAGCGTAGACGACGTATCGATTGTTTCTTTATTGCATCATTAACACGTTCTTCTATAAATTTATTAAACTCTGTTTTGTGATACAAGTTTTTGAGAAGTGAGTTCTTCTAAGCTTTATTTATTACATCTTGATTTGACAAGCTTAGGTTATGCCTGGATAGTTAGCGAATTGTATCCCGAGGCTCTTGAATGGTTCAGCACCTTGTGTAATGATCAGGAGTGCTTTCGATTTCGACAATAGTGAAAATACTAATGGCTGTGGGATCTTTTTTCAGATGTAAATTGTACCACCTTACTTTCGGGGAACTAGTATTGTCTGATGGTTGATGATGATTGAGCGGCCAATCGTGGGGATGAAAGTCAAAAAACAGCACGGTTTTTAAAACTTAACGTTTCCCTTAAATACCATAGATAGTGATATCAAATTACTTTATGTTAGTATTAGAGTATGATGGTGCACCACCATTTTTGAAATAGATGATTTTCAAATAAGGATTATCGTAAATTTGGACTAAACAAAATCTTATTTATAAAGTTGTAGATGTTAATTTAAATCAGATCATATCGTGAAATCCTTCCTCAAAAGAATCCTTTTTTCAACTGTTGCTTTCATAGCTTTATCAGCTCATGTTTATGCCGTAAAGCAGTCATTTTATTATCAGATTAAAGTATATCATTTTAAAACTGATCAACAGGAGAAAATCATTGATGAGTATTTAAGAACTGCGTTTTTGCCCGCTTTGCACACCGCAGGCATTAAGGATGTTGGTGTTTTTAAACCGATTGCCAAAGATACTTCAGATAGGCTGATTTACGTTTTTATACCGCTTAAAAAGCTAACGGATCTGGATAGAATCAATACGACGGTTGGCAAGGATAAAGCGTTTGCTGAAAAAGGAAAACTTTATTTAAATGCGTCATATAATGAACCGCCGTATACCCGTATAGAATCAATCATTTTGAAGGCTTTTGCTTCGATGCCAGAATATTCGCTTCCAAAACTCACTACACCTAAAAATGAACGGGTTTATGAATTAAGAAGTTACGAAGCGGCAACGGAAAATCTTTCCCTCAACAAAATTGAGATGTTCAACGATTATGAAGTTGCAATTTTTTCAAAGTTGAATTTCAATGCTGTTTTTTATGGGCAGGTGATTTCAGGTGGTAAAATGCCTAATTTAATGTATTTGACAACTTTTAATAATAAGGCCGATCGAGATAGCCATTGGGCAGCTTTTGGTCCTGAATATAAAAAGATCAGCGGTTTGCCTCAGTATCAGCATAATGTGTCCAAAAACGTCACCTTATTTTTATATCCAGCAGATTATTCTGATTTCTAAACAGACAGGCTTTTCCCTCTTTTAGAAGAAGGCTGATGTTAGTAGTTCAAAGATGAATCGCTTAAGTTAACCCTCTATTTTTGACTTCTGCGGCAATAGCTTTGCTGGTTTTTTGGGCCTTAATGATCAGGAACACAAAAAATAAAGGGAAAAAAGTAAAAAATCCAAGCCCGTTTTTTGCTGAGCTATAGATCGCAACGCCCACCAAAGCACCAATAAGTATACAGGTAATAATTAAACTCGATTTTGCTGTTTGATGTTTTTTAAGAAGCTCTTGGTCAGATAGCTGCTTGATTTCCTGTATAGTAATCATAAGGTTAAATTCGATATTGTAATTTACACCATTTAAAATTTCCTGTTTGCCTGAACCACTCGACTAAAATTTGAGGGCGATTGTGCTATCTAATTAATCAGCTTGATCAGTGCCATTGAAAAACCTACCAACACCGAAATAATTAAATAAGAGACAGGGATCATTATTGCTCTTAACAGTTTTGATCTCCTTGAATAACCATAGCCAGTAAAAAACTGGTTATAAAACCAAATACTGTAAAGGAAGCCACCTACCGCTACAAATACATAATAGAAGATTAATAGCGTAGGGATATGCGTGTAAAATATCGTAACTACTGTAAATATTAAAGCAAGAATAAGCTCTACTGCTGTCTTGTAAGAATTCAAGACCAGGTGTTCGCTATAATTAAGTTTAGCTTTTTTGAACCAGAAATAGCTAAATAAAGAGTAAAGGGGGATTAATATCAAAATGATCACCTTTGGGTATTTGGTGGCGAAACCCTCATAGGCACTCATTGTCTGCTTACTGTTCAATGGCATGATGTCTGATAAATGGATTTTTACATATGGCGATAGTAAACTCGAAATGGCCAGTAAAAGAATAATCAAGGTCACAAAACTGAAAAACCTCACCCTTTTTCCCTGAATGAATTCTCTCACGCTATCACCCGGTCTTAAAATCAGCTCTTTTAGTGTAAATAAGACTCCTTTATCAATATGCCAAACACCGTGAATCAGATCGTGTTCCATGAAATGAATTAATGAATAGCGATGAGTGCTTGCTTTTTGCCCGCAATTTGCGCAGTAAGTCCCAGAGGTTTCCGACTGACAATTTAAGCAGGAATGTAGATCTAGATGTTTCGAGCCTTCCACTGTCAATTATTTCTGTTTTTTATAGCAGTATTAAGTTGACTAACTCTCATCAAGATAGGTATCATCACGAGCAGGCAAACTGGAACGATAGCCAGTAAATATGCATTATGTTTGGTAAAGGTTAAGTACAATGCTAAGCTTATGGCTACAGCCATTACCAGCGCATATCCTATAGCAACGCCTTTCATCAGGTTTCGGTGTTTTTTTAGTGATTCGATACTTTGATCTGAAACTTCAGTTTTCATTCGTTTATATTTATTGTTAAAGGCTTAATTCTAAACATTTTATCCTGCTCACCATGTTGGCTTAATAGAGGAACACCATAATTTTTCTGTTAAAACAAGATTGGTAGTGTTTCCGTTTTAACGTCATATCATTCGTTAACGGGCGATGCAAATTCTTATCTGGCAGCATGCTATTCTTCAAATGTTAATCGTTTCATCGTAAAATGTACCAACTTTATTTAACCGAGAAAATCTCATTCAGTACAAAGCTAACGTTATCCAAAACTGTAAAAATGGGTTTCAATAGTAGGTGATGCCTTTACGAATTACGTAAAAATTATAGGGTGCTTCTAGTTATTAATTTCCCAATGCCTGCTTCAAATTTATCAAAATATTATTATATCTCAACATTGAGAGTTAAATTTATTTTACGTTTGTCAAAATCTTAAACAGGTAACAATTTTTTAAAGGAAGGCAGAGATGAATACGGTGAACAAGAACCGATGAGGAATCATCTATCGTTAAACAAAGCCCATAATTTATTCTTGTGATTTTTTAGTTTGGTTCAATAAACACTCAGCTTTCAAGCTTTAGGTTATCATTAGGCAGAAATGAAACAGCCTTTTGTTTAATAGGTAGAAGCTTTGACGGTGCCATGAAAAAAATGCAAATTGCAGCAAAGTTTATTCAAATGGCAAGAAAAGTAACGGATGGCCCGGTCAGGAACAAGGAACGTACCAAGAAAAATCTGGTCGATGCGCTTGGAGAAATTTTAAAAAAAGATGGTTTCTCGGGAGTGAGCATCAGTAGGGTTGCTGAGAAGGCAAAGGTGGACAGAAGATTGATTTATGACTATTTCGGTGGATTAGAGGGCTTGGTGAAAGAATACCTCAATAACAAGGACTATTGGAAAATTAGTCCGGATGAAATCACTGAGATTGTTGAATCGAGTAAAGTAGATGCTGGGAAAGCATTTGCCTACCAGGTTCTGGAAAACCAGTTCAATAGCCTGATGAGTAGCGAGGAAATGAGACGGATCATTACTTGGGGGCTGAGCGAAAAGTCACCTGTTTTAAAGGAATTAGACTCAAAGCGAGAGAATATTGGTGATCAGCTACTGCGTGAGATCTTCGATAAAACCTTCAGTGACAGTGATAAGAATTTTCGGGCAATTTATGCGATATTGATGGGTGGAGTGTATTATCTTACACTTCATAGCAATATGCAGGAAAACCCTTTTTGTGGTATCAACCTTCAAGAGCCATCCGGTCAGGAAGAGATTAAAAAAACCCTCAAAGCAATTGTCGAACTTGCATACACTTGACCCGTTGCATATCAAACTGAATATTAAATAACGTTAATTTAATCCTTTAAGAATAGGGGAGTAGATTAAATCATCGAGTTTTAAGTGTATATTATTATTCCTGAAGTCAAAGATTGCTTTGAACCTTTTTAAGATTTTATTACATAAGACAATTTTATTTTGAATCGCTTAGCCTCACCGCCAGGTTTATTTTTTTACAACCACAATCTTTCGGATAAGGGCAGCCTGGTTTCCATTGGTCAGCGTAACCACACTGCCGTTTTTCCAATATTGTGCTGTTCCGGATGCTCCAGCATCACTGTAACCAGCGACGTAAATGTCGGAGCCTACCACAGCTATGGATTGACCAAAGGCACTTTGAGGACCATTAGATAAAGCGACTGGCACCCCGTTTTTCCAATATTTGGCAACTATGGCATTACTTCCGATGGCTGAGCCAGCAATGTAAACGTCACTTCCACTCACTGCAATAGCAGTACCTCTTACATCGGCAGAACCATCATTGATAAGAACTGGTGCCCCCAGGTTTTTGCTGTAGCGAGTTTGAGACTGCCCTGAACTATTGTAGCTTTCAGACCATGCCATATAAAGATCGTTCCCCGATAGTGTTAAGGCCTGATCGCCGGCTGTTCTTGTTCGATCAGAAAGATCGGTTAATTGTCCGTTCTTCCAGTAGCAGGTAATCGGAGTCAGCCAATCAAGATTTCGTCTTTCGCCTATCACATAAACGTCACTGCCTACAAGGGCAATACCCGATGCAATAGCCTGTTGGTTTTCGTCGGTAAGCACTACCGGCGTTCCATTCTTCCAGTACTTGGCCTGATAGGTTGTTCGCCCGTTAGCGATTTCGTGACCGGCAATGTAAACATCGTTTCCTTGTATAAAAATATCATTGGCATAAGCGTCCCTGGTGCCATCGGTGAGTGATATTGCTCTTCCATTTTTCCAGTATTTTGCTACATATTTTCCAGCTGCATTAATTTCATATCCTACTATATGCACATCCGATCCCAATACCACCATTGCATTTGCATCAGATGAGCCTGAGCCGCTTCCCAAAGTTATGGCATTGCCGTTTTTCCAGTATTTAGCCACATAGCCTTCTCTTCCTGCGGCATAAATGTCAAATGGTGAAGAATCGGGGAGATCCTCAATGCTTCTTTTTTTACATGAGGTGAAGAGCGTAATCAGTAAAAGGAAAAGTAATGCGTTTTGTATCGGTTGTTTCATAAAGATGATATTGGTGTTAGCTGAACAGCAATAACTGGATTTGGTTTGGATTATTTTTCTTCGATCGACGGTTTCAAGGATGAATTTTTTAATACTCAATCTTTATAAAACGAAGATTTATAAATGATACAAACCAGAAAAGCTGATGGCCCTGCAAATCAATGAAATATATATTCGTTCAAGTGTAGCATAAACACATCTGTTCTCGTTTTGATGATAAAATACTAAACCAAAAACCAATGAAAAATATCGCTCTAAAAAACAGTCTTTTATTATTGTTCTTCGTCTCAACTATTTTTCTCAGTTGTAAAAAAGACCTTGGTGTCATTCAACCTAAACCAGTAGATTCTTTTCTTCCAATGCAGGTTGGAAACCTTTGGTATGCCAGCAAAGAAAACTACACGGAAATTCAAGATAGCACGCTGATCAATGGTAAGCTGTTCTACAAGTTTTTCTCCTTAATTGGAGGAGATGGGATCAGTATTTCTTATTTGCGTATTGATGAGCAAGGTAAACTTATCGCTAGTGATCCAAAATATCCAGACTTGAGGGTTATACGAGCCGACTTTAGTGCAAAAGTTGGTGATGTGTTTTTTACCATGGGGTCGGGTACTGATACCGACCAACAGGTTACCGTTACCGAAAAAACAGATTCCGAAATGCGCTTTTCATTCGATTCCATTTATCATCCGAATTTGAAAGGACATCCCTTTGTGGTCGGTTATATTAAGGGGCAGGGTTTTCCAGGAACCTGGACGAAGCTTCGCATTAACGGTGTTCAAATTAAATAACGCAACATTACAACGCTCCAATCAAAATTGAAAATGGCCACAGATGAAGATCTGAGCCATTTTTATTTAGTTTTTTTTATTATTTGTTCTTTCTCAGATCTGTAAATTCCGCTGCTTTGTTTTTAGAAGTTTTCTTCAGCTTAAACTGATCAAACACTTCTCCAGATGCTTTGTAAGCCGTATAGTTCAAATCGTCACCATTTACAGAAATGATTTGGAAGAGCTGCGTATCTTCGGCAAAAACATCCATCCATTTTGGGTTAACATCCACCTTGTACATCTTCGGTCCAGCTACTGAAACCACGTACATCGGTCCGCCTACTTTGCCCGAAGTTCCAAAAGGCAGGTTTTGACCACGACTATAGGTGTGATCATGTCCTTGCAACAATAAATCGACATGGTATTTATCAAAAAGTGGTTTAAATAATTCTCTGAATTCTTTATTATCACGCCCTTTTGCCGTAGAATAAATTGGGTGGTGATAAGTGATCATTGTCCATTTTTTGGGATTATTTTTCAAGACATCCTCAAGCCACTTTGCTTGCAATTTTAATGAGGTAGAATCCAGCACAATCATTTGCGAGTTGAGCGAGATTACCCTCACATTCGAATAATCTATATAATACACTGATTCTTTTAACTGTTCAGGACCGTTTTCTGGTAGTGTGTATTGCGCCTGCCAATGCGGATCTAAAGTTAACGTACGCTGCTCATCTCTAAAATATTCGTGGTTTCCCGATGATGGAATACTCGGGATCATCCCATTGATAAAACCTCCACCAAAGTGCCACTCGCCCCATTCATTATCGTTGTTTGATCTGTTGATCAAATCTCCGGCATGAACAATAAAACGGGCATCGCCATGTGTGGCAAAGGCCTTTCTAATTACTCTCGACCATTTTGAACGGATATCGTTCTGTGCATCGCCAAGGTAAATAAAAGAAAAGGGCTTGTCTGTAGCTGGTGCAGTTTTAAACTGAAACCATTCACTCCAATTTTTACCATCGCCAACCCGATAGGTGTATAAACGATCTGGTTGCAAATCGCTAAAAGTGATGCTGTGATAATTTGCCGATTGGTATTCTTTGCCTTTTAAAGTAGAAGTGACTGCTTGATATTCCTTCGCATCCGGCTTTTCTAATTTTGGCGAACTGCTTTCCAGCAAAATCTGCCCGTAGCCTATACTTACTGTGCTATCTGTTCTCCAGGTAACCGACTGAGTGGTTTTAGGATCGCCAGACCAGGTGAGGATGATCCGATCGGGAAAAGGACCTGCGTTAAAATTTTGTGCCTTAACCTGGTTGTAAATGGCGGTAGATATTAAAAGGCTTATGGATAAAATAATTTTTTTCATTTTCATTATTGGAAAGGAGTGTATTTGAAGCCGAGATTGGCCCATGATGAATAATATTTGTGGTCGTTCGGGCGTCCATCACCATAATCGAGTATGATTTGGGCGTTATTGATGTTGCTGATTCCCATGAAAAGGGAGAACTTTTTGCTGATCTTTTGTGATGCTGAAAAGTCTAACTGCACTCTACCTTTTTCCATCAAATCATTTGCTTGCACCTCTGCCAGTTCGGAGATAAAAGTATCGTAGAAATTCACAGAAATACGACCAGAGAAACCATATTTCTCATAAGACAAAGAAGCATTTCCAACCTTCGGGCGCATAGATGGGAGTCTAACCGTTCTTTCGCTAACTATTCCAGGAACAGTAAACTTAGATTGAATTTGAGTAAAGTTACCGTAGACACCAAAGCCATTTAAGAAACCTGGTAAAAAGGTAAGCTGTTGCTGCCAGGCAATTTCATAGCCGTAAACATGCGCATTAGCACCATTAACGGTTTGTGTTACCTGATAGCCATTAAACTGCCCGCCTACCTGGGTGTAAATACTTTCGAAAATATAGTTTTCTATGTTTTTGTAAAATACACCACCCGAAATTAGACCAAGGGATTTTAGATAATGCTCAAATAAGAAATCGACATTTGTGGATGTCGCTTGATCAAGATTCGGATTACCGATTTTCATCCGTTTTCTTCGAGGTTCCACTTCCTGCCACGGTACAAGATCGTAATAACCAGGACGGGAAAGTGATCTGGTTACTGCAGCCCTAAAATTGGTTCTCGAATCCAGAGCATATTTTAGATTTAAACTCGGGAAAAATCCAGCGAAAGATGATTTCGTGTTCACCTTATTGGTACTCACATAATTACCGGTGTTATCAAAATTTACAATATTTCCATTGTAATTGAAACCGGTGCGTTCGTAACGCAAACCAGCAATAATATCAAACTTGTTTAAGGTTAGTTTTCCCATTCCGTAACCCGCGGCCAATGTTTCGCTACCATTGTAAGTATCTGGGTCGGTGTTCTGACGGATATAGGTGGTGTTATCTACAAAAAGTGATTTGTTGTTTTGGTAATATTCTTCTACCAGATAACCATCGGCAATTGCTCCCGAAAGGTTATAATTGCCATCGAAATATTTCTCACGCTCATAGTTTCCAAGGAAGTTGGAAAGCGATAGTGTCCCTGTTTTTAAAGTATATTGATAATAATCTCTGGTGTGGTCGTCTTCTTTATACTTGTAGCGTCCTCCAAACTTGACCATCAATTTATTTTTTTCGCTCAGATCGAAAGTGCGTTGCAAGTTTGCCGATGCCTGACCATCTTTGTCATGGGCAATCTGATGGCGGTTGGTGTAATAGTTTGTTTTATAATTTGCGGCATTGTTGGCATCTACATTTCCAAAATCAAATTGAGGGGCTCTAGGATTAGATACATCCAGCGCAGCTGAAAGACCTGTATTGCTGAAATAACCATCAAAATATAGCGGTTGATCGTATAAACCGGTGGAGTAAGTAAAGTCTACGTTCGCTTTCCAGTTATTAAAATCGGTTTTATAGCCTAATGAGAAACTGGTCAAATCGCGGTTGTAATTTCTCGGCGAACCACTCGAACCAATGTTTACACCGGTTACGTGGTTGATATCGGTGTAATCGCCAATGCTGTAACTTTTCGTTCCTCTGGTTTGAAGTTCATAAAACTTATTGAAAGATCCTCGCAGGTAAATCTGGCTTTTCTCCGTAGGGAAAAAATCGAGCTCTGCTTGCAAGCCCAGGTTTTCACGTCTTAAATCAGAACCTTCAAGTTCTAAATTGGATAACAACACTTTTTCCTGTCCATTAATTTCATAGGTATCATAATCTTTTTGAACGCGATCTTCGCCTCTAAAGCTCTTGCTGTAATTAACCCCGGCAAGGTATGCCCATTTGTTATTTCGCTTTCCGTAGGTGATGGAACCATCGATGTTTTGCTTATCTAATAAGAAATTATGACCGAATGAACCTTTTACCTGAAGTTGTTCCTGGCCCTGTTTTGGTGTTTTAGAAATAATATTTACCGATCCTGATGTGCCATCAGCATCCATATCTGGGGTGAGCGTTTTGTTGACTTCAATGGCTTCTACCGTAGAAGATAAAATTCCATTTAAATCTATTTCCCTGGAACTTGTGGAAGTGGAAGGCAATCTGTTGCCATTCAGCGTTACCGAGCCCATAGATTGATCAAGCCCTCTGATGATGATGTTTCGCGGTAATCCGTAACTGTAATCCATGGCAATTCCAGGAACTCTTTGCATCGCCTCACCAACTGTTGCATCCGGAAAACGTTCAATTTGTTCTTCAGAAAGCACATATTTAATGTTATCTGCATTTCGCATGCTACTTAATGCAACCGCCTCTCCACGTCTAATCCCATTAATGGTGATGCCTTTCATGTCGTTATTCAATCCCGAAATTTTTAGCTCAACATTGGTGATTTTTCCATCTTCAATACTTACTGTATACTCACTGGGCGAATAGCCAATATAATTTACGGCCAGAACTGCTTTACCTACCGGCACATTATCGATAATGAAATAGCCATTTACATCCGTGATAAATTTTCTGTTGGCGCCTTTTAATACCACAGTTGCATAAGGTAAAGTTTTATCGTTCTCCTTATCCTTAATATAACCCACTATTGATCCGGGTTTTGCAATCTTCCGCACCTGAGGTTTGCTTTTAATCATCACCATTCCATTTTCTTCAATCATGATCAGTGAATTTTTTTGCAGTAATGATTCAAGAATTATTCTGGCAGTTTTCTGGCGATCGATAACAGTTACTTTGTTTTCGGTAATAGCAGAATTAACGTAAACAAAGCTTACGCCTGTTTTATGCTCAATTTCTTTAAAGGCAACTTTCAATGAAACGTTTTTCAGTTCAAGGTTTATTTTTCTATCCAATCCGGTTTGTCCATTGGCCGAAGAAGCCTGCAACAGGTTGATAAAGAGGATAGAGGTAAAAGCGTAAATCAAGCTTATTCGCATAATTATTTTCACAGAGCGGCTAGCCCCATTAAAATTTTTCATAAATTTGGGTGTGTTTAAATGTTCGTATTTATTCATATTTCCAGATCAATCGACGGTTCGTGGCCATTGATCGATCCTATTAAGGCCGTTTCCTATCTGGGATCGGCTTTTTAGTTTCCGTTACATGCGTTTCCTCCTTTTACATAAATAGTTTGATCGATTTGTTTGATATTGATGTTCATTACAGTTTGTATCGTTTTGAGAATCGTTTTTAAATCCTTATTCTCGAATGTAGCATTGAGCTTACAAGAGCTTTGTTGATACCCTTTGGTGTCAAAGTTTACTTTGAACCTTCTGGCTATGGTTTCCAATGCCTCCATTATTGGCGTTTCGTCGAAAATAAGCGTACCACTTCGCCAAGCATCTACATCGTGATTACTTGTTACCGCAGCAAATTGTCCCGTTTGGTTGTCGAAGGAAATCTGATGATCCGGCAGGAGAAAGATGGGAGCAGAAGTTGGCGAACCGCTCTTCAATACGCCGACTTTACCCGTTTTTACCCCGATTTGTATCTGCTTTTCATTTTGGTATGCCCTAATGTTGAAACTTGTGCCAAATACAACCGTTTTAATTTTACGGCTTTCTACCACAAAAGGTTTGGTTGGTTGGTGTTTCACATCAAAAAAAGCCTCGCCCGATAGCTGAATAATCCTTATGGAATCTTTTAACATGTCTTTCTTGTACCGAATCGAGCTACCCGCATTTAGATTTACTTTTGATCCGTCTGGAAGATTAATCTCCAGTAGCTTTCCTGCCGCTGCGGTTTGAGTAATGTATGTTGAGGTTTGTGGAATAATACTTTTTCTGTAGAACAAGCTGCCCAGCACCAATAAGGCACCAATACTGGCAGCAGCCAAACCATATTTCCAAACCGACCGCAGTGTTAGTTTTGGAGCAGTGTTGGAATGTTCTAACTCAAATTGAGGAAGATCTTCACTTTCTTCTGGCATGAGCTGCCCAGTCATTTCCAGATTTTTTCCGCTTCGTTAAAGGTATTTTGGTGTTCAGGATCTTCTTCAAGCCAGCTATTTAATGCCTGCCGGGAATTGATCGTCTCTGTATCTGTAAATCTTTTGATGATGTTATTCCAAATTTCGTCTTTCATGGTCGTTTGTAGGTACTCATGATGAAGGACAGATTTGAAAGCAGAAAATACGGGCTGGCTAGATTAAGCTTCTGTTAACTGTTCGTTACAGAAATGTTTAGCCTGCTCATGGATAAATCTCATGCTTTTTGCGAGATGATCCTCTACGGTTCGGTGCGAAATCTGCAGGAGTTCTGCAATTTCTGCGTAACTAAAACCCTCTATGCGGTGCATCCGAAAAACCAGTTGACGCTTTTGTGGTAATTGCGAAATGGTTTTTTGTAGAAAGTCCATTTGTGCAGATTCGGAAGGTGGAAATACTGCGGGTTGCGAAAGATCAGAAAGAACCGCTAATTCCTGGCTCTCCAGGTATTGAATTTTTTTCCTTTTGTTGCTGGAGATTTGATTGAGTGCGGCATTTTTTACCGCTTTAAACAGATAACCCTTTATATTTTCGATATCGTTTTTCTGGCTACTGAGTTGTAAAAACACATCGTTGACAATGCTGCTGGCTTCTTCAGAATCGTTGAGATAGTACTCGGCGTAACCGCGAAGCAAGATCGACCAGCGTTTATAGAGCATTGCTAAGTCGCCAGAATGATTGTTCTGGTGCTTTATTTGCCAATTTTTTAAAGAATTTTCCACCAGGTGCTTGTCGGCACAAAGATGCCTGCGACGTATTACCAGGATATTAATGCAATGTTATCTGTTTGGCTTTTTTGATGGATTGAAATTCGGAAATTGTTGGTCATCAAACCTGAATATGCGTAGCATCGTTCAAACCCTAAATATGGTTTTTAAGAGCTTAAGGTTTGTCAATGCAAAGAAAATATAATAGATAGCTAATTAAAAAAATATCAAACTTGCAATTAGCTTTTTTTTTGGTATTACGTAACTCCTAACGATGATTTGTTATCCGCTAAATATTTTATTTCGGTTCAAATATCGTTTTAACAGTATCTACCTTCAGTCTTTCTTTTAACCACGAACGTATGCGGAGCTGGTTTGTAGCTGTAGGTATTTTCGAAACTTCGGCGCTAAAAAGTGTTAATGTATCTTTAACTGGCGTATCCAACCGGTTGATTACGACATGAGAAAGTACGTAGCTCTTGATTTCTGGAAAAAGGGGAATCAATTCGGCCCTAATCTCTGGCAACGGCTGAGAAAATTTATCAATTTTGACAGTTTTACCGGGTTGTTGTTCCTTTTTAAAAACATCTTCCATAATACTCGCCTTTATTTGTGAGAAATCAATTTCTTGCCGGGCGTTAAGTCCTTGTCTTATTTTTAAGTTCGTTCCTTCCAGCTTATACTTTTTAAGATTACCTTTTAAAGTATTTATAAGTTGTTGTGGAAGTTCGGCGCCAATTAACAACAAGTCTATCTCTTTTTCGCCTTTTGAGTAACGAAGGTTTCGGTTAATCACCTGTGTTGTTTTGAAATTAAACTGTTCACGAATGAAAGTCTGCGCATTGCTTTCAAAAATACTTTTCTGTACAATGCCATAAGCGAGATAAATGCTTGGAATAATAGTGACAAGAACACTGATAAGGATATATCTCGATACTTTTTTCTCTACCCCGGGGTCTTCAAAATGTTTTTTATCGAACTTTAAAAAACGTACAATAAGATAAGTAGAGATACAGATAAAAATACTATTGATAAAAAACAGGTAAAGCGCACCAAAAAAATAAAGCCAATTGCCCATTGCAAGGCCGTAGCCAGCTGTACAAAGTGGCGGCATCAGCGCTGTTGCTATAGCTACGCCCGGTATCACATTACTTTTTTCTCTCCTTGTGGCGGCTATAATTCCTGCAAGTCCTCCTGTAAAAGCAATGAATACATCCCAAATAGAAGGAGTGGTTCTGGCTAGCAGTTCGCTCTGCGCCTCGTGTAGCGGGGTAATATAAAAATATATGGTTGAAGTAATAATGCTAATGATCGTGGCAATGAGTAAGTTTCTTCCTCCCTTTTTAACGAGGTCAAAATCATTCGTTCCAATTCCAAGGCCTATACCCATTATTGGACCCATTAGCGGTGAAATCAACATTGCACCAATAATCACTGCTGTGGAATTCACATTCAGTCCTACAGATGCAATAATGATCGCAAAGATAAGTGTCCAGAGTGGGCCACCTACAAAGATGGAGTTTCTTGAAATCGAATCCACCACTTCACTTTCATTGGCCTTATCAATGTGCAAATTGAAGCGTTTTGCAATGAAAATTTTTATCGCTCCTCGTATATCGTCACTTTTATTTTCCATATTATATTAATTGTGTATAGTAAGGGTTTCAATCCCCGCCCGTTTGGTTGATCTCAGGTATGTTATTATTTTGTGTTTGCTATATTCAATTTTTCTTGGTGATCATTTAACCTCATTAATATTTTGAACTCTTACCCCGGGCATGCGGCTGAAAATATCCTGCATGTATTTTCTATGGTTTGCACCTGCAAACACTACCACTGTTTTAACACCTAAGTTTGTGTGCTCTAGATTTGAACGAAAATATTGGGAGTAAAATGAATACATATTTCATGTTTAAATTTTTGCGGACCAAAGGTTAAAATGATACAAAGAAACTTGAATTAATAGCAGCACAGTTGGTCGATGGCATCTTCAAGTGATAAGGCTTTCGAGTATGCACAACGATAGTTTGGAGCGCTAAGAGCACATAGAAGAGAAACTGTAGACTTAATTTTTCCATAGCTAATGGAGTTAAAGATAAGAAATTTCGCAGCAAAGAGATTTATTGTGAACCAACTTTCTAAACCCTGTAGGTTTATTATTTTCTAGACTATGTTGATAAACAATTTTCTTTATGCTAAATAATTTAGTAATTTTTGCCTTATGAATTTCAAGGCAGCAACAACGTTAAAAGAATTAAAAATCGGGAGTGAAGTGGTCGTGATTAGTGGTGTTAAAGGTGAAGAAGGATTATATAGAATTATGATTAATCAATCTTTTAAAGGTTACATACAAAAAAGAATGGGTGAATTTTACCGCATCGACGGTTCTAGCATCCACGATCTTATCTTCGCAAGGATTGCGAATTTTATGATGAGTGAGTAATGTTTCTTAGCCAGCGTTTTCATCAGCTGATGAAGGGACAGCTTCAAATATTTATTCCTTAAGGTAAATATTAATCACTTTATCCAAATAGTGATGGATGATCAGGCAAGTAAATATCGATTACTATTCAGCTTGACTGTGAAAGAGGCTGTATCATAAATAAAAAATGTCATCCTGAGCCTGTCGAAGGGCTTGCGAAATATGCTTTTTGAGGCGTTTCGACAAGCTCAACGTGACAAGATTCAAAGATAAACTGATTTATGAGACAGCCTCTGCAGTTAGAAAAAGATTTTTATGTACTAGTTTCCTGGATCTTTCACCTTTTCCACTACATCCTGGATGTTTTGCGGTAAGTTAGAAAGCAAGTTGTAGCCTGTAGCTGCTTCGATGTCTCTTACGGATACTATGTAATCTTTCCAGCTTGCACTGGTGCTGTTGATGTTGGGTGTATTGATGGCGATTACCCTGGTTGAAGAAGTTACACGACTTAAATCGTTATCACCTGTTTTCAAAAGTACAGCCACTTTCCACACGTTTGCCGGAACAGTTACTTTTCCGCTGTTGATGGTATTGACTACCGATGCGCTTGCCGAACCAATGCCACCGGTGCCATAGCTTCCCATAATCACATAAACTTCATAACCATTTAATGCCTGGCCACGAAGGTAACTTTCAAAAGATTCCCAGGTTTTCTGGTTGTTGTTTGGTGCTTGCGGGATCATGTTGGTCATTAAAAAAGTTGCGGAGTTGGCAGTGCTGGAACTGGTACGGTCACCGCTCGGACAATTGTGCCCTCTATCGAAACCAGAGCCAGAATAGCTATTGCTTTGCACCTGGTACCAATTTGTTGGGAGTCCGGTGTATGAAGCGAAATCATCTTTTCTGCTTGCCGTTCCATTGAAGTTATTTGGATCTAAATGCCAGCTTACCCAGTTCGGAATACCGCGGGTCATGCTATAACTTTCTACATAATATTTTTGATCAATCAGATAATTCTCTGCGGAGACAACTGAAGCGAGGGCGCCGGAAGGATTACCAAATAATAAGTTGGAATTATCGCCTCCTGCAGGTGGGGCATCAGCACCAGCTTCTGGTGTTCCTCTTCCAGGAGTTGGGGTAGTGGAGTTTCCGTTATCCGCAGGATCAGTATCAGGCACACCTACCGTAATGCCTGGATCGCCAGTGCCTTTAAAAATAATGTCATCAATATTGATTCTTGTGGTACCGGCTTTTTTAATCTGAAAACGAATTTTACCGGTGGTACTTACTTTGAACGAATCGGTTACCAAAGTAGTGCTGGTTTCGGCAATATCTGCACCCGTCTGGGCGTAGGTTTTGCCACCGTCTGTTGAGGCCAAAAGTTGCCAGATGGAGTTGGCATCTGTACCGTATTTGGAATGAGAAACATAAATCATTTTAGCGCCTGCGATGTCAAAGTTCATGGAGAGGTAACCCGTTCTCAATCTCACCGATTTTGCACCGTTTTTGGCGTCGGCGGCAAGGTTGCCGATCAGGGCATCACTCATAGTCCATTTCCCTGTTAAAAGCTGAACACTGTCTAATGCGTAGGCGCCTTTAGTACCAGATTCGAAAGTTTCGGTAATGGCATAGGTTGTAGGTGGTTTGGATGGGAGGGTTGGCTCGTCTGTAATGTTGGTTTTTTTCGAACACGCGGATAGCAGCAGGATTGCGACAAATCCGGAATAGATTGGGATGTTTTTAAATTTCATTGTTTTTTAAATGTCTATTGGGATGCGTTAATTAGATCATTTAAAATAAAAGGCGAAGGTATAAACAAAATGGACTCGTAGCTCAGTTAGTTCTCAACAGCCGAAAGTCTGGTAAGTAGCGTCAGGACATTGAGTGGTCATCCGTTTAAAAGTTTTGATAACTGTTAATTTGAGATTGTAAATCCATCCGCTTTATTAAGGAGTTCCGATTGATGAGGTATCATAAATACATTTTATCTTTACGCAAAACGTAGCTGCGGTTTATGGACGAAAATGTCATCAGTGCTTTAACTGAACTGGTTGATTTTGATCAGGAGGAAATCCTTCTGTTTATGAAACGCCTCAAACGGCGAAATGTAAAGAAGAATGAATTTATCCTAAATACCGGGGATATTTGCAAGTCTATGGTTATTATCAATCGTGGCGGATTGCGATATTTCACCGTCACTGAAAAAGGCGAACAAAGCCATTGGTTTGCTTTTGAAGGCGAGTGGCTTGGTGACTATGAAAGCTTTTTGACGCGGCAACCTTCGGCCAGTTTTATCCAGGCCCTGGAAGATACTGAAATTTATTGCCTCAGCTATGACGATATGCAGGAGCTTTATTCACTGGGTGCCAGGTTCGAGCGCTTTGGAAGATTGATTGCCGAAAACCTTTTTATCAGTATTGGGCGCTCCCGGTATGATCTCGCCAATTTGTCTGCAGAAGAGCGATATCTTAATCTTATTAAAGCCTACCCAAAAATATTACAAAGAATACAAATCCAACATGTGGCCACCTACCTGGGCATACACCCTCAAAGTTTAAGTCGAATCAGGAGAAATATTGCGGGCAGGAAAATTTAAAACGTTAAACGGAAATAAGTAACCTAGGTTATTTTTGCATGCTTTTCTTTTAAGCAATTTTGCCCCAATGAAAACATTGTTGAATTTAATCAGGCATCGCCAAAGTGCTACTCAGTTATTATTTTATTGTGGTGTTATTCACCTGTTGTTGGCCCTGTTTTTCCTGATCCTATTGCCCTTTGAAAACCGGGTAGTGCTGGGCATCAATTTATGGATCAAGCCACTTAAGTTTGCGCTTTCCATAGCCATTTATTCGCTTACCTGGGTGGTATTGCTGGGTTACATCGAGGGAGAGAAGATTAAAAAATATTTTGTCAAGTTTACTGTTTTTGCAATGAGCTTCGAGATGCTGTGTGTTGCCACTCAGGCGGCGAGGGGCGAGCTATCTCACTTCAATCAGACAGGCACCTATAATATCATATTATATGCGTTGATGGGGGTTGTTATCGTTTTACAAACGATATTTTCGCTCGCTTTATCGATCCGGTTTTTTAAACCGTTATCATCAGCATTACCCGAAACTATGATTTGGGCCATTAGATTAGGGTTAATTATCTCTATTTTTTTTGCTTTTCAGGGTGGCTTTATCGGTCAACGGATGGCGCATACCGTTGGCGCTCCCGATGGTGGGCAGGGAATTTGGTTTTTTAACTGGAGCATAAAGCATGGAGATTTAAGAATAGCACATTTTTTTGGCTTACACGCTTTACAACTTTTGCCTGCCTTCGTCTGGATTTTCAGAATCATAAACAAAGTTCCAGTCATCGTCTTTGGGGTGTTTTATTTTGTTTTTGTAAGCTTGCTTTTTTATTATGCTTTGCTCGGTAATGGATTCGCATAAAGAATTATTAAGTCTTGTTTTGATATTGAAACAAAAAAGAGACAATCGTTATTATGGATAGTTGGAAGATAATTGACTTTAATATTTTTATATTCGAGCCATTGCTAAAACGATTGATGTGATTTTATTTGCTCTTGAGCCTATATTTTCCATCAAGCTTTTATTAACCAAATCAAACTAATCAGGCATCAAATAGCAGCATCAAAACAATGAATAAATCCATAAGCACATTAATTCTCCTTTCGTTCATATTCACGCTGACAATACAAGTTGTTGCTGCAGCAGAAATAATTGGTCTTCAATGTGATCATTTGGTGCGGCCCATTGGCATCGATAATCCAGAGCCAAGGCTATCGTGGAAGATGAATGACGATAGAAGAGGCGCTTTGCAATTAAGCTATCAAGTTATTGTGGGCACTGATTCGCTTAACCTAACGGGGAAGCTTAATGTTAACTGGGATTCGGGTAAAATATCTTCAGGTAGCAACTTAGTAGTTTACAAGGGTAGGGCTTTGCGGCCGTTTACAAAGTATTACTGGAGGGTTTTGGTAGCTGACAAAGATAATAAATTGGTTTCGTCAACGATCTCGAGTTTTGAAACAGGTATGATGGGGATGGAAAACTGGCGAGGCACCTGGATTAGCGACAGAAATGACGTTGATACCAGACCGGCACCGTATTTCAGAAAGGTTTTTGATTCCGGTAAACAAATCAAGTCCGCAAGGGCCTATATTGTTGCATCGGGTTTGTACCAACTTTATTTAAATGGGGAAAAAGTAGGTAATCATCGGTTAGATCCCATGTATACCCGTTTTGATAGAAGAAATTTATATGTAACTTATGATGTTACATCACAGCTTAAACAGGGAAAAAATGCGGTGGGTGTGTTGCTGGGGAACGGCTGGTACAATCATCAGGCATTAGCGGTTTGGAATTTTGATAAAGCACCGTGGAGGGCACGGCCGACTTTTTGCCTCGATCTTCGGATTACTTACACCGATGGTTCAACTGATATCGTAACCTCAGGTAATGATTGGAAAACAAGTTTGAGCTCCATTATATCGAACAATATTTACACCGCCGAACATTACGATGCCCGCCTGGAACAAAAAGGCTGGAACACCATAGATTTTGATGATTCGAAATGGAAAGGTATCACTTTAAGGGCTTCTCCTTCCCGAAACATTGTTGCACAAAGCATGCATCCCATTCGGAACGTAGAGGAAATAATGACAAAAAAATTGCGCAAATTTAATGATACTACCTATCTTTTTGATTTGGGAAGAAACATCGCAGGCGTATCAAAACTAAAAGTATCAGGGCCAGAAGGAACAGTAATTCGGTTAAAACATGCAGAAAGGTTAGATTCGAATGGTCGTGCAGACTTATCTAACATCGATGTTTATTATCGCCCTAAAGATGACAAAGATCCCTTCCAGACCGATATTTTTATTTTAAAAGGTAGCGGAGAAGAAGAGTTTATGCCCTTGTTTAATTACAAAGGTTTTAGGTATGTTGAGGTTACCTCCAGCAAGGTTATTAAGTTGGAAGAAAAAAGCTTAGTGGGTTATTTTATGCACAGCGATGTACCTGCGATAGGCAAAATTTCATCATCAAACCCATTAATTGATAAAATTTGGTGGGCAACAAACAACTCCTATTTATCAAATTTATTTGGCTTTCCAACAGATTGTCCCCAACGGGAAAAGAACGGATGGACGGGCGACGGGCATTTTGCTGTAGAAACCGGCCTGTATAATTTCGACGCTGTAACGGTTTATGAGAAATGGATGGGTGACCACCGCGATGAGCAGCAGCCAAACGGTGTTTTACCAGATATCATTCCAACAGGCGGATGGGGTTACGGCACCGCAAATGGGACCGATTGGACCAGCACTATTGCCATCATTCCCTGGAATATTTACCAATTTTATGGCGATACTAAAGCGCTTGCAGATAATTATAAGAACATTAAACAGTATGTAAATTATATCAACAGCACAAGTAAGGATGGTTTAACAAGTTTTGGCAGGGGAGATTGGGTACCCGTAAAATCTACATCGAACCTGGAGTACACCTCATCGGTTTATTTTTATGTGGATGCTGATATTTTAGCGAAAACGGCAAAACTGTTTCATTACCAGAACGATTATTTAACCTATAGCGCATTGGCGGCGAAAATAAAAAAAGCCATCAATGATAAGTACTTCAATTCGGCAACCGGAATTTACGGTTCGGGTGTGCAAACAGAATTGAGCATGGCTTTGCAGTGGAATATAGTAGCTGATACCGATCGCCAGCGGGTTGCCGAAAATTTGGCAAAAAGAGTAGCTGCAGATGGTATGCACATAGATGTTGGCGTTTTAGGGGCTAAAGCGGTTTTAAATGCGCTAAGCGATAATGGACAAGCCGAAACGGCTTACAAGCTGGCCTCGCAGGATACTTACCCGGGCTGGGGTTGGTGGATTGTAAACGGTGCGACTACCTTGCTCGAAAACTGGGATATGAAAGCCACAAGAGATATTTCTGATAACCATATGATGTTTGGTGAAATAGGTGCCTGGTTTTTTAAAGGGATTGGCGGTATCAAAATCGATGAACAAAATCCTGGGTTTAAAAACATTCTTTTACGACCACATTTTGTTACAGGTTTAGATCATTTTACGGCCAGTCACGAGAGCCCTTATGGCACCATTTTATCTTCATGGAAGCGGAATGCCAAGGGTGTTAAGTACGACGTTAAGGTTCCGGCGAATGCTACAGCTAATGTTGAAATTCCTGTTATCAATGGAAAAAAAGTATACTTAGATGGAAAGCTGATTGCTAATAACATTAATATTTCAGCCGGTAGCTATTCTTTCGAAGTGAGGTAGCTTGTTGTTGATCATTGTATTATACGATTGAAAAGCTTTCCAGAAGACAACTTGCAACCATTCTTTCAAAAAAATCGTCTGATTCATAAAGTTCTGCGGTTTTGCGTTGATCGTTTTATAATCGCTGAACATTGATTAATATTTTGAATAAGAATTGATGAAAAAAATTTTGTTGCTCGTATTTGTTTTAAGCGCTTCTCTTAATTTAAAGGCTCAGAAAAAGACAAGCCAGGATAGTATTGCGATATTTTATAAGGAAGTTTTTTCTGCCTTAAAAAAGAAATTCTTACACAAGGGAAGCGTAGATTGGTCAGCAGTTGAAGCTGAAACAAACAAAAAGTTAACCTCTTACGGCAATTTTAATCAATCATTAAATGAACTACCGCTTCTATTTAAGCAAATTGGAGCAACTCATTGTAATGTTTATTACCAAAAACAAAAGTATGCCGCAAAAAGTAGAATAGTTTCGAAAGATGCTTACAGCGAGCAATGGAAGAAAAAGTACGATAGTAAGCCTGCCTTTGAGGCAAAAGTGATTGGAGAAAAATATGGCTACATTCTAATGCCTGCAATGGTCTTTTTCGATTTGAGCGCCGAAAACATTCACAAAATTTCTCAGCCGATGTATGACCAGATAGCCGCTATTAAAAACAATAATAAAATTGAAGGTTGGATAGTTGATTTACGTTTCAATACCGGCGGAAATTCTATGCCAATGCTTTTGGCTTTGTATGATTTTCTGGGAGATAATAAAATTTGGGGCGTAATGGATGTGAATAAGAAACCCCAAAGTGTAGATGAATTAAGAGCGGGCAATTATCTATTTGAAAATAAGAAGATGTCATACATTACACCAAACGGAGCATTGTTAGATCAATCAAAGGTAGCTGTTTTGACAGGCGTCTTCACGGCCAGCTCTGGAGAGGTAACAGCGTTTGCATTTAAAGGGAGGCCAAATACTAAATTTATAGGAGAAGCTACCTACGGTGCCACAACCGCTAATATTTACTGGCCGCTTCCATTTGATGCGACAATGGCCTTAACAACTTCTTACTACAGTGATAGAAATGGCGTTTATCATCCAAATATTGTTCCCGATGTACCAATTTCAAAACAAGACCATTTCGATGATTTGCTAACCGATAAGAACATTAAAGAAGCAATAAAATTTTTCAAAAACGAAGGATAAAAACCTTTCGTTCATTAATGTTTTTGCCCCTTGTTAACTTTAAATAAGTGTAGTATTTGCGGGAAAAGTGCATCTATTGTTTCTTCAACTCCGTTTTTCGATCCTGGCAAAGTCAGTACCAGCGTATCTCCAATAAAGCCAGCAACACCGCGTGAAAGCATGGCATAAGGCATTCGCTCTTGTCCGTAGCGCCTTGCGGTTTCCATAATGCCCTCAATTTCGCGATCTAAAAGTGGCGTAATGGCCTCCGGTGTAACATCACGTGGCGATAAACCGGTTCCGCCAGTAAAAATCAATAGCTGGTGTTGATCATTAGAAAGTTCAGTAGCCACCTTTCTAATTGCATCCACATCATCGGGCACAACATCGTACTTTAAGGTTTCGATTCCAAATTGCTCCAGCCTGGCAATTATTGCTTTGCCCGATAAATCTTCATTTTGATTTTGAAAAATCGAATCAGAACAAACGACCACAGCAGCTTTAAGCTCAGCGAATTTTTTGTTTTTTAAATCTGATTTTCCACCAGATTTCTCAAGTAACCTGATGTTTTTAATTTCTATGCCTTTATCAATGGGCTTCAGCATATCATACATCGTTAGCGCCGTAACCGAAGCTCCATGCATGGCTTCGACTTCAACACCAGTTTTGTAAATGGTATGCACCTCAACCAAAATCTCAATTTCCATCTCTTTAATCTCAAAAGTAATGGAAGTATATTCAACAGGAAGTGGATGGCAATCCGGAATAACATCACTAGTGCGTTTTACGCCAAATAAACCGGCTGCTCTGGCGAATTCGAACACATCACCTTTAGGTACTTTTCTTTGTACTAAAGCATCGATGGTTTCTTGTTTGGAAACTCTAACTGTTGCACTTGCAATCGCTTTTCTTAAGGTATTTGATTTCTTTGTGATGTTGACCATTTTTTAAATATTTTCTTTCCACTGATGACTTGCATCGGCAAATATTTCTTTTCCCCAGATGGGAAGTTCTGATTTAATTCTTTCTACCAGTTCGTTGCAGGCTTCGATAGCAGGTTTACGGTGTTTCGAAGAGGTGAATACGAATAGACAAATTTCACCAGCTTTGATTGTGCCTAAACTGTGGTGAATGTGCATGCAACTCAGGGGATATTTGTCAAAAATCTCCTCCCTGATTTCGTGCATCTTATTTAATGCCAGGTCTTCAAATGCAGTATATTCAATTGCTGAAACCATTTTTCCTTCAATTTCATCCTTTCTCACTTGTCCCATGAAAATACTATGACCACCGATTTCGGTTTTGGTATTGTGGTTAGCGATGCTCTTGGCTATAAATTCTGGTGAAACCTGGCCGTCGACAAATATATTTTTGATTTTCTTTTCGCTCATACTAAAAAGTTAAAAAATGGTTTCTCCACTTAGCGATACCGCCTTTTAAACTGTATATTATTTTTGTATCTCCATATCTTTGATGCAGTTTTTCTGCTGCTGCAACACTTCTGATGCCGTGTTGGCAAAGAAGAACAATGTGATCTGCCCTGATGGTCGAGGAGGCAAATCTATCAAATTCCGACATGGGAACTTGTTGGAAAGTGTTGGCATTTAGTCTCGGGAATTCATGCCGCTCCCGAACATCGATAATTAGGGTAGAATCTTTTTTACTCAGCTCCATCATCCTTTCAGCATCAATCTCGATGTAACTTTGTATCGGATTCTCAATATTATTATTCATTAAATCGGCTTGTGTTGTTACTTTTTGATATTCATCTGAAGGACTGATATTGATCTCATATTGCTCCTGACTGAGCAGGTTATAATGGAGTAATTTGTTAATTAGCGGTTTGCCAATCTTAGTAAGTAATTTAATAATTTCTCCTGCCGCCATCGTTCCGATAATTCCTGGTAGAACACCCAGAACGCCATTCTCGGCACAGTTAGGAATTTCGTTAGCGCCCGGTTGAACAGGAAATAAATCGCGATAGTTGGTGCTAATATCAAACTCGTTGGCCACATTGAAAATAGCAATTTGCCCTTCAAAGCCAGAAACGGCAGCAAATACCAATGGTTTTTTAAGCAAGACACAAGCATCGTTAATCAAGTATCTGGATTCAAAATTATCTGTTCCGTCAAAAATGAGATCATAGCCAGAAATGATTTCGATAACGTTTGTTCTGTTAACCAAAATAGGATGGAGGATCAATTCAGTTTCTGGATTCATTTGCTGAAGCCGTTTCGCCGCAACTTCCACTTTCGGTAATCCAATATCATCCATCCCGAAAAGGACTTGTCTTTGAAGATTGGAAAGTTCCACCACATCATGATCGGCAATGCCAATACAGCCAACACCCGCAGCTACAAGATACTGTAGCGCAGGGCAACCCAAACCGCCGGCACCGATAACCAAAACTTTCGCTTTGGTTAAGCGCTGCTGAGATTCGATACCGAATCCACCTAGAATAATTTGCCTCTGGTATCGTTCCGTATTCATTTTATCCTCCTGAAAATGGTGGCATAATTGCAATGCTGTCGCTATCTTTGATCTCACTATTCTGCTGAACAAGATTTTTATTCAGCGCTAATTTGTATTTCATTCCCGCAAGCTGCGGAAAAATATTTTCAAGGTGTGTCTTCAACTCATCAGTCGTTCCACAATCAATGGTCATTTTTTGATTGCTGATGAATTCTGATATTTTTCCAAAGCTGATGATTTCTATCTCCATTTTAAATCAAATCCTAAATCAAAATCACATTTATAGTTTCTCCTGCAACGAAATTTTCTTGCCCTTCATTCAATTGAATCAGGCAATTTGCCTGGGCAAAAGAACTCAATCGGTAAGATTCTTGAGCACCAAGCGGTGTAGCTTTTCCATCTTTGTAATTTCCCTTTAAAAAATGGGTTAATCCCGGTGGTTTCTGATAGGGGTGTGTTAATTCCGCCAGAATTGAGCTTATACTGTTTGCTTTATTTGAAAGCTGGTTTAACGCAGGAACCACATAATTATAATAACAGTTTAATACGGAAGATGGATTTCCTGGAAGGCCAAAAATAACTTTGTCTTCCTTTTTTCCAAAGAATAGTGGCTTTCCAGGTTTCTGTTTTATTTTATGGAAAATTTGATTTATGCCACAATTCGCCGCAGCTTGAAGCACAAAGTCGTAATCTCCAACACTTACACCACCAGTGAGCAAAACCACGTCATTTCTGACTAAAGCTTCTCTCAAAACAGCCGTCAATGTTTCTAAAGAATCTTCAGCTTTTAAAATCTCGACATTAAAAATGCCTTCGTTCTTTAAAGCGGCGGCAAGCGAATAAGAATTTGATTCGTATACCTGTCCGAATTGTAAGGGTAAGCCTGGCTGCTGCAATTCGTTGCCTGTAAGGATTATGGCCACACTTGGCTTGGGATAAACCATTACTTCGCTTACTCCAATGCCAGCTAAAAAGGCCAATGCCGCCGGGCCAAGTAAATCACCTTTTGCCATAGCCAGCTCGCTAGTACGGATCTCTGAACCAATTTGCCTCACGTTTGCACCCCTTACCAGCCTCTCATCATCAAACGTGATGCGGTCATCTTTTTTACTGGTTTTTTCCTGCATTACCACCGTATCTGCACCTTCCGGCAATGGTGCGCCTGTAAATATTCTACTGGTTTGACCTTTGGATATGGTTAATTTTTGAGCAGTTCCGGCAGCCATCTCGCCAATCAAATTCAACTCTTCATGCACATCGTCGAAAATGATAGCGTAACCATCCATAGAAGATTGACGAAAAGCAGGAATATCGAATGCGGCAGTGATATCTTCCGAAAGGATATGGTCAGCAGCTTCCTGCAGTGGTTTTAAAACTGGTTTAAGTGGAGAAATATGGTCTCCAATTAGCTTTCTAGCCTCTTCAACACTTATCATTTATCCCCCAATGGTTATCATGCTTCGGTTTTTTATCGCGTCAGCATCCAGGTTTTCAAAGTGTGTAATTAGTTGTCCGCCCAATTCCTTTTTCTTGCTCCAAATGGAGGCAAATATTAAGGGAAGTACATCCTCCTTGTTTCTTAATGGCGTTAGCAAATCAGTTTCCCCATCAGAGAATAAGCAATTTTTCAGTTTGCCATCAGCGGTTAAGCGCATGCGGTTACAGGTGCTGCAAAAAGGAGCGGTCATGGTACTAATAATGGCGAATGACCCTTCATGACCAGGAATCATAAAGTGTTTGGCCGTATCATGAGGCGCAGATTCTACAGGCAACACGGTAAAATCTTCTTCTACAACATGCAATATTTCCTGTAGCGAAAACATTTTGTTGCTTGTCCATTTATTACCTAAAAAAGGCATAAATTCTATAAATCTGATCTGAATAGGGTTGTGTTTTGTCCATTTGATAAAATCATTTATCTCACCATCATTAAGGCCTTTCATTACCACCATATTTATTTTTACGGCGATTTTATGCTGTAATAATAGTTCGATATTACTTCTCACCTGGTGAAAAACATCACGCCTGGTGATCATGAAAAACTTTTCAGGCTGTAAAGTATCGAGACTGATATTGATGGTTTTAATCCCCGCTTCGATTAAAACAGGCAACATTTCCGCAATGCGGGTTCCGTTAGTAGTCATTACCAATTCTACCGGGAGTTTGCCTAAGCCCTTTATAATTTCTGCAGCATCTTTACGAACGAGTGGTTCACCACCGGTTAAACGAATTTTTTTTACCCCTTGCGCTACGAAAAGTTCTGCCAAAGCGAGTACCTCAGCAGGTTTCATTAAACGCGATGCTGGAGTAAAATCATAATCCTCCTCTGGCATACAATAAAAGCAGCGGAAATTGCAATTATCGGTTAACGATATTCGCAAATAATCATGCACCCTTCCAAACGAATCTGCTATCATTTATTGTTAATTAAATTATTGTAATCTGCTTCAGTATCAATATCAATCTTTCCCAACTCAAATGGAATGTTAACGGTATCATCGCCATGCGTTTTTAGTAATTGCTTAGCGCCAGTTTCACCGGTTAAATTTAGCAATTCCTCGAAGTATTTC
Source organism: Pedobacter sp. AC212 (assembly GCF_979258625.1). Classification (NCBI taxonomy): domain Bacteria; kingdom Pseudomonadati; phylum Bacteroidota; class Sphingobacteriia; order Sphingobacteriales; family Sphingobacteriaceae; genus Pedobacter; species Pedobacter sp. AC212. The sequence continues at coordinate 4,064,347 of NZ_OZ409870.1, read as the reverse complement.
TTGTTGAACAATGTTGGCGTGCCAGTTGTTTCAGCATATGCACAGGTAACTATGTTCTTTAGTGTCGATTGATGAACAGAATTTAACTGTTTGAATATTTCCGCCTTAATATGTGCCTGATCTGCTACTGTAAAGATAGCATTTTCAATTTTAGGTTCGATAGTTAACGCGGTTCTTAAGCCGAAAGAAATGCTCGATGACATGCCATTTTCCCAGCGCTCATTTACAGCATAATAAACACCAGCTACTGCAGAGCGTTGCTTTATTTCTTCGGCATAAGCACCCAATACGACCACAATCGGATGAAACTTCGTTTTTACCGATGCTGCAATTGTAATATCAATTAAAGTTTGGCCTTGGTAGGTTAACAGCTGTTTCGGCTTTCCCAATCTGCTGGAGTTTCCTGCGGCCAAAATGATCATTGCGGTGCTCATTAACTGCTTTTGTTATCGTAAACGTGAATTGGATTTTTCTTGTCTTTCAGCATCCCTGCAGATGCGCCAGAAAACGTGGCTTTAATTTCTGCAATAATAGAAATCGCAATTTCTTCGGCAGTTTCCGCTCCAATATCCAGACCAATCGGGCCATTTATCCTCGCTTCCTTTTCCGGTTGATTCAGCTCTTCCAACATTCTGATCAACTTTTTCTTTGGCCCTAGGGTGCCAATGTAAGGCACATTCGTTTGTAAGAGCAAGTTTAAAAGTGCCGTATCGTAATTGTAATTATGGGTCATCAACACAAAAGCGGTTTGCCCGTCTATTTCTACTTGTGGTAAAAGGGCTTCTGGCTTGGCTACTAAAACCTGTTTCACATTCAGAAACCTTTGTTGCGAAGCGTGTGTTTGCCTGCCATCAACAACGGTAATTTCCCAACCCAAAATGTTTGCCATCTCAGCAAGCGGTTGTGCATCGTTTCCTGCGCCGGCAATAATTAACTGAATAGGAGGAGGGATAAATTCCAGAAAAGCATCAAAATCCTGCCCATCAATGGCGTAACTTTCAAACCTTGATAGCCCCAGCTTTAATACATCAAAGGCATCATTTTTAATGGAACCTATAATGGCATCAGTTATTTTTTCCAGGCTATCTTTCTCCCTGAATAACATGATTGAGCCGGGCTGATTTTTGCTCTCTAATGAAAACAAAGTGGCAATAACGCAGTTTTCCCGTCGGCTATTTGCTGCTTTTAAAATCTCAATCGGGTTTGCTTTGTCTTCAGGCAAAATGGGCTCGAAAAGAATATGAACAATGCCATTGCAGCCCAGTTGAACACCGAATTTTGCATCATCTTCGTCGGTGGTATCGTAGGTGACCAATTTATTTTCCTGCTGATGAATGGCCGAAAGTGCTTTTCTGAGCGCATCGCCTTCTAAACAACCACCACTAATGGCACCAGTTAAAAATCCATCATCGGTTACCAACATTCGGGCGCCGGGGCGCCTATACGATGAACCTTCTACTTTTACAACCGTTGCCAATGCCGACTTTTTATTTTCGGCGATGGATTTTTGGTAAGCAGCCAGAATATCAACAATTTCTTTCATACAGGGATTTTATTCGAACCAAACCGCAAGATTGGCATAAAAATTAAATACTTGCCATATCGAATGGTAATTTTCTTATCCTTTTTCCTGTTAAATCGAAAATAGCCTCGGTTAGTGCCGGTGCAAATGGGGGTAAACCTGGCTCGCCAATACCACCAGCATCTTCATCATTTTCCATAATGTGAACTTCAATCGGCGGAATATCAGTAATCCTTGGCATTTGATAATCGTAAAAATGATGTTGTTCTAGCTACCGCAATCTTCAATAGCGTGTGGGCCCATTCGCCCAACGAATATCGAAAGTTGAATTAAACAAATCCAAAACCAATTGTTATAAATTATATTTGCCACTTAGATTATCAGCATACCTATTGAATTTATGAAACCCAATATCATCCCCCAATTAATTCTTTCCTTTTTGCTGATCTGCTCTTTTGGACAAACCTTCGCCCAAACTACCGATGTGGTAAAGATAAGTGGCGTGCTTACTAAACCTTACACGCTAACCTTAGCCGATTTGGCGAAAATGCCCAGGGTTAAAGTTTCACGGAAAGATAGTGATAGCACAAATTATGAATATTCTGGCGTGCTACTTTCTACGGTTTTGGCTAAAGGTGGGGCCACACTCGGTAAAGATTTACGAGGGCAAAACTTAACAAAATATGTGATTATTGAAGGGATTGACGGTTATCAGGTCGTATTTTCTTTGGCCGAATTGGATGCAGATTTTACAGATGAAAAGATTATTTTGGCAGATACTGTAGACAATGAGCCGCTTCTTTCTACTGAAGGTCCGTTTCGAATTATTGTAGAACACGATAAGCGGGCGGCGAGATGTATAAAACAAGTTATGAGTATAAAAATTGAGTTTGCGAAATGATAAAAATTAAGTCAGTTGCCAATAAAATGATGGCCTGCATTGGGATATTATTGCTGTTTAATGCACAAATCTATGCTCAAACCCTTCGCATTGCAGTAGCTGCAAATGCCCAAGCGGTGATTAAAAAGTTACAGGCAGATTTTAAAAAACAAACACGCATCAACACAGAAGTGGTTTCTGGGGCATCTGGCAAGCTAACTACTCAAATTATGAATGGGGCACCTTACGATATCTTTCTTTCTGCAGATACAGAATTCCCCGCTAAACTTTTTGCAGCAGGTTATGGAATTCAAAAACCAAAACTTTATGCATTAGGCAGTCTCATTATATGTGGAAATGTGCAAGGTGATATAAAAGACTGGCAAAATCTGGTATCGACGGATGCGGTAAAAAAAATTGCTATTGCCAACCCAAAAACTGCACCATATGGTTATGCTGCCCGGCAATCGTTAAAATTTTATAATTTAGAGAACAAAATAAAACATAAACTGGTATTTGGAGAAAGTATCTCGCAAGTGAACACCTACCTTCAAAATGGCATTGTGAGCTTAGGTTTTACAACTGAATCCTTTCTGTATGAAAAAGGGTTTAGTGCTAAGCTAAAATGGGCGAGGGTAGATCAAAAAAGTTATAAAAATATTGAACAAGCGGTTATTTTGCTGTCGCATGCAAAAAAATCAGGAATAAATAACGCTTCAAAATTTTATGAATATCTTTCGTCGGCATCGGCCAGAAAAATTATTAAAAACAATGGTTATCATCTCCCAAATTAACAGTAAAAAATAATGGATCTGGAACCGATTTGGCTAAGTTTGAAGTTGGCTACCATTACTACCATTTTGCTGCTTTTTATTGGGGTTCCTATTGCGTATTGGCTATCGCGGAAGCAAACTGTTCTAAAACTTATTGCCGAAGCGCTGATTACCATGCCTTTAGTGTTGCCACCATCGGTGCTTGGTTTCTATTTGCTTTTGGCTTTTAGTCCCAGTAATGCTTTTGGCGAATGGCTGCAAGCGCATTTCGATTTACAACTGGTCTTTTCCTTTCACGGTTTGATTATTGCTTCCATTATTTATAGTCTTCCTTTTATGGTCAGTCCGATAAAAGCTGCTTTCGCTCACCTGCCTAAATCTATGGCAGAGGCTTCTTACATCATGGGTAAATCTAAAACGCAAACCTTTTTTAAGGTGCTTCTGCCTAACATTAAAGCTTCTATTTTTACGGCTATGGTGTTAGCATTTGCACACACATTGGGCGAATTTGGAGTAGTTTTAATGATTGGTGGGAATATTCCAGGAGAAACAAAAGTAGCATCGATAGCGATTTACGATGCAGTGGAAACCATGGATTATGCTTCTGCCAACGCTTACGCACTTATTTTATTTGCCATCACTTTCATCATCGTTGTAGGCGTTTTTATCATCAATAGAAATGCAATTAAAAGCCCATTTGAATGATAGAACTAGATATTGAAAAAAAAATGGGTAATGGTTCGGGCAGTTTGGCACTTCAGGTGAAAACCGCTTTCCAATCAAATTCAGTAACCAGAATTTTAGGGCCTTCGGGAGCTGGAAAATCAACCCTGTTAAAAATTATTGCCGGGCTTGTCTTGCCAGATAAGGGGACAATTAAGTTCGACAATTCCATTTGGTTCGATAGTGAAACGAAATACAATAAAAAAGTGCAGGAGCGCCAGGTTGGCTTCGTTTTTCAAGATGATGCACTTTTCCCGAACATGACGGTTGAACAGCACCTGAGCTATGGCACAACGGATTTAAATTATATCCGCGAATTGCTGAAAATAGGTGAATTAGATCAACTTAAACATCGGTATCCAAAACAACTTTCAGGTGGCCAACAACAGCGCCTTGCTATTTTGCGAGCGCTATCTACCAAGCCTAAATTATTATTGATGGATGAACCTTTTTCTGCACTTGATACTGCGCTCAAAAACCGGATGATGGAAAGGCTGAAACTGATATTTGAGGCACAAAAAACCACTGTAATCATGGTGACGCACCAAGATAATGAATGGGCGAGTGCCGATAATCAGATCTTTAACCTGGAAAGTAGGGAAAATTAAGAAGTTGATTTTAAGTTGTAGTTGTTCCCAGCTGGTAACCACCACAACTTAAAATATTTACTGCGTTTTAAACCGCTGAAATGCTCTGGTAGCTTGTATTCAAATTAATATTTGCTTTCTCGGCAGCCTCAATTGGCGCATAATCTGAAAGGATTAAAGCTTTGCCTTTCTTCACGCAGACATCATGCTCAAAGTGAACGGATGGTTTACCATCTTTAGTTCTTACTGTCCAGCCATCTTTTTCGATGTAAACATCTTTTTTGCCCATATTAATCATCGGCTCAATGGCCATAACCAAATTTTCTTTAAGCATTAAACCCGAACCACGTTTGCCATAATTTGGCACTTGAGGATCTTCGTGCATACTTTTGCCCAACCCGTGGCCAACGAAATCTCTCACTACACCATAACCTTGCTTTTCGTTGTGATTTTGAATAGCGTAACCAATATCACCCAAACGTTTACCTACCACGGCTTCGTTAATACCAATAAAGAGCGATTCCTTAGTTGTTCTTACCAAATCCAGGATGTCCTGACTTGCTTCACCAATTACAAAAGTGTAAGCATGATCGCCATGGTATTCGTTCTTAATAACACCTACGTCAACTGAAATAATATCACCGTCTTTTAGGGTTTCTGTACCTGGGAAACCATGCACCACTACATCATTAACTGAAGTAATAATATGGTGTGGGAAACCGCTATAGTTGTAAAACGAAGGTACAGCGCCATGATCAAGTATAAATTGATTGGCAAGTTTATCAATTTCAATGGTCTGCAATCCTGGACGTAATATTTTAGCGATTTCGGAAAGGGTTTCGCTCACTAAAAGTGCACTGATTTGCATCAGCTCCACTTGTTCATCAGTTTTATAAAAAATCATTGCTGCAAAATTACGAATAAGTTTTTTAAATGCTTATCGTATTTACAGCGTTACAAATTTTACCCCTAAACTTACCCAACGGGATGGAAGGGGAATGGCTCCAATTTCGAAATATTGGGTGTCAAAAATATTTTGTGCATCCATGTAAATGGTGAATTTATTAATAGATTGACTCAGCCTGAAATCGTTAATCCAATAAGATGGCCCGGTTATCCGCTGATTAAATCGCGTTGCCAAAAGCACGGAAAAGTTATGATACTTAAAATCTACAGTATTGGTAACCTGATGCTTTAGCGCCGACAATTGGTATTTTGAAGCCAGCACTTGCGCCATGTTTTTGAACTTCGAATCTAAATAAGAGTAAGCCAAATTAAAATTGAAGTTTGACTGTTCGTGTAAAGCTAAATGATAATTAGAGCGGAAGTTAATCCCTTTAGTAACCATTGTGCCCACATTATTGGCCTGAAATGGTTCGGTAGCTACGAGTCTTGTCCAATCGATAAATTGATCTATGTTTCTATAAAAAAAGCTGGAGTTGAAAGTGAAATTGCGCTTCAGAAATTTGAATCCCAATTCGCTTTGAAACGCATTTTCGGGTTGTACATCGGGGTTGCCAATGTTTCCTGGTCGTTGGTTAAGGTATAAATCGGTAAAAGAAGGAATCCGCTGACTGGTGCCGAGACTACCAATTATTTTGAGTGCGTTACCAATGGCATAACTCGCATCTATCCCTGGATAAATTTGCCACTTATAAGAGGAATTGTAGTTAACGTAGGCACCGGCATTTACATCCAGTTTTTCGAAGAAACTGGTGCGATATTGTGTATAAAAGCCTGCATTTTCTCGACGGTGAGTGCCAATATTTGACGAGTTGATATTTTCGCTTCGCATTTCGGCACCGAAACCCAGTTCGCCGGTATTGGTTTTGTATGTGCTGGTTACTTCTGCTGCGAATGAATTGGTAGCATGTTTACTTACTCCTGCATTCGGATTTACATTGCCAAAATAACGGTAATCATCAAAATTATATCGGTAGCTTAAACGTGGCAGCAAAGTCCATCGGGTAGATAAAATGTGTTTAGATTGTATTGATGCTAACGTAGTTTGAACTTTTTCTGTCGAGTTTCTATCGCCCGGAGCAGCATAGAAACCGTTGGCGCCAAATTCATTTTCGGTATAACCTGCCGCGGCAATAATTTCATTAGTAGCATCAATTTGGAAATTTCCCTGATAAAGCAATTTCGTGTTTTCGAATTGCGTATTGAAACGATAGCCATTGCTTTTATCGTAACCGCCGAATAGAGAATGCTGTTGCTTCGCTTTGCTCAATACGCCACCCAACTGAACTCCGTTGTTATAAAAAGTTTTTCCAGTGCCTTCCGTATTTTTTTCGAAGTTCGATCCGGCATGTACATCTGCCAGCATACCAGAATGTGTTGGTTTCTTGGTGATGATATTAATTGCTCCGGTGAGGCTGTTTATACCGTAGATTCTGGCAGCAGGGCCCCTTATAATCTCTATCCTTTCAATTGCCTCTACCGGAATCGGAAGGTTAAGCATGTTATGTGCCGTTTGGCTATCAATAATTTTGGTTCCGTTTAATAACACAACGGTTTGTTCAAAACTCCCACCATCAATACTAATATCTGCCTGACCGCCAAAAGGTCCGCGTTGCCTTAAATCTACACCATTAGCATATTGTAGCAATTCCTGGATGCTGCGGCCGGGCAATTTAGCAATCATGGTTTGATCGATTACGTAAACATTTCTGTTTTGTTTTGAGATAGGGGTTTTAAAACCATTCTCATTAATGACCACATCATCAATTTTAATTACAGTATCTTGTTTTTGTTGTGCATATAACTCTGCACTGAAGAGTAGCAGTAACGCAAAATAAAGTCTTTTCACTTGGCTAATTTTTTTCAAAAGTAGTATCTTGCCGTACCACTAAAGTATACCAGTTTAAAGAAAATGGATAGTCCGGTTCAAATTCCTTTTAAAAGTTTTATTCAGCTCGATTCGAAAAGCGCAACCGCTATTTATTTACAAATCGTTTTTGAATTTATTAAAGCTATACAACTCGGATTTCTTCCGGAGGGAACGAAATTGCCTGGCAGTAGAATTTTATGCAAGCTATTGGGCGTAAATAGAAATACGCTCATTAAAGCATTTGATGATTTAGAATCGCAAGGGTTTATAAAAATTTCGGCGAGTAAGGGCACCTTTATACTATCGAGTCAGAAGCAGGTTGTTAAGAAAGATGGGATTGGTCCTTTGCAAAATGAGCTCCCGGTTCCTGTCCATTTTGATTTTAAGAAATCAAACATTCTGGATAATCCAGTTGAGGGGAGTGATTTATCCCTTCAATTTAATGATGGTTTGCCCGACGCCAGGCTTGTGCATACGGATGTACTGGCCCGATTGTATGTTTCAAAATTAAAGAGAAACAGAAATAAAGGGGTTTGGGAACAACTGCAAACACAAGCGCACCTAAATTTTAAAGCGCAGTTTTGTAATTACCTAAACCTAACCCGCGGGTTAAAAATAGCACCATTGAATCTGCTCACCACCACAAATCATGAAATTAGCTTATTTCTCGTGCTAAAATTATTGATAAATACTGGCGATAAAGTTGTTGTTGCTTCACCAGGCTATTACTTTTCCAACATGAGTATACTTGATAGCGGAGCTCAAATTATTTCCGTTTCAATAGATGAGGAGGGGATTAATGTGATCAATCTTCGTGAAATATGCAAAGCACATCAAATTAGGGTACTTTACCTCACCTCCGTAAATCTATATCCTACAACAATTTCTTTAAGCGCAAAGCGAAGGATAGAAATACTGGAGCTGGCTAAAGAATACGGATTTATCATCATTGAAGATGATTACGATTTCGAATTTCATTTTGATAACAATACTGTGCTTCCATTAGCCGCTATTGATACTTATAAGAGTGTGGTTTATATTGGCTCGTTTGCAAAGTCTCTTCCGGCAGGTTTTGGTTATGGATTTGTGTCCGCACCGCCAGATTTCATCAACGAATTGGAAAAACATCAACGCATATTAGCATCCGGTGTTGACGTAATTAAAGAACAGGTACTTACCGAATGGATTGAAGAAGGGGAAGTTCATCGCCTGGCGAAGAAAAATAAAAAAATATACAAGGGGCGGAGGGATTATTTTATTGAGCTGCTTCATCTTAAACTGGAAGGATTGATTAAATTTCAGGTTCCTAACCAAGGCTTGGCGGTTTGGATAGAATGGCTGCCCAGTTTTAGTTTAATAAAGTTCCAAAAAAAATGCCTGGATAATGGACTGTTTCTGCCTAAAACAATGTTGTATCAAAATAAAAATTTAACTGCTACCCGCCTGGGCTTTGGCAGTTTGAATGAACAAGAGATGGAAAATGCTGTGGAAATTTTGCAAAAATCTATTGCTGAAGTATTGATAGAAATTAGATAATATTTTATAATTCATCGATAGTATCGTACAGTTAAAATTTAGGAGTCCTCTCTAAATTTGTGGTTAGATAAAATTTATTAGAGAATATTAATCTCATTTGTAAAAAAAGTGATGCGAATATTCCAGATCAAATTCATAACCGTATTTTTGACGTTTATGACATTTTATTGAACTTTTTACAACTAACCAATATAAATCCATGAGCAAAAATTTACATAACAATCCTTTGTTTAAGACACTCGGTATTCTCGGTGTAATAGGAGGAATGGTTACGCTACCTATTCTATCTTTTGCGGTAGCATCGCCAAAACCATTGGTATCCATCTCAAAAAGTAAGCTAACGAAAGTGGTTCCAGTAAGAGGAACCGTTGTGGATGCTAAAGGCGGACCACTACCTGGCGTAGTGGTAAAAGTTAAGGGTGGCGGTGCCGCGGTGGCTACAGATGCAGACGGAAGGTTTACGCTAAACCTCGAGACCGGAAATGAAACCTTAGTTTTAAGTTTGGTAGGCTTTAAGTCGACTGAATTTCCGGTAAATGGAAAGACAGAGGTTAAAATCGTGATGAGCGAGGATATCGCTAATCTCGAGGATGTTGTAGTAGTGGGCTACGGCACGGTTAAGAAGAAAGATTTAACAGGTGCAGTATCTAGTGTAAAAAGCGAAGACATTACCATTAGTCCGGTAAGTAGCCCAATGGAAGCTTTACAGGGCAGGGTTGCCGGTTTGGATATTCAGCGTACCAGTGGGCAATCGGGTCAATCACCAAATGTATTACTTAGGGGAAATAGATCCATTACCGTCGGTTCAATTCCTGGTGCTTCTCAAAATCCTTTGTATGTTATTGATGGAATTATTGGAAACATCAACAGCTTAAATCCAAACGATATTGAAACCATTGATGTACTGAAAGATGCATCATCAACTGCAATTTATGGTGTGGCTGGTGCGAATGGTGTAATCATGATCACCACTAAGAAAGCTAAAGCGGGTAAAGTACAAATTGATGTTGATTCTTATTACGGTACTAATGGCAAAGCAGAATTTCCAAAAGCTTTAACTGGCGATGCCTGGTTAAATTATATTAACGAACGTTACTTTGCTGCAAATGGGAGATATCCGGCAAACTTAACAGATGCAGGTGTTCCGGCATCGGGAATCACCGCAATTAACAATGGCCAATGGGTTGATTGGGTAGACGAAACATTACGTAACGGATCACAACAAAATCACCATATTTCCATTCGTGGAGGTTCTGAAAAGGTACAAGGATACATGTCATTGGGTTACATTCAAGAAAAGGGTATTTACCAAGGCGATCAATCCAAATTCTATAATGTTCGCGGTGGGGTAGATGTAAACTTCAATAAATATTTCAAAGCCGGGCTACAAACTACCGTTAACTTAAGGGATGGCGACCAAACGAATAGCCGGATTAATAAAGCATTTGGTGTTTATCCGCTAGGGTCGGCATATAATGAAGATGGTTCGGTAAATGCACTTCCACTTGCTGGTGTTTCTGCGGTAAGCCCGATTGCTAATTACGCCGATGGTGTATTTATCAACAATACAAAAAGTCTTTTCCTGGCTGTAAATCCTTATGTGGAAATTACGCCAATTAAAAATCTTTCTATCCGTTCAAATTTAGGTTTAACCCTTTCGGCTAACCGACAAGGCACTTTTGCAAACGAACGTTCTTATAATATCCTTTCTGAAGGTAGAACCGCAAAAGAAGCCAGCTATGAAAATAATATTGCTTACAATTATTTATGGGAGAACATTGTCAACTATAATCTTACGATTGCAAAGGACCATCAGTTTACTGTAACAGGGATTACATCATTCGAAGATAGAAGAGGAGAACGCTCATTTATTTATGGTACTGGGCTTGAGTTTGATGATTACAAGTTCTATAATCTGGCAGCTGCAACGTTGTCTACCACTAAAGCAACCGGTTATACGCAACAAAACAGAATGTCGTTCGCCGGAAGAATAAACTATAGTTACAAAGGAAAATACCTTTTTCAGGCATCCAATCGTTGGGATGGTGTATCGCAATTAATTGATAAATGGTCTACTTTTCCATCAGTTTCTGCGGCGTGGCGTATTAGTGACGAGAAATTTATGGAATTTAGTAAGGCTTATGTAACTAACCTGAAATTAAGAGCGGGTTATGGTGTTGCCGGAAATCCAAATATCCCTGCTTACAATAACAGCACTTTGGTGGCTTCAAGATCTGGCGATTTTCCACTTACATTAGGAGGTTCTACTGCATTACCATTGTATTCTACCAATCGTGCTTTAGGTAACGAAGCCTTAACCTGGGAGCGCTCATACAATTTCAACTTAGGTTTGGATTTTACGTTATTTAACGGAAGAGTAGATTTTGCCGGCGAATACTTCCACACAAAATCTAAGGGCGTACTATACCCGAGGAATTTGCCGCCAACGGATGGTGGCTACGATGCTAAAAACCAGTATTTCATTTACGCTAATATTGGTGAAACTAAAAATCAAGGTGTTGAGATCACTATTAACAGTAGAAATATCGATACGAAAAATTTCAGATGGAATTCTGCATTTACTTTTACCAGAGCTACAGAAGAGCTAACGAAGATTGACTTAGGAAACTCTGTAGCAGCAACCTCGTTAATTACCAATAACCTTTTTGTGGGCAGCCAATTGCCACAAACGGTAATTTATGGTTATAAAAAATTGGGTATTTGGCAATTAGGTGAAGAAACGGAGGCTGCAAAATATGGCGCCAAACCTGGCGATATGAAATTGGCGACTGTACCTAGAATCGATGCATCGGGTGTGAGTGATAATGGCGTTCACCCGTACACTGCCGCAGATAGAATGATTCTTGGGCACAATACACCAGATTTTAGCTTAGGTTTACAAAACACCTTCGCCTACAAAGGATTTGATTTAACGGTATTTATGACCATGCGGTACGGACAAACCATTAATGCTCAACTTTTGGGGTATTGGAATTCTGTTGCACAGCCCGATACGTATAATTATTGGACACCAACCAATCCAACTAATGATTTTCCAAGACCAACGCTTGGGGCAGTAAATAACAATCTAATCAGTGCACTATCAATTGTTGATGGATCATATTTTAAAATAAAAAACATTACGCTAGGTTATACCCTGCCAACCAAAGTAAGTACCAAAGCTGGATTTAGCCGCATTAGATTTTATGGCACAGCCTATAACAGTTTTGTATTTGCAAAGAGTGATTTGCTGAAAAATATCGATCCTGAAACTGCCGGAAACGATAGCTTTCCGTTATACAGGCAAATGGTTTTTGGTTTAAATGCATCATTTTAATTTTAAAGAAATAGGGAATGAAAACATTATATAAATATTCGCTAGGCTTAATTGTAGTCTTTTCGCTTAGCACCACTTCATGTAAAAAATATCTTGATGAAGTAAATCCTGGTGCCACTACTCTAGAAACGGCTTATACCAATAAATCCGGTTTTGAAGGATTAATTAATACCATTTATGTAGATAATTACTTCTTTTATGGTAAAGTAGATTTCATCGGTCCATCAGAAATGGGAACTGATTTATGGATCAATTATGCAGGTTCGGATATCGGCATTACCACCTACGATAACACTTTAAACACGAACTTGTCTACACTCAAAACCATTTGGGGAGGTTGTTATTCTGCAATTGGACTAGCAAATACGGCCATCGAATACAGCTCGAAAGTTAAAGGGTTTGCCTCACAGGCGGATATCGATGCAAAAGTTGCTGAAGCTTATTTTTGGAGAGCATGGGCTTACTTTAATTTGGTGGAGCAGTTTGGAGCAGTTTACTTGACTACAAAATCGGCAGCTACCGAGGGAAATAATATTCAGCCAACGCGAAGTACGGAGAAGGAAATTTATGATTTAATTATTTCCGACCTGAAGTTTGCCTGTGAAAAATTGCCTATTACTCAAGGTGCTTTAAGAGGACGGATAGCAAGAAAAGCGGCTTATGGAATGCTGGCAAAAGTGTACCTACAACGCACTCGTTTAGGCGAAAAAGAACAATATGCACAACTTGCATTAACAACTGCCGAAGAATTAATTAACAATCCGGCAAAATACAATGCTGCATTGTACTTAAGTGATGCTACACGTTCGGGCTTTGCAAAAGCTTTTGATTTGAAAAATAATAAAAGTAATACAGAGTTTCTTTTTCTTCAGGCGGTTGATGTTTCCGGTTTAAATCCTGAAGGTTTTAACAGAGGGCGTACCCGTCAGTATTACTTGCCTGATTTAGGCGGTAGAGGTGCGGAATGGGGTACAACTGAAACAACAGTACTTTATGGAAGATCAAATTCTAAACAGTATAAACCAACCAAATATCTACTAACGAATATTTTCGATCCGAGGGAAAATACACCAGATACCAGATTTGCGAACACCTTTACTTATAAGTTTTATGCAAGTGCTGACAAAGTAATTACTGCGGCTTTGGCAACTGCTTATCAAAAAGATGCTTCAATTGTTGGCAAAACTATTTTAAGTACCAGACAAGCTTATACTGGTCCGGATTATTTTCTTGCTTCAGGTGGTACTTTCGAAGAGGAAAAAAATATGACTAATGATGTAGGTCTTTCTGTCTTTACACCAAACTGGACAATTCCTGCGGCAGACAAAAAGAAAATCCCTGCGTTAGTTGCAGATCCTAGTGATCTTTTTGACCCTGCTACGAATAACTATAAGTTACCGGCTTCCTTCCCGAATGAGCCAAGTTTGATTAATATTTTTCCAGCGTTCAAAAAATTCTCTGGTAAAATGTACGCACAATCAAACCAAAACTGGTTGGGAGATATTCCAATTTTGCGTTTAGGTGAGGTTTATCTAATTGCTGCAGAAGCGGCTATCTTAGCTAATAACGATGTTTTGAAAGCGTCTAACTATGTAAATGTAATTCGTAAACGTGCTGCGGTTACTGGGCGTGAAAGCGAAATGCTGGCTACACCGGCAGAAATGAATGTGGCATACATTTTAAAAGAGCGTGGTAGAGAGTTGGCTGGTGAGCATACCCGCTGGATTGATTTGAAAAGAACCGGAAACTTATCAACTGCTTACTTTCAGCAAACCAACCCTATTATTGCCCCTAACTTCGATCCGAAGAAACATACGGTTAGGCCGATTCCACAATACTTTTTAGATGCCATTACCAATGCTGCCGAATTCGGTAACAATGGTTACTAACTAATAAAGTATATTCAATAGGTTAAGGCCGTCTCAAATTTAGGGGCGGCTTTTTTTGTGCATTTCCCTCTCAATTTTTAGTCGATCGAGAGCCAAACGTAAGCTAACATTTAACTTAAAAATGGTAAATGGAATTTTGGTTGATAAAGCACTAGGCTCAAAAAAATTATAGGTATTGCTATTAAATACGATTAGGTATAAGTCTGGCTTAATAGAGCTGTGACTTTCCGTTATCACTTTTTGATTAAAAATGATATCGCTAAAGATTAATTAAGCAGGAAGGGAGATAAAAATGGTGGTTCCTTGCTCCAATATCGAGTCGACTTTAATGCTGCCCTGCAGTTTGGCTACCAGGCTACTTACCGCATCTAGCCCAAAGCCATTTCCTTTTCGGTTAAAGCGATCATTTCCTTGGGCCGTAAAGCCTTCTCGAAAAATATTTTGTAGGTTCTCCGGTGAAATTCCTCTGCCATTATCTTTCACAGATAATACATATTGATCATCTTCTAAACAACAAGAAACCTGGATTTGTGGCTTATTTTTATCGTTATAGCGAATGGCATTGCTTAATAAATTGAGCATAATTTGTTCCATCGCAATTTTAGAAGTTTTGATGCTTACGCTTTCAGGCATGGTAATCTCGAAATCTTGAGGCACATTCAACATCGGAATTAAGTTCTCCAAAAGATAACGAAAATCAACATCTTCTTGCCTAGCTAACAAGGTTGATGGTGCTTTCGAATAATCAAGCATGTCATCAACATAGGTCACCAAATTCCTGGCAGAGCGCAAGGCAATTTGAATTAGTCTCACTGCTTTTTCATCGCCCTGTGTATCGAATTTCTTCCTTAAAGATTCTGCAGATAAAATAATGCTGGATAAGGGATTCTTAATGTCGTGAGCTACCCGCTGTGCAAACTTTTCTATAAAAAGATTCGCTTCACTCAAGGCAGCGTTGGCCAGCTCCAACTCTTTAACCTTCCTCCGTAGTTCCAACTGATGCTGTGCCTGTTTGGCAAGAATTTTTAGCGCAGCAATCTGACTATCAGTTAATCCTTTTTCCTGATGATCGATCACGCACAAGGTTCCCAAAGCAAAACCCTCGGGGTTAATTAGTGGTACGCCAGCATAAAAAATAATTTCCGGATGTCCGGTAACCAAAGGATTTTGCGCAAAGCGGGCATCCGTTAATGCATTATTAACGATCATGATATCGCCATTGCCAGCAATAGAATGAGAACAAAAAGCAACTTCTCTCGAAGTTTGAGTGAGTTCTGTTCCGAAGTTCGATTTAAACCACTGTGTCTTGTCATCCAAAATGGTAACCAAAGCAATTGGCGTTTGACAAATTTCGGCGGCCAGCTTTGTTAAATCATCGAAATCTTGTTCCTGGCCACTTCCTAAAATATTATAAGATCCTAGAGCATTTAATCTCTCAGGCTCGTTGTTTGGTAAAGGATAAATGGTCATATATTGCTTTATAATTTTCAGCGCCTAAAGGTAAACTAAATAAAGCAGCATTTGTTTGAGTTGCTATTAATTTGACTTACAAGATATAGTGAATATGTTTTGCAGATTCATTTCGATTGTAGGTGTTGAACAGATTTTTTAATCTTTTCACGATTTTCCATTTAATAATCTGGAGATGATTAGGAGTTAGTAGAATTTCAAATCCTTCAGCATTGATCAATCATCAGCTTTATCCTCAAATTCAGCCTGTTTATTTTACATATTGTTTTAAGAATACCTGGGGATTATAAAAGCGATCATTTAGTTGTGTATTATTAAACGTAAGCCAGCTTGCGCACCCGTAATCATCAAACTTTTTGCGTATTTCTAAATGAAGATGATGGTAGTCGCCACCATACTTTTTGCTTTCGTCTTTTGTAAATAACCGAGCTAATTTGGTTTTCTCATCTACCTGTTGCCCGTTGCTCACATAAACTTCTTTTAAGTGTTTATAGCTGGTAAACATGGTTTTTCCGTCTTTAAAAGTATGTCTAACCACCACCGTTTTTTGGTTTTCGCCTAAATGAACGGAACAAACTACGCCATTGGCCATGGCATAAACCGGAATTAATTTTGTTGTAGGTTTTACCGGATTAATATCAATAGCAGTGTGAATATGGCCTTTGTAATAACTATCCCGATGATCGCCGAAAATGCTAATAATCTTGATGTTGCTAATCTTTTTCCGATCGCTTACATCAAACGGTAAGAACCAGTTTTCAGCATTTTTTTGAGGTTTGGTATCGGAGTAATAAGGCTTCCATCTTTCTCTGTCTTTTTCAATAGTTGGTGTTTCGGACATTGAAAATGTGAAAAGGAAGAAAAGTAATAACTTCATCTGTTTTATAATTTTATAACAAGATAATATTAAACGGCTAAATATATGCGTATGATAAGTGATTTCATTTATTTGCGCTCTTTTTAAGCTCAATCACGGTGATCTCCGGCCAGATTCCAATTCTACCTGAAAAACCTAAAAAGCCAAAGCCCCTGTTTACATTTAAATATCGTCCGTTTTCAAATTTTATGCCTCCCCAATGTTTATAACGATATTTAACCGGGCTCCATTTAATGCCAAACGCTTCAATACCGAATTGCATCCCGTGAGTATGGCCAGCCAATGCCAGCTGAATTTTTGATGGATTATTTTTCACCTGTGCCTCCCAATGGGATGGATCATGAGAAAGCAACACCTTAAAATCGTTCACATTTGTGCCAGCTAAAGCCTTCGCCAAATCGCCACGTTCCCCAAATCCAAGTCCCCAGTTTTCGATCCCTGCAAGAATAATTTTCTCCCCATTTTTGGTTAACTCTACATGTTCATCCAATAGTAGTTTAAATCCAAGTTCGGCATGATAGCTTTTTAATTGCTGTAAATTTTTAATCTTATCCGCTTCTGATGGCCATTTGATATAGTCTCCATAATCATGATTGCCCAAAACAGAAAATTGGCCGAATGGCGCTTTTATTTGCGAAAAATGGCCAATATAGGGTACGATTTCCGAAGCAGCATTATTTACCAAATCGCCGGTGAAAACAAACAGGTCACTTTTTTGCGCATTAATCAAGTCGATGCCTTTTTGCACCTGCTTTGGTTTAGTAAAGCTTCCCGCATGAATGTCGGAGATTTGCGTAATGGTGAACCCGTCAAAACTGTCCGGTAAATCATCGAAATAAAGGCTGTGTTTGATCACCCTGTAGGCATATTTGCCTCTCGTAATTCCAAAAATGAACAGTAGAACGGTAAGGCAGAACATCACAAAGGCAAAATCTACCCAATAAATGCTTCGCCCCAACACCTGAAATCCATCTGGCTTAAAGTTTGAGGATATCGAAAGAACCAACCGAAATAAATCTCCAACGAGTAGAAAAAAAGCAAAAACTACTTCCGCGGTAAACACGATTAAAAATGCATGCGTAATGATTTGGAAAAATTTACCCATTCCATTCGTCCGCATTTGTGTAATCGCGAAAAATAAGGCAACTGCTAATCCAATAATGAATACCCAAAAAAATGGAGCAAGTAAGGAAGATTGATTCAGCGTGCCAAAGCCTGAAAGCACATAAGAATTAAGCGCAAAAAATAGAACAACTATGGCAAGTATGGGTAAGAAATTAATCTTTCGTTTCATAAAAAAAAAATGAAGTATGGATGTAAAAATAGATTTTAAACGTGGGGTTAGCTACTTAAGTTTCAAACTGGAACTATTTTTACGGTTGTTTGATTAAATGCGTTCTTCAATTTTGGTCCACTTGATCATGACCATGCGGAGATCATCTAAAGTGAAAGGTTTTGCTAAGAAATCTTTCATGCCAGCAGCTAAGCATTTTTCAATATCCTCTTGCATGGCATTGGCACTACAGCCAATAATTATCGGTGGGACAATATTATTTTCATCATAATATTTTAATATTTCTTTAGATGCAGAAACTCCATCCATATTTGGCATTTGCATGTCCATCAAAATGATATTAAAATGCGTTTCTTTTACCATTTTCACAGCTTCCAAACCATCGTTTGCGATAATGTGTTTATAGCCAGATTTTTCCAGCATTTTCGAGGTAATCACCTGGTTGAAGACGTTATCCTCAGCTATCAAAATATTCATTCCAGCAATAGGAACCATGTTTGTGATTTTGACTGTTCTCTTTTTATGTTTGGCTGGTGGAACTTCCTGATAGGAATTTGCAGGTATTTCAAAGGTAAAGGCCGAACCGGCACCTATTTCACTACTAACCCAAATTTTTCCACCCATCATTTCAGCCAGTTTCCTGCAGATTAAAAGTCCTAAACCTGCACCGCCAAACTGCCGGGTTGCAGATGGATTTATTTGCGAAAATGGAAGAAAGAGCTTAGTCATCCCATCCTTGTCGATACCAATTCCGGTATCTTTAATTACAGTAACAAGCTGTTTTAAGCCATTTTGATCTGCATATTTCAAACTCAGTTTAACGTAACCATGTTCGGTAAATTTTGCAGCATTGCTCAATAGGTTGATAACAATTTGCTTATATTTAATTTCATCAGTAACCAATAATTCAGGTACTTTTGAGTCGATTTCGATAATAAACTCCAAATCTTTTTTAATAAAAAAGGGACGGATGATGTTTTCAACGTTTATAATACAGTTTCTAATATCGAATGGCAGATTGTGAATCTCCATCTTGTTAGCTTCAATTTTTGAGATGTCAAGCAGGTCGTTAACGATATCAATCATGATGCTGTTACTCGCTTGTAAGGTGTTGAGCAACTCGCTTTGTTCGTGATTAAGGTTGGTGAGTTTCAACAGTTCTGAAGCTCCGGTAATACCATTTAGCGGAGTTCTGATCTCATGGCTCATATTGGCCAGAAAACTTGATTTGGCTACTGTCGCAGCCTCTGCATTTTCTTTGGCAATAATTAATTCCTTCTGTGAGTTTTCTAACCTGAGCTTGCTCTTCACCATCAGAAAGCGATCATAATCTGCCACTTTTTTATAGATCGTGAGCATCACAATCATCATGACAGAAATGTCTATAAAAGCCAGAATGATATCCATATTCCGGGCATCATCACTCGGATATGGAATGAGCAGGTGAGGGAAAAAAGTTTCTAACACCACGCATAGTGCAGTGATGATAAAAAAAAAGACAACAAATATCAATCTATATCGCAACGAAAGAGATAGCATCGCAATACTCAAATAGAATACAAAAAATAATGGGGTAGAGCCTTTTATTCCGTCGTTTAAAAACCAGGCTGGAGCGATAGATGCGATATTATAAATAAAATACCAAAATCGTCCAGCCTCGCTAACTCGATCTTTTATGGCGTAATAAAAAAAAGCCAAATGGACGAAGGACCCTAAAAATATATATAAATTAAGAAACCAAACCAGACCAAGGAAAAAGTTTGCGGCGATATTGATTAGTGAGATCGAAAATAAACAAAGACATAAAACAGCAAACAGTTTCGATTCTGTGCTAATTTTATGCTGGCTAACATCTAAGGTTTTGATAACTTTAAGCACTAACTTAATTTAATTTCTAAAGATATAATTATTTATATCATCTTTTGAATATATGGCAATGAGTGATGCTCACTGAACACCTATTTGCATATTTCATAATTGTACTTAATTTATTAGCTTTGTAAGATATATGCTATCAAAAAAGACTAAATACGCCATTAAAGCACTTGTTGCGCTTGGCAAAAATGTAGAAAAACCACCTATGCAAATCTCAAAGATTGCTGAGGAGGAGCATATTCCTAAAAAGTTCTTAGAACAAATTCTGTTAGATTTGCGGAACGCCGGCTTTTTATACAGTAAGAAAGGTGCTGGTGGTGGCTACAGTTTAAACAAAAAGCCCGAAGAAATTCTGTTGGTACAGGTAATGCGTGTTACCGATGGGCCAATTGCTATGGTTCCTTGTGCCAGCTTAAATTTTTACCACAAATGTGATGAATGTGTCGACGAAAAAACCTGTGGTATTCGAAGTGCATTTATCGATGTAAGAGATGCTACACTTAAGGTGCTCAGTGAAACCAGCATTGCTGATGTCATCGGTAGGGAAGATACGTTGAAGTTGGGTATCGATAGTATTTAAACCGTTACGTTTCGTATATTTTTTTCTTTATTAGTAGGTATCATTAAGATTTCTTCGCTCGTCGCTTCGCCACCTCAGGCAGGTAATCACGGTCGAAATTGCGTATTGCGTATTTTGCTAGTTCGCCATTGCGAGGAACGAAGCAATCCTATAACATTTGTTGTTCATATCATCACATTGTGAAAACACCTCACAGTGTAGTCGATTTTTCTAAATCAATTCTTATTTTTCTCGGCGTGATTTGCAGCTAACTGTACTTCTAGCATTCACAACAAAAACTTTTTTAATAAAAATTACTACTATTCCTATATACTTTATATATTTGGCAGATGAACTTCAATTTTATATCTATCCAAATTTGTAATATATCGATGCAATATTGTTGTAAAACGCAATAGGGGATGGTATTTGGATAATTTATAGGTATAAAATATTTGATGCTTCTCAGTTATAAGAGAGGCATTTTTTGAATAAAGCTAACAACACAATATGCAAAGTTTCAGAACAGAACTCGAAAATCCGATTGTCGAGCAGGACATTATCGATTTAGAGAACAAGATTAAAGCTTTTCGAGATGGAACCATTCACGATGAGAAATTTAGAAGTTTACGTTTAGCCCGTGGTGTTTACGGACAAAGACAGCCTGGTGTACAAATGATCAGGATTAAACTCCCATTTGGTAAGGTTACTTTTAAGCAGTTGTTGCGTATTGCGGATATTGCCGATGAATATGGGAGTGGCAATTTACACCTAACTACCCGTCAGGATATTCAATTGCATTATGTGAGTTTGGATAGAACGCCAGAACTTTGGGCAAAGCTCGAGCAAGATGACATTACGCTTCGTGAGGCTTGCGGAAATACCGTTCGTAACGTAACGGCTTCACCAAATGCTGGAATTGATAAAGACGAACCTTTTGATGTTTCGCCTTATGCGCATGCAGTTTTCAAGTATTTTTTGCGTAACCCAATTTGCCAGGAGATGGGCAGAAAGATTAAAATTTCTTTCTCTTCCAGCGATAAGGATACGGCTTTTAGTTATATTCATGATTTAGGTTTTATCCCAAAAATTGACGAAAACGGCGAACGTGGTTTTAAGGTGCTGTTTGCTGGTGGCCTTGGTGCACAACCATTTTTAGCTAGTCCCATTCATGAGTTTTTGCATGAAGATCAGCTTATTCCTTTTACAGAATCGGTTTTGCGTGTTTTCGACCATTATGGTGAGCGAACAAATAGAAATAAAGCCCGTTTAAAGTATTTAGTTCAGAAGTTGGGCTTAGAGGAAGTTCTACGTCTTGTTGCTGAAGAGCGAATCGCGAACAAAGTAAAAACTTTTAAAATCGATAGAGATGTTATTCAACAGCCGGCCTTACCATTAGAACAAGAATACTCGGCGGTTGAAATTCTTAACGAAACGCATTATAAACACTGGTCGGCAACTAATGTTGTTCCGCAAAAGCAAGATGGTTTTTATGCCGTTTATGTGAAAGTGCAGGTTGGCGATATCAAGACTGATAAAGCCCGTGCTTTTGTTGATGCCATTAGGCCTTATGTCGCTGATGAAATCCGCATCACTCAAAATCAGGGTTTGCTTCTGAAGTTTGTTCGCGAAAATGCCTTGCCATCTTTATACTCAGCATTAAATAAGATTGGTTTTACAACAGCTGGTTTCGATAGTCTGGCTGATATTACCACTTGTCCGGGCACAGATACTTGTAATTTGGGTATCTCTAATTCTATGACTTTAGCAGAAGTTTTGGAAGATGTGATTTACACCGATTTCCCTGAATTTATTTATGAGAAAAACATCAAAATAAAAATCAGTGGCTGTATGAATTCTTGCGGTCAGCATGGGTTAGCAGAAATTGGTTTCCACGGAAGTTCGGTAAAAGCCGAGGGGAAAGTGGTTCCAGCGGTACAGGTAATGCTCGGCGGCGGAACAGTTGGTAATGGTGTTGGCCGTGTGGCAGAACGGGTGATTAAAGTGCCATCGAAAAGAGCGACCAGCGTTTTGCATTTCATTTTAAATGATTTTAAAGCAAATAATGAAGAGAACGAAAATTTCCACCAATATTATGATAGAAAAGGAAAAGACCACTTTTATCAACTTTTAAAGCCATTGGCAGATTTAACCAATCTTCAGCAAGAAGAATTTGTGGATTGGGGCCATGTAGAGCAATTTGTAACTGCCATTGGTGTTGGCGAATGTGCTGGCGTAGTGATCGATTTAGTAGCCACTCTACTTTTAGAGGCTGATGAAAAATTTGGTTGGGCGAAGCAAAATTTAGAAAAAGGTGCTTACGCTGATGCGATCTATCATACCTACAGCACATTCGTAAGCGCAGCAAAATCTTTGCTTTTAGATAAAGGGGTTAACAGCAGCACCCAGTTTGGCGTAATCAGAGAGTTCGATAATCACTATGTGGAAACTGGCGAATTTAATTTATCGACCAACTTTTCAGATTTGGTTTTACAAATCAATAAAAATGAGCCGACAGCAGCGTTTGCAGAGAAATACTTCAATGAAGCTGATGCCTTTTTAAATCAGATTAGGGAAAAAAGAGCAGTAGCAGTAAAGTAAGGAATGAGTGAATTATTGAATGAGAGAATGATTGTATGCAAGTAGCAAAATCGCTTGTAAAAACATTTACTAAATCACTCATTCAAAAATCAATAATTTAAACGATATGATTAATCAACATAAAGAATCAAAAATTACCCTTTTAGGAGCTGGTCCGGGCGATCCGGATTTGTTAACCTTAAAAGGTGTTAAAGCTTTGCAGGCTGCAGATGTTGTTTTGTACGATGCTTTAACCAATGAAGCCTTATTAGAACATGCGCCAGCTGATGCGATTAAAGTATACGTGGGGAAACGTTCTGGGGAGCATTCGTATCCGCAGGAAACCATCAATAAACTGATGATTGATTACGCCTTAAATTACGGCCATGTGGTTCGGCTAAAAGGCGGCGACCCTTTCGTTTTCGGCAGAGGTTACGAGGAATTGGATTATGCAGCATCTTTCAGCATTCCTGTTGATGTTATTCCTGGCATCTCGAGTTCAATCGGAGTTCCGGGTTTGCAGCAAATTCCGGTAACACACCGCGGATTGAGCGAAAGTTTTTGGGTAATTACCGGAACAACTACTTCTGGAGAGGTTTCGAACGATATCTACCAGGCAGCAGAATCTAATGCGACAGTTTTGGTATTAATGGGCTTGAAAAAACTAGCTAAAATTGTAGAAATTTTCAAGGCTGCTGGTAGGCACCACTTGCCGGCAGCGGTGGTTCAAAACGGATCATCTGAAGATGAAAAACTAGTTGTTGGAAGAGTAGAAACCATTGAAAGTTTAGTGCAGCAGGAAAATATTAAGGCGCCGGCACTTTTAATTTTTGGTGAGGTAGTTTCTTTACATCCTTCATTTAAAAACTTAGTAAAACAATATGCAAGTATTGCCTAACCAACCTGATAATGCGTTGCCTTTTTCTGATGAGGAAAAAGGGAATCAGCTTTTTCCAGTTTTTATTAAACTGAATAAGCTACGTACATTATTAATTGGTGCGGGCAATATTGGGCTCGAGAAATTAACAGCAATTATAAATAACAGTCGCCAGGCTAACATTACCATTGTAGCCGAAATTGTTTCTCCTGAGGTTTATGCGCTTATCGCAGATTATCCACAAATCAAAGTGAAACAAAAAAGCTTTGATATTTCTGATTTGGAAAATATCGACATCGTTTTCGCCGCAACAAATAACAATATTTTAAACGAAGAAATTAGGGTAGTAACACATGAAAAAGGTTTGCTTATTAATGTAGCCGATAAACCTGATTTATGTGATTTCTATCTGGGTTCAATCGTTCAAAAAGGCGATTTAAAAATTGCGATTTCTACAAACGGCAAATCACCAACTATTGCAAAACGGTTAAAGCAGATCTTGAACGAGGGAATTCCGGCGGAGCTGGATGAAACCTTACAAAATATGAGTGCTTTGCGGCAAACACTTAACGGCGATTTTTCTTCGAAAGTAAAGAAGCTGAATAAGGTTACACAGAGTTTAATCAATCCACGAAAAAGCTTTGCAGAGCGGAATATTAAGTGGCTGATCTGGACTGCTGCAATTTTATTAATTGGTTCTATCGGGTTAACGCTCTGGAATACCGAACCTGAATTTCAGACTTTCCTGCTGAATATTGATCCATTATTTTATTGGTTCTTAGGCGCAGGCTTTGTATTCGCTTTAATTGATGGTGCTATTGGAATGTCGTATGGGGTTACCACCGCATCGTTTTCCTTGGCCATGGGTTTACCGCCGGCATCAGCCAGTATGGCCATTCATATCTCTGAGGTGATGAGTAATGGAATTGCCGGATGGATGCACTACCGCATGGGAAATGTAAACTGGAAGTTGTTCAAAATACTCATCATTCCTGCAGTGATTGGTGCAGTTTTAGGCGCATACATTTTATCATCATTAGAGCATTATAGTGCTTATGTTAAGCCTGTAGTTGCTGTTTATACCTTGTTTTTAGGTGGTATAATTTTGATGAAGGCATTCAACATTAAAAGAAAAAAAGCCGATCAAAAGATAAAAAAGATTGGATTTTTAGGTTTTGTGGGTGGTTTTATCGATGCTGCTTTTGGTGGCGGATGGGGCTCTATCGTGCTTTCAAGTCTTATTGCCGGTGGCCGTCATCCCTTATTTTCATTAGGAACGGTAAAAATCAGCAGATTTTTTATCGCAACGCTAAGTTCTTTAACTTTTTTTACGATGTTAGGGGGCAAACACTGGGAAGCCGTTTTAGGATTGATTATTGGCAGCGCCATCGCATCGCCAATAGCGGCAAGAGTTTCAAACAAAATTTCAGCGAAAACGATCATGGTAGCAGTTGGGATCATCGTAATGATCGTAAGTTTGCGTAGTGTGATCTTGTTTATTTTAAAATTAATTTAGTGATGGGAGTAGAGCAATTAAAGGCGGAACTTACAGGCTTAAGTACAATTGAGAAATTGCGGTATTTGGCAGATAAATATGCAGATCGAATTATTTTTTCAACTAGTTTTGGTTGGGAAGACCAAGTCATCACTCATTTAATTTTTGCCAATGATATTCCTATAAAAGTGTTCACACTAGAAACGGGTCGCTTATTTCCAGAAACCTATTATGTTTGGAACCGTACGTTAGAAGTTTATAACAAACCCATTCACGCTTATTATCCTAAAAATGAATTGCTGCAGGATATGGTGAATACGAAGGGTCCAAACAGTTTTTACGAATCAGTAGAGAATAGAAAAGAATGCTGTTATATCCGTAAAATCGAACCGTTGAAAAGAGCGTTAACGGGAAACGAAATCTGGGTAACCGGGATTAGGGCTGAACAGAGTGCTAACCGCGAAGATATGCACGATTTAGAATGGGATGAAGGTAATCAACTGATCAAATTCCACCCCATTTTCGACTGGACTTTGGAAGATGTAAAAATGTTTATTAAAGAAAATAATATCGTTTACAATACTTTACACGATAAAGGTTTTCCGAGCATTGGCTGTGCCCCTTGTACAAGAGCAGTACAACCTGGTGAAGATTTTAGAGCCGGAAGATGGTGGTGGGAAGACCAAAGTAAAAAGGAATGTGGCTTGCATGCTACGGAAGCTGTGGGGGTTGAGGGTAAAAAGGTTGAGGGGTGATTAAGACGCTTGCAAAAACCTCACCCTATGAAAGCCAAAAATTAAACGCGGTTCACTGCATCCCTCTCCTTGAAGAGAGGGAAACCGTGGGCAGCAGCCTTAAACCGAATGTTTAACCGTAGAAACTTTAAATCCCTCTTTTCAAGGAGAGGAAAGCACAAAATAAACCAAAGCCCTAACATTGATAGGATGAGGTTATAGAAATAGAAATGTATGGAACTATATAATTCAACTTTAAAACATTCCAACTTTCAAACAACAACAACAAAAGAATATAAACTTTGAAAAGAGATTATGCTGTAGAACATAACAGTCACTTATTCTCTCATTCAAAATTCAAACATTTATAAATGAGTACATATAATTTTGATTACTTAGATGAACTAGAGGCCGAGGCGATTCACATTTTACGTGAAGTTGCAGGGCAATTTGAGAAACCGGCATTACTATTTTCTGGCGGTAAAGACTCGATTACTTTGGTTCGCTTGGCAGAAAAGGCTTTTCGCCCTGGGAAATTTCCTTTCCCGTTGGTGCACATTGATACGGGACATAACTTTCAGGAAACGATCGACTATCGTGATCAGATGATTGAAAGGATTGGTGAAAGGTTAATTGTTGGTTCTGTTCAGGAATCAATCGACCAGGGAAAAGTAGTAGAACAAAAAGGTAAGAATGCCAGCAGAAATGCTTTGCAAACCGTAACCTTGTTAGATACCATTGCAAAATATGAATTTGATGCCTGCATTGGCGGGGCTCGGAGAGATGAGGAAAAAGCCAGGGCAAAAGAAAGAATCTTTTCTGTTCGTGATGAATTCGGTCAGTGGGATCCAAAACGCCAACGCCCTGAACTATGGAATATTTACAATGGTAAAATCCACAAGGGCGAGAATGTGCGTGTATTCCCAATCAGTAACTGGACCGAACTTGATGTTTGGAACTACATTCGAAGAGAAAACATAGAACTGCCAAGCATTTATTTCTCTCATGAGCGTGAAGTAATTACCAGAAACGGGCAATTGATGGCCGCTTCTCCGTTTTTAAATATGGATGATGAAGATGTCGTTTTTCGTAAACAAGTACGTTTCCGTACCGTTGGCGATATGTCTTGTACCGCTGCGGTAGAATCTGAAGCAATTTTGATCGATGATATTATCACTGAAATCAGTGCTTCAAAAATCTCCGAACGTGGCGCCCGTATGGATGATAAAGTTTCGGAAGCCGCAATGGAGGATAGGAAAAAAGGAGGGTATTTTTAGGGAGTACTTAGTAGTTAGTATCAAGTATCAAGACTGGATGCCAACTAAAAACTAAACTTTTGACAATCTAATATGACTAGAGAAATTGCATTATGTGATTTGCCTTGATACTTGATACCAATATCTTGATACTAGGTATGGAATTGATAGACTGAAATTCGTCTTGATACTAGATACTAATATCTTAATACTAAAAACATGAACATATTAAAATTTTTCACAGCAGGCAGCGTAGATGATGGTAAAAGTACCCTAATCGGCCGTTTGTTATACGATACAGATTCTATTTTAGCTGATCAGTTGGAAGCCTTACAAAGCTCCAACCGTAAAAACGACGATGGAACAATAGATTTGGCCATTTTAACCGATGGTTTAAGGGCAGAACGTGAACAGGGAATTACCATTGATGTAGCTTACAAATATTTTCAAACCGATAAACGCAAATTTATCATCGCTGATACGCCTGGCCATATTCAATATACCAGAAACATGGTTACCGGAGCTTCAACAGCTAACCTTGCCATTATTTTAATCGACGCCAGAAATGGTGTTGTTGAACAAACCATCCGCCATTCTTACCTGGTTTCTCTATTGGGTATCAAACACATTGTTGTTTGTATTAATAAAATGGATATGGTTGATTATAGTCAGGATGTTTACAATTCTATCATCGATAAATACAAAGTATTAGCCCAACAACTGAAGTTAGTTGATGTGAATTATATTCCAGTTAGTGCGCTAAAAGGAGATAACATCGTTCAGAATTCTGAGCGGATGGATTGGTACGAAGGCGAAAGTTTGCTGCATTTTCTGGAAAAAGTTGATACCGATAGCCTGGAGAAATCAACTTTAGCTCGTATGCCGGTACAATGGGTTATTCGTCCTCAAACGGAAGCGCTTCACGACTACCGCGGTTATGCTGGGCGGGTGCTGAGCGGAACTTTTAACTTAAATGATAAGGTTACAGTTTTACCGTCAGGAGCCAGTTCTATTGTCGAAAAGATTGAATTTTTCGATCAAACCCCAGATGCTGCGCATGCAGGCCAGTCGGTTATTATTCATTTAAAAGATGATGTAGATATAAGTCGTGGAGATACCATTGTGAATGCATCAGCTTTGCCACAAGAATCGAAATTAATTGAGGCAGACTTATGCTGGATGGATGGACGGGCGCTAGATACATCTATCACATACTTAATTCAGCATAATAGCAAATTAACAAAATGTAAAATCAGCGAAATTTTGCATAAGGTCGATATCAATACGCTAGAAAAACATTCCGCAGGAGAATTTAAATTAAATGATATCGGTCGGGTAATCGTTAAAACAGCTGATGCTTTAGCTTTCGATTTATATGATGATAACCGGGCAAATGGTTCCGCTATTTTGGTAGATAGCAGAACGAATTTAACTGTAGGCGCTTTAATGTTTAGAGCGGCTGTTGAGTAAGTGCAATGGAAATGGGCGATGTTTTTGGCGAAATTCTTTAGAACCATAACCAAATATCATAATTGAAACTCTTAATTAGAGGAAAGCAATTTCAGCGGGGCATCGGTTACGACAGCCCCGTTTTTCGTTCCAATTTTTTTGTAAACTTTTGTCGTGCTGATGTACGAGGCCTCTGTTTCATCGGTTGCAGATGCTTCGTGCCTCAGCATGACAGCTTTATTTAAGGTTGCTGCTACAAAAAAGATTTTCACTTCAACCGGGTTTATTTCCGTTTGGTCGAATCCCGATCTGGAAGTTTATCTTCAAAGCATCATCAAAATTTTTAATTTTTTTTATCTTCGTTTATCCCTCAAACAAACATTCACAAGAAACTAAAGACTAAATTATGCATGCCGGAAAGAAGTATACCTTTTTCGAATTTATTTTATGGACTCGTAGAGATCTGTATCGCTTAACGATTCTTGCTGTAATTCCAACAATTCTTTATCACTTTTGTGGCTTTACCTTTCTTTCTATTTCTTGGGTTCCGGTTGCGCTTTTGGGTACAGCTGTATCATTTATCATTGGTTTTAAAAATAACGCCAGTTATTCAAGATTATGGGAAGCACGACAAATTTATGGCGGCATTATTAATATCAGCAGGGCATTTGGTGTAATGATCCGCGATTTTTTAGCATCAAAAGATAAAAGTACTGATGTGAAAGTGATTTTTTACCGTCATTTTGCCTGGCTAACAGCATTGCGTTTTCAACTTAGAGAACCACGGGCATGGGAAAATATGGATGATCCCCGAAATGTTGAATACTCCAGAAATTACCATATAGCAGAAAAAATAGACAAGCTTGAAGAAGTTTTAGCTAAATATCTTTCAGCTGACGAATTAAGTTACGTTTTAACAAAGAAAAATAAGGCTACGCAAGTGATGGCGCTACAATCAAGCCACATCAATAAGTTATTTTCAAGTGGAAGTATATCCGATCTTCAATTGCAATCTTTGCAAAACGCAATAAGTGTTTTTTACGATAATCAAGGCAAAGCTGAAAGAATCAAAAACTTTCCGTATCCGAGGCATTTCTCGTCCATAGCGACCATTATGCTTAATCTTTTCGTGTTTTTGGTTCCTTATGGTTTGCTTAACGACTTTAATAAACTGGGTAATGGCACCTTGATTGAAGGTTATTCAATTTGGTTGAATATTCCTTTTGCTATTTTGTTAACCTGGGTTTTTAATTCTTTAGACGTTGTGGGAGAAAGCTCCTCCAATCCGTTTGAAGGTAATGCCAATGATGTTCCGATCACGAACATCTCCAGAACAATCGAAATTGATATGCGGGATATGCTTGACGAAACCGACCTGCCGCTTGCTATTACGCCTGAACATAATATTTTGATGTAAGGTTTTGTGGAAATAGCAAAAACATTTCATCGTATTCCTATATTTAATAAATCAGTTTAACCCTTAAAATTCAGAAGATGAAGAACAAAATTTTTTACCTTGTCGTTGCTCTATTTCCATTTGCATATGCTTGTAACTCATCAGATAAAAAAGCTGAAACCGCAAAGAAAGATTCGCTAATTAATGAAACATGTTATGCTTCGGCGTTTGAAAAAGACAGCGCTGCTATGATTGTAAAAACAATGGCATCGGGTAAAGTTACAGGTTCATTGTTAATTAAATATGGTGATAAACCTCAGAACAATGGTAAGATAGACGGCAAATTCAGCGGTGATACCTTGTTGGTTGATTATCGTTTTAACACTGGCGCAGATACTACAAAAGCATTTACAAATCCCTTGGCTTTTTTAAAGAAGGATGGGAAATTAATCATGGGGGTTGCTCAAATTGAAACCACTTTAGGCCGGTCTTATTTTGTTAAGGGCAAACCTATTAATTACGAGGCGGGTAAGTTTACGTTTGCTGAAGTGCCTTGTAAATAAATTATAATAGAAGTAAAATCACTTGCTCGTCCTTGCGAGGCACGAAGCAATCTTATTTGATAAAATAATACTATAAATGAAATTGCCTCTCCCGATGAAGAATCGGGATCGCTGCCTGCCGCAGGCAGGCAAAGACGGTAAATAAAAAACGTCAATGGTAGCGCAGCTTAGAATTTGGAGAAGCATTTCGATAGTTTCGGTGTGATAAAAAATAACTCCCGCAGATTAAGAAAGATGAACGCAGAAAAAATCAGCGAAAATCTCTTTAATCTGCGGGAAAATACTCTAAGTTTTAGCGTCCTGCTAAGGCTTTTTTTATCTCTAATTCAAGTCCCGTCGGCATTTCGAGCGCAGCCGAGAAATCTTTGAATTCGAATAATGCCCTAACTTAGAAAAAATTGTTTTTTTCTTCAGATTGTTAATCTAATTGAGGCAATGCTAATCGGTTGCAGATTCTTCGTTGCACTCAGAATGACAAACCTTAAAACAGTTTTCACTGCGAGGGGCCAAGCAATCTTAAACTATCGTGCCTTATTCTAGTCTTAGCGTCCCACTAAGACTTTTTTATCTTCCCTTTCAACCATTGTCGTCATTGCCTGCCTGCGGCAGGCAGGCGAGGCACGAAGCAATCTCTTTAGATAAAATAATACCACAAAAGAGATCGCTTCTCCCGATGAAGAATCGGGATCGCCTGCCTGCCGCAGGCAGGCAAAACGGTAAATTAAAAACGTCAATAGTAGCGCAGCTTAGAATTTGGAGAAGCATTTCGATATTTTCGGTGTGATAAAAAATAACTCCCGCAGATTAAGAAGATAAACGCAGAGAAATCAGCGAAAATCTTCTTAATCTGCGGGAAAATTATTCTAGTGTTAGCTTTAAGACTTTTTTTATCTCGAATTTCAATCTCCGCCGTCATTTCGAGCGCAACCGAGAAATCTTTGACTTGGAATGATGCCCTAACTTATAGAAAATTGTTTTTTTCTTCAGATTGTTAACATAATTGAGACAATGCTAATCGGTTGCAGATTCTTCGTTGCACTCAGAATGACAAGTGAAGAAAAGTCGTCATTGCGAGGCACGAAGCAATCTTACAACTATGGGTTGAATATTAGCGATCGCATTAAGATTGCTTCTTTCATGCATGATAGTAAAAGACAGTAAAATTATTTTAAAATAAATTACTACAATTTCTATAGACTTTGTATATTTGATTAATTAATAAAAATAATCACGAGCTAAAATTCCTGACATGATTTTAAGTAAAGTAGAAAAAGCGAACATTGAACCAAAAATTACACTGATAGGTGCTGGTCCTGGCGACCCGGATTTATTTAGTTTAAAAGGTGTTAAAGCATTGAAAACAGCTGATGTTGTTTTATATGATGCAAATGTGAACGAAGCTTTACTGTGTTATGCGCCAGAGGGAATTCCTAAAGTATACGTGGGCAAAAGAACCGATGATGAAGATTTTTCGCAGGATGCAGTGAACAAACTGATCATCGATTATGCACTCAACTACGGTCATGTAGTTCGGTTGAAAAGCGGCGATCCGTTTTTCTTTGCTAAAGGTTACGAGGAAATCGATGCTGCAGAATCATATAGCATTCCTACTGAAATCATTCCAGGTATTTCGAGTGCCACTGGTGCGCCAAGTTTGCAGAAAATTCCGATGATTTACAAAGACTTAAGTGAAAGCTTTTGGGCAGTAACAGGAACAAATTCGAAGGGAGAAATTTCTGAAGATTTATACATTGCAGCGAAAACAAAAGCTACGATTGTAGTTTTGAACGGAATTGAAAAAGTAGAGGAGATTGCTTCCATTTTTCAAAGTGAAAACAAAGGTTTGCTTCCTGTGGCTGTAATTCAGAATGGCTCTACGACTCATGAAAAAATTGCTGTGGGCATAGTGGATACCATTGCGGAAGTTGTTCAGGATAAAAAGATTACTGCGCCAGCTTTATTGGTTTTCGGTGATGTGGTTTCCTTACACCCCCAGTTTCAACCAATTAGAGACTTTTACGAAATCATTGCTGAAGAATATTAAGGGTAATAGAATTATATATTTGTTTTGTTGTTAAAACCGCTGGCGAAAGCTTAGCGGTTTTTTGTTTTAAGGAGCTCCCGCTGATTTTTGCAGCAGTTAAATTTATGCGGTGATGCAATTTGTCAGAAACAATCTTTTGTTCAATAAGCCTGATTGAAATGAAAATCCTTTTTGTTGCGCCTTCGAAAGGTTCAGGATGACAGCAACAAAAAGATTGTAATGAAAAGCAGGGCTGCACCAGGCCAAAAGTGATGAACTTTCACTTTCAAAAAATGATCATTCAATTAAGGAATTATCTAATTTTAATCTGCTATAATCTTCTAAATCTGAGGTAAAGTCTCTCGCCAAAAATTAATATTGAATTATTTTCAAATCAGAAAACAATTGCTAACTTAACGAAGTTATCTACACCAAATATTTAATGGAAATTATACATATCAGTGCCGAGTGTTACCCTGTTGCTAAAGTTGGAGGTTTAGCAGATGTTGTTGGGGCCTTACCGAAATACCAAAATAAAATTGGCCACATTGCCAAGGTGGTTGTTCCTGCATACGAAACAAAGTTTGTAAGGGAAAGCGAATTTGAAGTGGCTTACGATGCCTGGTCTAACTATGGCAATCATCATTTTTCTTATCGCGTTTTAAAAGAAAAAACCAATAAACTCGGTTTTGATCTATATATCATTCATATTCAGGGATTAACCGATAGGCCAAACGTTTATGGTTATAATGATGATACCGAGCGGTTTATCGCCTTTCAAATTGCAACATTAGATTGGATGGCGCAATGGGAACATCGCCCGGATATCATTCACTGCCACGATCACCATACCGGACTGATTCCTTTTATGGTTTCGAATTGCTTAAAATATAGTTCACTAAATCAAGTACCTACAGTTTTAACGATACATAATGCACAATACCAAGGTCAATTTGGCTGGGAAAAATTGTACTATTTACCAGCTTTCGATTTATGGAAAGGTGGATTGCTGGGCTGGGAAGATGCGATAAACCCCTTAGCATCGGCCATTAAATGTGCCTGGAGAGTTACTACCGTTTCGCCAAGTTATTTGGATGAAATGATGGACAATGCCAGAGGCTTGGAAAGTTTGTTGCGCCAGGAACGATGGAAATCGGTAGGTATTTTGAATGGCATTGATACCGAGGTTTGGAATCCAGAAACTGACCCCATGCTATCAAAAAGTTACAGTTTAAAAACGGTTGAAGCGGGAAAAGCAGCAAACAAAAAGGCGCTCTGCGATGTTTTTCAATTAGATGCATTTAAGCCCTTGTTTACCTTTATCGGAAGATTGGTTGATGAAAAAGGTGCAGATTTATTACCGGATATTTTTTACACTGCCTTGCAGCAACATGGCGAAAATATTAATGTGTTGGTTTTAGGTTCAGGCGATAATTGGGTTGAAGGGCGGTTAAACCAATTGAAAGATGTATTTGGCGGCAAATACAATGCTTACATTGGATACAATGAGCAGGTATCGCATGAAATGTATGCCGGAGCAGATTTTCTTCTGATGCCATCGAGGGTTGAGCCTTGTGGTTTAAACCAATTGTATGCTTTGAGATATGGAACGGTTCCAATAGTGAGGAGAGTAGGGGGGTTGAAGGATACGGTGATAGATATTGGCGATGGTGGTTTTGGCCTTTGCCATGATCAAACCAGCGTTTGGGATGTTACCCACGCAATTGATAGGGCTGTGGGCTTTTATAATGATAAAAAAACTTTTAAGGCGGTACGTAAAACCATGATGAAAATTGATCATTCTTGGGATAGGGCAGCGCTGAACTATATAGAATTATACCAAATACTTAAATAAGCTTAA
Source organism: Pedobacter sp. AC212 (assembly GCF_979258625.1). Classification (NCBI taxonomy): domain Bacteria; kingdom Pseudomonadati; phylum Bacteroidota; class Sphingobacteriia; order Sphingobacteriales; family Sphingobacteriaceae; genus Pedobacter; species Pedobacter sp. AC212. The sequence goes on along the minus strand of NZ_OZ409870.1, from coordinate 4,029,958 downwards.
ACATGACTGACAAAGTTTTAGGCGTTATCCTTGGCGGTGGCCAGGGCTCTAGATTATCGCCACTCACACAAACACGCTCAAAACCTGCAGTTCCAATTGCAGGAAAATATCGGTTGGTAGACATCCCAATTTCTAATTGCCTTAATTCTGGCATCCACCGTATGTTTGTGCTGACCCAGTTTAATTCGGCATCCCTAAATAAACATATTAAAAACACCTATCACTTTAGCCATTTCAGTACGGCTTTTGTTGATATTCTTGCAGCTGAGCAAACGGTACAAAATGCTGGTTGGTTTCAAGGAACGGCTGATGCGGTACGTCAATGTATGCACCACATCGTTTCCCATGAGTTCGATTATATCTTAATTTTATCTGGCGACCAGTTGTACCAGATGGATTTTAAAGATATGATCGAGAAGCATATTGAAGCACAAGCTGAAATTACCATTGCCACCATTCCGGTAACAGCAAAAGATGCAACAGATTTTGGTATTTTGAAGGCGGATGAAGAGAACATGATTACTTCCTTTACTGAAAAACCAAAAACAGGTTTGGAAGCTTGGGTATCTGATACTGGTCCGGAAATGCAGGGCGAAGGGCGTAACTTTTTGGCTTCAATGGGTATCTATGTTTTCAATCGTGATTATTTAATCAATATTTTAAACGAGAACGAAGATGAAAAAGATTTTGGTAAAGAAATTTTGCCAAGAGCGATAAACGAAAGTCGTGTATTGAGTTATCAGTACGAAGGTTACTGGACGGATATTGGTAATATTTCTTCGTTCTTTGAGGCTAATTTAGGCTTAACTGACGAAATTCCTAAGTTCAACATGTTTGATAGTAATCATACTATCTTCACAAGAGCAAGGATGTTGCCTCCTTCAAAAATTTCGGGTACAACACTAGAAAAAGCGATTATTGCTGAGGGTTGTATCGTTCAGGCCAGCAGAATTGAACATGCTGTTTTGGGTATCAGAGCTCGTATCGGCAGGCACACCGTGGTTACAAATACTTATGTAATGGGTAGCGATAGGTATCAGACCCTTGAAGAGATACAGTCTGAAACTGAAAAAGGAAACTCTTTAATCGGTATTGGCGACAGATGTTACATCAATAACGCGATCATTGATAAGAATTGCAGAATTGGCAACGATGTCAAAATTAATGGTGGTCCACACTTGGAAGACGGCGATTTTGAATTGTACGCGGTAAAAGATGGAATTGTAGTCGTTAAAAAAGGTGCTGTTTTACCTAGCGGAACAGTAATCTAAAATAATCAATATAATTAACCGAGCCAGTTTGAATTCGTTCAAACTGGCTTTTTTTGTTGCCTCACCCAATGACCATTAGACATTGGCGAATGTTGTGGCCACTATCTCTTGAAACTGAGTTTTAAGTATTTATAAAATTAACTAGTTCAAATGTCTTAGAACAGACTGGTTCAAACTACCAACCTTTGTCTCCCTCTTTTCAAGGAGAGGGATTGGAGTAACTAGCCGAACCATTTTCTTTGATAGGATGAGGTTTTTTGAAAGTGAACGTTCACCCTTTCATTGCCGATTACAGCCCTGCTTTACGTTTCAATATTTTTTAACTTCCGTCATTCCGAGGCACGAGGCGTCTGTTTCATCGGTTGCAGATTCTTCGTTCCTCAGAATGACAGCATATTAAAGGTTGCTGCAACAAAAAATATTTACACTTCAATCAGGCTTATTTAACAACGGTTTGTTTCCTGCTTCACGTTAATTCTCCTTAAAATCATCATTTCCTCCAACATTTTTGGCAAAAGCTTGTTAATCAATAAACACAAAATGAGCGTATGGCTGAACAACATCTTTATCAAACTGGAATTATAGGAAACTGTGCTTTTTTGGCGCATGTAAATAAAAATACAGACATATCGTGGCTATGCTGGCCTCGATTTGATAGTCCGTTTGTATTTGGAAGTTTATTAGATAAAAATAAAGGAGGCGAATTTTCGATTTTACCGCAAGGCGAATTCACTTCATCGCAATATTATATTGAAAATACCAATGTTTTAAGAACCGAAATTACCGCTGAGGATGGCAAATATCGAATCACCGATTTTGCCCCGCGATTTCATCTGTATGAAAGATATTTCAAACCATTAATGTTTATCCGAAAAATCGAACCTCTACAAGGAAATCCGAGGGTGACCATTAAATGTGAACCCGTTTGCGATTATGGCAAGAACAAAATGCGGGCGAGCAGGGGCAGCAACCATATTGATTATCACGGTTGCGATGAAAATATCCGCTTAAGCACCAATGTTTCCTTAACGTATATTATAGATCAAAAAGCATTCGTATTAAACGAGCCGAAATATCTTATCATGACTTATGGCGAAAACCTTGAGGCGCCTATTGTAAGTACTGCTGAGAATTTCCTTCGTGAAACCGTTTCTTACTGGAGGCTTTGGATTAAACATTCATCTATTGCAGGCTTTTACCAACCCTTTGTCATTCGATCGGCTTTGGTTTTAAAAATCCATCAATATGAAGATACAGGGGCAATTATAGCGGCAAGTACCACAAGTTTACCAGAATCGCCAGGTAGTACCCGAAATTGGGATTACCGCTATTGCTGGTTGCGGGATTCGCATTATGTCCTTACATCGCTGAACCACATTGGTCATTTTGAAGAAATGGAGAAGTATTTTAATTACTTATCTGATATTTCTCACGCTGAAGATGAACGTTACCAGCCCTTGTACGGTATCGCCGGCGAAAGGCAGATCACTGAGCATACCTTAGATCATTTGGAAGGTTATAAAGGCGAGCAGCCCATCCGGATTGGAAACCAGGCTTACGAACATATTCAAAATGACATTTATGGTCAGGTTTTAATATCAATGTTGCCACTTTATACCGATCATCGTTTTGTATTTTCAGAACGCAGCGATTCGGTAAAATGGATCGAAAGTGTACTGTCAAAGATTGAAAGAACAATCGATGAAAAGGATGCCGGTATTTGGGAATTCAGGAATATTGCAAATGTACATTGTTATAGTAATTTGTTTCAGTGGGCGGGAGCACAAGCGGCTTTAAAAATGGCGAAGACCATTGGAAATGCTGATTTCGAAAATCGGGCACAGGTTTTAATTGATAAGGCAGCAGCACATATTGAGGCCTGTTATGATCCAATTAGAAAAGTTTATACCAATGCAGTTGGCAGTCCGCATTTGGACGCGAGTACATTGCAACTGATTATGATGGGTTATCTAGATCCCGCTGCTGATCGTGCAAAAGATCATTTAATCGCCTTAGAAAATGAGCTAAAAACCGAAGATGGTTTATTTTACCGCTATCTACATGCAGATGATTTTGGCAAACCAAAGACAACATTTTTAATATGTGCGTTCTGGTATGTAGAGGCTTTGGCTTGTGTGGGTAGAACAGACGAAGCGATTAAGGAATTTGAAAACATTATTAAATATTGTAATCATTTGTTGTTATTTAGTGAAGATGTGGACGCAAAAACCGGCAGTCAGTGGGGGAATTTTCCTCAGGCTTATAGCCATGTTGGTTTAATGAATGCGGCTTATCGCATTGCAATTAAGTTAGATAGGCCGATATTTTTGTAGCGGTTATAATTTCCCGCAGATTAAGAAGATTTTCGCTGATTTTTTCCGCGTTGATCTTTTTGATCTACGGGATTTTTGTTAGCAAGTTGCCACATTGAGCTTGTCGAAATGTTCTTCGACAGACTACCATTGACGTTTATAACTTTCCGTCATTGCCCTGCCTGCGGCAGGCAGGCGATCCCGATTCTTCATCGGGAGAAGCAATCTCATTTGTTGTATTATTTTATTAAAGTAGATTGCTTCGTGCCTCGCAATGACGAGATTTTTCGAATCAGTGAGCTGAGGGGATTTTTATTTGCAAGTTGTCACATTGAGCTTGTCGAAATGTTTTTCGACAGGCTCAGAATGATAGTTTTACAAATGTGTTTATGAAGATAATTTTTCCCGCAGATTAAGGAGATTTTCGCTGATTTTCTGCGGCAATCATTTTGATCTGCGGGAGTTCTTTTTGCAAGTTGTCACATTGAGCTTGTCGAAATGTTCTTCGACAGGCTCAGAATGACAGTTTCAAGAAGGTGTTTAGGATAGATAATTTTTCCCACCAATGAAGGAATGAGCAGTTAGTTAAATTAATCTCTCACTACAAACTCTTCCTTAACCAAGCTCCAAAGCAACTTTCGTACTTCTTTGAAATCGTTTAGATAGTATTTTGCTTCAGACAAGTTATTGCCAACTTTAACCGTAATCGCATCATCTGGCAAGGCCCTGAAGATATCTTCATCGGTATGATCATCGCCAAGAGCTATAATAAAATCTGGTTGTTTATTGTAAAGCCAATTCAACGCAGCTTTACCTTTATTTACTTCAATGTTCTTGAATTCAATCACTTTATTGCCTGGCATCAATTGCAAACCTTTATCGGCAGCCAAGATCTTCATGTGGCTAACAATTTCATTTGCCCTTAATTCGCCCAATCCTTCTTCAGCTTTGCGATAATGCCAAACTAATGAATAACTTTTTTCTTCGATAAAAGATCCAGGAGTTCTATCGGTATAAGTCTCCAATAACGAACGAATTTCTCCTTTCCATTGGTCGGTAAGCAGTGGCAAACAATTCCATTTATCGCCCTGCGCTTTCTGCCAAGCACCATGCTCTGCAATCATATCTACCTTTAAATGTCCGAACCACTTTTCGAGTGTTTCATTCCGTCTTCCGCTAATAATGACAACTGTGTTGGCAGAATCTAAAGTCAGGTTTTCAATTAAATCATAAAGCTCATCATCAGGAGATGCGTCGTCGATATTTCCAGTAAAATCTACCAGCGTACCATCATAATCAAGAAACAGTACCCGGTTTTTAGTTTCAGCATATTTCGCAGCTATAATTTCGTTAACTGAATTTACTGCGTGTTTTGTTTGTAATGATTTTTGAGAATCTTTCACTTCGTTTAATCTTAAAATAAAATTGTTTACCCAATGTTTAACATTGAATTTTTCTACAATTGCCCGCATGGCTTTCATACGGGTTTGCTGTTCTTCTTGAGGCATTTTTAAGGCCTTAACAATAGCCTCCATAATGTCGCCCAAGTTGTTTGGATTAACCACTAGTGCATCGGTTAACTCCTTTGATGCTCCAGCCATTTCACTTAAAATCAGTACACCATCTTCCTCGTTTCTACTGGCCACATATTCTTTGCTTACTAAATTCATTCCATCACGCATGGGCGTAACCAGGCAAATATCTGCTGATGCATATAAGGCGGATAACACCTCAATAGGGAAAGATCGATAGAAATAGTTTACCGGGATCCAGTCCATTGATCGGTAACGGGCATTAAGATTTCCGACAAATTGGTCTATCTGTTCCCGCAGTTCATGGTATTGAGGAACCGTATCTCTTGATGGGACCACAATCATAAATAACTCGATTTTTCCGATGTATTCGGGATGTACGAGCAGGAGCAGTTCAAGGGCTTTTAGGCGCTCAAGTATTCCTTTACTGTAATCCAATCTATCAATGGAAAGAATTATTTTCATATCTTCTTTTCCATTTCTAAAATCTCTTATTTCTTGTTTTACGGCTTCTGTCGTGGTTAATGATGAAAATTTTTCAAAATCTATTCCCATCGGAAAGGCTTCTATAACAATTTGCCTTTCGTTACTGTTAAGCACATTTGATGATGAATTTACTGGTAGTAAGCGGGTGGCAGTGCTGATGAAATGGCGAACATCATCATAAGTATGGAAGCCTATTAAATCTGCACCGATTAATCCGTTCAGTAATTCTTCACGCCAGGGGATTAATCTAAATATTTCGTAAGAAGGAAAGGGAATATGCTGGAAAAATCCGATAGTAGAATTGGGTAATTTTTCTCTCAAAATACCTGGTAATAAAAGTAATTGGTAATCTTGAATCCATATTTTATCTCTTCTGTTGAGCACCTTCATGGCGCTCTTTGCAAATTTGTCGTTCACCGATTTGTAGCAATCCCAATAACTTTGCTCGTAATGCGCATAAGTAACCAGGTAATGAAAAACCGGCCATAAAACTTCATTAGAGAAGCCTTCGTAATATAAATTGATTTCTTCCTGAGTAAGGAAAACAGGATAAAGATTGAGTTCTCCTAATTTTTGAATTACTTCTTCTTGTCTTTCTTCAGGAACCTCGATTCCTGGCCAGCCAACCCAAATGGAATTGCCTGATTTGTACACGTCTCCCAATCCGGTAGCAAGGCCGCCCTCGCTCGGAATAAAGGTGTACTCGTTATTTTCTTCGATGATTTTAACGGGTAGTCTATTCGATATTATAACTGTCTTCATGCTTGTATTTGATGTATCCACATAAATAAAAGCCATTTAAACATCTTTTGTTTGAATTTTGTTTGAAAACAAACATTGAAATGATTTTAGGAAAATATCAATCACAGACGAAAAACAAGAATACAGCTAAGGAAAATTGATTTTTAATCTGCATCAATTTTTGAAATCCTTTGGTTAAAAAAACTAAACGTAATTAAACACTAATGAAAAAGTTGTTTGCTCATTTGGCGAAGAAACCACTTCGATACTGCCGCGGTGCATTTTCATAATGTTGCGACTAATAGTTAAACCAATGCCCGAGCCATTTTTACGGGTGGTATAAAAGGGAACGAAAATTTTCTCCAAGTCCTCCGGTGCAATTCCTTTTCCGTTGTCGGTTACATCGATGTAAAGTTTCGTATTTTCAAGTCGATAACTTACCGAAATGTGTGGGTTTTCATTTTCTTCAACAGCATAAATGCCATTGGTAATGAGGTTAATTAGAACTTGTTCAATCAGTTTTAGATCAAGTTGAACAGTGATTTTTGAGGAAGTTTGCTCTACCTCAAGCACCACATTTTTAACTTTCGCGAAGGGTTGCATCAACACTTTAATGTGTTTTAAAATTTCCCCAATTGTATGCGATTCTAAATTTGGTGTTGGTAATTCGGCAATCAAGCGGTAATCTTTTACAAAGTCTAATAAGCCGGTAGAGCGGCGTTTGATGGTTTGTAACGCAGTTTTCAAATCTTCCATTTCATCCAAATCCAAGTTTTCTTTGTCGGTTACCATACTGTTAATCGTATCGGATAACGAGCTGATCGGGGTAATGGAATTTAATATTTCGTGAGAAATCACACCGATTAGTCGATTCCAGGCTTCAGTTTCTTTTTGTTCGATTTCATCCTTAATGTTCTGGAAGCTGATGATGGTGTAATTTTTTCCGTATAGATTTAATGGAATAACTTCTGTAGATAGCTGAATTAATTTTTCCTGAATCTTCAGCTCCAGAAAACGTTTTCCTCCCGAAGAAATCTGATCGATTTCATTGGCGAAAGCTGGCAAATGTTGTTTGAGGCGATGCCAGTATTTATAAGCAGGAACGCCCAATAGATTCGATGCAGCCTGATTGAAAAAGGCTATCTCTTCATTATCCTGTTCGGTTTTTGTATTATTTACTACAATTACCCCAACCGGAACTTGTTCCAGAATCGTTTTAATCAGCTGGAACATGGCTTCTTGTTCCATTCTGATTTGTTTGTGCACCTGCAGAATTTCGCTGAAGGATTCGTATAACTCAGGGAAACTGCCTTTTGTGGCTTTATTCTTGAAATTTAAAGTATGGTCGCGGGTTTTAACAGCTAAAATGAAACGTTTAATATCCGAACGGATTTCGTTTATGTAATAGTACAGCGAAATTATCGAACCCAATAAAATTAAGCCTACTCCAATAATTGTAAACCATAACTGGGTGTTTTGGATTAAATAGAATAGGAGATAGCCCAGCAAATTAATGAGGAGTAACCTGGATATTAGACGAAAAGTAAATCGTTTGTAGAACATACTTTTAAGGTTAAAGGTTGAGGTTTTTGAGGTTGAGGTTTTGTTTTCGAATAAACCTTTTACCTATTACGATCTCCCTTAAATTAAATGCCGAATTTTTCAATCCTCCTATATAAAGCTGCTCTGGTTAAACCCAGCTCTGCCGCTGCTTTTGATATATTTCCTTTGTGTTTGTCAATAGCTTTTTGCACCATCATTTTCTCCATTTCGCCTAGCGCCATTTCATCTGGCATTGATGTGTTTTGTGCAAACCGCTGCGGACTTAATTGTAAATCTTCTTCTGAAATTTCATTTCCATCGCTCATAATAACGGCACGTTCCAAAACATGCTGCAGCTCCCGAACATTTCCTGGCCATTTGTAATTTAATAACACATCTTCCGCTTTATGGCTTAAACTTCGGGTTTCTTTATGGTATTTTGTACTAAAAACCTGCATAAAATGATTGGATAAGAGCAAAATATCCCTTCCTCGTTTTCGTAGTGGTGGTAAAAGTAGTTCTACTGTATTTATTCTGAACAATAAATCTTGTCTGAAAGTATTTTTGGAAACCATTTCATTCAAGGGCATATTGGTTGCTGTAATTAAACGAACATTTACTTTACGTTCTTTGCTTTCGCCAAGGCGGATTACGGTTCGATTTTGTAAAACGCTTAATAATTTTGCTTGAAGGGGCAAGGTGAGGTTTCCAATTTCATCTAAAAATATCGTTCCACCATCTGCTAATTCAAAGCGACCAGGTTTATCTTCTTTTGCATCGGTAAAAGCCCCTTTAGCGTATCCAAATAGTTCGCTTTCGAAAAGGTTTTCATTTAATGAACCTAAATCTACATGCATAAAAACCTGGTTCTTACGCTGGGAATTGCCGTGGATTTCGTATGCGAAAACCTGTTTACCCGTGCCGTTTTCGCCTAAAATCAAAACGTTAGCATCTGTTGGCGCAACCTTCAGCAGTGTGTTTTGAAGTTGTTTAATTCCATCGGCCTCGCCAACGATATGCTCGAAACCACGTGTCATATCTTTATGCAATGAAGTGTGGATTTTCTCTAATTTCTTAACCTTTCTGGTTGATTCGCGAAGTTTCGATGCTGCGGAAATGGTGGCAAAAAGCTTTTCGTTTTCCCAGGGTTTAAGAATAAAATCTGTAGCGCCTTTCTTAATCGCTTTAACTGCAAGCTCAACGTTCCCGAAAGCAGTCATTAATATCACCACATAATCTTTATCAATCGATAGGATGTGTTCCAGCCAGTATAAACCTTCGCGACCATCGCTAGCGCCCTTTTGATAGTTCATATCGAGCAAGATAATGTCAACCTCGTTTTTGCTTAACAGCACATTAATTTCCTTTGGTGATTTACAGGTAATTACTTGCTTCACTTGCTGTTTAAGAAATAAGCGGGCACTTAAAAGAATGTCATCATCATCATCGATGATTAAAACTGTGGCGTTTAACATAGATTTAAATTTATAAAAAACCACCCCTTTTCAGAGGTAATGGCATTTGTTTTTTGTATTGTACTTTTTTTAATAATATGAGAAACGGTAAGATATTGAACAATAATTATTTACAAGCTACCTCACCCTGTCAAAGGAAGTAGTATTTGGTGTTTTTCTGCTGTCCCTCTCCTTGAAGAGTGGGATTAAAGTAAAGTTGGTTGAACCATCACCCAAATATGCTTTACGTTTTTTCTGCTCCCCGCCCCTCTCTTCAAGGAGAGGGGATGAAGGGGTGAGGTTCTTACTTCTGTAAATGCTCCCTAATCAAGTTCAAAACCATCTCTAAACTTTTATTTACTTCTTCATTTGTAAATCTTAATACACTTATTCCAATTTCGTTTAATTCGTAGCTTCTATTCTTATCATATTCCTTATTATCAACTTGGTTATGAATTCCACCATCAATTTCAATAATAAGTTTAGCCTCATGACAATAGAAGTCGGCTATATATTTATGTAAAGGATGTTGTCTTCTAAATTTATAACCTAAAATTTTTCTATTCCTTAAACTTTGCCAAATTATCTCTTCCGTGTCCGTTTGAACTTTCCTCAATACCTTAGAAAACTCAAAGAGTTTATGATTTGCTCCCCTGAAAAGGTCATCGCCGTAGTTTTCCATAACTTGCAATTTAAAAAACCTCACCCTGTTAAAGGAAGAAGTATTTGGTGTTTTCCTACTGTCCCTCTCCTTGAAGAGAGGGATTAGAGTAAAGTTGGTTGAACCCTCACCCAACTATGCTTTACATTTTTTCTGCTCTCCGCCCCCTCTCTTAAAGGAGAGGGGATGACGGGGTGAGGTTCTTACTTCTGCAAATAACCCCTAATCGCATTCAAGGCCATCTCTAAATTCCCGTTCACTTCTTCATTTGTAAATCTTAATACCGTTATTCCAATTTCACTTAATTCGTAGCTTCTATTCTTATCATATTCCTTGTTATCAACTTGGTTATGAATCCCTCCATCAATTTCAATAATTATTCTAGCTTCATGACAATAGAAGTCGGCTATATATTTATGTAAAGGATGTTGTCTTCTAAATTTATAACCTAGAATTTTTCTATTTCTTAAACTTTGCCAAATTATTTCTTCCGCGTCCGTTTGAACTTTCCTCAATACCTTAGAAAACTCAAAGAGTTTATGATTTGCTCCTTTGAAAAGGTCATCGCCGTAGTTTTCCATAACTTGCAATTTAAAAAACTTCACCCTGTTAAAGGAAGAAGTATTTGGTGTTTTTCTACTGTCCCTCTCCTTGAAGAGAGGGATTAGAGTAAAGTTGGTTAAACCCTCAGCCAAATATGCTTTATGTTTTTTCTGCTCTCCGGCCCCTCTCTTCAAGGAGAGGGGATGAAGGGGTGAGGTTCTTACTTCTGCAAATAACCCCTGATCGAGTTTAAAACCATCTCTAAATTTCCGTTCACTTCTTCATTTGTAAATCTTAATACCGTTATTCCAATTTCGTTTAATTCGTAGCTTCTATTCTTATCATATTCCTTATTATCAACTTGGTTATGAATCCCTCCATCAATTTCAATAATTAGTTTAGCCTCATGACAATAGAAGTCTGCTATATATTTATGTAAAGGATGCTGTCTTCTAAATTTATAATCTAAAAGTTTTCTATTCCTTAAACTTTGCCAAATTATTTCTTCCGCGTCCGTTTGAACTTTCCTCAATACCTTAGAAAACTCAAAGAGTTTATGATTTGCTCCTTTGAAAAGGTCGTCGCCGTAGTTTTCCATAACTTGCAACTTAAAAAACTTCACCCTGTTAAAGGAAGAAGTATTTGGTGTTTTTCTACTGTCCCTCTCCTTGAAGAGAGGGATTAGAGTAAAGTTGGTTAAACCCTCAGCCAAATATGCTTTACGTTTTTTCTGCTCCCCGCCCCCTCTCTTCAAGGAGAGGGGATGAAGGGGTGAGGTTCTATCCTCAAAAATAACTAAACTGTCCGCTCCCGCACATAAACTGTCCGATAATGAACAAACTAAAATACCAAAAATTCTTAAGCTATTAGTTTTCAGTGTTTTATATTGCTTTATTTCGTTTGGCACAAGCTTGGCATAACGGACATCAAACAGTACAACCGAACAATGGACAAAAAAATTGAAAAGAAAAGATTTAGCACTAAAACCCTGGTTATTATAGGTGGAGCACTTGCTTTTGTAGCAGTTGTAATTTATGGCTATACTTTATCTTTAAAGAAAACCTATAGTGCAGATGCGGAAAAACTAACTATAAGCAAAGTAGAGTACGGTGATTTTGAAGATGTAGTGTTATTAAATGCAAGTGTTGTACCGTTGACTTCGGTAATCGTAAGTTCATCGGAGGGTGGAACAGTTGCCGAAATCTTTACCGAAAATGGTGCTTCTGTGGTTAAAGGAACACCTTTACTAAGAATTTCCAATTCCAATGCCATGTTGAGTTACACTTCGAGCCAAACCGCTGCCACCGAACAAATTAACCAATTGAGAAAATCGAGATTAGATTTAGAGCAAAACCAAAGGGTTTTAAATCAAGATGTTTTGGATGTTGAAAATAGTTTAAGAACTGCTGCTCGTCAATATCGCTTGGATAGTTCGTTGTTTGCAAAAAAAGTAATTACACTTCAGGAGTTCAACAAGTCTAGTCAAGATTACGAATACTACCAGGGAAAACTTAAGATTGTGCGCCAGGCGGTAAAGCAAGAAAATCAAAGCAGAAGAATGCAGCTTTCGCAAATTGACCAATCGATGGGGCAGATGAATGAAAGTTTGGAAATGATTCGGAAAAATATAGAAAATATGACGATCAAGGCGCCAGTTTCTGGCAAATTATCATCTTACGATCCTGTTATCGGAAAATCATACAACTCGAATGAAATGATCGGGAAAATTGATGTTTTGCAAGGCTATAAATTGCAAGCCGGTGTAGATGAATATTATATCAACCGAGTAAAAGAGGGGCAGACTTCTACCTGCGAATTTAATGGGAAAACATATAATTTAACTGTGAGCAAAGTAATTCCAGAGGTTACAGCAGGGCAGTTTCAGGTAGAAATGGTTTTCAAAGGTGCTGCACCGGAAGGTTTGCGTCGCGGTTTATCGCTTCAAACGAAGTTAACATTGTCTGATAACAGCAAATCTTTACTATTGGCTCAAGGTCAGTTTTTTCAAAGTACAGGTGGTTCGTGGGTGTTTGTGGTAAACAATGGTAAAGCAACCAAGAAAAATGTAAAAATCGGCAGAAAAAATTATCTGTATTACGAAATTTTGGATGGTTTACAAAAAGGCGATGAGGTAATCACCTCATCTTACGATCAGTTTAACCAATACGACCAAGTGGAGATCAATAAGTAAGATATAAAAAAGTAAGATGTTGATAGGATACGCGATAACCAATCTACGATAGCCTCACATCTTGATACTAAATACTTGATACTAACAAGCTATGATAAAAATAGAAAACTTAGAAAAAGTTTATAAAACTGAAGAAGTAGAGACTACAGCTTTAAACGGAATTAATCTCCACGTAAAAACTGGCGAATTCGTTTCGATTATGGGACCATCTGGCTGCGGAAAATCGACGCTGTTGAATGTAATGGGTTTATTGGATAAGCCAGAAAGCGGAAGTTATAAATTCACAGATACCGAACTTTTGACTTTAAATGATAGGGAACGCTCTAATTTTCGTAAAAGAAATATGGGATTCGTATTTCAGAATTTCAATTTAATAGATGAATTAACAGTTTTTGAAAACATCGAATTACCACTCATTTACAATAAAGTTCCCGCTGGTGAACGTAAAAAGTTAGTTAACGAAATCATTGAAAGAATGAATATTGTAAACCGTAGCGGACACTTTCCACAACAGCTTTCTGGTGGTCAGCAGCAACGTGTTGCGGTAGCTAGAGCTTTGGTAACCAAACCAAAGTTGGTTTTAGCTGATGAGCCTACTGGTAATTTGGATAGTTCGCATGGTAACGAAGTGATGGAGTTGCTTTGTGAATTGAACGAAACGGGCACTACGATCGTAATGGTAACGCACTCGAGTCACGACGCTAGTTTCTCGAACAGAATCATCAACTTGAAAGATGGCCATGTGATTTCTGAAAAGATAAATAAAAGCCGGAATGAGGAATTGATATAGATGAGTTAAAAGTTATGGGTTGCCAGTAACCAGGCTGAGCTCATGCCTAGATCTCTTCATAATTAAAAATAGTTTTAGTTTAATGATAGGCCAGCCGAATCTTCCTGGATGGGAAGATTCGGGTAAGGCGCTAAAAGAGACTAAAGTTGAAAGACCAAAGACTAAAGCATAAAGATCAAAGCGATTTGCCTGGTCTTGATACTTGATACTAAATACTTGCTACTAACAACTTGATACTCAAAAGATGTTCAAAATAAACTTAAAAATCGCATTGCGAAACCTTTGGAAAAATAAAGGATTTACCATTATAAATGTTGGTGGATTGGCCATTGGATTAGCCAGTTGTATGATTTTGCTTTTATATGTGGCGTATGAGTGGAGCTATGACAAGCACTACGCCAATGCAGATAAGACTTACGTAATCTATCAGAACGCACCTGCAAACGGAAAGATTTTTAGTTTTGCATGGACTCCAAATGTTATGGCTGATGAGGTTGCAGCAAAAATCCCTGGCGTGAAATATACCTCACATTCCAGTTACCCAAGTCCGAAATTACTTTCGGTGGGCGATAAGAGAATCAGTGCGAAGCTGAACTTTGCAGATCCAAATTTTTCAAAAATCTTCGATTTAAAATTTATTAAAGGAAATGCGGAACGGGCGCTCAAAGATGTTAATACGATCATATTGACCGAATCTATGGCGAAAAAACTTTTCGGAAACGAAGATCCAATTAATAAAACCGTTAAGCTTGAAAATCAGGATGTGCTGAAGGTTGAAGCTGTAATAGAAGACGTACCTGCAAATAGCAGCATCACCTATGAGTGCTTGGCTCCCTGGGCACTTTTTTTAAAGCGAGAACCCTGGGCACGTCAACCTAATTGGGGAAATAACATGTGTCTGACCGTTGTTCAGCTTAACAACAATAAGTTTCTGGCTGGCGCAAATGCTGATATGAAAGGCATTTACAAACGCAATCAGCAAGGTAACACGGCCGAGGCACTCTTATTTCCATTAATCAAATGGCATTTGTACGATGATTTTCAAAATGGAAAATCGGTTGGAGGCAAGATTGAGCAACTTAAAATTTTTTTATTGTTGGCTTTTTGTATTCTTTTAATTGCTTGTGTCAACTTCATGAATTTATCCACCGCCCGTTCTGAGCGGAGAGCGAAAGAAGTTGGAATTCGTAAAGCTATCGGTTCTACGAGAAAATCTTTGATCGGTCAATTTTTGCTAGAATCGGTCTTTGTAACGGTCTTAGCGGGTGTTTTGGCTTTCATTTTAGTAGAGGTCAGTTTGCCATATTTCAATAATTTGTTGAATATAAGCCTGGAAATTGATTACAATAGCTTCACTTTTTGGGGTACATTATTTGGTTTGATGATTTTCACAGGATTCATGGCTGGGAGTTATCCAGCTTTGTACTTATCATCTTTTGAACCGATAAAAGTGTTGAAAGGATTAAAAATTAAGTCTGATTCCTCGGTTTCTATCCGAAAAGTTTTAGTAGTTGTTCAGTTTGTATTTGCTGCTTGTTTAATCGTGTGTACTTCCGTTATCTATCAGCAATTAAGCTACGTTAAAAATAAGCCGATAGGTTACGATAAATCAAACCTTGTCCAAATTGCGGTTCAAGGTAAAATGGGCAACCGAAGCAAGTTGGAACTGCTTAAAACCCAAATGTTAAAGTCTGGTGCAGCAACGGGAGTAACCTTTTTTAGTAAAGACATTACGGAAAGTGGTAATAATACAACAGATGTTCATTGGCAAGGCAAAACAGCTGGAGAATCTATTTTGTTTAATAACCGAGGAATTGGAAGTGACTTTATTGCAACAATAGGAACGGAATTGGTCGCCGGAAGAGCAGTAGAAACAGAATCGAAAAGAGATAGCAACAACATCATGCTTAATGAGGCTGCTGTTAAAATGATGAACCTAAAAAGTCCTGTGGGCGCTAAAATTAGATTTTGGGGTGTAGAAAAAACAAATGTTGGTGTGGTGAAAGATTTTGTGGTGGAAAGCGCTTATCAAAAAGTTGCCCCCATGATTTTTTATCCAAGTTATATGGATGACGTTCAGGTGATCCTTGCTCGTTTAAATCCTAACCAAAATATCAGTTCTTCGTTAGAAACCATTGATGGCTTAATTAAGCAAATTGAACCCGATTATCCTGTAAAACGAAGATTTGTAGATGAATCTTTCGAGGTTAAATTTCAAAATGAGAAATTACTGGGTACACTTTCAAATTGGTTCGGAGGTTTTGCCATCTTTATTTCTTGCTTGGGTTTATTGGGTTTAGCGCTTTTTATGGCCGAACAGCGTAAAAAAGAAATCAGTATTCGTAAAGTACTGGGCGCCAGTACTGCAAATATTCTTACGCTTTTAAATAAAGATTTTATAAAACTGGTGGCGATAGCAAACTTAATAGCGTTTCCATTGGCCTATATTATTATTAACAAGTGGCTGTCTGCTTTTGAATATCGAATTGCAATTTCAGCGATACCGTTTGTGATTGCTATTGGATTGTCTGTTTTGATAGCCATTTTAACAGTAAGCATCCAATCGGTAAAAGTAGCAAAAGCTAATCCTGTCGATGCACTTAAATATGAATAAAGCCAAAAGACTAAAGCTGAAAGGTTAAAGCATAAACCTGTCTTGGTACTTAATACTAACTACTTGATACTGAAATATGTTCAAACTCAACCTAAAAATCGCATTGCGAAACTTATGGAGAAACAAGTCCATCACAGCAATTAATGTTGGTGGTTTAGCTATTGTTTTGGCTGCGTTTATTTTGGTGGCCATGTATTTCACTTATGAAACCAGTTTCGACAAATCAAATCCTGACTATAAGAATATTTATGTGGTAGGGGTAACGTATCCCGAGTTTAAAACGAATTACATTGCGGCTCCATTTGCAAAAGCCATCAAACAAACTTATCCGGAAGTGGAATCAGTTGGTTTAATAAAAGAAGGCTCCTTCGAACTGACTATTAAAAATGGAAAGAATACACTTTTCACCAAAAAAATACTGGCTGTAGACTATAATGCGGCCATTATGCTAAAAATTATTCCAGAAAATGGTCTAACGAAACCATCAGGAGATTTAGAAAGACTCAATTATCTGAGTAAAGAAAGCATGAAAACGCTTTTTCCTGATAAAACAGATAATAAACCTGAGATGGTGGGTTATGGAGCAAGCAATTCGGGGATCACGGGGACTATAGCGGGCACTATTGAAGGCAGAAGACATTCTAACTTTAACTTCGACGGAGTTTCTTTAGCCGCCGAACTGGGTGAGCATGATAATTATGATATGAATGACTATTCAATCTATCTGAAGTTAAAACCTGATGTAGATGTTGCAAACCTTGAAAGAAAAATAAGTGAGTTATATCGATACGAATTATTGAAAGTTAATGCCAAAAAGGAGTTAGTTGAATTAAAAACCATTTCTATATTTTTAGATCCACTGGCAAATTTACACCTGCGCCCTAAAGCGGGAAACGATCTGCCTTACAAAACCTTGATGGCGCTTTCCATACTCGGATTTTTAATTCTAGTGATTGCGTGTATCAATTTCACCAACCTGAGTATTGCCCAGGCCAGTAAACGAGCCAAAGAAGTTGGCGTTAAAAAAGTAATGGGTGCCTACCGTTCTCAGCTTACCCTACAATTTCTTACCGAAATATTTATCCAGTGCTTTATCGCTACCGTACTGGCTTTAATTTTAGCAGAATTAGTGTTACCTCAATTTAATAATCTATTTCAGGTTAACCTTTCCGTTTGGCAAATCGATAATAGATTGATTTGGGAGCTTCCACTAACTTTAGTCATCATCACACTAATCGCAGGCACGTATCCTTCTATGGTTTTATCTGGCTTCAAACCAGCTTTAGTATTAAAGGGAAATTTTGCTGCGAGTAAACAAAGCTCATGGCTGCGAAACGGATTACTGGTTTTCCAGTTTAGTATTGCAGTAATTTTTATTATCGGCTTGCTAATTATCAATTCACAATTGAAATACATGCGAACGCAGGATGTTGGATTTAATGCCAATCAGGTTGTTTATATCAAAAATCTAACGCTCTTTAACAATCCAGTCAAGTTTGGTTCAGTCAGTTTTAATTCCGTAAGAGATAGGTTAATGCGGATTCCAGGCGTAAAATCTGCTACGGTTGCAAGTTTCATCCCTGGCGGCCAGATTGGAATAAATAGTTATGCTTATAAAGCGACCAAGGCGAATATCGATTTCGTAAACGTAGATTTTGACTACTTTGAAACGCTGAATATCAAATTAAAAGAAGGCCGCTTTTTCTCAAATACCTTTGTAACCGATACTGTCAATTCCGCTATCATTAACGAAAGCGCAGTGGCAAAATATGGTATAAAAAACCCTGTTGGCCAGATCATCAGCGGCTGTAATATCGATTATAAAATTGTAGGCGTAATTAAAGATTTTAAAACCCAGGGTTTCGAAAGTAAGGTGCAGCCTACAATATATACAATTAAGGACCCCTGTGGAAGTTACAAAACGCAAATCCTGCTGAAGATAGAGGAAAATAAAATGACCGATGCGCTGGCTGCTTTGAAGGCGCAATGGCCACTGATTAATCCGCTAGATGGTGAAGATTTCAGGTACGAATTTTTAGATGAACTGTATGGCAAACTATTTAAAAAGCAAGAGCAACTGCAATCTGTGTTTTTTGCAGCGGCTTTGCTCACCATCTTTATTGCCGTTTTAGGTTTATTTGCCTTTGCCAAATACATCACTAACGGCAGAATTAAAGAGATCGCTGTGCGAAAAATTTTAGGGGCAAGCGATGTTCAGATTTTCAAGTTGATTAACAGTTCTTTTTTTATCATGGTGCTCTTAGCCAATTTAATTTCCTGGCCGGTGGCTTATATCCTGACTAAAAAATGGCTGCAAACCTTTGCCTACCGAATTGATTTTCCGATTCTGCCGTTTTTGCTAAGTGCTGCCATTACCATTTTATTAACGGTAGTTACCGTGAGCATTCAGGCTAAAAAAGCGGTAAGCGCTAATCCTGTTGATGCTTTGAAATACGAATAGAATCGAGTTAACAGTTGCGGGTTACCGGTTATAAGTCTGGGCTCGCAACAGGTAACACATAACCCATAACCCAATTATGTTCAGATTAAACTTAAAAATCGCTTTGCGAAACCTTTGGAAGAATAAAATTTCATCTTTCATTAATGTAATCGGTTTGGCTATTGGCCTTGCGGCTTGTTTAATGTTGCTGCTCTATGTATCATACGAATGGAACTTTGATAAGCAAGCCAAAAACTGGCAAAATGTTTATATAGCGATGACCAACGTTCCGGGTGAAGGTGGAAAAATTGGTGGTACTTTTTATGGTTCAACCACTGCGTTAGGTCCGCTGCTGAAGGATAAATTGCCTGAAGCGAAATATGTAGCACGGATGGATTATGGCAGAAAAAGCCTCATAGCAAACGGACAAAACAGCTATAAAAAAGATTCGAAATTTGCTGAGCCCGATATTCTCAAAATGTACGATTATGAGTTTATTTATGGGGATACTAAAACGGCGCTAAACAATCCACTTTCAGTAATTTTAACAGAAAGTACGGCAAAAACGCTCTTCGGAACCAATGATGTTCTGAATAAATCTGTTCGTTTTCAAGACAAAGAAAACTTAACAATTACCGGAGTGATTAAAGATTTACCAGAAAATAGTTCTAACAGGTTTGATTTTTTAATGCCCTGGTCGCTTTATGAAATCGTTGATGAGAGCGCCAAAGATTTAAACTGGACAAATTACAGTTTCGTAACGATGGTTAGCCTAAACGCTGATGCCAATATTGATTTGGTAAACCGCAAAGTAGACGAATTGGTGAAAAAGAGTGCCGAACAAACCGAGCAATCGCAACCAAACTTTTTATACCAGGCCAGTAAACTTCACTTGTTTGGTAAATTTGAAAACGGAAAACCAGTTGGAGGAGATATTGAGCAAATCTGGCTTTTCATGGGGTTGGCATTTGGGATATTGCTTATTGCCTGCATCAATTTTATGAACATGGCAACTGCCAAATCAGAGAAAAGAGCTAAAGAAGTCGGAATTAAGAAAACCATCGGGGCAAATCGTACCTCTTTAATTCTCCAGTTTTTAACCGAATCAATGGTGCTTACATTGGTTGCTGTAGTAGTCGCAATTGCTTTGATAGAACTTTGTCTGCCTGCATTTAATCAGTTACTCAATATAAATCTTGGAATTTCGTATTTCAATACAGCAAGTTGGATAGGTATAATGACAATTGTAATTGCAACTGGTTTAATTGCCGGTAGCTATCCTGCATTCTACCTATCTTCTTTCAACCCAATCCAAACACTAAAAAGGAAAATCAAGGTCAAAGGATTTTTAACGATAAGTTTAAGGCAAGTGTTGGTGGTGGGTCAGTTTTGTTTTGCCATTATATTGATTATTGCCACTTTGGTTATTTATCGTCAAATCCAATTCATTAAAAATAAGCCGGTCGGTTTTGATGTAAATGCCTTGGTAGAAATTCCTCAAGATGGTGAGTTGAAAGGTAAATTTGAACTGTTCAAAACTGAAATGCTGAAGTCTGGTGCAGTAACATCGATGTATCAATCATCTGTTAGCCTTTCTCACCGTGGTCGGAATTTTATGGATATTAAATGGGATGGGATGACTAAGCCCGAAAATACGGTGATGTTTAACCAGGTAGCCACCTCTTACGATTTTACCAAAACCAACGGAATTAAATTATTAGAGGGAAGAGATTTTTCTAAAAACTTTGCCTCAGATACCAGTGGGTTATTGGTAAGTGCCTCGGCGGTAAAAGTGTTTGGCTATAAAAATCCTATTGGCAAAAGGGTAAATCTTTATGGCACTAATGCTTTTATCATCGGAGTATTTGACGATTACGTTTGGGATTCGCCATACAAATCCAACAATCCACAGGTGGTTTTTTTAAACCCTGCACAAACAGGCACCATCACGATGCGCTTAAATAGCGCCAATAATTTGCAAAGTAACATTGAAACCATCAGTAGAATTACGAAGGCTTTCAATCCTGCTTATCCAACAGAAATTACTTTTATAAATTCATTATACCAGGAGAAATATAAGTCAGAAAAAACCTTAGGTATTCTTTCCAATCTGTTCGGCGGACTAGCGATTTTCGTATCCTGCCTGGGTTTATTCGGTTTGGTTGCCTACAGTGCCGAGCAGCGTACTAAAGAATTTGGCGTACGCAAAGTACTTGGCGCATCGGTTGCTAATTTGATGCAATTGCTTTCTCTTTCATTCATTAAAATGATTGTGGTCGCCATTATTGTTGCGGTTCCAATAAGTTACCTGGCGATGAATAAATGGCTCAAGAATTTCGAATTCCATACCGATATTTCCTGGTGGATTATCCCCGTTGCAGCAATAGGAACGCTATTAATGGCTTTAATTACGGTGAGCTTTCAAGCTTATAAAACAGCAAAAGCCAATCCGGTTGATGCTTTGAAATACGAATAGAATCGAGTTAACAGTTGCGGGTTACCAGTTATAAGTCTGGGCTCGCAACAGGTAACACATAACCCATAACCAATTATGTTCAAACTTAACTTAAAAATCGCGTTGCGAAACCTTTGGAAAAACAAGGGGTTCAGCTTGATTAATATCGGCGGATTAGCTATCGGATTGGCGAGCTGTATGCTGTTATTGCTGTACGTTTCTTACGAGTTTAGTTTCGATAAACAGTATGAAAACTACAAAACGACTTACGTTGCGCATACCAATATGACGGCCAATGGAAAAGTGCACACCTGGGCCTGGACGCCTGGATTGTTAGCGCCAGAATTAAAAGCCAAATATCCTGCAGTTGTAAATGCAGCAAGATCTTCCTACCCATTTGAGCAACTAATCAGCTACGATGATAAAAAAATAAAGAATAAAGGTTTATTTGCCGATCCAGAGTTTATCAAAATACTGGATTACAAATTTTTAAGTGGGAATGCTGTTTCTCCACTGGATAATATAAATAGCGTTATTCTTACTCAATCACTAGCGCATAAATTATTTGGAAACCAAAATCCACTAGGTAAAATTGTAAAACTTGATAATGAGGGTGGACTAAAAGTTGAAGCTGTTATTGCTGACTTACCAGAAAATACCAGCATTAAATTCGATTACCTGATGCCCTGGAAATTGAACGAACAGAGACAAAAATGGATTAAAGAGCAAGGCTGGGGAAGTAACTTCTGTTTAACCATTGTGCAACTTCAAAATAGTAGCTTATTGGATCAGGTAAACGCTTCTGTAAAAGGAATCTATCAAAGAAATCAAAAAGGCTTATTAAATGAACTTTTTTTGCATCCACTTTCCAAATTACATCTTTATAACGAATTTGAAAACGGTAAATCTGCCGGAGGAAAAATAGACCAGTTACGAATTTTTTTCATGCTTGCCATCTGTATCCTGCTGATAGCTTGTGTAAATTTTATGAATTTATCTACAGCCCGGTCAGAGAAAAGAGCAAAAGAAGTTGGTGTTCGTAAAGCAATTGGGTCTAGCAGGAAAGCACTTGTTGCACAGTTTATTTTAGAAAGCACCTTACTGGCCCTCATCGGAACAATAATCGCATTTATTTTAGTAGAAATTAGTCTTCCATATTTTAATTCCATCCTAAATATCAACTTAATAATTCAATACAACGATTGGCGATACTGGCTTACCTTGTTAGGTTTGGTGGTATTTACAGGGTTGCTAGCAGGCAGTTATCCAGCATTTTATCTTTCATCTTTCGATCCGGTTAAGGTGCTGAAAGGTTCCGGCGTAAAAACGGGTTCAGCCATTTCTGTTAGAAAAGTGCTTGTCGTTTCTCAATTCGTATTTGCAGCATGTTTAATTATTTGCACAGTGGTCATTTATCAGCAGTTAACTTATATTAAAAATAAACCATTAGGTTATAGTCAGGGGAATTTAGTTCAAATGGCTGCTTTAGGTAACTTAAGGGAAACGAGTAAACTTGAACTTTTAAAAACCCAGATTTTGAAATCTGGCGCTGCGACCAACGTGCCTTTGTTGAGTATGAATATTGATGAAGGGGGCAATAACACCTCAGATATCAATTGGCCTGGAAAAAATCCTAACGACAAAGTTTTATTTAATCAACGTGGAATTGGTTACGATTTTATTGCAACTACCGGTACCGAGCTGGTTGCAGGAAGAGAGTTTAAAATCGAATTTCCCGGCGATTCGAATAAAGTTTTAATCAATGAAGCTGCAGCCAAAATCATGTCGCTTAAAAACCCGGTAGGAACTGCGATTGATTATGGAGAATATAAATGTACCATTATTGGTGTGATGAAGGATTTTGTCGCAGAATCACCCTATCAAAAAGTTGCGCCAATGATTTTCAATAGAGCCTATCATAATGATGGAGGTGTAATTCTCATTCGCTTAAATGAAGCTGAAAATATAAGTGCCTCTTTATCAAAAATCGATGCAATGGTAAAAGCAATAAATCCCGATTATCCGGTAGATCGGGTATTTGTAAGTGATTCATTTGAAGAGAAATATAATTCTGAAAAGCTTTTAGGAACGCTCTCTAATTGGTTTGGAGGTTTTGCAATTTTTATTTCTTGCTTAGGCTTACTTGGATTAGCATTGTTTATGGCAGAACAGCGCAAAAAGGAAATTAGCATCAGGAAGGTATTGGGCGCTAGCACAAGCCATATACTTACCTTACTCAATAAAGATTTTGTCAAGTTAGTGGCAATTGCCAATCTGATCGCATTCCCGTTAGCGTATGTCATCATAAACAAATGGTTGTCGGCATTCGAGTATCGGATCAATATATCGGTATTGCCTTTTGTAATGGCCTTTGCGGTTTCTTTCCTGATTGCCGTTTTGACGGTCAGTATTCAATCGATAAAGGTTGCAAAAGCAAATGCTGTCGATGCACTTAAATATGAATAGCCTGTCCGTTCGATTTTGAACAAACATTTGTTCGGAATCGAACAGTTTATATTGCTGCTTTATTGTAAATTGTTGATAATCAAAATATTGAAGCCAGTTATTTATAGTGGTATAAAATTGGCACAAGCAGCATCAGGTTAGAAAGCTTTATTTCGAAACTGAAATTCTCCAGCAAATTAAAAACATGTTCAAACTCAACTTAAAAATCGCCTGGCGAAACCTTTGGAAAAACAAAGGTTATACTTTTATCAATGTTCTTGGTTTATCCATTGGAATGGCCAGTTGTATCCTCATTTTTATTTTCATCCGTTATCAAATGAGTTTTGATGAAGGCTTTAAAAACGAGGATCGAATTTACCGTTTAACTACTAATTGGACTTCCGCCGATGGATTTGAAGAATCACAAGGCGTACCTAAACCAGCGCCGGCTGCATTTCGTAATGATTTCAAAAATCAAATTGAAAAAGTTGGAGCCATTTGTCAGGATGGTGGAATTATCAAAGTAAAAGATGATGCCGGTAAGGAGAAAATTAAAACTTTGGAAGACGTTTTTTATGCAGAGCCTCAATTTTTTCAAATCATGAGTTTTGAATGGTTACAAGGAAATCCGGTAGAATCATTAAGTCAGCCTAATACCGTGGTTTTATCGAAAGACATGGCTACCAAACTTTTTGGCGACTGGAATAAGGCCGTAGGTAAAACCATTAATTACCAAAATCGCGATGATTTTACGGTTACGGGCATTTTACAGGAGATGCCCCAAAACAGTTCTTTTCCGCTAAATATTGTTGTTTCTTACCAAACCTTTAGAAATCATAATAATGAGAGATTCGATAACTGGGGCAATGTTTCTTCCAATGATGAATGTTATTTTCTTTTAAAGGATGGTGTATCAATTGATGAAGTTCGAGGTGCTTTATCAAAGTTTTCTGACAAATATTTTCAAAGAGATAACATATCTAAACAAGAAATTGGTGCACAATCCTTGGGCGATATACATTACAATGAAAACTTAGGGAATTTTTCAAGCAAAACAATGTCAACAAAAGAGCTTTATGGTTTAGGAATCATTGGCGCATTTTTGATGCTTACGGCTTGTATAAACTTTATTAATCTTGCTACTGCACAAGCGGTAAGCAGAAGCAAAGAAGTAGGCGTTCGTAAAGTAATGGGAAGCTTAAGAAAGCAATTGGTATTTCAATTTCTTACCGAAACATTAACCATTAGCATATTCGCTTTGGTCGTGGCATGTGTCTTAGCAGAAGTTTCTATGCCAGGAATGAGAAATTTATTTCACGAAAATATTTCTTTCAGTGTGATTCAGCATCCCATCATTTTCTTGTTTATGATTGGGTTAGTCATTATCGTAAGTTTTCTTGCAGGATTTTATCCAGCAATGGTGATGTCTGGTTTTAGTCCAGCTTTGGCAATTAAAAATAAGATTACTGCAAATGCCGGAGGCTTAAGCTTACGTAAGGTTTTAGTTGTGGTTCAGTTTTCTATTACTGTAATATTAATTATTGGTACACTCGTAGTTTTAAAACAAATGAATTATATGAGAGAGAAGCCATTGGGTTTTAACCCTTCGGCAATTGCTCTCGTAAATGTTCGAAATGATAGTTTAAGCTTGATGAAATATCAAATTTTACAAGAAAGGATTTCCAAAATACCCGGTGTATTAATGACGAGTTTTTGTAGAAATCCACCGTCATCCAGCAATAATAACGAAACTAATTTTAACTATAATAGTACAGAAAAAGCCAATTTTCAGGCTAATGCAAAAATTGCTGATGAAAATTACTTTAAAACTTTCGGATTAACATTTGTTGCAGGTAAAGCATTTTCTAAAAGCGATACCATAAAAGAAGTTGTGGTTAATGAAACAACTTTGAGAAAATTAAATGTGGTTAATTTTAATGATGCATTAGGTAAAAAAATTAAAATTTTTGGTAAAGAAGCAACCTTAGTGGGTGTGGTTAAAGATTTTAATAATTTGAGCCTGCACGACCCAATATCGCCAATTATCATTACTACAGTTAAAGATAACTACCAAAATATAGCCGTAAAAATGGATAGCAAACATATACTATCCATTATGCCTCAGATAGAAAAAATATGGAATAATACCTTCCCAGAAAATTTTTACAGAGCCTCTTTTGTAGATGATGATATTAGTCAGTATTATGAAACGGAAAGAGTGATGGGGGTCTTATTTAAGGTTTTTGCATGCATTATTATCTTCATTTCCTTCATTGGATTATTCGGCCTAATTTCTTTCGTAGCCACTCAGCGAACCAAAGAGGTAGCCATTAGAAAGGTACTTGGAGCCTCGACGGTTGAATTAGTAAGAATGTTAAATGGATCATTTTTATTGATGGTTTTTATCGCAAACCTGGTGGCCTGGCCATTGGCTTATTTACTAGTTTCAAAATGGCTTTCTGGTTTTACCTACCGGATAGATTTGAGTATCTGGCCGTTTGTAATTGCCATGATTATTTCAATGGCTATAACTTTAATAACAGTTTCCATCCGCTCTTATAAAGCCGCGGTAGCCAACACCATTGATGCACTTAAATATGAATAAAGCTGAAAGACTAAAGACTAAAGCGAATCCCCAAGCCTTAAATCTTTGCCACAGCATAAAAAAATAGCACTTCCGGCTCCCTCTCTTCAAGGAGAGGGCGGGGGGTGAGGTTAATTACTACTTGAAACTAGAAATATGTTCAAACTTAACTTAAAAATCGCGTGGCGGAACCTTTGGAAAAACAAGGTTTATGCAGCCATAAATATAGGCGGATTGGCACTTGGATTAACGGCTTTTGTGTTGATGTTGCTGTACATCAATCATGAAGAAAGTTTCGATTCCTGGTCGCCGGATTTAAAAAATGTTTATCAAATCCGTGAGAAACATGATTTCTTTACGCCTGATAATAAGGAGCATTGGCAAGATGCTGTAGATAGTCGGATGGCAGCTTTGGTTAAAGAAAATATCCCTCAGGCGATAGCCGTTACAAGAGTAGATCAGGAGTGGGATTGGAACGCCGGTTATTCTGTTAAAGTTGAGCATGCAGACCCGGTAATGATACAGAAAGTTAAGGATGCTGACAGCAGCTTTTTCAGCGTGTTCGACCATCAGTTTACACAGGGCGACCCTGAAACAGCGCTCAAATCGCCAAAATCAATTGTTTTAAAAGAAGCTATTGCACTAAAGTTGTTCGGTACCACTAAAGTTTTGGGGAAAACCGTAAAGCTAGTGATCTGGAGAAATGATCCTGGTCAGCAATTAACAGTTACAGGAGTGGTAAAAGAGCCACAAACACCGCAAACTGTTGGCTTCAATGCCATCATGAGGACTGGTGAAAAAGATAAGGACCCAGATAACATTACTGCCAAGCACTATTGTCAGGTTTACGCTAAATTGTATGGTAATTTAGATAGCGTAAGTTTAAACAAGACGCTACAACAAGTTTATGTAAAAGCTAAAAAAGCATCGTTTGCTAAGCAAAAAATAAATTACAACGACTATTACAAGGATGGTAAAAAGCCTGGATTAAGAGCGTTGCAGCTGGCGGAGGTACACGCAAATCCCGCCATACAAATCAGCTGGAAAGATAAATTAAAACCTGTAGTTGGCATCTCTATTTTCTTGCTTTTAGTCTCGGTAATCAATTTTGTAAATTTAGCAACAGCTCAATCTGTTAACCGGGCTAAAGAGGTTGGCGTTAAAAAAGTTTTAGGTTCTAATAAACATCAGCTACTTACACAATTTCTTTTAGAGTCTGCCTTGCAAAGTGTAGTAGCGTTGTTTCTCTGCGTCGTTCTGGTTGAGGTGGTGCTGCCTGCCTTTAATCAACACTTCAATGTAACCTTAAGTTTTTGGCATAATCCAAGATTATTGTTGATGATTTTCCAACTCGTTATGCTGTTTGTCATCGTAACGCTGCTTGCTGGTTTCTATCCATCTTGGGTTTTATCAAACTACAATCCGGTTTCGGTTTTAAAAGGCAACTATGCCAACGGTTTAAAAGGAACAGCAATCCGGAACGTTTTGGTCGTTTTTCAATTCGTAATCTCGGTCACTTTTATCATTGCCATTGGTGTAATGTATCAGCAAACAAAATATGTAAGCAATAAAGATTTAGGTTTCGATAAGGGAAACTTAATTAATATCAGAACCAATTATGAAGAAAAATTTGCCGAACGCTTACGAAAAATTCCAGGTGTAAAATACATCGCTACCACCACGCAGGTAATGGGTAATGCTTTCAACATTCCCGAAGAAATCACTTATAAGGATAATAACATTGCCTTAAATACAGTTACGGTAAGCATGGATGCCTTGCAGGCACTAGGAGTTAAAATAATGCAGGGGCGGATTTTTGCAAAAGAATACAAACAAGATACCGTAAACGCTGTGGTGATCAATGAAAGCGCTGCTAAACTAATTGATAAAAACCCTGTGGGTAAGCTGTATGATGTGAAAAGTGATAAGGAAAAGTACACTTTCCAGATTGTTGGCGTCATAAAAGATTATCATAACGAAGGCTTTGATAAGGCTGTTCTGCCAACTATTTATAAGGTAACCCACCTGGGTGGCACGTCCATGACGAATAATGTGTTAGTTCGGTTCGATAGTGAAAATAGCGCCCAGATTATCCGTAAAATCGAGGCCGAATGGAAAGTTGCGTACCCTAATTATCCAATGTCGTATGTTACCATGAAAGATTCGTTGAATAAGGTGTTGGAGGAGAACAACAGGTTTATGAACATGATTGTGCTATTTAGCACGATTTCGGTTTCATTGTCTTTGTTAGGCTTGTTTGCGTTATCAACCTTTGTTGCCAAAAGAAGAACAAAAGAAGTTGCCGTTAGGAAAGTTTTAGGCGCTGCTAACTACGAAATTATCAACCTGTTAAATAGGTCGTTTTTGATATTGGTGATCATCGCTAATGTCATCAGCTGGCCAATCGCTTATATTCTCATTAAAAAATGGTTGGATGCATTTGCCTATCGAATTGATATGCCTGTTTTGCCTTTCATAGTAGCAACAGTGGTTTCCATCACCATAGCGATATTAACGGTAAGCATTCAGGCAAGGAAAGCAGCGACTATGGATCCTGTAACTGCGCTTAAATATGAATAAAGCAAAAAGCGGAAAGAATAAAACGGAAAGACTAAAGTGAAGCCAATATCTTGATACTTGACACTAAATACTCGATACTAAAAAAATGATAGAACTTAAAAATATAGAAAAATATTACGCCAATAAAGGGGTTAAAAGTTACATTCTTCGCCATGTAACCACTACAATTAAACAAGGCGAATTTGTGTCTATAATGGGACCATCCGGTGCCGGTAAATCAACTCTGCTTAACATTTTAGGTATGCTGGAGGAGCCGACTTACGGCACCTACGAGTTTATGGGCGAAAATGTAACCAGTTTAAATGAACGTAAACGGATTGAACTTTACCGCAATCACATTGGTTTTGTGTTTCAGGCTTATCATTTAATTGATGAGATGACGGTTTACGAAAACATTGAGGCGCCACTGCTTTATAAAAAAGTGGGAAGCGCTGAACGTGCCAGCAGGATTGCTAACTTGCTGGATAGGTTTAATATCGTAGCTAAAAAAGATTTATTTCCTAACCAACTTTCGGGTGGCCAGCAACAACTGGTTGGTATTGCAAGGGCTTTAGCCGCTCAACCGAGCATCATTTTGGCTGATGAACCTACCGGAAATTTGCAATCGGCACAGGCAGAAGAAATTATGCAGCTTTTTCAAAAGTTAAATAAAGAAGATGGGATCACCATTATCCAGGTAACGCATTCTGAAAAAAATGCTGAATATGGGAATAGGATCTTGCACATTGCCGACGGCGTTGTTAAGGGTGATGTACAAGTTTAGTGGTAAGTGCTACGTGTTAAGTTTTAGGTTATACGCTTTAAGTTTTACGCCCGACTTAGAACTTATAACCTAAAACTATAACTTTGCTTGATGCAAAAAACGTTCACCGATCAGATGGGGCGGAAGGTTACCTTCAATTTTCCGCCCAAACGCATTGTTTCTATTGTTCCCTCACAAACAGAATTGCTTTTTGATTTGGGTTTAGATCAGGAAATTATCGGCTTAACCAAGTTTTGCATCCATCCGATAGAAAAGTTTGCCGGACGTACGAAGGTTGGCGGTACGAAGAAACTTAATATCGACCTGATTAAAGATTTGAACCCCGATCTCATCATTGGGAATAAGGAAGAAAACACACAAAGCGATATTGAAGAGTTGGCGGAGCATTTTCCAGTTTGGATGAGCGACATTTTTACCTTAGATGATGCCATGAAAACCATCTCGCAGATTGGTGCACTGGTAGATCGTGACCCTGAAGCTGCATACCTTAACCACCTTATTTCAGCTGGTTTTAACGATTTGAAAACGTTAGCAGTTCAACACCAAATTGATAAAAAAGTTGCCTATCTCATTTGGCGAAAACCTTTTATGGCTGCAGGCAAAAACACTTTTATTGATGATGTGCTGCTCACCAACGGACTGACTAATGTTGTTCAACAAGATCGATACCCACAAATTACATTGGAGAAACTGAAAACTCTTAATTGTGAACTAATTCTACTTTCATCAGAACCCTATCCTTTTAAAGAAAAACATATTGAAGAAATACAGAATGCCATTCCAAATGCGAAGGTTATGTTGGTTGATGGAGAAATGTTCAGTTGGTATGGAAGCCGTTTAGTTAAGGCAGTTCAATATTTTTTCGAGTTTCAAAAAGAACTTTATTAGTCTTTCACTGTTCCTTTGTTTATAAAACTTAATATCTTCACCTATGAAAAAATTTATTTACCTCACATTATTTGTTGCTGCGGTTTCTGGATGTGGGATCATGCGAACTGCGTCTTCCGGGGAATCGATTTCAATAGAAGGCAGGCTAACCAAATTAGGAATGACGACTTATCAGTACGGAACCCATACCATTAGTTATGGCGGCAAAGCTTATGCGCTTAGAAGCAGTAGTTTAAATCTCGATACCTATGCCGATAAACAAGTAGTTTTAAGAGGTACCAAAGTCGCGG
Organism: Pedobacter sp. AC212; assembly: GCF_979258625.1. Taxonomy (NCBI): domain Bacteria; kingdom Pseudomonadati; phylum Bacteroidota; class Sphingobacteriia; order Sphingobacteriales; family Sphingobacteriaceae; genus Pedobacter; species Pedobacter sp. AC212. Next base: position 3,999,376 of record NZ_OZ409870.1, on the reverse strand, counting down.
GTTACCCAATAGAGGGTGGGCCAGATTTGATAGAAGTTTCTGAAGTGGTGATGAAGTAGCAAAGCTGAAGATAATAATTAATATTATTTTGAAATTTTTGTCGTTCAGAATTAGCGACTTAGCTTTTTTAATAAAAAATAATAGATAAAAACTGGTGCATACCTTTTGATTATTCAATCTAGTTTCTATCTTTGCAGTCCTTAATACATCCTAACTGCGGAAGTGGCGTAATTGGTAGCCGCACCAGACTTAGGATCTGGCGCTTCACGGCGTGGGGGTTCGAGTCCCTTCTTCCGCACAACAAGATAAAGGCCGTTTCGATTTAAACATCGGAACGGTTTTGTTTTTAAAAACATTGATTAATAACAACGGGGGTGATTTGCGAACACTAAGCTTGTCTCACATCTCACTTCTAAATACTCATATCTCTAAAAATGAATATTACACAGGAAAAAACCGGCAACTTAAATGCTGTTGTAAAAATCAAAATCGCACCTGCTGATTATAGTCCGAAAGTAGAAAAAGCTATTAAAGATCAGGCTAAAAAAGCACAACTACCTGGTTTCCGTAAGGGAATGGTTCCTGCTGCTCATATTAAGAAAATGTATGGCAAAAGCATTTTAGTGGAAGAGATCAATAACTTATTAAATGATACGTTATCAAACTACATTGCTGAGCAAAAATTAGAAATTTTAGGTCAGCCATTGCCTCAAATGGATAACGAACGCGATTTTAAATGGGATAATACCGATGAATTCGAGTTCGATTACGAATTGGGTTTAGCGCCAGCGTTTGATGTTAATGTTTCTTCTAAAGATAAATTTACACAGTATGTAGTTAAAGCTGATCAGGAGACTTTAGAGAGCCGTATCAAAAACATCCGTCGCAGCTATGGTAAAATGACAAACCCGGAAGTTGCTGAAGAAGGTGATGTTTTATATGCTGAATTAGTTCAGTTAGGTGCAGATGGTTCTATTTTCGAAGGTGGCATCACAAATACTGCAACTATCCGTTTAGATTTAATCTCGGATAAAAAAGTTCTTAAATCGTTAGTGGGTTTAAAAAAGGATGATGTAGTAACAATCGATGTTCAAAAAACATTTGAAGATAAAGCGGCGATTGCTAAAGCACTAAATATTTCTGAAGAGGATGCAGCAGATTTAAAATCGAACTTCCAGTTGACAGTAAAAAATGTTAACCGTTTAGAAGAATCAGATTTAAATCAGGAATTTTTCGATAAAGTATTTGGCGAAGGCACAGTAACAGATGAAGCTGGCTTCAGAGCAAAAATTCAGGAAGAAGTAGAAAGTATGTTTACACAAGATGCCGAACGTAAATTATCAAACGATATTTACGAAGCACTTTTACAAAAACATGCTTTCGATTTACCGGATGATTTCTTACGTCGTTGGTTAAAAGCAACAAACGAAAAATTAACCGACGAAGAATTAGCAGAAGGTTATGATGATTTCGCTAAAAACCTTAAATGGACATTAATCGAAAACAAAATCATCAAAGATAACAGTATCGAAATTAAATATGAAGATGTTGTTGCAGCGGCTAAAGCGAAGTTAGATGCTCAATTTAGAATGTATAGCCCAAGCCCACTTCCAGAAGATCAATTGGCGCAATACGCTGTTCAATTTTTACAAGATAAAGAAAATGCGAACCGCACTTTCGAAGAAGTTAAAGCAGCTAAAACTTTCGAACAAATTAAAACTATCGTAACCTTGGATCAAAAAGAAATTGATTACGATAAGTTTGTAGAGTTGGATAAGAAGGACTAGCGTTAGGCGATTAGCGATAGGCGTTCAAAATGATTGATCGATTGCTTATATTTAGCGATGGCTCAACTTAAATTTCAATCGCTCGAAGTTTGGCAGTTATCTATCGAACTAACTGATAAATTACTTGATATAGCTGACCGATTGTCAGTCGATAAAAAATATAGATTTGCAGAGCAGCTCAATGGGGCTGCTCTTAGCATATCCAATAATATTGCCGAAGGTTCTGGTTCCATTTCAAACAAGGAATTTGCTCATTATCTGAATATTGCGCATAGATCTGCGTTTGAAAATGCTAATATTTTGGTGGTATTGGAAAGGAGAAAATATATTTCTGACATTGAACTGCTTTATTATCTCGAAGAATTAGATAAATTGGCACGGAAATTAACCAACTTCAGAAAATATTTGTTAAAATTATAATCCGGTTTGGCTTTCGTTAATCAACGCTCAACGCCAAACTCTAAACGCAATACAATATTATGAACATAGATTCACAAGAATTCAGAAAATTTGCCGTTAAACATCAGGGGATTGGCGGTTTACACGTAGATAAATTTATTGCACAGGCGAACATGAATCCACAGAACATGACGCCTTACATTATTGAAGAACGTCAGTTGAACGTAGCTCAAATGGACGTTTTTTCAAGGTTGATGATGGATCGTATTATCTTTTTAGGTGATGCAATCTACGATCAGAATGCTAATATTATTCAAGCTCAGTTATTGTTTTTGCAATCAACAGATGCTGATAGAGACATTCAGATTTACATCAATTCACCAGGTGGTTCGGTATATGCAGGTTTAGGTATTTATGATACCATGCAATACATTCAGCCAGATGTGGCTACAATTTGTACAGGTATGGCGGCATCAATGGGCGCTGTATTATTGGTTGCAGGAGCTAAAGGTAAACGTGCTGCGTTACCTCACTCAAGAGTAATGATTCACCAGCCATCAGGTGGTGCACAAGGTGTTGCATCTGATATGGAGATCAACTTGAGAGAAATGTTAAAATTGAAAAAAGAATTATACGATATTATTTCACAGCACTCTGGCCAAAGTTATGATTGGGTAGAGAAAGCTTCAGATCGCGATTACTGGATGACTGCCGATGAGGCAAAAGGATTTGGTATGGTTGATGAAGTTTTATCGAGAAACTCAAAAAAAGATGGCGAAACAAAATAAAGAATCCCGTTGCTCATTCTGCCATTCTGGCAAGCATGAAACTTTGATGTTAATTGAAGGCATGGATGCATTTATCTGCGATAAGTGCGTTACTCAGGCCAATCAACTGCTTGCACAGGAATTAGGAACCAAAAACACTAAAAATATCCAGGCTGCCATTTCTTTACTTAAACCGTTAGAAATAAAGCAGCATCTGGATCAATATGTAATTGGTCAGGATGATGCTAAGAAAGTGCTTTCAGTTGCAGTTTACAACCATTACAAGCGTTTAAATCAAAAAGTTGATAAAGACGAGATTGAGATTGAGAAATCGAATATCATGCTGGTAGGTGAAACAGGTACTGGTAAAACCCTTTTGGCTAAAACCATTGCGAAAATTCTGCACGTACCATTTTGTATTTGCGATGCAACGGTTTTAACGGAAGCAGGTTATGTAGGAGAGGATGTTGAAAGTATTTTGACACGTTTACTTCAAGCTGCTGATTACGATGTTGCTGCCGCAGAACGTGGCATTGTATATATTGATGAAGTGGATAAGGTTGCCCGTAAAAGCGATAACCCTTCAATCACTCGTGATGTATCAGGCGAAGGTGTTCAGCAGGCATTACTGAAAATTTTGGAAGGTACGGTCGTAAATGTTCCACCTCAAGGCGGACGAAAACACCCCGATCAGAAAATGATTCCTGTAAATACTAATAACATTCTGTTTATCTGCGGAGGTGCTTTTGATGGTATTGAACGTAAAATTGCAAATCGTTTGCGTACGCAGGCTGTTGGTTATAAAGTGAAGAAAGATGAGACCGTTTTAGATCTTAAAAACCTTTACAAGTATATCACACCTCAGGATTTAAAATCTTTTGGATTAATTCCAGAGTTAATTGGTCGTATTCCAGTTCTTTCGCATTTGAATCCGTTGGATAAAGAATCGCTGCGCAATATTTTAACAGCACCTAAAAACTCATTAATTAAGCAATATGTTAAGCTTTTTGCTTATGAAGATGTTAACTTAGTTTTTGAAGATGATGTTTTGGATTTTGTTGTCGACAAGGCAATGGAGTACAAACTGGGCGCTCGTGGTTTGAGATCGATTTGTGAAGCGATTATGTTGGATGCCATGTTCGACACGCCGACGCAAACGGATGTCAAGGAGTTGCACATCACGCTCGATTATGCGATAGAAAAATTTGAAAAGGCCGACTTTAAGAAGTTACAAGCCGCATAAAAATTCAAATCCTTCCCGAGCATCGGGAGGGATTTTTTTTAATATAATATTTATTAACGCTAAGCGCCAAGCGCTTTGCTCAAAGCCTTAAAATATGAATGAAGAAAAAGACGTAAAAAAAGACGAAGCCATAGTGGAGAAAGCCAAAAAGGTTAAAGAGGTTGAAAGTCCTGTTAAATCTGGTTTAAAATCGAAAGATGAAATTGTTAAAAATTGGTTGCCAAGATACACCGGCCGACCGCTGGATCAATTTGGTGATTACATTTTGTTAACTAACTTTAGTAAGTATGTGAGCATGTTTTCGGAGTGGAACGACAATGCCCCAATTATGGGTTTGGATAAGCCTATGCAAAGTGTTACTGCAAATGGAATTACCATTATCAACTTCGGCATGGGTAGTCCGCTTGCAGCAACTATGATGGATTTGTTGACAGCGATAAAGCCAAAAGCAGTTTTGTTTTTAGGTAAGTGTGGTGGCTTAAAGAAGAAGAACCAATTAGGCGATTTAATTTTGCCAATCGCAGCAATTAGGGGAGAAGGAACCTCAAACGATTACCTTCCTGCAGAAGTGCCGGCATTGCCAGCGTTCGCGTTGCAGAAAGCAATCTCTACAACTATCCGTGATCATGGTAGAGATTACTGGACCGGAACTTGTTACACTACAAACAGAAGGGTTTGGGAGCACGACAAAGAATTTAAAAAGTATCTCAAAACTTTAAGGGCGATGGCAGTTGATATGGAAACAGCAACGGTATTTACTACTGCCTTTGCAAACAAAATTCCAGCAGGAGCATTGTTATTGGTTTCAGACCAGCCAATGATTCCAGAGGGTGTTAAAACTGCAGAAAGTGATAGTGCTGTAACGGAGAAGTATGTCGAAACCCATTTAAGAATTGGAATTGATTCTTTAAAGCAACTCATAAATAATGGACTTACAGTTAAACATTTGTTGTTTTAACAATTTGTCGTGATTGCGAGGAACGAAGAAATCTAGGAAGAAAAAACATATCAATTTAAGATCGGTTTACCGATCTTTTTTTATGTGCTAGCTGACCACATCGCCAGGACTACTTGAAATATCAGCGATCGCTTTAGGATTCCCACTTGCCTGGGACTGACGGGCTTAAATGTTCGAAGTTTTTGATATCATCGCTCGTCTTTGCGAGAAGGTACGACGAAGCAATCTCATTCGAGTATTATATCGCAGAAGTGAGATTGCCACGAAACGATGAAGAATCGTTTCTCGCAATGACGAGAGAGGGTTCGGAAAGCGCAAGATTGCCTTTTTGTTGTAAAATACAACTTCCTGCTGCCTTGCTGGGAAACGCGATAGTGGCTTATAGCTAAGTTGATATAAGCATAATTTTCTTTGAAAATTTAGCGCATAAAAAAAGACCGACGAATTTGTCGGTCCCTAGATATTACTGTTATAACAAAAGTTATAATTTTAGCCCAAATAAGATTTTAAGATTTTACTTCTTGAAGTATGACGTAAGCGTTGTAGTGCCTTATCCTTAATCTGACGAACACGCTCACGGGTTAAGTTAAATTTTTCACCAATCTCTTCTAATGAAAGCGGATGGTTTGAACCTAAACCAAAGAATAACACGATGATTTCTCTTTCTCTTTCAGTTAAAGTAGATAAAGAACGTTTAATTTCTTCTGATAATGATTCGTTAATTAATGAACTATCCGTGTTCGGCTCATGGTTTTCCAACACATCTAACAATGTATTTTCTTCACCTTGAACGAATGGAGCATCCATTGAAACGTGACGGCCGGAGTTACTTAAAGTATCCGAAATTTTATCAACAGTAGTCTCTAAAATATCTGCCAATTCTTCTGGCGATGGCTCACGCTCATATTCTTGCTCTAGTTTAGAGAAAGCCTTGCTGATTTTACTTAATGAACCAACTTGGTTTAAAGGTAAACGTACAATACGGCTTTGCTCTGCAATAGCTTGCAAAATTGATTGACGGATCCACCAAACGGCATAGGAAATGAACTTGAAACCTTTAGTTTCATCAAAACGTTTTGCCGCTTTAATTAAACCTAAGTTACCTTCATTAATTAAATCGCCTAAAGTTAAACCTTGATTTTGATATTGTTTTGCAACAGATACTACGAAACGTAAATTGGTCTTAGTTAATCGCTCTAATGCAGCTTGATCGCCTTCACGAATCTTTCTTGCTAAAATTACCTCTTCCTCTGCTGTTATTAAATCTACTTTACCAATTTCGTGTAGGTACTTATCTAACGACTGACTTTCACGGTTGGTAATGGATTGCGTTATCTTGAGTTGTCTCATTTATACGTTTTGTGTGCTCTTTAATTGTTGAAGTGTGCAAAGTTACGAAATTGTATAGCAATCCGAAAGGATAAAATACTGAAAATGTTGCTGTTTGCACACGTTTTTTATAGTTTTACTTATAACAAAAATCATTCCAATAAAGTTTTTGTCAGTAATTACTAACACTATCTTAGTATCATTGATTTGCATATATTATTTATTGTAAATCAATAAATATATTTTGTTTTGTAATAATTTATTTTTTATGTTTGATAAGTAAATTATTGAAAATATATGACGATTATAAAATCCTTATCTCAGGGGATGAAACCGAAAAGTACTGGTAGGTTCACGGTTTTTGGTATAAGAGCATTTATTGGTATACTGGAAATGTCTACGATTCTCTACCTTTTTAATTTTTTTGATTCAAGAATTTCGAATGATTACAAATTTATTATGGTTTATTGTCAACCGCATTTTACATCCTTTTCTTTGTCCTTTTGAGCTGGTACATTAAAATTTCTACTAGTGATGATTCAAATAGCCAAAGAATCAAATGGCTCATCATTGTTCAGTGGATCTCAATTTCTATTAGTGTCACTTTGATTTATATTAGTGCTCAAATAAACACTGTGGTATGGCCAGAAGTTATAGTGGAAAAAGTTTTATACTTATTCAATACAGTATGGCCTAATCTTTTCGTTCCGAACCTAAGTTTTATCATTATAACCAATATGATCTTTTACACTACAGCTATATTAAGAAGAAATAGGGATTTAAAACAAGAAAACGATTTAACGATATGATTATGAAAATAGATAAACAAATAACCATTATAAAAACAGCGTATGTTATATTGTTAGCTGTTGTGATTCTTTTGAGTGTTAGTGATGCCTCTAAGGGATTTTTAGAGGGTTGGCAAGGTGTTCCTTCGAATAAATCTGGTAGCATTATAGCTGGCGAACTTAGTGTGTTTCTTCAACTTTTGTCAGGAGTATTCGTGTTAACTAGTGCTTATTTAGGATCAAGAATTATTGCGATGCTTTATGCATTTATCAATTCGGCAAAGAGTGATAATGTTTTTAACGTTATAAATTATAAAAGACTTTTGTCGATGGGCATTAACTCAATGATAACTTCGTTTTTGGTTTATTTCTATAATTTAATCGGATTATATGCTAAAGATGGTGTGTTTAAAATCGATACTATCAGAGAGGCAGACTTTAATTTTTGGTTATTTGTATTTGGCCTAACGTTAATAACTATAGCTTTAGTGTTCAGAAAAGGAATTGAATTGAAACAAGAAAGCGATTTAACTATATAATTATGATAAATTCACGATCTCTATCTTTTTACAAATTTCTTATCGATTCCTCTTGGTATCTTGGCATCGCTATTTGTTGCGTTTGGGCTATCATGTGCTTTAAATCTGTTATTTCAGATGATAAAATACCGGGGGTAGACTTGGTGGAATTTGAATTGACTTTAAACGCCCCTCATCCAACTTTAACAACCCTAAGCGACACCTTTAGTTTCGAAATAAATAAACCTGCAAAAGTCACAGCAACTTTGTCTGACTTCAAAACACAGCAGTTAATTAATCCATTTGCATTGAGCTATTTTACCTTCGTTATTATCGGCCTAATATTTTCCTTTTATCAACTTAAACAAATTAAAGACTTGATTAATGATGTTATCAAAGGGGAAATTTTCACGACTGAAAATATTAATCGTTTGAAGAAATTTGGCATCGTTGAATTGCTTTATATTCCGATAAGCATTCTGTATTATTATTTAACATCTTATATATTCGAGCACTCCACAATTTTTAATCACGATTTAAAAGTTTCGATGGATGGGAAGGAACTTGGGCAATTTTTAATGCATGGATTGGAATATTTAATTTTCGCTGGGATATTTGCATTTGGTCTTAAACTTAAACAAGAAAACGATTTAACCATCTAAATTATATTCAATGCCAATTATTATAAATTTAGATGTAATGCTTGCTCGTCGCAAAATGTCGCTTACCGAATTAAGTGAACGCGTTGGGATTACGATGTCCAATTTATCCATCTTAAAAACTGGTAAAGCAAAGGCAGTTCGGTTGGAAACCCTGGAAGCTATCTGCAAGGTTCTGGATTGCCAGCCAGGAGATATTTTAGAATTCAGAGCTAATTAGCTTACGAGGTTTAAAAGGATTGAATTCGAAGGAAGGACTTCGTCGGTTTTTGGCGGTTCAATTTTATTTGCCACGGAAACACGAAAGACGGAAAATGCAATGAGTTTCAAAATTTCGTTTCTTGAAATGAATTATATTAAATAAACCTAAGGGATAGAATGGATGCCGATTTTTTTATCGGCAGGAAGGATAGCAGGACTTTCGGAACCGAAGCACATAGAAACCTGATTTACAGAAAAAAGCAAATGAGATTGCCACACTCGATGAAAAATTGGCTTCGCAATGATGGCAATTTTGGAAACAAAAAAACCTTCCAGTTTGCACTGAAAGGTTTTTTATTATTCAACAAGCTTTGAGTTTTAGTCTTTCAACTTTTAACTCTCAACTTTCAACTTTCAACTTTTTTATGCTTGTTCAGCCAAAACTTTAGTTACTAAATCTGCAGCTTCTTTTAAAGCGATTGCAGAGTAAACTTTAAGTCCTGATTCATCGATTAATTTCTTAGCTTCTTCTGCGTTTGTACCTTGTAAACGGCAAATGATTGGCACAGGAATATTTCCGATCTCTTGGTAAGCATCGATAACACCTTGCGCAACTCGGTCGCAACGAACAATACCACCGAAAATGTTAATTAAGATAGCTTTAACGTTAGGGTCTTTTAAAATGATGTTAAAAGCCGCTTTAACGGTTTGTGCATTTGCAGTCCCACCAACGTCTAAGAAGTTAGCAGGTTCACCACCAGCCAATTTAATAATATCCATTGTCGCCATTGCCAAACCAGCACCATTAACCATACAGCCTACGTTACCATCAAGGTTAACGAAGTTTAGGTTAGAAGCACTTGCTTCAACTTCCATCGGATCTTCTTCAGCCGTATCACGCATTGCTGCATAATCTGGGTGACGGTATAATGCATTTTCGTCAATATCAACCTTAGCATCAACAGCGATCACTTTATCATCAGAAGTTTTTAACACTGGGTTAATTTCAAACATCGATGAATCGGTAGTATCGTACGCTTTATATAAAGCAGTTACAAATTTAACCATCTCTTTGTGTGCAGCGCCGCTTAAACCTAAGTTAAAAGCTACTTTGCGAGCCTGGAAGCCTTGTAAACCAACTTTAGGGTCGATTTCTTCTTTAAAAATTAAGTGTGGAGTATGCTCAGCAACTTCTTCGATATCCATACCGCCTTCAGTACTGTACATAATAATATTGCGACCTTTTGCACGATCTAACAATACTGAAATATAATATTCTTTAGTTTCAGAAGCACCTGGATAATAAACATCCTGAGCGACTAAAATTTTACTCACCAATTTACCTTCTGGTCCGGTTTGAGGGGTAACCAATTGCATACCAAGGATATCGGTTGCACGTTGTTTCACTTCGTCAAGGTTTTTGGCTAATTTAACGCCTCCTCCTTTACCGCGACCACCTGCGTGAATTTGCGCTTTAATTACAACCCAATCAGAGTTATAATCAGTTTTCAGTTGCTTAGCAGCCTCAACAGCTTGCTCTGGAGTGTCGGCAACAATTCCTTCTTGAACGTTAACACCGAAACTTTTTAATATTTGTTTACCCTGGTATTCGTGAATATTCATTTGCTACAAAATTTGCCCAAAGCTACAATTTCAAACCCTTTAAACAAATAGATATTTCCGTTTTTTTGTAGAAAATGAACGTTTTATGTTAATCCGGAAAAGTAGTCTTGCCCATGCTGCAATTTTTTAAACTTGTAGAGTATACAGCTTTCTTTCCAATTTGATATTAAAGTTGTCAACTCTTAAAAAGAATCAAAAGTATTCCCGCTTTTCAAAGGATTTATCCAACTGCGGCTAGCGTTTTTGGATTGGGTCGCTTGCAAATTTTATAAGACCTTTTTAGCGAGTTCTTTTACCTCATTTCTAAAAGCGGTATCGAACACAGGTTTGGCTGGAGCTCCGGTTTTAAGGCTGTATACGAAATACTCCATCTCATCTTTGTCATCAAAAATCTTATCACCATTTGTATCCTTTATCAGATCCATTAAGATTAAATCATGCTTTTCATCAATTTTCCAATTCTGTATAGAATAATTTTCAGGAGAAATTTGAACAAAGGTTTTGCCTTCCAAGCTGGATAAAAACAAGTTTCTAGGGTCTGCAGATGTTAACTTTTTGTCACCGTCAAAATCAGCATTGGTAACCTCGTAATAGATAAAATTATTCGCTAGTAAAGCGGATTGGTTTGGGTTTTTATCTGGGTTACCAACATTAAAACTGTTGATTATCAGTTTCTCACGGGTTAATAATTCACTTTTGCCCGATATCACGTTATAAAATGCTAAATTCCAATAGTTTATTCCTCCGTCGCGTTTGTAGCTATCAGATTGGCCATCATTTAACTGTAATGGATAAATAATCAGATCCTTATTTTCGATTATGATCGAAGAGCTATATTTTACCTTTGGCGCTTTTGGTTCTTCGCTGGTTCCTGATGGATTATCTACTTCTGTAGAAATTGTTCTTTCTTGATTTGAGCAGGATAACATTAATAAATTAATGGTGATGACTGCAATGAGCGTTATGGTTTTCATAATGTAGCTGGATTCTAATGATTCGAGAAAAATGGAAAAGTTTCTGGTTTATGCAATGTGGAATTAACTTCCAGCTATTGGCGACCCAAAAATACCGACAGCCATTTCTGCCCAAATTAAAAACAGTGCAATTAAAATTACCACCAAAGCAATGGTTCTGCTGGTGCCAGTTTTCATATTTCTAATCACCAGTTCGATGGCTAAACCTGTACTTAATAGCAATACGCCAGCGGCAACAAAGTCTGATAGTGTCCAATTTACTTCGTTGGTAAATTGCATTGCAACCAAGGGAATACATAAAATGAATGCGATCACGCTCAAAATAATTGTGATTCTTAACTTAAATGGGCTTACTGTTTCTTGATTTTTCATGATGTTATTTGTGTTAATTAATTTATACATTTTTAATATTTGTTGCAAGTGAAATCATTTGTCTGCTTAATGAGAACTATTGTACCGTTTGAATAATTTTTGGAGTTGGTTGATGACTGATATTTTCATAGCTCGAGCCATACAGGGTGCTTCTTCCAGCAACCTTCTTCAGCTTGAGTTTCATTTTGGAGAAATATTTATTGAAGTTCATTTTGCCGGCTTTGAACAATTTCTGATGCGCAAACCATACTACCAGACTTGTGCATATAAAGAAGCAGGAATAGGCATGATAGGCGATAAATTTCGAAATTGGGTTTTTGTTGCTAAAAATGATATAAAGTCTTTCCTTTTGAAAAGTGATGTGTGCTGCTTCATCAATTAAAATATCGGTACAAATTTGTTTTAATAGTGTACAGTTTGTCGCATCTTTCAATGCCTGATAGAAAATCTGCGCAGCGCTTTCAACAGTTATGACAGCAATCGTCCACAGCTCCATATTTGTATTATAATATCTTATTTTTCTAAATAAGCTATCGCCCCAATCTTTTTTAATTCTGGGCGCTTCAATTAGGTCAAGATATTTTCCTAGGTTGTTCCCGTGTTTTTGTTCTTCTTTAATAAATAATTTAACAGCAATAGGATAGTGGAGGTCATTAATTTCGGAGGCATATTTCTGTGCTGCGTGTTGTAAATGTTCACCTTCCGAAGTTTCTCCTAGTTGCCAAGCCTGTAATGATTTCAAAATGTTGCTCCTTTCCAGGTCTGTCAGTATTGGTTTTAACTGCCAATCAACCCGGCAAAAAGCTGCGTTTTTAGTGAAATAATCAGTCCAATATTGTGATGAATGAATTTGCATGGTATTTATTTTGTATTTGGTTCATTAATATGCATTTCAATTGTACTTTCTATAAAGTTGGCTAAAGCAAACCATGCTAATGATGCCAGAGCTAGAAGCATAATTATAATTTTGTAATGCCTTTTCATCTTTCTATTCCAAAATATTTTGCCGTATTCCAATCCTGCAAATTCCATGAAAGCCAGCTAACCCCTTTGTATCGCTCTTTAAAAAAACCTATTCGTTGATCAAGCTTTAATTGAAGTTGATCATTTGTAGCACCAATGAGAATTGTACCTTTAGGCGCAAGGCTTCCGAAATTTCCGTCGGCTAAATCAAGTTCCCTTCTGTGCTGATCAATTGTTGGAAGCGTTTTATCTGATAAGGAAAGTAAATAATCCGAATCGAATGCGATGGTTTCTCTGTGCGCTAAATTGTATTTTACAATAACAACATCCCAATTCACCATTGTGAAAACCAATAATAGGAGATACCAAATATTTCCATTGATCTTTAGCAGATAGAAGAATGTTTTTTGCTTGGCTATTTTCAAATAAACAGTGCTTAAGCCCACTAGGCAGAGTGTGGCAAATACAATTACGCCTATACGTTTATAAGTGAGACCATAAACTTCAATATAATGCGCATCTCTAATGAAAACAGAAATAATTAATAGAAAATTCTGGATCATCCACGCAAATGCCAAAATTTTTAACGTTCTGCTTTTTGAATAGAAGTTTAAATTTCCTCTAAAAAAGTAAACAATAATGGCCATTGCTAAAATGATACTGAAGATGAGGGCGGTTGTGCCATCGTGTAATTCGGCGGCATAGTTCGTTTCGGCCAATTGCTTCCCTTTACCAAGCCATAACCACCAAATATCGATTCCATTTAGCATCAGTAATAAAAAGTTTAAAGCAACAAAAGAAATCACCGCGACAATGTATTCGGTTTTCAGCGCCATTTTTTTTGAAATCACTCTACCCATAAACATTCCGGCAACCTCATTCCAAAGGCTTTTAATTCTGCTCTTAGTTTTATTTCGATGCAGATCTTCATTCAGATTCAATTCAATCTTTTCAAAAACACGATCGTAAAAGGTGATGAGTAATCCCCCGGTTAAGGCTAAGCCGAGACCAAAATGAATGAAGCGCTCGAAGCTTAAATCATTGAAAATAAAGCCAAATAAATCTGTTAATATCTTTGCAATGCTATCTCCAAGTTCGGAAGCATATTTTTCAAAAATTGCGTTAGCTCCACTGTAGATGCCGATGAAAATAAATACCATAATGATTGGCAGGATAATGTATTTTAATGGCCTTAGGAATGGTCTAAATTTGAAATTCCCGATTTGAAGATTGGATAGTCGCCTAAATGCGGTTGCAGGGATGGCAATAATTTGTAGTGCTGTGGCCATAAGTGCTACCCAAACCGATCTGATGCTTTGGTAGTGGGAAAAACCGACAAATAGTAAAAAACTGATATAGTATGTAGCAAGCGATAAATCGGAATTGTTAACCACCACCATAACTGCTGCAAGTAAATGGGCCATTGCGTAGAGTTTAAATTTCTTCGTTTTAGCAACCTCGCTGTTGAAGAAGGTAATGCCTAAGATAAATACGCTGTAAATGAGTAGGTTAAGTGCCAATCTTTCTGACCAAAACATCAAGTTAAATAGTATCCCTCCAATAAGGGTAGCGAGTAGGAGGTAATTAGATTTCGTTTTCATTTTTATAATGATTTAAGTGCGATGAAACAGTAGAAAATACTTAATGGGATGTTTGCCAGCATGAAAATCATCGTGGCAACTATTTTACGCCAATAATGCTTGTGGGTATAGCATGAAATCGCAAGGACTGTGAAGAAAATGCCATTAATTAATGCGGCGATTAATAAATACCCTAATCCCAAAATCGGGGTTTCTCCCCTGAAAAGAAGAAAGAAAAGAAAAATTGAAGTTCCGATTGATGCGGAAATTATGGCTAGTTGCCTGCATTGATTGATAATCTGTGGCTCTGCTTGATTATTCATGGATTTTAGGTCTAAAAGTGCTTTGAAATTCAAAGTGTATTTTCAAAAAAAATAGTTTAAAGTTTATTAATCATTTTTTCAAGTGCATCTAAATGCGCTTTAAAAGCTTGTTTTCCTAAATTGGTAATAGAATAGGTGGTGCTGGTTTTACGCCCGATAAAACCTTTATGTACCGCAATAAATTCGGCTTGCTCCAGTGTATTTAAATGCGAAGCTAAATTTCCATCTGTGAGTTCGAGCATCTGTTTCAAATCATTAAAGCTAATTTCATGGTTAACGATCAGCATCGACATTACGCCGAGCCGAATTCGGCTGTCGAATATTTTATTAAGATCTGCTATTGGATTTTTCATTTTATTGGCCTTTCTCGTATTTAAAATACATCACCAATCCATAAACAATATGAAGTACGCCGAAGCCAATTGCCCAAAATATTAACCCGTAACCCACATAAAACATACAAATTAATCCTAAAATGATTTCCAGGAAGCCCAGATAGCGAATATCGCTATAGGTATATTTACTTGCGTTAATGAGCGACAGCCCGTAAAAAATGAGGCAAGAAGGCGCAATAATAGCATAAGTATGAGCATGATTAATCAGCAACGCGATGATAAATAATCCTCCAGTTACCAATGGAATAGCCAAATTGATTAACAGTGATTTGGAGGTTTTGTCCCAGATTGGTAAATTATTCCGTTGACTTTTTCGATAAGTAAACAAAATTCCACCCGCTAAAGCAATTACCAACACAAAAACACCCAGTTTGATTAAGTTAAATTCCAGGTCTATTTCGCCTTCTATTCCATAACTATAACCTCTTTTGTTGATGAATTTTTCAATTTCATCGTTTGCAAAGTAGGCACCCATTAAAGCTATAACTCCAGCAAATACGCCAGATAAACCACTTAACGAGATAAATCTTGAAGATCTATCCATCATTTGTCTGATGTCTTTTAATGCGTTTAGTTGTTCCTCAGAATTACTCATTTTGAAAGTGCTTTGTTTTTCAAAGTTAAATAAGATTCTCATAACTGCAAACTTTTTTTTAATAAATTGATTTTAGAGATGATTATCGGATTGATTACGAAGATTAAGGACTTACACAGATTGACGAATAATAAAAATGTAGATGGGGTGTTATATATCAAGCCTTATACTTACAACCTGTAACTTATCATTCACAAAGCAAAAATTTAACTATTTTTACGCCATGCTAAAAGCCACTGGAATAAGAAAATCATACGGAAACCTGCAAATATTAAAAGGTGTTAATTTTGAAGTTCAGAAAGGGGAGATCGTGAGTATTATTGGTCCGTCTGGTGCGGGAAAAAGTACTTTACTCCATATTTTAGGTACGCTAGATAAACCTGATGACGGGACAGTGGAGCTTAAAGGAACCATCATAAATAAATTAAGTGGAGAATTGTTAAGCGCTTTTCGCAACCAAAATATTGGTTTTGTATTCCAATTCCATCATTTATTGCCTGAATTTAGTGCGTTGGAAAATGTATGTATTCCGGCTTTCATTGCTAAAACGAATAAAAAGCAGGCAGAAACCCGAGGTTTGGAATTGCTTGATTTATTTGGTTTGAAAAACAGAGCTCATCATAAACCCAACCAATTATCGGGTGGAGAACAACAACGGGTAGCCATTGCAAGAGCACTAATTAACAATCCATCAATTATTCTGGCTGACGAACCTTCCGGAAATCTTGATTCAGAAAATGCATCAGCCTTACACCAGCTTTTTGTAACACTTCGAGATAATTTTCAGCAAACGTTTGTAATTGTAACGCATAACGAACACCTGGCTAAAACAAGCGATCGTGTCGTAACGATGAAAGATGGTTTGATCGTTTAGAAAGTTGCCATTTATCAATTACCAGTTATCAACTGCCTGTTATCTACTACCAATTATCAATTTCCCATTTCCCATTCAACACTGAGTATCAAATAACATTTAAACATTGAAAATATTAATTACCGGCGGAAATAATGCCAAAGCCTTAAAGTTAATGAAGGCATTTCCTAGTCATTTTGTTCTGCTAGCCGACTATGGCGACGTTCCGGGTATTGTAACGAAAAATTACGCTTTTACTTCATTGGGCAAGCTCAATCAAGATAGTATTGCACATTTATTATTGAATTTTTGCATCACTGAAGCTATTGATTGCATCATCCCGTTACACAATTATGAGATAGAACCTCTCGCAAAATCAGCCGTTTTGTTTGGTGAATATGGCATTCAGGTGTTAACTCCACCAGCAGATTCGTTACTGAATTATATTTCGCTTGAAAAGACCAACTATGTAAACTATGCGGTATTCATTCAAGGTGAATGTATTTTCGCTAGCGGTGCTGAAATTTTTAAAAAACAGAACCAAGAACTAAACGGAGTTTTCGGTTACAACAATCCTAACGATGATTTAAAACTCCTTATGATTTAAGATGGATGCATACGAGCTAGTAAAAAATAAGCAGATCGTCATTTTTGAACTTGATAATGTGCTTTACCCTGAAAAGGATTATCTGCTTCAGGTTTATTATTTATTTGCCCAGTTTATCGAATATAGCGAGCAAAAAAATGCACAAGCTATCTTAGATTTTATGAAAGGTGAATTTGAGCAATCAGGAGTAGGAGATTTATTCTTAAAAACAGCGAAGGCTTTTGAAATTGACGCCAAATACCAATACAATTTTGATTTGCTTCATCAAAACGCCCGACTGCCTTTAAAACTTTTATTGTTCAAAAACCTGTTAGAGTTTATGCAAGAGTTGGTAATTGAAAGAAAAAAAATATTCATCGTGACGGCTGGAAATCCAGATCAGCAGCTTAATAAAATTAAACAAACAGAATGGAACGGACTGGAAAATTACCTAACGGTATACTTTGCAGATGAAATGGGAGTAGAGAAGGCAGAAATATTTCAGAAGATCCTAAACGACAACAATTTATCGCCAGATGATACGTTAGTTGTGGGGGCAAATAATTTTGATGAACAACAATCCAAGTTAATGAATTTGCCGTATATTGTGTCACTGGAAATTTACAAATAGATATGTTAAGAAAAGTTAATGTGAAGAAGAGCATTTTGTTCTTTTTAGTTGGATCGGCTGGTTTTTTAGCTTCTTGTAAAAAGAACAATACAGAACCTGATTCAGATTCATCTACTCCTGTAGCAGAAAAAAATACACTGCAAACTCCAACTTCAAACCGTGATTATTTAACCCGCGATTCTATCTTTTTATATGCGAAACAAACTTACTTCTGGAATGTGGGCATGCCTGATTATGATACCTTTAATCCACGCAAGTATGCGAACGATGATCAAGTATTAGCAGCGCTTGCGGCATTGCCAAGCACAGGTGGAAAAGATAAATATTCGTTTATTGATAATGGTGCCGTTGCCGGGCAATTGGGCGGTGTAAGTGGTGATTATGGTTTTTCAGCAAATTACGATGCTAATAATTTATTGCGGGTTAAATCTGTTTACGCTACTTCTCCTGCGGCTCTTGCTGGTTTAAAAAGGGGCTATCAAATTACCCGGGTGAATGGCAGAACAACCTTAAGAACCAGTCAAAGCGATATCGATAATTTAAACGATGGTATTTTTGGTAGTAACCCTAGTATTTCAATGACTGTTGTAAAGCCTGATGGTACTTCACAAGATTTGGTAATTAACAGAGGCAGTTATAATATTAATCCTATTCTATACTCAAATACATATACTGTAGGGGCGAAAAAAGTTGGTTATATTGTTTTTAACAGCTTCACCACCAATTCTGTTCCTTTATTGGATGCTGCTTTTACTAAGTTTACAACGGATGGAATCACAGAACTAGTAGTTGATTTGCGTTACAATGGCGGAGGTTCGGTTGCAACATCAGAAGCTTTTACCAATTTAATAGCTCCTGCATCGCAAAATGGAAAAATAATGTATACCACTTATTGGACCAAAACCATGCAAGATGGTCAGGCAACGATTTTAGAAAATCAAAAATTTTATGGCAAAGGTAATGATGGGGTAACAAGATTATATTCTTTCTTCGATTATTCATATAAACCTACTCCAGCTGCCGGAAATCAAGAAGTTTTTGCTAAACGCGGAAGTTTAAATGGACTAACAAGGGTGTATTTTTTAGTTGCAGGCGGAACAGCATCTGCAAGCGAGTTGTTGATTAACAACTTAAAACCAGTAATGGATGTAAAGTTAATTGGCAGAAAAACATACGGCAAACCAGTTGGGTTTTTCTCTCTCAGAATCGATAAAAAAGACTTGTACATCCCTCAGTTTCAAACTAAAAATCAGTCAGGCTTCGGCGATTATTTCGATGGAATGGCAGTAGATAAGGATGTAGTTGATGATTTGACTAAAGACTTTGGAGACCCATCAGAAAAATTATTAGCCCAGGCTTTAAATTATTCTGCTACAGGCGCATTTACCTCATATTTAAAAGAAAGCACATTAAGTAGCACCTCTGGCGTGTCTAGGCAGGTAATTGATAGCAATAACGAAAAACTTGACCACGAATTTAAAGGAATGATCGAAACTCGAAAACTGAAGTTCAAATAACAGGAAATTAAAAATTTAACCTCGATGAAAATCGAGGTTTTTTTTTGTTAATTATTATATAAAATGAGTGTTTGCGGTTGTTTTTCTTCGAAAAAATTAATAAGCTTGTTTAACATTAATCGTTAAAGAGAAGCTATGCCAATAGAAATTGTAGAAAAGGAACATTTAAGCTATTTGAATATCATCAATGCAAAAGAAGATCACACAGAAGAACTAAAAACTAAACTTGATGAGGCTCAAAGACTTGGAAATGAGTTCAAATCCAAAGCAGTGATTACTTTTAACACAACAATTGGCCCTAAACGTGTAGACACTACGGTTTGGGCAGTAACAGAAAAATACATTCAGCTAAAAAATAATATTCATATCCCAATTAAGAGTTTAATTGATATTGATTTTTAGGTTGTCTTTTTAAGGAAATAAATCATCCCGCATTTATTCACCTTAGCCTAAAAATTAATGAGTACGCTTCACAAAATTGCTTTAACTTTCATTAAATCCATTGGTCCGGTAAATGCCAAAAATTTATTAGCCTATTGTGGCAGCGCTGAAGCTGTTTTTTCTGCTACAAAAAATCAATTGCTTCAAATTCCAGGTATTGGTGAGAAAACTGTTGACGCAATATTGAATACTGATGCTTTAAAACGAGCAGCTGAAGAGCTAAAATTTATTGAAAAGCATGGAATTGAAGTTCTTTTTTTTACAGATGAAAATTATCCAAAACGCTTAAAAAACTGTTTTGATTCTCCGATTTTACTTTACTTTAAAGGTAAAGCAGATTTGAATCACTCAAGAATTATTAGCATTGTAGGTACTCGTAATGCAACTGATTATGGCAAAACTTTATGTAAGCAGCTTTGCGAAGTGTTAGCGCCTTATAATGTTTTAATTGTTAGTGGTCTCGCTTATGGTATCGATGTTACCGCTCACAAAGAATGCATTGCCAATGATATTCCGACCGTTGGTGTGTTAGGGCATGGATTAGATCGGTTATATCCGCAAATTCATAAACCAGTTTCTCAGAAAATGGTTTTAAACGGTGGCCTACTTTCCGAGTTTCCAACATTGACAAATCCCGATAGACAAAATTTTCCACAGAGAAATAGAATTATTGCTGGCATTGCCGATGCCACAATTGTTGTTGAGGCATCCATTAAAGGTGGGGCGTTAATTACAGCAGAAATTGCAAACTCTTACAATAAAGATGTTTATGCTTTTCCAGGTAGAACAAATGATGCTTTTTCTGAAGGTTGCAACTTTTTAATTAAGACCAATAGGGCAGGGTTGATTAACAATGCAAATGATTTGATTTATTATTTAGGCTGGGATGATGAAGTGAAAGAAAAGAAGAAACAAGCACAAACTACTTTACAGCTCAATCTTACTGCAAATGAGCAGAAAGTAGTTGATACTTTACAAAGCGGTCAACTTTCTATTGATGAACTTTGTATTTCATTGGCTATTCAGCAAAGCAAATTGGCCATAGTTATTCTCACTTTAGAAATGCAAGGGATAATTGTTTCATTGCCTGGTAAGGTTTATAAGTTGGCTTAAGTTTGCCGCAGATTCGCAAATTTTTATGCTGTCGTGATGCTGAATTCATTTCAGCATCTTATTAATTGTAATTATTTCGAAGTTATAAGTGATTTTTAGTCTGCGAATTTGCGGCTAACCTAAAACCAATATTGCATTTTGCCTAATAATCAATCTATAATACCTATCTTATTGATAGATTATAGAATAAAATTTCATTAAAATGAGTTTATAAAAATTATATTTTAAATAAAATATAGTTTGTAAAATAGTTAATAGCTTTGCTTAATTTTGTATCATGTGGTACAATAACATATTAGAAACCATTGGTAATACGCCATTGGTGAAATTAAATACAATTACAAAAGGTGTTCCTGGAACAATTTTGGCAAAAATAGAAACTACCAATCCAGGTAATTCAATCAAAGATCGCATGGCGGTAAAAATGATTGAAGATGCAGAGAAAAGTGGTAAGTTAAAACCTGGTGGAACCATTATTGAGGGAACATCAGGAAATACAGGTATGGGCTTGGCGATGGCTGCCATTATCAAAGGTTACAAGTGTATTTTCACTACAACTGACAAACAATCGAAAGAAAAAGTAGATGCTTTACGTGCTTTTGGTGCCGAGGTTATTGTTTGTCCAACAAATGTAGAGCCGGAAGATCCGCGTTCTTATTACTCTGTTTCTTCTCGTTTAGAGCGTGAAGTTCCTAATTCATGGAAGCCAAATCAATATGATAATTTGGCAAATACTGCCGCTCACTATGAACAAACTGGTCCAGAAATTTGGGAACAAACTGAAGGAAAAATTACTCACTTGGTTGTAGGTGTAGGTACCGGGGGCACAATTTCTGGTACAGGTAAATATCTGAAAGAGAAAAATCCGAACATTCAGATTTGGGGAATCGATACTTATGGTTCAGTTTTCAAAAAATATAAGGAAACTGGCATTTTTGATAAAGATGAAATCTATCCATACATCACTGAAGGAATTGGCGAAGATTTTTTACCGGCCAATGTAAACTTCGATGTAATTGATTTATTTGAAAAAGTAACCGATAAAGACGCCGCTTTAATGACCCGCGATATCGCTCGTAAAGAAGGTATTTTTGTTGGAAACTCTGCCGGCGCAGCAATTGGTGGATTAATTCAATTGAAGGATAAATTAAAACCAGAAGATGTTGTAGTGGTTATTTTTCACGACCACGGTAGCCGTTATATGGGCAAAATGTACAATGAAGATTGGTTACGCGAACGAGGTTTTTTACAAGATGAAAAACTAACAGCAAAATTAATTCTTGCAAAAAAGGAAGCTACAGAAATTGTAACGCTTGATGCAACGAAGTCTGTCTTAGAGGCGATCAATACGATAAAATCGATGAATATTTCGCAAATTCCGGTAACACAACAGGGAATGATTGTAGGCAAAATTGCCGAGAGTGATATTTTAACTGCTTTACTTGAAAACCCGGGACTGAAATCTGCACCAATTTCAGAAATCATGACGGCTACTTTCCCTTTCGTTGATTTGAATACCTCGATTGATAAAATTTCATCCTTGATTAACAAAGAAAATTCAGCCGTTTTGGTAGAGGATGAATCAGGGAAAATTGAAATTATCACGCAGTATGATATTATAAACGCGATATCGGGGTAAGGGTATCTCACACGCTCGTCATTGCGAGGCACGAAGCAATCTTAATGCTTTGGTTTCCAAATAGTGCTGCTACAAGAGATTGCTTCGTACCTCAAAATGACGAGAATTAAAAAAAAAGCCCGGGTAATTTTTACCCGGGCGTTTTTGCATGATGCTATTTTTCTTTAGTCTATCAGCATCAGTCTTTCAACTTTAAACCTTCAACTTTTAACTCTCTAAACCTTTAATGGCTTGGCGCATCAGCGTTTACACGCTTAATCTGCGCACCTAAAGCTCTTAAACGCGTATCAATATCCTGGTAACCACGCTCAATTTGCTCAATGTTGTAAATAGTTGATTTACCTTCAGCAGAAAGGGCGGCGATTAACAACGAAACTCCTGCTCTAATATCTGGAGAGGTCATGCTGATACCGCGAAGTTTGTATTTTTTATCAATACCATTAACAGTAGCACGGTGTGGATCACAAAGAATAATTTGAGCGCCCATGTCAATCAATTTATCCACAAAGAATAAACGACTCTCAAACATTTTTTGATGAATTAAAACGTTTCCTTTTGCTTGTGTAGCCACAACCAAAACAATACTCAATAAATCGGGAGTGAATCCTGGCCATGGAGAATCAGCAATCGTTAAAATCGATCCATCGATAAAAGTATCGATTTCATAATGCTTTTGCGATGGCACATAGATATCATCACCTCTACGTTCTAATTTAATACCTAGTTTCTTAAATACTTCTGGTATTACGCCAAGTTCATCATAACAAACGTTTTTAATAGTGATTTCAGATTCAGTCATTGCTGCCATTCCAATGAAAGAGCCAATCTCAATCATATCAGGTAACATTCTGTGTTCTGTTCCACCTAAAACCTTAACACCCTCAATGGTTAACAAATTCGAACCAATACCAGATATTTTAGCACCCATGCGATTCAGCATTTTACAAAGTTGCTGCAAATAAGGTTCGCATGCAGCATTATAAATTGTTGTGGTACCTTTTGCTAAAACAGCAGCCATCACAATATTCGCTGTTCCGGTAACCGAAGCCTCATCTAACAAAATATAAGCACCTTTTAAATCAGTAGCATCAACATTGAAGAAAGCTTTTTTACTATCATAAATGAATTTTGCACCTAATTTTTCGAAACCGATAAAGTGCGTATCCAATCTTCTTCGACCGATTTTATCGCCACCAGGTTTAGGAATTGCAGCTTTACCAAAACGTGCCAACAACGGACCAACAATCATAATTGAACCTCTTAAACCACCACCCTTAGCTTTAAAAGTGTCCGATTCAAAGAAATTTAAATTAATGTCTTTTGCTTCGAAGGTATAAGTGTCTTTGTCGATGCGCTCAACAGCGACACCCAAATCGCCCAAAAGTTCAATCAGTTTATTTACATCTTTAATATCAGGAATATTGCTGATGGTTACTTTTTCTTGTGTAAGTAAAACTGCAGATAGAATCTGTAAGGCCTCGTTTTTGGCACCTTGAGGAGTGATTTCGCCTTTTAATTTAATTCCGCCTGTTATTTCAAATGCGTTCATATATCTTTTAGTATTTAGTAATTAGTATCAAGTATCTGGTCGCAAGTATCAAGATTGGGTGGCTAAACTTAATTCTGCCGCCAACTTCTTCTTTTTCACCTTCCGCCTTCAACCATTTTACCCTTTACCTTTAATATTTAGGTTTATTATTATTGTTTCGTCCGCGATTATTATTGCTATTATTGTTTTGACGGTTTTTGCCGTTATTATTATTGTTGTTATTCGTTCTTCCGCGGTTATTATTATTAGTATTCTGACGAGGATTCTGAGCTCTAAACTCTACTTTAGCCAAGTTCACGCCCTCATCAAGCGATAATAATCCGCCAGAAAGATATTTCAAATCTTTGATTATCGTGTCATCGCTTACATTATCCTTGTTCCAGGTAACGTAAGCCATTTTCATAAAGTTTGCGATTCCCTGAACCATTGCTTTTTTGTGCTCCGGATTTTCCTCTCGCATCGCTTTTTCAATCAAATTCTCGACCGTTTTACCGTAATGTTTGTAGGTAATCCGTTGCTGAGGATAAGGAAGTGGCTCTGGTTTTTTAAAAGCATTTTCCGGTAAAGGTTTTGGGTAAGGGCTTTCCACATCAATCTGATAGCCAGAAATAATGTGCAAGTGATCCCAAAGTTTATGTTTAAAATCGGCAACATCACGTAAGTGCGGTTGCAAAAATCCCATCAGGTCGATCACCGCCTGGGCATATTTATTACGTTCCTCAATAGTTGGTAATTCGCAAATATACTTCACCATATTCTGAACGTTGCGGCCATATTCTGATAAAATCAAATGGCTACGCGTAGTATTATAATCAAAATTCATGTACAGATAATTTAATGGATAAATCTTCCGGCGATACGAATTATGAAATAACCAGAGGAGATGAGGTTATGAATTCACCGAAATGTCTATTGCCGGACTTTCGTTATTTATAGTTCAAAGATAATTAAAATTACGATTTTAGGGTTACGATTTTAAATTTTATTTGGAAATGAAGGGTTGGTGATCCTTTTGGTTTTTCAGCCCTGCTATCACTTCAAGTTTTTAAACTCCTGTCAGTCTGAGGAACGAAGAATCTGTTCCATAGGTTGCAGATGCTTCGTTCCTCAGCATGACAATGAGATTTTTTTAGACATTGCAAAAAAAAGCTTTGGGCAGCTACAATAAATCTACCAGACAATCAGATTTCCACTTCGGTCGAAATGACGATTTATTCTTCCGTGTTCCGTTGCATAACCTTACAGCTCATCCGTATTCTTCGGATAGTCAAAAAACACCAAATCCCCAGTTTCTCTGCTCACCATCTTCCATGAATCGAAAGGAAAAGATATTAACACCATGCCTGCTGTTGGGATGTTGGCAATATCAGCGTCGCTTAGTTCATTTGCCAAATCAGTAAACCCAGGGTTATGACCAAACATAACCACAGTATCTGCCTCATCATTCAAACTGTTTACTGCATTCAAAAGCGTATTGGTATTTGCCTCGTAAATGGCCTCCTCATATTGAATATCATCAATTTGATAAGCTTCAGCAAAGAATTTTGCTGTAGATTTCGCTCGCTTTGCCGGACTGCTTACCATCAAATCGAATTTGAACCCCTTATTGATCAAGCGTTCTGCCATTTCTGGCGCATTCTCTTTACCACGTTTATTCAACGGACGATCAAAATCTTTTAAATCTAAATTTGCCCAGTCTGATTTTCCGTGACGAACCAATAATAATTGCTTAGCCATTTAGTTTTTCTTTAATTTTATTTAAAATCGTTTCAGGATTTATTAAATCCATACAGCTCTCAACACCACACATACATGATTTGTTTCCATAAATAGAATTTGGCCGATTAGGATGGTCAACTTGGATACAATCGCTTTCCAACTGACCATAGCCTAAAAACCCCGCATAAGGATGTGTCGGTCCCCAAACAGAAACAACAGGAACACCCACCAATGAGGCCATATGCATACCTGACGAATCCATACTGAGCATCAAATCCAAGTTTGAAATAATCGCAAGCTCTTCTGTAAGGTTAAAATTGCCAATTAAATTATGGGTATTTGGATAAATTTTGGCCCATTGTTCAGCAGTTGTCTGTTCGGTTTTTCCACCGCCGAAAATAAAAATTTCATAGCCCGAAGCAGATAAGCCAGCAATCACTACCTCCATTTTTTCTAATGGATAAACCTTGTAAATGTGCTGTGCAAAAGGGGAGATCCCCAGTTTCTTTTTCGTTTCATCTTTAAATAAATACTCAGCTTTTACCGGTAATTTATTTGGCTTTTTTTTAAGCTTATGGCTCAGATTAACCTCAAAACCTAGTTCACGAAATACATCAGCATAACGTTCTACAGTTTTTCGTAAGGGTTGAGAAATTTTATTTACAGAACGCGTTAATGCTTTTTTCTCGGCTCTGCCTTTATCAATTCGCTTAATTTTAATACCAGTTAATCGAAAAAAAGTTGAAATCGCTCTGCTTCTTAAATTATCATGCAAATCTGCAATAGCTGTAGGTTTATATCTTCGTAGCTCTTTGTAAAGTTTATACAGTCCGGAAATGCCTTTGTGGATGGTTTTGGGTTGAATGGCATGAAAAGTTAAATTTTCAATGCCATCAAAAAATGGTTTAAAAGCCTCACGACTGACCAATATAATTTCCACTGAAGGATTTTGCTGAGAAAATTCTTTCAAAACAGAAGCTACCATCGCTACATCGCCCATAGCTGAAAAACGTAAAACGATAATCCTGCTCGTTTTAACCATTGTCTTTTATAATTGATAACTGATAAGCCTGCAGCGTTTTGCCGCCTTTCGGTTGATAAAGAAAATACACGTTATGTTTTATTCTTATTATTTTAGGACAAAGCTGTTTAGTAAAATCGATTTTCGTTTTCGCATTTAAACCTTCAAAAGCTATTGTGTAGTAATGCATTCGAATAGGGGAATCAACATCACCTTGTGGGAAACCTTCCTTAAAAGTTGCAGATTTCGTTTTTGCTATAACGATAGAATAATACGTGTTAAAAGATGAGTCATTATGATTTATGAACGAATCATCATAGCTTTTAAACGCACCAGATGAGCCGGCAGAATCTAAATTTAAACTATCAACTTCAACTGGTTTTAAGTAAAGTTTCTTACCCGTTATTTTTGGAAAACAAGGTATTTCTGGATACTCATCTTTTTCTATCTCCAAACTGGTGCCACTTTGGCAACTCGTAAACAGCAATACTAAAGCAAATATCCAGAAAAATGATTTTTTAATCATATACCCGCAGTTATACTTTACTGTTGTACAACACCGGATTTAGGCTAGGGTCGTTATACATTTTCATTTGTTTATAAACTTTCATGTACTTTTTGCCAGCCTCAATATCAGCTAATAGTTCATCTATGCTTGTCGATAAATCCTCACGTTGCGATAATAAAACATTGAGCTTTGTTTGACATTGCTCACGGTGTTCTGCTGATGCACTTTCTCGTTCTGCTTCTTCCTGCATGTGGTAGATTTTCAAAGCCAAAATGGAAAGCCTGTCTATTGCCCAAGCGGGACTTTCCGTGTTGATTTTCGCATCTGGCAAAGCCGAAATCCCGCGATAAAGATTCAAGAAATATCCATCTATAAACTCTACCATGTCGGTACGCACCTGGTTTTGGGCATCAATACGTCTCTTCCATTTCAGGCCGTCAACAGGGTCGATCTGTGGGTTACGAACTACATCTTCCATATGCCATTGAGCGGTGTCAATCCAGTTTTTGATGTAGAAAAGGTGTTCTAAGGTCTCGGCATCATATGGATTTTCAACCGGATGGTCGATATCATCAAACTTATGGTAATCTGTAATTACTTCATTAAAGATGCGGTTGGCAATTTCACTGATCATGAGGCAAAGTTAGGGATTTTTACCACAGATTTTCACAGATGAACAGAGATTGAGGAATAGTTAAATCCTGAAAGAATATCTGTGGTTATCTTATCTATCTGTGGTTATTTACAAAACAAAATTTAATCTGCAAATCTGCGGCTAACCTTTTTTAGCGTTAAAATATTCCGTTATTTCCTCTAAAGAAAAAGCATTTAGACATTTATCGGCGCTTAATCCACCTTTGCGAGCCACTAAAATTCCGTAACGCATGTCGTGGAATCCCTCAGTTCTGTGAGCATCGGGGTTTACCGAAAGCAACACGCCTTTTTCCAAAGCGCAACGATGCCAACGCCAATCTAAATCCAATCGTAAAGGATTTGCATTAATTTCGATAACGACCTTATTAGCAGCACAAGCATCAATAATTTTTTTATAATCAATCGGGTAACCTGCTCTGCTTAACAGTAAACGCCCTGTTGGGTGTCCCAAAATAGTAGTGTAGGGATTTTCAATTGCTTTTAATAACCGGGCAGTCGCTTTGGTTTCATCCATTCGAAGATTGCTATGCACCGAGGCCACCACAAAATCGAAAGTTTTAAGCACCTCATCAGAATAATCCAAAGAACCATCAGTCAATATATCACTTTCAATCCCTTTAAAAATTTTAAAAGGTGATAGTTTTTTGTTCAACTCATCAATTTCCAGATGTTGTGCAAAAACACGTTGCTCATTTAACCCTTTCGCATAAACTGCTGTTTTCGAGTGGTCGCAGATGCCTAAATATTGTAAGTTCAGTGTGTCTTTGCAATATACCGCCATCTGCTCGAGCGTATGAACTCCATCGCTCCACATAGAATGATTATGCAAACTTCCTTTTAAGTCTTCGTCCGTGATGAGTTTGGGTAGATTGTTTTCTCTGGCTAATGCCAATTCATCTAAACCCTCACGCAGTTCAGGCTCAATAAATGCTAATCCAGCTTTACTGTAAATAGCCTCTTCACTTTTAAAATGACCATCGCCAGCCAATTTTAAGACCTGTTCAACGTGTTCGGTATTTCCCGTCAGTTTAAACCATTCTAAATAGAAATCAGATTTATCAACAACAAAAACTTTAATTCTCAAACCAGCTTCGGTTGTCGTAATGAAACAATCTTCGCCGAGGATTAACGAAAGCGGTTCAAAAGTTTCCAGGCTGGTTTGTACTTCCTCTACCTGTTCAGCACCGATTACAAATTCCAACTCATCAATAATTTCGCAGGCACGGCGAAATTGACCTGCAAAGCCTAAGGAAGAATGGTTATCAACTTTAATTAACCATTCGGAGATTTGTGCGTATATGGTGTTTGCAAAGCCTTCCACTTGAGCGTAAAGGAATCTGCCGTTTGCTGCCAGCTTAAACTCAATAGCATTTTTAATCTCTTCTTGTGTTTTTAGGCCAAAACCTTTCGCCTCAATTAATCGGTTTTCGTTGCAGGCATAATAAAGTTCTCCAATACTTTCAATGCCTAAGGTTCGCCAAATAATTAAAATTTTCTTCGGACCAATCCCTTTGATACCGAGCATTTCTACAACGCCTTCGGGTGTTTCTCCTATAATATCGTTTAGTTCTTTAAGTTCGCCGGTTTGCAATAATTCGATGATTTTTCCTGCCAAACTTTTACCAATGCCATCGATTTTATCGATCTCATCTAAAGGTTTGTCTTTAAGTGCAAAAGGGAGTTTATCAACCTTAAAATAAGCATTGGCTATTGATTTTATTTTGAATGGATTTACTTCATGTAATTCCATTAACTGCGATAAGAGGCGTAAACTACGGGCGATGGTTTTGTTTTCCATAAGCTGTAAAATTATGAAATAAAGCGTTAAAACTTTTGGGAGCGGTATTTTTTCAAACAGAATTAATTAATGTGTTGTTCTAGAGTCATGAAATCCTCAAAAATCATCCTTCTTGGCTTGACCATTAGTATGGCAGCTTGTCAATCTTCGCAAAACTCTCAGCATAAAACCGATTCGATAGAAAGTATTGAATCGGGTCCAGGCCGCATAGTCGATTCTCGCTATTTGATTGTTCCTGGTCGCTCAGTGGGTGAAGTTTCTCTGGGTGAAAATATGGAAAAAGTAGGAGCGTTGCTTGGTAAACCTGATGCTGGCGATGCGGCAATGGGCAAGGCATGGGGTATTTGGTTTAATAAAGATTCTGTAGGTGGACAAAGAGATGAAATTGCTGTTTATTCATCTTATCGAGATTCGACCATGCGAGTGAAAGATGTGAAACAGATTAGAATTACTTCATGGAAGTACAAAACCCAAGATGGTTTTACTGTTGGATTAAATGAATCGGACACGAAATTGAAATTCCCTGCTATGGAACGAATTTCTACTTATTTAAATGAGCAAAAAGATACTGTAACCGTTTACGATGCCAAGCAAGACGGTATTGGATTTGAGTTTTTGAAAGGAAAAAGTATTTCTATAACGGTTCATCCGATGAATCAATCGGTTAATGGAACTTATTTGACTTTACATCCGGAGTGGAAAATGATTGAATAAGTTGTAATAGGGGATAGGGAATCGAGAATTGAAAATGGGATTAGGAAAAATAGAAAAAGTAAGAAGGAAGTTGGTCGATTCCATCATCTCTCTTACTTTTTACATTAAATATTACTTTATAACTGTTTCAAAGGGCATTCTTGCCTGAATTCCTGAACTGGCAATAACTTTTTTCATTTGCTGATAAAGCATATAATTATCGCCCAACTCTTGCTTGGTGTAGTAAGTCTTGATCCTGTCTGTACTTTCATCCATAAACGATTTCAAAGGATCGACAACATCAGGGTATTCTACCACTTTGTATTCCTTTATTTTTGCTTTTTTTGCTGCAGCTTTAATCGCATCGTTGAAACTTCCAATTCTATCAGCCAAACCAATTTGAACGGCGTCGGTTCCAATCCAAACGTGGCCACCACCGATGCTATCAATATAAGCTTTGCTTTTCTTTCTGCCATCTGCCACGCGACTTACAAAACCACTATAAATTCTGTTTAATTCATTTTGAATAATGAATCTTTCTCCAGCTGTCATCGGGCGGTTGGTTGCCATAATATCAGCATATTTCCCAGTTTTGACACCGTCGAAAGTAATTCCCAATTTGTTGGTCATCAAGTTTTGAAAATTTGGAATGAGGCCAAATACACCAATAGAGCCGGTTATAGTGTTTGGCTGAACAAAAATGCTATCGGCAGCACAGCCGATGTAATAACCGCCAGATGCCGCAACATCACCAAATGAAGCGATAACGGGTTTTTCCTTTTTTGTTAAAACGATTTCCCTCCATATCACATCCGATGCTAGTGCACTACCGCCAGGAGAATTTACGCGGATTACAACTGCTTTAATGTCATCATCTAAACGAGCTTTACGAATTGCTCTCGAGATGCGTTCTGAACCAATTTGATTATCGTTGCCCTCGCCGCCACTAATTTCTCCATTGGCATAAATTACAGCGACTTTATCCTTTCCAGAACCCGTGTCGGTATTGTTTTTAACATAATCATTAATAGAAACTGTACGTACATTTTCGCCTCTGGTTCTGCCTGATAATCCTTTTAATTCTTCTAAAATTTGATCTTTATATTTTAATGCATCAACCATTTTAAAATTAACCGCATCCTGAGGTTCTCTAACTCTGTAATCATCGGCAATTTTGTACAAACTATCTTTTTGAATATCTCTGCTTTTAGCAATATCAGTTAAAAATGTATTGTACAAACCACCCACATAAGCGGTAACTTGTTTGCGGTTATAATCACTCATTTTATCTAGAATGAAAGGTTCGACAGCACTTTTGTAATTGCCAACACGAATCACCTGCATTTCTACGCCTACTTTTTCCAGCGTACCTTTAAAAAATGTGAGTTCAGAACTAAAACCTTTAAATTCCAAAGCTCCTTCGGGATTTAAATAAACTTTATCAGCAGCAGACGCGAGATAATATGCGCCTTGGGTAAAAACCTCACTGTAAGCAATAATTTTTTTATGTGATTTTTTGAAATCAATTAAAGCATTTCTCACCTCACGCATAGTGGCAAAACCAGCATTCGGACTGCTCACATTCAAATAAATACATTTAATATTATCATCAGTTTTAGCCCTTTGGATAGATTTTAACAAATCATTTAAACCAATTCCGTCTTTTTCGCTACCGCCAACAATGGGCAGATTTCCAAACGGATTTTTCGGAGTACGTTCTGTAATGGGTTGGTCTAAGTTTAAAAATAGTACCGAGTTGTTCGATACAGTAACGGTTTTATCACTGTCGATGGAAGAAATAGCACCAACGATAATTACAAAGATGATGATGAAAACAATAACTGCTGATAGGAAAAATCCTAGCATTGAGGCAAATAGATACTTGAAAAAATCTTTCATTTAAATGTTAATTTTGTGCCGTAAAGATATAAAAATACATGATGCTTAATACGGCTTTAGAGTACCAAACCGCTTATTTGTTACTGGGAGGAAATTTGGGTGATAGAGAAGATAATTTGCGTAAAGCAATTGCACTCACAGCAGAAAATATAGGCTCAGTAGTTTCCATTTCTGCTTTGTATGAAACTGCAGCATGGGGCAAAACTGATCAACCCTCATTTTTAAATCAAGCCGTAGCCGTTGAGACTAACTTTACTGCTATTGAAGTTTTAAACAAGGCACTGGAGATAGAAAAAAATTTAGGTAGAGTTAGGAAAGATAAATGGGGAGAGCGTTTAATTGATATTGATTTAATTCTATATGGAAATGAGGTTATTGATATCGAAAATAAGCTTCAGGTTCCTCATCCGCATATGCAAGAAAGAAGATTTGTTATGGCTCCCCTGGCTGAAATTGCCCCAGGTGTGATACATCCCATTTTGGGGAAAACTATTTTAGATATTTTTGAAAATATTACAGATAAATTAGACGTTAAGAAATTGTAAATATCTAGCTTTGTTATATGCAAGAGAATCATGATAATCATCCCTTAGATTTATCATATCTTAAAGAAATGGTTGGTCATAATCCAGAATTTATGATCGAAGTTTTTGACACGTTTATTGAACAAACGCCTTTTTATCTGGCGGAGTTGGAAGATGCTTTATCAAGTGAAAATTGGGATAAGGTTGGCAATTGTGCGCATAAAATTAAGCCCACATTTAGCTATGTGGGGCGGAGCGATGTTAAAGATTTTGTTCAGTCTATCGAAGATAATGCCCGAAATCAGATCGCGGTGGAGCAAATCCCCCCAGATGTTGAACGCTTGAAAGCCTTGTTAGTCGAGATTTATGCTCAATTGGAAGTCGCTAAGAAGGATATTCAATCTAAGTGATAACTGATTTTTTAAAAGCCCAAGTTTGGCTTTAATTCAAATTATTAATCAGGATTAAGTTACAGCAGGCGTTCCCGTGAATTTATTTCAATGTATTTAATGAAAGAGGTGCTGAAACAAATTCAGCATGAGCATGAAGTAAATACCTTGCAACTAT
Source organism: Pedobacter sp. AC212 (assembly GCF_979258625.1). Taxonomy (NCBI): domain Bacteria; kingdom Pseudomonadati; phylum Bacteroidota; class Sphingobacteriia; order Sphingobacteriales; family Sphingobacteriaceae; genus Pedobacter; species Pedobacter sp. AC212. The sequence goes on along the minus strand of NZ_OZ409870.1, from coordinate 3,966,190 downwards.
TTCGAACTTATTATATTGCTGCGGCCAGCACGTCTAAAATGCAGGATTGATAAACTGATATAGAGTACCAAAACAAAAGGAATGGCGGCAAATTGTAAAACTGCAATTAGCACAGCTGATATTATTAGAAAGATAAACTTGATTTTATTTTTTGCCCAGCTAAAATCGCTAAACTTCAAAGAGAAGATTTTGATCTCACTAATCAAAAGAAAGCTGGTAATCGCGGTGATAGCAACTAATAGCATCGTGGAACCAATTACCTGAGGATAATCGGTCGCAATAAACGGTAACGAACAGATAAACAGCGTATTCATTGGCGTATTTAAGCCAATAAAATCTTCGGTTTGACGCTCATCATTATTAAATTTTGCTAATCGCAAGGCTGAAAAAACAGTAATAAAGAAACCTAAATAGGGTAAATATTCAGAAGTATAATCACTGGTTTTTAGCAGCTGAAACATAATCACGCCTGGTAAAAAACCAAAACTTACCATGTCTGCCAACGAGTCCAAATCTTTTCCAATCGCCGACTTTACATTCAATAATCGGGCAACCATTCCATCAAAAAAATCGAAAATGCCCGAAAGAATGACGAAATAGGCAGCAGTTTGTAGATCGCCTTTAAAAGCAAAAACGATTCCGATACAACCAGAAAACAGATTTGCACAGGTAATCGCATTAGGGATATGCCTTTTCATTTATTTTGAGTTGAAAGTACAAAGTTAAAGGTTCAAAGTGACTGGATTCGCATTTAGAAAACTTTCAACTTTAAACCTTTAACTTTTAACACTCTACTAGCTATTCATCGAAATTAAAAATTCTTCGTTGCTTTTTGTACCTTTTATCTGAGCTTGTACAAATTCCATCGCCTCCTGGCTATTCATATCTGCCAGGTGGTTACGTAAAATCCAAACACGTTGTAGAATATCTCTGTCTAGCAATAAATCATCTCTACGAGTACTCGAAGCCGTTATATCAATAGCAGGGAAGATACGTTTATTCGATAATTTACGGTCTAATTGTAACTCCATGTTACCAGTTCCTTTAAATTCTTCGAAGATCACTTCGTCCATTTTAGAACCTGTATCGGTTAATGCAGTAGCTAAAATTGTTAAAGAACCGCCGTTTTCGATGTTCCGGGCAGCACCAAAGAAACGTTTTGGTTTATGTAATGCATTAGCATCAACACCACCAGATAAAATTTTACCCGAAGCAGGAGCAGTGGTATTGTAAGCACGTGCTAAACGTGTAATCGAATCTAGAAGGATAACCACATCGTGTCCGCTTTCTACCAAACGCTTGGATTTTTCTAAAACGATGTTGGCAATTTTTACGTGTCGTTCAGCTGGCTCATCGAAAGTAGAGGCAATAACCTCAGCCCTTACGCTACGAGCCATATCTGTAACCTCTTCCGGGCGCTCATCAATTAAAAGAATAATTAAATAAACTTCTGGATGATTTTTAGCAATTGCATTTGCAACCTCTTTTAATAAATTCGTTTTACCGGTTTTTGGTTGTGCTACAATTAATCCACGTTGTCCTTTACCAATTGGTGTAAACAAATCCATAATACGGGTAGAGTAGTTGCTGTTATCCGTAAAAAGATTTAGTTTTTCAGTTGGAAAAAGTGGTGTTAAATAATCAAATGGTACGCGGTCACGAACTTCTGCAGGGATTCTTCCATTAATGGTTTCTACACGAACTAATGGGAAATATTTTTCGCCCTCTTTCGGTGGACGGATACTTCCTTTTACGGTATCGCCGGTTTTTAGACCAAAAAGTTTAATTTGAGATTGAGATACGTAAATATCATCAGGAGAGGTTAAGTAGTTGTAATCTGCAGAGCGTAAGAAACCGTAACCATCAGGCATAATTTCTAAAACGCCCTCGTTTGTAATTACGTTATCGAAATCTAAGTTAGAATAACTGTTTTCGTTTTTGTGGTGGTTACCGCCTCCAGGTTGTTTTTGCTGGCGGTTATCTTCGCGTTGTGGTTTTTCTTGCTTTTCTCTTGGCTCTTGTTTTTGTCTCGGAGCCGCAGGAATCACTTCCGCTGATTCTTCAATTAAAGCAGAAATTGGTTTGCTTCCACCGTCTTCCGATTCAACAATTCTGTCTGGTTGTCTTTCTGGTTGTTGTTGGTGTTGCGGTTCATCAAACAAAGTAACCGAATCTCTTCTTCTTTCAATTGGAGCTGCAGGTTCATCTTTACTTAATCTTGCTCTTTTTTTAACCGGTTTTTCTGGAGTAGAAGGAGCAGCAGTGGCTGATGCAGCAACTTTTGGAGTTTTTTCAGCTTTAGCGGCTTTAGTTTTTGGAGCAGGAGCAACAGCAACCGGTTCGCTTTCGCTATATGGGTCTGCGCCCGTGCCTGCTTTAGCTGCATCTATAATTTCTTGCTGGTGTAACAGTACTTCAACAAGGTCAATTTTTCTAAGGGATTCGGCACCTTCAATGCCATAAGATTTTGCAAGCTCACGTAATTCTGGTGTGAGCTTATCATTTAATTCTGTTTTACTAAACATTCTAAATATATATGTTTCAAGAAATTTTTCATTTGTTTACAACGGATGCTTCCTGTCATAAAATGTGCAAAGGCTTCTCTTGTGATTGCGTAAGCCCAGCGGTTTTTTTGTGTATAAATTCTTAAGGCTATAAAACTGTGATGAGTTGGTTAATAGATATACTCAAAATGTTTCATAAATGTTTACGAGCTGAATAAAAACGATTTTCGCTTTTAAAAAATGGTAACAAAAAACAAGTCTTGATAAAATTTTTCTGGGATATTCAGATAAACGGTTGAGAATTATGTTGCAATTGTATGTATTTGAAACGTAATCCGCAAGAAAAAGTTTAAAATGTTTATAAAAATAATGTATGTGAAGATATTTTTGTAGTTCTAAAAACTTAAAAAACCTCATATTTGCACCAAATAAGCACTTATATGACTAAGCAACAACTTTTCGAGCAGATACAAAAAAAGCGTTCATTTTTATGTGTCGGATTGGATTCTTCATTGGATAAAATTCCAAAACACTTGCTGAGATACGAAAATCCGATTTTGGAATTTAATAAACAGATTATTGATGCGACAAAAGATTTGTGTGTTGCTTATAAACCAAACACCGCTTTTTATGAGTGTTATGGTAAGAAAGGTTGGGAAACTCTAATTGAAACCTGGAAATATATTCCACAAGATATTTTTTCTATTGCTGATGCAAAACGTGGCGATATTGGCAATACTTCTGCCATGTACGCAGAAACTTTTTTTAATGAGCAATCATCCGAAATGAGTTTCGATTCGGTTACCGTTGCACCGTATATGGGTAGCGATTCGGTTACACCATTTCTAACTTTTAAAGATAAATGGGTTATTCTTTTAGCCTTAACCTCAAATTCTGGTCATGCCGATTTCCAATTACAGCAAATTGGCGAGGATAGACTTTTTGAAAAGGTATTAAAAACCTCACAACAATGGGCAAGCGATGAACAAATGATGTACGTGGTTGGCGCAACCCGTGGTTCTGCTTTTGCAGATGTACGCAAACTGGCTCCAAACCATTTTCTCTTGGTTCCGGGTGTCGGTGCACAAGGAGGAGATCTGCAGGAAGTTTGTAAATACGGTTTAAATTCGCAATGCGGATTATTAATTAATTCTTCACGGGGAATTATTTATGCAAGTAACGGCGAAGATTTTGCAGAAAAGGCAAGAGAAGAGGCTTTGAAACTGCAGCGGGAAATGGAGCAGATATTGGTGAACGCAAATATTGTTTAGCCACAGATTCACAGATTTTTCCTATCAAAATTTTTATTGGCCACGAAAAACGGAAACTTAATTTTATTTCCGTGTTTTCTGTGTTTCCGTGGCAAACTTCTAACCAACCATGAAATCCAAAATAGATTTAAAACTTATCCTTGCCTTAACTGGCGTTGCCTTAATTTGGGGAACAACCTATCTGGGTATTCGTGTTGCCGTAGAGAGTATTCCGGCGTGGTACGTAACAGCCATTCGCCAAACAATTGCATCTTTAATTATTCTAATCATCCTTATCAAACAAAAAGAATTAAAGTGGATAGGATGGGCAAGTTTTAAAAGGCAAATATTGCTTTCTATTTTGATGGTTGTAATTGCGAATGGCATGACCACCGTCGCCGAAAAAACGATCCCTAGTGGATTAACCTCTTTGATAAACGCCACTTCGCCTCTTCTGGTTTTTCTAGGATGCGTTTTCCTGGGGATTCAAAAACCGAGCTTAAAAGGTTTTATTGGTGTATTTGTCGGTTTCCTTGGAATCGTCTTCATTTTTCGGGATGGTATTAGCGACTTGCTAGAACCGGGCTACAGAAATGGAATTTTGTCATTAGTGATCGCCGTTTCAGGGTGGACAATCGGTACCATTTATTCGAAAAAACATAGCGGGAAACCGCAGTACATATTTTTAAATCTTTTTTATCAATTTGTATTCTCTGCAATTGTTCAACTGGGCTTAGCCTTGATTTTTTCTGGTGAGGCTGAGGTAAGCTCCTGGAAAACCGAAAGTATCTTTGCTGCAGTTTACCTTGCGGTATTTGGCTCGGTGCTTGGTTATTTCTGCTATCACTACGCGTTGAAAAAGGTTTCTGCGTCCGAAGTATCTATCCTCACTTATTTTAATACAGTTATCGCAATATTTTTGGGATGGTTAATTTTAAATGAACATGTAGGTATAGATTTAATTGTTGCAACTGTTTTGATTATTGCTGGTGTTTTTATTACGAATTATAAGAAGAAAGCGGAAGTGGTTTAATATTCTTGTAGTTATTTCGAACCTTAGTAGAAAAATCTTTGAAAGAAAACTGAACTATATTCACGGCACCGGACAAATTAAACCAAAACTTTAAGGAATATTTCAGTATCTTCAATAATGAATTTTCCTGAAGATTTTCTTCATTATGTTTGGCAATTTAGATCGTTTGACAATAATGATTTGAAAACGGCTGATGGAGAAAATCTGAAGATTATTCATCAAGGTTTTCTGAATAAAAATGCTGGTCCTGATTTTAGTAACAGTAAAATACAGCTTGGTGAAACGATTTGGGCAGGGAATATTGAAATTCATATCAAGGCTTCAGATTGGTTAAAACACAATCATCAAACCGATGCAAGTTATGATAACGTTATACTGCATGTGGTTTATGAGAATGATGTAGAAATTAAACGAATGGATGGCTCTGTTCTACCTGTCTTAGAATTAAAAAATCGCATTGCGGATGAGTTAATTGAGAAGTACGAAAATTTGTTTCTAACATTAACTGATTTTCCCTGCATCGCTCAAATTAAAACTGTAGATAAATTAATTGTCGATTCATTTTTATCGAGAACATTGATCGAGAGATTTGAACAGAAAACACATGTAGTAATAGAAACACTCAACGAATTAAATGGTAATTGGGATGAAACTTTCTATCGGTTTATGGCCCGAAACTTTGGTTTCAAGGTAAATGCTTTACCTTTCGAACTCTTCGCGAAGGCGATACCACAGCAAATCTATAGCAAGCACAAAGATAATACACTGTTAATTGAGGCTTTAGTGTTCGGTTCAGCCGGATTTTTAAATGATAATTTTAAAGAAGAATATCCTGGAAGGCTTAAAAAAGAATTCCAGTTTCTCCAAAAGAAATATAAAATAGAACCCATCGAGGTTTCCGTTTGGAAATTTATGCGGATGCGGCCACAAAATTTCCCAACCATTCGTTTGGCGCAATTTGCAGCACTGATTGTAAAAGCAAATCATCTATTTTCGAAAGTGATGGAGATCAGTGGTGTTGCTGAGCTTCGTGGATTGTTCGAAAACCTCCCTGTAAATGACTATTGGAAAACACACTACCATTTTAAAAAAGAAACGCAGGAAGTAAGTATTCAAATAGGTAAAACATCAATTGATAATATTTTGCTTAACACTGTCGCTTTGTTTCTATTTGCTTATGGCAAACATACCGGGACACAATTCTATGTGAGCAGGGCGATTAAGTTATTAGAAAGTTTACCCTCAGAGCAAAATGCAATTACTGAAAAATTTACCGCTGCAGGTGTAGTAATAGATAACGCTTTTGCATCGCAAGGGATTTTGCAATTGAAAAAACAATATTGCGATCAGAAAAAATGTCTATCTTGTGGTATTGGTATAAAAATTTTAAAGCAGGCATAACTACTTAAATTTAACCAAACTTTCTACCTTATAAATTGGTTTATCCATTATGGAATTTCCACACGAACTTAAAGAGCTTTATCCCGATAAAATTATCGAAGTGAGAGGCAACGCCGATGCTTTGACAGTGATATTGAATGCCGATGTTGATATAGAAAAATTTAAAAATGATTTAAAGAAAAAGTATTCAGGTTTAGAAGAACAACAAATTTTATTCATTAAACATGAAAACAGGCAAGACTTCGAAAAGCTCATTTTAGAATAGGGCAACTCCGAGTTTAACCAAAATAATTGTTAAATTAGTGCTGATACTTCGCTTTCCCTTTTTGATATTGATAAACAATAAATAAAATGAGCTAACCATGTTTCAAAGAATCATCACCTATTTCGAGCAACAAAGTTTTGGCGTATCTACCTACCTTGCCAATAAACTAAATATGAGTACGGCGAAAGTACGTTTGTTTTTTATTTATTCTTCTTTCCTGGCTGTAGGTTTTCCGATTCTGTTTTATTTCCTGGCAGCGGTTGTTTTGGATATTAGAACCTACATGAAAAAGATTAGGTTAAGGATTTGGGAGTAGAACCCCAAACCTCTGAAGGGTCTTTCCCTTTCTAGTGTTTGATTTATGCGCCTCAGTTATACCTCTTCATTTTAGAACAGGTATCTTCAACCTTATACTTCTTGCTTTTCTTTCCCACTTTAGGGGCTAGGGGTTACTCCTCCCTCAAAATCTCTGCAATTTCATTAAAGCCCTTTTCTGCGGCTAAATCTGCTGGCAATTTTCCGCCTTCCATGCGTAAGCCTACTTCTGCTCCATGCTCCAAAAGCAAAATAATTAATTCAATATTCCCTAATTGTGCTGCGGTATGTAACGGCGCCAAGCCAGCTTTCTGACAAACGTTAGGGTAAGCGCCGGCATCTAAAAGCATCTTCGTGATGTTGATGTTATTAGCCGCAACTGCGGAATGAATCGGAAAAACGTTAAATCCATTTTTAGATGCTAAGTTCACATCGGCACCTTTGAGGACCAGAAATCTTGCTAACTCTTCATGACCGAAATAACAAGCTAGGCCCAATGGCGTAAATCCATCTTCAGAGAATTTATTAACATCATCAGGGTTTTGGAAAATGAGGAGGGTAGCGGTATCGAATTTGCCTACAGCGCAAGCTTCAAACAAAGTCAGCTGATTAGAAAATTCTGCAATTATATCTGCTATGCTTTGCTTTTTATAATAACAGGCTAGTAGCAATGGAGAAATATGATGAGAAGTATTCGTATTTGCCAGTTGTGGATTTTGAATCAAAATCGTTTTTACTGCCTCCAAATTTCCTGCTTCAATTTGTTCTTCGAGTTCCGATATACTCATGTTATTGATTTTAGTTCAAATAATCGATTTAAATTAACAAAAAATTAATGGAGTTTGAAACCTCAGCTTTAAGCGGTTTCCAAGAGAAGGTTTTTGATAGAGTTTAGAACATTCGTTAAATAAACCCGATAAAAGCGGAAATACTTTTTCGTTGTTACAATCTTGAATACGTTGTCATTCTGAGGCACGAAGAATCTTCAAGCTATGAAACAGATTCCTCGTGCCTACCATTGACGTTTTTAATTCACCATCTTTCCGATCGATTTCTCATCGATAGAAGCTTCAGAGGAATGCCTTTGGCACAATCTCATTTGCTGTATATTTTATTAAAGAATATTGCTTCTTGCCTCGCCTGCCTGCCGCAGGCATGCAATGACGACCGTTCTTAATTCTGTTAGTCGATATTACAAATCTCGACAAAAGCTTTGTCATTCTGAGCGCAGCGAAGAATCTGTTAAATCAAAGATCCAAACATTAATAGTTTGCAGATTTTATTTCAGGTGGTGCGGCTACTTAAGTTACTGTTTTGTAGGTTAGGGATTCTTCGCTGCGCTCAGAATGACAGATTTAACTTTCCATCTTTGCGATCCCGATTTTGTCGGGAGAAGCTCCAGAGGAATCCCTTTGGCACAATCTCATTAGTTTTATTATAATGATTTTTATAAAATAAATTACCCCTCCGAATAACAAAACCTTGATTAAGATCACAGCGATAACGGGACTTCAGTACCTATAAAACTCAAAACTTACATTTTCTAAAGCAATAAAAATCCCGTTTAACCTCTCCAGGCAAAACGGGATAAAACCTAAAACAAAATCCGTTTCATTTGACAAAACGTACAACTTGTGTGTTGTTAAAATAATAGACGAGTTTTTCTGTTTAAGGTTTAATACTGGCTTAATAATTTTATTTATTTTAAGGCTGATTTAAAAACGCAAGAGATACAACTATATATTTTATATTTGTTAAATATTAACATTAGTACAGAAAATGGCGGTAAGGGGAAACCAGTTTAAAACCAACACATTCAGAGATAAAGGTGCAGAAAATGCGTCAGGTAGGCCATCGTCAAATCGCCAGCCGAAAGAAAAAAGAGAATATTTACCAAGTTTCGACTTGCAGGATGGACGTGCAATAAAAATTGTAGGTCTGTTTTTTGTTATCCTTTCACTTTACTTTTTAATAGCTTTTACATCTTATTTATTTACCTGGCAAGATGACCAGAGTTATGTTATTGATGCCAACGGCGGCTGGGGAAATTTGTTTAAAACGGCTGAAGAGCTGAAAGATTCGGGCGTTAATATTCCGGTTGTACAAAACTGGTTAGGTAAATTCGGTGCCTTATTATCTCATCAATTTATCTACGAATGGTTCGGTATTGCTTCGTTTTTATTCGTATTGGCTTTCTTCATTATTGGATATAGATTGCTATTCAAGGTTAAAATTCTTTCCATTTCTAAAACTTTAGGATATAGTTTTTTCTTCTTATTGTTCATCTCACTAACCTTAGGTTTTGCTCACGGCTTTTGGTCGGAGTCGCCACATTATGTTGAGGGGGAATTCGGTTATTGGAGCAATAAATTATTGGCGGCGCAAATAGGGGCAGCTGGTGTAGCTGGCTTAATTGCTTTCGCAGGTTTAACAATTTTGATTATCGCTTATAACATCGATTTTAAATTTCCGGAGCGTAAGGAGAAAGAGGTTTATCTGGATAACGAAACGCCTGATTATGTAAATGAGGTGAGGGAAAAATTTTCTCAAAATAAAGAAGTGGAGGAAGTATCGGCACCGATCGAGTTTCCTGTGCGTGATAAAGCTCCCATAAGCACCGAACGCAGACAGCAAAACGTTGTGATACAGCCGAACCGTTACGAAGGAAAAGAGGAAGAAGAAGAGGTAATTGCCCCTGTAACTTTATCGCCGCTGGCTACGAATTTACCATTATCAACAGTAGCCACTTCTATGCCTTTAACAGTGGAGCCGACTGTTCAGGAGGAAGAAAAGGAACCTGCTTTTACAATTGAAAAAACGGAAGAAGAGAAAAAATCGGAAGATTTAGTTGAACAATTTGGTAATTATGATGAAAAGTTAGATTTAGCGGGTTATAAATACCCGACAGTCGATTTGCTAGAGAATTATGGTACCAATAAAATTTCTGTCAACGCCGAAGAGCTGGAAGCCAATAAAAACAAAATTGTAGAAACGCTTAATCATTATAATATTGAAATTGATAAGATTAAGGCTACAATTGGTCCGACGGTTACACTTTATGAAATTATTCCAGCTCCAGGCGTAAGGATTTCGAAAATCAAAAATCTGGAAGACGATATTGCGCTTTCATTAGCGGCGCTGGGTATTCGTATTATTGCGCCAATGCCTGGAAAAGGAACTATTGGTATCGAGGTTCCAAACCAACATCCAGAAATGGTGCCGATGCGTAGCATTTTGAATACCGAAAAATGGACATCAAATACGATGGATTTGCCGATAGCTTTAGGTAAAACCATCAGCAATGAAGTTTTTATAGCTGATTTGGCTAAAATGCCTCACTTATTGGTTGCCGGGGCTACGGGTCAGGGTAAGTCGGTTGGAATTAACGCCATTTTGGTTTCGCTGTTATTTAAAAAACACCCGGCACAATTAAAGTTTGTATTGGTCGACCCTAAAAAGGTGGAGTTAACTTTATTTAACAGAATTGAGCGCCATTTTTTGGCTAAACTTCCTGGAGAAGCCGATGCGATTATTACCGATACCAAGAAAGTGGTTAATACACTGAATTCACTTTGTATTGAAATGGATCAGCGTTACGATTTACTGAAGGATGCGCAGGTTAGAAATTTAAAAGAGTATAACGATAAATTTATCAAGCGGAAGCTGAACCCGAACAACGGACATCGTTTTTTACCTTTCATCGTTTTAGTTGTAGATGAGTTTGCCGACCTAATGATGACGGCTGGTAAAGAAGTAGAAGCACCCATTGCCCGTTTAGCGCAGTTGGCCCGTGCCATTGGTATCCACTTGGTTTTAGCTACGCAACGCCCATCCGTAAATATTATAACCGGTACCATTAAAGCCAATTTCCCTGCAAGGTTAGCATTTAGGGTGCTTTCGAAAATTGATTCAAGAACAATTTTAGATAGTGGTGGTGCAGATCAGTTAATTGGCCGTGGAGATATGCTTTTATCTACCGGAAGCGACTTAATCAGGCTACAGTGTGCTTTTGTTGATACACCGGAGGTAGATCGGATTTCTGAATTTATTGGTAATCAACGTGGCTATTCGGATGCCTACCAATTGCCAGAGTACATAGATGAGGCTGGCGAAGGCAGTAAGGCTGACTTCGATCCGAACGAGCGTGATAAGTTTTTTGAGGATGCTGCCAGATTGATAGTGATGCATCAGCAAGGCTCTACATCTTTAATTCAACGTAAACTGAAGTTGGGTTACAACCGTGCTGGTAGAATTATCGACCAGCTGGAAGCTGCCGGAATTGTTGGCCCCTTTGAAGGAAGTAAAGCTCGGGAAGTTTTATATCCAGATGAATATTCTTTGGAACAGTTCTTGAATAGTATGGACGACAAGAGCTAGATTAAACCAATACTAAAAAAATCGCTCTAACATTTCAAAGAAAAAATTTTATATAAGATGAAGAAATTAATTTCAGCATTAATGGTTGTAGTTGCTTTTACAACATCAACTTATGCTCAAACTGATGCAAAGGCGAAGGCGATTTTAGCAGAAGTAAGTAAAAAATACAAATCGTATAACATTGTTAAAACAGATTTCTCTTTCACTTTGGACAATCCAAAAGCTAAGGTGAAAGAAACACAGCAAGGTACTTTGTATGTAAAAGCCAACTCTAATAAGTACAAAGTCGCCATGACAAACCAAGAGTTATTTAGCGATGGTAAAAGCCAATGGACTTACCTTAAAAAGGACAAAGAAGTGCAAGTGAGCAATGTAGATAACAGCGGTGATGCCATTAATCCTGCAAAAATCTTTACCGTTTACGAAAAAGGTTTTAAATACATTTACACTGGCGAAGAGAAAGTTGGAGCAAAAACCTATCAAATGATAGATTTGACTCCAGTAGATGCGAAGAAATCAATTTTTAAAGTTCGTTTAAGTATTGATAAGGCTGCTAAGCAAATTGCGAATGTGGTGTTGTTTGATAAAAATGGAAACAAATACACTTACAATGTGAAAACATTTTCTCCTAACGTAAATATCCCTGAAGCTACTTTTGCATTCGATGCAAAAAAATATCCAGGTGTTGAAGTGGTAGATTTAAGATAATTTTTCCGCTTTGCGAGAAATGATTTTGAAAAGGTTCAGTTGGAAACAGCTGAACCTTTTTCTGTTGCAAGATGTACCATCGCCGTTTGTCATTCTAACCCAATGAGGAATCTCTTCTGTAGCAGCATGTCGCTTGTCGTCTCTCTAATCTTTCAAATCAGCCATTACAAATGCGATTAAAAAAATCATGCCTGTCTTTATGAATGCTGCATAGATTTCTCTAAGTTTGTTGCAATGTCGTTGCCACTAACAAACCATACTTTAGAGAAGCTAGAACAATTGCTTTTTGCGATGGGTTTTAAGGTTCGCTATGAAAAAGGTAACTTTAAAACGGGTTCATGTCTTCTGGAGCATAATAAGATTATCGTGGTTAATAAATTCTCCAATTTGGAAGGAAAAATAGCGGCTTTAGTAGCTTTGGTTAAGCAAACCAATCCTGATGAAAATATATTAGACGAAAAGCAACGACAATTTTTTCATTCTTTACAACAAACCGAATTATTTTAATGCAAGCGCAGGTAGCAGATTATAGATGTAGAAAGGAAGGTTCATTACGATGAAAATTACTTTTTTAGGCACCGGTACATCACAAGGGGTTCCTGTAATTGCATGTAACTGCGAAGTTTGTACATCTACTGATAAGAAAAATAACAGGTTAAGAACATCAATTTTAATTGAAACTAACGATAAAACTATTGTTGTCGATAGTGGCCCTGATTTTCGTTATCAGCTCTTGCGTGAAAAGGTGAAGGATTTGGATGCAGTTTTATTTACCCACGAGCATAAAGATCATATCGCTGGTTTAGATGATATTCGTCCTTTTAATTATTTACTCCATAAGGTTATAGATGTTTACGCTACAGAACGTGTTCAAACTGCTTTAAAAAGAGAGTTTTATTACATTTTTGCAGAAACTAAATATCACGGTCTGCCACAAATTAATCTTCACACCATTAACAACGGCGAAGAGTTTAAAATAGGGGAGAATACGATCATACCATTTGAAGTCATGCATCATTTACTGCCAATCACGGGTTATCGGATTGGCGATTTTACTTATATCACTGATGCGAAAACTATTCCCGAAGCTAGTTTTGAAAAAATAAAGGGAACAAAAATACTGGTGCTAAATGCCTTGCAGCATGAACCACATATTTCTCACTTCACCTTAAATGAAGCGATGGAATTTTCGCAAAAGGTTGGTGCAGAGATTACTTACTTAACGCACATCAGTCACAATTTGGGTTTGCATGAATATGTAGAAAAGCATTTGCCGAGTAACATCAGGTTGGCTTACGATGGATTGAAAATTGAATTTTAAATCTCTGTTTCCAAAACCTAAAAAAAAATTATATTTGTACTCCACTTACTCGGGTGGCGAAATTGGTAGACGCACCAGCTTGAGGGGCTGGCGCCCGTACGGGTGTGGGAGTTCGAATCTCCTCTCGAGTACTTTTGTGAATGTTAAAGCCCTGTAAATTCAATCTACAGGGCTTTTTTGCGTAAATACGTTTTAAGTACAGTTATATTCTTCTGCTTGAAATAAATAGTGTAACCACCTTGACCTAGGCAATAGAAAGTTATATAACAGAACGTTTTACAACCGATCAGAAATTGTAGGAAAGACATTATGGTTCGATTTTGAAATGAAGTTCCAGCCCTTGTCAGTTGATTAAAATGAACCGCGTATGAGACTTGCATCTGGTCTTGCATATTAATCGTAATTTTATATTTCAAAGACTTATCTTTGATTTTTACAAATAAAATGAACTCCATCACGATCAAAGAATTTTATCAGGATATATTGGGAGAAAGCTGTCCCGATATAAATCAATTTCTAACGGATAACATTCATAAAGATGTTGGCCATTTCAATGTTTTTGATATTTCAGAAATTGCCAAGACCTGCACCTCGAAAACAGGGATGCCTTACAATAAGAGAACTTATTACAAGATAAGCTTGATTAGTGGGCAAAATAGAGTGGAATATGCAGACAAAACGGTGGTGATTGACGATTGCGCTGTGCTGTTTGCTTCTCCTAAAATCCCTTATAACTACACCCATCTTTGTACAGATCAGTCTGGACATTTTTGCGTTTTTACCAAAGATTTTCTTCCTGCGTCTAAGATTGGATTAGAACTCGACAATCTACCTGTTTTTTCGCCGCAAAGCGATTTCGTCTATCAAATATCAACAGAACAGTATGAAAAATTTGAAACGGTTTTCTTAAAAATGCATGAGGAAATACAATCTGATTATATTTATAAGTACGATTTATTAAGGAACTATCTGATGGAGCTGATTCATTTTGGGCAAAAATTAAAGCCTATTCTGCCGGTAGAAAACATTAAAACTGCCGCTTCGAGAACCACAACTTTATTTATAGAACTTTTGGAAAGACAGTTTCCAATTGAAAATATTAGTCAAATCTTAAAATTAAAAACTCCAGCAGATTTCGCCGGGATTTTAGGCGTTCATATCAACCACCTTAACAGAGTTTTGAAAGATACGACAGGCAAAACCACCGGCGAAATTATTGGCAGTCGCATTTTTAGAGAAGCTAAAATTTTGCTTACACAAACTTCCTGGAATGTTTCTGAAATTGCCTTCACATTAGGATTTGAAGAGGTAGCACATTTCTCAAATTTTTTTAAGAAATATGGAAACCAATCGCCACAACATTTCAGAGAATTAGCTATTGTTTGATTTTCGCAAATTTTCGTTTGATTTGTACAAACACCTCCTTGGCTTTGTTGATCATCTTTGTTATAGTAATTAAAACGAAAAAAAAATGACAAGTAAAATAGCTTTAGTAACAGGCGCCAGCCGCGGGTTGGGTAAAGATTCAGTTATCGCATTAGCAAATAGAGGATTTGATATTATTCTAACCTACCAAACAAAGAAAGAATCTGCTGACGAAGTAGTAAAAGAAATCGAAGCATTAGGGCAAAAAGCATTTGCATTACATTTGGATATCTCTTCAACTGCTGGATTTAATCAGTTTGTTTCGGAGGTAAAAAATCTTTTAGATACCCAATTTTCTTCAGCAAAATTAGATGCGTTAGTAAATAATGCCGGAATCGGAATTAACGAGAGTTTCGAAACTACAACTGAAGAAACATTGGATGCAATGACAAATATCCATTTTAAAGGGCCTTATTTCTTAACGCAAAAGTTATTGCCTTTATTAAATGATGGAAGCAGCGTGGTGAACACTTCTTCCGGTTTGGCAAGATTTTCTTTTGCAGGTTATTCAGCCTATGGCGCAATGAAAGCAGCTATAGATTCATTATCAAGATACCAGGCTGTAGAATTGGGAAGCAGAAAAATCAGAGTGAATTCTATTGCTCCAGGAGCTATCGAAACAGATTTCGGGGGCGGTGCGGTTCGTGATAGTGCAGAATATAACCAGCTTATTTCTTCACAAACTGCCTTAGGAAGAGTCGGTTTGCCTGATGATATTGGAAGCGTTGTTGCATTTCTTTGCTCAGATGATTCTAAATGGATTAATGCACAAAGAATCGAAGTATCTGGTGGATTCAGAGCTTAATTCCGTCTAACACATATCGAAAAAACCCATTTAATAAATCTGTTAGATGGGTTTTTGCATTTATAAAGATTGTTTGATGAATGCCCATTAATAATTTATCTAATTTTTTGTGCGATTAAAATATAGAGGCACTCTATGCAAAGTTTAAATGTATGATGAGATTATCCATTTAAATTTTAAGGCAGCAAAATCTCATTAATATTGCAACATATTTTTTAATGTTGAGTTTAAAAGTTAGTTTTGTATACTAACCGAATATATTTTATGAGCAATCTGTCTGATCCAAAACCTGAAAATGGGGTAAATAGGGTAGAAAATGAGCATAAGAATTTTGATGATTATTATCAATCAACCTCAAAACGAAAATTTGAAGGTTGGCCAATTCTTTGGATTTTAATTGTACTTCTTGTAGTATTTCTAATTCTGTACTATACAGGAACAACCACAAGTATTTTAAAGTGGATTGATGGGAAGTAATCGATCTGATTTTCGGATAGCTGTAATCCAGGCATTGCTATTCATTTTTAATTGAATACTTGATGAGCGTTAATTTAGATGGGAATGTATTAAAATTTTTCGTCGTCGCTGGGAATTTGTTCAGCTGAGAAATAACAATATAACATAAGACCAAAAGATAATATGTAAAATGCTGCGGTGATAATTAGGAAAGTGCTCATAATGTTGATTATTTGGTTAGTGTAATTATAACATTAAGTTATCATAAATATTATAGTAGAAACGCTGAATAATCTCAATAATTATAAACATTTCAAAAAATAGTGTTGAAAACTATTTAATTAGTTGATGTATCTTTCTGGAGCCTGCATAAATTTTCGTCGTAATTGTTCTTAAATTGTCTTATGAGTAGGAGTTCGCCTGTCTGATTTACCCCCTCAATATGACCTAAATAGCAACATTTTAGTTTATAGTATTCGCTAATTTTATTTTGTCATTAATAAAAGAATTTAATTATGAGTGTACAGCCAAAATGCAGCAAACTCTATGGTTTCATCGTGTTATATGAAATGCAGACCGATTTTCTTGTAAGAGCGCTAGATGGAATCAAGGAAACAGATGCGCAAAAACGATTGGATACGAAAGCAAACCACATCGCTTGGATAACCGGGAGTGTAGTTTCTGGTCGCTATTATCTTGCAAGCTTATTGGGTATTGATGCTGAATTTTTAACAGGTGAACTTTTTAAAGATAGCCATGGCATAATTGATGACGCTACTTATCCTTCACTAGCTCATTTTAAAAAAGATTGGGAATCGATTTCGCCCTTACTTCATGAGGGATTGATTAATGCATCAGAAGAAAAATTGAATCAAAAAATAGAAATGCCAGGCATGGAAATGACTTTGTTTGATATGATTAGTTTTACCAGCTATCGCGAAGCCAACTGCATCGGACAAATTGCGCTGTGGAGAAGGCTGCTGGGCTACGCAGGAATGAGTTATATGTAATCGTTAACTAAAATTGCACTTGTTTGCATCAATTGAATTCAAAAGATAAACGTTAATGAGGAACAAAAAACTGGAGCTTTTACAACCCTTTGTAGGAAATTGGACTACCCAGGGGCGAACAGTTGATGAAAAAAGCATTATTGGTACCGATGTGTATAAATGGATAGACGGTGCTTTTTTTATGATACATTATGTGGATATCTGTTTTGCGGATGTGAAGACTAGCTCGGTAGAAATTATTCATTATGATGAGTTGGAAGATGTTTTTAGAACACAAGCCTTTGGGAGTGATGGGTCAATATCAATATCTACAATAAAAATAATTGATGACATCATTCTCATTTTTGCCGATAGTGAACGCTTTCAAGGTAAATTTAAGCTTAATAAAATAGAAGGTACTTGGGAACAAAGAGTTAATGGAGAGTGGCAAAATTGGATGGATATTCAACTAACAAAGACATCATGCCGTTAAAGAAACTTGGTTTAAGTGGCAAAGCCGAAGTTGATGAATTTATCAACCAGTTGAATCATCCTTACAAGGAAGAAATATTGCTGTTGCGTTCCATCATGATCAATGCTAACAGTGATATAAAGGAAAGGGTAAAATGGAATGCACCAAGCTTTTATAGCAAGAAAGATATGGCTGCATTTAATCTTAGGGCAAAGGGATATGTTCAAATTATATTTATCTTTTATGATGGCAAAATGATTGAAGACCCATCGTTTTTACAAGGAAGTTGGAAAGATAGAAGAGAAGCTCGATTTTATGGTGTGGAAGACATCAAAATGAAGCAATCTGCATTGGAGCAGTTTGTAAATAACTGGTTAAGTTTATAAAACAGACAACATAAAACTTAATAACCTAAAACATGAAAATTGTAGTAATTATTATTCGCGTATTATTAGGAGGCATGTATGTTTTTGCCTCAGTACCAGTTCTTTTTAATATTTCAATGGGCGAAATGCCCAAAATGACGGCTGATCAGACCACCTTTATGTCGGGAATTATGGTAGCAAAGTACTTATTTCCTTTAATTAAAGTTACAGAGTTGATAGCTGGCCTGATGTTATTGATAGGAAGAACGGCACCATTAGCAGCAATAATTATCTTTCCAATAACCTTAAATATTTTCTTATATCATGCTTTTTTAGGCCCTAAAGAATTACCTATGGTTGGTGTAATGTTATTATTTAATTTGTTTTTATTTTACGCTTACCGTCAAAAATATTTGCCTATCATTTCTAAATAATATTTTCCCTTATTAAAACTTTCTCATACTTTTTTGCTTTATTTATTGTTTCAATATAAAAGATGATTAATTATCTTTAAAAACTAACTGATAATAAAATATGAGAAAATTTCCCTTTTTGCTGCTGCTTTTTGTGGCTGTTTCTTTTTCGGCATTGGCGCAAAGCAAAGATGCTATAGTTGGTAAATGGCTTAATTCATCTGGTGAAGGACAAATAGAGATCTTCAAAAAAGGAGATAAATATTATGGAAAGTTGGCCTGGATGAAAGAACCAAATCTAAATGGAAAACCAAAGTTAGATGCCAGAAATCCAGATGCTGGCTTGCAAAAAAGACCACTGCTTAATTTAGAAATTTTGAAGAACTTTGTTTATGAGGATGGCAAGTGGACTGATGGTACTATTTATGATCCAAAAAGTGGTAAAACTTATAGCTGTAACATGACTTTGAAAGGAAATGATGTGTTAAATGTTCGCGGTTATGTAGGGATTTCACTCCTTGGACGTTCGGAAACCTTTAGAAGAGTAAAATAGTTAAGATGAAGAAAATATTATGGTGCCTTTTAATGGCACCTTTTTTTGCGCTGCACAATCGGTTTCGTTAAAACCACTGAACGAAAACACCAGAACCAGTTTACGTGGCTTAAGTGTGGTAAGTGATAAGGTAATTTGGGTAAGTGGAAGCAATGGATCAGTTGGAAAAACTGTTGATGGTGGTAAAAACTGGCAATGGGTTAAACCCAAGGGTTACGAAAAACTCGATTTTAGAGATATCGAAGCCTTTGATGATAAACAAGCTATTATTGTAAATGCAGGTTCACCGGCTTACATTTTAAAAACAATTGATGGCGGTACAAATTGGACTGAACATTACAAAAACGTAGATTCGGCCATTTTTTTGGATGGATTAGGATTTTGGGAAAAAAACAAAGGCATTATTTTTGGCGATCCGATTAAGGACAAAATGCAACTACTCAAAACTGTAGATGCGGGTAAAACCTGGCAGGATATCTCTTCTAATTTAAAAGTATCCTTAGCAAAAGGTGAGGCTGGCTTTGCTGCGAGTGGAAGCACCATTAAAAGCTTATCGGGTGGCAAAGTTTGGATTTCAACCGGAGGTATGGTTTCCAATATTTATTATTCTGATGATTACGGTCAAAATTGGAGCGTATTTAAATGCCCAATCTGGCAAGGTAAAGAAACTACAGGTCCATTTTCTATGGATTTCTATAATTCAAAAGTAGGTATTGTTGTAGGCGGCGATTATGTTCAGGATAAAATAAATACTAACAATGTCCTGCTTACCAGTGATGGTGGCCAAACTTGGGAAAAGCCTATTACACCAGTTTTGGGTTATCGATCTGGCGTAACTTACATTAATGCAAAAACGCTGGTAGCTACAGGCACATCAGGTACCGATTTATCCGTTGATGGCGGTATAAATTGGAAACATATTTCTGATCAAAGTTTTAATGCTATTCAAAGAAGTAAAAAAGGCAAGGCTATTATTTTGGCTGGAGAAAAAGGATCTGTTTATCAGTTAAGCCTAAATTAATTTATTGTTAATCTGTAACAGAAGGACCAATCTTCGTTCTAAACGGTATAATAAATTTTTGGTTGAGTGCATTTAAGTTCAATATTTTTGTTTCTTTGCTCTATCTAAATATCAAAAACAAAGCTTATCTGTGATAAAACTTACAATCAAATATTTCTAGTTCTACAATCAATTTTGTAATATTAGAATTTTATAACACAGATTAGGAAATAGGCGCAATGGCTTTTTACAAACATTATTCATTCGATCTTTGGTTAACGTTGATTAAATCAAACCCAACGTTTAAACTCGAAAGAACCAAATACTTTCATGCGAAGTTTAATGCAAAGCAAAAGAGTATGGATGAGGTCGGTGCTATTTTTCGCCAGGTAGATTTGATGGTGAATGCCATTAACGAAAAAACCGGTAAAAATGTTGATGCTGATGAAATGTACCTCATGGTGATTAGCATGATTAACGATTTCAGTTTTGCTTTTAACGAGGTAGATTTAGAGAAGATTTACCATGATATGGAAGAGCTGCTTTTTGAACACATGCCGCTTGTATATTGTGAAAATTGTTTACCCGTTCTTTCTCAAATAAAAGAAAGCAATTTAAGTTCTACTAATATTTTAAGTAATACCGGATTCATCAAAGGGAACACCTTAAAAAAGGTGCTCCATCATTTACAAATAGATCAATTTATCGATTTTCAATTGTATTCTGATGAGGTAAGGCTATCAAAACCAAACCCTAAATTTTTCGAATTGATGTTAAACAACATTGATAGAAGCAAACATCCCGAGCTTGATTTACAACACATTATTCATGTTGGGGATAATCCGCATGCTGATATTCGGGGCGCTAATGCAATGGGTATACAAAGTATGTTGATCAACTCCAATAATCAATCTATTTTAACGTTACTTTCATGATTCCTTACACGTACTCACTTCACAAAATTGATAACACAGCCGATTTTGGCTTCAATCCCGATCATTACAGTCGCTTTAAATTTGGTGATAACTTCATTGCAAAATCATTTGGTAAGGATTTGGCAGACGGATTCATTAAATATTACCTGGCTGATAATTTGATTACTGATCAAATTGTGGTCATTTCAAGTCCGTATAGCTTTATTCCCACAGCTACCTTTGCAATGAAAAACTATTTCGTTTCTCAGCTAAATCGCTGGTTGGTAGAAAACGGAGGCTTACAGGTGCAAGAAACCAAAGTGCACAGAACGGTTACTTACAAGGAAGATTATGGCGAGCTAAGTGCCGAAGAACGTTTAAGCCTGATAGGAAATGATTCTTTTCACATTGATAAAGATTTTCTAGTTGGAAAAACCTTATTATTTCTCGATGATATCAGGATAACGGGTAGCCATGAGCGAATGATTTTGAAAATGGCTAAAGCGTATGGCTTATCAAATGAAATGCATATGCTCTACTTTGCCGAGTTGGTGAATAAAAACATTCATCCAAACGTAGAGAATTTCTTAAATTACCACCAAATCAAATCAATTTTCGATTTGGAGGAAATTATAGATGGAGGGGATTTTTGTTTCAACACCAGAATTGTTAAGTATATTCTCAATACCGCTTCAGAAAGTTTTAGCATCTTCCTCGAACGTAGAAATGGCGATTTTATAAACGAATTGTACGATTTGGCGCTAGGAAATGGCTATCATACCATTGAAGCTTACGCCAAAAATTTACATCAAATTAAAAATTACATCAAAAATAACAACTATAAATTAATTTAAGATATGGCTATTAACTTGCAAAAAGGACAAAGAGAAAACATTGATGCACCTAAATTTACAATCGGTTTAGGCTGGGATACCAACAGCTCTTCAACTGGTGCTGCATTCGATTTAGATGCCTCGATTTTTATTTTAAACGATCAGAAAAAATTAGTTTCTGACGAAAATTTTGTTTTCTACAACAACTTAACTTCTCCTGATGGAGCAGTGGAACATACAGGCGATAACTTAACTGGGGATGGTGATGGTGATGATGAACAAGTGAAAGTAGATTTGACTAAAATAGATCCAAGAGTAAGCGAAATTTGTGTGGTGGTTACCATCCACGATGCTGAAACCAGAAAACAAAACTTTGGTCAGGTAAGAAACTCTTTTGTAAGAATATTCGATGCCACAACCAATGAGGTGATTTTGAAGTATGAATTGGAAGAAGATTTTTCAATCGAAACAGCAGTTGAGTTTGGCAGAATTTACAAACGCGAAGGCAAATGGAAATTTGAAGCGGTTGGAATGGGAATGAAAGGTGGTTTACAGGATTATTTAAACAAATATCAATAAAATTATGGCAATCAATCTTCAAAAAGGTCAGCGAATCAATTTAGAAAAATCAAACGGAAGCAAGCTGCAAAATGTTTGTGTTGGTATTAACTGGGGCGCTATCGAAAAGAAAGGAATGTTTGGTTTCGGTTCATCAAAAGAAGCCGTAGATTTAGATGCCAGCTGTGTTTTATATAACGACAGTAAGCAACTTTTAGAGGTGGTTTATTTCGGTAACTTAAAATCTAAAAACGGATCGGTAAAGCACAGTGGCGATGATTTAACTGGCGACATGGGTGGCGACGATGGCCTGGATAACGAAGTAATTACTTTGGATTTAGCTCAATTGGATGCCAATGTTAATTACGTAGCTTTTGTTTTAAATAGCTTTAGAGGACATGACTTTGGTACCATTCCATTTGCTTCTATCCGTATTTACGAAGGCACCAGCAAACGTGTGAATGAGGTTTTCGCTACTTACGATATTGCAAATGATGCTGCCTTTAAAGGCTCAGTATCTATGGTTATGGGCGTTTTCTACAAAAAAAATGGCGAATGGAAATTCAATGCCATCGGAGAACCAACCCGCGATAAAAAATTAGAAGAAACGGTTAAAACTGTAACTCAAAACTATTTATAGTTTACAGCTTAAATATAACTATGGAAACCAACCCAAACGAAGCGATCCCGAATTTAACGCCAGTTAAACTGGATAAAGATGGCAATGTAAATCTCGAAGTAATTACCACTGAAGAAACTGCAAAATATAGAGAACTTGCAAAATCTTTAGAACCATCTGATGTGAATTCCATTTTAAATTATGGAAGTGAAGCACAAAATTCGATGGAGAAATACAGTAACGATTTCTTAGCATCGGTAAGAACTTACAACAGTGGTGAAGTGGGCGGTCTTATTAACGAACTGCTTACCGAACTGAACTATATTGATGTTTCTGAACTGGAACAAAGTGGCTTCAAAAGTTTTATCTCTCGCATCCCATTTTTAAAAAATCTGGTTGTTGATGTGAAAAAACTGTTTCAGAAATATGATGTGGTGGTTAATAATATTGATAAGATCACCAACAAAATCAAAGCTGGTCGGTTAAACTCAATTAAAGATAATACCGCTTTACAAACCATGTTTGATAGCAATGTAAGCTACATCAAACAAATGGAAGATTTAATTATTTCTGGTCAGTTGAGATACAACGAACTGCAGCTTAAACTTGCCGAAATGGAAGGCAGACCTGCAGATTACCAAGATTATGAGATAGCTGATTTGAGAGATTTCACCAGCCGCCTGGATAAACGTTTGGCGGATATGAAAATTGTTCGTTTCATTATGTTGCAGTCTCTGGCTCAGATTAGGGTAGTGCAAAATAACAATACATCAATTGCAGAAAAAGCACAATCTATTGTTTCTACAACCATTCCGGTTTGGAAAAACCAGTTAACCATTGCGGTTGCACTACAAAGGCAAAAAGCCAATGTAGAAATGCAAAAGAAGGTTTCGGATACAACAAATACCATTTTGCAGAAGAATGCAGAGATGTTAAAACAAAATAGTATCGATGTTGCTAAAGAAAACGAAAAAACTGTTGTTTCTTTGGAGACATTAAAAATGACAACCTCTTCGTTAATTGAAACATTAAACGAAGTGAAACAGATTCATGAAGCTGGAGCACAGAGCAGAAAAGTGCTTGATGGTGAATTGAAAACTTTAGAAGCAGAGTTGAAAAAGAACGTGACGAGGGTGAGCTAAACTAAACTATGGATGAATACCGTTTAAATATTTTAAATAAATCAAACGCAGAGATCAACCGTTTACAGTTGCTCTCTGCGTTTTTTGATGATGAAATTATTTATAAAATCTTCTTAAGAACGCAGGTTATTCATCAACTATTTTCCAATAATGAAGATTTGGAAATAGAAAAACTCGATCTTTTTCATTTACAATTTACAGATAGTGTTATTGCCTTACTCCGAAAAATTAAGAAAAGCAATGAGAAAAATGTGGCCTTAATTTATGATGAAATTGATCTGAATGAAGCCCTAATCGATAAAATATCAGGCTCGCTTGATGATAAAAATAAATTCACGCAAGATAAACAGAAGCAAACACTAAAAGTAAACCAATCGCTTAGGCGACTCTACAACAATCTCTCTGATTTAAGTACCGATTTTCCATTCTCAAAAAATATTAACGTATTCAGTGCCAAGTACGCAAACGATTATTATTTCGATTTAACAGCCGACCAGTTATCACAATTGGTCGATTATCAAGGTAAAAATGTTTATTCGAATGCGTATGCTGTGATTGAAAAGAAATTAATGGGAAGACTTTGTAAGTTCGATTTTAGAACAGAGTTTCATCTGGGTTTAAAATCTGGCGAATTAATTATCGAGGTATATAAGTTTTTGGATAACAAGACTTATTTTCTGTTTTATCCCAGCAGAAATCTGTTCCTGATATGTGATTTATCAGTTTTTAAAGATCTCGATACGTCAAACAATCTTTCAGAACGAGAAAGAATTGTTCAGGAATTAGAATACAAAAATGATAAGTTGAAAAGTAATGCTGCCGTGATGAAAACGGCCATGTCTAAAGATGTGCAAGATTTATTAGAAAGCAGCTACCAGAAAATTTCTGATATCAACTTTCTAAATCATCTCAATAATTTCGATGTACAATCGAATATTTTGAAAGAAATGCTACGTACAGATCTTTTTTAAACCGCTATCGTGTTAAAATAGAAAGTTTACTTTTAAACAAATCGACAGTTCGTTGCCAAGCCAATTTAGCTGCGGCTTCATTGTACCTAGTTGGCGAAGTGTTATTGTTAAAAGCGTGGTTCACGCCATCGTAAATATAAATTTTGTAGTCTATTTTGTTTTCTTTCAATGCTTGCTCATAGGCGGGAATCCCAGCGTTTATGCGCTCATCCAAGCCACCATAATGTAGCATCAAACTGGCTTTAATTTTGGGTACATCGGCTGCATTAGCTTGTGCGCCATAATAAGCTACAGCAGCTTGCAATTTCGGATCGTTAACAGCCAGTTTATTGGCCATTCCACCGCCCCAGCAAAACCCTACACAACCTACTTTACCATTTCCATCTTTCCTGTTGCGCAGATATTCCAGTCCTTTCAAATAATTTTGAAGGTTCTTTTGTGGATCAAGCTTGCCTATTAGTTCCCGCCCTTTATCTTCATCTGTAGGTGTTCCTCCAAGCGGAGAAAGTGCATCTACGCCAAGCGCTAAGAAACCTTCGGCTGCAATGCGTTTAGTTACATCAATGATATGTGGGTTTAAGCCCCTGTTTTCGTGAATAACCAAAACACAACCCAACTTCTTTTTGCCTTTTGGTTTTGCTAAAACTGCTTTCATATCACCATCAACACCTGCGTAAGTAACATTTTCTACTTCAATGTCATCACTATTAAAATCAGCTGCAGCAGCATAATTATTTTCTAACATAGGTAAAATAGTCAACGCTAATGCCGTGCTACCAGCAAGAAGCGCAAGCTTTTTCATGAAATCTTTTCTGCTTACCTGGCTGTGGGTATATTCGTCGTAAAGGGTAATGATTTTCTGATCCATTTTAGGTTGATTTTTTATACACAAGATAACCAAGCCTTGCGATATTTAATACATTTTTTGCTAAAAGTTACAATAAAGCGCTACCCATTTTTTTATCAATTCTACCCGATGCTTTACATACCTTGGCGTTAAGAATGTGTTAGACCAATCATCGTAATTATCGTAAAAGAATTTTAAAAAAAAGATATGGAAACTAATTCCTAAATAGGGAATTGCCAATATTTCATCATCGGTTAACGTCCTTATTTCTTGATAAGCTTTTAAAAAAATATTGAAATCTACTTCTGCTTGCTCTTTGGTAATCCGGTTATTTAATTGATGGAAGAAAAAATGATTCAAAAACGACATCAAATCGTTAACTAAATAACCTTCTCCTGCAAAATCAAAATCGAAGAAAGTGATTTTACCACCCTTGTCAAAGTGAAAGTTTTTTGGAAAAAAGTCGTAGTGGCAATAACCATAAGAAAAATTTGAGGTATTAAATGATGAAAATTTATCTATTACCTTTTTAGATAGTGCATTAAGATATTCATATTCATCAGCCATTTCTCTAAAATGAGGCTTTAAAGTTCTCAATGGCGCTAATAGCGTGTTTCGAAGTTGAATTGTTGTCGCTGATGCTTAAGTTTTAGATTTACAGTGGTTTGATGTAATTTGGCAATGTCTCTACCAAGTGTGATTAAATGATCTTCATTCAAGTCAATGATTACGTTTCCTTCAGCCCAAGAAAATAGTATGCCATTTCGTGTCCCTTCAATGGCATTAAATTGTTGTATTTGTTTCCCACTTCTATCTTTTAATGGATGAGAAACCGAATTTCCGTTTGACTTTAAAACATTTAATAACTCCACTTCGGCTTCTATCTCATTTATTTTGCGGTGAGAATCACGATAAATTTTAAATATGTATCGCTCTTTTGTGTTCTCTACCAGCTAAGTATCGCTCACATTTCTAATTAGTAAGCTACAAGTTGTATCCTGTTCTAGTTGATAACCGTCAATGAGATATTTATTTAAGGCCGTTGCCGATAAGGTAGAATATTGAGCCGGGAAAATAGAGTTCATTGCTGCGGAATTAAAAATCAATCAAATATATAAGATTAAAATCGTGGCAATACTTTAATTAGACTACCTTGTAATGTTTTGAACGTGTTGTTCTAATTAACGTTGACTTATTGACAGAGATATTCGATTGCCTTATAGATAGTTATATCGAAGATAAGGTTGGTGTTGTAGAAAATTTTCTTAGTATCGCTCTCGCTGCTCATTTAAAGACCAATTTAATTCATCTTTTTCAAAATAAAGAACTTCTCAGCGCTGGCATTGGTAACAATAAAATTGTTGTTCAGAACAAACTCGTTAGGAGTGATGTAATTTATTGGCTGGATAGGAGACATAATAACCCATACGAAAATGAGTTTTTCGATTTGATGGATAAATTTGTGCTTCACTTAAATAATACTTGTTACACGGGCATTACTGGCTACGAATTTCACTACACGCTTTATCAACCAGGAGCATTTTACAAGAAACATATAGATCAGTTTCAAAACAATGGCAGCCGACAATATTCACTAATTCTGTATTTAAATGCAGATTGGAAAATTGAGGATGGGGGAGAGCTTCGCATTTACCAAAATGATGCACAGCAGAATATTTCTCCAGTTAGCGGCAAAGGTGTTTTTTTTAAAAGTGCCGATTTGGCTCATGAGGTTTTAGTAACCAACAAACAAAGGATGAGCATTACTGGCTGGCTAAAAACAGGTTAACAAAAAGCGCTTTCTAGGTTTGAAAGCGCTCTTTATGTTAGTTCTCTTCCGTATATTTTTTAAAATTATCTAAAATGGACTGCCAGCCGTCTCGCTGCATTTCTATCGGGTTCTGATTTTCTGGATCGAATGTTTCAATGACTTTTGTTTTACCATCTGTTTCTTCAAAAGTGATTTTCACTTGCCTTCCATCGCCCAAGCCATATTCAATAAGTTTATGCTTTTCTACTTTGCTGTAAATTCCTTCGAAGTCAAAACCCATACTGCCATCTTTTGCTTCCATTCGGGTTTTGAATTTCCCGTCTGTTTTTAAATCGTTTTCGGCATAAGGCGCATGCCAATCACTCGCTGCGAAGGTCCATTTTGTAATGTGCGCTGGTTCCGACCAGTATTTCCAAACTTTTTCTACTGGCGCATTAATAATGGCTTCTATTGTTATTGGTGTTTTAGTTTCCATTTCTTGAGATTTAATTTTTATGTAAAGCTAATTGAAGTAATCACATTCCGGCAAGGGCGGATGCGACAAATTACCGGTGTAATTTTCTTGAAATAATTTTTTTCTTTCGTAACAAATTGAAAACAAATGCGAAAGTAAACTTTGATTACTTACTTTGGATGCTAGTTAAACGTTTTACCAAATATGTTATGAGAAAAATTTTAGTGCTACTTCTAGTAAGCTATACAGCTGTGTTTGCACAACAAAGATCGGCACCAGCTTATCCTTTAATTACCCACGATCCTTATTTTAGCATTTGGTCCTCATCAGATTCTTTGCACAAAAGTACAACCAAACACTGGACTGGTGCCAACCAATCGCT
Organism: Pedobacter sp. AC212; assembly: GCF_979258625.1. NCBI lineage: Bacteria > Pseudomonadati > Bacteroidota > Sphingobacteriia > Sphingobacteriales > Sphingobacteriaceae > Pedobacter > Pedobacter sp. AC212. Next base: position 3,938,047 of record NZ_OZ409870.1, on the reverse strand, counting down.
CACTGGGATGATTAATGTTGATGGAAAAATTTATAATTTCCTGGGTCAATCAGAAAAAGTTTATCGCTCTATTTTACCTACCGCCGATGAAAAACCAATGGAATTGTCATTTACAGAAAGCAAGCCAGATGCAGATTGGTTTAATGTAGGTTTTAACGATAGTAAATGGGAGAAGGGAATGGGGCCAGTTGGTAGTGAAAAATCACAGGTAAGAACATTATGGAGCAAGGATGAAGTTTGGACAAGACGTGTTTTTACGCTAAAAAATATAAACAGCGACAAGCTTTTTTTTAAAATTAAACATGATGACAATGCCATAGCTTACTTAAATGGTCAGGAAATTTACAATGTACCCAAGGTGGAGGGCAAATTTGTTTATATCCCCTTAGATAAAGCACTTTTGAAAACCGGGAAAAATGTGCTAGCCGTTTATGCCAAAAATACCGGAGGGCCATCATTTTTAGATTATGGTTTAGTAGAAGAGCCTACCGATGCCAATGCCACAAAGATCGAAGAAGCAATACAAAAAAGCTTAACCTTTAATGCTACACAAACCATTTATACAGTTAGGTGTGGTAAAATTGATTTGACTTTAACATTCACATCTCCACTTTTAATGAACGATCTGGATCTTCTTTCGAGGCCAGTTTCCTACATCACCACTAAAGTTAAAGCCAATGATGGAAAACAACATGAGGTAAAACTGTATTACGGGGCATCAACCAATATCGCAACGCATAGTGCTTTCCAGAAGGTTGAAGCAAAGAAATATGGCACTGCAACCCTTTCTATATTAAGGGCGGGTACCATTGAGCAACCTATACTAAAAAGAGCGGGCGATGACGTGAGGATAGATTGGGGTTATATGTACGTTGCTACGCCAGCTAGTTATAAAAGCATTCAAAACATTTCAAGTGTCAGCAATGCATTAACCACATTTTTAACGGGCAAACAATTCAAACAAAATGAATTACAGGGCGAACAATTGGTTTTGAATACTATTATTCCATTAGGAAAAGTGGGGGCTACAGAAAGGGAAAATTATGTGATGTTGGGCTACGATGACCTCTATTCTTTACAATACTTTCATACCAATTTAAAACCATGGTGGAATACCACCGGTAAGGAAACGATCGAGAACCAGCTGCAAAAGGCCAGTGCCCATTATTCTGAAGTGACGCAAAAATGCAAGGCTTTTGATCAGAAATTACATCAGGATGCTGTAAAAAGTGGAGGAGAGAAATATGCACAGTTATGTATTTTGGCTTACAGACAAGCGGTTTCTGCCCACAAATTGGTGCAAAGCCCAAGTGGCGAGTTACTATTTCTATCTAAAGAAAATTTTAGCAATGGATCTATCGGAACGGTTGACATTACTTATCCTTCAGCACCTTTGTTTTTAATTTATAATCCTGAATTGGTTAAAGGCATGATGAACGGAATATTTTATTTCAGCGAAAGCGGCAAATGGACCAAACCTTATTCAGCACATGATTTAGGGACTTATCCATTAGCAAATGGCCAAACTTATGGAGAAGATATGCCAATCGAGGAATCGGGAAATATGTTAATCTTAATGGCTGCCATTGCTAAAACCGAAGTTAATGCCAGTTATGCTAAAAAGCATTGGAAAACCCTAAGCATTTGGGCAGAGTATTTAAGCAAAGAAGGTTTAGATCCGGCCAACCAATTATCCACTGATGATTTTGCCGGTCACCTGGCCAGAAATGCAAACTTATCGGTTAAAGCGATCGTTGCCTTAGGCGGATATGGGATGTTGGCAACCATGCTTGGTGAAACGGCAACAGGGAATAAATATACTGAAATGGCCAAAGAGATGGCTAAAAAGTGGATGGAGTTAGCGGATGCGGGTGATCATTATGCCTTAACTTTTAACGACAAAAATACATGGAGCCAGAAATATAATCTGGTTTGGGATAAAGTGTTAAATCTTGGCTTATTCCCGCAATCGGTTTATGATAAAGAAATTAAATTCTATTTAACAAAACAGACAAAATACGGCTTGCCATTGGATAGTCGTAAAACTTATACGAAATCTGACTGGATCACCTGGACAGCTACCTTAGCATCGGATAGAAAGGATTTTGAAGCTATAATTGAGCCAGTGTATACTTATGCTATTGAAACGCCAGATAGGGTACCAATGAGTGATTGGCATGAAACCAAAGATGCCAGAAGGCAAAATTTTACGGCCCGAAGTGTAATTGGCGGATTCTTTATTAAAATGTTAGAGGAGAAATTAAAGAACAAAAAGTAGTGCCTTCATCTGCAGTTTTCTCATTCTATTCTAATAGGCGCTAAAATTTTAAAAACAATTCATTTCATTGTTGGTTAATTAATTGGTTTCTAAATATTTAAAATTGATCAGGTTAGAATAAAATTAAGGAGATGGGAAAAAGTGTGTGTGTGCTAGAAGATGATGAGGGAATTAGGGATGTAATTATTCTTTTATTACAAGAAGAGAATTACGATGTAACAGGTTTCGCAAGTATAGAAGACTTCAATTTAAATGCTAAAAATCTTAAACCAGATCTATTTTTGCTCGATGTAATGCTTCCTGATGGAAGCGGTATTGATATTTGTAGTGGTTTAAAGACGGCTGATAGTACTAAAAATATTCCGGTTCTGATGATGAGTGCTCATGCAAAAATTGGAGAAATTAATAAGACTTGTAATGCTCAGGGATTTATTTCCAAGCCTTTTGATATTTATGATTTGTTGAAGCGTGTGGATTATCAATTAAATCTTCCATCCTAATTTTTGTTGGAAACCATAATGGTTTAATCAACGTATATACAAACAGATTCATTCAGAAAAACCTTAAACCATAAAACATGACACATTCAACCATTGCAGCAATACTTGGCGGTCCAGAAATGATAATTCTTGGCGTTGCTATCCTTTTATTATTCGGAGGCAAGAAAATTCCAGAATTAATGAGAGGCTTAGGAAAAGGCATTAAAGAATTCAAAAACGGACAAGAGGGTACAGAAGAGCCTAAGGTTCAGAAAGAAGTATAAAATATTTGCTTAAATAAAAAACATTTACCGAAAAACATTTGAAAACTTCAGATCTACCATCTGGAGTTTTTTTATTATAGGATGAACTTGGTTGGAACCGATGTAACAATGCTTTGCTTAAAATTAACTTTTAGATTACATATAAAACATTCACTAGCGTTAATTTTGCCCCGTTCTTGAAATAGACTAACACAAGAGCCGAATGTTAAAAACAAATGAAATATCTAGTTAAAGAAATAAGTGAAGGAAATTGCGATATCACCTTATTGCCAGAGAATTTAAATGATCGGAACCTTTTAATCGAAGCGACAAGAAACTTACCAAAAAATAATCAAGAAACTATTCAATTTCACTATGAACATGCACTAAAGAATGAAGTTCATAATCAAGCTGCTTTTATATCCTTAAATGAGTCAGAAAGTAACTACCCCAAAAGAGTAAACGTAAATTATCAAATTGTATAAAAGTTCAAGGCTTTCCTAACAAGAAGGCCTTTTTTTATGGACTAACTTATCTTAGTGAGAAGGGTGAGTTCAAAAAAATGTAGGCATAAAAAAAGCCATCATTGCTGATGGCTTTAGTTTCGATTTGTTTATTGTACTCGGGGCGGGAATCGAACCCGCACGCCTTTGAAAGCACAGGATTTTAAGTCCTGCGTGTCTACCAGTTCCACCACCCGAGCATTAGTCAATCCCGATAAATCGAGTTGATTAATGTTTTAAAATAAATGCCTTCCGGTAGGAAAGGCATTTAGAGCGAAAGACGAGATTCGAACTCGCGACCCCGACCTTGGCAAGGTCGTGCTCTACCAACTGAGCTACTTTCGCATGAATAATACAATCGCTGTATTCCCTTTGGGGTTGCAAATATAGAAATATAAATTTCAGATTCAAAAATTATTAAAAATTATTTTTTGTTGATTGATAATTCTTCTTTTATCCATCTTCAGAAGTTGAATCAACAAAAAAAGCCATCATTGTTGATGGCTTTAGTTCGATTTTTTTTGAAGTACTCGGGGCGGGAATCGAACCCGCACGCCTTTGAAAGCACAGGATTTTAAGTCCTGCGTGTCTACCAGTTCCACCACCCGAGCAGGCGATTAACCTTTTAAAATAAATGCCCTCTGGTAGGAAGGCATTTAGAGCGAAAGACGAGATTCGAACTCGCGACCCCGACCTTGGCAAGGTCGTGCTCTACCAACTGAGCTACTTTCGCATTAAACAAAACCGATATGCTGTTTCGTTTTGGTGTTGCAAATATAGACAGATTTATATTTCTGTCAAGGGATTTTTTATTAAAAATTTAATATTTAGTTTAAATTGCTGGCTTTCAGTGCCACTAAAATTAAATCAGTTTCAAATCCTCTGCCTTGAAGATAAGTCATTAGCTTCATTTTTCGTTTTAAAGGATTAACTTCATTTAAAGTTCTTGCTTTTTTTAGGGCTAAACTTTCTATGGTTTGCATATAATCATCGTCATCTAAACTATATAGCGCTTTTTGTAAAATTCTATCCGGAACGCCTTTTAGTTTCAAACCCTGCTTAATTTTAATTCTTCCCCACTTTTTAATGTTGAATTTTCCCGAGGCATATTGCTTTGCAAATCGTTCTTCGTTTAAAAAATTGTTGGTGATTAATTCTGATAAAATTTCTTCCAATTCATCGCCACGCATTCCCCATTCCACCAATTTATATCTTACTTCTTTTTGCGAACGTTCCTGGTAAGCGCAAAAGTTTTCAGCTTTGGCCAATGCCTGTTTTTTATCTAATATTGCTGCTTCTTGTTTACCCGTTTTCATAATTAATTGGTGAACTTCGTAAAAATAAAAACGATTACCATAATTTCCTGAATATAATATCATGTTGAATCCGATATATACCATTTCTACCGTAGCTGAAATTTTAAATGCTGATGCAAATTTATTCAATACAGAAGCACGAATTACGCATTTGGTAATCGATAGTAGATCGGTTTTGGTTCCTGAAAATTCCTTGTTTTTTGCTTTATTATCCCATCGAGATGGACACGAGTTTATAAAGGATGCTTACAGCAAGGAGATCAGAAATTTTGTGATTACCGACACGAGCTATTTACAACAATATCCTGATTGTAATTTCCTGTTAGTTGATAACGCATTAAGTGCATTACAAAAACTCGCTATTTATCATCGAAATAAATTTGATTTAACCTGTATCGGCGTTACCGGTAGTAACGGAAAAACCATTGTGAAAGAGTGGTTGTATCAACTTTTGGCTAGCGATTACAGTATTGTTCGTAGTCCGAAGAGTTACAACTCACAAATCGGTGTTCCACTTTCTGTTTGGCAAATCGACGCAGATAATAATTTAGGAATTTTTGAGGCAGGTATTTCTGCAGTGAACGAGATGGAAACATTATCCGCAATGATCCAACCTGAAATCGGAATTTTAACCAATGTTAGAGAAGCTCATGCAGAGGGTTTTAGTTCGAGAAAAGAAAAGCTGACCGAAAAGTTAAAGTTATTTACAAATACGGATCTGCTGATCTATTCGCCAGAATACACGACAGAAATCAACGAAAAAGATTTACCGGGTAAAAAACATTTTAGTTGGAGCACTAACCAAATGGCCGATTTGCGGATTACTGCTGTTGAACCGATTGAAGGGAATTGCTATTTAAGAGCGATTTATCAAGATCAGGAAATTGAATGCATGTTACCTTTTAAGGATAAGGCATCGATAGAAAATGGCATGATTTGTTGGGCAACCTTGCTCGCTTTAGGCTATTCTGCAGAACAGGCTGATCTTCGTTTGGAAAAATTAAGTCATGTGAGTATGCGCTTGGAACTTAAGAATGGCATTAACCAGTGCTCCATCATCGATGATTCTTACAGTGCGGATATTTCATCGTTAGCCATTGCACTAGATTTTCTCAATCAACAGAATCAACATCCTAAGAAAACCGTAATTCTTTCTGACTTATTTGAAACGGGTCAGGACGATCTGGATTTATATACCGAAATTGCTGATTTATTGATCCAGAAGAAAGTGAATCGTTTGATCGGGATCGGCCCACACATTTCAAAATATGAAAGCCTCTTTAACACCGAAGCCCAGTTTTTTGAAACGACAAATGCTTTCATTGAAGCATTTCCAGGTTTACAATTCAGTCATGAAACCATTTTAGTAAAAGGCGCTCGGCGATATGAATTTGGAAGGATTAGTAAATTGCTTACTCAAAAAATCCATGATACGGTTTTAGAGATTGATTTGAATGCCATGGTTCGCAACCTGCAGTTCTATCGTTCGAAAATAAAACCCGGTGTTAAAATTATGGCCATGGTTAAGGCTTTCTCTTACGGAAGTGGAAGTTTTGAAATTGCCAATTTATTGCAGTTTCACAAAGTTGATTATTTGGCTGTGGCCTATGCCGATGAAGGAATTGCCCTTCGCAAAGCGGGAATAACACTTCCTATTATGGTGATGAGTCCTGAAGAATCTGCTTTTGAAGCCATCATTAAACATCAGTTAGAACCTGAGATTTATAGTCTCGAAATTTTGAATAGCTTCTTGAATGCACTTTCTGATTATGATTTCGATTACCCTATTCATATTAAGATTGATAGTGGTATGCACAGATTGGGATTTGAATCTGCCGATATGGAGAATTTAGCAATATGCTTACAAAATTCGCAACGGCTAAGCGTTAAAAGTATATTTTCTCATTTGGTAGCAAGCGGAGAAGCCCTTCACGATGGTTTTACTGAACAACAAATTGAAAAATTCAATTCCATTGCTACACAACTGATAGCAGTTTTAGGCTACAAACCTTTACTTCATATTGCCAATACGTCGGGAATTAGCCGCTGGCCAAACGGACAAATGGATATGGTTCGTTTAGGAATAGGCTTATATGGTTTCGACGCTGCTTTAGCTAATAACCGCGGCTTACAAACGGTAATGGTACTTAAAACAACCGTAACGCAGGTTAAAACCTTAACGGCGGGCGAAACGGTTGGATATAGCAGGAGAGGAGTGATGCCAAATGGGGGAAAAATAGCGACGGTAAAAATCGGTTATGCTGACGGCTATGCCCGTATTTTTGGTAATGGCGTAGGTAAAATGCTCATCAATGGACATTTGGTGCCGACCATAGGTTCCATTTGCATGGATATGACGATGCTGGATGTTACTGGCCTCGATGTAAAAGCTGGAGACGAAGCCATTGTTTTCAATCAGGAACATACTATTATGCAGCTTGCAGACGATATCAACACGATTCCTTATGAAATCCTTACAAATATTTCACAGCGAGTAAAGAGGGTTTATTTTTATGAATAGGTTAGTTTATTAGTAATTAGTTCATTGGTAATTAGTTTATTAGTCATTTGTGCACTAGTTCATCAGTCTGGATGCATAATTGCATGTGTGCCAATACACATTGAAATTTATCTACCATGCTAACTAATGAACCAATGACGAATGAACCTTTAAATTTATCCATCATGCTAACTAATGAACCAGTGACGAATGACTAATGAACTTTAATTTTATCCACCATGCTAACTAATGAACCAATGACCAATGACTAATGAACATTTAAATTTTATCCATCATGCTAACTAATGAACTATTGAACAATTTTGAATAAATTTGCAGCATGAACAGAGTAGGGAAAGCCATTTTAAACTATTTAATTAAAGGTTTATTAATTGTTGTGCCCATCGCTGTGAGCATTTTTATTGTAGTTTGGGCAGTTACAACTGTTGATAGCTGGCTAAATGTAAACAATATTCTGGGTGTAAATCCCCGTACAGGCGAAAGCAGAAACATTCCGGGTCTGGGTTTACTAACTGTTGTAACCATTATTTTATTGGCTGGTATCTTCGTAACCAATTTGGTAACCGAGCCGATGTATAACTGGTTTCAGCGCATGATGCATCGCTTGCCTTTGCTTAATTTCATTTATTCATCTATTAAAGATTTAACCGAAGCTTTTGTTGGTGATGAGAAAAAATTTAATCATCCGGTATTGGTTGAAGTTGAAGGTGGAATGAAAAAAATTGGGTTTTTAACCCAAAATGATTTGCATAAACTCGATCTTCCTGACGATGTCGCCGTTTATTTTCCGTTGTCTTATTCATTTGCTGGTCAGCTTTGTATTGTGAAAAGAGATAAGGTTAAGGATTTAAAAATGAGCGCAGGAGATGCCATGAAATTGGTAGTGAGCGGTGGTGTTAGCGGTTTATAATTCGAGTAAGAATGATTCAGATTTATCATAATAACAGATGCACCAAAAGCCGCCAGGCTTTACGGGAACTGGAAAATAGTAATAGAGATTTTGAAGTAATCTATTATCTGGAAACTCCACCAAACAAGGCGCAATTAATTGAACTAGTCAAAAAACTTGGTATTAAGCCATTTGAATTGATTCGTAAGACAGAGAAAATCTACATCGAAAATTATAAGGGTAAAAACTTAACCGATTTAGAATGGATTGATGCCATGGTGAAAAATCCTGTTCTCATAGAAAGACCGATTATAGTTTCGGGAGATAAGGCCGTGATTGCCCGCCCGACAGAGAGAATCAAAGAAATTTTAGTAGAAAACATTACGGATAAAAGACATGAAAAGCACGATTAAAACCATCGCATAAAGAATTCTGGAATAATATTCTCGAATAAATAAGCCGATAAAAAAAAGCATGTCATCGTCGGTATTGCCGTGAATTAAGCCATTGCTGGTAGATGAATTATAAATAATTTGTGTATCTGTATGGTTATTTAGCGACCACCTGCTTAACCAGCTGTTTTGATAACTCCAATCAAAATTGTCGCCATTTGCAAACGTTACTCTCGCCTTAAATGCAAGCCAATCGTATCTAATGGTTGCTAGAAGCTCGTGATTACTATTTAAAATTTTGGTTTCGGGATTGCTATAGCCATCACTTCTCAATAAATAAATCCCTTTTTGAGTGGTGGCAATTGCCGAATTTTTTAATGAACTAAAATTGATCGAAAATTTTAGGTAAGTACCCTCAAATACTTGATAATTACTATCAAATAACCCTTTTCTCCAATTTAATATCCTTTCCATTTCCACAGGGTGCTATAATTTCCTATATCCTAACTTACTATTAACGATTTATCAAACAGCTGCTGCCGCTCTTCTATTGTAAATTTGTTTAATAAATAATCCTGCAACGATTAACAATTTATTGTCAGTGTCAGCTGTTATCGAACCCATTCTTTTACCAGCACTGTACATGATGTTTGTATTGTTATTATTGGATAACAACCATTGCGATTTCCAAAAACTGGTCGGTTTCCAGGCATATTCGGCTCCAGATTCCATATTAATTGTTGCTTCGAATTTCCAATTACCGTAAGTAATCACCCCAAAAACCTTATTCGTTTTCTGGTCAATTATATTTGTTTTTGGCTTCCAAAATCCCACACTTTTGAAAAAATAGCTTTCGTTTTCTAATGTAGCTTCTGCATCACTTTTCCAGGTGCTAAATGTAATTGCACCTTTTTGTACTCCTTCAATAAACAATTCGAAATTTGAGTTAAACCAATTGCTTTTCCAATCAATAAACTTGGCCATTTGAAATATGTTTCGATTTAGATTAAAGTTATTCTAAGTTGTTACACCAAAATGTTAAACATAAAAAAAGTGCCTGCAGAACAAGCACTTTTTATAATTACTGAATTTTGAATGATTAATTCACTAAATAAAACCCCAAAGTAAAATCTTGTAATTCTGGTTTAATTTTTTAACGTCCAAAATCTTGGGAATCTTATATCCCTTCAATTCTGGTCAATAATCCTTTGATTCTGATTAAAAATTCGGTTTAAGCACATACTTATCATAGAACCTAAAAATGTGTTCGGCAGCTTCTTCAGCAGTATCAACAAGGCGGAATAAATTTAAATCTTCCTCGTGTATGTTGTGTTCCTTCTGCAGCATTGTTCCTTTAATCCAGTCGATTAATCCGCTCCAGTAATCTTTACCCAACAATACGATTGGGAAGCGGGCTATTTTACCCGTTTGAATCAGCGTTAATGCTTCGAAAAGCTCATCCATGGTGCCAAAACCGCCAGGTAAAACCACAAAACCCTGACTGTACTTCATAAACATTACTTTACGGACAAAGAAATAATCGAATTCCAATAACTTATTGTGGTCGATATATTTATTGTGGAATTGCTCAAACGGCAACTCAATATTTAAACCTACAGATTTTCCGCCGTTTGTATGTGCACCTTTGTTACCAGCTTCCATAATCCCTGGACCACCGCCGGTAATTACCCCATAACCGCGATCGGTAAGTAATTTACCACATTGTTCGGCAAGCTGATAATATCTGTTCGTTTCTGCAGTACGGGCAGATCCGTAAATGGTAACACAAGGACCAATTTTAGCCAATTTCTCAAAACCATCTACAAACTCGGCCATTATTTTAAAAATTTGCCAGGAGTCGGTTACCTTTATTTCCTGCCAATCTTTATTTTCAAAAGCGCTTCTAATTTTTTCTTCACTCGTCATATATACTGTATTCTAATATTAAAATTTGGTTTGCGCATCAGTTTTTTTGCTGATTAAAAGCAAGCCGATAAATGTGATTAAACCGTTAATTAAAATCAGTTCAACACTAAAAACATAGCCTCCTAAAATTTCTTTTGAATAGCTTGAAAGCAAGTAACATAAAAAAGGGGATAAAATGCAAACTATTGGTACTAATTTATCGTGCAAGCCACGTTTTTTTACAAACAAACCAAAACTGTAAAGGCCCAAAAGTGGCCCGTAAGTGTAGGAGGCAATAGTGAAAATTAAACTGACTACTGATGAACTATTTAGTGCATTGATTACGATAATAACCAGAAACATTAAAATTGAAAAAGCCACGTGAACAGTGTGGCGTTTTTTTACAGCATCTTTAGCGTTTACATTTTCGGCTTTTGCCATCCCTAAAAAGTCTACACAAAACGAGGTAGTTAAAGCAGTCAGTGCCGAATCGGTGGTGGCAAAAGTAGCTGCGGTTAAGCCTAACATAAATATAATGGCAGGTACTGCGCCCAGGTTGTTCAATGCAATTTCAGGGAATAACAAATCGGTACGAGGTTTCCCCGTAATATGGTCAAGAGGAATCTCAATGCCATTTTTAGCGGCGAAGATATACAATAAAGCACCCACGCTTAAGAAGAAAACATTTAAAATTACAAACACACCTGTAAAAGTGAACATGTTTTTTTGCGCTTCTTTTATGGTGCCCATGCTTAAGTTTTTCTGCATTAAATCCTGATCTAAACCCGTCATGGCGATGGTTACGAAAATACCTCCGATAAACTGTTTGCTGAAATACCACTTATTGGTTAGGAAATCATCCCAGAAAAATATTTTCGAATAACTGCTGTCTTTTATCGTTTCAAATGCTTGCGGAATGCTTAAATTTAAGCTGCTGCAAATAAAATAAATGGTTAAAAAAACAGATAATACTAAGAAAAACGTTTGCAAAGTATCTGTAATAATGATAGTTTTTAAACCGCCTTTAAACGTGTAAGACCATATTAGGGCCAATGAAATTAACACTGTTAACCAAAATGGAACGCCGTAATTATCGAAAATGAAGCGCTGTAAAACAATTACCACCAGATACAACCGTGTTGCCGAACCCAGTGTACGGCTTAAAAGAAATATAGAAGCTGCTGTTTTGTAGCTGTAATGACCTAAACGTTGCTCAATATAACTGTAAATTGAGGTCAGGTTCATTCGGTAATAGAGTGGCAAAAGTACCGTACAAATGATAATGAATCCGACTGCGTTACCCAAAACGAACTGAAAATATTGGAACTGATTTCCTGCAGGTGCACCAACTTCGCCAGGTACTGAAATAAATGTTACTCCAGAAAGTGCTGTTCCAATCATTCCAAAGGCAACCAAGTACCATTTCGAGTTTCTGTTGGCAACAAAAAAGGAATTATTATCAGATGAATCTTTGGAGGTGACGAAAGAAATAACAATCAGTACTAAAAAATAACCAATTAAAAAGCACAGTAGGATGGTTGGCGACATAGTTTTGTTTTAAGGTGTTAAATGTAAAGAAAACGATTTTTATAATCAATATTTTGATTTGGAAATCAGGTTTCAGTTTTCATCGGCTAATTAGTCCCGTCCTTCGCTTTACTCACCCGAGAAAAATCAGGTTTCGTACCCGCTTCGGCCGGGTTTAAATTACTTCAGTTTACCTTACTATTTCAAACCTGACAGGAGCGGAAATCCTTTTGGTTGCTTTTAAAGTTACTAACTCTACTAAGCAACCAGATATTTAGAGTTAGTAACTTTGCAAGAAAAAGATTGCAGCAAATGGCAGGACTGATGGAGCCTAAGAACTACTGGTATTGATTTCCAAAAAAATAAATTTGTCTTGCTTTTGACAACATTTTTTATCAACGATTTTGTATATTTTTGTGCATGAATTTTTCATCCAAACTGCTTGAAGATGCGGTAAACGAATTCTCGAAATTACCGGGTGTTGGGCAAAAGACGGCGTTGAGATTGGTTTTGCACCTTTTAAATAAGGAACAGGAGGAGGTTAACCAGTTTGGAAACACATTAATTAAGCTTAAGCAGGAAATTAAAAACTGCAGCATTTGCTATAACATTTCCGATCATACGATTTGCGAAATTTGTACTTCGCACAAGCGTGATAAGGAAACGATTTGTGTTGTAGAAGACACCAGGGATGTGATGGCAATTGAAAATACCGGGCAATATTTCGGTGTTTACCATGTTTTGGGCGGTTTAATTTCTCCTATGGACGGTATCGGACCAACAGATTTATACATTGATGGGTTAGTGCAAAGAGTTTCTACTGGTGATATTAAGGAGGTAATATTGGCACTGAGTCCGAATATGGAAGGCGACACGACACTTTTTTATCTTTACAAAAGATTAAAGGATTTTAACGTCCCTGTAACTACAATTGCCAGAGGCATTGCTTTTGGTGGGGAATTAGAATATACAGATGAGATTACTTTAGGCCGATCGATTATTACCCGTGTGCCTTATGAAACTGCAATGATGAAATAATGGCAAAACAGTTTATTATTTTATTGGTAGCCATCGGATTCAATTTTGCTGTTATGGCACAAGTTAAAATCCATTCTCATAATGATTACACGCACAAACGTCCTTTTTTTGAGGCCATTGAAAATAAAGCGTTTTCGATTGAGGCTGATGTGTTCCTGATAGGCGATTCATTAATGGTGGCGCATAGCAAGAAAGAAATTAGAGCTGGTAATACTTTAGAAAATTTATATCTCAAGCCGCTTTCCAGGTTTTCCAAAACGAAAGATTATTACACGATCCATCTGGTAATTGATATTAAAGATGACTGGAATTTAACTTCCAAAGCTTTACTCAAGACGCTAAAAAAATATCAAAAAGTTTTCGGCAGGCAGGGAAGAAATTCTGCTGTGGTCATCACCGGTAATCGTCCGGAAAGTAATTTCGACTGGGCCAATTTATACTTTGATGGATTGCCAAATGTTGACTACTCTGCCTCAGATTTACAGAAAATAGTAATGATCAGCGATAATTTTGCGAAATATTCGAAGTGGAAAGGAGTGGGAGAGATTTCAGAAGCAGACAAAGCGAAATTGAAATTATCGATTGATAATGCTCATAAATTAGGATTACCTTTTCGCTTTTGGGGCGCTCCTGATAATGAAACTTCTTGGAAAATGCTTCGTGAATTGGGCGCAGATATCATCAACACGGATAAAGTGGCCGAGGCAACCCATTATTTTAAAATGAATTAGAAGGTGTCAAGTCTTAATACTTGAGTCCCTATACTAGATACTAATATGAACCTAAAAGATAAAGTAATCATCATTACAGGCGCATCGAGCGGAATTGGAAAGGCTTGTGCTGAAGAATTTGCTAAACGTGGCGCAAACCTGGTTTTAGCAGCCCGCCAATATGTTACGCTTTGCGAAATCACAGCAGAGCTAGAAAAAAAATATGGCATTAGAGCGGTTGCCGTACAGGCGGATGTAAGTAAAGAAGCCGATTGCGAACTGATTATTAAACAAACGCTGGTTTCTTTTCAAAGAATCGATATTTTGGTAAACAATGCAGGCTTATCTATGCGTGCTTTATTTAATGATTTAGATTTATCGGTACTGAAAAATTTAATGGATGTTAATTTTTGGGGTACGGTTTATTGTACAAAATATGCGCTGCCAGAGATCTTGAAAACGAAAGGAATCGTTGTTGGCATTTCATCAATAGCAGGCTATCGCGGTTTACCAGGAAGAACAGGTTATTCGGCATCAAAATTCGCTATGAATGGTTTCATGGAATCTTTGCGTACCGAACTTTTAAAAACCGGTGTAAATGTTTTAGTGGCCTGCCCGGGATTTACAGCTTCCAATATTCGTGTAACGGCCTTATCAAAAGATGGAGCCGCCCATGGTGAAACGAGCATGGATGAAGGCAAAATGATGACTTCTGAAGAAGTAGCAAGCATGATTGCTGATGGAATTGAAAAACGCAAACGAACACTAGTAATGACTGGTCAAGGTAAGTTAGCGGTATGGATGAACAAGTTGTTCCCGGCTTTTGTAGATAAAAAGGTTTTTGATTTGTTTGCGAAAGAGAAAAATCCGTTGATTAAGGCTTAATCGCGGATGGGTGCGTAGGGAATGGGAGCAAAGGGAATAGGAAATAGTGAATAAGAAATAGCAAATGGCTAATAGGAAATAGTTAATGGCTCCAAAATAATGCACAACTCGACTTGAAAACCTAATCTATTCCTCATTTCCTTATTCCCTTTTTCTATCGAGAATAAATCTGTATGAACAACAATTTCGTTTATTCACCATTGAATCGTTAGATCGTTTTCGACATGACAAAATACTTCATTTTACTAATGCTCTTGTTTCAAGCCGTTATAGCTTCAGCACAAATAAAGACAGCAAAAAACATTAATTATGCTGGCAATGCTGAAGAAAATAATACGCTAAATGTCTTTTACAAAAATGACAATGTTAAAAATAAGCCTGTTTTAATCTTCATACATGGCGGATCTTGGAGCAGTGGAAAAAAGGAAACGTATTGGTGGCTTGGTAGAAATTTCGCTAGAAAAGGAGTGGTTACGGTCATTATTAATTATCCTTTAGCACCTGAAGCGCAATATCAAAAAATGGCTAATGACTGTGCTTTGGCTGTGAAATGGGTGAAGCAAAATATATCTCGATATTCCGCGAGTGAAGAGAATATCTTTGTAATGGGCCATTCTGCTGGTGCCCACTTAGGCGAACTGATTAATTCAGATCCACAATATTTTCAACATGCTGGAATCAAAAATCCAATTAAGGGGGTGATTTTGAACGATCCCTTCGGACTCGATATTTTTGAATATTTAACCGAAGCTGAAAAGGATGATTATTACTTCGATTTTTTGAGAACATTTACCGACAAACCCGCGGTTTGGAAGTCGGCGTCTCCTTTAAACTACGTGAATAATATTAAAAACCCACATTTACTTTTATACGGCGGAAAAACTTACAATGCCATAAAGATTCAAACGCCGAGACTTTGCCAAAAATTAAAAGCCAACAATGTTTCTGTAGAAATGAAGGAAATTAAAGGCAAAAGCCACGTTCCAATGATTAGTCAGATGATATTTGGCGGCAATGATTTGTACAAATACATTCTTGAGTTTATAGCGAACTCATCATTGTAATTTGATGCCGATTGACTAGCCTTTTCTTAAGTATTTAGTCAAAATCACAATGGTTTGGCCTTCAACTTTCCCTTCAATTTGTTCGGTATTATCATGAACCAAACGGATGTTCTTCACAACTGTGCCTAATTTTGCACTCAAGGTTGAGCCTTTAACATCCAAAGTTTTAACCAGAACAACGGTATCGCCTTCGTGTAAACGAGTTCCATTGCTATCCTGATGAAATTCGACCGTTCCATCCATTTCATGATCGCCTGTTTTTTTCGCCCACTCCAACGTCTCATCTTCCAGGTACAAGATATCCAAACTATCTGATGCCCAGCCTTCATTTCTTAATCTGCTTAGCATTCTCCACGCCACCACTTGCACAGGTGCAAATTCTGACCACATGGTTTCCGTGAGTATTTTCCAATGGTTGGCATCTAACTGTTCTGTTTTTTCAATTTGATTTAGACAGGTTTTACAAACTAAAATGCTGTTATCGCTATTGGCATTGCTCGTTGGAGGAACCTCATAAACACTTAAACTGCTTTCTGATGTGCAAAGTTCGCATTTGTTTCCCGAGCGGGTTTGTAATTCTTGTGCTAAAGACATATTGATTTTAAATTTTCGGCGAAAGTACTAAAACTATCTGTAATAAATTGTGGTATGAACTGCATTGTATTTCGGCTGGTGAAGACACCAGCTGATAGCGTTTTAAATGCGGTCGTCATTGCGAGGTACGAAGCAATCTTACAACTAAAGTTTTGTCTTTCTGTCGCATTGGGATTGCTTCGTACCTCGCAATGACGTGTAGGTTAGAGATTAGCCCGCAGATTTAAATAATTTACGCAGATAATACAGCGATCTGCGTAAATCTCCGTAATCAACGGGAAATAAATTAAGCGAAAATTAATTATAGTTTAAGGCGGTCGTCATTGCGAGGTACGAAGCAATCTTACAACTATGGTTTGCCTTTCTGTCGCATTGGGATTGCTTCGTGCCTCGCAATGACGTGGAGGTGAGCGGGAAATGAATTAAGCGAAAATTAATTTTAGTTTAAGGCGGTCGTCATTGCGAGGTACGAAGCAATCTTACAACTATGGTTTGCCTTTCTGTCGCATTGGGATTGCTTCGTACCTCGCAATGATGTGGAGGTGAGATTAGCCCGCAGATTAAAATGATTTACGCAGATAATACAGTGATCTGCGTAAATCTCCGTAATCAGCGGGAGATAATCATGCGAAAATAAGCTATAGTTTAAGGCGGTCGTCATTGCGAGGAACGAAGCAATCTTATAACAACAAGTTTGCCTTTTGTCGCATTATGATTGCTTCGTACCTCGCAATGACGTGGAGGTGAGCGGGAAATGAATTAAGCGGAAAACCTATTGTGATTTCTCCGGTAAATGAATTTCTGCTAACATACACCTTGCGCTGCCGCCACCATTTTTTTCAATGGTGTATATCGGTGCATAAATAATTCGGGAGTATTTTTCTAAGGCACTGATTTGATCCTTTGTTAATGACAAATAGGCTTGCTCTGACATTACCAATAGACTTTCGCCTTGTGCGTTAGATACCTGTAACATGTTTCCAGCAAAGTGATTCATTTGATCATAACTAATGGTAATAATTTCCTTGTTAGTTAATGTGAGTACTTTGCGTACAAAATCGCGTTCATACAAATTTGCAATTGAATCAAAGCAAATAACAGCGAAACGATCTCCAATGCACATCATTACGTTGGTATGGTATATCGGAAATCCGCTCGAATCAAGAGCGTTAAATATAACTGATTTATACCCAGCTAACTGACAAAAATTGTTAAATGCTTCTACTTCCGTACGAATGCTCAGGCAAGCGTATGCAATTTTGTTAGCACGATCCAAAACCATGCTACCTGTACCCTCAAGAAAAATATTCGCAGTTTCGTAGAAACTTAAATCATTTACATTATTTACCTGAAATTTTTCTGTCAAGCCATCTAATATTTCTTTTCTGCGCTCCAATCTCCGGTTTTCAGAAAACATTGGATAAAGATAAATCGTACCATCATCATGAAAAGAAACCCAATTATTAGGGAAGATAGAATCAGGTGTTTCAGGTTGCAAACTATCATCTACAACGGTAACATCAACATCGTTTTTTCTCAACAGATCTACAAAACCATCAAACTCTTTTAAAGCCTGGCTTTGTACATCACTTTCAGTTGAGGCTACCTGAAATTTATTATTGCCCGCAGTTTGCTCATTGAATTTAAAATCAACCGGGCGAATCATTAGGAGGTGATTGGTTGTCTGCATAGGAGTTAAATTGTAAAGTTAAAAGTTTAAAGAATCTCGACGTAGTGTTTTACTTTGAACTTTTTACTTTCAACTTAAACGGTCTCTCAATATCGGTAAACTCATACAGTGGAAACCTCCACGGGCACGAGAAAGTTCTGCAGATGGCATTAAAATTAAAGTATCGGTGATAGTTTCTGCATTTACTTTTCCACTTTCCAAATCCTGAATCAGATCTTTCACATCAACTACATCAAAACCAGCAGCTTTAAATGCTTCTACAGTTTTATCGTTTCTATCGTAACCCAAAACAACACCTTCTTTTATGGCCAGCAGATTACAGGAATCCGTCCATTGCTCTCTGGAATCGTATGGGAATTGGTTATTGCCGCTATAAATAATTTTGGTTGGCTCACTGCTCTTTAAATCGTTCTGACTAATATCATTCAACAAAGCTTCCACGTGTTCAAAGTGTTTTGGCTCCTGTGGATTTGCTTTTGTGAACTGGATAGCAGTTGTGGCTTCCAATTTTTCGGGCTCCTTTAAAAAATTTATCGGTTCGTATGGATTGTATTTTGGTGAATGGGCAATAGAGTTCAGGATAACCCAGGTATTGCGTTTAACTTGCGTAAAAACGGTGTCTAAGTGCATGTAATCGCGTTTGCTTGGGATTTTTACCACCGTCACTTTTTCTACTACATCATTATCAAACAATAATTTTATCGCCTCGTTTGCGCCATGCTCAGAGGTACGCTCGCTGCAACCGATCAACACATGGTTTTCACTCACCATCATCACATCGCCACCCTCCAGGGTAGTGCTAAAAGCGGGTTCATCGCCCGGACGCAGGAAATGCATGGTAACATCAGGAATTTCGAGAACCTTATTTTGATAGTCGGCAAATAAGGGATGGTTGAAGAAAATATAACGCATTAAAAGCGTTTCACGAACGCGGGCTTTTTTTGCCGGTTTGTTTAATAAAATGTGGTTATTGATCGTTGTACCTACATCTCGAGTGAAAATCAAGTTCGGAATTGGCGCAAAAATCATCGTGTCGTTGGCCAAAGTTCCGGAAATAAAAATCTCCGCCAGTTCCTTCGGATCAGTATTGGTTAATTGCATTTGCACCTTATAAGTACAACCTTCAATGGCACAAACAGCAGCCACTAATTTTTTGCGGATAGATTCGTTTTCCAACATTTCACTTAATAGATTTTGAATTTCTATTACTGAATTTGAGTTGTGAAAATCGGGATGGTTGGGTTTGTAAAAATTTCTGTTTCCTTCTTCCGAATCTATTAGAGCGAGCTTTCCCTTGATTTTTTCAGGATCTAAGAAATACATCAGGAGTTTAATGTAGTAGTCGTATTCGCCCTTTCGGATGGTATCGAGGTGGACAATATCTTCAAAAAGCCAATCTTGCGCTTTCGATGGAACCACTTTTCCCAATCCGCTATCTGGACTATGAATTAACAATTTACGCAATCTGCCGATTTCGGTATTCACGCTCACTTTAAAATTTGGATTCTGCTCGCTCATAAATAAGTTAGTTATTGCAAATCTATTAGAAAAATTTAGATATGAGAATGGAGAGGAGAGATTTGGTAGCCGCTTCCATAGAGAAGATTGTTTCTTGCGAAAACCTGACAGCTAAAACCTCATTGCAGCGGCAGCTCCCGATTTTCGATTTTTTATCGAAATCAATCGGGACTACAGCGCCCGCCTGCCGGACGACCAAGGAAAAGGAGGGCTGTGTTAACCGATTAGCAGAATAGCACCTTTCCAAATTTTTAAAAATATTTTCTCACACAATGCTTTCTGCTTTGGTCTTTCAGCTTTCCGCTTTAATACCTATTTTTACGCCATGAATTTTATTATTTCCGAAGCGCAGAAAGCCATCCTTGAACTTTACAAGGAAGAAGTTGCTGAAAGCCTGATCAATATACAAGAAACCCGCAAAGAATTTGAAGGCCAGGTAACCATAGTTGTTTTTCCGATTACTAAGATATCTAAAAAATCGCCTGAGCAAACTGCTAACGAAATTGGTGAATATCTGGTGGCTAACGTAGAAAATGTAACCAAATTTAACGTGGTGAAGGGTTTTCTGAATTTAAGCATCGCTGAAAGCTACTTTTTAAATCAGTTTAATAATGAAATTTTAGCGCCTGATTTTGGCGTTTATCCATCTAATGGTAAAAAGGTAATGGTAGAATATTCTTCGCCAAATACCAATAAGCCACTTCACCTGGGGCATGTTCGTAATAATTTATTGGGTTATTCGGTTTCCGAATTGCTAAAAGCCTATGGTTACGATGTAGTAAAAGTTAACCTGGTTAACGATCGCGGCATTCACATTTGCAAATCAATGCTGGCCTGGCAAAAATGGGGTGATGGAGAAACGCCTGAAAGTTCTGGTTTAAAGGGCGATCATTTAGTCGGAAAATACTATGTGATTTTCGATAAGGAATACAAAAAAGAAATTGAAGCTTTAAAAGCAGAAGGACAAACCGAGGAAGAGGCGAAGAAAAATGCACCATTGATTAAAGAAGCACAACAAATGCTTTTGAAATGGGAGCAAGGCGATGAGGCGGTGGTTACACTTTGGAAAACCATGAACGAGTGGGTTTATGCAGGCTTCAACGTAACTTATAAAAACCTTGGTGTAGATTTCGACAAGTTTTATTACGAAAGTAATACCTATCTTTTAGGGAAAGATACCGTTGATGAAGGACTGGCGAAAGGTGTTTTCTTCAAGAAAGAAGATGGTTCAGTTTGGATTGATTTAACGGCTGATGGTTTAGATCAGAAATTGGTTTTACGTGCTGATGGGACTTCTGTTTACATTACCCAGGATTTAGGAACTGCAGAGATGAAACACGACGATTTCAATATGGATGAGTCGATTTATGTGGTTGGTAATGAGCAGGATTATCACTTTAAGGTATTATTTTTAATCTTGGAGAAATTAGGTAAAAGCTGGGCTAAGGGGCTTTATCACCTATCGTACGGTATGGTCGACTTACCAAACGGTAAAATGAAAAGTCGTGAGGGAACGGTGGTGGATGCTGATGAATTAATTGAAAGCATGGTGACCACTGCTCGCGAAAAGACCGAAGAACTGGGTAAAACAAATGATTTCAGTGAAGAAGATAAGGCGTCTTTATATCAGAATATTGGTTTAGGCGCCTTAAAATATTTCCTTCTAAAAGTAGAACCTAAAAAGCGCTTATTATTTAATCCTGCGGAAAGTATCGATTTCCAGGGAAATACTGGTCCATTTATTCAATATACGCATGCGAGGATTAAATCTTTACTAGCTAAAGCAGAATATGCCGCTAAGTCAGCAAGCCCGAAGTATGGAGAAATGTTGCCTGTGGAATTGGAAATGATTCTTTTGTTGGCAAAATATCCGGCAGAAATTGAGATTGCTGCTAAAGCTTATAGTCCGGCGAGTTTGGCTAATTATTTATATGAACTGGCGAAGTTATTTAACAAATTTTATCACGAAGTGCCTCCAATTGTTAAAACCGAAGCAGGAGAAACTAAACAATTCCGTTTGAACTTAAGCAAGAAAACAGCTGATATTATTCATTCAGGGATGCTGATTTTAGGGATTACTTCGCCGGAAAGAATGTAGGTAAGTAAATAGAGAACAGGGAATTGAGAATGGGAAATAGGGAATAAAATTAAGAAATAGAAAATAGGGAATTGGAAATTGAGATATAAGAATCAATAAGCAATATGATCTTAAAATCCTTAAATCCCTTAATCCTGATCAATGATTAATGAACTGGTATTGCTTTGCCTGGTTGCTTTTGCAGCAGGGTTTATAGATGCTATTGTAGGTGGCGGTGGGTTATTACAAACTCCAGCTACCTTACTTATTTTGCCCCATTATCCTGTAGCTACATTACTCGGAACAACTAAAATTCCATCGATCGCAGGCACCACTTTAGCAGCTTTCAAGTATTCAAAACAGGTAAAATTTAATTTGAAAGTATTGGCGGCCTGTGCTAGCACTGCTTTTTTTGCCGCACTGCTTGGGGCCTTTTTAGTCAGCCGGATTGATAATTCGGTTATCAAACCCATTATTTTGGTGGTGCTGGTTCTTGTTGCACTATATACCTATTTTAACAAACAATTTGGTATCCATCAGGAGAAAAACCATACTGTTAAACAGCAGGTTTTAATGGCAGCTATTTTTGGGTTGCTTATTGGCTTTTATGATGGTTTAATTGGCCCTGGCACAGGTTCTTTCTTGATTTTGGTTTTTATTGCAGTTTTAGGTTTTGATTTTATTGGCGCCAGTGCTCATGCCAAGATTGTAAATATTGCAACCAATTTGGCGGCTATAATTTATTTTAGTTCTACCGGTCATATCCTCTTTCAATATGCCATACCAATGGCTATTTTTAATTTGGGCGGTGCTTATTTTGGCACAAAGCTGGCGTTGCTAAAAGGAAATAAATTTGTACGCATATTTTTCTTAATTGTAGTTTTCGGGACGATATTGAGGTTTGCGTATGATATTCTTTTGCGGTAATTTGCTTTATGTTCGAAACTTTTAATCAACATAATTTTTATGAGTTGTGCGACTACCTGGCCAGCAAAGATGAGGAATTGGCCAACGTTTTAGCAAAATATGGTTATCCACCCTTTTGGACGAGGCCCAACACTTTTGAATCGTTGGCTCATATTATTTTAGAGCAGCAGGTATCTTTGGCGTCTGCGCTTGCGGCTATGCAAAAGCTTAAAGCTAAAATAGGGGCAATCACTCCTGCGAATTTCCTTAAACTCAACGACCAGGAATTGAAGGCTTGTTATTTCAGTCGGCAGAAGACCGTTTATGTACGTGATCTTGCCGAAAAGATTGGTAGCGGCCAGTTGGATCTTTCACAATTAGAAAAACTTCCTGATGAAGAAATTAGAGATCAGCTGAAAAAAGTCAAAGGTATAGGCGATTGGACTGTAGATATTTATCTGATTTTCATTTTGCATCATACCGATGTTTTTCCTACTGGTGATTTAGCTGCAGTCAATGCTTTGAAAAGTTTAAAGAAACTCTCAAAAGATACAACTAAAGATGAGTTGTTAAATGTGATAGCAGACTGGAAACCTTTTCGCACCGTAGGATTAATGATGATTTGGCATTACTATCTGGAGGAGCGGAAACCTGCTAATAAAAAGAAGATTTAAAAAAAAAGCACCGCTTGGCTAAACCAGCGGTGCTTTTTGCATTTCATCCTAATGACTAATAACTAGATCCCAAGATCTTCTTTAGCATAATCTGCACGTGTTTCGAATTCACGTTTGTAGCCTTTTGCTTTTTCTACCCATTCAGGTGCCTGATCTTTCAAGTCATCTACAATAGATTTACCTGTAATTGGATCCTTTTTCGTCACATATTTAAAGCCTGCATATACTGCGGCACCAATTATCGCTGTTTTTAATAGTCCCATTTTATTTTCGATTTAATTTATCAATATAACATTTGACTAACAGCAATGGTTTTAATTACAACGAATTAAAATTATTTTACAATGTTGAGTTGTAAACTGTCTTTAATCACTATCCCACTGATATTAGCCGAATTATATTTAACGGTGTACTTACCGCTTTTGTCAATGGTAAAAGCATTATTTAAGTCGAAATCGACACTGGTGCTATCACCAGGTTTTAAAGTGATGTAACTATCAGCCGGAGGTGGCATTACCCTTTTGGCCATCGCACCTTTATATGCTGCCTCCGTTCCATCTTCCATGGTAACATCAACATATTTACTCATCAGGTTTTCGAAAGGGGTATGCCATTTACAGAATTTTGCAGCGGTATCTGCATTGTTGTAAACGGTAAATTTTATATTAATCGGCTGACCGATTTTTGATGTCGATAAAAGTGCCATTTTTCCGGTTATCGCATCTGCCGGAGTATTGGCTGTTTCATTTACAGTCATGGTGTCTGTTTTCTTCTGATCAGACTGTTGATTGGAAGAACTGCAAGCGGCTAATATCATAGTGCTCACGCATAGGATTGTACTTAATTTTCTCATTTATAATAATTGTTAACTATTCTTTTTCTGTGCCGCCTTTAACCGGAACGGGTTTCTTTTTCCGGAAAGATGGAAACGTCATCGGGCTTCTGGCAGGACGTTCATCGCCCAATAAAACACCCCATTGTTTAAACATTTCTGTACGATCGAAAATAATTTTCAATACCGCAACAATTGGTAAAGCTAAGAACATCCCGGAGATTCCAGCAACGCTACCTCCAATAAATACTCCAAGAATAGAGAATAAGGCATTAATTTTAACTTTTGAACCCACAATTCGTGGCATTAGGATATTGTTATCTAAAAACTGAACCCCAGCGATAACACCCAAAACTGTAATTACAGGCCATAATTCTTGCGAAGAAGCCAAGGTTAACAATACACCGATCACATTCCCAATTAAAGCACCCACATAAGGAATCAAATTTAATATTGCGAAAACTACTCCAATGAGCAGTGCGTGTTCAATACCAATTAGCATTAAAATTCCACCCAGTAAAACCGTCATATAGGTCACCTGGATTAATAAACCAACCAGGTAGCTTTTAATGATCGATTCGGTTTCGTAAATAGCCTCTTTCACTTTTGGGTGATGATCTGGCTTGAACCACATAAAGATGAAACGCAATAAAATGTCTTTATAAAAAAGCATCAGATAAATATAGATGGGTAACAGACCGATAAACACGAAAATGCCGCTCAAAGTAACCGCTGCACCACCTGCCAATGAGGTACCCATATTCATCATGTCATCACTTTTATCCTGAATAAAGGCCTTTTGTTCTTTAGCATCATATTGCGAAATTCTACTAATCCAATCGCTTAAAGAATTAATATGCTGCGTAACGTTATTTTTAATTTGAGGGAAATCTTTAACCAATATTCCGATTTGGTTGGAGAAAAACCATACAATGAGCGCCACGAATATGGCAACCAGTAAAATGGGCAGGATGATTGAAAAGGTTTCCGGAACTTTTTTTCTTTTTAGGAACCGATAAATAGGTAACAGCATAATGCTGATAAAAAATGCCATCAGAATAGGCATAATAATATCGCGACCAATTACTAAAACGGCTACAAGTGCCATTAAACCCAGTAATTCTATTGATCGCTTTACAGTTAGAGGTATATTATTCATCATAAATGGTTGTTCCGATTTGAGGATTAAACAGCATGAAGATAAAAATGTTTTTAAATAAGACTGATCAGCAGTAATCTTCTAAATGCTGAAATGATCTGTCAGGAAATCAACTTCATTATAACTTCATAATTCTACCCTTATTTCGCATCGGAATTAAGGGGAAGTCGGCTTTATTTGGTAAATGTAATGATTGCTGAATATATCGATTTTCTACTTCTAATTCTATTGAAAGAATTAAATCAGATAAATTCAGTAAAAAGATGAACAGAAGTTTCATGTATTTTGGCCTGTGTGCTTTGCTCTCTGCAGCAGGTTGTAATCAGCAAAAGGAAGAAAAAGAAGAAGCAATTACTTATGCCGTAACCTCTCCGGTAACCATCGATACTTCCTTCACGAAGGAATATGTATCGCAAATTAAATCCGTTCGCAACATTGAAGTACGTGCTCAGGAAAAGGGATATCTTCAAAATATTTATGTTGATGAAGGGCAGCAGGTACATGCCGGGCAGGTTTTATTTAAAATTATGCCTCGGATGGCACAGGCAGAAGTTTTGAAAGCCCAGGCCGAAACCAAAGCAGCAGAATTAGAGGTAGAAAATACCAAATTGCTTTCTGATAAAAATGTGGTTTCGAAAAATGAGCTTGCCATGGCTAAAGCGAAACTGCAACAAGCTAATGCAGAAACGTCTTTAGCGAAATATCATTTATCTAATACCGAAATCAGGGCACCATTTAATGGCACCATCGATCGGATTCCCTTGAAGTTGGGAAGTCTTGTAGATGAAGGCGCACTCTTAACCAGCCTGTCTGATAACAGTCAGGTGTTTGCTTATTTCAATGTTTCCGAACCCGAATATTTAAATTACCAGGCGGCTGCCAAAGCAAAAACGCAGCAAGAAGTGAGTTTGCTTTTAGCCAATAACGAGCTATTAAAATCCAAAGGGAAAGTAGAAGTTATCGAAAGTGAGTTTAACAATGAAACCGGAAACATTGCTTTCAGGGCTCGTTTTAACAATGCTGACAATTTGCTTCGGAACGGGGAAACCGGAAAAATTCAAATGGTTGTTCCCCTTAAAAAGGCGTTGGTTATTCCTCAAAAAGCCACTTACGAAATCCAGGATAAAACTTATGTTTTTGTGGTCGATAATCGCAATATGGTACACTCACGCAACATCACGATTAGCGGCGAAATGCCCGACCTATATGTGGTAGGAAGCGGATTATCAATAGGAGATAAGATTTTACTTGAAGGCGTACAAAAAGTGAAAGATGATGATAAAATCACTTTCAAATTCCAAAATCCTCAAGAGGTAATCAAACAGTTAAGATTAAAAACCGAATAACTCCAGCAATAATTTTTTATGTTTAGCAAGTTCATACAAAGGCCCGTCCTTTCTATAGTCGTATCGCTTATTATTTTATTTCTAGGCGCATTATCGGTTTCCTATCTTCCCGTTACCCAATTTCCCTCTATTTCGCCACCGAAAGTTAATATCACGGCAGAATATCCTGGAGCAAATAACGAGTTGTTAATTAAATCAGTAGTTATCCCGTTGGAGCGAGCCTTAAACGGTGTTCCGGGGATGAAATATATCGCTTCAGATGCTGGTAATGATGGTGAAGCTTCCATCCAGGTGGTATTTAATTTAGGCACTGATCCCAATCAGGCTTCCTTAAATGTGCAGAACCGGGTGGCTGCGGTAACCAACAAACTTCCGCCGTTGGTGGTTCGTGAAGGCGTGAAGATCAGTCGTGAAGAATCCAATATGTTGATGTACATTAATTTGTATAGCACAGATCCAAAGTTGAATGAGAATTTCCTTTACAACTTCGCCGATATCAATTTACTTTCCGAATTAAAAAGGATTGATGGGGTAGGTTTTGCTGATATTTTGGGCGATCGGGATTATGCCATGCGCATTTGGTTAAAGCCCGATAGAATGCAGGCTTATAAAATCTCTGTAGATGAAGTGATGAAATCGCTTGATGAACAAAGTCTGGAAGCTTCACCAGGTAAAACGGGAGAAAGTTCGGGCAAGCGTTCGCAAGCTTTTGAATATGTGTTAAAATATTCTGGCCGTTTTAATACGAAAGAGGGTTACGAAAACATCATTTTAAGGGCAAATCCGAATGGGGAAATGTTGCGTTTAAAAGATGTGGCTGATGTTGATTTCAGCAGTGCAGCCTATAATTTGTATTCTAATTTGAACGGCAGACCATCTGCGGCGATTGTTTTAAAACAATCGTATGGAAGTAATGCCAGTCAGGTAATCAAAGATGTGAAAGCCAAAATGGCTGAAATTAAGTCAACTTCTTTTCCAAAGGGATTTAATTATGAAATCAGCTATGATGTTTCCAAGTTTCTTGATGCCTCTATCGAAAAGGTAATACACACCTTAATCGAAGCCTTCATTTTAGTGGGTTTGGTGGTATTCTTATTCCTTGGAGATTGGCGTTCTACCGTTATTCCGGCCATAGCGGTACCGGTTTCCCTCATCGGAACTTTTGTTTTCATGTCTATGTTTGGCATTACGCTCAATTTAATTACCCTATTTGCTTTGGTTTTGGCCATTGGGGTGGTAGTAGATGATGCCATTGTGGTGATTGAGGCTGTACATGCGAAGATGGAAAACGACCGGCGTTTATCGGTATTAAAAGCCACGCAACAAGCCATGAAAGAAATCAGTGGGGCTATTATCGCCATCACTTTTTTAATGGCTTCGGTGTTTATCCCGGTAACTTTCATGTCTGGTCCGGTTGGTATTTTCTACCGTCAGTTTTCCATCACTATGGCAACAGCAATTATTCTTTCGGGTATTGTTGCGCTAACATTAACACCAGCTTTGTGTGCCATTATGTTGAAAAACAACCATGGGAAACCGAAAAAGAAAACAGCTGTTGACCGGTTTTTAGATGGCTTTAATAATGGTTTCAATAAGTTATCTGGTAAGTATGAAATTATACTGAGCAAAGTGGTGGGGCGCCGGTTATTAACCTTCGGAATTCTTGTGGCTTTTTGCTTTGGGATTTGGGGACTAAGCGGAACCGTACCTTCAGGATTTATTCCAAATGAAGATCAGGGGATGGTTTATGCGATTATTCAAACGCCACCAGGATCAACGCTTGAACGTACCGACCAGATTGCAGAACGCCTGCAAAAACTATGTGAAGATATAGATGGTGTAAAATCAGTTTCATCGCTGGCAGGCTACGAAATTTTAACGGAAGGTACTGGCTCTAATTCCGGAACCTGTTTAATCAACCTTAAAGATTGGAATGACCGTAAACACTCTGCATCAGAAATTATAAAAGAACTGGAAGAAAAAGCAAAGTCTATTCCTGGTGCTACTATTGAATTTTTCCAGCCGCCGGCAGTTCCAGGATACGGAGCCGCAGGAGGGTTCGAACTTCGCTTATTAGATAAAGCGGGAAGTGGCGATTACAAACGCATGGAAACGGTTGGAAATGATTTTGTAAAAGAGCTTAATAAAAGGAAAGAACTGTCATCGGTATTTACTTTCTACAGCGCAAGTTTTCCTCAGTATATGTTGAACATTGATAATGAAATAGCGCAGCAAAAGGGCGTAACGATTGATAATGCAATGAATACCCTTTCTACTTTCGTGGGGAGTAATTACGAAACCAGTTTCATTAAATATGACCGCCAATATAAAGTGATGGTTCAGGCTTTGCCACAATACAGAGCGTTGCCAGCAGATATCTTGAAGCTTTCTGTGAAAAACGATCGTGATGAAATGGTTCCGTTTTCGGCTTTTATGAAGATGGAAAAAGTGTATGGATTATCTGAAATTACGCGTCACAATATGTACAATGCTTCCGAAATTAGTGGACAATCTGCACCCGGCTACAGTTCGGGTCAGGCAATTAATGCCATCACTGAAGTTGCTGCTAAAACGCTTCCAAGGGGCTTCGGTATCGATTGGGCTGGGATTTCCAAAGATCAGGTTTCCAGAGGTAATGAAGCGGTGTATATCTTTTTGATCTGTTTAGGCTTTGTTTACCTTGTCCTTGCCGCACAATACGAAAGCTTCATTTTGCCGCTTTCGGTAATTTTATCTTTGCCTGCTGGTATTTTCGGAGCGTTTCTGTTCCTGCAATTGTTGGGGTTAGAAAATAACATTTATGCTCAGGTAGCCATGGTGATGCTGATCGGATTGTTGGGGAAAAATGCAGTCTTGATTGTAGAGTTTGCTACGCAGCGGCATAGTCAGGGTGCAACCGTTTTGAAAGCCGCTTTGGAAGGTGCAAGCGTACGTTTCAGACCTATTTTGATGACTTCTTTTGCATTTATTGCAGGTTTGATTCCTTTGATGATTGCTTCCGGCCCAGGTAAAATTGGAAATAGAACCATTGGTTCTGCAGCAGCAGGAGGGATGTTGTTCGGAACCATATTCGGCGTGATCGTAATTCCAGGATTATACTACATTTTCGGTACCATCGCAGCCAAACACAAGTTAATTAAAATTGAAGAAGAACATCCGTTAACTGAAGAAATTGAAGATAATGTTTAAGCAAAAAATTTATAAAATACTTGGGTTAGCTATCACTGTTGCCACTTACAACGCTTGTAAAGTGCCAGATTTTGCCCAACGTAATGAGAATAAAAATACACCGGCTAGTTTTAATACATCCTTAGATAGTACCAATACAGGAGCGGTACAGTGGCGTAGTTTTTTTACCGATCCAAATCTGGTAAGCCTGATCGATACCGCCCTTAAAAATAACCAGGAACTAAATATCACCCTGCAGGAGATTGAAGTGGCTAAAAATGAAATTAAGGCCAAAAAAGGTGAATTGTTTCCTACAGTTGGTTATCGGGTAGGTGCTGGTTTAGATAAAGTTGGCCGATACACCAGTTCTGGTGCCGGCGATGCCTCAACGGAAATTACTCCGGGTAAAGGAGTACCAGAAGTGCTGCCCGATTATGCATTTGGTTTACAGGCCAATTGGGAGGCCGACATCTGGCATAAGCTTCGCAATTCCAAGAAAGCCGCAGTCGACCGCTATCTGTCTACGGTTGAAGGAAAGAATTTCGTCATCACCAATTTGATTGCAGAAATAGCCAATACCTATTACGAATTGCTAGCACAGGATAATCAGCTGGAAATTGTTAAGCAAAATATTGCCCTTCAAAGCAATGCGCTTGAACTGATGAAAATTCAAAAACAAGCTACAAGAGTTACTGAACTTGCCGTACGTAAATTTGAAGCCGAAGTGTTGAGTTCCAAAAGTTTAGAATTCGACATTCAGCAAGATATTACCGAAAGTGAAAATAAAATCAATTATCTATTGGGCCGTTTTCCACAGCCAATTGTTAGAGATCGAAATGCTTTTAGTTTATTGGTTCCACCTACTATTCAGGCGGGCTTACCGGCTCAGTTACTGGCTAACCGACCTGATATTAAACAAGCCGAATACGATTTGGAAGCAGCAAAGTTAGATGTTAAAGTGGCGAAGGCACAATTCTATCCTTCATTGGGGATTTCTGCGAGCATCGGTTATCAGGCATTTAATCCTTCTTATTTATTACGTACACCCGAATCGTTGATTTACTCCCTTGCCGGAGATTTAGCGGGTCCGCTTATCAATCGCAATGCGATTAAGGCAGAGTATTTAACAGCAAATGCTAAACAATTACAAGCTGTTTTCAATTATGAAAAAACCATCTTAAATGGATATATCGAGGTGGCAAATCAAATTTCCAATATTTCGAATCTTCAGAAAAGCTACGATTTAAAATCAAAACAGGTTGTGGCATTGACGCAATCCATAGAGATTTCAAATGATTTATTTAGAGCGGCCAGAGCTGATTATTTCGAGGTTTTGATGACCCAAAGGGATGCGTTGCAATCTAAATTGGAATTGATAGAAACCAAGAAACAGCAGCTAAATGCGGTGGTGAATATTTATCATGCTTTAGGCGGGGGGTGGAATTAAACCCTCCGTGCTACAGCGCATGTTTATAATAAATTAGGTCGTCATTTCCTGCCTGCAGCAGGTAGGCGAAATGAGCTTTTCGCGATTGAGTAATCTGTCTCTTCATCTTCATCCTCACGTAGGCGGGGATCTTAAAGCGATGTAAAGGCTTTGACGTTTTCTACCCTAAGATAAACTCGCTCGTCCGTCATTTCCTGCCTGTAGCAGGCAGGCGAAATGAGCTTTTCGCGACTGAGAAATCTTTCTATCCATCGTCATCCTCGCGTAGGCGGGGATCTTAAAGCGATCCAAAGGCTTCGCCTTTGATTTTCTTTCGCCTCATCGGCGGCGGCCTCCTTCTTTGTTCTTGATAACAAAGAAGCAAAAAATCAAGGCTTGGAGACAATGTCGGATAAATTCGTCAAAGCTTAATTGGCGGCATCACAAGCTGCGATGAAGAATCGCAGAATACGCGATGCCTTGGTAAGGTGGGTATTGGAAGTTGGTGCAAAAGCTTTGACGTTTTATCTATCCATTGTCTCCTATGCCAGATAGCATGGTGGAACATCAATAGCAGACGTCGAAGTTCTTAGTACTTCATTCGCTCACTCGTCATTTCCTGCCTGCAGCAGGCAGGCGAAATGAGCTTTTCGCGATTGAGAAATCTGTCCCTTCATCGTCATCCTGAGCGTAGTTGAAGGATACTAAAATGATGTAAAGGCTTCGCCTTTGATTTTCTTCGCCTCATTGGCGGCGGCCTACTTCTTTGTCCTTGATAACAAAGAAGCGAAAAATCAAGGCCTGGATCCAATGTCGGATAAATTCGTAAAAGCTTAATTTGCGGCATAACAAGCTGCGATGAAGAATCGCAGAATACGCGATGCCTTGTCAAGGTGGGTATTGAAAGTTTGTGCAAAAGCTTTGACGTTTTCTCCTTTCATTGTCTCCTATGCCGGATAGCCGGGTGGAAGATCAATAGCAGACGTCGAAGTTCTTAGTACTTCATTCGCTCACTCGTCATTTCCTGCCTGCAGCAGGCAGGCGAAATGAGCTTTTCGATTGAGAAATCTTTCTACGAATCGTCATCCTCGCGTAGGCGGGGATCTTAAAGCGATTTAAACGCTGATTATTTCCTTCGGCTTAGTCTTCACTTTTCTTCAACGATTTCAAAAACACAAAACCCACTACGCCTGATAAAACCGAAGCGGTTAATATGGCGAACTTCGCTTCTGATACATGCAAGGCATCGCTAAAAGATAACAGTGCGATAAATATCGACATTGTAAAACCGATGCCTGCCAACATGCCTAAACCTAAAACATGTTTCCAGCCTGCTCCGGTGGGTAAATCGGCAAAGTTAAGTTTTACGGCCAGCCAGGAAAATAACGTCACGCCGATGGTTTTTCCCGCAAATAAACCCACTATAATGCCCAGGCCTAAAGGCGAAACTAGTCCTTTAATCATCTCTTTTTCGAAGGTGATGTTGGTGTTTGCCAGGGCAAAGATTGGCATGATCAGGTAATTTACCGGAACGCTTAAGGCGTGCTCTAACTTTTCTAAAGGAGATAAAACATCCGTTTCGTTTGTAGGGATGGTGAATGCTAAAAGTACTCCAGCGATGGTAGCATGAATGCCGGAGTGGTGGATAAAGTACCAAAGAAAGATTCCTGGGATAAGATAGAAGATCAGGCTTTTTACACCGAAATAATTCATTAAACTTAATAATACTAAAATTCCGCCGGCCATAGCCAAGTATTCAAAATGAATTTGGTTGGTGTAAAATATGGCAATTACTAAGATTGCGCCTAAATCGTCAACAATAGCCAAAGCCGCTAAAAATATCTTCAAGCTAGCGGGTACGTTTTTGCCAAGCATGGCTATTATGGCCAGCGCAAATGCAATGTCCGTGGCCATAGGGATGCCCCAACCGCTAGCAGTTTCGGCTCCTTTGTTAAATACTGCATAAATTGCAGCTGGAACCAGCATGCCGCCTAACGCAGCAATTACCGGAAGTGCTGCGTTTTTTAATGAAGATAGTTCGCCTTCTACGAGTTCACGTTTAATTTCCAGCCCCACAAGTAAAAAGAATATGGCCATTAAAGCATCATTAATCCAGGCAAGAATGCTGTAATTAACATGGCCAAACCCGAGCTTGGTTTCTAAAAAAGCTTCAAAACTTTCCTTCGATGCTGTGTTGGCGATCAGTAAGGAGATGGCTACACAAATTAGCAATAAGAAACCGCCAACTTGTCCGGAGCGGAAAAAACGTTGAAATACGGCTAGGTTGATTAGTTTCGGCATGATGACAAAAATAAGGAAAACTTAGTTTCTGGCTATGGAATAATTTGATTTAAATGAAAATATAAGTTCTTGTTTTACTGGCAAACTCTTTGGATTTATTTATAACCTGAGGCCTGTAAATTAAACAGTTCCGCATACTTGCCTCCCGCTTTCAAGAGTTGCTCGTGCGTTCCCGACTCGAGCAACGTTCCCTTCTCTAACACTAAAATCCGGTCAGCTAACCTTGCAGTAGAGAAACGATGTGAAATTAAAACCGCTGATTTTCCTGTAGTAAGTTGTGCAAAACGTTGGAAGACTTCATATTCTGCACGTGCATCCAATGCAGAGGTCGGCTCATCTAAAATTAATACTTGCGCATCTTTCATGTATGCCCGGGCAAGCGCAACCTTTTGCCATTCGCCGCCCGAGAGTTCAACTCCATCGTTAAATTTCCTGCCTAGCCATTGCTGATAAGCTCCCGGCAGCTTCTTTGCAAGCTCATCTGCCAAACTAAGTTGCGCAGCATTTTTGACCAACTGTTCATTTTCAATTTCCTTAATATTGCCGACCGCAATGTTTTGATAAAAAGTCATTTGATAGCGGATGTAATCCTGGAAAATGATGCCGAGGTTATGCCTTAAGTCGTCTAAATCATAAGCCTTCAAATCCTTTCCATCCAATAAAATACGACCTTCGCTAGGATCGTACAGTCTGGCCAGGAGTTTAACCAAGGTCGTTTTTCCTGCACCATTCTCTCCAACCAGGGCCAATTTTTCGTCGGGTTTGAGCTCAAAGCTTAAATTTCTGTTCGCCCATCTATCGCTATTGTGGTATTGGAACCCTACATTTTCAAATACAAAACCTGATTTTATGGGGTTTGGAAAAGGCAGCGCCGCTTCTGGTTTGGTAATTTTCGGCTTGATCTCAAAAAAATCAATGAAATCCTGTAAATAAATGGCGCCTTGAGAAACCATTGTAAATCTGGAAAGCATCGTTTCCATCAAGCTGCTCAGTTGGCGAAATGAACCTGCCAGGAAAGTAAGGTTACCCACCGTCGATTTTCCGGTAACAGTTTCGTAAACAATAAATCCATAGGCCGCATAATAACCAATAGTGCCTAAGATGGAGAAAAATGTGCCCCAAATAGATCTGCGCACCGCTAACTTGCTGTTGTCCTGATAAAATTTATCAGACAAAGTTTTGAATCTGTCGATAATGAAATCAGCGAGGCCAAAAATCTTTACTTCCTTTGCCGTTTCATCGCTTGCACCCAGGTAACGTACATAATCGAGTTCCCTGCGCTCTGGTGTCTGACTGCGAGACAATGCATAATTCTTGCTATTAAAATAAGATTCACCAAGAAAGGAAGGGATAATTGCAAGCACTAAAAGAAGAATTAACCAGGGGTTAAAAGCAATTAAACCGGTTAAAAGAAAAGCCATTGAGATTAAATCCTGTATCTGGCTCATCACTTGAGAAAGCATCACACTTCTCCCCACTGTTTGCTGCCTTGCCCGTTCAAGCTTATCGTAAAATACCGAATCTTCAAATTGATCCAGATCGAGCGTAGCTGCATGCTCCATTATTTTAATGGAAGTATAATTCGAAAACTGGTCGCCAAGCAAGCTATCCGTTAGATTAATCATTCTGCCCAGTGCATCGTTCAAAATCGCCAGTAAAAATTGTAATCCTACCAGTTCCCAAAGCAATTGCATATCGCCGTTTGCGGCGCTGGTACTTAACGCTACCACTTCATCTATAATGAGTTTGCCAACATAAAGCAGGGCAACTGGCATGGCCGAACGAAATATCCGAAGGATGAAACTAATGATTGTCTTACTCGGACTGCTTTGCCAAACCAGCTTAAACAAACTTGGTAGATTTTTTAACGATGAAAGGCGTTCTTTAAAAGTTATATTTTCAAGGGGTATTGTATTTCTATTCTTTGCCATAGTGGTGCTGTAATAGCAAAGCTAATTATTGCGTGAGTAGTTTTCGATTTATTTGAAAAAATAGCAATTATGTAAATAGAGATACAATTAAAGCCTGAACAATCTTTATTTGAAATGTTATTCAATCTTAACGAAATCGTAAAAAGATATGATTTAAGGATTAGGAAACTTATTTTTCAAAGAGTAAAACTTATCGACCGCTGCAAAAGAGAATATAACGCCTATAAGAAGTACAGTTGATCTCACCCAGTTCATGCTGCTCCATTCAGAGGATAATCTTTTAAGTGTTTCAGTGTCTGGAGTTGGCTGCGACATCATTATATCGGTTCTCGGGTGGAAATAAGTAAAAGCAAAAATATCTCCTGAAACATAGAAAATCAAAGCGATTCCAAGAAGTAATCTCATATTTTTTGAATTTTTCCAATAGATGAGGAGTGATAGTAAAGTCAGCAACTGACTTGCAGGTGAAAATATTTTGAAAAAATTTCCAGGATTTACAGTCTTAAAAAATGCTTTCGCAGCCAGAACAGAATTTGGAATATCACCGTCGGTGGCAGCCGCAATAACCATCGAATTAAAGATGTTTGCAAACAAGACTCCACATGCTATTGCCACTGAACTTAGAAGAATTATTTTTTTCATAACTGGATAGTTAATAGGAAATAAATATAATAAAATTTTGTAACAATCAGTTTTTCAGGGTATTGTAATCCTGTGTTCACTGTGTCTCCATTGGTAAGCTTAATTGAAAAAAGTTATTCTAAAAATAAAGGGTTGACAAGGGGATTGAAGCTTGCTCGTACTAAATCTTGCTTCGGTTTGAAACAGAAGGTTTTATTTTTTTGCTTGATCAAAAATTAACAAAAAAATCAAGGCTTGGAACTGATGTCGGATAAGCCATGCGAAACTTTAATTGCAACAGCGGATTAGGTTCGATGAAGAATAGAACTGACCTCTGTTTTAGTCATTCGGATTTTGAACGTTTGGGCAAAAGTTTCACCTGCTTCTCTTTCCATCATTTCCTATGCCGCAAAGCAGGATGGCAATAGCGAGGAGTAGAGGAGTCTGCTTTGTAAGGGTTCCTTTTAGCGAAAAGTTCCTGGTTCCTTCTACCTTTCACTGGCAAAGAATAAACTAAAAAAGCCACAAATTCTTAGATTTAAATCTGCGAATCTGTGGCTAAAATTTTTGTTTATACTATTCTACTTATTTTTTCTTTCCGATATTTACCCGAATGTTCACCTCAAAATCGCCATCGGTGTAGCCGCTAATCGCTGAAGTTGCTGTGTTGTAATAGGCCATAAAATATAGAGACGATTTGTAGTTTACGCCGAAGCCGACCGTTGCATTTTGTGTGTTATGATACATGGCCATTACATACAGTTTATCGTTTGCGAAGTTGGCATTTACACCCGCATCCCACAAATTCTTATAGTTTTTAATTCCTCTGAAAACCCCTTTTGGCTCCAGACTGATGCCGTTCATTCCTTCACCAAGGCTGAATTTATATCCTATAGCTGAATAGAAAGTAGGTTTATTGGCATAGTTTAAATCATCCTTTCTAAAAACAGAGCGCATATTTGGAACGGCACCTTCTACTGTTAATCCTTTGGAGGTATAGGAAACGCCGAAATCTCCATCGAGGTAAGAGCCACGATCGTTGAAACGGGCAATTGATGGATCGTTAATATCGCTATTTCTGATACTGCTTAAATCTAATCGATCTCTGCTTACTCCAAAGGAAACACCAAAATTCAGTTGCTGTTCGTTGTCGCTTAGTGGCAAGTGATAGGCAAAAGTTCCAACGGCCTTTGTGCGTTGTAAACCGCCAGATTTTTCGTTATAAACGTTAACACCCCAACCTACTTTACCAACTTGCTGATCTAAAGTTACGCTCTGCGTGAGGGGTGCGCCAGGAATGTTCGACCACTGTTTGCGGAAACTCCCGTTAATATTAAAACCTTCGTTAATACCTGCCATTGATGGATTTACCAGGTAGCGGTTTTGAAAATACTGAGCATTTAAAGGTAAAATCTGAGCCTTCGCTGTGCTGAAAATAAATAAACCAGTTGCAAATAGAAACGTTACGAGACGCATTTGCTTTATGTTTTTTGTAATTGCTTTCATGTCTGTAATTAGTCTCTAATAATATTGATGTAACCTTTAAAAGTGCCGATTCCAGAACCTAAATCAATAATGTAGTAATAAGTTCCTTCCTCCAGCGGACTTCCGTTTACTGTTCCATCCCAATCATTGGCATAGGCTTGTTTAGTGTATAAAATGCGACCCGCTTTGTCAAAAATCTTAACCGTGTTATTTGGATAATAATCGATGTTTTTCACGATAAACTTATCATTATATCCATCGCCATTAGGGGTAACTACTGTGCTGGCTTCCAGTTTATAATCATCTACAACCGTGATAGTGATGGTTTGATCACTCACACAACCGCTTGAATTGGTAGCGGTTACTCTGTAGATTCCTGTTTGCCTAGGGCGTACCGTTACGGATGAACTCGCCTGACCGCTGATGATATCGGCACCTGTCCAGCTGTATTGGTTTCCACCATTTGCACTAAGAATTAAAGCATCACCTTTAGAAATAGAAAGCGCTTTATTCGCTGTGATAGCAACTACTGGTAGCGGATTTACCACTACGGTAGCTGTTCCCGTTTGCGCCTGACCACAGTTTACATCAGTAACATTTAATAAATTATAGGCAAAGCTTCCGGCTGTATTCACTGGAACCGATACCGTAACAGAAGCATTTGTTCCGGTAGTGCTCACCGTTCTGCTTGCGCCACCGTTTAGATTATAAGTAAAGGTGTAAGGTGCTGTACCATTTGCACCCGTAAATGTAATTGCTGGTGAAGTGCCATTTAAACAAACTGCAGTATTGCCGGAAATGGTAGCTGTAGCTGCAGGAAGCTCAGTCAACTTAAACGTTCTGCTTACTGTATTGATGCCGTCATAGTCGGTTCCTCCATTATCTGTTACGGTCACTATAATATTCGCCGAACCATTTACATTATTTTTAAAACGATAAGTGATGGTTCCTTTATCCACTCCACTGGCCGCAATTGTTAACACATCGAATAAACTTGGGTTATCAGAAGCGATGCTTAGCGTGGTAGTTTGTGTAGTTTCCGGACCAGCAGATATTCCGCCTACTTCAATTGTTTTGTTCGTTGTGGTGAAACAAGATGATTGGTTGGCAATTGGGCTCAGGGTAGGAGCGCCGTTCCCGAAAAGATACCTTGATTTGATTGGATAATGATCCGTTGTGGTTGAACTATAATTGGTTACTAAATTTTTAACGGCATCCAAAACTTCTGCCGTTCCTTGTATATAATTTAAATTCAGGCTTTTTGTGAGGATTACATTATCTATCACTGTATTGAAACCTGCGGTAGATTGTTTGCCGGCTAAACTCAAAGGCAAGGTAATAGGAAAATAATTGGCGGCATCCAGGGTAAAATCAGAATACGAAGTTCCTGTTCCAGCTGGCATAGGTGCGATGGTTTTATCTGGATTAAGTACATCATTAAAATCGCCTAAAATGATTACCTTTTTGCCAGCCAAATTAGCATCGATCCAGTTTTTCAATTGCAGGTTTCCACCTTTTCTTCTGTTGTAAGAATCAATTTGTTCGGCCGGAGTTCCTGTGTTCGCCTTTGCATGGATTTCAATAAAATAAACCGTTTCCTTTTTGCCGTTAATGGTTACCTCAGCTTCCATTGCGAAAGGAAAACGACCAGATGACCAGTTTTTGTAAGGTGTTCCATCTACACTCGTTGATGGGATAGAAGGATTGTAGGTGTCTTCCAGTACACCAAAGGTTCTAATCGGTTTTAACAGATCGGTACGGTACATAAAAGCCAGCTTTTGTGCCAACGGATAATCAATATCTTGTTTATTATCAGCATAAGAACCGAACGAGCTGAAAACAACGTTATATCCGGCAGGCAAAACGGTATTTCTAAATAAAGTGGTATCCACCACTTCGGCGAAGCCATAAACATCTGCATTGATATTATTGACTATTGTCTTCACATTCGCTGCCTGTTGTGTATCGTTTGCCGGATCTTGTGCCGGACTACCGAACCATTCAATGTTCCAGTTCACTACTTCTAAAGTATTTGCCACATCGAAAGTATTTCCAGCCAGGTTAACCATTTTCGTAGCCGAACCTGATGTAGTGATATTTACATTGGCAGAATAAGTGGTGTTAAACGCTGTAGGCGAAAATTTGGCGTAAACAGTAGGCGAAGTGTTGTTAATTGCGGCCCTATTATAGGTTAATGTTGAGCCGAAAGTACCATTACTGCTGTTTGCAATACTAAAGTTGGCCGGAGCAGTAACCGTAACATCTCCCGTTAAGTTACCTGCAGAAAATGTAAATGATTTCTCTGTCGAGGTTGTGCCTGCAGCCTGGAAACCAAAATTAACACTCGTTGTCGAAGTGGTGATATCTACCGGTGGAGGAGCATTTGAACTAACCACTGCAAAATCATCAACTGTCCAGCGGCTTGCCGATGAAGTGGTAGAATTGTAAACAAAAGCCACATATACCGGAGTAGCTTTGTAGGCTGAAAGATCGATGTTTCCTGATCTTGTCCAGATATCAGAACCTGTTTCCGGGAACTTGCCATCTAAATTAATCCACGTCGCCAAAGCAGGATTTCCACTTCCAGTGTAATTGGTAGAAACTTTTAGCTGGAATTTATCTCCTGCGAAGGCCGATCTTGTCCAGAAGGAAAGCACCGCATAATTCATAGTTGATAAATTAAGTGCTGGAGAAATCAACCAATCTTCATTCAGGATATTTCCACTGGCAAAACCATTTATTTGCAAGGCATTTCCAGCGCTTGCCGTACCGGTAGCATCATTTGCATCGTGACCGAAAGTAGTTGTACAGCCCCAGGTTTGTGGTCCCGTAACGCTATATTGGTAAAAACCGTCAGATAATGCAGCACTTCCAACTGTTGTGCAATTTTCGAAATTAAAAACGGTTTGATTTGGATCAATCGCCGGTCCTGAAAGTGCCAAAGAAACAGCGGTAGCACCCGAGCTGGTGTGCAAAATTGCCCCAGTGGTATTGCCGGCAACCGTTGGGTTAAACCTCACATAAACCGTTTGGTTGGCAGTTAATTCAGCCGCAGTGTAAGATAAGGTATTCGTAAAAGTGATGTTGTTTTTTGAGATCGCATAAGGTGCGCTTGTGGTAAGTGTAGTTGCGGCAGTTAAATTTCCGGCAGATAAAACATAGCTTTTTGATGCTGAAATTGTATTAATTGCCTGATTACTAAATGCCAGGGTTTTCGGCGTAGTGATTAAGTAAGGGCCAGAAGTTGAAGCGGGTTCGGTTACCGTCGAATTTTGAGGATTCGCCACTTTCGCCACAAAATCAAAGGCATTATCATCACTATCAAAACCGTTACCAGCAAATTCTTCGGTTCCTCCAATGCCCAATGTTGTCGCATCAGAAGTTGCCGTTGCCTTGCGTTCAATGGATGCAGTATTTGATGGAGCAGTTGTTGGACCAGAACCTTCAAAGGCATTAGCCGTTCCAAAACCTACAAAATCAACAATTTGTGTTCCGGTAGGGCTTGCGCCGGTTTGCGCCGTGGATACATTGCTTAATAAAACTTTGCCGGCGGCACCAGCCATGTTAATGGTACCAATACGGTCAGGTGTGGGCAAATTCGTCGTGCCGCCACTTCCAGCACCTTGCTGAATGAGATAAAAACTTTTCGGGGCAATGCTTCCCGCAAGTGTGGTTAGCTGCCAGCTTGTACCTGTTGAACTTGCATATTGAACAGACCAGCCAGTTAAATTTACTGCTGATAAAGTTGGATTATATAGTTCGATAAAATCATTCTTGTAAATGGCACCCGAATTACCTCCGCCACCGTAAATTTCAGAAATCACCACATGATTAGCGCCCGTCGGTTCTTTTACACTTGAGTTTTGAGGATTTGGTGCTGTAATGACAAAATCGGTGCTGTTATTGTCTGAGTCAAATCCGTTTCCATCAAATTCTTCTGGGCCACCAAGTGCCAAAGTAGCTGCAGTAGACGTTGCGGTCGCTTTCCTTTCTGCTGATGTGGTATTAGTCAGTACGGCAGTAGGAGTGGCTTCGAATCCGGTTGCAGTAGGACCGACACCAATTTTATCTACAACGGCTGTGCCGGAAGGATTTGCGCCTGCTAAAGGTGCAGTCGCGTTACTCAAAATTACTTTGAACGCCGCTCCAGCCATATTAATGGTTCCCGTTACATCGGGGCTTGGCAAATTAGTTGTTCCACCAGCACCAGCTGCCTGTTGAATTAAGAAAAATCCTTTAGCTGGAATACTGCCTGTTAATGGCGTAACCTGCCATGATGTTCCAGTTGCAGCACCATATTGTACGCTCCAGCCAGCCAAACTTACTGCCGCATTGCCTGGATTATAGAGTTCGATAAAATCATTTTTATAAGTTGCACCTGCGTTTCCTCCGCCACCATATACCTCCGAAATCACAACATGGGTGGGGGCGGCCGGCGGTGTTGTTCCCGTTCCGGTTACCGAGATAGTTTGCGTGCCAGCACCTGTGCTTGAAACCGAAATATTTTCATTTGAAAGCACTGCTGCTGTGGGACTAAAACGAGCATAAACTGTTTTACTTGTAGATAATTCTGATACCGAATAACTAATGCCAGCGCTAAAGCTTACATTGTCTTTTGATAAGGTAAAAGGTGCAGTTGCAGTCAGATTTACTGCATCAGTCAAGCCTGCAGCGCTTAAAACAAAGGTTTGCGGAGCAGAATTTGTACCTGCATTCTGGTTGCCAAAGTCCAATGAGGTTTTATCAACAGTTAAAATTGATGTTTGCCCAGTTCCAGTTACCGCAACATTAACGGTTGATGCGCCAGTACTTGTATTTACGATATTGCCAGTTGTACTACCGCCCACTGTAGGGCTGTATCTTGCATAAACTAACGGAGATGCACTAACTTCTGCAGCGGTATAGCTAAGCGAGTTACTGAAGTTGCTATTGTCTTTCGAGATGGAAAATGGAGCAGTCGCACTCACACCAACGTTTCCTGTTAAATTGGCTCCGCTTAAGGTGTAAGATTGGGATGCAGAAACTGAACCTACGTTTTGATTGCCAAATGAAATATTATTTGGATTAGCGGCAAGTGTTGGTACCACTGCACCACCTGAAGTAAATGTGAGGTTAAAATTATCTATTGCGGACGAAGGTCTGTTTCCAGATCCGGTAGTTGCATTAAGCGTAATAATCCTGATCCAAACTGGCCCGGCATTATTGTCTAAAGCTGCACCAAAATCTACTGTGATGGCATTGCTTGAAAATGTACTTCCGCCGGTAATTAATGTTCCGGTACTCGTAGCAGGGGTGAAGGTTGTTGGGCTTGTTCCAAAACCGTAATCTATCACCCAGGCTGCAGCTCTTGGCGAAGAACTATCTAAAGATTGTAAATCGAAACTTAATTTGAGTGCCGATTTCCCTGTGGTGTTTGCAATCTGAAATACAAATGCTGCTCCCGGGTCGCCAATAGCACCTGTTTGCCTAACTCCCAAGCTGCGGTTTGTTGCAGCATTTTGATCTGTGGTGCTACTTGCTGGAGTTAAGCCAGTTGCTGAAGCAAAATTTTTAAAGGCGCCTGTTGCGTTATTCCAGGCAGTCGGAGCA
Source organism: Pedobacter sp. AC212 (assembly GCF_979258625.1). Classification (NCBI taxonomy): domain Bacteria; kingdom Pseudomonadati; phylum Bacteroidota; class Sphingobacteriia; order Sphingobacteriales; family Sphingobacteriaceae; genus Pedobacter; species Pedobacter sp. AC212. Next base: position 3,894,960 of record NZ_OZ409870.1, on the reverse strand, counting down.
GTAGTTAATGCCACTGCTGTACCCAAACTCGTTGCATTAGAGCTCAATCTAATGCTGAAACCATTAGGTAATCCAGCTCCAATTCCATTAAAATTTTCAACATACGGAGATGTTGTCAAAGTTACCTGAGCGAAAATTGGAAAGGAAAATAAAAGGAATAAAATGAGAAGTAAAGGTCTTTTCATATAGTTTGTTTTGTTTAGAACAAATGTATATGCAAAAGCCTAATAGTCAGTTTAATTTAATGTTAATTCGCTAGAATGTGGAAAAATAGATTTTATATGGAATAATTTATGTCTGCTTAATACGTTACGCTCAGATCGAAATGTTGTTTATAGAAAATCTTCAATGTTGCCTTTGCCTTCACGAATAACTTCAAATTCGCCGTTGGTACAATCAATTACTGTTGAAGCTTCGTTGTCTCCAAAGCCTCCATCAATTACCAAATCAACTAAGTTCTCATATTTCTCATGGATCAATTCAGGATCTGTTGAATATTCAACCACGTCGTCATCATCTTTAATTGAGGTTGATAAAATGGGGTTGCCCAGTTCCTTTACAATGCAGCGAGCGATATTATTATCTGGCACCCGAATACCAACGGTTTTTTTGTTAGAGCTTAATAACTTGGGTACATTATTATTGGCATTGAAAATAAATGTAAAGGGGCCAGGTAACGCTTTTTTCAATACCCTAAACGTCGTGTTGTCAATCGGTTTAATGTAATCAGAAATGTGTTTCAGGTCATGGCAAATAAAAGAAAAATTAGCTTTCTCTGGTTTGATACCTCTTATCCTGGCGATTTTTTCGATCGCTTTAGGATTGGTAATATCACAACCTAAACCGTAAATGGTATCCGTAGGATAGATAATCAAACCACCTTTTTTAAGCACTTCAACCACTTGTTCGATGGCCTTTTCATTTGGATTTTCTGGATAGATCTTAATAAGCATAGCGTAAAAATAACAAATAATGACGTTAGTTGTTTACAAGATGGTCTAATCATAAAAGTTCTAAATATGTACAAAAATTTGTACAGCCATTTTATTATTTTTAATTTTGATGCATTAAAGAATAAAAATGGAAATCACAAACTATACCTCATTTAGGCAAAGTTTAAAAACCTACCTTGATAAAGTTTTTTCTGATCACACTCCTTTGTTTGTAACACGTGCAAAGGGCGAAGATGTGGTTGTATTATCAAAAGCAGATTATGATAGCATGCAGGAAACTTTTTACTTATTAAGAAGTCCAAAAAATGCTTTGCGATTAGAGCAGGGTTTAAGAGACTATGAAAAAGGCTTAGCCAAACCACAAGAATTGCTTGATGATGAATAAATTATTTCTTGATGTTGCATGGGAGGATTATCTGTATTGGCAAAAGGTTGATAAAGCTATTCTGAAAAAAATCAATGCATTATTAAAAGAAATTGAACGTACACCATTTGAAGGCACAGGAAAGCCTGAACCATTAAAACATCATTACTCGAGTTGGTGGTCTCGAAGAATAAATTTAGAACATAGATTGGTTTACAAGGTAGAAAATTCAGCTATTATTATTCTGCAGTGTAGATATTATACCTAATTTGAACAAGACATGAGAAAAGCTTTCGTTGCTATTGCAGCATTTTTAGTTGCCCTTACCATTATGTTGGGCCTTTATCATCCGTTTTTATGGTGGACTTTCCTTTTCACCGGTCCTTTTGTAATCCTCGGTGTTTATGATTTATATCAACCCAAACATAGTATTGTAAGAAATTACCCGGTATTTGGGCGGTTGAGGTATTTCATGGAAGAATTAAGACCAAAAGTTTATCAATACTTTGTGGAAAGTGATACGAATGGCACGCCTTATAACAGGCTAAACAGGTCTTTGATTTATCAACGTGCTAAAAAAGACAACGATACTATTCCATTTGGAACGCAGCTTAACGTTTATGATAATGGTTACGAATGGTTAAGCCATAGTATTGCTGCAATTTCTCATCACGAGCTTAATTCTGATCCACGTGTGCTGGTGGGTGGACCTGATTGTAAGAAACCATATTCAGCAAGTATCTATAATATATCGGCAATGAGTTTCGGTTCTTTAAGCCAGAATGCGATTTTAGCATTGAATGGTGGTGCCAAAATGGGCAACTTTGCACACAATACAGGTGAAGGCGGAATCAGCGACTACCATCGCCAGCCAGGTGGCGATCTGATCTGGCAAATAGGAACAGGATATTTTGGCTGTCGCCATCAGGATGGTACTTTTAATTATGAAGCCTATGCCGAAAGAGCGGTAACTGACCAGGTAAAAATGGTGGAGATTAAATTATCACAAGGTGCGAAGCCAGGCCATGGCGGGATGTTGCCAGCAAAAAAGGTTACACCAGAGGTCGCACGGATTCGTTTGGTTCCACAGGGTAAAGATATATTGTCACCGCCAGCTCACTCCGCATTCAATACCCCAATCGGGCTCTTAGAATTCGTAAAAACGTTAAGAGATCTTTCTGGTGGAAAGCCTGTTGGATTTAAATTGTGTATTGGGCGCAAGAGCGAGTTTTATTCCATTTGCAAAGCGATGATTGAAACTGGTATTTATCCAGATTTTATTACCGTGGATGGGGGTGAAGGTGGAACAGGTGCTGCGCCACAAGAGTTTTCTAACTCGGTAGGTATGCCATTGAGAGAGGGTGTGGCTTTTGTTTATGATGTGTTGAATGGTTTTGACCTTAAAAAGCACATTAAAATTATTGCTTCAGGAAAGGTTTCTTCCGGATTTGATTTGGTTAAAAACATCGCATTAGGTGCAGATATGTGTAATGCTGCCCGCGGAATGATGTTTGCTTTGGGTTGTATTCAGGCTTTGGAGTGTAACAGCAATACTTGCCCAACTGGTGTGGCCACGCAAGATCAAAGTTTAATGAAAGGTTTGGTTGTAGAAGACAAAACTGTAAGGGTGAAAAACTTTCATAACCTAACCGTAGCCAGTGCGGTCGAATTGTTAGGCGCTGCAGGACTTCGCGAACCTTCTCAGTTAAGTCGTGCCTATATTAACAGGAGGGTAAGCCAGAATGTGATGCAGTCTTATTTGGAGACATTCCCCTATATTCCTGCCGGAAGTTTGCTGCAAACCCCTTATCCTACACGATTTGAATTGGGTATGGCACTGAGCACATCAAAAAGTTTTGCACCAACCGATTATAAAGTTTCTGCTGTTGATTATCAACATGCTAATTCTTATAATGATACCATGAGTGAAGAAGGGATATAGTTTAGCTATATATTTGAATTTAATAGGGAGCCAAGTTTTTAAAACTTGGCTTTTTTTGTTTTTGATGGTTTTTGTCGAATAGCGTTTTGATGGATGAAGATAAATTAGCTTGCTATCCGTCGTCATTTCGACCGAAGCGGAGAAATCTTTTAAATAGGACTTGCCAAGTACAAAGATTTCTCAGTTCCTCTGCGCTGCATTCGAAATGACGAAAGCGATGGAAGGCAGTGATGCTACTGTTTCTCATTCCAGTCTTAGCCTCTCGCTAAGACTTAAAAGTATGATAGTTTGGGATTTAAAGTTAGGTCTTAGCGAGACGCTACGACCAGAAAAGTTAAGTCTTTCTATCCGTCGTCATTTCGACCGAAGTGGAGAAATCTTTTAAATAGGACTTGCTAGGTACAAAGATTTCTCAGTTTCGCTGCGCTCCATTCGAAATGACGGATGCCATAGATGGGATTGATGCTATTGTTCTGATTATTTGCATCTCGCTAAGACTCAAAAGTATGATTGTTCGGTATTTAATGTTAGGTCTTAGCGAGATGCTACGACCAGAAAAGTTAATTTATCCTATCCGTCGTCATTTCGACCGAAGCGGAGAAATCTTTTAAATAAGAGTTTCCAGGTACAAAGATTTCTCCCTTCCGCTGCGCTCCATTGATAATTGATAGTAGTAAAAAAAAATCCGTTTGAACATTTCAAACGGATTTTTCACATCAATGGATTTATGCTTTTATCCTTTAAGCTTCAATTAAAACTCTGCGTTTTTAGGGAAACGAGGGAATGCGATCACGTCGCGGATGTTTGTCATCCCGGTAACGAACAATACCAAACGTTCGAAGCCCAAACCGAAACCTGCATGTGGTGCCGATCCAAAACGACGGGTATCCAAATACCACCACAACTCATCCTGTGGGATATTCATGTCTTCCATACGTTTTGTTAAACGATCTAAACGTTCTTCCCGTTGCGAACCACCAATCATTTCTCCAATGCCCGGGAACAAAATATCCATAGCTGCTACAGTCTTTCTGCCTTCAGCATCTGGTTCATTCTGACGCATGTAAAAAGATTTAATATCAGCTGGGTAATCGGTTAAGATCACTGGTTTTTTGAAATGTTTCTCCACCAAATATCTTTCGTGTTCACTTTGTAAATCAGCTCCCCACTCATCAATTAAATACTTGAACTGTTTCTTTTGGTTTGGTTTAGATGATTTTAAAATTCTAATCGCTTCTGTATAAGTTAAACGTTCGAATTCGTTAGCTAAACAGAAATCCAATTTTTCCAACAAACTAAATTCACTGCGCTCATTCTGAGGTTTTTGTTTATCCTCTTCAGCTAAACGTGTGTTTAAAAATTCGAGCTCTTCTTTGCAGTTATCCAAAGCATATTTAATTACATACTTCATCATGTCTTCTGCAAGTTGCATGTTATCTTCCAAATCAGCGAAAGCCACTTCAGGCTCAATCATCCAAAACTCAGCCAGGTGGCGGGTAGTATTTGAGTTTTCTGCTCTAAAAGTAGGACCGAAGGTGTAAATCTGTCCGAACGCCATTGCCGCCAACTCGCCTTCCAGCTGACCAGAAACGGTTAAGTTAGTGGCACGGGCGAAGAAATCCTGTGAAAAATCGACTTTCCCTTCATCAGTACGAGGAGTGTTGTCGAAATCTAAAGTGGTTACTTTAAACATTTCTCCCGCACCTTCTGCATCACTGGCAGTAATAACCGGCGTGTGCATATAAACAAAGCCACGCTCGTTGTAAAACTGGTGTATCGCAAAAGCCAAAGCATGACGAACTTTGAATACGGCATTAAAAGTGTTGGTACGGAAACGCAAGTGGGCAATTTCACGTAAAAACTCCAAGCTGTGTTTTTTTGGTTGCAATGGAAATTTTTCAGGATCACTATCTCCCAAAATCTCAACCGTTGTTGCTTTGATTTCAACCGATTGGCCCTTTCCTAACGACTCGACCAATTTACCAGTTGCAGAGATAGCTGCACCGGTGGTTATTCTTTTTAACAGCTCTTCTGGTAAATTATTAAAATCAACTACAACCTGGATATTGCCCATGCAAGATCCATCATTTAAGGCAATGAATTGATTATTTCGGAAGGTTCTAACCCATCCCATAACCGTTACTTCTGTGTCAAATGCTGTCGACTTTAATAAATCTTTAATTTGCTGTCTCTTAATCATATTGTTATTTGTAAAAGGCGCAAATTTAAGAAAAAAGTATCAGTTAACAATTAGCAGTATCCAATTTTCAGTTATTGAAACTGCGAACTACAAACTGTTAATTGACTTATCTCTTGCTGCTTTAAATTCTGATCCGGCTTTCCATTGCGGAAAAGTAGTCTCGTTGCTTAATTTGTAACCTACAGTAAATAGGATGTTGGCAATTTGCGCAAAGCCTTTCGTGTTCATTTGTGGCGAGTAAGCATCTGAAGGTTGGTGGTAATGTTTTTCATTATAGCCCAGTCTTTGTTCTTGTCCCCATTTAGCGCCATGTTCCTTGCTATTGAAACCATTCACAATATCGATTGCAGGTACACCCACTTTTGCAAAATTAAAATGATCAGAACGATAGTAGCTTCCGGCACTTGGGCGGGTGTCGCCCACTGCTTCCAAATTATTATCATTGAGTAAGTTGACGATATAGTCTTCCACTTCGTTTTGACCTTTTCCTTTAATAGAAATGTCTTTGGTTTCGCCATAGAAACCTAGCGCATCCATATTTAAGTTGGCTACCGTTTTATTTAATGGATAGATTGGGTTTAAGGCATAATATTCTGACCCTAGCAAACCTTGTTCTTCACCAGTCACTGCTAAAAATACAACAGATCGTTCTGGCTTTTCTGTTGATTCCTGAAAAGCTTTGGCGATAGACAGCATGGCTGCAACACCGCTTGCATTATCTACAGCGCCATTGTACATAGAGTCGCCATTAACTTTCGGTCCGATGCCGAAATGATCCCAATGCGCGGAGTAAATAATCGTTTCTTCTGGTCGCTTACTTCCTTTAATAATTCCGATCACATTTTGCGAAGTGGAATATTTGTATTTATTGTTTAAAGTTACAGTTATCGTTTGGTTTAGCGGAACAGCTTTAAAATCCTTTTTTCGGCCATACTCACGAATATCTCCGGTGATTCCAGCATTAGCCAGTAACTTTGTTGCCGCTTGTTCCGTCATCCAGCCTTCAAGTTTACATCTTGATTTGTGTTTGTCGGCAGCCTGGAGATATAACCTTGCACCCGTATTGCTATTGGTAATCACTGACCAGCCGTAGCTAGCGGGTTCCGTTTGATGTATAATGATTACTCCAGCAGCGCCTTGCCTTGCAGCTTCTTCATATTTGTACATCCATCGGCCATAATAAGTCATGGTGTCGCCCCTAAAATACATTTTATCTTTTGCGTTAAAACCAGGATCACTGATTAATACCACGACAGTTTTACCCTTCACATCCAGATCTTTGTAGTCGTTCCAGTTAAATTCTGGTGCCACAATACCGAAGCCGGCAAAAACAAGCGGCGAATTTTTCAATTGAATGGTATCCTGTTCTCGTCTGGTAAATGCAACGAAATCATCAACCGCTTTAAATGTCAGTTTTTCCTTCCCGCCAGTTATTTCCATTCTTTCTGATGTGGTAGAAGTAATTTCGACCATGGGCACTTTTTGAATGTAACTGCCATTGTTGCCAGGTTCTACCCCGGCTGTTTTTAGTGCCGACGAAATATAATTTACAGTTTTAGTTTCTCCGACCGTGAATGGGCGCCTGCCTTGCAGTGAATCATCAGCTAAAACAGCAATGTGCTGTTTTATCGTTTCTGGACTTATGGGGCCTAAGCTTGTAGATTTTTTTTCTTCTTTACAGCCGAAAATGAGAGCGATTCCCAATGCAGCTAAGCTTAATATTTTAATTTTGCTCATATTATTTTTCGATTAATAAAAAAGTCATCGGATGAATATAAGCAAATTGCCGATATTCCTCTAATGACTCATTAATGATGGTATTTCAATGCAAGCAAAACAAAGATTTAATTATATGAATTCATCGGATGAATACGTCTAAAACGCAGAGATCAATCAGATGAACAAATTGTTTTATGCTGTCGATCCTGCCTTGTCCTTAAATCTTGAAAATCCTGATCCCTACTGTTGCTGCTGTTGCTGCATGGCTTCCATATATTGCTGGTAGCTGTTTTGCTTTCTAACGGTAGTTGCTAATCCTGATGGTTTGGTATAATTTACTTCTTTGGGTTGGAAGTAATTCTCATTGTCGTTAAAATCTTCATCGTTATAACCTACCGATACATTTACCTCCATAATATGCTCAAAACCACCTTTATAAACCCCTTTTACAGGTGAGCAATCGGCAAAATTTCGGCCAACTGCCAAACGAACATGATTTTCATTGGTGATGCAATTGTTGGTAGGGTCGAGGCCTAGCCAGCCATATTCTGGCAAATAAGCTTCTGCCCAGGCATGGGTTGCGCCTTCACCACGCATGCCGTCTCTGTTCGGGCAAATGTATCCACTTACATATCGCGATGGGATACCCGTTAACCTTAGCATAGCAGTAAGCACATGCGCAAAATCCTGGCAAACACCGGCTTTTAATTTCAGAATTTCTTCAATGGTGGTATCTACCGCAGTAATTCCTTTAATGTATTCGAAGTTGCTGAAAACGTGTGCACAGTATTTAACTGCCGTTTGATATGGCGTATCTTCTGCTGCTTTAATGGATAAAGCGGTTTCTTTCAGTTGAGTTATTCCTTTAAAAGATTCTTGCCTCAGATAATCAATATAAGGCACTTCGTATTTGATGGTCTCTAGACTATTCCACTGTTCGCTGCTAAACATGTCATCTTGAGGCAATGGTTTAGCGAAAGTTTCTACACTAACCTTTGAAAATATTTTCAACTGTGTGTGGGGTTCATTTTGAGTAAAAGTTCCCACCTCGTTTCCATAATAATCTATAAAAATTTCAATCTCCGGGCTACCTGAAATATTAAGGTCGTGTTTAACCACCTTCTGGAAATCGTCTTTTATAGGAAACAAAATGATCTGATTGGCGCTATCCCGAACTGGCGACTCGTATTTGTAATTGGTGATATGTTTAATTTTAAAAATTGGCATAGTGATGTTGGTTATTATTATCTATCGGGATGATTATTTAATACTATGAATTTGCGAAATAATATTCGTTTAAAAGGTTTCCGATGCCAAAAAGTTCAGCCCGGATTTCAGTTAAATAATCATGCAACTGCTCTTCTTCCATTGTGTTAACCGAACTATAGGTAATCATACTTTTCAACCGACCTATTTTAAACGACAAGTTATTGTAATGCTCAATATTGCTTTCGCTTTTTAACCTGTTAAAATACCGCTCGATATTATGCATAGAGTAAAGCGCCGATCGAGGAAAATCGTTATTTAACATCACCAATTCGATAATATTTTTAGCGTCAAATCCTTGTCGATAGGTTTTCAAATAAAGCTCATAACCACCTAAAGATAAAAGTAAATGTTTCCAGTAAGCGATATCCGTTAACAAATCGGGATTGTCGCTAATGGAGCTAAATTTAATGTCCAAAATATCAACAGATTGAATACTTCTTTCCAAATGTTTCCCGATTTTCATGAAACTTCGACTTTCGCCACGTTCCATAGCGCTATCTGCCGTTCCGTGGTAAAGCATTACCTGCTTAATCAAAATATCCAGGGCTGTAATTGGATCATCTTTTTGTACATACCACAATAGCTTTTCGTCTTTAACGGTGTGATAGTATTCGTTTAAACATTGCCATAAATCTTTCGGAATGTGCTCTTGTACGCTTCTTGCATTTTCTCTGGCCAGCGTTACAATATTTAAAATCGAATTTGGGTTTTCACGGTTTAACAATAGATATTCAATAACGGCTCTACTATCGTGCTGAATATTTAACAGTTCGTTTTCATCATCAGCAGAAAAAATCCTGATCACGGGTTTCCAGGTAAATTCCTGGATGGTATCTTGCGATGAGGCATAATTTATTTTTAGCATGCGAAGCATACCATCGCTACGCTCCACATACCTGCTCAACCAATATAAGCTTGATGCTACTCTACTTAACATATTTTTATTCTAAGAAGTTAAAACCCATGTATCTTTACTGCCGCCACCTTGCGAACTATTTACCACCAAAGAGCCTTCTTTCAGGGCCACCCGAGTTAATCCACCGGGAACAATGGAAATTCCATCCGGTCCATTTAGTGCAAAAGGACGTAAATCGATTCTTCTTGGTGCCAGTTTTCCGTTAATAAAGCAGGGGGCAGATGACAGGCTTATTGTTGGCTGAGCGATGAAATTGCGTGGATCTTTTAGGATCTCTAGTTTGTAATCATCTGTTTCCTGTTCCGAAGCTGCATGCCCCATTAACATGCCGTAACCGCCACTTCCATTGGTTTTTTTAATCACCATCGTGTTGATGTTCTGAAAAACATAATCCAATTCATCGCGATTGCTCAGCTGGTAGGTGGGTACATTTTTTAGTATGGGTTCTTCGTTCAAATAATATTTAATCATGTCCGGCACGTAGGTGTAAACTGCTTTATCGTCAGCAACGCCATTTCCAACAGCATTCACTATGGCTACATTGCCTTTTCGATAAGCGCCCATTAAGCCGGCTACGCCTAGAACGCTGTTCGGGTTGAATACCAGCGGATCGAGGTAATCATCATCTACCCGTCGATAAATTACATCAACCTGCTGCAGGCCTGTAGTGGTTTTCATGAAAACTTTCTGGTTTTTAACCACTAAATCCCGGCCTTCTACCAATTCAACACCCATCAATCGGGCTAGGGTAGTGTGTTCGTAGTAAGCAGAATTGTACATGCCCGGGCTTAAAAGCACAATTGTAGGGTTTGATACCGCTCTTGGCGAAAGCGCCATTAGGTTTTTGTAAAGGATGGCTGGGTATTCGGTTACACTTCTTACGCCGCATTGCGGAATCAAATCAGGGAATAATCTTTTCGTTATTTCCCTATTTTCCAGCATGTAGCTCACGCCAGATGGGGTGCGCAGATTATCTTCAAGTACATAGAAAGTGCCGTCGTGATCCCGGATCAGATCAATGCCAGCAATGTGAATATAAATGTCGTGAAGTACATTTACATTGTGCATCTCTCTTAAAAAGTGTGGGCACGAATAAATTACATTGATAGGTACAGTTTGATCCTTGATGATAAATTGATTGCTATACACATCTTTTAAGAAAAGATTCAAAGCCTTTAAACGCTGTTTAATTCCTTTTTCAATAAACGACCATTCACTCGAGGTGATGATACGGGGGATGATATCGAAAGGGAAAATCTTTTCAATTCCTTCACCGCTATCATACACGGTGAAAGTAATACCCTGGCTCATGAAGAGTTTTTTTGCCAACTCTTCTTTTTTGTTTAGGTTTTCGAGAGATTCTTTAGAGAAATTATCAATGAAGTTTGAATAGTGATTTCTGTAAGTGTCACTATTTAAAAACATTTCATCATAAGTTTGGGGATGATTTAAGTAATTTTTTATAAAATTTTCTATCATTTGACTTAAATATTTTGTTAAAGTATGATTTTGAAAGTAAAAAATGTGTTTTTGTTATAAAAAAATTATACTTAAACGTTTTGTTGTGTTTTTAGGTAATATTTTTATCTGTTTTTTGATGATGTTTTGTGTTTTTTATTAAATAATTTAATTTATTTATAAATATTGCTTGCTTATATGAAGAAAGTTTGTACTTTTGTGATGCTCGTTAATTATTATTATATATTTGGTTTAAAAAAAGCGCTGGCAACGGCGCTTTTTTTATAAAACTCTTCAGACTTATTCATAATCAACATAAAACCAAACAAACTAAACTAAAAGAAGCTTTCAAGTGATCACTTGGAAGCTTTCTTTTTTAATAAGGTTTTAGTTGCGGGAATAATGCGCAAAAAAAAAGACCATCTTGAGGTTAATCAAGATAGTCTTTTAAAGATATGTTTTGTTGATTGTTATTATTAATCTTCCGAATAGGTGATTTTGTTCACATGTTTGTCTATTTCCCATCTTCCAGTTCCTTCTTCACCAATCACTTCGAATAGTTCAAGCGCTCTACGTGCTTTATATTCTTCTTCACGTTGCTCTTTTAAGAACCAGTTCAAGAATTCCATAGTTACGAAATCTTGTTCTTTATGGCATCTAGCCGCTAAATTTTTAAAGCTTTGCGTAATTGCAATTTCTGCCTCAAGTGCATCTTCAAATACTTCTCTAAAACCTGCAAAGTCAGTTTTAATTCCTGTAACTTCCGGAGAGATTGCATTGCCACCCATATCTAAAACGTATTTGAACAATTTTAATTGGTGCATTCTTTCTTCTTCAGATTGTTTTGTGAAATAATCTGCCGAGAAATCGTAGCCTTGTTGGTTACACCAAGAGGCCATTGATAAATATAGTGATGAAGAGTGAGCTTCTTTTTTTATTTGCTGATTTAAAAGTGTTTCGATATCCTGAGATATTAAACACTTTATACGCATTAGATCTTTCATAATTTCTGTGCTTTAATAACAATACAAATGTAAAACGAAATTGTTCAATTATACTATTTATTTGCTATATGAAATTAGTCTAAATTGCTGATAATAAGTTATTTGTAATGAGTTTAAATAATGACAATTGTTGGTGTGTGTTGCTGAATAACGTTTAACGGATACCGATTGGAAGACAGTGAGATAGTGCTTTGATTTTGAGCGAAAGCCCGATAGCGCAACGAACAAAGTTAAGGATGAAGACGCAAAAATGGAGGTCGGAATATTAGAGATTGACTAGCTAAGCAAGAATGTGAAGAGATAATTGCTAGAAATAAAGAAGAAAATCAACTACTGTATAATAAATATAAAGCACCAATTGATTAATCAGAAATATACTAAAGACGGTTGATTCAATGAATAAAAAACAAATAAGCCACTGACGATTAAGCCAATGATTTAATAAACTAATCTATAAAGACAATCGCTAAGCAGGTGGTTGAGTTTGAACATGGTAAATGCGCCTTGTAATAAATCTTTTAAAGCAACAATTTCCAAGGCATTTAAGAGGTAAATATGCTCGCAACCATTAAAAGTTACCAACTCGAAATCAGCCCGGTGTGTATTTAGTAGAAGCTCTTCGATGTCGATTTGCTCCACTACCTTTTTTAATTTTTGTAGCGACATGCAATTGTATTTGGCAAACTTCCCGCCAAAATCAACATAAAAGCAATTTAATTTATCTGATTGATAAACAGAGCCATGTGCATTTGAGAATACGTTAACCAGTTCATTAATATCAATACAAGCTTTTTCCATGTATTGCAAAAATTGGCATTATTTAGATTAAATACAAATAAAAACAAAAATAAATTTTCGAATTGACATCAAGCTGTTCATTTAAATATCGTAAATAAGATGATCGTATTCGCCACCCATAAATTTCTGAGTATTCTGCTTTTTAAAGCCAGACTTTTTATACAGGTTTTGTGCAATCAGGTTTTGTTTTTCTACCAGTAAACCTACCTTCTGATGTCCGAGCGCCGAGGCCCAGTTTATACCTGACTGAATTAATGCTTTGCCAATTCCTTTTCCCTGTGCTTCTGGAACAACGCTCAAGGTATCGAAATAAAACTCTCCTGATTGAGTTTCCGGCTCCGGTTCAAAGTTTTTTAAATTGTGCTTCTCTGCCAAATATTCTAGAAAACCTTTTCGCAATGCAAGTAAATCGCCGCCATTGTAGGCATTTAATGCACCAAGAACTTTGTCTTCCTCCACATATATTATTGTGTTTTCGTAACTGTATTGATTTCCGTTCTGCTGAAAGAAATGTTTAAATAATTCGAATATCACTTTTGGATCACTAGAGTTGGCAAACTTAGCAGCCAGTTCATCCATCGCCAAAACAATTAATGGGACTACCGCATCTGCATCACCTGGTTTTGCTGGCCTAATCATCTAAATTTCACTCAATTTAAATGTTTGATCCACCCGTATCCCTTTTTCAGTTCTTTGTAAAGTACAGCACTCGTTCAAAGGATCATGTTCTAAATAAAGAATGTAGTCGTTATTGACAGCTTCATTTAAAAAAGCCTGTTTTTCGGTCAATGTTTGCAGTGGAAACATATCATAAGCCATCACATAGGGCAGGGCTAAATGACCAACTGATGGTAAAAGATCGGCCATGTAAACGATGGTTTTTCCCTTATATTTTATTTTCGGCAACATCATCGCATCGGTATGGCCGTAAGCAAAAGAGATGTTAATGTTGGACTGCCATTCTATATTTTCGTTTTCTTCCACAAACTGAAGTTGACCACTTTCTTGAATAGGTAGGATATTTTCTTTTAAAAATGATGCTTTTTCGCGGGCATTTGGATCTACAGCCCATTGCCAATGTTTTTCGTTACTCCAATACTGAGCATTTTTGAAAGTAGGGGATAGCTTGTCATTCTCCCGCTTAATGGCGCCGCCTACATGATCAAAGTGCAGGTGTGTTAAAAATACATCGGTGATATCATCCAATCCGAAACCCAATTTAGCCAGTGATGTCGTGATTGAATCATCGCCATGCAAATGATAGTGACTAAAAAATTTTTCATCCTGTTTATCGCCAATTCCGGTATCAACCAAGGTAAGCCTATTGCCATCCTCAATTAAAAGACAGCGCATGGCCCATGTGCAAAGGTTGTTCGAATCTGCCGGATTGGTTTTTTGCCATATTGCTTTCGGAACAACACCGAACATGGCGCCGCCATCCAATTTAAATAGACCTGTGTTTATAGTATGGAGTTTCATCTGCTAGTATTTAGTATCAAGTATTTGGTATCAAGATGTGAGTTGGCTATTAAGTTTTAAAAATACAAAAACCCTTTAGAACTAACTAAAGGGTTTTCGTATTTTGACTAAAGACTAAAGACTAAGGAGTCCCGACTTACAAGTGGATAACTTCACCGTAAGCATCTGCAGCAGCTTCCATAATGGCCTCACTCATTGTTGGGTGAGGATGTACAGATTTTATCATTTCATGACCAGTGGTTTCTAATTTACGGGCAACCACAATTTCTGCGATCATTTCAGTAACGTTAGCACCAATCATGTGTGCGCCTAATAATTCACCATATTTGGCATCAAAAATTAATTTTACAAAACCATCTTTTGCACCAGCTGCACTTGCTTTACCTGAAGCTGAGAATGGGAATTTACCAATTTTCAATTCGTATCCAGCTGCCTTAGCCGCTTTCTCAGTATATCCCACTGAAGCGATTTCTGGAGTGCAATAAGTACAACCTGGAATGTTGTTGTAATCCAAGGCTTCTACATGCTGACCAGCAATTTTTTCCACGCAAATAATGCCTTCGGCAGATGCTACGTGTGCCAATGCCTGGCCGCCAACAACATCGCCAATAGCATAATATCCTTTTACTGAGGTATTATAAAATTCATCGGTAACGATTTTACCTTTTTCAGTTTTGATTCCGGTTTCTTCTAAACCGATGTTCTCGATGTTTGCTACAATACCAGCTGCAGAAAGTACAATATCAGCCTCAATAGTTTGCATGCCTGATGCCGTTTTAACAGAAATTTTACAGCCAGCGCCAGCAGTATCAACTGATTCAACCGAAGCTGAGGTCATTACATCGATACCCACTTTTTTCAAGCTACGCAATAATTGTTTAGATACATCTTCGTCTTCTACCGGAACAACGTTTTCCATAAATTCTACGATAGTTACTTTTGTGCCCATTGTAGCATAGAAATAAGCAAACTCCACACCGATAGCGCCTGAACCCACCACAACCATACTTTTTGGTAATTCTGGTAAAACCATTGCCTGGCGGTAGCCGATAATTTTTTTACCGTCTTGTTTCAAGTTTGGCAATTCTCTTGAGCGAGCACCAGTTGCGATAATGATATTTTTTGCTGTAAGTTCTTTTTGAGAACCATCTGCACCTTTAACTTCTAATTTATTTCCCGGTTTCAATTTACCGATACCCATCACTACGTCAATTTTATTTTTCTTCATTAAAAATTGAACGCCCTTACTCATGCCATCGGCTACGCCGCGGCTACGTTTTACAACTGCTGCGAAATCTGCTGTAGCACCCGCTGTAGTAATTCCGTAATCTGCAGCATGGTTAATATATTCGAAAACCTGAGCACTTTTTAATAATGCTTTCGTTGGGATACAACCCCAGTTTAAACAAATACCACCTAATGATTCACGCTCTACAATTGCAACTTTCATTCCCAATTGTGAAGCTCTGATTGCAGCTACGTAGCCACCTGGGCCGCTGCCTAAAACAATAACGTCGTAATTCATCTGTTTTTTTTATTTTATTTTTTATCTGTCAGATGGAACTTTTCATAATTAAAACATCACAAAGTGATGTTTTGCGATTTAATTATGAACTGTTCATATCTAAAAAGATTTCTTTTAAGCTGTTTTATTGTTGGTAATCTCCCGGTTAGGAGAAGGCTCTTTGAAACAGATTTCCCTCGCTTTAATAAATTATATCAGCATTACACTTAAAAAACTTTTGTTTCTTATAATCCCCAAAACTAAAAAAAAAATGTTAATTGGCACTGATGAATATGAGATCCCGTGTCAAAATTCGGAATTTGACATATTACTTTCATAACCTGGTTGAATTATCGTTAAAAAAGATCTCTAAAATGTTAAATCATCATATAAAAACGAGCTTTTGAAGGCTAAGTAATAAATCCATAGTCCGAATATTATTTTTCGGGATAATTTAATCGCTTCATTCGGTATTAGTCAACAATTTGTAAGATTTAAAGGGCTAAAGGTGTAAATGTTTAAATACTTTTTTTGTGAAATTCAGCAATCGACCTTTTTTTGATTCGATAATGGCAAGATTATATGTGATTCTTTAAGAAAAATTCAATGTTGCTTACAAACGATTGATAAAGTGAAAGTTAAAGGACTTATTAATGATGTTAATTGTTGAAAAGTTTTGGAATGCTTAACGATAATTTAACATTGGATGTTAAAATGTGTTAAATTTTATTAAGTACATTTGCGCCAATAAAATCACCCCCGATTATTATTCAACAAACAAAAAACATTTAAAAAAACAAAGTATGAACAAATCTTTACTTTTAAGATTAGTACTCGTTATTGTTGCAGTTGTAGGTTTTACTTTCGGTGCTAGTGCACAGGTAACCACATCATCAATGACAGGAACAATTAAGGATGCTAGTGGTGCCTTGCCAGGTGCAAGCGTTAAAGCTACACACACGCCAACAGGTTCCGTTTACACGGTTTCTACAAACGCTGATGGTAGATTTACCATAGGCGGTATGCGTGTTGGTGGTCCGTACACGGTTGAAATTAGTTTCGTGGGTTATAAGCCTGCAAAATTATCAGACATTTATTTGAAATTAGGTGAGCCTTACTTACTTAACTTAGTGTTAGTTGATAATAGTTCAACATTAGCTGAAGTTAAAGTGGTTGGTCAAAGCACGAACAGCATCTTAAATTCAAATAGAAATGGAACATCAACTGTAATCGGAAAGCAACAAATTCAAGCATTGCCTACCATTTCGCGTAGTGTAAATGATTTAACTCGTTTAACGCCGCAGGCTAATGGACAATCAATTGGTGGTGGTAATTACCGTTCGAACAACTTTACGGTTGATGGTGCGAACTTTAACAACCAATTTGGTATCGGCCAGAATATTCCTGCAGGTGGTTCGCCAATCTCAATTGATGCATTAGAGCAAATCTCAATCAATGTTACACCATTTGATGTTCGCCAGACTGGTTTTACTGGTGGTTCAGTTACAGCTGTAACTCGTTCAGGAACTAACTCATTTTCTGGTAATGCCTTTTACACCATGCGTGGTGAAGAACAACAAGGAAAAAGAATTGGCGAAAGCTTTAGAATTCAAAATCTTCAACCTTTAGATGAGAAGAATTATGGATTTAGTTTAGGTGGTCCAATTGTTAAAGATAAATTATTCTTTTTCGTTAACTACGAGAAGAAAAGAACTGAACAGCCTGGAACACAGCGTTTAGCTGCTACTCCTTCTAATCCTTACGATCCGGCTAACCCTAACGTAGTTAGAGCCGATGCATCGTTTTTAAATGAAGTTTCTTCGTATTTGAATACAAGATATGGATATCAAACTGGCGGTTATGAAGGTTACTCAAACATCAGTGATAACGAAAAAATGTTCGCCCGTTTAGATTGGAATATTTCTAAAAGCCACCGTTTCAGTGTGCGTTATAACCAAGTAGAAAGTCAATCACCATTTTCAGCAAGTACTTCAGTTACCAATTCTGGTGCAACGGGTAACTTAGGCTATCTAAATTCAAGATCTGGAAATCAGCGTGAGGCTGGTTTGCCATTTGAAAACTCAAATTACTACCAAGCGGCTAACTTATATTCTGCAGTAGCTGAATTAAATTCAAACTTTGGAAGTAAAATTACAAACGTAGCTCGTGTAACTTATTCTCATCAAAACGATCCTAGAAATTCTGATAGTTCTCCATTCCCTTTGGTTGATATTTTGGATGGAACGCAAACAGGAAGTACAGGAGGTAATGTGTTAACAACTTTTGGTTACGAGCCATTTACTTACGGAAACTTACGTGATGTGAAGGGTTATACTTACAGTGATGATTTAAGTTTAGCTTTAGGTAAACATAACATTACTTTAGGTTTACAAGCTGAGTTTAGTACCACAAAAAATGGTTTTCAACGTTTTGGTACAGGTTTCTATACTTTCAGAACTTGGGATGATTTCGTGAATAACAGAATGCCACTACAGTATTCAGTTACTTATCCATTAACTGCCGATGGTTCACAAGCTTTCCCGAGCTTTAAATTTGCTCAATATTCAGCTTATTTACAAGATGAGTTTTCGGTTACAGACCGTTTAAAATTAACAGCTGGTTTGCGTATTGAACAGGCTACTTATCCTGAGGCTGATGAAATTCGTACTCACCCTTTAGTGGCTGCTCAAACATTTGCAGGCGGTCAGAAAGTAGATACTGGTGTTTTACCTGAAAACAGACTTTCATACTCCCCACGTTTCGGATTTAACTGGGATGTATTGGGAGATCGTTCATTACAATTACGCGGTGGAACTGGTATATTTACTGGTCGTGTGCCATTTGTATGGATTGTTTCTCAATCTAGTGATGCTGGATTATTACAATATTCTCAAGTTTATTCAAGTCTAAATGGTGGTACAGTGCCTTTGTTTAATCCTAACATTGCACCTAATTTGTTAACCGCAACAAGACCTCCAGCTGGAACAACTATTCCTGGAACAATTAGTGTAATGTCTCCAGATTTAAAATTCCCCCAAACTTGGAAATCAAGTTTTGCAATTGATGCTAAATTACCATGGGGTATCGTAGGTACATTAGAAGGTATTTATGGAAGAGATTTGAATGTTGCTGTAGCTAAAAACATCAATTTAGAAAACCCTATAAATCTTGCGATTTCAGGATATCCTGATACTAGACCAATATATGCGAATTCGGTATCAGCAAGACAAGTTGTAGATATTAATGCTGGAGGTATTCCAACTACTAATGGTTCAGGTGCATTAAATGTTTACCAAATGACTAATGCAAAAGGTGGTTATACTTGGCAAGCAACTGCACAATTAACAAAACAATTTAGCAGTGGAGTATCAGCAATGATTGCTTATACCCGTTCAGATCAACGTAATTATGGTGATGGAGCAGGTGATCAGTTGGGTAACTTATGGTCTATTCCACAAACATCTGGTAACCCAAATGAGCCTACATTAAGTTATTCGAATAACTTAACCCCTGATCGTATCATTGCAAGTGTATCTTACCGTAAAGAATTTTTGAAAAATTTAGCTACATCTGTTTCTGTATTTTATGAAGGAGCGCAACAAGGTAGATTCTCTTATACTTATGGTGCAGATATTAACCGTGATGGTGTTAATGGTAATGATTTAATCTATATTCCAAGAGATGCAAGCGAAATTACTTTCGTGGCGCAAACTGTAGGAAGTGGACCAAGTGCAAAAACCTACACAGCTGCTCAACAAAGTGAAATTTTTGAAGCCTATATCGCTCAAGATAAATATTTAAGCGCACACAGAGGTGAGTATGCAAAACGTAATGCTGCTACTTCACCTTGGAGAAATCAGTTTGATCTTCGTTTAGTTCAAGAAGTTTTTAAAAACGTAGGTAAAACAAAAAATTCAGTACAATTTACCGCTGATGTTTTCAATGTGGGTAACTTATTAAACCGTAAATGGGGTAATGTTAATTTCGTGAATAACGCAGCAGTTTTAGTTCCAACAAATACTGGTGCTGTAAACAACACCACAAGGCCAACATTTAGGTTAGCGAGTTCAAGTGGAGATGTTGTTCGCGAAACATTTGGTACTTCTCAAACGATTTCTTCTACTTACTACATGCAATTTGGTATTCGTTATAACTTTAACTAATACTTAATTTAAATAATAATTTATAAGCCCTGACTGAAAAGTCGGGGCTTTATTTTTTACAAGACTTTTAAAATTCAAAACTTTTTCTACCCAATAGAATTGTATATACATATAATGTAAACTAAAATACAACGATATGAGCAGTTCAAAACAAACCCATGACCACGATACCATTAAAAAGTGGGTAGAAAAACATGATGGCGTACCTGGAGTAGTTGCAGATACAGATGATGGAAAAGGCGGAGGACTTTTAAGAATTCATTTCCCTAAAAATAGTAAAAGCAGTGATTTGGAAGAAACCGACTGGGAGAATTTCTTTAAAGTATTTGATGATCACAAGCTCGACTTTCTTTATCAGGAAAAGAAGGCTGATGGAGAAGAAAGTACTTTCCATAAGTTTGTAGAAAGAGAATAAAAGTAAGTAAAAGCCTCTACCATCAAGTAGAGGTTTTTTTTGCCTTAAATTTTGAGCGTTTATTCTTATCTAAAATTACGGGCTTGCGGAATGCAAATTTCCTGTTCTGTTTTGCGTACCTGAGTTCTTTTATTTTCGACAGGGAAAGGAGCTGTTTTTTCATCAGAACGGGAAAGTGTTAATAAAGACGAATGATCGTTTTCTTCCTTGCTTAATTTTCTTAATAACGGGGTAAGATCGAAGCAACGTTTTACAATAACATGGATCACTTCACCTTCTGTTTGTAATTTTCCTTCTACCATCAGTAACCTGGCCTGTAAAATTTCTTTTCTATATTTTTCAAATAAGCTTTCAAAAACAACCAGGTTTGAAAATCCTGATTCATCTTCAATAGTAATAAAACAAACTCCACCGGCTGTTCCAGGTCTTTGTCTCACCAATACGAGTCCGGCAACTTTTACTGTTGTTCCATCCTTAATTTCTGCTAAATCTTTATTGGCTGATACCCTTAACAAATTCAATTGCTCCCGTACAAAGCTTACCGGATGTGCTTTTATTGAAAGTGAAGTAGAAGCATAATCCTGAATCACATGTTCGGAGGTAGACATGAGCGGGAGGGACGTTTGTTTTTCCAGCTGACTTTCTGCTGCCTGATCTTTAAAGAGTGCAATTGGTCTATCGGCCAGGGCGGAAACTTCCCATAAAGCCTGGCGCCGATCAAAACCTAAAGAACGAAAAGCATCAGCATCTGCCAAACGTTCCATTGTGGCTAAAGATACACCCACATCCAACAGTTGATGAATATTCTGGTAATGCTTTATCCGATGCGTGGTTAGCGCTTCAATATCTTCTGTTCTAATGCCTTTAATTTGCCTGAAACCTAAACGCAAAGCGTGATATTTCCCTGCCAGTTCTTCCAGTGTATTATCGAAATAAGAGTAGTTGATATCAATCGGGCGAACCTCCACATTGTGCTTTCGGGCATCGATTACTATTTGGGCTGGCTGATAAAATCCCATGGGCATGCTATTTAATAAAGCCGCTGCAAATACATCGGGGTAATAGCATTTTAACCAGCAGGAAACATACACCAGGAGCGCAAAACTTGCAGCATGACTTTCTGGAAATCCATAACTTCCAAAACCCTCCAGTTGCTTAAAAATTCGTTTTGCAAATTCTTCATCGTAACCTTTAGCTACCATTCCAGAGATTAATTTTTTCTCGAACTGCGTAACCATACCTTTCAGTTTAAAAGTTGCCATGCTTCTTCGCAATTCATCGGCTTCGGTAGGGGTAAAACCGGCAGCTACAATGGCAATTTTCATCGCCTGCTCTTGAAAAAGTGGGACTCCTAAAGTTTTATTTAAAATTTCTTCCAGTTCTTTTGAAGGATATTCTATCACTTCTTCTTTATTTCTTCTGCGCAAATAAGGATGAACCATGTCGCCCTGAATAGGACCAGGACGTACAATTGCCACTTCAATTACCAGATCGTAAAAGCATTCTGGTTTCAATCTGGGTAACATAGATTGTTGGGCCCGGCTTTCTATCTGAAATACGCCAATGGTATCTGCATGGCTAATCATTTTATAGACTTCCGGATCATCGTATTCGTTAATTTTAGACATAGAAAGATCGAGATTGTAGTGTTGTTTTGCTAAATCGAAACCTTTTCTAATGCAGGTTAACATACCTAAAGCCAGTATGTCTATTTTTAAAAAACCCAGTGTATCAATATCATCTTTATTCCATTCAATATTGGTTCGATCAGCCATGCGGGCATTCAATATTGGGCAAAGATCGGTCAGTTTACCCTGCGTAATTACAAAGCCGCCTGTATGTTGCCCCAGCTGACGAGGGAAACCCATCATTTGTGCGGTAAGTGAAAGTACTTTTCTTAATAGTGGATCATTAGGATTAAGCCCTTGCTCTGTTAATCTGTTCCCCTCAAACCATTCATCGGTAAACTCCCAAATGGATGCCGATAGCCGGTTAATGGTATCAACAGACAAGCCCATCACTTTGCCAACATCTCTAATGGCTCCTTTTTGTCGCTGTTGGGTAACGGTTGCAACAATCGCGGCCCGATCTCTGCCATATTTATTATAGATGTATTGAATCACTTCCTCACGGCGTTCATGCTCAAAATCTACATCTATATCTGGTGGTTCATTCCTGGCCGAAGAAACAAAACGTTCAAAAAGCAAATCGAATTTTGTTGGGTCTACCGAGGTTATGCCCAGGCAATAACAAATGGTAGAATTTGCAGCAGAACCGCGACCCTGACAGAGAATTTTTTGCCCGCGGGCGAAACTCACAATGTCATAAACGGTAAGAAAATAAGAAGCATATTCCATTTCCTTTACAAATTTCAGTTCATAGGTAATGTTGTCTACAATTTTTTGGGGCAAATTTTCACCGAAAATTTCATGCGCACCTTTCCACGCTAAATGGGTTAATTCTTCAAAAGGAGAACGCTCTCCATTGGTTATCTCCTCAGGATATACGTATTTGAGGCTATCTAAACTAAACTGACATGTTTGCGCAATATGTACGGCGTTTTGAAGCGCTTGTGGATATTGCCGGTAAAGCCTTAACATCTCTTCTTGAGTTTTAAGATGTCGTTCTGCATTTTTAAACAAATGAAAACCGGCAGCATGAATAGTGCATTTCTCACGAACACAAGTTAACACATCCTGCAGCTCGCGTCTTTCTGGCGTATGGTAATACACATCATTGGTTGCCACTAAAGGAATTTTCAATTGATTAGCAAGCGCTGTTAAACGAAACATCCGCTTTTGATCTTCGCCCTGATAATTCCTGGAAATAGCTAAATAAAGCTGATCATTGAGGTTGTGTTTATATTCTGCCAAATAATTTTGGAAATCGGTTTCAAAATCAAAATTTGCAGATAAAGTATCAGGAGGAATGGCGACAAATAAAATGCCCGATGAATGTTGATACACATCGGATTTGTAAAGCAAACAGCTTCCTTTTTCGGTACGGAGGTTGCCAAGACTCAGCAGTGCTGATAATCTAGCATAGGCTGCCTGGTTTGTAGGGTACGCAAGCAAACTTGGGCCATTCTGTAGGTTCAGTCGGCAAGCCGGGATAATACTGATCTCATATTTTCTAGCTGAGGCATGTGCTCTAACAATACCGGCCAGCGTGTTATGATCAGTAATGGCAATTTTAGAATAGCCCATTTTTGCGGCTTCTTCTACCAATTCTTCGGGGTGTGAAGCACCTCTTAAAAAGCTAAAATTGCTGGTGATTTGAAGTTCTGCATATTCCATAACTATTTAAGCAAAAAAACCATGAATAAACCAACGCGAATTCTGGGCGGAATAATGACCTGCCCTAAATAGCCAATAACGGCAACCCTGATCATCTTCTACAATATAATAATCGCGGTGCTCTCCGCTTTCAAGCCACCATGAACGCTCTATCCGCTCAGGTCCATCTGCTTTTTTAATGGAATGACGTTTCCCTTTGTAAATAAATAACAAAGGAGGATAATCTGGAATTGGAGCAGTAACCTGAATATGTTCTGGTTGATGCAGCAATTGGATCGGTCTGCCTAATGGATTATGCCAGGGTAAATCATTGTTTTCAGTAAGAGAATCTGCTTTTTTTATAGCACGTTCCGGCCAATAATTGGCTTCAGGAATAAAGCGGCGAATAGCTTTCGGTCCCACTTTTCCGGCTACCCGATCTAGTAAAGCAGAAAGTGATGGACTTTGAAGCCCTGATTTAGTAAGCCATAATTTTTCCTGTGGCTGTACTACAGGTTCAGTTTTGCTTGCTGATAAGGTAAAAAGTTCTACGCCTAAACCTGGCGCCAGTTTATCAATGTTTAAAGCAAACAGTTTGAATAAATGATCAGCATCGTTGCTGCTTTGATGGGTTCCAATTGCTGTACGGATAATTTTTCCATCTATACGGAAACCTTTTAATTCTGCCTTGCGTAAACCGAGCCCATCGTTTTTTAATCGGGTACAAATTTGTTCCAGTAGCTTTTTAATGGCTATTTCTATCGCGGTAGCAGTTCTTATGGGTTCAAGGCAAGGAAATCTTTCTTCATATTCAGGGATAATTATTACAGGATCAAAAACTTCAGGTAAATCACCAATGGCCTGGCCAATGCGATTTAATAAATTTTCTCCAAACCGGCGGCGCAACACACTTCGCGGCATTTGAATAAATTGCGCTATTTTTTGCAGGCCAAGTTTATTCAAACGCTCTATGGTTGGTTGCTCCAGCCGGAGGGATGCCGCTGGCAGTGGCAATAAAGCATAATATTGTTTCCTGGCGGGAACAATGTTTTCCTGGCTTGAAAAACGAGCAACTGCCCAGCTAGTTCCAATGGTATCGGCAATGGCCAATTTAGTGGTATATCCAATTTCAAGCAGGCGATTACTTATCTGGGCAAGGTAATGCGTTTCATTGTTCCATAAATGCGCACATCCGGTAATATCAAGCACAAGTCCATCCGGAGCATCAATGGCTACCCAGGGCGTATACCTGATGAACCATTCTGCCAGTCCTTTTAAAAGTTTGATATTTCGGTTATGTTTATCATCAAAAACCTCAATCTCATGTACCAGTGCCCGGGCATCAGCCAAAGGCATGCCCACTAGTATGCCCTGGCTTGCTGCTAAAGCGTTACAGGCGGTAATTATAACGCGACCGTGTACAGGCGCAGTAAAAACGAAAGCGTGTTTTTTTAGCTCCGGACGGCGGATACAAAGCCAGTCCGTTAGTAAAAACGGAAACCATATACTTGCAAAACGCTTTTCCATATTAACTTGCCTGAAGTTTTTTAAGAGGTTGAAGAACTTTTTGAACCTGGTTAATGTGTTGAAATGTGGTACCGTTCCAGGCCACCTCAAAACTTGCAGGCTGTGCATTTCTAACTTTAAGTAAATTTACCGACCAGGAAGGATGACCTACACCAGGCATGCCATCGGGCAACAAACTGGGTAAATGCTTAATTTGCCATCGGGCCAAACAAGTGGTGTTGTTGACCTGCTGTGGGTTATTTCGTAAAATAAAAGCGGGTACTTTGCTTTTTTCAATTACCAGTTGTAGCCGGCGAGATTGGCTAAAACTAAGCTCAGGAATTTCTGCGACCACAGCGCTTAAGTTTTCACATTTTAAGGCTTCTTCCAAAACCCATAATATTTCTTTTTGATGATTGAGATCGATAAAAATAATCTGATCGGGTTTTAATGCAAAACGCTGCATAGCAGGGGGAAAAAGATTTCTGGAACTGCTAATCCAGATTGATGGACTACCGGTTTCCATTAATGCAGAAAGTAATGCGTTTATAAAGCCAACACTTGCCGCTGTATCTTCGGTTTCAAGAGCAATAAATTCATGAATGCCCTCCAGTGGGAAATTTTTATTCGGAAATGCATTTGCAAACAAACTCAATTTAGGTAAACTATTTTCTTGAATGCTTAATGTGCTATAGCCCTGCAAACCTAAAATTTGTTTCTTTAAATCTTCAATTAAGTGCTGTTTAGATTTCTTTTCCATAATCAACCTTCTGTTTTGAATTTAGTAAAGGCAAATATAATGCTAAAAATATTAGTAATTTATAAAAAGTTTTGCACCTTTGTATACGTTATGGAACAGTTAAGTTTTTTTGCTGAAGCAGGACAATCCATTGGCTTGCCATCGGATATTTTAACCTATAAAAATAACTTTATTGGAAAAAGGGAAAGCGATTCACTTTTGATTCATTTAATAGAGAATACGCCATGGGTACAAAAAGTAGTGCGCTATTATGATAAAGAAATTACTACTCCCAGGTTATCTGCCTGGTATGGTGATGCAGAACAGTTGGATTATGCAGCCTTAGGTAAATCGATTCCATTGTGTTGGACTGATGAACTATTGCAGTTAAAAGCTATGGTAGAACCTACTGCCGGCATCACCTTTAATTCGGTATTGCTTAATTATTATAGAGATGGGCAGGATTCTGTAACCTGGCACAGCGATAATGAAACCGTAATGGGCTCGCATCCTGTGATTGCATCTTTGTCTTTTGGACAGGTTAGGTCTTTTGATATTCGCCTAAAAGCAAACCACTCAGAAAAATATTCTATTAAATTAGAACATGGCTCATTGCTTTTGATGAAAGGTGATTTACAGCAAAAGTGGGATCATCGGATTGCGAAATCTAAACGATATATGAAACCCAGAATCAACCTCACCTTTAGAAAAATTATTAATCCTTCATTATGATCAAGCTTCATTATATTCACGAAGACCCAACTGAAAGTTTAGGTTTCTGTGCCTATCTCTTGCTACAAGAAGAAAACCAGCAATCATTTTTAATTTTAAATGATGATGAAATATTGGGTCAGATAGAATTGATTAACGGAGATTGGCGAAACCTGAGCGACCAAAAACTTGATGAACAATTTGTACAATCAATCGGCAAATTTTTAAAAGGACAACAGTTTCTAAAATTACCCAAACTGATAAAAGATCGTTGGCCAATGTGGGTAGAGGAAGTTATTGTTCAATCAGAATCTATGTATCTTATTGTAGCCAAACCCAATATCGAATTTCATTCATTTGAAAAGATTTTCCGTGATTTTATTCCTCAACTTGTTAAAGATGAATGGTTGATTTGTTTTAAAGTTTACGATGCAAAATTCGAGGCTGGATTTGAATTGGAAGTTTAATGGTAAGTTCAATTTAAATCTTGATAAGAATTATAATTTATCAATGGATGTAAAATTACAATTCTAAAGAAATCAAAAATGGCGCTTGGTTTTTCAAGCGCCATGCTTAGCTATTTCTTAATTATAGATAAAAGTTCCTCTTTCACTTTCGATGGTCACCTGTTTTTGGCTTCCTTTTTCAACGTGACCAATAATTTGCGCATCAATGTTAAAGCTTTTAGAAATCTCTATAATATCTTTTGCAATTTCTTGTGGAACATATAATTCCATGCGATGACCCATATTAAAAACTTTATACATCTCTTTCCAATCTGTACCAGATTGTTCTTGGATTAGCTTAAATAGGGGTGGAACAGGAAATAAATTGTCCTTAATCACATGGATATCATCGTTGATAAAATGGAGCACTTTTGTTTGAGCGCCACCACTGCAATGAACAATTCCATTAATTTGTTTACGATATTGTGCTAATATTTTTTTAATCACAGGTGCGTAAGTACGTGTTGGAGATAAAACGAGCTTACCAACAGTAGTTTTACCGAAACCTTCAATTTCAATCTCATCAGTTAGCTGCTTTTGACCTGAAAAAACCAAATCAAAAGGTACAGCAGGATCGAAACTTTCAGGATATTTATTGGCAACAGATTTTTCAAAAACATCGTGACGAGCAGAGGTTAATCCGTTAGAACCCATTCCTCCATTGTATTCTGTTTCATAGGTTGCTTGTCCGTAAGAGGCTAAAGCTACTATTACATCACCTGGTTTAATGTTATCGTTACTGATTACATCTTCACGTTTCATGCGGCAGGTTACCGTAGAATCTACAATAATGGTTCTTACTAAATCGCCAACATCGGCAGTTTCGCCACCGGTAGAATAAATAGAAATTCCTTGTTCCCTTAAATCAGCCAGAATTTCTTCTGTACCGTTAATTACAGCAGCAATTACTTCTCCAGGTATTAAATTTTTATTTCGTCCGATGGTAGATGATAAGAGGATCTGATCAGTGGCGCCCACGCAAATCAAATCATCAATATTCATGATGATTGCATCTTGGGCAATACCTTTCCAGATAGAGATATCTCCTGTTTCTTTCCAATAAACATAAGCCAAAGATGATTTTGTTCCGGCACCATCGGCATGCATGATATTACAAAAATCTTCATCGCCACTTAAAATGTCGGGAATGATTTTGCAGAATGCTTTTGGGAAAATTCCTTTGTCGATATTTTTGATGGCATTATGCACATCTTCTTTTGAGGCAGAAACGCCACGTTGATTGTACCTGTTATCACTCATGTTGGCGCAAAGATAAGGGAAAAAGTCGGGAGTCAGAAGTCGGGAGTCAGAAGTTTTTAGCGTTTAAAATAATGATTTTCTTCGTTTAGATTTAACTCACTATGAACGGTCGTCGTCCTGAACTTGTTTCAGGAACTTGATAGCACGAACAAGCGTTGGGCATAAAACATGAAAGATGCTGAATCAAGTTCAGCAAGACGTGGGGGCTAAACAAAACGCCAATGTTAAAGAAAACGATCTTAAAATCCTTAAATCCAAAAAATCATGATCAAAAAAAGGGCGTAAAGTTTACACCTTACGCCCTATACCTTAAACCTTACGGCTTAAAATCTATTTCATGAATAACAATTCTCTGAATTTTGGTAAAGGCCAAACGCTATCGTCAACAATTTGCTCTAATTTATCAGCATGGTAACGGATAGTATCGAAGTAAGATTTAACTTTCTCATCGTAAGCAATTGCTTTCTCACGAGTGTCTTCGATTTTGTTGGTTACTTTACGTTCTTCTAACATCGCATCGATATTGGTTTTAACGATATCTAAATGCTCAGAAAGTTTTTTAACGATATCAAGAGAAGATTTACTTTCTACGCCAAGTTCTTTTAACCCTTTTACATTCTCGATTAAAGAATTTTGGTAAGCGATAGCAGCAGGAATGATGGCAGTATTGGCCACTTCGCCCATTACACGAGCTTCAATTTGTAATTTTTTGTAGAAATTCTCTAACATGATTTCATGACGGGCATGGATTTCACGTTTGCTATAAATTCCTGTACTTTCAAATAAACTTGCAGATTTCTCAGTTAAATAAGCATCTAAAGCTTTCGGTGTAGTTTTGATGTTTGATAAACCACGTGTTGCAGCTTCATCTTCCCACTCCTGGCTGTATCCGTTACCTTCAAAACGAATCGATTTAGATTCTTTGATGTATTTTTTGATTACCGTTAATAAAGCGATGTCTTTTTTATCACCTTTTTTGATCAATTTATCAACTTCAGCTTTGAATTTAACCAATTGCTCAGCCATAATTGCGTTTAAGATCGTCATTGGAGCCGAAGAGTTAGCTGAAGATCCAACCGCTCTTAACTCAAATTTATTACCTGTAAATGCAAATGGTGAAGTACGGTTACGGTCGGTATTATCCAACAAAATTTGTGGAATTTTAGGGATGCCTAACCAAAGTGCGTTATCTTCTTTGATTTTTTTGCTGATACGTGAGTGCTCAATTTCATCTAAAACATCGTTTAATTGAGAACCTAAAAAGATGGAGATAATTGCTGGCGGCGCTTCGTTAGCACCTAAACGGTGATCGTTACTTACCGAAGCAATACTCGCACGTAATAAATCTGCATGTTCGCTCACTGCTTTAATCGTATTTACGAAGAAAGTTAAAAACATTAAGTTGTTTTTAGGCGTTTTGCCCGGAGCCAATAAGTTTTTACCAGTATCAGTAATTAACGACCAGTTGTTGTGTTTACCTGAACCGTTGATGCCAGCGTATGGTTTTTCGTGTAATAAAACACGGAAATGGTGACGACGAGCAACTTTTTCCATCAAATCCATTAATAATTGATTGTGATCGATGGCCAGGTTTATTTCTTCATAAATTGGAGCACATTCGAATTGAGAAGGTGCAACCTCATTGTGACGGGTTTTTAAAGGAATACCTAATTTTAGGGCTTCATTTTCGAAATCGACCATGTAGGTGAAAACACGCTCAGGAATTGATCCGAAATAATGATCTTCCAACTGTTGGCCTTTAGCAGACATGTGTCCGAATAAAGCACGACCAGTTAACAATAAATCAGGACGGGCATTAAACAATGATTCATCAACCAAGAAATATTCTTGTTCAATACCTAAAGAAGCATTTACTTTAGTAATGCTTTTATCAAAATACTGGCAAACATCAACAGCAGCTTTATCAAGTGCAGCTAATGCTTTTAATAATGGAGCTTTATAATCTAAAGCCTCACCAGTGTAGGATACGAAAACGGTAGGAATACAAAGGGTTTTACCTGCTTTGCTTTCCATAATGAAGGCTGGAGATGATGGATCCCAGGCAGTGTAACCACGAGCTTCGAAAGTATTACGGATACCGCCGTTAGGGAAACTTGATGCATCCGGTTCTTGTTGAACCAAAGCGCTACCAGCAAATTTTTCTATAGCACCTTCGCCACTAGGCTCAAAAAATGAATCGTGTTTTTCAGCAGTTGTACCTGTTAATGGTTGGAACCAGTGTGTGTAATGTGTTGCTCCAGCAGCCATAGCCCATGCTTTCATTGCAGTTGCAATCTGGTTAGCATCGTCAGAATTAATTAATTCACCTTGATTAATAGATGAGATTAATTTTTCATACACGTCCTTAGATAAGAAATCTCTCATTTTTTTCTTATCAAATACATTAGCGCCAAAAAAATCAGAAATTTTTGCAGATGGTGATTTTACTTCTGGCGAAATTCTGTTTTGAGCCTCTTTTAATGCGATGGTTCTTAAGCTTTTCATTAATTTGTTATGTTTTTTGTCAAAAATAGTATATTTTATTGTTTTTTATAAAACAATCGTAAGTTTTAGCGCAATTTTATTGAAAATGAAATAAAAAAATGTTTTTCAAATCGAATTTTTCATTATTCGTAAAGAAAATGGAATTTTCAGTTTGTTTATGGAATTGTGAAATTTGCTACATCATGCTATAAAAATCAATAGCTATGTTCAACTCCTCAATCAATGTGTACAAAACCGAGTGGCTCGATCTTGTATTCGCAAACCGAAACAAAACTTATGGTGCTTATGAGTTAAGGTCTAAATCATCAAAAATTATGACCCGGGCACTATTGGTATCCGTAAGTCTCTTTTTATTGCTTGCATTTGCACCTTTAGTGTATAGCAAAATCTTTCCAACAGCGGTTGAAGTAGTTGCTCCTCCGAAAGTTATTGATTTGAGCGATGTGATCCATGAAATGAAGAAGCCAGAGCCAGAAAAAAAAGTGGAGCCGGCGAAATCAGAGCCAGTGAAAGTAAAAACAGTTAAGATGACTTCGAACATTGTGGTGGTTGATAAAACTGAAATTAAAGATCCACCAACTATCAAAGAGATTCAAAATGCTGTAGTGAGCAATATAACCCAGGATGGCGAAATCAAACCTAATTTAACCTTGGTAACTCCTTCTTTAAATGGTAGTGGCAGCGGATTAGAAAAAGAGGTTACTGGAACTGGAGAGGATAAAGAGATTTATACAGGAGGTGGGGTAGATGAATATCCAGAGTTTGCGGGCGGTATGAAAGCTTTTACCAAATACATGGAACGTAATCTACGCTACCCATCACAAGCGCAGGAGGATGGTATTCAAGGTAAGGTGTTTTTAAGTTTCGTGGTAGAAAAGGATGGCTCCATAACTGATGTAAAAGTACTTAAAGGCATTGGTTTCGGCTGCGATGAAGAAGCCATGAAAGTAATCAAGAAATCACCCTTGTGGAAACCCGGAAAAAATAAAGGCATTCCAGTTAGGGTGAGGTATAATATGCCGATTAATTTCAATTTAATGTAAGGCAGTGGGATCAGTTAAATATTTAACGCTCAAAATAGGGAAGATGTGATGGATGATTGGTTGAAGGCCTGGATGGAAATTCAGGCCTTTTTTTTATATAAATACTGCGTTTAAAGATCTTATTGTCGCTTTACGATTCCCGCCTTCGCGGGAATGACGGGAAGTGCAGAGGATTAACGATAGCAATTAGTGGCTGTCGAATTTGAACACCAACCATGAACGGTCGTCATCCTATTATTGACTTTTTTAAGTTTCCGTCTTTGCGATCCCGATTCTTTATCGGGAGAAGCAATCTCATTTGTGGTATTATTTTATCAGATGAGATTGCTTCGTACCTCGCAAGGACGACCGTTGTTAACGTGATTAATATTGGTTTTTATGAAATAAAATTAACTCTCAGCTTGTCTGGGGATCTTAATATAGGAATCTGCTCTTAATTACATCATTATGTTTGGTGAGGACACCAGCCATTAGGATAACTAGGAACGGTCGTCATCCTCAGCTTGACTGGGGATCCTACTACTCTTTCTTTCTCACGCTTTACGATTCCCGCCTTCGCGGGAATGACGAGAAGTGCAGAGGATTAACGATAGCAATTATTGGCTGTTGAATTTGAACGCCAACCATGAACGGTCGTCATCCTCAGCTTGTCTAGGGATCTTAATACGCTTTCTTTTCTAACGCTTTACTATTCCCGCCTTCGCGGGAGTGACGAACAAAATTGAATATTAAAATAGCCGAAACAAAAAAAGCTTGAGTAAACTCAAGCCTTTTATATAAATAAATATGGTTAACCTATGCCTTTTCTTCAATCCATTTTCTGGCATTTACGAAAGCTTCCATCCATGGCGAAACCTCGTCTTTTCTGCCAGCCGGATAGTTTGCCCAATGCCATTGGAATAAAGAACGTTCAATATGTGGCATCATCACCAAATGGCGGCCTGTTTCATCACACATCATCGCAGTGTTATAATCAGAGCCGTTCGGGCTTGCCGGATACGTTTCGTAAGCATATTTAGCTACAATTTTATACTTTCCTTCTGCATATGGTAAAGAGAATCTTCCTTCGCCATGCGATACCCAAACGCCTAAGGTGCTGCCAGCTAAAGTTGATAACATCACCGAATTGTTTTCTTGTAACGTTAATGAAGTGAAAATACTTTCGTGTTTACCGCTTTTGTTGTGCAACATTTTTGGCTTGTCTTCATGATCTTTGTTAATCAAACCAAGCTCTACAAATAATTGGCAACCATTGCAAATACCAACAGATAAAGTATCAGGACGGGCGAAAAATTTCTCTAGTGCTACTCTCGCTTTTTCATTGTATAAAAATGCGCCAGCCCAACCCTTTGCCGATCCTAAAACATCAGAGTTAGAGAAACCACCAACGGCACCAATAAATTGAATATCTTCTAATGTTTCCCTGCCGGTAATTAAATCCGTCATGTGTACATCTTTCACATCAAAACCGGCTAAATACATTGCATTAGCCAATTCGCGTTCAGAGTTACTTCCTTTTTCGCGGATAATCGCCGCCTTGGGACGAGGTTTAGAGGAATCAATTACCGGTTTCTTTCCATCAAACTGTAATGGAAAACTGTATTTTAAAACGTGGTTTTTATAATTATCGTAACGTTCTTTTGCTAAACCGTTACCTGTTTGTTTGCTATCTAATAAATAAGATGTCTTAAACCAAACATCACGTAAATGGTCAATATCAAAACTGAAGCTATCTGCTGCATTTGTAACTTCCAGCGTAGCTGATGAATTCACTTCCCCGATTTTATGGAAAGTTACACCAGCGCTAGTTAAACTGCTTTCTACTGATGAATCCGCTTGAAAAACAATCGCGATATTTTCCGCAAATAATAATTTGATAATATCTTGCTCGTTTAAGTCAGTTAAATCAATTGATGCGCCTAAATTGCGATCTGCAAAACACATTTCCAGTAAGGTAGTAATTAAACCACCGCTGCCAATATCATGCCCTGCTTGTATCTTACCTTCTTTAATTAGCTGTTGAATAGCGTTAAAGGCTTTCGAGAATTGACCGGCATCTTTGATATCTGGTGTTTCGGTACCGATTTTGTTTAATATCTGTGCGAAAGATGAACCACCAAGTTTATAAGTATCATTAGAAAGGTTGATATAATAAATAGAACCGCCATCTTTTTGAAGTACTGGCTCCACCACTTTAGTAATATCATCGCAGTTTGCACCTGCAGAAATAATTACCGTTCCTGGTGCAATTACATCACCATCTTTGTATTTCTGTTTCATCGAAAGTGAATCTTTTCCAGTCGGGATGTTGATTCCTAAATCGATGGCAAATTCCGAACACGCTTTAACAGCAGCATATAAACGGGCATCTTCACCTTCATTTTTACAGGCCCACATCCAGTTGGCAGAAAGCGAAACGCTTTTTAAACCATCTTTTAATGGAGCCCAAACGATGTTTGATAGAGATTCTGCAATCGCATTGCGACTACCAGCAGCTGGATCAATCAAAGCCGAAAGTGGTGCATGACCTACTGAAGTTGCGATTCCTTCCTTACCTTGGAAATCCAATGCCATTACACCACAGTTGTTTAAAGGTAATTGTAATGGCCCGGCAGTTTGTTGTTTTGCTACGCGGCCACCCACACAACGGTCAACTTTGTTGGTTAACCAATCTTTCGATGCCACAGCCTCCAGTTGTAAAACTTGCTCTAAATAAGTATTCAGTTCAGTTTTTTGGTAACTTACCTCTTCATATTTGCGGTCGATCGTTTGATCTTCCATTACAATTTTTGGGGAGCTGCCAAACATATCCTTCAGCTCAAAATCCATTGGTTTAGCGCCTGTGGTTTCTGATTTGAAAGTAAAACGATGATCGCCAGTTACTTTTCCAACGGTATACATTGGAGAGCGTTCGCGATCGGCAATTTTTTGTAAAGTTTCAATATGTTCGTTGCCGATTACCAATCCCATCCTTTCCTGAGATTCGTTGCCGATAATTTCTTTAGCAGATAGGGTAGGATCGCCAACTGGCAATTTATCCAGATTGATCAAACCACCAGTTTCTTCTACCAGTTCTGATAAACAGTTTAAGTGTCCGCCTGCACCGTGATCGTGAATAGAAACAATGAAGTTCTCTTCGCTTTCTACCATGCCACGTACAGCGTTTGCAGCACGTTTCTGCATTTCCGGGTTGGAACGTTGAATGGCATTTAATTCGATGCCTGATCCATGCTGGCCGGTATCAGCTGATGATACGGCTGCGCCACCCATTCCAATTCTATAATTTTCACCACCGAGAACAACAATGTTGTCTCCTTCCTGTGGTTTTTGTTTTTGTGCCTGACTAGCCTTGCCATAACCAATACCGCCCGCAAGCATGATTACCTTATCGAAACCTAACTTACGAGATGTCATACTGATCCTGTCGAAGTGCTCATGCTCAAAAGTTAAAACCGAGCCAGTAATAAGCGGCTGACCGAATTTGTTTCCAAAATCTGTAGCACCATTTGATGCTTTGATCAGAATGTTCATCGGCGTTTGATAAAGCCATTGTCTTTCTTCAACACCATTTTCCCAAGGACGATTTTCTTCCAAACGTGAAAGCGCTGTCATGTAAACTGCCGTTCCGGCTAGAGGTAAGGAACCTTGTCCACCTGCTAAACGATCTCTGATTTCGCCACCAGAACCTGTTGCAGCACCATTAAAAGGCTCTACGGTAGTTGGGAAGTTGTGTGTTTCGGCCTTTAGCGATATTACCGAATCAAAATCACTTGTAGCGTAATATTCAGGAACATCAGCACGTTTAGGTGCAAATTGTTGCACTCTCGGCCCTTTAATGAAAGCCACGTTATCTTTATATGCAGAAACAATATCGTTGGGATTTTCTTCCGAAGTTTTGCGAATCAACTTAAAAAGTGAAGTTGGTTGTTCTACTCCATCAATTACAAATTTACCGTTGAAAATTTTGTGGCGGCAATGTTCCGAATTTACCTGCGAGAAACCAAAAACCTCTGAATCAGTAAGTGGTCGTTCCAGGTTTTTAGCCAGATTATTTAGGTATTCAACTTCTTCATCACTTAATGATAAACCTTCTTGTTTGTTGTAAGCAGCAATATCAGTAATTTCTAAAATAGGTTCAGGCTTGATGTTGATGGTATAAATGTTTTGATCAAGCTTGTCGTATTTTTGAGAAAGCATCGGGTCGTAGTCAGAAAAATCTTCAGCAACGGCTTTAAATTCTTCTATCCGGATGATGCCCTGAATGTCCATATTTTGAGTAATCTCAACGGCATTGGTACTCCACGGCGTTATCATTGCAGCTCTTGGTCCAACGAAAAAGCCGCTTAAAGCTGCATCTTGCGAAATTTTGGCGCCGCCAAATAACCATTCAAGTTTAGTAATATCATCTGGGGAAAGCGCTTTGTCTGTTTGAAGTACAAAAATCGCTTGCGATTGACTAAGGAAGAAATGAATCATGCTTTTTTTTTGAAAGTGCAAAAATAGCTTTTTTAAATTTAATGAGTGAAGGAATGAAGGATTGAATGAGAGAATTTTGGACGGTTAAATGTAAAATAATTGTAGGTACTAAAATTGCGATTCATTTAGAGCTACTTTATACTTCTGTTATTTAAATTTCAATCATTTTCTGCAACTTTGCTACATTCTGTCATTCAAAATTCACTCATTCTACACCACGTCAAATGTTCAACCGAATTCATCACATTGCTATTATTTGTTCTGATTACGAAAAATCAAAAGACTTTTATGTAAACAAACTGGGTTTTACCATTCTAGCTGAGGTTTATCGAGCGGAACGAAAATCTTACAAATTAGATCTAGCGGTAAACGGCGTTTATCAAATCGAACTTTTTTCTTTTGAAAATCCCCCGGTTCGTCCCTCGAGGCCAGAAGCTCAAGGTTTACGGCACCTGGCTTTTGAAGTAGATGATATTGAACTGGAAATTGGAAGACTGAGTGATCAAGGCATTGTTAGCGAACCTATACGAATTGATGAATTTACGGGGAAAAGATTTACCTTTTTTTCAGATCCAGATGGCTTGCCTTTGGAATTATATGAACTATAACTAGGCTTCATGAAAAAACTTTTACTTTCCTTTGCTTTTAGCTTGACGTTGGTCAGCTGCTTTTCTCAAATAAGATATACTGCAAAAGTAGAAACTGGCTATCAAATATTTTTGTCGAGGCCGGTACGGGTAGATCCTGGCCCGGGATGGAGAGGATATCAGCTTAATAATAATCAAGGTGGCTTGGATGTAAGCGTTATCAATGGAATAAGTTTTAAAGAAAATCTTCGCTTGGGGCTTGGCTTAGGTTATTTAAATTATGAAGGGATAAATGGCTATTCATTTTTTGGCGATTTGGAATACGCAACATCGAAAGATAGGGTTTCACCGTTATTTAACCTGAAAGTTGGTCAAAGCCATATCAAAAATCAATACGATAAAGGTTCTACAGATTCATTTGTGGATTTTGGTGCAGGAGTAGCGTATCGCATCTCTAAGAAAATCGAAATATAAGCCAAGGCAGGATTTAGATTGGTGCATCAATCTATGTTTTTGCCGATTAGATTAGGCGCCAGGTTTTAAGCATAATAAATGAGTATTTTTAAATTTAAGCAATTCGAAGTAGATCAAACGGGCTGTGCTATGCGAATCAATACCGATGGGGTTCTGGTTGCTGCGATGGCTAATCATAACAGGCCAGGAAAAATATTGGATATCGGAGCAGGCACAGGAGTGATCGCGATGATGCTTGCTCAGCGTTTCACAGAAGCTGATGTTTATGCTGTAGAAATAGATTTGCAAGCTGCTGAAACCGCTGAAAAAAATTTTAAAAACTCCGTCTTTAGCAGTCGATTGCATCTTGATCATGTAGCCATTGAAGATTATCAAAGTAGCGAAAAATTCGATCTGATCGTTTCTAATCCACCCTTTTTTGTTAATGATTTGAAAAATGAGGAGCTAAGGAAAGGAATGGCAAGACACGCAAGCGATAATTTTTTTAGTTTGTTGGTCGAAAAATCAAATCAGCTTTTAGATGCCAGGGGCTCTTTGTGGTTAATTCTTCCTTTGAAACAGGCAGAAGAGGTGATCTTTGAGGCCATGAAATATCAGGTGAAACTCAAAGCCCGCATCAATATTTGCTCTGATAAAGACAAATTACCATTTAGGCAAATCATATGTTTAAGCAGGGAAGGCGATTTGCTTCATGAGAGCGATTTTTACATTTACGAATCGCGTGGAAAACATACCCTTGAATATCAGAAATTGCTTAAAGATTTTTTCCTTGCATTTTGATGCCACTTAATGATAATATCGTACAAAAGAAATTCAGTCGAAGACGAGAAATATCTGTTTCAAAAAATAAAGTTCAGATTTGTTGTTAAATAGATTGCGCAAATAAAATTTAGGCTCACTTTTAAAAAATCTTCAATAGATATACGTAAAAGTTTACACATTACTTTACAATTCACTTTACATAATGAAAAAGATCGGTTTAATTTCTGATACACATGGATTTTTAGATGAGGCTGTATTTAAGCACTTTGATCAGGTAGATGAAATATGGCATGCTGGCGATTTTGGTCCTCATGTCGCAACAGAACTGTCTACGTTTAAACCGCTTCGGGGTGTATTTGGGAATATAGATGATGCTGTAATCCGGAATGAATTTCCGGAACATAATAGGTTTCAGTGCGAAGAGGTAGAGGTGTGGATGACACATATCGGCGGTTATCCGGGGCGTTACTCTCCCTTCGTTAAGCCAGAAATATACACTAACCCACCGAAATTATTTATTACCGGCCATTCCCATATTTTAAAGGTAATGTTCGATGAAAAGATAAAATGTTTGCATATTAACCCCGGTGCAGCAGGAAAACACGGTTGGCATAAAGTGAGAACATTGGTTCGTTTTTGCATAACTGACGAAAATATTCATACCTTAGAGGTTATAGAATTATCAGGTAGATAATGTAAAATTTACACTAAGTATGGTTTGCGGCGTGAAAACATTAGGACAATTTATTATAGAAAAACAAGCAGATTTCCCTTATGCCAAAGGTGAACTTTCGAGGTTATTAAGGGATATTGCGATTGCTGCAAAAATTGTAAATCGGGAGATTAACAAAGCGGGTCTGGTCGATATGATCGGTCACGTAGGTACAACAAACATCCAGGGCGAAAAGCAAAAAAAGCTTGATGTTTATGCTGATCAACAGTTTATTGCTGCACTAACCAGTGGTGGTGAATGTTGTATTATCGCTAGTGAAGAAGAAGAGGAAATCATCCATATCGAATCTCCTGTTTCGCAAAATGCAAAGTATATTGTCTGTATCGATCCAATGGACGGTTCTTCAAATACGGATGTTAATGTTGCAGTAGGAACCGTTTTTTCTATTTATCGCAGGAAATCTTTAGAAGGAAGAGCTGGTATTGATGATGTTTTACAAAAGGGTACTGAGCAAGTAGCAGCCGGATATATTATTTATGGATCATCTACTATGTTGGTTTACACCACTGGTAAGGGGGTTAATGGTTTTACATTAGATCCATCAATCGGAGAGTTTTGTTTGTCTCATCCGGAAATGAAAATACCTGAAACGGGCATAACTTATTCCATCAATGAAGGAAATTATGTTCACTTTCCTGAAGGGGTGAAAAAATACATTAAATATTGTCAGGTAGAGGATGACGCTTCTGATCGTCCATATACCTCAAGATATATTGGTTCAATGGTTGGAGACATCCACAGAAGTTTAATAAACGGAGGGATTTACATTTATCCAACTACCGCTCGTTCACCGGAAGGGAAGTTGCGTTTACTTTATGAATGTAACCCGATGGCTTTTATTATTGAGCAGGCTGGGGGAAAGGCGAGTACCGGTTTTGAGCGAATACTGGAGATACAGCCTACAGAAGTTCACCAGCGTGTGCCGGTATTTATCGGATCGGTAAAAATGGTAGAGAAAGCTGAGGAAATGATGTTAATTTATGCCGATAAATCTATAACTCCTCATACACAGGTAGAAGCCAAATTGGAGGATATGGGTGTTGTAGGTGGAATAGATTAATTTTTCCGTGTGCTGTTTAGAGAAGCGTTGCTTTCTTTCGTTCTGCTTCGAAAAAAGTATCAATAGCTAAGTTTTGTTTGTCTTGCGAAGCAAAAACTGCTAATCTGTCACAACGTTCATTTTCCGGGTGATCGTTGTGGCCTTTTATCCAAATGAATTTTACTTTATGAAGTTTGTATAATTCGAGAAATCGGATCCAGAGGTCTTTGTTTTTTTTGTCTTTGAAGTTTTTAGTTACCCAGCCAAAAACCCATTTCTTTTCCACTGCATCCACTACATATTTTGAATCGGAGTAAACGGTCACTTCCTGGTTTAGGCTCTTTAACGCTTCTAAGCCCTTAATAACGGCCAGTAATTCCATGCGGTTATTTGTAGTCATGCGGTAACCACCACTTAACTCCTTATAATGTTTGCCTGCCCGTAATATGGTACCATAACCCCCAGGTCCTGGGTTTCCACTTGCTGCTCCGTCTGTATAAATTTCGATCATAAAGACTGTAAAGTTATGTTTTTGGTTTTGAAAAGTGCTGTTTAGTTCAAGATTGAAAAAAATATTTTGTTTCAAATAATTGAATAATAACTAATTAAAAATTTGTTGTTAAATCTTTGAAAAAAATATTTGCAAGGAATATTAAAAGTCGTACTTTTGTGACACTAAAAAACACGGTGGCTGTAGCTCAGTTGGTTAGAGTATTGGTTTGTGGTGCCGAGGGTCGTGGGTTCGAGCCCCATCAGCCACCCCCAGTGGGACGAGGTCTTTTCAGAAGATTTTCGTCCCATTTTTTTTGCTTCTAACTCTTTGTTTTTCAGGTAAATATGTTGGGCTATTTCATTAACCTTAGGTGTTCGATATCGGTCGCCATTGTATTCCATTTTTTCCGGAAAAAGACAACTTATCAGATATCTTTTACCCTCAACACTTGAATTCTCATAAAATAAATCCAGGTTGGTTAAATTGTTGATGGCTCGCTCAGCTATCGGTTTAATATTCAAAACAGCTTTATTTTTAGTATTTAGCTCTGCCAGCTTCGATTCGAGTATGGCGATTTTTTCATTACCTTCTACTTTTATTGATCTAAAGTCCACGGCATCTAGCGCATTATCCAATAATAAATCCCTCGCTCTCTCAATTTTCTTGTTGCATTCTCTGATCTGTGCTGAATATACTTTTCGTTCATCCAAAATGGAACCAACCTGATTATGATATGCATCAGATATAGTTTCGATAAAAACCTCTTCATAACCATTTCTGGGGAGGTAGGCTAGCAGCTCAATTGTAAAGTCCTCATTGACTTTTTCGGATCTGTACCTGATTCCACAAGCAGATGTGCAATGGTAGTAAGTGAAGTGTTTGTTTTTTCCTTTTGATGAACTTCCACTTAAAGATCGGTGACACTTAGGGCATTTCAGAAAGCCACGAAGCACAAGTGATTCTGGTGTAGCGATAGGCTGTCCAAACTCTTTCTTCCTTCCATTCAAAATGTCTTGTATATTGAAAAACATCGTTTCGCTAATCAAAGCTTCGTGGAGGCCTTGGGCGAGAAATGCATCCTCGTTTTTATATTTAGGCACAATAACTTTTCCGCAATAAATTGGATTTCGGATAATGGTATAAAAATTATTTTTGCTGCAGTTTAATCCCTTTTCTCTTGCTGAATGAAGTATTTGCTCTCCTGAATAAGTGCCCTCGGACAATTGCTCAAATACCCATTTCATTAAAGAGGCTTCCGGCTGTTTCAAGGCAATATATTTCTTTCCATTCTCAGCAGTCTTATTGACATATCCTAAAGGCGCTTTGCCTGTCCATCTACCTTCTTTTTTCGCCTGCCTGATTCCAGCCTTAGTATTTAAGCCTCTTCTGTCATTTTCAATTTCTGGAGTTGTGAGGTAAACCGCCAGCATCATCTTATTTTCTGGTACATTAAGATCTAGAGGCTGCTCTATAGCTTGTGGATCGACTCCCAGTTTGTTGAGCATTGAAATGGTTTGGTAAGCATCACTGGTGTTGCGACTAAACCGGTCCCATTTCGTAAATAATAGCAGATCTGTTTTGCCTTTATGCTTTTTTAAATGGATCACCAACTTCTTCCACTCAGGACGATTGAAAGTCTTTGCAGAATAATCTTCCACGATTACCTTTCTCACCTTAATACCATTCAGTTCACAATATTTTTCAAGTACATCTTGTTGACTTCTCAATGAGTACCCTTTTTCGGCCTGCTCATCTGTACTAACTCTTACATATAAATCAGCTATTTTCATTTCCTATTTTCTTTCTGGTATGTCGTCTAAATTTTCTTAGGCCTGCTTTTGGATTATCAATAGACAATCGACTAAGTACCTCTTTCACAGATAAGTTACTTAACTTGTAGATAAGTTCCAAAACCTTTCTAGCTTTTTCTATACTAACTACTGTACCATGGTTTTGGAGGATTTTAACCAATTTCTCTGGGTTAACTGATCTTTTTTCATTTAGCTTGTAATAATCCATATCCTTTGTCTTTTCACAAGATTCAGCTAAATGAATTTAATCTTAACGGTACTCCTTAGGTAATCCCCAAAGATTTCTAAAACTGGACAAGGGTTCTACTCCCTTCGCATTTATGGTTTTCCCATCCGAAAACTGCAGCACATGGGTAATTCGATTCCTTGATGCTACCTTGTTCTGGCATAAAAAGTTGCTGTTAAAAATAAATATCTTTTCTTGTATGCCTATAATATGAGAACAGAATTGTCACTAGTCTAACTTATAATATTCGTTTTGCACTATGCCTATTGAAAAAAACGTTAGGGATAACTAAGGTTATGGTGATATAGCCAATATTCATTCACTGAATTTTGCACAAAACAATTTTCAT
Source organism: Pedobacter sp. AC212 (assembly GCF_979258625.1). Lineage (NCBI taxonomy): Bacteria > Pseudomonadati > Bacteroidota > Sphingobacteriia > Sphingobacteriales > Sphingobacteriaceae > Pedobacter > Pedobacter sp. AC212. Next base: position 3,852,281 of record NZ_OZ409870.1, on the reverse strand, counting down.
GAGAAAAAATATAAATTCAAAACTCATCCGGCCAGGTTCCGCTACTTATTATCGGCATTTACAATTATCCCTTCGTAGAATAATCACCTCGATACCGATACCTTTAAAAAGAAAGCAAACCCAAAATTCTCCGAAGGATCATTGAGATAACTGAACCGAAAATGTCTAACAATAAGCCAAATTTTTAACCACTCGAGTGCTTGGCAAGATGTAGAATTGTCCACAATTCTTTTCTTGCGCCCTTGTGGTCGGGGCTTTTACTCGAAACTCGTAAAGCCTGATGAGCCATTAAATCAATACGAAATGAAAAATAAAAATTTGGACAAAGAGGAGCGGTTGACACAGATGGTCAGGACGCGTCTAACCAAAACCGCCTATGACCGCTTGATCGAGATCATGCAAAAAAGCAACTGCACAACTGTGGGCGGGATCGCGCGAAAGATTTTATCGAATGAGAAGATTGCTTGTTTTTATATCGATGCTACCATGAATGCGCCAATGGAAGAGTTGGCGGCCATAAGAAGTGAACTTAAGGCAATAGGAGTGAACATTAACCAACAGACCAGGTTTTTTAATGCTTCAAAAAATGATTCCCAGCGAAGTTTTTATTCCCTTAAAACGCTCACGCTTTACAAGATGGTAGACAAAAAAGTGGAACGCCTGCTCGATCTCGTAGGAATGATGTCAATAAAATGGTTGCAAGAATCTTGAGTAGTCATAGCATAAGAGGAATTCTAAACTATAACGAAAACAAAGTCCAATCCGGCGCTGCGCAACTAATCCTGGCCAACCGCTTTGCCGTGGAAATTGATAAGCTCAACACCCGTCAAAAATTGGCACGCTTTGAAAGGCTTACTGGTTTAAACGACAGGGCAAAGAGAAATGCGATGCACATCATGTTAAACTTTGACAAGGATGATAGCTTAGATAGTGAAAAATTAGTAACAATTGCGAGGAGTTATATGGAGAGTATAGGATTTGGAGATCAGCCATATCTGGTTTATCAGCATTTTGATGTTAGTAACAGGCACATACACATCGTCAGCACAAATATTAAGCCCGATGGCAAAAGGATAGATTTTCATAACATTGGAAGATCGATTTCGGAAACGGCAAGAAAAAATATCGAGATAGAATTTAATTTGGTTAAGGCAGAGCATAAAAAGCCCAGTCTAACACAAGAGATCAAACACGCTAAAATTAAGGCAGTTCAATATGGTGAAAAACCGACCAAGCAAGCCATATATAACGTTATCGCCCCCGTAATTAGAAGCTACACCTTTACCTCTCTGGCTGAACTGAATGCAATACTTGCTCAGTTCAATGTGATCGCGGACCGTGGTCAGGAGGGTACGGCTATGTTTGAAAAAAGGGGCCTGGTTTATTCTGTTCTGAATGACGATGGTCGAAGGATTGGAGCTCCCATCAAAGCCAGCTTTTTTGCAGGTCGGCCGACTCTTGGTTACCTCGAGAAGAAGTTTGCTTCGAATAAATTTAAAAAACAAGCGCATCGGCTGTCGCTGATGGAAAAGATTGATGAAACTTTTCGGAACCATAGGCTTAAAGATGCCAAATCGTTCCTGTCAGCAATGGAGAAAGTTGATGTCAATACTATTTTTCGCCGAAGTCCCGCAGGGCAGGTCTATGGAATTACCTATGTAGACCACCAAACCAAAACCGTCTTTAATGGAAGTGATTTGGGTAAAGCATATAGCGCAAAATCTATACTGGACAAGATAGGAGTAAATAAAATTGACCTTAAAGCCGTTGTAAATGAGCCAATTCAGAAATATTCTCCAAGCGCTGTTGCCCCAAGTGGGGTGGACAAGGTGGCCATGGGAAAAGATAATAATAATGGTCTGTTGGAGACACTCTTGCAAAAAGATCCTGTTGCAGATTTTCCATTATCACTGAAAAGAAAAAAGAAAAAGAAGCAACAACGCTCACAATCAATTTAATTCCTGAAACTATGAATACCGGAGAAGACGGCCAAGGCCTGAGAAAAATTTTAGACTTGAGTAGAATGATTGCAGTTTTTCTTTTATTTATGCACTTCTACCTTAAATTTTACAAACTATTTGCTGGCCTTGGGTGGCGATCTGGCGTGTCCGATGGATTCTTAACCCATCTTTCCAGAATTGAACTTTTTCAGGGCTGGACACTGATCAAGGTCGCTGCATTGATTTTTATCTCTATTTCGCTTTTGGGTGTAAAAGGTAAGAAGGATGAACAGATAAAATTCCCCCGCATTTTAATGGTCGTAGGGATTGGCTTGTTACTCTACTTCGGTTCTATTGTGATCTTACTATTTCCTTTCCATGATTTTATACTAGGCATAGTTTACATGATTTTGGTGACACTTGGTTTTCTGATGTTTATTGCTGCAGGTACTTGGTTGTCTAGAATCATAAAAGACGCACTTGAAAAAGATATCTTCAATACCGAAAATGAAACCTTCCCTCAGGAAGAGCGTTTATTGCAAAATGAATACTCTGTAAACCTTCCAGCCGTATACCGTTACAAGGGCAAAAACCGCAATAGCTGGATTAATCTGATCAATCTCTTCAGGGGATTACTAGTCGCGGGTACTCCTGGCGCCGGTAAGTCCTATTTCGTCATCAGGCACTTGATCGATCAGCTTATGGGAAAGGGATTCAGTATGTTTTTATACGATTTTAAGTATGATGATCTTTCTGTTATCGCCTATAATTCGCTTTTGAAATATGCTGATCAATTTGAGGTCAAACCCAAATTTTATGTTATTAATTTTGATGATCTCAACAGGACCCATAGATGTAACCCCCTGGATCCGGCGGCGATGTCAGATATAACAGATGCCACCGAAGCTAGCCGCACCATCATGATGGGCCTCAATCGGGACTGGATTAAAAAACAAGGTGACTTTTTCGTAGAGAGTCCTATAAATTTTCTCACCGCTATTATCTGGTACCTGAAGAAATATAAAAATGGAAAATATTGCACCCTGCCGCATGTAATCGAATTAATGCAGGCAGATTATGATCAGCTTTTTACTGTCTTGCAACAAGAAGAAGAGATAAAGGTATTGATTAACCCATTCATCAGTGCCTGGAAAAACGAGGCCATGGCACAACTGGAAGGACAGATCGCCTCGGCGAAGATTGGATTGGCAAGATTATCTTCACCACAATTATATTATGTTTTAAGTGGAAACGATTTTACACTTGACGTAAATAATCCGGATGAGCCTAAAATTGTATGTGTTGGAAACAATCCACAAAAACTTCAAGTCTATGGTGCCGTGCTCTCGCTCTATATATCCAGGATGATTAAACTCGTTAATCAAAAGGGGAAACTTAAAAGCGCGCTTATTTTCGATGAGTTCCCGACTATCTTTTTCAATAATATTGATAGCCTTATTGCAACCGCCAGAAGCAACAAGGTCGCCACTGCACTGGCCGTTCAGGATTTTAGTCAGCTTAAAAAGGATTATGGTGCTGAACAATCTGAAGTGATAACAGGAATAGTGGGCAATATCATTTCGGGACAGGTTACCGGTAACACTGCGAAGACATTGAGTGAAACTTTCGGCAAGATCATGCAGGACCGGCGGAGCAAAAGCATCAATAGCAGTGACGTTTCCATTTCACAAAGCACACAACTTGATTACGCAATCCCTGCCTCAAAAATTGCCGCGCTATCCTCCGGGGAATTTGTTGGAATGGTTGCGGATAATCCTGATGAAAAAATAAAACTCAAAATGTTTCATTCGGCGATTCAAAATAACCATGAGTCTATAGCCAAAGAGGAACTGGGATATCGCCCGATTCCAGTCGTCAGACAAGTCAGTGAAAATGAGATTAAAGAAAATTACGATAGCATCAAAGTTCAAGTCGCTCAGTTACTAAAGGAGGAAACTGATAGAAACCCCAATAATCTTAAATCACAGCAAGAACAGTTAAAAAAAGAAAAAAGAACCAAGGTTCAATCCAAAAAGAATAAACAGCAGAATGTGTCAAAAGCCGGAAGTGTTTCAATGTAGGCTGCTATTTAAGTACTGCTATAGATCACGTTTTTTGGAAATAGACACGACTACCTTCAAACCAGAAATTCATATCCCCATATTGTTCATCATGGACTTGAATTTGTTTTTTTATCGGTACGCCTACCTCTTTTAGTGCTTGGATAATTTTTCTCTGGATTCTCAAAAGTTCACTCGGTAATTTGTCTTTTTTGCCAGTGATTTCTTTGATTTTGGAATGATGATTTATCGCGATTTGAATATCTTCCAAAGAGAAATTTTCTTTTTTGCTAACCCGTGCGTTTATTTTCTTTAAAGAGGTTAGCGTCGCTCGCAGTTCATTCAGCGCAAGTGATTTTTTGTAAAACTTGATTAATGTCTTTTGGAGGTTCATTTATAAAACTTTTAGGATTTGAACATTTATAAATACTTGAAGAAGAAATACAAAAATAATAAATTATTGCGCGAAGTATATAAATCGTTGCTAGGAGCGGTGCAAACCAGTTCTATAATTGAGTAGAACGTCCATCGGTACGTCTAATCCAGCATTTATAATCTCCACGAAAGAATCTGTATTTAATTAATTCAAACACTTTGCTTTGCTAAAGTGGAAACAGGAATTTATTGTTAGCTACCTCAAACCATTCCGTTGGTTAATCGTTCAACCTAAACTTAATCTGCAACTATGAACCAGACTGAATTTACTTCTACGCTTAGCAAACATTCCGAGTTCCTCTTCTCTCATGCTTATAAATTCACCAATGACGAGGATGATGCGAAAGACTTGGTACAGGAAACTTTGATCAAAGGGATGAGGTTTGCTGAAAAATTTGACGAGGGCACAAACCTCAAAGGCTGGCTCTATGTCATCATGAAAAATACATTTATAAATGAGTTCAGGAAAAACTCCAGAAAAAAGGAGCTCATCACAACGGATGATGAGATCAGTAGTGCCCACTTAACGAAAAGCGCATCAACTAATACTTCAACGACAACATTTGCAATGGAAGATATATCAAAAGCAATGGCGTCGATAAAGCCAGAGCACAGTATACCATTTCAGTTATACTTCGAGGGGTATAAATATGAAGAGATAGCTGTGCAGCTGGATATTCCTGTTGGCACTGTTAAGACACATATCCACCAGGCTAGAATAGGGCTGAAAAAATATCTGGCAATGTACAGGCCTTAAGATATCAAATCGACTAACGTTCATTCTTTTGTTTCGCGCTTTCAGTATAAGCGACTAAACTGGGCAGATTAAAGATTTACTTTTGAGATTAGAGTTAAGTAAATGCTAAAATTATCATCAACTGTAAGGACTTGGAGCCGTTAACAACCTAATTAGCTGTCTTCAGAGCTATCGATGTTCACTAAGCATTGATTTTAAGGACTTTCTTGCACAGTGGATTCTTCGTTTTACAGTTCCAACAGGTACTGATAGCAATATAGCGATTTCTTCGTATTTGTATCCCTGAAAATGGGAGAGGAATGGCTGAGAAAAAGTATTGGGCAACCTCTGCAGCGCTTTTTGGATATCTTCATTCAAAAAGCATTTTTCTGATAGATTTCGGGTAGCATAATTCAACATCGCTGGGGGTTACCTATGTCGAGACAGTCAGAAACTATCCGTATTTTTCAGACTTTTTGTAGTCATTGATATAAGCATTTTTCATGATGCTATACAGCCATCCCTTTAAATTCCCTCCATGTATGTATTTATCAGCATGAGATAAAGCTCGAAGCATGGTTTCCTGCAGGAGATCCTTAGCTGCATCGCTGTCACGGGTAAACTTTAACGCTGAGCTGGAAAGTTCACGGTATTCTTTACAAACCAATTCAGCGAATGATACCGGTTTCATACCTTACTTTTTAAGTTCCAACATTTTGACAGTTAAAGCTGATTTCATAAATTTTCCTACGAGTGCAGTTTGTTAAACCGCTTCGGTTATGATCTGTATTTTCTTGGGTGTTTTTTAACCCTATTCTTACCAATTTAAAATAAGAATCTTGAGTACAATTGATTGAAATCGTTTAGATTGAACAACAGTAAATAACTATAGTTTGCAATCTCATAAAATTCTATAGAAAATCACGTAAATATTCAATAAAAATGATTTAAGTTGGATAAACCAGAGCACGTTGACCCCGTCTGACCAGAAATAAATTTATTATAAAGTTTTGATTATCTGCCTTTAATAGAATTGGCAGAAAGGGGTCAAATGAATTGGTATATGCACTGGAGACGGTGGATGATGAAAAGTTCACCATTCTGGAAATGCATATATTGTGGCCCTCTTACTCAAATGTAATGAAGTAGGTTTCAATCCATGATAGCCTTGAAAAGTTAGCCTTTATCCTCTAGCATCATATTGATTCCGGCCTCTAAACCGCGAAGTTCTGCAAGTCCTTTCAACCGCCCAATGGCAGAATAGCCTGGGTAAAAATCTTTTGATTGATCATCCAAAATCTGATGACCGTGGTCTGGCCGCATCGGAATAGGTCTATTTTCAACTTTCATCAAATTAACAATAGCATTCATCAGCTTCGGCATGCCCGCACTGCCTTCCAGATGGTTGGCCTCATAAAAATTACCATTTTCATCCCGCTGTACACTCCGGAGGTGAAGGAAGTAGATTCGGTGACCTAACCGCTCGATCATGCCCGTAAGGTCATTATCTGCTCTAGCACCATAGGATCCGCTACAGAAACACAACCCATTCGATTTAGCTCTTACTTTATCTAAAATGAATTGAGCGTCGGCTTCGGTGCTCATTATTCGTGGCAAGCCTAGTATAGACATGGGCGGGTCATCTGGATGAATGGCCATTTGAATACCGCACGTGTCGGCAACAGGCGTAATCTCGTTTAAAAAATAGATCAGGTTGACTCTCAAAACTTCTTTGGTAATCCCCTTGTAGCCATCCAGTAATTCGGTAACCTGCCCGGCAGTGAATTGTTCTTTGCTACCCGGAAGCCCTTGAAGACAACTCGCCATTAGCTGCTTTTTGTCTTCAATCGACAAGGCCTCGAAATACTCTTCTGCCTGACTGATTTCTTCTTTCGTGTAGGAGTACAATGCATTATTGCGGTTGAGCAAGAATAAGTCAAAGGCAATGAAAGCCCTTTTTTCAAACCTCAAGGCAAGTGCTCCGCTTGGAAGAGCATATTTTAAATCAGTTCTCATCCAGTCCAAAACAGGCATGAAATTATAAGTTATTACCTTAATGCCACAACTGGCAAGGTTTTCTAAACTGTTTTTATAAGCTTTAATGTAATGTTGGTATTGGCCATTTCCTTTTTTGATATCTTCATGAACAGGTAGACTCTCCACCACTTGCCAAGACAAACCAGAAGATTCAATCTCCTCTTTTCTCTTCCGGACCTCGTCCAAAGACCAGACTTCTCCAATGGGTATATGATGCAAAGCAGTTACTACACCTGTGCATCCTGCCTGTTTAATGTAAGATAGTGTTACAATATCATCGGGGCCGTACCACCTCATTGTTTCTGTGAGTTTCATAAATAGATAATTAATTTTGATTTTTCCGCTCAAATTCGGAGCGCTGATACTGCCAAGCAGGGTAGACATTCCTACATTTTAATACGCTGGCTAATTCTTGTTTTCTGCCTATTATTTTTTGAACCGCTTTAACAATGTTTATAGCATCTAGGACGTATTTAGATTTCAATTGAACTGGTGACTCCGCAATTTTGAATCCAATTTACGGAAGGTAGCCAATTTACTTTTATCAAAATAGCCAGCGTGTGCCAATGTACTGTATTGTATTTAAATGATCATCCATTGTTTATTGCTGATTTGAAGTGAAATTTCACTGCAGGCAGCAAATGAATCAATCTACTCATAATCCCGGCTTTGGGTTAAACGCTTTAGCGCATCAAGGTCATGAATAGGTCGCTCTAATGCTAGAGGAATATCCCGCTGACTGAATTGCTGAAAATAAAGTAAACAGGCATCTTTCCAGATTTGTGCATCCCGGTTTTGGATTCGTAATTTAGATTGTACAGCAACAAAACGGTCAGTATCGATTAAGCCTTTTGTTTTGTCCCAGGTGCGTTGAAACTCACGTACGCCTTGTAGACCAGCATCGTAGCGGTAACACATTTCAGTCCACAAATCATTTCCATTTTTTAAACGGTAGGTCCACGGCACATGATGAAACCAGAGCAAATATTCTTCTGGACAAGTCGCGACATTATTCAATTTTGAACGAAGCGGCTCATTGTACTGTTCTACGGCGTTACTACCAGAAACACTTCTGTCGAAACCAATACCTGATGTATCTGCCTTGTGATAATATACAGCAGTCCAATCCTCCCGGATTGCTTTGTTAGTAAACCAAGGAGCTGGCCCATAATGATGGCCTTCAGCAAAAATATGGTGTAATCCTAATGGCATCATATAATTAACCGCCGTCTCCCTGCTTTCCATCATCATTTCCTTAACCGGTTTCACAAAGTTTTGATCTTTAGATTTATCTGCCGTTTCTAAAAAAGTCTGCCTGATCCATTCGTCAGCGATATCGTCGCTTTTAAGTTGGTTATTCCAGGCCAATCGGCCGAAAGCATACCAGTTTGCCTGGGCAAAAATATGGCCTGTCCAATTACTGTCCAATCCTATATTAGCCACTCCGGCAATGGCAGTAAGATTTCTGTTGTCAATACTTCCGTCCGTAACTGCCCCAACAGTACTCCCTTTGCCTTTTTGATAGGTGTCGCTGTTTAAACATTCCTCCCACAATGTGGATAAAAATACCAGCTGATTTGACCATCCTAGATATTCCTGCGTGATTTGAAATTCAGGCATTACGGGTGTTTTAGTCATTGCTCCGAATAAAGGGCTAAAAGGTTCCCGGGGTTGAAAATCGAGAGGGCCGTTTTTAATCTGGATAATCACATTTTTTTTAAACTGACCATCAAATCCATGAAACTCCTTGTAAGCTTGTTTGGTCCGGTCTTCCTTGCTCGGTTCGTACACAAATGCACGCCACATCACTATACCACCAAAAGGAGCCAGGGCATCTGCCATCATATTCGCACCATCTACATGTGTTCGTCCGAAATTTTGTGGACCAGGCTGACCTTCACTATTTGCTTTAACCAAAAATCCGCCAAAGTCTGGAATCAGTTTGTAAATCTCTTTTGCCTTATCGACCCACCATTTTTTTACCTGAGGGTTTAGCGGATCTGCAGTTTTCAATTTGCCGATGGTAACTGGAGAAGAAAAATTTGCAGATAAATAAACTTGCAAGCCATAGGGACGCAAAATATCAGCAATGGCGGAAGCCCTTTTTAGATAAGGCGCTGTTAGAATTTTTGAGGAAGCATTTACGTTGTTTAATACCGTTCCATTAATCCCGATAGAGGCATTTGCCCTTCCATATTGGCTATAGCGTTCTATTTCCGAGCGGTTTAGCTCTTTGGCAGATTCGTCATTTTTCCAAAAAATAGATTTGCCGGCATAACCTCTTTCTACCGATCCATCCAGATTATCCCAATGGTTAAGAATTCTTCTGGAATAGGAGGGATTGGAAGTATAACTTCCACTAGTTTTCCCTACAAGCTGCCTTCTCAGCAGTTCAAACGCTCCGTAAAGTATGCCGAGATCTGTTTTTGCAAGTATTCTTGTGTTTTCCAATTTAAATCCATCACCGTATATGGAAGCGTCATTGCTGAATTCAAATTTTACTGTTGCACCATCTTTACCTTGCCAGCCTTTTTTAATTTCGTTTACAGCAATTTCGAGAACGGCTGATTTTTTTGAAATGTTCACGCTTACATTTTTCGCCGATTTATTCCGAAGCCAAAGGTCATGTCCATTTTCTGCCTTTGCATTCAAAAAGCCAGTAAGCATAAGCAAGAAAAGGTATTTAATATTTTTCATTTAGTTGATGTTGATGGTTTGACTGAGCATGTTTCCACTTGTTTTCAGGGTTTCGTCTGGCTGGCTTCCTCCAATAGTGAGTTTGATTGTGCCTTTCAGCGCTTTTTTATCGCCCATTTCATTTATGTAAGAAAGATCATCTGCAGATAATTCGAAATTTAACGTTTTACTTTCTCCGGGAGCAAGGCTTACTCTTTGGAAACCTTTGAGTGCTTTCCGGGCAGATTTAATTGTAGAATCGCCATGCATAACATACAATTGTGCCACTTCATCGCTCTGCATTTTTCCTGTATTGGTAAGTTTTACCGATAGATTGATGCCTTCGCCTGACTTTAGTTTTTTAGGTGCATTAAAATTTTGATACAAGAAGGAGCTGTAACTTAATCCGTAGCCAAAGCCGAATAAAGGTTTGCCTTTAAAATATCGATAAGTGCGATTTTCCATGTTATAATTGTTGAAGTCCACAAGATCCTGATCGCCTTTGTAAAAAGTTACCGGAAGCCTGCCTGAAGGGCTGAAATCGCCAAAAAGTAACTCAGCGACTGCTGTTCCGGCCGATTGCCCCCCGTACCAGGCATTTACAATGGCTGGAATATTTTCCGCCTCCCAGGGCATGGCGATGGCGCTTCCTGTCATCATTACAAAAACGACTGGCTTGCCACTGCTTTTCAATGCTTTCATTGCCCTGGTTTGTGCCTCTGGAAGCATAATTGAAGTTCGGTCACCGCCATTAAAACCAGGAACATCAACCTTCATTTCCTCACCCTCGAGCTGCGGAGAAATGCCGCCAACAAAAACAAAAGCATCCGCATCACGATGGCGTTTCACCAACGCATCAAAATCTGTTCGTTGGAATGTACCTGCGGAAAAACGGATTTTGGCACTTCCTTCGCCTTGCCAGTATTCTACTGCTATTTGATAAGTAGAATCTTTTATGGCAGCCAGTTGGTATGTTTTTGCTCCCCAACGATTCTTAGACCATGCATCCAGTACTTTCTTGCCATTCACCATCAACCTGTAACCATCGTCGCCTTCTAATTCAAAAGTTACATTTTCAGATTTTGCGGCCTTAAAGTCTGTGATATATCTGGCAGAGAAGTTATTTGCAGTTAGCCCACCATCAATTTGCTGCCCTTCCTGCCAATTATGATTTAGTGTTTTTTCCGTTTGCGTTAACACTGGCTCTCCTTTAAGGTCTGTACCTTTATAATACACTGCTTTAAAACCTGGTTTTCCTTGGCTAGAGAACTGTTTATCAATATCCATGTAATTTAGAATGGTATCACTGGCAAATGAAACTGCTTTTTCATATACCAATTGGGTGTGTGGACCAACTTTATCTTTAATCCCTGAAAGCACGGTGGTAATTTTAGATGGAATGCCATTATAGTTTCCCAGAACAGCAATTTCATTATCAGCATTAGGACCGATGACAACTAATTTCTTCAAATTTTTTCTGAGCGGTAGCGTATGGTTTTCATTTCTCAACAATACCATAGATGCTCTGGCCATTTTCAAGGCATGGGCTTTATGATCATCATTTTCCAATACGGTGATAGGGGTGTTGGCGTATTTTACCATAGAAGCAGGATCAAACATGCCGAGCCTGAAACGGATCATAAAAAGTCTTGTTACCGAAACGTCGATGTCCTTTTCGGTAATGATGCCATTTTTAACTGCCGTAAGAAGCGCTTTATAAGCATCTGTACCGCAATCTAAATCTGTTCCATGAAAGACGGCGTCTGCAGCGGCACTCGCAGCATCTTTATGGGTTTTATGGTTTTTGAAAAAATCATCTATCGCCCAACAATCAGAAGTAACATAGCCAGTAAATTTCCATTTTTTCCGTAAGATGTCAGTCATTAGCAAATCACTTCCACAACAAGGCTGACCTTGAAACGCATTATAAGCACACATTACACCTGCAACGTTCGATTTTGTTACTAACTTTTCGAAAGCGGGTAGGTAAGTATCCCAAAGATCGAATGTACTTACCTCGGCGTTGAATACATGTCGCGAGGGTTCAGGTCCGCTGTGTACGGCGTAATGTTTCGCACATGCAGCGGCTTTAAGGTATTTAGGGTCGTCTCCCTGCAATCCGCGAACGAAAGCGTCGCCTAATGTTGCGGTTAAAAATGGATCTTCGCCATAGGTTTCCTGCCCGCGTCCCCATCTCGGATCCCTAAAAATATTGATGTTTGGTGTCCAGTAGGTTAAACCCAAATAACGCTCGTTGGTACGGCCAAGTGCAAGTGCCTTATTATAAATGGCACGGCCTTCCAGAGCAGAATAGTCTGCCATTTTAGCAAGTGCTACCGGGTCAAATGTTGCCGCCATAGCGATGGCCTGCGGGTAAACCGTTACTTTGAATGGTGTACGGGCCACTCCATGAAGCGTTTCGTTCCACCAATCGTAGGCTGGAATCTTAAGTCTTGGTATGGCTGGAGCCGAATTAAGCATCTGGAGCACTTTTTCTTCCAATGTGAGTCTGGATACCAAGTCATCCACTCTTTCTTCAAAGGGTAAATTATAGTTTTCAAAAATGTATTGTTGTGCCTTAACTGAAGTTATTCCTGTTAGTAGCACAGCAAGGGATGAGATTTTTAAAAATTTTGTTAAACGCATAGTTAATTTGTTGGTACTGTATTAGCCGTCATTTTTAGGTAGGATTTTATTCTGTCATCCCATGAACAGGGAATAACTTGCTGGTGATTTGATTTTTATTAAAAATTAGTCACCTCGTAAAAAGCCTTTTTGGGTTTTAGATCTGCGTCAAACAAAAGCGGGTAGTTTTTTCTTCCCCGTCCATCTAACCAAGTATACCGATCAGAAAGATTCCAGAAAGTTACCCCAGTAATGTTTTTTCTATACTTTCTTAGTACATCAAAAATCATTTTGTATTGGCTTAACTGACGAGATTCCATCTCAGCGGTAAAAGGTGCTTTTTCTCGGTCTGAAGCGTTTGCAATGATCCTACCGCCTTGATTGCCATCGTACACTGAAACATCAAGTTCAGTAATTTGCACTTCAAGACCAAGACTTGCAAATAGTGAAATCGACTTTTCCAGTTCCTCTCGGCTGGGATGGCTCACCGACCAGTGTCCTTGCAACCCTACGCCGTGAATGGGTACACCTTTAGCCAGCAAAGCTTTAAGCATCTTGTAAATTTTATCTCTCTTTTTAGGCTGTTCTGTGTTATAATCATTATAAAATAACTTTGCTTTTGGATCTGCTTTGTGGGCATAACGGAATGCCATTTCCACGAAATCTTCACCAGCAATTTTATATAAAGGAGATTTACGGAAATAGGTCGAGTCGTCGGCAATGACTTCATTTACCACATCCCACGCATAAACATCTTTTTTGTAATGATCAACTACAGTACTAATATGCTCATCCAGTCTTTTTAGCAGCACATCTTTCGATATTTCATTTCCCTGATCATCTTTAAATAACCATCGGGGCGTTTGTGTATGCCATACAAGGCAATGTCCTCTCATTTTGATGTTGGTTTTCCTGGCAAAAGCGGCTATAGAATCACCAATTTTCCAGTTATATTCGTTTTCAACAGGATGGACCGGTCCCATTTTCATCCCATTTTCTGCAGTAACACTATTAAAATGGTTGATGATGAGTTCACTGTTTTTACCTTTAAGATCGAATTGCGTAACCGCAACACCGATGGGAAAGAAATTTTTATAATAATCTTTTAGCCCTTTTGATCCCGCTACGAAGGGTTTAAAAGCTGATAGTAACGCATAAAAAGCAATTAGGAGTGAAGAGCCCGTGAGGATCACAAATCTTTTAGTCATATTTGGTTATTTTGTATTCGCAAATTCGCCAGTTTTTAAATTTTGCAGGTGTTCATATCGCTAAAATTTGAGTACAAATGTTCTTTAAAGTTAACCCGAGTCCTGAAGCTATTTTGGCCACTTTCGTTGTCAGTTAATCGGGCAGGGTGGTTTAGTGGGAGAATTGAACATTTGTTGCCACAATTTTTACATTTAACTTCATTTCACTCGGATAATCATTCTATTTTAGCAGAAGTTCTGTAGCCAAATAAGATAAAGGCCTTATGGAATTAACCAGATATAACATTTTTCGCAACATGGAACTTCGGTTCAATTGTTACAATAAACACCATATGAGCAACAACTTTTTAAGGCATCAGCCTGCAATCTTAAATGAAAAATGTATATGCCCAATTTCAGCTTTATTTAAAAAGACAGTTCAATCATTTTCATTTCTTCGGAATACTCCAATCCAAAGATCATCACTAAATAAGGCAAAAGCTCATCACAATAAAGTATTTAGAACTTTACCAACCATTATATTCTCTTTTTTCAAGACATCAAAATCGTGGATTCACCTTTGTATATCAAAGCCGGGCTTCACAAGGAACTTATTGTGTTTATTGTTATTGCATTTGACTTTTATTGGGTTAATTCAGGCCCAACAGCCAAACCTGAACTTTACATCCTTACAAATTAAAGATGGTCTATCTTCAAATACAGTTAATGCAATAGTCAAAGACCATTTCGGCTTAATGTGGTTTGGTACCGAGGACGGGCTTAACAAATATGACGGAAGTAATTTCACAGTTTACCGCTTTAAAGCCGATGATCCATCTGGTTTGCAGGCAAATGACATTAGTGCGTTACATGAGGATAAGTTTGGGAATTTATGGATTGGTACATCCGGTGGTTCATTAAGTCTGTTCGATCGCAAAAAGGATAAGTTTATCACTTTTCCTGCCAAAGTTGCAGGAGGTTTAAGCAGCGATATCATTCTTTCCATAACCAGTGATTACCGAGGCAAACTTTGGGTAGTCACTTATAATGGTGTTGATGAAATCGACCCTGAAACAAAAAAGATCAAAAATCATATTAACCAGTCTGCACGCAAAGGGACTACGCCGCTGCTATCTTTTACTTGCTTGTTTGAGGATAGTAAACGCCGCCTGTGGATTGGTTCTACCGATGGCGTGTATTTATATAACAGGAAAAATCATAAGTTCAACATCTATAGGCATAAACCTCAGGATCCCTCATCAGTGAGTGAAAATCACATTTCAGCCATTGCGGAAGATCAATCAGGTAATATATGGTTCGGAACAAACAACAGTGGTCTGTGTAAAATGCTGCCCGAAGAAAGAAAATTCAAATTGTTTTCCAGTAAAGTAGGAGATAATAGTAGTCTTACCAACAATAGTATCAGAAGTTTAGCGATCGACAAAAACAATCATCTGTGGGTAGGCACTGAAGATGGCTTGAATATTATTGATATTCAAAGTGAATCCATTTGGCATTATAAACCAAATTCAAGAAGCAGCTACAGCCTGACAGGCAAGGCAATCAGTTGCATTTATATAGATGATCAGGGTATTTACTGGCTTGGACCATTTCATGGCGGTATTAGTAAGTATGATACAAATTTGAACCTGTTTAATCTTAAACAGAGTAATATTCTGGACAAGAATGGATTGAGCGCTTCGGTGGTGACTTCATTTGCACCCTACAACGACCAGATTTTTGTCGGAACTGATGGTGGAGGCCTTAATCTTTTTAATCCCCGCACGGCGCTGGTGGAGCGGTTCAGTACGGCATTAAGCAATGGCATGAACCTCAATAATCTCTCCATCATGACCTTAGCTGTTACCAGAAATCATAAACTTTATATTGGAACTTATTCCAATGGATTGGTCATCAAAGATTTGCTGAGAAATGAGATCAAGCAAATCAAGAAAAACGAAAAAGGAGATGGCTTAAATTCCAACGATATATTTTCCATCAAAGAAGATAGTAAGGGGCGAATATGGGTTGGTACCAATGGTGGCGGGATAAACCTGATGGATGCCACTAATAAGGTAATAGTGCGGTATCGCAAAAATCCGGTTTTGACAAACGATCAAGATTTTCCCGGTAATAATTTTATTCGCTTTATTGAGGAGGACAACAGCGGTAATATCTGGATAGGTACTTATGGTTCTGGTATTTCGATATTTAATCCTGCTACAGCTAAATTTTCGGTGCTGAATAAAGCAAGGAATAAATTGCCAAATGATTTAACGCTTTCAGTGCTGAAAGACCATAAAGGAAATTTATGGGTAGGTACATTTAGTGGTGGCTTAAGTTTGTTCGATCGTCAAAAAAACAGCTTTCTAAATTTTTCAGAAGATGCTGGTTTGAATAATTCTACTGTTTATGCTATCGTAGAAGATGAACAGGGACAAATTTGGGTGAGTACTAATAAAGGCATCAGTTGCTTTGATCAAAAATCAAAGCGATTTACCAATTATACCGTGTACAACGGTGTTCAAAATAATAATTTTGTCCGCGGGGCGGGGATTAGAACAGCAGAAGGAGAGATTTATTTCGGGGGGGCTGATGGTTTTAATTATTTCAATCCCAAATATTTCAAGAAAAATAAGAGTATTCCCTCTGTTCTGTTAACAGATTTGAAAATCGCCAATATATCGGTAATTCCAAGTATTGACGGTGCCATACAGGAGCAAATTTCTATTGCAAAAGATATATACCTTGATTTTAAACAGAACTTTACGTTAAGTTATGTAAGCGTTAATTACACCTCGCCGGAAGATAATCAGTATGCTTATAAATTGGAAGGTTTTGATAAGGACTGGATCCATGTTGGTTCTGCCAAGTCGGTATCCTACACAAACCTCGATCCCGGCGATTACGTTTTCCGTGTAAAGGCGAACAATAATGATGGCCTCCGGGAAGACTCGGAAACTTCGGTTAGGATCCATGTTCGTCCTCCTTTCTGGCGCAGTATTTACGCTTACGTTTTTTATCTCACCTCCATCGTTGGCGCAATCCTTTACCTTCGCCATAGAGGCATCGAAAAGCTTAAAAGAAATTTTGCGCAGGTACAGGAAAAAATGAGGGCCGAGCAATTGTTGGAGCAGCAACGAATTGAAGCAGAGCAATTGAGGGCACTTGATAAGCTTAAAATTAAATTTCTTACCAATTTAAGTCATGAATTCAGGACCCCACTTTCCTTAATTATCGGCCCAATTGATAGACTTGTTGCTGAACATAGTGAGGAGCAGATCACAAGTCCCTTATTGATGATTAAGAGAAATACCAGAAGACTACTCAATCTGGTTAATCAAATTCTTGATTTCAGGAAGATTGAGGATAAAGAACTTAAGCTCAATGCCGTAGAAACAGATATGGTTGCCTTTGTTAAAGAGGTGCTGGAATCCTTTAACGATTTGAGCGAACGCAAGCAGATACAATTGGTGTTCAAAAGTCAGTTTCGGTATTTTAAGGTACCTTTTGATCAGGATAAAATCGAGCGTGTACTTTTCAATCTCCTCTCAAATGCTTTTAAATTCACACCAACGGGTGGAGATATTTCCGTTGAGCTGGAGCAGATTGCCCCTTTAGATCAGTCGGAGGCCTCTATATTGGTAATCAAAGTGGCTGATACCGGAATTGGAATGTCGGAAAAGGATCTCAAACAGATTTTCAACCGGTTTTTTCAGGCAGATGGTATTGCGCCGATATTGAATCAGGGAAGCGGAATTGGGCTCTCCATTGCGCAAGAATTTGTAAAACTTCATGGCGGAGAGATTTCGGTTAAAAGTGAGGAAGGAGAGGGAAGCGTTTTTGCTATTACAATCCCTTTCACCAATGTTGATTTTGGGGAGGAACTGCTGATTGATTTTTCTGGTGCTCAGAACAATGCTGCATCGGAAAAAGCCGAGCCATTGGCGGATGAGCAGCTAAATACAGAAATTCCCGCTATTTTGCTGGTAGAGGATAATGAAGACTTCCGGTCGTATCTTCGGGATGGATTGCGGCCTTTTTACAAAGTATACGAGGCAGCCAACGGACAAGAAGGATGGCAAAAAGCATTATCCAATCATCCTCAAATTATTGTAAGCGATATTAATATGCCTTATATGAACGGCATTGAACTGTGCGAAAAGGTGAAGACAGATAAACGCACCAACCACATTCCAATTATCTTATTAACCGCACTTACAGGAGAAGAGCAACAACTTAAAGGGTTGGAAACAGGGGCTAATGATTACCTCAGCAAACCTTTCAATTTCGAGATCCTGAATGCTAAAATTAAAAATCTGCTTTCGCTGAACAAACGGCTTCGCGATACTTATACAAAACAAATTAAAGTCCAGGCGCCAGAGTTGGTTATTGAATCTCATAGTGACAGGTTATTGAACAAAATCGCATTTTATATCGATGAAAACCTCAACAACCCTAAACTATCTGTAGAAGATCTCAGCAGGCATGTTGGCATGAGCCGCGGAAGTCTTTATCATAAGATTCTTGAATTAACCGGACTCTCTCCGGTGGAATACATCCGTACAGTAAAATTGGAGAAAGCAAAGGTACTTCTGGAGAAAAGCGATTTAAACGTATCTCAAATTGCCTATATGGTGGGTTTTGCTACACCTAATTATTTTGCCAAATCTTTTAAGTTGAAGTTTAACATGCAGCCTTCAGAATATATTAATCTCAAAAGGAAAGTAGATGTCAGATAAATTTGCAGAAAGCTAAAGAAGCCTATTTCGGGCCTATTTTTGAACATTTTTGATGCTAATTTATTCAAATCTGCATATTGCCCGCTGGTAAATCAGATAAATTAGCAGGATGATATAATTCCATTTTACGATGAACCAGATTAGATACACACTACTATGTTTTAGCCTTTGTTTTGTGATAGCAGTAAGTGCCCAAGCCGAAATCAGTTTACCTGCTATTATTTCTGATCACATGATTTTGCAGCGAGACACGCCGTTGAAGATTTGGGGATGGGCTTCTTCAGGAGAGCAGGTGACCTTACTTTTCAATGGTCGGAAATTCAAAGCAATGGCTGGGAAAGATAAGCGTTGGTTAATCCGCTTGCCTGCTGTAAAAGCTGGCGGACCTTACCGGATGGAATTTTCAGGAACAAATAAGATTGCGGTAAACAATATCTTATTCGGTGATGTGTGGCTTTGTGCCGGACAATCTAACATGGTTCACCAGTTGAAAATTCATAACATAACCTATGCTAAGGATATCGCTTCTGCTGATTTTACGCAGATCAGGCAATTCTGGGTGCCCACGGCAACTGATTTGAAAGGCCCCTCAAAAGATTTGTTCAAAAGTGAATGGAAATCTGCTACAAAAGAGGCGATCAATGATTTTTCAGCAGTAGCCTATTTTTTTGCCCGAAAGATATATCAAGAACACAAAATCCCTATCGGAATTATCAACTCAAGTGTTGGCGGTACAACAATAGAGGCCTGGACGGGGGCGGAGGGACTGAGGCAATTTGACGATTATCAACGCTTGATTGAACGCAATAAAGACACCGCCGAAGTGAACCGAGTTAATGCCGCGGCCCGTGCCAGCCAGTCGCAACCCGCCGCAGTTGCAGATAAAGGCTTAACCGAACCAGTGAAATGGTTTGATCCGGCATACGCCCCAAAAGGTTGGAGGAATTTCTATTTGCCGGGATATTGGGAAGATCAGGGCATTCGGGATCTCGACGGTGTGGTTTGGTTTAGAAAAGAAATTCAAGTGCCAGCGGAAATGACTGGAGTTTCCGCATTTTTTCAACTGGGCAGGATCATTGATGCAGATCGGCTGTATGTTAACGGTATCCAGGTGGGTTCAACTGGTTATCAATATCCTCAAAGAAGATATACTGTTGCCGCAGGAGTGCTAAAACCTGGCAAAAATATTTTGGTTATTCGTATAGAGAATTCAGGGGGCAAAGGTGGTTTTGTGCCAGATAAGCCTTATTCAATTACGGCCGATAATCAATCACTGGATTTGAAAGGTGAATGGCTTTACAAGGTAGGTGCAGCATACCGACCTGCATTTAAAACCGGACCCTTTGCAATTCAGGAGCAGGCTCAACCTTCAGCACTTTTTAACGCCATGATTGCCCCAATTAGTCAATATGGTTTAAAAGGTGTGTTATGGTATCAGGGGGAAAGTAATGTAGGCAACGCCGTGGCATATAAAAAGCTTTTGTCAGGATTAATTGAAGATTGGAGAAAACAGTTTCAGCTTCCGAATCTTCCTTTCTACTATGTTCAGTTGCCTAATTATGGCGATACCAGATATCAGCCAGGAGAAAGCGGCTGGGCAATGTTAAGAGAAGCAGCGTTGGAAACCTTGAAGCTGCCCTACACCGGCATGGCTGTTACCATTGATTTGGGTGAATGGAACGACATCCATCCGGACAATAAAAAAGATGTTGGAGAACGGCTGGCGCTGATTGCGCAAAAATGGAATTATGGTGTTAAAAATCTGGTCTTTTCCGGGCCAATTTATACTTCTTCTGTAGTGAATGGCAATCAAATTACCATACACTTTGATCATATTGGATCAGGACTTAAATCAATAGATGGCGGAGCACTTTCACAGTTTGAGATTGCAGGAGCAGATAAGAAATTTGTTTGGGCAGAAGCAGAAATTAAAGGCAATCAGGTAATTGTTCATTCAACTCAGGTTCCGCAACCTTTATATGTGCGATATGCCTGGGCAGATAATCCAGTCAACCCCAATTTGTACAACAATGAAAATCTTCCGGCTTCGCCATTTCGTACTGATCGTTAAGCTATATATGGTCATAGGGGTTCTGTGAAATGGATCTAAATTCATCAGTTTGCTTTGATTGTATCGAAATGGTTACTTCGGCGGTTAAGTGTAAACAAATTTTCTATAATAATCATCAAAACTTCCCGCCTTGAACAGTGGTATATCCTAGTTTTATCCCTTGGGTTTTCTGGCATACCTGATCATTGATGAGTTGGTCAGTCTTCCAGAATTGCCAATTCAATTTTTATATTATGAATTGTAGGATACTTCTAACCAAAGTTTTATTAGTTGATGTGCTAAAATTAATCAGCTTAACTGCTGCGTTCGTTTCTATAACCTCATTTGTGTCTTTCGCACAAGATCCAAATTACCATATCTATTTATGCATTGGGCAATCCAATATGGAAGGTAATGCCCGTTTCGAAGCAGAAGATACTGTTGGCGTTGATCCCCGTTTTCAGCTGCTGCAAGCGGTAAACTGCCCTGATTTAAAAAGAGAAATGAATAAATGGTACACGGCTGTTCCGCCATTAACCAGATGCAATACCGGATTAACACCAGTAGATTATTTCGGACGCAGCCTGGTGGCCAACCTTCCTAAAAAGGTTAAGGTAGGCGTTGTCGTAGTGGCTGTTGGTGGCTGTAAAATAGAATTGTTTGATAAAGAAAATCAAGATACATATATCGCTACAGCGCCAGACTGGATGAAAGGAATGCTTAAACAATACGATAACCGCCCATACGGACGTCTTGTCGATTTGGCAAAGGAAGCACAGAAGAAAGGCGTAATTAAAGGAATTCTGCTCCATCAGGGCGAATCCAATACCGGTGATAGTTTGTGGGTAAGTAAGGTTAAAAAGGTTTATGATAACCTGCTTAGCGATCTTCATTTAAAAGGCAATGATGTGCCATTATTGGCAGGTGAGGTAGTGAACGCAGAACAAAACGGCGTTTGTGCAAGCATGAACAGGATCATTGCTAGACTGCCACAAACCATTCCAAATGCCTATGTCATTTCTTCTGAAGGCTGTACCGCTGCCCCCGATAAGTTACATTTCAATGCAGCTGGATACCGTGAACTTGGTAAACGTTACGCAACGCAGATGCTTGCCTTATTAAAACGCCCCGATAAAAAATGAAGAACTTAATTGTGTTTTTGTTGCTGATTTCATCCTTCCAGGGTTTTTCTCAACGCTATCAAAACCACCTTTTGGAAAAAGATCGCGTAATCATTTACCTCGATGAAGGTAAGCTTACCATTATTCCGTTAGCTGCAAAAGCCGTAAGGGTATTGTTTAGTAAGGCGCTTTTGCCAGAAAAACAAGAATTTGTTTTCTTGAAGAACAATACTAAAACGCCGTTTAAAATTAATGAGACCCCAAAAAGCCTGACAATAGCAACTGTTGGGATGAATGTCGTCTTCGATAAAGCTTCGGGTTACTTACAATATAGTGATCTTTCCAATCGTGTGTTTTTAAAAGAAATAGCGGGCGGCAAACGCTTAAGTGAAAGCATTATATCAGGTGAAAAGTGTTACATCGCTACGCAGCATTTTGACTCGCCAACCAATGAATCTTTATTCGGATTGGGACAATTTCAGGATGGGCAGTATAATTTAAAAAACATTCCACGCCAGCTCATTCAGGTGAACACCCAGATTGCGATACCGTTCTTATATTCAAGTAGAGGTTATGGAATCCTCTGGCATCAATATGGCCTTACAGATTTTAATCCTGCCGACGAAGAGATTCAACTGGCCAGACAATTATCGGGAACAACAGCGCAAAATGAAGTTGAAGTAACAACTACTTCTGGAACGCAAAAAGTATCTCAACAGGAAGCCATTTATACTGGAACGATGCAAGTTCCCGTTTCTGGAAAGTACGCCTTTATGCTCAATTTAGGTGCCATGGAAAGCCGGCATTTGCTTTTGATAGATGGAAAGCCGTACATAGACCAGGCCAATCTATGGCTCCCTCCGGCTGCAGGAACCTTAATTGATTTGGATAGCGGCATCCATCAAATAAAAGTAGTCTGCAAAAACAAAAACACACCGAAACTCACGTTTAAACCCGCTGCAAACGAAACCGTTTTCCGTTCTCCCAATGCTAAATCGCTCGATTATGTGGTGTTCGCTGGAAAAAGCGCAGATGAGGTGATTGCCGGCTATCGAAAATTAACAGGCAATGTGCCAATGTTACCCATGTGGGCATTCGGCTTTTGGCAATGCAGAGAACGCTATACTTCAGGAGCACACCTGGTGAATACAGTAGCTGAATTCCGAAAAAGAAATCTTCCTGTGGATGTCATCGTTCAAGACTGGCAATACTGGGGCAAATATGGATGGGGAGTGCCTAAATTTGATGAAAGTAATTACCCTAATCCGAAAGGATTTATTAAAAATCTTCACGATCTCCATGCCCGTTTTTCTATTTCTGTTTGGGAAAATATCGATCAAAAATCTGAAATAGCGAAACCTTATCTTGCTAAAAATCTCTACATACCCAATAGTCCGTGGATTGATATTTTTAATCCTGAAACGCAAAAACTTCATTGGAACGTACTGGATTCAAATCTTTTCAATAAAGGGGTAGATTCCTGGTGGATGGATGCTACCGAACCCGAAAATGATGCCCTTGTTAGTAAGAAAACTTACTTTGGCCCCGGAGACTTTTATCGCCTTGTTTATCCTTTCTTCGTTAGTCAGGCGGTTTATCATGGGCAACGAAACAGCAACCCTGGCAAAAGGGTGGTTACGCTCACCCGTTCTGCCTTTCCTGGGCAACAGCGATTTGGTACCATCAATTGGTCTGGAGATATTGGCTGGAATTGGGATACCTACAAAAGGCAAATCGTTGCCGGATTGAACTATTCCTTAACAGGGATGCCATATTGGACCACAGATATCGGTGGGTTTTTTAGGCCAGGCAAGAGCCAGTATGCTGATGTTAAATACCATGAAATACTAACGCGTTGGTTTGAATGGGGTGCATTTAACCCGATTTTTAGAATACATGGTTATCAATCGGAAACAGAACCCTGGAAATATGGCCCTGTTGTGGAAGAAAATATGCGTAAAATACTTGATTTACGCTATCGCCTGATGCCGTACATTTATGCTGAAGCCTGGAAGGTTAGTCATGAAGGTGCTACGATGATGCGTCCGCTGGTGATGGATTTTGATAAGGATACCACAGCAATCTCCACCAGGGAAGAATACATGTTCGGCAAATCATTTCTCGTTGCTCCGGTTACTGAGCCTGGCGTAAATACCTGGAAAGTTTATCTTCCTAAAGCCTCAGGATGGTATAATTTCTGGACAGCGGAGTTTCATCATGGCGGAAAACACCTCGCTACTTCATCCCCTTTGGGTAAAATTCCGCTATTTGTTAAAGCCGGATCTATAATCCCTATGGGCGAAGCCGTGCAATATACCCAGGAAAAAGATAATGATTTACTTGAAATAAGGGTGTATGAAGGACAAGATGCTCGTTTTGAATTATATGAAGACGAAGGCGATAATTATGAATATGAAAAAGGAAAATATAGTATAATCCCCTTCTTCTGGAATGAGCGAAGAAGATCCCTGGAAATTGGGGGCCAGATAGGCAATTACCCTGGCAGTTTAACCAAAAGAACATTCAAAGTTGTTTTCATCGGTAAAAATGCTCAGGCTAAACCATATGGAACCGTCAAAACAATCTCTTATCGAGGCCAAAAGTTGATCATCAAATAATTAACGTAAATACTAACCAAATCAATTACATATATGAAATTCAGCCATCTAATTAAACTCTTTATCCTGGCTTCCTGTTACGCGAATGGTTTACAAGCCCAGAATCCCATCATCAGCAATATTTTTACAGCAGATCCTGCACCACTTGTATATAAAAATACGGTTTACCTTTATACAGGACACGATACCGCCTCGGTAAAAGATACCAACTATAAAATGCCCAATTGGCATGTGTTTTCTTCGCAAAATATGGTTGATTGGAAAGACCATGGAACCTTGCTTTCACCCAAAACGTTTTCATGGGCAGGAGGGGATGCTTACGCCGCCCATTGTATTTATAGAGATGGCAAGTTCTATTGGTATGTTTCTACAGGGCATCAAAAAAATGCCGAAAGTGGCGGCGGGATGGCCATTGGTGTGGCGGTTTCAGATAGCCCTACCGGTCCATTTAGAGATGCCATCGGAAAAGCGCTCATTACCAATGAAATGACAAAAGATAAAAAGCACGGTTGGGATGATATAGACCCAACCGTATTTATTGATGATGATGGCCAGGCTTACCTTTTTTGGGGGAATGGTAGTTGTAAAAGTGTTAAACTCAAAAAAAACATGACCGAGCTTGATGGTCCCATAACCGTACTGGATATCAAGAATTACATTGAAGGCCCTTGGATATATAAACGAAAAGGCAACTATTACCTGGTGTATGCAGGAGCAGGTACCAAGCCGGAAATGATTGAGTATTGCATGTCTAAAAGACCGCAGGGGCCTTGGGAATATAAAGGTATTATTCAGGAAAATGTGCCAAATAGTTTCACTACGCATCCAGGTATTATTGATTTCAAAGGAAAATCCTATTTCTTTTATCACAATGGCGCTTTACCAACTGGTGGCAGTTACCGCAGATCAATATGTATCGATTATATGCACTATAATTCTGATGTTACCATTCAGAAGATTGTTCAAACTGAACAGGGCGTTGCTGCGGCAGGAAAACGCTAAACTTCACCAATAAATCCTGAACCGATTACATCAGTCATCACTCTCCAAATTATAAACTAACCAGATATGATTAAATTTATTCGACCTTCACATTTTTTGATTCCCTTGATTACCGGGTTATCAATAGTGTTTAATTTTAGTATACATGCGCAAAATATCGTTACGCCCGGTCCGGCAGAATTCGATGTTTTGAAACCAGGTATCCCTCATGGGAAGATAGATACCATTACCTATCCATCTAAAACGGTTGGGAACGATCGCAAAGCATTGGTTTACACTCCGCCAGGATACTCCAAAAGCAAAAAAATACCGGTTTTGTATTTGCTACACGGCATTGGCGGTGATGAAAAGGAATGGTTAAACGGCGGGAAACCACAGCATATTCTTGATAATCTTTATGCCGAAGGAAAGATAGCCCCAATGTTGGTGGTGATGCCCAATGGCAGAGCTATGAAAGACGACCGGGCAAATGGAAATATCATGGCAAAGGATAAGGTGGAAGCTTTTGCCAATTTCGAGAAAGATCTATTAAACGATCTGATACCATTCGTTGAAAAGAAATTCAGTGTTTACAAAGACCGCGAGCACCGGGCAATTGCTGGCTTATCTATGGGGGGAGGCCAATCGTTAAATTTCGGGCTGGGAAATCTGGACAAGTTTGCATGGGTTGGTGGTTTTTCTTCTGCTCCAAATACCAAATCACCTGCGGATTTAGTGCCAGACACTAAGAAGGCAAAAGAAATGCTCAAGCTGCTTTTTATTTCCTGTGGCGCTAGCGATAACCTCGTTAGTTTCAGTAAGCGTACACACGATTACCTAAAGAAGAATGACGTACCACACATTTATTTTATAGAGCCAGGGGTACACGATTTTAAAGTCTGGAAAGATGGTTTGTATATGTTTTCACAACTGATTTTTAAATCTGTGGATACCGCTAGCTTTTCTAAATATCCGGTGGCGGGAGCACCTGCTTCAACTAATATCGGTTCAAATCGATATCCCCAGATTTTAGATGATCACCGGGTAATATTCAATGTACTGGCACCTGAGGCGCAAAAAGTGCAGGTAGATTTAGGGCGAAAATACGATATGGTCAAAGACAATCAGGGAAAATGGACAGCTACAACCGATTCTATTGGAGAAGGGTTTCATTATTATTCTATAATTATTGATGGCCTGCCAGTTGCAGATCCGGCAAGTAAAACATATTATGGAATGGGAAGAATGGCCAGCGGCATTGAAATCCCTTTTGCCGGCGGTAGCTACTATGCCTTAAAAGATCTACCGCATGGCGATCTCCGGATCAAAAAGTATTATTCTAAAATTACCAATTCATGGAGGCAGTTTTATGTTTACACGCCACCTGGCTACGATGCCAACACGCAGGGGAAATATCCGGTGTTGTATATTGTTCATGGAGGAGGTGAAGACGAAACAGGGTGGGCAAATCAAGGCAAAACCGATTTAATATTGGATAATCTCATTGCTGCTCAAAAAGCTAAACCGATGTTAATCGTAATGCCTGATGCCAATGTGGGTGGCTCGGCCTTTGCTGAAAGCGGCTTAAAAACTTTTGAATCTGAACTGAAAGAGGTGATTATTCCTTTGGTAGAAAAAACCTACCGAACCAAAACTGATGCAGCAAACCGGGCATTGGCCGGCTTATCTATGGGTGGGATGCATACCCTATACACCGGAATTAAAAACACGGCAGACTTTGCCTATCTCGGCGTATTTAGCTCGGGTTGGATTGCAGGTCGACAGCAGGAGGTTGCAGATGCGCAATATGATTTTATGAAAAGTAACCGGGAAAAAATAAACGCTAACCTTAAACAATTTTGGATTGCTATGGGCGGCAAAGAAGATATTGCCTACAATAATTGCCAGGTAATGTTGGCTAAACTTAAAAGCCTGGATATCAGATACACTTACCAGGAATATCCTGGTGGACATACCTGGCCGGTATGGCGAAATAATCTTTATCAGTTTTCATCTTTGCTGTTTAAATAACAGTCCCAAAATCATTATTTATGATCGTACCAATTAAATCTGCTATCAACAAAAATATAAAAAAACTGGTTTGCACAATCTTGCTCCCGGCAGCATTTTATCAAACCTTGCTTGCGCAAGATAAGCTATATAATAATGCCTTTCCACTGGAGCAGGTTACCTTAAAAAATGGTCCTTTTCTTCACGCCCGCGACCTCAACATGCAAACACTTTTAAGCTATGATGTTGACAGGTTGCTGTATCCTTATAGAAAAGAAGCTGGTCTGCCAATAGTAAAAGAAGGTTACAAAAACTGGGATGGTTTGGATGGGCATGTTGGCGGGCATTATTTATCTGCACTTGCCTTCAATTATGCATCTACTGGTAACCCGGAATGTAAAAAAAGAATAGATCACATGATTGCGGTATTAAAAGAATGCCAGAACAAAAACACTAAAGAACGGAGCGATTGGGCATCAGGCTATGCAGGAGGTGTTCCTAATGGTACTGAAATATGGTCAACTCTAAAAGAAGGAAACTTTAAAGCATATAAGGCGGCTTGGGTAACTTGGTATAATGTGCACAAAACTTTTGCCGGTTTAAGAGATGCTTGGGTTTATGGCAAAAGTGATGTGGCAAAAGAAGTATTCCTTAAATTTTGCGATTGGGCAATAGCCGTTACCGCAAAACTTTCGGCGCAACAGATGCAGGAAATGCTTGATACTGAGCATGGAGGGATGAATGAAGTGCTGGCAGATGCTTACCAGCTTACCGGCAATCAAAAATATTTAACAGCAGCGGTTCGTTTTTCACATCAAATGCTACTTAACCCTATGGCCAGGCATCAGGATAATCTTGATAACAAACATGCCAACACACAAGTTCCGAAAGCGGTTGGCTTTCAACGTATAGGAGAATTAAATCATGATGATGTTTATGAAAAATCAGGACAATTTTTTTGGGAGACAGTAACCGGAAAACGAAGCCTTGCGTTTGGTGGTAACAGTCGTAGAGAATTTTTTCCGAGCGCAACAGCAACGTCTGATTTTATAGATCATGTGGAAGGACCTGAAACCTGCAACACTTACAATATGCTCAAGCTAACAGAAGGTTTATTTAGGGAAAAGCCTGATGCAAGATATGCAGATTATTATGAGAAGGCGCTCTATAATCATATCCTTTCTACGCAGCATCCTGAGCATGGTGGATACGTATATTTTACGCCCGCAAGGCCGAGACACTATCGGGTGTATTCGGCCCCAAATCAGGGCATGTGGTGTTGTGTGGGTAGCGGTATGGAAAATCACAGCAAATACAATGCTTTTATTTATACCCACCAACGCGATTCTTTATACTTGAATTTATTTATTGCTTCTGAACTGGATTGGAAAGAAAAGAAAATTAAACTGAAGCAGGAAACCAGTTTTCCCGATGAGGAACGAAGCCGCCTGGTGGTAAGCGATGGCAACGCAACATTTACGCTGATGCTCAGACATCCTTCATGGCTCAAAAAAAATGAGATGGAAGTTAAAATCAATGGAAAAAAAATAAATTATACCTTAACTGCTTCGGCTTACATTGCCATCAAACGCAGTTGGAAAAAAGGAGATGTGCTCGAATTCAGCTTGCCAATGGAATCGACTGTAGAGCGTTTGCCAAACCTGCCAGAATATGTTGCAATTATGCATGGACCTATCTTGCTTGGTGCTAAAACAAAGACAGAAAAACTAACTGGTTTGGTTGCGAATGATAGTCGCTGGGGACATATTGCAAGTGGACAGAAACTTCCAATTGATAAAGCACCCATTTTAATTGATCAGGATATTACTAAAATTTCGGACAAATTAGCCCCAATTACTGGACAACCAATGCACTTTTCTTTTGTAAACGAAAAAATTGTTAATCAAGAGCCCTTAGCACTAGAACCATTTTACCGTATTCATGATTCGAGATACATGATGTATTGGATGGCCTTAACGCCCAACCAATATGTTAGCTACGTTGATTCTGTAAAAAAATCGGAAACCGAGAAGATGCATTTGTCTGCTCGGACCCAAGATTTTGTTGCCCCTGGTGAGCAGCAGCCGGAAGTAGATCACCAGATGAGAAGTGAGTTTTCCAGAAGTGGATCTTACCTTGATGAATTTTGGCGGGATGCCAACAATGGTGGTTATTTTAGCTATCAGTTGAACACAAACGGTTTGGAAAATTTATTGCTTAACGTACGATATTATACCACAGGGAATGCCAATGAGAAATTTGACATCTTAATTGATGATAAAAAATGGCAAACGATCGACATGGCTTCGGTACAAAACAAACGTGGCTTTTACAATCAAGAATATCCAATCCCTGCAGCTTTGCTTAAAGGCAAGAAAAATATTACCTTGAAATTTGCATCAGTTGATAGAAAAGCCACGCCCCGGGTTTATTACGTTAGGTTGGTAAAACCACAATAAACATTTCTTTAACATAACCTGAATATTGTGATGAAAGACCAAAAATTTTGGCTATTCCTGTTACTTTTTTTAGATATTTCTGTCACCGCTTTGTATGCTCAGCAACCCAAACGTTTGCCGCTTAAGCTTTGGTATGATCAACCGGCTGGTAAAACTTGGGAAAATGCGCTGCCCATTGGAAATGGAATGCTTGGCGCAATGATTTATGGAAATGTAACAAAAGAGATTATAAAACTAAATGAACATACACTTTGGAGTGGTGGTCCATATCAGAATGACGTTCCTGAAACCATCAATTATCTTCCTGAAATCAGGCGATTGATTTTTGATGGAAAACATAAAGAAGCAGAGAATCTAGCCAATAAAGTCATGTTTGGAAAAAAATCATCCGGGCAGATTTTCCAGCCTGCCGGGAACCTCGAACTCAGTTTTACAAAGCAGGAAGTTTACCAAAATTACAAGCGTGAGCTCGATCTCGAAAAAGCAATCTGCAAAACAACCTATACTGTTGATGGCGTAAACTACACCCGAACTGCCTTTGCCGCTTTTGGTAACCGCGTTGTGGTCATGCGCCTTACTGCGAACAAACCAGGCCAGATTTCATTCTCGGCAGGTTACAGTACTCCCCATAAAAAAGTTGCTATTGCCACTTCCGAAACCGATAAGCTGATAATGAAAGGTGTTTCGAGCGATCATGAAGGGGTGAAAGGATTAATCAAATACCAGTTGATGAGTCAGTTTAAAAATGAGGGAGGTACAATCAGTTCAACAGACAGCACAATCAGTGTTAAAGGAGCTAACGCCGTTACGATTTACATTTCCATCGCCACTAATTTCAATAACTATCAAGATATAAGCAGCGATGCCGCTGCTCGTGCCGCCATGTATTTAAAGCAGTCTGCAGCAAAAACCTATGTAGAGATTTTGAATACCCACACAGGGATCTATCAAAAATATTTTAATCGTGTACAGCTTGATCTTGGCACCACACCAGCAGCCAATTTGCCAACAGATCAGCGGCTTGCAAATTTTAGAAAAGTTTCTGATCCAGCCTTTGTATCACTTTATTATCAGTTCGGAAGATATCTATTAATCAGTTCCTCCCAGCCTGGTGGCCAGCCAGCAAACTTACAAGGCATCTGGAATGATAAGTTATACCCGGCCTGGGATAGTAAATACACCATCAATATCAATGCCCAAATGAATTACTGGCCTGCGGAGCCTGCCAATCTTACAGAACTGCATGCGCCATTTTTAAAAATGGTTAAAGAACTTGCAGAAACAGGTGCCGTTACGGCCAGAAATATGTATGGAACAAGGGGGTGGGTGGCACATCACAATACCGATATATGGAGAAGTACGGGGCCTGTTGATGGTGCATTCTGGGGCATTTGGAATGGCGGTGGCGGTTGGACAAGCCAACACCTATGGCAACATTATCTTTATAATGGCGACAAAAACTATCTTAAAACGCTCTATCCGGTGATGAAAGGAGCTGCAATGTTCTATAAAGATTTCCTGGTGGTTCATCCAAAATATAAATGGCTGGTGGTAAATCCTGGTACTTCACCAGAAAATGCGCCGAAAGCGCATGGTGGTTCATCACTTGATGCCGGAACCACAATGGATAACCAAATTGTTTTTGATGTATTCTCATCCGTTATCCAGGCAGCTAAAATCCTGAAGGTAGATCAGAAATTTACAGATAGTTTGGTAAGTATGCGGGCGCAGTTGCCTCCAATGCATATCGGGAAATACGGACAGCTGCAGGAATGGCTGGATGATATAGACAGTCCTGATGACAAACACCGCCACATTTCACACTTGTACGGGCTTTTTCCTTCCAATCAAATCTCACCTTACCGTACCCCCTTACTTTTTTCTGCCGCTAAAAATACGCTGCTGCAGCGTGGAGATGTATCAACAGGGTGGAGCATGGGCTGGAAAATTAATTGGTGGGCGAGAATGCAGGATGGTAATCATGCCTATCAGATAATCCAAAATCAGTTAACGCCATTGGGCATAAACGTCGGGGGTGGCGGAACTTACAATAATCTTTTTGATGCGCATCCGCCTTTTCAAATTGATGGAAACTTTGGTTGCACTTCAGGGATAACCGAAATGCTGATGCAAAGTGCTGATGAAGCGCTGCACCTATTACCGGCACTCCCAGACCAATGGAAAAAGCAAGGATTAGTAAAAGGATTAAGGGCGAGGGGTGGCTTCGAAGTGCAGGAAATGGTTTGGGCAAATGGCAAGTTACTTAAAGTAATTCTAAAATCAGTTATTGGTGGAAACCTGCGGTTGAGGGTGCCAAACCAACTAAAAGGCGACGGGTTTTTATTGAAAAAAGCAAAAGGCCGAAATGCTAATCCATTGTATACGGTTGCAGAAACGCCTGATGCCTTATTATCAGAAAATGCAATCACCAGCCATCTGGTTTTGCAGCAAAGCTTCCTTTATGATATGCCAACTTCGGCTGGCAAATCGTATACACTGCGCATCAATAATTAATTCATTAAAATATGGCATATTTCACAAAATGGAACGTGAGTAAAGTCAATCCAAACACCATTTTTTTATCCTCTATCTAATTACAAATCAGAATGAATAAAATAATTATTTTTTGCTTGCTTTCAATTTCTTGTTTGGGTTTTCAGTTATTCGCACAAAAAGCGCAGAACCCGGTCATTTATGCCGATGTGCCTGATCTCTCAATGATCCGCGTGGGTAAAAATTATTACATGAGCAGTACTACAATGCACATGAGTCCGGGCCTTCCTATTATGAAATCAAATGATCTAATTAATTGGCAAATGCTTGGTTATGCTTATGATACCTTAGCTAATGTAGATGCATTAAATCTGGTTAATGGTAAAACTGCTTATGGTAAAGGTTCTTGGGCCAGTAGTCTGCGTTATCACAATGGAACTTTTTATGTGAGTACTTTCGCTCAGACTACAGGAAAAACTACGCTATTCAGCACCAAAGATATTGAAAAGGGAAACTGGAACCGGGTTGATTTTAAACCAAGTTTGCACGATCATTCCTTGTTTTTTGATAACGGAAAAGCATACATGATTTATGGTACCGGGAAAATCAGAATGGTGGCACTGAACAAAGACCTTAGTGGTATTGATATTGAATTTCCGGAGCGTGTTCTGATTGAAGATGCCGGCCTGCCTTCAGGAAATTCGGGAGGTTTACCCGCTGAAGGATCGCAAATGTTTAAAATAAAGGGTAAGTATTATCTGTTCAATATTACCTGGCCGAGAGGAGGAATGCGGACGGTTGTTGTTCATCGTTCTGATCAACTTTTTGGTCCATATGAAGGGAAAGTAATCCTTCAGGATAAAGGTGTTGCGCAAGGTGGTTTAATTGATACGCCTGATGGTAACTGGTTTGCATACTTATTCAGGGATAATGGCGCCGTGGGAAGAATTCCTTACCTGGTACCAGTAAAATGGGAAGACGGCTGGCCAGTGTTAGGAAATAATGGTCGGGTACCAGATAGCCTCAACCTATCTGAAAGTAAAGGTCTAATTCCTGCTATTTCTGCTGCTGATGAATTTACACGGAAAAAAGGAGACCGCGATTTGCCGCTAGTTTGGCAGTGGAATCACAATCCAGATGCGAAAAATTGGTCAGTAAACAAAAGAAAGGGCTTCCTTCGCTTAACTACAGGCCGTATCGACTCCAGCTTTTTAACAGCTAGAAATACGCTTACCCAAAGAACACTAGGTCCCTTTTCATCCGCTAACATTGCTTTGGATGTTCAAAACATGAAAAACGGCGATTATGCAGGGTTGGGCATTCTACAGAAAAATTTTGGACAAGTGGGTGTTAAGGTTATTAACGGTAAAAAATCGATTGTATTTACCGATTTTTCAAGTGAAAAAAACACTTTTGTTAGCGCAATTCCTCTGATGCAAGATAACATATTCTTTAAAGTCGACTGCGACTTTACCAATCGAAAAGATTTAGCGACTTTTTTCTATAGTCTGGACGGAAAGGATTGGAAAAACATTGGGAATTCAATAAAAATGAGCTATACCATCCCACATTTTATGGGTTATCGATTTGCTTTATTCAACTATGCGCATGATGAAATTGGAGGATTTGCAGATTTTGATTACTTCCGCATATCACAAAGTGAAAAATAGATAGCCGCAAAAGGTAAAAAAAGTTTTTATGTTGGAATTTGAACAATAGTGCTAGCATTTTCATCATTCGTTCAATCTCAGGATAGGTGATAGACCTATCTTCGAAACCTATAAAAGGTGGTGTAACTGTGTTTTCAGCACAATACATCATGAAGGATAACCAATATATAAACTCATTTATGAACAAACCATTTGCAAATCTTTTCTTCAATTTCAGGCATCGCCTAAGAAAAAATTCTTCTGCTAGGCTTATGCTTGCAACTGCACTAATCTGCGGTATGCTAACTTTATTAAGCGCATTCACGAAATATACCGACAGCCTTAAACGACTACCTCCGGCCACACCTGTTTTTAGCAATTATATTTATCAGGGTGATGATGATATTTACAAAAAATACCCGCTGAAATCTGATGAATTTTACACACCCATTCTTCAGGGTTGTTATCCGGATCCAAGTATTACCAAAAAGGGAGATGACTATTATTTAGTAGTTTCCTCTTTTGCATTTTTTCCTGGCGTACCCATCTTCCATTCAAAAGATTTGGTAAACTGGACACAATTGGGCCACGTGCTAGACCGCACATCACAGCTAAAAGTAGAACGTTCGGGTATGAGCGAAGGGATTTATGCACCCTCTATTTTATACAACAAACTAAATGATACGTTTTATATGATCACTACACAAATTGCTGGCGGGATGGGCAATATGGTAGTAAAAACTAAAGATCCGGCAAAAGGGTGGAGTGAGCCATACAAACTTAAATTTGATGGCATCGATCCTTCTTTATTTTTCGATGATAACGGAAAAGCGTATGTGGTGCATAATGATGCCCCTGAAAAAGAATTGTATCAGGGACACCGTGCCATTAAAATCTGGGAGTATGATCTGGCGAATGATCAGATTATACCAGGTACTGATAAAATTATTGTAAACGGTGGAGTAGATTTAAGTAAACGTCCGATTTGGATTGAAGCTCCTCACATTTATAAAAAGAATAACAAATATTACCTGATGTGCGCTGAAGGTGGAACTGGAGGAGCACATAGCGAAGTAGTTTTTGTCAGCGATAATGCAAAAGGGCCTTACGTACCATCGGCGCAAAACCCTATCCTTAGTCAGCGCCATCTTCCTGCAAAAAGAACTGATAAAATAGATTGGGCCGGACATGCAGACTTGGTGGAAGGACCTAACGGTAATTACTACGGCGTATTTTTAGGAATCAGGCCTAATGAAAAAGACCGCGTAAATACTGGCCGAGAAACTTATTTACTTCCTGTAAACTGGGATGGCGAGTTTCCAATCTTCGAAGGCGGTTTGGAACCACTAAAAACAAAGTTGAAAATGCCAGCCGGAGTAAAAAACAATACCGGCAAGCAAGGCTTTTTTCCAAACGGTAACTTTACCTTTCGCGATCAGTTTTCATCAGCAAAACTGGATTACAGATGGATTGGACTTAGAGGGCCAAGAGAAGGCTTTGCCTCAACAACATCAAAAGGACTGATGATAAAACCTTATGCTGTAGATGTTAAAGCAGCAGAACCTATTTCTGCATTGTTTCAGCGCCAGCAGCACAACAACTTTTCTGCTACAGTAACCATGAATTACAAACCTGACTCGGAAAAAGATCTGGCAGGAATTGTTTGTTTACAAAAGGAAAGTTATCACTATGTGTTTGGTGTAACCAAGAAAGACGATAGCTATTATCTTTTGCTGCAGCGCACAGAAGACAATGCCTCGACTATATTGGCTAAAGTTAAAATTGATGTAAATAAACCAATTGACCTAAAGGTTTCGGCAAAAGGTGATGATTATACTTTTAGTTACGCAATGGGAGATAAGAAATTCAACAATCTCGGTGGAACCGTTTCTGGAGATATTTTGTCGACAAATGTAGCCAAGGGATTTACAGGTGCGTTAATAGGTTTGTATGCTACCTCTGCAAGTAAAGTTGCGCTTTAGTTTGCATTTGCAAAGCTCTTATACGATTGCATAAGAAGGAAATAGCAAACAATTGCACACATCAAATTTATCAAACTATAAAATTTCGGGTAATTCTGCATTAAATAAATAATAATAACGCTCAAAATCGGTCTCTGCAATCGTTTGCAGAGACCTTAAACATCAGTGTCATCATTTTGAACAATTGTACCATCAATCCAAAATCGACCAAATTACTTTTATCAAACTAATTACAAAACTCCTCTCTAACTAAGTGGAGTACCTAACCAAATAAGTAATGAATAGCAATCTGATTAATGCCGGTTTCGTGTGTGATTGATTTTGGTAGGCAATTTTTTGTGCTGCTGATCAATATCAGTAGACGTAGAATTCTTAACTCATGATCATGATGCCTATCGTAATCAGTTACAAACAACTAAACCAGAAGATATCAAATAAAATCAAAATGAGACCAGCAACTTAAATGGGGCAACTGCGTTTCGCAGGCATCCAAGTAACATCCACTAACCAAATACTAACCAATGTACGATGAAGAAATTCAACCTAAAGGGCATAGAATATGAGCCTTCTATGCATAACCGAACGAATCAAATTCTACATGCGATAAACAAAACTATATGATGGACAAATACACGAATCAAAGTGGTAATGCCCAAACATTAGATAAAAAAATTAGCGCATTACTATTAAAAATTACATTTATTATCTGCTCTTGTTTGCTGCTTACAAATACATCTGTAGCGCAGCAGAAAAGAGTGTTAAGAGGTACAGTTGTAGATGAGCAGAACGACCCGCTTGTTGGCGTAACTGTTTCCCTTAAAGGAACCAACTCCAGGGTAAGTACCAATAGGGATGGTAAGTTTTCAATCGAAATCCCTACTGATAAAACAACACTGTTATTCAACTATGTTGGGATGAGTCAAAAAGAGATTACCCTTACCGATAAGAACGACATCGTAGTATCTATGAGTAACGACAATAAAGTGCTGAATGAAGTGATTGTTGTGGGGTACGGACAACAGAAAAAAGCCAGCGTGGTAGGTGCCATTACCCAAACTACTGGTAAAGTACTGGAGCGTACCGGAGGCGTAACGAACTTAGGGATGGCCTTAACCGGGAATCTTCCAGGTGTGGTCACCACAGCCTCTTCAGGCCTGCCAGGTGGAGAAGATCCTCAAATTCTTATCCGTGGGCAAAGCTCCTGGAATAACAGTTCGCCATTGATTTTAATTGATGGTATTGAACGTTCCATCAGCTCTATAGACATTTCATCTGTAGAAAGTGTTTCAGTACTTAAAGATGCTTCTGCAACTGCGGTATATGGAGTTAGGGGTGCGAATGGTGTAATCCTGGTAACCACTAAACAAGGAGTAGAAGGCAGGGCACAGGTGCAGGTTAGATCAAACTTAACTGCAAAAGTACCATCGAGATTACCTGAAAAATACGATTCATACGACGCTTTGATGATCAAAAACAGAATTATTGAGCGTGAATCTATCGTTGATCCCAATGCCTGGTCGGGTTATACGCCCATGCAAATGATTGAGAAATACCGGAATCCATTAGATCCTGGTGAATGGGACAGATATCCAAATGTAGATTGGGAGGCAGAGTTATTTAAAGATAAGGCCATGTCTTACAATACATCGGCAAATGTTTCGGGTGGTTCCAAATTCGTTACCTATTTCGCTGGGGTTGACCTTACCCGCGAAGGAGATTTATTCAAAACCTTTCCCAATCAACGCGGATACGAATCAAATTTCGGTTATAACCGAACAAACGTGAGGAGTAATCTCGATTTCAATCTAACTAAAACCACTAAATTTTCAACTAAGTTATTCGGATCGAATGGTGTAAGACAATTGCCTTACGATATAGCAGATGGCGATCAGGCTTTCTGGTCTTCTGCCTACCGAACAGCGCCAGATTCTTTCAGGCCGATTTATTCTGATGGTACTTATGGCTTTTTCCCAACCGCCACTCAGGATCAGCCAAATGCGGCCTTCTGGCTTGCTTACTCTGGCGTAGAAAAACGAACCACTACACAGCTGACAACCGATTTTATTCTTCAGCAAAAACTGGATATGCTAACCAAAGGCCTGAGTTTGCGTGGTAGCCTTTCCCTTGATAATACTTTTCTGGAAAGAAGACGCGGAATAAACGATCAGTTTAATTCAGCACAAAGGAAATATGTTAATCCACTTACCGGCATCGTTTCTTTTGAGCAACAAAGAAATACAGGAACGCAGTTCGATTTTACTGATGCGATTCAATGGTCTGTTGCTACAGGAGAGGTAGATAGGGGCGCAACTTACAGGAATATGAACTACCAGTTCCAGGTTAATTACGATCGTACATTTGGTGCTCATTCGGTAACGGCAATGGGTTTACTACAACGTCAGCGTTTAGCCAGAGGCGGTGCATTCCCAACATTCAGAGAAGATTGGGTGTTTCGTACCACCTATAATTACAAATCTAAATATCTGTTTGAGGCCAATGGCGCCTATAATGGTTCCGAGCAGTTCGGTCCAGATTACCGTTTTGCATTCTTCCCATCAGTTTCTGCCGGCTGGGCAATCAGCAATGAGGAGTTTATGAAATCTATTAAGTTTCTTGACTTGTTAAAAGTAAGAGCATCCTGGGGAAGAATTGGTGATGATGCCCTGGGTGGCCCAAGATGGCCTTTCCGCGATTCTTATCAATACGGCAACAATACGCCAATGGGCAGTCCTGCTGTAGCAACTCCCTATACCATTTATCGTATAGCAACCATGGGCAATCCAAACCTTTCTTGGGAAACTGTAGAAAAACAAAATTTGGGGATTGAATACAGCTTTTTCAAGGGTGACATTTCCGGAAACATTGATATTTTCAGAGACAACAGAAAAGACATTATGATTGGTGGAGGTTCGCGGGCAATTCCATCTTATTATGGATTTGGAGGCAGCGCACCTAGGGCAAATCTTGGTGAGGTAAGCAGCAAAGGTTACGAAATAGAATTGCGCCTAACCCATTCGTTTGGAAAAGGAATCCGGGCATGGGCAAATTTTGCCTTAACACATGCCACCAACTTAACAAAATTCAGAGATGACCCAGAATTAACGCCCGATTACCAGAAACAGGCAGGTTATGCCATCGGACAAACCCGTTCTTACCTGGATAATGGTTTTATCTCCAATTGGGATGACTTATATGGTAGCACGGTAAGGTTGTCTAATAATCAAAATAAATTACCAGGTGATTATAACATCATCGATTTTAATGGTGACGGTATAATTGATGATAAGGACCGGGCGCCATACGGTTACACGGGTAATCCACAGAATACCTACAACGCCAGTATCGGTTTCGAGTGGAAACGATTTAATCTTTTCGTACAATTCTATGCCGTAAATAACGTAACCAGAGAAATAGAATTTCCAAATTATCAAGGCAAAAGTAATGTGGTATTTGTGGAGCGTCCTTTCTGGTACCTTCAAGATGGAGGAGGCGAAGTTCCACCACCACGTTGGAGCGTTCTTGATGCATTTGGTGGTAGCGGAACCCGCTATTATTACGATGCATCCTACATCCGCCTAAAAAATGCTGAACTCGGTTACACGCTTTCCGGCAATTCCGTAAGCAAGCTTGGTGTAAAATCTTGCCGCTTTTTTGTAAACGGCAATAACCTCTTTCTTTGGACAAATATGCCTGATGATAGAGAATCGAACTTCAGCGGCGCTTCCGGAGGCGGGGCATATCCAACCGTCAAACGTTTCAATTTTGGCATTGATATCACTTTATAAACGATTTAAAGATGAAAAATCTCTTAAAAAATATTTTGTTCCCCGCCTTTATTTTAGTCGGAACATTAACATTAAGTTCTTGTAAAAAATATCTGGAAAGATCGCCTCTGGCCGATATTCAGGAAGCTGATCCATATAAAAACTTCAGGAATTTTCAGGGCTTTACAGAAGAACTTTATAACTGTATCCCTTTATTAAGCGTAGTCGAAGCACATAATAGTTTCAATCTTGGCGAAGAAGAATTTTGGGAGCTAGGTGAAACCCGTTTGCTATCCTATCACATCGATCAGGGAAACTATATGGCTTGGACGAATACCTTCTACAATTTTTTAGGTACGGGAGGCGATCCGGCCAACGGAATTAATAATGATCCAAACAGATCCAAAGGAAAACTTTGGGGCCTTTCATGGTATGCCATCAGGAAAGCAAACGTTGGATTGGCAAACCTGGATAAATTAACAGATGCCACTCAGGAAGAAAAAGACCTGATTGCTGGGCAGCTTTATTTCTTTCGTGGTTACTTCCATCAGGTGTTAATGGAATACTGGGGCGGCCTGCCTTACATTGATCAGGTTTTACCAAGTGATGAAGTAATAAAAATTCCAAGACTAAGTTACCAGGCCACTGCAAATAAAGTAGCCGCAGATTTAAAACGGGCTGCAGATTTGTTGCCGGTAGATTGGGATCAAACATTGGTTGGTAAGCAAACAGCCGGAAACAATAATACCAGAATCAATAAGATTATGGCGCTTTGTTTTATGGGGAAAAACTATTTATGGGCTGGCAGTCCGTTAATGAACAGAGAATCGACAGGAAGCAGTACTTACAACGCCGAATTTTGTAAAAAATCTGCAGATGTTTTTGCTGAAGCTTTAAGACTGATAGAGAGCACAAATCGTTACGAACTGGCACCATTTTCACAATACCGTGATCTGTTTTACACTTTCAATCAGAACGGAAAAATTCCAGGCTTGAAGGAATCTATCTTTCTTGAAAATTTAGCTAACGCTGGAGGCCGCTGGAGGTGGAATCAGGTAAATGATTACCGTCCACTGGTTATTCACCAAACCGGTATTAAAGTTTATCCAACAGCAAACTATGCAGATTACTATGGAATGGCCAATGGCTTACCCATCGTTGATCCCGAAAAGAAAGATGACAATAACGGTTACGATCCGGAATATCCTTGGAAAAACAGAGATCCAAGATTCTACAATGACATTATGATTGATGGAGAGAAATGCGTGCTTACTGCTCAAAGCGTAGGTAACAATGAATTCCGTCAATATGCCAGTCTTTTCACCAACGGACTTTTTAGAACCGCGGATGGCAATAAAAAGGTGTGGACAGGTTATCTGAACTCCAAATTTGTTTCCAAATTGATGAATGAATTCGACGGATACCGGGAGAACAACACCTTTGTACTCAGTTTAATGCGCCTTGCAGACGTTTATTTATTATATGCTGAAGCAGCGGCAAATGGTTATGGAACGCCTCAAAGTACTGCATCAGGTTATTCACTTTCTGCAGTGCAGGCGGTAAATAAAATTCGCACCAGGGCCGGCGTAGCTGATGTTTCGAACAGGTTTTTAGCTTCAACAACTGATTTCATGAGCGAATTAAGAAGAGAACGTGCTGTAGAATTGGCCTTTGAAGGACATCGATTCAACGATTTAAGAAGATGGTTGCTGCTTACAGAGCGCCCATATACCTTAAAAAAGGCAGTTGAGTTTGACCGGGCAACTCCAAACGCCCAGGTTTACGCAGATCCAAAAAACGCAAGGGTTAGAAATTTCAGGGAAACTGTATTGTTTGAAAGACAACTTGGCCAACGCCATTATTGGCTTCCTTTCCGTGTGGAAGATGTAAACATGTATAGTGAATTCAAGCAGAATCCAGGTTGGTAATTTTAAGCGAGAAAAAATGAATATAAAATATATAAATGCTTGTTGCTTTTTGCTCCTGATTTACTTTATGAGTATCCAGGGTGCTGATGCACAAGAGAAGAAAGACAGTCTGGTAAACGTTGCATTTGACAGGGTATCTCCGAGAAATCTGCTCGGCGGAGTTTCTGTGGTAGATGTTTCCGATATCTTAAATAAAAGTTATAGCACCAACAGCCTTGATAATTTGCAGAGTTTCGTAGGCGGATACACTGGTAATGTTTGGGGGCAGGCGCCACTCATATTAGTAGATGGTATTCCACGCCGGTCAACTGATGTACGCTTAGTAGAGGTAGAATCCATTACGGTATTAAAAGCGGCCAGTGCGGTAGTGTTATATGGCAGCCGTGGTTCCAAAGGCGTTATTTTGATTACTACAAAACGTGGCAGTGAAAGCCCGTTAACAATTAAGGTAAGGGCAAATACGGGCGTTTTCGTTCCGAAAAATTATCCAAATTACCTTAAAGCTGCAGATTACATGAGCCTGTATAATGAAGCATTAACTAACGATGGTATTGCTACCTCGGGTGCCGGATATACCCAACAGGATATTGAAAATACGCGATCTGGTGTAAACCCTTATCGCTATCCAGATGTAGATTTTTTTAGTTCAGATTATTTAAGAAAAGCCTACACCCGTTCTGATGTAACCACTGAGGTATCCGGTGGAAATAATTTCGCCCGTTACTACACCAACATTGGCCTTTCTTACAACAATAGTTTGGTTAAGTATGGCGAACAGAATAACAACAGCGATTTAGCATTTAACGTAAGAGGTAACGTAGATATGAACATTACCAAATGGTTAACGGCCTCGGCAGATGCTGTGGCCATAACGACCAATAACTACGCAGGCAGAGGGAATTTTTGGGGTTCGAGTGCTACAATTGCACCAAATTTCAATAGGTTTTCACCATTGATACCGATTGATATGCTCGATCCTACCAATGCTTCGCTACAAACAATCGTCAAAAACAGCAATCACATCATCGATGGTAAATTTTTGTTGGGTGGGCAAAGCACCAACCCTACAAACGTATTTTCGGATATGCTTGCTGCGGGTTACATTCGAACCAAATCAAGTACCTTTCTTTATAACCTGAACCTGAAAGCTGATTTAGGTTCAATTGTAGAAGGTTTAAGCTTCAAAACCGGAACCAGCATGGATTATTCTTCCATTTATTCTGAAGCTTATCTTTTGCCTTATGCTACATACAGGCCAACATGGTCAACCGTTAACGGTAAAGATGTAATTACTGCACTGGAAAAATTTGGGGAGGATAAAAACTCAACAAATGAATTTGTGGGTAGATCTACCTATACACAAACGATGTCTTTCAAATCGCAATTTAGCTACGACAGGACTTTTGCAAATGACCACAATGTTACGGCAAATGTGTTGGGCTGGTGGTATAAAACACAATTCTCCAGCGATATTGATAACGAGGGTGGAAGTGATTACCAACCTGTTTTAAATACTAATCTTGGCTTTCAGGCAGCCTATAACTTCAGGAGTAAATATTATGTGGATTTTTCTGCCGCATTGGTACATTCTGCTAAGCTGCCACCAGGTAAAAGAAACGGGCTATCGCCAGCAGTTACAGTAGGCTGGAGAATTTCTAACGAAAATTTCTTCAAAGATAACTTGCCTTTTGTTGATAACCTGAAACTTTCAGCATCCTACGCATCAATCAAACAAGATCTTGATATTACTGGCTACCGGGCAAATAATGTTAATGAACCGGCCGATTATTACCTTTATCAGGGATATTACAGCAACAATGCAACTCTTGGAGGGTATTACCAATGGAGAGATAATGTTGCAGGCGGCAGAACAACTTTATCAGGGCAAGCCGACAATCCTGATTTAACATTTGTAAAAAGAAATGAATTCCGTTTAAGTTTAGAGGGTGCATTATTTAAAAACCTGCTAACTTTCGATTTCAATTATTTCAATCAAAAAACTGATGGATTACTTGCTCGT
The DNA here is from genome assembly GCF_979258625.1 of Pedobacter sp. AC212. Taxonomy (NCBI): domain Bacteria; kingdom Pseudomonadati; phylum Bacteroidota; class Sphingobacteriia; order Sphingobacteriales; family Sphingobacteriaceae; genus Pedobacter; species Pedobacter sp. AC212. The sequence goes on along the minus strand of NZ_OZ409870.1, from coordinate 3,808,768 downwards.
GGATTAACGCTTTACCCTTCTTATTTTTCTGGTTCAGGCGATTTTCGTCCATGGATCAATTTTAACCAGGATAAACGCAACGGGTTAGATTTCTCTTTAAACCTAAACAGACAAATTGGGCAGGTATTTTATTCTTTGGGCGTGTCTGGTATGTTTTACAACAGTCAGGCCGTGCAACGGGATGAAATTATTGATCAACGTTATTTAGCCAGAGCTGGCAGGCCGCTCGATGCTAATTATGGATATGTAAGTGAAGGCCTTTTCCAAAACCAGGCAGAAATTGATGCACATGCAAAACAAACATTTGGCACTGTTAAACCTGGCGATATCAAGTATCGCGATTTGAACAGCGATGGCTTAATTGATAGCAGAGATCAGCAGGATTTGGGGCATACAGGTTTTGCAGCATCACCTTTCAGCTACGGCGTTAACCTTACTTTGAAATACAAACGATTCACTTTATTCGCATTAGGATCTGGGGTAAGAGGAGCAGTGGGCTTTAAAAACAGTTCATATTACTGGGTAGGCGGTGCAGGTAAATATTCGGAGGTGGTTTTAGACCGTTGGACGGAGCAAACCAAGGCAACTGCCAGCTATCCTCGGTTAACGACCAATAGCAATAACAATTTCCGCAATTCTACCTTCTGGATGTACAAAAACAATCGCTTCGATTTAAACAGGGTACAGCTTACTTATGACTTTAACGAAAAGATTTTTAACAACTCTTTTGTGCATGGTTTGAGCTTATACGTTCAGGGCGATAATTTGTTAGTGGTATCGGCCGAGCGTGAACTTATGGAAACCAATATCGGAACAGCTCCGCAAACCAGGTTTTTTAACTTCGGCGCCAGGGTATCTTTTTAATGATCTAAAACTATAATAATATGAAAATCAATATATTCATCCTCGGATTTGCAGTGTTAGCTTTAACAAGCTGCAAAAAGATTCTGGATCCGGAACCAGAAAATCTGAAGACCATTGATCAGATGTATACAGATGCGAATTTCGCACAGGGCGTTTTGATCAATGCATACCGCACCATTCCTGCATATTATGATAACTCAGAATATGCAACAGATGATGCGGTAACCAATCAATTAACCAACGGCTACCTTCAGGCTGCTACAGGATCATGGACTTCAACCAACAATCCGGCATCAGTATGGAACCAATCTTATGAGGCAATCCAATACCTGAATCTGTTTTTAGAAAATTCGCCAAAAGTAAAGTGGGCTTCAGATGTTGAAAGCTCCAGGCTTTTTAACCTTCGCATGAGAGGGGAAGCTTTTGGCCTTCGTGGGTTGTATTTATATTTCCTGCTCCGTAATCATGGTGGGGTTTCAACGAACGGGCAATTAATGGGGGTGCCAATTGTAACTGCCTACCAAACGCCTAAAACGGATTTTAATATCCCACGGGCTTCTTTTGATGCTTGCGTAAAACAGGTTTATAAGGATTTAGATAGTGCAGAAGCTTATCTTCCGTTAGAATATAATGATGTTTCTGCCGCAAGCCAGATACCAGACCGTTTTAAAAATTTTACCGGCAATGTAGAAACCTATAACCGTGTAATGGGTCAATATGCCCGGCTGTTATTTAATGGTTTAATTGCCAGATCTTTTAGGGCAAGAACGGCACTCCTGGCTTCCAGCCCGGCCTTTCAAAACAGTGCAAATACCACAACATGGGCAGATGCGGCTGAATTTGCCGGAAGGGTAATTGACTATAAAGGTGGCGTAAATGCACTTCCGGCAAACGGAGGTACTTATTATGCCAATACCGCAGAGGTTGACGGTTTAGGAGGAGGGACGAATCCATCTGAAATTATCTGGCGGGAAAATATCGTAACCAGCGATGGAACGCAGGAAGGGCAGCACTTTCCACCATCATTATTCGGAACCGGATTTATGAACCCAACACAAAACCTTGTAGAGGCGTTTCCAATGGCAAACGGTTATCCTATAAATCACCCGAACGCAAATTTTAATGCCAATGCGCCCTATACTTCCAGAGACCCAAGATTTGCCAAGTATATTATTTACGATGGCGCAACAGCAGGCGTTAATAACGCGGTAATCAGAACAGGAAGTGCTTCAGGAACAGATAACGGGATCAATGTTCGTTCAACTTCCACCAGAACCGGTTATTATATGAAAAAGCGTTTGAGAATGGATGTAAACCGTAATCCGATTGCAATAAGCGGCAAAACGCATTATAACCCACGTATTCGTTATACAGAGCTATATCTGGATTATGCAGAGGCCGCAAATGAGGCATGGGGCCCGACAGGAACGGGAACCCGGGCTTATTCTTCGTATGATATTATTAAAGCCATCCGCAGAAGAGCATTCGGATTTGCCAGCGATCCCTATCTGGAAGAATGCAAAGGTGATGTAGCGAAAATGCGTGATTTGATTAAAAATGAACGCCGCCTGGAATTATCTTTCGAAGGATTTCGGTTCTGGGACCTCAGACGTTGGAAGACAGATCTGGCAAAGCTGAATGAAACCGCAAAAGGTCTTGATGTAAACGGTGCTGTATACACGCCGTTCAACGCCGAAACAAGAGCCTTTCAGCAATATATGATTTACGGACCGATTCCAAATTCAGAAGTTTTGAAATATAATCAACTGATGCAAAACCAGGGCTGGAAATAATTGATACCTATTTAAATGATTCAAAGAATGAAAATCAGCAATATTATTATATTAATGGCATTGGCAGTGGGTACGTTTACCTCCTGCAAAAATGCAGAAAACGAATTTCCGGATTTTAAAACTAAATCGGTCTATTTTGCCAGTCAATATCCGCTCAGAACAATTGTGCTCGGTGAAGACTTACTTGTAGATAATACTATGGATAATAAGAAGATGGTATCTATAAAGGCTACTTTGGGAGGTGGTTACGAAAATAACAAGGATATTCTAATTGATTTTGTACGCGATGAAACCCTGCTTAACGGATTAAAGTTTAACAATGGAGGAGGGCAAATTTTACCACTTCCAGAATCATATTACCGTCTGCTTTCCAATCAGATCAGAATTAATGCAGGAGATGTACTCGGCGGTGTAGATGTTCAGTTAACAGATGCTTTTTTCGCTGATCCTAAATCGTTGAGCAGAAATTATGTCATCCCGCTGGTGCTGACAAAAGTTACCGGAGCAGATTCTATTTTAAAAGGCATCCCAGTGGTAGCCAATCCTTCCAGGGTAAATGCACTGCATTGGGCAACCCGACCAAAAGATTATATCCTTTATGGTGTTAAGTTTGTTAATCCATGGCATGGAAACTACCTGCGCAAAGGCCTCGACCAGATTACCCAGTCAAACGGTACAGTAAGTTCCAATTTGCGCCATACACCATATGTAGAAAATAATGAACTGGTAAGTATGACAACCAGCTCGCTAAAAACAGCAAGCCTGCCGTTAAGTATTAAAAATAGCGCAGGCACAACCGTGCCGTTCACGCTTTTACTCAATTTTGGTGATGATAACTCCTGTACTTTAACCAGTACCACTGCAAATATCGAAGTTGCCGGAAATGGGAAATTTGTATCAAACGGAGAAAAGAATAGTATTGGTGGGAGCAATAGAAGTGCGATATACTTAGACTATACCATAAACTTTAAAAATCTGAATGTGAAATATGCAACTAAGGATACCTTGGTTGTTCGCGACAGGGGGATAAAGGCAGAGTACTTTGATGTAGTGAATTAGATAGCAATTCTTAAATAATCTTTCTGCCCAGCGCCTGTAAAAATCACCGTATTTTACAGGCGCTCGCTATTTTTAGTACAAATTAGACATAACACAATGATGACTGACGTGAAATTATCTTCCATTATCATGTATCGTTCTTATAATTTATGTTATAGATTTCTATAATTTATTTTGGCCAATTTTATGGTAATTTTCAAATGCCATAGCTGCTTTTATGGCGTTTCTTGCTATAATTCAATCGGTTGCACAAACTTTGTGTCTTATCTCTTCATCAGGTAGGCTGATTTGGAATTTTTATCTTTTCGGGTCTTGAACATTTGTTCCCTATTTATATACATTTGAATCTTATCCTGATTCATTCATCAGATAACTTTACTTTCCTGATGTTCGCTGCAATTGATGCAATGAAGAGCAACCTAAGTTGCCAGAACTAATCATCCTTTGGCAAGCATCAGGATTAACCATTATAAACCAAATTTTATGAGAAATGAATTTTTACAATTTTTTGTAAAGCCATGCGGGAGATTTTTTCAAAATTTTCCAAAAGTATCATTGACTACATTTTTTATGATCATCTGCATGGCCGCTCAGGCACAGAAGACAGTTAAAGGCCGGGTGGTTGACGACCAGGGCAAGCCCCTTCCAGGTGTAGGAATCTTGCTAAAAGGCACCTCAACAAGCACCTCCACATCGCCAGCAGGAACCTTTAGTATCGCTGTTCCATCAAACAGTTCTGTATTGGTATTTTCTTATATCGGCTTTACCAGTAAGGAAACTACTGTTGGAAACCAGACTGATATTAACGTTATCTTGCTTCCGAGTGCTGCAGAATTAGAACAGGTTGTAGTCGTTGGCTATGGAACGCAGCGCCGTGAGGCCGTTACCGGTTCAGTAGCCAATATTTCAGGTGATAAGGTTCGTGAGGTTCCGGCGCCAAACATTGCACAGGCCATTCAAGGTCGTATTGCCGGGGTAAATATCAGTCAAACTTCTACAAAACCAGGTGCAACCATGCAGATCCTTATCCGTGGTCAGCGTTCCCTTTCTGCCAGTAACGATCCATTAGTGGTGTTGGATGGTATTCCATTCCCTGGATCAGTTGGAGATATAAACCCCAATGATATTAAGAGTATCGATATTTTAAAGGATGCGTCGGCTACGGCAATCTATGGTTCCAGAGGTGCAAACGGCGTTATCCTGTTAACCACAAATCGTGGTCAGCTAGGTGCTCCGGCAAAAGTTTCCTATAATTCATATACTGGTTTGCAAACGCTGTTTGCCAAGTACCCAATGATGAATGCAGAAGAATTTATTGGCCTCAGAAAAGCAGCTGGATTATTTACGACAAACGGTGTGGATGAATCTAATGACGTGGATACTGACTGGCAGGATTTATTTTACAACAAATCAGCGGTAGTTACAAGTCATGATGTAGGCGTATCTGGTGGGTCTGCCACAGGTAGTTACAGCTTCGGTGGAGGTTATTATAAAAATCAGAGTCTGATTCCAACACAGCAATATACCCGTTATTCGATGAAGGCTTCGCTCGATCAGCAAATTGGAAAGCTTTTACGCATTGGTTTTACTACCAATAATAACTATAATCTCAGCGAAGGTAATCAGGTAGGCGTATATGGAATTTTAAGTAATTCACCAATTGCTAATCCATACAATGCCGATGGAAGTTTGAAAAGAACAATCAGAATGCCTCAGGATGAATCGTGGATCAACACCAATCAATCCACTAAAGATTTGCATGACCAATGGTTGAATGAAACAAGAGGTTTTGCCACTTATAATTCCCTTTACGGTGAGGTGAGCATTCCCTGGATACCAGGATTAAAATACCGTACCAATCTTGGTCTTGACTTTATCCAGAGTAATAATGGTAATTATACTGGTGTTGGTGTTGGTAGCGCAACGGCAACTACCGTATCTACCGCAGGGGTAAGTAATTCTCAAACTTATCACTGGACACTGGAAAACTTACTAACCTACGACCGTACATTTTCAGAAAAGCATAACATCAATGTGGTGGCTTTATATTCAGCCGAACAGAACAAATTCAACTCATCATCAATGTCTGCCCGAGATATTCCTTCGGATGCCTTCCAGTTTTATAATCTTGGCCAGGCAAATGGTGAGATCACGATCGGTAACGGCGATTACAGGTTAAGTGGGTTGATGTCTTATATGGGAAGGGTAATGTATTCTTACGATAACCGCTACCTGATCAGTGCTACCATTAGATCTGATGCTTCTTCTCGTTTGGCTCCAGGTAAAAAATGGAATACTTATCCTGCGGTTTCAGTAGGATGGAATATCATGAATGAACCTTTTATGAAAGAGATTACGGCCATTGATAAGTTAAAAATAAGGGTTGGTTATGGCCAGACATCCAATCAGGCAGTAAATCCATATCAAACATTGGGTTTATTAAATACCCGTCCCTATAATTTTGGAGATTCCTATGCCATTGGATACTATGTTTCTCAGCTGCCGAGTCCTGATTTAGGTTGGGAATATTCGCAAACCTGGAATTATGGGCTGGACTTCTCTCTGCTAAAAAACAGGATCAACGGAACATTTGAATACTATGTAACCAATACTAAAGATATTTTACTTGGAGTGGCTTTACCGGCAACTTCTGGGGTAGGCAGTTATACTGCGAACATTGGCCAAACCCAAAATAAAGGTTGGGAATTAAGTGTAAGCGGTAATATCTTTACCGATAAAGGCGGCTGGTCTTGGGATGTAGGCTTTAATCTATCTGCAAACAGGAACAAACTGGTTGCACTTGCATCCGGACAAACCCGTGATGAGGGCAATGGCTGGTTTGTAGGACATAACATTAACTCCATCTTTGATTACGAAAAAATTGGTCTTTGGCAGGCAGGCGATCCAAATTTGAGTGTGCTGGAACCAGGTGGCAATGTGGGGATGATCAAGGTGAAATATACCGGTGATTTTGATGCAACTGGCAAACCAACCAGACCAATTGGTGCTGCCGACAGGCAGATTATGGATGTAGATCCTAATTTAACAGGTGGTTTCAATACCCGTGTGGCCTATAAAGGGTTTGATTTGAACGTAGTCGGCTTATTCAAGGATGGCGGACTTTTACTTAGCACCTTGTACGGATCTTCAGGTTACCTGAACCTATTAACGGGAAGAAGGAATAACGTAAAAGTGGATTATTGGACACCCCAAAATACAGAAGCGAAATATCCAAAACCAGGTGGTATCGCCAGTGGCGATAACCCTAAGTATGGCAGTACATTGGGCTACTTCGATGCCTCGTTCGTGAAAATACGCACCATTTCACTCGGTTATGATTTTAACCGTGATTTAATTAAAAATTCTAAAGTGAGATTAAGAATGTACGTTACCGTTCAGAATCCTTTTGTCATGTTTTCTCCATATCACAGAGAATCAGGTATGGATCCGGAAACCAATTCATATGGTGATGAGAATGTGGCAGTAAATTCTTACCCAAGAAGAATCTTAACTATAGGTACCAATACACCTTCTACACGTAACTATGTAGCTGGTCTTAATTTAACATTTTAATATACAAGTATGAAACGTATACACTTTTATATCGTATTAGGCGCTTGGCTTGGGATGATCGTTTTCTCGGGCTGCAAAAAAATTCTTGAAGAACAGCCACGTAGCATTTTTACACCGGAATACTTTAAAACAACAGCTGGGGTGAATGGTGGTTTAACCGCAATGTACGCTCACCTGCGTAGAATTTACGGTCAGGCCTACTATTATAATTCAACTATTACAGGTACGGATGAAGCTACATGGGGTAAAGACGCTGATGGAAATTTTAAAGATATGGATTGCTCTGGCGTAGGTTCTATACTATCTACAAGTTATCCAAGCAGTGTTTTATGGACTGAAGCTTTTCCCAGCATAAACACCGCAAGTGGTGTAATTGAAAATGCAAGTTCGGCAGGTATCGCTGCTTCGCTAATCGCTGAAGCCAGGTTTTTCCGTGCTTTTGATTATTTCCTATTGGTTCAGACTTTTGGTGGTGTTCCGCTTGATTTAGGTGCAGGTGAATTAAAATTTAATACTAACCCAGTGAGAACATCCATTCGAAATACAGTGCCAGTTGTATATACAAAAGCTGTATTTCCAGACCTGATCCAGGCGGTTGCTGATTTACCCGCGACTGCACGCGTTACAGGTGGCGTAACCAAAACATTGGCACGCCTCTACCTGGCAAAGGCTTATCTAACCTATGGTTGGTGGCTGCAAAATCCAAACAATATACCAACTTATCCTGCTGCTAACCGTACTGATCCTGATGGTCACGATGCAGCATATTATTTTCAGCAGGCTTATGATGTGGCGACAACAGGAATTGAAAATCCGGGTGCTTACGGGTTGGTAGATACCTACTACGATGTTAATCTGGGCTCAAACGACCGCAATAAAGAAATGTTGCTTTACGCAGATCATACCCAAAATAGTGAACGCTTTAACGATGGTAGTTTAACTTTTGGTAGTGGTGGTGCTCCTGATAATTTTGCAGGATGGATGATGACCTGGAATTACACCAATATTAGAAGTGGTGGAATCAGTTCGGTTCAGCGTGAAGCTGAGCAGCACCTCGGCCGCCCATGGAACCGTATGGCACCAACCATCGAGGTATTTAAAAATACTTTTGCTGATAAAACACTCGATTCCCGTTATGATGGAACATTTACTACTGTATATCGTGGAAATTGGCCAAAAGGTTACAATCCACCTTCGAGTGCTCCAGCATCATTACTCAATGCCAATGGACAATCAATCGTTCCTGGAGATGCGGTATTAACCTTTCTTGATTCAGATAATAGTGCTGTTACCTATCCAAGCGGTACTGGAACAAGTAATGTTGGTGCGGGTACCTTGCCAGGACGTGCAGATTATGTGATTGCACCAGGCGGGATCAGCAGAATTGTTTACCCTGGTTTATGGAAACTGGGCCCTTACCGTACGGATAATGGTACCGGCCTTGGGCAGCCAAATGCCGGAAGTACACGCCCTTTCCCAATTGCAAAATTCTCTGAACTTTACTTCGTTGCTGCAGAAGCTGCTGTAAAAGGCGCTGTCGCAAAAGCGGGTAAAAGTGCCCGTGAACTGATCAATGTAATCAGGGGCCGTGCAGGAAAATGGCGTTGGAACAATAACGGTAATGTAGCTAAAGTGGAAGATAATAGTGCCGCAATGATTGCTGCAACGCCTGCAACCATCGACATTAACTACATTCTGGCTGAACGTTCACGCGAATACTATGCAGAAGGTTACCGTAGATTTGATTTAATCAGAACACAAAAATGGGCTGAACTCTCAACAACTTTTTCCATTTCAGGTATCAACTACGGTGATCATACACCTGTAACGGTAACAAGAACCATCACGCCAAACTTATATCTTCGTCCAATCCCTCAAGGGCAGATCGACGGCATGCAAATGACCGATGAAGAGAAAAAGGCTTATCAAAACCCAGGTTATTAATCCTGAATAAAGCAGATTGTTCTTCGGAAGAATCTGCTTTTAACTTTCTTTTTTTTTGATGCAGCTGATTCGTCAGTAATTCTGCAACACCACCATACTATCCGGTGAGATTGTTGTTAATCGCTTATAATAAATGAAAAAAATATTTTCTAAGCTGGGCTTAGCCATGCTTTTCGGTTTCCCCATCAGCTTATTCGCTCAGAATCCAATCGTGCAAACCAGTTATACAGCAGATCCTGCGCCAATGGTTTACAATGGAAAAATTTACCTCTATACCAGCCATGATGAGGATAATTCTACCTGGTTTGTGATGAACAATTGGAAGCTATATACTACTGAGGATATGGTGAACTGGACTGATCATGGTGCAATTGCCTCTTATCAAACCTTCGATTGGGCAATAGGTGATGCGTGGGCGATTCAGGTTGTTGAAAGAAACGGGAAATTTTACCTATATGCGCCGGTAAAATCGCGTGATAAAAGAAGATCGGCAATAGGCGTTGCCGTCGCAGATAATCCCTATGGCCCATTTTACGATCCATTGGGGAAACCATTATTAAGTGTAAGCGATGGAGATATTGATCCTACTGTTCGGGTTGATCAGGATGGAAAAGCTTATATCTATTGGGGTAATCCTGATTGTCAGTATGCCGAATTAAATGAAGATATGATATCAGTTAAAGGGGAGCCTGTTCGGGTACCCATGACGGAAGCCTCATTCGGCAAAAGACAGGGCGTTGAACGTCGGCCAACCCTTTATGAAGAAGGTCCCTGGCTATACAAGCGAAGTGATTTATACTATCTGTTCTGGGCTGGAGGTCCGTTACCGGAGCATTTGGGCTATTCTACCAGTAAAAGTCCAAAAGGACCATGGAAATACAATGGGACATTAATGGCTGCAGAAGGTAAAAGTTTTACCAACCATCCTGGAATAGTGGATTATAAAAACAAAACTTATCTATTTTATCATAATGGAGCCCTGCCGGGTGGCAATGGCTTTAACCGTTCTGTTGCCGTACAGGAAATGAAATTTGAAAGAGATGGACGAATCTTGCCGGTAAAAATGACGACAGGAATTCAAACAGCCTTACAAAATCTTAATCCTTATCAAAAAGTGGAAGGAGAAACCATTTCCTGGTCGGAAAATATAAAAGCAAGTCAGAATAAAGAGGTAGGTGTATTTATTACAGCAAAGAAAAATCAGGCTTTTACAAAAATTAAGAGTGTGGATTTCGGTGCGGAAGGTGCCCGGAAATTATCGGTCCGGGCCGGTACTACCCACAATTCAAAGGTGGAAATTGAAGTTCGCCTCGATGATCGCTCAGGACCTGTAATTACAACACTAAAAGTGCCATTAACAGGTGGAGATAACCGCTGGGCACTGATTTCTGCAGATGTGGTTAAAACTACCGGCGTTCATGATCTGTATTTCATTTTCAAGGGACAGGTAGAAACTGATCTTGCCTTTCTGGATTATTGGATGTTCAGTAAATAATTCTTTGTTTTATCCCAGCTGGATAAACCAGGCGCTAAATTTTTAAGTACAATAAACTCGACCTAACATGATTAAAATCAAATTATTCTCAATATCCACCTTAATAAGCTTTTGTGCAGCAGGCGCCCTGGCACAACCCGCTTCGGGAAGCCATGTTGTCTGGCTTGATCAACTGGACCTCTCGGTAGCCACTCAGGGATTCGGCGTTCCACAAAAAAACCGTTCTGTGGATGGCAAAACCATCACCATCGCCGGGGAAACCTTTGAGCGGGGTTTTGGAACACATGCAGAAAGTTCGCTTTTGATATTGCCAAAGGGGAACGCAACTGCTTTCAAGACATGGGTAGGCATCGATGATGAGATAAAAGGTCACGAACCGGCCGCAGAATTTTTACTGATGGCCGATGGCAAAAAAATCTGGTCTAGTGGAATCATGCGCTTGGGAGATAAAGCAAAATTGTGCGAAGTTTCGCTCAAAGATGTACAAAAGCTGGAGCTTGTTGTGGCCGATGGCGGAAACGGTAATTATTATGACCATGCTGATTGGGCAAACGCCAGCTTTGAATCATCGGATGCAAAACCATTTGAAACGACAAATCCAATTTCAGGTACGCCGTATATCCTTACGCCCCGGGTATCACCACTTCCTAAAATAAACAGTGCAACAGTTTTCGGGGTTAGGCCCGGTTCACCTTTCCAGTTTGTAATTGCCGCAAGTGGCGAAAGGCCGATACGTTTTTCTGCAGATGGGCTGCCTGCAGATTTGAAAATAAACGCGGAAACAGGATTAATCACTGGTAAACTTAAGTCTAACGGAACATTTCCTGTCACTTTACACGCAGTAAATGCCAAGGGAAAAGCTACAAAAAAACTGAGAATCGAATGTGGGGATAAAATTGCACTCACCCCGCCAATGGGATGGAATAGCTGGAATTGTTTTGCCGATCAGGTTTCAGCAGATAAAATAAAACGGGCCGCTGATGCCATGATCAGCAGCGGACTGGTTAACCACGGATGGACCTATATCAATATAGACGATTTCTGGCAAAATAATAAAGATGCCAAAGACCCATCCATCAGGGGAGAATTAAGAGATGCTTCGGGAAATATCATCGTTAACTCAAGATTTGGAGATATGGGAAGCCTGGCAGATTATGTTCATAACAAAAGCCTGAAAATTGGAATTTACTCCAGTCCTGGTCCCTGGACCTGTGGCAGTTGCACGGGAAGCTATGGGCATGAAAAATTAGATGCGGAAACGTATGCCAAATGGGGTTTCGATTATTTAAAGTACGACTGGTGCAGTTATGGACATGTAATCAATGGTATGCCCAATAATGATCCTTATAAAATTGGAGCCCTTTCTTACAACGGCGGGAATGATCTGGCCACAGCCATCAAGCCATTTAAGGTAATGGGAGATGCGATTAAGGCGCAGCCACGGGATATCGTGTACAGCTTATGCCAGTATGGAATGTCTGATGTGTGGAAATGGGGAAATTCGGTTGGTGGATCATTATGGCGCACCACTAATGATATCACCGATACCTGGACCAGTGTAAAAAATATAGCTTTACAACAAGATAAGGCTGCGGCCTATGCCAAACCCGGAAGCTGGAATGATCCTGATATGCTGGTAGTAGGTACGGTTGGATGGGGAAATCCGCATCCGAGTAAACTCAGACCTGATGAACAGTACCTGCATTTTAGTTTGTGGTGCCTGTTTTCAGCGCCATTGCTTATTGGATGCGACATGGAGAAGCTCGATGATTTTACCATGAACCTGCTCACTAATGATGAAGTAATTGCGATCAATCAAGATCCACTGGGTAATCAGGCAAAATGTGAACTGACCATAGGCGATGTACGCATATATGTGAAAAAATTAGAAGATGGAGGACAAGCTGTCGGATTTTGTAATTTCGGACAAGAGCGGGCCATGATCAACTTCAGCGAGTTAAAAAAACTGGGCGTTAATGGAATGGTGAACGTTCGCGATCTTTGGAGACAAAAAGATATTATAAAAATGAACGCCGCTAAGGATAAACTTGCCCTTAATATTCCGGCACATGGGGTTCTGCTTTATAAGTTTACAAAAAAATAATCCATCGATCATACGCATGTGATCATCAAACTCATTTGAAAAAGAAATTTAAAAATATGAACAGAATAATCCTCTTTATTGCACTACTACTTTTTTTAGGAACGAATGGTTTTGCGGATGGAGCGGACCCATTTATATCTAAAAGCTATTTAACAGGTAGTTTCCCGATTTTCAGTAAAGGGAAAATGGCTACGATTCTAACTGCTGCCAATGACTGGCCTGGGGTAAACCGTGCAGCCAAAGATTTGCAGGTTGATTTAAAAAAAGTAACTGGGGTTGAGCCCCGGTTTACTACAGATCAAACCTCAGGAATGGCCATTATCATCGGCACGATTGGTAAAAGCCACCTGATTGATGCGCTGATCAGAAATAATCAGCTCAATGTGGCGGGTATTGCTGGTAAGTGGGAAAGCACACTCATTCAAGTGGTAAAAAATCCGCTAAAGGGAATAGATTCAGCACTTGTGATTGCAGGTAGCGATAAACGCGGTACCATTTATGGTATTTATGAACTCTCCGGTCAGATTGGCGTTTCACCCTGGTATTATTGGGCTGATGTTCCGGTGAAAACCAGCAATAGTTTGTTTGCGGTTTCGGGCCGGCATGTGATTTCGTCTCCGGCAGTAAAATACAGGGGTATTTTTTTAAATGATGAAGCACCAGCTTTATCGGGCTGGAGCAGAAAAGAGTTTGGCGGTTTTAATAGTAAATTTTACGGAAAAGTTTTCGAACTCATCCTGCGCTTAAAAGGCAATTATCTATGGCCAGCCATGTGGGGAAGTGCTTTTAATGACGATGATAAAATGAACCCTGTCTTGGCAGATGAATATGGAATTGTGATGGGTACTTCTCACCACGAGCCCCTTAGCCGGGCACACGACGAGTGGAAAAGATATAAAGGTGGTAAGTGGAATTATGATCAAAACCCGAAACAACTGAAAGCCTTTTGGAAAAGTGGATTGGAACGGGTGGCCAATAAAGAACAGATTATCACTGTGGGCATGCGTGGAGATGGAGATGAGCCAATGACTGAGGGGACAGCAACCGCTCTTCTGGAAAAGATTGTAAAAGATCAACGTGAAATTATTGCAAAGGTAACCGATAAACCCGCGGCAGAAACGCCTCAGCTTTGGGCATTATATAAAGAGGTGCAAGACTATTATGACAAAGGAATGCGGGTGCCTGATGACATTACGTTACTCCTTTGCGATGATAACTGGGGGAATATCAGGAAACTTCCAAAGCTGGATGAAGCACCTAGAAAAGGTGGTTATGGTATCTATTATCACTTCGATTATGTAGGAGATCCACGGAATTACAAATGGATTAATACCAATCCCATTCAAAAAATATGGGAACAGATGAACCTGGCTTATCAATACCAGGCCAATCAGATCTGGATTGTAAACGTGGGTGATTTGAAGCCAATGGAATTTCCAATTTCTTTTTTCCTGGATTATGCCTGGGCACCGGATGCTATCCCGGCTGAAAAGCTGAAACAATACACCATTAACTGGTCTGAAAAGCAATTCGGTTCGCAATACGCACAAGAAATTGCTGAAATTATGGATTGGTATTCCAAATATAACGGAAGGGTAAAGCCAGAGTTATTGAACGATCGAACCTATAGTCTGATTGATTATAATGAATTCGAAGTTATAGTGGAAGATTACAGAAAGCTGGAACAAAGGGCGAAATTTATCTATGAGCAGATTCCTGCTGACCAGAAAGATGCTTTTTATCAGTTGGTACTTCACCCGGTAGAAGCAAGTGCCAATCTTAATGCACTTTACCTGAGTGTGGCGAAAAACAAATTGTATGCGAAACAAGGCCGTTTAGCAGCCAATGCAATGGCAACACGTGTGGCTGAGTTGTATAAACGTGATCAGGAAATTTCAGACTATTACAATAAAACCCTGGCGGGAGGAAAATGGGATCACATGATGGACCAAACGCATATTGGTTATACCAGCTGGCAGGAGCCCAGACAAAATTCGATTCCAAAAACAACTACAATCGCTCTCGCCGAAAATCAGGATAAAAACCTGATGGGTATTGCAATAGAGGGCAGCGATTCATCATGGAAGAGCAATGAAAAAATAAATCTGGTACTGCCTACTTTCGATTATTACAGCAATACATCTCATTATTTCGAATTGTTCAATGTTGAAAAAACCTTTAAATACCAGGTTAAGGCGCCTGTGTATGTCATAATAAACGAGACAGCAGGAGAGGTGGTCACTGATAAACGGATTTATTTAAGTATCGATTGGAATAAGACTCCGAAAGGCATCACCGAATCAAAAGTAACCGTTAAAGGTAATGGCGGCATAAAGTTTGAAATTCCAATCAGGATTGATCATTCCCGTGCTGTCATTGAACCGTTTGCCGGATTTATTGCTCAAAACGGATACGTATCTATGGAGGCGCCAAATTACAGCCGGGCAGTTAATCAGCGGCCAGTATCCTGGAAAATACTTCCCAATTATGGTAAAACACTTGGAGGAGTGATGCCTGTGCCTGTTACTGCATCCGTTCAAAAAATAGATTCCACTACGGCCCATTTGGAATACGACATTTTTTTAAATCAAACCGGAAATTTTACCCTGAACAGTTTTATTTCGCCTACCATCGATTTTTCCAATACCGATGGGTTGAAATTTGCGGTCTCTGTTGACGATCAGACTCCGGTAATTGTGAATATCAGTTTAGATAATAAGAGTCAGGCTGCCTGGAGAAAATCAGTGGCCAACAGCATCAAAATTTTTAAAACACCTTTGCAGTTTAACAAACCTGGTAAGCATATCATCAAATACTGGATGGTAAGCCCAGGAGTAGTATTACAAAAGTTAGTGCTCGATCTTGGTGGTTTAAAACCAAGCTACCTGGGGCCGCCAGAAACCTTTATAAAAAAATAAAATAATTGATCAACATTTAAAAAAACCTAAAATTGAATGAATAATTTAAAAAAATTAACCGGATTGGCGCTGATCACAGCAACTTCGGTACTCAGCTCATGCCAGCAAAGTAGTACAGCTACAAAGGAGGCATCTGGAGATACAAGCAAAGTTTCGAAATACTTATCTCAGCCATTAATCAGCAACATTTACACTGCAGATCCATCCGCTCATGTGTTTGAGGGTAAAATCTACATTTACCCTTCTCATGATATCGATACCGGCACGCCTGAAAATGATAATGGTGATCACTTTGATATGAAAGATTATCACATTTTAAGCATGGATAGTGCAAACGGAAAAGTGACTGATAATGGTGTGGCATTAAGCGTAAAGGATATTCCCTGGGCTGGCAGACAATTGTGGGCACCTGATGCCGCATTTAAAAACGGAACCTATTATCTTTATTTTCCCGCAAAGGATAAAAATGATGTTTTTAGGATCGGTGTCGCAACGGCCAAAACGCCAGCAGGTCCTTTCAAGGCCGAAACAACTCCTATTGAGGGAAGTTTTAGTATTGACCCGGCTGTATTTACCGATACTGACGGAAGTACCTACATGTATTTTGGTGGTATTTGGGGAGGACAGCTGCAACGCTGGAAAGATGGTAAATATGATTCAAACGGATCAAAAACCGATTCTCAAAAAGAAAACGAACCTGCGTTAACCCCGAAACTAGCTAAGCTGAATAACAATATGCTTTCTTTTGATGGCGCTGTTAAAGATGTGTTAATCTTGGATGAAAACGGAAAGCCTTTGCTAACAAAAGATCACGACAGGCGTTTTTTCGAAGGTGCTTGGGTGCATAAATATAATGGCAAATACTATTTCACCTACTCAACAGGAGATACGCATTTTCTGGCTTCAGCAATTGGCGATACACCTTATGGACCATTTAAATATCAGGGCGTTTTCATGAATCCCGTACAAGGCTGGACAACGCATCACTCCATCATTGAACAAAATGGTAAATGGTATATCTTTTATCATGACACGCAACTTTCTGGTAAAACCCAATTGAGAAATGTAAAAGTGACTGAACTAAAGCACAATCCGGATGGTACAATCGCCTTGATTGAACCGATTAAAAAAGGTTAGTGATCTTTAAGTGTGATTGTTTTTCCACCCGAATGGCAATCACATTTAAATTAGTTTCTAACAATCCATTCGCGTTATATATAAACGGTCAGTGATTAAATCGCGGGCCGTTTTATCTTAATCTTCGCAAACCCAATCTTAATTACCTCGCAATACAAGTTTTGTTGCGGATTGCCTGTAGAGGTGACTCTAGCTTGATTTAATTTACTGCCTTAGAAAATCATAATTCCCTGATTATTTAATAAGTTTCACGAGGTAGGACTTGAGAATTTTATAGCTCGCATAGTCGCCTACTATTATCTTACTGTACTCTGCTTTTTCCCAATATTATCATAAACTCATTTCATTAATCCAGTTTAATTTTTAGTTTTTCATAATGAGTAAATGGTAATTTATAATAGCAAATTAATATTCGTTTTTTGAGACTTACAAAAAGGCTTACAACCAAATTCAAAAATCCTTACTTTTTCATTCTATTAAAAGTATAGTAATCAATTTATTGATAATTTCGATTTGCTTCAATGTTGTCAAAATTTTGTTAAAAACATTACCTTGATCATGGATCTTGTGACTTGATACAATTTTTGAATATATTTGATATGTGAGAATTTACTCCAAAAATATTAACCACATAGCTACTTCCCATGCAGAGAAGGGATTATTTGGTGGACATTGTATTTTTCCTCCGTATCCTTACATTTTTCACGACGAGATTTATTATATATCTTCCTTTAAAGATTTTGATAATCTAACCCCAAGCCTTTTATAATCCTTCGGCCTGGGGTTCAGCACCTGTTTTACTGAGACATTTCTTTCAGGATATGATCCAATGTTCCATTTTATCATAATCTATATCGTTAGTTAAATTTAATTAGCCTGAATAGATTTGTATGCCCAGGCTGATATTCAACCTTTATAGGTTGAAATCAATCCCTTTTGAACAAAATTTTTTCACAATAGCTAAATGCTTTAACAATATGGATATGAACTTAAATGAAAACAATGCGGTAGTTATAACCCAGGAGGACTTTGATTTGTTAAAGCCCTATTTCACCAGACAAAAAACGAATTCCCCGGAGATGTCGTTATCGGCGGAACTAAGTAGGGCAGTTATCCTGAAAAGTGATGCTTTTCCACCACATGCCATCAGACTTAACTCGAAAGTCTGGATTCAGGAGGAAAATACCGATAGCCTGGTGGAGCTTACGATAGTATTGCCTCAGCATGCGGACATTAAGCAGAAGAAAATTTCTGTATTAACTCCGATTGCGGCAGCCCTTATTGGATTTCGGAAAGGGGAAACCGTCAGATGGAGGGTTCCTGCAGGAATTAAAATATTTAAGATCATCGATGTCCGGCCACCCATGTAAATTAAAATATGAAACTTATCAAGCAAAAAATCATAATTGTTTTTGAGGATTATGCCTCGGAAAAAGCCATCCGAGGCCCTGATTATTGAAAAATTATTGAACTTAAAAATTAAAACTTTATGTCACAGATTATAGATTCAAATAGCCAGATAGTGCTGACAACGGGAATGTTCGATCTCCTGAAAGCCCAGATAACACGAAAAAAGCTCTCTCCGGAAAACGAAGAGAGAATAAAATCAGGATTAAAGTCCGCCAGGCAAGTCTTACGTAAAGACCTACCCGCCGGTGTTGTAGATGTATACAAGTCAGTAACCATAATTGATATGGAGAACAGTAAGGAGTATACTTATCACTTTGTACCACCAAACGTTGCAAAAACCAAGCATGGGACATTGTCCATATTATCAGATCCCGGGCTTGCATTACTGGGCCATTGCAAGGGTTCTATCATATACTGGCAGACAACAGATGGAGAGAAAAGCTTCCAGATAGAAAATGTATCTGATATTATAGGTTAATCACATTCTGAAGATTTAAATCAATGTTACATGAGAAACGAAGTAAGTGTGCCTCATTGGCGTATAATATGGATTCTGCTGTTTTTGAATGTTGTCTTACTGATTTTTGCACTCTTTGATCAGGGAATATGGTACGTTATAGCCAGTCTTTTTTCTTCAATAGGTATACTTATCTATCACTCAAATAAATTGAGTGGAAAAAGAAAGGGCGTTGAAAGTTCTGTTATTGAAGCTGATAAAATCAGATGGAGGTAAATCTTATTAAGCGTCAGAATTACCGTTATTGGTAGATAATAGTCAGGTCGGATTTGCGGAAACTGTGTAACTTCCGTGATCCGACTTTTTTAATTTAATTCTTATTACTTTTTCCTAAATTTCTTGAAAACAGGTCGAGATTATTAGCCTTTAATGTAAGCTCAAAACATGTAGGATATGGACTTTTTCGCGTGTAAGTTCACAGTTGTTGACGGGAAACTTGGAGAAGTTCCTTGCACGTAGGGCTTAACAAATAGGTGAGACTTAAAATGGAATAACGGAAGAGTTTTACTGAAGATTATTACTTTTGGCAAAATTGTAAATCATGAAAAAAAGGTTACGCAAACATTATCGAAGCGCCAGATATATCTTCTACAAAGAAACGCTAGTAGACAAAAAGGAGCATTTCTGGACCTTTCTCGGCTCATTTTCTGGTATTGCAATTATAGGTCTACTTCATTCCAGAATTCTATCCTCAACGGATAACCTGTCTCTGATAGGATCTTTTGGGGCATCTTCTGTCCTTATTTACGGCATCATCAACAGTCCACTGGCCCAGCCGAGGAATTTAATAGGTGGACATCTTGTCTGCGCCCTTGTAGGTGTCTCTATTCACAAGCTCATTCCCGGCGAGCTCTGGCTTGCTTCTGCCTTATCGGTTTCGTTGTCCATAGTGTTGATGCAGATAACCAAGACCCTGCATCCTCCGGGGGGCGCTACAGCACTCATCGCCAACATTGGCTCTGAAAAAATAACCTCCTTAGGCTACTGGTATGTGCTTAGCCCTGTTTTCTCCGGCGTTGTAATTTTGCTGATTGTGGCCATCTTTTTTAATAACCGCACAACTCACAGAAGCTATCCCATTAATAAAAAATGGTTTCAAATATGGCGAAGATATAAACGGTGATGTGGTGGCCATTTTTAACAAGAGGTGTCCAGAGTGATTCAATGAGACCTGTTGTGCTTATCGAAATAAAATACTTATCCAATGTAGATGACCATATTGTAATATTACCAGTAAAAGACCACCTCATACGGTTTCAATGCGGAGTTGTTTTCGGAATTGAACCAGCCTCTATTATTGTCATTATAAACTGGCTGGGGTTGGTTGAACAGTTGACCAGAATATATCAGGCCTCTTCTTCAAGCAAATACCCAACTTTGTGAAGTAATTCCGGATTGATACACTTAATTTCACCCAATTGCAAATGATGTTGAGCAGAATTGAACTTTTCGATAAAAGCTCCCCCTGAGCCATTTAATTTTAGATATCCTTCTTCGAAATAGAGTTCTTCGACTTCTGCCAAAGAATCCCGAAATCGTAAGTCTAGCAGTTTGGGCTCTTCTTGAGTTTTTCGCATAAGGATCCATCTCGTCAGGTGTACTGTCTGTTCGCCGCCAGGGATTCTGAAGATGATCTCAAGAATCTGGATTTCCGGTCCCGAAAGAAATCGGCATACTTTAAATCTATTGGACATAATGCTAAACTATACTTTTATTTATTAATTTATGATAAATCGTTATCCGGCTCATTCAGGCTGGTTTAAATGATATGGTCAATTATTTAACGATTAACCAAGGATTGAAATACTTTAAGTTTTCGCAGAACCTGGTTACCGCCCAGGTTAAGCCAATAGCGACTCAAATATCAAAAAAAATAGAATCATCTCTGATTTAAATTTACACTGAACAAGCTATGCTTATCCAGTTCGGGTAGTGGAGCTTCGTGGCAACCAGGTTAATCCGGTTAAGCGTCCTTTTTTTCCTCGGACAAATATCCGGTATCGTTTTGTTTATCTCAAGCTAAGGTTGAGATAAACTACATTATAATTGATCTTTTATGTCATATTCCAAATTTCGTTAGGGACTTTTTTTCCTCGCTATTAAAGATCCCTTAGGACGGAAGCTTTCTGCAGGCATTATCAAGAATCATATGATTAACCTTTTTCTCCCAGTCTAACGCCTTTTTTTCACACTCGTCCAAGGTTTGTTTCTCATTCAGGAACCAATCATAGAATGGTATAATGTAGGGGAGCCCGTTCATGGAAATTACCTTAAGAAGGATCAGATCAATATGGCCTGAATCCATAGTGATATCGACTTTTGCAGGAACGCTATCGCTAACCCTGATAATTTCTACCTTTCTATCCTCACTGCCATGGTAAAAAAGTATTCCCTTAGCCTGGTCCAGCCCGAGCGACATTCCATTGAATACTTCTGTCTGCTCAGGGATAGATCCTAATTTTTTGGCTGCCGAGGTTAGTTGGTTGAGCATGTCCTCCTGAATTTCCTTTTTCTTTCTTCTTGCGCTAACTTTCATGCCCGCAATTGCCATTAGAATGAAGAGAAACGATAGCAGACATAATTTTAGCCCGATTATATCCATATTTTTAAGTTTATTTAGCTTTACCAATCTCTTGAAGTATTTTTGCTCCAAATGGACTGTCCAAAGATTTATCCGTTATTTAATTTGGTAATAATTTTTAAGGTTCTTGACGGATGTATTCCCGACCTTCTTCAGAAAACGTTCGGCAGATATGAGATCCACTCCCCCAAATCCACATTCGCCCATTAGCTTGGCAGCGGCTTTAAGGGTATGCGTATGGAAATTTTCTATTAGATATTTCACATCAGCACTTGAACCTAAGGGTGAGTTCAACTTGCCTTTTAGCAGCCATTCAAAAGGCGTCTGGGTAATACAACTGTCTGCACCAAAACTCAGGGCCCTCAAAAGTTCGAATTCCGAAACAAATTTCCCGGAGGCGATTATTTTCGTGTCAAGCTCAAAGTATCTTAATGTTTGCTTTGCATCGTTTATTGACTTCATAAAATTTTCCTCGATGTCTGTCAGAACATTTATTCCACTCTCTGTCGTGCCGCAACATCTTTCCTCGATAGTTATGAAATCAATTTTTATATCTCTTAACCAAAGATTTTCAAAAATAGCCTCTAGATGAATTTTATCAGGCGACTTAAGCGAAATTCCTATAGGTTTTTCAACGGCTACCGATTTCAGTTTTTCCAGAAAGTAAGTCATTTTTTCCAGGTTAAAAATGCTTTGGTGATTAAATAGATCTGCAACAGGAATGTCTATCTCAATCAACTTGATGTAGCTACGGGTCAAGGTTTTTAGAAATACTTTGTCCGAAAGGGCATTCTCTATATTGCCATGCCTGCTGTAATCCTTCTCCCTAACCCGCCAGATCAGGTCTCCACCACCCCTTAATAATCCGGATGTTAGACCCTGCTCCCGGGTATGAACCATACAGCCAAGTTTTTTTGCGACTGCAGAAAGGATGAATGAATAGCGATCGGTGTTTTCGGCAAAATCACCTAACCCAATATTAAGCAGATTAACATTATACCTTCCTGTCCCCGAGGATCCACCGATAGATGAGCATAAGTCGCTCGTATCCACATTTACTTGTTCGATTCCGAGGCGAAGGCACTCATAGCCCTTTTGCAGTGGAGAACGCAGATTGTTGGCAATAGATTCAGTAGATTCTCCAACAGCTCTTTTAAATACGGTATTTTTCTGATCTTCGATCCACCGCGGGGCCTTGGGAGAGAAAAAGAAACCAATTTGTTGATTGAAACGAACGCAGATTTTTTGATTTTCAAAAATGAAATCCTGAAAAATCTTAAAATATATGATCCTTTATAAAAAAATGCAAGGGTAAGGGAGAAGACAATGAAGGAAACCTCAGGTAAAAGAAACAAAAAAAATATAAACACAATAACCGATAAGAGCAAATAATAAAAATTACGCCCATTGCAGGCCGTCGGCCTGAACTTTAGAAAACCCATAAATCAGCAGTAAGATAAAACCTTGGACACTTTTACAGCCCCTAAACATAATTAGTTTGGGGCGGAGCCAAGAAAGTCTTTACTGGTTTTAAGAAAGCAGTATCGTAAAACTGCAGTCGGAAAAAAAGAGGCATACCGGATGCTTCTATTCCAAAAGATATTTATCCTCGAAAATAACAACCTGTACCCGGATGAACTTTTTTTCAGTTTCATAGAGGCTGCCAATATCCGATTTTTAAGGTTGCAAACGTCTTTTATTAATATTTTTTACTTGAAGATGTTATTTATTCATGTTTGCGAGATAGTGTCAATTCAGAAGGAATGCTAATAAAATGAAAAAGATACTAAAAATCATTTTATCTTTATTCGATGGTGATCAAACCTTAATCTAATGATTTCTTCTAAAAAATATTTTTTACTTAAATTAAAAAAGAATGCTCAAGAATTTTGGGGATAGGGTGATAGATTTCAATTGTCAATTACATTACACACCAAAACTCCCCGAAGGCTTCCGTGTCCTGAATCCTTATTTTGATAATCCGGAAACGCTGTTGGTCATGAGGGAATTTTATCATAAGTTTTACCACGATACCAATATACGAAAGTTTATTATTGGCATAAATCCGAGTCGTAAGGGAGCGGGTATAACCGGAATACCCTTTACAGATACCAAAAGGCTTGATAGTGTATGCGGCATCAAAATGCAATCAGCCCACACACACGAAATATCTTCAGTTTTTATCTATGACATGATTGCTCAGTTTGGGGGAGCGAAGGAGTTTTATGGTCAATTTTACATTAATTCACCTTTCCCATTAGCCATTGTTAAATTAACAAAGGAACATAATTGGGTAAATGCCAATTATTATGACGATCCTAATTTGTTCGAGACGGTTAAGGAATATATGATTGATACATTAAGGAAACATATCGATATGGGCCTGGACGTTTCAGAAGTCTTTGTACTGGGAAAGAAGAACGCAGGTTTCATACATAAATTAAACAAGGAAGCTAAGCTATTCGAACGCTTAAAAATATTGGAACACCCACGATTCATTCAGCAGTATAAATCAAAAGACAAGCAATTTTATATTGATAAGTATATCCTGAGTTTCAATGATTTATTCTAAAGCTGGGTTCTATCATTCAAATATGGGCAAAAGAGTTGAAATGCTCTTTTCAATAAGATCCTGGCGGGTCCTTGCAAAAGATAAATTGAATTCCTTAGTTTGTGAGAGTATTAGGATACGGTATATATAACCCAATTAACTTACTTACATGTCATAGGATATGGACTGGCACAGAATCTTCTTTAGTGATCAAAAAACATCTTTTTTTTAGAAATCTTACTTCGTACACCGATAATGTTTCTCGTTACACTTGCAGTGTTGAGGTTCACCGGAAAACGGGGCGGGCAGCAACTTTCGATATTCGAGGTGGTGATGATTATAACGCTGGGCTCGGCGGCTGGTGATGCAATGTTTTACCAGGAGGTAGGGTTACTACATGCAATTGCGGTGTTCGCAATTGTATTCATTATGTATAGGATTGTAATATTCATTATCATAAGAAACGATAAGGCTGAAATCATCCTGGAAGGTGGCCCGGTATATATAATACGAAATGGCCTGCTGTGTTTGAAGGAAATGAATGGAGATGAGATGGGTACTGACGAATTTTTTGCTGAGTTCAGGGTGTTAAATGTTAGCCATTTAGGGCAGGTTAACTGTGCAATTCTAGAAGCAAATGGAAAAATCAGCATCTTCTTTAGGCCTGATAGTGAAGTTGTTCCAGGATTGCCCATACTTCCTGATCAATTAGCTGGGTTCATCCAAATTATTGATAAAAAAGGGGTTTACTCATGTATTTCCTGCGGTTTCACAAAGGAGCTATTCCCTCAGCCAGAAACCCTATGCGAAATCTGCCGTTCAGATAAGTGGGTGTTGTCAAAAGCTGATCGCCGTATTGTGTAATTAGCAGTTCAAGCGGTTAAGTATATTCATCGGATA
Organism: Pedobacter sp. AC212; assembly: GCF_979258625.1. Taxonomy (NCBI): domain Bacteria; kingdom Pseudomonadati; phylum Bacteroidota; class Sphingobacteriia; order Sphingobacteriales; family Sphingobacteriaceae; genus Pedobacter; species Pedobacter sp. AC212. The sequence continues at coordinate 3,783,922 of NZ_OZ409870.1, read as the reverse complement.
TCCAGAAAATGTTTACAATAGGCAAGCTGAATTTGTGTTTTCGTATGGTTTCGTGATCCCAATTATTGCCAAATACGTAAATTCTATAGTATCCACGCATAGTATTATTTATTCTAATTATCGTTCTTGATTGTTATCAGTTAGGCAGATGGATATTTTGCTTATATTGTAAATACCTTCTTAAAGTAATTTCCTCAGGGCGGATAATCGTTAAATGAGCTATTATTTCCACTCAAATTGTTTTTTGATGATGGGTTTTTTATCTGCGGTATATAAAACGGAACTTTTTCCTCCAGGCCAATCGTGGATGCGATAAATTTAACTCTTTAAAGGATCAAGCTTTACAAGACTTTGAAGGTACGGCTCATCTGAAATGAAGATTCGTTTTTCGAATGTTTGAATCTTTCCTGAAGCAGAAAACTCATTTATCACCTTGAAAAGGGTCTCATAGGTCGTGCCTGAATAGGATGCCATATCCTGCCGTGAAAGATCTATATCAATAAATCCTTTTCTGTCCAGCCCAAATTGTTTTTTGAGCATCAGAAAGGTATTTGCGATCCTCGCCCTTACAGACATATGCGCCATGTTTCTCATCATCTTCTGGGATTCCTGGAGTTCATTGGCAAAAAACTGCATCAGATCAATGGTTAGCCCTGGATTTATCCTCAGGGAGGAATTAAAGAAATCAAGCCCGACAAAACATACAGTAGCTGTGGAAAGCGCTGTTGCCGAAACCGGATAAACCGGATTTTTGCCCAGGCCTAAATGACCGATGATATCACCTAATAGTGCAAATCTGGTGATAATTTCCTTTTCCCGGTCCCAACGTTTATGCACCTTTATCACTCCGGAATAAATAAAATAAATTCCTTCAACCGCCTCTCCTTCACGAAATACCGATTGTCCTTTTTTGAGCTGGTAAGTTTTTCTTTGTTGGGCAATAGCTGGTAGCCAGTCTTTTACACATCTGCTGCATAGATAGCAGTGATCAACGCCACATCCTTCTGGTATTTCCCTCATAAATTGATTTTGATTTTCTTTGGGTAAAGGTAATAATTTATTCATAACCGATAAAATATCAGTAATATTGTTTTAACAATATTATAAGCTATTTATTATTATTGAAATAGTATTAAAATATTGTTTTAATAATATTTAATTTTCTATTTCTGTAATTTATACAGTATCTTTGCTTTATAAGAAATCAAATGGAAAGAATATCAAAAAACCGAATACCTATTTCACCCTTTTTAGATACATTAAAAAAAAACGGGTTTAGTGGCTCAGGGCCGGGCCTGGCCAAAAAACGACTTTTCTATATATCGACACTCTCCGTAGCGGTTGCGCTGGTAATCAGCGCAGTAGCCAAAGTTCTGGTATCGCTAATTAACCTGGTTACCAATATCTCTTTCTTCGGGACAATGGACCTTGCCTTTCGCAGTCCCTCTGAAAACCAACTTGGCCTATGGGTAATTCTTGTTCCAGTATTAGGAGGAATCCTGGTAGGATTGATGGCACTTTATGGCTCAAAGGCGATCCGCGGGCATGGAATCCCCGAAGCGATGGAACAGGTGCTCACGAACCAAAGCCGGATCAAGCCTGCTATCGCCATCCTTAAACCCGTATCCTCGGCTATCGCGATCGGAACGGGGGGTCCGTTCGGGGCTGAAGGCCCTATCATTGCCACGGGTGGTGCGTTAGGCTCTACGCTGGGACAGCTCATGCATATCACACCAAACGAGCGCAAGATTATCCTTGCTGCTGGAGCAACGGCCGGGATGTCCGCTATTTTCGGAACACCCATTGCAGCCATTTTCCTGGCAATCGAACTTCTCTTGTTTGAGTTTTCTCCAAAAGCCATTATACCTGTTGCGCTAGCCTGCATCACCGGGGCAGCCGGGCACCATTTGTTATTTGAATCAGGACCGGTATTTCCAATGTCCGAGCTTTCGGCTCCCTCAAACCAGGCATTAGGCATTTACAGTCTGGTAGGTGTATGCATCGGTCTATTAGCGGTTGGGCTCACCAAAGTTGTCTACCTTATTGAAGACACCTTTGAAAAGGTTCCCATTCACTGGATGTGGTGGCCGGCATTGGGGGGGATAGCGGTAGGTTTGATCGGGTTCATCTCGCCGCATACGCTTGGAGTTGGGTATGATAACATTATAAACCTACTTTCAGGCAAACTCTCTCTGGCAGTTATGATCAGTTTGTGTATATTCAAGTTTCTCTCATGGGCTATCGCGCTGGGAAGCGGCACTTCAGGGGGTACCCTCGCGCCGCTTATGACTATTGGCGGGGCAACGGGTGCGATTATAGGATATCTTATTTTGAGCTTTTTTCCCGGAGCAGGTATTAGTGTTCCAATGACTGCACTCGTTGGTATGTCCGCAATGTTTGCCGGCGCCTCTCGGGCCTATCTTACCAGTATAGTTTTTTCCCTTGAAGCAACCCATCAGATCAATGGCCTTCTACCGCTCCTGGGCGCTTGTACCGGGGCATACCTGGTTTCATTTTTTTTGATGCAGAACACGATAATGACTGAAAAGATTGCCAGGCGGGGAGTGCTAACACCCGATGCTTACGGACCGGATCCGCTGGCTTCGCTGACTGTCAGGGATGTGCTCAAAAAACAATCTCTTCTTATTAGCCTGGAAGATACGTTGGGAGCGGTTCGATCAAAGATCCAATCATTGGCTGGACATGAGCTGAGTTATGCGGTAACTGATGATGGAAAGTTTAAGGGAACCTTGATTACAGCTGATATATTTAGATCGGGTCTCGATACGCAGGCGAGCGTTTCCAGCTTGGTAGATAATAATACTACCAGTTTAAGGCTCAACGATAGTTTACAAAAAGCAATTCGGTTAATAACCACCAGTGGGCAGGATGGGGTACCTGTGTATGATCAGAACGATAATGATAGATTCTGTGGTTTATTGTCCAGTAGGGATATTTTGTCAAGCTATTATAACCTCCGGCACTCGAGTGAAACCCGTGGCAGGAATCTTTCCTACAGCATGCAGCGCAAGAAGGCCCTCTCAAAAGGCAGAAAACTGTTAAACAGAAAAACGAAATATTAGCAACAGAGTTATGAAAAAAGCAAGTTATCTATTGACTGCACTAGGAATATTAGCCTGTGTAGTGGGATTTTTCACTTTTACCGACCTAAAAACAATCAACCCCGTGGACTCCCATCCCTGGACGATCAATATAAATGGCATCCGGTCCTTCCCATGGCTTGAATTTACCGGAGGACTATTGATTGCCCTTGGTGGAATTTTCAATGTAGCAACATGGCATCAGAAAAAATAAAGGGTTCATTGAAAACCGGGAGTGCGATTTCGGCGGTTTGCTGGGGAGCTGTAAATGGTTGTGGCAATATAAATACATTGCCCTTAAAAAAGCTTCGACTGCTTAAGGCTGCAGAAAGATGCTTTGCGGAAAAAGGGTACTACCATACCACAATACGGGAGGTGGCCGCCATCGCGGGTACAAACTCCTGTATGATAAATTATTACTTTGGCTCCAAGCAAAACCTGCTTCTGGGTATCATCGGGCTCAGGGCAAAGACGTTTGAAGAACTGATAGCTAAAAGCAAGGCACGCACCCGCTCTCCATTAGAGACGCTGTTGGTATTATCCGAGCTTATGATAAAAAAAGTGTTCAATGAACCAGCCTTTCATAAGCTTCTCATACAACTCTATACAATAGGCGAACACGGAGAAGGGCTTGCTTATCTTTACAGGATAAAACACAAGAATCAGCTTTATATCGCCGATATATTAAGACTCGGAATCGAATCCGGGACTTTTTCAGAACATGCCGATCCGGAATCGGTGGCAGGAGTAATAACATCTGTGGCCAATCATTATCTTCTCAATATGCGATATTTTAAGTGGAGTGCAGGGAAAAGCTGTTCAGAAAGGACCTTTACCGCAGAAATGCTTCCCTGGGCTGTTGCAGAAGCTCAGTTGTTGATTAAGGCGCTGACTTATATAAAAGGAAAATGATGATACTATGAGAGCAAAGGAAAAACCATTGAAAAAGGTGCTGTTTACACTTAACAGAAAAGGCTATACCCTGCACTTCGGTCAAGCTGAGCGTGCGGCTACTGCCTGGGGTGTCCACACACCTTATCCTTCGGAACTGGAGTATGAGGTAAAAGAAATCATAGACTGTTATAGTGATGATGAGGGAGAAGAAACCTTTATGACTGTTTTCGCTGTACAGACTATAAGGTTTGGGCTAAAGGGAATCATCATTAAGTCCCTCCGACATGAGAAGTATTGGACTCTTGCGGAGATCTGCAATAAGTTTCAAGCCCTCTGGTTGTCTATGAAAATATATTTTAAAGGCTTTAGTTAATTCCTTTAGCTTTGCAAATGTCACTTAAAGTTAGCTATAAGTTTTGTATTTATCTTTTTAAGGAAAACAATCCATTCATCAACTCTTCATTAAACCCGTTGATCGTTGTGCTGGAGAGCAAATCATGAAGTTGAGCTCTTAGAGCTTTAAACTGCTCATGCAATGGACAGGGATTGATCTCTGAACATTGCTTCAATCCCAGTGCGCAACCGTAAAAAAGTCCATTGCCATCTACTGCCTCCACAATATCGCTTAAAGGTCGATTTAGGGAGCCATCATCAATATAAAACCCTCCGTTTGGGCCCTTTGTCGAACTGATCAACCCCTTACGACTCAAGTCCTGTAAGATCTTGGCCAGATATAGTTCTGGCGATTCAATCGCTACCGCGATTTCCTTTAGCCCAACTTTATGTTCTAATGAAGATTTATGACTTACGAACAAAAGGAATTAGTAAAAGGGACCGTTCCAATTTTAAGGGAACATGGCGTGGCACTGACCACGTATTTTTATAACCGCATGCTAAGCGGAAACCCGGAATTAAAAAATGTTTTTAATAGCGCCAATCAACAGAATGGAGCGCAGCCGACAGCGCTTGCCATGTCTGTACTTGCATATGCGGAACATATCGACAATCCCGGCGTTTTAGCTCATGCCGTAAACAGGATAGCCAATAAGCATGTCAGCCTGGATATACGCCCGGAACAATATGCTATTGTGGGAAAACATCTACTGGCTTCAATAAGTGAGGTACTGGGTGAGGGCGCAAGTCCTGCCTTGATCGAGGCCTGGGGGATGGCTTATGACCAGCTAGCTGGAATTATGATTGGAACAGAGGCTCATCTGTACAGCAAGTCGGCAAACAAAGAAGGGGGTTGGAGCAGCTGGCGACCGTTTGAGATTAAAAGAAAAATGCAGGAATCACAGGAGATCACTTCCTTTTATCTTTACCCATCGGATGGTGGTAAAGTAGCTGATTTTTTACCTGGACAATATATTACAGTTCGCTTATATCTACCGGAATTAAAGGTACTTCAACCCCGCCAGTACAGCATTTCCTGTGCTCCAAATGGTGAGTATTATCGTATATCTGTGAAGAAAGAATATGGTAAGAATGAACGTCCGGCGGGCTACATCAGCAACCTGCTGCATAACCAGATTAAAGAAGGAGATATCATTGAGGTAGCCCCACCATCTGGTGATTTTACGTTTGACATTCATGCTAAAACCCCGGTGGTATTCATTAGCGGAGGTGTTGGTATTATACCTTTTATGAGCATGGTTGAATCATTAATTGCTTCTGGCAATGACAGACCCATCACCTGGATACATGGTTCCAGGAGTTACGAGGTGCATGCTTTCAGAGATAGAGTAACTGAATTAAGCGCAAGTCATGGCTGCATGTCTGTGCATACTTTCTATGACCGTCTCGAGCGGGAAACAAATGATAAACATTACGAAGGATATGTTGACCTTAGTCAGCTAAAAAGTGAGATTACACCTGATGCAGAGTTTTATATCTGCGGCCCAGGTGTATTTATCAAAAAACATGTGCAGTACCTGCTTTCCCTGGGCATACCGAAGGATATGATTCACTTTGAGGAATTTGGCCCTGCTATTTTAGCAATATAATATAAGCCAGAACTTTGGAAGCTAGCTTGATATATAGCCTTATGCTGTTCATATCCCTTTAATTATAAATCAATACCTAGCATTCCGCTTTGATTTCTTAAAGAATGATAAACAAACAATAATACCGGTCAAAAAAGGTATTTTAACCGTTTTAATCAAAATCTTTTTCTTATGTTAATGGTATAACTCTCACTAGATGGATGATATAAGATTAACGACTCTTTTGGGGAGGACGTTTCCAATAGCTGGCATTGTCTTTCTTCTTCTGAGTATATTTGCTTTTTATCATGGATGCATTCAATGTGATGTGATTGACCACAAACTGCTTTTGTTAGGTATTTTTTTTATTGTTCTATCAATAGATGTAAGGGCATCTATTGATGAAATTTATATGAAAGCATAATGATGCCGCTCCACGTATCAAAATCCTAACAATTGTCGCAAAACCTTAATAATTTGTTTGTGAAATTGCTTTAAATAATCATATTTATATTGAAACGAGCAGAATTCATGTTTTTCTGTTGTACAAATTCTCATAAACTCATTTCAATAAACGAATAGGTCCTGTGGGTGTTTGATAATTATCAGCTAAAAATATTCGTTTTTGAGACGATTTTTATTGCTGGGATTGCAGAGGTGAAATCATCCAAATACGCCGGCCATGGTTGTAACACAAAAGTGAGACTCGACTCTTTTATCATCTACACTTTTTGGCTAACTTTGAACCATTGAAAAAGCGCATTACTTTTACTCTTCTGGTGCTGTATTTGTTTTCTGCTACGGAATTCAGGGAAATACTGAAGCTACCCGTGCTGTTTCAACATTTCAGTGAGCACAAGCAGCTTAAGCAGAATTTAAGTTTTTTCGTTTTCGTATATGATCATTATAATTCTGTACCACATACTGATAATGATCAGGAAAGAGACGATCAGCTACCGTTCAAGACCATTGACATGAGTGGTTTTTTAACGCCTGCAATTCCTGTTTCGCATTTTAATACTTTCGAAAAGGCTGTTAGAATAATTATCAAAAATGATACTTTCCATTACACGGAAGGCTATATTCCAAGTCCGGATACAGTTAAAATCTGGCAACCTCCCAAAAGCATTTCCGTAATCTAGGTTTAGGACATGCCCTCTTTTTGTGGTCATTCCTTTTTTAATTGAGAAAGATCATATTCATTTTTTATGCTTAATAAAATCATTGGGTTTTCTGTGAAGAATAAACTCATCGTGGCGTTGTTTACCATCGCCCTAATTATATATGGAGTTTTTGAGCTCTTTAAATTGCCGGTAGATGCTGTACCCGATATTACCAATAATCAAGTGCAAATCATTACCGTAGCACCCTCTTACGGCGCAACAGATATTGAGCGCTTGGTCACTTTTCCTGTAGAACAGGCTAGCAGCAATATTGCAGGGATCAAGGAAATTAGGAGTTATAGCCGGTTCGGTTTATCACTTGTTACACTGGTTTTCAATGATGATGTAGATGTTTATTGGGCCAGGCAGCAGGTTTCAGAACGACTCATCGTTGTACAGGAATCCATTCCAGATGGAATTGGAAAACCCGAAATGGGCCCCATATCAACGGGGTTGGGGGAAATTTACCAATATGTTGTCAGGCCGGAAAAAGGTTATGAGGGTAAGTACGACATTACCGAACTTCGAACTATTCAAGACTGGGTAGTTCGCCGTCAGTTGCTTGGGGTGAAAGGTGTTGCCGAAGTGAGCAGTTTTGGTGGTAAACAGAAACAATATCAAGTTACTATCAGTCCTGGTAAGTTGCAATCGCATGGAATTACCATCGCCGATATTTTTGATGCGCTGGAAAGCAATAACCAGAATACCGGCGGGGCTTATATTGAGAAGCAATCTACCGTGCTTTACATCAGTAGTGAGGGATTGATTGGCAACAAGGAAGATATCGAGAATGTGGTAATCAGGAGCAACAAGGGTGGTGCGCCTTTACTGATCAGAGACGTTGCAGAAGTAGTAATTGGTTCTGCAACCAGATACGGCGCACTTACCTATAACAACCAGGGAGAAGTTTCTGGTGCAATTGTGATGATGCTAAAAGGAGCCAATAGTAATGTGGTAATTAAAAGTATCAAAGAAAAGATTGCCGAAATCCAGAAAACCCTGCCCAAAGGCGTAGTTATTGAACCTTTCCTGGATCGTACCAATATGGTAACCAATGCAATCAGTACTGTACAGACCAATTTATTGGAGGGTGCACTGATCGTGGTTTTCGTGCTCGTACTATTTTTGGGAAATTTCAGAGCTGGTTTGCTTGTGGCATCTGTTATCCCTCTATCTATGCTTTTTGCTGTCATCATGATGAACCTTTTCGGGGTTAGCGGAAACTTAATGAGCCTTGGCGCTTTGGATTTTGGTTTGATTGTAGACGGAGCCGTCATTATCGTAGAGGCAGTCATGCATCAGCTTAGCCACAATAAACGGTTTGCAGGTCTAACCATGCTTTCTCAGCAGGAAATGGATAAGCAAGTAAAAAGTGCCTCTTCAAAAATGATGAACAGTGCGGTCTTTGGACAAATTATTATCCTAGTGGTTTATCTGCCCATTTTTGCCTTACAAGGTATTGAGGGGAAGATGTTTAAACCAATGGCGCAAACAGTGGCCTTTGCCCTGCTCGGGGCATTTATTCTCTCATTAACTTACATCCCGATGTTGAGCAGTATTTTCCTGAGCAAAAAGATTAAAACCAAGCAAAACTTTTCAGATCAGATAATGGGTAAAATCGAATATCGATATCAATCCTTACTAACAAGGGCATTGCGAATCCCTAAGATCATCATCGGGTTCGTTGTTTTTCTATTCGTGATTGCTGTTTTTCTGCTTAGCAGGATGGGCGGCGAATTTATTCCATCAATTGAGGAAGGTGACTACGCGGTTGAAACCAGGGTGCTTTCGGGGAGTAGCCTTAATACTACAATGGAAAATGTACAAAAAGTTGCAGGTATTCTGAAATCGAGGTTTCCGGAGGTGATCAATGTAGTGACCAAAATAGGAAGCAGTGAAGTACCTACCGAACCTTTGCCAATGGATATGGGTGATATGATCATCAATCTGAAACCCAAATCGGAATGGACAACATCTAAATCTTTCGATGAACTTTCTGAAAAGATGGGCGCAGCGGCAGCCGAAGTTCCAGGGGTAACCACTAGTTTTCAGTTTCCGGTACAGATGAGGTTTAATGAGCTCATGACTGGTGCCAGGCAGGATGTGGTGTGTAAGATTTTTGGCGAAAACCTGGATACGCTGGGGATTTTTGCCAAGCAGTTGGGGAACCTGGTCAAAACTGTAGATGGCACCACTGAATTGTATGTGGAGCAGATTACGGGTACACCTCAGATCGTGATTAAATACAACCGGGCAGCTATCGCACAGCACGGTTTGAATATCTCAGAAATCAACAGAAATATTAATGCAGCATTTGCTGGCCAGAGTACCGGGCTGGTATTTGAAGGAGAAAGACGGTTTGATCTAGTGGTGAGGTTGCAACACGATCAGCGGAAAGATATTCAGGATGTTCAGAATTTACTGATCCCGACACCTGCCGGAATACAGATTCCCTTAAACCAGGTGGCATCAGTGGCATTGGTCGATAGTCCGAGCCAGATTCAGCGTGAAGATACGCGACGAAGAATATTGGTTGGTTTTAATGTGAACGGCAGAGATGTGGAAAGTATTGTGGAAGAACTTCAGGAGAAGGTAGCAGCGCAGATTAATTTGCCTACGGGCTATACTGTTAGCTTTGGCGGCTCATTTGAAAACCTCAATGAGGCGAAATCACGTTTATCTGTTGCGGTACCGGTTTCATTGGTGCTGATATTTTTACTCTTGTACTTTGCGTTTAATTCCATTAAATATGGCCTGCTGATCTACACTGCCATTCCACTTTCGGCAATCGGAGGAATTTTTCTGCTTTCCATCCGGGGAATGCCTTTTAGCATCAGTGCCGGCGTCGGCTTCATAGCACTTTTTGGAATTGCGGTACTCAACGGAATCGTTTTGGTGGCAGAATTCAACCGGATCAAAAATTCCGGAGAAACCGATTTAAGAAAAATTGTAACCAACGGAACGGTAACCCGGCTGAGACCTGTACTGATGACCGCTTTTGTGGCATCACTTGGTTTTTTGCCTATGGCGCTAAGTAATGGTGCAGGTGCATCCGTCCAAAGACCTTTGGCGACAGTGGTAATCGGTGGGTTGATGATTGCCACACTACTCACTTTGTTTGTACTACCTGTTCTTTATATTGCTTTTGAAAAAGGCATTAGGGCAAAAGTTGCAAAACCGGTTATTACCTCGCTTTTGGTGTTGATAGCTTTTCTGCCAGCCAGCGCTCAACGAAGAATTTCTGTTGAAGAAGCCGTTGAAACGGCCGTGGCGAATAATTTATTGATCAAAAACCGTCAATTGAGGGCAGAACAGGCCAAGCTGCTCATCAACACAGGAAGTAATTTTCCAAAAACTGTAGTTGGGGCAGAGTACGGAAAGTTCAATAGTCCGCTTAGAGATGATAAGTTCAGCATCTCTCAAAGTTTCAGTTTGCCAACTGTATACAACAGGCAAACCAGACAGCTGAGCGAGGAGTGGAAGGCTATTTTGATGGAGGTGAATGTGAAAGAAGCCGAGATTAAAAAAATCACAAGGTCTGTATTTTATGAGCTGATGGTGATTGATGAGAGGGAGAAGGTGTTGAAAAGAATGGACTCGGCCTATACCGCATTTTTAAGGGTTGCTGCATCGCGACTTAAAGCCGGGGAAACCAATATACTCGAAAGGGCATCTGCCGAAAATCAGCTGTCGCAGTTAAAAATCCAAGAGAAAAACCTTGTTCATGAAAAAGAATTACGGTTACGAGAACTCATGCTTTTAATGAATACCAATGAAAAACCTGTTCCCATTTCAGATAAGTTAAAACTGGATGTACCACCAGATGACAGTTCATCACTTGCATCCCATCCTGATTTGAATTTGCAACGGCAGCAGGAACAGGTTGCAGCAGCAGCAATCAAAGCAGAAAGTGCAAAGCTCTTCCCTGATGTTTCTCTGGCATACAATAATATGAGCCTGCAGGATGGGATCCGTTATGACCGTGGGAACAGGTTTCAATCCGTTCAGCTTGGTATAGAAATCCCGGTATTTGCTGGTGCCCAGCGGGCCAGGATAAAATCTGCCAGAACGCAACAGCTGATTGCTAAAAATGATACGGATTACCGTAACAAACAGTTGCGTGCAGAATTTGAAAGTGTAACCAGGCAGGTAGGTCAGTATGCAGATATAGTTGAAGAATATGAGAACACTGCGTTAAAAAATGCAGTTGCCGTAACGCTGACATTGGATAGACAGCTTAAAATCGGAGAGATCAACTATCTGGAATGGACCATCCTCAATCAACAATCTTTACAGGTGCAGCTCGATTATTTTGACGCAGTAAAAAACCTGAACAACAGCATTATCAATTTAAATTATCTTCTATCAAAATAACAATGAATTTCAAGTCATATCAACAGTTCTTAGTCTGCGCATCCTTGTTTGTATGCTTATTTGCCTGCAATGGCGAGGAAGAAAAACTTCCGGAAGAACCTAAAAAAACAAATAGTAATCTAGTGTATCTGAATGCGAAAGAAGCTAAAAACATTAATCTGGAAGTGGGCGAAACGAAACTTCAGGACGTGAGCAAGGTGCTGAAATTAAGCGGGCAGATAGACGTTCCTCCCCAGAATCTGGTTTCGGTGAGCATTCCTTTGGGTGGCTATCTGAAATCGACAGAAATGCTACCGGGAACGAGGGTTCGCAAAGGCCAGATATTGGCGATAATGGAAGATCCGCAGTATATTCAGCTTCAACAGGATTACCTGAGGGCAAGCAACAGACAAGGTTTTGCTATCAAAGAATATGAACGCCAGAGGGAACTGAACAGTACTAAAGCTAGTAGCGACAAGGTGCTTGAGCAGGCCGAAAGTGAGCTGAAAAACCTGAATGTGGAAACCAATGCCCTTGCAGCTAAACTCAGCATGATCGGAATCAATAGCAGGAAACTGACGACCAGAAACATTTCACGTACGATCAGAATTTACTCGCCCATTAATGGTTATGTAAGTAAGGTAAATATGAATGTCGGTAGATATGTAACCCCATCAGATGTGATGTTCGAGCTGATCAATCCTGAGGATATTCATTTAAACTTAACGGTTTATGAAAAAGATCTGGACAAAGTTTCCATTGGACAACGGGTGAGCTCTTACACCAATAATAATCCCGATAGGAAGTTTAGCTCCAGCATTATTCTGGTGAGCCATTCCTTAAACGAAAACAGAAGTGCCGAGATACACTGTCACTTCGATCAGGAAGATAAGAGCTTAACACCTGGCATGTACATGAATGCTGAAATCCAGCTGAATGCCAAAAAAGAGAAAGTGATACCCAATGATGCCATTGTCAATTTTGAAAATAAGGACTATGTATTTATCAAAGAAAACGATTCCACCTTCCGTATGACTGCCCTGCAGAGAGGGGTGTCAGAAAATAATCAAACGGTGGTGGGAAACAGTTTAGATGGGAAGGAGATCGTTTTACGCGGTGCATATTCTTTATTGATGAAGTTAAAAAATACTGCAGAGTAAAGCGAAAGAAGGTAATCTAGTGAAATGTGATATTTTAATCATAGATATTAATGATAAGTAATATTCAAATTTTATTTAATAGCTATAAAAAATTGAATAGTATTTGCACTTTTCCAGATGAGGCAAAAAATGATAGTTAAGTGAAAAGTTTCATTTTGTAAACCAATTTTTTTTTGCCATAATCGTTGCAATTAAACTTACAGCTGAAAGAAAGATATACAATAGGGGTTGAATACTTTTATTGTTTGAGACGGAAATGATATTATACGATTGTTTGGCTTATCCAAATTAACCGTTTAATGAAGAAATAACTCGGCTTATTTTTTTATGCTATTTATGAATTCTGTTGGAGTTTGACTTGTTTGAGTTGTAGAGAATCTCATCAGATGTTTCGGTTCAGGAAAATGAAGTTGGTAAGCTATCTCGAATAGTTTTATTTGAGTGAAGGAGCGAATTTTGTATTTCAAGCAGTAAGCGTTGTTTTAGCAATTTGGTAGCCGTAGTGTTGAATTGGGCCTTAACGGCGTTGTTGCATGAAATCTTGCTAATACCCAATATTTCAACATAATCAGCAATCCGCTGTTTATCTTTAATATGGATCTCCATTAAGTTTTTGAAAAGGAAAGCAGAATTATGCTGTGTGCTTCTTAACGAGAGCCCATACTGCTCAGAATACTGGCGATTTAAAGTCTGGAGCAGATAGTATAACAAGGAGCGAATAATATGGACGCTATCTATCTTACTATATACTAACTCCTTTTTTATTTCTGTCAACAGGTTGCAGTATTTCAGCATCTCATCCTTATCAATATTAATCTGTAAAGGATGAACCAACTGATAAAAGCATAATAAACGGTAAGTAAAAAGCTTATCGGCAAAGAAATTGTTTAAGAATGCTTACTGAAAAATTAAGGTAGTAACCTGCAGATCGTTAAGATATAATTTAAATTCTCGATTTTGAAAGGCGAAATAAAGATAACCGAACCATCCCGTAATTCGATTTCTTAATGCAACATATATAGCGGATAAGATATATCGCCTAAAAATCTGCAAATTCTATTCTCTCTTTGTGATTCCATCACACCACTAGCACCAATTCTATCTTTTTTTATCCAGTTGCAAGTAGTAATTAGATAGCTAAACCAGAAGTATAAATTTTACCGAATAAAATCATGACTCATGAATATTGATTAATACAGCAAACTGTTAACAGGATAACGATAAAGGAGCTTTTGGCTGGAATAATTTTCTCTCTTTCAAGGAACATATTTTCTTTTGATAATGTTATTGAATTTTGAAAGCAATAATGTTTTCGTGAATATGAGACCGGTCGCTTATCTCAGCGGCGTTAACCTGTTTTAATGTAACGTTTTTTACGGGAAGTTTTTGCTCCCCTAAAATTCTGGATATGAACTTTACCTGCTTTGCACTAATCTGGTTAAGTTGAACATTTTTAATGGGCGTAAGCCTGATCTCTATAGTGGGAACCAGGTTTTTCCACTGATATAACACATTAGTTTCAATCCCTAGGATCCCCTGGTCAATTTTTCCAGCTTTGAGATTGTTGGCATAAATGTTTTTGACATAGCCACCCATCCGCTCATTTGTTTTAATAAATATTAGGTGATTAAGTTTGGCACCATCCTGTACCTCGCAATTTTCGATCAGCACATTTTCTACACCACCAGAAAGTTCACTTCCTATAGCCAGCAGTTGATGGCCATTTTTCACAAAACAGTTTCTGATGACGATATTTTTAGATGGTCGCCCCAGCCGCCAGCCTTCGGGATTACGTCCGGACTTTATTGCAATTGCATCATCGCCCTGATCAAAGACGCAATCCTCTATCAGCACGTTTTCGCTCATTTCCGGATCTATTCCATCATTATTGTGCCCGTGCGCATAGACCTTGACTTTTCTGATCACCACGTTCCTAGATAGATAAGGATGAATTGTCCAAAATGGGCTGTTGGTTATCTTAATTCCTTCAAGCAACACATTTTCACAACGGTTGAACTGAATAAACTGGGGACGAAGGTGGGCCGTATCATTTACCATCTGGCGCTCTTCAACAGGCCTATAAGTTGCTGCAAGGTTGTAAAGGCGTTTGATACTCTCCATGTGTGGTTTGGGACGAGCGAACCACGTTTTCCAAACATCCATCTGCGCCTTTATTTCCCCTTCTCCAGTTATTGCAATATTTTTGCATTGATAGGCATAAAGGTGGGGCATAATTTAAGCATTCCATCCCCTCCCAACTGGTATTTACTGCAGGTAGGTAATCATCAGGGTTTTTAGAAAACAACAGTAGCGCACCTTTGTTCAGGTGCAGATTTACATTGCTCATCAAAGTAATTTTACCGGTAAGCCATTCTCCCTCTGGGATTATTACCACGCCCCCTTTTGCGCTGTTTGCAGCTGAAATTGCAGCAGCAATGGCCTGGGTGGTTTTTTCTTTATTGCCTTGTTCCGCTCCAAAGTCTAATATGGAAAAATGCGGACTGCGGGAGAAGTCTGGATACGTAACAGGGGGCATTTTAAATGGCGTAACCAACTTTATAGTTTTTAGACTAACAGCATTGTTTGAAAGTATAAAGGATGATCCTATTGCAACAAATAGTAGCAGAAAAATAATGTATTTTCTCATATATATTTGGTTAGTTCTAGAAGCGCTGATCAATTTAAGATCAAATCTTGTAGTAGCTTTTCATACTAAACTGCGAAAAATATTTGTACCAACCATCCTGTAGCTACCCGTATATTTTTTATAAGGAATTGATCATTTGCACTTTCTGAAGCTGAACGTGTATAATGCTACAGTTTAGGTACATCTGTATTAAAAGAAAATACAATAGGTCGAGATACTATTAAGGTATGGAACCAGCTAAATAGTTCGTTTTTTGAGACGAAAAAATTGAGTACAAAACCCTCAACCTATCAAAAATCCACCATTTCTTGATAATCTCGGCCATCCAATTATTTGCCTATTGAATTTTAAAAATTTAGCTACATTTGTAGACCGACCAGTCAGTCGGTTTAATCTTGATTTGTATGAAATTTAAAAAGTTAGGAAGTTCAGGACTCATTGTTTCTGAATTTTGCTTAGGAACTATGACATTTGGGGATCACCCTGTTTACAAAGAATTAGGAGGGTTAAATCAATCGGATGCCGATCAGTTAGTGAAGCATGCAATAGATGCCGGCATTAATTTTATAGATACTGCGAATGTATATAGCGGAGGAAGGTCTGAAGAAATCACCGGACAGGCTATCAAGAACCTGGGAATTGACCGGGATTCTTTAGTATTGGCAACCAAGGCAAGGTCAGCGATGGGTCCGGGGATGAATGATAAAGGTTTATCCCGCAAACACTTGATGCAACAGATAGATGCAAGTCTTCGACGTTTAGGTACAGATTATATAGATCTCTATCAGATGCATTCTTATGATCCATTGACCCCTGTTGAAGAAACTCTTGATGTGATGGATGATCTGGTAAGAAGTGGGAAAGTGCGTTACATTGGAGCAAGCAATGTTCCAGCTTGGTTTTTATCTCAGGCGCTATCTTATTCAAAATATAACCGTATAGAAAAGTTCATATCGCTTCAGGCTTACTATACCGTTGCTGGAAGGGATATTGAACGAGAGATTATTCCATTGTTAGTTAATCAAAATGTTGGGCTAATGGTTTGGAGTCCACTTGCAGGAGGATTATTAAGTGGTAAATATTCAAGATCCGGGGATAACGATTCAGGAAGGCGTAAAACTGTAAACTTCCCATTGGTTAACTCCGAAAGGGCATTTAACATATTAGATGTTCTGCACGTAATGGCTAAAGAAAAAAATGTTTCTGTTGCCCAGCTGTCCCTTGCCTGGTTACTACACCAACCTGCGGTGACAAGTATTATCATCGGAGCAAAAAGACAAGAACAATTATCTGATAACCTTAACGCAGCCAATGTTAAATTTACAACTGAGGAATTGACCACACTTGATGAGATCAGTCAATTGCCGGCAGAATATCCCGGATGGATCTTAGAATATACAAAGGGTGACCGCAACTTGTAATAAGTAATAATTGAAATGTTCTAACTTTGGCAGCAATGACTGGGAACAATATATCCAAGAAAGAAAAAATTATTATCGCCGCAATTGATCTCTTTGTGGATCGTGGCTTCGATAAGGTTGCAACAGCCGATATTTCAAAATCTGCAGGAGTTGCTACGGGTACGCTTTTTCATCATTTTTCTACCAAGGATGATATTATTACATCAAGTTATGTGTACGCAAAGCGTAATTTTATAGCCCAGACAAAAACTAAAGAAACCGCAAGTGATGTTAGAGAGCACTTGCGGTGTATGTGGAATAACCTAATAGAATGGTCATTGGCACATCAAAGTGAATTTGGCTTTATTCAACAGTTTGTTAACTCAGCTTATTATAAAAAACAGATTATGCAGGAGGACGATACCTGGCTTGAATTACTTGAATGGTGGAAAGCAGCCATCTTAAATAAGCAAATCAAGGATGTTCCTGTTGAGTTTCTTATAAAAATGTATAGCACCTTACTGTATAGTACGATTAACTTCCTGATTCTTAATCCACAGGAAAAAGAGAGATATTTTCAGGTTTCTTTCACTTTATGTTGGGATATGGTTCGTACAAGAACAGACGAAACGAAATAATGGAAAAAATCTGGTAAGCAGATAGATACACAAATGCCAATGTTATCATTATTCCCTGGTTATTTAATAAGTTTCAGGAGGTAGGGCTTGAGAATATAAAAGTAAGCAGAGTTGCCTACTATTGTCCTAAAGTACTCCGCTTTTTTCCTATTTTATCATAAACTCATTTCATTAATCAAATTTAATTTTTAGTTTTTGATAATGAGTAAATGATATATATAATAGCAAATTAAAGTTCGTTTTTTGAGACAACTTGCCACTTTTCATAATTGGTGGTTATAAAGTTAAAGAGCCGATATAAAGCCGCGGTTCCTCAATAAGCCAAACATTTTTTTGATTGTAGTCTGATAATATTTTCAAATAACCTTTGTCAATGACATAGATCATTCTAAGATTCCGCAAACAAAAATCTTTTGGAAAACCATTCATAATACCAAAGCCAAGGTTCCTATTATTATTTTAGGAAAGATTGCAGGAATTCTGAAGCAGAAGTCCATACTAAGTTTTCATACCTATTGTTATCTATGACTGAATGTTGAGTAGAATACATTGAATAAAGGTATTGCGACTGCTGCCACTTTGAATATAATTCTCTCTCTCCCGAAGGATTGCTTGCCCGTTGCAGCTTGATCGAATCTGAAAATTGATCCATTTCACCAAGTTTATGAACAGTATATGTTTGTCCGGTAATCGACTTAATTTGTTCAGCTAACATTTTTGGACTGATTTGAAAACTGGCAATATGTAAATCACGTGGAGTTTGCTCCTGTAGGGCTACCTCAGAAGTGAAGGCAGCAGTATTTTTTACTGTTGTAAAGTCTAGTTTCCAATCCGCTTTATCGCCCCAATACCCAATGGTTTTATTTTTAAGATTTAGTATCGGTGTGTTATATTGGAGAATATCAGCAAAGGCACCATTAAAAATAGAGGTGGTCACTATTTTGGTTTTGTCGATATATTCTTTGAACGATCTTCTTAGGTCAAAGTTCCGGTTTTCTCCTGGAATCAATGCATTATAATCCGTGCAGAAATCTGATGGTATAAATCGTTTCACTCCAGCGCTCAATGCTGCATCTAACAATCTTTTTTGCGTGTCTAAAATCACCTCGGTTAGTCCTGCCAGTGCTGAGACCACGCAGCCAACACCTTCGCACGCTTTTCTCAGATTTTCAATATCATCATAATCTACAGGAATAATCTCTATTCCGGCATCTTTTAAAACCGATAATTTGGTAACATCGCTGTCCTTCCGTACCAGTGCTTTCACTGCTGCACCACGCTTCACTAGTGCGAGACAGATCATTGAACCGAGATTTCCTGTGGCGCCGGCTACTAAAACTATTTTCTTCATGATTTACTTCGTTTAATTTTTTAAGAAGGTATTTATTGAATCAACAACCATTTCAGGGCATTCCTCGAACATATAGTGACCGCTCTCTGTGAGGTCCACCATGGAACTGTTCTGACATAGGTAAGGCATAGCCATTTTCATATATTGATAGCTCACATTACTGCCGATTCCAAGTACGGGCATCGAAAGTGGTTGGTAAGTTTTGGCATCCTCAATATCCTGAGCAAAGCTTTGATACCAGGCGTTTGATGCCCTTATGCTTTCTTCGTCATTATAAGCATCGGCATAAATTGCTCTTTCCTGCTCACTCATCCTTTTGGGGTCTATCATTACGTAATTGAATAGCCAATCAATCAGATATCGAAAACGGCCTTGAAGAATCTTTTCGGGGAGTTCTTTGACCTGATTAAATCCCATCCACCAGGCATAAGGCATATTGGTATCCATTTTATCCCCGAAAGTACCTGCGGCTGGTATTAAAGGCATCTGCAACATCCCTTGGCTTGGATGCAGTCCATCGGCCACGATCAGCTTTTCTATATACTGCGGATGATTAAATGCCAAAGCCATCGCCACCATGCCACCAATATCATGACCGATGATATTAACCTTTTCAAGACCAAGTTTTTTAATTAACTCCAGTATATCTTCGGCCATGTTTTTTTTGTCGAATCCCAAGCCTGGTTTTTCTGTAGTACCCATACCTCTGATATCTACGATGATCAGCCGATGTTTCTTTGATAGTTCTATTGCTACCTGACGGTAAGAATACCAGGTTTGCGGCCAGCCAGGCAGGCATATCAGTGGATCTCCGGTTCCACCCTCTACATAATGAAGGTCAATTCCATTTACGTTAACATAATGGTTGGCGAAACCCGGAAACTGTTTGATAAGTTCACCGTCTGAATATAAAATTTGTAACTCTTTTGAATGATCGCTCATGTTGTATGCTTTGTTTTGTGTGACCAAAGTTAACGCCAGAGCATATTGGAAAAACTACCAGATGGTAGAAAATTCGCTTACCTGATCTTGTTCCTGATCCTGCTCAAAGCGTTAGGGGTGATTCCCAGTATCGAAGCAAGCTGGTTTATTGGTATTTTCTGAAGCATTTCGGGTGTTGATAAAAATCTAAGGTATCTTTCTTCGGCAGATAGCGTTTGGAAATTTAATAACTGATCGATCATCCTTGCAGCTGTTGCTTCCCAGATTTTCCGGCCAAATTCATCCCAGCCAGGGATATAGGCATAAAGGAAATCCATATCCTTTTTATCAAGGACAATTAGTTCTGTTTCTCCAATGGCCTGAATATTAAACCGGGTCGGCTTTTGTGGATGGAGACTGGAAATCTCGGTAAAGAATTCGTTTTGAAAGCATACCCAGGTAGTGGTTTCCCTGTCATTGAATTCATAATAAAACCTCAGCCCACCTTTAACAATGTAGTAGTATTGATTAGCGATCTGTCCAGCTTTTAACACCAACTTACCTTTAGGGATAACTTTCAGTCTGCACTTAGAAATGACCAGGTCTAATTCTTGGGGCTCAAGATAAACCTTTTCGCCAATGAATTTCCTAAAATTTTTAACTTCCATCTATACTTGCAAACTTACTACAAAGCTTAAAACTCTTATCATGATAATCATTTAAAACAATAAGAACTTACATCTAAAACTCGATCCAGACAGTCACAAGCAGAGATGTTTTAAGAACAGAAAACCCATATAAGTGGCTCTAATATTTTGACTAACTGATTTTCTCTTTGTACATCTTTAGCATCTTTGAAAGATGTTTACGAGCTTCGTGGATTCTTGTTTTGACAGTTCCAATTGGAATTCCAATTTCTTCTGCAATCTCATGATACTTGTAACCTTCAACATATCTAACAAAAGGTGTTGATAGGTGTACAGGTAATTTCGCCAATGCAACATTAATATCTCCCATAACCAGATTGCCTTCAGATGCATTGCGAGTCGCACTTAGCATTAGGTTGGCAGATGAAATCTCCTCTTCCTGAGTGACCATAGTTTGGGTCTTTACGTTTTTACGGTAATTATTAATAAACGTATTCTTCATGATGGTGTATAACCACCCCTTTAAATTCGTCCCTTCATCAAACTTATCATAATTCTTAATGGCTTTCATCATAGTATCTTGCATAAGGCCTTGTGCATCATCTACGTCATTGGTAAATTTTATTGCATGGGCTTGTAATGAAGATGTTTGCTCATTAATCAGAATATTGAATTGATCAAAGGTCATGGTTTTTTGTTTAAAGGTAATCTAAACCGTATCAACAACAATACCACAAGCAAAGACTTATTGTAACGTTAATGCCGCCAATATTCGTTGTCATGGATAAATGATTTATAATGTTTAAATTTGATAGTAAGTTTTTGGTTCTTCGCCCATAAACAACTGCTATTCTCTCTCAACATGAAAACAATTCTTATAGTTGACAATGAGCCATCCAACTTAGATGTGTTGACCATTACAATGGAAATGGAAGGTTATATGGTCGCAACTCTTCCTGATGGCAAAGGCTTCATTAAATTAGTCAGAAAGATGCAGCCAGATTTGATAATTCTTGATATTGAACTTGGTGAGCATGACGGCAGATTGCTATGTAAAGAGCTTAAAAGTCTAGATGTTACCAAGCATATACCCGTAATTATCGTATCTGCTTCGAACGAAGCTAAAATTAGCACTGCCTTAGACCATGGTGCTGATTGCGTAATATTAAAGCCTTTTGATATCGATCGTTTATTAAAAGAAGTAAGGATTCTTCTTACAGATTAATTCGATAATGAGGGTCTAGCATTTAACCTTACGGTTAAATGCTAGGAATTCTACTGTTATTTTGCTGAAATCAAAACCGGTACTTTTTTTGCCTCGGCTCCGCATTAGAAAGAGCGAAGTATATCTTTTCATTAGCCGTTAAGCGCTTAACCAGATGATGGGCTGTTTCAGATCTGGATTTTTTCCACGATATGGTGGATGATGAAATTACAAGTTTAAAAGCAGAGAAAGATAAAATAATGAGGCAGGTAAATACTGCTTGCATAAGAATCAGCAAACTCTTCCTGAAAATTGTCTCCTTTGTCTTTTTTCTCATTCCTGTTCCCGGTAAGCGACAAGTTACAAAAATATATTTTTAAGGTAAAAGTTTTGTAACATAAAGCCGCTACTAATTAATCTGAAACGTTGGCTCTATTTTAATACCGGTGAGCAAGGTTTTGAAAGATAATCCTCTACTTTAAGGATCAACAGTACAGAAAATTTCATGTCTATCGTCTGCAGGATAACAATATAGGAAGTTTAAATTTATCTGGCCAAGGCATCGAGTCGGATATTGGAAGAGCAACTAAGCTAGCCTCGTTAAGAAACAATTATCTTTGTAACGTGTTATTTAATAGGTAACAAAATTTTAGATATGAAATGTAATAGTTATAACGCCTTAGGTGTGAGCTTAACCTTATCGTTCGTTTTTTGAGACAAACTATTCATATTGAAGATCTATTGGCCTATCAAAAATCCACCATTTTCTGAGAATTATGGTATTAATTTACCCTTTTATAAATAGAAGTGATATTTATCTTGACAAACCCACTTTTAGTGTAGAACTCCTTATCTCTTTAAAATTTGATAATGCAAAGGACGTAAGCTTTTTTGGGTTGATTTTTTAGATATCTAAAAAAATGAAGAAGAGAAGATATTTTTTTGAACAATTAAGGGAGGATTTTGCTGAGTTTTTGCAAAATCCTCCCTTAAATATAATGGTATTATCTTAGGCTATTTGGCAGCTAAAATGTCCAATTTTTCCATAGACGGAGGTGTTGCCAATAGGTCTGGTGCATTTTCCATTAATGCTTTTGCGATCTTACCGCCAAGGTGTGCCTCTCTGCCTTCTTCGTTTGAAAAAGTATCGTAAATACCGAAGGTAGAAGCATCAATACGGAATGCATACCACGTAACGGTACCGGCTTCTTCAAGAGCAAGCGGTAATGCTCCTGTAATAAAATCTTCAACGTTTTTTTCTTGGCCGGCCTTTGCTTCCAACCGAACTAACAATCCTAATTTTTTCATTGTTTTTATTTTTTAGTTAAACAATTCTTCAATCAGACAAAATTAGAAAAACCAGCGCTGCTTCGTTTATTAGTTTGGTTCGATAAGTTATGAAAAGAGGTCAATTTGAGTGGATGTGGTTGGGGCTATACCCAAATTCATTTTTAAAGGCTGCACTAAAATTTGACAAGCTGCCATAGCCAAAGTCCATAAAAATTTCGGAAGGTGTGACTTGGTTATTATGTAACAATTCTTTGGCCTTGTTAAGCCGTTTTTGCTGAAACCATTTCCCTGGAGATTCCTGGTATATACTTATAAATTTTCTCTTAAAAGTAGAGGCACTCATATTGCACAGAAAGGCTATTTCGTCAATATTCAAGTTCGTATAAAGGTTCTTTTCGATTACCATTTTAAATGATAATTCTCTTTCATTGATTAGTAAATAATGTAAGTAATCTAAAAATACCGTCCCATATTTATCCGCCAGATAAAGCATTATTTCTTCAAATTTCAGTTCCAAAATCTTTTGAGAGATAGATTGTTGCAAACCAAAAATCTGTTGGAGCGAATGAATATAATGGATGATAAAATTGTCTTTCTCTAAAAGGAAATAAGGTATATCCGTTATCTTTTTATCTGAGGCATTCTGACTGAAAGAATGGGAATGTTTCAATAAAAAATCGGTGATGTTTTTGTGAGAAAAGAAGAAGAGTAAACAACGGTATGAACTTACACCTACCAGTTCGGTAACCAAAACATTATTAGATGTGATAAGTAGCGATTGTGTTTCATTGATTGAAATGATATCATTAGAAAAGTGAATGTTTTTTTGACCATTCAATAAGAAACTGAATACATTTTTATTCAGGCCAATCTTGTTTCTAGAACCGTTCTTATACACTTCGTAATTGAAAATTTGCAAATCCGAAGTATGAGTTTCGTTATGTTCCCATAGATCTTCGGGAAGGTTTGTAATGTCCATCGTCAAAATTAAATTGATTTTTTACGGAGTGTTCTTTGGTTGTGTCATTAAGAAATTCGTTCCAAAAGCGATTTGCCGAACAGGCAAAATAAAATGAATGAATTGGCAAAAGCTAAAGATGTAACTGTTGCCCAACTCAACATAGCATGGCTGCTTCATCAGTCTGCATGGATATTACCCATTCCCGGAACTACATCAATTCAGCATTTAGAGGAGAATATTAATGGAGCCGGAATCTCGCTTTCAAAAGAGGAACTCGAATTTTTAGGATAGCATTGGAATAACAGGAGGATATAATTTAGGTTTGAATAGCCATAATCGACTGTTCGTTTTTTGAGACGATCTTATGAACATCTTGTCTTTCCTATACAAATTACTCATTGTCGAAGGTTTAAGCAATTTATTGCGAATTCAATGTGTTATAGAGGTAATTAATTAACAACTAACTCCTTATATCTATTTTATATACTTCTTTCTAAGAAATTCAATATTATGGATCGATGCTTTTGAAAAGCGAAATGGTTTTGATTTATCCTTCTTTGATGCTCTATCATAGATCAGAAAAAATGAAAAGGGGTCGTCTAATGATTTAATGAATTCGTTCTTTAAACCATTTTTTTCAATATAATGAGCCATATATGTTCCAGGTACGTGTCCGCTGGTATATGGTGTTCCTTTAAAATAGTCTCTGACTTTCAGACTTTTCCTGTTTTTAACATCTTGAGAAAATAAACTATCCATCAAGGGGAGTATTTTTTTCCCTTCATCAAAAAACTCCTGAAAATATTTTTGGGAGGGCATTAACCGGCTGGCTGTATCAGTCATATATTTCTTGTCTACCATGTCTGCTGAACCTTCATTCAATACCCGGTACATTGCCATTATAATGCTATTATCATCTGGTTCAATGTCAAATGACGGCTGTGGTCTGAGCATGTGATGAAGTTCGTGACCACCTAGCGCTCCCAATCTATTTTGATCGTTTTTATAAGCGCATAATAATGTATAGATGATCAAGCCATCTTGTGCATGCGCATCATTATGAATTGGAATAATAGCAACCTTAAGATTAGGTAATTTTTTATGAGCGGTTTTGGGTAAAGCGGAGTAGGCATATTGGTAAGACTTATCAAAGTATGATTTAGGATCAGAATCTATGCGTTTAAGATATTCTTTCATATCATCTTCATCAACTTTATATTGATTAATAATATAAGTGAGCCAATAAGAATTTGGATCCGCTAATCTTTTTTGCAGTATGGAATTGTTTTTTGGCATATAAACGATCTGCATATTTTTCCTGTATGATTCAAAGTACTGTTCATTTACGCCTTGATCGGCCATATAGTCTTTAATCGCCTCATTTGACAGAAACGATTTCCAATCCGATCGGCTTAGTGAATCACCTTGCTTAAGTTTTGCAGTGATTTCAAAATATTGGTAGCACGTAGAGTCAACAAACGACTGAGCAATGCAAGATTGCGAAATGGATATTATAATTGTAAATACGATAAAAAAGAAATTAATTCTAGTTGCTTTAAATATTGCTGACATATTGTTTGGTTGTATTCGACGAATATAGCTAACAGGCATTAAACATTTTAACGAAATTTATTCTTTGAGAGAATAACTTTAAGAATGATTTAGAGGCTGATTTATCTCAGAGTTTAGAGATAATTAAGCGAATCAAAGGAGATGTTTTACTTGCAGCAATTATTTTTTTACGTATTAAGGTTGTTTTTATGCAGTAATTGGCGCATATAAAGCTACAGATGAATGAAAAGCCTACAGTGGCGAGTGGATACCTTCGTTTTGTAAGACTTATTTCTATTTGCCGTAACTGGTCTAGGTAGCATACAGTTGAAACAAAATATATGGTAGGGGGATGATACCTTCGTTTTTTGAGACAAATTAATGAATAACTTGTCTTACATAAAAAATTGTTTGTTGTTGGAGGTTAATTAATTCATTGCTAATCAATTTATTATAGAAGAGATTAACAATTACAACATTATCTCTACTTTATATACTTATTTCTAAGAAATTCGATATTGTGGATCGATGCTTTTGAAAAGCGAAATGGTTTTGATTTATCCCTCTTTGATGCTCTATCATAGATCAGAAAAAATGAAAAAGGGTCGTCTAATGATTTAATTAATTCGTTTTTCAAGCCATTTTTTTCAATATAATGAGCCATATATGTTCCAGGTACATGTCCTCCGGTAAAAGGTGTGCCTTTAAAATAGTCTCTGACCTTCAGACTTTTCCTGTCTTTAACATCTTGAGACAATAAACTATCCATTAACGGAAGGATTTTTTTTCCTTCGTCAAAAAATTCCTGAAAATATCTTTGGGTAGGCATTAACTGGCTGGCTGTATCAGTCATATATTTCTTGTCTACCATGTCTGCTGAACCTTCATTTAATACTCGGTACATTGCCATTACAGTGCTGCTATCATCTGGTTCAATGTCAAATGAAGGCTGGGGTCTGAGCATGTGATGAAGTTCATGTCCACCTAGCGCTCCCAATCTATTTTGATCGTTTTTATAAGCACATAAAAACGTATAGATGATTAAGCCGTCTTGTACATGCGCATCATTATGAATTGGAATAATAGCAACCTCAAGATTAGGTAACTTTTTATGAGCGGTTTTAGGTAAAGCGGAATAAGCATACTTATAAGACTTATCAAAGTATGATTTAGGATCAGAATCTATACGTTTGAGATATTCTTTCATTCCATCCTCATCAACTTTATATTGATTTATCATATAAGTGAGCCAATAAGAGTTTGGATCCGCTAATCTTTTTTGCAGTATGGAATTGTTTTTTGGCATATAGACAATCTGCATATTTTTCCTATATGATTCAAAGTACTGTTCATTTACGCCCTGATCAGCCATATAGTCTTTAATTGCGTTATTTGAAAGAAACGATTTCCAATCCGATCGGCTTAGTGAATCACCTTGCTTAAGTTTTGCAGTGATTTCAAAATATTGGTAGCATGTAGAGTCAACAAACGACTGAGCAAAGCCAAATTGAGAAATGGATGTTATAATTGTAAATACGATAAAAAAGAAATTAATTCCAGTTACTTTAAGTATTGGTGACATATTGTTTGGTTGTATTCGACGAATATACCTAACAAGCTATAAATATTTTAAGGAAAAACTATTCTTTGAAAGAATAACTATTTACTGATGTTGAGGCTTGTTTACCCCGGGTTTGATAGATTAATTAAGCGATTCAAATGAGTTGTTTTGTTTGCAGCTATTATTTGTTCACTTAAAGTTACTTGTGCCGAAATTGTTGCATACAAACCTACAACTGAAAGAAATACACCCGATAGGGTATGGATACCTTGGTTTTTTGAGATATTTTTCTCTTCGACATAATTGGTGCAAGTATTTACAACTGAAAGAAAATATACACCAGGAAAGTAAAGCTTATAGGTGAACAATGAATAGAAAGAACCATAAATCCTAGACAATCTGCCACAAAAAGGTGAAGAATTATTTTTACAACATTTCGTAGTTTCGCCGCATGAAGATATTTTACGCTATCCTATTGAGTATTTTGTCCACAAGTCTTTTTGCCCAAACTTTAAAGGGGAAGATTGTTTCTACGGGTAATCTTCCATTAAAGGATGTTTATCTACAGAATCAGCGGACCAAAAAACATGCACATACCAATGAGTCCGGTTTTTTCCTGATGAAAGATGTAATAGCGGGAGACTCAGTTCGGGTAACGTTGTTGGGTTATCAGCCTATAGTAATGGTAGCAAAGGGAGGGGAGATGAACGTCAGTTTATCTCCCTCTAATTTTCAGCTCGATGAAGTGGTCGTCTCCGAAGGGGTGAACCATCTTTCCTCGGTTGCGGCAGTAGATATCGCTACTAATCCGGTAAATTCTTCACAGGAACTTTTAAGAAAGGTGCCCGGACTTTTTATTGGCCAGCATGCCGGTGGAGGAAAGGCCGAACAACTGTTTCTTCGAGGCTTTGATCTCGATCATGGAACAGATATCAATATTTCTGTGGATGGTATGCCGGTCAATATGGTGAGCCATGCGCACGGGCAGGGTTACGCCGACCTGCACTTCCTGATCCCGGAACTGGTGGAGAAGATCGATTTTGATAAGGGGCCATACCATGCTGACAAGGGTAATCTGGCTACGGCAGGTTACGTCGCCTTTCAAACCAGGGACAGATTGGAGAATAACTCGCTCACCCTCGAGGGCGGAAAGTTCAACAGCTTTAAGGGACTTGGAATGTTCAACCTGGTGAACGATTCCAAACAGTCCGCTTACCTAGCTGGCAGTTACATCAAAACCGATGGCCCTTTTGAGGCGAGCCAGGATTTTAAGCGGCTCAACCTTATGGGCAAATACACCCGTTCGTTCCATAATCTCGATAAGCTATCATTTTCCGCCATGCATTTCAACAGTTCATGGCTGGCCTCCGGACAGATTCCCCAGCGTGCGGTAGATGAGGGATTGATTTCCCGCTTCGGGGCCATTGATGAGAATGAGGGCGGAAAGACCAGCCGAACCAATCTGAATCTGCAGTATGAAAAGTTTATCAATGAAAGCACATCGATCAAATCAAGCGCCTTTTACAGCCGCTATGATTTTGAGCTGTACAGCAATTTTACATTTTTCCTGAATGATCCGGTTAACGGTGATCAGATCAAACAGAAAGAGGGCAGGAACATTTATGGACTTCAGTCTGTATTGGATAAAAAATACAACGGTACAAGCACTGACTTTGGTTTTCAGTTGGGTGCCGGACTAAGGGCGGATGAGATAAAAGACATTGAGCTTTCGCATACGCTGGATCGCAATGTCACCTTGGAGCAGATCCAGTTTGGGGATGTATCAGAAATCAATGCTTACACTTTTCTCAATACAGAGATAGATCTTGGGAAATTATTGATCAACCCTGCTCTAAGACTGGATTACTTCAATTTTAATTATACCGATCATTTAAACAGTAATCTTGTCTCAACCGCTGGTAAGGCTACCTTAAGCCCTAAACTGAACTTTCTTTACAACCAGAGTAAGGACCTCCAGTTCTTTTTGAAGTTGGGCAAGGGTTTTCACAGCAACGATTCGAGGGTAGTGATTGCGCAGACAACTCGGCAGATTCTTCCTGCGGCCTATGGCGCCGATTTGGGCGCCACCTGGAAACCTTCACCGCGGCTGATCCTGAATGCGGCACTTTGGTACCTCTATCTCCAGCAGGAATTCGTCTATGTGGGAGATGAGGGCGTAATTGAGCCTAGTGGAAGAACGACCAGAAAGGGTATAGACTTTGGGCTGCGTTACCAGATCAATAATTGGCTGTTCTTAAATGGTGATATCACTTATAACCATGGCCGGGCATTGGATGAGCCGGAGGGTGCCAACTATATTCCACTTGCCCCGCCCTTTACCTTTACCGGAGGCTTTAGCATAAAGGATTTCAAGAATTTTTCTGGTTCCATCAAGGTCCGTTATCTGGCTTCTCGCCCAGCTAATGAGGATAACTCCATCCTGGCCGAAGGTTATTTCATAACCGATGCCAATGTTAACTATACGTGGAAGCGTTTTACCTTTGGTGTAATTAGCGAAAATATTTTTAACAGGGCCTGGAACGAAACGCAGTTTGCGACCGAGTCAAGGTTGCAGAATGAGGCAACGCCTGTGGAGGAAATCCATTTTACACCTGGAACGCCTTTTAACATTCGGGCAACGGTTTCTGTTAGGTTTTAATTTTAACAGGGCTTTAATGGTCAATTCAGAACATAAAAATCGACCAGCCTTGTAATATTTTAATAAAAAGTTGAAAGCTTTTTCGGATAAATCGCTTCGCGAATAGTCCTTCATTTGTGAGACAATTTTCTCTTTGCCGTAATTGGTGCAATTAAACTTACAGCTGAAAGAAAGATATACAGTATGGGATAAATACTTTCGTTTTTTGAGACAAATGAATACTTGGTCTGCTCTGGTTCTCTTGTTAAACCTGCCGTTTTGTTAGAAAATTGATGTAGGTCCTACAATGTACTAGATTATCGAAAGAATGTACATCCTTACTTGGTTTCTTAACAGGATTTTACCACTATGCGTTTATTGCTAAGACTTGTATTTGTTTTAAGCGTTCTAGGTATCAAATGCTCTTTTGTTTAATCTTAGATCCAGTTATCTAACACGGATGGAAAGAAAGGTTTCGGTTACAATGGAGGTTGATTTTGAAACAAGTTTATATAATGTTTCGTTCGTGCAGATAAAGATAGAGCCAGGGTGTTAAGTAGGAAACATAGGTATTATGTGTCCTAATTTATTTAGTGTTTACAGCCTCTTCATTTTTTTTAGTTGAAAGAACGCCGGAAATCCAAAGGCGAAACACTTGTTTTGAGCTTGAAAAATTTACTAAAAGACTGCGGATGCTCAAATCCTAATTCATAAGCTATCTCACTTATCGAGGCCTTTCTTGTTGATAGCTGTTCTTTTGCTTTTTCGATCAGGTGGTTATGGATGTGCTGTTGTGCATTTTGACCGGTAAGTGAACGTAGCATATCGCTTAAATAACTGGCACTCACGTTGAGTTGCGCTGAAAGAAACTGAACAGTTGGAATGCCCTGCTGTTTTACAGGTGAAGACTGGAAGTAGCTCTTTAGCGTCTCTTCTACACGCTGAAGCAGGTCGCTGCTTACTGCCTTACGTGTGATGAATTGCCGGCTGTAGAACCGGTTAGCATAATTAAGCAGCAATTCGATCTGAGAAATTACAACATCCTGGCTAAAATTATCAATCCTGTCTTTTAATTCCTCCTCAATATTTACAAAAACTGAAATTATCATGTTTTTTTCCTTTTCTGATAAGTGTAGTGCTTCGTGGATAGAGTAGGAGAAAAATCCATATTCTTTTATCTTCCTGGCAAGTTCATAACCCAGTAAAAAATCCGGGTGGATAAGTAAGGTGTAGCAGGATTGATCACCAATAGATTCATGGGTGCCGGTAATCTGGTTCGGAGATACAAAAAACATTCCCCCCTCGTCGAAATCATAGTAATGCTGTCCATATTTGAACTTTCCCTGGAAATTTATCTTATAGGAAATTTTATAAAAATTTAAAATGTGCGGACTTGGAAGTCTTTCAAGCGGAATGGTTCCTGCTGCATTATTGATCAGGCTTACCAAAGGATGCATAGGTGCCGGCAATTCCAGCGCCTTATGCAACCTTGATAAAGAATTGAATTGGTGATTAGACATTTCGTTCTTCATATTGTCTTTTATTATCCTTTGCTTTCAATACTTCCTAGTGCGCCCTCTGTATGGTTAAGGTTTTTCTTTGCCTGCTCCCAGCTCGGATCGCCCGGATCGAATGTGCTCCGAATATACGCAAGAATGCTTTCACATACAAAGGCAACACGCTCGGGATCTTCATCACTTGTTTCGCGGGCATCATACCCTGATATGCCTCCAAAGATATGTTCAGCGCCAAACACTGTCAGTAGGTCTTTAGGACCGGGACTTAGATGATAAGCATCTGCACGCCAGTTTTCTACGTCAGAAAACATGAGGTTGTTGTCATTGTCCCCATTCACAATAAGCGCTGGTAAATTCATGGTACTGAAATTGCCGGCCGCCAACACCGGATAATGTTGTCTGGCTGCTCCGTTAAATCCTTCGGGTCCACCAGGCGTACCTATCAGCACCCGGGCCTTCAATCTTGATTCTCCCGCATTCACAATTTTACCAGTTGCGGGGTCAGTGACTTCCATGCCAGTCAGCATAGCTACAGTATGACCACCCATGGAATGGCCGATAGCAGCAACACTTGTTTTATCCACTCTGCCATCTAACCCGGGTACTGTCGATATAATTTCATCTAAATGTTCAAGGATGAATTTCATGTCCGTTGCCCTTGAACTCCAAAACAGGGGTGCTTCAGGAAGGGAGGAAGGAAGCGCAAGTGCTTTGGAATTTTGATGAGTAGGTTGAATGACCACAAATCCTTCAGCGGCAAAAAAATCTACAATGGGTCCATATCCTTTGTACGAAGAGAGAAAATTAGAAGGGCCATGACCATGAGAGATCAGAATAATCGGCAGGTTGGTTCCGCTTGCAGGCGCAGATACTTTTATTTCAAGGTCTACGTGTCGACCATGAACAGGTAATACAACGGGACTAAAACTGATGATGGGTGTTTTTGAATATTTCATTTTATTTTTAATTAAGTTTTTGATAAGACAAAAGTCATCAAGCTTTGTCGCTCCCTCTTAGCGAAATCGAGGCATTACTTAGCCAAATTGACAAGTGTAGTGACTTTAGTCCCTTCGACAATAATATAATTGCAGTTCGTACTGTGATTATTGGAAAATAATAGAAAGATAAAGCGTCGAAATTTTATAACACTATTTAGAGGAACTGGTAGAGTTATTATAGTACTATCGATTTCTTGTATAATTATTTCAATATTTTCAATGATACTTCAATACCAAGCTATTTTGTTGAACTTTTACTTTCTTAATGCTATATTGTAAGTGTACTTAAAGCCACCCCTGCTATTTCATAAAAAATTTTCATTTTGGCTACGTTCTACCGTGATTAGGCTACAGATCTAGGATTCTGTTCAACGACTTTTGTGAAACACAATTTAAATACAAGAAATGAAAATAATACTTACAGGTTCTCTAGGGAACATCGGAAAACCGCTGACGCAAGAGTTAGTACTTAAAGGACATTCAGTTACTGTGATAAGCAGCAAACCTGAAAGAAAAAGCGATATAGAATCGCTCGGGGCTAAAGCGGCTATTGGTAAGATGGAGGATACTGATTTTCTTACTGAAACATTCCATGGCGCAGACGCAGTTTATGTAGTGGCCACACTGGATAAAAGCAGTTTTTTTGACCCAAATAGCAATGTCGTGGCTGAAATGACACAACTTGGCGAAAACTATAAAAGAGCTATCGAAGATTCCGGTATAAGGAAAGTAATCCAGTTGAGTGCCATAGGCGCCCATACCAATACGGGAAACGGCAATTTGATTTTTCATTACAATATAGAAAACATATTGAATCAGTTACCTAAAGAAGTATCCATCAAAGTTATGAGACCTGCAAGTTTTTACACCAATCTTTTAAATTCCATTCATAGCATCAAAGAAAAAGGCACTATTGTTTCAAATTACGGAGGTGATGCAAAAGAACCTTGGGTATCCCCGCACGATATTGCTGCTGCCATAGCACAAGAAATGGAAAAGCCCTTTGAAGGCAGAACCGTTCATTACATAGCAAGCGATGAAGTTTCGCCAAATGAAATAGCGGCGTCCTTAGGTAAGGCCATTAACAGACCTCAATTAATATGGCAGGTAATTACAGATGAACAAATGCTAGATGGTATGCTGTCTTTTGGTATGAATCCTAAAGTTGCCAATGGGTTGATAGAAATGCAGGCCGCACAGGGTGACGGTACTTTGTACGAAGATTATTACCGTCACCAACCAATATTAGGCAAAGTTAAACTAACAGATTTTGCTAAAGACTTTTCTTCCGCATATAACAATTAAACAACATTAAATAAAGAAATCATAACAAAGTGTAGCTCGATCTAAAAAACGGCCTATTGAGCAAGGTATTTCAAACTGTGGTTTTTTGGAATCAAATAGTGTAATGAATTTTAATAAAATTTAATAACCCAGAAGTGTTCGTTTTGAGGTAAACATTTGCTTATATTCAATCTCAGCCCACCTGTTTAATTATCCATAATTCGGTAAACTGTCACTGGTAAATGGATACTAACAGCATGTCATTTGACGGCTCAGTAGCGTTAATGCCGCTACTGAAATGGGCATTGCTGAAAGATGTACTAGATTGACTGTCTGTACCAGATATTCTTCTATTTTACGACTGGAAAATTTCCCCCATCGATAATGTAGTTCGCTCCTGTGATGTAAGATGCTTTTGAAGAAACAAGAAAATGAACCAATTCTGCTGTTTCTTCTGGCTGTGCCATCCTTCCAAGTGGTACGCCTGCAACTCTTTCGAACAGCTTCTGAGTCATCTCTTCGTAGGTAATATCCGAAGCGGCAGCCAGTTCTTTTAAGAAGGTTGCCATAGCCTCCGTTTTAGTTAAACCTGGAGAAACAGTTACAACTCTTACTCCTTGAGGACCTGTCTGGTCAGCAAGCATTTTACTGTAAGCATTCAAAGCAGCTTTAGCAGTGCTGTAGGCCATGGTAGATTCCCAAATCGGAAACTGACCGCTGGTAGAAGAAATATGAATGACAACACCGCTTTTCTTTTCCAGCATTTTGGGTAATAAAGCACGGTCCAAGCGTACCGATGAAAGAAGATTAACCTGTAACGCCTCATCCCAATGCTCATCTGCCAGTGAGTCATAACCGCCCCCCGGATAGGTGTTCGCGCCCATGTTATTAATTAATATGTCCACGCCGCCGAATAATTCGTTGATTTCATCTGCGACTCTAATCACATCTGAGGCTAAAGACAGATCTGCAGCGATAAAATGGTAGTTAATGTCAGTCTCTTTAGGATGGTTTCTCGCTGTTACGATCAGTTTGGCACCCCCTTGGGCTAATCTGTTTGCAATAGCTTTTCCAATGCCCTTCGTGCCGCCTGTTACCAAGGCTATTTTTCCTTCAAGGTCTTTACTTTGGTTGTCTTGATTTTTCATGTTGTTAAAATTTAATTATTATTGTTTCACAAAGTAACTAAAGCTATCGCGAGCGTTTTCTTTTCACCCTGACATTGGTGGTAACATATGAGTAACTAAAAGCGAAAACTGGTAACATATAAGTAACTAATGAGAAAAATGCAGCAAAATCCTGAAAACTGTGCAGTAGTACGTACGGTAGGTTATATAGGAGGGAAGTGGAAACCAATTATACTGATTAGATTGCTCAGTGGTGGAATGGTACGTTTTGGAAAACTAGCAGTACAGATGCCCGATATATCTAGGAAAATCCTTAGCCAGCAACTAAAAGAACTGGAAGAAGACGGCCTGATCACTCGTCATCGATATCTGGAAAAGCCGCCACGTGTTGAATATGAATTAAGCGAACGTGGAAAAACTCTTATCCCAATCTTAAAGGCCATGCATGATTGGGGGATTCAGATTGAAGATAACAAAAGTGGAACTTGGGAGCTTTAATATTATTAACCTTGATTCGTTCTATTACTCTTTTCTCCATTATATATGATTGAATATGTATATAAGTTATAGATGACCAAATGTGAAGTAATCAAGTCAGAAGTTAATATTGTGATATTCCTATATGCCTAAAAGATTTTGTCTCTTTACCGTTATTGACGCATACATTTACAGCTGAAAGAAAAATACGCAGTAGAGGTCGGATTCCTTCGTTTTTTGAGATGAAATTTACGCTATAGATTTTTGTACTATCACAAGTCCACGGTTTTTTAAATACTTGTGTCTATCGCTGTAGATGATTGAATCAAGTAATAGATTTACAAGTGATGTTGTCTCGAAAAAATAACCAAGAAGCGAAAAACTAAATATCAATTAAACCTCGCAAGCATCATTGTTTCGATCTTATATCCTAACTTTCGCTCACGAGGAAATGATAGTACCAATGGTGAGCCTTAACCATGTAGCGTTTGCTCCGTGCAATAAATCGTAACTTTGATTTACTATGAAAGGATTTGAAATTTTTCTTAATGAAAAAAAAATAGATATAGGCGTAAACAATGGAACTATCATTGTTAGCTGTTCAACCGACAGCCTTAAAGTGACTGGTTTGGATAACGATGATTTTACAAGTGTTGAGTGGCTATATGCTTCACTAAATATTAACGATTCCATACGGATTGTCGCATCAAAAACTATTGAGGAAAGCGCTGAACCATATTCCACGAAAGCGCGTGATCCCGAAAGTTTGTTGAATATGTACATATCTATGAAAAATGACTTACTAGCTGAAGGATTATTGAAATGAAAGGATTGGAGATTAATTTTAAAGGTAAAAAGAATGTGATTGCTTTAAACCCAAAGGCTGGTCCTATAGCTTTTACAATCCATTATTCCAAGAATAAATACGAAATAGAATTGAGTCATCTAGACAGAAATGACATATGTTCAACTTGGATATTAGAGAAAATAGAGGCAGGCGAGCAGATAGATATTGAGGTGAAGGATCTTGATTATACTACTGAACCAATAGGCAGAAGGAAAGCTTTCTCCGGAACCAATATTCCTTTTGAATATAGCGATGCCGAAATTGATGAACAAAATAAGGAGAGGTTAAAATATTTTTATTCACTCCAAAAATTTCTTAGGGAAAAAGGGTTAATAGAATAAATAGATGATTTGAATTGCCGGTCGTTCAGTTTTCAAAGTGACGCAGTGAATTTTCATGTTAATATGTTAATCTATGAATTTATTGCGAGAGGATTTGTTAAGAATGCGTTCATGCGAGAAAGTAAATGTTATTAGTAGCAAGGCAAATTTTATACATCATTAACAGCTTCTAGCTTTATATTTCTTCGTTTTTTGAGACAAATTTGAAAACTCCTAGAAGGTTGATTTTCTACCCTTCCAATATTAGATGTATATATTAATACAAAATAGGTAGGCATCCTACAAAGTGTATACAACGAGATAGAACCTTGTTATCGGTAGTTTTAGTTGCGTCAGTGAATCTTTGTCGGTTGTGCTTTTATCTTATTAGCCCAGCACTCATAAATAGGATACCAAACATGGTCACCGTTAGAGCCATTGCTAAGCAATATTAATCCACTTTTTGTCGGTAAATGCAAAAACATTGCAGCGCTCCAGCCTTCGTTCTCACCGGTGTGTCCAATCGTTCGAAAATTGTCATAATTTAAAAACCGGTATCCAAGACCACTTTCTCCTTCATTAGATGATGGGAGAATAGGTTGTTCCATTAATTGTATTGTCTCTGGTCTCAAAACATTGTGTAATTGCCTGGAATTAGTTGTAATAGATAATTCGGCGAAGTGGGCTAAGTCTACCACCGTTGTTTGTAATCCTGCTGCTGCCTGTTCTGTAAATATTCTATTTTTTATCGGATTACCCGAAGTGTCGTAAGCGGTTGCAGAATTTTTCATCATTTCTGCTGTCCATTCATAACTTGTATGATTTAATCCTAAAGGTTTGAAAACATTTCTTTTCATGTAGCCTGCAAATTTTTCTTTTGTCTTTTCTTCAAGAAGTAACTGCGCAAGAGTATAACCTCCTCCAGAATAGTCCCATTTTGTTCCTGGCTCGTTTATAAGTCGTACACTTTCCCGGTTTCTTTTTGTTTTACCATCAAGAGATTCCTCTAAACTTAACAATTGTGTTCCCTGTTCAATGCCTCCATAGCCATGTACAGAAAGTCCTGCTGTATGACTTAATATTCTTCGTAGTGTTACCTTTGATACATCATATGAAGATTTGGGTAATTTCCAACGGGTTAAAGATTGATCAACAGGGTCATCTAATTTTAAAAGCCCTTTTTCTGTCAACTGGATAAATCCCCACGCAGATATTACTTTGGATATTGAACCAATGTTAAAGATTGTCTGAGCAGTTACAGGTTTTTTATTTGCCACATCAGCATATCCAATACACTGTATCCATGCAACTTTTCCGTTTTGGATAACAGCCACTGCCATCCCAGGAACATTGTTCTTTTTGGTGAGGTCTAAACCAAGTCTTTGGATTTCGTAATAGAGTGAGTCTGATTTTTCGTGTACACCATTTTTTTTAATGGTCTCTTTCGTTGTCGAGCAAGAAAAGAGAATTATAATAAACGCTACAAATAAGAATTTGAATTTATTAATGCTCATTTGCGCTTCCATTTATTTTGTAATACTTTATGGTGTCAGTAAATATACTGTTTTAAGTGAAGATAGGATCTCAGAATTACCGCTGACGTATGGCAAGCAAACTGATAACGTTTCCGGGCTTTGAGATGCATGAACAAAGTTAAATATTATAACTTTTAATAAGTTCATTACCCAATATTATTGACTGGCGAAACGGAAAATATGATCGTTTTTTGAGATTTATTTTTATGCTTTAAAATTGTCAACATCATTGAGCGATGTTTTTTTCATCAAATAAATTTCATGAGTTGTAGCAACATTTCCTTTTCTTAATTCATCTATTCTAAACATAGAATGTAAATATCCAAGTCTGGAATGACCTTCGACTAATTGAAATGGTGATTTTAATTCACAATGTATCGGTACTTTTCCAAGCGATTGTATATCAAGTATGATAGGTGGAGTTTTCCATGTTCCTTTTTCTTGCCAAACTTTCAGATCTTCCTGTGTACAACAAAAATTATCAAAATTACCATAGCTGGCTCTTGAATCAAAATAATCTCTATAGTTGTCTATGACATATATATATTCCAATTGTTCATTAGACCAATTACATAATTCGAATTCAATATTTTCATAATCTAACCAACCATAATTTTTAATACTTTCTGCTTTATCATGGTGAGCCCAAAGCCACTGCTCAAATACCTGGCTCGGTATATGGGAGTATTCAATTTTAGATTTAATTCTCTCATAATAGTCTTCAAAAGATTCAATATTTTCATATTCATTTTTTAAAGGCTTTAAAATATTCCAACTTTCACTTATCACTTTATTTTAAGTTTATCGTTTTTTTAGATTATTTAATTGTCGCAGAAATTGGTTTAGTTTGTTTTTTGATTTAACTGCATTGAAGTGGTTTCGAGAACGTATTTAGCGATATCAGGTCGAGATTTTTTTATGATTTTATCAAAAATTTATTGCACACCATTAGCTACCCAATACTGAGAATTTTCAGGTGGCGTCATGCCACATTCCAAATGATCCATATAATCCGAAGAAACCATATAATGTTCAGCAATAGAGAATATATATGCCAAATGCATCAAAACTAAGTGTTCTAAGTCATGCTTAATTGTATTCAAATACTTTTCTCGATCTTTATTATATGCACTTTATTATATGCATTACTCACATTCAACATGACATTGCTATAAAAGTTATAATGTGTATTGTTGTTGCCTCGATCCCTTATCCTTTCATAACGATCGTCTTTATTAATTAAGTCGTATAGAGTTTTCGTAGCTCGATTATCCTTAATATAATTGGTCATTGCTCGAAAGTTTGGCAATTGATCTGAACCATCCAACCATCCTTGTACTTTTTTGACAATGAAGTTATCTAAACTATGATTATCCGATAGATATAAATTCGTGTACACATTCATAACTATTGCGTCTTGGAATTTTCTAATCAGTGCATAGGCATCGTTAATTTGGCCATCCTGAAGTATTAACTTAATTGACTGCAATGTCCCATGGATAGAGGAATAGATATATTTATCAATATTTATAATTGATTTGGTACCGCTACTCATAAATGACATTATCGAAAATGACCACCAATCGTAATATGTGATAAGTTCATCCAATAATGCAAATACTGTGTGGTTTTGATATTCAGTAGATTTTACATCCATAAGTTACCTCGTAATCTCATCGTTTATTGAGAAAGTTTTAAAACAATGTTTTATTTGGTATTAATTGATCAATCTCTTTAATTCAATCGGTAGATTTGTATATTCTTCATGCCGTGTTAGTTTTGCGTGTTCAGGCTGAATGCTGCTACTCGTTGTCTCCAAGGACCAATAGGTAGTAAAGATTGTATAGGAATCTTCTTGTTGATGTTTAGGATTGTGCTCAATAAACTTAGTTTTGTTATTCTCTATTATATCAAGAAAATTGGCGAGTATTTTGACATATAAAGAATGTGGTTGCACACTTCTCACCTGCTGCATAGCTATTTCGCTCATGGTTGTAAGTCTATCCTCGCCGACTTCATCAACCGTATTCTGTTCTTCGCCAGGAGTTTGATACTGTATCTTATATGATGATCCGTTTTTTGAAATATAGTCTATTATTTCTACATTAAAAGCCGGAAGCCTTGTACCCAATTCTAAAAGAATTACTTTTTGTCCTACCTGATATTTTTGTTTACTCATAATATATTTTTTGATCGTTTATTGCAATTTTATACGTTTCAAGACGATACTTTTCATCTGATTTGTTCTAGAACTGATTTATACAAATAACTCGGGAGCAATCTGTTTTTCAAATGTTGTACGCCATTTTTCGGGTACATCCTCCCATACTTTCCCCATTTCGTATTGATATATTGGTACATTTTAAATGGTTTTTCGGCTTTAGGCTCGGTATATTCCAGTAGGTCTTCAATAGTATATGGTACCATAAGCCTCCTCTCTTCCCTTCGCCCTAACGCTTCTAGAATAGGATCGTTGAATTTAATAGCGCCAGCTTCAGTATCCTGATCATGTATTACAAAAGAATCAATTCCTAAAGCATTAAGATATTTAACTAATGAAATTATTGACGCTTTCCCTCTAGCCTTTATTATCTGATAATCATGAAGAAATTTCTTTCTTTGTGGAGTAGATAAGCGTTCTATAGTCTCCTTAAATAATATATCCTCAGTATCACCCTCGACTATTATTACCTTCTTACAGAAAAAAACTTTAGCGACATAATCATCAATTTTAAGAATAAATTTAACATAATCTTTCTCGTCAGCTTGAAGATCAATATAGGCTTTCGTAGTATTAAATGGAGTAGAACTACAAACTTCGAATCCTAATTCTGCATTATGCTCGAGTCTCAAAAGATTTAGAACCTGTTTCGGTAGATCTGGGTCATCAATTTTTTTACTCAGATCAATCATATAGGGTGAATGAGTTGTGCATATAATCTTCGAATTCGATGATGTTGCCAATTCATATATTTTATCTCTCATAAGTGCAGCAGCATTGGGATGCAAATACATTTCGGGCTCTTCAAAGCCAATAATAATAGGTCGAAGTTCTATTCCTTCCTTTCGTTTCCTTTGGACAAAATTCTCTCTGTATCGAAGTAAAGCAAACACAGTTGATCGAATGGAACCCATTCCTTGTCTTTCTGGCTTTGTACGAACATTACTGCTCATTTCTATATCAAAGCTGGGTCGGATTGATGTGCTTGCATCACTTAAATTCGTTTCAATATGAATTTTAGTATTATTAAACACATCTCCAATAATTTGATTAATATCAATAAGCATTTTTCCAAACTCTTTATTGGCGTCATTAGGATCAAGTTCTTTTGCAAGTAAATTAAGGTATACCTGCGCTTGCTTGTAATTATCTGACATATCCCTTACGTCATCAAAAAGTTCCCTCATGGTTTCTTGAAGCGTACCCGACTTCCCCTCAATTTCTTCTTTCCGGTTTTCTGCAGGTATAACAAGAAATTTTGGTAAGCGGATAGATATGACACCTTCAAACCCACCAGGGTTATTAGCCCAATCAACTTGGTCTTCATTGATTTCCCAGACATCCGATATATATTCTAATTTCTCCTTATCCTTCGCCGCAATAGTTTTGGCTAGATCAACATCTCCGAATATGTCATTGATAACATCTTTGTCTATACCCAGATTTATATAGTCTTTTAATGATTTACAATTAGAGAATTTTGAAGATATATTTTTATTACAAGTTCTCATTTCCCTTTTGGTGGCAGTCCCATCCAGAAAAAAAGTTTTCCTATAATATATGCAGTTTGACTGTTCAGTCCCAATAATTTCTTTAAAAATTCTACCCTTAAATCCCCGCCAAGAAAATGATTCATCAGGAAGCCCAACAAATTTTGCTTCCATTGTAACGGAAATTTCTTGGTGCCCAGTTTCATCAATTCTAAAAAAATCCTCGTTTGTCAATTTAGAAATCTCCGAAAAAAAAATTTCCATAGCTTTTAGTAAACTACTCTTACCAATGTTATTTTCGCCAATTAAAAAGGTTGCGTCTCCACAAATAACCCGAGCTTCTTTTACGCGTCGGAAGCCCTTCAAATGAAAGTATTCAAGTCTCATAATCTGTTTTCATGAAAATTACAATTAATAACAGGAAGTATAATACGGGAAACCGTAAATACTCATTATTAGGTATTATGAGGGCTATTTTTTTTCCTTAGGGAGGTATTTGTGTAATGCTTGACTTATTTTGTCAGTACATTAGGTTTTTCCTACATTTTGTGCGAGTATACTTTGTAAGTCAACATGTTATAGTATCTAGAAGCAACATCTTCTTTATCTATCATAAGACTCCTTTTCATCTGAAAGGTAACAAATTTAGACTTTGATTAACTCGATCATTAGTCGAGACTTTTACTCTAATTTTTTAAGTTCTTCCTCAATTTCTTCAATACTAGGCAGATTTGATTTTAGATCATCTGGCAATATTTCTGTTAATTCAAATTCGCTTACGCCCATTGGCTAGTTAATGTCACTTAATGCAAATTCTGTTTCAAAGTTGTTTTTATCCCTACATAACAAAATTCCAATAGTAGGTTTATCATCATCTTGTTTAACTAAAGTATCAACAGCCGATAAATAGAAGTTCAATTTACCTGCATATTCGGGTATGAATTTTGTATTTTTCAATTCTATGACAACATAACATTTCACTTTGCGTGATAGAATAGTAAATCTAAATAATAATCTGTTTTGGCAATTTCTAAATGGTATTGCTGGCCAATAAATGCAAATCCTTTTCCTAGTTCGAGCAAGAATTTTGTAATATGAGAAATCAATTGTCGCTCTATATCTCTTTCTTGATATGGCTTGGTTAAATTAAGGAAATCGAATACATATGGATCTTTTAATGTCTGCTGAGCAAGTTCAGATAGATGGTCAGGAAGTGTATTCTTAAAATTTGTGATAGCCTTTCCTTGCCTATTGTATGTATTTGTTTTTATCTGAAGAGCTAGCACATCTCTGCTCCAGCCATTCTCTATAGTTCTTGGATGTAAAAGTATGCTTCGTTAACATCATTTGCTTTACTAAAGATGAGTATGTTATGCCCCCATGGAATCTGCATTATGGGATGTTGTGGTTTGATATCTTTCAGATCATCAAGTGTTTGTAATTGTCCAACAGCTTGTTGGACAATTGAAGGTTGATAAAATTCAAAAAATTGCTTTTTGGGGGGTCGTCACTAGAATAATAATGATAAACTTTGCTTAAAGAAACTTTAGGCGGTTTCTCAGTAGCTCTTTGTGGTCTGATTCTGCTTTGCAAGCCTAATAGCCTCTTCCAAAATTTCATCTTTACCTAGCTGTATACCCAAAACAGTATTCCTTACCAGCACGTCAGGAGTTATACCGTTTAAATGATGTTTGCTGCCATCAGGGTTTTTAACCAGCATCCCGGAGAAAAAAAACCGATACCCGCCAGGCATAGAGATTAAGTTTATATTGCCATTAGTACCAGAACTTGGCTGTCCCACAATTGTTGCAACCTTAAATTGTTTATAAGCCGCTAAAAAGCTTTCAGTCGCGCTCTGCCCAGTAGCGTCAGAAAGTATAAACATTTTAGCTTTAACTGTAGGTCTAGTGGGTTCAATGGTATAAGTACCTTCGGAATAGGATACATTTTTGTAATCAGGATATAAAATTTGAGGCGTAAGCATTCCACTATTTGCTTTAAGCCTTTTATCTGTCAGATAAGCTAAAAATGTCTCTGTATCTTCCTTTAAGTAACCTCTCATATCTAAAATAACAGATTTTGCTTTCAAAATTTCCGCCATGTGTACCTGAGTTGTCGTTTTGTTTAAATTTATGTAGAATATATCATTCGCAATCCATTCACTCGTTCCTCTATTATTTCGATCAGAACCTGCAACATATTCACTGTATGGAAAAGTTCGGAAAATATTCGTCGAAACAAGTTGGTTTCCTCTCTTCAAGCGCAAATGAACATTTTCATCCTTTTTGCCTTTTGTGAGGGCTATCATGCTTTTTGCCTGTTTCCACTGTTTTGAACCAGAAAAGGTTGCCTCTATAGCTTCTAAAATATCAAATGGATCTTTACCATCGATTTTAATCAGTTGGTCACCTGTTTTAACCTTTTGTAATAATGCAGTATCGAGTACTTTCTTTACCACTATTTTTCCTTCTGCAATGTCGAAAAGCAATGGTAATGTGGCAATGTCTTTATTGGAGTCGCCATGCAAATCTACAAACATGTGACCATCGTTAAGCGAGTTCGCAATCCATTTTAATGTCTTTAAAAAGTTCTGATCGGTTTGATTAGAGAATACCCTATGTATTGCGGCACTCCATATTTCGTCAGCGTTTAATGAAGCATCATCCCAATAAGGATAAGCATGTTTTAAGGCATTGTATAGAATAATAAGGTCTGCCAACCTGACTTTTAAATCAGCGCCACTGATTTTAAATTTGCCCTGATTATCTTTCGGCCAGGAATCATAAGCCTTCCTGATGAGTTCTGCCACATTGCCTTCATTCACAATAGGATAGGTATGCTTTTTAGTTCCATATAAAGTCAAAGGAACAATACATTTTATTCCAGTAACCAAGGTTTGTGATATATACTCACCAATTTTAAGGTCCTGATTGAAAAATTTTTCAGCGCCATGAGATTTAAATAATCGGATGATTCTGCTATCAATCTTGAAGTCCAATTGATTTAAAGCACTTACATTTTTTAGTATAGGAATGCCAGATGTTCCACCATTACTTACTAACTGTAATTTTACATCGGTTATATTTACAGATCTACCAGAATTAAAATTGGGTTCTACAGCAATTGTAAATAATTGCAATTCCGAATCAAAAACACCTTCGAAAACGTATTGCTTTTCGGTGTTTGAAATGACAGAATCTTTAACAAAAACGAGTTTTTCAAGGTACGGTTTCAAAACCATATCTTTAATGTCAGATATAGCAGTTAAAGTTAAAATAAACTTTTTGCCCTTGTAGGAAGCAACATCAACTGGCGACACCATGGCAAAAGCATTTTGCTTAATTCTTTCTTCAGATATTGGATTAATTCTGTTTATCCTGATGCTATTATAAATATTAGTAAAATTAGGGAGTTTCAAACCAACATGCTGCCAATAAATTGGTGCATATTCCACTAAGCTTGGAGGTGTTATTTTA
The DNA here is from genome assembly GCF_979258625.1 of Pedobacter sp. AC212. NCBI lineage: Bacteria > Pseudomonadati > Bacteroidota > Sphingobacteriia > Sphingobacteriales > Sphingobacteriaceae > Pedobacter > Pedobacter sp. AC212. Next base: position 3,739,168 of record NZ_OZ409870.1, on the reverse strand, counting down.
CTCACATCAAACTTTAGATTTTTTTTTGAAGAAATTTGTATGGTTGGTGCAAGCGGTAGAAACAATGCATTTAAAGTATTGATTAATTCTCTATCATCTTTAACCTGAAGCATTTTCTGACATCCATAAATCGCAAAACTTTGCCATTCAATTTTCGAGGCTTCATCTGAAGGATGGAAATATTGAACATATCCATATAGTTTATTAAATGCGGTTAAGTTGCGGACTTGTTGCTGAGATTGTGTAAATCCAGTAAATGAAGAAATAATTAGGAAGGTTGTAAACAGGAATTTCATTAGGTAATAATTTATTAAAACAGCTGAATATAAAAACTTATCTATTGCAATAGCTTATTTTAACAAATATTAACGTAAGTTTTAATCAATTCAAAAAAGCATTATTCTCATTATCCATTTTCTTATAATTTGTTTAAATATTTTTGATTTTTTAGACAAAATTTAAATATATAATTCTTGGACTATCGCCAATTCATTGTTTGGTAACGCTGGCAACGGTTTAGGCTTTGCGAATTTTTGATTTTACTTACCGCAATTACCCTAAGCACTAACATAATAAATAATTACTGAACTAGCATATCGCCCATCGCCCAAAAATTTGCAAAAACCACTGTTATAAGCCGTTTATTTTTGTTTCCATTTTTTTAGTCCGATAACGTCGCGTCGTACTTCCTTTTTCCATTTATTGCCATACAATTCGGTCAAATGGGTAAACGTCAATTCATTGTATTTTTTTAAACAGTCTAAATTTGGACCATTACAGCCAAAGTCATAATAATACGTTTGATATTTATTCTCGAAAGCTGTGTCTGTCGTAATTACAATTGGCGCAATTCCACCTTGAAGTAGTAAAAATATAGTCCCATTTTTCAGATCTGCTTTAAAGAGCTTTTCTACCTCGTCACACTTTTCAATAAATGTCATTTTGGTCGGACCGCTATTATTGATTTCTTCGTCAGTCAATTTTCGATTTTGTCCGAATGCCAATTGATTAAATGTGAAAAAAAGTAAAATTAGAAGCGTATTTTTCATTATACGTCGGTCAGTTTAAATGGCTTATAACGTTTTGCAGGTTTGAGTTGAGCCTAATTACGTGCACAACAAAACCCACAGCACTAATCTAAATAAATAACTGCAATTTTTGTGTTCGCACTTCGCCAGAGGATTAACTTAAAGCTGTTGTTATAAGCAGTAGTAATTTTATTTTTCTTCTTCTCTAGACTCACTTTCAATATCTAGTTGCCCTATGTTGTCTTGAAAAACTGGTGGTATATCGAAAGTCAAATACTGGTCTTTGCTAGCGATATTAGTGCCTTTGATAAACCTATTGTTGATAATTTCCACTTCGGCCGTAAACCAACAGTCACAGAAATTTACAAATCCTTTAAATTCATTGTTTTTTATAGTAATTGGAGTGCCTATTTCATTGTTTCCACCAGCTTCAAAGTCGAGGTACTTGTCAAAAACACAGTCTTCGATAATTAAGCCTTTTTGGAAGTAGCTAAAATTGAACGAAGCGTCCTGAAAATGACAGTTTCTAAATGTCACTGGCTTATTGAAATAAACCATCATACAATTAAAATTTTCAATAGAGCAATTTGATAAGTTCACTTCTTTGTTCCAGATTTCTCCCACCTCTATACTCAAAGCTTCCGAAACTATTAAGTTGGTTAACGGTCGTCCATTAAAAAGAAGGACAGAAGCTATTTTCGTCAATAGGCGATTTTTCATAGTTGCAGGTCAGACTATTGCTTATAACGTTTTGCGGCTTGGAGAAGGTGGCGGTTAAAGCTAAAATTACTAAAAGATTGGCAAGGTTGTAGAAGAATTCTCCGCCACTTTTGCCAAGCCGCTGTTATGCGACGTTATTTCAGGCTACCATCTGGATATTTATAGAATTTTTCGTCTAAGATATTTAGTTTCTGACTTATCTGATCATCATAAAGTTCTTCAACTTGACGTTTACGTAGCTTTTCAAGAAATTCAGTTTCAGCCAGTTTTTGGATTGATCAATCTCATTGCTTCTTCAAGTAGGTCGGCTGTTTTGTTTTTCCCTGTTTTCTTTAAGATCCTTAATGTTTCAAAACAATTTCTTCCATAAGAGTTAATGAAATATTGGTTAAATCCGCCGTTGTTTACCTCCATTTCTAATTCGTCAATATTTGCAACAGGCTTGGTTTTTTCATATTCCGTTTCTTTTAGCTGTTTTTTGATAGTGTCGTATGAGCCAATTTTGGAATCAGCTGATGTCTGCGGGTTACAGCTTGAGAAAATTGTCAGCGAAAGGATTAGAGGTATAAAGGTATGTTTCATGCTGATGGGATTAGTCGGGAAATGTCGCATAACATCTAGATTTACGCAACACCTTTTTTTAAAACTCGCGCCTTGATGTTGTTTCAGCTGTTTTGTTTATAAATTTTGTTTCGCAAATAAGCGTTTTAAACGTTTAGTGTCGTTTCACACGACATTTGGCTAATAAATCTTGGGATGATTTTTATTTAGAACAATAAAGAGCTTGTCTTTTAAGCTTTTGTAAAAGTAATAAAATAATGGTTTTATTTTTTCTGCATGTTTTTATTTCCTAGTTTTTTGAGACAGGTGGCTGTTTGTCGGTACTAATTTAAGCACTTCTCACATAAAACAAAGTACAATAGGTCGAAATATCTTGTTGGTCTGGTCCAGCAAAATATTCGTTTTTTGAAATGAAATTTATGCTGTAGATTTTTGGACTATAAGAGAACAACCGTTTATTGATTGCCAAAGTACAGATGCTTTTTATGCTATTAGTATATTTGTTAGAGCCGGGAATATTCCTTAATTTCCGTTAAATGATTATAAAAGCTTACCCTAACCTCACTGTTGAACAAAAATCAAGTGTGCTAAAAATTTGGAACAAGGAGTATCCAAAACAGATGAACAAGTCAATTGAGCAGCTAGATCTCTACCTGTCAGAATTAGATAATGTAATTCATTTTTTGCTTGTTAATGTTGATGAAGAGGTACTAGGTTGGGCCTTTAAGTTTTCCCGTAATGTAGGGAGGTGGTTTGTTATTATACTAGATGGTACTATTCAGAAGAATGGATGGGGTAGTCAGTTGTTGCATAACATAATAGAGAATGAAGTTGAGATGAATGGCTGGGTTGTGGACAATAATCTTTATACAAGATCAGACACTACCATTTACCAGTCACCACTTGCGTTTTATCAGAAAAATGGCTTTATTTCCGTTCCCGAATCTCGGCTTGAATCCCAAGACCTTTCTGCTGTCAAAATCATCTATAAACACAAGAATAATATTTGATATGCTTAATCAGATCAGCAATACGCGTTGGAGTAAAATTTTAATTTATATTCTCCTCTTCTTCTTCATTTCAGGCACATTTCTTTACTACAAAGGTTCACAACGAATAAATAGTTATCAGTTCAGAGGAATCGTTACTGATTTGACTTATGGGCGGAATCAAATTTCATCGGTCACAGTTGATGGAAAAGTTTATAAATATATAGCTGTAGAGTTTTTTAAAGATAAAATTGCGATCGGCGATTCCCTGATTAAGAATAAGAATTCAAACGGGATGACATTGATCAAGAAAAACACCAACGAAAAGATGGCGCTTAAATTTGAGGATGCAACAGGTTATGTGGAGTATGGTTGATAAAATGAAACTATGTCTACCCCAGGACCTTGAGAATTTTATATACAGATTAACATTATCCTTATTATTTGAAGCCTTCCGCAGATATTTTCAAAACCTGCAACCGCTGGCATTGCTTGCTTATCGGCTTTGAATTTCATATACTAGTGTAAAAGTAGAAAAACTATCCATGGAGTTCTTAAGCATAAAATCTGTCGATTTTTTCCAATACGCATATTTAGTAAAATTAAAAGGGATAGTTTATTATTTCTTTTGAAGTTTTTTTATTTCCTCGTTCGTGTGGGTATCTAGAATTTTAGCATAGCGATAAAACGTTGCTCTGGTTAACTGGTGCCCTTTATAGATTTGCTCCGGTGTTTTATCCATATCCTTATATACCGAACGCATAACCAATAATTTAGAAATAGTATCTTTAGTAAGTCCTTTCGGCCTCCCCCCGGTACGACCTCTTGCACGAGCAGATTGTAACCCAGCATTAGTTCTTTCTCTAATTAATTCTCTTTCGTATTCAGCTAATGAAGCCATTATATTTAAAAATAGCCTGCTTTTAATCGTTGCTGTATCAACCCCATCAGGTAACCATTTGATTATAATACCTTGATCGCTCAGATTTAAGACTTAAGTCAATAATATGTTTCAATCTTCTTCCTAACCGGTCCAATTTCCAAACAACTAATTCATCACCTTTTCGAAAATGTGCAATCATCTTATAGAGTTAAGGGCGAACCTTCATCGCTCCAGAAATTGTTTCCTTAAAAATGATTTCACAACCCGCCGTTTCGAGCGCCTCAATTTGAAGATTTAATTTTGTTCTTTAGTAGAAACCCTGGCGTATCCGATCTTCATTATTGTATCATTATAACGTTCCTTTGTAAATTTGCTAGACTTTGTTTTGTGATACAAGTTTTTGGGAAACCAACCTTAATGGACTTGATTTAGCTCGATACAAAGTTCCCAATCTCAAAATACCACCGGTTTTCAATTTCGAGCAATTAGGCTAGTAAGTACCATTACCTAATAATCCAAGCAAATAAGTTAGTTCACGTTATTTTTATCAATATATTTAACAAAAGAAAGAACTTGGATAAGTATAAAACCTATTCTTCCCCCATTTCGTGGAACTATGCGCATAATAACCATTTCCTTTCCGAAGCCTGATTAAGGATGTGGATATCTTAATCATATCGAATCAAGTTAATATCAACATACAGAATTACAGAAAAGCACACAATTTTTACATTTGGTTGTTCAGTAGATATCCTTGAGCGATGTATTATAATAAAATCTTCAATTGAGTTCTAAATATCTCACCATCCATTCCATATTTAAAAAAGTGACTATCAGGATAATATGCCTCGAGCCTTGAACTCACATTATTTAATCCAGATTTTGTGCCATTTTCATCTGGGTAATTTGCTAAATAATTTGCCGTCTCAAATGATATCTCCGTTTGAGATGATTCAACTTTAATCATTGATGGATGAGTAATATCAACTGTTTCCCCGTGTTTGAAAATATTTTCGACGAGAGTTAATAATAATACGGGAAGAATTTGAGCCTCGGAATTAAAAACATTCTTTTCAAAATTGATATTCAGGGGTTTTTCAAATCTCAGTTTGTTTAGATGGATAACTTTTTCAATCTGTTCGACTTCTTCCACTATTCTAACCGTTTCCCTTTTACCTGATTGTATTGCATATGAAATGATTTCTGAAAGTTTTTGGATTGCTTCACTGGCAATTGCCGGATTACGCTTATTTGCATATTTGACAAAACTAAATGTATTAAATAAAAGGTGAGGGTTCAACTGTGCTTTGAGATATTCTTTTTCTGCAGTAATAAGTTGGTTTTTCAAACCAGAAATTTCCAATGCGTTTTCAGATTCTATTTTTTGTTTCTCAATATAAACCTTAAGGAAAAAGTAACCAGTTGAATAAGCAAGAAACCAGCAGCCCCTCCAGAAAGCACCTGCGAAATATGCAACGGTAAGTAATTGTTTAAAAGGTTTTTCATTATTTAATAGGTAGGTAAAATATACAGATAATAACAAATAGATCGAAATTTCCAAACCAAAATATAGTGTGAAATAAAGCCAGCGTTTTTTTGGTTTATAGATGCTTGACATTGTAATCCTGCTGTGGAAATAGAATAGAGCCGCATTTAACGGATAAAACAACAAATAAAATTTAATTGGACTGAATCGCTGGTTGATTAGACCAACGAAAACAACCTCAAGCAGTATCAAAATACTCCAACATAAAAAATGAATTTTTAGCTCCTTAAGGCTTATTCTACCCATGTTATATAAAATTTAGTATATCATATATAATAAAAATGCCCACTATCTGCACTCAGGCTAATATTGGTTTAACAAATCAAATAGCCATGAATGATTCTACAAAACCAAGATTACAAAAAAGGACCATCTTCATATTTAAGAGAAGATTTTATTCTGTTCTAACCTCTACCGGTGATCCGACCACTTCACTTACAGGTACTTCAACTATTACCGATCCAACAAATACTACCACATCAACTAGTGGTCTGCGTTGATGCTCTATGAAGTGTAATGCTCCGTTAGTAATTTGTAAAACTCTTTTTGATATGGTATACCAACAGGAAATTTCTCATCGTTTTCTAAATAAACCATGTGCCCATCGATTCTGTCGAAGAAAAGCAACGAAATTACAATTGACTTCGCAATTCTGACAAATATATTTTTGCTCTTCAACTCTTCCTCAATATCCTTAAGCATCATGTATGTTACCCGAACATCCTTTGATGTATGCACCCTGACATAATTCGCCATTGCTTCAAAATATAAGACTTCCTTAGTCATAACTTTGAAGTAACTGTTTTTTGTATCGCCTTTAAAAAGTAGATAGTCATGAGCTTGAAGCTGTGCTGAGCGAAGTAATTTAGTTTCATGAAGTTTGTCGACCTGCTCATTAATTTCCGCAAGTGCCAAAGGCTTTACTAAATACCCATCTGTTTTGACTTTGATTGCTTCCAGCGCAAAATCTCTATAAGCAGAAATGTAGACCAAAAATTCAACATGAATTTTAAACAAGCGGGCTGCTTCTATACCGCTGGTCTTGGGCATTTTTATGTCGGAAAAAACGACGTCGACCTTATGTCCGGTTTGTAGGAAAGTAAGGGCATCTTTGACATTATCAAATGTTCCCACCACGGAAACTTTGGGGATTACCTCCAGGAGGTCAACCAATTCAGCGATACCATGCGGTTCATCGTCGATAACAATGCATCTTAGAATAAGTATATTATCATGCTTTTCTTTTTTCATAAGGCAGCAGAAAATTACATAAAAAGACAAAAAAAATCAAATTAATCATACATCAATATCAATCATATATAAAATTTGGGATAGGATATATAATAAAATCAATCACACCATTCCTATAAACTTAAATTGGATATAGAAATTATTGATTTATTAACCGATCAATTTCGAACATCGTTCTTTAATTGGACCTACGTCCTTGGATACTAAAAGGGAATCTCTATGGTTCCCTTTTTTGTTTTACATTATTGAATGGTGATTGGATGGTCACTAACCACACTCTCTTATGCAAACAGATTTGATTTTTGACTCATTGTTGGAAAAAATTTCCTCTTTCCACCAGATTACTCCGCTTTTTGTCCAGAAGCTGAAACCCTTGATTAATTCCCGGGAGTTGAACCGAGGAGATTTACTAATTCAGACCGGATATCGAACGACCCACCTGTGGTTCATGTTCGAAGGATTTGCCAGAGAAGTTGGGCGTGATGAGGAATTGGAACGAACAAGCTGGTTCTACTTTGCAGGTGACTTTATGTATGCTTACCCAGCTTTTTTTAGTCAACTACCTGCATTCAGGGATGTCGAAATAATTAGTAAAAGTATTGTCGTGGAGATCTCTTATAAAGATTTGATTAACTTGAGAAAAGAATTCGAAGAACTAAATACGATCATTGATCTGGCAAGGGGAGTGTGCGAATCTGAACGTGCGAGGTATGCTTCAGAAAATCATACACTTACGGCAAGAGAACGCTACGAACAATTCTATGATCGTCACAAGGGATTGTTCAACATTGCCAGACACAAAGATATAGCCAGTTTTCTCAGGATCAAAAGCGATGGATTTAGGCGCTACAACCATTAGCTATAATTAAATTTTATTCAAAAACCGCGTACCTGCGTACGGAATTTGATTTTTTCTTAGGGCTAGATTTGATTTATGAAATCAATGACAATAAATAAAACCGAATCTCCTTGGTATATCGATATTGGACTTGCACTGCTCATCTTACTATGGCTCTATACCGGACTTTCGAAAATATTTAGACATGATCATTTTGTGTTCCAAATGGGGTTATCTCCTGCGAAGCTAGTGAGTATGAACAAGGAATTCTTGAGCTGGGCAATTCCGGCTATTGAACTGATATTGGTGGTAATGCTGGCTTTCGCTAAACCAAGAAAATTGGGGCTTATCTTTTCTGTTTTATTGCTTATCGTCTTTGAGATCTATATTATTTCGATGCTTTATAACGGCCATTTGCCGTGTGCTTGCGGCGGAGTAGTTGGCTTACTGAGCTGGAAGGGTCATGTAATCTTCAATGCTGTCTATCTTTTGATAGCGACTGCCGTTTATTTTTCAGAATATCCACGCGTCCGGAAGCGCGAATAGAATACCGTTAAACTCTTAAAATTTAAATGTTATGAAAAACTTTAGAAAAAGTTTGGTAGCACTAGCATTATTTGCAGGTGTTACAGCGGCCTTAGCTGGCCAGGTGTCAGGGATGACAAAAGGTAAATTGGTGGATTACAGTTGGACCCACTTCGATACGGATGGTACTACTGTGCTGGAAAGTAACGTCATCAAAGATCTTGACGAAGCCGTGGAAGATTATGGTTGTGATAGAATTGAATCTACAAGGTGCGCAACTGGAACAGCGCCTGGCCAATCTCCAATAACTTTGTATTACCAGTAATATGGAGGGCACATTTATATTGTGCCCTGCAAATTGCTGTTTTAGTTCTGGTCAGAAATGAGTCAGAAACTTTACCTTCTCTTTTTGCGTAAGATCTGAATGCCCCGTTCCTCTAGGAGCTTTGTTATCTTAACCATATTAATTCCTTCTCTGGGATTTGGGTTTATGAGTTCCAAATCTATAGGATAGGTAACCTTGGTCTCATCAATTAATGGCTCAGGAAGCGTAAAAACAAGATTAATATTTTCTATTAACTCTCGAATTGTCATATTGTTCATTGTTAAACCAGCTGCAGTTAGCTTAAATGATTTTTCTCTACCAACACTTCTGGGGAGCTTGTTTTTCTTGTCTGATAGAATAATTTGACAGATCTTGGATTTTGAACTTAGTTCAGTCTTATATCCAAAATATTCGAATAAGTCAGATTTCATTCTATTGAAGAATTGTTTTTCAGGAATAGAATTTACGTTACTTAGTTCATACGAGTAGCAATTGGATTCAGCCCATTCTAATTTAGTTTTATAATTTGTCTTGGATATATCTTTTGGCACTCGCATCAAAAGCGAATCGGTGTTCTTGAATTCGATAAGATTTGGATTCAACACTTGTGAGGCATTCAGTTCTCTGTAATATGCACACCAATAAAGCATCCCAATTGTAACATTCATAGCAAAAAACCGCATCCCTGGGGGATTATTATTTCCATCATTGAAAGTTGTTCCCGGGCCAATTCCTAAATTATATTTAGAAAGGCTACTTCGAATAATCGATAAGCTATCGGGTGCATGATAGGGTTTGTAATAATCAAAATTGAGTATATCTTTTTTTTCTCTAAGCCATGGTTTTTTATTTTGTAAAAATTGAGCGATTTTATCTTGGTTAATATCCTCACTCGCTGTAATGGCCGCTACTCTTCCTATCGAATCCACCCAGACATTGTGTGGCAGGAGTCTATGAGGAAAGTATGAGATTAGCACCTTATCGGAGGTTAAAACTGTTATTTTACTTAAATCAATTTCAGGGTGTTTCCTGAAAAATGCCCTTGCAACTTCGATATTTTCATGAGTGACCGCTACAACAGTAAGTTTCTTGTTGAAACGGGCAGAAAGTTTTGAAAGTTCTGCCATTTCCCTTATACAAGGTACGCACCATGTAGCCCAGAAATCTACAATCATCAAACCATTAGAATAGCCATTCTTGAAATTTTCAAGTTGAGCGCTTTCTGGCATTCTATTTAAGACATTTAGCTCAGGAAAATTTTCACCTATATGTATTTCCTTTTTTATTTTTTCTTGCGCCGTAGCGATATGGGTATTGATCAGGAAAAGCCCGATCAAAGTTATTATGCATTGCTTCATCATATTTTTTTTAATAACCTGAGTTTTGTCCCAGATTTGGATTCGTGGTGATTTCATTTTGGGGAATAGGGTAGAATGCCGATTTGTCGGGCCATGCAGGTTTCACAAGACTGACGGCCTCTTTAAGTTTACCCGTGCGCTTTAGCTGCAAAAAGCGTTGTCCGCCCTCGGCAAAAAATTCATTTCTCCATTCCCTTCTCATTGCTGAGGTAAATTCTTCCATTGTAATACCCTCACCGAGAGATGGCAAACCTGCCCTGTTCCTGATTATGTTGAGATCCCTAACCGCCAATGCAACCGATCCCAGTGCGGCAGTCGCTTCAGCATGAATGAGATACTGTTCTGAAAGGCGGAAAATGATCAGGTATTCAGGTGAAGAGGTATTTGCTGTTCTATTGCGGTACTTATAGGGGTGGCTATAGGTAACATTGCTCACCACTACATTTCTAGTCCAGTTTGCCTTTCTCAGATCTCCCTGCTCAAAGGAATTTAGTAAGCTTGGTGTCAATGGATAGAGTGGACGACCGCTTGCAGGAATTAGTGTGGTCGCATCAGCTATAAATCCTGTTGGTGTCCAGATCTGAAACACGGTTTCCTTACTGTTGTTGGCAAATGCGGAGGCAACGGCAGGGAGGGGGCCGAATAGATTGGAAGAAATCAATGTCTTTGAATATTTTTTAGCTTTATCCCAATTTCCCTGCGCTAGATAAACTCTTGCAGCCAGTGCCATTGCGGCATATTTATTTGCTCTTGTTTTAACAGAATTAGGGTTTTCAGGAAACGCATCAAGAGCATCCTGTGTATCTTTCTGCACTAGAAAATAGATTTCACTGATTTCATTTCTGGTTGCTGCCCGATTTTCATCAACATTTGTTCCGGTAATCAGCGGGACTTTTCCGAAAGTGCTGACCAAATAAAAGTAAAAATAGGCACGCAAAAACTTTGCCTCTGCCAAAATGTTTGCCTTGAACTTTTCGGGTAATGGGTTATCGGCACCCAGATGCTCGATAATGTCATTGCAAGAATAAATCGCAAAATAGCTGTTCCTCCAAAAATTAAGGACCGTTGAGTTTGCAGGAGAAAGATTGCTGTTTAAAAATTCGTCATTAGGTTGATTGGGGTAGCTGAGGTCATCTGTAAATACCCCAAGATATTTGTTCAGATTATTATCTACCGTTTTATCGATAAGCGCATAAATATTTAACAGTGCAGCTTTTGTTGCCGTTGTATCAGCAAATACTTCAGTAGTGTTAAGCTGGTTTTTAGGGAGGTCAATGTTGACCATTTTTTTGCAGGAAAATAAGACTGCAATAGTTATAGATAGGCAAGTATAAGATAGTCTTGTTTTCATAATTCTTCAGTTAAAATTGGGTCTGTATTCCAATAAGTAGGGTTTTCATTGGTGGAAAGTTCGGACTTGTAGGGCTGAATGCTCCGGATTCGGGATCGATAAATGGGTTGTCCCGGTTCCAGAATGTAAGAAGGTTCTGTGCCTGTAGATAAATTCTCAACCTATCCATTTTAAGATTCCTCAGAATCTTTCCCTTCAAGTCATAACTCAAGTTGACGTTCTTTAGCCTTAAGTAATTGGAGTTGTAATAGTTGGCGCTGGAGGCTACGAAATTATAATCAATGGTATTGGAGGCCTTAGGTATGTTTGTGACATCTCCAGTCGCCCGCCACCTTTGATTAACGATGGCAAAATCGTTCAACATAACTCCTGGAGTGTAGACTGAACTTCCAAAGCTCCTTTGTTTTGCAAACTGAAAAAAGAAATCCAGAGCAAAGTTCTTGTAGTTGAAGGAGTTTCCCAGGCCGCCATACAGATCCTGTGTCTGTTTTCCTATGGTGTTGAAAAAATAGGGAGACAATGTCGTTCCGCCGTTAACATTAGCGTAAGCTGCAAGCCCTGTTGAAGGGTTGATGCCAAGGGACTGATAACCATAAATTCTGGTGATATCATATCCAATGGACAATGTTTGCGCATAGCTTGAAGACTCAAAATTCTCAAACGATTTCAGTGTATTTCTCGGAATCGTCAGATTAAAACTTGTTTTCCAGGAAAATGATTCTCCGTTTATATTATCCGTATTTAGTTCTATTTCCAATCCCCTGTTTTCTACGACTGCCGGAAGATTTGCCTGGTAGTTGGCAAAGCCGGTCAGGTAAGGGATTTTATAACTAACCAGCTGATCGTTACTTCTATTAAGATAGAGATTAGTGGTTAGCAGAATTCTGTTGTTTAAAAAGCCAAGTTCTAAAGCAAGCTCCGTTTTGCGCGTGGTCTCCCAGTGAAAATTATCATTGGCAATCCTTGTCGGACGCAAAGCCGGAATGCCATTATAAGTGTAAGGAGAACTACCATAGCTTGAAAGATATTGGTAAGGCGTTATCTGGTCGTTGCCAGTATGACCATAACTTGCCCTAAGCTTTCCGAGGCTTAGCCATGAGAAGTTTTCCTTTAGCCAGGTTTCTTCGCTGAATATCCATGCTCCTGCAATAGAGCCAAAGTTTCCAAAACGCTTTCCTTCCCCAAAACGGGACGAGCCGTCCCTACGAATCGTCCCATTAAGTAGGTATCTTTGCCCATAATTTAAAGTTAGTCTTCCAAATGCTGATAGGTATCTATACTCATTGAAACTGTTCAATGCTGTTAAGGTTCCTGCTGAGCCAACATTTTCCATCAGGCTTTCGCTACTAAAATTTTCGCCCTTAATGGATTCACCGTTTGAGGCGGTCGATTGATAAGTACCTCCAAAAAGCGCCTGGATATTGAACTTATTTATCTGTTTTTGATAGTTCAGCTGCGGCTCTACTATAAATGATTCATTTGAGTTCTTACCGAATGCAGTATAATTGATCCCGGATGGCCCCATGCTCGATGAGGGAAACACCTGAATCTGATCGAGGGAAATCCTGCTCAACCCGGCAGTACCCTTAAAGCGCAGTCCTTCAATTATTCCGTAGTCCAGACTAACATTACTGTTTAAATTAAAGGTCTTGGCAATTGTGTATGCATTTTGTTCCGCCAGCGGATTCACGTATGTCCAGTTAAATGACCCATCGGGATTATAAATAGGATAGTGAGGTGGCAACAGAACTGAAGTTGGAATAGACGCAGAATTGGTCAATCTGTTATTTCCAATACTCAAGGTATTTCCAAATTGAAGCTTAAATCTTTGGTTCTTGGAAGTATAATTGAGGTTTGCCTGAAAGCCACCACGCTGAAACCGATTGGTTCCGGGAAGAATTGTCCCCTCATTCCTGAAATTACCGCCAATCAAGAATGTTGTCTGTTCATTTCCTCCAGTTATTGAGGCCTGTAGGTTCGAAGCGTTTCCGGTCTCGCCCATAAGATATTCTGCCCAGTCTGTACCTCTGCTTTGGTTCCAGATAAAAAGGTCCGGTGCGTAGTTCGCAGAAAGTGGATCTGCAGATGGTATGCGTCCGTCATTGGCAAATGCTTCTTTTCGCATCGTCAAATATTCATCAAGACTAAGCAGCTTCGGAAGGTTGGCGGCCTGGTTGATGGACTGGCTGAAATTAATATTATACTTTGGCTTTCCGGTCCTGCCTTTTTTTGTAGTAATCAACACTACGCCATTTGTGCCCCTTGAGCCATAGATCGAGGTGGCATCTGCATCTTTTAGAACAGTTATATTTTCGATATCGTCTGGATTGATGTTGTTCAATGGGCTTGTTGAGCCGTTGACAGCTTGCAATGCGAGTGCATTAGCCGAACCATTGAGTGTGCCTATGGTTGTATTATAGGGCATACCATCCACAATATAAAGCGGGTCAGAACCAGCAAGCAGAGATCCCTTTCCTCTTATTCTGATACTGATCCCACCGCCAGGCAAACCGTTTGTAGTCTGTACCGCCACACCAGCAATTCTTCCGGATAGGGAGGATAGTATATTGGTAACCGGCTGCTTTTCAATTTCCTTAGCTGATAGTGATCCTGATGAGCCTGTGTTCAGTTTTCTGGTTGTTTGTCCATATCCGATAATCCTGACCTCCTCAAGGCTATTGTAGTTTTCCGTCAGCGTAATCAATATTTTCTCTTTTTTGGTTAAATCATATCTATAATTTATCTTATTGAAATTTAAGTGACTAATGATTATTGTTCCAGTTGTCCTTGAAGCTGGTAGACTAAAATTTCCATTGGCATTGGTAAAGGTAGATGATGAGGTTCCGGCGAGCTGTATTGTTGCGCCTTTAATTGGAAACCCATTTTCATCCTGAACACTCCCGGGAATTATGATTGAGGACTGTCCTCTGGCCCAAAAGTTTAGGCATAGTAAAGCCAGTACAATAAATATTGTGGTTTTTTTCATGTGGTTCGTTTGATTAGTAGATAGGAAATACCATCTAGGTAGGTGGTTTAAAGAACCAGGTCGGGGGCCATTTAGAAATTATTGATCATTAACCGAACAAGCATGACCGACCCGCCTGGTAAAGAATTTACTCAGGAGCGCAGATGATGAGTACAATGATATTTAGAAAGTCGGTAGTCAATAGTTTAGGTTTTGTTAGTGATGTGCAAAGTCATTATTGAAAAAACTGCCTTCCACAAGTACCATTAAAGAACCAATGAGAATTATTATTGTGGGAGGCAGTTTTGACACATTCACTAAACTGGGTTTTTTGGCTTCAGTGCATAAAGCCTGTTGAATGGGTAAGTGGCTTCAGGTTTGTGTGTTGAAAAAGAAAAAGCAGCTCCATATCCAGTAGAGAAATGGTAATAGTTTGCAGATTTGTTTATTCTTTTCATACTCGTATCTATTTGTACGAGTCACATAAGAGGAACACTATAGCGGGCTCATCTTGTTTATCTTGACAGGCTTCTCACGGCCGGGAGCATAATACAATAGAGCCCATAATGCTATAGTGCGTACAATTATACACAAAATAATCACCATGGGCATTAATCTATTGTCTCTGCTCTATTTTTGTGAGAATTTGTCAAGAGAGACTCTTAATTAATACCTTAAATATAGATCAAATATAGTAAATACTCTTAATTAAGAGTAAAATAGTTTTATATTTTTTTTGAGTTTGGCTTGGTGATCAAATTACCCAAACAAAAAGCACGAACTGGCTTTCTACCCGATGATATAAAACGAATTGGTTTAAGACTCAAAGCTATCCGAAAGCAATTAGGTTTTTCGAATTCTGATAAGTTTGCAAATCATTATGACTTAGATAGAGCTCAATACGGAAAATATGAGTCGGGCTCACAAGATCTCAGAATTTCCTCTTTGGTAAGGATACTAGAAAAGATTGATTTCAAATTATCAGATTTCTTTAATAATGAATACGACTCTATAGTTATTTGAAAATTTAGTAGAGGTATTTCAATACTATGTCCTCGCAGATATTAATAGATTTTCTGCAAGTGCTAAAAAAAGAGTTAATCTGTAGCAGAATAAAATTAAATTGCGGTTTTGATACAATACTAGCCTTGCCAGCTGACCTACAAAAATATTTATTTTTGAAACGGTGGAAATTTTCTAACCTAACACTCACTAATGGAAACGGTTTGTTAAAAGAGGGCACGACAGCTGTGTGTTCTTCGCTAAATTATTTATACAACTTATTCACAATCAGTGCTGAATACGCCATAGGCGCATGCAGTAGCTATTTTGATGCTCAAAATGTTAGTAAATAATCCACCGAATTGCTGAGAATTTTGTGATTTTTGCGGAAATTACACCAACTATATAATTTTAATAACCATCAATCACCTAAGCTTAAGGTTTTGGCGCTTGATCCAGCATATATCCATGAAAGTAAGTTTTAGTGGTCACGAAACCTTCGTTTGCAGACAGTTCTGGTTAAAAAAAGGCTACGAACACCTCGAAGCGTCGCGTTCCTTCTCTAGTGATGAAAGCGTGGTGTAGCTCGGAGTAGGTAAAAACATGACTACCGCGATCAAATTCTGGTTACGGGCATTTAACATTATCTCTGAAGACGATACAACCAATCGTTTTGGAGCATACCTCATGGAAGGCAAAGATCCGTATCTCGAAGACTCGGCAAGCCTCTGGTTGTTACATTACATGATTATCCGCTCAGAAAGGGTATTTGGGCATTTCGGCAAAAATGGCCAGCCGTTCCGCATTTAAACTGTCACCCTATTTCGCTTTAAAGTGACCACCTGTTTCGGGGAAAACTGGCCGTTCTGATCTTTTGATCAGCTTTTTTCGCAACTGGCTTCCGGGAATAATTTTTCAATTTCTGGATAAAATAAAGGCTCCTGGGAGCATATCTACTATTCGGGATGGATTACGGTCACTTCGCTGTTTTGAAGGGGGTATGGCGTTTTTTTGCGCGTTCCAGTACCTGCGAATGGATTTTGATCGCTAGAAAGGTCTGAATTGAGGATAAATCTGGCAGTAAGATAGATTAAACCGAAAAGTCCTGAGGAAAATGGATTTGGATCCGAAGTGTATATTTGTTCAGAGGGAAAGGAACTTAGATGTGCATCATCCGGTAATCAAATTGGTGGCCAGTTTGGCCCGAAAAAGAGGGGTCACTTTCACCGAAATACACACCCTAATGGAGACTTCCGGTAACGGACTCAACTTTTTGATCCATGCCCAGGAATTCAGGCCCAACAGAGAACGGGATTATCTGCATCTTGTGGCCAAGAACGATGAACTCGTTGCTGATGTCACCGGCAACAAAAACCTGCTCGAAAAAGCATATGTCCTTATTATAAGCAAAATCTTAAGCGATGAGTCGCTGGATTTTCTAAGCGCACTGAATATCGAGTTTGTGGCCAATGAAGATGAATTTGAGGTTGCCCTGAAAAAAGACTACATCGAAAAGTTGCGGCCACTGGAGCGAATTGCCGTCGGCGCGGCGACTACCGCGATAGGGGCGATCACGTTTTTTGATGAAGAGGTACTTGCCTTACCGGCAGAGCTGTTGCGCTCTTTTTATAATGTTTCAGCCAATTCAAACCCTTGCCAGCCTTTGAAGACTACCTGTTTTTATCGAAGATCGCTTGCAACTGGCGAGCGGCTGAGGTTTCGGAACTGTCCATCTTAGGGCTAAAAGAGATTTTCGCCTGCCTTTCCGAATCGACTGCAGCAAACTATAAACAGATCCAAGAACAGCAGGATTACCTGGAAATGATCAGGTGCATCGAAAACGATGTTGAACTGCTCAACGAATTTCCGCTAATTCCCAATATGCACCACAAGCTAAAGACCTTTTCCGAGCTGGTGCGCTGGGAGGAAAAAGAGCCGTACCTTATTCAGGTGGTCGATGCTTTAAACGCGAACATCAGTGAACGCTATGTGCTGGAAGACTATGGCTTCATCAGCAATTTAAAGTCTTACAACCGGGTAGATTTTCGGGATGAGTTCAATAAATCCTGCACCGAGTTGACCGAAAAACTTTCCAAATCCAATGAAACCTTCGCCACCGATGATTGCAGGTTTTTCAATCTGAGCCATTATTTGTGTTTTTTTATTGGACTGAACGGGACCACACCGATAAACGGCGCGCTAACGGCATTTTTTAAAGCTGAATTCGAACTGGACTTTCATCAGGAATTTATCGGAGCCCCAACGGTCGATACCAATTTCTTGCCGGCTATATATCCGCAGGCTCCAAGCTGCCGATGCCCCGCTTATCGAAGCAAAAACCGAAAAATTATTGGAGCTCATTAAGCTCATCAATCCAAATACGCAATTAAAACACGATTTGTTGGACAAACTCGCCTGTTTCCCAAATCAAAAATTCACGCTCAAATCCCAGTCTGAACTTAAGATCGATGCCATCGCTGACGAAGTGTTCAAGGATCAGTATCACCATATCACCTGTATTGAAAGTCGAGAAGTTCTTGCACTGAGCCCGTTTAATGACTTCTTGCAGCATAAGGATACCTTGAGCGGATTACAGCTCGGCAAGGAAATGGAGCGCACCCTCCACCCAAATAAAGTTTTCATGCCCGTTCAGGTGGAAACTTTACCAACTGTACTCGAATTAATCAAAAATATTTCCATTAACCCTCCTACCTGGGGCAGCTGGCTACCGAATATCGATCGGGTGAAAGAGGAGATACTGATGCACAAATTTCGGGACAAGAACACTCGGACGAGTCTGTTCAACATCCTTTCCGAGGATGAAGAAAAGATCAACCTTTTGGGCGAACTTGCCCTCATCGAAGACCTCCAGGGTCTAGTCGACGCCGGAAAGGAAAAACTCAAAGAAAAGCACCGTCACGATCAGCACCTGGATTACATCAAGGAAATTGGTATACGCATTCAAGATATGATCCAGGAGCAAATCGATGAATCCCTGAAAGACACCATCGCATTGGTGGATTCCACCAAGGACGAAAAGCTGCAAACCAAAGAGCAGCAAAACGGGCAGGATTTCATTATTTACCGAGGCACTCAGCCGATTTACTTTATCGAAGTCAAATCTCGCTGGGATAGCGAGGGGATCGTGGCCTTGAGCAAAAGGCAGGTGGAATGTTGCGCCAGAAACCCTGAAAAATATGCCGTGATCACCGTTAACGTAGCGGACTACAAAAACAGGGTAGAGGTGAAAGTCGATGACATCTCCTTTGACCAACTTTATAAGGATATATACATCAACGATGATCTGAGCGCAGAGTTTGAGCAGCTCATCAAAGAAAATCGGATCCTGGAAATGGCGCCCGAGAGTGGTAAACTCATCGAATTCAGAGAACACATCCCGCAAGACAGGATCCGCTCGACTGGACTATCCTTTGATGATTTCATCGCAAACTTGAAAACGCAACTGAGCACGCTTGCAAGTAGCGCATTTGTAGCCAAGGAAGCAGGGAGCTAATCAAGCCTTCAACCTGCAAATGCAGAAATCAAGGCGCGGTCAATCGACCGCGCTTTTTTTTAAGCTGTGACCAGTCCTGAAATAAGTTGACACTTATTTTAGGACTAGTCACAGTTCCCGCCAACGGCCATCCAAAACAGATAGCTCCGCCGGTGAATATTTGTCCTCTACTATCACCTTTCGGAGTGAGAATCTGGTGCCTACAGGACTTTAGCGGCCTAATTTTTCAAATTTGAAAATGTATGTATATATATTTAGAGTTGATTGATCAAAGAAGTTATTTACTTACTTATTTCCATCTCTAGATGCTTTATTACTTTATAGTTTATAATTATAAAATTACCACAACCCCATGCTGCGTCAAATAATTTAATTTTTTATTATTCAACTAGTAATTTAACCATAGCCCTTGTACAATGATAATTTTTTCAAAATATTCTTTTAAAGAGTCTAAATAAAGTAGGTCGATTAATTTCTTGTTAGTGAAATGGATGTATAATGCATTCATAAACCGCATTGCTCTTCGGGATCGGCTAGTTTTTATCATTGAGTCAAAATATCTGGATTAATTTCACTCCAATCCAGATCTCTTCAACTTAAAAACAATACCGTAGATTTTGAAGAAATTTAGGAGTATAATGCTATCTCTAAATAATTTCTCGTTCACATAAGGAGATTGATTTTGGGAATAATCTGTAAAAGAACCACTAAAATATTCTAAAGCTGTGCCATTTTGTAGGCAGCGTCTCGATCAGTTTTCTCATCATTCGAAGATCTATAAACCTCTGCAACAGTTAAAGACAGAATAATATCGAAATATTTTGTAAATGCTTGAATGGGAAATCTTTTTTTATCTTGGTTTTTAAGT
Source organism: Pedobacter sp. AC212 (assembly GCF_979258625.1). Taxonomy (NCBI): domain Bacteria; kingdom Pseudomonadati; phylum Bacteroidota; class Sphingobacteriia; order Sphingobacteriales; family Sphingobacteriaceae; genus Pedobacter; species Pedobacter sp. AC212. Next base: position 3,719,444 of record NZ_OZ409870.1, on the reverse strand, counting down.
CTTTAGTACTTAAGGTATTGTAATCCGTCAAATAAAAATCTCGAATTTTGTTTTAGTAATATTTCGTCGGTTGGAAACTCATCAACTTTTAAATGCAAATCCTTTTCAAGGCAAAATTATTTTTTTATACAAAACTTCGCCTGAGGTTTAGAAAAATTATAGCTAATTTAAGTTATTCAAAGCCATTCGCTTTATTTTTGTGTGAAAGTATATTGGCTAAAACATAATTTTGTCTACTCGGCAATATCTAACGAATACCTCTCCCAATGTTTTAGCATGGTTAACCACTCCCAAAATCTCCAAGGTTTAAAACCAAAAGTCCTGAGTAAAGTTTTATTTGGGTTGTTTGGGTTCTGTTGTTTAAATCTAGACCACCTTACTTTACCTACTTCAAAATCAAGACCTTTCCCCGGTTCTTCAGTATAGGTGAAACTTCCATCTTTGTTTTGATAAGAATAACTTTCCTGTAGAAAATAGTTGACTGGAGGTATGTTACTGAAAGCAATAATTGAAATGGCTACTATCAGCCATGTCTTTGGTTTTTTTCTCATCTTCCGATTTAATTACAAGGTCCTTTACTTGCTGGGATATTACCACCAGCTTCATTAATGTCTCGATTTGGATTGTTTGCCTTTTGCTCCCGCAAAGCGCTTGCCATTCCTGCTGGAGTTTTTGCATAACCTGCTCCTCCAGGTCCGGAAATTCCAATTTGTGCTGTTGGGTCGGGAATAGGGATTCCTCCAGCCTGACCTGCTCCGTAAACGAAAGCTGAACAGTTAAAGTCAGTGAAATGATAGTTAGTAGGTGGGTTACTAATATAGTCTATCACCTTTTGAAAACGTCCACCATCTAAATAGTAGGTAGTACTAATATCATAATGAATATCGCCATTATCTTTCACTTGAGACTGCGAACTTAACTTATCCAACCCTGACCCAGTCGGGTAAAAACCAACCGTCTGTGTGATTGTAGTGTTTCCGCTTGTTTTGCTTAGGGAGATGGCGACATGGCCAAAACTATTAGCGCCAACATTAAATGAGGTTCCTGGTTGGGGTTCTACTACGTAGACACGCACAACAAAAGCAGCGTTTGGATCAGAGATTTGAGAAAAACAATCCATCATTTTTTTTGGATCAACTTTGTTGTTGTTTTCGCCAGGCAGATTTGATGGGGGAGGTGCAGATGGAGTGCTTGGAGAGGAACCACCACCCCCACCGCCGCCACCTCCTGAATAATCGGAATTTCCGCCGCCAATCCCATCGTACATACTTGGCATGCTGTCACCTGAGAAACTATAACTGCACTGTCTTTCGGAATGTACTGTAAAATCCCCCTCTGCATCAACATAACTGCTTTGTACCCAGATACAGGATTCCACCATGGCCAGCATAATTTTCCCTTGGATGCCATTTAAAGATTTTACTTTATTTAATGAATTGTTGACATTCTGGATTTCTTCTTCCTTTGACAGTTGCTTGATTTCACCAACTGGCTTGCCGCCACTATACAATCTGCCGCCCTTTAATTTATAGTTCAGGTCGTATTCAAAGACCCTGCCTGTAAAGGTTTCCGCTTCGCTTTTGCCTTTTTTTTGCAGATAGATGGCGTCTGGGATGATTTCCAGGATTCTGGCTTCAATGATCTGGTTTTGTTTATTTCTGCTGATGGTCAATTCCCGGTAGCCCTGTGCATATCGCTGATAAATAGGTTGGCCTTTGAGTCGAACGACCCAGTTGCTACCTCTATTATAAGCTGAGTCCCAATTTAATCTTGTTTCTTGTAGGAACGTTGAACTGTCCATTGGGGTATTAGCTATAAGAGCTTTGGCATCATTTAATGTCAGGTTACTTTTTTCGGGAACTTTATTTTGGGTTTCAGCATTTCCTATTGGTTCTTTTTTGCAGGCAATGACTAGCAGGATGAGGAGTGCGATTGGTTTAAATTTTGAGTTCATCTTGAGATCGATTTAGTGAAAAACTGGTTTCTGATTTGCTGTATTTTGTGATTGAACGCACAACCTTGCTTTTTTGGAACGTATCCTGCTCAATGTTTCCCGGGTCATTCCAAGGTAACTGGCGATATTGGTTAAGGTCGTTTGCTGCTCGATATCGGGATATCTCTCCAGCAGCTGATTTAGCCTGGTTTCCGGGGTCTGGCTACGCAGGAAAATCGATCGTTCCTCGCTCAGTATATAATACTTTTGGGTAACGATTCTGCCTAATAAATTTCCCTGTGGAAAATCGGCATAATAGGCATTGAGTTCATGCCAACTCAAAGACTGTAATTTACAGTCCTGCAAAACCTCTATATACTCATGAGCTGGTTTTTGAGTGAAAAAGCTGTAAACAGAAATCATCAGATCGCCCTTTCGCATAAACCACGTTGTACATTCCTTTCCCTGTTCATCAATGAAATAAGCGCGCAAAAATCCGCTCCTGATAAAGTAAAGTCGCCTGGCAGTTTCGCCGGGTTTTAAAAGCAATTGTTTTCGATGGAATTTTTCGGTGAGAATCTCCCGGTTAACCCGCTCCTGCATAGGGGCAGGGAGTGGCACAATGAAGCCTAAAGTTTCAAGTAAATCGGCCTCTTCATTCTCTAAAATGTTCATACGCTGTCGATTGTGATCGAAATCAAACCTTCGCAGCTTTAATCAGACTAATATTGTCCTGTCGGAAATGGATACAATTGTTTAACGTAAAAATCTGGCATTTGTTTTACTGCCCGTTTTTTTTGTTTCCAGGCCCTTTCTGTTTTAGCGCTCCTCGCAATTTTAAACTTAAATCCCATTGTTATGACCTTAACGAAACTATCAGAAAAACTCTATGAGATATTGCAGGAAGAAATCAGGGAAACCAGCGCTATTGAAAACCCACTTGAAAAGTTGCGAAGTGGACTCGCCGTGGTTCAGACTGCTCTCGCTGAGCTGAAGATTGCCTTGGCAAAATCCGGGTTTGAGCATCAGCAGGAAGAAATCTGGTTCTTTAAAACCGGGAAACCAAGGATCTATGCCATGCTGGTATTTGTTACCGAGCGCTATGCCATAGAAAATAGTATGCCGGTTTTTGGAAAAAAAAGCCAAACAGTACATCTTCTGTCGCAAATATCGTTCGTTGACAGATTCTTTCGACAGAACGAATTTCTTTACCAGTACTACCGCCTGAAAGCAACTGACCTGGATGATAAATATTTTGTTCGTCATCAAAATGCAACGGTACCGGGCTTTGCAGAAGTACCTGATGTAGACCCTTCGTTTTCAACCATTGCCGACTACCTCTTCTCCAAATTTATCGCTTATGAGGAGCTGCTGGTTTACTTGCAAGCTGAGATTTTACACAGAAGCATACCAGAAGGGGAGTTGCCGAAAACCGGGCAGAAAAACCTCAAGTGGACAGGGGAAAGTATCAACGTGGTCGAACTGGTGTATGGGATTTATGAGACCCGCCAGGTGAATGATGGTAAGGCAACGCTCATAGAGCTTATGGATGCTTTTTCCCAGGCTTTCCAGATTAACCTCTCGACATATTTTAAACGTTTCTCTGATATCAAGAGGCGCAAATCAATGAGCAAGACCAGGTTCCTAGATGAAATGCAACAACTGGTTTCCAAAAGGATTGAAGACAGTGATGCCTGGATTCCGGATGACCAAAAGAGCCGCTACGGCTATTAAATCATGATTTATAAATAAATCATTAGGGATAACCCGGGTTATCCTGAAACAAAAATTTCGGCTTTTTGAAATTTTGTATCACAGCGGCAGGCAATGGTGCCTCGCCAAAAATTTAAACCTTATGTTGCAACACTTCACCTGGACTCAGTTCCTGATTGCCTCGGCAATATTTAGCCTGTTATGGTATGTAACAATCCTACTCACGGCCTACCGCAGAGAATTTCTTCTGTTTTTTTCCGGAAAACGAGTTGACAATCTTTCCGCATCAAATCAGCAGATTCCGGTAAAAAACGATCGTTCCACCCATCACGAAACTAGTATGATGGGACTCTCCAAGCTTCCCGAGGGACTGGAGATAGTAGAAATGGGTGCCCTCAGTTTTGCAGGTAATAATAGCGGTGAGCATATTGATGAACGCGAAGAATCCGATAAGATTGGCCTTGTTCCAGATGTCCTTCAGGAACTGAAGGAAGTTTTTGAAGTGCTTGCCACAGAGGATGGCAACAAAATGGATTTCATAGACCTCGCCAAAATGATCAGCCATAAATATGGTAGAATCGGCTCAAATCCCAATATCAGCCACATCAATACATTCATCAGGGAACATGCACCATTTGCTATTTCTTCAGAGGAAATTGAAAACCTATGGAACTAAGGACATTTATTAACCTAATATTTTTCAAGATGCAAGATTTATTAAATAAAGCTAAGGCCAAGAACTTTTCAAAATTCCGACTACACTGCTGGTGTTTGCTGTTAGCGAATTTCATATTCACTATAGCCTGTTTTGCGCAGGACGGAAATGCTGGGATTCAGGAAGCAACCAATAAAGTTAAAAGCTATTTCGATACCGGCTGTGATCTAATGTATGCCATCGGTGCAGTTGTGGGTATTATCGGGGCTATAAAAGTCTTTAATAAATGGAACGCCGGAGATTCAGATACCAATAAGGTCGCCGCGGCCTGGTTCGGCAGTTGTATTTTTTTGGTCGTTGTCGCCACCGTACTCAAATCATTTTTTGGAATATAACCGGGCCAAGCGAGCTATTGAACACATATAAAATCAATAACAGAAAAAAGAATAATTATGGCAGCTATCTATCAAATCAATAAGGGCGTTTCCCGGCCAATTGTCTTCAAGGGACTCAAAGCGCAGTACATCGCCTATCTCGCTATTGGATTGGTACTACTGTTATTATCCTTTGCCATTCTATACATTTCAGGCTTGAGTTTACTCATTGTGGTACCGCTGATTCTAATCCTTGGAACTACATTGTTCATGGTCACCTTTCGGCTCAGTCACAGGTTTGGGGAGCACGGGCTGATGAAGTATTTATCTAAAAAAGGGCTGCCCAGCTACATCCGCTTTTCCTCGCGAAGACTCTTTACGGGCCTGAAGTATTCCAATATTGATTATCAGAACCTAAAAGTAAAAAAATGAAAGAAGCCATAAACATACTCCCGATTTATAAAGTGGAACAAGGCTGTATCCTCTCTTTTAGCGGAGACATTACCCTGGCTTACAAACTGGTATTGCCGGAGATTTTCTCCCTTTCTGACCGGAATTATGAGGCCTATCACCAGGCCTGGGTAAAGGCAATCAAAGTGTTGCCGGCTGGCAGCATCCTGCATAAACAGGACTGGTTTCTGCAGGAAAACTTTAAGGCAGATTTCGGGAAAGAAGGCAGAGATTTTCTCTCCTGTTCCAGTGAGCGCTTCTTCAACGAGAGGCCCTTTGTGGAACATAGCTGTTACGTTTTTTTAACAAAGAAATCTGCTGCCGGGAAATCCGCTACTTCGGCAACCTCCGGTCTCTTTCGCGGTAGCCTTGTCCCTCCACAAACCTTAAACCCCTCCACACTTTCAGATTTTATAGATAAGGCGGGCCAGTTTGAAAGAATCCTTAGCGATTCAGGCTTCGTATCGCTAATGCGCCAGGATGATGATGCAATCTGTGGAACAGCCAATGCTGCCGGAATCCTCGAGCGCTACTGCTTCCTGCTGGGAGAAAGGGATATGCCGGTTATCCGCGACATCCATCTGAAGGACGAAATCAGAGTAGGGGAGAAACACATGGAAATCTATACCCTTTCTGATGTGGAGGATCTTCCTTCATTTTGCGGGAGCCGTATAAATTATGAACCTTATTCTACCGACAAATCCAAATTCAGCACCGGTTTCGCTACACCCCTTGGCCAGTTACTCGACTGTAACCACATCCTGAATCAGTATGTATTTATGGGTGAGGTGCAACAGACCATCAAAAGGCTCGAAGCGAAAAAACTTAGGCTGCATTCACTTTCTTCCTATTCCCGCGAAAACGCGAATGCCAGGGATTCTGTGAATGATTTTCTCAATGAAGCGGTTGCCCTTGGCAGAATTCCAATCAAATCCCACGTCAATATCATGGCCTGGTCCGCTGATGCAGCTTCGCTAAAGGATATTAAAAACAAGGTTGGATCGGCCATGGCATCCATCGATGCCTCCGCTAAGCGCGAGACCGACGGGCAGGCACAGATTTGGTTTGCCGGCCTTCCGGGCAACGAAGCCAACTTTCCCATGAACGAGACCTTTGATACCTTTTTGGAGCAGGCCACCTGTTTTTTCAACATGGAAAGCCATAACCGGGACTCCAGGTCCGAGTTTGGAATTCGTTTAGGCGAGCGGCTTTCCGGCAGGCCGGTGCACGTGGATATTTCGGACGAGCCGATGCGCATGGGATATACCACTAATCGCAACAAGTTTATTCTTGGTCCCTCAGGCTCCGGTAAATCATTTTTCACCAACCATATGGTCAGAAGTTATTTTGAGCAGGGGACCCATGTTTTGCTGGTGGATGTGGGACACAGTTACAAGGGACTTTGCGATCTGGTTGGGGGCTACTACTTCAGCTATTCGGAGACCAGCCCGATTGCATTCAACCCTTTTCATCTCGCTGATGGAGATGTGCTGGATACCGAAAAAAAGGAAAGCATCAAAACCTTGCTTCTGGCGCTATCCAAAAAAGAAGGGGAAACCTTCAGCCGCTCAGAATATGTTGGTTTCTCCAACGGACTGACCTTATATTTTAAACATCTGGAATCCTATCCGGATATTTTCCCATGCTTCAATTCCTTTTACGATTTTTTATCGGGTGAATACCTTGTAGTGCTGGAGGAAAACGGGGTAGGTGAGCAGTATTTCGACATCAAGGGATTTCTTTACGTACTCAAGCCCTATTACAGGGGAGGGGAGTTTGATTATCTGCTCAATGCCTCCTCGCAGCTGGATTTATTGTCTCAGCGATTTATTGTTTTTGAGCTCGATGCCATTAAGGACCACCCGATACTTTTTCCTGCGGTAACCTTGATTATTATGGAGGTATTTATCTCCAAGATGAGAAAACTAAAAGGGGTCCGCAAGATGATACTTATCGAAGAATGCTGGAAAGCCATTGCCAAGGAAGGCATGGCGGAATACATCAAATACCTGTTTAAGACTGTTCGTAAATTCTTCGGAGAGGCTGTGGTGGTGACCCAGGAAGTAGAAGATATCATTTCTTCTCCCATAGTGAAACAGGCGATTATCAATAATTCGGAATGCAAGATTCTGCTGGATCAAAGCAAGTATCAGAATAAGTTCGACGATATCCAGCAGCTTTTGGGCCTCACCGAAAAAGAGAAGTCCCAGATCCTTTCGATGAACCGCGCCAATGATCCGGGCAAAAACTATAAAGAGGTATTTATTTCCCTTGGCGGTCAGCATAGCCAGGTGTACCGGACGGAAGTATCGATCGAAGAATATCTCGCCTACACGACTGAGGAAAAAGAAAAAATGCTGGTGCAGGCTTATGCAGCCCGGTTGGGCAGCATCCGGAAAGGGATAATTTCCCTGGCAAACGATATTAAAAACAATACAGTGGTAAACTAAAATCCAATCATATGAAAAACTATTCAAAAATGCTACTGGGCGTGATGGCTATAGCCTGCACTGCCTGTCATCGGGATTCCGTCCGGGAATTCCTGCCTGGCCTCTACACCAATTCGGCAACAGGGGAATTGAGTAAAGCCGATGATACCCTAATAGTAGAACCAGCGGATGGCAACAATTTTTTGATCCATCGAAAAACGGGATTCAATCTGATCCGGAACAGTAAAGTGGGAAAACGTCAGCATGAGCTGGAAGAATGGCATGCGATCTATGATGAGGCTACAAAAATGATGAGCGAGACCAGAAAAGGTAAACTCATTATGATCTATCCCGATTCGGGATTTATCCTCATCGGTAAAAGAAAATATACCAAACAATAACATCAATTATAAAAACATCAAAAATATGAGATCTCATCATTCAGGTACAAGGCCATGTACCGCAAAAATCCGAAACGCCTTAGCCAATCAATTTAAAATAATCGGTTGCCTGGGCAGAAAAATGAAAAAGATTATGAAAAATTATATGGTAATACTCCCGGTAAGCGCAATGACCATTTGTGTGGGCCTGCCTAAAGGGGCCACTGCTCAGATTGCAGTACTGGAAGTGATCAAGGCCGGTGTGAAGAAGGTTATCCGTGCAGTGGATCTAAAAGTGCAGCGCCTGCAGAACGAAACGATCTGGCTACAAAATGCCCAGAAAGTCCTTGAAAATCAGCTTTCCAAACTTAAGCTGACCGAAATTGCTGATTGGACCGAAAAGCAAAAGGATCTGTATTCTGAATATTATAGCTCCCTCTGGAAAGTGAAATCTGCCATTACCTATTATAAACGGGTGAAAGAGTTAACAGTCAAACAGATTGCCATTGTTGATGAATATAAATGGGCTATAGGGTTATTTCAAAAGGATAAGCACTTCAGTGTGGAAGAAGTTGACCAGATGCAAAAAGTTTATCTCGGTATTTTAGAAGAAAGCGTAGAGAACCTCGATCAGGTGCTCCTGGTGGTCAACTCATTTAAAACCCAGATGAGTGATGCCAGGCGGCTGGAAATTATCGGTGCCGCGGCGGATAAAATGGAGGAGAATTATGCGGACCTGAAAAAGTTTAATTCAGGAAATATAACCCTGAGTATTAAGCGCGCTAACTCAGTGGATGAGGTAGCCAAACTAAAGGAGTTATATGGGGTGGATTAGACAAATTCGCATGGCTATTGTTTGCATATCACTGCTTGCAGTAGCAGAACATACCCAGGCGCAGACCTGGTCAGAGTGGTTCTCACAAAAAAAGACGCAAAAGAGGTATCTCATCGAGCAGTTAGCGGCACTAAAACTTTACGCAGGTTACCTAAAAAAAGGATATGAAATCGGAAGTTCAGGGTTGACCTTTATCAAGGGTGCAACCAGGGGAGAGTTTGATTTGCACAGTACTTTTTTTTCTTCACTCAAAATGGTCAGCCCGGCGGTGAGAAAAGACGTGAGGATCGCAGAGATCCTGGCCATGCAGCTCCTCATTGGTAAAGCGTTTTCCCGACTGGATGATGTAGATGGACTGGCAATCGAAAGTATGGGTTATATAGATCTGGTAAAAAAGGACCTGTTATCAGAGTGCATGAACGATATGGAGGAACTCCTTTTGGTTATCACTTCGGGCAAGATTGAAATGGGCGACGAGGAACGGATCCTGAGGGTTGACCGAATTTACCGGTCCATGCAGAGCAAAAAAATCTTTGCGCTGCAATTCTTGGGCGCCGCAAAATCTCTCGCCGGAGAAAGAAACAATGAGCTTAAAACTTTAAAAGAAATGGAGGTATGTCATGAAAATAAGTCAAATTAAATCCTGGGTTTTCTTCTTTGTCCTGGCATTTTCATTTTCAGGGAGATCCATGGCCCAGTCCACTGAGGTGCAGCAATTACTGCTGAACGTTGAAAAGCTAAGCCAGCTTAAAAATATTCTTTCGGATATGAAAAAAGGATATACGGTCATCTCGAGCGGATACAATGCGGTCAGGAATATTTCCCAGGGAAATTTTTCCATTCATGAAACATTCCTGGATGGCTTGATGGCCGTGAGTCCCGAGGTTAGAAAATACAGGCGCGTGGTAGATATCATCACTGCCCAGAAAGATATCGTCTCAGAATATAAAAGGGCATTCAGGAATTTTAATGCATCCGGCCTTTTTACTGTTGCAGAACTGGATTATCTGTCCAAACTCTACAGTGGGCTATTTTCCCGGAGCCTGGATAATCTCGATGAGCTCACCATGATCATTACCGCAAATTCGCTCCGGATGAATGATGCCGAACGGCTGGATGCCATTGACCGCATTTACCTGGATACAAGCGATAAGCTCAGTTTTCTGCGAAGTTTCAACCTGGATGCAGGAAAACTATTGCTCCAGCGAAAGTTGGCTACCGCGGATATGGAAGGTTCAAAAGCTTTGTTCGAGGTCAACTAAAATTTAACAAGATGAAAAAAATATTTAGTCTCTTTTTCAAGTGGACAGGCCTTGCCCTTGCCTTTTTTATACTTCCTGCAACGGTATTTGCTCAGGGGATCGCAGCGGAACTTACGGGCATGCAGCCTGTGCTGGACAAGGTATATGATGATATGCTGCCGCTCTGTTCCCGCCTGATTGATGTGGCCAGGGGAATAGCCGGGTTTGGAGCCCTGTGGTATATTGCCAGCCGGGTCTGGCGGCAGATTGCTGCGGCAGAACCCATTGATTTTTATCCCTTGCTTCGTCCGTTTGCCCTGGGTCTATGTATCATGATGTTCCCTGCAGTACTCGGAATAATGAATGGCGTGCTCAAACCTACGGTATCTGCTACCGGGGCAATGGTCAGTGACAGCAACCTTGCGATTGAAAGGTTGCTCAAAATTAAAGAGGCAGCGATCAAAAAGTCTAAAAATTGGCAAATGTATGTTGGCGAGACCGGGCAGGGGGATAGTGATAAATGGTATAAATATACGCACCCTTCTGACCCTGAGCGGGCAGATGAAACATTTCTGGACGGACTGGGAAACAGTATGCAGTTCTGGATGGAAAAACAGAGCTACAACCTGCGCAATTCCATCAAGTCCTGGCTAAAGGAAGTCCTGGAAGTGCTTTATGCGGCAGCTTCGCTATGCATCAATACCATACGCACTTTTTTTCTCGTTGTGCTGGCCATTCTTGGGCCCCTGGTATTTGGCTTTGCAGTATTTGATGGCTTCCAGCAGACCCTCACCGTGTGGCTTGCCCGCTATGTAAATATTTTTCTCTGGCTGCCCATTGCCAATATATTCGGTAGCATCCTGGGAAAGATTCAGGAAAATATGATCAAGGTAGATCTTGCGCAGATTGAAGCGCAGGGAGATACCTTCTTTTCGTCCACAGATACGGCATACCTCATCTTTTTGATCATTGGAATCGTCGGTTATTTTTCTGTCCCCAATGTAGCCAATTATGTAGTCCATGCAGGGGGTGGAAATGCCATCCTGACCAAAGTGAATTCCATGGTAATCGCTGCCCCAAGTTCCGGTGCCAGCGCTGTAATGGGGGCTGGGGGGATGGTAGCAGACGCCCTTGGAGATGGTGCCCGCATGCAGTCACACAGCTATTCAAGCGCTGCCCAGGGTGATTATTTCCCGGATCAGAACAGCCATCAGAAAGACAAGATATCCGGTAAATCAACTTAAAAACCAATCATTATGTTTACTCAGTTCAAAAACATTGATACCGCCTTCAGCCACATCAAACGCTTTAGTATCTTTTTGATCCTTGCCTGTATACTGATCTCGGGCTTTGCGATCTATAAAGGTTTTGAAATGGCTGCCCGGGCCAATCGCACAGTCTACATTCTGGCCAACGGAAAGGTTCTGGAAGCAGTTTCGGCGGATCGTAAAAGTAATATTGCTGTAGAGCTCCGGGACCACATCAAAATGTTCCACCATTATTTTTTCACCCTGGATCCCGATGAAAAGGTGATCCAGTCCAATATCTCGTCCGCTTTAAACCTGGCGGATGAAAGTGCCAAGAGGGCTTATGATAACCTCAAGGAAAAAGGCTACTTCAATAACCTGATCTCTGCGAATATCTCCCAGGAAATTGTGGTGGACAGTACTTTGCTCGATCTTGATGATTATCCCTATGGCTTTAAGTGTTATGCCACGCAGAAACTGATCCGGGCAACTTCAACCGTGACACGAAAGCTTATCACTTCCGGAACCCTGAGGGATGTTTCCCGCTCAGATAACAATCCGCACGGGTTTTTGATACAGCGGTGGGAAACCCTGGATAATCATGATGAACCCTTAAATCCCTAGCAAATGGAAAAGGAACCAAAAACTAAGAGAGATCAATCCACGGTGATCTCCAGGGTTAATCAACGAATACTTTCCTGGCAAAAAAGATTGGCAGACCATCTCAATCTTAAATGCCGGAACATTTCATCAAGAGGGCTTTTAGCAATACTGGTCAGCTTTATTGTCATCATTGCCGCCTTCTTGCTGAATTTAATCATCTGCGCCATTCATTAACCAATTAAAACAATAGAAATATGAAAAATCAAAAAATCAGGGACAAAAGGAAAATCCTGCTTATCCTGCCCATACTGATCCTGCCATTTCTTTCTTTGGCCTTTTATGCCATGGGCGGGGGAAAGACAGCCGGAAATAAATCAAGCGGAAATGCCGGTATCAATGCTTCACTTCCCAATGCCAGCTTCACTAAGGAAAAGCCGGCAGATAAGATGGGGATTTATCAGGAAAGCCAGAAAGATTCATCAAAAACCAGTTCCGGACATCTGGAAGAAATCGCCGGCAGATTCGGTTTCAGCACTTCGCAACCAACAGATCCCACAAAGGACATTGATCTCAAACTGCAGCAATTAAATGCGCAGATCAATGCACCGGTCGAACCCAAGGCCCTGGCTTCTTCCCGGGAGCGTAATATAAAAGTGCCCCGGATGAGCACCGATGTCGACAGGCTTGAAAAGCTCATGTCCTCTATGCAGGGGAATGGCAGTGAGGATCGGGAGATGAAACAGCTTTCTGGCATGCTGGAAAAAGTTCTGGACATTCAACATCCCGAGCGTGTTCGTGATGCCTACATTAAACAGGTTAATACAGCACCGGAAGAAAAGTTTGCTGCAATTCCAGCCGAGGTCGCAGCAAAACAATCCCTCGTCCAGGGTGCCGTACTCAAACTGGTGGTTTCAGACACGGTCACCATCAATGGTACCCTGATTCCCAAGGGACACGAAATTTTTGGACTCTGTAACCTGACCAATCAACGTTTGCTGGTGGATATCAAAACCATTCGAATCGGTAGAAACATAGTCCCCGTGGATCTGTCGATTTATAGCCTGGATGGGATCAAGGGTATTGCAGCACCGGATGCAATAGTGGATAATGCCATATCGGGCGGGGCGGATGATGCGGTGAGGAGCCTGCAGCTGCTGAGCATGGATCAGTCCATAGGTACTCAGGTAGCTGGAGCAGGGATTGACGCCGCGAAAGGGCTTTTTTCAAAGAAAGTAAAGCGGGTGAAAATGAAAGTCAAGGCAGGCTTTCCGGTCCTGCTTCGGGATAACCAGATCAGAAAATAGTTACAGGCTTTGGATTTGGCTGAGACCCGTTATGCACAAGCAGTCATCGTCCTTTTTTACAATGCTAAAAGACTATGCGAAATGCCATCAAATATTGAATAAAGCGCCCGAATGAGCAAATTGATGGATTAAGAAAAAGGACGCCCCCGGCTATCAGCCCCGGTTCGGACAAACATTTTCCCTTCTATTATGGGAAAGCCCATCAGATAATTTAAAAGCTAAAAATAGCAAACAGTTAACCTTTAACACAATGAGTATGAATTTAAACAATTTAGAAAATCTCAAATCTGAGATGAAAGCGCTGGGCTTCAGTAAGGAGCTTCAGGAAAAAATGGAAGAAAACATGAAGTCGAATCTTCCTGATTTTATTTTAAAAGACCAGATCAATGGACACAAGGGGCAGATTGATCTCAATCTTTATTTCAAGCAATCCGGTCAGTCCGAAAACTACTACCTTAACAAGTATGATGTAGCCCTTAATGAAGGAAAAGCTTTGGAAGCCGGTCAGAAATATCTGGTCATCTCTCCAAGTGATACGCCCGGGAAAAACAATGTTTTCAAAAGAGAAAATGTAGCCGAGGCTATCGAAGTATTCAAAAAGCACACCGGCAATGCTGAGCTTGCCGTTGGAAAAGATGCCGCCCACAAGACCAGATTGGCAACTATGGAAGAAGGTAAGATCAATTACGTAGATAAGGAATTCGGCAGGATTTTTAGAAATCCACCATTGCCGCAGACCATCTGGGTGGAAAGAGGGAAGGGTTTTACAGCATCCCAATCTGTGAACCTGATTGAAGGCAGGGCGGTATATCGTGAGGATATGCTCACCCAGGGCGGATTGCCGTATAAAGCATGGATGAAGCTTGACCTGGATGGACCGCGTGACCGTCATATGAACTTCAATATGAGCCAGTATCATGATCCTTCATATGGATTCAATTTAAAAGAAGTCCTTGATAAATTCAACATCAAAGAACTGGAGAATCCAAAGGATAGAGAAAAACTCGAAGCGCAATTAAAGAATGGTGATCGCCCGTCTATTACCGTAGAAAAAAATGGCGAGCAGGTGAAGTTGCAGGTTGAAGCCGTGCCACGTTATTCTCAGCTTAATATGTTTGCAGCCAATGGCAGGGCAGAGAAGAGAGAGCAGTTTTTAAAAGAGCCTTCCTTAAATAAGGCCATCACAAAATCAAAGGGAAAAGAGCTTTCCAACAGTCAGGGTTTGGGCGTTTAAAGCATTTTTGTATTTTCGCGGCTCGTTTTTTGTAACGAAATTAAATTTTAACGATGGTCATCTGTTTGGCCGATAATAAAACAATTATGGAAAAATTTGAAAAAGTAAAAGAACTGGTTTCTTCAATCGAAGCCGATGCTACTAAATTTTATGACGGTGGCAATGCTGCGGCAGGTACGCGCGTTCGTAAAGCGATGCAGGACCTTAAGGTTTTAGCTCAGGAAATCAGAGCAGAAGTTACTGAAAAGAAAAATAGCGATAAATAAAAAAAAATCACTGTTTTGGGAAATCAGGATCCCGGCTCGAAAGGCCGGGATTTTTTACATGACCCTATACTTCGGGGATCAAAAATAATCGCCCGACTGATCATCTTACCTGTGCTCACAAATTATCTTCAGTATTCAGGAGCAAAAGCAAATCGGGATCATTATCAGGTTCTTTGATACCGACGCTTCATTTACCCTTTCGAAAACCTTGGTCCGCGAAATTCTCCCGCTTAATGTGTCCTGAAGAGTAGGAACAAAAACACTTGCAGCCTGCCCATTTGTGATATACCCGATTTCGGCTTCAGGAACCGTAAACTGAGCATAAACCTGATCGGTCTTAATTATATCGAATGCGGGCAAACCCGGACTGGCACTGCTGCCCGCCTCAATTGCCTTTCCAGTCACATATCCTGACATTGGCGCATATAAACGGCAGTCATTGATCCTTTTGGTATTGATATTTTTCGATGCTTTAGCCTGTGCCAGCTTTGTTTTAATATCAATAAAGTCCTTTTCTGGCAAACTTTCTTTTTCAAAGAGATCTTTTAAACGCCCATAAAGATCCTCAGTCTGACTCAAGGCTGCATCTGCAATCAAAAGCGAGTTGCGGTACTCCGTATCATCAATTGTAGCTAACAACTGACCTTTTTCTACAAATTGACCTTCATCAACATAAACTTTATTGATGATGCCTGGAATAGCAAATCCGATTTTTACAGTATTGTCCGGCTCTATACTTCCAGAATAGTTGAATTTAGCCAGGTTACTCTTTGCAGAGATTTTTAGAATGGAAACTTTGGCATTTTCCTGTTTCAATGAACCCAATTTGTTGTCTTTACCCGCACAGCTGCTTAAAAGTAGGGGTATAATGAACGATAAATGGTATTTGTTAATTTTCATGTTGCTTATTTATAGTGTATTATTAAATTATTTTTACAATCTATGTCCAGATTTCTAATACCACAAAAAGTACCAGATGGTATGTTTTTGTTCAAATTTTTTATTTTTTCTGCAGTTCTAATGCTGATGTGATAAGCATAATTTTCGAATTCGGATGCCGCCTGGCATTTGATTCTGAAGATCCGACTCCACTTTTATATAATGCCACTAAAATTGCGCCTAGTCGATTATTGGGATCTTCTTCATATTTTTCTTCAATATTGAGATTGTCAGCAATCATTTTTTTCAGTTCCTCCTCATCGCTCGTGGTGCCGAAATGAAGAAATAATAAATCCAATTCTGATCGTGTGCAATTGTTATCCAGAAACTTTCGAAAAAGTTGTGCAAGTTGGTTTTCTTTGATCAATTGATTCATGTTTATGAAATTCTTACTATCATTGATCATTTTCTTCCACTTTTGATCTTCTCTTCAAGATCAACCCACGCCCCCCCGTTAGAGACATGCTGAAATCCACGCTCTTTAAGCAGATGCTCTACCTTTATACTTCGTAATCCGTGTGAACAGGTTGTAATGTAGGTCTTTGACGGATTAAGTTCTTTGTACCGCTCCCTAATCTGACCCAAAGGAATATTGATAGAACCTTCAATATGTCCGGATTCGTATTCCATTGAGGTCCTGACATCCAAAATTATAGCACCGCTTGAGACCTGTTGGTCGATATCATTGTTGATGGTCAGGATGCGGAAAGTTCGATAGCCCAGATAGGCCAGTAATAGCACCGCCGATATGATTATTAGTGTTTTAGTCATCTTGTGAAATATGTTTTTATTTTGAATGTTGTGATTGGTTAAAGAAGATTATTTTAGCTAGGTGCTGAGATAGGATAACTATTGGCTTTCAATTGCAGTTAATTGGGTTATCTCATATATGGACGTTTGATGAATGGAGAAAATGGCCATGGCACCGATAACAATATGATGACCAGCGCGATCGAAAAATAAATGATAATCTTACTGAACTGCTTCTCTTTTGGATTTGATTTTCTGGTTGGGAATACAGCTATTAACATGATAACCGTAGCTATGGTCATCAATACGCTGTGGATTACACTAAAGAAAAATCCTTCGAAATCATTATAATATAATTGATCCCGCCAGAAATTTCCAGTGATATGACTTCTCCTGTAGAGCATTATTCCGATAGCCAGTTGTAGTGACATCAGGCCGACCGAGCACCTGATGGCCTTAACTGGATAACCTGAAAACGATAGCCCAGTGATTTTTGATTGGTAAGCAAGCCAGATACTGTAAACAATAGATATCAGAGCCAACCAATTGAACATTGAATGATAAACGGTTAATAATTGATACATAAATTTAGTGTGTAGTCATAGTTATATGAAAAGTTCCTCTGATAGAAAATTATTGTCAATCCATTTTTTTTAAATAATCCTTTATAAGCTGCAGTCCGGCTGTATCAATCATCGTAGTTCCCAACTTTGGCATGTGATAATCGCCCATTTCAGACATCCTTATCAATATATTATTCCTGTGCAAGCGTATTCCTGTTCCATCTAGCGTAGTGCCGTAGTTTAGATCGAGTGTCGTCTGACCGGCAAATCCCCCTCGCTGATGGCAATGCGCACAGTTGATTTCCAGGTAACCTCTTGCCCTGTCATCGACCGCAATCTTGGTATTCTTATCCGCAGGGAGTCTGTCAATTTTGTTTAATTTCTCAGCACTCATCAATCCTTTGTCCATCAGATATTGAAGCTGGTTGACTTTTGAATGCCCACGCACAACCTCAACATTAAGATTACGAGCCTTCGGACCAATTGGCAATATTTTATCATTGGAATGATGACAACTTACACATTCGTTGTTTGCAGGGATATGGTATCCAATAGCCATCATTTTACCGTTTGAATCCAATCTTTTAACCGGAACAACATCGCCATCAGTAATCAAGAAAGCCTCTGCCTGTTCCTTGTTCCATTTATATACAGCGGCATGCCATTTGCCAGCCTTGAGCAAAAGCAATCTGGTCTCGATTATCTGTAATTTCCCACCCAGGCTTAAAGGGTAGTAAAATGTTTTTGCGATCAGCGTTCCTTCTGGAAAATCCGGAAGCCCGTTCCCGATTAATTTCATTTTTTTTCCTGGCGGAAGTTTGATCAGACGCTGCTTTTCCGCATAGTCAGTGAATAGTGTTGATGATAATTCAAGTACCTCTACATCAGGAGCAGGAATGAGTTCAGCTGGCTTACCCTGAAAAAGCTTGTAAAAGGACAGGCGTTTCTCGAATCGGGTATTATTATCAATCTTTGGATTGGGTTTAATATTGCAGCATGTCACGTATATCGCAGGTATGATCAAAATTAAGATCATGACTTTATATTTTTTATAACTCATTCTCCTGTTCATCGCTCATTTCTCCCTCTAATACGGATTCAGGGTAAAGTATATACCGATCGATATAAAATGTCCCAAATGGAATCAGGCATGCCAATAGTACTTTCCAGGTGGTTTTAGAGAATTTCCACTTGTAAGAGGTTGCAACGCCAAAGGTGGTGATTAAAAACAGGCAGAAAAGAAGGCCGTGGATAGGACCAATGATTCTCACAAGAACCGGTATGTTGCCGATATATTTAAAAGGTACCGCAATAAATACAAGGAAGATAAGTGATAGGCCTTCCAGAAACCCGATGATCCTAAGTCTGCCAATAGGATATTTAAGTAGTTTAATCATAATTGAATTTTAAAATGTTCTAAACATGGGACGGTTAGCCAGGGGAGAGAAAGGCCATGGAATGGCAATTAGAATGATCAACAAGGAAATCGTGTACCAAATCATCATTGTTCTGAACTTTAATCGATCCGTTCCCATCCTTTTGGTCTTTGCGGACCCAATCGTCAGCACTACGACTGCGAGCACCATTGATAACATATGGACATATCTGAAGAATATATGTTCATCCATCACTCCATCCACGCTTGGTAGAACGGAAGCAAACTTTACAATCGGACTCATTGTATACAGATACAGACCGATTAAAAGCTGAATATGAGCGATAGTGGCCGTAATATGCCTAACCAGATTATCAGACTTACGGAACGGGCTGTGGCCGACTAATCCTTTCACTGATAAAAAAATGGAATATAATAAAGAAATAAGTACCAACCACCTGTTGATCGAATGGAGGGTTAACAAAATCTGATGCATAAAAGATACTATATGGTATGTTATTGTTTAAAAAAAATTATAATGAACTAAGATATCCTTTAAGGCTGGTAAGGTAGGTTTGGTACACACCTCTGCCCATTACCTTACCAAGCATCCTGATTCCTGAATATCCTGAGATAACCATTACAGCCACTTGCTCAGGAGATTCCTTGGTGCTGATCTTGCCTGCTTGCTGGGCTCTTTTGATGCAAGATGCAATTGCATTATGCCAGGCAAGCGTCAATTTCGCGAGTGCCTTTCTAAATGACTCATTTACCGGAGCCATCTCATCTATAAGATTAATTGCAGGACATCCATGGGAAACATTAAAGAAAAGAGTATCGTTAAGAAGCGATTCCATCATAGCATATATATCCTTTGCAGGATCTGTGCTTTCTTTCAACGGGCTTACCATTCTGTTATAGAGATTTGGATAGAGCAGTTCCGATATCAATCCCAGGCCCATCTGCTCTTTGTTTTTGAAATGGTAAAAGAAGGCACCCTTGGTTACGTTTGTTGTACTGATAATATCATCTATACTGGTAGACTGATATCCTTTTTGATAAATGAGATCAAAAGATTTTCTGATGATCAAATCTCTGGTTGATGCTGCTTTAGACATATATATTTTATTTATTGTTTTAAATCAGTTATTACTTTGAATACTCCAATTAACATCGCTTTCGAGTAACATATTGCAATATCCGAAAACTAAAATGTTAAAATTGCCTAATTTGTCTTTACAGTTAACTTTAAAAATCTTCTCTTTTTGAAAAAATTGAACACAGAAGGTGCACCCATAAAAAACCAGATGGCCAATATCGGGTCACATACCGCACATCCTGCAGAAGACGAGGGTTCCAGATAAACGATTGGGTTGCCGTATAGATGATGAAGTATATCCCATGTGGTATGCAGCAACCAGCCGATGCCTATAAAATAATAATGCTTGAAGCCCTTATAAGCCACAAAAAGCATTACCGTCCCGAACATGAACTCCCAAATGCCCAAACCTCCACTCCAGTACACAGCGCCTGCGCCTGCGATCAAAAGTGCATTTATTTTTTGCCTGTGCGGTTCTTTAACTAACGACATTAAGGTAATGAATACAATTGCTATTGCAATTGCTGCAAGAACTACGTTCAGTGTGAATTCTGGTGTAAGATGAGTTTGTGTCTCCATTTTATTTTTTTTATGCAAAACTAATTTAAAAACATACCAATTAGTATTTTTTTAATGTAAAATTATATCTTTGGCTTTTCCGGGATACTTAGTGTTATCAAGTTTTTAAACACTTTATTGATTGTACGATGCCGAATTCAGCGAACGAATTGGTAAGCGTTTATGTTCTACAGTCAATTTATGATATAGCCACATGGCTAGATCAGATAATTGATATCATGACCAATTCTGCCATGATTACCAGAAGTATTGTACGCTACCTGAACTATAAATTTTTAATCAAAAAAACGGAGAAGGTGATACCCAAATATAATATAGATTTCAAAAAAAAGGATCACGACCAGTTCCTTTTGTATATAAAAGATCGAACCGACGATTCAGGTAAAGTTTATAATGAGCCCCACAGTCATAATTATTATTGTCTCATTTTTTTGTACGAAGGTGAATTGAGGCATTATGCGGACTTGGGAAACAGGGTCATTTTTGCACCTGCACTTTTAACGCTGGATATCGATCAGGTTCATATTCATACAGATCTAGCAGACTGCAAAGTTTTCTCCATGGCTTTTTCAGCTGATTTCCTTCATCGTCAACACAAAAAATCACAAGATCACGTTGAAGTGCTCAACCGCAGTAATAGTCTAAAGGGCTTAACGTTCTATGGTGATGTTCATTCCGCTATGGGTTTTGGCGTTCAAGGTGACCAAATTATGGTTTGGAAGGTGGTTGATAAAAAACTCTTTACATTAATTGAAGAAAAAATCACCAGAAATGAACCGATTCAATTAGCTTAAATGTGAATGCAGATCAAAGGTTGCAATTCAAATACAAACAGGGTGATATGAATTGGAAAGAAATAGCCTTGGATATAAACTTAAAGGGAATGTCCCTTGAACAATGGGACAGGAGCCCGAGGCCAGGGTTACACTATAAAGGTGATACCAAAGAAGATGCTCAATTTTCAAATTTTTCGCTGACATATGGACGGAAATAAGTATCTGGATTTTACCCAAAGTATTTACACATATTTGGAGATTTCTATAAAATGTATTATTGACGAAAAGGTAAAATAGAATTCAAATAACTGGAATTCCTTATTCCAGATGGCTCCATTGTAAGTGAACTCAGTATAAAATACGTGCTCATTCATTATTATACTATCAAATGTTAAAATAGTATTAATGGGTTTATTCATTATGAACTAGTTTTGATTTATCAATTAATCACCAATTGGACATATAATTTTATTAACCAAATTAAACTTTATGAGTAGAAATTTTTACATCGCATTTGCTTGCTTTCTTTGTGTACTGTTGAGCGCTGATACAGTGCTTGCGCAACAAAGAACTATAAAAGGGAATGTAGTAGACGAAATTGCCAAGCCCTTGCCTGGCGTTATAATTTCTGTCAAAGGAGAAAACATCCAAACCTCTTCTGATGATAGTGGAAATTATACAATAACATTGCCTGCAAAAAGTAATACACTTATTTTCAAAATGGTGGGCATGATAACTAAAGAAATTGCGGTTGCTTCAGGTCAAAACAGTGTTAGCGCTAGCCTGCAGCCCGATCTTAAAAATCTGGATGAGGTTGTCGTTGTTGGATATGGTACAGTTAAAAAAAGCGACCTTACGGGTTCTGTTTCGACATTAAAAGGAAGTGAACTCAATCGAACTCCCTCTGCCTCTGTAGACCAACTTTTACAGGGAAAAATACCTGGGGTTCAGGTTATATCCGGTTCAGGACGACCAGGTGCTGGAGCCACTATACGTATACGCGGAACAAGTTCATTAAACGGGTCAAATAGTCCACTAATGGTTGTAGATGGCTTTCCTTGGGGTGATGCTGGTAATTTGAAGCAGATAAATCCTGATGATATCGAATCGATTGAAGTATTAAAGGATGCTTCATCCGCAGCTATATATGGCTCAAGAGGTGCTAATGGAGTCATCCTGATCACCACAAAAAAAGGTAAGCTTGGGCAGTCTAACATTTCATTAAGCACACTTAATACGGTATCTGCTATGTCTTCCAAGCCTGACCTTTGGAGAGATGCCATTGATGAGGCAACTTTTGCTAATGAAGCAGCTTTAACAGGAGGTACCCCTGCAAACCAACTGCCATATCTTGGTGAAATACGAGGGGGAGTTTATTTTCCTTCCATAGCAGAATTACGAGGCCTTGACCCTTCAAAGCCAAAGTGGCCACACAATACCGATTGGGTTGATTTAGTGTATCGCAAACCATTCTCTCAGAGTTATACACTTACTGCAGATGGAGGAAGTGAAAAAACTAAATACGCTATTTCAGGAAATTATTACAAAGAAGAAGGTTTGGTCATTAAAAATTTCTATGATCGCTTCGCCACTAGATTAAATTTAGACCAAAAACTTACCGATGCTATCAATGTGGGTACTAACGTAATTCTTACCTACACAAAAAACAATGGTGTACAGGTTAATGCAGATCGCACAAGGGTTTTTCCAGTTTATGATGATAAGGGAAATTATTTCAGAACAAGTCCCACAGATTTTGGACATCCTTTGGCCATAGCCAATGAGGTATTGAACACGAGTAAGACAATTGATGTACTTGGAACAGTTTATGCCAACGCCAAAATAACCAAATGGCTGCAATTCAGAACGCAACTAAGCTCAAAATATGGCAATTCAATCGGTGACGTATATGAGCCTTCAATTGTAACCTTTAGAGGATTTGAAAGCAATGGCTATGGTGCAATAAATAATTTTAACACCACAGAATTGCTGACCGAAAATTATCTGACCGCAAATAAAACCTTCGGGAAAGACCACAGCATTAACTTTGTCGCGGGTTACTCTTTCCAAAAATTTAATACAAGAACGAGTGACTTGATAGGTAATGGTTTTGTTAACGATAACATTCAAAACGAAAACTTAAGCACTGCAGCAAATAGGATTATCTCTAATGGACTCTCAAGATCAGAACTTGCATCATGGTTTGGTAGAGCTAATTATGTCTTCAAAGACCGTTACCTCTTTACTTTAACAGCCAGAGCTGATGGTTCAAGTAAATTCGGATCCAATAACAAGTGGGGATATTTTCCATCTGGTGCAGTGGCTTGGAAAGCAAACGAAGAAGAATTTATCAAATCACTCAATGTTTTCTCGGAACTTAAATTTAGAGTGAGCTATGGGCTTACAGGAAATCAGGGCATTAGCCCATATCAAACACTGGATAGGTTTGGAACAGCCAGATATTTTACTGGAGATGGTTTTCAGACAGGATTTGGTCCAGGTTTATCAGGTGCAAATAATGAACAGGGTTTAACAATTGTTGGAGGCTTAGGGAATAATAGCTTAAAGTGGGAAACTACCACCTCATTAGACTTGGGAGTAGATATTGGTTTTATGGATCAGAGGTTTAGGTTGACTATTGATTATTATAACAAAAACACCGATGATCTTCTAAGGTTGAGAACTATTGCTCCTTCATCAGGCTTTGATGAACAATGGATTAACGATGGTGAGATTAACAACAAAGGTATTGAGATTGGCCTTAATGCGGATATCATTAGAAAGAGTGAATTTTCTTGGAATGTTGGGGTTAACTTCACGCGCAATCGGAATAAGGTGATTAGCATGGGTGAAAAAAATCGGGTTGATGTTGGAACCCTCTATGAATTGGTCAGACAAAGAATTCTAACCTACACGGTAGGTCAGCCGATGTTTGCCTATTATGGTTATAAATCAAATGGGATAATACAAACGGTTCAGGAAGGTATTGCCTCAGGTTTAACGGGAGCTGCTGCGCAACCAGGTGAAATAAAATATCTTGATATATCTGGACCAAACGGAACTCCTGATGGGGTAATCGATGGCAATGATAGAACCATTATAGGAAATCCGACTCCGGACTTTTTATATAGCTTTAACACAAACTTAAAATACAAAAGATTTGACCTTTCCGCTCAGTTTTACGGGATTTATGGTAATGATGTATTTGATTTTAGAAAACTGACACCAAGCAGGCAGATCATGCGTTGGACACCGGATAATCCTAGTAATGAGATTCCAAGAGCAAATAATACAAGAGGGTTCCTAGCTTCTGATTTCTTCATCACGGATGGTTCTTTCTTGCGTATTCAAAACGTCACCCTAGGATATAATTTTAAGGCTAATCCTATCAATGGGATAAAAAGTCTAAGGATATTCTTTTCTGGCAACAACCTTTACACCTTCACTAAGTTTAATCCAGGCTTTGATGCAGAACTCGGAGAAAATGGTGTTAATGAGGGTGCGTATCCAAGACCGAGGGCGATTTCACTAGGATTAAATATTGGCTTTTAATTTTAAAATCATGAACATAAAAAAATATATATACAGCGCATTTGTTTTTGCAGCAGTTTTATCAAGCTGTCAGAAATTGGAAGAAAAGCCTTATGGGTTAGTGAATACCAGTTCCTTTTATAAAACAGAGGCAGACGCAAATTCAGCATTAGCCTATGCTTATGCAATACTTCCCGAGGTCGGTTATTACTCCCGGGGTTATTACATCATTACTGAACTTCCTACAGAGAACTTAACGCAAAAAGGTGATGCAGGAGTCTCTAATTTTGAATTGGATGAGATCAGGACGACACCGGCAAATGCGGATTTGGATAATTTATGGACCTATTTATACCGAGGCATCGCAAGAGCTAATTCAGTGATCGCAAATGTTCCAAATGTAGAAGGTATCACTGCTGCTAACAAAAACCAAATTATTGGGGAAGGGTATTTTTTGAGAGCTTTGCACAATTTTAATTTAGTGCGATTGTTTGGAGCAGTTCCGTTAAGAACAGAAGTTATTGCTGATGCAGGGCAGGTTCCGATGGCTAAATCATCTCTCAGTGAGATATACAGTCTCATAGAAAGTGATCTAAAGAACGCAGAAGGTTTAATGAGTATTGCTAAAAATAAAGAGGGTAGAGCGAACAAAGTTGCCGCTCAGGCATTGCTAGCCAAAGTATACTTGCATTTAGCCTCTTCTAAAAGTTATAATTCCCCTGGATATGCTTTTGTGGATGATGCAGAGAAAAAGTATACAGATGCAAAGACTTATGCTGCTAAAGTGATTAATGATCAGTCTGTTTTTGGGTTTACCAATACACTGGTTGACATCTGGAATACAGCTCTATATAAGACAGCTGGAAGTGTTAACGAGCATATCTTTGATGCTGCTGTTGATCGCCTAGGTGTAAGAGAGGGTGAATATACGAAGTTACCAAACATGTTTCTCGGTTCTGATCGCCCCATGTCTATTCCCTATAACCCAAGTAACGCAACTAGTCCGGTAATTAATATTGGACAAGGCTGGAATCACTTTAGGACAGAAGCCAGTCATTACAATAGTTATGCAAACACTGACAAGCGAAAAACAGATCTTATTGTGTCTTCCTATACTAATTCTGGTACTGTTTACAACCTTGATATCAATTCTGCTTCAAGGCCATTTTCCAGAAAATTTATAGACCCAGGACGTGATGCTGACAAAATGAATGCAAATTCTCCTATTATCCGCTACTCTGATATACTTCTTATTTATGCAGAGGCTGCAGGTCCAAGTGAAGGGTATTCAGCAGTAAATAGGATAAGGGCTAGGGCTGGACTTGGTGATTTGCCTCCGTCTTTAGGTGTGAAAGCATTTCGTGATGCTGTAGTGGCGGAAAGAGCTTGGGAATTTGCATTTGAGGGTAATCGTTTATTTGACCTACGCCGTACAAATGGTATGGAAAAAATGGCGCAGGATTACCGCAAAACAATTACCAGTGGAGCATATTTCTTTCCTATACCGCAGAGAGAATTAGATACTAATCCGTTAATGAAACCATAAATATTCAACAATGAAAAGGAACAATAAACTAGTGGTTGTAATATTAATGATTACAACAATTTTATTCAGTGCTTGCCAAAAAGACCCCTATGATGATGTTGTTAGCAATGAACGCTCCATCGAAGCGGTGACCTTAGGAGATGGGTTGGCACAAATAGGACCTGCAGTTGTAGATAGACAGGCTGGGACCGTAGCAGTTAAGGTACTGATTCAGGCAGGAACAAATCTTTCAGCTGTGTCAGCCCAGATTCAAACATCTTATAAATCTGAAATAAAACCTTTATCTGGTGAAAAAGTAAATTTTGCAGCCAACAATAATAAATATAAATATACAATCACTTCAGAATCTGGAAAATCAAGAGAATGGACAGTTGAACTTATTCCATTTACAGAAACACTCCTTGGAACTTACACCATTCAGAAACAGGTTGTTTATGGAGGCACCGGGCCTGAATATGGCGGTGGTGAAGTAATAGATTTTTCAGCTAAGCCTTGGTTATGGTCAGCGACCACAGGTCCTTCATTGGAATTGGATAACAGACTCACTTTTGAGTTCCAAGGCGTTACTGCTGAAGGAAAAACCTACGGTAAGGTTACCAATAGTGCAGGTGCTGACGGAAAGTATGCCAATTACGTATTCATAGGAAATCCTCAAACAGACGTAAATAATTTTTATAGAAAAATCCCTATTGGCGAAGGTAAGTGGGAACGAGATTATACAACTAACGTTGTGAAATTTACCTCATCGACCGGCATCGTTTCAGTCGCAACTTTCAGAGGTGCCGGTAGCTTGTCTCTTGGAAACAATAACAATAAAACCATAACAGATAATTCTTTTGACTTTCCTTTAGAAGGGGTGGATGACTACAGTAAGATATACTCCGATTACGACAAGGTTGTCGGAAAGCCGAGAAGATTTTGGGTCGATGTGAAAAAGCTATAAATAAAGAGTCAAGGTTAATTATCATCTAGATCCGCTGGACGAAAAATATATTTTTAGAATTAAAAAATTATGAGAAAACAGATTATTAACGGATTAATGTTTCTAGCCATACTCATTTTTACTTCGTGTAAAGGTGGTGAGGATATAAATCCAGAGCCAAGTATTGACGTTGTCAAACCACCAGTTGGGGTATCAATTTCTCCTTTCAAAACAATTAATTACCTCAACGAGATTTCTGGAAATAAAACGGTGGCAGGCATGCACAACCGCGAACCGAATTCAGATCCAACCAGGTGGACCGAGGAAGTAAAAACGGTGACCGACAAATATCCTGCACTTTGGAGTGGAGATTTTCTTTTTCAGGCAGATAATATTAATAATCGTCAGATTATGATCGACCAAGCTGTTAACCAATGGAAAAAGGGAGCAATTATCAATATCATGTGGCACGCTTGCAATCCAGCCAATTCTCAGCCTTGTGGCTGGGATGATGGGAAAGGTGTAATGAGTTCACTAAGTGATGAGCAGTTCACACAACTAATTACGGATGGCACTGCAATAAATACCAAGTGGAAACAGATGATGGATGAGGTTTGTATTTATCTTCAGCAATTAGAGGATAAGGGTGTGGAAGTTTTATGGCGTCCCTTGCACGAGATGAACCAAGGGAAATTTTGGTGGGGGGAAGGCCTGGAGCCAATGGTACTCGAAAACTTTATCAGCTTACACATGATTATATGACTAAAACAAAAGGTTTGTCAAATTTGATTTGGGTATGGAACATACAGGATTTTGGTAGTTTGTCAAGTGATGTAAATACCTATAATCCAGGTGATAATTATTTCGATGTGGTGTCAATGGACATGTATTTCTCTGATGGTTCAGGTTACACTGCAGCAAAGTATAAAACAATACTTGATATCGCCAAGGGCAAGCCAATTGCAATTGGAGAGTGCGAAAAATATCCTACTCCCCAACAGTTATTGGAGCAGCCTAAATGGACCTTCTTTATGGGATGGTCTGAGCTGGTATTTAAAGAACAGAGCAATACCCAGGCGCAGATTAAAGCATTACACAACGCGGTAAATGTGGTAACACTCGACGAAATGCCGGGTTGGAATAGATAAAATTCAGCGTTATTTATTTGATTTAAGCAATTTAGAATAGGAAAATTACCAGGATTAAATTATAAAGAATTTAATAAAAAGAATGGATCAAAAACTAAAATTGAAAGAAAAAGTTGCTTACGGATTTGGGGATTTTGCCTCATCTATGTTTTGGAAAATTTTTTCGGTGTATCTACTGTATTACTACACGGATGTTTTCGGAATATCAGCAGCTATAGTTGGTACGATGTTCCTGATCACCAGAATATGGGATACGGCCCTGGATCCAATTATTGGAATTATAGCTGACAGGACCAATACAAAATGGGGCAAGTTCAGACCTTATCTATTGTGGGTAGCTATCCCTTTTGGGATAGTCGGCGTACTTACTTTTACCACGCCAAATCTAAGTTTAGCCGGGAAAGTAATTTATGCATACGTCACTTACACCCTTATGATGATGGTCTATTCAGCAATCAATGTGCCATATGCCTCTCTAATGGGGGTTATGACATCGAACATCAAAGACCGAACTGCGCTTTCTACCTATAGATTTGTTTTCGCCTTTGCGGGTAGTATCCTGGTGTTAGCTACGGCAGAGCCCTTGGTAAGTTGGTTCAGCCAAACAGCATCAGGAATAGATGCACAAAGAGGGTGGTTGTTTACGATGGTTTTATATGCTTGCATTGCTGCTGTTTTCTTTTACTTCACATTTGCGTGGACAAAAGAGAGAATAAGTCCACCAAAGGAACAAAAGTCATCTCTTAAAGATGATTTGAAAAATTTAGCTAAAAACAAACCTTGGTTCATTCTGCTGGGAGCTGGGGTTTCAACACTAATATTCAATTCCTTGAGAGATGGATCAGTCATTTATTATTTCAAATATTATTTTCAAAGCCAACAGGCCTTCGAGTTACCCATATTTAAAATAGCCATTAACTACAGCACACTTTACTTGGTTTTAGGACAGGCGGCCAACATTGCTGGAGTCGTTTTGGCAAAACCAATCTCGGATAAGATAGGTAAGAAAAATACCTTTCTCTATGCAATGGTGATTGCTGCACTTTTGAGCTGTGTGTTCTATTTCTTCAAAGAGAACGATCTAATGTTAATTTTCACTTTTCAATTTTTGATTAGTATATGTGCTGGCTGTATTTTTCCACTACTATGGTCCATGTACGCTGATATTGCTGACTATTCTGAATGGAAAACAGGAAGACGCGCGACTGGGCTGATTTTTTCCTCGTCCTCCATGTCGCAAAAGTTGGGCTGGACACTTGGAGGAGCCCTGACCGGTTGGATGCTTGCGATTTATGGTTTTGAAGCAAATGTTTCTCAAACAATAGAGACACAAAGTGGCATCAGGATGATGTTAAGTTTTATACCCGCAACAGGTGCAGCACTCTCGGCAGTTTTCATTGGTTTTTACAAATTAAACGATTCATTAATGAATACAATATCCGGAGAACTGGAACAGAGAAGAACAAAAGATAAAATAGAGCAAGAAAATTAACAACTCGTTATCTATTTAAAATTTGATAACCAGTTAATTGAATAATAGTAGAGTGTATAGAATTATACTATCACAAATAAAATTAATACATAAGAAGAGCATGACATCCATTTTTAAGAATCGTATAGCGCTTTTAGCAAAAGCACAGGATTTACTGATAAACAAAGAAAACCTGAAAGAAGAAGAGGGCAATGGAATATTCGAAAGATACAAATATCCAGTACTTACCGCGGCACATGTGCCATTAACATGGAAGTATGATTTCGATCCGACTTCTAATCCATATTTTATGGAACGCATTGGCTTCAATGCAGTGTTCAATGCCGGAGCGATAAAGTACAAAGGGAAATACATTATGGTTGCCCGCGTGGAAGGATCTGATAGAAAGTCATTTTTTGCTGTTGCAGAAAGTGATAATGGTATAGATGGATTTAGGTTCTGGGACTATCCCATTGTTTTTGATGCCTACGATAATGCGGATACCAATGTTTATGATATGCGTATTGTCGAGCATGAGGATGGCTGGATTTATGGTCTGTTCTGCACAGAAAAGCGTGATCCGTCCGCTCATGACGGAGATCAAACCTCAGCGCTGGCACAGTGCGGTATAGTCAGGACCAAAGATTTAAAAAATTGGCATCGGTTAGCAGACCTTAAAACACCCTCCCCGCAACAAAGAAATGTGGTCTTACACCCAGAATTTGTAGACGGTCAATATGCCTTTTATACAAGGCCGCAGGATAGCTTCATAGAAGCTGGTAGTGGCGGTGGAATTGGTTTTGGTTTATCGAAGTCTATCGAAAATGCTGAGATCGACCACGAATTTATTATATTTAAAAAAGAATACCATACTGTATATGAGGCCAAAAACGGGCAGGGGCCAGCTCCAATAAAAACCGACAAGGGTTGGTTACATCTAGCTCATGGTGTGAGAAATACTGCCGCAGGTTTAAGGTACGTCTTATACATGTTTATGACAGACTTAAATGATCTTACCAAAGTGATTCACAAACCTGGAGGATATTTCATCGCTCCAGAGGGTGAGGAAAGAGTTGGCGATGTTTCTAATGTTGCGTTTTGTAATGGTTGGATTTTGGATGAAGACGGGAAAGTTTTTATTTACTACGCCTCATCTGATACACGTATGCATGTTGCAACTTCAACTTTGGAAAAACTTAGTGATTATGTAATCAATACTCCAGAAGATGGTTTGAAATCTTCGTTAACTGTTGACACAATTGTGAATCTTGTTAACAAAAATAAAGCAACCGCTCTTGCAGAAACGCAAAACAACAAAAGTTTAACCTATTAGTGTATTCCTAAAGGTAATAGAATAGGAGTTGTAAAATATTTATTAATCACTAAGAGGACCTGTCGCTAATAAATAATAAACGGTTTGACTGGTGAAAAGTCATAAAGTATCATTCACGAAATATCCAGAGGTTCAATGTTAAATGCTGAAACCTTTGGATATTTTCCTCAGCTTACGCCCTAAATGATAGTTATAAATATCAGGATTTTTTGAAAGGGGCTTTCAATATGTGGAAAGCAAAATTACAGACGTATATTACTTACAGTTTATAATTTGATATATTTTGTGGAATACTCATTAACTATAAAAAATATTTTATTTCTATACTTAGCGCAAGTCAATTGATATTAAGCTATGGGTAAATTACTATCATCAAATCTAAAATCGTTGTCTTTTAGATATAAGGTAGATACTTACAGGCTTTAAGGGCAGAATGTTGATTTGATGCCCTCAGCTTATCAAATTATTACAGCAATATTAAACTAAAATGTCAAATAAAAATCCTGTGACATATTTTCAAAATCATATTGTCCATATGAATTTATCATTATACGTTTATAACACTTGAAAATTTGCAATATAATAAGATGCATACCTATGCTCAGGATTTTGAAAACCAATGGCTATTGATATGCGGCGTCGTTTTATCTTTCAATTATTTAGCTTTTTGAAAGCAAATTATAACGGAAAAAGAATGGTGCTTCGCTTTTGCTGTACATGATGCAAGTAAATATCGCCTCAAATCAGCAAATAATGAAGTGATTGTGATTATTGATGTGAATGTGCTCAAGCTTTAGCCGCTACTAAGCAAAACTCTCCAACAAAATAAATTATAATGATTAAAGAACAGATGATAAAAGGCTTTTGCACTATAGGATTTATGCTCGCTGTAATCAGTTTGAAGGCGCAGAACAAAATTATCGCTTTCGTTTTAGAGAACAGAAATGCGAAGCAATATGAAAAAGCAGAGTGGAAAATTGATTTAACTGCTGATTTTGAAAATCCTTATCTGCAGGAGGACATCTCGATGGATATGGAATTAAAATCTCCTTCAGGAAAGCGATTGGTCCTGCCCTGTTACTATGAATCTGGAGATACCAAAAAATCGACCTGGAAAGCAAGATTTATGGCGAAGGAAAAAGGAAAGTATACCTATAGGTTTCATCTGAAAAAGAACGAAAAACTTGTTTTCTCCACGGCTACTAAAACTTTCAATATTACAGGTTCCAAAAACAAAGGAATTTTACATGCGGGAAGCAACTGGGCATTTCGATTTGATAATGGTGATGCTTTCCGTGGTATCGGTGAAAATATTTGCTGGGAATCAAGAGATGATGATGATTCCAAATTCTTCAAGGCACTCCATGAGAATCCTAAGTACAATTATGAATATATGTTGCCGGCACTCTCCAGGCATGGTGGAAATTATTTTCGGACCTGGATATGTTCCTGGAATTTACCGCTGGACTGGAAGAGCGGTATTAATAATAAACGCTACACCAATTCTTCAGCTTATTTCAATCCCAGTGCGATCGCAAAAATGGATAGGCTGGTCAACCTTTCAGATTCGCTAGGTTTATACATGATGCTCACCTTGGGTCCGGGTTCTTATGATGCAAAGAACGGTCGCTATCAGGTATCCACCGCTGAGTTTTTCAAGGATCCAAGAGCTAAAAAACAGTACTATAACCGACTGCGTTTTATTGTTGCCCGCTGGGGATACAGCGCTGCAATTGGTGCATGGGAATTTTTTAATGAAATTGACAATGTCCAGTTCCGAGATAAGAACAATCCAATACCAGCTGAAGATATTGTGCAATGGCACAAAGAAATGGCTGAATACATGAAAAAAATTGATCCATTTAATCATTTGGTTACCACCAGTATATCCCATAGGGATCTAAAAGGTTTAAACAGTATCAGTGATATTGATTTTAATCAAAAGCATATCTATAAAAACAACAGGGCACTCCCAACGACAATTGTGAATTATACAAAGGAATTCAGTAAACCATATGTGATCGGTGAGTATGGTTATGAATATGACTGGTCGAAAAACTTTGACCTTTTTGCCCAGGAGATGGACAGTGACTTTAAAAGGGGACTTTGGTATGGCCTGTTTTCTCCAACACCTGTTTTGCCACTGTCCTGGTGGTGGGAATATTTCGACAATAGGGGGACTGATACTTACATTCGTAAGGTGAGGATCATACAAGACAGGATGATGATGGCTGGGAAAGGTAATTTTGATATTTTTTCTGTCTCGTCATCTAATTCAGACATGGAACTATATAGCGTCAAATGCGGAAATGAGTATTATATCTATCTGTATAACCCTAAAAAAGAAAAACTCACAACCAAAATCAACATACCTTTAATATCTGCAGTCTATTCTGCAGAAAGATATGATTGTGAAACTGGGAAATTCTCTGCATTAAATGACATTACATCTATTGATAATAAGGCTCAGATTTCTACAGTGGTCTTAAATCCCGGTACCGATGCTGTTTATATTTTAAAGAAGAAATAAATTATGAAAATACTTAAATACGCACTTTGTCTTATTGTAAACCTCAGTTTGATCGGGCAGGTTAAGTCCCAGAAAACGGTAGTGATTCCGAAATTGAAAAAAGCAATCGGACCAACCAGGTTCAAAAGCCTGAATTATCTGTATGCCATTTCAGGAAAATATACCATTGCCGGCATCCATAACCGGGAACCGAATGCTGAACCCGCGAAATGGACTGTTCAGATAAATGTCACGACCGGAAGATACCCGGGATTATGGAGCGGCGATTTTCTTTTTCAGCAGGAAAATATTTCCAACCGACAAAAGATGATAAACGAAGCGTCCAAACAGTGGAGCAAGGGTTCAGTCGTTAATGTCATGTGGCATGCCTGTAATCCTGCACTGGAGCAACCTTGTGGTTGGGACAAGAAAGGTGTACTTAGTAAATTAACAGATCAACAATGGTCGGAACTGCTTACCGAAGGAACCATTATCAATTTACGCTGGAAAGCGATGATGGATGAAATTGCAGTATATCTGCAGCAATTGAAGGAGAAAGATGTTGAGGTACTTTTCCGTCCGTTGCATGAAATGAATCAGGGCGTTTTCTGGTGGGGTGGAAGGCCGGGAGCATCCGGTACGCGAAAATTGTACCAGCTCACGCACGACTATTTAACCAAAAACAAAAAACTGTCAAACCTGATCTGGGTATGGGATATACAGGATTTTAAATCTTTGGCAAAAGATGCAGTTGATTATAATCCAGGTCCCGAATATTGGGATATTGCGGCGCTGGATATCTATGATGATAAAAGTGGTTTTAGTCAGGATAAGTATGATATTATGGTGAAAGCGGGAGGGAACAAGCCAATTGCTATCGGTGAATGTCAAAAATTGCCAAGTCCAGGGCAGCTCAAAACACAGCCAAAATGGACTTTTTTTATGGGGTGGTCGGAGTTGGTGTTTGAGCATAACACGAATGCAGAAATCAATAATTTAATAAATGCTGAAAATGTCATCACCCTTGATGAGATGAAAGGCTGGTAAACTGAAAGATGAAAAGATATTTGTTCATGCTGATATTCTTGGCTGGATTCCAGTCAAACGCACAAAAGCCTCAAAATACCTATAGCGTACAGGGCTGGTGGGGGCCTGCTTCACCACCTTACTCACCAGTGGTTGCAAATGATAAGAGTATAACTTTCCGTCTCAAGGCACCGAAGGCTTCGCAGGTAAACCTGATTTTCGGGGAATGGGCAGTGAATCCTGCTGCAATGACTAAAGATACGGCCGGTAATTGGGAAATTAAACTTCCTGCTCAGCA
Source organism: Pedobacter sp. AC212 (assembly GCF_979258625.1). NCBI lineage: Bacteria > Pseudomonadati > Bacteroidota > Sphingobacteriia > Sphingobacteriales > Sphingobacteriaceae > Pedobacter > Pedobacter sp. AC212. Next base: position 3,684,915 of record NZ_OZ409870.1, on the reverse strand, counting down.
GCCAGGTGTATATTCCTATCAGTTCTGGGTTGATGGCATCACTATTTTGGATCCAAAAAATCCGGTGGTAAAATCAGGTACGGAACTTTATGGTAGTATCGTCGAAGTTCCAGGGGATGAGCCAAGGTTCGATGAGGTTCAGCAGGTTCCTCATGGTCTTTTGCAGTACATTAAATACCAGTCATCTTCACTTCAGAAATTAAGGGGAATGACGGTTTTTCTTCCAGCAGAATATCAACAAAACCAACAGCAGAAATTTCCGGTGTTATATTTAAGGCATGGCGGCGGGGATAATGAAACAAGCTGGACGCAGGCCGCAGGCAAAGCAGATGTCATCCTGGAAAATCTAATCGCTGAAAAAAAAGCCAAACCAATGATTATTGTCATGACCAATGGCCTTATAGATGGAAGCTGGGCCGGTGGAAGTTCAAAAGATGGCGTTGAGCAACTGGAAAAAGAATTGCTGGCTGATGTTATACCTTATATGGAGAAAAATTTCAGGGTCATGGCGGATAGAAAGTCAAGGGCCATTGCTGGGCTTTCCATGGGCGGGGGGCAGGCTTACATTATAGGGCTGAAAAATCTGGATAAGTTTTCTTATATAGGAGAGTTCAGTGCCGGGCTGCTGAGTGATGCTGCTTTTGACATAAATGAAAGAGTGCCATCAGTATTCTCGAATCCAAAAGAAGTTAATCAAAACATCAAATTATTGTGGATCGCCTGTGGTAAGGATGATCCAAGATATCAGGGGCATCTGGCGCTGGATTATACCCTAAAGGAAAAAGGTATAATTCATGAATTTCATGATAGCCAGGGCGGTCATGAATGGCGTTTCTGGCGTGAACAGCTCCATGGGTTTGTGCAAAGGATATTTTAAATAAATACACGCTTTCCACCATAATTTTCCCTGAATTCCTTTGGGGTACAACCTTTTTTGATTTTAAAAGTCCTGTTAAAATTGGCCATATTGTTAAAACCACATTTATAGGCAATCTCCGCTACAGATTGGGTGGTGTCAATAAGCATTCTGCTGATATGACCCAATCTGATTTCACTAAGGCTGTCAACAAAGGTGTAGCCTGTCCTTTTTTTGATAAACCGGCTGAACGAAGCCTCTGGCATGTTGGCGATTTTGGCCACGTCCGATAAGGTAAGCAACTTATCAAAATTACTGTTCATATACTCAAATACCTTTTCGATGCGCCTGCTATTGTAATTGAAATCCTCTTTTGTAAATGTGGAATCGGAGAGCATTCTATTATCTTTAGAAATGGAAAGATCATGCAGGATCGATAACAGTTCAAGCATAGAATGGAATCCATTCTTGTTACTTAAATTCAGGAGTCTTGGTGCAATTTTACTAATGGTATCAGCTGAAAACAACACCCCTCTTTTAGATTGTTCAAACATATTCCTGATAAAAGATAGTTGGTTGCGTTTCAGGAGTTTTTCATCTAGCAGATCCTTGTGGAACTGAATCGTTACCTCTTTAATTTCAGTACTCCGGCACTTATGTGTAAACCATCCGTGGGATAAGTTGGATCCCACCAGCACTAAATCCATATCATTAATTTCGCCAATATGGTCACCAACAATACGTTCTGCGCCTGGCGCATTGAGCACAAGGTTGAGCTCCATATCATCGTGGTTATGCAGCGGAAAATCGAATTCGGTTTTAGTACGTGAAAAAATTGTGAAACAGTCACTTTGTGTCAAAGGTGTGATTTCCCTTATCATATTATTTAACATGTTATATTTGGTATAGTGCTAAATTAAGCAAAATTCCGTCATCATAAAATATACATGTTAAGAAAATGGAGGAATATTGGTAAATAAATACCAGTGTAAATCGGGCTTATAATATAGTTTAAATGGTAATACGTGCAATAATCGGGTTTAAAGCCTAAATTTAATGTTAAATAAATATTTGATTTTGATAAAAATGTATTGATACTGTATGTAGCTATTTAATGTTTATATGTTAAAAAAGTATTAAGACATAACTACTTGAAAATTTATTTTTGTTTAAAATATATTTTTAATGGACCATAAGCTATTGCATTTATCCCAAGAATTCAAAACTGAACTTGATAACATACTAAATTACTGGAAGACCAATACCATAGACCTAGATTTTGGAGGGTTCGTTGGTCAGATAGCCGAAGGTGAGTTAATTAATCCTGATGCTGAAAAGGGATCGGTTTTGAATGCAAGAATCTTATGGAGCCTTTCCGCGGCATACAATTTCAATGGCGATTTGCAGAATTTATATTTAGCCCAACATGGCTTTCAGTATATCAAAGAACACTTCATTGATACAAAATATGGAGGCGTTTATTGGTCGCTTGACCATACGGGAATGCCCAGGTATCGAAAAAAACAGATTTATGCCATCGCTTTTACCATTTACGGCCTTTCTGAATATCATTTGGCAACAGGAGATAATGAGGCATTGGATCTGGCTATAGCATTATTTCGCGATATCGAATCTCATAGTTTCGATCCGGTAGATGGCGGCTATTTTGAGGCTTTTGCAGAAAATTGGGATCAAGTACCGGATTTAAGGTTGAGTCAAAAAGATGCCAATGAAAAGAAAACAATGAACACGCATCTCCATATTTTGGAAGCTTACACCACGCTTTACAAAATATGGCCTGATGAACATTTAAAAAATCAGATCATTGGTCTGTTAGGTGTTTTTAATAAATACATTATAAATACAGACGGACACCTTGATCTTTTCTTTGATGAGAAATGGAACAGGAAATCCAGTGAAATTTCTTATGGTCATGATATTGAAGCATCATGGCTACTGTTGGAGGCGGCCGAAATGATTAAACACCAGGAGCTCATCTCGCACTTTAAAAGCCTGGCCATTAAAATTGCAGAAGCATCTGCTGAGGGTATGGATGAGGAGGCCATGATATATGAATATTCTCCGGTGAATAATCACAGGAATGATGAGAAGCATTGGTGGGTACAGGCGGAGGCCATGGTTGGTTTCTTAAATGCATTCGAATTATCAAAGAATCAAGTTTTTTTTGAACTTTTTGATAAAATATGGAACTATACAAAAAAACAGATAGTCGACCACCAGAATGGTGAGTGGTTTTGGGGGAGAAATGCGGATGGTTCTCTGATGGCGAAACAGGATAAGGCTGGTCTATGGAAATGTCCCTATCATAACAGCAGGGCCTGTATGGAGATTATTTCGAGGTTAAAGCATTTGCAAGAAGATTAAATGATGGGTTCATAAACCATACAGATTAGGCATTCAGGCATTACTTGGATGTTCATCAGAGACAAAATATCATTAAATGTTAAAATCCTATTAAAGTAATGGAAGGCTTGCACCTAAGTTTGTATGAACAAAGTATAAGTTTATGCCACGATATCCCCTTTCAAATTATCCGTCCAAGAATGCATTCCTGTTAATTTTGTTTTTAAATGCATTTCCTCTTCTGCTCCTGGCACAACTTAAGGTGGAGAGTTGGGAAACCAGCAATGACAAATCGATGCTTTTATCAAAAAAGAATATTGTCGAGGCGGGAAATGATGAGGCGGAAGTCATCAACATTAACGCAGCAAAACAATATCAGTCTGTTGATGGGTTTGGGTTTGTACTGACAGGTGGAAGTGCTCAGCATATTATCAGGATGTCTGCTACGGAGAGAAGCAAACTTCTGAATGAGCTTTTTGGAAACAGGCCTGGCCAAGTGGGGATCAGTTATATCCGCGTGAGTATAGGCGCATCTGATCTGAATGAGTACGTATTTTCTTATGATGACCTGAAAGCAGGGGAAACTGATCCAGGGTTAAAGCATTTCTCCCTATCGCAGGATGAAAAAGATGTGGTGCCTGTATTAAAGGAAATTTTAGCGATATCCCCAAAGATAAAAATTATGGGTTCTCCATGGTCCGCACCGGTATGGATGAAATCAAATCAGAATGTTCAGGGTGGGAGATTAAAGGATGAATATTATAGTACTTATGCGGACTACTTTGTGAAATATATAGAGGCCATGAAAAAGCACGGGATTGTTATTGATGCTGTGACTGTTCAAAATGAACCTTTTAATGATGGCAATACACCCAGCATGCAGTTTTTGGCTAAAGAAGAGCTGCGTTTCATCCGTGATCATCTGGGCCCAAACTTTAAACGCAAGAATATAAAAACGAAAATCGTTCTTTATGACCACAATTGTGATGGTCCAGAATATCCCATTTCAATATTGGCAGATCAGAAAGCGGCAGCTTATATTGATGGTTCAGGATTTCATTTATATGCCGGTCAGACGGCTGCCATGGGCAAGGTTCATGGTGCTTTCCCTGGGAAAAACCTCTATTTTACTGAAATGATGGCGGTAAGCAAGGATGGTGGTTTCAATACCGCCTATCCAGTAGGAAGGATATTAGTAGATGCCTTACGGAACTGGAGTAAAAATGTGATTTTGTGGAATCTCGCGGCAGATCCCAGCTATAATCCTCATACGGACAATGGAGGCTGCTCAATATGCCAGGGAGCAGTGACCATAGACGGAGATAAGGTGGTTCGCAATCTTGCCTATTATGTCATTGCACACGCATCTAAATTTGTCCCTGTCGGATCGTATAGAATTGAAAGCAGCCTTACCACAAAGGTGAGTAATGTAGCCTTTTTAACTCCGGAGGGAAAACGGGTGCTTATCATTTCCAATAATTCAGAAGAGCCCCAATTGGTAAAAGTCGTTGAGAATAATCAGTCTTTCACTTACACTATAAATAAAGGGTCGTCGCTTACCCATATCTGGTCATTATGATAGAAATGAAAAAATATATAATTCTGTTGTTTCTCTTATTTTCTTCGAGCCTTTCATTCGCTCAGAATGATGTTTTAAAGAACGGTGAAACGTTGGTCACGCTTAAGGAAGGTAAAATCAGAGGAACTGTTCTCTCCAGCAGTGTGCTGGCATTTAAAGGTATTCCTTATGCGGAGCCTCCGTTGGGTGAACGCAGATGGCGATCTCCCATGCCTAAAAAGAAATGGGTTGGTGTAAAAGACGCTGTGGCTTTTAGTTCACGATCGCCTCAGCGGAATACTTACGATGACATGGTTTTCAGGAGTGATGTAGAAAGTGAAGATTGCCTATATCTTAATATCTGGAAACCTCAGATAAAGGATGGTAAGTCCTTACCTGTGGTGGTCTACATTCACGGAGGAGGATTTTCCAGTGGGGATGGATCAGAACCCAGGTATGACGGAGAAAGTATGGCTAGCAAAGGCGTGATTTTTATTACTATAAATTATCGGCTGAGTGTTTTTGGGTTTTTAGCACATCCTGACCTATCCAAAGAAAATAAACAGGGGAGTTCTGGTAACTATGGGTTGCAGGATCAGAGTGAAGCGCTGCGTTGGATCAAGCGTAATATTTCAGCATTCGGAGGAAATCCGGATCAGATCACCATTGCTGGGGAATCAGCTGGTTCTATGTCCGTTTCTGCTCAGCTGTGTTCACCGCTTTCAAAAGGATTGTTTCAAGGTGCGATCGGCCAAAGCGGCTCCATACTTGGGTTCGAACCTCCTGTTAGCCTGGCAAATGCAGAAAAAATAGGCGCCGAATTCGTAAAAGCCTGCGGAGCAAACAGCATCTCTGACTTACGTAAAATCCCAACGCAGGAGTTATTAAAAAGATCAAAAGATTACTGGTTCCCCTTAACAGTAGACGGTTATTTTTTTGTAGAACAACCACTAACTACTTATACCTACGGTCGTCAGATGGATGTGCCACTCCTGGCAGGATGGAATACTGCAGAGCGAAGTATGAATGCTATTCTGTCTAATCAGAAACCTACTGTTGAAAATTATAAAGCCGGAGTGGATAGGGTCTTTGCTTCAAAGAGCCAAGAAATATTTGCTCTGTATTATGCGAACACAGATGAGCAGGTGCCACAGTTGGCTACTGACCTCGCAAGCGATCGCTTTATTTCCTATTCTACATGGAAATGGATTGATGTGCACAGCAAAACAAACGGTCATCCTGTATATCGGTATTTGTTTTCTAGAGAACGTCCTGCTTTTATCGGACAAGGATCACATAATGCAGATATATTGGGTGCGGTACATGCTTCAGATATTGAATATGCCCTTGGAAATCTCAAGCTAAACAACAGTTATAAATGGGAAAGTGAAGATTTTGAAACATCGAAAGTCTTCCAGTCTTATTTGCTAAACTTTATCAAAAGTGGCAATCCCAATGGAGAAGGTCTTCCCAGATGGTTTGGTCTTCAAAGCAGTATTCCAAAAGTCATGATTATTGATGGGGAGAGTAAATCTTTACCTGAAAAAAATGGAAAAAGATACTTGCAATTTGATGGGATAGTGAATCCTTTCTAAACACAATATAAAAGGTACCTTGTTGGACCAATCTATTAAGTGCAGTTCCAATTAACCAGAATTGATTGACCCCTTTCCACCAGAAAAAAATTTTATGTAAAGTTTTACTTGCCTTTATTTTACGGAATTGGCGAAAAGGGGTCAAGTGTGGATAAACCAGAATAGAATGACCCCTTTGCACCAATTTTGGTTAATTATTAATTCATTGATTGATAATTAGTTATGAGAAAAATATTTTGGCAACAGGGGGGCAATGACGGTGGTTTGTTCACTAAGCCATCATTTCTTGCTATACCCGATTAAAAGCTTGTTAAATTTTTATTCATTGACCATCTGAAATATATGCGCAAAAAGGCGCCCGTTAATTTGCATTAATAACACCATCGTATGTTAGTTTATTAATGTTGAAATAATTTAAAAAGCTAATGGTTTTCAGGTAACCTATGTTATATGACTGGGCGGTAACGATATTCTCCTAGTCGCCCATCTATGAGCCTTAAATAACGATCACAACAGAGATCAAAATTCTAAATCTTGTTCCAATACCTAAGAATTTCAAGATATTCTTAACGAATCTTTTAACAAAGATTAACATCTATTTACTGGTACTTGTGCTTAATTTTAGTATGTATGATCGCAATCAGAATTAGGTGTTTCATCACCTTCTTGTCTATTTACGTCCCCGTTTTTGTTTCTGCGCAAACACTTAAACAGAAAGAGACAAATCTAAAAGCCTTTACCGAATTGTATGGTTATGTTCGCTTTTTCCATCCTTCAGACGAAGCTGCCAAGATTAACTGGTTTTTTTATTCATTGTATGGAGTCCATCGGGTAATGTTGGCCAAAAATGACAGTCAATTACTTGAAGAGCTACAAGAATTAATGTTACCCATTGCGCCTTCCGTTATCATCGATAGTGTTCCTATACAAAAGTATAGGATTTTAAATAAAATCACACCTAAAAATGTAGTCAATTACAAACTAGTAAATTGGGTTCACAAGGGACTATCTTTGCCTAATGGCTCACCAATGTATAAAAGTCGAAGGAATGATAGAGATACCGTTGACACCAGCTGTGTTGACTATCCATTGTGTGTATTTCAGTGAAAGTGACCCCTCTGTTTCGGGCCAAACTGGCCACCAATTTGATTACCGGATGATGCGTATCTAGTTCCTTTCCCTCCGAACAAATATACACTTCGGATCCAAATCCATTTCCCTCAGGACTTTTCGGTTTAATCCATCTTACTGCCGGATTTATCCTCAATTCAGACCTTTCTAGCGATCAAAATCCATTCTAAAGGCAAGGTAACGCGTAAAAAAACGCCATACCCCCTTCAAAACAGCGAAGTGACCGTAGTCCATCCCGAATAGTAGATATGCTCCCAGGAGCCTTTATTTTATGCAGAAATCGAAAAATTATTCCCGAAAGCCAGTTGCGAAAAAAGCTGATCAAAAGATCAGAACGGCCAGTTTGTCCCGAAACAGGTGGTCACTTTAAAGCGAAATGGGGTGACAGTTTAAATGCGGAACGGCTGGCCATTTTTGCCGAAATGCCCAGGCAGTGCGGAACAGCAAGAAATGCCACAGGACATTAAGCCTATGAAAGCAACACTGGTTGATCAGCCATTCGATGAACCGGGCTGGATCTATGAAATCAAATGGGACGGCTACCGTGCGATATCCTATCTTAATCCAGGCCGGACGCAAATATTTTCGAGAAATAACCTCGAGTTTACCCAGTTTGATGCCATGCGTGAGGCGATGGATGAATTTAATTTCAGGGCGATACTGGATGGTGAAATTGTTGCCTTAAAAGAAGATGGAACCCCTGATTTTGGTGCGCTACAAAACTGGAAAATCAAGAAAAAAGCTAGACTTCACTACTACGTATTCGATATCCTCTGGTTCGAAGGATATTCGCTATTGGATAAGACCCTCACCGAGCGGAGGCAAATATTAGAAGAGATTTTGCCCAGCGGCCATGATACGATCAAGATCAGCCAGGCTTATTCCACCTCGGGAATTGATTTTTTTGATGCTGCAAAACGTATGTATCTTGAAGGTATTATTGCAAAACGTGCGGATAGTTACTATTCCTCTGACAGCAGGTCCCGAGAGTGGCTCAAGATCAAAGCAAAACGACGTCAGGAAGTTATTATTGGAGGTTTTACCAGGAATGAAGGAACCGAGAAATAATTCAGTGCCCTGGCCATTGGGGTATATGATGAAAAAGGAAAGCTCCACTACATCGGCAAAGTCGGAACAGGTTTTAATCAGACGACACAGAAAGAACTCATGATAGCCTTCGAACCCATTTCGACTAAGATCTGTCCCTTTGAAACGATTCCTGATGTGGATGAACCCTCACAGTTTCGGCCACAGAGACTGGGGGCAAAGCCAACCTGGCTAAAACCCGAACTAATATGCGAAATCGAGTTTGCCGAACTCACCAGTGATGGTAAAGTTTGTCAGGCATCATTTAAAGGACTTCGAAAAGATAAGGATCCAAAAGAAATCATTCTTGAAGTGGAAAAAGATGCTGAAGCGATTGTTGATGAAGTTAAGCTCGACCACCAATTGAACAGCGATGATGATAAGGTTTCCGTGACAAAAAGCAATCTAGCCAAGCCTAATCTTCCTATAAAGAAACTATCGAAGATCAGACCGCTACTGGAAGGTGAAGATGATACCAAAGAAAAAAAGGTTGATGGACACCTGCTGAAATTTACAAATCTAAATAAACTTTACTGGCCGGAGGACAAGGTGAGCAAACGCGATATGTTTAATTATTATGATGCGGTCGCGCCCTTGATGGTTCCTTACCTGAAAGATCGGCCGATGTCTTTGAACAGGTATCCGGGGGGCATACACGGTCAGAGTTTCTACCAAAAAAATGTAAAAGAAAATGCGCCCGAATGGGCCCTGACCATGCCTCATACCAATGAGAAGGGAGAGGAGAAAAGTTATCTTTTAGGGAGTGACAGGGCTACACTGCTTTGGATGGCGAGCCTGGGATGTATTGAAATGAATCCATGGTTTAGCCGGGCCTCTTCTCCTGAGAATCCTGATTATTGCGTGATTGATCTTGATCCCGATAAGAATACCTTTGAGCAGGTGATAAAAGCCGCACAGGTGACTCATGAGATCCTTCAGTCGATTGGCATAACCAGTTATCCCAAGACCTCGGGATCAACCGGAATTCATATTTACATTCCTCTTGGTGCAAAGTATACTTACGAGCAAAGCCAGCTTTTTGCCAATCTGATCGTTCGCCAGGTCAATAGGATGCTTCCAAGGTTTACTACCCTGGAGCGGGCAATAAAAAATCGTGGAGGGAAAATGTATCTTGATTTCCTGCAAAACCGGCCCGGTGCGACCATAGCAGGCGTATATTCCCTACGTCCCAAACCTGGCGCCACAGTATCGATGCCATTGGATTGGGAGGAAGTCAAACCAGGATTAAAAATGAAGGACTTCACCATTTTCAATGCGATTTCCAGGCTAAAAGAAACCGGAGATATTTTTGGCGGCATACTGGGCGAAGGTATTGACATGCAGAAGGTTATTGGTGATGCGCAGTCACAATTCTCCTAGCTCTGCATTTCTATTATGCTAGAATAAATGCAAAACTTATGTTCAAAACAAATGTTCTCTTCAATAAAAGCGCTAATGAATAACATTCAGAATTTTCAATCCGGTAGAATGCTTAAAGGGTTGGTTATCGGTGCCATCGGGGTCTTCGCCTTTACTTCAGCCTACCTGCTATACAAAAAGAAAACCAGTCGAAACAACGGGCCTTCGCTGTTAAACGATATTGAACACGACAATAATAACTACTTCAACATGGAAAGGTTCATATTTACCATACCTGGTGTGTCAGGAGATATTCAGGCTACAGTTGAACAAAGCGGAGGATGTTATTTGGTACACCTCAACGGAGAATATATCGGAAACATGTGGCAGGATGAAGATAAGGGACTACAATGGAATACAAAAGATGATAAATTAGAACCTTATGTCTGGGAGATTGCCAGAAATATTTCTGAAGCTTTTTCCAGAAAAGGATTTTCTTCATTGCTTATGGGCACCTATCCGGAAATCATCGCAACTCATTGGAAAGGAAGTGAAACCCTTGAAGTTATTATTGATTCTAATACGGATATCGAGGTATTCAGTACCTTTTTGAAAGATGAGGTAATGAACCTCGTGGATTTTGAAGAACACCTTGACCTCCTGGTTAAAAAGGAAGAAGAGGCCTATTTCGTAATGGTGGGCGTAAATTAATATAGTTGCTTACCCATCCGGATGAAGACCTGTTTTGAATGCTAATAAAAGTAGAAATATAGAATGTTTGAAGAGATGGAAGATAACGAACGAAATACTACGGAGGCAACGCAGCATTCTACTAGAGAAACTGAGCGGTTTGCGATAGAAGATGACTCTGATACCCTTGAACCTCTTGATCAGCGGGAAATTAATGCGGATGATGAAAAAGACTTGCGCTATTGGGCAGAACAATTCCAGGTTAGCCCTGATCTGCTAAAAGGAGCTATCGCATTAAATGGTGACTCCGTTGTTAAAATTAAAGAATACTTAAGCGTCTAAATTTTTGTCATGGCTGAACTTCCGGATTTAACTGTTTTTGCCCGTACCTTAAGCCATCGCTTTGAAGGTAAATTACTAAAATCGATGGAGATAATAGTTGATAAAAAACTTAATGTCTCCGGCACTGAACTCAAAAAGGCAGTAGAAAACAAAAAGCTAACAGGGGTAGACAGAGTGGGGAAGACCCTCCAGTTCCACTTCGGGAATTCCGGCATGCTAGGCTTACATCTGATGTTGAGAGGCGAGTTAAAAGAAATCAAAGCTGACCAGGAACTGCCCAAACATACCATTGCCGCATTTCATTTCACAGGAGCAGAGGGTTTTGCAATTGTTGATCTGCTTAAGCAGGCTAGCCTGACAATGAATCCGAAAGAAAATGTTGTTCCAGATGCCCTGCTGATCAGTGAGAAGGAATTAGGTGTGCTGCTCTCCAAGCGTTCCAGGAAGGTCAAGGAAGTACTCATGGATCAGAAAGCGATCAGGGGAATCGGAAACTCCTATGCAGATGAAATCCTTTGGGATGCACGTATTTCGCCCCTGTCAGTTGCGAGGGAGATTCCGGAAAAAGTGGTAAAGCAACTTCATGTTTCGATGAAAAAGGTGTTGAAAGAGGCCATATCAAAAATTGGAGCGGAAAACAAAAATGAACTGGTGGGGGAGCTGCGGGACTTCATGAACATTCATGGTGCCCATATCAAGAAATCGCCTACGGGTTATCCCATCAAATCAGAAAAGATTAACGGTAGAAGCGCTTATTTTACCACTGAACAAAAAAAGTACGGATAGCTTTCTTGCGCTTCGATTTTATACTCTGGTATTCCATTACGCATGGCCAATTATTTATTACAGTAAGATCGGATTCTCTTGTGCCATTAAAAATGTTGTGATATTTCTTTCGGTCAACAGGATCAATCTATTTCATCAGCAAAGTGAATGAGAATGTTGACAATGGAGGTTATAAACACAAAATTTTGTATTTATCTCGGGTTTGGATACCCTAATAGGGAATCGCTGCTGAGCCTAAAAAAATTTAAAATCTGTATTTCAGGTCGTTACTGGAACTGATTTGCAGATTTCTGTCTGAAAATTATATTTGTGGTATGACTGTAACCGTCTTACCTATTTTCGAGACCGACTTCATACCTCAAAAGCAATTGGCAAAGGTAATGAACGATAGACTTCAACGCCTTGCACAAGAACTGGAACAGCAGCATCTTAAGCCCTTGTCCGGTCGTGGATTTTCTTCTGATGACCTGATCATCTACATCAGTTACACGGCGAAATATAAAGTCCGCTTTCAGGTAGTGAACGATGTTCCCGGTGATATTGAATATTTTGTAAAGGAACTCTGTGGGAGGTTAGGTTACATTCAGTGGAAGAATCCGGTTTTTGCCACGCTACAAAAAACAAACTTAAGCAGTTAAGGTCAATATTATGACTTAATCCGGTACAAATTTAGGTTTGATGCCTGGCACGCAAAAGAAATTCCGGCATAAACCCTCCAGTGGTCTTACGCTCTTGCTATTCATTCCGTATTTAGTCGAAAGCACAAAGGAGTTCTTGAAAAGCCTATACGATAGATATCGACAAGTTGATAATGCTGATATCTTTAGCAAAATAAAACATGAATTGCTTTTTGACGAATTCTAGATACTATGAAAGAATTATAAAAAATTTGACAAGGCATTAGCATAACTCCAAGCCCCGCCCAATAGGGGAGGGCTCTAATTTTAGCAATCACTAGAATACCGGTTAACCTTCTTGGCAATTAAAATTACATTGATCGCGAGGGGTCTGTTTTTCATCACTCCGATTTTGAACTGTACGATATCTCCTGCACAGTAATCCATCTCATCTTCATTATAAAACCTAATTTTTTGGCCATTCAGGTCTTTAATAAAACCATATTTCACTTCTTTATTATAGGATAATACTATTCCCGTTCTCATTACATTAATTTTAGGTTAGAAAAAAATAACGGGACGTTTAAGAGACAATCATCTCAAACATTGGTTTTAAAGAATCATTCTATATAGTACATGGGCATATTATAAATTAGCTACAAGTTTTGTAGGCCTAGAAAAACTCATTGGAATGCAATCTTCCTCCTGAATAAAATCAAGCCTGCCACTCCAAAGAACATTAAGGGAATATAGTCGTCAATAGGACATTGTCTAACATTGAAGGTAACCACCTTACCATTCTGGTAATAATTATTAGGATACTGCGTTGGACTACCATCATTTTTATAATCAACCCAACAACCCGCTGATGGGATTGCATCTTGAACATTGGAAGCGTAAGTTATCAACGAACTAGCTCCAGCAGGGCAAGTTAATCGATAAGCGATTGCAGTGGTATAAAATTTCCCTGGAGACTCACCAGGCTGCGGCGCTGTATATATCATATCTACGGTGCTCCTTCCCGCGCTTCCTGCGACAGGTACAAAACAGCCGGTTTGCGAAAAACAGTTTACAGCACAGCACGCCAACACAAAAAGTGTTGCTGAAAAAAGACCAGGAATAGACATTTCGCAAAGATGCATCAAAAAAAGCTTTTGTAAACCCAGAATTAGCGAATTTTCACAACTGAAATGTTTTGAACTTATGTACATTCTTAGTTCACTGAATCAAGACCTATTGGTTCACTACCTAAATTTAACGGCAGCCAAGTATTTGTCTCGTGATAAGTACCTAAAGGGTTACGATTTCATCGTTGAGGTAAATATTTTAAAACATTCTGTCTATCTTCATTGTATATAGTGTCTATCCCGTTGTATGAATTCTTTAAACTCAGCTTTTCAATGGCTCTCATTGAAGACATGCTATGTATTGCACGAAACAAATTTCGTACGATACTGCACTAACGTAGTTTACGTTTTGTTCGCTTTTGTAATCTTGCTATTGCTACTAAAGAGCGGAATTCTTTACGAGTCTGCATCCGATTTATTCTTCCACTAATATTTTACTGTCCAGAATACTTTTATGAAAGTTAAGTTGATTTTACTTTTCGTTATATCATTGTTTAGCACTTATTCATGTTTTAGTCAGGGTTGTTTAATTGCCAAATATGATACTTTCGATAAGGTATTCAACAAACCTACTGCTGCTGGCGCAACAACCTTCGTTCCTGGTAATGGAAATAATTTTGTGAATTTTACAGGTGCTTGTGGTGTCCACACATATATTCAGGTTTTTGGTCCTTCCACTGGTCCCTGTTCAGTAACTGAGAATGGAACAACGAAGAATGGGCTATATTACACCAATATATCCCCACCCTTCAAGAGCCCATGCAACGTTCCGCTTGATGATCACATTTGGTGGGTAATGCTTATAATCGTTCCTGTAACCTATTTCTCGATTAGAAAAAAAAATAGCCTAGTTTAAAAACTCACTAGCATGCATTTCTTTCGGCTGTTCATCATTACTTCCATCTACAGAAAAGCCTTCTTCGTCATCATCATTGGTATTTATCGATGCCCTATTAAGCATAAAGTTATTCCCTGCTAATTTCCATCTTACATCCCATTCGGTCTAACCGAAGTATTTGCAGGCGCCTGCGATTCTGGAGTGTGGGCGGCTATCAACTCGCTCCCGTCTAGTGGACTTTACTTTGTTTGGCTTGGACTTATTATTTCTGCTAGGCCGTTCATTAAGATAATAGAATCGAAAAAAAAACTGGATGTTTGCTTTCTTCATTGAAACCTAAAGTGAGATTACTATTGTTTCTCCGTCAATATTATTCCCCAGGAATTTAATAAATGCAGGATCTGGCTCCAGATAATTATTTTGAATAGCAGATGCGATAATGAGGAGCATTTAGCGCTGATTCTCTTCAAATATTTGAAATAACAGATTTGAGTCATCGTAAATCTTTTTCGGCAAGGTTAACGCCTTTCCAACAATGCAAAATTGGTTGGCAACAACACAAGGGCCATATCTCATGACTTCTTAACCTTTCCAGTCTCGGCTTTCTACTAATCAACCGTTTGTCTTAGAGATCGCAATTATTTGACGGGAATACTGCCGGATCAGAGGGAAAGCATATTGATGAAGCCGGTTAAATATAACTTTCTGTAATCAACTTCATTTGCTGCAATCCAATATGATAGGGGAGTTAATTTTCGAATCAGGTTTTGTGCTCATTGGAAAAAAATGCAATTCCAGAAACAGATCTTAATCGGTCACCTCAACTGCAGCATTCAGGAATACGGGCATATCTGTATGAGGTGCATTTTTAAACCACTCTTCCAGTTCACTAACTTGCGTTAATGTCATATGGCAAGCCTAATCGAAAACCAAAGTAGAATGGGATTGTTTCATCGACTTGCCGGAGTTCTAGGAAAAAGTTTATGAAATCGTAGCGCTCACCCCCGAGGGACATGTAACTACTTATGGAGCTATAGCGCACTGCTTGGGTTCTGCCCAATCATCCAGATCAGCTGGAGTCGCAATGAATCATTCACATTTAACTCATCCAACCTTCCTGCTCATCGGTTGTTAACCGTTCGGGATTATTGACCGGCCGAGACCACTTCACTAATATTACTGTGCACGAACTTTTCTAGAGTGAGGGAGTTGTGGTGTTTGATGAGCAGGTGCAAAACTTTAGTGCAATCTTCTGGGATCCGAAAGATCACCGATAAAATAAACGCGGATTCCTCCTTGTTGTATTGGCATGCCACGTCGCAAACACAAAGTTCCAAGCATAATAAAAGGACCGATAGAAGTTGCTAAAAAAACTTGAGAACAAAATATTGCAGAGTTTGAGGAGCAGTTTTATAGCAGCAGAGGTCGATTCAAAAAAAATAATATAGCCAAAACACTTACTTCTCATAAGAGTTGTAATACCATTCATCTACCTATGGTGAAAACATACATTTGGTTAGTGTATAATATTAAAGCTGTCTTGAGATAGCCTTTTTCTTAACAGTCTGGGATGATTTAATAAGAGTAAAGCCTTGCAGTACAATGCAGGGCTTTGTAGTTTTCAAACTAGGATATATTAAGTTAAAATGTAATTTTAGGGACTTTGGTAGCCTAAAGCAGATTAAATGTCGGGCAATTTGCCGGCAATAGAATTTATCGGGTGATAAATACACCGCCCATTAGGTAGTTATACATTTTAGTATACATTTTTATTTCAAGCATTTTAATTAAATATTTTATCATTAATTTTATGTGAACCTTAAACTAGTGGGATGACACTTAACTAGTATTCTAATACCCTGTCATGGATTTGGCAGGGTATATTAAATTTGAGTATTGTTGATTAACTTGAGAATGTCTATAATTGTGGTAGACAATACAGTCTTGAGGATCACAGGATGACGGCTCTCAGCTTTCGCGAGGAAAGTATACATCCCCTGTTATTTATTTAGCAGGGGATAAATTAACCAGTTCAAATTATGACAGATCAAGAATTCAGTAATTATGCTTTTAAGGTCTTGCTTAGTCTCGGTTTAACCTTTATATTATTGATCGGTATGATTTACCTTTCGTTTCCTGTTCAAGAACCCGCGAAACCTGGCGAGCACATCAGCTATGATTATGAATTAATGATCTTCAACTCTGAGGTACCTCGGGCTGAATTATTGGAGAAATAAAAAACCACCTTGAGTGATTGTATATAAATGACCTCGTTCATTCTCTGAAAAACTTAAATTTTCTGTTCATTTTTTGTTCATTGTACAAATAGAAAAATTGAGATAAGTCAATTTTCGTTTGTTATAAGATGAAAAGATTTATTTTGCTTGCATTATTGTTTCTCTGTACAGATTCAATCGCCCAAAATGGATGCCTTGACGGATCAACTACAACTGGAACCCTATACACGCAAAGAAACTCTGTTTTCAATTTCCTTTATACGAGAAACAGAGGCGGTTTCTTAACTTCTGCCCCAGCTTGTCCTAGAGTTAGGCTCATAACTCGTACTGGAATAGGCACCTGTCAATTTGCAGCATTAGGCCAAACCTATGATGAGTGGACTTACGAAATTTTAAATCCCCCTGTTCAATGCGATCTCGATCATTATGCCTATGGAGCTGTGTTAGTTGCAGGCGTGTTTGTCTTCAGGCGAATGAGGCGATAAGTATCTGATTTTAGGTTGATAATTGTATTATTCTTACTATATTCAAATATCAAATCACTCAACCTTTGATATAACTATTTTTGAGAAAAACCTAGTATTACTTATAGGAAAAACCCATCAGAAATATTAGGCTCAAAAATAATTCTTATATCATGGAAGAAGCGACCTTTCCACAAAATTAGTGAAATCTATAAGGGATTTAAGGACTTTAGAGTGATTTGATTTTACAGTAATTCATGAAGTCAAAAGCGCTATCAGTTATTAAATACTTTATCGGAATTGATGTTGCAAAAGCGACATTTAATTATTGCGTAAGATATGGTGGCGGGCATGTAAATAATGGAAAAGTATCCAATAACGTCGAATCGATAATCGATTTTGTAAATAGCTTGAATCAAATACCCGGATTCAAACTTAGATATGCAGTTTTTGGAATGGAAGTTACTGGCGTTTATGGGATTGTTCTCATGAAAACCTTAATAAAGATGAAGGCTAAAGTTGTAGTTGAACCAGCATTACGCATCAAAAATTCACTTGGTACTATTAGAGGTAAAAACGACAAACTAGATGCGGCACGAATTGCAAGATATTTAATCAAAAATTTGCAAGAACTAAAATTATGGGTGCCACGCAGACAAATTATCGAAGAACTAAGTAGTTTATCTACTTTGCGTGAACGTATTGTTAAGATTAAAACTATAATAATCACTCCATTAGAGGAAGATGATGCATTTATTGATCAATCCATCTCGAAAGCAAATATCGATCTTTGTCAACCCTCAATTGACAAAATTAATGATCTAATTACCAAAATCGACGATCGCATCAAGATATTATGGAAAAACGATGTTCACTGTAACAGGCTGATGCAAATCATGCTTTCAGTTATGGGTATTGGTGATGTTACTGCACTACAAATTCTTATCCACTCAAATGAATTCAAATCAATTACCACTGCCAGAACATTTGCGTCCTATTGTGGGGTGGCACCATTTGAGCATAAATCAGGAACTAGTATAATCAAGAATTCACGAGTATCGAAATTCGCTAACAAACGGATTAAATCGCTTCTTCATAACGGCGTTAGAACTTGCATAGCGCATGATCCTGAAATTAAAGCTTATTATAAAAGGAGAGTCGAAATAGATAAAAAAAACAAAATGTCAACAATGAATGCCATTAAATTTAAGATTATATGCCGTGTTTTTGCATGCGTTAATGGCGATCGGTTGTATGATAGAAATTATGTGTCTAAAGCGCCGGAGGCGATAGTATAAAAAAGCCACAAATTCCTGTATGGCTTGATCGGGCTTGCCCCGCAACCAATTAAGATAGCGGGGGAAAACAAAAATTTAATTGAAGCGTTATTATACCATGTCACCATTTAAAGCAGCAATATTTGTAGGCGTAACAATAGGCCTAGTTTCATTCATCGGTATCAAATTACTATCGACCCGTCATCGAACAGAGGATGGTAGGTTATTTATTTAACCGACCAATGAGGTATACCTAAACTCATCACTCAATGCCAAAGGAATGAGAATATGTAAATTATGCATGCACGAAAAACCATCAGGGCATTTATCAGTATTGACCCTTAATATCTCCTTCGATTCCTTGGTAATAAAATCGTAAACCACATTGTCAAACATTTTGAATTACGATACTTTAGCTTCTCCCCCTATATATCTTTTATAAAAGTCATCGTACCGAACTTATGCCATTGATCTGGACAAGTATCAACGCCTGTCTCTTCGCTAAATTCCATGATCATTGCTTCGGTGTAATTCGCATCAGCAATTTCCATCTTACCACTAACACCGTTTATTTTTCTTTTTTGCCAATCAGACAATTGTTTTTCAATCAATATGATCTCGCTTTTATCCTTGGTAACAATAGTTAAGTTCTCATACCTCAAAAAATCTAAACCGGATTGCTAATTATCTTGTTGTTCGTCTGTCCACATTATACTTTCCAAAATGAGCATTAAAATTTACCGTACAGAGTCAAACTTCCTCATCTTTCTGTTTGTAGTGTTGTTTGCTGGCAGCACCTCGGCACAGCGCACACAGAAATCAAGCTATTCGCTTCTTAATCCGGTTCCGGCTGCGTCCATGGCAGAAATGGAAACAGATCGGCCAGACGTGACCGAATCAGCACATACCGTTGATGCGGGACATTTCCAGTTTGAGTCTGATCTGTTCCGGTCTGTGCAGAAGAGGGTAGGGGAAGAATCTACCACCAAGTTCTTTGCAAATAATTTTTATCTAAAGGCTGGCATTAGCGGTACAACCGAGCTTCAGCTCGGCGCGGAACCCATCGTCTGGCAGGTGAAATCAGAACCCGGCGAAGAGCTGGAGCGCAGTCACGGCTTTGGAAACTTCAGTCTCCGGCTGAAACAGAATTTTCTAGGAAATAAACGGGGAAACTTTGCACTCGCTGCCATGCCCTATATGCGTTTTCCGACCTCTGGGTATGAAGATTCTCGATATGAGTATGGTCTGATCGTTCCTATGCAGTTAAAACTTGCGGGTGATTGGAAGCTTGGTTTTCAACTTGAGGCCGACCATTTAGAAGATGAAGAGGATTCAGGTATGCACACTGAATTTCTCCAGTCGGTAAGCCTTAGCCACCAGCTTATTAAAAAAGTTGACGGTATAGCCGAGAGTTATTATACTTATGACTTCAAATCCCATCACTGGTCGAATTACATTAATGCCGCAGTGCAGGTGGAAGTATCGGAAGGAATAAAGCTAGACGGAGGACTGAATTATGGTATTCAGGCCGACGCTGGGCGATCTTGCTTTATTGGAACCAGTATCAGATTTTAATACATCTTTATCTTAAAAAACCAATTCTACCGACTCATCTGTGAAGAATTTTTACATTTTTTTCATTAAAGACAAAATGGAATATATTGTTTCATAAAAAATAAGGGATGGAGGCTAACCTAAATATAAACACACTTAAGCAGGCCGTCTCGAAACGGTTCGGAAGAGAGGTTGAAGGCGAGGCTTGAAGTGAGCGGCTGTCAATAGGGGTTTTCTTGAGCACAAATCATTATATCAGTAAAGCTGCCATTACGTGTTTCTTTGGAATTAGCGCTAATGGCGGAACTGTAAATTCAATGATTTTGTCGTTTCTTGGTGAGCACGCCCATGTTTAACCACGCAAAAAAAATAGTCCTCACTCAATACGTTGAACCATAACATCCCAATATAATTAAACGAGTGAATAATTTCTTGCTTTGATTTCTACAGCCTCAAGGCCGTTTAGGGTGAGCTAAACTCGTCAATGATCACGCCTTTACGACTCGCAGTATCTATGGATGTAATTTTTCCCCTTTTCAAGCGCTGAAATTATTTTTAGTTTTTGGGAAATCGTTTTGGTAATCTGGTGTTTTTCATATGTATAACTTTGCTTTAAAAGATAAAAACTGAACCAAGTTACCCACATTGAAATCGCTTTTTAATTGTTATTGTGTTTACAGCAGCCCAAAACTTACATACTGTACAAACCTGGGTTGATCGGAATGATTCGGACTAGCGGCGTGGGGTAAGGCTTCGAGCCAAACAACTAAATCGCCTTTTTTGCCGGCAACGGCAATCTGCCGGTTTTCTTGCCTCAGTTTTTCGATGGCTACATCCGGATGGGGGTGTTTAGAGAGGAACATGTCAATTTCGTGGTGGAAGCCAGGGATCAATGTCAATGCGCCTCTTTCTGCAGGAACATCGTTAAGGTAAACCAGGCCTTGAATGTGGTACTGAATGCCTCTGCTAAAATCAATGTCCCAATGAAGCGGAGTTCCGGCAAAGCGGTAGTGAGTATTTTCCGGCGGATTATAGCTTAGTTTTTCGGCATTCGGAACGATATTCTTGCCGCCATAGAGCTGCATGAATACTGCTTTCAGCTTGGCGTTGTGGCGGATTTTATCAATACAGGCCGCCTGATAGCGTTGGAACATCATGCCTTGCAATAATTCATGAGGCTGATACCAGGTTTTGGGATTATCGCTTTGGATGCCTAAGCTCGTTTCAATAAAAGTAATTACTTCTTCGCAATCCTGTTCGGGTACTAGGCCGGAAATTTTCAGGTATCCGTTTTTTGCCCAGGAATCCATATTCACTTCATCCAGAAGCTGGGGAAGGATCGTATCGTTTTCTGATGTACCTGCCCGGAGCCATTCATTAAAATTATGAATTGATTTTAAATGCGTTTCCAGTCCCTTTAATCCGATCAGCCATTCCTTAAAATGTGCGGCATCCCTGCACTCCTGATATAGGAACTGGTAGGTTTCAAAAATGCCGATCTGGAAGAAAGACAGAAACATTTTCTCTTTTAGGATCAGCGCGTCATCTTTTGATTCTGGTGCCTCGTTTGGGCGGTGATTTTCATAGTAAGTAAGGATAAAGGGACAGTCTGGCTGGGGCGTGGTATTTAAATGAGGTTCAGGAAGCTGATGCATGGATACCATTGATGGGGGATTGGAAAAGCATGAAGTTGCAAAATAATTTGTTTAAGGACAAACTGTTTGCTAACATTACAATCAAATCCCGAACCATTGTTAGATTACATCCAGTTTAAGCATCATTATGATGTGGAGCAGCTCCAGGCAGAACTTTCCATTTGTTTACAGCAGGAATGGGGCGATCATTTTAATCAA
Source organism: Pedobacter sp. AC212 (assembly GCF_979258625.1). Taxonomy (NCBI): domain Bacteria; kingdom Pseudomonadati; phylum Bacteroidota; class Sphingobacteriia; order Sphingobacteriales; family Sphingobacteriaceae; genus Pedobacter; species Pedobacter sp. AC212. Next base: position 3,663,181 of record NZ_OZ409870.1, on the reverse strand, counting down.
AAAGATTATCAGGGTTGCTGGCAAAGTATTTCTTTGCGTTCTGGCAGTGGCCGGGAAGCAGATATTTATGCGAATTACGGTGTTTCAACCTATCAGGATACTCCACTGCTGGATCGCTTACCTTATTTCAGGGAGGTGATTGATGCCTGGGAATATGATAAAGAAACCATCCGTTTACTGGCCTTGCATCCTGGAAGCGAGATTAAACCCCACCGCGATTTAGGCTGCAACTATAAAGAGGGTCATTTTCGAATTCATATTCCGGTTCAAACCAATGCAAATGTGATTTTTAAGGTAGCGGAAGAAACCCTTGCGTTAAAGGAAGGCAGTTGCTGGTACATTGATTTTAGCCAAACGCATAGCATTAAAAATGATGGAAATGAAGTTCGGGTTCATCTGGTGATGGATGGGATCAGGAATGGGTGGACAGATTCGCTTTTCGCAGCACATGGTTATGATTTCGACGCGGAGCATGTAGCCGAAAAATATGATGCAGCAACCAATGATCAGATTATCGCTGAGCTGGAACGGATGAATACTGATACGGCCCGGGCATTGATTAAAAATTTAAGGGCGGGGAGATGAAGGCGCATTTAAAAAACTGGATCCCTTATCATATTGGTTTTGAGGGTGGACAATGGCACGTTGATTGGCTGGATTTGCGTGATCATCACATTCAGGAACCTTTCTTTGATGAAACGATATCAATTTGCAGGGCACGCATGCGCATGCGCTCCCGCTTCCATCCGCAAAGCGATCTGGCCTTTTTGCTGCAAGCTGCCGCCGGCGTGAAAAGTTTGACACCAACAGCCTTTATTTTTCATGTATCCAGATGTGGTTCCACTTTGTTATCCCAGGCACTCGCCGCAGCTCAGGATCATATCGTGATCGCGGAAGCACCTTTGCTTGATCAGGTGTTGCGGATGCGAGAAAAGGATGTCTCTTTAACGGAGCAGGAACTTAAGGGTGTTTTCTTAGCGGCTATTCAGCTGATGGGTAAACAAAGAACAGGAAGAGAAAAACATTACTTTATTAAACTGGATAGCTGGCACCTGCACTTTTATGCTTTATTGAGAGAATGGTTCCCGGATACCCCCTTTTATTTTTTATCCCGTGAACCTGCTGCGGTGCTGGCGTCGCATTACAAAAGAAGAGGCATCCAGAGCATTCCGGGTTATATTTTACCTGCGGTGTTTGGAATGGAACTTAAACCGGCTGACTTCGAGGATTTCAATTTGTACACAGCAGCAGTACTCGGCGGATATTATGATCGTTTGAGAAGTTATCATGACTTAAACTTTCCACACAATCATTTTTATGATTACCGTTGGGGGATGCAGGGAATGGTGCCTCATTTCCAGCGGGCTATCGGGCTCGAATTTTTGAAGCCGGCCATGATCGACAGGATTGCTTTTCACAGCAAGTATCCAGATAGGCCCTTTAAAACGGAGATAAGCCCGGATGCATCTTTTCGTTATGAGATTGCAGAAACGGCCTATTCAGAATATTATAAAACGTTGCGTATTGATGGCTAGAATTTTCCAGTTTACTGGTTTATCCGGAGCAGGAAAAACCACATTAGCCCATGCGCTCGAAGCAGCACTAAGCCTTGAAGGATACCGGGTGGCGGTGATTGACGGCGACGTATACCGCGGAAAGCTATGCAAGGATTTGGGTTTTAGCCGGGAAGACCGCATAGAAAACATCAGGCGCCTGGGTGCCGTGGCGGAAGAGATGAATCAGCATTATGATGTAATCATCATTTCGGCCATTAATCCCTATCAGGAATCAAGAACCTTATTAAAAAACATGTACGACGCACTTTTGGTACATATAGATTGTGATATCACTACTTTGCGATTGAGGGATACGAAGGGACTGTATCAACGAGCCTTTCTGCCCGACCAGCATGAGGATAAAATCTATAACTTGACGGGAGTAAATGATAATTTTGACGAGCCTGTATCTGCAGATTTTCGGTTGCATACGGGAGAAACGCCTATTAATTTGTCTGTCTGGATGCTGAAAAAATACATGTTATCAGCTATACAGAAAAAATATCGTGTATGATTGCGTGTACAAAAAATGCTGATAAATTAATTTTTTCAGAATTCTTTATGGCTATATTTCGACTAATTATACCTTTAAATCTACTTAGGGCAAATGTTTATCGATAATTAATGACATTTGTCAAACTCTTGTAAATAAGGCTATCTTGACTAAAAATTTTATTACATCTTTGTAAGAATTAATCCTCCTTACAAACGCTTTTATGAATACAGATAGAAGATCTTTCCTTCGGAAAAATCTCTTCGTTGGCAGTAGCTTGCTACTGGCAAATTCGCTTGATGCCCTTGCAGGCGTTGCGAAATCTATTAATACCCGTGGGGTAAACCAATCGCAGTTAAAAATGATGTACACTAACGACCTTCTTGGGAAGGTTAACGCGGCTTACCGGGATTTCGGGGGGCTTCGCCAGTTGCATAACACGATTAATAACGAAGAGGTTTCGGCTTTATTGTTTGATGCTGGTGGTTTTCTAAATGCCGGCCACGATAAGAATGATCAGTTGCGGGGCATCGATATCATGAATAAGATCAATTACCATGCTGTAAACCTGAGCGCTGCTGATTTATTACAAGGTATAGAATCGTTTAAAGCGCTCATTCCTTATTTCAATTTTCCATTACTGAGCTGTAATTATCATTTTGAAGACCCGCTTTTAAGAAAAACGGTTAAGTCCTATCAAATTCTACAGTATGGTAAATTTAAGGTAGGCGTAACGGCAGTAGGTGAAAGTGCGAATATTGCTGGCCTGGTGGTAAGCCATCAAGAAACGGCTTTGAACAGAGTTAGCCATTTGCTGAAAAAAAAGCACCACTGTGATGTAGTAATTTGCCTGGCACACCTGGGTTTTAACAAAAAAGCGAGAATCAATAATAAAATCCTGGCGCAATCTTCCATTGGCGTGGATTGTGTAATTGGCGGAAACGCGAATGAAGGCAAAAGTCAATTATGGATCGTTAAAAATGCTCAAAAGGAAGAAGTATTGTTGAGCAGTAACCACCATAAAGGTTTATCAACTGCAACCCTTACCATCGCATTTAGTGAAGAAAAAGAAAGGGCAGGTTTGGCTTTTAAACAGCATGTACCGGGAGCTAACAAAATCCAGTCTCAACAACAATTGCTGTCATTGATGGCGGCTCGAAATAATAACAATTACAATTTTAATATCTAAATTATGGAAGAATATATTGCGATAATAAAGCTATTTGCCGGGAATTATGCCATGAGAGGCTGGGCTTACTGCAACGGTCAGTTGCTGAGCATTTCACAAAATGCAGCTACTTTTTCATTAGTCGGAACGACTTATGGTGGTAATGGAATAAATACGTTTGCTCTGCCTGATCTACGCGGTAGAGTGGCTATTGGTGCTACGAATGGATCAGTGCCCGGTTTAAGCCAATACCAGTTAGGACAAATTTCGGGAGTAGAAAATATAACATTGCAGATTAATCAAATGCCCCAGCACAATCATACTGGTGTCTTAGGGCAAATTGCTGATAGTAGCGTAGGTAATAGCTCATTACCCACAGGAAATAGATTAGCAATAAGCCCGAAAACGGGTTCAGGGCCAAATGCAACAACTTTGAATACTTATACAAATGGAACCAGCAACCCTACGTCTTTAGCTGGACAAAATGTCACAATAGGGCTAAGCGGAGGCGGGCAGCCTGTTTCCATTCTACAACCATATCTTGCTTTAAATTATATTTTTTGCCTTGAGGGCATTTATCCGTCCAGAAACTAAATTGAACAGACCCATCAAAGTTGGCTTTTTGATGCCCTATTCGGGCATTTATCCTTACTATGCACAACATGTGATGGCGGGGATTTACTGTGCGGCTGCGAAAATGAAATTCAGTCAGCAAGACTTTGCTTTTGTACCGGTTTATGTTGGTCAGGGAGGTATAAAAGCAATCCTGGAAGCCCTGCAGAAACTTCTTTTCTTTGAAGGGGTGGATGTGGTTACCGGCATGGTGAATATCAAGGTGCTGGATGAAATCCGTCCCTTGCTGGAAAATCACCAGAAGCTGGGATTGTTTTTCGATATGGGTGAACTGGCACCATCACCTGCAGGTTACGGCCCAAATATCGGCTTGATTTCCATGAATTTCTGGCAGGCACAGTATGCACTGGGTAAATGGGCGGTAAAAGAATTTGGCAAAGATGGTCAGCTCATAGCGCCCATTTATGAAGCAGGTTTTAATTTAAATGCAGCCTTTGTGGATGGTGCCGGTGCTGCCGGAGCGGAAAGGCTACACAGCATGGTATTAACTGAAAATCTGGCCAATAAAGATGGTTTGTACCTGGAAGGATTTTTTGCCGCTCTTGAAAAAGATCCGCCCCATTTTGTACACGCCATTTTTACGGGTAAGATGGGCAACGACTTTTTGCAACAATGGCGCAGCAGTAAGTTCTACGATGCCATTCCTTTGCTGATTGCCGAGAACATGGGTTATGAAGATATGCTTGATGATGTGAAACACCTCGGCATCAAAGTATATTCAAGCTCCAGCTGGAACCGGAATGATGAAAGCGTTTACAATCGCAACTTTATAAAGGATTTTGAGGATTTCGGTAAACAACAAGCCAATGTTTTTGGCATGATTGGCTATGAAATCGGTCTTTCACTCGCAGAAATGATGCCTTTAATTAAAAGAGGCGAGTCAGCTAATGCTTTACAGCAGCTAAAAAACCAGTGTGTAACTGGCCCGAGAGGTGTTTTAGATGTAGATGCCGATGGCAGGCAACGGCCAAACATCGACATTACCAGAATCATTACGAATAACCAAAATATAAACCAAACAATCATTGCCCAAACATCAGCAGTAGGATTTGATACTTCTTTGTTGTATCAGGAAACTGTGAGTGGCTGGCAAAACCCCTATTTATCCGTTTAGTACACGCTCCAAAATGAAGAGATTCTTTACAAAATCAGGTATTGTCTTATCGGCTATACTGTTTTTTCTGTCCTTGGCTATTCCTGCGCTGGCGCAATACGCTGAAACTACCCTCGAACAGGGCGGGCTTTATAGTGCGATGGCGAAAGATGCCGCTAACAATATTTATGTCACCCGTGTGAAAAGCGGCACCAATGGCCAAACCTATGAGGTGGTAAAGTACACCAATCCCTTAACCAATCCGGCGGGAACGCCTGTGGTGGTGTATACGGGGCTTACACATGGGGCTCAGGAGTTTCCCTGGGGTCTTGCGGTAGCTTCTAACGGTGATGTGTACCTCTCCACTGATTTTACTGATACGAATAAAAACGGAGAAATTATTAAGGTTTCGGCAGCGGGAAATTACACCAGTTCAACTTCGTTTCTTACCGGAAAGTATTTTACGGCACTTACCATTGCCAATGATCAGCTTTATGTATCGGAATATAATGGAGCAACTAATAAATACGATGTTGTAAGATATGCCACCGGAGCTTCACCAGGCACTGCAACCATGATTCGTGCAGGTTTTAATGTTGGGGCTGGTTATTCGTACATTACAGGATTGGCTGTTGATGGAAATGGCACTACATACATCGCGGCGCCATTTGACGGGGTAGATAAGGGCAGCATTATTAAAATTACATCATCAGGAACAGAATCTGTTTTATCTGCTGGCGGTTATCCTTCGGCATTGGCTGTTGATGCACAAAATAATCTGTATGCCAGTGAATTTAGCGGCACGGCTAATCAGTATAAATTAACGAAATACGGTGCTGCCGGTGGGGCGACAATCATCAAAAACAACCTGAGTCAAAATGGATTTTATTATCCATGGGGAATAGCAGAAACCAATTCATCCCTATTTGTTGTGGATGGAGATGATGGAATAAACGGAGGCAAGGTGATTATGCTGAAACCAATCATCCCTGCGCCTTCCACACCATTATTGGCGGCAAGCAGCGATTCTGGGATATCCAATTCAGATCAGATTACCAATGTAGTAAGCCCGGTATTTACAGGAACTGCAGAGGCGAACGCTACAGTTAAACTATATGAAGGGGCAACGCTACTGGGTTCAACTTTGGCTACCAATGGTGCCTGGTCGATTACGCTGAGCACTGCTTTAACTGCAGGGGTTCATAAATTTACGGCTACTGCTACCAATTCTAGCAACATAACCAGTGCACTTTCGGGAGAGCTAAGTATTACTGTTGATCTAACTTCACCATCTGTTACCATTTCAAGCAGTAGTGTAGCTTTGAAAGCTGGGGAAACAGCTACCATTACTTTTACATTTAGCGAAAACCCGGGAAATACTTTTACCTGGGATGGTTCTTCGGGTGATATCACAGTATCGGGAGGTACGCTAAGTGGCATTTCGGGTGCTGGACTAATCAGAACAGCAATTTTTACGCCTGCTGCAAACACGAACAATGGGGCGGCCAGTATTACGATAGCGGCTGGAAGTTATACCGATGTTGCCGGAAATGCAGGAGGCGCTGGTCCAAACCAGGCCTTAACTTTCGATACGCAGATACCGGCTATAACATCAGTACCTTTTCTAATCGCGGCTAGCGATAGTGGTCTGTCGGCTACAGATGGAATTACCAATGTAACCACACCAACTTTTACAGGAACTGCTGAACCTGGTACTACTGTAACTTTATATGATAATGGCAGTACAATTATTGGGTCTGCGTTAGCAACAGGAGGAAACTGGTCCATTGCAGTAAGTACACCACTCAGCATTGGCGGGCATAGTATTACTGCAACGGCAAAAGACGCTGCGGGCAATACAGGTCCGGTATCTGGAGCCCGGTCGATAACCATTGATAGGGTATCTCCTGCAGCGCCAGCCAAACCCGTTTTTGCTGCCGGAAGCGACAGCGGTGTTTCCACTACAGATGGAATTACCAATATCACCAGTCCCACTTTCACCGGAACTGCAGAAGCTGGAGCTACGGTGAGACTTTATGATACAGATGGCACAACCGAACTAGGAAGTGGAGTATCTACAGGTGGGTTATGGTCGATCACTACGAGCCCATCACTAGCGGCCGGAAGCCATAACATTACTGTCAAAGCCACTGATGTGGCCGGAAATACAAGTATTGCGTCATCAGCATTTTCCATCATCATTGATCTGACGGCGCCTGTAGTAACAGGGGTTACAAATAATGACATTTATACGGCACCTGTTTCCAGGCTTGTTGCATTTAACGACGGCACCGGAACGCTCAATGGAAATCCTTTTACAAATAATACCAATGTGAGTGCAGTGGGTAACTATGTACTCGTTGCCACTGATGTTGCAGGAAATTCCACTACCGTTAATTTCAGTATTGTTAAAGCTACGCCGGTGATTACCTGGGCTAATCCAACTGATATTACCTATGGTACAGCATTAACGGCTACGCAATTAAATGCTACAGCAAGCGTTCCCGGAACATTTACTTATTCGCCGGTTTCTGGCACAGTGTTGTCTGCAGGTGCTAATCAAACCTTAAATGTGAATTTTGTTCCGACGGATGCGGCGAACTATAATTCAATCAGTAAAACAGTAAGCATTAATGTAGGTAAAGCTACACCGCTAATTGCCTGGGCTAATCCGGCAGATGTTACATATGGTACGGCATTAACGGCTGCCCAACTGAATGCTACAGCAAACGTTGCCGGCACCTTTACCTACCTGCCGGTTTCAGGTACGGTGTTGAATGCAGGTGCAAATCAAAACTTAAAAGTAGATTTCGTGCCGACAGATGCGGCGAACTATGCTTCGACGAGTAAAACGGTGACCATTAACGTGGGTAAAGCTACACCAGTAATTACCTGGGCAAATCCTGCAGATGTTACTTTCGGCACGGCGCTAACAGCTACGCAGTTAAACGCAACAGCAAGTGTTGCTGGCACCTTTACTTACGTGCCGGTTTCTGGTACGGTGCTGAATGCAGGTGCAAACCAGAACTTAAAAGTAGATTTCGTGCCTACGGATATGCTGAATTATGCTTCGACAAGTAAAACGGTAACGATTAACGTTAGCAAGGCAACCCCGGTAATTACCTGGGCAAATCCTGCCGATATTATTTATGGTGCGCCATTAACGGCTACCCAACTGAATGCAACGGCTGGTATTCCCGGCACCTTTACTTACGTGCCGGTTTCTGGTACGGTGCTGAATGCAGGTGCAAATCAGAACTTAAAAGTAGATTTCGTGCCTACGGATGCGGTAAACTATGCTTCGACAAGTAAAACGGTAACGATTAACGTTAGCAAGGCAACCCCGGTAATTACCTGGGCAAATCCTGCCGATATCACTTATGGTACGGCACTAACAGCTACGCAGTTAAATGCAACAGCAAGTGTTCCGGGTACACTGACTTACACCCCTAATTTAACCACGGTTTTAAGTGCCGGTGCAAATCAAAACTTAAAAGTAGATTTCGTGCCGACAGATGCAGTTAACTATGCTTCGATAAGTAAAACAGTAAGCATTAATGTAGGTAAAGCTACACCTGTAATTACCTGGGCAAATCCGGCAGATATTACGTATGGTACGGCACTAACAGCTACGCAGTTAAACGCAACAGCAGGTATTCCGGGTACACTGACTTACACCCCTAATTTAACCACGGTTTTAAGTGCAGGTGCAAATCAAAACTTAAAAGTAGATTTCGTGCCTACGGATGCGGTGAACTATGCTTCGACGAGCAAAACAGTAACGATTAACGTGAGCAAAGCTACACCAGTAATTACCTGGGCGAACCCGGCAGATATTACGTATGGCACGGCACTAACAGCTACGCAGTTAAACGCAACAGCAGGTATTCCGGGTACACTGACTTACACCCCTAATTTAACCACGGTTTTAAGTGCAGGTGCAAATCAAAACTTAAAAGTAGATTTCGTGCCGACAGATGCGGTGAACTATGCTTCGACGAGCAAAACAGTAACGATTAACGTGAGCAAAGCTACACCAGTAATTACCTGGGCAAATCCGGCAGACATTACCTATGGCACGGCACTAACAGCTACGCAGTTAAACGCAACAGCAAGTGTTGCTGGCACATTTACTTACCTGCCGGTTTCTGGTACAGTACTGAATGCCGGTGCAAACCAGAACATAAAAGTAGATTTCGTGCCTACGGATGCGGTGAATTATGCTTCGACAAGTAAAACGGTAACGATTAACGTGAGCAAGGCAACCCCGGTAATTACCTGGGCAAATCCTGCCGATATTACGTATGGCATGTCACTAACAGCGACGCAGTTAAATGCAACAGCAAGTGTTGCAGGAACATTTACTTACCTTCCGGTTTCTGGTACGGTGCTGAATGCAGGTGCAAATCAGAACTTAAAAGTAGATTTCGTTCCGACGGATGCTGCTAACTATAATTCAACCAGTAAAACGGTAACCATTAATGTGGAGCAGGCTACACCAGTAATTACCTGGGCAAATCCGGCAGATATTACGTATGGCACAGCACTAACAGCAACCCAATTGAATGCAACGGCTAGTGTTCAGGGTACACTGACTTACACCCCTAATTTAAACACGGTTTTAAGTGCAGGCGCAAATCATAACTTAAAGGTAGATTTCGTGCCGACAGATGCAGTTAACTATGCTTCGACAAGTAAAACAGTAAGCATTAATGTAGGTAAAGCTACACCATTAATTACCTGGGCAAATCCCGCAGACATTACGTATGGCGCGGCGCTAACAGCTACGCAGTTAAACGCAACAGCAAGTGTTGCAGGGACACTGACTTACACCCCTAATTTAACGACGGTTTTAAATGCAGGTGCAAATCAAAACATAAAAGTAGACTTCGTGCCGATGGATGCAGTTAACTATGCTTCGACAAGTAAAACGGTAACGATCAACGTGAGCAAAGCTACACCGATAATTACCTGGGCTAATCCTGCCGATATTATTTATGGTGCGCCATTAACGGCTACCCAACTGAATGCAACGGCTGGTATCCCCGGCAGCTTTACTTACCTGCCGGTTTCTGGTACGGTACTGAATGCAGGTGCAAACCAAAGCTTAAAAGTGGATTTCGTTCCGACGGACGTAACCAATTATACAAGCATAAGTAAAACAGTAACCATTAATGTAAGCAAGGCAATTCCAGTAATTACCTGGGCCACTCCGGCGGATATTAACGACGGTACTGCATTAACGGCGGCCCAATTAAATGCGACAGTCAATGTGCTTGGCACGTTAACTTACTTACCAGTGGCCGGAACGGTATTGAATACAGGCGCAAACCAAAGCTTAAAAGTAGACTTCGATCCAACTGATGCTTCGAATTATACAGCCGTTAGTAAGAAAGTAACCATAAACGTAGGCAAAGCTACACCGGTAATTACCTGGGCAAACCCGGCAGACATCATTTACGGTACGCCATTGAGCGCAACCCAACTGAATGCAACGGCTAGTGTTCCAGGAACATTCATTTACCTACCAGCTTCGGGTACGATCTTGAGTGCAGGTGCAAACCAAAATCTAAAAGTAGACTTCGTTCCAACAGATGCCACTAAATACAATTCAATCAGTAAAACGGTAGCGATTAACGTAGGCAAAGCTACACCAGTAATTACCTGGGCAAATCCAGCGGATATCATTTTCGGTACGACATTAAGCGCAACCCAACTGAATGCAACGGCCAGTGTTGCGGGGGCCTTTACTTACACCCCTAATTTAAATACAGTTTTAAATGCCGGTGCAACCCAAACATTGAATGTAGATTTCGTTCCGACTGATGCGGTGAATTATGTTTCAACCAGCAAAACGGTAACCATCAATGTGGCGAAGGCTACACCGGTAATTACCTGGGCAAACCCGGTAGATATTAATTATGGTACACCACTGTCGGCGACCCAGTTAAATGCGACGGCTAGCGTTGCTGGAGTATTGACTTACACCCCTAATTTAGCGACGGTTTTAAATGCAGGCGCAAACCAAAATTTGAAAGTAGATTTCGCTCCGACGGATGTTGCCAACTATACTGCTGTTAGTAAAACCGTGACGATTAATGTAGGCAAAGTAACACCCGTAATTACCTGGGCTAATCCTGCTAACATTACATTCGGTACCGCATTAACGGCTACGCAGTTAAATGCCACGGCGAGCGTTCCTGGAACATTTACTTATTCACCGGTTTTGGGTACAGTCTTGTGTGCGGGTGCAAACCAAACTTTAAAAGTAGATTTTGTTCCATCAGATGCTGCCAATTATACAGTTGTTAGTAAAACAGTGACAATTAATGTAGGGAAAGTAACACCGGTAATTACCTGGGCTAATCCTGCTGACATCACATTCGGCACCGCATTGACAGCTACGCAACTAAATGCAACGGCAAGCGTTCCTGGCACACTAACTTATTCACAAGTTTTGGGTACAATCCTGAGTGCAGGTGCAGCCCAAACATTAAAAGTAGATTTCGTTCCGGCAGATGCAGCTGGTTATACTACCGTTAGCAAAACCGTAACGATCAATGTAGGCAAAGCGACACCAGTAATTACCTGGGCGAATCCAGCGGATATCATTTTCGGTACGACATTAAGCGCAACCCAACTGAATGCAACGGCTAGTGTTCCCGGAACATTAACTTATTCCCCAGCTTTGGGTACGATCTTGAATGCAGGAGCAAACCAAACTTTAAAAGTAGAATTTGTTCCCACTGATGCAGCCAATTATACTGCTATCACTAAAACGGTAACGATTAATGTAGGCAAAGCAGCGCCAGTAATTACCTGGGCGAACCCTGCAGACATCATTTTCGGTACGGCATTGAGCGCAACTCAACTGAATGCGGCGGCTAGTGTTCCCGGAACATTCACTTATTTACCAGCTTCGGGTACGATCCTGAATGCAGGAGCTAACCAAACTTTAAAAGTAGATTTCGTTCCGATAGATGCGGCTAATTATACCTCAACAAGTAAAACAGTAACCATTAATGTAGGTAAACCAACCCCAGTCATTGCGTGGACAAACCCAGCAGACATTACTTTCGGGACAGCATTAACCGTAACGCAGTTAAATGCAACGGCTAATGTTCCTGGCACATTTAATTACACACCTAACTTAAATACGGTTTTAAATGCAGGTGCAAACCAAAGCTTGAAAGTGGATTTTGTTCCAACAGATGCGGCGAACTATGCTTCAATAAGCGAAACGGTAACCATTAATGTAGCCAAAGCCACGCCGGTAATTACCTGGGCCAACCCGGTTGCGATTACTTATGGCACGGCCCTAACAGCAACGCAGTTAAATGCGGCGGCGAATGTTCCTGGCACCTTGACTTACACACCTAGTTTAAATACGCTTTTAAATGCAGGTGCAAATCAAAGCTTAAAAGTAGATTTTGTTCCGGCAGATGCAACCAATTATACTGCTATAAGTAAGATAGTAAGCTTGGTTGTAAATAGAAAGCCGGTTAATGGAAACATCATTTTCGCAAACAAGATTTACGATGGCAACAACTCAGCTATGGTTTCAAGTATCGCCTTAAATGGTGTACTGGCTGCTGATCTTGCCGATGTCGTGTTGACAGGATTTACACCAACATTCGCAGATAAAAACGCAGGTTCAGCCAAAGCGATCGCAACCGTAGGTGCGACACTTAGCGGCGCAAAAGCCAATAACTACACTTTATCGGGTGTAGTTTCTGGTACCGCGGCTATTACCACAAAACCAATAGTGGTTACGGCAGATGCCAAAAGTAAAATCTATGGCGATACGGATCCATTATTGACTTATACGCTTTCGCCGGGCGCCTTAGTTGCAGGAGACGCATTGACCGGAACGTTATCCAGAGTAGCCGGCGAAAATAGTGGAAGTTACCTCATTAATCAGAACAATTTAACGGCTGGTGTAAATTATATCATTACTTTCAATAGCAACAACTTAATCATCAACAGAAAGAATCTGGTGGTTACATTAGACAATAAAACAAAGGCTTACCTTGCACCAAACCCATTGCTTACTGCAAGTTATAGTGGCTTTGCCGGCTTGGAAAACAACAGCGTTTTAACAACACCTGTAAATATTGCTACTACTGCAACCGCTGCTTCGCCTTCTGGCATCTATCCGATTACAGGTAGTGGAGCTGTAGCAGCTAACTACGCAATAAGTTATGTGGCAGGTACCCTTACCGTACTTTCCAGTCCGCAAACAATTACGTTTGATGTACTGGCGAATAAATTGTCGACAGATCCAGTATTTAATTTAACTGCCACTTCAAGCGCTGGATTAACAATTAGTTATACCAGCAGCAATAGCAATATTGCCCGCATTGTGAATGGTAATCAGGTTGAGATTTTGAATCCAGGTACCGTAGTGATTACCGCTAGTCAGACTGGTGATGCAAACTATGCAGCCGCCCTTCCGGTATCGCAAAGCCTAACCATTATTAACAACCCGGCGCCGCTCATCAGTATTGTGAGTAATAAAGGTGCAAGTGTAAGCAAAGGCGAAACAGCCAACCTTATTGCAAGCGGAGCGGTTACCTATCAATGGAGTAATTCAAATGGAATCCTGAGCGGGCAAAATACATCCACATTAACCGTGAGGCCGAATGCCAATACAACTTATACGGTTACAGGTTTCAATCAGTTTGGAAGAAGCAGTACCCAGAGTTTCACTTTAGAGGTAAGGGCTGATTTTCAGGTATTGAACATTATGAATGTACTCACACCAAACGGCGACGGTAAAAATGATACCTGGATTATTGAGAACATCGATATGTATCCTAATAACTTGGTTAAAGTATTTGACAGAGCAGGAAAATCCGTTTTCGAAATGAAAGGATATAATAATACCTGGGATGGTACTTTCAAAGGAAATGTATTACCCGAGGGTAGTTACTATTACATCATTGATTTCGGCCAGGGTATTGGCATTAGAAAAGGTTTCATTTCAATCATCGGACAATAACAAAAATTAATCCGGTCGTTACACCAGATAATGGCCGGAAATAAAAATATCAAACATGAAAAAATTATTATTCCCATTACTTTGGCTGGTGAGTCTCACAGCTTACAGCCAGCTAAATCCTATGGGCTCCATGTATTATCAAAATCAATATTTAAACAATCCGGCAATGGCTGGGATAGCACAGGGATGGGAAGCTAATGCCGCTTACAAAGCGCAGTGGACATCTTTAGATGGGGCTCCATCCATGCAGGCTGTAACGGCTACTTATGGTTCTGAAAACAGTAAAATCGGTGCCGGGCTTTCATTTTACAATGAAACATCGGGGGTGATTCAACGTACAAACATCAAAGGTAGTTTTGCTTATCATTTGCCGTTAAACAATGGCGGCAGTTATATCGATTTCGGCTTGTCTGCCGGCGTGATGAACGAGTGGATTGATTTCAGCAAGGTTAGAGGTGATCAAAGCGACATGAGCCTGAATAATTTTAATCAGCGTAAACTTTATTTCGACGGAGATTTTGGAATCGCTTTTAGGACTAATCGTTTGACCATTCAGGGTGCACTTCCCAATATGAAACGCTTTTTTAACCGTGACCTGGTTAGGACTGTAGTAGACCGTTCCAGTTATTTTGGGGCAATTTCCTACAAATTTTTAAATCCAAATGGTGTGCTTAATGTACTTGAACCTAAGTTAACCTATAGGGGAATTGATAATTACCGGGATATCGTAGACCTGGGTTTGAATACCCAGTTTTGGGGAGATAAGTTGCTCTTGAGTTCCATTTACCACACCACTAATAGTGTAACTGTTGGCGCTGGAACAACTTATCAAAATCAATTTTCAGTTTTGTTATTTTACACCAGCAACACATCTGATTTGCAAAATTATACTAATGGAGAGTTTGAGATCGGTTTAAAGTATCACTTCAAATAGCAATTGCACTAAAAGTTTCTATACATTAATAACACCAAGCCAATTTTCTGATTTTGATTAGAGCAACATTCCGATAACCAATCTAACGAAAGTAATCCTTGATTGCATAGACAAAGAGAAAGATTGAAAACGCAACTGATAAACATCAGTAAAACATTATTTAAATGTGTAACGTCTTGTCGTAAATTTTATTTGATGCTAGTTTCAATTGAAGGAAATTTCAAATAGTCTGAATTAGGTTGTGGTTTGGGCAAATGCCAATTCCCTTATATATTACCAAGTAAGTGGACCAACATGATAAGGTTTTAGATAAAACTTAAAATTCCTCAATAAAGCCAATCCAAACTGCTTTTAGGATATGTTAGACGCCCTTCGACAATTTATTTATGGGGTTGTTTTCTCACTTGAGAGAAGTTAACTTAACCAACCTGGTTCATTCGCTTACAAAAAAGCAGTGGATTTAGGAGAACGATTTAAACCTCTAATAGGAGATAGTGGGACAATATTTGCTTAAAAGGGTAATATTGTGGCCATATTTCAGTGAGTAAAATTGTAGGACCTTACGCCTTTAGTTCAGGAAATCAGAGCTGACGTATGAGGGAAAAAATAGCGATAAGTAAAAACTTAATGTTTTCGTAATACAGATTTCGGCTCAAAAGACCTGGATATAATAATTAAATCCTGCCAAACTATACAATGCTGTCGGTACAAATAAAAAACGGGAACAAAACCTAAATTCTGTTCCCGTTCATCTAAATTAACGCTCTCAAAAGCTAATATAGGATTTTTTTTTAAATTGAAGTAAAATACACCATATAATCCTCTTGCGCGGGGGATTTGCCAATGATCCCATGGCAATTTACAAAAGATCGAGAAACACATTCATAATGCTTTTACACACCAGGATCCCTGTTAAAGCATGTTTTCGGTCCGTTTGCTATCGGGGCATATTACACCAACATCTCCACGATCAGGGAACCGTTATAAAAATAATTCTCTTGAACCTCAGTAGATTAGTTTTATTTATTTGTAAATGTTCATTTCAAAAAATTATTTTGCTCTATGACCGTCACAGTTTTAGCCATTTTCGAGACTGATTTTGTTCCTCAGAAGAACCTGGCCAGGGTAATGAACGATCGCCTGTAACGTGCCGCGAAGGATCTGAAACAGGTTCACCTCAAATCTCTTCAGGGAAAGTGATTTTCCACAGATGATATCATCGTTTGCCTTAGCTATAATCGCAAATATAAAGTTCGCTTCCGTGTGGTGAATGATGTGCCTGCAGATATTGAATATTTTGTCAATGAGCTGTGCGGAAGGCTGGGTTACTTACAGTGGAAAACCTCCCTGATCAAAAGCATTGAAAACCTAGACTAACATTTTACATCCCAAATTTTTATTTAACTTTTGGATCAAATTTAGGTCTGTAGGCCGGCACGCACAAGAAATTCCGGCATAAACCCACCTGAGGCCTTTGCATTCCTGGCCATTTATTCCGTTGCTTCTTTCGCTTTGGCGGCCCACAGACCCATCGGGCTCCATAATTAAATCAAAATATTATGGAAAAGACAGCTTATCAACTTGCCGAAATCGAAATCAGCTACAAGCCAGCCTTCAAGGCAGCCAACAGACCACAGATAGACTGCGCTGGCAGTGCCTACCAAATCATGCTGGAAAACTGGAGTAAAGACAGAATTGAACTGCTTGAGGAATTTAAGGTACTTTTGCTCAATCGCAGAAACCGCGTGATGGGAATTGTTAATCTTTCTCAGGGTGGCCTGTCTGGAACAATAGCTGATGCCAAGATAATTTTCGCTATAGCCCTTAAGGCCTGCGCGAGCGCTATCTTGCTCAGTCATAATCACCCCTCAGGGGAGGTTTCGCCTAGTCCGGCGGATATTAATCTTACCAAACGGCTTGTTGAGGCCGGAAAACTCCTCGATATTCAGGTCTTGGATCACATCATTCTCTGCACGGACTCATACTTCAGCTTCAAAGATGAAAACCTGATGTAAGTACTGATATTTATATGGCATCCATCGCTTTGCGGCAATGGATGCCATTTTTTTGTTGATTGTTTTTTTCTTCATTTTTTATTTCCATTTCCTTTTTTTCTATCCCAAATCGTTTACCTGTAGGCATTTTGAGTAGCAAATTTCTGAACAATCCCTCTGCCGGCAAGACCAGGGCCTCCGGTTTGCTGAAAAAAAATCTTCCTTTCTCGCTACGCTCCAAAGCGTATTTATTTTTCGCAAAGTCTTGCCTTGCTGATGGATTGTAATCAGGTGAGGGTGGCTTAACAAAAAGCCAGGAGGATCCTGCCGACTGGCGTTGAGCACAATAATTAAAAGACATGAACAACTTAAAACCGAAAAAGCCACCCGTCCCTAAGCTCCGCAATGCGGAGCGAAACGGAAACATTGCCCCCCAGTTTGGGGAGAGCGTAAAACATCAGTATTTAAAATTATTTAAAAAAACAATCATGAAAGATCAAGTAAACAATACCGCCAGAGGAACTGCTGAATTTATTGACCTTAAAAATGTAAAGAACCCAATCTATCAGCCACTTGCAGGAAAGTCAAATCGAAACATTGAAAATCAGTCACTCTTGAGTAATGATGAAAAAGCAAACATTAAAACCATAGACCAAGCAAAGACAATGAAAAATGACGAGTCAAAAACCGCTCATACCGTCACCGAAGAAAAACCAGCCTTGAGTTTGGAGGGAACTATAAAACTCGTGGAAGAACTCCATAGAAGGATGGTGCAGAGAGGCAGGCTGGTTCATACCATTGATAATTTGGATAAGTTCGAGATTGAACAAAAACAAGAAGCAGAAGATATCACCTCCAATTATTACCAGGGTTGCGAAATTGAGATAACAGACGATAAACGAAATAAATTCTCTACCAAAAATCCTGTGATTATCAAAGCAGTTGCGCTGTTTGTGCGTGATCTGTGTACCAATAAACTAGCTGAAATAGAGGCAGAAATCATCATTCCAAAATAAAGACCATTTTTAGTCCTGTTCGTTCGGGCAGGGCTAAATCTACTGGCCTAGAATCAAATTTAAACCTTGGCAGCCTTTATTGCTAAATATTGTATAAAGTGCTTTGATCAATGCTCTCTACTTATAAATACAATTTTTTACACTACTAAATTCAATTAAGATGAAAACAGAAGAGATCTTTTTTATTGTCCGTATCGAGGTGAAAACCGAACACGGCCATATTAATGAAACTTTGCAGGAAATGGAAAAGACATCCCGTTTCTTTATCACCAATACCCCCAAAGTCAAGGTTATTCATTCCGAAATATTAACCACTCAAACCCGAAACCTAAAAAACAGAAATCATGGCGCATAACATCAATTATAATCCAGTTAGCAAAAAACACAGTTTTTTCTCGGTTAAAGAAAAGGCATGGCATAACCTGGGAACAATCGTCACAGAATACCCTACTAGCGCACAGGCAATCAAATATGCTGGCCTTGACTACCAAGTGGAAAAAAGGCCCCTTTTTAGTCTCGATAATGCCAACGCCGATCTTTATGATGCGATAGCTAATGACATCGAACCCACCATTCAGGTGCCTAACTATTTTGCGACAATACGAAGCGATACAGAACAGGTGCTTGGTGTAGTAGGCAGGGATTACGAAATCGTTCAAAATAAGGATGCCTTTTCCTTTTTTGATAGTATCGTAGGTAATGACAACAGTATCAAATACGAAACAGCTGGCGCATTGGGGAACGGTGAACGTATTTTTATTACAGCCAAATTGCCTGAGTATATCAAGATAGGAAGGGATGATCTTATTGAGCAGTACATTTTTTTAACAACTTCCCATGATGGTTATGGAAGTATAACAGCTGCATTCACTCCCGTGAGAATAGTGTGCCAGAATACGCTGAATGCCGCCCTGAACAGCCTGCAGAACAGTATCAAAATCCGTCACACCGCGAGCGCTAAAGATCGGCTCAAACAGGCACACCAGCTGATGGGTTTAACCAATCGGTTAGCCGATGAAATGGAACAACTTTATAACCACTGGGCAAAAGTACGGATCAATGATCAGCAAATATTCAAACTGATACAAATTGCTATGGCACCCGGAAAAGAAACCCTTATAAGTTTGAAAGATGAAAAGTTTCACCAGCTTTCAAGACATTACATGAATATTGTACAGGATGTTTTTGAATATGCCCAAACTGCACCCTCGCAACAGGAGCCAACGACCAAAGGTACCTTATTTGGTGCTTACAATGCAGTAACAGGTTATTTTCAGAATGTACGGAATTTTAAGAATGGAGAACTCAAGCTTAAAAGCATCCTCTATGGAACAGGCCTACAAAGGGCGCAGACTGCACTCGATCTTTGCCGCAATTTCGAAAGAACCCGAGAAGTTTATTTAGGTTGATCGGAGTATTTAGGGTAACTTAATGTTACCCTAATGCTTTGATAGTTCCGGGCGCGCTCCGCGCATAATCATCATATATCTGCGGTAGACAAACTTGACTTTCACGACAGTTGTTAGATCAAGCCTAAGGTGTTTATTTTCTCCAAGGACAGTTGCAGCGAGTAACCTAGATTAGCTTAGGGAGATATTATTGCGCCTCAGATTGGAAAAACCTGAGTACATTGACCCCGTCTCACCGGAAATAAAACTGTTGTAAAGTTTTGCTTATCTGCATTTTAGTGAATTGGCGGAAAGGGGTTAAATGAAATGGTTTGTGCACGCTATTTGGGCTAATATTTTTCGAACATTCATATTTCCATCCCTTATTTTATGCAGTGTATCAGGATATGGACAGAAAATGCAGTATGGCGATAAGTCGCTCATTGATTACCACCCTGAAAAGGGAACTTTTGATATTTATGTCGATGGAAAAATTGTTTTGAAAAATGCTTATTCTGAAGCAAAGTTGAAGAGTCAGCTGACAAGTTCCCAAAATGCTCATGGCATATCAGTTCGCAAAAATAGTTTCAGGAATTCTATGGGTAAAGGTCAACGATACACTTTTACGCTAAAGTTCCGATCAGGTCTGAATCTTGTCCAGTCATTTCTTGCTTTTACCAATCGCAATTTTTTTGTAATTGAACTTTCTGTAAAGGGATCAGCGTTAAGCAGTAATCAGCTGTTTCCGTTAAAAGGAGAATTGGTTGAAAGTATACCTTTCACAAATTACAACGCATTGTTTGTACCATTCGATAATGACGCCTTCATCCGCTACAGGGCAGACTCACTGCGGCCGGGAAAAGATAACACCAGTGCAGAAGTCACCTCGATTTATGATAATGAAAAGCGGAAAGGCTTTGTGATCGGCACACTGGATCAGGATCAATGGAAAACTAGCATAAAAACCACGTTGATAAGCCGATATGCGGTGGATTTAGTAGTGCAGTGCGGATTTACACATCCAGACATCAGCCGAGACAAACTTGAGCATGGATATATCCATGCAAACGAAATAAAGTCGTCAAAAATTCTATTTGGATATTTTAGCGACTGGCGGATTGGCATGGAAGACTATTCAAAAACACTAAGGGCTCATTCAAATCCTTTAGTAGGAGACTGGAAAGGACCCACACCCGTCGGATGGAATAGCTGGGGTGCAATGCAAAAAGAAGTTTCACTTGAGAAAGTAAAAAGCGTGGTAGATTTTTTTGCGAAGGAAATGAAGCACTTCCGGGTTGATGACGTCTGCTATATTGATCTGGATTCTTATTGGGACAATATGATGGATGGGGATAGTTATACACAACTGAAGCAATTTGCTGATTATTGTAAAGCGAATAGGTTAAAGCCGGGAATATATTGGGCACCGTTTACCGATTGGGGATTTAGATCTGGCGGAGGTCGGAAAGCGAAAGGCAGTAGTTATAACTACGGTGAGATGTGGACGAAAGTAAAGGATGAGTTCCATGATTTTGATGGAGCGAGGGCTTTAGATCCCACACATCCTGGTACACAGATGAGAATAAAATATATGATTTCCAACTTCAAAAAGTGTGGATTTGAAATGATCAAGCTTGATTTTCTAGGCCATGCTGCCGTAGAATTTAGCCGCTTTTACGATCCAAATATCTCTACGGGAATGCAGGCCTATAAAGTTGGAATGGAATATCTGCTTAAATGTTTAGATAATAAAATGCTGGTCTATGCAGCCATCTCCCCAAATCTGGCCTCCGGAAGATACCTTCAGGTACGAAGAATAGCATGTGATGCTTTTAAAAGTATTAATGATACAGAATACACGCTAAACAGTTTAACCTACGGGTGGTGGCAAACTCACCTTTACAATTACATCGATGCCGATCATGTTGTGCTGGGAGAGGAGTCGGAGGCTGCAAATATTTCTCGCATGCTTTCAGCAATTGTAACTGGCACATTTATAACGGGTGATGACTTTTCCAGAAGTGGAGAATGGAAAGCATCAGCGAAAATACTTTTTCAAAATCCGGATTTGCTGCAAGTGATTAAAGACGGAAAAGCCTTTTGGGCCGGTAGAGGGAGTCATGGGCAGTGGTGCTTCGAATTTATTTGTGAAAGCCTCGGGGAAATATAGATACATTGCAATATTTAATTATGAAAATAAAATCTCAACTTCGACGCTGGACTTTTTAAGAATGGGGATTGATGAGCATTCAATTGATTCGATGCAAAATCTGATCACCCATCAAATCATCAATGTCAAAGATTACCGGCACAAGGAGATTCGGCCCAACGCCGCTGCAATATTCAAAATCACTTTAAAATAAAGATCCTAAAGTGTTTGTTTTCCTGAATTCACAGCGGCCTGAATATTTTTCGATCCGGGTTTCGCTCGACTTGACAAATACGACCATATTGACGAATAATCGCTCAAGGTAATAACTTCATTTATTTAAAGTATGGTTACAACTGTTTAAGATGCCATTTCCAATGTTGGTCACACTCCATAATAAATAGGTTCTGAGGACGGCTGACATCAACCTTTGACCGCTATTAAGATAAAATAAAAAGCCCCCAAGAAAACCTAATCAGGGGGCAATGCAGTTACATCGATCGTTTATATTTGCTTATCAATGTACTTAAGATTGTCTGGCGATCTGTAACTTCGCCGTTTTGGATTCGGTATCAGTACCCGGATTGTTGTAAGGATTAACTTCCATTAATTTAATAGCATAATTGACACTAGAGATAGTAAGGGTTTGAAAGCCCGAAAGCCCAGTGCTCTTGCAATCTCCCCCGATACATAACACTAAATCTCTGACCTCACCATTTAATACTACAGTGATATACGCCTCAGCTTTTCCTGCAGTAGTGCAATCTGTGTTAATCGGGCAGCGGTTGTCAATTATTTTAGTGACCGTGAATGTAGCTGAATTGATCTCCTGTGGCTTATTCAGTGAAAATTCAATATCTGTAAAGATGTACATGTTTTTTTTCTTACAGCTAGAAGTAATTAGTAATGCTGCGAAAAGGATATAGTTTACTGTTTTCATTGTTTTGATTTATGCTAACTGAATTAATCTTGTGATTTGACATACTTAGCTGTACCAGCTTTCAAATGCAGCATTAAATGCTACTGGTTGTTTAATCCAGATCATTTGGCCGAATGAACAGGATAATTAAGTATATGGTCGGGAGAGCTGAGTGATGAATTTTAATGGTACTAGCTAATGTTGACATAACAGAATTGGTTATTAAATAAGCAATATTGTAACTGTGGCCAGTTGTCCTGATTTCCAATAAGTATACTTTGCTATTCTCTATGGAATAAATCAAGTCTTAATCAGAAAGGAGACGGGTACATATTCTGAGCCTTAAGTTTTTAGGCAATTATATTCATCACCTGCAAATCTTTTGATGACAAAGTTATTGTTGTGGAGTATCCGGAAAGGTGTCAGATCAAAGATATCTATTAGTCCAGATTTGTATCTACTACTGTAAGTGCATGAAAAGCATGGCGCGAAAATGGTCGGAGGTAATTTTACTTTGACTTCTCTGTGTAGTTAGACGAAATATGATAAGCATTTATTCAAGGATATTATTTCCTACAAACTAATGTTGTGGGCGTTTTTGATTTCTGCCATAACAAAGGTGCTATGTGCACTGCCTATACTTTCCACAGATCCGAGTTTGTTGAACACAAAGTCTTGATAATGCTTCATATCTTTCGCATATACTTTTAAGATGAAATCATAGTCTCCCGAAATGTTATAGCATTCCACAACCTCATCAATATTCATAATGTCCTCAACAAACTTGTGCCCGATGGTCCTATCATGTTGCTTAAGCTTGATGTTACAAAAAACGATAAATCCCTGATTGAATTTCTCGGCATTCAATATGGCGATATATTTCTTGATATATCCATTGTGTTCAAGTCTCTTCACCCGCTCGAATACAGGAGAAGAAGAGAGGTTGACCTGTCTGGCCAGCTCTTTTGTGGTTTGGCTTGAATTGTTGCCCAATAATTTTAACAACAGTAAATCAGTCTCATCAAGGTCCTGCATAGCATATTTTTCTTTTACACGATTCAAAAATACTATATTAAAGTAAAAAAACCTTTTTTAATTATTTAAACAGAATTATTTGCTTAAAATTTTACATATGCTGGTTTTTGTGTCTTCAATTATACCTTTGAAAAGAATAAATTTAGTTGTAAGCCAAGATCGGGTGTCTCATTCGTGATTGGAAAAAAAGGCCAACAATGAGTATTAACCATCTAAAAAAATTGAACAATGCAAACGCATAACCTGGGCTACCCGCGGATCGGTGGGAATAGAGAATTAAAAAAAGCAAATGAACAGTATTGGGCCGGAAAAATTGGTCTCGGTGAACTGAAGAAAGTCGGGCAGATCATCAAAGAACAAAACTGGCAAAGCCAGGAGCTTGCTGGTATAGATCTGATCCCCTGTAATGATTTTAGCTATTATGATCAGGTACTGGACACCAGCTTTATGCTTGGCGTTATCCCGAAGAGATATTCTCCGGTGCTTTCGCAAATCAAGTCTAACCGCGAAATGGACCTTTATTTTGCGATGGCAAGAGGCTATCAAAAAGATGGTCTTGATATTACGGCCATGGAAATGACCAAATGGTTGGATACCAACTATCATTATATCGTTCCGGAATTTACTGCAGACCAAAATTTTGGGATTTTTTGCGAAAATATATTTTCTGAATACAGCAGTGCACAGAAGATTCTGGGTAAAAAAGCGAAACCAGTTTTGCTTGGCCCTGTCAGCTACTTGATATTGGGCAAAGAAAAACAGGCCGGTTTTGAAGGTATAGATCTGATCAAAAAGCTCGTTCCGGTTTATATCGAGATCATTAATAGATTAAAGCAGATGGGCGCCGAATGGGTACAGCTTGATGAGCCCTGTTTGGTGCTTGATCTCTCAAAAAAAGAAAAAGAAACTTTCGAATATGCCTATCGTGCCATTGCAAATCGGGTTAGCGGCATCAAGATCTTAGCAGCTACTTATTTTGATGCGCTGCTTGACAATGCGGAGCTGGCAGTAAATCTTCCTGTACATACCCTGCATATCGACCTGGTGCGGGCTCCTGAACAGTTGGATGAAATATTGTCGATTATACCAGAAACCTTGAAACTTTCCTTGGGTGTCGTTGATGGAAGGAATGTATGGAAGAATGACTATGAGAAATCATTGGCTCTGATACACAAAGCAACTGAAAAAATCGGTGAAAATAGGGTGATGATTTCGCCATCCTGTTCTCTCTTGCACAGTCCAATGGATTTAGATCAGGAAACGACCATTGATCCGGAAATCAAAAACTGGATGGCCTTTGCGAAACAGAAACTTGCTGAAGTTGTCGCACTTAAGGCGATTTCTGATGGAAATCAAGAATTGCTTTCAGTAAATAAAAACGCGTTGCAAAGTAGACGAACATCTGCGAAAGTACATAATAAAGAGGTTAAAGATCGTCTCGCATCTATTACTGTAAAGGACTCCAGCAGAAAGAGTGCTCATCCGGTTAGACAGAAGCTACATCATGACCAGTTTAATCTTCCCCCTTTCCCAACCACGACCATTGGTTCCTTTCCACAAACAGATCATATCCGTCAACTGCGTGCGAAATTAAAAAAAGGGGATTTGAGTTTGCAGGAATATGAAGAAGCCATCGAGAAAGCAACAATTGAAACCATCCAATGGCAGGAGGAAATTGGCTTGGATGTATTGGTTCATGGTGAATTTGAGCGCAATGATATGGTAGAATATTTTGGAGAACAGTTGGACGGTTTTCTGTTTACGAAGAAGGGATGGGTACAAAGTTATGGAAGCCGTTGCGTAAAACCTCCGATTATTTATGGCGATGTAAGCCGTCCGGCTGATATGACTGTTCGATGGAGTACATTTGCTGCATCCCAAACCAACAAACCAATGAAAGGGATGCTGACTGGTCCGGTAACGATCTTACAGTGGTCTTTCGTACGCGATGATCAAGGGCGTGATGTTACCACTAACCAGATTGCATTTGCCATTCGTGATGAAGTTTTAGCGCTGGAAAAGGCAGGGATCCGAATTATACAGATCGATGAGGCAGCCATTCGTGAGGGATTACCTTTAAGAAAGTCTAAACATCTGAATTATCTAAATTGGGCAGTTACAGCTTTTAAGATCAGCGCAAGTGGGGTACAAGATGAAACCCAGATCCACACACATATGTGTTATAGTGAATTCAATAACATCATTGAACAAATCGCTGCTATGGATGCAGATGTGATTACCATTGAAACCTCAAGGTCACAAATGGAACTCCTAGAGGCATTTGCCAATTTTAAATATCCTAATGAGATTGGCCCAGGTGTCTATGATATCCACTCACCAAGAGTACCAAGCACTGAGGAAATGACTACTCTTCTGGCGAAAGCTGCTGGCCTACTTCCGGTACAAAATATCTGGGTGAACCCGGATTGCGGATTAAAGACACGCAAATGGCCCGAAACAAAAGCGGCGCTTACAAACATGGTTGCTGCCGCAAAACAGGCTCGTGAGCGTATCGGGGCATAGATTCCGGGGTATTCAGTCAAAGGGCAACTTTTATTTATAAAGTTGCCCTTCCTATCAAACATCCCTAGTTGAAATTTCAGTTAGTATAAAATTCAAGCAACAGTGCTTGTATAATAAACTTAAAATGCACTTTAATTGAGCATTCACTAAATCCCTTTAACCATTAGATAATATCTAAATCTACAGATGAATAAAATATTGTTCTGTTAAAAAAGATAGCAGACAAGCCAATTGCCTTACCTGATTTATTTATCAATACAAGAATTCATTAATGCTTAGGAACGACGTCGAAAAATCCTCCAGATAATCACCAGTTGCTTAATAAATCTTTGGACAACCTTTTTTTTTTACATCTGGACGAGAACGCCGCAAGCTTGTAGTTAAAAAAACGAATTGGGGCTCCTCCTCCATGACTTCCTACAATACATACGCAGTTTCTCTTTTGCTCTGGGATAAAACCATAAAGCTCTGGATCTTGCCGACCAGAGGGTTCGTAGCGATATATTCCCTTAAAAAGTCGTTATAAGCAATCATATCACTGGTTACGATCTTCAACATAAAATCAAAATTGCCAGTCACATGGTAACATTCCATGACCTGCGAATATCGGGTCATCTCGCCCTTGAAGATATCAATTGAATCCTGAGCATGATTATTTAATTCAACAAGGGGAAACGCAGTGAATATATTTCTGATTTTTTGGACATTAATCAGTACAACGCTTTTCTCAATATAGCCTTCGGTTTTTAGATTTTTGATACGTTCAACAATATTGGATTTGCTTCTTCTTAGTTTTCCCGATATTTCCTTATACGTGAGATCTCCGTCCCTTTGTAGCAGATTCAAAATGCTGCTGTCGGTTTCGTCTAATACATACTCTGACATACCTATATGGTTTAATTTGGTCGGCCGAAGATATCTAAAATTCAGGATTTCTCGTGGATAAATCCTAATGAATTTGGATGTAATGAATTGATAGTGTATTATTTACAATTACTGCATCTGTATTCTCACCGCTGGAAAATTATATTTTTATTCGTCCCTTTCTCAAAGATGAAACGGAATATAATTAGGTGGGCTTAAGCATATAAAGTATTTTAGACCATTTTTTTGCTGCGGTTTCCCGTATGCTATTATCGTTTAGAAATTTGCACTATAAACAGCAGCATAATATGGAACAGCAGATTCAAAATAATTCGTATCCAGTTTCTAACAAACTAACAAAGGGTACTTTGAAAGTATCCCTTAACCACGGGATTTTGACCGAATTGGCTGACGCTAAAGTAGAGCCAACTATGAATGAGGTACAGATTTTACTCAGCGAAATATTGCAAATTTCCCCTGATTATTCTGTGTTGATATTAAATAATAATAGAAACACAGAGCGGTCTGGCATTTTTTCCATGTTGAATCTTTCCAAAGGAATACGCGGTGGATTTCTGGATACAGGAAGCCGTTCCGCTACTTCAATTATTGATGCAAGAAAATATTTCGATGTTGAAATAATCAGTTCCTCCAGGGAATCTTGCTATTCATACATCCCCCAATGTAACTGGATACCATATAATATCTCTTTTTTGCACCTGACCTCGACAAATGATCTACAGGGTAACAGGGTCTCAAAATTTCCAAAGGTTTCAGTCCCTGTATTGTGTGACCGGTCAGCTGATTTATTTAATGCCCAAATTTCCTTTGATTTTTTTGACTTGGTTTACGCTCATGGAGGCGCCGGCAAAATAATACCCGAACATCTGTCCATCATTTGCATCAGAGATTCACTTTTGGAAAAATCGACCTTCACACTTTTCAATGAACCTCTTACGGAAAATGGGATAAACCAGGCAATTGAATCAAACTTTGATGATATGTTTTTATTTTACCACCGGCTTATGGATTTTAAAGCAAATGGAGGTTTGCAAGGCAATGTCTCCCGATTGTGCAGATGCTCTTTGTCGTTGTACCGGGAAATAGAACGAAATACAAAGTTCCGGGCCATAGTTAATCCAAAAGATCGTTCGGTGCATGCCGTGAGATTTTGTGTTGCAAATCCGGAAGATGAATTCCGGCTCATTGTTCAATTGGATAAAGAAAATATAAATATCGTGGATCGCCTGCCCCAGGGAGATTTCTTGGTCAATTTGGAAAAGTACAAAGAGGACGAAATTTTACAACTGATCAATTCTATGCAGTGTTTTGAGCTGAATTATAACAATGAAAATAATTAAACTGAATTGGATATGGAGTCAAGAGAAATCTTAGCATCGCTTCTGCTTTCCCTATATATGCTTTGCTATGTATTAGATCGAATTGTGTTGAAGAGGCAAAAGCAACAGCGAGAAAAAGACGGAGACAGCAAATGGATTTAGTCCTATCAAGATGTAGAAAAACTTTATAAAAGAAGGTTAAATAGTTTAGTTAATGATAAAATCGGTCGGTGGATGCCGGCCGGTTTTATAAATTCCAATCTTATCTTAAATCAGCGATAGGATGCTTATCTTAGTAGTAGGTCAGCAAAACCCAACTCTTCTATAACCAGCATATTATGCTTAACGGTTTTTGTTCTAAATTCGATTCCAATTGACTATATTGGGATGGAGTTTTGAGCTACAACATTGTTAACTTTTAAATTCGATTTATCGCGTTAGCTTGCCACCACCAATAGAAAAACGATAGCCGAACTGTAATTGATAAAATGCATCATTGTTTCCTCTCGTAATGTCATTAAAGGTTTTTAATCTTATGAAAATGCTCTGTTGCTTTGTTGAACCGGGGTAATAGTAGATTTCAGCCTCATTTTTAAAAACCCAAAAATTTACTGGATTCAATACCGCAGATAAAGTATTAAAGCCATTTACATTATATCTGGTAAATTGAGAGGAATAAATAAAACCAAAATTGTTATAACGCTTAAATTCCAGACTTATCCCACCGCCTAGTCCCATAGTCTTGTAATTCTGGCCTACACTGTCGCTTTTCATCACATCTGTAATCTGATATTGTGTGGATCCATAAAAATTCATTTCGAAAGGAAATTCTTTCCTGAATCTGAACGAAAGCAAACTCAGGTTAAAACCCATTTGAAGATATGATTTCTGTAAAATTTCCAGGGGAGTTTTGAAAGAAAAAGATGCGGTCGTCAACTCCTGTAGCACTACATTTCTCGTTTTTTGGTCAAGTTTAGAGAAATTAACAAATGGAGTTATCTTTTTGAACAGATAAATTGAACTGTTTGTCAAATTGAATGGCGCTATAAAATACTCAGCTTTTCCCTCTAATTGAACGATGCCATTAGGGGTATCTCCGAAAAGGCCTAAAAAATCGGTGTATGTTCTTAGCTCTACGACATTCTGAAGGGCATTGCTTTGTTCTACCTTATATTTTACTGCATTATTTAAATTTAAAGGTCTGCCACCTGAATCTGTTGGAAAACTCAACACAAGGTCTTCTGGCACATAATTTTCACCTGGGTTTGGGACGTAGTTGATTACATCAGTAATACTGATTCTCCATCCTTTGAAGTAATCCTTTTCTATTGGAATGTTTTTGTTCTTGGAAATTGCTGATCTGAAGAAAATATAGTTTGATGAAGCAATTGATGTGTATTTTAATATGCTAATTGGCGTACTGTTCTCGAAAAGCATCTCGTTATTGTTTTTATCAAGGACAATTAGTTTAAGGTCATCTATAACTCGAGAATTTATGAATTGAGCTGAAAAACTATTGGCACTTAAAACTATTGGCGGTTTCCGCCATACATCCTATCCCCAGTATGTTCATTTATGAAAAATTCACCTGACAATGATTATTCTTATAATTTATAAAGATCAGACATTCTTAGAACAAGCAAAGGCAATCTCTTCACAGCCTTAGCGTTATTGAACAAGATTAAACATTCTTGCGTAAGCTCGTATTATTTGAATTTGTAGATTTAATAAGTCAATTTGATTCCTATTTTGTTAGTTTTTTATTTATAAAAAAAAAACTAGTTTGTACAACTATCCGTTAATCAAACTCAATTAAATATGTTTCTAAGATGACCAAAGTAGACCATGAAACTCCCTTGATCAAGTTGAACTCAATTTCATTAGGTGATCGAATTATTGACAACTACGATTCAAGCGGATCAATAATTAAAATCTCGAAGAACATTCATCTGGAATATGTGGAGTTTAAATTCATACTGCATAATAAACAAATGATCTACATTTTAAGCGCTCTGAACTAAGAGGATTAAGAATAAATCATTCGAATCTGTCTCTGTATAATGCATGCATCGCAATTGATCAGTTTCCCAAAGTGCTTTAGTTTAAATCAATCAAATTCCAAAGCGATTACCTTGATCATCTTGCAATGATTTTAGTGATTAAAGTTACTTGACGCAATAACGATTGCTTGTAAATAAATGTTATAATTGATTAAAAGCGATCAATGAGAGTATTACTTTACTTGATTGCTCTTTTTATCTCTACAATCAATTTGGTTTTCCAAGGAATGACATCTATCTTAATGTGCTGAATGAATATGTCCAAATCGGATAAAAAATCTAATCTCCTTAATTGGATAAGGGTAGATATGCATTGGGACAATCTGCCCTTTACAGGTTTCTTACTGTTGGTAATATTGTTCCGCTTCTAGGCACAATTTAGGTATATCAAATCTGGGAAAGTATCTTCCAAAAAAAATTGCTCACCGGTTTCAAATTTGCTGTTGAAATTGCTTTAAAACCAGTAAGGCTTTTTACATCAGAGGAATGGCTGAAACATTTTTTTTGCTGTATTAAGTTTAAATAGATTCCAGATCAATAAAACATCCATCGTCATGAACTGGCGTCCCTATTTTAAACACTTTCAATATATTTACTTGACGAATTGTAATCTTCTAAATAGCAGCAATCATTTAGGGCATACATTCGTTTTGTGAGACTGATGGTGATCCATTTGATTAAAGAGTTTTTTTCTTGCCATATTGTTTTGAGATGCATTAATTTAAATTCTCATTGCAAGCAAGCTACGCCAGTGTTTTCTTTGTATCGTATATTTTCAACAACCCCACGGAAGGTAACTTCATCCAACGGGGTCGATTTTTCTTTATATCAAACATTAGGAGTTTAAAGTATACGAGAAATCTTTTCGTCAAGTATTTTAGTTTAAAGGTTTATATGTCGCTGACAATTTTAAATGATGTTAATGCACAATGTATCAAGGAGGTACGAATGCAGCACCGGATCATTTTTGTTGATGTACTTTTGCATACTTTTTTGGATTCAATCCTTTGTGCCGCGCAAATAACTTTGCAAAATGGCTCAGGTTGGTAAATCCCAAGATATATCCTACCTCGGCAACGGAATGTTTCTTTTCTACCAAGAGAATAACGGCGTGTTCCATTCGGAACCTCAAATAGTAATCATACACACTGGTTCCAAATATCTGTTTGAAAAGACGCTTGAGCTTACTCTCACTCATTCCATAGGACTGAGCAAGCCGCATCAGGTTCGGCTTCACGCATAAATCATCAATTATTTTATCCCGAATGGAATACACTGTTTTCATATCCTCAATGTTTGCAGGATATACCGAGAAATTATTTCTTCGGTTAAGTTCGGCAAAAAGGTGGTAAATCAATTCTTCAGCCTTAATCCGGTAAAATAATGCTTTGAGGTCATCAGGAATTACCTTATTTAGAATCTGGTTAGCAACATCCTGCATTTCAGGCGATAATAGCTCTTCAAAAATGAAGGGTTTGTTTTTCCATAGCAGCTTCTGGATGGTATTTTGATTGCCTTTTTGTTGGATAAGCGCTTGCAATTGACTGATGCTGATGATAATGATAATCGTATTGAAATGGGTTTTGGATTGAAACAACTCCTGATAGTCTTCGACCGCTGACTCTATCTGCGCAAAAGGCAATAAGCGTGTCTGATTTTTCGGTGTATCCTTATGCTGATAAATGTTATGGAAACTTATTACAACTCCCTGCGCACTTTGCTCGCCGGCTTTGCTGCTTATTTTTAATTCTTCTTTAAGTTCATATTGTCTTATTAATATCGTAGGTCCATTGGATATTGATATACTTTTGATATATCCACTTCCGTAAACTGAAGGAATCTGCATCGTTCCGTCCTTAACCTCAGCTTTAATACTCCTAGCAATTGCATAAATTAATTCCTCAGGACTTGTACTATCAACTTCTAAAATCATTTTGACCGTTTCTGACTCTTTTTAAAGCTAATGTAGCTATTTAATCACCTCCAATGCCTTTAATTTTGAAAAACAACGAAGTCATGATTTCAGACTGACTCAAAAGTACTGTTGGTT
Source organism: Pedobacter sp. AC212 (assembly GCF_979258625.1). NCBI lineage: Bacteria > Pseudomonadati > Bacteroidota > Sphingobacteriia > Sphingobacteriales > Sphingobacteriaceae > Pedobacter > Pedobacter sp. AC212. The sequence goes on along the minus strand of NZ_OZ409870.1, from coordinate 3,630,965 downwards.
ACTAAGAGATACATCGATGATTTAACAGAAATGAAATGATAAAATTTATGAAAATACTGCTTGACCGAAATATTCTGCTTTTCAATTTCGGGCTTCTGAACCTATTCGCGGCATTGGTTTTGCTGCTGTTGATGCAATTTTATTTTAATCAAGGAACTACTAATTTTTTGAAGCCACTGAAATTTGCGCTATCCATCGCTATTTTTTCATGGACGATGGGGTGGTATGCTTTTGAACTTAAAGACCAGCCATCAGTGTATATCTACAGCTGGGTGGTGGTCATTACACTTGGCTTTGAAATTTTGTATATCTCCTTTCAGGCTGCAAGGGGGCAGATGTCGCACTTTAATACCAGCTCGCCTTTTTATTTCACAATGACGATTATGATGGGCATTGTCGCGGTCATTTTAACCTTATGGACACTTTATATTGGCATTCTTTTTTTTACCTCAGCGATAAGACCCTTGCCTGACTATTATTTATGGGCAATAAGGACGGGTATCATTCTTTTCGTGATATTCGCTATGGAAGGCGGACTGATGGGAGCAAGGTTCAGCCACAGTGTCGGCGAACCGCAAAAAGGTGCGGCGATTCCCCTGCTTGGTTGGAATACCAGGATCGGAGACCTGCGTGTCGCCCATTTTATTGGTATGCATGCCCTGCAGGTGATTCCTTTATTTTCCTGGTATGTTTTTAAAAATAAAAGCGCTACACTGGCTCTTGCCTGTATATATGCGATTCTTGCAACCTTTACTTTCCTTCAAGCGCTTCAGGGGAAACCTTTTCTTTCAGATCCAGCTAAAGCAGTTACTAATCAAAACTTAGACTAATCCTATTACCTATTCATGTTAAATAATTTAGTTCATCGGTTAAGTGTACCGAGCTGCATGGTTATGGTGTTTTTTCTCCATATCACACCGCTTTTTGCCCAGAAACAATACCTGGTAAAAGGAACGGTTACTGAATTCGGTACTGGAAATCAGTTGGCGGGGGTAAATATTATCCTCGTTGGCAAACAGGAACCTGTTTTTACCAATAATAATGGCGAGTACCAAATTAACCTGGAAACTGGATTATACCGGCTGCGGGTTGCTTATGTTGGTTTTATCCCCCAAGAGTTTGAGCTCAAAGTAACGGGTCAGACAGTTCGCGACATTATACTCAAAGAAGACCCGCAACAACTGCTGGAGGTTCAGGTGACTGGCACAACCAAAGCTGCGAATTTAAAGGCTCCCCAAATGAGTCTGAATCGGCTGAGTTCAACTGAACTGGCGAAGATTCCGGCTATTTTTGGAGAAATCGATCCTCTTAAAGCGATACTGCAGTTTCCTGGGGTAACCAATGCAGGGGAGGGTTCATCTGGTTTCAATGTCAGGGGAGGTAGTTCCGACCAGAATTTGATACTACTGGATGGAGCCCCTGTTTTCTCTTCTTCTCACCTGTTTGGAATGTTTTCTGTTTTCAATGCCGATATTGTTGGAGACCTTAACCTATACAAAGGTGGAATCCCGGCCATATATGGTGGCAGGGCCTCATCGGTTTTGGACATCAACAGCAAAGATATTCTACAGACCAGACCGGCTTTTTCAGGTGGCTTGGGCTTGATAACCAGCAGGCTGAGCATGCAGGCGCCTTTCGGTAAGAACAGAGGGGGAATGCTAATCGCTGCGAGAAGCTCTTATGCGCATCTTTTCTTAAAAATTTCAGGGAATGAAAACACAGCCTATTTTTACGACCTGAATGCAAAACTGGATTATCGTCTTGGGGAAAAAGACCGCCTTTTTATATCGGGCTATCTGGGAAACGATGTGCTTGGAATCAGTAATAACTTTGTTAATAATTATGGCAATGCTTTTGTAAACGCGGTCTGGAAACACCGTTTTTCAGAGCACTCAAGTGGAAAGTTTACAGCAGTATATTCAGGTTACGATTTTCGCTTAAAGATCAATCCGGTAGGATTGGACTGGACCGCTGGCATTAACAGTACAAACCTTCAGTATGACATTTCGCAAACCCTTTCCCAACGTCTTAAGATTGGTTACGGGCTTAACCTTATTTCTTATCAGATCAAACCTGGAGAAATTGTTCCCTTTGGAAACAGAGCACCGGTAGTTGCCTTAAAACTGATTGATAAGAATTCCTTTGAATCATCAGCATATTTTCAGGCAGAGCAGACGATTAATGCTGTATTTAGGATATCTTATGGTCTTCGTTTGAGTTCATTTCTCAGAATGGGTGGTAGAAATCTCAATTTGTACGATTCAGGTCCGGTATTTTACGATGAGCAGCTGGGCATCTACACTTCCGCACAGCCATCTGCTACACAGTCGTTTAAAAAGAGCGAGATCGTGGACGGTTTTTTTTACCCGGAGCCAAGACTCGCCGCTTCCTTTCAGCTGAATGAGCAGCAAAGCCTTAAACTGAGCTACAATAGGATGGTGCAATATCTACACCTAATTTCCAATAGTAACTCTCCGACGCCTGTAGATGTCTGGGCGCCAAGCGACAGATACTTTAAACCTCAAATTGCAGATCAGCTGGGTGTTGGGTATTTCCTTAACCTTACTAAGAACAAATATTCATTAGAATTGGAAGCCTATTTTAAAAAGATCCAAAATCGTCTTGATTATATTGATGGCGCAAATCTGGTGGGGAATGATTTTCTTGAACAGGTGATCATGAGCGGCAAATCAAGAGCTTACGGACTTGAAGTGCTTTTTAGAAAAAACTATGGGAAGGTTACCGGGTGGCTGTCTTACACGCTAAGTAAAACGGAGCAACTGACTACAGGCACAAGTGTTCGTGGTCCGGGTATCAATAACGGAAAATGGTACTTGACCAATTATGACAAGCCACATAATTTTTCACTGACTGCTTTCTATCCACTGTCGAAAAAACTTTCTATAGGAACAACTTTTACTTATCAAACAGGCAGGCCTACCTGCTATCCGGTTGGCCAATTTAATTATTTGGGTATCCAAGTCCCAGTATACGGAGCGAGGAATGCCTATAGGCTGCCAGATTTTCATCACCTTGATCTGTCGGTATCCTATGTGCCAAATCCAGGATCCGGTAAAAAAATTAGGGGAGAGTGGGTACTGAGTTTCTATAATCTTTACAACAGGAAGAATACATCTTCAATTAACTTTAGCCAAAACTTCGATACCTACCAGAGTGAATCCGTCCGGCTTTCCCTTTTTGGTATTGTGCCTGCGGTAACCTATAACTTTAAATTCAAATGAGAGGAAGATTAAAAATTATTATTAAATTATCCCTATGCTGGGTGGTCATGCTTTCCGCATGTGAAAAAGTAGTGGTTGTAAATCTGGAGACTGCAGCGCCGCGTCTGGTCGTGGAAGCAAATATCAAGTGGGTGAAGGGTACGTCGGGAAATGTTCAGAAAATCCGGCTTTCGAAAACAATCGCATACTACGATAGTCAATCAGCACCAGTAAATGATGCTGAAGACGTAACAATAAAAAATAGCGAAGGCAGGATTTTCAAATTTGTTGCCGCCAATAATGAAGGTGAATATGTTTGTGTTGATTTTGTTCCCAGGCTTGGAGAAAAGTATGAACTGAATATTATTTATGAAGGTAAAATATATGCTGCTTCTGAACAGCTGATGGATTGCCCCGGAATATCGGAGGTTAACCAGGATAACAATGGTGGCTTCACAAAGGATCAAATGGAAGTAATTATGTTTTATAAAGATAGCCCTGGTATGGAAAATCAATATATGATCACGTTTAATAACCCATATAAGCCGGTTCCTATCATATCTGTTGCAGAAGATAAGTTTTATAGTGGCGTTCAAATGTCCGCATCTATAATAGAAGAGCAGCTGAAAAAGGGTGACAAAGTTAATATCCATTTGGAAGGAATATCAAAACCCTATTTTAATTACATGAGGTTAATGCTCCAAAATGCTGCTGGCGCAAATCCTTTTCAAGCGGTAGCAGCCAATGCAAAGGGGAATATATATAACAAAGGGTTGGTTAGCGAGTATGCTTTGGGGTATTTCCGCTTATCTGAATCTGATGTTATTGAATATATCATTAAGTAAAGGGCATATTTACTTTGTAAGGTGTTTTGATTGGCGCCAATGGTCCGACCACGGTTGGCGGTACAGATGGCAGCGTAATACCTTTTTTGAACCGGAATCTTCAGTTTGGCAATCTACGCCTTTCTCATTAGTTGGGATGCATGCGTTGCAGCTATCGACATTACTTGCCCTTTTATGTGCTTAAAGGTGTTAAATTGGTTATTGAGCAGGAATAATGTATGAGTAAGCATTGTTTTCTCTGGTGTCAGCGCTTGACGAGCAGTCTTTATCAGTATCTCAGCAGATTTTCTTCAGGTAGAAATATTCTGCTTTAATATTATCGGCAGACCTTCAAAATATTGAATTAGGCCAACAGGGATTTTTGCAGATAAAAGAGATACTATTTAGTATTTTCCATAAATTCTTTTAGTTGGATTTCAACTAATTTTGTGTACTATTTAAGCCCAAACTATTTGCGTTGGCTTTTATTTTTTCTTAAGCAAAAGCATAATACATTGACAATCACCTGTTGATTAATTAAATGATTTACGAAACTCCATTGGCGAAACATTTGTCTTTATCTTGAAGAGTTTGCTGAAAGACTGCGGATATTCAAATCCGAGGTCATAAGCGATTTCACTTACTGACAGGCTCGTGGTAGATAATTTCTCTTTCGCTTTTTCAATCAGTTTTTGGTGGATGTGTTCCTGAGCATTTTTACCTGTGAGCTGCTTAAGCATATTGCTCAAATAATCGGATGAAACATTCATAGCATCTGCAGTTTTTTTTACAGAAAGAAGGCCATCTTTTATTTGTTCTTGCGATGAGAAATAGGAGTTTAGGAAATTCTCTACTTTTGTAAGCATCTGGTGACTGCTGATTTTTCTGGTAATAAACTGACGGTTGTAGAAGCGTTCACAGTATTTGAGCAGCAGTTCGATCTGAGAGACAATCAGACCTTGCGAAAAACTGTCAATATTAGAATGATATTCTTGTTTTACGTTTTTAAAAATAGAAAGAATAGTTTCTTCTTCTCTACTGGAAAGAAATAGCGCTTCATGAATTGAATAGTCAAAAAAGGAATATTTTTTAATTTGTTGCGCTAAGGCAGAACCCCACAAAAAGTCAGGGTGAATTTGCAAAAGATAACCGGATCCGCTGTTAAACGAATCCGGATCTCTCTCTATTCTTAAAACTTGACCAGGCGAAATAAACGACATCAGTCCTTCATCAAAATCATAAGTTTGTTGACCATAATATATTTTAGCCCCAATATCCCGCTTCAAAGCTATCGAATAAAAATCCATAACGATATTCAGTGTTTGTGCTTCTTCAGTGAACTGTATCAGGGAATAATCAACGAGGCTGATTAAAGGGTGTTCGGGTTTTGGAAGTCCTCTGAATCGATGATATTCTGTAATCGACTTTATTCTAACGATTTCCATGGGTACAAATTTAAAGTATTAATTGTAAATCAGAGATTCTAAAAAAGTAACATTACATCTTAAGATCACTTTGCCTCTTCTGTTTGGCTTTTCATTAACAGTCCGAACCAATCTTCCAAATGCCAGGTATGGGTCAGCTTGCCATCCTTCAAATAATGAAATTCGTGCAACGATACCGATACTTTGTGGTGGGTCGGCTTAATTCCCATAATCTCATTGACGTGAGTAAATTCCATTGACGCCCTTACGGCTGCTCGCTCGTGGCTTCCAAAAATTTCGTGGATGATAACCTCGATATCCGGACAGGCTTCAAAAAGATAGTTCATGATTTCTTTTAAACCTTCAGGGCCGTTTTTCTGACCTGGTGCCAGTGGGATATCTTTCCAGTCTTGCAAACAGATTTCATCTAATACTTCCGGATTTTTCATCTTGAACGAACCGTAAAATTTACGGATTGTATCTATTTCGTCTTTTTTCAATGCTTTTACAAAAGCATTCTCTTGATTTTCCATTTTGAACCTGGCATTAAAGATTAGAACCTCCTGAAATTTCAATTCTCTGGGCATTGATCCAGCGTGCAGCATCACTGCATAAAAAAGTAACAACTCCACCAATATCATCGGGTAGACCCACTCTTCCCAATGCAGTTTGAGCGGCTAATTGTTGATTCATTTCCTTATTGTCCCGAACTGCACCACCCATAATGTCGGTTTCAATCGCTCCGGGCGCTATCGCGTTAACCCTGATATTTCTTTTTCCCAATTCTTGAGCCTGGTATTTAGTCAGGGTTTCCATTGCACTTTTCAAGGCTGCATAAGCTGCAAAACCTGGTGTGACAAAACGTGTAAGACCGGAAGATACATTTACAATACCACCGAATGGATTGATTTGAGGTAACAGTTTTTGTGTGAGGAAAAACGGTCCTCTCAGATGAATATTTTCCATTTCTGTAAACTGATCCTCAGTAAGATTTGCAAATTCAGCATAATGGATAAACCCTGCATTATTGATTAAAAAATCAAATCTGTCTGTATTTAACTCAGATCTCAACTTGGCTATTAAAGTTTTTGTAAATTCATCGAATCCGGAAGAATCTGAAATATCAAGCTTAAGTGCGATTCCCTTTTTCCCGATGGCTTCAATTTGTTTTAAAATATCCTCGGCTGCTTCTTTTTGAGTATTGTACGTAAAAACTATGTCAAGTCCACTTTTAGCAAGACTTAGAACCATATCTTTTCCGAGACCACGGCTTCCGCCGGTTACAACTGCAATTTTGTTTTGTGATAACATGCTTCTATTTTATATTAATGTGAAGCAAAGATATCTTGGCAAAACGTGAGGAATGAAGCCAAAACCTTTATGTTTGTATCCAAAATCAATTTTTGAATGACGTCTTTTAAAAGGTTATATTTCGTAATAGCAGAAAAATAACAATCCTAAAAAAAAGGCACCAAGGCGCTTATAGTTATTAATACTCTAAATTAATCGATGTTCGGCATCTTAAACTTTTTCTTTGTCACAATTAGCGGATAGATATATAGCAGAAAGAGAGTATACAGTACGGGATGGATACCTACATTTTGTGAGACGATTTTTCTCTTTGCCGTAATTGTTGCAATAGAATTTTACAGCTGAAAGAAAGATATAAAGTAAGGGATGTACACCACCTAATCTTCAAATCCCGATATGCCTGATATTATGAAGTGGTTCCATAATAATTTAGATAATCCGTTATTATAAGACTTCACAAATAAAGTAAGACCTATCGATGTTATTTGATGGGCTACAACTGAAATTTGAAATATAATATGCTATCATTCGAGAAATTTATTCTTATGAAACTCTCTTTTTATCCTATACTTACTTCAAATGTCAATAACGTCAGTAGCAAAGTGATATCAAAATTGAGAGTTTTTAATACTATAATGCAATTAGGACGAATTTCGGTTTGAAACTTCCAGTGAATCTCTCTTTAGAAGATTTGCTACTCATTAACATAGTGATAATAATGATCAACTTTAGCTTGTTGTAATGATTTCATTCAATTGGTGATAACCTCATCAAGTTTCTGGATTTAAATTATTAAATGTTTTCGTTTGTTTTTGAATACAAGAAAAGAGGTTTTGAACACACAAATGAAATTTAATTAACTGAGCTTTGCATCAGGATTAAATGAAATATTATTATGAGAATAATTGTGACAGGTTCATTGGGGAATATCAGCAGGCCGCTCGTTGTGCAACTGATTGAACAAGGACATCAGGTAACCATAATCAGCCGATCGGTAATGAGGAAGGCGGAAATCGAACAGTTAGGTGCACAGGCTGCGATTGGAGAATTAGAGGATGGTACTTTTCTAACTGAAGCTTTCCAGGGCCATGACGCTGCCTACTGTATGTTGCCGCCCTTTAACTTTTTTGGGGCTGATACGCCTGATTATCAGAAACAGGCATTGGACATTAGCAGGAATTATGCTGAGGCAATTCAAAATGCGGGCATTAAAAAGGTGGTTCATCTGAGTAGCGTAGGTGGTGAGAGGCCTTCTGGCGCAGGGGTTTTGGTTTTCCACTACATTGCAGAGAATGTCTTTAAGCAACTTCCTCAGGATGTAGCAGTTACCCATCTTCGACCGGGATCTTTCGACTATAATTTGTATGCGTTTATGGATATGGTTAAGGGTGACGGCTTTTTAAAGGGTATCATTGGAAAACTGCTCTACCTTAAATATTATGGTATCAAAGGGCTTATCAAAGGATATTCAGGAATAATATTGTCAAATTATGGCGGAAGTGACAAAATTGCTTGGGTATCGCCTTTGGATATTGCCTCTGCCATCGCAGAGGAACTCAACGCTCAGCAGGAAGGAAAGAAAGTTAGATATTTATCCAGTGAGGAACTTACCTGCCAGGAAATAGCTTCGAAGCTGGGAAACGCCATCGGGAAACCGTACTTAAAGTGGGTGCTTATCGGTGACAAGCAAATGAAAGATGCATTTATAAAAATAGGGGCTTCAGAAAAAATAGCCGACGAATTTACCGAAATGAATGTGGCGATGCACAATGGTAGCCTTTTCGAAGATTACTTTAAAAACAAACCAGTGATTTTAGGTAGGAATAAAATGAATGATTTTGCGAAAGCATTCGCAATAAAATATAACGAGCAGTGAGACATCTACTTTTAACAATGCTATTGCTAAGTTTTTATACAACTATATTTTCACAATCAAAAGCGGATGATATTGTTGGTATATGGTATAGTCCGGTCAAAGAAGGGAAGGTGGAGATGTTTAAAACGGGTGACAATTATTATGGCAAATTAATTTATTTAAAGAATTCTGTTGATAATTATGGAAAGCCTGCTTTAGACGTCAATAATCCTGACAAAGAAAAGCGAAAAAAGCCCCTGGTGGGAATTCTTTTATTAACTGATATTAAATTTGATGTTAAAAGGAACAGATGGAAGGGAAAGCTCTATGATTACGATGGGGCGAAGGGAAATACCTATGACTCTTACCTCAGCATTACCGTAAAAGGCAGTCTCAACGTCAAGGGTTTCTGGGGATTTTCTTTTTTTGGATTGAATCCAGGACTGACTTTGGAAAAAGTTGATACCGAATAATCTTGTATTTATAATCTTTTTATAAGAATCGGAATGATTTTGAAACGACCCTACAGAATAAAAACGATTAAGGAATACCACAAAATACTGGGCATAGGCAATCCGGAACATCCGATGATTAGCGTTATAGACCTAGCTGAGATAACGCCATACAAAAGTGAGGACAGTATAAAGGTGGTCTTTGATTTTTATATTATATCACTCAAAAAGGTGGAGGCCGGGGATGTACAGTATGGCTATGGACAGCAAAAGTATGATTTCGATGACGGCGTATTGTTCTTTATATCGCCCAATCAAATATTTTCCTTTAAAGCGGACGATAACTTCAGAAGTACAGGTAGCATACTGCTTATCCATCCGGACTTCCTTTGGGGAAATCTGCTAGCCAAAGCGATCAAAAAATATGAGTTTTTCAACTATGCAATAAATGAAGCACTTTTCGTTTCTGAAAAAGAGGAGATTGTTTTAAAAGGTTTTATTAAAAATATCGAGCAGGAATACCATGCAAATATCGATCAATTCAGTGAATCGATCATCATTTCCCAGATTGAATCATTCCTGAATTATTCAAATCGGTTTTACATGCGTCAGTTTCTCACCCGTAAGATATCTGGAAATCAGATACTGGATAAACTGGAAAAAATTCTCGATGATTATTTTAATCATAAAGATCTAGTTAATAAGGGCCTTCCTACCGTGAAGTATATTGCCGAATTGCTCAATTGTTCTCCCGACTATCTGAGCGGAGTTCTCAAAAGCCTTACCGGACAGAATACACAGCAGCACATTCACGAAAAAATAATTGAAAAAGCGAAAGAAAAACTCTCCACGACAACGCTTACTGTCGGGGAAGTTGCTTTTCAGCTGGGCTTCGAATATCCCCAGTCGTTTAGCAAACTATTTAAGAGTAAAACAGATTTAACTCCCGTTGAGTTCCGCAACTCCTTCAATTAACTTTACGATGAACCGCTTAATTTTCGATTTATTGGCGTTATTGAAATCCCGAAATGCGTGCTTGTTTCATTTTGGACTGGTATGTCTGGTCAGTGCAGCTATCATGTGGATAAATCCGAGTACGTTGATCCCATCTCACTAGAAATAGATTTGTTATAAAGTTTTGCTTGTTTGGATTTTACAAAATTGGCGGAATGGGGTGAAATAAATTTGTTTATTCAGTTGGTTCAAGAACTTTGCTTTGAATGGTAAGTTCGATAGGAGTGATCTAGCCATCCTAAAATTTAGAGGGAGGTTGTTTCAGTTTTTAATGACCAGAGTTACAAACTTAGAAATAAGTTTATAGAGTTAGCTGATAGTTTTACTTGTAATGCTAATGCGATACTAATCACTTGGGTCAATCAATCCGATATTACCAATCGTGAGGCATTGTTATAGCTATATGTGCCAAATAATTTTTACATTGCTTGCAATTTAGTAGATTTTATCCAAGGTTTTAAAAATGGAGTGCTACAGTAGGTATAGTGATTCGGAACTTACGGAGCTATTTCGCTCTGGGGATGACGCTGCATTCAAGGAAATATATGACCGCTACTATCATCTGCTTTACCTTTTTGCTTACAACAAACTCCGCAATTCTGATGAAGCAAAAGACGTCGTCCATGATATTTTTGCCTGGATGATTGATCACAGACAAAAGTTTGTGCTAAATGGTTCCCTCGCCAGTTATTTATATAAATCAGTCCTGAACAAAATATTTAATATTTTTACCCATAACGCTATCGTAAAAAAATATATCGAGCAGGGTGATTATTTTATCGAGATAGATAGTGCTGAAACCGACTATTTAATCCGTGAGAAAGATATCGCTCTTATGATTCGTCAGCAAATCGAGGCCATGCCTCCAAAGATGCGTGAGGTTTATGAGCTTAGGTTCGAGGGGTTGTTATCTGCGAAAGAAATTGCTGCCAAATTGGATATATCCGAAAATACCGTGAATACGCATCTCAAACGGGCGGTCAGAAAGCTTAGGGAAAATTTGGGAACCGCAATATTTGTACTTTACATCCTTAATTAAATTTTAACATTTATTTATTTGATAACCAGAGTGTTGTAAAATTATTTGAATTTAATTTAACAATTTCCTAATCATAAGTCACCAAATGGCCTTATTAGATTGCCTTACAGTAAATAAGCATCAATAAGCCTTATGGCAAAAAAGGACATCAAAGATATTTTAGACAAGTTGCCTGGTGGAGGCGATGATAAAGAGACAGAGCGGATTATTAAACTCTGGCTTTTTCAACTCAATAATAAAAAAAGGGCCGAGGTGTCCGAATCAGAACTGAACAGTTCGAAGGAGGAAGTTTGGCAGCGATTGAACAGGAAGTTTGTCTCTAACTCCCGAAGGTTAAGATTACGTCCCCGTCTTATAGGTGCAGCTGCTGCCATCACATTAATTGTATTTGGAGGATACCTTTTATTTTATATTGGAAAAACACCTGCCGATTCTGCTGACCTGAATGCTCAGGAAATTGCGCCTGGAAAATTTGGAGCTACACTGACATTGGCATCTGGCAAGCAGATCAGATTAACTGATGCAGCTAATGGTGAGCTCGCAAATGAGGCTGGAGTTCACATAAAAAAGACAGCTGACGGACAACTGGTTTATGAAATCCATGATGCTGATACTAATCCGAACCGAACCAATATTTTGTCAACGGCTAAAGGGGAAACCTACCAAGTACGGTTGCCAGACGGCTCAACGGTAGACTTGAATGCTGCCTCTAAAATTGTGTATCCCACAAATTTCCAAAAGATTAAGGAACGTAGAATAACTTTGTCTGGTGAAGCTTATTTTCAAGTAGCCAAAGACAAAAAACACCCTTTCATCGTAACTACAAGTCTGCAGGAAGTATCTGTATTGGGAACAGAATTTAATATCAATGCTTACGATGACGAGCCAGGTACTAAAACCACCCTATTGAGGGGAAGTGTAAAAGTATCAAAGACCGGAAATCAAAGCAGCAATGCACAAATGTTGGTGCCCGGGCAGCAAGCCACGCACAGCAGAGACGGCAGAGCGAGTATAAGGGAAGCTGATACTGATGAAGCCGTAGCGTGGAGAAGTGGTTTTTTCATATTTGATAACGAAAACATGGAAACTGCGATGCGCAAAATCAGCCGGTGGTACGATGTAGAGATCATATTTAAACAACAGGAGCTTAAAAATGAAATACTCGGCGGCAGCGTCTCCAGGGATGAAAGCATTACATCCCTGTTAAGAGTACTCAGTAAAGCTGCTAATGTAAATATGAAAGTCGCAGGAAGAAGCATCATCATCAGCAAGAAATAGATTAACCAACTCAAAAATCAACTAAACCACAAACAAACTTAAACGAAATGAAAAAAAATCCAGATAGCACTTAGATACATTTAAATCACTGACAGCATAAAAATCAGGGGTGCTGCAAACACCCCTGAGCAAAATCTGATCAGATCAGTAAATGACTTGTAACCATTCTAAATTCTAAACAGAAGTTCAAATGTATAAAATATATGCTAAACCAATACGTTGGAGAAATCATCACGTGCCTAAAATCCTGCTGATTATGAAACTAGTGACAGTTTTAATGATTGCTATGATGATGCAGGTCAGCGCAGCTTCTTTTGCGCAGAAGCTCACGCTAAAAGTAAACAATATCGATCTGCAACAACTCTTTAAGGAAATCCGGAAACAAACAGGCTATGCAGTAATCTACACCGCGGCCACTATTAACGATGGAAAAACAATAGATGCGAACTATAATAGCACACCATTAGATGAAGTGCTGAATAATAGCCTTGCCAATCAAAACCTGATCTATGAGATCGACGGCAAAAACATCATCATCACCAGGAAGGCGCCATCCATTTTGGACAAAATTTTTAGTGTTGCAACAATTAACATCCGTGGACGTATAGCGGATCAAAACGGTACTTTTTTACCGGGAGCAACCGTACGTATCAAGGGAACTGGAAAGCGTACCCAATCAGACTCAGAAGGCAATTTTTACTTTAACAATATCGATGAGAAGGCGATCATAATAGTCTCATTTATCGGATACGATCAGGTTGAACTTCCTGCAAATTCTGAAATGGGCATCATCCGTATGAATCCAATAGCGGGGCAATTACAGGAAGTGACAGTAAATAAAGGATATTATACTGAAAATCAGAAACTGGCTACTGGTAACACTGTCACGGTAACAGCAAAAGATATTGAAAAACAACCAGTGTTAAACCCTATGCTGGCTTTGCAGGGACGGGTAGCTGGTCTTCAGATCACTCAAACCAGTGGAATCGTCAATGGTCCGGTAAATATGCTGATCAGGGGCAGATCCTCTTTAAATGATATTGTGGGCAATAGTCCCTTATTTGTCGTAGATGGTATACCATTTCAATCTGCATTATTGTTTGATCCACTGGGAAATAATGGAGGTAGTGGTTTGCTCGCGAACAGTGCTCAAGGCAACCCATTGAACTATATTAATCCAAACGATATCTCAAGCATCTCCGTATTGAAAGATGCCGATGCAACAGCTATCTACGGATCCCGGGGTGGAAATGGAGTGGTACTAATTACGACCAAGAAAGGACAGGTTGGCAGCATGTCCGTGGGAGTGAATATCAATCAGGGCATAATGCAGGCACCGAAAACACTGCAATTAATGAATACCCAGCAATATTTAGAGATGCGCCGCGAAGCTTTCAAAAATGATGGCCTCCCCTTGCCGGATATTGCAACAACTCCTAGCGATGCCAATTATGATATAAACGGCACATGGAGCCAGACGAACAATACCAATTGGCAGAAAGAACTAATCGGTAAATTTGCCACATACACTAATGTCAACCTTTCCCTTTCAGGTGGAACTGAGACAATTCAGTATAGCATTAGGGGAACATTTAACAGGCAGGGTAACCTTTCGCCTGGAGATTTTGACGATAAACGAGGTGGACTAAATTTTAACCTCACCACCTATTCAAAAAATAAAAAACTAAAAATTGATTTTTCCGGAAGTTTTCTCAGGGACAATAATCTGAATTCCCAGATGGACTTGACAGGGAATACCTTAAGAGCACCAAATGCGCCTGATTCTTTCAATCCTGACGGTACATTGAATTTCGGCGGAGCCAATTCTGATAATGGAAACAATCCTTATGCTAATTTGGCCCGGACCTACAGCAATAAAACGGACAATTTCGTGCTTAGTTTTAAACCAACTTATCAGCTTACCAATGGACTTGTTTTCACAGCCAATATCGGGCTTACAAATTTAAATAGCAATATCAAAATAAAACAGCCGGTTTCTTCTTATTCACCTTTATACCTCTCACTGGTTCCAGCATCTACCATTCCTGCATTAATCAATACAATTAATGATCAGAAAACTTGGGTCGTTGAACCTCAGCTTAGCTATGAAGTAAAAATAAAAGACATCAAACTTAGCGCGCTTGCTGGTACCACTTTTCAGCAGTCTGATAATGAAGGGCGCTACCTCATAGGGAGTAATTTTGTAAGCGATGTGGTAATTGGCAATTTGGCAAATGCAGGGCAGGTTTCATTGGGGGATGGCGGTTCCGCTCAATATAAGTACAATGCGGTTTACGGCAGAATTAATGCCAATCTTTCTGACAGGTATATTATCAACTTCACAGCGAGAAGAGATGGTTCCTCCAGATTTGGACCTGATAAACAATTTGGAAATTTTTATTCTGCTGCTGCTGCATGGATATTTTCTTCAGAGCAATGGATCAAAGATGCATTCGGATTTTTAAGTCTTGGTAAACTAAGGGGAAGTTACGGTACAAGTGGTAACGATAATATAGGTAACTATGCCTATTATGATTTGTATCAGAGCCGCGGTGCAAATACCTATCAGGGATTGACCGGCTTTTATCCTAGGACGCTGGCAAACCCGGATGTAGCATGGGAGAAAAATGCTAAACTTGAGTTTGCAATAGATCTTGGGATTTTCAAAGATAGGGTCATTGCCTCTGCAGCCTATTACAGAAATCGAAGTTCTAATCAATTGCTAAACTATAGTATTCCTACGTTTACGGGATTCACCAGTGTTCCTAATTATAATTTTCCAGCTAAGGTCCAAAATTCGGGTCTGGAATTTACCTTAAGCACACGAAATATCACCACTGGTAATTTCGAATGGACATCCAATTTGAACGCCTCTTTTAATCGCAATAAGCTATTGAAATTTGATAATATTGAAAGTTCAACCTATGCAGGTATACTTGAAATTGGACAGCCGGTCAGTGGCAGAACTTATGCATGGGTCTATAAGGGCATTGACCCGACTACAGGTCTATACACAGCACTTAAAAAAGATGGATCATTAGGTTCAAATGCGGGAGCCTATGTAAGTTTGAATAGTGAGTACCAGGTTAATGCGATAAATACTTTGCCAAAATACTTTGGGGGGCTCAATAATACTTTCCGGTATAAAAATCTGCAGCTAGATGTATTTTTTGAATTTGTTAAGCAAATAGGTAGACTTAGCCTGACAGATTTTGCGCCCGGTTATTTCAGCACCGATCTATATGATCAGATCTCAGCGACGTACAGTAATGTGCCTGTTGAATTTCTTGACAGATGGCAAAAACCAGGCGACCAGGCCAAATATCAGCGGTTTACACAATCTTTCGAAGGTATAAGGGCCTACAGTACCTGGGCTCAGAGCGATGCCAGTTATGTAGATGCCTCCTATATCCGTGCAAAAAATATAACCCTCTCTTACCAGTTGGCTTCACTTTTTAAAAATAAGCTCAAGGTAAAAAATGCAAGTATTAACTTTTCAGCTCAAAACCTTTTTACAATTACTTCCTATAAAGGGCGTGATCCTGAAACCCAATCTTATGCAACACTCCCTCCACTAAAAGTTTTTGTTCTCGGTGTACAAGTTAACCTTTAAATCTAATGAAAATGAAATATATATATTCTATAATTATTTTAATAATCACCGTGACCTCCGGCTGCAAAAAATTTGTTCAGCTTGATCCGCCTGACGACAGGCTTACGGGGTCTAGCGTATATGCAACGAATCAAACTGCGACGTCAGTCTTGAACGGGTTATATATACGGATCGCTGAGACGAATAATCTATTAAACGGCTATGCGACACTGTTTACGGGCTTTGCCTCGGATGAACTTAAAAATTATTATATTAATTCAGCCTCACCCTACACACAGCTCTATCAGAATAACGTTTCCGATAACACCGAGATTTACTGGTCCACAACTTATACACTTATCTATAACTGTAATGTAGCTATTGAAGGTATAGAGAGTAGCACTAAACTAAATGCACAGCTCAAACTTCAACTGGTTGGTGAAGCTAAATTTATGCGTGCGTTGTGTTATTATTATCTTGTAAACACCTATGGAAAAGTTCCGTTGATCATAAAATCTGACTATCGGCTCTACACCATGGCCAAACGTGCTGAAATTCCCGAAATTTATACGCAAATGATCGCCGATCTGCAGGATGCACAGGCTAAGCTCAGCAAGAACTATTTAAACGGTGATGCTACGACGTCATATCCATTGTCAAGTGCAGAAAGAGTGCGGCCAACATATTGGGCAGCGACTGCATTACTGGCCCGCATCTATTTATATAACAAACAGTGGGCACAGGCAGAAACTGCAGCTTCGATTCTGTTAGATAATACATCTATGTTTTCCCTGGTTGCTCCATCATCAGTATTCCTGAAAAATTCCAATGAATCCATATTTCAACTGCAATCCGTTGTTCAGGGCAATTATGCTCTATTTGATGCACGTAATTTTGTGCTCACAAATTCCATAGGTACTTCAGCTAAGCCTGCCTCCATCAGTCCGCAATTGGAAAAAGCTTTCGAACTTAATGACCTTAGGAGGGCAAATTGGATAGGAGAAACTAATATCTCCGGTACAACTTATCTTTTTCCATACAAGTACAAGGCACACACCGCCGCATTGGCTGCTTCCAAGCCAGAATATCTGTCCATACTCCGTCTGGGTGAGCAGTATTTGATTCGGGCTGAAGCCCGTGCCCAGCTGAATAATATAATTGGTTCGCAGAGTGACATGAACAGGATTCGCAACCGGGCCGGATTGGGAAATACTAACGCTACTACCCAGCCCGCCCTTCTCGATGCAGTAATGAAAGAAAGACAACTGGAACTGTTCTGTGAGCAGGGACATAGATGGTTCGATTTAAAGCGTACTGAACGAATTAACGAGATCATGAGCGTAGTTGCCCCTACAAAGGGTACGACATGGTTGCCGTACAAGCAACTGATGCCTATACCAGCGTATGAGATCAGGAATGATAAAAATTTAGACCAGAATCCAGGATATAATTGATTGTTGTTAAAGTAACACGTTCTTTTTAAACTGTCGAAGGCCGTTGCCTATATACTAAAAAATAAATAGCCCAAATAACTCAGCTAAAAAACATGAAACAAATCACAAAATCAACAATACTTACATCAATATTAATCTTTGCATTGCAATTTATTGCAGTTGCACAGCAATCAAATAAGTTCTTCATTAACGGAAGATTAGAAAACATGCAATCAATGCCAGATAAAGTCTTCCTACTTTATCCGGATTATTTGAGCAAGAAACCTGATAGCGCTACTGTTGTGAAGGGTACTTACAAATTTTCAGGAGAAATACAGGGTGATGCCATTGAGTTGACCTTGGCTTTAGGCCCTGAGCTCGACCAAATGCATATCACAGAAAGCGTTAAAGCCCGCCTGATTATTGTTGAAGGTGAAACGCAGGTAATTTCGGAGGGTACCATATCTAATGTTAGAGAAACAGGAGCATCAGCCGATGTATTTCACCAATTCAATGAAGTTTTTGCAAAAGCTTTGCGGGGAGCCAAGGTTATTGTGGAGAAAATCCAATCGGTAGGCTATTTGACACGTAATGAGGTGAGAGTACAGGCGCTGAAGGAATACGAAAGTAGTTACTTTTACCTTAACGATGCACAATCACAGTTTGTTAAAAAGTATCCTGCTTCAAAGCTGACGCCGCTAATGGCATACTATGTAGCAGGAGGCAGCTCGGTAAGTAAAAATAGGGCAGATTCATTGATCTCAATTCTGGAAATGCGGAATGAAACAAGCAAAATAGCAACCTTAGCATTGACAAAACTTAAAGAAAAATCCGTCCAGTTTTCCACAGGGTCGCTTGTGTCGGAAGGAAAGCCGGCGCCAGATTTTACCCAAAATGATGTTAACGGTACACCCACGAAATTATCTGATTTTCGCGGGAAATATGTACTTGTTGACTTCTGGGCATCATGGTGCGGACCATGCCGTGCTGAAAATCCAGCATTGGTAAATGCATACAATGCCTTCAAGGATAAAAACTTTATTATACTGGGTGTTTCAATGGATTTTCCTGGAAAAAAGGATGCCTGGCTTGCTGCTATAAAAAATGACGGCTTGATTTGGACACAGGTATCTGATTTAAAAGGCTGGGAGAATGAGGCTTCCAAGATTTATAGTGTGCAGAGTATCCCGGCAAACTTTCTCATTGACCCTTCTGGGAAAATCATCGGTAAAAATCTAAGAGGACGTGTATTGTATGATACTTTAGTTAAACTACTTGCTCAAAAATAGCTGAGATAAACATGTATTTCTGATAGGGGCGTTGGATGCCGCCCCTATCAGAAATATCTTGATGAAGAAAGCTTAAAAAATCAACCAAAGCCTCACCTTAGCCAACTTTTCTACTTTCTAATCTTGTATTCCGGTTCTCTTTAATAATGTTTTGATTTGGTTAAGTTATTGTCTGTAATAAGTCAGTGGCGAAGAGGCTGGCAAATAGAATAAAAAACTCATCATTCTTTTTTATTACAAAACGCGGGACTTGAAAAGATAAGGATGTGTCGTTTGGAAAATATCTGAAGAAAATACATTCTTTCAATGTAGTAGCCTATTCATGACAGAAGAAATAATAGACTTTATAGGAAGCTTAGACTATTGCACATCTTTATGATAGTTGAATTATGTATTTCATGTACAGTATATATTGCCATTAAAGGTCTCTCGATTTTCAATACATAAAGTATTGGTTTTGAGACGGATTTCCCTTAGTAATAATATTGCCGATGTTATTGAAAATGGTTGCGTAAAATAAATTTTTCTTGATCCTTCTTACAATATCGGTAGAAACTTTAACGGATTAAAATACAAGTGGAAATCCGGCATTCTCCACAGGGTCTTCTAAGCTGTTGTTGTATAACGACTTAGGTGGATAAACCAGAATAGATTGACCCCGTCTCGCCAGAAATATATTCACTGTAAATTATTTTTTATCTTTACGTTGGTGTTTTGGCGGAAAGGGGTCAATTGGATTTTTTTTTACCTATTGCTAAAATCCATTATGTTGGCGAAGGAAATGACGTTGTAATTCTCCTGCTCAAGGATTAAGTGTATGATTTCTAATATCCTGATCGTCTTCCAGTAAGAGGATGGTGCGCATATCAATTTAGTATTTATCTAATGACAATAAATCTTGGCGAATGGTTTTCCGATTAAAATCTTTTCTCAAAAAAAGATTGGATCATGGCTGATGCTTCAGGCATATCAAATGGTTTTTCGATGATACCATCAGCGCCTTACAAATCGGAATCAGGTTTTATAATTTCGGCTGTCATCAGAATGAGAGGGAGCGTTTTGCATTTTGGCTGTTTTCTGATCGTTTCACAAACGTCAAGACCGTTGAGGTTTCCCATAATCAGGTCAATGAGAATGATGTCAGGTTGGAAATCATTAATGAGCTCAATGATTGAGGCACCATTATCCGAAGCGAGAACCTCGAACTCATCGAACATCAGGGGGGCAAGTTCCAATAAGGATGGTTCGTCGTCTATGAACAGTAGCTTTCTGATGGGCTTAAACATTCAACAAACATAGTCAAAGCGATTAATACTCAATGAAAACTTTCCTTGTTTACCCAATGATATACAAGAAAGGGTATTTTACTTGAGTTTAAACAGTATTAATATCAACAAAAAAGCAACTTATACTAAGTGCACAATCTTTAGTTTTGTGTATGTTCATTTTTATTTATCTTTCCGGTAAAAGATTTTATCAACAGCAGTACTCAACTTTGTCATACGGAGTGTATGATCGATTTGAGACCCATCGGAAATCAAAGCTCTTATGTGTAATTGATGGGAGATCTTTTCGTGCACTCTATAAAATAGAATGTTTTTACCAGCAGCGAAAAGCCTTGAGGAAGAGTATAGAAAGCAGCTTACACAATTTAGGTGCAACCGGGAGGCAGGATACCACCTAAACCCGCATTTAAATAAAATATATGTATTGTAGTATCAAATGTGGTTGCTTATGTTTCTAACGCCTTATAAGTCAGCGGAAGATTCCTTGTTTCTTTCTTTTCATCAGGCGTGCAATTTCTTTATACAGATAAATTTTATTGTGTGAAATCATAATCATATATCATTCTGGAAAGCTTGTAAAAATACAAGTATCAGGGTAGTTGATATGACGGTTTTTTAGGGACAACAATTATCATTTGTAGGCTTGAAAAGATTATAGCCGTTCTTGTAACGAAGTCGTGCAACTGCAGATGGGCTGACATCCTGGCCCGTATTTTGTGAAATTAAAGGTATGAATATACAGATAGATGGCAGTAAAGAAGAGCTCGATACGCTTGCGGCATTTCTTGCAGATGATTCCAGGTTCAATAATATTTCACAGCAATTGCGAGCTGCATTAGCGTTTGAAGAGCATCACCAGGAAGATGATGTGCCCAGGCCCGGCGATCATCCGCTTGTCGAACGTTCGGAATAGCGATGCTGATAGACCTCGGGGGGTAAGTTCCTTGATCATGTTGGAATAAGGGATTTATTAATGTGTGTCTTGTCTGCTTCGGTTTTAAGGACAAAATTGTTTAAGGTCTTAAAAAAGAGCGTTGAACGGGGCTGCATGCTTCGTTTCTATTCTATCTTCTAGAGAATGCTTTTTACAATGCTGCATCAATAGCTGCAATGGTTTACGGGAAAAACGAATGTTTTTATGATCCATAAAGGAGGCGTTATATTATTATTTACGACCATAGCCTTGAGTGCTGATTTTGTGAAACCAATGGTATTATGCCTTAAAACTTTCAGCCAGTTTCTGTGGTTGTATCACCATGCAGATTTTATCATCCACGGCTGCGCATGGGTCAGCAAAAAAATTATATCCCTATCAGCAGTACGCGATAGACACTTTGTTTGAAAAAATGCAGACCGGCACCTATGAGCTACGTCTGCTATTCCAGTTGCCTACCGGCGGAGGCAAAACGGTTATCTTTTCTGAAATTGCCGATCGTTTTATAAAGCAATATGGTAAAAAGGTTATTGTGCTCACGCACCGACAAGAACTATGCAAACAAACGTCGCTTGCAATGAAAAATGCTGGCGTTTTTAATAAAGTAGTAGACAGCAAAGTTAAGCGGATAGCCAAAAAAGATTATTATCACTGTTATGTAGCCATGGTCGAAACCCTTAAACACAGGATCGATGATGGCTTGATCGATACAGAAGGGGTGGGCCTTGTGATTGTAGATGAAGCCCATCACAATTCTTTTCATAAACTGCTCAATAGATTTCCTGGTGCCAGAGTAATCGGGGTAACTGCCACACCTTTTTCAGCAGATGTGTCGCGCCCGATGAAAAGCTTTTACAGTGAGCTGGTGCTTGGGGAGCAGATCAATTCGCTTATCGAACAAGGCTTTTTGGCAAAGCCAAAGGCTTTTGCTTATGAGGTGGAACTCAACACGCTAAACGGGGGCATACATGGCGATTATACGGTGAGTAGTTCCGATGAGCTATATTCGTCTAAAATAATGCTCGATCTTTTGGTACACGCCTATAAGCAACATGCATCTGGTAAAAAAACATTGATTTTCAATAACGGTATACTTACCTCCCGAAAGGTATTGGAAGTTTTTCATCAGGCGGGTTACCCGATCCGCCATCTGGATAACCAGACCGAAAGTGCTGAACGGGTTGAAATATTAAAATGGTTCAAAAAAACAAAGGGGGCGATATTAACATCGGTATCCATACTAACTACTGGTTTTGATGAACCCTCTGTGCAGTCAGTTATCCTCAACCGTGCTACCACATCACTCACCCTTTATCACCAGATGATCGGGAGAGGAGCCAGGCGCTTGGGTGGTAAAAAAACCTTTACCATTATAGACCTGGGTAATAATGCAGAAAGGTTTGGAGAATGGAATGCGCCGGTCGATTGGCAGCATGTATTTGAAAACCCCGAAATCTATCATCAGATCCTGGCAAAGGCCAGCGATGATATCCACCAGATGCCTTCGGAAATGCGAAACAGGTTTGCCAACAGCTCTGAGATATCTTTCGATGTGCTTGCCGTTTATCAAACAGCCATGGATAAAGGGGAAAAGGCAAAAACCGTGCTCCGGGATTCCATCAGACAACATGCAATGATGTGCGCTGACAATGCTGATACAGTGGCCGAAGCGTTTGAGCTGGAACATGAACTTGATAAAGAAATCAACTGGAGGATAAAACAGTACAGCAAATGCCTGGGTTCGGTAACCAAAAACTATATCAAGTGGTTGGGTAGCGACTATCGGAGCCGTTTGCACTGCCTTATTGAGAAAATCATGTTGAGGCGGGCGGTAATGCGGGCGGCAGTTTAATTCAATGTCAAGATAGTATGTGGGACTTTTATTAAAAACCAGATTTTTAAGCTGACCAAAAGAAATTTATGCCTTACATTATGAAATGATCTGAACTAATCAAGATTGTTTTGACTATTTTATTGTTCGTTTTTTGAGATTTTCAATCGCACTGGATTCGAAGTGTGGAACTCTCCACTTAAGTTCCAAAATAACTTATTTACTCTCAGCGGAATCTCCAGTCGAATTCATTAGTTCGTCCTTGTCAACGAAAAAAAGCGAAACTATTCTCATTCATATTTGCCAAGTTTTTGTGTTCTAAATTTTTACTACATCGGTTGCCACTTTTCCAAAAAAACAGATTTTTATATAAATCCCTTGCTCTTTAAGTCATCGACAATTGGCCCAAGAACTTGTAAAAAAGCACTTAAGTGTTCAAAGTATTCCTCCGAGAGGGTACCGTATAAAATAGCTAACAATTTGATTGTTAGCTATTTATGTTTTATTAATTGTTGCGTTTAAGCATTATCTCGCCTATTTTCCAGCTTTTTGATCTTTTAATATTTTGATCTTTAAGCGCTTATAAATCGATGTTATTTAGATCTTTTAAGTTAGTTTTCTCTATAGTTTTGATATACAATTCGTTAAGATTTCTTTTGTTTCTTGCACAAAATTAGATAAATATGGATAACCTTAGGACTCAACTTTAGAACACTATTTTAGATTTTTAGCATCCATTTTTAAATTTCACATATGATTTGGAATACAGAGTCGATAAATTTATTGTTTTTGAAAGCTTTAGTTTCAGTTTCCCCAATGTTGGTTTTCTTAATGCTCTTTGCATTTTCTAGTTGCACTAATGGTTTGACATAATCAAAAATTATCTCATTTGGCAATTTCAAAATTATCAGGTCATTTACACTTTGTTTTTGAAGATTAAATTTTACCAAAGTTTTCTAATCCTAGTTTTGAAGCCTCCGAAGAAGGGGAGGATATGTTCTCGAGAGGGGTTTTGACAGCGAAGCATTTTGTCGTCAAGAGGAATTGCTTACACTGCTGGTGTATGGAGTACTAGATTATATATCACACAGTCAGGAAAAGGTCTTTATAAATTTTGAAATGGTAGATCGACGTTTCAGTTGAAACTACCAAGATACAATGGATTAAATTGCTGAAAAAATAGTTGAAATAGAAACGCTATGTTTTGCATAGCTAGGTATCCCCTGGAAATACCGATATATTTGACCCCGTAATCTCCAAGTATCTCTTAACTCACCGTTCGTTTTTTGATACTAACTATTTGGAAAATTCTTGGTTTGTCATAAAAATCGACTGTTTTTTGATAGACTCTATTTAAAAAAAATTCATAGAGAAGTTTAAGTTTAACTATAATCATATATTGTATTTAGTGATTTTTAGACGAACTCTGGCCCGTGTTATTGACGTAATATTTTGTTAACCGAATGTTTCAGTGCGTAATTTAATTAATTTTAGACTCAATTTTATGATTGCGAACTCACAAGTATTGGCAATAAACTTAAATAAGAACTTCACAATTATTTTCCGCCGCCACCAACATCCGGTAACTGAGGTCCATTATCTTCTTTCGTATCCTTTTTGAACTGAAGTTTGCCAAATTTATAGGATAAACTTAAACCAAACGATTGAACAGGGATAAGTCTTAAATTGGTTTGTTCGAAGTTAGGTCCAAAGCTTGTTTGTCTTTGCGTTAAATAACGGTTAAAAGGATTGGCTGCAGTGAGGCCAATACTTGCGTTTTTATTCCAGAATTGTTTCCTTATTGCTAAGCTATAATTAAATACCGATGGTCTGGTGCTCCTGAAGTTTCGCTGCTGGGAATTGTAGTTCCCAAAAACTTCAGCAAGTAAATTTCCGCCAAATTGGTAGCTGGCATTCAAATTTGCTCTATAGGCAAAGGCGCTTACGCTTGCCAGTCCAGGCGAAATGTTATTTCTGTTGCCGGCTTGAAGATTGGTCCGCAAATTAAGCTTTTCAGTCACCGGCACAGAGGCGAAAAGGCTTGCGCCAATACTGGTTTGGGAACCAAGATTCATCCTCTGCGTCAAGGCTACCGCAGAATAATCGACGCCATTGATGGAAATTACATCATAAAACGTGGTTAATTGTTGCATGTCGTCGGTGTTGCGGCGATAATATCCTGCAAAATAAATATTAGCACCTTTCTCGAAAGTTTTGCTGTAACCTAATTCTAAGTTATTGCCAATTTCAGGCTTCAAAAGCGGGTTCCCGGTACTGATATTGTGTGGGTCGCTTATATTGTAAAATGGATTCAAATCACCATAATCCGGTCTTTCTATCCTATAGCTATAGGATAACTTGACCAATTGGGTCTCATCAAGCTTATGCTGTAAGGTAAGGGAAGGTGCAAAGGTGTTATAGCCTGCGATTGCAGCTCCTGAGAAATCGGCTACTTTTCCCGTTCTTTCGTATCTCAGGCCTGCTTTTCCGGTGATGAAATCTTTAAAAAGTGAAAACGATGCCGAAAGATAAGCGGCATACACATTTCGTTTGTAGTTAAAGCCATATGTTTGGTTTGTATTATTGATATAAGCCCCGTTTGTAAGCAACGTGTCAGTCAGTACATTATTGTTTAGGTTGTCAATCAATATTTTTGCGCCACCCTCAATGGTCAATTTCTTGGTTACAGGCAACGTGTAATTCATCGAAATTTCTGTTTCGTTCTCTTTTCCGGGATTGCTGCTATTCAATCCTGTATTTGGAAAACCTCCGCCTTGATAAGTTGAAATCTGTGAAGCTTTTACCAGATTATTGCCAAAACTTGTATTATACAGAAAGTCCATTTCATGGCCCTCTTTTTTGAAAGTCTTTTTGTAAGCCAGGCTCACATCGGTGGAGTTGGCACTAAAATTACTGGTTGAATTTCTTAAACTCCTCAAATCAGAAATGTTGTTTCCCGACCTCGCGAGCAGGTATTGCTGAATCTGGTTAGTTATTCCATTCGTATTATTGTTGAAATGATTGTATCCTAAGGTGGCTGTTAGCTCATCTTTTGGCGTAATATTCCAGTTTAAATTTAAGCCTGTTTGGTAACTACCCCTTTTCTGCGAACTACTGCCATCCTGAAAGAAATTATTAATGGTGTCTCTGGTTGAATTGTAGGATGTTCTGTTGGAAGAACTTTTAGCAACAGTGTTAAACTGCTGGTTGCCACTAAAGAAAATACCAACTCCAAAATTTCCTTTTTTAACATTTAGGTTGGCCGAACCATTCTGAAGTCTGGAACCAATAGAATAATTCACAGTACCGTTTATTCCCTGAAATTTATTGTCTTTTAATACAATATTGATTATCCCACCTGTACCGGTGGCATCATATTTTGCGCCCGGACTGGTAATGACCTCCACGCTTTTAATCTGGCTTGCCGGAATAGATTGCAATGCATCGGCCAGGCTTGCACCAAATATATTTGATGGCTTGCCGTTTATCAGAAACCGAACACTTCCGCTACCTTGCAATTCTACATTTCCATCGATATCTACACTTACCATCGGAACTTTTTTCAAAACATCTAAGGCTACGCCATTTTGAGCTGTAAGGTCGTTCGCTGTGTTATATATTGTTTTATCTATTTTGTTTTCAATAATCGGTGTTTTAGCCGTTACGGTAACCGATTGCAGTTGATCTATGGTTGAGGCTAGTAAAATAGTTCCCAAAGAAATGGCAGAAGATGTTTGGCTCACAGTTACAGGAAAGGTTTGCGCTTTATAGCCAATGAAATCAACTGAAACATCGTAAAGGCCGCCTGGAAGGCCTGAGAGCGTAAAGTTTCCTTTAGCATCAGTACTTATTCCATTGACTACACTTTTTGTACCCGACTTAAAAACGGTGATGGTGGCAAAATCAATAGGTTCTTTTGTAGTTGCATCCAGGACGGTTCCGGTTATTTTAGCTTTATCCGTTTGAGCATTGGCATTAATGGAAATAAAAAAGAGGAAAAATATAAATAAGTAATGGCGCATGGTAATGGGTTAATGAACTGATGCTGCAAATATCAGTGGCGATTCTGTTGGAAAACTGAAGTTTAAGATTAGGCTTCATTTTTGTAGATTGTGTAAATGTCCTTACAAATAGGATTCACACTGTTATTGTTATCATTTTTCCTGTTGATAAAGTTTTTTCTGATAGAGAAATGAAGCCAGCTGATAGTAAGAGATTGTTTCATTTGTTAAATTTTCATCATTGGGGATTTTTGCAGAACCACCGGTTTTAAAATCCTGACGGAAGGTATTTACTTTTTTATTGGGATCAAGTACCACAAGTTTGCCATCTCGTATGTAGCCAAGGCTTTGATAAGTACTGATAAATGCCCTTTGTTCGGTATCTTCCATTTTAAAAACATCATGGCCAAAAAACTTACTGTGATAACTGAAGTTCAGATAGCCCATAATAGTGGGGCCAATATCCAGCTGCGCTGTAAGTTTCTCAAATCTCGACGGTGCAATATGACCAGGCGCATAAAAAATCATGGGAATATGATATCTGTCTACCGGCAGTTCTACCTTTCCTGCGCTGGAGGCACAGTGATCTGCCACAATAATAAACAGCGTATTGGGAAACCATGGCTTTTGTCGTGCCTCCCTTATAAATTTTCCGATTGCATAATCTGTGTATTTCACCGCACCCTCTCTACTGGTCTTGGAGGGAATATCTATTCTTCCTTCGGGATAAGTATAGGGACGATGATTGGAAACAGTCATAATCTGTGCGAAAAATGGTTTGCCATTTTGATAGTCTTTATCCAGTTCACGCAATGAAAGTGTAAACAAATCCTCATCTGCTACACCCCAGATATTCGAGTAATGTATCTCTGAATCACTTAAAGCACTTCTGTCAGTTACCTCATAACCGTTATTGGAAAAGAACTCTGTCATGTTATCGAAATATCCATATCCGCCATAGATAAATCTGGAATGGTATCCTTTGGAGCGAAAAACACTGCCCAGGGTAAAAAGGTTCCGGTTATCCGGACGTTTTACAATGGACTGCCCCGGTGTTGGAGGAATGCAAAGAGAAAGCGCTTCTAAACCTCTGACGGTGCGGGTGCCTGAAGCATAAAGATTGGTAAAAAGCATTCCTGTTTTTGCCAGCTTATCCAGTTCTGGGGTGATGTGCTGGTTATTTCCAAAGCTGCCCAAGAATTCAGCACTCAGGCTCTCCACGCTGATCAGCACAACATTCATCTTGTTTTCTTGCTGCTTATTATCTACCATTCTGGTAGTATAAGTGAATTTTGTGTTGTCTGTTGCTTTACCAAGTATATGCTGGATGATAGATTCCACCTTTGATATCGGTAATGTTTTATAAAAAGTGTTGTAATCAAGTTGGTTATTCCAAAAAGCGAAACCAAAATCATACATACCATTTCCAGACAGCTCGTTAACATACTGATTGCTGCTCAGATATTTCCATTTATGGCTGAGTCCGAAATAGACAAGAACAGGTAAGCTAAGCAGTAAAAGAGCATATACACTTCGTTTTTTGAAGCGCTGCTCAACATAGTTTTCCGGCCAAATCAATTTGCGAATCAGGAACAGCACTGCCACCACAAGCAAGATCATGATAGCCAATATCGTATTAATTGGATAGGATTGACGGATGTTTCCAATGACCTCGGTGGTGTAAACAAGATAATCTACAGCTATAAAATTATACCTGACCGAAAATTCCTCCCAAAAAAACCATTCTGATACGGCGTTAAACATAAGGGTAAGTACCACAATAAAGAAATACACAAATAGCAATATTCTGCTTACTTTTTTCCGATACCATCTTGCAGGGAAAATCCACAAGTATATAACTATTGGTATGCATGCGAATGAAGCCGCTGCCATATCGTATAGAATTCCAATCAAAAATATTCTCACAACATTAGCTATTGACCAGTCTAGGTTGTGGGCAGAAAATAGCATAAGGGCAATTCTGGTCATTAGAGAAACAGTGCAGAGCAGTACAACCGCGAGAAGAACAGGTGAGAACCTGTGGCTGAAAAATTTGGTAATTTTATTCATTAATGATGTAGAAGTTTCATAAAATTATTTGAATCAAGTTTCGCGAATGTAATGGCCAAATCTGTAGTAATTCTGTAGGTATATCTCTTAGATGGACTAATGATCCTGATTTTGGATTTGAGGACACACTTAACTTAAAAGCAAGGGATTGAAAGCGATAAACTTATTCATGCCGATGTAAAAAATATTCATAAACCGGCTGCTTTTAAAACCCGTCTGAATATTCCCACTTTACCCAATTCAATCATATAATCGTTACAGCAAAATCACCAGGCTGCCGCCGACAATCATCAGTCCTCCGATTAAAGTTTTGGTTTCGATTGGTTCTTTCAGTATAAGAAAAGCAAGGCCCATTGCTATGGCAACACTAAGCTTATCGATCGGGGCAACTTTGGAAACGTTCCCTGTTTCTAATGCCTTAAAGTAAAAAATCCAGGAAAGACCGGTTGCCACACCGGATAAAGCAAGAAAAATCAGATTATTTTTGCTCAAGGTTTTCAGCTCAGAAATTTCCCCGCTTGCCAGCACAATTCCCCATGCAATAAATAGAATGACCACCGTCCGTATCGCTGTAGCCAAATTTCCATTCACCCCTTTTATTCCAATTTTAGCAAGTATAGCGGTAGCTGCCGCAAAAAAGGCAGAAAGAATTGCATAATATCTCCACATGATTTTTGTTTTGTAATTAGCATAAAAATACCACTCAAATCTGTAGACAAACTGAAGAATCTCAAATAAAACGATGACAAATCATAGTTGTGATATTTTAGTTTATGGCTGCACGCGTGCTACAGAATTTCTCCAGATTTGAAGCTTATTCTTGTCAGGATTAACATAAAATATGAAGAATGAAATTCTTTTGAAGAAAGTGGCGGTTTTTGTGAAGGAATGTCTTCAAAGTAGGCTTTCCCTCCAGATGTATTTTCACAACCTCGGCCATACTTTAATGGTCGTGAATGGAGTAAAGAGAATCGGGAAGGCAGAAGGGCTTAGCGAGGATGAGCTTTTTATACTAAAGCTTGCCGCTTTTCTTCATGATGTCGGTTATACCGAGAAATACTTCGGGCACGAAGAGGAGAGCGCAAGAATTGCAGCAGAATTTTTAGGCGCAAATGGATTAGCCGTAGAAAAAATAGAGCTTGTTAAGAAGTGTATTGTTGCTACGAAATTTCCGCAACATCCTGTAGGCAAATTAGAACAGGTGATTTGCGATGCTGATTTCTATCACTTTTCTCTCCCAGACTACCAGGATTACGCAAGCCGGCTAAAAACGGAATGGGAGATAAATCTCAATCTTTTTTATACCGATGTTGACTGGGATGAATTAAATTTGAACATGTTATCAGCTCATATATATTTTACTGATTATGGGAAAAATAAACTTCAGCCAAAAAAAGCGCTTAATATTGCAAAGCTTAAAAGCCGTGTTGAATAACTGACCTGTACAGTTAATCCGTTTTAAATATAACATGTAGATTAAAAAAAATGAAAATACTGATTGTTGAGGATGAGCAGGCCTTGTACGAAAGCATTTTTGCTTACTTTACCGGAGAGGGGAATATTTGTGAACATGCTCCTGATTTCGATACGGCCAGTGAAAAGATTGAACTTTATAGTTATGACTGCATCCTTTTAGATCTCGGTTTACCCGGTGGCGAAGGTCTGGATCTCTTATCCAAATTGAAGAAATCTAATAAAAAGGATGGTGTACTGATTATCTCTGCCAGGCATTCTCTGGATGACAGGCTTTCCGGACTTGATCTTGGAGCCGATGATTATTTAGTCAAACCCTTTCATCTTTCAGAATTGAAGGCAAGGGTGAGTGCGATTGTACGCAGGAAAAATTTTGACGGAGACAATGTGATTACCTTCCATGAGATTAAAGTGGACGTATCCGCAATGACGGTTACCTTGAATGATAATCAACTTACGCTAACCAGAAAAGAATTTGATCTGCTTGTCTATTTGTTATCCAATAAAAATAAGGTTGTGACAAAAAATGCGATGGCAGAACATCTTTGGGGAGATGAAATGGATCTGTCGGATGATTTCGATTTTATTTATACCCATGTGAAAAATCTGAAAAAGAAACTGGCAGAGACAGGTGCAAAGGATTATATTAAATCTGTTTATGGCATCGGTTATAAATTTACAGATGCATGAAGTTATCTACCCGATATAACAGGGTCAATATCCTGACCTCTTCCATTATCCTGGTGATCACCGGAATAATCTATTATTTCTTTATCCACCTGATCCTCACCAATAAACTGGACAAGGATTTAGCAGTAGAGGAAAATGAGATCAGGCAGTACACCAGGACCTATCAAAAGCTACCCCTTTCGGCAAGTTACCTCGATCAGCAGGTTTCTTATCGCCAGTTACCTGCAGATACTAATGATATCCGGGAGTTTAGCAATACGACCTACTTAAACCAAAACGAGAACGAGCAGGAGCCGGGAAGAAGTCTGGTTACTACGCTCCGGTTAAAAGGCAAGAACATTCAGGTAACCATTACCAAATCAAGGGTAGAGTCCGAAGATTTAGTGAGGGTAATCCTGCTAATCACATTAGGGGTGACGCTAATTTTACTCGTCTCACTATTTCTAATTAACCGCTTTGTAATGAGCAGACTCTGGATGCCATTTTATAACACACTTAAAAGAATGAAATCTTTTGAAGTGACCAAAATGGAATCACTAAATAGCGATACTACAAAAATAGATGAATTCATTGAGCTTAACCAATCGGTAAATGCCATGGCTGACCGGGTGAAAAAGGATTACAGGGAGCTCAAGAGTTTTACAGATAATGCTTCACACGAAATGATGACTCCTCTAGCAGTGATCAATTCAAAACTTGATTCGCTTTTGCAGACCGAACCCTTTACCGCCCAGCAAGGCACACTGCTCGAAGACATCTATCAGGCAACAGGTAGGCTTTCCCGGCTGCATCAATCCCTTCTGCTACTGGCTAGAATCGAAAACAACTTAATTACCGGTGCACAGGAAATCGATTTAAAAGTTTTAATAGAATCCAAAGTAAGGCAGTTTCATGAACTTTTTGAAAGGGACAGCTTGATTGTTGAAGTTAAATTGAGTAATAAAACAGTCAACATGAGCCGGTATCTTGCAGATATTTTGTTAAATAATCTCTTTAGCAATGCGGTAAGACATAATCAACGTGGTGGAAAGATTTTGATAGAGCTCACTGAAACTACACTTATCATTTCCAACACAGGAAAGGATTTTAGTGGGAAAGATAGGCTCTTTGACAGGTTCTCAAAATCAAACGAATCTGAAGGCATGGGACTTGGTTTGGCCATTACCAAGCAGGTATGTAACCTATATGGATATCAGATCAATTACCAGCAAATAAACGAATTACATATTTTTTCGGTTTTTTTTAATCCTGCATCATAACTACAGAATTCCTACATAATTGGCTTATAGTTTTGAGGAAAAAAAAACTATGAAAAAGATTTTTGGAATTTTTTTATTGATGGGCGTTATGGTCACCGTTACATTCGCACAGAAAGTTGCAGCGGCAAAAATACCAGCTGCGGTTAAAACTGCTTTTGCAAAAAATCACCCTGGAATTAAGGTAAACTGGGAGATGGAAAAACAAAATTACGAGGCTGGCTTTAGCTTAAATGGCAAAGAGATTTCTGAAGTTTATGCAGTATCTGGAGCTTTAATAGAGACAGAAGTTGCAATCAAAACAAGTGAGTTTCCGGCCGCTGTAATGCTTAAGTTAAAAGGAATGAAAGTTGCCGAGGCTGCTAAAATTACAAAAGCTGATGGTAGCGTAAGCTATGAGGCCGAAGTAAAAGGAAAAGACTTATTGTTTGATGCGAACGGTAATCCTGTAAAACCTTAGTATGGCTAAGTACTTTTATATCATGTTGCTGCTTGTAGTAGCAACATGCTCTTCATTTGCTCAAAATGTAGATTCGTTAAAAACCACTTCAAATGTAGATTCTTTGGGAAGATGGTATTCGGGTAATCCTATTCCCAAAAACAAATTTAAAGTGACCTCATTCATCGCCCCGGCTGTTCTGGTGGGTTATGGCTTTGCAGCAGTTTACGATAATGGTGCGTTAAAACAGCTTGATTTGAGTACTAAGGCCGAATTACAGGAGGACCATCCTTTGTTTGCAGCCCATGTTGATGATTATTTACAGTTTGCACCAGCGGCGGCTGTTTATGCACTAAATCTTTCAGGTGTAAAAGGCAAACATAATCTGTTTGATGCCTCTATGCTTTATGTAACTTCTGCTGCGATTATGGGGGTTTCTACTCATTTTGTTAAACAGGGCGTTGGCAGGATGAGGCCGAATAATAATGGAGAAAATTCATTTCCATCTGGCCATACCGCATCTGCTTTTATGGCTGCAGAATTTTTACATCAGGAATATAAGGATGTTAACCCTTGGATTGGCTATGCAGGGTATTTTGTAGCTACTGCTACAGGAACCTTAAGAATGTACAATAATAAACACTGGTTCAGCGATGTTGTTGCTGGTGCGGGATTTGGAATTGCCTCGACTAAGATTGCATACCTGATTTATCCTTACATGAAACAGATATTCAATAAAAAGAAAGATAGCAAATTTACTTTGATGCCCTTTTACCAACCTGGAGCATCGGGTTTGATGCTATCCGGAAGATTTTAAATTTATAAAGAAATCCACTTAACTAGCCCAAAGGTAATGCCCCGCTAAACTTTTAGCAGAATTGCACAAGTTTTAACTAAAGGAATAAATTTTAGTAAATGAGAACGAAATTCAAATATTTTTCCATTGGTATACTTCTTAACGCTTCACTTTTTGCGAAAGCGCAGGAACCAACAAAAAATCTTGATTTTTTCCTTAACCAGGCGAAAATTTCGAGTCCTGTACTAAAGGATTTAGAAAACCAGCGCAAATCTGCAGGTATCGATAGTCTGATCGTGCGGGCAACGGGGAAACCCCAAGTCACTGGAACCTCAAGCGGATTGTATGCACCGATAATTCATGGTTATGGTTATGATGAAGTCATAACCAATGGACAATCGTTAGATGCTTTGCTCAATGTGAATTACGATTTACTGAATAAAAAACGTATTAATAATCAGTTAGAAAGCGTAAAGTTGCAAAGCGACTCCATTAGGTACGCAAGTCAAGTGTCGACATTCGATTTAAATCGTTCTATTGCCGACCAATATATTCTGGCTTTTGCCAGTCAAGAACAGGTTTATTTTAATAGTGAGGTGGTTGCTTTACTTAAAAAGGAAGAAGCTTTGCTTAAAACTTTAACCAGAAGTAATATTTACAAACAATCAGAATATTTAACCTTTTTGGTTACACTGCAACAGCAGGAATTAAGCTTAAAACAAGCAGCTTTGCAGTATAAAAATGATTTGGCCACACTAAATTACTTATCTGGAATTGCTGATACCACTTCAATCCGGTTAGAGGAGCCGAAACTTAAATCGGATAAGCTTTCCGTCGAAATTAGTTTTTTTAAAAGGAAATTCGAATTGGATAGTTTGAAGAATGAAAATCAAAGAAGCTCCATTGTGCTTAATTATCAACCAAAACTTGGCTTATATGCCAATGGCGGATATAGTTCATCACTGGTGCTTGAGCCATACAAAAATTTTGGGGCTAGTGTGGGATTTACATTTTCTGTTCCGATTTACGATGGTCATCAGAAAAAAATGCAGTTCAATAAACTAGATCTGGCCTCAGAAACCATATCAAATTACAGAACATTTTTTGTTAGGCAACAAACACAACAGCTCAATTTAATTCGTCAGCAAATTGAGCAAACCAATTCGCTTTTTGGAAAAATCAACGATCAAATCAGATTTAGTAAAGGATTGATTGATGTGGATAGTAAACTGATGCATACAGGCGATTTGCGGGTGGCTGATTTTGTAATCGCAATTAACAATTATATGTCTGCACAAAATCTGCTGAGACAAACTACTATAAGCCGCTTAAAACTGATTAATCAATATAATTATTGGAACCGATAATGAAAAAATATTTAAAATTGATTTATGCCAGCATCGCTGTTGCAATTACACTTTCTTCTTGTAGCAGTTCAGCACCTGAAACTACAGCAGATACGCCATCTCCAGTTACACCAGTACAAATTACGCATGTGAGCGATAGTTCACTGGCTGAATATGTTGAGCTTTCTGCAACGTCTGCTTATTTAGAAAAGAGCTTTGTTAAAGCAAACATCAATGGTTATATCGAAAAAGCTAACGCACAAACTGGTCAAAAAGTAGGCAGCGGGCAAAATCTTTTCACACTGATTACCAAAGAAGCAAGATCGATTGGCAATACCATTAATAAGCTCGATCCTGGTTTTAAGTTTTCAGGGATTTCAAATATTAGGGCAGAACAAGGCGGAATTATCGTTCAGGTTAATCATCAAAAAGGCGATTATGTGCAAGATGGTGAGGCTTTGGCAACCATCAGCAATCGTAATAGTTTAGTGTTTTTGTTAGACCTGCCCTACGAGATTAATCAAATCATTAAGCAAAACGGAAACCTGAATGTATTGCTACCCGATGGAACGTCATTAACAGGTTCTGTTTCTGGAACAATGCCTGCGGTTGATTCATTAGCGCAAACTCAGCGATACATTATTAAAGTTCCAATAGGCAAAGATATTCCAGAGGGGTTAATTGCAAAAGTAAAACTGAGCAAACTCAGCCATCCAAATGCACAGGTGCTACCAAAATCTGCGGTATTAGCCAACGAAACGGAAGATGAATTTTGGGTAATGAAACTCATTAACGATTCTACAGCGGTAAAAGTAAATGTGAGGAAAGGCATCGAAAACAGCAGTACGACGGAAGTGTTGAGTCCTAAGTTTTCAACAATGGATAGAATTATCACATCAGGTAACTACGGAATTGCCGATACAGCAAAAGTTAAGATTCAGAAATAGCATGAAAAACTTTTTTATCTCTCATAGAAATCCTATTCTGGCCGTACTGGTCATTATTCTGGTTGGAGGCGTTTATTCTTTTCAGCAACTGAAAACTGGACTTTTCCCCGAAATCACTTTTCCGAAGATTAAAATTATTGCCGATGCTGAACTGCAACCAGTTGATAGAATGGTGGTGACGGTTACACGTCCGTTGGAAAATGCGGTAAAGCAAGTGCCAAATCTACAATTAGTAAGGAGTACAACCAGTCGTGGAAGTTGCGAGCTCTCGGCATTTATGAATCCTGGAGCAGATATCAATTTAAGCCAGCAACAAATCGAATCGCAGATTGCAAAAATCAGCGCAACATTGCCGGCAGGGGTAAACATCTCGGTTGAGAAAATGAACCCCTCCATTTTGCCCGTTAGCGGCTATAGCTTGGAGAGCCATAAATATTCGCCTGCTGAACTGAAAAAGATTGCCACTTATACCGTGAAACCTTTTCTTTCACAAGTTACAGGTGTATCTGAAATTCGGGTTATTGGAGGGAAAAGCAAGGAATTTTGGCTGGAACTTGATGTATCCAAAATGCAAACGCTAGGCATATCACCAGATCAAATTAGCACTGTACTTTCTCAAACCAATTTTATAAAATCGAACGGCTATTTAGCCGACCATAATTATTTATACCTCTCGGTTACCGATGCAACGGTAAAAACCAAAACTGACCTTGAAGACCTTGTACTCACCAGAAAGGGAAACCGTACACTAAAAGTTGGCGATATTGCCAAGGTTAGCATACAACAAAGTGTAGAATATACCCGAATAAATGCAAATGGTAAAGACGGAATTCTGATTGCAGTTATTAAACAGCCTAACGCCAACCTTGTTGACCTTTCGAGCCAAATGGCCACAAAGGTTAGTCAGCTCGCAACCATACTTCCTGCGGGGATCACCATCAAACCCTATTACGTACAAGCTGATTTTGTAAACGAATCGGTCAAAAGCGTTCGTGATAGTTTATGGATAGGATTAGTACTGGCCATCATTGTCGCCATTATTTTTCTGCGTTCAATTAAAGCCAGCGCAACCATCCTCATCACTATTCCAGTTACGCTTTGCCTAACGGTGGTTGTACTTTATTTTATCGGTTACTCTCTAAATATCATGACTTTGGGCGCTATTGCAGCGGCTATTGGATTAATTATTGATGATGCTATAGTAGTAGTAGAACAAATCCATCGTACACACGAGGAGTATCCTGATGAACCTACAGTTCCTTTACTTGGAAGGGCGATTCATTATCTTTTTCCTGCAATGTTGGGTTCATCGATTAGTACCATCGTGATTTTTGTTCCTTTTGTACTTATGACAGGGGTTGCAGGGTCTTATTTCCAGGTAATGACCAATACCATGATTGTTACCCTGGTTTGCTCGTTTTTTGTAACCTGGATTGGCTTACCCGTAATTTATCTGTTGCTCACAAAAGATTCACACAATAATGCATCAGGCAAGCAAGCTGTTGTTCATGAAGTTAAGCCACAAAATTGGGTGCGTTATTTTATTCAGCGACCGTATATCAGTTTTGTTTTTATATTGATCCTAATAGCTTCCATTGCAGTCGTTTTTCCTCGCTTACAAACAGGATTTCTGCCCGAAATGGATGAGGGGAGTATTGTTTTGGATTACGCATCGCCTCCAGGAACATCGCTTGAAGAAACCGATAGGATGTTGAAAGAAGTGGAGAAAGAAATTGTTAAAATACCTGATGTGCAGGCCTATTCGAGAAGAACGGGAACACAAATGGGCTTTTTCATTACCGAGCCTAATACAGGGGATTACCTGATTCAACTCAAACCAAACAGAACAAAAAGTACAGGTGAGGTAATTTCTGAGATCAGAACACATGTTGAAAGTACACAGCCTGCATTAGTGGTCGATTTTGGCCAGGTGATTGGCGATATGCTTGGCGATTTAATGAGTTCGACTCAGCCAATCGAGATTAAAATTTTTGGTAACGACCAGCAAAAATTACAGGGCTTATCAAAACAGGTAGCAAATTTGGTTTCCAAGATAAGTGGGACAGCTGATGTGTTTGATGGGATTGTATTATCTGGCCCAACCGTAAATGTTCAGCCTAATTTTGCTATGCTTGCTCAATACGGTGTAACGCCTGCATCATTTCAGTTGCAGGTTCAAACGGGCATGCAAGGTAATGTAATCGGTGATTTGTATGATAAACAACAACTTTCTCCCATCCGAATGGTTTATCCGGGTAGTAGAAAATTTAGTATTTCTGATATCTCGAGGATGAAGATTTTTCTGCCTGATGGAACTGCCATTCCAATTCAGAATTTAGCTAAAGTTGAGCTGAAACCAGGTAGTGCTGAAGTGGAAAGGGAAAACCTGCAAACCATTGGTGCCATTACCGCCAGATTAGATAACCGCGACTTGGGAAGTGTAATGAATGATATTCAGTCAGCTATCAAATCAAAAGTAAATCTGCCCTCAGGATATCACATTGAATATGGCGGTGCTTACAAGGAGCAACAACAATCTTTTTCTGAATTATTGACTATCCTTATTTCATCAAGTTTGCTTGTTTTTACTGTTATTTTATTCCTTTTCAAGGATTTTAAAATAGCATTTTTAATTCTCCTGATTTCTGTTTTGGGAATCTCAGGCAGTTATTTAGCACTTTTTATAACAGCTACTCCACTGAATGTGGGCAGTTACACCGGGCTGATTATGATTGTGGGCATTATCGGGGAAAATGCAATTTTTACTTTCTTACAGTTTAAGGAGTCGTTGCACGATAAAGAAGTAGATGATGCCATTACTTTCGCTATTTCGACACGGTTAAGGCCTAAATTAATGACCGCTCTAGGGGCGATTATTGCGCTGATGCCGTTAGCATTGGGCATTGGCGCCGGTGCACAACTTCACCAACCACTGGCCATTTCTGTAATTGGTGGGTTTATTGTAGCCCTGCCACTGCTTTTGGTTGCACTCCCAAGCCTTATCCGTAAATTTTATTCAAACAAGCCATTAGAAAATTCAACTC
Organism: Pedobacter sp. AC212; assembly: GCF_979258625.1. NCBI lineage: Bacteria > Pseudomonadati > Bacteroidota > Sphingobacteriia > Sphingobacteriales > Sphingobacteriaceae > Pedobacter > Pedobacter sp. AC212. The sequence goes on along the minus strand of NZ_OZ409870.1, from coordinate 3,592,120 downwards.
AAAAATAAAATGAAGTCGCCACGATTTGAAAATCACACAATGGAATGATTAAATCATGATACCAACATCACAAAAAAGAACAGATTTAAACAGATGAAAAAGAAATTTATAACAATGGCTTTGTTGATTGCAACCGGCCTATCAGTAAATGCACAAAAGAAAACAGGTATTCATTTATTAGCTACACACACCATTGGGAGCAGTGGTGGTTGGGATTATCTCACTGTCGATCAAAAGAATAATAACCTTTTTGTTTCTCACGGAACACAGGTAAATGTTTTGAACAAAAATACGGGCGATTCGGTTGGTGTAATCCATAATACACAAGGTGTACATGGAATAGCTGTCGTAAGTGCCCTGGGCAAGGGATATACCACCAATGGTAAAACAGCAACATGTACGGTTTTCGATTTAAGAAACTTAACTGTGATGTCGCAGATTAATGTTGGCCAAAACCCAGATGCTACTTTTTATGATGACTATTCGCAGAAAGTATTTGTATTCAATGGAAAAAGCCATGATGCGACTGTTATCGACCCACAGACCGATCAAGTGGTAGCCACTATTCCATTGGAAGGAAAGCCGGAGGCTGGTGTATCTGATGGAAAAGGAAAAATTTATGTAAACATTGAAGATACAAATGAGATTGTTTGTTTTGATAGTAAAACTTTCAAAGTGTTATTCCGCCATAAACTCCTTGGTGGAGAAGAACCTTCAGGTTTGGCCATTGACCGGACTACTTCGAGGCTCTTTACGGTGTGTTCGAATAAAGTAATGCTTGTTTTAGACGCTAAAACGGGTAAACATATAGCTAAATTACCAATCGGTGATGGAGCTGACGGAGTGGTTTTTGATGCAGCAACAAAATTAGCTTACAGCTCGAACGGGGAGGGAACAATCACAGTAGTGAGAGAAGTTTCGGCAGATAAATTTGTGGTAGAAGAAACTATAAAATCCGAGTCTGGTGCCAGAACAATTGCACTTGATAATGTTACCCATCATATTTTTCTCCCAACAGCAAATTTTGAGAAAAGTACTGTTGAAGGACAGCGGCCAAAAATAATTTCAGGAACTTTCAAAGTTTTGGAGTTCGGTAAATAGAGATTCTTAGATCATTTAAACATGATTCTTTAATGCAAAGCTAATCCTGAATTTGCATTAAAGGATCATGGTAGTAAGTAGTGTCTTAATTTTAAAATATCTGACCGATGCCAAAGAAGAATAGCTTATCTTCTTTTGAAATTCCATAGTCAAAGAATAAAATGGTGGATTGGTTCCAGGAAATTCTGGCTCCCGCACCATAAGAGGTCTTGATGTTTTTAAAGTTGATGTCCTGCCATCTGTCCCGAACAGTCCCCGCGTCGAAAAAAGGTGCAATCCCAAAGCCAAAATTTTGTTTGCCCCACTTCATCTCGGCTATTCTGGCCCTGAGCTCAAAGTTTGCGAACCAAACCGATCTCGCCAGAAACCTGTTCGCCCGGTAGCCTCTGAGCGACTGCCTGCCACCCAGGCTATTGATACTTCCATCCGGACTCCACTGGTCCTGGAATTCAAAAAAAGGAGCCTGCTTTCCAAAAATATTCCCTGCTCCTAACCTTGCTGCAAATACTGTTCTTTTCCCTACCGGAAGTTTTTGGTAAAATCTACCCTGTAAAAACAGTTTGTTGAAATTGAACTGTGAACCAATGAATTTACCAGAGAACTCGTTCGCGGCCTCGAAATAGAGCCCTTTTGTAGGGTCAGGTTCAAAATCCCTGGTATCATATATCAATGCAGTCTGCAAAATTGAAACCCATCCGCCTTCTAGCCCTGAAATTTTGCCTTGCTCAAAATCCCTCCTCAAAAGAGAAGTGCCGTTAAGCGCCTTTCTCTTTTGCCCGGAAATGGGGTCAACCGCATCGGTTTCCAGTCCTTCAAATGTAGCGTAGGCGAGGTGTTGAATCTCATAGCCCCCCATTATCCGCCAGACTCCTTTTCCAATCGCATAGTCGGCTTTTAGGTTCAGCATAAATTCAGTTTCCCGGAAGCGGTTAGAAAGTGCATCGCTTACCGTCGTTGCGGCCTCCCCTGGTCCACCCGGTCGAAGGGTTTTACGGGCGATGTCGAATTCCTTGTAGGTTGCATAGCCGGCTGAACCGGCCACTGCCGATGGCAAGCGCAGTTCGCCTAAAGTAACTTGAGTTGATCCAAAATATAAATTAGATGGATTCTGTTGGGCTTTGAAATCGAGCTTGAATCGCCATCTTGAGCCTTTGTAATAAGGTACATCTAAAGATAGTATGAGTTCCCTGGCATTGGAGGTATAATACGCGGCGTTCGCTTTTAACCTCATCAGGTAGGGCGTGTAAGCAAACAATGGATTTTCGCGATTGCCGTTCCAAAACACATTGGTTCGGAGACCAAGGCCAAAACCTGTAACCGGATCAGAAGAAAAATCCGGAATCCCCGTTATAAAAGTGCCCTCCTTTTTCTTTTGAAGGTCGCTGTCTGACATTTTTTTTGATCTGATAAATGAGAGGGAATCAATTGGTGTAAATGCTGTCTCAGTCGTGTCAGTCGCCTGCTGCGCCACTACATTAAGGCTCAGGCAAAGAAGTGATAGTATGAATAATCGTCTCATAAGGTTATTGATGTTTTATTACAATAGTCCGATGAGATTTAGAATTAATTCTGAATTCCTATTCTCTTTGGAAAAATACGTTAAAAATATGTACACCATCGGCAAAGGTATAATTCACTTCCCAGCCATTTTTAAAGCAGATTTCTTTTACAATTGCAAGCCCAAGTCCGCTTCCGTATTGGCTCGCGGAAGAAAAACGCCTGAAAAGTTTTTCGGATGGAAGTGAATTGATGCCGTTGTTACTGATGGTAAGCTGGGCTTTTGTTAATGAAATGGTTATTTTTCCACCTACCGTATTGTACCTGATGGCATTGGAAATCAGGTTTCCTGCCATAATCTCAATCAGGGTCTGATTCGCGGAAACCGTTATTCCTTCATCAATTTTTTCTATAAATAGAGTTTCATCCAACCGGTAATTATTTTTGAGTTCCCTCTTAGTCTTCAACAATGTTTCACTAAGTTTTACCTGCTCCGTATTATCGAATTGGTTATTCTCTATTTTTGCAAGCATTAACAGGTTCCTGTTTATTCTGGTAATCCTGGCGATTGCTAAATCAATCTCTTCGATGAGCTGATACTGTCTTTGGGTAACCGGCTCATCCTGAAGTAATAGGTTAAGCTTTCCTTTAATGATAGAAAGTGGTGTCTGTAATTCATGAGAGGCATTCTCAGTAAACTCTTTTTGCCCCTTGTATACCAAAATCGTATGGCCGATAAGTTTCTCTAATGCCTGATTGAGTTCCCTAAATTCGAGAATATTTGTCGCCGGGAACTCGATAGGTTTTTGGTGGTTTAAGTTAAATTCCTTAAGGTTTTTTAATGCTGCCCGGAAAGGTTTCCAAAGTTTTTTTGACAGCCTCATATTAAGCACCAAAAATCCCATAACCAGAATAACAAAAAATATTAAAGTCACCAAGGCAATCGCAGCTACGGTTTCTTCAGTTTCCTCGACATTAGTTTCTATAGTCAAAATAAAAGGCTTGCCGTTGATATGTATTAATTTACGAAGTCCCCGAAAACGATCGATCTCAACTCTTTTAAGATACGGGTTTTGTCGGAATTCAATAAAAAGACTGTCTTTCAACTTTACATCAAGCCCCACTTCTTTTAGACTGGTGCCAGGCTGAATGCTGTTCCAGAGTTTGATGCTTTCCTGAAGTTGTTTGTCATCAAGGTGCATTTGATTGAGTTTATGCTCTGTCCTGCTTGCAATGATTTGATTATGTTCATCTAATTCTGCAAGCCAAATGCCATCTACGAGATAATGATAAGCCGGAATACTTGCTGCAAGGACAAATAATGCATAGATCGAAAATGAAATAAACGTTTTGCTTAATAGCTTGTTCATCTTTCCCATTTATATCCTGTCCCATATACCGTTTTCAACTCATGCTCAAAACCGGCATCCGAGAGTTTTTTCTTGAGGTTTTTTACATGAGCGTATATAAAATCAAAATTATCGAACATATCTGCATAGTCTCCTGAAAGATGTTCCGCGAGTGCGCCCTTGGATATAACTTTGTTGGAATTTCCGATAAAGAAAATTAAAAGATCAAATTCCGTTTTGGTTAACAGAATCTGTTTTCCTTTTATAGATACACATTTTGCAGGTATATCAATCTTTAAATCTCCAACATTGATTTTATTGGTATTGTCAAATTTCTTTCTTCTAATAACCGCAAACATTCTTGCAGCGAGTTCTGACAAATGGAAAGGTTTGGTAAGATAATCATCTGCCCCGATTTCCAATCCGCGAATCTTGTCATCCAGGGAATCCTTTGCGGAGATAATTATTACACCATCTCCCTTCTCAGATATTTTGATCTGCTCAAGCAACCGGATTCCGTCTCCATCCGGTAGCATAATATCAAGCAGAATACAATCATAAGTATATTGACTGAGCTTAGCCATAGCCCGTTGAAACGTTGGTGCGGGCTCACAGATGTAGTTTTGCCCGGAAAGATATTCTACAATGTTTGAGGCCAGGGCGGGCTCGTCCTCAATAATAAGCACTTTCATATCTGTGAAGATAAAACCCAAATCTGAAGAAAATCTGAATTTGGCAGTTTTTCTATATTCATTATTCCCTCACGTATCTATTAATTTACAGATATCACCAACAGCTTGTTAAGCTATTGTTTTTTGATTGTTAAATTAGTGTTAAAGGGTATTTTTTAGTGTTTTTATGTTAAAAAAGTATATAAAATCAACTTTTAAAAGGATTTCTGCAGGCTCCTCAAACAATACTTTTGCCCACATTAAAACATTAAATCAAACAGATAATGAAATCAATTTTTACCAATATCATGCTAACGCTGTTATTCTGCACTTTAGTCAGCAGTACCTCTTTTGGGCAAAGCAAACTCATTCAAATTAAAGGGCGGGTGACTGATGAAACGGGAGCTGGTATGCCCGGAGTAACGGTAAGCGTTAAAGGAAAGTCTGTGGCAGTTACCACTGATAATTCTGGTGGTTATGTACTGGCAAAAGTAACTGAACAGGACATCCTGCTGTTCTCATTTGTAGGATATATACCTAAAGAAGTTGCGGTAAATCGCATGAATACTATCAATGTTATTCTTTCCCCGGATTCCAAAAATCTCCAAGAAGTTGTCGTGACCGCCCTTAATATTAAAAGGAATAAGAAAAGTCTTGGCTATGCGGTGAGCACCCTGGATGGGAGTATGGTCAATAATGTACAGACTCCAAATATTGTTAATGCCTTATCCGGAAAGGTTGCAGGTGTGGATGTGGGAAATATCGCAAACGGTGTTGCAGGTACTAAAAGAATAGTGATCAGGGGAGGGGCATCCCTAACCGGAAACAATCAGCCGTTATGGGTAGTAGATGGAACTCCCATAAATTCTGAAACATTGGGAGGACCTGATGCTTATGGTGGCGTAGACTACGGGGACGGTCTCACCGGTTTAAATCCAGACGACATTGAGAATATCAGTATATTGAAAGGAAATGCTGCTGCAGCACTTTACGGTTCTCTTGCCTCAAACGGTGTGATATTGGTCACAACAAAAAAAGGAAGATCCAACAATGGTAAAGCCACACTTGATTTCAGTTCATCGGTTCTTTTTGATAAGCTCATTAACACTACTGACTTTCAATTTGATTATGGGCAGAGTGGAACGGGTAATGAACCTCCTGCTACACCGGAAGAAGGTTTCAGTTCGTCAAGTTGGGGTTCAAGATTAGATGGAAGACCATCAGTAAGATTGTGCACTTCCCCAAATTCAGACCAGTTAAAAGTAGAATTCTAGACCGAGCGCAGCGAGGCTATTAGAAAAACTATTAATTTTAATTGGCAATATGAAAAGAATCAAGTTTACGGAATCCCAGATTGTAAAAGCAATCAAGGAACATGAGAATGGCAAGAATGTGCACGATCTCTGCAGAGAGTTAGGAATAAGTACAGCAGCCTTTTACAAATGGCGCCAGAGATATGGCGGAATGGAAGTAAAAGAGTTGTCAAAACTTAAGGCATTGGAGGAAGAAAATGCACGTTTAAAGAAAATGTATGCTAATCTTAGCCTCGTGCATGAAGTTTTCAAGGAGGCTGTAGAAAAAAAGCTTTAACGCCTGACGAAAAAAGGGATTTAGTGGATGAAATGGTAAAAAGGATAAGCCATCGTCAGGCCTGTAAATGCGTTGGATTGAACCGCAGCAAACATTATTATCAACATAAACGACGGGATGATAGTGAAGTAGTTGATGCGCTTTCACTTCTTGTTGAAAAGCACGTCTCCATAGGCTTCTGGCAGTGTTACTACCGATTGCGTCGAAAAGGGCTTAAATGGAACCATAAAAAGATTTATAGGATTTATACATCAATGAGGCTTAATATCCGCCGCAGGGCAAAAAAGAGGCTGCCAGAAAGAGTCAAGAAGCCTTTGTCTGTACCAGAAACTATAAATGAGGTATGGTCCATGGATTTTATGAGCGATGCGCTTTGGAATGGAAGGAAATTTAGGTTGTTGAACATCGCTGATGATTACAACAGAGAGATGCTAGCTATGGAGATAGATTATTCACTGCCGTCCTTGCGGGTTATCAGAGCGTTGGATGAGTTGAAACAATATAGGGGACTTCCAAAAAAAATAAGAATGGATAATGGGCCGGAGTTCATCTCGCATAAGTTGGATGAATGGGCAAAGGAAAACAATGTTGAACTAGTTTTTATTCAGCCAGGAGAGCCAACACAGAACGCGTATATTGAAAGATTGAATGGAAGCATCAGAAGAGAATTGTTAAATGCATACATATTTCACTCCCTGGATGATGTAAGGGAGAAAGTAGAGGAATGGATGATGGATTACAATTACCATCGACCACATCAAGCATTGAACTTCAAATCTCCTGTAGATTTATTACAGGAAATTTGAGGACAAAATTATACTTTTGAATGGTCTGAAAAACAGGGGAGCTTACAAGATTTGATGGAGTTACTGTTCCATTTAGTCCGGTGACTGATAATTATGATCGTTTTTTCAATACGGGTAGCACAATTACCAATACCATTGCGCTATCCGGGAGTAACAATACCCATAATTATAGAATTTCTTTGTCAGACTTAAGAAATAATGATATCATCCCTAATTCAAAATTTAACCGGACAGGGATAAACCTTAAGACCAGTTCACATTTCGGGAAATTGACTGCGGATGTTGCCATTAACTATACTATTGAAAAGGCAAAAAACAGACCATTCATTGGTGGTAATGTTTCAAATTTGTTTTATTCATTAGCCTATATGCCTGGAAATATTGATGTGGAAAGTCTAAATCCTGGCTATGATGCAGATGGAAATGAATTCAGTTATGCCAACAGCATATCTAATCCCTACTATGCTGTCAATAAAGTAAACCAAAGTGATGGAAAAGATAGGGTTACCGGATCAATAAGCCTGCAATATGATTTCACTAAATGGTTATATTTAAGGGTAAGAGGTACACGTGACTACTATGCGGCGGGAAGAACCAGGTATATTCCCGGAGGTAATCAGTTTACCAGCTATCCTCTGGGGCAGTTGGAAGAAGCTGCAACCAAGAGCCTTGTCAGCAATTATGAGGTAATACTAGGCTTAAACGATTTAAAATTTCACAATTTTGGTTTGAACTTTTTTGTTGGTGGAAATAACTTAGAACGTAGAAGAGATATTGTAAACACTTCGGGTAATAGTTTCGTTGTGCCAGGTGTTTATACTTTTAATAATCTTTCTACCAAACTTCCTACTACAAGTAAAAGCTGGCAAAAAACCAATTCATTGTTCGGTAGCTTAGAGCTTTCATACAATAAATACTTGTATCTAACCCTAACTGGTCGTAATGACTGGTTCTCTACTTTGCCAATGGAGAATAATAATCTGTTTTATCCTGCAGCATCATTATCCTTTGTCTTTTCAGATGCTTTTAAACTGCCTTCCGCAATATCATTTGGTAAGCTCAGGGCATCTACAGCACAGGTTAGCGGCGATACAAGTCCATATCAGCTTGATTTGAGTTACTCTTTAACACAGATTGCTTACGGCAGTAATAATTTGCAATATATCGGAACAACAAATGTAAGTAACAGTAAGTTACAGCCCTTATTGAGTACGGATTATGAACTTGGACTAGAAATGGATTTCTTTAACAGCAGAATTGGATTCGATGTGAGTTATTATAACAAACAGATCAAAAATGATATTGTGAGAACTGCGGTTTCAAGAAGTACGGGTTTTAGAACGGCCATTCTGAATGTAGGACAGATGGAGAATCAGGGGGTTGAATTATTGTTAAAAGCCACACCGGTAAAAGCAGGTAAATTTGCTTGGGATCTGAGTACAACGTTTACAAAAAATGCAAATAAAGTAGTTACCCTTGGGCCTGGTACGGAGAATGCACCAATACTTATGGCCACTGCAAAAAGTGGTGAAGTAATTATCCAGTTGGAAGAAGGCAAACGATATGGTGGCATATATGGATATAAATATCAACGTAACGCCAACGGACAGGTCGTTTACAATGCTCAAGGTTTACCGCTTTACAATACTAAAAATGAATTTCTTGCCAATGGGGTGTACGACAAAATGTTGGGATTCACGAACACTTTTAGTTATGGTAATTTTTCTCTATTCACGCTTTTGGATGCAAAATGGGGCGCTTCTATATATTCAGAAACCAATGCATTATCGTACAGCAATGGTAAACACAAAAATACGTTAATCGGGCGTGAAGAAGGTTTGGTTGGGGAAGGCGTGAATGAAAGCGGTGCTATCAATACCATAAAATTACGAGGAAATAGCAACACGGATTTTTCAACAGGAGCCGCAAGTGTACAATCTTATTATCAACAGGTTTCGCATGTTGCCGAAGAGTTTATTTACGATGCCAGTTTTGTAAAACTTCGAGAAGTATCACTTAGTTACCGTTTTCCAAAAAAAACTGCTGAGCAGGGCAGGTATAGCCAATGCAACTTTTTCAATCGTAGGTAGGAATTTAGCCACTTTATATAAAAACAAGGCTCTTACAAATGTAGATCCCGAGAGCAGTGTAGCCAGTGGCAATGCACAAGGTATTGAACGTTTGGTTTATCCCGTAACCAGAAACTTTGGCTTCACACTTAAACTTTCTCTCTAATCAACCCAAATAGATTAGTATCCATTTACAAATATTGATTATGAAAACAATAATAAAAAAAATAGGTGTTTGCTCTATGCTGATCCTATCTACAATTCTTGGCGCTTGCGATAAGGATTTTGACAAAGTAAACATTAGCGAAGATTTTGTTTCAACCCCAAATCTGGATTACATGCTTCCTGATATTGAATTAACCATGCTTGATAACACCTACTATTGTATGGTCGATTTTGTTGCTCCTTTTGTGATGCAGGTTACCAATAGAAAAAGCTACCAAACGCTGATTACACCAGGAGGCTATCACGGCTATCATTTTGAATGGATTTATGGTAATCCGCTGGTAAATTCGGTTGATTTTATAGAGCGGAGTAAGGTGGATCCAACTCGTGTAAATTATACCAGCATAGGAAGAATTATCAAAGTCTACCTTGCTCACCAATTGACGGATCTTTATGGTGAGATCCCTTACTTCGAAGGTGGAAGAGGCTACTTAGACAGGACATTTACACCAGCCTATGATCCTCAGGAAAGAATCTATGCAGATATGTTCAAAGAACTTGAAGAAGCTACCGCCGCCTTCGATAATACTAAAAAACTGCCAACTACTTCAGATATTGTATACAAAGGAGATCTAACAAAATGGAAGAAATTTGCAAATAGTTTAATGCTGCGTTTAGGGCTGAGGATCATGAAAGTTGATCCGGTAAATGGAAAAAAATGGATTGAAAAGGCCGTAGCTGGTGGGCTGATGACTACTAACGACGATAACTTTCTTGTTAAATATTTGCCAAACAGCTCAACAGGTGGAACAACTAATCCAACTTCTAATGGCCAGGCACATATCTTTATCAGATACCCGGATAATTATAGATTAACCTCGCAGTTTGTTAACCAATTAAAAGATAATGCTGACCCTCGCTTAAGTGTATATGCCATGTTACCTGCTTCCAGAACAACATACGGCGCTGGAAGTAAAGATCCTTCAAAGCAGAAAGGCTGGCCAGCTTTTGGGGATAGGGCCGAGGAGGCACCTTATGCGAGTATTCCCTCAGCTAACCGCTTAAATTATTCAGTTTCAAATAATGCCACTTTTGGTAGATACGATGCGCCTTATATCCATTTGAGCTATGCACAGGTTCAGTTTCAGCTAGCCGAGTGTACTGTAAGAGGAATAATTACAGGTACAACAACTGCTAAAACCTATTACGAAAACGGCGTAAGAGCTGCGATGGATCAACTCAAAGTTTACGGCAGCGAAGGTGTAATATCTTCAACACAGGCAAACGCCTATCTAGTGGCTAATCCTTATAATCCGGCCAGCACTGAGGCAGCACTCGAGATGATCAATACACAATACTGGATAGAAACCCATTTCAATTGGTATGAGACTTTCGCCAATATGAGAAGAAGTGGCTATCCAAAACTTTACGAAAAATTAACTTCTGCCACCCTGCAGCCAGGCAATCTTAATGCCCAGATGCCAAGAAGGTTGACCTACCAGCCAGATGAGGTTTCAACCAATCCGAAATTACAGGCAGCCTTGCAGCGTCAGGGGCCTGACTTAACCAGCACACGGGTATGGTGGGATAAACCTTAATTTTTTTTTTCTTATTAATATTGCAACTATGACCTTTTGGCTATGGTTGCTTTTTAATTAAACATAATGAAATACATTTTACTATATATTTTTATCACCGCTTTTTCTTTTAACGGTATTGCCCAAACTACAACATCGAGAAGAGATGCGGAAAGGTATGGTTTTCGCCCAGCGTTAATCCGTGGTCCATACCTTCAGGTTACTACTCCAACAAGTATTATTGTAAGGTGGCGAACCGATGAACTTGATGCTGGATTTGTGCGTTTTGGAACGGACCCTAAAAAGCTCGACTTAATTGCAGGAAACAGTAATCGAAGTAAGGATCATCTAGTCACTTTAAATAACCTAAAGCCTTCTACAAAATATTATTACATGATAGAAGGATTTAAGGATACGCTACAGTTTGATGAAAAAAACAACTTTTACACCTTTCCTACGGTAGGAACCGAAGGTAAATATAGGATCGGTATTTTCGGTGATTGTGGAACTAGTATACCGAATCAGCTTAACAGCCGCGATCAATTCGAAAAGTATATCGGTGATGACACACTTACGGCTTGGGTTTTGCTTGGCGATAATGCCTATTCCTTCGGTACCGATATGGAATATCAACATAACTTCTTTAATACCTATAAAGATAATTTATTGAAAAGATCCGCCGTGTTTCCGGCACCTGGGAACCATGACTACCGCGATGAGCCCTATGCAGCTGAAGTAGCGCAACGTTCTGGAGAAATTGGTTATTATCAGAATTTTAACATGCCAACCAAAGGTGAATCTGGTGGCCTGCCTTCGCATACCCCTGCATTTTATTCTTATGATATTGGAAATATCCATTTTCTTTCACTGGATTCGCATGGAACTGAGGATAACGGATCAAGGTTATATGATACGACAGGAGTACAGGTGAAATGGGTAAAAGCAGATCTTGAAGCGAACAAAAACAAAGGCTGGGTCATAGCATATTGGCATCATCCACCGTACTCAATGGGTTCACATAATTCTGATACAGAAAGACAGCTCATAAAGATCCGTGAAAACTTCATTCAAATACTCGAAAGATATGGCGTTGACCTGATTCTGTGTGGCCATAGTCACTCTTATGAAAGGTCAAAATTAATGCAGGGGCATTATGGTCCGGAGGCTTCGTTTTCTCCTGAGAAACATTTGCTAAGTACCTCGTCTGGTTTTTACGACGGTTCAAAAAATTCTTGCCCCTATATTAAAAATGATTCTAATAAGGGAACGGTGTATGTTTTAAGCGGCTCTTCCGGTAGGATTGATCATGCTCAAGCCTCTTTTCCGCATGATGCTATGCCCTTTGCCAGTGTGAGCATCGGCGGAGCAAGTATCTTGGAAGTGGAAGCAAATCGATTGGATCTGAAATGGATACAGGCAGATGGTAAGATTGGAGATCATTTTACGATGATGAAAAATGTAAATGCCAGAAAGAAAATTCAGGTTAGAGCAGGGCAGAAAGTTACTTTAAAGGCTTCGTATATAGGTGTATACAAATGGGATGGGTCTTCAGAAAAAACCAGGGAAATTACCATCATGCCGAAAGTTGGAAAATCTAGTTACCGTGTTACCGATGGTATGAATTGTTTGGAAGATGTTTTCGAAGTTGAAGTCGTAAAATAATATGAAACTAAAAACATTTATTAAATATCTATCTTGTGGGTTAGTTCTTCTGGCCAACCATGCTATGGGACAAAACAGTTCAGCTGAAAAATTTATTAATAAGCCTAAACTGATTAGAGAACCCTATTTGCAGGTTGCAACTGATACCAGTATGGTAATTAGATGGCGTACGGATGTAGCTACAAGAAGTAGAGTGACCTATGGGGATGCTGTTAACCAATTGAATCAAAAAAAAGATCAGGTTACGTTGGTTACCGAGCATGAAGTACTGATTACCGGGCTAAAACCTTCAACAAAATATTTTTATAGCGTAGGCTCTGCTCAAGATACACTTCAGTTAGGACTAAATAATTATTTTACCACGCTACCAAAAGTTGGTGCAATCGGAAAATATAAAGTTGGAATATTTGGCGACTGTGGTGCTTTAACCATCAATCAAGCGAGAGTTCGAAACAGCTTTGAATCCTATCTTGGAAACAGAGACCTTAATGCCTGGATTTTGCTGGGCGACAATGCCTATAATGATGGTACTGATATCGAATTTCAATCTAAATTCTTCAATGTTTACAAAAACAGGTTGCTTAAAAACTATCCAGTCTACCCTACACCTGGAAACCATGATTATCATGATGTAGATTTTGGTTCGGATTATGCTCAAAACAACCACAATACCGCTTACTACCAGAATTTTACCATGCCTGTGAAGGGAGAAGCTGGCGGCGTTCCGTCAAATAATCCTGCCTATTATTCTTTTGATTTGGGAAACATTCATTTTATCTCTCTTGATTCCTATGGAAAAGAGGAAAGTAAATATTTTCTTTATGATACCCTAAGCCCGCAGGTGCAATGGCTTAAAAAAGATTTGACTATGAACAAAAACAAGGGCTGGATAGTAGCTTATTGGCATTTTCCTCCATACTCCAAGGGTACTCATGATTCTGATACCGATGATATCATGACCGGGGTAAGGGAAAATCTGATTGGTATTTTAGAAAGGGAGGGAGTAGACCTGATTGTTTGCGGTCATAGCCATGTTTATGAGCGATCAAAGCTTATGAACGGTCATTACGGACCTGCAAAAACCTTCAATTCTACAAAGCATAATCTCAGCAGTTCTTCAGGCTTAAATGATGGCTCGAAAGATTCTTCGCCTTATGTTAAAACTTCAAGAACCCAGGGAACTGTTTACGTAGTGAGTGGATCTGCAAGTTATGTTGGTAAACCTTATCCTGATTTCCCTCACAATGCGATGTATTATTCTAATGCGACGGATGCAGGTGCAGCGATTTTGGAAGTGGAGGGGAATGTGCTGGACTTTAAATGGATATGTGCCGACGGACAGGTTCGTGATCAATTCAGAATGATTAAGAAGTAAGTCATTTATGAAGAAATTGCTGTTTGGTTTGCTGGTTGTTTATCTGGGTTTTATGTTCCTATCCATGACAGTTCAGCGCCAGGATGAAAGCCAAAGCCAGGAAACAAAGCTCACTCTGATCTACTTCCGTGAAAATTCTTCGGCCTTTTCTAACTCCTGTGAGAGATTAAAGAATGCTGTTGATCTTCTTGATCATTCGGAGCTAAGTCATTTAAACGCTATAGCCGAATTGAAAAATACAAGAATTGCCTATAAAAAAATAGCCTTTTTTATGGACTATTTTCTGTCAAGTGCTGCGTTAATTTATAACCAGCCGCCAAATCCCGAGGTGGAAATACCCTTTATGGAAGCCAGCGAACCCGTTGGTTTGCAGGTTATAGAGTCGTTACTTTTTCAAGAATATTCGAATAGTGTGAAAGCTGAACTTATCGGGCAGGTAAAACTTCTTGCTGCATCTGCTTCGGATATTAATTCGCTATTGTTTAATCTCCCTATCAATGATACTAAAATTATGGAAAGCCTGCAGTTATCCCTAATTTATATGGTATCACTAGAGATTTCCGGATTTGATGCGCCAGAGTTAAAATCAGGAATAATTGAAGCAAAGGCTTCGTTGGAGACAATCAGATCGGTATTGCAGCCTTATATCACTAATATGCCGTCTCAGCCTTTGAATGCTCAGTTGAACGCCAAATTGGGTGAGGCAATTGACTTTCTCAAAAAAAGCGCTGAGTTTGATACTTTTGACAGACTTCTTTTTACCCGAAAATATGTACTTCCGCTCCAAGGTATTATGGATAATTTTATTTTTCAGAACGGCTTTGGTAGCAAAGATTCAAAAGTCCCATCAAGGCTTTTTAGTCCGGGGGCTATTGAAATTGGCAAGCTCACCAAGCGGGATTCGGACCTGATTGCTATAGGGAAAAAATTTTTTGAGGAACCGATGCTTTCGGGAAATATGAAACGGAGCTGCCGTAGTTGTCATAATCCAGATACTTATTTTTCTGATGGATTGACTGCCAATACCACTTTCGATGGGGGCGCTAAACTATCCAGAAATACACCCACACTCCTTTATTCCACGCTACAGCACAGTCAATTTTGGGATGGCCGTGCATCAAATACAAATGAATTGATTTTGCAAGTGTTACAAAATCCGCTAGAGATGAATGCCAAACTCAGCTCGATTGAAGAACGCTTAAAGAATAGTCCAGATTACAAGCAAGCGTTTCTAGTCGCATTTCCAGATCAATTAAGTAAAACATCCACAATAACCAAAGTCACCACAGCTATCTCTGCCTATTTAAGAACGCTCTCGCCTTATAATTCCAGGTTTGATCGTTACATGAGTGGAAAACTCAAAAAGTTAAATATTAGTGAGATAAATGGGTACAATCTTTTCATGGGCAAAGCACAATGCGGAACCTGTCATTTTGCGCCTGTATTCAATGGCTTGGTTCCTCCACGTTTTGATCGTAATGACTTAGAAGTGATCGGGACAACGAGCAGCGCCAATTTCGAAAATCCACATCTCGACACAGATAATGGACGGTTCGATACTTATCCAATGGATAATTATCGAGGTGCTTTTAAAACCCCGACCTTGAGAAATATAGCTAAGACGGCCCCATATATGCATAATGGCGCCTTTAAGACGTTAGAAGAAGTAATAGAATTTTATAACAAGGGCGGTGGGGCAGGTCTGGGCCTCCATGTCCCTATGCAAACACTATCTTCAAAGCCGTTAAAGCTTAGTGATACAGAAATAGGTCACATTGTTGCTTTTTTGAATTCATTGACTGATAACATTAAATAAATATTAACCTGATATTAATTGGGGAACTTAGCGGCCTGATTAATTTGGTATGAGGTTTTTTTTTCGAGCTATTTTTCTGTTATGGTTGATCTTAAGCTGTTTTTGTTTTCAGATTAAAGCACAGAATAAGACATTGAATAATAAAGATAATCTGACTTATACCGAGCTTCCAAATCCTAAACCTACCGACACTAATTCTTGGATTCCGCTTAAGGGAAAAATGCAAGTGAGTTACGCCGACGATCAGGTACGCTATGAAAAAGAACGTGTTCCAGATATAAAAAAAAGCAAGCTTTGGAATGGCATTGCCTGGAAAGGAGAGAGAATACATACACAGGCATTAATTTGGGGAGGAGTTTCTTCAGGGGAAATCCATTTTGTAGTTGGTGATCTTAAAAACAATCTTGGAGGGGTAATTGGTAAAGAAAATATAAACGTTTCTTTTGTACGCTATGTACTGTCGGATAATGCAGAAGATGGTTGCGCACATGGATTGCCAAAGCTTTATGATTCTCTTTTAGTGGCTGACCCGATTGATATTGTTTCAACACTTTCAATTGAAGCCAATACAGTTCGGCCAATCTGGATCGGTGTAACTGTACCACAAAATACTCCCGCAGGCAATTATAATGGCCAAATCACGATTTTTGCGGATAAGAAACATGAACTGGAAATTACTATCACGGTAAGAAACCACATTTTGCCAGATCTCAAAAATAGCGCTTACCATTTAGATTTATGGCAATACCCTGCACCAATTGCTGAGCTTCATCACCTACGATTATGGAGTGCTGCGCATTTTGATTTGGTTAAAGATTATTACACCAAACTGGCCCAGGTAGGTCAAAAAGTGATTACTGCCAACATTATTCCTCAGCCATGGGGCCGAGATCACACACATACCGAAGATCCCTCGCTAATAAAATGGACAAAACTAAAGAATGGGACCTGGGATTACGATTTCGGTATTTTTGATCAATATATTGAGACCGTTATGGCTAGTGGAATTGACCAGCAGATTAATTGCTATTCTATGCTCAGTTGGGATGGCAACTATAGATACACGGATTCTGCTCAAAAAAATCAGGCATCAATTAATTTATCACCCGGATCAGCAGATTACATCGACTTTTGGGAACCCATGCTTAGGGCATTTACGGCACATTTAAAGACAAAAGGTTGGTTCGAGAGGACGGTAATGGCACTGGATGAGCGGCCTGCCGCAGAAGTGGGATATGTAATTGCTTTATTAAAAAAAGTTGATGAAAACTGGAAAATAGCCCTATCAACAGATACCGGAATTGGGGAACTTCAAAAGGAAATATACGATTATTCCCTGGCATCTTATCTGGAGATTGATTCAAGTCTTCTTTCTCAACGCAAGGCAGCGGGTAAAATAACCACATTTTATACCGCATGTGTAGAGGCCTTCCCCTCGAGTTATACTTTTTCACCACCTGCGGAAAATACCTGGTTGGCATGGCATGCTGCGGCGAAAGGTTATGATGGTTATTTATTCTGGGCATTTAACAGCTGGGTTTCCGACCCATTGCGTGATGCACGGTGGAAGCAATATCCATCCGGAACGCTTTATCAATTTTATCCAGGTCCCCGTACTTCTATACGTTTTGAAAAGCTTATTGCAGGGATTCAGGATTTCGAAAAGATTAAATACCTATTGCAACTTTTTAAGCATCGTGCCGAAATATCCAAGCTTAAAAAGTTGCAGTATATCCTAAATGAATTCCAGATTGAAAACCTTAAAAAGCAATCAGCTGCTGATATGCTTAAAATGGCTCGAAAGTTTATTAATGCGCAATAGCGTGATTATTTCCGATCGATTAGAATCAGATCATATTCCTTCATCGGGATGATAAGTTTTTTTTGGTAAACAATTGTCTTTTCCTCCCGCATCTTTTTGTTACTATCCCATATTTCATAATGAAGCTTAGTTCCGTCTTTTAAACCGGGAATTTGGAGGTCAAGTTCTGTATCTTCAATAGCCAGTAGGGCGCTAACATCCGATCCAACAATCCCCCATACGTTGGAGGAAGGCAGCGTTCCGCCGCCTGAAAGCAAGTCTGAAATTAGAAAATTGGTCTGCCAATGAATTGTACTGGCCGTGATCAAATATTTATTGTTTTTTCCGACCACAAAAGGACCTTTTCCATAGGTACTATTGGGGCTGCTAATCACATTTCCTGTAATACTTTTATCGGTTATGATAATCCCATCTCTAAAATCCTTGCCCCTTTGTACATCCACACCAGTAAACCTGAAATAATTTTCTTTATAATAGCCGGTGTAGGGTATTTCAAATTCCTGGTCTTCCGGAAGCGATGCCTGCATTACTTGTTGCGAACCTCCTGCATATTTAAAAGCGATCTTTGCATTTACGCCGCAGTTGAACAAAACATCATACCATGATTTGCTTAGTTTTCCGCTCGGAAAGTATCCTGAAGATTGCAGGAATACCTTTTTATTAGAATCAAATAAATTTCTTACGTCTTTCGGCAAATCTTTCTCAGATTTTCCAATATAAATCCAGTAAGCATCAGCAGGCACAACTTTATCACTCACAATCACATCATATCCTGCATGAAAAGCGCCGGTGGTAATTGCATCACCAGAATTAAATAACTTATTCCAGCCGGATTCCTCGCTGCTTGGTTGTGCATCCTGTTCATCCAACAGTACCACAATATTCATTAAGGGACGTTTGTTCGTTTGTTTTTTCACAAATTCATTAATCCAATCCTTTGTGTATTGAGGATCAAACTTTTCGAGGCCACCAAGAATTAAAAAGTTGTCTATTCTAAATTGTAATGCCCTAATCGTCGCGAGATAAGAGACAACAGCAGGAGATTTTTGCATGTCTATACCCCAATCTCGAGTAATTGGGGACATCATCGATGTTGGCTTACCCCAAAATTTTGCCCAACCCAGTCCCAACGAACCATTTTGAGCCAGCGTGGCCACAGCATAATTTTTATCCCTTTTTAAGTAATAATTGTAGGTATTGATAATGCTTGTACTGGGCCAAAGCTGTTTGAAACTATATTCCCGCAACAGCATCGGGTCGGTGCCAGAAATATAGTCAACATTTTTTTTCTTTAAGGTGTTGGCAAGTGAAAGAAAAGCATCAGGATTGGCTTCAAAGCATTCCTCGAAAACAGCATCGATGCCATTATTCGCTAAATCTGTTATGGTAGAGGCGATTGTTTCTTTGTTCCATTGATTTTTTGTCCAGTGATAAGGATTAACTCCTTCCATATTCACCATTACTTTTATATTGTTTTGATGTGCGGTACTGACAATCGGGGTAAGTCGATCTTCCCCTTTTTTTGCCCAAGTCTGGGATTCCAGATACTTGGAGGGAAAGTAATAATTCATTTTGTCATCTTCGAATGAAGCTCCCCAATAAAGAATTCCTCCCCAGCCGGCTTTAATTACTTTCGGTAATTCCTCGGATTCATCAGTCCAGAATCTGGGGTTATATTGCTGGGCGGATACGAACTGCAGCCCTAAGATTTGAAGAAAAATAATAATAAGGTTTATTCTTTTGAGTACTAACATAACTGAAAAATTGATTTGGGCCAAAGTTATTCGCCTTCTGTTTGGAAGGCGTAGCGTAATCTATTCAATTTGTGTACTTTTTTAACATTTGCTTTTATGAGCTACCAATTGATTAACTCGCGAGTGCGCTACTGCTGATTCCAATTCTAAGAAATCGCTTTTTATAATCTTTTGGAATGATACCTACCACTTTTTTAAAGTGCCTGTAGAAGTTGGAGAGATTGTCAAATCCACTTTCATAGCAAATTTCTGAAATGGTATGATTGTCCTCCATCAGTAGCCTGCAGGCATGGCCGATACGGATCTCAGTAACGTAATCTGAAAAGGTTTTTCGAGTATATTTTTTAAAGTATCTGGAGAAAGCTGCCATGCTCATATTTAGCTGACTTGCAATATCTTGGACATAGATTTCGTCAGTGTAATTATTAAGGATAAAATCAAAAATGAGGTTGATCTTGTCTGTTTCACCACTTATATTGGCGGTGTAAGTGGCTAATAAAATTGGCTCAATATCTTCCGAATTGGAAATGGATATCAAAATATCTAGTAGGGTCGTTAGCCGAAATTGTGGCGACTGGCTTTGCATACTCAAGAGCTTAGCCGATACTTCTTCTTTAATAGTGCCTTTTATTCTTAGCCCTAGCGCTGATTTTTTTAGTAATTTATTTACACTGTGCATTTCCGGAATTTCAAAAAAACTTGTTCCAAGAAAGTCTTCAGTAAAATGTAGATAAGTAATTTCGGTATCTGAATGTTCTCCGTTTGGAAGTTTTTCGTGGTTATTTCGGTATAGATGGGGAATTTCAGAACCAATTAAGGTCAGATCACCATCTTCAAAAAATGAAACATTATCTCCGATAAACTTTGTTCCCTTTCCTTTACTGACGAGTATGAGTTCGTACTCTTTATGAAAATGCCACGGATCATTTATATACTCACAGCTCATTTTTTTGTATAGAAAAGAAGAATTTGGTGCAAATGGTATTTTGTAGAGCTTAGCCTTCATACTTATATTATATTTCTAATTTTCTCTGCGAATTTCGGCTTGTATTGTTAAAAAAATATAAACACAGTAATAAGTTTATTGGTTGATAACTTTTTCTTAATATTTTGTTGATTTGGTTTTGTTAAAATAGTATAATAAAAGATTGAATTACCATAATTTTTTCGCCTTACAAATAAATATTTTAGGCATTTATATCTTAACATTTTTATGGTGTAGCATAAAAAATGTTAAGTTCAATTAATTGCATTTAAATGATAGGAACAGTTGGGGTTGTAGGGCTAGGTCTAATGGGCAGAAGCATCTGTGTGTGTCTGCTAAGGGAAGGGCATCACGTTGTCGTTTATGATCATGATGTTGAACGAATCGAAGTTAATAAAGCAGAAATACTCGCGTTGCTAAGTGGAAATCTCTCTGCTGAAAATTTTGAAGATACCTTTGGAAAATTAGAATTTGTAAGTAAACTCGAAGATTTGGTTAAAGCTGAATTGTTATTAGAATCAATCGGCGAAGATTTGGATGCAAAATCTACATTGATTCATCAGCTAGAGCGTATACTCGGAGAAGATGTTATTATAGGATCCAACACGTCGGCCATTCCAATTAGTGATCTTCAAAAAGGAATGAAATTTCCAAAAAGACTTTTAGGGGTCCATTGGGGAGATCCTGCTCATATTTCTCCTTTTATGGAAATTATTCTTGGTGACCATTCCAGCGAAACCAATGCGGAAGTCGTTTTAAATCTTTCAAGTAAATGGGGGAAAGATCCAATATTGGTTAAGAAAGATGTTAATGGTTTTATTGCAAATAGGTTAATGTATGCACTTTTTAGGGAGGCTATTCATCTTTATGAAAATGGTCATGCCTCAATAAAAGATATCGATAAAGCTTGCATGAATGACATGGGCTTATGGATGGGTTTTGCAGGACCATTTACCTATATGGAACTCACAGGAGTAAAAAACTATGCAAAGGTGATGGAGAATCTATTTCCTGATTTGAGTACAATGAAAGAAATACCGACTAACTTAAAGGCGCTGATGAACCAGGATCGAGTTCAACTAAACTCCTCATTTTATCGAAGATCTCCTGAGGCTCTACAAGAACTCGAAAAAAAATTTATGGATTTTTCAGCAGATATAAAAACGCTAACAGATCAATATAAATAAATCAGCATAGAAATTTAATGCAATCAAAAATTAGAACCATTCGGGCAACAAAGGTTATCGTTCCGCCCAAACCCAATAGTATCAATTCGGCAAATATTGAAGAAAGCGATAAAAATTTTGCGCAAAAGTTCTTGACAGGAAATTCCTGGTCCGATTTCGCTATCCAGCCTAAATGGATAATTGAAATTGAACTTCAAAACGGAATGATTGGAATAGGAGAAACGTATAGAAGTGCTCCGGAATTTGCCATTAGAGAAGCAGTGGCTATTTTGGTAGAAAAAGACATAACGAAACTAAACTGGAAAAACCTTCCTATAAAAGATCAACGTGTTTACGAATCATTTGAAACAGCAATCCTTGATCTGGTTGGGCAGCTTTTAAATGTTCCTGTTTATCAGTTATTGGGCGGCGGTTATAGAACCGAAATAGAATGTATGGGATGGACTGGTAGAAGAACACCAGAAGAGGCAGCCAGTAAAGCCTTTGAATCAATGTCGAAAGGGCATAAAGTATTTAAATTTAAATGTGCTGATGATGATAGCATTTCAGACTGGTTCGATCACATTCATGCCGTTTGTAAGAACGAAATAAAAATACTTCTGGATCCAAATCAAAGATGGAAAGATGTAGAAACTACACTGCGCTTGATGAAAAATGTTCCTTCAGAAATGATGTTTGGTTTAGAAGACCCAATTGCGCATCATGATATCAAAGGTTATCGTTTTTTGAAAGAACAATTTAGTTTTCCAATTTATCGCCACATATCGCTACCTTATCATCAGGAGATGAGTGATATTGTCGGATTTATAAAAGCAGATGCTGCCGATGGATACAACTTTAATGGCTCAGCATATCAATGTATTCTTCTATCCGAGATATCCAATTTGGAAGGAAAATCTTGTTGGAGAGGCTCTGAGGTTGATTTAGGGATTTCAGAAACAATGGGGCTTCACATTGCTGCTGCAAGCATTAATTGTACTTTGCCGGCAGATATATTTGGCGAATTGGTAAGAGAAAATGATATGATCAATCAGCCGATTTTAATTGAAAATGGGAGGGCAGCAGTTCCACAGTTGCCAGGATTAGGAGTTACCTTGGATTACGCGGCACTGGAAAAATATGCAATTCAGAAAATGGTTATCTAGTTGTGATGTCCAAAAATAAACTTTCCTGGTTTATGTTAATTGCCTGCAATTTAATGTGGGCAATGCAATTTACGTGTATCAAATTGGTGCAGGACCAAGTTGGACCATTGTTTACCATTTGGGCGCCAATGTTGCTGGCGACTATTATGCTGATTCCGTTTTTTCTGACTGAAAAAAGAGAAATAAAGCGAGAGTGGAGTGATTTGCTTGTACTTTTCAGACCAGTAATCTTTGGTTCTTTTCCCGCTCAACTACTAATGACCATTGGTACACAACAATCGACGGCTACAAATGCTGGCCTGATCACACTTATTCTGCCTATATCGACTGTCGGTTTTGCTGTACTCTTATTGGAAGAAAAACTAACCTGGAGCGCATCATTAAGTATAGTAATTGCTGTAGCAGGTGTAATATGATGTTCAATCCAAAATATCAGCAATTTTGCGTTTGAAGATGGATATATTGTTGGTAATGCGTTAATCTTATTGTCTGTTATCGCAAATGCATACTACAATGTAAGTTGCAAGAATTTGTTGCTTAAATTTTCAGATGTCGAAGTCGTATTTTTCACTTATTTAATCATCTTGATTGTTTTAGGGCCGTTTGTACTATATAGTGAGTCAGCCACTTTTTATAAAATCCCTGATTTTACACTCAAAACCTGGACTGGTTTAATGTTACTTGCTTTTTTTCACAACTTCCTTTCGATGGTTCTTTTCTTTAAGGCTTTGAAAAATCTTTCTGCCATTCAAACTGGGATGTCAAATTATATGATCACACTTTTTGGTATACCGATAGCCGTAATATGGTTAGGTGAAAAACTGGACTTTATCACGGTTCTCGGAGGTACATTAATTCTTTTTGCAACATTTTTACTTGCCCTTTCCACCAGGAAACCCCTCAGCTAATTGAATTCTTCGTTAATAAATTTATTTAAGAAATGGTCCAAAATTATTCTCTAAAACTTACGGTTAGGAAAATAATTTATGATTATAATTTTATATAATTAGTTGAAAAATATTTTTATTAAAATGTCAAGTTTTTTGGTTCAAAGTTTCCCGGTAAAGGTTTTTTGGAGATGATACTGCAAAGATTGTAGACTATATCAAATAAAACCTTTCAATTTTAAATCGTCCACTATTGGTTCTATAAGTAACAAAAAGGCTTTTAAATATTGAAAGTAATCCCGTTGATCGGTAGTAAAGTGAGCAATAATTAAAATAACTAAATATGGCGTTATAAAAAACTTTAATAAGTTCAGACTTTAATCGGTAATATTCATTATCCATTTCTGGAGTGCCACTTTTCTGGATTTTCGCTTAGCTCTGATTTTTTTCTTTTTGTCTACAACTTTGGGGATTAGCTTTTCTCTTTCTTTACGTAATTTCATCAACCTACCAAGCTCATCATACTCTGTCATCTTAATGTCTAGTTCTGCGATTCTCTCCAAATCAGCAATAAATTTCTTACTAATTCGAACCGTTGTCGACCCAATCGTACGGTATTCCCTTAGGGATACCGTACTTTTCTAAATAATATTTTGTAAGCAAAAATCTCTAAAGCTTATAACTGATAAAATATTTCTTTCCTCAAATTCATTAAATACTAGACATTAAGTGATTGTTACTGTATTAAATAAATAAAACGTAATAATCTCCCTTCGTATCAATTTAAAAAAGTAATCGCTTTGTTGGAAGCTTTATCTGTAATAAGATGACAAATATTCAGGACTTTTAGATTCACTACTGAATCTGTTGCTTACTGAAGACGAAATTTTCGAATTCCTATAGAAGGAAGTAGTTTGTATGGGATTTCGCCAAAATAGACAGCGGATTCCTTTCCAAAATGTAAACCCATAAATTAGCCCGACTTTGAGCATATCTTAAAGAGTCCCAAATATATCCATTCCTATCATTTAAAAAATTCAGCATGATTTCGAACCAGATCTTGCCACTGCAACACGTGTTACATTTTTTTAATCAGGCTAACTAAAATATGGTTTATAATAACGCTGATTAATCCATAAATTTACACTGTATCTTATTTTTCACCCATGTTTAAACACCGGATTGTTTTACTTCTTTTATCATTTGTTTTGCCTATCCCTGTGGTTAATGCCCAGTCAAAAAGTTCTTCTAACCGAGATACGGTTGTGATAGTTCCAAAAAGTGAATGGAAAGGAGTAGAAGGGAAGCCTTACAAGCAGTAGGTTCCGATCAAGATTACCGTACATCATGAGGGTGGCAAAGTTTTAAGCAAAAATGATGATGCAAAACAGCGGCTCAAAAACATTCAAACCTGGGGTATGGGACCAGATCGAAAGTGGGCAGATGTTCCTTATCATTTGCTGATTGCTACGGATGGAACAGTTTACCAGGGAAGAAACCCGCTTACAGTAGGCGAGACCAATACGGAATATGATCCGACCGGTCATTTACTGATCTGCTTTCTAGGAAATTACAGCCAGCAGAAACTGGATAGAAGATTGCGAAAGGTATTGGTCAATCTTTTGGCAGATCAATGCATCAAGTATAACATCGCCGCAAACGAAATCTCTACCCATCGAGACCATAGCAGCCAAACCACTTGCCCCGGAGAAGAGATCCATTCTTATTTTAAAAGCGGATACATGGTAAAAGAAGTAACTAAAGCGCTTAAGAAACGCAGGTTTATTTAGACCAATAGGCTTGGAGAATTAAGCATTAAAAATCAGGCTTGAAACCTGTGTTCCTATGCCATAAAAGTAATTATTCGCGCCTGCTCTCTACGGTGTACACAAAACTGTCGGCTTTATAGTAACCCAGATTATATTCAATAGGTCTTTCTTCGATATCGTAAACAAAACGCTTTCGAAACAGGATAGCGGAACCAACATTCGTTTCTAATTTTGCCGCAATAAATTCATCTGCCAGTAAAGCACTGATTTCTTCTTTTGAAATCATGGCAACAATTCCATGCGATTTTTCGAGCATTTCGTATAGCGGCGCCTTATAATCTTCATCACCTGTAAGGCCAACTACCGGGTGGAAATAAGATTCGAAATAAACAAATGGCCCTTCCGGTCTGCCCCGGAGCCGAACGAGTTTAAGTATTTTTTTATCCTCTTTGATTCCAAAGAAACTGGCAATCCGCTTTTCGGGCAGCACCCAGCTTACATGGAGCTCAAAATTTTTGATCGGAATACCTCTGGCGCTCATTTCCTGAGAAAAACTCATCCAGTTTTTCGACTTGGAACTTAGCGATTTCGATTCCACCACTCTGGTGCCGACACCTTTCTTGCGGATCAACAGCCCATCGTAAACCAGTTTATTGATAGACTGCCTCAATGTTGTACGCGAGATATTCAGATCTTTTGACAGTTCTACCTCGTTTGGCAACAGTTTACCATCAATATATTCAGGAGATTCAATCAGTTTCCTGAGCAATTCTTCTGCCTGGATGTGAAGCGGAACCTGGCTTTCATGATCGATCTTAAGTTTCATAATCACGACAATATTAAAAAAAAAATACCTTTTTAAAGTATGTGTATACAAAGTTTGGTTTTATTTGCTTCCTGTAGGAGCACAGAAGCGGATTTGAATCAAAAAAAAATAAAAACATTTGGAAAATAATTTATAAATAATACATTTGTATGTACATACTACTGAATGTATGATCTAACCAAATTTATATAATGTTCTTTAATTCAACCAGCCGTTTTAGATTGATGCCGTCGAAGACAGTTTACCTTACTCAACATCATTGTTCGTTAAAAACTAATTGCACTTCAGGCTTAGTAAGAACATTAGATTTTATTTATTAAATCGAACTTAAGACCTGCAGTCTTAAAACGTCATATGGTTATGTATATACAATCACAACATGCAGCAAAATAATTTTTCCAATAATCCTTTTTTTAAGACCAACATGTCTATCGAAGAACCTTTAAGAAAAACCGAACAGGAAATCATGCCAGCACACCTTGACGAAATTACAAGAGTTAAAGGCTACGATATTTATCCATTTTTTAACCTGGGTGATAGTCAGATTTTCTCTGGTATCGAAACGTTATGCGATTACATCGTAAAACACCAAACTGTTGTCATTGATGGCTATACAGGTGTTTATTGGGATAATTTAATTACCGCTGTCAACACTGAACTCCAAACCAGGACTTTGCAACACAAGATAGTGGACATTCGCAAAGCAATGAAGCCCGAGGCAGAAATAGTTCGCACTACAGCGCCTTTTGTAGGTGAGGAAGACTCGGTTTGGGGCAAAAAAACTAATTTATCGCTTCGCGATTATTTTGACGAGCAACATCTAAAGTCTCTATCGTCAAATCAAGAGGCAGGAATTAACATCTTGATTGGTTCCGGCGCTTCATTAGCTGGCTGGGACGCTAAGCTTATCTATATAGATCTGCCTAAAAATGAACTGCAGCATCGCATGAGTGCAGGTTCCATCTGTAATCTAGGAATGACAACCGTGCTGGAACAGGTAGAGATGTATAAGCGTTTCTATTTTGTAGACTGGGTAATTTTAAATCAGCATAAAAAAGATTTAGCTGGCCTTATTGATGTTTTTGTAGATGCGCAATGGGATATCAACCTGAACTGGGCTCATGGAGATGATATCCGCAAGGGCTTGCAGGAAATGTCTGCTTCGGTATTCAGGGCAAGGCCATGGTTTGCACCGGGCGCCTGGGGAGGGCAGTGGATGAAGAAACACATGCCTCAGCTCGATCAGAATGAAGTGAACTACGCATGGTCTTTCGAATTGATTGTGCCTGAAAATGGTATCGTATTCCAGAGCGGTGGTTTGCTGCTCGAAGTTTCTTTTGATCTGCTGCTGTTTGCCCAAAATAGAAATATCCTCGGTCGCCATACCGATCAGTTTGGCGATGAATTTCCAATCAGGTTTGATTTTCTGGATACTTTTGATGGGGGAAATCTTTCCATTCAATGTCATCCCAGCCTCGATTACATTCAAACAGAATTTGGAGAGAACATTACCCAGGATGAAACCTACTATATATTGGATTGTAAAGACGATGCACAGGTTTACCTGGGCTTTCAGGAGAATATTAACCAAGCTGAATTTAAAACGGTATTGGAAGACAGCAATTTGAATGGAGTGGAGGTTGAGATTGAAAAATATGTGCAGGTTCATCAAGCTAAAAAGCACGACCTTTTTTTAATTCCGAATCAAACCATCCACAGTGCAGGTGCGCAAAATCTGGTGCTTGAAATCAGCGCCACACCATACATTTTTACTTTTAAGATGTACGATTGGTTAAGGCTGGATTTAAACGGTAAACCTCGGCCCATTAACATTGAGCATGCTTTCAAAAATCTTGATTTCTCCAGAAAAGGAGCAAAAGTAGCGCAAGAATTGATAGCAAAGCCAAAAGTGATTTTCGAAACTGAAGGCACCACCTGTTATCACCTGCCTACACACCAAGATCATTTTTATGATATACACAGGCTAGATTTTGATTCATCAGTAGAAGTGCAAACAGACGATGTATGTCATGTTTTAATGCTGGTAGAAGGTTCTTCGGTTTCGGTTACTACAGCGAATGGTTCGACGATGACTTGCCAATATGCCGAAACATTTGTTGTGCCAGCTGCTGCCGGAAGTTATACCATCATTAACCAATCCAACCAACAAGCAAAAGTGGTCAAAGCCTTTTTAAAATAAATACTATGGTTAAGCAAGATCAATATACATCAATACAAAAAAGCAGTTCGTATTTGTACCTGGTTTGCCTCGTTGCCGCTTTGGGG
This sequence comes from Pedobacter sp. AC212, assembly GCF_979258625.1. Taxonomy (NCBI): domain Bacteria; kingdom Pseudomonadati; phylum Bacteroidota; class Sphingobacteriia; order Sphingobacteriales; family Sphingobacteriaceae; genus Pedobacter; species Pedobacter sp. AC212. Next base: position 3,563,781 of record NZ_OZ409870.1, on the reverse strand, counting down.
GGCTTCCTGTTCGGCTTTGATACCGCAGTAATTTCAGGAACAATAAGTCTGGTAACAAGGGATTTTGGCTTGAATGCCATTAGCGAAGGGTGGTTTGTGAGTTGTGCACTTTTAGGCTGCATTATCGGCGTAATTATTTCTGGCAAGCTAAGCGACAGGTTTGGTCGTAAAATCGTCTTGATCCTTTCTGCATTTCTTTTTCTTACTTCTGCCTTAGGCTGCATGTACGCAACTTCATTCACCTGGTTAATTGCGTTCAGGTTAATCGGAGGTGTTGGAATCGGCGTAGCTTCGATGGTTTCACCGCTTTACATTTCCGAATTTGCCCCATCAAGGCTTAGAGGAACAATGGTTTCCTTATACCAGTTGGCATTAACCATTGGTATTGTAACTGCTTATTTTACCAACGCTTACCTCTCCAATCATAGTGGGGATAATTTTGCCAGCCTAAGTGCCACCAAAATACTATCGCAAGAAGTTTGGCGGGCAATGCTGGGTTTGGGAGCCCTTCCGGCACTCATTTTTTTATTCTCCCTGTTTCTTGTTCCTGAATCACCAAGATGGTTACTTTCCAGGGGACAAAAGGGTAAAGCAGAAAAGATTCTGATTAAAATTGATGGTGAAAGCACAGCCCGGAAAGAACTGGATGCTTTCACACAGGAAGGAACAATGGAAGAAGGATCGCTGAAAACTTTGTTTAAACCTGTTTACCGCAAAGCATTGTGGATTGGTTTGTTGCTGCCATTTCTTTCGCAGGTTTGTGGGATTAATGCGGTGATCTACTATGGACCCCGAATATTGGAGCAAGCGGGCTTCACCCTAAATAATGCCCTTGGTGGTCAGGTAACCATTGGTTTGGTAAACGTAGTTTTTACTTTTGTAGCCATTTTTACTGTTGATAGATGGGGCAGGAAGCCGCTGCTTTATGTAGGTATCGGTGGCGCTGTAATATCGCTGATTATTATTGGTCTGTTGTTTCAGTTCGGAGTGATTTCAGGTCCGTGGATATTGATTTTCATCCTGGCTTTTATCGCCTGCTTCGCTTTCTCTTTTGGTCCGGTTTGTTGGGTAGTGATTGGAGAGATATTCCCAAACGGGATTCGCGGCAAGGCAATGTCTCTGGCAACCCTCACACTTTGGATCGGAAATTTCTTCGTTGGTCAGCTTACCCCCATAATGCTTCAGGGACTCGATTCATCATGGACGTTCTGGATATTTGCAATTTGCTGCTCACCGGCACTTTACCTCACCTGGAAACTCATTCCCGAAACCAAGGGCAGAACGCTTGAAGAAATAGACCAATACTGGCAAAAAGATCACCTAAAACATTAAAAATACCTCAACCACTAACCTAATATTCAGATGCATCTGGCATCACCCTTAAACTAAATGTTATGAGACATAAACTTTACCAAATTAAAAAACTAAAGCGATTGCCCTTCCGGCAGCTTCTGGTACTGGTTTCGATACTGGTTCCTTTTAGCCCAGGATATCTCGAGGCGAGATCGTCAGCTAAGCCAATAACACATCTCAATACGCGAGAAATTACCTTAAACGGTAAAGTGGTAGATGAAAAAGGTATAGGCCTTCCCGGTGTAAGTGTGCAAATTAAGGGTACTTCAATTGGTGCCGTAACGGATGCCAATGGTAACTACAGCATTACTGTTCCAGATAATCTAGCTTCCAGAAACCTGACATTTTCCTACCTGGGCTACGTTAGTCAGGATATTCCCATTGCTGGCAAAAAGACCATTAACGTACAACTGAAGCCTGGTGGAGAAAATGCCCTTGATGAAGTTGTTGTAGTAGGTTACGGAACCCAGAAAAGAGTTTCGATTACCGGAGCGGTGAGCACCATTGATGCTAAAAATATAGAAAACAAACCTGTGTTAAATGCTTATCAGGCTTTGCAGGGGGAATCTCCAAACCTGATTATCCAACAAACCAATCTTAATCCCGGGAGTAACGTAACGGTTAATATCAGGGGCGTAGGTACGCTTGGCGATAATACGCCGCTTGTGGTGGTAGATGGAATTGTTGGCGGCAACCTGAACACCATCAATCCGAATGATATTGCCAGTGTATCGGTTCTGAAAGATGCGGGTGCGGCAGCCATTTATGGTTCGAGGGCTGCAAATGGCGTAATATTAATCACTACAAAAGCAGGCAAGCTGAACCAGAAAACCACTATTTCTTATAATGGTAGTTATGGAGTACAGGATGCAAACGTTTTGGTACACAAAGTTCCGGCCTGGCAGAATGCTTATTATAAAAATGAATCTTTAGTGAATTCCGGGCTTAGTCCGGCATACACACCAGACCAGATCCAGCAGTTGAAAGATCAGGGCGACGGAACCTGGAATATTGAGAATCTTTTGCGTACGGCACCACAACAGTCGCACAATGTGAACATTGCTGGCGGCGGAGAGAAAAGTGCTTTTTTTGTCTCGGCAGGTTTTCAGGATCAGGAGAGTAATTTTATTGGAAACGGGGGCGAAGGGGCGAATTTTGGCTATCAAAAATATAATCTGAGATTAAACCAAACCAATGTGATTGGAAAGCTCAGAACCAATTTCATTCTCTTATATACAAAAACCAGGAATAAAACCAACAGCGTAGGAGATAATAATATTTTTGCAGATGCCAACCGTGTTCCCGCAAATTTTAACTGGCAGGATGAAAACGGAAATTACCTCACCAATCCTTTTGCTTCGCAATACAACGAATACGGCGTACTGGAAAAAGGGGGTTTCAATCAGGCGGATAACGATGAGATTTTCGGATCATTCAATGGTCAGCTGGAGATTACCAAAGACTTAAGGTTAACCGGACAGTTTGGTGGAACCTTACAAAATAACGGTACGTTTTTCCGTAGAACGCAGGTAAATTACCTTCCCTCGGGAGTATATGGTGATGATAGATCGGTGTTGGATGCCAATAGCAAATCGCAGCTTTTCAATACAAAAGTTTACCTTGAATACGGGAAGAAAATCGCCGATCACGATTTTAAAGTTCAGGTAGGTGCAGAAAGCGAAAATTATTCGCAACGCGGATTCCAGTTACAAAAAACGCTTACCGATCAGCTATTGGGAACGCCAACTACAGGTACTCTGGTAGATCAGATCAACTCTAATAATAGCCTAGGCATAAATGCTTATAGCCTGGTTTCTGCATTGGGCAGATTGAATTACAGTTTCAAAGACCGCTATATTTTAGAAGCAAATGCCAGGTATGATGCTTCTTCTAAGTTTGCAAAAGGTAATCGCGGCAGTTTCTTCCCGGCAGTAAGTGCAGGTTGGATTATCTCTCAGGAATCTTTTATGCAATCAATTGCAAAAACGGTAAACCTGCTTAAACTTCGCCTTTCTTATGGCGTTGTGGGAAATCAGAATGTAGGTAATTTTCAATACCAAACCACCTATTTCAATTATGCAAGTGCTTACGGCTTTAATGATGTTTCTGTAGGTGGGGCGGGTACCTTACTTTCAAACCGAGATTTAACCTGGGAAAAAGCATCAACTTTTAACATTGGTTTAGATGCCGGCTTTTTTGATAATAAACTAACAGCCACATTTGAATACTTTAATAAGGTAACCAGAGATATTCTTCAGCCGAGACAGGATATTCCAGCAATCTTCGGAGCAGCTACGCCAGATTTTAATGTTGCAAAAGTTCGGAGTAAAGGCTGGGAGGCTTCACTAACCTATAACCTCCGGGGAGAAAATGTAACCCAGAGTTTCAGCGTTAACGTAGCAGATAATCAAAATAAGTTGCTTCAGCTCTCTGGTGGTGCTACTGAGCAGATCATTAACCAGGATGTATTCCAGCTGCTAAGGCGAGTGGGTGAGCCTATTACCCAATATTATGGCTACCAAACCAATGGTTTTTTTCAAAATCAGGCCGACATTAATAACTCCCCAAAGATAGCTGGTAATGCTGTAGTTCCCGGCGATGTGAAGTTTAAAGATTTAAATAACGATGGGATAATTGATGCCAATGATAAAACTGTTCTGGGCAATCCTTTTCCACGCTATACTTTTGGGTTTACTTATCGCCTTGCGGTAAAAGGCTTTGACCTCCAGTTATTTATTCAGGGTGTAGGCAAACGCGAAACCTTTTTGCGAGGTGAGTTAGTAGAACCTTTCCATTACGGCTACGGAGCAACAGTATATGAGCACATGACAGACTATTGGAGCCCGGGTAATCCGGATGCCCGTTACCCGATTTTTGCCAACATCGGTTCGCCATCCAATACAAATAACTGGAGAACAGGTTCTGATTTATACAAATACGATGCTGCTTATGCCCGCTTAAAGAATGTGAACATTGGCTACACGTTGCCACAGGCGGTAACCAGTAAAGTTGGTATTAGCCGCCTGCGGGTTTCTTTAATTGGCCAAAACCTGTTTACCCTGAGCAAACTCAAATTTATTGATCCCGAAACCTCAGAGTTTGGAAATAATGTAAGCACAGGTTCCAGCTCAAACAGCGCCCGCCAGTATCCATTGCCAATATTTTATGGCGCTGGTTTAGACATCACCTTTTAATCACACGGTTAGCATTACTTATATGAAATCGATATTCAAAAACCTCATGATAGCGTTTGCCATCCTTGCTGTTGCAGGTTGCAAAAAGCTAGATATTGCACCCACCGATAGATTTTCAGACTTAACCTTCTGGACTGTGGATGTGAATGTAAACAACGCACTTAATAACAATTACAGTTTGCTTTATAACAGTTCGCTTTATTTCGAACCCGAAGCATTGTCTGATAATGCTTATTCGCCATCAGGCGATCTAAATTTGATTGCCAGTGGAAATGCCACTTCGCTTACGGCCAAGTTTGCCGGAGACTGGGCCAGCTACTACCGCACCATCAAATCTGTCAACATTTTCCTTGAAAATATTGATCAGAACAAAACCCTTCCTGCGGCAACAATTGCCAGAATGAAAGCAGAAAATCAATTTATGCGGGCTTTTGCTTTGTTTAATCTGAGCAAATGGTATGGCGATGTACCTCTTCCAGATCATGATTTAACACCAGAAGAAGCGCAGGTAATTCCGCGAACTCCAAAGGCTGCAGTAAGTGATTTTATTATTGCTCAACTAGAGGCTGCAATTCCGAATTTGCCAAGCAAAGATCAGCTTCCAGCGAGTGAAAACGGTAGAATTACCAAAGGCGCTGCACTTGCCCTGCAAATGAGAACACTGCTTTACCAGGGAAATAAAATGAATGAGGTGATCGCAGTTTGCGAGAAGCTCATTAATAACCAGTCTACTTACGGAACTTACGCTTTAACGCCAAGCTATAGTGCCCTGTTTAGCGATCCGGCTACAAATAAAAACAATAGCGAAAGTATTTTATCGCTTCAATATGTACCTACGGTAAGGACGTGGCAGAATTTTTGGGATTTTGCACCAAGAACCGTGGGTGGCAGGGTGAGTGCCATGGCGCCAACTCAGGAACTCGTTGATGATTACATCATGCTGAACGGCAGGGGAATCAAAGAAAACGGATCCGGTTATGTAGAAAGCAATCCTTATATCAATCGCGATCCCAGACTTACCGCAACCGTAGTTTACGACAGATACAGCTGGGTAAATCCGAACAATACAACCAAATCCATTTATATTAAACCTGGTTCTGATCCGGTTCAGCCTGGCCTTGATGAATATTCTCCTGGTTCACAAAGTGCTTCGGCGACAGGTTATTATTGGCGCAAATATTTTGACCCAATTGCGTTATCGAGTTTCGTTTCTGGTAATAATTTACATCTTTTTCGCTATGCGGAAGTACTGTTAACCTATGCAGAAGCCAAAAATAGTCTTGGTCAAATGGATGCTGCAGTTTGGGCAAAAACAATTGGCGCACTCCGCTCAAGAGCGGGCTTTACCGATGCAGGCGCATTGAGTTTTCCTTCCGGCGACCTGACCAATGTAATCCGACGAGAACGTCGGGCAGAATTAGCAATGGAAGGCTTAAGGGTAGACGACATCAGGCGATGGAAAGTGGCAGAAATAACCATGAATGGCTTTGCACACGGCGCTAAATTTGCAACCGATCAAAATGTTGATGGCGGCTACATCAGAACGCAGCAACGTAAATTTAATCCGCAAAGAGATTATTTATGGGCAGTGCCTTCCAGTGAAATTGGCCTCAACAAAAATTTAACACAAAACCCAGGCTATTAAAACATCTAACATGAAAAATCTAAAAACTATATTCGCCATGATGCTGCTGGCCTCCGTTGCAGTGTTCTCCTGCAAAAAGGATGAAAAAGATTTGAATGAAAACATTGGCCCTGTTGGCACACTAAGTACGCCTTTAAATCAGGCTGCAATCAAACTCACGCCTTCTAATGCTGCAGCTTCACAGCAGTTTAAATGGACTGCTGCAACGCCTGAAGATGGCGGGCTTATCCTCTACGAGGTTGCATTTGATAAAGAAGGCGGCAACTTCTCTGCCCCAGTTTTTAAAGTGGTATCGGATGGTGGCGGCGTGCAGCCTCAGGTTACTATTTCTCACAAGGATTTAACCAAAATTGCTGCATTATGCGGAATCAGTTCTTCCTCAACAGGAAAAGTAAACTGGACGGTTATTGCTTCAAAAGCCAGCAGCAAAAAAGTTGGACAGGAAACCAGAACGCTACAACTTGAGCGCCCCGCTGGTTTTGCGGAGGTACCCACAGATCTTTATTTAACTGGTTCTGCCAGCGAGGGTGGTGATGATCTGGCAAAGGCAGTGAAATTTAAAAAGTTAGAAGAAGGTATCTTCGAAGTATATACGTCACTAAAGGCCGGAACATATAGCCTGACAGATAAAATGACCCCGGCCGGAAGAAAGTTTTTTGCGGAAGGTGCTTCCATAAAAGAGGGAACATCAATCATTACGGTTAGTGGCAATCCAAAAGCCTTTTACATGAAATATGATTTCAATGTAGCCAGCGTAATTGAAGTGAGCGAGGTACAAAGTATAGGTCTTTATATGTCTGCTTACGGCAATGAGATTGGTCAGCTCAGTTATACTTCGGGAGGTACCTGGCAATCTGGCATTATCCCTGTAGTGTTTTATCAATTTTCATGGGGCAGAGATGAACGTTACAAGTTTGCGCTCCATACTTCTGGCGGTATCAAATATATGGGCAGCAGTAACGTAAACAATGTAAGCCCTGTTGGGCAGGCGGCATCCTATTTTTACCTCAATTCAGTAAGCAATGATCAATGGAACAATACTTACAAGTTCAATCCATCGGCTGATAATAAGAGCATAAAAGCTACTGTAAATTTAGGGGCTGCGGGTCCATATACTCACAGCATTGTTACCCAATAATAATTTAATATTCCGTTTGTGAGCGATCGCAAGGCGAAACATATTCTACTATGAAAAAAATAATTAAAAATACACTGTTGGTTATTGCTCTCCTGGGTGCCGCTGCCTGTAAAAAAGGGCCGGATCCGGCACCTGTAACACCACCACCGGTAGTTCCGCCGGTGGTACCTGGCGCTCCCATAAACTATCTTCAGCAAGCAAAAGAAACCCACACTTTTACGGTGAATAACCTGCTCACTGCAAGCTATGGTTACCGGGCCAATACCACTTCAAAATCAAACAATTGTTTTGAATGGTATAATGTGAGTCAGATTTATGCCGATGCTGCAATGGTTGCTGCAGGAGAATCCAGTTACCTGGTTTACATGAACAACACCTTCAAGTTCATGGATAACATGTGGGATAAAAAGGATTTGCGAGGTGGATATTTTGCCTCGGTAAACCTTGATGGAACCGGTGCGGGCGGCGATAAATATGTAGATGATAATGCCTTGAGCGGAATGGTTTATCTGGAGGCTTATGATATTACTACAGGTGCAGATAAACAGGCTTATTTAGCCAAAGCCAAAGCCTGTGGAGATTGGTTGATTAACAGCGGACTTTGGGATAATGTGTACGGAGGTGGCTTCTACTGGAATACGCTCAAACCAGAAAAACCAACTCAAACCAATGGGTTAACATTACAGTTGTTTTTAAAACTATATAGTTTGACCGGCGGATCTATTTACAGAGATTGGGCCCGGCAGGTTGATACCTGGCTGACGGCAAAAATGTTCGATCCTAATACGGGATTGTATATTTGGAAAATTGATGGAGCTGGCGAAGGGACGAAAAGGACTCAAAAATTTACTTACGACAATGCCATTATGATTGAGGCATTTATTTTATACAGTAAGATTATGAACGACCCGGCTTACCTCACCAAAGCACAGAATTTGGGCAAAGCGATGAACAACACTTTATGGAATGCGATATATAAAGGTTATGTTTTCAACACTGCAGAAACAAGGATTAATCCTGCCTGGTGTGCATGGGGTTCGCAAGCCATGATCCGCCTGTATGAAGCCGATAAAAATCCAGAATGGCTGGTTTATGCCAAAGAAAACATTAACCGCTTAAACATCGCGAACCGAAATACCACCAACATGGGTTACTATTTTTTTGCTGGTTTCGATGGCCAAAGCCGTTCTCCTGAAATGGAAACGGTAGATCAGGCCTGGATGCAGCGCCTTCAGGCCATGTTATCAAAATACCAATAACAAGATTCCATATTTTATGAAAACAGCCTTTAAACCAGTATTGATCATTCTCTTTCTTTTCGTTTCTTCACTTGCAACGTTTGCCCAGGATTTGCTGAAATATGTTAACCCAAACATCGGAACAGCACATAGCAGGTGGTTTTTTTACACACCAGCGGCAGTTCCCTATGGCATGGCCAAACTTGCTCCCTCTACAAATGGCAGCTATGGTAATTTGCAAGGCTGGGAAGCAGTAGGCTACGATACCCGCCATCATTCTATTGAGGGGTTTGTACATTTCCATGAATGGCAGGTTGGTGGCATCAGTTTTATGCCTACGGGAGGAACATTAAAAACTGTGCCGGGAGAACTGGAGAAGCCTGGAAGCGGATATCGCTCCGCCTTTGATCGGAAGAATGAGGTTGCGCAACCCGGGTATTACGGGGTGTTGTTGGATGATTTCAAAATCAAAGCAGAACTTACGGCTACTAAACGTGTAGGTTTTCATCGTTATACCTTTCCCCAGAGCAATAGTTCGCGGATCATGTTATCCATTGGTCAGGTTCAGGGAGAAAGTGGCCCGATAACAGATGCATCTGTGGAAATGATCGATGAAACACATTTTCAGGGCTTTGTTATTACTTATCCTAAATATGTAAAAACCTATGACGAAGGAGGTCGCGTGGCGATGTACTTTTATGGAAAGCTTAATAAAAAACCTGCAGCCGTTGGCGCCTTAGGCAAAGATGTTGCTACCGCGAATCAGAGATATGCTAAGGGAATAGGGGCAGGCTTATATTTAGACTACAAAACTGCTGCAAATGAGAGTATTGAAATCAAGGTTGGTCTTTCTTATACCTCCGTTGCAAATGCGAAATTAAATCTGAAAACCGAAGCAGAAAACTTAACGTTTGCTGGTGCAAAAGCTGCTGCTCAGGCAGAATGGAATGCCCAGCTGGGAAAGCTAAAAGTATCGGGGAAAAACGAATCTGATAAAACAAAATTTTACACCGGTTTATACCATGCCTTACTTGGGAGAGGAATCGCCAGTGATGTGAATGGCAATTTTCCAAGGCATGATGGAAGTATCGGTCAATTACCTAAAGATGCAAAAGGAAAATTCAGTTATAATTTTATGAATACCGATGCCATTTGGGGTGGATTCTGGAATTTGACCCAGCTCTGGGCGTTATCTTATCCTTCGCATTACAGTGATTTTGTACATACGCAGTTAGAAATTTATAAAGAAAGAGGCTGGTTTGGAGATGGAATTGCAAACAGTAACTTCGTTTCGGGCGTGGGCACAAACTTTGTGGGTTTGGCTATCGCGGGCGCCTACCAGGCCGATATCAGAAATTACGATTTGAACCTTGCTTACAAAGCTGTTCTTGGTAATGAATTAGGTTTTCGCAACCGGTTGGTTGGATCGGGTAAAATGGATACCCGCAGTTTTGTTAACAAAGGTTATGTGTCCTATTTAGATGCTGATAAAACCGATTCTACAGGTTCTCATTTTTCAGGTTCTCATACACTGGAATATAGTTATAGCGCTTTTGCTGCGGCTCAGTTAGCCAAAAAGCTTGGTAAAAATGAAGATTATAAAAGGTTGATCCAGTTATCAAACGGATGGCGAATGATTTTCGATCAGGAACTGAAGCTGGTGAGACCCAAAACTGCCGATGGAAAATTTATAGATAAATTTAATCCTTTAGAAGCGTGGCGTGGTTTTCAGGAAGGAAATGCTACACAATACACCTTCTATGTTCCGCAAAATCCGCAGGCTTTGATTCAGGAGATTGGCACAAAAACTTTTAATGAACGGCTGAATAACATTTTCGAAACTTCGCAACAAAATGCATTTGGTGGCGGTAAAACCATTGATGCCTTTGCAGGAATCCAATCTCTTTACAATCATGGAAATCAACCGAATTTACATATCAGCTGGTTGTTTAATTATTCCAGCGCACCGTGGCTAACCCAGAAATGGACAAGGGCAATTTGTGATGAATTTTATGGAACGGAAAGTATCCACGGTTATGGTTACGGGCAAGATGAAGATCAGGGACAATTGGGTTCCTGGTACGTAATGGCTTCGATGGGACTGTTTGATGTAAAAGGATTGACCGATGCTAAACCGACCATCCAGATCGGAAGTCCGATTTTTGACCGGTCGGATATTAAGCTCGCCAACGGAAAACAACTCATTATCACCACAAAAAATAACAGCAAACAAAACGTGTATGTTCAGTCGGCTACCTGGAACGGAAAAGTCCTTGCTCAGGCCTGGCTTTATAGAGATGAGCTGATGAAGGGTGGCACGCTAAACTTCGTGATGGGTAATAAGCCCAATAAGAAATGGGGTGTTGATAATCAACCACCTTCTGTGCAATAAGTCAACAGCTATTTATCAGGTAATTTATCGCAACTATATATGAAATATGTATTGATCATCATCATTTTGATGTTGTCTGGGGAGAGTTTTGCCCAGGATTTTCAGTCTGCTACGGTTTATAAACAAAAAGCCGATTTGTTCTTTGATAAAGTCTGGTCGCATTATCGATCGAAGAACCATCCAGGTCTTTTTATTGAACATTTCCCTGGAGGTGAGCAGGCGAATCTGGATTATTTCCAGGGTGCCCAAGTGAAAGAAAAAGAAGTGAGTTTCCTATGGCCTTTTTCAGGTATGTTTTCTGCAGCCAATATTTTGATCAGATATCCTGATTTGAAGGAAAAATATGAACATTATCTAGATACCCTGGCGGTTGGTGTTTGGGCTTACCGGGATACTACCCGTATGCCCGTGGGTTATCAGGCTTATCCGGCCAGGCTGGAAAAATCCGATCGTTACTATGATGATAATGCGCTGGTTTGTATCGATTATGCAGAGGCTTATTTAAATACAAAGGATGAGGCTTATGTAACTAAAGCCAGAGAGGTATTCCAGTTTATCATCAGCGGTTGGGATGAGAGACTCGATGGCGGTGTTTATTGGCTGGAAGGTCACAAAGATCAAAAGCCAGCCTGTAGCAACGGTATGGCCACTTTGGCTGCATTAAAACTTTATCAGGCTACACAAGATCAGATATACTTAATCTGGGCGAAAAAATTTTATCAATGGATGAATTCAAGGCTTCGAAATCCAGATGGCATTTATTATAATGATGTAAAAATGGATGGAAAGCCCAATCCAACGTATTATACCTACAATACCGGTTCGATGCTGGAATCTGCCGTTTTACTTTATGAGATCACTAAAGATAAACTTTACCTCAATGAAGCGCAACTGGTTGCTAAAAATTCTTATGCTTTCTTTTCCAAAAATGAGAAAGGTATACGGACGTTCAAGGTCGACCTTCCCTGGTTTGTTACGGTACTTTTTCGTGGCTACGAGGCCTTATATAAGGTTGATCAGAATCCGGTCTATATCAAAGCCATCGCCTCAGATTTGGATGTGGCCTGGAAAAAATCGGTCGATCAATACGGTTTTCTAACTGCCAGGTGGGCTACCGACCAGGCGGCAAAACAGAAGCCGAAATGGTTATTGGACGAAGCCTGCATTGCTGAGCTCTATGCCCGGATTGGATTATTGAACATTAAAAATTAAACAAATATGGCTAAGCATATTATACTCGGCGTTGATATCGGCGGATCGCACATTACTTCTGCACTGGTTAATGTGAAGGACGGCACTATCTTAACAGGTTCTCTTCAACGCGAAAAAATCGATGCTATGGCTGATGCCGGGCACATCATTTCAGCGTGGTGCAAAGTGATGGATAGAAGTCTTCAATCTGATGGCAGCGGCGGCAAAATCGCGATCGCAATGCCCGGCCCATTTGATTATCAAAACGGTATTTCTTACATGAAAAATATGGGGAAGTATGATGCGCTTTATGGAATGGATATCCGTAAGTTAATCTTGTCGGAATTAAAACACGAAGTAAATGAGCTTCATTTTATTAATGATGCCGGCTGTTTTCTCCAGGGCGAAATCAGCCATGGCCCAGCGGCCGGTTATGATGCTGTTGCAGGTTTTACTTTGGGTACAGGTTTTGGTTCTGCATTTGGTCTCGCGGGGTTTGCTACAGATGGCAACTATTGGTGCCACCCTTTTATGGGCGGCATTTGCGAAGATTTTTTCTCCTCGCGATGGTTTGTTTCAAAATACAATGAGTATGCCACATTAAAAGTGAATAATGTTAAAGAGCTCATTGACAATATTGATTTTGGAGCACCCATGTTACAGGTTTTTGATGAGTTCAGCATCAATTTAAGTGCTTTTCTTACACAACTTTATAAAAAACGAAAGTTTGATTGTGTAGTACTCGGCGGCAACATTGCCAAGGCCGAACAACTTTTCTTGCCGCAATTGAAATATCACGTTCAAACAATGGGAATCAATGTTCCGATATTTATATCACCAAAAGGCGAGGACGCCGCACTTATTGGGGCGGCTTGTTCTGTTTAGATGTATTTATTACCAATAGGAGGAGAAATGTCAATATATCAGTGAACTATGATGGTCAAGTTGAGATATCTTTGTTTATCATTTGCTTTTTTCCTTTGTGAAGCCTATAATTGACGCCAATACAATATATTAAATCGAGTTCGTTCAACGAATGGTCAGTTTGCCTCAGGGGGTAATCACAAGTCTTTAAAAGCCCAATATTTCATGAAAAAATTTTTATTCCTTTTGTTATTATCAGTCTTAACAATCATTGCTGTTAAAGGTGCAGAGCTGAAATCTCCAAATGGGCTGGTAAGCGTAAAAATAACTGTCTCAGACCGGATCTATTATAGCGTGTTCCGTGATGGTGTTGCGCTGCTTGAAAAATGCCACCTCGGTATAAATATAGACGGCATATCAACTGATAAAAATCTGAAAATTCTGAAAACGAAATCATCAAGGATATCCCGGGAAATAAACCCGGTTGTGCCCATGAAATTTTCCAAAATAGCCGATCTATGTAATGTAGTAGTATTTACTTTCAAGAACGGTTTTTCTGTCGAGTTTCGTGCCTATAACGAGGGCATGGCCTATCGAATTATAAGTAATGCTCGTGGAGATAAAAATGGCAGGGTAAAAATAAAGGATGAAGATGTAATGCTAAATATACCGGATAACTATATGCTGCATTTGCAGCCCGCAAAAGATTTCACTTCGAACTATGAAACCAACTATATTCACTTAGATGCGAAAGAATGGAAGGCTGCTGATCAAATGGCTACTTTACCTGCGCTCATAGATACCCAAAAAGGATTTAAATTACTTTTTGCGGAAACTGATCTCTCAGATTATCCTTGTATGTTTTTAAAGCCTAACAGCTCCGATGGACTGAGATCGACTTTTTCGAAGGTAGCTCTGGAAGAAAAACAAGAAGGCGACAGGTTTATCCGGATCACTAAAGAAGCTGATTATATCGCTCAGACAAATGGTAAAAGATCCTATCCCTGGAGATATTTCATTATTTCCAAAGACGACCGCGAATTACTGGAGAGTAACCTTCCGGTCAAGCTGGCACCCCGGTCAGAAATAAAAAATACGGAATGGATTAAACCTGGACAGGTGAGCTGGGAGTGGTGGAATGCTGCATCTCCATATGGCCCCGATGTTGATTTTGTTGCTGGGTTTAATCTGGAAACCTATAAGTATTTTATTGACTTTGCGTCAAAAAATAAAGTTCCTTATATTATAATGGATGAGGGCTGGGCGGAAAGCGTTCATGATCCTTACATACCAAATAAAAAAGTGGATCTTCATGAACTGATCCGATATGGTAAGGAAAAAAAAGTGGATATCATATTGTGGCTCACATGGCTCACCGTGGAAAAAAACATGGATCTGTTTAAGAAATTTGCTGAATGGGGAATTAAAGGGGTAAAGATTGATTTTATGGATAGAAATGATCAGTGGATGGTCAATTACTATGAGCGAGTGGCTAAAGAAGCAGCGAAATATAACATACTGGTAGATTTTCATGGTTCATTTACGCCAAAAGGTTTAGAGCAAAAATACCCCAATGTGATATCCTATGAGGGGGTAAGAGGGCTGGAGCAAATGGAAGGTTGCCAACCATCCAATACGATTTTCCTGCCATTCATGAGAAATATTGTGGGTCCAATGGATTTTACACCGGGGGCAATGATAAATATGCAGCCTGAAGTGTATGGGGGCAGACGACCTAATTCGGCAAGTGTTGGCACACGGGCATATCAATTGGCACTTTTTGTCCTTTTTGAAAGTGGCGTACAGATGCTTTGCGATAATCCGACCTTATATTATAAAAATCAGGAATGCACAGACTTTATTACTCAGGTACCTGTAACCTGGGATGAGACCAAGGCGTTGTATGCAGTGCTTGGTGAAGTTGCTGTAGTAGCGAAAAGGAAAGGCAATAAGTGGTATATTGGAGGGATCACAAATGGAACAGAAAGACAGGTTAGCCTGGACTTAAGTTTTTTAGCAAAAGGAAAGCCTTATCAACTGATGTCATTTTCAGATGGAGTTAACGCCAATCGTCAGGCAATGGATTATAAAAAGAGTTTTCAAACAGTAAGGTCAGACGCAAAAATCTCCGTTAAATTATGTAAAAATGGGGGATATGCCGCCGTCATAACGGAATGTAAATCATTATTAGACTTATCTAAGCAAAAGTTTATCCCTTTTGTTCCAAACACAGCAAAACGATAGCTTGTTAAGAAACCTCAATTTCTATTGATAAAAATGTATTTCATATCAGCGCCCCGGGATATTCAAACAGTGGGAATTTTCCGTGGGTAGCAACATTATTTTGTAAAGTATCCGATTTCAATTTACGAAGAGTGAGACACTCCAGTAACACTTGTGCATGTCTTTCTTCGTTTGAAGTCACTCCTTTAAATGAGTTAATTGAAATCAAAAGTGGAAATAACGGCGGCAAGTATAGCCAAGTTTGATAATACAAATCAGGTAAACGATTCAGACATTAAAGAGCCCTTTAAAATGTAATAGAGGGAAACTTCAATAATTTCAGCCTTTAATCGGTAATATTCATTATCCATTTCTGGAGTGGATATTCCGCTCTATAGTTTACCACCATTCCGCTGGATATATTACCAGCTATTCCGCTGCATAGCTTACCGGCATTCGGAAGGAAATATTACCAGGTATTCCATTTCAAAACTTACCAGGTATTCCGGAGCAAAGTTTACCATTTGTAACGGTTCAAGGCTCTTAACCGCCTGACATTCCGACACAAAGGTTACCACTTATTCCACGGCAAAGTTTACCATTAAGAGTGATTTACTACCGTTTCTTATAGTTTTGATCAGGATCAAATTATATAGAGATGGCAAATAAACTACTCAGTATGCAAAAAGTAAGACAGATACTCCTGTTTCTTAAACGTGGTTACTCTGAGCGTGAGATCGCCAGGCAAACAGGGGTTTCCCGACCGACCATTCATCTCTATTCGAAATTGCTTAAGGCTACCGGCACCGATTACGATGTGCTCTTTAATATGGGAGACCATGATTTAAATACCCTTGTCCATTCCCAAAAGGAACAAAAGGATGAGCCCATCGATCTAAGAAAGTTTCATTTTCAGCAACAGGCTGGTTATTTCCTTCTTGAACTTAAGCGTGTTGGTGTTACCAGGTTCTTGTTATGGCAGGAGTACCTAAAGTTATATCCATCAGGGTTTCAGTATTCAAGGTTCTGCGAACTTCTGGATATTGAGCTTTCCTCAAGAAAGCCCAGTATGCGTATGGAGCACAAGCCAGGTCACCTTCTGGAGATTGATTTTGCAGGCTCAAGACTTGATTATGTTGATCGCGATAGCGGTGAGGTAATAGAATGTCCTGTTCTGGTTGGAGTACTCCCATTCAGTAGCTACTGCTTTGTTATGGCGCTTCCGGATGCATCCCTGGTTAATGTTATCGGTGGTCTCAACAAGATGTTGGATTATTTCCAGGGAGCTCCGCTGAACATTATCTCTGATAATATGAAACAATGGGTGATAAGGACATGTAAATATGAACCTACTTTTCCTGAGCTACTGGAGCAATGGGCATTGCATAATAAAGTAGGCCTCTTGGCCACCCGTCCGGGTCGGCCAAAGGATAAACCATCGGTTGAGAATCAGGTGCTCATTTCCTATAGAAGGGTCTTTGCGCTTTTACGCAATGAAAGCTTCTATAGTCTGGACGAACTAAACAGGGCTATTCTTAAAAAGGTAGACGAGCACCACCAGTTAAACTTCCAGAAAAAGAGCTATAGTCGGATAAATCTCTTTGAGACTGAGGAAAAGCCACTATTGCAGCCCCTGGCCGCTCATCCATTCGAGCTGTCCCACCACACAAAAGCAAAGGTTCAGAAGAACTATCATGTAGTGGTCGGTGAAGACTGGCATTTCTACAGCGTACCATTTGCTTATCTGGGCAAAAGCGTAACCATCATTTATGATTCAGACCATGTGGAAATCTATTATCAACTTGAACGAGTTGCGATACACAAGCGAAGCTTTAAAAAGCATGGCTATACCACAGATCTGGAGCATATGCCGGAAAATCACAGAAAGATTGCTGAAAGGCGTGGTTGGGATCCTGATTATTATTTACTGAAAGCCGAGCAAAACGGCCAGGCCACCCATCAGTTCTTCAGTAAGCTGATGGAAAGTAAGATCTCCATTCATCAGGCTTATGGGCCATGCCTTGGAATACTTAGGCTGATAAGTTCCTTTGGAGCGGTGCGGGTTGAGAATGCCTGCAAGAGAGCCTTAAAAGGATATAAATATAATTATGGGGTACTAAACAATATCCTATCCAACAATATGGATCTCCAGGAGGATACTGCTCCGGAAGGTTCACCAATCCCCGACCATGGCAATCACAGGGGAGCGGCAGCATATGAGACGCTAAACTAGAAATCAATTCCATATAAAATGAATAAACAATCAACACTGGATCAGCTTAATTCACTTAGGCTACCCGGCATGGCAAAACGTTATCAGGCCATGTTAAACCTACCTAGTCATCAACAGGAAGATGCATATTCACTGGTAGCAATGCTCTGTCAGGCTGAAATTGAACATCGCAACTTTCATCGAACCGAGAGGTTGTTGAAAAACAGCAGGCTTCGTTACAATGCGCTGCTTGAGGAAGTGATCTGCAAACCGGAACGTGGACTGACCAGAGAGATGCTTGGCCAGTTATCTGATGATAGTCTGGTCAATAGATCTCAGAATATCCTTATTCATGGGCTAACCGGTTGCGGGAAAAGTTACCTTGCCTGTGCTCTGGGAAGGAATGCCTGCTTGATGGGACACAAAGTACTATATCTTGCCATGAATAAATTCCTGGAGGCTATCGGGCAGGCAAAACTTGACGGAACCTACCTAAAGTGGATCAAAAATATAGCTGCACATGCAGTTGTTATTCTAGATGACTTTGGACTCAAGCCGCTTTCCCATGATGCAAAACTTGGACTGCTTGATATTCTTGAAGACAGGTATGGAAATGGTTCAATCATCATAACCTCCCAGCTTCCGCTGGATAAATATTATGAGTTCATTAACGAACCGAGCCTTGCAGATGCAATACTTGACAGACTGACAGCATCGGCACATAAAGTTGAACTCATGGGCGAATCTTTGAGAAAGAAAAAATAAACCTTATTATTGTTAAACAAAAAAGCAACTCTTATAATAAACCAGCTATCGCTGGTAACCTTTGTGTCGGAAAACCTGGTAAGGTTTCAACGCGGAAATACTGGTAAACTTTTCTCGGAATATCCACTGGAGCGCCACTTTTCTGGATTTTCGCTTAGCTCTGATTTTTTTCTTTTTGTCTACAACTTTGGGAATTAGCTTTTCTGTTTCTTTTACGTAATTTCATCAACCTACCAAGCTCATCATATTGTGTCATCTTCGCGTCTAGTTCTCCGATTCTCTTCAAATCAGCAATAAATTTATTACTGATTCGAACCGTTGTCGACCCAAAGCCCTTTAAGATATCTTAGAGGGATTTTCTCTTTTTAGGAGTTTTTTAAATCATTTATTATATACGACCGAGGGCGATTTTTGGTTCGAGCCACGTATGGGCACAGTGACGGTGCAATCGTAATCAATTCTTAAAGTATTTTTATAATAGTCTTTTAATAAGAATGTTGTGATTTTTAATTGCCGAATTTTTGGTTCGATGCTACTATCTTCAACAGAAGCTTTTATAGTTTGTTATTGCTTTGCTTTTTTCCTTTTACACCACCATTCCAAAAAAGCGTTCAATATCGATCAGTATGGTGCTCGGAAATGAACATTAAATTAAAAGAAATAGCGTATTACACCGTTTATTTGCCAAATTCATAATAAAATTTGTTTGGCATAAAAATGGGAAAGTATGGCTTAAGAATTAATGCCAGTAATATAAAATCAATATCCAGGCATTTTTAATAATTACGTCTATGCTACCACACAATCTACTTCTTATTTATAGAAATTTTAAGCGATTTAAAATTTCGTTCTTTATCAACCTGATCGGTTTGTCTGTAGGATTGGCAAGTACACTACTAATCTATTTTTGGATAGAAGACGAACTAAGCATTGATAAGTTCAATGAGAAAGATACTCAACTCTATCAGGTGATGAGAAATGAACCGCTTAACAATACGATCAACACCGAAGAATATACCCCAGGACTTTTAGGACGTAGTCTTGGATCGTCAATTCCAGAAGTTGAACATGCGGTGGCAGTTGTAACTCCCAATATCAGCTATAAGGGTGTACTTTCAGATGGGGTTTCGAAAAGTTATGCTACCCCTCAATTTGCTGACAAGGATTATTTCAATGTTTTTACGTATCAATTTATTGAAGGGGATAAGAATACCGTATTGTTGAACAAAAGTGCAGTTTCAATTTCAGAAGGAATGGCGCTTAAATTATTTAACACAACAAAAGACATCATTGGGAAAACTATATCTTTTGAGAATGAATATTTCGATGGACAATATATTATATCGGGAATATTCAAGTCTCCATCAAACGCTTCAAAACAGTTCGATATATTGTTCAGCTACGAACTGTTCCTGGAAAGAAGGCCTGAAGTGAGAGAATGGGCAAATGGCGGTCCTTCAACATTTGTTATTCTCAAGAAGGATGCAGATATCGATAATGTAAACAGCGCCATTACGCAAATACTGCTCACAAAAAGAAAAGATTCAAACGAAACCCTTTTTGTTCAGCGTTTTTCGGAAAGGTATCTTTTTGGTAGCTATGAAAACGGCCTTCCGGTAGCGGGAAGAATGGTATATGTACGATTGTTTGGCGTGATCTCCTTGTTTGTACTCGGAATTGCATGCATCAACTTTATGAATCTATCTACTGCAAAAGCTTCTCGGAGAATGAAAGAAGTAGGAATAAAGAAGGTGTTGGGGGCAAAAAGAGGTGCACTTATGGTTCAATATATTGGAGAATCAATGTTATTGACATTTATTTCACTTTTTGTTGCTTTGCTCGCTACGGAATTATTATTGCCACAATTCAATACAATAACCGGAAAATCACTTAGCTTGTATTTCGATCTCAAGCTGATATTAACACTATTTGGTATCAGTGTTTTTACGGGGCTGGTTGCTGGTAGTTACCCAGCATTTTATCTATCTGGGTTTAACCCGACAAATGCCCTCAAGGGGAGGTTAAGCAGTACAAAGGGTGAACTCTTAACCAGAAAAGGATTGGTCATATTCCAGTTTATTGTATCCATAGTATTAATTATATCTGTTATGGTTACCTACAACCAGATAAAATTTGTACAAAATAAAAATCTTGGCTATGAAAAAGACAATATAATTTCATTTGCTAAACAAGGGAAGTTGGAAAAGAATTTTAAATCCTTCATCTTACAACTCAAAAATACACCAGGAGTAGTAAATGCATCTTATATGTATGGAAGTTTGGCTGGTGGCGTAAGTTCACGTTCAGGTGGGCTTTCATGGGATGGGCAGTCGTTAGATCAAAAGAACACAAAATTTGATTATCTAGACGTTGATTTCGGCTTGATTGAAACACTTAATATCAAAATGGAACAGGGAAGAAGTTTCTCTCCTGAATTTGGATCGGATAGTTCGGCTATTATATTTAATAAGGCCGCCATTAAAGCAATGGGAATTACTGATCCTATCGGTAAAACAGTAAATTTTTATGGCAATAGGCAGATTATCGGTGTGGTTGATGATTTTCACTTCGAATCGTTGTTCGAAAAAGTAAAGCCTTTCTTTTTTAAGATTGACTATGAAAGTGGTGGAAATCTATTGGTACGCATTAAATCTGGATCAGAACAAATGGCGATAGCGAACATAGAAAAGTTGTATAAGGAATTTAATGAAGGAACACCATTTGAATATAAATTCTTAGATGAGGATTATCAGGTGCAATATGCACTTGAAAATAAAGTGACTATTTTATCAAGATATTTTGCCGGCATTGCAATTATTATTTCATGTCTTGGTCTATTTGGATTGGCTGCTTTTATGGTAGAAAGACGTTCGAAAGAGATTGCTATCAGGAAAACATTAGGCTGTAGCGATCTGGGTATTATTTCTTTATTGTCAACATTTTTTATCAGAATTATTTTCATTGCAATCGCTGTGGCTTTTCCACTGGGTTATTTTATAATGGGCGATTGGCTAGAAAGCTTTGCTTATAGAATATCTATAGAGTGGTGGTATTTTGCTTCAGCAGGTGTTTTGTCTTTCACGATGGCATGGATTGCAATTGCAACGCAAATAATCATTGCTACAAGGATTAATCCTGTTAAGTATCTTAAGGAATAAATTATACTTCCAAAATTTTCGAAAAATCACCTATTTCTATCAATTCGTCTACAAAATGGTTCAAATAACGCATCGCCACTGACCCGTAAGTAGAAAAGGCTTCGAGTTTCGAAGCCTTTTTCTTTTTATATTTTGTTTTAAGTTACAGTTTTTCAGTCTTTTATGTGATAATTTTTCTTTTAAGCTGGTTCGACCTATTCACTTATTATTTTTTTTCTACTTAACTGGATTTTTTCTAGATATTTCAAACATCATTTCGAAAAGAGATAAAATTTTAATGTTTGTTCAACTTGGTGGCCTTCTCAGAAAAACCTGCGAAAGCCTTTAATTCATTCATAAACTGTATTGAAAACAAATCTTGCTGTTATTCTTTAGCCATTGTTTTCTGAACACCAACAGACCTCATTATTTCCCTTATAGAAAACACAAAAAAAGATCGGTCATTTGGTCTGGGTAGAGCACAATTTTTAACAGGTGAGCTTTAAACCATTTTCTATTGTATAAATCATTATCCTTCCAAATCAGGTAGGATATGTGCTAAGAGATAGCGGACGTATAACAGTTGACGAAAAATAAGAGAAACCATATGCTAATAGCAAATTATAAAAGTATTTTAACGAACGTTAGGTAATATATAATTTTTAGTTATATTTGCTTTATGAGACCACAGAAAATTTTAGATATAGATATGATATCCGGCCTTAACAAAGTTTTTAGGGATAAAGGCTATGAAGGAGCGAGTTTAAATGATTTAGCGGAAGTAACCGGATTAAAGAAAGCAAGTCTATATCATCGATTTCCAAATGGAAAGCAAGAGATGGCAGAATGTGTACTAAGCGATATAGACCAGTGGGTTGATAAAAATATTTTCTTTGCTCTATTGGACGAAACTAAATCACCAAAACTGAGATTAAAAGATGCCTTGAAAAATATTGAAATTCTTTATGACAGCGGAGAAAATACGTGTGTTTTAAGAGCTTTTTCTATGCACGGCGGATTAACGTTATTTGAGGAGCAGATAAAATCTGGGATGGAAAAGTGGATTTCCGCTTTCAATGTTTTGGGGATGTCATTAAAATTCACTTCCACAGAATCTCACCAAAACGCTATTCAAACGTTGATAGATTTGCAGGGAAGCCTCGTTGTAACAAAAGGCTTAGCTGATACAAGTATTTTTAAAAATACTTTAAAAAATATTGAAAAGAGATACTCAATAGCGTAAAAAAATTTGAACTAATAAATTAACTAACGTTCGGTAAAATATGATACAATTACATCCGCTACCACCTTTTAACGAAGAAACAGCGATACAGAAAATTCAAAAAGCAGAAGATGCCTGGAACAGCAAAGATCCTATTCGAATTTCAAAAGCATATACGCTTGATACAGAATGGCGTAATAGAAATCAATTCATTAACGGAAGAAAAGAAGTACAGGATTTTCTTGCTGACAAATGGAAAAATGAATTGGATTACAAACTTAAAAAACAGCTTTGGACATTTAACGACAATCGTATTGCTGTAAGATTTGAGTATGAATATCGAGATAAAAATGGTCAGTGGTATAGAGCTTACGGAAACGAAAATTGGGAATTTGACGAAAATGGATTAATGAAAAAAAGGTATGCAAGCATCAATGACTTAAAAATTGAGGAAAAAGAAAGGAAGTTATAAATAGTCAGAATATGAAAAAAATAATCCTATTACAATTTATTATCCTATTCACTCTATCTGGATGTAAAAGCCAAACAATTAATAATACTAACGTTAAATCAAAAAGTATGACACTGAAATACCCCACATTATTTAAAACCATCAATGTTGACGGAATCAACATTGCTTACAGAGAGGCGGGAAACCCTAAAAATCCTACAATAGTAATGTTACACGGTTTTCCTTCATCTTCACATCAATACCGAAAAGTTTTATCACAGTTATCGGACGAGTTTCACCTAATCGCCCCAGATTATCCCTCATTTGGAAACAGCGATTTTCCATTGGCAAGTGAATACGAATACACTTTTGATAATATTGCAAAAACAATTGACGCCTTTCTAGAAAAGAAAAAAATTGACTCTTATGCATTAATGATACAAGATTATGGAGCACCTATTGGTTTCAGAATAGCTACAGCGCACCCAGAAAGGGTTACGGCAATAATAAATCAAAACGGAAATGCCTATTTAGAAGGTTTGGGCGAGGCTTGGGCTGGAATTAGAGCACTTTGGAAAGATCGGAACGCTGAAACCGAAAAAGCAATACTGCCTGCCTTTTCACTGGAAGGTTTGAAATGGCAATACACACACGGATCAAGAAATATTGAAAAAATAAATCCAGACACTTGGCATTTAGATTATTTAAGACTTTCAAGACCAAATGCACATAAAGTCAATATGGATTTATTTTACGACTACCAAAACAACTTAAAACTATATCCAAAATGGCAACAATATTTAAGAGATAATCAGCCACCTTTATTAATAGTTTGGGGAAAAAATGACGAATTTTTCCCTGAAAGCGGAGCAGTTGCTTTCAAAAAGGATGTAAAGGAAATCGACTATAATATTTATGATACTGGGCATTTTGCATTAGAAGAGGATGGAGATGAAATTATAGAAAAAATTAGAGTATTTATGATGAAAGTGGGGCATTAATTGCCAATGCTAACGTTCTGCAACCGCAATTGCGGAGATTTCGGTTGCAGAACGTTTTTTTTCACTAAGAAAGTTTTATCTTGGCAGGGAATGGTGCCTAGAGCAACCACCTTTTGTGAAGCTTACAGCACAAGGGGAAACAGCAGCAAAAATGTATTTCTTTTATAGTTGTCTTTTTGGCAAAAGTGTCTTTCATGCTTTGAGTTAAAGACATGCAGCGATCACTGGGCTTTAAATATTATTAAAAACAGGCGCTTTTGCGAGACCTTGAGTATACAGAATTCAAATCCTGAAATTGAAATCTGGGAAATTTGAAGGCAACAATACTTTTAAATGGCCTAAGGATTAAAAAAATTTTAGCACGCCAGGAAATGACAAATTGCAAAAAATCTTACCTTTAATATTGTTACGTACAATCAAGTCAAATTTTAATTATGAACATAAAGTATGCGCATACCAATATTATAACAAAAGATTGGAAGGAACTTGCACGTTTCTATGAAATCGTGTTTAATTGCATAGCGGTTCCACCTATACGAAACTATCAAGGGGAGTGGCTTGAAAAAGGCACCGGCGTCTTTAACGCGAATTTACAAGGGATACAATTACGGCTACCTGGCTATGGGGATAATGGACCGACATTAGAAATCTATCAGTATTCAGAAATGATTAATGCTGAACGACACTTAGCCAATCAAAAAGGATTTGGACATATCGCATTTAAGGTAGAGGATATTGCAGGGGTTTTAGCAATAGCATTAAAGAATGGAGCATCGAAAATTGGAGAGCTAAGCGAACATCATTTTGATAATATCGGTGTATTTAGGTTTATTTACATCTCAGACCCGGACGGGAATATAATAGAACTCCTAAACTGGAGTTGATATTAATTTCGCAAACTTAGAAATTTGAAATCGAACGGTTTGTTGGTTAGAAATCTTCAGCCTAAATATTATAATTATTGGAGAGATTTCGAGTTAACATTTCAATATTATGCTTAAGACTGGGAATTCTATTTTGAAACCTGCTATTTGAACATACAAATAGATTTGACCCCTTCTCGCCAAGTTGCCAACATGGAGACGGTCAAGAACTTGCAACGAATGTTTTACTGGTGAGAAGAGGTAAATCTACTTCGGCTTATCCACAATAACCATTAAAAGGCTTTTAAATATTGAAACTACTTGCGATTATCGGTAGTTAAGTAAGCAATAATTAAAATACTTTAATATGGACTTAAAGATGATAACAAACTTTGATAGGTTCAGACTTTAATCGGTAATATTTATTATCCATTTCTTGAGTGCCACCTTTCTTGATTTTCGCTTAGCTCTAATTTTTTTATTTTTTCTACAACTTTGGGAATTAGCTTTTCTCTTTCCTTTCGTAATTTCATCAACCTGCCCAGCTCATTATACTCTGTCATCTTAGTGTCTAGTTCTGCGATTCTCTTCAAATCAGCAATAAATTTATTACTAATTCGAACCGTTGTCGACCCAATCGTACGGTATTCCCTTAGGGATACCGTACTTTTTCAAATAAGTTGTTGTAAGCGACAAACTCCAAAGCTCAGAAATGATAATTATTCCTACCCTTAATTTATTAAATACCCAACATTATTTATTTTACTGTGTAAAATAAATAAACCTAATCAACTATTTTCGTGTTAACTTGAATTGATCGTTTTTTGGGAAATTTTATCTGAAATAAATGGTAAAGGAAAACCCCTATCAGACCAGATGAAAAGTAAATTCAGGAAGGTACACATTCTTCATTGAAATGAATATATGCCAAAGAACACATTACGCAATTATCTTCAAAGCCTTATTGTGTAAAGGGTAGTGCTGTGAAGCCACAATTTCTCTTGCTTTAACTACATCGCCGATAATTATTATTGCAGGATAAGCCAAGCCTTCTCTTAAAGCCATTTCCTGAATATCCTTAATTTCGCAAGTGCCTTGTTTTTGATGTGGCAATGTAGCATGCTGAATAATTGCTGCTGGCGTAGAACCTAAACCCGCTTTTTTGTAGGCTGACGAAATTTCTGCAAGTTTTCGCATACCCATATATATAACTACGGTAGCCGAAGTTTTCATCGCACAAGCCAAATCATTCGACAAGCTTCCGTCTTTTTTAGTGCCAGTGATAATCCAAACACTTTCGCTAATGCCGCGGTGCGTTAATGGAACATCTATAAAGCCAGAACCTTGCATGCTGCTAATCCCTGGAATGTATTGCGATTTAACACCGTGGCTTTCCGCATAAAGTAATTCTTCAAAGCCTCTGCCAAAAATAAATGGGTCGCCACCCTTTAAACGGACTACAACTTTGTGTTTTTTGGCATATTTTACAATTAATTCGTTGATTTTTTCTTGAGGAGTACAACTTTCATAAGGTTTTTTACCAACATATACCATTTTGCATCCAATCGGAGCAATTTTCAGCAATTTATCGTTACTTAGATTATCATATAGTACAACATCTGCTCTTTTCAATACATTATAGGCTTTCATGGTCAATAATTCTGGATCTCCAGGACCCGCACCCATTATAAAAAGTTCAAAATCTTCCATTTTATTCTGTTTGTTTTTAATGAAATAGCTATTTACTTATAAAAGTGATGAAAAATTATTAAAAATTGCAATTTTTTATGATAAAAATCATGTTTTTATAAAAAAAATTAAACCAAAAACATATATTTGAATATCAATTATCATATAAATATTAATAACAAATAGTTTATTTTCAAAAAAACTAATGATAAATGATGTCTAAAAATTATATCTATTAAAATTTTATAAATTTTTAATAAAAAATCATCCGAGAACTACAAAAAACTTAAAAACCATGAATAAATTAAAAGTAATTGTAATTGGTAATGGCATGGTAGGATACAAATTCTGCGAAAAGCTAAAATCTAAGTCTGATTCATTTAAATTAGTTGTTTTTGGAGAAGAACCCAGAAGAGCTTACGACAGGGTTCATTTAAGTGAATACTTTAATGGCAAAACAGCTGAAGACCTTTCTATGTCAACTGCGACCTGGTACGAGGAACAAGAGATTGACCTTTACCTGAACAATCCAGTTACTGGCGTAGATAGAATGGCTAAAACCGTTTCTACTTTATCTGGCGAAAAATTTAATTACGATTTTCTTGTATTTGCCACTGGCTCGGCAGCATTTGTACCAAATATAAAAGGAATCGAAAAAGATGGTGTATTTGTTTATCGCACCATTGAAGATCTTGATTTGATTTCAGCTTATTCAAAAAAAGCTAAAAAAGCTTCGGTAATTGGAGGCGGTTTATTGGGCTTAGAAGCGGCCAAAGCCTTGATAGATTTGGGTATAGAAGAAACCAGCATTATCGAATTTGCACCTCGCCTAATGCCCAGACAAATTGATTTGGCTGGAAGCGAAATGCTAAAATCAATGTTGGTTGATTTAGGCCTGCAAATACACCTCAACAAAAACACCAGCAGCATTGAAGGCGATACCAGCATCAGCGGATTAAAATTTAGCGATGATAGCGAACTCGCGATTGACATGTTAGTGATATCAGCAGGGATAAAACCAAGAGATGAACTGGCTAGACAATGCGGCATTAACGTTGGCACAAGAGGCGGAATTGTTGTAGATACCGAAATGCAAACCAACGACCCATGCGTTTTTGCCATTGGCGAATGCGCCCTTTTTGAAGAAATGATTTACGGGTTGATTGCGCCAGGTTATGAAATGGCAGAAGTACTGGCATCAAATCTTTGTGCACAAAGCAAATCTTTCAAAAGTTTTGATATGAGTACCAAACTCAAATTAATAGGGATTGATGTAGCCAGCTTCGGCGACCCTTTTATTAATGAGCCAGATTGCCGAACCATTGTT
This sequence comes from Pedobacter sp. AC212, assembly GCF_979258625.1. Taxonomy (NCBI): domain Bacteria; kingdom Pseudomonadati; phylum Bacteroidota; class Sphingobacteriia; order Sphingobacteriales; family Sphingobacteriaceae; genus Pedobacter; species Pedobacter sp. AC212. The sequence continues at coordinate 3,535,876 of NZ_OZ409870.1, read as the reverse complement.
TTTGAAAACAAACATAAGGGCATTTATAAAAGAATAAACATTAGTAATGACGGGCAGTACCTTTTAGGAGGTATTTTAATTGGCGATGCAACAGCATACAATATGCTGTTGCAAACCAGTGTTAACCGAATTGCGCTATCAGAAAACCCTGAAGAATTAATTTTGGGCAGTCGTGGCGGCGAACAAGCTGGCGCTGGCATCGAAAGCTTACCAGATGCTGCGTTAATTTGCAGTTGCGAAGGTGTTACCAAAGGCGATATCTGCAATTCGATAACTGAACAAGGTTGCGAAACAATTGATGGTATAAAAAAATGCACTAAAGCAGGAACTGGATGCGGTGGCTGTATGCCAATGGTAAAAGATTTGATGCTTCACACCCTAAAAGCGCAAGGAAAATATGTTCGAAACGTAATTTGCGAACACTTTAATTACAGTCGCCAGGAATTATACGACCTGATTCACATCCATCAGCTAAAAAGCTACGATGAAGTTTTAGATAAACTCGGCGAATCTGACGGTTGTGAAACCTGCAAACCTTTGGTTTCTTCCTTACTGGCAAGTCTTTGGAATGAAATGATTCTTAAAAGAGGAAATGATACCGCACAGGACAGCAACGACAGGTTTTTAGCCAATATCCAAAAAGGCGGTTCGTATTCTATTGTTCCTCGTGTTGCGGGTGGAGAAATTACCCCTGAAAAATTAATTGTAATTGGCGAAGTAGCCAAAAAATACAACCTCTACACTAAAATAACAGGAGGACAAAGAATTGATATGTTCGGCGCACACTTGAACGATTTGCCAATCATCTGGGAGGAATTAATTGCTGCTGGTTTTGAAAGTGGACATGCTTATGGCAAAGGTTTGAGAACTGTAAAAAGCTGCGTGGGAAGCACTTGGTGCAGGTTTGGTTTGCATGACAGCGTAAGTTTTGCCATCCGTATTGAGGAGCGCTATCGTGGAATCAGAGCGCCGCACAAGTTCAAATCAGCAGTCAGCGGTTGCATTCGTGAGTGTGCAGAAGCACAAAGTAAAGATTTTGGCATCATCGCCACAGAAAAAGGCTGGAACCTTTATGTATGCGGCAACGGCGGCAGTAAACCACAACATGCTCAATTACTTGCAGCTGATGTAGACAGCGAAACCTGCATCAAGTATATCGACCGTTTTTTAATGTTTTACATCCGCACAGGCGACCCATTAACCCGAACCGCAACCTGGCTAAATAAAATGGAAGGCGGGATGGAATATTTGCGCAACGTGGTGGTTAACGATAGCCTCGGCATGGGCGAAAAATGGGAAGCAGAAATAGAAAGATTGGTAGATACGTACAAATGCGAATGGAAAGAAGCGGTAGAAAATCCTGCCATCAGAAAACGCTTTTCACACTTTGTTAATGCGCCAGAAGAAAAAGACCCAACAATAGAATTCGTAGAGATGCGTGGACAAAAACGCACTCCGGAATGGAAATCAGTCTAACCAAATATAAAATCAACCAACAAATTATCAACCATAACCAAACAATTATGACAGAAACAACAACAAATTGGTTAGCCGCATGTCGTGTTGAGGATGCAGTAGAAAACGGAGGGGTGTGCGTAAAACATGGAGAGGAACAAATTGCGCTCTTCTATTTTACCCGAAGAAATGAATGGTATGCCACGCAAAATGAGTGTCCGCACCGTAAGCAAATGGCTTTAAGCCGGGGCATGATTGGAACCATTACCGATGAACCTAAGGTAGCTTGTCCGTTCCATAAAAAGAATTTTTCATTGAAAACCGGCGAATGTTTAAGTGGAGATGAATGCGCCATTAAAACCTATCCTGTCAAAGTAGAAAACGGAACGGTTTACATTGCATTAAACGTTTAGCCGCTCAACACCAAACTTAAAATTATGAAAATCAATAATTATGTGGCTTTTTTAGGCTGCCTTGCCATAGCTTTGCTTTCATTTCGAGCCGAAGCACAAGCCAAATTCAGCCTTTTTGATGGTACAATCATTGCAGGTTATGTAGATCATGGCGCTTACCTCAATTGTACAGGGCCGAGTGTAAAATTTACGAACAAACCTTTTTCAATTGCCGCTGGTTTACTTCCATCCTTGAGAATTAAAGAAGATAAAGTTGCTGCTAGCGCCACCAAAAACAGTTTAGTTACGCCAAACTTAGGTTTCGGTTTAACGGCGGTATTCCATCATTTTGCGGTGCAGTTACCCTTTTACTACAATGCTAAAACAGTGGCCAAAAACGGCGAATGGAACGTAGGTGCAGGCCTGGGTTACAAATTTTAATTCAAATCAACCTTAAAATCTAAACCAATCCCCATGACAGCTCAAACAACCAACAAACCACTCGATAAACTAAATATATTTTCGCTCAAAGGTGTTCAAATGAAAACCTTTCACATCACCTGGCTTACCTTTTTCTTTTGCTTTTTTGCATGGTTCGGCATGGCGCCATTAATGAAAATAGCCCGTGAACAATTGCATCTTACAAAAGACCAGGTTGGGAATATCCAAATCGCATCCGTTTCTGCAACCATCCTTGCCCGCCTTTTAATCGGAAGGTTGATAGATAAATTCGGCCCCAAAATTATTTACACCTGGCTACTGGTGCTTTGTGCCGTTCCAGTGTTGCTTATCGGCACCAGCCAATCGTACACTTCATTTTTACTTTTCAGGTTAGCCATCGGCGTAATCGGCGCATCGTTTGTGATTACGCAATTTCATACCTCTATTATGTTTGCGCCAAACATTAAAGGCACAGCAAACGCCACCGCAGGCGGTTTCGGAAATGCTGGCGGTGGTGCAGCGAACGTATTTATGCCACTAATCGCATCAGCATTAACGGCTTTGGGTTTTTGCAGTTCGGCAGATAGCTGGCGTTATGCAATGATTTTTCCTGGCATTATGCTTTTAGTATGTGCATTTTTATATTACCGTTACACTCAGGATAGTCCGCAGGGCGATTTTAAAAACCTGAAAGACGAGACCATTAAAAGCAGCAAAAACACATTTCTTATTGCCGCAAAAGATTACCGAACATGGATTTTAACCATTGCCTATGCCGCTTGTTTCGGCGTAGAAATCACTGTTGATAATTTCGCACCCATCTTTTTTACCGATTCTTTTGGTGCAACCATCGCCATTGCAGGTTTGGTAGCGGGTATTTTTGGTTGGATAAACATTTTCGCCAGGCCAATGGGCGGCATTGTTGCCGATAAAATTGGCAAAGTTTGGGGCTTCGATGGCAAAACCCTGCTCTTATCCATTTTATTGTTAATTGAAGGTATTGGGCTAATTTGGTTTGCCAAATCTGGCAACATTGGGATGGCTATTTTTATGATGTTTGTTTTTGGCTTGAGCTTAAAGATGGCCAATGGCGCTACGTACAGTTTGGTTCCGTTTATCAACCCTGTTGCCGTTGGTAGCGTTGCGGGAATTGTTGGTGCAGGTGGCAATATCGGTGCTATGCTCATCGCTTTTATGTTTAAATCAGAGGCCAGTCATTTAACCAAAACCGTTATCGAAAATGGGCAAACCGTTCAAAAAGATCTGATAAATTATACTTCCGCGTTTACATTATTGGGCTATATCATTCTGGGAATCGGTGTTGCCGTTTTTATTTTCAGAACGGTAATGGCTCAAAAGAAAGCAAAAGTAGAAGAATTGGCTTTTGCTACAAGTAACTAATTTAAACACGACTTATTCCTGATTACCTTGAAGATAGAAAACAACATATTTGCCAGTAATACAACAACCTGCTGCTATTGCGGAGTTGGCTGCGGCATTGTGGTTAGTAAAGATAATCAGGAACGCATTACTGTTGATGGCGATAAAAACCATCCCGTAAACAAAGGAATGTTGTGCAGCAAAGGCATGAATTTGCATTACACCGCAAACGATAAGGGCGATAGATTGCTTTATCCCGCCATGCGCTATAACAAAAATATGCCATTACAACAAGTGAGCTGGGATAAAGCATTGGAACGCACAGCGATGGTTTTTAAAGCGTTGATTGCAAAACATGGCCCGGATAGCGTTGCATTTTACGCCAGCGGGCAGTGCTTAACCGAAGAATATTATGTTGTAAATAAATTGATTAAAGGTTTTATCGGCAGCAATAACATCGATACCAATAGCCGCTTATGTATGAGCAGTGCGGTTATGGGTTATAAAATGAGTTTGGGCGAAGATACCGTTCCCATTAGTTATGATGATATTGAAATTGCCGATTGTATTTTCGTGGCTGGGGCAAACCCTGCCTGGTGCCATCCTATCTTATGGCGAAGGGTAGAGGCCGCGAAAGAGAGAAATCCGAACCTGAAAATTATTGTGAGCGACCCACGAAAAACGCAAACCTGTTCGCTTGCCGATGTTCATTTACAACTTAATCCTGGTACGGATATTACCTTGCATCATGCCATTGGCCGATGTTTAATTGAAGATGGAAACATCGACCTCAATTTTATTGCAAAAAGAACCAATGGTTTTGAAAAATATCGTTCAACCGTTTTCGAAACTTCGTTACAGGAAGCTGCCTGTATTTGTGGAATTGAGGAAAGCGATATTCGTTTGGCGGCATCTTTTATAGGCAATGCGAAGGGTTTTATTACCATGTGGACGATGGGCCTCAACCAAAGTGTCGTAGGCACCAACAAAAATTTATCACTTATCAACCTCAATTTAATTACCGGGCATATCGGCAAACCTGGCAGCGGTCCTTTTTCGCTTACGGGCCAACCGAATGCAATGGGTGGTAGAGAAGTTGGCGGCTTAAGCAATCTGCTTCCCGCTCATCGAAATTTAGACAATGAAACTCATCGCAATGAGGTAGAAAAATTCTGGCAAATCCCTTTGGGTACAATCCAACCAAAACCTGGGCTTACCGCTACCGAAATGTTCGATGAGTTGAATACTGGAAAGCTGAAAGCGATCTGGATTTTATGCACCAACCCATTAATTAGTTTGCCTGATGTTAGAAAAGCAGAAGAAGGCTTAAAAAAGGCAAAGTTTGTGGTGGTGCAGGATATTAGCAAAAAGGTTGAGACGCTGAAATATGCTGATGTAGTTCTTCCTGCTGCAGCCTGGGCCGAAAAAGAAGGCACCATGACCAATGCGGGGCGTTACATTTCGTATTTAAGCAAAGTGATACAAGCACCTGGCGAAGCTTTACCTGATGCAGAAATTATTTGCAGGTTCGCTCAAAAGATGGGTTTTGAGGGTTTCGATTTTAAAAATGCCGCCGCCATTTACGATGAACACGCCGCACTTACCGAAGGTACGAATATCGATATCAGCGGATTGAATTATGAAATTCTGAAAGAAAAAAGAGCCGTTCAATGGCCTTACCCCAAACAAGAAAAAGCTTTTGGAACGACCAGATTGTTTGAAAATCATCAGTTTTTTACGCAGGATAAAAAGGCAAATATCATTTCTTTTGATGGTCAAAATCAATCTGAACCTTTAACGCCAGCGCATCCGCTGATTTTAACCACTGGCAGAATAAGAGACCAATGGCACACCCGCAGCAAAACAGGCAAAGTAAACAAACTCAACCAGCACATTAGCGAGTCGTTTTTGGAAATTCATCCCGCAGATGCGGAAAAAAGAAATATTAAGGATAATGATGTAGTTGAAATGAACAGCCTGCGCGGAAATGTTCGTTTGAAAGCAAAATTTTCGACAGATATTAAGCCTGGAGTTGTTTTTATGCCGATGCATTGGGGCAAAATTTTAAAGAGCGATTTAAATCGGGTAAATAACCTAACTAATAATTTGGTTGACCCACTAAGCAAAGAACCCGATTTTAAATTTACTGCGGTTGAGGTAAAACTTTATCAAAAACCGAGGCAAAAAGTAATTGTAATTGGAGCTGGTGCAGGTGCTTGCGGTTTTGTAAAAAGTTACAGAGCCTTAAATAGTGAAGATGACATTGAGATTTTCAGCAGGGAAGATTTTCCATTTTATAACCGTGTGCTTTTGCCCGATTATATTATTGGCACTTTGCCATGGCACAACCTGATTAAAATGAGCGATAGCGAGGAAATTGATTACAGAATTAGGCTCCATCGCGGTTTGGGTATTGATAAAATCAACAGAATTGATAAAACGGTTGTGGATAGTAAAGGCGAAATCCACCACTACGATATTTTGCTTTTAGCCACAGGAAGCAGGCCTTTTATGCTAAAGGATATTCCACCCCTTAACGGTATATTCACCATGCGAAGCCGAAATGATGCCGACAGTTTTAAAAAACATGCCGCGGCAACTAACGGAAAAGTGGTTATTGTGGGTGGCGGTTTATTGGGCATTGAACTTGCTTCATCGCTTGCAGAAACTGGCTCAAAAGTAAACGTAATTCAACGGATTTCGCGGTTAATGGGCAGGCAATTGGATGGTTTGGCTAGTCAGTTACTACACGAAGAATTGATTAGTAAAGGCATCGAAATTTTTTATAACGATGAAATTGACCGCGTAATCGGCGAAAAAAACATATCGGGCATCCGCCTGAAAAGTGGTTTATCAATTGATTGCGAATCGCTGATTATTGCCATCGGAACAATGCCCAATACCGAATTAATTAAGGATGCTGGCATTGAATGCAAAAGAGGCGTTGTAGTTGATGAATATTTAAGGACCAGCGAGCAGGATGTTTTTGCCATTGGCGAAATTGCCGAATTTAAAGGGCAAATGTATGGCATTACCGCCGCGGCGGAGCAACAGGCCGAAATTGTGGCCAAATTTATTTGCGGCGATATTGCCAAGTTTTATCAGGGCAGCCTGCTGATGAATATTTTAAAAATGCACAGCTTGGAATTGTGCTCTCTAGGTTTGGCGGAAGTTCCCGACAACGACCCAACTTACGAGGAAATTACCTTTATTGATAAGGCCAAGCGCTATTATAAAAAGTGCATTGTACATAACGACAGGTTAGTAGGCGCCATATTAGTGGGCGATAAAAGTGAGTTTCTGGAGTTTAGAAACCTCATTGAAAATAAAATGGAGCTGAGTGAAAAAAGGCTTCAACTATTAAGAAGTGGCAAAACTGCCGAACCAATTATTGGAAAAATGGTTTGCAGCTGCAACAATGTGGGGGAGGGCAATTTAATTAATAAAATAAAAGATGGCTGTAAAGACCACTTGCAACTTTGCCAGCTTACAGGTGCAGGAATGGGTTGCGGAAGTTGTCGCCCTGAAGTAAAGGCTATTCTCGATTCCTTTGTTAACGTGCTAAAAACAGCTCCAGAAGTTGCATTAGCTGAATAAAACTTAAAATAATGATAAAAGTAGAACTGGAACCATCTGAATTTATTAACCTCGAAGGCATTGAATATTTCAAATTCGAAGAAGATTTTATGGAAGAAAACGTTCGTTGCATTCCAATGGTGGTTCGTTTTAAATTGGATTTGACAGGCATAAAGCTAAAGCTTGGCGAATGGGGTCGATTTCATCCAACGGAAAGAATAGAATTGGCTCTTTTGCCTGTTACCAATACAATAGAAACTGCTGAATATAGAACATACTTGATCAATCTGATTCATATTTATACAGGAAAAAATGCAACAGAATTCGCCGTAGATATGCAACCAGCATGGAATAACTTAGCGCAAATTCCGCAAATGCTGATTGAAAAATCTACCGAGTTAAATCTGGAAATCTCCATCAGCCAATGGCAAAACCTAAGCAACATACAAAGATTTGCTTTACTGAAACTTTGCAGATCAGGGCATGAAAACATGAATTTCCCGAAAGCGGTATTGGAATTTGGCTTAATCAACACTTAAAAATGGACCAAACAATTATCCTCAATTTTCCTGGCGGGATTATTTCTCCTGGCAATTTGTACAACATATTGGTGGCAGCCAGTAAGGCAAAAATCGGGTTTGTTCGTTTCGGTTTGCGCCAACAATTATTGGTTGATACCGCAAATTATAACTTGCCAGATTTTACGATTGAGCTTGATAAATTGGGAGTTGCTTACGAAGTTGATAATAATAATTCGCCAAATATTATCAGTTCTTATCCAGCTGAAGAAATTTTTATACGCAACAGCTGGTTAACGGGCGGTATTTATAAAGATATTCTGGATGATATTGATTACAAACCTAAAGTGAAGGTAAATATTTGCGATAGCAACCAAAGTTTTACACCCATGCTTACGGGCAATATCAATTGGATTGCATCTTCGCAAGCAGAACATTACTGGCATTTAATTATCCGTTTTCCAAAAACCAACGTAATTTACGAGTGGAAACAGCTTTGCTACACCAACCACATTGCGAAGCTAACTAAGGCGATTGAAAAGATTATTACGGATTATCCATCGCAATTTATAGATAACGAGACCGTCAATGGCGAAGCACTTTTTGCGTATTTAAATCAGGAAGATTTTGTACTTAGATTTGCCGAAAAACCTGTTGCTTTATCAACCTTCAATTTACCGTATTACGAAGGATTAAACCGTTACAACAATAAATATTGGCTGGGTATTTACCGTAGAGATGAATTGTTTAGTGTTGCTTTTTTGAAACGCCTTTGCCAGTTGTGTTTAGATACCAAACTTGGTCAGTTTTGCTGCACTTCGTGGAAAACCATTGTGGTAAAAGGCATTGAAGAAAACGACAAAAAACTTTGGAACGATTTACTGGAAGAATTTGACCTGAATATGCGCCATGCGGCGAACGAACTCAATTTTCAGGTAGAAGATAATTGTTTGGAAGGACTGGAATTAAAGAACTTTTTGGTTAAGCATTTAAGCATTAATGATACCCGAACTTTCGGTATTTGCTTTGGAATTAAAACCCGAAAGAAAAGTGAAATTTTTAGCAGTATTTTAATCCGAAAAAGATATGTGATTAGTTTATGGGGGATAAAATTATTTCCAGTCTATGATATTCTTTGTGCGAAGGATTTCAACCCTAATGAACGTACCGGCGAGATTTTTAGTCGTGGCAACCCACGATTAATATTGCCTGAGCAAATTAGACGAGCGGTTTATAAATTTTATAAGCAGCGCCAAAGTGCTATAAAGAGTAATCCGCAATCTGTAAATATGAAAACCGAAGATTCATCTAGCAAAGACAAAGTTTTGCTTTACCAATGCAGCGATTGCTTGACGGTTTACAGCGAGCAGCTTGGAGAACTGGAAAATAACATCTTGCCAGGAACAGCTTTTAAAGATTTATCTGAAGATTATTGCTGCATCCTTTGCGAAGCAGATAAAAGTAATTTTAGGCCAATCGAGCAATCAGAATTGATGTTATTATAAGCCGTTAATTTCCCCATCAGAATTGAAGTTATCAAAGCAGCGATAATCCTTATCCTCAATAAGAATTTCAGAGACGTTTAAATTGGATAATACGAACTTCATGCTGCGTCCAAGCAATTTACCATCTTGAAGCATGTGCAATATCTTTTTCAAACCTCTGGAGGTATAAATCCCGCACAATGGCTCTTGTTGTTCGCTTTTTATAAAAATATAAGCATCGAAAGCATCAGAAACAACAAAAGCTTGCTTTAATTTCTCCAAAATATGCGTTTGCATTAGCAGCATATCACAGGCCAATAGAAACAAATCATCATTCGGATTTGCCAGATGCGCTGATAAAGCGCCAAGTAAGGGCCCTTTTAAATCAAGCGATTGATGGTCTGTAATTAACTGTGCTTTATTAAAATAGTTAGCGTATTTGTTTTCCTGAGTTAGATTTACTGAAAATTTCACATGCAAGCCTATGGATCTCAGTTTATCGGCAGCCAATTCAGCCCAAAGCTTATCCTGATGGTTTAATAAACCTTTATCGGTTCCCATCCTTACACTTTGTCCGCCGCATAAAACAACCCCAATCATGATTTACTTATTGCTCAAATCCAGCAGTTTATTTTCATCCAAAATGCCAATCATTTTATCTTTTACGTGGATGAGTTCTTCGGCCAGCAGTTCGTTCATTGTTCTAAAAACAGTTTCGTAGGTAGCCCCAGTGTAAGCTGCCAAATCCTGCCGACTTAAAGCCAGATTTAAAAAACCTTCGCTATTTAAACCAAATTGCGTTTTAAGGCTTAATATTGCAACAGCTAACCTGCCTTTTACCGACATTAGCGCAAGGTTTCTCATTTTCTTTTCTGAAGATTGCAGTTCATCAGCATAAAACATTAATAAACGATAAGCAAAATCGTGGTTGACTTTAAGCGTAGTTTTGAAAAATTCGATATCAACATAGCATAATGATGTCGTTTCCAGAGCAGTTGCTGAAATCGGGTAATTGCTGTTTGCAGTACCAATACCGCGATGACCGAAAATAGCACCATCATTTGCAAAGCGGATGATCAATTCTTTATCGCCCCAATGTTTATGCACCTTAACATTGCCCGATGTGACAAAATAAACACCTGTTACAGGCTCGCCTTCCTTAATAATAACCTCGCCCTTTTTAGCAACGAAATTGCGTTTATGGCTATTTATTACAGCATGCCACTCAGGTAAGGTATGCTTACACATCAAGCAAGCTTCTAAATTGCAGCTGTTATTTTTTTTCATTGTTTAAATAATTACAAAAGTACAAATCGTTGAAGTTTATAAAGCTGTTTTTAAAATTATATCTTTAAGTCCATTCATAATAAAATTAGTGATTTCAGTTAGTGCTTTTCTCCATCACTAATTTGAAATATGCAGATGGTTTATCCATCTAATATTTAATCATCAGAAATATTCATTATCCATTTCTGGAGTGCCACTTTTCTGGATTTTCGCTTAGCTCTGATTTTTTTCATTTTGTCTACAACTTTGGGAATTAGCTTTTCTCTTTCCTTTCGTAATTTCATCAACCTACCCAGCTCATTGTACTCTGTCATCTTAGTGTCTAGTTCTGCGATTCTCTTCAAATCAGCAATAAATTTATTACTAATTCGAACCGTTGTCGACCCAATCGTACGGTATTCCCTTAGGGATACCGTACTTTTTTAAATATTTTTTTGTAAGCAAAAAACTCCAAAGCTTAGAACTGATAAAATATTCCTTCCCTTAGTTCATTAAATTACTCGACATACTCGATTTTTTACTGTATAAAATAAATAAAACTCAGTAATCTGTTATCGCATTAATTTGAAAGAGCGATCATTTTTTGGTAAGTTTAACATGTAATAAGACCACAAATAAATTCAGTACTTGACGAAGTTTAAAAGTCCGCAGGGGGAGATTCGGTAGAAGTGGAAGGCAGAAAATAAGAAGGTCGTGCTGGATGTTGAGATTCCACCAGGAGTGAACGCTAAATTGAGGGTTACAAGAAAAAGCTGCTTACGTGGACAATCCGATTCATTTGACCCCATTGCTCCAGTTTTTAGTTATTTGTAAGTTCTATGTATAGCAAGGCGTTTTACTAGAGGTGTACGTGGCGATAGGGGGTCTGTCTACAGCGGTTTATCCAATGTAGCAATGGAAATTGCATCTGGATAATAATGCAAAATAGTGATAAGTTCGTAAAATTCAGGTAGCTGTACAGCTGTACAACATAAGACATTATGTCTAGATCAAAATGATTTTAGTCATGGCAGTTATATCAACTTTTCAGAATGACAAAAGTTAATATATACTTAACATACATTGGATGCGTATAAGTTTAATTTCAACATTCCAAAAAGTTGAATATCTACAAAAAATTATAAATAACTTATTGTCAAGCCGCTATATTATTGGTGTCGATTTGATTATTCATTAGACACCAAAAAGTTGTGCCATTTTGAAACCAACCGCAATGTAGAACCCTAATCCTGATTACTATCAGAATTATTACCAGTAAGTGACAATTTGATAATATAAATTTAACCTCTATATTAGCCAAAAAGTATAGCGATGCACGTGCCTGATGAGCATTCTGATGAAATTCTATTTGAGCAACTGAAAAAAGATAATCAAGGTGCGTTTAAAATTCTTTATAATCGCTATTGGGACAAATTGCTTCAGGTTGCATATACCAAGCTAAAAGTTCAGGAAGAATCAGAAGAAGTAGTACAGGAGGTTTTTCTTTCCATCTGGTCTAATCGGCATAAAACTACATTAAAATATACTTTCAAAACCTATATTTCAGCAGCACTCAAGTATTCTATTTACTCTAAAATTGTTTCAAAATCAAAATATAAGAATGTTGAAATTGGCGAAGAAATAGAAAATGAGCTAATTGATCACGGTACGGAACACTATTTGGCTTTCAGTGAAGCAGTAATTCAAATTGAAGTATTGGTTTCTCAACTTCCAGAGAAATGTCAGATGGTTTTTCGACTCAGTCGAGATCAAGGACTGTCAGCTAAAGAAATTTCATCTGAGATGAATATAAGCGAGAAGACAGTTGAAGGCCATATTACTAAGGCTGTGAAGCATATTAAAGGTAATTTGAACGGTTTTACATCTTTTTTATATTTTTTTTAATGCAAAGCAAGGGTTAGTTGGTGTTTTTTATACTATTAAGGTATAAGATCATGAAAAACGCGAACAAACTGCCTTCTGAAATTGATTATTTAGTGAAAAAAATGCTCAACGGGACGATCAGTGCTGAAGAGAAGGAGTATTTAGATCACTGGTATTCGTCAAATCCATCAGAATTTCCGATATGGGAACTCAAACATGAGAATAAAGATCAATTGGGAGAAAGATTATATCAGTCTATTTTAACCAAAATTGAATTTCCTCCTGCTAAACGCTCAAAACAGTTATTTAAGTATTTTACCCTTGCAGCATCCATTTTAATTTTATGCAGCATCGGGATTTTTGTGTGGCAAAAAATTGGAAAACAAGAAGAAGTAGTTAAAAATATGAGCGCCTTTTCTAATGGCATGATCACCAAAATTCATTTGCCCGATCATTCAATTGTATGGCTAAAAGGAAATAGTAAGTTAGAGTATCCTAGTAAGTTTAGCGATAGTACCCGTAATGTAACGCTATATGGTGAGGCACTGTTTGAAGTTGCGAAAGATAAGCGCCATCCATTTATCATTAAAACCGGCAATTACCTTGCCCGTGTTTTGGGTACCAGTTTCAATATTAAAGAAAGTATCAAATCTAAAACATTCAAGTTAACTGTGCTTACCGGGAAGGTAGCCATTTCATCTACCAACCATAATTTAAATGAATTGTCCAAGCCAATTATCATTACTCATGGAAATGAATTTGAAGTAAAAGGCTCACAAACCACGGGAAATTTGATCCCTGCGCCAGTTGCCGAGAAAGTACTAATTTTAAATGGCACTGAATACGATATGAATTTCGAAAATATAGCTTTTAACGATGTTAAAGAGCGGGTAGAGAAAAAATTTAATGTAAAAATTAATACGGGAAAAAATAATTATTCGAATTGCTTTTTATCTGCTGATGTAACTGATCAGTCATTGGAAAATACCTTGAAAGTAATTTCGGCTGTTATTAATTCCCAATACACAATCAACAAAAACCAAATTGACTTAACTGGAGGAGGATGTAACTAATGAAATAAATATCTACAAACTATGTGAAAAAACAACAGCAGGCGTGCTGCAACACCCTGCTGTGAAGATTTAGAAGCCTAATACTTTACTACTAAAACCAAACAAATGTACAAAAAATTGTTCAAAAGGCCAGCCTGTGCCCTAAACTTTGGGCTGGTTAAACAAGAGACAAGTAAGCGTCTCTTTGAAGCTGCTGCACTCCCCATTTTAACTAGGATTATGAAATTTTCTCTACTACAAATTTTGGGTATAGCCATTGCTGTTCAGTTTAGCTGGTCATCATCAGTTAATGCACAGCTAACTGAAAAAAGATTATCCATTGAGTTTTCTGACCAAAAACTTGAAAACGTATTAAAAACTATTGCGCAAAGAGCCAAATTCAGATTGGTTTATAATAATCAGATCAAAAAAAATGTTGGCGCTATCAGCGGTAGCTATAATAATATCAAACTGAAAGATCTTTTAGATCAGATTTTGAATGTGAACAATCTTACCTATGAAGTGATTAATGATCAATTTATAGTTGTTAAAACCCAAACAGAGAAAGAAGTTGAATCCGTTAAACAACCTCAAATTTTAGCAGAAGACTTCGCTGGCAAACGCGATGGCTTCGTGGTAAATGGTAAGGTGGTTGATGAAAAAGATGAACCATTGGTCGGCGTATCTATCCGTGTAAAAAACGGTAGTCAGGCTGTTTCAACTAATGCTAAAGGTAACTTTGCTATTGGCGTAGCAGGCCCAAACACGGTTATTGAATTTAGTTATATTGGTTACAGCACACAGAATATTACGGTAAACTCTGCGGCAAACCTAACGGTGAAAATGAAGCTTGATCCCGCTAGATTAGACGAGGTGGTAATTATCGGTTATGGTACAACAACCCGTAGAACCACCACAGGATCTCAATCTGGAATTACTGCCAAAGAAATAGAAAAGCAGCCCGTAACCAATCTTCTGCAAACACTTCAGGCCAGAATGCCAGGTGTATCTGTTGTGCAAACCAACGGTTTACCAGGAGCGGGCATGAATGTTCAGATTCGTGGAGCAAATTCAATTGGTAAAGCCAACAGACCACTTTATATTGTGGATGGGGTACCATTTTTGTCAGAACAGATTAACCTGGCTGCATCGTCATCAGGAAACACAGGATTGCCATCAGCAGAAGGCCAGACCAGTCCGTTAAATATCATTAATCCAGCTGATATTGAGAGTATTGAAGTACTAAAAGATGCAGATGCAACTGCGATTTATGGCTCAAGGGCTGCTAATGGTGTTGTTTTAATCACTACAAAAAGAGGTAAATCGGGTAAAACCAAATTTGGTGTAAATGCGTCATCTGGCGCTTCTGTAGTTCCTCGTTTTTTAGAAATGTTAGGCGTAGATCAATATCTTGCATTACGCAGAAAAGGTTTTGCTAATGTAACCACAAATCCCGCTGCACCATCAACAACTACTGCTCCTGATTTATTGGTATGGGATCAAACCGCAAATACGGATTGGTTGAGAGAAATTTTGGGCGGAACTGCCAGAACAAATGACATTAGCGCTAATGTTTCGGGTGGAGATAATCGAACCAATTTTTACATCAGCGGAACTTATCATAAAGAAGGAAATGTGTTTCCCGGTGATCAATCCTATCAGCGTGGTGGTTTTAATGTAAATCTCAATCATAGCTCACTCGATCAAAAGTTCAATTTGGGTTTTTCTGCTATTTACTCTACCGATAAGAATGATATATCGACAACAGATTTGGCAACATTTGCGTATAATTTGCCACCAAATTATCCGCTTTACAAAGCAGACGGAAGTTTATATTGGGTATCAGGTTTAAATAATCCACTTGGTTTTTTATACCAAACCAATGATAACAGAAGCAGTAATTTATCATCAAACTTAAGCCTAAAATACAACATTTTAGATGGCTTGGATATCAAATCATCATTTGGTTATAGTAAAACTGATATGAAACAAACGACCATCAGGCCGTTAAGTTCTTTAAATACTGCGTTCTCAGTTCCTACTTCTGGTTCAGCATCTTATGCTTATACTTACACCAATACTTATATTGTTGAGCCTCAAATTACCTACAATCATAAGGTTTGGAAAGGCTCGCTAAACGTTTTGGCAGGTGGAACATATCAATATAGGCAATCAGAACAGCCTTATTATTCAAGCGCAACAGGATTTCCATCAGATGATTTTTTAAGGAACATATCTTCGGCAACTACTATTTCAACAGCTGCTTCATCGAAAGAATTCAAGTATGCTTCACTTTTTGGACGTGTGAATTACAATATTGAAAATAAGTACATTGTGAATGCGAATTTCAGAAGAGATGGTTCATCACGATTTGGCCCAAATAAAAAGTTCGGCAATTTCGGTTCAATAGGCGCCGCCTGGATTTTCACCGAAGAAGCTTTCCTAAAAGAAAAAACAAACTGGTTTAGCTTTGGTAAACTTCGTGGAAGTTACGGAACTGTTGGTAGCGATGATATTGGCGACTATGCTTATCTGGCTACATATTCTACCTCTACCGCAGTTTATAATGGAAATTCAAGCCTAAACCCTTCTCGTATTGCCAATGATGATTATCAGTGGGAAACTACCAAAAAACTGGAAGTTGCCTTAGAATTGGGTTTCTTTAAAGATAGATTATCATTGGTTGCTTCTTATTATAGAAACAGAAGTGGAAATCAATTGATCACCTATCCACTAAGTCCTCAAGCGGGTTTTACAGGTTATCAAAGTAACCTTGCTGCAAATGTGCAAAATTCGGGTTTAGAAGTAAGTTTAATCAGTACAAATATTAAGAGCAAGGATTTTACCTGGACATCGTCGTTCAACATCAGTAAGAATGAGAACAAGTTATTATCATTTCCGGGTATTGAAAAAACATCATATTATACCAGCTATTTAGTTGGTAAACCGATCAGTTTTATTGCTGGTTACCAGTTTTTAGGTATTGATCCGGCTACTAATTTACCAGCATTTGCAGATCTAAACGGAACGGGTGGAACCGCTTCTCCTACTACAGGATTATCAGAAATTGGAAGGGGAGATCGATATTATATCGGAACGACTTATCCAAAATTCTTTGGGGGATTAACCAACTCAATTACTTATAAAAACTTCAATTTTGATTTTACCTTTCAATTTGTGAAACAGCAGGGTAGAAGTTTGGCTAATGCATCTTTCTATCCTCCTGGATATATGTATAATGCGGCAGCTAGTGTAGTTAATGATTATCTGGCCTTAGGATCTCAGGATTATTTGGTAACTGCCGGAACTGGCGGTTTGAATGGTAGAGCTGCCTATTTTGGTTATAGCAACTGGACAGGATCTGATGCTAACGTAGTTGATGCTTCTTTCATCAGACTTAAAAACGTAAGCCTATCTTATAACTTGCCTGCAAAATGGTTATCGAAATTGCATGCAGAAAATATAAGGGTATTTACACATGCGCAGAATTTATGGACCATAACTGGCTATAAAGGTTTCGATCCAGAATCACAAGGGGTAGCTACTCCGCCACTGCGTACAATTGTTGCAGGTTTACAATTCACTTTTTAAACATTTCAATCATGACAAAATCATATCAAAAAATATTGCTTTGTAGCATGGCTTTAGCCACATTGGTTTTTTCTGCATGTGAAAAAACAGTGGAGATTGATCCACCTTTGAATGAGATTACAACCTCTGTTGTCTTTTCTTCTGATAAAATGGCTGCGAATGCTTTGGCTGGCCTTTACACTGGCCTGGCATCAACATCCACACAAACTACATTTTTACCTGTGTACAGTTCGATTCAAGCTGATGACTTGCTATATATAGGCGTAAACCCAACATATCGTGAACTTTTTGATAATTCATATACTACAGTAAGCTCGGCTCAGGGATCTATTTTTTCAGATTGGTATGCCATTATATATAGAGCAAACGCAATTATTGAAGGATTGCAAAAGTATCCTGGAACAACAGATCCTGTAAAAAAACAATTCACTGCCGAGGCGAAAGTAATCAGGGCTTATTGTTATTTCAATTTGGTTAATACATTTGGGGGCATTCCGTTGGTTTTAACTACTGATGTAGGTGTGAGTGCCATGTTGCCTAAGGAAACAGTGGCAAATGTTTATGCCCAAATCACTGCTGATTTAACCGAAGCTAAAGCCAATCTTTTGGCTGATTATTCTGCTTCATCGAATACCAGATTGGGGGTAAACAAATTTGTTGCGGCTTCTTTACTGGCCAGAGTGAATTTATTTACTGAGAACTATGCGGCTGCGGAAAGTAACGCTTCAGAGGTAATTGCTTCCAGTTTATATGCCATGATTCCATCTGCAAATATCGCTACCGGAGTATGGACGAAAAATAACACCGAAAGCATCTGGCAAATGTCATCACCATTGGCGGTAACTAACCAATACACGGTTGAAGCCGGTACATTTTTACCATTTACAGGTAGTGATCCACAATTTGAGATTCGTCCTGCTTTCTTAAATCTTTTCACCAGCACTGATCTTCGTCGTCAGCGTTGGATGACCAACTACACTGTTGCCGGAGTGGTTAAAGCTGTGCCTTACAAATATAAGTACACCACGCAGGCATTGGCTGCAGCCGCGGGAGTAATTGAATCGCCTACGGTATTGCGTTTAGCTGAACAATATTTAATCAGAGCAGAAGCAAGAACGAGAATTGGAACTAACCTAAGTGGTGCTTTAAGCGATTTAAACGTCATCCGTTCGAGGGCACAAACTGCAGTGAGTACAACTACTGCACAAGCAACTTTACTAGATGAGATTTTAATGGAAGCCAGAAAGGAGTTCTTCTGCGAACAGGCACACCGTTGGTACAATTTAAAAAGAACCGGGCAGGCTGATGCTGTTCTTGGTGCCTTGAAAACCAGCTACAGACCGGCTGCTAAATTACTTCCATTACCTAATAATGCCATAGATGCCAACCCTAACTTAATCCAAAATCCGGGTTACTAAACAGAAACATGAAAAATAACATATTCAACCTTAACGCTGGGCCTAAAAGCCTGGTGTTAGCTACCGCTTTGCTTATCACAACGGCAAGCTCTTGTAGCATTTTTAACAACAACAAAAAGAAAGCAGCTGCTGCAAAAGCGGCTTCGGCAGCATTAGCGGCCAAACCAAAAGCCGATAGTACAAAGACGGCGATAAAACCTTATGCTGAAATTATTACAGCGAAAGCAGTAACCCAAAAAGGTTTATTTACTGTTCATAAACTGAATGACAAATACTTTTTTGAAATCCCTAATCAGCTTTTGAAGAAAGAAATCCTGGCGGTTAACCGCCTGAGTAAATCTACTCCTGGTGCAGGTAATTATGGGGGAGAGGAAGTTGCATCGAAAATTATTTATTGGGAATTAGGTCCAAATAATAAATTGTTTTTAAAGGTTTCGGCCACAGTGAGTATTGCCGATTCAACCGATATGATTTCGAAAGCAGTAGCAAGTTCAAATCTCAACCCTATTTTAGCTGCTTTTCCAATCAAGGCGAAAAGTAAGGATTCTTCAGGTGTAGTTATTGATGTTACTGATTTTTTAATCAGTGAATCGCCATTGTTGGCCTTTAATGGCGATAATAAAAAGGCTTATGGTCTCGGAATGCAGGCTGCCGATCGCTCCTACATCGAAAGTGTAAAAAGCTTCCCTATGAATACAGAGGTAAGGAGCATTAGAACATACACTGCAACTGGTGTTAAACTTCCGGCTGTAAGTGAAGCCGGTGCAGTAACCCTGGGCATGAATACTTCATTTATTAAACTTCCTGAAAATCCTTTAAGAAAACGTTTATACGATCCTAGGGTTGGCTTCTTCGCCAGCGCAAATGTTAGATACAACGATAATCAGCAAAAGGTAGAACAAGAAGCATTTATTCACCGCTGGAGACTAGAGCCAAAAGTGGAAGATTTAGAAAAATTCAGAAAAGGAGAACTGGTTGAGCCACTAAAGCAGATTGTTTATTACATCGATCCGGCAACCCCGAAAAAATGGAGACCATTTTTAATTGCAGGTGTTAACGATTGGCAAAAGGCTTTTGAACAGGCTGGTTTTAAAAATGCGATTTTAGCTAAAGAATGGCCAGAGGCAGATACAACCATGAGTTTGGATGATGCCCGTTTTTCGGTAATTCGTTATTTTGCATCCCCTCAGCAAAATGCTTATGGACCAAATATTGCTGATCCAAGAACTGGAGAAATTTTAGAAAGCCACATTGGCTGGTATCATAATGTGATGAACCTGGTTCATCGTTGGTACATGATTCAGGCTGGTGCTATCGATCCCCGAGCACGTAAGAATAAATTTGATGATGAGTTGATGGGGCAGTTAATTCGCTTCGTTTCATCACATGAAATTGGTCACACTTTAGGTTTAAGGCATAATATGGGGGCAAGTAGCACTGTTCCGGTTGAAAAACTTCGTGATAAAGCGTGGGTTGAAGCACATGGTCACACACCTTCTATTATGGATTATGCCCGTTTTAATTATGTAGCACAGCCCGGAGATAATATTACCGCGGCAGGTATTTACCCAAGAATTAATGACTATGATAAATGGGCGATTCAGTGGGGGTATAAACCCATTCTTGATCAGCCGAGTGCTGAAGCAGAAGCTAAAATATTAAACAAAATAACAATTGATAGTTTAGCCAGCAACAAACGTTTATGGTTTGGTGGTGAAGGTAGAGATCACGATCCTCGATCGCAATCTGAAGATTTGGGCGATGATGCAATCAAAGCAAGTTTATATGGTATCAAAAACCTTAAGAGAATTGTTCCGCAGTTAATCAACTGGACAAAAGAGGATGGAAAAGGTTATGGCAATTTAGATGAGATGTATAAAGAAGCCGTTGGACAATATAGCCGCTACGCATTTCATGTTTTGAAATATTTAGGTGGTGTAATGGTTACTGAGAAAAGTACTGACCAGCCAGGAGCCGTTTATCAGGCTGTAAGCTTAGCTAAACAAAAAGAAGCTATAAAATTTTACAATGATCAGGTATTTAATACTCCGAAATGGCTAGCCAACAAAGAAATTTTAAATAAAATCGATCCCGGTTTTAGTTTTAATGCCGTTCAAGCTGTACAACAAGGTGTAGTTGCATCTGTGACTTCGCAATCACGACTTTATAGAATGATGGTGAATCAAAGGGATAATGGTAAGGGTGCATATTCACCAAAAGAATGGTTGAATGATTTAAAGAATGGAATTTTTAGTGAGTTAAAAACAGGTAAATCAACGGATGAATATCGCCGGGCATTACAAAAAATGTATGTTGGCAGTATCATCACCATGTACAATAAACGTTTTGCGTTACAGGGATCTACTGATAATATTTTGGCATCCGTAACCCCAACTGATGTGTTATTGTATTCAAATGTTAAAGCTTTGGCCTTTGCGCACCTTAAAGATTTACGTAGAGATATTGGAAGAGGTGCAGTTACGGCAAAAGATCAGGATACCAAAATTCACTTTCAATATTTAAAACATATGTTAGATAAAATTGTAAATGAAAGTCCGATTCCAGGTTTAAATTATTAACATAATGAATAAAGTCAAGTTATTAGGGATTGTACTTTTAATCTTAAGTTTTATGGCTGACTTACATGCACAATCTACTGTGCGTGTATCAGCTAATATCGGTGGATTGAAGAGTGGGAAGGTAATATTTTCCTATGAATTGGATGATATTGTTAGTCAAGATTCTGCTTTCGCGAACTCAGATGTTTTTTCAAAAGATATTCTGCTTAACGAGTCGGTGCGGTGTACTTTAACCAACTCGGTAAATAATCAAATGCGAATATTTTTAATGGAAAAAGGAAGCTCATTAAATATCACTGGAGATATCTCTAAATTTTTCGAATTAAAGATTACCGGTTCTAAAGAAAATGATGTTTTAGATGAACTTAAAACCTCATTATATGCAATTCCCGGAAAAAGACCTGAAGCAACAGGTAACGAAGAAAAAGATAAAGAAGCCAGAAGAAAATTTGCAAACAAGCAAAAAAAATCAAGAGATAGTGTATTTAGCAAATTTGTAAAAGCAAACCCTACGCAAGTAGCTACGGCAATTGCAATTTTTGATCAATATGTAACTTATCCAAATCGGGATAAGGCCTTAGAGAATTATAATCTGTTATCGGCAGAAACAAAAAACTCATCTTATGGTAAGCGGATCAAAACTTTTACAGAGGCTAATTTTAATACCAGTTTAGGTTCAAATGCCATCGATTTTTCGCTTGCCGATGCAGATGGGAAATTGTTTAGCTTAAAGGATTTTAAGAGTAAATATATTTTTCTTGATTTTTGGGCCAGTTGGTGCGGTCCCTGCCGATTAGAAAATCCAAATCTGATCAAAGCTTACAACCGATATGATTCTAAAGGTTTTACAATTGTTGGTTTATCAATGGATAGTTCAAAGGAGAATTGGTTAAAGGCAGTTAAAGACGATGGGTTAATCTGGAAGCAGTTAAACGATCCAAAATCTACCAATGGAAAAACTGCAGACCGGTATGGAGTTAAAAGTTTACCTGCAAACTTTTTAATTGATACGAATGGCAAAATTGTAGCCCGAAACTTAAGAGGTGCTGCGCTCGAAGAAAAGCTTGAAGAACTTTTAAAATAAGTGTTAAAAAAATTGATTAATAGTTAATGATAACAAGCGCAGTTGGTGGATGCCGCTGCGTTTTTTCATTTAAACCTGATTTATAATTACTATGAAAAAGACGTTACTAATATTAAGTTATCTCATTTCTACACTGTTATTTGTAAAAGCAAATGAAGCCCGTTTAGAAGCAGATACTATCCTTGTTTTAAAGAATGCAAGCGTTATCGACGTTTCAACCGGTAGAATTCAAGAGGAAAGATCTATCATTATAAAAAACGGAAAAATTTTTAAAATTGGCCGCATTCCGAAAAAAATGAAAAATGCTAAAACTTTGGACTTGACTGGTCAGTTTATTATTCCAGGACTGATTGATACCCATATTCATGTTACTTCACCGCACAAAAATTCAATAGAAAAAACCTTTGATCATCTTGAATATTACTTAAAACATGGCATCACAAGCGCTAGAGATGCAGGCGGGGATGGCGGCGCTCTTTTACAGGCACAAACTCAAATCCGTAAAGGAAACCGGATTGGGACTGATGTTTTTTTCTCTTCTTTTATGGCGGGAGATTGGTATTATAATCGCGGCCAAAACATCAGGACTGATCCTTATTCACCTTGGGAGCAACGTTTAATGCCTGGCGATGATTTAGATAAAGCGATGAATGAAGCAAAAGCGTGTGGTGCAACTGGCGTGAAATTATACCATTCTTTCGATAAGGATTTTTTGGCCAAAGTAACTTCAGCTGCAAAAAGACATGGTTTAAAAGTTTGGGGGCACACCATGTTATATCCAGCCAAACCTATTGAAGTGGTTATTGGGGGTATTGAAGTACTTTCTCACGTTTCAATGCTGGAAACGATGCGCACAGATTCCCTATTTTACCGAAGATCAACACCGTTGGCTTATAAAGACAGCATTATTGCAGGCATTGATATAATTCCATTTTGTAAATCAATGAAGAAACACAATGCTATTTTGGATGCGACTTTATGTGTGTCTGAAGCAAAAGATCCTTGGGTATTTGCTTTATTGAGAAGAGTTCATGAACAGGGAGTTAAAATTTCGACAGGAACCGATCAAATTGTTGATTTGAATAGAGCGTACCCACGCCTCATCGATGAATTGAATTATTTTGTGAATAAATGTGGGTTTACACCTGCCGAAGCATTGTATTCAGCCACGCAAATAGCTGCAGAAGTTATCGGTCAGGAAAAAAACCGAGGCAGTATTGAAGTAGGGAAAAGAGCTGATTTATTGATTTTGAAGAAAAATCCGCTGATAGATATTACCAGCTTAAAAAACATCGAAATGGTGATTCAACGCGGTAAACATATTGATAAATAGTATGTGCAGGTAATTGCCTTTTCGTCTTAAAAAATTTCTAAAAAAAGATAAAAGTCAAAGATGCCAGGAAACAAACAGTATCTTCAAATTGCCAATAAGGTGCAAGTTTTGTATCAACGGCTCAAAAATAAAAACCAGAATTTTGAAAATTTGAATTAAGAAGAACTTGGCAAGAATTACTATCAATGAGATTGTCAAGTTTTCCGGTTTAAAGTTGCCCACTTAAGGCATTTCTTCAATAATGTAGCTCGGTAAATTCTGTTTTATTTTATAAATCCTTTAGCTTTTCAATCATCCACTATGGGTTCAATAAGCATTAAAATGCTTTTAGATATTGAAAGTAGTCCCAATTATTGGTACTAAAGTGAGCAATAATCAAAGTGCTTTGAATATGGCTTTAAGGATAATAACAAACTTTAATTAGTTCAGACTTTAATCGGTAATATTTATTATCCATTTCTGGAATGCCACTTTTCTTGATTTTCGCTTGGCTCTAATTTCCTTCTTCTTATCTACAACTTCGGGAATTAGCTTTTCTCTTTCCTTTCGCAATTTCATCAACATAGCCGGCTCCGCGTCTATTTCGGCGATTCTCTTCAAATCAGCAATGAATTTATTACTAATTCGAACCCTTGTCGACCCCCAGTGGGACGAGGTCTTTTCACAAGATTTTCGTCCCATTTTTTTTGTCATTAATCATCTGTTTTTCAGTTCAGTGTATACTTTTATTGAGATTTTTTTGGTGTTCGACATATTATTCACTTTTTCGGTGATTTAAATACAAAAATCTTTAATTACATATATAATTTAGTTTTAAATGCCTTAAAACAGGTGTTCGAGTACCATTAGGACAATGGCTGGATAAACCAGAGTACGTTGACCCCGCCTCACCAGAATATATTTGCTGTAAAGTTTTGCTTGTCTGTATTTTAGAGAATTGGCGAAAAGGGGTTAAATGAATTGGTTCATGCACGCAAGTGGCAAAATCTCAATATAAAAAAGATTGTTTTGAGGGATTGGAACCTTCTAAATTCCTGGAGTTTTCACCCTTTAACCTTTTACTAAAGGTTATGAAGGTTAAATTCTACTATGACGTACTCGCCACTGCACTCGAGGAGATCTAAGAAAGAGGCTTTATACTCGATTTCAATCTCGAAACGAATAGCTTCTTCAAAAATAAAAATAACTTCAATATAGAAGATTTCGGATTGTAGATATTTATAATAACGAAGGCGATACTGGCCCTGTAGGTGAAGTATCACTATATGCGATTGAATCAATGCAGGGTAATTGAGGTTTTTTCTTGCCAGTTATGGCGCTTCAACCGATGAGTATTCTACCAAAGTACTCCATTTACTTAAAGAGGTAAGGTAGTTTTATTTCTAAAATTTACATTAAAAACAATACCTGCATCGCATGTTGAAGAACCTTTAGGTCATTCAACTTTCCAAATTGAAATTGCGGTCTAATTGGTTTATAACCAGGGATATTTAATAAATTTAAAATATTTGTCTTGAGCTTTTAAGACAAGTTGGTTTGAGCTTATGGGGCAAATTAAAAGGATTTGGGTTCATTAATTTTGCATCAGAAAAAAAAATAAGATGAAAACAATTGATAAAATCTACATTGACGGCAAATTTGTTTCTCCGATAGGTCAGCAAAGCCTGGAACTTTTTAATCCTGAAGATGGTACAAAGGCCTCGGAGGTTAAGTTGGCGAATGGGCAGGATGTTGATCTTGCAGTTGCTGCAGCGAAAAAAGCATTTAAAACTTTTTCAAAAACCACTATAAAAGAGCGTGGGGAGATGTTGGAGAGGTTAGCACAGGCAATTATGGATCGTAAGGATGATCTTAATGCTGTTGCAGTAAGTGAATATGGCTCACCCATCAGCGCAACTAAAGGCCGCACACATTACGCAGCCCAAATTTTTCTTGATACGAAAGATGCTATGGATGGTTTTGAATTTTCAAAGACACTTGAGCATGCAACAATTATCCTCCAACCATTAGGCGTGATCGCAGCGATAACGCCATGGAATGCAGATTATACCCATATTTGTGGCAAACTTGCGCCTGCAATTGCAACTGGGTGCACTATTGTAATTAAACCTAGTGAAATCAGCGCAGAACAAACACAAATTTTAACAGAATGTTTTCACTCAGCGGGCATTCCTGACGGCGTCATAAATATTTTAAATGGCACTGGTAATGTAGTTGGTGCCGCCCTCACAGCACACCCCGATGTTGAAGTAATAACATTTACTGGCTCAACCAATGTTGGTAAAATCATTTACCGCGGAGCAGCAGATACAATGAAACGGGTAGTTCTGGAACTTGGCGGAAAATCGCCGAATGTAATTTTGGAAGATGCTGACCTCGAAACGGCTATTCCCAGAGCGCTATATATCGCTTTCACTAATAGTGGACAGGCTTGTCATGCAGGAACACGTCTGATTATTCCCTCATCCAAATATTCTGAGATTAAAAACTTACTTATCAAGTCGGCGCTGGATTTTAAAATCGGTGATCTCCATTCTCATGACAGCCTTATTGGCCCATTGGTTAGTGCGAAACAGTATGAAACAGTTCAGCAATATATTCAATCTGGGATAGACGATGGGGCAGAAATTTTAGTCGGAGGTCTTGGACATCCGGATGGCCTGCAAGGATACTACACTAAGCCCACTATTTTTGCAGGGGTTAAGCCAGGTATGAAAATTGAACGTGAAGAGATTTTCGGTCCTGTACTCTCTGTCATTGAATATGATACAATTGAACAGGCCATTGAGATCGCTAATGATACCATTTATGGCTTGTCGGGATACGTTAGCGGTAAGGATCCTGAAACACTTAAGTACGTGGCTAGCGAGATTCTTTCGGGCAGGGTGCTTATCAATACTGTGGTTAACAAAGAAAGCAGATCACCATTCGGAGGATTTAAACAATCTGGAATTGGAAGGACATCCTGGGTTTATGGAATTGAAGAATACGTAGAGCCAAAAGTAATTACAAAATTTTAATTATCTTCCCGCTGGTACTTATAAGCACCAGCGGGTTTTGTTTCTTAAATGTATTTTTTATGCTGGCATCAAGGCAAATCAACATTTCGACTAATTACTATGAACCTTTTTCCGGTGAACAGTATACACAGGAACTTTTATTCAGCTATCAGATTTCGGGGAAGCTGATGGTGGACGATGATGGCCATGTACAGGAATTTTTAGCTGGTAGCTTTCGGCTGGTCAGAAAGAACAGGCTTTTAAAATACTGTAAACAGCCTTCCAAAACCAGTCCGTATATATCCCTGAGTGTCGCTTTTAGAACCGAAATGCTAAGATCCTTTGCGGATGCCCATGGTTATCATCCACGTTATCGTATACGTAGTCCATCAGTTATCAAGTTGAAGAAACATCCCTTGTATGAAGCACATGCGAAATCTTTGCAGGCGTTTAATGAGGTTGATGAGATTGCGAACGCGGAATTAATACAGATAAAGATAAAAGAAACGCTACTTATCCTGCTTAAAGAGCAGCCGGAACTTCAGGATGTCATTTTCGACTTTTCGGAGCCCGTCAAAACAGATATTTCCCGATTTATGCAGGAAAATTTCAGATATAATCTTCCCTTATCGCGTTTTGCTTATTTGAGTGGGAGAAGTTTGGCAGCTTATAAAAGGGATTTTGAAAAAGTTTTCCAGACATCTCCTGGAAAGTGGTTGCTGGACCGCCGGTTGGAGGAGGCAGACAGGATTTTAAAAACAACAAATAAAAAATCCGCGGAAATATACTTGAGCCTGGGTTTTGAAGATTTATCCCATTTTTCAAGAGCCTTCAAAAATAAGTATGGTATACCGCCTTCAAAGGTTCTAATAAACAAAACTAGTTCTTGATTCACTGTTCAAAAGCAATGCTGGACTTTTGGAATTAAAGAGATATTGAGGAAAAAGAATCAAACACCAAAAGCGTAAGTGAATGATAATAATAACTATAACCTCAAATTTAATTTTATTATTTGTAAGACAAACCAGAACTAAATGAACTATCAGGACATTGCTTTTACCGAAGAGGTGAAAATATTACAGGAAAAATTTGGTAGTCGGGCAGGCTATGCTCGGATGGCCCAATTTAGAGACACTGAAGGCCTCACTGAAGAAGAGATAGGTTTTATCGCTCAACAGGATTATTTTTATTTGTCAACCATCAGCAAAAGCGGCTACCCTTATATCCAGTTCAGGGGAGGCCCGAAAGGCTTTTTAAAAGTTCTTGATCCTTCAACCCTAGGTTTTATTGATTTTGAAGGAAATAAACAATATATATCTACGGGAAATATTAGCACCAATAACAAGGCAGCTTTATTTTTTCTGGATCAGGCTGCGAGGGCAAGATTAAAAATGTTCGCCGAGGTCGAAATAGTCGCTTTGTCCAATCGTCCGGATCTTTTTGAAAAACTCAGCCTGGAGGATTATAAGTATAAGCCCATGCGCATTATGCTTTTTAAGATTCAAGGCTATGACTGGAATTGTCCCCAGCACATAACTCCAAGATATACCCAAAAGGAAGTTCAGGAAGCTTTTCAAGACCAGATGGAGGAAGCAAAAAGACTTAAGGAGGAAAACGAAAAATTGAAAAAACAGATCTTTGAACTCACCAAATTACGATAAGCAACTGGCTTGTCGCAAAGTTTGAGTATAGTCTGATACAGATTTGCAATACACTCTATAAAGTTTGTGTTTACATCCTATTTGAACATACCAATAAATTTGTCACCCTCTCGCCAATTTACAAACATGAAGATAGCCAAAAACTTGCAACAAATATTTTGGTGAGATCAATCTACTCAGGCTTATCCACAATGACCGTTAAAAGGCTTTCAAATATTGAAAATACTCCCGATGATCGGTACTAAAGTGAGCAATGCTCATAATACTTTAATATGGCCTTAAGGATAATAACAAACTTTAAAAAGTTCAGACTTTAATCGATAATATTTATTATCCATTTCTGAAGTGCCACTTTTCTTGATTTTCGCTTAGCTCTGATTTTTGTTTTCTTGTCTACAACCTTAGGAATTAATTTTTCTCTTTCCTTTCGTAATTTCATCAACCTACCGAGCTCATTGTACCCTGTCATCTTCGCGTCTAGTTCTGCGATTCTCTTCAAATCATCAATGAATTTGTTGCTACCACGGACTGCCGCCAACCTCAAAGTTTTGAAAGCAGTTCTGAAAAGAACTGCTTTTTTTTGCTCTAAAATTTTCTCTCAGTCAAACTCATTTTAGAGTATTCTACTCAATTCCGATCATTCAAATGCATATATACATGGCTTTGAAATTCACTACCTTGTATTGCGTTTTTTACTAAAGATGGACTTAAGCAATTACACTAACCTGACGCCTCCTTCTTAAAATTTCCTTTCGGCGATTACTATAATTTGCCAGTAGCATCTACGGGAAACAGATTTTCATCTACCTGGGTACCCTGGCCGGCTACTCTGCACCATTTGCCTTGCTTTTTATGATAAACTTCCAGCCGTCTAACCTTAATATCTACATCTTTGCCTTCAATTCCAAGCCTAACTTGGATGAGTACATTCACAACTGCCATCGTTCCTTCGTAAATCCTAATGATTTCTTGTCCAGGAATGGGCGTGACATATCTAAAGACAACTTTTTCTTTTTTCTGTGCTTCTATCCATTGCTGGCGGGTGAAAGAAATATCGCCTTTTGGCCCAACTGCAATAAAATCATCACAATCGATTACTGTACCGGGTTTCTGGCTGCGCAGCAATTGTTTTATTTCTAACCGCTCTTTCGGATAACTGGTTGTATCTACCTGCGCCTGCGCAATAAGGGTCAGCAGGAAAAGTATAGCCGTGCTAAAGATTGTTTTCATTGTAGGGATTTTTTTAAATTTGAGATATCAATATTTATTTAAAAATAAACATCTTTTTTCGATATTAATATACTTACAATTAGTAAGTTAACTCAATAATGGAAATTAAATGTCATGCCAGTTATTATTCCTCTTTTTCAGGATGCTTACTCTCATGGATACAAGAAAAGACTTAATTATAAATTAGCACTTCAATTAAATCTGTAAATAGGCTTAAAGGGATTGAGCAGCTGAGGCTAATTTAAAACGAAACTAAAATTGATTGTTTTGAATTATTCACTACATTTAACCGTAGTCCATTAGGTTTTTCGGTACTACAGATTTACCAAATAAAGTACAGTTTCCTAAACCGGATATGAGCCGCTTAACCTTTCTCTTTTCTTTTTTGTTTCTTCTCTCATGCATTCAGGTAAACGCCCAACTGACTTTCAAAAGTGATTTTTATTCCACAGAAAATGGCCTTTCTCATGATGCGGTGACGAACATCATGAAAGATCGTGAAGGTTTCATTTGGGTAGGCACCTGGAATGGAATTAACCGTTTTGATGGCCATCATTTCAGATCATTCAAATCTTTTCCGGGAGATCTTTCGCGGTTAAAAAACGATAGGATTGATCAAATTGTAGAAGATTTTGGAACAAATTTGTGGATTAAAGCTTATGATAATCAGATCTACCGCTTCGATAAAGTTAAAGAACAATTTAACCTGTTCAGCCTTAAACATGGCAAAAAGGTGCTTTTTAATAGGATAAAGGTTGGCAGTGGCGGCGAAATATTTTTAATTACCAAAAATGATGGTTTAGTTGTCATCCCAGATCCGAAATTCCACGAAAAATATGAACATTTCTCTACGAGTTCCTCCTCTTCAGTAAGATTTCCATCTAACGTTGTCAATTTTGTTCAGGAGGATGCTCAAAAGAAAATTTGGATCTCTACTAACAAAGGTCTTATCTGTTTAATCAAGCGGAACAAAGGTTTTGTGCAGTTAAAACTTAATGCCAGCATTTTTAGTGGCGAGGATTTTGCATCCTCTGCAGAAAGTAAATCCAGCCTTTATTTCGGATCAGCCACCGGTAATCTACTCGTGGTAAATAAATCAAATCTGTCAGCAACTATAAACCGGATATCCAAAGGCAAAATTAATAGCATTTTAGCGTCGAAGTTTAGTGAAAATATTTATGCTTCAACTTCAGTTGGAGAACTGATTACCGTAACCGCTAATCCATTTAATGTTGTTCGAACAAGCCAGGCAGGCGAGAAATTGGCTTGGATGTTCGAAGATAAAACAGGCTTAATCTGGATTGAACCTGAAAATAATGGCGTAATCTCCTATAATCCAAAAACAAATAGTTTCAATAAAATAACAGCAACAAGTGATGATGGCTATACTTATAACGGAACGTACTTTAGGGCCTTTGAAGATAATAAGGGAAGGGTTTGGGTGAGTATGAAAAATGCCGGATTAGGTTATCTGGAAGGCGATAAAACCAAATTTCAAATATTTAATAGCGGTAAAAATCCATCATTCGATAATCTGCCAAATGCCGTTACAGCTTTATTTTATGAAGGTGACGGCGTAATCTGGTTTAGCAGTGTAGATCGAGGTGTAAATAAAGTAGTGCTCCAGGAGGGGTATTTTAAACAAAAATTTCCTACAGAAAAAACGATACAAAGATCGGATAATGATGTGCGTGGTATTTTGGTAGACCGTAAAAACCGCCTTTGGCTTGGGCAGAAAAGTAGGAACATTTATGTGCTAAAGGATGGAAAGCAAGTCCCTATTAAATTTGTTGATCACGAAAAGAATGCTTTAGGTGCGGTATACTGCATTTTAGAAGATAGTAAAAACAATATTTGGTTGGGTACAAAGGCAAATGGTTTATATCTGGCTAAGCCCTTGAATGCAGAAAGGACCAGTTATTCACTCACTCATTTCAAAAAAAATCAATCACAGCCCTATTCCGTAAATAGCAATGAAATCTATTCTCTCCTGGAAGACAAATTTGGAAAAATTTGGATCGGTACTTTCGATGAAGGTTTAAATGTAGCCATTGTTAATGGGGGTAATACTAAGTTCTTGCATAAGCAAAACGGTTTAAAAGGCTACCCGCACGAAGGTTTTCAAAAGATTAGAACCTTAGCATCAGATGGAGCCGGAAATATATGGATTGGAACTACAAGTGGCTTAGTGGTTAAGGATGCGGGTTCTGCTGGTGCTCCAGGTTTGCGATTTGCGAACTATGCTAAAATGCCTGGTGTAAAAAATAGCCTTGGAAATAATGATATCCAATTTATTTTCCGAGACCGTAAGAATAGCATGTGGTTAAGTACCTCTGGTGGTGGTCTGGATAAGGCATTCGTACAGAATCCTTTTAAAAAAGTGAGTTTTAAAAACTATACTACCCAGCAAGGGCTTCCGAATGATTACGTACTAAGCAGTACGGAGGATCGCCACGGCTATATCTGGGCCGCTACGCAAAACGGACTATCAAAATTTGATCCTGTAAAAGAAGAGTTTACCAATTATGGTACTTATAACGGCTTACCTAAAGTCACTTTCTCTGAGTCGGCAAGCCAGCGTTTTGCTGATCAATCAATTGTGTTTGGAACCAATCGCGGTTATATTCATTTCCATCCGGATAGTATTGTGAATAAGAAAAGTGCTGCAAAAATGGTGTTCACTAATTTGCAGGTAAACAATGTCGATCAATTTCCAGATTCGAATGGCTTAATCAACGCCGATATTAATTATTTGAATAAGCTGGAGCTAAATTATGATCAAAATATTTTAAGCATTGATTACGCCGTGCTGGATTCGAAGAAAGGAGCTAAGCAATTATATGCTTATCGTTTACGGGGCTTTGAACAAAATTGGAATATTAATAGAGAAAGGCGAAGAGCCACCTACACCAATTTGCCTCCAGGTAAATATGTATTTGAGGTAAAAAGCCTGGATAACGAAAGTTTCATCCATCTCCCATACAAACAGTTGGCCGTTACCATTTTACCTCCACCTTGGAAAACATGGTGGGCTTACTTCATTTATATTTTAATTGCCTTAGGGCTTATAGAGGGAGCGAGGAGAATAATCTCAACCATGATCAATCTTCGAAACAAAATTACCGTTGAGCGGAAGATGGCGGAATTAAAAAGCAACTTTTTTAATAATATATCTCATGAGCTGCGCACCCCGCTCACGCTGATTTTGAATCCCATTGAAGAAATTGGAAAAAACGAAGCTTTAAGTCCTCAGGGATATGATCAGATTGAAATTGTAAAAAAGAACTCTAACAGAATGATACGTTTTATCAATCAGCTTTTGGATTTCAGAAAGCTGGAAAGTGGTAAGGCGAAGCTGCAAATCGCTCATTTCGATTTAAGTATGCTGGTTAAAGAGGTATTGACTTATTTTCGCGAAACTGCATTGCAACGCAATATTAGCCTAAGCCTTATACCAAGTGATTTAGCCTTTAATATCTGGGGTGATAAGGACAAATTAGAGATTGTAATTTATAACCTGCTTTCCAATGCTTTTAAATTTAGTGCTGATCATTCAAATATTGAGGTGAAAATTGATAGTGACCCCTCAATGAAGTATGTTAATCTCTCAGTTGAGGATCAGGGCGTTGGTGTTCCGGCAAATCAACTCAAAGAAATATTCAACCTTTATTACCAGGTCGATCATCAGAATGATATGAATCAAAAAGGTTCGGGCATTGGTTTGGCGCTTTCAAAAGAAATAATTGAACTGCATGGAGGACAGATTTATGCACATCAAAACGAAGATCGAGGCCTGACCGTAAAAGTGGCTTTGCTAACTGATAAATCTCATTTTGTTGGAGAAAATATAGAATTTATAGAAAGCCAACAGGTTGCTGTGCCAGTTAAACCGGCCCCGAAAGGGGAGGGGAAAACCCCGGTACTTAGTGATGATTTACAACCCAAAGCGAAGCTGCTACTGGTGGAGGACAATGATGATTTAAGAAACTTCCTGACTACCCAACTTAATCGGTTTTATGAGGTGGAGACGGCTGGAGATGGCGCCGAGGGTCTGCAAAAGGCCCAGAAATTAATACCCGATTTAATTTTAAGTGATGTGATGATGCCGGTAATGAGCGGTATCGATATGCTTGACCAATTAAAAAATGATATTTCGACCAGTCACATCCCTGTGGTATTGTTATCTGCAAAATTTTCAATTGAAGACCAGATTAAAGGCTTGCAATATGGAGCTGATTATTATATCACCAAGCCTTTTAATAACGAGTTTTTAATGGCCGCTATTGCTGGTTTAATAAAGCAACGAAAAAGGATTTTTACCGAGTTGGTAGAAAACAAACATTTGCCGCCGCTTGAACCTTCGGATATTGTGATTACGGACAAAGATAAGCTGTTTATGGAAAAGGTAATTGAAATAGTGGAGCAGAACATGGAAAACACTGATTTCAACATCGATTCTGTTGCAGAAGCCATTGGCATGGGGCGTTCTACCTTTTACCGGAAATTTAAAAGTTTGACAGATTTCGCCCCGGTAGAATTTGTGCGCCACATGCGTTTGCAGAGAGCAAAACAATTCCTTGATGGCGGAGAAAAAAGTATATCGGTAATTGCCTATACCGTGGGCTTTACCAATGCCAAATACTTCAGCACTTGCTTTAAGGAGAAATACAAACTGTCTCCTTCAGAATATTTGAAATCAATAGGTGAGTAATTGATTTTGCCTAATACTTAAACCCCTTTGCACATTTTTTAAACCCCTTTTTATCCTTCTGATGATATTTTTGCCTCATTACTAACCAATATAAGACTGTTGAATGTGTTCAGTATTCATCAATCTGCAACGGATAAGAAAGATATGAGAAGCATAAAAACCAGCATTGACCCTAGCAAAATTATTTTCGGCCTATTCCTCCTGTTAGCCTTTACGGTCAGCTCCTTTAATGCAGTTGCACAGCAGCTCCTTAAATTGCACTATGATAAACCGGCTCAAAATTGGAACGAAGCACTACCGCTCGGCAATGGCCGGTTGGGTTTAATGGCCTTTGGAAATCCTGAAAGGGAACATTTACAGTTGAACGAGGAAACCGTTTGGGCAGGTGAACCTGGAAATAATGTGCCAGTGAATACCTCGAGCCAGATAAATGAAATCAGGAATTTACTTTTCCAGGGTAAAAACCAACAAGCTCAAGCCCTTTCCAATCAAACCTTTCCCCGCCAGGCGCCCGCTGATCTCAATTACGGTATGCCTTATCAAACCGTAGGAGATTTGTGGATCACTTTTCCAGGTCACCAAAACTATAGCAATTACTATCGCGATTTGGATATCAGCAATGCTACATCAACAGTAAGCTATCAGGTAGACCATACCACATTTACAAGGAAAGTGTTCGCGTCTCTTACTGATGATGTCATTGTGATGAAAATTACTGCCGACAAGCCTAATAGCATCAATTTCACATTAGGCTTATCCAGTACCCAAAAAGATCACCAGATTAAAAATGACGGAAGTTATCTTCAGCTCTCGGGCAATAGTGGCAGTGTAGATAATAAAAAGGGAAAAATTAAATTCGAGGCATTAGTGGCCCCTGTTGTACAAGGTGGATTGGTAAATAAAACTGATTCATCGATAACGGTGAGCAAAGCTAATTCGGTAATCTTTTACATCTCCATTGCTACAAACTTTAAAAACTATAAAGATTTGACTGCTGAGCCATTGGTAAAAGCAAAATTAATTTTAAATAAAGCCATTGCTAAAAAATACGACGAGGCTCTTGCCACACATCAGAAGAAATACCAGTCATTTTTTAATCGCGTAACATTAGAATTGGGAGATTCCGAGCAATCTAAAAAAACAACTGATGTTCGGGTGAGGGAATTTGCCGATCATAAAGATCCACAGCTTGTGGCACTTTATTTTCAATTCGGGCGATACCTTTTAATTTCAAGTTCACAACCCGGCGGTCAGCCAGCAAATCTTCAAGGAATTTGGAATGATAAAAATTCGCCTCCCTGGGATAGCAAATATACCGTTAACATCAATACGGAAATGAATTATTGGCCTGCTGAGATTACCAACTTATTTGAAATGCATGAGCCATTATTTTCCATGCTAAAAGATCTGTCCACTACTGGCAAGGAAAGCGCATCTCAAATGTATCATGCAAGGGGTTGGAACATGCACCACAATACCGATTTGTGGCGAATTACCGGTATTGTTGACGGTGGTTTCTATGGCATGTGGCCAATGGGTGGCGCATGGCTTACACAACATTTGTGGCAACACTATCTTTTTACCGGCGATGACAAATTCTTAAGAGAAAACTATCCAATTTTAAAGGGTGCGGCCATGTTTTATCTGGATGTATTAAAGGAAGAGCCCAAAACCAAATGGCTGGTAATGGCACCTTCGATGTCGCCAGAAAATACTTATGAAAAAAACGTAGGCGTTGCTGCCGGAACCACTATGGATAACCAGCTTATTTTCGATACGTTTAACAACCTGATTAATGCAGCGAAAATCTTAAAAACCGACGGATCGTTCTCTGATTCTGTATCGACCGCATTAGCTAAAATGCCACCTATGCAAATCGGTAAATATAATCAATTGCAAGAGTGGTTACAGGATTTAGATAGGCCCGATGATAAACATCGACACATTTCTCATCTTTATGGCTTGTATCCTTCTGGACAGATTTCCCCGTTTCGGAATCCTGAATTACTGGAAGCTGCCAAGAATTCTCTGATTTACCGTGGAGATAAATCAACAGGATGGTCTATGGGATGGAAGGTGAATTGGTGGGCCCGAATGCTGGATGGAAATAAAGCTTACAAGCTAATTTCTGACCAATTAACTCCAGCCCCGATGGAAACCAAAGGCCAGTCTGGAGGTACTTATCCAAATCTTTTGGATGCACACCCACCGTTTCAAATTGATGGCAATTTTGGCTGTACTGCAGGTATCGCCGAAATGTTGCTACAGAGTTATGATGGCAATATTTACGTGTTGCCAGCTTTACCGGATGCCTTGGCTAGTGGGAAAATAACAGGGCTTAAAGCTCGGGGTGGCTTCGAGGTTGATATGGAGTGGAAAGATGGCAAATTGAAGAAGCTCATTGTTCAATCAACCATCGGCGGAAACTGCCGGTTAAGACTTTCAGATCAGGTAAGTTTAAATGGAAATGCAAAGCTTGTAAAATCAAAAGGAGAGAATACGAATAAGTTTTATCAGGTAAATAAAATCAAAAGTCCGATGTTATCTACAGAAGCAAAATTAAAAGGCATAGCAATTCCGAAAACTAACCTGTTCGATTTTGATACCGTGGCTGGCAAGAAATATATTTTTAATGCTCGCTAATCCGAATTAAACTTCAAAAAATTTGGTTTTAAGAGTAATAGAATGGATTTGCACAGAAAACAGACTATTTTGGTCAATTTTTTTACCCCATTTTTTGTAGCTCAATTTAAATTTGTTTATCAAAAATGGAGTAAGGCTTCGCCCTTGTCACATTTTATTGCTAACCAAATTTTCAAATTGTTAATCGTTTAAGAGAATCTTCTTAAGTAATAAATTCACAAGTCAACTTATTTTTTTACAACATCAGATTTATAACCAATTTTAGATTCTACTTATGCAACCGTTTGCATTGAAATCATTATCAAAATAAAAACCCGGGTTTTCATCTTCGAGGGCCCAAGCTAACCAATTAAATTATGAGGAAAAACTACAACATCTATTTCAAAAAAGAGGCTTTTCAACGAGTGAGATTATTGAAGAGCCCAAAAGCGCTAAGCCATGATAATTTCTGCTTACAGTTATTTAATTGTTCACCAATCAACTGATCGATTATGAAATACATATACATTTTTATAACCCTGATTTTGTGTTCAGCACAAATTGCATGGGCACAAAATCGAACAATTAAAGGGCAGGTAAACGATGAAAAAGGCGGTATAATAGTAGGGGCAACCATATCCTTAAAAGGCACCAACCGGGGAATTAATACAGATAGCGAAGGTAAATTTTCAATCGCAGTGCCATCTGGTGTGGCCACTTTAGTGGTTCAGTTTGTAGGTTATGTTAAAAAGGAGGTGAATATTGCTGCCGATGGTACGACTGCTAAAATTACGCTTCAGGATGATGTTAATGTCCTCCAGGAAGTTACCATTGTAAACGTTGGTTATGGTACAGTTTCCCGAGAAGCCCTTACCGGTTCTGTTTCTTCTCTTCGTGCTGATCAGATTAAGGATATTCCAATTAATTCTGCCGAACAGGCTCTTGCAGGTAGGCTTGCGGGGGTGCAGGTAACCGCTACCGATGGCGCTCCCGGAACCAACGTACAGATCAGAATTAGGGGTGGGAGTTCTATCACACAAGATAATTCTCCATTATATATTGTCGACGGAGTGCAGGTTGAAAATGCGCTTAGAGCACTGTCACCTCAGGATATAGAATCTATTGATGTGCTAAAAGATGCAGCCTCTACCGCCATTTACGGTGCGAGAGGTGCAAATGGGGTAGTATTGATTACCACTAAGACCGGTAAGCGTGGAAAAATGACCGCTAGCTACAATGGTTTTGTGGGCGCAAGTAAAATTTTGGGTAAGTTAGATGTGTTGGATGCGACTGATTACCTTAAATATCAATATGAGCGCAGCCGCGGAAATGTGCTTGATAGTACTTCGTTTGTGAATAATTATGGTCCATTTGATACCCTTGAAGTGTATCGTGATAAAGGCCGCGACTGGCAAAATGAGGTTTTCGGAAAAGTTGCTTTGCAGCAAACGCATAACTTGAGTTTAAACGGGGGAGACGAAAAAATTAACTATAACCTAAGCTTAACCACCAATGGACAGGAAGGGGTGATGATTAATTCAGACTTCGACCGTAAGCTTTTAGGTTTCAAAATGGAGTTAAGGCCGAATCAAAAATTCAGAGCTGGTTTCAATGTAAGATATACTGATGAACGAATTAATGGTGCCGGCGTATCAAGCCCGGGTTTGGCCAGGGATAATTTCCTGAAGAATACACTTTCCTATCGCCCGATAGATAGTAAAAACCCAACAGATATTGATTTCTACGATGCCCAATATCTTGCAGTTTCCGATTTGAGAAACCCGGTGATTAATGCCACCGCGGTTTACCGAAAAACTTTTGGGAAGAGATACAACTTGTCGGGTTATCTAAGTTATGCATTAACTCCTGAAATCACCGCAAGAGTGACCGTAGGTTATGACAATAACAATTCCAGAACAAACAATTTCTATTCAGAAATTACTGGTCAGGCATCGCTTTATTCCGCAATGCCGATTGCTTCAATATTAACAGGGGTAGTAAATTCTTTAAATAATTCAAATACTGTTACTTACAGCAAGAAGAATATTGCAAAACATCATGATATCGATGTATTGATTGGTCAGGAATCTTATCAAACCAGGAATGAGCAGTTTAACGCCGAGACCAGATATTTCCCTTTAGGTATTAGTCCGGAAAAGGCACTATCCAATATGAATTTGGGAAATCCACCTGCAGGCCAGGCACAGCCGCGTCCTACAACGAACAATGTGATGGCCAGAACCTTTTCGTTTTTTGGTCGTGTGAATTATGGGCTAGACAAAAAATACTTGCTTACCTTAACGGCCAGGGCCGATGGTAGCTCAAAGTTTATGGATGGGCAACGATGGGGATTTTTCCCTTCAGGAGCACTTGCCTGGAGAATTTCTGATGAGAAATTTGCACAATCTATCAAACCTGTGATTTCTGATGCCAAGCTGAGATTGAGTTATGGTTCTACAGGTAATAACCGGATCAATGATTTTAGTTACTTACCGCTTTATTCTTCCAACACCTATTATGGATTGAATGAGCAACTTGTACCAGGCGTAGTACCCACACAGTTGGCTAATCCTAATGTGAAATGGGAAACTACAGTATCAAGAAACCTTGGCCTTGATTTAAGTTTTTTCAAAAACAGAGTGCAGTTTACAACTGATATTTATTACAACAGTACAAAAGATTTATTACTGCAAAATCCTATTCCACAAACTTCTGGATATACGCAACAAACCCAAAATATTGCGGCAACATCAAATCGTGGTATAGAGTTTCAATTGTCTGGATTGATTGTGCAAACAAAAGATTTTAGCTATTCAGCAAGTTATAATATGTCTTTCAATCGGAACAGGGTTGAAAAGCTTAATGATGGCATCACGAGTAAAGGTTATGCATCAGGTTGGGATAGCAATACAGGAAACGACTATTTAGTTGAAGTTGGAAAGCCACTTGGCCAGATGTACGGATACCGCTCAGACGGTTATTATAAAGTAAGTGATTTTAATTTTAATGCAACTACAGGGGTTTATACCCTTAAGCCAGATGTTGCTTCCTTTTTTGGTGTAACGAGAAGCACCATTCAACCAGGTACAATGAAACTTTTGGATTTGGGTGGCTCGATCAAAAATCCTGACGGTAGTCCGGCGATCCATACTGATGAAGACAGGACGGTGATAGGAAATGCAGCGCCAAAATTTATTGGAGGCTTGAATCAACAGTTTTCTTACAAGAACTGGGACATGAGTATTTTCGTGAACTTTAGTGTAGGGAATGATATTTACAATGCGAATAAAATTGAGTTAACCAACTCAAGATTACGCGGTGTAAACTTATTAGAATCTGTAAATGGCAGATTTACCACGATAGATCAAAATGGTAAGTCGATTTACAATAATCCTGCAAAGCTAGAGGAATACAATGCCAATGCAACTACCTGGCGCCCTTATGAAAACAGTAACCTGTTTACCGATTGGGCTGTAGAAGACGGATCGTTTTTAAGGATCAACAATATTACGCTGGGTTATACGCTACCGACTGATCTGGCGAAGAAAATTAAGTTGTCTAGCCTTCGTTTCTATGCTACGGTAAACAATTTGGCTACCATTACTGGTTATTCAGGTTTTGATCCTGAAGTAAATACCCGTACAAATGGAGGATTAACGCCTGGTGTAGATTATTCTGCATATCCAAGATCGAGAACCATCCTTTTAGGAATTAACTTAACTTTTTAAAAACTAAAATTTCAGCATATGAAATTCAACAATATTAAAAGATTTGCCTTTGGAGCGATGTTGGCATCTGCCATATTCAGCTTAGGCGCTTGTAAAAAGTATTTGGAAATTAAACCAGAATCTGCTTTTTCTCCTGAAGATATTTTCAGCAATGTTTCCAGTGCCAATTCGGCTATCATGGGCGTTTATCAGCTCTTAGCCGGAGATGATGGTTATGGCCAGCGGCAGTCATTGGTGTTTGTAAACGATACCGACGAGTTTTCAAGAAGTGGGGATGTTGATGCAGGTGCCCGAGGACTTGCCCGCTACAGTGCCGATGCCGGAAATGGTGAGCTTGCCGCTACTTTCACCAGAGGGTTTCAGGGAATTGAACGTGCCAACTTATGCATCAAATATATCCCTCAAATGGCAGCTTATAACAATGGGTCTGTTTCAGATAAAAAAGAACTGAGAAGACTTTATGCCGAAGCCCTGGTGCTTAGAGCAATCTATTATTTTGACCTGGTTAAAAATTGGGGCGATGTGCCCATGCAATTGGAACCTTCGGTTTCAGGAATGGACTTTAACCTTAGTAAAACCAATAGTGATGTCATTTACGATCAGATTTTAGGTGATATCGCAGTTGCTGAGCGCATGTTGCCTTGGCGCAAAGAAACCACTATTGATGAGCGGATTACCCAGGGTGCTGCCCGTGGAATGAGGGCCAGAATTGCTTTGTTCAGAGGCGGATATCAGCTGCGCCGGTCGTCAAAAGTGATGGAACGTTTACCTGATTATTTAAAATATTACACGATGGCGAGAGATGAGTGCGATACGATAATGAAATCGAATCAACACGCCCTTAACCCTAGTTTTTATGATGTATTCAAAAAAGCCAACGAGCTAACTTTGGATAACGTATATGGCGAACGCATGCTAGAAGTTGCCCAGGCTGGTGGAAATGCCAATTATGACAGTAAACTAGGAAGAGCTAGCGGTACTCGTATTGCTGATGGATCTCGCTACGGACCTGGTGGTGGTGCATTAAACCCAACGGCTAGTTATTTTTATTCTTTTGATGTATCCGATCCGAGAAAAGAGGTGACGATTGCTCATTATAATATCGATGCGAATAATTTGAAAAGCCCGGCCAGAATAACGGAAATGAACGACGGAAAGTACCGTAGAGACTGGAGACCTATCATAGCAGGCGCTACCCAAACCCTGGGAATTAACTGGATTATGCTACGCTATTCTGATATTTTGTTGATGTACGCAGAAGCCGTAAACGAAATTAATGGATCGCCTGATGCATCGGCAATAAAAGCCTATGAAGATGTGCGCAAGCGGGCTTTCTCAGCAAATCCTGGTAAAGTAGGTGTAACCCCGACTTCTAAAACGGCTTTTTTTAATGCAATCGTACAGGAAAGATCATGGGAATTAGGTGGCGAAGGAATCAGGAAATATGATTTAATACGATGGAACTTATTGGGAGCAAAACTTGCTCAAGCCAAAGCAGAAATGACGACGATTGTGAATACGCCAGCTAAATATGCGAGGTATTTGTATTACAGAAATGTGGGGGAAGAGTTCGAATTCCTACCGGGAACAGGTTATTATCTGCCTGATCCTGCCGTAGCACCTGCGCCATTATACAATGCCACTACCAATCCAACGGGATATATCCGTATAGATTGGAGGCAGAATTTAACCACAACAGCTGGTGGCGCAATAGAAAAATTGGGGCGTACTTTTCAATCTAACCATTCCGAAGTTTTACCTATTCATAGGAGTATTTTGGATTTGAACCCCAACCTTAAACAAGATTATGGATATTAATTGCAATATCCCCTCTCAAAGCTGATGATTAAAATACAATGCCTGGCCTGAAGGTTGAGAAATTCGACGGCCTGGCTTTGTACCCTCAATGCAATGGAGACAAAGGTTTACTCCATTATAATTTCGGGAATCTATCATACTATCACTATCATTCAGGAAAATATGAGAATAAAAGTTTTGTTGGGCTTTGCTGTAACGGCCATTAATTTAACTGTATGTTTTGCACAGAATAGCACAACCATACCAAAAGACTCCTCTTACAATGCGCAAAAAGTTTACAGTCAAATTCACAAAGATTATCCTTACGCCACGTTGGTTAAAGATGAATTGCCTGCTAACTTTAGCCAATTCAGGGATGTGATTTACACTACTTTGCCTAATACGCGTTTTGGAAAAAGAGATTTACATGCAGATATTTTTAGACCGAAAACCAAGAAGCTGTTGCCGGCTTTGATTATGGTTCACGGTGGAGGCTGGCGGTCTGGAGATAAATCAATGGAAGTTCCGTTGGCACAATTGATCGCAAAACAAGGCTTTGTTACCGTGCCGGTTGAATATCAGCTTTCCTTGGAAGCCCCGTATCCGGCGGCCGTTCATAATTTGAAAGCAGCAGTTCGTTGGTTAAAAACAAACTGGGAAAAATATGGTGTTGATACCAATAAAATTGCAATTTCCGGAACATCTGCTGGCGGTCAGCTGGCAGCGCTTGTTGGCACCACAAACGGCTTACCTCAATTCGAAGGAGATAGGGCTAATTCAATTGCTTCGAGTAAAGTTAATGCCATTATTGATATAGATGGTGTGATCAGTTTTATAGCTCCAAGTTCACTTAACCTCAATCGGAAACCCGATTCTCCAGATATTGCCTGGCTCGGAGGCAGTTTCCAGCAAAAGCCTGAGATATGGCGTGAAGCTTCTGCGGGTTATTGGGCAAATGAATCTACCGTTCCAATGTTGTTCATCAATAGCGGTTTTTCCCGATTTCATGCTGGTCAGGATGAGTTGGTGGGTAGCCTAAAAGAATGGGGTATTTACCAGGAAGTGCATAAGTTTAATGTGAAGATTCACCCGTTTTGGTTATTTCATCCCTGGGCTGATGAAACCGCTAATTATATTTCCGATTTCATGAAAAAGGTTTTCATGATGAAATAGTTTTGGTAGCTATGATTGAAATACAGAATTATCTATCTGCTTGTCTTACAAAAGCTTCAGATAGGTTTTTGCAAAGCTGAATAATTATTCGCTAAACCTAATTAACATTTATACAATCGTTGTTTTTCAATTGATCTCATCGGAGTTGCTAAACATTTAAAAAACTGAGAAATGATGTCAAAAATTTTATCTCAAGATCTTCAGTCGCAGTCGCTAACAGAGTTTGTTCAAAAAGCTGTACTTAATTTATATGGAGCATTACCTTCAATAGGTTGGTCAGAATTAAGCCGATCGGATACAAATTCCCCACTTAATCAGTTCGTTAAACACCTGAGGATTTCTGGAGCCCGGGTATTTATCAATAATGATGATTACTTTTTCTCGAGGGCATTTGGCCCCATTTCTGAACGCTTAAAAGGAAAGACCAGAAGAGATATTCGAAAATCACTTGCATTCTTAAGGATAAGAACCTACACCAACTTCAATTTTCGTGTTGCTGCAGGTGTGGCTTCTCATGGTGCGTTGTTCATCACTAAGCAAGATATGATTCAACTCCAATTGCTAAACCAATGCCGTTTCGCAAAGCTGTTTATTTATGAAGAGGACATTCTATCTAACTTTCATCAAGCCGATTCGGTACTTGCACAAAATAACCAAACCGATGGCTATTATGTTTCTGGCCCTAACAGTCTAGCTTTTACGCCTGTCAATTTTGTTAGAAATATTAGTGGTTTGACCGTTTATATCATCAGGAAAAAAGTAGTAGTAAAATCCAGGTCAGTGTTTTAAAAAAATCAACCGAAAAAAATACCCTATCTGTTAGAGATAGACAAAATAGATATATGAGAAAATTCCAACTATTCCTTTTTTTATTGATACTGCTAAGCCAGTCCGTTATCGCCAAGCAACCTGATATTAAATTCACGGTATCGCAGGATGGAAAAGGCGATTTTAAGACTATTCAAGAAGCCGTCAACGCTGTTCGCGATCACATGCAATTCAAGGTTTCAATCTTTGTCAAAGCGGGAACTTATCATGAAAAACTGGTGATTCCTGCCTGGAAAAAGAATATCATGCTTATAGGAGAGGACAAGGAAAAAACAATTATCACCAATGGTGATTATACAGGGAAACCTTTTCCCAGCAAAGACTTTACAGGCAATCCAAAATACGGTACCTACACTTCATATACCGTCCTGGTACAGGGAAATGATTGCAGTATAGAAAATATGACCATTGAAAATACGGCTGGTACGGTTGGACAGGCAGTAGCGCTGACCATTGAAGCTGATCGTTTCAGTGCCAAAGACTGCTCTATTTTGGGTCATCAGGATACGCTTTACACTTCCAAAGATGGGAGGTGTTATTTTGAAAACTGTTACATTGAAGGCACTACCGACTTTATCTTTGGCGAAGCTACCGCAGTGTTTTACAAGTGTATTATCAAAAGTTTGGCTAACTCTTATGTCACGGCGGCATCAACCACCAAAGAGCAGGCTTTCGGATACGTATTTTTGGAATGTCAGATGATCGCCGCTCCAGGAGTTCAAAAAGTTTACCTCGGCCGTCCTTGGCGGCCAT
This sequence comes from Pedobacter sp. AC212, assembly GCF_979258625.1. Classification (NCBI taxonomy): domain Bacteria; kingdom Pseudomonadati; phylum Bacteroidota; class Sphingobacteriia; order Sphingobacteriales; family Sphingobacteriaceae; genus Pedobacter; species Pedobacter sp. AC212. Next base: position 3,490,921 of record NZ_OZ409870.1, on the reverse strand, counting down.
TTGCAAAAACCGTTTTTATCCGCTGTGATATGGGATCACATATTGTTCCTGAAGGATGGCATACCTGGCCTGGAGATCCGTTATTTCCAGATAAAGATAAAACTGCATTTTATGCGGAGTACGGAAATGTTGGGCTAGGAGCTAAACTAACGGGTAGAGTGGCATGGTCAAAGCAGCTTTCTAAAAGAGAGGCAGGGGCTTACACAATCAAAAATATTTTAGGTAACTGGTTGCCAACTTTCAAATCGCTTTAAAATGTATTCGATAAAAATAGCTGCGTTTTTAGTTGCCTCCTGGTTAAGTTTTGCCAGTGCCCAGGAGTTCATTCCACTATATCCTAAAGATAAAATTCCAAATTCGAAGGGTACCACTAGAAAGGACAGTATTGCGAATGAACGGATATTTCGGGTAGCAAATCCCGGGATGTACTGTTATTTTCCTTCAAAGCAAGAAAATAAGGGGGCAGCGATAGTGATTTGTCCTGGAGGCGGTTACGAGCGTTTGGCCTATGTAATTAGCGGAATACAATTGGCCAAGTGGTTCAATACCATGGGCATCTCGGCGTTTGTACTCAATTACCGTTTGCCAAATGATGTCGATTTGATAGAAAATGCGAAGGCACCGCTTCAGGATGCACAACGGGCACTGAAGGTTGTTCGAAGCAATGCTTTAAAATGGGGAGTCAAGCCCGACAAAATCGGAATACAGGGTTCCTCGGCCGGAGGGCATCTGGCCAGTATGGCAGGAACCAGCCTAAACGATATATCGAAAATTGGTGATAGTTTAGATCAGGTATCGGCCCGGCCAAATTTCATGATTTTGGTGTCTCCAGTAATTGACATGGGAAAATACGCCCATAAAGGCAGCAAAAAGAACCTGCTCGGACCAGGAGCAGATGCTACATTGGAAGCCAAATATTCTACGCAGTTACTGGTAACCAAAGAAACCCCATCCAGCTTTATTGCCGTCGCATTTAACGATCAGGCCGTAGATCCACACAATAGCCTGCTTTTTTATCAGGCCCTGCTTGAAAACAAGGTACCGAGCAGTTTACATGTGTTTCCACAAGGGGCACATGCTATCGCTTTGAGAAACAACCCGGGAAGTGCAGACCTATGGACAGCACTCTGCGAAAAATGGATGTATGAAATGGATATCATTCCGATAGCACTCAAATAAATTAACAGAAAATTTTCGATTAAAAACATCAGCACACCAATTATGAAATCAAGGATATTATTGCTCACATTATTCACCCTTACCTGTTCGGCATTCGCTCAAAATAAAACCAGCTCGTTTTCCTGGCAAAATCTACCAAAGATCAGCAGACCAACATTTAAGGCTGATACCCTTTCAATTGCAAAATTGGGCGCTAAAAGCGATGGTAGATTTTTAAACACCGAAATCATCAATGCTGCGATTGCAACATGCAGTAAGAATGGAGGCGGCACTGTGTTAATACCTCAAGGTATCTGGCTTACAGGTCCGTTATATTTGAAAAGCAACGTTGAGCTGCACCTGGAAAGAGGGGCAAGTTTGATTTTTAGTAAAGATAAATCATTGTATAAGCTGATAGAGGGAGATTATGAGGGGAAACCGGCTGCCAGAAATGAATCACCGATTAACGGAAACGATCTGGTAAATGTGGCCATCACCGGGAATGGCATTATTGATGCAAATGGTGATGTATGGCGTGCTGTAGGCCAATCGCAACTTACAGCTTCACAGTGGTCTGCGAAAGTGGCCTCCGGTGGGGTGTTGAGTGATGACAAAAAGACCTGGTATCCTAGCGAGCAATTTAAAAAGACCCATTTAGAGGGTAAAAGCATGCTGCTTCAGGCTGGTAAACCGCTCGAATCTTTCAATGATATGAAAGATTATCTGCGCCCCAATCTGTTGGTGCTTAAAAATTGTAAAAAGGTATTGCTGGCTGGAGTTACTTTTCAGAATTCTCCAGCCTGGTGCATTCACCCGCTTTTGTGTGAGGATCTGACTGTCGAAAATGTGACCATCAAAAATCCTCACTATGCACAAAATGGCGATGGCATCGACATAGAATCCTGTACACGGTTTCTGGTTGAGAACTGTGTGTTGGATGTTGGAGATGATGCCATCTGTATCAAATCGGGGAAAGATGAAGAAGGTAGAAAGAGGGGAGTAGCCTGTGCCGAAGGGGTGATTCGTGGAAATACGGTTTATAGCGGACATGGAGCGGTGGTAATAGGAAGCGAGATGAGTGGTGGTGCAAAAGATATCTTTATAGAAAACTGCACCTTTATCGGTACAGACAAAGGCCTACGCTTCAAATCGACCCGTGGAAGAGGGGGTGTGGTGGAGCGAATTTATGCCAGAAACATCACGATGAAAGATATTCATCAGGAGGCGATTTTCTTCGACATGTTCTATTTTGTAAAATTTGCAACAGATGGTAAGCGTAACGATTCCCCGATAGTTAACGAGGGTACTCCTGTTTTTAAAAATATGTTATTTGAAAATATTACCTGCCAGGGAGCCAAGGTTGCGGTATTTATCCGGGGATTATCTGAAATGCCTGTTCAGAATATCGCCATACTCAACTCGAATTTAGTTGCCGAAAAAGGCATCGAACTTACAGATGCATCCGGAATTCGTTTCGATAATGTTGGCGTGTTTACGCAGAATAAAGCACCATTGATATCTGTTGCAGGGGTTAGGAACGTTCATCTGGATAAATTGAAGTTTTCTGCAGGAACACCGCTGCTATTGTCAATTGCTGGAGATAAAAATAGGGATATTGTGATTACCAATACAGATTTGAAGAAGGCCAATAAGAATCTGGAACTAAAAAATGGCGCTTCAGAAAAGGTGGTAACCCTAAGCAAATAATTTTCTATACATAACCAGCTAACTTCATTGTGTTTCAGAATAAAAGCGACTGTTTTTGAGTATTAACTTAGGTAATCTCAATGGCAGTCGATTACAAAATCAACTTTAATACATTGGAAAGAATCGGATTATGATCATCGGCCCGCCAATTAAGATATAGCTCAGTTTGGAAGGGAAGCTTAATAAATCGTAAACCCGGACTTTCGTGATAAGAATACGAATCTGGCAATACGGCTATCCCCAAACCTTTTCGCACTAAGGCAATAATAGTTGAGCCGAATTCAGAATGAAGGTAAACCTCGGGAACTAAATCAAAAGAATTAAATAGTTTTTGGATAATGTACCCATAACTACTTCCCTCATCTATAGTTGGAAGGATAAATTTTTGCTTTTCAAGCGTTTCCTTTGTTAAATCTTTGAAGGTTTGGTAGGGGTGATTTTCGGGTATCACTAAGGCTAAATGATCCGTATAAATTTTCTTTGATTTAAGTCCAGTGATCATATTAATATCTCTGGTTATTGCCAAATCGATCTTATAGTTCCTCAAAAATTCCTGTTGGTTTTCGTATAAAATCTGAAGGAGTTCAACCTGTAATTGAGGGTATTCGATAGAAATTTTCGCTAAAATATCGGGGATGATAGAAGCGGAAATTGAATCGGGATGGGCAATTTTTATGGTGCCACTTTCACCCAGATGAATCTGCTTTGCCGATTGATGGATATATTCAATCTCGCTCAACTGCACTTCCCATTTATCTTTTAAAAACCTGCCGGCCGGTGTTAGTTTTACATTCCTTTTGTTACGCTCAAATAGTAAAAGCCCTAATTCATTTTCTAACGATTGAATTTGACGGCTTAAGGCAGATTGCGTAATGTTCATTTTCGCTGCCGTATTCCAATAGTGAAGTTCACCTGAAAGGGCCAAAAAGTATTTGATTTGCTGGATGTTCATTAATGCAATTTAATCATTAATAATTGAGCAAATAGCATTTTATTGCATTTGTTGAATATGTAAATTTGGAATATGGAAAACATAAAAATACTTCCGGTTGAAGCTAAAGATGTGCTTCATCTTCAGGATATCAGCAAACTGACTTTCTCTCAAACATTTTCAGCTATTAATTCCGAAGAAAATATGGCCAAATATCTGGAGGAGAGTTTTTCTATTGATCAGCTGAATGAAGAATTGCACAATGAGTCATCACTATTTTATTTTGCAAAGTTGAATGATGAGGTGATCGGCTATATGAAACTAAATACAGGTGAAGCGCAAAAAGAGAACCAAAATGACAACGCACTTGAGATAGAAAGAATTTATGTATTGCAAGAATTTCACGGTAAGAAGGTCGGCCAATTGCTTTATCTCCATGCTATTAAAGTAGCCGGGGAAATGAGTGCAGATTATGTTTGGTTAGGTGTATGGGAGAAGAATTTTAGGGCCATTGCCTTCTATAAAAAAAATGGATTTGTAGCATTTGATCAACATGTATTTATATTGGGCGATGATAGGCAGATCGACATTTTAATGAAACTAGAATTAGCTAAGAACAAATAAAAGATTGACAATGAGCATCGTAATACGTAAAGCAGCGGAAGCCGACAGTGGGAAAATCTGGGTACTAATGAAAGAGCTGGCCATATTTGAAAGATACATAGATAGCTTTGCCATTACGCCAGAAATTGTAAAGGAAAATGGCTTCCATAAAAGCCCACCAGATTTCTATTGCCTTTTGGCCGAACATGAGGGTGTGATAGCAGGAATTCTGGTCTATTATTTTCTTCCTTACACCGCTCAAAACAAACCAGCCATCTATATGAAAGAACTGTATGTAGATGAAAACTACAGAGGACAGAAAATAGGTGAGCAGTTGATGCAGGCGCTAAAAGAAGAAGCGCTGTTGCATAACTGTGGACAGATTAAATGGACAGTCGCGAATTGGAATGAAGCTGGACAACGGTTTTATGAAAGGTTGGGCGCTCATAAAAATACTGATTGGCTGAATTACGAACTGGACTTATAAAACTTGTTTTTGTAGATGGAAAAAAGAAACTTACTACTGACTTTATTAATATTTGGGACAGCTTTTTGGGGCATTTCATTTTCTGTAACCAAGTTAGCGATAGGGACGGGGTCACCATCTACATTCCTTTTTTATCGATTTCTACTCGCCACACTGGTGCTCTCTATGGTCTTTTGGAAACATGTGATGAAGACCAAATTATCAGATGTAAAAACTGGAGTGCTGTTAGCTATACCTTTGTTTCTAGGCATACACCTACAAACATTGGGTATTAAACTATCTAGCGCTTCACAATGTGCCTTCATTGCTGGTATGACGGTAGTTATGGTGCCATTATTGAAGTTGGTACTTTATCGCAAAGCTGCATCAGCTAAAATTTGGATTGCTGCCATTATTGCACTGAGTGGTTTATTTGTGATCTCCATAAATGGGCAATTGAAAATAGGTAAGGGAGATTTGTATACGATTATTGGTGCATTTGGTTTTGCCATTTATTTAATTGCAGTCGAAAAAAAGGCAGCTGGAAAAAGTTTAGTTCCGACCATCGTTCCTATGTTTGCTACATGCGCAATACTCACCTTTGGTTTAGCAATTACCGATGAAAATGTTAATTGGTATCCTGAAACCAACACCTTTTGGATAGGTGTTGTGTATTGCGCATTATTTGCAACTGCTTACATGTATTCGATTTCTAATATCGCACAAAGATATATCAGTGCAGAAAGGGTATCTGTAATCTATCTATTTGAACCTGTATTTGGTGCCGTAGCTGCTTTTTTCATTCTAAATGAAAGTCTTTCTATGCGTTTACTTGTTGGTGGCGGATTGATTTTTTTAGCTACAATTATTTCTGAGGCTAATCTTAAAAAGCTGTTGAATAGAAATGTAAAATTGGCTAGTTAATCACGTCAATTTCAAAGCATCGATATCGATATTTGCAGTTTTATTGTCTGCAGTAGTCATGTCAAGAATTTGACTATCGTGACGCTGTTTTGAAAAAATGGGAGGTCAATTTCTGATATCCTTTAATTACTCTTTGATTTAAATCGTAGATTTAGCCACATATTTAAAATATAGCTATAGAATAAGATAAAAATATGAGCGTACTCTTTATAAAAAATATGGTCTGCAACCGTTGTATTATGGTGGTGCAGAATGAAATGGATAAGCTTGGATTAGCGGTAGAACATATAAAATTGGGAGAAGTTACACTTGAAAAAGAACCAACTGCTAGTGAAAGAACTGCGTTGGAAGGTGCGCTGGTATCATTAGGTTTTCAGGTGATTGATGATAAAAAAAGCAGGATTATAGAACAAATCAAAAATGTAATTATTGAGTTGGTACATCATCAGGATAATGATGCAAAAAACAATTTATCCGATATTTTGAGTGGAAAACTCAACCACGATTACAATTATCTTTCTAACTTATTTTCGGAGGTGGAGAGTACCACAATAGAAAAATATTTTATTGCCCAAAAGATTGAAAAGGTAAAAGAATTGCTGGTTTATGATGAACTATCGTTAAGCGAGATTGCTTTCCGTTTAAATTACTCAAGCGTAGCTTATTTAAGTAACCAATTCAAAAAAGTAACTGGATTGACGCCAAGTCATTTCAAACAAATAAAGGAAGATAAACGCAAGCCGTTGGATGCCGTATAGATTTTTTATATAATTTAGCAACAATGTTTAAAGTAGAAAACCATATCAAAAATATCAGGTACATCGTTTTGATGTGGTTTATACTGTTTTCTCTAAGTCCTTGTACGGTAAAGGAACTACTGTTCTATTCTTTAAATACTGAATATGCCGAGCCGCTCAATAAATCAAAGACTGTACAAACAAACCCTTGTCAATATTCGTCCAATGAATATCAGCAGAGATCAGCTGCACAGCAATCGAAAATTAATCAAAAAATTGAGCCTGTTGATTTCGTTTGTAATTACGGTTTTCCAACGTATGTTGCTAAAATAGACAAGAACTATTCAAAAACTTCTACGGGAAACAGCCCTCCAAAATATATTTTATATAAACGCTTGAAGATTTATATAGCATAGCAAGTTGCTTGTAAGTACTATAAATTTTTTCACGTTTAATAAAATACCAATTCAATGAAACATCATCATATTGATAGTTCTGCCAATAATATGGCCGGGCTTTTCACATTATGTCTACGCTGGATAATCGGCTGGACTTATTTCTCAGCCTTTTGGAGAAGACTTATTCTAGAAAATAAACTAATTCCTGAAGAAGCCGGCTATATCGGCGAAAAATTCAATCATTTTCTTCCCAATGCTTTAAGTATCAAACCAGTTATTGAATACCTGGTTTCTAACCCCGATGCGCTGCAAATTTCAATGGTTACATTTACCATTGTCGAAGCCGTTGTTGGTTTACTCCTCATTTTAGGCTTATTTACAAGGCTGATGGGCATCGGTGTGTTTTTTCTTGCCTTAGGTATTCTTCTCGGTTCGGGCTGGCTGGGCACCACTTGTCTGGACGAATGGCAAATTGGCGTACTAGGCCTTGCCGGTGGTTTTACTATATTCCTTTCGGGAAGCGGTGCTTATTCTTTGGATAATTACCTAATGAATAAACAACTCGGTTTTACGAGTAAGAAATGGTTTGGATTTTTAGGTTCGGGGGTGTTGCCGATAAAAAGATTGCAACCAAAAGCCTTAATCATTTCGGCATTCATTTTTGGACTGACACTATTTACTAACCAGTATTTTCACGGTGGCGTATTGGGTACGCTTCATAATAAATCCGTCAAACCCAAAGTTGAGATTTCCAACATACAGCATAATGGCCCTCAGCTTACCTTTCGATTATTCAGGGTGGAAGGAGCAGATGTTTACGGCTCATTTTTGATTGGGATACAAGTTTTGAACGAAAAAAATGAGGTGGTTAAATCCATCGGTCAAAACGAATTAGCTCGTTTTTCGAAGGATAAAATCAAAAATCATTATGTTGCCAAAATCAAATCTGGAAAACATAGTATGATTTTACCACTAGGAGCAAAGGCGGATATTACCATCGATTTGGACGGGGTATTAATCAAAGAAAATTACAGACTAAAATTAATTGACATTAGCGGAATTGAGTGGACAGCTGAAATAATGTAGATTTTTGTTTTAAAGTAGGCTTGGTTTTACAGCCATGCCTACTTTTATGTAGTTACACCTGGTATGTTCATTTAAAAACTTTGAATTTCGTACATTGGCTATCTAAATTTTCAAACACAATCCCTTCTTTCAAAATATTTACTTTAGCTGGATGTTTTGGTTTTGAAAACCGGTACAACAACAAAATTCTGATGCGACCGCAAAAACAAGAACTATGGACATCATTATTTGAAAAACAACGAAGCAACATCGACAAAATTTGAATGAAAGAAATTAGCGTAAGACAAATTAAAGAGCCTGATTTTTCAGAGGGTTTTAGTATTCGAAACATCGGTACTTTGCTCTCCGAAAAAGATTTAGTGCAAGAACTGCATAGGCACAACTTCTTTTTTGCTTTGTTTTTGGAGAAAGGAGCAGGGAAACATAGTATTGATTTTGTCAATTACCCTGTTAGCGACTACTCTGTTTTCTTTATGCGACCAGGTCAAGTGCATCAGCTTACTCTAAAACAAGGGAGCAAGGGATACTTAATACAATTTAACCGTGAATTTTACGCTCCAAAAGAGGAGCCCGTTAATTTCGTTTTACGGAAAGTAAGCCATAAAAATCACTGTCCACTTTCGGTCGAAAAGTTTAGCAAATTACTGTTGCATTTATCTTTCATTTTTGAAGAATATACCCAAAAACAAGACCGCTACAAGGAAGTTATTACGGCAAGTTTGGAAATACTTTTTATCGAATTGGTAAGACAAAGCAAAACCCCGAAAGAAATACAAAATGATGCTACTAAATATTCGCAAGAGCAATTGGAAGAATTATTAGAACTATTGCAAAAGCATATTGTAACGCATAAACAAGTAACACAATATGCCGAAATGATGCACCTCACTACATTTCAACTCAACAAAATTACTAAAGAAACTACCGGAAGTACCTGCTCTCAACTCATCAACGAGCAAATAGTACTTGAAGCAAAAAGAAACCTTTTGGCTACCTCTAATCAAGTAAATCAAATTGCTTTCGATTTAGGATTTGAAGACCCTTCCTATTTTATTCGTTTTTTTAAAAAACATACCAACTTTTCCCCCGAAGCATTCCGCAAGAACTTTAAATAAGTCCAATCCAAGTTCAATTTTGTCCTATCATAACCGATCCTACTAAAATAACTTTGCAGAATAAATAAAAATATTCAGCAATATGAAAATAGTAATTGTAGGTGCATCGGGCACTATGGGGCAGTATTTGGCGAATTTGCTTGAAAAGGAAAATCACGAAGTAATAAGAGCCAGTCGTTCTTCAGAAGAGATACAGGTTGATACAACTTCTACCCAATCCATTGAAGCAATGTTTGCAAGGATTGGAACTTTTGATGCCCTGATTTCTACCGCAGGGGAAACTTTTGTTGGCCCTTGGAAAAACTTGAATGACCAAACTTTCAAAAAAGGAATTGAAGGAAAAATGATGGGGCAAATTAATTTGGTATTAATTGGTCAACATTACATCAATCCAAAAGGTTCGTTTACATTGATTACTGGAGCATTAACACACGAACCTCAGATTAATTTTGCCAATGCTTCAGCAGCAAACGGAGCGGTAGAAGGTTTTGTTAGAGCTTCTGCCATTGAGTTGTCAAATGGTATCCGCATCAATGCTGTTAGCCCAACGGTAATTGAAAACTCTCCACAATATTTTCCTTATTTCCCGGGAGAAATTCCAACAACGATGAAGCAATTGGAATTTGCCTTTAAGAAAAGCTTGTTTGGCGCTGTAACAGGACATATTATCAAACCGTAAAATAATCAAGATGAATACTAAAAGTAAGATTATCCAATCCATCAAAATTTGGATAGTAATTTATCCTTCGATAACGCTTTTTTATATATTGTTTGGTAGTTATTTAGCTGAAATGCCATTGTATTTAAGAACACTCATCTTAACATTGGTATTAGTGCCCTGGATGGTATTCGTAGGATTACCATTTATACATCTTTTGTTGAAAAACATCTCTAACAATGACAAATCTTAACCGAAGAACTTTTGTTAAGCAAAGCGGAATTCTTGCAACAGCCTTTGCATTGCCACTAAGTTTTAACCAATTTAAAGAAGACAAAAAAATGAAAGATAAAAATCAATTTGATGTAATTATTATTGGAGGTAGCTATGCCGGACTTGCCACAGCAATGGCATTGGGCAGAGCATTAAGAAATGTGCTTATTATCGACAGCGGAAAACCCAGTAACAGACAAACACCACATTCGCATAATTTTTTAACGCAAGATGGTAAGTCACCAAAAGAAATTGCGACACTTGCAAAGCAACAAGTAGTAGCATACGATACAATCACATTCTTTGATGGTATTGCTACAAAGGGCTTAAAAACAAGCACTGGTTTTGAAATTCAAACTGAAACGGGCGACAAGTTTTCGGGAACCAAATTAGTTTTCGCCACGGGTATAAAAGATATGATGCCCAGTATTATCGGATTTTCTGAATGTTGGGGTATTTCTGTTTTGCATTGTCCCTATTGCCACGGTTACGAAGTGAAAAATGAAATAACCGGTATTTTGGGTAATGGCGAATATGGATTTGAATTTTCAAAATTGATATCGAAGTGGACAAAAGATTTGACCCTTTTTACGAATGGAACATCAACGCTAGCTGACGAACAAAAAAGGCAACTTGAAAAACATTCTATTGAAATAGTAGAAAAAGAAATTAAAGAGTTGGAACACGTAAATGGGCAACTCAAAAACATCTTTTTTAAAGATGGTTCAAAGCAAATAGTTAAAGCCATTTACACCAAACTTCCTTTTGAGCAAAATTGTACTGTTGCTGAACAATTGGGATGTGAATTAACCGAAGATGGATATATAAAAATTGATGCTGCTCAAAAAACAACCACAAAAGATGTGTTTGCCTGTGGCGATAACGCAACACGAATGCGGACCGTTGCAAATGTAGTAGCGATGGGAACATTTACGGGTATGACGGTAAACAAAGAACTTATCGAAGAGCGTTTTTAAGTATCGACTTTTATAGACAAATAAAAACCCAAGCGTTTAAGATTGCTCAAAGTTATTTCAAAGAAATAAAGGAAGGGAAACGAAAACCATCAGACCAGGTTTAGTAAATATTACAAATCAATTCCATAATTCCACAATAACTATTCTCCGTATTGTCGCCAATTTTGTATTGCAAATAAAGCAATAGAAATTATGGCTACAAATAACAATAGAGAAACAGTTTACATTCCTTTAGAAGATGTAGAAAGCGAACATTGTGCATTAATCGTTGAAAAAGGATTGGCAAAGGTTGATGGTGTTGCAACCCAGAAAGTAGAAATCAACAACCGTAGAGCAGCCATTACCGTTAAAGATACTGAAACCATTGGCAAGGCCGTTGCGGCTATTAAAGACTTGGGCTATGGTGTTTCATCTATAAAAAATACCTTTCCTGTTTTAGGAATGACCTGTGCTTCTTGTGCGGGCAGTGCCGAAAGTATCGTAAAGTATGAACCAGGTGTGATTGACGCTTCTGTCAACTACGCAACCGGAAACCTGACCGTTGAGTACCTTCCCAATATGACGGATGCTACCAAACTGCAAAAAGCCGTTCAGGGTGTTGGTTATGACTTGCTCATTGTTGAAGAAGCAAAACAACAGCAATCCTTAGAGACGATCCACGCAGAGAAATTCAAAAAGCTAAAAAACAAAACTATTTGGGCGGTTATATTATCGTTACCCGTGGTAATCATCGGGATGTTTTTTATGGATATGCCTTACGGTAACGAAATTATGTGTTTTTTTTCCACCCCTGTTGTACTTTGGCTGGGTAAAGACTTTTTTATCAATGCGTGGAAACAGGCCAAACACCGTTCTGCCAATATGGATACTTTGGTTGCCTTGAGTACAGGAATTGCCTATATATTTAGTGTATTCAATATGCTTTTTATGGATTTCTGGCACCAGAGAGAATTGCACGCACACGTCTATTTTGAGGCAGCTGCAGTGGTCATCGCCTTTATTCTTTTAGGTAAATTATTGGAAGAAAAAGCCAAAGGAAACACCTCTACGGCTATTAAAAAACTGATGGGCTTGCAACCCAAAACGGTAATGGTAATAGCTCCGGATGGAACAGAAAAACAAACCGCTATTGAAGCCGTAGATGTAGATGATATAATCCTGGTAAAGCCCGGCGAAAAAATTGCGGTCGACGGAATGGTTACTTCTGGTAATTCGTATGTAGATGAAAGTATGCTGAGTGGCGAACCCGTTCCAGTACTAAAAACAGAAAATGAAAAAGTATTTGCCGGAACCATTAATCAAAAAGGAAGTTTTCAATTTAAAGCAGTGAAAGTGGGTAAGGAAACCATGCTGGCCCAAATCATTAAAATGGTGCAGGATGCACAAGGCAGTAAAGCACCCGTACAAAAATTGGTTGATAAAATTGCAAGTATTTTCGTTCCAGTGGTGATTGGCATTGCCGTTCTTACTTTTATTTTATGGATTATTTTGGGTGGCGAAAACGGTGTAGTACAAGGATTGTTAGCAGCCGTTACGGTATTGGTAATTGCTTGTCCTTGTGCGTTGGGCTTGGCTACACCAACGGCTATTATGGTGGGTGTGGGCAAAGGCGCCGAAAATGGTATTTTAATTAAAGATGCCGAAATCCTTGAATTGGCTAAAAAAGTGAATGCAATTGTTTTAGATAAAACCGGAACCATCACACAAGGAAGACCTGAAGTAACCAGCATCCAATGGCTGAACAATGATGATACGACCAAGACTATTTTGCTGAGCATCGAAAAACAATCAGAGCATCCATTGGCTGAAGCTGTGGTGAAACATTTAGAAAATTCATCAACAATTGCGATTGCTGATTTTGAAAGTATTACAGGGAAAGGTGTAAAAGCCAATCATAACAACGAAACCTATTTTGTAGGAAACAAAAAACTCCTGGCTGAGAATAACATTTCGATTGCAGAACAATTGCAAAACCAATCCGATGAATGGGGTAAACAATCCAAAACGGTCATTTGGTTTGCAAACAGCATAGAGGCACTTTCTGTTATTGCCATTTCCGATAAAATCAAAGAAACATCAGTTCTGGCAATCAAAGAAATGCAAGAAATGGGCATCGAATTATATATGCTTACCGGCGACAATGAAGCCACCGCTATAGCAATTGCCGAGCAAACAGGCATCCTGCATTACAAAGCCGAAGTATTGCCACAGCACAAAGCGGATTTTGTAAAAGAACTGCAGCAGCAAGGTAAAGTAGTAGCCATGGTGGGCGACGGAATTAATGACAGTACCGCTCTGGCAACAGCCGACGTAAGCATTGCCATGGGAAAAGGAAGTGACATCGCAATGGACGTGGCCAAAATGACCATCATCTCATCAGACCTTACCAAGATACCACAGGCAATACGTTTATCCAAACAAACCGTGGCCACCATTAAGCAAAACCTGTTTTGGGCATTTATTTATAATCTTATCGGTATTCCATTAGCTGCTGGAATATTGTATCCAATAAACGGTTTCTTGCTGAACCCAATGATAGCAGGAGCTGCAATGGCTTTGAGTAGCGTAAGTGTAGTGACGAATAGTTTGAGGCTGAAATGGAAGAAATAAACCAGTAAATATTATAAATCAAACAAAGAAAACTACAATGATAAAACGGGTTGATTGACGCAACTTTGTACTATCAAATAAAATATAACGAAATGGAAAATAATAATCAAGATTTACAATTCAAGACAAATATCAATTGCAGCAGCTGCGTAGCAAAAGTAACCCCTTTTTTAAATGATGCTAAAGGTATCGGGCAATGGGAAGTAGATACTACGAATAGGGAAAAAATTCTCACCCTAAAATCTGAAGGAATTACTGAACAGGAAGTAATAGAAACCGTTCAAAAAGCTGGGTTTAAGATAGAACCTATAAAGTAATTTAAAAAAATATCTCACCCATCAGCGGTATTTAACATCGTTGTAATTATCCATTACACAGCGTTAAAAATTGTCTTTAGTTGGGCGTTTGCCATTTGGCAAACATCAATTGAAAGAGGTTCTAAATTCTATCAGAACTTGTCGCCAAAAAATAAAACCTTCCACAGAATGAAGGTTTTATTTTTAAGGCTGCAATGAAAATTTGATGGTTTCAATTTTTTACTTCAACAAACCGCCCATTCCAAAGGCAGTCAACGCTTTCTCGTATTGAACTTGAACGGCATCATTTGCAGCTTTAAGGTATTCCCCTGTGAATGGATCAACATTGGTTCTTATCGGACGCTGACCTTTGGGTAAGCTGATTAAGTTTACTACTGCATCTGCAACATCTTGCGGATTAGGATTTAAGGTTTCAAATGCCTTGCCAACAGCCGCACCCATTTTATTAGGATAATCTGCTATCACTGCGTAAGCATCATTAACCGAAGCATCGGAACCAGGATTAAATTTTTGTGACATCTCTGTCGGGAAAGCACCAGGTTGTAGGATGGCAACGTCAACACCTAATGGTCTTACTTCGTAATGCAAACCTTCGCTAATGCCTTCCAAACCAAATTTTGAAGCACTGTACATTGTTGCAAAAGGAAACGAAACGGCGCCAAATCCACTGGTGATATTGATGATGAGACCTTCGGATTGTTTACGCATAAATGGCAACACCAATTTCATCAATCGCCAAGGTGCGATGACATTGATATCGAACATTTCTTGTACATCGGCGGTTGTAAAACTTTCGGCCACGCCATTTCTGCTAAAACCCGCATTGTTTACCAAAACATCTATTGTTCCTTCTTTTGCGATGATGGTATCTATGGCTTGCTGCACACTGTTTTCATCCGTAAGTGCAACATCCAGAACGGTAATGTTTTCTATCTCGGAGAGGGCTTTTGCTTTATCTGAATTTTTACCGTTTGTATCTCTCATTGTTGCGTAAACTTGATGTCCTAAGGCTGCAACGCTTTTTGTAGTAAGCCATCCAAACCCGCTATTTGTTCCTGTAATTAATACAACTTTTTTGTTCATTATATTTTGATTAAAATTAATGGTACAAAGTTCCGAGCTTTAAAAATTAAAACATTTACCATTTGGTAAAAAGAGATTTTTACAGGATGTTTTTTCTAATTCTACTCAACGACTGTTGGGTAACGCCCAAGTACGAAGCGACCAATGATAGCGGAACACGATTAATAAGCATGGGATATTTTTCAAGAAATGAGACGTAACGGGTTGTGCCATCTTCCGAAACCAACGGACTTCTTCTATCCATCGCATCTGTTAAACATTTTTGGGTTATTTTAGCTGCAATCCTGTCCCAATCAACTATTGTGTTTGAGAGTGCATCCCAATCTTTTTTAGTAAAAGCGAGCAATTTGCAATCGGTAACAGCCTGAATATAATCTGTTGCTGCTGCCTGTGCCTCAAATTTTTGCTGGTCTGAAACAAAGCTGTATTCGTCAATAAAGTAATTGGTTATCTCTTCACCTTTATTATTGTAATAGCAACACCGAAAAACACCTTCTAAAACAAAACCAATGTATTTTGGAATTTTTCCTGCTTCGGAAAAATAATCATCTTTTTTCAGTTCCAGTTCCGTTGTCTTGCTCTTGATAAAGTCGATTTGCTGTTGGTTCAAATTGCCGAAACGCAGTATATATTCAATTAACTTTTCCATTGTTGTAAAGGTAGCAAATGGCTTTAATTAGAGATTTACCATTTGGTAAAAAGTCATGGAGCTTTCCATATGACCTACGACGACGTAAATCTTACAATTATTAACCAAAATAGCACAACGATTACCACGCTGTTTAATCCCAATTTTGTATCTAAATATCAGAACAATGAAAGCGAAAAATAACTCCTTACTTCTAACGGCAGTTTTGTTGTTAATGGCTTCCTCCGCATTTGCCCAAAAAGTAGTGCGATACGATTTGTACGTTAAAGACACGCTGGTAAATTACGCCGGAAAGGAGAAAAGAGCCATCGCCGTAAACGGGCAAATTCCTATGCCCACACTCACTTTTACAGAAGGGGACACGGCAGAAATTGTGGTGCATAATCAATTAAAAGAAGGCACTTCACTGCATTGGCATGGTGTATTTTTACCCAATAAAGATGACGGTGTACCTTATCTTACGCAACCTCAAATCTCACCTGGAACTAAGCATACGTATCGTTTTCCCGTTATTCAGAATGGTACGCACTGGTATCACTCGCATTCGGGTTTGCAAGAACAAATCGGCATGTATGGCAACCTTGTATTTCTCAAGAAAGCGGGTGATAAAACTTTTAGAAAAGGGATAGATGATTTGCCAACCGTACCCATTGTCTTGAGCGAATGGACCAATTTAAATCCGAATAACGTACACCGGATGTTGCACAATGCCAGCGATTGGTCGGCGATAAAAAAAGGCGCTACACAGTCGTATGCAGAAGCCATTCGGGCAGGGCATTTCAAAACAAAAATCAACAACGAATGGAAACGGATGTTGGCAATGGACGTAAGCGATGTGTACTATGATAAAATTTTAATGAATGGCAATGCTTCCACAGATTTAAAAAATATCGATGGCAAAACACTTAAAGCGGGCGATAAAGTGAGGTTAAGAATTTCAAACGGTGGTGCTTCCTCTTATTTTTGGTTGCGATATGCCGGTGGAAAAATTACCGTAGTAGCCAATGATGGCAACGACGTAACACCGGTGGAAGTGGATCGATTAATCATTGCTGTTTCTGAAACCTATGATGTGGTAGTCACCATTCCCGAAGACGGCAATGCATACGAGTTTATGGCCACTACCGAAGACCGCACCAATTCTTCAAGTTATTTTATAGGTAACGGCGTTAAAAAGCTGATTGCCCCGCTTCCGAAATTGAAATATTTTGAAGGGATGAAGATGATGAACGATATGATGAAGATGAATGGCGATTTGGATGATATGGGAATGAAAATGAGCCTAAATAAAATGGATATGAATGTGGTGATGTATCCTGAAATAACGGGTGAAATCGAACAAAAAGAAGGCCATAACAAACACAATATGGAGGATGAAAATCGTTACAACGCAAACGCTTTAGGCAAAATTAAAACGCTGAATTATGCCATGCTTTCATCACCTCATAACACGGAACTTGCCAAAGATGCTCCTGTAAAAAAATTAAACTTTACCCTTACCGGAAACATGAATCGCTATGTCTGGAGTATGGATAATAAAGTCCTTTCTGAAGTGGATAAAATACCGGTAAAAAAAGGAGAAGTATTGCGCATCACCATTTACAATAATTCGATGATGCGACACCCGATGCATTTGCACGGATTTGATTTTAGGGTAATTAATGGCAAGGGCGAAAAATCACCGCTCAAAAATGTGCTGGACATCATGCCCATGGAAACCGATACCATAGAATTTCTGGCAAACGAAGAAGGCGATTGGTTTTTCCACTGTCATATCCTTTACCACATGATGGCCGGTATGGACAGGGTTTTTGCAGTGGGCGATTACAAAAACCCATTACTTCCAGACAAAGAAACAGCCTACAAAATGTTGCAACACGAAAGCAATATGCCTCACTTTATGGCTCAAAATGATTTCGCCACCAACGGAAATGATGGAGAAGCAATGCTTCAAAATGCCAGATGGAGTTTGGGTACGGAATGGCGTTTAGGGTATAGCGATATGCATGGTTATGAAGTTGAAACCCACCTGGGAAGATATATCGGAAAAATGCAATGGTTGATGCCGTTCATCGGTTTTGATTATCGATACAGAAAGATGGGAATGGACGAACAAGAAACTAATTTATTCGGACAAACTAACAAAAAAGACACCCGTAGAGCCGTTAGTTTAGGATTTATGTACACTTTGCCAATGCTGGTTAATTTTCAGGCGGAAATCTATCATGATGGAATTGTCCGCCTATCATTAATGCGTGAAGACATTCCCATTTCAAAAAGATTGAGAGCAGGTTTTATGGTCAATACCGATAAAGAATTTATGGGTGATTTGAAATACATCATCACTAAAAATATCGGTATTCGTACCCATTATGATAGCGATATGGGCTTTGGCGTGGGGTTGTCTTTGAATTACTAAAACCTCAACAAAAAAAATATAAAATTAAGTTCAAAAATAATGACACATCAACACAACCACAACGACGACGAACACGACAACCATAATCACAATCATTCACACGAAGGGCACGAGCATAATGGGCATGAGCACTCAAAAGACAGTGCCTTATCCTTCGCCTTTTGGCTCAATCTGGCATTTTCCATCGTTGAGGTCATTGGTGGTGTTTTAACGAATTCAACAGCCATTATTGCTGATGCTTTTCACGATTTAATGGATGCAGTTGCAATCGGTCTTGCCATACTTTTAGAAAAAGTATCGGGTAAAAAACGGAGTGCAAAATTCTCTTATGGCTATAAAAGATTTTCACTTTTGTCTGCATTGGGGTTGTCCATTTTTTTGTTGGCAGGTTCGGTAACGATGATTATTGCAGGTTATCATTCCTTTTTTTCAGAAAAAGAAGTTCACAGTGTCGGTATGTTAGGATTGGCAATTCTTGGGCTTGCTGTAAATGGTTTTGCCTTCCTTAAAATTAAAAATGGCGGTGGACATAACCATCACGGACATAGCCACGGTGGGCATAATCACAACAGTCAATCCATCATGCTGCATTTATTGGAAGATGTTTTGGGTTGGGCTGCCGTTTTGATTGGTGCGGTGGTTATTTACTTTACCGGTTGGAATTGGATTGATGGGGTTTTAACCATTGGCATTGCGCTGTATGTAGGTTTCAATGCTATTAAAAATCTGATTGCCACAGTGAAAGTGATGTTACAATCTGTTCCCGAAAATGTGGATATAGCGCAGTTAACAGAAGAACTCAACCAGATTGAAGGTGTAACCAATATCCACGATGTACACATTTGGAGTTTGGACGGCAGTTACAATGTGGGCTCTCTACATGCAGTAACAACGGATCTAGCAGGAAAACCGGAACCAGATATTATGAACAAAATCATCCAACTGATGCAGCAGTACAACATCCAGCATCCTACCATTCAAATTGAAAACAGCGCCACAGTTTGCAGTTTTAACAACTGTTAAGACGGCTTTCAGCTTGAAAACGGAGTAAATCAGATAAAATTAACCATGGGTTTTGTCGTTGGATTTTTCCATAAAATTTGTACACTTTAATTTAACTATTTTAGTGCCCCTAATCAAATATATCATTCAAAGTAGCTATTAAAAATTACCGAATTTTGCCGTTATTAAAACTATCATTAGCTGATATTTATGACTATCCTAAAAACATTAGAGAAGATTACGACTGAAAAACTTTTAGAAGTTTTCAATTTATCATTTTCAGATTACGTTGTACCTTTTTGCCTGACTAAAGAACAAATCGAAGACAAAATAAAAAGCGACAGTATTAAACTTGAATTTTCTGTAGGAGCGTTCGAGGATGATCAATTAATTGCTTTCGTACTTCATGGGTATGACACTATCGACAACTTCAAAATTGTTTATAATGCCGGAACAGGCGTAATTCCAGCCAAAAGAGGAAATAAATTGACCGCGAAATTGTATGAATATATTTTGCCGATTTTGCACGAAAATGATATTGACAAGTTGCTATTGGAAGTAATCATCACCAATGAGCCGGCAATCAAAACTTACAAAAATATAGGGTTCAAAATTATCCGGGAATTAAATTGTTATAAAGGTCCATTAAACATAACCAGCACCAATAATGATTTTAAAATTCGTGAATTGCAAGTGTATGATTGGCAAAAGCTTCAATCCTTTTGGGATTTGAAACCATCCTGGCAAAATTCAATTACAGCGGTCGAAAAGCTAAAAAAAACCAACATTTCTATAGGGATATATGACGGGAAAAAATTATTGGGTTACACGATTTTTAATCCGAAAATAAAAAGAATACATCAACTTGCAGTTGACAAAAACGACCGAAGAAAAGGCGTTGGGCCGCACCTTTTAGCATACATCGCAACAAATTATGGAAAAGATATTTCTGCTATTAATGTTGACAATACTTCAGCAGAAACAATGAAATTTTTTAATGCTATAGGAATGGATATTTACATTAAACAGTACGAGATGGAATTGAAGTTGAAATAGAGTGTCCCCAACATCCTTCATCATCTAAAACCGATTGTCTATCTATATTTTTTAAAAGTCATCGTAATCATTTAGCGAATTGATTTACTTAACTAATTTATACTTGAAATGAATGCTGCAAACAGTCGATCCTCAACAATTCTCTTAGAAATTGGAAAATTATTATGCGCTTACTTTTGATATAAAATAAAATTTTCAAGGTTAAATTCGACTTCATTGAGTACTACTTCCTCATTTTGCAAAATATTATTCTGATAAACAAATGTTAAGTTGTTTGCCTTTAATACTAATATTTTGATCTAAACATTTTATTGTTTTTACTACTAAATCCATAAATTTATAGATATTAATCATGAAACACCTTTTACACCTCAGTTTGCTTAGTCAATTTCAAACACCGAATTCCATTCAACCTCGTCAAAAATTCTCTTCACATCCCATGTGTTGCTGATCCATCCGGTAATCATATTGGGACTTAAAACAGAAGGAGGACGGCTCCTCGAAGATATCTTCCACCCGATAATGGCGATCAAATAGGAGAGGATTATGTGTGGATAGATTTTACGGCCTTCATCCATATCTATGAAGCTAACTCATTCACCGCAGACATTTATTATCATACATCAATTGAAGAATGAAATTTGGGCACTACTTTTGACGAATGAGTCGTTCAAGAAATCAAACTTATATTTAATTTAAATTTCAAACCATGAGAAAATTATTTTTTGCGCTTCCGGCGCTATTTTTACTCGCATCTTGCGGAGGATCTTCAACTGATAATGCAAAAACAACGACTGAGCAAACCGCTGCAGCGCAAAAAGGTGAAACTCTAACATTGGATACTGCTGGCACTTCAGTTGATTGGAAAGCGGCACACAAAGGTGGTTTAGCGCCACGTTGGGGCAAAATCAGTGTAGACTCTGGATCCATCTCAGTTGATAAAGATTCGTTAAGTGGTGGAGAATTCGTTATTAATTTAGGTTCGTTAAAAGTTGATCCTGCTTCAGTTACAGAAAAAGATAAAAAAGCAAGTGATTTAGAAGGACATTTGAAAAGTCCTGATTTCTTTGATGTAGCTAAATATCCTACTGCTAAATTTGTGATTACTAAAGTTGAGCCATTCTCTGGAACTCAAACATCCAATCTGTTGAAAGATCCTAACTATTTGATCAGCGGTAATCTGACTTTAAAAGACAGTACTTTGAACATCACTTTCCCATCAA
Organism: Pedobacter sp. AC212; assembly: GCF_979258625.1. Taxonomy (NCBI): domain Bacteria; kingdom Pseudomonadati; phylum Bacteroidota; class Sphingobacteriia; order Sphingobacteriales; family Sphingobacteriaceae; genus Pedobacter; species Pedobacter sp. AC212. The sequence goes on along the minus strand of NZ_OZ409870.1, from coordinate 3,469,529 downwards.
AAGTAGAAGTTTCTGCAACTGGTGTTACTGCAACTGCTAAATTTGTAATTGATAGAAGTGCCTGGGGAATTAATTATAAAGCCGAAGGTAGTCCTGAAAACTGGATGATATCAAAAGATGTAGAAATTGGTTTAAACCTTAAGGCTAAAAATTAAACCTTCAAAACTTTTTGATCAAGCTTAAAAGCAATAAAGAATTTTGGCGCCCGACACATTAAGTGTTGGGCGCTTTTTTGTGGTTTCAAATGCAGAAATGTACGCCTTTTTGTTGATGATATTTCTATTGATGGGAAGCAAGTTTATTAATAGATGAAATAATTTTTTTCTCCTGAGCATCTTCCGTTTTTTGTGAAATAATATCTTCGATGATGGCAGTTTGTTCACTTTCGTCCAGGGCTTTAAATTTTTGGTAAACATCTGCATCTTTCAAGCAATCTTTTATCTCCTGTTCATTGGTAAGTCTATCATCAGAGGTCTTGATCATGGTAACGGTTACTTCATCGCCGCCACTTTTATTAATCGCTTTCCGGATCGTACCGTTTATCGAAATCCGTTTATCCTTATTTTTTAACGGAGCTAAATTCAGGTCTTTGAATTCGTAACCATCTATGGTGCCAGAAACTTTCATAAAACCCCATCTGCCTCTAATGTCTTTAGTTCCCGGAATTACTAAATGATAAGTCCAGGCGCCTTTTCCAGGTTCGTGCTGAATCTTAAGTTTCTTATTTTTTAATAACTCTTTCATCACATCAAATATCTAAATTGAATCTTAACATTGAATAAAATCATACAAAGCCTAATTTTGACTATTTAATTTCGGCAGTATAATTACGCCTTCGTCAGTATCGCCAATAGATTCATATTGTCCGTTTAAATAAAACAATCCGGCGAGTGCGGCGGTAATGGCATCAGCTTCATCGTGGCTGATTTTGGTTTTCAGATAGTTTCCCTGTAGACCCAGACGGCTAATTCCTGCAATTAATTCTGGTAAACCTTTCTGTTTCCGCGTCAGGCCAAGAATATCCTGACATCCGCCGGGGAAAGTTTCTACAACATTAAATCCCAGCTGCCTGAATTTTGAGCTAAGCACAATACCTCTCAGCGTAAGTTTTTGCATACTTTTGATAAGCGGTGGATAGGATCTGATGCCTCGTTTCAACAGTAACCGTTCACATAATCGGGTTATCCCAAATTCATGCCGTCCGGGATCCTCATCAAAAACAGAATTTCTTCCCTTTGGCAGAGTTAAAGGTGCATCTATACAAATCACCTGTGGATCTCTTGCGATAGTTTGCTCAATTAATTCCTCGTCAGATCGGATTCCTTTTGTTTCCACCACGCCATTTTGGAAAACTGCCCAGCCAGAAGGTTTTGTTTCAGAACCTGTCAGATCTATTCCTACTGTAATACTTCCGGATGATTTTAGGAGTTTAATCGTTTCCAAGTCGTTTTGATATTAGCTTGAATTACAAAAGGCTTGTGCTCATTTCCAACCCAGTTTTCTTATCCAAATTTAGTATTTTTCTCAAACAAAGCTCTGTTAAACGCAACAACCTCTGGATGAGAAGGATAAGATTTCATTGCAGAAAGTCCGGCAATCGCTTCGTCTCTTTTCACCGGAGCTTCTTCTCTCACGCCGTCAGCTAAGGCCTGTTTTAATTCTTCTGAATTAAGTTCTGTTCAATACGCAGGTGTTCCCGGCTGATGTCTCCAGGATTCCGAAAGATTTCCTGCATCAACTGTATCAAAACCCGCATCATTAATCAATTCTGCAAGTACTTTTTTTGCTGCGACGTCATCTCCTGCAACTGCCATTGCAATTCTGTCTTCTGCATAGGGTTCTTTTCCGCCATTTTCCAGTGTTTCCGCCAACAAGTTGTTGAAAGCCTTTACGACAGGTCTACCAAAAGCGCTGGCCAAAGAACTGAAAGAGCTGGAGCAGCACAAATTAATAGAGCCGATTGTCACCAATGATTATCCCGTAAAAATTACCTACAAATGGACGCCTTACGCTTGATGCCTGTAACGGCTCTTTTTAGTTCGCCGTATCGCATCACATTTTCGTTGATAAATGATCATTAAAGTCCATTTGCCGCTTAGCAATACCAGCGAGCCTCTTACCAGACAGGTTGCATCGTAAGCCTCTCCATATCGTTATATGAAGTGAATCAATAACAGCGTTCACAACTTTCGCAATCTGCGATTGATAATTTAACTCAACTTTTCGAGCCTATATTTCAACGATTGTTTTTGCCTGTTTACCGAAAGGTAAATTATTTTAGAACAGGATCGCCGCATCTTTAGATTATAAAACGAAGCAATACCGCTTAAATTAAAACTTAAAACCATGAAAACCAACATTGGAATCACCGAAAAAAACACAGACGCTGTTGCTGTAGAATTAGCAAAATTATTAGCTGATGAATTTGTGTTGTACACTAAAACAAGAAACGCACATTGGAATGTTACTGGCGATAATTTTCATGCTAATCATATTTTCTTCGAAAATCAGTACAAACAACTTGATGAACTGATCGATAGCGTGGCAGAGCGCATGAGAAAGATAGGTCATTTCGCTCCAGCAACAATAAAAAGCTATTTAGAGCTAACCCAACTAACTGAGTATAGCGAAAGAAGCAATGATGGCCTTGGCTTTATGAAGGATTTGTTGCAAGACCATGAAAGCATTATCGAGTTTTTACGTGGCAACATCGTTCCTTTTGCAGAGAAGTATAAAGATTATGGTACCAGCGATTTTATTACAGGTTTGATGGAAACTCACGAAGAAATGGCCTGGATGATTCGTTCATATTTCAGATAATCATTTTCAGGGTCTTCAAAACAAAATAGAGTAATTATATTTGGTGCAAATCATAAATAAACATCTCTATGAAAGCTCTAATTGTTGATGATAACGACATTGCCAGAACTACTTTGGCACACTTGGCGAAGAAAATTCCAAATCTTACTATCGTAAATGAATATGCTAATGCCATTGAAGCTTATAGTCATATACTAACGCAACCGGTAGATTTGATATTTCTAGATATCGAAATGCCCGAAATGACAGGAATTGAACTTACAAAAAACCTGTCGGGAAGGGATGTCATTATCATTTTTACATCTTCTAAAAAAGAATATGCGCTGGAAGCCTTTGAGTTAAATATTGCAGATTATTTGCTTAAGCCTTTTACGCCTGCCAGATTTTTACAGGCGGTGACTAAAGCCCAGGCTATATTTGACAGTAAAAAAGAAAGTGTAGAATACGAAAAGGACGAATTTCTTTTTGTTAGAGATGCAAATATTACAAGGCGATTGAAGCTAGACGATATTTTTTATGCGGAGGCCATGGGCGATTATGTGAAGTTTTACACCAGGGAAAAAATGTTTGCCATTCATGGAACCATGAAAGCAGCTGAAGAGCGCTTGCTACGAGATAATTTCATCAGGGTTCACCGTTCTTATATTGTTGCCGTAGGTAAAATAGATACTTTGCAAGACGGGGGAATCATCATCAACGGAAAATTTATCCCCGTAGCCGATGCCTATCGCAAAGCATTGAATACCAGAATGAACGTTTTTTAGCTTAAGTTTCGCTTTTGAAATTTTACCAGGTTTAAGGCTGATACAATCATAATTATCGACTTTATATTTTAATTTATGATCAACATTTCGACAGTTATGGGCAATAAACGATTTGCTTATTTGATTGTACTTACCTTTGTTGCAGGCTCTGCTTTACTAATTGCAGTACAAATAAATTCGGCCAGAAATACCAAAGCGCTCATTAATAACAACAATACGCTATTGCACGAACTCCACGCCAGCAATCATTTGCGTGAGATTGATCGGGATATTTTAGGCGTGGAAAGCAGGATAAGAGCATCCATCGCAACGAACGATACTACACATTTGGAGGGTATTGATCAGAAGATCAACCAGATTGAAACCTTTTTAGATTCGCTTTCTAAAGACAATGCAGATACTGCCGAAGAACATCTAATTACCCGTTTGAGTGTGCTTGCCATGGATAAAAAAGTGGTGAAGGAAAAACTCTTACATCGTTACCACGAGCTGGGGAATATGAATGATCAAACTTCGATTGCAAATCCCCGGGCTAGAAAAATCTCTAACGAGATTACTTCTATCACCGCGAAAATTTATCGGAGCCGTCAATTACACATGATCGAGCTGAGTAAAAAAAGCGAGGAAATGGGAGATAAATCGCGGTTGTATGATATCTATATTTTGATCTTGCTGGTATTAAGCGGTGCGGTTGTTGGTTTCCATATCATTCGCCAGTTTCGTAGGCAACACCTGTTAATTAAGGAACTGGATGTTGCCGAGAAAAATGCTACCGTAGCTGCTCAAACCAAAGAAAACTTTTTGGCCAATATGAGCCACGAAATCCGAACGCCTTTGAGTGGAATATTAGGCTTTACCAATCTATTACAAAAAAGACCCTTGGATGATACCGCTGCGGAATTTGTTTCTTCTATTCAGCGCTCGGGAGAAAATCTAATGGCCATCATCAACGATATTCTTGATCTTTCCAAAATAGAAGCTGGAATGATGCGCATCACACCAGGGGTGTTCAGTATTAACGGTTTAATCAACTCTGTGGAGACGCTGTTTTCCGAGCGTGTGAAAGAGAAAAAACTGACCATATCGAGTCAGGTAGATCCATCTATTCCAGATACATTAATTGGAGATGCTACCAGACTTACACAAATTCTGGTCAACCTCATCGGAAACGCCATTAAATTTACACAGCAGGGAAACGTAAATATCGAAGTTTATAATAAAGAACAGCTAGATGGTAAAGTTACTGTCGGTTTTAAGGTTTCTGATACAGGGATTGGAATTGATAAAGAAAAATTAACCGAAGTTTTCGAACGATTTAATCAGGGTGAAGATTCCATCACCAGAAACTACGGTGGAACGGGTTTAGGCCTATCTATTGTAAAAAATCTGATTTTGCTACAGCATGGAAACATCGAAGTGAGTAGTGAGCAAGGTAAGGGAACAACTTTCAACTTTTACATCCCTTATGGCATTTCTGCTGAACAAATACAAAATGTACCGGCATTAGATGTCAATCATTTTAAGGATAAAAATAATATGCCTTGGCGGGTTTTAGTGGTAGATGATAATGCCATTAACCAGAGTTTAATGAAGCATTTATTGTTGCAGTGGAACGTAGATTTTGACATTGTTGCTAACGGAGTTGAGGCTATTGAAAATTTGCGGCACCAGACATACGATTTAATTTTGATGGACATACAAATGCCACAGATGGACGGTTATACGGCAACGCAGCAAATTCGGGAAGTGTTGCAATTAGATACTCCAATAATTGCAATGACGGCACATGCAATGGCAGGTGAGCGAGAGAAATGTTTAAGCAGGGGTATGAACGATTACATCTCCAAACCGATTAAAGAAGAAGAACTTTTTAAGCTAATTTCTGGTTTTGGATTGCAAGAGCGTCATCAACAAGCGGCAGAAAATGTAACTGATCAAAATAGTTTCAAATTTATCGATCTGGATTACATGCGGTCCATTAGCGGAGGCGATGTCGATTTTGAAAAAACAGTTACGCAGCAATTTATAACCAATGTACCCAAGCATTTACAGCAGTTAAAAACTGCCTATCAAAATAATGATTTTACTACGGTAAACATGCGGGCGCACGATTTTAAAACCAGTATTGCTATGCTCGGCTTATTAAATATCCTGGCAGAAAAACTAGATTCGATTGAATTGGTTTCTGAACAAAATGAAGTGACGGAACAGATTATAAAAGATTTAGAATACGTGTTAATGCAAGCAGTTGCTGAAGCAAAAATATTCTTACAACAACTTTAAAAAGATTTAGATTATGGATTTGTTTTCTCCTTTTAACCTACGCAACTTAACGTTAAAGAATAGGGTAGTGCTTTCTCCAATGCAGCAATACAGTGCAAAAAATGGCATTCCTGGAAACTGGCATTTGGTACATTTAGGAAGCCGGGCAGTTGGTGGTGCTGGTTTAATTATCACCGAATGCACAGCGGTAGCGCCTAAAGGTTTAGCCACTCTAAGTGATGTAGGGATTTGGAATGAGGAACAAAAAAATGCCTGGAAAACTATAGTTGATTTTGTTCATGAGCAAGATGCTAAAATTGCGATTCAGCTATGGCATTCGGGAGGAAAGGGAAGTTTAAAACATCCAAATGAAGGGATGAAACCATTAACGCCAGAAGAAGGTGGCTGGACGGTGAAATCGTGCTCTGCAATAGAGATGAACGGAGTAGCCTGGCAAGAATTTACCCTTGAAGAAATTTCTGATTTAAAAAGGGATTTTGCTAATGCAGCAATACGTGCGGTCGAAGCCGGCTTTGATGCCATAGAGATCCACGCGGGGCATGGTTATCTGTTTCACCAGTTTTATTCTGCCGTGATCAATAAGCGACAAGATAAATACGGGGGCAGCTTGGAAAATCGAATTCGTTTTTTGGTAGAAACCGTTAAAGAAATAAGAAGTGTCATTCCAGAAGGCATGCCGCTATTGGTTAGAATTTCGGCTGTAGATTATATCGAAACCGCTGAAGGATGGACTTTGGAAGATAGCATAGCGCTTTCAAAAACACTTAAAGAAAATGGGGTTGATTTTATTACCGCCTCTGGTGGAGGATTTACCAATGTAAGTAAAGACAAGGTTTTTCCTGGATACCAGGTTCCGTTTGCAGCTGCAATTAAAGAGCAAGTGAACATCGCCACTGGTGCTGTCGGGATGATTACCACAGCCGATCAGGCAAATGAAATTGTGGCTAGCGGTAAGGCAGATTTGATTATCATTGCCAGAGAACATCTACGTGATCCGTATTTCGCGCTCCACTCGGCTAAAACTTTGGGTATTGATATAGAAGTCCCTTGGCAATATAAAAGAGCTTTTTAGTTTATAATAACTGGTTTCAACATGGAAAAAGACGGTGCTTCGGTTGTAATTACCCATCATATTTTAAACGATAAACAGAAAGAATATGAACAATGGCTGAGTGAAATTATTCCTATCTCTAATCATTCTGAAGGCTTTATAGATTTACAGATTGTAAGGCCCATTCCGAAGCTTACCTTTGTGTACACCGTAATTATTCGTTTTGATACCATTGAGCATCTCAAAGTTTGGATGGAATCTGACGATCGAAAAAGAATGATCGATAAGGCACAACCATTCTTTAGAAAAAATGATCGGTATCAAATCAAATCAGGTTTAGATTTTTTATTTAACAATGAAAGTGAAGGCAATAAAACGCCTGTCCGCTGGAAACAATTTCTCGCCACCTGGTCGGCCATTTACCCATTATCAATCTTGGTACCGCTACTCTCATTGCCAGTTTTAAGACTGCTCCATATTCCGGTAAATCATTATTTTGACGCCTTTATAAATTCGGGATGCATTGTGCTGTTAATGGTTTACGTGGTAATGCCGAATTACACTAAAATTATTAAGAAGTGGCTTTATAGATAGCATTATTCGCTTCATCATTTCAAGTTGTTCAAAAAGCAGCAGACATTATTCTATTTGTCTGCTGCTTTTTTGTTGCGCTTTTCCTTTGAACAGAAACTTAATCAATTCTTTTTGATTCCGCCTCCGGTGGGTTTTGCGTTAGGGATTGAAAGGGTTTAGTACCAATTCTTTATTGGTACCGTAGCGAAGCGGAGCCCTGCAAAGCCCGACCCTTGCGTAGCTTGGTTAACGCACAGATGGATTAGAAAATTCATGCAAAATGAAAGGTAATCTCACCCATTTATCGCCATGCCCCTGTATTTAACGACATTTTTTGCCCGTTCATCGAAGAGTGATTTATTTGGCCTGATACTCGTATTAGTTTTACACCATCAAGTTAATACAATTAAAACCCTAACATTATGGAAATTCTACAAACTCCAGAAAATGCATTATCTCATTCAACAGTAACAGCTATCATCAATGCGCCGTTTGAAAAAGTAAATATCGCCGATTGGTTATTAAACCTTCCCGACGCTGAATATCAAAGGTGCTCAACCCAACATATCGGCGCCGCCATTTCTTCAACATACGAAGGGCAGCCTGTATCATTAAACGTCGAAACTATCGGTGATGCGCTGATGGTTCAACATTATGTAGCTGTTGAGCACCGCCCGGATTATTGCCGGATGCTTTCCATTTCTGATTCGATTACAAAAGGTGGCCGTACTAAAGTTCAGGTGCTTTGGGAACTTAAAGCCACAAAAATAGACGAACAAACTACCTTGTACACTAACGAAATTCACGCCACTGCTACACCAGAAATGTTCGAATATTTAAAAGCGCATAACATCAATTTAGCTGATGCTGCTGCTTCCAGACAAGCCGCTTCTGATGAGCACAACCATGAAGAAACACCGAACTTTGCAAAAAGTATCGAAAACAAAGCATTAACGGGAGAGTATAACCAACCTTTTTAAAACCGATCACGAGCGTAGTTCAATACGCTCAATCATTAAACAACCTTAACAAGTTTTCAAATCTATCTCAGCTGATCTCAACGATTACTTTCGCCCATTCACCAAATTGAAAATTAAAATGAAAGGTTTCTGAGATAGATTTACAATAGAAAAAACAAGAACCAAAAAAAATACGACTATGAAAACAACATCACTAAGTTTTAGATACGAACTCGAAAAAAAGGAACCACGTACCAACGATGGAGGAACTACGAGAGGTGCATCTGTTACTGATTTTCCAGCATCGATTGGCATTGCCGGAGTTTCGATGAGATTGCAACCTGGAAGTATGCGTGAATTACATTGGCATGCCAACGCTGCAGAATGGGCGTATGTAATTTCAGGAAACGTTCGTACTACCATTATTCATCCTGATGGACATAGCTATGTTGATAATTTTGAGCCTGGAGATGTTTGGTATTTCCCTAAAGGTTATGGTCATTCCATCCAGGCAACGGGAACGGAAGAATGCCATTTCATTTTGATTTTCGATAATGGAAATTTTTCTGAAGACCACACATTCAGTGTTACCGATTTTGTTTCTTGTATGCCGCCAGAAATTGTAGCTCAAAACTTGGGTTTAACGCTCGAAGAGGTTGCCTTACTACCTCAAAAAGAAGCTTATTTTGCAGCTGGCGTGGTTCCTGATGAAATGTCGTTTGTTGCGCAAGCTCGCCCCGATGAAAAAGATATTCAGTTAACTAGTTTTCACCGATACCCTTTACATGCGCAACAACCAAGAATTGTACCTGGTGGAGGATTACAGCGATTGGTTAGCAGTAAAGAATTCCCGATTAGCAGTACCATGTCTGGTTCTCTTATCGAATTGCAACCTGGTGCGCTAAGAGAAATGCATTGGCATCCAAATGCAGACGAATGGCAATATTACATTTCCGGTCAGGCCGAGATGTCGGTTTTCCTGGCGGAATCTACTGTGGTAACCGAACAATTTAACGCTGGAGATGTGGGTTATGTGCCAATGGGAGCGGGGCATTATATCAAAAACACAGGAGATACAGTTTGTAAAATCCTGATTGGCTTCAATAGCGGAACCTATCAATCCATTGATTTAAGCGAGTGGCTAGCCGGAAATCCTAAAGATGTAGTGGTAACTAACTTCGGATTAAAAGACGGTGAAATTGAAAAATTTCCAACTGAAAAAATCTTTATTCAACCTAAAATATAAATTTCAAACCTCATTTAAACTATTGATTATGAAAACGACACAAATCAAAATTACAGCCCGCATCAGCTTATTCTTAGTGATGCTTTTGGGCTCGGTACAATTTTCTCTGGCTCAAACTTCAGCACCAACTGTAAAGGCCAATACCTCAAAAATTTGGGGTGCTGTAGATGGAATTGCCATTGAAGGGATGGTTCAAGGTCCTTCTACCGAAATTACGCCGCTGCAAATTGCATGCGTTTTTGAATATACCGAAGGCGATATTTTCAATTCTCCACCAGCATTGCCCGAAGCGGTAAATGGAATGGTACATCTTGATAAAAGCCTGAATGGTTTGATCACTGAAATCCGTAAGTCAGGCAAATTTGCGGGCCATTCTTTAGAAACCTTATTAATTACGCCACCAGCCGGAACTATCGGAGCAAAAAAACTATTGCTAATCGGTTTAGGCGACCGAAATAAATTTACACCCGAGTTAATGAAGCAAGTGGCTAGCGTAGGTATGGAGGAAGCATTGCGATTAGGAGTTACTCAATATGCATTCGCAAGCGACCTTAAAGATGCGGGAATTGATTCTCCTACAGCGGAAGTGGCAGGTTATGGGGTAACGGGTGCTGTTAATGCCTACAGAACCCAGGTGTTTTTGAAAGCGAAAAAGATGGCAAACTTTAAACCGATTCAAAAAATAACGTTATTGGCTGGCCCGGCTTACTTTACAACTGCTGGAGAAGGTATTAGCCAGGCCATTACAGCTTTAAAATAATTGATAATCGGTTATAAAGTTAAAATCTAAAATGCAACAGCCAATGGTTTCTTCAGCTAATAGATCCTTACTGCCGGCACAGATAGCCTTGCAAGAAAAATTGGCCATATGCCTGGCTTTAGTTGCCGGATTTATTGATGCAACGGGGCTGATTAAGTGGAAAACTTACGTATCTTTTATGAGTGGAAATACCACGCAGTTAGGATCAGCGATTTCTTCGGATCAATTCGGAACGATGATCATATCGCTTACTGTTATTGGATGTTTTGTATTCGGCATTTACCTGGGAACCTGTTTATCGTTATCAAAACTTAACAAAACGAAAGCTTTAACATTTTATCTCGTTTCTGAAATGTTAATCGTTTATACAGTGGCCGACAATGTTTTTGCGATACCAGCTATTCCATCTGTTGCCATTATTGGATTTGCGATGGGATTAATGAACACAATAGTAACCGCCGTTGGCAACCAGAATGTGAATACCGATTTTGTAACCGGGACACTAAATAGTTTCGCCAGGAATACGGCAATGCTAACCATGAGCAATGACGAGTTAGAAAATAAAAAGTATAAATCAAACGCCATACACCTTTTACTGGTTTGGCTTGGCTTTTTATCCGGTGCATTTATGGCGCATTATGCCTTAATTATTATTGGCGCCTGGATCTTGCTATTGCCTGCATCGGTATTGCTAATCTGCTCACTATTTTATAAATCCAACAGCAATTAGTCCTGGTGCTGATGGAATTTTGGAAACTTTAGGAACCCTTAAAACTAAATAATTATGTCACTAAAACCAACCGTCAGCAATGCTGACCATGCACAAGGAAATATGGATGCCGACCTTGTTGTTGTAGAATATGGCGATTATCAATGTCCTTACTGCGGAGCAGCGTATCCTATCCTTAAAACATTAATGAGTCAATTTGGAGATCAAATCAAATTTGTGTTCAGGAATTTTCCACTTTCAGAAATGCATCAATATGCTAGAGCTGCGGCGCTGGCTGCAGAAGCCGCTGGTTTGCAAGGTAAATTTTGGGAGATGCATGATGCTATTTACGAAAACCAGCGAGCGCTAAACGAAATGTTACTGATGAAGCTAGCCGAAAAATTAGAACTCAATCTTCCTCAATTTGAGGAAGACATAAAAAGTTCAAAGCTGGCAGAAAAAGTCGATGCAGACTTTGAAAGCGGGGTGATGAGCGGCGTAAATGGTACCCCATCGTTTTATGTAAACGGAAAAAAATTCGATGGTGGTGCAGAAGATTTACTGCAACTGATTAGCGCAGAAGAAGAATAGCATTGGTATAATAGCTGCGATATTTAAAATTAATGCCGAAAGCGATTGATTTTTATCATAGATCAATTTGATCTGAAATTCTCAAAGCTACATTTGTACTATAAGTAATTAAAAAACCCTATAAATATAGATCATAAACTTAAAACTTAGAAACCATGAGTACACTAAAATTAAAAGACGGAACAGAGATTTTTTACAAAGACCAAGGTAAAGGACAAACTTTAATGTTTCACCACGGATGGCCGCTATCATCAGATGATTGGGATGCGCAAGTGATATTTTTCTTACAGAAAGGTTATCGCGTAGTCACTCACGACAGGAGAGGACATGGTCGCTCTAGTCAGGATATTTACGGCCATACCATCGAGCAATACGCGTCTGATGCAGCTGAATTGGTAGCGTTTCTTGATCTGAAAGATGTGATCCACATCGGGCACTCAACAGGCGGTGGCGAAGTGATTCGCTATGTGAACAAATATGCCAATGGCAGAGCCAAAAAAGCAGTTTTAATCAGTTCAGTTCCACCGATTATGGTAGCTAGCGACAGCAATCCTGATGGAGTTCCAATGTCTGTTTTTGACGGGATCAGAGAACAGACTTTGAACAACAGACAGCAGTTTTATATCGATTTAACTTTTCCTTTTTACGGGTACAACAGAGAAGGTGCTGATGTGAAGGAAGGCGTACAGAGAAACTGGTGGAGACAAGGTATGATGGGCGGAATTGTGGCTCATTATGAAGGAATCAAAGCCTTTTCTGAAACCGATTTTAGAGAAGATTTAAAAGCTGTGGATATTCCTGTTTTGGTTTTGCATGGTGAAGATGATCAGATTGTACCTTATCAAAATGCCGCTTTAAAATCAATTAAATTATTGAAAAACGGTACCATAAAAACGTATCCTGGTTTCCCTCATGGAATGCCCACAACTGAAGCAGCGACAATAAATAAAGATCTTTTGGAGTTTATTGAAGCATAGTCACAAAATTTTGGTAACTTCAGTACCAATTACTTATATAAAAATAAAGCCTTTCATTTCTGAAAGGCTTTATCTGAAACAAACCATATTATAGATGGTATGGTTTGCAATCTATCTTTCTATCCTATCCAGGCATAGATCGTCCCGTGTTAAACTAGATGCTCCTAATTTGACATTGTAAATTTAGCTATTGTTGCTATTGCGGTATATAGCCCTTTACTACCATTCTCATTTAGTTTTTTTCTCTACTAGCTTGCTCTGTTTTTGATTAATTCGTTGCAGAATTTCAATTAAGAAAACTGCTCTTAATAGGAAAATCTGCCTTTAGCGAGCTGTTGAAACTGGCTGTCCTCTCTAAATTCAATGGGTAAATAAGAATTACAATTTTAGAAAGTTCTAAGAATTTGATCCGTATTCAGATTTAATTAATAACCAAAACTTAATGGTAAAATCTATGGTTGTAAAAGAAAGCAACCCTACAGAACATACCATGAAAACAAAAGACACAGGAAGCGATCCAAAATTCGCATCTAAAACAACTGTTGACGATTCTCCGGCCTTAAACGATTTATTTAAGGATTCAATTGCAGATTTATATTGGGCAGAAAACCATCTGGTTAAGGCCTTGCCAAAAATGATTTCGGCAGCTACAGCAGATTCGCTTAAGAAAGCGATCACCTCTCATCTAGAAGAGACTAAAACGCATGTAAAAAGACTAGAGCAGGTTTTTGAGCTGATGGGCGAAAAGGCTATCGCCAAGAAATGCGATGCCATGGAAGGTTTAACTAAAGAAGCGGAAGGAATTGTTGAAGAAACGCCACCTGGAACTGCAACAAGAGATGTAGGTATTATTCTCGCTTCGCAGAAAGTAGAGCATTATGAAATTGCCAGTTATGGCGGCCTTCATCAATTGGCCATTACTTTGGGTTTAACAGATGTTGCCGATGTATTAGCGCAAACGCTTGAAGAAGAAAAATTAGCGGATACAAAACTAACTGATATTGCAGAAAACGAAATTAATTATAACGCGGCTGAGGAGGCATAAAGATTAAAAATATGGCTAAGAAAAATGCTGAAAATAATCCAGCGCCTGCACAGCAGGAAAATGATAAAACCAATAAACTAGAAGCTTTTGTGGCCGATTCGACTGGGCAAAAGCTCACCACCAACCACGGCGTTAAAATTAATGATGACCAAAATTCACTAAAGGCAGGCGATAGAGGAGCCACACTTCTGGAAGATTTTATACTTCGGGAAAAGATTACTCATTTCGATCACGAGAGAATTCCAGAACGTGTTGTACATGCCCGTGGATCTGCAGCACACGGTGTATTTAAGGTTTACGAGGATATGTCTGAACTTACCCGGGCAGCTTTTTTATGCGATCCTGGTGCTGAAACCCCTGTGTTTGTTCGGTTTTCTACCGTAGCAGGTTCACGAGGATCGACAGATCTTGCAAGAGATGTACGTGGATTTGCCGTGAAATTTTATACCCAGGAAGGTAATTTTGACCTTGTGGGAAATAATATGCCGGTATTTTTTATTCAGGATGCTGTTAAGTTTCCAGACTTAATACATGCTGTTAAACCCGAACCAGATAACGAAATGCCTCAGGCAGCTTCTGCTCACGATACTTTTTGGGATTTTATCTCACAGCTACCTGAATCTGCGCACATGATTATGTGGGCCATGAGTGATAGGGCGTTGCCGAGAAGTTACCGGATGATGGAAGGTTTTGGGGTGCATACTTTTCGTTTCGTAAATGCAGAAGGTGTTTCCAATTTTGTTAAATTCCATTGGAAACCTTTATTGGGAGTTCATGCCGTAGCTTGGGATGAAGCCCAGAACATTTCAGGTAAAGATCCTGACTTTCACAGAAGAGATTTATGGGATGCGATCGAAGCAGGTGCATTTCCAGAATGGGAGCTAGGCGTTCAAATTGTGCCCGAGGCTGATGAATTTAAGTTCGAATTCGACATTCTCGATCCAACGAAAATTATTCCGGAAGAGCTGGTTCCTGTTCAGAGAATTGGAAAAATGACCTTAAATCGGAACCCGGATAACTTCTTTGCCGAAACAGAACAGGTTGCCTTCCATGTGGGCCATGTAGTGCCTGGGATAGATTTTACCAATGATCCATTATTGCAAGGCAGGTTGTTTTCGTACACCGATACGCAACTTATTCGTTTAGGTGGGCCAAATTTTCACGAAATTCCAATTAACCGTCCGGTAGTTCCGGTGCATAACAATCAAAGAGATGGTTATATGCGCCAAACGATAAACCGCGGCAAAACAAGTTACGGTCCGAACGGTATTGCCAATCAAGATCCTCAGCAAGTAAAAGCTGCTGATGGTGGTTTCGTGAGTTATAACGAACGAATCGATGCCAAGAAAATCCGGGCGAGAAGTAGAAGCTTCTTTGATCATTTTTCGCAAGCGAGATTGTTTTTTAATTCGCAAAGTGATCCTGAGAAAAACCACATTATCGATGCCCTAAGTTTTGAGCTTGGTAAGGTTAAGGCGGTAGAAATTCGTGAGCGCATGCTGGCAGTTTTGGCGCAAATTGATAAAGGCTTAGCTGCGGAAGTTGCTTATGCACTAGGTTTGCATATTCCAGAAATTGCTTTGGAAGATTTAAATAATAGTATTCCAGCAGATGCTGATCGAGCAGATTATGCCTCTGAAAATCCGGAAGGAAGTTTGGCAAAATCTGATGCATTGAGTATGGCCGGAACAGTGAAGGATACTATTAAAACGAGAAAGATCGCAATTTTGGCAGCTGATGGCGTAGATGAAAAAGCATTGAGCACCGTTAAAACTGCTTTGGTAGCAGGAGGAGCCATAGTACACATCATCGCCCCAAAATTAGGAGAAATCATTTCTAAAGGAGATCAAAAAATTGTACCTGATGAAAGTTTCCTTACAGCAGCTTCGGTATTGTATGATGCGGTTTATGTTCCTGGTGGTGCGAACAGCGTAGCCACTTTAGAAGCAGAAGCTAACGCCGTACATTTTTTAAACGAAGCGTTTAAGCATTGCAAGGCCATTGCCGCAGATGATGAAGCCATACAGGTGTTAGAATCTACTTATTTCCATAAGAAGTTACCGGCTGAATATTCGAAAGAAACAGTGTTGAGAGAAGGGGTTATAGTTTCGGGAGATGTGGAAGAATTAACAAGCACATTTATTGAAATGATTGCCCTCCATCGCTTTTGGGAACGTGAGAATCCACGGAAAATCCCAGCATAATTACAAAAAAATGGCGCCATTTGGCGCCGTTTTTTTGTTTTGAGGTTTTGTAAATAGTTAATGTTATCCTGCGATTTTTGCCAAATGTGCTTCCAGCAACTCAATTCCTTTCTCATTTCCCTGCATCGCTGCAAAATCTAAAGCATGTTGCCCTCTATTATCAAGTAAATTGGCATCAGCACCGCTAGCCAATAGTAATTGCAAAACGTCATTTCTACCAAACATCGCTGCAAACATTAATGCCGTTCCTCCATTTCCATGTTTCAAATCTAAGTTTGCCCCATGTTCAATTAATAATTCGACAATGCCGATATAACCTTTAAATGCCGAACCCATTAAAGCAGTATTGCCGCCAAAATCAGCAGCATCGATATTGGCACCATGCTCAATCAATAATTTGGCTGCTTCAGGTTGATTATTATAACAAGCGATGATCAGAGGCGTATAGCCCTTTTCATCTTGAAAATTTAAGTCTGCATTGCGGTGAATCAATTCTGTTAAAACTTCAATTTCTCCTTTTCTTGCAGCTGGTATAATGAGTAAGTTTATGTCGTTCATGTTCTTACAACCTTGCTATGATTTAAAAGTTTTAAAAACTATTTTCCGTACACAAGTATCTTTAATTCTTTCCCTTCCGTACTTTGCTGCAGTGTATTGCTCAAAGCCAAAAAGCACTTTTCATAGTCAATACGTTCATTAAACATCCGGTGACCCCGAAGTTTTAATAAGGCTTTTAGAAAGGTGATGGCAATTGTAGCATCAGGATGTGATGAGAAAAACTCCAGGTATTTTTTGTTTCTGATCGTCGCCCTCATATCATCCAGATCGATATTTAATTGTCCACCTCTAACTTGAGCGCTATCAATTTCATCAGCAATATTAATGGTGGTGTTATTTTCAAAAATCAACATTCGATAAGATTTCGGCAGGAAAGCATATGTCTTTTTGGCTTCTTCATAAGTTTTAGTCGAATCTGGGCCGAGAAAAAAATAGCGATTTGCTTATTTTCCATTTCACATGGTTTTTTAAATGCAAACGCGAAATCCTTTTCCTTTATCGGTTGAAAATATTGCTTTTTTGAGTTTAGATCATAAATGAAAACATACTTATTGTTCGCGGTAAATTTAATATGGCCGGTTAATTTAAGGCTATCGGTTTGAGCAAATGCGTTAAATGAAGCCAGGAAGCCGATCATCAATAGAATTCTTTTCATGAAGAGTATTGTTAAGTGTAGATAACTGATGTAAAGTATTTAATTTACTTTATATATCTAGCTAATTGGCTTTTTTTATCTGTTAAAATTCCCTTCTGATTAATTTATTTCAATTTAAACTTCTGTTAATCAACTGTTTGATGTTAAAATTGATTTTAAAAAATCCGGGGTTCATCACTTTTGCGTAAATGATGTCATAACAGAAACAAAAAACCATGAAAAAATTATTTTTATCGGCAGTGGCTATAGTAGCTATCGCAATCGCATCAAACACATCAGTTCAGGCTCAGGAAAAAACCAAAATGGTTGGCGGCGCTGCAATGTATCCATCGAAAGACATTGTAGACAATGCAGTGAACTCAAAAGACCATACTACCTTGGTTGCAGCAGTTAAAGCAGCTGGTTTAGTAGAAACATTAAAAGGAGCTGGACCGTTCACGGTGTTTGCACCAACAAACAGTGCTTTTGGTAAATTACCAGCAGGTACAGTTGAAACATTGGTTAAACCAGAAAATAAAGCAACGTTAACCAAAATCTTAACCTACCACGTAGTATCAGGAAAGCTAGATAGCAAAGCAATTGCAAAAGCAATTAAAGCTGGTAAAGGAAAAGCTGAACTAACTACAGTTGAAGGTGGTAAACTTTGGGCTTGGATGGAAGGCAAAAAATTAATGTTGAAAGACGAAAAAGGTGGTATGAGTACCGTTACAATCGCTGACGTGTATCAAAAAAATGGTGTTATCCATGTAATTGATACCGTTTTAATGCCAAAATAATCATCCCTACAGTAATGTTAAAACCGCATCGAAATATTTCGATGCGGTTTTTTTATTTAGTGCATAATGCTAAAATTCCATTTTATATGCGATCACTGAATTGGTATTGAATGTGGGTACGTATAGCATTTTGCTTTTCGGATCGTAGCCGATATCTGCAGTGTTCATTTTACCTCTTACATCCAAAAGCTTTTGTTTATTGCCATCTTTCTTGATGTGGTAAATGATTCCTTCCCAACAGGTAACAATAAAATTCCGCTTTCCATCAGGTTCGAGGCCATCGCCAGAAGCTTCCAAACCTTCAGCAATTTGAGTTGCAACTTTATGCTTGTCAAACTTTAATAATTTTGTGCCTGACAACACATGAAGTTCATTGTTAATAAATTTTAAACCATTCGCAGATGTTACATTTTCCAAATAGATTTCGCTTTTATTGTTAATTATCCGATGAATTTTATTTGTTCTCGTATCTGAAACATAAATTATTCCACGTTTATCTATCGCAATATCATTCAGAAAAACTGCTTCCGGAACTCTTATTGTTGCGGTGATTTTAGCCGTGGCCGTATCGATCTCATGTACCACATCAAGGTCGGCCACATAAAGTTTTCCATTGTAAATTGCCATTCCTTTCGGCGCATTTAAACCCGTAATCCAGGTTAAATTTTTAGTGCTACCATCTCGGTTTAAAATGGCGATACCGCCTTTGGCGTCTTTCTTATTAGCCGCACCATCAATCAGCGATACATACATTTGTTGTTTTTGGGGGATATAAAGAACCGATTCAGGTACGGCAAGCTGATCTTTAGACTTCCATATCTCTTTCAAACTGGTGCTTTGAGCATTTAAAGATAATGCTGCAAAAAGCAATGTCGTGGAAAAAATGTATTTCATGTTTTGAATTTGGAGGATGATTAGCAAAATATAAAATTTAAAATCCCGATACAAACTTTTATGGAAATCACCCATTGAGGTATTGCATCCTACCGTGATGTGTGGCAATTTTAGTAAAAATAAAAGAGGGTTATGTTACACAAAATATTAGTGCTTGTTTTGATGCTTTCATCTTGCGGTGAAACAGATGCACAAAACAAAAAAGTAGTTAAAAAAGCAATTGTGGTAAAGCAGGTTTCGCCATTATTTGTAGGCAATTATGAAGGAATCAATAATGCTAAAGCCATTTCAATTAATTTGAAAGCCGATGGAGCGAAGGTTTCAGGATCATTAATCATGAATGGAGAATCAGCGAAAATTTCGGGCATTGCTTCAAAAAATATTGCCAGTGGGAAAATTATCGAAGATATTAGTGGTAAAGTCTATGCTTTTAATGCAGAACGAAAATTAAATACATTATTCTTTTCGATTACTTTTCCAGAGTATAATAATCAGGTGGTTAAAATGGAGCTCACCAAAATTAATGCGCTAAACACTGCCAATTTAACTAAGCAAAGAGATTCGAGATTATTGGGCACCTGGCGCAATACCGAAGTCATCAGTAGTGGGAGTGGAGAGTTTTATTCATCTTTTTCTACCGATTATTTTCTTACGCTCAATGCGGATGGAAGCGCCTTTGCATGGTCTGGAAAAAGCGCTGGCGGAACCAAAGATGTTATGGTTGATGCCAATGGAAATGGTAAAGCCCAAAAGATGGAATGGTACACGCAAGGTAAAAGTCTATTTTTTGTTGATCCTTTAAGTAGAAAGCAATCATCGGTAAGCTTTTATGCAGAGCCAGCCCGAATGATGTTATCTACCAACAATAGCAAAAAGGTTTACCATCGAATGAAGTAATTTACTCTACTTCTGCATTAACTTTCTCTTCTGCCAGTTCAAGATCTTCTTGTGTGGCTTGCGGTTTTTCATTTTGGCTTTCTGCCTTCGGGTTATGTTGCAATTCCACGCACATAGGGAAGTGATCGGAGCCACAATTTTCCAGGCGTTTGATGGAGTTAAGAGAAAAATCTGTCGAGCAGAAAATATGATCTAAAGGAAAACGCAAGAAAAAATAATTGGCATTAAAAGAGTTGAAAAATCCTCTGCCACGTCTTGGGTCAAGCAATCCGCTAATTTTACCGAATAATTCAGTGGTATAACTCCAGGCGACATCATTCAAATCGCCCATTACAATCACTGGGTACTTATCATCTTTTGCTTTGTTTGCCACCAACAAGATCTCTTTGTCCCGCTCTGTTGATCGAGGATTTTCTTGCGGTACTGGTGGCTCTGGATGTAAACAAAACAATTTAACCAACTGTCCTGATGGTAATTTCACCAAAGTTTCAATAGAGGGGATATCACTTTTGACGAGGTAGTTTACCTGACCATCAATTAATTCATATTTAGAGTATAACAGCATTCCGTAGGTATTTTCCAGCGGAATTTTAACTTGATGTGGATAATCGTTGCTTAGAAAATCCATTTCCTGCTGCCACCATAAATCGGTTTCTACCAATAGAACCACATCTGGCTTGCACTCGGCGATGATTGTAAGATATTCATTCGCTTTTCTATTCTCCTGAAAAACGTTTCCGATAAATAATTTTAGGGTAGAAGAAGTTTCCTTGTTTTTAGAATCTATAATCTGTTTTTTACCAAAAATGGTGAAGGGACTAATCAGATATAGTAAATAAAAAAGGTTAAGCAATAAAGCAACTATAATAATGAGATCAACTGTGGTTTTTGGAAAATCAAATAAAAATATAACCCCAACTAGCACCAGGTTTAATACCAGCTTTTGCAACCTTGGGTATTCAAACACCCTGAAAATCCAGAAGTCGTGACGGATGAATGGAATGAGTGTTGAAATGATAATCAACAAACTAAGAAAAAATGGAACTGAATGCATCAAATAGGAAAGTTCGGCAGGCGACCGAGCGCTTTAAGTTTAGTTTACAATTTTTAGAACGTATTTAACACCGCTTTGTTTGTTTTGACTGCGTGAAATACTGGATTCAGCCTTGGATTTTTAATTGACAGGAGTCTTGTACGCTAATTTGCAAACGCTAACCTCAATTGTAAAATCCTCAAGGGCATCTGTTTAATGTAAAATATGACTGAAATTCTTTAAATTTAATTCATATTGGATGTGCTTTCAGGATTTCTTAACATTTAATTAGCATAATTTGTAGCTTTGACAAAATGTCCCTTGAAAATCTGAACGATAGCGACGAATTAAGATACCTCGAATACTTAAAAAGTGGTCGCAGGGAGGGTTTTGATTTCATTTATTCCACCTATAGCCGGCTGCTATTGCCAAAACTGCAGCGCATGGTTAAGAATAATGAAGTTGCTGATGAGCTTTTGCAGGATATTTTTCTCAAAGTTTGGATAAACAGGAATGATATCGACTTATCTAAATCTTTTAAAGGCTGGATTTTTACCATTGCGCAAAATACGGTTTATGGCTACTACAGAAAATTGGCCTTAGACATTAAAATGCAGAAATACCTGATCGAAACCTTTGCAGAATTTTACAATCAAACCGAAGATTACATTTTTAACAAAGAACGTTACGCCTTACTAAATTCAGCGATAGATAAATTACCAGCTCAACGCAAGGAAATATTCAAACTTTGTAGGTTAGAAGGTAAAAGTTATCAGGAAGCTGCCGAAATTCTAGCAATAAGTCCTTCAACTGTGAGTAATCAATTGGTAAATGCAACGAAATACGTAAAGCGCTATGTTTTTTTTCATTCCCAGGAGTTTATTATGCTCTGTATTCTGGCATATTTAAAAAAATAACAAAAAAAATCAAAGTGCGATAGTGTGTTTGTCCATCTCGTGCATAATATATAATGACAACGATGGAGAAAAACTCAATAAAACCAGAACTATTTGAAAGATTTATTGCTAATGAGAGCAATGCTGCGGAGCTTAACCAGCTTTTTCAGTATTTTGAAGTTGCTGATGAATTGGAGTTGAAAAACTTAATTGCCGCTGAAATTGAAAGTGGTGCCGAAGACTTTGATACACTTGGAAACCAGAAGCGTCTGGATGCTATTCATGCCAAACTTACTGAACATCTTTTTGAGAAGAAGACAAGTAAAGTTTTAACCTTGGTAAGAACTGGCAGCTTGCTTAAAATTGCTGCAAGTCTCCTCATCATTTCACTATTTGGCTTGCTTGCGTACAGGCTTTTAAATCCTGGTCACCTAATCACTCCAGGAACTGCAATTGCCACATTAAGTTTTGATGGTAAAAAGACCAAACTTGGGGTAGGACGTGACACAACGATTTATCAGAAAAATGGCATTCAGGTAAGTACAAAGGCGGATGGCACTATTGTTTACATGGCTGTAAATGCTGATTCGGCAACGGCCTCGAGGTTGAACACGCTGGAAACGCCGAAAGGTGGCGAGTACAAAGTTACTTTGGGCGACGGCTCAATTGTAATGCTCAACGCTGGCTCGAAGCTAACTTTCCCAACAGATTTTAGAGGAACTGAAAGGAAGGTTTCTGTAGAAGGTGAGGCCTTTTTCCAAGTGGCTAAAAATGCCGCAAAACCATTTATTGTTGCCGTTGCTGGTAGTGAAATTAAGGTTTTAGGGACACAGTTTAACGTGAGCAGTTACCCCGAAGATCGGGAAACAACCGCAACATTGTTAGAGGGAAGCATTCAGTTTTCAAATGCGGGTCGCAAGGTTATTTTAAAGCCAAACCAACAGGTTTCTGCAGGCTACAGTAAATTAGAGGTGAGAAATGTTTCGGCCGACGATTTTGCAGCATGGACCAAAGGTGAATTTTTGTTTAACGATGTTCCGTTGAATGTAGTGATGCAAAAACTTGGGCGCTGGTACAAAGTTGAAGTCGATTTAGCTGCGATGCCGCAGAAAAACCTGTACATCAAAATATCCCGCAAGGCGGATATTGATGAGGTTCTAGAAAACATTTCAAAAGCCACCGGTTACCAATTCGAGATCGAATCGAATAAGATTGTTTTAGAGAAGTAAGATACCCGTCGTCGTCAGTTAACAACCAACCAAACTAAATTTTATGACAAACCACTACTTTCGCTTCGTCCGATCGGGATGCGGCTATTTATTAAACTGGTCGGCATTTCTATGCATAGCGATGCTAGTTTCGCTAAATGTATCGGCGCAAAATAACCAGTACAATTTTGTTAAAGCACCACTGAATACCGTTATTTCGGAAATTTCGACCAAAACCTCGTATGAATTTGTATATGATGCGGAACTGGTGAAAAAAGCTACGCCAATCAGTTTAAGCCTTAGTACCACCAGTATCAGAATATTAATGGATGCGGTGGTTAAGGGGCAAGATTTTACTTACGAGATTAACAACAACAAAACAATTGTACTAAAAGCGGTTGCTCAAAATCTGGAAGAATACACTGTTCATGGAATGGTTACCGATAGTATCGGTGGGCCACTTCCGGGCGCTTCAGTAAAAATCAAGGGGACCAATAAATATACCACCACAGATGGTAATGGGCATTTCAATGTAAATTTAAATAGCCAGTTCAATACTTTGGATATAAACTACATTGGATACCTCTCAACCACACAAAAATTTGATAGAAATGCTGCTTTAAAAGTGGTAACGGTAAAATTGAATGCAAATTCATCTTTGCTAGCTGATGTGGTCGTAAATGGTTTTCAATCTATTAGCAAAGAGCGATCAACTGGAGCAGCAACCATCATTGACGAGAAAAAGCTAAACGAAAATATTAATATTGACATACTGAGTGCGCTTGAAGGCCGTGTTGCAGGATTGGTTTATAATAAAAATCCAAACGGGCAGGGTCCTGATCAGCCAGTGTTAAGAGGGCAGGCTACATTTACAATAGTAGGAGGAAACGCTCCCTTAGTTGTAATTGATGGTTTGCCAACAGAAACCCCTTTAGAGGAAATTAATCCTTATGATATTGAATCAGTTACTGTTTTAAAAGATGGTGCTGCCGCTTCAATTTACGGATCAAGATCGGCAAATGGGGTGATTGTATTAACGACTAAAAAAGGAAAAGAGCCGCTTAAAATTTCTTTAAATACCGATTTTTTCATCGATACCAAACCTACTTTCGAAAGTATGCATTATGCATCAACTGCTGATATTGTAGATTTTGAAACAGATGTTTATAATAGAGAACGTGCCCGTTATGCCAATACTGAAACCATGTTTGCCGCTTATGGAACAGTTGCTAATGGAAGTATCAAATATTACAGTCCCTTATATCAGTTATTTAGAGATAGAGATGCGGGCAAAGTGACCACAGATCAGTTTAATCAACAAATAAGTTCTTTTAAAAACGCAGATTACTACGAGCAATATCGCGATAACGTATGGCAGAATGCTTTTCGTCAACGTTACAACTTGTCTTTGAGTTCAGCAGGTTCTAAATCAAATACTTTTGCATCCATCAACTACGATCGCTCTGCTGAACGTATAGTAGGAAATAACAGCCAAAAATTTACACTTTATTTCAAAAATACTTATAACATAAAAAAATGGTTGTCAACCAACATCGGTTTTAATGGTGCTTACTCAACATCTACTTCAACTGAAGGAAGTTATGATTCTCATACCGCTATCTCCCCTCGATATGCTTCCATAGTAAATCCTGACGGGAGTTTGGTATACTCAAATTATGTTAATCTTCAAGACGGTATTGCGGGTTCGATTATTAATGGTGCAGTTGCAGGAGCACTTAGTAACATGCCGCAATATAAATCATACCGATTTAATATTTTGGAATCGCTGAATGAAGGTTTAACAGATGCCAATACGGTTTCTTTAAGAGCTTTTGCCAACGTTCAAGCTAAAATTATGGATGGTTTGAATTTCTCCAGCCAGATTCAGTATGAAATGGGAACAACAAAAGCAGAGCAGATTTATGATGTAAACTCCTATAAAATGCGAGCGGCATACAACGCATTAGTGAATTTTACCCCTGCTACCAATGTTTATACATTTGGATTGCCTACAGGTGGTAGAATAAGCCAAAATATGCAGCAAAAAAACTCTTATACCTTTAGAAATCAATTGAGTTTTGATCGATCCTTCGGTGATGGAAAACATTCCATAGCTGCTATTGCAGGTACAGAGATGCGTCAAACCTTTTCACCTATCGGAATGAGTGACATTAGATATGGTTACGATCCGGTAACGTTAACATCGACTATAATTAATAATCAAATTGTGAGTCAAACAGGCTTACCGAGCTACATTTTTGGTGGTAATAAAACTCTCGGTATTGCTGGTCGTAGCTTCCAAGAAACTAAGCACAGAAATCTTTCTTATTTTTCAAATGCCAGTTATACTTATTTAAATCGTTACAACGTAACTGGTAGTTTCAGGATAGATCAGGCAGATCTATTTGGAGCTGATCCAGAATTTAAAAACAGGCCATTATGGTCAGTTGGTTTAGGGTGGAACGCTAGCAACGAAAAGTTTATCGAATCGCTTGGTTGGGTTAATTTGCTCAAACTTCGGGCTACATATGGTGTAAATGGAAATCAAAATACGGAAACCACAAAGTTCTTAACTGCAAGAAGAGTTAATGATAATCTATTTACATCACTTCAATATTTAAACATTATTGGCTTGCCAAACCCGAAATTGAGATGGGAAAAGACAGAAACTTACAACTTAGGTTTGGATATGGCTTTTTTGGGTAATCGACTACGCGGAACTATTGATTTTTATGATAGAAAAAGTACCGATTTAATGGTAACGACTGATTTAGATCCAACTGTTGGAACAGCATCATTAACCATTAATAATGGTATCTTAAGAAATAAAGGAATCGAGTTTACAGTAAATGGCGATTGGTTTAAATCTGGCGATTTGATGTTAAGTTCTACTTTTGTTTTGGGTTTTAATAGAAGTAAAATTGGAAGAGTAAATAGAGCGCTGGCAACTGCTACTTCATATGTAAGCTCTCCACAAACCTATTATACAGAAGGCACAGACTATAATACTTTGTATGCTTACCGTTATGGTGGTATGGTTAATGGTTATCCTTATTTCTTGGATGAAAATGGTAAGGCAACGCTTGAGTTTGATGCAACCGGAACTCCAATAGTATCTACAAGTAGAGATATCAATAACTATGCTGCTTTGGTAAGTATGGGTTCTTTAATACCAACCTACAATGGGTCATTCTCTCAACGCGTTTCCTACAAAAATTTTGATTTAAGTGCCTTATTGGTTTTCTCTGGTGGCAATGTGATGAGGAAGGATGTGACGCCATTAGGTTCAAACGATATCTCTGATCAGGATATTACACAGCGTTATAAAAATGGGATCACGCCTGAATTGCCAAGGTTATATGTTGATTATTCAGAAGCGATGCTACAGCGAGCGTCTACAATCTCAACTTTGTGGCAGAAAGCAGATGTGAATGTGGTAAAAGCTGATTACGTTAAACTGAGAAGTATTTCTCTTGGTTACAGTTTGCCAAAACAGTTTATCAAAAAGTTCAATATTCCATCAGCTAAATTTACTGCACAGGTTAACAATCTGTGGTATGCAAGTGCTGCCGGAGATGATATTGATCCAGAATCATATTCGCTGAACTCGGGTACGAGAACACTTCAAAATCCAAAATCATTTGTATTGGGCATCAACTTAACTTTTTAACGTCATGAAAAAAAATATAGCAATACTTGCATCTTTTCTAATTGTCTTCGCAATTTCTGGATGTAAAAAATATACTGATTTAACGCCAAAAGGATCACTAGTGATAGAGAATGCTCAAGATTATTATGAGTTAGTTTCTTTTCCAAATAGAGCATATCTCATCAGTAATTTTCAATATCTGGTAGATGATATGTGGATTAAGGAATCGAATTTCATTGGTATTACTCCAAATATCAATACCGTCCATTTCAGTTTCAACGAAAATATCGATCGGGTATCAATGATCAGTTCATCTAACTTTTACGATCGTGCCTACTTATATATCAATCGCTGGAACACCATCATTTCATCGGTAGATGCAAGTAAGGGCGAACAAAACGTTAAGGATTTGGCCAAAGCTGAAGCCAAAGCATTGAGAGCTTTTGATCATTTCCTGTTAGTTAATGTTTATGCTAAAGCTTATAATCCGGCTACTGCCGCTACCGATGGTGGAATTTGCATCATGGATAAATATGATTTAGAGGCACAACCTACTAAATCAACAGTGGCGCAGGTTTACGATTTCATTCAGAAAGATATCGATGAAGCTATTCCGTTTTTACAGGTTCAGCCCAGCGATCCATATCATCCATCTTTGGCTTTTGCCTGGGCGCTAAAAGCGAAAATCCATTTATTTAAAAGAGAAATTGCACAGGCAAAAGAAGCATGCGAGAAATCGCTTTCTTACAATAACCAGATTTTCGATTTGGTAAAATATACCACTACGCAAGGCGGACCAGCGGTTACGCCAATTATAGCGCCTAATAATCCTGAAGTATTGAGTTATCAATACATTCAGGGCTACAACGAAACTAATTTTGGTTATACCTGGTTAATTAGTCCTGAGTTAAGAGCTTTATTCGGAACAAATGATGCTCGCTTTAACCTGTTTTTTAATACGACAAGCGCAAGCTTTTTGGATATTGGTTCTGGTGCTGCCTATTACAGTATTGCTTATACACGCTTTTTCTATCCAACAGTGGGTTTGAAAACTACCGAGGTTTATTTAATGCAGGCTGAATGTTTGGCCCGTCAGAATGATTTGGCAGGAGCAATGGCCGTTGTAAATAAGTTGCGGGAGAAGCGTATTCTTTCTGGCACCATTAATCTTCCTGTTCCGG
Source organism: Pedobacter sp. AC212 (assembly GCF_979258625.1). Taxonomy (NCBI): domain Bacteria; kingdom Pseudomonadati; phylum Bacteroidota; class Sphingobacteriia; order Sphingobacteriales; family Sphingobacteriaceae; genus Pedobacter; species Pedobacter sp. AC212. Next base: position 3,441,800 of record NZ_OZ409870.1, on the reverse strand, counting down.
CAACGCGGAAAGAAACTATGGAAATTATTATCAATGAGCGCAGGAAAGAGATGGTATTAGGCTTTAATCGTTTTTTCGATTTAAAAAGATTAAACACCGAAACAGAATATGCAAAGACAGTAGTTCGTACCTATCCTGTGGTGAACAAAACTGTTCCTCAGCAAACCTATACGCTCTTGCCAACATCAAGATTGTATGTGATTCCGTTTCCGCTTAACATCCTAAAGAAAAATCCAAACCTAACTTTAAATACCGACGAAAAACTTCCGTTTTAAGATGAATTTTAAACAAATTTTACTTCCGATTTCATTTGCGCTCTCCTTAACAGCATTTGGTCAAAAACCGGTTGCAAAACCCGATAGTACGGTTAAAAAAGCTCCTGTTGAGTACAGCAAAATTATCCCTGCCAGTGCTATTGGGCAAGATGGACTTTTCAATGTTCGTCAGGTTGATCAAAAATGGTTTTTTGAAATTCCTGATAGTTTGCTTGGCAGATATTTGCTTGCCGTGACCCGATATGTCACCACTCCTCAAGGATTTGGGAGTTTCGGTGGTGAAAAAGTGAACGAACAAACATTATATTTTCAGAAAGGGAATAACAATAACCTGTTTCTTAAAGGTGTTGTGTATCGCCAGGAAGCTAAAAGCCTCGATGGGCCTATCTTTCAAGCGATGATGCAATCGCAGGAAAGCCCGATTGTAGCCAGTTTCGATATAAAAGCGAAGAATCCGGTTACGGGGAATTATGTAATTGATGTAACGGATTTTTTTAAGAAAGACGTGGCCGTGGTTTCAATTTCTGCTGATGAAAAATCAACGAAAAAGTTAAATAGTTTAGCCGACGATCGTTCTTTTATTGAGAAGATATCCTGCTATCCGATTAACACCGAAATTAAAACCACCAAAACATATGCAAGTGCTGGTTTGGGCATTCCCGCTGGAGCTTTAACCGGCGCCGTTACCTTGCGTTTAAATACCTCTTTTATCCTTTTGCCTAAAGTGCCCATGCGTAAGCGCATTGCTGACGAGCGAGTTGGATATTTCAATAACAAATACATCCTTTTTGATGATGATTATCAACGTACGCAAACCAAATATTTGGTACAACGCTATCGCTTAGAACCGAAGCAGGAAGATATTTCAAAGTACAAAAAGGGCATTTTGGTTGAGCCAAAAAAACCAATTGTGTATTATATAGATCCGGCTACGCCAAAAAAATGGCGTCCTTATCTAATCCAGGGGATAAACGATTGGCAAAAAGCATTTGAGCAGGCGGGTTTTAAAAATGCCATCATTGGTAAAGAATGGCCTGTTGCAGATACGACGATGAGTTTAGAGGATGCCCGCTTTTCGGTGATCAGATATTACGCTTCGGAAACGCCGAATGCCTATGGTCCCCGAATTAGCGACCCCCGCAGTGGTGAAATTATGGAAAGCCATGTGGGTTGGTATCACAATGTGATGAAACTGGTGCACAACTGGTATATGATTCAGGCTGGTCCGCTAGATAAAAGATCCCAAAAAATGCAGTTTGATGATGAATTAATGGGGCAGTTAATTCGCTTTGTTTCCTCACACGAGCTTGGGCATACGCTTGGGTTAAGGCATAACATGGGTGCAAGCAGCCAAACTCCGGTAGAAAAACTTCGTGATAAGGCCTGGGTGGAAAAGAACGGACACACAGTTTCGATCATGGATTATGCCCGCTTCAATTATGTGGCGCAGCCTGAAGATAATATTTCTCCAAAAGGAATTTACGCCCGGATTGGTGCCTACGATAAATGGGCAATAAATTGGGGTTACCGGTATTTTGATGGTGAGAAAGATGAATATGCAGAGGAAAAGTTGTTAGATAAAATGACCACCGATACCCTCACCAATAACCCAAGATTATGGTTCGGTGGTGAAGGTAAAGACGAAGACCCACGTAGCCAGTCGGAAGATTTAGGCGACGATGCCATTGTTGCCAGCGACTATGGAATCAAGAATTTGAAGAGGGTAGTGGCTAATCTGAAACAGTGGACATACGAGCCTGGAGATCAGTATAATAACCTGGCTGAGCTTCACAAGGAAGTTGTTAAGCAATACAGTCGTTATTTGTACCATGTAATGAAAAACATTGGCAATCGCTACGTAACTACCCGAAGTGTAGATGAAAAAGGAGTGGTTTACAGTGAGGTTCCTAAAAAGAAAGTGAAAAGCGTAGTGAGCTATGTTGGTCGCCAGGTTTTTGAGGCACCACTTTGGATGTATCCGGCTGATCTGGCTAAATACATCGATTTAAAGCCGATGGAACAAATTTCCGATCAGCAATCGCAGATGTTAAATATGTTTCTTAGTCCGGGGATGCTTTATAATTTAAGTCAAAAAGCGCTAACCTCTGCTGATCCATATCCCGTAAGTGAATTTTTGGATGATTTAATGGTAACAGTTTGGAAAAAACCTTCACTCGATATTCAGCAGGATACTTATTTAAGGAATTTACAACGTTCGTATGTAGAAAAGATAGGCATGGTCATCAACCCGAAAGATGTTGCAGATGGTAAGATGATGAGTGGTGCTCAGCGGAGCGATGTTCGGCTGGAAGCATTGGCGCACATTAAAGCCATCAGAAGAAAGGTAGAAGAAATCATTCCTCAAACAACGGGTATAAATAATCTTCATTTGCAGGATATGCGCATCGAAATCGATAAAATTATTAAAAAGACAACCATAAATCCATAACATGAAAAAATACATTTTAACAGGTTTGCTTTCTATTGCTGCCTTTGGTTTTTCGGCATCTGCCCAAGTAAAAACATCGGCACAAGAAGTAGCTACGCCAGAACTGGCAGAGAAAAGGGAATTACTTAAGAAGCAGGTGATCGCAAATTATTTAGGTATGAAAAATAGCCTCGTGCTTTCTGATGAGAAAAAAACAGCTGCTTATGCCAAAGAATTTTCTAATTCGCTTACGTTATTCAAGTTTAAAAAACTGACGCTAGAGGAGATGAACATCGCGACAGTTGCCAGACAAAGCATTAAAGCCCTTGCAGATAGTATCACTGCCGCTCCATCTATCAACGAACAGAGAAAACTGATGGAGAAATTGTCGACTCAATTTTGGGCAAATATCGAAAAGTATAAACCAGCAAACACTGCTCTTTATCAGCAAAGATGCCCTATGATGGGAACAACATGGGTGAGTGATGAAAAGAAAATCGCAAATCCTTATTACCCTAAAAATATGCTGACTTGTGGAGAGGTGATTGCGGAGAAATAATAGAAAGATTTTAAATAATAGTTAATGATAGACTGCTGCAGAATAACGGATGTTTTCTGCAGCTTTTTAGTTTTCGGATTTCCTCTTCATATTGTTACCAATCGTGGAATTTGTTGTTGCACCTGATTGATAGTTTAAACTATCTTTGTTTTAGAAAGACTATTGTGAATTAAAGATGAACGAGATTGGAAAATTGCTTAGCAAAATAATTGCTGAAGACCGAATCAAAACCAGATTAATCGATCTGGTTTCATACGCCTCTGATGCCGGATTTTATTACTTGAGACCAAAAGCAGTTGTTCAGCCTATTTCTATAGATGAAGTGGTCGCTTTGTTCGGATTTTCCCATCAGCATAACGTTCCGATTACTTTTCGTGCTGCGGGTACAAGTTTATCAGGTCAGTCGGTTTCTGATGGTATTCTGGTCGATTTAAGTCAATACTGGAATCTGGTTCGGGTAGAAAACAGTGGCGAGCAAGTTCGTGTGTATCCAGGCGTGACTGGAGCAGTCGTCAACTCAGAGTTAAAAAAATACTCTAAAAAAATTGGGCCGGATCCGGCCAGTATTAATTCTGCCATGATGGGTGGGATATTATCAAACAATGCAAGCGGAATGTGTTGCGGCGTGAGCAAAAATTCTTACCACACCATTAAGTACATCAACTTTGTTTTACCAAATGGTAAGCGTTATTCGACGGAGCAGAAGGATGATTATGTTCGTTTTGAAAACGAGTGTAAAGACATCTGTTCGGGCATTTCGGCATTAAAAGAGCAAATCACATCTGACGAGGAAATTTTCAATCTCATCAGAAATAAATATAAAACCAAAAATACAGTAGGTTATTCGGTAAATGCCTTTATCGACTATGCTCATCCGCTAGATATTCTTGCCCATATTTTGATTGGAGCGGAAGGTACGCTAGGATTTATTGCTGAAGCAGTACTTAATACGGTACCGGATTATCCTTTGAAAACCACAGCTTTACTGTATTTCCCAAATATTTATGCCGCTTGTAATGCAATTGTTCCATTAACGCATTCTGGAGCAGAAGCTGTGGAGCTGATGGATCGGGCATCACTCCGTTCTGTGGAAGATATTAAAGGTGTTCCAATAATTCTTAAATCGTTACCAGAAGAAGCTGCAGCACTTTTGGTGGAGTATCAGGATCATACGCAAACTGCTATTGATTTTAAATTAGCACAATTTCTTGCCGTTGCTGACGCACTTGAACTTATGCTGGCGCCAGAGTTTACTAACGATCCTATCGAGCAGGCATTTTTATGGAAGATTAGAAAAGGCATGTTCCCCTCTGTTGGTTCTGTTAGGGCCAGTGGTACAACGGTAATCCTTGAAGATATTGCTGTGCCTGTAGCTGAATTGGGAAATGCTATTTTAGACCTGCAAGCCCTATTTAGTAAGTATGAGTATAGCAATGCGATTATTTTCGGCCATGCTAAAGATGGAAATATCCATTTTGTAGTGACGCAGGCTTTTGAGACTGCAACTGAAATTGACCGTTACGATCGTTTTCTACATGAAGTAGTTACACTGGTAACTGAAAAATATAAAGGCGCCCTTAAGGCAGAACATGGAACGGGAAGGAACATGGCGCCATTTGTTGCAACTGAGTGGGGTGAGGGAATTTACGAAGTAATGAAAGCGTTGAAACAACTTATTGATCCACAGAATCTGCTAAACCCTGGAGTAATCATTAATGAAGATAAACATGCTCATATCAAAAACTTAAAAGATCTACCTAAAGTTGAAGAGGAGGTTGATAAGTGTATGGAATGTGGCTTTTGCGAATACAAGTGCCCGAGCCGAAATATTACCTTAACCCCTCGACGTCGGATCGTAGTGAGACGTGAGTTACTTAAGTTAAAGCGAAATAACGATAATGCTACTTACAAGAAGCTTCTTAAGGAGTATGAATATGACGGGCTGGAAACCTGCGCCGTTGATGGCCTTTGTGCAACGGCTTGTCCGGTGGATATTAATACAGGTTCATTAGTAAAGCGTTTGAGAAGAGAAAGCCATAGCAAATTTGCTAACGGGCTGGCCTTAATGGTTGCGAAAAACTTTAAGCCGATAACTTCTATTGTTAAATTCGGGATAGAAGTTGCCTCTGGAATGAATTCGGTATTTGGCGCAAATGCCATGACGAACTTGACTAAGGGCGTCAGGAAAATAATTCCTGGAGTGCCGCTTTGGTCAAACCAAATAAAACCGACCCATGCAAAAGGCGACAGGATATCAAAATCAAATGTTAGTGATGCGCCAGCTGTAGTTTATTATCCAACCTGCATCAGCAGGACCATGGGTGGAGCCGTAACGGATCAAAAAAACATCATCGAAACATTTCTTCAGGTTTCCGAAAAACTAAATATTAACTTCCATATTCCTCAAAATATTCAGAACACCTGTTGCGGGCAAATCTTCTCATCAAAAGGTTTTAATGATGCATTCAAACATACTGTAAATGATACGGTTAACAAATTATGGGAGTGGAGTGAGGGTGGTAAAAACCCAATTGTGCTAGACATTACTTCCTGTACTTATACGCTTCAAGAATGTCGCCCTTCTTTAACTGAGGATAACAAGGTTAAATATGATGCTTTAACCATAATTGATAGTGTAGACTATATTTTAGATTATTTACTGCCAAGGGCAAATGTGGTACGTAAGAAGAACAAGATTGCACTTCATCCGGTCTGTTCCTTACAAAAAATGGGTTTAGAAGGCAAGTTTGTAAAGATTGCCCAGCAACTGGCTGATGAAGTTCTGCTACCTGTTCATTCGGGTTGTTGCGGAATGGCAGGCGATCGTGGATTTCTTTTCCCTGAACTTACCGCTTCTGCTACATTGCCTGAGGCAACAGAAGTAAAAAAAGATAACTATGAAGGTTACTATTCATCTGGTAAAACCTGCGAAATAGCCATGTCTGAGGCAGTTGGGAAAAATTACGAGTCTATTATCTACCTGCTGGCAGATTGTATTTAACTTTTTCGATTGCTTTAAATACTTTATTAGCCTTCCGTTTTTTGCTATCTGAAGATAAAATTAAGCGTACTTCAATTTCTTATACGGGTAGTAATACTCTTTTGAAATCATCATATTCCCTTTAAATTTGTACTGTAGATTAAATCATCGGGACGATTTATCGCTAGAGAAGAGCAGCAGATAGTACAACACTATCTGCTTTCTTTTTGCTTTGCTAGCATAAGCGAGTGTTGCTTAAGTTTCCTGGCAAATTACTCAGATGGATCTCTAAACAATTTATTTGACTTATTTACAATTTCAGGGCTATGCTTCAAGCCATTCTACACTTATTTGAAGTATCGTTATTTCAGTATGGGAGTATTTCTTTCCAGCAATGTTTCGCTGATTAACGAATGGATGAGCTATCTTTGCGGTACTAACAAAATCATTCATATTCATCTTGATTACTAAAGGCAAACGAGTAATTTCATCTATCACCTATTTTTTTCTTGGAGAATATTTTTCAGATGCGCTGCGCACTACGCTCACAGTAATCATTCCCATTATATTTTTCTTTTATCTTGGAAATAGAGAGGCGGCAACTGGTATTGGCGTAGGTGCATTGCTCATTAGTTTAACCGATTTGCCCGATAACCGATTTAACAAGTTTAGAACGGCTTTATTGAGTCTTGCGTTTTTCTCATTTACCACTTTTGTGGTTTCACAGGTTTTAGATTATCCTATTTTTAAAGCGCTTGTGATTACCTTCCTGGCCTTCGCATTTTCACTTTTAAGTGTTTATGGTCAAAAAATGGGTTTGATAGGTACCATGTCACTTATTGTATGTGCCTTTGTAATGGGGCTTCATCCGCCACGGCCAATTTATTTTAGTGGCTACATGTTACTTGGAGGAATTTGGTATTATATGATCAGTTTAATTCAGACCGTCATCAGACCGTATCGTTCGTTGAATCATGCTATTTTTGAATGCCTGATGGCTAGTGCCGAATTTTTAAAGGCGAAAGCTAGAAATTATGATCCCAATATCCCGCTGGATCATCAGCAAAAGGAGGTCATCAAACTTCATATTCGTGTTAACCAAAAGCACGAACTGATCCGAAATTTGCTTTTGACTGATCGCTATGCAATGGATCCGGGAAATAGCAACGGGCAAATTCTGCTGGCACGGGCCGGCTTTCTGATTGATTTGTATGAGCAACTTAACGCGGTGCATTTCGATTACGAAAACGTAAGGCAAACCTTGGCGGGAACTGATGTGCTGCCGTTGATTGCAAGTTTGATAGCTGAGCTCGCAGAAGTAATTGAAGCGCTTGAGCAGCACATTCGTTCGAAAAACAATCGACCAAGTTCATCAAAAGAGGTGAGCAGGTTTTTAGAAAGTAGAGTGCTTTTGATCCAAAAACTTCCAGCGCTTACTGAAATTCAAACAAAATTTGTCAAAAACGTCTTAACAAACGTCGACGAGATCAGCAGTATTATAGCTTCCATTCGTAATAAACAAACTTTTACTGCGCACCACAAAGCTGGTCGTGAAAAAATTGCTTTTCCTCGTTTTTTAAGTTCCGACCGTTTTCCCTTGAGCGATCATCTCACTTTAAAATCACCGATTTTTCGCTTTTCTCTGCGGATGGCGATTTGCTTTCTTTTTGGTTTTATCTTAATCAGTCAATTTCAGGCTAGTAAATATAGCTACTGGCTGTTTCTAACGCTGGTAATTGTCGCCCGCCCCAAATTCTCCATCACCTGGAAACGAAATTTTCAAAGACTTAAAGGCAGTTTAGGAGGGATTGTAATTGGTTTGGTTTTGATTTACATCATTAAAAGTCCGGCAGTCCTATTGTGTATTTCGGCAATTTGTCTGCTTGGGTTTTATGCTTTCAACAGAATCAATTATACCATTAGCGTGCTATTTATTACGCCTGCAGTTATTCTTACTCTAGGGAGTTATCATGGTCATTTTGATCATATTGTGCATGATAGAATTTTGTATACTGCTATCGGATGTGCCATAGCGATTATGGCTACCTATCTCTTCCCCATCTGGGACAGCAAAAACCTACATCAAAAGATAAAGGAAGCAGCAGATGCCAGTTTGAAGTACTTTATTATCGCCACAACGGAATCTAATCAGGGTGAAAATGCGGCCAGACTCGCACGCAAGAATGCAAATCTTAGCCTTTCAAGCTTGTCTGAGTCTATAGAATCTGCCAGTCAGGAACCTCAGCAATCGTTGAGAGATTTGAAAAATTTCTACGAGTTGCAGGTGATCATTTATAAAATTAATGCGATGGTTACTTCTATCTTTTTATCAGGAGAAAGAGTAAATCAAAATATTAATGATCAAATATTTAACGAGATTCATTTCAATCTGAACTTAAGTTCGGAAAGTTCTACTAATAGACTTGAATCTAATCAACAGTCCATCGGCGAAGTAGTTGGCAATAATGCATTGTATCAAAAACTACATATCATTCTAGCCTTATCTGCGAACCTTAATGAGTGCTACAAAAGCAGCTAGTTGAATTTTACATCAATATGCATTTTCGCATAAACAGATTCAATACGTATTTGTTATCATTACGTTTTAATTGATATACAAAATGGATTTAAATCTAAAAAATAAAACAGCTTTTATCAGTGGATCAACCGCTGGTATTGGTTATGCTATTGCCGAAAGTTTTTTAAAAGAAGGGGTTACCGTAATTATCAACGGAAGATCGAAAGATACTGTTGATACTGCCGTAGAAGATTTGAAAAAGACTACCGGAAGTAATGCGGTAAGTGGAATTGCTGCTGATTTTTCAAAGGTAGAAGAGGTGAATGATTTAATCGCTGCTTTACCACAGATTGATATTTTAATAAATAACGCCGGGATCTTCGAACCAAAATCATTTGAAGAAATTAGTGATGAGGATTGGTTTCGCTTTTTTGAAGTGAATGTGATGAGCGGAATCCGTTTATCACGTCATATCTTTCCAAGGATGTTGGAAAACAACTGGGGCAGAATTATATTCATTTCCAGTGAGTCTGCAGTGTTCATTCCTAATGAAATGATCCATTATGGAATGACAAAAACCGCCCAATTGGGTGTAAGCAGAGGTTTAGCTGAGCTAAGCAAAGGCACAAATGTTACCGTGAATTCGATCCTTCCAGGGCCGACAAAATCGAAAGGTGTCGGCGGTTTTATTGAAGATTTAGCTAAAAAAGGAAATATTAGTGTAGCTGAAGTTGAAGATGATTTCTTTAGGAATATGCGTCCAACTTCGTTAATCCAGCGGTTTTTGGATGTAAGTGAAATTGCCAATGCAGTAACTTATTATTCAAGTCCATTGGCTTCTGGCACAAACGGGGCAGCAATACGTGTAGAAGGCGGTTTAATCCGCTCAATTTTGTAAATAATAGATTAGAATATAATTATGAATACTGAAAAAGCCATATTAGCAGGAGGTTGTTTCTGGGGGGTAGAGGAATTGATCCGTCATCAACCAGGCGTAATTTCAACAGTAGTGGGTTATACTGGCGGTGACGTACCGAATGCTACATACCGAAACCATGGCACCCACGCCGAAGGAATTGAAATTGTATTTGATCCTGAAGAAATGTCCTATCGAAAATTATTGGAGTATTTTTTTCAAATCCATGATCCGACAACAAAAAACCGTCAGGGAAATGATGTAGGTACTTCTTATCGTTCGGCGATCTTTTACCTCAGTGAGGAGCAAAAAAATACGGCACTGGAATTGATTCAGGAACTCGAAAATTCGGGCAAGTGGCCTGGAAAGTTTGTTACAGAGGTTGTTCCTGCCGTAGATTTTTGGAATGCCGAAGAAGATCATCAGGATTATCTTCAGAAGATTCCTTATGGTTATACCTGCCATTTTGAAAGACCGGATTGGAAACTGGATTAACAAGCAGCAGGCGTATCAAAAACATCAGTATCATCTTGACCTTATAGAAGGGCTCATTAAAATTCCCTGAAGTAACGTTTAGACAAACTCAAAGGCTATATTAGAAAAAATTATTTTAAACAACAAAGCCTTTCGGATTCTGAAAGGCTTTGTGCTTTTATGCCTGTGCAGGATTAATCTTTTCAACTTTCTTTTTGTACGACCAGTAGAATACAATCGGATAAACAAAAAGGTTGAAAAGTGTATTGGTAATTAAGCCTCCAATTACAACAATGGCTAAGGGCTTCGAAGCTTCAGAACCAATTCCTGTAGATAAAGCAGCCGGCATTAATCCAATCGCTGCCATTAAAGCAGTCATTAAAACTGGTCTGAATCTGCTTGCAATACCATCTCTCATGGCATCGGTAAATGTCCAGGTTTCGTGGTGTTTCAGTTCGGCAATATTGGTTTTGAAACGGGTAATCAGAATTACTCCGTTTTGAACACAGATGCCAAACAAAGCAATGAAGCCGATACCTGCAGAAATGTTAAAGTTTACACCTGCAAATAATAAAGCCAAAATTCCACCAATCATGGCAAACGGAACATTATTTAACACCAGCAAAGCATCTCTTATATTTCCGAAAAGCACAAACAGAATGAAGAAGATTAACAACAAACTCACTGGAACGGCTTCTGATAATCGGGAAATGGCTCGTTGCTGATTTTCAAAATCTCCAGCCCATTCCAGTTTGTACTCTTTCGGAAGTTTTATTTGTGCATTTACCTTTTGTTGTGCTTCGGCAATTACGCTGCCCATGTCGCGGCCACGGATGGAAAATTTAATAGCGCCGTAACGTTTATGTTTATCGCGGTAAATCATACTTGGTCCGGTAATTTTTCTGATGCTCGATATTTCACCAAGTTGTACATTTGAGCCCGATAAAGTTGGGATCCTTAGTTTGCTGATCGAACTTTCATCATTCCTGAAATCTTCCGGATAACGAATAATAAGGTCAAACTTTCGCTCACCTTCATAAATTTGTGTGGCCGCTTTACCGCCAATTGCCATTTCGATAACCGCATTTGCATCAGCAGTGCTCACCCCATAAAGCGCCATTTTCTTTTGGTCGAGGTTAATTTGTAATTCTGGTTGCCCAAGGTTGCGCAAAATTCCGAGGTCTTCAATACCCTCAACTGTTTTTAAAATCTTTTCAATTTTTTCTTCTTCCTGTTCGATGAATTCGAAGTTTTCGCCAAATATTTTTACCACAATAGAACCCTTTACACCAGAAACGGCTTCTTCCACATTATCAGAAATGGGTTGCGAAAAATTGAGACTGATGCCTGGAAAAGTTTTGAGCTTTTCCTGCATCCGCTCGATCAACTGCTCTTTGCTTTGTTTTCTTTTCCATTCTTTCCGTGGATAAATATCGACGTGAAATTCCATGTTGTAAAATCCCGTTGCATCGGTACCATCGTTTGGTCGGCCAGTTTGCGACATCACTTGTTTAACTTCTTCAAAACTCAAAAAGATCTTTCTCATATCATTGGAAAGCTTTTTGGTTTCATCTAAAGAAATACTCAGCGGCCCTGTTGCCCGAACGTAAATAGAACCCTCATCTAAGCTCGGGAGAAATTCTGTACCTAAAAACTTAAAGCTAAATGCGCCCATCAGCAACACGATAATAGAGATGGAAAAAACCAGTTTTTTCTTACTGAAACAGATATCGTAGAATTTTAGGGTGGCTTTAGTCATCCATTCCAGAAAAACATTGTGTTTTTCTTTTACATTTTTCTTCAGCAATACACTCGCCATTGCAGGTACCAGTGTAAAAGTTAAAATAAGCGCACCTAAAAGCGCAAAACTCAGTGTCCAGGCGAGTGGAGAAAACATTTTGCCCTCTACTTTTTCAAAAGTGAAAATCGGCAACAAGCCCGTAATGATAATCAGTTTGGCAAAAAGGATTCCCTTTCCATTTTCCATACAGGCTTTTTTGATGAATCCGAGCTTGCTAATTTTATTAAAACGATCCATGCCCAGCTTCTTCGCCCGCATATCCAGGGTAACAAAAATTCCTTCGACCATCACCACTGCACCGTCGATAATGATCCCGAAATCTATCGCCCCCATAGATAACAGATTTGCAGGCATTCCTTTCAGTTTAAGACAGATAAATGCAAATAGAAGCGCTAACGGAATGATGATTGATACGATCAGCGTGGTCCGCCAATCGGCCATAAAGAGGAAAACAATCAGAGTAACAAATAAAATTCCTTCGAGCATGTTTCCCATCACTGTGTGTACAGAATAGTTAACCAGATCTTCACGGTCGTAGAAGGGCTTAATCTTCACATCATCGGGTAGGATGGAACCGTTAATCACATCGATCTTTTCTTTTAAACGGGCAATTACTTCACTCGGATTACCACCCTTGCGCATCACCACAATGCCTTCAACCACATCCGGATCATAATCTCTACCTACCTGACCTAATCTCGGCAAAGCCGATTCTGCAACCTCGGCAATTGTTTTTACGTAAACCGGAGTTCCGTTTACGTTATCCACTACTACGTTTCTAATTTCATCTATATTGTTGAGCACGCCAATTCCACGCACCACGTAAGCCTGCCCGCTTTGAACAATAACATCGCCACCAACGTTGATGTTGCTTTTTGAAACAGCTTCAAAAAGTTCGGTAGCGGTTACGCCATATTGAATTGATTTCTGAGGATCAACTGTGATTTGGTAGGTTTTTACCTCTCCACCAAAACTAACTACATCAGCAATGCCCGATACGGATAGGAGCTCACGCTGGATCACCCAATCCTGCAATGTTTTCAACTCCCGAACCGATTTCTGATCACTGCTTAAAGTGTAACGAAAGATTTCTCCTGTGGGTCCGTATGGTGGCTGTACCTCAGGCTGAATTCCCTCGGGCAAATCGGCTTCATCAAGGTGATTGTTTACCTGAACCCTCGCTTCGGCGTAATCAACATCATCTTCAAAGCTTACTTTAACTATCGATAATCCAAATAGTGATGATGAACGAATGCTGGTTCTTTTCTCGGTTGGATTCATGGCAATTTCCAACGGCCTACTTACGAATTTCTCTACCTCTTCGGCACTTCTGCCTGGCCACTGCGTAATAATAGTGATGTTGGTATTGGTAACATCTGGAAAGGCATCTATCGTGGTACTTTTGAAGCTGAAATAACCGGCCAGGACGAGGATGAATGTGGCGAAAAATATAAAATATTTATTTTTCAGCGCAAAGCCGATGATACTTTTAATGAATTTGTTCATGATTAAAGTTTGATGATGTAGGGATTTTACTGGGTTTTCAGGTTTTCAAAAAGGAAAACTTGTTTCGACGCAATGACACGATCGCCAGCTTTCACACCTTTGCTGATAAAGATCTTGTCGGCAGTTTTGCGGCCGATTTCGATCTCCTGAATGCGGACTTTATTATCGCCGCTTAATAGTAAAACATAATTTTTATTCTCATCAAAAATTACCGCCCTTGCGTTTACCACAGGTAAATTCACACCTGAACTAGCTGAAACCTTTACCGTACCGAGCATACCTGGCTTCAATAAAAAATCAGGATTTGCAATGACAACCCTTGCGTTCATAACCTTGCTATCTTGATCTATCAGGTTGTAAATTTTGTCGATTTTTCCCTTAAAAGTTTTCTCCGGATAGGATAGGGTCGACAAATTCACTTCATCGCCAGCTTTTACCCTGGAGATATCCGATTCGTAAATGTTAATCATTGCCCAAGCATTAGAAAGATCGGCCACTGTAAATAAACTTTTGTCGTTATCGCCACGCAACTGCATATTGTCGTTAACATTTTTTTCAATTAAGAAGCCATTCAATGGCGATTTTATGGCATATAAACCCGTGCTGCTTCCTCCATTTATTTTTAAAACAGAATTGGCCCTTTTCAGCTCCGCTTTCTTAATTTGATAATCGTTTTTAGCCTCTTCTAACTCTTTAGCAGATGATAAACCACTTTCATAAAGTTGTTCGGCTTGCTTAAAAGTTCTACCGGCAGTTTTAAGTTCAGCATTTGCAGCGATTACTTCTTTATCAAAGCCGGCCATTTCAGCACTGTTTACTGTTGCGAGGGTTTGTCCTGCCTTAACCTGGTCGCCTAAACGCACATTCACGCGATTTACCGAACCGCTTACCATGGGGAAGAGCTCCGATTTTCGATCTTCATTGGCCGTAATTTTAGCAGAAAATATAATGTCCGCTTTGCCATTTGCCTGCTGAACAGTGTCGATAGTAAGCCTGTTCAACAGCGAATCTGTAATCGCGAATTTTTCAGATGGAGGCGCTGCTTGTTTATCGCTACAGCCAAAGCCGAAACTTACTGATGTTAATAAGAGTGCCTTAATGATATTTTTGTGGATGGTTTGCATAGTAATTATTTGAAAATGTTGGTGCCAGTAACGTAGTTTAATTCCTCTCTCGAGCTCATTCTTTCGAATTTCAGATTGTTTATTTGCAGGATATTTTCCTTGTAGGATTCATATAAATCGAGGAATTCGATTAAACTGATGTTTCTTTCTCTGAAGTTTTTAATTAAACCGTTAATCAGTTTATCAAATTCGCCATTGAAGGCAGGATCGATTTCTGAAGAAAGTTTTTCATTTCTCAACGCAGTGCGATAGCTGTTAAAAACCTCGTTCGATAGCAAGATCTCCTGCTTTTTGATGTTCGAAGTAGCAGCATCAATTCCAACTTTTGCCTTTTTAATTTCCCCCTGGTTTCTGTTGAATAAGGGAATAGGAATCTTTAGTCCAATACCCGTATATTTTTCAGGGTAATTGCCTTTTAAATCGTAAGCCAATGAGATTTCGACATCAGGAATGGCCATTGCTTTTTGAAGCTTTAAATTGAGTTCGTTATATTCAAGATCAGTTTTCGCAAGTTTTAAATCGGCCCTGTGTGTTCTGGCAGAGTCGAGCAGATTGGAATAGGGAATTTGATTTAAGGAAATATCCTTTTCCACTCTTTCTGGAAGTTCTAAAACCAGGGAGACATTGGGTTCCAGGCCGCATAGTAAACGTAAATCTTTGTGATAATCTTCCAAATCATTCAGCAGGTTTACCCGTTCTGATTTTAGGCCAATAATCAATGATTTTATTCTAACTACATCTTTTAGTGCAACATTACCCGCTTTCAACTGCAAATCGTACGCCTTTAAAAGGCTTTCAGTCGATTTGATCTGGTCATCATAAACCTTTATCGTTTGGGTGGAGAAATAAGTCTTGTAAAAAGTATTGCGTAACTCAAACTTAAGTGTACGTATCAAATCGAAATATTCAAGTTCCGCCAATTTTACGCCTGTTTGGGCAAGCTTAATGTTCTTGTTTCGCTTGCCGGCGAGTTTAATTAATTGAGAAACCGAAGCCGCATACTGCCCATACTCAAAGGATGTTTGCAGGAATTTCTTTGTTTCGTGGTTGTAAAAAAGATTTTCGTATTCAAGCTCCGGATTATCGAAAAGCTTTGCCGTAATTACTTCGGCTTTGGCGGCATCTATTTCGTAATTACGGGATAACAGGTCAAAATTATTCTTTAGAAAAAGGACTTCGGCCTGTTTTAAATTGAGCTTTAAAGTGTCAGTTTGTGCTAAGCTTACCTTGGTAGAAACAGTAACTATAAAAAGTAGAAAAATACTTATTCTCATCATGCGGCAAAACTATCTTTGCCGAATTAAACATGAATTAAATCGAAATTAAAACCGGATTAAAATAAAGGCAGGGTAATAATAAAGGTGCTTTTTTGAGTGCTTGAGCTTGAAATCTCAACTTTCCCTTTAAATAGGTTTATAATTTTTTGAGCCATATATAGACCCATTCCTTCACCGGTTTTCCCTAGTTCTTTAGAGCGGGTGTAGAATGGTTTAAAAACTTCTTCTCGCTCCGACGCAGAAATTCCTTTTCCCTGATCACTTATTTTGACAACTAAATTTTCAGCATTTCGTTCCAGTGCACAGGTTACCTTTTTGTTGTCGGAGAACTTAAAGCCATTTGAAATAATGTTATCAAACACGATTTGTAACAATACAATATTTGCCAACACCTGGGGTTGGCTGCCAGCCAAATTGTTTATTATATCAATTTTGAGATTTTTTTGATGCTGCCACTCCTGTTTAATTTTTATCAACAGCTCATCTATCCGAACAGGAGAAAGCTGTGACTGAATCAATTCGACATCCATTTTTGCCAGGGCCAATAATCCGGTAATGATATGATCCATCTTTTCTGCATCATCCAGCATGGATTGAATCGCTTTTTGATAGGAATCACTATCACGCTCTTTAGATAGCGCCAGTTCTGCAGTCATCATCATCCTCGTAACGGGTGTGCGCAACTCATGCGAAGCATTGGCAACAAAGGTTTTTTGAAGAATAAAAGCCTGCTCCAACTCGTTCATCAATTGATTGAAGTTTTTTGCGATAAGACTAATTTCGTCTTCGGTGTTGCGCTCTTCAACTCTAAATTCCATGTTTTTCAAGCCAATTTGTTTCACTTCGGTCATAAACTTTTTTAATGGCTGTAGCATTTTTTCAGCAATCCATCTACTCAAAAGCAAAACGATAATGGAAATCATTACGAAAACAAAAACCATAATTTTCAAAAGCTTTACAAGCCTGTCATGAGAGCCTTGGTCGGTTGCCGAAGCCAGGATTACAAAATCGCCTTGGTTGTCTTTGTAATAAATGCCAACAACCTGCCGCTCTCCATCGGTATATTTTAAGCGTTTGTTTCTTCTAACCTTTTCTATTGTAGCTTTTGTCCAATATTGTGCGGAATCGCCAATAAAGGTTGCCCTATTTTTATAGTCATAAATGCGGGTTACCTCACCATTTAACTTTTGCAGGTATTTATGCCGCACTTCGTTTAAGGCATCTCTGCTAATTTCGTCGGCCTCCAGATACAATTTCGCCGTAACCATTGTTCTATCTGTAAGGCGCTCAAAAAAATCAGCCTGCAGAAATTTCATGAAAGTAAAATACACTACGCAAAGCACCGCGAAAAGCAAGGAAGTGCTGATTAAAGTAAAATACAACGCAATGCGATCTTTTATTTTCATTACTTAAAAATGTAGCCCATATTTATTTTAGTGTGAATTAATTTTCTGTCGAAGTCTTTGTCTATTTTCTTCCGCAGAAAATTAACATAAACATCTATCACGTTTGTCCCTGTATCGAAATTAATATCCCAGGCCATTTCAGCAATATACCGACGCGATAACAAACGGTTGGGATTTCGTAAAAACAACTCTAATAAAACAAATTCTTTGGCACTGAGGTCGATGATTTTTCCGGCCCTGCTTACCTCTTTGCTTAAGGTATCCATTGTTAAATCCTCGAAAATAAGTTGATGATTTGGAATGTTTTCTAAAGAAGTTTGTCGTCTTAGTAGTGCTGAAACACGGGCAAGCAGTTCCTTTAAATGAAAAGGTTTTACCAGGTAATCGTCAGCGCCAGCATCTAAGCCAGTAACCTTATCATCAACGGTACCCATAGCGGTGAGCATTAGGATAGGAGTCTGGATGTTTTTTTCGCGAAGGCGTTTACAAACCTGGATGCCGCTTAAACCCGGCATCATAATGTCGATAATTAGCAGGTTAAATAGTTCCTGAACGAAGTGTTCCAACGCATCAATTCCATTGGAAACAACATTTATCTGATAGCCGTTTTCTTCCAAAGCAGTTTGTAACAATGCTGCAATTTTTGGATCATCTTCAGCTATTCCTATTTTAAGCATTTACAAAAATAGTGATATGATCTTAAAACGGGATTAAAATGAAGGTGCTAAAGGGGTTTTAGGTTTGGAATCAGGTTTAAAAATGCTTGGAGGTTTGCCTGATATTTTTTCTTATCCAGCTTAAAATAATAGGCGCCTTTTTTAGAGCAGGATTTGTCTTTCTCTTCCAACTTAATTAGTAAGCCCGTTGAACTGATCTTCCTGCTGAAGTTTCTGGTGTCAATCTTGGTATCATTTACCTCCTCAAATAAAATCTGTAACTGAGGAATGGTGAATTTTTTAGGTAACATTTCGAACAAAATAGGGTGTAAGGCTGCTTTATAGCGTAATTTTTCTCTCGCATCTGCCACCATCCTGTCGTGGTCGAAAATGAGTTTAGGTCGCTCACTAATTAAAAACCATTCTGCGTGGTAATCATCATTTAGTTGCGTTTTGTATTTATTGAGATCAATCAATGCAAAATAACAAACGGAAAGCGTTCGCTCGATCGGGTCTCGGGCAGGCTCTCCGTAGATTTGCAATTGCTCCAGATAAATTCCTTCTAAGCCAGTATTCTTTTTTAAAACACGTTGAGCGGCTTCATCCGGACTTTCATTACTGCCCACAAAGCCTCCAATTAAACTCCACTTGTTGATTTCTGGTTCCAAACCTCGCTTCACAAGTAAAATTTTCAAGTGTTCTCCGTCAAATCCAAACACAATGCAATCTACAGCGACTAAATAATGAGGTTGACTAGAATATTCTAACATGTTTAATAATTATCGGGTGATGGTTTAAATTTCTACTAAAATATAAAATATTAGCAAAGTTATTAATTGTCGTTTTGACATTTAATATATTATAGATAGCTTTGTTATTATTAGATTAACGAAAATACGCTCAATTCAAAACACAAAGAAATAGTTATGGACATAGAATCTTTAAAAGCCTCATTTGTAAAAACTTTTAATACTGAACCAATCATTGTAAAATCGCCTGGTAGAATTAATATTATTGGCGAACATACCGATTACAATGGAGGCTTTGTGATGCCTGCTGCCATAAATAAAGCTATTTATGTTGCTGTTTCTAAAAGGACAGATAACGAGATCCATCTTTATTCAGAAAGCTATCAGCAATTTCATAACTGTAGTATTGAAAGCATTGAGAAATCAGACAAAGGCTGGGCAAACTATATTTTAGGTGTTGCAGATCAGCTAAAGAAGAGAGGTTATAAGTTTGGTGGATTTAATCTTTATTTGGATGGTAACGTTCCGCTAGGAGCTGGCCTGTCTTCTTCTGCTGCATTAGAATGTGCAACCGTATTTGCAATCGATTATCTCAACGGCCTCGGTATCTCTCCAATGGATAGGGCGCTAATTTCACAGAAAGCGGAGCATGTTTTTGCGGGAGTGAACTGTGGGATTATGGATCAATTTGCTTCCGTTTTTGGTAAAAAAGACTATGCCGTAATGCTGGATTGCCGTTCGATGAAATACGTTTACATCCCCTTAAAATTAGATGGCTATAAATTGGTTTTATTGAATACGAATGTCAAACATTCACTGTCCGACTCGGCATACAACACCAGAAGATCGCAATGCGAACAAGGGGTAGCATGGGTAAGCGAATTTGTTGCGGGTGTAGCTAGCTTACGGGATGTTAACCGGGCTATGCTTGAGCAATACGTAAAGCCAAAAAGTTTGGAGGTTTTCCAGAAATGTAACTTCGTAGTAGAAGAAATCGAAAGGGTAGTGAAAGCCGCTGATCAACTTGCCAATGGCGATCTTGCCGCTTTAGGTCATCTGATGTTCCAAACTCATGAAGGCCTGAGCAAAGATTATGAGGTAAGCTGCGCTGAACTTGATTTTCTGGTAGAACTTGTAAAAAATGATAATGCTGTTCTTGGCGCACGAATGATGGGAGGCGGGTTTGGAGGCTGTACCATCAATATTGTGAAAGATGAAGCTATAGATGAACTGATTGATCGGGCGAAAATAGACTATAAAGAGCGGTTTAATCTGGAACTTGATGCCTACGTGGTACAAACAGATAATGGATCTGAATTAGTGAATTAAATTTTAGGATAAATAAGGTTTATACAACATAGGCCTTATTTATTGTAATCAATTTTACACTAGGTGTTTTAACGTTGCATTCTTGGCCGTTTACTTTTTTGAGGCTGTGAACCAGAAGGTTTTGGCTTAAATACTTTCTTAGGTGCTTCTTCAGCGCTTTGTTTCACTGTAATTACATTTCCCTTAAAAGTTTCACCATTTAACATAGAAATAATATTGCTAGCATCTGATTGATTGAGTACTTCTATAAAGGCATAACCCTTACATTTTCCGGTTGCTCTATCTCTAACAATTTTTATGGTTTCAATTTTACCATGTAGGCTGATAAAAATTGCAAGATCCATTTCCTGGATATTATCTGCTAAACCACCGACAAAAAGCTTAATCATATTAAGAAAGTTAATCTAAGGATAATTTTAATTATTAATATGTCCTGATAATCACCTTTTATATTAATAATGTTGCAAAATAAGCAATATTAACGCAGAAACAAATGTAATTGTTCTCTTTTTTTGCGAAACTTATTGAATTATAGTAGTTTAATATTGTTTGAAAAATCAGTAAGGCGATTTATTTGTGCTAAAGGTTCAACATCTCTTTAAATATGTTTACTATCAGTCATTTTATTGGTATTGATTATCACCTCAGATATTCAAAATTTTATAATCGATCGCCGCTTCTAATCAGAATAGATGAACTTTAGATTACTTTTTCAAGCAGAATGAGTTCTTCTTCTAAGAACCAACCTGCTTCAATTGGCCTGAAATCGGGTTTTTAATATTACGGCAAGGAATTTGTTAAGGATTTGGAAAAAATAAGATTATGAAAATATACAAATCATTCCCATTAGTGCTTCTGGCAATTGTACTGGTATCTGGTTGTGTTAGCAACAAAAAATATACAGAGTTACAGGATACTTATGCTAAACTCAGAGAACGGAACCAGGAGCTGAGTAATCAATATCAGGATAGTCAAAGAGAACTTACTGGTGCAACCAGCAGGGTTAAAAGTTTAGAAGAACAAATTGCATCAGAAAAAGCAAATGTAACCGCCCTTCAAGATGCATTGAACAAATGTTTAAGTTCAAGCAGCCAGGGAAATGTTAACATTTCAAAATTGGTTGATGAAATCAATAGTTCAAATAAATACATCAAACAATTGGTTAATGCTAAAAACAAAAGCGACTCACTCAACATGGTATTAACAAATAACTTAACCCGCTCATTAAGTAGGGAAGAATTAAGTGATGTTGACGTTCAAGTGTTAAAAGGCGTAGTGTACATCTCTCTGGCCGACAACATGTTATATAAGTCAGGTGGATTTGAAGTAAGCGATAAAGCAGGAGAAACTTTAAGTAAAATCGCTAAAATTATTCAAGATTACAACACTTATGATGTACTAATCGAAGGTAACACAGATAATGTTCCAATTTCTCAGCCTAATATTCGCAACAATTGGGATTTAAGTGCTTTACGTGCTTCTTCGGTTGTTCAGGTTTTGCAAAACAAATATTCTGTCGATCCAAAACGCTTAACAGCAGGTGGAAGAGGTGAATACAATCCGGTGGCCGATAATAATACGCCAGCTGGTAAGGCTAAAAACAGACGTACTCAAATCATCATAACCCCTAAATTAGATCAATTTATGGATCTGATTGGCAAAGCACCCGAAGCATCTCAAAAATAAAATAACGAATTAGTTAAATTAAGAGCCTGGCCATTTATTGATGCAGGCTCTTTTTTTATTACCAATTCTATCAAACTAATAACCATAACAACATAATCAATAAAAAATTTCATCTGCATCACAATTCCTTCAAACATTTTCTATCCTTTAGCGATTGTTCATATACAAAATTATGGAAGAGCTAATCAATCAATTAAAAAAATATTTAGGAAACAGGGTTGAAGAAGTGCGAAGCAAAGGACTTGCCGAGGTGGAAATAGTTATCGGGGAAATGGAAGATGTTGATCAGCTTTCGGCTGATCTTAAAACTCATATCGGGGAAATTGTAGATGAGATCACGTTAGCAAAAATTGATTTTGTTACCCCTGAAGGAAAGCAACTCTACAGCTTTGCGCTAAACCAATAACATCAGGTATTATGAAAATAGATATCCGAAAGCGAAGCATTGGTTTGAATTTTTTGGAAAGTAATAAAGTCGAAATCTGGCTTTGGGCTCCTAATGCTAACAATGTAACATTATTAATTCCAGAAAAAGACTTAGAAATACCATTATTGAAACAAAATTTTGGTTATTGGTATGCACTCTCATCCGATATTTCCGAAGGTGATCAATACTCTTTTAAAATCTGGCAATCTAGTGAAACAGATGACGATGTTTCTGATGCTAAATTTATCACAAGAGCAGATCCTGCATCAGTTTACCAAAAAGATGGCATTTCTGGAATGTCAACTGCGTTAAATTTGAAATCATTCCATTGGACGGATAAAGAGTGGAAAGGCATCTCGTTAGAAGATTATATTATCTACGAGCTTCACACCGGTACTTTTATTCCTGATGGAGATTTTAAATCCATTGAAAACAAGCTGGATTATTTAGTTGATTTGGGCATAAATGCGATCGAAATCATGCCTGTGGCACAATTTCCTGGTAACCGAAATTGGGGTTACGATGGTGTATATCCGTTTGCTGTGCAAAATACCTATGGCGGCCCAAAAGACTTACAGCATCTGGTAAACCTTTGTCACGAAAAGGGCATTGCAGTAATTTTAGATGTGGTTTACAATCACTTAGGACCGGAAGGGAATTATTTCAGCGATTTTGGGCCCTATTTTACGGATAAATATCACACTCCCTGGGGTAGCGCAATCAATTTTGATGATGAAAAATGCGATCCCGTAAGGCAGTATTATATCGAAAACGTATTGATGTGGTTCCGCGATTTTCACATTGATGCATTGAGACTAGATGCCGTTCATGCGATTAAAGATGGAAGTGCCAAGCACATTTTAAGAGAAATTAAGGAAAACGTAAAACTTCTTTCTGAAACTGTTGGCAGGGATTTCAATCTTATAGTTGAACTTGATTTAAATGACAATAAATACATCAATCCAATAGAGCAGGGTGGTTACGGTATGGATGCACAATGGATTGACGAATTCCATCATGCGCTTCGCGTAACTGCCGGTCAAGCGAAATACGGCTATTATTCTGATTTCGATGGAATTGAGCATTTGGGTAAAGCTTTGACTGATGCCTATGTTTATGATGGTCAGTTTTCGGCTCATCGAGAAAAGCGCTTTGGAACAAAAGCCAAAGACAATCCTGGAAAGCAATTTATCGTTTTCTCTCAAAACCACGATCAGGTTGGCAATAGAATGCTTGGCGAGCGGGCAAGCCAGCTGGTAAGTTTTGAAATGCTAAAGCTGATGGCTGCAACTGTATTTGTGAGTCCTTATTTACCACTCATTTTTATGGGTGAAGAATACGCTGAAGAAAATCCATTTATGTTTTTTATCTCACATATTGATGAAGAACTGGTTGGACTGGTAAGGGAAGGAAGAAAAAGAGAATTCGCCGCATTCCATAATGGTGAAGAAGTTCCTGATCCGCAAAGTGAGGAAACATTTAATCATTCAAAACTAAATTGGCAAAGCCAGCTTCAGGGCAAACACCAGATCATGCATGCATTTTACAAGGCAATTATAAAGCTGCGAAAATCCTTACCTGCATTGGCTCATCTTAACCGCCAACAATTAAAGGTTGATGTTTATCGAGATCAAAATTGTTTAACGATGATCCGATGGCATCAAAATCAAAAAGTATTATGCGCATTAAATTTTTCAAAGCAACAGCAAGTTTTGCCAATCTCAAATGGATTGGATTATAACCTCGTTTTAAATTCTGCAGCCGATCAGTGGGGAGGAAACCACAATAACGATGTAGATTTTACTGATAATAAGCTCACTATTTTTTCAGAATCGATCCTAATTTTTACTAGCCAAAATGTTTAAACCGACTTCAACATACCGCATCCAATTTCATAAAGATTTTAATTTTAAATCATTAAATAACATCATTCCGTATTTACAAAAACTAGGGATCGATACCATTTATGCCTCACCGATATTCGAAGCTGTTGAGGGTAGTACTCATGGTTATGATGTTGTAAATCCACTTCGGGTGAACCCTGAAATTGGTACAGAGGAGGAATTGTTAGAGATCTCCACAAGGCTAAAGACAGCCAACATTACCTGGATTCAGGATATTGTCCCTAATCATATGGCATTCTCACCAAAAAATAAATGGTTGATGGACGTTTTGAAAAATGGGAGCAAGTCAAAATATGCCTCTTTTTTTGATATCGATATTTCGAATGACCAAAAACTGATGGTACCTTTTTTAGGTTCAGATCTGGAAGATGCTATTGAAAGCTCAGCGTCAAAATTAATCAAAAATAAAGATGAATACTTTCTAAACAATGGAGATTCAAACTGGCCCCTAAATATAGTTAGTCAGGAAAGGCTTGCTGGGAAAAACGACGATGAAATCATCGATAAACAACTGATTAAAGAAATTGCGAATGAGCAGTTTTATCGCTTGTGTAACTGGCAAGAAACAAATCATACCATCAATTATAGAAGGTTTTTTACGGTAAATGCACTAATCTGTCTGAACATTCAGGATCACGAAAACTTCGACATTTACCATGAATACATTTTAGAGCTAGTTAAAAAAGATATTTTTCAAGGTTTACGCATTGATCACATTGATGGACTTTATGATCCAAAAGTGTACTTAGATAGATTGAGAAAAGCTGTTGGGGATGAAGTTTATATTGTTGTAGAGAAGATTTTGGAGCGAGATGAACAATTGCCGTCCGATTGGCCGGTACAAGGCAATACAGGATACGACTTTTTAGCCATGACAAATAACTTATTCACTAATCAAACGAATAGGGGCAAGTTCGATGAAATTTATAAAGAAATCACGGGCAAAAATCTTGATCCAAAGATATTAATAAATGAAAAAAAAGAAACTTTCCTGTTTCAATACATGCAAGGAGAGCTAAACAATTTATTTGATTTATTTACCGATTTAGAGCTTCTTTCAACTGAAGAAATTGACCGGCTTAAACCTGAAAAACTAAAACGAGCTATTGCAGAGCTATTGATTCAGATGCCTGTTTATCGCTATTACAATTACAATTTTCCACTTCCAGAAAACGATAGCGAAAATTTAAAAGCATTATTGACTCTAACGGCAAATCAAGAAGACTTAAAAGAAGCGGCTTCTGCTTTAAAACGAATGTTTCTAATGGTACCATTAGACTCGGATGCTGAATATAATGGTAAACTGAGCAAATTTTACCAGCGGTTAATGCAATTTAGCGGGCCGTTAATGGCTAAAGGGGTAGAAGATACTGTAATGTTTACCTATAATCGTTTTGTTGGGCACTCGGAAGTTGGCGATGCACCCGATGCATTTGGTTTCAGTGTCACCGAATTCCATCAGAAAATGGTTGACCGTCAGTTGTATTGGCCATTGTCGTTAAACGGAAGTTCTACACACGATACCAAGAAGGGAGAAGATTTTAGAGCAAGAATAAATGTACTTACTGATCTTCCTGAGGTATGGAAGGTAGCAATTAAGGATTTTAATTCAGCGATAAAAAACTCCGAAAAACTAAGCGAAATCTATAAGTTAATCCACAATAATGATTTTTACCTTATTTTCCAGACTATTTTAGGTGCTATCCCTTACCCCGGCGAGGATGCGGATGAGTTTGATAATCGTTTGGTTCAGTTTATAGAAAAGGCCTTAAGAGAAGCAAAAAAAAGATCTGATTGGGCAGAACCGAATGAAGAATATGAAAAACTATTACAGGATTTCGCACTTCAATTAATTGATGAAAATGAAGAAAGCTTCGCTATAATCTCGAAACTTCTCAATCGCATTGCAGATTTTGGAATTTTAAACAGTTTGTCTCAACTGGTTTTGAAATTCGTTTGTCCAGGGATTCCCGATGTTTACCAGGGAACAGAACTTTGGGACTTGAGCTTAGTTGATCCAGACAATCGCAGGCCGGTTGATTATGAAAAACGGAGTGAGTTTATACAACAAGAATCATCGGTAAAAGAACTTTGGTCTTCAAGGTATTCTGGAAAAATCAAACTATGGTTAACTAAAAAACTCATTAATTTTAGAAAAGAAAATCAGGATGTTTTCACTCAAGGGGATTATATTCCGTTAAAAGTAGAAGGTACTTATCACGATAATATTTTAGCTTTTGCTCGTAAATACAAAGAGCAATATGTTGTTATTGCGGTTCCTTTAGGTTTAGCAACGATAAGCAAAGTTGAAGAAATTGTGGATTTTAATTGGTTAGATACCCAGATTATACTTCCGAAAGAGTTTCCTACAAGCTGGCGCAATATTATAACTGAAAAAGATGAAGTAAAAGATATCCTTAACGAAAACATTTTGGTTAACCAGTTATTTGGTGAATTGCAAATTGGTTTAATTGAGTTAAAAAACAAAACCATTGAGCGATCTGCAGGTATCCTGATGCACATTACTTCCTTGCCTTCGAAAAACGGAATTGGTGATTTTGGATCTGAAGCCAATCGATTTGTTGATTTTTTAGCAGAAACAAACCAACAATACTGGCAAATATTACCACTAAATCCCACGAAAGTTGGAAATGGCTATAGTCCATACTCCAGCAATTCGGCTAAGGCGGGTAATGTTTTACTAATTGATTTAGAACAATTGGTAGATGAAGGTTGGCTTACGGTTGATGATTTGAGCGCTTCCGTTTTGCCTTTTGAAGATAAAGTTGAATTTTCTCAAGTCGAGGAGGCAAAATTCAAGTTGCTCAAAAAAGCTTACAAAGCTTTCAAAAAGGACAAATCGGAAAATACTGACCTAGAATTTTCAAACTTCTGTACCAAAGAAATTGAATGGCTTAACGATTTTGGTTTATATACTGCTTTAAAAAATCATCATCAACAATTAGAGTGGTATAACTGGCCGGCAGAATTTAAAAAAAGGGAAACCAAACAAATCGATGTTTTTCGTAGTGAATTTGCTGAAGAAATTGACGAGGTAAAATGGCAGCAGTATGTATTTTTTAAGCAGTGGCATAAACTGAAAGATTATTCAAACTCAAAGGGTATTAAAATAATTGGAGATTTGCCATTTTATTTAGATTATGATTCTGTGGAAGTTTGGTCTGATCCCGAGCTTTTTAAATTGGATGCTAATTTGAAACCGACATTTGTAGCTGGTGTTCCTCCAGATTACTTTAATGAGAATGGCCAATTATGGGGGATGCCTGTTTTTAACTGGACTGTACTTGAAAGCACTGATTACGAATGGTGGATTAAGAGGTTACAGAAAAATATGGAAATGTTCGATCTACTTCGTTTAGACCACTTTATTGCTTTTTCGTCCTATTGGGAAATACCTGCAGATAGAGAAAATGCTATTAACGGGAAATGGGAAAAAGGAGGGGGAGAAAATTTCTTTAAGGTAATTAAAGATAAATTTCCAGAGATGCCTTTCATTGCCGAAGATTTGGGGGAAATAAGCACCGAAGTAGAGCAGCTTAGGGATGAATTTAAATTGCCTGGAATGAAAGTGCTACAGTTCGCTTTTGGAAGTGATCTTTCTGCATCTTCGCATATTCCCCATAACTTTACAAGCCAAAATTGTATTGTTTATTCTGGTACACATGATAATAATACATTAGTTGGTTGGTATGATAGAGATGTTGAACAACAAACAAAGGAGCGCATAACAAGATATTTTGATCGCCAGATTGATAAAAAGAATATTCATCAGGAATTTATCAGACTTGCATTTTCATCGACTGCTAAAATAGCCATTGTGCCGATCCAGGATGTTTTAGGTTTAAATGAAGAAGCAAGAATGAATATTCCAGGTAACGCAAATGGCAACTGGTTATGGCGATTGGATCTGGAAAAGCTCAAAGCAATCAAACATTGGCTAGCAGATATTACTTCAATTTACGGCAGAACAAAATAACGCGGATACATTCACGCAAAGTGCTTGATGTCTTTCTTGTCTAGGTAAACGAAAATATCATTTAAAGTGACACATCTGGTTGCTCTGATTGCAGATTTAAGTACTTCCGTTGTAATTCCAAGTCTGATGGTCCAATAAATTAGATCTTTTTCTTCAGAAATGCTTACAATTTCTGTTTTTTGGTCAATTGATGAAGATGAATTGTTCATAATAACAGTTTTTTGGGTTTTTATAAAACAATAATTAAACAAATGGAGCTTTCAATTCTAAGTTAGTAATTATTTTGTCTATTTATTGTGCCTTGTGAAACTTTTTTGAAAATTTCTCATATTAAATTCCTTCGGTAATTTTTTTCTCTTTGCATATTGTTATCTTATTATAGCTAAAAGTTGTTCAAAAATGATTAATATGTATTTTTAATTCTACATATTTAGTTATTTTTGTCGAATTTTTAGGATGATATAAATGAGTAAATTAAGAGTAGGCACTATTGTCTACATTGATAGCGAGAAACAATCGGGTGTAATCGTAGACGAGAATGCTCAAGATATTACATTTAGTATGGAGTTCGTTAATGACTTTGTTAAGGTAGATGATCAGGTTTCTTTTGAAATTACATTAGACGATGGTTTAAAAGCCATCAATATCTCAATTCTTTAGATAGATAGTTTCTAGATATCCTCTACATTCTCAAATCATTCTAAATCGAAAAGGATTTCAATAGGAACTCATCAAAATTGATATCATGAACTCCAAATTCTAAAACTTTTTCTTATTATTGTTATTCATTATTCCCTAATATCTAATTTACGGCTCGAAAACATTTTCCACGTCCCTAAATTTTTAAAATGAATCCCGAAAAAATCTATAATGCAGATAAGTGGTTAGCGTATGGCGGATTTTCACCTTTAATTACTGTCTTTCGCACCTTTCACGATTTGTCTCCCGAAATTGAACAGATTATAAACGAGCAAACATTTCCTGTAGCTTTTAAAAAAAATAAATTTATTTCATCTCCATTACACCGCAATAAGTTCATCTTTTTATTGTTAAAGGGAGTTGCCAGGGGGTATATGAAGGAGGAAGATAAAGAAATAACCACCTGGATTGCAAAGGAACATGAACTTGTGGGCAACATCAGAAACTTGTGGGATGAGCAGCAGCCAACAGAAGAGTATGTGCAAGCTTTGGAAGACGTAGAAGCTATTGCTGTTCCGCATGCGATGTCGAGGCAACTTTATAATAACTTCGAAATTGCCAATTATGTAGGAAGGAAGATGACACAAATCCACTACTTATATGCTTGCGAAAGGGCTTATATATCTAGATTACAGTCAGCTGAGAAGAGATACAAGCGTTTTTCACAGAGCTACCCTGAACTGGTCAATCGTGTACCACTTAAATATATTGCATCTTTTCTGTGCATGCGATTGGAGACTTTAAGTAGATTGAGGTCTAAAATCTCGGCTGAAAGTTAATATAGCTAATCAGTCTTTCTTACAGCTTATTATTCAGCCGATATTTTAAGTATTTATACGTTTTTTTAAGCCCTAAATCATTTAATTTTTATTTCCAATGTTGTAATTGTGCTGAAAAAAATACGCTAATCGTTAAAAAGATAAAAATTAAATTTATATAAACTGTTATAATTCAGTCTGTTAATCTGTGTGTAAGCTCAAATATCTGATTTTTCCCATTTAACACTTCTTGATTATCTTTTTTTAAAAATTTATATATATTTGTTCTTACCCTTTCGAGGGTATGTTTTTCATAGGTAGATGTAGGGTCAGAACATTGTTCTGGCCCTTTTTTATGTGTGCTAATTCTATTTATAAAACGCTAATTTTGTGTTATGAATAAAAAGAAAGTTGTAGTTGCGGTAACAGGAGCAAGCGGTTCAATTTATGCAAAGGTATTATTTTATAAGCTGGCACAGTTAAGCGATCAAATTGCAGCAGTTGGGGTTGTGATGAGCGATAATGCTAAAGAGGTTTGGCAGTTCGAACTCGGAAACCAAGATTACAGCAGCTATCAAGACTTTACTTTTTATAATAAAAACGATTTTAATGCACCATTCGCTTCTGGTTCAGCGAAATACGACACGATGATAATTGTTCCATGCTCAATGGGTACATTAGGCCGAATCGCTCACGGCATCTCGAATGACTTAATTTCGAGAGCTGCAGATGTAGTTTTAAAAGAACGAAGAAAACTAATTGCAGTTGTTCGTGATACGCCATTCAGCTTAATCCATATCAATAATATGAAATTGGTTACAGAAGCCGGCGGGATCATATGTCCGGCAAATCCATCGTTTTACAGCCTTCCAAAAACAATTGAAGAAGTAGCTGGAACGGTAATTAGCCGGGTGCTAGATTTGGCCGGTTTTGAACAAGAAAGTTATCGCTGGAATGAAAAGTAATAGGACTTGAAATATTGGTTTCGACGGGAGTACCCTGCTGTCTAATGTTGATTCACTGTAATTTACTTTATATCTCAAATCTCATATTCCAATACTCTAATCTATTTTCCTATCTTTGCAGGCTCAATGAAAAAGGTCGCATTTTATACATTAGGTTGTAAATTAAATTTCTCTGAAACTTCCACAATCGGTCGATTATTTACCGATGCGGGTTATTCTGTTGTAGAATTTCAAGATCAAGCCGACGTTTATGTGATTAATACTTGCTCTGTTACCGAACACGCAGATAAAAAATGCCGTAAAGTTGTAAAAGAAGCTCTAAAATATTCACCGAATGCATTCGTGACGATTGTTGGTTGTTATGCACAGCTAAAACCGCAGGAAATTGCTGAGATTGAAGGCGTTGATATGGTATTGGGCGCTGCTGAAAAATTTAGAATTGTTGATTTCATCACCGACTTAACGAAAAATCCTAAAGCTGTAGTTCACCAACAAAACATTGAAAAGGTAAATCACAACTTCATTGCATCATATTCTATCGGAGATAGAACCCGAACATTCCTAAAAGTTCAGGATGGTTGCGATTATCCATGCACTTATTGCACCATTCCATTGGCTCGTGGCGCTAGTCGTAGCGATACAATTGAAAATGTAGTAAGTAGAGCAAGGATGATAGCAGAAAGTGGTGTTAAAGAAATTGTGCTTACAGGGGTTAATATCGGCGATTTTGGTATCCGTAATGGCGAACGAGAAGATAAATTTTTCGACTTGGTTAAAGCTTTGGACGAAGTTGATGGTATTGAAAGAATTCGTATTTCCTCTATAGAACCGAATCTATTGAGCAATGAAATTATTGAATTTGTTTCTACTTCGAAACGTTTTGTTCCACATTTTCATATCCCTTTACAATCTGGTTCTGATAAAATTTTAGGTCTAATGCGCCGTCGCTACCGTACAGATTTGTATGTAGAGCGTGTTGCTAAAATTAAAGAAGTAATGCCTCATTGCTGTATCGGGGTCGATGTTATTGTAGGTTTTCCTGGAGAAACAAAAGAGGATTTTCTCGATACTTATCAGTTTCTAAACCAGTTAGATATTAGTTACTTGCATGTTTTTACTTACTCTGAACGTGAATTAACAGTAGCTGCTGAAATGGCTGGTGTTGTTCCTGGAAGTCAAAGAAACGAACGCAGTAAAATGCTACATATTCTTTCTGACAAGAAACGCAGAGCTTTCTACGAATCGCAAATTGGAAGCGAGGCTGAAGTGCTTTTTGAAGCTGATCAAAAAATGGGTTACATGCATGGGTTTACCAAAAACTATGTTAAAGTACGTGCCAAATATGATCCGGTTATGGTTAACGAACTTAAGGCTGTTAAGCTGTTAGAAATGACAGCTGATGGAGAAGTTGAAGTGGCTGAACTGGAAACTACATACGCACATCATTAAACTGAATTTAATTTTTTAGAGAGCAATCTATAAGCTGCTTTAACGCTACCCGGGCTATCTGCTAAATCTTTTTGCAAATTTTTAGTAATTAATATAAGTGAGTGAAACAAAAAGGATATCGCTGCTATCCCGTCTATACACCCAAAAAATTGCTATAAACTCTGGTATGATCCCCTCGTTATGCCAAGAATTACTTAGTGATGTAATCTAAACCTGATCGAAGCGAACATGAGCATCAGCCTTTTTCTGGCTGCTGGCGAATAAAGCGTAGAGCAGGACAGAGGCAACCGATTTAAACCGAAATTGCTTTCCAAATCATAACAAATCTCCAATATAGTAATAGAATCTTTCAATTTAACATTGCCAATTAAGAGTTGCGCCATACCTTTCAGCTTTGGTCTTTCTTTCCTATCTTCGCAACAAATAATTTTTATGTTTCCTACCGTTTCGCATTTTTTAGAATATCTGTTTGGTATTAACTTGCCATTGCCATTTAACACTTTTGGCGTTTTTGTTGCCATTGCATTTATAGCTGGTTATTGGGCTTTCACTAAAGAATTAAAACGCAAAGAAGCACTGGGAATTCTTCATCCAATAAAGAAGACCGTTGTTATTGGTAAACCCGCTACCACATCAGAAATTGTAATGAATGCACTTTTTGGCTTCATTATCGGTTACAAGTTGGTTTATGCATTTCTAAATTATTCGCTTTTTGTAAGTGATGCTCAATCTATTTTAATGTCTACCAAGGGGAACATTATTGGGGGGTTATTTTTCGCTGGTTTGTTTGCTTATTGGGATTATAAAGAGAAAGATAAAAACAAGTTAGATAAGCCGAAAGAGACGCAGGTTACGGTACATCCGTATCAATTAATGAGTAATTTAATTGTATGGGCTGCTATCTGGGGTTTTCTAGGTGCTAAATTTTTTGATAATTTAGAGTATTGGGATGATTTTGTTAAAAATCCAATTGAGCGATTGTTGTCTTTTAGTGGCCTTACCTTCTATGGCGGTTTAATTTGTGGGGGTGCAGCAGTACTGATCATTGCCAAAAGAAATGGAATAAAACCTTTACACATGCTGGATGTTGGTGGACCGGGTATGATGCTGGCTTATGCTGTTGGCCGTATTGGTTGTCATTTATCTGGTGATGGTGATTGGGGAGTTGTAAATTCAAATCCGAAACTATTTTCTTGGTTGCCAGATTGGATGTGGTCTTATACTTATCCAAACAATGTGGTGGGGGAAGGAATCCCAATTCCGGGCTGTACTGGTAAATTCTGTAACGAGCTGGCGCAAGGCGTATATCCAACACCGTTATATGAAGTAATTGTTTGCCTTATTCTTTTTGCATTTCTGTGGAGCATCCGCGATAAAATAAAAGCACCGGGATTAATGTTCGGTATTTATATGATTTTGAATGGAATAGAACGTTTCTGTATTGAATTGATTCGTGTAAATTCAAAATATCATGTATTCGGTTTGCGGTTTACTCAAGCTGAAATGATTTCTACCTTTTTAGTGTTAGGCGGTATTGCCTTAAGTATTTATGCACTAAGGAATAAGAATAAGCTAGCCTAAATTCCTTTCCAAAAATTCATTTTAAATCCAACAACCTTGCTAGGTTTTTGTTAAACAGCTATGAATTACGAATTACTATGCAATAAAGTAATATCAATTGTAAGGCTTACCGGAAATTTTATCCGTAAAGAGTCGATGCAATTTGATGCTACAAAAATTGAATACAAGGGGTTAAATGATATGGTTTCCTACGTTGATAAAACTGCGGAGCTGAAATTGGTTCAAAACCTTGAAAAATTAATTCCCGATGCTGGCTTTATCACCGAAGAGAAAACTATTTCCAGAGAAGGTAAAAGCCATACCTGGATTATTGACCCCTTAGACGGAACTACCAATTTTATTCATGGCATACCTGCATATGGAATAAGTGTAGCACTTTACGAAGATGGTTTGCCTGTTATTGGTGTAGTTTACGAACTTAATAGAGCCGAGATGTTTTACTCGTATGAAGGTGGAAAGGCTTTTTTAAATAAGAAAGAGATTCAGGTTTCTGTAAACCCTGATTTAAAATCCAGTCTTTTAGCTACAGGTTTTCCTTATTACCAGTTCGATAAGCAAGCGCAGTATTTGAAGTTGCTCGAAGAAATGATGCAAAAAAGCCACGGTGTCCGAAGGATAGGAGCAGCTGCGATAGATTTAGTTTATACCGCCTGCGGTCGTTTTGATGCTTTTTTTGAATACAATTTGCAACAGTGGGATTTTGCTGCCGGATGTTTTATCGTTCAGCAAGCTGGCGGAGAGGTTTTCGATTTTTCTGGCGGAGATGAATACTTCACAAAAAGAGAAATTCTAGCCACTAACGGCAAGTTGACCAAAGAAATGTTAGAAGCAATAAAAAGACATTTCAGTTAACAAAAGAGCATAAACAATAAAGGCTCACTTGAAAAAGTGAGCCTTTATTGTTTAATGAATATGATTGGTTATAAAGCTTCAGAAACCACATCAGTAACTTCAGGAACCATTCTTTGTAATAAGTTTTGAATACCAGATTTAAGCGTTATGGTTGATGAAGGACAACCACTGCAAGATCCACGTAATTCTACAGTTACCACACCATCGTCAAAAGATTTGTAAGTGATTGCACCCCCATCTTGTTCAACGGCAGGGCGAACGTAATCATGCAAAATTTGTTGAATTTTAATCTCCGTTTCCGAACCTTCGAATGCTGGAGCTTCCTCCGCTGTTGCTTCTTTTATCTTTAATTCAGATTCTACCGCACCCTTAACAAATTCCTTTAAAATAGCTTCGATATCAGCCCAGTCTGCATCGTCAGTTTTCGTAATGGTTACAAAGTTACTGGCGAAAAAAACACCAGAAACAAAATTAAACTTGAACAATTCCTTTGCGAAAGGAGAATGCTCAGCGCTTTCTTTAGTTGCGAAATCTTCACTGCCGTTAATTAAAAGCTTGTTAACCATGAATTTCATGGTTGCCGGATTTGGAGTTTGCTCTGTATATACGTTAATCGTCATGTCTTAATCAATTTGAATAAACAAAATTAACAATTAGTGGCCAATAATACTTTTCGCTGCTGTCTGTTTAGCGTCAATTTAATTCTGCTAAAAAACGCCAGTGTAATTAAATGGAGTTATCGTCCTTAACTGTACTTTAACTTCCTCAGTAACAGCCAAACCTTCAATAAATTCTGCAATGCTTGCTGCATTAATTTTCGAATTTGTTCTGGTCAATTCTTTTAATGCCTCATAAGGATTTGGAAAGTTTTCTCTACGTAACACTGTTTGGATAGCCTCCGCAACGACAGCCCAATTATCATCTAAATCTGCGTGTAAAGCAGCTTCGTTTAATAAAATTTTATTTAAACCACGTAAAGTAGAATTGATTGCGATTAAAGTATGCCCGAAGGGAACACCTATATTCCTTAATACTGTAGAATCTGTTAAATCCCTCTGTAACCTGGAGATTGGAAGTTTTGCTGCAAAAAACTCAAATAAGGCATTTGCGATTCCTGCGTTTCCTTCCGCATTTTCAAAATCGATTGGATTAACCTTGTGTGGCATCGCTGATGAACCAATTTCACCCGCCTTGATTTTTTGTTTGAAATAATTCTTCGATATATAAGTCCAGATATCGCGGTCCAGGTCAATGATAATGTTATTAATGCGCTTCAAACCATCACACTGTGCTGCAAACTGATCATAATGTTCAATTTGGGTGGTGTGTTGCGCTCTTGTTAAGCCTAGCGTTGAGTTTACGAAATTGTTTGAGAAATCAACCCAATTAACTTGCGGGTAAGCAATGTGGTGTGCATTAAAGTTTCCTGTTGCACCACCAAATTTTGCGCTGTTTGGAATGATCTTCAAGCTTTCTAATTGAATACTTAATCTTTCTGAAAACACTAAAAATTCCTTTCCTAATTTAGTAGGTGAGGCGGGTTGCCCATGCGTGTGCGCCAACATTGGAATGTCCTTCCACTCAGTAGCCAGCTCATTTATTTTTTGAATTAGCGAATCAATCGCTGGATAATAACTTTCGTTTAAGGCCAGTTTTACTGAATATGGAATGGCTGTATTATTGATGTCTTGCGACGTTAAGCCGAAATGGATAAATTCTTTATAGTCTTGTAATGAAAGTGCATCAAATTTTGCTTTGATAAAATATTCAACAGCTTTAACATCGTGATTGGTAACTTTTTCAGTTTCCTTAATTTCGAGCGCATCAGTTTCTGAAAAATTCTCGTGTATCGTTCTTAATTTAGCGTACAACGATTTGTCGAAATTTTCTAAACCTGGTAAATTAATTTCGCATAAGGCAATAAAGTATTCAATTTCGACAAAAACACGATATTTTATTAGCGCTTCTTCAGAAAAATAGCTAGATAAACGTTCGGTAGTTTTTCTGTAACGACCATCAATAGGTGAGATTGCTTGTAGCGAAGTTAAATTCATTATGCGGATTATAATTTTGCCGCAAATTTACTACAATTGATGGATTAAATAGACTGAATGAAATAAAATTTGAGCCTACAGGATTATTTCGTTTTCTGTGGTCGAAGATATAAACGAAAAAAGCTCCAATCAGTTACGATTGAAGCTTTTTTATATAAACCGTTAATTAGTTTTTAACAACAGTAGTATCAGTTTTAACAACTGTATCAGCAACAGTAGTGTCAGCTTTAACAGTAGTATCAGCAGTGATAGTAGTATCAGCGCCTAAAGTATCAGTACCTTCGCCTTTTTTCTCTGAGTTACAAGCAGCAACTGATAAAGATAAAGCGATAGCTAAGAAGCCTAATTTGAATGCATTTTTCATTTTAATTTTGTTTTAGGTGATTAATTAATTTACCCTTAATACCTAAAAAGAAAAAAGGTAACCCAGAAAAATTAAATTAAATAAAAAAAACTCCAACCCATTAAGATTGAAGTTTTTCTATATTTTATTAAACTATTAACTAGTGTTTTACAACAGTAGTATCAGTTTTAACAACTGTATCAGCAACAGTAGTATCAGCTTTAACAGTAGTATCAGCAGTGATAGTAGTATCAGCACCTAAAGTATCTGTACCTTCAGCTTTTTTCTCTGAGTTACAAGCAACAACTGATAAAGATAAAGCGATAGCTAAGAAGCCTAATTTGAATGCATTTTTCATTTTGAAATTTTGTTTTAGTGATTAATTAATTTACTGTTAATACACGAAACCTAAAAAGGTAACCCTTGAAAATAAAAAAAAGCTTCAACCCCTAAAGGATTGAAGCTTTTCTATATCTTATTAGACTATTAACTAGTGTTTTACAACAGTAGTATCAGTTTTAACAACTGTATCAGCAACAGTAGTATCAGCTTTAACAGTAGTATCAGCAGTGATAGTAGTATCAGCACCTAAAGTATCTGTACCTTCAGCTTTTTTCTCTGAGTTACAAGCAACAACTGATAAAGATAAAGCGATAGCTAAAAAGCCTAATTTGAATGCATTTTTCATTTTTGAATTTTTTTAAGTAATTAATTTTCTTGTTAATGCCGCAAAGGTAAAAAGGTAACCCAACAATTTTCAAAAAAATGAAAATATTTTTTATCCGGCTTGGGTTACCACATTTGTGGAGATTGTATTAAGTAATGATAGTAGCTATAAATAATTTTTTATCTAATATTGGGTTACTATTTTTAGAAAAATGTATTAACTAGTGAATAACAGTTTAAAGAGTTCAGTTCCAACAGATAGAGAAGTTATTTTAGGCATTCTAAATAACTCTGAAGATACACTTAACAAGTTATACAAGGCTTATTATACCATGATTTTGCAGTTTATTCTCAATAATAATGGAGATGAAGATGATGCAAAAGATGTTTACCAGGAGGCTATAATAATTTTATATAACAAGATTAAGGAAGGTAATTTTGAACTCAGCAGTAAGCTTAAAACATACATTTATTCAGTTTGCAGGCGTATTTGGCTTAAAAAGTTAAGCTTAAATAGTAAAAAAGCCGGCAACATTACTGATTACGAAGATGTTTTAATTGTTGAGGAAGATGTGGAGGAGCATGAGGAGAAGGATTTGCAATTTGTTAAAATGCAATCAGCTCTCGATCATTTGGGCGAACCTTGCAAAACCATTATTCAGGATTTTTATATCCACAATTTATCCATGCAGGATATTTGCGAAAAATTTGGTTATACCAATACTGATAACGCAAAAACACAAAAGTATAAATGCCTGCAAAGGTTAAAGAAAATATTTTTTCAACCATAGTAATTGAAATGAGAAACGATTTGGAGTTAGATGCAATTATTGAAGATTATCTTTTAGGTAAACTTAATCCACAGGAAACAGAAGTCTTTGAAACTTTGCGTCGCAATGATGCAGCAGTTGATCATAAGGTGGTTTCACATAAATTCTTTTTAGAATCGATGGAGGTGTTTGCTGCGCAATCACGCTTAAAAGATCAGTTGAATAACATTCATAGTGAGATCGATGTAGAAGGTTTAGCTTCTGCTTTGAGGCCTCATCCGTCAAAAGTGGTTCAATTATGGAGAAAACATAAATCTGCCATTGCTGTAGCCGCTTCGTTTTTAGTATTGTCGCTGGTTTCTGTTTATTCTATTCAGCATAACTCGAAACAGAAAGAACAACTTGTGTTATTAAGCAATCAGGTTAATAAAGCCATTAAAACGCAAAATAATTTAATTAGAAAAATTAATAATACCACCAATACCACTGGTAAACCTGCTGTACAAAATAGCTTTGGTGGTACTGGGTTTGCCATATCTACAAATGGTTACATTTTAACGAATCTTCATGTCATCAATGGCGCAGATTCTTTATATGTTCAAAACAATAAAGGCGAATCTTTCAAAGTGAAATCAATTTACACCGATTCCCAGAACGATATCGCTATTCTTAAAATCAGCGATAAAAACTTTAGCCATCTTTCTTCTATTCCGTATTCGATTAAAAAAACAACAAGCAGTATTGGCGAAACGGTGTATACGTTAGGCTATCCGAAAGATGATGCTGTTTTAGGTGAAGGATATGTGAGTTCGAAAAATGGATTTATTGGCGATACTACGCAATATCAGGTATCTATCCCTGTGAATCCAGGTAACAGTGGCGGACCGCTACTTGATAATAATGGCAACCTGGTTGGTATTATAAGTGGCAAACCAGACCAAACTGAAGGTGCTGCTTTTGCTATCAAGTCAAAATATATCTTAGAAGCCATGAGAGCAATCCCTCAAGATTCGTTAGGCACAAATAAACTATCAGCAAGTAGTAAAAAAAGTTTGCTTTCTGGTTTAAAACGTACTAAGCAAATTGAAAAATTGCAAGATTATGTATTCATGATTAAAGTTTATAATTAATTACCCAAACAAATTAATATTCTTGAAACCCTGTTGATTAACCTCTTCAGGGTTTTTTGTTGCGATTATAATTTCATTGTATTAAAATAATACAAAGCCTATGTATTTAGTATAGTAATGTTTAGATTTGTTTAAATCAACTATAAAATAAGAATATTATGAGTATAAGATTAGGCGATACCGCACCAAATTTTCAAGCAAATACCTCCATTGGCGAAATAGATTTTTATGACTACCTGGGCGATAGCTGGGGTGTTTTGTTTTCTCACCCGGCAGATTACACACCCGTTTGCACTACTGAACTTGGGCGCACAGCTGCATTGAAAGATGAATTTGAAAAGCGTAATGTAAAAGTCTTGGCTATTAGTGTAGATACTGCTGAATCACATAAAGGCTGGATTAGTGATATTAATGAAACGCAGAATACCTCTGTTGAATTTCCAATTATTGCTGACCCTGATAGAGTAGTTGCTAATTTGTATGACATGATTCATCCCAATGCATCAGAAACCTTAACCGTTCGATCTCTCTTTGTCATTGGCCCTGATAAAAAAGTTAAACTGATCATTACTTATCCAGCCTCGACAGGTAGGAATTTTAACGAGGTGTTGAGGGTAATCGATTCTCTTCAATTAACTGCAAATTATAGTGTGGCAACGCCAGCCGATTGGAAAGATGGGGAAGATGTTATCGTGGTAAACAGTATAAAAACGGAAGATATACCGGCAAAATTTCCGAAAGGACACCAGGTGATTAAGCCATATTTGCGTACAACACCTCAGCCTAACAAGTAATTTCGTAAATCAGTTATTTTGTTCGCAACATTTTTGTTGATTTGTGCCAGGTAGGTTGTTTTAAGGTTGCGAATCATTATATTTGATAGTTTTGTTTCGGAATTGGCGCTTAATCTGGTTGTTTGCTTATTTATTTGATAAAAAATGATTAATTAAGAGGTGAATCAAAGCATAAGGGTTTATTTTTTTATACAATTTTTTATTTTTTATGGCAACCGGAAAAGTTAAATGGTTCAACACACAAAAAGGCTTTGGATTTATTGTTCAAGAAGACAACAAGGATTTATTTGTACATTTTAAAGATGTTTTGGGCGGAATTGAAAGCATCAAAGAGAATGACACAGTAGAATTTGAAGTAGCTGAAGGCAGAAAAGGTTTACAAGCAGTAAACGTTAAAAAGATTTAAGCGAAAATATATAAACTTAATCATCCTCACATTAAGCCTTTCTACGGAGAGGCTTTTTGCATTTTAGTAGTATTGAAGAATAGTTGATTTTAGGATAATATTATTCCTTGAAATATCTTTGGTGAAAATAAGAAACTCATCTTTCCCCGCTTTTATTTTATACTTTTTAGCTAAATCTTCCGGTTTTGCAGGGTAGTTTCTTACAATAATATTTCCAATTAATTCAGCGCCTTTTTTCAAATCTTTGGCTGATAAAATTTCATTTACCATAAATATTCTTCCAGGAAAATCAGTGTTTAGTTTTGCGGAGGTATAGAGTTGTGTTTGCGGATGAAGCTTATTTAAGCCATATTTTTCTCCTATCAGATTAAAGGCACCTGATTTAAGTAATGCGGCATCCGGCTCATATAAATAATCTTGTGGTGAAACACTTTCAATAAAGGTGGCGGAGATATTTGATTCATGTTGTAGAAAAGAAAAGGTTTTTTCAGTATCGTTTATGGTAACAGCTTGAATTTTTACTTCTTTATCCGAGTTGCTGTCGATAACCCAAAGCAATTCTTTACACTCATTTTTTACACTTACAATATGTATTTCACTTACGTTTCTTAATTCTGATAAACCTGCAGAAATGTCTAGTAGAGGAGCGGTTTTAATGATAATCCTTGATGATTTAGATAACAATAAATTAATATTGCTAACTACATCAGGCGTACAATCTTTCAGCATGAAAACTTTGCCGCTATCAGCTCTTCTTGCTGGATCTACATAAATGGTATCGAAATTTTTTGTCGTTGTTCTCAAATATTCGATTCCATCGCCAGCATAAAAACCGATGTTTTTAACATTTAAAATCGATGCGTTATATTCAGCAATCTGCGATAGATCCTTATTGTATTCAGCATGCGATACCTTTTTAATTTCTTGTGCAAAGTAATACACGTCTACACCAAAACCGCCAGTTATATCGATCAAAGTATTGCCTTCTGCAAGTTTTGATTTGTATTTGGCGGTAACTTCTGATGAAGTTTGCTCAATCGAGAGCGGCGCTGGATAATAGATTTTTGGTGTGTTGTACCAGGTAGGCAATTTCTTTTGCGCTTTTTTCTTTGCACTAATTTGTTGAGCCAATTCAACAGAAGAAACTTTTTCAAAACTACTTCTAGACAAAACAATTTTATTTACATCAGCATTTAGGTTTGCATCGATGTATATTTGAGTTGCATCATCTAAAATATTTTTGTTCATTCTTTTTAAGTAGCGCTTAAATTGAGTCCATTTTATTTTTGCTCCTCATTACCATTTGGCAGGTATGACGGCTTTTAACTTCTAATAAAATATCTTTATCAACCGTAACCCGATCAATCGTATTTTGGTTGTAATATCTGATGGTAACCAACTCCAGGCCTTTATTATATTTTACTGTAAATTCTGCTGATAGGTCTTTAATCAGATTTTCAATCTGAGCCGGATGATCATCAACACTTACAGAAAAGCTAATGGCGGAATTAAGCATGGTGTTGATTTTGATTTTATGCTTATGAAAGAGTTCGAAAATGTTGCTCAAATTCTCTTCAATAATAAATGAATAGTCTTTCGGAAAAATAGAAATTAACGCCTGATTTACTTTGAAAATAAAAGAGGGGATGGGTAGGGGATTGTTCTCGCCCGTAATCGCAGTGCCTGATCCTTCCGGTTGAATAAATGATTTAACCAATAAAGGAATCCCTTTATTTTGTAATGGTTTAATTGTTTTAGGATGGATAACAGTTGCGCCATAATAAGTCAGTTCAATCGCATCATGATAAGATAATTGCGGAATTTTCTCTGTTTCATCAAACCATTTAGGATCAGCATTCAAAACCCCGGGTACATCTTTCCAAATGGTTAGTGCAGCAGCATCAAGGCAGGATGCAAAAATTGCAGCAGAATAATCAGAGCCTTCCCTTCCTAGGGTGGTTGTATAATTTTCGCTTGTGCCGCCGATAAAACCTTGGGTAACCACTATCTTCTCCGCTAATATTGGCACCAAGTCACGCTGAATAATTTGATTTGTTTTTATCCAATCTACCTTTCCTTCCCGATAGGTGTTGTCGGTTTGGATGTAATTTCTCGCATCCACCCAAACTGATTTATTCCCGGTTTCATTCAGCCATGCTGCTACAATTTTAGTTGAAACCACCTCGCCAATAGAAACAATCTGATCGTAAATATAGTCGACGTCATTATCTGGTTCGTCTTCAATCAGCCAATCAATTTCCACGAAAGAATTTGCTACGTCATCATAAACCGGATTCGATTTACCTTCAAAAAGCGCTTCTATGATCTGAAAGTGAAAATTTTTTATCTCGTCGAAAATAGCATGTGTTTCATCACTTTGTGCTAAATAGGCTTTGGTTAAATCTTCCAGTTGATTGGTGATTTTTCCCATTGCAGAAACCACAATCAAAAGGTTCCCTTTTCTATAATCGCGAACAATATTGGCTAAATTTTTTACCCCTGCTGCATCCTTAACCGATGCACCCCCAAACTTAAAAATATCCATATTAAAATGCCTTTACTTGTTCTTTAGAAAGTGCTGCATTTAACCAGCCACTTTCTAAATGTGCTGCATATTTATTGTAAAAATTTATTGCCGGCTCATTCCAATCCAATACCTGCCAAACCATTCCGGTATATTTTTCACTTTTGGCTTCCTCAATCACCTTTTCAAAAAGTACTTTACCTATACCTTTTCCACGCATTTCCTCTGTTACGATGAAATCTTCTAAGTATAATCTACAACCTTTCCAGGTAGAGTATCGCGTGTAAAATAAGGCGAAACCAACAATTTCCGTATCTACTTCTGCAACGAAAGCTTTCCAAACAGGATTTTCTCCAAAACCAGCATCGATAAAGTGATTGATATCTACAGTTACCTCTTCGGGAGCTTTTTCATATATAGCCAGTTCATGGATCAATTCCAAAATCCTTGGGCAATCGTCTGCTTTGGCTATTCTAATATTTAAGTTCATTAGTTTGGCGATATATTTTTAAAATGCTTGATTATTCTTTTCCCGAAAATACTGCTTCCAATTCTAACCATTGTACTACCTTCTTGTATGGCAATTTTGTAGTCGGCGCTCATGCCTGTCGAGATCTCCTTAAAAGATTCTTCCTTCGGAAAAAAACTAGCCTTAAGGCCATCAAAAAAGATCCTAAGTTCATGAAATTCGATTGTGATCTGTTTTTCATTTTTGGTGTTTGTTGCAATACCCATCAAACCAACTATGCGAATGTTTTTAAGCTGTTGATATTCATCAGACCTTAATAGTTCAATCACCTCATCATAGCCCAAACCAAATTTAGTATCTTCATCAGCAATGTAAACTTGTAATAAACAATCAATTACTCTTTTGTTCTTCAAAGCCTGCTTGTTAATTTCCTGGAGAAGTTTAAGGCTGTCGACACCGTGTATCATCTTTACAAACGGTGCAATATATTTCACCTTATTGGTTTGAAGATGACCAATTAAATGCCATTCAATATCTTTTGGAAGTTTTTCTTCCTTTTCCACCATTTCCTGTACATGGTTTTCGCCAAAAATACGTTGTCCGGCATTGTAAGCCTCCTGGATAACTTCTACCGTTTGTGTTTTTGAAACAGCAATTAGCTTAACTCCGCCAGACTCTACTTCGCTTTTATATTGTTTAAGATTATCAGCTATGCTCATTTATAACTATTTTTGGGTAAAATTAACAACCTTGCTGCAATTTGGGCAAAAAAATAATGTTTAATTAATAATGAGGAGATTAGTCTGGACTTTAGTAGTCCTGTTTTTTATGTTCGGTTGCAAGCCAAAAGCGCCAGAGGGCATTATTGATAGAGAAACGA
This sequence comes from Pedobacter sp. AC212, assembly GCF_979258625.1. Lineage (NCBI taxonomy): Bacteria > Pseudomonadati > Bacteroidota > Sphingobacteriia > Sphingobacteriales > Sphingobacteriaceae > Pedobacter > Pedobacter sp. AC212. Next base: position 3,397,448 of record NZ_OZ409870.1, on the reverse strand, counting down.
TGGAGCAGATATTGTATGATGTACATTTGGTAGATGGCTATCTATCGACCATTTACATACAAGATTCGGCAAGAAAAGTTGGCGCAGCGTATTACAACGGCATTTATAAAAAGTATGATACGGATTCCGTTCAATATACAAAAAGCTTAAATTATTACAACAGCAACCCCGATCAATTGCAGGAGATCTATAAAGCGATTTCCAAAAAATTGGAGAATCAAAAAGTAAGCTTAAAAAAAGCAGACTCGTTAATGCTACGAAAAGCCTTTGTTAAAGATTCTGTTAAAATTACTAAAGCCTTCAAAGCTGATTCTCTGGCCATCAGAAAAAAGATGAAACCTGATTCTGCATCGAAAGCGGCAGCAGAAAACCAAATTAAAAAGAAGAAAGCCAAGGCTGATTCGGTATTGAATACAAAAAGAAATTTTAGCGGAGCGTTACAACTAGCGCCCGCGGCAGTACAATAATATGTTATACCCTGATAATTGTTTAGAACGTTTAGGATTTGTAGAGATAAGACAGCTGATTAGCAAACATTGCTTAAGCCCAATGGGTCAGGCAATGGTGCAAAAGATGCAGGTGATGAGTCGTTTTGACCAGATCGATAAATTTTTACGCCAAACCAACGAATTTAAAAGCATCCTGCAAAATCAGGAACCGCTACAAATCAATACCTTTTTTGATATCAAATCGCTAGTCGAAAAGATTAGAGTAGAAGGTACTTACCTTTTGGAAGATGAATGGTTTCAGGTTTATACTTCCCTGCAGACCGTTTTTTCTGTTTTGCGTTTTTTTGAAGAAAGAGCAGAAGTGTATCCAACACTCGAGGCCTTATTTGAACATTTGCCGATCGAGAAAAACATCCTTCGAAAGATAGAGACAGTTATTGATGCGAAAGGTAAAATTAAGCCAAATGCATCTAAAGAATTGCAAGAAATCACTTCATCTATTGCTAAAGCCGAGCAAGATGTGCGCAAGCGGATGGACTCGATTTACAAACAAGCTATTGCCAACAATTGGGTAGCCGATGGTAGCTTAACCATTCGCGATGGCAGAATGTGTATTCCTGTTTTAGCCGAAAATAAAAGGAAGCTTAAGGGATTTATTCATGATGAGTCGGCCACTGGTCAAACTGTTTATATAGAGCCAGAAGAAGTTTTTACCCTTAACAATAAACTTCGTGATTTGGAATTTGATAAGCGCAGAGAAATTATCAAAATTCTGATTGCATTGACTGATGAACTACGTCCTTATTCGCCACTATTGCTTTCCTATCATGGTTTTTTAACCAAACTTGATTTTGTTAGGGCGAAGGCTTTGTTTGCTTTGGATATTGAGGCCGAAATGCCTGGTTTACTAAAAGAACCAAAAACCAAATTAATAAATGCAAGGCACCCCCTGTTATCTATTTCCTTTGCAGCCGAAAAGAAAACAGTAACGCCATTAAATATCCATATTGATGCAGAAACACGTGTAGTTTTAGTTTCTGGACCAAATGCTGGAGGTAAATCTGTTTGCATGAAAACGGTTGGTTTGCTCCAAATTATGTTGCAAACGGGCTTACTAATTCCGGTTGATGCCAATAGTGAAATGGGTATTTTTGAAAATATATTTGCTGATATTGGTGATGATCAATCGATAGAAAGTGATTTAAGTACCTACAGTGCCCACTTAAAGAAAATGCGTTATTTCGTTGAGCATGCTTCGCCAAAAACGATGGTTTTGATTGATGAATTCGGTACGGGTACTGATCCACAATTTGGAGGTCCGATGGCCGAGGCCGTATTGGAAGTACTCAACAATAAAAAAGTGCGTGGCGTAATTACCACCCATTATTCTAATTTGAAACTTTTTGCTGGCAATACGCCTGGTTTAGAAAATGCGTCGATGCTTTTTGATAATGCTAAAATGAAACCTTTGTACATTTTAGAAATGGGCAAACCTGGAAGTTCTTATGCGTTTGAAATTGCTCAAAACATCGGTTTGCCTAAAGAGGTGATTCAGCTTGCCAGGGAAAAAACCGGTTCGAATCAAAATCGCGTTGATACCATGTTAGTAGATTTAGAGCGTGAAAAGAAAACGATTTACGATGCAAAAGTGAGCCTGGCCAATCAACAAAATAAGGCTAAAAATTTAGTTGCCGAAAATGAAAAATTAAGAGCTTTTTTGGATGAAAACAGAAGGGTTTTAATCAAAGAAGCAAAGCAGGAAGCGCAAAACATTATTAAAAATGCCAATAAACTGGTAGAAAATACGATTGCTGAAATTAAAGAAAAGCAGGCTGATAAAGAAGTAACCAAACAATTAAGGCAAAATTTGCATCAGGAGTTAGTTAAGAACACCGTTCCAAAAGAAAAGCCAAAACCTGTTCAAGTTATTGTTGGTGGCGAAATTACGGTTGGAGATTGGGTAAAATTTACTGACAGCGAAACAACCGGGCAAGTGCTGGAAATTAACAGAAACGAACTGGTTTTGGCTATCGGCGATTTACGCTCGAACGTGAAAAAAAATCGGGTTCAAAAAATCAGCAATAAGGAAGCGAAAAAGGTAGTCCAAAGCAGTGCCGGCTCGTTCGCGGGGAGAATGAATGATGCTGTGTCGGGCTTTAGAGCTGAATTAGATCTTCGCGGAAAAAGAACGGAAGATGCTTTATTCGAAGTAGAGAAATATTTAGATAAAGCGATTATGTTGGGCTTTCCATCTATCAAACTTATTCATGGTAAAGGCGATGGAATATTGAGGAAAATGATTCGGGAGTATTTGAGGAAATATAGTCAGGTGAATAGGATGGAAGATGAACACGCAGATAGAGGCGGGGATGGGATAACCTATGTTTATCTGAATTAAAATTTATCTTTAATTTCTTATTTGAAGAAGGTAGATTTCGAAGTTTTAATGCCACTTTCTTGCCGTCATTACGAAAACATTTTGCGATTTCATCGCTAATGTTTTTGGTATGCTCAGGCTAATGTGAATTGCTGGAAGGATTGTTAAGTTGAGATTTGTAAATGATGGAATGAAAAATTATTTCTTTTTATCCCCAGGACATTTCTTACAGCGTTTACCTTTTTTAAACTTCTCACAACATTTTTTATGCTCTGCAGTGCAGCTTAAAATGAAACCCATTCCCTTTTGAAACTCAGGATCGGTAGGTAGGATAAAATTGTTTTCTTCTCTCTCGTAAATCATTGCAGTACAAAGGTAATGCTTGTTTAGATCAATTCCAATTAAAAGTTATTCGTAGAAGATTTAAACTGATTTCATGCTGGGTTTGTAGCCGCAATTTGTAAATTAGCGAACTAACCAAAAATTCATAAAATGATTAATAAAGTGGTATCAGGCGCTAAAGAGGCGATTGATGATATATCAGATGGCGCAACCTTAATGCTTGGTGGTTTTGGACTTTGCGGAATTCCTGAGAATTGTATAAATGCTTTAGTAGAAAAAGGCGTTAAGAATTTAACCTGTATTTCGAATAATGCTGGGGTTGATGACTTTGGCATCGGATTAATGTTAAAACAGCGTCAGGTTAAAAAAATGATCTCTTCTTATGTCGGCGAAAATGCAGAGTTTGAACGGCAATTACTAAGTGGCGAATTAGAGGTTGATTTGATTCCGCAAGGAACTTTAGCAACAAGATGTTTAGCAGCTGGTTATGGAATGCCTGCTATTTTTACACCAGCAGGAGTAGGAACAGAAGTTGCAGAAGGTAAAGAAATCAGAAATTTTGATGGTAAAGATTATTTGATGGAATATGCGTTCGACGCTGATTTTGCAATTGTAAAAGCTTGGAAGGGCGATACCGTTGGGAATTTGATTTTTAGATCGACCAGTAGAAACTTTAATCCAGTAATGGCAATGGCTGGCAAGATAACCATCGCAGAGGTTGAAGAGTTGGTTGAGGCAGGCGAACTGGATCCAGATTATATTCATACGCCAGGAATTTATGTTCACAGAATCTTTCAAGGTAAAGATTACGAGAAAAGAATAGAACAGCGTACGGTTAGAAAGTCTCCAGTTATTTAATCATCCTCTCATTCAAAATTCATTCATTTACATAATGGCATTTTCAAAAGAAGAAATAGCGCAACGTATAGCGCAAGAAATAAAAGATGGTTACTATGTTAACCTTGGCATTGGTATACCAACCTTGGTGGCCAATTATATTCCAAAGGGAATAAATGTTGTATTGCAATCCGAAAATGGACTGCTCGGAATGGGACCATTTCCATTTGAAGGTGAAGAAGATGCCGATTTAATTAATGCGGGTAAGCAAACCATCACTACTTTACCGGGCTCCTCAATTTTCGATTCGGCAATGAGTTTTGGAATGATCAGGGCGCAAAAGGTTGATTTAACCATTTTAGGGGCAATGGAAGTTTCTGAGAATGGTGATATCGCCAATTGGAAAATTCCTGGCAAAATGGTTAAAGGAATGGGTGGTGCAATGGATTTAGTGGCATCAGCAAAAAATATCATTGTAGCCATGCAACATGTAAATAAAGCAGGAGAGAGTAAGTTGCTATCTAAATGCACGCTTCCATTGACTGGGGTAAAGTGTATTAAAAAAATTGTTACTGAATTAGCTGTTTTGGATATACTGCCCGAAGGAGGTTTCAAACTTTTAGAACGAGCACCCGGAGTGAGCGTTGATTTTATTAAACAATCTACAGCAGGAAGGTTAATTGCTGAAGGCGATATTCCGGAAATGCGATTGGTTTAAAATAAAAATGGGGTCAAGTTTTTAAAGCTTGACCTCTTTTTGTTTACATCTATTATTTTAATTTATATCAACCAGAATACTGTTCCTTAAGTCATTCGAAATATCTTCAGTGATGGCAATGATTTCATCAGGCTCATTGGTATTATTCATAATCACCTTATTACATTGCTCTCGATAAGGCAACAAATATTCCTTGTAGGCAGGCACCACGTGGTTATGCCACTTATAAAGGACGTCATCTTCGGGGTATCCACGTTCCAGGCCATCTCTTTTTATCCGGCGATCTAACGCAACTTGTTCATCAGCATCAACGAAAATGGTATGATCTAGCAAGGCTGCAATTTCTTTGAAATGCAAAATAAAAAGGCCTTCAACAATGATTATAGGTGCTGATTTAATCTCTAAAATTTTAACTACCGCAAGTGGATTATTGAAGTTATATTCCTTTTTATAGACAACCTCCCCGCTTGTAAGTTGTTTTATATCCCTTAAAAACTGCTCACTATCAATGGTTGATGGAAGATCAAAATTGTAAAGTTTATTTTCTTCCTGGGTCATATCGCCTGCAGGAATGTAATAATCATCCTGGGATACCAAAGTTACTTCATCTTGCTTAAAGTGATGTAAAAAGCAGTTTAAGAAAAATGTCTTACCCGATCCACTTCCACCGGCAATACCAATTATAAAAGGTTTTTTATTCAAACTCATTGAGCACTATATGTTAGATTGCAGAAAAAACGTTTGTCTAAAGCACCTAATGAATCGGCTACCGCTTTAGTCATTACAATGATAACATCTTTTGTGGATTCGTTCTCTGTAAATTTACCAACAACCTTTGCGAATGTTGTTTTGTTAGTCATTGGGTTGGTAATTTTTATTACCCTGCCTACTGGTGCTGTACGGTGTAAAACTAGCATTTTCGAGCCGTCTAAATCTGCGTCAGCAATCCATACAGCCGCACCTTTTTCCTCGATTTGGCTTAGGCCGTAAACGCTTGGGTCGCGACGAAGTTTCGGATCTTTAACCATTGTACTATCTGGTTCACTTTCCTGCTCTTCTTTCGATGCCTCATTTACAGATTTTGGTTGAGGTGGCTTAGGAATAATTAATTTCTGATCTACTTTAATGGCGTTATCATCCAGTTTGTTAGCTGTTCTGATTTGATATGCCGTTAAATTGTACTTCTTTGCGATGCTGAAAATATTTTCTCCAGTTGCTACAGTATGAATAAAACTTTCTTCTTTTGAAGGTGAAGCAGACGACGTTTTAACCGGTTCAACTTGTTTTTCTTTCGGTACTTCTACTTCAGCAACTACTCCTCCGGGCACTTTTAAAACTTGCCCAATCGTAATCGCATTATCCGGCAAATTATTTAATTTCCTTAATTGATAAGCAGTAATGCCATATTGCTTGGCAACCGTAAAGATGGTTTCGTTACGCAAAACCGTATGGGTACCTGCAGCATCTGAAATTTTGGTTGCTTCGGTTGGCGTTTTGGCAACTTCGGTTTGCGCTTGTTCTGCAGTGCTGATTACTTTATTTTCATCAACATTTTTTGTAGCCGGAATCTTTAATTTCTGACCAATCCTGAGATTATTGTTTGATAAATTATTTGCTTTTTTAACCTCTTCTACTGTGCTGCCGTATTTTTCTGCTATTTTCCCAAGAAACTCCTTAGGCGCTACCGTATGCTCAATCATCGTTTGCTCTGCAACAGTACTTTCAATAGCAGGAGTGGTTACCGTGGTTTTTGCTGGTTTTACTGGCTCGCTCGTAGCGGGGGAATCTATACTATTTTTCGTAGCTATTTTTAAAACCTGCCCAATACTTAAATTATTCCCGCTAAGGTTGTTCAGCCTTTTAATTTCATTAATAGTTGTTCCATACTTTTCGGCGAGCATATTTAAATTTTCTTTTGCTTTAACAGTATGCTCAATGATGCCGCCGTCTTTGCCCGAAGAAACAGGGGGCGTGCTGCTTGTTGTTCCCCAGGGAATATTGGTTGGAACTTTTATAATGACCCCAACTTGAAGGTATTTGTTCTCATTGTAGCTCATAATATCTTTCGGCGAAACGTTATATCTTCTTCCAACAGAATAATACGTGTCTTTTGCTACAATTTGATGAACGATAAGTTTCTTTCCGTTATTATTTTCAACGCCGATAGAGTCTCTAAGTGTGTTTGCTTTAGCATTTGCGATGTTTAGAGCAAATAGAACAAAAGCAGATAAGTATATTTTGTGCATTTATTTTCTATAAATTTCTTAGTCAAAGGAAGCAATTATACGAATAAAATATTTAACCCTGTGGAGTTAATTAACCCGTTTTTGAGTAAAAATAAGATAACTTTATTTCAAAAAAATGGTCATAATATTCATTCACAATATCTTGTGAAAGAAAACAATTGGCTTCGTGTTGATTAATAAACGAACTAATAAATAAGGTATTGTACAGATGAGAATTTAGATTAAAACATTTATAAATTTGGGTTGTTACGTACTCATCAATATCACATAAAAATTAATAAAATGGACGCTAAAGAAATAAGCTTAAATGAAAAAGAAGTAAAACCAGTGGTTGATCTTTTGAACGATTATTTGGCAAATTATCATATTCATTATCAGAAATTAAGAGGTTGCCACTGGAATATAAAAGGTCAGAATTTTTTTACGCTTCATGTTAAGTTTGAAGAATTATATACCAATGCACAGCTTACCATCGATGAAATTGCCGAGCGTGTTTTAACCTTAGGGAAACCACCTCATAGTCGTTTTGCAGATTATATCAGTGAATCTGAAATCAAAGAAATCGACACCATAGGCATGAAAGATTTAGATATGGTTGATGCTGTATTGGATGATATGGCTAAGTTGATTGAAATTGAAAGAGAACTATTAGAAGCGACAGATAAAGCTGGCGATGATGGGTCGAATGATATGGTAAATCGCTTCATGCAGTTTAAAGAAAAAAATACCTGGATGTTACGTTCTTTCGCGGGAAAGAAATAATACTTTGAAGTAGGTTTTAAAAGCCTCAGTTAAATGGATGAATTGTCAAATCTGTTTATCTGAGGCTTTTTTGTGTTATAGAATAGCTATTTATTTATCTTTGGGCATGGCATATAAAAGTTTAGCAGAGTGTGTTTCCGATCTTGAAAAACACGGTCATCTAATAAGGATTAAAGAAGAAGTCGATCCTCATTTAGAAATGGCCGCCATCCATTTAAGGGTTTATGAGAAACAAGGCCCTGCTTTGTTGTTTGAGAATGTGAAGGGTAGTCCCTTTCCGGCGGTTTCTAATTTGTTTGGAACTTTGGAGCGGTCGAAATTCATCTTCAGAGACACCTTGCCAAAAGTACAGCAATTGGTTTCTTTGCGAAATGATCCAATAAAAGCATTGAAAAATCCTTTCAAGTATGCAGGGTCAGCAATGTCGGCATTGTCGGCGCTGCCTATGAAAACGCCATCTGCGAAAAATAATTTTTTAAAAACCTCCATTAGTAAATTGCCACAAATTGTAAACTGGCCCATGGATGGAGGGCCTTTTGTAACGATGCCACAGGTTTATACTGAAGATATTGATAAGCCTGGAGTTCTAAATGCAAATTTAGGAATGTACCGCATTCAATTGGGCGGGAACGATTATATTCAAGACAAGGAGATCGGTCTGCATTATCAGATTCACCGGGGCATTGGTGTTCACCAATCTAAAGCAAACAAAGCAGGTTTACCACTTAAGGTGAGCATTTTTGTCGGTGGTCCGCCATCTCATCCTCTGGCTGCGGTAATGCCATTGCCAGAAGGTTTATCAGAAATGACTTTTGCCGGAGCATTAGGCGATAGGAGATTTCGCTATTTTTACGATGATGAAGGATTTTGCATTTCTGCTGACGCCGATTTTATTATCACTGGAACTGTTTATCCAAATAAAAATAAGCCAGAAGGTCCTTTCGGCGATCATTTAGGTTATTATAGCCTCACGCACCCTTTTCCTTTGATGAAGGTGCATAACGTATACCATAAAAAAGATGCCATCTGGTCGTTCACAGTTGTTGGAAGGCCGCCTCAGGAAGACACAAGTTTCGGTGCATTAATTCACGAAATTACAGGATCGGCCATTCCACAAGAAATTCATGGATTGAAAGAGGTACATGCTGTTGATGCAGCAGGTGTTCATCCTTTGCTGTTTGCAATCGGAAGCGAACGTTATACGCCATATTTAAAGGAGCGAAGACCACAGGAAATCTTAACGATCGCCAACCATATCCTGGGTAAAAATCAACTCAGTTTAGCTAAATATGTTTTCATCGCAGCTAAAGAGGACGATGAAAAATTAAGTACACATCACATTCAGGATTTTATTACCCATATTTTGGAAAGGGTAGATTTAACCAGAGACATCCATTTCTATACCAATACCACCATCGATACCTTAGATTACAGTGGTGATGGTTTAAATAGTGGATCGAAGGTTGTTATTGCGGCAACAGGGGAGAAGAAGCGAAATTTGTGGAATAAAAAGCCTGAAGGGTTAAAGTTAGGGGATGGTTGCTATCAATCTCATCTAGCTATTCCAGGTGTTTTAGTTATTGAATGCGACAAATATATCAGTGCGGAAAAAACAGCAGCAGAAATTGCTTTGTTAAACATCACATTAATCGATCAGGATCTTTCCGGATTACCATTAATTGTATTGGCCGATGATTCTGAATTTACAGCAGCAAATATTGATAATTTAGTTTGGATCACTTTTACCCGAAGTAATCCCGCTGCCGATATTTATGGCGTTAACGATTTTACTATCAATAAACACTGGGGTTGCAAAGGCCCAATGATTATTGATGCAAGGAAAAAACCTTATCACGCTCCTGAACTTATTAAAGACAAAAATGTGGAGGAAAAGATTGATGCTTTGGCCAAGCCAGGAATGCCGCTACATGGAATAATTTAGTTGAATATTTGAAAATATTTGCCCATTTTTAGGTACATGTTTTGCATTTTACCTTCACTTTCGCGTGCCTTAGCTATCATTTTATTAATACTTTGTTGCTGGATGAAGTTGTCCGCTCAAGAGGTTGACAGTTTGATAAAGGTAATTCGTCAGTATGGAAAGCAGAATGCAACGTCTAGCATCTTTGTTCACTTTGATAAAAACGTTTATTCCAATAACGATCAGGTTTGGTTTACCGGGTATTTACTCGAAGGTATTGCACCAATAGCCGATTACCATACTTTACATCTTGCATTGGTAAATAATGCTGATAGCTCGGTAGTTCTTCAAAAGAAATTTTTAATTCATGAAGGCTTTGCATTCGGAGATTTAGTTTTGCCAGATTCGCTGCCCGGCGGATCTTACCGGTTTGTAGTGAGTACCAATATTAGAATAGCTGGCTTTAACGTTTCTGATTTTATTCAGCCCATTACCATAAAATCGACCACGAAAAATCTTTTACAACCCAGCATTTCCGTTTTTAATTCTTACAATGATCAAACTCAAAATGGAACCATGTTGCTTAAAGTTTTGACGAGTGATAATCGTTTTGTTGAAAATGCTGAAGTGAAGTACAACATTGGTCGTGATTCGATTTTGAAAAGAGCTTCGTCAAAAACGAGCGTGATTGGAGAACTAATGATTGATTTCCCGGCAAACAAAATTAACGCGAAGAACAATTTATTAAACATTGCAATAAAAAAAGATAACCAGGTTAAATACTTCAAGCACAAATTGCCAATAATCAACGGGAAAAAATTTCAGATTAGTTTCTATCCTGAAAGTGGCTATTTGGTTAATGGATTGTTTAGTAAAGTGGGGATTGAAATTAAAGACCTAATGGGTACTCCTCTTCTTACAACGGCAGTTTTGTATGAAAACGATAAAGCTATTGATACGGTTAATACGAATTCTACCGGGCTTGGTTTTCTTTCTATCATACCCAATATCAAATTCAAATACAGCCTAAAAGTATTAACTGGTGATATTGAAGGAGATCATTTTGATTTGCCACCTATTTTGAGTGCGGGTGTGACGATGCATGCCAATAATGTAATCGCTGAAAAAGACTTTCGTCTAAAATTACAAAGTAGTTTTGATACTCAAGTTCATGTTGTGGTTCATAATTATACCGATCTCTATTTGCACAGCGAGATTGCCTTAAAGCATGGTGTCACTCAAAATGTTAGACTTGATCTGGATTCTGTACCGATGGGATTAAATGCCATAACATTATTAGATAGTGATTTCAAGCCTCTTGCGGAACGGATTTTTTTTAGCCATTACGATCAAACGAACCAATTGCAAATTTCAACTGATAAGGATGTATATGGTACGAGGGATAGTGTTCGATTGGATATCCGTACGATTACCAGAAGCAAAAACTCCCTTCAAGGTTTGGTATCCATTTCATGTACACAAGCTAACCGATTCTCTGAATTAAACAATATAAATATTGTAGACTATGCATTGCTAGAAAGAGAATTGGTAAACTTACCAGCTAATCCCATGGGAATCAAACTTACGGATCGTGAGTATTTAAATAATATTCTCCTGGTGAAAGGGTGGAGGCGGTATCATTGGCCCCTGTTAAGGGATAGCTTATTTGCGCAAAAGAAAATAATTAATGAGGAAGTTAGCGGCCAGATCAGAAAAGGGAAGAAAAACGTAATGCTACCTATGGAATTATTTACCATCGCGAAGAGTACTGTTCATACCATTTCATCAGATAGTACTGGAAAATTCAAAATCCCTTACTCGAATTTAATTACCGATGATAAAGATGATGTATGGGTGAACCTTAACCATAAAAACGCATCCGATTATACATTTGAAATTCATGATCCGGCTGAAGAGCTGAAAAAAAATATTAGAGCGCAACATTATGAAGAAGTAGTTGCTAACTTATCAAAACCAATAATTATTCAAGCTTTTACTGATCCTCGTGGTATAAATTTAAAAGAAGTTGTGATCAAGAGTGACAAAGGCGAAAAAATTGATTTTGCCAATAATGGTTATATGAATAATTGTGGTGATTATGTCTGTCCTAATAACATTTTAAATTGTGTAAATCATTTTGGAAATTCTGAGAACAAAAGCCCTAAAGAGGGAGGTCAGTATCGGAATCAAAACGGTGGAATTACCATTTATCATGGTTGTGCAGAGCGTAAGAAAGATGCCAATATTTCTATTTTGAGGGGGATAAAACTCGGGAAGGAGTTTTATAAATTCGAGTTGGATAATAAGGATGAACCTATTAATATGTCAACTATATTTTGGGATTATCAACAAGTTTTAGATTCTGAAGGAAAGGCTCGACTAAATTTTACAACTGGTGATTTAACAGGCCGTTTTAAGATTGTAGTGGAAGGTGTTACTGCCAATGGTCCAATTTATGGTGAGCATTACATCACAATCAAGCGGCCATAAAAAAGCTCTCGATGCAAATCGAGAGCTTTTAATGAATGTTATCTATTCTTAAAATCTAACTCCGAAAGTTAAGAATACATTATTTCTATTGCTCTTAACATCTGCAACAGGTTCAGAATAATCATCTAGTAAATAAGGACTAGAGTTGAAATTCGTTTTATAATTTTGATAAGCTAAATCGAAATAGTAGTTATCAACGCGGTAACCAATACCGCCTGTTAAAAACTGGCCTTGGTAAAAAGAATTCGATCCACCTTGGATACCGTTTCCATTTACACCGTAACCACCTCTCAAACTTACTTCATTGCTTACTTTAACTTCTGCACCAACTCTATAGTTTATAGCTTCTTTATACGAAGCTTTTACAAACGCATTGTTGTCGCTAATTGTTGATGAACTTCCACCACCATCTGCCGAAAAACGCATTGATGAATAGTCGATATAATCAACATCTGCAGAGATTAGAGCGATGTTGCTGATTACATAGCTTAAACCTGCCGATGCTTTTAATGGCGTACGCAGATTATAAGTAAAGTCGTAATACCTGCTTGGGCTATTAATTGATGAAGCGGCATTAGTTGCATTACCAGCTAATCTAGCTTGCAAAGTTTCGGTTGTATTATCCTGAATATTAAGCCATGTTGGAGTCTGGAAGTTTAATCCAATCCTCAACTCTGGAACCGGGCGATAAATCATTCCTAACTTTAAATTGAATCCATTACCCCGAGACTGTTGATATCTAATATGAGTTAAGGTGTAATTTTCGTTGCCAGTGTAAGCAGGAATCGCATCATCATAAGAATTAACAATACCTGATTCTGTAAAAGAAGCATCACTAGTATATCTAACATTCACAAAACTCGCTGTCCCACCTATATATAATTTATTCGAAAAATTAAGTGCTCCAGCTATATTGAATTCCGAAGTAGATCCAAGTCTGCTTTCTGTCCAGTTTTGATTGAAGTTTGCATTATTATAAGGTTCTGCCGAGAAACCATTTGGATAGTTTGGAGCATTTTTATTGATTAGATAACTATCATAAGCATCACCCGCAACTGAATTTTCAGTTCCAAAACTATTAGCCTGATCAACATAAGAGTCTCTTATCGAACTATTGGTGTTAATGCCATTATAGTCGATGTTATTAAGAAAATCATTGTTTCTTGTATAACTAAGGCCGAACACAGTACTAACCAAGCCTTTATTAACATCCGAACCTTTTAGTTTTGCGGCTGGGTTATAAAATACAACACCTAGGTTATTTAGATTGATTTGACTTTTGTTGGATTTAATGTTGTTGCCTAAGTAAGAACTTTCATTGGAAACGCTATTAAATTCAGGAGTAATGTTAAATTCTGATTTGGTGAATAATCCAAGTCCCGCAGGATTCGCATTGATTGATCCTATGTCTCCACCAACACCAATTTGAGCACCAGCCATTCCTTTAAAACGTGATGAACTCCCGTAATTTGTTTGCGAAAATCGGAACGCGTCAGGGGCATAACTCTGTGCGTATGCTGAACCAATGGTAGCTACTGTAGCTACCATGGATGCCAATATATATTTTTTCATTTAATGTGCTTTATTAGTAAGATATTAACCTCGTCCTGCTCTTGATGGTCTGGAACCACCACCGCCGCCACCGCCATTAGAACCGCCGCCGCTGCTTCCACTACTTGATGGAGGTGGAGAATATGTTGGTCTGCTCATTTCAGTTCTTTGAGGTTGTTGAGGTGTATAATTTTCGTTTCTGGTCGGTCTACTACCTTGTGTTCCTTGCGGAGTGTAGCCTCTTCCAGCATTATTACTAACTGGTCCTTGGTTACGACTAGGTCTTCCCGCATTGTTATTTGGCGCATAGCTTTGACCTGTTTGGCCGTTTGGATTTGCAATACCCGATCTACTTGGTCTTCCAACATTCCCTGCTGTACCGTTTCCATAAGATCTTGGAACACCTCTATCGTTACTTCCTGGTCTAGGTCTGTAATTGTTATTGGTAATAACGCCGCCGCCATAATAGCCGCCTCCTAAGCCCCAGCCACCACCGTACCAGCCACCGCCGCCCCAACCGAAGCGATCGTAATATGAATATGGACCCCAATTGTTCCAGCCCCAGTTATTCCAACCGTAGCCCATGTTGCCATAGTAGAAAGGATTGTTCCAGATGCTGCCGTAACCGAAGCCACCGCCCCAACCAAAACCACCACCCCAGCCACCTAATCCATAGCCATTATTCCAACCCATGCCATAACCTAAATAAGTGGTTGCGCCATAACTGTTGCCATAATTAAAGTTTTCGTAATACGGATCGTAATAGCCACGAAAGCTACTGCCATTGTAGAAACGATTAATTCTGGAAGAGTAATCCATATCGTAATAAGGATTACTAGTGCCATAGTATTCATCGTAATCTTCGGTTTGTCCTTGTGCCTGTGCTTGGGCTTGACTTTGAGGAGGAACGTAAGCCTCTACCTCTCTCGCCTTCGCCACGGAATTATATACATCATCATTGGCTTTGGTTTGGGCCAATTTTGTTGTAGAGCATGATGCCACCAACCCTGCAGCAGCAATCATTACAATGGGTAAAAATTTAATTGGTTTCATTGTGTTTATATTTAGTTGTGTGTGTTCACTAATTTACTAAAAATGGATCAAATTTACTAAAAATCAACTATTTAATTAGTCAGATTTTTGTATTAATGCAAATGCCTTCGCTGTATAATCGTTTTGTAGGCATAAATTTATAAATTTGTGATCTAATTTCACCTTTTTTAACACACAAATTACGTTCCAAATACATAAGATGAGCAAAGAAATTACAAGCAGAGATGCAGATTATTCTCAATGGTATAATGATATCGTTATAAAAGCCGATCTGGCTGAGCATTCGGCAGTTAGAGGCTGCATGGTAATTAAACCCAATGGTTATGCTATATGGGAAAAAATGCAGGCAGTATTGGATAAAATGTTTAAAGATACAGGCCATCAGAATGCCTATTTTCCATTGTTCATTCCGAAGTCATTTTTTTCAAAAGAAGCCTCACACGTTGAGGGGTTTGCCACAGAGTGTGCTGTCGTGACACATTATCGTCTAAAAAATGACGGTAATGGCAGTATTGTGGTGGATGAAACTGCTAAATTAGAAGAGGAGCTTATCGTTCGTCCAACCTCGGAAACTATCATCTGGAATACTTATAGAGGATGGATTCAATCTTATCGTGATTTGCCAATTCTAATTAATCAATGGGCAAATGTGGTTCGATGGGAAATGCGCACTAGGCTGTTTCTTCGTACAGCCGAATTTTTATGGCAGGAAGGGCATACCGCTCATGCAACTGCTGAAGAAGCGATTGAAGAAACAGAACGTATGTTGCACATCTATGCTGATTTTGCTGAAAATTGGTTGGCGGTTCCAGTAGTTAGGGGAAGAAAATCCCCAAATGAACGATTTGCTGGTGCTCTAGATACCTACTGTATTGAAGCGCTAATGCAAGATGGAAAGGCGCTACAGGCGGGTACTTCGCATTTCTTAGGTCAGAATTTTGCTAAAGCTTTTGATGTAAAGTTCACCGGAAAAGATGGTAAGCTAGATCATGTTTGGGCATCATCATGGGGCGTTTCTACGCGTTTGATGGGGGCTCTCATTATGGCACACAGTGATGATTCAGGACTTATTATCCCACCTAAATTGGCGCCAATACAAGTTGTAATTGTTCCAATTTATAAGGGTGATGAAGACTTAGCTAAGATTTCGGCTTATGTAAATGAGTTAACAATGCGCTTAAAAGGAATGGGAGTGTCGGTAAAATACGATGACAGAGATACACAACGTCCGGGCTTTAAATTTGCTGATTACGAGTTGAAAGGCGTGCCCGTACGTATTGCTATTGGCGGCCGCGACTTAGAAAACAAAACAGTTGAAATTGCCCGTAGAGATACGAAAGTTAAACAAACTGTTCCACAGGAGGGTTTAGATATATACATCGTGAAATTGCTGGAAGATATTCAAACCAGTATGTTTAACAAGGCTTTAGCTTATCGTGATGAGCATATTACTGAAGCGAACAGCTACGAAGAATTCAAGGCGTTGTTGGATGGTAAAGCTGGTTTTATTTCAGCCCACTGGGATGGAACTCCAGAAACAGAACAAAAAATTAAAGAAGAAACCAAAGCAACCATTCGTTGTATTCCTTTAGATAATAAATTGGAAGATGGGGTTTGTATTTATTCTGGGAAACCATCAATACAACGTGTTTTATTTGCGAGAGCATACTAAAAAGTCTTCAGTCGATAGTCCTGAGTCTTCTTAACGATTGAAATATTAATGTAAAACTGTTTAGATAAGATTGGGAAATCTCAATCTTATCTCGATACTTGAAGCGCACATCTCAAAAGAAAAAATGAAATTCGGAACAAAAGCCATACATGCAGGTCAAGAACCTGATCCAACAACTGGTGCTGTAATGACACCAATTTACCAAACTTCAACCTATTGGCAAAAATCGCCAGGCGATAACAAAGGTTATGAATATTCTCGGGGAACAAACCCTACACGTAAAGCATTAGAAGATTGCTTAGCAGCTTTAGAAAATGCCAAATATGGTTTGGCTTTTTCTAGCGGTATGGGTGCTACAGACGCAGTTTTAAAACTGCTTCAGCCGGGTGATGAAGTGATTACCGGAAATGATTTATATGGTGGATCTTACAGGATGTTCACTAAAATCTTCTCTAAGTATGGAATTAAATTCCACTTTTTAGATTTATCCAAACCAGAAAACATTATACCTTATATTAACGATAAAACCAAATTGGTTTGGATTGAAACACCCACAAATCCCACCATGCAAGTTGTTGATATTGAGGGTGTAGCAAAGATCACCAAAGAAAAAAACATCATACTAACAGTTGATAATACTTTTGCTTCGCCTTATTTGCAAAACCCTATCGATTTGGGAGCAGATATCGTGATGCATTCGGTTACAAAATATATTGGAGGCCATTCGGATGTAGTGATGGGTGCATTGGTGACCAATGATGATCAATTGTACAAAGATTTATGGTTTATCTATAATGCTTGTGGTGCAACGCCTGGGCCACAAGATTCATTTTTGGTTTTACGTGGAATAAAGACACTGCATTTGCGGATGAAAGCGCATTGTGAAAATGGCGAACGCATTGCCCATTACCTCAAATCACATCCAAAAGTGGACAAAATTTACTGGCCAGGATTTGAAGATCATCCAAACCACGATGTTGCTAAAAAACAAATGAGAGGTTTCGGAGGTATGATTTCCATCACTTTAAAGGGAGCCGATTTACAGGAAACTTTTAGAATTGCATCAAATTTTAAAGTATTTACCTTGGCAGAGTCATTAGGTGGTGTAGAATCTTTAATTAACCACCCTGCAACGATGACCCATGGATCAATTCCGAAAGAGGAACGAGAAAAAGTGGGCGTTATTGATAGCCTTTTGCGTTTAAGTGTAGGGGTTGAAGATATCGATGATTTGCTTGAAGATTTAGAAAATGCTTTAAAATAAGCATTTGAAAAAAGAAGTTAATAACTTTAGTCATCCATTTGATCTGCTTTTGACTGATCGGATGGATGACTTTTTAGTATAAATGGAATGGATTTCTTAGCACTTCAAAACTTTTTGGACAGTAAGGTAGAACAGTACAATCGACCAGAGTTCATTGCTAACGATCCTATTTGTATTCCTCACTTATTTGCTAAAAAGCAAGATATTGAAATTGCAGGTTTTTTCGCTGCTATTCTGGCATGGGGACAACGTAAAACCATCATCAATAAGTGCAGAGAGTTATTGAATAGAATGGATAACTCGCCACATGATTTCGTTTTGCATCATCAGGATGCTGATCTGAAACAGCTCCTGCAATTTAAGCACAGAACATTTAACGATACAGATCTACTCTATTTTATAGCTTTTTTCAAAGCACATTATGTGAAATATAATAGTTTAGAACATGCTTTTATTCCCGAAAATGCATTTCAAAATGGTTATTTGGAAACAATGTCTGACTTGCCTTCCGCTGAAATGTCTTCAGCAGTGTGTTTTGCAAGCGATTTGAATTTCACAATTGAACAATCATTAAACTACTTCAGAAGCTACTTCTTTTCTCTTGAAGATTTTCCTCACCGAACTAAAAAACACATTTCTTCACCGGCACAGAAGTCAACCTGTAAGCGACTAAATATGTTTTTACGATGGATGGTGCGGAAGGATACTAAGGGGGTTGACTTCGGGATTTGGGAAACTTTAAAGCCTGAGCATTTGATCTGTCCTTGTGATGTTCATGTTGATAGGGTAGGGCGGTTACTGGGTTTAATCACCAGAAAACAAACCGATTGGTTAACGGCAATTGAATTAACTAACAATTTAAAACAGTTTGATCATAGCGATCCAGTGAAATATGATTTCGCTTTATTCGGGTTAGGAGTAGAGAAAGTGCTTTAATGCCCCTATAATTAAGAAAAGTCTAGAAAAGCTTCTTTTTTACAATCTATCTTCCTATACTTACATAGTAATTTCAATAGATATTACAATTTATCTGTCCCCATATTTTATCGATGATTGCAGTTAATTTATCTGACCAAGATAGATGGAAGAAATACAATAATTTTTCTCCATTAATTTCAATATTTAAAAAATTTCATCCGCTGAATGATGAAATTGAAAAGCGCATTAATCAGCATACTTTTCCGATAAGTTATAAGAAAAATAAATTCCTGGTTTCTCCTGTAGATCGAAATAAATATCTTTTTTTAATAGTTAAAGGCGTGGTAAGAGGGTTTATTAAAGATGGGGCTTCTGAAATCACTACCTGGATTGCTATGGAGAATGAAATTGTGGGCACGATTAGGAATTTATGGATCGATGGAGATTCAGAAGAATATTTGCAGGCACTGGAAGATGTTGATCTCATTGCTATTCCGCATGTGCTTTCAGAATATTTATATGAAAATTTTGCGGAGGCCAACGTTGTTGGACGAAAGATGATGGAGCTTTATTACCGTTCTGCTGAAGAGCGAGCCTTCTTATGCCGCATCTCGTCTGCCGAAAAACGATACAAGCGATTCTTGTTATCTTTCCCTGATTTAATCAATCGTGTATCATTGAAACATATTGCATCTTTTTTAGCCATACGATTGGAAACTTTGAGCAGAATAAGAGCAAAAATTTAATAAGCTTATTACACAAATAAATTCCTCAAATATCTCTAGAAGGGCTAAGTTTTTGATACAAAAACTTAGCCCTTTTTGTTTGCTCAATAATTGCAAAATCAACCTATTTCTGTAATATAAATTCGACATTTTGTTATTATGTTGTTGATTATTGTCAAATAATCTATCCCTCTATTTCGTCCAATAATTTTGCTTTTAGAAAATATTGTCAATTTTTATCTCGTTTGTATTATTGGTAATACAGTTTTTGACAAAAAAAGAACAAATAGCAGCGCTAAAATTGGCCTAATTATGTGCTTGTGGATATCCAAAAAATAGTTTAGTTTTGCGGCCCTTAAAAAAGGGTCAATTTTAGGTTGTTTTGTATGTTAAAACTGGTTTTAAATCAACGAGATACAGCATATTTTAAAATTGAAATTTTGTTAAGATAAATTAAATTTTAAGAAGAATTTTTAATTGGATTAAACCTGATTAAACCACAAACTGAGAATATTTATAACGCTCACAATTTCTAATCAAAATGAAAAAAAATCTACTGCTTGCTTTAGGTCTTACATTAACCATTTTTAGCGCTGTTGCTCAGCAAAAAATGAAAGACGGTACAGTTGTACAAAGTAATTTACCAAACAAAGATGCAATTCTTGAACTGGAGAGTAATAACAAGGGTTTGTTATTTTCGAGGGTGATGCTGAAAGGATTCGAAAAATCCAGCTCCGCTTTCTGCTCATGCTGCAGGTATGATGGTTTACAACACACAAAAGATTGCTGATGTTGTTCCAGGTATTTACTATAACGACGGAACACAGTGGATTTTGGCTCGTCAAGGCCAGGCGTCAGGTATTACATATAACCCTGTAACCTATACGATCACCTATATTGATCCGGCCACCAACTTACCAGCCAACATCGATTTGAAAGATGTTGTTAAGAAAAATGAAACTGTAACTTCTTTGGTAAAGCAAGAAAATGGGACTTATTTATATACCTCGGAAAGTGGCAAAACTACCACGATTAATGTTCCAGCCGATGTAATTAATAATTTCCAATCAATTGTTAACGATAACTCTGTCAGGACGATTTTAGAGAGTATCTTTAAAAATACCGGTGGAAATGTTTTTTACGATGGAGCCAATTTTACTTACGTTGATAATAACGGCGTAAAGCAAACCATCAATATTGCCCAAATTGTAAAGGCGAATGAAACGATCACTACACTAATTGATAACAAAAACGGAACTTACACTTACACTGCTGAAGACGGGAAGACAACTTTAATAAACGTTCCTGCAAATGTGATTTCAAATTTTCAAACTATAGCCAACGATAATTCGGTACGAACCATCATCGAAAATATCGTTAAAAATACCGGTGGAAATGTTTTTTACGATGGAACCAATTTTACTTACGTTGATAATAACGGCGTAAAGCAAACCATCAACATTGCTCAAATTGTAAAAGCGAATGAAACAATCACTACTTTAATTGATAATAAAAACGGAACTTACACTTACACTGCAGAAGACGGGAAGACAACGTTGATCAACGTTCCTGCAAATGTGATCTCAAATTTTCAAACTATTGCCAACGATAATTCGGTACGAACTATCATCGAAAATATTGTTAAAAACACTGGCGGGAATGTTTTTTACGATGGAGCCAATTTTACTTATGTTGATAATAATGGCGTAAAGCAAACCATCAACATTGCCCAAATTGTAAAGGCGAATGAGACGATCACAACCCTAATTGATAATAAAAACGGAACTTATACTTACACTGCAGAAGACGGGAAAACAACGTTGATTAACGTTCCAGCTGATGTTGTTAATAATTTTCAGACTATCGCCAACGATAATACAGTAAGAACGATCATCGAAAATATTGTTAAAAATACCGGTGGAAATGTTTTTTATGATGGAGCTAATTTTACTTATATCGATAATAGCGGAGTAAAGCAAACCATCAACATCGCCCAAATTGTAAAGGCGAATGAAACCATCACTACTTTAATTGATAATAAAAACGGAACTTACACTTACACTGCAGAAGACGGTAAAACAACTTTGATTAACATCCCAGCTGATGTAATCTCAAATTTTCAAACTATTGCAAATGATAATTCAGTAAGAACGATCATCGAAAATATTGTTAAAAACACTGGCGGTAATGTTTTTTATGATGGAGCTAATTTTACTTATATCGATAATAGCGGAGTAAAGCAAACCATCAACATCGCCCAAATTGTAAAGGCGAACGAGACTTTGACCGTTCTTGCATACGATAAGGTTACTAACAAGTTAAGCTATACAGATGAGAAAGGTTTGAAAACCGATCTTGATCTGAACAACGGCGCTTTGGCTTATGATAAAGTAACGAACACATTAAACTACACAGACGGAAAAGGTTTGGTGACTTCATTACTATTAAACACGACCGCTTTAGTTTATGATAAAACCAACAATGTTTTAACCTATACCGATTCGAAAGGCGTTGCAACAATAATTGCCATCAAGGATTTGGTTGCAGCAAACGAAACGTTAACCGTTCTTGCCTATGATAAGGTTACTGACAAATTAAGCTATACAGATGAGAAAGGGCTGAAAACAGATCTTGATTTGAACAATGGCGCTTTGGCATACGATAAAGCTACGAACACTTTAAACTACACAGATGGAAAAGGTTTGGTGACTTCATTGCCTTTGAACACCACTGCTTTAGTTTACGATAAAACCAATAATGTTTTAACTTATACCGATTCAAAAGGTAATGCGACGACTATCGCCATTAAAGATCTGGTTGCAGCAAACGAAACATTGACGGTCCTTGCCTACGACAAGACTACAAACAAATTGAGCTATACAGATGAGAAAGGTTTGAAAACCGATCTTGATCTGAACAACGGGGCTTTGGCTTATGATAAAGTAACGAACACATTAAACTATACAGATGCAAAAGGTTTGGTGACATCATTGCCATTGAACACCACTGCTCTGGTCTATGATAAAACCAACAATGTTTTAACTTATACCGATTCAAAAGGTAATGCAACAACGATTGCCATCAAGGATCTGGTTGCAGCGAACGAAACATTGACCGTTCTTGCCTACGATAAGGTTACTAACAAGCTGAGTTATACAGATGAGAAAGGTTTGAAAACCGATCTTGATCTGAACAATGGCGCTTTGGCTTATGATAAAGTAACGAACACTTTAAACTACACAGACGGAAAAGGTTTGGTGACTTCATTGCCATTAAACACCACTGCTCTGGTCTATGATAAAACCAATAATGTTTTAACTTATACCGATTCAAAAGGTAATGCAACAACCATTGCCATCAAAGATCTGGTTGCAGCGAACGAAACGTTAACTGTTCTTGCATACGATAAGGTTACTAACAAGTTAAGCTATACAGATGAGAAAGGTTTGAAAACCGATCTTGATCTGAACAATGGCGCTTTGGCTTATGATAAAGTAACGAACACTTTAAACTACACAGACGGAAAAGGTTTGGTGACTTCATTGCCATTAAATACCACTGCTCTGGTTTATGATAAAACCAATAATGTTTTAACTTATACCGATTCAAAAGGTAATGCAACAACAATTGCCATCAAGGACCTGGTTGCAGCGAACGAAACTTTGACCGTTCTTGCATACGATAAGGTTACTAACAAATTAAGCTATACAGATGAGAAAGGCTTGAAAACCGATCTTGATCTGAACAATGGCGCTTTGGCTTACGATAAAGCTACGAACACTTTAAACTACACAGACGGAAAAGGTTTGGTGACTTCATTACCACTGAATACTACTGCTTTGGTTTATGATAAAACAAACAATGTTTTAACTTATACCGATTCGAAAGGCGTTGCAACAACGATTGCCATTAAAGATCTGGTTGCTGCGAACGAAACTTTAACAGTTCTTGCCTACGACAAGACTACAAACAAATTAAGCTATACAGATGAGAAAGGTTTGAAAACCGATCTTGATCTGAACAATGGCGCTTTGGCTTATGATAAAGTAACGAACACTTTAAACTACACAGACGGGAAAGGTTTGGTGACTTCATTGCCATTGAACACCACTGCTCTAGTTTATGATAAAACAAACAATGTTTTAACTTATACCGATTCGAAAGGCATTTCAACAACAATTGCCGTCAAAGATTTGGTTGAAGCCAATCAATTAACGGCTAGCGTCGTCGAGGGTGTAACTACTAGCGTAACATCTGCTGCAAGTATTGCAAATCCACGAAATACAGAATACAAGGTTGAAGTGAAAGATGCTGCGATTACTACAGCTAAACTCGCAAATAATGCAGTGACTACTGAAAAGGTAGTAGATAAAGCGATTACTGCGACAAAACTTGATGCCGGAGCAGGAACAGTGGGAAGAGTAGGGGTTGCTGATGCAAGTGGCGTGGTGACTTATCAAAATCTTACGCCAGCTACTTTAACTGGTAAAAAGGACATCACTACAGATGGAATTATTAGCGTTAACAACACAAATTCTTTAACTGGTGCTGTTTTAGAAACTACTGATCTTAAAATTAACGATAACTCCATCACAACTAAAAAAATCAATGCTCCTGCAGGTACGAGTAAACTTGTTTTAGGATATGATGGGGCTGGAAATGTGGTTTGGTCAACAGTGGATGGAATTGCTGGCAGTACAACAGTAAGTAATAACGTAACAGGAACTTCATTAACAACTACTGTAAATGGTACAACAGGTGCTCCAGTTGACTTAAAGGATGCTATTCAGGCTGGTCAGAAAACTACAGTTGTAGCGGCTGGTACAGGTACAACTGTAACACCGGTAACTGCTGGAGCTGTAACAACATATACTGTCGCAGCTGATCTGGCTAATATTACTTTAGCAGGAGACGTAACGGGAGCAGCAAATGCAACCAAAGTTGAAAAATTGCAAGGTACGCCTGTGAGTGCAACTGCTCCAACAGCTAGCCAGGTATTAACTTTCGAAAATGGAGCCTGGATAGGTAAAAAACCTACAGTGGGCGCTACCGATGTTTTGAATGCTGGTAACTTAACTTCTGATCAAATTACATTTGCTGATGGTACCGGTGCAACTTTGAAAAATGTAGTTGCCACTGTTAAATCAAAATCAATTACAGCGGCCATGTTAAATTCTGATGGTGCTACTGCTGGTCAGTTGGCAACTGCAGATGGAACAGGTGGTGTAACTTACAAAACGTTTGATGCAACATCGCTTGCGAATAAAAAATCGATTACCGGTGATGGAATTACAATTAATACTCCGGCCGGCGACGGAACAGACGCAGTTTTGAAAGACGTGAAGTTAGGTATTGCCGATGATGCAATCACAACTGCTAAAATTGCAAATGATGCGGTTGAAACTTCAGATATCAAAGATAAAAATGTTACGGCAGCTAAGTTAACAGCTGGAACAAGCACCATTATAAATCGTATCGCGACAGCTGATGCAGCTGGAAATGTAACCTACACTGGTTTAACTACGTTGGTAACTGGTGCTGAGACTAAATTGGTGAACGGTAACAATACAACTGTTACCGGTTCTGGCACTGTAGCCGATCAATACAAAGTAAACGTTGCTACTGCAAATGGTACAACATTAGGTGTGGTGAAACAAGGTAATGGCTCTGTTGTAGTGGCTGCAGATGGCGGACTTTCGGTTGATGCTGCTGCAATCACTACCGGTAAAGCTTTAAGTTCTACAGATTTATCTTTATCCGCAAATGCTGCTACTTCATTATTAAAAGATGTAACCATCAACATAAAAGATAAAGCGGTGACGGCGACAAAACTCGGCGCAGCACCTGATGGAACTGATGCAAACAAAGTAGCTACTGCAGATGCTGCTGGAAACGTAACTTATAAAGCCATTACTGATGCAAGTGTAGTCAGCACAAAAGCAATCACTGGTACTGATATTAATGTAACAGGTGGTAATGGAGCAACGCTTAAAGATGTTAGTCTTTCTATTAAGCCAGGAACAGCTGGACAATTATTAACAACAAATGCCGCTGGAACTGCTACGGAATGGATTAATAAAGTTGATGCAACCACAGTAAGCAATACTTCAAATTTGAATAGCTTAACTACAACTGTAAATGGCAAAACAGGAGCGGCAGTAAATATTATTAATTCAAATACGTTAACACTAGATGTTGACAAAAAATTGATCAGTACAGTTAACGGAATTGCTACTACACCAGCTTTAGATTTAGCCCCAGCAATTGCTGCAGCTCAGAAAACAAGTTCAGTAGTGAATGGTACAACGACTACGGTTAGTTCAACTTTAGCTGGAAATAACACAGCATACAAAGTAGAAGTAAATGATGGTGCGATACAGGCCGGACAATTCACAACCTCTTTATCGAATGGTGTGAATACTACAGTTACTTCAAGCACAGCTGGAAAAAACACTAACTATGTAGTGAATACTAATGTGGCTACTACTTCGGTTGTTGGTGCAGTTAAGCCTGGTACAGGTTTGGCCATCGATGCAACTGGTACTTTAACTGTTGATGCAAATACAATTACTACAGGGAAAGATGTTACTACTGGCAGTGATAAAATAAAATTAGGCGGTACTCCCGCAGGAGCAGCATTGAAAGCTTTCTCAATAGATGTTGATGAAACAAAATTAAACTTGAATGCAAGCCAGATTAAAGGTGGCACAGCCGGGCAAGTGATGGTAGTTGGTGCAGGGAATGTTGGTTCGTGGGTAGATAAATCTACTCTTGTTCCGCCGACGGTTGTGAGCAATAGCTCAAACCTTAATACATTAACTACAACCGTAAATGGAACAACAGGAACAGGTGTTACGATTATCAATTCCAATACCTTAACACTTGATGCAAATAATAAATTAATCAGTACCGTAAATGGACAAGCCACAACGCCAGCTTTAGATTTAACTCCTGCAATACAGGCTGCACAAAAAACAACAACAGTTGTTGCAGGTACAAATGTTTCGGTAACGCCGCCTGCTCCAAATGCAACCGGAAATACAGCTTATACGGTTAGCGTTGCTACAGCAAATGGTACTGCTTCAGGAGTAGTTAAACAAGGTAATGGTTCAGTAGTTGTTGCTACAGATGGTGCACTTTCAGTGAATGCTGCTGCGATTACAACTGGCGCAAATGTTACTGCTGGAAGTAGTAAAGTAGTGTTAGGCGGAACTCCGGTAGGGGCTGCCTTGAAAGCATTTTCTGTTGATGTTGTGGAAGCAAATTTAACACTCTCGAATATTGGGGGTAAAGTGACTAATAATCAAATCACAACTGGAACAACCGGGCAGGTTTTAATTACAAATGCTGCTGGAACAACTCAGTGGGTTGATCAATCAACATTGGGAGACAATACTACTGCAAACAATGGTTTAACCAAAACAGCTAACAATATTCAGCTTGGAGGTGCTTTAACTACACCAACTGCCATTACTACAAACGGATCAAACACTCTAGCTATCGCTGGTTTACCTACAACAGGCACAACGACTGATAAAATTGTAGTGGCTGATCCAACAAGTGGAGTTTTGAAACTGGCCAATGCTGCTATGCCTAAGTGGTTTTATATGCCATCAATCGTATTGGATGTCGCAACAATTAGCACCGGAAAAACTGTAAATCTTTATAACCTTTATAAGGCCCAATTTGAAAATGTTCCAGGTACAATGAATAGTACCGGGTCAGCGAAGAGCATTCCATTCCTGTTAAATCCTACAGATTTAGAATACTATGTTACCTATGTAGATGCTGCGGTAATTACGGTTACTTCGGTTAATGCGAATGGTATAATGACCTATAACGTAACCGGAAAAGCAAAAACTACATCATTCGCTAACATTGTATTTGTTGTTAAATAATCAAAACCATGAAAAGATTAACACAATTAATATTGGTAATGATTTTATGCTTTACTATTAAAGCGAAAGCACAGCTTACTAAAATCGAGACATACACTGAGCACGTAAAGGATTTTTCATCCACACAAAAGGATGAAATTAATATGTTGTTTTTTGGTACTGTACCTAAAATTTTTATTTCTGAAATTGGTAAAGAAATCCTGCTGTGGGCTGACAAAGGTTCGTTTAAAACGGTGGAATTAAACTACCAACAAATTGAACAGCTTAAGAACACAGAGTTGTCAAAATCTTACAAAACAGTAGAAGTAATTTCATTGAATATAGAAAAGGGTAAAGCATTTAAATTTGACGATAGTTACTTAGCTGGTTTTCCAAATCTTAAGTATTTATTGATTAATAGTAGTGATGGAATAAGCGTGGAAGAAGTAAAGCAACTTCTAGCAGATTTACTCTCTTCTTCCGCTTTATCAGATCAAATACAAGTTATCCTTAACAAAACAAATACATCTTCTTAATACAAGCAGCCATGAAAATCAATTCAAAGATAAACTTAACTGCTGGATTAAGAATTATAGTAATTCTTGGATTACTTGGTCTGAATTTCAAAGCGTTCTCTCAAGCGTTGGTGAAGAAAGCGTTCACACCACGAATTTCTACGTTAGCACCCGGGAGCTATCAAGGTAAATCTATTTATAATCTCCAAGGAGATTTTAATATGATTGGAAACGCAAATGCCAAAAGTGCTACCGGGCCGGATAATGCCTCTAATATGGTGTTTAATAAATTGCCAGGGGACTTATTAAATACGAGTATTAAAAACTCATCATCTGCTGATTTTGTGCTACCATCTAACGCCAGTTTAGCCTGTACAAAAATTGTATTCGCTGGTCTTTATTGGACAGGTAGAGGGGATGATAATTCGGGAGATGTGCTTAGTAAGGTTGGGAATGCAGGCAATGGCATGAACAAAAAAACTGTAAAATTTAAAGTGCCAGGCGCAACAAATTATGTTGACCTCACCGCCACTGATATTTTTTATGGTGGATCGGATGTTTCGGGAATGTATGCGGGCTTTTATGATGTAACTGATTTAGTGAGTGCTGCAAAAACAGGTACCTACGCTGTAGCCAACATAGCAACTTTTGAGGGTTCAGATGGTCTTAGCAATCCTAGGATTGGTTATTATTCTGGTTGGGGACTCGTGATTGTTTACGAAAATGCGGCTTTACCTTGGCGCAACATTACGGTGTTCGATGGTTTTGGTTATGTGAAAGGTTCTTCTTCCAGTAGTAATTACGGAACATTAGATGTTTCTGGATTTCAAGCTGTACAGAATGGTAACGTAAATATAAAAATGGGAATGATGGCGGGTGAAGGAGATAGATCTTTAACCGGTGATTATTTTAGTATTCAACAAAGGCTGTCCGGTAACTTCACTGCCCTATCTCACGGATCGAACAGTACCAATAATTTCTTCAACTCCTCAATCTTTACGGGAGGAAACCCGAGGGTTCCTAATAATGTTGATAATGATGGGATTGACATCGCTATGTTCAATCTCAATAATACTGGTAATGTATTAATTAATAATAATCAAACCGCTACATCTTTTCGTTATGGGTCCAGTGGAGATTATTATAATATTTTCAACATTACTTTTGCCGTTGACGCTTACATTCCGGAGGTTCAGGTTTTTAATGCAAATGTATCCAGCGTTCTCAACGGAGGTACAGTAGATCCAAATCAAAACATAGAGTTTACCTCAACAATTTATAATAAAGGTACTGAGCCTATTAGTAACGGTGTTGTAGAAATACCAATACCATTTAATGCGCATTATGTAAGCTCGAGCGTAACTGTAGGAAGCGGCTCGGTTACCTGGTCACACCCATCAGGTGCAACAGACCCGAACGTTACGCCAGGAGGGGTATTGAAGTGGACAGTAGGTAATTTGATTAAGCCAACAGACCCAAATACGATCCTTGCGCAACTGAAATATAGCATCCGGGTCACCAATGATTGTACAATTCTTAAAACTGGTGGCGCATGTGGTTTATCTATCAATCTTGATGGAACTTTTACAGGTACTGGAACCAACTCAGGCATTCCCATTAATAATGGATTTGTTATCGGTTACAATTCCGATTGTGGTAACACCCCAATTCGCGATCCTTTTACTTTAACTATTGTACCATCACAGGCATTTTTAAACGCTTGTCCTAATGATGTAATCAATGGTTCTAAACAATTTAAAGCATTTTGTTCAGTAGTAAATAATGTAATTCCTCGGCCTACCATCACTTCCAGTTATCCCGCAGGAACGAAGTTTTATACTCAACAGCCAGGAACAGCGGGCTATTTAGCTACAGAGGTTACCGGCAATTTTGCTGTAAATCCTACTGGAATAGCAACAAAATATTATGCAGTTTTAAGTGGAATGCCTATAGGGTGTTACCTAAGTTTAGAAACGGTAGTAGAGATAGTAAGTACTCAACCAACTGCTGCAAATATTCAATATTGTGTCGGCTCACCGATACCGCTTAACGTTCAATTGTCATCTGTAGGATCGACCAAGGGCTATCAATTGTATTACTTCGATAACAATAGTACAACACCTTTAACCAATCCGCCGGCGCCAACTGCAGCAGGTACTTACACTTACCAGGTAGCGGAAGGTGCAACGCAGAATAATGTAACCTGCTATGGTCCAAAAGTTAGCTTTACTGTAGAAGTTTATGCAATGCCTGTAATCACTCAAAACCTAACAGATTTTTCTGTTTGTGCTGACAACATCCAGACTTTAGTTATTCAAAGCAATGCCAACCAGGTGAGTTGGGAATATTTCAATACCACAACAAGCGCCTGGACAACATTAACTGCTGCAACTTTTCAAAATCAATTGGTGCCAAGCGGATCTACTCTAACCATTGATAATCCTTCTATTGATATTGATCAATTGAAAATTAGAGCAAAGCTAACATCAGCTAATAGTTGTGTAATGTATTCTGCGGAAGCGATAATGGATGTGCGACTTTGTAATATCATCACTAATCCAATGCTTCCGGCAAAAATCATCAAAAATTAATCTCAGAAAATGATAAAGAAAATTATACCTATTCTACTTTTGATTTTTCTGTCTATTGGAACTGCAAAAATTTATGCGCAAACCGGCGCAGGAAGTAAAACTGTAGATGATTCTGCTGTAATTGTTTCGGTGGGAAATACGGAAAGCCGTTATGCGGAAGGTACTTATTTCGGGCCGAATGCAAACTGGGTTATCGATGGAACATTGGAAATTTATAGTAAAAACATTTGGATTGCACCTGGAGCAAAATTCTCTGGCTCGGGTAAGATTGTAATTTATAATCCTGTAGACAATCCATTTTATGCTGATATGCCATCAAGTTCAACGATGATCGATGGAAACAATAGTAATTTCATCAATCTATTAATCGAGCATCACAATAGAAACAGTGCTACGCTGAGTGATATTGCTGATCCAGGTTATGGAACAGCTAATCCATCGGGTGTGCTTGCAGCCACGCTTAATATTGGGGGTGCCTTAGATTTGGCTCAAAACAATGCCAACATTATCTTGAATGGCAGCAACCTCGTTTTTAACGATGCCGGAAAAATTACGAATTATAGCCAAAATAGAATGGTAGTCACCGGTAACAGTATTTCCGGGCACATGGTGAAAGAGTTTTCAGCGAGTTCAACCTTTGTTTTTCCAGTTGGTATTGCTGAAGGCGATTATACTCCCGCAACGTTAACTCCTCAGGCAGCAGGCAAACTTTATGTCAGTGTACAAAATTACACGGGTGCCAACCTTCCTGGAATAACCACTGTTCAGGGAATGGATCGTACCTGGAATATTTATTCATCAGTACCTGTTCAAACCACGATTACACTTCAACACAATCAGAATACAAACGGTTCTAAATTCGTTGATGCCACCGCAACCATTGCCCGCTATTTAGGCAATTCCAACTGGGATATCGTAGCCGGGACAAACCCATCGTTAGGTGTTCATACCCGGTCGAGTGTGCTTATTGGAGCAGATATGGCGGCAAATGGAGCTTTTTTTACCAAGCATTCTATTTCCGGGAGCAATCTATTTATACCAAACTTATTTACACCTAATGGTGATGGTACCAACGATATGTTCGAAATCCGTGGTCTTAACTTGTTCTCGCAAAACGATCTGGTTATTGTAAACCGTTGGGGTAACGAAGTTTATAAATCAAGTAACTATCAAAATAACTGGACTGGCGAAGGCCTCAATGAAGGTACTTACTATTATTTGTTGAGAGTTAAAGAAAATGCTTCTTCGCCTTGGCAGGTATTTAAGGGATACATCACGTTAATTCGTGCATTTAAAAACTAATGGATATCGTGAGAATGAAAAAAATATTATTATTAATCGGGTGTTCCATCTTGTTTTTTGTAAAACCAGTTTCTGCCCAGCAAGACGCACAGTATAGCCAGTACATGTTCAATGGCATCTATATTAATCCGGCTTATGCGGGGTATAAAGAGGTTTTGAATGTTCACAGCTTTTACCGCAGTCAATGGACAGGGATTACTGGTGCACCGAAAAGTATGTCGTTAGCCGTAGATGCTATTGCGAACGATGGAAATGTAGGTTTGGCGCTTCAGGTATCTAGCGATAAACTGGGAGCACAAACCAATCTGGCCTTATATGGGAACTACGCTTACCGTATTAGATTGAATAATGATGGTAGCTCTCGGTTGGCTTTAGGTTTAGGGGTTGGTATGGTTCAATTGGGTATTGATGGTTCGATGCTAAACCCAAACGATCCAGAACCTTTTCAGCCAGTTGGTGTACAGAGTACCATTTTGCCCGATGCCAGAGCAGGTGTATATTTTGCAAACGATAAATTTTATGCAGGTTTTTCTGCTGATAATTTAATTGCTGCCTATATTGATATTGATCGTTATGCGTTTATACCACAGCCAAAGCCACATTTTTATTTAACTGCTGGTGCTTTGTTCCCGATAAATGAGGATTTCCAGATTAAGCCTTCTTTCCTTTTAAAAGATGATAGGGGCGGACCAACGAGTTTGGATGTGAATGCTTTTTTAATGATCAAAGAATTTTTGTGGGTTGGCGGATCATATCGTACAGGTGTGAAGCTTTACGATAAAAGTTATCTTCAAAAAGATTTATCTCAACGGAATTCGGCAGTAGCCGCGATTCAGATTTTTCCATCCGAAAGGTTAAGAATAGGTTATGGATATGATTTTTCAATCGGTCCGTTGCAAGGCTATAGCGGAGGCACACATGAAATTTCGATTGCCTATTCCTTCATCAGGCCAAATATCAGAATGGCTACACCTAGGGTATTTTAGATACATATCCTGGAATCTGTAAGATAAGATTTACAGATTAAATTGATAAAAAAGTGTCTTTTTATGAATAAAAAAACAGACAAAACACTATAAAAACGAAACAATTTATTAAATTGCAAAATATCTAATTAACATGAAAGCAAAGAATACTGGAAGTACCTTTACTGTGCTAATTGCCGATGACCACGAGATTATTCGCAGAGGTTTAAAAAGCTTAATATCTGATTTTTGGGCTGGAGTAGAAATTATCCATGCGGCAACACTAGAGCAAGCGCTAATAGAAACCGAGAAAGCACCTAACCTAATCATTATCGATGTGAATTTGCCTGGAGGCAATAATTTAAAGGTAATCGATCAAATTAAAATGGTTCAACCCAATGCTAAAATATTGGTGTTCTCCTCCCTAAATGAAAACATTTACGCGGTACCTTACTTAAAATCAGGAGCGTCGGGTTATTTAACTAAAAACGCTGAAGAGTCTGAAATTGTAACAGCTATTACCACCATTTTAGCGGGCAGCCGTTACTCTAGCCGCAACGTAAAAGAAAATATGTTTAATAGTATTTTAGGTAACGATGCAGATAACCCTTTTACAAAATTATCTGGAAGAGAGCTAGAAGTTGCCGAATTGCTGACCAAAGGTGTAGGCGTATTGGAAATTTCCAATCAACTTAATTTGCAAATGGGAACTGTAAGCACTTATAAATTAAGGTTGTTCCAAAAGCTGAAAATTAAAAGTATTATTGAACTTGCCGAGAAGATGAGCATCTACGAAAAATAAGGATTGCTCCAAGCATCCTTATTTTTTATTTTCATTTGTTGTTCCAGTACCTTCTTCACCAGATTCGTTAGGACTATCTCCTGCCTGGCCATATTTTTCGGAAGCACCTTTTCCATTCTGGTCAAAACTTGCTTTCTCTTTCGATGTTCCTGAAGTTTTAGCTTTCCCTTTATCTTGATCTTTTTCCTTCGTTTCCATGATAATTCTTTTATTTAACTGTTTAACAAAGCTCGAAAGTTAAAAGTTTTAGCTAATTGCGATTCATCTAAGGAGAGCCTATCTTTTTAACGGACTTTTAGATGTTCCATGACTTGTTCCAATTTCCAGCAAGTTCTTTCTTTGGGTAAAGAGCAAGCAGATTAGAAGGATCAGAATTGCTCCAATAATCAATAGCCATTTCTTCATCATTTTGCCAGCGTTTGGGATAATGAACGATTGAAGTATCTCTTACTTGTTTTTTACTGAATCACGGGCACGTTTTTTAAAGAAACCGCGAAGCAAGAAGTTGCTTTGTAAAGCTTCTAAATCTTCATCTAGCTTCTTGCTGCTTTTTTCCAGATTGATCATAATTGCCCTTACCTGATCGGCAGT
This sequence comes from Pedobacter sp. AC212, assembly GCF_979258625.1. NCBI lineage: Bacteria > Pseudomonadati > Bacteroidota > Sphingobacteriia > Sphingobacteriales > Sphingobacteriaceae > Pedobacter > Pedobacter sp. AC212. Next base: position 3,363,480 of record NZ_OZ409870.1, on the reverse strand, counting down.
TTTAGCATCGTTAAGCAGTAAACCTGCTGCGTTATCGTTACTATTTAATTTTCCAGAAGCCTTTTCTAAGTTAGCCGCCATTACAGATGCCGATTGAGCAGTTTTTTGTAGTGTGCTGGCAGAGCGTTCCAGCTTAGCAAATACCGCCGTGTCCGTCATCATTTTATCCATTAAGCCATTTTTGGTATTCAGTGTTTTCCCGAATGTGTTTAAGCTTTGTGCTGTTTGCGCAGTTGAAGCTGTTATTCTATTCAAGTTAGCAACCATTGTTTTAAAATCCTGGGCCAACTTTTCATCAGAAAGGAGTGCACCAGCAGCACCTTTTCCATCTACCAGGTTATGGGCAAGAATTTTGAAGTCGCCGGTTACGTCGACTAAGTTTTTATTGTTTACCTGAAGGGTTTTCATGATGTCATCAGTAGATAAGGAATTATTTACCTTCAGCACGTCGCCGTCTTCCACGAAAGGAAATTTTGGATTTCCACCGGTGATCACCACAATTTTATTTCCGATTAAACCATCGGCACCAATGCTTGCACCCGCATCTTTATGGATGTATTTATGCACATCTTCTTCTATGCTCAGAAATACGCGTACCTGTGAGGTTCCAAAAAATTCAATCTTTTTGATTGTGCCGATTTTAACACCAGAAAACCATACATTGTTTCCTTTTTTCAATCCCTGGATATCGTTAAAAACAACACTCAAGGTAAAGCTTTTAACAAAGGTTTTCTTTTGGCTACCTAAAGTAAAAATGGCAAAAACGAATATCAAAATGCCAATGGCAATAAATATTCCAACAGTTATTTTCTTCTTATTATCGTTCATGGTTACTGTATAAAATTATAATCAAAAAATGGTTGTGCTTGCGGATCTCCGGAATTGAAAATATCGTCGAAAGATCCCTGACGTTCGAAACTACGTTCGACCAACATGGCTACCCTGTTCCCGGTTTCTTTAGCACAGGTTAAATCGTGGGTAATTACGATTGCGCTGGTATGGTAACGTTCCTGTACGGTATTGATCAGTTTGTTTATTTCTTTAGATGTAATTGGATCCAGCCCTGCAGTAGGCTCATCATAAAGCATGATTTCCGGTTTCAAAATCAACGTTCGGGCAATTCCAATCCTTTTTCGTTGTCCCCCGGAAAGCTCGGAAGGCATTTGATTGATGGTTTGCGATAACCCCACTGCATCAAGCATTTCTTCCACTAAATCTTTAACTTCCTGTTTGCTCAAATCCCTGCGATTTCTTACCAAAGGAAATTCCAGGTTTTCCCTTACCGTCATACTATCATAAAGCGCACTATTTTGAAAAGAGAAACCTACCCGAAGGCGGAGTGCCAATAATTGTTCGTAAGAAATATCATCTACAACATGATCTAATACATTTACCAGGCCTGAATCTGGTTTGAGCAGACCGATGATGATTTTAATCAACACGGATTTTCCTGTTCCGGATTTACCCAAAACCACCAAATTTTCTCCCTTGTAAAGATCGAGAGAAGCATTTTCCAATACCTGGTAGCTGCCGAAAGCCTTATAGAGATTTTTGATCTCGATCACCTTTTCGGTGCTGTTTAAGATTTCTTTTTGTACCATGCGATTAGCTGTTAAACAAACTGAAAATTTGTACGCAAACTACTTCCTCAATAAAAATAAGGAACATTGCCGTTACTACCGATGAATTAGCAGCTTTACCTACACCTTCAGTGCCTTTTGATGAATTGTAACCCTGATAACAACCGACTATTGCAATAGTGAAACCAAAAAGAATGGCTTTGAAGGTTGATGCAATAATATCGAGGAAAGTGATGCTTTCTAAGGCGCTTTGAAAAAATGTAGTTGCGCTAGTGCCTTCGTTAACGGACACGTTAAGTAAGGCACCCAACATGCCTACCATTGCTGTATAAAAGGTGAGTATGGGCATGGTAATGGTAGCGGCCATTACCCGGGTTGATACCAGGAATTTGAATGGATTTGTCGCCGAGACCTCCATGGCGTCAATTTGTTCGCTTACCTTCATTGATCCAAGCTCCGCACCAATGCTCGAACCAACTTTTCCAGCGGCAATTAGGCCTGTAAGCAGCGGAGCAAGGGTTCTTAATAAGGCAATTCCCACCAACGATGGGAGCCAGGATGTTGCGCCAAATTCTGACAAGGATGGACGCGATTGTTTTGTAAAAACCAATCCTGTAATAAAGCCGGTGGTTGAAATTAATAAAGCTGAACGATAACCAATTTCGTAACATTGACGCATTAATTCCTTAAACTCGTACGGAGGCAAAAATGCTTCCTTAAAAAAACGGCCAATAAAACGGAAAACCTCGTAGAGGTTGATGAATGTTTGAGCGAATTTTCCAACAGGTTTTGGATGATCTTTGGGATCTTCCACTTTTTCTATTCCCATCTTGATGCTTTAGTCTTTTTGGTAGAATCTTCTTTAATTATTGCCTCTTTCTGAATGCGATACTCGGTCACTTTTAGCGTATCGGCTGGAGACAAACTTTTATAAAGCACATTAAAGGTAGTCATTAAAGATTTTTTATTTTGATCATATTCAGTATTCGAGATCATTCCGTCGATATGTTTCTGGTCCAATTCGAAAGATTGATCCAGCAGTGCTTTGGTGGAATCTACAATCGCATCATTTGATAATGTGACCTGCTTATCGACTTTATTCCCGCCCGAACCCTTTTCTGGATTGGTATTGTGACAGGCGATGGCTAAAAGAGCAATTGGAAGCGCCAAAATTATTCTCATTTTAAGAATACAGATAGCTAGGGAAATTGTTTGTTTAGATGGAAAGTATTCGAAATATTTTTGAAATCGAAATTAGGCACTTCAGTATCCAATTTAATAAAGGGAAATTGAGTAAGTCGTTAGTTTAACGCTTAACTATTGATCAAAACTATTATATCGGTGGAATTTTAAACTAAATTTTGGCTAATACTGTGGGTCAAAAAATATTACAACCTTCAGTTGTTAGTAAAAATTTGATTTAGATCAATAATTCTTAAAAGTTGGTGTTTCAAAAACACCGTCTGAATCGGTCTAATCGAATAAGTTTAATGACATAGATCAAACATTCCAACTTATGTATTATTAATACTACAAAATAAATACATGTTACATTATTTTGACAAAGGAATGTAATATCTTCGCGGCCTAATGCCCAAACTGTAAGCTAAGGAAATAAAAGTTTGTCTTTTAAAACCATAGTGTTTAGACCTACGTATGTACGTTTAACCAACAGACAAGCTTAAAAAATACTACATCACCCCAATTGTTGTAGACTTTATCGTCCCCCGTATGAATAAAAATTTACCCTCTTTGTGTGGCTTCACACAAAACTCTTCTCGTATTAACAATTATTTAACGAAGAAGTTTGTAAAATGTTTTAGTTGTTTGCTCATCTTTCTAGTTTTTTCGCTATTGTTATTTTTGGGTACAGCTTCCGCTCAAACTTACAAAACACATTACATTGCACCAGCGCCTTGGCAATACTGGACAAGAGCGAATGAGCTTATTGTTACAACAAATGTTGCGAATACGACTGTTACAGTTAAAAAGAGTGATGGTACAGTTGTAACCACGCTGACACCAACACCAACCTCCCCAGCGGTTTACAGGTTTGTTGGTGATCCAAACACCTTGGTACTGAATAGTTTGAACACTGTTCTTTCTGACCGCGGTATGATTGTAGAAGGGACAAATCCTATTTCTGTGAATGTTAGAAATGTGGCGTCAGATCAGTTTAATGATGCAAATGGTAAGGGAAATGCAGCATTATTTAGTTTCGGAGATGCAGCTGTTGGTACGGCTTTTAGGGTAGGGTATTACCGAGACGGAAACTTAAATGGTTCAACTCAAAAGCCTATTTACAGTATCATGGCTCTTGAAAATAATACTACCGTTAGGTTAAATGGTACCGCATTAGTAACCTTAAATGCAGGTCAGAGTTATTTGTTTCAAGGTGCGATTGGCTCTTTGGTAGAAAGTTCGGCAGCAGCTGTAATGAATTCTGGAGCACATATTGATACCCCACTGGGTTGTGGCGATGGAGTTTATAACCCTGTTCCGCCAGTTAACTCCTTGGGTAACGAATACCTGGTTATTAGAAGTGCGGGTAACAACGTAGCAGAACAAACTACTGTGGTTGCCACATTGCCAAATACAACAGTTACCGTTACCAATTATAATCTAAACGGAACTTTAGCCTCAACAAATAGTTATACACTAGTTGCCGCAGGTAGTTTTGTCACTTTTGCCAATGGTATTCCTGGAGCTACTGCTAATGGCTCTAACCAGGTTGGAGTACAGTATTCTGCCTCAAAAATTTCTGCTACAAAAAATGTAGTTGCTTATTCTGGTACGGCAAATAACTGCGAGGTTGATATGTTAACCTTGGCCCCAATTGCCAGTTGCGGAGGAAGTTTGATAGCTAAAACATATAAATTTCGACATAATGATGGATCAGATCTGCCATATTTTGGCTACATCACCACCAAAAGTGCGACAGACAAAATATTATTAACTACTACAGGAAGTGCGACTACAAATTATACCAATGTAGATCTAGAATCAGTTGCGGGAGTAGGAGTTAGGAGACAATTAGGTAGTACGGGTATTTACTTAATCGACTTTACCAATACAAATCTAGGTTCACCTGCGTCTCTAACTTTTACAAGTGGTTCGAGGGTAAATGCCGTATTGGTTCAAAGTGGATCAGGTTACTCGATGTCGAGTTTTATCACACCATTACCAGAACAATCAATTAAACCAATTTTAACACAAGGTAGCTGCGCTAGTGCAACACTTTCTGCTGATCCTACAGCTGTTGGGCCTTATCAATGGTTCTTAAATGGTCTTCCTATAGCAGGTGCAACTAACCGTACATTTTCGCCTACAGAATCTGGTTCTTATTCATTAACAACAAATTTAGGTTGTGGAATATCTGCACAATCTGTGCCTATTACAATTGCGCTTTGTAACGTAGATAGAAGTATTACCAAAACAGTTGATGATCCAAATCCGCCAATAAATGGTACCGTTCGTTTTACTTTAACAGCCTCAAATACTGGTGTAGGTACTGCGTTAGGTGTTTCGGCTACCGATTTATTGCCGTCAGGTTATACTTTTATTAGCAGTGTTGCCTCAACAGGTACTTCATATAGTGGCACAAATGGGATATGGAATATCGGGTCTTTGGGGCCAAATGGATCAGCTACCTTAGTAATTACTGCAAAAGTAAATTCATCAGGTAATTACACAAATACTGCTACAATCACGGGTTCTCAATCAGATCCAAATACTGCCAATGATGTAAGCACTGTAACCGTAGTTCCTATTACTTCAATTTCACTAACCTCATCTACCACACCACCTAGTGATGCGCAAACAGTTTGTATTAATACTGCCATAACCAATATTACTTATGCAATTGGAGGTACAGCAACTGGAGCGAATGTAACGGGTTTACCTGCTGGAGTTACTGCAAGTTATAACGGTACAACCAAGGTGCTAACCATTTCTGGTACACCAACTGCTACTACAACCGGTCCAAAAGGTTATGTTGTTACTTCAACAGGTGGAAGTCCTAACGTATCCGCTTCTGGAACAATTCAAGTAAATGGGATAGTGGCAACGCCGGTATTTGCAGCAGGATTGGCTTCTAACAGATGCCAAGGCGCAGGAACTCAAACTTACTCGGCCACTGCGACTAACTCAACGGGGATAACTTATAGTATTAACACTACAAGTCAGCAAGCTGTAATTGATGCCACAACTGGAGAAGTAACGTTTTCTTCATTGTTCTCAGGAACTGCAATCGTAACCGCTTCTGCTGCTGGATGTTCGCCTAAAACTGCTACACATACTATTGTTGTCACCTCAACTGGTACAATCACTGGTACGGCAAGTGTTTGTAGTGGAAGTAATGGTACTTTACTTTTGAGTGGAACAACCGCATCGGTAGTGAGATGGGAATATTCTACAGATGGAGGTACAACTTGGATTACTTATACCCCTGCAAATACAACAGCAACTTTAAATTATACCAATCTAAATGTAACTACAACCTACAGGGCAATTGTCACAGGTGGCGGTTGTGTTGAAGCTGCATCTTCACCATTTACGGTTAGTGTTACACAAAGACCAGCTATCTCTAATCAAACTTATAATTTGTGTGTGAGTGGCACTTTCAATTTTCAACCAGTTGAGGCACCTGCAGGAACAACTTATACTTGGTCGGGACCTTCAATTTCTGGCGGAACCGTTACTGGCGCAACCAGTGGAACGGCAGCAACATCGGTTAGTCAGACGTTAACAAATACAGGAACTACCACTGCAACTTTAATTTATACGGTAACGCCAACAAATGGACTTTGTGCTGGAAATGCGTTTACAATTACTGTTACCGTTGGACCAACAATTATAGCGTCTGCGGTTAATCCAGCTGCTATCTGTAGTAGCAGTTCGTTCTCGGTTACACCAACAACATCAAATGCCAATCTTAAATATACTTGGACAGCTAGTATATTAAGTGGAACAGGGGTTACAGGTTTTAGTAATCAAACCACTTCGGTTTCTGCACCAATCAGTCAAACATTAACTAACTCTTCATCAGCCAATGCTGTGGTAAGATATGTGGTAACGCCAGTTTTAGATAACTGTTCTGGTACTGCTTTCAACATTGATGTTACTGTACAAAGCGTAGTAACTGCAGGAACAATTGCCGCTAATCAAACTATTTGTGCTAATACTACTGCCGCTCCAATTACTTCTACAGCTAACGGAACTGGTGGCGGAACAATAGCTTATATCTGGGAAAGTTCTTTGAACGGAACAAGTTGGACAGTTATTTCTGGGGCAAACTTAGCAACCTATTCACCAGGTGTTTTAACTCAAACCACCCAATACCGCAGAACTACAGTTTCTACGGTAGGGGCAGTAACTTGCCAATCTCCAACTACAACTCCTGTTGTAATTACAGTGGGTACGGCAAGTACAATTACTACGCAACCGGTTAACCAGAATGTAAGGGCTTTAAGCAATCTTACCATTACGGTAGCAGCAACTGGTGGTTCTGGTACACGCCAAATTCAATGGCAAGTAAGTACAGATAATGGCGCAAACTTTACTAATATCGCAAATAATGCAATTTATAGTGGCGCTACAACTACCTCGCTAACCATCACCAAAGTTGATCAAACGATGGAAGGTTACAAGTACAGGGCGGCTATCACACAATCTGATAATGCTTGTGCAGCAGTTAATTCCACCGCTATTAATTTGACCATAGATTCAGACCGAGATGGTGTGCCGGATACAATTGACTTGGACGATGATAACGATGGTATAACAGATATCGTTGAAGGTAATATTGACAAAGATGGTGATGGCATTCCAAATTATTTAGATGTTGATTCTGATAATGACGGCATTGTTGATGCGATTGAATCTAACGGAAATCCTGCAAATGACCCTAATAAAGATGGTAGGTTTGGAATCGGAACCTTTGTAGATGTGAATGGCAATGGCTTGCTGGATTCATTAGATCCGGCAGCAGGCGGAACGGCATTAGTAATTCAGGATAAAGATAAAGATGGAAAACCTAATTATTTAGATCTTGATTCCGACGCAGATGGTATTCCTGATAATTACGAAGCCGCTTTCTACATTGTAGACGGTGATAACGATGGTATCATTGGAACTGGACCGATAGTAGATGCTGATGGAGATGGTTTATCAGATTTAAACGATCCAGATTTTGTTGCAATTAGCAGTTTGTTTAATCAGGATCGCGATTTTGATGGCTTTTCTAACTATTTGGATATCGATGCGGATAATGATGGTATCATTGATAATATTGAAGGTTTACCTACTACGGTGTATGTTGCACCAACAGGTATCGATACAGATGGTGATGGGATAGATAATGCGTACGACATCAACAATGGAGGTGTTGCTTCCGGTTATTCAAATATTGATGGAGGTAGTGCGCCGGATTATGTAGATACTGATGCGGAGAATGATGGGTTTAGAGATTGGTTGGAAAATGCAGTAGTGAGTCCGCTAGAAGTTGACGTAAAAAACAACCAAACCGGTGCAAATGGCTCAGATGGGATAATGGATGTTTTGCCAGATGCAGATAATGATGGTTTGGCAGATATTTATGATAATGATAACGGGAATTCGAATGTAACCAGGTATGCTACAAATGGCGGTCAAACACCTGCCAGTATGCCAAATACGCAAGTTCCAGGCGGTGAAAAAGATTGGAGGGCATCAACAGATTATGATAAAGATGGCGTGCCTGATGGAGTAGATTTAGATGATGATAATGACGGGATTTTAGATACAGTAGACGGTATATTGGATACAGGCGGTAGAGATGGTTTGCCAAATTATCATGATCTTGATTCTGATGGTGATGGTATTCCGGATGTACTTGAAGCTGGCGGTTCTGACCCAGATAATAATGGTTTGCCAGGTATTGGCTTAGTTGGGAACAAGGTTGATGCAAACGGAATTCCTTTAGCTGCAAATGGCGGTTATACACCGAGAGATAAAGATGGTGATGGAACTCCAGATTTCTTAGACCTGGATTCTGACAATGATGGTATTACTGATGTAATAGAAAATGGCGGACCAGATCCAGATGGTGATGGAAAAGCTGGAATCGGTTTTACCAATGATTTTGATAGCGATGGAATCAACGATCTGGTTGATGATTATAATAACAATACGGGTAGCTTAACAGGTGATCCATCGGGAACACCAATGACGGTGAAAGATGCCGATGGTGATGGTATTCCAAATTATTTAGATATTGATTCTGATAATGATGGAATTTTGGATGCTGTTGAAGGTGCTGGTGACCTGGATGGAGATGGAATCCCTAACTTCCTGGATCTGGATTCTGATGGAGATGGTATTCCTGACAACATTGAAGCGCAATCTACTGCAAACTATATCGCCCCAACCGGGATTGATTCAGATGGCGATGGGTTGGACAATGCTTATGAAGCTACAAGTGGCTTAACTCCGGTAAATACGGACGGTGCAGATCAACCCGACTATTTAGATCTAGATGCTGATAATGACGGAGATAGCGACACGATAGAAGCATACGATACAGACAATGATGGTGTAGCAAATGTTATTGCAGCAGGTGCTGATGCAGATAAAGATGGCCTAGACAATAACTTTGATAACAACGATGCTGCTTTTAATCCAACTAATGGACAAACGCCATCTTCATTTCCTAATTTAGATACACCTGCTACAGCAGAAAGAGATTGGAGAGAGGACTATAACATCCCTCCGGTAGCAACTGTGCCAGCCAATACTGTGTTAACAGAAGATACGCCGAAAACAATTACAGGTATTAGTTTTATAGATCGTGATGCTGGTAATAATTCAGTAACGGCTACACTAAGCGTTCCTGCAAATCAGGGTATTTTTGCAGCAACTAGTGAAAGTGGTATTACAATTGGAGGTTCAGGGACAAGGTTGGTTACCATTACTGGGTCCATTGCAAATATTAATGCCTTTGTTGCTGCCAATAAAGTAACATTTACCCCGTTTGCCAACCTAAACGGAAACGTTACTTTAACTACGTTGATAAATGATTTGGGCAATACAGGTGGTGCACCTTTAACAGATACCAAAACAACAATATTAAATATTCAGGCAGTTAACGATATTCCAGTAGTTGCAGATATAAATAAAACAGGAACAGAAGATACGACGGTTCCATTTGCAGCTGCAGATTTTACCAATCAATTCACAGATGTAGATGGTACTTTGGCTAAAGTTAGAATCATCACTTTACCAACTCCAGCTCAAGGTTTATTAAAATTAAATGGTGTAGATGTTACCGCTAATCAGGAAATATCAGTTGCCGATTTAGCGCTAATCACCTTTGTGCCAACAGCTAATTTCAATAGCAATTTATCATTTAGTTATAACGGAAGTGATGGGGTAGATTATGCTGCCTCACCAGCAAATATCACCATCGCGATAGCTGCAGTAAATGACAAACCAGTTATTGGTGTGGTAGGAAAAACAGGAGCGGAGGATGTGATTTTAACCTTCTCAGCTGCGGATTTCACTAGTCAATTTACCGATGCAGATGGGGATGCTTTAACAAAAATTAGAGTTGAAACATTGCCTCCAAATACTCAGGGTATCTTAAAACTGAATGGTGTTGCGGTAACGGTAAATCAAGAAATCCCAATAGCAAATTTAGCTCAGCTTACGTTTGAGCCTTTTGCTAATTACAATGGTCCGGTTACCTTTAAATGGAACGGAAATGACGGAACTGACTATGCAGCAACCAATAACAATGTAAACATCGTTTTAACATCTGTTAACGATTTGCCTACAATTTCTCCAATTAGTAAAACTACTGCAGAAGATGTTCAAATTGCCTTCACCTTAAACGATTTTACTAATAATTATTCAGATCCAGAGGGGGATGCTTTAAGTAAAATACAGATTAGCAATTTGCCGTCAACCACTCAAGGGGTTTTGCTATCAAACGGAGCTTTGGTTACTGCCGGACAAGAGATACAAGCTGCTGATATTCCGAATTTGGTATTTGTACCAGGTAGCAACTTTAATGGTAGCACTTCTTTTAGGTGGAATGCAAATGATGGAACCGGTTATGCTACCCCTGTAAACGTAAACATTACGGTTACACCTGTAAATGATCCGCCAATAGTAACAAGTATAGCAAAATCTGGAGATGAAGATACGACCATTGGTTTTACAGCTACAGATTTTACCAACAGTTTTACAGATGTTGATGGAAATACCTTAACTAAAATTCAGGTGGTAATCTTGCCAGCGAATGGCTTGCTAAAATTGAGTGGGGTTAACATTACTGCTGGTCAAGAGATAGATTTGGCTGCTTTAGCTAACATCACTTTTGTGCCAGACCCTAACTATAATGGTACAGCAACATTTAGATGGAATGGCTTTGATGGAACAACTTATGCCCTTGCAACAGATAATGTAAGCATAACCATCAACCCGGTGAATGATTTACCAGTTGCAGCAAATGATGTTGCCACAGTTGTGGAAGATAACGTGTTAAATGCCGCATCTGGTGCAGGTTTGCTATCAAACGATAGTGATGTTGATGCAGGAACAACTTTAACCGTTACTGGATTTACTTATTCTGGAATAGTGGGTACGCCAGCAATTGGTTCACTTTTCTCTATTTCAAGTGTTGGCTCGATAACCATTAATGCAAATGGAAGTTATGTATTTACACCGTTAGCGAATTATAGTGGTGCAGTACCTGTGATAACTTACACGATAAGTGACGGGAATGGAGGTACAGCAACAGCAACATTAACAATTACCATAATTCCAGTAAATGACGCTCCGGTTGCGCTTAATGATACAAATTCTATTGCTGAAGATGCAACCTTAACTGTTACGGCATCGCCAACTACAGGCTTATTATCAAATGATACAGATCCTGATGGAAATGCATTAACTATAACGGGCTATACAATTGCAGGGATCTCCGGAACTCAAAACATTGCTGCCCCTGTAAATATTCCAGGGGTAGGTATAATTAATATTTCGGCTGATGGAGGTTACACTTTCACTCCATTGTTAAATTATAACGGGCCAGTACCAATCATAAATTATACTGTAAGTGACGGTACAATATCAACTACCGCTACACTTACCTTATCTATTACACCAGTTAATGATAATCCAATTGGAGTTAATGATGCAGCCACTATTTTAGAAGATGCAACCTTAATCAGAGCAGCAGCTAATGGTTTATTAGCAAACGATAGTGATGTAGATGCAGGAACAACCTTAACTGTTACTGGTTTTACCTATTCGGGTATTACGGGTACGCCAACTATTGGTTCTGCATTTACCATTCCGAGTGTTGGAAATATTACTATCAATGCAGATGGCAGTTACACTTTTGCACCGGTTGCTAACTTTAATGGTGCAATACCTGTAATTACCTATACTGTAAGTGATGATAGTGGCGGAACAGCAATAGCAACCTTGACAATTACAGTTACTCCTGTTAATGACCCACCACTTGTTTCTGATGTACCTAAAACAGGAGCAGAAGATGCAACCATCAGCTTTGCTGCAACAGATTTTACAAGTAAATATTCAGATGCTGAAGGTAATGCAATTACAAAAATTAAGATTGTTAGTTTACCAGCCAATGGCGAATTAAAATTATCGGGTGTTAACATTACGGTAAACCAAGAAATAACACTTGCCGATTTAGCAAATATCACCTTTGTGCCAGCTGCCAACTTTAATGGAAGCACCACGTTTAAATGGAATGGATTTGATGGGACAACTTATGCAGATATAGATGCGAACGTAAACATTACCATCACACCGGTAAATGATGCACCAATTGCAGGTAATGATGTGGCCAGTATTAAGCAAGGTGAACAATTAACTATTGCAACACCAGGTTTGTTATCAAATGATATTGATGTAGACGGACAAGCATTGACCATTAGCGGTTATACTATTGCAGGTATTGCAGGTACTCAAATTCCAGGAAACGCGGTTGTGATTCCGGGTGTAGGAACCATTACCATCAATGTAAACGGTAGCTTGATGTTTATGGCTTTGCCAGGTTACAGCGGTGCCGTTCCATTAATTACCTACACAGTAACCGATGGTTCATTATCAGCTACAGCAACCTTATCTATTTCTGTTTCAATAGATAATCGGGCGCCAATTGCGACAAACGATACAAAATCTACAAATGAAGATGTAGTTGCAACTGGAAATGTAAGAACGGATGGTACGCCAGATACTGACCCAGACGGTGACCCAATTTCAGTTGAAAACTTTAGTATTGATGGTAGTCCGACAGTTTATTTGCCAGGTAACACCGCAACCATTCCAAATGTTGGTCAAATTGTAATAAATGCTGATGGAAGTTATACTTTCACACCAGTACTTAACTTTAATGGAATTGTACCTACCATCACTTATACTATGGTAGATAATCCATTGCTAAGAAACGCTTCGGCAACTGCAGCAGAAACAGCTGCAACTTTAAAAATTACAGTTACCCCTATAAACGATACGCCAATTGTTGTTAACGAAACAGAAACAATAGATGAAGATGCTCAAGGCATTTCTAAAAACTTATTAGCTAACGATAGTGATGTTGATGCTGGAACGACTTTGATTATTACCAGTTTCGTAGTAAATGGAAATACAATTCCAGTAACAGGAACACCTGGAACCTTTGCCATTCCTAATTTTGGAGTAATTACCATCAACCAAAATGGCAATTATACCTTCGTGCCAGATGCCAACAAAAATGGAACTGTACCAACAATAACATACACAGTAAGTGATCAAAGCGGAGCTGGAAATGCGACAGCAACCGGAACTTTAAATATTACAATTAACGCAGTTAATGATGCTCCGATAGTAACTGATTTAGCTAAATCTGGTTTAGAGGATGTAGTGATCACTTTTGCAGCGGCAGATTTTACTGCTCAATTTAGTGATGTAGATCCTAATCCATTAGCTGAAATTAAAGTAATTACTTTACCAGCAAACGGAACATTGAAGTTGAGTGGAGTACTCATTACTTCAAATCAAATCATTAGTGCTGCAAATTTAGCTAACATTACATTTGAACCTAATGCTAATTTCAATGGTTCTACAAGCTTTAAATGGAACGGCTCTGACGGTTCATTATATGCTGTGGTTGACGCAAATGTAAACATCAGCATCACTCCAGTTAACGATCAACCTTTAGTTAATAACGAGATTGAGAATATTTCCGAAGATGCAACGGGTATTGTTAAAACTGCTGCAAACGGACTTTTAGCTAACGATAGCGATGTTGATGGTAATTCACTTGCTATAACAGGCTATACCATTGCCGGTAATCCAGGAACTGGAACACCAACTTTAGCAACACCATTTAATATTCCAGACATAGGTACAATTAATATTAGTGGCGATGGAAGTTATTCATTTACGCCTGTTGCGAACTATAATGGTTCAGTTCCGGTAATTACTTATACGGTTAGTGATGGTCAAGCACAACCAAACTCAACTAACCTGGGTACTTTAACCATCAACGTAACTGCTGTAAATGATGCGCCAGTTGCTACTAACGATAGCGGTAATGTGGATGAGGATGCTACGTTAACGGTAGATGAAGTAAACGGATTGGTTGCAAATGATTCAGACATAGATGGACCAACAAAAACCATTACAGCATATTCAGTTTCTGGTATAGCAGGTACACCTACTATTGGCACGCCATTTTTAATTCCGAATGTGGGTAACATCACGATCAATGCAAACGGAAGTTATGTTTTTGCACCATTAGCAAATTACAGTGGTACCGTTCCGGTTATTGTTTACACGCTAAGCGATGGAACATTAACAGCTACAGCAACACTTACTTTAACTATAAATGCAATTAATGATGCGCCAGTTGCCGCAGATGATACAGCGACATTGTTGGAAGATGGTAGTGTTACAAAAACTGCAAATAATGGGTTGTTAGCCAATGATACAGATGTAGAAGGACAAACTTTAACAATTACCGGTTTTACTGTAGCTGGTATTGCCGGAACACAGCCTGTAGATGCACCATTTGAAATTCCGAATGTAGGTTTCGTTAATATTAGTGCAGATGGTAGTTATAACTTTACTCCTGCTCAAAACTACAACGGAACTACACCAACAATTACCTACAATATTAGCGATGGTAATGGTGGAACGGCGTCGGCTACTTTAATATTTACCGTAACTCCCGTAAATGATGCCCCTACAGCAACCAATGATGCAGTTAACATTAACGAAGATGAGACTGTAACCAGAAATTCTGCCAATGGATTATTGGCAAATGATTTCGATATTGATGGAGATGCATTTAACGTAACTGGCTTTACCATTGCTGGTATGGCTGGTGTACAAGCCGTAGGCTCCAATCCAATTACCATTACTGGTCAGGGCGGCGTAGCTGTCGGAACAATTAGCATTTTAGCAGATGGTAGTTTCACCTTTATACCTGCCGCCAATTACTTTGGTGCGGTTCCGATTATTTCTTATACCGTAAGCGATACAAATGGAGCTACGGCGACGGCTTCGTTATCTATAAACATTGCTTCGGTAAACGATGCACCAACGGCTTCTGCGATACCAATCTCTATCACCACATTAGAAGATACCCCACAAAATGGATTAATTAATGCTGCTGATGCAGATGGCGACCCATTAGCATTCAGTTTAACAACACCTCCAACTAACGGAACTATTTTATTAAATCAGAATGGAAATTATACTTATACACCGAATGCAAATTACAATGGTCCAGATAGCTTTACAGTAACTGTTAGTGATGGTAAAGGTGGGGCAATTGTAATTACTGTTACTATCACCGTAACACCTGTTAATGATCCGCCTGTTGCTAGTTCACCTTCAATTTCAACTGCAGAAGATACCCCTAAAAATGGTGTGGTTACAGCAAGTGATGTGGAAGGAAATCTGCTTACTTATACTTTAACCACAGTACCAACAAATGGTACCGTTGTGGTAAACACAGATGGAACTTATAGCTACACACCAAATACAAATTACAATGGTTCTGATAGTTTCACCATCACTGTAAATGATGGTAATGGGGGTACTGCAACTGTAAATATTCCAGTTACCGTAACACCAGTAAACGATGTTCCTATAGCCACATCGCCAGCAATTAATACTGCAGAGGATACTGCTAAAACTGGATTAATTACTGTCTCAGATGCTGATGGAGATGCATTAACGATTACAATTACCACACCACCAACAAATGGTATTGTAGTTGCTAATCAGGATGGTACCTATACTTATACACCAAATGCAAATTATAATGGCAGTGATAGTTTCACTGCAACGGTTTCTGATGGCAAAGGAGGAACAACAACCGTAACTATCCCAATTACAATAACTTCTGTTAACGATGTTCCTGTTGTTAATTCTCCTGCCGTATCAACGCTTGAAGACATGCCAAAAAATGGAACAATTACCGCTACAGATGCTGATGGCGACCCGTTAACATTTACGGTTACTACATTACCAACAAAGGGAACTGTAGTGCTTAATGCAAATGGTACTTATGTTTATACACCAAATGCTAATTACAACGGCACGGATAGTTTTGTAACCAGAGTTAGCGATGGCAACGGTGGAACTGTAAATGTAACTACTTTAATTACGGTAACACCTGTAAATGATGCTCCTGTAGCAAGTTCACCTTCAATTATTGTGAGTGAAGACACCCCTAAAACCGGCGTAATTACTTCAACTGATGTTGATGGAGATACACCACTTTATACGGTAACTACGGCTCCATTACACGGAACGGTAATTGTAAATGCAAACGGAACATATACTTACACGCCGGCTGCTAATTATAATGGTCTGGATAGTTTCACAGTTACGGTAAGTGATGGTAACGGTGGTAGTACAACAGTTACTATCCCGGTAAATGTAACCCCGGTTAATGATGCGCCGGTGGCCACAGCTCCGGCAATCACCACAGCTGAAGATGTTCCGGTGAACGGAACGATCACGGCAAGCGATGTGGATGGAGATGCTTTAACTTTCACCATCACTACACCTCCAACAAACGGAACGGTAGTGGTCAATACAGACGGAACCTACACCTATACGCCAAACGCCAACTTTAACGGAACGGATAGTTTTGTTGTAACGGTGAGCGATGGCAAAGGAGGAACAACAACGGTAACCATCAGTATAACGGTAACTCCGGTCAATGATGCGCCAACAGCTACGTCGCCAGCGGTAACTACAGCTGAAGATGTTCCGGTGAACGGAACGATAACGGCAAGCGATGTGGATAGTGATGCCTTGACGTTTACTACGACCACACCTCCAACAAACGGAACGGTAGTGTTGAGACCAGACGGAACATACACCTATACGCCAAATGCGAACTTCAACGGAACCGACAGTTTTGTTGTAACAGTAAGCGATGACAAAGGTGGATCAACCACGGTGACCATCAACGTAACGGTAAACCCTGTGAACGATGCGCCGGTGGCCACTGCTCCGGCAATCAATACAGCTGAAGATGTACCTGTGAACGGAACGATCACTGCAAGCGATGTGGATGGCGATCCATTAACGTTTACTACGACCACAGCTCCAACAAACGGAACGGTAGTTTTGAGACCAGACGGAACATACACCTATACACCAAACGCGAACTTTAACGGAACCGACAGTTTCGTGGTAACAATAAGCGATGGCAAGGGCGGAACAACAACGGTAACCATCAACGTAACGGTAACTCCGGTCAATGATGCGCCAACAGCCACTGCTCCGGCAATCACCACAGCAGAAGATGTTCCGGTTAACGGAACGATCACTGCAAGCGATGTGGATGGCGATGCATTGACGTTTACTACGACTACACCTCCAGCCAACGGAACGGTCTTAGTCAATACAGATGGAACCTACACCTATACACCAAACGCGAACTTCAACGGAACAGACAGTTTTGTGGTAACAGTAATTGATGGCAAAGGAGGAACAACAACGGTAACCATCAATGTAACAATAACTCCGGTCAATGATGCGCCAACAGCCACTGCTCCGGCAATCACAACAGCAGAAGATACTCCGGTGAACGGAACGATCACGGCAAGCGATGCCGATGGCGATGCTTTAACTTTCACTACCACTACAGCTCCAACAAATGGAACGGTAGTGTTGAGACCTGATGGAACCTACACTTACACGCCAAACGCGAACTTCAACGGAAGCGATAGCTTTGTGGTAACAGTAAGCGATGGTAAAGGCGGAACTGCAACGGTAACCATCAATGTAACAATAACTTCGGTGAACGATGCGCCGTTAGCAACTGCTCCGGCAATCACCACAGCTGAAGATGTTCCGGTGAACGGAACGATCACGGCAAGCGATGCGGACGGTGATGCATTGACCTTCACCACGACTACACCTCCAACAAACGGAACGGTAGTGGTAAGACCAGATGGAACCTACACCTATACGCCAAACGCAAACTTCAACGGAACGGACAGTTTTGTGGTAACAGTAAGCGATGGCAAAGGTGGAACAACAACGGTAACCATCAATGTAACAATAACTCCGGTGAACGATGCGCCGTTAGCAACTGCTCCGGCAATCACCACAGCTGAAGATGTTCCGGTTAACGTAACGATCACGGCAAGCGATGCGGATGGCGATCCGTTAACGTTCACCACAACTACGCCTCCAACAAACGGAACGGTAGTTTTGAGACCAGATGGAACCTACACCTATACACCAAACGCAAACTACAACGGAACGGACAGTTTTGTTGTGACAGTGAGTGATGGTAAAGGTGGAACAACCACGGTAACCATCAACGTAACGGTAACTCCTGTGAACGATGCGCCGGTGGCCACTGCTCCAGCAATCACCACAGCTGAAGATGTTGCGGTTAACGGAACAATCACTGCAGGCGATGTAGATGGCGATCCATTGACGTTTACTACGACTACACCTCCAATAAACGGAACGGTAGTGGTCAATACAGACGGAACCTACACCTATACACCAAACGCCAACTTCAACGGAACGGACAGTTTTGTGGTAACAGTAAGCGATGGCAAAGGTGGAACAACCACGGTTACCATCAATGTAACGGTAACTCCTGTGAACGATGCACCGGTGGCCACTGCTCCTGCAATCACCACAGCTGAAGATGTTCCGGTTAACGGAACGATCACGGCAAGCGATGCGGATGGCGATCCATTGACTTACACCACAACAACACCTCCGACAAACGGAACAGGTGTGGTAAGACCTGATGGAACTTACACTTACACACCAAATGCAGACTATAACGGAACCGACAGTTTTGTTGTAACTGTTAGCGATGGCAAAGGTGGAACGACCACGGTCACCATCAACGTAACGGTAACAGCTGTCAATGATATTCCGGTTGCAACTTCTCCTGCAGTAACCACGGCAGAAGATATTCCGGTGAACGGAACGATTACAGCCAGTGATGTGGATGGCGATCCATTAACGTTCACCACGACGACACCTCCAACAAACGGAACGGTAGTTTTGAGACCAGACGGAACATACACCTATACACCAAACGCGAACTTTAACGGAACCGACAGTTTCGTGGTAACAATAAGCGATGGCAAGGGCGGAACAACAACGGTAACCATCAACGTAACGGTAACTCCGGTCAATGATGCGCCAACAGCCACTGCTCCGGCAATCACCACAGCAGAAGATGTTCCGGTTAACGGAACGATCACTGCAAGCGATGTGGATGGCGATGCATTGACGTTTACTACGACTACACCTCCAGCCAACGGAACGGTCTTAGTCAATACAGATGGAACCTACACCTATACACCAAACGCGAACTTCAACGGAACAGACAGTTTTGTGGTAACAGTAATTGATGGCAAAGGAGGAACAACAACGGTAACCATCAATGTAACAATAACTCCGGTCAATGATGCGCCAACAGCCACTGCTCCGGCAATCACAACAGCAGAAGATACTCCGGTGAACGGAACGATCACGGCAAGCGATGCCGATGGCGATGCATTGACTTTCACTACCACTACAGCTCCAACAAATGGAACGGTAGTGTTGAGACCTGATGGAACCTACACTTACACGCCAAACGCGAACTTCAACGGAAGCGATAGCTTTGTGGTAACAGTAAGCGATGGTAAAGGCGGAACTGCAACGGTAACCATCAATGTAACAATAACTTCGGTGAACGATGCGCCGTTAGCAACTGCTCCGGCAATCACCACAGCTGAAGATGTTCCGGTGAACGGAACGATCACGGCAAGCGATGCGGACGGTGATGCATTGACCTTCACCACGACTACACCTCCAACAAACGGAACGGTAGTGGTAAGACCAGATGGAACCTACACCTATACGCCAAACGCAAACTTCAACGGAACGGACAGTTTTGTGGTAACAGTAAGCGATGGCAAAGGTGGAACAACAACGGTAACCATCAATGTAACAATAACTCCGGTGAACGATGCGCCGTTAGCAACTGCTCCGGCAATCACCACAGCTGAAGATGTTCCGGTGAACGGAACGATCACGGCAAGCGATGCGGACGGCGATGCATTGACTTTCACCACGACTACACCTCCAACAAACGGAACGGTAGTTTTGAGACCTGATGGAAGCTACACCTATACGCCAAACGCGAACTTCAACGGAACCGACAGTTTCACAGTAACGGTAAGCGATGGTAAAGGCGGAACTATAACGGTAACCATCGTCGTAACGGTAACTCCTGTGAATGATGCTCCGGTAGCGACTGCACCAGCAATCACCACAGCTGAAGATGTTCCGGTGAACGGAGCGATCACGACAAGCGATGTGGATAGCGATGCATTGACCTTCACCACAACAACAGCTCCAACAAATGGAACAGTAACAGTGAACAGTGATGGAACCTACACATACACGCCAAACGCCAACTTCAACGGAACAGACAGTTTTGTTGTAACAGTGAGCGATGGCAAGGGTGGAACAACAACGGTAACCATCAATGTAACGATAACTCCGGTGAACGATGCGCCAACAGTCACTTCGCCAGCGGTAACCACAGCTGAAGATGTTCCGGTGAACGGAACGGTCACGGCAACTGACATAGACGGTGATCCATTAACGTACACCACAACAACAGCTCCAACAAACGGAACGGTAGTGGTCAATACAGACGGAACCTACACTTACACGCCAAATGCCAACTTCAACGGAAGCGATAGCTTTGTTGTAGCAATAAGCGATGGCAAAGGCGGAACCACAACGGTGACCATCAACGTAACGGTAAATCCGGTGAACGATGCACCAACAGCTACTGCTCCGGCAATCACCACAGCAGAAGATGTTCCTGTGAACGGAACCATCACGGCAAGCGATGCCGATGGCGATCCATTGACGTTTACTACGGCTATACCTCCAACAAACGGAACGGTAGTGTTGAGACCTGATGGAACCTACACCTATACGCCAAACGCAAACTACAACGGAACGGACAGTTTTGTTGTAACAGTGAGCGATGGTAAGGGTGGAACCACAACGGTGACCATCAACGTAACGGTAACCCCTGTGAACGATGCACCAACAGCAACTTCGCCAGCGGTAACCACAGCTGAAGATGTTCCGGTAAACGGAACGATCACGGCAAGCGATGTGGATGGAGATGGCTTAACGTTCACTACGACCACGCCTCCAGTCAACGGAACGGTAGTGGTAAGACCAGATGGAACCTATACCTATACACCAAACCCGAACTTCAACGGAACGGACAGTTTTGTGGTAACAGTAAGCGATGGTAAAGGCGGAACTGCAACGGTAACCATCAATGTAACAATAACTCCGGTGAACGATGCGCCGTTAGCAACTGCTCCGGCAATCACCACAGCTGAAGATGTTCCGGTGAACGGAACGATCACGGCAAGCGATGCGGACGGCGATGCATTGACTTTCACCACGACAACACCTCCAACAAACGGAACGGTTGTGGTTAATACAGACGGCACCTACACTTATACGCCAAACGCCAACTTCAACGGAACGGACAGTTTCACGGTAACAGTAAGCGATGGCAAAGGCGGAACCACGACGGTAACCATCAATGTAACAATCACTCCGGTCAATGATGTTCCGGTAGCGGCTACTCCGGTAACCGTTGGCACCAATAAAAATACGCCGGTAAGCGGTCAGGTTACCGCTACTGATGTTGACGGCGATCCGTTGACCTTCACAGCAGGAACACCTCCGGCAAATGGTACTGTTGTGGTAAATCCTAATGGAACATTTACCTATACACCTAACAACAATTACAGTGGAACGGACAGTTTCACAGTAGTGGTTAGTGATGGCAAAGGCGGAACAGCAACGGTAACGGTCAATGTAAACGTTGCCCAAACCAATGTTGCTCCGGTGGCTACCGCTCCGGCAATCACCACAGCTGAAGATGTTCCGGTTAACGGAAAAATCACGGCAACTGATGCCGATGGCGATGCATTGACGTTCACCACAACAACAGCTCCAACAAACGGAACGGTAGTGTTGAGACCAGACGGCACCTACACTTATACGCCAAACGCCAACTTCAACGGAACGGACAGTTTTGTGGTAACAGTAAGCGATGGCAAAGGTGGAACAACAACGGTAACCATCAGTGTAACGGTAACCCCGGTCAATGATGTTCCGGTAGCCACTTCACCGGCCATTGCTACGCCACAAAATACACCTAAAACCGGTGTTGTTACGGCAAGTGATGTAGATGGCGATACCCTAACATTTACGCTGAGTACTGCGCCAGCAAACGGTACTGTTACCGTTAACGCAGATGGAACGTATATCTACACACCAAAACCTGGTTATGTAGGAAATGATTCCTTCTCCATTACCGTAAGCGATGGCAAGGGCGGTACAGCTGTGGTAACAGTTCCGGTAAACGTAACGCTTGTTGCCGCTCCGTCAATCGGTTTAACAAAACAGGCAACCAATGCGGTAAGCAAAGCCGGTGATGTGATCAACTATAACATCGTGGTAACCAATACGGGCAATGTTAATTTAACCAATATCACTGTTGTAGATGCAGGTGCTGATGTGGGTTCGATAACTCCTGCAGGTATTGCCAACCTGAGTCCGGGCGCCAGTGCAACCGTTACCGCCCGCCATACCGTTACGCTTTCAGATGTTAACAACGGATCGTTTAGCAACCAGGCGAGCGTTACGGCAAATGATCCGAACGGAAATGCCGTAACTAAATCAAAATCTGATAACCCGGCTACACCAGAGGTGGATGATGCAACGGTTACTGTTATCGCTCCGGCATCGACCATTACATTGGTGAAAACAGGTGTGGTGAGTGCAGACGGCAATAGCATCAGCTATAATTTCAGTATCAAAAATACAGGAAACGTAACCTTGCATGTGATCACTTTGGTGGATGCAAAACTTGGGTTGAACAGGACCTTATCGGGCAATCTCGCTCCGGGGGCAACAGCTACCGAAAGCGTTACCTATCAGCTGACACAGGCTGATAAAGATGCCGGAAGCGTAACCAACTCTGCAACCGTAAGCGCCAGAACGCCTGCCAACCTTTCGGTAAGCGATATTTCCGGAACTACAGAAAGCAATGATACGCCTACGGTAACAAGCTTTAGCGTTAATCCATCGATTGCACTGGTCAAAACAGCAGCTTTCAGCGGAAATAAGGTAACCTACACCTTTACCATCAAAAATACCGGTCCGGTTACTTTGAACACGATCACTCTGACTGATGCCAAACTGGGAATCGCAGGTAAAGCAATCACAGTTGCGGGCGGTTTAATTCCGGGGGCAACAGTTTCAGATGTAGCGGTTTACACCTTAACGCAGGCCGATAAAGACCTGGGTACGGTGAGCAATACCGCTACGGTGAACGCAAAATCGCTGAACGGCATAAATGTAAGCGATGTATCGGGAACAGCGGAAACCAATAACACTGCAACAGTCATCAGTTTCCCTAAATCGCCAACAGCGGTTGATGATCTGGGGACTACTAGTGCAAATGCTCCGGTGGTGATCAGTGTACTGGCGAACGATGATCCGGGCAACTCGGCCTTTGATAAATTATCGGTTGAAATTGTAACTCAGCCCAAAAATGGTAAAGTGGTGGTAAACGCCGATGGAACGGTAACCTACACACCAAATGCAGGCTTTACCGGCGAAGATGTGTTCACTTACCGCGTTAAAGATGCCTTCGGCTATTATACCAACGTGGCATCGGTAACACTTACGGCCAATTTCATCGGCATCAAAGTGCCAAACCTGTTTACGCCGAATGGCGATGGCATAAACGATGTGTTCGAGATCAGGGGATTGAACCAATACCAATCCAACGAATTACAGATCGTTAACCGTTGGGGCAATGAAGTTTTCAGGGCCAAAGGCTACCAGAACAACTGGACAGGTGAGGGGCTGAACGAGGGCACCTATTACTATCTGCTCCGTGTTAAAAAAGCAGGAAGCGATGAATTTGAAGTGTTCAAGGGCTACATTACTTTGATCAGGGCATTTAAAAACTAACACATGAAGCTTAGGGAAATCAGGAGTTCAAACCTGATTTCCCCTTAAGATATTAAGATGATGAAGAAATTATTATTGTTATTCGGGTGCTCCATCCTGTTTTTTGCAGGACCGGTTGTTGCCCAGCAAGATGCACAGTACAGTCAGTACATGTTCAACGGCATCTACATCAATCCGGCCTATGCGGGTTACAAAGAGGTCTTGAATGTGCACAGTTTTTACCGCAGTCAGTGGACGGGGATCACCGGCGCACCCAAAAGCATGTCGCTCGCCGTAGATGCGATTGCAAACAGCGGCAACGTGGGCCTGGCGCTTCAGGTATCGAGCGATAAACTGGGTGCACAGACCAATCTGGCCGTTTATGGCAATTACGCTTACCGGATCCGGTTAAACGATGACGGAAGTTCGCGGTTGGCTTTGGGTTTAGGTGTTGGAATGGCCCAACTGGGCATTGATGGTTCGATGCTGAATCCCAACGATCCAGAACCTTTTCAGCCGGTCGGCGTACAGAGCACCATTGTTCCGGATGCCAGGGCAGGGGTTTATTTTGCGAATGACAGATATTATGCCGGCTTCTCGGTGGATAATCTGATTGCCACCTACATCAACATTGATCGTTACGCCTTCATCCCTCAGCCAAAACCCCATTACTACCTGACTGCAGGGGCTCTGTTTCCCATAAATGAAGATTTCCAGGTCAAGCCCTCCTTCCTGTTGAAGGATGACAGGGGCGGACCGACAAGTCTGGATGTCAATGCTTTTTTGATGATCAAACAATTTTTGTGGGTTGGGGGATCTTACCGGACGGGGGTAAAGCTTTACGATAAAAGCTACCTTCAGAGAGACCTTACACCCAGAAACTCGGCAGTGGCCGCGATTCAGATTTTTCCGACCGAAAAGCTGAGAATTGGCTATGGGTACGATTTCTCGATCGGTCCGTTGCAGGGGTACAGCGGCGGCACACACGAAATTTCGATTTCCTATTCCTTCATCAGGCCAAATATCAGAATGGCGACACCAAGGGTTTTCTAATAAATTAACAGCGATCAACATATAATGAACAAAATTTTACCAGCTTTTACTGTTTACTGCCTTTTGGCAGTCGGTTTTTCAGCAAGGGCACAGTACGTATTAAAAGATGCAGACAAGCAGTTCGAACTTTTCAATTATGCCAAAGCTGTAGATTTATACGAACAGGCTTATAAAAAGAAAGAAACTTTGCATGCGGCAGAGCGTCTGGCCAATGCTTATGCTTACATGAATAATTACAAACAGGCGGAAAGCTGGTTTGCTATTGCCTCAAAACTAAATGGCAAAAAACCTGAAAACATTTTAGGTTATGCAAAGGCTTTGCAAAATAACTCCAAGTATAGCGAAGCCAAGGTTCAGTATCAAAACTATATCGACCAGAAAAAAGATGTTACCGAGCGCCAAAAAGACGTTTGGCTTTCCTCTTGTGATTCGGCTCTGCAATGGATGAGACATCCGAAGCAAGTGGAACTGATCAATCAAAAATCCTTGAACAGCAGTCAGTCCGACTGGGGCGCTACCACTTACCAGGGCGGGGTAGTTTTCACCTCAGATAGAACCGAGACTGGTCTGGAATCAAAAGAAAATACACCGTTTTTAAAATTCGACGGAGCTCAAACTCCCGATAAAAATATTTATGGTTGGACCGGGAATGGATATTTAAAACTGTACATCAATAGTAGTCCAACGGATAGCTTGAAATTGTTTCCCATAAAAACAGGTACCCGGTACCATGTTGGATCGGCAACCTTTACCGCCGATGGGAACACGGTATATTTCACCATGACGCCCATTCCGGACGATCTGGAAAAAGTAAAAAACAGGCCAAGCACGGTCAATGTAGAAATATACAGCAGTACAAAAGCCGCTGATGGAAGCTGGGGCGAACCGGTCGCTTTTCCGTACAACGATGTAAACCGGTATTCTGTTGGCGATCCGTTTATCTCTGCGAGTGGAACAAGTCTATATTTTGCATCGAACATGCCGGGTGGAAAGGGCGGAACAGATATTTACGTTTCTTTGAAAACCGATGCAGGAGAGTGGGGAAAGCCGGTCAATCTGGAAGAAATCAATACCGCTGGAAACGAACGCAGTCCTGTTTTTGATGTCAACAACAACCTGTTTTTCTCGAGCGACGGCTATGTTGGTATGGGCGGGCTGGATGTTTTCAGGGCACTGAGAGATGGTTCAGGTATTGGTAAAATCGAGAATATGGGCTATCCTTTTAACTCACCGCAAGATGATTTTGGCTTTAGCCTGAATGAAAAGGGCGGCATCGCTTATCTGTCTTCAAACAGAAACAATGGTTTGGGCAGCGACGATATTTACGGCATCGATCAGAAAATGATTATCGCTTTCAAACTGGAGGGTACGGTATTCGATAAGAAGACCAGTCAACCTTTACCCAATGCGCTGGTTACGCTTGCCAGGGTAGGCGGTGGATCCATCAAAACTGAAGCAGATGCCGATGGGAATTACAAATTCAATCTCTCAGCAGAAAGCGAATACAATGTAAGCGCAGAAAAAACCAATTACCGGTTGGATACCGAGAATCTGGCCACAATCGGTTTGACAACTTCTGAGGTGATTAGACAGGATCTGCATCTCGAACCGGTCGAAATCAACAGGGCAATCAGATTGGAAAACATCTACTACGATTTTGATAAATGGAACATTCGTGCTGATGCCGCAATGGAACTGGATAAGCTGGTTAGGATTATGGTCGATAACCCTACCATATGGATTGAGCTTGACTCACATACCGATAGTCGCGGTAAAGACAGCTACAACCTTACATTATCTCAAAAACGTGCTGAATCTGCGGTTCAATATATCATTTCTAAGGGCATTGATAGAAACCGCATCACGGCTAAAGGTTATGGCGAAACGCAGCTATTGAATAAGTGTGCCAACGGCATCGAATGCAGCGATGCAGACCACCAGTTGAACAGAAGAACCGAATTTAAAATTGTGAAGCAATAATTTATAGAGAAGGTAGAATATTATGAAAATGTGTTTGCTCAAAATGCGGTTCTGAATAAATGCTTTTTAGCAGTTCAACGAACTTAAAAAAGTCTTAATTAATCTTTACTTTAAAAGATGCCCTGGTAGCGATGTCAGGGCATCTTTTTTTTAGGTTAATTTTTTTGGATTGAGATATGAGAACTCTTTAAGACTAAAAATGTTAGTATTTTGTGGATAAAATATCCGATAAATCGAGATTAAAACTAAATTAATTAGTATTTTTGGTTTTGAATTTGAGGTAATTTGCAGAATTTGGTAATGTTGGAATCATGACGGACAAGGACAAACATATCATTCATATGGATCAAGATGCATTTTTCGTATCAGTTGAACTTCGGAAGAATCCTAAACTAGTTGGCAAACCAGTAATTGTTGGTGGCAGTGCAGATCGGGGCGTAGTGACTTCCTGTAGCTACGAAGCCCGTAAATTTGGCGTGCATGCAGCAATGCCGGGTCGAATGGCAAAACAGCTTTGTCCTCAGGCTATTTTTGTAAGGGGAAATATGGATGACTATTCCAGGGCTTCGCATGAAATTACCGAAATTATAGCCGATCGTGTTCCTTTATTTGAGAAGGCTAGTATTGATGAACATTATATCGATATGACAGGTATGGACAAGTTTTTCGGCTGTATGAAATTTGCTTCCGAACTTCGGCAAACGATTATCAAAGAAATGGGATTGCCAATTTCTTTCGGCTTGTCGGTAAATAAAACCGTCTCTAAAATCGGCACCAATGAATGTAAGCCAAATGGAGAGTTGGAAATTCCCTTTCCAGAAGTTCGACCTTTTTTAAACCCTTTGCCGGTACACAAAATTCCAGGTATTGGCGATGCAACTTATAAAAAGCTAAGCGAAATGGGGGTTCGGAAAATCCAAACTTTAGCAGAAGTTCCTCAAGATTTAATGTTTAAAATTCTAGGCCAGCAGGGCTTGGCAATTTGGCAGAAAGCCAATGGTATAGATTTTTCACCAGTAGTTCCTTACCGTGAACGGAAATCGATCGGTACACAAACGACTTTTGAAAGCGACAGTATGGATATCGCAAAAATGAAGGCGATTTTAAGCGGCATGGTCACTAACCTCACTTACGAGCTCCGGAGTCAGCAGAAGTTAACCGCCTGCATTACGGTTACCATTCGTTATTCGAATTTTGAAACCGTAACGCAACAGGCCCGAATTCCTTATACCGCACTCGATTCTTTCCTGATTTCCAAAGCACACGAGTTATTTAAGAAGCTATATAGCAAAAGAATGTTGTTACGCTTAATCGGTGTGAGGTTGTCTCATCTGGTAAGCGGTTTCGAACAGATTGGTTTATATCATACTTCAGAAGAAGAATACGATTTATACCAGGCGATGGATAAAGTGAGGAATCATTACGGTATCGAATCGGTTGTAAAAGCCTGTATTGTTAAAGGCCCGGAACGAGATGAAAATGGAAAAGTCATCAAATATAATCCCCGAAAGAAAAAGTTGCCTGGAGCTGAAAATGAAAATGGAGAAGAAAGAAAGCGATCGAGAATTAGAACTTTTATTAACGCTGATTTAGGAACAGCTACCAAATTAGACGGATAGCTTTTTTCATTACAATTGGTTAAATGTTTAATAATCTATCCTTAACCCTAAACCTGGAAGCCCGGAAACTGTCAACCAGCAAGGAATTCGGCAACTAACAACTGGCAACTGTTAATTGCCAACTGGAAACTGGCAACTGAAAACCGGCAACTGCCAACTGGTAACCGACAACTGAAATGTTTCTTAACGTACATTCATCATATAGCTTAAAATACGGAACGATGGATATTCAAACAATCGTTGCCAAAGCCCGTGCTTTAAATATTGGTCAGCTTGTTTTAACAGATATCAACAATTCTACCGGAGCTGTCGAATTCATTAGGGAATGCTATCGACAAGGAATTGCGAAAGAAGCAGATGATGTTCAAAAAGGAAATATTCCCTATCCACTCAAACCCATCACTGGAATAGAATTTAGAAAAGACCAGCAGCTTTTATATATCGGTATTGCAAGAAACAGAGAAGGGATGCGGGCGCTCAACGAGTTTTTGAGCTTCCATAATATCGAAAATATTCCACTTCCGGATACTGCGCCCATTCTTAACGATGTTTATTTTATTTATCCTTTTACTAAAATTTTTAATCGGACATTAAAATCGAATGAGTTTATCGGCATAAAAAGCGATCAGTTAAACCACCTTTACAAACACCCTTTGCTCGGGCAAAAGGAAAAGTTGGTAATCTGGCATCCGGTTACGGTAGGTAGCCGGGTAGAACATCGCTTACATGAATATCTACGAGCGATTGAATTGAATACCTTATTAACCCTGGTGCCAGAAAATGCAAAATGCGGATTTAATGAAGTTTTGGTTTCCGAAGAAGAGTTGAAACTCAAGTTTGAAGCATTTCCGTTCATTGTTGAGAATACACAGAAATTATTAAATGCATGCGATTTGAGCAGTTATTTTGAGCCTGGCCCTCAGCCTGTCTCTAAAAACCGCTTTTCCTATTGTAAGGAAGGTGAAGATTTGGACAAGATTTTGCTCAGGCGAATTGCATACAAAGGTTTAGAAAATCGTTACGGCAAAAATAATCCAGTTGCCAGGGAACGAATGGAAAAAGAGTTGCGCATCATTGAACTGAAACACTACTGCGCCTACTTTTTAATTACGTTCGATATTGTTCGATACGCCATGGGAAAATGCAAGTTTTACCATGTAGGTAGAGGGTCGGGTGCAAACAGCATCGTTGCTTATTGTCTGCGCATTACTGATGTAGATCCCATTGATCTTGATTTATACTTCGAGAGGTTTTTACATGAGAAACGTACCAGCCCCCCAGATTTTGATATAGACTTTGCCTGGGATGAGCGGGAAACCATTCAGAAATATATTTTTAATAAATACCCGAAGTGGCATGTTGCTTTTTTAGGTACGATGAGCACTTTTAAAGACCGGGCCATTATTCGAGAAATTGGTAAAGTGCTTGGTTTGCCGAAAGAAGAAATTGATGGTTTCATCGACCCCACAAAGGAACGTGAAAATCAGCAAAATGCTACCTATCAAAAGTTAGCTGCCGTTCACCATCACATGCAAAATATGCCAAATCAACGTTCCATTCATGCAGGGGGTATTCTCATTTCTGAAGAACCTATTACTTATTATACTGCTTTAGATTTGCCTCCAAAAGGTTTTGTAACAGTACAGTGGGATATGTACGAGGCAGAGGCAATAGGTTATGAAAAGTTTGATGTATTGAGCCAACGAGGCATCGGCCATATTCGTGAAGCAGTGCAACTGATCAAGAAAAATTGCGGTCGTGATATCGATATTCATGATTTTAAAACTTTTAAAAATGATCCAAACCTCAATGCTATTTTGCGTGAAGGCCAGCCCATTGGTTGCTTTTATATCGAGTCGCCAGCCATGCGCCAATTACTAAAGAAATTGAAGTGCGAAGATTATTTAACCCTGGTAGCGGCGAGTTCGATTATTCGTCCAGGAGTGGCGAGTTCTGGCATGATGAAATCTTTCATTGAGCGTTATCATGCGCCCGATAAGGTGGTTTATCTCTGCGAAGAGATGAAAGAACAGCTTAAAGAAACGTACGGGGTTATGGTTTACCAGGAAGATGTGATTAAAGTTTGTCATTATTTTGCAGGTTTGGATTTGGCCGATGCCGATGTGCTGCGAAAAGCGATGAGCGGTAAATATCGATCTAAGTTAGCTTTTGAAGAACTCGTGAATAAGTTTTTTGTCTCAGCCCGCAAGCAAGGACACAGTGAAGAATTAATTACCGAAGTTTGGCGACAAATTTCTTCTTTCGCAGGCTATAGTTTTTCAAAAGCCCATTCTGCATCTTTTGCTGTAGAAAGTTACCAAAGTTTATACCTAAAAACTTATTATCCAAAAGAGTTTATGGTGGCGGTTTTAAATAATTATGGCGGTTTTTACAATAGGTGGGTTTATGTTCACGAGCTTCAAAAAACTGGGGCAAATCTACACTTGCCTTGTGTAAACCACAGCGATGAAGTGGTCAATATAAAAGGAAATGATGCTTTTTTAGGCTTCACGGGGGTTCAGGGTTTGGAGCATAAATTTATTGAAAGTATTCCTCAGGAACGCAGGTTGAATGGACCTTTCAAAGATTTAGAGAATTTCGTAAAACGAACTCAAATTACATTAGAACAAGCAATACTATTGATTCGCTTAGGCGCCCTTAGGTTTACCGGAAAAGATAAGAAAACACTACTCTGGGATATATACAACTATTTAGGACACAAGAACAAAATTATAATAAATGCGGCCGAATTATTTAGCCTCGAACGCAAAGAATATACGCTGCCAGAACTGGCCAACTCGCCAATTGAAGACGCATATGTAGAATGGGAACTATTGGGTTTTCCGCTAAACTACCAAATGTTCGATTTTTTGAAGACCAGCTACCGCGGAGAAATAATGGCTTCCGATATGAATAAGAACGTAGGGAAAACAGTCAGAATGGTAGGGAATTACGTTTGCGAAAAAACCGTTCGAACCGTAAAAAACACTAAAATGTGGTTTGGAACTTTTTTAGATAGTAACGGCGATTTTTTTGATACCACCCATTTTCCTAACGCAACTCCAATGTATCCTTTCAAAGGAAAGGGCTGTTATCTGATATTGGGTAAAATTGTTGAAGACTTCGGTTTTCAGAGTGTTGAAGTTTTAAAGTTTGCCAAGTTGGATATTCGGATGAATCCGGTAGCAGTTGATTAGGTTGAGCCGATTAATTTCGCTAATCGGCTCATGATTTAGCTAATTTTTGAGCCGAATAAATCGTATATTCGGCTCATGAACTATAATTGGGAACTTCCAGATTGGCCAAAATTTGCTTACTCAACTAAAGAAATTGCAAGTAAGTTGTACAATTTTGCACAAGAAACCGGAGAAGTTAATGTCTTATTAAAATCGCTGCCAGCCGATCTTAGACAAGAAACCCTTTTAGAAACAATTTTATCGGAAGCCATTAAAACTTCAGCAATAGAAGGAGAATTTTTGAGTAGAGAAGATGTAATGTCTTCTATCAAGAATAACTTAGGTATAAATAAGGTTGTAGAGGTAATTAAAGATAAAAGAGCATTAGGCATTGCCGATTTAATGATTGATGTAAGAAACACGTTCAATAAACCTTTAGATGAGCAAATTTTGTTTCATTGGCACCGGTTATTGCTTGGAGATAACAAGGTTTTGAATGTTGGTGCGTGGAGAATGAGCGATGAACCGATGAGAGTAGTCTCCGGCGGTTTAGACAAAGAAAAAATACATTTTGAAGCGCCACCATCCTACAACATGCCAAAAGAAATGAAACTTTTTATTGAATGGTTTAATGACACAATGCCTAATGGGAAAAAAGAGATTGATGATCCGGTAGTTAGATCAGGCATTGCTCATTTATATTTTGAAAGTATCCATCCATTTGAGGATGGAAATGGACGAATAGGACGTGCTATTGCTGAGAAGGCGCTTTCGCAAACTTTGGGAAGACCAGTGATGCTCAGTTTATCTAAAATAATTGAACGGAATAAAAGGGCTTACTATGATGCATTGAAAACGGCCCAAGCGAGTAATGAAATTTCAAGTTGGTTGGCGTATTTTGTTGAAACGGCATTGATTGCTCAATTAGATGCTAAACAAATGATCGATTTTACACTTAGCAAAATTAAGATGTTTGACTTGTTTAAAGATAAATTTAACGAAAGACAGGTAAAGGTGCTACAAAAAATGTTCAGTTTTGGCCCTGATGGTTTCGAAGGAGGAATGACTGCAAAAAAATATATCTCATTAACTAAGTCATCTAAAGCTACAGCAACCAGAGATCTAAAAGAGTTAGAAAATTTAGGTGTGCTGGAATCTTTTGGGGCAGGAAGAAGCGTACACTATAAAATAAATTTAACTTAAACCCATGATCCACATCAAAGCCGAAATAGAAAAGTTTGAACAAATGGCCGATAAAACGGGTTGGAGCTATGTTTTTATTCCAGCGATAATAGCCAATCAAATTAAAGCCGATTGTAAGGTTTCTTTTAGGGTAAGGGGAAAAATAGATGATGTGAAAATCGCAGGCGTTGCCACAGTTCCAATGGGTGAAGGTGATTTCATTATTGCACTTCGAGCCGAACTTCGAAAAAAATTAAAAAAGAGGCTGGGGCAAAAGTTGAATTGTGGCTGGAAGAAGATAAAAACTTTAAAATAGAAATACCCGAAGATTTAGAAATGTGCCTGGCCGATGTTGATGATTTATTAGAGCGATTTCTAAAACTTTCAAAATCACATCAAAACTATTTTATTAAATACATCAACGAAGCTAAAACCGAACCAACGAGAACGAAGCGCCTCACAATGACAGTTATGGCGATGGAGAAAGGGCAAGACTTTGGAGCAATGATCAGGGCAAGCCAAAAAAGAAGTCTTGAGTCCTAAGTCCATAGTCTCGAACCATAAGTCGGTCGATACTTACAACTTTTAACTTTCAGCAGTTAAATTTTCTCCCGACTGTAATTTCTAAACCAGCTGCTCACCTTCATTTGGATCACTCCTAAAAAAGCTTCTCTGAAAATACGGGTACTCATTTTTGATGTTCCCTCTGTTCTATCCGTAAAAATAATTGGAACCTCAACTACCTTAAATCCAAACTTAATGGCTGTAAATTTCATCTCAATTTGGAAAGCATAGCCTACAAAACGTATTTTTTCCAATGGGATAGTTTGTAGTACAATTCTACGATAACACTTAAAGCCTGCTGTCGCATCCTGAATGTTAATTCGAGTAATAAAACGAACGTACATTGATGCAAAATACGACATGAGAACTCTTCCCATTGGCCAATTTACAACATTAACCCCTCTAACATAACGAGATCCGATAGCAAGATCAGCACCATTTACACAAGCTTCGCGAAGCCTGAATAAGTCATCCGGGTTATGAGAAAAATCAGCGTCCATTTCAAAAATGTACTCATAATCACGCTGCAAAGCCCAATTAAAACCATAAATATAAGCTGTACCCAAGCCTTGTTTGCCCGCCCTTTCCTCTATGTATAGTTTCCCGCCATATTCAACTTGCAGCGATTTTACAATGTTTGCAGTGCCATCCGGAGATCCATCATCAACAATAAGCACATGAAAAGGTTGCGTTAATGAAAAAACCTTTCTAATGATCTTTTCAATGTTTTCCTTTTCATTATAGGTAGGGATGATTACTAAACTATCAGACACGTGTTGGTATAATTTTAAAATTACGATTGAGTAATTGTTGTATGGGGGCGAAATTAGTTATTAAAAACCAAAAGCCCGAAATTTTCTTTCAGGCTTTTGGTTGTGTTGTATTGATGTATTTATCTTACTTCTCCCATTAGCTTTTTAACCAATTGTGAAAATGCGATTAAGGCTATACCTGCAATAAGCGAGTAAAGTGCTAATGCTTTATACCCTTCGGTGTAAGCTACCAGCTTTGTCATTAACGAAGCATTATCAATGCTCGACATTTCTGCACCCAATTTGCCGGCCGCAAGCTGGCCAAATGCGCTTGAGAGAAACCAAAGGCCCATCATCATACCAAACATTTTCTTTGGCGAAAGTTTCGTGATAATCGACATGCCAATTGGACCCAAGCATAGCTCGCCTAAAGTAAGTAGGAGATAAGCCAGGGTGAAAATATTTAGCGAACTTATTCCTTGCTCATTGGAAAAGAATCTCGTCGCGTAAAAAACATAAAAGCTAAGCGCCAACAACAGAAAACCGATTCCAAATTTAACAACCGTATTGGGTTCAATTTTGCGTTTGTACATTCCAATCCATAACAAACCCACCAAAGGACTGAAAACAATTACGAAGAATGAGTTTACGCTGTTGTTCACCACATTTGGATCGATGTTAAAAAAAAGCAAACTGTGATCTAAATTGTCTTTAGCAAAAAGAGATAAGGAACCGCCACTTTGCTCGGATATTGCCATAAAAATGAAGTAGCAAAATATGAATACAAATGCAGCAATCAGTTTATATTGTGCTTTAATGTCTTTAACCATTGCGGTTTCGTAGATAAAATAGATCAAAGCTACAATGCCGATAGTGTACATAAAATAGTCAGTATAGGCTGTATTTTTGACCATGATAAAGATCAATGGAATACAAAGCAACGAGCCTATGTAAACGGCTATTTCGTAAGCAGTTCTTTTGGATTTTTCTAGATTAAGCAATGGAGAATTTCCGATAGGACCTAAAAACTTCTTGGTAAAAATAAATGTTCCCAATCCGAAAGCCATTACAACAGCTGCCGAAAGAAAACACAAATGCCAGGAAACATATTTACCTAAGTAAATGCACATAGCGCCACCTAAAAGGCCTCCAACATTTATCCCAGCATAAAAAAGGCCATAACCTGCATCTCTTCGGTTGTCTTTTTCATGGTAAAGTTCGCCAACCATCGATGAAATATTTGGCTTGAAAAAACCAGTTCCAATGATTGAAAGTGTAATCCCTACATAAAATAAATCCTGCGGAGAAAAAGCTAAAACCAGGTTTCCGATAATCATTAACGATCCGCCCCAAAAGAGCGACTTCCTAAAACCTAAAATTTTATCGGCAAAGATGCCACCAATAAAGGTAAAAGCATAAACGAAAGCCTGAATTGCACCGTATTGGAGATTCGATTTTTGATCAGTTAATCCCAATTGATCAACCATGAAAAAGGCCAGGACACCTCGCATCCCATAAAAACAGAAGCGTTCCCACATCTCTACTAATGATAAATACCAAAGTTGCTTCGGATATTTACCATCAAAATTCTGAATCGCTTCTAATGTTTCAATAGAAGGCGTTTTTTCTGTCACGATTTGCATGCTATTTAACCCCGTGCATTAATTTTTTGATGATCGGTGTTAACAACATAATGAAAATACCTAATCCTACTGGAATCAATGTGAAAATCAGAAAGAATGTCGACATCGAATACTGCGCCGTAATTTTATCAATCATTCCACCCATTGTACCTGCAATTTTATTTCCAATGGCGATGGCTAAGTACCATATACCGAACATGATCCCGATCATTCTTCCCGGAACTAATTTAGAAACATACGATAAGCCAACAGGAGAAATAAAAAGCTCACCCATGGTATGGAAAAAGTAAGCTAGAATTAACCAGATCATACTTACCGAGGCAATTTTTGCACCTGGTGGAATTGAACTCGAACCATAAGCCAACGCTGCGAAGCCGATACCCAATAAAATCATTCCGATACCGTTTTTTACAGTGGCGGTAGGATTGAATTTGCTCTCCCAAAGTTTTGATACAATAGGTGCACAGGAAATAATAAATAAGGAGTTCAACACACCAAACCAAGTTGCAGGAACTTCAGCTTTAACATCGCTGTATTGGTTTTTAAGCATATAAATTACCAATCCCCAAATGATAGCAAAACCGGCTGCAAGAATAATATTCCCCAACGCGAAATTTGCAAATGTTTTTCTGAATAAACTAAAAAGAACATAAGTAATGATAACCAAAGGAACTACCGTAATCAATGTATTGGCAACATTGAAGATAATTTTAGCGTTTCCTTCTAATAACCTTGCCGTGTAGTCTTTTGCGAAAATCGTCATCGAACCGCCGGCTTGCTCAAACGAAGCCCAAAAGAAGATAGTGATAAAAGCAAGTACGATTACAACAATCATTTTATCTCTTAGCTTAGGTGAGTATTGTGCAATCCTTTTAATCAAGATAAAAATAAACAAGGCCAGTGCGATGATAATAGCAAAGTTGTCTCCCGTTAAACTGCCGATTTTGAAATTAAACACCGTTGAACCGGTAATTTTTGATACCGGATCATTTATAATCCAGATTAGCCCAATGATTGATATTAGCCCAATAAGTACGATATCGAATAGGGAGAAAGGATTTCTTTTTGCCTCTGCAGGGTCTTCATCTTCATCAATAACTACATTGTTTTTCTCAGGTTTAAGCCCAATTGAGCCAAATATATTTTTAGTGAAATAGAATTGAAGCATACCTACAAACATGAAAATACCGGCCAAACCGAAACCATAGCTCCAACCCCAATTTGGATTTTCGCCAATGTAACCGCATAATAACATTCCTAGAAATGCTCCAGAGTTAACACCCATGTAAAAAATGGTGTATGCACCATCTTTTTTCTCTGGATGTTTTTTGTACATGTGTGATAAAATCGAAGTCATGTTTGGTTTAAAGAAACCGTTTCCAACCACCAAAAGGCATAATCCCAGGTACATGAAAATTGGATTGAACTCGAAGGCCATGGATAGGTGTCCCAGGGTCATTAAAAGTGCCCCCAAGATAACCGCCCAACGATAACCGATAAATCTATCGGCAATAAAGCCGCCCAAAATAGGAGTTAAATAAGCCAAAGAAGTATAAGAGCCATAAATTGCAAGCGCATGTTCTCTTGGCCAGCCCCATCCTGGGTTATCGCCAAACATAGAAGAAGTAAGAAATAGAACAAGTAAGGCACGCATACCGTAGTACGAAAATCTCTCCCACATTTCAGTGAAGAAAAGCACGAATAACCCTGCCGGATGACCCAATACTTTGCTGCTAAAGAAATCGTCTTTGGTTTCAATGGATGTTTGCATAAAACATTTGTTGGTTTTAGTTTATGAATTCAGAATTTGTGTGTTGTTTAAGCCTGTTTGCAAGGCGCAATATAGGTAGCGATTGGCAAACTCACAAATTTTTACCGTATAGCAATAGTAATGATGTTGTTAAGCAGCGTTAAATTTTAAAACTTTCGTTCTGGTTTAACATTTTTCTTTGGATCGGCGTATAACTCATCCATTTCATTTGGATTATTATTTAATTCTAAACCTTCCATCAGTTTTAGTTTTCCACCTATGATTTTAAAGCCATCAAACGTTCCGTCCGAACCATAAAATTCATATCTACCAGTCATCTGAGAATCGAAAGGCGCCAAATGATCAAATACAATCATACCTGCTTTCCGATCTGTTTTCAAAAGCATCGCATTTGATTTGGTGTATTCAAAAATGAATCTGTTTTTATTTTTTATGTTTTTTCCATCGAAAACTGTTGCGCCAAAGGTTAACTTATCCTTACTAAAGGAAAGAATTTCGATTACCTTTTTGGTGGTCGTTTGATTATTGCCTTTCCATCCCAACAAGATGTAATAGGGCAGGCGGCTACCACTGCTAACAGGTATAATCTCGTAATAACGGGCCCCAAACCATTTTTGGTTGTCAGTTATAATATTTGGATCATTCAGGTTTTCGGTTTGATCGATTAAAGGGAAAAGTTTCAGTGGACCGTTGTTGCTATTCATTTGGATGGCTCCATAGTATCGGTAGGTACCATTTTCCAACAAAAGGTACCAACTAATTACTCTA
The DNA here is from genome assembly GCF_979258625.1 of Pedobacter sp. AC212. NCBI lineage: Bacteria > Pseudomonadati > Bacteroidota > Sphingobacteriia > Sphingobacteriales > Sphingobacteriaceae > Pedobacter > Pedobacter sp. AC212. Next base: position 3,324,844 of record NZ_OZ409870.1, on the reverse strand, counting down.
AAAGCCTGATCTGGAGATTTAATGATGGAAACATTTTTTAATGAATCGAAAGAAAAACCAAATGAATGAGGTGTCTTCAGTGCATCAACTAACGTTTTAACAAACTTTCCATTCAATTCTAGCTTCTTTACATCAAAAGTTTCTGCGGTGGTAGCCTTCGATATCTTAACTAGTGTATCCTGGAAATTTTCAAATGCCTTTGTATTTTGCTGGGCATCAGCATAAAGCCCGGCAAACAGGAAAATTAATAAAAGATGTATTTTTTGTATTTTCATTTACATTAAGAATGCCGGGCATAAAGCCCGGCAAATTTTAAATTTTTTCGATAACGATGGCACTTGCGCCACCACCGCCATTGCATATTCCGGCGACGCCAATTTTACCGTTATTCTGTTCCAATACAGAAAGTAAAGTAACCACAATACGAGCACCAGAAGCACCAAGTGGATGCCCTAATGATACTGCTCCACCATTAATATTCACTTTATCGTTTGACAGTTCTAACAGTTGATTATTGGCAATTGATACCACAGAAAACGCTTCATTGATTTCAAAATAATCGACATCTTTAATGTCAATATTGGCTTTTTGTAAGGCCAGAGGAATCGCTTTTGATGGCGAAGTAGTAAACCATTCTGGCGCTTGTTGTGCATCTGCATAAGCTAAAATTTTCGCCAATGGTTTAATTCCCATTTCTTTCGCTTTATCTGCACTCATTAACACCAATGCTGCTGCACCATCATTTAAGGTTGATGCATTGGCTGCAGTAACCGTTCCGTCTTTTTTAAATACCGGTTTTAAACCGGGAATTTTTTCAAATTTTACGGCAGTTGGCTCATCATCAGTATCAATTAGGCTTATTTCACCTTTTCTGTCTTTCACTTCAATTGCAGTAATTTCAACTGCAAATTTCCCTTCGGTTTGTGCGCTTTGAGCTCGCTTGTAAGATTCTATAGCGAATTTATCCTGATCTTCACGACTGATATTGCATTCTGAAGCGCAAAGTTCAGCAGCAGAACCCATGTGATAATCATTGTAAACGTCCCACAATCCGTCTTTAACCAAACCATCAGTAAGCTGCCCGTGGCCTAAGCGATAACCATTCCTTGCTTTATCTAAATAATAAGGAACATTGCTCATGCTTTCCATACCGCCTGCAACCATAATCTCATGATCACCGTTGGCAATGCTTTGTGCGGCCAACATAATCGCCTTGGTTCCCGATGCGCAAACCTTATTAATGGTAGTGGCAGGAAGATCTGGCAAACCCGCAAATTTTGCAGCCTGCGTAGCTGGGGCTTGTCCTAAATTTGCAGATAACACGTTGCCCATGTAAACTTCCTCTATATCTTCCGGTTTTAAACCAGCTTTCTCAACGGCAGCTTTAATAGCAAAGCCACCTAATTGTGTAGCAGAAAATTGATTTAATGAACCGCCAAAGCTTCCAATGGGTGTTCTGGTAGCTGATACAATTACAACTTCTTTCATGAATAAATATTTTTATGAATTTTTGGTTAGTCCGCTAAGTTATACATTTTTTAATATTGCAATAACGAATACGGGGCCATTTTAGCATGAAGGAAATGTCAGCTTAGTCGCATTAAAATTAATAACGGTTGACACCATCTCAAATGATGATGAGTTGAGCCGTTATTGGTTTGTTTTTAGTCTTCCTTTGTTTTTCCCTTTTTTCGCAATTTAAGCGCCTGATTAAGTAAGAATTCAATCTGTCCGTTTGTACTTCTAAACTCATCAGCTGCCCAGCTTTCTACTTCCTTTAACAAAGCAGGACTAATTCTCAAAACAAAAGCTTTTTTATCTTTCTCTGCCATCCTTAACTTATTGCTCGTATTTGATATCTTGTTTTCAAATTAATGAGGAATAATTCCATTTCTTCAATTTTATTCGAACTGAACAATAGCTTCTTCCCATTTTTAAATTCTATCTGTAGCCCCCTCGATTGATCATTTAAAAGGTAAGCCTTATCGTTTCGTTTAAACCAGAGTCTGTTTTTCACTCCATAACCGCCATAATCGCCGAAGGCATCATACTTTGTGATGTACACATTTTCTACACTACTCCACTCGATAGGTGTTAATTTGGTTTTGAAGGGAAAGTATTTATAAAAAATTCCGTCTTGATTTATTCTCAAGGTCAAAACGTTTTTTTGAATAATATAAACTACCAAAAAAGGAAGTAAAATCGCCCAAATGGGAGCGAAATATGCATTTTTTAAATCCTGGAAGTTCATTCCGCCCTTATCGAACAGCACAATAGAACCTACCATTATGGCATCCACGCCGATTAAAATATAAAGCCACCACAGGTTTAACTGTTGTTTTTCTTCAAATTCCATGGCATTAATTGTATAGTGTGCCGGTGTTTACTACGGGCTGTACATGGCGATCTCCACATAAAACAACTAATAAATTACTCACCATCGCAGCTTTTCTCTCTTCATCTAAATCAACAATTCCTTTTTGTGATAATTTTGCCAAGGCCATTTCTACCATGCCTACGGCACCTTCAACAATTAGCTTCCGGGCAGCAATGACGGCAGTTGCTTGCTGACGTTGCAACATGGCACTGGCAATTTCTGGTGCATAAGCCAAATGTGATATCCTTGCTTCCAAAACTTCAATGCCTGCTCTTGATAGCCTATCGTTTAGTTCGTTTTCGAGCAACTCACTAACTTTATCAGCACCGTCTTTTAAAGTGATGCTATCTTCTTCACCTTCAGAATGATCATAAGGAAAAATATTGGCGAGGTGTCTTACAGCAGCTTCACTTTGAATATTAACGTACTGCATGTAGTTTTCTACCGAAAAAACAGCTTTTGCAGTTTCATTTACCTTCCATACCACAACGGCAGCAATTTCTATCGGGTTTCCCAGCTTATCGTTTACCTTAAGCTGCTGACCGTTTAAGTTATTGGCTTTTAATGATAGCCTTCTTTTAGCAGTTAACGGGTTAACCCAAAAAAATCCATCGGCCTTAACGGTGCCAATATATTTACCAAATAAGGTTAATACCATAGATTGATTCGGATTGATAATTAAGAAACCTGGAAAGATTAGGAAAATATCTAGCGCCAGTAGTAAACCTCCCCATAGAAAGCTTTCAGTTACGAAACAAAAAATAGCAGCACCAATAAGCGCTAAAAATAATACAAAGGTTAAATAACCTGATGGAGGACTGATAATTTTTTCTTGATACATAATTGATATTAATTTGATATCATAAAGTAAATTATAAAAGATGGTAATTGCAAACAAATTCAGTAAAATGTATATTAGATAAAAATGTTAATTTTGAAAGCACAATAATCCTATCGTTTTGGCCAAAATCAAGAAAAATTCACACAAAATCCTTTACCGTAAATATTCATCAAACTTGAAGTATGTGATGATGATTTTTACAGTTTTCATCATTACGCTTTTTCTTCCTAAACAGCCGCGTTTTAGATATGAATTCGAAAAGAACACTGTATGGAAAAATAAAGATCTGATTTCGCCATTTAGTTTCGCCATATTAAAAACCAATCCACAGGTTAGTAATGATAAAAAAAATGCCCTAAAAAATATTCTGCCTGTTTACCAATTTGATAAAGCAATTTCCGATAACGCTTTAGAAGAATTTTCGAACGACTTTGATATTAAATGGAAATCAACGCAACTTGATGAAAAAGATCGTTTTCAGTTTAAAACTGAAGCTTACAACCTTTTAAAAAGCATCTATCAAAAAGGAGTTATCGGCTTAAATGTGAAACATCAAGGTGGCGCAAAAAATTACGATTTTTCTTTAATGGAAAATAACGTGTCAAAAACTCGAAATACTCAAGACGTTTTTACTGCAGAAAGTGCACTCTTGTTTTTCAAGGCTAATTTCAAGGCCACGAGTCAAGTAATGGTTGATCTGGTAGCAAACCTTGCAATGGATCACATAGCTCCCAATATCGTTTTTGATGAAAGGCTAACTCAGGTTATTCAAGATAATACGATTAGCAATATCTCTACTACCAAAGGCATGGTGCAAAAGGGCGAGTTAATTGTATCTAAAAATGATGTGATTGATGAAGAAATTTATCAAAAACTCGAATCTTACAAAACTACTTACGATGCGCAAACGAAAACCATAGGTAGTAGCGTGTTAGTTTATTTTGGTCAGGTAGTTCTCGTAAGTTTCATTCTAGCCATTCTGATGTCCTTTCTGTTTCTTTTCAGGAAAGATATTTTTGCTGATAATCGCCAGCTATCCTTAATACTTATTGTAACTACAGGAATGCTTTTGGCACTTACTTGGGCCATTAAGATGGAAATTCCAAGTTTATATTATATTCCATTCTGTGTCGTTCCTATCATAATAAGGATTCTTTTTGATACACGTCTGGCACTTTACCTGCACATGTTAGTGATTCTAATTGCTGGTTTTTTTGTAGCCAACAGCTTTGAATTTGTGTTTTATCAGGTAACTGCTGGTATGGTTGCCATTTTTAGTATTAAAAACTTCGTAAAACGTGAGCGGTTTTTAGTTTCCGCCATGTTTATACTTTTTTCATACTTCGTTGCTTTTGTGGGTATTGCTTTATTAAGAGAAGGTAGTTTCAGGGAAATTGAATGGATCAATTTTATTCCTTTTGTTTTCAGTGTTTTACTTTCCCTTTTGGCTTACCCCTTAATTTACCTTTTTGAGCGTATTTTTGGTATTACTTCTGATGTTGCCCTAATAGAACTTACAAACACAAATAACAAATTGCTTCGCGAGCTTGCTTTCAAAGCACCTGGAACGTTCCAACACTCGTTACAAGTTGCTAATCTTGCAGAAGCGGCAATCTTCAAAATTGGAGGAAACTCTGTTTTGGTTAGGGCAGGAGCACTTTATCATGACATCGGTAAAGTTGATAATCCACAATATTTTATAGAAAACCAAAATACAGCTATAAGTCCACACGATAAGCTGCCTTACGAGCAAAGTGCACAGATTATTATTCAACACGTTCATAAAGGAATTGAAATTCTCAGGAAAAATCAAATCCCTGAAGCTATTATAGATTTTATTAGAACGCATCATGGAAATACCCGGGTGGATTATTTTTATCAGTCTTTTTTAAAAAACACACCAGAAAAATTCGTTGATGAGAATATTTTTAGATACCCTGGACCAATCCCTTTTAGCAAAGAACAAGGCGTTCTAATGTTAGCAGATTCGGTAGAAGCAGCGTCTAGAAGTCTGAAAAATCCCGATGCTCAGAACATAAATGATATTGTTGAACGGATTATTAACTATAAATTGGAGCAAAATCAGTTAGATAATTGCGATTTAACATTAAAAGATATTGAAACTATCAAATTGATTTTCAAGACGATGCTAATGAGTATCTATCATGTGCGAATAGATTATCAACAAGTTTTGTAATTTTTTTTTGTAGAATAGGTTGTTTTACTATATTTGCAGACCTCAAAACAACGTCGGTAGGACAGAAAGTAGAGGAAGTTGGAGAGGTGCCTGAGTGGCCGAAAGGAACAGTTTGCTAAACTGTCGTACTGGTAACGGTACCGCGGGTTCGAATCCCGCCCTCTCCGCAAAAAGAAAAAATAATTTGGCAAAAAAATTGATTTATCATTTAAAAATCGTTTCTTTGCCAACCCTTCGAAAAAGGGTTTAACAAGAGAAGATACCAAGTTCGGGATGTAGCGTAGCCCGGTATCGCGCCTGCTTTGGGAGCAGGAGGTCGTAGGTTCGAATCCTGCCATCCCGACAAAAAGTTCAAACCTACTTTCAAAAAAAAAGGTTTAAAAAAAGGTGATACCTAAGTTCGGGATGTAGCGTAGCCCGGTATCGCGCCTGCTTTGGGAGCAGGAGGTCGTAGGTTCGAATCCTGCCATCCCGACAACTACAGATACAGTTTGTATCAAAAACCCTCTAAATGATGAATTTAGGGGGTTTTGTTTTTTAAAATGGGTCAATATGGGTCAAACATTTTGCAACCAAAAAGACTACCAAATTATTCTTCGTAAATTTATAATCTCACAAAACTGAAATTTTCTTGTAATTAATTTTTTTAAATAGAACCGATCAGGTCTACCGCTTTTTTCTGCTGTTTTTTGGTAGTCTTTTTGGTTGCAAATTAAGGAGAAGATTTTATGAAATCTAACCACAGTTTTAGCGTCAATTTCTTTATTAGACGCAATAGGGAGTCCTTTGGAAGAACTCTAATTTATGTTAAAATTACTGTCGATGGTATTAGGTTTTTTGTGCCCATAGCACAGACAGTGTAAGTAGCACAGTGGGACCAAAAAGCCAAAAGCTCAACTTTAAAAAAAATAAGCTTTGCATTGTAGGAGCTAGGCGAAATTAATAACTGTGGCTTTACTCATTTTATAATAGCTTCCACTCGTTAAAATACATGTTTCAATCATTGTCTAAAAATATCTTCCCAAAGGCATGTAAATTAAGCTAAGCAATTAATCCTGAAATTTTAGCTGTAATAGCAGGTTTTTAACCAACTTTTAAAAGTCAAGATCATGAAAACTTAACAAAGTTATTGGCAAACCCTCATTGTAATCGATATATATTGATATTTACAATTGGTGGTAATGTCTCTGGCGAATTCTGCAATGGAGAGAAAAGCTTATAGATCACTTCAGAAGTGGTGTTTAAGATTAACCTTGAGGAGAATTTCAGTTATTTTGATTCAGAAAATGGCTTAATGATTAAGGAATAATGACAAAAATAAATATGCTAAATGCTCATAATCAACAGATTGTTTCCTTAGATTTAGTAAAAACAATAATAAAGCTTGTAGACGTCCACTGAAAATAAGGTTTAGTTAACCCATAAAGCTATATAATATGAAAAACATAATATCAATCTTATTACTATCATGGCTCTGTTTAACAGCAAAAGCGCAGAACAGATATTTTGAAATCTATACCGATTCCGCTGCATTGAAAAAGCAAAACGATGATATCATCCGTGATATAGAAGAACGGGTAAAACTTGTTGAGTCTTCTTTTAGTTTCAAAGGACTTACTACAGAAATCCCAAAAACGTTTATGCCTGGGCAATTCAGGTCCAGGACAAATAAGATCTACCAGTTAACCTGGCAAATAGGTGGTCCGCCTATGGAGAGTTTTCTCACAGAAGTGGGCGGAAATACAGAGAAGGGTAAATCTTTAGCTGCGCTGTTTTTTTACGGATTTTTTCTGCCCCACGAAGTGGGGCATGCATTGCAGTTTCATACAGGAAATGTTCCCCAAAATAATTATGACGGAGAGTATGAAGCAAACGAATTGGCTCTTCTATATTGGAGAAGCAAAGGAAAGCAAAAAGAGCTTCGACAATGTTATGAAATGGCAAAAAGGGTACTTACCAAAGTTAAAAATCCTATACCGGAAAATGTCGATGCAAAAAAGTATATCACGGAGCATTATGTCGAATTATTAAAAGACCCCAATAAATATGCTTTTATCCAGTTTTCTCAGATAGTGAAAATATTTGAGGACAAATCCTTGCCGGATTTTAATATCTATATTAAAAAATACTTTAAGAAGTAAGGAGGATACTTTAAAACATTAATTAAGAGTCCTTTTAACAGATATTTAGAACAACATTCTATGAAACGACGTAAATTTTTGCTGACCTCATTGCTGACGGTTCCGTTTACCGCGTTGGCAAAACTTAACTTTTTAACGGAAAGAAAAGCTTGGGCAAAGCCTGAGAAAGGGTTTATCGTGAAGGCATCTGAGAGTAGGTTTTTCGGAAAGAAGACTTCTCCCAAAGAGACTTACGGCCGTTGTATGTTATCCTCAGTAGATACCGAAAATCAACTGTATATGAGTGCCAGTGCTGATTTGTCGAATAAGGAAGTTGGTGGCCCGGCATTGCATATACACCACAAAGACGATGAGATATTCTATGTGGTTTCTGGAGAATTTTTAATCCAGATTAATGAAGAGGTATCCCTGATCAAGAAAGGAGATACAGTTTTTATTCCCAGGGGAACGGCCCATACATTTGCCAACCACCTTGTAGAGAATCCTGGAGAAATGCTTACCATTCATCAACCTATTTCTCCCGAGCTTGAAAAATTCTATGATGTATTCTGTCACAACGGGTACATGAACGAAGAGCAGATGGGTAAGCTTTTTACTAAAGATGAACTGAAAACGCTTTTAGCCAATAATACCTTTGTAGGGCCGCCTATCGATATTGAAGCAGCGCTAAAAACATTAAAGCCGTAATATAATTTTTAAATAAGATCTGTTTCACAAATAGTTGTACAGTAAATGCGTAACTAATAAAACGCAATGGCGAAGAGATCGTAAGTAGTTTTTTGAGAATGGGGATGGCGTTTCAGGACGCAAGTTATACTATGGTTTTACAAAACGTGCTCTCTTGACTATGATAATTTATTGGATAAAACTTTTTTTTTGATGTAATGGAGCATTTGATCAAAAGCTCAATGATATCAATTCGATCTGGGATGTTTGGTGCTTAACATTACTCATTACAATTGCCATCATTTTATCTGGTCTGAAATGAATTAAGTTTTCAGAATTGCGGTTTAACATATCTTTGAAACAAAAAAGCCTCACATAAATGTGAGGCTTTCTGGTGATCCCGCTGGGATTCGAACCCAGGACCACTACATTAAAAGTGTAATGCTCTACCAGCTGAGCTACGGAATCATTTCCTTTTGTTTAAGGAGGTGCAAATATAGAGATAAAAATTAATCGAGCAAATAAATTTAAATAATTATTAAAAAATTATTTTAAGGTTAAAAAAAAGTAAAGCCAACTCGCTGATTTTGAATTTTGTAAGCTTGCATAACGTTCGAAAAATTTTTTAAAATTATTTTATAGTCCTTGGAATAAAGTTCAAAAACGATTGAAATTGTGCCTTGTGCTTGTTTTTATCCAACTTGAAATAAAACGCACCACGCCTCGAATTCGATTTATCTTTTTCGGTTTGTTTAATTAGCAGTCCGCTGGCGGTAATTTTACGAATGAAGTTGCGGTTATCAATGGGTGAGTCGTAAACCTGCTCATAAAGTGCTTGCAATTGCGGAATGGTGAATTTCTTTGGCAACAGCTCAAACAAAATTGGGTGCAGTGCTGCCTGGTAGCGAATCTTGGCCATGGCAGCCTTAACCATATCGTTATGGTCGAAAATCAGTTCGGGTACTTCTTTTATCTTAAACCATTCTGCATGGTATTGATCGTTAATCTGTTTGCTGTATTTATTAATGTCAATCAAAGCGAAATAAACGACCGAAATAGTGCGTTCAATGGGGTCACGGTCTGGGCGACCATAGGAGTGGAGCTGCTCCAGGTAAACATCATGCAAGCCTGTTAATTCTAAAAGAATCCTTTTTGCAGCGCCATCTAAATCTTCCGTATCGCCGATAAAACCGCCCATTAAACTCCACTGATCTTTGACCGGTTCAATCGCCCTTTTAATTACTAATAATTTAAGCTGATCACCATCGTAACCAAAAATAATGCAATCTACAGCAACAAGGACAGGTTTTTGATTTAAATATTTTCCCATTAAAAAAGAGAGTTAAGTTTTTCGTCGTTATAATCACTAATAAAGCCCAAGATGTTCGAGTATCCATCAAATTCCTCGATGCTGTGGGTGGTGGTGAGTACGATGCATTTCATTCCGGCATTTAATGCTGATTCGACGCCTTTCGGCGCATCTTCAAAAACCAAACAATCTTGCGGCGAGATATCTAATGCTGCAGCGGCCTTTAAAAACGTTTCAGGATCTGGTTTACTAATTGCAACATCATCTGCACTCACTATCGCATTAAGGTAATTGCGAATGTTTAATCCATCAACAACGAAATCGATATTAAACGGAATTGCTGCAGAACCAATGGCCATCGCGATATTTTTCTGCCTGGCCAATTCTAAAAAGTTGTCTAGTCCGGAAATTAAAGCCAGAAGCGGAAAATAGCCTTCCTGATATTTTTTCTCCTTATCCATAGAAAGCTTTTCTATTTCTGATGGAGAAAATTTATTGCGACCAAATACCCGCTCTAAAACTTCGTGGTTTTTGCCATACATCTCCTGCTTAACGGTTTCGTAATCTAAATTTGAACCTAAATCTTCATTCATAATGGAATGCCAGGCCATGGTGTGATATTGCATATCGTTGATCATGGTGCCATTCAAATCAAACAGAAATGCTTTAGGTTTGAAGTCGAAATTTTGCATAAACCGCTAAATTATGTGAAATTTTTAGATGTGAGCTAATCCAATCAATATTACCTTAAATTTAATTGATAATCGTTGGAATAACGTTAATTTATTTTTCATACTTTAGCCTTAACCAAAATAAATCTTATGAAACGAATTTTTTTAAAAGGCTTTCCAATGGCAGCAATTTGCTTAGCGGCCACATTATATTCCTGCAATCCAAAAAGTGAAAAAAAGGATGAAACAAGTGTTCAGGCTGATTCATCAAAATATAATACCACACTTGATGGCAAGGAAGTGAAGCTGTTCACCTTAAAGAATAAGCAAGGTGCCGTAGTTACAATTTCTAATTATGGCGGGAGAATTGTTTCGCTTATGGTACCCGATAAAGATAACAAACTTACCGATGTAGTTTTGGGATATGATAGTATCGGAGCCTATCGCAAAAAAGGAGAGCCTTTTTTCGGTGCTTTAATCGGTAGATATGGTAACAGAATTGCTAAAGGAAAATTTACCCTTGAAGGTAAGGAGTATCAACTTCAGTTAAATGATGGGGTAAACACTTTACATGGCGGAGCAGATGGTTTCTTTTCAAAAGTTTGGGAAGCCAAGCAGTTAGATGGACAAAAATTAGAACTTAATTACATTTCTAAAGATGGTGAAGCGGGTTATCCTGGTAAGCTTGATGTGAAAGTGGTTTACAGCCTAACGGAGGATAATTCATTAACAATTGATTATACTGCTACAACAGATAAAGCAACGGTGGTTAACCTAACCAATCACGCCTACTTCAATTTAAATGGTGAAGGAAACAAAACGATTTTAGATCACGAATTAATGATTGCTGCTGATGCTTATACACCTGTTGATTCAACGTTGATTCCTACAGGTAAGTTACAGCCAGTTAAAGGCACTGCTTTTGATTTTAATACCGCCAAAACCATAGGCAAATCAATTGATGAAAACGACCAGCAATTAAAGTACGGTAAAGGCTACGACCATAATTTTGCACTTAAAGCAAATGATGGCAAAACTGCTGTTGCAAAGGTTACAAGTCCATCGACAGGAATTATATTAGAAGTTTTTACCACTGAGCCGGGATTACAGTTTTACAGCGGAAACTTTTTGACAGGTGCAGATAAAGATGGTAAAGGCGGAAAATCGTATCCTCACCGTTCGGCCTTTTGCCTGGAAACACAACATTTCCCAGATGCACCGAATCACCCGAACTTTGCTTCAACGGTATTAAAACCTGGTGAAACTTACAAAACCAGCTCTACTTATAAGTTTTCTAAGTAAACCCCAATTTCATCAACTTAAGCTTTTTTACCACAGATGCACATAGATAAACACAGATTTTATTTGAAAAATAATTTTATCTATACCTATCCTGTTCATCTGTGGTTAATTAAATCGCAAATCTCATTTAAGGTTTCAACAACCGATCAGGAAACTGAGTAATTTTCTCAATCGTTAACTGTTGCATAATCTGATACAAATGCGTCTTGAACATATTGATGGTGTGATCGCCACCCTCATTGCCAAGCGAACCTACGCCATACATAAAAGGGCGGCCCATAAAATTAAATTCCGAACCTACGGCATGTGCCCTTGCTAAATCTACACCTGAACGAATACCTCCATCCATCATAATTTTAAGCTTCGATTTGTATGCCGGATTAGCGGCGAGTTTGATTAACGAATTAATCGAAGATTCGCCTGCATCAATTTGCCTGCCGCCATGGTTAGACACGATTACACCATCTACACCAATTTGAATCGCTGCCTGCATGTCTTCATCGGTAGCAATTCCTTTAAGTACCAAAGGGCCTTTCCAAATCTCGCGGATAGCCGAAACTTTTTCGATATCAACTTTTCCGGTAAAGGTCTTGTTCATGAATTGCCCCAATTGCGACATATCCATGCCTTTTTCCATATAAGGTTTTAATGTCGCGAAAGAAGGAATGCCATGTTGCAGCGTTTTTATTCCCCATAATGGGCGGGCAAAAGCTTGCAGAATATTATTTATAGACATTTTTGGTGGGATGGAAAGTCCGCTCTTAATTTCTTTGTATCGTAATCCAAAAGCCGGTACATCAACTAAAACGACCAGAACCGGGCACTCTACTGCCTTTAATCTTTTAAGAATATCATCTCTTAGGCTATTTTCTGTCGGATGATATAATTGGAACCAGGCTTTTCCATCCGATACTTCAGCAATACGTTCGATGCTGCTGGTAGAAACCGTACTCAGCGTGTATGGGATATCGGCTTTTGCTGCGGCCCTCGCTAATATTTCCGGTGCGTTTGGCCACATTAAACCTTGCAAACCAATCGGCGAAATTCCAAATGGCGCACTATAACGGCGACCGAAAAGTTCGACAGACATGTCAATATCTCCACCCACTTTTAGGTAGTTTGGCTTTAAATAAATGTCATCAAAATCGTTTTCGTTTCTAATGAGGTTGAGTCCTTCATTGCAACCCCCTTCAAGATAGTCGAAAGCAAACTTTGGAATTCTTGACTTCGCCTTAACTCTTAAATCGGCAATGGAGGGATATTGTGGATTATAAGGGAATGTGATCTTTTTACTCATATTAATTTGTTCATTATCTATTGTTTGGTTCGAGAGGCGAAAACTAATATTTTAAATTAAATTTTCCATCCTGCTCTATCGGCCTGGTTTAAATGATCAGAGTTTGTAAAAAGCACTTGCATTCTCTCCAAAAATAAGTTTTCTTTCGGCATCAGTAAATTGAACCGCATACTTACTTACCAGGTTAAACCAATCCTGGTATGGGCGACTGATGAGCATTACCGGCCAATCACTGCCATACATCACCCTCTGGCAGCCAAAATTTTCGAAAATCACATCGAAACAATTAAATATTTCGACTTCCTTCCAGTTTTTCCAATCCGCTTCTGCTAATAATCCAGAAATTTTACATGATACATTTGTGTTTTGCGCAAGCGTTTTGATATGACCAGACCATGTTTTGAGATCTTGAGATTTTACATCGGGTTTAGCACAATGATCTAAAACCAGCGGTTGATCTGGAAGTTGGTCAACAAGCTCCAAAATGCTTTCCAATTGGTTATGGTAACAAAGTAAATCATAGGTTAATGCAAATTCATTAAGCTGCTTTACGCCATTAACAAATTTCGGATCGACAATAAATTCGTGGCTTTCGGCCTGCAAAACATGCCTGAAACCCTTAATCTTTTTAAAATTTTTCCAGTGACTTAATCGATCTGGTAAATTTTTGTCTTTCAAATCAACCCATCCCACTATTCCTTTGATCATGTCATTTTGCTCCGCAAGTGTAAGCAAAAAATCATTTTCAGCTTCCGACTGGTTTGCCTGAACCGCAACACAACCAGAAATTTGAAGCTCATTGTAAGTGCGCATCAAATTTTTTGGAGAAAAGTCTTTGCGGATGGCATTCATTTCCTCTGAAATCCAACTGTCTCTAACCGGGTCGAAATTCCAGAAATGTACGTGAGAGTCAATCATAAAAATTGTTATAGTTTAAAAATCTGGTCCATCAATCTCCATTTTTCGCCGGGTAAAGCACCTGGCAAGGCTTGCTGATATTTCCACATCAACGCTTCCCATTCCTGCACTTTTGAATTCTTTAAATCGGCTGCTGTTTTCTTTTCAAAAGTAAACCTGTCGTTTACATCCATCACCATGAAAAGGCGGGTTCCGGAAAGGTAAATTTCCATGTTATCTATCCCAGAAGATTTAATGCTTTCTAAAATTTCAGGCCAAACCGATTGATGATACTGCTTGTAAGCAGCAATTAGTTCGTCATTATCAATCAAATCGAGCGTAAAGCAGTATCTTTTCATGTTAATTTCCGCTGTAAGCTTTAACAGTTTGTTTGCTGCTGCCTAAGCCATCAATACCCAATTCTACCACATCACCTGCTTTTAAATACCATGGTTCAGGTTTTTGGCCCAAACCAACACCTGCAGGTGTTCCGGTAGTAATCACGTCGCCAGGTAAAAGTGTCATAAACTGGCTAATGTATGAAATCATAAAAGGAACATTGAAAATCAGATTTGATGTGTTTCCATCTTGTAAGGTTTTACCATTTACGGTTAACCACAGGCGAAGATTGTGGACATCAGCAATTTCATCTTGCGTGGCAATAAATGGGCCGATAGGGGCGAATGTGTCGCAGCTTTTACCCTTAACCCATTGCCCGTTTCTTTCCAGTTGGAATTCGCGTTCGCTGTAATCATTATGCAAAACATAACCTGCAACATGATTTAAAACGTTTTCTTCTGAAACATAACTGGCTTTTTTGCCAATCACGATAGCCAGTTCCACTTCCCAGTCAGTTTTTTTGCTGTTTTTTGGAATCACTAAATCATCATTCGGACCAACGATTGCCGAGGTTGCCTTAAAAAACAAAATAGGTTCAGTTGGAATGGCTGCATTGGTTTCTGCAGCATGATCTTTATAGTTTAAGCCTACGCAAATAAGTTTTGATGGGCGAGCAAGGGCTGCTCCCAAACGTACATTTTGATCAACTTCTGGTAAATCAGCCGACTCAAGATCTTTCTTTAATTTCTCTAAACCGTCGCCACCAAAAAAGGCTTCGTTATAATCTTCTACCAATGATGAAGCATCGTAATATTTTTCATTGATAATCACACCCGGTTTCTCAAATCCTGGTTCGCCAAATCGTATTAATTTCATTTTAGGAAGTATTTATATTGTATCTAATTATTTAATGTGGTAAAGCCGCCATCAATAGGATAATCGCAGCCAGTTATAAAAGAAGCCTCATCACTACATAAATATAAGGCAAGGGCACCAACTTCCTCCGGCTTCGCCATCCTTCCAATCGGTTGAGTTTTCGAAAGTTTCTCAAACATTTCATCGATGTTATCCGGATAGTTCTTTTGTAGAAACCCATCAACAAAAGGGGTATGCACCCTGGCTGGAGAAATAGAGTTGCATCTGATATTTTCGCTGATATAATCTTTTGCAACGCTCATCGTCATCGCTTTAACTGCACCCTTTGCAGTGCTATAAACAAAACGATCGGGCAGGCCGATTAATGCAGCAATGGAAGCCATATTGATAATTACACCACCGCCAGCTGCCCGCAATTGTGGGATAGCCGCGTATAAACAATTATATACGCCTTTTACATTTACACGCATTACCCTGTCGAAATCCGATTCTTCAGTGGTATCGGCCTTACCAATATGGGCAATTCCAGCGTTGTTTACCAAAATGTTAATCGCTCCGATTTGATTAAAAATTTCTTTTACTGCCTGATGATCAGCGACATCGCAAGCATAACTAAAAGCCTTTCCGCCAGCCGCTTCAATTTCTGATAACGCTCCGGCAGCTTGTTCTACACCCAGCTCGATGATGTGCACTTCTGCACCTTGTTTTGCCAATATGGTCGCTATGGCTTTTCCAATTCCACTTCCACCACCTGTGACTACAGCTCGTTTATTTTGTAATGAAAACATATTTTTTTTTCAGATTAATAATTGATAATTTGGTTAAAATCCTGATCGAAATCGGAGTAAGAAGCAAATATATACAACGCTTCTCTTTGTTGTTGTTTTTATACTTACAAATAAAGCAGATATTCTTGATTAAAAATTTGATCTTCTTATCAAAATACTTGCTGATGTTGTCATATTGCCTTTAAAGTTATTAAAAGATGGTTTACCTTGCAGAAATATTACAAAATCTAAAGGCTATAATACTTATATTTGAATAATTTATTTATATTTAAATAAGCTTTTTAACCAAATGTTATTCCCTTAGCCTTGTTTTCAAGGTTTGTTATTAGAGCCAACCGAATGAGAAATTTTCTGATTTTTATTTTCCTTTTTATTTCCAGCAGTGCGATAGCGAATTCAGTAACGCCAGTAGCAAAATCAAAAACCATCTATTTATCCTCGCAAAGTGGTACACGTGAAAAGTTTGGCTTGAAACGCCTGACGGATGCGTTAGTTGCAAATGGTTATAACGTTAAGTTTAGTGTGATTGATTATCGCCAGAAGTTTGTAAAGGGTAAAAACTCTATTGTTATCGGCACTGCAGACGACAAAATTTTTAAACCGCAATTCCCGGTTTCAATTGTCAAAAAGGCTTTTACAGCTGGTAAAGAAGGTTTTTCTATCTCTTATGATCAGGATGGGACACTTTATATTATAGGTGCAGACCATTCAGGAACCCTTTATGGTTGTTTGGATTTGATCGATAAAATTGCTGAAAACAAAGTTCTCCCAGCAAAGCTTTCCTATACCGATCATCCGGAAATGGTGTTAAGGGGAACTTGCATTGGCCTCCAAAAGCCCGATTATCTCCCGGGTCATGATGTTTATGAATATCCTTATACGGAGGAGTCTTTTCCATGGTTATATGATAAAAAGCTATGGATAAAATATTTGGATATGATGGTTGAAAACCGTTATAATTCTCTTTATTTATGGAACGGGCATCCATTTTCGTCCCTGTTAAGGCTTAAAGAATATCCTTATGCGGTTGAAGTGGATGATGCGACTTTAAAAAAGAACGAAGAAATCTTCCGTTTTCTAACCAGTGAGGCTGATAAGCGTGGAATTTGGGTTATTCAGATGTTTTATAACATCATTATTCCGAAACCTTTTGCAGACAAGCATGGCTTGAAGACCCAAGACAGGAACCGCCCGATTATACCTTTGATTGCTGATTATACACAGAAATCTATTTCTGCTTTTGTAGCGAAATATCCAAATGTGGGTTTAATGGTGGCACTAGGCGAGGCTATGGAAGGTGTCGGCCAGGATGATATTGATTGGTTTACCAAAACGATTATACCTGGAGTGAAGGATGGTTTGAAGGCAGCCGGAATTAAAGAGGAGCCACCAATTGTTTTACGGGCGCATGATACCGATGCACCAGCTGTGATGAAAGCGGCTTTACCTTTCTATAAAAACTTATATACCGAAAATAAATTCAATGGCGAGGCTTTAACAACTTACGAACCTCGTGGTGCATGGGCAGAGCTCAATCGTAAATTGGCAGCCATAGGCACGGTGAACATTTCAAACGTTCACATCCTGGCAAATCTGGAACCTTTTAGATATGGATCTGCAGATTTTATTAAGAAATCGGTTATAGCGATGAATAAGATATACAACGCGAAAGGTTTGCATTTGTATCCTCAGCACAGCTATTGGGATTGGCCTTATGCCGCCGATGATGTGAAAGGAAGGATTTTAGAGGTAGATCGCGACTGGATTTGGTACAAGGAATGGGCAAGATATGCCTGGAAATCAGAACGTGATCGCCCACAGGAAATTAATTATTGGGGCAAGCAGCTTGCTGATAAATATGGCTCGAGCTTGGCGGATGGAAAATCAATTTTGAATGCCTATGAAGAGTCTGGAGAGATATCGCCAAAATTATTGCGTCGGTACGGCATTACCGATGGCAACCGCCAAACCTTAACTTTAGGTATGCTGATGACGCAGTTAATTAACCCTTTCCGTTACGGTTTATTTACATTAATGTACGAATCGGAAGCGCCGGAAGGCGAGATGATTATTGAGTACGCCGAAAAGGAATGGAAAAAACAAGGTCACATTGGCGAAACGCCTGTTCAGGTTGCTAAAGAAGTGGTGGAACATGGTAAAAAGGCATTGGCATCTATCGAAAAGGTAAAAGCAACCAAAGATGTTGAAGAATTTAATCGCCTAAAAAACGACATGTATTGCTATGATGAAATGGCTAATTTCTATGCAGAAAAGGTAAAATCAGCACTATGGATTTTGAGGTATAAATATTCTAACAACGTTGCCGATTTAGAGCAGGCATTGCCTTTTCTCCAAAAAAGTGTGGATCATTATGCTAAACTGGTTAAGCTTACTGAAAGCAGTTATTTATATGCCAATAGCATGCAAACCAAGCAAAGAAAAATTCCGATGCGAGGAGTTGATAAAACTTTTATCCATTGGAAAGAAATGTTGCCTGTTTTTACAAAAGAATTAAACCATTTTAAGAAAAGCATCGATTCTTTAAAATCATTAAGCGGAGCAGCTGTTGCTAAAGTTATGCCTTACAAAGCTGCTGAAGTAAATGTGCTTAACGAATCTGCAAACTACATCATCAACAAAAATGTGGAGGTATTTACAGATACCACCGTTCAAATTAAAGAAGTTGCCGAACAATTAATCGGTTTGAAAGGAATAAAAATTTCAAAGGAAAAGCAGGTTAAAACGGGTACCGAAATCAGATTTTCGACCAAAGCGCCTGTGAAGTTGTTGGTGGGATTTTTCAATCAGAAAAATCCGAAATACCTGGCGCCACCGCAGTTGGAAACCGATGCAAGTGCAAACAACTATGGCCAGTCGGAAATTAAAATTTCGAATGCTTTGGTGCTAAACGGCTTTCCACCGGCAAACGTACATGCTTATTCATTCCCGGCAGGAACGCATACGTTAAATCTGGGTAAAGGCGAATGTTTAATATTAGGTTTTATTGATGATAAACAAGAACTGCGTATCTTCAATGCAGGCTTAGATGGTAGAGGAAAAGATATAGACTGGTTATTTGAATAATGAGAAATACACGAAATTTTATAGCGACCATTTCCTTATCGGTGATGGCGTTTGCAGGCTTTGCACAGCAAAAATCTATTTTAGGCACTGAGAAATTAAATAAATATGTATCGTATTTTAATTCAATTGATGACGAAGCAGTAAAAAATTATATTCCAAATGCGGATGCTTTTAAATGGCTGGCAGATCAGGCGCCTTTATTCGAATGCCCTGATTCTGTTCTGGAACAAAATTATTATTACCGTTGGTGGACCTTTAGAAAGCATTTGGTTAAGACACCGGAAGGATTCATTTTTACCGAATTTATTGAACCTGTAAAACATGCTGGAAAATATAATTCCATCAGCTGTGCTTTAGGGCATCATATTTATGAAGGCCGTTGGTTAAAAGACAATAGCTATTTAAAAGATTATATCAAATTTTGGCTTTATAAGGCCGATGCTGGTCAAACAAAGCAACGTTTTCACCAATTTAGCAGTTGGGTTGATGATGCCGTTTATCAGAACTATCTGGTAAAACCTGATCAGGGTTTTTTAAAAGAAATTCTTCCGGCACTTGATGAAGATTATGCCAAATGGGAAACTCAGCGACAACTTAAAAATGGCTTGTTCTGGCAACATGATGTGAAAGATGGAATGGAAGAGTCAGTGAGTGGATCAAGGAAGGATCAAAATCAACGCCCTACCATTAACAGTTACATGTATGGAAATGCTGTGGCTTTAGCTAAGATTGCTGAAATGTTTAGCGATCAGGCTTTGGTTTCAAAATATCAATCAAAGGCTAAAGCGATTAAAAATTTAGTGCAGGATAGTTTGTGGAATTCATCTGAATCATTTTTTGAAACCAGGAAAGCAAAAGGTGGTTCGTCTGATGTACGCGAAGCCATTGGTTTTACACCCTGGGACTTCAACCTGCCTGATGATAAGGCAGAATACGCAAAGGCATGGAATCAATTACTGGATACCGCTGGGTTTAAAGCGCCATGGGGATTAACCACTGCCGAGCGTCGGGAGCCAACTTTTAGAACCCGTGGTACGGGTCATAGCTGCGAATGGGATGGTGCACTTTGGCCTTTTGCAAGCTCGCAAACCTTAAAAGGGCTTTCGAATTTGCTTACCAATTACAAAAATCACGGTAAAATGAATGCACAGGTCTTTTATCAGGAATTGCATCAATACGCGGCTTCTCATGTGAAAAACGGTAAACGGTATATTGGCGAATATCAGGATGAAAAAACGGGAGAATGGCTAAAAGGCGATAATCCTAGAAGTAGTTTTTATAATCACTCCACTTTTAACGATTTAATCATTAACGATCTGATTGGAGTAAAACCTCGCCAGGATAACATGTTAGAAATCTATCCATTAATTCCGAAAAATAAATGGGATTGGTTTGCTTTGGATAATCTAACTTACCATAATAAAATAGTGACTTTAATCTGGGATAAAACCGGGAAAAAGTACAATAAAGGAAAAGGTTTTGCGGTGTATGTTGATGGAAAAGAAATTTATAGATCTAAAACATTGAAGCCTGTAAAAGTTGAGATGAACTAAAGAGAGCTGAAGCCAGTATGTGGGTTGGCAGTTCCTCCTTTTCGCGACGGCAGAAATTTGAAAGCAGCATGTTATGCTTTAGGCTTAGTTAATTGTAAATGATCACATCATAAATTAAAAATATAAATAGTAATAAACAAAATGAAACACATCCTAAAGTCGCTAATCTTTTTACTATTAACAGGTTTTTATTTATCCGTTAACGCACAATCGTTTTATAATGTTACCAAATATGGTGCGAAAAACGACAGTAGTAAATTGGCTACTGCTGCCATCAAAAAGGCAATTGATGCGGCATCAAAAGCAGGTGGTGGAACGGTTTATTTCCCAGCAGGAAAATACTTAACTGGTGCAATACATTTAAAAAGTAATATCACCATTTTTATAGATGCTGGTGCTGAATTGCACTTCAGCGATAACTTTGATGATTATCTGCCAATGGTGGAAAGTAGATATGAAGGTGTAGACGTTAAAAGTTTCTCGCCATTATTTTATGCTTACAAAGCGGAGAATATCTCCATCATAGGGCGTGGACTAATTGACGGCCATGGCAAGAAGTGGTGGGATTTTGTGGAAGGTTATAAAGAGGGGCAAGCTCGATCTAAATGGCAATATGAATTCGATAAATTAAACAAAGACATTTTGTTGCCAGACGATCCGAAGCAAATGAAACGAGGTTTTCTTCGTCCGCCGTTTATTCAAACCATGTTTTGTAAAAACGTATTGATTGAGGGCATTACCATACGGAATTCGCCATTCTGGACGGTTAACCCTGAGTTTTGCGAAAATGTAAAGATCCATGCGGTAACAATCAATAATCCGCACTCCCCAAATACGGATGGAATTAACCCGGAATCTTGCAAAAATGTTCACATTTCAGATTGCCATATTAGCGTTGGCGATGACTGTATCACGATTAAATCGGGTAAGGATAAACCTGGAAGAAGAATGGCAATTCCAGCCGAAAACTATGTAATTACCAATTGTACGATGTTATCCGGTCATGGCGGTGTGGTGATTGGCAGCGAAATGTCTGGCGATGTGCGGAAAATTACCATATCTAATTGCGTTTTTGATGGAACGGATAGAGGAATCAGAATTAAAACTGCAAGAGGAAGGGGTGGTGTAGTGGAAGAAATTCGGGTGAGCAACATCATCATGAAAGATATTAAGCAGCAAGCTATTGTTTTAGATATGCAGTATGCTAAAACGAATGTAGAACCGGTGTCTGATCGAACCCCAAAATTCAGAAATATCCACTTCAGTAATATCACAGGCCAGGTAAACCAGGCAGCTTACCTCAATGGTTTAGAAGAAATGCCGATTGAAAATATCACGTTTAACGATATTAATATGGATGCAAAAACTGGTTTTGATATCAGTTTTTCAAATAAAATTGAATTTCATAATGTACAGGTGAACACAGAAATGGGTGCTTCTTTAAAGGCATCAAGAGTAAATAATCTGGTAATTAATAATCTTAAAACCTATACTCCGCATAACGATGCAGCAGTGGTAGACTTAAAAAATGTAAGTAATTTATTTCTTTACAACTCTTTTCCAGTGGTAGGAACAGGCACTTATTTAAGGTTAAGCGGTGCCGGAACGAAAAATATCTCTTTAGGAAATAACAATTTTAGAAACGCCAGGGTAGGTGTAAGAAAAGAAAAAGACGCCTTCGAAGCGATAGACTATGTTTCTGGTGATAAAGGACAATAGAACCTGATGAAAGTTAAATCGATTATTTTAATAGCTACGCTCTTATGTACCATCAAGGTTTCTGTTGCACAACAAGCCAAGCAGGAACTCTGGTACAAACAACCTGCAGAGAAATGGACCGATGCCTTACCAATTGGAAATGGCAGAATTGGAGCAATGATTTATGGAGGTGTAACTTACGATCATATTCAGTTTAACGAAGAAACTTTATGGACCGGAAAGCCTCGCGACTACAATCGGAAGGGCGCCTATAAATATCTTCAGGAGATTAGAAAACTACTTTTCGAGGGGAAGCAAAAAGAGGCTGAAGCACTTGCTCAGAAAGAATTTATGGGCCTGCAAAGCGAAGCAGGTGATCGTAAAGCATGGGTAGCGGAAATGAAAGAAGGTAAGGGAATGACCGGAAACCCTGCTTCAGCGAATTATGACGACAAACTCTGGAAAACGATTGCGGTACCCGCTTACGAAGGTTGGGAAACTGTGGGTTTAGCTAATGTGGATGGTTCAGTGTGGTTTAGGACAACCTTTGATGTAGCACAAAGCTGGGCGGGTAAAGATTTGGTGCTCGATCTTAACAAAATTTTTGATCAGGACGTTACTTACGTAAACGGCCAATTGGTTGGCAATACCGATGGCCCCGATGCCAGAAGATATACTGTACCTGCAAAACTGATTAAACCTGGTAAGAACGTAATTGCGATCCAGGTGCTTAACTACTATGATCGTGGTGGGATAGGTGGATATAAGGATACGAGTAAAAAGATTGGTGTTTATCCCGTAGGTGCAACAATTGAACAGGGCGTTTCGTTAGTGAAAACCTGGAAATATAAAATTCAGGATCAAAATCCTCCAGCCGTTCCACAGTATCAGGCCAGTTATCAGCCTTTTGGCGATTTGAATTTACAGTTTGCTCAGCAAGGTTCAATTAGCAAGTACAAGCGTTCCCTTGATTTAGCCACTGCAACCGTTCGCACTGCTTATCAGGCAAATGGAGTTAATTTTATTAGGGAGTATTTCGCAAGTCAGCCTAACCGGGCGATCGTGATAAATCTTACTGCCGACCGTAAAAAATCAATTAGTTTCACTGCTGCTTTTTCTAGTTTACATCAAAAGTCTGGGGTAAAAGTATTGCCGAATAACACACTTTCACTTACCGTAAATGTGAAAGATGGCGTATTGAGGGGTGAAAGCAGGTTGAATATTCAGGTTAAAAATGGATCGATAAAAACAATCGGTAAAAAAATTGAGGTAATCAATGCTGATGAAGCCACATTATACTTAACAGCGGGAACTAATTTTATAGATGCTCAAAACGTTTCTGGCGATCCAGCCAAGGCAAATATCCAAGCGCTAACTTTGTTGAAAGGTAAGTCGTACGAAGAAGTGAAGAAAAATCATGTTCAGGAATACCAGAGTTACTATAATAAATTCAAAGTTAATTTTGGTACCTCAGAAAATGAGATACTGCCGACTGATGAACGTTTAGTAAAATTTGCAACGTCTAATGATCCTGCTTTCTCTGCACTTTACATGCAATATGGTCGGTATTTGTTGATTTCTAGTTCACGACCAGGTACACAACCTGCAAATCTTCAAGGGATTTGGAATGATTTACTTACGCCACCATGGGGGAGTAAATACACCACAAACATTAACATGGAGATGAATTACTGGCCAACGGAAATTCTAAATCTTTCGCCATTAAATGAGCCTTTGGTTAAGAAGATTGAAGGTTTGGCAAAAGCGGGCGCAGAAACCGCTCGTGAGTATTATGATGCACCGGGCTGGGTTTTGCACCACAATACTGATATTTGGAATGCTACGGCACCTATCAATGCCTCCAATCATGGAATTTGGGTAAGCGGTGCCGCCTGGTTAAGTCAGCATTTGTGGGAACATTATGCGTTTAGCCAGGATAAAAAATTCTTAAGTGAAGAAGCTTATCCCTTGATGAAAGGAGCGGCGTTGTTTTTTGATACTTTCTTGGTTAAAGACCCGAAAACAGGTTGGTTAATCAGTTCGCCTTCCAACTCGCCAGAAAACGGCGGCTTAGTGGCCGGACCAACGATGGATCATCAAATCATCCGTACCTTATTTAAAAATTGCATTGCTGCTGCCGATATTTTAGGTGTTGATCCTGATTTGAGAAATTCATTGGCAGCAAAGCTGAAGTTAATTGCACCTAATCAAATCGGAAAATACGGGCAGTTGCAAGAATGGTTAGAGGATAAAGACGACACCACAAATAAACATCGTCACGTTTCCCATTTATGGGGTGTATTTCCTGGAAATGACATCACCTGGACTCAGGATGAAAAGATGATGAATGCCGCAAAACAATCTCTGCTTTATCGCGGCGATGAGGCCACAGGCTGGAGCTTAGCATGGAAAATTAACTTTTGGGCGAGATTTAAAGATGGCGACCATGCCATGGAACTGGTAAAAATGCTGCTGAAACCAGCGAAAAGTGGAGCCGGATCTTATGTAAACTTATTTGATGCTCACCCACCATTCCAGATCGATGGAAATTTTGGTGGTGCAGCCGGCATCGCAGAAATGATTGTACAAAGCCACCAGGGCTTTATCGATATTTTACCCGCCTTACCAACAGAAATCCCTCAGGGAGATGTTAGTGGTTTGCGAGCCAGAGGTGGTTTCGAGCTAGATATTAAGTGGAAGGATGGACAACTGGAAGCACTCGAGGTGAATTCTAACGCTGGCGGAACATGTTTAATTCGCTATAAAAATCAAACCATTAGTATTTCGACCCAGCCAGGTGGAGTTTATAAGTTAAGTGGGGATTTAAAAACGCTTTAAATCTTATGTAAATCGTCATTGCGAGGCACGAAGCAATCTTAAAGCAATTGCAAAATTAAATTAATGAATAAGATTGCTTCGTGCCTCGGGATAACGCATAATGTTATTGTATGAAAAATTTAAAAGTATCATTTCTTGCCATTTTCCTTTGTTTAGCATCCGGTGCTTTCTCGCAAAACAACCGAAAAGACATTCTACTTAATGCCAACTGGGTAAGCATTGCTGATGAGAAAAACATCAATGCCTACAATGGGTTTGAAAATACCACCTATAAAACCAATAACTGGAAAACCGTAAACGTTCCCCACAACTGGGACCAATACGAAGGATATCAAAGAAAACTTCATGGCAATAAACATGGTTACGCCTGGTATAGAAAAACCTTCAAAAGCAACGAACTTAAAACCGGCAAAAGGTTTTTCTTATACTTTGAAGGTGTTGGCTCTTACGCCACCATTTGGCTAAATGGAAACAAAGTTGGTTATCATGTAGGTGGAAGAACTACGTTTACTTTAGATGTGACCGATGTTATCAAATTAAATAATCAGGAAAACTTATTGGCTGTTAGGGCGGATCACCCTGCAAACATCCAGGATTTACCCTGGGTAGATGGCGGTTGCTCTACCGAAAGGGGTTTTTCCGAAGGTTCGCAACCTATGGGTATTTTCAGACCTGTACATCTCATCGTAACCAATGAGTTGCGAATTGAGCCTTTTGGTGTTCACATCTGGAATAATGATCGGATTTCTGAAAAATCTGCTCTGCTAAATTTTGCTACAACTGTCAAAAATTACGGTTCAAAACCTAAATCAGTAACGATATACAACCAGTTGTTAGATGCTGAAGGCACTATTGAAAAAGCACTGCCTAAAAAAATAGTTATCCCTGCAGGCAAAGAGGTTGTAATAAATCAAAAAACGGATGAGATTATTAATCCCAAATTATGGTCGCTCGAGAACCCATATTTATACACCTTAAAAACTTCCATTACCGAAAATGGTAAGGTAATAGATGAAATCAAAACGCCTTATGGAATCAGATGGATCAGCTGGCCAATTGGTGAACAAGCAAATCAAAAAGTATTTTTTTTAAATGGAAAGCCAGTTTTTATTAATGGAATTGCAGAATATGAGCACTTAATTGGCAACAGTCATGCTTTTAGCAATGAGCAGATTCGTTCGCGGGTAATGCAAATTAAATCTGCGGGTTTCAACGCATTCCGGGATGCGCATCAACCGCATAATTTACTTTATCAAACCTATTGGGATGAGCTGGGTATTTTAAGCTGGACCCAAATGGCTGCTCATATCTGGTATGATACGCCAGAGTTTCGAAAAAACTTTAAATTATTACTGGTCGACTGGGTTAAGGAGCGAAGAAACAGTCCTTCGGTTGTATTGTGGGGCTTAGAAAATGAGAGTACTTTACCCGAAGATTTTGCAAGGGAATGCACCGAACTGATCAGAAAATTAGATCCAACGGCATCATCGCAAAGAAAAGTAACCACTTGCAATGGGGGCAAAGGGACCGATTGGGATGTGCCGCAAAATTGGACAGGAACTTACGGTGGCAATCCTGCAACTTACGGAGAAGATTTAAAAAGACAGGTTTTGGTTGGCGAATATGGTGCATGGAGAACGATAGATCTTCATGAGGTTGATGCAAACGGGAAAGGTTTTACTGAAAACAAAATGACCGATTTAATGGAAACGAAAGTTCGTTTGGCAGAAACGGTAAAAGATCAAACTGCGGGTCATTTCTTCTGGTTATACAGTTCACATGATAATCCGGGTCGGGTACAGGGGGGAGAAGGCTTGCGAGATTTAGATCGCATTGGTCCGGTAAATTATAAAGGAATGTTTACCCCATGGGAAGAGCCGACTGACGTTTTTTACATGTTCAGAGCCAATTATGCGCCAAAAGCTACCGAACCCATGGTTTATATTGTTTCTCATACCTGGCCAAATCGCTGGTCGAAACCAGGGATAAAAGACAGCATTGTGGTTTATTCCAACTGCAATGAGGTAGAGCTTTTTAACGATATCAATGGAGCATCATTAGGCAAGCAAAAACGTGGCGCTATCGGAACACATTTCCAATGGAATAAGCCAAATATTAAATATAATGTGCTTTACGCAGTGGGATATGTTGATGGAAAGGCTGTCGCCAAAGATCAAATGGTGTTAAATAGCCTTCCGAAATCTCCAAACTTTGATCGCTTGGTAATTAATACCGATGTTTTAAAACCTCAAGATAAGTACAACTATTTATATCGGTTAAATTGTGGTGGACCATCTTATCAAGATCATTTTGGAAACCAATGGTTGGCAGATCAACAGTTAGTTTCCAATACTAAAAATTACGGTTCAACCTCCTGGACTTCCGGTTTTCCTGGAGTACCTTCATTTTTTGCTAGTCAGCGAAGAACCTTTTCGCCAATCGCGGGCAGTTCAGATTGGAAGCTCTTCCAATCCTTCCGTTATGGTAGAGATCAGCTGAAGTTTAGCTTTCCTGTTCCAAAAGATGGCGAATATTTAGTGGAGCTATATTTTATTGAACCTTGGCTGGGAATCGGCGGTGGCATGAATGCTGAAAAAATGCGGTTGTTTGATGTAGCAATTAACGACAAAACTGTGCTAAAAGATGTTGATATCTGGAAAGAAGCAGGTTCTAATACTGTTTTAAAGAAAACCGTAAAGGTTTTCAGCAAAGCTGGACAGTTGACGATATCCTTTCCGCAGATCAAAGTTGGGCAGGCGCTTATTTCAGCCATTGCCATTGCCAGCTTAGATAAAATTCAAATTACTGAAAATCAGTCTAATTCGATTGTGAACATTCAGCCTGGCAAAAATTACAAATTAGAGAGTTGGATGGATATTGGCGATAAACAATTTATAGATTCGTCTGTGCAATTTACTTCCTTGCCACCAAATCTATATGGCGCAGAGTGGATTCAAACCAGTAAAGTCAACAAAGATTTTGTTTTTAAGATAAATGCAGTAGCTGATGTTTTCGTGGCTTTAAATGAAAGCGATGAAAAGCCAGCCGACTATGAGGATACTAAAACGCAGATTACGAATAGCGATGGAGAAAAGTTTATGGTCTTCCGTAAAAGGTTTTCAGCAAACGACCAAGTTTCAGTGAGTGGCAAAATGAGGACGATAGCCATTGTTCCACCAAGTGAACTTGAGCCAGCTTACGATTTAAAAACGGTGACTAGCTACAAAGCAATTGATGCAAAACTAGCAGGTCAGAGCATCGTTAAGCAAAATTTAATGGATAAGCAACGCGTTATTTTTAAAGAAAGTAGCGGTGGAATTTTAGAATGGTCGATAGGCGTTGGAGTGGCCGATACTTATTCTTTAACCATCAAATACCATAATCCATTTTCAAAAATTTTAAAAGCTAAAATCGAATTTCTTTCTGCGGATGGCACGTTAATGAAAACAGAACAGGCCGAATTTGCCCCAACAAAATCAGGTAAATGGAATTATCTAAATACCAATACAGGCAGCATGATCAATGCAGGAAGTTATAAAGTTCGTTTAATTGCAATAGATGCGAAAGAGTTGGCGATTGATGCTTTGGATGTACAATAGGGTAGCATCAGTTGCGAGTTACCGGTTATTAGTTACCTGTTTGGGCTTTTGTTTAGTTACGGGTTGAAGGTTGTAGGTAATATCCTTGAGAAATTAGTTGCTTCAGTTATAATTATTATTTAACAGCTCTTTTTTTAAGGATTTTTTTATTTTTCGGCTTGCAGACCTGTAACTGATAACTCGCAACCCGTAACACTATTCTTAAAGATAAGATGGTACAAGATGTAGCCAAAATCTTATATGAATGCTGATGTTTAGAAATGCATATTTGTTTTAACCAAATTAATAAACGAGCCAATAAGTAATGAAAGGTCTTCCTATTTTCGATCTTGCGATAATCTTCATATACCTTGTTGGGATGATATTAGTTGGGGTTTATTTTTCACGAAAAAATAAAAATTCCGAACAATTTACAAAAGCTTCGGGCCTTATTCCCGGATGGGCAATAGGTTTATCAATTTATGCTACGTTTTTAAGCAGCAATACATTTTTGGGTGTTCCAGGGAAAGCCTTTGGAAGCAACTGGAATGCATTTGTTTTTAGTATTTCTATGCCGCTTGCCGCTTGGGTAGCCTCAAAATATTTTGTTCCTTTTTACCGCAATACAGGAGAAATCTCTGCCTATACACATTTAGAAAAACGTTTTGGCGCTTGGGCAAGGGTTTACGCAGTGCTTTGTTTTTTACTTACGCAACTCGCCAGAATGGGGTCCATATTCTTCGGAATTGCGTTAAGTTTACAGGCGCTAACCGGTTATTCCATGCAAATGATCATGATTGTGATGGGCATCTGCATTATTTTTTATACCGTGTTAGGTGGAATTGAAGCAGTAATCTGGACAGAAGTGGTGCAGGCTGTAGTGAAAACATTCGGCGCTCTACTTATTCTGTACCTCATTATTACCAATATGCCTGGCGGCGTTTCTAAAATCGTAGAAATTGGTAAATCTGCAGATAAATTTAGTCTGGGAAGTTTTAAAATGGATTTTGTCGGCTCTTCGTTTTGGGTGGTGTTGCTGTATGGATTCTTTATCAACCTGAACAATTTCGGGATGGATCAGAATTATATTCAACGTTATCATACCGCATCATCAAGTAAAGCTGCATCTAAATCAATATGGCTTTGTGTATGGTTATATATTCCAGCATCGCTATTGTTTTTTATTATAGGATCTTGCTTGTTTGCCTACTATGAAGTTAATCCCAACTTGGTGCAATCCATCAAACATCAGGTAGCACTTGAAAGATTGCCCGTTGGTACAAGTGCCTCAGAGGTTTTGAAACTTCAAAATGCATTGCTTCCATCAGATTATGGCGATAAGATTATGCCGCATTTCATGGTCACCAAAATTCCGGTGGGGTTGGTTGGATTAATCGTTTCAGCAATTTTATCGGCGGCAATGAGTACCATCAGTTCCGGTATGAATGCATCTGCAACGGTTTTCTCTGAAGATATTTACAAGCGTTACATCAAACCCGACGTAACGGAAAAACAGAACCTGTCGCTGCTACACATTGCAACGATTGGTTTTGGCTTATTGGGGATGATTGCCGGAATTGCAATGATTGGCGTTAAAAGCATTTTAGATGTTTGGTGGGAACTTTCAGGGATATTTGCTGCTGGTATGCTGGGTTTATTTCTACTTGGAATTATTAGTAAACAAACAAAAAACCACGAAGCGATAATCGCAACCATCATCGGAATTGTAGTTATTATCTGGATGACATTTTCCACCCTATTGCCACCGGAATATGAAAATTTCAGGAACCCCTTGCATAAAAACATGATTATCGTAATCGGCACGCTGACCATATTTTTAGTTGGAATTTTCGTTACCAAAATCAAGAAGAAAAAACTAGAAACTGCAAATTAACATCACTGGATTTGCACAAATTATCATATTAAATCCTACATCAATATTAAATGGAAAATGCACAAAAAGGGTTCATCCCGGTAATGCTCACACCTTTTTTAAGCAACGGCGAGATAGATTATCCTGCCCTCACGCAATTAACCGAAATCTATTTGCAAGCGGGTTCTTCTGGTTTATTTGCCAATTGCCTTTCGAGCGAAATGTTTGAATTAACTGATAAGGAACGTATCCAAGCCATTAAACATGTAATAAAAGTAGCAGACGGTTCGGTGCCAGTGGTGGCAACAGGAACTTTTGGTGGTGCAATTGCCAAACAAGCAGATTTTGTTAAAGAAGTGAGTGATTTAGGCGTTGAAGCTGTAATTGCCATCACAGGTCTGTTGGCAGACGAGCGGGAGAGCGACGCTGTTTTTAATGATCGGGTTTATGACTTGCTGAATCAAACTGGCAAAATTCCCATGGGCTTTTATGAATGTCCTGTGCCTTACAAAAGAGTTTTGAAACCTGAACAGTTGGCAGATTTTGTATCGACAGGGAGAGTAATCTATCACAAAGATACCTGTCTGGATTTAACACAGATTAAAGAAAAACTTCGGTTAACAGAAGGAAATGCTTTTGGTTTATACGATGCATATATTGTTCATGCGGTAGAATCTTTAAAGGCGGGGTCGTCTGGTTTATCCTGCATTCAGGGCAATTATTTTCCAGAGTTAATCGTATGGCTTTGCGACCACTATAATGACGAAAGTCTGGTTCAAGAAGTAAATGCTGTTCAACAATTTTTAATCGATAATATGGATGTAATGCACAATGTTTATCCAATAGTTTCGAAATATTTTCTTCAAAAACGAGGGTTAAATATTTCAACATTTACGAGGAGAAATGTAGGGTCATTTACACCGACCATAGTTAAGGAGGTAGAGAAATTATATGACGATTACACTGCTTTAAGAACGGATTTAAATATTCAGGTATTTATTTAGTTTGGCCGCAGATTCGAAAATGATAATTGTTAGTATTAATCTCTGCACTTTAGTATTCAAAATTCAACAATTTTTTGTGATTACGTATCAGGTGAATTGAAAAATCATTATTAATTATTCTTAATCAATCTGCGAATCTGCAGCCCAGAAATTATGATGCTAATTCAAGTACTTTCGTTTATAGTCCAGCGGCGTCATCCCGGTAACTTTCTTAAAGTGCCGGTAAAAGTTCGAAACGTTGTTGAAACCGCAATCAAAACAGATCATTTCGGTAGGGAGCTTGTTTTCTATTAGAAACCTGCAGGCGTGGCTTACCCTAATCTCAATCAGGAAATCATAGAAAGTCTTTTTGGTCATCAACTTAAAATAACGGCAAAACGAGGTTACGCTCAAATTGCTCAAATTAGCTACTTCTTCAAGTGTAATGTCCTTTTTATAGTTGCTTAAAGTATAATTGCAAATTTTATTGATACGCAAAGTCTCCGATTCGTTCGATTGATAGAAAGTATTTTTGCTCGTCACGATGGTCGAATACTCGTCAGTTTCGGCCAATGTTTTCAGTATTGATAACAGAATAATGATGCGGTCTAAATTTGTCGCATCAATAGCAGAACGCATTAGCTTAACCAACTTTTCTTTTGCCGTTCCATTAATAACCATTCCACTTTTCGCTTTTTCAAATAGTTTTGGCAATAAATAGGCTTCGGGTAAATTGAGCATATATTTTCCCAGGCAATCGGGCAAAAAATGGATCACCATTGCTTCGGTGTTAAGCTCCCGGTTATTTTGAAAGTACTCATCCTTACAGCGCCAGGTGTGAGGTAAATTTTCGCCTAGCAGAATCATTTCATCAGGCTCAAAATTACTGATGTTATCTCCAATAAACCGAACACCTTCTCCTTTGATTACATAATGCAATTCCAGTTCTGGATGATAGTGCCAAATATTTCCAAAATCAGGTTTAATATCATGACGGATACTAAATGAACTTTGAAGCGTAACGGGAACTTTATGAAAGTGAGGTTTCATATTTATTGAACTAATATTTGGTTAAGATTAAATATCATTATTATTTAATCGTGCTGCTAATTGACTTAAAGTTAGTAAGTTTTATGGTAACATCCTATATTAAATTGATAAAAACTATTATTAAATAACGTTTTCTATTGTTGAGTTTTGTATATAGCCCAATAAGGTTTAACCAAAATATAAGCTGACAAATTATTTTTATATAAATTTTTTGTTCATTAATAAATTATGAGAGAAGGTTATCAAGGAGAAATTCTGCTTGTTTCTAGCGGAGATTTACGACTTTCAGCAAATCAAAATTGCTGGCCGGCGCAAGTTGCAATGGAGAAAGATTTAACTGCTGCCATTGAAAAACTAGGTGGGAAAGTTAAAAGAGCTCATCAATATAATTCAGAGAAAAAACATGGTTTTATCGACTCGCAAAGAATGGGTATGGATATTTTTAGAAATATTGATCCAAATCAACCTTTAATAGTTGCTGAAAGTGTTTGGCAATATTCTCATCACGTTCTTGCAGGTTTAATCACGCATAAAGGTCCGATATTAACGGTAGCCAACTGGAGTGGGCAATGGCCTGGTTTAGTAGGAATGCTCAATTTAAATGGGTGCTTAACCAAAGCGGGCGTTTCTTATAGCACTTTGTGGAGCGAAAATTTCACCGATGAATTCTTGATCGATGGCTTACAAGAATGGATTTCAACTGGTAAAATCACTTACAATCAAAGTCATGTTAAAAGCTTAGCGCTAAACAAAATACCGGCAGAAGACGAAAAAGTAGGAAGAGCATTTGCCCGTTCGTTAAAAGAACGCAAGGTTATAATGGGTGTTTTCGATGAAGGGTGCATGGGAATGTACAACGCCATCATCCCTGATGAGCTGCTCCATAAAACCGGTTTCTTTAAGGAAAGATTGAGTCAATCGGCACTTTACGCATCGATGTTAGAGGTTACCGAGAATGAGGCTGAAGAGGTTCTTCAATGGTTGCTTAAAAAAGGAATGACATTTAATTGGGGAACAGATGAAGTGACCCAACTTACCCGCAAACAAACACTAGAGCAGTGCAAAATGTATATTGCAGCCTTGCGCATTGCCGATGATTTTAGTTGTGATACCATTGGAATCCAATACCAACAGGGTTTAAAAGATTTAACGGTTGCCAGCGATTTGGTTGAGGGATTACTCAATAACCAAGATCGTCCTCCGGTTTATTCAAAGTCAGGGAAAGAACTTTATCCTCAAAAAGCATTACCACATTTTAACGAAGTTGATGAATGTGCTGGTTTAGATGCTTTGGTAACTTATCAGCTTTGGAACGAGTTAGGGATGTCTGGAGAAACCACTTTACACGATATCCGTTGGGGAGAATATTACAAAGGTGGCGAGGTTGATGGTTTTGTCTGGTTATTTTTAATTTCGGGTGCTGCTCCACCGGCACATTTTATTGATGGTTACGCTGGTGCCAGTAGTGATCGGCAACCGGCAATGTATTTTCGCCTGGGCGGTGGCTCTTTAAAAGGCGTGAGTAAACCGGGCTTTATCGTTTGGAGTAGGGTATATGTGAAGGATAACGAATTACATTGCGATTTAGGAGTGGGAGAAGTGGTCGCCCTGCCGAAAGAGGAAACTGAAAGAAGGTGGAATGGAACCACACCAGAGTGGCCAATTATGCATGCCATATTAAAAGGTGTAAGTCGCGATCAGTTAATGGCCAGGCATCAGGCCAACCACATTCAGGTGGTTTACACAAATTATGAAGCCAATGCGCATGAAGCTTGTAGAATAAAAGCTGCAGCTTTGGACGAATTGGGTTTAAAAGTGCACTTTTGTGGTGATGTCAACTTATCAAAAAACAGAATTTAATTTAAATATACTCAAACATGAAATTATCAATATTAGCTTTGCTGTTAACGTTTTCTACTGTAGCAACAACTTTTGCTCAAAAAATGACTCCTGAAGAAAAAGCGAAGTACGTTAAATCAATTACCGAACGTGCTGATAAGATTGTGGCAAACCTGGGAATTGCAGATGCGAAAAAAGCGGAAAAGGTTAGAAACATTATCAGAGATCAATACAGCAACCTAAATGATATTTATGCTGTTAGAGATTTAAAAGCAAAGGAAATTAAAAGCAAACTGGAAGGCAACAAGGTAGAAAGAGATTCTGCTTTGGTTAAGCAAAATAGAGGGGTGATGGAATCCTTAGCCAAACTTCATAATAAATATATCAGCAAGCTTTCTGCTCATTTAAGCCAGGATCAAATTGATTTGGTGAAAAACGGAATGACTTACAACGTTTTGCCAATTACTTATAAAGCTTACCAGGAAGAAATTTTAACGCTTACTGAAGAACAGAAGAAACAAATTTTGGTTTGGCTCACTGAAGCCCGTGAATATGCAATGGATGCAGAATCATCAGATAAGAAACATGCCTGGTTTGGTAAATATAAAGGAAGAATTAATAATTACCTTTCTGCTGCCGGCTACGATTTGAAAAAGGAGGGCATTGAGTGGGAGAAAAGACGAAAAGCAAAGGCGCAAGGGAATTAGTTTTTCTGCTGCTTAATTAACGTAATTAAGCAGCCAAAATTTTTTAACATTTTTTATTTAAGAATATTTCATTTATATATGAATTTTATTTCTATATTGTAACCTAATTAAAAATTGTAATAACGGTAACTATTGCTTGTTCTATTTATTGATAATATAATACAATAACAAGCTTTAAATTTTATCAAGACTTTGTAATTAAGCTTTCTTTAATAGTTTGATTATACTTTCTAACCAAAACAAACATTAACAGAATCAAAGGGATATGAGCCATCTTAGTTAAAATTCGATCAGCATACTTAGAAAAAAAGCTGCAACCGAATTTATTGTTTAACTAACAATAACCAACGGAAGATCAAAATAGTATCAAGTCACTCATCTCTCAATTAGTAAACAAACATTAATTCAGCTGTAAAGTCAAAATAAAATTTGATTCACAATAACATATTTAACAAAATAAATTTGATACAAGCCGGCTTGTTCAACCCTCAATTGAATGTAATTAGTATTAAAAACTAACCAAATAATAAATATGAACTTAAAATTTTTACGCAAATTATCTTGGGTATTAGCACTCATGACAATTATCAGTACTTCGTTGTTTGCACAGCAGCGACAAATTACTGGTAAGGTTGTTGATAAAAAGGACGGCCAACCGCTTCCTGGAGTGACTGTAGGAATACGGGGTAAAACCAACAATGTAAGCACCAACGATAAAGGGGATTTTGCATTAATTGCAGATCCTGCTACTGATGCATTGGTGTTTTCGTATATCGGCTATGTAAGGCAAGTAGTGCCATTAGCCGGCAAAACAAACCTCACCATTAGCTTCGTTGAAGATGCTCAAAGTTTGGATAACGATGCGGTTGTAGTAGTTGGTTATGGTACAAAAAAACGTAGTGAAGTACTTGGTTCGGTAGCAACTATCACCGGTGCCGAAATTCAAGATGTTCCTGCACCAAATTTAGCTGGCGCATTAAGGAATAGAATTGCGGGTGTTGGTGTAGGACAGGTATCAGGTAGGCCTGGCGCTCCAATCACATTAAATATTAGGAACTCGACTGTATCGGACCAAGCACGATTAAACGGCGCAACCGACGAACCCCTTTATGTAGTTGATGGGATAACCGTAACGAGAGATGCATTCGATAATATTGACGCATCAATGGTGGAAAATTTAACCTTCTTAAAAGATGCCTCTGCTTCTATTTACGGAGCAGCGGGTGCAAAAGGTGTGGTTTTAGTTACTACTAAAAGAGGTAAAATTGGTAAGCCAAGTTTAACCTACAATGGTTACTTGGGTATATCAGATGCAGCGCAGGTACCAGAAATGTTGTCTGCCTATGATCACGCAGTGCTATTGAACGATACATACCGTTATCAGAATGGACCAGCATCAGGACTTTCGAATTTCTTCTTACCAGCAGATTTAGACTATATCAAAACACTAAATTACAAAAGCTGGTATGATGAAGTTTGGCAGGCATCAACCATGCAAAGACATAATGTAGGCATCTCTGGCGGTAGTGATAAGATTACTTTTTTTGCTGGTGGTAATTATCAAAGTGAGAATGCTAATTACGCAGGTATGAAGTTTGATAAATATGGTTTTAGAAGTGGTGTAGTAGCTAACATAGCCAATGGCTTGAAAGCAGATATTAATTTTAATGTTGACTATAATACGAGAGAACAACATCATAATGCTACAGATAGTGATGCCGGATTTTTCGAAAGAATTGTGAGTATTCCAAAATGGGTACCTATCAGTATTAACGGCACTTATGTTGATTTTAATGCTAATAATAGCAGGATAAATCCAGGAGCCGTGGTGGAATCGGGATATTACAATAATAGTAGCACAAAAAACTACCGCATAAATGCTGCAGTTACCTACGAACCAACTTTTTTAAAAGGTTTTTCAGCTAAGTTGCAGATTTCACAGTCAAGTGGTTCTTCAAAAGGCACACAGTATATCCCACCCTACAGACAGGGTAATTTTGTTAGAACAGGTAACAATGGTCAATTATTTACCGATCAGTTGGTTAATACTTCACCCACTTCAGGTTATATAGAACCTACTACTGCAATAGGATCAACCATTACACCTGCTGTAGGAGAAAATAGTAGTTATCAAGGTTTCTTTACTTTACAATATAATAAAACTATCGCTAAGCATTCAGTTAACCTTTTGGTTGGTGGTGAGCAAAGTGAAGGTACTACACAACAATCTACAGTTCGTTACAGTAATCAATTAATTCCCAATATCGATCAGTATTGGGCATATGATGCTACGACACTGACGCAGGTAAGTTTGGCTAGAACAGCAGTATCAAAACGCTCGTTCTTTGGTCGTTTCAATTACGATTTCGATAAAAAATATCTTTTGGAAGTAATCACTCGTTTAGACGCATCCTCTAACTTTGCTACTGGAAATCGTTGGGGTGTTTCACCAAACGCAGGTTTAGGCTGGGTAGTAAGCCAGGAGAATTTCTTTAAAGATGCCGAATATCTAAAGTTTATTAATTTTCTTAAATTAAAAGTAAATGTCGGCATTACAGGTGATGATAGAGTAGGTGTACGTTTATGGCAAGATAGATTTTTGATTGATGTAACGAACGGTTATTTATATGGAAATGCGAATCAAAATAGTTTAAACAGATCACGTTTAGCTAACCCAGACATTACCTGGGAGAAAAAAAGAACCATCAACATTGGTTTGGAAACTTCGATGTTTGATAATAAACTCGACTTTAGCGTAGAGGTTTTCCAAAACCGCAATTACGATGCATTTGATTTAGGAGGAAATAATCTTTTTCCGCTTTACTTCGGTACAGCTGCACCAGTTGTCAATTATAGAGAAACTTACAACTGGGGATCAGAATTTAGCATTGGTTACAAAGCCAAACTAGCTACCGATTGGAATTTAAGTGCAAGCATGAACTTTGGTTGGGGTAACTCAGTGGTTAATAGAACACTTTATGCTCCAGGTCAGTTAATTAATAATGTAGCACCAGATTGGCAAACACAATTCGGTACCGATCCTCGTGTATATTCATCTAGTAATATCGGTTTAAGATCGTTAGGTATGTTTAGAACTCAAGGCGAAGTGGATGCTTGGATGGCTAAGTATCCTAATTACAGAGTATATGATGTGATCCCTCAAGCAGGATGGTTGTATTTTGAAGATACTAATGGGGATGGTGTAATTTCGGATAGTGATATGGTACCGTTGTATAAAAATACTAATTCTTTCTTCGGAACTGGTTTGTCACTCAATCTAACTTATAAAAACTTTTCTCTAAATACCAATATTAATGCACGTTTTGGAGGCAAAGTATTTTACGATAGCAGGGCTAGGATTGCACCATCAGCTGCTAGAAATGTGTTGACTATATGGCAAGATCGCTGGACACCTGAAAATCCAATGGAAGGTAAATTCCCTCGTTTTGATGATCCTGCATTAACCAGGAATTCTGATTTTTGGGCAGTTGATGGTACGATGATCCGTATCAATACTATGACTTTGAGCTATAAAGCGCCTACTGCTTTTGCGAATAAATTGGGTATTGGTGGTGCTCGCCTGCTATTAACCGGAAACAATTTGTGGACAATTATCAATCCACTACCATATAAGGATCCGTACACTTCAAGTGCTTACGATTATCCAATGTTGAGAACAATATCTTTGGGATTAACTGTTAACTTATAATCTTTTAAGTAATGATTAAGCAAATTAAAAATAATATAAATAAAGCATTGTTAGTTTTTGCATTAGCAGCTGCTTTACCTGCATGTGTAAATAAAGATGAATTTTTCTTATTGCCAGATACCGAAGGTATAGATGCTGCAATATGGGATAATGAAGGATCTGTTCAACTGCACTTAAATAGAGTGTATGATGTTGTTATGCCTTGGTTTCCATTACAGGTTTTACCCGATCGTTATGGTGTTCATGTAGCAAGTGATGAAAGTTATTTTCCAGATGGTAATGACAATGCTAAAGCAGCATTGGGTTTGGTTGGGGTTTTAGGAGTTAATGACGTAAGATTTACAGGAAATCAGTATCGTGGAAATCCGGGCGATAATAAATATTGGGATATTGCCAGATGTAATGATGCGATTACTAACGTACCGAAGGGTAAGATGCCAGCAGATAGACAGCGTATTTTATTAGGTCAATATTATGCCTTAAGAGCGATGACCTATTTTGAATTGGTAAAAGTTTATGGTGGTGTTCCACTTATCTTAGAGCAGCAATTGGAAAATTCGGTATACATGGGTGGTAGAAAGAGTGCAAAAGAATGTATTGATGCAATCGTTTCTGATCTAAATACTTCTATGCAAATGTTGGAAGGCTTTAATCCTGGTGATGGAGATGGAAGAGGTAAAATTACCAAACTGATTGCAGCTTGTTTAAAGGCTAAAGTTCTTTTTTATTGGGCAAGTCCGCAATTTAATCCAACTAATGATGCTAAACATCCTTATCAAGCAGCGAGATGGACAGATGCTTTAACTGCAAATAAAGAGGCTTATGATTTAGCTGTTACAGCCGGCAAAAGATTAATGCCAAATTATCTTGATATTTTCCGTACTGAAGGAACTGCAAATTCGGAAGCGATATTGGTTAGGACCTATTCCAGTACAGTTAATGCCAGAGGGCACAATGGTGAATCAAGAAACAGACCAAGTTCTGAAGGTGGATCTTATAGCTCATTCTATACACCTACCACAAAAATGTTAGATGCATACCCAATGAGGGATGGTAAACCTAGAAATACTTCTACTGCTTTCCCTTATGATGCAACTATGTTTTGGCAAAATAGAGACCCGAGATTTGAAGCTACTTTTGCATACAACGGCAGCGTTTATCCATTAAGTGGAAATGCGACAAGAAAACAGTGGACCTACAATACCGCAGTAAACGAATCAAATGGTAACGCTGTTTATGTTAAGCGCTTCACTACACCTGGTTTAATTGCTGGCGCAGTTGCTTATAATAATGGTTTAGGCGGTAGTGGAATGGACTGGATTGAATTAAGATTCGCCGAAGTAATGCTAAATTATGCCGATTGCTTAAATGAAACAGGAAATATCGCAGGAGCAAAAGATTTGGTTAGACAAATTCGTGTTAGAGCGGGTGTGGTGGCTGGAGATGCTGATTATGGCTTAGGTTTAGCCGGTAGTACTGCTGATTTACGAACTTTAATTTTAAATGAAAGACAAATTGAATTTGCTTTCGAAAACAAACGCAATGCTGATTTGAGAAGATCTCGCACCATGCACCTGTTAACTGGAAGTATGGCAAAATTGGAAATTCAATTGGCATCTGCGGCTGATAAAACTACGCTTGAAACAGTTACGAACGGCGTTATGTTTAGAGAAACCATTAATGTTAACGATAAAACTACTTATAATAGATATTTTAGAACCGTTACTCTGACCAATGCAACATATTTGCCTTATAATGTTCCAGAGTTTCATTATTTCTACACTTTCCATAGTGATTTTGTGAATTTTGGTGCCAATATCGCTACAACAATCGGTTGGCCGGGTGGAACTTTTGATCCATTAGATTAATTAGGAAATATTAAATTCATTATCAGTTTTAAAAATTCAAAAATGAAAACTAAAAATATTCACAAGTTATTCTTTATTGCATTAAGCATATTGTTGTTTGCTTCATGTAAAAAGGAATCAGAAAATATATTTACCATGTTTACGGATGTAACCGTAACCTATAATAATAGCGATCCCCGTTGCGTAACCGACTACAAATTGGTGAACGATAAAGATGAGGTTTGGATTGATTTCACTATCAATTCAGCATCTGAGGATATGTATTCATATACCATAGAGAAATCTTCTGGAACACAAACGCCCGAGCGTACCATAATTTCAATCAATGATCCGACTAAGCGCAGAAGTTTTAGTGATATCATTAAATTAACGATGGCTCGTGATGGAAAAACCACTTACCGGATTTATGCATTAAATCAAAAGGGGATTTTTATTGGTGATGGAAAAAAGAGTGTAACTATTGAGGTGAATCCAAGTTATATGGTTTATGCCAATAGAACCATCTACCTTCCAGATTCAGTAGGAAAGTCATTGCCTAGCTTTTTCTCGTTAAGAGATGCCTCAAGCTTTAGTTATACTAATGGTGCTTCAAACTCAGCTAACATTGATTTCGGAGTTTATAGAAAACTAGCCTCAAATTCCACCCCATCAGCGATTTCGTATACTTATAATTTATATTCTCCGAGTGTGGCTGTAAATCCATTGAGTGTTTATGATATCAGTACTTGGACACCTAAAAGAACAACAAAATTTAGCGCACCTATAACGGGACAAGCTACAGCATTTTTAACAGGGGCAGTATCTGGCTCCACTGTAGAAACATTAGCTAAAGCAAGAACTATCAATTTGGATGCTACTGTTGGTACCACATTAGCCAATGGTCTTAATACCGGTAGCGCTGTATTTTTTTTAACTCCGGAAGGTAAATATGGAATTATGTATATTAATGTGGTTGCCTTAGATTTTGAGAAGAAACCTTTCATTAACGTAAGTGTTAAAGTGCAACGATAAAAATGCCTTTTCTGGCGGCTAAACACCGCCATAATTTTATATATATTTGGTTTGAAAAAAGGAAGCAGCGAGTGCTTCCTTTTTCATTTAAGAATGTTACATTTATATATGAAAATTATTTCTACCTTGTATCGTGGCTAAGTTATAACAGTCAGGTTTAAATGCATATTCTTTAGCTATTGCTAATATGATATACTTTTAAGTCAAAATGTTGCACAAAACAGCCACATATTACGGTTAACTTTAAATTTTAATATACTTTCTAACCAAAATTTTTTATTTGAACTGACAAAGAAATGAGCCACGTTTATTAATATTTTTTCAGTTAAAGATATTAGCTTCAATTCTTTGCTTTTCTTAGGAGCAAAACAATATGAAAAAAAACTTTTTTAACCTACTATTTTCATCAGCATTAATTCTCTCCGCTGGTTCGGCTTTTGCGCAATACCCCAACATTCCTGCTGATGTTAAAAAAGCATCAGATTCGATGATGAAAGCTGCTTATCATCAATCAGACGTTGCTTGGGAGAAAGCTAAGCCCATTATCGAGCAGGAAGCTAAACAAGGAAAGCCTTATATTCCTTGGGCTGGTCGTCCAACTGACTTACCTCAATCGGATATCATTGCCTTCCCGGGTGCTGAAGGTGGTGGCGCTTACAGTTTTGGTGGTCGCGGTGGAAGAGTTATTGTAGTTAAAAATCTGAACGATAGTGGTCCGGGTTCGTTACGCGATGCCTGTGAGCAAGGTGGAGCCCGTATCGTTGTTTTCAACGTTGCTGGTATCATTCGATTAAAAACGCCGTTAATTATTCGTGCACCTTATATTACTATTGCAGGTCAAACCGCCCCTGGTGATGGCGTTTGCGTGGCTGGAGAATCGGTGTGGTTAAATACACACGATGTAATTGTTCGGTTCATGCGTTTCAGAAGGGGTGAAACTTTCGTGGGTCGCCGGGATGATGCGATTGGTGGAAATCCGGTAGGTAACATTATGATTGACCACGTTTCGGCAAGTTGGGGTTTAGATGAGAATATGTCGATGTACCGCCACATGTACAATGATAGCACGGGTAAAATCGAGGACAAATTAGCAACGGTGAACATCACTATTCAAAACTCAATCTTCTCTGAAGCATTGGATACCTGGAACCACGCTTTCGGTAGTACCTTAGGTGGTGAAAAC
This sequence comes from Pedobacter sp. AC212, assembly GCF_979258625.1. Classification (NCBI taxonomy): domain Bacteria; kingdom Pseudomonadati; phylum Bacteroidota; class Sphingobacteriia; order Sphingobacteriales; family Sphingobacteriaceae; genus Pedobacter; species Pedobacter sp. AC212. Next base: position 3,282,169 of record NZ_OZ409870.1, on the reverse strand, counting down.
TGTACTTTTATGCGTAACCTTTGGGCCGATAATGGTGCCAGAAATCCTTCAATTGGTTGGAATGGAATTTTCAATTTCGCAAACAATGTAGTTTTCAACTGGAATAACCGCTCTACAGATGGTGGAGATTACACTGCGTTATTTAATATCGTAAATAACTATTACAAACCCGGACCGGTTACCAATTTAAAAGAACCGATCAGCTACCGGATTTTAAAACCAGAAAGCGGTCGTAGTAAATTGCCTTATGTGGTTTTCGGCCGTGCCTACGTAGAAGGAAACATTATCGAAGGAAATGAAAAAGTAACTAAAAATAATTGGGATGGTGGTGTGCAGCTTGAAGATAAAAAAGGCGAGCTAATGACATTTGAGCAGGCTTCTCCATATTTTGCAGCAATGAGGGTGAGAAAGCCATTTCCAATGGCAAAAATTACCATTCTACCAACTTTACAAGCCAAAGATTACGTACTTACCCATGTTGGTGCTAATTTACCAAAAAGAGATCCGGTGGATACAAGGGTAATTAAGCAGGTTACAACTGGTAAAATTGATTTTATTGAAGGGGTAAAGTTACCAGAGAAAGATTTTGAACACCGTCGTTTACCAAAAGATTCTTACAAAATGGGTATTATCACCGATGTCAGTCAAGTGGGTGGTTATCCACAATATAAAGGTACGCCTTACAAAGATGCTGATAACGATGGTATGCCAGATGCATACGAATTAAAAAACGGATTAAACCCTAAAGATGCATCTGACGCTGCAAAAATTTCCAAAAGTGGCTATTCAAACATCGAAGTTTATTTGAACAGTGTTGTCAATGTTTCAACCGTAAAACCTAACTAATATGCATAAGTGGAATTCTATTTTTAGCATTGCTGTGTTATGTGGTATCGGGAATGTTGCTTTTGCGCAATACCCGGTTATACCCGAAGCAATGGAAAAAAGAGCCGATTCACTTTTAAAAAGTATTGAAGAGCAATCGGAATTACAGTTTCTTAAAGTAAAACCTATCGTTGATGCTGAGGCGAAGCAAGGCAAACCTTATATTCCATGGGCTGCAAAACCAAGTGATTTACCTCAGGCAAAAATGGTTGCTTTTCCAGGTGCTGAAGGTGGTGGAGCTTATTCTTTTGGCGGCCGAGGTGGAAAAGTTTATGTAGTGACCAGTCTGGAAGACTCAGGTAAAGGAACTTTACGTGAAGCTTGCGAACAAGGTGGTGCCCGCATTATTGTGTTTAACGTAGCAGGAATTATCAAATTAAAAACACCCCTGATTATTCGGGCGCCATACATTACCATTGCTGGTCAGAGTGCACCTGGCGATGGGGTTTGTATCGCTGGCGAATCGGTTTGGATTAATACGCACGATGTCGTGATTCGTTATATGCGTTTCCGCCGCGGTGCTACCGATGTTACCCGTAGAGATGACGCAATCGGCGGCAATCCTGTTGGAAACATCATGATTGACCACGTTTCAGCAAGTTGGGGATTAGATGAAAACATGTCTATTTACCGCCATGTTTATGATCCGAAAGACGGTTCAAAACCAGAAAAATTGCCAACGGTGAATGTAACCATTCAAAATTCGATCTTTTCTGAAGCCTTAGATACTTATAATCATGCTTTTGGAAGTACCATTGGTGGATTAAATTCTACCTTCATGCGTAACCTTTGGGCTTCGAATATTGCAAGAAACCCTTCTGTTGGCATGTACGGTGATTTTGGTTTCGCGAACAACGTAATTTTTAACTGGTGGAATAGAAGTGCCGATGGTGGCGACAATGCTTCATTTTATAGTTTTGTAAACAATTATTATAAACCAGGTCCAATAACGCCTGCAGGTCAGCCAATTTCTTATCGCATTTTAAAGCCAGAATCGGGAAGAGACGTCAGGTTCAAAAATGAGTTTGGCAAGGCTTATGTGACTGGGAATATTGTTGAAGGCAATGAAAAAGTAACCAAAAACAACTGGGATGGGGGCGTTCAGCCAGAAAGCAAACGTGATATGCAGAAGTTGTTAGATTCTATCCGTGCTGACAAACCACTTCCCATGGCAAAAATTTCGATCATCGATACCAAGAAGGCGTATGATTATGTTCTGGCAAATGCTGGTGCATCTTTACCTGTTCGAGATGCGGTAGACAAGCGTATCGTTAAACAGGTAGCAACAGGTGAAATTGAACATGTAGAAGATGGAAAACTTCCCGCTGCTCAAAATTATGTTAAACGCCGCTTGCCAGCTGATTCATACAAAAAAGGAATTATTTCTGATATTGCACAAGTTGGCGGTTATCCCGAATACAAAGGTAAAGCTTACCTCGATTCGGATAAAGATGGGATTCCAGATGCCTGGGAAACTAAAAATGGATTGAATCCTAAGGATGCCAGTGACGCAGCAAAAATCTCGAAATCAGGCTATGCCAATATCGAGGTGTATTTAAATAGTTTGGTTGATGTAAATAAGGTAAGGCCTTAAAAGGAGTTGAATTGAAGAGTTTAGCGTGAAAAGTAAAAATACTAAGCACCATATATAACCGCGTCGTCATTGCGAGGCACGAAGCAATCTTAATGCGATAGCGAAAGTTTTAAGATTGCTTCGTGCCTCGCAATGACGATAAGCGTAAATAGAATAACATTAATGCCAAAAACTAACCACATATATAAATCTAAAGTACTGTCTATTCTGGCTTTACTTTTTTTGTTTACCAGTTTTTCGTTTGCCCAAAAAACAAAACCAGTTGAACCACCCAAACCGCTTTATAAAAGCAAGGATGGTAAATTGGCTTACACTCCTGATACCGAGGGAAATCGCATTCCTGATTTTTCTTACGCAGGTTACATGGCTGGTGAAAAAGCAATTCCAGATGCAACAATAAAAGTAGTGGTTCCGGTTTCGAAGGGCGATGCCACAATAAGAATTCAATCTGCGATTAATTATGTTTCAAAGTTACCTATCGGAAAAGATGGCTTGCGTGGGGCTATTTTACTCGAAAAAGGAACTTATGAGGTGGCTGGCACACTCAAAATTTCAGCGTCAGGTGTGGTTCTTCGTGGTAGTGGATTTGGCGATGGTGGCACGAAAATTTTTGCAACTGGATTAGATCGGATCGGGGTAATCAGAATATTAGGCAGGAATGATCGGTCAGAACAGAATCCAGTGGCCATCACCAATAACTATGTTCCTGTAAATGCAAATCAGGTCACCTTATCCAATATTAATGGTTTCAAAGTCGGCGATCAGATCCTGATTAATCGTCCATCCACAAAAGAATGGATCGAAACCTTAAAAACGGCTGAGTTTGGCGGTGGCGAGAGTGCTTTGGGTTGGAAACCCGGGACAAGAGATATCCGATGGGATAGAAAGATCACGGCAATAAACGGTTCTACAATTACGCTTGATGCGCCGCTTACAACTGCACTAGACGCGAAATTTGGGGGGGCAACCGTTTCCAAGTATGAATGGAATGGAAGAATCAACAATGCAGGAGTTGAAAATTTAAAAATAGAATCCGATTATCACAAAGAAAATATTAAAGATGAATACCATCGCTGGACGGCGATTTGCCTAGAGAATGCGCAAGATGCCTGGGTGCGACAGGTTGTTTTTGAACACTTCGCTGGCTCAGCGGTAAATGTGTTAGAAACCTCAAAACGCATTACTGTTGAAGATTGTAAATCATTTGCGCCGATTTCAGAGATCGGTGGAGAGAGAAGAAATACATTTTTAACTATAGGACAGCAAACGCTTTTTCAAAGGCTGTATGCTGAGTTTGGTTATCATGATTTTGCGGTTGGCTTTTGTGCACCGGGACCAAATGTTTTCGTACAATGCCAATCTTATTTGCCTTTCAGTTTCAGCGGTACAATTGATAGCTGGGCATCCGGCGTTTTGTTCGATATTGTAAACGTCGATGGGCAAGCCTTAAGTTATTTAAATCGTGGTCAGGATGGGCAGGGTGCCGGCTGGAGCGCCGCTAATAGCGTTTTTTGGCAATGCAGTGCAGCAAGGGTTGATAATCCTCAGCCACCAACCGCACAGAACTGGGCGTTTGGAACATGGGCACAGTTTTCTGGAAATGGTTATTGGGACATGTCGAATGAACAAATTCAGCCAAGAAGTTTGTATTATGCACAACTTAGAGATCGATTGGGAAGTGAAGTTGAGGCAAGGACATTTTTACTTCCGGTAGAAACCGAAGCTTCGAGCAGCCCACCTGTTGATATGGCGCAAAAATTAACCAAGTTAGCCTATAAACCTGCATTAACTATTTCCCAATATATTGATTCGGCAACAGAAAGAAATAAAATCTCTACAGATATAAATCAAGCAAAAAGCATTGATAAAATTGGCGTAGAGAAAGTAATTCAACCAACACTTGCTGAGGCGATGACCATCAAAAATGGCTGGCTGGTTCGCGGTAACGAATTGGTGGTGGGCAATCGCCAGGATGTACCCTGGTGGAATGGAAGTGCCCGCCCTTATGGGTTGAAGAAAACAAAATTCCATGCTAGCCGTTTCGTTCCTGGTCGTGAAGGAAATGGCCTTACCGATGATTTGAACGAGATCACAGACTCCATGCAAAATGGTTCTGTAAAAGTTTTGGATCATAATTACGGGCTATGGTACGATAGAAGGAGAGATGATCACGAACGCATTCGCAGAATGGACGGTGAAGTTTGGGCGCCATTTTATGAGTTGCCTTTCGCCCGTAGCGGACAGGAAAAGGCTTGGGACGGTTTGAGTAAGTACGACATCACAAAGTATAATCTTTGGTATTGGGACAGGCTAAAAAGTTTCGCAAATCTTGCCGATCAAAAAAGTCTGGTCTTGATTCATCAAAACTATTTTCAGCATAATATTATTGAAGCAGGTGCCCATTATGCCGATTTTCCATGGCGTACGGCCAACAACATTAATAATACTGGGTTCCCAGAACCCGTACCTTATGCAGGCGACAAAAGAATTTTTATGGCTGAACAGTTTTATGATATCAGTAATGAAAATCGCAAAGCGATCCACAAAGCGTACATCAGAAAATGTCTGGAAAACTTTGATGGAAATTCGGGTGTAATTCAACTTATTGGTGCAGAATTTACCGGTCCGATACATTTTGTACAATTCTGGATTGACACCATTAAAGAATGGGAAAAGGAAACCGGTAAGCATCCGATTATTGGTTTAAGTGTAACTAAGGATGTTCAGGATGCAATCTTGGCCGATAAGACAAGGGCGGATGTGGTCGATTTGATCGATATCAGATATTGGCATTACCAGGCAGATGGAACTGCTTATGCACCTAAAGGCGGCCTTAATTTGGCACCAAGGCAACATGCCCGCTTGTTGAAACCAAAGAAAACTTCGTTTGAAGAAGTTTACCATGCAGTTTCTGAATACAAGGAAAAGTTTCCAGCGAAAGCTGTCATCTATTCAGGCGATAATTACGATTCTTTTGGTTGGGCTACTTTCATGGCTGGCGGTTCTCTTTCCAATATTCAAGGGTTTGATAAAAATTTCTTAAGCACCGCTTCCTCTATGAAAGCATTCCTTCCTGCGGGTAAATCTGCCGGGCAATATGGCTTGGAAAATACAGGCAAAGCCTACATTTTGTACAATGCATCAGGCGAATCAATCAATCTCGACCTCAGTAAAGTGGCTGGGAAGTTTAGTATGAAAGTTTTAAATACGCGAAACGGAAAGATCCTGAAAGAAGAAAAAATAAATGCAGGGGCTATGGTAAAACTAAATAAGGTTGGAACGGGCGATGAGGTAATCATCATCAATAAAATTTAATACATGAATTTAAAATTTAAACTATCTCTGGTTTTCTTAGTATCAATCCTGGCATTTGGATGCAAGGATAAACCACATTTTGGTGATAAAAGTCTACTGATTTCTGAAAATGGAAGATATTTTTCTACCGGCGATGGAAAACCCTTCTTTTGGTTGGGCGATACGGGTTGGTTATTATTTAGCCGCTTAAATCGGGAAGAAACCAATACTTACCTGGAAGATAGAAAACAAAAAGGTTTCAATGTCATTCAGGTGATGGTTTTGCATGATGTGGCTGCTAAAAATATTTACGGCGATTCTGCTTTGGTGAATAAAGATGTTTCTAAACAAGTTTTAACCGAGCAAAACGATTATAAAGATTCTACTGCTTACGATTATTGGGATCATATTGATTATGTTGTTGACAAAGCTGCCGAAAAAGGACTTTACATGGCGCTTGTACCGGTTTGGGGAACCAATGTGAAAGAGAAAAAAGTAAATGAGGTTCAGGCAAAAAAGTATGCTGAATTCCTAGCAAAAAGATACCGTGATAAGTGGAATATTATCTGGTTAAATGGTGGCGATATTAAGGGAACTGACGGTTTAAAAGTTTGGAATGCGATTGGCGAAACACTACGAGCGAATGATCCAAACCATTTGATCACTTTTCACCCACGGGGAAGAACTGCTTCTTCGGCTTGGTTTCACGATGCAAAATGGAATGATTTTGACATGATTCAATCTGGTCATCGCCGTTATGAGCAAGATACCTCAGCAAAAGAAAAATTACATTATGGCGAAGACAACTGGAGATACATTGAAAGCGATTATAAACTGAAGCCAGCAAAACCTACAATTGATGGTGAACCGTCATACGAAGATATTCCGCAAGGATTGCATGATGTTACCCAGCCACGCTGGAACGACGCTGATGTAAGAAGATATGGCTATTGGTCGGTTTTTGCCGGAGCCTTCGGCTACACTTATGGCCATAATTCGGTGATGCAGATGTACAAAAAAACTGATTTGAAACCTGCTTACGGTCCGAAAGATCAATGGATTACGGCGATAAATGCCCCGGGAGCTCAGCAAATGAAATTTTTGAAAGACTTAATGTTATCACGTTCTTATTTTGATCGGGTACCTGATCAAACGATGGTTGCAGGAACCAATGGTGAAAAATACAACAAAGTTTTAGCCACACGGGGAGAGGAGTACGCAATGTTTTACATCTACACGGGTAAAACTTTTAGTGTACAGCTTGGCAAAATAGATGGAGATGAGGTGAAGGCTTCATGGTATGATCCACGGACGGGAAAATTCACCACAATTGGTGAGTTTGAGAATAAGGGAGTAAAAGAATTCAATCCGCCAGGAAAGCCTGCAAATGGTAACGATTGGGTTTTGGTTTTGGATAAGGTTTGAAGTTTGGTTTGTTGCTATTGCTAACATGCCCGTCATTGCGAGGCACGAAGCAATCTCACGAGCCAGCAATCCTCAAAATTGCTGTCATTCTGAGGTACAAAAAATCGGAAAACGATTAGTACTGCTGAAACCTAACCCACCATTTTGGTTCGGCGGTGTATTTGGTGGTAGTTTTCTGCGGCACGGAATTTTTCACTGTGTTCAGACTGACAAAGTTGGTGATTTAAGTGGCGGTTATAAGAACGGTCGTCATTCCCAATTTGATTGGGAATCTTAAAGCGATAGCAACCATTACTTGGTCATTGCATTAAGATTCACGCCTACGCGGGAAAGACGGAGTTAAAATAAAAATTAATAAATGTTTAAAGCAAAGTTCATATTAACATTACGTTTAGCCATCATCGGACTGTCTTTGTGCGTGGTAACGTCTTGTTCAAAACAAGGGTATTTATTCACCTCGTTCCATGAACCCGCAACTGATGGCTTACGTTTTTTATATAGTTACGACGCTTACCATTGGACAGATTTGAATAAAACTTTCTTAAGACCTACGGTTGGCACACAGAAAGTTTTACGCGACCCATCCATTGCTCAAGGACCAGATGGGATTTTTCATTTGGTCTGGACATGCAGCTGGAAAGGCGACAAAGGTTTTGGTTATGCCAGCTCGAAAGATTTGATTAACTGGAGCGAACAAAAATTCCTGCCGGTAATGGAAAGTGAGCCTAAAACCGTAAATGTTTGGGCACCAGAAATTTTTTATGATAAGGAGCAGGCCGAATTTGTAATCATCTGGGCATCAACCATTCCATTCCGTTTTGCTAAAGGTATTGAGGAAGAAGAGAATAACCACCGGATGTATAGCATTACTACCAAAGACTTTATCAATTTCTCTAAGCCCAAATTGTTTTTAGATCCTGGTTTCAGTGTAATTGATGCGGTAATTGTGAAACGGGCCGCAAAAGATTATGTTTTGGTGTTGAAGGATAATACCCGTCCGAACAGAAATTTAAAAGTAGCTTTTGGGCAGGATGCCTTAGGTCCGTATAAAGATGTTTCAGAAACTTTCAGTCCGAAATTAACCGAAGGACCAACAGTGGTTAAAGTGAAAAATGATTGGTTGATTTATTTTGATGCTTATGGCCAAAAAATTTATTCAGCTTACAAAACATCAGATTTTAAAAACTTTAAAGATGTGACCTCGGAGGTGTCGGTACCAGAAGGACATAAACATGGAACCATTATTAAAGTAAAAAGGAAAGTGATTGAAGGATTGAAAAAATAAAAGGACTTTCGGTTGGTATCTCACCAGCCAAAATAAAATTCGTCTTTGCGAGGTACGAAGCAATCTTAAAGCGTTGGCTCGAAACGAGAAAAAACCCGTTGTAAGATTGCTTCGTTTCGATGACAAATCGAAAACTCGCAACGACGGCAAAATAAAAGAAGAATGAAATTGAATAGACTATATATCATCTTATCACTTGCACTTGCATCATCAACATTGCAAGCGCAGGATACAGTACGTTACACCGGGAAGACTTTAGTGAACGCAGATTATCACCATGGGCAACTTTCGCCGGTAATGGGGGTACATAATATTCAAACTTTCAGGGCAAATAGAGAACATCCGGAATTGGCCGAAAATTTTGGCTGGACGTATAACCATGCCCCAATGTTGGCCTATTGGAACAATAAATTTTATGTAGAATACTTAAGCGATAAGGTTGGCGAAAGTATTCCGCCAGGGCAAACTTTATTGCAATCTTCACCGGATGGTTATACCTGGACTAAGCCAGACGTAATTTTTCCTATTTACAGAATTGCAGATGGTACCACAAAAGAAGGCAGAACCGATGTGGCTAAAGATTTAGATGCAGTAATGCATCAGCGCATGGGTTTTTATGTTTCTACCAAAAATGTATTTCTTGTTTTAGGTTTTTATGCAATCAGTTTTGATGCTAAAGATGACCCTAACGATGGCCATGGAATTGGTAGAGCAGTTCGCGAAATTCAGGCCGATGGAAAATATGGTCCCATCTATTTTATTCACTACAATCCTGGTTATACAGAGAAAAACACCAAATATCCATACTTTACAAAGAGTAAAAATAAAGCTTTCGTTGCAGCTTGCAAAGAGTTGCTGGCCAATAAGTTGATGACGCAGCAATGGAACGAGGAAGCAGATAGGAAAGACCCGCTAATCACGTTGCAAAAACAGTATAAAGCGTTTAGTTATTATCATCTACCTGACGGAAGAGTAGTCGGTTTATGGAAAAATGCTTTGACCGCGATTAGCGCTGACAACGGGAAGAGCTGGCCTGAGAGTGCCTTTCGAGCGCCAGGTTTTGTAAACAGCAATGCCAAAATTTGGGGTCAAAAAACTGCTGATGGAAATTACGCAACTGTTTATAATCCTTCGGAATATCGGTGGCCCTTAGCCATATCAACCAGTAAAAATGGTTTAGATTATACCAATTTGCTTTTAATCAATGGCGAAATCACTCCGATGCGGTACGGTGGAAACTACAAATCTTATGGTCCGCAGTATGTTCGCGGCATTATCGAAGGCAATGGGAAACCTGCCGATGGCAAATTATGGGTAACTTATAGTATGAATAAAGAAGATATTTGGGTTTCTTCGGTGCCTCTGCCTGTAAAAGATAAGGCTATGGAACACGCAAATGATGATTTTGCTAAAACTGGCAGCGCAAAATTGCTCGAAAACTGGAATATCTATAGTCCGCTTTGGGCACTGGTTAAAGTGGAAGATGGCGCTTTGATATTGAAAGATAAAGATCCCTTTGATTACGCAAAAGCCGAACGCTTATTCCCTGCATCGAAAAAGATAATTACTTCATTTTCAGTTACACCAAAGCAAAATAACTTCGGTTTATTAGAGATCGAATTACAGGATGCAAAAGGAACGGCAAGTGTTCGCCTGACATTTGATACCGCCGGAAATTTAAGTGGAAAAGCTGGTGCTCGCTACAAAAACTTCATGAAATATGAAGCTGGAAAAAGCTATGACATCAAATTGAAGTTAGATGCCCACACGCGGTTTTATTCACTTACCGTTAATGGAAAGGAATTGTCGCTAAGTTTAGCCTTTCAGCCGGTGGTTGATGTTTCGCGTATTGTTTTCCGCACAGGAGAAGTTCGTCGCTTTCCAAATGTGGATACACCTGCCGACCAGACTTACGATTTGAAAAATGCTGGAGAATTTGAGAAGAAAGAAGCCGTTTATTCAATTAAATATTTAAAAACGGAAGGGTTTTAGGATGGGAAATATTGATAAACACACCGTCATTGCGAGGAGGCACGACAAAGCAATCTCATTAGATCAATCAGATTGCTTCAGCTCGCACCAATCCAGCTTCGCAATGACGACCGCCTTACAATTAATGAGATTTATCACATCGTCTTTGCTAGGTACGAAGCAATCTCTCATGATGTTAGGTCTCCTTGTACTTTCCTTTTCTGCCAACGCCAAAATCCTTTTGCCGCAAATTTTATCGAGTAACATGGTTTTGCAGCGAGATAAGCCCATCAACATCTGGGGATTTGCTTCACCAAATGAAAAAATCGAGGTGAATTTTGCAGGACAAACAAAGCAAGCCATAACGGATAAAAATGGGAATTGGTCTGTGTTATTATCGCCATTAAAAACATCAGCACAACCACAAAGGATGACGATTTCGGGCGCTAATAAAATTGAGTTGACGAATATTTTAGTCGGTGAAGTTTGGCTATGTTCCGGTCAATCGAACATGGAATATCAAATGCGTAAACTGGCGAAAATTCCTAAACCAAAAAATGAGAAACTGCGTTTTCCTGCAGATGCGGTAGAAAAGGCCAAGAATCAACAGATCAGGATTTTCCTGGTCAACCGCAAGCAGTTGACAAAACCCGATTCTATTCATAAAAGTTGGGCCGTTGCAGAAGATTCTGCTTTAAGGGCATTTTCGGCTGTAGGTTATTTTTTCGCGAAAGAAATCCAAGAGAAATTGGGTATTCCGGTTGGAATGATTTCTTCTGCTGTTTCTGGCAGTGCCATTGAACCCTGGGTTTCTCCGGAGGCTTTTGCGCAGGAGGAATATTTCAAAAATCAAAAGGTAAGCAACGACCCCGGCAAGTTTTATACACCAATGATTGAGCCATTAACCAAGTTTAAAGTCCGCGGATTTTTGTGGTACCAGGGAGAAACCAACTGCTTTTTAAATGAAACCATTAGTTATTCCTATAAGCTTAAAACATTGGTTAACTTATGGAGAAAGGCCTGGGGTGAGCAACTGCCATTTTACTACGTTCAAATTGCACCTTACGATTATAGCAAGCAAAAAAGCGATAAAGTTGTGCTGACGCCAGATACGGAGCCTAATTTTTGGGAGGCTCAACAGCAGGTTTTACGTTTGCCAAATACAGGAATAATTTCAACATCTGACTTAAATGACAACGGAGCAGATTTGCATCCAACCTACAAATGGGAGGTGGGAAGGCGTTTAGCGCTTTTAGCTTTAGGCAAAACATACAACCAGAAAATTGATTTTTCTGGCCCGCGTTATAAAGCCGTTGCCTTCAAAAATAATTTCGCTACTCTGGACTTTGATTATTTAAAACCGATTGCAGGCAATACTATTACGGGTTTTACCATTGCAGGCAGTGATGGAAAATTTGTTGCAGCCGAAGCTAATATTAAAGAAGGAAAAGTGATTGTTTCTTCGAAAGAAATTCCTAATCCAAAAGCAGTGCGTTACAATTGGACAGAAAATCCAACAGGTAATTTATATAGCAATGGTTTACCTGCACTGCCTTTCAGAACTGATAACCCTCTAACCAGTCAATTTAAAACCAATTAATGAAACTTAGATTTATACTTTTCTTTTGTTCGATTATGTTGTTTGGTGTTGCAAGTGCGCAGCAAACGGAAAAATTATATCTTTCTGGAACGGGAAATGATGATACCGTGAACTGGGATTTTTTCTGCACTGCCGGAGCAAATTCTGGGAAGTGGACAACCATTCCGGTGCCTTCCAATTGGGAATTACAGGGTTTTGGTAAATATAACTACGGCTTTAACAAGGAGGAAAACAAAGGAAAGGAAGAAGGCCTTTACAAGTATAAATTTAAAGTTCCGGGCAACTGGAAGAGTCAGCAAATCAATATTGTTTTTGAGGGTTCGATGACGGATACCGAAGTTAAAATAAATGGAAAATTAGCAGGAGCTGTGCACCAGGGTTCTTTTTATGTGTTTAGGTATAACATTTCGAACCTGCTGAAACCTGATGGTGAGAATTTACTGGAAGTGAAGGTTTCAAAACATTCGGCAAATAAATCAGTAAACGAAGCAGAGCGTAAAGCCGATTTCTGGATATTCGGCGGGATTTTCAGGCCTGTTTACCTCGAAGCTTTGCCACAAACACATTTTGAAAGAATACAAATCGATGCCAAAGCAGACGGAAATTTAAACACTCAGGTAGCCTTCACTGGTGATGCCGACAAAGTTGAAGTAGAGCTTTTTGCTAAAGATGGAAAACGTTTTGGTGACAGGTTTACAACTTCGGTTAAAAAAGGAACGCAAAAATTGATGTTAAACCATCAGTTTTCTCAGCCAGAACTTTGGTCCTCAGAATTTCCAAACCTTTATACAGCGACATTTTCGCTTATTAAAAAAGGTAAAGTCATCCATCAGCTTTCTAAAAAAATTGGTTTCAGAACAGTAGAAGTAAAAGAACGTGATGGCGTTTATATAAACGGAGTTAAAATAAAATTCAAAGGAGTAAACAGGCATTCATTTTATCCGACATCAGGCAGAACAACAAGTGAAAAAATCAGCATAGCTGATGTTGAGCTCATGAAAGAAATGAACATGAACGCGGTGCGCATGTCGCATTATCCTCCAGATGGCCACTTTTTAGAGGTTTGCGATTCGCTCGGTTTATTTGTGATGGATGAACTGGCTGGCTGGCACGGCACTTACGACACGCCAACAGGCACAAAATTGATGAAAGAGATGATGCTGAACGACGAAAATCATCCATCAATTATATTCTGGGCAAATGGAAACGAGGGTGGCCATAACCGCGAACTCGATCATCTTTTTGCTGAAGAAGACATCCAAAAGCGGCCATTAATCCATCCATGGGAAGTATTTAACGGATTTGAAACCACACACTATCGTGAATTTAACTACGGAATAGGAAATTACGATCATGGTCACAACATTTTAATGCCAACTGAATTTTTGCATGGTATGTGGGATGGCGGTCACGGTGCTGGCATAGAAGATTATTGGAACGCGATGTGGAACAACCCGCTTTCAGCAGGTGGTTTTCTTTGGGATTTTGCTGACCAGGCCGTTGTTCGTACAGATAAAAACGGCGAATTGGATACCGATGGAAATCACGGCCCCGATGGCATTGTTGGTCCTTACCATGAAAAGGAGGGCAGTTTCTTTACCATTAAGGAAGTTTGGAGTCCTGTTTTTGTAGAGAAGAGAGAGATGACCGCTGGTTTCGATGGCTCCTTTTTATTGGAGAACCGTTATGCTTTCACGAACTTGAATCAATGTACTTACGAATGGAAATTGAGAATGCTGAAGTCTGGTGGAACTGATGCTGAATTTAAGGCCGGTAAAGCAGATGCGCCAAACATTAAACCTTTTGAAAAAGGAAAATTGCAAATCAATCTTCCTGCAGACTGGAGAACTTTTGATGCGCTTTACCTCACTATAAAGGATTTTTATGGTAAAGAGTTATTTACCTGGAGTTTTCCAATTGCCTTACCAAAGGCTGATGCAGATAAAATGGTCACAACCACTGGACCATCGAAAGTAAATTTAAAGGAAGATGTAAATTCGTATCAGGTGTCGGCAAATGGCATCGACTTTACTTTCAATAAAACTACAGGATTATTGCAACAAGCTAAAAATGCAAATGGAACAGTTCCGTTTTCAAATGGTCCTGTAATGCAGGAAGCTGAAAATAACTTCAAAAATTTCACCACCAAAATGGATGGTCAAAATCTCATAATTTCATCTAAATTCGATAAGAAAGAGAGCTGGAATACTTTACAATGGACAATCTACCCATCTGGATGGTTAAAAATGGAAGTTAAATATTTTCCTTCGGCCTATTTTACCACATTTGTTGGACTAAACTTTTCTTATCCTGAAACGGAAATAAAAAGTGTAGAATATAAAGGCAATGGGCCTTATCGGGTTTGGAAAAACAGGATGAAAGGGCAGCAGTTTGGTATCTGGAAAAAGGATTATAATAATTCGGCAACTGGTGAACCTGGCTGGCAATATCCTGAATTTAAAGGTTACTATTCCAACATGTATTGGTGTGAGTTTGTTGGAAAACAACAATCTTTTAAAGTGGTAACAGATAGAGAAGACGTATTTTTAAGGTTGTTTACACCAAAAAAATCGAAAGATACCGAGTGGGATAATATGAGCCCAACTTTTCCAAATGGCGACATTTCTTTTATGAACGGAATTTCGGCAATAGGAACCAAAACGCAGAAACCAGAAACCACCGGACCAATGGGAATGAAACATGTATTTTACGATTTCGATAAAGACCAGAGCAGGGCGTTGGATATGACTTTGTATTTTGATTTTTCAGTGAAGTAGTCCGTCATTGCGAGGAGGCACGACGAAGCAATCTCAATAACGGAATTATGGAGCACAATAACATTAGTAAAAAAGATTGCTTCAGCTCGCTCAGGCCCAGCTTCGCAATGACGAATTTTAAAAAAAACAATAACACAATCAGTGTAATCACTTAATCGATGTAATCAACCGCGAAGCGTAATGAACATTAAAATCTACATAGCGATAATCAGTATTTGGTTACTACCATTAACAAAAGTGGTGGCTCAAGTTTCTTTGCAAAATACAACCTGCGAGATGCTCGAAAACCCACTTGGAATCGATGTGCAAAAGCCGCGTTTTGCATGGCATATCATTTCGAAAGAACGAAACGTGATGCAAACCGCTTATCAAATATTGGTTTCATCAACAGCAGAAAAACTAAATGCAAATGAAGGTGATCTATGGAATTCGCAGAAAGTAAGTACAGCCGAATCAATTCATGTAAGGTACAATGGAGCGCCATTAAAAAGTAGATTAAAAGCGTTTTGGAAGGTAAAAGTCTGGACAAGCGCAGGTCAAAGTGAGTGGTCAACACCAAATTATTTTTCTATGGGCTTGCTGTATTACAAAGATTGGCCGAAAGGATGGATCGGCTTCGACAGGGCATTTCCGTGGGATAATATCAAAACTGACTCACGCTTATCTGCGAGATATTTCAGGAAGGAATTCCAAAATAAAAAGCAGGTTAAAAGTGCCACAGCATCTATCATTGGTTTAGGTTTGTACGAGCTTTTTATCAACGGAAAAAAAGTTGGAAACGATGTATTATCGCCATCGCCAACCGATTATACCAAAAATGTAAAGTACAATACCTACGATGTAACCAGTTACATCAAAAATGGAAAAAACGCTGTTGGTGCCATCTTGGGTAACGGACGTTTTTTCGCCATGCGCCAGAATGAGAAACCTTATAAAATAAAGACGTTTGGTTTCCCGAAGATGCTGATGAATATCAACATTGTGTACACAGATGGAAGTACAGCAAATATTGATACCGATAATAGCTGGAAAGGTACTGCGGATGGTCCAATTAGAACGAACAATGAATACGATGGCGAGGAATATGATGCGACTAAAGAAGCCGTCGGTTGGAATACAGTGGGTTTTGATGAGAGCAAGTGGCTGAAGGCGGAATTTGTGCAGGAGCCCAGCGGAGTGATTGAGGCTCAAATGAATGAGAATATGAAGGTGATGAATACCTTGAAGCCGGTTTCAATTTCGAAACTCTCTGGTGGAAGATACATTCTTGATATGGGGCAAAACATGGTTGGATGGTTGCAAATAAAGGTTAAAGGAGCAAGAGGAAAGCAAATTAAAATGCGTTTCGCTGAATCGTTACAAGATAACGGAGAACTTTTTACGGCCAATCTTCGCAATGCGAAATGTACAGATTTGTATACTCTAAAGGGTGGAGAAACCGAAACCTGGGAGCCCACTTTTACTTACAGGGGTTTTAGGTTTGTAGAGCTTTCGGGGTATAGTTACCAGCCGTCAGTGAACGATTTTGTGGGGAAAATGGTTTACGATAACATGAAAACAGTTGGAACTTTTGAAACTTCGAACGCCTTAACCAATCAGATTTTCAAAAATGCCTGGTGGGGAATTGCCGGCAGCTATAAAGGCATTCCGGTTGATTGCCCGCAACGTAACGAGCGTATGCCATGGTTGGGGGATAGAGGCGCAGTAGCTTATGGTGAGAATTTCTTGTTTGATAATGGCAGGTTTTATGCCAAATGGCTTCAGGATATTAGAAATTCGCAAAAAGAAGATGGTGCAATTCCTGATGTTGCGCCTGCGTTCTGGCGCTATTACAGCGATAACATGACCTGGCCAGGGGCGATGCTCCTGGTAACAGAAATGCTCTACAAGCAAACAGGCGACGTTTCTTCGGTTCGCGATAATTATCCGGCAATGAAAAAATGGCTTTCTTACATGCAAGATCGCTACATGAAAGATTATATTTTAACCAAAGATAGTTATGGCGATTGGTGTATGCCGCCCGTTACAATTGAACTTGGCCGAGGCAAAAGTGCTGATAAAAAATATCCTTCCGAATTGATTTCAACAGCATATTATTACCACTTTACAAATCTGATGATACAATTTGGAAAAGCCATTGGTAACGAGGAGGATGTAAAGACCTACGAAGTTCTGGGAGAGAAGATCAAAAATGCTTTCAATGAAAAGTATTATAATCAGCAAGGATATTATGCTACAAATGCTTTGACCGATAATATCATTCCGCTTTATTTTGGTATGGTTCCGAAAGATAAGGTAGAGACTGTTTTTAAAAATATCACCCACACTGTTGAAGTGACCAATAAGGGTCATTTAAGCAATGGCTTAGTGGGGATTCAATGGTTAATGCGTTGTTTGAATGACTATGGCAGACCAGATCTTGCTTACACGGTTGCTACCCAAAAAACCTATCCAAGTTGGGGTTACATGGTAGAAAATGGCGCCACAACGATTTGGGAATTATGGAATGGCAATACGGCAGATCCAAAAATGAATTCTCAAAATCATGTGATGATGCTTGGAGATTTACTGATTTGGTATTATGAAAACCTTGCTGGAATTAAGTCTGAAAGTGCTGCTTTTAAACAGATCACGATGAAGCCTGAAATGATTGAAGGACTGAATGCTGTAAATGCCAGTTATAATTCAATTTATGGCATGATTAAAAGCAGTTATAATAAAACAGGAAACACCTTTACCTGGAATTTAAGCGTTCCGCCAAATACAATGGCTATGGTTTATATTCCTGCAAAAAGCAAAAGCGAGGTTTCGGAAAAGATTAAATCAATTAAAGATTTGAAATTTATAAAAATGGAAAATAACCGGGCGGTTTATGAGATCGGTTCGGGTGATTATGAATTTGTAGTGGATGGGAAGTAGGAGATTGGGAATAGGAAATAGAGAGTGGAGAATAGGAAGTAAGAGAATAAAAAACAGGTCGTCATTGCGAGGCACGAAGCAATCTTAAAACGATCGCCATGCTAAAATTTTCTTAGCTCGTAATTACTAAGTTGATAAAGCAATTAAAAATAGAAACACATAATTAATACAATGATGAGAAAGATTTTAAAACCAATAATGATGTTATTGATGCTGTTAACCACGGCAACTTCCCTCAGTCAAGCTCAGGATGTGAGCGCAAATGAAGAAATTTTAAATAAAGCGAAGGAATGGGTTTCAGCATTAAACCTAACAGACGCAGCTAAAAAAACAGCCGTAGAAAATGTGATTGCTGTTCACTTAACGGCTGTGAGAGATTGGCATAACAGCCATCCTTCATCAACTGTTCCGGATGGAATTAATCCGGTTACCGGGAGCAAATTGACTGATCTTGATAAGCAAATTATCGCCGATTCTGCTATGCCCTCAACCGTTCACCAATCTTTAATGGATGGTTTAAATAAAAACTTATCTGCAGAACAAGTAGAGGTAATTCTAGATAAATACACCATTGGTAAAGTCGATTTTACCATGAAAGGCTACAAAGCCATCGTTCCGGATTTGACAGCAGATGAAGAAGCTAAAATTTTGGCTTTTATGAAACAGGCCAGAGAGCAAGCTGTCGATTATAAAAACATGAAACAGATTTCTGCCATTTTCGAGATTTACAAAACCAAGTCAGAGCAAATGTTAAACAATAATGGTCGCAGTTGGAGAGCCCTTTACAGCGCCTATACCAAAAAGATAAAAGAAGAGAAAGCGAAAAAGGCTAAACAATAACGGCGATTGTTTCACCTCATCGTCATTGCGAGGCACGAAGCAATCTTACTACGGTAGCTGGAGCATTAGGATTGCTTCGTGCCTCGCAATGACGAACTTTGTTAATTGAAAAAAACTATGTTAAAAAAGAAAATATACATCACACTAGGAATTGCATTAGCATTAGGGTTAAGTGCAAATGCACAAGTTGAAAAGTGGCAAAAAGGGGTGGTAAAGCAAGAATTCCTCTACGATCAAGCGCCGTTTCCATCCTGTCATTCAGCAACAATTGTTGAAACACCAACGGGCTTGGTTGCTTCCTATTTCGGAGGAACAAAAGAGCGGAACCCTGATGTTGAAATTTACATCAGTCGTTTTGTAGAAGGAAAATGGTTAGCGCCGGTATCAGTGGCCAATGGTGTTCAACCCGATGGGAAAAGATTACCTACCTGGAACCCGGTTCTATATCAAATTCCGGGAGGAGACTTAATCTTATTTTATAAAATCGGTCCGAAGCCATCTGAATGGTGGGGATTGATGAAAACTTCGAAAGACGGTGGAATTACCTGGTCGGATGCTACAAAGCTTCCAGATGGTTATATCGGCCCTGTAAAAAACAAGCCAGTTTTGTTAAGTAATGGAAATCTGTTTGCGCCTTCCAGTAGAGAGGGTGATGGCTGGAAAATTCATTTTGAGGTCACTAAAGACAATGGCAAAACATGGAGAACGGTTGGCCCATTGCCAGAAAACGGCATTAAGGCTATTCAGCCT
This sequence comes from Pedobacter sp. AC212, assembly GCF_979258625.1. Taxonomy (NCBI): domain Bacteria; kingdom Pseudomonadati; phylum Bacteroidota; class Sphingobacteriia; order Sphingobacteriales; family Sphingobacteriaceae; genus Pedobacter; species Pedobacter sp. AC212. The sequence continues at coordinate 3,262,829 of NZ_OZ409870.1, read as the reverse complement.
AGCATTTTACAGCATGGAAACGGCAAGTTGCAAATTTTAGCAAGAACAGCTAACAGGGCTATTGTCGAATCGTGGTCAGAAGATAACGGCGAAAGCTGGTCTGCTTTAACGAAAACCTCATTGCCTAATAATAATTCTGGCACAGATGCAGTAACGATGAAAGATGGACGTCACGTTTTGGTTTACAATCACGTTTTGCCTCCCGGCGATTTAGCAAAAGGACCAAGAACGCCATTAAACGTTTCGGTTTCTAAGGATGGAAAAAACTGGTCTGCAGCTTTGATTTTAGAAGATTCACCAATTAGTCAATATTCATATCCTGCCGTAATTCAAACATCAGACGGGATGCTCCATTTCATTTATACCTGGAGAAGGCAGAAAATCAAACATGTGGTTGTTGATCCTTCAAAGTTGAAATTGAAAAAAATCAAGAATGGCGTTTGGCCTAAGCTTAACGGCTATGCAGCTCCTGTCATTACAGAAACGAAAAACGAAGAACCATGAGAGTAGGCAATTTTGCATTTATTCCAACCGTCATTTCGAGGGAGCCAGATTATTTTAGTTCTCAAAGGCGCAGATTTACAACGAAGACCGCCGTATCGTCCTTGCGAGGTACGAAGCAATCTCTTTCTATTAAATCAGCATAATGGAACGAGGTGGATATGTTTATATCATGACTAACAAAGCACATATGGTTTTATATACAGGTGTAACTTCTGATTTAAGAAACAGGATTTATGAACATATCAATAATCAGTACCACGAAAGTTTTACCTCTAAATACAAGTGCTATAAACTAGTTTACTATAATTTCTTCTGGAGTATAGAAGAAGCGATTGATGAAGAAAAAAGAATAAAAGGCGGCAACAGAATTGCCAAACTTAAATTAATAAATGAATTTAATCCAAATTGGAACGATTTATATGAAACATTGGACTAATTTTTTTACGTCGAATAGAGCAAATACGGCGCTAAAAATTAACCTTTCGAGAGAGATTGCTTCGGTTGATGAAAAATCAAGCCTCGCAATGACGGATTTGTTGATTCAGTCTCTCGCCGGATCGTCCTTGCGAGGTACGAAGCAATCTGACCTTTCGAGAGAGATTGCTTTGGTTGACGAGAAATCAAGCCTCGCAAGTACGGGCAGAATATTTAAGTATGTTGCAATATTATTGGTTTATTTTTCTTTCCCGATTAACATATCTGCCCAAACCCAAAATACTGACAATCTTTACAAAAAGCCATTAGTCGACGTTTTAAAAGAAATCCAGACCCGCTTCAACGTTCAGATTAAGTATTCAGAACCGCAGGTGAAAGACAAATGGCTGAACTACGCAGAATGGCGTTTTCGTGCCGATGTAGATGAAACGCTCACAAACGTTCTTGCTCCATTAGATATGAAGGTAAACAAGGAAAAACCCGGCGTTTACAAGTTAAAAGAATACGAATACTACCGATGGGAACCAAAAGATGGCTGGGCCTACCTAGATACGCTAGCTACAAAATACAGCGACAAAAGCAGTTGGGAAAAACGGAAGGCGGAGATAAAACCCGAGCTTTACAAAGCCTTGTTACTTTCACCGTTGCCGGCAAAATTGAATTCAAAACCAATCACTACGGCGAAGCGGGTTTTTGATGGTTATTCGGTAGAAAATATTGCTTTGGAAATCCTGCCGGGTGTTTGGATCAATGGATCACTTTATAAACCGCTAAATGTTAAAGGCAAAATTCCCGTAATTCTAAGTCCTGATGGCCACTGGGAAAAGCAACGCTACAGAGCCGATTGTCAGCTCCGTTGTGCTACGATTGCACGTATGGGCGCAATGGCTTTCAGCTACGATTTATTTGCATGGGGCGAATCGATGCTGCAGTTTAAGTACGAAGACCACCGCCGGAGTTTAGCCCAAACAGTACAAACTTTGGGCGGAATCAGAATCCTCGACTATTTCTCTTTGCTCAAAGAAACAGACACCAGCAGAATCGGAATTAGTGGTGGTTCAGGAGCTGGAAGTCATTCGATTTTAATGACCGCTATGGATGATAGAATAAAACTAAGCGCACCAGTTGTAGCGATGTCATCCTATTTTTACGGTGGTTGTCCATGCGAAAGTGGAATGCCTATTCATCAATGCGGTGGCGGAACAGATAATGTAGAATTAGCAGCAATGGCGGCCCCACGACCACAACTTTTGGTTTCAGATGGTAGCGATTGGACGGCCCACACACCACAACATGATTTCCCTTACCTGCAAAAAATGTATGGATATTATGGCGTGAGCAATAAGGTGGAGAATGTTCATCTTCCTGCAGAAAAACACGATTTTGGGATAAATAAACGCATTGCGCTCTACGATTTTCTGATTAAAAACTTTAAACTGAATGGCAGTTTGGTAAAAGATAAAGCCGGAAAATATGATGAAAGTAAAGTAACTATCGAGAAAGAAAATGCAATGTACGTTTTCGGAGATAAAGGCGAAAAGTTACCAAAAAACGCAGTGATGGGATTTGAGAATCTGGAGAAATTATTTCCATTAAACGCAACGAGATAATGCAAATGCAGCAGAACAGACGAGCTTTTATCGCCAATGTAGTCCTATTAACGGGCGCCGCATTAATTCCTGATCAGCTACTTGTAGCAGCCGAAAAAGTGGGTAAATACAAAGTTGCCGTAATTGATTTGATGATTTTGAAACGTCAGAAAATTAGTGCCTTGCCACTTGCAAAAGAGCTTGGTGCAGATGGACTTGAAATCGATATGGGTGGTTTGGGGAATAGAGAGACCTTTGATAACAAATTAGCCGACCCGATAGTGCGTCAGCAATACCTTGATCAAGCGAAAGAATTGAATCTTGAAATTTGTTCTTTAGCAATGACGGGTTTCTATGCGCAATCCTTCGCCACACGGCCAACTTATCAAAAAATGATTCAGGATTGTTTGGACACAGCAAAGGCAATGAACGTAAAAGTGGTGTTCTTGCCGCTGGGTGTTCAGGGAGATCTTGTTAAAAATCCTGAGCTGCGTGAGCCTATCGTTAGCAGGCTGAAGGTTGCCGGAAAAATGGCTGCAAAAGCGGGTATTGTGATCGGAATTGAGACAGCACTCGATGCAACAGCTGAACGTAAATTGCTCAAAGATATTGGATGTAAACACATTAAAAGTTACTTCAATTTTTCAAATCCGATAAAAAATGGGAGAGATTTAGAGCAGGAATTGAGAATACTCGGTAGAAAAAATATCATTCAAATCCACGCAACCAATGATGACGGCGTTTGGTTGCAGAACGACCCGAAAATCGATTTAAAAAAGGTAAAAGAAACCCTCGACGACATTGGATGGAGCGGTTGGTTGGTTGTTGAAAGGAGCAGAGATGCAAGCCAACCTACAAATGTGAAATATAATTTTAGTGCCAATACCAGTTACCTTAAGTCTGTTTTTCAAATCGATAACTCGTCATTGCGAGGCACGAAGCAATCTCATTAAGGAATTATGGAAGCCAGAAAGAAGCAAAGTATAAATGAAAAGAAATCGTTGTCTACTTGGTTTGTGTTGACACGAACCAGGCCATCACGATTTAAACCTTTTTTCTGTTTTGTAATTTTGCTGTCGTTGCTAAACGTTAACACAAGTGCAGTAGAAATTTATGTCGCAAAAAATGGTGCTGATACTAACAATGGAAATAAGGAACAACCTCTTGCAACGCTTCATGCAGCCATTCGGAAAGCCCGAGAATTAAGACGTTTAAAAGATCCATCCACTAAAGATGGAATTAAAATACTGGTTGGAGCAGGCATTTATCAATTGCATGAGCCCATCGTTCTTCGCCCTGAAGATGCTGGAACTAAAAGTAGCCCCACAGAGATTTTCGCCACTGAAAAAGTTGTTTTAAGTGGTGGGGTTAGAATCGCGGGTTGGAAAAAGGTCAATGGAGCCGTTCCAGGATTACCAAAAAAGTCTCTGGGAAAAATTTGGGTTGCTGACCTTCCTAACGACGGTGTCAGCGATTTGCCATTTCGCCAGCTTTGGGTAAATGGAACTAAGGCGATCCGGGCAAAAAATTATAATGGAGATGCCATGGGTAGAATTTTATCCTGGGATAAAAAAAATCAAACCTGTAGAATACCGCTTCAACAAAACACGGATTTAAGCAAAATTGCCGGTATGGAAATGTTAATCCATCAATGGTGGGCAATCGCCAATCTTCGGGTAAAATCGGTTAAAGTGATTGGTAATGCTGTAGAGCTTTCTTTCATGCAGCCTGAAAGTAGAATTCAATCCGAACATCCCTGGCCAGCGCCCTGGATTTCTGAAAAAACAGGAAACTCTGCTTTCTATTTATCCAATGCCATCCAGTTTTTAGATGAGCCAGGCGAATGGTTTGCAGATCTAAAAAACCATAAAATTTATTATTGGCCGAAGGCATCAGAAAATATGCAAAAGGCAGTTGTGATGGCCCCTTCATTAGAAAATCTGCTAAAAATTGAAGGAACAATTGATGATCCGGTTTCTTTTGTAAGCTTCCAAGGGATTTCATTCGAACACGCTACCTGGCTGAGGCCATCCAGGGAAGGACATGTTCCACATCAGGCTGGGATGTACATGCTCGATGCGTATAAACTTGCAATACCCGGAACTCAAGATAAGCCAAGTTTGGAAAATCAGGCTTGGGTTGGTAGGCCGGCAGCCGCTGTTGAAGTAAATTTTGCCAATCAGATCAGCTTTGAAAACTGCCGTTTCCAACATCTTGCCTCTACGGGTTTAGACTTCAACAAAGGAACATCAGATAATTTGATTAAAGGCAATTTGTTTAAAGATATTGGCGGTTCAGCGGTCTTAGTGGGTACATTTTCTGATGAAGCAACAGAAGTTCATTTGCCTTATAATCCCAAAGATAAACGGGAAATTTCAACGAATGCCCGGATAGAAAACAACCTGATTACGGATGTTACCAATGAGGATTGGGGTGCTGTTGGCATTGGTGCAGGTTATGTGAAAGGAATCAAAATTATCCATAATGAGATTAGCGATGTCTCCTATTCAGGAATCAGCATGGGCTGGGGGTGGACTAAAACGCAAAATGCGATGAAAAATAACATCATCAACGCAAACAAAATCCATCACTATGGCAAACACATGTATGATGTTGCAGGAATTTACACGCTCTCTGCCCAACCAGAATCTTTCATTACCGAAAATGTAGTTGATAGTATTTATAAGGCGCCATATGCTCACCTTCCTGATCACTGGTTTTACTTGTATACAGATGAAGGATCTTCTGAATTCACCATCAAAAATAACTGGACGCCTACTGAAAAATATCTTCAGAATGCGAATGGGCCGGGAAATTTATGGGAAAACAACGGGCCAAAGGTTGCTGAAAACATCAAAAAAAATGCAGGATTGGAGTTGCCCTTCAGATACATGCTTAAAGAAAAAAGCAGTTACTCAAATCGCGGTATCAATCAGGCGGAAGATAAAACGGTTGTTTTTGAATTGATATTTAAAGATGGTCAGTTACCGGGGAAACAAACGCTGGATGATTTTGCAAAAGAGAACAACCTATTAACTAACGCAATCTATAAATGGAGTAACAGATTGGTTATTTATACCTCAAGCTTAAAAGTAGAAAGTTTACAGCAAACTTTGAAACGCTTAAATGCGACAGAAGTTAAGCTTTATGACAATATTTTTTACGACTTTAACAGGGAGAAAAACTGTGGGGAAAAACCAGTTGCCGAATGGGACAATGTGATTCTATCGGCCAATTTGGTTGAGGACGAAAAAATGCAGAAAGAGTATTTGGATTACCATAAAACGCAATTTGAAAAGTGGCCGGAGATATCCAAAGGATTTTGCAATGCTGAGTTTCAGCGCCTGGCAATTTTTAAAAAGGATAGGCAACTGATGTTAATTATCAGTATTCCTAAAGGCAAAAAACTAGACGATTTAAATCCAAAAACGACTTTAAATAATCCGAAGGTGGATGAATGGAATGCCATTATGAAAAAATACCAGGAAGGTATAGCAGGAACAAAACCCGGGGAGGCTTGGGTATTTTTTAAACCGATTGAATAGATAAATAACCGTCATTGCCAGGCATGATTCAATCCTACATATTCATTAAGATTGCTTCACACCTCGCAACGACGACTTAAGAAATAAGAAAATATCAACATGTTAAGACTAGGGATTTTAGGTTTAGGAGAGGGCAGAAGCACGATTTCTGCATCATTAGCGAGCAAGAAATTTAAGCTCATTCAGATTTGCGATGCGAACAAAAAGCTTTGCGAGGAACGCTCATTGGAATTCGATTTTCAAAATTGGACTACCAATTACGAGGATATGCTAACGAGCGATAAAATTGATATGATAGCCATTTACACACCAGATCATTTGCATTTTGAGCACATTAAACTGGCCTTGCAACATGGTAAACACGTAGTTTGTACAAAGCCATTTATTGATGATCTGTCTCAGGCCAATGAGCTTTTAGAATTGGCAAAAAAATCAAGAAGGAAGATTTTCGTAGGACAAAGTTCTCGTTTTTTCGAACCTGCAATGCGCCAGAAAAAGGATTTTGATAAAGGTTTAATTGGCGAGCTGATCACCATCGAAAGTCATTACCATGCAGATCACCGTTGGTTTCTAGAGAAAGGTTGGTCCTTAAAACAATCATTTAAATGGTTGTACGGCGGCTTAAGTCATCCTGTTGATTTTGTTCGCTGGTATATGCCTGATATTGAAGAAGTAATGGGTTATGGCATGTTGAGTAGCAACGGCTTAAAAGCAGGATTGAAAAATGTTGATACGATGCATTTTATATTCAAGGCAAAAGATGGCAGAATTGCACGGGTAAGCGGTGCATATACAGGCCCAACGCAACCTGCAAGTCGCGATAGCGGAATGAGTTGCATTCTCCGCGGAACAGAAGGAGCGAGTCAGGCCGATTACCACGAATTACGCTATTCTGTTACGACCAAAACCGGTGAAGAAAAGATTATTACCTGGGGTGATGCAACATTGAAACACTATTTCCGTTTCGAGGGACAAAGTCATCATGCGGGCGAATACCAGAACTATCTCGATTATTTTGCAGACAGTATCAATAACAAATTCACGGCCTATCCGGATTTAAAAGAAGGAATTGGAACTGTTGCCCTATTGCAGGCGATGGATAAATCAATGGAGATCGGTTTGCCTGTAAAAATTGATGAAATTTTAAAAGTAAACAATATTACAAGAGAATCGATTGGCTTGTAGTTTATGCCACAGCGAACGGAATAATATTAACCACAGATAGAAAGGATAAACACAGATACAAACTTAAATCTGTGTTTATCTCTGTGCATCTATGGAAAAAACCAACAACCAATAAACAACTAACCAAATAAATTAATGGGAAATATTGTAGAACGTTTAACCAACTTAGATTACTTTATTGTCGCCGCTTACCTCGTCATTTTAATTATTATCGGGTATAGGGCAAGCTTTTCAAAGAAGAAAAACGAAGATGAAAACTTGTTCCTGGCCAACAAATCACTTAACTGGTCGAGCATTGGTTTTAACATGTGGGGAACAAATGTTGGTCCATCCATGTTGGTTGCGTTTGCAAGTATCGGTTATTCTACGGGTATTGTGGCGGTTAATTTCGAGTGGTATGCCTTTATCTTTCTATTCTTGCTTGCCATTGTATTTGCTCCAAAATATCTGGCAGCTAAAGTAAGTACCATGCCCGAATTTATGGGCAACCGTTACGGCGATTCAACACAAAATATACTTGCCTGGTATGCCCTGATTAAGATTTTGATTTCATGGCTATCATTGGGTTTGTTTGCTGGTGGTGTTTTGGTGAGGCAGATTTTGGGCGTTCCGATGTGGCAATCGGTTACCGTTTTAGTAGCTTTTGCTGGCCTGTTCGCATTTTTCGGCGGACTTAAAGCTATCGCTAAAGTGAACGTTTTTCAAATGATTTTACTGATCTGCGTTTCCTTCGCACTTACTTATTTAGGTTTGGAGAAAGTTGGAGGAATAAGTGCACTATACCAAAAAACACCAAAGAATTTCTGGAACCTCGTTCAGCCTGGAAGCGATCCGCAATATCCATGGTATGCCATTCTGCTGGGTTATCCGGTTTCTGCTGTGGCTTTCTTCTGCACCGATCAATCCATGGTTCAATCGGTACTTGGAGCCAAGAATTTAGAACAGGGACAGTTGGGTGTCAGTTTTATTGGTTGGCTTAAAATACTTTCATTGCCGCTTTTTATTGTCACCGGGATTTTGTGTTACGTCTTATATCCTAATCTGGGCAACGCCGACATGGCATACATGACCATGGTTACCAATCTGTTTCCTCCAGGAATGAATGGCTTGGTAATCGTGGTGTTAATTGCAGTTTTGGTAGGTACAATTGGATCTTGCCTTAATTCTTTAAGTACTGTTTTTACCATGGATGTGTATGTGAAAAAAATTAACCCCAATGCAACAACCAAAGAAATTATTAAAACTGGCAGGTTAACAATAGTTGCAGGTTGCGTTTTTGCCATCCTGGTTGCATTAGCAATAGATAATATTCAAGGCCTGAAATTGTTCGATGTCTTTCAGGCTGTGTTAGGTTTTATTGCTCCGCCATTGTCTGTTGTGTTTTTATCAACTGTGTTTTGGAAACGAACCACTAGAAAAGCTGTTAATTTCACGTTGTCAATTGGCTCAATCATCAGTTTAGGTATAGGCGTTTGTTACCTTTGGGTTTTGCCATCTTCTGTATATACATTTTGGCCACATTATCTGGTTTTGTCCTTCCTCATTTTTGCCTTGCTGATGATTTTGTCGATTGTTATTTCTCTTGCCGATCGTTCACCATCTGTTTACATCGTAAATGAATCACATCAGGCAAATATAGAAAAGCCAAGTCGAAGGGTATGGATTTCTTTTGGTGCATTAGCCGTTGTGATGGTTATACTTTATATATTCTTTAACGGACACTAAAAAGGTGTTTGAGGTCCGAAGTCCGATGATATCAAGCAAAAAATACACTATATGAAAAACTTTAAAACAATAATTATTCTGGCATTTTTAAGCTGTTTTGTGATGCCAGCTTTGGCCCAAAAAGCCTCATGGATTTGGTATCCAGGTGACTTTGATATTTACATGAGCAATGTAATGCAAAACCGCAGAACCGAACGAGGATCATTTTTTCCAGTCTTTTGGAAAATGGATAGCCACTATGTCCTGGTAGATTTTCATAAGGAATTTAATCTTTCTCAACCTGAAGAAGTTAAGCTTTTTGTAGAAGGAACTTATAATGTTAAGATCGACGGACAGGCCATTTCTGGTTTTCCTAAAACCATCCAAATTCCTGCCGGAAAGCATAAATTGAGCCTTAAAGTTTACAATCAGGCACATGTTCCAGCGATTTTTGTACAAGGAACAACAATTGTTTCAGACGAAACATGGCTTTCGACTTTTGAGGATAAGGAATGGATTGATCAAAGCGGAAAGGTTTCCGACAAATCAGGAACCACATTCGTTTCGGCAGGTTCATGGAATTTGAATGATCCCGATCAATTGCCGTCGCAGTTTAAATTACCGGTGAAACCGATGTTTGCAATCTCGAAGAAGAAAAACGACGGCGGCGAATTGCTTGATTTTGGCCGGGAAACATTTGGTTTCATAAAAGTACACGGTTTGAAAGGCAAGGGCCGTTTGAGCTTATATTATGGCGAATCGCCTGAAGAGGCTTCCTCAGAAGAAAAATGCGAAACGTTAGATTATGTTGATATTGATCTAACGCAAAAGAAAGATTCGGTAATGCCACTTTCGAAAGCATTCAGATATGTAAATCGCCAAACCAGTGGAAATGTGACCCTTGATTCCATCTCCATGCTTTATGAGTATGCGCCTGTAACCGAAAGGGGAAGTTTTAAATCATCTGATACCGAACTGAATAAAATTTACGATGTAGCTAAATACACCTTTCACTTAAATACCCGTGAATTTTTTATCGATGGAATTAAACGCGACCGTTGGGTTTGGAGTGGTGATGCCTACCAAAGTTATCTGATGAATTATTATTCGTTTTTTGATGCACCAACAGTAAAAAAAACTTTATGGGCACAACGCGGAAAAGATCCGGTTACAGCCCACATCAATACCATAATGGATTACTCTTTCTATTGGTTTTTAGGGATTTACGATTACTACAAGTTCACAGGCGATCAAAAATTTGTGCAAGATATTTATCCCCGTATGCAATCTTTAATGACGTATATCGATGGAAGAAAAAACAAAGATGGTTTGCTGGAATGGATGCAGGGCGATTGGATTTTTATCGATTGGGCAGACAAACTGAGTAAAGACGGTGAAGTAAGTTTTGAGCAATTATTATATGCCCGAAGCTTAGAAACGATGGCTTTATGTGCCAAACTGGCCAATGATACTGAAGGTGCCACAAAATACGATCAACAAGCAAAAGAGTTAAAAGCTAAAATATTTGATTTGTATTGGAACCAAAATAAAAACGCCTTGGTTCACAGTAGGATAGATGGTAAGCAAACGGACAATGTAACGCGTTACGCCAATATGTTTGGCATCTTTTTCGATTATTTTACCCCAGAACAGAAACTTGGTGTGAAAAAGAATGTGCTCCTTAATGACCAGGTTGCAAAAATTACAACTCCTTATATGCGTTTCTACGAACTGGAAGCCCTTTGCGCAATGGGTGAGCAAAGCTACGTCTTAAAAGAAATGAAAAGCTATTGGGGTGGAATGTTAAAACTCGGTGCAACGTCTTTTTGGGAAGAATATAATCCAGATAAAAAAGGGGCAGAGCATTTAGCAATGTATGGCAGACCATTTGGAAAAAGCCTTTGCCATGCCTGGGGTGCAAGTCCGATCTATTTATTGGGCAAGTATTATTTGGGTGTTGAACCCACTACACCAGGTTATGAAACCTATACGATCACCCCAAATTTAGGTGGTTTGGAATGGATGGAGGGAAAGGTTCCTACTGCTAATGGCGATATCTCCTTGTACTGCAGTAAAAAAGAAATTAAAATTTCATCTGCCGTAGGAACAGGAAAATTAAGAATAAATAGCAAAACCAAGCCTGTGGTAAAAGGTGCAGAAGTTAAGGAAGTTTCGAAAGGTGTTTATGAGATAACAATTGATAAAGGCAGAGATTATAGTGTGAAATATTCTGGATAACATATGTTTTTTGTTTTTCGTCATTGCTTGCCTGCCCTTAGCAGGCAGGCAATGCACAAAGCATCTTTATGCGTTATCATTTTTTAAGGCTTTCAAACCTTCCACTTTGAGAGATAAACTTAAAGAACAAAGGAGTGGAGCCAATAGGTTCAAACCACATCTCTTTGTTTCCCTCTCTTCAAGGAGAGGGATGCAGTGGATTGAAAAATAACTACAACCTTTCACAGGGTGAGGCTTTTAGAACAGTTTCCACCCCAATCCTTTGTTCAATCTTCCTTATGCCCGCTTCGGGAAGACTAACCTCACCTTTCTTTCATTGATGGATCTAACAGACAAATGATTGAAGCAACGGGTTCAAACCGCATCTTCTTTGTTTCCCTCTCTTCAAGGATAGGGATGCAGCACATGGAAAAATAATTACAACCTTTCATAGGGTGAGGCTATTAGAACAGTTTATACTATAATCCTTTGCTCAATCTTCCTTATGCACGCTTCGCGAACTTCCTTATGCACGCTTCGCGAAGACTAATTTAACATTTCTTTGAGAGATGGATTTAAAGAACAAAGGAGTGAAGCCAACAGGTTCAAACCACATCTTCTTTGTTTCCCTCTCTTCAAGGAGAGGGATGCAGCACATGGAAAAATAACTACACCCTTTCATAGGGTGAGGCTTTTAGAACACTTTATACCCCAATTCTTTGCTCAATCTTTTTAACACACTTATTTGCTTCTGAGAGAATAGTATCATTTCCCATAGCCTTGTCGTTATTTAAAGCATTTAACATCGAAATAGTTAAACAGGCAATAATGCCATTGTTGCTATCTACACCAATCGGAACAGAAATATCCGTTACACCCGAAACGGAATCACTGTTTTTGAAATAAGAACCAGTTTTCTTAATATCGTCGAGCGAAACCATAAAATCTTCTTGCTGCGCTTTACTATATTTCTTGAAAATTGAATTATTTCTTAAAGTTGTTCTTTTTTCAATGTCGGGCATATAGGCTAATAAGACCTTGCCAGAAGCTGTTAATGGCAAGGGGAACAAATTTCCTTCTTCAATAGACAGGGCAATAGGCCCCGGACTTTTAGCATGGATAATCACCATCACCTGGTTCATATACAAGATACTTAAGTGGCAAGATTGGCGGATGGTATTGGCCAGTTCTTCTAATGGAAATTGAGCGGCTTTTCTCAACTCGTCCATCGGCGAATGCCTGTGTGAAAGGTAAAATAACTTTAACGAAAGCCTGTACTTTCCAGAAACTTCATCACGTAAAATATAACCACGACTCTCCAAACTCATTAACATCCTGTAAATTTCATTCGGCGTTTTTTCAATGCCAACCGCAATTTCAGTTTGTGAAAGGGGGATGGATTGTGCAGATAGATGTTCAAGTATGTCTAATCCCTTGTCTAATGCAGGGGCCTGGTATTTCGTATCGTTATTCATTGAAAGTAATTTAAACAAACTTAATAATTTGGAGCAAATAAAAATTAAAAATCAAAAGGAGTTATAGTATAAAAATTGTTTTTATATATGAAATAAATATTTATATTTGAGTTAGCCAGATATAGAGAAGATAGATTTGAAATTTCAGCTCGTTATTAACTATTGAGCAATTTCAGTTTCCAATTAACAGTAAAATTATTAACCAAATATTTACCCTAAAAATCTTTCTATTTTTTAAAAAACAATCATGGTAATTGCTAAACAATTATCAAAAAACTAACCAAATAAATTCGATTATGAACCCAATTAACTGCAAGAGCTATTGCTTGTTTAGGCTGCGCCATGTTTTAATCGCAAAAATTTTAGCCATCCTCATGGTTATTGCGACAACTGGATTTGCCCAAACCTTACCAACTAAATTTATTATTAAAGGAGTGGTTTCCTCACAAAAAGGAGAAACTTTGCCAGGTGTGAGTGTAAAAGTAAAAGGTACCGACATTGGTGCAACAACCGATACCGATGGAAAGTACTCCATTTCTGCTGCTTCGGGTAATGTAACTTTGATTTTTTCTTTTGTGGGTTTTACCGTTCAGGAAGTGGCGGTAAATAACCGTACCACCGTCAATTTAGCGCTTGCCGAAGAGCAAAACGACTTAGAGGATGTAATTGTCGTAGGTTATGGCACACAAAAGAAAATAAATTTAACAGGTGCTGTAGCTACAGTTAGTGGAAAAACACTCACTGAAAGACCAGCTCCAAATGCGGCAAATTTAATTCAGGGTCGTATAACTGGCGTTCAGGTAACGCAACCCTCGGGCGAACCAGGAAGAGATAACCCGAACTTTTTAATCAGAGGGCGTTCTACCTATGGCGGAAGCACCGATCCACTGGTATTAATTGATGGTGTAGCGGGTTCCTTCAATAATTTATCTCCTGATGATATTGAGAATGTTACCGTATTAAAAGATGCATCATCTGCCGCAATTTACGGCGCAAGGGCTGCCAACGGAGTAATATTAGTAACTACTAAAAAAGGGAAACGAGGTGAAACGGTGTTTAGCTACCGGGCCAATTTCGCCAGACATACCCCTACAGCACTACCAGATTTAATTACAAATTCTGCCCAATACATGGAAATGTATAATACAGCAGCGGCCCGTTCTGGTATCGCTTTCAGATATGCACAGGCTGATATAGATTTATATCGTAACTCGCCAGATAAAGCACAATATCCTGATTTCGATAATCTGGATTACTATATTAATCCTGCTAATGTAATGCAACATAACCTTTCAATCTCTGGCGGAAGCGATAAAAGCACTTTCAATATTTCAGCAGGTTATTTAGATCAGAATGCTGTTTTTAAAGGCTATAAGTTTAAGCGCTACAATGCATTGCTAAACTATAATAATAACCTAACCAAAAGCATCAGTGTGGGTACAATTATCAACATGACTTATAAAGACCGCAAGGAACCACCTTTTACTGGCGAAAACATGGCCTTGCTAGTGTATGCTGCAGGCCCGCTTTATGGCCCGTTTTTGCCTGATGGTAGCGGTAGGGTAGTTTCGAGGGCTTATGCAAACGAAGGCAGAAACCGTAACCCACAAGAAGCTTACGCCATGGGAGAACAAACGACCAAAGAGTATAATGTGAATGCCCAGGCTTATATCGATATTAAACCTTTTGAAGGCTTAACCTGGAGTTCAAAAGTTGCAATAAATTATGTTGATGAATATTACAAAATGTATCAGCATCCTTACTCTGCCTTTCTCTTACAAGATAGAGCACCTTTAACTAATGAATATGTAGCTAACTCTTTTGGTCCCGATATTTTAGGTGTTACCGATCAATATTCGAAGGTTTTAAATCCAACCGTATACTCCACATTAACCTACGAGAAAACCTTGGGTACAGGGCATAACCTAAAAGCTTTAGCCGGTTTTGAACAGCTATCTTATAAAAATCAAAACTTAAGAGGCAGAAGAATTAATTCGGTAGCACCAATTCTGGAAGATCTTACCGGTTATTCTGCATCAGGCGAATCTTTGTATTTTACGCATCCGAGGTTACCGTCTTTAGCCGCACCATCAGAATGGGGTATGAGATCACTATTCGGACGAATTAACTACGATTTTAAAGGGAAATATTTATTGGAGGCTAACTTACGTTACGATGGAACCTCGAAAGTTTCGCCAGATTACCGTTGGGGCGTATTTCCATCCTTTTCTGCGGGGTGGTTGGTATCTGAAGAAAGCTTTATTAAAGATAAATTAAGCTGGCTAAGTAGTTTTAAAATCAGGGCTTCTTACGGTACACTGGGCAATCAGGATATTGGTACTTACCTCTATCAGGATAATATTATCATTAATAACGTTAATTATCCTTTCGGTAATAGTGCACTGCAACAAGGTGGTGTTATAAATGATTTCAAAGATGTTAGTTTAAGATGGGAATCAACCAGAAGTATTGATGTTGGTTTCGATCTTAATATTAAAAATGGTCTTTTTGGAGCAACCTTCGATTGGTTCAGACGTTCTACTTTCGATATTTTAGCCAGACCAACCGTACCATTAAGTTTAGGGTTAGGTGCCTCGACAGTTAACGATGGAAAAATGCGAAGCCAGGGTGTTGAACTGGCTTTAACGCACCAAAACAAAATCGGCGAATTTACTTATAGCTTAAATGCGCTAATTTCTACTGCTAAAAATAAAGTGATAGAACTTAGAACACCAGCAAAAGGCAGTACCATCAACGAAGTTGGATTACCTTACTCTTCTTTCTATTTGTACCAATGGGATGGTATTTTTCAGGTGGAAGATATTGGTAACCCAAGTGTTCCTGTGCATGAATTAAATCGTAGTCCGAAAGCGGGAGATTTAAAAATGAAAGATGTAAATGGTGATGGAATTGTAAACGCAAACGATAGAATAGTGGTAGATGGTGCTTATCCTGATTTTAACTATTCTTTCGGTTTAAATTTAGGTTATAAGAGATTTAGTTTCAGCGCTTTTTTCCAGGGAGTTGAGGGCATCAAAAACCGCGTGAATAACTGGGGCGTCGACCCTTTCCAACAAGGTACAGCACCTACTACTAAGTTTTTAAATGCTTGGACACCAGAAAACAGAAGTAATACCGTGCCTGCCATTTATGTTGCTGGTTATAGCGGAGTTGCGCCTTATGCAGCATCAACTTACTATCTACAAGATGCATCTTATTTACGACTTAAAAACGTAATGCTTGGTTTCGATGTACCGGTTAGCGCTATTTCTAAAATCGGAATTAAAAGCTTAGGTGTGTATGTATCCGCTGATAACCTATTCACTATCACAAAATACGAAGGTGGAGATCCAGAAAGAGCTAGTTCCACTGGAAATTTGGCGCAATATCCACAAACGAAAATTTTTAATGTTGGCTTAAATGTTAAATTCTAAGAGATATCTCATGAAAAATAAAAATATAATATTGTGTTTCGTATTCGGATTACTAATATTCGGGTCATGCAAAAAAGATTTTTTAGATAAAAATCCATTAAACAGTGTCTCTTCTGAAATATTTTGGGGCTCAGAAACTGATGTACAAACTGCATTGGCTGGCGTGTATTCTCGCTTGCAGCAAAACTTTTTGGGCTACGAAAGGGTGTATTTAGATGCATTAAGTGATAATGCTTTCCCATACCAAAATACCAATCAGGCAAATTTGCTTGAAATGACAACCGGAAGTATTTCGCCAGGATTAAGTGGCGTTTTACCAAATCTTTATTCATCTCCATACAGAGCAATTACTTCTTGTAATTATTTTCTAGATAATGTAGACCGTGCTCCGGTGACTGAGGCGAAGAAAAATGTTTATAAAGCAGAGGTACGTTTTATAAGAGCCTTGGCTTATTTTGATTTGGTGCAGCATTTTGGAGGCGTGCCAATTAATGAGCATTACCCAAAAACTGTTGAGGAGGTAAAAATTCCGAAGAGTACAAAAGAGCAGGTTTATGCTTTTATACAACAAGATTTAGACTTTGCTATTGCTAATCTTCCAAATGATAAATATAATGGTCATGCAGTAAAGGGGAGTGCACAAGGTATTAAAGCCAGAGTTTTAATTACCCAGCAAAAATGGGCAGAGGCTATTCCAGTGTTGAAAGAAATTATGACAGACAATAAATTTGCACTTTCTAATAATTATGCAGCTTTATTTAAAACAAGTGGACAAGCTACGGCAGCTGTAAATACCGAAATTATGTTTTCTACCCAATACCTTGCTCCAACTAATCCTCAAAGAACTTCTCCTGGTGCAGGCGGTATGGATATTGAATTGGGATGGTTTTCCCTCATTCAGCCTTACAAAGATTTAGCTGATGATTACGAAATGACAGATGGAAAACCAAGTGCGGAATCGCCTCTGTTTAGCGCTGCAAATCCCTACAATAATCGCGATCCCCGATTAAATTTAACCATGAAACTTCCTGATGAGATATGGAGAAATTCGTCAAATGTAATTTGGAATGGTTTTGCACAATCTTTCACCGGATTTTTAATGGAAAAGTATGTCGATCTATCGAGAGCACCAATTACCTCTGGAACGGCCACACTAACCGATCAAGATTACATTCATTTACGCTATGCTGATATCTTATTGATGTATGCCGAAGCGCAAAATGAAGTTAGTGGCCCCGACGCAACAGTTTATAAAGCAATTAACGATGTTAGGCAACGTATCGGTATAGCAATGCCAGCTACTGATCAAACCAAATATAATACTCAGGCTTTGCTTAGAAATTATATCCGCCATGAGAGAAGAATCGAATTTGCACTTGAAGGCCAGCGGTATAATGATTTAAAACGATGGAATATTGCGCATATAAAATTGCCTACTTTGCGCACACCAGCAGGAACAGCATTGATTTTTGAGACCAAAAATTACGTATTGCCATTTCCATCATCCGAACTGGATAATAATCCGAAATTGCTTCAAAATCCAAATTATTAAATTACCAGCAGCAGCTAAGTTAATAATTAGCTGCTGCTACTTATTTCGCTACAGAATTATTACAACGTCATCTCTTTTCATATTTAAAAAAATTATTTATATTTGAATTAGTCACGTAAATAGGTTTAACGTTTAACTATAAACCTAAATGCTAACATAAAGAATTAATTTCTTTTGTTGTTTTTGAAGCTGATAACCAATTATAAACCTAGGTAAAACATCCAAAAGATGTCAATTTTTTAATGAGCAAATTCATAACTTTTTTGTTGCTTTTCACATTTAATGCTTCGCTTTTTGCGCAGCAGGTTGAAGTCATACAATTAAGTTTAGCCTCTCGCCATAATCCAATCGGAGTAGATTTTACTTCGCCAAGCCTAAGTTGGAAATTACAATCTGATCAACGAAATGTGATGCAGTCAGCATATCAGGTTCTGGTTTCGAGCAGCATTACAAAGTTGAATCAAAATATTGGCGATGTTTGGGACACCAAGAAAGTAAATTCTGCACAATCTATCCAGATAAAATATCAAGGCAATAAACTTCTATCAACCAAAACCTATTACTGGAAAGTAAAGGTGTGGGATAATTTTGGAAATGTTTCACCATGGAGCGCTACTGCATGTTGGCAAATGGGTTTACTAAATGTTGAGGATTGGAAGGGCGCCAAGTGGATTGCTTACGAAAAACTGGCAGATTCGAATATCAATGTTTTACCTGTTGATGGTAAAAAAGATAAGTATACCGGCAGTAATATATTGCCAATGTTCCGTAAAGATTTTGTCGTTTCTAAAACTATAAAAAAGGCAACCGCTTTTATTTCGGGCTTAGGTCATTTCGAAATGAGTTTAAACGGCGAAAAGGTTGGGGATGATTTTCTTGCGCCGGGATGGACAAAATATGACAAAGAAGCATTGTATGTTCCCTACGATGTAACCAAACAGATCAAGAAAGGGAAAAATGCTGTTGGTGTAATGCTTGGAAACGGTTTTTATTATATCCCTCCCGTTAAAGAACGATATAGAAAACTAAAGGTAGCTTATGGTTATCCAAAAATGATTTGTCGTGTTTTGGTTGAATATACAGACGGTACCTCTGCCAATATTATCAGTAACCAGAGTTGGAAAACGGCTCCTTCAGCAGTTACATTTTCAAGTATTTATGGCGGTGAGGATTATAACGCAAACCTCGAGCAAAAAAACTGGAATGTAGCAGGATTTAATGACCAGCAATGGAAATCCGCTTTGTTGGTCGATGGACCGAATTTAAATGCCCAAAAGGAAGAGCCTGTAAAAGTTTTTGGATATACCTCTTCTATAAAAACTACTCGGGTGCCTAATGGTGAGTGGGTTTACGATATGAAGCAAAATTCATCATCGATAATAGAATTGAAAGTTCGCGGTAAAAAAGGCGATACCATTCTCATTACACCGGCGGAGTTAATTAAAGAAGATGGCTCAGTGACGCAAAAAAATATCGGGGGCCCATCGTACTTTACCTACATCTTAAAAGGTGAAGGAATAGAAACCTGGCGGCCGAAGTTTTTTTACACGGGTTTCAGGTATCTTCAAGTAAGAGGTGGTATTCCGGCAAACACAGAAAATAAATCTGGCTCACCTGTTATAGAAAGCTTAAAAGCATTACACATCAGAAATGCCGCCGAACAAGTGGGTGAATTCAATACATCAAACGAACTTTTTAATAAAACCTTTAAGTTGATTGATTGGTCGATCAAAAGCAACATGGTGAGTGTGTTTACCGATTGTCCGCATCGCGAAAAGCTTGGATGGTTAGAGCAACTGCACTTAATGGGCAATTCTGTAGGTTACAATTATGCTGCGGCGCCATTATTCAAAAAAGCGCTCGAGGATATGAGGAATTCGCAGTTGCCTAACGGCCTTATTCCAGAAATAGCGCCAGAATATGTGAAATTTGAATGGGGAGGCGATATGTTCCGTGATTCGCCGGAGTGGGGAAGCAGTGGCATTCTACTTCCCTGGTATTTATATCAGTGGTATGGCGATAAGCAAGCAATGATTGATTATTACCCGATGATGCAAGGCTATATTAACTACCTTGCAACCAAAGCTGATAACCATATTTTGTCGCAAGGGTTAGGAGATTGGTATGATTTGGGACCAAAACCTCCAGGTGTTTCCCAACTCACGCCAATGGGCGTTACAGGTACGGCGATCTATTATTACGACTTAAAGATTTTAGAAAAAATGGCTACGCTTTTGGGTGAAAAAGCAGATGCTTTAAATTATTCGAAATTAGCAGTCGAAGTAAGAAAAGCTTTCAATGATCAGTTTTTTGATCCTAAAACCAAGCAATATGCAACGGGTTCGCAAGCTGCGAACGCCATGGCGGTTTACATGGGTTTGGTAGCAGATCAGGATAAAAGCGCAGTGATCGAAAATTTAGTAAAAGATATTAGAAACCGGAAAAACAGTTTAACGGCTGGCGATATCGGCTACCGCTATGTTCTTCGTGTTCTGGAAGATGCAGGAAGATCGGATGTAATTTTCGACATGAACAGCCGCTCTGACGTACCTGGTTATGGAATGCAAATTGCCAAAGGCGCAACCGCTTTAACCGAGTCATGGGCCGCACTTCCAACCGTTTCAAATAATCATTTTATGCTTGGGCATTTAATGGAATGGCTTTACAGCGGCATCGGCGGTATTCGTCAGGCTGATCATTCAGTTGCTTTTAAGCATATTGTGATCGAGCCGGAAGTGGTTGGCGACTTAACTTCTGCAAATGTAAGTTATGATTCTCCTTACGGGAAAATAGCAACGCAATGGAACAAAAGTGACAAAAACTTTGTGCTTGAAGTGAATATTCCAGTTAATACAACGGCTGATGTTTATTTTCCAGGGAAAACAAAGCAAACCATTACAGATGAGTTAAATCCAAAAATGAATGCCTTAAGCTTCGAAAACGGCAAGGCAAAAATTACAATTGGTTCGGGGCATTACAAATTTATATGTACAAATGAATAGATTTAAAATCATACTTTTTCTGGTTTTGAGCACATTCAGTCTACAAGCTCAGGTTGCAAATTCTGTTTCTCAGGCGGAGATGGAAAAAATTTATCAGGAAGTTAAAACGCCTTTTAAGTATGGCCTGGTAATGGTTCCTGACGATAAAGATTATAAAATGGACTGCCCAACTATTTTTAAAAAGGGAAAATACTGGTATATGACTTATCTTATTTTCAGCGGGCGTGGTTACGAAACCTGGTTATCAAAAAGCAAAGATCTTTTGCGCTGGGAAAATCAGGGCAAATTGCTGTCGTTTGGCGACAATAGTTTGTGGGATGATAACCAAAAAGCGGGTTACAACGCTTTGCTAGATATTAAATGGGGTGGAGACTACGGTGTAAATCAATTCGATGGTAAATATTGGATGTCGTACTTTGGTGGAAAAGAAAAGGGCTACGAAGTAGAACCGCTCTCAATAGGCATGGCTAATGCGAAAAATCATCCATCAGTTGTGCAAGAGTGGAGCAGGTTAGATAAACCTGTTTTAACTTCAGCAGACAAAGATGTTCGTTGGTGGGAAAACAGAAACAAACTCTTTAAAAGTACAGTTATTGAAGACCCAAAAAGGTTAACCGGACATCCGTTCGTAATGTATTATAATGCCGTTGGTGATTCTTTGGCTAATAATAAGAAAACACGTTGGTACGAGCGAATTGGAATGGCAGTTTCAGATGATATGGTTCACTGGCAGCGTTTCAATAAAAATCCTGTGGTGCATCATCCTGTTGGAATTACGGGCGATGCGGTAATCCAAAAAATGGGTGATAACTACGTGATGTTCTATTTTGGTGCCTTTTGGCAAGACAGAAAAGGATCATTTAATCGTTTTGCGGTATCTAAAGATTTAGTAAACTGGACTGATTGGAACGGCGATAATTTAATTGAATCATCAGAGAAATATGATGAGTTATATGCTCACAAGTCTTTCGTGTTGAAGTACAAAGGAGTGGTTTATCATTTTTATTGTGCAGTGAACAAGCAAGATCAACGCGGCATCGCGGTGGCAACCTCGAAAGATTTAGGTAAAAGTAAAGTGAACTTTGTAAGTGGAAATTAGAATGAAGATGTTGAACAATTTTAAGGTTTTATTTTTTTTGATGGCAGGCTTGTCGGCAAGTCATCATTGCGAGGCAAAATCAGCCAACACCGTCATTGCGAGGTACGAAGCAATCTCATTTGTAGAATCAGATTGCTTCGGCTCACTCAATCCCAGCCTCGCAATGACAACTCGCCCAGTAATAGTGATTTCTGAATCCCGCACCAGAACAAATTTCAATAAAAACTGGAAATTCTTTTTAGGTGACGAGCCAGGGGCGAAATCTCCAGCATACAGCGATTTAAAATGGAGAAAACTTACCTTACCCCACGATTGGAGCATTGAAGGGAAATTCGACGAAAAAAATCCCGCTAAACCCGAAGGCGGTGGTCTTCCAACAGGAATTGGTTGGTATAGAAAAGAATTTACAGCGCCTGCAGATTTTCAAAACCGAGTAATCAGCATCGAATTCGACGGGGTGTATAAAAAATAGTGAAGTCTGGATTAATGGAAAATATTTGGGAAAACGACCATACGGCTATTCTTCTTTCTCTTATGAGATTAGCAACTTTTTGAAATCGGGTAAAAACATCATAGCAGTTAAAGTTGATAATTCAGCCCAGCCAGATTCCCGCTGGTATTCAGGTTCTGGAATTTACAGGAACGTTTGGTTAACCTCTACAGCTAAAACTGCAGTATCAAAATGGGGAACTTTTATAACTGCAGATCAGTCTGGTAAAGTAGAATTGCAGATTCAGGTTCAGAATAAAACCTTAAAAACACAAACTGTTGCAGTAACGAATACCATTTATAATGCCGAAGGAAAAATAACTTCTGCTACTGTACAGCAAGCGCTAAAAATCGATACATCAGGTTTATTGATCAACAGGATTTTCGAGGTTAAAAATCCCATTTTGTGGTCTGTGAAAAATCCTTATCAATACAAACTGGTTACGCAAATTTCCCAGAATGGAAAAATCATTGATAAATACGAAACCAGGTTTGGCATCCGATCTTTCAATTTTGATGCTGAAAAAGGCTTTTCTTTAAACGGTAAGCCAATGAAAATTTTAGGAGTTTGCCTCCATCATGATTTAGGTGCTTTAGGTGCTGCCGTTAATGTTAGAGCAATGGAGCGTCAACTCGAAATTATGAAAGAAATGGGCGTTAACGCCATCCGCACTGCTCATAATCCACCAGCACCAGAGTTTTTAGATTTATGTGATAAAATGGGTTTCCTGGTAATGGACGAGGCTTTTGACATGTGGGCGAAAAAGAAAACCAAAAATGATTACCATTTGAATTTTTCAGAGTGGCACAAACGTGATCTCGAGGATATGATCAAACGCGACCGTAATCATCCATCTATTATACTTTGGAGTATTGGAAATGAAATTCGCGAGCAATTTGACAGCACAGGCATTGCGATTACCAAAGAATTGGTCGGTATCGTTAAAAATTTAGACACTTCCCGTCCGGTAATTTCAGCATTAACAGAAACCGACGCGAAAAAGAACTTTATTTACCAGGCGAATGCGCTTGATGTTTACGGACTTAATTACAATCATAAAAAATATGCGGATTTCCCAAAAAACTATCCGGGAGTAAAATTTTTGGCTACAGAAACTACATCTGCTTTAGAAACAAGGGGTTTTTACGATACGGCAGATACCATTCGCCGTTGGCCTAAAGATGGAAAAACTAAATTTACCGAAGGCAATAAAGAATGGTCTGCATCCTCATACGATAATGTTTCGGCCTACTGGGGTTCTACACACGAAGAAACGTGGAAGGAAGCAAAAAAATACGACCACGTTTCCGGTTTATTCGTTTGGACAGGTTTTGATTATTTAGGAGAACCGTTGCCTTATCCCTGGCCCGCCAGAAGTTCCTATTTCGGAATTGTGGATTTAGCAGGTTTCCCAAAAGATTCTTATTACATGTATCAAAGCGAATGGACGAATAAACGTGTTTTACATATTTTGCCACACTGGAACCTGCCTACCGAACAGGCGGGTTTGGAATCAGGCAAATCTGTTGAAGTTTGGGCTTATTACAACAATGCCGATGAAGTGGAGTTGTACCTCAACGGTAAATCATTGGGTAAAAAATCAAAACAAAATGATGATCTGCACGTGCTCTGGAATGTAAATTTCGAGCCGGGAACACTGAAAGCAGTTTCCCGAAAAAACGGTAAAGAAGTTTTAGTTAAGGAAGTGAAAACTGCAGGAGCAGCAGCCAAAATAGAATTAATCGCCGATAGGAAAAACATCAAAGCCGATGGTTCCGACTTATCATTTGTAACGGTGCGGGTTTTGGATGCTGCTGGCAATTTAGTGCCAAATGCGGATCATTTAGTGAATTTCAAAGTGGAAGGCGATGGTTTTATCGCTGGCGTTGATAATGGTTTCCAGGCAAGTTTAGAGCCATTTAAGGCAAATTATCGCAAAGCATTTCATGGCTTATGCCTGGCTATCCTTCAATCAACGGAGAAGGCCGGGGCTATCAAATTAACGGCTAGTTCTAATGGTTTAACATCAACATCTATCACAATCAATACAGGGAAATGATCAACTAAATATTAGAGAATAAACTAGACAAATAAATTTAAAATTAAGGTATTGTCATTCTGAGAAACGACAAATCTGCAAACGAATAGGGACAGGCTCTGCCAAAGCATATCTTACCTCAATGTTGTATGAAATAGCTTAGAGATTTTTCACCGCGTTCAGAATGACGACAGTATAAATAAACAATAAATGGTTGGCAGTTTGCTAATTCATTGCCGTTGACTTTAGTCGACGGTTTAAAAAGAAGAAATATAAAGTGGAGAAAACAATTAATTTAAAAGGAATAACCTGGAATCATAGTCGCGGGCTTTTGCCTATGGTGGCTACGGCACAGCGTTTTTCCGAATTATATCCAAATGTTAACATTACCTGGGAGAAAAGGAGTTTGCAGCAATTTGCCGATTTTTCTATTCAGGAACTGGCAGAAAGATTTGATTTACTCGTAATCGATCATCCCTGGGCTGGTTTTGCAGCGAAAACACAGTCGATAGTGCCCTTAGATTTTTATCTTTCTGATGATTATCTTGCTGATCAGGAACGAAATTCGGTTGGTCAGTCTTACGAAAGTTATTTCTATGATGAACATTTATGGGCGCTTCCGATAGATGCGGCAACCCCGGTGGCGGCTTCACGGCCTGATTTGTTTGCTGATAACGGTTTGGAATTGCCGAAATCTTTCGACGATTTACTAGCGCTTGCAGATAAAGGATTGGTTGCCTTTGCTGGAATCCCAATCGATGTACTGATGAACTTTTACACGCTCTGTTGCTCTCTTGGCGAAGATCCTTGTCAAGGTGATGATGAAGTGGTGTCGCAGCAAACTGGTGTTAAAGCCTTGCAAATGTATCGCGAACTGGCTTCGAAAATAGATCCGGCAAACTTCAATAGAAATCCAATCCACGTTTATGAAGCGATGACCTTAACAGATGAAATCGCTTATTGCCCGTTTGCGTATGGCTATTCCAATTATTCAAGAAACGGATATGCCCGCAAAACCTTACATTTTCACGATATGATTTCCCTTGATGGAAAAACAAACTTAAGAAGCACATTAGGTGGAACCGGTTTGGCGATATCTTCCAAATGTGAGGAGCTAGATGTAGCCGCCAAGTATGTCGAATTTGTGGGTTCTCCATCCTGTCAATCTACTTTGTTTTTCGAAAACGGAGGTCAGCCAGGGCATTTAGCAGCTTGGAAAAACGAAGAAGTTAACCGTCAAAGTCACAATTATTTTTTTAATACTTTACCTGCTTTACAACGGGCATTTCTTCGTCCGCGTTATCATGGCTCCATGTTTTTTCAAGATCACGCAGGCGATGTAGTTCGGGATTATTTAATGAATGGTGGAGACGAAATTGCAGTTTTATCGAAGATGAACGAATTGTATCAAAAATCTAAAACTTTGGTATTATCATGAACAGGCCGCTAGAAGGACTTTTAGTTTTGGAGTTTTGCCAGTTTCTGGCAGGACCATCTGCCGGCTTAAAATTAGCAGATTTAGGCGCTCGGGTAATTAAAATCGAACGCCCGAAAACCGGCGATGCTTGTCGTCAGTTATCAATAAAAAATCTTTTCGTTGATGATGATAGCTTGCTTTTTCATACCATTAACCGCAATAAGGAAAGTTATGCAGCGGACTTAAAAAACCCGGATGATTTAGAAAAGTTGAAGAAATTAATCAGCAAGGCTGATGTAATGACGCATAATTTCCGCCCTGGAGTAATGGAAAAAATAGGATTGGATTACGATCATGTTCAGGCTATCAATCCTAAAATTATTTATGGAGTGGTAACTGGTTATGGAAACGAAGGCCCATGGAAAAATAAACCAGGTCAGGATTTATTGGTTCAGGCAGTTTCGGGATTAACATTTTTATCGGGCGTTGATACAGATGGACCCGTTCCTTTCGGGCTTTCTGTTTCTGATATTATGTGTGGAAATCACCTGGCTCAAGGCATTTTAGTCGGTTTAATCAAGAGAGCAAAAACCAATAAAAGTGTTTTGGTCGAGGTGAGTTTACTGGAGTCGATTTTAGATGTGCAGTTTGAGGTGATCACTACCTATTTAAATGATGGCGGGAAACTGCCAGACAGAAGTGGGGCAAAGGGTAGCGCACATGCCTATTTAAGTGCACCTTACGGGATGTATGAAACAAAAGATGGGTATATTGCCATGGCGATGGGAAATCTTCCGAATATTTGCGCCATTATTAAATGTGATATTTCCGATTTGTATGTCGAGGCAGGTTCAGCCTTCGAGAATCGGGATAAACTGATTGTTCGTTTAGCCGAAACTTTCAAAAAGGAGGAAACCAAAAACTGGGTTAATCTTTTAGAAAGCCACGGAATTTGGTGTGCAGAGGTATTGAATTACCAAACTGCCACGGCGTTAAATACTTATAAAAATCTGCAAATTGAACAACAGTTGGATTTGGGTGAAGACCTGAAAATCAAAACGACAGTAAGCCCTATTAGGTTAGATAATGAAAAATTATTTGCCCCGAAAGCTGCACCAAAACTGGGTTTTGATACATTGGATATTAATAGAGAATTTGAATTAGAGAATCATCCTTAATCGATTGTCATTCTGAGCACAGTGAAGAATCTGTAAGTTCAGAAACACAACTTAAAATAAAAATAAATAAATCGGTCGTCATTTCGACTGAAGCGAAGCGAAATGGAGAAATCTTTGACCACCGTTGAAGATCTCTCCACTACGGTCGAGATGACGACCGCTTTTAGCTCAAAATAGCAACTTTGATAAATAAACAAAATTATGAGACCGCTTGAAGATTATTTAGTTATCGATTTCAGCCAGTTTCTTTCCGGTCCATCGGCAAGTTTGCGCTTGGCTGATATGGGCGCTCGGGTAATCAAAATTGAACGTTTAGGGGTGGGCGATATTTGCCGCACCCTATACACTTCGAATCTGATTATGAACGGAGAATCGTCTGTTTTTCATGCCATCAATAGAAATAAAGAGAGCTTTGAAGTAGATTTAAAGAATGAAGAAGACAGGGATATGGTGCGTGAGCTGCTTAAAAAAGCAGATGTGATGATCCACAATTTTCGCCCTGGCGTGATGGAGCGTTTAGGCTTTGATTATCCTTCAGTTAGCGCTTTAAATCCAGCCATCATTTATGGCGAAGTTTCAGGCTATGGAACAGATACAGAATGGAAAAATAAACCAGGCCAGGATTTACTTTTACAATCCGTTACCGGACTAACATCTCTAACAGGAAATGCGGATAGCGGTCCTGTGGCAATGGGTTTATCTATTGTTGATATGCTGGCGGGTGCGCATTTGGCGCAAGGACTTTTGGCTTGCCTATATCGCAAAGCGATAAGAAATGAGGGCGGTTTTGTGCAAGTAAGCATGATGGAATCGGCCTATGATTTTCAGTTTGAGACGATTACGACCTTCATGAATGATGGCGGTGCTTTACCAGAACGTTCAAAAAGAAACAATGCCAACGCTTATCTTGGTGCGCCTTATGGGATCTATCAAACCGAAAATGGCTATCTGGCTTTAGCAATGGGTTCAATTCCTCAATTAGGACAATTATTAGACTGCGAAAAGCTGGAAGATTATATAGAATTGAAGGAAGCTTTTGATAAAAGAGACGAAATTAAAGCGATTTTGGCAGAACATCTGCTTACCGCAACTACTGAAAAATGGCTTTCCGTTTTAGAACCAGCAGATATTTGGTGTGCTGATGTATTAAACTGGAATGCACTGATGGCGCATGACGGTTTTAAAGTATTAAATATGATTCAGGAAGTGGAGATGGAGGATGGTTACCAATATGAAACCACCCGATGCCCAATTCGAATTGACGGCGAACTGTTAACTTCCAGCAAAGGTTCACCAAAATTAGGGCAAGACAATGAAAGGATTATAAAAGAATTCATTACGCAGAAAACGATTGCCAATGCATAACCAAATAGAAACTTTCAAAATAGCTGTTCGCAAATTTGCTCCGTTTGAATCCGCGATACGGAAATTCTGGGATCAATATTGCGAATTTTCAGGCTGTACCGTGAAGCTGGACATGGTGGTGATGGATTTGCATGAACTCTATGATAAAACCATTTCAAAAAAAGGTTTAGCGAATGGAGATTTTGATATTGCCCACATCAGCACAGATTGGGTTTTGGAAGGTTATTCTCATCAGGATTTTGAAGTGCTCAATCCTTACATCAACAAAAATAAACCTGAAGATTTTCCGAGAGGATGGAGCAAGTCTTTATTAACGTTGCAGCGTTTTGGTTGGGAAGTGGTAGGCTTGCCCTTCCACGATGGACCAGAATGCTTCATCTTCAGGAAAGACTTGTTCGAAAGCGAACTTGAGCAAACAAGATTTTTGGCAAAGTACGGTAAGCCCTTAGAAGTGCCAAAAACCTGGGATGACTTCCATCAAATTGCCCAATATTTTAACCGTCCGGAAGATAATTTATATGGAAGTATTTTTGCCTGCTACCCTGACGGGCATAATACGGTGTTTGATTTTTGCCTGCAATTGTGGACCAGGGGTGGGAGCCTAACAGATAAAAACGGATTTATCCAGCTTAACACAGAGGCGGCAATCAGCGGGTTAGATTTTTACCGAAAAATAGTGAATGACAAAACTGCGGTCCATCCAAAATCAGCCAAATTTGAATCGGTAGCTGCTGGAATTGCATTTTCGCAAGGAGAAGCGGCCATGATGATCAACTGGTTTGGTTTTGCTGCGATGTGTGAAGTAGATGTAAACTCTAAGGTTAAAGGAAAAGTTGATGTTGGTTTGTTACCAGCAGCGGAGGGTAAAAATTCCGCTTCGTTAAATATTTACTGGCTTTACACCATCGCCAAAGGCAGTAAAAATAAGGATCTTGCTTATGATTTTCTTCGCTTTGCATTAGCTCAGGAACAAGATAAACAACTTACAATGGAAGGCGGAATTGGCTGCAGAATTTCAACCTGGAAGGATCCTGAAATCAACGTCATTATTCCTTATTATCACAAATTGGAAACGTTGCACGAGGTGGCAAATATGCTACCGCAAAAACAAAATTGGGCAGCAATTGCCGCTATTATCGATCAAATGGTTTTACAGGCGGTAAATACTGAAACGCCAAGTGAAGCGCTTATTTTAGAAGCACAGAGCCAGATAAATAAAATTGATAAATGAGTATTGATATAAAATATAAACCAGAATTACCATCAACAAAGCAACCAATTATTATCATTGGTGCTGGTGGAATCGTGGCCGATGCACATCTTCCAGCTTATAAAATTGCTGGTTTTGAAGTGTACGGCATCGTGAACCGAACCAAAGAACGGGCCCAAAAATTAGCAGATGCTTTTGGTATTCCGAATGTATTTAATACCGTTGCTGAAGCCGTAGCAAATGCACCAAAAAATGCAGTTTATGATCTCACAACAATGCCTGCGCAATATATCGATGCTTTAAATCAATTGCC
Source organism: Pedobacter sp. AC212 (assembly GCF_979258625.1). Classification (NCBI taxonomy): domain Bacteria; kingdom Pseudomonadati; phylum Bacteroidota; class Sphingobacteriia; order Sphingobacteriales; family Sphingobacteriaceae; genus Pedobacter; species Pedobacter sp. AC212. The sequence goes on along the minus strand of NZ_OZ409870.1, from coordinate 3,233,077 downwards.
AGATGGAAGCGCTGTTTTAATCCAAAAGCCTATGGGTGATGATTTTGCTCAGGCAAATGAAATTTTAGCGCTTTGCCGTTCTAAAAATCTGAAAGCAGCTATTAATTTTCAACTTCGTTTTGCGCCATTTGTAAGTGCAGCTAGATACCTCATTGAAAAAGGACTTATTGGTGAACTTTACGATATGGAAGTTCGGGTGACGATTAAAACGCCTTGGGAAATTTTTCCACATGTGATCATTCATCCGAGGCTTGAGATTCAATACCATAGCATCCATTATGTAGATCTGATCAGATCATTTTTGGGTAATCCGAACACTGTTTTAGCAAAAACTTTGAGACATCCCGCGAAAAATTTATCATCTTCACGCTCTACAATTTTGTTAGATTATGGTGATACGCTCCATGCGGTGATTAATACCAACCACGATCATGATTTTGGACCAAACCACCAGGAGAGTTATATTAAATGGGAGGGGACAAAAGGTGCGATTGTGGCAAAAATTGGCCTGTTAATGGATTATCCTCATGGTGTGCCAGATGTTTTCGAATACTGTATTGTAGAAGAAGGTGAATCGCCTGAATGGCAAACTGTAAAACTAGAAGGCTCTTGGTTTCCGGAAGCTTTTATTGGAACGATGGCAAATTTGATGAGGTATAATGAGGGTTCGAGTGATGTGTTGTATACAAGTGTTGAGGATGTGATTCAAACGATGGCTGTTGTGGAAAGTGCTTATCAATCGAGTGATACCGGAGGGGTAAATGTTTTAGGTTATAAGTTATAAGTTATAAGTTCGGATATAGGCGATTTCAAGAGCCAAAGCACTTAAAGTCGTTCTACTAAATCCAGCCTAACAAATTTTTCGGGATGCACAGTTAAAGCCAAAGCATTAACTTAAATAGAAAAATTTTAAGCTGGGAGTTTTGTTTCTTTTGCGATCAAAAGAAAAAAGCCCGTCTGGCCAAGACAACGAAAATTTTTAAAAAAAAATAAAATGTATTTCAAATCAACATTTTTTGAAGATTACCAATTACAAGATAAACGTACAACGCTTGGACGTACGATCACAGAAACCGATTTCGTTGTTCACGCCGGCCATACAGGAGATTTTTTTCCGCACCACATGGATGCAGAATGGTGTGCTACGCAGCCTTTTAAACAAAGAATTGCCCATGGAACGATGATTTTTAGCATCGGAATTGGATTAACCGCTTCAGAAATTAATCCGGAGGCGATGAGCAAAGGCTACGATAAACTGCGTTTTGTAAAACCTGTTTTTATTGGTGATACTATTCATTCAGAAATCACAATCTCAGAAAAGGGAGATAGCAAAAGACCCGAATACGGAACTGTAACCGAACACGTAGAAATAATCAATCAGCATGGAGAAGTAGTTTTAGTCTGCGACCATTTGCTTGTAGTAAAGAAAAATCATTAGTTCAGTAGTCAATAGTTCATTGGTTTGGGTGCCGATATTGATGATTTTGATAAAATGCCAACAACACGAAATGGACAAATGTATAGGATAGCTTTGCACTAATGAACCAATGACTAATGAACCAATGAACTAACAAATAAACCAAATATAATGAACCACAACACACAGCCAGAAATTGTAACCGAAGGTGATCCTTCATCAGGGAAAAAATACCTGTTGCCTTTTATCTTAGTAGTCAGCCTCTTTTTTCTTTGGGGAATGGCGCACAACCTCGATTCGATATTAATTCCACACCTAAAAAAGGCGTGTAACTTAAGTAATAGTCAATCTACATTGATTGACACTTCAGTGTTTTTAGCTTACTTTTTAATGGCAATCCCTGCGGGTGTGCTTCTAAAACGGTTCGGGTATAAATCAACCATGATTACTGGATTGCTAGCCTTCGCTTTTGGCGCTTTTTTATTCGTTCCTGCGGCAAATAATTTGTCTTACATTACATTCTTAATAGCACTTTTCATCATTGGTTGTGGTTTAACGTTGTTAGAAACCTCTGCAAATCCTTACGCAGCAATATTAGGTAGTCCTGATAAAGCGGCATGGCGATTGAACCTCGCAGCAACATTTAATGGTTTAGCAGCACCTTTGGCAACAGTTGTAGGTCGATTTATTCTTTCTGGTAAATCTCACACCAAAGAAGAATTAGCGGCAATGACGGAAACTGTTAGAAACAATTATTTTCTAACCGAAGCATCAACAGTAAAAACACCATATATTATTTTGGGAACTATTTTGGTTTTAGTGGCCTTGCTATTTTATTTTATGAAACTTCCAGAGGTTAAAACAGCCAGTAAAGATGGTATTTCTCAAGGTAGTTTTTTGGGCGCTTTAAAACATAAACATTTACGTTGGGCAGTAATTGCACAGTTTTTTTACGTAGGTGCACAGGTTTGTGTAACTAGCTTTTTCATCAGGGCAGCACAACAGGCTGGTGGTTTTGATGAGTATACAGCATTGAATTATCTAGGGTTATATGGTACATTATTTTTAGTTGGGCGATTTGTGGGGACAGCTTTATTACGCTACATCGCATCAAACAAACTATTGGCTATTTACGCTGTAATATGTGTTTTACTTAGTATTGTTGCTATAACTGGAACAGGAGTAGTAGTAGTTTACGCTTTGGGCGGTTTGGGTTTCTTCATGTCGATTATGTTCCCAACCATTTTTGCCTTGGGAATAGATGGTATAGGAGAGGATACAAAACCGGGTTCATCTTGGCTCATTATGTCAATTGTTGGCGGTGCGATATTACCATTCGGGATGGGTTCCCTAATCGATCATTACGGAGATAATATCCAAATTGGTTACAGTATTCCTTTAGTTTGTTATTTAATTATTCTTTATTTCGGATTAAGAGGTTATAAAATCGCCCATAAATAAACAATGTTCCGTTATTACTGGGAGGGATAAAAAAATAAATCGTTATTGCGAGGCCTGGAATGAGTAAGCTGAAGCAGTCTGCTTTACGAGAAAGATTGCTTCAATCGATGAAAAATCGATTTCGCAATGACGAAAAATAAATCAAAATGAAACGAGTGTTTAGTAAAATCTTCCTGTTCTTTCTATTGTGTACTTTTAGCTTTACGCTTAATGCACAACAAAACGAAAATGCTAAACCTTGGGTATTCTGGTATTGGGTAAAAGGTGCGGTTTCTAAACCTGGTATTACAGCCGATTTAGAGGCGATGAAAGCCAATGGAATTGGAGGTGCTTACTTGATGAGTATTCAAGGTCCGGATAAAACGCCAGTTTATTCACCACCAGCAGTTCAGCTTACACCCGAATGGTGGAAACTGGTTGAGTTCGCCATGAGTGAGGCCAAACGTTTAAACTTAAAACTTGGAATGCATGTGAGTGATGGTTTCGCCTTGGCCGGCGGACCCTGGATTACGCCTGAATTTTCCATGCAAAAGGTGGTTTGGTCTAAGACTGTGGTAAATAGTGCAACTCCAAAAATTATCCTGCCTAAACCAGAATCAAACGAAAACTATTATAAGGATATCGCAGTTTATGCTTATCCATCGCCTGTGGGCGAAAACATTTCTACCAGAACGGTTATACCTAAAATTACGGCTAGCAATGATGCTGATGCCACAGGATTGATTAAGTCCGGAAATAAGAAAAACTTTGGTTCCAACGAACCGTGTTACATTCAATATGAGTTTGCAAAACCTTTTACTTGCAGAACAGTAACTATTAAAATTAGTGGAAATAATTATCAGGCACAGCGACTGGCAATTGAAGTGAGTGATGATGGAAAAAGCTTTCGATCAATTGGCAGGCTGGAAGCACCACGTCATGGTTGGCAAGATACCGACGAAGATGTAACGCACTCCATTAAACCAACAACGGCTAAATTTTTCAGGTTTATTTACGATAAAAAGAATTCTGAACCAGGGGCTGAAGATTTGGATGCGGCTAAATGGAAACCTTCTTTGAAACTGGTAAATCTTGAGTTAAGTTCATCTGCCCAAATTAATCAGTTTGAAGGGAAAAATGGTTCGGTTTGGAGAATTAGCAAGAGAAGTACAAATGAACAGATTGCAAAAGAACTGTGTGTTCCATTGAATAAAATCATCAACCTCACGGATAAATTAAATGCAGGCGGAACTTTAAACTGGAAAGCACCGAAAGGCGAGTGGACAATTCTAAGAGTCGGACATACATCAACAGGCCATACAAACGCAACCGGTGGTGGTGGAAAAGGGTTGGAGTGCGATAAGTTTAATCCAGAAGCCGTTAAACTGCAATTCGATAACTGGTATGGCGAAGCGCTAAAATATGGCGGACCAGAAATAGCTAAGAAAGTTTTAAGCGTTTTCCATGTAGATAGTTGGGAATGTGGCAGTCAGAATTGGTCGCCATTATTTAAGGCAGAATTTCAGAAACGCAGAGGGTACGATTTAACGCCATACTTGCCTATTATGACCGGATTGCCTGTAGAAAGCGCTTCAGTTTCTGAGAATTTTCTTTACGACATTCGTAAAACCATCTCCGAATTGGTAGTAGATCAGTTTTACAAAACCTTGGCAAAATTAGCTAGAGAACAAGGGGTAACTTTTACGGCTGAAAGCATTGCGCCAACGATGATGAGCGATGGATTGTTGCATTACAAAACTGTTGATGTACCAATGGGAGAATTCTGGTTGAACAGCCCGACTCACGATAAGCCGAATGATATGTTGGATGCCATTTCTGGTGCTCATATCTATGGGAAAAATATTGTTCAAGCAGAAGCTTTTACCACGGTTCGCATGGATTGGAATGAGAATCCTTCGAATATGAAAACATTGCAGGATAGGAATTATGCGCTTGGAATTAACAAGTTGGTTTATCATGTTTTTACGCACAATCCATGGATGGATAGAAAACCAGGGATGACGCTAGATGGTGTAGGGTTATATTTCCAAAGAGACCAAACCTGGTGGAAAGCGGGTAAAGCATGGGTAGAGTACGCTGAGCGAACACAAAACCTGTTACAGCAAGGTAAGCCTGTGGTTGATATCGCAGTTTTTACGGGAGAAGAATTACCCCGCCGTTCAGTTCTGCCAGATCGGCTAGTAGAAACTTTACCTGGCATTTTCGGTGCTGATGTAGTGGAAACAGAAAAGAAACGTTTGGCCAATGTTGGAGAACCTTTGCGTCAGATTCCGTCTGGCGTAACACATTCTGCAAATATCGCTGATCCTGAAAACTGGGTAAATCCGTTACGCGGTTACGCTTACGATAGTTTTAATCCTGATGTATTGGCTACTGCTAAGGTAAAAAATGGGGAGGTAGTTTTTGAAAGCGGCGCAACATATCAAGTTTTGGTTTTTCCCGGGGCGATGAAAATGAATCCGAACTATCAATACATGAGTTTTGAAATTGTTGAAAAGCTTTATGAATTAATAAAGGCGGGGGCCAAGGTTATCGTTGCAGATAAACCTTTATATCAAAATGGTTTAAAACAGGCAAGTAGAGCTGAGTTTGATCTAATAGTTAATGAGATTTGGGACGATAAAATTGCTACTAATCTTATTAAAAGGATAGGCAATGGAATGATAATTAAAGCGCCCTATTATAGTGAGAATTTCGATAAAATTGGCGTCAAAAAAGATTTGAATATTACTGATGTCAACTATGAGGTCACGGATGTTTCACCTGGGTATTCAAAAAACATAACCTATACACATAGATCAGATGGATCAAAAGATATCTACTTTATATCAAACCAAGAAGCTGAAGAAAGAGATTTTAATTTTTCTTTTAGAATAAGTGGAAGGGTACCTAAAATCTACAACTCGGTAAGCAATGATACAATAGCTTTGAAGAGCTGGTCGATTAGAGATGGAAGGACTTATTTTAACTTAAAATTGCCATCGAATGGTTCGGTGTTCGTAATTTTTAATGAAAAGACAAGTTTAACTCAACTGCAAGCTGGGCCAAATTTCAATAAGTTTAAAGCCATTGAAAATATTTCAACGGACTGGCAAGTACAATTCGATCCAGCTCTTGGTGGTCCGTCAAAGCCAGTTGTATTTAAAGATTTAACCGACTGGACTAAACAGGCTGATAGTTTAATAAAATACTACTCAGGAGTTGCCATTTATTCGAAGAGTTTTACATTCAATGGAGATACAAAAAATGCCTGGATTGATTTAGGTGAATTTTCCAGCGTGGCTGAAGTGAAAATCAATGGGATAAATTGTGGCACATTGTGGACAGCACCGCATCGCTTAAACATCAGCAAAGCAATAAAAAAGGGCGAAAATAAAATCACTATTGAAGTTACAAACACCTGGGCAAATCGTTTAATAGGGGATGATAAATTACCTGGAGATAAAAGAATTACGAAGACTACTGCGCCTTTCCGTTTGGAAGGTAAACCTTTAAATCCTTCAGGATTGTTTGGGCCGGTTGTTATTCAAGCGGAAGAGAAATAAAAATAATCGTCTTTGCGAGGCATGAAGCAATCTATAAGAAGTATTGCTCTTGGCTTGCAATGATAGCAAGAAGATAAAATAGCAAGCAATATGATAAACAGATCTGCAATCATCATCCTACTAACGCTACCATTTTTACAGGTTTATGCCCAGGACATGGCGCTTGTTAATACTTCAAATAGTAAATATGCGAAGTTACGAAGTGTTAACATGGCTGATGTAACCTGGACAAAGGGTTTTTGGGCCGATCGGTTTAAGGTTGCGACTGAAACCATGGTGCCCAATATGTGGGCCATTTATAACGATCCAAAAATAAGCCATGCATTTAAAAACTTTGAAATTGCCGCAGGCTTAGATACAGGTGCGCATTCAGGACCATCTTTTCATGATGGGGATTATTACAAAACACTGGAAGCTGTAGCGAGTTTATATGCGTCGACAAAAAATCCCAAACTCAATGAAATGATGGATAAAGCTATTGTCGTGATTGGAAAATCGCAACGCGAAGATGGTTATATCTACACGAAAGCAATGATTGAGCAGCGTAAAACCGGTTCAAAAAATCAGTTTCAAGATAGGCTGAGCTTCGAATCTTATAACATTGGGCACTTGATGACGGCGGGTTGCATCCATTATCGTGCTACTGGAAAAACCACACTATTAAACATCGCTAAAAAAGCAACGGACTATTTGTACAATTTCTACAAATCGGCATCGCCAACACTGGCCAGAAATGCCATTTGTCCTTCTCACTACATGGGCGTTGTAGAAATGTACCGCACAACTAAAGACCCCAGATATTTGGAATTGGCCAATCACTTAATTGCCATTAAAGGTAAAATTGATGACGGAACAGATGATAATCAGGATAGAATTCCGTTCTTGCAGCAAACCAAGGCGATGGGGCATGCGGTGAGAGCGAACTATTTGTACGCTGGCGTAGCCGATTTATATGCCGAAACCGGAAAAGATTCACTTTTGAAAACCTTGAATTTAATGTGGGATGATGTGAATCAGCATAAAATGTATATCACAGGAGGCTGTGGTTCACTTTATGATGGCACTTCGCCTGATGGGACCTCCTACAATCCAGCTGATGTTCAAAAAATTCATCAGGCTTTCGGTCGCGATTACCAGTTGCCAAATTTTACAGCCCATAACGAAACCTGTGCTAATATTGGTAATGTACTTTGGAACTGGAGAATGCTCCAGATTACAGGCGATGCAAAATATGCGGATGTGATGGAACTGGCTTTGCACAACAGTGTTTTATCGGGAATAAGTTTAAATGGAAAAAACTTTTTATATACTAATCCGCTGGCGCAATCTGATGATCTTCCATTCAAACAACGATGGTCAAAAGATAGAGTTCCATACATTGGCCTATCGAATTGCTGCCCTCCAAATGTGGTAAGAACCATTGCCGAAGTAAGTGATTATGCTTATAGTGTTTCTGATAAAGGCTTGTGGTTCAATTTGTACGGTGGAAATAACTTAACTACTAAATTAGCTGATGGCAGTAAGATTTCTGTTGCGCAAACTACCAATTATCCATGGGATGGAAATATTATGATCGCGATAAAAGAAACAGGAAATAAACCGTATTCAGTTTTTCTTAGAATCCCAGCATGGACTCAAAATGCTCAAATTAGTGTTAATGGAAAGGCAGAAAATATTGAAGCAATTTCTGGAACATACGCCGAAATAAATCGGGTTTGGAAAAAAGGTGATGTAATAGAATTGAATCTCCCGATGGAAGCTACTTTGATTGAGGCCAATCCTTTAGTAGAAGAAAATAGAAACCAAATTGCGGTAAAACGCGGACCAATTGTTTATTGCCTGGAGTCAACAGATTTACCAGGCAAAGATATTTTCAACGCTTTTATTCCTACCTCAACGAAATTTACCGCTCAACCAATCAATATTGATGGTGCCGAAATGATGAGTTTGATTGGTAATGCTAAAATTGTGGAACCGAATAACTGGAAAAACGTATTGTATCGTCCGGTTAATAATAATAGCAATGATGCTGAAATTAAACTGGTACCTTATTTTGCCTGGGGAAATCGCGGGCATTCAGAAATGTCGGTTTGGCTACCGGTTAGTAAATAAAATAACGTGATAAGAATGAAACTAAAACTCACCATACTTTTAAACCTCATTTGCTGCATCGTCGCATCGGCAACGGTTAAACCTGCCTCCATTTTTACCGATCATATGGTTTTGCAGCAACAAAGTAATGTGGCCATTTGGGGTTGGGCGAAGGCTTCTGCTAAAGTAAAGATCATCACATCCTGGAACAAGAAAAGCTATTCAGTAATCGCTGATCAAGACGGGAAGTGGAAAGTAAAAGTGGCCACACCATCGGCTGGAGGACCATATGAACTCGAATTAAATGATGGCGAAAAGCTGGTTTTAACAGACATTTTAATTGGTGAGGTTTGGTTTTGCGGTGGTCAATCGAACATGGAAATGCCAATGAAAGGCTTCAAAAGTCAGCCAATAATCGGTTCAAACGAAGCCATCCTTAAATCGGCGAATAAAAATATTAGACTTTATACCGTTCCGCGTTCTTCCATTATCGAACGCCAGGAAAACAGTAAACCATCTCAATGGAAAATGGCGGCACCAGAAACGGTTTCTAACTTCAGTGCGACTGCCTATTATTTTGCTTCCCTATTAAGTGAGTTATTGCAAGTGCCTATCGGTGTCATCAATGACAGCTATGGAGGTTCTTCCATTGAAGCCTGGATGTCGCCAGAAGATTTAAAGGCATTTCCGGAAGTTAAAATTCCAGCCAAAGGCGATACGATAAAAGAAGTAAGCAGAACACCAACAACGCTCTATAACGGAATGCTTTATCCTGTGATTGGTTACGGAATCAAGGGTGCAATTTGGTATCAGGGAGAATCTAATTACGAGCGACCAGATCGCTATGAAGATTTATTTCCAGCAATGGTTTCTTCATGGAGAAAAAATTGGAATAACGGAGAATTTCCATTTTACTATGCGCAAATTGCTCCCTATAATTATGCGCAGCTTCCGCCTTACCACATTGGAGGGAAATTTAACTCCGCATTTTTAAGAGATGCCCAGCGAAAATCTCTAAATAAGATTCCTAATTCAGGAATGGCGGTTTTGATGGATATCGGTGAGGAAAAATCCATTCATCCAGCGAACAAAAAACAAGGTGGTGAGCGTTTGGCTTATCTTGCCTTGGCACAAACTTACGGTATAAAAGGCTTTGGCGCACTAAGTCCCAATTATGAGTCTTTAACCATTGATAAAAATAAAGCAGTAATTAAATTTCAAAATGTAGCCAATGGCTTGACCGCCTTCGGTAAAGAATTAAGTCTTTTTGAAGTAGCGGGAGCAGATCGGAAATTTTATCCTGCGAAAGCAGCAATTACCGGAAGCAGCATTACAGTATCAGCTGAACAAGTTAAAATGCCAGTTGCGGTTCGTTATGCTTTTAAAGATTTCCTGGTAGGCGATTTATTCGGCAATGATGGCCTGCCGGTTTCTTCTTTCCGCACCGATGATTGGGATAATTAACGACACATCATTGCGAAATACAGTTTATTCCGACCTTTCGGGAAAGCAATCTCATCAAAAAGATTTCTCCGCTTCGGTCGAAATGACGACTTATAATTGATTAACAAAGAATGATTTTAACCAAAACGATACCAAGTAAATCAAGTATTCTGGCTAAGACCTTAAATGTTCTCACATTCCTTATATGGTCAAAATTCTATGTATTTCGCTTGGATGTTGCCAAGTTTCTATGTGGGTCAAAAATTTTTATTTCGCTTTTGTGTTTACTAACCTCTACTGCTTTTTCGCAAGAAAAACAACTTGCTAATGTTGTTTGGACTTCCCAAAGTATTAATTCATCAGAATCGATGCCGGTTGGCGGAGGAGATATCGGCCTAAATTTATGGGTGGAAAAAGGTGAAGTTTACCTTTATCTATCGCGTAGCGGAACATTTGATGAAAATAATACGTTACTCAAACTAGGCCGGGTAAAACTTAAATTCAGTCCTAATCCATTCGATGGAAAAACTTTCAAACAAGAATTAATTCTAAAAGATGGATATGCTCAGATTTCCGGAGTTAATGGGGATTTGAACACCCAAATCAAAGTTTGGGTAGATGTTTTCAATCCAATTATTCATTTAGATATTAAATCAAATCAGAACATTAGCACCGAAGCAAGTTATGAAAGCTGGCGTTTTGAAGATCGCATAACTAAAGGCAAGGAAAATAACCAGAATTCGTATAAATGGGCACCTCAAGGGATTGTAAAGACTCTTAAAGACGAGGTTGTATTTAAAAATAATGCCATTCAATTTTATCACCAGAACAAAGCAGAAACCGTTTTCGACGTCGCCGTAAAGCAACAAGAACTTGTTGACAGGAAAGAAGAACTATATAATCCTCTAAATAATTTAATTTTTGGAGGAACAATGAGGGGAGATAACCTATTGGCCGCTGGGAATTACGAAGGGAAATATTTGAATACGCCTTTTAAAGGTTGGACTTTGAAAAGTAAGAAGCCCTCCAAATCGGCTAATATTTCCATTACCCTAACCACTGCAAAAACCAAATCGCTTCAGGAATGGGAAAGAACATTAAATGCAGTGCCAAACAAAATCAATCAAAAAGCAAGTGTTAAATGGTGGAATGATTACTGGCAACGAAGTTTTATCAACATCAGCTCAAAAGATGAAGCAACGAATCAGTCATCAAAAAACTATCAGTTGTTTCGGTATATGTTAGGCTGCAACGCATTTGGAAATTATCCTACTAAGTTTAATGGTGGCTTGTTTACTTATGATCCGCAACTTACAGATACTGCTTTGAAATACACGCCCGATTTTAGAAACTGGGGAGGAGGAACGCACACCGCACAAAACCAGCGGTTGGTTTACTGGCCAATGTTAAAAAGCGGCGACTTCGAAATGATGAAGCCACAGTTCGATTTCTATCTCAATCTACTGAAAAATGCGGAGATTAGGACGCAAGCTTCCTGGGGACATAATGGAGCCAGTTTTACAGAGCAACTGGAAAACTTTGGATTACCAAATCCGGCAGAATATGGCTGGAAACGACCTGCTGATTTTAACAAAGGCATGGAATACAATGCCTGGTTGGAATATGAGTGGGATACCGTTTTGGAATTTTGTATGATGATTTTGGAAACTGAAAGATATGATGGCGCAAATATTGAAACATATCTTCCTTTAATTGAAAGCTCCCTCACATTTTTCAAAGAGCATTATACCTACCTGGCGAAGCAAAGAGGAGCAAAGGCTTTGGATGCCAATGGTCACTTGGTTTTATATCCGGGTTCTGGTGCGGAGACTTATAAAATGGCCTACAATTCCACCTCGACAATCGCTGCTTTAAAAACAGTTCTTGAAAGGCTGATTGCGTATCCCGGTTTATCCGAAAAACAAAAAACAGAATGGAATGAAATGCTAAAAACCGTCCCGCCAATAAGCTTCAGGGAGTTTAATGGTCATGCCACGATTTCTCCTGCTAAACTTTGGGAGCGAATTAACAATACCGAAAGTCCGCAATTATACCCGGTTTATCCTTGGGGAATTTATGGAATAGGAAAGCCGGGTTTAGACACGGCAATCAATACGTTCAAATATGATACAGACGTTTTAAAATTCCGAAGTCATGTAGGTTGGAAACAGGATAATATTTTTGCAGCGAGATTAGGATTGACGGATGAGGCGGCAAAGTTGACAACTGCGAAACTGAAAGATTCCGGTAGGCGCTTTCCTGCTTTCTGGGGACCAGGTTTTGATTGGGTTCCAGACCACAATTGGGGCGGCTCGGGGATGATCGGTTTACAGGAAATGCTACTGCAGGCAGATGGAAAAAGCATTTATTTGTTTCCTGCGTGGCCTAAAGAATGGGATGTTCATTTCAAACTTCATGCTCCATATAAAACGACAGTCGAAGGGACTTTGAAAGATGGAAAATTAGTAGATTTGAAAGTTTTGCCAGAATCAAGAAGGGCAGATGTAATTAATAAAATGTTAGAGTGACGGAGGATTGAATGAGGGAATGTCTTAGCGATTTGCCAATGAACATTTATTCATTCAAAATTCAATCATTGAATAAATAGAAAAATATGGATTTACAGTTAAAAGAAAAAGTGATCGTAATTACTGGTGCTGCAAAAGGTATCGGACGTAGCATTGCAGAAGTTTTTGCCAAGGAAAATGCCATCGCAGTAGTTGTTGGTAGAAAAGCCGATGATAACCAAAAAGTTGTTAATGCTATTGCTGCCCAGGGTGGAAAGGCTGCACAATTTGTTGCTGAATTATCCAATCCTGATGATTGTAAGAAGGTAGTCGCTGAAATTGTTACTCAATTTGGAAGAATTGATGGTTTGGTAAACAATGCAGGTGTAAATGATGGAGTGGGTTTAGAAAGCGGTAATTACGAAGATTTTATGGCTTCATTACACAAGAACGTGGTCCACTATTATTTAATGGCACATCACGCCTTGCCAGAATTGATTAAAAGCAAAGGTGCAATCGTTAATATTACTTCGAAAACAGCGGAAACTGGTCAGGGAAATACTTCAGCATATGCTGCAGCAAACGGTGGAAGAAACGCTTTAACCCGCGAGTGGGCAGTAGAGCTTTTGAAGTATGGAATCCGTGTAAATGCAGTGGTGGTGGCCGAATGTTGGACCCCAGCTTACGAAACCTGGATTGAAACCTTACCTGATGCACAAGCTAAATTGGACGAAATTACCTCTAAAATTCCTTTGGAAAACAGAATGACTACTGCGGAAGAAATTGCCAACATGACTGCTTTCTTAATGTCGTCAAAATCAAGCCATACTACCGGACAAATTATTCATGTAGATGGTGGTTATGTTCATTTAGACAGAGCTTTAGCTAACGCGTAACCCAGTCCGTCATTTCGAGCGAAGTGCAACACAGCCGAGAAATCTATCTAAACAGATCTCTCCATTCCGCTATGCTTCAGTCGAGATGACGATTTTTTTACTCAATCATTAAATTAAAAATGAAAACCCTTACTTGTACAACACCTGGTACCTTCGAATATTCTGAAACAGTTAAGCCGGAGTTAAAGAAAGATCACGCCATTATTAAAATTAAGCGAATTGGCATTTGTGGTACCGATTTACACGCTTTTGAAGGTACCCAGCCTTTCTTTAATTATCCACGGGTTTTGGGGCATGAACTTTCGGGTGAGCTAGTGGAAGCAGACGGCGCTGAAGGTTTTGAAATAGGTGAGGCCGTAACGTTTATTCCTTATTTTAACTGTGGTGAGTGTATTGCCTGCCGCATGAACAAACCAAATTGCTGCGTTAAAATGCAGGTTTGTGGCGTACATGTTGATGGGGGTATGCGAGAATATTTGCAAGTGCCATCGCGTACACTTTTGCATGGTGAAGGTTTGAGTTATGATGAACTTGCTTTAGTTGAGCCGTTGGCAATCGGTGCCCATGGTGTTAGGAGGGCAGATGTTCAGCCAGGTGAATTTGTACTGGTAATTGGTGCTGGTCCGATTGGTTTAGGAACGATGGAATTTGCCCGGATTGCCGGCGCAAATGTGATTACTTTGGATATCAACGAAGATCGGTTGGCATTTTGTAAGGAGAAATTAAAAGTTGCTCACGTGGTTAATGCGCTTGCGCCTGATGTAACGCAACAACTTAGCGATATTACAAACGGCGATATGCCAACTGTCGTGATTGATGCTACGGGGAATCAAAAGGCAATCAATAACGCGATTAATTATATGGCTCACGGGGCACGATTCGTTTTAATAGGCCTGCAAAAAGGAGATTTGATTTTCAACCATCCGGAGTTTCATAAACGCGAATCAACATTAATGAGCAGTAGAAATGCAACCATCGAAGATTTCGAACATGTAATTAAGTCAATGAAAGCGGGATTGGTAAATCCTACAAATTACATTACGCATCAGGTTAAATTTGAGGAGGTGAAAGAGGAGTTTGAAAGTTGGTTAGATCCTAAAACGGGGGTGATCAAAGCAATGGTAAGTATAGATTAGGTTTTGCTTTCATTCTACTGGTTGGTGTCTCCACCAACCAGATTTTAAGATCCTGAAATAAATTCAGGATTATGACCGTTCGTGTATGTGTTTTCTTTTGCCACATTCGCAGATTACTTTTGCTACAAATAGGCAATCCTACTGGTTGGTGTCTCCACCAACCAGAAATAGGAACCCCAAAACTGTTTCCACCAACCAGTTACAAACAAAAAAGCCGATAGTTAAAACTATCGGCTTTAAGATTTGAGCGTTTAAATAATCCTATTTGAAGAAAACCTCGTTCCAGTGTAATTCATTTCTAAACTGGTTAATTTTCGTATCTGCACCAATGTTTACGTATTCCAATCCTGCAATGTTTGCAAAATCCAATAAGTGTTCGGTAGTTAAATTCTGACTGTAAGCGGTGTGATGTGCACCACCAGCATAAATCCAGGCAGCACAGCCTGTTTTCATATCCGGAAGTGGTTTCCATAACACGCGGGCCACAGGTAAATTAGGTAAATCATTTTCTGCCTCAACAGCGGTTACTTCGTTAACCAACAGGCGGAAACGATTTCCCATATCAATTAAAGATGCATTTAAAGCGTCGCCTCCGGCAACATTAAAAACCAAACGGGCCGGATCAGCTTTGCCGCCAATTCCTAATGGATGAACTTCTAAACTTGCCTTGCCAGATGCCAAACTTGCATCAACTTCCAGCATGTGAGAGCCCAAAACCATTGAGTTTGAAGGATCAAAATGATAGGTGTAATCTTCCATAAATGCGTTACCGCCAGCTAAACCAGCGCCCATTACTTTACAGGCACGTACCAAAGCTGCTGTTTTCCAATCGCCTTCACCAGCAAATCCATAACCATCGGCCATTAAACGTTGCGCTGCTATCCCCGGAAGCTGGATCATGCCATGCAAATCTTCAAAAGTATCAGAGAATCCTTTGAAGCCGCCATCTTCTAAAAACTTACGTAAACCCAATTCAATTTTAGCTGCATCGTAAACAGATTGATGTCTGGCACCGCCAGCTTTCAAGTCGGCAGCCATTTCGTAAGTTTCTTCGTATTCCCTCAATAAATTTTGAATTTCATCTTCAGGTATCGCATTAATTACTGCTACTAAATCTCCTATGCCATAAGTGTTTACAGAGAATCCAAACTTCATTTCAGCTTCCACTTTATCGCCATCGGTTACGGCAACAAAACGCATGTTATCTCCGAAGCGGGCGAATATTGCTCCCTGCCAATCGTTCCAACCAGCAGCGGCACGGCACCAGATATCAATTTGTTTGGCTACTTCTTCATCTTGCCAATGGCCAACTACAACTTTACGATCTTTGCGCATTCTGGTTACCATAAAACCAAACTCACGATCACCGTGTGCACTCTGGTTCAGGTTCATGAAATCCATGTCGATGGTACTCCATGGAATGTCGCGATTAAATTGCGTATGCAAATGCAACAGTGGTTTCTGCAAAACATTTAGGCCTCTAATCCACATTTTAGCAGGAGAAAAGGTGTGCATCCAGGTAATTACACCGATACAGTTTTTATCGATATTGGCTTGTTGCAATGTTTCGAAAATCTCTTCAGTGCTTTTCACAATAGGCTTGTAAACAACCGAAACAGAGATTTTTCCATTCTGGTTTAGTGAATCAGCAACTTCTTGTGCATGCGCTGCAACTTGTTTTAAGGTTTCTTCACCATACAAATGTTGTGTACCTGTGATAAACCAAACCTGTAATTTTTTTAAATCAATCATTACTCTATGTTATTTTAATTTTATTCAATTCTTCTCAGTCTGTATGCTCACAGACCAAAAGATTTATCATTTCTAGGTGCAGATAATAGCTTTATCATTTTTGAAAAGCAGATTTCTGTTTCCATCGGTTCCGCTAGTCCTGCTTTCCGTTTTATCCCGATGAACTATCGGGATGCTCACTCCAATCAGGTTTATTTTACTTCGGTAAACCTTTTAATCCTAAACCCGATAGCAGCGGCAGCCCCAGCTTTTTCTGCTGGGCTAAAGCAAAAGGCGGGACTATCGTAACCGAATCACCACTGCAATTGCTTTCCAAATCATTTTCAGATTTCTACAAAAATTTGAACCTCAACATTCTCAACTCCGAACTCACTTATTGTCCGTAATAAGCGCCTGTACCATGTTTGCGCTCATAATGCTTTTGAATTAACGAATCTTTTAACTTCGGCGCCTGAGGATTGATTTGCTGGGTTAACAAAGCCATTTGTGCAACGGCTTCTAAAACAGCGCTGTTATAAACTGCTTTCTCGGCCGTTTTTCCCCAGGTAAAAGGAGCGTGGTTACCCACTAAAATCATCTCCACTTCTTGATAACTCAAACCCAAACTTTCGAAATGATTCATAATCTGAAAGCCTGTTTCATATTCGTAGTTGCCTTTTATCATTGCATCGTCCATTGGTGGTGCACAAGGGATATCAACCGTCAAATGGTCGGCGTGGGTTGTTCCATAAATTGGAATGGCCTTTTGCGCTTGTGCCCAAGCTGTTCCATAAGTAGAATGTGTGTGAACAATTCCACCTACATTTTCCCAATGTTTATACAAAACCGCATGGGTTTTGGTGTCAGATGATGGACGTAAACTTCCTTCAACAGTATTGCCATCGAAATCAACAATCACCATTTTATCGGCTGATAAATCTTCGTAAGGTACACCGCTCGGCTTAATGGCAAATACACCTTTAGCCCGGTCAGCGGCACTCACATTTCCGAAAGTGAACAATACCAAGCCAAGTTTAGGCAACTGCATGTTGGCTAAATAAGCCTGCTCCTTTATATCCTGATAGTTGCTCATGATAAGTACGGTTTAACATCTTTTTTATTGTAACGCTCCAGGTATCGGCCTAAGCCAAGATACTGCTGGTAATGCATGCGGTACATTTTCTGTTTCTTCACATTTGGCTTGTACTCTTTTTCAAAACCAGTTCCCATAGCAGCCATGGCATCCTCAATGGTTGGGTAAATGCCAGCGGCAACAGCTGCAAACATCGCTGCACCCAAAGCGCAAGTATGTTCGAAACGGTGGATTCTGATTGGCATTTCCAAAACATCGGCCATCATTTGCATAATGTATGATGATTTTTTAGCTACTCCGCCAATGCCGATAATCCCTTTAACCGGAACACCTTGTTCTTTAAAACGATCTACAATTGCTTTAGCTCCAAAGCATGTTGCAGCAGCTAAAGCACGGAAGAAACGAGGCGCATCGGTACCAAGGCCTAAACCGGTAATGGCGCCTTTAAGTTCCTGATTGGCATCTGGAGTTCTTCTGCCGTTCAACCAATCTATTGCTAACTCAGCATAGTCGTCGTCTTCAAGTGCATCAGCTTGTTTACTCAAATTAGCAATTATTTTGCCTTCCAATTCTTCTTTCAAAGCAACTGCTGTTGCTTCATCAATAAGTTCAGATGCTGTTAACAGATGATTTAAAGGCCAGCTGATTAAGTTTTTGAACCATGCGTAAACATCGCCAAAAGCCGATTGACCAGCTTCCAAACCGGCCATGCCTGGAATTACGGAGCCATTCACCTGGCCACAAATACCATTAATCAGTTTACCATGTAAATCCTGATTTGGGGCAACCAAAATATCGCAAGTGCTGGTTCCCATTACTTTGCTTAAGTAATAAGGTTCAATCTGTCCGCCGACAGCGCCCATGTGGGCATCGAATGCGCCAACGCCTATGACTACATCAGTATTTAAGCCTAATTTATTTGCCCATTCCTCGCTTAATGTTCCAGCTGAAACATCAGAAGTATAGGTATCAACAAAAAGCTTTTCTCTAAAGCCAGCCAAAAGTGGGTCTAAACTGCTAAAGAAACTTTCCGGCGGTAACCCATCAAATTCTTCTGCCCATAAAGCTTTATGTCCGGCAGCGCAGCGACTACGTTTCATCGTTGCCACATCAGTTCCTCCTGTTAATAAAAAAGGAATCCAGTCGCAATGTTCCACCCACGATTCTGCGTTTTTTTCGATGGACGAATCAATTCTTAAAATGCGCAATAGTTTAGACCAAAACCATTCTGAAGAATAGATGCCGCCAACGTATTTCAAATAGTTTACAGGAAATTTCGTCGCATGTTCATTAATTTCGGCAGCCTCTTTAACTGCAGTGTGGTCTTTCCAAAGTACAAACATGGCATTTGGATTTTCCTCAAAACCTGGCTTTAATGCAAGGGGAGTACCTGATGCATCGACAGCAACCGGACTGGATCCGGTGGTATCAATGGAAATACCTTTAACCAAATGGGCAATATCCGCTCCACCGGCTTTTGCCAAACAATCTTTAATGGTGTGGGTTAAACCCTCAACATAATCTAAAGGATGTTGCCTGAATTGATTGATGGATGGCTTACAATATAAACCCTTTTGCCACCGTGGGTATAGAAAAACGGATGCAGAAATTTCTTTTCCTTTAGCAGTATCTACTAAAACGGACCGAACAGAATCCGTCCCGTAATCAACGCCAATTACATAGTTTGCTGTGCTCATAACAATAAATAATCGTCAAATTAACGTTTATTTATCTAAACTAAAAAATTTTAAACATTTTTTTAATCCACAATTACGAAGCATTCTTGTTTGCAGGCGTTTAAGCACTTTTGGGTTTAAATATGCATAATAGATTAAATAATTATCATATTGTTTTTACATGCGAAAGCCCTGCATTGCTGCAAGGCTTTTTAGTATTGTTTTTTAAAATTAAACCTTTTTTGGAGGAAGATCGAATGCTATAGCTTCATGTTCAAAATGCCCGTTATGTGCGCCATCGCAAAAAGGTTTGTTTTTTGATAATCCGCAACGGCAAATAGAAACAATTTCTCTGCCTTGCAAACCATAAGCATTACCGTTTCTATCTACAATTTCAAAATCACCTTCAATTTTCACTGATCCGTTATTGTTGATCGTTAGTTTTGTTTTTGACATAAATGTTTTGTTAGTATGTTACAAAATTAACTTAAACAGAATTGATTTCCCTTATTAGTTTACAGTTTAGAATTGTTCCGCGTAGGCGTTAATGTTTTACAAATACCAATTGAAGGATGGCGAATAATTAAAACCTACAGGCGGATATTCATCAAAGAAAATTTTTGTCTTCTTTAATTGTATAATTAACCAAATTCTCTTTAAATATCTTAATTCGATACATGAAACAAGTGTTTGGTAAGCGATTTATTTTGGTAGTGCTGATTGGCTTAGTCCTCCTGGCTTTCTTCTTCGTCTCTTTATTTGACAAAGGCGAGAGTGGGAATAGCGGCATGTCACTCAAGTTGCAAAAGTTTATACCTTTTGGCGCTTTTTTGATTTTAGAAACATTTTTGATCGCTCAAGCACTGTATTTTTTTGTCAAAAAGAGAGTTAGTGACGGACTGCAAAATATTTATGCAGCAGCTTTACTTGGAGTACTGCTTTTTCTAATTATGTATATCGGACACACATTTATTACTTCTTAAGATCATGAAATTTTTAATCTCTTGTACCTGTTGTTTTTTATTTTTCACTATTGGTTTCGCACAGGAAGTGAAAACAACCTTTTATACCGGTAAAGTTAATAACCGATCGGTTAGATTGTATTTAAAAGAAGATGGAAATGATTGTGGAGCAACCCCACTATATTCTGGCATTTATCAATACGGCAATGGCAAAAACTGGATCGAATTACTGATTCAAAGTGATGAAAAAGGCCGCTTCGGGATGACAGAGTATCGGTTTACAGGAATGTTAATCTTGAAAAAAACTCCTAATGGTTTGGAAGGGATTTGGATCAGTCCTGACGGCAAAACACAATTAAAAGTTGTACTGAAGAAACAAGCATTATCGCCAAAGTTGAAGGAAGAATTGGAAGAGGGTTTAGAACGAACACACTATGAAAATTATGATTGTTAAAAGATACTTGATAGATCTCTCTGGATGCATCAATTTTCAATGTTACTAATTAATAAAATATGTTTAAACGCCTCATTAAGTTTTTCATTCTATTAATCGTCTTTATACAGAGTGTTCAAGCACAGGTTAACATCCTGGAAAATAACAGAGCACTCCTCAACAAACTTGCACAATTTGCCTATGTTGGTAAATTGGACAGCAACTTCATCAAATACAAAGCCGAAAGGAGCTCTGGTTATGGCATTGCATCTCGAAAAACAGGAACAGTAATTTTTCCCTCAAAAAATGGTAATGGCTATTCAATGGCCTCCTACGGTAAATACCTCGCCATTGAAAAGCGTAGTAATTTGGGAAACGAATTATTTGGTCTAATAGACGAAAAGGGAAAAGTTATTCTCGACTTTAAATATGATTTGATAGGCAACTTTTTAGTTCCGATGCCCGATAGTTTAGTGATTGTGCAAGTGGGAAATAAATTTGGGGTTTTTAATACAAAGACTGCGCTTTTATCGCCGATAATTTACGATAACACAAACAATGTGTTGAACGACTATGATGCCAGTCGTAATGGTACTTCGATTGAAGCGGCCAAAAGTATTTATAGCCAATTAGGCTTAGACGGTTTTTATGTTCAGCCAGTTAGCGTAGATTATATCGAGCCCAATGCAAAAATTATTGTTAACGACAATGTTGCTTATCTGGTGAACAAAAAGGGCGATAAAATATCAAAAAACTATGATTACGATTTGGAGTCTTTCTATAAAGCACATCCTTATGAATTTTATTTAGGCGCTGTTAAAGATACTGGAAGTAAAAATCCAGAGGCTCGAAAATTATTTCTCATTAATGGTCTTGGCCAGGAAGTTGCTGAAATTTCGTCTCATCGAAATAGTGGCAATCGCTATCTTATCGATTTGATCCCCAAGCGAAGCTATTATTTCATCAATACCGAGAAAATAATCACCATTCCTGATGGTTATGAGAAATTTGTTGAGCTGTATTTGTCTGAGGGTTTTATTGGTTTTGTAAACTTAAAAACCAAACAGAAATTATTTGTCGATCAATACGGAAATCAACTCACTATTGGCGAACCGCCAGTGCCCAAAAAAGCCATTTTAACTCAGCAATTAACTGATTTTGAAATCAACGATTTTAAGAAATTGGTTACAAAGCAGCTGTATTTAGGGCGTGTTACGAAATACCAGTACACCAATACTGGCAAACTGTTTAAAGAAACTGGTTTCAATTGTGAAGGTTCCGACCAGCCCATACTAGGATGGGAAGACACTTACTATTATGATAACAATAATAAGGTAAAAAGGATTACGAGATATCAGGGTGTTAATGAACCATTTGATTTGGATCCAAATGAAGCAGCCCCTGCGGTAAAAAAAATATACAACGCCAAAAAACAATTGGTAAGTACCACCAGTACAGTTGGAGAAACAAAATATGAAGAACGATTTACCTATGATAATTCTGGCAATGTAAAAGAAACAACCAAGTGGTATGATGGAAAGTTGATTTCGAAAAGTATGTTTAAGTACAATGCCAAAAGCCAGGTTTTAAAGGAGGAGGTTTTTCGCGATGGTAAACTTGATTACACTTACACCACTGGTTACGATAAGCAAGACCGAAAAATAAAATACGATATGATTGACAGCCGAGGAATAAGCACAAGCATTTGGTTTTACAGATACAATGGTAACGGCCAATTGCAGTATAAAATTGATTTGTATAGTATGCCCGAAGAGAAAAAAATGGAAGTAATGGAAGCTGCTCCACCATTGCCACCAGCACCTGAAAAGCGTACGAATTAGAAACAAAAATGATTAGTGGTTGATCTGACAAGAAAAAAACGCAGTTGAAAGTTTGACGCTAAAAAGGTATTAACCAAAGTTAAAGAAGGGTTGGAGATGTCTCGTAATGAATGTACCATGAAAACACAATTGAACTAAACTACTATTTATGAAGAAATTTATCTTAGCAAATTTTATACTTCTTGCCCTGCTTGGTTGCAATGGCGAATCACAGGAAAAAACGAAAGCCGATAAAATGAAGGAAATTATTGCGGCAAACAAAGCTGATGTCGATTTGCTGCTTGGCAGCAGTCCGAAAAAGTTTTCGGCAAAAACGGTTGATGGAAGCACATTTAATTCTGCAGAGCATGATGGTAAGTACTGGATTGTATTTGTTTATCAAAATAGCTACCTCAAAAAATCAGAAAGTTATGATCTGGTGGCTGAACTAAATACACTGCACCAAAAATATGGCAATCAGTTTCCTATGGTTGGAATTGTGAATGGGTTTTCAGATGATGCTACAACTATGACGAAAAGTGTTATAGACGCTAAGTTCAGTTTCAAACAAATTGACAATACACAGGGGCCGGGAAAAGAGAAGGCAATTAAAGAGAACGTTTATTGCACACCGGCAAAAATCCTGATTGATCCGAAAGGTAAAGTAGTTTACAACGGGTGTGGCGGGAACACAGACACCTTTGATGTTTTGCTCGATAGTTTGGTTAAATCAAAGAAACTTTAATTTCCATGTTGATGGAACAGGATGAACTCGAATTAAATAAAACGAAAAATAGTAATCTTAGTATTGTATTAATTTTAGCAAATTTTTCCTTGTTAGTGGCTTTTGCTTTCAGCGCAGGCGAAGAAGGAAAAGAGCTGGGCTTAGGCGTTTTGGGGATTGGTATCTTGTTTTTGTTAGGTGGCTACGCATTTAGCTATCATGGAAAAGGTTACAGAATTGGTAAATGGCTATTTGGCATTGCGCTAATCATTGCTATTATATTTTTTGGCTTGTTATGGTATTCATGGCAACTAAGTAAGGGCTTTAACCATTAATAGTATGAAGATCAATCACATCAACAAGTTGTATATTGGTTTTGGCGTCTTACTGCTTGCAGGTATCATTTATCGTTTTTTAACTTACAAGAGCTGGGAGAGATATGATTATTCGGCAACTGTTACTGCGCCAAATACATTTCCGATAGCAATTTCTGAGTTGTACTTGATCACGCCAAATGATGATTTCGAGCCTATAGATTCTGAATACTTGTCTAGTTTTTCAACAAATTGGCAAATTGATTACACGGCCAGCACACATGCGAAAACACAAAGATTGCCAAGCAGTATTAAAATAAGTTATTTTTCATTCAGGGATAAGCTCTTTTATAGTGATAGCCTGCAACTGCCAAAACGTAGCATAGAAAAAATATTCGATTCAGCTCGTCAGAATAAACAGTTTTTAATATTATCTGATTATGCCGGCAGGCGGAAAGGTTTGTCGTTTATGGTTGGAGTTGCAAATAAAGGCAATGTAATTATATGGTTAAGGGGAGTAAATTTGGAGCAGGAAATTTTGCGTGTCAAATTAAAACCAAAAATCCCAAAGGCAGCTGATTTTTACTTCGATGGAAAAATATCGAAAGAAGCGTATTTTGAAGAAGCTTTCAGCAAACTATCAGATAGTGTGAAAACGCTGCTTAAAAATGGTTATGACAAAGATGCAAACTATATCGATTCGCCTTCTCGATATCTAGAGAACAACAAAGAACTTTGGGATTACCAAAAGAAAAACGGATTTATAGATTAACGCTATGAGAAATACATTATCTAAACATAGTTTTATCTTGATCTGTTTTTTAATTTTTATAAACCAAAAAATACACGCACAGCTAAATATTTTAGAAAACAACAAAGCCCTAATTGAAAAACTAGCTAAATTCCATTTTATTCATGAAATAGACAGCAACTTTATACAATATCAAACCAAAGAAAGCGCTTCTATTAATTACGGTTATGGCGTTGCGAATAAAAAAACCGGAGAAATTATTTTTCCGGCTCAAAAAGAAATTTCTGGTTTCATTAAATCATATGGTAAATATATCGCGATACGCCAGCTTAATAATTTAGGCAAAGAAGTATTTGGGTTGATAAACGATACCGGGAAAATCATTCTCAATTTTCAATACGATAGAATAGGCAGTGTTTTTGTGGCGCTACCAGACAGTTTACTTACAGTACAAATGGGGAATAAGTTTGGCGTGTTCAATACCAATACACAAATTCTATCCCCAATAGTTTATAATAATATCAGCAATGCATTAAATGATGGTTATGCTTACCATGAGGGTGGTGCAAGTCAAGCAGATGAAATTGTTTACAGCCAGCTAGCGTGGTTAAAAGGATATCGTGCAAAGCAAAGTCTGGTTGAGGATAGAGAGCCTAAAGCCAAAATAATACTTAAAGGTGATGTAGCATATCTAGTAAATAATAAGGGCGAAAAAATATCCAAAAATTACGATTATGATATGGCGTATTTTCATCGATCACACCCTTCCGAATTTTATACAGGTGCAGTTAAAGATACAGGTAATACTAACCCAGATGCCCGAAAATTGTTTCTAATTAATGGTGATGGAAAAGAAATTACAGAAATTTCCAAAGCAACAAATGATGCTGACCGCCATTTTATAGAATTAGACCGTTACAAATCTTATTATTTTATTGAAACTAATAAAACTGTAACTATCCCGAACGGGTATTACAGGTTGGTATATTGCTATTCCAAAGAAGGTTTTTTGGGCTTCCGAAACATCAAAACTGATCAAAAATTATTTATTGATAAGTACGGTAACCAAATCATTGTAGGCTTGGCGCTTCAGCCTAAACCAATCATTATTACACCGAAACTTAGTGAAGCTGAAATAGAAAAGTTTAAAAAATTAGCCACAGTAAATCATCGCCTTGGCCGGGTTATTAAATATCAATATAATGAAAAAGGTAAGGTGTTTAAAGAAACAGGTTTCGATTTCGACTACATTCCTTTGCCAGAGTTAAGTTGGGACGAAACTTTTTATTACAACAAAGTCGATAGCGTAACAAAAGTTACACGTTACACTGGTGGAGATGAAGTTTATGAATTGTCTGATGACAACAAGCAAGGTAAAACTTCAAAGACTTATGATACAAAAAAACAGGTTGTGAAAACCGTTTTTTCTAGTGATAATTACAAATATGAGGAACACTTTGTTTACGATAAATTTGGCAGATTGGTGGAACGTACTGAAATAACTAACGGCAACGTTGGTGGTAAAATGTTATTTAAATACGATGAAAAAGGTAGGCTCATTGTTGAAAATTTGTATAGAGATAAGCAATTAGTGTATACTTATAAAACCAGCTATGATGCTAAAAATAGAAAGATAAAATATGATATGATTAACGCCAAGGGAACTATAAGTGGAATTTGGCTATATGAATACAATTATAAAAATCAGTTGCTTTATAAAATTGATTTGTACAGTCTAACGGATGATAAGAAGCTGGTTGAGGCAACAGAGGGCAGACCAACTTTGCAACCAGCGCCAAAAGAGGAAAACTAGAAAATGAGAAAGATATTATTGCTATTGGTCATTGTGTTTTTTGCTGGTTTGGTTTACAACATATACCCAGAAAATAAACTTCCATCAGATGTGTTGGTAGATTCGTTGGTAGTTTCTAAATCTCAACATAAAATGTTCGTTTATCAGCAAGGGAAATTGCTTAAAACCTACCAAGTTTCTTTTGGCGATAATCCGGTTGGACATAAACAATTTGAAGGTGATGAAAAAACACCTGAGGGACATTATACCATCAACGCCAAAAATGATAAAAGCGGCTACAATAAAAATTTAGGTATTTCTTATCCTAATGTGCAAGATATCAATTATGCAAAGTCGATAGGAAAGTCTACAGGTGGCGATATCAAGATTCATGGTTTACGAAATGGTCTAGGTATGATTAACAAATTTCAAAGGTGGTTTAACTGGACGAATGGATGTGTTGCCTTAACGAATTCTGAGGTCGATGAGTTATATCGCTCCGTGAAATTAGGAGCGGGAATTCAGATCAAACCATAAAATAAGTGAAATGAGAAATTTAATTATACTTATATTTTTGTTTAGTATAGCTGCTTGTCAACCAAAGGAGAAGAAACACTCAGGTAAAGAGGTGAAGGCTTTTCCGAAACAACAGAAAAAGCAAATCAAAATCGAAAATCCTATCGTGGGAAATACGAGTGATAGTAAGGTCTTTTATCAATGCGATCCAAATTGTATCTGGGAATATTACCATCCGTTTGCAGATACCAGTTATGTTTTTGCAGTTCAAAATTGTGGGGAAGAATACCTAGAAAAGGAAAAACAGCCCGAATATATTTTGGTATAGATAGGGGGCAAACTGATAAAATAATCTGGGGAGAAAATGTACTTATCAAAACCCAAAAAGATTTTATAGAATACAAAGATTTCAATGGAGATGATGTAAATGATATTGTTATCTTCTCAGAAACAGGTGCGAGAGGTTCAAACTCACATTATTTTTTATATCTAGTAGATAGCAAAAATCATAAGGTTAATCGCGTGCTAAATTTTGAGAATATTGTTAATCCAGAATATAACAAGAAATATAATGTAATTCTAGGTTATGGTTATTCTGGGACAAATAACTATAGCGTTTACAAAATTTCTAAAGCCAATAAAGTTTACCAAATTGGTGCAGGTTTTGAGGATGATTTCGCCGGAGACGAGGAGGTATTGGATGGTAAGATCAAAGATATTTTAGATAAAAATCGAAAATGAAGAAAATATTGATGCTTTTTGCAGCGTCGCTATTATTTGCATGTAATGGTGGCGACAAAAAGAAAGATGCGAATACCCAAAATGTGGTGCAGGAAAAAGCTGCCGATACCACTCAAATAAAAGTAGCCAATACTTCAAAATACATCCCGGTAAAAACTTGGGTTGATGATTTTAAAAATTTTAGGTCTGCTGTTTTAACAAAGGATAAGGCCAAGCTTAAAACCTATTTTAAATTTCCTGTATTAACTACCGAAAATTCTAGTTTGTGGTATTTAATTCAATTGAGCGATGGGGAGTGGAAAAAGCGAAAGTTAAAATATGGAAGCAAAGCCGATTTCTTTTACGAAGAGGATCTCGACCGTTACCTTAACCTGATTTTTGATCCCGACTTTGTGAAGACCATCACCAAAATAAAAACCGCTAAGCTTTTGAATGAGCAGCATTCAGAATCACCAATATTTACCAAAGGAGACTATACCTATCAAATGTTAGCTGATTTTTACGTAGAAGAACAAAACGCCCTGTATTTAAATATGAGTTTTGGGAGCACCGGTGTTGATGAAAACGGAGAGCATGTAAGTGAGGGAGAACACAACAACATTTATATGTTTGAATTGGTCGACAATAAACGAATCATTTTTAAAGGCTTTACTGCGGCAGGTTAATCATTCGAAATCTGTTAATTAAACATTCTAAGGGTTGTAAAATATATAAAGCATAAGCGAATAATAAACAATTCCTCGCAAATAATAATTGAGCGATTTCGCTAAAATGAAAATTTATAGTTTGGTGTTTATAAAATGATATAAGCATGAGAACGCTAAATTTTTTCTTCCTATTTATTGTCCTATCACTTGTTTCCGCCTGTTCAAATTCGCCTAAAAGCGATGGAGTTGATTACTTCTCCAAATCTGGTATCGAAATCCCAAAATATAGTAATGATGAAGTAAATAATCATCTAAATGATTTCAAAAATCTTTGGAATGTACTCTCAACTGCGGTGAAAAATGATGACAAATCATATTCTCCGGAGTTAAGCATACAGTTTTCTGACTGGACAATAAAGGCACTTAAATTAGAAGATAAGCTTAAACGTGATGAACGCAAAACGTATTACGGATTTATAGAGGACCTTACTAAAAAGTGGGATGAAAAAAGAAACAAACTAGATTAATTAAAATGGCTCCAAAAATGATTTTGAAGATTACTCCTTTATTCCTGCTGCTTTGTTTGGCTAAACCAATTTTTGCACAACTGCCCGAAGAAATAAAATGGAAACATTTGCAAAAGGATTACAATGCCGATAGTAGCGAATTGGTGCTCAGCTTAAATAACAAACTTTTACAAGGCAAGTACAAAATTCCATTTGATGAAGGCGGATTTGCACTTTACAATATCAAAAAAGGAATAATTACTGGCGAGGCGTTTTGGTATTCGCAAGGCGGAAGAATGGAATGCAAACTTTACTACAAAAACGGCGTTCGTAACGGGATAAAAGAAAATTACGATAACGAAGGCAAAGTTTGGTTACGCCAGGAGTATAAGGATGGCAAAAAAAACGGTGCCAGCGAAATGTACAGCGGTGGTAAATTATCAAATAAATCTGTGTACAAAGCCGATAAAAAACACGGTTTATCTCAAACCTTTTCAGGCGACCAAGTAATAACCGAAGCTTATTATGAAAACGATTTGAAGAATGGAACTTCTAAAACTTATGGTTCAGATGGGAAATTAACTATAGAAATTAATTACAAAAATGATAAGCGAAATGGTGTTTATCGAGTTTATAACGATGGACAAATCATGACCGAAACCAATTATAAAGATGATTTGCAAAACGGTTTATCCACCAATTATGCTTTGGGTAAAAAAAATATGGATGTCGAATTTTTGAACGGAAAACGTCATGGCGTTTCACACATGTACAAACCAGATGGATCAGTGCTTTTTACACATTACTATCTTAATGGAGAAAAAGTAACAGAAGCAATTTATAAACAAGCGCAAAAATAAGGTAAGTATAAAACGTTCCAAAAAATCTTGAAGAAATTATCATCGCAAACGACTTCCTTAGAAATTGCGCAGTCGTTAGCCAAACTTAAAAGCGTTTGGGTTGCTAGATTTATGAGGTTTACGCCACAAGTATTAGTATAAACTTGAATTGGCTAAATACAACTAAAATTAGTATCAAACGGCTCAGACTTACAAATTTAAATACTACAATAACAATAAATTTTAAAGTTAACAAAAAACAAAATGAAGAAAATGCTATTTATCGCTCTTGCATCAGCTATGCTTATTTCATGTAGCCAAAACAAAGAAAAAGGAAAAGTTGTAACGTTTGAAGAATACCATGCCTTAAATCAAAAAGAAGAAAATAATGGGAAACGATTTGCCATTGTCGGTTATCCTTTTATTGACGGCGATATCACAGTAAAAAGTACATTGTCTAACGATAGCCAATTGCCGCATATCGCTTTTTATGATGAGCCAGGTGGAAAAGGAAAAATGATTGCATCGCTACCTATGGCTAATGGAAAAGGGAAAAATGAATTTGACGCACCCGGTACATTTACAATGGATCAGGTTGTATTTTACGATAACGAGGGAAAACCCTTAAAATACACAGATAAAATGGAAGTATCTTTTACTATGGATTTACAAGTTGATAGAAGCAAAACAACTATGAACGACAAATCTGTTTATTACGGCGGTCCAAGCGAAACCAGAATAGATAAAGCGAATTAAAAGGTTAATTGAAACTGAACAGTTTAATACCAAAGGTTAATTTTTCATCAAACCGTACATATAGCATGAAAAAGTAATAATTCCATTCACACTAAAAAGAATTACAGCCGCTGAACCCCAAAAAAGCCCCAAACACGGGTGAGTACGCTTGGGAATGGGAACAAATTAGAATAGACCCGATTAAACAATATTACTATTAACATAGTGCCTGCGATAGGTTAAAGAAAAACGAAGTCACCTTTAAAATATCGCAGGTTATAATCATTTTTCTTATGGGATTTTTTGATAAAATATTCGGACAAAACGATAAAGCTGAACAGCCAAAAGAAACATTGCCGACACCAAGTATACCAATCTGTAAAACCGAACAAGAACTTATAGAACAGTTTTGCGGTATTGCGTTCGATAAGCAAATTGATTTAGGCGATGTAATCGGCAGCAATAATTGGAATGTTGACATGACGAAGGGAGAAATTAGCTTTGGTGCAGACTTGGTGTTTCCTATCCAGGTTTTAGGAACATTTTCACATTCATCTCAAACCTGGCTTTGGGCCTGGGCAAATACAAAATCAGAATTGCCTGAAAGCATTATGCAACAAGCAAACCAACTAAAAAAATATGGTGACGAAAACGATATAGATCTGCTAAGTATTAACCAATTTGATGCAACAATTGCCGATTTACACTTAATTGGATCGGTAGCTTCGGGCATGTTTAACACAAGTGGTTATTATATCGCCGACTATGGTGAAGGTGCGATGGTGGTTACCATACAAAGTGAAAAAGTAGATAAAATTCGTCAGCACAATCACCACAGAATTGCGACAGTTTTTCCGCAACTCATTTCGCAATTTGAGATGAACCACAATTTGGCGCTAACGAATTATTTAAACGCAAAAGGTTACCAAATTTCTGAGAATGGAGCCAAGTTAGTTGCTGCAAAAAACGGACAAACGATTACAGCCGAGTTCGATGAGCTATCGAGATTAACAAAGTTGAACGGATAAAAATCCAGCACAAAATGATAGAAATTTTTAAACAAAAAAGCGAACAATTATTTAATCAAGTAAAAAACGATGAAAGGTGGGATATCAATAACCAAACCTTGTTTAATGTTTTTGCTTTAAGTTACTATGGCTATAGTTTCGGCGTCGGAAATTTATTATGCTTTTTAGACCCAACCGAAATAAATGCGTTTGTAAAACATAAATTAATAGAACTAGGGGGTGCAGAAAAATATATAAGTGGTTTAATTGACTTTGCCTACGATACTTTTTTACAACCAACAGAGGGGGTTAATGCCCAACTGGTAGGAATTGGACACAGTCATTTTTCGGCAGAAGACACAACTGAACTAACCAAAGCAATATTTAATAATGCAAAAAGTATTCAACAAGCTTAGGCTTATCATCTAAAGAAATCAAAATGAAAAATTCCTATTCAGTTTTAATGCTTTCCCTAATCATAATGCTTTTTGCTGCGTGTGGCCCAACTATTTCTGGCAAGGATGAGCAAGCTTTTAAAACATCAAAAGCTAAAATGGAAGAAAAATTAGACAAAGAAGAAAAAGAAAACCTGGAGAAAGCTTTGCGGATAATCGTTGTAAAAGCGATGAAAGAGAAATGGAATTCCCCGAAGAAATATGGAGGAAAATCATTCGACAAAATTTCCATGGAAATGATTGATGGCAAAAGCTACAGCGCCATCATCAGCTATGCTGAAGACTTTTTAAAAGCCGACCGAGATGAAAAAATAGCCAGCAAAAAAGCCGAAATTGATAGTTTAGAAAAAGATAAGCTTAAAGCAATTGAAATAATTAAGAAAATAGATGCTTTTAAATTGACTAAAATCTCCATTAGTGAAGATGTGTTTTTTTCCGATGATCCCAAACAGCCTTTTTTGGATTTAACTTTTACAAACACTTTTAAAGAAAATTTAATTGGAGAGTATATGTTTTACATTAATATTTATTCCAAAAAAACAGGAGAATTAATAGCTTCAGAAGGTCAGGGAGGTACTTGGAATGATGATTATGTTTTAAAACCAAATGAAAATTTCGATTATCACCAACCCTTGCTACATAATGCGGTTCAACATTCTAACTTATGGAAAACTGCAAAATATCCTATCACCGATTTTTCTCCATATGATTTGGTAATCAAAGCTTATGCCACTAAAATAACAACCAAAAAGGGTGGAACCATTGAAAGACCAAAAGCCGATGCAGCTTATTTTGATGCTGAAATTAAAAAGCTAAACGAAGAAATTAAAGCACTTAAAGAAACAAAAGCAACTTTGGATGAACTGGAATTGACGGATAAGAAGTAAAGATGAAAAAACTGATATTAATCTTAATTATCGCTTTGTTTTATGGATGCAGCCAAAACCCAACATTTACAAAAGATAAAATGCTGACTGATTTTTTAGCTGTTGATGCAATAGAAAAAGCGGAAATTCATAATAATTACGGAACGTTTTTACTGAACAAAATACAGCTAGAAAACCTGAAAACAGCATTAAAAAAATTGAATTACGAGCCAAATCAAGACATTAAAGTTGGTGCAAAAGGAGTTTCGTTTACTATTAATAAAAAAGAATACCATTTATCTATGCGTACCAATGGAGAAATGGCAGAGATATTTGTAAATAACGAAAGCTTGGTTTTTAAAACAAATGGTTTAAACCTCGATAATTATAAGAAAGATTAGTTTAATGTTACTGGTTACGCTGATAGAGGAATAATTGACACGAAGCTAAAATAATTAAGTATCTCAACAAAACCTCGAAAAACGCCATTTAAGAAACGCAAATGAAGAATATATGGATACTTACAATGCTCTTACTGGTGCAATTTTTTGCTTTTGGACAAAATGAAGAGAAAAGCTATTACGACAATGGTAAATTAAGACAGCTAGGCTTATACGATGCGAATAACGAAAGAACTGGTGAATGGAAGTGGTATCATGAAAATGGAAAATTAGCGACGATTGGAAAATACGAAAATGATAAGCAAACAGGCGAATGGAAAGATTATTTCCCAAATGGAAAATTAAGTGAAATAGGAAGATGGGATAACGGAAAACTAACAGGAAAATGGGAAAGCTACTATATTGATGGTAAAATATATAAAACAGGAGTGTATGCCAATGGAAATGAAACAAATGAGTGGAAAGTATATTCCGAAAATGGTCAATTGTTGGAAATAGGAAGCTATGAAAATGGAAAAAAAATAGGCGAATGGAAAAAATACCACGAAAACGGACAACTCTTATCTATCGGAAATTACGAAAACCAAAATAAAACGGGAGAGTGGAAATATTACTATGAAAGTGGGCAATTAGAACAAATTCAACATTACAAAAATGGTATTGAAGTTGAAGAATGGAAATCGTTTTATGAGGATGGAAAACTTGCAAGTATAGAAATGTATAACAATGGACAGCTGATTGGGCTGTCAAAAAGATACCACGAAAATAACCAATTATGGATAATTGGGAACTATGAAAATGGCAAACAAACTGGCGAATGGAAATGGTTTCATGATAATGGAAAACTGAAAACTGTTGGTAGTTATATTAATGGAAAAAGCGCTGGCGAGTGGCGAGCTTACCATGAAAATGAGCAATTAGAAAAAATTGGGCAATATGATGAAAATGGAAAACGAACAGGCGAATGGAAAACATATCACGATAACGGAAAACTGGAAAGTATCGGAAAATCTAGTAATGGAAAGCAGATTGGTGAATGGAAATATTACGATAGGAAAGGCAAGTTAATTAATCAAAAACTTTAGAAATGGTAAATACACAACAGCAAATTTGCTTAAAAGTTAAAAAGCATTGATCAACAAATCTGATTGGCATCGAAACTGAAAAACGTTTAAAAAAATGAGCATAGATGAATATTCTGAACTCTACTTAACTATAAAATTGATTTTTGCCGTTTCAGTTTTTTTTGGACTTATTGGTTTTTCAATTGCCTTTATTTCGCAGTTCGAAATCAAGTTTTTGAAATACAGAAAAGTTGGAATTATATTAATATTCAATGCGATTTTTTTTGGCTTTTTAACCTACAACATCTATACAAATATGATAGAAAAGATTAGAAACGAAGTTAAAATGATAGTAAGTGATGTAGGTACTAAAATTTACCACCAAGAGGATGTGTTTAGCAAATTCTCTTCGAAAGAACTGAAAAATGAAATACTAAAAATGAAAGACTATAATTCTCATCATTCTGGTTATGGAGAAGGTATGAGTTTGACAATAGTGAATAAGAAAATAAAAACTTTTCATCTCACACTTTACAGGGATACACAAATAAGTAATGAATATTGGGTGTTCTCAGATAAATACGATTTTATGACAACTGACGATGAGATTGGAAGAATACATAGTGATATTTTAAATTAAACTGTGCTAACGTTTACCGCTTAATTTTCAACTATGATAAAAATTAGGGCATTAATTTGTTTATTTCTCAGCTTTATAGCTGTAAGCCAGCAATCATGCATCTCTAGGCTTAGGCGGCCAGAAATTACTGGCGTAATTGTAGATTACGATAAAAACCCCATTGCCAATTGCAAGGTTGGAGAAGCTTTAACAGATAAAAATGGAGGGTTTAAGCTTGCTGAAGAGCGTTACAATGCATTTTTGTTGACTGAAATATTTGCTATGGAAGCTCCTCCCTTAATGGTTTTTGAGCCGGTAGAAAAAGAAGGTTTTGAAAAAGATGCAGTTTCAATGTATAGTACAAGAGGCGGTGGGCAATCAAAAAGTGCGAAATATAAAATTGATACTATTTTTTTAAGAAGAACCAACCAAACATTTGATATATCAGCCTTGCTAAAAAATAGCGATTGGAAATTAGCCTTTACCAAACAGGCTGATACCGTTTATTTGCTTAAAGATGGTTTTAGAGAATGGTGTAAAACAGATAGGTGCAGTCCGTTTTACAGCGAGTATCAAGGGCTTGTAGACAACGCCTATACTGGTGCTAAAAATCTTCCAGAGGGAATGATTAGGAGAATGATAGAGGTGAGGTTTGATGCAGAAAAATCACCATTTAAAATAAATATGATTTGCGAATATAATAGCACTTTTGATGGGCCAAACAGACCAGCAGATACCACAAATTCAAAAGGGAGCTATCAGGTTTTGAACAATACGAAAATGCTATTCGATGCAGGTAAACTCAAAGAGCTTACGGGGAAATACAATATCTCTGATGTAGATTTATATCAAATGAAATTAACCAAGGTGAAATGAAAAAAATCGGCTTACTTTTATTCATTTTATTTGGCTTAGCAAAAATTGTTACGGCCCAAACTAAAACAGACAGCTTATATAAAAAAGCCGATGAACTTGCTCGTTTGGTTTATAGCATCGATAACCCCTATGAATACGATCCGGTAAGAATTATTTATACGGATAGTATCAAACCCAAACCTTTTAATGAGGTCAGCTACAGTTGGGCCTTATCACTTTTTAAACTGCAAAAAGATAGGATCGAAATATTTGGAGATAAATTCTCTATCTCATATAACAATATCAAAATTGAACTTTTTAAACCTATTAAACAGGTGATCTCTATGTGCCCAAAATTGGAATTAAACTCAAATGATGGTAAAAATTTTCGTTCCAAAAATGGTTTGGTTAGCCTTTCCACTGTTAAATATAAAGGTGTTGATTATATCGTTGAAATGCAGGTTAATGACAGCAAATTGAATGACAGGGAAGTAAAAAATTATGGTATTATATTGGTCGATGGGTTTCCGGTAACGCATAACCATGATCCAATAGAAACCACGGATGCATTTAATAAGAAAGCAATTGATATGGCCCATCAAATTAGTGGTTATGGTAGATATGGATCTTACAGGTTTAGGTTGCGAAAGGTAGATAATGAATTGCTACAGATTGCCAGTTTAACTTATTCGAAAGCATACATCGAAAAATTACAGCAGAAAAGTATTAATTTTTCTTTTAGATGGGAAAATGATTTTGCTAGACATATTTATAAAATTGGTTTTTATATTGATGGTATCGATCCAGATAAGAAAGAACTAGAAGCACCAAGAGCGAATTAAAATGACGGTAATCATCATCTTGTTTTTTATTATTTGCCCCATTGCTGGCTATCTGTTTTACAAGCAGGTAAGGCAAAATGCAAAACCTGCAATTGTGGTTGGGGAGTTTATTTTTATAGGTCTTTTTATCCTGTCTATTAGTTTATTTGGTATGATCTGGCTTTTTAATGGCGATGATTATTATACCTCAATAGATGTGGTAGATGGTGGCTATACGCCACTCGCTTTCAAGCACTTGCCAACACTCTTGGTGTTTTTTACACTTGCCATTTTCAGCCTAATTAAACTTTGGTATAAGCGCAATAATTTGCCGCCTTTGCTATTTTCAATCTGTGTAGTTTTTGTGATTATTGGTCTGCCTATAAGCTTGTCTGTTCTTATTCAAACGGGTAGTAATACAATACACAATAAAGGAGAGTTTTTCTTTGTACCACTACCATTCTTTTACATTGTTACAAGCATTATCATTTTAAACAAAATTGTAAGCAACGAAATTAAATTTTCGCCCACTAAAATTTATCGCAACAAATATCTAAACCAGCTAAACCAAAAACTAGCCCAAGCCAAAGTACTTCCTTTATGGATTTTTTTGATGATTTTGCCAGTTTTCGCCATAGTAACAGCTATTTTAATACTCTTCGGGCAACATGTCAATTCTATAACTAAAGTGTTTACAGAAACCACTACCTGGACATTCTCGCAAAAAACACATCCTCCATTTTTAGACCATAAAGGGCATTACCTCTGTACAGTTGCTGTTTGCGGAACACCTGCAATTGTAAAACCTTTACGGCTTGGCAAAAGACATGGGCACGAAATTATTGTGAACAGACAGTTGTTAATTGCCAATGCTTTTGAAGAATTGATACAAGAAAACGCACCTCGTTTACACAAAGTGATTAGAGGTTTTTACGATAAATATGGCTATCCGCTATCAAAAAAAATTACTACAGCCAAGGCTTCAAACGCAGTTTATATCTTAATGAAACCTTTAGAATATTTCTTTTTAATGGTGTTGTACTTGTTTAGTGCCAAACCCGAAGAAAAAATAAACAAACAATATGAAATTTAAGATAACTGCCATTTTCATGTTGTTTGTCTCGTTCAGTTGCATCGGGCAAGAAGTAAAACCTACAAAAATGGAAGAGAAAACGAGCACAGTTCCTGTAGAACCTTTAGGTTTAATTAAACAGCGTAAACCAGTTGGCGATTTTATGCCCGATTTTAATGTAGAAACAGATTTTTTAATAGCAAAAATTGGTGATCAGCAATACGCCATTAAATCTTCCGACTTAGTGCCATTAGTTTTAGATGTGAGTTGGATGAGCAGTATTCCACGTTGGAACGCCTACATCAGTTATTACAAGGAAGGCAGGTCTGTTTACACCAATGCGCAATATGTATTAAATATCGACCCGAAAAATCTTGACCCCAAAATTTTTAAAAAGCTCAACTATCAAAAGGAAATAATTAAAGACGAAGAAACGTATGTAGCCAAGCGAAAAGAACTTGAAAAATCTAATGAAGGGAGATGGTATGAAAGAAAACGTTACTTTATTGAACACGAGACGAATAAATACTTCCTGTATTTTATTGTGCATATCCCTTTAACTCTTGCCGAATTAACGGCCTTGCCCTCGAAGTTAGCAGATTATAATCCCGCTGAATATTACCGTGCAAACGGTAAAGAGAAATTCGAGAACAGTATTAAAAGTAGGACTATCGAATATAATCGTTGCGAATATTATTTTACAACAGCTGATAAAAACGAGAGAGTTTATGGAGGTTATAATGCCAACAACGAGGGCCAGTTTCTGGTGCCGGTAAAAGTTTATTGCAGGTTAACTATAGATAATTGTCGAGCAAAATTTGATGCCAAGACGATGCAACTGTTTTACGGCAAACCCATTGGGATTTATAAAGGAGCAGAGGAAAAAAATGAAGCGTATATTTTAGAATGGTTCGATTTTTAAAACGATTGACATTCTCTAATAGAAAGATATGGGTCATGTGTCCCGCTTAATTAAGCCAAGGTTTTTAAAGCGGTCGTCATTGCGAGGAACGAAGCAATCTCATTGCTGTTTAGCTTTCTACTTTCGAAAAGGAGATTGCTTCGGGCGATGAAAAATCGACCCTCGCAATGACGAAGCTTTTTTAACTTAATGACATTGAGGAGAAAGTGGGAGGATTAAACAACATAAACTAGAAAACAAACAATGAAAAAAATACTTATCATACTATTATCAGCACTGTCTTTTTTTGAATTAAAAGCGCAAGATGCCAAAGTTACTTCAATTATAAATTTCACTGGATTGATCGATAAATATCCGATAGAAATGAAATTGGAAATGAACCAAAAGAACGATAGTATAGCTGGCGAATACTACTACAAAAAGAATGGCAATACCGAGAAAATAATTCTCGAGGGCAAATTAATAGATGGCGAACTCAACTTGCAAGAAAGCACCTACAATATCGCAAAGCGGAAATATGAAATCACAGGGAAATTCAGACTTAATTATATAGACCAGATTTATTTGAGCGGCAGTTGGCAAAAACCTGGTAAAGACGCAGCATATCTAACCGTAAAACTGACAGCTAGAGAAAATTTAAAGGCATTTAATCCTTCCAATTACGTTTTTCAGTACTCCCGAAACCGAGCGAAGATAGATAACCTTCCAGCCGATGCGCAATATTATTTCAATCTGGTTTTGCTCAAGGTCTTCGTAAACAAAAGCCAGCGCTGCATTTTTACAGATTTTCATGATGTTTTTATGAAAGAAGCCGAAGTTTTGCTCGAGGATCTGAATTTTGATGGTTACCTCGATATTAAAATCCCCATCTATTACCCAGGCGTAGCCAAAGGCGATTACTCTTTCCTGTATTTTATCTATCAACCCGAAAAACGTGGATTTATCCAAAGCAAACAGTTGAATGATTTAGGTGTGATATTTTTTGATGCCGTTAAAAAAGAAGCCCAAACCATAGATGCAGATGGAAGCGGAAACGAAGGAACCCAATATTACCGCTGGCAAAATGGAAAACTGTTTCTGGTGAAAGAAGAAAGGGTTTACGAAAACGACAGCTACACGCATTTCACTTATTATAAAATCGAAAACGGAAAATCTGTATTGGTTAAAACCGAAAAGAAAAAATAAAAAATGTTATGCAGTGCTTTTTGCGAATAATAAAGCAAGAGCAACACATTTGTACAAGGCTAGAGCGAATAATTATTATCTATAAAGAGAATAGAAAAGGAGGTTATCTTCAATAAAAAAACTCTCGAATATGGAAAATAATAAGGCAATTCAAAATGCCGAGCGAATAAAGTCTGCTGCGATCGGATTTATTGGCGCTGGAATATTTAGTCAAGGCACATTGTATTTTCAACCTCAATCTAACTACAACATTCCCCGCATTTTATATCCTGTATTTATTTATTTAGGAAATACTGGTCTGGCGGTAACAATGGTTTTGCTCGGGCTTGCACTATTGTTTTTCGGCCTTAGGAAATGGATGGGCCATGGAGGAAAAACTGGCCTATACGCCTTGGTTTCGTTGGCCTCGCTTGCACTGTTTTTTTCTATTTTAATTTTTGCGGGAAAGAAAAAAACGAGCACAGAGGAGTTAGTGAAAACTTCCGAAGAAAACCGACAAAAGGGAATTGATAAAATCAATGCCATGGAAAAACCGGATTTCGGTAATCCAGAGGTTGATCAGCACTTCGCTGCTTTCGAGACACTTTTAAAAGAGTATTCAACTGCCTTTAAAAATAAAAACAAAGCCGAAATTGATGCAAAGGAACAAGCTTATATGGATTGGAGTAGTAGATCAGCAGGTTTAATCCAAAAGCTAGAAACGTCAGAACAGAAACAGCAGTTTGCCCTGTATTTGGCCAAATTATCCATGAAATGGCAGGAAGTGGAGTAGATACTTTTTCACCGTAGCGTCATTGCGAGGAAGCATGACGAAGCAATCTATTTTGCGGGATAGATTGCTTCGTAACCTCGCAATGACGACCTACTTTATAAATTAACCTACCAAAAAAATGCAAATCACTTTAAATTACGCTTACACTCAAGACCAGCTTAAACGAGCTTACCGCTTTAACGTTTTCCCAACGCCACGGGCGAAGTTCTTTTTATTATTTCTAAGCTGTTTTATTTTTGGGGTAGGCATTTCATGCTGGTTTATATCTGAGCCATCTACATCGAATATCCTGCTTATAAAAGCTTTAAAGAACATTATGCTAGCAACATGTTTAATTTGGTTGTCTGTGCTGCTCGCTGTTGCGCTAAATTATTATTACCTGCCAATTTATGCTTTTAAACAAAGCCCATTTTACAGAGGTAATTTTACCATTAATTTATTTACAGAAGGATTGGCTTTTAAACAGCAGCTTGTTGAGAAAGAAAGTAGTAGCAATCGAGATGGCTTTGTGTATTGGGGAGCATTTACCAAGAAAGCTGAAAATGAAGAGTTTATTATGCTGTTTCAGGGCAGAAAGCATTCAATTTTGCCCAAGTCATCGTTTTTAAGTATTGCTGAGTTGGAAGAATTTAGATCGTTTTTAATGGAACAAAAACATATTAAAACAAAGAAGTTTAATGGGGCAGAAATTTGGATAAAGAACTAATGTAATGACTATTTATAGGAAAAATATTCTAGTAATCATACTGGCAATTGCCGGCTTTATCTTAAGTATTGTCTATGGATATTTTTTTCGCAATTTCATCCAACAACCTGATTTCAAGTTGAAAGACAGCCAATATAAATTGCTGCCAGAAGGGGTAAAGACGGAAAGATACAGTGTGACTCGTCTTTTCAAAAATTCCTACAGAGATAATCTTTCGAAGCCTTATTATTTCGCTTCAAGAAAGAATATCATTCTTATTAAACATCATGAAGATAAGAGGAAACAATCATTTTATAAAATAGATAGCTTAGGAAATGTGGCCGATAGCATTACATTCAACAACGATTATAGTACTATTCTCCGTGGCGATTATATATTGCAAAACACAGCATATTCAAGCTGGATATTAGATGGCGATACCACCACTAAAAAATACATTGAGCTTAATGCCAGTGTTGACTGGCCGAAAGATAAAGTTGAAGAGGAATTTTCCAGACTAAATCAAAAAGCTACAGACGTGTTCTATTTCAAATTCGATCGCTTATGGAAGTACGATGATCCAAATAGAAACCGTGAAATAGATAAGGCCATATTTTTAATTAACGGAAAATGGGTTGCACTTTATGGTAAGAAATTATATGTAAATCTTGATGACCTCCCTGATGCTCAGCTACCAAATCTGGTTCCTGATAGTAAAGCCTTTGATAAACCCAATTCAATCGTCTATGTTGCTGATTATCAAAAAATAAACCGGGTGAAAAAAAACAACTGGTATGGGTTCGCTTACATCAATTTATTTTATAAAACAGATACAATTAAAATTAAGGCGAAGTTATTCCAGAATGAAAAGCCAAAAAACGATCAAGGGAAGTATCCTACATACAATTTTGGCTACTATAAACCTAAAAATCTGCCATACGCACTCCTCTATGAAGATGATGTTTATTATATCATTAAACCCAAAAATAGCAATGAAAATTAAGCTGTCATTTATTAAAGCCTTTTTAATTGCATTAACAACCACCATTGGTTTTCTGATTTATGTATTCATAAATCCTGAGTTAAATAGCGGTTATGGTGGCCTGTTTTTTTTTAGCATTAGCCCAGCTATATTAGTTGGTGTAGTTGTTTATTGTTATATCATTAAATTTTTCGATCATGCAGGTTTATTGGCGCCACATTTCATCTTTAGGTTCTTGGTGCCATTTTTAGTGATCTCGCTGGTGATTCGGATTGCTGTCAACACTGGAGACGATCCATTGATCGAGGCTTTTCAACAATACAATTTCCATGATTATATTAGTTACTTTTTCAATTTCGCTTTGTCGGCTCTTTTGCCATTGGCAATAGTTTTTGCGGCCATCACGGGAATGCTGGAGATAGGTAATAATGAAGCTATACAAGAATAAATAAGCAATAAAATGATGAAGAAATATTTAATGCTGTGCATAGTTTTTGGTCTTTTGGCTTCAAGCTGCCAAAGTGAGCCCAAACCTATTAAAGCGAATAACAAACGCGATGTTAATGTATCCAAGTTCGATACAGCTACCAAAACTATTCATGTTTTTGTAGCGCTTTGCGATAACAAATATCAAGGTATTGTTCCTGTACCAAAAGCCATTGGCAATGGCCAAGATCCCGATAATAATTTGTATTGGGGATGTGCAAATGGAATCAGGAGCTATTTCAAAAAGAGTAAAGAGTGGAAGTTGCTGAAAACGCAAAAGTTGGATAAAATACGAATGGAGCGTTTGGTTTTTAAACACGTTAGCAAAAATTACTACCTCGTTGCAGATGCGTATGACGGGCAATACATTAAAAAAACAACTACAGATTTTCTTTATAGTGCCGCGGGGCAGTTGAAAGATACTATCAACATAAATAAAACAACCATTGGGATAAACGGTAATGCAAAAATGGTGGCTTACATAGGCCATGATGGTTTAATGGATTTTCAGCTGGATGAAAATTTTAGCAACGCTGATGGCAAACAACGAGATGCCATTATTTTGGCCTGCATCAGCAAAAAATATTTTGCACCCCATTTAAGCCAGGCAAAAGCAAATCCACTACTGTGGACAACCGGATTAATGGCGCCCGAAGCTTATACTTTACACGATGCTTTGAGCAGTTATATTGCTGGTGGAACTGCCGATCAAATCCGCACCAAAGGCGCTATGGCTTATACCAAATTTCAGAAGTGCAGTTTAAAAGCATCTAAAAATTTATTGGTTACCGGATATTAATTAAGAGTTAAAAGCTCAATTAACCCTATGAAAGGATTCACTTTAATTTTGTTTTTATGCTATGGAATAACCACTTTGGGGCAGCAGAAAAAGGTTATCTCAGTAGGGTTTATAGCCACTTATGATCAGCTTCCAAAAATAAAATTCGAGCAAAGCAATCAGGCCGAATTCGATCAAATTAAACCAGCTAAACAATTTTCGAAACCCTTACTTAAACCATCAAAAACACATCATCTTATTCTAACGAAAGAAAAACTTTTCCAGTTAAAAAAGTACAAAGATTATGGGTTAGCAGGAGGTTTTTGCGGCTATGAGTATTTAGGATACTATTCAAAGCTGAAAATATATGCACTTAGCGATAATTCAACTTCAGAAAATTTAGGATTTGGCACCATGGTACTAATTGATAGTATCACAGCTTACCAATACCAAATAATTTCAATAGGTGATGGCGCAGTAGAAACGCCCATTGCATCTCCTAATGGCAAGTATTTTCTTTACTTTTATAACTGGATTTACGACCCTAATAGTTGCTTTATTGGTCTGTTAAAAGTGGGAGATAGACAACAGCCACAAAAATTTTTGAGAGAATACTCGAGCTTCGAAACTAAAAATTGGGCAGTAGAAAAAATAAAATGGATCGATGATCAAACCTTTATTGTTAAAGCTTTTAAAATTGACAAAGCAAACGGCAGAACAAAATCATTTCACTATTTTAAAAGCAAAATAGAATGAAGAATTTAATTATAGTAATAGTATTAAGCTGTTCTTTTATTGCATGCACTGAAAGTAAAAAAACAGAGAACCAGACAGTTACAGTTGAAGATACCGCAAATGTTTTACCTTCTAAAAAAGCTGAAGGAAAGATGCTCAATCAACATAAATTGATTGAAGAGTTGACGAAGCTACAATCTGCGCTAGAAAATAAAAATCCAGAAGAATTAGGGAACTTTTTTCTATTCCCCGTAAGAGATACTGCTTTAATTATTTCTGAGGTAAACCCAGATTTTGATCTACAACGGTCAGCCAATAATAATCAGTTAACCGAAGAAATGTTAATCCACCACTTCTCCAGATTATACGATTATTGGGATTTAACTGAGTTCTCAAATCTTTTTAAGCATTTGAATTTGAAAGAATTGGAGTATAAAGATAACATCAGTAATACCCATCATATCAAAGATGATGGCTGCTATTATATCTATTCCATTAAGGTAATAAATAAAGAAGTCATCATTTCTTATGGAACAAATTCTGATGATGTTTATAGACAACAGCATCCGGATGAGGAAGAGGTTTGTGAAGAATACCAGTGGACATGGATTTTTTTATGGGATGGTCACCATCTTCAAGTTAAAAAACAGCTAATTGCAGGATAATAGACTTGCAGGCGGAGAATGATGTGTCAATACCTTCGCTGTATTGGTTATAGCTATTTATTGGAGGAGTTTGAGATCAATCCACTGATTGTTTGAATTTTGTAAGTAATACTTTGATTGATGCAAGACGACTAACAATTTGCTATTACTTTTGTTGAAGTATAATTACCTAAAATTTAAAAAATGATTGCAACAAAAGGATACGCGGCACAAAACCCAGGTACAGATTTAGCACCCTGGAATTTCGAACGCCGGGAAGTTGGACCACATGATGTTCAATTTGAAATTTTA
The DNA here is from genome assembly GCF_979258625.1 of Pedobacter sp. AC212. NCBI lineage: Bacteria > Pseudomonadati > Bacteroidota > Sphingobacteriia > Sphingobacteriales > Sphingobacteriaceae > Pedobacter > Pedobacter sp. AC212. Next base: position 3,188,640 of record NZ_OZ409870.1, on the reverse strand, counting down.
TTCTGTGGCGTTTGCCATTCAGATTTACACCAAATTAAAAATGATTGGTTTCCTGGAATTTTTCCGATGGTTCCTGGTCACGAAATAGTAGGTAGAGTAATAAAAGTTGGAGACCACGTAAAGAAATTTAAAGTAGGTGATTTAGCTGGAACAGGCTGTATGGTTGATTCTTGTCAGGTTTGCGAAAATTGTAAGCAAGATCTGGAACAATATTGTCTGGAAGGAAATACCCAAACTTACAATGGCTTGGAAAGAGACGGGAAAACTCCCACTTATGGCGGTTACTCTGATTCAATCGTGGTAAGAGAAGAATTTGTATTGCATGTCTCTGATAAATTGGATCTTGCAGCTGTTGCTCCACTGTTATGTGCTGGGATCACTACATACTCTCCATTACGCCATTGGAAAGTAGGTAAAGGACATAAACTTGCCGTTCTTGGGCTAGGTGGTTTGGGGCATATGGCCGTTAAATTCGGCGTAGCCTTTGGTGCTGAGGTAACGGTTTTAAGTACATCGCCTAAAAAAGAAGAAGACGCGAAAAAACTCGGTGCTCATCATTTTGTAGTGACTACAGATGCTGAACAGGTTAAAGCGGCTACTGGAACTTTCGATTTCATTTTGGATACCGTTTCAGCGGAACATGATTTCAATATGTATTTATCGCTACTTAGAACTAACGGTGTGCACATTTGCGTAGGTGTTCCACCAAAACCAGCAGAAATTGCTGCTTTTAGTTTATTAGGCGGAAGAAAAAGTTTGGCAGGTTCCGGGATTGGAGGCATTGCCGAAACTCAGGAGATGTTAGATTTCTGTGCGGAAAATAACATCGTTTCTGATATTGAAATGATCGATATGAAAGACATTCAGACTGCTTATGAACGTATGGAAAAAGGAGACGTTCGTTATAGATTTGTAATTGATATGGCAACGCTATAAAAAACAGAAATTTAAGCCCGAAGCCCAGTAGACGTTAATTTACTGGGCTTTTTGTGTTATAAATCGACATTCATTCTCGTTTAGCTTTAGTTTACCATTATTAGATATTTCTCTCACAAAAAGCTTCGCTTCAGCTGATAAAGCGATCTGCCTCTTGGTTCAATTTATATTTTTTTTAAAATTTATGATGATAAGATTGTCCATCTTTATGTAGCGACTCGTCCATGTGAATTAATGTTCGGTACAATTATTTTTGGCTTATACCATTTATAAACATGTTTCTGAGCATTAAAAAAATATACTATCCGAAAGCTTTGGCGTTTTTGCTGTCAGCCCTTTTCCTGAACTTTGCTTCAGCACAGCAAAAAAATTATAATATTGATATTTCCAATGCCGCAGAAGAGATTGTTAATGGTCAACTTAATCTGGGAGGTGTTGATCCACAAGGAAATAAAATCGAGGTAAACAACTACTTCATATCCTATAATAATCAGGCTATAATTCCAATTACTGGGGAGTTTCATTTTAGCAGATACGCTGAAAATTATTGGGACGAATCTATTAAGAAAATGAAGGCAGGTGGCATCTCTATGATTGCTACCTATGTTTTCTGGAACATGCATGAAGAAAAAGAAGGTAGCTTCAATTGGACTGGTAACAGAAATCTCAGAAAGTTTCTTCAATTATGCAAAGCGAACGATGTTCAGGTGATCATCAGGATCGGGCCATTCTGCCATGGAGAAATTAGAAACGGTGGTTTGCCAGACTGGTTACTGTCAAAGCCATTTTCAATTAGATCCAATGATGCTGGATATTTGGCCCATGTAGATAAGCTGTATAATGAAATTGGTAAACAAATGAAAGGGCTGTTTTTTAAAGATGGCGGCCCCGTTGTAGCCACGCAGTTAGAAAACGAATACCAGCACTCTGCTGCGCCATGGGGAATATCTTATCCTGGAGAGCCTTACGATTTCACGGCTTCAGCAAGAGATCGTGCTGTTACCCATCAGGGTGTAGCGGTTTCCGATATTAAAAATCCATATACCGCACTTGGTCAGGATCATATGAAAATGCTTAAAAGTCTTGCCATTAAAAACGGGATAATAACCCCATTGTATACCGCTACCGGTTGGGGAAATGCTGCAATCGTTGAAAATGAAAGCCTGCCCGTTACTGCTGCTTATGCTTATCCAACATGGACAGAGAAGGCCGATATTTCACCTTTTTTCTTGTATAAGGATATGACCAAAGTTCCCGATTACGCTCCGATAAGTTATAATCCGCAAGCTTACCCGGCATTTGCAGCAGAGCTTGGTTCAGGAATTATGAGCACCTACAGTAGAAGACCCACCGTTGCTGCAGAAAGTATGGATGCCTTAATTAATAGGTGTTTAGGAAGTGCGGCCAATGGCCTGGGTTATTACATGTATCATGGTGGGTCTACACCAAGAGGTGAATTTTATTTTAGTGATGAAACTTATGGTTACCCGAAGATTTCATACGATTTTCAGGCTCCTATTGGTGAGTATGGGCAGATTAGGGCGGCGTTTCACCGCTTAAAACTGATCCATTTCTTCTTGAAAGAATTTGGCTATCTTCTGGCTCCGATGGCGGTCACATTACCGCCAGATAATGAGAAAATTAAACCAGAAAACTTAGAAACGTTACGCTATTCGGTAAGGTCTGATGGAAACAGTGGTTTTCTTTTTATCAATAACTTTCAGGATGATGCAAAACCGACCGATAAATCTGGATTAGTAGTAAACCTCAATACCAAAACCGGAAAGATTTCTATTCCAGTCAATATAAAAAGTGGAGAGAATGCTATATATCCCTTTAACCTCAATATTAACGGGGCAAACCTTAAGTATGCAACTGCCCAGCTGCTCACCAAGTTTAATGGTGTAAATCCTTATTACGTTTTTTTCGCTAATGGGCAACAACCTGCAGAGTTGGTGTTTACAAAATCAGCAGGGCTTAAGATAGTTAACCTCAGCAATTGTAAGGTTTCGCAAGCTGGGAACACAATCAAAATTCTACCAGATCTAAAGTCTTTCGCAGAGGTCAGCATAGAGCTGGCGGGGAAAAAGACCAAGGTCTTAATCATTTCAAAAGCAAAAGCGCTGCAATCCTATATAATATCAGCTGATGATCAAAAAGCCATTTGCTTTTCTGAGGCCATTATTTTAAAAGATAAAGATCAATTGCAGTTACTCTCTTTAGGAAAAGCGAATTTTAGTTTATCAGTCTATCCCAAGGGAAGTTTAGTTTTTGAAAATACTTCTGAGATGAAGGTCCAGAAGGATAATTTTCCTACTGATGACTACACGGTTTCAGTTCCTGAGGTTAGTCCTGTATTGGATAAAAATTTAACAGCAGAAGATAAGGTTCAGGTTAAGCTGCCGGTTTTAGAAAAGGGATTGAATGATATTTTTCTAAATATTGATTACTTGGGTGATGTTGGCTTAGCTTATCTTGATAATACGCTTGTTGCAGATGATTTCTTTAAAGGGCTTCCATGGAATATTGGTTTGAAGCAGTTTATCGGGCAGTCGAAATCAAATGAACTTCAGTTTTATTTCAGGCCTATTTACAAAACAGCCCCATACTTGGTAGATCTGTTACCACAGGCTCTACCTAAGTTTGAAAAGGACTCTAAATTAGTCGATATTAAACACTTAACCTTTGTTCCAGAATACACTTTTACCATCAAAATAAAATAGAATGACACAGACAAATACTGGATTTCACAATGGTTATATCATAGGAATTTCTTTTATCTCAGCGCTTGGCGGATATTTATTTGGTTTTGATTTCGCGGTGATTTCAGGGGCGTTACCTTTTTTAAGAACTGAATTTCTGCTTAATGCCTGGTGGGAGGGTTTTCTTACGGGCTCATTGGCTTTAGGTTGTATTGTCGGCTGCCTCGCTGCTGGAAAAATTGCAGATGGATATGGGCGAAAACCAGGCCTTGCAATCGCTGCAATCGTGTTTGCTGTTTCATCTGTTGGCATGGCTTTTTCCACAACCTTAAGCGTATTTGTAGCCATGAGGTTTGCGGCAGGTATAGGTGTAGGTATGGCGTCGATGTTGAGCCCGATGTATATTGCCGAAGTATCTCCTGCAAAAGTAAGAGGAAGAAATGTGGCCATCAATCAACTCACTATTGTTATTGGAATATTGATTACCAATTTGGTTAACTACAAACTCGCAGATATTGGACCTGATGCCTGGCGATGGATGTTTGGCTTGGGCGTTGTGCCATCAGTTTTATTTTTGTTAGGCGTGATTTGGCTGCCAGAAAGCCCTAGATGGTTAATTGTTTCCGGGCAAGCTGAAAAAGCAAAAGCCATCCTGAACAAAATTGGGACCCCCCAATACGTAGAATCAACAATGAATGATATTCAGCGTTCCAATGCTGAAAATACAGGGAAACAAAGTTATGCAGCTGTTTTTGCAAAAGCGGTACGCCCTGCAGTTTTGGTGGGGATTACCCTTGCAGTATTTCAGCAATTATGTGGAATCAATGTCGTCTTCAATTATACTTCAACCATCTTTGAATCTGTTGGGGCCAGCTTAGATAGGCAGCTTTTTGAAACCGTTGCAATCGGCATTGTAAATCTTGTATTTACGTTCTTTGCCATGTGGCAGGTAGACAAACTCGGGCGGAAACCTTTAATGCTTTTCGGTTCAATTGGTTTATCGATTACCTATATTATACTGGCATATTTGCTACAAAGTGGTGCCGCTGCGGGTTTAGTTTCTGTTTTCGTCCTCATTGCGATTAGTATGTACGCCAGCTCTTTGGCGCCGGTTACCTGGGTATTGATTTCTGAAATATTCCCCAATCATATTAGAGGGCTCGCTTCTTCTGTAGCAATTGTATCGCTTTGGGGAGCTTATTTTATTCTAGTTTTCACCTTTCCAATTTTAGCCGAAAAACTCGGTACTTATGGGCCCTTTTACCTGTATGCGGTGATATGCTTTCTTGGGTTTTTATTCGTGTTGAAAAAGGTAAGGGAAACTAAAGGAAAAACGTTAGAGGAATTGGAAAGCACTTTTGTAGGACATTAAAATTAACATCAATAATGAGTATTTCAGAGGTAAAAGTTTGGCAGGAAGAAGTGATCATTCCTACTTACGGTATCGGTAAACCTGATAAAAATCCTATGTTTTTCGAGAAACGTGTCTATCAGGGGAGTAGCGGCGTGGTGTATCCAAACGCGGTAATCGAAAAGATTGAAGATGAAAAAACAGACAAGGCCTACAAAGGCTTGTTTTTGGAAAATCGTTATATCAAAATTATGATCTTACCCGAATTGGGTGGGCGTATCCAAATGGCTTACGATAAAATAAAAAAACGTCATTTTGTATATTATAACCAGGTGATTAAACCAGCGCTGGTTGGATTGACCGGACCGTGGATTTCGGGCGGAATTGAATTCAATTGGCCTCAGCACCATAGACCAAGCACCTTCGAAGCGATTGATTTTGATACCAGCGAAAACAGTGATGGAAGCAAAACTGTGTGGATAAATGAGGTGGAAAGGATGTTTGGAACGAAGGGATTGGTCGGTTTTACCCTGTATTCAGATAGGGCATACGTGGAGATTAAGGCCAAATTGTTTAATAGGACACCATTACCGCAAACTTTTTTGTGGTGGGCAAATCCAGCCGTAAAAGTTAACGATGATTATCAATCCATTTTCCCACCGGATGTGAATGCCGTTTTCGACCACGGCAAACGTGATGTTTCTTCCTTCCCAATTGCAACAGGAACATATTACAAAGTAGACTATTCTCCTGGAACAGATATTTCCAGATATAAAAACATTCCCGTTCCAACCTCATATATGGCCATCAACTCCGATTACAACTTTATGGGGGGCTATGAGCATGACTCAAAAGGGGGGCTATTGCATGTAGCCAATCACCATGTTTCGCCAGGAAAAAAACAATGGACCTGGGGTTATAGTGATTTCGGGCAAGCTTGGGATAGGAACCTTACTGATGAAGATGGGCCCTATATTGAACTGATGACGGGAGTATTCACTGATAATCAACCTGATTTTACCTGGCTGATGCCTTACGAGGAGAAAACATTTACCCAATATTTTCTGCCTTATCGCGAACTTGGACAAGTAAAAAATGCAACAAAAGATATCTTACTCACTGTAACTGCTGAAGAAAGTAAACTCAACTTTAAAATAATGGTAACCTCTATTCAGCCTGCAAGTAAAATCATCGTTTCCATTGGAGGCAAATTGCCTTACAACAATCAGGTAAATCTTCAACCCGAAGAAATTTTCGAGGATTCGATTGCGATTGAGGCTGATTTTGATGAGAAACAGCTGTTGTTTCAGGTTTTGAATGAGCAGGGAAATGAACTGATTCGTTATCAGCCCGCTGAAAACAAAAAAAATGAGATGCCAGAAGCGGCTAAGCCAGCCTTAATGCCGAAAGAAGCGAAGAGCAATGAACAGCTTTTTTTGATTGGTCAACATTTGGAGCAGTACAGGCACGCTACTTTCAGTCCGGTTCCATACTATGAAGAAGCTTTAAACAGAGATGCATCTGATTTGCGCAACAACAACGCACTCGGACTTTGGTATTTACGCAGAGGTCAGTTTGAAAAAGCCGAACCCTATTTTCAAAAAGCTGTTGCAACATCAATAGGTAGAAACCCCAATCCTTACGATAGCGAACCCTATTACAATTTGGGCTTTTGTCTAAAATATCAGGATCAAATTAACGAGGCATATAGTGCTTTTTATAAAGCTACGTGGAGTAAAGCATGGCAGGATACCGCCTTTTTCTCTATTTCCCAAATTGATGTTTTCCGCGGAGATTATCAGCTGGCTGATGAACATATAGATCAGGCTTTGAACCGAAACATGGGAAATAGCAAAGCCTGGGCACTGAAAGCAACGGTGTTACGATATTTAAAAGATTATGAAAAAGCCTTGCTAGTTTGCTCAATCGCTATAGAAAAAGATCGTTTTAATTTAGGGGCGAGGTTTGAACGGTATTTGATTAATGAGGCAATCGGCAATATCGAGGAAGCCAATCTGAATCTTAATCAAGTGTTGATTTTATCTCGGGGTACTGAACATAATTTGTTGGAATATGCCATCGACTATGCGGCTGCAGGATTATTTAGAGAAGCCGGCAGGTTTTTAAAACTGGCCGAAAGAAATGGAAATACTTCTCCAATGGTATATTATTACCTCGCTTGGTTCTCTGCTCAATCTGGAACGATCGAGATTGCAAACCGTTATGTTGAACTCGCTTCTAAAGCGAATTCCTATCTCTGTTTTCCAAATAAACTTACGGATATTAAGGTTTTGCAATATGCCATCGCCAATCAAACATTAGATGCTAAAGCACCGTATTATCTAGGTAATTTATGGTACGATAAACGTCAATACCATGAGGCCATCAAAAGTTGGGAACTGTCCGTTTCGATTGACGATCAGTTTCCCACTGCTCATAGAAATCTCGGTATTGCTTATTTTAACAAACTTAATCAGCCGAATTTAGCATTGGCTTCTTTTCAAAAAGCCTTTAATTTAGATAAAACTGATGCACGGGTATTGATGGAACTCGATCAGTTGTACAAAAGATTGAACTATGGAGTTACTGAGCGCCTGAAATTTCTGGAGGAACATTTAGAAATAGTCTTGCAACGTGATGATCTGTATTTGGAACGATTGTCTATCTATAATTTTATCGGTAAACATGAAAAGGCCTACGAGTTAATCATGTCCAGGCAGTTTCATCCATGGGAAGGAGGTGAAGGCAAAGTTTCTGGTCAATACTTGTACGCCTTAACTGAAATGGCCAAAGCTTATGGTATGCAAGGTAAGTATGATCATGCACTTTCTTTGCTTCAGGAAGCGCAGACATATCCAGACAATTTGGGTGAAGGAAAGTTATATGGCGCAGCAGAAAATGATGTATTTTATTGGTTAGGTGTGTGTTACGAAAGGTTAAGTGAATCGAATACCGATGAAGAATATCGTAACATTGCAATCGCTTGTTATCAAAAGGCAACTGAAGGAAATTCGGCTTTAGGGGCGGCAATGTTTTACAATGACCAACAGCCCGATAAAATATTTTATCAGGGTTTGGCCTGGAGAAAACTCGGAGAGGATGATAAAGCTAATATTATCTTTAATGATTTGCTTTCTTATGGACAAACCCATCAGGAAGATCAGGTGGTATTAGACTATTTTGCTGTTTCATTGCCTAACCTGTTAATTTTTGATGATGACCTGAATGTGCGGAATAAAATTCATTGTTTGTATATGTCAGGACTTGGACTCGCGGGTTTAGGGAAAATAGATGAAGCGGTCAAAACTTTCAATTCTATTATTGATTTGGATGCAATGCATTTCGGAGCGAAAAGTCATTTGCTGCTTTTGGCTACTGAAGGTTTGGGAAAGTTGGCAAGTACATAATTAATTAGAGACATGATTTACTTCAATTTTTCATTTTTGTCGCCTCAACTATCTACTATTTTATTGCCTTTTTAATCGCTCTTGTTTGTTGCTAAGACCGTTTATGTTGGTTTTTATATATAGCAGGAGCGATGCCCATCATTTTTTTAAATAATCGTGAAAAATAATATTGATCAAAGAAACCCACCTCTACACAGATTTCCTTGATATTCAAATCACTAAAATATAAAAACTGGCAAGCCTTCTGTATTTTCAACTCGTTAAAATATTGGTTAGGAGAACGTCCGGTTTTTGCTTTGAAAAGTCTGGAATAATGGGTTACAGACAAGTGTTGTGCGGTTGCCAGATCCTGAAGCGAATAGTTGAGGGCAATATTTTGTTTCATAAATGCAATCGATCTGGCAACTTTATCCAATTCGATATGGGATGGATTAATCTCTTTGAAATAGATTAAATGTGCCAAGAAATTCTGTAGGCTCAAGTTTACAATTTCTAAATCTCTATTCTCAAAGCTGTTCCCGAGTATTTTCAACATCATCTCAAATTCTCGAAATCTTTTTTCATCATACGCAGAGAAAACAGGGGTTTGAATATTTTCCAAGTATCGACGATAAAAAATATCAGCACTGGCGCCTTTAAAATGTATCCAATAAAGTGTCCACGGGTTGTTTTGTGAACTTGCGTATTTATGCCCAACTTGTTTCGGCAGAATGATGAAATGATTGGGATTAAGCTTAAAGTTTTGATCCTCAATGGTTACAGACCCGCTCCCTGTGATACAATAGAGCAATATGTATTCGCTACACCCGAGTTTACGCTCCCTGCTATGGTAAATCGCATGTGGATAATAGCCTATGGCTGTGAGATACAACTGATTAATTAAATCATTCTTAACAACAGAATTTTTAACATTCGGTGGAAGAACAATCATTTGTTGGCCAACAAAACCCTCCTTTATCTTCTTGTCTGATTTTAATTTATAGGTCATAATGGATAGCCGCTACCAATGATCGTATCTTTGCATTATTTTTTTTAAATATGCGTAGATCAATGGTTGGTTGATGTTGTTAGGTTAATTCTTCAAGCATAGCAAATATAACAATTTCCATGTTTTACTTATTTTAATTGACTTTCTGTGAAATCTTTCGTTTCTTCACAAACCGATAAAATCCTAACCATAACCACGCCGGTAAAAGGCAATAAGCCAATGTTCAAATCCAAAGTAATCTTAATCCTATCGCTTCTTTTATCCGTTTATTTTCAAGGTTTAGCGCAAAGAAACCAAATCACACTTAACGATGGTTGGAAATTTTCAAAAGGCACTTTTGCCGATGCAGCTGCACCAGGTTTTGACGACAGCAAATGGCAAAGCGTTCGGGTTCCTCATGATTGGGCTATTTCTGGTCCTTTCGATAAGGAAATAGACAAACAAGTGACTGCCATCACGCAGAACGGTGAAACAAAGCCTACAGAAAAAACAGGTAGAACAGGTGCATTACCCTATATTGGGGAAGGTTGGTACAGAAAAAAACTTATTCTTCCAGCCGTTACTTCAACGCAAAAAGTGTTGCTACAAATCGATGGTGCAATGAGCGAACCCCGGGTTTACCTTAACGGAAAGCAAGTAGGGCAGTGGAATTATGGTTACAATTATTTTTATATAGACATTACCAATGAACTAAAATCAAAAGATAATATACTGGCCATTCACCTTAATAACAAGCCAAAATCTTCCCGTTGGTATCCTGGTGCAGGGTTGTATCGCAATGTTCACCTCATTATCAAAGAAGAGAAAAGCATCGATCAATGGGGCATTACCATCACTACACCGGTGGTAGAAAAGGGATTCGCCAAGGTGAACGTAAAAACCAAACTAACTGGCTCAAACTTGCGCCTGGTGAATCAGGTTTTGGATAGTTCAGGTAAACAGGTTGCCGCAGATACTGCAAAATCTTTTTTTGGACAGGAGGCAGACCAGAATATTCGCGTTTCCGAACCAAGATTATGGAGCCCCGAAAACCCATATCTGTACACGCTTGTTTCTACAGTATATGATGGTGACCAGGTAAAAGATATCGTTAAAACTCGTTTTGGCATCAGAACCATTAGTTTTAAGGCCAATCAGGGTTTCAGTTTAAACGGACAAGTACGAAAATTTAAAGGCGTTTGTTTACATCATGATTTAGGTCCACTCGGAGCCGCGATCAATGTGGCCGCGTTACGCAGACAACTAACCATCTTGAAAGATATGGGTTGCGATGCAATCAGGAGTTCACATAATATGCCTTCGCCCGAACAATTGGAGCTTTGCGATGAAATGGGATTTATGTTCTTGGCAGAAAGTTTTGATGAATGGGCAAAAGCAAAGGTAGAAAATGGTTATCATTTGTATTTCAATACCGATGCTGAGAAAGATATCGTAAATCTTGTACAGGCAAACAAAAACCACCCGAGTATTGTGATGTGGAGTTCAGGAAATGAAGTACCTGATCAATTTGGAGCTGAAGGGGTTAAACGGGCAAAATGGTTACAGGAAATTTTTCATCGTGAAGATCCTACTCGTCCAGTTACTGTAGGAATGGATCAGGTTAAGGCCACTATGCAATCGGGCTTCGGGGCACTTCTTGATATTCCAGGACTAAATTATCGGGTGCATCTTTACGAGGAGGCCAACAAGGCTTTCCCACAAGGTTTTATTTTAGGCTCTGAAACCGCCTCTACAGTAAGTTCACGAGGGGTTTATAAATTTCCGGTGGTTAAGGCCAAAGATAAGCAGTATGATGATTTCCAATCTTCATCTTATGATATGGAATACTGCAGCTGGTCTAATCTTCCCGATGATGATTTTGTAATGCAGGATGATAAGCCATGGGTGATCGGGGAGTTTGTATGGACCGGCTTCGACTACCTGGGCGAGCCAACACCTTACGACAATAGCTGGCCTTCGCGAAGTTCATATTTCGGAATTTCCGATTTAGCAGGTTTGCCAAAAGACCGTTTCTATTTATACCGAAGCCGATGGAACAAAACTAAACCAACATTGCATTTACTTCCGCATTGGAATTGGGAAAATAGAAATGGAGAAACTACACCCGTTTTTGTTTACACCAGCTACGATAGCGCTGAACTTTTTTTGAACGGCAAAAGCCTCGGCATTCGCAAAAAAGACAAAACCTCTCCTCAAAACAGATACAGATTGATGTGGATGGATGTAAAATATCAACCTGGCACGCTTAAAGTTGTAGCTTTCGATGCACAAGGTAAACCTGCTGCGGAAGAAAAAATAGTAACTGCAGGTAAGCCTTATAAAATTGTACTTACTCCAGATCGGAGCGTAGTTGATGCAGATGGAAAAGATTTGTCTTTTGTTACCGTTTCGGTCGTTGATAAAAACGGAAATCTATGTCCTACAGCCAGCCAACAACTCAAGTTTGAAGTGAGCGATAATGGAAAATTTAAAGCTGTGTGTAATGGCGACGCCACTTCTTTAGAGAGTTTTGAGAAACCTACCATGAAATTATTTAGTGGAAAACTGGTGGTTCTGGTAGAGTCGACCGTTAATCCAGGAAAAATAAAATTAAACGTAACTGGTGGTGGTTTAAAGGCGGCGCAAACAGAAATTATTTCCAAAGCAAAATAGCTTTAGTTTGATTTTTTTTTCTTGATTGATTTAAACGGGTGGCTACAGGATGGCAAATAAAAATTGTTTCTGCATATTTGGTTGCAATTGAGTTTTCAGTTGCTTAACCAAATATTTTCCTACTGCCGATTGCGGTCTGAACATTCCATTTATGAGTACAATAATTTTATTTGTGGATGATTTATGTAATGTATATGCCACCAATATCAGTGCGGATAAGATCGATTTAGGCATCGCCGGAAAAAAAAACATCTACCACGGAAAATAACCAACAAAAAGGCAAATGAATTTTAAAAAACTGATATTAATTAGCGGCCTTGTGTTTTTCTGCTACCAATTAAAAGCGCAAAGTATAGATTATAAGTTTGACTTTGGGCCAGGCAAGGCAGCAAAAAACCGCATCAAAATTTTACCAACAACCAGCTTTTCAAATAATAGAAAATATGGTTTCGATTTTGATAGTAAGGTAGAAGGAATCGACCGGGGAGGCAAAAACCTGCTCAATGCCGACTTGGTGCGAAGCAATAAGCCGTTTTATTTTTCGGTAGCGGTACCAGAGGGAAATTATAGGGTAACCTTAACATTGGGCGATTCAAAAGAATCCTCGTTAACTACGGTTAAAGCAGAATCCCGCCGCTTGATGTTAGAAGACGTGCAAACGAAACTAGGCCAATATGTGGTCAAATCGTTCATTGTCAATGTAAAAAATAAAAACATTAAAGATGGCCGGGTTGTCGGGCTGAAACCCCGTGAGCTTACCAAACTAGATTGGGACGATAAATTAACTTTAGAGTTTGATCACCAAACAGCATTAGCAGGCTTAGAAATTACAAAAGTTGAAGATCAGATTACTATTTTTCTGGCTGGCAATTCTACGGTTGTAAATCAGGAAAATGAACCTTGGGCATCTTGGGGGCAAATGATTCCCCGGTTTTTTAAACCTGGCGTTGCCATTGCCAACCATGCAGAGTCGGGTCTCACATTGGGCTCGTTCCAAGGAAGCAGAAGGTTGGATAAAATTCTGAGTATTGCAAAGCCAGGCGATTACCTTTTTATAGAATTTGGCCACAACGACCAAAAGGAAAAAGGCGCCAATGATGGAGCTTATAAATCCTATACGGAGCGGATGAAGACCTTTGTTTCTGAATTTAAGAAAATTGGTGGAATCCCTGTAATTGTTACTTCCACTAGCAGAAGATCTTTCGGATCGGATGGAAAAACACAGAATACACTTGGCGATTATCCGGATGCCGCAAGGAAGGTAGCTAAAGAGGAAAACGTTGCTTTAATTGATCTTAATGTGATGACAGCCAAATTGTACGACGCATTGGGCGAAGACAAATCTAAAAGAGCCTTTGTTCATTATCCGGCAAATAGCTATCCCGACCAGGATAAACCATTGGCAGACAATACACATTTCAACCCGTACGGGGCTTATGAAATTGCAAAGTGCGTGGTTTTAGGAATTAAAGCTCAGCAGCTTGGCATTGCTAAATATATTGTGAACGATTTTCCTAATTTTGATCCATCAAAACCAGATGACCCATCAGTTTGGAAATGGCCTGAAAGCCCTAATAGCAGCTTAATCAAACCAGATGGCAATTAATCCATGACTATGAAATTCATTCTATCCCTTATTTGTTTCTTTACTGTTAACGTATGCTGTATGGCGCAACAGAAGCTCACCGCTTTTCAGTTGAGAGATGTGCGTTTACTAGAAAGTCCTTTTTTGGCTGCTCAGCAAACCGATCAAAATTATATGCTCTCGCTAAATGCCGATAAACTTTTAGCACCATACCATGTAGAGGCTGGGTCAACACAAAAATCTAGTTCGTACGGTAACTGGGAAAATACGGGTTTAGATGGGCACATTGGTGGCCACTATGTTTCGGCACTATCACTAATGTACGCCGCAACAGGCGATTTAAAAGTAAAGCAGCGGCTTGATTATATGATCCATGAGCTGGAGAAATGTCAAATTAAAAATGGTAATGGTTATCTTTCCGGGGTGCCTGACGGAAAGAAAATTTGGGAGCAGATCAAAGCAGGCAACATCAGATCATCAAGTTTCTCGCTAAATGATAGATGGGTTCCATTGTACAACATTCATAAAATTTACGCCGGCCTTTACGATGCTTATGCTATTGCTGGAAACATTAGGGCGAAAGGAATGCTCATTAAGCTCACCGATTGGTGCATTGATTTGGTGTCGGGTTTAACCGATGAGCAAATTCAAACTTTGTTAAAAAGTGAACATGGCGGCTTAAATGAGGTTTTTGCCAATGTATATTCAATTACTAAAGATAAAAAATATCTTAAATTAGCCAGGCAGTTTTCAGATCACTCTATTTTAAATCCGCTTGAATACAATAAAGATTCTTTAAATGGTTTACATGCCAATACTCAAATTCCGAAGGTAATTGGGTTTGAACAAATTGCCCTGGTAGCAGCCGATACCACAATGGCAAACGCTGCAGATTTTTTTTGGAAAACAGTTGTAAACCACCGAACCACCTCCATTGGTGGCAACAGTGTGAGGGAGCATTTTCATCCTTCAAACGATTTTTCTTCGATGCTTGAGTCGAGGGAAGGACCGGAAACTTGTAATTCTTACAATATGCTGAAGCTCACCAAGCAGCTGTTTCTTGCCAATCCATCAAACACTTATTTAGATTATTACGAACGAACGCTTTATAACCACATTCTTACTTCGCAACGCAGCAAAGGTGGATTTGTGTATTTTACCCCGATGCGTCCCGGGCATTACCGAACCTATTCGAATCCTCAGGAAAGTTTTTGGTGCTGCGTGGGATCAGGATTGGAAAACCATGGTAAATACGGCGAGTTGATTTATGCTCATGATGAAAAAAATCTATTTGTAAACCTCTTCATTCCATCGCAAGTTGATTGGAAAGAACGTGGGATAAAGGCTGTTCAAAGAACATCATTTCCAAACACCGATTTCACCACGCTTGAAATTTCGCTGACAAAAAAGCAGCAATTCGCTGTGAACTTTCGTTATCCTTCTTGGGTTGAAAAAAATAAAATGCAGGTTTTTGTTAACGGAAAATCTGTTGAAGTAAAAGATTTAAAAAATGGTTATGTAAGTGTTAACAGACTTTGGTCAACAGGCGATCGGATTAAGGTAATTTTACCAATGCATACCTCAACTGAATTTATGCCTGATGGATCTGACTGGGTTTCCTTTGTGCATGGTCCCGTGGTTTTGGCAGCAGCATTAGATACGCTAGACCAGCCGAATATTACTGCCGACGGTAGCAGAATGGGACATATTGCAACAGGCAAGCTTTTGCCGATAAACGAAGCGCCTTTGGTAACTGGAACTAAGAGCACCCTTGCCAGTCAGGTAAAACCTTTACCCAACAATGCATTGGAATTTAGTGCTGCAGCATTGATTTATCAACCGAAATACAAAGATTTAAAGCTTGTTCCTTTTTATAATTTAGAGGAGAAAAGATACGTCATTTATTTCCCTTACGCTACGATAGAAGGTTTACCCGAACGGGCGAAGGCTTTTCAGCTTGCCGAAAAGGAGAAACAGGAGTTAGAATTGGCAACAATTGATCTTGTAAATACTGGCGAACAGCAACCCGAGTCTGATCACGATTTTAAAGGTGAGAAAACGGATAATGGAACCTTCAATGATCAACATTTTCGAAATGGATCTGGTTGGTTTAGTTATGTGTTAAAAAACAAAGATTTACAAGCTCGCAAAGTGAGGTTATTATTATATGGAGCCGAAAAAAACCGAACTTTCGATGTCATTATTAATAGCAAACTTGTAACGCAAATCTCAATGGATGGAGGTAATGGAAAGGTGTTTTTCTCGAAGGATATCTTAATACCAGAATCTCTAATGAATAAAGAAATAACCGTAAAATTTGAAGCTAGCAAAGACTCCAGAATTGCCAATATTTACGAAGTAAGACTGATGCGATAAGATTTAAAGGTTAACAAATCTTAGCAACCAATAGTTAGTTAACGAAGTTTATTTATCTGCTTCCTGCCATTCGCTACAATCTTTTTGTCGGCTTCTGTCATGCTGAGGTACGAAGCATCCCTGCCTACCGCAGGCAGGTGTTTCATCGGCTGCAGATGCTTCGTGCCTCAGCATGACAGTGTATTCAAGGTTCCTGCAAACAAAAAGTATTTTCGCTGCTGTCGGGTTTAGGTACTTAATGAGCTACAAGAAACAAAGACTTTCAAACGGCAGGATTTGGCTAAAGCCTTGGTCGCTTTATTAATTTTCCGTCAGTTGAAACTGACGGCAATAAAATTTATCGCCAATCAGTTTTGCCAGCTTTAGTCCTTTTACTTTAGCTTTTAAGCTTTTATCTTTGATCTTTTTTTCTCTTCCGCTGATGCGGAAGAAAAAGAAGCAGTTTTAGCAAAAATAGTTCAGGTACTGCAAGCGAAAGCTAGACAATAATCTTCACCACTAATCAAGGTGTTTATTTTGCTTTTTTTACTCCTTCGCTGGTCATCACTATTCTTTTTATCGTTCCGTCGCTATTATAGTTCAAATAATCGATACAAACAGATCTTCTGAAACTGCCGCCTTCAGTGTTAATGGCGCCATTGTGGTAAATAAAATATGATTTTCCTTTGAAATCGATTATAGCCTGATGATTGGTATTCGAATTTCCAGCTATTTCATTTAAAATGCCTTTATATTCCCATGGTCCATTTACATTTTTGCTCATGGCGTAAACAATCTTTTCAGGGAAACCCGAAGCATAAGAAAGATAGTACCAGTTTTTGCGTTTGTGTATCCAAGGTGCCTCGGTAAATTCAGGAATGTCAATTTTTTTTATCGGACCGTCTAATTCGATCATGTTCTTTTTAAGCTTGGCATAATAGCATCTTTGGTTGCCCCAAAATAAATAAGCCTGTCCATCATCATCGATAATTACGGATGGATCAATGTCGTCCCAGCTGATTTTGACATCAGTAGTCATATCATTCGTGATCAGTGCTTTACCAATGGCATCCTTAAAAGGTCCCGGAGGACTGTCAGAAACCGCTACTCCGATAGATTTTCCATGTATAGTTCCGTGAGAGATAGCCACATACCAATAAAACTTTCCATCGCGTTCAATTACTTGTGAAGCCCAGGCATCGTTTTTTGCCCACGCAAAGTTTTTAACATTTAGTGGTGAAGGATGTTCATTCCAATTGATCATATCTGCTGAAGAATACACTAACCAATCATGCATTTCATAATTCTCCTTACCCTTCGGCGCTACATCATGTCCGGTGTATAAGTAAACCGAATCGCCGTAAACATACGCCGCTGGGTCTGCCGTATATTTATCCGTGATAATTGGATTGCCTTTCGCTACGATAATCTTCTCTTGCGCATTACTGTCAAATTGCATCGTTAAAAGCACTACTATTGATAGGCCTAATCGTCTTAACATCATATTATTGCTTTAATAATTTTTTAAGTTCTTTTTCTTTTATGGTGAGGATGGTTCCGTGCCTCAAACCTTTCGGGAGTAAAATTTTCTCAGAAACATCGCTCCAGTTTTTTAAATCTGATGATAGGATGGCGCCATATTGATGATCGCGATATTTATCAAAATAAACAAGCCAATCATTGCCTACTTTGATTGCCGTTGGCCCTTCAGCCCAGTATTTTCCGGTTATGGCTTGGCTTGCTTCGGAGTAAGGACCAGTCAAATTGTCGGCAGTTGCAATCTTGATATTTTTTTGAACGGGTTCGCGGGTTTCATCTTTTAAAAACATAATAAACTTTCCATTATCCTTTACAATGGTTGCATCGATTACGTTAAAACCTGGCTCATAAAGAAGTTTTGTTTCCGAATAGGTTTTGAAATCTTTAGTGCTTACAAAATAAATTCTGTGATTATAACCATCTTCTAAGCTCGAAGCGGTTTCATTAAATTTTCCTGTTATAGTACTTGCCCAATAAATAATATAGGTTTTGGTAAGGCTATCATAGGTAATTTCAGGTGCCCAGGTATTTCTTGCGCCTTCCTGTTTAGCCATCACCGGCAAAAATTGTTGTTCGCTCCAATGGATTAAATCTTTTGAACTTGCATATCCAATCCCTTTATCTTTCCAGCTTACTGTCCAAACCATATGAAATAAACCGTCTGCGCCACGAATAACGCAGGGGTCTCTCATCAATTGATCTTTACTTACTGTTGGTTTCAAAAAAGAAGAATCATTTTTTAGGGCAGTCCATTGGTAAGCATCTTTACTGTAAGCCAAGTGCAGGCCATCTTTACCGTTATTTTTAAAATAGGCAAACAGGTATACGGCTTTATTTGATTGTGCAAATAGGTTAGAGGCGCAACACATCATTGCTGCTAAAAGGATATATATCTTTTTCATTTTTATGCCGTTTATTTCAGCTCAAGCACCACCACAGACTGAGCTGGAATATCTACTTTAAGTGCTTTACCAGATTTTTTTGCACCATTAAATTTTGCGTTGTGTATTTTATTTGGATCAGAAAACGTGTTGATATCCGTTACTTTTGCCGAAGTAAGAATCTGGCCAGTTACCGTTTTCCATTTTAAATCACCTAGATCTGTGTTGATAGAGATTTTATTTTTCGGGTCGAGATTTACCAACGATACGTGAATGGCTCCGGTTGAATCCTGCGAAGCAGAAACATTCAATGCTGCAATTTTTTGATCACCCATTGTATAATCCGGACTTGTAAAATTTATCGGAAGGTACTTGGCATCCATGTGTACTTTGAATAAATCGAAAACATGATAGGTAGGAGTGAGCAGCATTTTATCTTTTTCTGTTAAAATCATGGCCTGCAAAACATTTACGGTTTGCGCCAGGTTTGCCATTCGCACCCTATCAGAATGATTGTTAAAGATATTCAAGGTTGTGCCGGCAATTAGCGCATCGCGTAAGCTATTCTGCTGATAAAGAAAGCCCGGATTGGTTCCCGGTTCTACGTCAGTCCAAATTCCCCACTCATCAACAATTAAAGCAACTTTTTTCTTGGGGTCGTATTTGTCCATAATTGCCGAATGTTTAGCTACAATTTCTTCCATACGAATACAATTTTTCATCGTATTGAAGTATTGTGCTTCATCGAATTTTGTTGCGGAGCCTTTTACGCCCCAGTTCCCTGTCGGTAGGGTATAATAATGGAGTGTTAAGCCCCACATTCTATTTGGGCCAATGTTTTTCATGCAGGTTTCCGTCCAACGGTAATCTTCTGCATTAGCACCACTGGCAATTCTTTTCAACGGAGCACCAGGATAATCACGGGCATAAGTTGCATATCGGCGGTATAAATCGCTGTAGTAATCAGCGGTCATGTTACCGCCACAACCCCAGCTTTCGTTTCCCACACCCCAAAATGAAACTTTCCAGGGTTTATCCATTCCGTTTTGCTTCCTGATTGCCGTCATTGGGCTCACGCCGTCGAAATTGAGATATTCTACCCATTTGGCCATTTCCTCAACCGTCCCACTGCCCACATTACCTGCAATGTAGGGCTCGCAGTTCAGCATTTGGCAGAGCTCCAGAAATTCATGTGTACCAAAACTATTGTCTTCTGTTACGCCGCCCCAGTTGGTATTAACCATTTTCGGGCGCTCATTTCGTGGTCCAATACCATCTCTCCAGTGGTATTCATCGGCAAAACAACCACCTGGCCAACGTAAATTGGGTACATTTATTTTTTTCAAAGCCGCTACTACATCCAATCTTATTCTGCCCTTATTTGGGATAGGAGAGTTTTCATTTACCCAAAACCCATCGTAGATACATCTCCCTAAATGTTCTGAGAAATGACCATAAATGTGTTTACTAACAATTTGATCGCCCGCAGGCTTAACGGATAATAACGTTTCGCTTTGCGCATTTGCAAAATAGCTAATGCAAAGCATTGCGAAAGAGAACATTAATTTCTTCATGGTTTGGCGTATGAGATGAATGGAATTTTAATAACGTTGAATGAATATGGCTTTAGCGAGGTGCTCAGCTTCTTGTCTTTTATACTGATAGTAGCTGCCTTCGGACTCACGGCAACCGGGTTTTCGAAAGAATTTAGTTGACTTAACTGCTCACTTGCCAATTCCTCAATTGTCCCTTTGGTTTTCAATTTAGTTTTTCCTTCCAGATCAAAAATTATGCTTTGGCTTTCTTTGGTGTTATTTGCAATCTTAATGATCAGTTCTTTTTTTGTTTTGTCGATTACGGATGAAGCAAAAAGACCATTTTGTCCGATGATGTTCTTGTCATCAAGTGTGATGGAAACTACATCGGTGCCTTTGTTGGTAGAAAACAGTTTCTGAACATAATAATCTGGCGTACCGTAGGAATTTAGATTATCAACCCAGATCATATCTGGCGCCCATTGCCAGCCATCAATATGGGCGAAAAGCGGTGCGTACGATGCCATTTGAACTACATCAGCATTGCGCTCTAATCCCGTCATTAATGAAGCCGATGCCAGAGCACTTTCCCAGTTGTTCCTATTGCTGCCAATTACGTTTTTATCGGCATGAACAGCATATTCCCCGACAAAAATTTTGGTGTCGTTTCTAGGATAATTATCGTAACGGCCAGCATTTTTCAAAAACCAGTCTGCCGGACGATAATAATGTTCATCTATAAAATCAGCTTTATTTTCACGCAGTGAGGTATTCAATAGATTGAAACGATCGCCATCAGGATCGGTTCCGGAGCTGTTAATTAATTTAAAATCGGGATATTTTGCCTTGATCGCTTTTGTAAAAATCGCCAGGCGCTCTAGATATTGCGGTCCCCAGTTTTCGTTGCCAACCCCCATCATTTTTAGGTTAAATGGTTTTGGATGACCAAGCTCGGCTCGCTTTTTTCCCCAGGTAGTACTCACATCACCATTTGCAAACTCAATTAAATCGAGCGCATCCTGAACATAAGGTTGTAATTCATCTAAAGCCACTACTTCGCCGGTATTAAACTGGCAGGCCATTCCGCAATTAAGAATCGGCAAAGCATCCGATCCAATATCTTCTGCCAGCTGGAAATACTCAAAAAATCCCAAGCCGAAAGTTTGATAGTAATCTGGCGCAGGGCGATGGGCAAATTCGGTATTCCAACGATTGATCAATAGTTTCCGCTCCTCAATAGGGCCAATGGTATTTTTCCATTGATAGCGATTCGCCAGATCAGTTCCTTCCACAATACATCCACCCGGAAACCGGATAAATCCTGGCTTCATATCTGCCAGCAATTGAACCATATCTGCCCTCAATCCTTGTTTACGGTTCTTCCAGGTATCACCAGGAAATAGCGAAATCATATCTAAATCGATATTTCCTTTCCCTTGAAAGATAATGCCGAATTTTGCTTTCGGGTTGGTTTCAGTAGCTATAAAACTTACCGATTGCTTTTTCCAGTCGTTGCCGTTGCTTTCAGGATTGAAGCTGCCCTGGCCAATAATTTTTCTGTTTTCATCCTTCAAAATCAACATCATTTTCACTCCAGGTTGCAACTGACGGTACATCGTTGAAAAATCGTATCGCATCCCTTTTTTAACTCCTATGCCCTTGAAGCCTTCATTAATCAATTCGAAATCATCAGTTAATTTTTTAATCTGGAGGTAGCGGGGATTCGCTTCATTGGTTTCTTTTCTATTCACAACCAAAACTTCACCTTCTCTCGGTTTATTCCTGTAAATCGACCAGCCCATTAAAGGTTTAGCAAATTCGAAAGATCTGTTTTTAATGAGTTCCGCGTAAATTCCGCCATCTGCACCAAAATTAATATCCTCGAAAAATACACCCCACATATTGGGTTGAACCTTTGCAATGGGTTGATCTAACTTAACTTTGACGATTTTTGGCTGCTGTGCATTTAACGGAATCACAAAGAAAGCAGTTAAGCATGTAATTAAAACACTTTTTACAGGTGCAATGAGTTTCATTATATAATATTTGGTCAGTACTAATTGTAAATGTAAAGTTTTTAAAATAATAAACGTTAATTGTACGATTATTTTTTTGCGAATGTTATTCTACAATATTGCCATCTAGGTTTTACATGGTTGGTCCTTGTTTCTATCATTAAAAAGATGTTTCCATTAAATTTGGTAACATTAATATCTCAATTATAATTTCATATCGCTTTAAAGGGTCCAGATTGTTACTGTAGCATGTTAACATCTAATTACAGGATACCACAGGATGCCAGTTTATGATTTAGTCTTTAAATTGTCGACTTAAAGAGCGTTTTAGTTTAATTTAGAGACGCTTTTCTAACCAATATCTTTTTATGAGGCTCCCTTGTATCAGTCTTTTGTTTGTGATGATGTCTTTCTGTGCGGTTTCTTACGGGCAGCGGCAATCGTTCAGCGGTACATTAATGTTTAGAAATGCAGCAAAAAATGGCGATGAAGCTTTGTCAATTGGAAAGGGAGAACTACCAAAATATACCGTTACCTCTAATACAATTAAACCTTTAGCGCCTGTTAGCCTCCAAGCTGAAAGCACAAGGCGAACAAAGCAGGGCAAATTGTACTACAATACACTGAATTTGATTGTTGGTAAAATACAATTTCGAAATTGATTCTAATTAAGCGCTTATGAAAATCAAACATATGATTGTTCTTGTCGTGGTGAGTTGCTATTCCTGGTTGGGTATGGCACAGCAAAAATCAGCCAAGCCGCTTCCCGATGCTAAAACAATGAA
Source organism: Pedobacter sp. AC212 (assembly GCF_979258625.1). Lineage (NCBI taxonomy): Bacteria > Pseudomonadati > Bacteroidota > Sphingobacteriia > Sphingobacteriales > Sphingobacteriaceae > Pedobacter > Pedobacter sp. AC212. The sequence goes on along the minus strand of NZ_OZ409870.1, from coordinate 3,165,909 downwards.
GTTATTCTTTGAAAAGGTCTATCTGCAAACAGACAGGAACTATTTTAGCACTGGCGAGGATGTTTGGTTTAGCGCCTATTTGGTGAACGGAAAAAGCACAAGTCTTACATCGAGTAGTGCGAACTTATATGTAGAACTCGTTTCTCCCCAATCGGCGATATTAGATAAAAAAACGATTTTTTTAAGCAAAGGGTTAGGGAATGGAGATTTCAAATTACCAGATTCTATCGCTACGGGTTGGTATAACATACGTGCTTACACCAACTGGATGCGGAATTTTGGCGATGAATTCGTATTCCAGAAAAGTATCTATATCACCAACAACTTGAAAGAAAATGCCACTTATGCTACGCGAAATGCAAACAAAAAACCTGTCGGCATTGCCGAAAGTGGCAACAAAAAAACAATTACATTTTTTCCTGAAGGAGGGGCGCTTGTTGAGGGTATAAACAGTTTGGTGGCTTTTAAAACGAACGATGATTTAGGCAATGGTCTCAAAGCTTCAGGTAGTATTGTGTCTAGCAAAGGCGATACAGTAGCAAGTTTTCAAAGCACAGCTGTAGGAATGGGATTATTTACTTTCACGCCCAAAATAAATGAAACCTATCGAGCGGTAGGGGTTTTTGGCAATGAGAAATTTTCGACGCCACTTCCAGAAATACTTAAAAAAGGTTTGTCGTTACATGTAACTGCCGATTCGCTTTACTTAAAAGCATCTATTACCGCCAATGAGATGACGTTTAGTGAAATCGCTGGAAAGACTTTATCAGTTGTGATTAAACACGCGGGAGACAAAATTTACACAGGAGCAGTTAAAATGGTAAAGCAAAGTATTTCAGTTTCTATTCCAAGCAAAGGTTTTCCAGCCGGTATTGCTGTAATTACTTTAGTTGATGATTTAGGAAAACCACACTGTGAGCGTTTGATTTTTATCGCTGACGAAAAGAAAGTTTCCTATACCCTTAAACCCAACAAAACGGCTTATCAAGCTCGTGAAAAAGTAGTTCTTAATGTAAAAGCTACTGATGTTTTTGGTATGCCGGTAAAAACCCATTTCTCACTGGCCGCTGTTGATGGTTTGATTCCGGATGATGGCAGTGATATACGGACTTACTTGTTGCTTCAATCAGAAATTAAAGGCGAGATTAAAAATCCGGAGCAATATTTTGATGTTAAAAATCCTTCACGGTTAAAGCAGTTGGATTTGCTTTTGCTAACACAAGGTTGGAGAGCGTATTTATGGCGAAAATTTGCCGATACAACTATGTCTGTAAGTTATCTGCCTGAACCTGCGCTATCAATAAAAGGCTTTGTGAGAGAAAAAGTGGGTAATAAACCACTCCCAAATATGAATATCACATTATTTGGATCTGGATTTACTGGCGACAAGTTATTTACCACCACAACGGATCAGAATGGAAATTATTTTATTGATGGACTAAAGTGGTATGGCGATCAGCCTATAAAAATTTCTTCGCAAGATGCTAAAGGCAAGAAGGGCGGATGGCTTGAAATTGATTCGGCAACCAAACCAATATCTATCACTTTTAAAAAAGGATTACAAGATTTTGCTAAAAATATCGAAGCAGAAATCAGTAAACGCATGGATTATAATAAAATTTATAAGTTCGGCGATTCAATTACTTTAAATGATATTCAAATTAAGGCAGATCCAAATAAGAAGAAAGTTGTGCTCTTTAATGAAACCGTAATGACGTTTGGCTATCCTGAGCAGGTTTTCAATATCACTCCTGCCGATTACGCTTTTAACGGGCTTGAGCATTTCTTGCTCACTAAAGTAAGTGGAGCTTACCCTCGCGAAGATGTAGATTCAGTAGGATCAGAGGGGATTGCATTTATTTCAAATGGCAAAAAAATCACGCCAATCATAAGAGTCAATAATCGGGAAGAGTTGGTAGGCGAAAGGCGGGATTATTATAGTTTGAGAATGGATAAAATTGATCAGGTTAAAGTGCAGCACCTGATTAATAATTCGGGTACCGATGTTTATGTGATCAGTCTTAACTTAAAACAGGATGCGCTCGGTGCAACAAATCTTCATTTACTAAACCTCGACTTAACCGGATATTATAGTGCAAGAACATTTTACTCTCCCAATTATAGCAATCCTGCAAATAAAAATAAAGATTTGAGGACAACCATTTTTTGGGCACCAAAAGTAGAAACCAATGCCAAAGGAGAAGCAAGCGTAGTTTTCTACAATGGCGATAATAAAGGAACAATTGTAATTAAGACAGACGGGATCACAGAAAAAGGATCGGCAGTTACTGCAAAAAGTACATATGTTGTTCAATAAAACAAAAACCAAAAGAAGACAATTTGATGAAAGATAAACCAGTCGTTTTAAAATTCGGCTTTCTGCTGCTGATGATCATTTCATCATTGTATGTTTCTGCCCAGCGCCAAATGGAAAACCTGGGAAGAGGAGTAGTTGCCGTTCGCCAGGGTGCTGATTCTGTATTTATCAGCTGGAGGATTTTAGGGACTGAACCTGATGACATCACTTTTAATCTTTATCGAAAAACAGCCAATACAATAGCGAAAAAGTTGAATCAAACCCCGCTATCAAAAGCAACAAATTTTGTTGATGTCGGCATAAATCCTGATTTAGATAATAGCTATTTTGTAAAGGCGATAATAAAAAATCAGGAGCAAGAAGCGGGCAAGTCCTTTTTATTGAAGGCTAGAAGCGCTGTAAATCAGTATCTGACTATTCCATTAAAAACTCCAGCCGGATATACACCAAATGACGCATCGGTAGGTGATCTCGATGGCGATGGGGAATATGATATTGTTTTGCACCAAACGGGTAGAAGTCGTGATAATTCATCAAATGGACTAACTGATCCACCAATTTTTCAGGCTTATAAAGTTGATGGTACATTTTTGTGGGAGATTAATTTGGGTAAAAACATCAGAGAAGGTGCTCATTATACACAGTTTATGGTTTACGATTTAGATGGAGACGGAATTGCCGAATTCGCCTGTAAAACTGCTGATGGTACGATTGATGGCATAGGGAAAGTAATAGGCGATTCAACAAAAGACTATCGCAATCGCAATGGCCGGATTTTAGAAGGACCAGAATTTTTTACCATTTTTAGCGGCAAAACGGGTGAAGCTTTGGCAACTACAGATTACATTCCTGCGAGAGGCGACATTGGCGCTTGGGGTGGAAAAGGTGGTAATGGCAAAAATGATAACTCAGGAAATCGGGTTGATCGTTTTACGTCATGTATCGCCTACCTTGATGGCATCCACCCGAGTGTTGTGATGGCCAGAGGTTATTATGGTAGAACCGTTTTAGCAGCCTGGGAATGGCGGGGCGGCAAGCTTACCTCCAGATGGGTTTTTGATTCGAAGGACGGGCGGAACCCGTTTTCAGGAATGGGAAACCATAATTTAAGCGTAGCCGATGTAGATGGTGATGGAAAAGATGAAATTATTTTCGGGTCAATGTGTGTGGACGATAATGGAAAAGGTTTATACACAACTGGTTTACGCCATGGCGATGCTTTGCATGTTTCCGATCTCGATCCCGAAAGACCCGGACTAGAAGTTTTTGGTGTCCACGAAATTGAAGAAGGAACAAAAGGGCCTGGAGTGGCGGTTTACGACGCGAAAACTGGCGAAATATTGTGGCATGGATCCGAAGATGAAGACGTGGGCAGAGGTGTGGCAGATAACATAGACAATACCCGGGTTGGTGCGCAAATGTGGTGGTCGGGTTCCAACGGTTTATTCGATATTAAGGGCAACAGAATTGGAGCGCAGCCAAGATCTACCAACTTTTTGATTTACTGGGATGGAGATCTTTCCAGAGAACTTTTAGATGGCAATCATATCGATAAATACAACGGAGGAAGACTTTTGACCGCTGATGGTGCTATTGCCAACAACTGGACAAAGTCCACACCAACATTAAGTGCAGACCTTTTTGGCGATTGGCGTGAAGAGCTTGTTCTTCGGTCGTATGACAATCAAAGTCTCCGAATTTACACCACGACTATTCCAACGGAGCATAGAAATTACACCTTGATGCATGATCCACAATACCGCCTGAGCATTGCATGGCAAAATGTTGGCTACAACCAGCCGCCGCATACTGGTTTTTATTTTGGTTATGGAATGAAAAAGGCGCCGAAACCGAATATTATACTTGTTAAGCCTGCAGCTCAAAACCTAAAATAACCAGAATTAACTATCAATAACCCCAGTTTAATATCCACAACATTCAAAAGAATATAAACACATGAAATCAATATCAATGAAGTTATTTGTATTTGCAGCGATACTCATCATTGCTTCAGCATTTGTTAAACCCGAAAAGCCAGCACTTCATACCATTGGCGATTCTACCGTACGTAATTCAAATAAAGAAACCTGGGGTTGGGGCACACCAATTGCCTTACTTTTTGATACCACCAAAATTCATGTAGAAAATAATGCCATGGCGGGCAGAAGTACCAGAACTTTTCTTTCGGAAGGAAGATGGGATAAAGTTTTGGCAACATTAAAACCAGGTGATTTTGTAACCATGCAGTTTGGGCATAATGATGGTAGCGAACCCGACACCACAAAAGCGGGCAGAAGGGGTGTTTTGAAAGGAACTGGCGAAGAAACAAAGGTATTAACCTGGCCTGATGGAAAGGTGGAAACTGTGCATACTTATGGTTGGTATATTCGCAAGTTCGTTCGCGAAACGAAGGCAAAAGGCGCCACGCCAATTGTGGTTTCTATGATTCCCAGAAATCAATTTAAAGATGGGAAAGTGCTCCGGGCTGATCAAAGCTTTGGGAAATGGGCCGCAGAAGTAGCCGAGCAAGAGCACGCTTATTTCGTTGATCTCAACAAAATTACCGGTGATAAATATGACGAGCTGGGACCTGAAAAAGTTAAAGCCTTTTTTCCCGGTGACCATACACATACCAATTTGGAAGGTGCCAAACTAAATGCACAATCGGTAGTAGAAGGAATAAAGAAATTGAAGGGCTGTAAACTGAAAAATTATTTATTGTAAAATGAGTTGGCTGTATCAAAGGTTACGATTGTCATGCTGAGGGGTAATTCATTTCATGAAAATCAATATAAATGATGTTAAGAACGGTCGTCATTGCGAGGCACGAAGCAATCTCCTTTAATAAAATAATGCAAAAAATGAAATTGTGCCAAAGGCATTCCTCCGGAGCTTCTCCCGATGAAAAATCGATTTCGCCTGCCTGCCGCAGGCAGGCAATGACGGAAAGTTTAAAACGTCAATTGTAGCTTGTCGAAGGACCATCAAATTAATCGCGGTGTTTTGCATAACCCGACCTAACAAAAAATAGAAGCTTTAAAATTTTCACCATTATCCTTTTAAAATAAACTCTTATGAAATCGAAACAAACATATCTCACCCTTATGTTAACGGGTGCTTTTCTCGTCTTTTCTTCTTGCATGATCTTAAGGCAAAAACAGAAACCAACCTTATTTTTAATTGGAGATTCTACTGTTAAAAACGGAAAGGGTAAAGGCGATGGCGCTTTATGGGGATGGGGAAGTTTTATTGAAAATTTTTTCAATACCGAAAAAATTAATATTGAAAATAATGCTTTGGGCGGAACAAGCAGCAGGACATTTCAAACCAATGGTTTATGGGATGCCGTTTTAGCCAAGGTAAAAAAAGGCGATTTTGTGATGATGCAGTTCGGGCACAACGACAGCAGTCCGCTTGATGATACTGCCCGTGCCCGTGGTACTATAAAAGGTATCGGCATGGAAAGCAAAGATACTTTCAACCCCATCAAAAAGAAACAAGAAACGGTTTATACCTATGGCTGGTATATGCGGAAATTTATAAACGATATTAAGGCGAAAGGCGCAACGCCAATTGTTTGCTCCTCGATTCCAAGAAATCCGGTAAAGGATGGTAAAGTAATTCTAGTTAACGATAGTTATGCCGGATGGGCCCAAGAAGTTGCAAAGGCTGAAAATGTAGATTTTATTCCCTTAAACCAATTGATTAAAGATAAGTATTTGGTTTCATCAGCAGATCAAATTAAAAGCTATTTCACAGAAAAGGACCATACACATACCAATGAAGATGGCGCCAAAGTAAATGCTGCACTAGTTGTGGAGGGCTTGAAAACATTGAAAAAAAATAAGCTGAAAGCTTACTTGAAGTAAAGAGGATGATTCTTATGTCTAATTGATCGTCATCTCGAACGCTGTTTTTCACAGCGGAGAGATCTCCTTATAGGAAAACTGATTAATAAGATCTCGAACAATGCCATTTTTACTTTGAACACAGTTCAAAATCACTACGAATAAATAAGGTTTAACAGGACACTACAGGTTGCCCATATTTATATTTAATGCTATTATAGTGCCCTTAACCAAATATATAGAATGCTTTAGCATTCATTTCAGATAAAATTATGCAGATAAAAGTATTGTCGTTTGCAAGATATGTAGCACTGGCTATATGTTTCCTAACCGTTTTTTCTACGAGCAGCTTCGGTCAAACCATTTCTGTTTCAGGGAAGTGGAGGTTTAAAATTGATGCTGGTGACGAAGGCATCAAGGCTAAATGGTACAATACCAAATTGCCTGAAACCATCAACCTGCCTGGTTCAATGGCAGAAAATTTAAAGGGCGACGACATCACGCTTAAAACCAAATGGACGGGAAGTATTTACGATAGTTCTTATTTTTATCACCCACGTTTGGAAAAATATCGCAAACCAGGAAACCTTAAAATTCCCTTCTGGTTAACCCCTGCAAAACATTATACAGGTGCCGCATGGTATCAGAAAGATGTAGAAATTCCTGCAAACTGGAAAGGGCAGCGGGTGGTTTTATCTCTCGAATATCCCCACTCAGAAACACGTGTTTGGATTGATGATATGGAAATTGGCACGCAATACACCTTTGTGGTGGCACAAAACTTCGAGTTGCCAGCAAATTTAAAAGCTGGAAAACACACCATTACATTATTAATAGACAATCGGATTAAAGCCATCAATGTCGGTCAGGATTCTCACAGTTTAACCGATCATACACAGGGAAACTGGAATGGTGTAGTGGGCAAAATGTTTTTACAGGCTGGTTCGCCTGTATATTTTGAAGATGTTCAGATTTATCCAGACTTAAAAGAAAAATCTGCAAAAATAAAAATTGAGCTAAAGGCAGGTTCCAACATTTCTTCCAGCGGGAAGGTTACCTTATCTGCAAAAAGTTTCAACACCAAAAATATTATCAGTGTAAAGCCGGTAACGGTTCCATATCAAATCAAAAATGGAGTGGGTACTTTAGAAATCGATTTGCCAATGGGCGATAACATTGCCACGTGGGATGAATTTGATCCCGCTTTATATCGCTTAACAGCTACTCTAACTGCTAACGATGGTAAAAAGGACACTAAAAATGTTCAGTTTGGCATGCGTGAGTTTAAGGCTGTTGGCAGAAGTTTTGAAATTAATGGTCGCCCGGTATTTTTACGTGGAACAGCCAACAATTGCGAATTTCCACTAACCGGTTATCCATCTATGGATGTTGCTGCCTGGGAGCGAATTTTCAAAATATCTAAAGCACATGGATTGAACCACATGCGTTTCCACTCCTGGTGCCCGCCTGAAGCTGCTTTTATTGCCGCCGATTTAACTGGATTTTATTTGCAACCTGAAGGACCAAGTTGGGCCAACCATGGTACATCAATAGGAGAAGGGAAGCCAATTGATCAATTCATCTACGATGAAACAAATCGGATGACTAAAAACTATGGCAACTACGCTTCGTTTTGTATGATGGCCTATGGCAATGAACCTCGAGGCAGACAGGTAGAATATCTAACAAAATTTAATAATTATTGGAAAGCAAAAGATTCGAGAAGATTATACACCGGAGCATCAGTGGGTGGCAGTTGGCCGGTAATCCCAAATAATGAATACATGGTTCGTGCTGGTGCCCGGGGTTTAGATTGGGGTAAAAAACCGGAGAGCATCTCCACCTACGCCAAGCAAATTGAACAATTTACCGTTCCTTTCGTAGCCCACGAAATGGGCCAATATTGTGCATTTCCAAATTTTGCGGAAATGAAAAAATATACCGGTGTTTACAAGCCGAAAAACTTCGAGATGTTTCAGGAAGATTTAGCCGATCATGATATGGCCGACCAGGCCAAAGATTTTTTAATGGCTTCGGGAAAGTTACAAGCCCTTTGTTATAAAAATGAAATCGAGAAAGCTTTAAGAACCCCAAATTACAATGGTTATCAATTACTTTCTTTAAATGATTATCCTGGCCAGGGAACAGCTTTGGTTGGTGTTCTGGATGCTTTTTGGGATGAAAAAGGATACATCACCGCTAAAGAATTCAGACGTTTTTCTAACAGCACAGTTCCATTGCTTAACGTTCCTAAATTTGTTTATACCAACAACGAAACGCTAACTGCGGCTGTTCAGATTGCGCACTTTGGCAAAGCGCCATTAAAAGGTGCCAAGGTTTTATGGACTATAAAAGATGCTTCGGGAGTAACATTGGCTCAAGGCGCTTTTAGTCCGCAAACATTGCCCGTTGCAAATGGAATCGTAATTGGCGATATCAAATTTGATTTGAATACTATCCTAAAAGCCACCAAGTTAAATGTAGAGGTAAGCATTGAAGGTACCGAGTTCGCCAACGATTGGAGCTTTTGGGTTTATCCCGCAGAACTTCCAAAATTTAAAACCAGTTTTTATTACACAGACAAATTAGATGAGCAGGCAAAAAAGATATTGGATGAAGGCGGAAATGTGTTCTTAAACGCAGCCGGCAAAGTAATCAAGGGTAAAGAAGTGGTTCAAACATTTTTGCCTGTTTTCTGGAATACATCCTGGTTTAAAATGCGTCCGCCGCATACGTTGGGCATTCTTTGCGATCCAGCAAATCCAGCCTTTGAAAACTTCCCGACTGAAAACCACAGCAATATGCAATGGTGGGAAATTGTAAATAAAGCGCAGGTAATGAATTTGGAAGATTTCCCTAAAGGGTTTAAGCCGATCGTTCAACCGATTGATACCTGGTTTCTCAATCGTAAACTGGCTTTAGTTTTAGAGGCAAAAGTGGGTAAAGGCAAATTGATTATTTCAAGTGCCAATCTAAGTCCCGATTTAAAAAATTCGCCTGCGGCACAGCAACTTTTTTTTAGCTTGCAGCGATACATGATGTCTGAAAACTTTAAGCCTAAATATGAAGTAGCCTATAATACTGTAAAAGATATTTTCGAAAGTCCATCTAAAATTCAGTTCGATACTTTTACAAAAGATAGTCCTGACGAGTTAAAGCCTAAACCAAATTCAAATTAGAAAACCTGTTGTCATAGCGCCTAAGGAGGCAATCTGGAAGCACAAGCGTTGCAAAAGATTGTTCTGCTTTAAACCTTATGATAACCATAAATTAATAATAATGAAGAAATTCACATTCCTTTTCTGCCTCATCATCGGCTTATCAGCACAGCTAGTTTTTGCACAGAAAATTCCAAATAAAAAAGCGGTTTTAAAGGCCATGCAATTAACCAATACCTATTTCATGAACAAATGGCCCGATGCTGGTAAATCTATCATCACCAACAAAGAACGGCCAAGTAACCTTTGGACCAGGGCGGTTTACTATGAAGGATTAATGGCCTTGTATGAAGTTAATCGTGAACAGAAATATTATGACTACGCCGTTCAATGGGGCGAAAAACATCATTGGGGATTAAGAGATGGTGTGAAAACCCGAGATGCAGACAATCATGCTTGTGGTCAAACTTATATTGACCTTTATAACATCGACAAAAAGCCAGAGCGTATAAAAGATATAAAAGCCTCGATTGATATGATGGTTAAATCTGGTAAAGTAGACGATTGGACCTGGATAGATGCTTTGCAAATGGGAATGCCTGTTTTTGCAAAGTTAGGAAATCTGTACAACGATAACAGCTATTACGATTACATGTATAAAATGTATTTGCACAGCAAAAATGTGCAGGGTGGCGGTTTATACAACGCAAAGGATGGCCTTTGGTGGCGAGATAAAGACTTCGTTCCTCCGTATAAAGAGCCAAATGGCGAAGATTGTTATTGGTCGCGGGGAAATGGATGGGTAGTTGCAGCACTGGTGAGGGTATTGGATATTATGCCAAAAGATGCCGTTGGTTATGATGAATATTTGAAAACCTATCATGAAATGATCAAAGCTTTGGTTCCATTACAACGCACAGACGGATTTTGGAATGTAAGTTTACATGATCCTAATCATTTTGGAGGTAAGGAAACTTCAGGAACCGCCTTATTTATCTATGGGATGGCTTGGGGTGTTAACAAAGGTATTTTAGATCAGAAAACTTATTTGCCAATTATCAATAAAGCATGGAATGGCATGGCAAAATACGCGGTTCAAAAAGATGGCTTCCTGGGGTATACACAGGGTACAGGTAAAGAGCCGAAAGATGGACAACCAGTAACCTATACCAGCAAGCCAGATTTTGAGGATTATGGATTGGGCTGCTTTTTACTGGCCGGTACCGAGATTTATAAATTGAAGAAATAGCAATACTCCATCACAAACACTATGTTGAAAAAATATCTGGCTTTGGCTTTTCTTTTGATCTCGTTTACAGCTTCCAGTCAAACCATTGGAAACTATAAATCGGGCTTTAAAAAAGATGGTAACGCAATTTCATTTCTAACCACAAACGGCGAGGTGAAGCTTGATTTTTGCACCCCGGAAATGTTCCGAATCAGATCAACCTGGAACGGAAAATACGAGACAAATGAAAATTTAATGGTGATTAAATATAGCTGGCCGAATGTTACTGCTAAAGTTGAAGAAAAGAAAGATCAGTTTACCATCTCCACAGCCAAACTTTTAATTAAAATTTATAAAACTCCATTTAAAATCGATGTTTTTGATTTGAAAGGAAAACTTTTAAGTGCTGAAAATAATGGGTCGATTGCTAAGTCTGCTACAAAAGTTGGCGTAACTAAGAAGCTCCAGGCCGATGAGCATTTTTTCGGCTTTGGTGAAAGGATGGATTTTATGGATCGCCGGTTTAAAAAAGTTACTTTGAATGTGGGTCGTGGTAAGGGTTTGCCCCATGCCATTGGCGCCTATAATATTTTAGAGGCAAACTATTGTCCTGTTCCTTTTTTTATGAGTACAAAAGGTTATGGTATTTTCTTCCATAATTCTTTTGCCACAGAGTGGGATATGGGCGCATCAAACAAAGATCAATACAGCTTCAAAGCGGCCGATGGAGAACTGGATTACTATTTTATTTATGGCCCCACTTTCCCTGAAATATTAAATTCTTATACATCGATCACTGGAAAATCGCCCATGTTACCGCAGTTTGCACTCGGTTTGCATGCCGGTACCTACAGCGGCGGAACTTGGGGACATGAGGAAAAAACTTCAGACCAATACGTGGTTGAATTGGCCAGAAAATATAGAGCATTAGGTATTCCGGTCGATTTACTTTGGCTTGATTCTACCTGGAGGTTGTTTGGCGAAAAGGGTGGGAAAGGGGCTACCTCTTTCGAATGGCGGGAAACCTTCAAAAATCCAAAGGGAATGTTTGACAGTATTTATGCCATGAACTACAAAATGGTGGGATTACACCTTCGTCCGCGGTTTGATAATGCGAAAAAATTAAATCTATTGGATCAAGCACAGGAGAAAGGCTTTACCTATCCTGAAAATGGAAAACCAGGAGAATTCGTTAACTTTTTTGATGACAAAGCGACCCAATGGTGGTGGGATAACGGGGTGATGCGGGTAGCGAAATTAGGTGCGAAATTTCTTAAAACCGATGAAGGAAGTGCTTTTGGTGCACTGGCAAATGAGAGTGAGAAAGTTGGGCCAACAGGTAAAGAAGCAGAACGACTGCATAATTTATTTCCCGTAGCCTATGCTAAAGCACCTTTTCTGGAATTCGAAAAGCTTAATGGTTTTCGTGGATTGAATCAAACTCGTGAGGGTTATTCAGGCATCCAACGTTATCCTTATATTTTCGCCGGCGATTGGCCTAGTGAATGGCAGTATTTTGCACCCGTAATAAAGGCAGGTTTAAATGTTGGCCTTTCAGGTGTGGGTTCATGGGCACATTGTATGGGCGGTTTCGAACATCAGGCCGATCCTGAATTATACATCCGTTGGGTCCAGTTTGGGATGTTTAGTCCGATTGCACTTGTTTTTGGAATGGACCATCCCGGTTACAAAGAGCCCTGGAATTATGGTGAACAGGCGTTACAGAATTTTAAAAAATATGATCTGCTACGTTACCGTTTGTTCCCGTATTTATACAGCAGTATGCATCAGCAATATGCAACAGGTTTGCCAATGATGCGGTCTTTGGTTTTGAACCATCAGGATGATGAAAATGTTTACGAAATTGGCGATCAATATATGTTTGGCGACAACTTTATGGTTTCCCCGGTAACTACCAAAGGTGCTATTACGCGGTCTATTTATTTACCAGAAGGCACCTGGTTTAATTATTATAATGGAGAAAAGTTTGCCGGCAAAAGTTACCATCATGTAGTTGCTCCATTAGATACAATCCCACTTTTTGTAAAGGCTGGAAGCATTATTCCAATGCAACCAGAAATGATTTACGCTGGAGAAAAGCCTGTTGATGTGATCACACTCGATGTTTTTCCTTACGAAGATTCAAAATATGATTTCTACGAAGATGATAACTTAACTTCAAAGTATAAAGAAGGTGATTTTTCGATTACTAAAATCACATCTTCTTCAAAGGATAATCGTTTAATGATAAACATTTTAAAACCTGAAGGAAAGTATAAACCAAGTCGTCATTTTTATTTAGCAAAGATTCACTGGAATGGTAAAACACCTCCACAATCAGTTTCCGAAAATGGGAGTATGGTGGCAAAGCTCAAATCCGTCGATTCGTTGGATAAAGCTGCTGGTTGGTACTATGATGCTAAAGCAAATCTTATTTGGATAAAATCTACTGGCAATAATGACAGGGATATTAGTTTGAAAGTAAATTAATGTGGAGATGAAAGGTAAGGATGCTTCGTATCTACCATGGATGTTTTATATTTCGTCATTGCCTGTCTGCGGCAGGCAGGCGATCCCGATTCTTTATCGGAAGAAGCTCCAGAGGAATGCCTTTGGCACAATCTGATTCGTAAAAGAGAAGATTGCCACAGTCAAGAAATACTCGCTGGCAACGACGACCGCACTAAAACGTCACTCATATTGATTTTTTGATATAAATTAACCTTCAGCATGATAGCAAGAGGTTCTGTCATCCTAAAACATAGAAATAAAAAAGATGAAAATTGCATTTAAAATGAAACTTAAGCCTGGATTTAAGGATGAATATAAAACCCGTCATGATGCAATTTGGCCGGAGTTGGCTGTATTGCTAAGAGAAAATGGTATCAGTGATTATTCCATTTTTTTAGATGAAGAAACCGATACCTTATTTGCCGTACAACAGCAAAATGGAAATTCATCACAAGATTTGGGCAGCACAGAAATCGTTCAGAAATGGTGGGCGTACATGGCCGATATCATGGAAACGAATGCAGACCAATCTCCAGTATCAATTCCATTAGAACAGGTATTCCATTTAGATTAAAAATCATGCAAACTAAACGATTCGTCTCGCTACTTTTTATAAGCTTTTCATTTTACCATGTAACTAAGGCCCAATCTGTATCTAAAAAGGAAGTCACCTGGCCTAAGATAGAGCGCCAAATGAAACCATGGACCAGGTGGTGGTGGATGGGAAATGCCGTAGATGAAAACAACCTAAACATCGTTTTGCAAAAATATGCCGCTGCAGGTTTGGGCGGGGTAGAGATTACGCCAATTTATGGTGCCATGGGTTATGAAAAGCAATATTTGTCGTTCCTTTCGCCTCAATGGATAACTGCATTAAATTATACCGTGAAGCAAGCCAATTCGCTCGGAATGGGCGTAGATATGAATACCGGAACAGGCTGGCCCTTTGGCGGTCCGCAGGTAAAGCCAGAAAATGCCGCAACAAAATTAATTGTTCAGGAATATAAATTAGCTGCCGGCGAAAAGCTAAATGAGGTAATTAAAGTAAAGGAAACTAAACAGGATTTCGCTAAGTTGCAGGCGGTTACCGCTTACGGGCCAAATGGTGAAACAGCTGATTTATTTGCTGCTGTTAATCAAGATGGGAGTTTGAACTGGTCGCCGAAATCTGGTGTTTGGCAAATTTATGCAGCTTTTGCCGGTAAAACCCGACAAATGGTAAAACGTGCCGCTCCTGGCGGTGAGGGGTTTACACTAGATCACCTTGATAAACCTTCGGTAGATGTTTACTTAAAACGCTTTACCGATTCATTTCGGAATAAGCCACAGGGAATACGGTCGTTTTTTAACGATAGTTATGAAGTATATGGCGCCACCTGGACCCCAACTTTTTTCGCTCAATTTAAAAAGAATCGAGGGTATGATTTAGCCATGCACCTAAAAGATTTGGTAAGCAAAGATTCGACGACGGAAAATATTGCTCGTTTAAAGTCCGACTACCGTGAAACCATGGATGAATTGCTGCTGGAAAATTTTACAAAAAATTGGACGAACTGGGCACATGCGTTAAAATCATTAACCAAGAACCAATCTCATGGTTCACCAGGCAATTTGCTTGATCTTTATGGCGCTGTTGATATCCCGGAAACCGAAACTTTTGGCTCGAGCGCCTTTGCTATTCCTGGTTTGAGGAGAGATTCTGCTGATATTAGGAATGTCGATCCTGATCCGATGATGAGTAAATTTGCATCTTCAGCAGCGCACACCGGCGGTAAAAAGCTAGTATCTTCTGAAACTTTTACCTGGCTTACCGAGCATTTTAAAACCTCCTATTCGCAATGTAAGCCTGAAGCCGAACAATTGTTCTTATCTGGCGTGAATCATGTTTTTTATCACGGTACCACAAATTCTCCTGAAAATGTGCCTTGGCCAGGTTGGCTGTTTTATGCCTCTGTTGAAATGAACCCGAACAACAGTTTGTGGCCACATGCCCAGGGATTAAATAATTACTTAGCTCGTTGTCAATCCATTTTACAATCGGGTAAATCTGATAATGAATTGCTGATCTACTGGCCTGTTTACGATGTTTGGAATAAAGCGAAGGGGTTGGATATGGCACTAAAAGTTCACGATGTTGATGAATGGCTCCATCCAAGTCCTTTCTATAAACTAGCTAAAAATCTTTCAAAATCTGGTTACTCGTTTGATTTCGCTTCAGATAGGTTATTGGCGAAAACTAAGGCAGAGAACGGAGTGCTTCGTACTGCAGAAAATGCTTCTCCTTTTAAAGTCTTGATTATCCCTTCTTGTAATTTGATGAGCCCCGAAACTTTGGATAATATCCTACAACTGGCGAACAATGGCGCAACGGTTATTTTTCAGGAATTGCCTAAAGATGTTCCGGGTTTAGCTAACCTTGGAAATAGAAGAACTGAATTGAAGGCATCTTTGTCTAAAATGGTGTTTAAGCCTTCAGCGAACGGCTCACTTACTTATACAATAGGTGCGGGTAAAGTGCTTTTGTCTGCTGATATTTCCCAAGCGCTTTCGAATCTTGCGATCAAGAGAGAAACCTTAACTGATTCTGGTTTGCAATTCATCAGAAGAAAAGCAAATAACGACACTTATTACTATTTGGTAAACCATACGGCTAAAGATATTGATACGCAAATCCCTGTAAATGCAGATGGAAAAGCAATTATTCTGGATCCGCAAAGTGGAGTTATCGGTTCAGCTGCAATGCAAGGTAAAAATGTTCGTGTGCAGATTAAATCAGGAGAGGCGCTCTTTCTTAATATGTCTAAAAATCAACCAGAAAATATTGCCTGGCAGTATCTGAATAAAAGCGGGCAGCCAATTGCCATTACCCAACCATGGTTATTACACTTTACCGCAGGAGGACCAGAGCTTCCCTCAGATCAAAAACTGAATCAATTGGTATCCTGGACAAAACTGAACGACCCTAAGCTAGATGCTTTCTCTGGGACTGGAGTTTACACGACCAAATTTAACTTGAAATCAAAAACGGCTAAAGAGTATGTATTAAACCTCAATCAGGTTAATGAAAGTGCCCGGGTTTGGATAAATGGACAAGAGGTGGGGATTTTATGGAGTATTCCGTTTCAGGCCCGAATAGGTAAATACCTGAAGCAGGGAAGTAATACGATCAAAATTGAAGTGGTAAATTTAATGGCTAACCGAATCCGTGATATGGATATCAAGAAAATAGAATGGCGAAAATACCACGAAATCAATTTTGTAAACATAAATTATAAAGATTTTGATGCCTCTAAATGGTCAGTAATGCCATCTGGATTGATTGGCCCGGTAGTACTCACCCCTTATTTTTGATCGAATTTGATATTTTTTTACTAATAGTTAGATGAATTAGTGCTACTATTTAAACCCCAGTATTCAACTAAATCGATTTATATTAACTTTCGCCATCAGATACTTCATTTATGATAATATTTCATAATAAATGACAGGATGGTACAGGATGGGAATAACTGATAGCCTATTTATCTTTAGTCAAGTTTACTAACCAAATAATCTTTAACCAAATATTTAAAATAACGTTCGTTTAGCGAATCTATGCAATAAACTTCTACGCTCTTTCCGTTTTCATCATTTCGTTTTTCCGATCCTTCATAGCGTACTGTTTTGCAATTAGTTTTATGGCCGTTGGCATTCAATAAAATTATTATGAGTAAAATTTTACCAAAATTTTTAATCGTCATTTTGACATTTATTGTTATTCTGAGCAGTTGCCGGAAGAAGGAGTTTGATGAATTTTATGGTCGCCCCGAAAATCTAGGCGACCCGATCTATCAGCAGCTCCAGGCAAAGGGCACTTTTACCAAATTTTTGGAATGTATAGACAAGGCTGGTTATAAGGAAACATTAAGTACGGCCGGTTCTTGGACAGTTTTTGCACCAACTGATGAGGCGTTTAAAACTTATCTACAAGAAAATTCGCTTACAGAGATTACTGCAGATTTAGCTTCGAAGATTGTTCGGTATTCAATGATTTACGATGGAGAAAAAACGGAAAAACTGAGCGATTTTTTCTCTGTTAAAGGTTTCATCAAAAATACCGCATTTAGAAGGAGATCTGTTTATTACGATTTCGTTTATGATGAGAAAGACAACAACGGCAATCCTATCAAGGCCATTGCTACCAATAGGAATGGAATTTACTTCGCAGGCGATTTTAACAATAAAAGTATAACCTACTTCTTAGCGCCATTTATGGCTTTCTCTGGTTTGTCTGCCGCAGATTATAATTTTTTCTATCCTAACATTGCTTACAATGGCAGTAATGTTGGTCCCGCTCATATTTTAGGAGATCAACAAAATATCATTGCAGAAAACGGCGTCATTCACGTGGTCGACCGCGTTTTAACGCCACCATTAAGCATTGATCAGTATGTTGGATCTAAACCAGAATACAGTACTTTCAAAAGTTTGTTAGATAAGTTTGTAACATACGGCTTAAATGCAGATATATCGCATCGCTACGAAGTATTAACCGGGAAAGCAGCCAATGTATATGTGAAGAGTTATAGCACACTATTGGGTTTCTCGCCAAATAACGAAAACTTTTTGAAGGTAGATGCCAATGATGCTCAGCAAGGTTCTTACAGCGTAATTGCGCCTACAAATGCTGCTGTTGATGCTTATGCAAAAAACGTATTATTAAAATACTGGAGAAAAAAAGGCGTAAATACTTTGAATGAACTTTATGTTGTTGCGCCAGATTTAATTCGCGATTATGTTAATTCTCATCTTTACAACACTACTTTGTGGCCAGCTAAATTTGCCATCACTCAAAATGTTTTGGGTGATATAACCAAGCAAAGCACTACCGATATTATCGATAAACAAGTATTGAGCAATGGATTTTTCTATGGTTCTAACAAAAGCCAGGATGCTAACGTATTCTCTACAATTTATGGCAATGTAAATCTCGATCCTGATTACAATATCATGAAACAGGCATTGTTGTATTTTAATTTAACAATTCCGCTTAAAACACCTTCAATTAGATATGTAATTATTCCGATCCCCGATGTTACTTTGAAGAAAATGGGCTTCTCTTACGAACCATTTTTTGTAAGCCAGCCGATTCGTGGAGATTTACAAGCATTAAGACGCATTTTGCAAACACATATTATTCCATTAGGCAACAGGGCAATTCCCGATTTTAGATCTGGGTCTGGTATTTTGGAAACTTCTAATGGAGAATATATCAAATATAACCGCAACACCTTATTATCAGCAGGTACACAAGATAGCGTAGCAGTTTCTAAACAGACCATCCCTGTTGATTCTATTAACACTACCCCTGTAAACGGTGCTGTAGTTTATGGTAAAGAGGCTTTAACCTATACCGCACTAAATGTTGGTAAACACATCGAAAGATACGGTACATTAGCTACCGACCCATACTATAATTTCTTTCAATTTTTATTTAATAATGCTACCCTTTATAACAAAACAACTGGTGCCATATCAGGAGTAACCGATGGGGTGAGTTATACTGTGTTTATTCCAACAAATGCGGCTATTGTTAATGCTGTAAAAGCTGGCTGGCTACCAGGCAATGTGACTACGGGCGTTCCGAATTTCACTGCTACCGATGGTGCTTCTGTTACATTGATCAATAAGTTTATCCAATACCACATCATCAATAAAAGTACCGTAGTGAGTGATGGACAAAAAACAGGTGAATTTGAAACGCTTCTCAAGAGTGATTCTGGCGATGCATCAAAAATAAATGTGGTCATGAATACCACTACTACACTTTCATTGCGTGATGTAACCGGTGCAACAGTGAATGTACTATTGGGTGCTACTGATAGAAGTAACGTACTATCAAATAGAACAGTTATCCACCAGATCAACTCTTATCTAAAATATCAATTCTAACCAACATGACTAAGAAATATACATATAGTATTTTTATTTTACTATGCTGTTTGCTGTTGTCTTCTATCGCATCTGCACAGCAAATCAATTATGTGAAGGGGAAAGTAATCGACAAGAAAGATCGCCAGCCCATTATTGGTGCCTCTGTAACCATTGTAGATAAAGACCGCAGGGTAATGAAAGGCGTTTCCACTGATATTGATGGAAACTATTCACTTCCAGTTAATGATAAAACCTATAGGATCATGGTTTCCTACATTGGCTATAAATCTACGGCACCTATTGCCATTGATAAAGCAGTGATCAATTTTCAATTAGAATCTGCAGACAACCAGATGGAGGAAGTTCAAATTGTATCGCGGGCTAAAACGGATAACGGGAGTGGTATGAGTATCGATAAGCGAGATCAAACCTCGGCAGTAGGTACCATCAATGCAAAAGAATTGGAAGATATGCAAGCTGCATCAATTGATCAGGCTTTGCAAGGTAGATTAGCCGGTTTAGATATTGCTGCAAGTAGTGGAGATCCAGGTGCACCCATGCAGATTAGGATTCGGGGTACATCGTCAATCAATGGTGCGGTAGATCCTTTAATTGTGGTAGATGGTATGCCTTACGACATCACTATTCCATCTGATTTTAACTTCGCTACATCAGACGAAAATAATTATGGTCAGCTTTTAAACATTGCACCATCTGATATCAAAGACATCAGCGTTTTAAAAGATGCTGCTGCAACCGCGGTTTGGGGTTCGAGAGCTGCAAACGGCGTATTGGTAATTAATACTAAAAGAGGTGTTTTGGGTCCACCTAGCATTTCGTACAACTTCAAAGGTTCTTATTCAAAGCAGCCAAGTGCGATACCAATGTTAACGGGTAATCAATATTCCTCGTTAATTTTAGAAGAGTTTTACAATGCGGGCAGACAATTTGCTACTTCTGATTTTGCAAAACAGTTTCAGTACGATCGCAACGATCCTTACAATTACTACAATTACAGCAATAACACCAATTGGTTAGAAAGCATTACCAGAATTGGTTATCTACAAGATCATAACTTATCGATCTCGGGTGGTGGTGAGAAAGCAAAATACCGTGCATCAGTCAATTATTTTAATCAAAATGGTACAACTGTTGGAACGAGTTTGGGTCGTTTAAGTGCAAGGGTAAATTTAGATTATACCGTATCAACCAAGATTCGTTTCAGTGCAGATATCGCTTACACCCACATTGATAACAAAAACCTTTATCCAAGTGGATCAAGAGACGCAAATGTGAGAGATGTGGCTTATACCAAAATGCCTAATCAGGCCGTGTATGAGTATGACGAATATGGAAACATTACCTCAAACTACTTTAGTCCGGCTACAACCGCACAGGGAGGCTTTGTATACGATTTTGCAAATTCCCGTGTTTTAGGAACCTATAATCCGTTGGCTATGGCGCTCGCAGCAAGTAATCAGCAATTGGGAGAGCGGATAATTCCTAAATTTAGTTTACAATATCAAATCATCCCTGATAAGTTGAGATTAAATGCAAATTTCCAGGCTGATATCAATAATACAAAAGTTAAAAAGTTTTTACCTCAAGTAGCCACAGGTCGTCCATTCTCTGAAGCTGTAGTAAATTATGCCGGAGATTCTGATGGTGATTCGTTTACTATGGCTACCAATATCACTTTGGCATATACGCCAACATTGGGCAAAAACCACGATTTAATCACTTTTGCCCGATTTGATAGTAACGATAGCAGAAGAACAGGACAAGGAATGTTTGCAACCAATACAGCTTCTTCCTTTTTAGCCGATCCTTCCATTGATGGCAGAACGAATCAAACTGGCTCCGCTTATTCTTCATTTTCGCAAAGCCGTTCTGTTGGTTTATTAGTAAGTGCGCAGTATAAATTCATGGATCGTTATATCGTAAATGGTGGAGTTAGGGGAGATGGAAACTCTAAATTTGGACCTAATAATCGCTATGGTTTATTTCCATCGGCATCTGTTCTTTGGAGAATTTCTGGAGAACCATTTATGAAAAACACCACCAAATACATTGATAATTTAGCTTTAAGAGCAAGTTATGGTGTGGTTGGTAATGCTCCAAGAAACGATTACTCCTATTTCAATACCTACCAGAATTATGGTTTCAGTTACTTAGGATCTTCGGGCGTATATCCATCTAATATCGAATTATCAGATTTAAGATGGGAAAAAGTAACGCAGTCTAACGTTGGTTTAACAGTGGTTTTACTAAAGAATTCATTAAATATGGATATTGATGTTTACCGTAAACGTACAACTGATTTATTTTATAATGGCATCGCTATTCCTACCTACAATGGTTACTCCGGAGTAGATATGAATGTGGGTACAATGGATAACCAGGGATGGGAATTCAGTTTGTTCTACACGCCAGTTAAATCAAAAAAACTTCGTATTGATGTGAATTTTAATATTTCACACAATGAGAATATGATTCGTGAGATCTCGCCATTGGTGCCTAGAGAAAATAACGCTCGGATAACTACCAATAACGCTTTCAAGGTTTATTTGCAGGAAAATAACCCATTTGGTTCATTCTATGGGTTTAAATTTAAAGGTGTTTATGTTGATAAAAATTCAACAATTGCCTTGGATGAAAACGGCAACCAAATCGTAGGTCCGAATGGCCAGCAGATATTTATGCGTTTCGCTTATCCATCTATCGATTATGTTTTCCAGCCAGGCGATGCCATGTATGAGGATATCAATCATGATGGAAATATTGATTATAAAGATATTGTCTATCTAGGTAATGGTAACCCTAATTTAACTGGTGGTTTTGGTACGGCAATCACTTTTAATGGTAACCTGCGCTTAGGTGCCAACTTTACCTACAGAACGGGGTATCAAATCATCAACGGAACAAAAATTAATACCACCAGTATGTACGGTTTTAATAATCAAAGTACAGCAGTTCTACGCAGATGGAGAGCCGAAGGTGATATCACCGATATTCCTCGTGCTACTTATGCAACGGGTTATAACTTTTTAGGCTCAGATAGATATGTGGAAGATGGCTCTTATTTGCGTTTGAGAAGTATTACCCTAAAATATGATTTCAGCAAAAATTTATTGAGACGTATCGGGGTAAGGGGTTTAAGCGCCAATATCATGATGGAAAATATTTTAACCTTCACCAAATATACCGGACAAGATCCTGAGGTTCCTGTTAAGTTATCTACCTTCTCAACGGTAGTAGATAACTCTACAACACCTCCGATAAAAACAATCACCCTAGGTTTAACAGCAAATTTTTAATCAGCAAAAAATGAAAAAAATTATATATAGTGCGGCTGTAGTCATGGTGCTGATCATGTCTAGCTCATGTAAAAAATGGTTAGATACACAACCTCGTGATGGCATCACCAGACAAGGTTTTTGGAAAACCAAAGAAGATATCCAGGCTGCAGTAGCGGGTTGCTACGCGTCTTTGCTGGCGCCGCCTCCTGGGGTAAATGAAAGATCTTTAATCGAAAACATTTTTGTTTTTGGTGAGATAAGAGCCGATATGATTGATCCGGGACCTGGAGCCTTAAATGATGAAACTGATATTTTTAATGTAAATATTACGCAAAGCAATTCATTGAGTCGCTGGAATGCATTTTACCGCACCATCAATTTCTGCAACACGGTTATAGATAATGCACCATCGGTTCGTGAAATCGATCCAACGCTTAGTGTAGAACAGCTTAATGCCTATTTAAGTGAGGTGTTAACTTTGAGAAGCCTGATGTATTTCTATCTGGTAAAAAGCTATCGCGATGTGCCTTTAAAATTAACGGCAACCACAAAAGATACCGATTTGCAAGATTTGCCTAAAACATCTGCAGCAGCCATTTTAACTCAAGTTGTAAACGATTTGAAAAAAGCGGAAGCTGGGGCAGTTACTACTTTTGGCAATACGGTAACAGATAAAGGCAGGGTGACCAAATTTACTGTAAATTCAGTGCTGGCTGATGTTTACCTGTGGATGGATAATTACGAAGGCTGCATTCAGGAATGTAATAAAGTAATTAATTCGCAACGTTTCGCACTACAGTCAGCAGCCTCTTCGTGGTACTTCAACGTGTTTTTTAACGGAAGTTCTATCGAGACGGTTTTTGAATTCAATAATAAGTCATCCGTTAGCAGTCCTTTGTTTAATGCTTTAGGAAGATCTCCTAAAAGATTTTTGGCTAGTTCATACCTGGGTAGTGATGTTTTTATTCCTGATGATGTTGACCCAACCAGGTTTTATGATATTAGAGAAGAAGCCTTTTACCGAGGTTCAGATTTAGCGGTTGTTAAATGGGGAACTGATGCCGTAACATTCATCAACTGGCAGGTTTACCGTATTTCTGATTTGATGCTAATGAAAGCTGAAGCCCTTGCCGAAACCAGCAGAGGAGCAGAGGCACTTGCTTTAATTGAAGAAATAAGGTTAAAAAGAGGAGCCGTTGTAGCCACTTCGCAAACGGTAGATCCTGGCGATAAAGATGCAATATCTGATTATATCTTAGCTGAACGTGCCCGAGAATTTGCATTTGAGGGAAAACGTTGGTACGATCTTCTTCGCATAGCTAAACGCGATAATTACAAACGACTTGATCTTTTATTAAACATAGTGGCTCAAACCGTTAATCCTGCACTACAACAATCGGCAATTACTAAGTTTAGAGACGTTAACAGTCACTATTTTCCAATTCATGAGGCAGAACTTTTTGCTGATCCTCAACTTGTTCAAAATCCATTTTACACCAAATAATAGCATGATGAAAAATAATTTAAATGGCCGCAATGCAATCATCATGATGGTTGTATTAGCTTTTACATTTGTATTTATAAATGCTTGTAAAAGAGAATCGCTTACCTTAACAACTACAGATGATGTAAATATTACAGGATATCTGGACCGCTATCCTGATCAGTTTTCCATGATGAGACAAATCATGGACCGATCTGCCACAACAGGTTTTTTAGGTGCCTACGGAAAATACACCTTGTTTACACCAGATAACGTGGCCGTAACGGCATGGCTAAAAGCAAAAGGAAAAGCAGCTGTTGCAGATTTGACGGTAGATGAAGCCAGAGATATGATTAAGTTTCATATTCTGCCTGATACTGTAGCAACCAACCGTTTTACCGATGGCAAGTTACCGCAGATAACATTGTATGGTCAATACCTTCAAACAGGTGCAGTTAACCAAGGCGGGATCAGTAGTTACGTGGTAAATAAGATTGCCAAATTAACAAAGTCGAATATTAGAGTAGGCAATGGAATTATCCATGTGTTAGATCATGTACTTGTACCAGCAACTTTAACATTAGCCAAAAGTGTTGAAGCCAATTCTCGTTACAGCTATTTTACTCAGGCCTTAAAAGAAACAGGGTTTTACGATTCATTAAATATTGATGGCGCTGCAGCGAAAGATACCACACGTCGCTTTCAAACCTTAATTTTAGAGTCAGACTCTGCTTTGAAAGCTGCAGGATATTCGAGCTACGCTAGTTTTAAAAGCAGATATTCAAAAACGGGAGATCCTAAAAATCATGCTGATAGTTTATGGTTATACATGGCTTATCACATTTCTACAGGTCCGTCTTACACACCTGATATCATCAGTTCGCCAGCAATTTATACATTGGCACCTAAAGAAGTGATCACAACCAAATTTTCTGGACAGAAAATTTTGCTGAATGAAGATGAATTTAATGGAGTAGTAGAACCGGGTGTTGAACTGAACAGAACCTTTAGCGATGTAACGGCGTCAAATGGCGTATCGCATGAAGTGAAAAAGCCGTTTGCAATAAAAGTGAGGGTACAATCTGCCGTTTATTTTGATGTTTCTGATCATGCAGATTTGAGAATTAACCCGAAATGGAGAGGCGCTGCTGCGGGAACTATCCCTTTGTATGCGAATGGATTAACTACGGTAAATGGATTGCTTTTCGGTAACGACCTTTCTAAAGTAACTCAAGGAAGTAACTATGAAAGGGTAATTGTACCAAATGCTACACGGAAATATGCTTGGAATGATTTTCTAAACTTATCACTCGGCGCAAGTGCGGCAAGGATACAATACATCGATATCAGGACACCAATGTTGGTAAAAGGCAAGTACAAGGTATGGATATGTTATGCCCAAAGTGGAAGTTCGAATTTATTTCAAGTTGGTGTAGATGTGGGAAGACCAGGAGAACAGATTCTGCCAAATTTAGTCGATTTTAGACAATACCTGGGCTCTTCCGGTATTAGTGCAACAACGGCTACGCTACCATCGGCAGATGCTTTAATGTTAACAAACGGTTACAAACGTTACATGGCAACCACTGCCGATTATCAGGGTACAGCAAGGGGAGAAGTTTCTATAAATGGCTCTGGATGGGATCAACTGGTTGGCCGCTTGGCAGGTACTGCTGATATCCAAACCACCGACAGACATTGGATAAGGTTAACAGTGGTAAGTAATGCAGGGTCAAGTAACCAAAGTTGGTTGGACATGATCCATTTTATTCCTGTTGATGCCGACCAAAACTATCCGCGTTTTTCAACCTTTGGAACAGTATTTAACCGCCCATAATTTATTAAGCCGGGGTGGCAACACTCCGGCAAACAAATTCTAACCAAAAGAAAATTCTCAATGAAAAAAAATATACTTCACACCCTATTGCTCCTTAGTACCATTTTTTGGCTAAGCGCATGTAAAGATGTATTGGAAGAGCATACAGAGATTGTGAATGTTGATAACACGATCGACGTTTTTCAGAAACTATCTGCGCAATCTAATTTAAGTAAGTTCAGTGATTTTGTACGCAGTACAGGTTACGACAAACTGTTGGCATCATCTCAAAATTATACGGTTTGGGCACCAACAAACGACGCATTAAATTCTTTAGATGCTGCAATTTCATCCGATCCGGCAAAATTGAAAGATTTTGTAGCCAACCACATTGCTTTAACTACGGTGGTAGCTCCAAAAACCGCTTCAGATACTTTACGCATTCAGTTGATCAATAAAAAATTCGCTACACTGGTAGGCAACACATTTGAAGAAGCTGCTGTTACAGGTGGTGGTCAGTTTGTTAAAAACGGTGCGTTATACACCATTGATAAAGCTGTTCCAACTAAATTTAATGTATGGGAGTACATGTTAAGCAGTGCGGATGCACCACTGCAGACTAACTACATCAGCAATATATCATCAATGGTTATTGATACCGCTAATGCAGTGATTATTGGTTATAATAATTCTGGTAACCCGATTTTTGCAGCCAATCCACCAATGGTTTCCAGAAATTTATATTGGACTACCGTGGCCGATCTTCGAACCGAAAATCAACAGTACACGTTTTTTATGCTTCAGGATGCTGCTTTCAATAGTGAAACGGCGAAGCTTACACCATACTATTCTATTTTCGATAAACTGGGATTAGTAAGCGACTTCACCGTGAAAGGTTTATATACCGCAGATAAATTGCCTGATACGTTGCTTTCAACACGCGGCGTTAAAATTCCGATCAGTAAGGCTGCAATAGTAAAATCTTACAAAGCAAGTAACGGAATTGTACATGTAATGAGTGCACTTCCTTTTAGACTAAAGGATAAAGTACCTACATTCAAAATTGAGGGAGAACTTCCTTTTAGTTTCAGAATAAACAGGGATGGAAATACGCTATACAGAACTAAATTAGATAATAAGGGAGTTCAATATAAAGATATTGAGGTTTATGACCACAGCGTATCAGAATATTACATCAGGTACTTAAGAAGTAACGTGCCGGTGGCTAAATATAAAGTTTATGCCCGGGCAGTTGCAGGTGCCGCAGGCGATGCACAGGTTGCAGCATTTACACAGCGCTATCATATCTTCAACCCATTAACCTCTACGCCAACAGCTCCTGTTTATGATTTATTCGCCATTCATAATGTAACGCCACTCAATTATGATGAGGTTTACATGGGCGAATTTACGCCTAAGCAATTCGGGTTATTAGACCTCAGGTTAACCAGTGCCGCTAGCACAGCTAAAAATGTAAGTACGCTCATATTGGATTATTTGAGATTTGAACCTATTCTTCCATAATCTGAATTATAAATTGACTATGTATAATTTTACCATCATAAAAAAAAGAGTTTCACTTACACTGTTCGGAATGATGTTTGCTACTGCGGTTTTTGCGCAGACAGATACCACCACAACAGATACAAGTAAGTACAGTACCGATACCACAACGGTTAAAGTGAAAGTTAAAAAACTTGTCGGACAGAAAATAACCGGCATCGTGGTAGATGGCGCAACCAATAAACCTGTTACCGGTGTAAAATTAACCGTAACAGATTTTTCTGGTGCACTAACCGATGATAAAGGTCGCTTCTCGATTACTGTTCCAGATTATAATGCAACAATCACCATTAGTAATATTGGCTATCACACTAAGTTGCTGGCTGTTCACAAAGGTAAACTCGCAACGATTAAAATTTACCCGAGTTCTTTTGCTTCTGTGTTTACAGAGGTGGTGTTGCCATCGGGTACCCAAAACCTGGCCAGAACTTCATCAGCTATTTCTTATGCCAATCCGCAAGGTGGCTGGACAGTAAATGCAGAAACGCCTGACAGTTATTTGCAAGGAAGAATGGCAGGGTTAAATTCTATTAGAAGATCAGGAACCCCTGGAATTGGAGCCGATTTATTTGTAAGAGGCTTCACTTCACTTTATGCAACCAATCAGCCTTTGTACGTGGTTGATGGAATGATTTTCGACGCCAATTCTTACGGCTCATCTTTAACAGCCGGGCACCGCAATAATCCGTTACAGTTTATTGATGTTCATGATATTGAAAGCGTGAGCTTAATTAAAGATGCAGCAGCGGCAGCAGTTTACGGAACCAAAGCAGCCAATGGGGTAATGATTATTACCACCAACCATGCTAAAGATTTGGCTACTCAAATAGATTTTGCGGCCTATAGCAGTATCAACCTGGTGCCAAAAAAACTTTCGGTAATGAATGGAGGTGATTTTAGAACTTATCTTTCTGATATTTTGCAAAGCCGTGGTTTGAGCAATACTGCTATTGCAGCGTTGCCTTACATGAACGATGATCCAAATCAAGCCACCAACCCAACTTATGCCATGTATCACCAAAATACCGATTGGCAAAAAGAAGTTTTCAAACGTAGTTTCAATCAAAACTATTTTCTGAAAGTAAGTGGTGGCGATAACATCGCTAAATATGCACTTTCGGCAGGTTACTCGAAAAATAAAAGTGTTATCGATTCAACGAATAACACAAACTATCACATGCGCTTCAACAGTGATTTAAATTTAACGAAGAAGCTTCAGGCAAGTACAAATTTATCTTTTAGCTATACGGAGCAAAGCTTAAAAGACCAGGGGATTGCGCCACGTACCAACCCAATTTTTTTATCATTGGTAAAAGCACCTTTTCTTGCCAAAAATGAAATTAGCTCTACCGGCGCAGTTTCTCCAAATCTTGCAGAGGCGGATACACTTGGGGTAAGTAATCCCAGAGCACTTATAGAAAAAGGTTTGAATCAGAAGAAAGCTTACCGTTTCTTTGGTAACATCGTGTTCAACTATGAATTCAATAAAAATTTCAAGATATCTAACTTAACCGGATTAACGTACGATAAAACACAAGAAACTTTGTTTATCCCTCGTAAAGGCGTAACAAATGAGGTGTTAGAAAATACTATCGGCGATAGCAAGTTGGGTTCTCAAGTAATTCGTTATTCAAACGTTTTTAATGATTTTCGCTTCGCATTTAACAAAACCTTCGCCAAAGATCACAATTTGAAAATGAGTTTGGGTACGCGTTATTCAAAAAATTCTAGCGAACAGGATTTTGCCATAGGTTACAATTCTGCAACTGATGTGTTGATTAGTATTGGCAACAGTAATGCTGCCCTACGGTTTTTTGGTGGAGATATAGGCAATTGGAGTTCTCTAAATACTTACTTCACTACAGATTACAGTTATAAAGACAAGTACTTTTTAAGTCTGGCTGTTGCGGCAGATGCTTCATCGCGTTTTGGTAGAAGTGATGGAAACACATCAGCAAGTACAAGTGGATACGGCTTAAATTTATTTGGTGGCAAAACGGCTCTTTTACCGGCGTTAAGCGGTGCCTGGATTGTATCATCAGAAGATTTTATGCAAGGTTATAAAGGTGTAGATCTACTGAAACTTCGGGCAAGTTATGGCATTGTAGGGAATGATGATATCGGAAACTATAATAACAGACAATACTATGTTTCGCAA
This sequence comes from Pedobacter sp. AC212, assembly GCF_979258625.1. Taxonomy (NCBI): domain Bacteria; kingdom Pseudomonadati; phylum Bacteroidota; class Sphingobacteriia; order Sphingobacteriales; family Sphingobacteriaceae; genus Pedobacter; species Pedobacter sp. AC212. The sequence continues at coordinate 3,136,615 of NZ_OZ409870.1, read as the reverse complement.
AATTTATTGGGTCTCCAAGGTGTGGTTCGCGGCAATGTGGCCAACCCAAATATCCAGTGGGAACGTGTAGCCAAGTTTAATGTTGGCGTAGATGGTTCCTTTTTTAATGAGCGTTTAAGCATGAGTTTAGATTATTATGTACATACCACCAGTAAAATGCTAAACTATATTCCGGTTACTTCAATTGCCGGTGTAGATTCTTACGTTGATAATCAAGGAGGTATGCAAACCAATGGCTTTGATTTTGGTTTGAATGCCCGTGTAGTAAACAAAAAAATAAAATGGGATTTGGGCGTTAATTTAGGCCTATACAGAAATAAAATTCAAAGTTTATCCAATGGAAACGATATCGTTACCAATTATGCAAACGGCACATACTTAACAAGAGTTGGCGAAACAGCTAATTTATTCTACGGTCAGCGCACCAACGGTGTTTACGCTACGGATGCCGAAGCTACAGCTTCAGGATTATCTATTGTAAATAGTGCAGGGGTAACCGTACCTTTCAAAGGTGGAGATATGAGGTTTATCGATACCAATGGAGATAAAATCATCAACGGAGCTGATCGTGTGGTGATTGGAAATCCAAATCCAGATCTTTTTGGAAGTTTCAATAATACCGTTGGATACAAAAACTGGACACTGGATGTATTGGTTTCCTTCGTATTAGGAAACGACCTGTACAACTACACACGCTCGGTGCTCGAATCGGGAAATGCTTATTACAATCAATCAGAAATTATGAGAAACCGTTGGAGAGGCGAGGGGCAGATTACCAATGTACCTAAAGCCAGCTTTGGCGATCCGATGGGCAATGCTCAGTTTTCTGATCGTTGGATTGAAGATGGTTCGTACCTGCGTTTACGTTCGGTAAATTTAACCTACAACGTCCCTTTAAAAACGAAGGCGATTAAGTATGCCAGAATTTATGCCACCGGAAATAATTTACTTACCCTGACCAAATACCTGGGCTACGATCCTGAGTTTAGCGCTACTGGAAGTATTTTCACTCAAGGTGTAGATACCACTTTAGAGCCACAGTTCAGATCGGTTCAATTGGGTGTTAGAATTGGTTTATAATTGATAATTGATAAAAAGATGAAGATGGATTTTAATAAAAAAGTTATTGCCCTTTTAGCAGTAGCCCTGCTTGCAACAGGTTCATGGTCTTGCAAAAAAATAATAGATGAAGAGCCAGAAGCGACGCTTGATATATCAAATGCTTACCGAAATTCTACTGATGCCGATGCCGCAGTGATCGGTATTTACGGTCAGTTTCTGGGTTTACAAAAAACATATATCCTTCAAAATGAATTGAGAGCTGATTTGGTAAACGTTACAGCAAATGCCGATCCTTATTTAAAACAACTGGCTAACCACAGCGTCACTAAAGATAATCCTTACATAGATCCGAGGCCATATTACAAAGTAATTTTAAACTGTAATGATGCCTTGAAAAATTTCCAATTGATGCGGGACGACTTCCGCATGAGTGTGGATGATTACAACAAACACTACTCTGATATTGGCGCATTAAGGAGCTGGATTTATCTCCAGTTGGGGATTCAATATGGTAGCGTTCCCTATATTACAACTCCGGTAGAGAATGTAGACGACATTAAAAACTTGTCAGCATATCCACGAATTTCTTTTGAGGAGCTTTTAACAAAACTGATTGATTTTACTGAAAAATTGCCTTACAAGGAAGTGTACGCTTATCCAACTGGAAATCCATTGGTGATCACCATTGATGGAAATAATACGCAGAAAATATTTATTTGTAAACCATTTGTACTTGGTGATTTATATTTATGGAGCAATAACTATTTAAAAGCTGCAGAGAATTATAGTAAGATATTGAACGTTGAAAACAACAATACTAATATTAACATTGCTTTTGACTCCTATAAAGTAGTTTATTATGGAAATTCTGCCTATAATGATCAGGCGGTACGCTATGCGAAATATCAAGACGAAAGTACTTTGCTGTATGATCAAGGCTGGAAAAGCATGTTTAGTGCTCAGAACACCAATAACGTATGGAATTCGGAGTTTTTCTGGGGTATTCCGTACAGTTCGAGTTTCAAGCCGGGTAATCCTATGATCGAGTTGTGTTCTCCAGTATATGGTAAATACCTGATAAAACCGTCAAAAGCCGCTATCGATAATTGGAATGCGCAAAGACAGAACAGTGGTATTCCTTACGATGCGAGAGGTAGACTATCTTATGAAACCACTGCTACTGGGCCGGCCATTACTAAGTTAACAGATAATGTTATCCCAGTTACAAACCTAAACAAAGGAGGTAAATGGGGTATTTATCGTGCTGGATTATTGCATTTACGTTATTCGGAAGCGGCTAATCGTGATGGTAAGAGCAAATTGGGTTGGGCATTATTAAACATCGGTATTGCCAATACTTTTTACACCGGTACACGTTCATCAGCTGGAGCACCTACGCCAGTGTCATTTGATGAAATCAATACCATGCAAACGCCTTATCCGGCACCGTACTATCTGGATGCCAGAAACAATAATGATTATAAAAGCCCTTGGTACCGTAATACAGGTATTCGTAACCGTGCTGGCCTAACTCCGCTTGATGCCAGTTTGCAAAGCGATATGATTGGTTTAGAAGGAAAGTTAATTGATGAAGGTGCTTTAGAATTGGCTTTCGAAGGCAATCGCTGGCCAGATTTAGTGCGCATAGCCCGACGCCAGAATAACCCTGCTTTTTTAGCGGAAAGGGTTTACCAAAAGCTTTTAAAAGATGGCGATCCAACTGCTAGCGCAGCTAGAGCCAAACTACTAAATCCTGAAAATTGGTATTTACCATTTGAGTGGAAATAAACACGAAGATTCAATTTAAAAACCTTCATCAGCAATGAAGGTTTTTAAATTGAAAATTTTTTATATAAATAATATATTTATTAGTAAAAAATAACTTAGATTTGTTTAACGTTTTAAACTGGCTTTGAAGGAAGTGAAATTCTGAGAATAAGCAAGGCTCTTTAACCAAATATTCATCAAAAGCAAACCAACAGCACTCATTGGTTTCGAATTTTAAATATGAATTTCTGGAAATAAAGAGCATAACTGCATCGCGTTATATACAAGATAATTTCAGTCGTAGAGGCTGCAAACATAAAAAATTACCTGACTCATAACAGGTATATATTTGGTTAGAAAAAGGGACAGTTCCGGATGGATTGTCCTTTTCTGTTTTTAAAGGTTTTACCAAAAAATCTATCGTTCTACTAATTATCTAATCGCTTTTAAATGAAAGCTTTGTGGTTTTATTAAGAATATTTATCTTTAACATTCATCCAAAATGATATGAGAAATACTTTTCTAGCCATTATAGTGATTTGTTGCTTCTTTTCCTGTAAAAAAGAAAACAATGCAACTACCGCCGAAACACTAAAAGGAAAATGGTCAACCGGCGGCTACGATATCATCCTCTATAATTCATCGGGAGATGTGGTTAGCCATTCCGTTGCAGACGCCATTAAAACTTATTGGACCTTTGAACAAAGTCAAATTAAATTATTCAACGATATCAATGCCGATGTTAGAACATCAAATTATAGAGTGCTCAATACGGTGAGTACAAGAACGCTTATCATTGAAAATGTTGCCATTGCCACCTTCGATAACTGGACAGTTGATGAGCAGTCGAGCAACACGATGGTCATTTCCGCACAAATTAATGATAAGGCCCAACTCACTTATGGGAAAAATCAGGTGGCTGCCAAGGGTGTAAAGACTATCTATTTAAGCAGAGAACCATAGTTAGGCCACAAGTCGTCGACACTAGGTTTCCTATTCATCAATGCAGGATACTACAGGACGCAATTCGTTGCCCATTTATTGATATTTGAAATGGGTCGATTTAATGTTGATCGCTAACCAAATATGAAATATTTAATAACCGTTATCCTTTTCATCACTGCGTTAAAGCTTAATGCGCAAGAATACGACATCACGAAGTTTGGCGTAAAAGCTGATAGCAACATCGTTCAAACCAAAGCCATACAAAAAGTAATCGATCGAGCGGCCTCAAGAGCTGGAGGAAAGATTGTGATACCTAAAGGCACTTTCTTGACTGGTGCTTTGTTTTTCAAAAAGAAAACAAAATTGGTTTTAAAAGAAGGTGCGGTACTAAAAGGGTCAGATGATATTAATAATTATCCTTTTATCCCATCGAGAATGGAAGGGAGAAGCCTGAAATATTTTGCGGCAGTTGTAAATGCGTATCAAGTGAACGATTTCAGTATCGAAGGACCTGGAACCATTAATGGCAATGGATTAAAATTTTGGAAAACTTTTTGGTCGCATCGTGATTCGCTTCGCAAAATTGGAAAGGAAAGTACCAATTTGGAAGTGAGCAGGCCTAGATTAATTTTTATTTGGGGAAGTGACAATGTCAAAATTCAAAATATTAAACTTCGCAATGCCGGCTTTTGGACAACGCATTTCTACAAATGCAATAACATTTTAGTAGAAAATACTGATATCCGATCGCCATATCAACCTGTTCCTGCACCAAGCACCGATGGAATTGACCTTGATGTATGCAAAAACGTGGTCATCAGAAATTGCTATATCTCTGTAAATGATGATGCTATTGCTATCAAAGGAGGTAAAGGACCAACCGCTCATCAGCTGCCAGAAAACGGAACGGTAGAAGATGTATTAATTGAAAACTGCACTTTTGGAAACTCGCACGCGGTGCTTACCTTGGGCAGTGAATGTGTACACGCCAACAACATCATCCTTCGCAACTGCGTAATGGAAAATAATTGTCCGATTTTGAACTTAAAGATGAGAGGTGATACCTTTCAAATTTATGAAAACATTACCATTGACAATATAACCGGTAAATGCGGTTCGGTAATTAGCCTCAATCCCTGGAAGCAGTTCTTTGATTTAGCAGGCAGCACTGAACAACCTTTTGGCACCATTAGGAATATCAAAATGAGCAACATCAAAGTAGAAGCCAACAAATTTGGTGAAATGAACGGCAATCCCCTGGACAAACTTTCTGGTTTTACCTTTCAGAATTTGCAGATCACTACTAAAAATCCTGTACTTAAAAATAATTATGATGATGTTAAATACGAAAATGTTATTGTGAATGGTGAACCATTGGTTGTGAAAAAGTAAATGTCTTTTGTTTTGACATTTGATAATCTATAAGTTATAAATTTTTATTTGATCCAAAACAACGTTTTCGTCCAATGCTTTAATGGTAATGGAGTGTTTGCGTTGTTTATTATTCAAGCTGGTCACAATCATACGTTTGGCTTGATTGGTTAAAACATTGATTTTCCATTCTTCATTTCGGTCGCTGGTATGGTAATCCACAATTTTTGGAGCCTGGTCATCAATTTTTATCTCAAACCGAATCAATTTTCCTTCCACCGGTAAATTCGGAGCAAGCGCTACTTCAACCCTTATCGAATCTGTTGCAGGGCTATTAAATTCATACCCTGCGTGATCTCCTTTTTTGATAGATACCGCTCCACTTTGATAACCTAAGCCATGTGATACAGGTTTTGTACCTTCGAATTTTACAAATTGATTTCCGTTGAATGTTGCAAAAGGGGCTTGGAAAGTTTTAAGCGGAGTTGCTGATTTTACTTGCGGTAGTTTTTGAAAAACTGCAAGATTTCTTGGTTTGAAATCCATCATGTTTTTCCATTTTCCATTCGTCAAAGTCGTATACTTAGTCGTGAGTTTTTCAATGGAGTCATAAGCGGCATCGCTTTGCGACCAGTTCGTACGACCATGTCTGGCAAGTTGCGCATATAGCAGCTTTTTGTTTAACTCGGCTGCCCCACGTACGGGGTATTCAATCAATTCAAACCAGGCATTTTGCTTGTCGGCTGGTATAGCTTTAGAAAGCTGGACTACTTTTTCGGCAATTTTATCATAATCGGCGATGCGGTTTTTTATTTCCTGCTCGCTCCAGGGTAAATCTGCAACTTCTTTAAATTTTAGATCGGTCTCCTCAGTTCGCGTGTTGCCCATAAATTCGGGTTTTCGGATATAGGCCAAACGATAGTATTCATTCATTACGGCGAGTAAATCAGCAGCATATTGCTGGCCAAACTCTCTTGTAAGCCATGTTTTTAAATGTTGATCCAATCCTTGTTTGTTATCTTCAATCGAATCGATATTCCAAGCCATATCCAAAAACAGTTCGGTTAAATATTCCCCCGGCTTAATATCACCAACGTTTAGGATCCACATGTCTTTAGCACCTTTATCATAAGCGAGCTTCATTTGCGTATAAATTTGCGCAGGATGATTGGTAGATAGCCAAAGGTAATCATGCGGACGACCCCAGTAAGAAATGTGATAGTAAATCCCGTTTCCGCCTTTGCGGTTCCGCTCTACTTCGGTAGGGAAGTGGCGGATATAGCCATAATTATCATCTGTCCACATCAAAGTTACATCATCAGGCACTTTAAGGCCCATGTTATACACATCCAAAACCTCTTTGTAAGGAATAAAAACTTGAGGAACTTGAGTCAGATCAGGATTTAAATTCTCACTGATCATGCTACGTTGATCTTTAATTATCGAGGTGATGGCATCAAATTGTTCCTTTAAAGTATTTGCCCCTTGCATTTTTCCATCGTGAACCCCTCTAATTCCTAAGGTGTAAATGTTGTCAGAGTTTTTAAGGTCCTTCACTCGGGTTTCCCAAAAGCGCAATACATTTTCACGGTTATTTACATAGTCATAATTGCCTATACCATCAATTTTCCATTCTGTATTGGCACTCCTCATCATTGGTTCACAATGTGATGAACCAACAACAATTCCATATTTATTTGCCATTTCCCTATTACCAGGCGTTTGAAAGAAAGCTACAGAAACTTCATGCATGGCTGGCCAAAAAGCATTTGCCCTTAAACGCAACAGGAGTTCAAAAATTCGGGCATGTGTTTTTGGTCCTATTTGCCCTTTAATTTTCGAAGGTTCGAAAGTGCGGGAACTCCAGGGCATCAAACCAAAATCTTCATCGTTGATAAATATGCCGCGATATGCTACCGATGGATGTTCTAATAATCGTAACCCGTTTTTAAAGCTTAGTGAATTTTTTCTGGCGATGGCCGCATCTGCCCACCATTCCCAGGGTGAAACGCCGATGCGACGAGATAATTCGAGTATGCCATAAGCGGTGCCTCTTTTGTCGCTACCTAGGATGTACATTTTATCATTTTCTACCCATAAAGCATAACCTTCAGGATGAATTTTAAGCTTTGCCAAAGATGCCTGGTCAATCAGTTTTTCTGCAAGGGAATGATTTCCAAGGGTGCCGACTATAATCTGAGCGTTTGAACCTTTCGATAAATTTGCATTAAAAACGGCCGTGAAATCTCTGGAAAAAATATCAACTGCCGTTTGTACTACATCTTCTTCTCCGCCAGGCAATAAAATTTCCATATTCTTCCCCTTGCGAAAGATAAAATCGGCAAATAGGAACTGGGGTAGTGCAAAGAAAACAATCAGCAGAAGTAGTAGTTTAAAATTCATCTATTCTTTTATTTGATAATCATTTTTGATATGGAGATGTTATTTGCTGTGCTGCCGTAAACCGTTTTTTTCTTATCGGACCAATTTGGGCGCTCGCCTGTTACCTCTAACCTCATTTTATAACTTGATTTTTTTAATATTGGCGATAAAAATATCAATTGTGAAGCAGGAGTTTTGGAATAAAAATCTACCAGTGTATTCACCAAAATTTTTCCGCTTTTATTGCTCAGCGATACTCTTGCATAACCATTATCAGGTAAGGTTAATCCATAAATTCCAATTTGAGTACCGATAAATTCGACAGAAACCGAGGCTTTAGATTCGGTTGATCGCATAACTGGAGATTCGTTGATAGTCGTATCGACCCACCGCCCAGCATATTTTAAGAGTTTATTATTGCTTAAAAGCATTTGATAATCAAGCGCTTTAACCGTTGCTTTGCCACTAACTTGATTTATTTTCCAGGCCTGTAAAAATGTAGAGATAGACATCGAATCACCTGCAAAACTAATGGGTTGCCAAACATAGCTCGCAGCAGAATGCTGTTTTGGATAGGACCACCTATCGCCCATAAACATGTAAGTTGTATCAGATTTTCCATATATTTTCAGTACAAAGGTTGATTGTGAATTCCACGTAAGTTTTCCTTTTGGTGCTAATAGTCCACCAAATTTCCATGGACCTGAAAGCGAAGATGAAGTGTAATAATAATTATCATTCTTTTCCCAAGAGCTTAGATGAGATCCGATAAAATAATATACTCCACTTCTTTTAAACAGTGTGGGCGATTCAAAACCTGTAGATATATCTTGATTCAGCAGTTCACTTGCAGATTGGTAATCATCACTTAACCGATAAATAATTCCGCCATGGGTAAGCAAGTACCCTTTTCCATCATCATCCTGAAAAGTACCCATATCCCATTTTTTGATCGCTTTTCCGTTAAATAAAAGAGGTCCGTTAAATAGGTAGGGGCCTGTGATGTTTTTTGAAGTAGCATAACCGACAAATTGATCTTTATAGCCTAAAGTATCAACATGCATCAACATCACAAAAAGTCCTGAAGAGGGATTTTTCATCACTTTTACGCGTTCTCCAACTCGATTTGGACCAAGCTTTCCGTTTAGTTGTTTTGGAAGAGCAACGCTTTCAAATTTCCAGTTGTAAAGGTCTTGTGAAGAGTAGCAGTTGAAACCTTCGAATGCATTGCTGGTATCGCTATGTGCTTCGCCAAACAGATAATACCGACTTCCTTCTTTAAGGATATTTCCCCCGTGAGCACTTACTACATTACCATTTTGATCATACCACGATAAACCAGAATAAATTGCATCAGTTTTTCCAGGCTGTTGAGCAAATAAATTTAACGCTTGAAAAAGCAGCATGCTCCATAAAATACTCAAAAGTTTGCATTTGCGCATCAGTTTTATCTATTTTTTATTAAAGAGACATCGTCTATCAAGCAGCTTGCATCAACCATTCCCTCGGCCAAAAAGCCAATTTCTATCTTACCATTGGCGATATCAATGCTTTCAAGCATAATAGTGTTCCAATTATTGTTTTCTTTTTCAAAATGGTGACTAAGCCTTTTGCCTCCGCTTACAGCATACATTTCCAGATTCTTAAATCGGCCTTTGGTTTTTACTTTTGCGGTTAATTTATAGCGCCCATCAACCAGTTTAACTCGGGTAGTTGAGGTAATAATTTGATTAATTTTTCTTTCGAAATTTACTTTATCGCTAACATTTAAACTTTTCTCTCCAATAACAATTTTTCTTTCGGCTGTGCTGTTGAAATGATTTAACGCTGGGGAGGTTAAACTATCCATGCTAATTTGATTTCCTTTAATGACAGCGGTTTTCCAACCTGTTAATTGCATTTGAACTGGCTTAACTACACTTGGAATCCGCTTTCTATCTGCTTCAAAGCTACCATTTTTAACAAAGTCATTGTCGTCAGCAACTTGCCAGGCGCCTGTTTTAATATTGAGATTCCATGAGTTAAGCGAATTAAAATACGGTGTTTTTCCATCAAAAGATAGTGGACACCATTGGTTATAACCTAGTCCATTTCCAGCGAAATCGGCCCAGCGATCACCACAAAAAATAACAGTTTCTGCTTTTGAACCTTTAACGTTAACGAAGAAACCTGTTTGTGAAATGTGTGCATAATCTTCAGCACTTCCGTTTGTTACCAGCATTTTGTTGCTAGGTAAATACGGTCCACTGATGTTGTCGGCCACTAGATAGTAAGCCAGCGAGCCATCCCACCCATAAATATTTGAAGCATACATGTAATATTTCCCTCGATATTTGAACATGCAATTGCCCTCACGACTCTCGCCCTTGAAAATTTCTGTACAATCAAGCAGGTTAACTTTGCCGTTTTTTACTCCGATTTCCGAAAGATAAATTTTATTGCGACCTCGACCATAAGAATAAACCAGATATGATTTTCCAGTATCTTCATCGTTAAAAACAGTTTGATCGCCAGTATTGCTGGTTCCAATCATTGGCTCCATGTTTATTCGTTGATGCCAGGTAAAGGATCCGTTCGGAGTATCAGCAGTAGTAATGAGCACCTGATTGCCATGCTGAACAAACATGGCGTACTTTTTTAGTGCTGCAATATAGGCTACCCCTAATCTACCAACCCAGGTTTTAGGCACTCTGCTTATTTCACCTTTAGTTAACACGTTACCTTCGCTAGTCCAGTTCACCAAATCAGTAGAACTATAGCAAGTAACGGATTCGAATGTTGCATTTGGATAGGTAACTGATGGATTGTTTAAGTAAAGTTCGGCCTCCACATATTTGACTCCATACCAGAAATACTTTTTAGTGCCAGATTTTGGATCGGTAAACTGAAAAATACCACCACCTTGGCTATAAATTGGCTGGCCATCTTTTGTTTTCCAGAAATTATCATTTTTGATGTTTGCAAACTGTGCCTGTAGATTATTTACAGCGGTAAACAATAGCAAAAATGTAAGGATTAGAACAGGTAATTTGAAGTGATTTTTTATTTTGATTTTGCTCATTTAATTTTCAAGTGATTTTATTTTTTAGTGCTAGAATTTCGATACGCTGGGCTACTGCGGCAAACTCATTGTGTCAGGTATACACCTCGCAATTTCTCTTCTATTTAGCTCCATAAATTTCGGTTTCGATAATGCTTAAACCTCCCTTTGATTTGGTTTCAGCCCGCTCGATGCCGTCATCAAGTTTTTTGCCATTTACTTCAACGCCGATTTTTTCGCTCTCTGCCGTCTCTTTTCCAGAACCGAGCAACTGAATAGTTACCGTTTTGCCTATTGTTGGCTTACAGACAGCGGTAAAATAGCCCAAACTTGGAATGGTATTGCCTTTGAAAACCTCTTTGTCATCCACCAAAATTCTTATCGGATACGCTTTAGTTCTAAAACCATTTACTTTCAATTCAACTTCTGTAACCCTGGTTTCTTTAGCCAAATTGTATTTGATCCAGGCGGTGTTTAAATTTCCATCGTTTACCCAATCACTGAGCTCGTTATCATCATAACTTAGCTTGGCCTTTTCTGTATTAGCGCCGGCAGAGGCTGATAAAATGGTTACAGGTGTTCTGCTCATCTGGTAAGTTTGTGCTACTGGTGTTTCTCCACGCTGTAAGTTTGATTTTAATCCGTCAGCCGGAAATTGGACTGATAAACCACCAGTAACATTTACGGGAAGTGTTTCTAAGATAATCGTAGCGGATTTTAATCCATCAGCTTTTGCAGTGATATTGATTTTACCCGGCGTTGTGGTCGACCGAATTAATACCCTGTTTACGCCACCTTCTACCGGCAACTGTTTGGATAGTATATAGTTATCTGGTCCTTGCGCTAAACCACCACGCCACTCTGCCGGACCAGTTATTTCAAAATTAATTAAGTTCAATGCGATCGGGTTTCTATTTCCTTCGGCGTCTACAACCTCTACCTGAACAAGTGCTAAATCGGCACCATCTGCTTTAAATCCTGTGGGATGTTGTAGCTTGGTTAGTTTAATGGCAACAGGCGTTCCGGCGGTTTTAATTTGCTTTTCAGCTAGTTTAGCACCTTTATCGTCATAAGAAATTGCCTTTAAGCTTCCAGATTTGTAAGCAACATCTTTAAAAGTATACAAAAAGCCATCTCTTTTAGCTCCAAAACCCAATGATTTTCCGTTAACAAACAGTTCAGTTTTATCGCCTGCGGCGATTACATTAATATCCTTTTTAATTCCAGCTTTATAATTCCAATGACCGATAATATGAATGCCTGTTTTTTTGGTATCGACCCAGCCATCCCAAATCACTTTATGCGCATAAAATCCATCTTTAGGGATTCTCATGGCATCTACTTCGCCACTTCGACGGTAATTTTCTTCTCCCCGGTAATGGGTGTTAGAATCCGAAAAGATGATATTCACGCCTCCAGAACTTACCCTTTTTCCGGTCCCTGGTCTCTCTTTGTAATATTCATTCCATCTCACTACGTTCTCTATGGCGTGTGTATCCTGATTTCTATTATAAATGCTGGCATCTGCACCCTTATAAAGTGGACCCGCACCATCTTTATGAAAGGGAGGCGAAAACTCGTCCCAGTATTTTCTTAAACCTTCATCTCTGGAATATTCCATCGACCACAATGGTTTTGAAGCACTTTTATTGATGTACAACATTTCCCCGCCATATTCTGCGGAAGGAATGTCCAACATTTCTCTGGAGCCGATCGCCCGGCCTCCGTTAGGGTCGTACTGATCTCGAATTGCTTTCATTTCATCCATGTGGGCTGCACTAATAGATTCATTACCACATTCGTAAAACAGGATGCTTGGATTATTTCGATTGTAAATAATGGCATCTGTCATTACAGATTTTCGTTGATCCCATCGGGTTCCCGTTACATCTTTTTCTGCATCACCGGCAGGCATAGCTTGAATTAAACCTACCCGGTCGCAGGATTCTACATCTTGTTTCCATGGTGCAATATGCATCCATCTTACTAAATTGGCATTGCTTTCCACCATCAATTGATTGCTGTAATCACTCAACCAAGCGGGTACCGACAAACCAATGGCAGGCCATTCGTTGCTGGTGCGTTGTGCATAACCCTTCATCATCAATACCCGATCGTTGAGGTAAACCATACCATCTTTGAATTCAGCCTTTCTAAATCCGGTTTTCGTATTTAATTCATCAACCGTATTACCGTTTATCTTAATTCGGGAAGTAACCGTGTACAAATATCCATAGCCCCAACTCCAGAAATGCAATCCTTCAACCATTGCCTCTGCTTTTAGCATTGCGGTTGTTCCTGGCGCTAAGTTCTGAGCTGTGGATTGAAAAGTTTTAATCACTTTACCTGATGCATCTTTAATTTGCACCTCATAAAGCACTTCGCTTATTGCTGAGGTCTCATTACGGACTTGCGATTCAGAAACAATTACTGCTTTTTTACCTGTGATATCAAAGTTTTTGGCATAAACATAGTTGCCCGTTGTTTTCAGTAAAGCATTTAATGGCAAAGTTTGATAAATCTTTCCCGTGAGGTGCAGGCGAACATTTTTAGAGATTCCCCCGTAATTGGCATTGAAATTTTTATCACTCCATTGGTATCCCGAGTTTGTAGCCTTCTCTTTGTAATTCCAGGCATTATCAATTCTCACGGCAAGCACATTGTCTTTGTCTGGCTGAATTAAATCACTGATATCAAAGCCGAAAGCCGTTACGCCATTTTCATGGCGACCGATAAACACGCCATTTAAATAAAATTCTCCGGCCTGCCTAATTCCCTCAAATTCAATGAAAACTTTATGGTCTTTTGAGCCTTCAACTTTGAAATGTTTTCTATACCAGGCGATGCCAGTAGAGAGCTGTTCGATAGATTTTTTAAATGCCTCATCTTCATTCCAGGCGTGGGGAAGGGTGATTGGTTTCCAGCTGTTGTCTTCAAAATCAACGTTTTTGGCATTTTCCGGATCACCGACAAATAATTTCCATCCGGGATTAAAATTATAGGTTTTTCGTTGATTCTGTGCCTGAAGGCTGAAGGTAGAGAAGCTGAAAAATATAATGAGGTAGAAGTATTTCATGTGTTATTGTTTTAGTTTCGCATAAAGTGGTGCATCTCTGTCGCAAGTGATTTCACCATTTTCATATTTCAGTTCAGCCATTTGTATGGAGCTTCTTCTGGTGGTGTAATTATCTATGCCTTTGTTTTCAGGTGTTTTGCCGGGATGTGTGAAATAATAAACGTAAGCTTTCCCATTGTTAACCAGCACATCGCAATGACCGCCCATCACGCCATCATCCTCGCCTTTGCCTGGCGCTTGCAAAATGTTTTTTTCCTGCCTTTTCCAGGTTAATAAATCAGTTGAGGAATAGACACCAAGGCCTTTCCAGTTGTCAACAATCATCCAATAGGCATTTTTCCAGTAGAAAACCTTTGGGCCTTCGCATCCTTTATCGCCAACAATTCTTTTTCCGCTATCAACCCAATGGTAAAGGTCTTTGCTATCAGCGTAGAAGATCGATTTGCCTGCCACTTCGTTATTGTAATACATCCGCCAACCCTGGTTGTTCGGCAACTTAAATACGCAGGCATCTATGCAACGATCGGAGGCCAAAGGCAGTTTAGATTCGAATTTCCAGTTAATTAAGTTTTTACTGGTTAAATGAATAATATACCGTGGATGGCGCCAGTCTTTGAAAACTCCCGGCACGTAGGTAAGGTACATGTGATAAATACCTTTATTTTCTATCACCTCTGGCGCCCAGTGGGTGTAATCCGTTAGGCGATATTGGATGTCGCAAGTGTCGCGGTAGTTCCATTTTATGCCATCCTTTGATTCGGCGATGCCAATTCTGGTTCCATGTACCCAGCTCACTCCATCAAGGTTTTTTGCATTAGCCCGCCTATTGGTGTAAAACATGAACCATTTTTTTTCTCCCTTATTCCAAATGACGACTGGATCTGCCGCTCCATCAAATATAGGATCTCTAAAAAGAGGTTTATTAATTAATGATGTGCCTTTTTGTTGTGCAAAACTGAATATGGAAACTAAAAGCAAGCAAGCGAAGATAATTTTTTTATAGATAAAGATTTTCATAAGATGTAATGCTTCAGCATGCCGCAACATGGTGTTGTCAACAATCTTAAGACTCAAATATTTGGTTAAATAGCTTACACGATTTTACGGTTTAAAAATTGGTATACCATCCTGTTCCATCCTGTTTAAAGTAGGTTCAAAAAGGATTCGGGAGGCTAGACTTAAATTTCAATCGTTTGAAAAAATAGGTGTAATACGAACCCTCTCAAACGAAAAAGAGCAATTAACTCGAAGTTAATTGCTCTTGGAATTCAATATAGTGCTGTTCTTACCAGCCTGGATTTTGTAGAGCCTGTTTTTGAGTTGGGCTCAATGCGCTTCCATTAGATTTGATCACATCAAGGAAAGATTGAGGGATTGGTCGAAGATAGTGTTTTCCATCTATCGGCTTCGCTTCTGCATTAAATGCTGCAGTTCGGGCAAGAAGAGTTTTGGTCCTGGCTAAGTCTTCCCATCTTTGCAACTCGCCCATCAACTCGCGGGAACGCTCATTTAAAATGAATGCTGTAAACTTATCAGCCTGCGAAGCAGCACCAATCTTATCATAAAAGTCTTTATTGGAGTTAAAGATATCACCATCACTATTGAGGTGCATTGATGCTAAGGTGTTAGCAGTTGTTACTGCCAAGTTATTCGATTCGAAATAGGTGTTTTTATCAGAGTATGAAGAAAGGGCAGTGGCATTTGTAACCGGATTTGTTTTGTAAGAAATTCCTCCGTCCACATAACTTTCTCTGTTTTCTCCATCTTTGTAAGCGGCACGATCTCTAACTCTGTTTAAGTAAGGAATGGCTTGAGCGTACTGACCTGATCTGCCATATGCCTCGGCTGCTATGAGGTAGGTTTCTGCTAAACGGGCTAAAATTCCATCTCTCTGGCCAAATTGCGAGGCCACTAAGTTGCGAGAGCCATCCATAAATTTAGATAACGCAACAAACTGGCTAACGCCATAATTTCCGTGTGCTGCAAGATAGCTTTGCGGTTGACCGGAAAAATATCTCACAAACATACTTGGTTTTCTACGACCAATATCTGTTGGAAGAGGATTTGCAGCATTCGCATCTAAAGCAGTGTAACGGGTATCTCCAGCATTATTTACAATGTACAACACCGCTTCTTCACCACCTACAAATTTCGCCTGACCAACTTGCGCTGGAGTAGGGGCATTAGCCGCAGTCCATTTAGGCGCACTTGCCGGATTATTTGAAACATACCGGGTTTTGAAACTTTTCCAGAACCTGGAGTCGTTTACACGGTCGAATACATCTAAAGCATAATCTGTCGATCTTAAACGCTGAAATTCACGACCACCTGCAAGATCACGCACCATACCGGGAAGGGTTTGATAAACCGATGGATAATATAAATGAATTTGATTGCCGTAACGACCTTGAGTTGTGGTGTTATTGGAAAATTGAGCTGCTAAAATAATTTCTTTATTTGATTCATTTGCACCATCAACTGTTGTAAAGTTCCAAAGATCGCTGAAGTTAGTGGCTAAGGTGTAGCCCCCGCTATTAATTACCAAATCAGCATATTTAACTGCGTTTTGTAAATCGGCAGTTTTAGTTTCGCCATTCCACTCATTGTTAATTTCGCTAGCACGAAACAGGTAGGCCTTTGCAAGGAAATGCGCTGCTGCCCATTTGGTAATTCTTCCAGGCTCTGCTGCTGTTGTAGGGAGTAAATCGTAAGCTTGAATAAAATCTTGAATTACTTGCGCATAAATTTCTTTTGCTGTACTTCTTGAAAACTCCTCCTGTATAGTTTCTGAAGGTTCGAGTTTTAAAGGAACGCCGCCAAACTGTTTAACTAACTTAAAGTAATCAAAAGCACGCATGAAGTAACCTTCACCTAAGCGCACATTTTTATTTGCACCATCATAATATACCGGTACATTTTTAATGATAATGTTTGCCGAATTGATGTTGCCATACATATTGTCCCAAACGGAGGCAATATCACCCGATAGAGAGTTGAAGTTTCCATCATAAGAATTAAACATTTGTTCGGTACGATCGCCGCCAACGGTAAACTCATCAACGCCGTAATTTGTGGTAGTGTAAGCCCACGTGTAATTAAAGTGGAACTTTAAACTTTGATACATACCAATTACCAAACCATCCAAACCTAAGGTGGTTTGAAAATCGGAAGTGTTATGTGAATTAATTACTTCTTCATCTAAGAAGCTTTTTTTACAGGAGGTTGGAAGGATCATCAATGTTCCCAACAACACCATTCCTGATAGTATATTTATAAACTTTTTCATTTTCATTTTTCTTTGGCTAGAAGCTAGCGTTAATTCCAAATACAAAACCTCTGTTAAAAGTAGATCCACCTAAATCGGGATCGATCCAGCTAACATTTGAATAAATCAATCCTGGATTAATCACTTGTGCATAGACTCTCAAGCGAGACAATGTTAGTTTCTTTGCGATGTCTGCAGCGAAATTGTAACCCAATGAGATGTTTCTGATTTTGATAAATGAAGCATCTTGGTAGTTCAAAGCACTTATGTATTGATCGCCACTTGCGCTAGCATAATTCGGAGCAGGATAAGCATTTGTAGGGTTAGTCGGTGTCCAATAATCAACCACACGTTGTGCAAAACGCCCTTGTAAAGGTTCTGCGCCTGTTTGGATTAAGAAATTATAGCGAGCCACCATAAAAATTGATAAATCGAAACCTTTGTAAGCAAAAGTATTTGTTAAACCACCTGTCCAGCTCGGATTGTAGTGGCCTAATACCTGGCGATCATTGTTTGCATCTATTTTATAATCGCCGTTTATATCCTTTACTTTAACGCTACCGGGAGCAAACCAACTGGTTTTTGCAGCAATATTTGCATTGAACTTGGCCATCTCTGCCATGTCTTCTGGTGTATTTTGCCAAATCCCTTCCTTCACATAATCGTAAGCCACACCATTTCTTTGACCAATGAAGAAACGGTCGTTAACCATATCACCGTTGTCCAGTTTTACAATTTCATCCTTGCTCATAGAGAAGTTTAAAGTCGATTCCCATGTGAAATCATCGCTTTTGATGTTTATACTGTTAATAGTAAGGTCAAGTCCTTTGTTTTTTGTCGAACCCACGTTATCAAATGATGTGGTATAGCCGTTTACTGAAGCAATCTTTTTCAACAAAATTAAATCCGTTGTTTTCGATTTGTATAAATCCAATGAACCAGAGATTCTGCCTTTAATTAAATCGAAATCAAGACCTAAGTTATATTGTAATGTTTTTTCCCAGCTTAATAATTTGTTAGGGAGCGGGATAGGATTTGCTAGAGAGGCATCTGAAGATACATAACCAGTTTGCGGTGAAGTTCCGAAAGTGTAAGTTAGCGGTTGAAGCAAACCAAGTGTACTACCAATATCTACTGATGAGTTACCTGTGCTACCCACACCAAGTCTCAATTTTAACTGGTTAACCCATTTAATATCTTTCATGAAATCTTCTTGCTCTAACCTCCATGCCAACGCTGCAGAAGGGAAAAAATCCCATTTGTTACCAGCAGCTAACTGTGAGGCTCCATCCCAACGGGCAGAAGCCGTTAACAAATATTTACTGTTCCAGCTATAGTTAGCCCTGGCCATATAAGAAACTAATGTCGACTTCCTTAAATTGGCATCAAACGCATCTAAATTTGTAATGTTACCTGTATTTAAACCATACCAAAGTGAGTTTGGTAATGAAATTTTGCTTCCTGTTAATGATGATGATTCTTCACGGTAAGATGATGAACTTTGCAATAAAGTTACACCAAAATTGTGTTTATTAATGGTCTTATCATAGTATAGTAAATGATCAAGCGTATAAGCAAATCGGCTATTTTGATTTAATTGCGCATAATTATTAATTGATCCTGGTACCCCAGCATCGCGATTAACCGATTTCGCATCTTGATATCTTCCATTATAATAGTTTGAGAAATCAGGACCGAAGTTGACACGGTATTTTAAATCTTTTAGAATATTTACTTCAGCAAATACAGAACCTAATGTGCGCAAGGTTTTGCGCAAGTTGATATTGTAGTCTGCTTCTAAAACCGGGTTTTGAATGTTTATATCGCCCCCAGGTAAGTTAATGCGGTTACCGTTAGCATCAAAGGGAATAGCTAAAGGAAGCATGCCACGTGCTGCAAAATAAATACTACTAGCTCCTGAAGCACTCGCCGCCTGGAAACCATAGTTTTGCAATCCATAGGTTGCCGTTAAGTTAGCACCCATTTTAAACCATTTTACCGGATTAATTTCTATGCTCAGCTTTCCGCTGTAACGTTCAAAATCCTGACCCAATTGAGTTCCTTCTTGGTTTAAATAACCGAATGAACCGTATGCCTTAATTTTATCAGTACCACCGCTCACACTCAACACATGATCTTGTGTTACGCCAGTTCTGGTTACCAAATCTCCCCAATTCGTTGTGGGTACTAAACTACCATCAAATACCCCATTAACCCAACCTTGATCGAGGTTGGCCAGCATGTTTGGATCTTGTTTAAAAATCTCGCGATCGGCAGCTTGTGTAGCCACTACAGGATAATTATAAATAGGAGCAGTGTTGGTTCCGTTTATCGAATTGATATAGGCTGTTCTGCGGTAAGCATCGCGGCGAAACTCAATATACTGACCTGAGTTCATCATTTCTGCTCTGTCGTTTAATTTTTCGATCGTTGCTGTTCCAACGTAGTCCAAAGTCAATCGTCCTGCCTTACCTTTCTTAGTAGATACCAAAACGACACCATTAGCGCCTCGTGAGCCATAAATAGCTGTAGCAGACGCATCCTTCAGAATGTCGATTGTTTCAATGTCATTTGGATTTATTGCCTCAATGCCACCAGCCTGCAATGGAATTCCATCAACTACGTATAGCGGCGCATTACTTGCCGTAAGTGATCTTACACCACGAATCAATATACTTCCCAATTGCCCTGGGCGTTCATTCGATGTAATATCAACGCCGGCTGCTTTACCCTGAATAGCCTGCAATGCATTGGTTACCGGTCTTGATCTAATTTCTTCGGCACCCACACTCACTACAGCTCCCGTTAAATCGCTTTTCTTAACGGTATTATACCCCACAATCACTACCTCATCAAGATCATTAATTGAACTTTTCAACTGGACAGTGATAGTTGTTCTTCCATTTACCGGAACATCCTGGCTTGCATACCCAATATAACTTACCTCTAAAACAGGATTTGTAACCGTCGAAGGGATGTTGATTGAAAATGCACCGTTGGCATCTGTTGTGGTTGCCAGAGCTGTGCCCTTAATTTTAATACTAACGCCTACCAGGGTTTCGCCTTTGTCGTCAGTAATTTTTCCCTTTACAGTAACATCGAGTTTTTTACTGTTTTTTGCATGAACAATGCGCACAATTTCAGCGCCTGATGCCGCATTAACGGTGTTACTCATGAGCATAAACGACAATGCAGAAACACCTACAATCAGGATTTTTTTTCTGCTTGATACATTTAGCCGATGATTTGATTTTGATTGGAAATTCAAATTCATGGTAATGATTTTAATTAATATTTGGTTAATAAGCGATCAATGATTTGCGAAACGTCTTCCAGTAGTTTACCTTTCGGTAACACAGCGATCATAGTGGAAAAATAATAAGATTGCGGATTTACGGGCTGTAAGTTAGTCGTTGATACGGATATATATTTGGTTAAACTTATGCGATGTTAGCGGTTTTAAACAATTATTCCATCCTGTTCTATCCTGTAAGGAATGTTAATTTTTTTGGAAGATCAAGGGAATAGGAGTTGCTGAAAAACTTTCACGGATGGATTAGAAGTTTTTTCGAAGAACACTTTTAACCACTGGAGATTTATCTGCAAGATTTTGCCTGAGATGCCTATGCTCACAACCAAGCGAA
This sequence comes from Pedobacter sp. AC212, assembly GCF_979258625.1. Lineage (NCBI taxonomy): Bacteria > Pseudomonadati > Bacteroidota > Sphingobacteriia > Sphingobacteriales > Sphingobacteriaceae > Pedobacter > Pedobacter sp. AC212. Next base: position 3,116,063 of record NZ_OZ409870.1, on the reverse strand, counting down.
AATTTTTTCGGCCTGATCAGTTTGAATGTGATTAAACAAAAAAACCTCACATTTCTGTGAGGTTTTTCGTGATCCCGATAAGACTTTAACCTAGTTTAAAAATGAAAGTTTAAATCGTTTTATGGGTGGATTTCAAATTCGACTAACCAAATAGCTAAGCATTTGATTTCAATATTTTCTAAAATCTATAATTAGTAAGCTTGAATTAGAACATTTGCCGGGATGTGGAGTACATCAGTTAATTTTCGGATCATAGACAGGCTTAGTTTTCTTTTTCCCGATAGAACCTCTGATTTCCTTGAACGCGTACCTAATAAATTGCTGAGTTCGTTTTCAGACAAGTTCATTTGTTCCATCCTAAACTTTATAGCTTCAATTGGATTAGGATAAGAAACAGGATAATGTACTAATTCATATTCCTTGATTAATAGGCTCAAAATTTCTAATTCATCAGAAATTAAAGAACCTTCGATGATATCAGTTTGCATCAACTCATACACATGAGCTAGAGCATTATCGTATTCTTCCTCAGTTTTAATTGGTTTTAACATAACTAATTGTTTTAGCATTTATTTTATCATACTGTTGATGCGAACCAAACCACACAACAAACACAATTTTTAATCTGTACTCTATATCTACTATTAAGCGATAACTATTGCCGTGAATATTAAAAACAACTCTTTTTTCATTGAGAACAGAAGCATTTTTATATTGTGCTTTTAGCTCATTCGGATTATTCCATAATGCAGAAACCGCCTCTTCATGCCAGCTCAATAATGCCTGTTCTGCCTGATGGAATTCATCAATATAGTCCTTAAGGGTTTTTACGGCTATCACTCGCATATTTAACAAATATACTAATTTGTTCCCAAAAAGGGAACATAGGGTTGATTGATTTTTTTTCAGATTTAAGTAGGTAAGCAAATAGCAATCTTAGAAATTAGATTGTAAAGATTCTAATATGATTGTGAACGTTAGATTGAGGTAATTTTTATTCTCCTAAATATCTTTTAATGCAAAATGCCCCAATTTTCATTGAGGCATTTCGTGATCCCGCTGGGATTCGAACCCAGGACCACTACATTAAAAGTGTAATGCTCTACCAGCTGAGCTACGGAATCTTCTTTATTAAAAACGTTGTCCGTTTCCTTTAAAGTGATGCAAATATAGGGTTACCATATATCTCATGCAAATAAAAATATTGAAAAAGTGCTACTGTATTGATTTATAAGGCAATTAATTATTCGTGCTCACAATTTTGAACGAAAACCTCAATTTAAAATAGTAATAAATTAACCGTGATGGTCATTTTTTATAGTTTGGTTGTCAACCATCGGAATTTATTGGTTTAATTGACATAAAGGGTTATCTAACAGTTAGAACAGAGACACCCAACGGAATTGATGCTGAAAATCACGCAAACGTTTGAGTTGAAAAGTTATAGTTAAATTGCTTAGTTTGGTCCTATTAACTAAACAAACCAACTTTAACAACTATAAAAAATGATCAACCCCTCTAAACCGCAAAAGAAAACGGCACTATTACCCATGATAATTTGTTGTGCCCTGTTTTTTATTTTTGGCTTTGTAACCTGGGCTAATGGAACTTTAATCCCTTTTTTGAAATTAGCACTCAACCTAAAAACTGATTTACAGGCATTCTTTGTCACATTTGCATCCTACATCGCTTACTTCTTCTTAGCATTACCAAGTTCATGGATTTTAAAAAAGATAGGCTTTAAAAATGGATTGGTATTGGGTATGGTAATTTTGGGAGTTGGTTCTTTAATATTTATCCCGGCTGCCGATAATAGAAGTTTTAGTCTGTTTTTAGCAGGAATATTTGTTCAGGGGTCTGCTATGGCACTCTTACAAACTGCTGTAAACCCTTATTTAAGTATTATTGGCCCCATCGATAGTGCGGCAGCTCGTATATCAATTGCAGGTTTATGTAACAAGGGCGCTGGTGTTATGGTACCCATTATTTTCGGTATTTTATTTCTAGACAATGCAAAGGAGGTTACCGCAAAATTAGAAACAACTATAGATATAAATGCCAAGAATGCAATTTTAGATGAACTTCTACATCGGGTTCATACCCCTTACATTGTATTGGCGGTGGTATTTGTGCTCTTTGCAATTCTTATTAAATTTGTGCATTTGCCTGAAATTAATGCTGAAGACGATGAGGAGGTTTTAGTAAATGATGAGTCGCTAACTCCGGTTGTTGCTAAAACAAGTATTTTCCAATATCCACATTTATTTTTAGGCGCTTTGGCCATATTCAGTTGCGTAGCAGTAGAAGTTATGGCCGGCGATATAATAAATACCTACGGTCGTGAATTACATATCGACGCCGATTTGCTGCGTTTCTCAACTTCTTTTACTTTAATATGTATGCTTGTGGGTTACGTACTAGGAATTGCTACTATTCCTCGGTTTGTATCACAGCAAATGGCATTGAGAATTTGTGCGCTTTCGGGTGTGCTATTAACTATTATTTCGGTTTTTACAACTGGATATGTTTCTTATTATTCCGTTGCTTTATTAGGATTGGCAAATTCTCTAATGTGGCCAGCTATTTTTCCGTTGGGAATTAAGGGGTTAGGTAAGTTTACCAAGACGGGATCGGCCATTATGATTATGGGAATTGCTGGTGGTGCAATTTGGCCTTTAGTTTATGGCTTTTTAAAAGACAAGTTGCATATCGACTTTCAACACGCATTTTTATTTGCTATGCTTCCGGCATATCTGTACATTATATACTTTGCGATTAAAGGTCACAAGGTGGGGTTTAAATATAAGTAAGACTTACCTGGCCAAGCATCTGTTGGCCAGGTAAGTCTTCGTAAACTTTAATGTTTTGCGTTTTTCTCAAACGATGTAAATGTTTGAAGTTTCAAGACACTTACACCATCGTTTTCTTCCATTTACCTTTCTTGAATAGGATGAAAGCCGCTACAGCGATTCCTGCTTCAGCCGTGGGAATGGCAATGAAAACGCCAGTTGGACCCATTTCTAAATACTTAGCCAGAAAGTAAGCCAAAGGGATCTGGAACAGCCAGAAAGCGAATATGTTGATTTTGGTTGGCGTCCAGGTATCGCCTGCGCCATTAAAAGCACTGCTAAATACCATCGCAGCTCCATAAATAACAAAACCAATACTTAATATTTTCAAAGCACGACTTGCAATTTCAATCACTTTTACATCGGATGTAAAGAAGGAAGCAAATAAATGGCCACAGGTTAAAAATATAACACTTACCACAGCCATGAAAATGATGATGTATTTTAACGTTTGGAAAACAGATTTTTCCGCTCTATCAATATGTCCGGCACCCAAATTCTGTCCAACCAAAGTTGCAGCAGCGTTACTTAATCCCCAGGCTGGAAGCATGAAAAACATCATTAATCGTAATGCTGTCTGATAGCCTGCTGAACCTTCATCGCCACCAGTGGTTGCTACCAATTCTGCTAGAAATACCCAGCTGCAACTCGCTATTACAAATTGAAAGATGGCTGGAGCAGCAATTTTGACAATGGCTTTGATCTGCTCTAAGTCGGGAAGAAATTGACTGATCCGGATCTTTAAAGCATTTTTTCCGTTGAATAAATTGTAAATCTGGTAACAAACGCCCAATCCACGTCCGATTGTTGTTGCAATTGCTGCTCCTGTTAACCCAAATGCAGGAACTGGTCCGAATCCATTGATAAAAATAGGGCAGAGGATGATATTTGCAATGTTTGCAATCCATAAACTTCGCATCGCAATTGCTGCGTTTCCAGCACCACGAAAAATTCCGTTGATTAAAAATAATAAAACAATGATAACACTTCCGCCCATCATAATGCGTACGAAAGTGGTTCCGTGGTTTGCAGTTTCTATTGAAGCGCCCATTAATAGAAGGATATCTCGGGCATAAATTAATCCAGCAATGCTGATTAAAATATTAATTGCTACTGCTATCACAATAGTTTGCATACCAGCTTTCGCCGCTGCTTCTGGGTTTTTCTCGCCAATTCTTCTGGCTACAACGGCGGTTGCAGCCATACTTAAACCAATGGCTAATGAATAAATAATGGTTAAAACCGACTCGGTTAAGCCTACAGTTTGTATGGCGTGACTGCTGTTTTCTAAGTGACCTACGAAATATAAATCGACTAAAGCAAAAACTGATTCCATGGCCATTTCCAGCATCATTGGAATGGCTAATAGAATTATTGCTCGTTTTATACTGATTGAAGTTAAATCAACTTCGTGGCCTTTTAATGATTGTACAAGTACATCAAAAAAAGATGATAGTTTGCCCTGTGTCTTTACTGACTGTGACATATATATAAAGTAAATTATGATGAATAAACCAAAAGATAGGCAGCTAGCTGCACAAATCTTAAATTGAAATGGGAGGGAATCCTCGGTTATTTAAAACCTAAAACGGATTGCAGATACTATCATGGTTCTGTTCTTTTTGATAGCTCAAATATAAATAAATTTTTGAATTGTCAATTTTTGATGACTGATTTTTAGGGTATTGATTAATCTATTTGCCACGGAAACACAGAAATCACGGAATTTTATTTCAACATTTATTCATATGCTGTATAAATGCAACATGACTATAGGTTTGTCATTCTGAACGCAGTGAAGAATCTCCAAGCGATGAAATACAACCGCCAATTTACCTACGAAAAATGTGAGTGCAATATTTTAAGACAGAACAACTAGGTTGCGGATTCTTCGTGCCTCAAAATGACAGCAATTTTAAAGTTGCCGTTCCCATTTCGTGATGACACGAACCGAGGTGGCTAAAATCTATGGAATTACATAAAAACTGAAAATCACTTTATATACTATAGGCCTTTATCATTTCCTCAGTAACTTTTGTTCCGCGGCTGGTGTTTAAATCAATTAACACATAATCAAAGATCCCGTCAGAAGCAACTTTGCCCGTTTTTTTGTTGATGATTTCAAACTGAACAGAACAACCTTTATCATGCATGGTTAAAATGCCTGTTCGTATTAACATCAGGTCGTTCATCAAAAGCGGACGTTTGAAATTAATATCCACATGGCTCACCACCCAACCTAAACCTTGCTTGGTGAAATGTTCCCAAGGCATATTATAGAATTTTTCCATTTGCTCATAACGGGCGGCCAATACATAATCCAGGTATTTGCTGTTGTGCACATGATTAAACATGTCTATATCATCGGGACGTACACGTAGCTCGCTTTCGAAAATGCTAAATTGATTCTTTTCCAAGGGTAATTGTTTTGTGCAAAAATAGGGTTTTTAATATTAGATGCATTTTAAGTTTTTGTGTAATTTTAAATTATGGGTCGATTGAAGATATATCATTTGGATGTTGCTAGGGAAGAAATCGAAAAAAAATCGTGAAGTTAAATTTTTATCTCTTTCGTCAGAAGACAGATTTCTTGAATTGGTTAAACTTAATAAGTTAGCTGGAGATTCAGTATTTTAATTCCAGATTCACTACTTAATGATTCTCTTACTTTTTCCAGCATTGGATTTAAAGATAAGAGTTATCTTATTAGTTCACTTAAGAATAAAACTAGTGTAGATATTATTCTTGAAGAAAAAATTATTTCACTTTCTGAAGTTAAAATAACTAATAAAAAGTTAAAGCAATATAAGCTTGGAATAACTGGCAGAACACCGATGCTTTCTATACCTACAAAGAGTTATCAAAAAACTGATATAATGGAGCAGGCGAGATTAATACATCTCAAAAAACCTGCGAGAATACTTAATGCTAATATATATGTTATCTCAGAATCTTCAAAGGAGGTAAATATTCGCTTAAATTTCTATGCTTTCGAAAATGGCTTACCTGGAAATAGGCTGATTGAAAAAAGTATTATAAGAAATGCTAAGGTTAGTAAAGGTTGGTTTAGTCTAGATTTAAAAGATGAGTCTATTTATATTGATGAAGATTTTGTAGTAGCTTTTGAGTATTTGCCTAGTGCACAAAATTTTGTTGTATTTGGTGCAAAGTTGGGTGCTTCAGATAGTTTTTTAAGAAGTAGCAGTCAGGGTATTTGGAGAAGAAACGTCCTTGGTGGTTCCAGCATTTACGTCACAACTGAAATGTAAAACTATAGTTTAAAATTAAGTTCATTGCACAGCCTTAAGTTCCCTAAACCCGACTTAGCGAAAATACTTTTTGCAACACTTGCTGAATGAGATTGCTTCGACGTTCCTCCTCACAAAGACGACAAAAGGGGTACTGTAGGCAAAAAGATTGCAGCGAGGGCGGGAGTGCAGCAACCGATTAAAACTACAATGTGCTTTCCGAATTCTAAACCCAGTAAACGAGCCGTTTAACTATCTGCTGATTACTCTTGCTAATAATCAAAAATAGCTTTATCTTTGCCACATTCCAAAGAAATGCTTTTTGGAACAATTAATTAATTTTTATTGCTTTAATATTATTCAAGAAATGTATTTAAGTCCAGAAAAGAAAGCCGAAATCTTTAAACAACACGGCGAAGTAGAAACCAACACTGGTTCTGCAGAAGGTCAAGTAGCGTTATTTACATACCGTATTGCGCACTTAACAGAACACTTAAAGAAAAATCGTAAAGATTTCTCTACTCAGTTGTCACTTCAAAAATTGGTAGGTAAACGCCGCGGTATTTTGGCTTACCTATACAAAAAAGATATTGAGCGCTACCGTGCTATCATTAAAGCTTTATCGCTTCGTGATATCATCAAACAAAAATAAGCGAATTTTATCAACGAAAGCCATTCTTTAGAGAATGGCTTTTTACGTTTCCTGTTAAATATTTAACGGGATTTATTATAGATAAGTGTTTTAATCTTATCTTCGTTTGCAAAAACAAAAACATATATAAACAACGGTGTGTAGAAAGAGGAAAACACACCATAATTCTATTTAAATGAATGTAATAAAAAAATCGTTCGATTTGGGCGATGGCAGAATTGTAGAAATCGAAACAGGGAAATTGGCTAAGCAAGCTGATGGTTCGGTGGTAGTTAAAATGGGCGATACAATGTTGTTAGCAACTGTTGTATCTACTGTTGGTGCTAAACCAGGTACTGATTTTTTACCTTTATCGGTTGATTATCAAGAGAAATATGCGGCTACTGGTCGTATTCCTGGAGGTTTTTTACGCCGCGAGGCAAGGTTATCTGACTACGAGGTTTTAATTTCTCGTTTGGTTGACAGAGCTTTGCGCCCAATGTTCCCTTCTGATTATCACTCTGATACTCAGGTGATGATCTCATTAATTTCTGCTGATAAAAATATAATGCCAGATTGTTTAGCTGGTTTAGCAGCATCTGCAGCTTTATCAGTTTCTGATATTCCTTTCAACGGTCCTATTTCTGAAGTACGTGTGGCAAAAATTGATGGCAAATTGGTAATCAATCCATATGCTAGCGATTTAGAGCGTGCAACTTTAGAATTTATGGTTGCTGGTTCGGCTAACGATATCGGAATGGTTGAAGGCGAATGTGATGAAATTCAGGAAGATGAAATGGTTGAGGCTTTAAAATTTGCACATGATGCAATTAAAGTTCAATGTGCGATTCAGGTTGAATTAACTGAGGCTACTGGTAAAACGGTAAAACGCGAATATAGCCATGAAGACCATGATGCTGATTTGAAAGCTAAAGTTTATGCTGATACTTACGATAAAGTTTACGCAGTTGCGAAATCTGGTTCGAACAAAGATGAGCGTAAAGTTGGTTTCACTGCAATCATTAATGAATTTTTCGAGGCAATGCCAGAAGATACAGCAGATTTAACTAAAGCAATGGCTAAACATTATTACCATGATGTTCAGTATGATGCAATTAGAAATCTTTTGTTAGATGAGGGTATTCGTTTAGACGGCCGTAAGACTACTGAAATTCGTCCAATTTGGAGTGAAGTTGGTTATTTACCTGCTGCTCACGGTTCAGCTGTATTTACACGTGGCGAAACTCAATCGTTAACATCAGTTACTTTAGGTAGCAAAGATGATGAGCAAATGATTGATGGTGCTTTCTTTAACGGTTACCAAAAATTCTTGTTGCACTATAATTTCCCTGGTTTCTCAACTGGAGAGGTTAGACCAAACAGAGGTGCTGGTCGCCGCGAAATTGGTCACGGTGCTTTAGCACAACGTTCTTTGAAAAAAGTTTTACCTCAAGGTGAAGCTAATCCATATACTATCCGTATTGTTTCTGATATTTTAGAATCTAACGGTTCATCATCAATGGCAACTGTCTGTGCTGGTACATTGGCACTTATGGATGCAGGTATTAAAATCAAATCGCCGGTTTCTGGTATCGCAATGGGTTTGATTACTGATGAGAAGACTGGTAAATATGCAATCCTTTCTGATATTTTAGGTGATGAAGATCACTTAGGCGATATGGATTTTAAAGTAACGGGTACTGAAAATGGTATCGTTGCTTGTCAGATGGATTTAAAAATCAATGGTTTATCATACGAAGTATTAACTAAAGCTTTATTACAAGCTAAAGAAGGTCGTTTACATATCTTAAACGAGATGAAGAAAACGATTGCTCAGCCTAATGAAGACATGAAGCCACATGCTCCACGTATCGTTTCTATCACTATCGAGAAAGAATTTATTGGTGCAATTATCGGCCCTGGAGGTAAAATTATTCAAGAAATGCAACGCGAAACCGGTGCTTCAATTTCTATCGAAGAAGTTGAAGGTAAAGGTATCGTAGAAATTTTTGCTGATAATAAAGCTGCAATTGATGCTGCTGTAACCCGTATCCGTAACATCGTAGCTAAGCCAGAAATTGGTGAAGTTTACCAAGGTAAAGTAAAATCAATTATGCCATTCGGTGCATTTGTTGAGGTTATGCCAGGTAAAGATGGTTTATTACACATCTCTGAAATTTCATGGGAACGTTTAGAAACTATGGACGGTGTATTAAAAGAAGGCGATAAAATCGAAGTTAAATTGCTAGACATCGATAAACAAGGTAAAATGAAACTTTCTCGTAAAGTTTTATTACCTAGACCAGAAAAACCAGCTGCGCCACAAGCTTAGCCATACTATCATGCTGAATTTATTCAGCATCTGTAAAAACAGGCTTTGAAATAAATTCAGAGTGACTACAACTAATTAGCCCTTTCAGCGTAAAACTGAAAGGGCTTTTTTGCGAATGAAAAGCATGATTTACTTGAAGTTATAACTTCACCTTCATGCTGTTTGTTTCAGCATTTTTTCTTGCTATTAGGATTATGAGATAAAATTAACGTAACGACCATCTTGGGGAGAAAATAATTCAAAAAATATAACGTAGGTGAGTATGTGATGAAATCTGAGCTGCGATCAACTATTTTATTTTAACTCCATTTTTGTAAATCTCTTCACTTACAACTTTTCCCTTCTCATCTTTACAAATTCTCGCCCCCTCTTTGTTTCCGTTTACATAAGTAGATTCGCACTTAGGCTTACCGCTTTCAAAAAAGCTTTTCCAGTCCCCAACTTGTTTATCTTTGCTGTAAGCACCTTGTTGCGATACACCTCCATTGCTGAAATAAGAGGTAAAGTTTCCTTCTAATTTATCATCTACGTAAGCACAGGTTTCGCTTACTTTACCATCCTTAAAAAACTTTTTAAAAGTACCTTCTTTTAATTCTGCAAAATCTCTAAAAACGTAAAATTCATCTGCTTCCAAAATTCCATTTTCATAAAAGTACTTCCACTCGCCATTCCGCTTGTCTTTAGTAAAATTTCCAGTTGATTTTACTTGACCATTTTCATAGAAATAACTAGCAGTTCCTTCTCTTTTCCCTTTTTTCCAGTTAAGTATAGAACTCACTTTTCCATTGCCGAAAAACTCTTTACAAGTTCCTTCTTGTAATCCGTCTTTCATTCCACAAGGCTTTTCTTTTTGGGCAAAGACAAGGTTAGAAGTGAAAATTAACAAGATTGTGTACAAGTATTTATTCATCATTATTGATTTTTATTTCAAAAAAGTTTAATTATGTAATAATATAAATACATTTTCAAAAAACAAATTCTATATTTCGCTTATGAAAAAACTAAAAATTTTTATTCTATCCCTAGTTTTCAGTACTACTTTCATACAATCGAATGCACAGAAGACTGCGTATTATCCGCAGGTTCCTTTTGATTCATTGCAAGCTAAAAGTATGTTGGCCTTAGGAACATCGAGTATTGAAGGAGTTGCCATTACCGGGCCAAAGACTTCGCTCGGTTATAGAGGACCACTAGCGCCGAAAATTCAAGCTGCAAATGTTCAGGTCACGTTATTTCCGGTAACACCGTATTTCGAAGAATGGTATCGGTTAAGAAAGAAAGAAGAAAATAAGAAAACGAGTGTTTATATGTCTGAAGATGCTTTTCGTTGGCGAATTACCATTCAAACAGATGAATATGGAAGATTTAAATTTGATAAAATGAAGCCTGGTAAATATTTTCTTCAATGTATCGCAGGTTACTCTAAGTCGGGCTCAACGCCAGTTTATCGTGGCAGTGGCTATAATAATTATGGTGGACGAACAGATTATTACGAATATCAGAGTTATACCAATAATTATACTGATAGAATTGAAAAGTTTTTGGAAATTACCAGGGATGGGCAATCGCTTGAAATTAAATTAAAATAGTAATTAAACCCTTTCAGTAGAAAGGGTTTTTTGTTGACATATAATTAAGTTTAAAATGATTTTGTAACTTGCATTGTTGCTAATATTTTTTAACTAATTCGTCATTGCGAGGTACGAAGCGATCCTTTTTACTCTTTATAGGTGGAATTGAGATTGCTTCGTACCTTGCAATGGCAACAAAATAAAATAAATGAAATACATCATTGCTCCATCCATACTTTCTGCCGATTTTGGTAATTTACAACGAGATATTGAAATGATTAACCAAAGTGAAGCCGATTGGTTTCATGTTGATGTAATGGATGGTGTTTTTGTGCCCAATATTTCTTTTGGCTTCCCCGTGATGGCAGCTGTTAAAAAACATGCAACAAAATCTCTGGATGTGCATTTAATGATTGTGGAGCCTGACAAATTTATTCCTGAATTTGCGAAAGCTGGTGCAGATAGAATTACCGTTCATTACGAGGCCTGCACCCATTTGCATAGAACCATTCAGCTCATAAAATCATCAGGATGTAAAGCTGGCGTTGCTTTAAATCCACATACACCAGTTACTTTATTGCAAGATGTAATTGAAGACCTGGATTTGGTTTTGATCATGTCGGTAAACCCAGGTTTTGGCGGACAGGCATTTATCCACAATACTTATAAGAAAATTCAAGATTTAAAGCGTTTAATTCAAGGCGTAAATGACGAATTGATTATAGAAGTTGATGGTGGTGTAGGATTATCCAATCTGGCATCATTAGTAGTGGCTGGTGCTAATGCTTTTGTTGCTGGAAACGCCATTTTTGCGGATGAAAACCCAGCTGAAATGATTTCTAAAATGAAAAGTTTAACAACCACTGGTATCAGTATTTAAATTTTAACCACATATAAAAAGGATGAACGCAGATAAAGATGTAAAAACAAATAATCCAGCACAGAAACACCGAAATCACTGAAAGTTTAATTCCGTGTCAATCTGTGTTTCGTGGCAACAAAATTCTGTCTGCATCTGTGGTAAAAATTAACCAAATCTCTACGCTAACCAATGCTCAAATTTCGGCTGCTCTTATTCCTTTTTATTGCTGGTTGCAGTTTAGCTATTGCTCAGCCGCAGGTTAGGATTTCGGGGATAGTTTACAACGAAGAAAAGTTGCCACTGTCGCAAGTTACCGTTATCGTTTTAGGGCAGGGGCAATCAACTGTAACCGATGAATTTGGTGTTTATACCATCTATTCAAAATCACGAAGCTTTAGTATCAAATATTCCTTGCTTGGATACCGGCCACAAACTTTAAAGTTTAACGAACGTTCGGGCGCTAGAATTACTCAACAGGTAAAGCTAATTGCCAATATTAATGAGTTAGAACAAGTAACCATCACGAATAAACAAAATCAGCTCAGTAATACCACCACAATTAATATTGCAGATATTGCCTCCATGCCTTTGGTTTCCGGAAACTTCGAAACCATGCTTAAAACCCTACCTGGTGTTTCAACAAACAATGAATTAAGTGCGCAATACAGTGTTAGAGGTGGAAATTTCGATGAAAATCTCATTTATATTAATGATGTTGAAATAAACCGACCCGTTTTAATTCGCAACGGTCAACAGGAGGGACTTAGTTTTATAAATTCCGAACTGGTTAGCAAAGCAAAATTTTCAGCAGGTGGTTTTGAGGCAAAATATGGCGATAAACTTTCGTCTGTTTTGGATATTAGATACGATAAGCCTGATAGTAACCAAACCATTTTAAGTACAAGTCTTTTGAACACTTCTTTAACAGCAAAGCGGATTTTTAAGCGTAGTTTTTTGCTGGCAGGTTTACGGTATAAAAACAATTCAAGTGTGCTTATTAAACAAGATGAAAAGGGGAGTTATAATCCTAATTTTGCAGATGCACAGTTGATGTACCAGTACGATTTCTCCTCAAAATTTAACATAAATGTTTTGGGGAATTTGAATTTGGGGCAGTTTAAACTGGAGCCTACCAATCGCGAAACACAATTCGGAACGTTAAATACCACACTTCGCCTGGATGTTGATTATACCGGGCAAGAAATTGATGACTACCAGACTTTAGGATCAGCAGTTACGGCAAGTTATTCTCCCAAACCCAATTTGGTAATTAAGTTTATAAATAGCTACTTCAATACCATAGAAAGGGAACGATTTGATATAGATGGGAGTTATATTTTTGATGAGGTAGACAATACTTTTCCTGTAGAAAATTTCGGTCCAGTTACTAAAAACAAAGGAATAGGAAGTTATTACAATTATGGCCGAAATAGTTTGAATACCCAGGTTTTTGCATCAGAAATTAAAGTGGATCAAAATTTCGACAATCACGTTTTCTCCTGGGGATTGAAGTTTGACAAATCTAAATATGATGATCGCTTGAATGAATATAACTACACTGATTCTGCTGGATATATTTTGCCTAATCATTCAAAAAACATCGAATTACAAAATGTCATCAACGTAGAAAATAACATCGATATTAAAAATTATAGTGCTTATATTCAAGATAGTTACTCGCTTTCAAATTATGCAGAACTGCAGCTTGGTGCCCGTGCAACCTATAATTCATTAAGTAAACAACTGTTAATTAGTCCGAGGTTGTTGATTGCTTATCGCCCCAACTCAAATAATAAAATTTTAAGGTTTACTGCTGGAGTTTATAAGCAGCCGCCGTCGTACCGAACCATTCGTGATTTTACAGGGAAGCTGAATATCAACCAAAAGGCACAAAGTTCTTATAACACATCTGTAGGTTATGATTATGCCTTTGATGCTTTTGGAACGCGTTTAAAGTTCACTTCTGAAGCATATTTCAAATATTCTGATAGATTAATTCCATACAAAATTGATAATCTTCGGATTAAATACTTGGCAAACGAAGTTTCACGAGGTTATGCATATGGCGCCGATTTTAGTATTGGGGGCGAGTTTGTAAAAGATTTGGTTTCTTATTTCCGTATGTCGGTTATGCATGCCAATGAAGATCTTATCGGCGATAGCTATATTCAAAATGGCGAAACCATTTATCCAGGTTATTTAAAACGCCCAACCGACCAAAGATTGAATTTTTCTATCTTCTTTCAGGATAAGTTGTTAAATAGTCCAACTTACAAGGTACACTTAAATGCCTTATATGGTTCTCGTTTGCCAATTGGTCCATCACAAACGCCACGATATTTGGATAAGTTTTATGTTCCATCTTACAAGCGGGTTGATATTGGTTTCTCCAAAGATTTTCTTGATGATGCGGCGCTTCATAAGCCAAAGTTTCTGGATAAAAACTTTAGCTCTGTAATGCTGTTTTTCGAGGTTTTTAATATGTTGAATATCGATAATACCGTATCGTACCTGTGGCTAAAAGATGTGGATAACGTGCAGTATGCAATTCCAAATTATTTAACCGGCAGACAGTTTAATCTGAAGTTGATCGTGAAATTGAAAAACAATCCATAGTTTGGAAAGCGCTAATGCGCAACAACTGCTGCATTTTCCGAGGCCTCGATTTCAGTTTTAATAAATCGTTTTCCGATCAATAGGCATACTAAAGCGATAAATGCTGCAGCGGTCATCACTAAAGGCATAGGAATAACCGAGTGCTCACTAAATAAACTCACCATTACAGAAGCTAGTGCACCAAGACCCATTTGCAAAGCACCCATAAGTGCAGATGCACTCCCAGCATTTTTGCTGAATGGAGCTAATGATAAAGCTGCTGCATTTGGATTGATAAAGCCCAAGCAACATAGGAATAAAGCGATAAAACCAATGGTTGAATATAAATTTAACCAATCGTTTAAAGCAAAAATCAAAAATATTAAACTGAATACGCATTGAGCTAAAAGCGCTATCGTAACAATTTTTTTGCTCGTTAACCATCGTAAACATAAACTGTTTAGTTGGCTCGAACCAATGAAGGCTACAGAAAGCAGTGCAAAGATCCACCCATAACCAGTTTTGCTAACGGCGTAAATCTTCATGAAAACCTGTGGCGATGATGATACATAAGCAAATAGGCCTGAAAATGTAATTGAGCTGATAAGTGCATAAGTGGAAAATTGCGGCTCTTTTAAAACCGTTAAGAAACTTTTTAAAATGGGTTTCGGCTTTAAGGAATAATTGGGGTCAGGTTTATAGCTTTCGGGAAGTTTGAAAATGGAGGCCAGCAATATTATTATAGCCATAAAGCCTAAAAATACGAAAACATATTTCCAACCTAATGCGGATATCAAATAGCCGCCAGCAGTTGGGGCAAGCATCGGTGAAACGGCGATCACTAGCATCAGCGATGCAAACACTTTCGGACTTTCTTCAACAGAAAATAAATCGCGAACCATTGCTACTGAAGCTACTGCCGTAGCGCAACTGCCAATAGCTTGTACAAAACGCAAAACAATTAATTGATTTACATCTGTAACGGCTAAGCATAAAAATGAGGACACGATATACAAAGCCAATCCAAAAAACAGCGGTTTTTTTCTTCCGTATTTATCTAACAACGGGCCATACAGTAGCTGGCCTGCAGAAATTCCGATAAAGAAACTAGATAGCGATAATGCAACTGTAGATTCGGTGCTTTTTAAATCTTTAGCAATATCAACAAAACCTGGCAAGTACATGTCAATTGAGAAAGGGCCAAGCGCCGCCAAGGAGCCCAAAATTAATATAAGATAAAAGTGCTGTTTCTTATCCATGAATATTCCGATTTTTTTGAAGTCGCAAAGATTGGTAGATTATTTTTGCAAACCTATTTTTAAGGTCGAATGAGTGTAAAAGTCTTGGAAAAAATTACAGCTTAAAAACTAAATCTCATTCGATTTATCTTTAGATTTATACGCTATGACTTTTAAAACTAAAGAAAGCCGCTTACTTCTCGTTCTGGGGAGTTTTTTTGTGGCGAATGCAATATTATCAGAATTTATCGGTGTAAAATTATTTAGTGTTGAAGAAACATTGGGTTTCAAGAAGTTTGATATTAACTTATTTGGTGTGCCTAATCTTTCGTTTGTAATGTCGGCGGGAGTGCTTACCTGGCCAATCATTTTTATCATGACCGATATCATAAACGAATATTTTGGGGTAAAACAAGTGCGGTTTCTATCTATTTTAACTTCCATTTTGATAGCTTTTGCGTTTTTAGTGGTTTGGGGCTCTATGCATTTAAGCGCAGCCGATTTTTGGGTTCATCAAAATATAAACGGTGAAGATTTGAATATGAATAACGCCTTCGCTGGTATTTTTGGCCAAGGCATGTGGATTATCGTGGGTTCTATCATTGCTTTTATTGTGGGGCAGCTCGCCGATGTTTTAATATTCCATCGGATAAAAAAGATAACCGGAGAGAAGTCGTTATGGTTACGAGCTACTGGTTCAACTTTGGTTTCTCAACTGATTGATAGTTTCGTAGTAATTTTCATCGCATTTTATTTAAACCCTCAATATCATTATAGCTGGCAAATGGTTGCTGCCATTGGTTTAGTAAATTATACTTACAAATTCCTTGTTGCTATTTTAATGACACCTATTCTCTATATCGTTCATGCTATAATTGATGGTTATTTAGGGAAAGATTTAGCAAAAAAACTAACTGAAATGGCAGGAAGGGGATAGCTTCATTTAATAAAATATGAAAAAGATATTTATAATAGTAGCTGCCTTAACATTTTTATATGCCTGTAAGGAAAAACCAGGTGGAGCGGAAGCTAAACCAAATGATATTAGAGGCACTTGGAAATTGATATCAGGAAAAATTATTGATAAACACACTGGAAAAACCAGCGACTATCCAATGAATTTTGAAATGATTAAGGTTATAAATGATACACATTTTGCCTTTTTAAAGCATTCTACAAATCCTAAAGATAGTTTAGGTTTTGATGCTGGTGGGGGAAGTTATACGCTAAATGGAAACGCTTACACCGAGCATCTTCAATACTATAAAAACAAAAATTGGGAAGGCCAAAAATTTGCTTTCAAAATTACTGTAGTAAATGATACGCTTACTCAAACAGGAGTGGAGAAAGTTGAAAAAGAAGGTGTTGATCGGGTAATTATCGAAAAATATATCAAAGAAAATAAATAACGCAAAAGGTCGGAATCGCTCCGACCTTTGTACTTAACAACAAAACAAATAAAAAAATTAACCTTAAAAAATTCTTATATCGACGCTAGTTCTTCCGCGAAGACATTTGCAGCAACCTGCTCCTGTTTGTAAATCTGCCTACCCGTATAGGCGACAAAAACATTCTTATCTAGTAGAAGATCACGATTACTAATCAAATTTCCCAATTTCACCGTACCGATTACGTATTTGTACTCACTGGCTGAATAACGCTCGCTAATGTTATCGAACTCCAGTAAACTGATTAAATCTTCATCAGCATAACGCAAATAGATCTCCAATAAAATATCTTCAGTGTGTTTTACACCATTTTCTGAGTGATATTTTTTGTACTCATAACGATAATCATAACGTAAGGCAGCAATATCAGAAAGTACAGCAGCGCCTGTTGGGTGGCCACCTGCACCTTTGCCAAAGAAAAATTGCTTATCAGCAAAAGCCGCCTGAACCGTTACCGCATTGTATTCATTCTCTACATTGTATAAGAAATCATCTTTTGCTACCAATTTTGGCAATACATAGGTTACAATATCCTTTGTGTTTACTTTTCTAGCTGTTGGAACCAGTTTAATTTTGAAGTTTTTTTCACGAGCATATTTAATGTCGTAATGAGACAGGTTTTGAATACCAATGTTCAATATCGCATCAGGGTTTACGAACAAGCCATAAGCATGCGCCGTTGCGATAGCTAATTTGTATTTTGGGTCGTATCCACCAACGTCCAAAATTGGGTCAGTTTCTGCAAAACCTAAGTCTTGCGCTTCTTTTTTAGTGCCGAATCATAACTCTGATTTTCGTTAAAAATTTTCGATAAAATATAATTCGACGAACCATTAAAAATTCCGCTCAGGGCATGGAAAAGTTCATTATCATAATATTCTTCCAGGTTTCTGATGATTGGAATACTTCCGCAAACTGCACCTTCGTAAAGTAGCGATGTGCCATGTTGCTGTTGTAGATCTACTAACTCTTTCAAGTGCGTAGCAATCATCTTTTTATTTGCTGAAACTACGTTTTTACCATTCTTCAATGCCGTAGTTACAATTTCGTAAGCCGCATCAGCATCATTTATCAACTCTACAATCGTATTGATTTCGGAATTATTCAGAATCTCGTTTTTATCCGTTGTAAATAGATCTTTATTAAGGGTACGTTTCTTTCTTGGGTCTTTAATCGCTATTTTAATGATTTCAAGGTTAAGGTTCTGGCTTTGGATGATGTCCAATAAACCTTGTCCTACAACTCCGAAACCAAATAATCCGATTTTTAAATTTTTGCTCATGTTGTTTTATAGTATCGAGTAGCGGAAAAAGTATCAAGAGTAGATGCTCAAAAAGGCTTTCGCTACCATTTGTTTTTGCTATTTTTTATTTGCCACGGAAACACGGATTTACACTGAATTAGGTACCCTAGTTTTCCGTGACTGATTAATTATTTCTATGTTTTTAACCTTGGGTTTTTATTTTAAACCTTCCACCGTTCATGCTTCTGCCTGATTAGGCAGTATGCTGCAACTTGATAATTTTTTTGTTTCTGCTTTCCTTAATGAAATTTCCGATGATGTTTGTTAATGCATTAGTTTCGATCAAGAAACCATCATGACCATATTCAGAATGAATGGAGGCAAATTCCGCATCGTTAATATGATCAGCTAAAAATTTCTGCTCCGAAATTGGAAACAGGAAGTCATTTTCAATTCCTATAACTAGCGTATTTGCTTTAATTAGCTTCAAAGCCTCGGCAATTGATTTACGGTTGCGACCAACGTTGTGGCTATCCATTGCTTTAGTTAAATAATAGTAACTATAAGCATTGAAGCGGTTTATCAATTTCTCTCCCTGATAATTTTGGTATGATGAAGCCCTGAAATTATCCGTTTTATCGTTTACGCTTTCTACCTGCGTATTGCCATAAGCATGGTAAGTTCTGTAGCTCAAAAGCGCTATACTACGAGCGGTTTTAAGTCCCTTACTACCGCCATCTGGCTGGTTAGCGTAAAAAGTTCTATCGGTGGTAATCGCCAAACGCTGGCTTTCATTAAAAGCAATTCCCCACGGAGAATGAACAGCATTTGTAGCAACCAAAATAAGATTCTCAATTCTGTTCGGCTCAATTATTCCCCATTCTACTGCCTGCTGACCTCCTAATGAACCGCCAATTAATAATTTGATGTTTCCAATGCCTAAATGATCGGCCAATAGTTGGTGAGCAGATACAAAATCGCGGATAGTAAATTGTGGGAATGATAGATAATAAGGTAAACCGTTTACAGGATTGGTACTTAAAGGATTGGTTGTTCCGTAGTTCGAACCCAAAACATTCGCACAAATGATATAATGTTCTTCCGGATTAAACAAAGCATTTTGCCCAAACAGACCTTCCCACCACTCAAAAACATCGTCATTTGCGGTTAAAGCATGGCAAACCCAAATTACGTTATCTTTTTTGGCATTTAATTTTCCATAAGTTTGAAAAGCGATTTGCAAGTTTCGAATTTTCTTGCCACTTTCTAACTTAAACTGTTTGGGATAATTATACACCCCAACCTCTGAAGAGGTCTTTGAACTTCTATCGGTCATATTATTGACTGTAAATTTTTAAACATGTTTTGTTGCAACCCTTTCGAGGGATGGATAGTATTAGGCTTGTAAACTTTCAGCAGTTGCGTGAGCGCTGATAGTAGCAAAAGCCTGCTCAAAATCTGCTTTAATGTCATCGATATGCTCAATACCAACTGAAACCCTTAACGCATTTGGTTTTACACCTGCAGCTAATTGTTCCGTTTCACTTAATTGTTGATGTGTGGTTGCCGAAGGCTGAATAATCAGCGTTTTAGCATCGCCGACATTTGCTAAATGAGAAACCAGTTTTAACTGATCTATAACTTGGGTTGCATTTTCCTTGGTGCCATTTAATTCGAAAGATAAAACACCACCGAAACCATTGCTCAAATATTTTTTTGCCAGATTATTGTATTTGCTGCTTGCTAAACCTGGATAATGAACTTCTTTAACAAGCGGATGATTTTCTAACCAGGTGGCCAACTCCAAAGCATTATCTACATGGCGTTGTACGCGAAGAGATAACGTTTCTAAACCTTGCAATAAAAGGAATGAATTGAAAGGCGAAAGGGCAGGACCCAAATCTCTTAAACCCTCAACTCGAGCACGAATGATGAATTGAATGTTACCAAATGGGCCGCCGATGCCGAAAACATCATTAAAAACCAATCCATGATAACCTTCTGATGGCTCGGTGAACTGCGGAAATTTTCCATTGCCCCAATTATAATTTCCACCATCAACAATTACGCCTCCAATGCTGGTTCCATGTCCGCCAATCCATTTTGTTGCAGATTCTACTACGATGTTAGCGCCATGTTCCAAAGGTTTAAATAAATAACCTCCAGCACCAAAAGTATTATCCACGATGAAAGGAAGATCGTATTTCTTCGCAATTGCTGCGATCTTCTCAAAATCAGGAATGCTGAAAGCCGGATTTCCAATGGTTTCTAAGTAGATCGCTTTTGTTTTCTCTGTTATCTTTTGCTCAAATTCTTCAGGCACATCTGGATTTGCAAAATCTACATGGATGCCCAGGCGTTTGAAAGCCACCTTAAATTGATTGTAAGTTCCTCCGTAAATATGTGTTGAGGAAACAATGCTATCTCCCGCTTCTAAAATATTATGTAATGCAATAAACTGTGCCGCCTGACCAGATGCTGTTGCTAACGCTGCAACTCCACCTTCCAACGCCGCAATTCTTTTTTCAAAAACATCAGTCGTTGGGTTCATTAAACGAGTATAGATATTGCCAAATTCTTTTAAAGCGAAAAGATTAGCGCCATGTTCGGCATTTTTAAATCCATAAGAGGTAGTTTGATAAATTGGAACTGCTCTTGATCCTGTGGTTGGGTCTATTTCCTGGCCAGCGTGTAACTGTAGTGTTTCAAATTTATATGAAGTTGACATAATTCTAAATGATTGATTAAATGAATGTTGAAGATTGATTTCAAGCTTATGGTTATAAAATTTATCACCATAAATCAAGATAATTTTGTAGGGCGTATCCCGATCTATCGGGACCTTCCAATTTGAAAAAGAAACAAAGGAGGAAGATTTTTAAATTACTGTATGCAACAGCACATACAAGTAATCGCCCGCATATCACAACAAATCAATGAAATAGAAGAGTTCTCTACCTGATTGAGGTTTAGCTGAGGTTCGCTTTGCGATTGAAGATTTAGTATTTTCATCAGTTATAATTTATATCTCCAAATAACACCATGTTACTTGGTCAGGAATTGGCACCTTCTCTTTCTGAGGGTTGCCAGTGGGTCACGGAGCCAGTCTCTCGCCACTTCTTTATAAATCAATCCGATTAAAGATTGACTTTTATTCAGTTGTTCACCAAATAATATTTCAAATATCTAATTTAATTTCGAAACAACAAAATTAAATTCTGATAATTTGTTAAGTGCTTGTGAATCAAATTCGTAATTTTAATTTGAAATCATAAAATAAACTTAACCTTAAAAATTTTATGTTTGTCATACCTATCTAATCATGATGAAAAAAATAAAATCTACTTCCTTAGTACTGCTAATTGCAATATCAGGATTAACAGCTCAGGCACAATTCGGGGGATTAAAAGACAAACTATTAAAAGTTGGAACGGCACAAGGTGCTAAAGCTCTTGGTGTTGATAAATTTTTAAAGCAACCCGCTGCCATTACTACAGCATTTGAAGATGTAAACCGCGAGGGTGAAAAAATGCCTGATTTTAATGCTAAGGCAAAATTTCAGCCGCTATATTTACTGCCTAAAAACCCTGATGGAGGTTTCGTTTTGTGCGAGGGATTTTATGAAATGACAAATAAGAGCTACTGTTTAAAAGCCGGAACTTTTGCACCTTCGAAAGGGGATGGCTACATGTTTGCTCCTGTTTTAGGTCCGAAAGAAGAGATTGTGGTTGCCATTTTAAAGAGCGCAGAAAAACATCCAGAGGTGGAACAGCATGATATTCAAATTTTGCTTTGGACGATTATTGCCAGAACAAAATTTGCTGATTATGCAGGTACAGTAAAGCTAACAGCATTGAAACTTTTAACACCGAAACAGTTAACCCAACTGGAAGGCGGTGCCTTAGGTATTTTACCTTTCGATGTAATGGAAAAAGCTAAAGATCAGCTTCCCTCAGGGATTAAAGCTGTTTTCGAGGCTGAAAACAATATCCGTCAACTGGTTTCTTCTGGCAACTATACCTATGCCGATATGGAAAAATACGCCATTATTGCAGGTATGGCGCCACCAAGGGCCGATGTGCCAAGTGGTATTTGGACAAAACACCCTGACGGTTATTACGTTCGCTATTTTCCGTCTGGTTATTCGGTTACTAAAGTTCAGGTTTATGTACCGAAGGAGTTGTTGGCGAATGGAAATAAGATTGTTTATGATGCTGCCGGCGATATTGCTTGTCCTGCAAATACTGGTTCTCAGCGGTTGGCGCAAACAAACGAGCCATTAGAACCAAATTATTCTACGAAATTGGTAACGGTTTGTAATCCTAAATAGATTTTGAATATGAGCGGGATTGTAATTCTTATGGATTTGCAATCCCGCTTTTTGCTGTAGGCCCTATGGGAAAAATGAAGGGGTAAAGTTAAATAGTTTGCCACCCATAGGCTGCGATTTAAAAACAGAGTTTTGCCAGCAAGTGACTACTAGGTTGCTATTTGAAACACCGTTAGCAATCTTATTTCATTTGTTAAAACTCATAGTTTTAAGATTGCTTCGTGCCTCGCAATGACGGGCTAAGTTACCCAAGTGCTTGTTCTAAATCAGCAATAATATCATCCACGTGCTCCAAGCCCACGGAAATTCTTAAAAGATTTTTTGGGGTTTTACTGTCTGGCCCCTCAACTGAATAACGGTGTTCAATTAAACTTTCCACGCCTCCTAAGCTGGTTGCTTGCGCAAACAGCTTTACATTATTAACCACTCTGCTCGTTTCTTCTACATCACCTTTAACTAAGAACGACATCATTCCACCAAAATCCTTCATCTGTTTTTTAGCAATCTCATATTGAGGATGCGTTTCTAATCCGGGGAAGAATACAGCCTCTACTTTTGGATGGTTAACCAGATATTGCGCAACTAATTTGCCGTTTTCGCAATGGCCCTTCATGCGGTAAGCCAGGGTTTTTATACTTCTACAGAGTAGATAACAATCAAACGGAGAAGGAACCGCTCCACCGGTTTGTTGTATATTTTTTATTTTTTCCCAAAGCTCATCTTTTTTGGCAGTGACCAAGATTCCACCTAAAACATCGCTGTGGCCACCCAAATATTTAGTACTGCTATGCATTACAATGTCAGCGCCTAACAAAATTGGATTCTGTAGAATAGGAGAGGCGAAGGTACTGTCGCAAGCAAAGGTAATGTTGTTCTGCTTTGCAATTTTCCCGATTTCTTCAATATCCGTAATTTTTAGTAATGGGTTTGATGGGGTTTCTATCCAAATTAATTTGGTATTTGGTTTTATACTCGATTTAATTAATTCCAAATCAGTTTGATCAACAAAATCAAATTCTAAAACTTCGTTAAATATGGTGAGAAGCTGCTTTTTTATTCCCCAATACATATCGTCAGGAGCAATAATATGGCTGCCAGGTTTTAATGCCTGAAACAAACTCATTCCACAATTATTTCCAGAAGCAAAAGCTGCTGCATCCTCACCATATTCTAATTTAGCTACAGTGTTTTCTAAAGCAGACCTGTTTGGGTTGCTCACGCGGCTATACATGTGCCCTCCGGGGTAGCCTCCATTCTCATCACGAAAAAAAGTTGTCGATAAGTTTATTGGCGGGGTAACATCTCCGGTAGTGTTTTTAACAAGATTAGATGCGTGAATAGCAAGGGTTTCGGGTTTCATAATGATTTGATTGTGCTGCAATATAATCGCATTGCAAATTAATAATTTGCTGCTAATTTAAGGTTCGAAATTGTTTTGGCAAGATTTATGTAAACAGTTTCCCGAAATTAAATTAAACTAAAATGAAAAGATTATTTATAGCTATCGCAATAGCATGTTCTACTTTAGTAATGTTACAAAGTTGTTCATCAACTAAAAACGCTGCAACAGGTATTAGTGGCGGTAGAGGTACCGTGACCGGAACTTGGGTTTTAAACAACGTGGCTTTAGAGGGCTTGCCAGATCAAGCTGTTCAAGGTTTATTTGGAGAAAAATCGTACAAATGTTTCCAGGGAAGTACATGGAAATTAACCAATAGCGGAAACGGATCATACACTTTACCAGCATCAAGCACTTGTGGCGAGGTTATGCAAACTATTTTCTGGTCGGCTACGCCATCAGAAGAAACTTTTCAGTTTAAGAAAATCTATGAAGGTGATAAAGCTAAAAACGTTACAGAAGGATATCGCCTGGTGTTAACACAACTTTCGAAAGGCAATATGGTAATGAAATCTCCGATTGAATTTGGAGGCAAAACGGCAAATATTGTTTTGACTTTTTCGCCGGCAGTAAACTAATAAAAACCTACGGAATATATTGAAAGCACTTCTGAAAAGAGGTGCTTTTTTTGTTTAGCCACAGATTTAGGTTTAGGTTTTTCTGCCGCAGATTCACAGATTTGGTTTTAACCACAGATAAAAAAGGATAGGCAAAGATTTGGGTTATTATTTACTTCAGTCAAGATTTTTTGCCACGGAAACACGGAGTGTCACGGAATTTAATGTATAAGTTTCTGTGGTCTCTGTGTTTCCCTGGCAACTGTAAAAGCAAGAATCTACGTTTATCCGTGTCCATCTGGGGCTAATTTATTTTTTAGAAATTTAAAATGTGTGAATCTGTAGTAACCCAATCGTTTGTTACAACAAAATGATTTTCAAATCGCATCAATATTGTACTTTTGTGCAAAATAAAATCAGGAATGAATACAACTGAGCAAGTTGAAAAAATATTAGCAAATACTTCATTATCAACTGAACTACAAAACATAGCACATAAAGTTCTCCATAAAGAACGGATCACTTTTGAGGAAGGTGTTTATCTTTATGAGCATGCAGAATTAGGTTATCTGGGGGTTTTGGCAAACTTCATCCGTGAGGAAAAACATGGTGATAAGACTTATTTCAATCGCAATTTCCATTTAGAGCCTACAAATCTTTGTGTTTATGATTGTAAGTTTTGTTCTTATTCCCGTTTAATAAAGCAAAAAGAAGAAGGCTGGGCCTTGACGATGGAACAAATGCTCGATATTGTTAAAAAATACGATGATGAGGCTGTTACCGAAGTACATATTGTCGGCGGTGTTTTGCCTCAATATGATGTGGCTTTCTATTCTGCATTATTTACTGCAATCAGGGCGCATCGTCCTGATTTACACGTTAAAGCATTAACACCCGTTGAATACCATTACATTTTCAAGAAAGCTAAAATTGATTATGCTACAGGTATGAAGTTGATGAAAGATGCTGGTTTACAATCTATGCCAGGGGGTGGTGCTGAGATTTTTCATCCTGAAATACGTGAGCAAATTGCTAAAGATAAGTGTACTGGCGAACAATGGCTTGCGATACACGAAGAATGGCATAAGTTAGGGATGAGAAGTAACGCAACGATGCTTTACGGCCATATAGAGGAGTTTAAACACCGTGTTGATCACATGGAAAAACTTCGTGATTTGCAGGATAGAACTGGCGGATTTCAAACCTTTATTCCTTTAAAATTCAGAAACCAACACAATCAAATGAGTAATGTGGCGGAATCTTCAGTAATCGAAGATTTGAGGAATTATGCCATCGCCCGTATTTACATGGATAACTTTGATCATATTAAAGCTTATTGGGCAATGATTAGTCGCGAAACTGCTCAGCTTTCACTAAATTATGGTGTTGACGATATTGATGGAACTCTCGATGATACGACAAAAATTTACTCCATGGCTGGTGCTGAAGAGCAAACCCCTGCAATGAGTACCCGCGAATTGGTTGAACTGATTAAACAGGTTGGGCGAAAAGCGATAGAACGTGATACCTTATATAACGTAGTTACCGACTTCGAAAATGTTGTTTTTGAGGAAGAAAAGAAACCAGCTTATTATAAGTTGCCAGTCGTAAATTAATGATAGAATGAGTGAATGAAAAATGAGTGAATTATTGTGATATACTTATAACATTCACTCATTCAAAAATCAATCATTCAATAATTTTAAAAAATGAAGCAAATTTATATTATCCGCCACGGCGAAACAGAACTTAACAGACAGGGAATAGTACAAGGCAGAGGTATAAATTCAGACTTAAACGATACGGGAAGAGCCCAGGCGGAGGCTTTTTACCAAAAATATAAGGATATTCCTTTCGATAAAATTTATACTTCTGAATTAAAACGTACCTGGCAAACCGTTCAAAAGTTTATTGATTCAGGATTACCATGGGAAAAACTTTCTGGTTTGGATGAACTAGCTTGGGGAGTTTGGGAAGGTAAGCCGAATACGGAAGATTCCAGAGATGCTTTTCGAGAAATGTTGCAAGCTTGGGAAGACGGAAATTACGCAGCCCATTTTGAAGGTGGTGAAAGTGTTCAAGATGTTTACGAACGCTTGAAACAGCCAATGGAATTGCTTTCTAAAAGGCCTGAAGAAGAAACCGTTTTACTTTGCATGCATGGTAGGGCAATGCGTGTTTTCCTTTGCCTTCTACTTGATAAACCACTAAGCGAAATGACAGAATTCCCGCATCAAAATACCGTTTTATATAAAATGGGGTTTGAAGATGGAAAATTCACTGTTCTTGAATTTAATAGCGCCATTCATTTGGATGGTTTAGTAATTGGTTAATAAGTACTCGTCGTTGCGAGTTTCGAAGCAATCTTACTATTATAGTTTTAGCAACCGCTTCAAGATTGCTTCGTTCCTCGCAATGGCGGAAACATTTAAAACAGTAAAATACCATTGAATAAGATTAAAATATCGGCTGTTGCTTACACCAACACCAAAGCTTTTATATACGGATTAGAGCATTCGGATATTATTAATAAGATAGAATTAAGTTTAGATATTCCTTCAGATTGCGCCGCGAAAGTAATTAGTGGTGAGGTAGATATGGGTTTAATGCCCGTGGCTGCAATCCCCCTGGTTCCAAATGCGAACATTGTTGCAGATTATTGTATCGGCAGCGATGGTGCAGTTAATTCAGTATTTATTTTTAGTGATGTTCCTGTTAAAGAAATCAAAACTTTAAGACTAGATTCTCATTCCAGAACTTCAAATAATCTGGCTAAAGTGTTGTTGAAATTTTATTGGAAACAAGAAATAGCATTTACGACAGACCCCGCTGCCAAGACTGATGCCGTTGTTTTGATAGGTGATAGAACCTTTGGAAAAAAAGACGATTATGCTTTTGCCTATGATATGGGTGAGGAGTGGAAAAATTTTACGGGTTTACCCTTTATGTATGCTGCATGGGTAGCAAACAAAGAAATTTCTGCAGAATTTAAAGCAGAATTTAATGCTGCTTTGCAACTTGGTTTAGCAAATAGAAATGAAGTTTTAAAAACATTGCCACTTGTCAATAATTTCGATTTAGAAGATTACTTGTATCATAAACTTCAGTTTGAAGTTACAGAAGGCAGGACTAAAGCCTTGAAAATGTTCTTAGGTTATATTGAGGAGTTGGAGAAGGAAAGCGTATAAACCAAATTTCTTATATCGCTAATTCTTTGGCCAGTTCGAAAAATTCATAGTTTATCTGAAGGTTTTAGAAATGTTCAGAGTAGAAAAACTAATGTAAAAAGGCAATCCCTATTTTTGGAATTGCCTTTTCAATTTTAATGTGCTTTCATCTTTCCAGCAATGGTTTCGAGTTTACTTTTTAACTTTGAAAGTGCCCCGTTAAGTGCCAAATCGTAGTTATTTCCAAGATTAGTAACCGCGATAGGTTCTTTGCCGGCAATTTTTGCCTCAATTAAACAACGTTTGTCATCCAGGCCTTCTTTACTGCCGTTTTCGTCAGATAGATGTACCTCTAAGCGGGTAATTAGATCATCAAACCTTCCTAATGCATCGTTGATTGTGCCTTTAATTTTATCTTCGTATTCCTGGTGAATGGTTAAATTTTTGTCGGTATTCAGTTGAATCGTCATAATGAAAAGTTTAAGTTAAATATAATAGCTTAACAGTTCAGATGAAGAAACGTTTTTATTATACGATAATAAATCCCCTTTCTGCAAATACGCTCTGGACTTATTTACAAGAATATAAATTTTCTAATGCTTTTGCTAAACAAACTTTGTTTTTAAACCTGATAGAAACGAACACGGAGTGTAACGAAGTAAAGTGGATAGCAGGGCTGCAGCTTCCGAGAGGTACAGAACTATTCATTTTCAAATAAAAGATGATCATTTAAGCTAGTAATTGTAAAACGTTATACGCCGATCCGCACCAGGGTTATCGGAGATCGTAACTTTTAAAACTTCTTTAACAATCTTTCAACTTTTCAACAAAACCGCCGTAGAACGATGAATGATGTTATCTTTATAGCTTTTGCAAATTAATATCAGTTTTGGCTAAAGACACGAATAAAGAAACCCCGTTAATGCAACAATACAACGCTATTAAGGCGAAGTATCCAGGTGCACTTTTACTTTTTAGGGTTGGAGATTTTTACGAAACCTTTGGCGAAGATGCCATAAAAACTGCCCAGATTTTGGGAATTGTACTGACCAGAAGAGGTACTGGACCTAACGGTGGGGCACTCGAATTAGCGGGTTTCCCTCATCATTCCTTAGATAATTACCTATCAAAACTGGTTAGGGCTGGGCAAAGGGTAGCTATTTGCGATCAGTTGGAAGATCCGAAGGCGACTAAAACAATCGTAAAACGTGGTGTTACTGAATTGGTTACTCCTGGTGTTGCTTACGGCGATAATATCGTTAACCAGAAATCAAACAATTATCTGGCTTCTGTTTATTTCGATAAAACACAAATCGGAATATCATTTTTAGATATCTCGACGGGAGAATTTATGATTGCCCAAGGCAATAGCGATTATATTGATAAGCTTTTACAAGGCTTTAAACCTACAGAAGTAATCTTTCAAAAATCTAAACGCCAAACTTTTATTGAGCAGTTTGGCGATCGGTTTTATACGTTTGGATTGGATGAATGGCCATACACCTCAGATTATGCTGAAGAAACTTTAACTAAGCATTTTGATGTCGCCTCGCTGAAAGGTTTCGGTATTGAGCGATTACAAAGCGGAATTATTGCGGCAGGGGTTGTTTTACACTATTTGGGCGAAACTGAACATCGAAATTTACAGCACATCACTTCAATTAGTAGAATTGAGGAAGATCGATACATGTGGTTGGATAGGTTTACGATTCGGAATCTGGAATTGGTAAACTCTGCAAACGACAATGCCGTTACTTTGTTCGATATATTGGATCACACCTGTACGCCAATGGGTGCCAGATTACTGCAGAAATGGATTATCATGCCTTTGAAGGAATTAAAACCAATTGAAGAGCGCTTGGGTATGGTTGATTTTTTTGTTAAAAACGAAGAAATTCAACAGGAATTTCTAACTCATATCAAACAAATCGGCGATATTGAAAGGTTGATTTCAAAGGTCGGCTTGCAGCGTGTAGGTCCACGTGAATTGGTGGCTTTGAAGCGGGCTTTAATTCATATTGAGGCAGTTAAAAACCTTGCTGCCAAGTCGAAAAACCCTTTCTTAATAAAAATCGCCGACCAGCTAAATCCTTGTTTGGCCATCCGCGACCGGATTGAAAGAGAACTTCAGCCAGAACCGCCAGCATTATTGATTAAAGGAAACGTAATTAATGATGGTATTGATGAAGACTTAGACCGCCTGCGCAAAATCGCTTTTGGCGGCAAAGATTATTTGGTGCAAATACAGAAGCGTGAAGCTGAAGCGACAGGAATTCCCTCACTAAAAATTTCTTTTAATAACGTTTTTGGTTATTATTTAGAGGTTACGCATACACATAAAGACAAAGTTCCGGAAGGTTGGATTAGGAAACAAACCTTGGTTAACGCCGAGCGATACATCACGCCAGAACTTAAAGAATATGAAGAGCAGATTTTAGGTGCTGAAGAGAAAATTCAAGCCATTGAAATTAGGTTGTATAACGAATTAATGTACGAAACGGCAAGTTATATTAAACCGATTCAACTCAATTCGTTTTTGATTGCGCAGTTGGATTGTTTGTTATGTTTTGCACAACTGGCAGAGAAAAATCATTATACTAAGCCTACTGTAAATAAAGAAAAGGTTCTTGATATTAAGGGCGGTAGACACCCTGTGATTGAGAAACAGTTGCCGGTTGGTCAGGAATACATCACCAACGATGTCTATCTAGATACTGATTCGCAACAAATTATTATGATTACCGGACCAAACATGGCAGGTAAATCAGCAATTTTGAGACAGACAGCTTTGATTGTTTTAATGGCACAGATGGGAAGTTTTGTCCCTGCCAAGGCCGCTGATGTAGGATTGGTCGACAAAATTTTTACCCGTGTTGGCGCATCTGATAATATTTCTTCTGGCGAGAGTACTTTCATGGTGGAGATGAACGAAACGGCAAGCATCTTAAATAACATTTCAGATAATAGTTTGATTCTGTTAGATGAAATCGGTCGTGGCACAAGTACTTACGATGGAATTTCAATTGCCTGGGCCATTGCAGAGTTTTTGCATCAACATCCAACTTCCCGCCCGAAAACTCTTTTTGCTACGCACTACCACGAGTTAAACGAATTGGCGAACACAATGCCTCGTATTAAAAATTTCAATGTTTCGGTTAAGGAGATGACGAATAAAGTAATTTTCCTAAGAAAATTGGTTCCGGGTGGAAGCGAGCATAGTTTCGGTATCCATGTGGCCAAAATGGCCGGAATGCCACCTAAGCTAATTGGTAGGGCGAATGAGATTTTAAAGAAACTCGAAATCGATAGGACAGAGGGACAAAGCATTAAAGACAGCATCAAAAAGGTTCAGAATCAAGCTTACCAATTGCAAATGTTCGCTATCGATGATCCTGTTTTAGTTAAGATTCGCGACACACTGAACAATTTAGACGTGAATGCATTGACACCAGTTGAGGCCTTGTTGAAGCTCGATGAAATACAACGGTTAATAAAAAATTAGGAAAATTAACCACAGCTAATAAGGATAACCACAGATTTATATAAAAAACTATCTGTGTAAATCTGTGGTTAAAGAATAGTAAAGCATGATAAAGACAAAAAACTCATTTTGGTTAATCTTAATACTCTCACTTGTTTTAACCGCCTGTGGTTCTAGAAAATATACTGTTAAAAGCGATACAAAAGCGGCAAAGGCAGCTGATGCAATGTCGAACTTAAAAAGCAAGCAGCTCTATAAATTCATTACCGATTGGACAGGTGTAAAATATCGTTTCGGTGGATTAGATAAAAATGGAATTGACTGTTCGGGCTTTGCTTTTTTATTGGAGAAAGAAATTTATGGCGTAACCTTACCCCGAATTTCCCGCGATCAGGCCAAAGCCGTAAATAAAAAAAGCATCGATCGTTTACAAGAGGGCGATTTAGTCTTCTTTTCCTTCGGAGGAAATGATGTTGACCATGTTGGCGTTTACCTGAATAATGGCTTTTTTGTACATGCCAGTACGAATAGAGGCGTAATTGTTGATGATTTGAATTTGCCAGCTTATCAAAGGGTTTTAGTGAAATCTGGTTCGGTTAATTAATAATCCTAATATCCGTTGGTTGAAACCAACGGCAATGACACCGTACAGGTTTATGTTGCATCCATTTCATTGCAGTCTGCTTTAGCTGACTGTAAAAGATAATTTTCAAACTAAAACTTTTCAATCTTCGTTATAAAATTATGCGAATATTTTTTATAGTCTGCTTATCTTTAATTACTTACAATGTTAATGCGCAAGTGAAACTGGTCACTCTTGATGATTTGGATAAACGCATCGCTCAAGGGAAAGATACCACTTATGTAATTAATTTCTGGGCAACATGGTGTTCACCATGTGTGGCTGAGTTGCCTAATTTTGAGAAGCTACGGTTAGCCAACCTCAAAAAGCCCGTGAAAGTGCTATTGGTGAGTTTAGATTTTAAATCAAAATTACAGAAAAGCGTTATTCCTTTTATAGAGACCAACAATATTAAAGCGGAGGTTTTCCTTTTAAATGAGCCAGACCAGCAACAATACATCGGGAGAATTGACAAAAATTGGTCGGGAGCAATACCGGCAACATTATTTGTGAAGAAGAAGGTAAGGCGATTTTACGAGAAAGAATTTACTGAGCAGGAACTTAAAAAAACTTTATTAAACCTAAAATAGAAATACAACGTTATTTTTATCAAAATGAAATTAGGGATAATTGCTTATCCCTTAATAACGTTGTCATTCTGAATGCAATGAAGAATCTCAGAGCTATGGAAAACTAACGCAAATAGCCATCGAACTCAAAACAGATGGGGTAAGTTTGAACAGTGCAAATCGGTTATAGATTCTTCACTGCATTCAGAATGACAAAAAATCTAAACTTCATCAAAATTGGTTGATGTTGCCAAAACTTTCCAGTTTTCCATATCTTTCTGTACATCAGCTATCTTTGTATTTGCAACTTGATAAGCATCAGGACCTAAAAATAAATGCAAGGGTGAATTTTCGCTTTCTGCTGCTGCAATCATTACGTCTGCTGCCTTGGCAGGATCACCAGGTTGATTATTGTTGATCTGTTCCTGATGGGCGATTTGAGATTCACGCACTTCTTTATAAGCATCAATCGGATTTTTAGGAATAGCAAAGGATCCGGAACTTAAAAACTCCGTTCTGAAATAGCCAGGTTCAACAACTGTAGCCTTAATGCCAAGCGATTTTACTTCCGCGGCCAAAGATTCTGTGAAACCCGCTACCGCAAATTTAGTGGCGCAGTAAATTCCGAAGCCTGGAAAATTTCCAGAAAAACCACCAATTGATGATATGTTGAAAATATGACCAGATTGTTGTCTCCTCATTTGAGGTAAGGCTTTTCTAATTACATTTAAAGAACCGAAAACATTTACATCAAAGTTTTCACGAGATTCCTGATCACTCAATTCTTCCAAAGCACCAACCATTCCATAACCAGCATTGTTTACTACCACATCCAGGCTCCCAAACTTGCTAATGGTTTGGCTTATTGCCGATTCAACACTTGATTCGTTCATCAAGTCAACGGAGATTGGTAGGAAATTTTCGAATTCTCCAACGGCGTTCGATAAGCCGTTTACGCTTCTCGAAGTTGCCGCAACATGATATCCACGACTTAATAATTTCTTTACCAATGTTAGTCCGAGGCCTTTTGAAGCGCCTGTTACGAACCATACTTTTTTATTTTCCATGATTTTTGTTTTTAAATATTTATGCCATATAAGACATATAAGAGCATTTAAGCATGTTTTATTTTAAATTTTTTATTTGGTGATAATAGCTGATTAATCGAAATCAGTTGAAATAGTAATTGCTTTCCAATCTTGATATTCTTTTGTCAGTGCATCAGTTTTTGCGATTGCCCTTTGCAAGGCATCTTTCCCTAAAAGCAAATGAATAGGAGGGTTTGGCATACTTGCCAGAGAAATCATTGCTGCAGCAGCTTTTTCTGGATCGCCAGCTTGTGTGCCATCCATTTTTAAGTATCGTTCGTGTATCGCCCTTACTTCCTGGTAGGCATCAATTGGATTTTTTGCCAGCATTAAAGATTCTTCTTTAAGAAAACTTGTTCGAAATGCTCCAGGTGCTACAACCGTGACTTTAACGCCAAATTCTTTGAGGTCTTCCGCTAGCACTTCAGATAAGGCTATTACTGCTGCTTTTGCAGCTGAATAAACAGCCCAACCCGTGGCGCCAACGATACCAGCGATTGATGCAATGTTGATGATATGGCCGGAGCGTTGTGTTCTTAAATGCAGACTTGCTTTCCTAATCACATTTAAAGTTCCAAATACATTTACATCGAAAGCATCTCTGGTTTCTCTATCCGTAAGCTCTTCAATGCTGCCGCCAATACCATAACCTGCGTTGTTTATTATCACATTGATTCTGCCAAATTGAGCAACAGTAGCATTAATTGCCTTTTCTACGCTTAATTCGTCAGCAAGGTTTACGGCTAGAGGAAGGAATTTTTCTGAATTTGTATTGACTGCAGAAATCAAATCGTTTACATTTCTGGATGTTGCTGCAACAGATTGACCTGCTTTTAATAACTGGTTTACTAAACTTAGCCCTAATCCCTTAGAAGCACCAGTTACAAACCAAACTTTTTTAAGTCCCATAATTTTATCCTTTTTGTTAAGACAAAATTACGGCAGGAACTAAAATTCGCTATTACGTTAATCAAACTGATGATTACGAAAATCAAACAATCCGGTATGAACTTGGCGTATGGTTGGTGAGTTTCTTGAAAAAGTTATTAAAGTGTGTTGGTTCTTCAAAACCTAAACAATAACCAATTTCAGAGATGTTCCAGTCGGTATGTTTCAGTAGAGCCATAGCCTCACTCAATAACCTTTCGGTAATATAATGGGTAGTCGTTTTTCCTGTTGTTTCTTTTATTGCCCTGTTTAAATGGTTTACATGTACAGAAAGCTGAGCTGCAAAATCTTTTGCCGAACGCATGGTAAATCTTTGTCCAGGGTTTTCAATGGGAAACTGTCTTTCTAAAAGTTCTGTAAATACCGAGGTAATTCGCGAGTTTGCATCTGGGTGTTTATATAACACTTCAGATGGCTCTGTTTTTAGTGCGAAGTGCGTTATTTCAGTAGTGTAATTTCTGAGCAGATCATATTTATACATATAATCGCTATTAATTTCTTCCAGCATCTTTTCGAAAAGCGAGGAGATGAGTTCATCTTGTTTTTGATCCAGAATATAGGCTGGCTTACCTCCAACGGCAAACATGGGCAAATCTCCAATATTTCCTCGAATTTTCTCATTGAAAAATGCTTCGGTAAATATGCAGAAATAACCTTTCACCTCATTCAAGTTGCCACTTGCCAATTCCCATTTGTAGGGTACCAAAGGATTGAAAAACATCAGCGCCGTTCCATTAATTTCAACGCTTTTATCAGCATAATGATAGATATTGTGACCTCTGTTCAAAGCGATTTTATAAAAGTCTCTTCTGCTGTATTTAACAGGTGCTTTATCATCGCCGACACAGTCTTCCATTCTAAACACGTTAAAATGGCCAATATCTTTTTGAAGACTATCTGGCAAGAAATCAAATTTATTTTTATAAAAATCTTCTATAGATTCTGACTTACTCATGAAACAAAGTTACAAAATTCAAACCAGGAAAGAAGTCGTCATTTTACCGTAGCGGAGAAATATTTGTGAAAAGTGTATTGTCCAAATATTTTTCTGTACGCTACACTTCAACTGAAATGACGAAGTGTTAAATAGGAGATTACCATGATAAATAAATTTGCATTTAATATACCAATCGGTATATATTTGCTTCGTCAATTCAAATCAACATGACTAAGGCAGAAAAAACAAGAAATTTCATTATAGAGAAAACAGCACCTATTTTTAATATGAAAGGATATGCTGGTACCTCATTAAATGATATCATTGCTGCAACAGGGCTAACAAAGGGTAGTATCTATGGCAATTTCGCCAATAAAGATGAAGTTGCGCTTGCTGCTTTCGATTATAATTTTAGTACGAATGTTTCAAAAATCGAGGCAGAAATAAGCCGGCAAAATACCACTGAAGGAAAATTGCTTGCTTACATAAATATTTACCAAAGCCTTTTAATTAATGGGATTTCTCTGGGTGGTTGCCCAATTTTGAATACGGCTATCGACGCCGATGATACCCATCCCGCTCTTCGGGATAAAGTTTTAAAAGCCGTCTTGTCCTGGAAGAATAGAATTATAAGTCTGGTAGAGGAGGGGATTTTAAAGAAAGAACTTAATGGTGATAATAATCCCGAACAAATTGCGCTGACAATTATTGCAATGATAGAGGGCGGAGTGATGGTTTCTCGCCTCACCAACAACATGGACGATTGGAAATTAATCATGAATTCTTTAAAAAAATATATTAAAAGCTTAGGCTAAAAAATTTTAAACAAAAATATACCGATTGGTATATAAATAAAAATAGCAAATATGAAAACTTCACAAAACACAGTATTAATTATCGGCGGAACAGCTGGTATCGGATTAAAAATCGTAAAACAGCTAACAGCATTAAACAATCATGTGATTGTAACGGGTAGAAACAAAGAGCGCCTGGATTCCGCATTATCTGGAGTAAGCAATGTTACGTCCATCCAATTTGATGTAAGCAAGGCAGAAGAAGTTGATCAATTAGTTGAACAGATAGGAAAGAATTTTCCCCATCTAAATATGGTGATCAATAATGCCGGGAGAGCAATTGTTTACAATTTAGCTGATAACAATCAGGATGCTTTTGCAAATGCTGAAGATGAAATGTTAACTAATTATTTATCAATTATCAGAATTAATCAAAAACTTTTACCGATTTTAAAAGCGCAGTCAGAATCGGCAATTGTAAATGTTTCTTCGGTTGTAGCTTATGTTCCTGGTATCACGTTGCCGACTTATGCAGCTAGTAAAGCAGCTTTACACTCTTATACAACTTCGTTAAGGTTAAGTCTCGAAGATAGTTCAGTTAAAGTTTTCGAATTGATGCCGCCTTTGGTTGATACCGAATTTTCAAAAGAAATTGGAGGGCACAATGGTATTAAGCCATCAGTTGTTGCTGATGAATTTATTGCTGCTTTATCAAAAGATGAGTTCGAAATCAGGGTCGGTGATACCGCTAAAATTTATGAATTGTTCCGTCAATCTCCTGTAGATGCTTTAAATGTGATGAATGCGAACAGAAAAGCTTGGGTAGAATCGATAAACTAATTAATCGAAAACAGCAGGAATGAAAAAGAAATTAACTTTCGCCTTTATTATGGCAATTTTTACAACAGGAATTGTAACCTTTGCTGCGATAAGCGTAAATCTGGGTTTTAGCGAGAAATTTATTAAAGTCTGGCTCAAATCGTGGGCAATTTCTTATGTAGTGGCCATTCCGGCTATACTAATCATTGCTCCTAAAGTTCAGGCTTTCGTAGATTACCTGTACGCAGGAGAAAATAAAAATTAATAAAATGAAACGAGTAGTTGTAACTGGATTAGGCGCTATAACGCCACTTGGAAACACTGTAGAAGACTTCTGGAAAAATATTCTGGATGGTAAAAGTGGTGTCGGACCGATTACCAAATTCGATACCAGTAAGTTTAAGACACATTTTGCTGCTGAGGTAAAAGATTTCAATGCGGAGGAGTTTCTGGACAAAAAAGAAGCTAGAAAGTACGATACCTTTACCCAATATGCTATCGCATCCAGCGACCAGGCAATAAAAGACGCAGGTTTGGATTTTACTGCCATGAATGATGCCCAATTGGCTGAAATTGGCGTAATTTGGGCTACTGGCAATGGAGGAATAACAACCTTTGAACAGCAATTGGCCGAATTTCACCAAGGTGATGGAACGCCAAGATTCAGTCCGTTTTTTATTCCGAAAATGATTGTAGATATTGCCGCCGGTGCCATTAGCATCCGCCACAAACTCCGCGGACCCAATTATTGTACGGTTTCGGCTTGTGCTTCTTCCAATACGGCTATTATAAATGCTTTCGATACGATTCGTTTGGGCAAGGCAAGTGTCATGGTCGCCGGAGGTTCTGAAGCTGCAATTACCGAAGCTTCTGTTGGCGGTTTCAACGCTGCGCAAGCTTTATCTAAGAGAAATGACAGTCCTGACACAGCTTCAAGACCATTTGATGAAACCCGTGATGGTTTTGTGATGGGCGAGGGCGCAGGTGCTTTAATTTTAGAAGAATTAGAACATGCTTTAAGCCGTGGCGCTCATATTTATGCAGAAATTGTTGGAGGCGGAATGGCTGCTGATGCTTACCACTTAACAGGAACTCCACCAGATGGAATCGGAGCAACTTTAGGGATGCAAAAAGCTTTAAGCGATGCTAATATTTCTGCAGACAAAATCGATTATATCAACGCTCACGCTACCTCGACAGGCTTAGG
Organism: Pedobacter sp. AC212; assembly: GCF_979258625.1. Classification (NCBI taxonomy): domain Bacteria; kingdom Pseudomonadati; phylum Bacteroidota; class Sphingobacteriia; order Sphingobacteriales; family Sphingobacteriaceae; genus Pedobacter; species Pedobacter sp. AC212. Next base: position 3,078,128 of record NZ_OZ409870.1, on the reverse strand, counting down.
CGATTTGAGCGAATTAAATGCAATCAAAAATGTTTTCGATGGCTTGCCTGTGGTAATTGGGGCATCAAAATCCATGACAGGCCATTTGCTTGGTGCCGCCGGCGCTGTAGAAAGCCTGATTAGTATTTTATCCATAAGAGATGGTATCATTCCACCAACAATCAACACTGAAAAGCTTGATGAAAAAATCCCGGAAGGATTAAATATTGTTTTAGGGCAGCCAATTAAAAAGGAAATCAACTACGTTTTAAACAATACATTCGGCTTCGGCGGACATGTAGCCAGTACCATTTTTAAGAAATTTGAGAGATAAAGTTACTTGTCCATTAGCAGGTTAACAAGTTCTTTTAACTCTTCGAGTTCCTGTTCCAATTTCGCAATACGATTTTCCAGCGCTTCATTGGGTTGGAAAATTGTAGTTTGCGCTCCTTGCGGTTCTTCGTCTTGATTATCTGCCTGTTCACCTAATAGGTGTACATATCTTGCCTCTTTCTGTCCTGGTCTTTTGGGCAACAGTTTTACGAACGCAGGATCTCCCTCCGCAAGCTTTTGTAATTGTTCTGAAATTTCTTCTATACTATCAAATTCGAAGAGTCTTCCAGAATTACTATTGATTTCGCCTGGTGTTAGTGGTCCTCTCAAAAGCAGTAGACAAAGAATAGAAAGCTCTGAAGGGATTAACGGATAGGCAATGGCTAAGTTATGTTTATATTTAATTACACGGCTCGAACCACCTGTTGCTGTTGAAATTAAACCTTTTATTTTTAGTGAATTTAATGTTAGTGTTACGGTTTCCTCACTATAATTAACCACTGGATTTCTTGAGCTTTTTTGATTACAAGCTGCTGTTAAACTGTTTAGCGTCATCGGGTAATAATCTGGCGTGGTTCGGCTTTTTTCTATTAATGAACCTAAAACGCGTTGTTCTTTTGCAGATAAATCGGGTAGCAATTTAATTTCTTCCATTTGCTAAAAATAGAAATTGAGTTGACATTATCGAAATTATTTTGTTGGTATCGGTTATTTCTTTCAGCTAATGCCCGATACCGCCGTCATTCCTACGCGGGTGGGAATCTTTTAACTTTTGGAGACCTCTAATATCGAAAATCTCCATCTCTTAAAGCCTCAATCTTATCGCTTATTAGAATTATTCTAAATTTCTAAATCGAGCTAATTTCAGCTTAAGATTAGCGAACTTAGGAGACATCTCAAAACATACTTTATGCAATCATCTGATAAGGAATCAAATCAGGGCGATAGCAGGAGAGACTTTTTAAAGAAAAGTTCACTCATTACTGCAATCGCTTTAACACCATCTGTTGCTGTTAAAGCAGCCGAAAACCAGGCTGATGAACGTTTCGCTGAACTTTTCGAAAAAATACCACTCAATATAACGGTAAATAATAAAGCATATAAAGCTTCTATCGAGCCACGTGTTACGCTGTTAGATTACCTGCGTGAAGAGCTTCATTTAACAGGAACTAAAAAAGGTTGTGACCATGGCCAATGCGGTGCATGTACCGTTCATGTAAATGGCGAACGCGTAAATTCTTGCTTAAGCTTGGCAGTGATGAACGAAGGGAAGAAGATAACGACTATAGAGGGACTTGCAAATGGAGAAGAATTACATCCGATGCAGGCTGCATTTATCAAACATGATGGTTTTCAGTGTGGTTATTGTACACCTGGACAAATCATGTCGGCAGTGGCCTGTGTAAACGAAGGGCATATAAATTCGAGGGCGGAAATTAGTGAATATATGAGCGGAAACATCTGTCGTTGTGGTGCTTACCCTAATATAGTTGACGCAATAGTTGAAGTTTCGAAGGGAGGAATGAAAGCATGATTAATTTCCAATACTTAAGAACGACCTCAACAAAATCAGCCTTGTCGTTATTGACAAAAGACAAGAACTCCAAATTTCTTGCTGGGGGTACAAACCTGATCGATTTAATGAAAAGAGGCGTAACAGCTCCTGAAAAATTGATCGACATTAACCATGTTCCTTTAAAGCAAATTGAACTTGTTGGTGATAAAATTATCATTGGCGCATTGGCTTCGAATACTGCTGTTGCAGAAAATGCTTTGGTTAAAGAAAAATTGCCTTTGCTGGCGATGGCTTTAAATGCCGGTGCATCGGCACAATTGAGAAATGTGGCTACAGTTGGTGGCAACATGATGCAAAGAACACGTTGCGGCTATTTTTATGATACTGAAATGCCTTGCAACAAGCGCCAGCCTGGATCTGGTTGTGGCGCTATTGGTGGCTTCAACAGAATGCACGCCATTTTCGGAACATCAGATAAATGCATTGCTGTTCATCCAAGTGATATGTGTGTCGCTTTAGTCGCTTTAGATGCAGTTGCTGTGCTGGCAAGTACCAAAGGTGAACGCAAGGTTTTATTTAAAGATTTTCATCGCCTTGCGGGAGATACTCCGCAGTTAGACAATAACTTAAAATCAGATGAGATGATCGTCCGCCTGGAAATTCCGGTAAATAATTTAGCCAAAAATTCTAACTACTTAAAGGTTAGAGATCGGGCATCTTACGCTTTTGCCTTGGTATCTGTAGCGGCCGCCTTAGAAATCTCTAACAATAAAATCAGCGATGTTCGCCTTGCAATGGGCGGCGTTGCACACAAACCATGGAGATTAACAGCGTCGGAAAATTTCTTAAAAGGCAAAGAGCCAAGCCTTGAAAACTTTGAGCAAGCCGCTAAATTGGCAATGACGGATGCGAAAGGCTTTGGAGAGAATGATTTCAAACTTCAGATGGCTCCCAACACAATTATTGAAGCGTTAACTGTTGCAAAATCTAAGGCATAATCATGGAAAATCGAATAATTAAAGATGAAAATGACCGCGTAGATGGCGTTTACAAGGTAACAGGTAAAGCTAAATACTTTGCCGAATACGAATTGCCTGGCTTAACCTATGGCGTTTTAGTTACCAGCTCCATTACTAAAGGTAAAATTACTACGCTTGATACAAAAGCTGCTGAAAAAGCGCCGGGCGTAATTGCGGTGATATCTCATTTAAATAAACCTTCAGCTCCGGCATACGAACAAGAGGGCGGCTCACCTTTTAAAATTTTTTATACTGATAAGATATTTTTTAACGGACAGCCAATTGCTATTGTGGTTGCAAATACTTTTGAGCGGGCAACATATGCCGCATCATTAGTAAAGGCAACTTATGTAAAAGAAGATTTCAATACAGATTTTGAGAAAGCAATTGCCGATTCAAAAGCTAAAAAAATTCAAGGTCAGCCTGATTATAAACGAGGCGTTGAAAATGCCTATAAAACTGCTGAGGTGAAAATTGAGGCTAAATATCATTTGCCTATTGAAACACATAATCCGATGGAATTACATGGGATTATTGCTGATTGGCGACCGAATAATCAGGTTACCGTTTATGCAAAAACCCAGGGCGTAAAGGCAACGCAGGGAACAATAGCTAATGTATTCAAAATTCCAATTGAAAACATCCAGGTAAATTCTGAGTTCGTGGGCGGTGGTTTTGGGATGGCCTTACGTACATGGCCCTTGGAAATTGCAACGGTAATGGCTTCCAAACATCTTGGTAAACCTGTTAAACTCGTAATTACCAGAATGCAGATGTTTACCATGGTGGGTAATCGTCCGGCAGCCGTTCAAACCATAGGTTTGGGCGCCAGTAAAGACGGAAAGTTAACTGGAATTACGCATCGTGCTTTTGGAGAAACCTCTGCCTACGAAAACTTTACTGAAGGGGTGGTGAACATGGCAAAATTCATGTATAAATGCGATAATGTGAATACGCAATACACAGTTGTTCCTGTAGATTTGGGTGTGCCTATCTGGATGCGTGGACCTGGGGAAGCGACCGGTGCCTTTGCGCTGGAAAGTGCAATTGATGAAATGGCTCATGCTTTAGATATGGACCCACTTGATTTCAGAATCAAAAATGACCCAGAACGAGATCAACAGCGTGATAAGCCATTTTCGGATAAAAATATTAAAGAGGCTTATAAAATTGGCGCTCAGAAAATAGGATGGAGTGAACGCAAAAACAAGCCTGGAAGTTTAGTTGAAGGCCAATGGAAGACTGGTTTTGGCGTAAGTATTGGGGTTTTTAATGCCAACCGGGGGAGAGCCAGTGTTAAGGGTATTTTGAAAGCCGATGGATCTTTGGTTTTGCAAAGTGCAACCAGTGATATCGGTCCGGGAACTGGAACAGGAATGACTTTGATTGCAAGCAAGATAACCGGAATTCCCGTAAGTAAAATTACTTTCGAGTTGGGAGATTCTTCATTGCCACCAGCGCCAAGCCAGGGTGGTTCTGCAACGCTTTCTACTGTGGGTTCTGCGGTGAACGATGTTTGCGTGAGCTTAAAATCGACCATAGCAGAATTAGCAGCCAATTCGAATATGGATGCGACATCCAATTTTGTCGATGTTTTAAAGAAAAATAACCTTCCATCTATCGAGGTCACTAAGCAAAGTTCTGCTGGTAAAGAACGGGAAGAATATTCCATGTATTCTTTTTCCATCCACTTTGTGAAAGTAAAAGTGCATAGCTTAACTGGTGTGGTTAAAGTAGATAAAATTGTATCAGTTGGTGATTCAGGAACGATTGTTAGTCCTAAAACTGCTCGAAGCCAGATGGTTGGCGGTGCAGTGGGTGGCGTAGGTATGGCACTGACGGAAGAGTCTGTTATCGATCACCGTTACGGGCGGTATATCAATAATAATTTTGCTGATTATCATGTGCCGGTCAATGCAGATATACCTGAAATAGAAGTACATTTTATCAATAAGCCAGATCCATACATTAACCCAATGGGTGCAAAAGGAATGGGTGAAATTGCTTTAATCGGTTTTTCTGCAGCGGTTGCAAATGCGGTTTTTAACGCCACTGGTAAAAGGATCAGAACTTTACCGATCACGCCGGATAAGATTTTAGCGAGTGCCTGATAAAAGATAGTTGAGGAAAAACGAAGATTAAATATCAATTTAAGATAGTATAAGAAAATTTATATGATAGCTGCAAAAGGATATGCTGTTCACAGTAAAACAGATCAACTAACGCCCTGGAATTTTGAGAGAAGGAATGTTGGCCCAAAGGACGTTTTGATAGAGATTTTGTTTAGTGGTATTTGCCATTCGGATATTCATCAGGTGCGCAGTGAATGGGGTCCTGCTCGTTATCCAATGGTTCCCGGACACGAGATTGTTGGTAGAATCACTGAAGTGGGATCGGAAGTAGCCAAGTTTCGGGTTGGTGATTTGGCAGGAATAGGTTGTATGGTAGATAGTTGTAAGGAATGTACAACCTGTAAAGGCGGCCAGGAGCAGTTTTGCGAAAGAGGTGAAACGGTGTGGACCTACAATAGTGTAGAACGTGATAAGAAAACGCCAACTTACGGTGGATATGCGAATAAAATTGTTTGCACAGAAGAATTTGTAGTAAGCATTTCTGATCGTTTGCCTTTAGCAGGAGTAGCACCATTACTTTGTGCGGGAATTACCACTTATTCGCCGATTAAACGATGGGGCATAGGCAAAGGACACAAGGTGGCCGTTTTAGGCTTGGGTGGTCTTGGGCACATGGCGGTAAAATTTGCCGTTGCATTTGGTGCAGATGTTACGGTTTTAAGTACTTCGCCTTCTAAAGAGCAGGATGCAAAAAGTTTAGGAGCACATCATTTTGTAATTACCAAGGATCCTGAAGAGCTGAAAAAATATGCAAAGCATTTTGATTTTATCATTGATTCTGTTTCTGCTCCGCATGACTATGAAATGTACCTAAAACTTCTTAATGTAAACGGTGTTCATATTTGCGTTGGATTACCACCAGAACCTTTAAAATTTCCTGGCTCTGCTTTAATGCATGGAAACCGATCTTTAACGGCTTCGAGTATTGGCGGTATTGCAGAAACGCAAGAAATGCTAGATTTCTGTGCAAAACATGATATTGTTTCCGAAGTGGAAGTTATTAATATCAATTACGTAAATGAAGCTTATGAACGTGTTTTAAACAGCGATGTAAAGTATCGTTTTGTTATTGACATGGATACTATTTAATTGTAGTTAGATTAGATCTGACTTTTATATTCAATAGGTAAACTTTACGAAGTTAAGATCATAAAAAAAGGCGAACGTTAGTTCGCCTTTTTTATCTAAGCATTTACCGTATTATTTAGCAGTTGCTTTTCCATTATAGGTAGCAGCCAATTTTAAAGCTTCGTATGCATTAACAATACCACCGCTGATGCATAAATCAGAGAAAGGTACTGATACCGATTCTGCATTTTCCTCTTCTCCTTTTTTGTAAGAGACGTTATGATTTACTTTGGTAACTGATTTCACAATGATCTCTTTCACTTGTGCGGCAGTCAGTTTAGGATAATAAGAACGGATTAATCCTGCCAAACCGGCAACAACAGGTGAAGCCATACTTGTTCCGTTCAAATTTTTGTATTTCGATCCCGGGACAGTAGAATAGATTTGCACACCAGGAGCAAAAACATCTACCTGAGTTTTACCGAAGTTCGAGAAACTTGCTTTTAAAGTTTCATCATCTTTAGGTCCAGATGCGCCAACTGTGATCCACGATGCGATTGTTTGCGCATCTAAATCTTTATGATTAGGGAAATTATTTTCCGTATCGATATCCTTATTTTCATTACCTGCAGCCTGCACAATTAAAACATCTTTAGAAGCTGCGTATTTCATAGCTTCATTCACTACAGCTTTGTCCCAGCTGTAAGCTTTGCCAAAGCTCATATTAATTACTTTTGCGCCGTTATCAACAGCATAACGAATGCCGTTCGCCACATCTTTATCACGCTCATCGCCATTCGGTGTAACCCTAACGCCCATAATTACCACATTGTCGGCCACACCTTTAATCCCTAAATTGTTTATTCGGTCGGCTGCAATAATTCCAGCAACATGAGAACCATGCATGGCATCCGGACCAGCAACGTCATTATTGCCATAAAATTTTTCTTTAAGATCGTTAGGATTATCACCTACAATGCTACGGGGATCATAATCAACATTTAAGTTATATTCTGCCTGACGGGTGTAATAATCGAAACCTTCTTTAATTTGATCTTCGTAAAAATCTTTAAAACTTACATTCGCCAATTGCTCAACTAAAATGCTTTGAATACGGCCATCCATTTCTGCTGTTGGTTTGTAGGCTTTAATTTCGGCTAGAGTAGGATTCTCTTTTCCCAATTTCTTAATAAAGGCGTCTAACGCGTTTTTAAAACCAGAAATATTAGCTAAGCCAGCCTTAGCCTCGCCTAACTGTTTTTCCAAATCTGCTCTTCTGGCTTTAAATGCCTCAAAATCTGACTTATCTTTTGCCGAAACCGTTGCATCTGTAGTATTTGCAAATCGTGTTTGATCGCGGCGTACTAAACGCGTTAATTCTAAAGTTTCGAAGTTAACAGACTCTTTTGGTCCACCGATAAAGTTCCAACCGTGAATATCATCCGTGTAACCATTCTTGTCGTCATCTTTTCCATTGGCAGCGATTTCTTTAGCGTTAACCCACATAATTCTTTTTAAATCTTCATGTGTATTTTCAACGCCTCCATCGTTTACGGCTACAATAACCTTTGTCGATTTTTTTCCTTTCAAAAGTTCTTTGTATGCTTTTTCTGTGCTGATTCCAAATGTTGAATCAGTTTTAAGATCAAGATTTTGCCAATTTGCTTTTTGTGCATTGGCTATAAATGGTACTGTACTAATTACAGCAGCGCTCATCAACGCTCTAAAAATTCTACTCTTATTCATTTATGTATTTTTGTATTTAACGCGGAAAGATAATTTTAATTTTTCGTATTTATGAAAATGTAATTAAAATGATGAATCTATATAAACAAAAGATCCCATTCAAGTTAATGAACAGGATCTTAAATAATTTATGTTTTCTTATTTTAGGTTGGTTACAATTTCTTTAGCTGCTTGATCATGACCTTCTATAACAGTAAGGGTTTTACCTGCCCACTCTTTTAGTTTTGCATCTTTGTTTTCCATACCATCTTTAAACAAAGGAATTGTTTTTTGATGATCGCTCACCATCATATCCATATAATGTTTATCAAAGCTTGCGCCAGTCATTTTTTTCATTTCATCCAGATGGATCTGATCTTCTGCTGGAAGCGCATCCGGAGTTATAATTTTTTTATCTGTCGCCAACGCTTTTAGTTCTTTGTTGGCCTGAGTATGATCTGTCAGCATTTTAGCTGCGAAATCTTTCACTTTTTGATTGGAAGCGTTCTTCATCGCAATTCTTGCTGCCTCAACTTCCATAATACCACCTACAGCTGCTTTTCTCAAAAACGTTGCGCCAGCTTCATCCAAACCTGTTTCTATCACTTCACTTCCTGCAACATGATTACCGTTTACCATATTGGTATCGCCAGCTACGCTATCTTTTGTAGTCGATGATTTTTTATCTGCTGTTTGGCAAGCGGTGAAACTTACTGCTAATGCAATTGCGGTTACATATAAAAATTTATTGCTCATTTTATTTTCGTTTTGTACGTAAACAAAACACCAATTAGCAGAAAAGGTTTTTTTGATGTTAGTCTTTATTGTAAGGATTTGAAATGGAAATTGCCATCTGGTTTTCGGGATTTTTTATCTGCGAAAATCCGAATTGTTCGTAGAGTCCATGTGCATCATGGGTAGCCAGCTGGTATCGTCTGAGATTTTGTAAATCAGGGTGGAAAATCATAAATGATATTAGTTTTTTAGCCAGTCCCTTACCACGATAATCCTCTTCTACGTAAACATCGCACAGCCAGCCGAAAGTCGCTTTATCGGTTATCCACCGGGCAAAGCCTATTTGAATGCCACTTTTGTAGATGCCGAAACAAAGCGAATTTTGAATTGAAGCAGCAACAGTTTCTGCAGGGATATCCTTAGCCCAATATGATTCTTTACTTAAATACCTATGAATCCGATCTATCTGCAATAGTTCCTTTTGATCTGAAAAAAGAAATCCATCTTCAATTACCTGCATTTTTTAATCCTTTATTTTGATAAGCAATAATAGATTAAATTGACTAATTTCTCATATTAATGAACTGCAATGGCTGGTCGAAATCTTCACCACGGCATAAAGAAATCACGGCTTGGAGGTCATCAATTTTTTTGGCGGTTACCCGAACCTGGTCGTCCATGATTGATGGTTGTACTTTTAAACCACTCGCTTTAATTTTAGCAACAACCTTTTTGGCGGCTTCTTTATCCAGTCCTTCTTTAATGGTAATTTCCTTGCGAATCATATTGCCGGAAGCGATGATTTCTTTGCCAAAGTCAAGGCTTTTTGGATCCAGATTTTGTTTCATCATCCTCGATATAATCGAACCTTCAATGGCTTTTAATCGCATGTCATCTTCCGTAACAATGGTTACAACGTTGGTTTTTTTATCCAAATCTACAGTACTTTTCGATCCATTGAAATCAAATCTATTGAGGATTTCTTTCTTGGCATTATTAATCGCATTATCAAGGGTTTGCGCATCAACTTTACTTACAATATCAAAAGAAGGCATGGTTTTAGCTTTTAAATTAAAAAATTAAGTAGATTTATTAGAAAATAATCGATCTCACAAAAAAACGAAAAATAATATGAAAACCACTAAAGCTAAGTCTCAAAAAAAAGCAACAAAAAAAGAAGCTGCAAAACAGTTAGAGCAATCAATTACTTCGCAGTTTTTAGATGTAATTAAAAGCTTGGGCCATGATGCATCAGAAATTAGTTCAGAAGTTGCAAAAGCAAGCAAACGCGTAGCTAAAAAATTGACTAAAAAGTTTACGGTGATCAAATCAGATGTGGGTCATAAAATTGATGATTTATTAAAGTCGTCAAAATCAAAGGCCAATAAAAAGCCGGTTACAAAGGTGGTTAATAAAGCGGAAAAATCTGCAGCGAAAGTGGTTAAAAAAGCAGTTTCTAAAGCTAAACCGATTGTTCAAAGTGTTAAAGTTGCAGCAATTGCATCTGAGGAAAAAGTAGAAAAAGCGTTAGCTAAGCCAGTAGAAGCCATTAAAAAAACTGCAAGTAAAGCGACTGAAACGAAAGAGAATGTCCCTGCTAAAAGAGAAATAAGCAAAGTTGCTGCAACTGGAGTACCAAAATCAACAGAAAAAGCTGTTAGCAAAACAATATCAGCGGCTAAGCAAAAAGTAGCAACAGCAAAGAAAGACGCTACCGATACTAAAAAAGCAGTTCAAAATAAGGCAAAACCGTTAGCAAAAGACGTTGCGAAAGCAGCTGAAGAAGCAGCAAAGCCAAAAAGTGTTAAAACGGCCGCTAAAAAATTGCTTTAGTTTCGGTTTTTTGTATTAACGATTAAACAATTCGTTAACGTTAACACTTTGATTTATTAACATCAATTTAACAAATTATTTTGCAGCTTTGAGCATCCCTGTACCCACGGGGATTTTTTATTTTTTTAGATGAGCAAGAAGAAAATACCATTTTTAAACCGCGAAATAAGCTGGTTGTATTTCAACGATCGTGTGTTACAAGAAGCGGCCGATGAAACCGTTCCACTCATCGAAAGGATTAAGTTTCTATCTATATTTTCTTCCAATCTGGAAGAGTTTTATCGAGTGCGGGTCGCAACAATGTCGCGGCTAACCAATTTAAACGATAAAGCAAAAGCGCTTTTGGGTTTCAATCCGAAGAAAATCCTCAATGAGATTAAAAATATCGTAGTGAAACAAGAGCGAAAGTTTGATCAGTTGTTTCAGGCTACGCTTATCAATGAGCTTGCACAAAATAGAATCTTTATTTTGAATGATACCCAGCTCAATGTGAGTAGAGGAGAGTTTGTGAAGAACCACTTTCGTGATAAAATTTTATCAAATCTGGTTCCAATCATGTTGGATATGGATAAACCTTTTCCAGAACTAAAAGATCGGTTTTTGTATTTCTTTGTGAAATTATCCAAAAAGGATACGAAAGTTAGAGAGAAGTATGCGCTAATCGAAATTCCGCCGAGTTTGCCACGTTTCCTGGTCTTGCCAGAAACCAACGACTTAAAGTTTATTATTCTTGCCGAAGATATTATCCGCTACTGCCTTGATGATATTTTCTATGTTTTTACTTACGATCATTTAGAAGCCTACTCTATTCAGCTAACAAGAGATGCTGAGTTGGATATAGATAAAAATATCGATGATAAGTTTATCGAAGACTTAAAAAGTAGTTTAGAGAAACGGAAAAAGGGTAAGCCAATGCGTTTATTGTACGATTCGGCAATGCCTTTGAACATGCTTACTGTTTTAGTAAACAAACTCAAACTCGATGCTGACAGTTTGATACCGGGCAATAGTTATCATAAATTTGGAGACTTTATCTCTTTTCCTAACGTTGGGAAGAAAGAATTAGAGTATGCGCCAAACGTACCCTTAAAGGTGCATGATTTGCCACGTACGCAGAGTGTTTTTAGTAGAATTGCTCGTCGTGATTACCTGGTAAATCTACCATATCAATCTTATGATTACATCATATTGTTTCTAAGGGAAGCGGCAATTGATCCTAAGGTTACTGAAATTCAAATCACGCTATATCGCCTTGCTGAAAACTCGAAGGTAATTAACGCCTTGATTAATGCGGCAAAGAACGGCAAATCAGTTTCTGTAGTATTGGAACTAAAGGCCCGGTTTGATGAACAAGCCAATATATTCTGGACATCAAGGTTGATGGAAGAAGGTGTAAAAGTTAATTATGGCTTAACAGATTATAAGGTTCATTCTAAAATTTGCCTGGTTAAAAGAATAGAAAAAGATAAGCCTGTTTATTATGCAAATTTAGCTACAGGAAATTTCAATGAGAAAACCGCTGGGTTATATTGCGATCACAGTATTTTCACAGCTAAAAAGGAAATTACAAATGATCTGGTAAAATTATTTGATGCGTTAAACAAAAGAACAGTAACCAAAGGATTTAAACATTTAATCGTTTCTCCGCTGGAAAGCCGCTCAAAGCTGATCAATTTTATCAATAGAGAAATAAGAAATGCCAAAGCGGGAAAACTGGCTTATATCATGCTAAAAGTGAATAGTTTGGCTGATGAAGGCATCATTTCAAAGCTATACGATGCCAGTAATGCTGGTGTTAAAATTCAACTCATTGTTCGGGGAATTTGTTGTTTAGTTCCTGGCGTTAAAGGCTTTAGTGAAAACATAACCGCTATCAGTATTATTGATAAGTTTTTAGAACATGCTAGAATTTACATTTTCAGTAATAATGGCAAAAATGATATGTACTTATCTTCTGCAGATTTAATGAGCAGAAACTTTGAGCATAGGGTAGAAGTAGGCTTTCCGGTTCTTGATCCCGAAGTAAAACAAGAAATTCAAGACATCATTGATCTTCAGTTGCAAGACAATACAAAATCACGACAAATTAACGCATCCAATAATAATAGATATCATAAAAATAGATTGAGCAAAAAGATTAGAGCTCAGGTTGATATTTATAACTACTTAAAAACCAAGCACCAATAATGTTAAGATATGCAGCTATAGATGTTGGCTCGAACGCAGTAAGATTGCTCATTGCCGACATCAGCAAAAGCGACGGGAAATATAAATATAAAAAGAACACTTTAATTAGAGTGCCCTTACGCTTGGGCGATGATGCTTTCTTGGATCATCATATTTCTGAAAGAAAAGCGGGAGATTTGGTAAAAACGATGTCAGCCTTTAAAAGTCTGATGGATGTTTATCACGTTTCCGAATATTTGGCCTGTGCTACATCAGCCATGCGTGAGGCTAGCAATGGACAGGATATCGTGAAAATGATTAAGGCACAAACGGACTTAAATCTCGAAATCATTGAAGGTCAGAGAGAAGCTAACATCATTTATGCCAACCATATAGAGGCCGATTTAGATGAAAATAAAACATATTTATACATTGACGTTGGTGGTGGAAGTACCGAATTATCGGTATTTGTAAAAGGCGTACCAGAAGCTTCACGTTCGTTTAATATTGGTACGATAAGAATGTTAGATAATCAGGATAAAGAAGAAACCTGGGACGAAATGAAAGAATGGGTGAAGGAGCATACCAAGAATTACAAACAGTTGGCAGCAATTGGTACTGGAGGTAATATTAATAAATTATTCAGAATGAGTGATGAAAAGGATGGTGCCCCGCTATCAATTCAAAAACTAAATGCACTTTACAATAAGTTAACAAGCTATTCTCTAAAAGAGCGTATACATGAATTGGGTTTAAATCCTGATCGTGCTGACGTAATTATTCCTGCAAGTGAAATTTATTTGACTTTAATGAAATGGACAGGTATTAAACAAATTTTTGTTCCAAAAGTGGGCATGGCCGATGGAATGATTAAACTGTTAATTGAGGAAAAACTTGATTAAGAGCGGAAACTTCCAGCGAAAGCAAGTTTAAAAAAATGCATCACTTCTTCATTAAAATCTTCTTTGGCGTAAATTCTTAAATGGTGATTATATTGTGAGGCTCCTGGTATTTTAGCGATTTTAACGAAACACAAATTATCATCGAAAGGCTTATTAAAAGGTAAAACGATATGAATAAAGTTTTTTCCAAATTGAGTGATGTAGGCAAAATCGAGTGTAGAATGTAAAGCAACCATCGATTTTTTTGCATGTAGCTGAACGATGCCAATCTCATTTATCTGCGCTATAAAAAAACGGAATAAACCTAAGGTATATTCCGTTTTTCCATTTAAAAAATCAGCTGGTTGACCAGACACTATTCTTCTAATAGTTTAGTGGCAGCCTCATCAGTAAAGAAAGTAAGCTTACCATCAATAGGATCAATGAGTTGAGATGGATATAAATCAAAATCCTTTTGTTCATCGCCAATTACATGTTTAATGGCTTCGGCTTTGTTTTCTCCAAAGACAAGGAAAGCTATGTTTTCGGCTTTATTAATTAAAGGGGCTGTAAAACTAACGCGATAAGTGTTTAGCTTTTCTACGAATACAGAAGCTATGTTTACTTCTTCATCCTTAACCAATGAAGTATGGGGGAAAATTGAGGCGGTATGCGCATCATCACCCATTCCCAATAAAATTAGATCAAAAACTAAATCTTCGCCTTTGAAATGATTATCGATTGCTTTTTTATATTCAATTGCAGCTTTCTCTGGAGCCAGTGTTGTATCAACATAAAAAATATGATCGTCTTCAATATTTAATGGATCGAGTAGTGCCTTTTTTGCCATTAACCCATTGTAATTTTCATCATTTGCCGGAACATTTCGCTCATCGCCAAAAAAGAAATATACTTTTTCCCAATCAATTCTATGTTCGCATTCTTTCGCCAGAAAATGATAAAGTGCTTTGGGTGAACTACCTCCGGTTAAAACAAAATTAAAACGATCATTTTCCTCAATAGAAACCTCAGCAATTTTGATAATGTAATCTGCTAAATCTTCAGTGAGTTCTTCAATCGTTTTATATATTAATAAATTCATATTGCTAAATATTAAACCTAATTGCGAGGCAAAAAGCAATCTCCATCACTTTAGTTGATTATTGCTTTTTGCCCAGCTATGAGGAGTTTTTACTCTTTATTTTTTAATGGTAAATTGAACCAATGGAAGCCATCTCTTGCAATAAGTGCCTCTGCTTCTTCTGGTCCCCAGCTATCGGCTGGATAGTTTGGAAAATTTATTGATTTTTTACTTTCCCAGGTGTTTAAAATTGGCATTACCAATTCCCAGGCAGCTTCTACCTGATCGCCACGCATAAACAACGTTTGATCACCCATCATGGTATCCAATAATAAAGTTTCATAAGCTTCCGGTGTGTCGCCCTCATAAGTTCCTTTATAGTCAAAAACCATATCAACAGGATTTAAAACCATATCCAAACCAGGTCTTTTCGCTTGCACCTGCATGCGAATACTCATTTCTGGTTGGATACTAATTACCAGGCGGTTTTGTTGCCAGCTTTCTGTTACATCAGAAGAGAAAATTTGATGAGGAACATCTCTAAACTGAATGGTAATAAGAGATGAAGTTTGATTTAACCGTTTTCCAGTTCTTAAATAAAATGGAATTCCCTGCCATCTCCAGTTATCAATATGGAATTTTACAGCGGCGAAGGTTTCTGTATTGGAGTGTGGATCTACACCTTTTTCCTGGCGATAGCCCGGAACCTCTTTACCTTCAACCCAACCTTTGCTGTATTGGCCACGTACAGTGTGGAAACGGATATCTTCAGCAGAGAACGGACGCATGGCTCTTAAAACCTCCACCTTACGGTTTCTAATTTCGTCGGCATCAAAGTTAATTGGCGCTTCCATGCCTATTAAGCACAACAACTGTAAAAGGTGATTTTGAATCATATCACGCAGAGCACCAGCACCTTCATAATAACCACCCCGATCGGCAACACCCAACTGTTCGGTAACCGAAATTTGAACGTGATCAATGTAAGATCTATTCCATAATGGTTCAAACAGTGCATTTGCAAACCTAAACGCCATCATGTTCTGCACCGTTTCTTTACCCAAATAATGATCAATGCGGTAGATTTGCTTTTCGGTGAAAATAGTACTTAATAATGCATTAAGTTCTTTTGCAGACTCTAAATCATGACCAAATGGCTTCTCAATTACGATACGGCTATTATCTTCATCCTCAGTAAGTTTATATTTTTGCAGGTATTCGGCAATAACAGGGAAAAAGTTTGGAGCCACGGCCAGGTAAAAAATCACCTGCGTATCTTTGCCATATTCTTTTTGGTATTTTTCTACTGCCGCTTTTAAATTCTCGAAGGTCTTAGGTTGAGCAAAATCTGTAGGACAATATCGAATGGTATCACCAAACGTATCCCATTTTTCTTTTTTAACTTTACCCGAGCGAGAAAATTCATTTACAGCTTCTTCTAGAGCGGTTTTGTAACTCTCATCGGTATACTCGGTTCTACCGGTGCCAATGATAGCAAATTGATCAGGCATGTAACCCTCAATAAATAAATTGTATAGCGCAGGTGCTAATTTTCTTTTATTTAAATCACCTGTACCACCAAATATTACAAATATTGTGGGGTTTAATGCGGTTTTGGTTTTCATTATATTTTTGGATTCTTAATCAAATTTATTACGATAATTTGTTCCAATCAGCATGGAATACGCCATCTTTATCTATACGTTCGAAGGTGTGAGCTCCGAAGAAATCTCTTTGTGCCTGTATTAAGTTCGAAGGCATTCGAGCAGTGGTAACGGTATCGAAATAGGTTAGGGTAGAGGCAAAAGCTGGAATTCCGATACCAGCGTTGATGCAGGCTGAAATGCTTTTACGAGTACCGGCAAGTGTAGATTTAATAATCTCCTGGATACCGCTATCACCGAACAAGTGTTCCAACGAATTATCTTTTTCGTAAGCCTGGTAAATATCTTCTAAAAATTTAGCACGGATAATACAACCCCCCCTCCAAATTTTCGCAATTTCCTGCAGTTGAAGATCGTATTGATATTCTTTAGAGGCTTGCACTAACAGGTGCATCCCTTGTGCATAAGCGCTAATCATAGAAAAATAAAAAGCATTTTCTAAATCATCAACAGTGATATCAATTTTGTTTTCTTTTTTACCAAAAGCATCCTCAAGTGAAACCCTTAATGCTTTAAATTTTGATAAATCGCGATTTGAAACTGCTTCATTGATGGTAGGCACCGGCAACTGAAGTTCCATTGAAACTTCTGAAGTCCATTTACCTGTTCCTTTTGAGCGGGCTTCATCTTTAATTTGATCTAATAAATCATTTTGTGTTTCTGTATCTTTAAACAAAAATATTTCTGCAGTAATTTCTAAAAGGAAAGATTGTAGTCTGCCTTCATTCCATTTCTTAAATACATTGTAAATTTCATTGTTAGAATAACCCATCCCGTTTTTAAGTACACCGTAAACTTCTGCTATAAGTTCCATGATAGCGTACTCAATGCCGTTGTGTACCATTTTTACAAAGTGACCGGAAGCACCTGGACCAATGTAAGTAACACACGGATCGCTACCTACTTTAGCAGCAACTGCGTCGAAAACGTCTTTAACCACGTTGTATGCTTGTTTATCTCCTCCAGGCATCATACTTGGTCCAAACCTTGCACCTTCTTCGCCACCAGAAATCCCCATTCCAAAGAAATGTAAACCATCTTTTTCCAATTCGTCAACGCGGCGGTTGGTATCTGTAAAGTGCGAATTTCCACTATCAATAATGATGTCGCCTTTACTCAACAAAGGTTTAAGTTCATTAATAACGCTATCCACAATTGGGCCGGCCGGCACTAACAAAATCAGGGTTCTTGGCGTTTGTAAACTATTGATAAAGGCTTTGATATCGTTAAATCCTTTAAGATTGTGCTCTTTTCCTTCATCTTCAAGTTTTGAGATCATCTTCTGATCTTTATCATAACCCGTAACGGAAAAACCTTTATCTGCCATGTTTAATAATAGGTTTCGGCCCATTGTGCCTAAACCTATCATCCCTAATTTGTAATTTTTAGAATCGTTATTTGACATTTCTTGCTCTTTTGCTTGTTACCCAAAATTAGGGTTTAGAAATTAATATTATTAATTGTGTTGTTATTTGATTGTAATAAAAAAACCAATTAGTGTATATTTTACACTTTGGGATTAACGGTAAATATATTGTATTTATCGGCCAATTTCCAAAGTTTGGCACCGCCTTTAATTCCATCTCTGTTGGTTACCAGTTTCATGTTTTCATCTAGCTTAAAGTCTATCTGTTTCGAGTTGCCTCCGCCGATATAAAGGAAATCATAATTGAATACCGTTTTATAAGTTTCGATTACTTTTTTAAGGCGTTTGTTCCAACGTTCGCCACCTATCTTTTCAAAAGCTTTGTTTCCGATATAATCGTCGTAATCTTCTTCTTTGTTTAACGGAAAGTGTGCAAGTTCCAAATGGGGTAAAAGCTCGCCATCAAACAGAAGGGCGGTTCCAAAGCCGGTTCCAACAGTGAACACAATTTCGAATCCTTTTCCCTCAACTACGCCCAAACCTTGTTGATCGGCATCATTTACCAACCTTACTGGTTTATCGAGAGCATCTGCTACACGTTGGGCCAAATCGACATCAGCCCATTTGTTTTTTGCCAGATTAGGTGCAGTTTTTACAATCCCATTTTTTACATAACCTGGAAAACCAATTGAAACCCTATTGAAAGTATTAGGGATAGGCTTAATTAACGCTTCAATACCGGATACAATATCTTTTGGTGTTGCACCTTCGGGAGTTTTACTTTTTAAATATTCTGATAGCATATTCCCATCCTCGTCTAGCAATACTGTTTTAATACTTGTACCGCCTATATCGATAGATAAGATATTGGATTGATCGTTATTTGTTTTTGTTGCCATGTTGCAATTATTTATACTAAAACTGATTGATGCAAATTAATAGAATCAAAAAACATAAAACGAATAGAAAGGTATTTAATTTAAAATAGTAGACTACTAAATATATAGATTTAGTAGAATATTATTATGTTTGTGGCGTTTAAAATTGAAACAGAACTTTCATATAATGGGCTTAAATTATCTTGCATTTGCAATTCCAGCTTTTTTTATTTTTGTATTTATAGAATATCAAATCGCTCAAAGGCAAAAAAGGGAGAAAATTTTTAGATATGAAAGTACCGTAGCTAACTTTAGTGTAGGTATAGCAGAGCGCCTATTAAATCTGTTTATTGCAGCTAGTTTTTATCAGGTATATGATTGGGTATATCGTAATTATGCTTTGTTTGATATTTCTACAAAATGGTACGTTTGGGTTTTACTACTGTTGGCGACAGATTTAGTTTGGTATTGGTACCATAGATTGGGGCATGAAATTAATTTTTTATGGGCTGCACATATTGTTCACCATCAAAGTGAAGAATTTAACCTTTCGGCAGCGGCGAGAATCACCACTTTTCAGGCAATTTTTAGAAATGTATTCTGGTGTATATTACCCTTCATAGGTTTTCAGCCTACTATGATCATTAGCATATTGTTGGTGCATGGGGCCTACTCATTTTTTACCCATACGCAAATGGTAGGGAAACTGGGTTGGTTAGAAAAGATTTTCATTACCCCATCGCTTCATGGAGTGCACCATGCAAGTGATGAAAAGTATTTGGATAAAAATTATGGTGATGTTTTCGTTTTTTGGGATAAACTTTTCGGTACTTTTCAGCAGGAGGAGGAGGCCCCAAAATACGGTCTCACGCACCCATTAAAAAGTTATAGTTTTTTGTGGCAACATTTTCATTACTACCTCGAGATAGGAGAGGCCTACAAGCAAGCAAATGGTTTAAGGGCAAAATGGGATGCACTCTTTGGTAGTCCTGCATTGATGGACCAAAATATCAGGCCAATTTTAGAAAAGAGATTTGAACAAAATAAGATTAAGAAAAACTCCAGGGTAAATTTTAGGCTTTACCTAAATATTCAATTAATTGTGGTTGTAGCCATGCTTACGGGGCTAACATTGTTTTTTAACGTTATTGATTCGTGGGGGAAAATCGCCATGTCATTTTTTATTTTGCTTACTTTAATTAATATTGGTGCGCTCCTGGAGCAACGAAGATGGATCTATTATCTTGAATGCTTTCGTTTGATTTTAATTCTGGCTTACTTGTTTTATAGCTTAAATATTTTCAGCTTCGTTATTTTGCCAATATTCGTACTTGTTATTCTAGAGAGAACAATTTCTTTAAGTAAAATTTACATTAAGTACGTTTTTGCTAGGTAAGAGCGTAGTGTTTGGTGTTTCTTTATCTTTCATTTACGCTGACATGAGAATGTTACATAGAATTTTTATTTTATTAAAAATGCTTTAATAGCATTTTAGTTATATTTAAATATTTTAATGTAACCAAATAATTACCGGTTTTTCTTTAGCGAAATCTTATTCGCAACTCATGCTGTTAATGTCTGTATATACAGCTTGAAGCTATTTTATCGTACGTTTCTTTCATCGTATGTTGAATTATCTTGGCGCTTCATTTTCTTTAATATAGAATTGCAGCAATTGAAAAAGATAATTATCTTCTGAAATTCGTTAATTGTTTTTAGTTTCGATTTGTTTTGTTAATTTTATTTATCGAAACCATTAATAATGGCAAAACGAACAATTCGTAATTTTATGAGCGTTTATTTTGTTTTCTTAATTGTTGCTTAACATATCCTTAATCTCGAAGGGCTTATTTTGCAGCTATTCCGAAAGCGTAACAAAACGAAAATTACTAATTAAAAAAGCTAATAACCGGATATAATATGAACAAACTTTTTACTAAAACTAGTTCCATGTTTTGGCATGGATCAAAAACTGTTGATGAAATCCCTAAGCATCTTCAGTATGATGAACAGAAGTCTTTTCTAGCAGTAGTAAGTCATCCCTTTTCATTTTATTTCAAAATTTTACTTATTGGGCTATTTCTTTCATCTACTCTGAGCCTGTTTGCGCAGCAGCCGGCACAACGCTTTGTAGTTAAAGGAAAAGTGCTCGATGATGGAGATGGACAGCCTTTAGTGGGTACAACCATAAGCGATGGCGCTAGAAAGGTATTGGGCGTAACAAACGATAATGGAGATTTTTCGGTTACGCTTCAAGGTACAGGAACCATTTCATTCAACATGGTTGGATATACGGTTGTAAGCAGAAGTATTTCTGGGAATTTGACTGGATTAACAATTAGACTGAAATCATCAAACAGCCAGTTAAATGAAGTGGTAGTAACTGCTCTAGGCATAAAACGAGAAGAAAAATCACTAGGTTATGCGGTTTCTAAATTAGATAGTACAGCATTCACCAATGCGGTATCAAGTAACTGGACGGATGCCTTATCGGGTAAAGTTGCTGGTTTAAATTTGGTTAGAAATAGCGGTCCTGCAGGTTCAAACAAAATAATTTTGCGTGGCGAGAATAATTTAACGGGAGATAATGAAGCATTAATTGTAATCGATGGTGTGGTTGCAAGTAGTTCGGCCAGGCGTACTGGTGGAACAGGCGGTGGCGTTTACGGTACATCAGGAGATATAATGCCGGCCGATTTTGGCAGTGGCTTAAACGATTTGAATCCCGATGATATTGAGAATGTTACTATCTTAAAAGGACCTGCGGCATCAGCATTATATGGTCAACGTGGTGCAAATGGGGCAATCATTATTACAACCAAATCTGCTGGCTTAAACCGAAAAAAAGTTAATATTTCATTTACATCAAATAGCGCATGGGAAGAAATAAACCGCAGTCCTGATAGGCAAACACAATACGGGGCAGGCGTTGCCGGAAATTCATACTTCTCTTATGCTGCAAGTGCTGATGGTGCAAACACAAGTGCAACAAGTTCTACATACGGGCCAGAGTTTGACCCAGGTATGATGTTTTTTCAGTATGATCCTGCGACCAAAAGTCAAGGGTTAACCAGAACTCCTTGGGTGGCTGCGCCTGATCCTGTCGATGCATTTTTTAAAACAGGTTTTGAATCATCCAACTCATTCAGTATAGACGGTACTTTTAAAAAAGTTGGTTTACGTTTATCAGCAAGTCATGGAAATAATGAGTGGATTGTACCCAATACAGGATTAGATAGAACAACAGTAGCCTTAAATGCAACAACCAACATCACTAAAAAATTAAATATTAATACTAAAATACAATACAGTAATCGCAATAGCGATAATTTGCCTGCAACAGGGTATGGTAATCAATCGTTAATGTATTGGTTTATGTTTGCACAACCTAACGTAAATATAGATTGGTATAAAGACTACTGGGCACCAGGTCAAGTTTTTAGACAGTTTACGAACTTAACCACAACTTTTCCTGAAGGGCCTTATGCAATTTCAGAACAATATTTAAATGGGCAGAGACGTAATGGTTGGTTAGGAAATATTCAAGCTACCTATAAATTTACTGATGAGCTTAGTCTGATGTTAAGAGCATCTGGCGATTTAAATAACGATGTTCGGGAAACCCGCCGTCCTTGGGATGCTGCCGGTAATAAATTTGCACAGGGTTCCTTCCGTGTAGCTGACATCCGTTCGTATGAAATAAGTGCTGACTTTTTATTAAGATATAATAAGAAGATTTCCAAAGATTTTCAAGTGACCGCTAGTGTAGGCGGTAGCCAAATGAGAAACCAATATAATAAATTAGAGAAAAGAGCCGATGGATTAATTATTCCAAATCTTTATGATTTAACAAATAATCAGAATCCAGTGGTATATGTTCCAGATACAGCACAATTTAGACTGAACAGTTTTTATGCGCTAGGCTCTTTAAGTTATAAGAATTATCTTTTCTTAGATATCACAGCCCGTCAAGATTGGAACAGTACTTTAGCTACTATCACCAGAACTGATAATGTTGGTTTTTTCTATCCATCAGCAAGTTTGGCTTTTATTGCTTCAGATTATTGGAAGCTGCCTAAGATGGTAAGCTTTGCCAAGTTAAGAGCTTCAATTGCACAAGTAGGTAGTGGAAGCACTGTTCCCTACAGAACCGCCTATAATTATTTGTATGCCAGCGACGGAATTTATCCGGATAGTGCGATGAACAATCCTCGTGTGTTGCCAAACCCTGATTTAAAACCGCTTATTACTACAACGGTTGAAGTGGGTATGGAAGTAAAACTATTTAATAATAGATTAAATTTTGATTTTGCTGCATACAGCGGGAATACTAAAAACCAAATACTCAGTAGAATTATCGACAAATCTACAGGTTACAACTTGCAGGTTATAAATATAGGTAGAGTAGATAATAAAGGTATAGAGTTGGCTATTAATGGAACACCATTGAAATCAAGAGTTTTTAAATGGGAAGTAAATGCAAATTTTTCGGCCAATAGAAATAAAATTAGAGAATTAGCAGATAGTTCGGTTGTATTACGCACAGGTGCCCTGGGTGGTGGCCAGGTAGTGGCTAATGTAGGCGGAAGCATGGGCGATATGTACGGAAGAGGTTATTTAAGATCTCCAGACGGTCAAATCGTCTTTAACCCGCAAACTGGTGTTGCCCTTGAGAATCCAAACTTATTGTATTTGGGTAATACGTTACCACAATTTAGATTTGGTTTCGGATCAAACATCTCCTACAAGAATTTAAGTTTGGGCGCTCTGTTCGATGCACAGTTAGGTGCAGTTGGGCATTCATTAACATTTTCTAGAATGGCATCATTGGGTAAGCATACTATCACTTTACCAGGAAGATACAACGGCGTTGTTGGCGACGGCGTTCTTTTGAATCCAGATGGTACTTATAGAAAAAATGATGTAGTGGCTACTGATATGAATGCTTATTACGAATCTCTATATGGTAGTGGCCAAGCGGAGGGAAGCGTTTTTAGAACCGATTATTTAAAATTCAGAGAGGCCAATTTAACTTATAATTTTGGTCAAAAAGTGCTTAAAGGTCTTGGCTTCACCAAACTAAGCTTAGGTGTTTATGGCCGTAACTTATTCATTTGGTCGCCTTGGCCTGCATTCGATCCAGAGTTTGGAACTTTAGCCGGATCAGATATTGTTCAGGGATTTGAAACTGGGCAGTTGCCTTCAACCCGTACTTTTGGCGCCCGTTTAGTTGTTGGACTTTAACTTTATTTATCATGAAAAATTATAAACTTAAAATAACATATACATTTTTGGCCATTATCGGTTTGGCGGTATCATCTTGTACAAAAGATTTTACGGAGGTAAATACCGATCCTATTGGCAAAAGTACAACAAGCGCAAACCAATTACTTGCGCCTGCGCTGGTAGGCGTATTAAATACTAATATGGTCAGAAACTGGAATTTCAACAACCAGTTAATGCAGGTTACCGTTGAGATTAATGATTCTGAAGGTAGGGTGTTTAGGTATGATGTACGCAGAACGCTTGCAGATTATACCTGGAACAATTGGTACCTATATCTTACTGATTTAAAAGATATCTACAATATTGCGAGCAAACCAGAATCACTTAATAAGTCATATCAAGGCATATCATTAGTAGCACAAACTTGGGTATATCAATTACTAACCGATACTTATGGCGATATTCCTTTCAGCCAGGCGAATATGGGGAAAGAAGGTAACGTACAACCTGCATTCGATAGGCAAAAAGATATTTATACTGCGATGTTTGCTCAATTGGAGCAAGCAAATCAACTTTTAAAAGAAGGAACTCCTATTGTTGCTACCAGTGATCCTGTTTTTCAGGGAGATGTTTCTAAATGGAGGAGGTTCTGCAATTCTTTATACTTACGGCTTTTATTAAGAGTATCGGCTAAAAGTGAGGTTTCAACAAGTGTAATTGCTAAGATTAAACAGATAGTAGATACTAATCCGGCAGAATACCCGATTATGCAAGACAATACGCATACCGCTAAAATACTATGGAATGGAACCAATAGCAGCACCGCAGTTTATTCATCGCCATTCATGGTAAATATACGTGCCGCCGACTTTAGAGGTATTCCTATCTGTGATTTCTTCTTAAGTAAATTAGTTAGTTGGGGTGATCCAAGAATGAATGGAAGTCTGGGAACAGGAAATGTTAATCGCTTTTGCATAGATCAAGCTCCAAATGGAGGTTTTGTAGGCGTTCCAAGTGGTTACGCACCTGGTTCTGGTGTTACTGTTTTATCACATTTTAATTCAGATGCTGATTCGAATAAACCAACATTACAAACCGATCGATTTACAGGAATTATCATGAACACGGCGGAAGTTGATTTCATTTTAGCAGAAGCAGCTGCAAAAGGGTGGATTAGCGGGCCTACTGAAAAATATTACTATAAAGGAATGGTTGATGCCATTAACTATTGGCTGCCAAACTACATCAGTACCCCAACTGATAGTAGATTTATCGATTATATCACGGCTGCCGATTTGGAATGGGACCCAACATTGCCTCTAGATAATACAACTCTAGGCAATACGAGCCAGCTGGAAATGATCCACATTCAAAAATATTATGCTTTGTTTTTGGTAGATATGCAACAATGGTTTGAGTTTAGAAGAACTGGCCATCCGATTCTACCTAAGGGACCAGGTTTAGTAAATAACCAAAAAATGCCAGCCAGGTTAAATTATCCGTTGGTTACCCAATCTACAAACCCAACAAGCTATAGTAATGCAATAGCCATACAGGGACCTGATGATATTAATACGTTAATGTGGTGGCAAAAGCCATAATCATAAAAAATTCATTTGAAAATTATGAAAAAGATATTAAAAAATGCGCTGTATGCATTAGTTTGCATGGCCTTTATAATAAGTTGCAAAAGAGATTCCGATTACGTAATTTCTACTCCAAGTTCTTTTATTCCGAACTTCGATTTGCGGAAGATATATACTAACGCTGAGGTAAGTTTAAACCTCGAAAATATGCGTGGAGCAAGTATGGTTAAGGGTCAGGTAATCTCCGATCATTCCACTAGAAATTTACCTGCAGGTTTGCTAATTATTCAAAATACCAGAATTGTTGGAGGGGCAGATTCTTTAAGAGGAATAGCCATTAATATTGGTGCCGATGCGGCTAAATATGTTCCAGGAGATTCAGTTCACGTTAAAATTGATGGCGGTGTTTTAAAGCGTGTAAATGGCTCATTGCAAATTACCGGAAAATCGGGTGCAGATGTAACTAAAATCGCTTCAGGAAAAACGTTGTTCAATACGCGTGGATTTGGAAACTTAATCACCACTTATCCTGATCGGTATGACTGTACTTTACTTACCATCTACAAATGTACTTTTAACCCTACTTTATCAAGTTCTGAAACGCTGTCAGGTGAAAAGACAATTAATGATGGTACCGCAGATTTGACACTAGCAACCGATCCAAGCGCAACATTTGCGAATGTAAAACCGCCCTATTCTGGCAATTATAGGGGTATTATCATTAATAAAATGGTTAATGATAAGATCGTTCCACAACATCGTTTGATCAATCCTAATGACATAAGCCCTTTAAGTTCAACTGTAGATGCGCCCGAGTGTATCATTAGTGGTTTCATCAGCGATGTTAACGGAGGCGATGGTAACAATGAATATGTCCAACTTCGGGCAACTAAAGATATTAATTTTGCAGTTACACCTTTCTCGTTAGTGGTAAGTAATAATGCTGGTGCATCTGTTCCTACTGGTGTGCCGGCACAAGGTTGGGCAACTGGGCAACAAAGAACTTACAAAATTAATCTTACATCTGGAACAGTTGTTAAAGGAGAATTCTTTTATGTGGGCGGTATTAATAAACTTATAAATGGTGCGAATTCAACTTCTATTGCATCTTCAAAATGGATAAGAGCTTTAGATTATAATAAGGTAAGCGATAGATTCAATTCATCAAGCACCGTAACAGGTAATGCAACCACTGGACTATTTGCAAACAGTGGAAACGCATTTGGTATGGCATTGTTTAGAGGAATTGAAGTTACCCAAGCCACCGCACCTATTGATGTGTTATGGGTTCATAGTGGTGGAAGTTTGTATCAAATTGGCGCAGCGCCAAATTATGGTGCTGGTTATAGAATTGGAAACACAGATATTTACGATATCATCAACCCACAAACCTTAGTGCCTCAACCGTATTACAGAGCAGGAACAAACACTCAATCTTTAACTTATGCATTGCCAGCAGATGCAGGTTACTTCTACGTGTTGGGTGGTGCTTATGATACAAAATTGAATAAGTGGGTAAAAGCACGTACACAAACCACAATTATTTTAAGCAAAACTTCTACTATAGCTGAAATAGAAGGCGCAAATGCCACTGAGATTAGGTAGCTGATTTATATAACCTAAAATGAAAGTTGAAATGTTAGGAGAAAATTCAAAGAAATTTTCTCCTAACATTTTAAAACGAAGCAACTTCAAATTCTAAATATCTCCCATAAATTATCAAATCACCAATACATATTCATCCTAAATGAACAGAAGATCGTTTATCCAAAAAACTGGATTACTTACCACAACCTTATTTGTAAGCTTAAAATCATACTCAGCTTTTTCTCTTTTAGATATTGATAATAAAATTAGCGGCAGGGTAACCGCTAAAGGGAAAGGTATTGCAAACGTGGTGGTATCAGATGGTTTTAATGTAATCCAAACTGACAAAAATGGCAAGTATACTATCGAGGTAAATCCTTTAGCAAAGTTTATTTGGATTAGCACACCATCTGGTTATGAATTTACCACCGATAGCCATTTGGCAAAATATTATGAACAGCTTGATGCCAAAACAGATTTAAATTTTGAGTTGAAGGCGATGAAACAAGATGATAATCGCCATAATTTTATTATTTGGGCCGATCCGCAGGTAAAGAATAAAAAAGATGTCGAGAAAATGATGACAACATCGGTTCCTGATACTAAAAAGGTAATTCAATCGATGGGAAACATTCCGATACATGGAATAACCGTTGGCGACATTGTTTGGGATAACCATGAATTATTTGTCGATTATAATCAAGCAGTGAAAGAAATGGGTATTCCATTTTTTCAATGTTTAGGTAACCATGATATGGACTACAGACTGGGTGGCGATGAAACTTCGGATAAGACATTTCAAGAGCATTACGGACCAACTTATTACTCTTTCAATCGCGGAAAAGCACACTATGTAGTAATGGATGATGTGCGTTATCTAGGAGAAGAACGCAAATATGACGGCTATATCTCTCAAGCTCAATTAGATTGGTTGGCGAAAGATTTAAAGTTCGTAGATAAAGATACGCTGGTTATCGTCAATTTGCATATTCCAGTGCATAATTCGGTGAAAAACAATACAGATTTATATGCGGTTTTAAATGGTTTTACCAATGTTCACATCATGTCTGGCCATACACATTATATGCGTAATGTTATTACCGATGGAATTTTCGAACACAATCATGGTGCAGTTTGTGGTGCATGGTGGACTGGGCCAGTTTGCGAAGATGGAACACCAAGAGGTTACGGCGTTTACGAAGTAGATGGAAAAAATTTAAAGTGGTATTATAAATCAACAGGTTTAGATAAAAAGGAGCAAGTACATATTTATGTGGATGAATTGACCAATCAAAAAAGATTGATCGCCAATGTATGGAATTGGGATCCGAAATGGAAGGTGGAGTATTTTCTGGATGGGAAAGCAATGGGAGAGATGGAGAACCAAAAAGGTTATGATCCACAAACGGTAACTTTATACAAAGGTGCAACGCTACCTGCAGGCAGAACTTTTCCCGAACCTCATTCTACCGAACATCTATTTCTTGCTCATTTTCCACCAGCTGTAAAAGCAGTAAAGGTGGTAGCAACAGATCGCTTCGGCGAAAAATTCGAAGCTGAATTCAAAGCTTAAACCTAGAAGGCAGATAAATTATAGCATTCAAAATAATTAATATGAAGTTTAAAGTAGCAGTATCATTTTTTTGCGGCGCAACCTTAATAGCGTCAGTAGGATTTTCTCAGCAAGCTAAATTTCCGGTATTTAGCGCAGAAGCGCACCGGGGAGGTCGCGGCCTTTACCCTGAAAACACCATTACAGCTATGTTGCAAACCATGAAAATTGATGGAATAACCACTTTAGAGATGGATACGCACATTACTAAAGATGGCAAGGTGGTGGTCACGCATGACGATTATTTAAGTCCGGCGTTTATGCTTACGCCTGAAGGGAACGAGATTCCTGTTACAGATGCGAAAAAATATCCTGTTTTCGGAATGAATTATGATGAGCTACGAAAATTCGATCTTGGAACCAAATATTTTGATCAGTTTCCAAAGCAGCAAAAATCAAAGCAATATATTCCATTATTAAATAGTTTGATCGATTCTGTTCAAGCCGAAATCAAGAAAAACAAAAGCAAGCAATTTTTCTACAATATCGAAACAAAATGTAGTGAAAAAGGAGATCGAGTGACCAATCCAGAGCCTGAGGTTTTTGTTAAACTATTAATGGATGTTATTGAGAAAAAGAAAATCATGCCTTATGTGGTGATTCAATCTTTCGACAAAAGAACGATTCAGATCATTAATAAAAAATATCCGAAGGTGAAGACTTCATTTCTGGTAGCCAATAAAAAAAGTTACGAAGAAAATATAGCTGATTTAGGTTATAAACCGTTTATCTTGAGTCCGGTATGGCAAATGGTTAACGAAGAAATGGTTGCGAAGGCACATGCTGATGGCGTTAAAATTGTGCCATGGACAGCCAATACAGCAGAAGATATTAAAAAGTTGAAAGCTCTTAAAGTTGATGGAATTATTTCTGATTATCCAGATATTTTAGTGCAGACAAAGTTGTAGCCTCAAGCCTTTAAAAATCATTCACTATGAGAAAAAACTATCTTACATTATTAGTTATCATCATTATAATCGCTCTACAAGTGTTTAATGTTGCCAATGCCCAAAGCGTTAAATGGGACAGTACTTATCGGCCGGGCAAATATGTAGAAATTGTAAACCGGTTTAAAGCAGATAGCAAATCAAAGAAAGATTTTGTGTTTTTGGGCAATAGCATCACAGCTGGAACCGATTGGGCAAAACTGTTAGATCTGCCTCAAGCAAA
This sequence comes from Pedobacter sp. AC212, assembly GCF_979258625.1. Lineage (NCBI taxonomy): Bacteria > Pseudomonadati > Bacteroidota > Sphingobacteriia > Sphingobacteriales > Sphingobacteriaceae > Pedobacter > Pedobacter sp. AC212. Next base: position 3,048,571 of record NZ_OZ409870.1, on the reverse strand, counting down.
AAACAGAGGTATATCAGGTGACATCACCTTCGGTGTGTTAGAGCGGCTGCAAGATGTTATAGATGGTAAACCAGCAAAAATCTTTATTCTTATTGGAATAAATGATATTTCGAGAAATATCCCAGATAGCGTGATTTTAAGAAATTATAAAACAATGATTTCGCGAATTAGACAAGGATCGAAAAGAACTCAAATTTATTTTAATACACTGCTACCTGTAAATAGCTCTTTTGCCAAATTCAAAAATCATTATGGTAAAGATGACCACATTCTCTGGTTAAATGAGGAAATTAAAAAGCTTAGCGCTAAAAATGTAACGATTATTGATTTGTATTCAAATTTTACGGATCAAGATAAACATTTACGTGCCGAACTGACTAAAGATGGACTTCATTTGATACCAGAAGGTTATAAGGTATGGGCAGACTTTTTGAAAAATACAGGCTACCTCAATTAATGAGATTTCGATCTTCACGGAAACGAAAAAAGCGTCCAAATTAATTGGACGCTTTTCCTATTTATCGAATATTTTCTTAATTCTTAACCTTGTGTAGGAGGATTTGAAACCACTGGCGCTTTATCTCTTTTGCCTTTGCCCATTCCTTTTCTCATTCTGTCACCTTTCTCTCTCGCTTCCGATCTCATGGCTTCCATTTTGGTTTTTTGTTCTGCTGTTAAAATGCCATCTATTTTGGCTTTCTGAGCTTGCATCGCTTCCTTGCGTTCTTTCATCTTGCCTTTCATATCACCTTGATCAGCAGATCTCCATGTCTCTACCTTTTTAGCATTCTCTAGCTCAACGGCATAAATTTTAGTTTTCTGATCAGCAGTTAAGCTTAATTCTTTTTCTAACCTAGCTGTTGCCTTTTCAGCCCGCTGCTCTGCGGTCATTTTCGGCATTTGTCTTCTGGCTCTTTTTGTACTGTCTTGAGCAAATGCAGCAGTGAAACCCATTACTGCGATTGCTATTGTTAAAATTGCTTTTTTCATGTCTATGTTTTTTTATGTGTTTGTTTTCTAATAGATATGAAATAAGGCAAACGGTTTAATCGCGATAAGTTAAAAAGTGTTAATTTTTATTAAGCTGGGAAATGGATTTTTGCATTTGCGACATCATTTGGGTTAAGGTTTCCATTGTTGGATCTGGAGTTGGTTCAGGCAATGAAGTCGAAATATAGGCTTTTGCTTTCCAAATTTCCAAAATATCATCAGCCGCAATGGTATAAGGGTCGTATACTTTATTATCTGAAATCAACTTTAAATCTTTGTTTTCTTTGAATCGGTTACCAGCTCTTTTTGTAAACTACGCCTTCGTTCTTACTGATCACTATGTACGTTTCTCCAGTTTTAACTTCGTTCCAATTATCCAAATACTCACCAATGATTACACTACCAGGTTGAACAGGCAACATACTATCGCCCATAATTTCAAAAGCACGAAAGGTACCTTGCCTTAATGCTGGGAGCGGCAGTTGAAATTTTGGAAGATCGCTAATATATTGAGGATCTGAAAATCCATTTAGGTAGCCTGCGCTTGCTTTCACAGGAACCAGTTCTATATTCTCTCTGTCGTTTTGATCGACAGAAATACTCAGCACTCTCAAGTTTGATCCAGAGCTTTTCGGTTTTGGTTTCCAGCTGTCACTTATCTTTTCATTGATAAATTCATCGATAGTAAGATCGAAATACTCTGCTATTTTTTTTAGTAAATCGTATTTTGGTTCCGCTCGGTCTTCCTCGTATGCACCGATAAGCGAACGCTTAATCTCCATAACATCTGCGAAATTTTGCTGTGTATGGCCTTTTTTCTTCCTGAGGTACTTTAAATTATTTGAAATATTCGACATAAAAATAAATTTTAAAATAAATTTGGAATTACTAAAATAGTTAGTAATTTTATGCTCATAAAGTTAGTAATATTATTTTGAATTGCAAGAAGGTATACTAAATAGTTTAGTTTTAATGTTTAAATCTATTATAATGAAAAAGTTTGTTTACATCGTTACCGACAGAAACCGTACAAGCATGCACGTAGGCATGAGTTCTGATTTGATTAAGACATTGGATTTTTACAAGCAGATGCCGAACTTATTTTTCGATAATGGAAAACAGTTAACGCGTTTAGTTTATTTTGAAGAGTTTAAAACTGAGCCACAGGCATTAGCTCGTTTTAAGGTGATCAGCCGTTTTACCCGCATGCAAAAAGAAAGATTGGTGAGATCTTGTAATCCGGATTGGATTGATTTAACAATTGGTTTAGATTTCGAAAATATTTTGTTGCACAGAAATATGACTAACCAGGTTAAACTAGCATTTACTAGTTTATCTTAACAATTATCAAGTTTAGACTAGTTTAATGTCCAAAATTAAGATTTTTTTAGATGATTACTGTTTGATCTTTTTGAGAAAAATATTTTCCAAATCTTTGATGTTTTTAAAATAGGTTGCTTTATCAGCAAATGCATTTGGATTATAAGCAGCTCCAGGTTTATGTTTTTCATGAAGATTGAACTGACTGGCATGGGAGGCTACCCATAAATCGAAATCGATGTTTTTCATTGCTTCAAAAGTTTTGGCATAATCGTTTTGAATGCCCAGATAATCTTTTACTTCAGAAAATTTTCTATCAATGATGATGGATGGAAGATTTGCTATTAATACCCTGTAAGTTTTTTTATCATCATTTGTGTTGAAAATGAAACTACATGAACCCTTTGTATGCCCAGGATGATGCAGCATAGTCAAGGTAGTATTGCCTAAAGTTAATTTTTCATTATTCTTGAGAAGATGATCCGGTTTGATGGGTTTAAAAGTTACCCCATATTTACCGATTTCGTAATCTGATTTGCCTCCCGAAATAATGGCAGCAGCATCTTTTTCATCAACATAAAGCTTAGCGCCTGTTTCACCTTTGATGTCAGCCATTGCACCCAGATGGTCAAAATGTGCTTGAGTGAGTAATAAGATTTTCGTTGCTTTATAATCAAACCCTAGTTTTTTGATATTTTCCTTAATTATCGGAAGCGAATTGGCCAAACCCGTGTTGATTAAAATGTTACCCTTGTTGGTCACAATTAAATAGGAGGCAAGATCGTAAGTACCTACATAATATAGATTTCCCGCAATTCTAAACGGTTCTGTTTTTTCAGACCACTCTTTAGGATTATTTTTCGGCTCGTTTACTTTTTGTCCAAAGATTGATCCGCTGAAAAATAATGCAGCGATTAATACGATATACTTAACAGCAGAAATCATTTCAAACTCTTTTAATATTAAGCAAAGTAATTTACCATCCAGGAGCGAAGGTTAATCCAAATACGCCTCCCTTAACATCCTTCCGTTGGAAGGGAATTGCATAGTAAGGCTCCAAAACAAAGTATCCAAATACATTTACCCTTAGCGAAATACCAACGCTCATTGCGGGTACACGCTCATTTGTTGCTTGGTAAGTAACCTGATTTCCTTTACTATCCAATACAGGGTTTCCGTTTGTGTCTCTTACCACTTCAGATGTGTAAGTCGGCTCACTTTTGAATTTAACTTTTGTATCATTTGTCCACGCTAACCCGGCATCAAAGAACAAGTTTAAATCACTAAACAATAATCCAGATGGTATCGCCGCTAATTTTTTAGGCCCGGTAAAAGGTAACCTTAATTCAAAGTTGAAAACGGCAATCTTGCTTCCTGTTAATTGGTTAATGTCAAAAGACTCTGAAGATTGTGCTGAAGTGGTTTTGTAAATCGAGTTGGATTCGTAACCTCTAATTAAATAAGGATAACCAACATACATTGGATATAATCGATCGGCATCTTTCCCAATTCTAAAAGTATTGTAAGACCTCGCCGCAATTGTAATGGGTTTCAATCTCCAATATTTTCTTAAGTCGGCAGTTGCGCCGGCAAAATTGTAAGTACCGAAATATTTTTCACCACTTACGCGATATCTAAAACCATCTAATGGTCCGGTTAAACCGAAAATAGAATTATCGCCAACAAAGCCAGCGTTTAACTGATAAAGTGTAAATGAATTAAACGGAACGCCGTAATCTAATGTAGCTTGCTCGTTATCGAGGCGTTTTCTATCCGAACCTATGTAATAACCTGCAGTATTGTAGTAATTGCTGTAACGGTCAATTCTGTAGCTATATCTTGAGAATGCTCCACCAACTTCAAACCGGTGTATCTTGCTAAAAGGGTAGGCGCCAAAAAGCTGTACCTGATCTTCAAAAGTTCTGATGATATCCGTTCTTTCATTTAAAGCATCTACAGTGGTATTATTATCAGCAGGTAGTTTTTCGTACCCGTAAGAACTAAAACCCGATACATAAGGGATATGCGAAATTGCCGCTCCCCAATTTATTCGGCTTTTCTGATTGATGTAACCTACCAAACCACCAGCATCGTAAATCTCTCCGTTAACGGAAATGTTGGCGATAATTTGGTTGGTTCCTAAGATGTCACTGAACATGCCCACAATTCCGCCAGAAACTCCGGTTCCAAATCGACTAGTTGAAACTCCAACGCCACTATTGGCCAAATAATCCAACTTAAATTTTGGTCGGTAAGCAACGGTTTTCATTGAGTCGGCAACAATTTTTTCGAAGCGATCAAAGTTGTTCAAATTCGAATTGATGATGTTTACCCCATAATTTTCCATCGGTGGAAGAATGGCGGCATCAAAATTCTCTTCTTGGTTGCCAATTCTCTTCGCTTTAAAGCTGCTTAATTTTGCATTGTAAAGGGTGTAGCGTTGGTAGCGGTAATAGCTATACACGATATCATCGGTACCAGAAACTGAAATGGCCGGAGAAAATTCTGTGATTCCGCTTATGCCTGTAAAGTAATCAGTTAATTGATCAACCGTGTTGCCATCGAAATTGTATTTATACAAATTCCGAAATCCATCTCTATTGGATAAAAAGTATACGTTTTTACTATCAGAAGAAAATTGCGCATTTAAATTATTTGCGCCTGGAAACACATCGAGGTTCTTAACTTCCTTGGCTGAAATGTCGTAAATGGCCAGATTGATTGGCAATACCGCGTTGATGTTTTTATTCTGAATAGCAGCTCTATCTGATGAGAAAACTATTTTTTTTCCATCTGGAGAATAGCTAGGCGCATAATCTGAATAAACATCGTTGGTAATTTGTGTAATTTCTTTCGTATCTAAATTGTATGAAAAAATGTCACTTTGCCCTTCAACCATCCCAGAAAATGCAATATCTTTTCCATTTGGCGACCAGGTTAAATTGCCGAACTGTTGCACCTGACTCATTGCTGTCTGCGAAACTGTTAATCCGTTCGCCACATTGATAATCATCATCTGGTTTTTGCCATGGCTAAAAATACTGAATGCGAACTGTTTACTATCTGGCGACCAAGCCCCTGCAGATTCTATAAAGTTAAAATCGTCGATGTGACCATTGGATATTTGACTGGTAAGCTTTCGAATAATCCTTCCTGTTTTGGCATCGGCCAGAAATAAATCAATGCCAAATAAATCCTTCTCAGACATGAATGCCACATACTTACCATCAGGACTGATTGCCGGAGCAACGTTCATGTTCCCTGCATTTTTATTATCGATAATTTTAGTCCCTGTTATTTTAATCTGCGAGCTGTCTGCTTTTAACATCGGTTTGTAGTGCGCATCAATCGAGTTTTTCCATAAACCAGATAACGTTTTATCATCATAACCAAATGTATATCTTATCGCATTTTCGTAACCGTATTTAGCTGTATTTTTAAATAGCGGAACTATTGTGGTATCGCCATACTGCGAACCGATGTAGGTCCAAAATGCCTGACCATAACGATACGGGAAATATTTATTCGAATTGGTAAGGTCCTTCAACGATGGAATATCTCTATTCAACATCGCATCACGCATCCACATTGAAGTAAAGGCATCCTTTTTACCAATGGATAGATATTCGGCCATTCCTTCAACCATCCAAAGTGGCGTTTTACCTACGTTTTCTAAACTAATGGAATCTTTCTCCAATAAAACATGGTATTGGAAAGCATGAACCAACTCATGCCCTAAAACATGTCGTGTTTGACTGTTTAATTCCATTACAGGCATAATTACCCTGTTTTTTAGCGCTTCAGTAACACCACCAGTTCCAATCCCTATTTCTCCCTGCAATGCCGTAGTTTGCTGAAAATCAGGGTGATTGTTATATAGAATAATAGGATTTTTAGTTAAAAATGTATCTCTAAAAACTTCCTGATGCATTTTATACCAGGTTTCTGCATCCTGAGAAAAACGTTTCAGCATGTTTTCATTTTTCAGATAGTAATAAATCTCAAAATGTGGCGTCTGCAAAACTTTAAAATCAAGCTTTTTGTATCTAACCTTATTTTGGCCAAAGTATTGGGCTTTGGAAGAAAACGAAATCATAATCAAAAGCAATAAAGGGATGTATTGCTTGAAATAAGTAGCGCTTATTTTCATAAATGTGTGTTTTTGATTATTCAAATAATTAATAACGAAGATTCTATCGAATGGATAAAAATAGCAATTCTTAAAATCACAATCAGGAATTTAACAGTTTTTAAACAGTGAAATCATGAGGTACAAATCACGTTCAAAATCAATTACCGCCGCTTTCATTTTTTTTCTTGTCACGCTCTTCCTGTCTCTGTTTTCTTCTTAGTTCACGCTCTTCTTTTTTCGTTAACGGAACCGTTGTTGCAGGTTGGTTTTGAACAGGATCAGGCTTCTTTTCATCTTTTTTAACCTCTTGCTCGGTCGTTGCTGTTGGCTCTGCTACCTCAGGAGTTTCTGTAGGATTAAACTCTGTAGAATCTACCTCGACACTATCATTTGAACTAGTATCGCGAACATATTGCGGACTAGGACAATTATAAGTTCTGGTAATTTCTACCGTCGCTTTCGGGAAAGGACCGTAGGTATATCCTGTTGATGGATCCATGTAAACCTTATCCATAAATTTAGCGAATATTGGCAACGCTGTTCTAGAGCCTTCACCTTGTTCGCCATTTTTAAAATGGGCCGTTCTTTCATCGCAACCTACCCAAACACCGGTTACCAAATCTTTGGTTAAACCCATATACCAGGCGTCAACATAATCTGATGAAGTACCGGTTTTTCCACCAATTTGGTTATTCTTTTTAAATAGATTTGGCCATTCCCACAAAGCTTGAGAGGTACCTCTTGGTTCTTCCATACCGCCACGAAACATGTAGGTCATTAACCAGGCAATCTCTTCAGATAATACTCTTTTGGTTTTAGGCTTAAATTCCTCGATGATGTTATTATCTAAATCGGTAATTTTTTCAACCAAAATAGGGTCAGTTTTTATGCCCTTATTCATGAAGGTAGCATAAGCTTTAACCATTTCATAAACAGTAACATCGTTTGAACCCAAACTTACCGATGGAACAGATTCCAAATGACTATCAATACCACACTCATGAGCGTACTTTACTACATTATCCCATCCAACTTTATCAGTTACTTGTGCTGTAATGGTATTTACAGATCTGGCCATTGCCCAACGCAAACTCATTTCCTGGTAAGTAACACTGTAATCGGCATTTTTGGGCTCCCAATACTTGGTTTCGCCTTTATCTTTATATTCAATTTTAACAGGCTTATCAGTAAATTTATCGCAAGGACTCATTCCTTGCTCCAATGCTGTTAAATATGCAAATGGTTTAAATGTAGAACCAGCCTGGCGTTTAGCCTGATTAACGTGATCGTATTTGAAAAATTTGTGATCGATACCACCCACCCAAACCTTGATTTTTCCACTGGCTGGTTCCATCGTCATCATACCAGTGTTCAATATTTTGCCGTAGTAACGGATAGAATCCAAGGTAGAAAACAAAGTATCGCGATCACCTTTGTAGGTAAAAATTTGCATTTTTTTCTTCTTGTTGAAATAGGCAGTAACCGAATCTGGTTGATTTGGAAACTTTTTCTGAAGCAAAGCATAAATAGGGAGGTTTTTCATTGCCCGGTCCGGATAATCCACTTTCTTCTTTTCAGAATCGTACCAGGGATCTTCATTGCCCCAAACGCTGTAAAACCTGCGCTGTAAAGTTTTCATTTGCTCTGCAACAGCTTCTTCAGCATATTTTTGCAGTTTCGAATCGATGGTGGTATATATTTTTAAGCCATCTTCATTTAAATCGTATCCATTATCGGTACACCACTTCTCCAGATATTTCGACACTGCAGCACGTAAATAGGAGTCGCCATCGCTTCCGTCTTCCATTTTACCTTCTTTAAGTTTAATGGGCTCTTTAGAAAGTATGGCCAAGCTATCCTTGCTTAGCTTATTATTTTTATTCATTTGGCTCAATACCACATTTCTGCGTACCAAAGCTTTTTCTGGATTTTTAGTTGGGTTGTAAAGGCTAGTCCCTTTCAGCATACCAACAAGCATCGCAGCATCAGTGGTGGCTAGATCTTTGGTTTCCTTATCAAAATAAATTCGAGCAGCGGTCTTAATTCCGTAAGTATTATTACCGAAAGAAACCGTGTTCAGGTACATGGTTATGATGTCGTTTTTAGAGTAATTGGATTCAATTTTTACAGCAGTTAACCACTCTTTAAGCTTTACAATTAGCGTCCTAACCAAGGGGATTTTCACTAAAAAACCTTGAGATTTATTATACCTGGTGCGGTATAAATTCTTAGCTAATTGTTGAGTAATTGTACTGGCACCACCATCTTTACCCATTCCAATAACAGCACGCCCAACAGCTTGAGCATCAATTCCCCAATGTTTATAAAAGCGAACATCTTCGGTAGCTACCAAAGCATTAATTACACTTGGCGCAATATCACTAAAACTTACCGGAGTACGGTTTTCCTTAAAATATCGACCAATCAGTTTTCCATCACTTGTATATAATTCAGATCCCACACGCAATGTAGGCGTTTTAATGTCCCGATAACTTGGAGAATAGCCAAACAACCACAAAAAATTGAGTTGAAGGGCAGAAAAGAAAATAATGATAAAGAATATTAAGATTGTAAAATAACGTAAGTACTTGTTTTTTATCTCTTTGAACATATTGAATGTGCTGATAATTTGATAAATGCTGTGGCGATAAATATAAAAAACTCTGTATGCAAATTAACGTTTTTAATTTACTAATTTTTTAGTACTATATTTAAAACTTTGGTTCTGGATTAATCCGAAACTGTATATTGTTAGATGCTAATCACGATCGAAAATATTGAGAGATTACGATAGGTACTGAATCAATCACCAAAAAAATATGGTATAAAAATGAAAAACGAATTCAAGGAGCTAATTGTACAGGGCGATAAAAAATTTTCGATTAAAAGTGCGAAAACTGATTTTACCGGTGGATACAATAAAGAAACGGCCAAAGATGCATTGATAAACTCAAAAATTGAAGTCAATCATTTACAGGAAAAATTATATGCATCAGCAACGCATTCTATACTCATTATTTTTCAGGCGATGGATGCTGCCGGGAAAGATAGCGCTATTGAACATGTAATGAGTGGATTAAATCCGCAGGGTTGCCAGGTTTTTAGTTTCAAAGTGCCAACATCCGAAGAATATAAACATGATTTTTTGTGGCGGCATATTAAAGCATTGCCAGAACGGGGAAGAATTGGGATTCATAATCGTTCGCACTATGAAAACGTTTTGGTTTGTAAGGTTCATCCGGAATATATTTTGAGTGAAAGCCTCCCAGGTTTTGATGAGGTAAAGAAAATCAATAGAAATTTTTGGAAGAAGCGTTATGAAAGCATCAAAAATTTTGAAGAGCATTTGGCTGCAAATGGAACAGTAGTGCTTAAATTCTTTTTAAATGTGAGTAAGGATGAACAGAAACAACGGTTTTTGGATAGGATAGAAGACCCTACCAAAAATTGGAAGTTTTCTTCTGGTGATATTAAGGAAAGGGCTTTGTGGGATGACTATATGAAGGCTTATGAAGACGCCATTAACGAAACAAGCACGAAAGAATCGCCATGGTATATTATTCCAGCAGATAAAAAATGGTTTGCCAGATTAGCAATTAGTGAAATAATTGCCGACAAATTGAAAAGCCTGAATATCAAATTTCCTGTTTTGGACGAAGTTGAACAAGGTAAATTGATGGAAACTAAAACGGCTTTACTTAGCGAATAATTCTGCTTGCTTGAACGTGGCAATCTCTTTTTGGTTATAAAATTAACTGAAATGAGATTGCCATTAAATCAAGAACAGTCGTTTCTAACAGCGAAATGCAATATCTCATTACTGATAATTCATCTTAAATTTAGATAAATCTGGTTTAGGCTTTTTACGACTGGTTTCCAATTCGTAAATCGTTCGCCCCAAATTTTTCATAAAAGGAAAACAGACCGTATCATATTCATATTTGTTATCGTTATAAATCCCGTCTTCATTACTCTGTATAACAGCCGTAAGTAAATATTCAATTCCATTTTTAAAGTCTACAAAATAGGAGTTGTCGATAATATATCCGTAACTGTCGCCATATTTGTTGAAAATCCTGATGTTTGGATCCGGAATTACATTTTTCTCTCTACCATAATAAAGCATTTTAGCATATGTTGGCCAAAATTCCTTTTCATCATATTTTGGATAATCACTTTCTGTTGGATATTTGCTCATGTAAGTGTAAATCAATTTATAATCTGCAGCGGTTAGGTTAAATCGTTCTTGAGCCTGTAAAGCTTCTGGAAACATTAGTTTTTGCATTAAACGATGTTGATCATTGATGGCAAATGCGTTCTTATTGGCTAAACTAAAAGGTTTATTTACCAGTTTATCTGCGCTATCTAAATAACCTTTACCCATTACCAGGTTAGTTAAGTTCAATTCGTATTCTTTCGGATCGTATTTTGCTTCTTGCTCATATACCAAACGGTTGTCATTATAAAAACGAATTGGGTTGGTATGTTTAGCGGTTTCTCCCGCGTCGCCTATGGCTAAACGGTTCAAAATTCTGCTATCATTAAAACCATACTTTTTAAATTTATCATTAATTTCAGCACGCCCGATAAACTCAAACAACCTATTGAAAGCATCATTATCACTGGTAAGCAAAATCTTTTTAATATAATGCTCAAGGGTCGGAAGTCCATTTTTCGCACTGCCGTCTTTTTCAACTTTAGTTTGTCCCCGAAAAGCGCTATCGGTTATCATAATGCTTTTCACGGTTAAGCCTGTGCTTTTTAATCGGTTCACTTTTTCCAAAGCAAAAATAACAGCCGCAAGTTTTACGGTGCTTGCAGGATAGAAATAATGGTGTGGATCTAAATTAAAACTGTAGCTTTTAAAACTTGGTTTGTTTTTAATGTCACGGGTAATCTGGGTGTATAAAATTTGAACCTGGTTTTTATCTGGATGGTTAAGAACAGAACCAAATAATTCTGGCTTTGATTCCATTAACTTTTTAAGCATAATAGTATCAGTTTTTTGAGCCATAACGACAGAATAGTTTATTAAAAGGGTGATCAAAAGTAGGATTCTCATTATTTTGGCTTTGATATTTAAAGTTAAACTTTTGATTGAAGAAATGCTTTCTCCATCATCCATTTTACAACTTGTTTAATTTTGTTAGCTTTGCGCCGCTTTTGGTTTTTGTGTTGCCACAGAATTAAAAGGGAATTTGGTGTAAATCCAAAACTGTCCCGCAGCTGTAAGCTCTATAATGATTTTTAATTCTACGCCACTTTTCTAATCATGGAATGGGAAGGCTAAAAATCGGGAGTAAGTCAGAAGACCTGCCTTTAGCATATAATTTCATAGCTTTCGGGGATTGAAGCTTGGATTGAAGTACTTAGCGTTTTCGTATTTTCATTTCCTTTTCTATCTGCTGGCTGTGGGCAAAACTCACAATCAAATGAACAAAACAAAAATTTTGATTGCCGCAGGCTTAGGTTTGGGGCAAATCGTAATTGGTGAATCAGTTAAGGCACAGGATACCTTGAAACTGAAAGATGTGGTAATTTCTGCCACCAAGAATGATCAAAAACAATCACAAACAGGTAAAGTGGTTAGTATCATCAGTAGGGAAGTATTGGATCGCAGTCAGGGCAAATCTCTTCCAGAATTGATTAGCGAACAAGCCGGTATTATTGTAGCTGGTTCAGGAAGTAATCCTGGCGCTAACAAATCAGTTTTTTTTCGCGGAGCGGGAAGTGCTTACGCTGTCGTATTAATTGATGGAATCGTTCAAAATGATCCCTCTGGAAACGGTGGTGCTTTCGATCTTCGCCTTTTTGCTATCGATCAAATCGATCACATTGAAATTCTACGAGGCGGCCAGTCTACCATTTACGGCTCTGATGCCATTGCTGGGGTAATCAATATCATTACCAAAAAAGGCGGCCCAAAAGGCAATACAATATACGGTGTAGCCAGTGCAGGCAGTTACGAAACTTATAAAGGTACAATTGGCTTAAATGGCAGCCTTGATGCTTTTACCTATAATATAAACTACACCCACCACAAAACGGATGGGATATCTGAAGCAGCAAACGCAGTGGGTAATAACACAGCGTTTGATAAAGACGGCTTTAAAACAGATGGGGTAAATGCAAACTTCGGAATAAAATTGGATCAACATTTTTCTGTTAATCCTTTTATCAGATATTTTGAAGGCAATTACAAAATTGATGAGGCTGCTTTTACTGATGGTATCGCAGCCAACCATTCACTGCTGAAAAATTTTAGCGGGGGTGTAAATTCCAAATACGAGTTTGGAACGGGCAAGATCAATTTAAATTATAGTTACCAAAGCACTTCGAACAATACCTTAAGTAGTTTTGACGGTTTTCCATATGAAAGTGTTGGTGCTGGAAGAATAAGTTTGCTTGATTTATTTTATAACCAAAAGCTTGGAGATAAACTCGATTTATTGGTAGGCATTGATAACAGGGTGATGAAACTTTCCTCGGCAGGCAACAAACCGGAGAGTAATATTTTTGCCGCTTACGGCTCACTCTTTTTGCATGATTTAAGTATCTTCAATTTAGAAGTTGGCGGTCGTTATAACAAACACGAGCAATATGGTGAAAACTACACTTACACCATTACACCGAGTATTAATATAATTAAAGAACTAAAACTATTCGGTACAGTTTCAACAGCTTTTAAAATTCCAACACTTAATATGCTGTTCGGGCAATATGGATCAAATTTAAACCTGAAACCAGAAAAGTCTCAGAACTATGAAGCTGGTTTTAATCTGAGTTTAGCTGATGATAAATTCTCGCTACGTGGAGCGGCTTTCAAACGCGATTTAACAGATGCGATCATTTACGATTTTGCAGTTGGGTACATTAATCAGGAAAGTCAAAAAGTAAGAGGTTTTGAAATCGAGCCAGCAGTTAAAATATGGAAATTTACCCTTAATGGTTATTATGCTTTTACTGATGGAAACGAGTATAACAGTGTAAATAATAAAGTGGAAGATTTTCTTTTTAGAAGACCTAAACATGCTTTTGGCATTACAACAGGTATTCAGGCAACTGATAATTTATTCATTAATGCCAATTTGAGGTATTTTGGTTCACGTACGGATGGTAATTTTACGGACTATGTTGTAGAAACATTGCCAAGCTACAAGTTGTTAAATGCTTATGCAGAATATGCGTTCGCGAAAAAACGTCTTAAAATCTTTTTCGATGCTAAAAACATTTTAAATGAAAACTATAATGAAATCATCGGTTACAATGCAATGGGTTTCAATTTTAATACAGGCCTAAGTTTTAATATCCGCTAATAAAATTTAACTTTGTGTTGTGATAAAAACTCGTACATCACAAGCAACTTGTCTTACTAACTAAATACTTTATACTAATCACTATATACTAATATATGTCTAATTTGAAATTTAATCCACGTAACCTCATTCTGTTACTAATCATCTTGGTAATTACTTTGTTTCGTTTACTGGTAACGTTTAACTCAGATGAGCTTCAGTTTGCAAACTTTTCTTCTATTGGAGCGGTAGCGCTGTTTGGTGGCGCATACTTTAAAGATCATGCAAAAGCTTTTGCTTTTCCATTAGTGAGCTTGTTTTTAAGCGATTTTATCTTAGCCAGTACAATTTTTAGTAAATACAGTAATGGTTTTTTATATGAAGGATGGTATTGGACCTATCTTGCTTTCGCCTTGATGGTTTTGGTGGGAAGAGTATTGTTAAAAAAGATAAATGTAGTCTCACTACTTTCATCTACCTTAGCAATTGTTTTTATTCATTGGATTGTAACCGATTTCGGAGTATGGTTTCAAAATCCATCATATCCACAAACTGTAGCTGGATACTGGAGCTGCCTGGTTAAAGCAATACCGTTTGAAATCAGGTTTTTAGAAGGAACTTTAATTTACGGTGCTCTTATTTTTGGTGCCTTTGAAATATTGAAATCAAAATATCCGGTCCTTAAAATGCAGAAGCAAAGCATTTAATTTCTCAATATTTTTGTTAAATCCTCTTTTGATCTGTTTCAAAAGAGGATTTTTTTTAACTTTATATTTTCCTCGTTGGATAAGCTCCAGCTAAACAAAAATCATCCATTCCCAATTAAAACATCATACATTCAATGAAAGTCGTTTCTTTTTTACCAGCTGCCACCAAAATGATTTACGATATGGGTTTGCAAGAATACTTGTACGGGGTAACTTTTGAATGTCCGAAAGAAGCGGCAAATCAACCTAAAGTAGTGCGATGTGTTTTAGAAGGTAAAAATTACTCGAGCATCGAAATCGATCGTATCTTCTCTGCTTCAAAAGCACAAGGTAAAAGTTTGTATTGGGTTGATGATGAGCTTTTAGAAAGCATTGCTCCCGATGTTGTTTTCACACAAGATATTTGTGAGGTTTGCAATATTGATACCGTGTGTACCGAAACCGCTGTAATGAAGCTTTCTAAAAAACCGACACTCGTCCCCTTATCGCCAAATAACCTTCAGGATGTTTTTGAATGTGCCATAACTATAGCAAAGGCTTTAGGGAAGGAAGAAGTTGCTTTAAGGTACTTGGCCAATCTTCAACAGAAAACCGACTTTATTTTAGATGAACTACGGGCAAATAGAGCGCCTTTAAAACGAGTGATGCTGATGGAATGGATTGAGCCGATCTACAACTGTGGTCATTGGATTCCTTTTCAAATTGCTGCTGCCGGTGGGGTAGATATGCTTTCCAATCCTGCCGGAGATTCAATTGTAACCCAATGGGATAAAGTCGTGAAATACAATCCTGAAGTATTGGTAATTGCCCCTTGCGGTTTTGATAAAACAAGAACTTTGGCCGAAATGGATCTACTTCTAACAAAAAACAATTGGACAGACTTAGCAGCCGTACAACAAAATCAGGTGTACATTGCAGATTTTGACATGTTTACCCAACCCAGCATCGGTACATTGGTTGCAGGAATAGAAGCGTTGGCCTGTATGTTTCACCCGGAGATCTTTAAAGCCGACGAGTCAATTACAGCGAAATTTATCAATCTTTCCGAGTCAAAGACGTTTCAATCTTCGGTATTTTAAATTTAAACGAGTATTCTCCCATGCAAAGGAGAAGCGTTATAAAGCATCTACAGTCGGCCAAATCATTCCAATCCAATAATTTTAATATTAGCTTATGAAGATAGTTGTTTTAACAGGTGCAGGAATAAGTGCAGAAAGTGGATTAAAAACATTCAGGGATGCTGATGGCTTATGGGAAGGCTATAATGTTCATGATGTTGCAACTCCAGAGGCCTGGGAGCGTAATCCTGAATTGGTGCAGCAATTTTACAACGAGCGAAGAAAGCAGGTAATCGAAGCAAAACCCAACAGAGCGCATCAGCTCTTAGCTGAACTGGAGCAAGATTTTGATATAGAAATTATTACACAAAATATTGATGACTTACATGAGCGAGCCGGTTCAAGTAAAGTGCATCATCTTCACGGCATCATCACAAAATCACAATCAGATCTACGGGAAGATCTTACTTATTCTATAGACGGATCTGACTTAAAAATGGGCCAGTTATGCGAATTAGGTTCTCAGCTTCGTCCGCATGTGGTATGGTTCGGCGAAGCCGTGCCTATGATTGAAGTTGCCGCTGATATTTGTCAGCAGGCAGATATCTTCGTCTTGATTGGCACTTCATTAGCAGTTTATCCCGCCGCTGGTTTAATCGATTTTGTTCCCGCTGAAGCTATCAAATATATTATCGATCCCGTAACACCTAATGTGAAAAGGTATAGAAATGTAGTCAAGATTGAAGCGAATGCTGTTCAGGGTGTTGCTCAACTAAAGGAAATCTTAATTAATGAATGATAGAAAACTTTGCATTTTTAATTGGAGCGGAGGGAAAGACAGTACCTTGGCGCTTCACTATGCACTTGAAGATCCTTCAATAGAAATCAAATACCTCGTTACAACGGTTACGGAACAATATAACCGGATTTCGATGCATGGCGTTAGAGAATCTTTGCTTATCGCTCAGGCCGAAAGTATTGGCATTCCACTATATCAAATTCGTTTAGGTGAAATGCCCGATATGGAAAGCTATGATCAAGTGATGCATGCTCACCTAACAAAATTCAAGGAAGAAGGTATCACGCATTCCATTTTCGGAGACATCTTTTTGGAAGATCTTCGCCGCTATCGTGAATCAAAACTAGCGGAAGTTGGGTTGAAAGCTATTTTTCCGCTATGGAAAACAGATACCACTCAACTGATTGATGACTTTCTTAACTTGAACTATAAAACCATCATTGTTTGCACACAAGAAAATTTAGAGGCTTTTTGTGGAGAAATAATTACCAAAGTTTTAATTTCTAATTTACCAGCAGGCATTGATCCCTGTGGCGAAAATGGAGAGTTTCACACTTTTGCTTTCGAAGGCCCTATTTTTAAAAAGAAAGTCCCATTCGAGCTAGGACATAAGATGTTTAGAACCTATAATGCACCAAAAACAGATGATGTTGATCAAGAAGATGCAGCATCAAAATCTCCGACCATCGGCTTCTGGTACGTCGATTTATTAAATTAATTTTTATTAATTAAAACTTTTTGGCATCATTTTTTCTTTAGTACACGTAATTAACTAAAATACACATCCTAATGAAACCTGTTTTGTGAGGTTAGGTAGCAAAACAAGATTCATATAAACAAAAAGTTATGAAAAAGATATTCGTAGTAATCGCATTGAGTTCAGTAATGTTTGCTTGTAACAATAAAGCAAAAGAAGAAGCTGCTTTAAAACAGCAAGAGGCAGAAAAACAACTTGCCATAAAAGCAGTTAAAGATAGTTTACGTTTAGATAGTTTTAAAAAAGCCGAAACAGCTAAAGTAGAAGCTGAAAGAGAAGCTAAACATCAGGCAGAATTAGCAGAAGCTAGAAGAGCTGGTGCAGCATCATCTAAATCATCAAGTTCTTATGCGAGTTCAGGTGGTAGCAGTTCTAGTTCTTATGGTGGTACACAACCAACAGCTAAGAAAAAAGGCTGGAGTGATGGCGCAAAAGGTGCGGTAATTGGTGGTGCAGCCGGTGCAGTTGGTGGTGCTTTAATAGATAAGAAAAAAGGTAGAGGTGCTATTATTGGTGGTTTAGTTGGAGCTGGTGGCGGTTATTTAATCGGCAGAGGCGAAGATAAAAAATCAGGTAGAGTGCAATAATTTTAAAAATAATATTTACTTTAAAGCGGCTAATCATAGCCGCTTTTTTTATGCCTATACAATTTTAAATTTTAGCATCCCTTTCAAATGATAGAAAATACTAGCCTCAGTAAACAAAAAGTTCAACATTTCGTATTGTTTTGGTTGAAGCCACAGTTGACAACAACAGAAATTAATGACTTTGCTAATTTTTTCGAGAGTTTAAAGTCTATCAAATTGATTAAAAGCTTACACTATGGATTAGCGGCGAGCACACCCGCAAGATCAGTGACGGACAATTCGTTCACCTATTCATTAACAGTCACTTTTGATAGTATCGAAGATCATAACGCTTACCAGGAAGACGCGACTCACTTAGATGCAGTTGAGAAATTTTCTAAAAACTGGTATAGGGTAGTGGTTCATGATACTGTTGTCAATTCATAAATTGTATGAGTCGTGATCTATTGTTTTATATCTTCTGAGAGTTCTACATCCAGGCATCATAATGAAGGTTAAATCGACCGTAATCAAATAAAGGCTTTTTGATTATAATATCGAGTTATACTAATTATAATTTCTGATATCCCATTAATTTGGCAAAATAAACAATCGAAATATTATTCTGTTTAGTGTTTTAATTAATTAGTAACCAATTAATTATAAATACTTATCTAAACTCTAAATTTATATTGAGCATTTTTTAATAGTTAAAAATGGTAGAATAGTCAGAATATAATTTTGAATTCATAATTATTCTATTAATGACCAGGTAGTTACGGGTTAAAATTGATGCCTTTTATAAGCTAGAGTAAAATCAGTTCGCATAACTTTAAACCGATCTATCACCGATTCAATAAACTCTTCGTCTAAGATTTCAAATACATCATTAACGCCACCCCCACTTAAATCTAACTCTGCAACTTTATAGCTTTGCTCAAAAGTTCCTTGTTCAAATTTTACGATGTATTTTTGATTCATGGCAAAAATGCTAATCTTACATTCCGGATGTGGAAGTTCTGCGATTACTCTCATGTTTAAACGTTATTTATAGTTGTAATTGATAAGCCATTAAGCGTTCCGATGGTTTCGATAATTTCAAATCGGGCAAATAACTCTTCTGAGTACCATTGCCGCTCTCTAGTCAATTTGATTACGTCAGAATGGTCGTGGGATTTATAAGCATAATTTTTCATGGACTGTGCATCTGTCCAAATTGAAAACGTGGCCTGGTCTAAGAATGGTTTTTCACCGACTCCGGCCGATAAGATAAAGCCGTCTGCTTTTCTCATTGCCGCTGCTGCTCTTTTGATGTTACTTCTAAAATCTTTAACCTTACTGAATTTAATAGCTGCTCGAGTAATTACGGCAATTCTATCAGTCGATTTTATCGAATTTTTATTGACAACAAAAGGTTGTTTTCCAGACCAAAAGCCATGTGAAGATAAAGGATTAAGTAATATAGTAAACTCTTCTGATCCAAATAAACGGAACCACTTTATCGGTAAAGATTTTTTATAAAAGGCGTCGCAATCGGCCCGGGTTTCCCAGTTTGTTAAGATTGCCCAATGTCTAAAGTCTGGGGGTAAATCGACTTGTGCATCTTTGCCGCTGCCCATTAATTTCCAAAATTTACATTTGTTGTTTAACCATAAAGGGATTCTTAAAATTGCCATTCCCAAAAATGCGAATGGTATTGCAATCCTATTAAATTTGGTAATGGTTAAGGCAACAATCATACTTAAGATTTATGTGCTTCAAAACTAATAAAATTAAGATTGTGCTTCATTCAATTTTTTGTCATTATCAATTAATTGTGTAAAAATCAACAAAAACCTAGTTAACTTTGGGTCATGGCAGAAGACTTAACTATCATCAAAACCGCTACGAAAGCTGAACAATATCAATCGTTAATTCCTCAAATCGAAGCTCTTCTCACGGGAGAAACAGATTTCGTGGCGAACATGGCGAATGTTTCGGCTGCATTAAAGGAACAGTTTAATTGGTTCTGGGTAGGGTTTTACCTGGTAAAGAACGATGAACTAGTTTTAGGCCCATTTCAAGGTCCTGTGGCCTGCACCAGAATCAAGAAAGGTAAAGGCGTATGTGGTTCATCATGGGAGAAAAATAAAACCATAATAGTACCTAACGTTGATGACTTTCCGGGGCACATTGCTTGTGCTTCGGCGTCAAAATCAGAAATTGTATTACCACTAATTCAAGGTGATGAGGTAATTGGTGTGCTGGATGTTGATAGTGAATTTTTAAGTCATTTTGATGAAACAGACCAATCTTATTTAGAGCAAGTTATATCCATTTTGTTAAATCAATAGTTTATTAAAATTGAAGCTACCTGCAGAATATTATCTCAGTGAAGATGTCATTAAATTAGCAAAAGATTTACTGGGTAAAGTCTTATTTACTAATATTAACGGTGATATTTCTGGAGGTATGATTGTAGAAACCGAAGCTTACTTCGGCATCAAAGATAAAGCCTCGCATGCTTATGGTGGCAGGAGAACGAACCGAACAGAAACAATGTATTCCAAGGGCGGCATCGCATATGTTTATTTATGTTATGGCATGCATAACCTTTTTAACATAGTAAGTGCCAACATTAACGATCCTCACGCAATCTTAATCAGGGCAATTGAGCCTTTAATAGACAAGGAGATTATGGAAGAACGCCGCAATATGCCGTATACAAAGGCCGCCATATCTTCTGGTCCAGGCTCGGCTGCTAAGGCCCTCGGCATTGACCGTTCTTTCAATGCTAAATATTTAACCGGAGATGATGTTTGGATAGAAGATCATCACAATACTTTTCAAGACGATGAAATTGCAACAACGCCCAGGGTAGGCATTGCGTATGCTAAAGAACATGCTCTACTGCCACTACGATTCTTCGTTAAGGGCAATAAATATGTGAGCAAACCAAATAAGATCTAGCTTCACTCAAACATTTCATCCTTCCCGCTGTTTTCTTTCAAAGATCTAAAATCATGAAAAACGAAAAAAATATAGCGATATTAAAAGAGATGGCGGAAAGTGTTCGCACTTGTATGTTCACCACTTTTTCTGCTAACGATGAGCTTGGTAGCAGACCAATGGGAACCGCAAAGATTGAAGATGATGGGAGTATTTGGTTCTTTACGAACGAATATTCATTAAAATCTAAAGAAATTTCAAAGGAAAATAATGTGCTACTGGCTTATAGCGATCCGTCCAAAAACACTTATCTAACAGTAAAGGGACAAGCAGAGTTGGTTGATGATCAGGTGCGCAAAGAAGCATACTTTTCACCGTTTATTAAGGCATGGTTTCCAGACGGAGTGGAAGACCCTAGATTGATTCTTATAAAAGTTACACCAGCTGAAGCTGAGTATTGGGATTCATCATCTTCAAAAATTGTAGTGTTGTTTAGTATCTTGAAAGCTGCTGTAACGGGAGATACACCGGATTTAGGTAAGCACGACACCATTAAATTCTAATTTAAAGTACATCTATAGGAAGCAGGATTGGAAACAATACCTGCTTTTTTTGTATTATTGAGGCAATGAAATTAGAAAATACATTAGATTTTGCAACTGCTTTAGATGAGAAAGACCAGCTCAAAGAATTCAGAGCTCAATTTCTTTTTCCAAAATATAAAAATAAATATTTTATCTATCTGTGTGGCAATTCGTTAGGACTTCAACCTAAAATTGCTAAAGAGGTTTTAAACAATCAATTGGATAATTGGGCAAATTATGCGGTAGAAGGTTGGTTCGATGGTGAAGAACCTTGGATGTTCTATCATAAGGAGCTTAAACGGCTGATGGCACCAATTGTCGGCGCATCGCCAGCAGAGGTTTGTCCGATGAATACCCTTACTGTTAATCTACACTTGTTGATGGTCAGTTTTTATCAACCCAAAGGAAAAAGGTTTAAGATTATCATGGAAGGTGGAGCATTTCCCTCTGATCAGTACGCAATTGAAAGTCAGGTGAAATTTCATGGGTTCGATCCAAATGATGCAATTATCGAAGTATTCCCTCGAGAGGGAGAAGATACTCTTAGAACTGAAGATATATTGGCTAAGATTGCAGAAAATGGAAAAGAAATAGCTTTAGTGCTTTTCGGCGGAATAAACTATTACACCGGTCAATGGTATGATATGGAAGCCATTACTAAAACTGGGCATAAGGTTGGTGCAATAGTCGGTTGGGATTTAGCGCATGCTGCAGGTAATGTTCCTGTTAAACTTCATGATTGGGGAGTAGATTTTGCTTGTTGGTGTTCTTACAAATATCAAAACTCAGGTCCTGGTGGAATTAGCGGGATTTTTGTACATGAAAAACATTTTGCAAATGATAAGCTCGATCGGTTTGCAGGCTGGTGGGGTTATCAGGAAAGTAAGCGTTTTAAAATGGAAAAAGGCTTTGTCCCTGAAAACGGTGCAGATGGATGGCAAGTGAGTTGCACCCAGGTAATGCCTATGGCCTTATACCATGCATCGTTGCAAATATTTGAAAAGGCAGGTTATATTGATAGCCTTAGAAAGAAAAGTATAGATTTAACTAATTACTTAGAATACGTTATCAATGAGGTAAATAAGGAATTAAATGTAGATCAGTATAAAATCATTACGCCGAAGAATTCTGAAGATCGTGGTGCACAACTTTCCATCATTGCTAAGAATAATGGAAAGGAAGTTTTTGATGGATTAGTGGAGGCCGGTATTCTCGGCGACTGGCGTGAACCAAATGTTATACGCTTAAGTCCGATCCCCTTGTATAATTCCTACGAAGATATTTATTTAACAGGTAAGGCACTTATTGAAGTATCCAAAAAGGTGTTAAAAGCTATATAACTTATGATCCACTATAATCCGAAAGATTGGTTTACATTTATTTTTCACATTCATAAGGGTGATACCTTTCGAAAGTTATGGCCCTTGATGATCAGCATGGCTATTTTTTCTGCTTTTGTAGCATTTCTTGAACTTAACATATTCAAACTTTCGAAAAGTGATTATGTAAGCAATATAGGAATGATGCACAGCTTGTTGGGTTTTGTAATTTCAATGCTTTTGGTATTTCGCACCAATACTTCTTATGACAGATGGTGGGAAGGAAGAAGACTCCTGGGTTCGTTAACAAACGTTAGTCGCAACTTTGCAATGAAAATTAAAGCCCTAAAGCTACCAGATGACGAAGTTAGATTTTTTGAATATGGTATTCCCAAATACGCTTTTGCATTAAAAGAACATCTTCGTGAGAAGAAATATTTTGGTAAAAATAGTTTCCTGATTGAGGTAGAGGAAAGCAAGCATATTCCAAATCAAATAGCAAGCAGTATGATCTCCCGACTGTATGACTTAACACGACAAGGTTTGATTACACAAGAGCAGCTGATTGTGCTTACTAATGATGTAAATCAATTCACTGATATATGCGGCGGTTGCGAACGTATCAAAAACACACCAATTCCGTTTTCTTATAGTGTTTTTATTAAAAAATTCATCTTTGTATACGTGCTCACCATTCCAATAGGTTGGGTTTTTAGTTTAGGATATTATTTGGTGTTAATCGTTCCTTTTATACTCTATGTATTAGCGAGTTTGGAGTTGATAGCTGAAGAAATAGAAGATCCATTTGGTTATGATCCTAATGATTTACCGGTAGATCAAATCTCAAATAATATCGAGAAACACGTTGAGGAGATTTTGAGTTGATGATTAAAGTAGCCTGGCACCCGCTATATGCTCACCCGCTACCGGAAGGTCACCGGTTTCCAATGCTTAAATACGAATTGATCCCCGAGCAACTGTTGCATGAAGGGACGATTGAAAAGGGTAATTTATTTTATCCAGGGAAGGTAGCAGAAGAGATCATTCTTCTATCACATGAAAAATCGTATTGGGAACAGCTTCGGGATTTAACGCTATCGGCAAAAGATCAAAGGAGGGTTGGTTTTCCATTAAATGCGCAATTGGTTGAACGAGAATTGCGTATTACACAAGGTACAATTGATGGAACCAGGTTTGCAATTGAAAATGGAATTGCCTTTAACGTAGCTGGTGGAACGCATCACGCAGGTAGTAATTGGGGCGAAGGTTTTTGCTTGTTAAATGATCAAGCTATTGCTGCTAACTATCTGATAACTAAAAAAGTAGTAAATCGTATCTTAATCATCGATTTAGATGTTCATCAGGGTAATGGCACCGCTGAAATTTTTCAGAATAACTCAAATGTCTTTACTTTCTCTATGCATGGAGATAAAAATTTTCCCTTCCGCAAAGAAATTTCAGATTTAGATGTACCTCTTGATGATAATATTGAAGACGACACCTATTTATCATTACTAGAAACGAATTTAAAGTTTGCTTTCGAGCGCTCAAAACCTGAATTTGTTTTTTATTTATCTGGAGTGGATGTACTTTCTACTGATAAATTAGGAAAGTTGTCATTAAGTAAAGTTGCTTGTAAAGAACGCGATAAAATGGTACTCATGACCTGTAAAAATAACAACCTCCCCTTACAGGTGAGTATGGGTGGCGGTTATTCTGCCGACATTAAAGATATTGTAGATGCGCATTGCAATACTTATCGTTTAGCTTTTGATTTATTTAGTTAAAGCAATATCCTTATCTTCGCCGAATGTTGGAGATTATTTATCAGGATGAACATTTGATTGCCATTAATAAACCTCACGGTTTGTTGGTGCATCAATCTTCAATTGCCAGAGATGCAACAGAATTTGCGCTGCAAATGCTGCGAGATCAGGTTGGGAAGCACGTTAGTCCTGTGCATCGACTTGATAGAAAAACAAGTGGTATTTTGTTGTTTGCGTTTGATAAGGAATCTGAAATCGCTATGCATCAACAATTTATGAATGCAGAAACTGAAAAAAAATATTTAGCTATTCTTAGGGGTTTCACGCCAGAAGCGATGAATATTGATTATCCTTTGGCTAAAGAGAATGGAACGATGCAAGATGCTTATACTTCATTTAGAACTCTATCACATGCTGAGATTAATGTTCCTCTCGGAAAACATTTAACTTCCAGGTATTCACTGGTAGAGGCTACTCCGAAAACAGGGCGAATGCACCAATTGAGAAGACATTTCAGTCATATTCTGCATCCGATAATAGGAGACAGAACCCACGGATGCAACAAGCAAAATAAGCTTTTTCTAGAACATTGGAACATGACAACCATGTTACTACATGCATCAGAATTGAGTTTTACCCATCCTAAAACATCAACAAAGATCCATTTAAAGGCCGATCTACACGAAGAATTTAAAAGAGTAATGAGTTTTATGAAAATGGAACTTTAACACAATTTTTATCCCGAAAAACTGTTTATAAATCATCTATGAATCAATACCTACGTTTAGCTTTCCCAATTTTAGCACTTTTTGCCAGCAGTTGTTCTTCAGTTTATATGCCCAATGTACCCAATACGCCCATGTTAAGTAAGCAAGGTGAATTTAGTGGTGGCGGGCACATTTCTCTAAAAGGTAATGCTAGTATTAACGGCGCTTATGCAGTTTCAAATCATATTGGAGTCCTTTTCAGTGGCTCAAGAATGAATAGTGAACGAAAATCAAAAGATTTCGGCCACAAGCTGATTGAAATAGGTGGCGGCTATTTCGATACCTTCGGGCCAGATAATAACCGAATTATCGAGATTTATGCAGGTGTTGGCAAGGGTTGGAGCGATATCACCTTTAGGGATTACAAGAACGATGTTTTAGTAAGCAGTGAATTGCAGGAAGTGGATTATAGGAAGTCGTTTCTTCAGGTTAATTATAGTTCAAAAAAGAAAAATAACTTCAGGTTATTTGGTAAAGACTTCCCGATTAATTATGGAACGGCCCTTCGAATAAGTCACGTTAAAATGGATCGATTCTTTTTGAATGGGGTAGTACAGCCTAAAGAAGATAATATTTTCTTCGAACCTATCTTTTTCACCAGAATGGGCTTAAACAAAAATATCCAATTACAATATACTACGAGCAGTAATTTCGGCTTAAAGAATAGAGATTACATGTCTGCAGGCAATTCTATTTTCACTATCGGTGTAGTGGTAAATGTTGGGGGTAAATAATGGTCCTGGTAGAATAAAAAAGATAAAGCTATTTTATCAAATCTTATGATCTTAGACATGAGGATTTTAACCAGCCAATTGCTTTGTTTTATTTTGAAATCTCCAAAACAATAGGATAGAAGCAGTTAGCAATCCGAAGGTTAATCCATACCATATTCCATTTACGCCCAGGCCAAAAGTAAAACCTAGCAAATAACCAACAGGTATGCCTACAACCCAATAGGCTAAAAATGTGATGAGTGTTGGCATATTAACATCGCCAATGCCTCGCAGTACACCCAACCCTACAACCTGTGTTCCATCAAATAGCTGAAAAAAGCCAGCAATAATAAGGAGTTGCCCAGCTATCGCCACAACTTTTAAATCGTTGGTATAAATAAAAGGCATCACCTGGTGTGCAGCCACAAAAATTATTGCTGTCAAGCTCATAAACAACAGAATAACATGATAACTGGCTATTGCAGATTTACGAAGATCGATGAAGTTCTTTTTACCAAAATTATTACCTGTTTTAATTGTCGCCGCCGATGCGATTCCACTCGCAATCATATAAGTCATTGCAGCAAGGCTAATTGCGATTTGATGAGCGGCCTGTTCAGTTGCGCCGATTGTGCCAATTAATATTGCAGCCCCGCTAAATGCGCTAATTTCGAACGAATATTGCATGGCCACGGGTGCACCAATTTTTATGATTTTAAGAGCGGTAATTTTATCAATAAAAGTAATTTTAAAATTGACCAAATACTTTTTGAAATTAGGAGATCTCAAAACGTAAATACCCATCACTATTGCCATTAAAAAACGATCGATAAAGGTGCTTAAACCTACACCGCTAACACCCATTGGCTTTAAGCCAAACATTCCCTTTACGAAAATGATACCCAAGGTGATGTTGAGCGCATTACCCCAGATAGAAACGTACATGGCTTGTTTGGTAAAGCCTAACCCCTCTGCAAATTGTTTAAACGTTTGGAAAATAAGTAATGGAATAATAGATATAGAAAGCCAGCCTAAGTAAGGCTTGGCATAAAAAACAACTTCCGGAGTTTGATTCAAATGATCGATGACAAGCAAAACGCCAAAATGAACCAATATATAAAGTATTATACCGACAATTATATTGATGATTAAGCTATTGGACAATAATTTCCCACACTCTTCATCATTTTTGCGACCATTTTCCTGAGCAATTAAGGGCGTTAAGCCATAAGATATTCCTAAGCCAATTACCATGATCAAAATAAAAATGCTATTTACCAATGATACAGCAGCAAGCTGGGTAGTATCAGTAAAGTGCCCAACAATAACACTATCTGCCATGTGTACCAACGTATGGCCAACTTGTGAACCCACAATTGGAAGGGCCAAATGGAGATTTTCCTTATAGTAAGGTTTGTATTTGGCGTAAATTTTAGAAAACATAAGTTTGCAAAGGTCGGCTTTTTAAACTTCAAAAAGAGATCTATAAGACGTTAATTTATATGATTTGCTCTGCGGTAACAGAGAAATTTAATAAGAGATAAGGTTGGAGGAGCAAATTGAAAGTTTCCGAATAGCTTTTATACCGCTACAAAATATTCTTCTTTTTCTGATGTGTAAGCTTTTATCACGTTCGTTAGTATCAGGCTCACTAGAATTTTCTGAGCCTTTCGATAAGAGCACCTCAAAAGTTTGCTAAATTCTTTTAATGTAATCCTGTCATGATCGGCTAAATACTGTAACAGGGCTTTTTCGTTATCAGAATAGGAAATGAGGATACCCTGATCTTTATGGTCGTTTTTTAAAACTTCGACAATTATTTTACTTGCCAAAACAGTTTTATCGTCTATGCGAATATAGGCCCACCATTTGTTCTGATCATCAAGGGCGTAATGTGGTTTGAGGTCACTCTCTGGAATATTTACAATCAAAACTAATTTATCATCAACGTAGATCTCTTCAAAGAAAGGTTCTATTGCTGGTTTGCAAAATTGATGAGCAGCAGTTAAAATCATATATTTCTCTTCTTCTTCTGATTTTACACCCTTGATGGTGCCATCATCGGCCACACCAATCAATAACTTTCCACCTTTATTATTAGCAAAAGCAACTAAGCTTTTAGCGATTTTTTCAGTGTTGGTAATTGTTTTTTTAAAATCGAGCATAACGCCCTCACCCTGTAGAATCAAACTTTTAATACTCGGCATGTCAACAATTAGTAAGCAACTCTTGGCGTTTCGCCTTGGTGCAGGTTTCTGATATAAACTTCATTCATCACGGTAGCACAAAGCTCTCCGTTTTTGTTTGTAATTTCCATAGGATAGGCTTTTACAAACTTCCCTATGGTTTTTAAAGCGTGTTCCGCCTCCGCAATCATTTCATCGTCAACACGAATTGTGAAATACAGATTGCTACGCCCGGGTTTTAGATATTGAATGGATGCACTTTTTAACCAGACTCTAACTTTAAAGCCCCTACGCTGCATTAATTGATCAAATAAAAGTGCATAAAATGGATCGGTTGCGGCATATATTGTTCCCCCAAAGATGGAACCATTATAGTTTTTATTTAAAAAGCTTTTACTCAACTTAACGGTACAGCTTCTAAAATCATTTTCAAATTTTTGAACCCAAATGCGCTGAAAAAATAAAGGGGGATAAAAGCGCATCACCCATTTCAAGGTATTTTGAGAAATAATCATACTTCCTAATATCAGAAAGATTTGGCAACTTTTAAAGTTTTACTGTGCATGTTTTGGTAATTATTAGGTAAATAAAGGCAGCACAAGTTTATGTTGATAGGGTGGATGCGGTTAAACAGTTTGATAGCGTTGTGTTCTTTAATTCTGCATAACAACGAAGTTCTTAAGCTTAAAACAAAGACGCTGTTTCACGACTTCTCCGCGTTTTAGTTAGATATCACTGCTATCTGGCACGAGATTTATGCTCCTAGTCATATACTTTTTCGGTTGAATAGCTTGTAAATCAGCCACATGAAATTACATCTAAGCATTTCTGAAGAAAAAAAATAAAACCAAATGATTTCAAGGTTGTTAAGATTACAGATAACATTAAAAAACTATGAAAAAAATAATTTTAAGTCTTGCTTTTGCTGGTACGATAATGATTGCCACATCAGCATGCAATTCATCTAAAAACATGGCTGGATCTTCAGACAGTACTACGATGGATTCTACAACAACAACAGCTCCAATGGATACAACCTCGACAACCACGCCGACGGATACATCCAAAACGATGCCACCAGATACGACAAAAAAAATGCCTCCTATGTAGGAGAATAAAAAGCCGCTCCAATAGAGCGGCTTTTATTTTTATAAACTATTTTATTTATTTGTGCTTATTTGTACTTTCAGCAGATAAACCAAATATTAAATGAAACCTGAATCAAAAGCCAACAATCGTAATGTAGTTTTTTTAGTTATTGTAGCTGCTCTTGGCTATTTTGTAGATATCTACGATCTTGTTTTATTTTCCGTTGTACGCGTTCAAAGTTTAACTGAAATTGGTGTTTCTGCAGAAAATATGCAGTCTGACGGTTTTTTGATTATTAACTCACAAATGTTCGGGCTGTTGCTTGGCGGAATACTATGGGGGGTTCTGGGAGATAAGCTAGGCAGAATTAAAGTTCTTTTTGGCTCAATACTTTTATATTCTTTAGCGAACATAGCCAATGGCTTTGTAACCACGGTTAATAGTTATGCAATCATTAGGTTTATTGCAGGTATAGGTCTGGCTGGAGAACTTGGCGCTGGCATTACCCTGGTAGCCGAGACGATGGATAAGGAAAAACGTGGGTATGGAACGATGATAGTTGGTGCGATTGGTTTACTTGGAGCGGCCGTAGCAGCAACAGTAGCTTCAAAATATACCTGGCAAACTTCTTATTTTGTTGGTGGTGGCATGGGTTTAATCCTCCTTCTACTGCGTGTTGGCACTTTCGAGTCCGGAATGTTTAAACATGCAGCCAATACAGATGTCTCTAAAGGAAACATCTTCATGCTCTTTAATAACAAAAAGCGGTTCTTAAAGTATTTGTATTGCATACTAATCGGTATTCCATTGTGGTTTGTTGTAGGCATATTGGTAACGCTGGCTCCCGAATTTGGCAAAGCTCTAGGCGCAACAGAACCATTAAAAGCCGGAACGGGGATAATGTTTACTTATTTCGGTATCGCCATTGGAGATGTAGTTACCGGATTACTCTCGCAGGCACTTAAGTCTCGAAAAAAGACTGTGTTTATTTTTCATTTATTATCAGTTATTAGCGTGGTAGTCTACTTAACTAGTTTTGGTTTAACCAGTAGCGCATTTATTTGGATCTGTTTATTTTTGGGTTTTTCAGTTGGATACTGGGCTACTTTTGTAACTATAGCTTCAGAACAATTTGGAACAAATATCAGAGCAACAGTAACCACTACCGCACCTAATTTTGTGCGTGGGGCACTTATTCCAATCACTTTTCTGTTTGAATTTTTAGCCAAAAGATACAGCTTAATCACTGCTGGATATTTGGTGATGGCTATCTTGACCATTATAGCAGTTTTTGGCTTAAGTCAGTTGAAAGAGAGTTTCAGCAAAGATTTGGATTACCTGGAAGAGTAAATCTTTAAAGTAGCCGATCGGAGCGCTTCTAATAGTTAATGTCAAGAAAATGTACTATCTAAACATAAATCCCTTTAGCTATTTCAATAGGGTTAAATTTGTGTGTATTTAATAATTCCACCATGTTTAAAGAAGAAGTAGCAGAACGTTATAAGCAAATACAGGATGAGATTTGTAGAGGTTTGGAAATTGCCGATGGCAAAGGGAAATTTGCAGAAGAGCTTTGGGAAAGAAATGGTGGGGGAGGTGGCCGCACCCGAATTATGCAAAATGGCGCTATTATCGAAAAAGGTGGTGTTAATTTTTCGGCCGTTTACGGAAAACTTCCTGAAGCAGTTAAAAAAGCCTTCCAAGTTACAGAAGATGATTTTTTTGCTACCGGGGTTTCAATCGTGATCCACCCAAATCATCCTTTAGTACCGATTATTCACATGAATATTCGCTATTTTGAGCTTAATGAAGAAACACGTTGGTTTGGTGGAGGGATAGATTTAACGCCTCATTATGTTTTCGAAAATGACGCCCGTTTTTTTCACCATAAACTAAAACAGGCCTGCGACGAGTTTAGCACGGATTTTTATCCAAAATTTAAAAATCATGCTGATGATTATTTCTTTATCAAACATCGAGAAGAAACACGCGGTATAGGTGGTATTTTTTACGATCGTTTAAAGCCAGAAAACACAAATTTATCATGGGATGAAATTTTGGATTTCTCTGCTAATGTGGGTGAAAATTTTTTGCCGATCTATACTGAATTAATTGATAGAAATCGGGACAAGGATTTTACAGAAGCACAGAAAAACTGGCAATATCAGCGTCGAAGCCGTTATGTTGAATTTAACCTGGTTTACGATTCGGGAACTAAATTCGGTTTAGAGACCAATGGTAGAATAGAATCGATACTGATGAGTTTGCCACCACAGGCTAACTGGGGTTACAATGTTCAACCCGAGGTAGATTCAGATGAATATAAAACACAGCAATTTCTAAAAAAGGGCATTCACTGGATTTAATTCGAATGCTATTTCACCACTTTTTTTTGATAGCTTTCCTTTAAGATAATATCGCTTGTTTATTATTATTCCTAAAAGTTGTAATGGTAATACTAGGTTAATACCTTCTTAATCTTCGGACTTTAATTTTGCCGCAGATTATATGAAACAACGACTCTTATTTGCATTGTGTTTTCCTTTATACGCTTTTGGCCAAAAAAATAATAATTCACCATCCAGTTATGAAATTCATGATATTAAAATAACCGGATATCTTCAAACTCAATATCAAAAAGCGCAATCTCCGGGAATGTCATCTTTTTCTGGTGGAGATTTCGATACCAATTCTGATAATCGTTTCATGATTCGAAGAGGGCGTCTAAAAATTGATAGGGTTGATAAATTTTCGAGTATCGTTTTCCAAATTGATGCAACCCAGACAGGGGTACAGCTAATGGACGCATTCATACAATTGCGTGAACCAACTTTTAAAACTTTAAAACTCACGGCCGGTTTATTTAATCGGCCTTTTGGTTACTCTATAGTTTATTCTTCAGGCTACCGCGATTTTCCCGAGCGGGCCAGAGTTTTCCAAACTTTGATGCCCCGCGAACGAGATTTGGGTGCTATGATTGGTTTTTATCCTCAAAAACGCAATACTACGTTAGCTTTTGAACTCGCTGTAGTAAATGGTAGCGGAAAAAATGCAACAGACTTTGATGGTAGAAAGGATTTAATAGCTAACCTTTCACTGAATATTGACAGCCTTGCTAACAAGAAAATCCAAATTGGCCTGGGTGTATCTGGTTATTTTGGTGCTGTTAGAAACAATACTAAAACTTCATATATAGATACCAAAAGCGGTTTTGAGCTTAGAAACTATGATGATGTAGGTAGTTATCTGGATAGAAATTACTTTGGTGCAAATTTGCAGCTAGGTTATGATAGTAATTTAGGCAAAACAACGCTAAAAGGCGAATATGTAGCAGGCTTACAGCCAGGTATTGCCGGCGATGGGAAAAAAGGCCCTAGTGCGAGTATGAGCTTTGGTACTCAACCCACCACTAACTTATATCAACGAAACTTTAACGGTTACTATATTTGGTTTACACATACCATTGCCAAAAGAAATTTAACTGCCTTAATTGCTTACGATGTTTATGATCCAAATACAAAAGTTAGTAATCAACAGATAGGGATCGCCAGCAACTTTACCAACGCAGGCGATGTGAAATATAACACGCTCGGCTACGGGCTGGCTTATCAAATTAATTCAAGGCTCAAAGTAACCCTATACAATGAACACATTAAAAACGAAATCACCAGTTTAAGTGATTTTAGTGATGATGTAAAAGACGACGTCCTCACTACGCGTCTTCAATATCGTTGGTAATAATTCAATTTCTCACAAATTAATCTAAAAAGTACATTAAAATAAACAGTATGCAAATTTGCTCTATTCAATCTTTTTTTGCCAATACAGATTTAACGGTCCCCTTAATTATTGTATTTGTATTATGCTTACTCGCCGTTGCCGGATTCGAGTTTGTAAACGGCTTTCATGATACAGCTAATGCTGTTGCAACCGTAATTTATACCAAAGCACTAAAACCAATGTACGCCATACCATGGTCGGGAATTTGGAATTTTCTTGGTGTATTTGCTGGCGGTATAGCTGTTGCTATGGGAATTTTAAAATTAGTTCCTCTCGATTCACTGATGGGACTACCAGTATCTATTGGTGCATGCTTCGTTTTAGCGGTACTTATATCATCAATAATATGGAATTTAGGTACTTGGTATTTTGGTATTCCATGTTCTAGTTCTCATACACTTATTGGCTCACTAATCGGAGCCGGGTTGGCATTTTCATGGTATTACGGCGGTAAGGGAGTTAATTGGGGAAAAGCCGAAGAAATCGGATTGTCACTCATTTTATCACCCATTATTGGTTTTGGTTTAGCCATATTACTGATGTATTTTTTAAAATATGTGGTCAGATATCCGGCGCTTTTTCAAATTCCTAAAGGCGAAAATGATCGTCCGCCGATGATGATTAGAATACTTTTGATTGTCACTTGTACGTTGGTAAGTTTTTTCCACGGCAGTAACGACGGACAAAAAGGTGTTGGTTTATTGATGTTGATATTGATTGCATTTTTACCCGCCAAGTTTGCAGTAGATCATAGCATTCCTAATGATAAAGTTATTGCAACACTAAATAACACTGAAAATCTAATTGTCGCCATTGCCAAGACTAACCCTGCCAATACTGTAGAATTCACTGCTATTAGAGCCAATATTGCAGCTATAAAATCACATGTTGATATAAAAAACGAGAAAGATAAAGCCGCAACTTATAAGTTTAGGAAACAGATTGAAGGATTAGTCAAATCAATTAAGGGTGTTGTTGAAAATAAGGCAATAAAAAGTGATCAGAAATTAATTCAAGATTTAAAATCAGCTTCTGTTGACATAGAGAAATCAATTAATTTCGCACCGATTTGGGTAATTGCAATCATTTCTATATCATTAGGTTTAGGTACCATGATTGGCTGGAAACGTATAGCGGTAACCATTGGAGAGAAAATAGGAAATGAACACTTAAATTATGCGCAAGGTGCTTCAAGTGAAATTGTAGCCGCTTCAACCATTGGTATTAGTACAATTTTAGGTTTACCGGTAAGTACAACTCATGTTTTATCAAGCGGTATTGCAGGATCTATGGTGGCCTCTGGTGGTAAAAGTAATTTAAACAGCGGTACGCTAAAAAGCATTGGGATGGCCTGGGTATTAACACTACCAGTATCAATCACGATTGCAGCATTGTTATTTGCACTTTTTCATCTTTTTGTCTAATCAAAAGGTTTTATTAAACCGTTATTTTAATTCATAAATAATATGAAACAAATATTAGTCGCTAGCGATTTCTCCAACAGCGCAAGTAATGCGCTTACCTATGCACTTTCTTTAGCCAGAGTTTTAAAGAAGGAAGTCGTTGCCATCAACGCTATTCACCCAACAGAAGGGATTAACAATAATACCTACAATGCTTTTTTTATTGAAACATATTATGATAAAAAAAGAGAAGCTTTAAAAGACTGGACCAATAATATTGTGCAATCCGGTGGCTTTGATGATGTTATTGTAAAATCAATTTGTGATGTTGGTTTTTTAAGAACAGTTTTAGAAAGACATGCTAAAAATAATGCTGTAGCATTGTTGGTTATGGGTATTACGGGTTCAACTGGTATCTTAGGTATTGTAGGAAGTAATGCCAGTATGGTTATTGCCAAAATGCGAATTCCTACACTGATTATTCCATTGGATAGTGTTTTTCCACCATCACCGATTATTACTTTTGCAACCGATTATCAATCTAAATTAGGATCTAAAGATGTTAAAATCTTAAATAAGATCGTCAAAGAATCTGAAGCTGCAAAAATTCAAATACTATATATCGAAGAGACAAAAGAAGAAGAAACTTTTATCCAAAAGGGAGAGAAGAAGTTAAAAGGTATATTACCTAATTCTGATTTACTCTTTAATTATATAGAAGATGATGATGCGGCAGATGGCATTGTAGATTTTGTTGCAAAAAATGAGACCGATATTTTGTGCTTGGTCAAACGACAACACAATATTATTTACAGATTATTTACCAGCAGCACTGTAAATAAAGTGGTTAACAAAGGTGTAAAAGCTGTTCTAGTTTTACACGAATAGTTTATTAAAAATATGTTTAGAAAGCAGTCAAATATATCTGACTGCTTTTTTTATGGTATTTTTTTTGTTCATCACTATAATGATCATACACAATCTAACACCTTAATATAATTGATGCACATTCAATATGATAAGTAAATGCTTTCCAGCAAAAATTGTCTGCCAGATATGAACATTTAAAGAGATTAATATTTGTCTTATAATTAATATTATGTTAAGTTGACGGTAATGAACATCCTACTCCTCTATGCATCTGATCAGGAAATTAAAGTTCTTGAAGTTTACGATTTAGTTCCTGAACTTTATCGGTTGCATTCTTTTTGGTATAGATATCAACCAAAAGCTGAACCGTCTTTTTATCGTTAGGATTTATTTCATTAGCACGTTGCAAAGCAAACTGTGCTCGGTTAATTAAGTTATTATATTTTGCAGCTTTATCTGCCTCGTTCTTGCTTAATGTTTCATTTGCACTATTAATGTATGCTAAACTCATCTGATACAAAGCATCAAAATAATTTTGATCTGTATCAAGGGCTTTGTCGTAAGCTAAAATTGCAGTAGAGTTATTCCCACCTATTTGTTGCAAATAACCGTAAAGAAAGTATAAAAGTTTGTTTCCTTTTTCAACTTTCAAATTACCTTCAATAAGCGCTGCAGCTCTGGTGTAATTTTCGGTATCTAGTAAAAGATTGATGTAATCGTTGGTTAAATTTCTTTGAAAAGGATTTTTTACTAAACCATCTTCTAAAGTTTTAATGGCAGTTTCGTTATCGTATTTGCCTACATAAAGTTGCGCAAGTTTTTGAAACATGGCTGCATTTTGAATTCCGTTTTCTTTAGCTCTTTTGAAGTAGTTGATAGCTTCATCATAATTCTGGATATTCAAAGCACAAATCCCGGTGTTTAACGCTAAGGTGGTGTCAGCGGGAAAAGCATCGCTTACTTCCTTCAAATCCGTATAGGCTTCGGTAAAATCATTGTTAAAAAAAGATGCATTAGCTTTCTCTTGTTTTTTAATTAAAATATTATGATGTGATGCTTTTATTAAGCCTGAATTGTCTTCATACTTATCCAAGCCCCTAGCCTGCTTGATTGCGCTATTGGCAGCATCGTAAAATTTATCAGCATTTGCTTTATCTGTGTCAATTAACGATGCGTAAGATGTGAGATAAGATTTTATTGCCCAGGTTTCTGCCCAGTTTTTTGTTTTATTGTCTTTTTCTGCAGATTCTATTGATTTTAATCCCTCTGTAATTATGGCCAGTTGTTTTTTTTCGTCTTCTTTATTTGCAATTGAAGCCTGCAATTTTCCAACAGAATTCCTGGCGATTAATATTTGACTTTTCTGAGCTAAAGCATTAATTGAAGTGAAAATTAAGAATACTAATAATAACTTTGAACCGCTTTGCATAAGATAATTGTTGTATAATTATTGATTAAAAACTGCTAACGCTGTAAAAATAAACAAAAAAAAGAGTCCCGATAAAATCGGGACTCTTTTTTAGAATTATGAGATCTTTATTGTTTCGGAAGCGCATCTAAACGTTTCTTGATATCCTCATAATTTTTGGTATCGTTTCTAAATCCATAGATGGTTTTTAAGGTTTCCAAAGCACCAACATTTTTGGAATCAATTTCTAAAGCTTTTTTGTAATATGGTAACGACTTATCTAACAAACCGTTCATTTTGGCAGTTACCTCATTAAATTCTTTTACTTTTTTAGCATCAATTTTATTTCTATCGTTTTGAAGTTTCAAGGCTTGCGAGAAATAAATGTTTCCTAATAAAACCTGATAGCTTGCATTATTTGGCTCTTTCGAGGCTAAAGAATTTAACATTTGCTCAGATTTTGCTGCATCACCCCTATCAATATAGATTTGAGTTTCAGTTTTAATCAGCTCTACGTTTTCAGGATATTTGGCAGCTGCTTCTTTAATTATTGCTAAAGCAGCAGTGGTATCTTTTTGCTTACGTAAAGTAATGTCAACCAATTCGTTATACAAGTCTGATGATTGTGGCGAATTTAATGAAATTACTTTCTTAAATTGTTGAATTGTCGCAGGCCAGTTTTCAGTATTTCTTGCTGCAATACCAGCATTTAAATACATTGCTGTATCCTGTGGATTGATTTCTGTAGCTTGAACAAATTTAGTGTATGCAGTTTTATAATCTTTTTTGTTATAAGCCATCACGCCTGCATTTCTAACTGCATTAGCGATGTTGGTTTCTGCCAAAGCAAAATTGTCTTTCTCAGCACCTTTAGTATCGATCTTCTTACCTTCAACAATAGCATCTTGAGCTATCTTTAGATTAGCATCTGCGTTAGCAGCATCAACAGTATCGATAATCGCTGCAGATGAAGCAAATAAGGCACGGTAAGACCAAGCTTCCGGCATTATTTTAGACTTTTCGTCGGCTATCGCTTTATCTGTATGCGCTAAACCAGCCTTAATCGCTTCCATCTTTTTTGGTAGTGGCGTGCTAGCTCCCTGCGAGGTTAACTGGAAAATACCCCACTTCTTTTTTGCTTCGTTAACTTCGCTTTTCTGAGCAAATGCAGAGCTTACTGCTCCTGCTAAAATTATACCTAGAAATACTCTTTTCATAATATTTATTCTAATCTTTATTTAGTTAATTTTCTTCTTCCGTTTCTTCCTCTGAGTCTGTTTCATCTTCATCAGTTTCTTCAGCTTCGGTAGTATCTGGCTCTATTTCTTCACCGTCAGTAACCACTACATCAGCTAAATCAACTGTTTCTTCCTCATCTTCTTCGTGGTCGATTTTTGTTACAGATGCTATTTCATCATCACCTTTCAGTGAAATTAAACGAACACCTTGAGTAGCTCTACCCATCACCCTCAATGCAGAAACAGGAATTCTGATTACTATTCCAGATCTGTTGATAATCATTAAATCTTCGCTATCAGTAACGTCTTTAATTGATACTAATTGTCCTGTTTTTTCAGTAACGTTAATGGTTTTTACTCCTTTACCGCCACGGTTAGTTACACGATAATCTTCAATATCGGTCCGTTTTCCGTATCCTTTTTCTGATACTACTAACACCGTAACCTCTGGATTGTTTACAGCAATCATGCCAACAACTTCATCTTTGTCGTGAGCTAATCTAACACCGCGTACACCGGTTGCCGTTCTACCCATCGGACGAACAGTACTTTCGTTAAAGCGAATGGCTCTTCCTGAACGTAAAGCCATAACAATTTCGCTTTGTCCGTTGGTTAAACATGCTTCTAGTAAAACATCACCTTCGTTAATGTTTATTGCATTAATACCATTAACACGCGGACGAGAATATGCCTCAAGAGAAGTTTTCTTAATGGTACCTTTTTTAGTACACATGATGATGAAGTTATTCTCTAGGTATTCCTGATCTTTAAGGTTCTTAACTTTAATGTAAGCCTTAATTTTTTCATCTTTTGGAATATTGATGATGTTTTGAATGGCTCTTCCTTTACTGGTTCTTGAGCCTTCAGGAATTTCGTAAACCCTCAGCCAGAAACATCTTCCGGCTTCGGTAAAGAATAACATATAGTTGTGGTTGGTAGCGACCAGCATGTGCTCAATGAAATCTTCATTTCTAGAGGTACTGCCTTTTGATCCTTTTCCACCTCTACCCTGCGCTCTAAATTCGGTTGCTGGTGTACGTTTAACATAACCCTCATGAGAGATTGTAATCACTACTTCCTCATCATCGATGAAATCTTCCATGCTCATATCCTCCGCAGAGTGAACAATGGTCGTTTTACGTTCATCACCAAATTTCTGTTTTACTTCTTCTAATTCATCCTTGATAATTTGCATACGCAAACCTTCATCAGCTAAAATAGATTGCAAATATTCGATGGTTTTCATCAATTCCGCATACTCCTCTTTAATCTTATCACGTTCTAGTCCTGTTAAACGACGCAATGTCATATCCAGAATAGCACGGGCTTGAATATCGCTTAAGCCAAATTTCTCCATTAAACCTACACGGGCTTCTTCCGGAGTTTCTGATGCACGAATTAATTTAATTACTTCATCTAAATGGTCTAAAGCAATTAAATAACCTTCTAAGATATGGGCACGTTTTTCAGCTTCCGCTAGTTCATATCGCGTACGGCGAACAACAACATCATGGCGGTGATCTACAAAATGTACAATCAGGTCTTTCAGATTGAGCATCTGCGGACGACCTTTTACCAAAGCAATATTATTTACACTGAAAGATGTTTGTAAAGCGGTGTACTTATATAGATTGTTCAAAACAATCGATGCATTTGCATCGCGTTTTATCTCGTAAACGATCCGGATACCATCTTTGTTAGATTCATCTTTAATGTTTGAAATACCTTCCAATTTTTTCTCACCCACTAATTCAGCTGTCCGCTCAATCATTTGGGCCTTATTAACCTGGTAAGGAATTTCGGTAACAATAATTACTTCTCGGTCTCGAAGGTTCTCAATCTCAGCTTTAGCACGCATTACAATACGTCCACGACCGGTTTCAAAAGCCTCTTTAACACCAGTGTAGCCATAAATAATACCACCTGTCGGGAAATCTGGAGCTTTTACAAACTTCATTAATTCCTCAATGGTAATATCTCTGTTATCAATATAGTTTACAATACCTTCAATACATTCGGTTAAGTTATGTGGCGCCATGTTAGTGGCCATACCCACCGCAATACCACTAGATCCGTTAACCAAAAGGTTAGGGATTTTTGCTGGTAAAACTGTTGGCTCTTGTAACGTATCATCAAAGTTCAACTGAAAATCTACCGTATCTTTGTTGATATCAGCAAGCATTTCTTCGGCAATTTTTGAAAAACGTGCCTCCGTATAACGCATTGCCGCAGGTGAATCTCCATCGATGTGGCCAAAGTTTCCTTGTCCATCTACCATCGGATAACGTAAGCTCCAATCTTGAGCCATACGAACCATAGTAAAATATACAGATGCATCACCATGTGGGTGATACTTACCCAAAACCTCACCCACAATACGGGCAGATTTTTTATGTGGTTTATTACTGGTTACACCAAGATCGAGCATACCGTAAAGCACCCTGCGGTGAACCGGTTTTAATCCATCACGTACATCAGGCAAAGCCCTTGATACGATTACCGACATTGAATAGTCAATGTAGGCAGATTTCATCTGCTCCTCTATATTAATTTGGATGATTTTGTCGTTTTGTTGATTCTCTAAATCTTCTGCCATAAATTATTATTCTCGTTATCAAAAACGATATTTAAAAAAGCTATTGTTATAACCTTGCGAATTTAGCAAAAATATGCCGAAATAAGGCATTGTGGAAAAGTTTTGGCCGTTAGTTCGGCTCATCAAGTCATTAAATGTTTTTAATTCTTTTAAGCGTAGTTTAAATTGATTTGTCTTTGATTAAATCAATTGTATTATCTACAGATAATCTCAACAGCTCATTCATTTAACGTGCCCTGTAGGTTTTAACTTAATTTTAAGCGGAGATACTGCGTTCAAAATTATATTTTTGTGGCAAATCAATCTCGATATGGCCAAGGAAAGAAAATCTGCAATGAGTTTTATCATGATTACCTTACTCATTGATTTTACGGGTTTTGGAATAATTATTCCCGTTCTGCCAAAATTAATCCAGGATTTTACAGGCGGTGGCTATGGTCTAGCAGCAGAATATGGTGGATGGCTTACACTCGCATATGCTTCGGTACAGTTCATATCCTCTCCTATTATTGGGGCATTGAGTGATCGTTTTGGTAGAAGGCCAATTTTATTAAGTTCGTTATTCGGGTTAGGGATTGACTATATTTTTCTGGCCTTTGCACCATCAATTGTTTGGTTATTTGTTGGAAGAATTATCGCTGGGATCACCGGTGCGAGTTTTACCACTGCCCAAGCTTACATTGCAGACATCTCGTCACCTGAAAAAAGAGCTCAGAATTTTGGTTTGGTAGGTGCAGCTTTCGGCGTTGGCTTTATTCTGGGACCTGTTTTAGGTGGTATCTTTAGTCATTTTGGAACACGTGTTCCATTCATGATTGCGGCAGGTTTGTCGCTCATTAATTGGCTTTATGGATATTTCATCTTACCAGAATCGTTGCCAGTGGATAAAAGAAGGCCGTT
The DNA here is from genome assembly GCF_979258625.1 of Pedobacter sp. AC212. NCBI lineage: Bacteria > Pseudomonadati > Bacteroidota > Sphingobacteriia > Sphingobacteriales > Sphingobacteriaceae > Pedobacter > Pedobacter sp. AC212. The sequence goes on along the minus strand of NZ_OZ409870.1, from coordinate 3,007,400 downwards.
TGAATGGAAAAGAGCGAACCCAGTTGGGTCTCTCATCAGCATTGGGAAATATCCGGCCTTACTCGGTTTGATGGTTACATTATTCCTGTTGTATTTTTCTAGTCATTCAGTTCAATCGAACTGGACATTTTATACGATGGAGAAATTTAATTGGGATGCCGCCTGGGTTGGCTACTCACTGGGCTTTGTTGGTCTTGTCATCGGTATTGTTCAGGGTGGCCTGATTCGAATTATCCTTCCGAAAATTGGTGAAAAGCGGGCAGTTTATATAGGTCTGTTACTTTACGTAGTCGGATTTACGGCTTTTGCATTCGCCTCTAAAGGTTGGATGATGTTTGCTTTTATGCTTCCGTACGGATTGGCAGGGATTGGCGGACCGGCAATGCAGGGAATTATTTCCAATCAGGTTGCGGGAAACGCTCAGGGAGAAATGCAAGGTGTTTTAACTGGATTACAAAGTTTGGCTGCCATTATAGCTCCGTGGGTGATGACCCATATTTTTGCTTATTTTATTGAAGGAAATGCTCCGGTATATTTTCCTGGTGCGCCATTCATTTTAAGTGCAGTGCTTACCCTAATTGGATTTTTCATTGCACTTCGGTCTTTACAGAAATATCATTAGTTACGAGCCTGTATCACTTTAAATTCGTTTACCACCATCACAACGTTATATATCAGCAGTACAACAGCTTCGATGTTAGCTACTTTTTCAAGCGCTTTGTTAAAGGCTGATGAAATGATTAGTCCGAGAATGATTAACACAATTGATATGAAAAACGATAATTTGATGGACCGATAGAGCATTGATAACCTGAAAACGGTCTTCTTTTTAAAAAGCACCGGATCTTTGATCAACTCAAAAATATTTCCGAACACGAAAAATAAAATCAAGATTACAGCGACACCCGAAACTGTGCCTTGGTTGAAATTAGGAATAACCAAATAGTCTTGATAAATAAAATAGGCAACAATGAGTATACAGGCGAGTGCCTTAAGCAGCTGCCAGTTTTTTCCTTTTGTGAGCCAAAATAACCAGGGTGCTTTCGTGGCTTCTGCCCCATCTTCAATCTTCATTTTTAATTCAGGCGATAAATTTACAAAGGGATTTATGATGGTGATAATCAAAATTAGAACGGTACTAACAAACTGGAAAATACCATCTGAGATCAAGATATGCACTTTCTCTTGATCTAAAACAGTTGGGGAGAAAAAGGATATTAGGATTAATAGAATAATCACAGAGTGAAAAAATAGCGGGTAATAGTTCTGAATTGGATTATTTTCTATTCCAGGATTTTCGGGGATAGTTAGTTTATTAGAATCACTATCAAGGTATCTATTTAACCACTGGATACCAAAAAAGAGAACGAAGATGGAGAACATTGTTGTTTTAGTTAAGTTAGAGTAACACGTTTGCTAAGTTTGCCAATTCACTGCGTTCGCCCTTTTGTAGCGTAATATGCGCATAAAGAGGATGGTTTTTTGCATTCTCGATGAGGTAGGATAATCCATTACTTTCTGAGTCCAGGTAAGGCGTGTCTATTTGATAGATATCGCCTGTAAAGACGATTTTTGTATTTTCGCCAGCTCTCGAAATAATGGTTTTAACTTCATGAGGCGTTAAGTTCTGGGCCTCATCAATAATGAAGAAGATTTTGGTTAGCGTTCTCCCTCTAATAAACGCTAGTGGTGCTATGGCAATCTTCTCTGTCGTGATCAGTTCATCAATTTTCGCCGACATTTTATCATCGCCAACAAACTGATCTTTAATAAAGCGTAGGTTGTCCCAAATTGGGGCCATGAACGGGTCTGTTTTCGATTTTGCATCTCCAGGTAAAAAGCCAATATCTTTATTACTAAGAGATACAATGGGTCGGGTAATATAAATTTGTCTAAAATCTCTGCGCTGTTCAAGTGCACTGGCAAGCGCTAAAAGTGTTTTTCCTGTGCCGGCATTCCCCTGGATGCTAACGAGCTTAATATTTTCATCTAATAAAGCGTGAATGGCAAATGCCTGTTCGATGTTTTTGGGCTTTATTTTAAAAATCGGATCTGTAGAAACTAAAGAAATGGTTTGATTATTATGGTTAAAAAAAACGTTGGCGGTTTTTCTTTTATTTTTTAAAACGAAGAAATGATTTCCTTCTTTAGCTGGCAGGCCAATATTTGCTGATCCTAAGATTTTATCTTTTTTTACGGATTCAATTATTGATTCATCGAAGTTAAGAAGCTCTGTTTTACCAGCATAAAGCTCATCTACATTCTTGATTTTACCTGTTTCGTAGTCCTCAGCAAATAAATCAAGAGCTTTTGCTTTTAAACGTAAGCAGATATCTTTCGAAACCAATACTACTTTTTTCTCCGGATTTTCTTCGCGTAAGCTTAAAGCAGCATTCAAGATTTTATGGTCGGTTTTACCTTTTCCAAAAATTTCCTCGGCATTTACTTTTAGCGGCTGTTCGTTTAATATTACTTTGAACTTGCCTGCGTTTTGCGCCTTCAGTGCCACCCAATCGCTAATCAGTTTTTCCTTGGATGTTTGATCGATCAATCGGATAAAACTTCGGGCTTCGAAATTTCTAGTATCGTTACCACTTTTAAAATTATCGAGTTCTTCTAAAACTTGGATAGGAATAGCCACGTCGTGTTCGTGAAAGTTATTGATTGCATCATGATCATATAAAATGACTGATGTATCTAAAACAAAAATCTTTTTCTTGGGGTCAGAAGTTAATTTACCTTTTGTGGCCATTTGGTAAATTTACTGTTTTAGCAAATAATAGCCGAAAGATTGATCATTCTTTTTAAATGATTTTAAAAATGAAGCCAAATAAAAACGGGGTCCTTCTTCTTTCGATTCAGTTCCCCGTTTTAACCTTAAAATCAACCGTAGTTGTGTTTAAAGCATCTAATTCTTGTTACTCTGATTTTTCCGTTTTCGCTAGGTTTTGCAACTTTTACGATTCGTGAAAATTTATTTCCAACTATTCTGTCCGTAAACTTCTTAGTTTTCAATAAGCTCTGTTTGGGCCTGTGCAATTTTCATAATAGCGATCTTTCGATGGAGGCTATTCTATATTCATACTCAGTTTAACCCTTTCTGAAATTAATTGTTTTCCCTGTAAACGTATCCGAAACAATTCCCTTTTCAGTTCCTTATCTCTTTTGGATTGTTTTCTCAGAATTCAAAGTACTTCGTATTTGATATCATCTAATTTAGCAGGAAAACACATTCTTGTCAAGAGAAATCTGAAATAAATTATCAACAAAATTATCAACGTGATATAGCTGTTTATCAACATGTTTAGCTAAATAAATTGGCGATTTTACCTATAATAACGACGATTAGAAGATTTATGAACATTTATAAAAATCTAGTTTATCAACACTAGGCAAATATTTGAGAACCAGCGGGCTAAGTAAATTCTGCTTAATAATTAATTTTTTTGTAAAAACTTAATTTTACAGGCAACAAAAAACCTCTGTATTATGTTATTTTTGTACATGCAGATTAGGCAACCCATCAGAAATATTCAAGACTTTTTATTGAGTACCTATTTTGCTGATGGTTTACGCATTACCATTGGCGTGCTTCTCCCCTCGCTTATTCTGGCACAATTTGGCCTGTTAACTTACGGCATGACGCTTTCCCTTGGCGCTTTGTGCGTAAGCGTAGTCGATAGTCCGGGGCCAATGGTTCACAGGCGAAACGCCATGTTGGTTACTACCGTACTGATATTTCTTTTTTCCATTATTACCGGCTTAACAAACAAAAGCCACTATTTTATCGGCTTTTTACTGGCTATTTCGAGTTTCATATTCTCCATGTTTTATATCTATGGCGTTAGAGCGGCGTCGGTTGGAACTGCGGTTTTATTAATCATGGTGTTGAGTATTGATGATGTTCGCCCATGGCAGGATGTGATTATTCACGCATTAATGGTTTTGGCCGGCAGTTTATGGTACACGGGCTTAAGTTATTTTGTGTACCGCCTTCGCCCCTTCAGGCTTGTACAGCAATCGTTAAGCGATTCAATTTTAGAAGTAGCGGAGTTTTTAAGAGAGAAGGCTAAATTCTATCATCAGAATAATAATTATGATAAAACTTATGCGGATTTACTGCAGCTCCAGGTTTCTGTTCATGAAAAACAAGATGCAGTAAGGGAATTACTTTTCAGAACCAGGGAAATTGTAAGGGACTCTAGTCCGGAGGGGCGTTTCCTTTTACTGGTTTTTGTAGATATGGTTGATTTATTTGAGCAGGTAATGTCTACCTATTACAATTATCAACAGTTGCACGATCAATTTGACAAGGCAGGAATTCTATCAGACTACGAGATGGCCATTAAACGGATTTCTTACGCCCTTGACGATATTGCTTTCGCCTTAAAAAGTGGTGGCAAGCCCGTAATCTCCAAAAGGTTATTAATAGAAATTGAGCGTTTAAAAATTAAAATCAACAATCTGGAAAAAAATAATGTCAATCAGGAATATAGTACTATTGGCATCATCGCTTTGAAGAACATTGAAGTGAATATTGAGAATATTCTGGCAAGAGTGAAAACGATATTTAGTTATTTCAAAGTACGTACCAACAAAGATCTTAGAAGAGCGGAAGTTGATACAGAGAAGTTTATTAAGCGCCAGAAATTTGATTTTGATCTATTTAAAGAAAACTTAACGTACAGTTCTTCTACTTTTAGGCACTCCTTACGGGTTACTGTTGTAATGACGTTAGGATTTATCGTTTCGCAAATACTTGATTTTTCCCATAGCTATTGGATTTTATTAACCATACTGGTGATTTCAAAGCCCGGTTTTAGCTTAACTAAAGAGCGTAACTATCAACGCTTAATCGGAACTACGGTAGGCGCTTTTATAGGGATGGCTGTCGTCAGTTATATTCATGATAAAAACGCCTTATTTACTATTTTGCTCATCTGCATGATTGGCAGTTATAGTTTTCAACGTAAAAATTACGTAGTTAGCGTGCTCTTTATGACTCCTTATATTCTTATCCTTTTCGATTTTCTGGGTATGGGTTCTATTGCATTGGCTCGAGAAAGGATTTATGATACTTTCATTGGATCAGGCATTGCATTGTTGGCTAGCTACTCTTTGTTTCCCACATGGGAACATGAAAAATTAAAAGAAGCCATGACTGATATCATAAAAGCTAACAAAGCCTACTATGAGCAAGTGGTAAAATTGTATTTTGAAAAGGTATATAACAGAACGGATTATAAATTGGCCAGAAAAGAAGTGTATGTAGCCACAGCTAATCTAGCTTCCTTATTTCAAAGAATGTTTTCTGAGCCAAAGAGCAAGCAGCTTTACATAAAAGAAGTGCATCAATTTACTGCATTAAGTCATTTATTGTCTTCGTATGTAGCTACGCTTTCTTTGTATAATAAAGAGCATGAATTTATATTTGAGAATTTCGATGCATTAAAACCAATGGCACAAAACACTAATTATTTGCTCGATACTTCAATAAATAATTTAGTTGAGGGAAATGACGCGATAGGAAACGTTCCGTTAATTAGGTTGGCTGATACCGGCGTAACGATTAACGAAGGTAAAGATCTAGTTCCCGAACAATTTGATTTGATACAAAAAGTGGCTTATGATATTTATAAACTAACTTTAAAAGTCAAAATCTAATTCTTTTTCATAAGCTCGATGATATTACAAGTATTTAAAGGCAATGTATATTGAAGTCCGTTGTCGAGTTTAAAAATGATTTGCGTTTCACAGGATAACTTCATAGCCGCCAGATCATCTCCATTGAAAATAATTGGGAAAAATTTCTGTTCTGGATTATCCGTTTTGACAGTTTCTTCTCTTTCTTTAAATTTTAATTTAAACTCAACCTCTTTTGATTTAATGTAGATTTTATCGACTTTTTTATAAGTAACATTGACAGAAAAATTAATCATCAGTTGACTATTGTTTGAATTATCATTGTTTTTAAATAATTCATAAGCGTAATAACTATTCTCGTTCCGAAAATATTGATAGTCTATTATACGCTTGTTTTGTTGGCTATAGGCCCATTCGCCTATTAAAATAAAAGCAAACATTAAAAAGATTTTTTTCATCATTTAAAATTTTGGACAAGGGACTTTGAAGCCTTTAAAATTATTATGTCGGTAAATGAGCGACAATTCATAAGTGCGTGGCGTTGCACTCATCAATTTGTTTCCGTAAACGGTGTAATTTAAGCCAGCGCTCACATCGCCCATTGTAACGCCCAAGTAAGGATAAAATGAGGCCTCGTTAAACTTGAACCACATTCCGAAGTTTAATTTCAATCGAGTTTCATCATTGGGTTTTAATCCCACGACAGTACCCAAGATAGTGTCTTTATTATTTCGCTGAACATTATAAACGCCAGTTACATTTAAATCGAGATAATTACTAAGCAAATAAAGCATCCCAAAATTTACCGTTTGCCTGGAAGGAACATATTGGTTTGTGTTATTCAGGAGTGTTTCCTGAGGTTTTGAGAGGTGATAATGCGAATATCCCAAAACGAAACTAACATGATCAAAAGTAGCTGAAAAATTACCGCCAATATTTACATCGAAGTATGATGTTTTATCGTTCTTCAAATCCAGGTAATTCGGTAGTGAATTGTCGAACCCTCCATCAGTATATTGCGATGCAAAAGTTAGTTTGTTATAATCTAAAAATCTAGAAACATAAGACACTTGTGGCGCCAAACCGAACTTGAACCGGTGATCCACATCAAGATATTGATAATAAGACATGCTTGCACTGATATACTGCGACTTTAGCGCTTTGTTAAACGATTCATCAAATAAACCGCTTAAACCTAAACTGAATACGCTGTTGGTGAAATTTTCGTCTTCCACAAGCTTAACATCGCCAGAAACACTATAAGTATTGTAAGGATCGCCTAAATTTCCCCATTGCTGGCGTGTGTTTACCGCAAGGCGATACTCGCCATCAAAAAAACCTGTAAAAGCTGGGTTCAGAGACAGAGGAGCCGCAAAGTATTGTGAAAACTTTGGATCCTGTGCAGAACAACATAATGTAACCAAGCACAAAAATGAAAGGAGAAGCGATTTGTACATTATAATATCAATATGGTTTTACCTGTAGTTTGAAATTTTCCGCCAAAGGTGTCAATCCCTTCTGCAAACCATGAAAATGTTTCTAATGGTTGCATTTTGCTTTTAAATTGACCATCCCAACCATTTGCGGCTAAATCAGTCTGAAAAACGAGAATTCCCCATTTATTGAAAACCTTGAAACTTGTCAACTTTTGAATACTTACCAAAAATGGATACAATCGGTTATTTGTATCCTTATTTGGTGTAAACGCTGTTGGAACAACAATTTTAGGCTGAGGTAAAATGTTAAGTTCTATCGATGCCGAAACTGAACATCCCTTGTCATTTTGAAGGGAGATATAATAAATGCCAGCTTTATTAATTCTCGTAGGATCAACAATTGGCCGACTTAATGATGCATCATAAAAATAGCCAACCTTGACGTAATCTTTGCTTCCCTTTATAATTTCTGCCGAAGTAAGATCAATAAAATCGTTATCAAAAATAGGTCTTGGTTTATTGAGAACGATGGTTGGCAATGGATCAACGGTTACTTTTAGTTTACTATAAACGAAGCAACCAGATGGGTTTGTAGCCTTAACAAAGTAAATCCCCGATTTAGATACCGTTTTTGGATTCAACAGTTTCTCAGTCAACCCCTCGTTTGTATAGAACGAATAACTTAATTGCTCAGAACTTCCTTCAAAAAGATTGGGGTTAGTTAAATCAATTTTTTCGGGATAACACACTTCAGATGGGTCTTTAACAACCAAAACCGGCAGATCATTAATCATAACATCAATTTTGTTGTTTACCGAACAACCTTGTGCATTAGTAGCAGTTACGTAGTAAGTTCCGGTTTTAGCTACGTTTTCTGGATTAGTAAGGGGGATTGTTAGCGCTGCATCTTCGAAAAACTTGTACTGGAAGGAATCATCGCTACCAGCAAAAATACTTGGAGATGATATGTTAACCTTATTTGGAAAACATACCGCAGTGGGATTACTAATCTTTAATATAGGTTTTGGACTGATTTCAACTTTAATCGGGAGAATTTTGTTGCAACCGGAATTATTAGAAAAATTAACATAATAAATGCCAGAGGCGTTTACTGCATTAGGATTTGGCAAAACTTTAGTGGCTTTTTCATCTTGAAAGTAAGTTCTAGAAATACCATCTAGCTTTGAATACAGGAGATTGTTTGTAATATCAACGGTTTCGTTATAACAAACTGCCGGAGGATTTTTCACTGTGATATTTGCAATATCGAATACAGCAACCTCAATTGTCGCAAAGCTTTCACAGCCTTTATAATTAGTGGCCTTAATGAAATATTTACTGTTTTGTGTTATCTTAACCAAGCCAGTAACTTGTTGTGTTAAATCCTTATCCTGATAAACCAGATAAGTAAATCCCTCATTTTTATTCAGAATATAATGAGCACTGGTCAAATCAATTTCAGTGTTTTCGCATACTGTGTTTTTTTCTTGGACTAGAACCTGATAATCGACACTATGCACTACAGCTTCTACGGAGCTAGGACATCCAAATCCATCATATGGCATTAAATCCAGGATAATTTTTGATCCTTCAGCGGGTGTGGGTTTTAACGTAATTGATTGGCCTGAACCATATTTCACAGATCTATCTGCATTATACCAATTGTAATTTTTGAAGCCGCTAGGTCCAGATATATTTAGCTCGTCGGCGCTTTTACAATAGGTATTGCCTACAATTAAATCGCCACAAAGATTATTTACATCTACATAAGCGTAGCCAAAATGACCACCTAGGGCACAATCTGCGCTAATGAATTCTATCAATAATTTTTTGCCCTGATAGCCAGATAAGTTAATGGTAACTGGTGTCCATTCTTTATAAATTACGGAGTTGTTGACCTTCGATTTTGTGAAACCTGGCAATGACGATGTTGCTACATACTCAAAGGATGCACAAGGAATATAAGCGTTTGTTTCAAGGTCTTTAACTCTGGCTATAAATCTTGGCTGCTCCTCCAAAGGGTGATTTGGATCTTCCAAGACAACAGCATACTGATAGGTTAAAGTGAATTCCGGCCTGTCTGCAGGCACGTTTAATAAATAAGATATGCCATCTGCTTGGGCTCCTGTACCATTGTTTCCCAACTTTACAGTAAAGTTGCCGCCATTTTTTGGGATCAGCGAAAAGCCTCCATAAAAGTCTTTCTCCGTTTTAGCAGAGATTAGCGTATGTCTGCCAGAAGCCGGATTGTTAACTTCATTGGTATAAATTACATTCTTGTTTTTGTCGATACTTGCAAGTCCGGTAAAAAGCTTCCAGTTCGAAAAATTTCCATTTTCGAAACCGATATTTTCCGGACAGGTTTGAGCACTCAATTTTGATGGAATAGCAATTATCGCTATCAGCAACATCAATAACAATTTATTAATCAACGGGACGATAATTAAAAAGTGATATTGTAAAAATATTATTTTAGTATCTGCTTAACATTTCAGTACCCCTTACAAAGGCTTTTATTACACGAAATATGACGCTCGCTATTCGGAATAGATCTTTATATCCATCGGTATTGATAACAGACTAGATATAACCTATTGATAAATAGAATTTTAAACCTCTGTAACGATTGTTGTACCAGTTGTGGGTACCTTACTCACCTCTATTAAAACCTTGATTTTTTTTGCTTTTTTACACAAAATATCTTTGCCTATCTAGTTTTAGCTAAAAATTGGGTTTAATCTGCGATTATGTTAAGCGTGTAGTGGTTGCAAACAATGCCGGATAGTGTTTGTTTATCTTGTTAAATAAATTATTATGGAAAAGCTATATACAGCTGAAGTTACAGCTACTGGAGGAAGAGATGGACACATTAAATCGAGCGATGGAATTTTAGATTTCGAACTTAGAAAGCCAAAAGAACTTGGTGGGCAAGGCGGAGCTACTAATCCCGAAGAATTATTTGCTGCGGCTTGGGGACCTTGTTATCTAGGGGCTTTAGGTTCGGTTGCAGAGCGTGAAGGCGTTGATGTGAGCGAAGCAAATGTTAAAGTGTTGGTTTCTTTCAATAAGGATGGAAATTCATTTGTATTATCTGCAGATTTAGATGTACATATTCCTGGAATATCTCATGAAGAAGCGCAGGCTATTGCTGATAAAGCACACAGAGCTTGCCCGTATTCGAAAGCTGTTAAAGGCAATATAGAGGTTAGAGTAACGGCAGTTTAAGCAACTGCAATTTTGATTATAAGTCGGCGGATTAAATTCTTCCGACTTTTTTGTTTAATAGTGTTAGAGTAATAATAACTTGCTGGCTAAACCGAGAATGAGGAGGAAACCAAAAACATCGGTAAAAGTGGTTATAATGATGGATGATGCAATAGCTGGATCAATCCCAACACGTTTTAATATCAACGGAATCCCCGCACCTGTTACCCCGGCTATTAAAAGATTTCCTGTCATGGCTAAAAATATGACTAAACCTAACATAGGGTTTCCATCAAAGAAAAAAGCAAAAATAAATACGATTATTCCGTTTACAGCTCCATTAATTAAACCTACCGTAAATTCTTTTAAAACCGTTCTGTAAGCCTGCTTGTCTGTTAAATCGTAAAGTGAGATACGCCTTACGGTTACCGCAAGCGCCTGTGTTGCTGCGTTCCCACCCATCCCGGCAATAATAGTCATGTAAGCGGCCAGCGATGGGATTAATTTAATGGTTGGGTCGAAATACCGTACAACAGAAGAAGCTAGAAATGCCGTGCCGAGGTTAATGATTAACCAAGGCAAACGTGATTTTACTGCCTCTACCCAATTACCGCTTAGTTCTTCATCTTCGGATACCCCGGAAATTTTCAAGATATCTTCAGTGCTCTCTGCTTCCATCACGTCGATCACGTCATCGAATGTAACCCTGCCTAATAATTTTTGGTTGTCATCAATTACCGGAATACTGGTTAAGTTATACTGCGAAATTAGATATGCTACCTCCTCCTGGTCAGTATCCGGATGAACATAAACGGCATCCATTTTAACCAGCTCGGTAATTTGAGCGTTATGTTTCGCTTTAATGATATCTTTTAATGATACAATTCCTTTGAATATTTTTTCGTCGTCTACTACATAAATGGTGTAAAACTCTTCCATTTCTTCACTCTGGCGAATGATTTCCTCAATGGCATCTTTTTTAGTGAGATTAATATTAACACAGATAATTTCTGTGTTCATTAAACCACCTGCAGTTTTTTCGTCGTAGGTTAAAAGATTCCTAATCTCTGTTGCATGTTCATCCTGCAAATCTTCCAGAATTTCTGCCTGCTCGTGATCTTCGAGTTGAGAAATAATATCGGTTGCATCATCATAGTCTAGTTCTTCTACAATTTCTGTACGCTTATCAGGATGAAGTTCAAATAGCAAGTCTTCTGGATGGGATTCTTCATCCATCTCAGAAATAATTTCTGATGCAATTTCTGCAGGAAGGATATTGATGATATGCCTTTGCTCAGATTTGTCTAATCTTTCGAATAAAATAGCAATTTCCGAAGCATGGTATTCCTCTAAAACCTCCTTTAAAGTTTCATCACCAGCTAAAATGGCATTTTTTACCTTTAGTACATCGCTTTTATCTATTTCGAATGACTGCATCGCTCCTTTGACCTAACCAATATGTGTTTGAAGCTACTAAGGTATAAAAAGCAAATAGAATTTACTTACTTAAACCAGCCCTTGCGCCAAAAATAAATCACTTGTATCACAGCAATTATGCCCATTACAATCCAGGTATAGGTGTAACCATGCGGACTATAGAGTTCGGGCATATTGTCTGGCATTACTTTGCCGGTTACGGGATCTTCCCGGCTAAAATTCATTCCATAAATACCTGCAATGAATGTTAAAGGAATGAATATAGACGAGATGATGGTCAGCACTTTCATAATCTCGTTCATCCTATTGCTGATGATTGAGAGATTCATATCAATATTTGCTGATGCAATTTCTTTCAAAGACTCAATAAAATCAATGATTTGGATGCAATGATCGTAGGCATCTTTCATGTATGTTTTGGTCAGATCAGAAATCAGCGGACTATCCGTTCTAATGATGTCGTTCAGCTTATCTCGTTCTGGCCAGGCAATTTTCCTAATGGTGATTAATGATCGTTTAATGGCTTGGGTATCGTACATGATTCTCTTATCAGGACGATCATAAAGTCTATCTTCGATGGCATCAAGCTCCTCTCCCCAAAAGTTCAACAGTGAAAAATAATTGTCGACAATTACATCCATTATCGCATACATCAAATAACTGCTTCCACCGATGCGGATATTCCCTTTGCCAATCTCCAATCGCTTCCTCACTGGCTCAAAGCAATCAGAATAGGTTTCCTGAAAAGTAATTAAGGTTCTTTCTGATAAGATAAAAGAGATTTGATCATTGCATAAAGTGCCGTCTTCACCTAAATAAAGATGTCTGCTTACAGAAAAAATATAATTATCGTTGTCATATTCATCCAGTTTTGGCCTTTGATAAGAACTTGTAATGTCTTCCAAAACCAACCTGCTAATGTCGAATTTCGAATAAAGTGTTTCGAACATATTTGGGTCTGCCAAACCCTTTATATCGAACCAATAATTATAGCTCTTATCCTGAATAAGCTTTTCTATATTATTGATGTTTTTCAGTTCCTCTTTTTTATGAGATTTATCATTGTAAGTATGAAGAACGATCACGGGCTTCAAAGCCTCATCATCAATGGCATAAAGCCCTGGGCTTGTTCCTGGCGCTGGAACTTTATAATGCTTGTGGCGACTGCGAGGTTTGTTTTTTCCCATTTTATAAATACAACTTGGCTTGTGGACCTTGGTTGAACAACAAATCAACTATACTTAAGTTGTTTAAAAATTGATGCCTGTCTTCAAAAACCTGATAATATGGCTTAGCGTTTACAATATCCTCATTTTTTTTAGGATTCATTATCCCTCTAAAGTCTAATTCCGGAGCAATTTGATCCTCATAAGAGGTTGTTGTACCCAAATCTATCTTTAGCTTTAGTTTTTGCAAAAGCCATTCCATCAGCTCCATATTGTAGTCAAAAAGGAATTCAAATCTATTTTGATAAAACTTCGATAGTTCATCCTCATAATATTCGAAATAAGCAGAGCTGCGGTAGCAAGTTTCTAAACTCAACCAATGTAAGCGTTGCCAATTGAAATCATAGCTGATGCGAACATCTTTCATTTTTTTATGCGTTTTTGATCCTTTTACCAATGGAACCGTTAAATCTAATTTCCCATTTGGAGAATAGATACTTGCTCTATTGCGGTACGTTTGCTTTGCTAAATGTTCATGTTTTTCTATTAAAAAATCACTACCAAATTGCTGTATCAAGCTAAAATAACCTACAGGAGGAAGATAAAATAATGGTAGTATAGCTGTATTCTGCATTTGAAAATTTATGTTTGTAGCTGAAACCAATAAAAATAATGATTAAAAGAGTGATGGCGCACATTGGCGTATTTTTTTTATACCTCGTGTCGCTACTACCACTGCCTGTTTTGTTTTTTTTTGCAAGATTACTATATTATCTTCTTTATTATGTAATCGGTTATCGAAAAAAAGTTGTTCGCCAGAATTTAGTGAACTCTTTTCCTGAAAAATCAAGTGATGAAATTATCGCTATAGAGAAAAAGTTTTTTATTTTCTTATCAGAACTGATTTTTGAGATCATCAAAATGACTACTATCTCTGAAAAAGAAACTTTAAAAAGGGTGAAATTTTCGGGCTTGGAACAATTGGAGAAACATTTTAATGCTGGTGAAAGTGTTTTGGCCTGTACCGGGCATTACGGAAATTGGGAATTAGGAACTTTAGCATTAGGTTTAAATATCTCTGCCAAAACAATGGTTATTTATAAACCGCTAACCAATAAAATCTTCGAAGCGTGGTTTAACTGTTTTAGAACAAAATATGGAAATATTTTTATCGCCATGCGCCAAACTTTAAGAGGCTTGGCTGCTTATAAAAACGAACCTACATTGTTTTGTTTTGCAACAGACCAGGCCCCTACCCGTCAGGAAACCAAATATTTTGTTGATTTTTTAAATCAGCCCACTGCAGCTTTGTTAGGCGTAGAAAAAATTGCCAAATCAACAAACAGACCAATTTATTATTTTAAAGTTACAGTAGTGAAGAAAGGTTATTACCATGTTGAGGTTTTGCCTATGTGTTTAAATCCGTCATTAGTGGATGAATACGAAATTACTAACTTGCACTTTAAATTTTTAGAAGATATTATAAAAGAACAGCCACAGTATTGGTTATGGAGCCATAAACGCTGGAAATTTAAACCTGAATAACAACATGAATCCCTCAGTAGCCGTTGTCATATTAAACTGGAATGGAAAGGCTTTTCTACAACAATTTTTACCAGGAATATTACTTACCCAATACGATAATCTGCAAATTATTGTAGGTGATAATGCATCTACAGATGATTCTGTGGCATTTTTAGAAATTAACTTTCCTACAGTTAAAATCATTAAAAACGATTTAAATTATGGTTTTGCTGGTGGTTACAATAAGGTTTTGGAGCGGGTTGAAGCGGAGTATTTTGTGCTCTTAAATTCGGATGTTGAAGTGACATCCAACTGGATTAAGCCCGTTATCGATTTAATGGAAAGCGATGATTCTATCGCGGCCGCCCAGCCAAAAATTAAATCTCAGTTAAAGAAAAGCGATTTTGAATATGCAGGTGCCGCCGGTGGTTATCTGGATATTTATGCCTATCCATTTTGCAGAGGTCGTTTGTTTAATGTTTACGAGTCGGATGAGGGGCAGTACAACGATCAAAAAGAAATATTTTGGGCAAGTGGTGCAGCGTTTTTTATTAAAAGCAGATGCTGGATAGAAACAGGAGGCCTGGATGCCGACTTGTTTGCCCACATGGAAGAAATAGATTTGTGCTGGCGATTGAAAAATTTAAATTATAAAATTATGTACTGCCCTACCTCGGAAGTTTTTCATGTTGGCGGCGGTACATTACAAACTGAAAACCCTTTTAAAACTTATCTAAATTTCAGGAACAACCTGATTATTATGCAGAAAAATTTGCCTGCAAGTGATGCTTTTTTTAGAATAGGCATTAGAATGTGGATAGATTTTGTGGCTTGGTGGCACTTCCTATTATCGGGAAAACCTAAATTTACATTGGCTGTAACAAAAGGACATTGGCATTTTATCAAATCGATTGCCAAAACAAATAAAAAACGAACTTCGGTACAGAAGCCTTATGCTACACACGCTGGCGTATATAACAATAGCGTAGTTTGGGCATTCTTCATCAAGAAAATAAAATATTTTAGTAAACTCTACTAATCTATAGCTTCATCGAGTTATCGGATGCGGTGAAAATGCATCTTGATTAGGATAGGCTACTTATTTCTGTATTAAACTTTCAATAGCTAAACGATAACCTTTCATTCCAAACCCGGTTAACACACCCTGACAATTTTTTCCGGTTAAAGATACATGTCTATATTCTTCACGGGCATAAATGTTCGATACGTGTACCTCAACCACTGGTGCTTTAATTGCTGCAATGGCATCGGCAATCGCTACAGAAGTATGTGTATAACCACCTGCATTTAGCACTACCCCATCATAACTAAAGCCAACTTCATGTAATTTATTAATTAATTCGCCTTCTACATTGCTTTGAAAATACGCTATTTCTATGTTGGGATATAATAATTTAAGCTCCTTCACATAATCTTCAATGCTTACATTGCCATAAATAGAAGGTTCACGAACGCCAAGTAAATTTAAATTTGGGCCGTTAATTATTTGAATTTTCATGATCAATTAATGGTTTTATGTTGTAACGTTGCAATGTTATAAAAAATCTTAAATAAAAGCATGCTTTGGCAATCATATATTAAAGGATTTAGAGCTTACTTAAAATTAGAGAGATCGCTTTCTGATCATTCTGTACAGGCATACCTGAATGATATCACTAAATTGAGCCAGTATTTCGAAGCTGTAAAAGAGGAACCCAAATTAACGGATATAAAGGCCTCTGATATCAAATCATTTATCAGTTGGTTAAATAACCTAGGTATGCTAGCCAGTACGCAAGCCCGGGTAATTTCAGGTATGAAAGCATTTTTCACCTATTTAATGTTGGAAGAAGTCATTCAAATCGATCCGATGGCATTGATCGAAGCGCCAAAACTAAGTCGAAAGTTGCCTGATATGCTGAATATTCACGAAATCAATGGTCTTATTGAGGCTATTGATGCTTCGAAACCAGAAGGAATGCGCAACAAAGCTATTTTAGAAGTGCTTTATGGATGCGGGTTGAGGGTTTCTGAACTAACAGATTTGAAAATTTCGAACTTATATCCACAGATTGAATTTATAAAAGTTATCGGCAAAGGGAACAAAGAGCGATTGGTTCCTATTGGTGGAGTTGCTTTAAAACTACTGGATATATACTTAAATCAAGTTCGCAATCACATGACGATAAAAAAGGGAAATGAAGATTTTATTTTCCTTAATCGCTTTGGCGCAAAACTTTCTCGCATTTCGATTTTTAATTTAGTTAAAAGTCTTGCTTTAGCTACGGGCCTCAAAAAAACAATAAGTCCGCACACTTTGCGCCATTCTTTTGCAACACATTTAATAGAAGGTGGCGCCGATTTAAGAGCAGTACAGGAAATGCTGGGGCATTCCAGTATTACAACAACTGAAATTTACACCCATATCGATAGGGATTACTTGCGGGAAGTAATCACGCAGTTTCATCCGCGATCGTAATTGTCTAAACAAAGCTCGCTTTAATCATTCGGTTTTTACCCTGCATATCTTTTCTCAAATCGATAGTTGTAAATCCTTTAGTAGAGAGCATTTCCATCGTTTCCGATGACAAAAATTCATTAATCTCGAGGTACAAATTACCATTTGGGTTTAAGTTGGTTTTGGCAAACTCTGAAATAGCGTTGTAAAAAATCAATGGATTATCATCCTCAACAAACAATGCCAGCTGTGGCTCGTGATCTAACACATTAGCATGCATGCCTGCTTTTTCTAAGTCTCTGATGTAAGGTGGGTTACTCACAATTACATCATATTTTTCTTCACTTGAATATTTCAGGATATCCGCATGGATGAATGACAGTGGTGTATTCAGCTGAACCGCATTTCGCTGCGCTACTTCAAGTGCATCAGCAGAGACATCTAATGTTGAAACCGATGCTTTCGACAGGTGCTTTTTTAGGGTAATTGGAATGCAGCCCGAGCCTGTTCCAATATCCAATATTGTAATGGTATTTTTTTGATTTTTAATCTTGTAGTCTGAAATAATCCAATCTACCAACTCTTCTGTTTCAGGCCTTGGAATGAGTACATTTTCATTCACGATAAAGACTAAACGATAAAAATGGGCTTCGCCCAATATATATTGAATGGGCTTTCCAATGATCAAATCGTTGAGAATACTTAGCATTTTTTGGAGATGAACGAAGTCCATTACACTATCGCCCATCATGCGCAATCTCCCTGGTGAAAATCTCAAAACATGTTCTGCAGCCAGACTAAACATCGCTCTGGCTTCATCACCATCATATTGTTGACTTAATTCTTCTTTGAAATGCTCTTCTAACTCTCCTAATTTCATCGTTGTAAATTTAATATTTTTGAAACCATATCGATGATGTTTTTAAGGCTAATGGCTCATTTTTTAGTATTTTTGCGCAAATGACCAACGAATTTTACATGAAACGCTGCGTAGAGCTGGCGGCCTTAGCAATTGGAAATGTAAGTCCTAACCCCATGGTTGGCTGCGTAATTGTTCATAATGGGAAGATTATCGGTGAAGGTTATCATCAAGAATTTGGTAAGGCCCATGCAGAACCGAATGCTATAAAATCGGTTTTCGATCAGTACGGTGATGAAGGAAATGAATTATTAAAGCAAGCCATTGCTTATGTAAACTTAGAACCTTGTGCGCATTTTGGTAAAACCCCTCCCTGTGCCGATTTATTTGTAAAACATCAATTGAAAAAAGTTGTAATTGGCAATCGTGATCCGTTTTCGGGGGTAGATGGCAAAGGGATTGAGAAGTTAAGAAATGCGGGTATAGAAGTAATAAGTGGTGTTTTAGAGGAAGAGTGCAAATATTTTAACCGCAGATTTTTCACAAGAATTCTGCAGCAGCGCCCGTATATCATCCTTAAATGGGCAGAAACCGCAAACGGGTATTTTGCAACAAATGATGGTC
This sequence comes from Pedobacter sp. AC212, assembly GCF_979258625.1. NCBI lineage: Bacteria > Pseudomonadati > Bacteroidota > Sphingobacteriia > Sphingobacteriales > Sphingobacteriaceae > Pedobacter > Pedobacter sp. AC212. Next base: position 2,989,049 of record NZ_OZ409870.1, on the reverse strand, counting down.
ACCAGAAATGGATCAGTGGCGCTTTAGCCAAAAGGATGGCCCATCAATGGCGGACAGAGGAAGATGCCATTTTAATTGGCAAGCAAACGGCCATCATCGATAATCCTCAACTCACAGCACGAGAGTGGCCAGGAAAAAATCCCACTCGCCTTGTAATTGATAAGAATCTCGATGTTCCAAAAAGCAATCATATTTTTAATGCTGAGGCTAAGACCATCATCTTCAATGAAATTAAAACTGATGTGGTTGGAAACGTTCACTACATTCAAATGGAAGATATGCATTTCTATCTGGCTCAAAAAATAGCCTTTCAACTTTATTTGATGGATACGCAAGCGGTAATTGTTGAAGGTGGTGCGAATATTTTAAAGCAATTTTTGGCGGCTAATATCTGGGATGAAGCCAGGATTTTTAGTTCTCAGGGCAGTTGGAACGACGGCATTCCTTCACCAGTGATTAACGGTCGTTTACAAGAGCAAATGCAGGTTGGTTCTGATCAACTATCCATCTATATTAATCAGCACAACTAAATGATATACATACTATTAAGCATTTGCTGCAGCGTTACAGTTGCCGTATTGCTAAAATTGGCAAAACGCTATCAAATCAATATCATTCAGGCAGTTACAGTAAATTATTTTGCTGCTTTAATCTTATGTTATGTTTTCTTTAAGCCAGATGTTGTTGTTTTAAATTCCAGTGCTCCATGGTCAATTTACTTATCGCTAGCAGTATTATTGCCTTCGGTATTTTTGCTTTTGGCTGCATCAATAAGAAACCTTGGTATTGTAAAAACCGATATCGCCCAGCGATTATCTCTTTTTATCCCAATTTTGGCTGCTTATTTTATATTCCGTGAAGATTTTAATCAACTAAAAATAATTGGTTTATTAGTTGGGTTTCCCGCTATCGTTTTAACTTTCCTTCGAAAAACTGATCAGAAGGAAAACCAGGTAAATTGGATTTATCCATTAATGGTTTTTATAGGTTTTGGTGTTATAGATGTACTCTTCAAACAAATTGCCTTATATAAGTTACTTCCATACACAACCTCGCTCTTCGTTATTTTTTGCCTAGCGTTTATCGTTTCGCTCATCATTGTAATCGTATTAATGATCAGTAGAAAAATCAAGATTCAGCTGGTTAATTTGGCTTGCGGCTTGGTTCTAGGATTATTTAATTTTGGTAACATTTTGTTCTATATGAAAGCCCATAAAGCCTTGTCCAACAATCCATCAACGGTTTTTGCAGCAATGAATATGGGGGTAATCGTAGTAGGAAGTTTAATTGGAATAATCATATTTAAGGAGAAATTAACAAAAATAAATTACCTCGGAATCGTGTTAGCCCTTGCTGCTGTCATCTTTATTACCTTGTCGCAAAATGCTGTTCGATGATTCTTATAAAACGATAGAAAATCCTTCAGAAGGAATTTTTCGTGATAAAGGCAGTAAATTCATCGCTTACGCCTATCCTATCCGCAATGAAGATGAGGTAAAGCCTATTATTGCAAATCTTCGTAATGAACATTCCAAGGCTAGACATTGGTGTTATGCCTATCGTTTAACTCCCGATCGTTCTGTTTTTCGTATTAACGATGATGGCGAACCCTCAGGCACTGCTGGCAGACCAATTTTGAATTGCTTACTTTCTGCCGATCTTACAAACATAGTGATCGTGGTGGTCCGTTATTTTGGTGGCACATTACTTGGTGTTCCTGGTTTAATAAATGCCTATAAAAATGCCAGTTTAGAGGCGATTACCTCTGCAAAAATTGTTACTAGAACAATAAATGATTTGTACGAAGTAAATTTTGATTATCTCCAGATGAATGATGTGATGAAACTGGTTAAAGAGGAAAACCTGATTATTCTACAGCAACACTTTGATGCCAATTGCATTTTAAAACTTGAGGTGAGAAAGGCACAACTGAATCAAGTTTTAAGTAAGTTTGATAAGATAAGTAACGTAAAACTGAAATATCTCCAAACCACTTAAGTGCCTAAACAAAATTTACTTTAAGCTAAGCAATTATGAAAATATCCGAAAGCGACTTAATTATCAATCCAGACGGGAGCATTTATCATTTGAATTTATTGCCAGAAGACGTTGCAGAAACAGTAATTACTGTTGGCGATCCGGATCGGGTGGCTGAAGTAAGTAAGTATTTTGATGAAATAGAATTAAAAAAGGGGAAAAGAGAATTCATCACGCATACCGGTTATGTAGGTAAAAAGCGGGTAACTGTGCTTTCTACCGGTATTGGTACGGATAACATAGATATCGTTTTTAACGAATTAGATGCTTTGGTCAATATAGATTTTGAAACCAGATTAATTAAAAAAAATCTTACTTCATTGAATATTATTCGTGTGGGTACTTCTGGTGCCGTTCAGGCCGATATCCCGATGGGTACTATTTTGGCTTCGAATTACGGGTTGGGTATGGACGCCTTAATGAACTATTATGTTCAGGAAGTTGCTAATGATGATAGAACTTTAAAGGCTGATATAAATAGGCATTTTGAGCATTTAAAAAACGTTAATCCCTATTTAACTGCTGCTAATGATACTTTGCTAAATACAATTGGAAAAGATTTACCACGAGGAATCACCATTACTGCTCCTGGATTTTATGCGCCACAGGGACGGGTAGTGAGAGCTGAGAATGCTGTCCCTAACTTCATAAGTTTAATAAATAGTTTCAATAGCAATCAATATCGCATTACCAATTTGGAAATGGAAACAGCGGGTATTTATGCATTGGCTAAGATATTAGGACATAAAGCTTTATCAATAAATGCAATTTTGGCAAGCCGTGTAAACTTTGAATTTAGTAAAGAACCGAATAAAATTGTAGAGCAGGCTATTAAACTGGTGCTAGAAAGAATTTAGTCACGCTAGCTTATTCTGTTTTCTAGCGTTATCTATTTTCCTCGAAATGCAACTCACACATTTTTATTTCCAGCCTTTAAGCAGTTGGAATTTTTTCCTGTACCAATTCATTGCCCTCACTATCTAGATAAGTACAAGTCATTGCTCCCAAATCAATCACCCATTTTTCTACGCCAGCATCTGCAGCTTGCTTACAGAAGGTCAAATAATCAGTATCTCCTTTTTGATGTATTTTTAAAGCATTACCCAATTTATCTGCAGATGATTCATCGTTAATGATAAGTGCCGGGTACTCCTGCGGACTTGCCTGCTGTGCATTGTCTTCATCATCAAAATAAATGGAAAGTCCGTTAGCCACATAAACATCATTTCTGACTACCCCCATTTCTTTAATTTCCTTAATAAACTGAGGGAAATCAGCACCGGTTTTTATTTTCGCTTCTGCAGTTTTAATATCTTGAAGGCTAAACATAAATTATTTGGCTAGTGATATTTTATAAATGGTAGTTTGTGTGTATAAATCCTCAGGCTGTAAAATAGTACTCGGAAATTCAGGAATATTGATTCCATTTGGGTGGTGCTGGGTTTCAATGCAAAAAGCGCTGTAAGCTTTATAATCTTTTCCGCCTTTGCCATTTTTTACATCAACGTATTTTGCGGTGTATAAATGTGCAACAGGCTCGGTGGTGTAAACACTTAAAGTTAAACCACTCTCTAACTCGCTCGTTTTACTTGCCAGAGATAAATCACCATAAATTTTATCAAGAACAAAGCTCTGATCATAACCTTCTTCAGGGTCCCAATCTTTTCCAATTTCCTTTAAGTGTGTAAAATCGAGCGGTGTTCCAGCTACCGGAATTAATTTTCCAGTTACTGAATAATTATCATCTTGCTCTAAATAATTCGACCCAAAAATTTGAAGTTGATGATTAGCAACATTTCCACCATCAGGAGATAGGTTAAAATAGCCATGGTGGGTTAAATTAATGGGAGTAGCTTTATCTGTTTCAGCTTCGTAGCTTAAAATAAGTTCATTATTCTCAGTCAATTCAAAAGTTAGAGAGATCACTAAATTGCCTGGAAAATTTTCCTCGCCATCTTCACTTTCATATTCTAACGTAACCAAGGTTTGATTTTCATCAACTTCAACAATATCCCAAACTTTTCTATCAAAACCTACCGTGCCGCCATGTAATGTTGCTGCACCAGCATTTTGAACCAATTGGAAGCGCTCTTCGCCAATGCTAAAACGACCATCTTTGATGCGATTGGCATAACGACCAATTACCGCTCCGAAGTAAGGATAGTTCTTCAAATATTCAGGATCAAGATATTGCTCAAAAGTATCGAAGCCTAATACAATATCCTGCATCTCACCTTTGGCATTTTGAACTATAAATTTGTTAATGATAGCACCATAATTAAAAATCTTAACGTAAGTGCCTTTGCTATTGGTTAGTTCAAGTGCGAAAATTTCTTCGTCATCAATAAATTTTCCTGTTGATGTTTGCTGAACGCTCATAAATTGTAACTTAGGATTTTTGTTTCGTAACAAACATAGCATTATTAATGCTTTTATAAATATTTTTAACCAAATGAAAATCGAACTTGAGCAAAATTTTTTAGCAAATTATAATCGTAATTCTGATGCAGTTTACTTCACTCCTGGAAGGATCAACCTGATTGGCGAGCATATAGATTATAATGGTGGACTAGTAATGCCTTGCGCCATCACATTAGGAACCTGGGTTGCTATTGCCTCAAATAACGATGGCAAATTCAGGTTTAAAAGTTTAAATTTTGAAGCTCAGGTTGAGGTAGAGAGCAATAAGATCCATGATAAAAACGGCAGTTTATGGGCCAACTACCCTATCGGAATAATCAATGAGTTTTTAAAGGATGGGAAAGAAATCAATGGATTTGATTTTCTGTTTTTTGGCAACATTCCAATCGGATCCGGCCTATCTTCTTCAGCATCAATTGAAATCGCTACGGCATTTGCATTGAACGATTACTTGAATTTGGGCTATGATAAACTGGAACTAGTCAAAATTGCCAAAAAGGTTGAAAATGATTTTATCGGTTTAAACTCTGGAATTATGGATCAGTTTGCAGTAGCAGTTGGTGAAAAAGATAAAGCCATTGTACTTGATTGCGAAACGCTGAAATACAAAATGGTTGATGTTGCCTTAGGTAAATATTCTTTGGCCATTATCAATACTAATAAGCCCCGAGAATTGGCTGATTCTAAATATAATGAGCGTGTTGCAGAATGTCAGGAAGCTTTAAGATTGTTGAATGAGGAAATTACACTTCACAATTTGTGTGAACTAAATGCAGAGAAGTTTGCACTGCATAGTCATTTGATTCATGATGAAACAATTCTGAATAGAGCTACACACGTTGTAAAAGAAAACGACCGCGTTCATCTTGCGGCTAAAGCACTTAATAACGGCAGCTTAGAAGAATTCGGCCGGTTAATGTATGCATCGCATAAATCATTGAAGGAGCTTTACGAGGTTAGTGGAGATGAGTTGGATGCAGTTGTTGATTTTTGTTTGACTTACGATCATGTAATTGGTGCCCGAATGACTGGCGCTGGATTTGGAGGCTGTGCCATCGCTTTGCTTGAAAAAGGTTATGAGGAAGATTTTGCCAAACATTTAACAGCGTATTATGTGGGGAAAATCGGTTATCCTGCAGCGATTTACATTAGTGAGATTGGAGATGGCCCCACAAGGCTCTGAAATATTTAAGAAAGCCAATAACGATAATCTTCCAGATAAACTGCAAATTTGCGGTTAATACAATGAAAAAATTAAAATTAGACGAACTCAATCGTCCAGATATTGCAGCGTTTAAGGCGCAAGATAAACTTCCAGTCGTCGTGGTTTTAGATAATGTTCGCAGCATGCATAATGTTGGGTCTGTTTTTCGCACAGCAGATGGTTTTGCACTGGAAAAGGTTGTTTTGTGTGGAATTACCGCACAACCTCCACATCGTGAAATCGAAAAAACTGCTTTAGGGGCAACACACTCTGTAGAATGGATTTATTATCCTGACACTTTATCTGCCATAAATGCCTTACGTGTTGAAGATTATGAAATTGTCGCCATTGAGCAGGCAGAAAATAGTACCATGCTAAATAGTTTTCAGCCAGATCCCAACAAAAAATATGCGTTAATTTTTGGTAATGAAGTTGATGGCGTGAGTGATGAAGTGATGGCAACCATTGATGAATGCATCGAAATTCCTCAGTTTGGAACCAAACATTCTTTTAATATTGTGATTTCGGCCGGTATTGTATTTTGGGATTTCTTTGCAAAGTTAAGACTATAAATATTTGCTAGAGCCATTTGCGTGGTGAAGTCAATTTTTAATCGAAATCTAATCTTTGTATAGAATTATAGACAGTTTTTATCCCGCTAAGGGCTGTTAGGTAACATTTTTGTGAATTATTTTATCAATTATAATCATCTGATTTAATGATGGTTGGATGGATTTTCTCTTTTTTGGCAAGGTTTTTTCTTAGAGGCAACCAAACAGTATTATAAAAAAACTGTTAAGAGACTATTATTTATAAATTAATAAAAATGAATTCGAGAATTACAAAATCAACAATGTTGGTTGCCTTATTAGGACTATCATCACAATTATTTGCACAGGAAACGCCGACTACAACAAGTAGATTTGGTAAACAATCATTAAGAACCTGGAGCGTTGGTGCTCACGGTGGTATCTTAAGCCAAAACACTTTCTTAGGTGGCTCTAGTGTAAAGGCAGATGAATTTAAAAGTATTGGTTACGGTGCCTTCGTTAAAAAGCAAATTTTACCAGCTTTAGGTTTACAAGCTGACTTTCTTCGTGGAGAAATCAAAACTTTAAATTCGACAAGCACAGTACAACAAAAAAACAGTATCAATTGGTCTGGATCATTAACAGCAGTTTTAAATATTGCAAACTTTAGTTTAAATACTGAAAATGCAGTTTTAATTCCATACGTAAAAGCTGGTGCTGGTTACATGTCATCTGATTCAGAAATCGGAACCGTGCAAAGTTTTACAGATAGAGAAGGTTGGTTTATCCCAACAGGAGTTGGATTTAAATTAGGTGTTGCTAAAGGTATTAACATCGATTTAGGTTATGATATCAATTTTATCAAATCTTCACCAACAGTTAAAAATGCTTATAACGAAAGCAGATTCTCTTACGCTCACGCAGGTTTAGAGTTTGCTTTAGGAAACAGAGAAAATTCTCAATTGCAGAACTATAGCGCTGTTGCCGATTTACGTAAGCAAAGTGCAGAAGAAAGTGCTGAATTAAGAAGAGCATTATCTACAGCAGAACAAAATGCAGCCAGAGACAGAGAGCAATATGCTAAAGATTTAGCTGATGATGATAATGATGGTGTAGCTAACAAATTTGATAAATGCCCAGGAACTCCAACAGGTACTGTAGTTGATGGTTCAGGTTGCCCAATCAAAGTTCAACGCGAAATTATCAGAGAAACTAAAGTAATAACTGAAGAAGATCGTAAAGTTGTTAAAGATGCGATTTCAAACTTAGAGTTTGATTTAGGTAAGTCTACTATCCGTTCTAAATCTTATGCTTCATTAAACAGAGTTGCTGGTTTATTAGTAGAGAAAAACTTTAGCTTAAAATTAGCTGGTCACACAGATAACACTGGTGGTAGAGAGTTAAACTTACGTTTATCTAAAGAAAGAGCAGAATCAGTGAAAGCTTATTTAGTATCTCAAGGTGCTAACGCATCAAGAATTGAAGCTACTGGTTACGGACCTGATCAACCAATTTCGACAAACAAAACTGCAGCGGGTCGTCAAGAAAACCGTCGTGTAGAATTTACATTATACTAGTCAATAGTAAAATGATATAAAAAAGCCCCGATGAAAATCGGGGCTTTTTGCGTTTAAATTTTTCGTTAATGAGAGGCACGAAGCAATCTATACTATCACACAGGCAACTGATCTCTGGCGATGACGATTTACAATTAAGATAAACCTTTTTTATTTTTATAAGTCATTTTGGCTTTCGTACCCGCACTGTAGTTGTAATTCTTTAAATTACTTGCTTTCTTCTCGTGAAATGCGGCACCACGTTCGGTAACATCCTCTTCTTCCTCTTTTTTCTTTTTCTTTGGTTTTGCGGCGGCATCCATTATTTTTAGATCTTCAGGGAGCTCCATAACATCCATCCGCTGACCAATGGCTTGTTCAATCTTCTTAACCTCAACGAGTTCTATATCAGTAGAAAATGTAATCGCAACCACTTCCTCTTCTCCTGTTTTAACAATACGCTGAATTAACGTTTCCTTTTGCTCAGGCAATTCTAAATGAAGAATAAATGGAATTCCCTGAATATCTAGCTCCCCTAGGTTCTCATTAGCGACAATAAGCACTCTCGCATCAGGATTTTCCTTAAAGTCTTCAATGTCATCGTAACCCTTATCATCGAAAAACAAAGAACGGTAAATACTAATTTCGCCTTCTTTTGGATTATTGAAGTTTTTATAAACCGTTTGGGCCGTTAATCTGGTATTTACAAACACAACTACTTTATCAAAAAACTCAGCATCATTTAGCAAAAGTGTTAACAAGTTCAACTTCGTACGGAAGTTTGGAACTTGATATAACATCTGCGGATAAACTTCTGCTTGCTGTTCACCAATTTCATCAACCTCTATGGTTGTTGCAGAATCTTTCATAAAAGGAGAAATCATGTGATTCAATTTCTCATGAATTACTTCTGTAAAAACAACATGTTGAGATTTATAAGCACTGTTTGCCAATTCAACTACAGGAAGCTGTAATCCTTTTTTAACAATCAGTTCGGCATTATCTACAATAAATAATTGAATTTTATTGGTGTTTAGGGCAAGTTTCAAATACAAGGCACGAGCCCTATCGGGCACAGCAACAATAATATCGCAGCCATCGGTAATCTCATTTATTTGTGTTTCAACAGCCCCACGACTGTCAATTCCGAGAATTCTGAACGTATTATTCCGGTTTAATAACTTGAATTGTTCTAATACATGATCAACATGTTCAGCATCTGGAACCAAAATTAAAGCTCTTGGCGCTTCTTCGAAAGCATATTTCAACTTCATTAAGGTAGCTAAAACATAAGTTGTTGTTTTTCCTGCTCCTTCTGGTGCTATCGCAATAACATCTTGTCCACCCAAAATTCTGCTCATGGTTCTGATTTGAATCTCTTTTGGAGTTAAAAATCCTGCATCAGTCATGGCTGCAACAAGTGGCTTACTAAGCTTTAATTTCTCTAATGACACGCTTATCGTTTTAATATTTGAAAATGCAAATATCCTTAAAATAATTAGCTTTTGAGAAATTGAATTCAGGCTTAAATAATGAATGTATTATATCTACAGCTAATTCCGCCTTATAAGCTATGGCTTTAAGATTAAAAATTGAATCTTTCTTTCAGCTTCGCTTTGTGAGAAACCTATCAAAGCACAGAAAGAAATAAAATAATTGCTTCTATATCAAAAAGTTATCAAGTTATCAAATAAATAACTACAAAATCTATAGACATTATATACTTATTTATATATTTGTTGAATATTGAATTGATAACTAAAATATGTTAAACTATTAAAGGCAAAGAATATGTCAATATATTTTCAATATCCAGCAATCAGCGACTATCCAAGTTTTAGCTATTATACCGAAATCACGGCAGTCGATGCTAAGCAAATAAAGGATGAAGATAAAATTAATCGTGAAGAGATTATTGTAATGAAAGATTTTTTATCCTTAAAACCAGTTTAACGAAATTGGCCAGTGACCGATAGGAAGGTTAAGGTTTTATAAACTTTGAAATGTTGGTTCGAATCCAACACTAGGCCGCTAAGTGTATCTCATAGCACTTAAACCTGATTCTGCTCAATCAGGCAAGATTTGGTTATCTTATATTTGTTTTGTTGTTAGCAAAGGCTATCCGCGATGGATAGCCTAACTTTTTTGCAGCTAGATTAATAGACTAGCACCGCAAAATGATTAACCGCGTTACTAAGCTTATGCATTGTAAGTCAGCTTTACAAAAGAATGCCCGATTTGCCCTTCCATTGGTGGATTAAGTTTTTTGATACTCACGTTTATGGTTTCAACAAAAGGATAGACCTCGATTACTTTTAATATGATATTATTTAAAACTGTTTCTAAGAGCTTTTGAGTATTCTTCATCTCATCCAATATAATGGTATTCAAATCTTCGTAATTAACTGTGTTGGCAAGCTCATCATCAATAACCAATGGAGTAAATTCAGTTTCAAGATCGATTATAAAATGACTTCCAATTACTTGTTCTTCGGGATACCAGCCATGCAATGCAAAACAACTAACTTCCTTTAATGCTACGGTTTGTTTGAAATGACTCATATAGGTGTGTTTCTGTATTTAGCAAAATTAATTTTTTATTCAGGAATATAATGCCCCTTGCGGTAAATTGTTACCTTTGAAATGAACGGATTTCTTAACCAAATAATAGAATTTTAAATGAGTATATCGTCGAAGAAAGACCTTTATGAGGCTCCAGATTATTATCTATTGGATGAGTTGCTTACTGATGAGCACAAACTGATTAGAGCATCGGCTAGAGAATGGGTTAAGAAGGAAGTGAGCCCAATTATCGAAGATTACGCTCAAAAGGCAGAATTTCCGAAGCATTTAATAAAAGGATTGGCTGATATTGGAGCTTTCGGGCCAACAATTCCGGTAGAATATGGTGGCGCTGGATTGGATTATACCGCATATGGAATTTTGATGCAGGAGATTGAACGCGGCGATTCCGGAATCCGTTCTACCGCATCTGTTCAAGGATCGCTGGTGATGTATCCTATTTATGCCTACGGAAGTGAAGAGCAACGAAAAAAATATTTACCAAAATTAGCAAGTGGCGAAACGATGGGATGTTTTGGTTTGACAGAGCCTGATCATGGATCAAATCCTGGTGGCATGGTCACCAATATTAAAGATGCGGGATCTCACTACATTTTGAATGGTGCCAAGATGTGGATCAGCAATGCTCCTTTTGCCGATATCGCTGTAGTTTGGGCAAAAGATGAATCTGGTAAAATTCGAGGCATGGTTGTAGAACGTGGAATGGACGGATTTTCTACTCCTGAAACACACAACAAATGGAGCTTGAGAGCCTCAGCTACTGGCGAGTTGGTCTTTGATAATGTCCAAATTCCAAAAGAAAATGTTTTTCCAGAAATAAGTGGCTTGAAAGGCCCGCTAGGTTGTTTGAATCAAGCACGCTATGGTATTGCCTGGGGCGCTTTAGGAGCAGCAATGGATTGTTACGATACTGCTCTTCGTTATTCAAAGGAGCGAATTCAGTTTGGAAAACCAATTGGAGGTTTTCAATTGCAGCAGAAAAAGCTAGCCGAAATGGTTACGGAGATTACTAAAGGGCAGCTTTTGGTTTGGCGTTTAGGTGTGCTTAAAAGTGAAAACAGAGCAACAGCTGAACAAATATCAATGGCAAAAAGAAATAGCGTAGAAATTGCATTAGATATCGCCAGAAACGCTCGCCAAATGCTTGGAGGAATGGGAATCACAGGAGAATATTCTATTATGCGCCACATGATGAATCTGGAATCGGTAGTAACCTATGAAGGAACGCATGATATCCATTTATTAATTACAGGTATGGATGTGACCGGATTGAACGCTTTTAAATAATGCAGATACAATATATAAGTTAATGAGAGATTACAAAAAATACACTTACATCCCCGCTTCACCTGAAGAGGTTTATTTAGCACTTACAAAAGACATTAGCATCAAACTATGGACGGGTGCGGATGTTGAATTCGAAGAAAAGCCCGATACAGAATTTTCATTTTGGGATGGCGACATCGTGGGAAAAAATCTTGAGTTTGAGCCAAACAAAAAAATTGTGCAGCAATGGTACTTTGGTGAAGATGCCGAACCGTCAATCGTAACGATTAAACTTCACGAAGATAAAAAAGGAACGTCGTTGGAATTTAAACAAACAAACATCCCAGAAGAAGATTATAAAGATTTCACAGAAGGAATTGAAGAATATTTTATCGGGGGATTAGTTGATTTTTTTGATGAATAAAACTAAACTTTATAAATTGTAAATACATATCAACCCTTTTCAAACTAATTATGCCGCTCTCTAAACATCCTATAATTCTTATTGCCATACTTTCAACCGTATTATTATCTTCATGTGGCGTTGTTGTAAATAATCTGCCGGTTTTTTATACCCCTCCCGCTAGTTCAAACCACATGTCCTACCTTCCAAAACCGATGATGGAAGATAGTGTTAAAGTAAAAAATTACGTTAGCGCTAGTTTCGCCAACAACAGTCTGCCTTATAATGTTGGAGACATGGCCATGGGTTACATTAACTACAATCGGTCTCACGTAGTTAAGAATTTCAATTTCGCCTATGGCGGGTTCGGATATTTTGGAGGCACTTCCAGAGGTTACGAAAACACTCAAAGAAAGATTATCGAAGCATATCATGATCAAGGATTCTATGGTTTTGGTTTACGCACATCAATTGGAATAGCTGAAAAGTCTGGAAATACAGAATTTCGGATTTTGAATTGGGAAAGTGCTTTTGTTTATGAGGCAGGTAGCTATGCTTCATTCAGAAAAGATGTGCGAAGTAAAAACGATCCATTATCGATAGCTTCTGATAAAACTGCACTTTTTACAACGGGTGGCTCAACAGAAATTATTTGGTCTGGACGTAAAAATACCGATAGACAATATGGTTTCCGCCTATTTGTGGGTAGCACTATTGATTTAAGAAATAACATTAATTATAGTGAGGATAAAATTACTGGCTTAGCAACTGACCTGTCGTTTTTTCTCAAGATTAAAAATGTTTACGGAATTTTAGGTTCAGGAACCAATTTAATGAACAACTCTGGTAAGATTACACTGGGCTATTCATTTTAATAAAACATAATTTCAGGTTTGCTGTTCAGCTATTAAAAATAAAGATATCATGAACAAATCTATAGGACTTATCTTAATTGTAATTGGAGTGATTATGCTCGTTTGGACGGGTTTTTCATATACTCAAAAAGAAAAGATAGTTGATGCCGGACCCATTCAGATATCAGCTGACAAAGAAAAATCGGTAAACTGGCCGCCGTATGTTGGTGGAATAGTTTTAGTTGCAGGTGTAGTTGTACTTGTGGCCTCGAAAAAAAAATAATGTTAAATATCATTGCGAGGTAACGAAGCAATCTATCTTGCTGATTAACATCGCTTCGTACCTCACAATGATGAATTTGGATCTATAGTTCGTTACTGTAGACAGATCTTATCGCATCTCTCAAATTATATTTGGATGCCATTACTTCACCATAAGCACCAGCACTGCGGATGGCGAAAACGTCACCTCTAAATGATTCTGGTTGCTCCACTTCTTTGCCGAAGCAATCGGTGCTTTCGCAAATGGGTCCTACAATATCATACTTGATTTCATTTCCGTTACCCCGAGTTAAATTCTCAATTTTATGGTAGGCCTGGTATAAGGCAGGACGCATCAATTCAGTCATTCCAGCATCTAAAACCACAAAGTTTTTCTTCTTACCTTTTTTGATATATAATGCTTTGGTGATTAAAGCTGCCGATTGGCCAACCAATGCTCTTCCCAATTCAAAATGAACTTCCTGATTAGGTTTTACGTCCAGGAAATCGTTGAATATCTTGAAGTAAGATTTAAAGTCAGGGATTTGGTTATCAGGACTATAATAGTCAATACCTAAACCACCACCGACGTTTAAAATCTCGACAATGAAACCTTTATCTTCAAACCAAGTACAGAATTCGTTTACGCGAACACAAAGGTTTTTATAAACATCGAGGTTGGTAATTTGAGAACCGATATGGAAGTGAATACCAATAAATTTTAGGTTTTTAGATAACTTTAAAGTTTCCGCACATTGGGGTAAATCCCAAGAATTGATTCCAAATTTATTTTCGTCTAAACCTGTGGTAATATTGTGGTGGGTATGGGCATCTACATTAGGGTTGATACGAATAGCTACCTGTGCAGTCTTGCCTTTTGCAGCTGCTAGCTCATTCAGAACTTCCAACTCTTGGATAGATTCTACATTGAAGCAGAAAATATCCAAATCCAAAGCCTCATTTATTTCCTTATCGGATTTACCGACACCAGCGAACACAATTTTTTTGTGATCGAAACCAACTTCAACAGCTCTTCTCACCTCTCCGGCACTTACACAGTCTGCACCAAAGCCAATCTGTTTAATTTGCTCGAGTAAAACAGAATTGAAGTTGGCTTTTAAAGCATAATGGATGTGAAATTTGTAGGGTGCGGCGGCTTCAGCACAAGTGCTTAGCGTTTTTTGCAATAAATCCGTATCGTAATAGTAAAAAGGCGTTTCTATATTGTTAAACTTTGATATATCTTTATCGGCGAACATGTTCAAATTCCTTATAATCGTTTTAATTTTATTTTTTGTACTCATTTACTGGGGCAACTATCTTGATTTGAAGCATGGACGCATCACCCGAAAACAATACAATGGGAAAATTAGATTTTCTCTTGTTCTTATTTTAATTGTATTGTTCTTATTCTTTATTAGAAAATGAAAATAATTGCAGCCCTTTTTGTCATTTTAATTATCTCGTTAGGGTTATTTAATTCTTACAAGAAATACAAAAATCAATTGTTACCAGTAAACTTCTTAGGTTTTCACTTCATTATCGGCCTGCTGGTGATTATGGGTGCATTTTATTTGCTATTCAAATAATCTATTGTGCAGACTTCTTAAAGCTTCTGTTTTGTATTCGCTCAATATGAGTAGCGAAACATTATAGTTGCTTCCTCCATAAGAAATCATACGAATTGGAATATGTTTCAACCCTTCCAAAACCCGACTAGCAAAACCATGCTTCTCTGATCCAAAATCGCCTACAACGCAAACAATACTGTGGTTGGTATCAACTTCAACGGTGCCGAAGCTCTCTAATTCTTCAATTATTTTTGAAAGATTTCCTGTCTCATCGATAGTTAACGATACCGCAACCTCAGAGGTGGTGATCATATCAATCGGTGTTTTGTAACGCTCAAATACTTCAAACACGCGACGTAAAAAGCCGTAAGCTAAAAGCATCCGACTAGATTGAATGCGAATAGCAGTGATGCCATCTTTTGCTGCAATTGATTTGATTTTACCCTTTTCGCTGTTATGCGTGATCAAAGTACCAGCGGCAGAAGGCTCCATGGTATTTAACAAACGAACAGGAATTTTATATTTCTGTGCCGGAAAAACAGATTGCGGATGCAAAATTTTCGCTCCAAAATAAGCCAATTCTGCAGCCTCATCAAAAGATAGTTGTGCAATTGGTTTTGTCCCTTTTACAATTCGAGGATCATTATTGTGCATCCCGTCGATGTCTGTCCAAATTTGAACTTCTTCGGCTAAAATTGCTGCTCCAAGTAAAGAAGCAGTATAATCGCTTCCACCACGACGTAAATTATCCACTTCGCCAAAACTGTTGCGGCAAATAAATCCCTGAGTAATGAACAATTTATTGCCTTTGTTTGCTTCTAATAATGGCGTTAAATGTTTGGTTGTGAATGGAATATCAGGTTCATTGTCTTCATCAGTCTTCATAAAATCTAATGCTGGAAGTAACACTGATTCGACACCGATTGACTTTAAATAAATATGATATAAAGTAGTGGATAATAATTCGCCTTGAGCCAAAACAACTTTCTCTTCAATTGAAGTAAAAATATCGTTGGTTAAAACAGCTAAAAAGCTGAAATGATAATCAATTACCTCATTGCCCATCTCCTGAAAATCGGCATCGGGCAATAACTCGATTACAAAATCCCTATATTTTTGATATAAATTTTCAACACATTCGCTCCCCTTCTTCTTATCCCCAGCTAAAAAATAATTAGAAATTTCTACCAAACTATTTGTAGTACCAGACACTGCTGATAAAACCACAATCTGTTCTTCATTTGGATTAATGATATCCAATAATTTCGTCATGCGCTCGGGACTACCTACAGAAGTACCCCCAAATTTTAATATTTTCATCTATTTATAAATTGGTTAACCGGATGAGCCGCCTGAACTTTACAATTATTGTGAAAAAGTTACAATCGGCCCATTTATAATACTGGATTTTCTTATAATTGTATCGGGGCGTGAAAATAAACAAAAGCAGCTTAAAAGCAACATCCTCAACAAAATAAAATTTGGATTAGTTAAAATTTCGATATTTTAACAAAACTTCATCCAATTAAATTTGTTCAACACCAGATATTAAATTAAAAATAGAGCTCAATGCAATCAATTGATCAATCAACACAAACCACAATAAATCAGTGGTTAAGCGGAAAATACGACGATAAAACAAAGTCTGAAATTCAGGAACTTGTAGATAAAAATGCAACTACAGAACTTACCGATGCTTTTTATAAAAGCCTTGAATTTGGTACAGGTGGCTTGCGGGGCATAATGGGTGCCGGCTCTAACCGAATAAATAAATATACCATCGGTACTGCCACTCAGGGTTTAGCAAATTATTTGAATAATAAATACCCGGGTGAGAAAATCAGCGTAGCCATTGCTCATGATAGCAGAAATAATTCTGATTATTTTGCAGGAATTACGGCTGATGTTTTTTCAGCAAATGGTATTCACGTATACTTTTTTGAGGCATTAAGACCAACTCCCGAGTTATCTTTTGCCGTTCGTCATTTCGGATGTAAAAGTGGAGTAATGCTTACCGCTTCCCATAATCCTAAAGAATATAATGGATACAAAGCTTATGGAGCAGATGGCGGACAATTTACCTCTCCTGATGATAAATTGGTTATCGATGAAGTAAATAAAATTAAGAGCATTGACGAAGTTAAATTTGATCGCGTTGATGCAAATGTTGAGTTAATTGGCGAGGCTGTAGATAAACTTTACTTAGATGGAATTACTGCGCTTTCCATTTCACCCGAAGCGATTAAAAGACAACACGATTTAAAAATAGTGTACTCTCCTATCCATGGTACCGGAATTACTTTGGTACCAAAAGCATTGGAACAATTTGGCTTTACTAACGTAACCATTGTTGAAGAGCAAAGTAAACCTGATGGTAATTTTCCTACCGTCGTTTATCCAAATCCTGAAGAAAAAGATGCCTTGACTTTAGCGATGAACAAAGCTAAAGAGATTGATGCTGATTTGGTTTTGGCAACTGATCCAGATGCAGATCGCGTGGGTATCGCTGTTAAAGATAATGATGGCGAATGGGTATTGTTGAATGGTAATCAAACTGGAAGTTTATTGATCAATTATCTTTTATCTGCCTGGGAAGAAAGCGGTAAATTAGATGGCAATCAGTTCATTGTGAAAACAATTGTGACCTCGAACCTGATTGAAGAAATCGCAAAGAAAAAGGATGTTACTTATTACAATACCTTAACTGGATTTAAATACATTGGTCAGTTAATGACTGAATTAGAAGGTAAAAAGTATTTTATTGGCGGTGGTGAAGAAAGTTATGGCTACCTGATTGGCGATTTAGTTCGTGATAAAGATGCAGTTGTTTCTGCTGCTTTCATTTCAGAAATGACGGCCTACTATAAAGATAAGGGAGCAAGTTTATACAATGCTTTGTTAGATATGTATGTTGAATATGGCTTGTATAAAGAAGATTTGGTTTCATTGACTAAAAAAGGTAAAACAGGTGCTGAAGAAATCAAAGCCATGATGGTTAAATTCCGTGAGAATCCACCTGCAACCCTGGGTGGTTCTAAAGTTTCAGTATTAAAAGATTATGAATTGAGCCAGGAAACTGATTTAACTACCGGAAAAGTAACGAAGTTGGATTATCCAACTTCTGATGTTTTACAGTTTATTACTGAAGATGGAAGTATCGTTTCTGCTCGTCCGAGTGGTACCGAGCCAAAAATTAAATTTTACTGCAGCGTAAATGCACCATTGGCAGATAGATCAGATTTTGCTAAAGTAAATGAAGAGCTGGGTGATAAAATTAAAGCTGTAATGGCCGATTTGCAGGCTTAGGTTTTAGCCACAGAATAAAAAGGATTAACACAGATGAAGAATTTCATCTGTGTTTTTTTATACCCGTCAGTTGAAACTGGTGGTAATAAGTGGCATTTAGTATAATCTTTCTGTTGGTAATTAAAAGATGCTCCACTGGATTACAATTTTATTAGGTATTCATTGCCGTTGATTTCAATCAACGTTTTTTAAAAATGACTTTCTTTTCTTTGCTTCAATCATTTTCTTTAATACTTTTGCAGCAAGTACAATGTTCAAAAAAATCCTGATATACTTTTTAGTGATTTGTTCGGTTTCAAACGGAGCGATGCAACTGGTGGTTTATTCTGGTTACAAAATGAACAAAGAATACATTACAAGTGTGTTTTGTATTAACAAGGAACATCCTGAATTGCATTGCGATGGACAATGTTTTTTAGCTAAAAAGCTGAAAGACTTAGATAGCAAAAACAAACAAGCTCAGGAGAATCTCAAACGAATTGTAGAAGCTGAACCAAAATTTCAGATTACTGTTATCAATCATCAAATTCCATACTTCATTATCAAATCAGAAAGCGGTTATCTCGAAAAACCAGTTAAAGACCTTTCTGTTTCTATTTTTCATCCGCCGAAAATGGTGTAAGTAAATTTCACTTTTCTATGCGGCGGCTTTGCCCATCGCAGGTCTAGTCTATTTGTCATTCTGAACATTGCGAAGAATCTAATTGCTTACAATTATTTCCTTCTGCTGTAATGCTGGTTTTCTGCTAAAACGTTAGAGATTCTTCATTGCATTCAGAATAACAACAATTATTTAATTACTTATCCCAGTTTTCAAACAATGAAATTACATCAATATCTATTGGCATTATTATGCCCAATTATGCTTTTATCCTCTTGCAAAAAAAGCGGCGATGAAATAACAGCAGATACAAAGTCAAGCTTTACAATCGAATTCGAACATCAGGTTGATGGTGCTGCATTGGCGCTCAATACAACGAACTACAAGAATGCTAAGGGCGAAGATTTCAAAATCAACGTATTCAAATATTATGTCAGCAATATCAAGTTAAGCAAAGCTGATGGCACAACTTACCTGATACCAGAAAGTTATTTTCTGATTGATGAATCGAAAAGTGACTCAAAGATGATCACCTTAAATAATGTTCCGACAGGAGATTATACAAGAATTGAATATACCATTGGCGTTGATTATGCCAGGAATTTTGCTGGTGCTCAAACCGGAGCATTAGATCCAATTAACGGCATGTTCTGGACCTGGAACAGCGGTTATATTTTTGTAAAACTGGAAGGAACTTCTCCTCAGTCTACAGCTGCGAACAATGCCATCACCTTCCATATTGGTGGTGTTATCGATCCAAATAATACCATTAGAACTATTTCAGCAGAAATTAACGTAGCAAATCCGTTAAGAATTAGAACTGATGCCAAACCCAATATGCACTTTATTGTAAATGCTGCAGCGCTATTTACAGGCGTTAGTGATGTTAGTTTTGCTACATTGAATTTTACCATGGGCGGGGCCAACTCTGTTGTGGTAGCAAATAATTATGCGAAAGGGTTATTCCGTTTAGATCACATCCATAATTAATATGAGGCGTAAACTAAACGTTTTTGCAATGCTTTTCTTAAGCATTGCATTAATGTATGCCTGCAGCAAAAAAGAAGCAGGGATATCTCCAGAAGAGGAAAAAATAATATTTTCTATTCCTGCTAATTTTCCTGCGCCGGCATACAATTTCGAAGAAAACCAGCTGACTAATGCGGGTTTTGCATTAGGTAAAAAATTATTCTACAACGCCCGTTTATCTGCTGACAAAAGTGTTTCATGTGGTAGTTGCCACCAGCAGTTTGCTGCATTTGCAAATCTTGATCATAAAGTGAGCCATGGTGTAGATAATTGTCAGGGCAAAAGGAACGCTCCTCCTCTTTTCAACCTGGCCTGGCAAAAGGCTTTCTTTTGGGATGGTGGGGTAAAAAACCTCGAAACATCTCCCTTAAATGCTTTTACAGATGCCTGTGAGATGAAGACCGATTTAGAAACAGTTGTATCGTTTTTGCAAAACACGCAACCCTATCCCGAATTATTCAAAAAAGCGTTCGGCGCTGGCGATATCAATTCGCAAAAAGTACTAAAATCGATTACTCAGTTTGTGGGTGTTTTGGTATCAGGAAATTCCAGATATGATAAGATAATGCGAAAAGAAAAAGGCGTCACTTTTACAACAACGGAGTTGGCAGGTTACAATTTATTTAAAGAAAAATGTTCATCCTGCCATGCAGAGCCACTCTTTACCGATTTTTCTTACCGAAGCAATGGTCTGGATTTGGTTAGTCTAGATGAAGGTCGTTCGCATATCACCGGTGCGGCTGCCGACTTTGGAACATTTCGCGTTCCAACGTTACGTAACATTGAATACACGGGACCATATATGCATGATGGCCGATTTTATAATCTGGATGAGGTACTTGAACATTATAATTCTGGAGTGAAGAATTCCCCGAATCTAGATAAAAGTTTGAGAGCCGGAATCAGGTTAAATGATACTGAAAAAGATCAAATCAAATCATTTCTAAAAACATTAACAGACAATGAGTTTATTAAAAATACATTATATAGTGAATCGTAAAATATTAATTCTACTATTTGTTTTGGTTGGTAGCCAAACATTCGCCTGCGACATTTGTGGCTGTTTTATGGGGATTACCCCCTATTTTAACCGCAATAGCATTAGTCTTCTTTATCGCTATCGTTCTTTTAACGGTTATGATGGTCAAAATCATTCTTTGTTTCCTACAGGAGGTAAATTTTTTATCCCCGCAAGGCAACGAAATTCACCGATAACCGGCCACGCCGGAAATCAGGCAGATTATGAGTTATATCGTTCAATGGAAATTAGAGGACGATATTTTATTAGTAGTCGACTGGAAATTAATGCAATTTTACCGTATGTATCCAATAGCGAAAGATACAACGGTTATACCTCATCCATTTCTGGCATAGGTGATGTAAACCTTTACGCAGGGTATCACCTTGTACAACAATTGGAAAATAACTTCAAGCAACAGTTAATTGCCGGTATAGGTGTAAAACTTCCCACAGGGAAAAACGACTTCAAAAATAACGAAGGAATTAGATATTCATCTCTGATGCAGGCTGGAACGGGCAGTACAGATGGATTTGTATACTTAAATTATATTGTTGGTTTAGGGAATTTTGGGGCAAGTTTAAACACCTCCTATAAAGTGAATGGAACCAATAGCCGTGATGAGGGGATTGCAAACAGCACAACCAGTTTTCTAAATATTTTTTATACCGAAAGAGTTGGAAAAGATGTACAGGTAATGCCTTCAGCACAGTTCTTCTATGAATATTCTGGCGGAGAAAAATACCAGGCTATTAAAACCGGCGAACATGTAATGAATAATTTAATGGGTGGCGTAGGTGTAGATGTTTTTTACAACAATATCGCATTAAATGCTGGGTTACAGAAAAACATTTGGGAAGCCAAAACTGATCACCCGATGAGCGCTGGACGTGTTCATTTAGGAATAACTTACAATTTTTAAAAAACGAAAATGAAAAATTTCATAATAATACAATTGGGCCTAACGCTTCTGTTTTTCGCTGCTTGTAAAACCGAACCCGATGCAAATGCGGTAAAGAAAGAAGTACTAAACATTCACGACAAACTGATGATGGATGGGGAGAAAGTAGTGAAAAACAGAATCAAATTAGATTCTATTCTAAAAAGTGGAAAAATCAAATCTGCGGTAGATTCGCTTAAAATGGCTAACCTGATTAATCAATTATACAAAGCCGATGAGCGCATGATGGATTGGATGCATTTCTTTAAAGATGATTTTAAAGGTAAAAATGAGCAAGAAAATATGGCGTACTACAAATCGCAGATGATTAAAGTCAGAGCCATTGAAGACCAGTATATCCAAGTAACAAAGGTATCAGATTCGGTTTTGAGAAATTACAATATCAAATCTGTAGAAACCACAGAAATGAAAAATCATAAGCACTAATTGTTTTCCCGCTGATGGAAAGATTAGCAAAAATTTGATTCAATCAGCGGGAAACGATTTGAACTGGCAACAAAAGAACAATTAATCCCATCCTTTATACTAGAGGTTGTATATTTACATTTTAATAAAATCATCATGAATAAATTGATTTCTTCGATAGCCGTTTGTATGCTATCAATCACCTTATTTTCATCTTGTCAGCAAGAAAAGAAACTTCCGTTTTATGGCGAACGACATGCGGAAACCGTTAGAGATGCTGCAGGTGTTGAAAAGATAGACACGGTTTATCAAACCATTCCAAATTGGTCTTTCCTTAATCAAGATAGTGTGATTACGACAAATAAAGTTACTGACGGAAAAGTTTATGTAGCCGATTTTTTCTTTACCTCTTGTACCACCATCTGCCCCACCATGCATCGTAATTTGATGACGGTTTACAACGAATTTAAAACCAACCCTGATGTGATGTTTGTATCACACACCATCGACTTTAAATACGATAAACCTTCGGCACTTAAAAAATATGCAAAGAAACTCGGTGTTGATGGACCGAAATGGCAATTTCTTTATGGAAGTAAAGACAGTGTGTACACGCTTGCTGAGAAAAACTACCTGGTAGCGGTTGGCGAAGATAGCACAGCAAAAGATGGTTATATTCACCAGGGATATTTAGTCCTGGTTGATAAAGACCGAAGGATTCGCGGCGCTTATGACGGCACCAAGGAAGACCAGGTTGAACAGTTGAAAAAAGATATTCCGGTTTTATTAGCAGAGTATAAAAAATAAATTTTAACCGCAGATGAAAAGGATAAGCACAGATAACAACACAAAATCTGTGTTCATCTTTCCTTATCTGTGGTTGATATTAAATAAAAATCCATGCGCAAATACATCATTAATTCCATTTTTTTACTTTCGATTGTTGCCATCATTGTTTCTTGCCAAAATCAGGAAACGATCGACTTGCAGAACTACATGTCTAATGGAAAAGATATTTACAAAGCAAAATGCCAGAACTGCCATGGTGAAAATGGCGAAGGTTTAGGTCAGCTCGCTCCTCCACTTACCGATTCAGTATTTTTGAAAGCCAATAAAACACGTCTGGCTTGCATTATTAGAAATGGAACGGATGAAAAAATGACCATTCACGGTAAAGAATACCAGGAAAAAATGCCGGGCTTCCCTGAATTGGCAGATATCGATGTGGCTCAGGTAATGGTTTTTGTTACCAATTCGTTCGGGAATAATCAAGGTTTTGTTCCCTACTCACAGGTTTCTACACAATTGCAAAATTGTAAATAATCAAACTTCTTCAAATAATTTGACTTAAAAAGCCCATCTTTGCGCAAAATGCAGGTTGTTCTATCGCTGTTCCGATTCATCGGGAGAGAGGAAAGTCCGGGCAACGCAGGGCATCTCGCTTTCTAACGGAAAGGAGTTCAGGATTGAAAACCTGAATTACGGATCAGTGCAACAGAAAATATACCGCCCCGAGCAATCGAGGTAAGGGTGAAAACGTGCGGTAAGAGCGTACGAGCATTGCGGGCGACTGCAATGGTTTGTAAACCCCGAGAGTTGAAAGACCAAATAGGCTAACGCATGTAGGGCTGCCCGTCCGATGTTAGTGGGTAGGTCGTTAGAGATAAACGGCAACGTTTATAGTGGATTAATGATAGAAATCCTGAGCAATCAGGAAACAGAACCCGGCTTATAGACCTGCATTTTTTTCGTTTTCGAAAGCAAAAACTAGAATTTTTTTGTTTTTCCAACTATCTACTATGATTTCGTTTTAGGTGATGATCCAAAACTCTAAATTTTCTTATCATCAATCTCTATCGGTTGCCACGGAGACACGGAATTCACGGAAAATATATTATTGATAATACAAAAGTCTATTTAATGCAGTGTGAAAGGTTATTGAGTTAACATTCGATGTTTAATAGAGCATTGAGTTAATAACCTAACGGAACTGACAATATTCATATTTATCTTCCCCTAAAAAGGTAACTTGCTTGAATTATCCAAACAAATTTCTATCTACTATTTTCCGATAAAAAACTTAAAACCTTTTTAATGATTTCTCGTTTATAGGCTAAATTGATTGTATAATAAACTATACATAAATTTAAAATTATATATTAGCACTTCAATTAGAATAAGAATACCAAATGGCCAAACTATTAATTATTGATGATGAGCGGGCAATTCGTAGCACCCTACGCGAAATCTTAGAATACGAAAATTACGATGTTGAAGATATCGATAATGGTATCGACGGCCTTGAAATGATCAAGAAAACCAATTTCGACTTGGTTCTTTGCGATATCAAGATGAATAAAATGGACGGTATGGAAGTGCTCGAACAGGCACAAATCATCAAACCAGACCTACCTTTCATCATGATTTCTGGTCACGGAACTGTAGAAACAGCCATTGAGGCCAGTAAAAAAGGTGCCTTCGATTTCATTTCAAAACCACCAGATTTAAATCGTTTACTGATCACCGTTCGCAATGGTTTAGATCGTGGAAATTTAGTTACTGAAACAAAAGTTTTAAAGCGTAAAGCAAGTAAAACCCGTGAAATTCTAGGTGAATCTGAGAGTATCTCGAAAATTAAAGAAACGATTGAACGAGTTGCCCCTACTGAAGCACGAGTTTTAATTACAGGTGCAAATGGTAGTGGTAAAGAACTGGTTGCCCGTTGGCTACACGAAAAATCAAATCGTGCTGATAGCCCGCTAATTGAGGTGAACTGCGCTGCAATTCCATCAGAATTAATTGAAAGTGAGTTGTTTGGTCACGAAAAAGGTTCATTTACTTCGGCTGTTAAACAACGTATTGGTAAATTCGAACTGGCAAATGGCGGAACATTATTCTTAGATGAAATTGGCGACATGAGCCTTTCTGCACAAGCTAAAGTGCTTCGTGCTTTACAGGAACATAAGATTTCTCGTGTTGGTGGCGAAAAGGAAATCGAAGTTAATGTTCGTGTTTTAGCAGCAACCAATAAAGATTTATTAAAAGAGATTGAAGATGGCAATTTCCGTATGGATTTGTACCACCGTTTAAATGTAATCAACATTCACGTGCCTCACTTAACAGAACGTACTGATGATATTCCAGTGATTGCACAGAATTTTCTGGAAAGTATTTGCAATGACTATGGCATGCCTGTTAAAAAAATTAACGAAGGTGGTATGGCTGCATTACAAGCTTTACCCTGGACAGGTAACGTTCGTGAGTTGCACAATATGATTGAGCGTTTAATTATTTTGAGTGATAAAGTGATTACCGAAAATGATGTACGTGCTTTTGCCAATCCAGGCGGCGGAACGAACATTGGTGCGGCAACAAGTACACAAATTGCTAGTTCTGCGAATGGTTCAGGGATGTCTTCTTCTTTCGATAGCTTTAACAATTTCCAAGATTATAAAGATCATGCGGAGAAGGAATTTATCAAATTTAAACTGGAAAAAAACAATTGGAACGTTTCAAAAACTGCGGACGAAATCGATATTCAAAGAAGTCATTTATATAGCAAGATTGAAAAATTCGGCTTGAAGAGAGAATAATTTAAAAAGTTATAGGTTGTAAGTGATGAGCTTTAGGGCTTAAAACTTACAACTTAAATTAACCCATATAATCATTCTGTCTCATCAATAAAGCCCTGTATTTATTGAAAATAGCTGTTTTAGAAACGAAACCTTGATATTGGTTTTCGTTATTGATCACCGGCAAAATCCATGCATTTTCCTGTTCCATTTTCTTCAGAACCGTTTTTAAATCATCAGCAATATTAATGGTGAGTGGAGCTTGCTGAAGCAGATGGGAAACAGTCAGTCTTTCCTTTTGCTCCTCTTTAATCATCTCTCCGAAAATTTCTTCCACGTAGATAATCCCTTTGAAATCTCCTAACTCATCAATAACTGCACAAATATTTTTATGCGACTGAACAATTTCATTCATCTTCATGGAAATTAAATCATTAAGATAGAGAGCAGGATAATTTTTCTCTATTAGATATTTTAACTTCATCTGATTCAAAACTGTTGTGTCTTTATCTTCGTGTGATAATAGTTCGCCTTTATCCGCTAGTACCTTGGTATAGATAGAATGCTTCTGTGCACTACGGTTAATAGCATAAGAAATCGCAGTAGTAATCATTAGCGGAACCATTAATATATAACCTCCGGTAATTTCGGCAATCAGAAAAATACCTGTTAATGGTGCATGCATGATCGCTCCCAAAGCAGCTGCCATACCTGCAACTATGAAATTCGAAACGTTCAAATGGGCAATTCCCGATAAGTTGACCATGTAAGCGAAAATAAAACCAATTAATCCCCCCATAATTAAACTCGGCGCAAAAGTACCCCCGTTGCCTCCTGCACCCAAAGTAACCAGGGTAGCAATTGATTTCATAAAAATGGTTACAATTGTGAAAAGTATAACCACTGCCGGAATGCTGCTGTAATCGGAAAAGATACTGTTGTTAATTACCGTTAAATAGTCGCCTTTCAAAAGGCCTTTAATGGTAATATAGCCTTCACCATAAAGCGTTGGGAAAAGAAAAACTAGCGCTCCTAACATCAAACCACCAATAATAACTTTGGTGTAAGGATGTTTAATTTTATAAAAGAGGCCTTTAACAGCATAGTTTGCCTTAGTAAAATAAATTGAAAACAAACCAATTAATCCAGCCAGAAGTACGTAGTAAAATAAGGCGTTAATTTGCCATCCTTCTGTTACCAAAAAAAATAACTGTTGGGTGTAAAATATACGAGCAACAACTGCGGCAGTTGCAGCCGACAACAAAAGTGGGATAAAGGCCGGTATTGTAAACTCGGGAAGTAATATTTCGATTGCGAATACGATTCCGGCAACGGGACTATTAAAAGCGCCGGCAATACCGGCAGCCGCTCCACAAGCCACAAGCATGGTAATTTCGCGATAGGATAAACCTAAAATACGTGCTAAGTTGGATCCAATTGCCGAGCCACTAGTAACTATTGGGGCCTCTAAACCGGTTGATCCACCGAAACCTACCGTTACTGCAGCAGTGATGATTTGAGAATAAATATTATGTGCCTCTACCCTGCTCGATTTTTTGGAGATAGCGTAGAGCAAGGGAGTTAAGCCAGTTTCGAACTTACTTTTTCTGATGAAATATTTGATGTACAGAACCGTCAACAGGATTCCAATCATCGGAAAAATGAAATATAAATAGTACTTATATTTCCAATGCCAGTCTGATTGAAGAAACTCTTCGATATGGTGTGTTAAACTCTTTAACGCGGCGGCCGCCAGGCCAGCGAGAATACCAACAATAACAGCAAGTATGATTAGGAAATTACGGTTTGATATTTTTGACTTTCTATATTGGTTAATCTTATCAAGGTAATTTACAAATCGGATATACATGTTATTCTATTTTCTGGTTATTGATTTTAAGCGTCAAATTTATCCAGCTGTTTAATTAATGTAGCAAAATCTTTTGGATATGGCGCATCGATTACAATGTCTTTATCATCTAAGCCTTTGAAAATTAAATGTCGGGCATGAAGCGCAAAACGTTTCATAATCGGTTGCTCCTCCTCTCCTTTAGATAATCTATATCCTCTTTTAATTGATGATAAAAATACTGGTTTTCCTTTGTACATGTCATCACCCACGATAGCAGCACGTTGTGTAGCCAGGTGGATACGGATTTGGTGCATACGGCCGGTAATCGGTTTACATTCTACTAATGTGTAATGTTTATAATATTTCAATGAATCGAACACAGTCTCCGCTCTTTTTCCTTCCGCTCTATCAATAGTTACGTTTTTATTTCCATCATTTAGAATGGGTAAATCAACCAATAACTTGTCGAATATTACATGGCCATCAACTACTGCATGGTAGGTTTTATCCACTTTCCGGCGTTCGAACTGCATGGATGCATGGCGATAAGCTTCAGGATTTTTAGCAATAATTAAAGCACCAGAAGTTTCCTTATCTAAACGGTGACAAACCTGTGCATCATCGCTATATTGTTTAGCCAGACGCAACACATTAGTTTCCCCAGAACCACCTCTTTCATCGAGAGAGGCCAAGAATGGTGGTTTATTGATTACAATAAAATCGTTGTCTTCAAAAAGAATAAGGTCTTTAAAATTCGGGTACTTCAAACTGTGTGCTATTAATGAGCCGCAAAAATACGGATTTTATTTTATTGGTTCAGAATTTAACCACAGATTGCATTACAATAGAATCAAATCGGGTATATATTGAAAGTGCTTTTTATTGTGTGTTAAAACGGGAAGATTATAATACAATGCTGTTGAAGCAATTAAAGTATCGGCAATAGCTAATCTATGACTTAATGCAAATTGTTCGAATAGACTCAAAAACAAATCACAGATATCAGAATTAATGGGGATTACAGTGTATTTTTTGATCTGCTTTTTTATTCTGAATAGTTCTTCTTTATCTCTTGCACCTACTAAAAACTCGGCAACGGTTATGCTACTAACATAAAAAATATCTGATTTTATTTCTTCAATTATTTCTTTTGTTTCTGTGTTACCACGATAAAGTTCAATTAGAACTGTTGTATCAAAAATCACCATTTAGATGGCCATGAGTCTTTTCTGATTTCCTCAACTGATGGGAAATTTAATCCCTGGCCAAAAGTTTCGAATAATTCGGCTTTTGAAATCTTTTTGCCTGCTGGTGGCAAAGGATTTTGGTTTGATAATTCAATTACAATAACTTCTACTTTTTTACCGAAGAATTTCTTTGGCATTTCAATAGTGTGATTATTTTTATCTGGAATTAAAACTTGCCTATACATTTTGTTATTGCTTTTATCAAAAATACTAATAAAAAAATGATTCCTCATAAAAAGAAGCACGGATTAATCATTACAAAAAGCCGCAGGCTTCCTGAATAATCAGCGAATCTACGGCTCTAATATTTTTAATCAATCTTTAAGAAAGCTCGAACTTATAACCAACGCCTTTTACCGTTGAAACATAAGTTTCGCCTAATTTTTCCCGAAGTTTACGGATGTGAACATCAATAGTTCTATTGGTAACCACTACAGAATCTTCCCAAATATTTTTAAGGATTGATTCACGGGTGTAAACCTTACCAGGTTTAGAGGCTAAGAGATATAATAACTCAAATTCTTTTTTGGCAAGAACAACTTTATTTCCGCCTTGAAAAACTAAATAAGCTTCACGGTCGATCACTAAATCGCCAATTTCTAATTTGTTTTCTGACACTTCTTCAGTTCCAGTGTTCCTTCTTAAAATTGCGTTAATGCGACTTACTAAAGCCCGAGGTTTAATTGGTTTCGCAATATAATCATCGGCACCTACATTGAAACCTGCAATTTCTGAATATTCCTCACTTCTGGCAGTTAAGAAAACCATAAAAGTGTTTTTGAATTCAGGAATTGCCCTCATTAATCTGCAAGCCTCAATTCCATCCATTTTAGGCATCATAATATCTAAAATGATTAAATCTGGATGAACTTTCTTAGCAACCGTAATTCCTTCCTGACCATTGGTAGCAGTAAAAACCTGGTAACCTTCTTTTTTTAGGTTGTATTCAATCAGTTCCAGAATATCTGGTTCATCATCAACAATTAATATTTTCTGACCTGCGTTGTTCATAGTTAAATATTTGTTACGAAAGTACTGTCTCTGATGTAATTTCTAGTTAAGCCTAAGTTAAGAAATTGTTAACGACTTAAATTAGTTTAACATTGAGTTTCTTTTAACGTAACGTTTTAGCTAGAAACGCTTCCAGCTCCTCTCCACGGAGGTTTTTAGCAGCAATCTTTCCCGTCGGATCAATAATATAAGAAGTAGGAATTGCCTGAACCTGATATTTTTTGACTGTTTCTCCATTGAAATCTTTTAATTCAGATACCTGATTCCACGCTAAATCATCTGCCTTAACAGCACCTAACCACGCAGCTTTATCAGTATCTAAGGATATTCCTAAGATGTCGAAGTTTTTAACTTTGAATTTATTGTAAGCTTTCACCACATTCGGATTCTCCTGACGACATGGTTGACACCAGGAAGCCCAAAAATCCAAAAGGACGTATTTACCTTTATAATCTGCTAAACTAACTGCTTTCCCGTCGGCCGTATTCATAGTAAAATCTGGAGCCACTTGTCCAACCTGAACAGCCTTTAAAAGCGCCATCTGCTTCACAAAAGTATCTACTGTAGCATTACCTTTAATTTCATTTTTAACTTCATCTGCAAATTGTACAAGCTCCGCCTCATATTCTTGCGGACTAAGCGTATTCATCGCGTAAAAGCTGGCAAGCGTACCTTTATTGTCTTTAGCAAATTTAATGATCTGCGTGTTCAATTGATTTATATACGACTGATACTGAGGCTTCATTTCCTCTAATATTGCTGCTCTGTTTTGTGGTTGAGTAGCCACTTTAGCCTCAAAATCCGCCTGCAATTTTTCAGCTTGTTTCGAGAAATTATTTCGAATGGTATTTAACTCTGATAGTTTTTCAACCTCAGTGGCTCCAGATATTTTGTAAGCCATTGTTTTATCAGTTAAATCAGCTTCTAATTTAATTTGATCACCATTTTTGGCAATTAGCATAAATTCATGATTGCCTATTGAAACACGGAAAAAATCTACAGATGGCGTTTTACGAATAAATTTAAATTCGCCTTTTTCGGATAAATTAGTCGAATCGATGGCGACCATTTGACTGCTTTGCATCCCGTATAGGAAAACTTTCTTCTCTGTTCCAGTGTTCTGGAATGTTCCGTCAATTGTAAAACTATCTTTCGGTTTACATGCTGTAAAAGCAATCGCAATTAATACGATCAGACTTAAATTTTTTAATCTCATTATTTTAATTTTTCTAGTATTAATTCATTCAATTTCTTAGCATCTGCTTTACCTTTTGCCAACTTCATTACATCGCCAACAAACAAGCCTAAAACGCCTTTTTTACCTTTTTTATAAGCCTCAACTTGTCGTGGATATTTGGCTAACACTTCATCAATAAATGCACCTAATTCATCGCTGTTTTCTGAAATCAGTAAATTTAATGATTGTGCAAGTGTATCCACATTAGCATTTTGTTGCGTTTCAATTGCTGGTAATAACTGCTGAATCGCGATTTGTTGTGTAAGCTTTTTATCATCAACCAAATTAATTGCAGCAGCTAATTGCTCTGGTTTAACATTATAATCATTAATAATTATACCCTTTTCGCTTAATACGGCCCTAACCGGGCCAATTAACCAGTTAATAAGTGTTTTTTTAGTATTAACAATTGGTAAAGCTTCATTAAAATAATTTAACAGATCCAAATCCTCTGCAAATAAAGCTGCGTCTGCTTTTGTAATACCAAATTCGGCAACCATTTGCTTCGAAATTTCATTTGGTAAAGCGGGCATGGCCGATTTGATTTCTGCCAACCAATCGTCTGAAATAAAAATAGGCTGCAAATCCGGATCAGCGAAATAGCGGTAATCGTTTGCCTCCTCTTTTGTTCTCATTGGCGATGTTGTGCCTTTATCAGCATCAAAATTTAATGTACTTTGGATGATTTTGCCGCCATTCTCAATAACCTCCACTTGTCTTCCAAATTCAAAATCCATTGCTCTACGTACGTTACGCATAGAATTTAGGTTTTTTACTTCGCAACGGGTACCAAATGCTGTGGAGCCATTCGGTCGGATAGAAATATTTGCATCGCAACGCAAACTCCCCTCCTCCATGTTTCCATCACTCACATTTAAATGGCGGACCAACTTTCTAATTTCAGTAAGCAGTGCTGATGCTTCTTCGGCGCTACGAATATCAGGCTCCGTTACAATTTCTATCAAAGGAACTCCAGCACGATTTAAATCAACTAAAGAATAGTTATCATCCTGATCGTGAATACTTTTTCCTGCATCTTCTTCTAAATGAATTCTGTTGATTCCTATTTTCTTCAATGAGCCATCAGCTAATTCAACTTCAAGGAAACCGTTTACACAGATTGGCTGATTATCCTGCGTTATTTGATAGCCTTTTGGTAAGTCGGCATAGAAGTAATTTTTTCTATCAAAGTGATTGGTTTGATTGATTGTACAATTTAAGGCCAGGCCAATCCTAACCGCTTTGGCTACCACCTCTTTATTTAGCTTAGGCAAAGCACCCGGTAACGCCAATGAAACAGTTGAAATATTATGATTAGGCGAAGCCCCGAAACATGCACTATCGGCAGAGAATATTTTGGTATTGGTGTTTAATTGAACGTGAATTTCCAGTCCTGAAACTAGTTCGTAATTGTTTTCGGTTGTCCCTAAACCCATAGATAAATGATGCCTTTAAATGTATTGAGCTGGCAAATATAGTTAAAGAATGTTAAAACGAATTGCCTCAATTAAACTACGCGAAAATGCTTTTGTCTATTTCAATAATTAACACACACAAGGAACCTTTAATTAAAAAACATTATGAAAAAGTTAGTTTTATTTGCTGCAGTTTTGATGGTTTCATTATTCAGCATAGATGATGCAAAAGCTCAAATTAATTTAAGCATTAATATTAGCCAACAACCAGTTTGGGGCCCTACAGGTTATGATCATGTAGATTACTATTACCTGCCGGATATCAATGCGTATTACAATGTCCCATCCAAACAATATATCTATTCGAATCAAGGCAATTGGGTTTGGACAAACAGTTTGCCAGGTCAATTCAGAAATTTTGACTTATACCGAGCATACAAAGTTGTTGTAAACGAACCCAAACCATATTTAAGAAATAACGTCGATGTAGCTAAATACAGTAGATTTAAAAACTATAATGGCCGCCAATTGGTAATTAGAGATAGTCGTGATAGGAAATATGATGTGGTGAAAAACCACCCCAACTATAAAGCTGTTGCGGTGAATAATAATAGCAATCGCCAAAATCGTACACAAAAAACTGTTGTAAAAATAAATCAAAACTCAAGGACAGCTCGAAATTCCAATCGTGGCAACGATAGAAGAATAGAAAATGATCGTCCAGATAGAAATAAAGCAAATGGTAGAAGTAAATAGCGTGATTTAGTTGTGATTAGGGAGTTTCGAAAGAAGCTCCCTTTTTTGTGGCACGCCTTTTGGAAATATGGGTCTATCAACACAAATTAAATCGATTATGAAAAGATTATTTTTAGTTGCTGTAGTAATGATGATTTCATTCCTCAGCATGCCGGCAAAGGCTCAAGTAAATTTGAATGTAAATATTGGTTCACAGCCGCTTTGGGGACCCACTGGTTATGATCACGTTGATTACTATTATCTTCCAGATGTGGAAAGTTACTACTATGTTCCGAAAAAGCAATTTGTATATTTAAATGGAAACGACTGGGTTTTTGCGAACAATCTACCATCGAGATACGGAAATTACGATTTATACAATGGGTATAAAGTGGTAATTAACTCTCCAAAACCTTATCTAAATTTTAAAAATGATAAGGTTAAATACGGAAAATTCAAAGGTAACAAAGGTCAGTTGGTAATAAGAGATAGCCGCGACAGCAAATACTACGTAGTAAAAGGTCATCCACATGGAATGCCACCGGGACAAGCTAAAAAAATATTCGGTAAAGCGAACAAGGGAAATGGTAACCATGGCAATGGAAACGGAAAGGGAAAACACAAATAATTGTTAAGTGATTAAGAAAGGGCTTCGAAAGAAGCTCTTTTTTTATATCTCTGTTACAATAGATTTTTTGGCATAGCGTTTGAATTTGTATTAAACACACAAATAGAACCGATTATGAAAAAGTTATTTATCATCTCCGCGATTGTAGGTATCGTGGCTTTAACATCAAATCAATCTAACGCCCAGGTAAGTATTAACGTTAACATTGGCGCACAACCGGCTTGGGTTCCTGTTGGTTATCAAAACGTAAATTACTATTACTTACCTGAAGTACAGTCTTATTATTATGTTCCGCAACGCCAGTTTGTTTATTTAAATGGAAATCGCTGGACTCGATCTAGATATTTACCGGCTAGATATAGAGGCTATGATTTACACCGAGGAAGAAAGGTAGTTGTATATGGAAACAGCCCATATCGCAGTTACAATACGCATAGAGTTAGATATTCTAACCATAAGAATGTGTTTCGTTCATCATATGGCGGCGGAAACAGGGGTCGTTATAACGCACCGCGAAACCATTACAGGCCACAACGCGTAGATTATAGACGTCACGATCAAAGAGTTAATGCTAGTTTATTTTCTAGAGGACATAGAGAAAAACATGGTAGACGTTAAATAAAAAAAGAGGCTTTAGGCCTCTTTTTTTATTTAAAATCGCTTACCAATTGTTAAACCAAATCTTGGGTAAGCTTCTAAGGATTGATTTTTACTTCCAAATACCCTACCTACACCTAGGTACGCTTCACCTAAAAAACCATTTCGAGTTAAAAATTTTGCTCCGGCAGCGGCGCCTAAGCCAACGTCCGTGTAGTTTCTTTCTGGTAAAGTAAAGTCATAACCAGCAGGATAGCTGGTGTAAGCCAAAGATGTATAATCAAATTCTTTGTGCGATATAATCCCAGCATTTCCTTCAATAAAGAAACCGTTCGCTTTTTTGTTACCAAAATATATGCGATAGTGCGGGGTAATGACATAATTTATTCTGCTGCCAAAAACATTTTCATTAGTTGCACCGATAGCAACCGATAATCCAACACCCATGTTGTCTTCAATGATTCTTTCGTAGGTAATTTCAGGAAGTGCTAAAATGGAATAAAACAAATTAATCTTAATCTCATTATTCCCGCCATGGCCGATGGCTTCAGATTTAAGTTTGATAGACTGGGAAAGACTATCTATGTTTTTGTCTTGTGCCCTTAAATAATTTGTTGAGCTTAATAGCGCTAAGAATAAGAGTATTTTTTTCATCTAGATATTTTTAAACGAAACTAATAAAATAGTTTGAGTACAAAATATTTTGCAACTTTTTTAAGACGCCGTATCTTGAGCATATTCAATCGATAAAACATGGTAGACGTTAATAAAAAAAGAGGCTTTAGGCCTCTTTTTTTATGATTAGTTTACATTATAAGTATTATCACTTTTCACTTTGTCTGGAACATGACTATTGCCCATTGTTACTTTATTCAGTTTTTTCGAAGTTTTAATTTCGATTTGCACTTCCTTTGCGCCATCCTGCCATACAGCGATCGTACTATGATTGGTTTCTTTTGATCCATCTGCATAGTTTAACACCAAATCAATCGGTAACGCTTTAATCCCTTTATTTTCAATTTTTATTGAATAACCAGTGTCTATTTTATCCACCGATTTAATTGCCATATCCAAAACGCCGCCCTCGAAAAACCATGACTTCCAAAACCAGTTTAAATTTTTTCCACTTCCTTCATTCATACTGTTAAAGAAATCGTAAGGCATTGGGTGTTTCCCGTTCCAGTTGTTGATGTAGTTGTGAAGCGCTTTAGTAAACAACTCCTCGCCAAGATAATCCTTAACATACAAATACGCTAAACCAGGTTTCGGATAAGAATTGGTAAAACTTCCAGATCCTTTTAAGTCAGGTGTCAATGTCATAATGGGAGAATCATCTTTATTTCCTGATGAAGCTGCCGTGGGTTGAATACCATATTCATCTACGATGGTGGAATCGATCATTGGTGAAATTAGCCACTCACCTATCGTGGCCCAGCCTTCATCCATCCAACCATATTTAGTCTCATTTATACCCATATAAAACGGAAACATGGTGTGGAAAATTTCGTGATCTGTTAAAGTAATCGCATCTTCCCTATTATCAACTGGGTTATCATTAACCATCATCGGATATTCCATTTGGTCTAAACCATCGAAAATAGTTTCATGATTATATGGAAATGGCCATTTCGGAAATTTGTAACTCATTGATTCAACAGTTTTACGGGCAAAATCAATTACTTCATAATAGTCTTTGTGCTTAGCGTTAAAAACAGCATCAACCCTGGTTCTACGTTTCGTCTTTGGATCAACCATTAAGCTGGTTGATTTCCATAAATAATGATCACTTAAAGCAAAAACAAAATCAGTAACATTTTTGGCTTCGAATTTGAAGGTGTTAAAAGTATTAAGCTTAGTTACCTGTTTCATTGCCAAATCTTTTTCTGTAATCACATCTACAATCCCATCATTTTTTTCCGCTGAAGCGATTCTAGCGGCAATCTCTTTATGGAATACTTCATTAGCATTTTTTAAATCGCCTGTACCCCAAACGGCAAACCCACCAGGAACTTTAATTTCTGCATTAAACTGATCAAAATCGTTGTAAAATTCTTCTGCTCCTGTATAAGGATATTTGTTCCAGCCATCCACATCATCGTAAACGGCAATTCGAGGAAAGAAATAAGCTATAAAATGCGAGCCATCATCTACTTGCCCGGTACGAATGTGTGAGCCCTTGTTTAGGATATAATTGTAGTCGAAGTTGAACTTGATGGTTTTGCCAGGTAAAAGCGGTTGAATCATGATATGCATATTCGTACCGTCAATCTGTAAACTCCCTAACGCTAACTGACTATTGTTTAGGGCTGCGGCTGTAATTTGTACGCCCTCACCCAAATCAGAATCTGCTATTTTTGATTTTCTGATCGAACCCTTTTTATACAAATTTGGATATAGCTTGAACCAAATTTCTTTTAAGGTATCCGGACTGTTGTTGGTATAAACCACATCTACCTTACCCTTTAACAACCGTGTTGATGGATTAAAATCAACCTTTAAATCGTATTTTGAAGAGTTTTGCCAATAGTTTTTCCCTGGTTTTCCACTAACACTACGGGTCTCTTTGTTGTATGTATTCTGAAAAACCGGTTCAATAGGCAATTGAACCTGAGCGTTTGCATATACTGCAGAAAAAAGTATAATGCTAAATATTTTAATCACTTTCATTTTAAATCAAACCTTAATACCGTCAGCTTATTTACCAAATTTCATCTTTAGCTGCTCAAGCATGTCGTTATTAATAGGTTGTGCAGGCTTATCTGGTTTTTGCTGAGGCTTTTGTTGATATTGTGGCTTTTGCGCAGCAGCCGTTGGTTGTGGTTTTGGCGTGCGGTTTTCGTTTTTCTTGGCATTAAATTTTGCCCATTCTTCATCCAGTTTTTTCTTCGTGTATAAAGGAAAATCACCTTGCTTCATCCAGGCATAATAACTTGGTTCAACAGCAAAAACTTGTTCGGTCGTTTTTCCTTTGTGTTTTCCGAAGTTAAAACAAACCTCATTTTTATCATTATAAACCATTCTGCCAGCAAAATCTACAGGCTTATGTATGTTAGTAAATATGTGTAAAGCATCTACATCATTCACAACAGGAATGCTTTTGTTGCCCTGTTTATCTTCAAATTCTTTTTCCTTGTACATCTCCAGCTGACCAAGCAAAACTTTATAAGTTGCTATTACATCTGCCTCTGCAGCATGAGCGTTTATTAAATCTTCCTGGCAATAAAATTTATAAGCTGCTTTTAATGTACGTTGCTCCATCTGGTGGAAAATATTCTGAACATCAACGAATTTGCGTTGGTTCATATCAAAATCTACATCAGCTCTTAAAAATTCTTCCAACAACATCGGAATATCAAACTTATTTGAGTTGTAGCCAGCCAAATCGCTTTCTCCGATAAATTCGGCAATTTCTTTTGCTAACATTTTAAAGGTTGGCTCGTTTGCAATGTCTTCATCGTAAATGCCGTGAATTAAAGAAGTTTGCAAAGGAATCGGCATTTCTGGATTTACACGCCAGGTTTTAACCTCTTCTTTACCATCTGGATATGCTTTTAAAATCGCAATTTCTACTATTCTATCAGCACCTACATTTATACCAGTAGCTTCTAAATCGAAAAATGCTAATGGACGTTTTAAATTTAATTTCATTTTATTGAATAAGAGAAAGAATACAGCGTCTTACTGCATCGAAAATTATGTTTATCCAAAAGTGCTAAAAAGGTTTGATTTGTTTGTAAAACACCGTATTAAATTCGAAATATAATTTTCAAATTATTTCTGAATATTAAATGCTAGCTTTAAATTGCTGCAAAATTTAAAGACGCACTCTATGAAAAAACTAATACTTTTTCTCTTACTATTTTCCGCATACATACCGGTTTTTGCTCAAAACTTTAATTTTGGAGCCATTACCTATGATGACTACGAATTTGACCGAAACAAGCTTGATAGTAACGCAAATGCAATAGTGCTCAAAGAATTTGGTACAGCAAGGATAGATCTCGATGATGCTACAGGAAGGCTTGAACTTATTTTCGATTATCATGTAAAAATCAAGATTTATAACAAAGAGGGATTCGAAAACGCAAATGTTGTAGTGCCTTTATATAAGGATGATTCTCGGGAAGAAACCATTAACGATTTAACTGCATCAACCTTTAACTATACTGACGGCAAGTTTGTTGCAACACCTATGGATAAAAAAGCTATATTTTTCGAGAACCGATCAAAGTATACGAAGCTTTTAAAATTTACGCTACCGAATTTGAAGGAAGGATCAATAATAGAATATAGCTACAGGTTAAAATCTCCAAACCTATTTAATTTTAAAACATGGGAGTTTCAGTGGAAAATACCAAAGGTCACCAGTGAGTATCTGGTTTACATTCCTGGTATTTACAATTACAATGTTTCCCTTAGGGGTTATCAAAAGCTAAGCGATCAAAAGGTCGAGTTAGCTAAAGAATGTTTGCGCATTAATGGGGCAAATATAGATTGCTCCAAAATTTCTTACCTGATGAAAGATATACCCGCATTCATTGAAGAAGATAATATGACCGCTCCAAGTAATTTTAAATCGGCTATTTATTTCGAACTTTCTGATGTTACCAATCCGTCCGGGGGCAAAACATCCTACACAAAAACATGGAAAGATATTGATTACGAACTATCCAGTGATAAATCGTTTGGATCACAAATGAAGCGCAAGGATATGTATAAAGATCTTATCCCTTCTATAATTAAAGATGCGCCAGACGATTTGACGAAAGCGAAAGCGATTTTAAACTACATCAAAAAACAAATTAAGTGGGATAACTATTACGGAATTTATTGTGCGGAAAACATCAAGAAATCCTTCGATAACAGATCGGGAAACGTCGCTGATTTGAATTTAAATCTTATTGCTGCACTTTCTGCTGCAAACCTTGATGCTGAAGCCGTTATCTTATCTACCCGAGAGAACGGCACGATAAATAAACTCTATCCCGTAATCAGCGATTTTAATTATGTGGTTGCCAAATTAAACATTGGTGACAAAAGTTATCTTCTTGATGCTACGGAACCGCTTTTGCCTTTCGGTTTGTTGCCTTTGCGCTGTATGAACGATCAAGGCCGGGTTATTAACTTGAAAAAACCCTCTTATTGGATCGATTTAAAAGCGAGCCAGAAAACGGTGACCAATTACATTTTAAATGGAAAACTGACTAACGAGGGTAAAATAGCGGGTACACTTACGACCATTTATCAGGGTTACGCCGCTTTTGCCAAAAGGAAAGAAATTAAAAGATACACCTCCACTGATGAATTTGTAGAAAAACTAGACGAACGGTTGGTTAAAATAAAGATTTCCGACCCTGTAATTAGTAATTTAGATAGCGTAGAAAATCCACTCACAGAAAAGTACGAAATAGAGTTTACCATGAACGATGGAATAAATAAAAATGAATTTTATTTAAGTCCGTTTTTTATTAATGCGATTTCTAAAAACCCTTTTAATTTAAATATCAGAACTTATCCTGTTGATTTGGGTGCAGCATCTGATGAAAGGATTATCATCAATATCGAACTGCCAGCAAAGTATAATTTAGTAGAAAAACCAAAAAATCTGGCTATTGGCTTACCCAACGGTGGTGGTAAGTATCTGCTGCAAACTCAATTGGATAATAACACCCTGTCATTGAGCCAGATTTTGCAATTCAACAATGCTGTTTATCAACCTGATGAGTATCCCTTTCTAAAGGAATTTTATAGTAAAATAATCCAAAATCAAAAGGTAGAGTATTTATTAAGAAAAGGCGAATAATATGAGATACAAACTTATAATAATATGCCTTTTTACTTTGATTAACACCGCTTTTTCGCAGGATAATTACGATGTTGATTTAATTCCCGGAACACTCAAAAACAGAGCTAACTCTTGTATCAGAAATGAGGAAATATTAGTTGATATGCGTTCGCCAGAAAACGTATTGTTAACCGTAAAGAAAGCGATTACTGTATTTAACGAAAATGGAGAAGATGAAGCAAGGCTGGTATTAAACTATGATAAAAATACCGCTATAAAAACAATAAAGGGTGAAGTTTACAATGCTGTTGGTAAAGCAATAAGCAAGTTTACGCAAAATGACTTTAGTGATGTAAGTGCAGCAGATGGGTTTTCTTTGTTTGTAGATAGCCGCGTAAAGCATTATCTGCCGAATGTGAATCAATATCCGTATACCATCGTTTACAACTATGAAATTCGTAATAAACAGAATTTAATTATTCCCAGATGGGTCCCAAAGCCTGGCGATGATGTTTCGGTGGAAAAAAGTTCATACACATTTATCTGTAAACCAACTGATGAGGTGCGCATAAAAACTGTGAATTATGCTATGGAACCAGAGGTTTTTACAGATGAAAAGCAAAAAAAAATGGTATGGAAAACCAGCAATATCTTAGCTGTTAAAAGTGAACCTTTTAGTCCTAACCCCGAAACTTATAGAACAAGCATTCAAATTGCACCCAAACAGTTTACTTATTACAACCGCAAGGGTAGTTATCAAAATTGGGAGGAGTTGGGGAAATGGGTTTATGATGATTTGATTAAACAGCGAAATACCTTGCCGCCAGCTACCATAACGATGGTGAAAGATTTGGTAAAGGATGAAAAAACTGATAAAGATAAAGCCAGAAAAATTTATCAGTATTTGCAGGATAAAACACGATACATCAGTGTTCAAATTGGTATTGGTGGTTTGCAGCCTATTGCAGTAAGTGAGGTCGATCGTTTAGGATATGGAGATTGTAAAGCGCTTGTAAACTACATGCAAAGTATGTTGAAAGCTGTTGATATTGAATCCTATTATTGCGTAGTGGAAGCTGGAAGCGAAAAAATAAGTCTTGACCCTCAATTTGCCGATATGGCTCAGGGTAATCACATCATTCTCTGTTTACCACTTAAAGGAGATACGACCTGGCTGGAATGTACCAATCAAAAAATTCCTTTTGGGTTTTTAGGCGATTTTACGGATGACCGGCTGGTGTTTGCCTGTACTCCAGAAGGCGGAAAATTACTTAGAACACCTAAACTAAGTGCACAAAATAATCTTCAGATAAGAAAAGTAAATTTGAGCATTAGTTATGATGGTACAGCTCTAGGCAATATGCAAACGGTTTTTTCGGGCTCGCAATACGATAATCATGAAACCAATATCGAAAAATCGATAACCGAGCAACTGAAAGCACTTAAAATTTGGTATAATCTTGATCATATAGATTTCGAAAACATCACTTACTTAAGAGATAAAACTGATAATCCGAAGATTACAGAAGATGTTAAAGTTAATATCCGTCAATATGCGCCAGTGGAAAACAATAAGATGTATCTACAGTTAAATGCTTTTAACATCTCGAGAGGTATTCCGGAAATAAAAGTAAGAAAGCTTCCTGTTTATATAAATAGAGGCTATACTGATGATGACACCATCACTTATTCGATTCCAGAAAACGTATTAACTGATTTTATTTTACCGATGAATAAAAGTCTGGAAAGCGATTTTGGGTCTTATGAATCGAAGGTAACTGTTGAGGGTAGAAAAATTATTTACCACAGAAAAATCAAAATTAACGATGGAACATTTCCTGCCGAAAAATATAGCTTATTTGCAAAGTTTATGACCGACGTAAATACTGCCGATAATTTGAAGTTGATCCTTAACTTAAAAAAATAATACCCAAGGCAATTCCAACAATCATAATTAAGTACATTAAAATTTCTGTACTTGCAAAGCGTTTATACTTTGTCCAGAAGGAATAATCGTCGTCCTGATTTGGCATTTTTTTCGTTTAAGCAGCAAAACTAACAAAATTGGATTAAGATTCAGGTTGAAAGGTAGTAATCTGTTTGGCCATGCCCTTAAATAATACAATATGAAATGGCCACATGGCGTACCAATACATTCTTCCCCATAAACCTTTCGGCCTGAAGGTAGCAATTTGCGATAGAAACGCCTGGCCATGAAATTCTACCAATTTGAATTCTAGCCAGGCTTCACCAGGCACTTTCATTTCGGCATAAAGTAATAATCGTTTATTCTTTTTGTCGGCTAAAAGCACCCGCCAGAAATCAAGCACATCACCAGCTTGAAGATCAATATTACTGGTTCTGCCTCTGCGTGTGCCTACGCCGCCGAAAATTTTATCTAAAAAACCTCTTAGCTGCCAAAGCCAATCCATAAAATACCATCCTCTACTTCCGCCGATGCTCCAAATATTATCAAA
This sequence comes from Pedobacter sp. AC212, assembly GCF_979258625.1. Taxonomy (NCBI): domain Bacteria; kingdom Pseudomonadati; phylum Bacteroidota; class Sphingobacteriia; order Sphingobacteriales; family Sphingobacteriaceae; genus Pedobacter; species Pedobacter sp. AC212. The sequence goes on along the minus strand of NZ_OZ409870.1, from coordinate 2,946,487 downwards.
AACCTCTTCCGCCTTGCGTTCAAAAGGCATTTTCACCTTATATTCCAACGTACCATTTTGTGGAACTTTAATTTGATCCATGAAATCGGTTTGCAGGTAGCCTCTATTTAAGGCATCTTTCCAGCTTGAAACTATAGAATTTTGATCGATTTTTTCAAAAGCCAAATGCAAAGCCTGGGCATAGGTTAAGCATTGCCGCGGCACCACCTCTTTAATTCGGTCATCTTTACAAATCACTTCATTTTTCATGCTATCAACCAAGCTTTTTGCCAGTGAGTAAGGTACAGGTGTAATTAAATTCAACCATAAAGATGATAATCGTGGGGTAAGTACCGGTACGGTGATAATCCACCTTTTCAGACCGCGTTCCTTTGCATAGCCCAACAACATATTTTTATAAGTTAAAATATCCGGACCACCGATATCAAACGTTTCATTAAATGCTTCTTTGTTATGGAGAACACCAGTTAAATAGCCCAATACGTCGCGAATACCGATAGGCTGGCATTTTGTTTTTACCCATTTTGGAGCCACCATCACCGGGATTTTCTCTGTTAGATCTCTGATAATTTCGAAAGATGCACTCCCAGAACCGATAATAATTGCAGCTCTCAATATGGTACAGGCAATTCCCGATGATTTTAATTCTTCTTCGACCGCCAGCCGGGAGCCTAAATGTTTGGATAAATGCTCGTCGTTAGCAATACCAGTAAGGTAAATGATCTGCTTACACTTTGTTTTTTTTATTGCGTTAGCAAAATTCTCTGAAGATTTTTTCTCTAAATCAGAAAACCCTTCGTCGCTTGACGACATGGAGTGAACCAGGTAATAAGCTGCATCAACATCATCCGGAATCTCATTTAGAGAATCGGGATTTAATAAATCACCATTGATAATTTGAACCTGATCCACTAAGTCAGATTGTGCCGCAAATCTTCTGCTATCACGCACCATGCAAACAACCTGATGCTTCGCATCTAATAATAAAGGGAGTAATCGTGTACCTATGTATCCGTTTGCGCCAGTGAGCAGTATTTTCATCAAGTAATTATTTATTTCACAACACCTTAAAAACTGTTTTGTTATTTCTTTTCCTACTGATTTAAAAGAATTTGTATTCCACTAAGCTATAAAATAAAAACCTAAAGTCATTTGAAGGTCAAACAAGCTGTATTATTAAAGCTACACTGTGTTTTGGACAACATTTGGTTTAATCTATCGTATATGTAGTATTAAACCAAACATCCCTGTATGAATAAATACATTTTATACTTTGCTTCCATCATTTTAGTATGTGTTGCTCTTATTGGAACAAGTTTTAAAGCAGCTGATCAATCCCAATCTCAACCTTTAAAAAACTTTGCAGCAGATAGCGTTTACAACCAGTACATTTTGGATTTATATCAAACGGCCGATTTGGATTCGGTTGGTTTGAGTGAGCAGGTATTTGAGAAAGCATTGACCGGTTATTATAATATGAAATATTCTGGCTTATTGCATGACAAATCAGTGCTAACCATCGCAGATTTTGATCAGGAAAGTCGTAAAAAGCGCTTGTACATTATTGATATAGATAAAAAGAAACTAATTTTAAATACATGGGTGGCACACGGCCAGAATAGCGGTGGGGATAAACCCTCTAATTTTTCGAATATTCAGAATTCGAACCAAAGTAGTTTGGGGTTTTATCTCACTGGAGAAATATATTTTGGAAAACATGGCAGATCGTTAAAACTAGATGGAATGGATCAGAATTTTAATAGCAAAGCCAGAGATAGAGCGATTGTTGTACATGGGGCAGATTATGTTTCGCAAGAAACCATAAATAAACTGGGTAGATTAGGAAGAAGTCAGGGCTGTCCTGCTGTGCCCACTAAACTCGCCAATAAAGTAATTGATGCCATTGCAGATCGGACAGTCTTATTTATAAATAGTTCAGAACAAGCTTATCAGTCTTCTCTTTTAAACGAAACACTAGCGGCTAATGCAGCTTTAAATCAAAATAATATGATGGCTGCCCAAATGGATTAGTACATTTTGAGGTTGGTGTTGTTTAAATTTTTAGGGAGCATTTTAACAAAAATTGGTTTAAACCGGGCCAAAAAATCCCATACCCAACGATTGCTGTCTTTTTCCTTTTCGCCGCAGTCCACAATTTCTGCTCTCAGTAGTAACTTCTTCACAAAATTGTTCAGAGGTGTTAATTTAATAACGCTATTAAACTTTAACCCTACATAATCGCAGTAAACATGTACCAATATTTCAACAATTAACGAGTCATTGGAAATGACTAAATCCTTGTTAAACAGATTTTTGTAATTACTCTTAATCGTTTTTGCTAACAAATTAAATCTTTCGTTAACGTTTCCATTCAAAAAGCGCCACAATTCAGCATCACTGTATACACGAATTATGCCCGGTTGCAAATCAACTTTTATCCTGCATGCTGCTAATTCGTAAATCTTTCTCATTTTTTAATATTGGATTTAAAAATCGATTTATTGTTACTAAACGATGTATTCCAAACAGCTTGATGCCGAAAATGTTTAAGTTCAGCTGGTTACCCTGTGAGTAAAATTTTAGCTGTTGAAAGGATTATTTTAGTCATCTTTGAGGTTGAAAAATACGCCTAATTAATGAAGATAGTTATTGCAGAAAAGCCCTCTGTTGGTCGTGAACTTGCTAAAGTTTTCGGCGCAACAACCCGTAAAGATGGATATATCGAAGGTAAAGGATATTCATTTACCTGGGCTTTCGGACACCTACTTCAATTGGCACCTCCACAAGATTATGGTTTTATTGGTTGGAGAAAACAACATTTACCAATGTTGCCAGCTAAATTTAAGTTAGCAGTAAGAAAGGTAAAAACCAAAGATGGTTTTGTAGAAGATCCGGCAGTTAGAAAACAGTTGGACACCATTAAGCGCTTGTTTGATGAAGCAACCGAAATCATTGTTGCTACCGATGCCGGGCGTGAGGGCGAATTAATTTTTAGGTATATTTATTATTATCTGAAATGTAAAAAACCTTTCAAACGACTCTGGATATCATCTCAAACAGATGAAGCGATAAAAGATGGCTTCAGAAACCTAAAGCCCGGCACAGATTATGATACCTTATTTAATTCGGCACATTGCCGCTCAGAATCTGACTGGTTGGTAGGGATGAACGCCACTCAGGCTTTAAGTATCTCGGCTGGGAACAGAAGCGTATTATCTTTGGGCAGAGTACAAACCCCAACGCTTGCAATGATTTGTGCCCGGTTCCTGGAAATTAAAAATTTTGTTCCCCAAACTTATTGCCAAATAGCCATCCAACTGATCAAGGATGAGCAGCAATTTAAGGCAGTATCTACCTCAAACTATAAGGATAAAGAAGAAGCTGAAAAACTTTTTGCATTGGTAGAAGATGTAGCTTCTGGTTTTGCCACTGGAGGAAACATCACTGCTGTAGAGGCTAAACCCCGCAAAGAACCACCACCACTTTTGCACGATTTGAGTAGCCTGCAGCAGGAAGCAAATAAAAAGAAAGGATTTACCGCCGACCAAACCTTAAATATTTTGCAAAATTTATACGAAAGCAAATTGGTATCCTATCCACGTACCGGATCAAGGTATATTGGTGATGATGTTTTTGCTGGCGTTCCAACGTTAATTTCGAAATTTACCACTCATCCTGATTTTGGTAAACAAGCACAGTTTCTTCAAACGTTTAGCCTAAATAAAAGAAGTGTAAACGCTAAAAAGGTAACTGATCACCATGCCGTATTGCCCACCGGCGAAGAAGCGTATGGTTTAAGCAGCGATAAACAAGCGGTTTACGATATGGTTGTGGGGAGGATGATTGAAGCTTTTCATCAGGAATGCCTTAAGGAAATTACCAAAATTACTATCCAATCGGGTTTAACTTTCATAGCGAATGGAACCGTTATCCGCTCTGCAGGATGGCGCTCGGTTTTTAACGAAACCGATGAAGATAAAAAAGATGAAGACAATGCGGCGCTGCCTAAAGTTGTTGTAGGTGAGCAATTGCCTATTTTAGAAAAGTCTTTGCTCGAAAAACAGACCAAACCAAAAGCCATGTACAACGAAGCTTCGTTATTAAAGGCACTTGAAACCTGTGGAAAAGAAATTGAGGATGAGGAATTGCGTTATGCCATGAAAGACAGTGGTTTGGGTACCCCAGCAACACGGGCTTCAATTATTGAAACTTTAATTACCAGAGAATATATTGTACGCGAAAAACGTAATTTGTTGCCTACTAATAAAGGCTTGGCAGTTTACGAAGTGGTAAAAGACAAACAAATTGCACAAGCTGAACTAACCGGACAATGGGAAAAGCGATTGGAAGAAATTCGATCGGGATCTTCCGTGGCAGATTTTAAATCGGAAATTACGGAATACACGAAAATGATTACCAACGAATTATTGATTGCGGGAGCCAGTATTTCTGGAAAGCTAGAAGATAAAAAACTAGAGAAAGCTTAATCGAAAGCTTTCTTTAACACTTGCTCAATCGAGATACCCATGTTTTCATCTTTTTTGATGAAACCTATCGCCCCTGCATCTTTATATTGGTGCTGTAAAGTGGCCTTATCGTTACCTGTAAACATGCACACCTTTATTTGAGGTTGGATGGCATGAACTTTTCTTATAGTTTCAGGGTTACTATCTCCCCTTGGCATATTGATATCCAAAAGCAAAAAATCGAACTGGGTTTGATTTAGCAACTCAAATGTATCTGGTAAATTAGTAGTTTCAGTGATAGTTGGATTGTCGAGAAATTTTTTGAAAAAACCTTTCATCACCATTCTCATCAAATCACTATCGTCTGCAATTAAAACTTTAATTCCTACTTTCATTTCCGTTAATTATTAAACCATCATCCTTTACAATGAAATTTATATAACACAGTTTTCTTCCTTGATGGTTAAAGGGAATTTTAAAGCGATAAAATAAATCCAGGATGATTTACTCAAATGTAATAATTTATACGCAAAATAAATGACCTAATAGGTTAGCTATTTATAAATTCCCAAGCGCTATGGTAGGCACCTAATTTATCGGCATATTCAATAAAGTCTGCATAAAATTTGGCCTTTGATAATGTTGCACTATCTCCTATTACTACCAATTTCTTTCGTGCCCTTGTCATAGCCACATTCATTCTTCTGGTATCTGATAAAAACCCAATTGATGCATCGGAATTGCTTCTGGTTAAACTGATATAAACAACATCACGTTCCTGCCCCTGAAAACTGTCTATTGTATTTACCGAAATTTTATTTTTTAGAGGAATTAAAGCTTCATTTTCTTCAACTAAGGACTTTATAAATTGTACCTGTTGTTTATAAGGTGAGATAATTGCTATTGATGGAAAATTATCAATTTCTTTGGAAGTAACTTCCTGCACGAATGAGGTGAGATGATTAACTAAAAAAGCAGCTTCATCAGGATTTATAGTACTTGTGCCATCTAGTTTTTCATCAAAACTGCAGCCAGCAGTATCGATATAAATAAGTGGTTTATCATCGTCGAAAATTAAATGACTTGCAACGGAATGATGAGCATTTAATTGGTTCTGATAAAAAACTTTAGAGGAATAGCCCATAATGTTCTGGTGCATTCGATACTGTTCGTTCAAAAGCACAACAGACTCAGGGTGAATGTCTATCAACTTTTCTAATAATGTTTTGCTTAAGCCATTACTTCCGGCTTCTTGGGATTTTATTGTCGGTGAAAGCTGAAAGTGATCTCCTGCAAAGATTATCTTCTCTGCTTTTAAAATTGGTATCCAGCAGGCGGGTTCTAATGCCTGGCCAGCTTCGTCAATCACTACGGTATTGTACTTCAAATTGCGGACGCTGTAATGGTTTGCACCCACTAAGGTTGCAGTGATAATTTGTGCCTTATCAAACAAATGGTCTGTAATATATTGCTCAATTTTTTCTACTTCTTTCCCAATTTTATGCGCCTCATTAAATAAAGCTTTCCGTTGATCTCTTTCAGCCTTGCCAAAACTTCGCTTATACTTATGGGCCATGTTTTTATATTCGTTGGCCTGTTTTTTTAGCGATTTAATGGTTTTCATATCCGGATGATCAGCCATTTTGTGTTCTAGAGTCGAGGTTAGTAGTCGTTCTGAAACCCGAGCTGGGTTACCAATACGGATGGTATTCAACCCCTCCAGCAAAAGTTTCTCTGTTAATAAATCAACGGCAGTATTGCTAGGGGCAACTACCAAAATCTTTTGGTTATTATGCTTGATCAATGATTTTATGGCATGAACGAGTGTAGTCGTTTTTCCTGTACCAGGAGGACCGTGAACAATTGCCAAATGATTAGCGGTGACAATTTTATTTACCGCAAGCCTTTGCGAATCATTCAATGTGCTAGGGATAACAAACTTTTCTTCCGTCTGAAACGATGGTTTCTCAGCTGTGGCCAATATTCTGATCAGTTTATTTTCTGAATCATCTTCCGAAAGAACTGACGCTCGTTTCAATGCATTTTGCATTTCATCGTAGCTGTTGTTGTCGAATAACAAATCGACACCAAGTTTACCATCTCTTGTCCAATCTGGCAATTCATCAACCCGAAAGTTGATTTTCATTCTAGTGCCCGTTTGGTGGGTGATTATTCCTTCTAGCTGATCTTCCTTTGGATCATGATTGGAGAATAACACCACAGAAGATCCAAATCTAAACTGATGAGAAAAATCTTGATGTGTTGTACGTTCCACCTCCACGGTTAAATAATCGCCCCTTCCGATCTCATTATTTCGGATAGCAATTGGATACCAGGTAAGCCCCAGGGAACGGCGATCGGCAGGCGAAGTATTTTCTGTAAGCTTTAGATAGGATTGCAGATCTGCCTCAGGCTCTGTATTAAGTAGATCTTGAAGCTTTTTAAAATATTCTTTTAACAATGGATAGGATAAAAAAAAATCAGTGAATTATATAATTAATGAGACTAATTTGCAATTACAACACCAATTCATGATGGAGCCTCATCATCGTCTCGTAAGGATCTGTGGCAAAACCAGGGTGTACTTTAGAGCATTGAATTACAGTACTTCTAGTGGCAGTAAGCCATCTAAAACGGGAGGCCTGATCATATTGACCAATCGGACCAGCATTTTTTGCGCCTATGCTAATTCGTTCAAAAGCTGAAAGATTTGCCTGTACTTCGTCAATATCGATTTTAGCTGAAAAAGTAGATAGTTTAACTTCATCAACAATGAAAATGCTTTGCAAGAATTTCTTTTTTGCACAGAAAAGAATAATGCCCACATTCATAAATTCTTCACGCTCTACCCTAGGCATAACACGAATCACGGCATACTCAAATAAGAATTTCTCTTGCATGCTGCGCTTCTTTTAAAAATAGTTCAGAATTTGCTAAACGGGTTTCCAGAAAATACGAGTAGGCATTCCTGTGTGCTGTATTGCTTTCAAAGTTAGTCTCCCCTTCCAACCAATCATCCGGAATTAAGTTGATAACTGCCCGAATTTTTTCAGGATTTAAGATCGATTTAAATTCCTGATCAACAACATCTAACTCAGATGCCCAAGGCAATAAAACATGGTCTTTTACCAGAAAAAACGGTCTCGTAGCCTGTTCTTTCCAGTTTTGCCATGAATGGTGAAAATATAGCGACGCACCATGATCGATGAGCCAGAGTTCCTTATGCCAAATGAGCATATTGGTGTTGCGGCATGTACGATCCATATTGGTTAAAAAACAATCTAACCACACAATTTGCGAGGCCAGTTTGGCATCGACAGTAGTAACTGTTGGATCAAAAGTTATGGCACCTGATAAGTAATGAAGTGCGAGATTTAAACCGACACTTGCTTTTAGTAAATCTTGAATTTCTTCATCCGGCTCGGTTCTTCCAAATGCCTCATCCAGATTAGCAAAAACTAATTCCGGAACCCGTAAGCCCAAAATTCTTGCTATTTCGCCACCAATTAGCTCGGCTATTAATGCCCTTGTTCCCTGGCCGGCGCCACGGAATTTTAATACGTATAAGAAATTATCGTCGGCTTCAGCAATTGCAGGCATTGATCCGCCCTCTCGCAAAGGCGTAACATACCGCGTAACACTAACCGTTCTTAGTTGAATTTCATTCATAAGCTTAATTAGCGTAACAATTATAAAAATAGGTCACGTGCTAACCTCGCCACAAATTTAGAAGATTTATATTAATATCATTAACCTATACGGTCAATTAATCATGCCCTAGATACGCATTGCCTGCTGGTGTCATCACGGCTGTCCATTGAATAGATTCCCTGTTAATTTTAACTAAGCCCATGCTTTCCAATACCTCGTAATCATCTTCCATCCCGCCTAAAATTGGAGAACTTACTTGCTGATTGATAACCTCTAATAGAGATACAATTTCTGATCTTTCCATAATTATGGTTTTTGAAGTACTAAACAGTTGTAGCATTAAAATGTTTACTTCAGGATCTAAACATTTTCGATGGTTGAAGGTTGTATTTAAAATTAATTCGATTTCATGGAACCACACATCTATTACATTTTTGTTTTAGCGCTCCCCGTAGCTTGCATCGCCTGGACGGTTACCAAAGAAGAAATTTTTAGAGAGGCGAGAGAATTTTGTGTTGATCGATCTAAAAATTGCGACAAGCTAATTAAGCGGAAATTTTTTTATGTGTTCACCTGCGAATATTGTTTCAGTCACTATATCACCTTGATTATCCTGTTGATTACGAAATACACGCTTATCTATCCAGATTGGAGAGGATACATTATAGCGTTCTTTGCAATTGTTTGGATTGCAAATGTATACATGAGCTTATATAATATTATACGAATTGATTTAAAGAAAGAGAAAATTCGAGCAGCCAAAGAAGAATCAGAACTTAAGGGAGAGTAAAAATTTGAGTTAAGAAAATACTTTTTATGCCATCATCCGTTATAGATCATTTTAGTTATAATCCAGAAGCGAAAGCACTCAATATCACCTTTGTCTCTGGAATGGTCTATCAATATAAAGGTGTGCCGCAGAAGGTATTCGAAAGCTTCAAGGCTGCCAGATCAAAAGGCAGATATTTCAATTATTATATCAAAGAACATTACTCATTTAAAAAACTAGCAGATGCCTGAAGGACCATCAATTGTGATATTAAAAGATTTGGTGGCTGGACTGCACTTAAGAAAACCTGAGGTTTTGGAAGTGACAGGAAATGTGACGACTATTGATAAAGACCGGCTTTTGCATCGAAAGGTTAATGATTTCAAGAGCTGGGGAAAACACTTTTTAATTTGTTTTGATGATTTTACTGTCCGTATTCACTTCATGCTTTTCGGAACATATTTAATAAATGATAGTAAAAAAACACCAATCAAACTTGGACTCACCTTTAAAAATGATCAGCTAAATTTCTACACCTGTAAAATTGACCTACTTGAGGGTGATATTAACGAACATTACGACTGGAAATCTGATGTTATGTCTAAATCATGGGATCCCAAACTGGCACTAAAAAAATTGAAAGAAACCGCATCTTCCTATATCTGCGATGTATTATTAGATCAAAAGATTTTTGGAGGCGTTGGCAATATCATAAAAAACGAAGTGTTATATAGAACTAAAGTTCATCCACTTAGTAAAATTGAAGATATTCCTTTAGCTAAACTTAAAGAGGTTATTAGTGAAAGCCAACGATATAGCTTTGATTTTCTGGATTGGAAAAAGGAAAACACATTGAGTAAGCATTGGGAAGTGTATCTGCAGAAGAAGTGCGCTGCAGATCATAAGGTTACTAAACAAGAACTCGGGAAGACACACAGGCAATGTTATGTGTGCGATTTTTGTCAGAGAAATTATTCTAAACAATAATTTCTACCACAAATACCGATGTTTCGTCTTGTATTTCTTAACGATGACAGTGAACTATAATCTTAAAGTAAAAGAATTGTTAAACATTTAGGAATTATATAAACTACTTCTATATTTGTCCTCGAGAGCGTTAATTTAGATACGGGTATATGGCTTAGGCTGTATGCCCGTTTTTATTTTCAACGAATTCCATATGCTGAATTACTTTTTCCAAGCATATTTTCAGCCAAATCGTGTAGTTGTTTGGGTTGTATTCAATATCTTTTTTCAACAGATCGAGGGTCATGTATTTAAAATCCATCACCTCGTCTAGATTGATTACGGGCTTCTTATTAGATCTGCCGAAAAAAACATGATCAAGTTCATGCTCCGTCAATCCATCTTCAAATTTAACTTTATAAAGAAAGTTGAAGGCATAACTCAAATCACATCTCATTCCCATTTCTTCCCCTAACCTTCTCTGTGTGGCTTCTAAATTGCTCTCGCCTTCCCGAGGGTGACTGCAGCAAGTGTTAGTCCACAACCCACCGGAATGGTATTTTCCCTCGGCCCGTTGCTGCAATAAAAGCTCATTGTTATCATTAAAGATAAAAATGGAAAACGCCCTATGCAGAGCACCCTTTTGATGGGCTTCTAATTTCTCCATTTTACCTTGCGGTATATCATTTTGATCAACTAATATTACGTGTTCTTCCATTAAACTAGATCACATTTAATTTATGGCGGATCATAGAATCGAACATTAAACCAATCTTATGGTGGTTAGGTATTCTTATTCTTTCAGTCATAATTTTCTCTGCACTCAATCCCTTTATTTTGTTAAATAACTTTTTATAGTAGATATATGATAAATAAACGCCGTTTCTCGAACTTAACGGGAGCATCTTAATGCCAACCAAAGACTCATTGAACTCCTCCTCTATTTCTTGCTCAATTTTTCGTTTTTCGTTATCACAGAACGCCGCTAAATTCACATTAGGGAAATAATTCCTGTTCAAAGCCTGATGATCTGCTTTCACATCCCTCAAAAAATTAACTTTTTGAAAGGCAGAACCAAGCTTCATCGCAAAAGGCTTAAGTCTATTATACTCACTTTCATCACCATTGGTAAACACTTTTAAGCACATAAGCCCTACAACTTCCGCTGAACCCAAAATGTATTCATCATATAAATCTTGCGTGTATAATTTATCCTCTAAATCCATTTCCATACTTCTAAGAAAAAGACGAATGAGTTCATGATCAATCTTAAACTCATTAACTACTTTCTGAAAAGAATTAATCACAGGATTTAAGCTGATGCCTAACTGGATAGATTCGAAGGTGTCCTGCTTAAATTTTTCGAGTAAATACTTTTTATCAAAATTATGAAAGCTGTCAACAATTTCATCCGCTAAACGAACGAAACCATATATAGCATAAATGGGTTGGCGCAACTCTTTACCTAAAAAATAGATGCCAAAAGAAAAACTGGTACTATAACTAGTGGTGGTGAGTTTACTACAATTGGCCGATAGTTGATCGAAAATTTCTTTCATGTTAAATAGGGATTTGTATTGATTTTTCGAACTCATCAAGCGATTTAAACCAATTGATATGATCAATATTTTTAAGTTTTTTTATAACTGTTGCATTTCCTGCCAGATGAATTTTAGCAGTTTTGCACTTATTAGTGAGGTTAATAATATATTTATTTGTTGGTTCTTCTGCTCGTGATTTAACCATAAAAAGCAAAACGTGATCAATATTTATCGTCGAAATTACAGCGTTTATAGAATCTAATGGCGTTCTATTGCCTAAAAAAATAACATTTTGATTATTTAGTTTTAGCAGGTAGTAAGCGAAAATTAAACCGATGTCATGGTCTTCATCTTCGGGTAGAAAAAGTAGCCAGGTAGCAGTATCCTGGTTAGTGGTATTTATTTTATCGATTTGGGCAAAAAGTTTTTGTCTGATAATGTTGCTGATAAAATGTTCGTGGGCAGGACAAATATCATCTTTTCTCCACATCAATCCTAAACGAACAAGTAAAGGGTATGTTACTCTACGGTAGGTATTGGTAACACCCATTATCTGCATGCAATCGTTGAGTAGATTGTTAAAAGCTAAGTGATTAAATTCTAAACCAAACTTAATTAACCTCGACAGATAGAATTCAGCCAGATCATCGTCAGATTGATGCTCGTATTGTTGATCTAAAAGATCTTCTATTGCTTCGTTAGAAAGACTACAGATTTTTGAAATTTTTAAACCTACTTGATTTAAGCTAACGATGTTTAATAGCTTTACAAGCTGTTCATCGTCATACAATCTAGTATTACCCTGCGATCGCATAGGTGTTAAAGCATTATACCTTTGTTCCCAAATCCTAATAGTATGCGAATGTACGCCCGAAAGCTGTTCTAGATCTGAAATGGTATAAGTCATTTTTGTTTAAATATATTCAATAAAATCTAAACAAAAAGAAAGTCGAATAGTTTTTTTCTATCCGAAACAAAATTTACAATTTCGAAGTAATAAAATTTCAAGGCAGCTCCGTTGGAATGCTCAGTCGAAACTAAAGAATTTTAACACTCATAACGCATGTTAAAACTCAATTGTAGGCTCGCTCAGTTAGCAGAACCCCACTCTCTCCGTTTCCCGTAACAATGGTGTGAACATGTTTATATGTTTGACTAAAAAAATCATAACCGTGTTCCATTGTTTCTATCGAAACCGATTTAATTGGGTATTTCCGATTGGTTTGAATACACAATAAATTACCGTTAGCAAGCAAAAGGAAATCACAATCATATCCTAACTCTTGCAATTCAATCACTTTTCTGGTGATAGATTTATTCAACGTAGTAGTGATGGCGGTTCTGTTTTTCATAGGAATGTATTTTAGGTAGATAATTATTGAGTTGTATTTAAGGATCATCTTAAGATTATTACGGTTTTAAACCCGAAATATTATCAAATGGTCAATAAATTGTAAATCACATCAATCATTTATGTTAAAACTACATATTTATTATTATTAATCGCATATTTATACCTCTAATAAAATGTATATGCTTGCAGTTTATTAATTCATATTCGTGAAATTAACACTACACAATTAAATCTACTATTTGCCAATACATTATAAATTATTTTTCGATTTTATCACTCTAAATTGTATTTTGCAGCATCTAAAACTCACAAAATGTCTATAAGTTGCATCGCCATTGATGACGATCCCCATTCCTTAGAAAATCTAATTGCTTACATGGAAAAGTTGCCCGAACTGGAGTTAGTTCAAACTTTTACTGAACCTTTGCAGGCGTTGGCAGAAATATCTATGGCAAATCCTGTTGATATTATTTTCATAGACGTAGAGATGCCGGCACTTTCTGGCATTGAGCTCGCTGGCTTATTGAGGCAAAAGGCTAAGCATCTTATCTTTACCACAGCTCATCCGAGATACGCATTAGATGCCTTTAGAGTTGAGGCAGATGCCTACCTATTGAAGCCCTATTCTATTCTTAACTTCACCAAAACCATTAATAATTTATTTCCTACTGGTAAAACCGACCATCAAACTTTATCCATATTTAATGACCATTACTTTTACATTCCATTACATAATGAGAATGACGAATTAGTAAGAGTAAATTTTGAGGATTTGATTGCGGTCGAGGATCATAAACACGATATTAATTTTATTACCACGGAGCTATCTATATCAAGTGCTAAAATAAACTTCGCGAAGATGATTAATATGTTGCGATCGCACCCAGGGTTTATCCAGATTAGTACCGATACAATCATTTCTAAAAAGCACATCAAAAGTGTTTTAGGCAATCAGATTTTGCTTGCCAGCGGCGTTCTTTATACAATTGAAGATTCGCACAAATTGCTTTTTAACGAATTTGCAAATAACAATTCTTTGAAAGATAGCTGATAATTGATGTCATCGGGAAGTTTAATTTAAGTTTTTAATAGCGGTTAAAACATTCCTGATGTTTCTTTGTATTAGGGATAGTCTATTTTTTATTAATTGAAGATCCGTTTTGAAAAGAATATTAGTTGTTGATGATGATCCCGATATTTTGGAGGTTTTTCAGATGGCACTAGAAACCGAGCATTACAGCGTTTACCCATTATTATCTCCAAGATTTATATTTAAAACAATAAAAGAGTTTATGCCAGATTTAATTATTCTGGATATTATGCTGAACGGAATGGATGGCAGAGCAGTTTTCAAAGAGCTAAGACTAAATCCTGAAACAGAAAATATCCCGGTAATAATGGCCTCTGCCCGTTATGATGAAAATTACATCGTATCGCAAAAACTAAACCCGGATGATTATTTAGTTAAACCTTTTAACATTTCAGATTTACTGCGAAAAGTAAATAAGCTAATTGCTAATTAAAAAACCATATATGAACTCAAGATTACTAACCCCGATTATATTGCTTTGCGCCGCAATATCAATGAAAGCTAGCGCACAAAGTAACCGTCCTGATAAACTTTATTCTATGAGTGGAATTGGTTTTGCATTCCCGATGGGCGAAACAGCAGATTACTTTAAACCGAAATTCTCGACCTCTCTTGGAGTAAATTTAGCTGTAGGTAACGGAGGCTTTTTCGTTTATCCAAAGGTGAGTTTACATGCTTTTACATTCAACCAACAGATCGCCGACCCCGGTTACACTTATACCATTCAGAAAGGCAGATCAACTACTTATTTATTAAACATTGCCTTAGGGTATCGTAAAATAGTAGATAAATGGGCCTTTTATGGATTCGCTGGTGCAGGTGGCGGCTTTATTTTGACTCCTCAAGCTGGTGTTAATGCTAATACATTGCAGGTAAATATGGAAAACAAAACCAATAGTTTAGGTATTGCTGAAGGTGGCGGTGGAATTGAATACAATATCGGCGGCGCCAACTTATTCGTAGAGGTTAGTTATATGTATGGTTTTGGTAAAATTCAAAATCGCGTATTTAACACCGTTCCTGTTAGCGTAGGTATTAAGCCTAATTTAAGCAAATTATTGAGTAAGCTTTAATAAAATATTAATAATAGTTAACCAGCGATTGCGTTATTACGTATTCGCTGGTTTTGTTTTAAAGCATTACTAAAAATGCAATACAACTAAAAAAACCATCAAAAAATAGCTCAAAATTATTTTTATTACTAAATATTTTAGTATAGATTTGTGTTTGAAAATTTGCCGATGTTGTACGCAGTTGTAGATATAGAAACCACGGGAGGCCATGCCTCTGCAAATGGAATTACTGAGGTAGCCATAAACATTCATGATGAAAATCAGGTGGTGGAATCCTATACAACCTTAATCAATCCAAGGCAATTTATACCTGCTTATATCACTGCTTTAACAGGGATTGACAACGATATGGTAGCAGACGCACCCCACTTTGAGGATGTCGCACTGCAAATCTACCAGCTTTTAAATGAAAAGGTTTTTGTAGCACATAATGTTAATTTCGATTATTCTTTTTTAAAACATCATCTAGCGGCTGCGGGTTACGACTTGAACTGCCGTAAACTTTGCACAGTAAGGCTAAGTAGAAAGCTTGTCCCAGGAAAGGCTTCATATAGTTTGGGCAAGTTATGTAGTGCATTAAATATCTCCATTCAAAATCGACACCGTGCTGGAGGAGATGCCGATGCAACCAGTATATTGTTTAATATGCTTTTAGAAACCGATCATGAAGGTATTATTGCCGAAATGTTAAAGAAGAGTTCAAAAGAACAGGTTTTGCCCCCACATCTAGATCGTGCTTCAATTTTAAGGTTGCCCAACCAACCTGGCGTATATTATTTTAAGGATAATAAGGGAAAGATAGTTTATGTGGGAAAAGCTAAAAACTTAAAAAAACGAGTGATAAGCCATTTTACTGGCAACAAACCAAATAAGCAACGACAAGATTTCTTAAGAACGATTTATAATGTTGACTATGTTGTTTGCGGTACCGAGTTGATGGCTTTAATTTTAGAAGCGAACGAAATTAAAAGACTTTGGCCAGAAAATAACAGAGCCATGAAGCGTTATGAGCATAAGTATGATCTTTATGTTTTTGAAGATCAAAATGGTTATTTAAGGTTGGCGATAGATAAGCACAAAACAAACAATAAATCACTTCAAAGTTTTAATAGCTTGTTAGAAGGTTACAATTTTTTGAATCAGCTAATTGAAAAATATCAACTTTGTGCTAAGCTCTGCTATCTTCAAAAAACGGCTACAAAATGCACTGCACACGATAACGGACAATGCTTTGGCGTTTGTAGCGGCATAGAAACAGTTGCCGTTTACAATAAGCGTTTAAATAATGCGCTAGCTGACCTCCAGAGTTTACAGCCCAGCTTCGCATTGGTTGACGACGGACGTGAGGCAGAAGAACTTAGCTGTCTTGTGGTAGAAAATGGAAGATTCTACGGAATGGGATATTTTAAAGATAAAACCTATTTAGCGGATGGCTTAGCTCCTATCAAAAACGATTTGTCAATTTATCAATCCAACAGTTATATTCTTAATTTAATTCTTAATCATGCTGCAGAATTTCCGCAGAAATTATATAAATTGTAATTTAGGCTCTCGAAATTTACGAGCTAATTTTATCAGTTATCTTTCAATCCTTTACCTTTTTATTTAGATATAAAAGACTTAAAAGCTTAAAATTGATGTAAGTTTGCTAAATCAAATTTTTAATGATAACTCGATTGAAGGTCATTTAAAACACATATTATGATATCTCCAGATTCTTTTAGAGAACTTGCCTTGTCTTTTGAAGACGTAGTAGAAACACCAAATGCCAACAAAAACTCATTTAAAGTTGACGATAAAATCTTTATTACAATTGATAATTCAAACTTAAAAGCAGTTTTTAGATTATCACCAAAAGAGCAAAACAAATTTTCGGATTTAGACCCATCAGCAATCTATCCTGCACAGGCGGGCTGGGGCAAACAAGGATGGACAATTTTTGAATTAAGTTTCATAGAAGACGAAGTTCTTAATGATGCGGTTCGACTTTCTTATTGCGCCGTAGCGCCTGAAGATTTAGCTAAGAAATATAAGAAGAAAGCTGTTAAGAAGTAACAAATTGTCTTAATTCACCCGGTAAATTTTCATAAATACCATTCTTTTTCTTTTGAAAATCTGATTAAGTTTAATAAAATTTTATAGCTATGATCAAATCACTATGGATAAATCTTCCAGTTAAGGATGTAAAAAAATCTAAAGAATTTTTCACCAAACTGGGTTTCAAATTAAACTTGCAATATGGTGTTCGCGAAGATAGTGCTAGTTTCCTGGTTGGTGATGCAGGTCTGGTTTTAATGCTTTTTGAGAAATCGTTATACGAGGGTTTTGCCGGTAGCGCAGTTTCAGGAAATTTTTCTGGAAACGAAGTATTATTTTCCTTCGATGCCGAGAGTCCGGAGGAAGTAGATGATTTGGCTAAAAAAGTGGCGGAAGCGGGTGGTTCTATTTATGGCGAACCTGGTTATAAAGATGGTTGGATGTACGGTTGCGGCTTTATAGATCTTGACGGCCAAAGATGGAGCATTTTGTTTATGGATTTCAGCAAAATGCCTTTGGGTTAGTTTAAGTCATAAAATCTAAACATATGGATGCTAAACCGCTAATAGTCGAATGCGTTTACAATGTGCCAATTGATAAAGTTTGGCAAGCCTTAACAGATAACAACCAACTTAAACAATGGTATTTTCAATTGGATAAGTTCGAACCGAGGATTGGATTCAAGTTCGACTTTATTGGTGGTGCTGACGAAGGACCAAAATACTTACATCTTTGTGAGATCATCGAAGTTGATGAAGGAGCTGTAATTGCTTATTCATGGAAATATGATAACTACCCAGGCAGCTCAATAGTGAAATGGGAAATCTTTGAGCAGGGAAACAATACCCGGCTAAAACTAACCCATACAGGCGTTGAAACCTTTGTCGAAAATGGTAAAGATTTCCAAAAAGAAAGTTTTAAAGCTGGATGGAATTACTTTGTAAATGATGCCTTATAAAATTTCTTACAAGTTCTGTAAATAATTGCTTGCTATTTTAATGCTTTCTTCAGTAGTTCAGCAACAGTTTTGTCCGTTTTGAAGGTAATTGCGTTCACATCCAATTCACTTATCGCAACCCAACGAAAGGCTTGAAGAATTTCTCCTTCTGCATCGAAATCGTAAATTTTTGTTTTAAAGGCAAGTTGTAAAGGTGCCTTTTCTTTAACCAGGTAATACACACTTATCACCTGACTATCGTTAAAAGAAGATTTTTCGTAAAAATCAGTCGTGTAAAAATGTGATAAAACCTCTATCTCAGCATTACATTCTTCCATAAATTCTCGCTTTAGCCCATCAATAAGACCTTCGCCAATTTCTAAACCACCACCAGGAAATTTGCTGAAACGAAAGCCATGCTCCTCTTCATCGCTAATTAGAATCTGTTGGTTAGCATTAATTAGCAAACCATAAACACGTACATTAAAGTAACTCATTTTCGTAATGCTTTTTGTTCTTGATCACAATTTCAGGCGTCCAGATAATTTCCTTTTTAAAGGCTTCTGCCCTCACCGGGCATTCGCTCATGTGGCAATAATGGCAGCACGCAGGCAAACAAGGGTCGGCATGGATAAATAGTTCTGCCTTTCGAATTCCGTTTTTATTAATAAGTTCATCAATCTGTGAAATTTCTCGATGAACTTGATTCAGGTCGAAATAGTAAGGCAATGTAACGTGGCAATCTATGTGAAAATCAGGGCCGTATTGTTGGGTACGAAGATTGTGAACATCAATCCAGGGATTATGCCTATTATTCTGCAGTACATCAACAACTTCTTCTACTAAGGTAAAATCGCTTTCATCCATTAACCCACCAACTGAACTTCTGGTTAACTTATAGCCAGAATATACAATGTAAAAGCCAACGATAATAGAAAGCAGACTATCCAACCAAATTATATTTGTTATTTGAATAAGCACTAAGCCGAGAACTATAGCCACACTAGTATAAGTATCTGTAAGTAAGTGCTTTCCGTCAGCCTGTAGCGTTATAGAATGCTGCTCTTTGCCAACTTTAACCAGGTATAAACCAACGATCATATTTACCAGACCAGTAATTCCTATAATTATGGTTCCCTGTAAAAGCTGCCCGACGGCATGGGGATAAATTAAATTATAAGATGATTTGAATATAATAATGATACCTGCTAGAAGAATCAAAATTCCTTCAACAAAGACGGAGAAAAATTCTACTTTTCCGTGGCCATAAGGGTGGTTTTCATCTCTGGGTTGCGTACTTAAATAGATGCTGTAGAACGCAAAACTGCCAGCAATTACGTTTACAATGCTTTCTGCTGCATCGGTTAAAATGGCATTTGAGCCGGTGATGAAATAAGCCACAAATTTGGCTAGCATTAAAAAAATACTAACCACTAATGAAATTATAATCGCTTGCTTTTTAATCGTCACGGGATATTTTTCACAAAAATACGCTTATCACTCAAATTAAATGAGAAAAACTATGCCTTTTTTAGTGCAGAATAATATTTGGTTTATATATTTGCGTTCAAAGTAATTAACCATGAGCACCTTATCCAAAAGAATCAACAATCTATCAGAATCTGCGACACTTAAAATGACCAAATTAGGCCGTGAACTGGCCTCAAAAGGTGTTAATATTATAAGTTTAAGTGTTGGTGAACCCGATTTCAATACGCCTGAACATGTTAAAAATGCCGCAAAAAAGGCTTTAGATGATAACTACACCCGTTACTCGCCAGTTCCAGGATACCCAGATTTACGTCAAGCTATTGTTAATAAATTAAAAACCGAAAATAATCTCGATTATGATATTTCGCAAATTGTAGTTTCTACCGGCGCAAAACAATCGCTATCAAATGTAATTTTAACTTTGATAGATCCAGATGATGAAGTGATTATTCCTACGCCATATTGGGTTTCCTACTCGGAAATGGTTGTTTTAGCGGAAGGAAAATCAGTTTTCATCGATACAGATATCGAGAGCAATTTCAAAATTACGCCCGAACAATTAGAAGCGGCCATAACGCCAAAATCGAAGTTGTTTATGTTTTCATCGCCATGTAACCCTACTGGTTCAGTTTACAGCAAGGATGAATTGGCAGCTTTAGTTAAGGTTTTTGAGAAACATCCTAACATTTATATCCTGTCGGATGAGATTTATGAGCATATCAATTTTGTTGATCAGCACGAATCTATCGCACAATTTCAGAGTATTAAAGATAGAGTAATTATTGTTAATGGCTTTTCGAAAGCATTCGCAATGACCGGTTGGAGATTAGGTTATATTGCAGCAAACAAAGAAATTGCTGCTGCAAATGATAAATTGCAGGGACAAACCACCTCAGGAACTTGTTCAATTGCACAAAGAGCGGGCATCGTAGCTTATGAGCAGGGCCTGGACAGTGTTTTAGCCATGAAAGAGGCATTTCTTCGTCGTAGAGAATTGGTTTACAATTTACTAAACGAAATCCCTGGTGTTAAAACGAACCTTCCGGATGGCGCATTCTATTTCTTTCCAGAAATCAGTTCATTTTTCGGCAAGCAAGATGCGGACGGAAATATCATCAAAGACTCTTCTGATTTAGCGCTGTATCTGCTAAACGTTGGCCACGTAGCTACCGTTGGTGGTGATTCTTTTGGAAACAATAATTATATCCGTTTATCCTATGCAGCTTCGGATGAAAGTTTAGTAGAAGCTTTAAGACGAATTAAAGAAGCACTAGGCAAGCTAGCATAGTTATTTGCAGTTAGTAATTCGGAATTTTCAGTTTATATATAAAACCCTTCGCTAGAAATGATCTGGCGAAGGGTTTTTAATTTTAGAGTTTTCGTATTATAATATGAATAACAAATAGCAAAGGTCGAAACTGACAGTAAAGATCCGTCTTGGCTAATTCCTTCAAGACGAATAACATTTTAGCTTCTAATGGCCTCAACCGGATCTAATCTTGATGCGGAATATGCCGGCCAGAATCCCGATATCGTTCCAATAATGACAGATATCCAAATGCCGAGTAAAATGTTATTTACTCCCAGTATAATATAAAATCCGGTAAGTGCTCCTAGTAATAGTGCAATCAAATAGACCAGCAACAGCCCGAGCAGCCCTCCCAAAATACATAGTGAAATAGATTCGAATATAAATTGCAATAGAATAAAATAATTTTTTGCTCCCAATGATTTTTGAATACCAATAATGTTTGTTCGCTCTTTAACGGATACGAACATGATATTTGCAATACTAAAGCCTCCAACTAATATCGAGAAACCTCCAATAATCCAACCTGCCCAGTTTACCATGGTAAACATCGAATCTAGTTGATTAGAAAGTATGGTTGTTTTATTCAGGGCGAAATCTTCTTCCTGTCCAGGTCTGATTCTATGGATAGATCGCATTAAACCTTTCAATTCGCTTTCTACTTCTTCAAGCGAAACATTATCATTTCCACGCACTGTAATTTGTGGCCCGTATCGTTCATTTTGAATGTCAAGAATGCTTTTGGCAAAATTTATCGGAATATTCACATTTTTATCCAAAGAAGTACCCAACATATCCTCGCCTTCTTTTTTAAATACACCAATTACTGTTAATCTCCTGCCTAAAACTTGCACTTGTTTTCCTATCGGGTCATCTCCACCAAATAATCCGTCAGCAACATCTGCTCCCATCAATAAGACAGGTGAGCCGTTATTGCTTTCGGTTTCAGTAAAATAACGACCGGCTTGAAGTTCGAAATTCCAGGTTTTTTCAAAATCATGCGAAGCTGCAGAAACATTTATCCCTTCAACAGAGTTACTTCTGTATTTTATTGTCCTATCACTCGTCGAGATTTCAAAAGTGATTCCCTGGGCATTCCCCATTCGTTCTCTCAAAGCAGCAAAATCACGAAGCGAAGGCTGTGGCCTGTTCATGTATTTCCACCAAGGATAGTTATCGCCAAAACTCCAAGGCCATTTTTGAACATAAATCGTATTCGATCCCAATTTATCTACACTTGACTGAAGTTTACCACGAAAGGTATCTACTGCTGAGAAAACAGCGATGATGGTAAAAATCCCAATCGTAATCGCAAGAAGCGATAACATGGTACGCATTTTATTTTGGCGTAGTGCATCAAAAGCAAAACGAAAACTTTCCCCTATTAGCCTAAAGATTATCATAATTAGTGGTTAGATGCACAGCATGTAAAAAGGTTACAACTCATTTTCAAAACTAGTTAATTTTGTGGCGTTTCAGAGTTAAGCGACTTATTTTTCAATATTTAATTAACCAAAACATTGTATACTGTAATTACGTTTGATAAAATACGAAAAAGAAAAATTAAATTCGTATTTTTGCACCTCAAAAAATTCATCAAGAATGAAATTATCACAATTCAAATTCAACTTACCAGAGTCATTAATTGCTAACAATCCAGCCGAACAACGCGATGAAGCACGTTTGATGGTTTTACACAAAGACAGTGGTAAAATTGAACATAAAATTTTCAAAGACGTGCTGGGTTATTTCGATGACAAAGACGTAATGATACTGAATAACACAAAAGTTTTTCCTGCTCGTTTATACGGTAATAAAGAGAAAACTGGCGCTACTATCGAGGTTTTTTTGCTTCGCGAATTAAATAAAGAGTTACGTTTATGGGATGTTTTAGTAGATCCAGCTCGTAAAATTCGGGTAGGTAATAAATTATATTTCGGCGACGATGACTTATTGGTTGCTGAAGTTGTTGATAATACTACTTCTCGTGGGCGTACCATTCGCTTCTTATTTGAGGGAACAGACGAAGAATTTAGAAAAAACGTAGAAATTTTAGGTGAAACGCCGCTTCCGAAATACATAAAACGTAAGGCAACTGCTGAGGATAAAGAACGCTACCAAACCATTTTCGCAAAACACGAAGGTGCTGTAGCAGCTCCAACTGCGGGTTTACACTTTAGTCGCGAGTTGATGAAACGCCTTGAGCTTAAAGGTGTAGAATTTGCGGAAGTAACCTTACACGTTGGGTTAGGAACCTTTAGAACCGTTGAGGTAGAGGATTTGACAAAACACAAAATGGATTCAGAGCAATTTATCATCGAGCAAAAAGATGCTAATATTGTAAATAAAGCCATAGAGGAAAAAAGAAGAATTTGCGCAGTTGGAACTACTTCAATGCGTTCAATAGAATCGGCTGTATCAGCAAACAGAACATTAAAGGCTGCAAATGACTGGACAAGCAAGTTCATCTTCCCTCCTTACGAATTTAATATTGCTAATTCAATGATTACAAACTTCCACACGCCAGAATCGACATTATTGATGATGGTAAGTGCGTTTGGTGGTTATGAAAATGTAATGAATGCTTACGAAGTAGCAGTTAAAGAAAAATATAAATTTTATAGTTATGGTGATGCCATGCTAATTATATAGATTTTAGTACTTAGTATTTAGTATTTAGATAAATTTGTCTAAGTACTAAATACTAATTTCTAAATACTCGAATGAAATACTACGCTATAATTGTAGCAGGCGGTTCTGGCAATCGGATGCAGACGGAAACCCCAAAACAATTTTTGTTGCTAAAAAACCTCCCGGTTTTAATGCACACCATAAAAGCTTTTGCGCAAAGCGATACTCAACCTAAAATTTTATTAGTTTTAAATAAAGAACAACAGGGCTACTGGAAAAGGCTTTGCGAAGAGTTCAATTTTAGGGTACCACACGAAGTGATTGATGGTGGCACCGAACGCTTTTATTCGGTTAAAAATGCAATTAACTCCATTAATGAAGAATGTTTTGTCGCTATCCATGATGCCGTTCGTCCGTTAGTTTCGAAAGAATTGATTGACGGGTGCTTTAAGGAGGCTGAACTGCATGGTAACGTTATTGCTGCTGTTCAATCGAGCGACAGTGTAAGAATGTTTAAAGACGATAAAACATCGGCATTGAAGCGAGATGAAATCTTCCTAGTACAAACGCCTCAGACCTTTAATTTAAAAATTTTAAGAGAGGCTTACCGACAAGATTATTCGGTGAGTTTTACTGATGACGCCAGCGTTGTTGAGGCTATTGGTGAAGCTATTCACATTTTGGAAGGCGAAAGAAATAATATTAAGATAACCTATCCTGTTGATTTAGAGTTAGCAGAACTTTTATTAAAGCGTTAATAAAAGAAAGGGTGTTTCATAATAATGAAACACCCTTTCTAATTCATCAATATTTTAAGATTTTACGCTGCAAATTGATGAATGTTCGCTTAACATATTTTATGTTGCTCTGCCTATAACTTTAAGCAAGATTGCAATAATTGCGATTACCAATAAAACGTGAATGATGTTACCCACATCGCCAAAGCCGTGGAACACAAAGCCGATCACCCATAGTATAACCAATACTACTGCGACTAAATACAATAAATTTCCCATAGTGTTAATTTTTTAAGTAAATGTTGATGTATTAACACAGCTGGAATACTTTTGTTTAAAAAATGTAAATTATATTTTTAATTCGTTGATAATCAAACTCCTTTTCGTTGTAAAGAAGTCATAAAAAAACCTCTCGTTTTTGCGAAAGGTTTCTTTATGCTTTATAAAATTTAGTATTCATCCTCATTAAAGAAGAAATCTTCTTTAGTTGGATAATCTGGCCAGATTTCCTCAATAGTTTCATAAGGTTCGCCATCATCCTCTAACGCTTGCAAGTTCTCAATAACTTCTACTGGTGCGCCAGAACGGATACCATAATCAATTAATTCATCTTTAGTTGCAGGCCAAGGTGCGTCTTCCAAGTGCGATGCTAGTTCTAATGTCCAATACATATCTTCAATTCAATTAAATTCTTGTTCTTAACAATGCGCAAAGTATATTAAAATTTTTGAGCAAAACAAACTTATTTTTCCACTATTAAATCCGAGGTATCCAGATGTTTTCTTCTGCGCTAAAATCCATGTTCAGTTTTCGTGCCAAAACAAACAAATAATCACTTAAGCGATTTAGATAAACGCTAACTTTTTCGTCTACAAAGCTATTTTCTGCAAGCTCAACAGTTAAGCGTTCTGCCCTTCTGCAAACGCATCTGGCAATGTGGCAGTAAGAAACAGTAGTATTTCCGCCTGGTAAAACAAAGTGCTTTAAAGGTGGCAGCACTTCATTCATTAAATCCATTTCCTGTTCCAATAAAACAATATCAGTTTCATGTAGATCAGGAATTTTCATCTTAGATTTTTCTGGATCTGCCGCCAACGTTGCCCCTATCGTGAATAATCTATCCTGAATTTCTTTCAATAATTTCTTGTATTCGGAAGCGATATCCTGGCACATGATTAAACCTATGTGAGAATTTAGTTCATCAACTGTTCCATAAGTTTCTATGCGTAAATGATATTTCGGGACACGAGTACCACCAATTAATGATGTTTGTCCTTTATCGCCAGTTTTAGTGTAGATTTTCATACCCCTAGCCCCTTCAGGGGAATTATTATACAAAATCCTAAAAGTCCCCATTAGGGGATTTAGGGGTTAATTTATTTTTTCCCAATCGCTGCCACTATCATTTAAAGCTTGCAGGCGTGGAGAAACATTTTTGATATCAGTATTCACGTAATCGTTCTCAATTAAACCATCACGCATTCTCACAATTCTGTGTGCATGTTGCGCAATATCCTCTTCGTGAGTAACCAAGATAATTGTGTTCCCTTTACTGTGTATTTCTTCCAGTAGACCCATAATTTCTATTGAGGTTTTGGTATCCAGGTTACCGGTTGGTTCATCGGCCAAAATAATAGATGGATTGTTTATTAATGCTCGTGCTACAGCCACCCGTTGGCGCTGACCGCCAGATAACTCGTTCGGTTTATGATCCATACGGTTACCTAAATTTACATTTTCTAAGGCTTTTGCAGCTCTAGCTTCGCGGTCCTTTTTGCTACTACCTGCGTAAATTAAAGGCAAAGCCACATTATCAAGCGCGGTAGAACGAGGTAAAAGATTAAAAGTTTGAAAAACGAATCCTATTTCTTTGTTACGAACTTCGGCCAAAGCATCATCAGTCATTTGGCTCACATTCGTTCCGTTTAAGATGTAAGTGCCACTTGATGGTGTATCTAAACAGCCTAATATATTCATCAAGGTTGATTTTCCAGAACCTGAGGGGCCCATAAGCGCAACAAATTCGCCTTTATTAATGTCTAAAGAAACTGATTTTAAAGCATGGATAACTTCTGATCCGATTACATATTTACGGCCAATTTCTTTTATGGTAATAAGTGGTTTCTCCATGTTTTTTCGTTTTTAGACAAGCGTAAAGGGTAAGATGTTACAATAGTAACAAAATTACTTTTCGATAATTTTTGGAACCATAAAAAATTGATCAGTATGTTTTGCTGCATTTTTAAGTCCATCTGCCGTTGATATCTCTTGTTTCACAATGTCTTCTCGCCAAACATTGGTCGTTTCATTCATATAAACTAAAGGCTTAACGGTTGAGGTGTCGAGTTCGTTGAGTTTTTCCATAAACGAAAGTATCTTGTTCATTTCAGGAATTAAGGTTTCAACTTCCTTTTCATCGATATGAATTCTCGCCAAATCGGCAATTTTATAAATGGTTTTTGCGTCTAAATTCATTTTACTAGCTTACTTTCAATGAGTTGGAATACCTTTTCCTTTAACAAATCAGAATCAACGTCTGCCAACTTTGCTGTGTCTATCGGTTTGTGGACGTAAATATCGCAAATTCCTGGCTTACTTCCATACTTGGCGCCGTCGTCCCAATTAATTTTCCAAACATTGGTAATGCTGACTGGCACGAGCGAAATATTTTTATCTATAGCTAAACGAAAAGGACCATTTTTAAATTCGCCCAACCGTGGCGGATAATGATCATCTATTTTTCCCTCTGGAAAAATAATCAAGCTCATTCCTTTTTCTAAATTTTCGCCAGCTTTTTTAAATGCCCGAAAGGCAGAAATTTTACTATCACGGTTTACCGAAATATCAATTGTTTTAAAGAAAATTCCTAAAACAGGATTATTTAACAGTTCATCTTTGCCCATAAAATGGAATTTACCGTGACACATGATACAAAACACCATAATATCCAAATTCGAAGAGTGGTTGGCGCAATAAATATACGTTTGCTTGTAATTTAGTTTTTCCTCGTAATAATAGTTGTACCAAACACCGGAAAGCAAACTGCAACAGAAACTATTGGCTTTTCTGCAAAGATTTAAAATGGTGTAATACTTTGGATTACGAGATGTGAGGTAATACATTGGATAAAAAAGGATAAAGAAAAAAATTATCCAAAATAAAAACCATACTCGGTGTACTTGCCTTAGAAAGTGAATCATAGATAATCAAAAATATAAAATACTTTATCATTTCAAATACTGATTAGCCACCACCAATTAAATGATTGGTTATTTAATAATATGAATCACAAAGGATTGATCCATCAAATTAAGCCGAAAAAATCTATTCATATAAAATTGATTATATCTTATACGTTGCTTGCTTTTTATTTTTAATTTCGTGCCATTATGAAAGAAACAGTGGTGAGTGGCATTAGGCCAACTGGAAAGCTACATTTAGGAAATTATTTTGGTGCGGTAACCAATTTTGTAAAAATGCAGTATGATTATAACTGCTACTTTTTTATTGCCGATCTACATTCATTAACTACTCATCCTACTCCGGGTGATTTGCATGGTTATGTTCGCCATGTATTAGTGGAATATTTAGCTTGCGGAATTAATCCAGAAGAAACCACCATATATGTTCAATCTGATGTTCCAGAAGTTTCGGAACTCTATTTGTATTTAAATATGAACGCATATTTAGGTGAATTGGAACGAAGCGCTTCTTTTAAAGAAAAGATAAGATCTAACCCAGATAATGTAAATGCTGGTTTATTAACCTATCCTACTTTGATGGCTGCAGATATTCTAATTCACAGAGCTACTAAAGTGCCGGTTGGAAAAGATCAGGAACAACATTTAGAAATGACCCGTAATTTCGGCAACCGTTTTAACAGGATGTATAATGCCGATTTTTTCCCTGAATCTTTTGCGTTTAATTATGCTGAAAATTTAGTTAAAGTACCTGGCTTGGAAGGAAAAGGCAAAATGAGTAAATCCGATGGTGATGGAAACTGTATCTATCTATCCGACAGCCCTGAAATTATTCGTAAGAAAGTAGCCAGAGCAGTGAGCGATAGCGGACCAACAGAAGAAAATCAAGAAAAACCAGAAGCGATTCAAAATCTTTTTGATTTGATGAAAATTGTTTCTACGCCTGATACCATTGAGCATTTTGATGGATTGTATAATAAAATGCAAATCCGTTATGGAGATATGAAGAAGCAACTGGCTGAAGATATGATTGTGTTTAACTCCCCTATCAGAGAACGTATTGAAGAACTTTCGAAAGACGAAACTTATTTAAGGCAAGTTGCTAAACACGGTGCATTAAAAGCCCGTGAAAGTGCTCAGAAAACCATCAGAGAGGTTCGTAGTTTAATCGGTTTTAAAAGTTTTTAGTAATTTTAAATAGATTTGAGAAGATTGATATGAGATTTGAGACAATGCTCGACTCCATATCTGATATCTCATATCTCATATCTAGATATATATGCACATAGCAATTGTAGGAAATATAGGCGCCGGAAAAACGACTTTAACGGGTTTACTCGCCAAAAATTATGGATGGGAAGCTTTGTATGAAGCGGTTGACAATAACCCCTACCTGGAAGATTTTTATAGCGACATGAAACGTTGGAGCTTTAATCTTCAAATTTATTTCCTCAACAGTCGTTTTCAACAAATTACTGATATTGAAGTAAATAAACGTAATGTAATTCAAGATAGAACCATTTATGAGGATGCACATATTTTTGCAGAAAACCTGCACGATATGGCGCTGATGACCACTCGTGATCATGACAACTATCGTGCGATATTTGATAACATCACTTCTTTCATTAAACCACCTGATTTACTGGTCTACTTACGAGCGTCGGTTCCTACGTTAGTAAATAACATTCAACGTCGTGGCCGCGAGTACGAGGCAGGCATTCGGATAGACTATTTATCTAAATTAAATGAAAAATACGAAGCGTGGATCAAAAATTATAACTTGGGTAAATTGTTAATTCTAGATAAAGACAAACTGGACTTCACCAACAATCCAGAAGATTTAGGTACTGTTATTCAGTCGATTGAAGCTGAAATAAACGGGCTGTTTTAATTTCGTTTTGTAGATTGAATTTCAAATACATCTTCACCCTGATGTATTGAGGAACAAGCCGTTTTTTGCTTAAAATTTGTTTTTGTTTATCGCTTTAGTTATATTATAAAGATGACGGAAAAAGATTTAGAACACGAGAACTATTCGAATTGGAAACTTGGCATTTTTTATTTCAATCGAAATGATAAACGTTTGTTTGTGCACAAGCGGATCAGAATTTTTGGCTGGACACTGAATTTCGCTCATCCATTGTCTTACGTTGTGTTGGCGCTAATCTTTATATTAGCTTATATCTTAAGTAACCTACCATAAACATGATTGATAGTGCAAATTTAGCCATAGGTATTATTCCTGCCCGGTTTGCTTCTACCCGATTTCCTGGGAAGCCTTTAGTTGATATCGCAGGAAAAAGCATGATTCAACGCGTATATGAGCAAGCGCTGAAAGCAAAAAGTTTGTCGAAAGTGGTTATTGCTACAGATGATGAGCGTATAGCGGATGAAGTTAAGAGATTTGGCGGTGAGTTTGTGTTTACATCTGCTCAGCATCAAAGCGGCACCGATCGATGTGCCGAAGTGATTGATAAAATCCCCGGGTTTGATATTGTAATCAACATACAAGGCGATGAACCTTTTATAGAGCCTAGCCAAATAGATTTATTAGCAAGTTGTTTTATTGAGGATAAAGTTCAGTTGGCCACGCTCATTAAACCCATCCAAAGTCAGGAAAGCATTTACAATCCAAATAGCCCGAAAGTGGTGATTGATGTAAACGGCAGAGCAATGTACTTTAGCCGAAGCCCGATACCATTTATTAGAAATGGTGAGCCAGGCGTTTGGGCAGAGAAACATCAGTTTTATAAGCATATTGGTATCTACGGATATAGAACCGAATCATTAAAAGAAATTACCAAACTGCCACCATCATCATTAGAAATTGCAGAGAGTCTGGAGCAATTGCGGTGGATTGAAAATGGTTTTTATATTCAAACGAAAGTTACAGATTTAGAAACAGTTGCAATAGATACTCCAGAGGATTTATTAAAGTTGAATAACTTATTAGCGGCTTTAAAACGAGAATAAAATAATATTCTTAAATTACACTTAAATATGATTTAATACCCTCAAAATTTGAATCGTTGAAAAAGATTGTAATCATTTTTATATCATTTCTAATTATTCAAACGGCTAGTTCTCAAGAACCTATCGGTATCTCCGTAAAATCCAATTTGTTAAATTTATTGGCTAAACAGCCATCTTTTTCTATTGAGAAAACCTTTCGTCAGAGATACGGTCTGGAACTTTCCTATTCATCAGGCGAATTAAACTGGGGTAGAGACTACAAGTTTAGTGGTTTTTTGCTCAGAGGGAAAATGTATGCTTATGATATTGAGGCCAAAGAGATCACACCCTTTTGGGGATTGTATGCTGGAAACCTGAATAAGACCATCGTTTCTAACAATGCCTATGTTCATCCTACAGGATTTTTATCGTTTGGAAACAACAGAAATTTCAAGGCGAATTCAATTCGTTCAGGGATGAATTTGGGCTTTTTATATCTCCCAACCAAAAGATTTTTAATAGAAACCATTACAGGCTTAGGTTATGGCAAATATTTCAACTTAGAAACATTTCAAGGTAGAGCTGGTCCGAAAGGTTATTTGGATTTCCAATTATGGTTATCAGTAGGCTATACCTTCTAATTACAATTTAATTGTTTATAAAAACTTAAAATTAGTATTTTCGGAAATGAGAAAATTGCTGCTCCTACTTTCCGTTGCCTTATTGTTATATGCTTGCCAAACTGACAAACAGAAAAACAACGATTCTATAGAATTTAAGAATGTAAATCAAAGTATAGCTCAATCATTTTCTGATCTAAATAAGCTCGATACTTTTAAAATTGAGCTAACTGGCAGGAAACCGGAAGAAATGGTTTTAACCTTTACCATTAAAAATTTTGATGGAAAAGAAATTTATAACGTAAAACTAAAAGGAACGGATTTGTTAGGAAATACAGATCCAAACCTTGATTTATCAAAAGAAAAAGCGCAGATTGTATTCTTAAAAACCATAGCAGATGATTTTTTTGCTGAAGATAATTTTCTCGAGCCTGCAGTGATGCCAGAAGACAAGGCAGACAAATACGTTCCGGATAAAGCGCTATACGAAGAGCTTAAAAAATCTGGTTTGAATGGCTTCAAGTATCGTTTAGGTAAAGAAAAAAATCTCTATATCGCCTGGAGCGAAAAAGAAAAAAAGGTAAAAATCTACTATAACTGCTGTTAAAAAAATCCCTATTCTTCGTACAACATCCCTATATCCTATTAAACTAATCTAATATGAAAAGAGCTGTTTTGTTGTGCTATTTTGTTTTTTGTGCTGTGGTTACTAATGCGCAAAGTGTATTTTTAAAAGAAAAACCAGCTAACGAAAAAGCTGCAGTTAGTATCAATGACCATGCGCCAAGTGTGATGTTTTTTGATGTAAATGATGGAAGCGATAGTTGGAAAAATCATAAGCAAAACGAAAAAGAAGTCAACGCCTATTTTGGTTCGGTTTACAGCAACTTCCCGATCTTCGACATTGGAAAAGAACGTGTTGTAGAATATAGTAACGCCAATGGAAAATTCGTTTTTTACAGACCGAATACTAAACGACAATTTGGAATGATTGTTTCCAATGGGAAAGACAAGCCAATACTTGTTTTCAATCCAGACCAATATTTGAAAACCATAAAAACTTACCTCAATATTAGTAGTGCTGATGATTTAGTTCCTAAAACGTTAGATGAACGAGATCAACAAAATGCGGTTACAGAGATGCAAGATGTTCTAAACATAAAGTTCGTAACCGATCAATCGTATGCTCAAAAGCTAATTAAAAATGCAAGTTCGGTACATTACAGTAACACTTATGAAGACGGAAGTCCGAAAATGACTTGTACAAATAGAGTGTTCGAAATGTTTGGCGATAGTTTAATGACGACCAAATCGCCTTATGGCGCCAACTATGTTTATGATAAAAACAACATAATGCAATCGATGGACAATACAATGAATGGTAAGCCGAGTGGTTATTCGAAATATTTGAGAGATCAAAATGGCTTAATCAAAAAGATTGTTAGTGGTGATGAAAACAGTACCGATTCGACTGTTTTTATTTATGAGAAAGATAAATACCACACCATTAGCTTCAGTGGCTCAAGGCCTTATTCTTTAGAGACGTTTTTTTTAAATGATCAAATGCAATGCGTTCGTCGGTTATCCAAAAGATCCGATCAATCTATCATTTGGGACATCACTTACATTTATGACAAATTTGGACGTATCATTCGAGAAGGAAAATTAGATAGCGAAATGATTTATAGTTATAAAAATGATTCTGATGCCATTTTCTCTGGCTTCAAATCCTACAGCCTAAATCCCAGAAGGCTTGATCTACAAAATGAGGTAATTAGAGATACGAACAAGCAAACCTTTATTGGGAGAAATGGAACTGGAGGCTTGAATTTCATATCTGTAACTTACACTGCTAAAGATGGATCGACGAAAACCTATTCTTATGATAAGGATAATAAATTGACAAGCGTAAGTGTAATACGCTGCTTGTAAAGGTCAACGGATGTTGTAAAACAGTTAACATCCCAATTACCAATCTTTTTTAGCTTATTGGAATGTTATCAAACTTTCACATTTGTAAACAGCGCTATCGATAGATCTAACTGATCTTGCTAAAAACTAAAAAATATGAAAATTGCCTACTGGATAGTCAGGAAAAACACGGCTAAGAATAACTAATAACGTAGGATTCGCTTTCCTTATTATAAAAAATTGAAGATGAGTCATCGCTAATTTTCTGATAGACATCGCATTATCATTTTTAAAATATCTAAATTTTAAATCAGCAGAAACAAGGAATTTTCCTACCTTTGTATCCCGTACAAAAAGCGGCAATATTTACCATTTGCCGTAAAAAATCACAAACATGACTAAGTATATTTTTGTTACGGGCGGTGTTACTTCCTCATTGGGTAAGGGCATCATTTCCGCATCTTTAGCTAAACTTTTACAGGCACGTGGCTACCGTGTAACCATTCAAAAATTCGATCCTTATATCAATATCGATCCAGGAACACTGAATCCATATGAACATGGCGAATGTTTTGTTACTGAAGATGGTGCCGAAACCGATCTGGATCTTGGTCACTATGAACGTTTCTTGAACGTTCCAACTTCACAAGCAAACAACATTACTACTGGTCGTATTTACCAAAACGTGATTAACAAAGAACGTAAAGGTGAATATCTAGGTAAAACTGTCCAGGTTGTGCCCCACATAACCGATGAAATTAAGCGCAACATGCGTATTTTGGGCGATAGTGGTGATTACGATATCGTTATTACTGAACTAGGCGGAACTGTCGGTGATATTGAATCTCTACCTTTCATTGAGGCTGTTCGTCAGTTTAAATGGGAAGAAGGAAGTTCAAATGCAATTGTAATTCACTTAACATTAGTGCCTTATTTAGCTGCTGCAGGCGAATTAAAAACTAAACCAACACAACATTCGGTTAAGGCATTATTGGAATACGGTATCCAACCAGATATTTTAGTTTGTCGTACTGAACATCACTTAGGTTCTGATTTAAGAAAAAAAATTGCTCTTTTTTGTAACGTTAACATTAACGCCGTTGTCGAATCTATGGATGCATCTACTATTTATGATGTTCCGTTGTTGATGATGAAAGAACAGCTGGATAAAACGGTTTTGGCGAAATTAAAACTCCCAACTAAAAACGAACCAGATATGGAAAGCTGGAAGGAGTTTTTAGGACATTTAAAAAATCCGACAGCTGATGTAACTATTGGTTTGGTTGGTAAATATGTTGAGTTACCAGATGCTTACAAATCGATTATCGAATCTTTTGTGCATGCAGGTTCTAAAAACGAATGTAAAGTTCGTGTTGAATATATCCACTCTGAAGGCATTTTTCCTGATAACGTAAAAGAGAAATTAGGTCACTTAAATGGTGTTTTAGTAGCACCAGGTTTCGGAAGTCGTGGTATTGAAGGAAAAATCGACACCATTAAATACGTCCGCGAAAATAATATTCCATTTTTTGGAATATGTTTAGGTATGCAATGTGCTGTTATTGAGTTCGGACGGAATGTTTTGGGCTTAAAAGATGCGCATACTACCGAAATTGAAGCTGATTCTAAAAATCCTGTGATTAACATGATGGAAGAACAGAAAAATATTGTAAACATGGGCGGTACCATGCGTTTAGGTTCATATCCTTGCGACATTAAGAAAGGAACGAAAGCATTTGCTATCTACGGCAAAGCACACATAAATGAGCGTCACCGTCATCGTTACGAATTTAACAACGATTATTTAAAGCAGTATGAAGATGCTGGAATGATTGCTTCTGGAATTAATCCACAAACAAACCTGGTTGAAATTGTAGAGTTAAAAAACCATCCTTTTTTCGTTGGAGGACAGTTTCACCCAGAATTAAAATCAACAGTTGCTAATCCTCACCCACTTTTTGTTAAATTTGTCGCCGCTGCGATGGAGTTTGCGAAAAAGAAAACGAATTAAAAGCAGTACAAACAAATATAATGGATAGAAATACCTTTACAGGATTATTCCTGATTATGATCATCTTGGCGGGATCATTCTACTTTTTTGGGCCAAAAGATGCTGAAATAAAAAAAGAAAATGCCAGAATCGACTCTATAAAGAGAGCTGATTCACTAAAAAACGCTGGAATTAAACCAGTTTTAAAAGACACAACTGCTGTAGCAACTACACCCACTGTAGATTCTTTGGCTTTAAAAGGTCCTTTCGGTTCTGCAATAACAGGAACAGATGCAAAAACAGTTTTAGAGAATGAGAAATTATTAATCAACCTAAGTAATAAAGGTGGTAGAATTATTTCAGTAGAAGTTAAAGGACAAAAAACCTATGCTGGCAAGCCGCTAATATTATTTGACGGAAATGCCAATAAATTTGGCTTGACTTTAAATGCTGCTGGCAAAGTAATCAACACTAACGATTTATACTTCACTCCTACTAAAGCTGGTAATACCGTAACCATGCGTGCTAATTATGGCGCAAATGCTTATGTTGAGTATGTTTACGATTTAAAAGCTGCAAGTAATAAAGTTGGCTTTAACATCAACCTGGTTGGCTTACAACAAGTAATTGCCGGAAATAACATTTCTTTAAACTGGCAAACTATTTTATTACAGCAAGAAAAATCTTTAGAAAGCGAGCACCGTTATTCGGCACCATACTATAAATATGTTGACGGCGATGTTGATCACTTAAGTGTATCAAAAGATGAAAAAGAAGATTTAGGCAAAGGAAAAATTCAGTGGTTTTCATTTAAACAACATTTTTTCTCTGCAACGCTGATTTCGAAGGATGGTTTCGAAAAAGGAAGTTTAGAAGTAAAAATCCCAACAGCTCCTGGTCAGGTTAAATTTTATGATGCTAATATGCAATTACCTTATGCGCATCTTGCAAACCA
Organism: Pedobacter sp. AC212; assembly: GCF_979258625.1. Lineage (NCBI taxonomy): Bacteria > Pseudomonadati > Bacteroidota > Sphingobacteriia > Sphingobacteriales > Sphingobacteriaceae > Pedobacter > Pedobacter sp. AC212. The sequence goes on along the minus strand of NZ_OZ409870.1, from coordinate 2,910,804 downwards.
GGCATACAGCATGGAATTCTACTTTGGTACCAACAAATTCTCTGCTTTAAAAGATCAAGGTTACGATTTAGAGAAACAAGTAGATTTAGGTTACTGGCCGTTAAAATACATCAACCGTTTTATCGTATTGCCTGTATTTAATTTCCTTAACAACTTCGGCTGGAACTTCGGTTTAATTATTTTGGTATTAACCATTTTATTAAAAGTTGCATTATCTCCATTAACTTATAAGTCATACCTATCAATGGCTAAAATGAGGGTATTGAAGCCAGAAATGGATGAAATTAAAGCCAAAGTAGGTGAAGATAATCCAACCTTGGTTCAACAAGAATATTTAAAACTTTACAAAAAGGCTGGTGTAAATCCACTTGGTGGTTGTTTACCAATGGTTTTACAATTACCGTTGGTAATGGCTTTCTTCTTCTTCTTCCCTAACCTTTTCGAATTACGTGGAGAAAGTTTCTTATGGATGAAAGATTTATCAACCTATGATGAGTTTATTAAATTCGGATTTAAAGTTCCATTTATTGGCGATCACTTGAGTTTAATGTGTGTTTTGATGACAGTTTCGACATTAATCATGACTTACTTTAACAATCAGGTTTCGGGTGCAACTGGCCAAATGAAATACATTGGTTACATCATGCCAATCATTTTCTTAGGTGTTTTGAACAGTTACCCTGCGGGTTTAAACTATTATTATTTCTTGGCCAACTTAATGACTTTCGGACAGCAGTTCTTAATTCGTAAAATGGTAGATGATGATAAAATCCATGCTTTAATTCAACAGAATAAAGCAAGACCAACTGATGATAAAAAGAAGAAATCTAAGTTTCAACAACGTTTAGATGATTACATGCGTCAGCAACAACAGGCAAAAAAATAATTAAATAATAATAAAAGAGCCTCGATTGTGAAAACAGTCGAGGTTTTTATTTTTACTGAGAATTTTAAAAATATTATAGTTATCAATTCTAATTTAATTTCACTAAATTGAAATAACCAAACACAATCCTCCCTATTTTTTATTTACTGGTTTAACGCCCTCAAATGAAAATATGGAATGTATTGTTAATCTCCCTTACGCCTTTTTATTTATTCGGTCAAAACAGTCTGGGTCCTCGGCTTACTGCCATGGGCAACAGTGGCACCGCCGTTACCGATGTTTGGGCGCTACAGGCAAATCCATCGGGAATAACCTCGCTCGAGCAGCCAACCATTGCCTTAAACTACATTAAACATCTTTTTAGTGATGAAATTAGTACACAAGCGCTAGTTGCTGTTCTACCTTTAAAAAACAATTTTGTTGGACTTAGTTTCCAACGCTACGGATTTACAGAATACAATGAGAGCAAAATTGGTTTTGCTTATGCCAAAAAATTTGGAAACAAACTATCAATCGGCCTTAACGCAAACTATCATCAGCTTAAAATTGCGAACTATGGTGCTTCAACAGGTTTTTCGATAGATTTTGGAGCGCTTTACCATTTTAATAATGTATTTACTTTCGGAGCTTTTTTAAGTAATCCATCCAAACAAAAATTCAGCAGCACTGAAATATTAATAGAAATTCCAACATCGATTAATGTTGGTGCGAGTTATTTGGCCTCTGATAAGGTATTAATTGCTACATCTGTCAGTAAAAAACTTAATGAATCGATTGATGTCAGATTGGGTATCGATTATAAAATTATCAGTTTATTGAGCCTACGCGGTGGTTTAAGTGCAAAGCCTTTTAAGCAATATGCTGGTTTCGGTTTAAACTATAAAAAGTTCTTGTTTGATATGGCAACTACCTACGATGCCAACCTTGGTTATGCACCCCAAATTGCAATTGGCTATGCGTTTTAGACTTATAACATTGGTATTTGTAGTGACGGGTTTCATTGCAAACGCTCAAATTGCTGAGCAAGAAGTTGATGTTCGAGATATTTTGGAAAGTGTAGCAGAAAATCTTCCTGACGATTATGATATGACTGAACTAATTGAGGTGCTGACGAGATATAAAAAGCATCCAATTAATCTTAACAAAACTTCACCAGAAGAATTGAAGACACTTGTATTTTTGTCTCCTCTTCAAATCAGTAACTTCTTTGCCTATCTAAAAGATAACGGAGATTTTGTCAATGTATTGGAGCTTCAAAGTATTGATGCATTTGATATAAAAACGGTAGAAAGTTTGTTACCCTTTGTTACTTTAAGTGTTGCAACAGAGTACGAAAAACTTAGCTTTAAAAATATCTTAACTTTAGGAGAGAATGATTTAGTGATGCGTTTTGCACAAACTTTGCAGACGCAAAAAGGTTTTACAGATTTACCTGGAAACCGATATTTAGGATCTCCAGAAAAGTTTCAAGCCCGCTATCGTTACCATTATGGAACAATTGTTTCAGCCGCAATCACAATGGATAAAGATGCTGGTGAAAAATTCATTGGTAAACCATTTGATTTCTACTCTGGAAATATTGCCTTATTTAAATTAGGTCGAGTTAAAAAGTTAGTAATTGGAGATTACACCTTACAATTTGGACAAGGTGTTACCATGTGGTCGGGATTTGCCTTTGGTAAAGGGCCAGATGTTACCAGCGTGGCGAAAAAAGATTTGGGCTTGCGTCCTTATACTTCAGCCAATGAATATTCCTTTTTAAGAGGCGTATCCGCAACAATTAATCTTTACAAAAATATTGACATCACTCCTTTCGTCTCTTTTAGAAATCTTGATGCAAGTCAGGAGCTAGATTTTGACGGCAATCTAGTTCAAGCAACAATTAATCAAAGTGGTTACCACAGAACCCCGACAGAAATTGAAAACAAAAATTCTTTGAGTCAACAGGTTTATGGAGCAGCACTTCAATATACCAAAAATGAATTGGGGATTGGTGCCATTGCTTATCATAGTAAATACGGAAATAGTTTCATTACACAAACTGCGGTTTACGATCGGTCTAGTTTTACAGGAAATTCATTAACAAATGTTGGTGCTTATTATAATTATACCTACGAAAATATTTATCTCTTTGGTGAAGTTGGAAAAAGTTTAAATAGTGGTTTGGCTTACGTTAACGGTGCTTTAATCAGTCTTTCTCCTGTAGTTTCTGCTGCAATAACGTATCGGAATTATGAAAAAGATTATCATAATTTTTTTAATCAGGCACTGGCTGAGGCAAGCGAAGCGATAAACGAAAAAGGATTGTATGCAGGCTTAAACATCACTCCAAACAAAAAATGGGCGTTCTCCATTTATGGTGATTACTTCCAATTTCCTTGGTTAAAATATCGTATAGATGCACCATCAAAAGGTTACGAAATCTTAAGTCAGGCGGTTTACACCCCGAGCAAAACCTTTAAATTTTTAGCAAGATTTAAAACTGAACACAAACAACAAAACACCGATTTGGATGTCCCGATTAACTTTTTGGATGATGTTAAGAAAGAAGGCTACCGCATAGAAGTGAGTTGGCAACTCAATAAAAAATGGAGCTTTCAAAACCGAATGGAAGTTTCTCAATATAAAAAAGGCGAAGCAAATCGTGAATTTGGCTATCTGATTTACCAGGATGTAGATTACTCTCCGATGTTTTCTAAAGTCACCGGAAATCTGAGAATTGCATATTTCAACACACCAAGTTACAACAGCCGGATTTATGCCTACGAAGATGATGTGCTATATAGTTTTGCCTTCGGAATGTACAGTGGAAAAGGTTTCAGGACTTACTTAAACCTGAAATATAACCTTGCTAAAAAATTAAATATTTGGGCAAGATACGCCATGTTTGTTTATAAAAATGTAGAAACAGTTGGTTCATATTTGGACGAAATACAAGGCAATAAAAAATCAGAGATAAAAATTCAGTTGAGGTATCAATTTTAAAATATGTTTAAAGCAGAATATATTTTCGCAAGGATTCTAATTCCTTTTTTAATTGGGATTGGCATTTTTTACTTCATCGCAACGCAAAGAATGATTTTGATTACTGAGATTACGTTGGTAGTGATTTTCATTTTTTTATTAACTATTAACATAATTTACAAAAAGGCTAAGGGCTATAAGTTTAAAGGCATAACAGGATCATTAATTTTTATTTTCTTTTTTATACTGGGAGGATTACTATGCCTCTTAAATAATCACAAGCTGAGGCAAGATTACTTCGCCAAAAAGAAATATACTTACTTAAAAATTTGGATAAATGATGAACCCGAGCAAACAAATGATATTTTAAGGTTTACGGCAAACGTAGTTTCGGGTTACGAGAATTCGAACCACGTTAAGCTGAGCGGACAATTATTGCTGGCTTTGAAGGTAGATAGCCTAAGCCCAGTAAAATTAAAATATGGTGATGAGTTGATAGTGTTCGCAAAATATCTGGAAGTTGAACCCCCATATAATCCCGCTGAATTTGATTTTAAAAGGTGGCTGGCCAGCAAAAACGTTTACGAACAAACATTTATCAACCAAAAGCACTTGCTTAAAACTAATAGAAATACTGGAAATCCGATTATAAAGTTTGCCTTGGATTTGAGGGAAAAGCAGGTGGCAAAATACCGAAAACTGATAAAAGATGATGAAGCTTTTGCAGTTGCATCGACACTAATTTTAGGATATCGGGCGGATTTAAGTAAGGAAACGCTAGCAGCTTATTCTAAAACTGGAACCATCCATGCTCTCTCTGTCTCCGGTAGTCATGTGGCGATAATTTTCTTTGTGCTAGATTTTTGTTTAGCTTTTCTGGACAAAAAACGTTCACTTAAAATTTTAAAGTTTATCCTCATCTGTAGTTTGATTTGCGGCTATTCATTAATTACAGGTTTATCTCCATCTGTCGTCCGGGCGACGATTATGATCACAATTTTCATCACAGCTAAAACTTTCGCCAGAAATAAAAACGGATATAACACTTTAGCATTTGCGGCATTTTGCCAGCTGATTTACAATCCATTCTTAATTTGGGATGTTGGTTTTCAACTGTCATACCTGTCCGTTTTTGGTTTAATTTATCTTCAACCAAAGATTTACAAATGGATCTACGTTAAAAATAAATGGCTGAATAAAGTGTGGCAATTGATTGCACTTTCTCTATCGGCACAATTGGTTACATTTCCGCTTTGTATTTATTATTTCCATCAATTTCCTGTCTATTTTTTAATGGGGAATTTGTTTATCTCTATTCCGCTTATCCTCATTATGGTTTTAGGAATTGCTATTCTAGTTCCATTTATAGATAAAATTTCCCCGATTTTTGAATGGATAATCGTTACTACAAACATCGTTCTAAAACGGATTGCCGATTTACCATTTTCTACTTTTTCATCGGTATGGATTACTCTTCCAGAATTAATCTTGATGAGTATTGCTTTGGGCTTATTGATTTACGGGCTTGTCAGTAAGAGTGCTAAATTTTATATCTTTTCCGCGTTGATTTATGTCGCCTGTTCTGCAATTACCCTTTATAATGATTGGGCGGCTATCCATCAGAAGAAAATTATCTTTTTCACCTTAAGAAAAAATTATGCAGCTGCATTTATTGATGGTAAAACCGCAATTTTACTTACCGATTTAAGCTCAGACGATAGAAATTACGAATTCTTTATTGAGCCCGCACTGCAACAATCTCAGATTAATGCAATTAGATTTACCAATTTGGAAAGAGACACCGTTTCGAAGAATTTCATTAAAAAAGATAACCAAATTGTATTTTATAAGTACAATATTCTACTGATTGATGAACACCTTAATTATAAAAAGATAGTAATCGATAGTAAATTTTCAAGCGTTTGGTTAACAGCTAATAACAAATACAATTTGCAAAATCTTCCTAAAGAATTAACATTTAGACATTTAATTATCGACGCTACAAATAAAGATTATAAAATAGCAACCTTTAAAAAATTTGCGGAGAATAATAAAATAGAAGCTCATATTTTAAAGAAAAATCCTGCATATTTGGTTTACCTAACCCAATAACATGGAAAACCTGGTTTTGTACCGTGTGGAAGAAAGAATTGCCACCATAACCCTCAACAGACCCGAAAAAAGAAACGCACTAAATCCTCAATTAATTTTGGAATTAACTGAGAAATTTATTCATGCATCAGAAGATGATGCGGTTAAAGTGATCGTATTAAAAGCAAATGGAGGTTCATTCAGTGCGGGTGCAGATTTAGAGTATCTTCAACAATTACAACAAAATACCTTTGAAGAAAATGTTATAGATTCGAATAATTTAAAAAAGCTTTTTACAACCATTTATTATCTTCCGAAAATAGTTATTGCACAGGTAGAGGGACATGCAATCGCCGGGGGGTGCGGATTAGCCACAATATGCGACATTATTTTCGCCACTCCTGAAAGCAGTTTTGGCTATACAGAAGTTAAAATCGGCTTCGTACCGGCTATCGTTTCGTGTTTTTTGAAGCAAAAGGTAAACGAAACTATAGCTAAAGAATTATTGCTAACTGGAAAAACTTTCACAGCTCAGGAGGCTTTGGAATATAAATTGATAAATTATGTAACAAATTCAGCAGAAATTAATCGAAGTGTTAAAGAATTTGCACTACGTTTGTGTAGCGGGAGTTCTGGTAATTCGTTGATGATCACAAAACAGCTAATTAACCAAACAACAAATCCCTTATTGGAGAAAAGTCTGGAATTTGCAGTACAAATAAACGCTAGAGTGAGGGAAAGTGAAGATTTCAAAAAAGGAATTGCTTCATTTTTAAATAAAGAAAAAATTAACTGGTAAAAAACTAAACTTAAATAAAAACATGTTAAAATCAATCAAAACAAGCGTTGTCGCTTTAATCTTAGTTAGTGGTGCAATAATCGCACATGCGCAAAAAAAAATTGCTGAAGGTACGATTACTTACGGCTTGGAATATAAATTAACTGATGAGCAAAAAGCTGCAATGGGCGGTCAGGAACCACCTGCAGAAATGAAAGTTAAATTCAATAATGGTTTAACTAAAATTGAAATGGAACAAGGTCCTGCTTTAATTGGTATCGTTTCTGATAACAACGAAAAAACGGGTTTATTATTAATTGATGTGCCTATCGCTCAAAAACAATTCGCCGTAAAACAATCAAAAGAAGATGTAGAAAAAGCTATGGGTGCAATTGCTAAGTTTTCAGATTTCAAAGCAACTGGCGAAAAACAAACTGTAGGTGGTTACAATGCTGAAAAATATACATTTAAAGATGATAAAGGTGGCGCTCACGAATTATGGGCAACTAAAGATGTAGAACTTCCAAACGTAGGTTCTCAAAACTATTTCCCAGGTTTAGGTGCATTTCCGGTAAAGTTTACAATGGTTCAACGCGGTATCGAAACTACAACAACATTAAAATCAATTGCTGAAGGTAAAGTGGGTGCAATTTCGAAAGACGTTCCGGCAGGTTACGAAGTAGTAACTATGGACGAATTAATGAAAATGCAAGGTGGCGGAGAATAACTAACTTATATCTTACAATCAAAGGCTTTTTAACTGCCGGCTTTTATTTAAATTAGCCCAAAAGTTAAAAAGCTTTTTTTATGACTAATTTTCTATGATAAAAAACTTATTACTCAAACTCTCAATAGTTTGCATTACCGTTTGTGTACTTGTTGATGCAAAAGCTCAAGGCATAAATTGGGCAAAAGATGGCAATTCTTATTATCAAATTACCAGTGGAGAAATTGTTTCTGTTACACTACCCAAAAGTGAGAAAAAGACGATTATTTCCCGGACACTTCTAACGCCTTCAGGAAAAGATGCCCCAATTGCAGTTCGTAGTTTTCAACTTTCTGCCGATGGAACTAAAGCTTTAATTTACACCAATAGTAAAAAAGTTTGGCGCTACGATACGCGTGGAGATTATTGGTTGGCTGATTTAACAGCGAATAAGATCACTCAAATCGGCAAAGACAAGCCTGCATCATCGTTGATGTTTGCAAAATTATCGCCCGATGGAAGTAAGGTTGCTTATGTAAGCAAACACAATTTGTACGTAGAAAATTCTGACGGTACTAACATGAAGGCCTTAACAACCGATGGAACAGACCGAATGATTAACGGCACTTTTGATTGGGTTTACGAGGAAGAATTCGATTGCAGAGATGGTTTTAGATGGAGTCCTGATGGAAAATCTATTGCTTATTGGCAAATCGACGCTACCAAAATCAAGAATTTTTTAATGATTAATAATACCGATTCGATTTATCCCTTCACCATTCCTGTAGAATATCCGAAAGTTGGCGAAAATCCATCAGCTTGTAAAGTTGGTATTGTCGATGTAAATACTGCTAAAACCAATTGGTTAAATATCCCTGGCGATAATATTCAACATTATATTCCTCGGATGCAATGGGTTCCAAATAGCAATGAGGTAATTCTCCAACAATTAAATCGCGAGCAAAATGAAAGTATTGTATTTATTTGCGATGCAACCAGTGGCGCTGCTAAAGCCATTTATACCGAAAAAGCAAAAGCATGGATTGATGCCCAAGATGAGTGGAAATGGTTAAATGACAATAAGGAGTTTACCATTTTATCTGATAAAGATGGATGGGCACACCTTTATAGAATTAGTCGTGATGGAAAAAAAGAAACGCTGGTAACAAAAGGAAATTACGATGTTGTCGATGTAAAATTAATCGACGATAAGAATAACTATTTGTATTTCATCGCTTCGCCTAATAATGCCACACAACGTTATTTGTATAAAACCAAGCTCGATGGTAAGGGCAAGTTAGAACAAGTTACGCCATCTATCCTGCTTCCTGGCACGCACAGCTATGATATTTCCCCTAATGCAGCTTTCGCTCGTCATACCTACAATAGCGCTACAGTAAGGCCGGTAACCGAATGGATGAATTTTACTACAGGCAATCCATTCACCATGGATGGTAGCATTACTAACCAATTATCAAAACAAGAAGCACCTAAAAATAAAGTAGAATTCTTTAAAGTAACTACAGAAGATGGTGTTGAATTGGATGGCTGGATGAAAAAACCAGATAATTTTAATCCCGATAAAAAATATCCTGTAGTATTTTATGTTTATGGCGAACCTGCTTCTCCAACAGCCTCTGATACTTATGGAGCCGGTAGAAATCCCCTTTATGCCGGCGATATGGCCAAAGATGGTTATATCTATATTTCTATGGATAACCGTGGTGCGCCTGTTCCTAAAGGTGCAGCCTGGAGAAAGGGTATTTACAAAAACATTGGTGTAATTAATATCCGCGATCAGGCCATGGCCGCAAAAAAACTGCTGGCTACAAATGCATTTATGGATAAAGATCGTGTTGCCGTTTGGGGCTGGAGTGGCGGTGGTTCATCCACTTTAAACTTAATGTTTCAATATCCTGAAATTTACAAAACAGGTATCTCCATTGCAGCTGTTGGTAACCAATTAACTTACGATAATATTTATCAGGAACGTTATATGGGCACTCCTTTTCCAAGCAAAGAAGCTTATGTTAAGGGCTCTCCTATTACTTATGCCAAAAATCTGAAGGGTAATTTACTTTACATTCACGGTACTGGCGATGATAATGTTCATTATCAAAACGCAGAAATGTTAATTAACGAATTGATTAAAAACAGAAAGGTTTTCCAATTAATGAGCTATCCGAATCGTACGCACAGTATTTCTGAGGGCGATGGAACCAGTGAGCATTTATCGCTCACTTATACTAAGTTTTTGAAAGATAACTGCCCTCCAGGCGCAAAATAGAATTAGTATTTGAAAAGCAATTTAGCGGGGAATCGGATTCGATATCCCCGCTTTTCATTTTAATCTTTTTTGTGAAAATCAACCTCGCAGGTTTTTAAAACCTGCGAGGTTTCTCAAAAAAGTATTACATTTCAATCGGGTTTAGAATGCAATGTTCTACACGCTCCTTAATGTTAGCTTAGCATAAAGCTTAATATGCGGCAGGGAAAATTTATTTTATCAATCCCATAATCATTAGTGAAACTACTATGGCGATTCCGAAACTCAGCAAGGTGCCAATTAGTACATATTCGGTTAATTTTAAATCATGTGCTTCTTTTAAATCGCCAAAGCGGAAAACAGATTTAGCCGCCAACAGAAAACCTACAGCCTCAAAGTGATTGGTGAGGATGAAAACAAAAATCAATGTGCGTTCTAAAATTCCAATATATTTCCCTGCATTCTGTAACGATTTCGGACTCTCATCATCACTTTCTGGTAACCACTTGGCAATAATCACTTTCATAATGATGGATGTTGGCATAGTCAAAAACAAAATGCCCGAAATTATAATCCACGTGTGCGTTTCATTGATAAAACTGATATTTAAATAACCATTATAGAAAAAATTCCATACCAATACAATAGAGCTAAAGTGCAAAACCTGGTCAACAAAAAATAAGATTCTGGCATTTTTATTTGTTTGAAAGATCGATTTTAAGGCATCAATTAGAAGATGCAATACACCGATTGATAAAGCTATTTTCCAAACATTAAAGCTTAAAAAAACAACAAAAATTAATCCTATATGAACCAGGACATGTAAATATAACTTGCTTGATTTTAGCTTCTTTCTTTCTTTATCTTTCACCCATGAATTAGGCTGCAGAAAAAAATCTCCAACTAAATGCGCTATAATGATTTTAATTAAATAGATCTCCATTATTTCGAAAGCGTTTGGTTCAATTTTTTACGGTATAATTTATCCATCTCCATCAATTCAGAATAATGAGCACGTTTTAAAGCCTCACTTACCAAAGATTGGGTTCTGCCTGAAAGCACGGCTAGCTCACTTTGCAACACATTTTCGTTTTCTAATGCCAGCTTGACCATTTCTGCTGCAACTATTCCCCAACTATCCATTGCAATTAAAGAAAGCTTAATCATAACATTAATTTCTTCATCGAAATCAGGGAAGTCAGTTTTAATAGCCAGATTAACTTTTGCTTGTTTTAAGCTATCAAAAGCTGCTCCAGAGCTTACAAATGCATCTCCGCTTGATTCTGAAAGTTTTTTACGCTTGCTTTTTATATCTCCGATTCCAATGCCCATCCTCACATCTGCAGGTTTATTTATTCTGATACAGGCTTTTAAATAAGCTGCAGTTTTAATGGCATTTTCTGTCTCTACCTCTACCTGGAAGCTATCTCCGCGATAAATCTCCCACTTATTATTCTGCTTTGAAACTACTTTTAAAGCATTTTTCAAACTCAATAACCAGCTATCTTTTATCTTTCTTGAACCTATTATATCACCTGTTATAATGCAAATCATAATACAATATCGGATTATTAAATCATATTTCAAAAATTATCGGCTAATTACCCGATATTTCTATTTATCGGCTAATTACCCGATATTTTAAATTATCGGCTAATTAGCCGATATTGATTTAAAACTTATAGCATAATTTATTGTTTAGTACTCATGGCATTAATAGAATTTACAAAAAGAGGTATTTACTGTAAGCAAGGAGATTTTTATGTAGATCCTTGGTGGCCTGTAGATTACGCCGTAACTACACATGGCCATAGCGACCATGTACGTTTTGGAAATAAACATTACCTCTGCCATACCTTAACAAAGCCTATAATTAAACGCCGCATTAGCGAAGATTTAAATGTAGAAACCCTTAATTATGGCGAAAGCATCGTTCGTAACGGTGTAAATATTTCATTTTATCCTGCAGGCCATATCATTGGTTCGGCACAAGTTAGATTAGAATACAAAGGGGAAATCTGTGTTATTTCAGGCGACTATAAAACGGAAGATGATGGGATTAGTGATATTTTTGAACCCGTAAAATGCCATTCATTTGTATCTGAAAGTACTTTTGGTTTGCCTGTATATAAATGGCAAAAACAAGATCTTGTTTTCGATAAAATTAAAAGTTGGGTTAGCGATAATATTCCACAACAAAAAACGAGCGTATTAATTGCATATAGTTTAGGGAAAGCACAACGTTTAATTAAAAATCTTGCGGGTAGTGTTCCTATTTATGTTCACAATAGTATCGCAAACCTAAATGAAGTAATTATCAATGCTGGTGTAAACTTGCCAGAAACGATTAGAATTACACCCGAAACTACCAAGGATGAATTACAGAAGGGAATTGTAATTGTGCCACCAGCCATGCGTGATAGCCGATGGATTAAGAATTTATCCCATCCGGTTACTGGTATTTGCTCAGGTTGGATGCAGGTTCGGGCACACCGTCGCTGGCAAAGTGCCGATGCTGGTTTCGCCCTCAGTGACCATGCCGATTGGACAGGGCTAATGGATGCCATTACTGCAACCGGCGCAGAAAAAGTTTATGTTACCCATGGTTTCACGGCCGCTTTTAGTCGGTTTTTAAATGATGAGGGCATTGAATCAGAAGAAGTAATGACCAAGTTTGGGCAAGAAGACGATGAAGAAAACAAAGTTGATCTGGCGGATGGTGAGAATCAAAAGAATGAAACTGAAAACATAAGCGCAGAATGAAAAGATTTGCAAAACTCATTCAGCAGCTAGAATTGAGCAATAAAACCAATGACAAAATTGCTGCATTAGTTGATTATTTTAATTTTGCTGATGATAAAGATAAGATTTGGGTCATCGCCCTGTTCACAGGTAAAAAACCTCGTCGACCAATTAAATCAGCATTGCTTAAATATTGGGCAATAGAAATTACACAAACACCCGAATGGTTATTTTCTGAAAGTTACTCGAACGTGGGCGATTTAAGCGAAACCATTGCCCTGCTCCTCCCGCCTGCAGAGAATACTTCAGATATTCAATTGCATAAATGGATTGAAAATTTGCACGATTTGGAAGGTAAAGATGATGAAACTAAAAAAGATTTTATCTTAAATGCTTGGAATACCTTAGAAACACAAGAACGATTCATTTTCAACAAACTTATTTCAGGCAATTTCAGAATTGGGGTTTCCAATAAAATGCTTGTGAATGCCCTGGCCAAGCAAAGTAGTTTGGATAGTGCCCAAATTATGCATAGCATTATGGGCAAGTGGAATCCTTATGAAATTACTTTTACCGAGCTGATTAATGGGGCACATGTAAATACTGATAACTCCTGGCCATATCCCTTTTGCCTTGCCTATGCTTTGGAGCAAGAGCCAGAAAAGTTAGGCGATATTACCGAATGGCAAGCCGAATGGAAATGGGATGGTATCCGCGGACAAATTGTTAAAAGAAATGGTGAATTATTTATATGGAGCAGAGGCGAAGAATTGGTAACAGAGCAATTCCCAGAACTACATTTTTTAATTGATATTTTGCCAGATGGTGTAGTTTTAGATGGTGAAATACTAGCGGTACAGGATAAGCAGGTTTTATCTTTTAGTACTTTGCAGCAACGTTTAAACCGCAAAACGATCAGTAAAAAACAACTGGAAGACGCCCCTATTGGGTTCTTCGTTTACGATATTCTGGAGTTTGAGGCAAATGATTTTCGCGAACATCCTCTTAGTGAAAGAAGAAAAATATTAGAGCAGTTAATTGGTAGTTTAGATGAAAGTGCTGTGATTCTATCACCAGTTATAGCTTGTAAAACCTGGGAAGAATTAGCGGAGTTAAGACAAACCTCACGTTCAATTAATAGTGAGGGAATTATGCTTAAAAAACTGAGTTCACATTACCACAGTGGTCGTAAACGTGGCGATTGGTGGAAATGGAAAATCAATCCTTATACCGTTGATGCAGTGATGATTTATGCCCAAAAAGGTAGTGGCAGAAGAGCAAATTTTTTCACCGATTATACTTTTGCTGTTCGCGATGGCGGAAACCTGGTTACTATTGCAAAGGCTTATTCTGGCCTAACCGATAAGGAAATTAAAGAAGTAAATTCTTTTGTAACTAAAAATGCAATAGAAAAATTTGGACCAGTTAGAACCGTAAAACCTGAACTTGTTTTCGAAATTGCATTTGAGGGAATCGCAGAAAGTAAAAGACACAAAGCTGGTTTGGCACTCCGTTTTCCACGGATTTTAAGATGGCGGAAAGATAAAAAAGCTGCTGAAATAAATACATTAGAAGATTTAAGGCAATTGCTGGCATCAACACTATGAGGCTGTTGAAGGTTTATTTTATTTAGGTTGGCCTTGCCACTTAAACCCTACAGACGTGGAAATACTTTTATTTGTTTTTTAAGAGTTGACAACTTTAATAGCTGATTGCACAGAAAGTTGTCAACTCTACAAATATAAGATTTTAGTAAATGGCGGGACTAATACTACCAAAGAATTACTGAAATTGCTTTTCAAGTTAAAAATTTAGAAATTACAATTATACATGGACCAAACGAAAACCAAAGGCTACAAAAAAATTAAGCAATGGCTTAAAGCCAATGGTCGTAAACCATTTAAATTTCAGGAAGATGCCTGGCAAAACTACTTAAACGGTTACAGCGGATTGGTGAATGCTCCAACAGGATTTGGTAAAACATTTTCTTTGTTTTTGGCCATAGCCATAGAGGCGCTAAATGCATCAGAATTAAGCAATAAAAAAGCAAAAGACCGTTTGCAACTCATTTGGATTACCCCACTTCGCTCCCTGGCTAAAGATATTGCAAGAGCGATGCGTGAAACACTTACCGAACTTGAATTAGATTGGCATGTTGGAGTAAGAAACGGCGATACCTCGCAGGCAGAAAAGGTTCAACAAAAGAAATCGATGCCCGAAATTTTATTGATTACACCTGAAAGTTTGCATCTTTTATTGGCGCAAAAAGGCTCTTCAACTTTATTTAAAAATCTGAAATGCATAGTAGCAGATGAATGGCATGAATTGTTAGGAAGTAAACGTGGTGTATTGGTAGAACTTGCTATTTCCCGGATTAAAGGTTTGCAAAAATTGGAAAAAAATCAGTTTTTAAGAGTATGGGGAATTTCGGCGACCATTGGAAATATTGAAGAGGCTTTGGATGTTTTGGAGCCTGATGAAACGGCGAAAAGGATCATTATAAAAGCCGACCTAGAAAAGAAAATCATCATTAAATCTATCCTTCCTGATGATATTGAAACCCTGCCTTGGGCTGGGCATTTGGGTTTAAAACTGGCTTATAAACTTCTGCCTATTATTGAGAAAAGCAAAACCACTCTTATTTTTATCAATACTCGTGGTCAATCGGAAATGTGGTACCAGCACCTGCTAAATATCGAACCTGAATTGGCAGGAAGAATTGCTATTCACCACGGCTCGATAGATTTTGAACTCAGAAACTGGATTGAAGATGCGTTACATACGGGGCAACTGAAAGCTGTTATTGCGACTTCATCTTTGGATTTAGGGGTTGATTTCAAACCCGTGGATACCGTTGTCCAGGTTGGTTCCCCTAAAGGTGTTGCCAGGTTTTTGCAACGTGCCGGCCGTTCGGGGCATTCGCCCCACGAGGTTTCCAAAATCTATTTTTTGCCAACACATGCTCTCGAATTGGTCGAAGCAGCAGCAATTAAAGAGGCAGCGAAAACGAATAATATAGAAAGTCGTGAGCCATTCATTATGGTTTTTGATACTCTGGTTCAATACCTGGTTACTTTAGCTATTGGAGATGGCTTTGATGACAAAATTATTTATGAGGAAATCAAAAATACCCACGCTTTTAGATTGATCTTGCCAGAGGAATGGGCTTGGGTAATGCAATTTATTACTTCAGGTGGCGATAGCCTAGGCGCTTATAACGAGTTTAAAAAGGTAACTAAAGATGAAGACGGATTATGGAAAGTTAAAAGCCGACAGCTGGCCATGCGACATCGTTTGCACATCGGAACTATAGTAAGTGATGCGATGTTAAAGGTAAAATTTCTTTCCGGCGGGTATATCGGCATGGTAGAAGAATATTTTGTTACCCGATTAAAAGCCGGCGATAATTTCCGTTTGGCCGGTCGGGTTTTAGAATTTGTTCATGTTAAAGATATGACGGTGATTGTTCGGGTGAGCAAACAAAAAAATGCTATTTCACCTAGCTGGAATGGTGGCCGTTTGCCATTATCTTCAAATCTAGGTTCGGTATTGCGGAAAAAATATAATGAAGCGTTAGATAAAACCCATAATGATGAAGAATTGGATTCTGTTTATCCATTATTTCTCTTGCAAGAAAAGCGTTCTCATGTACCACGTAATGATGAATTGCTAATTGAATTGATTAATAACAAAGAAGGTTTTCATCTTTTTGCTTATCCATTTGAAGGGCGTTTAGTTCATGAAGTGTTGGCAGCCTTGGTAGCTTACCGCTTGAGCAAGCTTTTGCCCATCAGTTTTTCTATTGCAATGAACGATTATGGGTTTGAACTATTAAGTGAAACAGAAATTCCTATGGATGAATCTATCGCATACGAAGTTTTCTCGCCAAAAAACTTAACAGAAGACATTACGCTAAGTATCAATTCAACAGAAATGGCTCGAAGAAAGTTCCGCGATATTGCCTGTATTTCAGGTTTGGTTTTTCAGGGGTATCCTGGTAAATATGTTGCCAATAAACATCTCCAGTCATCGGCAGGTTTATTTTTTAATGTTTTTAGCGATTACGATAAACATAATTTACTTTTGCGCCAGGCATACGATGAAGTTTTTTATCAGCAGTTGGAAGAGCCAAGATTGGCTGCCGCGTTAGAAAGAATTCAAAATAGTGAGGTAATCATTACCCATCCACAGAGTTTTACACCATTATCATTTCCGATCAAGGTTGATAGTTTACGGGAAAATATGAGTTCGGAAGAATTGGAACAACGAATTGCAAGGATGAAAGCAGAATCGGAGAAATTTAAGTAGATTACCCTTTTACTGTTTCGTCATTGCTCGCAACTACGGACTATATTAGATAAAAATTAATGACAATAACAAGCCACGGAGAAGAACTGATTCTAGATAAAGAAAGGGCTTTATACTTACCACAACATCAACTTTTAGCCATTAGCGATTTGCATTTGGGTAAATCTGCACATTTCCGTTCTGCTGGTGTACAAGTACCATCTACCATCGCTCAAAATGATTTACAACGATTAGGTTTGCTCATTGAAAAGTACAAACCTAAAACGTTATTGATTAATGGTGATATGTTTCATCATGGTTTAAACACCGATATCGATGAGTTTGCATCATGGAAAAAGCAATTTCGCGAACTCACTTTCTTGCTTGTAAAAGGAAACCATGATAGGTTAGCAAATGCTGATTATGAATCAATGCAAATTGAAATACATGAACCGAGTTTTTGTTTGGGGCCTTTTTGCTTTATTCATGATGTACCAAAATGTACCGAAGAAGAATTGTATCCGATAAGTGGCCACATTCATCCTGGGGTTACTGTAGTGGGTAAAGCAAAACAGCGTTTAAAATTTCCTTGTTTCTTCTTTGGAAAAGAATATGCAGTTTTGCCAGCTTTCAGTACGTTTACAGGCCTTTATAACATTTACCCGAAGACTAATGAACAAATATTTGCGGTTACGCCCAATAAAGTGGTCGAAGTATAATTAAGAATGAGAATCGATAATCTGTTTCAATTGCGAAGCCTGCAAAACACCACTTTGACGCCAAACTTGTTTTCCTTGTTTGAATAACATTAAAGTAGGTACACTTTGAACCGAATAGGCTGATGCAGCCGCTTGATTTTTATCAATATCGACCTTAATAATAGATACGGAATCGCCAACCTGCGATTTCAATTGTTCTAAAATGGGCTTCATCATTTTGCAAGGTCCACACCACTCGGCAAAAAAATCTACCAAAACTGGTTTCTCTCCATTTATTAATTCTGAAAACTTAGCCATAATTTAAGTCGTTAGTCGTTAGTCAAAAAACAGAATTAACGTGATTTGGTTTTAAACTAAAGAAGTCAAGCTTTGAAAAACTTGACTTCTTTTTATTTTAATTAAATCTCTCTGTTAAAATCCCAGTTTTCCAGGTAATCAGCCACTCTTCTAATAAACATCCCTCCTAACGAACCATCCACAACTCTATGGTCGTAAGACAATGAAAGGAACATCATGTGGCGAATTGCAATAACATCCCCGTGTTCAGTTTCTAACACTGCAGGTTTCTTTTTAATGGCGCCCACAGCTAAAATAGCAACTTGTGGTTGGTTTATAATAGGTGTACCCATCACGTTTCCAAATGAACCTACATTTGTTAATGTGAAAGTCCCACCTTGTGTTTCATCCGGTTTAAGTTTTGAAATCCTGGCTCTTGCAGCTAAATCGTTAACGGCTTTTGTTAAACCAACTAAATTTAACTGATCGGCATTTTTTATCACCGGAACAATGAGGTTTCCACTTGGCAAAGCCGCTGCCATACCAATATTGATATCGCGTTTTTTGATAATTTGCGTTCCGTTAACCGAAACATTGATCATTGGAAAATCTTTAATGGCCTTTGCTACAGCTTCAACAAAAATTGGCGTAAATGTTATTTTCTCATTTTCACGTTTTTCAAAGGTATTTTTCACTTTGTTGCGCCACAAAACCATATTCGTCACATCGGCCTCAACAAATGAAGTGACGTGTGGAGATGTCGTTTTACTCATCACCATATGATCGGCAATAAGTTTACGCATTCTATCCATTTCAATAATTTCATCGCCACCAGAGACTGATGTTGTTGATGTTTTAGTTGCAACCGGTGCTTGTTGTGATGCGGTAATAGGTTCAGCAGCTGGCTGATTAGGAACATTTGAAATGGTTGGTGAGGCATTCGCTTGCCCACCGTTTCTGTTTGAGATATAATTTAATAAATCATCTTTGTTGAGCCTGCCATCTGCACCAGAGCCTTTTATTGAATCGAGTTCTTCAATGGAAATATTTTCTTGAGAAGCTATGCTTTTTACCAGAGGAGAATAAAAACGGTCTGAAGAAGCAAAATCAGCTTGCACTTCAGAAGTTTTTTCTTGCTGTAATTCTGCTAAGCCTGGAATGTCTTGAGGTTGTTCTTCTTCTACAACAGGCATTTGTCGAGCAGCTTCTTCGGTTTTAACGTCGTTACCACCTGCAGTTTCTATAATAGCAATTACATCACCAACTTGTGCAACTTCATCTTCCTTAAATAATTGCTTTACCAATTTACCGGCAACAGGTGAAGGTACTTCAGAATCTACTTTATCTGTTGCAATTTCTAAAATTGTGTCATCCAAATCAATTGAATCTCCAATTTGTTTTACCCATTTAATTACGGTTGCTTCGGCAACACTTTCACCCATTTTTGGTAACAATAGTTCGTATTGAGCCATATTAAATTACAGTATTATATATTGGTATTGCGACAAAAATACAGTTTTTATTCGTTGTAAAAGTCTTCCCTAAGTAGATTTAATAACATCATTAATGCTGATGCTGCCGAACGTTCGATGTTTTGAAGGCGTTTATTACTGAAATTAAACACTTTAGCAACTGTTTTATTCTTTGATGAAATCGCAATCCACACGGTTCCAACCGGCTTATCTTCGGTACCACCATCTGGTCCGGCTATACCACTTACTGCAATAGCATAATCAGTTTTGAAATGTTTAATTGCTCCTTCGGCCATTTCGGTAACCGTTTCTTCACTCACCGCACCAAATTTAGATAAGGTAACTTCTTTCACGCCCAAAATCGATTCTTTAAGTTCGTAGGCATAGGCCACAGCTCCGCCCCAATACACAGATGAACAGCCAGGATGTTGAGTAATCAAATGGGCAATATAGCCACCAGTACAACTTTCTGCAGTAGATAAGGTTAAACCTTTCGATTTCATTAGATTGAGAATGGCCTGCTCGAGCGGGAGATCTTCATCAATTACAACAAACTTTTTAACTTTTGTGATAATCTGTTGAGCATAAACTTCAACTTCAGCCTTTAAAGCCAATTCATTATCGCCTTTTGCAGATAAACGCAAACGCACCTGGCCTAATTTAGGTAAATACGCAAGCTTAATATGCGGTGGCAAACCATCTTCGATTTCTTCAATTTCCTTGGCTAAAAAGGATTCACCAATATTAGCCGTCAGAATAGTTTTGTGTACAATTGACGGTAACTTAAACCGGGATTTAATTCTTGGTAATACTTCATCGTCCATTAAATACATCATTTCGTACGGAACTCCAGGCATTGACACAAAAATCTTATCGTGCTGCTCAAACCACATGCATGGAGCGGTTCCGTTTTTATTAACGATCACTTCGCAACCATCTGGTACATCAGCTTGCTGAATGTTAATATCCAACAAAGGGCGTTTGAATTTCTCGAAAATCTGACGAACCATTTCTAAGGCTCCGGCATCGTTTCTAAAACCCATATTGAAATATTTAGCCAAAGTTTTCTTGGTAATATCATCTTTCGTCGGACCTAAACCACCGGTTATTAAAATGATATCTGCTCTGGTTTCAGCATCAGCTAATGCAGATAAAATATGTTGTTCATCATCAGAAACTGATGTAATCTGTTTAACCGAAACGCCAATTAAATTTAATTGTTTAGCCATCCAGGCCGAATTGGTATCAACAATTTGACCGATGAGAATTTCATCGCCAATGGTTATAATTTCAGCTAGCATAATTTTACTGGTATGTATTGTAGAAACCTTGTCTTTTGCTCAATTTTAAATCTTGAAGAATTGAGGCCTTAACCTTTAAGGTTACGGAATAACTCTTATAAGCACCATAAGGAACCCAATTCACACTCATATCCCAACAATGTAAGTCACGGTAAATCCCTATGTTCATTGGTGTTAGACCATTATTTTGAAAATCGTAACCCGAATTGAAAGTAAATTTCCATTTAGGTGTCAGATTAAAATCTCCGTTGAAGTTTAGCGTATTACTTGTTGTGCTTACGCCAAAATCGTTACTGTATTGAAAACTGTAAGAGAATGAGAAATTCCATGGAATATTGAAATCCACAAAAGCATTTGGATCTCTGCTGATGGCAGCCAATTGTTCTGATTGCAATGGCGACAAGCCTTTTTCCTTTGCAGTTTCGCTCAATTTATCATTGGCTTCATTTTTCTTTTTCAAGGCATCCGGATTTAAGCTGTAATCGAATGAAAATCCGATGTTAGTTAGTCGGGCTAAGCGGCCACCTCTCCTCAGGGTGAAATTATTGCTTCGCGTAAAGGTTCTTTGTCCGGTAACAGGATCTACACTTTCATCCAAATCATAAGGATCGAACGTACCATTGTAGTTAATTCCTAATTTATCTGTAAACTGAGAACGACCATTAAAACTTAAGGTAGAAAGTTTATTTCTCGGAGCCAGAAAATTATAAGAACCAGAAATACTTAAACCTTGAATAATTGGAATTTTTCGCTCTCCGGTACCAGTGGTATCTTTGCTCGATTTAACTTTTAATTCCACCGTATTATCTACACCAAAACCGATAGCGGCAGCTTTGCCAGGAAAAGAACCTTGATAAGCCATCCCCTGAAAAACAGAATAGGTTAACGGCTGTTGATAAGTATCTCTTATTTCTTTACCATTTTGATCAATTGCAGCCAAAAACGGACCTCTACCTGCTTTAGTAAAATCTGGCGAATAATTAAATGAAACGTTAGGTGTAATTACGTGGCGCATAGCCATAATGTTCCCCAGGTTTTTAAACTTCTTTTGACCATAAATTTTGGTAGACATACTGGTAGAAAGACTATAACTTCCGGCCCGTTTGAAACCGCTAAGGGTATCTATCCTTTCTGTATAAGTTCCATCATCGAAACTGGTAAATCTTTTATTGATATGTTGAAAATTCCAAACCTCGTTATAGCTACCACCCAAAGAGAAGTTTAGATATTTTAGGGCTGTAAACGACATGTTGATAGGAATGCTGTGACTGAAACCAGATCTCAACCGCTTTAAACCATCGTTTTGAAACAATAAACTATCCTTTGTATCTATGGCATTCGTTCCTTGCAAAGCATATCCAATGGTAATTTTCTGATACCATTTTTGCTCCCCCACGCGAGTTTTTGAATCGAATGGACTAAAAGTTGGCACGTTAAAAGTTGCATCGGGCAATCTAATGGATACATCCCTTGTGCGCAAGGTTTGATTACTCGTCATCGATAACGAATAATTCATATTGTTGGAAAAAGTTTTAGAATAACTAATACTACTATTGGTGGTATTGTTTGCAATCGCATTTAAATCGTAGTTCAAATTAGCAGGACTATTGGTGTAATAGCTACTGGAAGTAACGTTAACACTGGCACTAAAAGTTGTTCCAGGGTTGGCGTTTGCGTTTTGTGAGTGCGACCATCTAATGCTAAAATCCTTGTTAGGATTTTCAAAAGCTTCAGTGCCCTCTAAACCATTTTTTACACTGTTGTAGCTAATACCTATGTTTCCGCTAAATTTATATCTTTTGATGTAGTTACTGGTCAAATTGGTCTCGTAAGAACCATTTGTGTAAATACTTCCCAGCAATTTAGCGTCCCAGTAATCATTTAAACCAAGGTAGTAACCTCCATTTTGTAAAAAGAAACCACGTGTTGCATCCTCTCCAGGGCTTGGTAAAATTATGCCTGAAGTTCTTTTATTTGGTTTAGGAAAAAATGCAAATGGTAAACCTATTGGCGTAGGTACACCTTCAAAAACCATGTACATTGGTCCACTTATAATCTGCTTTTCCGTGGCAATACCTTTTGTAATCAAAATCCCGAAGTGAGGATGAGGCAAGTTGCACGTGCTGTACATTACATTTTTAATGTGCAACTCATCATCAATTTGTTTTTTACTTTGTCCGCCAGAGAAAAAGCCACCCTCCTGCTCAGAGAATACACCGTAAACTTTTGCCTTAGTAGTTTCAGAATTATAATAAAGTGAATCGGCTATTGCAGAACCATCGGTACCGGATTTAAATATCGGTTTACCAACGTATCTATTGGTTTTAGGATCCGTTCTTCCACTGGCAAAAATCAGTTTATTTTGCGAATCGTAACGGATATAATCTGCATCGAGTTCGAAGTCGCCATAATTTACCCTGGCGTTTCCATACATGTATATGATACTCTTGTTCTTGCTGAAACGAACTGAATCGGCCCGGTACTCTACTTTTTGATCCAAACCACTATTATTTGGAGATGCTTTTTTCGATGTATCTCTTTTTGATGTGTCTTGCTGGATGATTTGTTGCAATGAAAAAGAAGAAAATGCGTTAGCTTTACCAACACCATGTGTTAATAAAATGACAGAAATTAGTAAAATAGAGCTAGTAAGAAGTTTCAAATTCGTATTTGAATGTTATTTTTGCACAAATGTTTAATCAAAAACGTTCAAAATTAGTGAAAAATATACCATTGATGTATCTTAAAACCATTTTAACATTTATTATTTGTTTTGCTTTATTCAATACAATTGATAATCAAGCCTTTGCGCAAGAATATAAAATTAAAACAATCGTAATCGACGCTGGTCATGGAGGAAAGGATGGCGCCACGCATGGTGTTTATTCTAAAGAGAAAGATGTTGCTTTAAAAACAGCACTTAACTTGGGTAAAGCACTTCAAGATAGTATTAAAGATATTAAAGTAATTTACACGAGGCAAACCGATGTTTTCATTCCATTGTACGAACGCATCAACATCGCTAATAATGCAAAGGCTGATTTATTTATATCTATTCACTTGAATGATATGCCGGTAAGGGTATCGAAAGTGGTTGATTATTATAAAAAAGTTAAAGGTAGAAAAGTTCCTGTTTACCGTTCTGTCGTTTCGAAAAGTACTTCTACACGGGGCACGGAAACCTTTGTATCTGGCACAGGCCGTTTAGGAGAGCAAGATGAAGTAATCAAAAGGGAAAATGCTTCGATGTTTTTAGAGGATAATTATCAGAAAAACTATGAAGGTTTTATTGCCAATACACCTGAGAATGACATTATGCTTTCTTTGATGAAACAAACCAATAGAGAAAGAAGTTTAAAATTTGCGTCGCTTTTACAGCAAGAATATATCAATGCTGGCAGAATTAACCGGGGCGTGCAGGAAAAAAGTTTGGCAGTATTAGCACGAGCATCAATGCCTGCAGTTTTAACTGAAATTGGTTTTGTAAGTAATCCCGATGAGGAAGATTATATGAACTCTGCAGAAGGTCAAACAGAAATTGTTAATGGAATAATTAAAGCGATTAAAAACTATAAACGTATTGCCGAAACATCTTTCTAATCTACCCCATCCCTATCAAAATGAAGATCAAACTTCTAGCCTTTCTATTTTTAACATTTCCGTTCGTCCCAAGCCACTCCATTGCTCAAGGATATAAAATTAAGACAATTGTTATCGACCCTGGTCATGGAGGTAAAAAGCCCGGTGCATCTGGAAGTTTTTCTACCGAAAAAGCTATTGCATTAAAAGTTGCCCTTAAATTAGGCGCAAAGTTAAAGGCAGAATTACCAGACGTTAAAGTAATCTATACCCGAACGAAGGATGTTGATGTGGACTTATATAAACGGGCTGAAATTGCCAATGATGCCAATGCTGATCTTTTTATCTCCATTCATTGCAATTCGATGCCTCCTGGAAATAAACACATAAAAGGTGCCGAAACACTTGTTGCAGGATCGCATAGATTAAAGGAACAAGATGCTGCGATTAGAGAAAATGCCGATATCAAACTAGAGAAAAACTATAAAAGCAAATACGATGGTTACGATCCAAATAATCCGGGGACGTTCATTCTTTTATCATTACTAAAAAATACGTTTCGAGATAAAAGCATTAAATTTGCGAAACTCATTCAAACAAGTTACATCAGCAGAGATAAAAGAGCAAGCCGGGGGGTTAAAGAACAGGGAGTTTTGGTGCTTCAAAGATGTGGAATGCCAGCCGTGTTAACTGAAGTTGGGTTTATATCGAATAAAGAAGAAGAGAAATACATCAACTCTGAAAAAGGTCAGAATGAAATTGCAGATTCGATATTGGCTGCAATTAAGAGCTACAAAAAATCTGTTGAGGTAAAATAATAGTAGAATTAGTTTTTAAATGGTATAAAACCACTTATTCACCAAACAAAAATAACTGTGTAAGCATTATGTAATAACAACATATATTTGCACGATAAATTAAAGAATTACGCCTCGGACAAGTAATAATTACTAATTTTACCGCTTGTATCCGTCAAAGATAAACACTCATGAAGATTAAAAACGAAACCAAAGTAGGTATTTTAGCAGCATTTGCCATCGCTTTACTCATAATAGGATACAATTTTTTAAAAGGTAATTCCATTTTTTCTAGCGAAACTACCTTGTTTGCAAGATATACGAGAGTAGACGGTTTAACCGTTTCTAAACCTGTTTTAATTAATGGATACCAAATCGGTCGGGTTGCTAAACTGCAGCTAGAACCTGGTGGAACTATTTTGGCTACTTTGAGTATCAATAGCAAATATGATATTCCAGAAAATAGTATTGCTCGATTAGAGGGAACTGACCTTTTAGGTAGCAAGGCGATTGTAATGTCGTTAGGTAACTCAAAAAAAATGGCTGAAGATGGCTACACATTAAATGCCAACGTAGAAAAAGGCTTGATGGAACAAGTTCAACCTGTACAGAAGAAAGCAGAATTAATTATTGGAAAAATGGACTCCATTTTAAGTAGCGTGAATTCTATCTTAAATCCGAATTTCCAGAAAAATGTTGACAAAAGCTTTAATAGTATTGCAGGAACACTTGCATCATTAGAAACAACTTCTAAAAAGGTTGATGGTTTAGTAGGATCAGAAAGTGCCCGCATAGAGGCTATTTTTAAAAATGTTGAAGGTATTACTGCCAACTTAAACAATAACAATCAAAAAATTAGTGACATACTAACCAATATAAATACCGTTACAGATAAGTTTGCTGCTGCTAATTTTAAACAAACATTAGATAATGCTAATAATGCTATTGCCGACTTACAAAGCGTTATCTCTGGTATTAAAGATGGAAAAGGAAGTTTGGGATTATTATTAAATGATGATAAAATGTATCAAAACTTAAATAATGCATCTAAAAATCTGGATGAGTTGATGATAGATCTAAAAGCAAATCCTAAGCGCTACGTTCATTTCTCTGTATTTGGTGGTGGAAACAAAAAGGACAAATAGTCTATTCTATAAGTGAGAAGCCTTGCAATTTTAAGTTGCAAGGCTTTTTTCGTTGAAAATATTTAGAAAAACAATTGAAGTACAAATATTTAAGCTCGTTCCTTCTTTCCGCTAAATCTTTTAACAGAAAAAGTTAAAAGGATACCGCTGCTATAAGGTTTAAAAAATTCTTTTGGTTTACAACTGGAAGGTTCTTCCCTCAATGGCTAGCTCAGTATTTTCGAAAACAGATTGGGTTTCTTCCAATAACATCTGAAGCGTTTTATATCGCGATGAAAAATGACCAATCAGTAATTTCTCCACGCCATTAATTTTAGCCACCTCTCCTGCTTGCAACGCAGTAGTGTGGTGAGTTTCATTTGCCCTATCTAAAAGCTCGTGCATAAAGGTAGCTTCATGATATAAGGTATCACAGCCTTTAATACTAGAAAAGTAGCGTTCGTCATACCTGGTATCAGAACAGTAAGCATAAGATCTAGGCGGATCTGCAGGCGTAGTATAGTCTTCACTTTTTAAAATCTGTCCATCAGGCAATTCAACATCAACTCCTTTTTTCAAGGCAGTGTAATAAGCCATCGGAATCTCATCTGTTTTCTCTTTAATCAGCTTACGTTGTCTTGGCTTTTGCTTAAAAATAAAACCTGTTGTCGGAATGCGATGATTGAGTACAATCGTCTCCACAATCAAATCTTGATTTTCAAATATTTGCTTTGATACGTCTGCTTCGATGGGAAAAAATTCTAACGGATATCTTAAAATCGTATCTGAGTACTTAAACTGAATCTCTAGAATTTCTAAAAGTGGTTTCGGTCCGAAAATTTGCATGGACTTTGTCCGGCCGTTTAAATGCAAACTAGAAAGTAAACCGATCAAACCAAAATAATGATCGCCATGCAAATGGCTAATGAAAATATGGTCGATTCTTGCCGCTTTTAAATTGTACTTAGTGAGCTGCTGTTGTGTACCTTCACCACAATCAATTAAATAAAATTTTTCATTACAATTTAAAAGCTGCGCTGATGGATTCCTATTAAAAACAGGAGTTGCCGAACTGCTTCCAAGAATTGTAATCTCAAATTTCATATTCTATTGATATAAAAAGCCTCGTAGGTTTTTGAAAACTACGAGGCCAGTGTTGTATTTATAAGTAAGTTATTTTGCGCCTCTGAACTCTTTTTCCAATTCATCCATAAAGATGAAATCAGTAGCTTCCTCTAATGTATTAACAAACGTTACAGATTGAAATATGTTTGATAATTCTATAATTGGTGCAATTTCATCATTGATACCAGTTACGATAAATAATCCACCAGCAGATTTGCAAAGTCTGTCACCCACTAATAAGCAACTTAAATCCTGCGCATCAGTGCATTCTTTTACATGGCTCAAATCAACAATGATATTCTTAAAACCCTCTGCATTAAGTAAATATAATTCAGATTTTAAACCTGGTGAATTATCATTTGTAAACTTAGGTTCTTTTAACTTTAAGGTTACGTATTTATCGTGTTTGTCAACTGAAAATTTCATCTCTTCTAATCTTTATTTTACTAATGTATAAAAATTTAAAGCGTTTCCAAAGCCTTCGTAACATTGCTTTCTATACGACTTGAAATAGAATCAGCATCAGCTTTCACAAACTTTTCTCCAACAATATGCTCATAAAGTTCTATGTATCGTTCTGAGATTGAATTAACAATCTCGGGAGTCATTTCTGGAATAACCTGACCATCTTTACCTTGAAAGCCATTTTCGATCAACCATTTCCGCACAAACTCTTTAGAAAGTTGTTTTTGAGGTTCGTCGGCTTTTTGACGATCTTCGTAACCATCGGCATAGAAATAACGTGACGAATCTGGAGTATGAATTTCATCAATTAAGTAGATTACGCCATCAGCTTTGCCGAATTCATATTTAGTATCGACTAAAATTAATCCGCTTTTCGCCGCGATTTCTGTTCCACGCTGATATAGAGCGTAAGTATATTCTTCCAACTTTTCATAGTCAGCCAATGATACAATTCCCTTTGCAAGGATATCTTCTCTTGAAATATCTTCATCGTGACCAACAGATGCTTTAGTTGTTGGGGTGATGATTGGCTGAGGCAGTTTATCATTTTCCTTTAGGCCGTCGGGCAAAGAAACGCCACAAACAGAACGTTTTCCTGCACTGTATTCACGCCAGGCATGACCTGCCAAATACCCTCTTATTACCATTTCTACTTTAAAAGGTTCGCAAATACGGCCGATGGTTACCATTGGATCTGGAACATCTAAAACCCAGTTTGGAACGATATCCTGTGTTGCAGATAAGAATTTGGCTGCAATTTGGTTTAGAACCTGACCTTTGAATGGAATGGCTTCGGGTAAAACTACATCAAATGCAGAGATCCGGTCTGAAACGACCAGCACCATTAATTTATCAGCTATGGTGTACACATCGCGTACTTTACCTTTATAAAAATTGCTCTGATTTGGAAATTTGAAGTTTGTTTCTTTTTGTGCTTTCATGAGGCGATAAAAATAGTAAAAAAGTCTTGAAAGTCTGGAGTACGAAGTCGGAAAGTCTGGAGTCGAGAGTTAAAAATATAGTAATTAAAAAACCTGATAGCTCGGTTGGCTATCAGGTTTAAATTATTTCAATCTGTTTAATATTCTGATAAAGTCGTCTTTTAAAACCGTTGCGACAAATTCGTTTTTAACTTTAATATTAACTTTATCTTCTGATTTGAATAGTTGCAGTCTTCCTTTGAAAAGATGCTCATCCTGAGTTTCTGCAAATTCAAAAAGCTTTTTAAGCTTTTCCTTTCGACATACCCATTCTTCGTCATCTTTTGAAATGATTAGTCTGATGGTGTAAGGCAATTTCTCAAACGAAAATTTTAAATCATTTTGAAGACTAATAGTTTCCATAAAATTAAATCTAACTGAAGTTTTATTGGAAGAGAACAGATAACATCAAGCTTTTCCTCATTGTCATGCCGAATTTATTTGAGCACCTTTCATGCTATCAAGCCCCTGAACTAAATTCAGGGTGAAGACCACCTTCGCAACCTCGATCTTACTGAATATCGCCGTAGGCTTTCAATATGTCTTTAACCAATTTATGACGGACAACATCTTCACCGCTTAGGTAAATGATATCGATTCCTTTAATATCTTCAAGAATCCTTAATCCATTAAACAAGCCAGACATTTGTTTTTTTGGCAAATCGACTTGCGTAACATCACCTGTGACAATAAACTTAGCCGTCGGCCCCATACGCGTTAAAAACATTTTCAACTGCATATCTGTCGCATTTTGCGCTTCATCTAAAATCACAAAGCAATTATCTAATGTTCGGCCACGCATAAAAGCTAATGGCGCAATTTCGATGGTTCTATTTTCAATATAAAACTTTAGCTTCTCTGCCGGAATCATATCATCCAAGGCATCGTAAAGCGGACGTAAATAAGGATCGATTTTTTCTTTCAAATCTCCAGGCAAAAAACCGAGGTTCTCTCCTGCCTCAACCGCAGGTCGAGTTAAAATGATCCGCTTAATTTCTTTGTTTTTTAGCGCTCTCACAGCCAGCGCAACCGCAGTGTAGGTTTTACCAGTTCCAGCCGGACCGATGGCAAAAAGAATATCGTTTTTAGCAATACTGCTTACCATTCTGCGCTGGTTAGCCGTTCTTGCTTTCACCAACAAGCCGTTAGTGCCGAAAACAATCACCTCGCCGCCGCCGCCAGTTGGTTGCTCTACATCTTTCTTTGCAACGCCGGCAGCTTTTGCTCCTAGAATAGATTCAACATCATTATTGGTTAATGAGCTATATTTTTCAAGGTGAGCCACCAGCTGGTTAAACTTCTCTTCGAATGCCTTAAGCTCCTGTTCATCACCGAGAACCTTAACATCGCTCCCTCTCGCTACCAATTTTAATTTAGCGAAAGCACCTTTAATCATTTCGTAATTCTCGTTATTTGCCCCCCAAAAGTGAGCAGGATTTACGGTATCCAGAGTTAATTTTAATTCGTTCAAACTGTAGTATTTTAAAAAGTTATCGGGGTATATTAATTAAAATTTGAATATTTGCAGACGCTTACGCCTCTACACAAGAATAAGCAATAATAACGAATTTTTAATGGGTATAATTACTTTAACAACAGATTTAGGTTCAAAAGATTTTTACCAGAGCGCCCTTAAAGGTAGTCTGTTAAGTCTTATGCCTAACGTTAATTTAGTTGATATTACCCATGAAGTTCCATCTTTTAATATTTCTTATGCTGCATTCGTTTTAAAAAATGCTTATCCATATTTCCCGAAGAATACGGTACACTTAATTGGAATAGATTCGGTTTACAGTGAAAACACCAAATATATTGCTGTTAAACACCGTGATCATTATTTCGTTGGCGCTGATAATGGTATTTTTTCATTGCTTTTTGATGATGTTCCGGAAGATGTTGTAGAACTAAATATTATGCAGGATTTGAAATATCTTCACTTCCCACTGGTAGATATTTTTGTGAAAGCTGCGACGCATTTGGCAAAAGGTGGGAAATTAAAAGATATCGGTTTACCTGTAGCAGAAATTGAGCAGAAGATGCTTTTACATCCTGTTATTGAGCGTGATATCATTCGTGGGAGTGTAGTTTACATCGATACTTTTTGTAACGTAATTACCAACATCACGAAAGACCTTTTTACCAGAATTCAGAAGAATCGCGATTTTACATTGTATTTTAGAAAGAGCGAAACCATCACCCAGTTAAGCTGGCATTACAACGAAGTTCAGGAAGGAGAAAAGCTATGCTTGTTTGGAATTAGTAACCACCTAGAAATTGCAATCAACAAAGGTAAAGCCAGCGGTTTGCTCGGTTTGCACCTTGGCGATATCGTTAGAGTTGAATTCCATCCTTAAAGAGATGAAAGATTAAAGAACGAAGCTGAAGTTAGCACGCACGCCATACCTGAACGGCCGTCATTGCGAGGAACGAAGCAATCTAAATACGTTTTGTGTAACCATTGTTGTAAGATTGCTTCGTGCCTCGCAATGACGAAAGCAAAATACCACGTTGCAAACCAATGAACTGATGACAAATAAACCAATAAACAAAGCGTTCAAACAACTTCTACTCTTTTCACGTTTATTACCACATGAAGAAATATTATCATTTACTCTCCATCCTATTCATAAGTTTTCAAACTTTTGCTCAACAAGATACAGCATCTTATGCAGCTCAACGCGTTAAGGTTAATTCACTGCTTGCAGAAAGAAGTGCAAAGTTTGGTCAATATGACGAAAGTTTAAATCAACGCACAGGAATATTCGGCTGGCAAACCAAAAAAGATATAAAGAATTCAAATGAAATTCTACGCCAGGTTGTACTGACGGACAATAATATTTTTAAAGAGCTGAAGGTTTTAATGGATTACAAGGATCTGGAGAATCAAAAGAAGGTTGCTGTAGCCGACAATTCACAAGAAAGAATTGAAAACTATATGTTAACCATTAAGAAACTTCAAGATCAAAACGAAAAACTAAACAGCGATCTGTCCAAAAAAAATGGTGGAGGTTTATCAACCTATTTTATCATATTCTTAATTCTGATAATGGCTGGCGGATTTTACTTCTTCAATAAGAAACTACAGCGATATAAAAAGTATGAGAAAGGCAGTATTTAAAGTTTTGGTAAAGATAAATAATGCAATCTTGCCAAGTTTAATAAAAAAGGATCCGAATAAATTGACCACTTTTCAGAAAGCGATATTGGGATACCGCTATTGGGTGTTGACGAAAGCTTTGGATTAAATACATAAAACCTCGTAGGTTTTGAAAAACCTACGAGGTTTGAGTCATATTTACTTCTTAAAGTGCTCAATAATCAAAGTCGCCAATTCCGTACCAATACGTTCTTGCGCTTCGTTAGTTGATGCACCAATATGTGGTGTCAATGAAATTTTCGGGTGAGTTAAGATTTCTGCCAAAGGTGTCGGTTCGTTATTAAAAACATCTAAACCAGCGAAAGCAACTTTACCTGAATTTAAGGCTTCGATTAAAGCCGGTTCATCGATAGTTCCTCCACGAGAACAATTTACGATTCCTACACCATTTTTCATTTTAGCGAACTCTTCTGCACCTAAAATTGGTTTATCAGCAAATGGTGTGTGCAAGCTTAAGAAATCACTACCAGCAATTACTTCATCTAGTGAAACTGTTTTTATCGGAATACTTACCGATTTTCCGCCCTGAAACTCCAAAGTAATTTCAGATTCTGATGGAAACAAATCGTAAGCTAAAACATTCATCCCTAAACCTAAAGCCACTTTTGCCGTTGCACGACCAATGCGACCGAAACCTATAATTCCGATTGTTTTTCCGCTTAACTCAGTTCCTTTTGCATAAGCTTTTTTGAGGTTGTTAAACTGAGTAGATCCTTCAACAGGCATTTTACGATTTGCGTCTTGCAAAAATCTTATTCCCGTAAACAAGTGAGAGAAAACCAATTCGGCTACTGATAATGAAGATGCAGCTGGCGTATTTACCACAGCAACTCCTTGACTACGGGCATATTCAACATCAATATTATCCATACCAACGCCGCCTCTACCAATCAATTTGATATTTGGAACAGCATCAATTAACTCTTTTCTAACTTTCGTTGCGCTACGAACCGTAATGGCATCATAGCTTTTTAAAGCTTCAGCCAATTGATCTTGAGGAATGGTTTCGGTATCAACCTGAAAACCTGCTTTCTCTAGTAGTTCTTTTCCGATTGGGTCTATCCCATCGTTTGCTAATATTTTAATCATTGTTACTTTTATGATTACACAGATTTTTAGATTATACAGATCCTAATAACAGAAATGTACCTACCCTAGCTTATCTGCGGTATAATTTAAATCTTAATTTGATTTTGCTTGTTTTTCTTCGAATGATTGCATTGCATCAATTAAAGCGTGAACGCTGGTAATAGGAAGTGCGTTATACATCGATGCTCGGAAACCACCAACACTTCTGTGTCCTTTAATACCAATAATCCCTTGTTCTTCTGCAAACTTTAGGAATGGTTTTTCCAGTTCAGGGTTTTCCATTACGAAACAAATATTCATTTTAGAACGATCTTCTACAGCACAGGTACCTTTAAACAATGGGTTTCTGTCAATTTCTCTGTAGAGTGCTTCGGCTTTTTGCTTGTTCTCTTTTTCGATTTCTGCAACGCCACCTTTCGATTTTAACCAACGAAGGTTTAATAATGAAACGTACACTGAAAAAACCGGAGGCGTATTGTACATCGAACCATTATCAATATGAGATTGATAGTTTAGCATTGAAGGAATTTTACGATCGATTTTGCCTAAAATCTCATCTTTAACAATCACAATGGTTAAACCTGCAGGACCGACATTCTTTTGTGCACCCGCATAAATTAAATCAAACTTCGATACATCAATTACGCGGCTCATGATATCCGATGACATATCGCAAACGATTGGAACACTCGTTTCAGGAACATCGAATAATTCAGTACCATAAATGGTATTATTCGAAGTATAGTGAAAGTAAGCACTATCAGCAGGGATTTCGAAATCTTTTGGAATAAAAGTATAATTCGAATCTTTGGATGATGCAATAACATTCACATTTCCTACAAATTTAGCTTCCTTTAAAGCCTTCGTAGCCCAAACACCCGAATCTAGGTAGCTTGCTGTTTGTCCATCGCCCAATAAATTCATGGGTACCATTGCAAATTGCAAACTTGCACCGCCTTGCAAAAATAAAACGGAATAACCCGATGGCACATTTAATAACTCTTTAATCAACTTGTCAGCTTCAGCAACAACTGCCTCAAATTCAGTTGTTCTGTGCGAAATTTCTAAAATTGATAATCCATCGTTAAAATCTAAAACTGCCTGTGCAGCTTGTTTAAACACTTCTTGAGGTAAAATACAAGGGCCTGCGCCGAAATTATGCTTCATCTTATTATATAAATGATTATGGCGGTAAATGTAAAATTTTTAAAGCAGTTATGCCTAAAAAATCTTATCCAAAAAAATCACATTTTGTTAAAAAATCGAGCCATATAAGCTGATTTATTGCTGTATTGGCAATTTGTAAAACGATGTTTAGCCTTAATCTCAAACGAGTAGAATTTTCTTAGACATTACTATAAAACATCCTCCGGTTGTTTAAAGGATTGCTATTACCGGAAACGTTTGACGAGACCAATTAAAGGTTTTAAGTTTTACCTACCCTATCCCGTTTAACACATTTAATGTTTTTTTTACTATTTTCGCTTATAACATGTTGAATATACAATCGAAACTTCCTGGTGTAAGCACTACCATTTTCTCGGTAATGTCTAAACTTGCAGCAGAGCATAATGCCATTAATTTATCACAAGGTTTTCCTGATTATACTTGCGACCCTGTACTGACAGACTTGGTTAACAAAGCTATGAAAGATGGTTTCAACCAATATGCCCCAATGCCTGGTAATAATTTACTTAAAGAAACTATTGCCGAAAAAGTCGAGACCCTATACAACATTAAATATAACCCTGATACAGAAATAACCGTTACCGCTGGCGGTACGCAAGCTATATTTACTGCGCTTGCAGCAATAATCAATACTGGTGATGAGGTAATTATTTTTGAGCCCGCTTATGACAGCTATGCTCCTACTATTAAACTTTTGGGAGGCTTAGTAAAAACTTATGAACTGGACCCACCTAATTATACTATTGATTGGGAAATGGTGAAGAAGCTTTTTACTTCCAGTACCAGAATGATTATTTTAAATTCACCTCACAATCCCACTGGCAGCATTTTATCAACGGACGATATGAAATCGTTGATCAAATTAATTAACGGAACGGATATTCTGATTTTGAGCGACGAGGTTTATGAACATTTAATTTATGATGGGCAGAAACATCAAAGCGTAATGCTTTTTCCGGAATTGCGTGAGCGGAGCTTCGTTATCGCGTCTTTCGGTAAACTTTTACATGCTACCGGCTGGAAATTAGGTTACTGCTTGGCGCCCGAGGTGCTTACAAAAGAATTCAGGAAAGTACACCAATTTAATGTTTTCAGCGTTAATAGCCCTATGCAACAAGCTATCGCTAACTACCTTCAAAAACCCCAACATTATTTAGGTATTGGCAAATTTTTTCAGGAAAAGAGAGATTACTTTAGAAAGCTACTGGCTTCTAGCCGATTGCAGTTACTTCCTTGCAACGGTTCCTATTTTCAATGTGTAAGTTATAGTAATATCAGCGATGAAAAGGATGTAGATTTCAGCATGAGGCTAATTAAGGAGTTTGGCGTTGCCACCATCCCTGTTTCAGCATTCTATCAAAAATCAACCGATCACAAGATTATTAGATTTTGTTTTGCAAAAGAAAATGCTACGCTAGCTTCGGCTGCAGAAAAGTTAAAAAATGTTTAATCATCCCGTAAAATAAACATATATGGATACACCTGTTTACACTCAAATAGAAAACCTGAAAGTCACTATTTTCCAGGCTTATCTATTTTGGGAAAACATCGAAAAAAACCTACAAAACCTTGCCCTGAGATTATCAATGGGCGTTCGGGAAAAGACAGATTTAATCATTTTACCCGAAATGTTTAACAGTGGTTTTAGCATGAACTCGGAGGCCCTGGCCGAGGAAATGGGCGGTTTTACCATGCAATGGATGCAAAAAACAGCCTATCAATATAATTGTGTGATTACGGGAAGTCTTATCATTAAAGAGAATGGAAATTACTATAATCGTTTAATTTGGATGGAACAAAACGGCGATTATAAATATTATGATAAGCGGCATTTATTTGGTTTAGGCGAAGAGGATAAAAATTTTACTGCTGGTAAGGATAAACTTATTGTCGAACTTAAAGGCTGGAAAATTAGATTAGCGGTTTGCTACGATTTGCGGTTCCCTGTTTGGTTACGCAACGTTAATGAGGAATATGATATATTACTTATTGTGGCCAGCTGGCCAGATAAACGTTCGGCGCATTGGAGGGCATTAATTCCGGCTCGAGCCATTGAAAATCAAAGTTACGTTATAGGTGTTAATCGTGTTGGTCACGATGGAAATCAGATTTATCATGGCGGGCATTCCATGGTAATCGATCCTTATGGCAGCACCGTATATTACAAACCAGAAGATGAAGACATGTATACGGTAACCATTAATTATGAGGAATTGGTAAAAATTAGAAGGCAATTTCCTTTCCTAAAGGATGCTGATCAATTTTCTATCACTTAACTATTTTACAAAAAAATAACTCGTCAAAAAAAGTCAAACATTAGTAATTAACCTCAACATGTTCAACCGTCGCAAATTTATAAAAGCATCTACCCTTTCTGCAGGTTTACTCGTTCTCGATAAAACCAGCATGGCTGATGCCATTCCGTCTCATAAAGAAAAAGCTACTAATCTCCCTATTGTGATTTCGACCTGGGATTTTGGAATTGCAGCAAATGCAGATGCGTGGAAGGTCTTATCTAAAGGTGGCAAAGCATTAGACGCAGTAGAACAGGGCGTTTGGGTACCAGAGGCTGATGAAAAAAATCAATCTGTAGGTTATGGTGGCTTGCCCGATAGAGATGGCAAAGTAACGCTTGACGCTTGTATTATGGATGAAAATGGCAATTGTGGAGCAGTTTTAGCGCTGGAGCATATCAAACATCCAATTTCTGTTGCTAGAAAAGTAATGGAAAAAACGCCTCATGTAATGCTCGCTGGTGATGGTGCTTTACAGTTTGCTTTGGAACAAGGTTTTAAAAAAGAAAATTTACTTACCCCATCGAGCGAAAAGGCCTGGAAAGATTGGTTAAAGACTGCGAAGTACGAGCCGGTGATGAATATCGAAAATATGCTGTACGAAAAGGCAGCTCCACAGAAATTACCAGGCAACCAGTACAATCACGATACCATTGGAATGTTGGCCATTGATAGCAAAGGAAATATTTCTGGTGCCTGTACAACAAGCGGCATGGCGTATAAATTACATGGTAGAATTGGCGATAGCCCAATTATTGGAGCTGGGCTCTATGTAGATAATGAGGTTGGTGGTGCCACTTCAACAGGTGTTGGAGAAGAAGTTGTAAGAAATGTTGGTTCGTTTTTGGTGGTTGAGTTAATGCGACAGGGTTATACACCCGAAGCCGCTTGTAAAGAGGCCGTGATGCGTATTATCAAAAAGAAACCTGAAACTGCAAAAAATATTCAGGTTGGGTTCCTGGCCATAAATAAAAAAGGTGAGTACGGCGCTTACGCTATTCAGCAAGGATTTAGTTACGCGGTTTGCAACGCCGAAAAGCAAGATTTATTAATCAAAGGAAAAAGCTATTACTAATAATTTAAAATCATCCCAAAACAAGTATTATAAATCTAAAGATATATTATGGGATTACTCTCTAAAATTTTCGGCAAAAAGAATGTCGAAGAACGTAAAGGCGAACCTGATTTGGTTTATGTGGCTAACGAAGATGAGCGCATGAACTGGGCAATTGAAAAGGCCAATTTAACACTTTGGTACTTCGAAGACAGCTTAGAAAATCCAAAACCTGAACAAGCGTATTTCTCCATTAAAGTGAAGATTGTGGATGGTGATAAGGGTGAACACATCTGGTTAATTGACCCACATTTTGATGCCGAAGGAAATTTGTATGGTACAGTTGGGAATGAACCTGTTGATGTGAACACGGTAAAGCTAAATCAGAAAATTGGAATTGAGCGTGATTTGATTTCAGATTGGATGATTATTGAAGGTGGAAAGCTAATCGGCGGCTACACCATTCGGGCAATTAGAGAAGGTATTCCAGCAAATGAACAGCCTGCATTTGATCAGAGTATCGGTTTATATATCGATGAAGGCGTTGATTACTTCAAGATTAATAGAGACACACCCGAAGGCGCAATCTTATCGCTTGAAGAAGCGTACAGTAATAAAGATATAGACGCTGCCGTTGATTGTAAAGATTTTTATGAAGAAGCAAGGACTATGCTTGGTGGAATAAATATTGAACTTGACGAAGAAATCATCGAAAAAACGGCTGAAGTTTTAAAGTTGTCCTTTATCAAAAGCATCGAGGAACACGGTTTCCCCGATTTCTCGCAAATTAAAAATGCTTTCCCAGAAAGACAGATAGTAAGTGAAACGCATTGGATCATCACAGAAATATGTTGGTATCCGGATAATGGAAAATCTTTTCAACAGCTGAGTACTTATAAATCATCCAATGGATGGAAAGTATTAGGACCAGTAAGCACCAAACCTGCTGATGGGGAGCAACAAGAGGACTAGCAGACATTTTTTGCTCATCTAAATAAATTGACACTTATTATGAACGATATAAATTCAAGTTCCAATTCAGGAATTGATGAGTTTAAAAATGAATTTTCAAATGACCCTGTAGACATTTGGGGCCTTGAAGTTTGTGCTAACGGATACGAATCGGCATTGAACGCACAACTTGGTGGTGCAATAAGAGTAGAATTGTGTGATAACCTTGCCGAAGGTGGCACAACACCCAGTTATGCTCAAATTGCTTTGGCCAAGAGAAATCTACAAATTGAAATCTGGCCAATCATCCGACCTCGCGGGGGTGATTTTTTCTATTCTGACTTCGAGTTTGAGTTAATGAAAGAAGATATAAAAAATTGCAAATCATTAG
Source organism: Pedobacter sp. AC212 (assembly GCF_979258625.1). Classification (NCBI taxonomy): domain Bacteria; kingdom Pseudomonadati; phylum Bacteroidota; class Sphingobacteriia; order Sphingobacteriales; family Sphingobacteriaceae; genus Pedobacter; species Pedobacter sp. AC212. Next base: position 2,872,122 of record NZ_OZ409870.1, on the reverse strand, counting down.
GTTGCGATGGTGTTGTTATTGGGATACTTAAGGCTGATGGAAGCATTGATAAAAAAAGATGCAGCGAACTTATGACCTTGGCTAATCCCCTTCCAGTGGCTTTCCACAGGGCTTTTGATATGTGTAACGATATGCACCAGGCACTGGAGGATTTAATTGATCTGCGAATTGTCCGTGTGCTTTCGTCGGGTGGCGCTACATCAGCGAGAGCGGGTGCAGAAACTTTGGCAAATTTAGTTAAACAAGCAAATGGCAGAATTTCAATTATGCCCGGGGCAGGAATAAACATCACTAATATTCAGGAGTTAATCCAAAGTACCGGGGCCAAACAGTTCCACGCTTCCTGCAAGAATTATGTACCTAGCAAAATGCAATTTCGTAATACAGAAACAAAAATGGGAAGTATTACAGACGAATATCAATACGAATTAACTTCAGTGAAGAAAGTGAAAGAGCTGGTTGACGAAATCAACAGAAATTAAATGGTAGCAAGTTTTAAACCACATAAAGTTTTATTGTTTGCAGCATTGCTTTATTTAATCTCGATTGTTTTTGTGCATGAAAAGATAGAAATCAATTTAGCCGACACTTATTTTTTTATTGATTACACATTAATTGTGGCATTCATTTGTGGGCTTCTGCTGATATTCGCTGCACTTTATAAGTATCTAAAGAAATATTTTTCCATTAAACTCTTAACATGGCTACATATCATTCTATCAATAGTATTACCATTTTTTGCAATGTGGATTAGCCATTCATTCCACAAGTCATTGGCATTAATAGAAATGACTGATGCTGGATCGATGGATTACATATTGAATCATCAAAGGACGCTCCACAAACTTATACTTACGTTCATCATCATTCAAATCCTTCCTCTTATTAATGTGTTGGTTAGTTTAATCAGAATGAAATATTCTACTGCAAAAGTGTAAAGCTGTTTTACAAAATTCAATTTCAATCATTCAGTCTTCAGATATTTAGTATATTTAAATACCTAAACTAAATTAATTTGTTATGAAAAAAATCTCATCTCTATTGCTAATGGCGTTATTTTTTGCAGCATGCCAAAATAAAGACGCAAAAACTACTGAAGCTGACTCAGCAGACACTACGAAATATCCTTATACCTTTAAAAAACAACAAGGCTGGGAAATGAATAAAGACAGTAAAAATGGTGTCATTGCCCTTAGTACGATTAAATCTTTTGAAAATATGGATACTACTGCGATGGGGAAACTGCTTGCAGATAGTGTTTGGTTTAATTTGGATGGCTACAAATTTAAAGGAACAAAGGCACAATTTCTAAATCAAATCCAAGGAGAATTTGCCAAGATGAGCAGCTTCAAAATTGAGATGGAGGATATGGCATCTGTAATCAATAGAGATAAGACAGAAGAATGGGTGAGCTTATGGTATAAACAAGTAACTGCCACAAAAGATGGAAAAATCGATACCATTCAATTGTATAACGATTTCAAAATCAAAGATGGGAAGGTACAAGGTTTATCAGAATATGTGCAGCACCCGATGAAAATGTAACAAAAAAGCTCCAAAAAATTGGAGCTTTTTTTATGACTATTTATTTCCACTTCCGGGAACATAATGCAAACCGGGTGTTAAATAATGGAGTAAAATTACCCTTGAATATCTATAGTTTATTGGAGAGCATAAAAATACGCCAAATAAAATTACCCCAACATAAAACCAAAGGTTTTCGTAGATAAGTTCTAGACCTAAAACATAGGCTGCCACTCCGATAGTAATAATCTCAGCTACATTCATAGCGTAGCTCACAAACATTGCTACATAAAAAAAACCAGGCTCACGCTCAAATTTTAAGTTACAAACCGGGCAGTTGATATTTGTTTTTTGCAACTTAAACGAGTAAGCGCTTCCGGTAAATATATCACCTTGTCGGCAACGAGGGCATTTACAATTTATAAATGCTTGAAATTTAGATAACTCTGCCATACTTAATATTATTAATGTACAAATTTACATTATTATAAATATGCAAATTATGATCTACATCATGTTTCGGAATGTGGTTGCAAATCTATTTTATATCAGGACGAATAATCTTTCCCCGCTTAACTTCAATTAATCCTTTACCAGACAAAATTTTGATTTCTCTAATAACCGTTTCTACCCTCAAACCGGTCATATCGGCTAAATCTTGTCTGGTTACTTTCAAACTATCACCAACTTCAATATCGTTTAGAAGGTAATTTATGATGGTTAATAACCGGTGTTCTGCTTTTTCATTGGCCAGTTCTTCCAGCATCATTGATTTGTAAAACAACCTGTTGCTTAGCGTTTGAATAAGATTGATGCTGAAACCTGGTATCGTTTCAATTAAGTCGAAAAATTGCTTTCTTCCAACCAGAATAATCTCCGATTCTTTATTTGCAATGGTATAAGCTAAATACTTCCTATTTATGATTAGAGCAGGTTCACCAAAGTATTGTCCCGTTTTAAAAATTCCCTGAATAAATTCTTTCCCATCTTCGCTTACCGTGACCATCCTAACTTCGCCAGATTTGATAAAATAGACATAGCGTGGTAACATTCCTGGTTCATAAATAGGCGCATCTTTCGGATAAACCTTTATTGCAAAACCGTGCTCAATAAGTTGTTGAATATCCATGAAGCACTAACCCAATGTTTCTTTCATTAAATTGGTGTAAAATTGCTTTAACGTTATGCCCATGGCAGCAACCTGTTGCGGAATAAAACTGGTAGCAGTTTGCCCTGGAATAGTGTTGATTTCAATAAAATAAAAATTTCCTGTTTCGTTTTCCAAAAAATAATCGATCCGCACTACTCCCCTACAATTTAATTTTGAATAAACGCTTTTTACGATTTGATGAACTCGATCATATTCTTCATCGTTCATATATCCTGGCGTGATTTCCTGAGTTGCGCCTGGCGTATATTTGGCTTCAAAATCAAAAAATTCGTTTGCTGGAATCACTTCTGTAGTAGGTAAAACCGTGATTTCGCCTTTAGCGCTATACACGCCGATAGAAAATTCTCTACCACTCACAAATTCTTCTATTAGCACTTGTGTATCTTCAGCAAATGCTTTTTCAAGCGCCATTTCCAGATCATCAGCATGTTTCACCTTGCTCATTCCGATACTACTTCCACCACTATTTGGTTTTACAAAATAGGGCAACCTTAAGTCTTCCTTAATTTGGTTGATGTTATAATTGCCATTCTTAAAAATCTGAATCGATCTTGCAGTATATAAATGATCGATGCCCTCAACGATTGCTTTAGTATAACCTTTATTCATCGTTATCGATGAAGTTAAGGCATCGCAAGTGGTGTAAGGTATCCCCAACATATCGAAATATCCTTGCAGTTTCCCGTCCTCGCCCGGCGATCCGTGTATGGCAATGAATACGCCGTCAAATTTAATTTTACGACCCTCTAACATTAGAGAGAAATCATTTTTATCAATATCTATTTTAACAGAATCTGCAGGTTCGTAAAACCATCCCTTATCGTTTAACATTATTTTATAAACATCATACAAATCGGCATCGATATTTTGAGCAATAGTTGCTGCACTTTTTACAGAAACAACCCATTCGCCTGTGGTACCGCCTGTTAACAACGCAATAGTTTTCTTCATCTTTAAAATCCTTATTTGTAAATAGAATTTGATCGTAATTATATCATCAAAAATATAAATATCTTTGCGCATTGTTTAATTTTGATCCAGAGAATTGATAATTGATGGTATTATATTTGCTCAAAGCAATGAACCCGATTGTTTGCAAAATGCTTTCAAAAATTAAATTAACTACATTTGAGTTTATACGCTTAACACCAGAATTAAAGATTCATGTCTAAATTTATAGATTATTTAAAAACCAAAAGCTTTAGAAACAATATTTTAGCTGCCGTAATCACAGTGGTTGTACTACTACTTATCGCTTTTTTTAGTTTAAGGTATTATACCAAACATGGTCAGGGATTAAATGTACCAATGGTTAAGGGATTATCATTTGATCAAGCGGTAAAAAAACTGGAAGATGTAGGTTTAAAATACGAGGTAGATTCTGTTTTTATCCTGGATCAGCCTGCCGGGATTGTAATCGACCAAGATCCTGACCCTAACACCTTTGTTAAGGACAACAGAACAATTTATTTAACTATAAACGCAGGTAAAACGCCTAATACTAAATTTCCTGATATTGCTTTTAAAACACTAAGAGAAGCACAGGCTATTATTGAAAGTTCCAGATTAAAACTTGGTGATACTACGTACAAACCGGACGTGAGTAAAGATGTAGTTTTAGAAGCTTCGTTCGGCGGCTCTGCCATTGCAGCCGGCGATATTATCCCTGTAGGATCGAGAATCAATTTGGTATTGGGAGATGGTAGAGGAAGTCAGGAAGTTGATGTGCCGCAATTGGTTGGCTTAACTGTTGATGAGGCTAAGTTCAGCTTAAAAGGGTCGAACCTAAGTTTGGGAGATATTATGTACGAGGGCAACATTATCGACAGTGCAAATGCAGTAATCACCAAACAAGACCCCATGCCAGCCGATTCGGTAACAAAAGTAGCTATCGGAACAAGAATTAACATTACGCTTTCGAATAAAGAACAATAAGATACAATGATCGAAGTAGAAAAAAAGAAAACGAGCACCGGTAAAAAAGCTGTTATTGCCATAACTGTAGTCATTATTTTGATTGCAGGTTATTTTGCCTTAAATTTTTATAGGCTTTACTTTGCCCCCAATGTAACCGAGAACCAAAAATATCTATACATTAAAACCGGTGAAAGTTATGACGAGCTTCTATTCGAAATCAAGAAAAGAGATATCTTGAATAGCGCCTCTTCATTTGCTACTGCTGCTGGGAAGATGAATTTACCCGCCAACTTAAAACCTGGTCGCTATCGGTTGAAAAAAGGCATGACTAACAGAACGTTAATTAATTTAATTAAAGCTGGAAATCAAGAACCTGTTAAACTGAAATTTCAAAATATTCGTAAGAAAGAGAATTTTGCCGCCTATTTAGCCAGTAATTTAGAAGCCGATTCCCTCAGTTTTATAAACGTTTTGGATTCTGCCGCATTGATCAGCAAATACGGTTTCAATAAGGATAATATCTATACCATGTTCATCCCGAATACTTATGAGATGTACTGGAATATTAAGCCTACCGATTTTTTGGAACGCATGCATAATGAATACGATAAATTCTGGACCGCAGAGCGTAAACAAAAAGCTGCAAGTTTGAACCTAAGCCCTGCGCAAGTTTACACGTTGGCTTCGATTGTAGATGCAGAAGCACTTTATGATAAAGAAATGCCCATCATTGCTGGTTTATATCTCAACCGTTTAAATAAAGGGATTTTATTGCAGGCCGACCCTACTGTAATTTTTGCGAATGATGATTTTACTGTGAAACGCGTTACGGGAAAATTATTGCAGGTGCAATCATTATATAACACTTATAAATATGCAGGTTTACCTCCGGGGCCAATTATGATGCCTAGTATTAATGCCATTGATGCCGTGTTAAATCGTAACGAGAACAATTACATTTATATGTGTGCAAAGGAAGATTTTTCTGGCTATCATAACTTTGCAGAAACTAAAGCAGAGCATGAAATTAATGCAAAAAAATATCGTGACGCCTTAAATAAAAGAAATATCTTCAGGTAATGTTTGTACATGAAACAAAAGTAAAAGTACGTTATGCCGAAACGGATCAGATGGGAGTTGTTCATCATGCAAACTATGCTTTGTATTATGAATTAGCAAGAACAGAGTGTTTTGAAGCGTGTTCTGGCATTACCTACGAATCGATGGAGGCGGAAGGTGTAATGCTTCCTTTGTTAGAGCTTCAATCTAAGTTTTTGAAACCTGCCTTATACAATCAGTTGCTTACCGTTAAATGTATTGTTAAAGATTTGCCAACAGTACGTTTAAACGTAGAGTACGAAATCTATAATGAAAAGGAAGAATTAATCAACATTGGAAAAACTGTACTTGTTTTTGTTGACAAACAAACCAGAAGACCTTGCCACCCACCCCAAAATTTTATGGATGGTGTGAAACAGTATTTTTAGAAAAGACAAATGGAATGGTTACATCGGCAATTGCTACATCTTAAAATCTATTCTAATTTTATCGAATGGACCAAAGGATGTGTATTGCCTGGATTTAGCCCACTGCCACTCTACACCGTTGCAACATTTTTTTTTAGAGAAATTGGTAAAGATACGTTGGTGAACAAAGCTTCATCTTTGGCTTACAGTTTCATGCTAGCCATATTCCCTGGAATAATTTTCCTTTTTACGTTAATCCCTTTCATTCCAATTAATGGTTTCCAAGACCAATTGCTAAGTTTAATTGAGCTGGTTTTACCTCACAATGCTTACGATGCTTTTGAGTCAACACTAAAAGATATTGTCAAAAATCAAAATACAGGTTTGTTGTCTCTCGGATTTCTATCGGCTATATTTTTTGCTACCAATGGTGTTAAAAACTTAATGAAGGCCTTTAATAAATCCTCGCTCATTATAGAAACCCGAGGCTGGTTGAAGCAAAGATTAATAGCGTTTGTTTTAACCACAGTAATATGTTTGTCTATTATTATTTGTATCAGTGCAATGGCAATAGGCGAATTGGCATTAAAATATATTAAAGGAGAATTACACATCAAAGAAAGTCTGGCAGTTTTTGCCATTCAATTTACACGATGGGCATTATTGGCCATTTTATATTTCATCACCATTTCAATTTTGTATAGATATGGACCTTCGCACACGAAAAAGTGGAAGTTATTTAGTGCCGGCTCGTGGCTGGCAACTATTTTAGCTTTTTTAACCATTTGGGGATTCTCCTACTACATTAATCATTTTGCATCGTACAACAAAGTCTACGGATCTATCGGAACCCTAATCGTGGTGATGATCTGGTTATATCTAAACTCTCTCATTTTATTAATCGGTTTTGAGTTAAATGCCAGCGTTGATGTAAGTAAACGCAGTGTTAAAATAATAAGGCCTACTTTCAATTTGTTCAAAAAATCTGATCCAATCGAAGGAAATATCCAAAAAAAATAAATTTTTCTACCTCTGCGTTAAGCAATTATCAATTTAATATAAAAAAAATGCATTCTTAATTTGCAGATTTAACCGGAGTTTGTACTTTTGCCTCCGGAAAGCTGGCAGAGTGGTCGAATGCGGCAGTCTTGAAAACTGTTGACTGTAACAGGTCCGGGGGTTCGAATCCCTCGCTTTCCGCAGATTTAGTATTAAAAATTTCAAAAGCCCGCAAATCATAAGATAGCGGGCTTTTTTGTTTCTCAAAGTACTCGAAATATTTAAAAAATCGAATGTTAGGAGAAGGACTTTCAAATAAACTAATTTCTTGTTAGAGCCTCTTCTACAGCAGTTTTTTTGACAACAATCCATCAATTTCATCATTAAATGCTTTGACGAAATCAGTGTAATATTTTCCCGTTGCTGGTCCACTATAACCTGTATGGATCTGAGCAACATTTCCATTTTTATCGATGATGATCATCGTTGGAAAAGAAAGGAAATTACTTAGTCCAGGAAGTGATTCTGCAACCTGTTTTTTATCGGGTTTGCCAGCAATCACCTGATCATATTCAATGCCAAACTTATCGCGAAATCTTCCTAATGCTTTTTTTACATAAGCCGAATCCAGTTGCCGCTCATAATGAATGCCAATAACTTCAACGCCACGACTGCGATTTTCCTTGTACCATGGAGCGATGAATGCTGCCTCATCTACACAATTAGGGCACCAGGTTCCGGTAATCGTCAGGATCACCACTTTATTTTTAAATTTTTCATCCTTTAACGAAATCTTCTTTCCATTAACATCCGGAAGAGAAAAGTCAAGCGTTTTATACCCATCTTTTAAAAAAGTTAATTTGGTCGCATCCGGGAGGGCAGCATTTTGATTTTGAGTTCCGGTGAAGGGCGTATTCCCCCTGGCACTCACTACTTCTCCCACAATTTTACCTTCTTTTGAAAATGTGCCTTTGTAGTAAGCAGGGCTCGAACCGATGAAACCGGAAAGATAAAAATGGTTTCCATCAACACTGCCTTCAAGATAGCGGGAATCGCCGGTAATGCGGAGAAATGTACCTGTAATTTTATTTCCGGCCTGCTTAAAAAGTCCTACTGCATTTTCCTTTTTGCCATTCTGTGACTGAAAAACAATATCGTATTTTCCAGAAAAATCTGCATCTGGTGCCTGACCACTGGTTGCAAACCGATATTGCTTTGCTTTACTGGCATACACAGGCAGTGGTTTTCCAGATCCATCCTGTCTCTTCAATACGCCGACAAGTGAATCTTTCTGGATTTTAAAAGCAAGAACATTGTCGAACTGATCCAGGTTAATCAACAATGAATCTCCTTTCCTTTTTACAACTCCCCCGTCGAAGCGCTCATCGGCATTTAAAAAGCTGAGAAAGGGTTGATCACCGTTTCTATTTTTAATTTCAAAATTAAATGGTACTTCAACACCGGGTTTGAGATTAAAGACACCTCTCCAGATTCCATCTGCCCGAAAAGATTTCGGAGATTCGACACTATTGCTTTTGATTTCATTTTTTGACTGCGCTGCTGCATTCTGTAGGAAAAGTCCTGCTACAACTATTAAAATATATTTTATTTTCATGGGATGTTGATCAATTAACAGCGCAAATGTAGGCATGATTAGCCTTAAGAAAAAAATATTTAAACAAAATCTATAGAATTACTAGACAATATGATTTTTCTATTATCTTTGCGCCAGTTATTTTAAAATACTTATCAAGAAAGGTGGAGGGAATGGCCCTGTGAAACCTTAGCAACCAGCCTTAGGTATGGTGCTAATTCCATCCCGGAAAGTCCGGGATAGTTAAGTCAGTTGAAGGCCAAATCATTGTTAATGAATATGAGAGCACTCCTGATTTATAGGAGTGCTTTTTTTTATAAGCGGATTGCTACAATTGATAAGTGTTGATCTATCAGAAAAATAAATTAAATGGAAAAAACTAACGAGCAAAAATCAATTTACGCATGCATTTCAAACCGAAGTAAAAGAGACCGAATGCGAACGGGTATTTGTACAGACTAAAGTTAGCAAATACCACAAAAACTTAAAATTTTCATTATTAGTGTGTTAAAAAATTCGTCAAAAGCGGAGTGGAAGAGCTTTGCCTAAATTTCGCGACATCATCCCTTAATTAATCATCAACAATATCTATTATGTTCAACAAGATTAAGCTTCCGGCAATATTATTTCTGCTATTGCTTTCCCCATTCGTACGTGCACAAAACATCTCCATATCAGGCACGGTTAAAAGTTCATCAGGAGAAACTCTGCCCGGTGTTTCCATTTTTGTAAAAGGTACCAAACAGGCAGTAACAAGTAATGGTGCCGGCAGTTTTACCATTACGGTAACTGGCAAAAGCACATTGGTATTTTCTTATATCGGCTTCGCTACTAAAGAAGTGGAAGTATCTGGCGATACACAGGTGCTCAACGTGGTTTTAAATGATGCGGATAACGCTTTAGATGAAGTTGTGGTTACGGCTCTGGGTATCTCGAGACAAAAAAAATCGCTGGGTTATGCCGTACAGGAGCTCAAAGGTGAGAGCTTGACTGAAGCGAGGGAAAGCAACCTGGTAAATGCGTTGGCGGGTAAGGTTGCTGGCGTGAGGGTAACCAATAGCCAGGGCGATATGGGTTCTTCCCGCATAGTGATTAGAGGAGAAACTTCTATTTCTGGCAATAATCAGCCGCTTTTTGTTGTGGATGGTATACCGGTTGACAATTCGCAGCTCAATTCCGCTGGCGCAAGAGATTACGCAAATACAATTTCCGATATCAATCCAAATGATATAGAATCAATCAGTGTGCTTAAAGGCCCGAACGCAGCAGCGTTGTACGGCTCAAGGGCAGCGGCCGGAGTAGTTATTATCAAAACAAAATCCGGAAAATCGAAAAAGGGTTTGGGGGTCAGCTTTAACTCCAATGGGGTTATTGAAAGTTTACTTACACTGCCAAAGTACCAGGATATTTTTGGTCAGGGATCAGAAGGCAAGTTTAGCTACGTAGATGGCAAGGGTGCCGGAACGAATGACGGTGTGGATGAAAGCTGGGGCCCGAGAATGGATGGCAGGCTGATTCCCCAGTTTTTTTCAAAGGGAGTAGCCGTTCCATTTGTAGCCAATCCAAATAATGTTCGTGATTTTTTTGAAACTGGCTATTCTCTTTCCAATGGCATTGCCCTTGAAGATGCCGGAGAGAAATTTGATTACCGCTTATCCTACAACAATCTAAAACAGGTTGGTGTGGTGCCTAACTCCGGGCAGGACAAGAATTCGTTTGCCCTGAACACCACTTTGAGAATTACGCCCAAGTTGACCCTTACTGCCAACGCAAATTACAGTAAACTTGGTTCTGACAACTTACCAGGAACGGGCGGTTCCAGGTCGACCAGTACCATGCTTCAGTTTACCTGGTTTGGCAGACAGGTAGACATTAATCAATTGAAAAACTACCGGGATGAAAACGGAAACACTTTCAACTGGAACACCAGTTACTACAGTAATCCGTACTGGGTGGCCTATGAAAATACAGTATCACAAAACCGGAACAGGATTATCGGAAACATTGGCCTGAATTATAAAATTACTGATGGTCTTAACTTTAACTTCCGTTCGGGAACGGATTATTACAATGATCGCCGCAAAATCAGGATTGCATATGGTACTAACGGAACTCCATTTGGTTCCTATACCGAAAGTGCTTTTACCGTGAACGAAAGCAATACCGATGCAACCTTGAACTACACTAAACAGCTTAATGATGATTTCAGCGTGGAAGCCTTATTGGGAACAAATATACGTTCAAGATATATCGAACAAAATGATCAGAGTGCACCGAGGCTTGCTGTCGCTGGCTTATATACTTTGAACAATTCCAGAGATCCGCTTACCTCTTCTAATAATTATAGTAAATTGAAATCCTACAGTGGTTACGCATCGGCGCAGATTGGATTTAGGAATTACCTTTTTGCAAATGTGACGGCCCGTAACGACTGGTCATCGACATTGCCGGCCCAGAACAGATCTTATTTCTACCCTTCCTTTAACGGAAGCCTTGTGCTGACAGAGGCTTTTGATATCAAGAGCGAGGTGCTCGATTATGCCAAAATTCGTGGAGGTTGGTCAAAAGTAGGTAAGGATGCCGATCCATATCGCCTGATTAACACTTATTCTTTCAGTGCCCCTTTTGGGAGCAATCCTCAACTCAGCCCTTCGGCCACGGATTTGAACCCTGATCTGAAACCTGAAACCACGACCTCATCTGAATTAGGAGCAGAAGCTGTGTTGTTCAACAAGCGCCTTCGTTTTGATGTAAGTTTATACAATACCAATAGCTACGACCAGATTTTAAGTGTGGATGTTAGTCAAAGTACCGGATTCAGGTCCAAATTATTAAATGCAGGAAAAATCAACAATAAAGGCGTGGAAGTACAATTGGGGGTTACTCCTATCAGAAAGCAGCTGACCTGGGATATTGATGTGAATTATGCCGCGAACAGAAGTAAGGTCATCGAGCTGGATCAAGCGGGGCTGTTGCAAAACTATGTCGTGGCAACGAACTCGGCTCAAGTCATCGCAGCTGTTGGCCAACCTTATGGAACGCTGTTTGGTAACGCTTTTTTAAGAGATGGCAGTGGAAATATCATCGTCAATGCAACAGGAGCTCCACAGACTGATCCTACCAAAAGGGTCCTGGGTAAATATACACCAGATTGGATAGGCGGCATATCCAATACCTTCACCTATAAGGGTATTAGTTTGGGCGTGTTGATTGATGCCAGCTTTGGCGGCTCAATTTACAACGGCACCTATGCAACAGGAACCTATACAGGCGTGCTGGCCTCTACCCTGCCAGGCAGAGCGGCAGAATTTGGGGGAATTTCCTATTATTATCCGGGAAATGTGAAAGCAAATGGAACGGTAAGACTGGCTGATGGTGCTACGGCGCCTGCCGGTGTAACGGTTTACGATGACGGGATGATTTTCGACGGGGTAACGGCTGATGGGAAACGCAATGAGAAAATACTTTCTGCACAAACCTATTACAAGTCGTTTCGCACCATTGATGAGGCCAATATATTTGATGCTTCCTACGTCAAACTCCGCGAGATTAAACTGAGCTATAACCTACCCTCGAAATGGATACGTCCTTTAAGTCTGCAAGGCGTCTCGGTATCACTTGTAGGAAGAAACCTGGCGATACTGCACCGTAATGTAGCCGATATCGATCCGGAGGTAGCCTTTAACACTGGTAATGGCCAGGGGCTTGAGAGCCTTTCTAACCCAACAACCCGCAGCTATGGCATTAACCTGAACATTAAATTTTAATCCTATCCACATGAAAAATAAATTTATATATATCACTGCTTTCGTTTCAATTTTAGCAGCCTCCTGCGGCAAGGAACTCGACGAAGTAAACATCAATCCGAACGCTACTGAAAATGCACAGCCTGATTATCTGCTTACTGCTGCGATAAAAAACACTACCGATGCCTATTGGGGAACAACAAACAACATGAATTCGAGTCTTCTTTTTGCGCAACACTGGGCAAAGGTCCAGTATACCGAAGAAGATCGCTTTATTTATTCCAACAGTAGTTTTATCTCTTTATGGTCTACTTTGTACTCGCAAAGTATCACCGGTTTTAACAAGATCATTGAAATCGGAAATACCACCGCCAATCCAAACTACCGGGGTGTGGCTTTAACTTTAAGGTCCTGGTCATTCCTGTTGCTTACAGATGCCTATGGGGATATTCCCTACAGCCAGGCAGGAAAATTAGACGAATTCATTACGCCAGCTTATGACAAACAAAAAGACGTCTATTTTGGCCTCTTGGAAGATCTGAAAAATGCTAAAAATGCTCTTGATCCTGCAGGGAAAGCCATTACAGGTGACATTATCTATGGTGGAAATATTGGTAAATGGAAAAAGTTCGCTAACTCTTTACGGTTAAGAATCGCTTTGAGAATTGCAGATAGAGAACCTGCAAAGGCAAAGCAGGTATTGGATGAGATTAAGGCTGATGGCGATCAATATATCAGTGACAATACGGATATTGCCCAACTGATTTATCAGATCTCCCCACAACAGAACCCCGTGAGTGCACAATTTGATACCCGTGATGATTACCGGATCAGCAAAACAATAGTTGATAAGCTTTTTTCGCTAAATGACCCACGCCTGCCAGTTTATGCAAGCAGAACACAAACCGCAACCCCTGAAGGATATGTGGGTTTGCCCAATGGATTAACCAATTCAGAAGCCAGTAACCTGGGTTTTGCCAAAACATCCAAGCCAGGAACTTATTTTCTTGCGCCACAATCCCCTGCCGTAATTTTCAGCTATGCAGAATTACTTTTCGATAGAGCCGAGGCTGCTGCAAGAGGCTTAACTACAGAAAATGCTGCAGATCTTTACAAGCAAGGCATCATAGCTTCGCTGAAACAATTTGGTGTATCAGATGCTGCAGCCAATGCTTATCTGGCGCAGGCATCAGTTCAATATGATGCTGCTAATTATAAAAAATCAATCGGTGAGCAAAAATGGCTTGCGCTTTTTGGGCAAGGTTTGGAAGCCTGGGCCGAGCGTCGCCGATTGGATTACCCGCAACTTACCGCTTCGGTAAATACGGTACTAAATGGCCAGATTCCGGTACGTTTTATTTATCCGGGTACAGAGCAATCCTTAAACGGACAAAGCTATAAAAATGCGGTGGCCAGCCAGGGTGCTGACCTGCTGACCACCAAATTATGGTTTGATATCAATTAGGTCTAGCTTTTTTTTCAGACTGAAAAAAGTAATTTTGCCTTGGAAACCCAAATGTTTCCAGGGCATTTTTGTAACAAAATATTTGACCGAGCCGGATGTTAGAGCGCCTGCTCATATTTCTCCTTTTGCTGTATCTTCAACTCTCGTTTATCAAAAGGATTCGGAGCAAAGCGCTGATCCTGCAAGCGGTCATATTCCTTCACATAATCCGGATGTTCGGTTCCCATTACCCTATCCCAGAACCTAAAATACAGTCCATAGTTCCCCTTAAATTTACTGTGGTGCAGGTTATGGTGAACTGAAGTATTCAAAACTTCAAACGCCAAAGTGAAGCGAAACCATTTAGGCATGATTTCGTAGCCGAGATGACCATACACATTAATGATGAAACCTGTCACAGTAAACAGTAATATTGTTAAGGGATGCATCGGCAACAGAATCACAATCAGCACCAGAACAAAGCCTTCGGTAAAGGCTTCTAGTATATGGAAACTATAAGAAGTCCATGGTGACGGATTAGTGCTTTTATGATGAACCAGATGGGCAAGTTTGAACAGTTTTTTATGATGTAGCAGTCGGTGCATCCAGTAAAAATAAGTATCATGGATTACGAGGCTCAAAAGCAAGGCGACACCGATATACCATCCCGGGAAATCATCGATCTGACTATAAATTCTGGTGTACTGCTTAAGTGGGGTGAAAATTAACACCACTGCGATGATTGAAAATACAAACGTACTCTGCATGGAATGCCATACCTCACGGATGAAGTCTTTCTTTGTTGCCGACTTTTGCTGAATTTTAAACTTATTCAGCTTAGCAGGCATCATGAGATAAAACAGCATGAAAGGAATTCCGGCAAGTACAAAATACCGGATGGCCGAAATACTAAAAATACCAACGGCGGATTCTATTATCTTTTCCATATCTATATTATTTTTTGTTTCTCAAAAGTATAGAACAGATAGATTTTGCGCCGTTAACAAAAGATAATTTATGTCATTGTTTGCCTTTTGTATACATCCTTTTTCGAATACGGCTTAGAGAAACCGGAGTAATACCGAGCATGGAGGCAATGTATTTATCTGGCACTCTGTTTACCAGGTCAAAACGCTCAGCAAGAAGTTCCCGGTAGCGCTCCTCAGGCGATTGCGTAACAAACGATTCCAGCATTTTTAAGGATTCCGCCAGCATTTTCATCAGAAAAAAATTACGGAGCGGTTCGTACTCCGGGTGTGTCTTCAAAATTTCCTCTAAAACGTCATAGTCAATCTGTAATAATTTTACAGGTTCAAGAGCACGGTAGATAAATCTTGAAGGTTGGCGGTTAATAATGGTATCGTGTGAGGCAATAAACTTGCCTTCGCCACGCAGAAGAAGAGTAGCTTCATCACCACTCTCCTTAATGATGTATACCCGAATGATGCCTTGTTCTATAAAAGCCAGTCTTCGGCTATTTTCGCCTTCGCGGATATAGGCTTCATTTGTTTCCAGCGACACAGCAGTGGTCATGGCAAATAAAGGCCCGGTATCCGCAGGCATAATCCCAGCTAAATCAAACAATAATTCCTGTAAGGTATCAATTGATGTTCTCATATAAATAATAGTGGTAATGAGCAATGGCTAAAAATAAAAATATAATAACAGCCTAGCAAAAGATATCGCATGCTCCCGTTTTATTTTTGTAATCACTCGGATATCTTCAATTCACTTAACCGGGAACAGCATACAAACTTAAATCCAGGAAAACAAAAATCAGGACGGAAAACTCAACATCAGACATTTTTAATCTCAGTTACCGGAGAAATACGTTGCTTTATACGCATTTGTCAATACCCTACTTCACCTGGTTGTTAGCAGAAAACATTCTGTACTTAGCCCCGTTTTTCTTACGATGAAAGATGCCGGAAAACGATACAGCTGTGTAATTATTGATGATGAATTTAGTTCGATAGAGATAATTCAAGAATATATCTCCCAGATACCAAAACTTGATCTCCTTAAATTTTATCTTGACCCAGTTTCGGGTTTGAAAGCCCTACAAGACGGACTCAAAGCCGATATCTTATTCCTTGATATCAATATGGAGATATCAGGATTGGATATTGCAAAAATGGTTCGTAATCAGGTAAAATCGATTATTATTACCAGCGGTCATGTTGAAAATGCCCTCTCCGCATTTGAAGTAAATGCAGATGCTTTTTTAGTGAAACCTATTGGCTTTAAAAGATTCCTTAACACGGTAAATCAGCAGATCGTAAAGAATGTTTCTGATTCAATTAACAGATGATGGTCGGCTTTCTCCTGGCTTAAGAAATCTAACTATAAAACTCTTCTCGAAAGAAGTTGTTGAAACAATAGTTAAAGCTGATAAATCATTTAAGGATAATTTATTCGTTCTATTATCAGCATATAATGACTCCTCATCGTTTTCTTCTAAAATAATTTATTTTCTGTTGGAATAAGTATATCTTGAAACATCGGTGTCTTTATTACAAAGTGCCTAGTAAAACATACGACAACAAGAGATTGCCTGTTAATGTCAGAGAAAGAACTTAAGATTTTATCGCTATTTGAAAACATTGAGCAGGGTAGCAAAGCTGCTTTCGATGAGCTTTTCATGCTATATCACCATAAGCTACTGTGTTTGGCAAAACAATATATTAAAACTAAGGAAGGCGCTGAAGAAATCACATCTGAACTCTTTGTGAAACTATGGCTCAAACGGCACAATCTCTCTCAGGTGATCAATCCAGAAGTATATTTGTTCATTTCAATAAAGAATGCCTGTCTCAATCTGATTAGATCCGAAAAAAAGAGAAATTCAATCTTCAGCCTCTCTTCTCCCATAGAAGAACCCATGAATCAAGAAAATTCGGGTATGGCTGACCAGGAGTTATACAATTTCCTTGATGAAGCAGTGGCTGGACTCCCAGAACAGCGAAGAATTATTTTTATTCTTATCAAAGAAGATGGATTAAAGACCAAAGCTGTAGCAGAAATTATGGGGATTTCGGTGAGGACGGTTGAAAACCAGCTATACAAAGCTGTCAAATCTTTGGCGGATACGCTGAGTCTATATTTAGGTTATCACCCTCAAAACAGGAAAAAGCGTAGCGTGGCTTCTCAATGGCTTCTTTCCTTTTTTTTCTAACCGTAGTGAGTAGTTTTCAAATTGAAACTGTCTTTAATGTAAAAGCATGGAGTGATGAACAGACAAAAATTCATTAAATTATTTTCCCAAAAAATTTCGGGTGAAATTAATGCCGAGAACAAAGATCTTTTAAACGTCGCAATCAGTGAAAATGAACATTATAAAGCATTGGCAGATGATTTGGAAAACTATCTGCGTAATCAACCTACAACCGTCAGTCAGGATGGTCAGCAGCAGTTAAACCAAATCTGGGCCACTATTGGGGCAAATGAAAATGAACAGTTGATGGGTAAATACAGCTATTCCAAACCAAATAAAATTGTCCGCTCGGCAATATGGATTAGATCAGCTGCCGCCATAATTATCATATTCTTCGCAGGCATACTGCTTTACCGACTTCTAAACAGGCAACAACCTACTGAATTTGAGCAGCTAACCACTCAAGAAGTGAAGACTTTTAAAATGCTGGACGATGGCACCAAAGTTTGGTTAAACAAACATTCAACCTTACGTTACAATAAGGGCTTTGGCACAGGTGCAAGAGAAATAATAATAGAAGGAGAAGCCTATTTTGATGTAGTCAAAAATGACCAGGTTCCGCTATATGTTCACGCTGGAAATATTGATATCGAGGTAAAAGGCACCGCTTTTAATGTCAAAGCTGAAAAAAATAGTAAAGATATTGAGGTAGCACTACTAAGAGGACTCATTGAAATTAGTGACAGACTAAGCAAAAATAACAGCTTATTATTGCGCCCCAATCAAAAAATCGTTTACAACACACAACAAAAGGATAAAGAAAGTAACCTTCAAATTAAATTAGTAAATCCAGCTGTGCTTTTGGCTGAAACCAGATGGATTGCGGACACCCTTGTTTTCAGAAAAGAAAAGCTTAAGGATTTGGCCCTTAAAATTGAGAAAAAGTACGATGTAAAAATAGATATCCAAAGCGAAGCGCTAAAGGAAAAAAGGTTTAGCGGAATATTTATAAACGAAACGATAGAACAGGCAATAGCGTCCCTTAAATTGTCATACCCACTCAACTATACAATCAACAAAAGGTTGGTTGTAATTAAGGAACGGGAATGAGAAAGGCGATAATGCTCCTTGCGCTAATGTGGATAGTGGGTTCCGATATTTCGGCTCAGGAAAGAAAATTAACCTTGACGTTGCGGCAACAACCGCTTAAAGAATTGTTTAAACAAATCGAAAAACATTGTGAATATGGTTTTATATACAGTGATGAAGTTGTTCAGGATACGATGCTGGTATCTGTCAAGGTAAAAGACATGGCTGTTTCCAACGTGCTTGGAACGGCTCTTAAAGCCCATCGATTGGTTTTTAATTTAATCTCCGAAAAACTGATTGCAGTTGGTTATCAAAATTACCCGCTGAAAAACCGCGATGTTTCCAGGTCGGCATTCTCCGGAACAATAACAGATAAAAATGGCGTAGGCATCCCCTTTGTATCCTTAACCCTACTACGATCATCAGATATCATAGAAAAAACAGTAAGTGATGATAACGGTTTTTACCAGCTCAGCTCTCCTCTTTTACCCGAACATGGCTATCGGCTACTGGCAACCTTTGTCGGTTATAAGCCACTCGAAATTTCCTTTACCCTTGTAGATATTTCTCATTTACAGAAGCTGGTGATGTTTGAAGACGCACAAACCTTGCAAACCGTAACAGTAGTCAATACCAAACCACTCATCGAAAAGAAAAACCGACCGTTACATCGTTAATGTGGAGAACGGTTCACTAGCACAAGGATTATCAGCTTTCGAGGTACTACAAAAATCCCCTGGAATTTGGGTAAATCAGGATGGCAGCATCAGGATTAAGGGAAATCAATCTGTGATGGTGATGATTAACGACGTTGTTCAGCGGATGTCGCAAGATGACTTAGCAGAATACCTAAAATCACTAAGGTCCGAAGATATCAGTAGAATTGAGGTGATATATAACCCGCCTGCAGAATTCGAGGCCGCAGGAACGGGTGGGATCGTTCATATTGTGCTTAAAAAATCCCGGAAAGATGGTCTTAACGGATCCCTGAATGCGAGGTATCAAAAACAGGGAAAGCAGGGATTGATCACTAGTGGAAGCTCGTTGGCTTACAAGCTAAAAAGGCTTTATCTAGCTGGTAATGGCTCTTACACCAATGACAAAAATTTTTCTTATGGTGAGGAAACCTTTTACTACCCTGATGCAAGCACGTTTAGCAATACAACGGTTCGCAGCAACAAAATTTCGAGATATCAATATCGTTTCAGTGCGGTTTACGACATTGCGTCAAATCAATCACTGGCAATACAAAATACAGGTTCAAAGAACCAACCATCGCAACTATTTTTAACAGATATCATCTATCGAAATATCACCACCAGAACAGGTTATGCCCGTGCAGATTGGGATAGAAAAATTAAATTTAATAGCACCACGCTTAACTATACATGGAAGATCGACAGTCTTGGCTCCTCATTAAAGGTGATTGGAGATTATTCTGAAAATGCTAAAAAGGAGCAAAATCAGCTTTTAACAACTTATAGCTCCCCGTTAAGCAACATGCAATCCAGAACCTTGACACCGAGCAGTACAGAAATTTATGCCGGCCAAATTGATTACACCAAAAACTGGAAAAATAAACTTGAATTGAAGAGTGGAATAAAGTATAGTGCTATCCACAGAGATAATGAAAGCATAAGCGAAAACCTAATTCAAGGCTTGTGGATAAATAATCCGCTAATCAGTAATCAGTTTCTGTATAAAGAACAGTTGGCCATGGCGCATACAACGCTTGAAAAAACTATCGGCCCAAATAGCCTTAAAATTGGATTAAGAGCTGAGCAAACCCATTCCAACGGACTTTCAGTTACATCGGGCGACGCTTTCAAGAGAAAATATTTTAGCCTATTTCCATCGGTTTACTTAATGAGAACGCTCAATGAAGATAAAGGTTCATCGCTCTTCCTCAACTACTCCAAAAGGCTTCAACGACCATCTTTTAATGATCTTAACCCTTATCGTTTGCAAGTTCACGATTATATGATTTTAACGGGAAATCCTGAACTACTGCCACAATATTCGCATAATTTTCAGGCAGGTTATAATTTCCTGAGCCATTACAATTTCGATGTTTATTTCTCTTCAACCTCTAATCTGATCGCCTTGCTGGCTAATACAATTGCTAATAATGTTGTCGAGTACAAATCATTTAACTTTAGAAAAGGTACAGAATACGGCTTGAACTTAAATGCTTCACCGCAAATCTCGAAGGCTTGGAAGAGTAACTACAGCCTTTCCCTTTACCGGGCTTCAGCTTCTACAAATAACCTGGGCAATACAAAGACTACGCTGGCC
This sequence comes from Pedobacter sp. AC212, assembly GCF_979258625.1. Taxonomy (NCBI): domain Bacteria; kingdom Pseudomonadati; phylum Bacteroidota; class Sphingobacteriia; order Sphingobacteriales; family Sphingobacteriaceae; genus Pedobacter; species Pedobacter sp. AC212. The sequence continues at coordinate 2,851,723 of NZ_OZ409870.1, read as the reverse complement.
GCAAAATCTATGCAGACCATAAGTTTCAAAAAATTACCGAGCTTGGATATCATTTCAGAATATAAATCCCCATCGCTTTCCGGTAACACGAGGCTCGGGCATCTGTTCTACGTTGATCTGATGCTTTCACAAAAAATAATTAAAGAAAAAGGAGTGTTGCGAATTTATCTTTCCGATGTATTCAATACTGTCCGAGAAAAGGAATTTTCGTTTAATAACGGCACCATAATCGATTTTTATCAGAAGCGACAAACCCGGAATATCAGTCTGTCCTTCAGCTATAATTTCAGCCTCGGTAATAAGTTCAATCAAAACAACATTGAGCAAAGCAATAAAGAGGAAAACAGAAGGATGGGTAATTAACTACTTTAAGAGTGTTGGCTATGACTGCTAAAAAATATCATTATTTCATTATCACGCTTGCGTTATTCATCGTTGCGAGTTTATCAGCGTATGCGCAGCAAGTTACAGTAAAACTTGATAAACAGCCTATTATTGAGCTATTTAAGCAGATACAGATTCAAACCGGATACTCCATTATTTACAGTAACGAGATTGTTTCCGATTCTACGTTGATATCAATAGAGGCAAATAAACTAAACGTAAATAAATTATTGGATAGCGTCCTAGCCTTCAAAAATCTGATTTCCCAAACACTTTCAGCGTCGTTAATTGTGATTAGAAGCAGAGAGATGGAGCTTGAAAAATCGAGTCCTAATCAAGTGATCATTTCCGGAAAAGTGATGAATAGCGATGACCATGGAGTTCCATTTGTAACAGTTTCACTTTTAGAAAGCGGAGTATTGGTAGGTGGAACCATTGCAGATGAGCATGGAAATTTTAAATTCTCCTATCCTTTGAGAAAAAATAATGGTTTCACTCTGAAGCTGACTTCCCTTGGATATGACAACCTGATTCTAAAATTTCCAGTGGATAAATATCCTATCGGGATACACGATTTTGGAAAGATCAGACTCGAATCCCAATCTAAAAATCTACAATCGGTACAGGTTAATGGAAATCAAAGGGTAATTGAAATGAATGATGGAAATATTGTCTTCAACGTTTCCAAAAGCATCAGCGCACAAGGCACAAATGCACTTGAACTTTTAGCCCGGGCACCAGGTGTCAGCGTTGCCAGTGATAATTCCATCTCGCTGAATGGTAAATCGGGCGCATCGATCTTAATTGATGGAAAGATGACTTATTTATCTAACGGAGAAGTTGCAGAACTACTTAAAACGATGTCATCCTCTAATATCAGATCAATTGAAATCATCAACAGTCCCGGAGCCAAATACGATGCTGCAGGTACAGCTGGAATTATCAATGTAAAGACTTTGAAATCGACTATAGATGGCTTGAACATGAGCATCACCTCAGGGCTAAATTATGGCGTTTATTTGAGAAACAATCAAGATCTTTCCATCAACTATAGAAAAAACAAATTCAATTTTTATGGTTCCTATAGTCATTTTTTCGGCTATTATTCTTATCTCTACGGAGGAGACCGAATTCAGGAGGGTAGATTCTATAATAGCTTCACAGATGATGTTGACAAAAGAAATAAAATCGGATCGAGAATTGGTGCAGATTTTATGATTAATAAAAAAAGTACTGTAGGCATATTACTAAATGGTAATTTCCTTTTTGGTGGAGGAATAACAGATACCAAAACCGAAATTGGCCTGGAGTCGACGAAGATAGTGGAGCAAACGCTCACTGCAGTGAACGACTATTATGCGCAAGGTACCCAACGTTATAATTTTAACGCGAATTATAAATTTGAAGATACGTTAGGCAGAATCCTGAATATTGACGCGGACTATGGAAATTTTACCAAACGAGCAGGAAACCTTCAATCTAACAAGTATACGTTGAATGATCAAACTGTACTCAGTGATAACCTGTATCGCTCATTAAATGGTATTGACATCAGTTTAGGTGCGGTTAAAGTCGATTACACGACAAATCTTTGGAAAGGAAAACTAGAGACTGGTGCGAAATATTCAAGCGTATCCTCTTCAAACAACTCCCGGTTTCTGGAAATCCAGCCGGCAGGTGAAGTGCTGGATCCCTCAAGATCGAACAGATTTTCTTTCGAGGAGAACATTAGCAGTGGCTACATTAACTATAAGAAGCCATTTGGAAAATGGCAACTCCAGAGCGGTTTGAGGGTTGAAAATTCGCGTTCGACAGGTATGCTCGAAGCAGTTTCCGAAATTTCAGGCAATCAACAAACTATCAACCGAAACTACACGAACTTCTTCCCTTTCTTTTCCGCCAGTTTAACGGCCTCCCCTTCACATAGCTTTTCTTTTAGTTATTCCAAAAGGATAGATCGGCCAGCTTACCAAAATCTAAATCCCTTTATTTATTTATTGGATGAACTTTCTTTCTGGCAAGGAAATCCAGTCCTAAAACCTCAGATCAGCCATCGAGGACTAATACAATATGTACACAAAAGTACCATCATCGGCCTGAGTTATACATATACCAATGATTTCAGCATGGAAGTCACGGATACCATCGGTTCATCGAAAATTGTTATGATTCCCCGAAACCTGGGCAATCAACAGCATGTTGCATTAACACTAACCCAATCGTTAAAGCCTGTGGCTTGGTGGGATATCACCTTTAATGGAACGCTTTTCCGTCTTAATAACAACATTGATTTCGGGAATAGCCCAACCCTTGATCTTAACCAAACAGCTGCGAGATTAAGTCTCCAGCAGACATTCCGATTGCCCAAGGGCTTTGTTGGCGAAGTGATAGGATTTTACAACTCTAAACGCCTTGTTGGGGCAAATCAGTTTTTTGAACCAAGTAGTCAGGTAGACATAGGATTACAGCGAAGCTTTTGGCAAAAGAATGGCACTTTAAGAGTTGTTTATAGTGATATTTTCAAAGGAAGCCAGGCAAACTCCTTCCAAAGCATCGGAAATTTTACCATCCGAAACTATAGCTATTTTGAAACCAGACAACTAAAACTGAGCTTCAGTTACAAGTTTTCTACCGGAAACTCAAAAGGTCCAAGAACCCGAACTTCTGCTTTAGAGAATGAAAGTGGCCGAATCAAATAACATTTAAAAGTATTTTTGGCTTTTACTCAGATGGATTTTGATCTCACGCTTGCTCGAGCATCTTGAATAGACCCTAGATCTTTACGCATAAAATAGGCGACTGAACCTAGATGATAGCGATTATTTCCTCATCAAAAAATCCAGCACAATTTTGTTGAAAGCTGACGGATTTTCCTTTGGAGCGAAATGGGTTGCACCCTTTAGCAGCTGTAATTCTGCTCCGGGTATTCCCTCTGCAATAGATCGGGTATGCGCCTCTAAAATAATATCTTTCTCACCCGCAAGCACCAGTGTTTTGGCGGTTATCTTTTTAAGCGACTTTTGATCAATCTGCGGCTCCCTTAATAACATCTCGAGGAGCAGCATGGTATTTTTATCATCAGGATTGTTTTTCGCCTTTAGCTTATTCAGGTCACTTTTAGTTTGCTTCAAAATTTTCGGATAACAGAGGATTCTTCAGGATTAAGATTAGCGCCTATCACTACCAATCTTCTAACGTAATCAGGATTTTTAATGGCAAGAGTAAGACCGGTATTTCCGCCATCACTCCAACCTAAAATACTCACATTTTTGAGATGTAGACTATCTAAAAGCGTTTTCATATCTTCCGCAAATAGATCATACGAAAGGGATTCAGACCTATTTCCTGAACTTTTTCCCTGTGCCCTGGTATCTACTGCGATTACCTGAAAGTGCTTAGCAAACTCCCCTATCTGCGATTTGAAATCACTAATAGATCCACCGTTACCATGTAGCAACAGCAAAGGCTCGCCTGATCCATAAGTTTCATAGTAAATTTTTGAGCCCGCAACATCGATGTATTTACCTTTGAGCTTATCACGTCCATAAGGATAAATGATCTTTGCATTTCTGGAGTTTATATGCAGATGATGAAGAACATTTCGATCGCTATCCAGTGCCAGTTCTATTTTTACCCCTTGTTTTTCCTTTAAAGTTTCAGTGCCCCTAAAGCCTTTAAGTGGCAATGGCGATTCTTCGAAATCAGCATTAGGGATAACCACTTTTTTCCACGAACCAGCAACCGTTTCCACCTCGAAGCTAAAATTATCGTAACAAAAATCCCCATTTCCATGGGTATTCACATATAACCATACCTTTTGTGCACTTGACGCTACTGTTCCGGCGATCTCATAGTGATGCCAGGCAGAATCTTTATTAGTAGCAGGTTTCGATTGCCTTGTTCCGGGAACAAAATCATAATCTCCTTTTCCAACCTGAAGAAAAAAGAATCCCGCCAGGCCAATACTGTCGGATGGTATATTCTTGATATCCACTCCTGCCTTGAAGCGCTTTCCTATAAAAGATTTAATTGGAATTTCCCGTACAATCCCAAGATCATTACTGGTAGTAAGTTGTCCAAAGCAAGGCAAAGCGGAGGCAAAAAAGAAAATTATAGCGCAAAACCGAATGGTGTTATACCTCATATAGCAGAATAAAACAATGTTACTAAAGTCAATCTCGGCGCTAAATTAGAATTTCAAATTAATTTTATCTATCAAAAACACTAAGCAGAAATTATTAAAATATCCAAAATTCATTTTACACCTCCATTATGATCGCCGCACCTGCACCATTTTTGCTCGGTTTAATCGGGATGCTTGTGTATGATTTTACAGCTTAAACATTCCTTTTTATAATCCATTGCCTGATGAATTGCTTTAGCTCCATCCGAAAAAAAGTAAGCTGATAAGATTCTTTTTTGTTAAAAAACTTTATTTAAGGAATCAATTTTTTACCACGCAAACTTTCGAACAGATTGAAAAATGTTTCCTCTGTATCCTGATATTCCATAAACCCGAATTTCCTGCTTTTTGACATGCTGGTCATCACCTCTATTGGCCTGCCCAGATCCAGATCAGTATGCCAGGCTGAGGCTAAACGATCCAGGTTCATTTCTTTTAAATGATATTTACTGGCGATATCTGCCCATACTGAAGAAGCATTACTCATCTGATCTTCCAATGGATTTATGTCACCGTTGAAGCCAACACTAGCAATTTCAAAGTAATCGGCAATTTTCTTCCAAAGCCGGTTCCAGCGAAACACATCTCCATTTACCACATTGTAAGCCTGATTTTTTGCAGCGTCTGTGGTCGAAGCCCAAATTAAATGAGCAGCTAAAATTCTTGCATCCGTTACATCAGATATTCCCTCCCACTGCGCCCTTGAACCTGGCCATACAAAAGCATTTCCGGTTTCCTTACAAATCGTAGCATAAGCTGCCAATGTGGTTCCCATATTCATGGCGTTACCAACAGCATGGCCAATTACCGTATGCGGCCGATGTATGCTCCAGGTATAACCATCTCTTGCAGCTCCGGCATAAACTTCATCTTCCTGAGCGTAATAAAAGTTTTCCAAATCCAGGCGGGGATGTTCCTCTCGCAAAGGTGTTTCCGGAAGAAAACTTTCTTTTGCGTAAGCCTCAAATGGTCCAAGGTAATGTTTCAGCCCAGTTACCAATGCTACATGTTCTACTGTTTTTTTTGGCGAAAGGACGCTCAGCAGGTTTCGTACCATTAATCCGTTTACTCTAACATTTTCCGCTTCTGTATCATTGCGCATCCATGTGGTAATAAAGACATGCGTCGGCGAAATATTAGTAAGTCCGGTTTCTAAACTTTTTAAATCAAGCAGGTCTGCCGCAACAGGTATAAGTTTTTCATTCTCCGTATTTGGGTTTCGGGAAAGACCGTATGTTTCCCACCCCTGTTCAATCAGTTTTTCTGCCAGATTTCCTCCAGTGATGCCGCTTGCTCCAACCACTAATGCTATCCTTTTCATATTTTTCTTTTTATTTGTGCAAAGTTATAGTCCATATATTGAAATACACTTGATATTTGTCAAGAGGGCAAATCCATATCTTCAAACAACAGGTAGTACTAATATTCCAAACCAATAAAGTTCATGAACAGTTTTGAAATCCTCTTCAGTCACATTGATCGAAAAATATCGCTTTCTCCTGAAGAAAAGCATATGGTTTTCGAGCATTTTATACCTAAACAATTAGCGAAAAAGCAATACCTGTTAAGTGAGGGTGAAGTCTGCAGGAATATGGCATTTGTGTGCAGCGGCTTGCTGAAAACTTTCAATGTTGATGAAAAAGGAATCGAACGCGTAAGTATTTTCGGATGGGAAGGCTGGTGGCTATCTGATTTCAGTAGCTTTTTAACAGGAATAAAATCAGTATCCTTTATTGATGCCCTGGAAGATGCTGAGTTGCTTTTGATCTCCAAAGAAAACTATGAAGCGCTCACCCTTCGAGTACCCAAAATGGATCGGTTTTTCAGAATTTTATACCAGAATAGTATTGTGACAAAAGAACGTAGACTTCGAAATTCCATAACCTACTCTGCCAGTGAAAGGTATAGTGAATTTATTGAAACCAATCCGGAGGTAATCGACCGAATCCCACAACACTTAATCGCGTCCTATCTCGGAATAGCACCTGAAACTTTAAGCCGGATAAAGCGGAAAATAGCAGCAGGGAAATAAAGGTACAGAGGCTTGGCATAAATATCGTTAAGGTAAGTATTCCGTTTAGAGCTTTCGTGATTTCCCCTCAGATGTAACCCAATTTTTTCGATTTTTTTTGCCTAATGTTTGGAATACTATGTTCGCTAGGAAGTCCAAAATTAATAAATAGCTATTCGATGGGAACGTAGCGGGTACGGACTAACCTGATCGCGTCCGGCCTGTTTAAAAGAAATCAGTTTTGAGGCTACTTTTGGCATATGGCAATCAATACATTTAGTAGTTAACATCCCCTTCGATAGCGTAGTTTTGCTGTGCGCTACCGACTGATGACAGCCCATGCATTTCTGCGAATAAGCACTGAGATTTCCTTTGATATTTTCATGCGTTTGATGGCAGGATTGGCAGGTCATCGCCGATGATTTAACATAACAGGCACTGCTCTGAAGCATGGTACTCTGGTTACCATGCACATCCAATTCAGCACCACCAAAACCTCTAAAATCCTGAACATAGAAATCATCGAGATTATCTCCAGGTTTAAATGAAAAAACGGATTTTTGGCTCATTAAAGTATTTCCTGAATGACATACGCCACAAGCATCCATTTTCTGTTTTCTTGTTAGTGACTTAAAAACGGCAATAAACTTCGCGGATTTTTCATCTGGATTTTCGGTATGGAAAACCACATGTGCTTTTGCCGGACCATGGCAGCGTTCACAATCAACACCATAGATAATTGATCCTTTCTCCATTTCTTCCTCCTGGGAAAATGCGGAATTTTGAGTCAGTTTTTTTTCAACGTACGATCCATGACATTCAAAACAACGGCTGGTAATGCCGCGTTCATAGTAATAATTGTTGCCTGGAAAGCCGGGACTGATGGCCCAATTTTGGATTGCACTAAAATACGACAAGGGCAGCTCATACAACTTTTTAACCTTCCAATAACCATAGGTATAAGCCTTTTCCCCAGAGCCGAACACAATATCAAACCGCTCTGAATGATCCTGTTTTCCATCCAGATAAGCGGTTTGAAAAATGCCGTTTTTCCTTTGTTCAATCATTACCTTTCGCTGCCCGTCGTAATGAAAAGTATTGGAATCCTTATCAAATATCGCGAGTAACTCGGCATTTACTACAGGCCTTGAGGTGGAGCCATGAGCACTGTGCGCATAGCTCGTGGAAAGATCCTGATGGCATTTCATGCAAGCCTTAGCCCCCGCATAATCTTCGCCCCTTTGATCTTTTGGCAAAGCGTCATCTGTATTCATACACCTGGAAAGCCCTATTACGATAAAAAATAGGGCAGATAAAATTAAGGAGATGCGAATAGAAGCTTTCAAAGGGATATTATAATTGGTTATTTGATGAACTGAATATAGCTAAAATTATAGCCACCTTCATCTGCTACGATCCTGATTTTGTGCGTTCCCTTTTTAAGCGGTACATCCTTAATCTCAAACGGAACAAATTTCTTCTCACTGCCTGTTTCTGGAATAGCCACAGCTTTGACAATCACCTTCCCATCCACGATAATGGTTAATTTTCCATTCCCATGAGCGGCAGCAGTATTCATTTTAAGCTTAAAATTATCACTCTTCGGAACATCGACCGTATACTGCAACCATTCCCCTTTTTCAATGTTGTTTACATAATAACGTTCATATTCCGTAGAATCTTTGGCAATATCTACACCATCATTCCTATAAATTCTCCCCCTGTTTCCTGCAGAGCGCTTTTTAGTTGAAACATGATAATCGGCCGTATCAAGATCAAAATAAGCAATATTGTTCCTGCCCAAATCATAATCAACGGCATATATCATCGAACCGTTTTTGATCAGGTGATTTTTGAAAGGCTTAGTTTCATTACTGGATGGTTGACGAAGCATGGCATCAATAACATCCCTATGAATAATGGTTTGCTCCAGTCGGCTATAAATTGCGAGTTCCATCAGGCCGCTATACACATTACTCTCTTTGGGCTTATTCCCGCCTTTATTAAGGTATTTTACCAGGGCATCATAATTAGGATTAGATCGGATCTCCAAAGGATTATTCACGCCAATTTTTTTCAAAGGCCACCACGACCAGCCAATATTATTGCTTTCCAGAAGTGAGATGGCATCCCTGAACCAAACATTTGAATTTTCTCCGGTTTCCCCTAGCCATATTGGCGCATTTTGATCATCCCTGGCTTTAATCATGTGTGCAATGGAAGCCTGATCGTTGTAATTCCAATATTTATGGAAACTGATTGCCATGTTTTTATCCCACAGGGGGAAAATTCCATTGTAATTATTGCCCCAACCGTTGCCCTCCACAATAATCATATGTTGCTGATCCACTTCACGAATAGCAGTAGTGATCTCCATCATTAATTTTCTTAAAGGTGCATTAAGCTTCTCCTGCGTGCCGTTAGGGTCTGCCGAAGGATTTTGGAATCCATAGTTTGGCTCGTTTAAAATATCATAAGCACCAACAAACGGTTCATCCTTATATCTTTCAGCAATTTTCCTCCACAAAGCAATTGTTTTCAATTGGTTAGCCTCGCTATCCCACAAGTTAGGTTTAGCAGGATTGCGGTCTGCGATGTTCACATCATTACCTTGACCACCAGGAGCGGCATGTAAATCTAAAATGAGATACATATTATTAGCCTTGCACCATGAAAGCAGACTATCAGTCAACTGAAACCCTTTTTGCAGCCAGGTATTCTCGCCGGCCACAGGTTCTTTATCCTCTGGCAACGTATAAAGGTTATAATGCATAGGCAAGCGAACAGAATTGAAGCCCCAGCGTTTCATAGAATCTACATCAATTTTGCGAACGTGGTTGGCCAGCCAGGCATCATAAAACTCCTGTGTTTGTGCAGGACTCATAAGCGCTTCTATGCGTTCGCGTATTCTGTATTGCTGGCCTTCCTTTTCAATTTTGAGCATGTAACCTTCCTGCAACATCCAGCCACCAAGTCCCATACCACGCAACAGTACGTTTTCGCCCTTAGCATTGACAATCTTTTTTCCGTCTGCCCTCAAAAAACCCTGACAAAAACCATTTAAACTTAAGCCAGATACTAAAATAACGAAGAGAGCTGAATATAAACGAGACATATTTTTTAATTAATGAGTTACCAAATATAAGTTGCCACTGCACCCTTCTGCAAACTGGCACTAAGGTTTTTCTGGTGATGAGTGATATTAAATTTGATAAGTTCCTTGCCCGTGTTGGCCACGATGAGAACCGTTTTACCATCCGCAGTCTTAAAGGCAACGTTTGGTAAATCTACCAGTTCGTTAGAGGCGATTCTTACCGCCCCCGGCCGAACAAATTTTGAGGCATGGGCAATAGAATAGTAGGCCAGGTTTTTCGTAAAGCGATCGCCATTGATGGTAATTGCACCCTGACACATGGAGCAGCCGCCGCGGTCAGTAAAAGGTTTATTATCCGGATCGGCCGCAAGGTTCCATTCAATTACATTTTTACTCCAGTTTCTCATCGAACCGATAATCAGTCTCCTGACAGGATTTATAATATTGATTGTTTTGCTATCAGGCGGTTCAACCACCATCTGCTCGGAAAAATAGATGTTTTTATCCGGGTGGGCACGGTGAACATCGCTCAATGCTTCTATCTTGCCACCATAAAGATGAAATGCCGAGCCATCAATGTATTGACTGGCCCCCGGATCATCTAAAATGCTTATGGGATAATCCGGACGATCTGCATTATGATCATAGATGATGATTTTCGTTTTTAAATTGGCGGCCTTAAATGCCGGTCCCAAATTGTTTTTAATGAAAATCGCCTGATCTGGAGCCGCCATTAACAAACTGGGATTATTTCCAGGATGCAGTGGCTCATTCTGTACTGTAATGGCGTCGATAGCGATGCCCTCTTTTTTCATCTCCTGAATATAGCGAACAAAATAGCGGGCGTACACATCATAATATTCCGGCTTCAGCATTCCTCCACGTGCATCGTAACTGGTTTTCATCCAGAGCGGCGGCGACCAGGGCGATGCCATAATTTTTATTTTTGGATTGATGGCCAAAATCTCTCGCATGGCCGGAATAATGTCCTTTTTATCTTCAGAAAGATCAAAACGCTCAAGCGAAAGATCGGTCTGACCCTCGGGCAAATCATTATATGAAAATACTTTCTCGTTCAGATCAGAAGCGCCAATACTCAGGCGGAGGTAACTTATACCGATGGAATTTCCCCCGGTGGCAAAAAGTTCCTGCAATAGTGCTGCCCTTGCAGGTGGCGACATCTTGATGATGTGCTGTGCACTTCCGCCAGTCAAAGCGAAGCCAAAACCATCTACAGACTGGAATTTCTGCCTATCATCAATGGTGATCGTTGGTGCGTTATTTTTTGAAGCAGTAGAAGGCAAAAGATCAGCTTGACGGGTAAACAGCACTGATCGATCAGCCACGGTCAGCCATTGTTGCACAACCTGGGCATTCACAAAGCCGTTCAGAAGCAAAAAAAATACTAAAAAAATTAAGGGTTTTCGTCTCGTCATATCGGATCATAGATTAAAAAACAGGAAAGAGGATCGCCCCCTCTCCTGCTAACAATTAAACAATAGTACTAACCAAGTTATTTTGTACCCCCGTACTCTTTATTCTGCTCCAGTTTGGTATTGGCTAATTCTGCCTGCGGGATTGGAAAGATCTCATTTCTTCCAGACTTGAAGCCTTTATAAGCCAACAAACTTGCCGCCTTACCCCAACGCACCAGATCGAGAAAACGATGACCTTCGCCTGCCAGTTCAGCCCTTCTTTCTCTGATGATGTTATCAAGCGTTACGGCAACAGGGTTTAATCCTACCCGGGCACGAACCGCATTAAGCAGTTGGTACGCCCTGCTCCCCGTTCCTACTGCTGCGTTACTGGCTAGCAATGCCTCGGCTTCAAGAAGATAGGTATCTGCAAGACGTATTTCATAAGCATTCTGTGGGAAATTAAGCTCAGTTTGTCCGGTAGGCGCTTTATCGGCTACTCTTCCGATTGTTTTTTCGAGAAAATAACCGGTGTTTTGATAGCCAGCTTCGTAGGTAGCGATTCCATTTCGCTGCAAGCTGTCTAAATTGGCTACAGTAGCTTTATTTCGCGGATCAAAATGAATAAAATCAAAAAATTCTTTGGTGAAAAGCAGAAAACTATATCCCGAATAATAATCCGGAGCGCCAGGGCCTGGTTTATAACCACGTGGTCCGGTGATGATGTTGAGCAAATTCCCTTCAGAAGCACCCGCATCATTCCAACCTCCATTAGAAGAATTAGAGTGAACAATTTCCAGGATGGATTCGGCATTGAATTTATTGGCCACCTTAAACAGGTCACCATAATTGCTTAACAACCTATATCCATAAACCGAATTGGCTTGTCCAGGTGTAGTTCCGTTCACAAGGGCAAGCTGCTCGGCCGCCTGCGCATTTTTTCCCTGCCATAAATAAACTTTCCCCAAAATAGCTTGTGCTGCACCTTTTGTAATGCGGCCTCCATCTGTTCTAGCCACCACGGTGTTAGGAAGTCCCGGAATTGCCTCCGTGAGATCTTTTTCAATAAGTGCATAAACATCAGCCGGGGCAGCCTGTGTTACATTATAAATTTCCTTTGGATCAACCGCCGCGGTGAGTAAAGGAATGTTCTTGAAAAAACGAACCAGATCAAAATAAAAGATGGCCCTTAAAGTTTTAGCTTCGGAGATATAATTGGCCTTAGTGGTTGCATCCATGCTGATATCTCCCACTTTTGATAGAAAAACATTTGCCCGAAATATGCCGGCGTAGCCTTTATTCCAAAGATATCCCTGAGGGCCTACGGTGGCACTAAGGGTAAAATTATTTACTACTTGCAGATCATTGATGTCTGAAGGACCGCCGCCTCCGGCGATCTGATCATCAGAAGCAGCATCCATAATCGCAATTTTATCATATAAACCACCTGCCTGAAAACCAAAACGGTCATAAATGGCAATAAGTGCGGCTTTTGCCTCTTGCGGGGTTTTATAATAGTTATCCAGCAGAATACGTTCCTGTGGATTGATTTCGAGATATTTTTTACAGCCAGCTACTGTCGCTAAACCTGCGGCAATGATGATGGCATAAGTCAATTTATTTTTCATTTTCATTTCCTTAAAAATTAGCGTTGATACCAAATACAAAAGAGCGGGCCTGAGGATATAGACCTCTGTCGATACTAAAAGCATTTCCACTGTTATTCGAGCCTAGTTCCGGATCGTAGCCCGTATATTTTGTGGCGGTAAACAGGTTTTCAGATAAAACATAGACTCTGAATTTTTGCAAGCCTACTTTACTGACTATGGATTTAGGCAAAGTATATCCGATCTGAAAAGTCCTCAGCCTGAAATAATCTCCTTTTTCGAGATACAGGGAAGAAAATTTGGTCAGGTTTTTATTCGGATCTGCATCTGTTAACCTTGGTTGTGTTGCTGACGGATTGGTTGGTGTCCAACGATCCAGCCTTGAAGTCTGATAATTCGCGTTTGGTATGTCCAGGCGTCTAAGTCCCTGAAAGATCATGTTGCCAGCCACGCCGCTACCGAAAGCGATCAGGTCCCAGTTTCTGAATCCCAGGTTCAGCGTGATTCCATAGGTGAATTTTGGAAGACCATTTCCGATAAAGTCTCTATCATTCACATCAATCGCTTCATCGTTATTTAAATTTGCAAACTTTACGTCACCCGGTTTTGCCAAAGGTTGTAACACTGTTCCATTTGGACCACGGTAAGCGTTGATCTCTGCCTGGCTCTGGAAAATTCCCTGATTTACATAGCCAAAAAACTCATTGTACGAATGACCGATCTGTGTACGGGTAATGTTTCCCAGTGTCTGGAAAGTGGCCTGAGAATCATCAATAAAGTTGATACCAGGACTCAATTTATCAATTCGGTTTTTCAGGAATGATCCGTTGCCACTGATGCCGAAGTTGATCTCTCCGAACTTCTTGCGATAGCCAAGCTCGAACTCAAATCCAGAATTGGACATATCTGCAATGTTGGCCGCCGGACTTCCGCTTCCGATGTAGCCCGGTACAGGTGGATTTTGAAGGATACCTACTGTTTTCTTTTTATACCAATCCAAAACCAGATTAACATTTTCGAACAATGTAGCATCGATACCTATGTTGGTTTGACGGGTTTCCTCCCACTTTAAATCTGGATTCGCCGAAGCCGCAGGACTGTAACCGATATTCACGATGTTTTCATTACCGAAAGTGTAGTTTCTGCCACTTCCCACTAAAGGCACATAAGCGAAATCTCCAATTCCATCATTACCGGTTACTCCGTAACTGGCACGAAGTTTTAAAAAGTTAACCACTTTGTTTTGAGTAAAAAAGTCTTCCTTGGTTGGCACCCAACCAATCTGTCCTGAAGGGAAATAACCGTATTTATTATTGGCACCGAAGCGTGATGAACCATCTCTTCTGATCAATGCCGAAAACAGATACTTTTCCTTATAATCATAAGTTAACCGGGAGAAAAGCGAGAATACTTTATGATCAGTGCCCTCACTGCCGTCTGAAGTTCTGTTTGTAGCAACAGGTTTGAATCTCATCGAGGCAGAATAAAAATCCTGGGCGGGAACATCGAAAAAGGTCGTACTTACACTTCTGCTGAACCCGTCGCTATAGGAACCCTGACCAACTAGTAAGCTTAGATTATGATTGCCAAATGAACGGGTGTAAGACAACGTATTTTCCAGGTTATAGGTAATTACGTAATTGATGTTACGTGAAAACTGCGTTCTGGTATTGGTTGTAGAAGAGTTTAAGTAATAAATCGGATTGAATCCATCACTGCCATAAAAAGCCAGTTTTGAACCCAAAGTGGAACGAAAACGAAGTCCTTTAATCGGTTCCGCTTCCAGAAAAGCATTTCCCACAATGTTATGGTCCCACGAGTAATTACCGATTCTTCTTCGAATGTCTCCAAGTGGATTGGTAATCTCCTGCGCCACTCTTGTGGAAATACCATAAGGATTTCCAAACTGATCGCGAAATACCGGTTGGGTACTGTAGGGAGCAGCTCCGGCAACAGCCGGATCAGTGATAATGGCTGGAGTGATCGGATCTAAATTGATCGCAGAACTCAATGGTCCACCGAACTCACTATTGGTATTCCCCACAGAATTAGTAATGGCATGACTGTAACCAAGATTTTCTCCGATAGTCAACCATTTATAGGGTTTATGTGTAGAATTGATCCTGATGTTTGCCCTGTTGAATTTTGAGACGTCCTTTGCTACAATCCCATCAATCTTGAAATAACCTGCTGAAAGATAAAAGGTGGATTTCTCACCGCCCCCACTGATGGAGAATTCGTGGTTTTGTCTGCCTGCATTGTCATTGAATACCGTGGATTGCCAATCGGTACCCTCACCAAATGCCGCTGGATTGGCAAAAGGCAAAGTAAATGTTCCTGAAACATAATCATTGGTATATGCTTCATTTCTCAAAGTTGCATATTCCGTGGCGTTTAGGAGGTCGAGTTTCTTTGCTGCCTTGGCCTGTCCGTAATAGCCATTGTAGCTCATTTCAATTTTACCCTGTTTTCCTTTTTTGGTAGTCACGATGATCACACCTGAAGCAGCTCTGGCACCGTAAATAGCTGCTGAAGCCGCATCTTTAAGCACCTCAATCGACTCAATATCAGCTTGGTTAAGATAACCAATACCACCATTGTCTACCACAACCCCGTCTATTACCCACAATGGATCATTTTTACCTCCAAAGGAAGTAAATCCACGGAGCCGAACAGTTGATGCCGAGCCAGGCTGGCCAGATTGTGCAGCAATAGTTAAACCGGAAGTACGACCCTGAAGTGCCTGCTCAATCCTGGTGGTTGTTGGTTGATTCTCCAAATCCGCAGCACGAACACTTGAGATCGCACCAGTTACCACACTTTTCTTTTGCACGCCGTAACCGATCACGACAACGTCAGTCAGATCCTGAGAATTGGTTGTTAATGATACATTAACCTTCCCTCCCGAAGGTATAGTAACCGTTTGACTGTTCATACCGATTAGGCTGATCGTAAGCGTTCCACCAACAGGCGCCTGAATAGTGAACACGCCGTTAGGATCGGTAGATGCTGCCCTGGAAGATCCATTAAGCTTAATTGTTACGCCAGGTAATGGGCTACCGTCCTTTTGGTCGGTGATCTTTCCTGTAACGGCAATATCCTGAGCATAAAGTACAAAGGGAAATGCCAAGAGACAGTAAATGAAGAATACGAATGTAAATCTTCTTCTCATAGAAAATTAATTTTAAATTAATATTTGGTTAGTTATATACATCCGGATTTGGTTGCCGGATGATGGAATCAAATCTAAAGCGGTAAATGAAAATCGCACAATTCAGCACTACTACAGCAACCATACAAAGGCTTCCTCAAATGACAAAAAATTAGAAACCGCCCCTACATTGACCCTACACGTACAATACAAAAAACTGATAAACAGACACTTGAAAAAACATACCCTGAGTTTTATGTTAAACAAGTAAAGTCATGCTTTAAGAAGTTCAGCGGATGGTTAAACAGGTAACAAAGGATAAAGATCGGGCAGGAATATCCATGCCCGGGACTGTTGCAGTTATGCTTACGACTGGTTAAAGCTTCACGCTTTGAAGCGCCAGTTTACTGAATTTTATTTACCACCAGGTCATCGAAATAGATGTAACTGGTTTGACTGCTTCCCCATACGGCAACATCCTTTCCACCACGGAAATTATGGAAAGAAAGGCGCTTGATCAGTCTTTGCGCATCATTGGTCGTCCACCGAATGGCCTGATCGAGGACAGCGGTTCCGTTGATTCGCACCTGCACCCAACCGTTTGTACTAGATCCTGTATTGGCCTTCACGTAGAGATGAACATTATAGCTCTCACCTTTTACCAGGCTTCCGCTCGAAGGATAACTTTTTCCAAAGGTATCTCCACAAGGGCCCGCCATATCCCTATGGTACACATACGGTTGAAAATAAACCCTGCTCCCGTTATTGTACCACATCAATCGCAGACTTCCTCCATTGCCATCGGTAGCAATATCACAACCAGTGTTGCCCTCGCCGATCAGAAACCCAAAGCCCACTTTACCTCCACGGCTCCAGTCGAACTGAGAATGAAAACGGACTTTAAAATCAGCCTCATATGCTGATCCATCGGATATATCTGCTCCGGCAATCAAGCCATTGGAGACTGCATTAGGTGCCAGCGTAGCCCTGGCCCAGCCACTTGAAATGTAGGCACGATCCTGATTCCAGCCAGAAAGTGTTGCCCCACCAAAATCCGCACTTGCGGCACTGGAACTATACGGACCATCGGCTCGACTAAACTGCGTATTAATATTACTGGGATAGGCCTGGGCGGCAGCTGTTGCCATGGTTTTCTCCAAACTAACTTTCTCTTCAGTAGCGGTAGAGAACTGATTTTGACTTTGTTCCTCCTTAGAACAGCCAGAGAAGATGCTTAAAAATAATGGCATGGCAATGCCCGCCAATAATAAATTGATTTTTGAACTCATAAGAATTTGGTTAGAAATGAACTGATTTGTTAAGCTGCTCAGACAATCTCCTGGAGGCTGTACTGAGGGAAATAATAGGACTGTCTGTTTTCTAAATGATGGATAGTTGCTTTTCTTAAATTTACCAACCAGACAGATAAAGAATACAATAGCATAACTAAAATACTACAAAAAGCTACTTTTCTTAACGTTTCAATCGTTTGAAATAATAGCATTAACAACCTGTTAATTAAGCCATTTCTAATTAATAATCAATTTCATGATAAGCTTATCCTTCAGTATAGAAATTAATCTGACGAACCAATCGGCCAGCTGACAAAATGAAGGGTATAGCATCAAACCAAGCGTAATTCTAACTTGGATGATACAAACTAAAGTTGATTTTAAAGAGGCGATTTAGATCATTTTGTTTTGGAAATTTCATTTAAAAACTCGTAGAGATTAGTTTCAGGCTTAAGCTGCAACTTTTTTCTAAGTCTGTACCGGCCCACTTCCACCGCTTTGATGGTAACATTCATCAGCTGGGCCATTTCTTTTGTAGAAAGGTTCATCGATAAATAAGCACAGAATTTTAAGTCATTTTGACTAAGTTCAGGATATCTGGATTTTAGCTTATTGAAAAAGTCGGTATTCACATGGCTGAAATGCACACTTAAATGATCGAGTTCCTGATCCTTTCGCTCTACGTCTTTGATCAACCGGATGAGATGCCGAAAGCTGGTGCTACTATCAGTAATATCATGGTTTTTAACTACTGCAGAGATAACTTCCTTGATTTTGGCCAAAACTTTTCCACGTTGCAGCAAGTGCATGGTCATGGTAGAAAGCTCCTTATTCTTGTAATTCACTTCGGCTTCCAATTTCTCATTCTGCAGTCTGATAATTTCTTTCTCATTTCGATCAAGCTCAAGCTGATGCAGATAACTCATGCGATGCTGGGCCTTCTGATGTTTTGCTTTCTGCCATTTGATCAACACTTTAATCGCAAGCGCAGTTAACAAGATGTATATTATTTTCATCCACCAGGTATCGTACCAGGCATGCTTAACCTCAAAAACATAACTCAAAACCTTCGATTCGTTATTGATATGAGACCTTGCCTTGACATTGAAAGTATAGCACCCGGCCGGGAGGTTGGTATAGTCTTTTTCGCTCTTATCGCTCCAGACTGACCAATGATCATCGAAACCAACCAACTGATAGCTGAAAGTTAAATTCTTATCCTGTTCAAAAAGTGTAGATGAAAACTCAAAATGGATTGAGTTTAACTCATTGTTAAAGCTTGGAATATGAGAGACGTCCTGCCGCTCGGCAATCGCATTGTTCTTTACAAAGTATCCCCCAAAAACCAGGCTATCGCTTTTGCCTTGTAGCTTTACAGCTCCGAGCACAATATTTGGTCTGGTTATATTTCGGATATATTTGCTGTAATTAATATGATAAGCTCCCTTGTTTGCCCCAATAAAAATATTTTTGTCATCCAGGGCATAGATCGATTCAAATCCTCCCACCACTTTCCCATCAAGTTCAGGCATGTAAAAAATGCTGAAATTACTTTTACCAGAAGGTCTGCTAAAATCAATAACCCCAACCCTTTTATTACTTACAAACCAAACATTTCCGTCGTTATCTTCTTTCAGATACTGAATCGGTGTATCATCCAACAACTTTCCAAACAAGCTGACACGGACAAACCGATTTTTGTTTGAATCGAACTCATAAACTCCTTTAGTGGTTGCGACCACTACCCTGTTCTTGATCCGATAAACGTAGTTGTAGAGTTTGAAAGGTAGCCCATCTACATCAGTAAACATTTTAACATTTAAAATGCTTTTATGATCAGGCTTCAGCAAAATTCTATAAACGCCATGGTATGGATGCGAAGCCCAAATTAAGTCAGGATTATTGTTATCTGCAACGATGAACCTAAGGGTCTCTTTGATGC
Source organism: Pedobacter sp. AC212 (assembly GCF_979258625.1). Lineage (NCBI taxonomy): Bacteria > Pseudomonadati > Bacteroidota > Sphingobacteriia > Sphingobacteriales > Sphingobacteriaceae > Pedobacter > Pedobacter sp. AC212. Next base: position 2,832,644 of record NZ_OZ409870.1, on the reverse strand, counting down.
CTTCAACCTTGCCCATATTGCCAAATCTTCCATTGCTATAGGCAAGTTTTTGAAGTCCGGTATAAGTTCCGGCAATCACATCTGTAACGGGAAAGATGTTTTCAAGAGACTCGAACATCCACGTGCCTGGCAAACTAAACATGGGCACAGCTACATTATTATTGATCAGAAATGTCCCTTCTTCATGGGCCATAAGCAATTGGTTGTTGAATTCATTGAGTCCCCAAACCTGGCCTTTGGTGTTTTTCACTTCCTGAAAGTTAGAAACAGAATAGCTTATATCAGCAGAATTGCCAGTGATTGCGGAACGGTAAAGTCCGTTAGATGTACCGATGTAAATAGATTGATTGTGCTTCCGGAAAGCATAACTGGTGATCTGCTTAGTTCTATCCGGAAAGATATTCTTGATCGCACTGTTAATGGCTATATATGAAATTCCATCATCAAGGGCGAGCCACACATTTTTATGCTTGTCTAGCAAAATACCCCGGACATTGTTATTCTGTAAACCTTCCCGATAATTGTATTTTTGAACCACCTGACCCACCCTGTTCATGATGTAAATTCCTCCCGAAGTGGTACCAATTGCGTATTGACCTGAACTGATTTGGCTAGCAAAAAAAATCCTGTCATTGAACAGTACTGGATCAAACCCAGTTTTAAATGAGGTTAGCTTTCCTTTTGAAATGATAAACAACCCCCTTTTCAACGTAGATACGAGAATAGAATCCCTTCCGTATGGTATGATGGAGGTAACACTGGCTTGCTTTAGCACAGTGTCTGCACAATATGGAGTCCAGATACCTTTGTCAAACAGGAGCAGCCCTTTCTCTCTCACTTGAGCAAAAACCTTTCCGTTCACTTCTCCAAGGTGAAGCCAGGTGGTAGCGGTTTTGTAATATTTGACAACATCATTCTTGTAGTGCAGCACAGCATTGTTTGAACGAAAGAAAACTTCATCTTTTACGATTGAAATATCCCAGATGTCCGCTAGTTTCCTCAAGTCCTCTGGTAGTAAATATAAAAGCGAGTGGTAGCGGAGAATTCCTTGCGCATCAGGAAAAAAATAACCAAATTCATCCTGGCCGCCTACATAAATCCTGCTTCTGGAATCAATCCCTAGAGATCGTACAGCGGTAAAATTAGGCAAACGATGCAGATTCCAGTGTCTGCCGTCAAAGGTCAGCAATCCTTCATTGTTTCCAAAGTAAAGAATGCCGCCCCGATCTTGTTTCACATCCCAATTCTGAATTCCTCCCTTATACACTTCATTTGTATAATTGACGATTTTGGGTGTGCCCAGCAATTCCTGCGCCATGGAATTACCGGCAACGAAAAGAGCAAGCAGGAATATCAGCGTTTTTATCATTTGGTTAGGGAATGATTTATGCAATTATAGAAATATATTTCCAAATCTGGCAACTTGGGAGATAGCTCCAGCAAATGATATCGTATAGCAGTTCACCGCTATCTGACAACTAAAAAATCATGGTCTCGGGCGGTTCATTCCATCAACAGGTTATCCTACCGTTAAGTTAGCGATTGATAACTCGCAAAACTAGATTAGCTGCAGCACTACAGCTTTGTTCTCAAATATCGGAGATGAAAAGTGATTCTATTGCTTTTGTACACACCAGGTGGTCATACTGCGAAGGTTTTGAACATTTGTGGTTTTTATGGGCTCATGCAGCTCACCTCTCATCTTTTTGGTTAAACGGATCAGCATTTCCTGATTAACTAAAAATCGCTCAGACTCATCCGGGAGAATATAACGTCCGTTGCCAATAAAGTGGACACTTGATTCAATTCCAATATCAGAGGCGAGCCGGCAGAAAAAATATCCACCTGGTTTTAAAACCCGCCACATCTCGTTAAGCATGGCTTCAAAATGCTCCATGTTTTCTGCGAAATGCAAAACTGCACTGCTAATCACAAGGTCAAAATCTGCATCTGGAAAGGGAAGAGAAGTAATATCGGCCACCTGAAAATGACCAGATAAAGGTTTCGCAGCATAAATGTGGGCTAGTTCCTCAACTTGCTGAATCGCTTCGGGCTGTTGATCAACCCCAAAAATCTCGAAACCACTTCGAAGAAAATACACCAGATTGCGACCCTCACCGCAGCCCGCATCCAGTATTTTTTCACAATGATCGTAAGTCCCTTTCAGGAGTTGATCGAAAAGATAAATGTCGATGTTACCGTAAATTTTTTGAAGATTTTCCTTTCTTGATTTTTTCATTTTCGCAAAGATAACATTTGCATAAACTCTGCTCATCATATAATGAAAATTGCCTTTGGAGCTTAAAGCAATACCAAGAGGAAGATTATCAAAGCGGAAAAATTATTTACAAAACAGATGGATGAATAATTTGGAACGGAACAGCAAGTACAACGAGAGCTTTTTAAATCCTTAAAATCAATTTTTAGCAAACACCTTCTTAAAATAATCCAAAACGGAGGTTTTTGGTTTTCTGGGGTTTTCGGGACCAATGAGAAAACCATAGGGCTGCAAATGCGGATAGTGATCGCAAATGATTTTTGCCATCCCCAATAACGGCACTGCCAAAATCATTCCCGCGACGCCCCACACCAACTCACCTAGCACAATCGCCATAATGGTAAACAGTGGGTTAATGTTAACTTGCTCACCAACAATAACGGGTTCCAGAATATAACTTTGCAAAAATTGCACAAGAAAATAGGTAATTAAAACACCGATAATCATCTTTCCATCTCCACCCTGGGCTACAACGGCGAGCACAGTCAAACCGGTACCGGTCAGATTTCCAATAAATGGAATCACTTCGAGAAGGCCGCAAAGGACAGCAAAAAAAATGGCGCTTTCCACCCCAACAATGCTAAAACCTATTCCATACATGATCCATAATACGCCAATCATGGCAGCAAGACCGCTGAGATATTTCTGTGACACCTTGCCTGCCTGATGAATGACTTCAGTTGTATCCTCATTTTCCTTTTTTGGAACCAGCTTCAGCAAAAACTTTTTGATATGGCCACGCATGGAAAGAAAAAGAAACATATAAACCAGCACAAGAACGGTGTTGATCAGAACGCCCATCAAACCAGAAGCAAAAGATAAGATTAACCCACCTGATTTGCCCTTAGTACCTTGCTCAATGGCCTTTTGCTGCTCCGCTTTTTTGATCCCAATCGTTTCATTGATCCATGACTTTAAAGACTCCAACATCCCAACGATCCGCTTTTCCATCCCGTCGAGATGATCCGCGAGACTTCCCAGCTGGATGGACAACAGCGCAATGATCAGCCCCATGGCAAGAACGAAAAGCAAAATACATGCAAGTGAAGCAAAGGCTCTGGAAGCCCCCTTGCGTTCAAAGAAGTTGGATAGCCTGATGAAAACCATCGATAACACAGCAGCCAGCGTTATCGGAATCAAGAATGGAGCGGCAAAATACAGTCCGCCAAAGGCCAGCACAAAAAGAAACAGCGTATTTACAGAGAGGCTAAGTTTTTCCATATGCCAACAAACAATACGCTGACGCAAAAGTTTAGTGAGATGAATGATATTATAAAAAAGGTGGCTTAAATTTATGTAAGGCAATATTAAACTTGATGATTTCTATTTTTGAAGAATTAAGTATTGAAAAGGTTTCAGCCTGAATACTTGCGCCAGGTTGGTTTTTGAGCCATCTGAAATGTTTGTCCACTTGCCCTTAAGCTTAACTGGAAGACTGTACGTAACAGGTTTATTTCTCAAATTAGCTAACACGAGCACATTTTCTTTATTAAGGGTTTTGGTGAAAACACAAACATCATCGCTACTATATGAAACCATAACACCCTTGCGTACAGCCTTACTCTTGTTTCGGAAAGCCACTATTTTCTTATACTCCGCAAGCACATCTCGGTTGGTTTCTTCGAGAGACCAGTCGATGGATTTTCCCGTAAAAGGAAAGGTAAGCCTGAATGGCGTTCCTATCTCCTGTCCGTTATAAATCATTGGAACGCCTTTCATGTAGGCGGTAACAACGAAGGCGGCAGCAGAACCTTTTTTGCCACCGAAAAGCTCAAGCGGCGTGCCATCTGATCCGTTTACATCGTGATTTGTTAAGTATCGAACCACTGCCTGGCCACTCTTTGCACCTTTATAGTCACTATTATTTAACGTATCAATCGACTTTACAGATTTATTATTGCTAAAGATACTTTTCAGATTCCCGAAATAATTGAAACCAAAAAAGTAGTCAAAACCAGCAGTAAAATATCTGGGACTACTGCCCTCGGCCAACATCAAAAGATTATGGGTTTTAATGGTCTTCAAACTATCATTTACCTGTTTCCAGAAATCAAGTGGAGGACCATCAGCATAATCACAACGAAAGCCGTCGATATTTGCTTTATATACCCAAGACTTCATGGAATGAATCAGTGACAACCTCAGTTCTTGGTTGCGAAAATCTAATTGGGCAACATCCCGCCATGTTTCTGGGTATTTGATTTCACCCAAACTATCACGCAGATAATAACCCGGTTTGTTTATCCAGGGATGGTCCCACGAAGTATGATTAGCCACAATATCAAGCATTACGGCAATATTTCTTTTATGCGCCTCATCCACCAGCTTTCGTAAATCGTTCAGCGTACCAAATTCTTTTCCTACCTCATCATAATTCATCGTTGCGTAAGGAGAATTTGCGCCTTTGAGTTTACCTACTGGATAAATGGGCATTAAGTAGATCACATTAATACCAAGCTCTTTAATCGAGTTCAATCTTTGAGTTACGCCTGCAAAATCACCTGTTTTACTGAAGGCCCGGGTGTTTACCTGATAAAGCATCACATCCCTAGTATCGGGAACGCCCGTAAACGGCTGACCGTATTGAGCAGGATAGCCGTTATTTTGAGCAAGAGCTAACATAGGTAGCATCAAAAACCAGCCTGCTAAAAGAGATAATATTGAAAGGTTGTTTTTCATTTGCAAAACTTCTAGACTTTAAAGGTAGCAAGGAGGGTGACATAAAGTATCTTCCAAAGCGCAAAATTAGTAAGCGTAACCAGAATTTTGCTTTAGATACAAAATGGTGCCGCATCGGTCTTTGGAATTTTAAACTACCAAATACCTTTATCTCAGGAGGTTGTTTATCAGGATAACTTGCAATCGATTTCACAATAGGGATATTAAGTCTTTCTCATACTGCTGGTCAAAACATTGATAAAACCTATTGAATTAAATTCTGTTGATCTTTTGGACCCGAAAGAAAAGGTCAATTAATCATGATTGTACAATATGATGAAAAAGGCTGGCACATCGTTACCCAGCGTTCACACGGATTGCTCGCAGGGCAGATTTGCGCTCGATGGAAAGTTACGGATCAGCCCGAAAAATGGGTTGAGACCTTAATCGCAACAGCTGAACATGATGACGTTTACAATGAATTCGAACGCAGTCCGCTTATTGATGAGAATGGAGCACCGATCAATTTTAAGAGTACCAGATTTGACCTGGACAGTTCGACGAGATTGATGGACATGGCATTGACCAAAAGCCGGGTTATTGCGCTATTAATCGCCAGACACATTTCTTTTACCCACGGGAGCGATCCATTAGCCAAAAGTTTTATAACAAATCTAAAAAAGCACGAACCCCGATGGCTTAAGGATACAGAAGTTACAAAAAAATCAATTGACCTGGCTTACGCTCTTTTGGAATTTTCAGATGCCCTTTCCTTATTGATCTGTCAGTCGCAAATCCCGCCTGAAGGTCGCAAGGTAGAAATCAGTACCGGACCTAACGGACTTCCCTATTTCCTCTTTCAAAAAGAAGAATCACTCATTGTTGAGCCATGGCCTTTTGAAACAGATCAATTTTCAGTCAGCTATGAAACCAGAACAATAACGCAGCTCAGGTTTAAAAGTGATGAGGAGTTTAGGTCAAAACTCAAAACTTCCGCCGTTAAAAATCATAATATGATCATCTCTCGTTCGTAGAGATAAAAAACATCACCAAAAAAGAAATGTACATTTGTTTAGTCGATTTTATAACCTCATGACATCGTTTTAGAAATAGATAATTTCACATAAATTATACTTCATTACTATGAAAATATCAAATTTTGTCTTTCCCGTTTTCTTGGTGTTATTGCTTCAAACGGCCGTTGCACAACAACAACAATCGCCTTACACTTTCAAAAAACCATCTGCAAATGGTACAGGCAAGGTATATATGGGCCGCGAGATTGCCCAGGTAATGAGCTTCGAAGGCGTAGAATGGTTGGAAAGAAACAGCCGGACAGCGGAAGAAAACACTAATCTGGCTTTGGCGTCGATGCCACTAAAGAGCAACACCGTTGTTGCTGATATTGGTGCAGGATCTGGATTTTATACTTTCCGTGTTGCTACGCGTATTCCGAAAGGTAAAGTATATGCAGTCGAAATCCAAAATGATGCAATTGTTCACCTAAAGAAAAAAGCGTTCGACGATGGTGTTAAAAACGTGGAAGTGATCAAAGGCTCAGATACCTCACCCAATTTACCACCCAGTTCAATTGACCTGGCATTTATGGTAGATGTCTATCATGAATTAGAAAACCCTGCAGCATACCTCGCAGCGATAAGCAAAGCGCTTAAACCTAATGGTCAGCTACTGCTATTAGAGTATAAAGCAGAAGACCCACAGGTAGCAATCAAACCAGAGCACAAAATGAGTGTAAAGCAAGTGAAAAAAGAGCTTGGAGCGAGTGGATTTAAGCTGGTTAAAAACGGCAAATTTCTGCCCTTACAGCATTTCCTACTATTTGAAAAAACAGTAAAATAAAATTTCCTTTATCTAGTTTCCGTGTCACGGGTTATAGGAAACTTTTAATCTGTAGCAGCTCAATTAATGCTTTTTGCCGTTATCCTAAAGCTTAAGCATCATGCTCTATAACCGAAAAACATGGCGAAAGGCTTACAGTGAACGCTAAGTTCGACTCACAACCTCATTGAAACACCTAAGTTTTCTGCTAACATTTGGGCAACTTTTCCGTTTGGATCGAGTGGCTGCACCCTGGATGGTTTCACTTTTCGATAAGTGATCGAAACTCTCCTATCTCTATGAACTATATTTCCATCGATCATATCTTTTTTTCTTGGCGGAATTGCATGACTCCATTTTTTGCGGGCATCATCCTGCATCACATATAAAGATCGCCTGGGAATCACCACGTCAATAACTTCAAAAGTGCTGGTATTAGTAAATTTCATCACACATCCACTTCCGAGGTTGATCCCGCAAATTTGATTCTCATAATAAGCCCGGTCTTTATGTGATTTAATGCCTTGACCAGGAAGGTATTCGTTGATTATTACCTGATCAGGCTGATGATCTAAAATATGCTTTTCGACAATTTCCAGCGCCAGTTGATCTATTTCCTGAGGAATAGCGATCGGATAGTTCACCAGATTGTAGGGTACCTCCAGTTCATTTCTAAAGCCATAATATTGAAGCCTTCTTTGATAATCAACTATCCATGACTGACCATCAATTTCATTTAATAATTTTGTTTCTTTTGCTAGATCAATAAAATCTGGATACAAGAACAAACCTGGTATAAGCGTTTCCATTTTTTTAAATTAAAATATAAGATCTAAACGTTGATAATGAGGGAAATAAAAAACTGGATTTCAGTACGTAATGGAGTTAAACTAAAGTAGTGTATTAAGATAAAAGATGGTTAAATCGTTTCATTTACATTCCGAACGTTTCCCTACAAAAACCAACCAATTAACGACTAACTAGACTTCCATTGAAATTAGCGTTGCTCTTGCTCAATCGCTGCGCCGATTTTTTGGACCAAATCTTCAGGAATAAGATCACTGGTTTTCCAGATTGTAAATGGCGGTTCCTCTATCTTTTCGGGAAATATCACACCTGCATGAACCCCATCAAGACTGACATGGTATTCATTATTAAACTGATTTACCTCAACTTTGTAGGTATTGATGTTGAAACTATACGATTGCATAACATAGCTAATATGAAAGACAACATATTTGGCATGAATTGGTTTTGACCACCTCAGGTTAATTACTTCTAAACCAAATCAATCGCGATTTGAATTTTTAGAACCATCATTTGTCGAGCTACTTCATTTGAACGGAATTAGATCTCATTAGTCTCAATCTTTTCTAAACCGAAGTTAAATACCTGCTTAGCTTCAAAATGTACGTGTTTTTCTCTCCTATCACAGGTCGCATCAACAAACAATTAAGGAGCGATGTTTTCAAGAAGATAAAATATAATATTATGATTAAAAGAACATTTAAGTGGAGAAATACAATTACCATTATAGCACTAGCCAACCTTGGCTTGGGCTGCAATATAGCCGACAAACGTTCATCAATGGAAAAAGACAGCGTTGGAAATGATACTGCTGTTAAAGATCACGTTGGAGGGGTTGAAACATTCGAAACAAATATGGAGGAAGATGCAGCAGGATATTTGAAAGCAGCGAGCCAATCTCTAGTTGTTCAAGATAGTTTACTTACTGCGGCTTTGTCTTCCGGAAGCAGTGAAGAAATTAAAACATATGCAAAAAGGGCACGTGAACGCACCAGATTTTATAAAAAAAACTTGGAGGGTTTTTGCAATAAAAATAAAGTGCTTTTAAATGAGGCATTGCGGATCGAACAAGTTGATTCGCTTCGTTGGTTATCTCGGCAGGTAGGTATAGCATTCGACAGGCCATTTTATAAACAATTATCAGTTGAGTTGAATAAAAACATTGAAGCTTATGAGGATGCCTATAACGCAAGACAACAAAGGGTAAAAGCTTTTGTAAAAGACGAGTTACCGAGATTAAAAAAGGAGAAAGAACTGCTAGATGAGCTGGGAAGAAATATTAAGTGAGTTAGCTGATTTTATACAGTGATCCTAATGCTTATCAGCTAATGCCCTTTTATAACTTTTTTTATTGTATTCTAATGGACGCTGCGCAACCATTCAATTGCGCCGCGTCCGTTTCTATTAAGGAGTGGCAGGGCCTTTATGCTCCCAATGGTCTTTAATAACCTCACCATTCGATCCGAATTTAAGCCTTCTGGCGTAGCGCTCGCCTCTGATTTTTCCATTTGCATCCTTCTTGCCAATAAAAATCATAATTGCTCTGCCGTCATCGTCTGTTTTCAGCGAAAGATCATAACGACCAAAGTTTGTTTCAATAAATTCATTTTCCGGATAGGCCTTATTAATTACCTTAATTAACGTATCTGTAAGTTTCATGTCTTTGATGTCGTTTAATATTTCACATTGATTTCCATTTAGTATCTATCATAATTAAATGGTAGACGCTATCTTAGCTAAATCTCCCATGTTTCGGTACCGCTTTTTCGTGAAAGTTTTCGGCTAAATCTTTTAATTGCGATCTCATTTCTTCACCTTCCATCACTTGGCCATGCCCGGTAAGTAGAAACTCCGGATCAAGGCTGGCTAACGTTTTCACCGATTGATGGGCAGCATCCCAATCAGTAGTCAAATACCGTGGCGGGCCGTTAACTTCTTTAATCTGGAAGAGAACTTTATAAAGTGAATCTTGCCTCACGGTTACAACAGCATCGCCGCTTATCAGTACACGATCTATTGGCCTGAAAATGGAAATATGCCCGGGCGAATGTCCTGGCGTATGTATCCAGCTCCAATCTTCAAATCCTGGCAAGGTTTGGTTCTCAGGCAGAACTTTTAGATAAGGGGTGATATTTGTAGCTTTGTGTGGATATAGTGACGAGATTTTTGCCAGAAGCCCACCTTCAACAGTGTCATCTGGTTCAGGATAATCTTGTGTTCCATTTAGAAAAGGAAACTCTGCCTGATGTGCATAGACTGGAACTTGCCATTTTTCTAGAAGTTCAACAAGACCTCCGACATGATCAAAATGACCATGAGTGAGCAAAATAAAGTCAGGTTTTCGTTCTCCAAATCTTTCTGTTGCAACTTTGAGAATCTCTTTTCCCGAAGTTGGCATTCCAGCATCAACTAAAAACCACGATTCACCAGGTTTACCTACCATAGCAATATTCACAATTTGATTGGTGTAGTAGTATACATCACCAGAAATTACTCCATCATCATAGCTGGATGATGAAGTCATTGGGATAAAATGATTATCCTCACTTTGAGATATTTTTTCCATAAGCTTTCGATTCTTCAATTTCACCTTTGCAGAAAGATTTTCAATTATATTTTAAACTTTGAGCAGCTCCTCTCAAACGGTTTACATTAGTCCGCTTCTAAAAAACCAAGAATTTCAAATGATGGTTTTATCATTTTGCGGCAACATCGATTTTTTTATAGCGGCGAAAAGCAATCGTTTAAATCAGATTGGCACGTTTCAACTCGCACCGCTTAAGTATGTGGAAAGCCAGCGATAATGGACGTTTTTCAAAAAAGAATTGATTACCAATAAGCTTGCTGAAGATATATTGAAACAAATATTTACAAAACTTTTGCTTCTCAGGGCATGTTTTTCAACTAACAACAAGAGTTTTTCGCTATGAAAAAAATAAAATTTTTACCATCTATTCCTCTAATTTTTTCATACCGATATCAATTTCAAATAACTAAATCCTTAAACCATTAATTTTTTTTGAAATGCTAGCAATGAATTATAGAGGACCATTTAGGGTCCGGGCTGAGCAACGACCAATGCCAGAAATTCTTCATCCCGAGGATGCAATCGTGAGGGTGACCAGAACGTGTATATGCGGTTCTGATCTTCATCTTTATCATGGTATGGTGCCCGATACAAGAGTTGGATCAACCTTCGGACACGAGTTTATCGGAATTATCGAGGAAGTAGGACCGCTGGTTACAAATGTTAAAGTGGGTGATCAGGTTCTGGTTCCATTTAATATTGCATGTGGAAAGTGTAATTTCTGCAAACAAGGTTTATATGGAAACTGCCATGAATCAAACACCATGGCAACTGCAGTGGGTGGCATTTTTGGATATTCACATACGGCGGGAGGATACAACGGCGGACAGGCTGAATATGTACGAGTGCCTTATGCTAACGTGGGACCAACAGTGATTCCTCCAGATATGGATCCGGATGACGCGGTGTTACTTACCGATGTGGTGCCCACTGGTTATCAGGCGGCAGAAATGGGTGGTATTAAAGAAGGCGATACCGTAGTAGTTTTTGGTGCCGGACCTATTGGAATTATGGCCGCAAGATGTGCCTGGTTTTTTGGTGCTGCAAGGGTCATCATCATCGACCACGTGGACTATCGCTTAGAGTTTGCAAAAAATTATGCGAAGTGTGAAGCGTACAACTTCAAATCTATGGCTGATCCGGTTTTATTCCTTAAGAAAACAACCGATTGGTATGGTGCGGATGTGTGTATCGATTGCGTGGGTTGCGAGGCAGAAGGGAACGCATTGCAAACCTTCACTGGAAAAATTACGCTGATGCAGGCGGGTGCTGCCACAGCACTACAATGGGCCATTAATTCCGTGAAAAAAGGCGGTATTGTGTCAGTGGTGGGTGTTTATGGTCCACCGTTTAATTACGTACCTATTGGAAATGTACTCAACAAGGGAATAACGTTACGTGCCAATCAAGCTTCAGTAAAAAGACTTCTTCCTAAATTAATTGATCATGTGCAATCCGGCAGGCTTAGTCCCAAAGATTTAATTACCCATCGTGTTCCACTCGAAGAAATTGCAGATGCCTATAACATTTTCTCGAAGAAACTTGACGAGTGTATCAAAACGGTATTAATTCCTTCAACAAAAAATTAAGAAAGATGAAAACAAATTCAATAGATTACAAAAGCATTCCAGGTTGGGGAATAGATATAGACCCTGAAAACGAACCCACTTATCCAATGAAAAACTATACGGGCGACGACCATAAACGCAGCGTTTATGAGCGGTCAGAGCCACAACCGGTGAACATTGAATTACTTAAATCGAATGAAAGGCCAGCGTTTAGTATGGTATTTGGCGAGTCGATTCCTCCATCAGGTTTAAGTGGAATGATTAGAAGATATGCATTTAAACATAGTGAAGACCGTTACCGACATTGGATTCCGCTCATTCTAGCCGACCGCGTGAACGCTTGGGAAGGGATTGTTGATGACCTAAAAAAGGAACAATTCCTAATATTTTTGCGGAGCGAGGTATGAAATCGGAAATGAAATATAACGCTGGCCCTTTCGCCAAAAAAGCGTTGACCACAGTAGCAGTTGGCGTCGCTTTATATCTGCTTTGCAGGAAAAAAAGATAAGGCCTCAATTTGTCACCGTCAGTATATTTATGTGTGAGCTTACTTCTTAGTAAGCTCACCTAACCAAAGGTTAAATCATATCGAACGCATTTTCCTAAACGAATAGCGAGAATGTTTTCATTTAAAAACGAAGATTAGGAAGTACTTCGCCACCGAAATCTTCGATAAATTCTTTTTGATTTCGATTTACATTGTGTAAAATTATGCGATCTATTCCTAAACTTAGGTCTTGTTCAATCCACTTTTTATGTTGATTTAGGCTGGAGGAAATTCTCACATGTTCTTCCATATCCGCCGGCTTTACCAATTGAGCTGCGGCATCGAAATGTGCCACAGTTGGCAATTCACCCAGTACACTTCCCTGAAAAATATTGCTGCGCCACTGGTCATAAGCACCAGCTTCTGCCTCCTCCTTCGCTCGTGAATAAGATAGCTGAACTTTTAAATGAATGGGTTTCCCTGCGCCGCCATTGCTTCTAAACGCCTGCACTACTTTTTCTAGTTCATGATGCGGTTTATGCGTCTTTAATAAGCCGTCTGCCCATTCGCCCGCCCACCTTGCAGTTTCCAGGCTAACTGCCGCACAAAATAACAGTGGTCTTTCTTTTGGCAACGTGTATAGTCTTGCGTTCTCTACATTAACCAGACCTCTATGGTTAACCTCTTCGCCATCTAAAAGCTTTGAAATTACTTGGTAGCATTCCAAAAGTCTGGCATTCCTTAAAGATTTCTCCGGCCATTTATCTCCAGTGATACTTTCATTCAAAGCTTCGCCACTTCCCAGGGCAACCGATAGTCGTCCGGGAAACATTTCATTGAGCGTGGCAATAGCCTGAGCCACTATGGCTGGATGATAACGTTGACCCGGGGCACAAACTACGCTGTAAGGTAAAGTGGTAGATTGAAGTGCTGCCCCAAGCCAGGCAAATGAGAAGCCGCTTTCACCCTGCCGCTCACTCCAGGGATGAAAATGATCTGATGAGGAGATAGCATTAAACCCACAATCTTGCGCTAGTTTGCTAAGTTCGAGTAAAACGCTAGGGGCAAATTGTTCGTGTGAAGCATGATAAGCTATTGTCATTTTAAGAGATTTTAGTAGGGTTTATAATTCAGAATTCATCTACACAACTTAGCGATAACGAAATTTGAGCACAATCATCACAATGTTCAATGCCAGCGCAAAGAAGTTCGTAGAAATTATCGCAATATCTGACTTCACGAATCCGTAATAAATCCAAAGTGCATTTCCGGTCATTAAAACAATAAACATGAATATAGATACCTCTTCTGCCTTTTTCTTTTTCAAGGTTTTAATAATCTGGGGAAGAATAGACGACGATGTACATATACCCGCCACTATTCCAAGAATGTCGATTCCTTCCATATTTCCTAGTTACATTTTATCAGGATTTTGTTTTCCTAACGATTTTGGGTGCCTTCACCTCAAAACCTTAGATACTCAAACAACAAGCTTTTTATTGGCTCTGTTCTGCTAAAATGTAAATCAAGTAAATTCTCTCTGGAAGTATTTTTCACAAACCGATTGGGCAGGAATTGATCGGTTGCTATAAACTCATTGGCTTCTTCTTTTAATAAAAGAGGTATGTCGAAGCTTAGAAGGATGATATTTAGATTGAACTTTAAATTTTCATGAAATAGCGAGCAACATCAAAGCGATAATCGCCGCAGCTAGCGTACTACAAAAATTGACTACATTATTTCCTATTAACCCTTTGCGTTCCAACAATGCTCCGAGTATTGAATCTGATAAATTCCCTGCTGTACCCGCCAGAGTAATCCACAAGAGGTTAATATCAAATCCAAAACCAATTGCATATACCAACGCAATCACCAGACTTCCCATTACACCAATCAAAGTACCTTCTAAACTGATCAAACCATCTCTCCCACGTTGATCCGATTTCAGCGTGATTACATTATAAAATCGCTTGCCGTAGATTACTCCAAGTTCTGAGGAAAGTGTATCTGCAGTAGCAGATGCAAAAGCCGCGGCCATTGTAGTCAACATAAGGGCAGCAGATTGAGGATAAACAATTACTATAACACCAGCGATAGTAGAAACACCAGCATTAGCAAAAACCTGAGCGGCTGTTCTGCCATTTTTGTTCTCATCCAGATCAGAAAAATTCCGCTTTTGATCCCTTTTCCACGAAGTAGCAACTGATCCAATAATAAAAAAGGCGGTCATCATCATCACACCAACAAAGCCCGAGGCCATAAAGATTATACAGGCCATTAAGCCTCCGGTAAAGGATGCTGGAATAGTGAGTTTTTTAGCCACAATACTGTAAATCATGCCTGCAATAATGATGATAGGCAAAAGTATATCACTATACTTAAGATTTAACAAACTGATGGTGCTACTAGTCATTTCCAAATTTAGAATTTTTCCGTTGCGCTGACACCAAATACACGCCTTCTATAAAACATTAATAATGAAAATGGGTTGCAGGCTTTCTATTGAAACTCTTGTTTTCTCGTCAATGAATCACCAGGTATTTCACCCTTTTGAATATGTAGCTTTGACTGATGTATTGTGGTCTTGATACCTTCGAACCAGGTATTAACCATCCAAATCAGGTATTTATACGCTAAACATGGTTATCGGCTCAATCGTTTTAAATAGGTAAGAATTTATATATGGAACCAATATCAGCATGGGCGGCTAATGCTCAATCAGAACTGAAAAATTTAAAACCAATTGCAGCGCTTTCTGAAGAAATGGACTTGTCTCTTTATTTAACCAGTGATACTTTATGGCTGGTGAAACGATGGCAAGATGACTCAAGCATAGGATTTAGAACGGCATTTTCTCCGTCAGGTGTTTTAACCTTGGAAAACATGGATCTCAAAGCAAATAAAGCCAGCGTTAAATTGGAGACTAACTCACTAGGTTATCAGGTAGACATCTCCTGGAATCCTGAAAATGGCCAACTGAGATATTCTTTAAATGCTACGCCTAAGATCCCGCTTTTAATTCCTTATTGGCCAAAAGATATCCTAAGTTTTGATAGAAAGGGGAAAATCAAGCAGAAAGGTACAATACATACTCAGCAACGAGGTACACGTTCAGGCATCATGTACTTCAACGATGGGGAGTCTGGATCAGTATTTTACTTTCAAAACCTAACAGCCCTAAATGATTATTGCGAGGGTACACAATCTAGCGCAGGTGAAACGGTTGGTGGCGAATGGCCGGAAATCGGATTCTCCTTACCCGCTTCAAATGCCAGTCTGGAAAAGAACAAATCATATATCCTGAACGATAGCTTCGTTGTATTTTCAAAGGAAGTTCCCACAACACCTGCTGACATAGCTGTTCAATACCTTGATAAGCTTGCTGATGTTTATCTGCAACTTCCCCGGCCTGAAACCACTTATTATAAATGGCTGGATACCGCCGAGAAGGGCCTCCAGGATCTGGTTTATCATAAGGGTTGCTGGACATTTGCGGGCGGCCACTCCTATCTGAACGCCTACGTAGCTGATTACAAATCGCCACCAGAGGTAATGGTTCAGTTAGCCGTGTTAGTGCCAATGCTCGAATATCTGGAATGGAAAGGTGAGGCCGACCATAAATTAGTTGATGAACTGATAGCAGGTTTGCCAGCTTTTTATGAACCAAAAATGAAAACTATTGTGCGTTGGTTGCCGGCTCTGGAGAGCAACCTCGACCACTCAGAGGAACAAAAGAAGCCTCGTGTAATGGATTCCTGGTACTTACATCATCCACTAATGAATTTGGCGAGGTTGAGCGATCGTAATAATAAGACTGCAAAAACCCTTCTCATGGATTCCATTGATTACGCAATCAAGGTGGCACAACATTTTAAGTATGAGTGGCCTGTTTTTTATCAGATGGATACCTTAGAAGTTATTAAAGCCGAAACTGCTGAAGGTGAAGGCGGCGAAAAAGACGTACCAGGAACCTATGCAGATTTGATGCTCAGGTTATGGAAAATGACGGGTGACAAAAAATATTTTGAAGAAGCAAGGCAGGCAGCTGAAAAGCTTAAAAACCTTAGCTTCGAAGTATTTTACCAGGCGAACAATACTGCATTTTCTGCAGGAGCAATGATTAGGCTTTACAAGGAAACGGGTGACAAAACATATCTCGAACTGAGTTACGTTTGCATTGCAGCATTGTTTGATAATATGCAACTATGGGAATGCAATTACGGGCACGCCAAAAACTTCCCTACCTTTTTTGGCATATTTCCATTAAAAGATGCACCATATACAGCAGCCTATGAAGAGCAGGAGGTTTATTCTGCTTTGTGCGATTATCTTGTTCAAATTCAGGATCTGGAAGTGCTTCCTTCCATCAGGCTTCTAATTGCGGAGTTTGTGAAACACATCATTGGCCGCGTGGTATATTATTATCCTACAATGCTTAAAACCGATGCGATAGTCGAAAAATCCAAAACCGGCGAAATCGACCCCTCTTTATGGATTGCGCTTGAAGATCTTCATGATGGCTGGGAACAATCTGGCGAAGTTGGTCAGGAGGTGTATGGTGCTGGTGTTGCTTTTGGCGTTATAGAAAAACAATACCACAAAGTAAAAGATGAATCCTTTATGATATTCTGTGATTATCCAGTAAGCGGTTTTCGAAAACGTGGGAAGTCCGTTAGTTTTGCTACCCAAGGCGACCAGCGATTATCTTGCCGGATAGTTCTTCTACCTCAGGAACCAAAAGATACGTACAACTTTACTGTCTATATCGGGAATGATTCCAACGCAGTTGAACCGATGAAAATAGATAAACAAGCTATCGAATTTAGCGTTTCCGGCAATGAGAAAATAAAAATATCCTGGTGAAAATGCCTTCACCAGGATATTTTTAACGTATTAAGTTGATATTATAATTAATCTATGAAACTGTTAAGGCTACGAACACTGCTCCCGTTTCTTTTTTATTCTGAGCAGTTTCAAACGCCTCGTTTATTTGATCTAATGGATAAGTATGAGTGATCATTTTCTTTGCATTGATTTTCCCCTTAGCAAGCAGTTCCACACAAATCGACATTTCTGGATAAATATCCCAAAAGCCATAACTGGCGCTTGGGATCAAACTGATCTCCGATTTTTGTAAATCCTGCCAATTCAATTCTATAGCAGTATTTCCATTTTCAAAGCCCCCGACAATTATTACCTTTCCTCCAATTCGAGTGATTGATACCGCTACAGGAAGCGTGGTGGTCATCGATTCGCCTCCGGCGCACTCAAAAGTCAAATCTGCTCCTCTTCCATTGTTGAAATGTTTCATGCAAACTTGAGGGTCTTCCGTCTCAAGATTCACTACCCTATCTGCTCCTAAAGATTTAGCCAAAGCCAAAGAACTTTGAACAATATCGAATACAACTACTTCAGCACCCGATAACTTGGCCAGTTGAAGTTGTGCCAACCCTATTGGCCCCGCACCTATTATCGCAACTTTGTTATTTATTCTCAGTCCGCTAAGCTTTTGTGCATGCAGGCTAACAGAAAATGTATCCAACAAAGCAGCTTCTTCGTCGCTCACGTTATCGGGAAGAATATGGAATTTGGTAGAGGGGCCAACAACGTATTCAGCAAAGGATCTGGATATGGTATCCATCCTTACCTTATACAAATTTGGACAAAGGTTATATTGCTGAACCCGGCACCAGTCGCAGGTCCCATCACCTAGCAAGGTTTCTACCACCACCCTATCGCCCGGCTTCACATTTCGAACTACCGGTCCGGTTTCCACAACAACTGCAGACATTTCATGTCCCATAATTTTACATTCGAGATCTGGCTCATGTTTTTTCCAGTGCCGTAAATCTGTTCCACAGATACCCGAAACTTTAATGCGGGCCAAAACCCAGTCATCGGCTGGAATTTTAACCCTGTCTACTTGTTCAATCTTGAACGTTCCGTCCGCCTCTTTTAAGGCTGCTTTCATTTTAATGCTCATTCGATATCATTAAACGTTATATAAAAAACATTAAATAAGCTGCAAATGTGGGCGGATTTTTAGGTTCACAACATCCGAAGCAGGTGGTTGGGCAATACAAAATGCGATAGCCCAAGCAATGTCATCTGCAGGAAGCATTTCATGTTTTTCTATCTGTTCCAATTTCTCTTCTTTGCTAGCCGGCTGCATATCAGTATCAACAGCTCCTGGTTCGATAAGTGAAAGTCTAATCCCCAATGGATTAATTTCTTTTCTTAATGCCTCAGAAAAGCCTTGAATCCCAGCTTTTGTTGCGACATAAACACTGCTTTTCTCTTCCCGCACATCGGCACTCATGGATCCAATATTGATAATTTGCCTGTTTTTGCGGATTTAAAACGGTTTATTGCCTCCTGGCTACAGGCCATGTAGGCTAGCAAATTCGTATTTAAAATATATTGCCAATCCTCGTAACCACCATCCGTGATACTTCCGTAACCGAGTGCAGCATTGTTGATAAGAATATCCAGTCCGCCAAGTTCAGAATCCACGGCATCAAAAACTTTCCGTATGCCTGCTCCTGATGACAAATCTGCTTCGACAGCAATTGCAATTGGTAATTTTTTACTTTTGATGACTGCTATTGTTTCCTGCAAAGGTTCGTCATTCCTGCCGCAGATTAAACATTTCGCTCCCAAAGAACTCAACAAAATTGCAGATGCTCTTCCGATTCCGGTGCTGCCGCCAGTTATCAATATTTTCTTGCCTAAAAAGGCACTGCTAAAATGAGAATTGAAATCTTCCATAGTATATTATTTGAAGTTAAACCTGTTACCGCTTACATCCCTATTGACACGTCGAGCAAATTCAAACCGATTTGTTTAATTCTGATCTTCCATATAGATGGAACGATGATTATAATTTTATAACCAGCCAGATTATTTTTTTGTTGAACGGTAAATACCCGTTATCAAGGGTCATAAATACTTGATTTTAATTCATTCATTTTACCAAAGAAGATTGTGGAAGAAATATAGATACGCTGGCTCAGGAAATAGCGCAAGAAATACCACCCAGGAAGGTGAAAAACTATAAACTTGAATAGAAGATAAATCCTTAACTGAAAAATTAAAGAGTTCAAAACGTATGATAAGCTAAGTACTATGCTGTAAAGCAATAAGGGTTATCAATAAGAAGCTTGCACTTTACAACCAAACACTAGCCAGGGAGTTTGACTTTTTGTCCGGTCTTCGCAGCTTGATAAATTGCCTCAATAATTTTAAGATCTTTCAAACCCTCCTCACCATCTACAGAGACAACAGGTTGTTTATTTTCGAAAATAATCGCTGCCATTTGATCCATTTGTTCTGTTTGATGGGTGGTAATGGGTTGGTTGAGTTCGCCTTGATGTGTTCTGCCTTTTATCGGACCGTAACCTGTTGATGGCTGCATCTCTGCAAAGCCTTTTTCGCCACTCAAAAAAAATCTATCCAGGTGGTTGATATTATAACTAGACAAGCATGAAGCTATAGCGCCGCTAGGGAAACCCAATTGGAATTGTATGGTTTCATCTACGCCTTCCTTAAATTTCACCGGATCGGTTTTGGTTTCCTGTGCCGTTACCCAAACAGGCTCTTCACCTACCATATATCTTGCGCCATTAAGCGCATAAATTCCAATGTCCATCATTGCTCCGCCACCAGCCAGTGCTCTATTTAATCGCCACTGGTTTGGGTCGCCTGCTTTAAAGCCGCATTGCCCCTGAAAAAACATAATTTTTCCAAAGTCGCCAGCTTTCCTCATTCGAATCACTTCAAGGGTCCGCGGTTCAAAGTGCATTCTATAACCCACCAATAATTTCACATTTGCTTTTTTGCAAGCAGCAACCATTTCTTGCGCCTGTTTGGCATTCACGGCCATTGGTTTTTCGCAAATGGCGTGTTTTCCAGCTTTGGCCACACGGATAACTTGATCGTGATGAAGTGCATTTGGCGTTATGACATAAATCGCATCTATATCAGGATTGTTTTTTACCTCGTCGAAATTCTCATAGTTGTAGCAATTCTGCGCTGGAATGTCGTACTTCAGTTGCCAATCTTTAATTTTGGATGGCGTACCACTAATCACCCCCACCAGTTTTGCCTTAGTACAGGCTTTCACTGCTTCCGCCACACGGGTTCCGTACCCGCCTAAACCCATAATAGCAACTCTGAGCACTTTCCCTTGATAAGACTGATCTTTCTTTTCGGAATAGTTCGCAAATGTTGATAATGAACTCAGCTGCAGCATTAGTGCAGATGCACCCATTTTTTGTAGAAAATCTCTTCTTGTATTCATATTCATTGAGGGTCTAGAAACTGTTCCTATACTAAGTAATGAAATATCTTAATGATTAATACCTTTTGGCAAAGAGCTGATTAACACTCTAAAATCTAACAAAAATTTTTTACGTTTAGTTTTGCGATGAATTTCCTCTGCATACAATAAATAGGGTAAATCAATTGGATGTTACAATTAAAAACTTATGAATTTCGCGAGGGTTTTCGATTTTCTAGTTTCCACGACAATGAAAAAGATAAATTGTTCCCTTCAATACTAATGATTGTTAGCTAGGAAAGAATAGTAGACGACTTAAAATCACGTGAAATTAAGCGATCCTGACTAGTTTCTGTACCCTTTTTCTCATCCGACAGTTGACCAAGAAGTTCATTGTATTTTTCCAATAGCTTAATGTATTTATCCATCCAGAAGTAAACAGACTTACTATCGCCATTGGTGGGATTATTTTGATTTGGATGATGGTAAGTATTGTGAGGTCGATGACTGCTATTCGAAAAAGCTTCCGGTAATTCTTTAGAAAAATCGTGACCTATTACATGGCCAACCTTCAATAGAATTTCTGGATTTAGACTTTTTTGATCGAACCAATTGTAGATGGTTCTTCTACTTACGTTTAACTTTCGGGAAAGCTCACTAATTCCCATGCTATCTCTGCGTACTACACGCTCAAGAACCTGACCAACGTCGACACTCATTGCTGTTAATTTAAATTCTAAAAAATACTTAAACTAGATTAACAATCAGGACGATTCAGAGCAAGCAAATTAATCAAATTTCGGGTAACTCAAAAAAATAAACTTATAAAAGTTGAAAATTAGCGCATAAAAAAGAGGCAATGCCTCTCTTTATGTTTCAAATGCCCTAATAATTATGCTTTACTAGCGCTTTTCTCCGAACTAATTTTCAATTGTTTATTAATACGCTCTAAAACGTCATCAATATCAAATGGTTTACTGATGTAATCATTTGCAAAAGCAGCAATAGCTTTTTGTTCGCTATTGTTTTGTGCAGACATTACAATTATCGGAATATGTTTCGTAAAAATATCAGTCTTTAAATCTTCGCAAATTTCTGCACCATTTCCATCTGGCAGCATCACGTCTAACAAAAAAAGATCAGGCATAGCATCCTGGATATTCTTTTTTAATTCGGCAAATGTTGATGATAATTGTAATTCAAAACCTTCTTCTTTTAATAAGATTTCAATTACATTTCTTATTTCTTGATCGTCTTCTAAAATGTGTATTCGTTTAGTTTCCATATTCAAATTATATCGTTTTGGTTCGTTCTTAAGTATAAACTATACAATAGTAACAGTAACACCTAAACTTTCTAAATGTTTTACAATTTGCTCAGAAATTCCTTTATCAGTGATAATATGATCAATTTCGTCTAAACCACAAATCTTTCCAAAACCTCTTTTCCCAAATTTAGTTGAATCTGCTAATACAATTGTTTTTTGCGATGCGCTAATCATTTTGCGATTCAGGTGCGCTTCCATAGCATTCGTAGTGGTTAAACCGAAATCTAAATCAATGCCATCTACCCCTAAAAATAACTTGTTAAAATAAAAATCGCCTAAAACCTGCTCAGCGTAAGATCCCATAACAGATGATGAACTTTTCCTTAGCAAACCGCCCAGCTGAATCACCTCAATACTGGGTTCTCTCATTAATTCTAAAGCTACGTTTAGTGCAGAAGTAACAACCGTTAAGTTTGTACCTGAAGGAATATTTTTGGCGAAGTAGAATACCGTAGTGCCAGAGGCGATTACAATAGAATCGTTATCATTCAATAGTGAAACAGCCGCCAACCCAATTTTATTCTTTTCAGTCGACTGTATTTTCTCTTTTTCGTTTACTGGCCGATCTACTGTATATGGATTATTTATTGTCGCCCCCCCGTGGGTTCTAAAAAGTAGCGTTTTATCCTCAAGGAGTTTTAAATCCTTTCTAATTGTTACAGATGATACTTTCAACTCCTTACATAAATCCACCACATTAATATATTGGTCTCTCTGCAGGCGATTCAAAATAAATTGGTGCCTTTCAGCTAAATTCATCATAAAATCTAATCATTTATTTCTGCTGCAAATTAGCAAATAAAATTCTCATATCTGATTCGGTCAGATAATTAATATTTTTTTAACACCGATATTATATTATTTCGATAATGATTACTTATAATTGCGTATTGTTTCGTTTTATTATTTTTTAAAAATAAATGGAAAGACTTCATCATCATCTTTTGCCAAATAATTATACTTGGGATATCATCATTATTGGTGGTGGTGCAACTGGATTAGGCACAGCATTAGATGCGACCACCAGGGGGTTAAAAACTTTATTGGTCGAACAATCAGACTATGCTAAAGGCACATCTAGTCGCAGCACTAAACTCGTACATGGCGGCGTGAGGTATCTGGCCCAGGGTGATATTGGATTAGTGAAACATGCCTTACGCGAACGAGGTTATTTACAAAAAAATGCCAATCATTTGGTTAATAAAGAGGAATTTTTAATTCCTTGTTACGATTGGTTTTCTGTAGCGAAATACTTAACAGGACTAACCCTTTACGATTGGCTTGCTGGAAAGTTCAGTTTTGGAAAATCAAAATTCTTCAGTAAAAGTCAAACTTTAGCTTTGATGCCCGGCATTAAAGAAAAGGGTTTAAAAGGCAGTATCAGATACTATGATGGCAAATTTGATGATGCCCGCCTAGCCATTAACATTGCGCAGACAGCCATTGAAAATGGCGCTACATTATGTAACTATACGAAAGTTACTGCATTATTAAAAAATGCCAACAATGAAGTGAACGGTATTGAAATTAAGGATACAATCACTGGCGAAACATCGAAACAATATGCGAAAGTAATTATAAATGCTACAGGAGTGTTTGTTGATGATATCTTGCAGATGAATAATCCTCAGTCTAAAAAATTGGTGCGCCCCAGTCAAGGTGTTCACGTAGTATTGGATAAAAGCTTTTTGAATAGCGAATCAGCTTTGATGATACCAAAAACATCAGATGGCAGAGTTCTCTTCGCTGTTCCATGGCACCAACATTTATTGGTTGGCACAACCGACACACCCTTAGATGAGCACAGTTTGGAACCAAGGGCATTAAAAGAAGAAGTAGACTTTATAATTGCTACAGCAGCCACCTATTTCAAAAGAAAACCTTTGGAAAAAGACATTTTAAGTGTTTTCTCTGGCTTGCGACCTCTTGCTGCGCCAACAAATAGGGATGGAAATAGCACAAAAGAGATCAGTCGAGATCATAAATTAATGGTATCTGCCAAAGGATTAATTACTATTACCGGCGGCAAGTGGACCACTTACCGCCGCATGGCAGAAGAAACGGTTGATTTAGCCATTACTCATGCTGGCTTAAACGCAAAACCATGCATTACCAAAGAGCTAAAAATTCATGGCAGTACTGAAATAGCTGGGGATCATCATTTGGATATTTATGGTTCCGATCGTCAGAATATCGAAAATTTAGCTCAACAAGAACCGGATTTAAATCAAAAACTTCACCCAAAATTTCCGTACCTATTGGCAGAAGTAGTTTGGTCGGCCAGAAATGAGATGGCAGAAACCGTTGAAGATATTCTAAGTAGAAGATTACGAATACTGTTTATTGATGCGAACGCGGCTAAAGAGATGGCACCAAAAGTAGCCTCACTCCTAGCTAAAGAACTTAAGCAACAAATTAGTTGGGAAAATGATCAAGTAGATAATTTTAATAAATTAGCCGACGGCTATACTTACCACATTGACTCAACGCAAATTGAGAAAGCCTTAACCTAATAAAACCTAACCAAATATAATTATGAGCAAGTTTATCATGTCTCTTGATCAAGGAACCACAAGTTCAAGAGCGATCATTTTTAATCATAATGGCGAAATTGTTGCCATGGCCCAACGCGAATTTAAGCAAATATATCCTCAGGCTGGATGGGTAGAACATGATCCATTGGAAATATGGTCGACTCAGCTATCGGTAGCAGCTGAGGTAATCGTAAAAGCCGGACTATCGGCAACCGATATCGATTCAATCGGAATTACCAACCAAAGAGAAACAACTGTCGTTTGGGATCGGGAAACCGGCCAGCCTATATATAATGCTATTGTTTGGCAAGACAGAAGAACTTCCACTTACTGTGATGAAATTAAAGCACAAGGCTTGTCCGAAAAAATACAAGAAAAGACAGGCTTAATTATCGACTCGTACTTTTCAGCTACCAAAGCAAAATGGATTTTAGAGAACGTTAAGGGGGCTAAAGAAAAAGCTGAAGCGGGAAAATTAGCATTCGGTACAATTGATTCCTGGCTTATATGGAAGTTGACAGCAGGCGAAAAACATGTAACTGATGTCACCAATGCTTCCAGAACGATGATTTACAATATCCATACCCTGGCATGGGATGAGGAACTGCTCGACTTATTCGGTATTCCCAAAAGCATGTTGCCAGAAGTAAAATCCTCAAGCGAAGTGTATGGTGAAACGGCCGGAAGAATTCTTGCCGCTAAAATACCCATCGCAGGTATTGCCGGCGATCAGCAGTCGGCCTTATTCG
Source organism: Pedobacter sp. AC212 (assembly GCF_979258625.1). Taxonomy (NCBI): domain Bacteria; kingdom Pseudomonadati; phylum Bacteroidota; class Sphingobacteriia; order Sphingobacteriales; family Sphingobacteriaceae; genus Pedobacter; species Pedobacter sp. AC212. Next base: position 2,807,532 of record NZ_OZ409870.1, on the reverse strand, counting down.
GACAAATGTGTACCGAAATCGGGATGGTAAAAAACACTTATGGCACAGGATGTTTCATGCTCATGAACATTGGTACCGAGGCCAAACTCTCTTCGAATAATCTGTTAACCACCATCGCCTGGAAGATAAATGATCAGGTGCATTATGCGTTAGAAGGCAGTATTTTTATTGGCGGTGCAGTGGTACAGTGGCTCAGAGATGAAATGGGACTAATTTCTAAATCTGCCGATGTAGAGACGCTTGCCCAAAAAGTAAAAGATACCGATGGGGTTTACGTAGTGCCTGCATTTGCGGGTTTAGGGGCGCCACATTGGGATCAACATGCCAGAGGAACAATAACAGGTCTCACCCGAGGCACTAATAAATCGCATATTGCAAGAGCCGCCTTAGAAAGTATTGCTTATCAAACGATGGATGTACTAAAGGCAATGGAGGCTGATGCAGGTGTAAATATCGCCGAACTTCGTGTAGATGGTGGCGCCACAGCGAATAATTTATTGATGCAGTTTCAGGCCGATTTACTAAATTGTAAAGTGATAAGGCCTCAGGTTACAGAGGTTACCGCATTAGGTGCAGCTTATTTAGCTGGTTTAGCTACAGGTTTTTGGGATAGCGTAGATCAGATTCGATCTCAGTGGAAAGTAGATAAAACTTTTGTTGCCGAAGATGGGGTTGACAACGCGGCTCGAATTAAGGGATGGAACAGAGCAATAAAAGCAGCGAAAGCAAGTGCAGTTGACTAACTTTAATTGTATCAAAAATATTTAACCAAATATTCATCATGACAGAATTTGTTGCAGAATTTATTGGCACAGCGTTGCTGATTCTACTTGGAAATGGCGTAGTGGCAAATGTTGTACTCAACGGCACAAAAGGAAATAATAGCGGTTGGATTGTAATTACCACAGCCTGGGCATTGGCTGTATTTGTAGGGGTAGTTATCGCGGCGCCCTTCAGCGGGGCACATCTAAATCCAGCGGTAACCATCGCCTTAGCCATTGCACAAAAATTTAATTGGGTTAAAGTTCCATATTATATTTTAGCCCAGCTTTGTGGTGCTATTGTTGGCTCTTTTTTAGTGTGGGTAATGTATAAAGATCATTTTGATGCTACCGAAGATAAGGGGTTAAAAGCTGCCCCATTTGCAACGGCACCGGCAATAAGGAATCTAAAATCAAACCTATTCTCAGAAATCATAGGAACATTTGTTCTCATTTTCGTGATTTTCTACTTTACAAATGCCGAGATGGGCAGTGATAAAACACCCATTGGCTTAGGTTCGTTAGGTGCAATTCCAGTTGCATTTTTAGTTTGGGTAATTGGCCTTGGACTCGGAGGTACAACGGGTTATGCAATTAACCCCGTTAGAGATTTAGGTCCCCGGATTGTTCATTCGATCATTCCCATGAAAGGAAAAGGCACAAGTGACTGGGCTTACAGCTGGGTTCCAATTGCCGGCCCAATTATTGGAGCAACTTTAGCTGCTTTGCTTTACTTATCTCTAAACTTATAAAATAGGATCTTCACTGTAAAAGCGGTGAAGATTTTTTCTTAATAAGTTGAGGTAACAATAGTTCAATTAAAATTTCCGCTTATAGAAATTAGATTCACTGATTTTATTGCTTTCTGCCTACAACGTGGCTTCAAGACAGGATTTAGGCTTAGGATAAATTCCTATATTTGGTATCGAACTAATCAAGTATAAGCCTGTGCAAAATTATTTTCTCGTTGTTGATACCGAAACTTCAGGCCTGCCCAAAAACTGGAAAGCTTCCTATACTCAGGAGAACAACTGGCCTCATATCATCCAAATCGCCTGGATCATTTACGATGAACATTATATCGAAATTCAGAGGAAAAACCATTACATTAAAAATCCCGACATTGCTTTAGATGTAGCTTCGCAGAAAATCCATCACATTACTCATGATTTTTTAGAGGCTAACGGCGCTTCAGGATTAGAAGTAATGATGGAATTTAAAAAAGATATTGACAAATATAAACCCTTGGTAATTGGTCACTTTATCGAGTTCGATTTCCATATGATTAATGTCGAATTCTCCCGCCTGGGATTAAATGATATCTTCAATGGCATCGACTTTTTTTGTACCATGAGTGCAAGCAGGCCTTATGTTAGAAACCCTTCTGTAGAACTGCTTAAATTGAATGAGTTTTATGAAGAGCTGTTTGCTGAGGCACCTGAGGATTATCATAACGCACTGGCAGATACATTAAATACATCAAAAATATTTTTTCATCTCCTGAAAACCGGAATGGTTGATCATGATGCGATAAGAAAACAATCTGATAATTTGTTAAAAGCAAACGAACAAAAAACTGAAAAATCCCGTAATTTTATAAATCGCCTATTCCCGTTATAATTCATGAAAGAAAAAATTGATTTTCTGGCCGCTACCCTTCCCTACAGTGTGCTGCCCGATCAAGTTTTAGAAGAATTAGCCAATCTGGTTGAAGAAGTCGACTTCCCTGAAAACACCAGGCTATTTGATGAGGGAAATCATAAGGTTAAAGGGGTTCATATCATGGTAGAAGGAAGTTTTGAAACTTTTTTCTTAGATAGTCAGCAAGCAAAACGCAAGGTAGAAATATATGGACCAGGCACAACTTGTGGAGGGATTTCGATCTTGTTCAATAAAAGGAAGCCTATTAAAACAGTTGTGGCACAGACGGGTACGAAGGCTCTTTTATTACCAAGAAAAATTTTCAAAGCAATTTGTGCAGAATATGAGGAGTTCTTCGATTTTTTTGCAAATGATTTTGGCAAGAGAATGCTTGATGATGAATACGCTCATTTTTACAAGACGAATGGATCACTTGAAGATAATTATTTAGTTGTTGATCAACTTTATTCTTCGAAAATAAGAAGCATTGGCTACAGGCAAATCATCTATTGTAATAAAAATACCCCAATTTTCGAAGCTGCAATTAAAATGGCGGAGAATAAAACGAGCTGCCTCTTTGTAAGGGATGAGCAGGAGCAATATGTAGGTTTCGTAACCGATATTACACTACGGGATCGGGTAATTGCTGGTTTAATAGATCCGAAGCTGCAGATCAGCAATGTTATGGATGATAAAATCATCAGCATCTCCACCAACGCCTATGTTTATGAAGCCATATTACTCATGTTTAGCAGTAAGTCGCGGTATTTGCTTATAGAAGATGAGGGTAAATTCATCGGTTTTCTGAGCAGAAACAGGCTGTTGAGTGAGCAAACAAAATCTCCTTTAGTATTTATACAATCGGTGAAGAGCGCCACAAGCAATGAAGAGCTGAAAGCAAAATGGCAAAAAGTACCTTCCATTGTAGCGCAACTACTCGACCGTGGGGTGCATGCCGAGATTGTGAATGAAGTGGTTACCACCATTGCCGACACGATTTCGAGTAAAATTATAGAAGATGTGATCCGTAAACTTGGTCCACCGCCTGCCAAATTTGTATTTATGGTACTTGGAAGTGAGGGAAGAAAGGAACTTTCGTTAAAAACAGATCAGGACAATGCTATTATTTACGGAGACACTCCTGAAGATCAAAGAGCAATGGTTAGGAGCTATTTCCTCGATTTTGCCACTCAGGTTTCGGATAAATTAAATTATGTAGGTTTTGTGTATTGCGATGGCGATTACATGGCTACAAATCCCAATTGGACGCATTCCTTATCACACTGGAAATACAATTATAAAAACTGGATAGAAGAAGCATTACCGGAAGCAGCGGTTAAGTTCGCGGCTTTCTTCGATTGCCGGGCAATATATGGCGACGCTGAAATTATGGATGATCTACGTCATTTTGTTGACGACGAATTGAAGAAACCCATTGAAAAATTTTATGTTTACCTGGCCAAGAATGCGCTGCTTTACGAACCACCTCTAACCTATTTCAGAAATATAAAAACACAGAAGATAGAGAGCAGAGAGGTATTTGACATTAAAACGGCTATGACACCGATTGTGGATCTGGTAAGAGTTTATGCGCTTCAGAATAGAATTTTCCAAAAGGAAAACACAGGTGAACGCCTAAGGGCTTTGAAAGACTTAGGCGTTTTTAGCCAAAGTCAATTCAATGAGTTGACACAGTCTTATTATTACTTGATGGGTTTGCGGCTAAAAAACCAGGCGAACCAAATCATCAAAGAAAACAGGTCGCCAAGCAACCTGATTGAAATTAATAATTTAACAAAAATTGAAAAAGTTACTTTAATCGAAATATTTAAGACCATCTTAAATTTTCAAAGCGGAATAAAAATGAAGTTTACCAACAGCCTCATTTAAACTAAAAAAGGGAACCAAACTGGTCCCCTTTTTTTAATATCATTAACGCCTAAGCGAGAATTTCTATTTTACTGCATCGATTACAGCTTTGAAAGCTTCTGGGTGATTCATTGCTAAATCAGCCAATACTTTACGGTTTAAACCGATTTCTTTTGAAGCAAGTTTACCGATTAATTGAGAGTAAGAAATACCGTGCTGACGAGCACCTGCATTAATACGTTGGATCCATAATCCGCGGAATTCTCTTTTCTTAACTTTACGGTCACGGTATGCATATTGCAAACCTTTTTCTACTGTGTTTTTAGCAACCGTAAAAACTTTACTTCTTGCACCCCAATAGCCTTTGGCCATATTAAGGACTTTTTTCCGTCTTCTTCTCGAAGCTACTGCGTTTACCGAACGTGGCATGTTGTTGTTGTTTTTTGGTAAGCGGCGTTCATTTAAGAATCTTTAATGCCTGATACCTGGTGAATTAATAAATTACTTTCCGATACAAAGCATACGTTTAACGTTACCTGAATCTGCATCTGTTACAATTCCTGCATTTCCAAGAGCACGTTTACGTTTAGTACTCATCTTTGTTAAGATGTGACTTTTGTATGCTTTGTTTCTTTTGATCTTACCTGTTCCAGTAAGCGAAAAACGCTTTTTAGCACTGGAATTGGTTTTCATTTTTGGCATAACCTGTTTTTTAATTTATAAACCTATTTTTATTTTTTTATTACTTTAGGCGCAACTGTAAGGAACATACGTTTACCTTCTAACTTGGGTAATAACTCTACTTTTCCTACATCTTCCAAAGCCTGGGCAAACTTTAACAATAAAATTTCACCCTGTTCTTTGTAAACGATTGCTCTACCTTTAAAATGCACATAAGCCCTAACCTTCTCACCGTTCTCTAAAAAGCTTACTGCATGTTTAAGTTTAAATTGAAAATCGTGGTCGTTCGTATTAGGACCGAAACGAATCTCCTTAATTACAGTTTGTTTAGCATTGGCTTTAATTTCCTTTTGCTTTTTCTTTTGTTCGTAAACGAACTTACTGTAATCAATAATTCTACAAACTGGAGGCACCGCATTTGGAGATATCTCTACCAAATCCAATTCAAGTTCATCAGCAAGTGCCAAAGCTTTTGCCAAAGGATAAATCCCCGGTTCAACATTATCGCCAGCCAAACGCACTTCAGGCGATTTAATGTACTGATTAATGTTATGTTCTGCTTCTTTTTTCTTAAAAGGTGGACGTGGTCCCCTGTTAAATCCTGGTCTTCCTAATGCCAAATGTGTATTATTTTAATTTAAACTGTTATTTCTTTTCTTAATAAATTGTTGAATTCCTCCAACGTCATTTCGCCTAAATCTCCCTCACCATGTTTACGTACTGAAACTTTACCTTCAGCCATCTCTTTATCACCGATAATGAGCATGTATGGGATCTTTTTAACTTCCGCATCGCGGATTTTACGTCCGATTTTCTCGTCTCGAAAGTCAATCAGCCCGCGAATATCGGAATTATTTAGTTCATCTAAAACTTTTTTTGCATATTCTTCATATTTTTCTGAGATAGGAAGAATAATAAATTGCTCCGGACTTAACCATAAAGGGAAATTGCCAGCGCAATGTTCTATCAATACTGCAATAAATCTTTCTAATGAACCAAAAGGCGCACGGTGAATCATTACAGGTCTGTGTTTTTGATTATCACTACCAGTATATTCCAACTCGAAACGTTCTGGCAAGTTATAATCAACCTGAATAGTACCCAATTGCCATTTTCTACCTAAAGCATCTTTAACCATAAAATCCAGCTTCGGACCATAAAAGGCCGCTTCACCATATTCTACTACAGTATTTAAACCTTTTTCAGCAGCCGCTTCAATGATTGCAGTTTCAGACAATCTCCAGTTTTCGTCAGAACCAATGTACTTCGCTTTGTTCTCCGGATCTCTTAACGACACCTGAGCAGTATAGTTTTCAAAACCTAATGATTTGAATACATAAAGTACCAAATCGATTACTTTCTTGAACTCTTCTTTCACTTGCTCCGGCATACAGAATAAGTGTGCATCATCTTGAGTAAAGCCACGTACACGGGTTAAACCGTGTAACTCGCCACTTTGTTCGTAGCGGTAAACTGTACCAAATTCTGCAAAACGAACCGGAAGATCTTTGTAAGAACGTGGTTTGGTTTTGTAAATTTCGCAGTGATGCGGGCAGTTCATCGGTTTTAAGAAGAACTCCTCTCCTTCTTGCGGCGTTTTAATTGGCTGGAAAGAATCTTTACCATATTTCTCCCAGTGGCCAGAAGTTACATATAAATTCTTGTGACCGATATGTGGCGTAACTACTTGTTCGTAACCGGCTTTCGCTTGTGCTTTTGTTAAAAAGTTAACCAAACGTTCACGTAAAGCAGTTCCTTTAGGCAACCATAGCGGTAAACCCATCCCCACTTTTTCTGAGAACGCAAATAACTCTAATTCTTTTCCCAGTTTACGGTGATCGCGTTTTTTCGCTTCTTCAATCATCGCCAGGTATTCAGTTAACTCGCTAGCCTTCGGAAACGTTACGCCGTAGATACGTGTTAATTGTTTTTTGGTTTCATCACCACGCCAGTAAGCACCGGCAACATTCATCAATTTAACAGCTTTTACAAAACCAGTATTTGGAATGTGTGGCCCGCGACATAAATCAGTAAACTGACCTTGAGTATAGAAAGTGATTTTTCCATCTTCCAATCCATCAATTAAATCCAGCTTGTACTCGTCGCCCTTTTCTGTAAAATATTTAATTGCATCAGCTTTGCTTACGCTTTCACGTACAAAAGTTTCCTTTTGTTTAGCCAACTCAATCATTTTGGTTTCAATGGCTTTGAAGTCATCAGATGAAAATTCTTTGTCGCCAAAGTCTACATCGTAATAAAAACCCGTTTCAATAGCCGGACCGATACCAAATTTTGTACCTGGATAAAGTGCCTCTAAAGCCTCAGCCATTAAGTGGGCTGATGAATGCCAAAAAGTTGATTTCCCGGCAGTGTCATTCCAGGTCAACAGTTTTACTGAAGAATCAGCATCAATTGGACGTGTTGAATCCCAAACTTCGCCATTAACTTCGGCAGCTAAAACATTGCGGGCTAAGCCCTCAGAAATTGATAATGCAATTTGATGGGCAGATGTGCCCTTTTCGTACTGACGGACAGAACCATCAGGTAAAGTAATGTTAATCATCTACAACTATGATTTGTTCTTAATCGCTTTGCGGGAAAGCTTTAGAACGGTTTAAAAAAAATGTTAGTTCGCAATCACATACAAAGTGATTTTTAATTATCGCGAAGATAATGAATTTTCCCTACTATTTTGAATTAATGGGGATGAAACACTAAATTATGCTTCAAGAAAACAACAGTTAGATGCATAAAAAAAGCCTGCTCATTTGAGTGAGCAAGCTTCAGTAGGAAAAAATATTTTTAACTATTATTGGCCGATTACTACCGTTCTACCTCCTCCGAAGTTTCCACCTGGGCGATTATTTCTGAAACGTTTCATCATGTTTTCCATTTTGACTTTGTACTCGTCTTCTGTAATAAGCTTTGCTTTTTTTGGAGCGGTAACATCTTTGGTGCTCACACCCCGGTATTCAATGCTTTTAGCCATGGTACTGTTACCCTTACTTTCTATAGCTAAAACTGTACCTTCAGTCCACATTTTAGGATTCGGAGAAAAATTGAAACCCAAATCATTAGTATACCAAATATGAGTTTCTTCAGTTATATCTCTATCTTCACCTAAAATCTTCATTGATCTGATAGATTTTACAATCACTTCCTTACAATCAAAACCGATAATTTTTTTGGTTGCATTGGTTTTTTCTATTACGATTTTTGGTGCAACAATAGGTTTGGGTTTTGTGGTATCACCTGGATTTCCACCTCCCATTCTAAATGAACCAATCGGTCCTGAAGTTGAAAGTGTAAGTTTGCTAGGCATGTAATAAGTGGTGTCGTTTAAATCAAACACTTCTGATAGTTTTTGATCTGCAAAAGAATAATAATATTCTCTATTCCCGCCTGCACCACCAAAACGCATCATCATACGGCCCATACCGCCGCCACCGCCACCACCGTTACTGTCTTCGGTTTCTTCTACGGGCATATAACTAGCATTAGTTGCGGTAAACAGCAATTCAAAATTGGCTTTACTTGTCGATGGCATCCGGGCTATCGCTTGTTCGGGTAGTTTGACGCCACTTGCAGCCATCATCGCCGCTGGATCTGTAATGGTTTCAAATTGTATTGCTCCCGAAGTTTTCTTTTGCGCATTTGCTACTGATGCAAAAGATAAAACGCCTAGTAAAGCGAAAATTATTTTTTTCATGGGTTCTGTGTTTTGTGTTTTAGATACGAAAGCTGAGAAAAGGTTTAACAAAGATATTTCAGATTTAATGTGAAACCTGTTAAAAAGTGTTAAATACTTAAAGATCAGTGGTAATATCTTCGTTAATATTCGGTACTTTCTAACCAACCATTACATAAAACATCGGCAATATGCATGGTTTTTATGGGAAGTTTATTTTTATCGATGTAACCTTGAAGGTGTAGGAGGCATGATAAATCGGTAGAAATAATGTAATCAGCTTGTTGTGCTAAAGCATGGTTTACCTTTTGTTCGGCCATGGCTGATGAAATGGCATCAAATTTCACTGCAAAAGTACCACCAAATCCACAACACATATCATTATCAACAAGATCGAGCATCTCTAAACCATGTACTTTAGATAGCAGCTGCCGAGGTTCGTCTTTAATTTTGCATTCACGAAGTGCGCTGCAAGAATCGTGGTAAACCGCTTTACCCTCAAGTTCGGCACCGAAATAGTCTTTTTTAGCTACATTAACCAAAAAATCAGAAAGTTCCCAGATGTTTGACTGTAAGCTTCGACATTTATTGTGAACGATTGTATTGGTAAACAAGTCATTAAAACCGCCTTTAACCATACCCACGCAGGATGCTGATGGTGCAACTACGTAGGTGTTCTCCGTAAAATCGTTCAAAAATTTAGTACCTACTTCTTTTGCTTCATCCCAATAACCAGCGTTATAAGCCGGCTGACCGCAACAAGTTTGTTTTGAATTGTATTCAACTTTGCATCCCGATTTTTCTAATAACCTTAACGTATTAAAAGCGGTTTCAGGATATAATTGGTCTACAAAACAGGGAACAAACAATTCTACTTTCATCAACAAATATTCTTTAGCTTACAAACTTACAATTTTACTGTTTCTTTGCGCTCGATTTTTTTCAAGATTACCAAAAACACCAATCCAATAATAAAAAATGAAGCTAAAGCGATAATGGAGAAGCGAATGTTTCCGGTTAAATCCTCGATATAAGCAAAGCTAAAAAGTCCGATTACGATGGCCAGTTTCTCGGTAACATCGTAAAAACTAAAGAATGAAGTGCTATCTGGCGTATTTTCGGGTAAATATTTTGAATAAGTAGAACGGGATAAGGATTGGATTCCGCCCATAATTAGGCCTACAATAGCTGCTAACGAATAAAATTGATATTCATTTGAAATGTTATATCCATAGATACAACAGCCAATCCAGATGATTACAACCATCATTAACACATTAACATTTCCCCATTTTTTTGCCAAAAATGACATAAGCAATGCCCCTGGAATAGCAACGAGCTGAATAATAAGAATCACAGCAATTAGTTTAGCTGTACCTAATTTCAGTGTTTTTTCAGCGAAACCTGCAGCGGCCAACATAATGGTTTGTACACCCATTGAGTAAAAGAAAAACGAAAATAGAAAGCCTTTGAGCCTTTTGATTTGCTTCAATTGCGTCCAAACTTTCGCCAATTCACTGAAGCCATCCTTTATAATATTGGTTTTTACTTTGCCTGTTTGAGGCGTTCCGTTCGGAAGAACGGAGAACGGAATCTGTGAAAAAACAATCCACCAAACACCTACTAAAAGAAAAGATAACCGTGGAGGAAATGAAGCATCTACAATCCCAAACCATTCCGGCTTAAGCACAAAAAGAAAACAAACTAATTGTAGCACTACTGAACCTATGTAACCATAAGAAAAGCCTTGAGCGCTTACGCGATCCTGATGATCCTCGCTGGCGATTTCAGGTAAGTAGGAATTACTAAACAATACGCCTCCAATATAGCCCATTGCCGCCAGCACAAAGAAAACAATGCTGATTTGCAAGGTATCAAGTTTAAAAAAATATAAAGCCATACAAGCCAAACCGCCCATATAGGTAAAAAATTTCATGAAAGATTTTTTGTTCCCCCTCCTGTCTGCAATAGACGAAAGGATGGGCAAGGCCAGCGCCATAATCAGATATGCAAATGATAAGGCATAGTTAGATAAAGATGTGTTTACAAATGTTCTGCCTAAAAAAGTTACTTTATCGCCATGCTCTTTTGTGGTGGTAATAATGGTGTAATAGGCAGGGAAAATTGTTGAGGTAATGACTAAATTATAGGCAGAGTTTGCCCAATCAAAGAAAGCCCAGGAACGGATGGTTTTCTTGTTGTTTTTTTCTATCATTTTTCGCTTCGCGGATGATTATACTGATTATTGGATTATACGGATATCAAAACTAATATTAATTCACAAATTGAGTGGCGTTTTCACAAATCTTCAATCGCAATTCTTAAATCTAAAATCAAATGTAATACTTCTTCCCATCAGTTTTTATTTTGCCTGCATCTAATAATTCGCGAATGGCAGCTATCCGTTCATTTTCAGCTCCATTTTTTATATGCTTAACCAAATCATCTAAACTTATTGGCTGTTGTTGAAGCAAAGAAATGATTTCAAACTCTATTTCATCGTTTAGCTGAACTTCGTTTTCTGCCCTTTTTTCTGCCAGGCAAACATCACAAACCCCACATTTTGTCGCCGTATGTTCATCGAAATAATTTAGTAGTTGGATACTTCTGCATTTTTTTGTGCTGGTGTAAGCCACCACAGCACTTACCTGTTTTAATAAAATTTCTTTTCTCAGTTCAAGGTATTTCACATCTAGATCAAAGTGATCCATATCTACCCGTGAACGAACGTATTGTAATTGCGGTTGATCAGTCTGCTGTATGTAAGTTAACATTTCAATAGACTGGAGTTTGTTTAATATGGCAATCACATCCTTGAAGGAAATACTCAGTTTCTTGGCTAAATCGGCTTCATTTATTTTAACGAAACCATCGAAGGCACCGCCGTGAGAACGAAGAATTGTTTTAATCACTCCGTCGTATGCTTTATTTTCTATTTGAAACCGATACACATCCTCATGCCCAACAATAAACATCAGCCTCGATGGCAAAAATGCACTTTCTGAAAGTGTGATGTAACCATCATGCTCCAAAAATTTTAACGCGGAAATTGTTTTTAATACACTTATATTGAATCGCTTACAAAAATCAGCGATATCAAAGGTAAAGGTCAACCCTTCGCCAGCGCCGAAAGCCAGCTGGAAATAATTTCCCAGGTAATGATACACCTTTCTGATCTCATCCGGAGATGGAAAACTATTGATGTAGCGAGATTCAAGACTTAAAACGTCGGATTGATTTGCGAGCAAAACCGCATAGCTTCTTTTTTCATCACGGCCTGCCCTTCCTGCTTCCTGGTAATATGCTTCAAGGCTTTCTGGTAAATCCAGGTGAACCACGAACCGAACATCTGCTTTGTCAATCCCCATCCCGAAGGCATTTGTGGCCACCATAATTCTGGTTTTGTTCAGTTTCCAATCTTCCTGTTTATGAAAACGCACATCCCGATCTAAGCCTGCATGATAAAAATCGGCTTTAATTTGATTGCGGTTTATGAAGTTAGAAACTTCGGCAGTTTCTCTTCTGTTTCTAACATAAACTAGCCCAGTGCCTTTAACATTCCGGCAAATCTCTATCAGTTTTTTATATTTATCTTCCTGTCCGAAAACAACATAACTTAAATTATCTCGAGCAAAACTTTTAACGAAAACCTGTGGGTTTTTCATCTCCAACTTCTCTACAATATCTTTGCGTACAAATTCTGTAGCCGTTGCAGTGAGTGCCAAAACCGGTACACCCGGAAGAATCTCTCTTAACTTGGAAATTTGTTGATATGGTGGACGAAAATCATAACCCCATTGCGAAATACAATGCGCTTCATCAACAGCGATCAGGTTTACGTTCATGTAAGAAATACGTACACGTACCAACTCGGAAAGCAATCGCTCGGGAGAAAGATAAAGGAATTTAATTTTGCCGTAAATGCAGTTATCCAATAAGATATCAATTTCGCGTTTGCCCATACCAGCATAAATGGCAATAGCCTCAATACCTTTCGATTTTAAGTTTTCTACCTGGTCTTTCATCAACGCAATAAGCGGCGAAACCACAATGCAAATTCCCTCTTTTACCAATGCAGGAATTTGAAAACAGATCGACTTACCACCACCAGTTGGCAGAAGCGCAAGGCTATCTTTGCCCTCTAAAACCGAAGCAATAATTTCTTGCTGTAAAGGCCTGAAAGCTTGATGGCCCCAATATTTTTGTAAAATCTCTATTGCTGTCATAAATCGGCGGTATCAAAACTATAAAAAAGCTGTTGATATTGCTAAATTGCGCCACAATTAATCAAAAATATAGAATGAAACACCTCTACCTTCTATCTGCACTTTCGCTTTTATTTTTAAACATAACCGCCCAGGAAAAAAAATGGGATGTTGAAAAATACCAGGGAACTACGAAAAATTTCACGCTAAATACCGATGAAGGAACCTGGATGAATTTGGACGTAAGCGCCGACGGACAGGAAATTGTTTTTGACTTATTGGGTGATATTTACACCATGCCCGTTTCTGGAGGTCAGGCCAAACTAATTAGTGGTGGCATTGCTTACGACGTACAACCAAGGTTTAGTCCGAATGGAAAATATATTTCTTACACCAGCGATAAAAGTGGCGGTGACAATATTTGGATTATGAATCGTGATGGTTCTGGCAAAAAGCAGGTGACTAAAGAAAGCTTCAGGCTTTTAAATAACGCCACCTGGATGCCAAACAGCGAATATATTGTAGCCCGTAAGCACTTTACAGCAGGCCGCTCATTGGGTGCTGGAGAAATGTGGATGTATAACATTAATGGTGGTGATGGAATTCAATTGACTAAACGCAAGAATGACCAGCAAGATGCAGGCGAGCCAAATGTTTCGCCAGATGGACGATATCTCTATTTCAGCGAAGATGTTAGTCCCGGGCCAAACTTCGAATACAGTAAAGATCCAAACGGAACCATCTATGCCATCCGCCAATTAGATTTAAACACCGGAAAATTAACTACCCTTATCAATCAACAAGGTGGTGCCTGTCGTCCGCAGGTTTCGCCTGATGGCAATTTAATTGCTTTTGTTAAGCGGGTTCGTTTAAAATCAACCCTCTATGTTCAGAATATTAAGACTGGCGAAGAATGGCCTGTTAATGAGGATTTGTCTCACGACCAACAAGAAACCTGGGCTATTTTTGGTGTTTACCCAAACTTCGCCTGGACGCCAGACAACAAAAGTTTAATATTTTATGCGAAGGGCAAAATCAGAAAAACAGAAATCGCTAATTTGATTACATCCACTATTCCATTTCAGGCCAATACGGTTCAAACGGTTCAGCAGGCCTTGCATTTCGAACAGCAAGTGTACAATAATGATTTTTCAGCAAAAATGTTGCGCCAGTTAACAACATCACCAGATGGAAAAACGATAGTATTCAACGCAGCCGGATTTTTATACAAACAAGAGTTACCAACAGGAACACCTGAACGATTAACAAGTGGAATGGATTTCGAATTCGAGCCCAGTTTTAGTCCCGATGGCAAGTTTGTAATTTACACTACCTGGAGTGATGAACTCCGCGGAGCGATTAAAAGAACTGATATTAAATCTGGTAAAACCATCACTTTAAGCGATGAAAAAGGATTTTATTATTCTCCTCAATATTCTACCAAAGGGGATAAAATTGTGTTTAGAAAAGGAAGCGGTAATGATGTTTTAGGCTATAATTATGGTCGTGGAACGGGAATTTTTATTATGCCTGCTGCTGGCGGTACTAAAACTTTGGTTTCAGATAATGGAATAAAACCATCTTTTAACAATCTAGATACTCGAATCTATTTCCAAAGTTATGCGGATGGTAAAAAGTCTTTAAAAAGTATCGATTTAAATGGTGCTAACGAGAGAACACACTTTACATCACAATATGCAAATCAGTTTGCGGTGAGTCCTGATAACAAATGGCTTGCTTTTAATGAGCTTTTTAATGTATACGTCACCCCAATGATTAATGTAGGAACGGCCCAGGATGCATCGGCTGGAAATAAAGCCATTCCTGTGGCAAAAGTTACAACAGATGGTGGTACTTACATGCAATGGAGCGCTGATAGCAAAAATCTTCATTGGACATTAGGCCCGAAATATTTCACTATTGATGTGAAAAATGCTTTCAATTTTGATGGTGCTACCCCGAAAACACAAGCCAGTTCAATTGATATCAACCTCACTTTAAAAAGTGATGCTCCTACCGGAATTGTAGCCCTAAAAGGCGCCCGAATTATTTCAATGAAAGGTGATGAAGTGATTGAAAACGGAACAATCTTAACAGACGGAAATAAAATTACGGCAATAGGAAAAGCTGATGCAGTGGCGATACCTGCAAATGCGAAGGTTATTGATGTAAACGGCAAAACAATTATGCCTGGAATTATTGATGTTCATGCGCATTTACGCACCAGTCCTGATGGGATTTCGCCACAAAATGATTGGAGCTACATGGCTAATTTAGCTTTCGGTGTAACTACTTCTCATGATCCATCAAGCAATACTGAAATGGTTTTTAGCCAGAGTGAAATGTTAAAAGCAGGAAGAATGGTTGGGCCAAGGTTATATTCGACCGGTTCTATTTTATACGGAGCCGATGGCGATTTCAAAGTGGTAATCAATAGTCTTGACGATGCATTGGCTAATTTGAAACGGCTTAAGGCAGTTGGCGCTTTTTCAGTAAAATCTTACAATCAGCCTCGCAGAGAGCAGCGCCAGCAAATTTTGGAAGCTGCCCGACAGCTAAAAATGGAAGTGGTGCCAGAGGGCGGTTCTACATTTTTCCATAATATGAACATGGTTGCCGACGGACATACGGGAATTGAGCACAGTATTCCAGTTTTACCGGTTTATAAAGATGTAACTACCCTTTGGAACAATACCACCGTGGGTTACACGCCAACTTTAATCGTTGCTTACGGCGGTCAGTGGGGAGAAAATTACTGGTACGATAGAACTAATGTTTGGGAGAATGAAAAGTTAATGACTTATACACCTCGTTCGATTATCGATTCGAGGGCAAGACGCAGAACCACCTCAGAATATAGCGATTACAACCATATCGATATTGCAAAAGCCACGAAACAAATTGCAGATGGTGGTACAAAAGTAAATTTGGGTGCTCATGGGCAAATACAGGGTTTAGGTGCACACTGGGAACTCTGGATGTTTGTTCAAGGAGGATTTTCGCCATTGCAAGCCATTAGAAATGCTACTTTAAACGGCGCACATTATTTAGGAATGGACAAAGAAATTGGTTCATTGGAAGTTGGCAAATTAGCAGATTTAGTCATTATGGATGCCAATCCTTTAGACGACATCAGGAACTCCGAAAAGATTAAGTATGTGATGATTAACGGCAGACTGTATGATAGCGCCACGATGAATGAAGTGGGTACGAGAGAAAAACTTCGTAGCAAATTGTGGTTCGAAAGCGCAAAAGGCAATGGATTTGTAATTCCGAATAGCGAATCAGAAACATGGACTTTTACCGTTCCACATTGTGATTAATTTTTTCCCGCAGATTAAGAGGATTTACGCAGATTCTTTTAGTCTGCGGGATATGCGTTATCTGCGGGGAAATTTGGAAGTAAAATCACAAAACCAACAAACCAAATTCTCTTAAAGTATTCACAGGTTTTGAATACCAGAACAATTCAAAGTTTTCCATCTCTATTTCAAAATCTGCTTTAACTTCAGCAAAGGTGTAAACCTTTTCATTTGAGATGTGAATTTTACCTAAAATCGAAACCAACCATTCGCCTTCACTCTTATTGGTTTGAATTGTAAAGCTTTGTTTTTTATCATGAAAAATTAACGATGCCATTTCCCAGCTATTCCCTTTTTTCGATTTGGTAAAATATTCAGCAGCGGGCTTCCCTCCTAACCAAGACACTTTAGCGGTTGGTTTAGTATGAAAATGATCATCATTGCTCAAAGCACCTTCGATAAAATCAGCTGGAATTTTGGTTCTTGGGATCTTAAAATCGAACCAGTCTTGTAAGTCGTAATCGAAACAAATGCCATGCATAAAATTGAATAACGACTTTTTCAACCCATAACTAAACTTGTTATGGTCGATGCCGGTTTTATCGAAGTAGTTAATGTCGTTATTAGCGAAAGTGCCAATTGCTTCTGTTTCCTTTACCACTCCAAACTTTTCGGGGTACATGCCAACGGGACTGTGTGCCGTCATCGCAAACTGATGCCAAAAGCCCGATTGCAATATGCCAGCCTCAAATAGTTGACGAACCATTTCTAAACTATCTACAGTTTCCTGTATCGTTTGTGTGGGATAGCCATACATTAAGTAAGCATGAACCATGACGCCTGCTGCTGTGAAGTTTCGCGTTACCCGGGCAACCTGTTCAACAGTTACACCTTTGTCGATCAGTTTTAGCAGCCTATCGGATGCCACTTCGAGACCGCCTGAAATAGCAATGCAGCCCGATGCTTTTAGCAGCAAGCATAAATCTGCTGTAAAACTTTTTTCAAACCGAATATTTGTCCACCAGGTAACCGCTAATTTCCTTCTGATAATTTCAAGGGCAACTTCACGCATCAAAGCAGGTGGAGCAGCCTCATCAACAAAATGAAACCCATTCTGCCCTGTTTTGGTAGATAAATCTTCAATCCGATCAACAATTTGTTTGGCTTGAACTGGTTCGTAAACCTTTATATAATCCAGTGAGATATCACAAAATGTGCATTTTCCCCAATAGCATCCATGGGCCATGGTCAGTTTATTCCACCTGCCGTCACTCCACATTCGGTGCATTGGGTTTACGATTTCTATCACCGAAATATATTGATCAAGCAACAATCCGCTGTAATCGGGCGTACCAACATCAGTTTGTTTGTAGTCTTTTCTAAAGGAATCATTTTTGTAAACCACCTCGTCATTTTCCAACAAAAATGTACGCTTATACGTTTGCATTTCCTTCGGCAAGGTTCCACTAATGTTTTGAATGAGCAAATCGATGGGCAATTCCCCATCATCCAAAGTGATGAAATCGAAAAATTCGAAAACACGTTCATCAGAAAGCGAGCGCAACTCCGTGTTTGGGAAGCCACCACCCATAGAAATTTTAATTTCAGGATAATTTGCTTTTACCCACTGCGCACACCGAAAAGCGCTATATAAATTACCTGGGAAAGGAACAGAAATCAAAAACAATCTCGGGTCAATTGCTGCGATCTTCTCTTCTAAAATTTTAATAAGAATTTGATCGATGTAAGTTGGTTCATTTTGTAACGCCGTATATAATTCATCGAAAGAATTGGCGCTTCTGCCTAAACGTTCTGCGTAGCGACTGAAACCGAAATTTTCATCTACACATTCTACAATATAATCAGAAATATCTTCGAGGTATAATGTTGCCAGGTGCTTCGCCTTATCCTGCGTTCCCATTGCTCCGAACGCCCAATCGAGTTCTTCTAATTGCGTAAAGCGAGCTGCCTGAGGAAGAAAATCATCTCCACAAATTTGCAATGCCAACGTTGGATTTTTACCTTGAAGGAAGGCAATCACAGAATCGATGGTTTTCAGGTATTCATCCTTCAACGCAAAAATGCGTTTGGCATTATCACTTTTCAATTTCGAACTAGAAACTTCAAACAAATCAGCTAATCCATTTTTTGAAAACAGTTCTAATATTACTTCAATCCCCAAGTCTGCTTGTGTTGAAGAGATATTTTTAGTGTTTAAAAATCCTTTTATATACGCTGTTGCCGGATACGGGGTATTCAGTTGAGTAAATGGCGGCGTAATGGCAAAGATTTCGGTTTTCAAAAGATTTGTTTTTCTGCAAAAGTAAAGGAATTTTAGAACTTAGGGATTTATTATAAGTCAAATTTGCATGGTTTGTATCCACACAGAACATTCCATAATTTTTATGTCTGGTTGTTTAAATACAGATTGAGGAGAAGCTATTGAAATGCTAAAAAAATTCAGCACGATGATTTGGTTGAGATAGCCACTAAACTAAAACCCAAATCCAAGCGTTTTAAATGGATATCAATACCTTTTCTATCTGAATGAAATATTTTTATTTACTTACTTTTCTTCTAGCAGCACATCTTTGTTTCGCTCAAAAAACATTCATTTTCCCTAGAGTGAAGCCGCAAGGCGTTTCTGTTGAGCAGCTTACTCCTACAAACTGGACAGTAATTGAAACAGCAAACGGAGATTTGAATCATGATGGGGTTGAGGATATGGCTGTCGTTTTTCAATTTGATAAAAAGATTGATGAGACGAGAACCTACGGGGATAATAATTCGGAAATTATAAAGGAAACGCAGAAACCACGAATTTTAGCGATTTTTTTTAAAGATCATTCTACAGGAAATTTCCGCTTATCTACCCAGAATAACGATTTTATTCTGAGATCTGAAGAAGGCGGTAAACTCGGCGATCCGCTCAACCAAATCGGAATCAAAGACCAGCAGCTTTATTTACGCTTTCAGGGAGGTGCAGAGTGGCGCTGGGAACTGGGCTATACTTTTAAATTTGAAAATAAAGACTGGTTTTTAACCAGTGCGATAAACCTCTATTTTAACCAGAATACCGGCGAAATGACCGAACGTGTTTACGATTTTAAAACGCGTGAATTATTTACTACGGTTGGGAATTTACACAGAAGAGATATCGCGAACCGAAAAACGAGTGAGGTTCTATATTTTTCTCAGTTGAGAACATTTAAAACATTCAAAAAGCCTTGGGCCTGGGAAATAATGCCCAATGTTTATCTATAGGTTTTGCCACGGAAAAACTTTTTGCCACGGAAACACAGAATACACGGAGATTTGGCATTTAATTAAGCGGTCGTCATTGCGAGGCACGAAGCAATCTTAATGCGATATGCTTATAGAGTGATACTTCGCAATGTCGAGCTGCTGAATAAATTAAATATTCTGCGCTATTACGAAGCCACTTGCCCAGGCCCATTGGAAGTTATAACCACCCAGCCAACCCGTAACATCCATGCATTCCCCGCCGAAAAATAAGCCAGGAATATTTTTACATTCCAAAGTTTTGGATGAAATTTCATTGGTATCAATTCCGCCACGCATCACTTCGGCTTTATCATAACCTTTATCACCAGCTGGTTTCATTTTAAAGTGATGGATCGTTTGTTCAACTAATTGGATTTCCGAATTTGTTAGGGACGCAACCGGTTTAGTTAGCGGCAAAAATTTCCCTAAAGCATCAGTAAATTTCTTCGTATAGAAACGGTTTAATAAAGTGGATAAAAGTGTTTTCCCATTTGTTTGGCGTTCCTCAGATAATATTGACACAATATTTTGACCGGGCAGCAGATTAAGATTTACGCTTTCTCCTCTTCTCCAGAAGGACGAAATCTGTAAAATTGCAGGGCCACTCAAACCCCAATGCGTAAACAATATATTTTCTTCGAAAGAAATTTCTTCATTACTTACTTCGCAAAAAACTGAATTGCCAGAAAGCTGTGCAAACCATTCTTCATCTTTTCCTGTGATGGTTAAAGGAACCAGCGCTGGTGCGGTTTCTACAATTTTCAAATCATGCTTCCGGGCAAAACGTAATGCAAAATCTGTTGCACCCATTTTTTGGATGGGTAAACCGCCTGTAGCCACAATTAGTTTTGCGGCCGTTAGCGTGACATTTTTTCCATTCTTATCGTAAGTAACCCGAAAACCATCTGGTAATATCTCAATCTCTTTAACGTTGGCATTGCAGCGAATTTCCTGACCAAAATCTGCACAGATTGATGTGAAAACCTGTACCACATCTTTTGCATTTTTTTCATCGGGGAACAATTGTCCCAATGTTTTTTCCCTACCATGAATCCCATAAGTTTCGAAAAAACTTACGGTGTCATCGACCGTCCATTGCGTAAAAGCCGATTTAATAAAGTGGGGGTTTGCAGAAATAAATTGTTCTGCTGAAGCAAACTGGTTGGTATAATTGCAACGACCGCCACCAGAAATCAAAATCTTGGCACCTGGTTTTTCATTCTTTTCCAGTACAATTACTTTCTTCCCCAGATAGCCCGCTTGTACCGCACACATTAACCCGCAAGCACCTGCGCCAATAATTATTGCATCAGCATTCATTTCGCAAAGTTATAAGTTTTACCTTCTAAGTGGCTAGCAGAATCCTTTTTATAATAGCCGCGATTGTAGTGGAAATACTTTTTGAAGCAGCGTCTTCGGCATGTTAAAACTGACAATAACAAAAAGATTGGAACGTAAAGCGGGACTGCATTTTAATTTTCGCACTGTTTTTGCGCTACAAAACCTTTGCGATTTAGTGCTATAAAAGGCCTGTTGAAGTTTATTTTTTGCTATTTTTGCGATTCAAAAAATCTACTTTATTAATGGCAAAACAGATTAGCGAATTAAAGTTAGGTATTCTTGGTGGCGGTCAGTTGGGCAGAATGCTCATTCAGCAAGCCATTAACTATAACGTTACCTCTTTAGTTTTAGACCCTGACCCCGATGCTCCTTGCAAACACATTGCAAATTATTTTGAAAACGGTTCTATTACCGATTTTGACACCGTTTATAACTTTGGAAAGAAAGCCGATATTATTACCATAGAAATTGAAAAGGTAAATATTGATGCTTTAGAACAGCTGGAAAAAGAAGGCAAACAAGTTTTTCCACAGTCAAGGGTAATTCGTTTAATTCAGGACAAAGGCGTCCAAAAGCAGTTTTTTAAAGAGAACGATATTCCTACCTCTCCTTTTCACATCGCAAATACCAAAGAGGATATGTTAAATAGTGCGATCCCCTATCCTTATATTTTAAAGTTGCGTAAAGATGGCTACGATGGCAAAGGGGTAATGAAAATTAATGGTGCTGCCGATTTAGATAAGGCCTTTGATGCACCATGTATTGTAGAAAAATTGGTAGATTTTGAAAAGGAAGTTGCCGTGATTGTTGCCCGAAATTCGAATGGCGACATGAAAACCTTCCCAATGGTGGAGATGGAATTTAATCCTGAAGCCAATTTAGTTGAGTTTCTTATTTCGCCCTCAACTTTTGCAGAAAGCCTGCAACAAAAAGCTGAAAACATTGCAAAAAGTATCGCCTCTGCAATGAATATTACTGGTATTTTGGCAGTAGAAATGTTTGTTTGTAGCGATGGTGAACTTCTGGTAAACGAAGTGGCGCCACGTCCACACAATAGCGGGCACCAAACAATTGAAGGCAATTATGTTTCTCAATTTGAACAACATTTGCGCTCAATTTATAATTTGCCGCTGGGCGATACCACAAGCATTACTAATGCAGTGATGATTAATTTGCTTGGTGAAAAAGGTTCGGAAGGTGTAGCTAAATATGAAAACCTGGAGAAGATTTTGGCCATTGATGGCGTTTTCGTCCATCTTTACGGTAAAAAATATACCAAGCCTTTTCGTAAAATGGGCCATGTAACTATTGTTGATATCGATAGAGAAAAAGCTATTGAAAAAGCAAGATACGTTCAGAAAACATTGAAGGTGATTGCCTAGAAGAATAAAGAGTAAGGACCAAAGATTTTAAAGTTAAAACACAAAAAATGAGTGCGAGAGTTGGAATAATTATGGGCAGCAAATCTGATTTGCCTGTTATGCAAGATGCTGCAGATATATTAAAAGAATTCGGAATTGAATATGAAATTACCGTGGTTTCTGCACATAGAACTCCTGAACGTATGTTCGATTATGCAAAAGAGGCACAAGTACGAGGTTTAAAAGTGATTATTGCTGGTGCCGGCGGTGCTGCACATTTACCCGGAATGGTAGCTTCTATAACAACTTTACCTGTAATTGGTGTGCCCGTAAAATCATCCAACTCTATTGATGGATGGGATAGTATTTTATCCATCCTACAAATGCCAAATGGTATTCCCGTGGCTACGGTTGCATTAAATGCGGCTAAAAATGCAGGTTTATTGGCTGCTCAAATTTTAGCTACAGCCGATGAATCGCTGACTGTAAAAATGCAGGATTATAAAGATGAGTTAAGACGAAAGGTAGAAGAAAGTGCTGCTGAAATGAGCGGACTATAAATATTAGGTTGAGCTTGTTGTGGCTTAATATTCTTCGACAAGCTCAATATGATAATTGTATTAATTTAAACTCGGATCTATTGGAAAGTTGCTTACATGGGCATATTTCGGACCCAGGTTTACAATTACATCTCTCCAAAGTTTTTCTTCATCATTGCCGAAAATAATTTCCGGATGTGAGATGTCGCTCACCATCCAGGCATTCTGCTCCAGCTCTCTTGCTAATTGTCCGTTATCCCAACCTGAGTAACCCATAAAAAACTTAATCTCGCTTTCGTCAATCGCATTGTTGTTGATTAAAATTTTTAGTGTTTCAAAATTGCCTCCCCAATAAATACCATTGCCAATTTCTTCTCCACTTTGTAATTTATCATAAGCCCGGTGAATGAAGTGCAAAGTATCTGCGGCAACCGGCCCACCAAAATAGATGTGGTTATTGGCTTCCCATAAATCTTGAATCACATCTTTAACCAGCAAATTTCCCATCTGATTTAAAATATAGCCAACTGTTCCATCTTCTCCATGCTCGGTTAATAACACCACCGAACGTTTGAAATTGGGATCAGCCATAAAGGGTTCAGAAATTAATAATCTTCCGGTTTTTGGTTTTATATTGTTCAGCATCACGATAATCATTTGAAGCACCATAAAAGATGCCTATTTTTGTTCTATGCAAGTTACAAACGAATTTCTACAAAACCTGCGCCAAGATTATAAAAGCGCCACGTTAGATGAAGCTGACGTAGATAACAATCCTATTACGCAATTTCAAAAGTGGTTTGAAAATGCTGTTGAAGCACAAGTTTATGAACCAAATGTGATGACATTGGCCACAGCTGACAAAGCCGGCCGACCAGATGCCAGGATTGTATTACTGAAAGGCGTTGATGAAAATGGTTTCAGATTTTTTACTAATTATTTAAGCGCCAAGGGTAAGGAATTGAAACGTAACCCCTACGCGGCATTGGTTTTCTTTTGGCCAGATTTAGAACGCCAGGTTAGAATTGAAGGCACGGTAGAAAAACTAGATAAAGAAACCTCTGAAGAATATTTTGTAACCAGGCCAGTAGCCAGTCAGATTGGTGCGGTAGCCTCTCCGCAAAGTCAGGTTATTCCCGACAGAAAATTTTTAGAAGAAAAATTTGAAGAGCTAAAAGAAAAAAGCGAGGGTAAAAGTATTGCCAAGCCGGCACACTGGGGTGGTTATATTGTAAAGCCAACTCGGATAGAATTTTGGCAAGGTCGCCGAAGCAGGTTGCACGATAGAATTAATTTTGAACTTGTTAAGGGTAGCTGGGTGAAAAGCAGGTTAGCCCCATAAAGTGTTTTCGAATAAATAGAGATCTGCTATCCAGCCAGATCTCTATTTTAACTAATCATTAACTAACCTAAATGATACTAGGAAGTGCTTTTATAAAGACGTCATGACTGAAAACTTGACGATTATTTTCTATCATTATCAAGCAATCGAAAGGCTTATTTGTTTTGTTAGTCAATCAGATTTTTGTCAGAAATAAGATGCAAATCTATATCGAAAAACATAAGTGTTCTGTAACCACCCCAACACTTACATCAAATAGTAATATCTTTGGAAACTTCGAAAATAAAACATTACAGAAACCCCTAACCAAAATTTTAATGATTAAAAATATTTCAGTTATAGGATCGGGAACTATGGGCAATGGGATTGCACATGTGTTTGCTCAATTTAATTACTCGGTTAGTTTGGTAGATATTAATCAGACAGCCCTCGATCAGGCGATACAAACCATTACTAAAAACTTAGACCGACAGGTTGCGAAGGGACTAATTACTGGAGATCAAAAAACACTAACACTAAAGAATATTTCTACGTTCACGTCGATAAAAGAAGGCGTTAAACATGCTGATTTAATAGTGGAGGCAGCTATGGAAAATATAGAATTAAAGCTTCAAATTTTTAAAGATCTGGATGATGCAGCACCAGAAAATGCTATCCTGGCTTCCAATACATCATCTATTTCAATTACTAAAATCGCTGCAGCCACCAATCGTGGAGATAAAGTAATTGGTATGCATTTTATGAACCCAGTGCCGGTGATGAAATTGGTTGAAGTGATTCGGGGATATCAAACCAGCGATGAAACGACTCAAACGATTATGTCGCTTTCTAAAAGCCTTGAAAAAACGCCTGTCGAAGTAAATGATTATCCGGGTTTTGTAGCCAACAGAATTTTGATGCCGATGATTAACGAAGCAATATACACCTTATACGAAGGCGTTGCCGGTGTTTACGAAATCGATACTGTAATGAAATTAGGAATGGCTCACCCTATGGGTCCATTGCAACTGGCAGATTTTATAGGTTTAGACATATGTTTAGCAATATTGAAAGTTCTTCACGATGGATTTGGAAATCCTAAATACGCCCCTTGTCCGTTATTGGTTAATATGGTTGTTGCCGGAAAAAAAGGTGCAAAATCGGGTGAAGGTTTTTATAAATATACAGCTGGATCAAAAGAATTGGTGGTTGCTGATAAATTCAAATAATCCTAATTTTTTTAGCATTTAATTTTATATTTGCTGTATGAACGAAAATCTTGATCCAGACGCAAGCAGCTTAAGTCCTACGGACAAAGATATTGAACGGGTATTAAGACCACAGGCTTTTGAAGATTTTACCGGGCAAGAGAAAGTGATGGAAAACCTTCGGATTTTTGTTCAGGCTGCAAAACTTCGTGGCGAAGCCCTTGATCACGTTTTATTACACGGCCCTCCCGGATTAGGAAAAACTACACTATCTTATATCATTGCCAATGAGATGGGTGCCGGCATTAAGGTAACTTCTGGTCCTGTATTGGATAAACCCGGCGATTTGGCGGGTTTGCTAACCGGTTTAGATACAGGCGATATCCTGTTCATTGATGAAATCCATCGCCTATCACCCTTGGTTGAAGAGTATCTCTATTCTGCCATGGAGGATTTTAAAATCGACATTATGCTCGAAACCGGGCCCAATGCTCGTTCGGTGCAGATTTCACTCAATCCGTTTACGCTTGTTGGCGCAACAACCCGTTCAGGTTTGTTAACTGCACCACTACGGGCTCGTTTCGGCATCAATTGTCGTTTGGCTTATTATGATGCAAAGCTTTTGACTACAATCGTGCTTCGTTCTTCTGATATTCTTAATACACCAATTGACGACGAAGGCGCTTATGAAATTGCCCGTCGTAGTCGTGGAACGCCTCGTATTGCAAACGCACTTTTGCGTAGAACAAGAGATTTTGCACAAATAAAAGGAAATGGAAATATCGATCCTGAAATAGCAAACTATGCCTTAAATGCTTTAAATGTCGATGAACATGGTTTAGATGAAATGGATAATAAAATTCTATCTACGATCATTGATAAATTTAAAGGAGGCCCAGTGGGTTTAAAAACTATAGCTACTGCAGTTGGAGAAGATGAAGGAACAATTGAAGAAGTTTACGAACCTTTTTTAATTCAGGAAGGTTACATTATGCGTACCTCCCGGGGAAGAGAAGTGACCGAAGCTGCTTACAAACATTTGAAAAAGAATTATCCTGGGCAAACTGGTAAGTTGTTTTAAAATAGGTTTATTACCTTGCCATTTTAATATCTGTTTTAAAACAGTTTAGCATATTACTGCGCTTATTTCAATAGAGGTTGACTGTGATAAAGATTGCCACGTCCCGATGAAAAATCGGAACTCGCAATGACGAGAGGAGAACAAGAATATCTCTCCTATTGCCATACCAAATGGAGTATTAATGATAGGGCATTCTCCAATCTTTTATTGACAACTGATGAAATCCTTCTAGTTATTAATAATAAATAATGATTGGTTAATGTCGATGAACAATAGCGTTTATCAATACAAAAGGTTGCAAAGCTTTTAAAGTTCTTTTAAAAAATCTCAAATATATTTGAACATTTATCTCATCTTTCTGTTCCTTATCTATAAAACCAACAAATTATGAATATCGAATTACGTAAGCTCACGCTTGAAGATTATGCCGATTTAAAAGAATCAATGTTACAAGCCTACGATAGCATGGGAGGTTCAATCTGGCCAAAATCAAGCATCGCTAAATTATTAAGTATCTTCCCCGAAGGACAGCTTTGTATTGCTGTTGATGATAAAGTAGTAGCTTGTTCACTTTCAATTATTGTAGAATACGACGAATATGGCGATAGACATACTTACAAACTAATTACCGGCGATTACTCTTTCAGCACTCACGATGCTAATGGTGATACACTATATGGCATTGAAATATTTGTTCACCCTGAATTTAGAGGCTTAAGGTTAGGACGCAGACTTTATGAAGCTCGAAAAGAGCTTTGCGAAAGTTTAAATTTAAAAAGCATTATCGCTGGTGGAAGAATTCCTGGTTACCATACCTATTCAGAAACTTTAACGCCAAGGCAATACATCGATAAAGTAAAGGCTAAGGAAATCTATGATCCTACCCTAACCTTTCAAATCTCTAATGATTTTCACGTTAGAAAAGTATTGAAAAATTATCTTCCCGGCGATAAGGAATCGAAAGAATATGCAACGTTAATTGAGTGGAACAACATTTATTATCAGGGTATCGATGCTTCCGCCCGTTCAGCAATGACCATTCGTCTAGGTTTGGTGCAGTGGGAAATGCGTTTGTTTCCAGATATGGACGTTTTTTATGAGCAAGTGGAATTTTTTGTCGATGCGTTAAGTGGTTACAAATCCGACTTCATTATGTTCCCGGAGCTGTTTAATACACCGTTGCTACAGCCTTACAACCATCTTCCAGAAATTGAAGCCATGCGTAAATTGGCAGAGAAAACTCAGGAGATTGTGGACAGAATGCATGAGTATGCCTTAAGCTATAATGTGAACATTATTACCGGAAGCATGCCCTTACTTGATGGTGGAAAACTTTATAATGCTACGTACTTATGCCATAGAACGGGAAAAATTGATGAGTACAGAAAAATTCACATCACCCCCAACGAACAAAAATATTATGGAATGATTGGTGGCGACAAGGTGCAGGTATTTGATACCGACTGTGGTAAAATCGGCATTTTAATTTGTTATGATGTAGAATTTCCTGAGTTAAGCCGCATTTATGCCGATCAGGGAATGCAGATTTTGTTCGTACCTTTCTTAACCGATACGCAAAATGGCTATACACGGGTACGCCATTGTGCACAGGCAAGAGCCATAGAAAATGAATGTTATGTAGCTATTGCAGGCTGCGTTGGCAATTTACCAAAGGTGAACAATATGGATATCCAATTTGCCCAATCTGCCGTTTTTACTCCTTCTGATTTTGCTTTCCCTACCAATGCAGTTAAGGCCGAGGCCACTCCAAACACAGAAATGGTTTTGGTGGTCGATGTAGATTTGCATCTTCTTGACGAATTGCACCATTATGGAACAGTTAAAGTGTTAAAAGATAGACGAAACGACTTGTATCAGGTAAAACTGCTTAAATAGTTTTTTGAAGCGCAAGTTTCTGCAAACCATAAAATTTGTTCCCGCCTTTTGCTAAATCCCGGTCCTTAGGTACTCACTGATCGTTTGATGAATCGGGATATCGCTATCAGTCGGGGCTAATTACCTAAACCAGAAGTTATTTAAACAAAAAAACGCCGGTCGCATCAACAACCGGCGTTCAATTATAATCTAAAGCTAATTACTTTTTCATTGCAAACCATACTATCAATCCGATAATAACTGCTATTGGGATGATCCATTTTAAAACAGAACCTGCCCCATTTTCATCACGCTCTGTAACTGCAGGTTGTGCTGGTCCTGGATCTTCTTTATGGTTTTCGTAATCTTGTTCTATCGGTTTAGGAGCTTCTCCCGATTCCGTATGTTTTGGATCTATGTTTTCCATTTATGTTGTGAGTTAAGTTCCTTTTAATCCAATTCATCGAATTTTGAAGAACTGCAAATTAATTAATTTAGTTTTCTGTAGATAGAACAAGTGATTGTTAAAAAGGTTTTGCTTCCTAAGCCTTATCTTTGTATATCGTGTTTAGTAATACTGCAAAATATAGCCAACAAATTAAAGATGAAGCCCTTCGTTTGGGTTTTTTGTCTTGCGGCATTTCAAAAGCAGAATTTTTAGAAGAAGAAGCACCCAGACTTGAAAAATGGTTAGCTCAAAACCATCACGGCGAAATGAAATACATGGAAAACTATTTCGATAAACGTCTTGATCCCCGCCTCCTGGTTGATGATGCAAAGTCAGTAATCTCTTTATCGTTAAATTATTATACTGATGAAAAACAGGTAGATCCGGAGGCGCCAAAAATTTCAAAATATGCCTTTGGGCAAGATTACCATCATGTAATAAAAGATAAATTGAAATCACTTTTACAATTTATTCACGAGCATATTGGAGAGGTTTCTGGAAGAGCTTTCGTAGATTCGGCTCCGGTTTTAGACCGGGCATGGGCAAAAAAATCAGGTATTGGATGGATTGGTAAAAACTCAAATTTAATCAGCAAAAAAGAGGGGTCTTTTTTCTTTTTGGCAGAGTTGATCGTCGATTTAGAGTTGGACTATGATCATGCTTTCCAAACCGATCATTGTGGCACCTGCACCCGTTGCTTAGATGCTTGCCCTACTGATGCGATTATTGCTCCACAAGTGGTAGACGGAACTAAATGTATTTCCTACCTCACTATAGAGTTGAAAAATGAAATCCCTACTGAGTTTAAGGATAAAATGAGCAATTGGGCATTTGGATGTGATATTTGCCAGGACGTGTGCCCCTGGAACCGGTTTTCGAAAGTACACAACGAACCTGCTTTAGAACCTGAAAACGGATTGTTGGATTTAACAAAGGAAGATCTTATCGAAATAACCGACGAAGTTTTTAAAAAGGTTTTTAAAGGGTCGGCTATTAAACGCACCAAACTTGTTGGCCTAAAAAGGAATATAGATTTTTTACAATCTTAGGCTTCCCCATTAAAAATTGGGCTTTCAAAAAAATGGAGAAATCTTTAGAACTTGTAGCCAAATTCTAAGATTTCTCCGCTCTATTAACAAATATCAAAACGATCTATCCTGCGATAAATCCTTCAGCTTTTTCTAAAACCGCTGTTAAACCAGCAGAATTTTTACCTCCGGCAGTTGCATAAAATGGCTGGCCACCGCCTCCACCTTGAATTTCTTTACCCAGCTCCCGCACAATATTTGAGGCATTCATTCCTTTTTTCACCAAATCATCTGATAGCATTACCGTTATTCCAGGTTTTCCCTCAATTTCTGTAGTAAAAACCAGGAAAAGATTATCAATCATATCTTTCAATGAAAAAGCAAGGTTTTTAATGGCATCGGCGCTTTGTAGGTCGATGTGTTTCGCAATTAAGTTAACGCCATTTATTCCACGAACGTGATGAACAATTTCGTGTTTCAAAGCGCCCACACGTTCTAAAGTAGATTTTTCGATCTCTTTTTTAAGCTTTGCATTTTCGTCAAGCAAGGCTTGAACCGATGCAGATAAGTCTTTAGATCCGTTTAGCAATGCTTTCAAATGGCCAAGTTCTTTACGTTGATCAAGGAAATACTGTTCTGCTTTATCTGCAGTAATTGCCTCAATTCTGCGTACTCCAGCTGCAACAGCACTTTCAGAAATGATTTTGAAAGAACCGATTTGACCTGTTGCCTTTACGTGTGTGCCACCGCAAAGCTCTTTCGAGAAATGGTCATCGAAGGTAATCATACGGACGAAATCGCCGTATTTTTCGCCGAACAACGCAGTTACCCCGCTTTCAATCGCATCTTGATAAGGCACATTTCTTTGCTCTTTTAATTTAATGTTCTGTCTGATCTTCTGATTTACAATTACCTCAATTTGAGCCAATTCTTCATCGGTTACTTTAGCGAAATGAGAAAAATCAAAACGTAGATAATCAGGATTTACCAAAGAACCTTTTTGATTGACATGTTTACCTAAAACTTGCTTTAAAGCGGCATGCAATAAATGTGTAGCCGAGTGATTATCCTCCGTCAGAATGCGTTTATCTTCATCAACAACTGCCCAAAATTTACCTTCAAGGTTGTCAGGAAGCAAATCTGTAAAGTGTACCGTTAAGCCGTTTTCTTTTTTAGTATCCGTAATATCAACCCAAAACTGGCGACTATGATCTTCTAAACGACCAATATCTCCCACCTGACCACCACTTTCGGCGTAGAAAGGTGTCTGTCGTAAAACAATTTGATATTGCTCTTTTCCTTTAGCTTTAACTTTACGGTATTTTAAGATCTCGGTTTCAATTTCTAAATCATCGTAACCCACAAATTCGCTCTGGTCATCAGCGTTTACGATAATCCAATCGCCGGTATCAATTGCAGTAGCTGCACGACTATCATCTTTCTGTTTTTGAAGCGCTTGCTCATATCCAGCTAAATTAACACTCCAACCTTTTTCCCTAGCCATTAATTCTGTTAAATCGATAGGAAAGCCGAAGGTATCAGATAATTCGAAAGCGAAATTTCCTTCCACTAAATTATTGGCTGCCTGATATCTTTCGAAACGTTGAATACCAGTAGATAAAGTTCTTAAAAACGAAACCTCTTCTTCCAGTACAACTTTCTGAACGAAATCCTGCTGTGAAATCAACTCATCAAAAACACCTTTAAACTGTTCGGCCAATAGAGGAACCAGTTGGTTTAAAAAGGGCTCTTTAAAGTTTAAAAAAGTATAGGCATAACGCACAGCACGGCGTAAAATTCTGCGAATAACATAACCTGCTTTGTTGTTTGATGGCAATTGTCCATCTGCAATTACAAACGAGATGGCACGAATGTGATCGGCCATTACACGCATGGCAATGTCGGTTTTTTCGTCAGCACCATATTTAATCCCCGATTTTTCAGCAATAAACTGAATCATCGGTTGGAAAACATCAGTATCGTAGTTTGATGTTTTCTCCTGTAAAACCCGTACCAAACGCTCGAAACCCATTCCGGTATCAACGTGTTTGGCCGGTAAACTTTGCAACGAACCATCTTTTAAACGGTTAAATTGCATAAATACATTATTCCATATTTCAATTACCTGAGGATGATCAGCATTTACCAATGTGGCGCCATTAACTAAAGCTTTTTCCTCATCAGTACGGCAGTCTACGTGGATTTCAGAACAAGGGCCACAAGGACCGGTATCACCCATTTCCCAGAAATTATCTTTTTTATTTCCTGGTAAAATATGGCTTTCATCCACATATTGTTTCCAAAGGTCATAAGCTTCCTGATCTTTCTCTAACCCCTCCTTTTCATCACCCTCAAAATAGGTAACGTATAATTTTTCTTTCGGAATTTTGTAAACTTCAGTCAATAACTCCCAGCTCCAGGCAATTGCATCTTTCTTAAAGTAGTCGCCAAAACTCCAGTTGCCCAACATTTCAAACATGGTATGGTGATAAGTATCAATACCCACCTCTTCCAAATCGTTGTGTTTTCCAGATACACGCAAACAGCGTTGAGTATCAGCAACTCTCGAATATTTTATAGCAGCCTCACCCAAAAACAAATCTTTAAACTGATTCATTCCGGCATTAGTGAACATCAAAGTTGGGTCGTTTTTCACAACAATTGGCGCCGATGGAACGATATGATGTTGTTTCTGTTCGAAAAAATTCAGGAAGGCTTGTCTAATTTCTTTAGCTGTCATTACTTTATGATTGGAGGAACAAAATTAAAATTTTATTGCGTTAATAAGGAAAAATCGCACTACATTTGAATACTTTAATTAATCGTTGTAATACCCTAATAATCAAGCACAATTTATGCCCTATAAAGAAAGAGAGATTAATAAAATGTATTATACCATGGGTGAAGTCACTGAAATGTTTAATGTAAACGCTTCACAAATCCGTTTTTACGAAAAGGAATTCGACATTCTTCAACCCAAGAAAAACAAAAAAGGCAACCGATTATTTACTCCTGAAGATATTGAAAACCTAAAAATTATTTTCAACCTTGTTGATGAAAAAGGTTTCACTTTAAAGGGAGCAAAAGAGCATTTAAAAAATAATAAGGGCGATGTTAAAGAGAATCAAAGGATTATTGATTCATTAGAAAAACTAAAGGGATTTCTAGTCAACCTAGCACAGGAGTTGTAAAAACAGATCTTGTTCGAAATTGTAGCAAATACACATCTTCACCATTACCGTTGAAAATTCGCTAAAACCATTTCTCATTGAAGTATTGGTCAAATAGATGCCAAAAACATTTTTACAATGTAATATTTGGCGTACAAGTTTTCAAATGACCTAAAAATTTCCAATTTTAGGAGATTAAATCACCACCAACAAATTAATTCATTTCAAAAAATGCAAAAAAGACTAACTATTATTCTGTTTTTCGTTGTCGGCATTGCCTATGCTCAGAAAAAACCATTAGATCATAGTGTTTATGATAAATGGGAGTCAATAGGCACCAAGCAATTATCAAACAACGGTACTTGGGCAATGTATAGTGTGTTGCAGCAAGAGGGCGATGCGCAACTTTATATTACCAATATCAAAACAAACGCTAAAATAAATGTCCCTAGGGGAATGAATTCACAATTTAGCAATGACTCTAAATTTGCTGTTTTCAATATCCGTCCATTAAATAAAGATTTACGCCAGGCAAAAATAAAGAAAAGAAAACCTGATGAAATGCCCAAGGACTCTTTAGGTATTGCAAACCTGACCACAAATGCAATTACCAAAGTACCTCGTGTAAAATCGTTTAAATTTCCTGAGGAAGGCAATGGTTTTATGGCTTACTTAACTGAAAAACCAGACACGGCTAAAAAAACACCAGCTAAACCTGTTGAAAAGAAAGATTCGGAAATAGATTTGGCTGATGATGAACCAGCTGGTAAAGGAAAAACAGAAGAAGGAACTGATCTTATTGTTAAAAATTTATTAACCGGAATCGATAAAACCTATAAATATGTGACCGATTATTCTTTTAGTAAAGATGGAAAACAATTGGTTTTTGCTTGCAGCGGATCTAAAAAGGATAAAACAGCTCCTCAAGGAGTGTTTTTATTAAACACCGAAAAAGGAACCCTTAAAACCTTGATCAAAGGAAAAGGCAGTTTTAAAAATTTTGCCTTCGATGACGAAAGTGAGCACTTAGCGTTTGTTGGCGAGCAGGATCCAGAGAAAAAGGAGATTAAAAATTATAATGTTTATTACAACTCTTTAACATTAGATACCGCACAAACCATTGTAGATTATGACATGCCAGGTTTACCTGCAAAATGGTCGGTTAACGGTGATGGCAGGGTGACCTTTAGTAAAGATGGTAAGAAACTATTTTTTGGCATCTCTCCTATTAAAAAGCCAAAAGATACGACCATCGTAGATTTTGAAGTAGCTAAAGTTGATGTGTGGAATTACAAAGACGACTACTTGCAGCCAATGCAATTGAAAAATGCAGATCGCGATAGCAAAAAAAGTTATTTATCAGTTATTGATGTATATAGCAGCGATCCAAAAGCAATCCCGTTAACAGATTTAAGTTTACCTGACGCTAATATGGTCGCAGAAGGTGATGCAAATTTCGTTTTGGCATCTACAGATTTCGGGCGTAGAATTGAATCGCAATGGAGTGGTGCAACATCGAAAGATTATCACTTAGTGGATACTAAAAATGGCCAACGCAAAAAGATCATCAGCGAATTAAATGGTTATGCCATGGCTTCTCCGGGTGGTAATTACATTTTATATTTCGATAGAAAAAACGGTAATTGGTACACTTACGCTGTAGCAACCGGCAAAATTGTAGCCTTAACAGAAAGCTTAAACGTAAAATTTGTTGATGAGGACAACGATGTTCCAGATCTTCCATCAGCCTACGGAGTTGCCACCTGGACAGAGGGCGACAAAGCAGTTTTATTAAATGATCGATATGATATTTGGTCGTTTTCTCCTGATGGAAAATCGCCTGCTAAAAACATTACTGCTGGTTTCGGTAGAGCAAATAAAATCACCTTCCGTTATGAACGCGTTGAACAAGATAACAACCCGTTCAATCGCATGGTGGATAATAAGTTTGTTAAAGCAAACGAATTGGTGTGGCTAGATGGATTTAATAACGTGACTAAAGAAAATGGTTTCTACAGAACGAATGTAGGTTCGGCAAAAACACCAGAATTGGTGGTTATGGCAAAATATAAATACTCAAATTTAGTCAAAGCCAAAGATGCAGATGTTTATATTTATGATAAAGCAAACTACACAGAATCGCCAAATGTTTATGTTACGAATGATTTCAAGACAGAAACGAAATTAAGCAATACCAATCCTCAACAGCAAAATTACAATTGGGGCACTGCAGAGTTGGTTAAATGGACTACACCAAAAGGATATAAAGCTGAGGGTATTTTGTACAAACCAGAGAACTTTGATCCGAATAAAAAATATCCAATGATTGCTTATTTCTACGAAAAGCTTTCTGATGGATTGTACACTTATCAGGCTCCAGCGCCTACCCCTTCAAGATTAAACATTTCTTTCTTTGTGAGTAATGGGTATTTGGTTTTCGCTCCAGATATTAGTTACGAAACTGGTCATCCAGGTCAATCGGCAGTCGAATTTATCAACTCGGGCGTAGAGAGTTTAAAGAAAAACAGTTGGGTTGATGGAACAAAAATTGGTATTCAAGGACAAAGCTGGGGTGGCTATCAGGTAGCCTATTTAATTACTCAAAATGACATGTATGCTGCAGCTTGGGCAGGAGCGCCAGTGGTAAACATGACCTCGGCTTACGGCGGTATTCGTTGGGAAAGCGGAATGAACCGTCAGTTTCAATATGAAAAAACACAAAGTAGAATTGGTGCAACCCTTTGGGAGAAGCCAGAATTATACACCGAAAACTCCCCTCTATTTATGTTTCCAAAGGTAAATACACCAGTGGTGGTAATGGCCAATGATGCCGATGGAGCGGTGCCTTGGTACCAGGGAATAGAAATGTTTACTGGCTTACGCCGATTGGGCAAACCAGTTTGGATGTTAAACTATAATGGGGAAGCACACAATTTAGTGCAACGCCAAAATCGTAAAGATATTCAAATTCGTGAACAACAGTTTTTCGATTATTATTTAAAAGGTGCAAAAGCGCCTGCCTGGATGACCAGTGGAATCCCGGCAACTGAAAAAGGAAAAACATGGGGTTTCGAGTTAACTGATGACAAACCTTAGCTAGTACAGAGTTTAAAGTCTGAAGTCCATAGTCTTTAGTTTTATACTAGGAACTATGGACTTTTTTGATTTCATAATTTGTAAACTTAAGACTGAATACGTATGACTGCAGACTTTGGACTTGGCCATGGATTTACAAACTAAAACCCCTATTTTACACCAGTTAAAAAACTAAACAACCCTAATGGCATTAAGTAGAATTTGGTCTGGATTTATTGTTATCGCAATTTTAGTAGCGGCGGTAAAGTGCTTCTTTTTCGGACAAACTGAAATTTTTAGTTGGATGGTGATTGGTAAGGCAGATGATCCAACCAACCTCACGAAAGTTAATGGCATCATCGAAACCTGCTGGACATCAGTAGAGTTGTGCCTTAAATTGATTGGAATTCTGGCCTTATTTATGGGCTTTATGAGCATTGCTGAACGTGCTGGCGGAATTCGCTTGTTATCAAGAATTGTGGGTCCTTTTTTCTCAAAACTTTTTCCGGAGATCCCTAAAGGTCACCCTTCAATGGGGCACATGATCATGAATTTTTCTGCAAATTTATTGGGATTAGACAATGCTGCAACGCCATTCGGTTTAAAAGCGATGGAAAGTCTCCAAGAATTAAACCCAAGTAAAGACACTGCATCAAACGCTCAAATTATGTTCTTGTGCCTTCATGCAGCGGGTTTAAGTTTAATTCCGGTGAGTGTTATTGCAATACGTGCTTCGCAAAATGCTTCTGATCCTACCGACGTTTTTATCCCATGCTTAATTGTAACTTTTGTTGGAACTATGGCAGCCATGTTAATCGTTTCTTTTAAGCAAAAGATTAACTTACTCCAGCCCGTAATTATTGGTTGGGTTTTGAGCATATCTTTAGTAATTGCATTGCTTGTTTTGTATGTAACCTCATTAAATGCTGATGGTATTAAATCATTTTCAGGCTTATTAAGCAACGGATTAATTCTATTTGTCTTCTTAGTAATTGTGCTAGGTGGCTTATATAAAAAAATCGATGTGTTTGATGCGTTCATTGATGGCGCAAAGAATGGATTCGAAACTGCAGTAAAAATTATCCCTTATCTCGTTGGCATGTTGGTCGCCATCAGTATGTTGCGTACCAGTGGAACATTTGATGTGGTAATTATGGGTATTAAAAATTTATTTGTAATGCTTGGAGCCGATACCCGTTTTGTAGAGGCGCTGCCAACTGCTTTGATTCGGCCGCTAAGTGGAGGTGCCGCCAGAGGAATGATGGTGGATACGATGACGGCTTATGGTGCCGATTCATTTCCAAGTAAGTTATCTGGTATATTCCAAGGTGCTTCTGATACAACCTTTTATGTCATTGCGGTTTACTTTGGTTCAGTAAGTATCAAAAATACACGCTACGCCGTTGGGGCAATGTTATTGGCCGATTTAGTGGGTGTTTGTACCGCAATTGGCTTGGCTTATTTATTCTTTGGATAGAAAATGTCAAACATAAAAAATCCCTGCTTTAGAAACTAATAAAGCAGGGATTTTTTTTGAGCATTATTCTGATGGATTGTTAAGAGACTTGCGGACGAGGAGATATCCTGTTGATGATTTCATCGATCGCATCTGGATCGATAGCCACATTTTTAGATGCACACCACTTCTCATTTTTATTATCTAACCAGATACAAAAAGAATGGTAGCCATCTAAAACAACGGCATAAGTTTCATGAAAATCATCTTGAATACGCATGCAAAATCCTTTAAAAATCTTGCCTCTAACAATGAATTGCAGGGTGGAATAATTTTCTAACATGGCTCATTATATTTTTGGTTAAGTTACAACAATGTATTAATGAGAATGTTTCGCTAATTTAAAGGAATTAACAAATTATTTTAAAGCTTCAAAGAATGTGTTAACCTATGTTTAACATGTTCGAATATCCTTTGGCTATTAAACGTTTTTTTGCTGGTAAATATATCTCACACTGAAGATTTAGAATTGTTTTCCCTCGCTTCACAATTGATGTTTCAGCAACAACCTCGTCTCCTTCTTTCGCAGGGGCAAAGTAATCGATATAATTATTTACGGTAGTGTAACGATCATTTAAACCCATAGTGTAAACTGTTGCACCAATTAAATCATCAATAATTCCAGCGGTAACGCCACCATGCAAAATTTGATACGGATTAGTCATCTCCTTACGAATGGTATATTGGCATACCAAAATACCATTTTCAGCTTTGATTAAAACCGGCGCCAACCAATTCATAAAATTCGATGGTGAATTAGAGATCACCTTGCCAATAGATTGTCTTAGAAAATTTAATCTTTGCTCACTTATTGATGGTTCCATGTTTATGTAAGTTATATTAAGCTATGATGGGTGAAGTAAATATAGCAATGGAAACACGATCTTTAAGATGGAAAGCCCATTTTTTTCTCTATTCACAAATATTTAAAAACCGTCCTTCTTACATGATCAATATTGCATTTTCCATTCCCCATCACCTATTCCTCATTTTCCGCAATTCAAAAAGGCACAATCACCTTAAAGCTCATATTTCTGCCCATATTATAAATTCCAGAGCGGCCATTGGGCGATGACTCATAATACTCGAAATATTTTAACCGATTTAAGTGAGATTGGTAGGCGATGTTGAAAACGTTATCCGCCTGAATAAAAATATCCAAAACAGTTCTGCCTGACTTAGCTTTTATAGAGGAACCAATTCCAGCATTAATTAAAGTATATCCTTTAGTAAAAGTCTCAGTATCATCAAGTGCATAAAACTTATTTTGATTTGCAAATATTGCGGCATCAATTTTAAAATATGGTTTATCCAAAAAACCGATATTCTTTTGTGCTGTCAACTTTATTTCAGATCTGATTTGCAATGGTGGAATAAATGGTAAATATTTTGCTGCTTTCCCATGTAAATTCAATAAAGCTTCATTTTTATTTAAGCCAACTACATAAGCGACACTATTGTTAAAGGCAAACCACTTTAATGTTGATGGGTGTAAGTTTATGGCCAATTCAGCGCCATACAAGCGGGCTTTTGATTGCTGATATTGATAAGTTAAATTCCCTGGAACAATAACCACCGGATTTCCATTCTCATCAGTTAAACGCGATTGATAGATGTAGTTTTGAATGTTATTGTTGAATATTTCCATGCTAATATCTACATCTTTTAAATAGGCGATAATGCCAATATCCTGTTGAAGATTAAACTCTGGCTTAAAAGTTCTGTTTCCCAAATAAACGATGTGCGCACCTGGATCTAAACCATTTGAACCGATTTCGGTAATGTTGGGCGCTCTATATCCTCTAGCTAAATTTGCCTTGATTAAAAATTTATCTGATAGATTATAGGTTAATCCTAAACTCCCAGAAAAGCCATAATAGTTCTTATTAAATGATGGGAACTGCAAATCAGCATTAGCATCATTCACATCAGATTTTTGCCCAAAACCAGTTAAAACATTCGTTCCTACATAGAAATCATTCCAATTAATATTTCTCCTATCCATCCTCACGCCTCCTGAAATATCCAATTTCCCAAAAGACTTTTTAGCGAAATAAAATGCTCCGATATCAAACAAGTCATAATCTGGAATAGGGAAATCTGTAGCATCTTTACTGCGATTTGTTTGGTACATCCCATTGATGCCTAAAGTACTTTCAATTCCAGCAAAATCTGAAAGATTGTATTTGACATCATAGTTCAACGTATTCAAAACCACATAAAGTCCAGCCTGATTTGGGATAGTTGGATGGTTATATTCTCTTCTTACACTTTGCTGTCCGCCAACTAATATGTTTAAATCGCTATTTGCAAACTTAACTTGACTGGCATTATAAAAACGGAAATGCTGAATATGCTGATGTAAAGGATTTATAGTGTAGGTCTTTAAATCATTTGAAGGCACTATCGGTCTGTTTTTAATATCGTCTCCATCATCAAAAATTTGTCTCGTAAATCTACGAGTGGTAGAATCTCTGCTCCCATCCGGAATCTCCATGAGGTTGTCGTAGTAAGTGATAGCCGTTTTCGAAAAACCCCAGTCTTTATCTACCCTCGCACTTGCTGAAAGATTATATTCTCTAAATGCAGTTCCATAAACATACCCATCAACTTTGTTGTAATAATTATGGGCCGCCTTACCTGTAGCACGCAAAGTATATTTCCAATCATTTTTAATGTAAGCTAAACCCAGTGACGAACCAAACATTCCATTATTGCTTTGAAAGTTAGTGGTAAAATCACCTTTCAATTTGCCATCTTCGAAATTTGGCGTGGAGGGAATCATGTTAATTACCCCTGCCAAAGCATCAGATCCGTAGGTTAAACTCGCCGGTCCTTTCACCACTTCAGCCCTCACTATTCCATACTCATCTACCTCAATTCCATGTTCATCGCCCCATTGCTGTCCTTCCTGACGCAGGCCATCATACAAAGTCAACACCCGGTTATACCCAAGTCCGCGTATAAATGGTTTAGATACATTTGGCCCTGTTGTAACCGCCGTAACTCCAGGAACGCCCTTTACAATCGCTTCGATTAGGTTTGTGTTTACGTTTTGATCCATTGTTTTTTTAGATAAGACCGCAATTGGCACTGGACTTTTTCTTAGCGATGTTGCTCTGTTTACGCCTGTTATCACCACATCGTTAAGGTTGGATTCAGTCTCCGATATTTCTACATTTAAACGCAGTGTATCGTTTTGCACTTGGGCTTTTATCCGCTTGGATTGATAATTGATCCCCGAGAACTGCAGTTCAACTGGACCACTCTGAACATTGCCAATCTGATACAAACCCGCTTGATCGGTTTTTGTGGATTTATTGGTTCCAACAATTTTAACATTAATATTCTCCTGTACTTTTCCTTTTGACGAAACCTTACCTGTAATTACATTTTGGGAGTAGCTATTGGAAAACGTGCAAGCAATTAAAATAAGTAGTATGGCTATTTTCATGGAATGATATTATCTAAATATATTTTTAGACAAATCTAAATTTATTTTTAAATATATCAAATAATAAATTTTGACAAACGAACGTCGAAGCAATTATCATGAAAATGCAATTTAGTTGCAAAGAACAACAAATGCAACTTAATTGCTTTTATATTTGACTGGTAAACTTATGATGATGAAAAATTTTAAAACGATAAATCTTGATAAACTGGGTATAACAGCTTCTACTGCCTGCGCTATTCATTGTGCACTTCTGCCATTTGTATTTACGCTTCTACCCTTGTGGGGATTAGAGTTTTTAGCCACTCCAGCATTAGAAATTTCGATGATTCTTCTTTCCCTATTTATTGGCGTATGGGCTTTAAGCACATCCTATCGAAAAGTTCATCATAACCTCTATCCGATGGTAATTTTAGCACTCGGTTTTGGCGCCATACTTTTGGGGCATTTTTTAGGTATCGAAATATTAGAACCCATTTTAATTCCGCTTGGCGGATTTACAATTGCTGGAGCACATTTCTTCAACCTAAAACTGGCAAAAAGCTGTAAGCACATCCATCAATAAAACAATCAATTATATTTTAACTATCCTATTTAAACAATTTACCTACTAGAAAAGGATTATATATTTGTACCATGCAAAGAAAAATTAAACTACTTTTTGTTGCTGCACTTTCTTTCATTTGCACCCTAAACCCTGCTTGCAAGCACGGCACCGATAATGCACAAGAACTTTATCGCCGCTACGCAATCAAAAACATTCAGGTAATAAAAAAATCAAAATAAATATGATTAGTATTCAATCGCTAACCCATAACTACCATAACGGTCCGACTCTAAAATTTCCAGATTGGGAAATACTTAATGAAGAACAGTGGTTGTTATTAGGTGCATCGGGAAGTGGGAAAAGCACTTTGTTAAATATCATTTCAGGTTTATTGAAACCAGAAAATGGCAAAGTAAAATTAAACGAGACTGATATTTACAGCTTATCTCAAAAAGAAATGGATCGTTTCAGAGGACAAAATATCGGCATTGTATTTCAAAAACCTCACTTAATTAAAAGCTTAAATATATTCGACAATGTGGCCCTGGCTTCCTCTTTGGCGGGAGTAAAAGTTAATAAATCAAGAGTAATGGATCTGCTTTCATCTTTGGGTTTAGCAGATAAAACAAAAAATTATCCTGAAGAATTAAGTCAAGGCCAACTACAAAGAGTTTCCATCGCACGGGCATTGGTAAACAAACCCGCTTTGTTGATTGCTGATGAACCAACATCTAGTTTAGATGATGAAAATGCTGATAATGTACTTAAAATTTTGACTCAACAGGCAGCAGAAAATCACGCTTCGCTGGTTATTGCCACACACGATAAAAGAGTAAAAGATAAACTTAACAAGGAATATTTATTGTAATGAACATATTAAGGCTAAGTACAAAAAACCTATTAAGGAATAAGCTCACCACGTTTCTAAATATTATATTGGTGGCATTTGGTGTAGCCATTTTATCTATCCTTTTTTTGGCATCTACACAAATTGGAAATAAGCTGGAGCAAAATGCCAAAGACATCGATTTAGTCGTCGGCGCTAAAGGAAGTCCGCTTCAGTTAATTTTAAGTAGCATTTACCATATCGATTTCCCAACCGGCAATATTCCGTTAAAAGATGCAACCGAACTGATGCAAAACCCAATGGTTAAACGAGCGGTTCCTTTGGCTTTGGGAGATAACTTTCAAGGACATAGAATTGTGGGTACTGATTCGGGATTTGTTAGTTTATATGGTTTAAAATTGGCTGCAGGGAAGTTTTGGTCGAGAGATTTAGAAGCGACAATCGGTAGCGGTGTGGCGGCAGAAGCGCATTTAAAAGTGGGTGATAAATTCTTCGGCGCACATGGTTTAAGTGATGCAAGCGACGAACACAAACACCATGCATATACTGTGACAGGAATTCTGCAAGCGCAGGGAAATGTTACGGATAACTTAATATTAACCAATATTGGAAGCGTTTATAAAATGCATGAGCCCAATCATGATGAACACGAAGCGCCTGAAAAAGCTGAAATTAACAATAAGGAAATTACCTCCATCCTTATTCAATACAGGTCGCCAATGTCGGTTGTCATTTTTCCCAGAATGGTAAATCAAAGCACCAATATGCAAGCTGCATCTCCTGCGATGGAAAGCGCAAGGTTGTTTTCGTTAATTGGTGTGGGTATAGAAACTTTAAAATGGTTCGCTGTATTGATCATGGCAATATCAGCCTTGAGCGTTTTTATCAGTTTATACAACGCAATGAAAGAGAAAAAATACGACCTCGCTGTTATGCGTTCTTTGGGTGCCTCCAAATCAAAATTATTTTTCTTGGTGATGCTAGAAGGTCTGCTAATTACGGTAAGTGGTGCCCTTTTAGGATTGTTTATCGGACACTTGGCATTACACATGATTGGCCATTATCAAGAATCATCGCAAGCCAGATTAACAGGATTATACTTTGTAACTGACGAACTTTACCTTATTATTGCCGGTTTAATTATTGGCGTCGTTGCTTCTATATTGCCAGCCATCCAAACATATCGAGTTGATATTGCCCGTACACTTTCAAAAGAGAAATAATGAAAAAAATAGTAATCATCACCTTCTTATTAATCTCGATGCTTGAATTAAAAGCACAAGTAAAAGTGCATAAAGATATGCGTACCAAAAATTGGAACTTGATTGGGATGAGGTATGAAAAGCAGGTTGAGCCCTTAAAGTGGGCAAGTATTTTCCCTCCAGAACTGATGGCACTCAACAACAAAATCATAGAATTGCCCGGTTATATCTATCCAACCAAAGTGGGATCTAAGTTTTCAGAATTTCTTTTATCAATTGTTCCGATAGAGTCATGCCCATTTTGTGGAACGGGCGATATTCCATCAATGATAGAAGTTAAAATGGCCACCCCGCTCCCATTTACGGAGAAGCCCATTAAAATACAAGGTAAATTTGTAATCAATAATTCTGGAGATAACCGATCAGAATTCTTTTTGTTGGGTGCAAAACTGCTAAAATGAGAAATGGATTAATCATTCTGATGTTTCTGATAGTTCAAATAGCATCAGCCCAAACTAAAAAACACAACAACAACGATCAGTTAAGATCATTGAATTGGGATGTAATTGGAACGGTGAAATTCGAACTAACGGAGAAAAACGAGTTACTGCCTATTTATGGTGAAAACATCACCAGATTTAAAAACAATACGTTTGATTTGCAAGGATATTTAATTCCCATAAAAAATAGCCAGAAGCATCAAAAATTTTTACTGGCAACTTTACCCATAAATCAATGTTATTTTTGTGGACAGAACGGTGTTCCTATAATGGTGATGATACAAATGGAAAATGCTATTGCATTTACAGACAAACCCATTCGGGTTAAAGGC
The DNA here is from genome assembly GCF_979258625.1 of Pedobacter sp. AC212. Taxonomy (NCBI): domain Bacteria; kingdom Pseudomonadati; phylum Bacteroidota; class Sphingobacteriia; order Sphingobacteriales; family Sphingobacteriaceae; genus Pedobacter; species Pedobacter sp. AC212. The sequence continues at coordinate 2,763,255 of NZ_OZ409870.1, read as the reverse complement.
ATTTTAAAATTAACTAATGATAATGCCACTTACCAACCACCGGTTTCTGTTGTAAATGCGAAGTTGATTATTTAAAAATAAGGTTATGAATACTATTGAAGCGCAAGCCTACGAGGATTTATTGTTGAAAAATGGTTTGAAAAGAACTGGCGCTCGATTACAAGTGCTGGATGTGCTTACTCATCGAAATTCGGCCACATCTCAACCCTACCTGGAGAATGTAATTGGAAAGGATATCGATCGGGTTACCTTATACCGGATTTTGAAAACTTTTGAAGAAAAGGGGATTATACATCGGGTATTAGATAAACAGGGAACGGCTAATTATGCCATTTGTTCCAGTTCATGTACAGAAAATCACCATCATGATGAACACGTTCATTTCAATTGCAATAACTGTTTAAGGGTTTATTGCCTTGATGATGTTAAAATCCCATCATTGAAAATAGAGAAAGGGTTCAAAATTGAGGATATGAACCTGATTGTTTCGGGCATTTGTAAAGATTGTAATCAAGCTAATTAATTAGTTTTTAAAGCTTTAAAAGCGACCTAAAAAAATCAACAGAAATAATTAAAATATATTTTTGCTTATTAGATAGAACTTCTATATTTGCAACTCGTTACAAAACGGGCCTCGGTAGCTCAGCTGGATAGAGCGTCGGTTTTCTAAACCGAGGGTCAGGGGTTCGAGTCCCTTCCGGGGTACAATTCAAACCTTCAACTTTAAAGAGTTGAAGGTTTTTTTATTTACCAGCCATCTAACTTCAATTCATTTTTTTTACTAATTTTGTTAGCATTGAAAAGATCAGGAAGTGCAGATTTACCTTTACATTACGGCCAGGTACCACCTTGGTTGGCGCAACGCATGGCTAAACTTGGCTTGGCAATAACGGAATCTATTTTGATGGAGTATGGAAAAGCTGAAGTAATTCGAAGACTGAGCAATCCATTTTGGTTTCAAAGTCTGGGTGCGGTGATGGGAATGGATTGGCATTCGTCAGGCATCACCACATCTGTAATGGGCGCTTTAAAGAAAGCAATTAACCCACTCTCCAAAGAATTAGGCATTTACATCTGTGGTGGAAAAGGCAAGTTCAGTCGAGAAACGCCAAATGAACTGCTAAGAATTGCAGATCAAACAGGTCTTAATGGAACGGAGTTGGTTAGAGCCAGTAAATTGAGTGCCAAAGTAGATAATACGGCGATTCAAGATGGCTTTCAATTGTACCTACACAGCTTTATTTTAAGCAACGATGGCGATTGGGCAGTCGTGCAGCAAGGCATGAGTGATGAAAGCTCAACTGCTCGGCGTTATCATTGGCATTCTGAAAACCTCACATCATTTGTTGACGAACCGCACACCGGAATTTGCGGTATCAATCAAGGGCAGATTCTCAACTTAACTTCGAGCCAGGCAAATATTACCAGGCAAACGATGATGGAGATTACTGAAGAATCTCCAGTGAAAATGATTTCAGAGATTCAAAAGTTAGTCATGCCGAAACATCACGATGTAAAAGCAAAAGACATTGATTTAAAAAGATTAGGCAGTATTTTATGGCTGGCACAAGAAAAGCAACCAGCAGATTTTGAAGAATTACTTTTATTGGAAGGAATGGGGCCACGAACCTTGCGATCATTAGCTTTGGTAGGCGAGGTAATTTATGGTACCCCGTCACGTTTTTCCGATCCTGCAAGGTATTCATTTGCTCACGGAGGAAAAGATGGTCATCCCTTCCCTGTTCCCGTAAATGTATATGATGAAACCATCAGCGTACTTCAAAATGCAGTTGAAAAAGCTAAAATCGGAAATACAGATAAACAACAAGCTATTAAATCTTTGCATCAAATCGCTCGGAACGCTTAAGCAGATTTCGTCCCGAATATGGATTTCGACAAAGTAATTGCAAAAGAAAGAGCTGAAAGCTGGAAATATGGAGGAAGAACTATTTTTGGAAAAGAGAAACCACCCAAGAATGACCAGCTAAGGTTGTTTTGACAGATGCTGAAAAAATGCCGGAGTCAATAAACATAATGATAGAGATGCTGGAATGAATTACCATTGACGTTTTTAACTTTCCGTCATTGCCTGCGGTAGGCAGGCGATCCCTATTTTATTGGGAGAAGCAATCTCATTTGTTGTATTATTTTATTGAAGGAGATTGCTTCGTGCCTCGCAATGACGACCGTTTTAACGTCATTTATATTGATTATGAAATAAATCACCTCTCAGCATGACGAAATTTCGATGTCCATTCCGTGAATTCAGTGTTTCCGTGGCAAAAAACTAGCTTCTGTTAATATTCGATAATCCATAAAAGAAGGTCGCTGCTTTCAACACCACCTAAACTTGATGACAACTTAAGAGATTGCCACAGCCAAAAGAGAAATTGACCTCTCAAAGACGACCCTGTCAACAAAAAAGGTCGTGGCTTGCACCACGACCCTAAAAATATAAAAATTAAAAACCTGTTAACTAAGCATAAGCTACAGCATCTCTCGATGCCAGTTTTGTAGTTCCCATCAAGTATTCGTCTACTTTACGAGCGGCTTCTCTCCCTTCGGAGATTGCCCAAACTACTAAGGATTGTCCCCTGCGAACATCACCAGCTGCGAAGATCTTCGCAATGTTAGTTTGATAAGTATGTTCTGAAGCTTTTACATTCCCTCTATTATCCAATTCGATACCAAGCTTTTCGAGTAAACCTTCTTTTTGTGGATGCAAGAAACCCATGGCCAAGAAAACCAATTCACATGGTAAATCTCTTTCTGTACCAGCCAATTCTTTAAATGAAACGGGACGTCCAACAGCATCAATTTCCCACTCTACATCTACTACCTTTAATGCTTTCAAATTTCCGTTTTCGTCAGCAATAAAATTTTTAGTATTAACCGACCAAGCTCTTTGAGCACCTTCTTCATGAGAAGAAGTGTTTTTCAAAAGCATTGGGTAATTTGGCCAAGGCATATTTTCTGTGCGTGTTTGCGGCGGCATTGGCATAATTTCAAATTGGGTCACCGATTTAGCGCCATGGCGATTCGAGGTTCCGATACAGTCGGAGCCTGTGTCTCCACCACCAATCACAATTACATTTTTACCATTAGCCAAAATATCTTCAGCAATAATTTCTCTGTTTGCAACACGTTTGTTTTGCTGCTTTAAGAAATCCATGGCAAAGTGAACCCCTTTTGCCTCACGACCAGGAATTGTCAGATCACGAGGAATGGTTGAACCTCCAGCCAGCACTACAGCATTGAAATCTCTTAAGAGTGTACTGATTTCTACGTTCACACCTACATTGGCATTTGTTCTAAAGATTATTCCTTCTTCTTTCATCAAATCAATGCGGCGATCCACCACATTTTTCTGTAGTTTAAAATCCGGAATACCATATCTTAATAAACCACCAGGTGCATCATCACGTTCGAAAACCGTAACTTCATGCCCAACCTTATTCAGCTGAGCAGCAGCGGCTAATCCTGCTGGACCTGAACCGATAACGGCAACTTTTTTACCTGTTCTGATTAATGGCGCTTTTGCTTTGATAAAACCTTTGTCAAAAGCAATCTCTATAATATGCTTTTCAATTTCTTCAATAGAAACTGGCGGACGATTGATACCTAACACACATGCAGATTCGCATGGTGCCGGACAAATTCGACCAGTGAATTCAGGGAAATTGTTAGTGCTTAATAAAATTTCCGCTGCCTGCTCCCATTTACCTTGATAAACGGCATCGTTAAATTCTGGAATCACATTACCCAATGGGCAACCTGATTGACAAAACGGAACGCCACAATCCATACAACGGGCAGCTTGATTGTTTAATTCTTGTGCGGGTAATTCATTTAAAAATTCCCCATAATGTTTTACACGAGTTTTAGCCTCTTCTCTTGTGGGCGCAACTCTATCGTATTCTTGAAATCCTGTTACTTTTCCCATGGCTTAGTGTGTTTTTACTTGTTGATTACGTTTTGCTAAAACTGCTTTGTATTCCTTAGGAAATACCTTTACAAAATGATTGGATTGTGTTTTCCAATCGCTTAAGATAAATTCTGCTACTTTACTATCAGTCAAACGGATATGCGTTTTAAGTAAAGCGAGAATTCTTTGTTCATCTTCAGTTTGTAATGGATCGAGATCAACCATTTCTTTATTGCATTTACGAGCAAAAGTTCCTTTGGCATCATACACCCAAGCCACGCCTCCGCTCATTCCTGCTGCAAAATTACTTCCGGTATCACCAAGAATCAGCACTTCACCACCGGTCATGTATTCACAACCGTGATCTCCAACGCCTTCTACTACTGCGGTTGCACCCGAGTTACGAACTGCGAAACGCTCACCAGCTTTACCACGGGCGAATAACTCACCAGAAGTTGCTCCATAAAGCGCTACGTTACCAATGATAATATTTTGCTCTGGAATGAAAGTTGAATTTGAAAAAGGATAAATGGCTAAACGAGCACCAGATAAACCTTTACCCACATAGTCATTTGCTTCACCTTCTAAAGATAACGTAACTCCACGGGTATTAAATGCACCGAAACTTTGTCCTGCCGAACCTACAAACTTGAAGTTGATGGTATCGGGCGGCAGACCTGCACCCAAATGCACTTTAGAAATCTCGTTAGATAACATAGTTCCTAATGAACGATCTGTATTTTTCACGTTAAAGCTCGCAAAAACAGGCTCATTATTGGTAATTGCAGGTTGTGCAGCTGCGATTAATTGATGATCTAAAACGTGTGTCAAGCCATGATCCTGCTCTTCCGTATTAAATAAAGGCAATCCGTTATCTTCCGCTTTAAAAAGAATTGCAGAAAGATCCAGATACTTTAATTTCCAATCTTCTTCTGGTAATTCCCTAACCTTTAAAATATCGGCTTGTCCAATCATTTCATGAATGGTTCTGAAACCAAGTTCAGCCATAATCTCACGTAATTCTTCAGCGAGAAAATGGAAAAGATTCACTACGTGAGCTGCATCACCACTAAATAATTTTCTTAGTTCAGGGTCTTGTGTCGCCACACCAACCGGGCAAGTATTTAAATGGCATTTACGCATCATGATACAACCAGCAGTAACCAAGGCAGCGGTAGCTACTCCCCATTCTTCAGCACCTAACAAAGCTGCAATAGCAATATCTCTACCCGTCTTTAGTTGTCCATCCGTTTGCAGAACGATGCGGTTACGTAATCTGTTTTTAACCAAAGTCTGGTGCGCTTCTGCTAAACCAAGTTCCCAAGGTAAGCCAGCATGTTGAATAGAAGTTAATGGCGATGCACCTGTACCCCCATCAAAACCTGAAACCAGAATAACATCAGCATGTGCTTTAGCTACTCCTGCAGCAATGGTTCCAACTCCAGCCTTAGATACCAATTTTACATTGATTCTGGCAGCACGATTGGCATTTTTCAAATCATAAATCAGCTGTGCTAAATCTTCGATTGAATAAATATCGTGATGCGGAGGCGGAGAAATCAAGCCTACGCCTGGTGTAGAGTGGCGCACTTTTGCAATCCAATCATCCACTTTATGACCAGGTAACTGACCACCTTCACCAGGTTTTGCACCTTGAGCCATCTTAATCTGTAACTCATCAGCATTGGTTAAGTAGTAACTGGTTACGCCAAAACGAGCGGATGCAACCTGCTTAATCGCCGAACGCATGCTATCACCATTTTCCATTTTGGTGTAGCGCATTTCATCCTCACCACCCTCACCAGTATTGCTTTTACCACCAATGCGGTTCATCGCAATAGCTAAAGTAGAGTGTGCCTCGTGGGAAATTGAACCAAATGACATTGCTCCAGTTGCAAATCTTTTTAAGATTGCCTCGGTAGACTCTACTTCATTTAATGGAACCGATGGTCGGGTATAATTAAAATCAAACAACCCACGTATGGTATAAGCTTGTTGAGTTTGCTCATTTACCAACTTTGAATATTGCTTGAAAATGTTGTAATCATTCTTACGTGTCGCGTTTTGCAACAAGTGTATAGTTTGCGGGTTAAACAAATGTGCCTCACCCCTGCGACGGAATTTGTAAGTTCCTCCTGCCGGCAATAAATTCTCCGTTTGTGTTGCTGGTCCGAAACTGCGGTGATGTTTAATCAAAGTTTCCTTTGCTATTTCGTCCAATCCTAAACCACCAATACGAGAAACTGCTCCAGTGAAATAAGTGTTTACTACTTGTTTATTCAGACCTAGAATTTCGAAAATTTGCGCACCTTGGTAAGACTGCAAGGTAGAGATCCCCATTTTAGAGAAAATCTTAAGCAAGCCACTGTTTACCGCGTAGATGTAATTTTTTGTTAATTGCTCTGCTGATAAACCAGATTCTTCTTGAAATCCATTGATTGTTTCCAAGGCCAGATATGGATTTATAGCTGTAACGCCGAAACCTAATAAGGTAGCAAAATGATGAACTTCCCAAATATCTCCACCCTCAATTACAATACCTACAGCGCCACGATAGCCTTTACGAATTAAGTGGTGATGTACAGCCGAAACAGCCAATAATGATGGCATTGCAGCATGTTCCGAATCGATCGCCCTATCCGTTAACACAATCACCTGGAAACCATCTTCTACGGCATCAACAGCATAACGGCATAAGCGATCTAAAGCTTTCGCCATTGCACCTGGTTTCCCGTCGGCCCTAAAATAGGTTTGCAATGTTTTTGCTTGAAAAACCCCGGTATCAATACTTCTTAATTTCTCTAACTCTTGATTAGTTAAAATTGGATGCTTGATGGCCACACAATGTGATTGCAAAGGATTTTCTTCTAACAAGTTACCATTGCTGCCCATGAAGCTAGCTAAACTCATAACCACTTTTTCCCGGATCGGATCGATTGGAGGATTAGTTACTTGTGCAAAAAGTTGCTTAAAGTAGTTTGATAAATGTTGCGGACGTTTTGATAAAATGGCAAGTGGCGTATCTGTTCCCATTGAACCGATTGGCTCCTTAGCCTCAACAGCCATTGGTTTCAACAACAAATCAATGTCTTCTCTGCTGTAACCAAAAACCTGCTGATATTTAAAGATAGATTCTTCAGATAGTCCCGTAAACATTACACGTGGTTCAGGCAACTCTTCTAAACGAATTTGATATTGGTTAATCCAGTCAGCATATGGACTTTTACTACAAACCTGAGTTTTAATTTCTTCATCACTGATAATTCGTCCCTGTTCCATATCAACAACAAACATTTTACCAGGTGTTAAACGACCTTTTTCAATAATTGTGCTCTGGTCGATTGCTAAAGCACCCGCTTCAGAACCCATTATTACACGATCATCAGAAGTGATGGCATAACGCGATGGACGTAAACCATTGCGATCCAACGTAGCGCCAATTAACTTGCCATCGGTAAATGCAATTGCAGCCGGTCCATCCCAAGGCTCCATTAAAGTAGCATGGAATTCGTAAAATGCTCGTTTTACGGGATCCATATCTTCATTGCCATCCCAAGCTTCAGGAACTAACATCATTAATACATGAGGCAAAGTTCTTCCAGCATGAAGCAATAACTCAATAACGTTATCTAAACAACCTGAATCTGAGTTCGTTTCATCGATAACCGGCAACAACATATCTAGTTCTTCTGGTGTAAAATAGGCAGACGCAAAAGATTTTACCCCAGCCCTAAACCAGTTTAAGTTTCCTTGTAACGTATTGATCTCTCCATTGTGCGCTATAAAGCGAAATGGCTGAGCTAATCTCCATGATGGAAACGTATTGGTCGCAAAACGTGAGTGAACTAAGCCTAAGGCAGAAACCACACGTTTGTCGCTTAAATCATTAAAATAGGTACGAACCTGCAAAGAAGTAAGCTGACCTTTATAAATGATCGTTTGCGCAGAAAGGGAAACGATATAAAAATCTTTACCACCATGAACCGTGTTTACGATTAGCTTAATGAGGTAGTTTTTAAAAATGTAAAGCTTGCGCTCAAAATCAGCACCGGGATTAACTGTGTACGGACGACCGATAAAGACCTGTTCAATTTCAGGTTCCACAGAAAGCGCCATGTTACCGATATCAGTAGTATCTACATCAACCTTTCTAAATCCTAAAATCTCCAGACCAAGCTTTTCTGCAGCACGGTAAATAAGTTCACGGCACTCTTCTCTTGATCTGATATCCTTTGGCATAAATAACTGACCCACACCGTAATTATTGGTTTCTGGTAAGCTAAAGCCAGCTTTTAAACATTCATCATAAAAAAATTCGTGGGGAATTTGAATCATTATACCGGCACCATCGCCTGTATTTGGTTCTGCTCCACATGCCCCTCTATGATCTAGATTTTCTAAAATAGTAAGTGCATCGGAGATGATTTGATGCGATTTTCGCCCTTTCACATGTGCAACGAACCCAATACCGCAGGCATCGTGTTCAAATTGCGCATCGTACAATCCACTGTTTGGTTCCATTCTTTGCTCGTTAGTTGTTAGTGTATAGGAAACACTAAGATACAAAAAACGAATTTTAAATTACAGAGTTGTTATGCTTTTTAGGATTATTTTAGTTTAAAAGCAAATATCGACATATTATTTGCAAAATAATTAATTTTAAAAGTAATTATTTACGGATTTCATAATTCGATTTTTTCTCGAAATAATAGCTTTTGTCAGGCCTTATCAAACAAAAACGATTTAGCAAATAAAATCATATATGAAAATAACGTTTATTAATAAATTTCGAGTGTCACTGACCCTTACTAATTAATTATCGTGTTTAAGTGACTTCATCAGCTGCATTTATATAGATGCATTGCGCAACAGTGGTCATCACTTAATTTTATTTTGGTATGAATCAGTTAGATAGCCTAAATGACTAAAAATTTAAAAAAATGCATTTTGCAAAACAACATCTTTTTCTACCTTTGTGGCGGGCAAGTCTTTTACGACCAGCTCCCTTTGAACTCCCCCAGGATGGGAACATAGCAAGGGTAGAAGGTTGTAGCGGTGCGATAGAAGGTGCTTGCCCTTTTTTTTCTTTTCCCTTAATCCCCTGAAGGGGGAATTAAATTCTTCAGGGTTCAATTTTGAAACTCAAATACTTAAGAATTTATAACCATGAAATTTTTTATTGACACAGCAAATCTTGATCAAATCAAGGAAGCACATGATTTAGGCATTTTAGATGGCGTGACCACTAACCCAAGCTTAATGGCGAAGGAAGGTATCACTGGCGAAGAAAATGTAATTAACCACTACAAAGCCATTTGCGATATCGTTGAAGATAATGTAAGTGCAGAAGTGATCTCGACCACCTTTGATGAAATCGTTAAAGAAGGTGAAGCACTTGCTGCTTTAAACCCAAAAATAGTTGTTAAAGTTCCGATGATTAAAGATGGTGTTAAAGCCATCAAATATTTCTCATCAAAAGGGATTAAAACAAATTGTACTTTAATATTCTCTGCCGGACAGGCTTTATTAGCTGCTAAAGCTGGCGCAACTTATGTTTCTCCATTTTTAGGTCGTTTGGATGATATTTCTAGCGATGGATTAGTATTGATTGAAGACATCAGAACAATTTTTGATAACTACGGTTACGAAACTCAAATCTTGGCAGCATCAATCCGCGGACCGTTGCATATTGTTAACTGTGCTAAATTAGGCGCAGACGTAATTACAGCTCCATTGGCTGCGATTGTTGGTTTGCTAAAACACCCATTAACTGATAGCGGTTTAGCTACTTTCTTAGCAGATCACGCTAAGGCAGCAGGTAAATAAGCTTTGAGTCTTCAGTCGAGAGTCTGGAGTCTAAAAAAAGTCCTAAGCATTGAGTTTAACTCTTACTTAGGACTTTTTTATTTTTAAAGATATTAAATGAATAAGGGAAGTATGAGTCTTTTTCGGCTTCAGCGCTTAGCATACGCCGATCTCAAAACTAAAAACTTCCAACTTTAAACTCAAAACTCAAAACTTCCTTCACTTTCTCGTAACTAATCTGCTCGTCGGGCTCAATCAGAATACCTTTCACTCCTGCCCCATTTGCAGCCTCAACATCTCTTGGCTTATCCCCAATCATTACCGATTGAGCAGGATCGATATCATACATCTCAATAGCATCGAGAATCATTCCAGAGGCAGGTTTGCGACATTTACACTCCCCGCCAACAGTTGGATGGTGTGGACAATAGTAAAAACCAGCAATATCAGCGCCTTTTGCTACAAAAGCATTTCTCAACATTTGATGCATAATTGCCAGCTCTTGCTCGCTATACCTTTTTAACGCAATGCCGCCTTGATTTGTAATTACAATAAGCAGAAAACCTTCATCATATAATTTCTTCAGTACGGGAATTTGATACTCCAGGATCTTAAAATCTTCAACTCGACAGATGTAATCATAAATTTCGTGATTTAAAACGCCATCACGGTCTAGAAAAATAGCTTTATTCATTTAAATTCGGGATTGGAGACTCCAGCTTAACTGAATTATCTCTAGTAAAAATTGATTTGCTAAAATATATAAAATATAATAATCAAGTGTATTAGTTATATCGATTGAACTTTAAACCTAATGCCCAAATCGGGTAGCAAAAAATAATTTCATCAAACATCAAACTTTTTATTTTATCAGGGGTTATCTATATAATTCACATTATACTAATCTTTTACAGATTAATTTGTTTGGTTTAAAAAAGGGATTTATGGATATAGATCCCTTTTCTTTTGAGCAAAAATTATTTACTTTATATTAGCTTTTTATATCAATCACTTCCTTAAACCAGATGAACAGAAAAAAATTCCTTTCCTCTTTTATTGCAGGTGCTACCGTAATGCCCATTTTTAAAAGCTTCGGCAATAGTATTGAAAGTGAAACTTCATCATTTAAGATACCACCATATTTAAATCGCGGCGATTGGATTGGAATAACAAGTCCGGCTGGTTTTATCACTACGGAACAAGTGCAGCCTTCAATTTTGCAGATGCAAAGCTGGGGTTTCCAAATAAAAATAGGTGAAACAATTGGAAAACGTGATTTCACTTACGGCGGCACAGATGAGGAAAGATTGAAGGATTTCCAAACGATGTTGGACGACCCTAATATAAAAGCCATCATGTGTGCCCGGGGCGGATATGGCTTCGTCAGAATCATTGATCAACTAGATTTTTCATCATTTAAAAAAAATCCAAAATGGATTATCGGATTTAGTGATATCACTGTTTTACATTGCCACCTAGCCAAAAACTATGGCATTGCTTCTATTCACTCCAAAATGTGTAACAGTTTTCCAGATGATTGGACGAAAGCAGAACCCATTCAGATCGAAACCATCTTATCAATAAAAAATGCCTTAATTGGAGCACCAATGGGATATTCAGCCCCCACAAACATGAATAATAAACCAGGAAGCGTAGAAGGAGTTTTAGTTGGTGGAAATCTTAGTATTATTGAAACACTGTCTGGCAGTGATTCCGATTTGGACACCAAAGATAAAATTCTCTTTATTGAAGATACAGGTGAATACCTTTACAGCATCGATAGGATGTTATGGAACTTGAAACGTAGCGGTAAACTAAAAAACCTGAAAGGTTTGATAATCGGAGGTTTCAAAGTTAAACCAGATGATACTGGCGAAGAGTTTGGCAAAACTATTTATGAGATAGTGTTGGAAAAAGTTAAAAACTACAACTACCCGATCGCATTTGACTTCCCTGTAGGGCATCAACGAAATAATTTTGCACTAAAATGTGGCGCAAACCATAGTTTGAGAGTTACTGAAACAGGAACTACCCTTCAAAGCCTTTAATAATCATTTACGATATCAAAGTAGAGATCCCGGAGATGATAGCGTAAGACTAAACGGTTTTTACTTCATCTTCACTGTAATCTTTAATATCGGTGATGTAACCGTTAACTAAAAGGAAATCAAAAAGTGGCTTTGCCTCAGGCGTAACAGGCATATTCGAAGTTGTAATTACTTCATTTGTTTTTTTATCTAAAAACGGATAGGCAAACAAACGAACATTTGTATTGAACATGTCGTTAACATAACTCAATAACTGACCAGAATAATTTTCACCTTTAAAATTTGTAGAGTTAAAAACGAACTTCAAGTTGTTAATGTTGGTAGCAAGGCCAACACTTTTTGGCTTACAACGAGCCAAATACTTAGCTAACCGATTATGACGAGTGAAATTTGAAACGATCACAATATTTCCAGTATCGCACATTTCTTGCGTACGTTTAGCAACCGATTCTAAATCAATATGGTCTGGAGTTTCTTGTTCATCCGTTAAAACATTGGTCAATAAAACCTCAATCATAACAGCAATATTTCCCTCTTCTACTTTATTGGTTCGTTTAAATTGCTCTGTAGCCTTGTTAAATAGATTGAAATTTGGTAATGATTTCTGACCATATTTGGTTCGCAAAATCATGATGTCCTTTTTGTACAATAAATCTTTAGCTTGGCGTGGGTGAGTATCTGCGTCAAAAATAGCTGCCGCAGAAAAATCTTTCATAATCATGTATAAATTAAGTAAGATATTATCTACCCCAGGAAATGCCGGTCCCTTAACCGAGATTAAATCTATTTCAACCGAACCGATCGTTAAATTATCAGCTAGAGATTCAACCATTAATTTTGGATCTTCATTAAGATAGAAGGCTGCATAAACCAAATTAACGCCAATAATACCAAGCACACGCTGTTGCATATTTACATCGGTATCAAGCAAGCGAACATGGAAAAATATTTCATTTGGAGCACCACCTGGCTCGTTTTGGAATCGAAGTCCTACCCAGCCGTGAGGTTCATTTGTACGTTTATAATTTAGTGTGGTAACTGTATCGGCAAAAGCAAAAAATGTTCTACTCTCATATTTTTCGCCCGATAATCTTTCGTTAAGTAGGCCAAATTCATGATCGAGCATTTGCAAAAGTCTATTCTGGCTCACATAACGACCATTAGTTTCAGCACCATAAATCGCATCGCTAAAAGTCATATCATAGGCCGACATCGTTTTTGCAACGGTTCCGGAAGCTGCACCAGCGTTAAAAAAATTCCTTGAAACTTCTTGCCCTGCACCAATTTCGGCAAAAGTACCGTATATCCTTGGGTCAAGATTAATTTTAAGTGCTTTACGTTTAGTATCCAGAATTTCTCTTTCCATGGCGCAAAAGTACAAAAAAATGACGTTAGGCTAACTTGATGTTTCAACTTAAAATCAATCTAAATATAAAAAATAAGGTTAACGTCATCCAACGTTAACCTTATAAAACCTAAACTTAAACTATTATGAAAAACCCTCTTTCGAGAATATTTTGTTCTACGATACTACAATTTCTTTGTGTTGTAATTTAGTATCGTCTTTTTTGCCGATGTTAATTACCAAAATACCATCTTTATATTCTGCGGTAATTTTTTCACCATCTGCAGTTTCTGGTAAATTAAATGATCTGGCAAACGAGCTAAAATCAAATTCTTTACGGGTATAATCTTTGGCAATTTGTGTTTCGTCTTTTTTAACTTCTGCCCAAACAGAAAGCGTATCTTTTTTTAAGTTGATTTGAAAATCTTCTTTCTTCAAACCTGGTGCCGCCAACTCAATTACATATGCAGTCACATTTTCATGAATGTTAACGTTTGGCGATTTATCAACCATTTTGTTTTTACTTACTGCTTCACTAAACAATGAATCAAAAACATTGTTAAAGTAAGGTGCTGTGTTGCGGGTTCTGTTGTTAAAATTTACAAGTGTCATATCTTTAATTTTATTTTTTTAATCTGATATCAGTCGTTATTCAACTTACATACCAAACCAAATTTTTATGATTTTTAAGACATTTTGGCAAAATAAATCGAAATCAAAAGACAAATTGTCAGAAATACGTGATTTTTCCGACAAATTCAACTATAAAACGAACATTCATCTTCGTTTTGTTGATTTTGATTTAATGGGCCATGTGAATAATTCAGTATACTTTACCTACTTGGAAATTGCGAGAACTAAGTATTGGGAAGAAATTGTAAAGTGGGATTGGAATAAAACTGGAATCGTCATTGCTCATGCTGAACTGGATTATATCCTGCCGATTGTGATGAATGATAAAATAGCTGTTCATGTGAAAACATCACGAATTGGCAATACAAGCTTTGACTTGGAGTACCAAATTGTAAAACTAAAGGGAACCGAGGAAGTAATTTGCAGTAAAGGAAAAACAGTCTGCATAGCGGTTGACACTAACACAAAAAGACCAACTATAATACCTGAGGCTGAAAAGCAAAAAATGTTGACTTTTGAGCAGCTAATTTAATATATCGTATGCTTTAGCAATTAAATTCAATGGTAACTAGGCATTTTATATGCTATTAATTGAGATTGCTCCTTCGAAATAACCGAATTTTTTTCGGGAAATAAGATAACGAAACGACTAAACATTTTTGCTCCTGATCGGAAGAAATCATTAATTTTCTAATCAGCAAATACTACCTTGTTTTATAAAAAAATTGGCCGATTTGCATTCCATTTTCGACGGTAAATTTTCCATTTAAAAACATATCTTTGCGCAAAGATGAAGCATATACGTAATTTTTGCATTATTGCACATATCGACCATGGCAAGAGCACTTTGGCTGATAGGTTATTAGAATATACAGCGACAATTTCGCAGCGTGAAGCGCAGGCGCAATTGCTCGATAATATGGATTTGGAGCGTGAGCGAGGCATAACGATTAAAAGTCATGCCATACAAATGAACTATAAGGTTGGAGATATTGAATATAACTTTAACTTGATTGATACCCCTGGACACGTCGATTTCTCTTATGAAGTTTCGCGTTCTATCGCTGCTTGCGAAGGCGCTTTATTAATTGTAGATGCTTCGCAAGGGATTCAGGCACAAACCATTTCGAATTTGTATCTAGCTTTAGAACACGACCTCGAAATTATTCCAATCTTAAACAAAATGGATTTGCCTGGGGCGATGCCTGAGGAAGTCAAAGATCAGATTATTGATTTAATTGGCTGCAAACGCGAAGATATTATTCCTGCATCGGGGAAAACTGGCTTAGGAATTCCCGATATTATTCAAGCCATTGTAGATCGTGTTCCAGCACCTGTTGGCGATCCTGAAGCACCGTTACAAGCCTTAATTTTCGACTCGGTTTTTAACTCTTTTAGAGGAATTATCGCTTATTACAAAGTGGTAAACGGCGAGATTAAAAAAGGCGATAAGGTTAAGTTTATCAATACAGGAAAGGAATATCTTGCTGATGAGGTAGGAATTTTGAAACTAGATATGGCACCACGGAGCGTGGTTAAAACCGGAGATGTGGGTTATATCATTTCAGGGATAAAAGAAGCCAGAGAAGTGAAAGTTGGTGATACTATTACAACGACTGCCAGACCTTCTTTAGATGCAATTCAAGGTTTTGAAGAAGTTAAACCAATGGTTTTCGCCGGGATTTATCCTGTTGATACCGATGAATTCGAAGAACTTCGTGAAGCAATGCACAAGCTGCAGCTGAATGATGCATCTATCGTATTTGAACCTGAAAGTTCGGCAGCCTTAGGCTTCGGTTTCCGTTGTGGATTTTTGGGAATGTTGCACATGGAGATCATTCAAGAGCGTTTAGAGCGTGAATTTGACATGACGGTAATTACAACCGTTCCTAACGTATCCTACATCGCTCATACTACAAAAGGAGATGAGATTTTTGTAAACAATCCATCAGACCTCCCTGATCCGAGCAAACTGGATTCTGTTGAGGAACCATTTATCAAAGCCAATATTATTACTAAAGCCGATTTTGTCGGACCTGTAATGTCACTCTGTATTCAGAAAAGAGGAATGATTGTAAATCAATCCTACTTGACTTCCGATCGGGTTGAACTGGTTTTCGAAATGCCAATGGGCGAGATTGTTTTCGACTTTTATGATAAGTTAAAAACCATTTCAAAGGGCTACGCATCTTTCGATTATCACCAGGTGGGTTACCGCAAATCAGATCTGGTTCGTTTAGATATGTTAATTAATGATGAACCGGTTGATGCCCTTTCTTCACTCATTCACAGAAGTAACGCTTACGATTTCGGAAAGAAAATTTGTGAAAAGCTAAGAGAATTAATTCCTCGTCAACAGTTCGAAATTAAAATTCAAGCCTCTATTGGCGCAAAAGTGATCGCTCGTGAAACACTCAGTGCTTTACGTAAAGATGTTACAGCTAAATGTTACGGTGGTGATATTTCCCGGAAGCGTAAATTATTAGAGAAACAGAAAAAAGGCAAAAAACGCATGCGCCAGGTTGGAAACGTAGAAATTCCACAAAGTGCATTTATGGCGGTTTTGAAATTGGATTAAAAATTAGATATGAGATAATAGGCATGAGACATTAGACCATTTGTTCGATCTCAGATCTTAAATCTCACTTTTCACATCTCTTCAACAATGAAATTATTAGACGGTAAATACGTATCAGAAAAAGTTAAAGTTCAGATTGCTGAAGAAGCTGCAGAATTTTTAAATAGCAATGGACGCAAGCCTCATTTGGTTGCCATTTTAGTGGGCAACGATGGCGGAAGCGAAACCTATGTGGCCAGTAAAATGAAAAACTGCGAGAAGGTGGGTTTCAAATCTTCACTTCACCGTTATGATAATTCGGTTACTGAAGCTGAATTATTGACTAAAATCGAAGAAATTAATCAAGATGCTGATGTTGATGGATTAATTGTCCAGCTCCCTTTACCAAAACATATAGACCCTGAGAAAGTTACGGAAGCTATTGATTACCGTAAAGATGTCGATGGTTTTCATCCTGTAAACTTGGGCAGAATGATGCGTAATCTACCCTGCTTCATCCCTGCTACACCTTATGGAATTTTGTTGATGTTACAGGAATATAACATTAATACCTCTGGGATGCACTGTGTAGTAGTAGGAAGAAGTAATATCGTTGGCAGTCCGATGAGTATTTTAATGGCCCGGAATGCAAACCCAGGCAACTGCACAGTTACGCTTACGCATTCCCGCACAAAGGATTTAAAAGAACAGGTTTTACAAGCCGATATTATTATTGCGGCAATTGGTAAAAAGAATTTCATCACCGCCGACATGGTAAAACCGGGCGCTATAATTATTGATGTGGGCATCAACCGTGAAACATCTACTGAAACAAAATCTGGTTTCAAATTATATGGAGATGTAGATTTCGAAAACGTAGCGCCAATTTCATCTTACATTACACCTGTTCCCGGTGGAGTCGGTTTAATGACGATTGTAGGTTTGTTGAAGAATACATTAGCATCAGCCAGGAAAGAAATTTATTCTTAAAGCTGAAAGCTTAAACGCCAAAGCGAAAAATCCACGGTTCAAAAATAATTAAAAGCAATTCAAATAATGGATTGCTTTTTTACGTGTAAATATTTTTTATTATACGTAAAATAATTATATTTGATTATAAATATAATGTTATGGATTCGAAACTAACTCTAAGCTTTAACCAAGACGTAGTAACAAAGGCTAAGAAATACGCTGCTGATAACAATATTAGCCTATCGCGTTTAATTGAGCATTTGTTAACTCAAGTTACTTCCAGTGATTATAAATCACTAGAAGATTACCCCATTTCTGATTGGGTAAGTATGGTTGCAGAGGGCGAAGTAGAATATAAAAAAACCGTTAAGGCTGGCCGCAAAGCATCAAAAGATGAGTTCTTTTCTTCTAAAAAATAATCGATGAAGATATTTTTAGATGCAAACGTTTTAGTTTCAGTTTTGAATAAAGAATATCCCCTTTTTACTTATTCTTCAAGGATTTTAAGTTTGGCATCTCATCCAAAATTTGAAGTTTATACTTCGCCACTTTGCCTAGC
Organism: Pedobacter sp. AC212; assembly: GCF_979258625.1. NCBI lineage: Bacteria > Pseudomonadati > Bacteroidota > Sphingobacteriia > Sphingobacteriales > Sphingobacteriaceae > Pedobacter > Pedobacter sp. AC212. Next base: position 2,745,411 of record NZ_OZ409870.1, on the reverse strand, counting down.
AATTGCTTTTTACTTTGCAGAAAAAAAACATAAATCACTGTTAGCGAAACAGAAAATCGATTTGCTCTGTCAACATATTAAAATTGCTGAAAACTTATCAAAAGGTGTTTCAGATACACTTGCAAACAAGTCTATTCATGATTTTGAAGATGGATTAGAATATTATGCTGCTGAATCTGTTAACTGTAAATGCATCATTACCGAAGATGTTGATGATTTCTATTTTGCTGAGATAGAAGTTTTAAATTGTCAAGAGTTTTTTAAAAGGTATTTACTAAACTGATTTAACCACAGATGGACACAGATAAACACAGATTTGTTAGCAACGAAAACACAGAAGTTAAGCTCGTTTCTATTCATTAAGGTTTCGGTGGCTAATATTTTTGCTTAACTCTATCTGTGTCCATCCTTTTTTATCTGTGGTTAAACTTATTCCCAAAGTTTACTCCACCAACCTTCTTCAAAACCAATATACAAGCCATCTTCTCTCAACTCACTTGGATAAATGTCAATATAATCGCCCTGACCCTCCGCACCTCTTCCGGTTTCCAAACTGTATTCATAGCGATGTATCGGACAGATCAGATGACCATTCTTGCACCAACCACCAGAAAAGTGGCCGCCAGCATGTGGGCAAGAAGATTGGGTTACCACAATTTTTTCTTCATTATTGATTACGCAGAGTTGTTTGCCATTAACCTCAAGGGTCTTTATTGAATTGGCATTCGGGATTTGATTAGTATTTAGCGCTTTGAACCACTTCATCCAGCTAAAATAACTATTTAAATATCAGTCTTATTTCATCTTTACATTAATTTTTAAAAGAGGAACCGCTACACCGTATTTTTTTAAGATATTTGCATCCTCAAAAATGAAACAAGATATACCAGAAGACGGCACATTACTTCCTTTAATGGAAGAGTTCTATACTATACAGGGCGAAGGATTCAACACCGGAAAAGCAGCTTATTTTATCCGCTTAGGTGGTTGTGATGTGGGATGCCACTGGTGCGATGTGAAAGAAAGCTGGGACGCTGAAATGCATCCCTTAACTCCTGCTGATGTAATTGTAGAAAATGCAGATAAGTTCCCAGGCAAAGCTGTGGTAATTACTGGCGGTGAACCACTTATTTACAATCTTGACTACCTCACTCAAAAACTTAGAGATAGAGGTATCTTAACATTTATTGAAACTTCGGGTGCTTATCCTCTTTCAGGCCATTGGGATTGGATCTGTTTATCACCAAAGAAATTTAAAGCACCCAGACCCGATATTACCCCTTTCGCCCACGAGTTGAAAGTTATTGTTTTTAATAAAAGTGATTTTAAATGGGCAGAGGAATATGCGGCAATGGTATCGCCAACCTGTAAGCTTTATCTTCAGCCAGAGTGGTCAAAATCCAAGGAAATTACCCCAATGATTATTGAGTACGTAATGGCTAACCCGAAATGGGAGATCTCTTTGCAAACGCATAAATTTTTAAATATTCCTTAAATAGTCTACATTAGCTTTGATCACCAAATGTTGATGTAATGAAATACTGGTTTCTCTTATTCTTTAGTATATCAGTTGTTTTCTGTTATGCTCAAAGTTCACCTAACAGAAAAGCACAAACTTTTTTCGAAAAGGCAGGACCATACATTGAGAAATTAGATTATGCATCTGCTGAGCAAGTTTTGAAAAGTGCTGTTGAGGCAGATCCCCTATTTCAAAATGCATTCGCCTTACTCGGCGGCGTTTACAAAGCGCAAAAGAAATATCCAGATGCTAAAGTCGCTTACCAAAAAGCATTACTGATCAATAAAAATGTAGCTCCTGAAGTGATGTATGGCTTAGCCGAGATGGAATTTGCCACACAAGAATACGATCAGGCAAAAAAACATTTTAATGAATTCTTATTATTAGATAATTCTTCTGACCGGGGAAAACGAGCAAGGAAATACTTAATGGACTGTGATTTTGCATCCCTTGAAATTAAAAAGCCCGTGAAGTACGCACCAGCTAATCTAGGAGATGGCGTTAATACAAACGACTCAGAGTATTTCCCTGCTTTAACAGCCAATGGAGAAACATTGGTATTTACACGCCTAACGAACGGGAACGAAGACTTTTGGACTTCTCAATTCAAGAATAATTCATGGAATTTAGCTACGCCTTTATCAGCCAACATTAATACGACTAGATATAATGAAGGCGCTCAAACGATATCTCCAGATGGAAAATATTTATTTTTTACGGGATGTAATCGCCCAGATGGGCTGGGTCGATGTGATATTTATGTTTCTCACCGTGAAGGCAAAGATTGGGGCGAACCTTATAATATTGGCAAACCTGTAAATTCTGAATATTGGGAGTCGCAACCTGCAATTAGTCCAGATGGTAGAACTTTATATTTCATCAGCAACCGTCCCGGCGGTTCGGGAGGCTACGATATCTGGAAAAGCACTATTACTGATGATGCCAAATGGGGACCTGCTATAAATCTTGGTCCTGAAATAAATACAATTTACGATGAAAACACCCCCTTCCTACACGCTGATGGAAAGACACTTTACTTTTCCTCAGATGGATGGCCAGGTTTTGGAAACAAAGATATTTACTACAGCAGAATGGATGTTGGAGGAAAGTTTCAAAAACCTGTTAATATTGGCTATCCAATAAATTCATTTGATGATGAGAGCGGTTTAATTGTTAGTGCTGATGGAAACATGGGAATGTTTTCCTCTAACCTAAAAGACGGCTTCGGTGGTCAGGATATTTATAGTTTCGGTTTGCCGGAAATTGCGAAACCAATGAAAGTTTCTTATGTTAAAGGAATTGTGAGAGATAAGGACACCAAGAAAACGATAGAAAGCAATGTTCAGGTTATCGATTTAAAATCAAACAATACACTTTTTGATGACTATACCGACCCCGAAACTGGCCAGTTTCTAGCTGTTATGCCTATCGGAAGTAATTATCTTTTCAATGTTAATGCAGAAGGTTATTTGTTTTATTCTGAAAACTTTGAATTAAAGGCTGGCGATATTAACAAGCCCTACCAAATAGAAGTTTACATCGAAAAAATTAAACAAGGTGGAAATGTAACTTTGAGAAATATTTTCTTCGACACTAATAAGTACAATCTTTTGCCGGCATCAATTAGAGAACTGGATTTATTGATTGAGTTCTTAAATCAAAATCCAACGGTCGATATCGAAATTCAAGGTCATACAGATAATATAGGGGATGCTAAATTGAACGAAAAGTTATCACTTAATCGGGCAAATGCCGTTTATGAGTATTTATTAAAAAACAATATTGAAGCCAAAAGACTCACGTTTAAAGGATTTGGGGCAAATAAACCAATTGCAGATAATAAAACCGAGCTCGGGCGAAAAAGCAATAGAAGAACATCATTTTTGATAACTAAAATTTAATTTTTAATAGAAAACAAAATCTGTCTTGGATTATTAGAAAGGCATGAGCTGTTTGTCAACAGATTTTTCGTTCCACTACCATTGACGTTTTTAACTTTCCGTCATTGCCTGCCTGCGGCAGGCTGGCGAAATCGACTTTTCACCGATTGAACCTACAGCGAAGTGCGTTTGCCACAATCCCATTTGTGGCATTATTTTATCAAGTGAGATTGCCTCGAAACTATTAAAAATAGTTTCTCGCAATGACGACCGGTTTATAGCGAACTAGCCTATGAAAATACTATTACTGCTAAAACTTCTTCCCTTTCAAAACCCTAATTTCTGAGCCTTCTGCGAGCATTACTGAATCTGGTTCAGCATGGTTAAGAAAAGCGAAATCACTTCCGTAATTAATCCCAAAATCAACTTCAATTTTGTATTGTTTAACTGGGTAAGCTTCCCAGCGTGGATGTTCTACGCCATATTCAGAAGTTCTATTCAATCCAATCTTGGTATAACCCCAATAATGTTCGGTAATGAATTCTTCTTCGCTGCCCACAACAATTTCCTCAGCTTTTGATGAAGCGGTAACAGAAAACTTATTCCAGGTTTTGTTCTTCCAAAGATAATCCACTTCAAGCTGATGTTCCTGCTCAATCCAAACATGTTTCATCGGCAAGGTCTGGTAGTTCTCTTTGTAAACTGTATTTGCCACAAAGGTGATGGCTGGCAACGGCACAATTTCTTTTATAAAAACAACGCCCCTCTTCCACTCATCACCGTCTTGGTACTTAACGTAAAAACGAAGATTAACTTCTTCAAAATTGGTATGAAACGGGATATTAAAGCCTCTCAATTTTACATCTACGAACATAAAACCAACTAAGCTCACATAATATTTACCTTGCCAATCATCCAATTCTGTATTGGGCGGTATGTATTTCGAAAGCACAGCCTTATCCACAGCATATTGTGCCAAAGCAAGTTTTCGCCATTCGGCAGTAAGAAATACCTTTGAGTTTATCATTTTTAAAGAATAGCCTGCCTAATCCGGATTAACCTGGTTAAAGTTTCTTCCAATAAATCTAAGTGCAACATATTAGCCCCATCTGATTTTGCATTTGCTGGATCTGGGTGAGTTTCGATAAACAAGCCATCTGCACCAACTGCAATGGCAGCTTTAGCAATGGTTAAAATTAACTCGGGTTTACCTCCAGTTACACCACTCGCCTGATTTGGTTGCTGTAACGAATGCGTACAATCCATCACAACGGGAACACCGAAGCTTTGCATTTCGGGTAAACCCCGATAATCAACAATTAAATCCTGGTAGCCAAAAGTATTTCCCCTATCCGTTAAAATTACTTTTTCGTTCCCAGCTTCCCGCACTTTTTCAACTGCAAATTTCATTGAACCAGCAGAAAGAAATTGACCTTTTTTTACATTAACTACTTTATCAGTTTCGGCAGCAGCAATCAACAAGTCAGTCTGGCGACACAAAAAAGCAGGGATCTGCAAAACGTCTACATATGCAGCAGCCATTGCAGCCTCACCACTTTCGTGAATATCTGTAACGGTAGGCACGCCAAATTCGCGACCAATACGCTCCAAAATCCTTAGGGCTTTTTCATCGCCAATCCCAGTAAAAGAGCTGCCTTTGCTCCTATTTGCTTTGCGATAAGAACCCTTGAAGATGTAAGGGATTTTAAGTTTATCTGTAATCGTTATAATCTTTTCAGCAATGCGCATGGCGATATCTTCACCTTCTATTGCACATGGACCAGCCATCAAAAAGAAATTTCCGGATTCTGTATTTTTTATTTTATCTAAATAGTTTAGCATAATTGAGATTTGAGACTTGAGATTTGAGATTTGAGATTTCAAACGTCAACCGTCTAAAATCTAGTCTCTTTATCTCAAATCTAATTTTAGTTCCCTAGTTCTGACATGAATTTTATTCGCATCAATTGGATTTCTTCGCGTGTATAGTCAGTTTCGCCAAGTTCGTTAAGTGCTTCATCGATCGAATCGCTTTCGGCAGCACGGAAGTAATCAAAAACCTCATCTTGTCTATCATCATCAATGACTTCATCAATAAAATAGTTTAGATTAAGCTTAGTGCCCGAGTTTACAATTGATTCTACCTCCTTTAAAATCTCTTCGTAAGTAATTCCTTTTGAATCCGCAATATCTTCTAAACCAATCTGTCTATCAATATTTTGAATAATAGAAACTTTCATTTGCGATTTATTGGCTTGAGTTTTTATAATCAAATCAATTGGTCGCTCAATGTCGTTATCTTCTACATATTTCTTAATTAACTCAATAAAAGGGCTACCAAATTTCATTGCTTTACCAGAGCCAACACCATGTATCTGTCGAAGTTCTTCCATTGTAATGGGATAATGCGTACACATTTCCTCCAAAGATGGATCTTGAAAAACAACAAAGGGTGGAACACTTTTTTGCTTGGCAATTTTTTTACGTAAATCTTTTAGCAGCTGTAGCAAGTGGGTATCTAATGCTCCAGGACCTTGTTTTACATCATCATCATCATCATCTGCGCCCGTTTCAATCGGTTCATTTAAGATAAATTTCAAGCTGTAAGGATTGATAATAAAGTCTCTTCCTTGTTTAGTTAGCTTTAATAAACCGTAATTATCAATATCTTTAAAAAGGTAATTATTTAGAACGGCCTGGCGGATAACTGATTTCCAAAACAGAATTCCTTCTTCTTTACCGATTCCGAATTCTGGAACTTTGCGATGCTCGTAAGCAATGGTTTGTGCTGTTTCTAAGCCCAAAAACACGTTTAGTAAATGTGCATCGTCAAACTTCTCGCCTGTTTTTTCGATGAATTTTAACAAGGTTGATAGCTGCTCTTCCGCATCGAATTGTTTTTTAGGTTTTTTGCAGTTATCGCACATGCAATTGCAACCTGTTTCATTAAAATTTTCTCCAAAATAATGAAGTATCTGCTTACGCCGGCAAACGCCAGATTCAGCATAATCAATAACTTCTTTTAAAATTTGTGTACCAATTTCGCGTTCAGAAACCGGCTTATCTTTCATAAATTTAGCAAGCTTATCTACGTCTTTTTGAGCGTAGAAAGCAATACAAACTCCTTCGCCCCCATCACGGCCAGCTCTACCAGTTTCCTGGTAATAACCCTCCATACTTTTAGGCACATCGTGATGGATAACGAAACGAACGTCAGGTTTATCTATCCCCATACCAAAAGCAATTGTCGCTACAATCACTTCTGCATCTTCCATCAAAAAGCGATCTTGTGTTTCAGCTCTAATTTTCGGTTCTAAACCAGCATGATATGGCAAAGCACTAATTCCATTAAGGTTTAGCGCTTCTGCAACTTCTTCTACTTTTTTTCGACTGAGACAATAAATGATTCCTGATTTCCCTGGATTAGATTTAATATACTTTATGATTTCTTTAGTGATATCCCTTTTTGGGCGGATTTCATAAAATAGGTTGGGCCTATTAAATGACGATTTAAATAGTGTAGCCTCGGTCATGCCAAGGTTTTTCATAATATCTTGCTGAACTTTTGGTGTGGCAGTAGCTGTTAAAGCTATAATAGGAATATTATTGCCCAAGCCTCCAATCACCTGCTTTATTTTACGGTATTCAGGTCTGAAATCATGACCCCATTCCGATATACAATGCGCTTCATCAACCGCGACAAAAGAGATTTTTATTAAATTCAGGAACTCGATATTATCTTGTTTAGCCAGCGACTCTGGCGCAACATATAACAACTTCGTCTGGCCACTTAAAAGATCAGACTTAACTTGTGTAATTTCAGACTTATTTAAAGATGAGTTAAGAAAGTGTGCGATACTATCATTTCCACCAAATGCCCTTAATTGATCCACCTGGTTTTTCATTAATGCAATTAGAGGAGAAATTACAATCGCCGTTCCTTCGCTCATTAATGCTGGCAATTGATAGCAAATAGACTTTCCTCCGCCGGTTGGCATAATAACGAAAGTATTATTGCCTTCTAATATATTTGTTATGATCGACTCCTGATCACCTTTGAAATTATCAAACCCAAAGAAATTTTGTAGGTTATCAAATAACGACTTTTTCACGTCCATTTTGTGTAATAAAATATGCGATGCTATTTTTCTATCCAAAATAACATAATTTTACAAGAATTTCAAGTATTCACCAACAATTATTTTCTCTTTGAAAAGTAAAAAATACATAATCCAATCAGCCATAAGCACTTTAGAGCTTGAAGCAGCAGCGATATTAAATGTTGCGAAAAACATTAACGATGATTTCGAGCAAGTGGTATCTACCATTTTAAATTGTGATGGAAGAGTTATTGTAACGGGCATAGGTAAAAGCGCTATTATCGCTCAAAAAATTGTTGCTACTTTTAATTCTACTGGCACGCCTGCTATTTTTATGCATGCCGCAGATGCAATTCATGGCGATTTGGGTATGATTCAAAGAAATGATGTCATTATTTGTTTATCAAAAAGCGGAAATACTCCAGAAATAAAAGTGTTGGTCCCATTGCTTAAATCTGCAGGAAATAAACTGATTGGAATGGTTGGAGAATTGGCATCTTTTTTAGCCGAACAGGCAGATCTTGTATTAAATACCTCATTTGAAAAAGAGGCTTGCCCACATAATTTAGCACCAACTACCAGCACAACGGCTCAACTTGCCTTGGGCGATGCATTGGCTATTTGTCTCTTAGAATGTAGAGAATTTAATGAGTCTGATTTTGCGAAATATCACCCCGGAGGATCATTGGGAAAAAAGCTTTATTTAAAGGCCAAAGATCTGGCCCTTTCTAATGAAAAACCTTCAATAAATCCCTCGGCCTCCGTTAAGGATGTATTAATAGAAATTAGCAAAAACCGTTTGGGTGCTGTTGCTGTTGTTGATGAGGAAAATAGTGTTATTGGTGTAATTACCGATGGCGATATCAGGAGGATGCTTGAGAACAATGATTCGGTTACTGGACTGAAGGCCAAAGATATTATGGGAAAGCAGCCAAAAAGTATACAATACGACGCTCTTGCAGTAGAAGCACTACACATAATTAAGGAAAATAACATTACGCAGTTGCTAGTACTGAAACAAAACACTTACTTTGGAATTATCCATTTGCACGATCTTTTGAATGAAGGAATAGTGTAATTTTAAATCATAAAATGAATAAAGATTATTACGCCCTAATAATGGCTGGCGGAGTCGGAAGTCGCTTCTGGCCGGTGAGCAGAACAGAATACCCTAAGCAGTTTATCGATTTTTTTGGAGTTGGTAAAACACTGATCCAAAGTACTTACGAAAGGTTTTTAAAAATCTGTTTACCAGAAAATATATTTATCGTTACCAATGAGATTTATGCTGATCTTGTAAAAGAACAGTTACCGCAGCTCTCAGATAATCAAATCTTGGCGGAACCTTTATTAAGAAACACGGCCCCTTGTGTAGCTTATGGAAGTTTAAAAATACATGAGCTTAATCCTAATGCGACTATCGTTGTAGCACCTTCAGATCATACCATTGCTAACATAGATGGTTTTATCGATTCCATCGGGCAATCGCTTGATGCCGCTTCAAAAAATGATTGTTTGATTACGTTGGGCATCAAACCTAACAGACCTGATACGGGTTACGGCTACATTCAGCACACCGACCATGTGCTAAATACCGATACTGATTTACATCGTGTTAAAACATTTACCGAAAAGCCAAATTTGGAATTAGCCAAATCATTTATCCAAAGTGGTGATTTTTTATGGAACGCCGGAATTTTTATCTGGTCAGCAAAATCAATTTTGAAAGCATTTGAAAGGCATTTACCAGATATGTACGAAGTTTTCAATCAGGGCCGTTCAGAAATGAATACCGAAAGAGAGAATGATTTTATAAATAATGCTTATCTGCAATGCACCAATATATCTATCGATTTTGGTATTATGGAGAAGGCTGATAATGTTTATGTTTTACCTGCTGATTTTGGCTGGTCTGACTTAGGTACCTGGGCTTCAATTTATGAAATGGCTGAAAAGGATTATGTTGGCAATGCGGTAATTCCCTCAGAACAGGTGATTATGTTCGATTCGTCGAATTGTATGGTTAATGTACCGAAAGATAAACTGGTCATCCTACAAGGACTACATGATTACATTGTAGTGGAAAACAATAATATGTTAATGATTTGCCCACGTAATGAGGAGCAAAAAGTAAAAGAATTTGTAGCCGAAGTTAAATCCAGATTCGGAAATAGATTCATTTAATCTTTCAAAAATTTTATAATCTCACCAACATCTTTTGGTTCGAAAATCCTAACTGTTCTTAAAACTAAGCTTTGAGAAAAGTTAGGATTTATAATATTTCTGGCTACTACATTAATTTTATCATCCAGATTTTTGATGTAGCCCTGATACATATTCTTTTGCAGAACAGAAAGGCCAACAGCATTTGCCCAAGCGGTATTTCTTGCCGCTGTAATGCTAAAATTGATTACAGATTCTTTGCTTTTATTATCGACATATTTTAATAATTTCATTGGGGCGCAAATCTCTTCTAAATCCTTTTGGATTATATTTATCAAGCTACCAATAATATTGTTGATAAAATTGAAATCTTTTTTAATCAACTGAATATCAGAATCCTTTGCAGTTTCAGCAGCAGCAATACCTAGATCCAAGTTAATATGTGCATTCATGCCCATTAATAAATGTTGAATGACAGTGTAAGGCTGTATACTGGCGTCGAAAGCAGATTTCCATGAAGAAGTTAGTGGAGTCTGGTTCAAATTACAGAAATAAGCGTCGATATATCGATTTGCAAAAATCACATCAAGCTTTTCCATTCGCTGTCCGTCCTCAAACAAACCGTCATTTATCCCATTTTGAACAGCGATGGTCATTTTTCGATACAAGCAAGCAAAATATCCCGCTCTGGATTTTTTGGCAATGCTTTGATTGATAATATCATCTAAATGAGTGATAACTTCGGTAATGTTCTTTGCAGGAAGCATAAGTGGAATTTCTAATTAAAAATACATAATTATATTCCTAACTAAGAAATTAAAAGGACACCATCCTTAGGTAGTTCTTTGTCTTACAGCCTCATATAAAATAACACCCGCAGAAACTGACACATTTAATGATTCTATTTTGCCAGCCATTGGAATTTTTGCTAAATGATCTGCTACTCTTAAAAGATCGTTGGAAATCCCCTCATCTTCCGACCCCATAACGATTGCTGTTGGCATGGTATAATCTGGAGAGTAAATTAAATCTGTGGTTTTCTCGGTACAGGCTACAATTTGCAAACCGCTTTCTTGCAAAAACAAACAGGTTTTATGAAGGTTAGCATGTCTGCAAATTGGGATATTAAATAGTGCTCCCGCAGAAGTTTTAATAGCATCTGCGTTAATTTGTGCGGCATTTTTTAACGGTACTACAATAGCATGCACGCCCACGCAAGCAGCTGTACGAGCAATTGCACCCATGTTACGTACATCAGTAACACTATCTAACACCAATATCAACGGCACTTCGCCTTTTTCAAAAACAGCAGGAACAATATCCTCAATATTTTGATAAGTGATAGGAGAAATAACAGCAATAACACCTTGATGATTTTTCTGAGACATTCTATTCAATTTCTCAATTGGAACAGCGTTCAATGGGATCAAGGTATCTTTAAGTAGTGCTTTTAATTCCAGAAATAATTCTCCGCCCAGACCACGTTGTTGATAAATCGTTTCAATATCTCTACCAGCTTTCACTGCTTCAATTACAGCTCTAATGCCAAATACAAACTCATTATTTTCCTTTGCTCTTTGCGGTCTTCTAAAATTATCCATGATGTAAAATTGTTTGCAAAAGTAATTGTTTTTCCGGCAAGGCAAGCAAAATTATTTGCTATTGGAAAATATGGGAATAAATCAGAGGATTGATTTTTATTGGCAATCGAATTATATAGGTAATAAATAATTGGAAATAGGAAGTTGATTAGTCTAACTTAAGAAAAGCACTGTTACATTTTCTACAATTACCTATTCCCCATCACCTATTCCCTATTCCCTATTCACCTATTTCAATTACCGATTCCTATTCCCTCAGTTATCCATTCCCTATAAATCCATGTTTATCACCCTTCCATTATCAACATTTTGTTGTTCAAAAATTTGAGATCTTTTTAAAATAACGAAAACTTAATCTTATTCTTCTTCAATTTGTTAACAAACAGCTAAGAACTTGTTAAAACATTCGGATCAAAAATTAACTACTTTTGTAAAATGAGTATCGATAACGAACAAGGCGGAAAGAATAGTATATCATCCCGAAAAGCAAGATTAAATACAACAGTGAGTTCAATGGGTAAATTGCCTCCCCAAGCATTAGATTTGGAAGAGGCAGTTTTAGGTGCATTGATGTTGGAAAAAGATGCGCTTTCGGCTGTTATCGACATTTTAAAGCCTGAGGTTTTTTATCATGAAGCCCACCAAAAAATATTTGCAGCCATCCACATGCTGTTCGAAAAATCGAAACCAGTAGATATTTTAACAGTAACATCAGAACTGCGCCAGATGGGTACTTTAGAAATGGTTGGCGGAGCTTATTATATTACTAATCTGACTAACCGTGTAGCTTCTGCCGCAAATATTGAATATCACGCCCGGATTATTTCCCAAAAATATATTCAGCGTGAATTGATTAGAATTTCTACTGATATTATTACGAATGCTTATGAAGATACCACTGATATTTTCGATTTATTAGATCATGCGGAAAAAGGATTGTTTGATATTGCCCAAAATAACTTGCGGAGAGATACGCAGAAAATGGACGATATTATCAAACAATCATTAGCGACCCTAGAAGAACTTCGAACAAAAACAGATGGCTTAACGGGTGTTCCGACTGGATTTACAGGGTTAGATCGCATTACCGGAGGTTGGCAAAAACAAGATCTAGTAATTATCGCTGCTCGTCCGGCGATGGGAAAAACCGCCTTCGTACTTACCTGCGCTAGGAATGCGACAGTTGATTTTCAAAAACCGACAGTAGTTTTCTCTTTAGAGATGTCTTCTGTTCAGTTAGTTAACCGTTTAATATCGGGAGAAGCTGAAATAGAGCAAGAAAAAATCAGAAAAGGAAATTTACAAGAGTGGGAATGGCAGCAGCTTCACAGTAAAATCGGTCGCTTAACTGAAGCTCCCCTACTTATTGATGATACTCCAGCACTAAATATCTTTGAATTTAGAGCAAAATGTAGAAGACTAAAATCGCAATACGATATTCAATTAGTAATTGTAGATTATTTGCAGTTGATGCATGGTAAAGGTGAAGGCGGTAAAGGTGGCGGTAACCGTGAGCAAGAAATCGGTAGTATTTCAAGAGCTTTGAAATCAGTTGCCAAAGAATTAGATGTTCCCGTTCTAGCCTTATCACAGTTAAGTCGTGCGGTAGAAAGCCGACCTGGTTTGCAAGGAAAGAGACCGATGTTATCCGATTTGCGTGAATCGGGTTCAATTGAACAGGATGCAGATATGGTGTTATTCCTTTATCGCCCAGAATATTATGGGATTACCGAAGATGAGCAAGGAAGATCACAAGCGGGAATTGGCGAGGTAATTATTGCTAAACACCGGAATGGTGAAACCGGAATTGTACCACTTCGATTTATTGGTAAGTTTGTTAAATTTACAGATTTGGAAGAGGATTTCACAGCACCAACTTCGTTTGCCTCAGCAGATCCATCTGCAGGAATGTACCCATCACAAGATTTTGAAAAACAAAGCAATGTGATTATTCGACCATCAAAAATGGACGATTACAATGATGAAGACCCACCATTTTAATGAGGTAAATAGTTGAAGGGAAATCGAAAAGTTTCCCTTTTTTTATTTAGAAAAGATATCCGAATAATATTCCTGCTAAAACAATAACAGGCGGGCTCACTTTGGTGAAGTTTAAAAGTAGAAATGTGGCTACCATTATCCCTAAAAACAACCAGTTAAAACCCATCGGGATAAGCAACAGGATAAAGGCGGCAATAATGAAACCTACGCTTACCGCATTGATACCAGAAAGACTATAGCGAATCCTTGAGATTTTTTTCAAATCATCCCAAAAAGGAACGATAAATAAAACCAAAATTAATCCTGGTAAATTAATTCCGATTACACCAATTAAGCCGCCCAGTACCTGTCCCCATACGCCGTAGCCAAAGTTCTTCATGCTTAATGCCCCGAGATAACTGGTGAATGAAAATGTTGGGCCGGGAAGCGCTTGCTGTAACGCAAAACCTGACAGAAAACCTGATGAAGGCAGATAATGCTTCATCTCTACAAACTCAGTAAACATTAACGGGACAAGCACCTGGCCACCGCCGAAAACCAATATTCCGTTCCTGTAAAAGTTTTCTAACAAACGAATTGGCAAGCTGAAAGGTGATGTTCTGTTGATAATGGCACCAACAAGTGCGAATAAAAGTAGTGCACCTAAAAAGTAAATCATCTTCTTCGGGTTAATATTCGAGAAAAGTTTAACTCTTAATTCCGTTTCCTCTTTAGGCGTTTCAATTGCGGAAGAAATTATCCCACCAACTAAAATTGCTAGCGGAAATACATAGGCATTACGCAGAACAAAGGTCGCCACAACGGAAGATATGGCTAAGAAAATGGACACTTGTGAAGACAAAACTTTTTTACCCAACTGCCAGGCTCCATAAGCCACAATACCCAACGCTATGGGCTGAATATACTCCAGAATATCGCTAAACTTTTGCTTCTGATCAAGCAAGGCATAGCTAATCGCAGCAAATGTCATAATTGCTGCTGTTGGCAAGATCCAAATCAAAAAAGTAAGGATTGCCAGCTTCAGTTTCCCAACTTTCCAGGCTATCCCCACCAGTGTTTGTGTAGATGCTGGCCCCGGTAAAACCTGTGCTAAAGCGTTCAGCTCCAGTAACTCTTCTTCCGAAATAAACTTGGAATTTTTAACGAAATACTTTAACAGCAATGCTAAATGAGCTTGTGCGCCACCGAAAGAAGTGAAGGTGAACAAAACGACATTCCTGATAAATAGCCACTGCTTTTTAGCAGCGATGGGTTTAGCTTGCATTTATTCTAGCGGATTAGCAATAAACAAATAATTGAAAAGGACTGACTAAATTATTCATCCTCATAATCTAAACCTGCAGCAGTGTTGTACGCACCTTGTAACTCAGAAAATGCATGCATATCTCTCTTGTTACGGGCTACAGCCATTCCTTTTTGATATACTTCAATCGCTTTATCTTTTTGATCATCTTTTTCCAATAACTTACCCAAATGATAATAAGTTCCTACATAATCTGGATGTTTATCCGTTAACTGAAGGTAAAAAGAATAGGCCTTTTCTTTGTCATTTTGAGTGTTATACTCTGTGGCTAAGGCATATAGTATAAACGGATCGTTCGGATCACTTTCTAAAAACTCCAATAACTTTGCTAAACGGCTTGATGACATTTTATTTCCTTGCTTTTTTAATTAAATTTGCAGAAAGACCATATATAAATAAGACCAATAGTATGATTAATCAGGAGCCTTACTTTAAGCTTTGATAATTTCATATTCACTAAAACCCAAATTAACATATGAAAATATTAGTTTGTATCAGTAACGTGCCCGACACGACGACAAAAATAACTTTTACCAATGATAATACCGAATTCAATACAGCCGGAGTACAATATATTGTTAATCCTTATGATGAAATTGCGTTATCAAGAGCAATCGAGTTAACTGAAGGTGGTAAAGGAACAGTAACTGTAATCAATGTTGGCGAAGCTGCAAACGATCCAACCATCAGGAAAGCACTTGCAATTGGAGCAGATGATGCCGTAAGAGTAAATGCTGCTCCACGTGATGCCTATTTCGTAGCAAAACAAATTGCAGAATATGCAAAGGATAAAGATTTCAATATTATTTTAACCGGACGGGAGTCTATTGATTATAATGGAAATCAGGTAGCCGCAATGGTCGGAGAATTTTTAGACATACCCTCAATTTCAATCATCAAAAAACTTGAAATCGATGGAGATAATGCAACTGTAGAAAGAGAAATTGAAGGTGGAAAAGAAGTAGTTACCGTTTCAGGCAAGTTTGTAGCAAGCTGTGCTGAAGGGGTTGCTGAACCAAAAATCCCTAACATGCGTGGTATTATGAGCGCAAGAACAAAACCTTTAGCTGTTGTTGATCCAGTGTCGATTGAGGAAGTTACCAAGGTGACTAAATATGAAACTCCAGCTCCACGCGGTACGGTGAAATTAATTCCTGCAGATCAAACGGAGTCGTTGATTGGCTTGCTACATAGTGAAGCGAAAGTGATTTAACGGATCTAGTTAAGTTTGAACTTGAAATAAACCGAGATAATTAATTGAGTAGATAAACATCTCCATCGGAGATTTAAGATAAAAATATGTCAGTATTAGTATATGTAGAACAAGCTGAAGGGAAGTTTAAGAAATCTGTTTTCGAGGCAGTTTCATACGCCAAAGCCATTGCCGATCAACAATCGACCAATTTAGTTGCCATTTCTATTGGCGATGTTGCAGAAAGTGAATTAAAAGAGTTAGGTAAATACGGTGCATCGAAGGTTTTAAATGTAAGTGTAGATCAGTTAAAAACGTTTGTAAACCAGGCTTACGCAAGCGTAATTGCTGCAGCTGCTGGACAAGAAAATGCAGACATCGTCGTATTATCGAATTCATTCTCTGGTAAAGGCTTAGCGCCTCGTATTGCAGTGAAACTTAAAGCTGGTTTGGCAGATGGAGCTGTTGAGTTGCCTAGTACAGATGGAAAATTTTCGGTTAAGAAAACTGCATTTTCCGGTAAAGCCTTTGCCATTACCGAACTAACATCGGCAAATAAGGTAATAGCCTTAAACCCGAATGCCTTTGGTGTGAAAGAAAATAACAACGAAGCTGCTATTGAAACCTTCTCTGCTGATGTTAAACAATCAGACTTAGGAACTGTTATCAAAGATATTGTAAGAGCAACTGATAAAGTTTCACTTCCAGATGCTGAATTAGTGGTATCGGCCGGACGTGGTTTAAAGGGGCCTGAAAACTGGGGAATGATTGAAGAGTTAGCTGGTTTATTAGGTGCTGCAACCGCTTGTTCAAAACCAGTTTCTGATGCAGATTGGAGACCGCATTCAGAACACGTAGGTCAAACAGGAATTTCAATTAGCCCCAACTTATATATTGCCATCGGCATATCTGGTGCAATTCAACATTTGGCTGGTGTAAGTTCATCAAAAGTAATCGTGGTGATCAACAAGGATCCTGAAGCTCCTTTTTTCAAAGTAGCAGATTACGGTATTGTTGGTGATGCTTTTGAAGTTGTACCAAAATTAATAGAAGCTTTAAAAGCGCATAAAGGATAATAAATTACTTTAAACTTCGCATATCTAAATATATGTGAGGTTTGAAAACGATATATGAAAAAAGTTAAATTAGATATTGTAGGTTTATCTTACAGCCAGACTCAATCTGGTGCTTATGCCCTGGTTTTAGGAGAAGTAAATGGCCGCCGAAGGTTGCCCATTATTATAGGCGCATTTGAAGCTCAGGCAATTGCTATTGAAATTGAAAAGATGACTCCGAGCAGGCCATTAACCCACGATTTATTTAAATCAATGGCTGACACCTTTCATATCAACATACAAGAAATCATTATTTACAATTTGGTCGATGGTGTTTTTTATGCAAAACTAATCTGTAGCGATGGAAAAACCACCCACGAAATTGATGCGAGAACCTCAGATGCAATTGCACTTGCCGTTCGGTTTAACGCGTTAATTTATACGTACGAATTTATACTGGCCTCTGCAGGGATTGTAATTGAAGGAAATGATTTTCTATTTTTAGAAAACATGGATTCGATTGCCAAAGAACCTGATGCTGATGTAACGCCAAGTTCATCGCAACAGCAAGGATTTGGCGATTTAACAATTGAAGAACTTCAACAGAAACTCCAGGAAGCAATTGCTGACGAAGCCTATGAAAAAGCCGCCCGATTAAGAGATGAGTTAAATAAAAGAGGAACTTCCTAATAAATTGTTATTGATTCTTACCTAAAATCCTCCTAAAAAATGGAAATTTAAAATGAACCCAAATTGTTTAAAATAATTTGGGTTCATTTTTGAATAATGTTTTAAAATAGTTCTATATTCAGCCTTTACTTTCAAAAAAATCAAACAAACTAATATGATGAATGTTAAGTTCCGCTTAACCGTGATGAGCTTTATGCAATTTTTTGTGTGGGCAGCATGGCTTATTACAATTGCAAACTATTGGTTCGGAACCAAACAATGGGATGGTGCAGACTTTGGAATCATATTTTCTACAATGGGAATTGCTTCCCTTTTCATGCCGACCTTAACTGGTATTATGGCAGACAAATGGATTAATGCAGAAAAACTGTATGCAGTTTTACATATTTTGTATGCCTGTGTAATGTTTTACTTACCACAAGTTACAAGTCCTAACAGCTTCTTCTGGGTAATATTATTGGCAATGTGTTTTTATATGCCAACCATCGCATTAAGCAATTCTATTAGCTATACAACGCTTAAAAATAGCGAATTTGATGTTATTAAAAGTTTTCCACCAATAAGGGTTTGGGGAACCGTAGGATTTATTGTGGCCATGTGGATTACCAATTTAACAGGTAATAAAGCAAGTGCAAATCAATTCTACATAGCAGGAGTAAGTGCTTTTGCATTAGGCATTTACTCATTTACTCTTCCTGCATGTAAACCATTAAAGTTGATTAGCGAAAAAAAATCATTGGTGCAAAAATTAGGGCTAGAATCGTTCAAATTATTTGCAGATTATAAAATGGCATTATTTTTTATTTTCTCAATGTTTTTAGGTGGAGCATTGCAATTAACAAATGCATATGGAGATGTGTTTCTTGATGAATTTAAAATGTTTCCCCAATATGCTGAACTCTATGTAGTAAAAAGATCCACCTTAATTTTATCAATTTCTCAAATTTCCGAAACATTGTTCATTCTAGCCATCCCCTTTTTCTTAAAAAGGTATGGAATTAAGAATGTAATGGTTATTTCTATGCTGGCTTGGGTATTCAGATTTGGTTTATTTGCCTTTGGAAACCCGGCAGATGGATTGTGGATGATCATTTTAAGTTGCATTGTTTATGGAATGGCGTTTGACTTTTTTAACATTTCAGGATCATTATTTGTTGAAACCTCAACTACTCCAAAAATGCGTTCCTCAGCGCAAGGTATGTTTATGATGATGACAAACGGATTTGGAGCAATATTAGGAAGTTTAACATCGGGCTGGATCATTCAAAAATATTTTACAAGTGCATACACTACTATTCAAGAATTAGCAACATTAGTTTCAGCACAACCTAATGATAAGCTATTAATTAGTTTCCTAGGTTCAAAAGGAATTTCTGTTTTAGATAATGGTCAATTGAGTAGAGCAATACCGGTTATAAACTGGCACAGTGTGTGGCTAACATTCGCCATTTATGCGTTAATCATTACCGTTTTATTTGCATTATTATTTAAGCACAAACACACCAAAGCAGAAGAGAAAGCTATTGATGCCATTACCCACTAAATATTTCGAAATCACCTATGTCAGCTGGTAAGTATAGAAAGGAACACAATTGTTTAAATTGTGGCTCGCATGTAGAAAAACATTATTGTAGCAATTGTGGGCAACCCAATCTAGAATTAAAAGAAAGTTTTTGGGGCTTCATTAGCCATAGCATTGCACATTACTTCCATTTCGATAATAAATTTTTTCAAACACTTGTTCCCCTTTTAACTAAACCTGGTCAGGTTACGTTAGATTATTTAGCTGGGAAAAGAGCCAGGTATATCAATCCGGTAAGCATGTACATTTTTGTGTCTATTGTTTATTTTTTGGTTGCCTACTCACCTACTCATGTCGAAATAGAAAACGAACACAAGCCAGTAACTGCCGCCGAAACTCAAAAAAGAAAAGCTACATTAGATAGTGTAAACAAGGTATTGAAAAATGCCGGACTGGTAAAAGCAGTACCAGGCATTATGAATGAAACTACGAAGCATATCACTGAAGATTTAGATCGAGAAGATTTTAAAGCCTTAAGTTTCAAAGATCAAAAAATAGCCTTAGAAAATCTGAAAAAGCTGAATAAAGCTAATCGATCGGATTCGTTAACTAAGATAATTGGAAAGTTTAGTGAAATACACGATGATCGGAATGATAGTACTTATGCTGCATATTTAGCCAGACAGAAAACTTTAAATCCTATAGAGCAGGATAATTGGTTAGATAGAATGATCAAGAAGCGTGCTATCTCAATCGGAGAAAAAGCGGAGGTTATTCAGGAAACCCTTGAACATAACAGACCAAAGCAATATTTTCTGATGATGCCTTTACTTGCACTTTTCATTATGTGGAATTTTAGAAGAAATCACATTTATTATCTGGATCACCTGATCTTCACAATACATGGAATGACTGCATTTTTTATCGTTTCCATATTTACCAAACCGTTAATAAAATATATTTTCGGCGAAGATTCCAACATGTCAAGCCTCATCGGAACAGCTATTTTCGTGTGGATCTGCTGGTATATGTTTAATGCGTTGAAAATATTTTACCAACGGAAAAAAGTAGTTGGGAAGATGATCATGATCATTATATTATACTTCCTATCACTAAAATTAACTGAAATGGTGATGCTCAACTTAATCTATTACGTAGTAACCTGATGAAAATAAAGGGTATAAAAAAAGCTTCAGAAATTCTGAAGCTTTTTTTATGGACTAAATAATAATTATTTTCTGCTCTTAATATCAACGAACGCCCTATCAGTTTCACCAACGTAAATTTGACGTGGACGACCAATCGGCTCTTTATTTTCATGCATTTCTTTCCATTGAGCAATCCATCCCGGTAAGCGACCCAGGGCAAATAACACGGTAAACATTTCAGATGGAAACCCTAATGCTCTGTAAATGATGCCTGAGTAGAAATCTACGTTTGGATATAACTTTCTGTCAATGAAATACTGATCAGTTAATGCTGCCTCTTCTAATTTTTTAGCTATTTCTAAAATCGGATCATCAATACCCAAGTTTTCCAAAATATCATCACAAGCTTTTTTAATGATTTTTGCCCTTGGATCAAAGTTTTTATAAACTCTGTGTCCGAAGCCCATCATACGGAAAGGATCGTTTTTATCTTTCGCTTTGGCAATCCATTTCTCTGTATCTCCGCCATCGTTCTTAATTAGCTCAAGCATATCGATAACAGCTTGGTTTGCACCACCATGTAGTGGCCCCCAAAGTGCCGCGATACCTGCCGCAACTGAAGCATACAAATTACAATCTGATGAGCCTACTATTCGAACAGTAGATGTTGAGCAATTTTGCTCATGATCTGCATGTAAAATCAGTAACTTGTTCATGGCATTCACAACAACCGGGTTCACATCGTAATCCTCAGTACGTTGTCCAAATGTCATCCAAAGGAAATTGGTTACGTAATCATACTTATTTTTTGGATAGATAAGCGGATGACCCAATGCTTTTTTATAAATAAACGAAACGATTGTAGGCAGCTTAGCCAATAACTTAATAATGGTTAGATTTTGCTCCTCAGCAGTTTGGTTAGGCTTTAAGCACTCTGGATAGAATGTTGATAGTGAGAAAATTAAAGAACCAAGTTGACCCATTGGATGAGATCTCGACGGATAACCATCGAAAAATTTCTTCATATCCTCATGAATCAAGGTATGCTTACTTATTTCATCCTGGAATGCATCTAATTGCTCTTGAGTTGGCAAATCACCATATACGATCAAATATGATACTTCTAAAAAGCTGGATTTTTCGGCAAGTTCTTCTATAGAATATCCTCTATATTTTAAGATTCCTTTTTCACCATCTAAAAAAGTGATTTTACTTTTTGTAGAACCAGTATTTTTAAAACCAGTATCTAAGGTTACAAAGCCTGTAAGATCTCTTAACTTAGAGATATCAATGGCCTTTTCATCTTCTGTTCCTGTAATTACTGGCAATTCTACTGTCTTACCATCAACTTTAATCTCTGCAATATCTGACATATTATTGTATTGTGTTTATAGCTTTCTAAATTATATAAAATTAATATACATGCATAACAAATCTGTTAAATTAATATGAATAATCAGTCAAAAAGACGTAACAATCATGCTTAATTTTTCCCGACATTCATGCTATTTTGATTTGATCTCTTCTGCAACTCTTCCACACTCAAGCATCTCATTACCATAATAAGGGTTTTTGATTTCCTTTTCTTTCGATAGCCAGTCTCCTCCATCTCCCTTGTTAGCCATTGGGCAATGTTGAACATAAAGTGTTCCTGATTCTATCTCTGTTGATTTGAATAAGGCAATGATATCTGCACTTAAAACAGTAAAATTTTTGCGCTGTATGGCAAGGTCATTAGTGCCTGCAATTTTCGCTGCTATTTCTGCCGTGGGTTCACAACCTGCGTAATTTGCTAAACTTTTCTCTAACGCCTTCGCAGACTTTTGTCCAACTGCAGCATCTGAAGCTACCAACGCATTTTTAAGATCTACATATTGATTTAATATCTCTGATTTTTTAACATCGTTGATCTTTACCTCATTTGATACCTTCGCTGCATTGTTCTGGGGAGTGTCTTTATCACCTGTAGCTTTTTTCTCTGCTTGGTTGCAGGCCAGTAATGTAGCTAATATGGCAATGCCGAATATTTTTTTCATTGTATTTGGTTTTCCGCTCAAAATAGCAATTATAATATTAATTAAACAAAAAAAGCCCCGCAAATTGCGAGGCCTCTGAAATATATGATGCTATAATTATAATTTAAAATTATAAGCGATTCTCAAAGCAAACTGACCTGTTTGTCTGAAATAAGTTGTAGAAGCTACATCATTTACATAACCTTCATATCTTGCACCAATATCAAGACCATTATCCCACTCATAACCAAGACCACCTGTATAAATAAAGTTAGTTTTAGCGCCATCTTCAATACCGAAACCTGCACCAGCTTCTACAGCTAAATACATTCTTTCAATAGCAAAAACTTTAACACCACCTTTGGCAGGAATAAAACCAAAATCTAATGAGTTATTTCTACCTTTTAATTTTGTATAACCTCCAGATGCTGTAATAGCAACATCTTTAGTTAAATCCCATTGAAGTTTTAAATCGGCGCCATAAGCATACTCCATTGGAGAACTTTTCTTGAACAAACCACCATTTAATCCCACCCCTACCTTAAAGGCCATTCCATTGTTGGTAGATCCGGCATCCATAGTCGTCATGGTTTGTGCATTTAGGTTTGATCCTGTAAAAACAGCACCTGCGACAAGTGCAGCTGCAAAAAATTTAGTAATTGTTTTCATGTTAGATAAATTTAAATTATTAATTAAGGGTTTTGGATTATATACGATAAATTGATTCTAACAGATTTTATAATTTTCATTTTATTCAGAAATTTTTAAAATAAAAAAAGCCCTGACTCTCGTCAAGGCTTTTTTTGAATTATTTTATTGATGGATTACAAGCTAAATCCGTAAGCTAAACGGATACCAGCAAAACCAATACTTCCGTTGTTCGAATATCCTTCGTATTTCGCAGCTAAATCTAAGCCGTTATTCCATGAATAACCAATTGCAGGAGAATAAACAAACGAAGTTCCTGATCCTTCAGTAGTACCAAAACCAGCACCTAATTCAGCCAAGCCGTATGCACCTGCGCCAGAATCATTGAAGAAATATTTAGCACCAACTTTTACAGGAATGATACCAAAGCTTCCGCCTCCGTAACTATCTTTAAGAGAAAAGTTGTTGTAACCTGCAGTTACAGGGATTGATAATTGTTTATCTACGTTAAATTGGTAGCGGATATCACCACCGATAACTAAACCCAATCCAGTAGTTGTTCCAGCACCAACATTTAAGCCGATACCTAAATTACGAGATTGTGCATTAACATTTGTTGTAAAGAATAGAGCCACTACAGCTGCTGAGGTAGCAATAATTTTAGTAATTGTTTTCATTATAAGTTATTTTTTTGAGTTAAACTATATGTGAAACAAATACAAAATATGTGCCAAAAGAGCTTTTTTGTTTAATGAAGCGGTTAACGTAATAAGAACGTGCTTATTATGATTTTCCGAAAATAAACTAAAATGAAATTTTAGCCAAAATCTGTTTAGTTATTTGGTTAGTAGGCAATGATGCATCAAGCCAATTTATTAGAACACCGTCTTTTTCCATTTTTCTAAAAAATGTATTTTGGCGTTTCGCATATTGGCAAATAGCAATTCCTAACCTCAATTTAAATTCATCATAATCCATTAGGCCATTTAAGTAGTTTACAATAAATTTATACTCCAACCCATAAAAAACTAGGATATCTTTTGAAACTCCGTCTGAAATTAAATTCTCAACTTCATCGATCATGCCTGATGATAAACGATCATCCAATCGTTTTAAAATCTTTGCTCGGGTTACTTCAACCTCGTTTTTAAGTCCGAATACAATAGGATTTATTTTTGGAGCTGTATTTATGGTGATATCGCTGTGCGCTAAAAATGTAGCAACTTCAATTCCCCTTATCAACCTTTTCTTGGAATTCAAATCAACATAATCTACATCGTTATATTCTTTAAGCCTCGATATTAACTCATCCTTAGTTTCAAGTTGCAATTTTTCTCTCAAACTTTCATTTACAGGAACGGCGGTATATTCTTGGCTTTGAAGTAGGCTATGGATATACATGCCAGTACCACCACATAAAACAGGAACTCGACCCCTTGCAGTAACATCACCAAATACCCGATAAAAATCGTTTTTAAAGGCATCTACGTGATATCTTTCCCCAGGCTCCAAGATATTTATCAAATGATATGGTATTTTACTATTTTGAA
This sequence comes from Pedobacter sp. AC212, assembly GCF_979258625.1. Classification (NCBI taxonomy): domain Bacteria; kingdom Pseudomonadati; phylum Bacteroidota; class Sphingobacteriia; order Sphingobacteriales; family Sphingobacteriaceae; genus Pedobacter; species Pedobacter sp. AC212. The sequence goes on along the minus strand of NZ_OZ409870.1, from coordinate 2,721,024 downwards.
TCGTGTATTCATCAAGATCTTTCCCAGTTCCAATGTCCATTCTTTTAAAAACCTGGCGACTATCAGCGCTGATTATTTCCCCGTTAATGGCGTGTGCAACATGGGCTGCTAATTTTGTTTTACCTGAAGCAGTTGCTCCCAAAATAATAATAAGATTAAAATCTTTCATATTAAAATTTCAGGATATACTTTAGACTTCCAGTGTTAAATACGGCGGCAGATGACAATGAATTCTCTTTGATTATGATCCGATTTAAATTTATATCTAACGAAAAAAACTGCGGATTTAATAGATCGGTTCGGATAAAGTTTAACTTTTGGTAAACCTCTCCCGCCGACCAATCCCGATCAGCATAAGTCATGATATCATCAGGATTATACAACGCTGAAAAGTGCGTGATTAACTTACTTAGCCCCCCAACAACAGAATATCCAGACTTCACCGCAAACCTGATTAATTCTGCTGACTTATAATTTTCTTCATAATTCATTTTGCGAAGTGCAGAAAAAGTACCAACAGCTACTAATTCATCTTTCTCAAACAACCCAAATTTGTGCCTGCTACTTACAAAACCCTGTAAATGATTTTCGTTTAGAAATGTTTGCGCAATAGACTTATCAATTTTCTGAACAATGGTTTTTCTTCCGTGGATCCTTTTATTGAGCCCTAAAATCGAAGAAATTCTTCCCAGAACCTGGTTGGTTCTACTATACCAAACGTCTTCCCATAAATGAATAAGTTTGATTCCCCTGATTAAGTATGATTGTTGTAGACCAATTAACTGTTGTGGCGTAAACGTATTGTCGATATTTACTAAATGGATAACAAGGGATTGATTATGAATAGAAAGCAAATTAAACTCCTCTTCCAAAAAAAAATGGCACTCCACATTGAAATCAGCTAGCGCCGATTTAAGTTGTGTATGCCATGCAAATATCATGGGTGGTTGGAGACTGTTCAATTATTCGATTAATTTGCTGATTGGCGCAAAATTAATCAAACAACTTTAAATCCATTCATTTTCTTTAAAGTGAGTGTGAAGAATTTCAACTAACGTTTCTATCTCTTTCAATTTTGCTTCATCCAATTCTGAAATTTTCAATCCCAGTTTATCATCCCCAAAGCTAACAAGGGCTTGGTTTTTAAATGTGAAATCTTTGCTATTCAGCTTAAGTTCTACCTCGCTTCCATTGATGTACAATCCTACGAAAAACCTTTCAGTAACTTTAATGTCGTCGTATTGAATATTTTTTTCGCTGTAAAGATCGTAACCCGTTTCAGAATTTTCGTGTACAGTATAACCTCGAGTGGCATATGGTTGTACACTGGCTCTTATGGTTTGAAAAATTTCTACAAGATCGGTTTTCATATCAGTTGATTTTAGTTTTTAAACAGCAGAACTATATTTTTGTTTAAAATTTATTGATCAAGCCACCATTTGAAAGTTGGCATTTCAGTGTTTAAAATCACGGTTTCACCTAATTGAGGAGTAACAATTGGCATTTGTTTTTCATGGGCTGCATCGACCACTCTTTGTATAGAATCATCCCAAGGATGCATGGCTAAGCTGAATTTACCCCAGTGCACAGGCATTAGCACTTTTGCATTTAAATCAATCGCCGCCTGTACAGTTTCTTCGGGAAACATATGTATATGAGGCCAATAGGCATTGTATTGCCCACACTCGAGTAAAGCAATATCAAATGAACCGAACCTGGTTCCAATTTCTTTAAAATGATTATCGTATCCAGAATCTCCGCCCAGAAAAAGTTTCCAATTTTTATACTCCAGCACAAACGCCGACCAAAGTGTTTGATTACGTTTGAATTTTCGCCCTGTAAAATGCCTTGCCGGTACCGCTGTAAAGGTAATTCCATTCAACAAACTAGTAGTTTCATTCCAACACAACTCTTTAATCTTGTTTGGAGAAATTCCCCATCTTTCCAAATGTGAGCCCACCCCTATTGATGTAATAATGTTGGCGGTTTTGGGAGCCAATTTTATGATGCTTTGATAGTCCAAATGATCATAATGATCATGAGTGATTAAAATCACATCAAGATCTTTAAAATCTTCAGCTTTCACAAAGTCAGTCCCCGCGAAAGCTTTACTCCCAATAAAAGAAAATGGAGACGGTACCTGACTAAAAACTGGATCAACTAAAATCCTTAAACCATCCATTTTAATTAAATAAGAAGAGTGGCCAAACCAAATAATTTCTGGAGCAGCCGTTGCTGGTTTACTATTCAAATCCGGTTGGATATGTCTTAAAGATTTTTGAGGAATCTTATTTGGATGTTTATCGAACAAGAAAGCTTTCAGTACCTTGAAGAAACTTACGCCTTCAGGCTGCATTGGGGTGATCGATTGATTTTGTAAAGCACCATCACGATAATTGCTCAATTGATGGATTCTCTCAAGTCTTAATCCTCTTGGTAATCTTCCAAAAACAGGAAGGTTGGTGATCACTAAAAATAAGACGACAAATAAGAGTAAAAAATATAGCGCAATCATTAAGAAAAATTTTGGCCAATGTACGGATTAGATTGACCATCACTTCAATACTTAAGTCAGCGGAAAGCAAAATAAAAAGCCCCAGAAATGTTCTGGGGCCTTTGGCAATTTCAATAAAAATTAACTTTGAACGCTTTAAAGTGATAACTTTGATACCGGCTTAACATATAGCTTAGATAACTTATGTAATTCAAGTGAATTCATTTATTTGAAGTGCCATTAAACGGGAAGTGGTTATAACACTTCTCGTTTTACTTCATCACTTGCTTAGTGATCGCATAATCGCTTCCTATCAATAATCATCATTTTGAGCAAATATTGGCTTTCTGCTCATCCATTTGCCTCCTGTAAAATCTGGAAACTCCACTGTTTCGTTTCCTAGCTCTATTGATTGTTCACTTAACGGTGTAATGGCGCTCCAAGTTGCAGCGTCATAAACGTCAAGCGGTGTAGGTAGGTTCCTCTTGGCTGATTCGATGAACGCATTTATCACAAAGAAATCCATACCTCCATGTCCTGCACCCTGGGCATCATTTCCGTATTTTTTCCATAGCGGATGATCATACTTTTCCAGCCACTCTTTAGCATTATCCCAAGCATGTGGCTTGCTTATGCCTTCTACATAAATGCTTTTGTTCACATCCATCCATAAACCTTTTGTACCCTGAAAACGGAAACCTAAAGAATAAGGGCGTGGTAAATTAGTATCATGCTGCAAAATAATCGTTTCGCCGTTTGCACAATCAATTGTGGTCGTTACAATATCTCCTAATCTGAAATTCACTTTAGCATTCGGATGGTTTGTACCTCCTTTTTCAACAATATAGTTATGCAAGCCACGAGATTTGGTTGCAAAGGAATTTAGCTTCAAAAACCGGTTTCCCCTATTAATATCTATACATTGAGCAATCGGGCCGACACCGTGTGTAGGATATAAATCACCATTACGATGAACAGAATGGTTTGTTCTCCATTTGGCTTCTGAAAATCCTTTCTCCCCAAATTCCACCCCATGTCCGTATGGATTAACGCCATCGTTAAATTTAACTTCCCTTAAGTCATGCTGGTAACCGCCTTGAAAATGAATCATCTCCCCGAAAACACCCTGTCGAACCATATTCAATGCCGCAAGAACATCTCTCCGGTAACAAACATTTTCAAGCATCATCACATGTGCATCTCCTTTTTCAGCAGCGTGTACCACATCCCAATGATCTTGCAAGTTAATTCCCAACGATACTTCGGATCCTACGTATTTTATGCCTGCATCTATTGCACCGATTATCATGGGTTTATGCAGTTCCCATGGAGTAGAAATGATTACAGCTTTAATGCCCTTTAGTTCCAACATTTTTCTCCAGGCATTTTCATCACCTGTAAAAATCTTTGGCATTGGCTTACCGCTTTTCGCAACTATGGCTTTACTCATTGTTAACATCCTGTCGTCTATATCGCAGATAGCCACCAATTCTACATCATTTCTTTTCAAAAGCAATTCCAAATGATTTTGGCCCCTTAAACCTACTCCGATCATCACCACTTTAATTTTATCATCAACGGGTGATGCAAAAATAGATTGATCTGGAAGGGCTGCAAAAGCAGCAGTGGTTAGTCCTGCGTTTTTAACAAATTGTCTTCTATCCATAAAGCTCAAATATTTTATATTGGTTACCCATTAAAAGATATTCGAATGTATCGATATTTAAATCTTGATTATAGGAAATGGAGTAAAAAAACAACGCAAACGTTTGATTTATTTCGTAATATTACATCATGAAGAAATAGTTTAGCAGTCAAAATGCAATCCAAACCAACCACTATAAAAGAAATCGCCAGACTTTTGAACATTTCTCCTTCTAGCGTATCTAGAGGCTTACATGATCATCCCAGTATTGGAGCAGTAACAAGAGAAAAAATTAAGCAGTTGGCAAAATCACTAAATTATGAGCCAAATAATGCTGCAATTTTATTTCAAAAGGGCAAAACCTATACCATTGGTGTAATTTTACCTGAACTATCAGAGCATTTTTTCTCCACAGCTATATCTGCAATTGAAGATGAGGCATTAAAAAAGAATTATACTGTTATTTTTGCCCAATCGCATGATGATTATGATCAGGAAGTGAAATTGGTAGAAAAGATGAAAAATCAACGTGTTGATGGCTTGTTGGTTTCTATCAGTAAAGACACGTCAAAATTTGATCACTTTGAAAAATTAAATTCTTTTAATATTCCTGTGGTATTTTTCGACCGCATTCCTCCATTCAAAAATGTTCATTATGTAGCTTGCAGCTTAGAAAGCGCAACCGTTAAGGCTATAAATTACCTGCTTAAAAAAGGCCATAGAAGCATTGGAATGATAAATGGGCCGACCACCTTATTCGCGAGCGACGAAAGAAAAGATGGTTATATGCAAGCCATAACCTTTAACCGGCTGAAGTTCGATCCGTCTTCGATCGTTAATTGCGATTTAACTGAAAAAGGTACGATAGAAGCTGCAAATCAATTTTTAAATCATAAAAGGAAACCCACTGCAATTGTAGCCTTTAATGATTATGTTGCCTTATTTTTGATCAAATATTTTAAGAAACTCAATGTAATTAATGATTTTGACATTGTTAGTTATGCTAACTTACCCATTATAAGCTATATAGATCATTCTCCAGTTGCATCAGTAGAACAATATCCCTATTTACAGGGACAGAAGGCAGCAAACATTCTTCTCGATTTAATGAATAGTCCCAATTCAGAAAATCAAGCATTTTATAACACCATAGTAGAATCAGACCTAATTGTAAACGAAGGCAAAGATTAAACAACACAAACGTTTGCGTGGAGTTTTAGATTTTGTTCAAACTTCCTGGTAATATTTTATAAAGCTTTTTAAAAGCGTATATAAAGTGCTGTGGATTTTTATAACCTACTAAATACGATACCTCACTTACACTTTTTTTATCCTGAGTTAGGAAATGGTAAGCCTGTTCCATTCTAATTTTATACAAATAACCAAATACGGTATATCCCGTAATTTCTTTAAAACCACGTTTAAGCTTGTAATCGTTTATACCAACCTTTCTTGCTAACTCGACAAGCGAATGCGGTTTTTGGAGATCAGACTCCACCAGCTTCTTTGCTAATAGAATTTTATCCACATCATCTTTCTTAATAAGAAAGCTCTCTGGCTTATGTTGCTGATCGATATAGTATATAATCAGTTCAAAAATTTTAGATTCGATAAACAACCGATTTGCTCTACCAGCATATTTTGAATTGATAATGGATTGAAAGAGTAGCTCCATTTCTGGTGTTACCGTTTTTTCTTTTGGAAATGATTCTGCTTCGAATGTTTTATTTGCGATTCTTTGATAATAGGATGAGGTAAGTTGAATATATAAATATTTAACCTTTCCATTAATATGGAGTATGGTATTGTTTAATTGCCCAAAAGCAATAGACTGTTGATTAGCGTTTATAATGACCGGGTCACTTGCTTCATCGGCCTTATTAATAAAAAGTACTCCTTCGATGCAATACAGGAAGCCAATATTTTCTTGAGCTGAGCTGTATCTAAAATCTTTAGGCTGATTGGTTTCAATGTCTGCAACAGTAACATGGATGCCTTCAAACCATTTCTCGCTGATTTTTATTTGATAATCAGCATTCGCTATTTCGCTACTGTGTTCATCAATATCATTTGCAACTTCAAAATTATATGGATAGGTATTTGAATAAATAGGTTCTTCTGTAGCATAGTCTGATATTTTAATTCCCATTTTTTTAATCCGTATCACGGCATTAATTATCCGTTTGGCGTTATCTGATGTTTCTGATTATCGACAAATTTGCACAATTATTTATAATTAGTCTAAATAAATGAAAATATATTTATCCATCTTTTTGATGTTTTTTGGATTTTTAACTGTTGCTCAGGAAATTAGAACAGATACCACCAAGGCAACTGAATTGAAAGATGTTGTGGTTACTGGTCAGTTTGGTCCTCAATCGTTAAAAAATTCAGTTTACAATGTGCGAACGATTAGTGCAGAAAAAATTCGTTTACGTGGAGCTGTTAACTTACAGCAAGTTTTAAATACCGAATTAGGTTTCAGGTTTAGTAATGATTTAACATTGGGAACAACCGATGTAACCATAATGGGCATGACAGGTAGAAATGTTAAGGTTTTACTGGATGGCGTACCCACGATTGATCGATCGGATACAAGGGAAAGTTTAAACCAAATTGATATTAATACCATTGAACGTATTGAAATTGTTGAAGGGCCAATGTCGGTTGTTTACGGGGCTGATGCCTTAGCTGGTGTGATTAATATTATTACCAAACGTGCTGGAAAATCGGTGTTAAATATCACAGCAAGATTGCAGGAGGAAACTGTTGGAAACGAGTACAAAGCATTTTCGGACAAAGGAAATCACGTTCAAAATATTGGGTTAAGTTGGCAAAACAACGGCTGGAGTGCCTTGCTTGGCGTAACGCATAACGATTTTGCTGGCTGGAACATTAAACCAAGCACTACTTCCAGAGACATTGTTGATCAGGATTTAGCGAGTGGCAATCGGTGGAAACCAAAAGAGCAGTGGCTTGCCAATACAAAGATTGGGTATAGAAATAAAGATTTTAATATTTTGTACAGATTGGATGGTTTGCGGGAAGAAATTATTAGCCGTGGCGGTATGAATACACTGAATTACATTGCTGAATGGCAGACTTATAAAACCAAGCGTTACACCAATCAATTACAATCTGAATGGAGATTTAGTAATTCATTACAATTAACTGCCATAGTTGGTTATTCAGATTTGAAACGTTTAACCAGAACCATTAATCACAATTTCAGTACAGGTGCAGATGTGCTCAGTACCGAACAAGGAAAGCAGGATACTGCCAAATTTAACTCCACTATTTTTAGGGCCACAGCACAGTATATTTTAAATTCCAAAATTTCCTTTCAACCAGGTTTTGAATTTAACAGAGATGCAGCAAGTGGACAACGAATTAATGGTTCGCCAGTAATAATGATTATGCGCTTTTTATTTCATCAGAGATTAAACCTATTGAAGGGATAAATATCAGGCCGGGATTAAGATTTGTCAAAAATTCGGTGTACCCCGCTCCTCCTGTTATTCCATCACTAAACACCAAGTTTGTTTTAAGCAAAAATTTCGATTTGAGATTGGCTTACGCCCGTGGCTTTAGATCGCCAGCACTGAGAGAGTTATACTATGATTTTGTTGATGCCAGTCATAACATTATTGGTAATCCAAATTTAAAAGCTGAAGAGTCAAATAGTTTTAATGGCTCATTAACCTGGGCGGGACTAAAACTTGACAATTTACAAGTCAGATCAACCTTGGCAGGATTCTATAATCTTTTTAAAAACCGAATCTCATTTGCCCAATCGGCACAAGATGCAACGATGACTACGCTATTTAATGTAACAAAATTTAAAACTGCAGGATTTACCTTAGACAATACCATCATCTATAAAAATTTGAACGCAACCATTGGTGCATCCTACATCGGCAGATATAATGAACAATTAGAAAATAATCCCGAGTTGCCAATACCTGAATTTTCCTGGTCGCCTGAAATTACCGCAACGATCTTATACAGCTTTCCAAAAATTAGAGGAAACATCAGTCTATTCTATAAATATTCAGGCGCTGTTCCGAGTTATCAAAGTGTAAATACCAATATTATGGACTACCAATTGGTTGAGATTGGTGGGTTTAGCTTAGCAGATTTGATGTTGAACAAAAGCATTTACAAATGCATCACCATCAATGCAGGTGTTAAAAACCTGTTTAATGTAACCCGTTTGAGCAATACTTCAACCGCATCTGGAGGCGCACATAATACGGGTGGTGGTGCAGTACCCTATAGCTATGGCCGCTCTTATGTCTTTGGCTTAACTTTTAACTGGAACAAATAATTTTTAAACACAATATATAAGAACATGAATAAACTTAACTCAATGATTGCGATTGCTGCTTTGGCGATAACTTTTACGGCTTGCAAAAAAGATAGCGAAGAACCTATAATTATAGTGCCACCTTCTGATGGAAGTACATTAACCCTTAGCGGTAAAACTGCTGAATCAAATTACGCAAATATCGTTTATGCTGATTTGAGTACGGATAAAGCGACAGCTGTTGACAGGAAAAGTTTCAATTTTGGATTAACTTCAGATAGTAGATTTAGAGTTGTCCTAAATGCAGCATACCAAACAACTGCTGTATCTACCTCAAAAAGTGATATCTCTGCTGTGACAGTAGCAGATCCGGGAACCTCAGTAAACTTGAATCATGACATCACCGACCCCACAACTGTTTCACTTGTTGATAACTGGGATGGTGACGTTACTAAAACAGCAATCCCTGAAATAAGCGCTGTTGATGCGGAGAATAAAGTGTTCTTAATCAGTTTTGAAGGAAGCAAAGAAAAAGAAAAGTGGTTTAAAGTTAGGATTACCGGTAATGGAGCTGGCTATAAAATTCAATATGCAAGATTAAGTGAAACAGCCATTAAAACTTTGGATGTTGCAAAGAATGCTGATTATAACCTGGTTTTCGTTTCACTAGAGAGTAATAAAGCTGTAAGTGCTGAATCTAGAAAAACAGAATGGGATTTTGCCTGGAGTTATGGAACATACAATTCTGGCTTAGGTTCACCATATTGGTTTCAAGATTATATCGCGATTAACAATCTAACGGGTGTTTCTGCAGCGGAAGTTCTAAATACAAGCACATTAACATATTCATCCTTCGCCGAATCAAATCTATCAACTTTAACTTTTTTGACGACCAGAGATGCCATAGGAAGTAAGTGGAGATCAACTACAGGGACAGGTATTAAAACTGACCGTTTCTATGTTATTAAAGATGGTGCTGGTAATATTTATAAACTAAGATTTGTAAGTATGGGTGTTGGAAGCGATGGTGGTGAGCGTGGAAAACCTGTATTTGAATATAAGTTGGTTAGAAAAGGTTAGCTTGAATTATTTGCGCTCAAATTAAAAAATATGTTTTGTTAGTTGGATAGATGCTCCCCGCGATGGGGAGCTTTATCTTTTATAGGGCTTCGGGTTAATTGTTGGATGCTCTATTATTGCATTGTCACATGTTAATTCCCAAACTGTCTTTTAAAGTTACAATCTCTAACAAGCAAATTGCCTGTTAGCGTTAGTCACGTTACAAACTGCAAACTAATAATTAAGATTTGCTCCTCTGTTGCAGATAGTAAGTTTGGGATAACGATAGCTGCTCAAAATGCACTAAACGCAAAAAGGGCTCCGGCATACCGAAACCCTTTTTGTTCTTACTCGCGAAATATTATTTTCCAGAGTTTTTCTTGTCAGTTACTTCTGCACGGATTTCTTGTGCTAAAACTTTAAGATCTTGCATTGCTTTACGCACACGAGTACCAGCAGCTGCATTGCCAGCATTATAAAATTTTTCTACATCTGCTTCAATCGCAGCAACAGCAGCTTTAACTTTTGAGAATTTTTCCATCGCTAATTGATGTTTTTAAGGTTTAAAAAATTTATTTTTTTCAATAATACATATTTACCTTGAATTAACAACAGAAAGCAAATTTTAATTTGAAAGAAGTTTTGCACATTCTAACAATCAAAAAAATGCCTTAGCAGTATTATAGATGTATTTTTTTGATTTTATCAGGCCGAATTTGAAAACCTAATTAAGCTGTTTTGATAACTTGATCAAATTATTAAAGGTTTCATTAGCGCTTCTAACGCATCGCTCGTAATCAGCACTTATAACACTTTCATTCAGTATAGTTACAAAATTTTTCCATTTTGAACCTAACTCTTCCCCATAAACACCATAATAGTTTAAACCGCCTTCGTGATTAGAAAAATTAGGGTTAGCCAAAATATGCTTTTTAATTACGTTTCCGCCCAGTGTAGCGCCTTCCAGCACATATAATGCGCCTAATACTTCTGCATTATTTTTTTCAGGCACAAATAATTCGAAGTTAAGCGCTGGCAAAGTCAAACTATCAATTTGCCAATACGCCAGGTCCTTTTCCAACGCAGCTAACTTTAGTCTGTTCTTCATATCCAATCGATCAGCCAAATCAGTATCTAACATATTGGCTAACTTATTTTCTAATTTTTGATGTATAATGTAATTAATGGTTAATAGTTTTTTATAGTTTTCAATGCTTAATGTATTGTTCATAATTTCATTTACAAACATTAAAGATTCTAATGCCGCATGATTTTCAGCGGTTTCCGTTCTCAATAAATTGGCAATCATATTTAGGTGATATCTAAAAGTAAATTGTAAAAAAGAAAAGATTCGGATTGAAGCCCGAATCTTTATTGTTATATCTAAAAAAATTAATTTAAACGTAAATGCTGGTTAAACCAAAAGTCGTGTACGGAGTGTACACATTTCAGTAAGTTATCGTAGCCATCGGGTTTTGTTAAATAAGCATTGGCACCAAACTCTATTGATGCTTTTACATCATCCGGATGATCTGAGGTGGAGAATAAAATCACCGGAACAGATTTTAAGTAAGGAATATCTCTAATAAATTTCAATAAATCTAACCCAGACAAACCTGGTAAGTTTAAATCCAATAAAATTAATTTCGGTTTGGTTTTAGTATCAGCGAAAGCCTGCAATTTTTCCAAAGCCTCTTTTCCGTCTTCTACAATACTCAGATTTAGCGTTTCTTTAACTTCTTGTACGGCGTTCTGCATAAAAAATGCATAATCCGTATCATCTTCTACATAAAATATGTCTGGCGTCATTCTATTTATTTTTAAAAGCCACATAGAAAGTTGAACCTGCATGGAGTTTGCTTTCAAACCAAACCCTACCGTTATGTCTTTCAACTATTCTTTTTACAATGGCTAAACCCACACCTGTTCCCTCAATATCCTTAACATTTTCCATGCGCTTAAAAAGCTCAAAGACTCTGTCGTAATAACGGTTATCAATTCCCATACCATTATCTTTAATCGTATAAATAGTTTCTCCACCATCTATAACAGCACTCACTTCAATTTTAGGGCTTTTAACCATTGACGAGTATTTTACAGCATTGCTGATAAGATTTGTAAAAACTTGAGCGATCATTGTTTTATCACCTTTCAGATCAACCAATTGCCCTAAAATCAATTCGGCATTGTCTGCTTTAAAAGCCGACCAGACTTCAGCGCTAACCTCAGCTAACAACGATTGCATATTTACCGTCTCAAAAACGATTTCAGAACGGCCTACACGAGCTAAATTTAAAATCTCCTTGATTAGAAAATTCATTTTGTTAGCACTGTTAACAATCCTATCCAGCATGCTCTTTCCCTTATCATCCAGCGTTTTGTTTTTCAACATCAGCTCTGCATAGGTTTTTATAGAGGTAAGCGGTGTTCTCAAATCGTGAGAAATGGTATAACTAAAAGTATCCAGTTCCTCATAAGCTGATTGTAGTTTCTCATTTAACAATCTAATCTCGTTGGCTTTCTTATTAATGTGAGCAACGATAATTTCCCGGATGCGCAAAACGGAAGTAATCTCTTCCGGCATCCATTTCTTCGGATGTATTATTAACCACTTCAGACCAAGTTTCGAAAGACTTTCTTGGAGATAGACTCGCTAATCCATCCACAAAAGCGGTTACGGGTTTATCAGGATTTCCTGCCCAATTAACGGTAGATATTTGTTCTGGCTTAAACCAGATCATGATTTCAACGGGATCTTTACTTAGCGAACATGCCAAGATTCCAGATGCTATATCTTTATACTTTTTCGCTGGATGAAAAATTTCGGAAAGCCGATGCGTATAGTAAATCGATTCGTCGCTATTATCTTTAAGCCAGGCGACTAACTCCCATATCGACTCATCATCCGGAACTTCACCAATTGTTTTTAGCTCGTTTTCGAAAACAATCGCCACACCGGTTCCATGAGTAACATTCAGTAACGTTTCATCGTAATTGGTTAGTGCTTCAACTAGATACTTATCTCGATTGAGGTGTTCAGATAGTACATTCGCAGTGTTGTTGAATAATTCTACTGTTTCCGAATTTTCTTCTTCCTGTCTGTATTCCAATGCAGAAGACAAAATTTCGCCAATGAGCTTAGCGCCTTCGCGAGCTTTATAATCTATAAATTTAGGACTATAATTATGACAAGCAATCAAACCCCATAACTCGCCATTTGCGATTAACGAAATACTAAAGCTCGAATACACCCCCATATTTTTTAAATATTGGATATGGATAGGCGAAACAGCTCGCAAACTTCCGTTAGTTAAATCTAATGCGGTGGCTTCGTTGAAAGTTATTATAGGAGAATCATCGGTATTAACATCTGCAATTAGGCGTGTTAAATTTAGCTTATACAATTCTCTTGCTTGTTTCGGAATATCTGTCGCTGGATAATGTAAACCAAAAAATGGCTCTAAATGATCTTCCCTTTCTTCGGCTACTACTTCTCCGTGTCCATCATCTAAAAACTTATAAATCATGATACGATCATAACCAATAAGCTTTTTAACTTCGGAAGCGGCTCCTTTTAATAAGGCTGATACCGATTTACCTTGCAGCATTGCAGAGGCCGATCTGCCAACTAAACTTTGAATATCATATTGTAAACTTACTGGCTCAAATTCTAAAAGCCAATCGTTAACTGAAGTATTTATAATAAGATAAAATGGCTTTTCGTTTATTGCAATGGGATATGGACTAATGGCATCGAAACTTTTCCTAATCACCCCTAACTTTAATAAGTTTTCGATATTAAAATCAGGTTCATGAGCGAAATGATTTGACAATACCGAAATAGGCTGATCCAATAAATTTTTAGCTGGCGTAGAAAGATAATCGCTTGTGTTCTCACTTATATAGGTGATAGTGAAATCAATTTTATTGATAGCGATTAAAAAACCATGCGACTGAATTTTGCCGGGAATGTGAATAGGCTCTTTATCACAATTGGTTAAATCAACAGAAAATTTATTCATAGGATGTATTAGCACTTACAAAAGTATTAGAATTTTCTAAATGGCAAATATTACTGTTCTTTTAGAATGACTCTAATTTGCTATATTCAGTTTAGAGATTTATTTTTTATTTTATCTTTGTTCAAAATTTAAAAATCATCCCAACCTTGTCAAAAAAGAACATTCTGGTTATAGAAGATAACCATGCAATTTTAGATGTTATTACTCTTATCTTAGAAAGCGAAGCTTTTAATGTAGCGGGGTTAAACAAAGGCGCAGATTTTATTGAGCATGTATCCGAGTTTAATCCAGATGTTATCATCATGGATATCATGCTGCCGGATATTGACGGAAGAGTTCTTTTGAAAGAATTGAAAGAGAAAGACTCAACCAGCCATATTCCTGTGTTAATGATTTCCGCCCGTTATAATGCCACCAATTACACACTTGATGGGGTTTCTGCCGATGACTTTATGGCGAAGCCGTTTAATATTGATGAGCTGATGGATAAGATTTATGCACTTCTGAAAGCATAAATTAGTCTGGCATTCCAGGTAATTTTACCCCGCCATTTTTTAAATTTTTCATTAACTCTTGCTGAAAAGATAACTTTGTATCCATAAACCCATGAGCTTTCACCCAAATGTTCATGGCCACTTTGTAACCACTATCTTCTAAAGTCGATACCCCTATTCTACGTTCTGGAGTGTTGAGGCATTTTTTAAATTCGTCAACCGTTTGGTTAAAAACTTTGACTATTTGCTCAAATTCAATCCCATAACTAAACTTAATTTCAATATCTAGCCTTCTTACGCCTTCTTTGCTGATGTTGATGATTACTTCATTCGATAATTTACTGTTCGGTATTACTACTGATCTATTGTCGAAAGTTTTCACAATGGTATAGAAAATCTGTATTGATTTTACTGTACCTTCCTGCCCCTGAGCGATAATATTATCGCCTACTACAAACGGTTTTAGCAATAGTATCAGCACCCCACTTGCAAAATTTTGTAAAGTACCTGATAGCGCTAAACCGGCGGCTACTCCTATACCACCCACTAATACAGTTAAAAATGTCAGTTGGATTCCGATAATTTGCATTACGGTTAAAACCAAAAGCACTCTTAACGTAATGATGATTAGACTAGTAAGAAATGGTGTTAATGAAGGGTTTACTGCCCTCCGCGTCATTGCTGCTTTTGACCATTTACTAAAAATTTTAATAAGCCATAAACCAACAATTAATACAGCAATACCTAAAAGAACAGCCGGACCTTTCGCTATTACCCAATCAAAAATTTTATCGTAAAACCGATTAATATTATCCGAATCTATCTTCATAAATTAAACTCACTTACTTTTGTCTTTGTTAGGCGACTCCTTACTCACATCTACTTTTTTAGCGTCTTTTGCCGAAGTAACCTTTTCATCGGCTCCTTTTGCTTTTTCATCTTTTGGTGCAGTAGCTTTGCTTTTTTCTGCCGAAGTTTTTGAATTTTTCATCTGTTTTTAATTATTTAAGTTAACAAAACCCTACTCACTGCATGCGCCAACTAAATTACTCATCCCGATTGTGGCGTGAAATAGAGCGGATTTCATAGTTGAATATTTAATTTAGTTATCAGTAATTAACCACGCTTTGGCTTCTTCTAGTTCATCTGGTTTAAAACCTTTTGATGAACCTGGAGTTGCTATTGAGAATGCATCTGAAAACCATTCTACACTTTTCTCGTGGCTTAAAACAGCTATTTTTTTCCATTTAGTGAAATTTTGTAACCCCGCCTTAGCATCTTGAACCCAGGCACCAGCGGTAAAATTCTTTACATCAGTTTCCAACACCAATAAATACCTTATTTCGTCAAATCGATCTGCCGTTCGTTTTAAGCCGGGTAACAATACGTTCTTCAAATCATCACTGGTAACTTCGCCGGTAGCCCTCACACCAAATACATTATCGGGTAACCCTGTAATTTCTGTTAACATATTATTTAGTTTTTTATAGAACAAGTTAATTGGTGTAGATGTTTGGAAAGCGATTAAATTCTAAAAGGTTGTGTGTAAAACCAAACTCTAACTTCCTGATAACGTTATAGAAGAAGCATTTATAAAAAAAAGTATCCTATGAAAACCAATTTATTAAAGTTGTCATCTGCCCTTTGTGCGCTGGCGATGTCACTATCTGCCTGCACCAGTGGAGATAAAACAACAAACACTACAGATTCTGTAATGGCCGATTCGTCAACTGTCGTAGCGTTGAAACCAGCCGGTCCTCCGCCAGAGTGGGGTAAAACAATTAAACCGGAAATGCAAACTGTAATTGAAAAACTAGCGAGTTATGGAGATCAGCCTTTGGAAACCTTAGATCCAGCTGCTGCTCGTAAAAACCATACGCCAACCGATGCCGTTATGGATTTAGTAAAGCAAAATGAGATCAAAGTTCCAGCACCTAAAGTTGATACCAGCGGTAAGGACATCAATGTTGCTGGTGGAAAAATTCATGTTCGCATTTACACTCCTAAAGCCGGAAATGGTCCATATCCAGTGATTGTTTATTATCATGGTGGCGGTTTTGTTATTGCCAACTTAGATGTTTACAATGCCTCTGCACAGGGATTAGCAGAACAGGTTAATGCTGTAGTGGTATCCGTTGCTTACAGGCTTGCTCCAGAGAATAAATTCCCGACGGCGCACAACGATGCGTTTGCAGCCTATGAATGGGTAGTCAAAAATGCAGTTAGCTTAAAAGGTGACCCAGCGAAAATTGCTGTTGTTGGCGAGAGTGCCGGTGGTAATTTAGCAGCGAATGTATCTATTACGGCAAGAGATAAAAATATAATGATCCCTTTACACGAGGTTTTGATTTATCCTATTGCACAATCAAATATGGATACAGAATCTTATAAGCTTTATGCCAATGCTAAACCATTAAATAAAGCAATGATGGGTTGGTTTACAGAAAAATACTTAACCACAATGATTGAAGCACAAAATCCAAAAATTTCGCTGGTAAATGCAAATCTAAAAGGCTTACCTCCTACCACTATCATCACTGCAGAAATTGATCCTTTGCATGATGATGGAACAATATTAGCCAATAAACTAGCTGAAGCTGGCGTGAAGGTGAATAGCAGAAATTATGAAGGCGTAACACATGAATTTTTCGGAATGGCCCTTGTTGTTCCAGAAGCTAAAGCGGCTCAAGCTTATGCAGCAGAACAGTTAAAGGCTGCCTTCAAATAAGATAACGAAAAAAGGAGGCGATAAGGCCTCCTTTTTTTTCATTCCAACACACTTAAGCTCCTTTTTTTGATCCCAAACTTTGCATCAATTGATCATATAAATCATCGCTCGTCGCTTTTTGTGGTTTCATTTTCTTTACTGTGGCTCGTTTGCCTTTGGCTTTTGCCTTAATTATTTTTAACAATTCTTCGCTGTAGTCATCTTTAAAAGCACTTAAATCAAATTCCGAACTATATTGTTTAATCAGCGCTAAACCGACGTCCATCTCCTTTTTAGTAATTGTGATGTCCGTTACTTTATTAATGTCTGATAAACTTCTAATCTCTTGTTCAAACCGAATTTTGGTAATTACAATTACACCTTCCATAGGATGAATAACGCAAAGGTTTTCGGTATTTCTTAAAACAAACCGAGCTACACCGGCTTTGCCAGATTTTTCTAATGCTTTTAATAGCAGTGCATAAGCCTTTCGACCCTGCTTCTCTGGTTCTGTATAATATGAGGTTTCGTAATAAATAGGATTTATCTCTTTGATATCGACAAAATTTTCGAGTTCAATAATTTTAGTTTTTTCCGGTGAAGCTTCTTCGAAATCGTGTTTATCTAAAATAATGTATTTGTCTTTAAGAAAATGTCCTTTAACAATTTTATCAAAAGGTACTTCCTTATGCGTTTTATCATTTACACGCATGTACCTAATTTTTTCATGATCGCGTTCATCAAGCATATCAAAATCCAGGTGCGTAGTTTGCACTCCTGAAAACAATTTTACAGGAATATTAACTAAACCGAATCCAATTGAACCTTTCCAAATCGATCTCATAGCAATAATGTTTAAATTTTATAGGTAACAAGACGATAATTCATATTGTTTTGTCATAATCAACAGAAATCTATCGAAAACAAAACCATTTACCATTGGCTATGTTAAATAAGGTATATCAACCTATTAGTACTTATGAAGATTGCATACATATCCACTTATCCTCCACGCGAATGCGGGTTAGCAACATTCAATCAGAATTTAGTTAACGCTTTAAGCTTAAACTCTTCTTATGATGCTCAAAATAGTTTCGTTGTTGCATTAAATGAATCAGATAATCTTGATGAGCATGCCTATCCGAAGGAAGTTAAGTTTGTAATAAGACAGCAGAATCAGCAAGATTATTTAGAAGCTGCAGATTTCATAAATAACAGTGATATCGAAACCTGCATCATCGAACACGAATTTGGAATTTATGGTGGTAATAGCGGGGTATTTTTACTCTCATTTATCAACAGATTAAAAAAGCCTTTTATTACCATCCTGCATACGGTATTAAAAGAACCCAATTTCATGCAGCAAACCATTATTAAAGAGATTGCATTAAAATCTTCGAAAATAGTGGTGATGAGTAAAAAAGCAGTTTTATTTTTAACCAGCATTTACCAAATTCCACAATCATCAATAAAATTAATTGAACATGGCGTTCCAGATCTGGAGCCTATTTTAAATAATGAAGTTGCTCAAAGTGAATTATTTAGAAACAGGAAAGTGCTATTCACCTTTGGCTTAATTAGTCGTAATAAGGGATTAGAAACGATGATAAAGGCGCTTCCGAGCATCGTTGCCCAACATCCTGATGTTTTATATGTGATTTTAGGAAACACACATCCGGGTGTTGTTAAACATAATGGAGAGGAATATCGCGATAGCCTTAAAGCTTTAGCTAAAGAGCTGGGTGTGGAAAATAACATTGCATTTGTAAATAAATTTGTTTCTGAAGAAGAATTACATCAATATTTAACTGCCTGCTACATTTATGTTACCCCGTATTTAAATGAAGCGCAAATCACCAGTGGAACACTATCATATGCTATTGGAGCAGGTGCAGCTGTAGTTTCTACTCCGTATTGGCATGCGCAAGAATTACTTGCAGATAACAGAGGTAAGTTGTTCGATTTTAAAAACGATGAGCAGCTAGCAAATGTAGTAAATGAATTATTAAATGATCAAAATAAGCATCAACAACTTAAATCAAATGCATACCAATATGGGTTAAATTTAAGGTGGCCAGCTATTGGAGATGTTTACATGAACGTTTTAGAGGAGGCATTATTCGCAGGCCAGAAACCATCTAGAGTTGTGCCGCCGATTATTGATGTTGAAGGAATGCCGGCTCTAAATTTAAGTCATATTTCTTTGTTGACTGATGATACAGGAATTATACAGCATGCCCGTTTTGGAATTCCGAATTTGAAGGAAGGATACTGTATAGATGATAATGCCAGAGCATTAATTATGGCTTTAATGGCTTTTGAGCAAGATAAAAATCAAAAAGCCCTGAAGCTAATTCCAGTCTATTTAAGTTTCATTCAATACATGCAGCGGGAAGATGGAAATTTTAGGAATTTTTTAAGCTTTAACAGAAATTATCTGGATGAAGTTGGATCTGAAGATTCGTTTGGTCGTACCATTTGGTCATTAGGTTATTTAATAAATGTCGCCCCAAATAACTCTTACCGAGAATTCGGAAGAGAATTATTCTCACATTCCGTTTCTCATTTTAAAAGTTTGAAATATTTGAGAGGCCAGGCTAACACCATCATTGGAGTAGCTTATTATTTAAAAACCCACCATGGTGATGAATTACTAATCAATGAAATTAACACCTTGGCAAATACACTTAAACAAGCGTATAACATTAATAAAGATGGCGAATGGCATTGGTTTGAAGATATTTTGACTTACGATAACGCCATTTTACCGTTGGCACTTCTTCATCACTATGAGGCTACCGGTAATATAGAATCGTATAAAATCGCTATGGAAAGTATTGAATTTTTAAATAAGTTTTCTTTCGAAAATGGTTATCTAAATCCTGTTGGGAATGATGGTTGGATGAAAAAGCATGGTAAAAATCCAATATATGATCAACAAGCTATTGAAACAATGGCGATGGTTTTGCTTTATGCCAAAACCTACGAGATTACCAAAGAAGAGAAATACCTTGACTTAATGCAGGTAAGTTACGAGTGGTTTTTAGGCAAAAACAGCCTCCACATTCCTCTGTACGATTTCGAAACCCATGGCTGTGCCGATGGCTTACAGTTTAACAGTGTGAATAGAAATCAAGGCGCTGAAAGTACGTTAGCTTATTTTATCTCCCACCTAGCCGTATTAAAGGCTGCCGAAGCTGAATATGCAACATTATCTTCTCCATTAGTAGAAAATGAAAAAGTAGAAAAATAGACTGTTCGAGCAAATAAAAAAAGGCTGATTCATCATCTGAATCAGCCTTTTTTTGTCCATTAGAGTTTAACTATTTATCGTTGTTTTCTAATAAACGATTTAGAAGTAACTCTAAATTTACGGTTGCGAATGAAGAACTGTAATCGGATAAACCGTAAGGTATAATCAACTCTCCATTGCTGATAATTGACCCACAAGAATAGACCACGTTTGGAACATAACCTTCACGCTCATCATTATTGGGTATAATTAGTGGTTCCATTAAATGCCCTATTTCTTTGGTTGGGTCGTCTAAATCTAACAACACTGCCCCAATACAATATCTCCTCATTGGGCCAACACCATGGGTTATAACCAGCCAACCCTTGTCAGTTTCAATCGGCGAACCACAGTTTCCTATTTGTACAAGCTCCCAACAGTAACGTGGTTGTTTTAGCAAAATTGGATTTTCCCAAACATTCACTTTGTCAGAGAACATGATGTAATTATTCCACCCATCTATCCTACTCATCATTACATATTTCCCGTTTATTTTACGGGGGAATAATGCTAAATTTTTATTTTGTGCACCATCTCCATATAGCGGAATCACTTTAAATTCATAGAAATCCTCCGTTTGTACCAATTTCGGAATGATAAGTGATCCATCAAATGCGGTATAAGTCGCGTAATACACTACTCTTCCATCATCTTTTATAAATTTTACAAACCTGGCATCTTCAATTCCTTTTCTTTCAAACTCTGAGATCGGGAAAATAACACGATCTGAAATATCGGTATCTTTTGAAAAACTTATCGTGTGGTAGGTATCAGAAAGCCAAAGCACTTTATCGAATTCAACCGATTTAACTGGGTTATCTTTATGTAAGCTTTTAGAATCTTTAATGATATTACTTAATGCAGTATACTCAAACTTATCATCCAATTTAGCTTCAATCTCCTCTAAAACCGAAGGATCAATTTGTGCATAGGCAGCCTTTTTAAGAAAAAGCTTTTTAACATAAATTGCATTTTTCACCACCTCAGCTTCATCAACATAATCGCCCACTGGCAGCACCTGAATATTATTATTTTTATCAATTAATGCCCTTCGGAAAACAATTGATGAAATGTGGCCTTCTCCAACAGCCCTGAAGCTTATAATTACTCTTTTCTCACCTTCCACTAAATCCGTTTGATCAGGATCATCTACAATACTGGGATTAAAAAAAGCAGCAGATTCAATTGAATATTCGTGTGTAAAATAAGCGCCGATCAATAACCGCTTATATTGATCAAGGTCTTCCATATCGGTATTTAATGTGGTGAACTGCTTTTTAAGCTTTTTACAATGCCGATTTAAAATCTTTGTGATATTCCTATGTCTTTTTGAGTATTCCTGCAGAATTGGCGAAATTAAGGAAAAAACTTTTTCGTCAGAAAACTCTAAAACTTTTCTGATCACCTCAAGTGCTCTTTCCTCTCCGTTAAAAAAAAAACGGGCAATAACACGTTTGGTATCGGGGTTTACCTTAACGGGTTTTCGTTCAATATATAATCTCATTTTTATGTTGATTTGATCGTTAATTCGAATTCTTTATCCGAATATTTTCAATATGTATATTAACTAAATTTACTATATAATTGTTTCTTTTTTTATCCTTTTGAGGATAATCTTTACCTTTAACATTATTGCTGTTCTCACCGGGATCAGCATTCTAAAAATACCATCATGCCTGAAAACATTATCCCAATTAATAGCGACAGCCGATTAGAAAAACTTTTATATTATGAAATTTTAAATTCACCAGCAGAGCACACATACGACAATATCAGCTGGTTGGCGGCTGCCATTTTTGAAGTGGAAAATGCTGGAATTTGCTTTATAACCAACGATGATATTTTTATAAAATCGCAAGTTGGAAAGAAGATTGAATTGTCAAAGAATGATAGTTTTCTATCTCCAGAATACTTAAAAGACTGGGGGGCAACAACAAATAATAGCGCAAGAAGTGATGAGCAAACTAAATATATAGCTGTACCCATCAAATCTCCTGATCATTTTGTAATTGGAGCACTTTATGTGTTTGGCGCTATCACGGCAGAACCAACGGAAAAACAAAAAGAAATGTTATCAACATTAGCAGAACTAGTTATTGATAAATTAGAAACCAGGATTGCCATCAGACAAACACTTACTGCGCAGGATGATCGCTTGCATGTACTCATTCACGATTTAAAAAATCCGATGACTACTATTTCTCTGCAATCGGAATTGGTGAGTAGAATGCCAAACATCGATGAAAAAGCGGGCTTGATTGCTTCAAAAATTAATTTGCAATCAAAAAAAATGGTCGGTAGTTTAAACGAAATTTTAAGCTCGGCTAAAAAAGTAAGTGGTTCGTTTAAACCACAAAAAAATAAAATCGATCTCAGAGAAATTTTAAATTCGGTTACCCAAAAACTAGCGCCACTAGCTAATAAAAAAAGTCAAAACTTTGATATTAAAATAAATTCGGCTTTAGAAATTTTTGGCGACGATGAAAAGATAACGGCACTGTTTTATCACATCTTACATAATTCAATTAAATTTTCTCCTGAAAATAGAATCATCACATTGTCGCATCAGCAAGAAGAAAATTTAATTACGATAGCTGTTAAAGATGAAGGCGTAGGTTTAAATGATATTGATTTGGAAAGACTTTTTATAAAATTTGCAGATCTAAGCGCCATACCAACTCATGGCGAAAATTCTAATGGTTTGGGCCTTACAGCTGTGAAAATGTTTGTAGATATGCATAAAGGTAAAATTTGGGCAGAGAGTGAAGGCAAAAATAAGGGCACTACTTTTTTTGTTCAGCTACCGATTAAATAATTAATCGAGCAATTCTGCCAAGCTCATTTCCTCAAGCGCAATTCTTTCTGGAGTTCCATTTTTCAGAAATGACCACTTGATTAAACGTATTACTCCATTTTCAATTTCAATGCCCGTAATATCGCCATCACTAAAACAACAACAACCACTATTAAAATAGCCCGGTTTGTACTGTTTAAATTCTGGCGCCTCATCCCCTTCCCGAATTCTTTTCTTCAATTCGGCATTTAATAAGTCAATTTCTTGTTGATTATTACTTAAAGTCGCTCTTTTTAACTTTAAATAGATCCGCTCCAAATGAGTGAGTGAAGCAAAAACAGGCTGATGCGTATGCCCGGTAATCAGCGAGGTATTTAGTTGTTTTATTTGCCAGCTATACATCATGCTGTTATGTTCGGTTTTAAGCTGATTATCGTAAGCCGGAGTATTAGGGTTAATTCGCAAAAAGGATTGTAAAGGTGCCCAAATTGTACTAACAAACCACTTACTAAACCAATTTCCGTCACTTTGTAAATCACCTTGATGACCATGAGTAAGGAAAATATTTAATTTTCTATCTGCTATAGTCGTTCTTAAAATCGCACCCTCATAAATAGGTATCTTTTTTCCGTAAATTCTATTTAGGTTGAAGCCAGCAAGTGGATCGTTATCCCAGTACAAATCGTGATTACCGAATATCTTTGTGAACGATTCAGAGAGTATAAATGCCTTCTCTGCCTCGAAAGTAGCTTTATTGTGTTTAATTACAGATTCCATTAAATTTTCCCATAGTTCTTCACTATCTCCCAGGTTGATGTAATGAAAATTTTCTCGATGATAATGAGCAAGCGCCGCTAAATAGTTTTTCTCTGCCAGAGCGAAATCATCAGCATAGTCTCTTGCGCCTTTATGCTGATCGGAAAAAATGATAAATTTATCATCCGGTTGTATATCGAAAACCAGTCCTCGTTTGCCG
The DNA here is from genome assembly GCF_979258625.1 of Pedobacter sp. AC212. NCBI lineage: Bacteria > Pseudomonadati > Bacteroidota > Sphingobacteriia > Sphingobacteriales > Sphingobacteriaceae > Pedobacter > Pedobacter sp. AC212. The sequence continues at coordinate 2,697,235 of NZ_OZ409870.1, read as the reverse complement.
GGCTCGCCCAAAATAGTCTCATAAAGTTTCGTCAATGCTTCGTGAATACGTATCTGATTAGGTCGAGAACCAAACTTGTTAGAGAGGCTAATTACCCATTTTCCTAATAATCTTTGTAAAAAATTTCGCATTGAAACTATTAATATGTAGATGAAAATAACAAAAAAGAGCTACAAACGTTTCGAAATCCCCATATTTAAAACTCGGTAACTTTTGCAGGAAATGTTCGGTAACAAATCATTTATTTTGGTTTCTTTTTTAGCTAATATACTTACATTAGTCTGCTAACCAAATGAAAACCAATATGACACCATATCAATTTAATAAACTACTAAAACCTTTTAGCTTAGCCATTGCCTTCCTTACTTTCAATAGCCTTTGCGCTTTGGCACAAAACAATAAAACTCCTGAATTACAATTGAGTAATGTCAAAAAAATCGCTCGATTAACAGGAACACCACTCAAAGGTGAACAACTTCCCAGTCCGAATAATACTGCAAAGGACTATGATGTTGGTGGAACTGATCTGGGAATTTTTTGGCAAATGGAAGGTTCAAAAGTCGGGATCTTTTTCGGTGATACCCATGGAAGAGAATTTATTGCTGAAAAAGATGGTAAAGGCGGTGGCAATGGTGCTAATTGGCGATCAAATGTTCTGGCATTTTCCAGCGACAATAATCTGGAGGATGGAATTACAATTGATTCTATGGTATTGGATGAAAACGGAAGTGCCAGAGAAATTTGTGCTGGTGGAAAGACGAATCCTAAAAAATACAATACCTCTATTCCAACAGCAGTTATTCGAGTAGGTAAAACAGATTATGTGCATTACATGAACATTTTTGATTGGGCAGGTAAAAATGGCCGATGGCTTACTAACTTTTCTTCGTTGTATGCCTCAGCAGATGACGGAAAAACCTGGACAAGAAAAGAAGAAGTAACCTTTAATGGCAATAGTAAGTTTTCTCAGATCTGTTATGCCAAGAGGGATGGTTTTGTTTATATGATAGGAAGCTTAGCCGGTCGTGGTGGGCCGGGATATTTGGCTAGGATTAAGGAAAAAGAAATGCTGAATTTAAATCAATACGAATATTGGAATGGTGATTCGAAAAAGTGGTTCAAAGCTGATGAAGGTAAAGCGACCATTATTATACCCGGACCCATTGGTGAGGCCTCCCTCCTATATCATAAGAAATTTCAACGATGGATCATTGCTTACAGCTACGATTCAGCTTATGATCCAATCGCGAAAAGTAAATTCCATGCCATGGTTTATCGCGATGCCAAAAGTATTAATGGAACCTGGAGCAATCTAAAAATATTAGCCGATGTTAACCAATTTAAAGGATTATACTGTCCTTATATTTATCCATTAAAAAATAATGTTTACCTCATGAAAGCTGATATCAGCACGAAATAGCTAGGCATCTTCCCCATTCCAAACATCATCATCCGCATGTTTTATCTCATCATGGCTAGATGTTGATGACTTGAAAAGCTCATCATGGTGGTAATTTCTTTCTGGATTTTCAGGTAACATATCATCATGTTGCAATGCTATTTTACGCAGGTGCTCTGGTTTTTTAACTTCTGGTAAATCATCATGAATTACTGAAGGAGTTAAAATTTTCTTACCGGGATTAGATTTGTTTTCCATAATGCGAGTTGCTCAAATTTCAAGCCATAACTTGATTGTAAAAAACAATACCCGCCTATTATTTGGCAGGTATTGTTATAAAAATTAATAGTTTCCAGTTACTCCTACTTCCAAACCTCTCAGTTCTGCAAGTCCGCGTAAACGCCCAATGGCCGAATAACCTGGGTTGGTCTGCTTTGCAAGATCATCCAGCATCTGGTGCCCATGATCCGGACGGAAAGGAATCGGCTGTTCTCTTTTGGCATTTTCTTCCGTCAGTGCCTTCATTATCTCGAACATGTTTACATCACCGCCCAAATGGTCGGCCTCATAAAAACTGCCGTCATCATCTTTTTTAACGTTGCGCAGATGCGCAAAATAAACCCGCTCTTTAACTGCATTAAAAATGGCCAGGGTGTCGTTTTTCATTCCCGCACCCAAAGATCCGGTACAAAAACAAACGCCGTTAAAGGCCTGATTTACCTCGTTGATGATATATTCAAAATCTTCCAGCGTACTCGCTATCCGTGGCAGACCCAGAATTGGATAAGGCGGGTCATCAGGATGGATCGTCATCTTTATCCCTTCTTCGGTACAAACTCCGGCAATGGCGTTAAGGAAAAATTTCAGGTTTTCTTTCAGTCCCTTCGTACCTATTGCCGCGTATTCGTTTATGCTGGCCCTAAGGGTTTCCAGCTCAATTTCCTTTTCGTTGGGAATGCCCATCAGCACATTGGTGCGCAGATCCTGCAGTTCCGCTTCGTTCAGCGTGGCGAATTTTTCGTTTGCTCTTTTGAGGATGGATGAATTGTAATCAGCCTCCGCATTTTCTCTCTTCAGGATATGCAGATCAAAGATGGCTAGATCGATCCAGTCGAAATAAAGTGCCTTTGACCCGTCGGCCATCTCCAGATCGAGCTGGGTACGTGTCCAGTCCAGAACAGGCATAAAATTATAGCATACCGTTTTGATGCCGCACTGCGAAAGGTTGCGAAGTGAAATCCGGTAATTTTCCAGGTAGTGTTCCGCATCATGTCTGCGGGTTTTTATCGCCTCGTGAACAGGTACGCTTTCCACTACCGACCAGGTTAAACCTGCAGCTTCAATAATCGCTTTGCGCTCCCTGATATCTTTCAACGGCCAAACCTCGCCATGTGGAATGTGGTGCAAAGCAGTTACAATTCCGGTTGCACCGGCCTGTTTAACATCCTGCAGACTTACCGGGTCGTTCGGACCATACCAGCGCCAGGTTTGTTCCAGTTTTTTATATTTCATTTCCATAATTTAAACTCCCGAAAAAGCACCAAAACCGCCGTCAAACTTAATTTTTTACACAGCGAAAAGTCCGTTTCTAAATGCTCTATCTAAAAGTCCGGCTAGCATAACAACCTGATTTTTGATAGAAAACCGTTGCTGGATATTTCTGCTATTAGTTTTCTATCTTATTATTCTACGACTAACGTGGCAATGGAATGCGGCAAGCTAGTTGTTGTTGCTGCCATACCTTTTATCCATAAGCTGTACTTTAGCTTTTCATCCGATTGATTCATCACCACAACAACTAATTTTCCATCGGAATTTAAAAACGACGTAGATTGTAATAGGTCACGGCTGGATGCAGAACCAATTCTTTTCGCTCCAGGACGAATAAATTTAGAAAAGTGCCCCATATAATAATAGGCATTGGTATAAATCAACTTATCATTCTTGGTATCTGCATGCACCGGAGCGAAACAGAAGTTGCCTACATGGTTTGGACCTCCATTTTCATCTAACAAAATATTCCAATCTGTCCAGGCAGCTGTGCCCGCATTAAAATCGTTAATCATTGAATAACCGTAGCGCTCGCCCAAAGTCCAGTCGTCCAATTTATTCACATCGTACTTCTCTTTACATCCTTCAGTAAAAATTAACGCTTTATCAGGATAGGCTTCATGCACCTGGCGAACGTTTCCGAACTGCATTCCACTGCCTGTCCATGTTTCATACCAGTGAAACCCAATTCCCCAAACATATTTTGCAGCTTCCTTATCGTTTAAAATTGTACTTGCTCTTTGGAAAATCTGATCACGATTGTGATCCCAAGCGATTAATTTTTTACTACTCAATCCTGATTTTTGCAAAGTTGGACCTAAAAAGTTTTTAATAAAATCACGTTCTTCCTCTGCAGTGTACACGCAAGATTCCCAGATTTGTTTCGCCATTGGCTCATTTTGAACAGATAAACCCCAAATTGGCATGCCCATGGCTTCATAGGCTTTAATGAATTTTACATAGTGGTTGGCCCAACTCTGGCGATACTGAGGCAATAAATGTCCACCTTTAATTAAACTATTATTATCTTTCATCCAAGCTGGGGGCGACCACGGACTTACATAAAGCGCTAGCATTCCTCCGGCAGCAGCAGTTGCCTGCTTTATTAAAGGAATTTTATATTGCTCATCATGCGCAACGCTGAATGTTTTTAAATCTTTGTCGTTATCCTGAACATAGGCATAACTTCCGCTCGAAAAATCGCAACTAGCTATATTGGTACGTGCTAAAGTGTAACCAATACCTTTATCTTTATTGTAATATGCTGCTAGTAATTCTTGCTGGTTTTTCTTAGAAAGCTTGGCAAATGTTTCTGCAGAAGCATCTGTAAGTGCTCCACCAATGCCTACCAGCGTTTGATACTTAATTGTAGGATCTACAAAAATAGTCGGCTCCGTTTCAAAAGGCTGCTTATTCTCTACAAAATTTAAAGTTTCAGTTTTGCTTATGCGATAATCGGTTTTTTCAGCGGTAGTATAAACCGTTACTTTTTTATTTCCGATGTTATACTTTTCAACTGTTTGACTAGGTTTTTTTTGTTGTGCAACTGCTGTAAATACAGTTGCTAAAACCAATAGGATACTTAGCTTTTGTTTCATTTTATATTTTTTAAATCAACAGCCTTTTGTTTGGCCATCATTCATTTCAAACTTCGAATTTCCGAATAAAAGATTCATTAAAGTCACAAAATGATAATTATTAGCAATTATTTTTAAACTTTTTAGATAACCATTTATCTATCAACGACTATAGCCATTGTGCTGGATTGTTACTTATACTTCTCCTGCATTTCACCATAAAAATTTTTCAATACGAAGTAAGCTTTTTTCTTCTCGCCAGTTTCAGAGATAAGGCCTTTTCTATTCCAAAAATTTTGGTACACTGGATGCTGCCTACGCGGCGATCTGAAATCCGTTAAAATCCAAGGGGTAATCCCTCTTAATGATTTTATTTTGCTCAACATCGTAATTTGATTTTTGTATAAAGCTTCCTGATATTCCTCGCTCCAACGTGTATTTTCATCAGCATGGAAACCCGCTAATGCATCGCCACCAAATTCGCTTATTACCACTGGCTTATTATATTTAATATTGAAATCGTATTTTGTAATTTCACTTGGCACACCGCCGAAATACCAGCCAGCATACTCATTAAAGCTTACCAAATCAATTTTTTCGCCGAGCGGATCATTCAAAATCATCGTGTTTCCTTCGCGATGCACCTCGAGTGCAGCTGCTATTAAACGGGTATCATCTAAAGTGCGGGCAGTTTCCACCAAATTACTCATGAAACTTAAACGGGCATCGCTTAACGGCGTTTCATTACCAACCGACCAAATAATTACACTTGCCCGGTTTTTATCACGAACAATTAAATCTGTAAGCTGCTGTTTGGCATTGGCGTAGGTGGCTGGGTTTGTCCAGCTGATGGTCCAATAAACCGGTACTTCAGCCCAAACCATTAGGCCCATTTCATCGGCCAAACGGAGCATTTTTTCATTGTGAGGATAGTGTGCCAGCCTAACATAATTGCAGTTCATATCTTTTGCCCATTGCAGCATCATTCGCATATCTCCATCAGAACGCAGGCGTCCTGCCAGTATAGGATTTTCATCATGAAGCGAAATACCCCTTAAAAAAACAGATTTCCCGTTTAACAAAATACTATCGCCTTTTGCCTCTATCGTTCTGAAACCAATCTTATCATCGATATTTTCTTTATCAGATTTAATGTTTGCAGCATATAATTTTGGGCTTTCAGGCGACCATAAACTTAAATTGTTCCAGGTAAATTCATCATTAACTTTTCCTTCACTATCTGTTTTATATTTCTTCTCAAGCTTTAATTCCGGAATTGATAGTGTGATATCTTGTCCAGCAGTGGCATCTGATAATTTTAAAGAAAAACTAACTAAATTATTGTTTCCTTTTACCAGCTGCAATTTATAATCGCTGATAAAATGATCAGGGAATTCAGCTATATACACCTCTCGTGTGATGCCACCGTAATTCCACCAATCGGTATTTACAGTTGGAATTTCATCCGGCCTTCTGGTATTATCAACCTTCACAACGAGTGAATTTTCGCCAGTTTTTAATTTATTGGTTACATCGAATTGAAAAGGCGTAAAACCACCTTTATGCACACCGAGTTTTTTACCGTTTAAATAAACATGGGCTTCATAATTAACAGCTCCAAAATAGACAAAGTATTTCTTACCCTTCTCTGGTTTGGCGTCAAATCTTTTACGCAGCCAGATTGTGCCTTCATAAAGTTCGAGTTTTTCCGACTGCGAATTCCAATCGCCGGGCACATTCATTTGAGGAGAACCAGTAAAATTGTATTCTATCAATTCGGATTTATCTTTCTGCTCCCGATCGTCAAAAAAACCGCCTGTTCCTGTTTTGGATTGATCATACGGCTGATGACGATAATCGTAGTATCCATTTTCATAGGGATCGATAATATAATTCCATTTGCCGTTTAGACTTTGAATATTTCTACCTTGAATGTTTTGTATTGAACTAACTTGTGAGAAGCAAATAGATGAAAGAAGCGTAAATAGAAGTAAAAAAACTCTAAATTTTAAATTGGGCATAATGATTTAATTTTTAGGGTAGCAGCACATACTTATCATGCTTTCGGAATGTATAAAAGCAATTTTTAAACGATTAAGCTACCCCCATAAAGTAATTTAACGCAAATAACAATGCCAAATATATTGAATTATTTGAAAGGCTTTGGATTGGATTTGATTTTAAAAGAACAAGGTAACAAGTTTTCTACGAGGAAGTTTCCTTTGTTTACGTAAGCGAAACAGCATTATTTTTAATCTCATTTCGATGTTTCTCATTGTAAATAAAAGCACCAACAATAAGCAACCCGGCTAGGCCCTCGAAAGCTACAACTGTTTGTGTACCAAATTGATGTGCGAGATACCCCATAAGCAAACTTCCTATTGGTAAAACGCCCTGATAAGCCATAATATAATAGCTCAAGGTCCTTCCCCTCATTAAATCATCAGCATGCGTTTGCAAGTAAGTATTTATGGATGAAGTTTGCGCCATTAAACCCAGCGCAGCCAAACCTGTACAGATTAATGCTAAAATTAACGAAGGACTAATGGCTAAAGCCACTACAGAAACAGCCAGCAGGATGCCTGAAACCATCACTATTTTTTGTAAGTTTTGATTCACCTTTAGTGTGGCCATATAAATTGCACCGAAAAAGGCACCGAAACCTGCAGCACTTTCAAACCAGCCGAAAGTGGTTGCTGTTCCGTTGAAAATATCTTTTGCAAAAACAGGTAATAAGGTTGTAAATGGGATGACTAACAGACTTGACGCTGCCATCATTATAATCATTGATGCTAAATCTGGCGATGATTTTAAATAATCGTAACCTTTTCGAAGATCAACCCATATATTTTCTCTTGATTTTGGGTGCTCTTGCAGTTTCAGTTTCATCATCACTAAACAAACAATTACTGCAATAAAACTGAGGAAATTAATCAAAAAGCACATATCCTCTCCCAACGTACTTAAAATTACTCCTGCCAAGGCTGGGCCAACCAATCTGGCTGCATTAAAAACCGAAGAGTTAAGTGCAATAGCATTTGGTAGATCTTCTTTGTCCTCTACCAGATTAACCATAAGCGACTGTCGGGCAGTCACATCAAACGAATTTACCAGGCCTTGAACAAGCGATAAAGCAGCAATCCAGAATATATCATAAACTTTAAACCAAATCATTACCGCAAGCGCTCCAGCTTGAAGCATCAGGATGACCTGAGTAATCATTAAGATTTTGTACTTGTTATGTCTATCCACATAACTCCCGGCATATGGCGCCAAAACTAAAGATGGGATCAAACTTAAAAAAGTAATTAAACCCAGTAAAAATGCAGATTCGGTGATTTGGTACACCAACCAACTTACCGCAACACGCTGCATCCAGGTGCCTACAAGCGAAATGGCTTGGCCTGTAAAGAATAATCTATAATTGTAATGTTTTAATGAACGAAAAATACCCATATCTAAAATAGTAAAGTAACTTTACAAAAGTAAGATTTTAAACGGGATACAAGAAATTGTAAACAGGATATTTAATCATTTTAAAATCATAAACGAGACATTATTTTGGATCAGGAGAGAATAATAAATTAATATTTACCGTATATTTGTAAAGCTTATTTACTAAAAATGCAAACAGAAACTCAAGAAATTGCCGCTAAATTAAGAAGCACAGTTACCCGTTTAACCAGACAGTTGCGGAAACAGAATGTGAGTTCTTCATTTAGTAATGCTGAACTACTGACGATGTCGTTACTGGAACAGCATGGTAAAATGTTATCTACAGAGCTGGCAGATTTGGAACGGGTTTCTAAGCAGGCAATCTCTCAAATCATCAATCGGTTGGTAGAGGCGAAATGTGTCGAACGCCAACCAAGTGCAGACGACAAACGAAAAACTTTTATCAGCTTAACTAAACTGGGCGAAAAACATATCATCGCCACAAGAAAAATTAAAGAAGAGTGGCTTGTACAAACGATGGAAAAGATTTTCTCAACAGAAGAGATTATGCTTATACAAGCTTTTCTCCCTTTACTATCTCGTTTGGTAGAACATAATGGTGCAAGGGTATAATTTACTTTATGATTATGCAAATAAGCCGTACCTTGCAAATTCAAAATGGCATTATATTTTACCTCTATAAATTCGGGCAGCAACGGCAATTGTTATTACATTGGTAACGATGACGAAGCCGTTTTGGTAGATGTCGGATTGACTTGTAAAGAGGTAGAAACCCGAATCAATCGGCTAGGTTTATCTTTAAAAAAAATCAAAGCCATTTTCATCTCACACGAACATAGCGATCACATCAAAGGTTTAAGCGTTTTCGCAAAAAAACATCAGCTACCTGTTTATATTAGTACGCCTACTTATAAGAGCAGCAAGCTGACTTTAATTGAAGATAATGTTTTTACTATTTCTCATTTACAAGAAATTAAAATAGGCAAATTGAACATTCTTGCTTTTTCTAAATTTCATGATGCTGCAGATCCGTATAGCTTTACCATAGAATGCAATGATGTGCGGGTTGGAGTTTTTACTGATATTGGCGCCATTTGCGATAGATTGATTACGCAGTTCAAAACCTGCCATGCAGCATTTTTAGAGGCAAATTATTGTCCCAACATGCTCGCTAGCGGAAGCTACCCTTATTTTTTAAAGCGAAGAATTACAAGTGGCCACGGGCACTTAAGCAACACACAGGCCCTTGAGCTTTTTCAAAATCATAAGCCTGCTTTTATGACCCACCTATTGCTTAGTCACCTTTCAAAAGATAATAATAACCCTGTTTTAGTTGAAGAAATTTTCAAAAACGTAGCCGGAAAAACGTTTGTTCAGGTAGCATCGCGTGATCAGGAAACTCCGTTATTTTATGTAAATAATAACAACGTTCAAAAATCTACATACCATTTTAATCCAACGGAATACGTTCCTGATCAACTAAACTTATTTAGTTAACCAAATGGGGTTTAGATAGGCTTAACAAAAAATCTCTGAAGAGCTAAATAGTAAATTTATTTTTTTTCAAACTTTTTTTCGAGCTATTGGTTATCTATATACTTCATAAATAGTTTGTTTGGTTTATTCGGGGCTTAAGGATTTAAGCCCCTTTCTCTTTCCAAACCACTTCAATCCAGAATATATAAAGCCCTAATTTTAAAATCATAATTTTTAATTTACATTTGAGCAAAATCTCCCCCTATTGTTTTTTTTAATCTTTTAATAAAAATAAAATGGAGACAAGTAAATTCTCAAAATTTAGCGCCGAATTTCTAGGCACTTTAGTATTAGTTTTAATGGGTTGCGGTAGCGCAGTAATAGCCGGTGCAGACGGCACTACAGGCGTTGGCCTACTCGGTATTTCTTTTGCATTTGGCTTATCTGTTGTTGCGATGGCTTACGCGATAGGGCACATTTCTGGCTGTCACATTAACCCGGCAATTTCCATTGGTATGGTAGTAGCTGGCCGTATGAAAGCCGGAGAAGCAGCATATTATATTGTTGCCCAGATTTTGGGTGCTATTGCAGGTGCTGGTTTGCTCTATCTAATTGTAAGTAACCAGGAAAATTTTGAAATGAAAGAATGGGCTTTAGGTTCGAACGGCTGGGGAAAAGATTATTTAGCAGAGTATAACTCTACTGCTGCATTCATTGCTGAAGCTGTATTCACCTTTATTTTCTTGTTGGTGATATTTGGAGCAACTTCTACTAAAAATATCAATGGTGGTTTCGCAGGCTTAGCCATCGGTCTTTCATTGGTACTCATTCATATTGTAGGCATCAAAATCACAGGAGTGTCTGTGAATCCTGCTCGTAGCATCGGTCCGGCGATATTGGCTGGAGGCGAAGCTTTAAAACAAGTTTGGCTATTTGTTGCGGCGCCAATTGTAGGAGCAGTGTTGAGCGCACTAGTTTGGAAAAGCGTTTTAGAGAAGAGCTAAAGAATGAATAGCAAAGCAAAACTGAAAATACTTATTCTCTGTGTGGCTGTATTTTCCCTATCAATATTTTTATTGATTAGACATTACATGAATACTGAGAAAAACGATATAACTGCTAAGATTCATTTTTCTGAATTACTTATTAAAGAAGGAAAAACAATTCTTGCAACGTACGACACGGTGTATAGTGATTACCATAGAAGAGGTCAAACAAGCAAATACATGACAATTTCGTACTCTTATCAGGTAAAGGATAAAATATACAAAAAAGATAAACAGATACTAGAGGTACCGGTAAGCGATACGCTATCGGTAGTTTACCTACCCAGTAATCCAAATATTCATTCTTAAAATGCTCCCGAAGATCTGGAATACCAGAAAAAACAACTTAATAACGTATCAGGATCATTTTTGGGATGGTTTCTCCTAATACTAAGTGTTAGCGTCTTTTATTTTATGAGGAAAGATTATCTAAGAGAAATAAACGAGCAACTCGACAGCGAAAATTAATTTTTAAATAAACATCTGTGGTTTTGAAGCCACAGATGTTTATTTTTTATAAATTCTTCACAATCGCCTGATCCATTGGTTTTGTTTTTGAGCGGAAACGGTGAACCAATTCCCCTTTTTCATTTATCAAAAACTTTTCAAAGTTCCATTTAATATCACCTTGTTCTTCGGTGTTGGTTTGCGAAGTTAAATATTTAAACAGCGGACTAATATCATCGCCTTTTACACTGCTTTTTTCGGCAAGCATGAAAGATACGTTGTATTTACCAGTGCAAAACTCTTTAATTTCAGCATTGGTAGAAAACTCTTGTCCACCGAAATTGCCTGCTGGAAAGCCAATTAGCACCACTTTTTTACCGTATTGCTTTTGGAGTTTTTCTAAATCTTCATATTGCGGCGTAAATCCACATTTGGAGGCCGTGTTGACAATTAAAATTTTCTTGCCTTTAAATTTAGATAATTTGACCTCTTTGCCATCAATAGTTTTGAAGCTGAAATCGTAAACATTCTTTGGCGGATTTGGCACCAAAAAGTTTAATAGGATAAGGATAGTATTGATCATTGTTTTTTGTTTTTATATACGAATATAGACACAAATAGTTTTCACTCATGTGATTTGCATGTAAATTAAATGATAATCCTCAAAATTAAACCAAAAGTATAAATCTATGTCGTACCAATGAACCAAACTTTGTTGCTATGAAAATTAAAATCATACTTATAATTATATCTGTATCACTTCTTGCATGCAAAAAGAAAGTTGATGAACCAGCTCCGACAAATTCTGAGCACATGTACTTTCCTCCTACGACTTCAAGTGATTGGGAAACAAAATCGATTTCGAGTCTCGGCTGGAAACAAAATGCTGTAGAGGACTTAAAAAAATATCTTGCAGAGAAAAATTCTAAATCATTTATGATTTTAGTTAACGGAAGGATTGTATTGGAAGAATATTTTAATGGTCATACAAAAGACGCCACCTGGGAATGGAATAGTGCCGGTAAAACACTCGTTTCTGCCACAACCGGTATTGCCCAACAAGAAAACCTATTAAACTTAAACAATGCAGTATCTCAGTATCTAGGCATGGGTTGGACCAGCGAACCTATCGTCAAAGAAAATCTAATTAACGTAAAACATCTCTTAACTATGACATCAGGATTGGATGAAAGCAGCGAATTAGTGATCAAATCGAAATTGACTTATGTAGCTGATGCTGGGAATCGGTGGGCCTATGCTAATGTTTTTCAAAAACTGATGGATGTGGTTTCTGCAGCAAGCAAGCAAAGTTTTGAAGCCTATTTCAATACCAAAATAAAAAATAAAATAGGTATGGATGGTTTTTGGAATGACGGATTTATTTTTAAAATATATAACAGCAATACCAGAAGCATGGCCAGATTTGGTTTGCTAGCCTTAAACAAGGGAAAATGGAACAACGAGCAAATTTTAAATGAAACCTTCTTCTCTGAAAGCACAAATACATCACAAAATATAAATCCTTCTTATGGTTATTTATGGTGGTTAAATGGTAAAGGGAGTCATATGATACCGGGAAGTCAAAGTATTTTTCAAGGCAGTTTAGTTACGAATGCGCCAGGTGATATGTATGCTGCTATGGGCGCATCAGACCAACGTATTTATGTAATACCGAGCAAAAGTATGGTTATCGTGCGTATGGGTAATGCCTCTGACCCAGCCAATCCTTCGTTCGCCGTTTCGGGATTTGATAATGCGCTTTGGCAAAAAATAAATGCAGTGATAAATTAAGTGATGATTCGGGTCAATGAAGCTTTTCTGACGTTAAATTTCAAGAAAAATTCAAAAAAAAATTGTATTAAATAATGCGCAAGTTTGGATTTATACTTTAATTATAGCTTTATTTGCACAAAATCGTTATTTCATGGCTAAAAACTTATTAATCGTCGAGTCTCCCGCAAAAGCTAAAACTATAGAAGGCTACCTAGGCAAAGATTTCCTTGTGAAATCGAGCTATGGCCATATTCGGGATTTAGCTAAAGGCGATATGGCGATTGATATTGCAAACGATTTTGCCCAGACCTATGAAGTGCCTGCCGATAAAAAGGCATTAGTAGCCGAATTAAAGAAACTTGCTAAAGATGCCGAAATGGTATGGCTAGCATCCGATGAGGACCGTGAAGGGGAAGCCATTTCCTGGCACTTGTTTGAAACTTTAGGACTGAAAGTAGAAAAAACAAAACGTATTGTTTTCCATGAAATAACAAAACCTGCAATCTTAAAAGCAATAGATAGCCCACGAAGTATTGACTATAATTTAGTGAATGCACAGCAGGCTCGTCGTGTTTTAGATCGATTAGTAGGTTTCGAACTTTCCCCTGTATTGTGGAAGAAGGTTAAACCCTCTCTTTCAGCAGGTCGTGTGCAATCTGTAGCAGTTCGTTTAATTGTTGATAGAGAAAGAGAAGTTCAAAACTTCAAGGCTGCTGCTGCATATAAAATCACTGCTCAATTTTCTACAGGTAAAGGAAAAGAGGTTGTTAAGGCCGAATTGCCACAACGATTCGAAAGTGAAGCCGATGCAGAAAAATTTCTTCAAGACTGTGCTTCAGCTAAGTTTGACATCACTAGCTTAGAAACCAAGCCGGCAAAACGTAATCCTGCTGCGCCATTTACGACTTCTACCCTACAGCAGGAAGCATCGCGTAAATTAGGATTCCCGGTAGCAAGGACAATGCAGGTTGCGCAACGCTTATACGAGGCCGGAAAGATTACTTACATGAGAACAGATTCTGTAAACCTATCAGAAACTGCTTTAAACGCTGCTGCCGCTGAAATTAAATCGGCATATGGCGACAAATACCACCAACAAAGAGTTTACAGAACAAAATCGGCAGGTGCACAGGAAGCTCACGAAGCCATCCGCCCCACCTATTTCGATCGACATACTGTTGATGGCGATATTTCTGAAAAACGTTTGTACGATTTAATCTGGAAACGCTCCATCGCATCGCAAATGAGCGAAGCGTTATTCGAAAAAACAACTGCTCAAATTACGGCATCTACCAGAAAAGAGCATTTAGTTGCAGAGGGAGAAGTTTTGAAGTTTGATGGTTTCTTAAAAGTTTATTTAGAATCTACGGATGATGATGAAGGCGAAGAAAAAGAAGGCGGTTCAATTTTACCTCCCTTAGCCAAAGGGCAAGAATTATTTTTAAAAGAAATGCAGGCAACGGAACGTTATTCTCGTCCGCCAGCAAGATATACGGAGGCCAGTTTAGTTAAGAAGCTGGAAGAACTGGGCATCGGCCGTCCTTCTACTTATGCACCAACCATTTCGACGGTTCAAAATCGTGGTTATGTGGTTAAAGAAGATAGAGATGGTAAACAGCGTAAATTTACAGCCATTATTTTGGCTGATGGAAAAGTAACCAAGGATACGAAATCAGAAATTACGGGTGCTGAAAAACAGAAGCTCTTCCCTACTGATATTGGCGAAGTGGTAAACGATTTTTTAGTTGAACATTTCAAAGGAATTGTAGATTTCAACTTCACAGCTAAAGTGGAGAAAGAATTTGACGAGATTGCCCAAGGTTTGCAGGAATGGACCAAAATGCTACACTCATTCTACAATCCTTTCCATTCGGAAGTTGAAACGACTTTAGAGACAGCAGAACGTGCCACAGGTGAACGCTTATTAGGGCTGGATCCGGCGACAGGTAAAAATGTTTACACAAAGGTTGGTAAGTTTGGTCCGCTGGTTCAGATTGGCGAGCTTGATGAAGAAGAGAAACCACGTTATGCGAGTTTAATGCGTAGCCAATCAGTGGCTACTATAACATTAGATGAAGCACTGGAATTGTTTAAATTACCAATGCAATTACCCGATTTTGAAGGCAAAGAGGTAATGATTGGTGTAGGCCGTTTCGGACCTTACGTTAAATGGGGCGAGGCTTTTATTTCGCTACCTAAAAATGAAGAGCCTCTTTCTGTTACTTATGATAGAGCTGTTCAAATTATACAAGAGAAAATGGATGCCGATGCACCTATCGCCTATTATGAGGGTTTAGGTGTAACTAAAGGCAAGGGTCGTTTTGGTCCTTTCATCAAATGGAACGACTTATTTATCAATATTCCCGCTAAAGGTTACGATTTTGATAATTTAACGCAAGCTGATATCGAGACACTAATTGGCAAAAAAGTAGAAAAAGAGGCTAACCGCTATATCAAAACTTGGGATGCTGAAAAAATTTCAGTCGAAAATGGCCGTTGGGGACCCTTCATTCGTTTTGGCAAATTGATGCTGAAATTAAGAAACAACGAAGCTACTAAACAAAAATATACAGCTGAAGAATTGGCTGATGTAGATTTGGAGGTAATTAAAAAAATGATTGTTGAACAGGTACCTAAAGCTTTTGAAGTGAAGAAAAAAGCTCCTGCTAAGAAGAAAGCTCCGGCAAAAAAGACTGTAGCAAGTAAGAAGTAAACCTCGAATAAAGAGTAAGGAACAAGGATTAAGGATAAATACCTTAAAAATATAGTCCTTGTTCTTTTATCCAAAAAATAATTTAGAACAAAAAAAATAACAAGGACTAAAGATTAGAAGTAAATTCCTAAAAATTCTTGGTCTTTGTTCCTTGTTCTTTTATCCTTAATCTCAATGAAAGCCGATTTACCAGAAAATTCAGTTGAAGATATTGCAATGGCTGTTGTATTAATGAGTGAAACTCCAGAAGTAAAAAACTGGACTGTTTATCTTGTTAACTTAAAAAACGAGCCAATTACAAATGTTTTAATCAGCTCAAAAGGTTATGGTGAAAAAGATGGCAAGCAAGTTAAAACCTCTGTATTAAGGCATTTCATTGGCGATATGAAAGCTCAGGATTTCAAGGGCGTTGAAGCCATTGATCCAGAAGTTTTCGGGTTAACGAATGAATATTGGTTAAGCTATTATGTCGGTTCAACCATTTACGATAAGAAATTTATTTTCCTTCCTGAAAGTATTATCGATTCTAATTTGATTAAAATTCCGCTGGTTAACAGACCAGGTGTGATGATCAAATGAGTCGTGAGTGCTGAGTCAGAAGTCAAACCTTAGCTGCAGAAAAGCCGATTGATTACTATCTAAATCCAAAACGCAAGACTCCGGACTAGAGACTTTGGACTAACTAAGGCACCTTAACCGCTTGTCTACCAAGCAACTTCCACCCTGCTCTTTCCTTACTCCAAACCAGCAGGATATTTAATTTCACATTTCCGGGAACATTTTTATCGTTGGTTTTCGCATTTAGCGTGTGGCGCACCAAAGCTGTTTTATTCTGAATGGTAACCGTTTGATCGGTTAAGTTAATATCAACAAAGTCAGATGATCCAGACAATAGCGATTGCATAAACTGTTGTTTGGTTTCTATTTTTCCACTGGAGTGGCCATAACTTAAATTATTCAAAATCAACTTATCTAAGGCTAAACTATCAGGAGTAACCATCAGTTTCGTTAGCTTGTTTACTGCATTCTCCACTTCATTTTTTTGCGCAAAAGAAAAATTTACTATCATAATGAGAACGGAAAAAATAACGAGTTTCTTAAACATATCTGGTTTTTTTAGGTGATTTGTAAACTTATCTAAATCCAACGAAAAGTACAAATAGAAAACGCTAAAGGAAGTTCAAATGTGTAAAAGTATCAAGCAAATCAATACAAATAATAGTTCGAAGCGGGCAGAAAATAAAGAAGTTTCTACAAATATACATCTGGAAAAAATCGATAATTAAAAAAGAATAGCTTTATGGATATACAAATTTTAAGTAGCTAAATCCCAACAAGACCCTAATTTTCAACAAAATTCAGTTTAACGAGAATTTTAGTTTATTTTGAATCACATCTAATCAGCATTTAGAAAATGGAACAGCCCTCTACCTATCAATCATCCTCAAAAAAGAAATTTATTTTTATTGGATTACTGGCGATTTCAATTGCAGCAATTCTCTTTATTTATTTTGGTCGCAAGAAAAAAACAAATGAAGAGAACCAGGCTTATGCAAAATACATTGAGGCTTATACCTCAGGTACCATCTCAAAAAAGAGTTTTATTCGGGTACATTTAGCCAATGCTGCTAGTGGAATGCAAGATTTAGGCAAGGCTGATTCAAGAGACTTATTCGATTTTTCGCCATCCATCTCTGGAAAAACCTATTGGATAGATCCGCAAACTGTGGAATTCCGTCCAGATGAACCTATGAAACCAGGCAAAGAATATGAAGCTACTTTTAAACTCTCTGAAGTTTCTGCCACCGAAAAAGGTTTGGAAGATTTCGATTTTGAGTTTAAGGTGATTACGCCTGGCGTGATGCTTTCCCAAAATGGTTTGGTTTCTCAAAATAATACTTCTATGGATTACATGAAGTTAACCGGAGAAGTAGCAACGGCAGATGCTGAAGAAATTTCTAAGATTGAAAAGATCATTGAGCTGGATTTTGATCAAAAATTAAAAGTAAAATGGCAACACGACCCTGCGAAAAACATTTCGAAATTCACTATCGATAGCATTAAGAAAAAGGCATCCGATCAAACTTTGAAAATTGAATGGGATGGAGATGCCATTGATGCTGACCAAAAAGGTGAAGAAGAAATTAGAATTCCTTCTTTAAGCAAGTTCGAAATTTTGGATATGAAAGCCATCCAAGGTGAAGAAGATTACGCTTTGGTGCAATTTTCGGAGCCGATTGGTGTAGGGCAAGATTTAACCGGATTGATTTCACTTGGTAACCTGAGTGATTTGCGTTACACCATAGATGCCAGCCAGGTTAAAGTTTACGCCGCTGAAGAGCTGAAAGGCGATTATATTTTCAACGTGAACAACGGCGTAGAAAATATTAATGGCAAAACGTTAACAGGTGGAAAAACAGCAAATCTGGTTTTCGAAGACAAGATTCCTTCGGTAACTATAGCTGGTGGAGGAACAATCCTGCCAAATTCAGGTAAGTTGGTTTTGCCTTTTGAGGCCATCAATTTAAAAGCTGTAGATGTAACGGTAATCAAAATATACGAAAATAACATCCCTCAATTTTTCCAAACCAATAGTTACAAAGATGGTAATGAACTCCGACGGGTAGCTAAGCCAATCCTTCAAAAAACAGTTCGTTTAGATGAGGATAAATCTTTAAACCTTCATAAGAAAAATCGTTTCACTTTAGATTTGGATAAGATGATTCGTACTGAACCGGGTGCTATGTATCGGGTTACCATTGCTTTTCGCCGAGAATATAATGCCTATAACTGTAAAGCCGGTGAAGAAACGGCAGGCGATGGAGACGGCGAAGAAGAATATGGAGATGGCGATAGTTACGGGGAGAAAATTGACGAAGATGACGATTTTTGGATGCGTTATAACAATTATTACCCACAAAACTATCGTTGGGCTGATAAAGATAATCCATGTACCTCATCATTTTATACCACCCAACGTTGGGCCAGCAGAAATTTAATTGCATCGAACATTGGTTTGGTTGCGAAACGTGGAAATGATAATAGCATGCTCATTGTAGCCACTGATTTATTAACGGCAAAACCTTTAAGCGGTATCGATCTTGAATTAATGGATTATCAAAAGCAAATTATTTTTACCACTAAAACAGATGGAGATGGTTTTGCCAGATTCGATTTGAAACGACAACCATTTCTTTTAATTGCAAAAAATGGCTCGGAGCGTGGCTATTTAAAATTAGATGATGGAAGTTCATTGCCATTGAGTCGCTTTGATGTGGGTGGTGACGTTGTTCAAAGTGGTTTGAAAGGATTTATTTATGGAGAACGCGGCGTTTGGCGTCCGGGCGATAGTTTATTTGTGTCATTTATATTAGAAGACAAGCAGAAAAAATTACCTGCCAACTATCCAGTGACCATGGAGTTCTATAACCCGAAAGGGCAGTTATATAAACGGTTGATTAACGGCAAACCGTTAAATGGATTTTACAGTTTCAAAACTTCAACCGAAAATACCGCCCCTACTGGAAACTGGATGGCAAAAGTAAAAGCTGGTGGCGCTACATTTACTAAAACGCTTAAGATTGAAACGGTAATGCCCAACCGTTTAAAAATTGATTTTAATGTAGGCAACAGAACTTATTTGAGTTCTGGTACATCTGCGGCAACCTTAACGGCTAAATGGCTTTTCGGTTCTCCGGCGCAAAATTTAAAAGCTAAGGTTGATGTTAACTTAAATACTACCGAGACCAAGTTTAAAGGTTTTGAAGGTTTTAGTTTTGATAATCCTACCATTAATTTCGAATCTCAGGTAAAAACTATTTTCGAGGGTTCTTTAAATGGAGCTGGAAGTGCCCAAATCAATACCAATTTAAATGAGAACAATACTGCTCCGGGGGTTTTAAGAGCCAACTTTACTACAAAAGTTTTCGAGCCAGGTGGTAATTTCAGTATTGATAACTTCAGCATTCCTTACCATGTTTATAAGAGCTATCTTGGTGTCCGTCCGGAAAAAGGCGATAAGCTAAGCGGTATGCTGGTAACTGGAAAAGATCATAAAATTGACATCGTAAATGTAAATACTGATGGAAAATTATTGGCTGGAAGTAAAACTGTTCAAATAGAATTGTATAAAACGCAATGGCGTTGGTGGTGGGAACAAGATAACCAATATACCTATTCAAATTTTACTCAAAACCAATACAATAAGTTGGTCGAAACGCACCAGGTGAATTTATCAAACGGAAAAGGCAGTTGGAATTTACGGATCGATGAACCAGAATGGGGTCGTTATTTGATTCTAGTTCGGGATGAAAATGGTGGTCACGTAACCGGAAAATCAGTTTATGTAGATTGGCCGGGATGGGCACAGCGTGAACAAAGTGCAAATCCGACAGAGGCATCGATGTTATCGTTTACAGCTAACAAAGGAAAATTTACCGTTGGCGAAGACATTACTTTAACTATTCCAACCGCAAAAGATGGCAGGGCACTAATTTCTATCGAAAATGGAAGTCGCGTTTTAAAAACGTTTTGGATTGATACCAAAGCCGGCCAAACGCAATATAAATTTAAGGCAGAAAAAGAAATGGCGCCAAACGTTTTTGCGAACATTACCTTGTTACAGCCTCATGCGCAAACGGTAAACGATCTACCAATCAGGATGTACGGTGCAATACCTATTTCTGTTGAAGACCCGCAAACAATTTTGAAACCAACAATTAAAATGTTGGATAAAATTAAGCCTGAAACCGAAAATACGATCACCGTTGGTGAACAAAACGGCAAAGCCATGACTTATACCATTGCTTTGGTTGATGAAGGCCTATTGGATTTAACACGTTTTAAAACCCCAGATCCACATGGTGCATTTTATGCACGAGAAGGTTTAGGTGTTAAAACATGGGATTTATTTGATTATGTGTTGGGTGCTTGGGGTGGAAATCTGGAACGCATATTAAGTATTGGTGGCGATGGAAGCATTAATAAAAATCTAAACCCTGCAAAGGCAAATCGATTTAAAGCGGTGGTGAAATTTATGGGGCCATATACGATTGGTAAAGGCGAAAGCAAAACGCATAAATTCAAATTACCACAATACATTGGTGCAGTAAGAGCGATGGTAGTTGCCGGACAAGATGCCGCCTATGGTTTTGCAGAAAAATCGGTTCAGGTTAAAAAGCCTTTAATGGTTTTAGCTACCCTACCGCGGGTTATTGGTCCGGGTGAAACGTTTACGTTACCGGTTACTGTTTTTGCCACAGAAAACAACTTGAAAAACGTTTCTGTTCAACTTCAAGCGAGTAATTTAATTGTACAGGGAACAAATAAACAACAACTCTACTATCAAAAAACTGGTGAACAAATGGCTTATTTTGAAGTTAAAGCACCAGATAAAGTGGGCATCGCAAAAGTGAAAGTGACTGCTCAAAGTGGCAACGAAAAAACGGACTACGATGTAGAGATGGACATCAGAAATCCTAATCCTTATATCACCAATGTGGTGTCGGCTACCGTTCAACCGCATACCAAATGGGCGGTAAACTATCAACCTATCGGGATGGCAGGTACCAATTCGGGTTCACTGGAGGTTTCTTCAATTCCAGCTATTAATTTAGGCAAGCGATTGGGTTACTTAATTCAATATCCTCACGGATGTATTGAGCAAACTACTTCGGGTATTTTCCCTCAATTGTATCTGGATAGATTAAGTCCTTTAAATGAACAGCAAAAAGCCAAAACAGAGAAAAACATCAAGGCTGGAATTACCCGATTGAAAGGTTTCCAAACCACTGATGGAGGCTTATCTTACTGGCCTGGCGAAGGCAGTTCTGATGAATGGGGAACTAACTATGCTGGTCATTTCTTAGTGGAAGCTCAAAATGCTGGCTATACATTACCAGTTGGTTTGCTGGATGAGCTGTTACGTTATCAAAAAACAAAAGCTGCAAATTGGGCTCCTAATAGCAATAATTTTTACGGCGGAGATTTATCTCAGGCATATCGTTTATACATGCTTGCGCTGGCAAAAAAACCAGAAATGGCTGCAATGAACCGTTTGAAAGCATTCGAATATCTATCAGTGGCCGCAAAATGGCGATTAGCAGCGGCGTACAAATTGGCCGGACAAAGCAATGTTGCCTCCAATATGATTAGTGGATTAGACACTTCAATTCAGCCTTATAAACAGCTCGGAGGCACCTATGGTTCTGACGTTCGCGATCAGGCAATGATTTTGGAGACACTTACATTGCTTGGCCAAAAAGCAAAAGCGGCGAGTTTACTTCAACCATTGGCTGCCAAACTGGGTGAAAATACCTGGTACAGTACGCAAACAACGGCCTATAGTTTATTGGCTATTGGTAAGTTCTGCGGTTCTAATCAGTCATCAAATAAACTACAATATCAATACGTGTTAGATGGAAAATCAGTTCCTGTCAATTCAGATCAATATCTGAATAGCACTCCAGTTAGCTTCAAAGGCAGTACGGCTTCGATCACCAACAATGGCAATAACGTGTTGTTTGTTCGTTTGGTTTTAGAAGGACAACCTGTTGCAGGTCAGAATAACTTTTTACCAAACAGACCTGAAGTTTTGGATATGAACGTAAGCTACAAACGTTTAAACGGAACAACTTTAGATCCGACAACATTAAAACAGGGAACCGATTTTTATGCTGAAGTAGCTGTAAAAAATCCAGGAAGAATGGGCTATTACGAACAAATGGCGTTAACCCAAATTTTCCCTTCGGGTTGGGAGATTATCAACACTCGTGTTAATGATAACCAAAGTATCCTGGCTTCATCTCCATTTACTTATCAAGATATTCGTGATGATCGGGTTTTTACCTACTTCAATATCAGAGAAAACGAAAGCCTGGTGTACAAAGTATTGCTCAACGCGTCGTATGTTGGAAAGTATTATCTATCGGCAGTTCAATGTGAGGCGATGTATAACAACGATATTTCAGCAACACAAGCTGGAAAATGGGTGCAGGTGGTAAAATAGTGGTTTCTTTAAGAAAATTCACGCCATAATGGCGATGAAAAACCACCCCCTAACCCCTCCTTAAAAATAAGGAGGGGAATTAGACACTGCGGGTTGAAAATTTTACAATAATTTTTAAGCTGGTGGGTTTAATCCCAAAACCAATAATAAATACAGAAAATTACCCTTATTTCTTACAATTCCCCTCCTATTTTAGGAGGGGTTAGGGGTGATAAAGCAAATCGATTCTTACAAAACCAATGAGCAAAATCCCAAAAGCATTTTTAATCGCCGATATCGCTTGTTTGGTCATGCTTTTGGTTTTTCTTTTTTCCTTACCTTCAAAACTCTTTAAATCTCCCACCTCTTTTGTTATTGAAGCCAACAATGGAAATTTGCTTAGTGCTGCTATTGCAAGCGATGGTCAGTGGCGTTTCCCCGTGGCTGATTCAGTTGCGGTAAAATTTAAAACCTGCATTATTGCTTTTGAAGATAAACGGTTTTACGATCATTTTGGCCTTGATTTTTTAGCGATGGGCCGAGCCATGCGACAAAACTTTAAAGCCAAAAGTGTTGTGAGTGGAGGCAGTACGCTAACCATGCAGGTAATTCGATTGTCGCGACAGCAAGACCGAACCATTTGGCAGAAGTTGTTAGAAGTGATTTTGGCTTTACGCTTAGAATTAAAGTATTCAAAGGAAGAAATTATAAATCTTTATGCGGCCAATGCACCCTTTGGCAGTAATGTTGTCGGGTTGGAAGCCGCAAGCTGGCGCTATTATGGCCGTGATGCTAAGACACTTTCCTGGGGTGAAATGGCCACTTTGGCTGTTCTTCCAAATAGTCCTTCACTGGTTCGTCCAGGCAAAAATTCTGTCCGTTTAATAAAAAAAAGAAACGATTTGCTGGATAAATTAGCTAGGCTGAAATACATAGACCAACCTACTGCGAATCTATCTAAACTCGAACCTGTTCCTGGCAAACCTCTTCCCTTACCTCAAAACGCACCCCATTTACTTAACCGGTTTAAAGCAGAACGAGCAAGTCTTGAGATAAGTTCTACCAAGATTAGATCGACACTGAACGAAGATATTCAACTTAAGATCAATTCAATTTTAAAGCGATACAATAACCGATATAGAGCAAACGACATTAACAATATTTCTGCGTTGGTGCTGGATGCAAAAACCGGGCATGTGGTTAGTTATGTTGGAAATATCTATCAACCTGAAAATGCGGATCTGGAGAGTCATGTAGACATGATTAAAGCACCACGCAGTCCGGGGAGCACACTGAAGCCCCTTCTCTACGCAAGCATGCTCAATGACGGATTTATCTTGCCCCATACTTTGGTTCCTGACATCCCGACTCAAATAGCCGGATATTCTCCGCAAAACTATGATTTAGGCTACGATGGTGCAATCTCAGCTGATAAAGCATTGAGCCGCTCCCTGAACATTCCAGCGGTAAAAATGTTGCAGCAATATAAGTATGAACGTTTTTATGATAAGCTAAAAAAGCTTGGAATCGGCACTTTAAATCAACCTGCCGACCATTACGGTTTATCGTTAATTTTAGGTGGTAGTGAAGTGACCATGTGGGATTTAGCCAATACGTACATGGGCATGGTTCGTACGTTGAACCACTTCAACACTTATAAAGGTTTGTATAATCCAAACGATTATAATCAAGCTACTTATTTTGCTTCCGATAAAAAGGATGAGAAAGATTATCAACGCAATTCATTTTTAGATCATGGTGCTATTTGGGCCACTTTTAATGCTATGGAAGAAGTAATGCGCCCTGGTGATGAAGGTTTATGGGAGCAGTTTTCATCCTCTCAAAGAGTGGCGTGGAAAACAGGCACGAGTTTTGGCTTTCGTGATGCCTGGGCGGTTGGCCTGACACCCAATTATGTGGTCTGCGTATGGGTGGGCAATGCCGATGGTGAGGGTCGCCCGGGGTTGGTTGGTATTGAGGCTGCTGCACCGGTTTTGTTCGATATCTTTAGGTTGCTGCCGAACGGAAAATGGTTTGAAACCCCAACTACAAAACTTCGAAAAACTAGAGTTTGCAAACAAAGCGGTTACAAGGCAGGAGAAAATTGCCCTGATGTTGTGAATGAATGGATCCCAGCGTCTGGCGAGAAAACAGCAGCCTGCCCTTTTCACAAACTGGTTCACCTGGATAGAACTGGAACTTACCGGGTAACCGACCAGTGCGAAAGCGTAACCAATATGCAACACAAAAGCTGGTTTATTTTGCCGCCAGCGATGGAATATTATTATAAAATTAAAAATAGCGATTACAAAAGCTTACCTGCATTTATGATCGGCTGTGAGAACAACGGCGGTAATAATGTGATGGAATTGATTTATCCTAAAAACGGTGCAATTGTTTATATCCCTTTAGAACTCGATGGAACAAGAGGTAAAATCGTATTAAATGCTGCACATCGGAATCAGAATTCCAAGATTTACTGGCATATCGATAATGAATACATAGCAACCACCAGCAATTACCATCAATTGGCTATTAGTCCGGCACCAGGGAAACATACCTTAACTTTAGTTGATGAAAATGGAGAAAGATTAGTACAGGTTTTTACTGTCTTAGATAAGGAGAAAAAGTAGAAGGATTAAAGATCAAAATTCAGAAATTAAACCACAGATTTTCATAGATAAGCACAGATTTACAGCTATTTTTTGCCGTTTTACTATTCATTGCCGTTGACTTCAGTCAACGGTTGCTTGTTGGCTGAAGAGGTATTTTTTTGCAATTTCTTGAGTTTAATAAACCCGATAGGATGAATCGCGATTTTTCATCGGGAGAAAGGATAGCGGGACTGCTGTAACCGATAATTGCAGAACACTGCTTTCCAAAAACTAAAAGCATTTCTTAAATCTCCGTCTTCGTAACTACTAACTTCCTTTCTACTGTTCCGTAGACAATTAAATATTGAGCAATCATATAAGTTGCCATAATCAAAACGCCTGCCTGTGGAATGGGTAGTGCGAATTTATTCACGGCCAGCGCACTATCTGAAAGCAGGAAAAACAAGGCTCCGTAAACAATCAATTTGTAACTAAAGATATTTACTTTACCGTATCGATTTACTGCCATTATCGCCATGAAAGTGATAATAATGGCGTAAAATAAAACGGCAAATTGCATGGCGCCAAGGAAAGGTTGTAGGTAGAAAAACAAGCCCACACAAAAAATGATCAAAGCACCTACAACCCATAAAAAAAATCCATTTTTTAGGCTAGGGTTTGATTTATGATCTAGAATGAATGCCCTGATATAAAAAATGTGGCAAAGTAAAAAAGCGATTAATCCGTATATAAAAAAACCAGATCGACCTGTTTGCAGCATCAAAAATATATCTCCTGCGAGGGCAAAAATCAAACCTGTAAAAATACGTTTATGGAACCTGCCTTTAAGATTTGTGCTTAAGTAAAGCCATGCCAGAAGAGTAATAACAATTAGCGGTTTGGAGAAGTTACGCAATTGGATATTGCCAACTGTTTCTGCATAAAGCTGGATAATAAATACGATTGCAAAAATAATAGAGAATAACTTAGTTTTCATCAGTATTAGGGTTTGCCTGTTGCAAATTGAAGAACCAAATTACGGATATTAACTGTATGCCTGCAAATATTACTTGATAGCCTATTGGAAATTTTAAAACTACCACCAAGAGAAAACCAAGTGCTAATCTAAAATATTCAAATTTTGCTAACCATCGTTTCTGCTCTAGCAAAGCGCCACATGTTGTTAATGTACAAAGTGTGAAAACAGCACCTGAAACGAGTGATATCGTATCTAATTTGGCATAAGAAAACAATATTACTGATCCAGCAGTCAAGGCTATTAGGAATTGAACTAAGACATATCCCATAAGCTTTGACTGAAATTCGGGATTATACTTTTTGTAGCTTGTTGCATCTATTTCAGGTGCATTTTGAAAACCTCCCAAATGATCAGGAAACCATCCCGGAGGCTTGATAAAAACCTTGATCTTGTCGCTTATTTTTGGTGATTGCCGAGCTGTTTTAACTAAATCATCCCAATAATGGAGGTTTGCCCAAAAGGGATTCCAGCTTGCCAAAGGTTTAGTGATCCCATAATAAACTTCTTCTTCTTCCTTTTGAAACGTACCAAAAAGCCTATCCCAAATAATGAGCGTACCTGCATGATTTTTATCAATGTATTTTGGGTTGGAGCCATGATGAACACGATGATGCGACGGCGTGTTTAGGATATATTCTAGAAAACCCATTGATTTGATGGCTCTTGTGTGAATCCAGAATTGGTACAAAGTGTTGAAAGAACTTAACGTTAAAAACATTATTGGGTCGAAACCTGCAAAGGCTAAAGGCAAATAAAAAACCCAGCTAAACCAACCTTGAAACCAGCTTTGTCTAAGCGCTACCGTCAAGTTATATTCTTCTGATTGATGGTGAACAATGTGTGCCGCCCAAAGTGCATTTACCTGATGGCTCATCCGATGAAACCAGTAATAGAAAAAATCAACACCTATGAAAAGTATGATCCAAATCCAAATGGTTTTTGGCAGATCAAACAAGCGCCAATGTTCGAAAATATATTTATAACCAAAGAACAAGGCTGTTTTCATGAAAATACCTGTAAGCTGCTGCCCTATCCCCTGACTTAAGTTCGAGATGCTATCGTTTAGCCTATAATAATTCAACTTTTTATAAAAGTTATAAGCAAGCTCTATCCCAATCAGAATAAAAAATACAGGAACAGATAAAGCGATGTAATCTACTTTCATAAATAAAATATTTGGTTAGAATATTTTTACAATTTAAAAAATATTTGCGATTAGTTAAATTATATCGATCAGAATATGAGATGCTTTTGTGCTGGAACTTCATCAAAAAATCAAATACGATGAAGTTTAAAAATACTATCGCCACCAATTTGTATTAGAATTACAATGCTTGAAGAGGAAGCTTTTTGAAGTAGCTGGATGGAACTCGCAAATAAGATGAATTATCGGCATAATTACCTGTTGGACTTGCAGTTTGCGATTGTTACCTATCAAATTGTAATAAGTAATTTAATCTTCGGCTACGGGATTTAATCAACAAACTTGTTTTAGCTTTCGCACTACAATTTCCCTTTGGCTATCCAATCCGAATAAAAATTGTAAAAACTCATCAGTTTCCTGAATTTCTATTTTCGTAATTTTACCAGAAGCGTTCGCATTTTCAATGTATTGCCCCAATTTGAGTTCTAACAGTGTCGATGTAGGAAGATCATCATTTACAATCATTTTAAAGTCGGTAGAATAAGCGTAAAACAAGTATTATCTTCGTTAGAGGTAACCTCAAGTGATCCACCGTGTGCTTTTGCAATTTCAGAAGAAATGTACAAACCTAAACCAAGTCCTTTTTGGTTTGGCTCTACCTCTCCCCTCGAAAAGGGTTGAAATAACCTTTCCATTGCAGCCTCAGGTATTTTTTTACCAGGATTAGCTACGCAAAGTGTAAACTGACTTTCATTGGTTACCGCCGAGATATCGATAGTAGAATCTGCTGAACTATAAGCCAAGGCGTTGCCCAACAAATTAGAAAACAGTTGCGCAATCCGCTTTCCATCGGCATGAATGGGATGTGCAATATCAAAGTTCAGTTTCATTTTCTTATCAGGAGAGATGGCGTGAATCTCTTCGATAACCTGGTACAAAATCTTTTCTAAATCTTCATCAGGAGTTGGAGAAATGTTAATCCCGCCTCCCAATCTGCCGCTTGCAAAATCGAGCATATTTTCAATTAAGCCGTTCATCCGGAATGAAGAATCTTTAATGATGTTAACCAACTTTTGCGTTCGATCTTCGTGATTGATACGGGCCAACAATTGCGCACTATTAGAAATTGCATTTAATGGATTGCGTAGATCGTGACCTAAAATGGCAATAAACTGTTCTCTAACTTCAGCGGTTTCCTTCTCAATTTTTAAAAGCTCTTCTGATGCCGCCAATTGATCCATCGTATCTAAATGAAAGGCAATCAAATCAGCAAACATCTTAAACATCCCTATTATGGTGGGGTTGTTAAGTTTAGCTGGTTTAGGATCGATGGCGCAAAGTGTACCGAAGAAATCACCATCTTTTCTTACGATTGGAACAGAGATATAACTTTGAAAGCCGTACATTTTTGGCGTATGATGATTAGCAAACTGCTCATCTTCGGAAACATGATCGATAATCACCGGATCATGATGTTGCCTTATTTCATTACAAATTGTGGTTTCTAAATCTAATTCCCCACCAGGAATCAAACCAAAATTTATTTTGTCATTAACGGCACAAACCACCCATTTGTCTGAGGTTACTCTGGCAACTGCAGAAAAACCCATGCCTGTAGCATTGCAAACTATTTCTAAAATGTTTGCAACTGCAGGAATTTTGCCAATTGATTCTATATCAGCAAGAATGTTATTGTTATTTGTTTGCAAGTGTTAATAGGGATAATGTTGCACAATTTACAAAAATAAATTCGGGAAGAAAAGCCGCTTACTTTTATAACATTCGTTTTACACAAGATACCCGATCAGCTCTCAAAACCTAAATAAAATTTGGCTGCCGAATTAAAACAATCGGGCAGCCAAATATTTATGCTTTTAACAAGTTCGGTCGTTCGTGGTAAGTTCTCCATAATAACTCGCCGAATAGCGTGTTTGACCAAGCAAACCAGGCACGGGTAAAGTTTGCCGGATTATCTTTGTTAAACGATTCATGCATAAAACCTTTTCCCGCATGAGTTTTACGAAGCGTATCGATACAATATTTGATTTCTGTATCGTCTTTTGAGGTTAAAGCCCTCATGGTGATACTCATTGGCCAAATCATATCTTGACCAGCGTGAGGACCGCCGATACCTTCCGCAGCGGTGCCTTTAAAAAAGTATGGATTATCTTTTGAGAGTGCAAATTTTCGGGTGTTCTTGTAAATAGGATCATCAACACTCATGGCTCCTAGATAAGGTAAACTAAGTAAGCTTGGCACGTTAGAATCATCCATTAGATAGGCACTCCCGAAACCATCAACCTCGAAGGCATAAATTTTGCCATATTTTGGATGATTGATAATGGCATGTTTTTGGAGCGCAGCACTCACTTCACTTGAAAGATTTAACAGGCTGCTTTCTAATGTTTTATCAGGCTGTAATGCCTTGATCATTTCTGCAGCTTGTTTTAAACTTGATACCGCAAAAAAGTTGGATGGAACCAAAAATGGGAAAATAGTTGCATCATCACTCGGACGGAAAGCCGAACAAATTAAGCCAACAGGATTTACCGGAAAACCATAACCTGCCATTGGCAATGAATCTGTCGGTTGAGTGGTTTCACGTTGAAAGTGATATGGTCCTTTATCCGCTTTGCGTTGCTGCTCTTTGAAAGTTTTTAAGGTGGCTTCAATGCCTTTTTTCCAATCGGCATCGAATGGAGTTTTATCACCAGTTTTTTTCCAATAATGATAAGCTAAACGAATCGGATAACATAAAGAATCGATCTCCCATTTACGCTCATGCACACCAGCCTGCATGGCAGTTTTATCAGTTTTCCACTCACCTACCTTATTTGGATCGCCATAAAAAGCATTGGCATATGGATCTTTTAATACACATTGAGTTTGGTGAATAATTACCCCAGCTATAAGTTTTTTTAGTGGCTCATCTTCATTAATAAATTGAAGATAGGGCCAAACTTGCGCAGAGCTATCGCGAAGCCACATCGCATCGATATCACCAGTGATTACATAAGTATCGGGTCTGCCTTTTTTTTCCTCGTAATAAACAGTGGTGTCCAAAGTATTTGGAAAACAATTCTCGAAGAGCCAGGCTAACTCTGGATTTTTAACATTCGATTGGAATGTTTTGATAGCAGCATCTACTGCTTTGCTTTGAAAATGTCTCTTCCCCGCTGTAACCCTTACTACTGGAAACTCAGGTACAAGATCTGCTGCCAGAGAAAATTTTGATGCCAAAACCCCAGCGCCTAATAAACCGGTGTTTTGTATAAATGTTCGTCTTTTCATTATGGATGTTTATTATAATTTGGTTAATTTAAGTTGCGCCAACCGGGCATAATATTCCAGCATTGCCGCTTGCATAATTAGCAATTTGTTTTTTTGTTTTCCTAAGAGGTCGTTGTCATCTCGTTCTTCCGCCCAAATTCGCTCGCCTTCATCAATTAGAAATGATAGTCGACGAGGATCTTTTTCAACTTCGAACAACTCGAGATAACCACGCATTAAAACAACATTGAACCAATAATGGTCGCCAAGTTTATTATTGCTGTAAAAATGTTTTTGGGCATTACCGGCAATAAACTTCGCCTCATCTAAATACTTTTTATCTTTTGTAATTTGATAAAGGATTACATTGGCTTGCAACATTGTACCAGTGTTGTATGTGTATGTTGCCGAGTCTATTTTTGAATTTTTTATGCTGATGGCATCATAAAATATGCCTTCTGGAGATCGAAGCATTTTATTCGTCCAATTATAAACAAGCATCGCGGTATCCAGGTACTTCTTTTGTTTAGTGGCTTTGTATAATTGTAGTGAAACCAAAACATTCGGTCCGTTTGAACAGGTATTTTTAGATGTTTTTTCATCCTCTTTCCAGTATAATCCTCCACCAAGTTTTTCATCGTAGCCGGTTAATAGCCATTGGTAAATTTCTTTGGCTTTTGTTAAATAAATCGAATCTTTCGTCCGATTGTATGCGTCCAGATATGCGATTGCAATCCATTGGTTGTCATCGTAAAATCGTGAACTTTTATTGATATACGATTGATAGGATGGCGAGGGAGATGCTGTGGTATAATATTGGTCTATCGCAGAAATTACAGGCTTCATTGCTTGCTTCCTTCCAAGGACCTCAGTTTCATTTGCCGCCTGGATCAAAGCACATAAAGGCCACAGATAGGAATACGGTTTCTCGTGCTTCCCGATGTTTTCCAAATACAAGCCTTTGTCTTTTACTAAAAAATATCTGTTGATATTTTTTTCGATAATATCTACCCTTTTCAAATACTTTTCTGTTTTATGTTGCGCATAACTTGAGGCAACATAAAAAAGAGCAGTGAATGTTAAAAAGAATAGTCTAAAGATGTATCTCATTAATGGCGGTTTTTAAGCAGGCTAATTTTTCAGTGTTAATTAATCTTCACTTAATAATTAATTCCATCGTTTAATAATAAGCTATAAAAATATTCGGTTAGCACTAAAAACAAATATTAGTATAATTTCATTAACATCAAAATAAAAAAGCCAGTTAAGCTATTCCTAAATCGATTTTCTTGAAGAGGATAAATTTGACTTTGTATGAAATTATTTTTTTGCTTTGATGGGATAATTCTATTAAGCCGAGTGAAATTTGGATTGGTACAAAAGAAAAATGGTCAGATCTCGAGAATTTCTAAAGTTGACTCTAAACACATGCTGAAAATTACGGATTAATCTAATTTGAGAAAGGTAATGTCAGGTGTTTCACTGGTTCTCGATGTTCATCACAGCGTTTTGTATTTGGGTTCAATGTTTTAGGATTTTACTAATAAAAGAGAGAATTTCAATATAATAAACTCGGTCGGCCGAACCGCAGCCAAACCGATTTCAATAATTAATCTTCCTTCTAAAATATCTAGGGATGTCATGGTTACGCCCAAGCCTACATTTACAAAATAGGCATGTTCTGGTTTCGCCCCTGCAAGTGCACCTTGGCGCCATAATTGATTTAAAAAGTTCTCGCACATGGCTTTTACCCTAATCCAGGTATTGGCATCATTTGGTTCGAATACAACAAACTCGGTTGCTTTTTTGATAGATTCCTCCACCATGATAAATAATCTCCGAATAGGAACGTATCGCCATTCATTATCATTTCCCGCCAACGTGCTGGCGCCCCAAACCAAAGTGCCTTTACTATCAAAATTCCTAATGGCATTTATACTTTTTCCTCCGATAGGATCGACATTGAGGTAATCTTGTTCCTGATCACTAATTTTAACTAGTGGTTTATCAACTGTTCTGATGCTTTCATTTGCCGGAGCTTTCCAAACGCCTCTATTGTTATCTACCCTGGCCATTACTCCAGCCACCATTCCTGATGGATAGAGTGGAACGGTATATGCATTTAATGCAGCCTTAATTTCGTGAAATAACGTAAAATCTATGCTATCAAAACCGCCAGTTAAAGCTGGGCCACTCAAAGTAACAGCGGGTATGTTTCCTTTCGGATCATAAACCATGGTAATGTTATTGCCGTCATTTCCGGCGGTAACCGCAGTTAAGATAACAACAGCGACATCTACAGTTGCAGCTACCAGAGCAGAAAGATTGGGGTTAGCCGCAATAGCTGCCCTAAGTGATTCGGCAGATACCTCCCCGCTTCCTAAAGGGATACCATCACTTCCTCCAAACTTAAAACTGATACCTGCTATGCAGATAGAATGATTTTCAAGATCATTAGATTCGAAAGTTATAGTTCCAGAGGCCTTTAATGCAGTAATGGGATTAGATGTATCAATAATTTTGGTAATTGACTGTTTAGTATCAACAACCTTATTGTAAATACCATTGTTTGTTCCTATACCCCTATTATCAGCTGCAATCTTAATAAAATCATCAGCGGTACGATTATAGGTAGCTTTTGTTTGAATTTTCGGATAATAAGCTGCTCCATACTTTAAATGATCAGCGCTAACAAAATCGCTACGAAATGTATCGGCATCGCGAATAGGCGTAGCCGAGCCAGATTGTGGCACATCAAGTATGGAAAATCGATCTTTCAACTTTGCGCACTGAGCAAGCATGGCATCGTTCAGTTCTAATATTTCCGACGCCGACGATAGCGCTGTAATTTCTGGAATAGCGAGTAAAGTAATAGCATCCTCTTTTTCACACGCGTCTAATCCATTTTTTAAATCGCTTTTAACTATGACTGGTATTTCGGCAAAATCACCTACAGAAACAACGAAACATGGACCGCCACCATTATCATAAAACATTTTTACATGATAATAAAGTAGATAGCCTGAAAGTGTAGTTGTTGGATTTACTGCAATCTTCGGCATATTAGAACCCTTATCCGGATTTTCTATGGTCACTTCCAAAAGCTCAGGATACGCTAACCCAAAATATTGTTCAAATTCTAAAAGCGAAGCAATGCGCTGTGGTACATTTAAATCGAAAGCAATTCCGTTTTTTTCTCGCTTAGCGGTATAACCAATAAAACCCGGTATAGCAGTTTCTAACTGGGCAATGGAGGGTGGAAAAATTGAAATCTCTTCAACGTAAACTCCAGGATTTTTGTATTTTAAAGCCATTTTTTAAGTAATTGATTTTTCAAGCTTATGTCGCATTTCTTTTAAAAGATTGATTTCCTGGTCTTCAAATTTATTAACGGAAATAGCTTCAACTACTCCATACGCAACCTGCTGTACGTGCTCTCAAACACAAAGTATACGAATTTTGTACATTACCGAAGGAAGATAACTGTGTCCGATAGCGCTCCATAAATGGTTCATATGTTCGAAATTAAGATTCACAAGCGCTATACTTAATTGTTCAATGTTAGAATCTATGATAGATAATTGAGGCGAATTGGACGGTGTAAAAACATTTTTATTCTGGAAGAAAGAAATTACTTGCGATAACCTTTCCAAACCTCCCAGATAATCCGCTCGAGTCGTTATAGTTGCTTCGTAATAAAAGTTTGCGGAGATTAGGATGTATAAGCTAAGACCCATACCAGGATTTCTGGATTTAACCTCACCCGGCATGTTTCTTACAGTTACAAACTGATTTTTGGCAACAAGATCTTCTTCAATGTTAATTAAGGTTAAGCCCAGGCTTTGATGAGGAATAGCTAGTTTGCCATCGTAAACGAGATTCGAAACAACAATATAATCTTCGTTTGTTGTTCCGATAAGATGGTTGAAATAGCCATTAATTTCTTTCGAAATGAAATCTAGAGCAGTGTTGATCATAGGCAAATTTCATATAAGATTATACTTGTAATTAAATGATTACCATAAACTTATCTGTGAAAATAGTGAAATTTATCTACAATTATTTGAAAATTATCAATCAAAATCTTTGTTTACCTAGAGAATTCCATCAATTAAAAATTGGTAGCCTCATTGGGCGTTTCATTTTTTTTGATCGAATGTTATTGGTTATCTTAAAATTAGAAGAGTTTCTCTAAATCTGTTAGTGATAGATTATCGCAAAATATTCTTACGCAACCAATTGATCGTTCGGGCCCTTAACCCCACAAAAAAACCGCTGGCCCTAGCCAGCGGTTTAAACAACAATAAAGATGATTTTGAATCTTATTTCTTTGGTTTAGCGCTCATATAAAAAGTTAGCTTTCCACCATTAGTAATGTCAGTATGCTTTATTTGATGGTTTGTAATTTCCTTACCATTCAACATTACTTTTTGAACGTACACATTTTTATCGCTTTGCTTAATTGCTTCAACAGTAAAGGTTTTTCCGTTTTCTAAATTAATCACAGCATTATTAACCAGCGGACTTCCTAACGAATAAACATCTGAACCTGGTGCAACCGGATAAAAGCCCATTGCTGAGAACATATACCAGGCGCTCATTTGGCCGCAATCGTCATTTCCACCTAAGCCATCAGCAGTAGGTTTATATTGCATATTTAGAATGTGGCGAATTTGTGCCTGCCCTTTGTAAACCTCGTCCGTCCAGTTGTATAGGTAAGCCACGTGATGTGCGGGTTCATTTCCATGAACGTAACCGCCAATAATACCTTCACGTGTAATATCTTCTGTATGAGCGAAAAACTCATCAGGCAAATGCATGCTAAATAAAGAATCTAAACGAGCTGCAAATTTCTTTTTTCCGCCCATTACTTCCACTAAAGAACTGGGATCATGTGGCACAAAGAAACTGTAATTCCAACTGTTGCCTTCAATAAAGCCCTGTCCTTCTGTGTCTTTAGGGTCAAATGCCTTTTTAAAAGTTCCATCAGCTAAACGTGGACGCATAAAACCCGAGGCAGCATCGTAGTTATTTCTCCAGTTATTAGAGCGTTTAATAAATTCGTTATAAACGTCCATTCGGTTTAATTTTTTTGCCAATTGTGCAATCGCCCAATCATCATAAGCATATTCTAAAGTGTTTGAAACTGATACGCCACTTTTTTCTGCAGGAATATAACCCTTATCCATGTAGTAACCAATCCCTTCATAATCGCGGTGTTTAGCAGTTGTTACACAGGCATCTAAAGCTTTGTTTGCATCGCCGTTGTAGGTGCCTTTAATTATTGCATCCGCCAAAACAGAAACACTATGGTAGCCACTCATACACCAGTTATCGTTTGCATAATGCGACCAAATCGGCAGCATTTTTAAACTGCTCTGATCATAATGGGCCATCATCGATTTTACCATGTCATTACTTCTACTTGGCTGCATAATATTAAAGAAAGGATGCAAAGCCCGGTAGGTATCCCATAGCGAAAAAGTAGTATAATTGGTAAAACCTTCTGCTTTATGAATGCCCTGATCCAAACCTTTATATTCTCCATTTACGTCAGTGTAAGTTGTTGGATTAATAAATGAGTGATATAGTGCAGTATAAAAATTAATCTTATTATCGTTCGAAGTACTAACTTGAATTTTGTTCAATTCTTTATTCCAGGTAGTTTGTGCCTGCGTTTTAACTTTATCAAAATCCCAGCCCGAGATTTCAGCACGCATATTTTGCAAGGCATTTTCCTGACTTACCGGAGATAGCGCAAACTTAATTTTTACCTTCTCTCCCTCCTGCGTATCAAAATCAAAATACATTTTTAGCTTTTTACCAGCAATTTCAGGGAAGTTTTGATCCTGGTTAAACTTACCCCAGAAACCGCGATATGCCTGTTTAGCATCGTAACTCTTACGGCCATAGCTTTTAAAAGGTTTAGAAAAACTCATAGCAAAATAAACGGTACGTGTTCTTGCCCAACCATTGGTTTGGCGATAGCCTGTAACTAAAGTATCGTTAACTACGCGAACATAAGTCCATACGGTTTTATCCTCATAATTGTAAATTCCAGCCATCAAATCGAGAATGATGTGCGATTGATCTGATTTCGGAAAGGTGTACTGATGCATCCCGACTCTATTTGTCGCCGTTAATTCAGCAGTGATATTGTCGTCATCCAACTTTACTTTATAGTAACCCGCTTCAGCTTTTTCGTTTGCATGAGAATATGCAGAGCGATATCCGCCTTTTGGATTGTCGGCCGTACCCGGATTTAACTGGAGCTTTCCTTGGGTAGGCATAATTAAAAAATCACCCAGATCTGAGTGACCTGTACCGCTAAAGTGCGTATGACTGAAGCCTGTTATCGTTTTATCTTCGTATTTATAACCTGCACAATATTTATAAACGTCGCCATTATATTTGCCATTTACCTCGTAAGATAGCGTATCTGTTTCCGGACTTAACTGTACCGCACCAAACGGAACCGTAGCTCCGGGATACGTATGTCCCATTTTTGAGGTACCAATAATTGGTTTAACATATTGAACTAAATTCTGCTGTGCCGAGGCCATAAATGACGACAATAACAAACAAGGCAGGATAACTTTTTTAATCATATTTGTTTAAAATTGAAACTTTATATTTTGAAGATTCTAAGGTATTAATTAAAAAACTAATCTGCATAAAATCTTAAACTAAATCGTTTAATCAATAGAAAAAATACAATTGACATGGAAACCTATTTTCGATTTGGAAAGCAAGTTTCTGTGCTTTTAGTTCATTTCAGTCCTGCTCTTTGCTTATCCCGATGAAAAATCGGGAACCGCTGACGATCAGGTTTAGACACAAAGTGGCCTGCTAAACATCAGGTTTGCTAACGACCGTCCAAAACCCTTGTTTAGGGAAAGTAGCATGAGAAATAGCGAATCATAAGGAAACAGGCATTCAGAAAGGCTTTTTGAGTCAAGATTTGAAAGGATGTACGATCTGCTTTTTACAAGTAACTGACTTGCTTTAAAAAAATTGAGGTAAATAAACCTTATTTTTGCATCCAATTATTTTGAAATGAGTAAACACGGTAGAATTCTGGTAGCCATGAGTGGCGGGGTTGATAGTTCGGTAGCGGCAGTAATGTTGCATGAGCAAGGCTATGAAGTAATTGGCTTAACCATGAAAACCTGGGATTACGCCAGTGCAGGTGGAAGTAGCAAAGAAACCGGTTGTTGCTCTTTAGATAGTATTAACGATGCTCGTACACTTGCGGTAAACTATGGTTTTCCACACTACATTTTAGATATTCGCGATGAATTTGGCGACTATGTAATTGATAACTTCGTTGATGAATACTTAGCTGGAAGAACTCCAAATCCATGCGTTTTGTGCAACACGCATATTAAATGGGAAGCCTTGTTAAAACGTGCTAATAAACTGGATTGCGAATTTATTGCCACTGGTCATTATGCAAACATCCGCCAGCAAGATAGCGGGCGTTATGTTATTTCAAAAGGAAAAGACGAAAATAAAGATCAGTCATACGTGCTTTGGGGTGTTTCGCAAGAAAATCTTTCGCGAACTAAATTTCCATTAGGAAGTTTTGCGAAGTCCGAAATCAGACAAATGGCATTGGATATGGGTCAGGAAGAGTTGGCTAAAAAATCAGAAAGCTACGAGATTTGCTTCGTACCTGATAATGATTACAGGGCTTTCTTGAAACATAAAGTTGAAGATTTGGAAGACAGAGTTGCCGGCGGAAATTTTATTCTAAGCAATGGAATGGTTGTTGGCCAGCATAAAGGTTATCCGTTCTATACCATAGGGCAACGTAAAGGTTTAGGTGTAGCATTTGGCGAACCTATGTTTGTTACTCAGATATTGCCAGAAAGTAATACCGTTGTGTTAGGAAAAGCTGAAGAATTGGAACGTAGAGAAGCAATGGTGCGTAACATTAACCTGATTAAATATGCAAGCATTGAAGAACCAATGAACGATGTAATTACCAAAATCCGTTATAAAGATGCTGGCATGTTAAGTACCATTGTACAAGAAAAAGACAGAATGCGTGTAGTTTTTGATCATAATGTATCGGCAATTGCACCAGGACAATCTGCAGTTTTTTATGAAGGAAACGATTTACTGGGTGGCGGTTTCTTAGTGTAAACACCTCCAAAAGATATAATGATCCCGACTAACGAAAATTTAGTCGGGATTTTTTTTTGCCCAAACATTCTTGCGGGTGCTAGCCAAATGCTGAGGTAAGCAAACAAAAAAACGTTTAAACTTATTTATTAAAGGATTGACCCATTATTAGCAGATATGAATCACACAAAACGACCTTTTCAGCCAATTGAAAATTACGGCATCATCGGCAACCTCAAAACCGTTGCTTTAGTATCCTTACAAGGGTCGATTGATTTTATGTGTGCACCAAATTTTGATTCTCCTACCGTATTTGCCACCATGCTCGATTCGAAAAAAGGTGGTTTTTTCGCCGTTGAACCCGATTTAGAAAATTTCACCAGCAAACAACTCTATTTGCCTGGGACTGCAATTTTACTGACCCGCTACTTTTCTGATGCAGGAATAGCGGAGCTAACCGACTTCATGCCTATTGAAAAAGGGAATGTTGCGCTTAATAGTGCTATCGTAAGACAAATTAAAACCGTACGTGGAAGTATCAATTTTAAGGTGAGTTGCGTTCCTCGCTTTGGATATTCAGAAAGCGACTACGAAACCGAATGTTTGGAAACAGAAATTAAGTTTACCTGCAAGAAAGAAAATCTGCAAATCAATATGATTTCGGATAAAGCCCTAAGGGTGACCAAGAAAAACGGTTATAGTGAATTTACCTTAGAGGAGGGAGAAGTGGCCACAATCGTTATCGAATTTTTAGAAAATGGTGAAGCAGGAAAAGACTTTGAGTTTTATAAAGAGCAATCTTATCACCAAACGAAAGACTTTTGGATTAACTGGATTAACAAAACCAGTTACACCGGAAGATACAGTGAACTGATACGACGATCGGCTATCACACTAAAGCTCCTTACTTCTGTAAAACATGGTTCTGTTGTAGCCGCCCCCACTTTTGGCTTTCCAGAAGCGATTGGAGGAAACCGAAATTGGGATTATCGTTATACCTGGATTCGCGATGCGGCCTTTACCATGTATGCCTTTTTAAAATTAGGGTTTAATGATGAGGCAACCGCATTCATCGACTGGATTTTTAGCCTCTGCCAACAAATTGATTTGCAGCTGGTCTATCAAATTGATGGAGAAACAAGCATCGAAGAAAAAGATCTGAAACATTTTGAAGGCTACCGTTCTTCTAAGCCCGTTAGGATCGGTAATGCTGCAGCAAAACAATTGCAAATTGATATTTACGGAGAGTTGATTGACACGATCTACATCTATAATAAATCGTATAAACCAATCACCTATGAGTTTTGGACCCTTATCGAAAAACAAATTGCCCAGGTGATCAAAAACTGGAAAAAGGCTGATCATGGAATATGGGAAATCAGAAGTGAGAAAAAAGAGTTTCTCCATACGCGTTTAATGTGTTGGGTTGCACTCGACAGGGCAATTAAAATAGCTGAACATCGCTCTTTTCCCTATCCTGAAAATGAATGGCATCAAATTAGGAGTGATATCTACAACGATATTTATCACAATTTCTGGAGTGAAAAACTGGGTGCATGGGTACAATACAAAGGAGCGACACATGTAGATGCAAGCGTTCTGCTAATGCCTTTGACTCATTTTATTTCTCCTATAGAGCCGCGTTGGCTTTCTACTATGAAGGTTATTGATGAAGAATTACTGGTTGATGTTCTGGTTTATCGCTACAACAACGGCTTAAGAAATATCGATGGCCTTGAAGGGGAAGAAGGCACCTTCAATATGTGTTCTTTTTGGTTCATTGAAGCTTTGGCTAAAAGTGGAGAAATAGAACGTGCGGTAGAGAACTTCGAAAAGATGATAGGTTATGCCAATCACCTGCATTTGTTCAGTGAGGAATTAGGAAAAAAAGGGGAACACCTAGGCAATTTTCCTCAAGCCTTTACCCATTTGGCTTTAATTAGCGCAGCAGTAGAATTAAATAAACAAA
The DNA here is from genome assembly GCF_979258625.1 of Pedobacter sp. AC212. Lineage (NCBI taxonomy): Bacteria > Pseudomonadati > Bacteroidota > Sphingobacteriia > Sphingobacteriales > Sphingobacteriaceae > Pedobacter > Pedobacter sp. AC212. The sequence continues at coordinate 2,656,669 of NZ_OZ409870.1, read as the reverse complement.
TAGAAAGAAGAACCAGTAAGTTTTAGCTTACTGTTCTTCGTAGTGATAAGTTAAACCACCATCAACAAAATAAGTAGAGCCTGTTACATAACCTGCTTCATCAGAAGCCAAAAAGGCCACCACTGCAGCAACATCTTCCACTTTACCCATGCGCCGCATCGGAATATTCTCTAACAAACTCTCCAGCTGTGCTTTATTATTTAACAAATCTTGATTAATTGGGGTGGTTACTGCACCTGGTGCAACATTGTTAATTCGAATATTTAGAGTTGCAAGTTCAGTCGCTAAATTCCTGCACAACATTTTTAATGCTCCCTTACTGGCACAGTACGCGGCAAAGTGGGGAAATACGATCTCTTCGTGAACAGAACTCATATTAATAATGGTACCCGCCCGCTTTTCTCTTTTACAATATTTAACAAAAGCCTGAATGCCAAAAAAAACACCTTTGAGATTCGTATCCATTACAATGTCGTAATCTTCTTCTGTTACCTCCCAGAAATCTGCTTTTTTTTCTAAGCCTGCATTATTGATTAAAATGTCCAGCGATCCAAAAACTTTTGTTGCATCATCAATCAGCTTTAAAACTTCGGTAGTTTTGCTCACATCAGCAGCTAAGAATTTGGCTTTTCTGCCCATGGCTTCGATTTCGGCGATCAATTTTTCTCCGCGTTCGTCAAATTTGCGCCCATTTAAAATAATGTCAGCACCTTCTTTGGCCAATCTCAATGCGCAAGCCTCTCCTATTCCCTGGCTGCTTCCTGTAATCAGCGCTATTTTATTTTCATAACGATTCATCATCAAATTTTAAATACTAAAGTTCTGTTTGGCCTATAATGTTTTAAAAGATTTAAAAAATGCCTAGCACTTGTTGTAGATAACGGAAGCACTTTTTCTAAAATTAAAAGGAGTACCATTTTAGATATAAAGAATGGTTTTTAGATAGCTTTTGTATATTTTTATGCGTTCAGAGCTGCTCATAATTCAAATGCTATTAATTAAAAACCTAATTCGTTGCTATTTAATAATATGTAGTTCCATCACATTAAATCTATCTCCTAAACGTTGCTGAAAACGGGGCGTGAAAAATAAAAAAATGAGTCAACAAAATAATTACGATGCAGAATTTTGTGGAAATCTTGCCATCCATCAAACCAACTCCATACAAGATTTCGGATATCTTTTAGTTCTAGATACCGAAAATCTTAATATCATTCAAGCCAGTGAAAATGTTAACGAAATAATTGGTTGTATCGCCAAAGAATGCATATCTAATGCTTTTCAGCAGTATTTATCTGATGAAGATTTTGAACACTTTGAAGCCGGAGTGAGCAAAGGCTTGAGAAATCGTTTGCCCTTCCAGTTTACATTAAAAAATGGATCGCTTGCTGAACCAGTAAATATTCTGGCACATGTTAAAAAAGATCTTATCATCCTTGAAATAGAAAAGATAGATAACGAACCTGAGCGAAGTTTTACCAAAGTATTTCAGGAAGTAAGATCGTTTATTTCCACATTAGAAAGTACCGAAAGCCTGCAAAATGTTTTTGAGGCGAGTATTAAAGAGATTAGAAGAATTTCTGGTTTTGATGGGATTAGAATGTATCGTTTCGATAAAAACTGGAACGGAACCGTAATAGCCGAAGAGATAACTGGTGATTTAGAAAGTTACTTGGGGCAGACATTTCCTGCTTCTGACGTTCCGAAACAAGCCAGAGCACTGTATTTGAAAAATCCATTTCGTTTGATTCCGAATAGAAATTATCAAACCATTAAACTTTTCCCGGTTATTAATCCTATTACCAATGGTTTCTTAGATCTTTCGGATTGTAATTTACGCAGTGTAGCCAACGTACATTTGGAATATATGGCCAATATGAATGTAACCGCATCTATGTCTATACGCATTATGGTCGATGGTACCTTGTGGGGTTTAATCTCCTGCCACCACATTACCAGCAAATCCCTCAGCGTAGAAAGCAGATCAGTTTTTGATTGGTTAAGCATGGAAATTTCCTATCGGATTTCGTCCATTATAAAACATGAGCAGTTAATGGATCACGCTAAATTGTTGCATCAACGAAGTATTATTACCGATTTGGTTTACTCCGAAAACGACATCGTTAAAGGAATTTTAACAGACGAAAACCAAAACCTGCTTTCGTTGTTTAATGCTACTGGTGCGGCCTTGAGCTTAAACGGAAAAATTAAAACTTTAGGCACTGTACCAGATATAGATGATTTGGAAAATCTTGTACTTTGGCTTGAAGGAAAAGGGGTTAATAAAGTTTTTGCGAATGAAAATTTAGGAGAAATTTACGAGGAGGCGAAAAACTATGCTCCTGTAGCGAGTGGTTTACTGGTTATTCCAATTGAAGCGAGCAAAGGAGAGTTTTTGATTTGCTTTAGGCCTGAGGTAATAGAAGATATTAAGTGGGGCGGAGATCCTAATCAGGCTATAAAATTCGAAAAAGACGGTGTTAATTATCATCCAAGAAATTCATTTAAACAATGGTTACAAACTATTTACGGGCAATCTAGCGATTGGCAAGATACTGAGTTGGAAATGGCGGAATCTTTAAGAAACTTCCTTTTTGAATTTAGGGCTAAACAAATTTATAATTAAACGGAATGACTGAGCAAGTAGTTAAAGAAACTTCAAAAAGATACGATAAATATATTGTTGCAATTGGAGCGTCGGCAGGTGGTTTAGAAGCTATACATGAGTTTTTTGATCACATGCCTAGCAACACCAGCTTCTCTTTTGTAGTTATTCAACATCTCTCATCAGATTATAAAAGTTTGCTGGTAGAACTTGTCGCCAAGCATACCCACATGAAGGTTTTTGAAGCAGCCAATAACATGGCTATTCAACAAGATTGTGTTTATATCATCCCCAACAACAAATTAATGACGGTAAGCCAGGGGCGATTAAAACTGGCAGACAAGTCCGTTATCAAAGCACCTAACACTGCGATAGATCATTTTTTATACACGCTAGCCACAGATAAAAGAGAAAAAGCAATCGCGGTAATACTTTCAGGCACAGGTACTGATGGTACCAAAGGGATTCAGGCCATTAAAGAAAATGGCGGTATGGTTATCGTTCAGGAACCCTCAACCGCAAAGTTTGATGGAATGCCCAATAGTGCAATCTCATCTGGCAATGTAGATCATATACTTGCTGCGCCAGATATGCACAAGGAACTTTTCAACTATGTTAATGAGGAGCCTGTGAAAGTTCTTGAGAATGGCAAAATAAATGAAAAGCTCTTGGATGAGATTTTTAAACTCGTTCATTTACAGAGTGGCAACGATTTTAATTTATATAAAACGCCAACAATCATCAGGAGAATTGGGCGAAGGATGAACGAGAATGGTATCAAAACGCTCGATCAATACGTCGCATTTCTGAGAAAAAACGAAAAGGAAGTTGCCATTTTAGGGCAGGATTTTTTAATTGGAGTAACTAAATTTTTTAGAGATAAAGGTGCTTTTGAAGCATTTGCCGATCAGGTTAATCAAGTTTTAAAAGAAAAATCTGCTGGTGACACGCTGAAAATATGGGTTTGTGCCTGTAGCACCGGACAAGAAGCATATACTGTTGCCATTATAGCCAATGAATGTGTAGAGAAATCGAAAAAGAAAATTGATATTAAAATTTTTGCTACTGATATTGACGACAAAAGCATTGAAATTGCTTCCAGAAACCAATATCCTGTGAGTATCAGTAAAGAAGTGCCACCGAAATATTTCAAAAAATATTTTCATCAGGATGGCAAGTTCTATGGAGTAATTCCAAGCATTAGGAAGCAAGTTGTTTTTGCCAAGCACGATGTAATTAAGTCGCCTCCTTTTATTAAGAATGACTTGATTACGTGCCGAAATATGCTGATTTACGTGAATAGTGTTTTACAGGAAAAAATACTGTCCATTTTCCACTTTTCCCTGGTATCGAACGGTTATTTAATGCTGGGCTCAAGTGAAACTGCATCATCTTTGCGAGCTGGATTAACCGAGGTTTCGAGCAAATGGAAAATTTACCAGAAAACTGGAGTGATCAACTATTCCAGCTATAATACCTACAACACCGGATCGAGACAGACTTCAGATCAAGGCAAAAAGAAAAGCAGCTCCAGCGATTTTGCCGTTAGCCCAATTGAAAAAAGTTTCAATAACTTTTTAACAAGAGATTTAGGCTACGTGGGCATTTACATCGATAAATCGTACTTGATGCAAGATGCTATTGGTGATTATCGCAAATTTCTTTTTCTCCCTGAAGATAAACTGGAGCTGAACATATTGAAAATGGTACCGAAAGAAATTTCTATCATTTTAAATACGGCTTTGAGAAGCGCCTGGAAAGACAACAAAATTACCCATTTAAAAAGAGTTAGATTTTCTTCAAACGACAAAGAAACCTATTTAAACATCTCGGTACAACCGCCACAATCTACAGATACCAATACCCTCACCCTGGTAGTTTTTGGAGAAAGCACTTTAGAAACTATTCCTGATAAAGATGATTTAGGCTCAGTAAATTACCATACCGGCGATCAAAATGAGTATATTTTTGAGCTGGAGGCAGAGCTGAACGAAACCCGTAACAATCTGCAATTGGCGGTTGAAGAAATGGAAACCACCAATGAGGAGCTTCAATCTACCAACGAGGAACTGCTTTCTGCAAATGAGGAATTGCAATCGAGTAATGAAGAATTACAATCATTAAACGAAGAATTGCATACCCTAAATACCGAGCATCAGGTTAAAATAAAGGAGTTAATTGAACTCAATGATGACTTGGATAACTATTTCAGAAGTACCGATATCGGGCAGATTTTCGTTGATTCGGGGATGTATATCCGCAAGTTTAATGCGGCTGCGATTAGTATGGTGAATTTAATTGAGGCTGATATAGGTCGTTCAATTGAACATATTTCTAACAACATTAAAACGGACAACTTAAATAGGGATATAGATTCGGTTATCAAAACAGGCAAGATTGTAGAAAAAGAAATCCACATTAAAAATGGCAACAGCAGTTTGATGCGGATTATGCCATACATCAGAAAAGACAAAAAAATTGATGGTGTGGTGATTACATTTGTTGATATCTCGAAACTAACTGAACTAAGTAACATCATTACTGCAGTTTTTAATGCCAGTTTAAATGGTGTAATTGCTTTTAAAGCAGTACGAAATAAACAACATTTCATTACCGATTTTGAATGTTTATCTTTTAATGAGGCTTCCTTAAAAATTCTTGGCAAGAATGAAAAAGAACTTGCTGGTGGAAAACTTCTCGAACATTTGCCTGAAATTGCTGAAGGAAATATTTTTAATAAATACATCAATGTAGTAGAGAAAGGCACATCTTTACAGTTTGAGTTAAAACTTAACGAAAAGGTTTGGTTAGAAATTGTTGCTGTGAAAATGGCTGACGGTTTTGCTGCCACCATTACTGATATCACAAAACAGAAACTATCAGAAGAAAAGTTAAAACGCAACTATAACGAGTTATTAGGCACCAGAGAAAACTTAAAAGAATTAAATACAGAACTGGAACAAAAAATTCTGGAGCGTACAGTTAGGCTTTCCGAAAGCGAAGAGCGTTTCAATCTCGTATCTCAGGCCACCAATGATACCATTTGGGATTGGGATTTGGCCAATAACACCATGTGGCGGAACGATAACTTTGCCACAATGTTTGGTTATGAAAATAATCCAGGTAGTCAGAACATTTCATTTTTCTTCGAAAACATTCATCCTGATGATAGGAAACGGGTAAAAGACAGTGTTTACGAAGCCATTAATAATTCTGAAACGCAGTGGACCTCGCAATATCGACTTAAAAAAGCCGATGGAAGCTATGCTACCATTCTCGACCGGGGCAGCATTTTGTTAGATGATAACGGAGTTCCATATCGAATGGTAGGCTCTATATTGGATATTACTGTTTTAATTGACACAGAAACAAAACTGAACTCAACAGAAAAGAAATTCCGCAAAATTTTCGATTCGAACGTAATCGGGATGATCTTCTCTGATGTTAAAACCGGAAGAATTGAAACAGCTAACAAAGTTTTCATTGATATGCTCGGTTATACTTCTAAGGATTTAGAGAAAGGTATAATCAAATGGAATGACATTACCCCTCCTGATTTTATTCCGATTAGCAAAATATCGGCTGATATGGTTAAGAACGAAGGTTTTTGTCCGCCATTTGAAAAGCAGTACATTACTAAAAGCGGTAAAACGATCGATGTATTGGTAGGCTCTGCCATTTTAGATGATGAAGATGGAAAAGATGCTGTTTCTTACATTATCGATATTAGCAAGCAAAAGCACAATGAGAAACGCCGCAACGAACTTCAAAAGTTAATCAAAAAGCAGCAGGATGAGTTTTACAGTATTTTCAAAAAAGCTCCTGCTTTAATCTCCATCAGAAGAGGTAAAGATTTAGTTTATGAGTTTGTAAACGAAGCTTTTATTCAATTTGACGGGGGCAGTAACTACATTGGAAAAATACAACTCCAGGAAGGATCGCAATTTGAAACTGAAGAGCTTAAAAATATTGAAAAGAAGGTATTAGCTACCGGAGAAACATTTATTGCGAACTCCTACAAACTTCAGCAAAAGGACGAAAACACCGGAGCAATAAAAGACAGTTGGTTCGATATTATCCTTAACCCTGTTTTCTCTGATAATGGTGCAATTGATGGTGTAGCATTTTTTGCTTTCGAAGTAACCGATTTGATGATTGCGCAAGAGGCGACTAAAGATCTGATGAACAAAAAAGATGAGTTCATGAGTATTGCCAGCCACGAATTAAAAACCCCTATCACCAGCATTAAAGGTTATTTACAATTTGCGCTTAAAATGGCTCAACAAGAAAAGTTCGAACATATTTCGGGTTTTATTGATAAGGCCACTAAACAAATAGGCAAATTGACTTCGCTGGTTGATGATTTACTGGATGTTACCCGGATTCAAGCTGGGAAAATGGTATTTACATTTTCAGACTTTAATATCAATGAGGTAATTGAAGAATCAGTTGATGGCATGCAAGGAAGTTTGGGAAAACATTCGGTAACCATGGAAATGGAAAAAGATGTTATTGTACATGCTGATAAGAACCGAATTGAGCAAGTGGTTTCTAACTTCCTTTCTAATGCATTGAAATATTCGCCACATTCAGACGAAATTATTATTAAAACAGAGCTAAAAGAAGCCAGTTTACGGGTCGCTGTAAAAGATTTTGGTATTGGAATTCCGAAAGACAAAGCCGATTATATTTTCGACAGGTTCTTTAGAGTCGAAGAATCTTCACACTTATTCTCTGGACTGGGCTTGGGATTATATATCTCGGCAGAAATTATTGAAAGACATGGAGGCGAGATTGGCGTAATTAGCGAAGAAAATAAAGGGTCAGAATTTTGGTTTGAAATCCCTCTTTAATGAAGGTTACTTTAGTGCTCAAGTTCAATATCATCAAGCGAACTTGGGCCAACTTTATTTGATTTTTTAACTACCGTAAAAGTTCCATTTAACTCCATTACCACCGCTTGAACATCTTCCAGACTTTCAAGCCGATATTTTCTGATTTCAGAGTAAATCTCCTCTTCGGTAATCACTTCCTTCTTCATGGCGGGTAGAATAAACTTTCCATTATAATACAAGAGTGTAGGAGTAGAATTGATCATATCCTCCATTTTTGAAGAGTTTTTAGCCAGGAATGCCAGGAGATATTGTAAGGCAATAATGGTGATTAGGGCAACAAAACCCTCGACAAGCGGTACCTTTTTTAAAATCATCGACGATAATGTGGAACCAAGTGTAACGGTTACCACAAAATCAAATGCATTAAGCTTGGCAAGTGTTCTTTTCCCTGAAATCCGGATAAAGATGAAAAGAACAATATATGATATTACTGCACAGATGATGATGTGAAATACAGCTGGCCAATCTTTAAAAAACAAATGTTCCATGCATAAAATTTAGCGCCACATTCTCCAGAGCGGCAAATCATTTGATGCGATTTCGTTGTTAATCTCATCCCAAAATGCTCTACTGATGTCGTTAATACCTGCAACCGTTCGGTTTTGTTCCTTATTGTGTGAATTAGAAACTGATTCATTTTCCTGACTATTGTTGTAGTGATTCTCGTGATTGATATCCATAGTTAAAAATGTTTTGATTAATATTTCTAACATAATGAACGAAAAAATGTTTATTATAATCTGAATTTCAAGTGTAATAATCTCGAAAGGTTAGTGATATTCCACCGATAATAAGATCTCTATAAAACAAAAAAGGGCACCTGAATGGTGCCCTTAATTATAAGTATAAGCATTATTTTAAACCAAATCAAAACGATCTAGATTCATTACTTTAGTCCAGGCTGCCACAAAATCAGCAACGAACCGTTCTTTAGCATCCGAACCAGCGTAAACTTCGGCAATTGCCCTTAACTCTGAGTTTGAACCAAAAACAAGATCGGCACGTGTAGCCGTCCATTTTGGCTGGCCAGTTTTTCTATCGCTACCCAAATAAACTTCCTTATCATCAGAAACTGCTTTCCATGCGGTATTCATATCCAACAAATTCACAAAGAAATCGTTACTTAGCTGACCAGGTTTTAACGTTAAAACACCGTTTTTAGATCCATCGAAATTAATATCCAGTGATCTTAAACCGCCTAACAACACGGTTAACTCTGGCGCTGTTAACGTAAGTAATTGCGCCTTATCAATTAATAACTCTTCTGTAGAAACGGTGAAACGCGTTTTGCTATAATTACGGAAACCATCTGCTTGTGGCTCCAGGTATCCAAACGATTCTATATCAGTTTGTTCCTGAGAAGCATCCATCCGCCCTGCAGTAAAAGGTACTTTATTGGTAAAGCCAGCATCGCTGATCGCTTTTTCAACAGCAGCCGAACCAGCTAAAACAATTAAATCGGCGATAGAGATTATTTTACCGTCAACCTGTGAAGCATTGAAATCTCTTTGAATATTCTCTAAAACAGACAATACTTTTTGCAGTTGCGCCGGGTTATTCACTTTCCAATCTTTCTGTGGCGCCAAACGAATACGTGCACCATTGGCGCCGCCCCGTTTGTCAGATCCTCTAAAAGTTGAGGCTGAAGCCCAGGCTGTAGAAACCAATTCGGAAACGCTTAAGCCAGATTGCAATACTTTCGATTTCAATAATTCTACATCGGATTCAGTTACCAGGGCATGGTTAACTGCTGGAATTGGGTCTTGCCAAAGTAATTCCTCAGTTGGAACATCAGGACCAAGATATCTTGCAACCGGACCCATATCGCGATGCGTTAATTTAAACCAGGCTCTTGCAAAAGCATCCGCAAACTGATCAGGATTTTCCAGAAAGTTTCTGGAGATCTTTTCATAAGCAGGATCGAAACGCAAAGAAAGGTCTGTAGTTAACATGGTAGGTTTGTGCTTTTTCGTCGCATCAAAGGCATCAGGAATAATATCATCTGCATTTTTTGCGATCCATTGGTGTGCACCTGCAGGACTTTTAGTCAATTCCCATTCAAACCCAAATAGATTTTCGAAAAAATTGTTACTCCATTGCGTTGGAGTGGTGGTCCAGGTTACTTCTAAACCGCTTGTTATGGTATCTTTACCAGCGCCTGAACCATAACTATTATGCCAGCCAAATCCCTGGCTCTCGATATCAGAAGCTTCTGGCTCTTTACCTACATGATCTGATGATGCAGCCCCATGGGTTTTGCCGAACGTGTGTCCGCCTGCAATTAGAGCAACCGTTTCTTCATCATTCATAGCCATTCTTCCAAATGTATCGCGAATATCTTTCGCCGCTAAAATTGGATCAGGGTTGCCATCGGGTCCTTCAGGGTTAACATAAATTAAGCCCATTTGAACTGCAGCAAGAGGTTTTTCCAGGTTTCTGGTATGCACATCTCCATCCGCATTATCATCACTAACCAAAACGCCTTCATCCTTAACGCCCTCAGATCCATGCGCATAACGAACATCGCCTCCAAGCCAGGTTTTTTCCGAACCCCAATAAACAGATTCGTCGGCTTCCCAAACATCTTCTCGTCCACCAGCAAAGCCAAAAGTTTTAAAACCCATTGATTCTAGCGCCATGTTACCAGCAAGAATCATTAAATCGGCCCAAGAGATTTTTTGACCATATTTTTGCTTAATAGGCCATAGCAATCTTCTGGCTTTATCCAAACTTACATTATCTGGCCAGCTGTTTAGTGGCGCAAAACGTTGTAGCCCTGCACCTGCGCCTCCCCTGCCATCGCCAACGCGATAAGTACCTGCACTATGCCAAGCCATCCGGATGAATAAACCACCATAATGACCGAAATCTGCTGGCCACCATTCTTGCGAATCGGTCATCAGCTCATGAAGATCACGTTTAACCGCTTCTAAATCGAGGCTGTTAAATTCTTCAGCATAATTAAAATTTTTACCTAGTGGGTCAGACAAAGAAGAATTCTGACGTAGAATATTAATTTTCAGTTGATTTGGCCACCAGTCGCGATTTCTGGTTCCGCCGCCACCTACATTTTGCTTCATGCTGCCATTATGAAAAGGGCACTTACTGATGTCGTTTGAGTCATTCTCCATTATAATAATACATTAAGGTTTTACAGTCTAACTACCTTTGTTTTGATAGTATTATAAAAGTAACGGATTAACACTGATAATCCCAATCATTTAATTCTATAATTTGATAGCCAAAATCTATTATAATGATTGAAGGTTTTCTGAAACTTTAACTTTTCCCAACTGTTCTTATCAATATGGAAAACGATAATAAAAACAATGTCGATCTTAAAAATGAAAGATCAGATCAAGAGCAATTGAGCCAAAAAGCATTAGGTAATACAGATGTTAATGATCAACTAGATCAGAGCGACAATGACATCCTGAGCACTCCAAAAACTTCAGGAACTGGCTCAAATAATGCGGCCGCAGCTCCAGATTCTCTTATTGTACATGAAGATAAAAAAGGAGATGAGCGTTATGAGCAAGGAAACGAAAAAGAAGAGTAAGCTGATTTCGCAGACTTAAATATCGTCCCTGAATGGACAAATTTATCTCGGCCAAAAATCACTCATAAAAACGATTTAGGAAGTATTAAAACTGTATAATAAGATTATTACACGAGGTAATCTTATCTGTTTTATATTTTATCTATTTTAGTTTATTATGAGAAAACCTTTCCTTATTTGTGCACTAATTTTTTCTCTTAAAGTTTGTGCACAAACCAAATCCGTAGATCTTTCTGCATTTAAAAAAAATGGCTCTGAAGTTATTGTTAACCAAAAAGTAATTACTTTAACATGGCCTGCCGGAAACAATTTCACTGGCAAAATGCTTATCGACTTAGAGAAAGACCGCCCGATGCTAAAGAGCGTTCAGTTGGGAAATAATAAATCTTTTAAGGAAATCGGAGCTGATCTGGATCCTGCATTTGTACTTACCATCGGAAAACGTTCTTTAAGTCCATCAAGCGGAGGATGGGATGTTTTTTTTGATCGGGTACCAAAGAAACCATTTCAATCTTACCCGGTTACGATAGACAAGCAGCACGCTAAGGTAAGCACGAAAGGGCAAAGGACTATCATTACCATAGATGGCGCAAGTGCTGATCGTTTTAAAGGTACTGTTGAAATTACGCTGTATAATGGAAGTCCGCTTTTTAATGTTGCCGCGGTAATGGCGACCGACATAGATTCTACAGCAATTTTATACGATGCCGGATTGGTGAATAAAAAGGCGATTTGGAAAAAGATGGCTTGGGCAAACGTTCAGGATGAGCTGCAACAAGCTACGCCACAAGCGGCAGATAGTAGTCGGAATCTGGAAGTAAAGTACCGCACAATTATCGGGGAGAATACTACAGGTAGCCTGGCGTTATTCCCAGCGCCACATCAGTATTTTTATCCATTGGATGAAGCCTTTAATTTGAAGTTTACCTGGTACGGAAATAACTTTCATAATTTGATTCCAGGTTTTGGGATGGGTATCCGCCAGGATCCTTACGGTGATAACAGATATGTACCATGGTTTAATGCGCCACCGAAAACCCAGCAGCGATTAAATTTCTTTTGCTTACTTGATTTAGGAAATGCAGCATCTGCGTTGGCAGAGGTGAAAAAATTTACCCACGATGATGCTTACAAACCAGTTTCCGGATATAAAACAATGGCTACACATTTCCATAATGAATTTATATCTGATGTGGTACTTGCGGGAAAACCTATTCCGGAAAAACCCGAATTTGTTGATGTACTTAAAAAACATGGGTTAGATATTGTGAAATTGGCAGAATTTCATGGACCGGGGCATCCAAAAGGACCAGATAATGATCGATTGAAAGAGTTAACAGCATTATTTGAGCAAACCAAAAGATTATCAGATAATAAGTTTTTACTGCTTCCGGGTGAAGAGGCAAATAACTTTTACGGAGGCCATTGGCTTGCTTTTTTTCCTAAGCCAGTGTATTGGGTGATGTCGCGAAAGGGAAATGAGCAATTTGTGATGAATGATCCTAAACTAGGAAAAGTGTATCACATCGGGGATAAAGCAGAAATGTTGAAACTCTTGGAATTGGAAAAAGGTTTAGCCTGGACCGCTCACGCCAGAACTAAAGCCTCTACCGGATATCCCGACGCCTACAAAGACGAAGACTTCTTCAAATCAGAAACGTTTCTTGGAGCTGCCTGGAAAGCTATTCCAGCAGACCTTTCGATTCCAACGCTCAGTCAACGGGTACTTAAATTAATGGATGACATGGCCAATTGGGGATTGAAAAAGCATGTAATTTCCGAGGCGGATATATTTACCATCACGCATCAAAATGAAATGTATGCCCACCTAAATGTGAATTATTTGGAAATGGATAAACTGCCAAATTACGAGCAAGGATGGCAAAGCGTATTGGATGCTATTCGTAAGGGGAAATTCTTCGTGTCAACTGGTGAAGTATTGATTCCAGCTTTCAATGTAAATGGAAAAAAATCTGGAGAAACGTTAAGCCTAAACAAGGGTGGAAATGTAAAAGTGAATATGAATCTTGATTGGACTTTTCCTTTAAATCACGTGGATATTGTCTCTGGCGACGGAAAGGAAATTTATCGGGAAAGAATTGATTTATCTTATACACGAGCATTTGGAAAACAACAATTTAGCTGGCCAATAAACTTATCGGGCAGAAAATGGATAAGGGTTGAAGCCTGGGATATTGCTGCCAATGGCGCCTATACCCAAATGGTTTGGTTAGAAAACTAATAAGATAAAGTCTTTTGAATGAACTCTCGCTTTCGTTGATTGAAACGAGAGTTCATTATGGTTTAACACGGCTAAAGTGATCGTCGATTTACTGGAACCTATTGCATACCTTAACTAAAATGCCGAGCTAATTTTTGTCTTAATGCTAAATTCCACGGGTTAGCGGGTTCTCTTGATCTTGGTTAGGCTCATGTTCAATATCATCCAAATGGACTTTCTTTTTTGTTGAATTTAAACTACCTGATCCGGCTATACCACGATAATCAGGTTCCTCTGCCAGCTCCTTCTCTTGCTCCGGAGTCTGTTCGTTTTCATCATTCATCTGCTTTTTCATTTAATTTTTTATTGATAGAGACCTTAATTGTGAAGTAGCTAATGGCACCGGGCAAAGACTGAGCAAAATCCCCCTATAGCTTACCCAAAAGCATCTGCCCTCTTTCGGTATGTTCCTGAATAGTTGCCAAAGCAAGCGCCGTTACATTTTTGATGTGTTTATTGCTGCTGGCATTCATCAGTGCACTTACGGCATCCTTCAGTTTTTTATGGGTGTCTACCTGTCCTTGCATAAATGCTTTATCAAAAGCAGCCCCGCTTAATGTTTGTAGTTTGGAGAGCATCGCCTTTCCCTCTTCACTTGGTGCAGGTGTTGGCGTTCCCAAGTCCTTCAAAATCTTGCCCATCACCTCTTGTTCGGCAGCCTCGAATTTAGCGAAGAGCTTCACATCGGGATTAGATGCTTTGGTTAACGCAAGCTGACTGGTTTGAAGCGATGCTGTACCCAATACCGCAATCTTCGCTTGTAAGGTCAAATCGGCACTTTGAGCCAAGGCTGCAATTGGATTTAAAGCATTGCCTAGAATAGATGCACCGGCACCCAGCACCATTGCTGTTTTGATCGATGTTGCCAGGAAATCCCGGCGGGTGTTGGTCTTTGTTGTTTTCATAGTGATTGTATTATCTTGTTTCAAATCATTTAGCCTTTTCTTTACAGTCCCATAACTGCATTCTGCATCGCAAACTGTTTCCACTGAACTGCTTTATTGTCTGGCAGCTAAATGAAATGGACATCTCCCTGCAAATGGATCATTGGAACTGCCTGTACTAAAAACAAGCATGAGAATGACTTGGTTTACCGCATAAATACCTTTTTTGATACGGGATTTAAGGCATTGCATGAGGATCAATGGATGAATGGAAATACCTTAAACTTAATGCTAAACCAGATTCTATAACCACACAGATGTGCTGGCTTGAAGACAAATCAACGCTACTCTCGCTTATATGAGGCCATCACCACATTTAGAAAAAACTTATTTTCCAGTTTCTATGTGAGGTGCATCTACAGGCTTAGATTCGGGCGAACCCTTTTGCCGCAGATAAATGGTAAGAAATACGATTGAAAAAACAGATAAAAACTCACTCTGCCAATTTTGAAAAGTTTCGAACCAAAACTCAGGTTCTGTGAGGTACTGGAAAACACTTTGTTGAGGAAGGTTCTTCGCAAGCTGTTCAATGTTGTTGTTTTCCCAACTTCCATAAAGATGCATTGCCCAACTGAACAGAAACAAAATCCCAAAGGCGATGGAAAGAGAATTTCTATACAACATTAGCACCCATCCGCCCTTTTTTACAGGCCATGGAGCATCTGGCCTGTTAACTGGCTCGCGGTCAACTTCCTCCTTGTCTTCCAGGCTTTTGGATTCGGCTGACCCTTTTTGCCGAAGAAAAATCGTAAGTAGCACATATAATGCCATCTGCAAAAACTCGCTTTCGAAATTTTCAAAAGTGGCCGAAATAAAGTGTCCGCTTTGTAAATAAACTGAAAACGCAAGCTGATCTTGCTTCAACTCCATCAGTTCCTGGTTATGCTGTTTCCAGCCGGTTAATGCTTGTGCAACCAGTGTAATTAAAAATAGCGATATAAAAACGATACTAAGCCCGTTCTTGTACAAAAAAGACCTGCGTTTATTGGCCATCGTAATTCGAGTTTTGGCTTAAGGTGAGTAATTGTTTAAGATCAAAAACGGGAAAAGACACGCTTGAACTTCTCGCTGTCAAAACCGCCACTGTATCACTCTTTTTATTTCCGGATTTTTTATGATTTGTTTTTTTTCTGAACATCTCTATTAAAATTTTTGATGTGTAAATGTTGAGTTTAGATTTTATTAAAAAGCGAATGAACCTTAGTCACCGAGTTTGAACATGCTCAGACTATTTACAAATGCGGAGGATTTCTTACCGGTAGCTCAAATATTTCGCCATCGGAAAGGATGGAAACCCTCAGATCGCGAATGGTTATTTTTCTGTTTTCGTCAAACCTGGTAATATTACTACCCCTGCTCCTTTCGCCATCGATAGTAATGACCACCCCACAGCCCATTACCTGTGCTTTCAATCCTTCGTTGATGATGATTGCGGTGTTTTCTTCTATCCCTATCCCAATGCAGGCCGGGTTAGTTGCAATAACCTGAGCCATTCTAACAAAACGACCTCGATGTACAAAATGAGTATCAATGCAAACATCTTTCAAAAATTCGAAACCAGTTGTAATTTTCACCTCCCCCGCTACCATTTCAGTCTCGCCACTTCCTGCAAAAATCATTGGCGTCGACATGGCCATGGCGCCTGCACTAGTTCCCCCAATAATGATTTTATCGTCGATATAGCGTTGCTTAAGCTGACTCATCATTTTAGTTCCTCCGTAAATAGAGGTCAATTTTAACTGATCTCCACCGGTAAAAAAGAACCCGTTTGCAAGGTTTATTCGCCCCAAAAGGTCATCACTAACCTGCTCTCTCAAATCGTGATGAATGTGGCCGGTTGATTTTGCACCTAGTTTCCGAAAACAGTCATCGTATTGCTTATATGTTTCATCTATTTCTTCTGTACCAGCCGTAGTAATAATTTCAATGTGTTTGGATTTTCCACACAACTCTAAAAAGTGGAGTAAAAGATCCTTGTGTGATTCCGGTCGATTATTACTTTCTTTTTGCTCTGCACCGCCGATGACCATCAGCTTGCCATTAGGAACCGGGGCCGAGGTAGTATTATTCTTCATACGCATTTGGTTAGAAAATCAATTTGCAGTTAATAAAAAACATGGGCAGTCTCGCCGCCCACGCCTTTAAAGTAGCCCTCGAAGACCATTTACTGTTGCCAAAGTGATCAATGGTTTAAACTTACCGCTGATCATCTTGCTGCTGGTCTCTTTGTTTAGACACTTTGTCTGGGTTAGGGCGTTTTCCCTGGCCAAAGACGGATTTTTCTTCGTAACAGGAGTTAATTTTAAAATCTTATTAACCTCCGTATGAAGCAACTCTTGACGTTGTGTGGAATCCGCAAACCATCCTTCTGCGCTGTTCATCATGCTCCTTTTTTTTGGTCATGATAACAACATTAGAAAAGGTCGCCCGGTTTTGTCAGAAAAAAAATTGTTGGCTAATGGTAAATGAAGGTCTGAGATGAAATAACTACCAAAAGCATATTTTTACAAGAAAAAATAGATTGGAATACATATAAAGTCAGTCGACAGCTTGCTTGATTGTAAATCAAAATGCTGAAAAAGAGCATCAAACCTCGACTTCTAAAAATTTTTTATCGGGAAATGAGAAATTCTCAAACAAAAAGATAAATTAATGGTTACTAACACGTCATTACCTATGACAAACATATACTTTGGTTAGTTTACGTTAGAAAGCCTTCAATAATATTGAAGGCTTTTGTGTTAACTGAAAAACGCCCTTCAAAGGGCGCCTGGATATTGAAATTTCGAAATGAGCGATTGTGCCTAATTGGTTCTAGCTATTATAGCTTATTAAAAAACGTCGCAATTGTATCCTGCAAATGATTTATTTCATCTATTGGCAAATCAATATGCTTCAACTTCGATAATTGCTTTAGTAAATCTTTTACAGGATTTAGGTATTGCAAAGTATGGATGTTCATTGCTGATATTAACCCATTAATCGCATCGCTGTTCAATTCTAAGTTTATGTTTGGAAAACTAGTTGATAAAAGGTGTAATTGATTAAACAAAACCTTTTCAGCATTTAAGATTCTTTCCATAATTAATTTGTTTATATACTTAAACCCAAAACCGTGCCAAACACCTAATAATTGTGGTTTTTCCTACCCTATAAACTGCTCTAAAACAGCATTAAAAGCACAATTGCCTATTTACAAATCATCGCGGCAAATCTCTAGATAAAATTACTTTATCGATTAGTTAGGCTAGGTATTTAGCGCAGCGTAGCAATAGTATTTTCAGTATTTAGCGCATAATTAATTATGCTATTTTAACCAACCTTAATTTGGACGGATGACACTTTCTGGTTGAGATTGACCTGATGCTACCTGCATCAGGTTTTTAATTATTCGAAAAGCTATAATCAATAATGATATGAGAAATAAGACGCAGGCTAATTATAGTTAGTTATCTATCAGGTTTCCACTGCAAAACTTGTATAGCAGTTGGCGCCGCTTTTGTTTTACCTTCTCCATCAACCTGTACCACGTTTTGCAAAAACAGGTTGAGCACTTTTTTACTTTTCCAGAGCTCAGTATCGTAACTGGGCTCCCAATCTCCAACCGACTCGGTGCTTAAGTCATTAATTTTCCAGTTTCGGCTCATGATATCATTATTTACCGCCATCGAAACTTTATTACCTCTTTCCAGGTCTCGAAAAAGGAGGCCAGCAGCGTGATGTTTGCCATTTTTCCAGGTGATAATTTGCGGACGTGAAATCGGAATCTTTTTTGTTCCACCTCCACTCAAACTGAAAGCTGTTTTTCTGAAGTCTAGGTCGTTCACTGCCCAGCGTTTTCCATCGTTAAATACGATGTGATATTGAGGAACTTTATCTGCTGCATTGCGCCAGTAACTGGCAATAAAAACTCTGCCGGCATCATCAGCAAACATTGACGTTTGATTAATTAATTCACTCTTCTGAGGAATTTTAACCGCATATTCGGCATTAGTTGCCTTTATCGGTAAGGTATACAACTCACCTGTCGATTTCTCCCAGGTTACTCCTCCATCTTTCGATTTTGCATAACAAAGGTCGTGGTTACTGGCCACGTCCGGGCTTTCACGCCATACCCAGGATAAATGTATGGTTCCAGCCTGATCGATGGCTACTTGCCAATATGCATTTCGCTTGCTCTCGCCATCTATCATTCCATCCTGAATACGCTTCCAGGTTTTATCCGTAACACTATATCGGTTAATCATCAAATTCCCATTCCCAGAACCGCCATCTCTGTAAAAAAAGAGAAGATCGCCATTACGCAAATTGTAAAACTCAGGATAACTCACCTTTCCTTCTTTTTTCGAAACCATGCTTTGCTTCTCTCCAAGCTTGATCGAACCTGACGAAATACCCTTTGCATAATTTAAGGCATTGTTATGCTGATCCCAGGCTACATGTAAAAAACCCGCACCATCAACCATTATACTAATGGATTTATGAGCATCTGTAGCATCGCCCTTGTATTGAGTTTTTTCGATAGTCCAGTTTTGACCTCCGGATTTTCTTTTAGCTAGAACCAAAAATTGTTCGTCATCGTAATAAGCGGCATATTGATTTCCGTTAAAGGTTACCAGCGAATTTTTCCTAAAAATCACTGCATTGATAGAGTTATTTGCCCAACCATTGGAAGCAATCGTGCTGATTTCTTGTGCGTGTGCACCAGCAAAACTCGCCAATAGAGACAGCATTAAAACACATATAAACAATTGTTTGTTCATTAAGGTCTTCAAGCAAGCAGGAAAAGTGAAATTTAAATCCATGTTACTGTATATATATTACTTCAAACTCGCACTATGATCATTCTGAAAGTCTTCTCCACCCCAAATCTTTTGTGCCGACCATTTTTCTGCAGGACTTGCCCAAAAGGGATCGTTTTCTGATAATCCTAATGGAAGAAATATGTTAGTAGCGATGTAAGGGCTACCTTGATTGTTATAGAAATCGCCCAACGAAGGCTGTGCTCCATACAATCCGATAGTTAACCAGCCTGCTTTGTAGGTCGTTGGGCTTTCTAGAGTTTTCTTGATAACCGCAGTTAATGCACCTCTAACTTGCGCAGGACTAAGCTGTTTCGGCAAAGCCTTTCTTAGCGCAACATCGGCCAGATGATGAAAAGCTGCACCACGATAAATAATAGATCGACCCGTAGCAGGATAACTTCCATCTGCATTAATTAAACGCTCCTGTATAATGGCATAACGCTCATTTCGCTTGCGAATTTTCTCGAACATCGCATTGTAAGCGTTGGTCTTTTTACCAATGATATCGGCAATCTCTGCCAGATAAGGATGAATGACATAACTGTTGTAATAATCAAAAGCGAAACTTGTTCCGTCCGTGTACATGCCGTCGCCAGTGTACCATTGTTCCATCTGCTGTAGTGCATAATCAACACGCATCGGATCCCAATCAAAGCCGAACCTGGCCATAAAAGCTTCATTCATCGCAGAAAAAAGGAGCCAGTTAGAAAAAACTGGTTTAAACCTTCGCGTCGTCGCGATTGATTTAACCAATAATGTCTGATTCTTTTTATCTAAATTTTCCCAAAGCCATGGCGCCCTGGTAAATGCAATGGCCAAATATGAAGCATCTACAAGTTGTTGTCCGCTAATATCAAAGGTCATAAAATCTTTTGCACTAGAGTCCAAAGCATTTTTCACACCTTGCAAGGCCCATTCCCGATAGTGATTTCTGAGTTCAACTTCTTGCTTGCTCCCCCTTCTAGCTGTAACCAGGGTGCAATTCCACTTAATACGCGACCTAAAACTTCAACATATTGAACTTTAATCCGATTTGCCTTGTTATCGACATGGATGGAGGTTACCTGCGGCATGGCTATGCGTAAACTGTCTTTGGCCAGATTATAAATTACAGGCCGAACCATCTTATCCATCTGGGCCAACCAAAACTGACGGTCGGTAAGCATTGAGGTTTGTTTAATTTTGGTTTTCTTTTGCGCAAAAGTGATGGAAGTCATCATGCTCAGAACGAGCAAAATCAGGTATTTACTTTTTATAGTCATGGAAAATTTATTTGTGTTTGGTTAGAAAACGATAATATTCACAGCCAGCAAGTAAAAATGCGCCAACTCCAAAATTTGCTGTAGAGTTTGCATCAACAATTTGCCCCGGGATGGCTTTTTCTCCTATTGGCTGTACAAAACCAACCCTTCCATCCTTTTGAAGCGCAGTTTGAGAGAGATAATTCCATCCTAATTTAGCGGATGGTAGAAATTGTTTTTCTTTTAATATGCCGTTATTAATGCCCCACAATAGGCCGTAAGTAAAAAATGCGGTTCCACTGGTTTCTGGTCCTGGTGCATGTTGTGGATCAAGCATGCTTCTAGTCCAATAGCCCTCCTTTTGTTGCGAATTAAGAATAGCGGTGGCCATACCTTTATAAATGTTAAGATATTCTTTCCGGTGAGAATCATTTTTAGGTAAGTCTTTAAGCACCTTCGCTAATCCAGCGAAAACCCATCCATCCCCTCGGGCCCAGAAATCCTTTCCGCCATTGCTCGATTTATGTTTTGGATATACATATTTGGCATCACGATAGTAAAGCTTCGCCTGCTTATCGTACATGATACCGTTTGAATAAGTGAGATATTCATGGAGTTTTTCCAGGTATTTTTTATCTCCCGTAAGCTTATAAAGTTTGGTCATTACCGGCATCACCATATACAATCCATCGGCCCACCACCAATAATCATTTTTATCAGTGTTTATTTGATAGCCCATTACCTCTTTCGTCCGGGCTATTTTGTGTTCATCAGGTTGAATATTGTATAAATCGATATAGGTTTGAAAACAGATTTGCCAGTCACCAAAAAGCACATACTCATCCTTTTCACCGTATGTATATTTCCATTGAGACTTATCAGTTGACTTGGCACCCATCCAATTGTTATGGTTAGCCCAATCTTCCGAATACTTCCTGTAAGTTTCATTTTTGGTGAGTTGATAAATTTCCATGTTGCCCGTGTGGTAGGCCGCGTGGTCCCAAAATGCTCTTACCTGCGGTTTGTTATTGGTTTGCCAATACTGATTAGCCAAATTTATTTGAGCAAGAACCGTTTCACTTTCCTGGGCATGGGTAAACGCCAACGCAAAAAGCACCAGGAACAAAATCAGCTTGATGGTTTTATTTTTTCTCATTGTTTTGGTTGATCATTTTATTTGGCTATCAAGCTTTTCTACTACTCAATTTGAGATCTATGTCTTATCTATATTAATTTGTTGAAGATCGATCAAATCCATGAGTTTTTAGTTATGTTATGGAAGTTTTTTTTATCGATTTTTCTTTAAAGCTAAGCCTTAAAAGACAGCTAAAATACTTGTTATCAATACATTAATCAGCAAATAGGATTAAATCACAACAAAGTTATCAGCTGCTCTGCATTAAAAATCAGGTAATTATAAACGTGTTAGTGACATTTAAAAAATTATCCGTACTTTTTCTGCCATAAAACCAAATATTAAAACCAGCCAGACAAGCGCTAAAAACCGATTTTGTTCAAATCAATTTTCGCGTAAGGGTAAGCAATTGCTATAAAGCTGACCATTTAGTGTTTGGTTTAACCAATTTTATCTAATCGAATATTTTATGACTTCGTTCAAAAAAATTTCTTGTGCATGCTTACTTCTATTTAGTTTTTTAGCATCATCAGCTCAAGAACTAATGGTTTCTAGTCCTGATAAAAAACTTAACGTTAAACTTACTTTAACAGATGGAAAAATTTTTTACGAAGTGAACTTTGCAGGCACACAAATGCTTGAAAAATCTCCTTTGGGTTTAAAGGGTACGAAAGTAGATTTGTCTGCCGGCTTAAATTTTGTAAGCCAGCAGTCGCGTTCTATTGACGAGACTTATTCGGAAGCCAAAATCAAAAAAAGCACTGTTAGGTACCAGGCCAATGAGCTTACTTGCAAATTTGCAACCGCGAATAAAAACGAACTACAGGTAATTTTTCAGGTGAGCAATAACAATATAGCTTTCCGTTACTACATTCCGCAGGTTGGCGAACCCGCTAATTTTACAGTAGAAAAAGAATTGAGCGGTTTCAACTTCCATGCAGCTACCACAACATTTTTAACACCACAAGCCAGCCCAATGATTGGCTGGATGAAAACCAAACCCAGCTACGAGGAAGAATATATTGCCGATCAACCGATGGGGACAGCTTCCAAATATGGCGTTGGATATACCTTTCCTGGTCTTTTTCACTTGGGCAATAAAGGCTGGGTGCTGATATCGGAAACTGGCGTAAACAGTTTGTACTGCGGATCAAAACTTAGCGAGGGTACCAAAGATGGGTTGTATCAAATCGCTTTCCCGGAAATGGGAGAAAATAATGGATTAGGAAGTGCTAAACCAGCAATGTCGCTTCCAGCTTATACGCCATGGCGAACCATTACCGTTGGCACCGATTTGAAGCCGATTGTAGAAACGACCATCCCATTTGATGTAGTAGAACCCCAATATCAGGCTTCAAAAAACTACAGCTTCGGCCGTTCTACCTGGAGCTGGTTACTATGGCAAGATAACAGCATCAATTTCGATGACCAGAAAAAGTTTGTTGATTTATCATCTGCTATGGGTTATGAATTCGTATTGGTAGACAATTGGTGGGATGCCAAAATCGGCAAAGAAAAAATTGAAGCGCTGGCAAAATATGCCAAAGGTAAAAACGTGGGTGTTTGTTTATGGTACAACTCAAATGGTTTTTGGAACGATGCGCCGCAGACACCAAAAAACAAAATGAACAGTGCTTCTGCCAGAAAAAAGGAAATGGCCTGGATGCAAAGTATTGGGATAAAAGGAATTAAGGTGGATTTCTTTGGTGGCGACAAGCAGGAAACAATGAAGCTTTATGAAGATATTTTATCAGATGCCAATACTTATGGGCTTAGCGTAATTTTTCATGGCTGTACCTTGCCGCGTGGCTGGGAAAGGATGTATCCGAATTTTGTAGGGAGTGAGGCAGTATTGGCCTCAGAAAACCTAATTTTTACGCAAGCAGCAAATGATAATGAGTCATTTAACGCCAGTTTACATCCATTTATTAGAAATGCTGTAGGCGCCATGGATTTTGGTCCTGTGTTGCTGAATAAATTTCATAACAAAGAGAATAACGGAGGGAAAATACGCAAAACTACTGAAAGCTTTCAGCTGGCAACCGCTATCTTGTTTCAAACACCTGTGCAAAATTTTGGTATCACTCCAAATAACTTGACGGATATGCCTGCCCATGTAATTGATTTTATGAAGAACGTACCCACCACATGGGATGAAACGATTTTCCTGGATGGTTATCCCGGCAAATTTGTAGTGCTCGCCCGTCGCCATAAAGATACCTGGTACATTGCTGCTATTAACGCCGAAAAAACTGAAAAAGAAATTGATATTACCTTACCAATGCTAACGAATAAAAGTCTGCAAGTTTATAGTGATGGCACAAATCGTGAACCTCAACTCAATAAACTTTTGTTAAACAGCACCAACCATATCAAAATTAAACTACTGCCTGATGGCGGTACGGTATTGGTCGGAAAGTAAATTTTGAAAGCAAAAATTTTCGTATTCAAGCAAATCTATCATTTAGCTTATCGTCGCATATAACAACTGAAGAGAATCGACCTATGCAGCAGCTTTTCTGCTCTGCATTTGATCGTCTTATCTTTTTATCAAAACTGATTATTCGATTTCGCCATCAGCCAAGCCTTCCAGAAACCAGCCAGATTTATATTCGAATTTGGCAAATGCTGTTCTACTTTCGTTTGTAACCGTGCCAGCAAAGTCATGAGCAATTTCTTTTTGCGACTCCAAAACCTCCTTAATCACTATCGCATATTCTTCAATGTTAAGGCCATCTTTAATTACATAGCTCAGTTCGCCATTTTCACTCCATATTGATTCTACAACACCTTGATCAAATTTTGCCTGCGTTTCTTTGCTTATTTCGCTCATCATGATTTAATATTTACCTCATTAAACTCTCCAATCCACTAAAAAGTTTGCAGGTTGTATCTTTCCAATTAAACTGATGTTGAAAAATATATCGACTCAATTAGAATTGTCATGTTTTAAACTTTTGCGAACCTTTGAAGCTTATGCACTGTTATTCATGTACTAAAACTAAAAATTATGATAGACCCAAAAGACAAAAACAACGAGGCGGAGAACGAACAAACGCAACCTAGTGATTCGCAAGCTAAACAAGAAGAAACGAATTGGGATGAGCATCAGCGTATAGATGAGGAAGGAAACGAACTGGATGCAGAAGATATTAAATAAAGAGAGATGAAAAATATATTGATGATACTAACCTCGCACAGCGAGATGGAAAATACCGATGGCAAGACAGGCGTGTGGTTGGGTGAATTTACAGATCCCTATTACGAATTTATTGATGCTGGATTTAACGTTACCCTTGCGAGTGTAAAAGGCGGAAGACCACCGGTTGACCCTATGAGTGAGCTCACCGAAAATATTACGGGTGCAAACAGGAGGTTTCAAGAGGATGAGGTTGCAAAAGCTGCATTTTCGCATACGCAGCCGCTAAATCAGATGAATGCTTCGGATTTTGATGCCGTGTTTTATCCTGGCGGCCATGGCCCGATTTGGGATTTAGCTAAAGATAACAACAGCGGAATTTTGATTCTTGATTTTATTGATGCAGGTAAACCTGTTGCTGCTGTTTGCCATGGCCCAGCTGCTTTAATTAGCGCAGAAAACCAACGCCCAGGCTTTTTGAAAGGGAAAACTATTTCTGCTTTTAGCAATACCGAAGAAACGATGGTGGGTCGAAGTGGAAATGTTCCTTTTTTGTTGCAATCAAAACTCGAGGAACTAGGTGCGGCAGTTAAAACGGCATTGGTTCCGTTTTTATCGCATGTGGAAACGGATGGTTTGCTCATTACAGGTCAAAATCCGTTATCCGCTGGCCCGACCGCAAAAGCACTTATTGAGTTCCTTAACCAAAATAACACAACGGCAAATCAGCAGATTAAAGATGATGAAACTCCGTTAGCTGAGCAAAAGCAATGGCAAGAAAATGCTGAACAATATATCGCGGCGAAACCTGATGATTTGAATTAAACAAGGAATATTTTGTAAATAAATAAAGGGATTATTGATGAAATAAATCCCTTTATTTATTGATGGAAAGAAAATGATTTCGATTGAGATTAGGTATCGTATTATATTCAAGTATCTATTGTTGAAGTGGTTGATCTCCAGATAGAAAAGTAACGTTTTGAAGTAAGGTTTTGTTGGTAACAAACTAAACCACACTTTTTCAACTGTTATACCTTTAGTAACCCATATCTATATGCAAACGATACCAGGGAAGCGGTATTTCTCGTTCTTGTTTTGCTGATCAGAAGCTTTCTTAGGGTTTCAACTTTGCTTGGCTTTACTTTAAGTTCCTCGCTTATTTCACTATAAGTTCGTCCTTCAGCAATTAATTCGATCATTTTAATATCCTGGGTATCAATACCCATAATACTTGGTACAACGTCTTTTTCTCGGTTCATGTCTCAAACTTAAAAAAAATTAAACGTTTAGTAGCTAAAATGACTGTTTACAACTACAAAACAGGCTTTTTTTTGACATTTATCATCATTATTCGTATGGATTTGTAATATTTAACATTCAAAGTAAGATCGAAAAAGTAGACAACTGATCATTTTTTGAGACCGTTTCAACCGCGAATACCGTACTGGTCGACCAAATGTGATAGACCTTTTTCTAATTCACTGACTGACAGGAATATTTAAGATCTGAAAACGATCAATAAATCACCCCTGAAAACTCTTTTTTAGCTTGTTGCAATTGGAGTTCATATTCCATTGGCCAGCCAAAAGCTTTTTCAGCGGTTTTCTTTAAATCCACGCCCGCAGCCCCACTCCAAAAATGAACAAATTCCCCATAGTTTAAATCACGTTGAAAGCGGTTACCCCTACCTTTTGGAAAATGCTGTGCCAGCAAAGCGAAATATTTGTTTAAAACTTTGCCCTTTCCATAACCGCTATAGATCGGATAAAACCAATTTTTAAACCATTGCGTTCCGGCTCTTGGAAAATCATCATACTGTGATTGCATTTGTGTAAACACTTTTTCCGCTTCTGCTCTCATTCCAATATTTAACAGTACATCGTAATTGAAGATTTCCATAAATTTACTGTCGCCCCAAAGCGCATCAGATGGCGAACCTTTTGCACCATGACTGGCACTGGTAACGATATGGCCCATTTCGTGAATAGGCATACCAATCTGCTCACCTACGGGATTAGTCCAGTTTCCAAGCCCACAATCGATTACGTTTTTATAATCATGGCTTCGATCAAAAAATGGCGAAGGATGCCCACCACCATAATCTTTGCCATTTACCTGATGGAGGATAATGTATAATTTTGGATCAGCGCCAAAAGCACCATAATTTTGTTTTACATACGCCCAGCACTTACCCATCACCCCTATTGGCCAGCGTACGGAGTTTGGCATCTGCTCGTCATAGTAAACCGCAACATCATCATTACTTCCTACCAACTCAAGTTGCTTTTTATGCTCAAACCAATGTTCCTGCCATAGGCTATCGAGGGGCTTTTGACTGGTAGAAGAGACATCAGCAGCTAACTGTTGGGCATGTATTTCTTTTGAAGAAAAAAATAAAGTAAGGAGCAGCACGAAATAGAAATGATTTCCGCTAGAAAAAATGTTCATGTATAAAATAGGTGTTTAAAGAATGACAGAGATGAGGATTAATTGGTGAAAAGACCAACAATAATCCAATGAGAAATAAAGGTGGGCAAGATCATTCAGATCAATGTGCCCACCCTTTCTTTTATTTGTTCCAGAAAGAAACTTCGCTAATGTTGCTGTAGTAAGCATCGCCACTGGCAACAGAGATTACCCTGATTCGAATATATCTTACCGTTGGTAATCCATCAGGAAAGGCCACTTTGAAAGGCGCAGATCCGTCATCGCTTCGTTCAACCGTTTTAAGTAATTTCCAGCCGCGACCATTAGATTCGGCGGTCCATCCCGGTGAATCTGCCGGCGATTGCGTTTGGGCGCCTGTTAAATCGGCAATCCCCCAGATTTCAAATTTAGTTGGGTTGTTACAGCAATCACGACCAATGATTTCAAACTGGGCAAGGTTTGCCACCTGTTTTCCCATATCAAAAGTGAAGTGGTGAGGCAATGGTGTGCTATCATCACTATGAAAAATATCAGGGTAACCTGTTGGCGCCTTATTTCCATTCCATAATTGCGATAATGAAGTTTCACTGCTATACGTACCTACATCATTAGTCAGTTTTAAGGGTTTAAACAACGATTTATCTACCGGGACCATGATATTAGCCAAAGAGTCGAAACCTGCGGTATAAAAGGTATCAATAGCAGATTGAACAGGAACATATGATGACCTGAAATACACTTTGGTGCCAACCTTGTAATCTGCTAAACGTATCGAATTTGCATCAGGCCCAAGTTTTGCCTGGCGAACGGTTCCATCTTTGTAAGTATATCGGATTTCGGTGCTGATGTTGATCGTATCGGGGCGTTCAAACTGCAAAGTGATGCCATTGTCATCAAGCTGGTAAGGCGCACTAGCCACCAGGAAACGATTGGTTAAACTGGTTTTATAGCTATCTCCATACACTTTAACATTGTTAATCTGAACCGGAACGGATTTATTTCCAGCTTTATCAAATGAGTAAATGGTAAATGAATAATTGTATTCTACCAGATTTGAAATGATTACTGAAACGTTAGTCACCGACCGGTCTGGCGCCTGCAATGCCAGTGAATCTTGTGCATTGTTCCAATAAATCATATAGCGGCTTACACTTGGATCAGGACTGGCCTTCCAGGTAAGCTTAATACGATAGTTTCCTGGTGATGCGGTTACCTTTTCAGGGAAACCGGGATAAATTTTTTCCTTACCGTCTAAATAATCTTTATAATCAAGCGCATCTTTACTACATCCGTAAAAAAATGCGATAGCCACAAAGGCTAATAAAATCCGCGTTATATTTTTAGTTGCCATGTTTTCCTTTTAATTGGTATTTCCCCAAAATGATAGTTCCATTACGTGAGCAAAATCTGCATTGCCCCAGGTACTGTTTACAGCTAGCCTGATAAATCTAACTTTCGGCGCATCAATGCTGATATTAAACTCGAAACCAGCTTTTACGGCTGCTAAATCTGCAGGGGTGGTTTGCCCTGGTGCATTGCCCGAAGGCGGCGGCGGACAGGTGAAGTTGCCGAGATTTACCCAGTCACCCACTACGGTACCTTTTGCAGAGGTAGTTGGTAAATTTGTATCTACAGGAGCCGTTTTAGATGAACCCCAGAGTGTCCACGTTTTTGGGTTACCATGATTATAAGAATAATCATTTCCATAAGCTTCGCCCCGCTCCCATAACTTATATCGGCTCAACTTAGCTAAAACGCCCATATCGAAAGTACAAAGCTGTAAAGGCTTACCAAATCCAGCCTCGGTATGCCAGCCAGGGTCGCTGGTATTGTTATCCCATAACCTGGTGGTATTCCATCCCAAACTGGTAGCACCTAAAGGAGAATCTGAAGCCAGGCGATACTCGCTAAACCTTGTTTTTGGAACAAGCGTTTCGAAAATAGGATTGATAGACTTGTACAGCGTATCAGAAATATTTCCCCATCTATCTGTAACGTACACGCCGAAATCTCTCTTTAACGTATCAAAACCGCGTACACTGAAATTTATGGTTTCAGCTTCTGTGTAAAACTGTTCTACAGGCAATAATTTTCCAGTAGTTTTATCATTAGAAATAACAATAACCCCAATTGCTTTTTTTGATGGATTAGTGGCCGAGATATTTACACCACCAAAATCGGCCTGAAGTTGGATAGTGGGATAAGCCATCAGGTAAGCCGGGGTGGTTGGCCTTACATTAACTTTAACAGGATCGCTTTTAACATTCGCACGCGATACTGCGTAAAGCGTTACTTCATAATCACCGGCTTTTTCAAAACCTTCTACCCTCAAGGTATCGCTGTAATAAGAAGCTTTAGACTGGCGTACTGTACGCGAATTGATCCGGTATTCTGCCTGTACATAAAGTAGGTTTCCAGAATTGGGCAGCTGATAAGAAAGCACTGCCGCTCCAGCCTGGTTATCTACCCGCACACCGGTAATGATGCCCGGTTTCGCCATATCCTGAGATACCACATCGTTAAAACCTTCTGTTTCTTTACACGCATTAAGCGAGCATAGAAGAAGCAGGGCAGCCATAAGCTGCACCATGCTCCAACCAATATATCTTATTGAATTCGTTTTCATCATCTTAGTTTTTAAATTACCAGTAAGGGTTTTGAACAAGATTTGGATTGACAATTAAGTCGTTATATTTTATTGGCCATAAATAATCTTTAAGGCCGAAGGATGGAATCACGAGATTTCGCTGTCTGTAATAACCTTCAGGCGTAGCATCCTGAATGTTCCAGCCTTGCAATGGTTTGCTTAAAACATCCTGAATAATTTTCCAGCGGCGAAGATCCCAGCCGATACGTCCTTCGAAGCAGAGCTCAATTCTTCTCTCCTGTTGGATGATAGCTCTTAAACCATCTTTAGAAGCCGCCTTACCCGGATTTGATGAATATAACGACCACGATTCCTGAACACCTTTTAAACCAGCACGGGCACGAACTTTATCAATGTAACTATAGGCTTCTGCCGATGGTCCGTTTACTTCATTAAGCGTTTCTGCGTAAAGTAAATACAGGCCAGCTAAGCGCATCAGCGGCAGTTTAAAACCTGCCTGAGTAACTTCAGTTCCGAAAACGGATTGATAGTTTACCAGTTTACTTGGCCAGTAACCCGATACATTTACTCGAATGTTATCCTTAGGGCCAGCGATAGAGGTTGCGCCACGGGCTTGAACAAATAACATATCTTCAGGATCGGTTTGACCGTTTCCAAAGAAACAGCTTCCATCAAAAGATAAATCTGCATAGAATCTCGGCTCTCTATCCATGTGCATTTTAATGGTTTGATAACCGCTTTTCATATAATATTTATGATCTGCAGCAACTGTTGCAACGGAATACCTTCCGCGATAATCGTAACCTGGATCTTCGTTAATTGGAACGCCATTTTTTGAATAGAAAAGTTCAGCCATCCCAATAGGCACGGCAAAGTTTCCAGGCGCTCCGCCCATATTCTGTACCATCGCAGCTGTTAATCTTGGCATTGCCATAGATTGCAGGTTGAAAGTTGAATTTAACGCCCAGATCACCTCCGAATTTTTTTCCCAGTTTTCGGTTATACTCTGCCTGATATCCATAACCGTTTTTAGCGGCGCAGGAATAGTTGGAAGATTACCCGGAGAAACAAAGTGATAAAGGGACATATTGCTTTGTTCACATGCCTTTACCGCTTCCTGACACGCCAACATCGCTTTCGACCATTTTTCTGCCTGAAAAGCTGCAGGAAAAAGATTTACGCCGTCTTTATCTTTGAAACTGGCATAATCACGGTTTCCATTAAAAAGCGGACTTGCCTGAGTGGTCAGAATCTCCGCTTTTAAAGTAAGAGAAATTAGTTGCGTAATTCTGCCTAAACTTTGTGCCGGATCCTGTATTGTTCTTGGTAAATCTGGCGTGGCCTCATCCAATAGCGAGGTGATGTATTGAAAACAGGCATCGACTGGTTCACGCTTTACCCGCACCTCTTCTGTTCCAGCATCAATTGCCAAATTATCTTTTATCAAAGGAATAGGACCATACATTCTCAACAGATAGAAATGATAATAGGCTTTTAAAAATTTCACTTCAGCAATCCATCTGTTTCGCTCAAACTGCGGTAAATCTTTTGGTTTGCTAATATTTTCTAAAAATATATTGCACCTTCTAATCGCTTTAAAAATAGGTTGGCCAAGTTGCTCCCCATCCCAGTAATTGAGCGATGGATTGTCGGTATTTTGTACCCCTCTAATTAAATGGAAACCTTGTTCTGCTTCCCTGTTCCCTAAAGTAGCTTCGGTAAGCGTGTTTGGAAAATAAATTTCACCAGAAGTGGTAAAGGCCGCATCATTGTTAGATGGCACCATATTTTGCAAGGTAGAATAGCAGGTGAAAAGATAATTCTCCGCCTCATTTCTATTTCTGAAAGCGTAATCGATGGTGGCCACATTATCTGGCGTAACATCGAGGTATTTTTTGCAGGATTGCACCATACCCGCAACAATTGCGATAAGTATGATTATTTTATAATTGAGTTTCATGTGATCTGCTTAAAGATTTACGTTGATTCCAATGTTATATACTTTCTGGATAGGATAGCTAAAGCCGTTCGAAGCCAACTCCGGATCCCAATCTTTAAACCTGCTCCATGTAAATGGATTCAAGGCATTAAAGTAAATTCTGCAGTTTGAAAGGAAAGCCTTTTTCGCCAGTTTATCAGGGAAGGTATAACCAATTTCCACCGATTTTAAACGGATAAAAGCACCGTCTCTCATCCACCACGAGCTCGTTTGCAAATTGTTGCTAATCTCTGGTGCAGTTGTACCTAAACGTGGATATTTAGCATATAAATCCTGGTTTTCTTCTGTCCAATGGCTATCGGCAAAAACCTGTAGCACCTGGCGGTTTTGTAAAAACGGACTCACATCAGATGGATTGATAAAAAAGCTGGTTCTGCCTACGCCCTGAAAAAACATCGACAAATCGATCTTTTTGAAACCCATAGATAAACCTGCACCATACACAATTTCTGGTGTAGACGGCAAACCAAGGAAAACCTGATCCGCCTCGGTAATTTTTCCATCATTGTTCAGGTCGGTATATTTAATGTCTCCACCTTTTGGTGCAGAAGCGCCTGAACCGAAAAGCTGTGCCGGCGATGCCGCTGCCTCCTGATCATCCACAAATAAACGTTCGGCTATGTAACCCCAGCGTACGCCGATTTTTTGACCGGAAAGTATTCTCCAAGGTTCGCGGTAAGCCGGTTGTTCGTATTGGCCATATTTGTTTTGCGAGAACGTGAAGTTCATTCTGCCCGACATCCAAAAGCCACCGCGGAAAGTTTTGCTGTAATCGGCAGAGAAATCTATCCCTCTCGAATCAGCTGTACCCAAATTTGCACTCACTGCTGATTCTAAACCCATACTGGTGGGAATAGAAGCTCTTTCCATTAAAATATTATAACGATGTTGTTTGTAAACCTCCGCGATAATGTTCAGGCTATTAAAAAAGCTCATCTCTAAACCAATGTTCGTTTGGCGAGAAGTTTCCCAGGTTACCGCATCGTTCGCATAATTTGTAATGCTTACACCCGGGCGGGTAACGCCATTATTTTGACCAAAGAAAGCTGGATTGCCGCCATTTAAATTCACATTCGAGAGATAGAAAAAACGTTGTGCACCAATGGCATCGTTACCCACCAAACCGTAACTGGCCCTAACCTTTAACTTATTCATCACCTTTTTAACATCGGCATTCCAAAATGCTTCGTTTGATACTACCCATGAGCCGCCAATGGTCGGAAAGAAACCAAACCTGTTCTTCTCGGCAAAACGCTCTGAACCATTGTATCCAAAATTGAATTCGGCGAAATAACGGCTATCATAAGAGTAGCCTAAACGACCAGATATGCCCACATTTCGGTAAGGAAGTGAATATTGTAAACTTGGTAAATTAGTTTGCGGATCAGTTGCGTTCGCATATAGCCGTTGTTGCCTGGTGGCAATAATTGTGCTGCTGATATTGTGTTTGTTACCCAATTGTCTCGAATAATCTATCACCCCCTGCATGTAAACAAAAGTGTTCACATCTTTAAAGCCTGGCTCAAAACTCAAATATTCTGAGGCCTGCCCTGGCTGATTATTGATCCAGTTTAACGAATATTGATTGCTGATTCTATCGTAAGAGGCAACATTGTAAAAGAACGGAGAATATTGTCTTGTTAAATCGAAATACGAATATCTGTTGGTATTAAACATACCCTTAAACGAAAGGCCTTTTGTTAAAAATCCTAAATCCTGATTAAGTTCAAGCTGAGCCGACATTCTGGATCTTGAAAACGACTTATAGCCTTTCATCATGTCTGCATAAGGATTTGAATAACCCACGGTGTTACCAGTGCCTTCTGTTGAGCTGTTCCCAAACAAGATGTGCGTGTCGATACCTGTCGAAGGATCAGCAGGGTAAAATGCTGGAAAAAGTACCGGACTGGTATGCAACGCTTTTTTGTACAGATCGGCAGAGAATGAGCCATCATCTGTAATTGGACCGTTATACTCATCAAAAGTACCCGAAAGCCTCAGCACAATTTCGGTAGTTTTTGTTACGTTGATATTCACGTTAGAGCGCAGCTGATAATTTTCCAGCTTCACATTGTTATTGAAATTGTTGACTGGACTCACCTTTAAAATTCCATTATCACGGTTATAAGATGTTCCTATATAATATCTGGCTACCTTGCCGCCACCACTCACACTTCCGTTTAAACGCTGGTTATTTGTACTTTCTTTAAATAATTCATCAATCCAGTTTACTGCCGGATAAACATATTTATTGCTTCCCGGAGCATTGTTAATGGTTTGCTCACGGTTAAAGATATCATTTTGGGTAAAACGAGGAACGCCCAGCGGATTACGGGTGGTAATTGCTTCGTTATACATCTTCATAAATGTAATCGGATCAGCAATATCCAGGTTTTGGGTGGATTGTGAAATAGAATTCTCGAACCTCACATTTACCTTTGCATTGCCCTCCACACCTTCTTTGGTGGTGACCAATATTACTCCGTTCGCACCCCTGGCGCCATATAGTGCGGTTGCACTGGCATCTTTCAGAATAGAGAAACTAGCGATATCATCAACCTGTAAACGGGCAAGATCATTGGCAGTAAGTTCTACGTTATCTACCAAAATCAAGGGATCTTGTTTATATCCAAAAGTAGTTACCCCTCTAATGAAAAATGACGAATTATCAAGGCCGGGCTGTCCGCTGCGCTGATAAGCCACTACACCCGCAATTTGTCCGGCCATTGCATTGGTTAAATTACTTGATGGAATTTTTAGTTTAGATGGCGTGATACTGGTTACCGATCCGACCATTGCTTCCCTGCGTTCTTTCTTTCCGAAAGCAGTGACCACAACATCGCTCAGGTTATTATCATCGCTGCTTAAAATCAGGTCTACCCTAGTTTTATCCACACTGGCGATAAATGTTTTGGTTTTAAAACCTACTGAAGACACCACGACTGTTGCATTGGCAATGGCGTTCAAGGTAAATTTTCCATCGCCATCGGTAACGCTACCCATATTGCTTTGTCCTTTTACCTGCAAGCTTACGCCTGGTATACCCAATCCAAGAGAATCTTTAACGGTTCCCGTGATTTTAAATGAGGTGCCCTGTTGCGCCATCGCAGGGTTTATAAGTTGTAGAATTCCGATGCCGAGAATGGCAAATAGTATCCACAGGTTTCCTGAATAAGGCCTGCGCCTTACCCGAATAGTAAAATTTTGGTTCATAAGTTTGGTTGGTTATAGTTTATTTTTACTGAATCATCAGCACAGTTAATTGGTTACTTGTAATGGTTACATCATAGGCTGCAATTAGGAGTGGGTTTTAAATTTATATTGATGAATGAAAGCTGCAATTTTATAGGAAGGCATGATCAATGTGGAAGCCCGGCTAAACCTTGCGATGTTAATTCCCACAAAATTCCCTTCTAAATCGTAAACAGAAGTTCCTATTTGTTGGGGCAACAACGCTAAGTCATGAGTATAAACGGAATCAAAACCATCTCTCCTTTTTGATTTCCCGCCGGCAAACCGATCTACCAGATGCTTCGAAACATTTTGTGCCTGCCATGCAAAAGTGACCGTTCCATTGTAAAGCTTTTCTTTTCTTTTCCAGCTTATTGGCACTTGATCAGCAGGCCAGTAGTGAGAAACCGCAGCTGCAAATTCCTTGCTACTTTTTAGTTCCTGCCCACCGAAGCTCACCAGCTCGTCACCTACCTCAAGTCCCAGTGCTGCCGCAGGGCTTTTTTGTTTAATCAGTGAAAAAACCGCCGGACTAGATTCATACACCACCATTGCACCCAAAAGTGGCTGACTCATTATTTTGGGCAAAGTGATCTCCTCGCTTCCGATGATGCTGGCCACCATTTTACCATCTGCCTGCTTTGTAAAAACAAATTTGCCCTTCAACTTCGGGTTATTAACGTTGTAGTTACTGTCCAACTTTACTCCATGCTTAAAGTGTTTGGTAGTCGCTAGCATGACGAGATCATTGGTTTGATCACGGGCTAAAATGTTCAGGTCGTAAAATTTGCCCTCGTAAACAAGATGGGCAGAATCGCCAATCATACTGCTCTTGCTCACCAAAATCTGCACCGGTTTACCAAGATTGTTTCTTAGGTTAAATACACTCGCTGACACCTCCAGCTGCTCCCCGTCTATAAAACTATTAACCACCAGAAATGCTTGCTTAGCATTTTGATCTGTACCTAATTCGTTAAAAGCGTACTTTTTGTTTGGGCTGAGGTGAGGAGAATTTTCGGTGCTGTTATCAGCAGTAGCTGGCAATGCACTGTAATTTTTTTCTAACTTCAGGGCCGACCAATATTTCCGGTAAATATCTACCGGTATCTCAAAATTCATATCTTCCGAAACGTCAATGGCACTATGAATCGCAACTACTTTTCCATCAAGGTCAAATAATGGTCCGCCAGAGTCGCCAGGTTCCATTTTGCAAGACGACTGTACAAATCCATACTGGTTTTTTACATCTAAAATCTTCCCGAAACGAATAGTGGGCAATTCCTGATTAAGACTCTCGGGATAAGAAATGCTGAGGCAAGCTTCACCATTCTTCAACGAGGACGAAAATCCCATTGCAGCGTATGGCCAATTTCCATTACCTGTAATCTTCATCATGCCAACATCTGGTATGCCTGGAGTTTCTTTCACATCTATTCTTCCGAGTGCCACAGCGATAACATCTTTTCCATCAGGGAAGAAAACTTTGTAACTTTTACCTGGCTGAATAACATGTGCGGCGGTTAGAATATAGCCTTCGCCACTTACCACAACCCCGCTAAACTGTGCGGAAGTACGTTCATTTCTTACCGTATCGAAACCCCAAATTCGCACACTTGCCGAGTAAGCTTTATCCACCGCTGATGCAACATGCTGTTCCAATACTTTTGCGCCATTTTTTTGTGCATAGCTTGTTAGGGTACTCAGGATGCAGCATAAAGCGACACGACCAAAGATCGAAAACCAACGAAGAAGCACAATACTCTTGAATCGCATAATAAACTCGTTATCAGGAATTAATTAAATAGTGAAGCTAATTTCTTATTCAAATCTTCGCCCCTCAAATTGCTGGCGATCACTTTTCCATACTTATCTAAAAGGAAGTTGGCTGGTACTGCCCGTATTCCGTATAATCGGCCAACTTCATTGTTCCAGCCTTTTAAATCGGAAACATGAAGCCATGGTAACCCATCCTGTTCAATGGCTTTTAACCAGTTTTCTTTTGATTGATCTAACGATACCGCAAGAATTTCGAAACCTTTTTCTTTATATCTACTATAGTCTTTCACCAGGTTGGGATTTTCTGCTCTGCATGGACCACACCAGCTTGCCCAAAACTCTAGCAGGACAACTTTTCCTCTTAGCTGCTCAAGCGATACGGGTTTGCCAATCACATTATTTTGAGAAAATAAGGGTGCAGATGAACCAATTGCGGTGGCGCTATTTGCAGCAATTCGCTGGGCCAACTCTTTTCCCATATCCGTATCTCGCAGGTTTTGCGCAAGTGCCTGATAAACCGGCGAAACTTTGGCAACATCTACACTGGTTCCAGCTGATTCGGACAAAGCGACTAAACCGAAATATGAATTTGGATGTGTTTTGGCAAATAAGAACTGCTTTGCCTCTCTAGCTTTGATGTTGTTCCTGAAACGGGCATCTACCGCTTTAATGTAAGCAGAGTCTCGCTGTTGTTCTGGCGTACCGCTATTAAAATCTGCATTTACAGCTTTTGTTAGCGCCATGATGGTTCCGCCGATTTGTTTGTTGTACGCTACAAATTCATCGTAAACTTTCGAACCACTCACAACAGCATTTTGTAAAGAGTCTTTTGAAGTGAAAACAACCTTTTCCTTACCGAAGTAGATATAAACCACGTCGCCGGTATAGATTGCTTTTTGCTTTCCTCCACCATCATGATCCAACGCCAGTCTGGCATTTGCCACTCCTGAAAGCGGCCCTGTAAACTGGAAGGCTCCATCCACCACTTCGGTCGAATCTTCGTGGCTCACGCCGTTATCCATATAATCTAGGTAAGCTTTTGCAGGCTTACTAAGGTTTCCAATTTTGCCGGATAGCGTGAAGTCGTTTGCTTGCCCAAGTGCAAACAAGGGCAAGAATCCTGACAGTAATAAAAGCGTTTTAAATTTCATGAGTATAGCGTATTAAGCGTAATTTAATATTGAGGTAAATTGGAGGGTTGGCACTTAATTGCGTTCATTAAATACGGCGAACTCTGCTATTGCCGGCGCATGTTTAAAACCAGAAAGGTTCACCCTGATTTTCTCACACCAGATTCTCTCAAATCTGAAAATGCTCACCTTTTTCTCTCCAGCTGCTTGTGCTTTTAGTGGTAGCCATTTGCCATCTGCAAAGTATTCCAGATCATATCTGGCACCAGAAGAATTACCCGCAGTAATCACAATCATGTTGCAAGGCATTGATTTTTCAAACTTTACCTCGTACCATGGTGCTTTAACAGTAGGATTAGAAGACCAGCTCGACCTGAAATTATCGTCGTTTGCAAAATCCATGATATTCATATCATCACTCCAGGTACTGTTACTAATTACGCCTTTTGCAATGTTGCTTGAAATAATTGGCGCCGGATGTTGTGGCAATTTTGGTGGATTAGCAGAAGGCTTATAAAGTTTTCCCATTTCTTTTAATGCGGCAAGGGCATTATCATCGATCAAACCATTTTTATTCGGAGCAACATTTAAAATAAAGTTGCAATAAGCACCATTGTATGGGATAATGAATTTGTTAACCAACTCATTTACATCTTTAACAGGCGTAGTTGGAAATGATGTTTTCCAGAACCAATTTTGTTGTAAAGGAAGGCAAGCTAAAGCAGGTAATTTGTTGCTTTCTTTAGAGATAAACTGTCCGGCTCCTTGCTCATAAGATTTGATATCTGTATAAAAGAGTGCTTCCGTTGGGTACTTAGCTGCATTTAAATCCATTACCAAACAGTTTGGCTGTAAAGATTTAATCAGATAGTAGATATCTTCGAAAGGAACATCATCATAAGATATTCTCGACCATGGGGCATCCCATCCATCAATA
This sequence comes from Pedobacter sp. AC212, assembly GCF_979258625.1. Lineage (NCBI taxonomy): Bacteria > Pseudomonadati > Bacteroidota > Sphingobacteriia > Sphingobacteriales > Sphingobacteriaceae > Pedobacter > Pedobacter sp. AC212. The sequence goes on along the minus strand of NZ_OZ409870.1, from coordinate 2,617,954 downwards.
ACCAGTGCAGTAATCTCTCCATAATTGGTTAACAACTCCGTAATCTGCTCTTTAATTAATTTGATATGGGCAGGCGTAATTTGGTTTGGACGTATACCGTTATGGGTATCCAAAATAGAATAGTACAACATCACTTTTAAGCCATTCTTCCGAAACGCATCAGCATATTCCTTAACCACATCGCGTTTAAGTGGCGTATTCATCACATTGTAACTGGTTGTTTTGGTATTCCAGATTGGGAAACCGCTATGATGTTTGGTAGTTAAGCAACCGTAAGTCATATTTGCAGACTTTGCCGCTTTCGCCCATTGATCGGCATCAAGCTTTGGCGATTGAAACAAATTAAGCGCTGCATCTGGATCAGACCAATCCTGATCCATAAAAGTTGGCATACCGTAGTGGATGAACATGCCTAAACCCAGATCAACAAAATCTTGTTGTAAATCGGTTAAGTTTTTCTTTTTTGCATTTTGTTGGGCAGAAACCTGCTCAACAGAAGTCAGTGCTGAAACGAAAAGGAGAAGCGCTATGATTTTTTTAATAGTCATCTTTACTGGAAATTTAGGTTTGTAGGGTTTTTAAAGGTTCATTTAAGAAACAACTGATCGGTTACAATTCACTGTAAATCAACGCACAGGAGCAATCGATGTTTCTATAATCCAAAGCTAGTGTGGCTAAGGCAATAATTTATCTAACGGAAACCTAACAAAAGCCTAACAAAAACTTAACAGCATAATATTTCGGAATAATAGACCTATTTTTAGGCATAAAATGAAAGATCGCATCTATAAATCCGTCGTATTGGTTAGTTTTCTCATCCTGCTTTTGGTTCAGCTGAGATTAACCTACAATACTTACATGCTTCGCGATAGAGAATACAGCATCAAGGATAAAACTTTGATTAATGATGAATATGGGCGGAGTATTTCTGATGATAAGTTGTATCCTGGCGGCGGAAAGATCATCGATACCATTTTATCCAGGAATATGTCGCGGCTTAAATCTGCCTACTATGCCAATAAAAATGAATTTAAAGCCTTATCACAAAAAGTGAGTGATACGTTATTGCTGAACCTGAGAGCAAATAGCTCGATGGATAGCATCTTTAAATCAATTGTTAAGCGTAACGGCTTAGATGCTAACCTTCAGTATCTGCTTACTTTCGAATCCATTGAACTTACTTTTACCAAGAAAATGGGAAACGTGTTCATCTTTAAACAGAAAAGCGACAATGAAACTTTACTCCCAGCTGTAAATCCTTTTGGGGTAATTATCGACGGCACGCTCGCTAGCCCGAATAGCCAAAATCGCGTAACTAATCTCTCTGTGAGCGGAACATTGGTTTACGATTATCGCATTACCTTTAATTTGTTTGTTGATGCTCCAGGTAGACCATTAAAAGTGGCGATGGAAATGCTTCCAACGTTCTTGCTGGTGGCCTTATGCATTGTAATAATTGTGGGGATAAATTATTACACCTACATCAATTGGATGCGCCAGAAGAAAGAGGCTGAGGTAAAATCAGACTTTTTAAACAGCATCAAACATGAGTTTAATACCCCAATTACGACCATTTTAGTAGCCAGCAAAAGCCTGGATGAAGAGGAAGTGCTAAACGACAGGAGCCGGGTAAAAGCTTTGGTTCATATTGTGGAACGACAAGCAATGCGGTTGCATTCTCACATCAATCAGATGCTCGAAATTTCTGAAATAAACAACAACATCAACCTGGAAGAAACCGATCTGAATTATATGGTGCTCACTATTGTTAACGATTTTAGTATCAAAGTTGAAGAACCACATTCCCTTACTTTTGATCCCTATCACCATGAAATTTTGCTAGTAATCGACCCATTTGTTTTTACAACGATGCTGCAAAACATGCTCGATAACTCTTTTAAACACAATCAAAGTACCGCTAAAAAAACTTCCATTTTTATTACTGAAAATGATAATGACTATACCCTCCACATCGCGGATAATGGCAAAGGCATAGAAGAAAGTAGCAAGCCAAAGCTATTTGATAAATTTTTTAGAGCAGACCGTGAAAAAACTGTTTCTGGCTTGGGCTTGGGACTATATTATGTTAAACAGTGCCTTGATTTGCATGGTTGGAATATTGAAGTAAATTCACATCTCGGTTCAGGCACCGAATTTATGGTACACATCCCCAAAAATCCTGTTAACACAAATGAGCACGTAAACTAAAGTTGAACATGAAATATGATATCATAATTATTGAAGATGAGGTTGACTTGGGAAATGTGATTTCGGAGTATTTAAAACTTCGGGGTTTTAGTGTACTCTGGTTTAAAACCGCTACCGAAGCACTTGAACATTACCGCCAGCATCAACTCGACAATAAACTCATGATTGTAGACATTCAACTTCCTGATATGAACGGCTTTGATTTGAGTACAGAAATTATGAAGCTTAACCCCAACCAGGCATTTTTCTTTTTAACGGCACATAATGAAAAACAGGATCGCCTACGCGGATTAAAAATTGGCGCCATTGATTACATTTCCAAACCATTTGAAATTGAGGAACTGGTGCTTAGGATTGGAAATATCGTAAATAAGTTCTCAGATACCACGATTATCTCCAAAACGCAGGTGGCCGGCATCATTAAAATTGGCGACATCAGCTATCAAAAAGATCAGCTTTTTGTGCTTTTACCTGATGAGAAAGAAATCTCTTTGACAGTGAGGGAAGCCGAAGTTCTGGATCATCTATCGGCAAATATCAATCAGGTGGTAAAGAAAAAAGACTTGCTTTTGGCTTTATGGGGCAATGATGATTACTTTAATGGCAAAAGTCTGGAGGTTTTTATTTCCCGGCTAAGGAGGCTTTTTAAAGCTTCTGCCCAGGTGAGTATAGAAAATGTTTATGGACTCGGTTATATCTTAAAGGTGAAATAAAATTGAAACTAAATCCCTTTTCAACAATATTCAAGTGGTTATAATTTTATCTTTTGAACCTCATTGAGATTGTCTCGTAACGAAGAAATCTTTTCTCTTGCCCAAACCCGCAGTCGTTCATCCTGCACACCCTGGTTAGATGAAGCTTTTACATGGAGTCCGATCAGGGTTTGATCAGAATCAATAAGCATTGTCAAGAGCGTACGCAAATGCTCCTCTCCCATTTTTTTATCGGCATTCTCCAGGTTAAAGACATGCTTCTCTGAGAGATTGAAAGTATCCGTATCCTTTAAAAAATCAAAGCTAGCCAGATCGTTATTATAAGCGGTGGAAGATAATCTCCTTTTGTTCACAAGGTCAGCAAGTGCAGGATTTCCCTGGCTTTTTTCCAACCTAGCCAATATATCGTTTTGATAAAGATGCTCCTGTTTTACAGAGATGGCAAATTGTTTGCCATCCATCACATAGCCTTTTTCATCTTCTTTATGGCAGGCACTGATGAACATTCCAATCAACAAAAGAAGTCCAAAAACACCTGTTCTTTTTTTTAGAGAAATTTGTTTACTAATCAATCTGCCCATTAAATATGTTTTGTGATGGTTTAATATTTCTTAAAATCTTCAAGGATAATTGTTTTCGTCATCACCCAAAATGACGATCAAATCTGTTAAGAGTAAACATGCCCAGGCTTTTTAAAGTTTAAAATTTTTATTTTTTTCCTGCAGGAATCAAGCATGTTGTTTTGAAATCCTGAAATTGAAAACAAGAACGCAAATACAGTAATCCACTAAATGATTACAGAAAATTATTTCAACTTTAACCAGAATTTATATATTTGCTGCTGTTGCACGGGGTGCTTTTAACAAAATGTTAAAGGCTGAGATGAATACCCGCGAACCTGACACGGATAATACCGGCGTAGGGATGCACCTGCTCAAATAGATTGCGGCCAACCCGGCTGTTTGAATTTAAGCGCTGTTCACTATCCGAAATCCGGTAAACAGTAAGGCGTTTAAAATTTTCAAGCATATGCAATTAGAACAAAAAAGTTTCAATGTACTTTCCGAAAAGCTTAGCAACTGGCAGGGCCGAAAGGAATGGTTTTTTAACCGTGAACATACCGACACCTACGAACAGTGGTATGAAGGCCGGTACAAACGTGCCGAAGTTTGGCAAAAAAAGGTGATGGCTGAACTTGTGGGGAAGGATAAAAACATTAGCGAGTTATTGGAATTTGGCTGTGGCACAACCCGCTTTACTAGATGGTGGAAAGAAATAGGGATCGAAGCTACTGGCGGCGATCTTTCGCCATTTATGCTGGGGCAGGCAGTTCATCTTTTTGATGGCGATCTGGTCAATGCCGATTCACACTTTATGCCCTTCAAAGACAACAGCTTTGATGCCGTGGCCTTCATTACCACATTCGAATACTATCGCGATCCCGTTCAGGTGATCAGGGAGGCTGCTCGGGTAGGCAAAAAAGGAATTGCATTCGGAATGATGAATAGAAATTCACCAAAAGTGTTGAGAAGAAGAATTCAGGAAATCTTTGGCCAAAACCCCTTTTATCTTACCGCAACATTTTATACCCCAAAGTTGCTCAGCCAAAAGATTCATGAAGCGTTAAAAGGACGTGAATATACCATAGAATGGACCTGTACAGGACTTCCGAAGTGGTTTCCTATGCAACAGTGGAGCTTGCCGATTGGTGATTTTTTCGGTTTATATGTTCGATTTAATGACTGATAGAATATGAGCTCAGGAAAAATCAACAATACGGAATTTGAGGATATCATTTTGAAAAAAACCGGAAAAGACCGTAGCGAAATACACTGTGGACCAGCTTTCGGAGTAGATGTATCTGTTGTGAATTTGCCCAATGGTTTGGCTTTGGCCATGACCAGTGACCCACTTACGCTCATCCCCTCCCTCGGTTTGCAAGAGTCGGCCTGGTTATCGGTACATCTTATGGCTAACGACATGGCTACCACCGGCTTTGCACCCATGTACGCACAGATGGTTTTAAATCTGCCCACTTCACTCAGCGAACAGGATTTCAATACCTATTGGACCTTTGTGCATCAATATTGTAGCTCGATTGGCGTAGCCATTACGGGCGGGCATACCGGAAGGATTGAAGGACAGAACTCCACGATTTCCGGAGGTGGTACAATGATGCTTTATGCCCCTCGCGAGAGCATTTTGTTAAGCCGATATGCACAACAAAACGACCTGATCCTGGTAACCAAAGCCTGTGCGTTATCTTCGTCAGCAATTTTGGCGATGAGTTTCCCCGAAACGGTGAAGAATGCTATCGGAAAGGAACATTATGATCTGGCTTGTAACTTGTTTTATCAAACATCCAGTTTGGCTGAGGCTTTAATAGCGAAAGAATTTGGGAACAATGCTGTTAGCGCCATGCATGATGTAACTGAAGGTGGAGTTTTAGGAGCGGTTTATGAAATGGCCATTGCTTCCGGTAACGGGGTCGAAATCGAAAACAGTGCAATTCCCGTAAGCCAAACGGTACAGGAAATTTCTGACTTGTTTGGCCTTGATCCAAGATTCACTGTAGGTACCGGCAGCATGGTTATGGCAGTAAATAAGTTTCAGGCAAATGCACTTATAAAAAAGTTAGCAGACCAGCATATTCAGGCCACTATCATTGGAAAGTTTACATCAAGAGAGCGTGGGTACAAGCTCATTACCAATGGCGACGTTACCGACTTACCCTACTTTTCTACTGACCCTTATTGGAATGCATTTTTTACTTCAAAACAAAAAGGATGGAAATAGTAAAAAAAACAATCGAGGGCGGCATTTATTTGGTAGTGGATCCTGCTTTGGAAAGGGAAACATTACTCAAAAGCATTGAATTGGCATTAGTTGGAGGAATAAACATCGTACAAATATGGGACAACTGGCCTGCGCAAGTTGATAAGTTGTCGCTCATTAGCGACATCGCCAGGCTTTGCGCCCCCTACTCTGTTCCGGTACTGATTAATGAGGATTGGAAATTGCTACTTGAAACCGATCACCTCGACGGCGTACATTTTGATCAACTACCAGGTGACCTGCTGAACATTAGACAGGCTGTAGGAAGAAAAATCATTATCGGAGTAACCTGCTCGGGCCATCTGGATACCGTCCACAGCGCAAACCAGTACAACATTGACTATATCTCCTTTTGCGCCATGTTTCCATCAAGCTCAGCTGGGAGCTGTGATATCGTTTCGCCAGAAACGGTACAACAAGCCAGAGCGATTACCAATATTCCATTTTTCGTTTCAGGTGGAATGACTCCAGAGAACACCGCCATGTTAAAACTAAAAATACCATTTGATGGTGTTGCTGTAATTTCAGGAATACTTGGAGCGAGCAATCCCGAAAAGGAAGCAAAGGCCTTTCAACTTGCACTAAATAACCAAAAGAATAAGATATGAGAATGAAAACCATAAATAAGTTATGCTGTCCTTTTGATAAGGCGGATCTTCAATTGAAAATTTTTGTAAAAGACACCAACTTGAATGTACTGGAAGGCATTTTATCCTGCTCAGCATGCCAAAGAAACTATCCCATTGTACATGGTGTGCCCATTATGTCGCCTGATGAATATCGGCAGATTGAGCTCGAACAGCCCATTATAGAAAACTGGAAGATTGAACACGGACTGGAAGAAATCCGCCTTATTCCCGGCCAAATCGATCAAAGTTAAAACATTTTCATTTTGCCTACATCTTGTTCAACTATACAAAAATGAGCTTGATGTAGGCAATGTCACCTGTAGCAAGCTTTCTTATCATGATGAAATTGACTTGCATTCGAGGAAAATCGGGACTGACCGCAGAACGAAATTAGAACGTGTAGTAAATCAATTCACCACCCCTAATCAAATCTGCGTGATTTAATCGATAGCCTTTTATAGCTTTCCCATTGAGTACTATTTTTTTAATGTAGCCTTTACTTTTCTGCCCTGATATCTTTTTTATTTTTAGGGTTTTACCATTTGGGAAGCGCACCAATACTTCATTAAATGAGGGTGTAGTTGCTTCATAAAATACTGAAACCGGATCTACCGGATAAAATCCGAGTGAGGCAAAAACGTACCAGGCCGACATTTGGCCAGCATCATCGTTTCCGCTTAAGCCACCTGCTCCCTCATCGTATTCTTCATTCAGGATTTTGTTAACCTGCAGCTGGGTTTTCCATGGCGAAGCGGTAAAATTGTACAGAAAAGGTATTTGATGACCAGGCTCATTTCCATGCCAATATTCCTGTTTGTTAAACAAAGAATCTAATTCATTCTCTAGTTTCTTAGGTCCACCCATTAACTTAACCAAACCTGGTACATCTTGAGGCACATAAAAACTATACTGTCTCGGCGTCCCTTCTGTGATATAAGGTTCACGGTGATCGGCAAGAAACGGTTCGAACCAAGTTCCATTCTTGTAACGCCCTCTCACCATCCCGACACTTGTATCGAAAACATTTTTATAGTTTAATGCCCTTTTATCTAGCGCATTAAAATCTTCTGTTTTACCCAAATCTTTTGCGATTGTACTCAATGCATAGTCATCAAATGCATATTCTAGCGTTCGGCTAACCTGCTCCTTTTTATGAAACGCATTCGGAATGCTATCTTCCATCGGGATATAGCCATATTTTAGATAGCTGTTTATTCCCCGTCTGCCTTTTCCATTTAGATAATCTGCAGAATCTGGCATCTCGAAAGCATTTTTCCTCATGAGTTGATAAGCTTTCTGGATATCATAATCACGAATCCCTTTGTTGTAAGCAGAAGCAATGAAAGCAGTTGAATGATCGCCAATCATCGCAGCAGTATAACTATTCCAGCATGGAAAAATAGGTAACCATCCACCCTGCTCGCCTTTTGATATTAACGATTGAACAAAGGCATTGGCCAGCTTTGGCTGCAACAATTCCACCAAAGGAAGCTGAGCCCGGTAAATATCCCACATGGAGAAATCATCGTAATAATTTCCCTTAGCTATTTCGCGTTGATAGTTTCCAGCAAAACGAGGGTAACCGCCATCAACATCATTAAAAAGCCTTGGATGTTGCTGGGCATGATAAAGTGCCGTGTAAAATATTTTTTTCTTTTTCTCATCCCCACCTACAATTTTAATTTGTGAAAGCGATTCAGACCAGCTTTTTCTGGTCTTGCTTCTCACCTCCTCGAAACTTAATGAGCCAATTTCTTCTTCCAGATTGGCTTTTGCAGCTGCTATACTGGTAAAAGAAGTTCCGGAAGATATGACAATTTGCTCGCCGTTTTCCAGTTTGAACCCAGCATAAACGCCAATGTTTTTCTTATTGATTATGGATGTTGCAGTATCCGTTCTGCCTTCGCTAAAAGTACCGCTTCTAGTAAATTTTCTATTAATTTTGATGAAGAAGTAGCCGCTAAAACCAGCAGGCTCTCCCCATCCCTGATAAATACGATGAACAGGATTGTAGCCAGAGATTTCACCCTTTGATTGATCAATTTTAATGAAACCCTTTTCCTGATCGCTATTTGGGCTAATTAACAGATAAATACTGTCTGCTTTTAATGCCTTTACCCGAAGCATACCACTGCGGAGCGTAGCCGTGATTTCTGTTTCCAACCGATATTTCTGAAACACTGCCTTATAATAATCCGGCTGCGAGATCTCGCCTTGATGACTATAATTTTCGGCATAATCATGGGCGGCAGTTTTCAATTTTCCGGAAATTGGCATGATGGTAAAACTGCCATAATCCTGCGTACAAGAACCACTAATCCAGTGACTGGCTCTAAAACCAAAAATCTTATCGTTATTGTAATAATATGGTGCCAGACATTTTTTCTCGCTAAGCTGTGTTTGCGGTGTCCATTGCGTCATTGCAAAAGGCGGTGCAACTGCCGGAATGGTATTCGCCAAGCGCTCCGTTTTATCCTCAACATGTTGGCTTGCTTTCGTGGTACTGCCAGAAGTTCCAGAAAATGGCTGGACATATCGAATCAAATCCTTTTGTTGCGCAAAAGAAGAACTAAAAAACAGGCAAATGATCAACGTAATCTTCACGAAGAATGCAAACTCATGTTTAAAAAAACCAGTAACTGCTTTTTCGGCCAAATCTGTCGAGTAATTAGTGTTAATCGATTGAATCATTGTTTTTTCTGATGGGCTTCTCCAATTTCTTTTCTGTATTTCTTATACATCTCAATGGAAAGTGTTACCGGATTTCCAACTGTTTTAGTAGGATAATCCTGGCGTTTGTTCACCCACTTCCATTCCCAATCTGCTAATTCAGCTTCAATGGCTGCAACATCCAGTTTCTTATTTTGGATGATCGCATTACTCGCTTTAGCAATAAACATTTGCCAGCGTGGTTTATAAAAATCACTTAATAATCCGCTCCATTGGCGGCAAGCATATTCATTTAGCGGACTTTTAGCATCGCCCCAAAGGGTGATTAAATCTTTCGCATTCATTTCGTAAAGCGCCTTTTCTTTTTCGGTTTTGCCCCATCTTCTCGCATCGCTTACCCATGGACCAAGTAAAAAGTCTTGTCTTGAGGCTAATAGTTTGTCCATGTCATCAATCAAATTTAAAAATCTTTTGCTCTCGATCTGGAATGCCTGAAGATCCTTTCTTTCATATGCAGCAACAAATTTTCTTTGAATCGGCAAGGCATAATTGGCGAGTACCTGGCGGGTTAAATCAACAATATCGTATTGATAACCATCACTGGCTTTACAATTTTTACTGGCTTTTATCAACGCATCCCATGCTGGAAGTAAATCCTTCTCATGATAGTTCAGCGTAGTTTTCGCCCATCGTGAAAGGGAATCTAAAGTTGGTCTGGCCTGAATTATAGATTCTGCACCATCTCTGATATATTTGTCAGCAGGTACATTGTAAACCGTTTTCCGTAAAATTTTCCAAGCATCTTGTGCATGCTGATCCTTGGTTCCATAACGGTTGTTAACAAATTTAGGGAGCCATTTATTTAAATCGATTGGTGTTTTTTGCCAGGTATTGGCCATCATCAATTCATATAAAACCGGATTTTGTTCTATCCCTTCCATGCTCAAACCGATACCTTTCATTTTACCACTTTTTGGATTGGCCAGCGCTTCGGCGGGTGCGGTTGCCACCACATCCATGCGACCAAATAAATTGGTGTTGCCGCCAAAATTGTGAAGCATATTCCAAATCCAGGGCTTACCATAAAAGCCTTCCGTTCGTTTCCAAACGGGTTCAATTTCTGTAGCCAGATCCAATAAAATCATTTTATCGTCCGGAACTGCTTTTAACAAAGCTTCGGTTTGCGGCTCTTTCCAAAATTTTCTGTCACTATAAAAAAGCCATCCTTGCATCACCCAAACGGCTTTTGGATCGGCCTGAGACATTCCATCATAAATTCTTGCGCTCAGTTTACCTAAATAATCAGGTGCTGATGATGGTGGCTCATTTTCATTAAAGGTATCTGCAGAATAAAGATGATCCGTTCCTAACAGTTCCGTTTGCTTCTCCAGAAACTTTTTACCTATTTGGGCAAACATCGGATCTTCAGAATCCAGAATATAAGTATCTGCAAAACCATTGGTCCAGTTGGTTGCTTTTAATTTTGCATTCGGGTATTTTGCCTTAAAGGCGGCAGGAACGTGACCAGTAAATGCCGGAAGCACAGGTTTCATACCAAGTGCCCGCTCCCTTTGTAAAATTTTCTTTTGCAAATCAAAGTGTTCTTTCATCCATGAAACAGGTAAAGGACCACCCCATCCATCGATGTTGCCCATCCAAAACCATGAGAAATATGCCGGACCAGTAAAAAAGCCACTTAATTCTTCATCAGAAAAACCCATTTCTTTATATAAAAGATACCAGGTATATTCTTCGCCGGTAATTGCCAGTGGCATATTGATTCCGTGTAAAGCCATCCAATCAATCTCTTTTTCCCATCTGGCCCAGTCCCACCAACTCATACTGTAGTTAAATGTACAGTAGTTCAAATAGTAACGATATTCGTAAGGCGTTTCTTTTCGCACTTTGGCTGGTACCTTTGGAAGCGTAGCAGGCAGTTTTAAATTAGTGCCGTTCCAGGTGATTTGACAATGTGCGTACTCAGTTAAATAGTGATAAAATGCTGAAGCGATGGCCACGCCGCTTGAACCTCTTAATAGGATTTTGTTGCCCTTGCTTTCAATTTCGAAGATATCTTTTCCATCTTTGGCGTTCAGTTTTTCCGTGAGAAAATACGATTGATGCTTTGGAACCACCCTTGCAATAAGTTCGTTTGATGTTTTTAAATAATCTTGCGACCACGATTTGCCGTAGCCCAATAAACAGATTGCAAGAACAAAAAGGAATTTCAATTTCATATCAAATTTTTAAGAACCACTTCTTATCGTAAAGAAATTTAAGGATAAATAATTGGATGCCGAGGATTGCAGTCCACAAAAGTGCCGATTGCCAGATTGCCGGAATCTTTTGAACTAAGCCACCGAAAATAAAAACCGCCGTAGATTCAAAATTAATCAGGCCATGGGCACAAACGTATATGAGGATGGAGTTGCTGCCAATCCACAGAAATGGAACACACCATTTTTTAATCGACTGCACATCAATAACATAATAAAATAGGGTAAATAACAAAATGCTACATCCGCCAGCAAATAATACGAAAGTACTGGTCCACATGGTTTTGTTAATGGGAAAAATGATCGACCAAAGTAAACCTAAAGCGATACATGCAATACCTGCAAGAAATAATTTGAATACTTTTTGCTTGGATGAGCTTGATTCGGATTTAATAAAAGTACCAGTAAATATACCAATCATCGCAGAACAAATTGCAGGAATATTGCTTAAAATTCCTTCCGGATCGTAAACAATTCGATGGAGTTTCCCTGGCAAAAGTAACCGATCTATATAGGCTGATAAATTTCCTTCAGGTGTTAGCACGCCAGCACCAAAATGAGGAACCGGAACATACATCATGATAAAATAATAACCAAAAAGGATGGCTAAAAACCAGATGACTTGTTTAGGTAGCGAGAAGTTCAGATAAATCAGAGCAGCGAAAAAAGTAGAAAAAGCAATTCGTCCGAGTACACTGGCAAATCGAGTATTTTCAAAACCATTCCACTGCAATAATCCATTCACAATAAAACCCAGTACAATTAAAATCAAGGTTCGTTTGATCAACGAATAATAAACCTGATTAGAAAGGCTTTTGTCTTTCGCCCTATTTTCAAGATATTTTTGGTACGAATAAGGCATTGATACACCTGAAATAAAAATAAACAAGGGAAAGATCAAATCGTAGAAAGTAAAGCCGTTCCATGGAGAATGGTGCAGCTGATTGCTGATACCGACCATCATTCGCTCTAAAAGTGACAAATTTTCTGTAGCTATAATCTGCCAGTCTTGATGGTTTTGAGCAAGGCCATGCTTTTGCTTTACGGCGTTGGCTAAACCATGGAAAATCCCTTCGCCGCTAATAATCCAAAACATGTCGAAACCACGCAAGGCATCCAAAGAAATTAATCTTTTTGGTTTACTTACTGGCAAATCGATCCTGGCGGTTAATTTCATTTAAATGTTGGTGGTGAAGATTATTGATTAATTTTTGCTTCCGCAGGAACTATTTTTTTATTGCAGTTTGATAAATCACGTAGCCTTCGTCGTTAATCACCTGAACATTTAGGCTGTTATTGCTTACAGAAAACAGCATAAAGCCATACTCTGATGCGACCATCTGGGCATCAGGAATCAGTTTAACCGGCGTTTTCTCTGAAGCTGCACCAGAAATGAAATGATGCGTTTTGCCTTCAGGTTTAATATACTGCAAACTATGCTCGTGCCCGGTTAAATATACATCAACCCCATTGCGATCTAGCAGTGGTTTCAATGAATTTCTAATGGCTTTGGTATCATAACCTTCCGTTCGGCTACCACCGGTAAACATTGGATGATGGCCTACCACAATTTTCCACTTAATGGAGGAATCTTTTTCGGCAAGTGTTTTTTCGAGCCATTTTTTTTGAGCCGTCGTATCCTGACCTTTCACATTTGGTCCGTATTCGGCGTTTTTGTAAAACTCAGGAATCAATGGATTGGTATCTATAAAAGCAATTAAAACCTGATTATTCAGATCTCCATTGATGGGGAATTTCTTTGAAAAGTATCTTGCAGGCATTTTCCAGCGTCTGCTGATTTTTGAGTATTCAACCTGAGCATCGGGATTTGACTTATAATCGTGGTTACCGAGAATAACATACCAGTCCCATTGCAATGAAAAATCAGTGTAGATATCTTCAAAAGAATATTTAAACAGCGGATCTTTTTCGCTGATGACACCGCTAGGGTAAAAATTATCACCTGTGGAGATTATAAATTGAGCCTTGACATCTGCAGCAGTAATTCCCATTTGTTTCGCTACCTGTTTCTGGTGATCGGCACCATTTCTGCCCCAATCGCCCATGGCAATAAAATTTAAAGTACCAATTTCTTTTTTGAGGGTTTTTGTTGCAGTAACCGTTTCTGAAGGATTTTTTGTGATTATTTGCGCAAATAAAGATCCTGCAGAAATAAGTGGAAGAAGAAATAGTAGTCGTTTATTCATGAAAATGAATTGGGTCTTTTAATGAAATGGATAAAATTTTAAAAAAGAAATTTCTCTAAAGATAAGCCTAGAGAAATTTCTTTTCATGTTATCCCAATTAATTGTAACCAGGATTCTGTTTTAATTTCGGGTTTAAGATCATTGCCGAATTAGGAATTGGCATCAGGCGGTGGAAAGTTTGTGCATCGGTTTTGAAACCCCAAGATCCTTCATACTTACCAAAACGAATCATATCGTTGCGGTGCCAGCATTCCCACGAAAGCTCTCTGCAACGCTCTTTGTATATATCTTCCAATGTTACAGAAGTCCACGCTGGTGAAGTGGTTCGCACTGCTCTTAACTGATTTACCAATGATAATGCAGTTTGACCTTGTGTTGGAGTAGCGCCTCTTAATATCGCTTCTGCTTTCATCAACAAAATATCTGACAACCTGAAAATGGGCACATCATTATTTTGATTTCTGTTTGAGGAAGTACTATCGCAATAGAATTTATTGTTGCGGTAACCCATGTTCCAGGCCACTTCATCATTTCCAACGTCGAATGGTCTCGATGCATCTCTCAAGGTTAAATTAGGTGTAATATCGACCTGATAAGTAATTGGAGCGGAAGCATCTGCACCAGTGTAAAACTGGTCGTAACCTTTTTTGGTTGTAGCTACAGTAACCGGGCGGCCATCATAAAAAGTTTGTAAACCTCTGATCCATTGCGCATTTCTTTTATCATTAGGATCGTTGAAGTTTGCATAAAATTCTGGCAAAGTACTCATTGGTGCACTTGGCGTATGTTTAAGACTATATTTCGCCTGCAATGATCTTGGTAAAGAATACCTCGAATAAATCATAAAACCGTTACTATATCCCGGATCGTAAGGGATTGCAAAAATAAATTCTTTTGTTTGAGGTCCGTTATCAATAAAGAACATCTTTCTGAAATCAGATTCTAAACTATAAGGTGATCCTGTTGCCGTTGTAATCAAATCGCACATGGCTACGGCTTCATTATAACGGGCAGTTCCGGTATACACTTCAGAGTTAAGATACATCTTCGCCAAAATCGCATAAGCGGTGTATTTGTTCGGTCTGCCATAATTTGCTGCACCTGTAGCTATGCTTAGGCTTGGTAATATATCTTTTAGTTCTGCCTCTATGAAAGTAAATACTTCTGCTCTCGGTTTGGTTTCTGGAGAAGTTGTTTCGCCGAATGAAGTTACAATAGGGATATTGCCCCACAAGTCCATCATCATAAAAAGGGCTAAAGCTCTTGTTGCACGAAGCTCGGCTATTGAGGTAACTTTCGCAGGTGATTCTGGTGCATCTTTTAGTAAAAACAAGCTCTGGTTTGCTTTACTAATCACACCCGAAAGCCATCCCCAACCACTACTAACATGTCCGTTATCTTTAGTCCAGGTATGTTTATGGTGCATTTCATAAGTTCCGCCATCATACCAGTTACCACCTCTTGCAGGCATAATCGCCTCATCGGTACTTAGCGTTTGCATGAAGAAATAATCGGTACTCCAACCCTGACGAAGCTGTACGTACACCTGGCCAGTAAGCTGAACAAAATGTTGCGCCGTTTGCGGAAATGTTTCTGGGGTTAACTGAGTTTCAACTTTTAAATCCAGTTTATGGCAAGAGCTTAACACACCTAGTGTTAAAGCTGCACCTGCGATATATTTAATAAGACTTTTCATCTTTTTTGATTTTAATTAAATGATACGTTTAAGCCGAACAAGAATGTTCTGGTTTTAGGATAAAAGTTATTGGTATCTACACCCGGAGCAATACCGCCCTGGTTAATCTCCGGATCGATGCCTTTGTAACCAGTGATCACAAAAAGATTGTTAGCAGTAGTATACAACCTCAACGAGTTTACACCTGGGATCAGTCCTTTTTTGAATGTATAACCCAGGGTGGCGTTATCTAGCCTCAAGTAACTACCGTTTTCTAAAAAGCGGCTTGAATATTTGTAGGAGTTAAAATCTGATGCTGATTCGTTTTCTACCTCAACCGGGATATTGGTGAACTGTGCTGTGCTTGGGCGGAACAAATCGGCACGTGTTACATTCATGATTTTGTTACCCAAAACGGCTCTCATAAAAATACTTAAATCGAAGTTTTTGTAACGAACATTGTTGCTCCAACCGATTAATGCTTTTGGCTGTGCATTTCCTAAAATATAATAGTCAGTTCTATTTAGTAAACCCTGCGTTTTAATATTGCCTGCCGCATCGTAATATTGCGAAACACCGTTGGCATCTTTCCCTGCATATTTAAAAGTATAGAATGTTCCAATCGCCTGGCCTGGTGCTAAAATTTGTAATGATGCACCACTTTGACCTGCGCCATCAGGAGTTACGGTTAATCTGTTATCGATATTGAAACGAGTATCAGATAAGGTAATGATTTTATTTACGTTTCTGGCAAGATTGATGGCTGTTGTCCAACTGAAATTATCGCTAATTACCGGCGTACCATTTAAAACCACCTCTATACCTTTATTGCTTAGTTTGCCCACATTTGCGGTAAGCTGACCAGAAGGATAAAGGTTTTGATCAACATCGAACGTTAAAATTAAATCAGTAGTTTTTTTGTTATACCAATCTACCGAACCTCCTACTCTACCACCGAATAAGCCAAAATCAACACCTAAATTTGTGGTTGCTGTTCTTTCCCAGCGTAAATCTTTGTTTTCATTTTGGATGGCGCCATATGCACCCTCTCTAGGTGAACCATTGTAATAAAACTGACCTACCTGACCATAAATCAATTTGGTTGTTAGTGGCGCAAAACCCAATGAATTCCCGGCAATACCATAACTTCCACGTAATTTCAATGACCTAACTACGTTTTGATTTTTCATGAAATTTTCCTGGTCAAGGTTCCATGCTGCACCAACTGATGGATAGTAACCCCAGGTTTCATTTATACCGAACACGTTAGATCCATCCCTCCTAATCGATCCCTGAAGTAAATACTTGTTTTTATAATTATAGTTTACTCTTGCAAAATCAGAAATCAACAGAATTTCCTGATAGGTAACACCAGGATTAAAATCTACCCTGAAATCGGTTACCGCGTAAGGATTACCTAAACTTAAGTTGTTATAACCCACCTCATTTACAGGAAAATTAGTAGACGTTGATTGGAAACCATCGTTATTTAAAGATTGTTGATAAGAATAACCAACCACCGCATTAATATCATGATCGCCAAACTTTTTGTTCCAGGTAAGATAAGTTTCTATAATCTTATTTGTGTTTTGATAAGCATTTCTTACTGCTACACCATTCTGACCCACTAAAGAGACGAAAGTTGGGTTTGCTGGCGGATCTGGCGTGTTTCTTACGTTGTTATAACGAGAAGTATAAATGCTGTTGTAAAACGCACCATACACATTTTGGGTATTTTGATAAGATACGTTTACATCATATGTAAAACCAAAAGGAAGTTTTAAGTTAGCACTCAAGTTCCCTAAGATATTTTTAGTTTTTAAATTTTCTTTCGCATTCTCCAACATCGAAACCGGGTTATAATAACTGGTTTGAACCAAGTTATCAAAATAACTACCGTCGGCATTTCTTACCGGTGCAGTTGGCAAATAAGTAAGCATTTGCGATAATATCGTGTTTCTGTAAGGAACCAGATCTGCATTACTTACAGAGTTGCTTAAGTTGAAAGAGATTTTCAATTTATCATTGAAAGCCTTTTGCTCAACGCCAATACGACCAATAAACCGATCTAATCCGCTTGTTTTAATTATCCCCTGCTGATTGAAATAGTTAACACTTGCATTATAGGTTGTTTTTTCGGTACCACCACTTAATGAAACGTTATGGTTTTGAGACATGGCATCGCTTCTTTGCACTTCATCCTGCCAGTTTGTATTTGCACCTTTATCATTTGCTGGTGTTAAAGCAGAGTTTGTTTTCGCTAAAAAAGCCCGCAATTGGTCGGCATTCATCATATCATAGCGATTGGAAACATTTTCAATTCCAAAATAGCCGTTATATGAAATTTGTGTTTGCCCACTCACGCCTTTTTTAGTAGTCACCATAATTACACCGTTTGCCGCCCGGTTACCATAAATAGCCGCTGCAGCTGCATCTTTTAATACATCAATAGAAGCCACATCATCTGGTGCAATAATTGAAATATCTGCGCCAACTACACCGTCGATAACGAATAAAGGAGATTGAGCGCCTTCACGAAGTGTAGATGCACCTCTCATGATAATCGCGGCGTTACGGTTTGGATCTCCACTACGGCTAATATTTAGTCCCGGAACTTTACCCTGTAACATCTGGCCAACATCGCTAATGGCGCCTTTATTTAAATCTTCGCCTTTAACGGTTGATATTGAACTTGTTAACGCTTTTCGGGTGCTTTTACCGTAACCCACCACTACAACATCAGTTAGTGATGCCGTTGCTTCTGAAATGGTTACCTGATAAGTTGAAGCGGCCTCTACCGTTAGTTCTTTGGTTTGATAACCTAAAAAGCTAAAAAGGATTTTGTCGCCAGTTTTTGCAGAGATCGTAAAAGATCCTTCTGCACCTGTTGAGGTAACTTTGCTGGTTCCCTTTACAGAAACCGAAGCACCTATGATAGGCTGTTTGGTATTATCTATTAAGTTACCGGAGACTTTTCTTTCTGTTTGGGCAAATGCCATATTGAAAGACTGGCCGATAAGTAAGAACAGCAAAAGAAAGCCGCCATACTTTATGCTCGTAAAATTAAACCTCATGATTTTTGTAGATTTAGGTTCATAAATGGTTAGTTAAATTTGTTTAATGTATATGTTTTGTTTTTGTGTTAAAATTTGATGGTTGCCGGTAGGTATTTATTAACAAGCGCCTCGTAGTAAGGCTTTAATTCTTCCCAGCTTTTTTGATTAGGATTTTTAGAATATAAATCATAAGGGTTGAATAATCTTACCCATTTAAACATTTCGTGGTCTTTCTCACTCATTAAATGATCGTAAGCATTTTCTTTATGTTGCGAATAAAACGAGTGATAACGCAGCATGTATAATCCCGGTTCAGGGATATATGGTTTCATCATGTGATAAACATACTCATCGTGCCCCCAAGACATATGAACGTTATCGAGGCCGCAGTTTTGACTGTAAACACCCAATTTAGTTTGGTACTCTGGATTCTTGAAATCAGGATTCAGTTCAAAAAATTCCGGGTAAACAATTTTATCTGAATAAGCACAACCAACTGGAAATGTATCGCCCACAACTGCCCATTGAGGCTCACCGTAAAGGCAAAGCACTTTTCCCATATCATGGATTAAACCAACAAGCACCATCCAGTCCGGGTGACCATCATTTCTAATGGCTTCTGATGTTTGAAGCAGGTGTTGCATTTGATCTAAATCTGTATCCGGATCAGAATCATCAACTAATTTGTTCAGAAAATCAAAAGCACTCCATACAGGCATTTCTTCCTTATCAAACTTCAAATAATCAGCTTTTTTCTGCTGAACAAAATCATAAGTTTGGTAAGTGTGGTTCAGTTTATAAAACTCTTTTACACCATCTTTTTCGGTTTCGTCGTAGTTTCTAAACTGTTCTTCTTTTTTGTCTGAATTGATATTGGACGGGTCTGGATAACGGATTAATAAATCCTCTTCCCATTGATCAATATTCTTCAATGGATTCTGATCTTCCTTCGAAAATATTTCTTCGTTTCTCATAAGGCTAGAAATAATTTGGTTAAAATATGCTTTGTTTGATGATCTAAAGTTGAGTTTTTGAAACCTTAGATTTTTATGATTTGGGATTTTTATTTACGTAAACGATTAAGTAAATCGTGATATTTTAATATAAATCACTGATTAATAATATCTTGCAATTTTACTCTGTACAGATTGATGCAGCGTTGGGTTTTATTAAGCAACCAAGAATGCTGGCACCTAAATAACTAAAGCAGGTAGGCAAATTGTTATTATAATTCCTTAGTTTAGTAGCAACGAATTTGTTACGTTGCATGCAACTTTCAAATTCGTTTTTGATAACCAGACAATCATCCCTGTAAGTGAGTCGTGGAGAAACAAGGCATATTATCATTGGATACATATCTTCCAATTTTGGTTTGTAAATCCAGCTGAAATGATCATCATTACGAGATGAAAAATGTTTTTGGTTATCCAGATTAACTAACAAAACGAGTAACCAAATGTCGGGAGAGGTAAATATCAAAAGACTTGCGCAGGAGTTAAACCTGTCGATAGCAACTGTCTCAAAAGCACTTAATGATAGCTACGAAATTAGCTTAAAAACAAAAACAAGGGTATTAACACTAGCAAAAGAACTTAACTACACTCCAAACCCTGCGGCCAGTAATCTACGTAGCAACAAAACTAAAACCATTGCGGTAATTATACCGAACATAGCCAACAACTTCTTTTCCCTGGCCATCAAAGGAATAGAAGAAATTGCCAGGCAATATGGTTATCATGTGCTCATCTATCAAACACATGAAGATATTGAGATGGAAATGTTATTCACCAATAGTTTACTTAACGGCCGGGTAGATGGCATTTTGACCTCTGTATCAAGCAACGAATACAATAATGATTATTACCGCGATCTGGTTAAAAAAATTCCGCTGGTTTTTTTCGATCGGGTTTATGAATCTTTAGATGCCTTTAAAATTACCACTGATGATTACCAGATTTCCTTTAATGCTACCGAACATTTAATTGAGTGTGGCTGTACTCAAATTGCCTATTTATACGGTTTGGAAAAACTACCTGCCGGCCGAACGCGATTTGCCGGATATAAAGATGCACTGGCGGCACATGGTATCAGCATCGATGAAAACCTTATTTTACACTATCAGCCAGAAGAAAATGAGAATGTGGCCAACATTATCAATTTGTTCCAATCGCATAAGCCAGATGCAATTTTCTCCTCGATAGAAGAATTTGCAATTCCAGCTTACCTTGCTTGTAAGGAATTAAAACTTAAAATTCCAGGTGACGTAAAAATTATCAGCTTTTCTAACCTGAGTTCTGCAAAGTTGCTCAATCCTTCTTTAACAACTATTACCCAACCTGCATTTGAAATAGGTATTGAGGCTGCTAAATGCCTGTTTAAAATCTTAACTAAACGTGGTATTGGAGATGATCAAAATATTGTGCTCAAATCGGTGCTCATCAAAAGAGAATCAACTGGTTGCTAAGAAAAACCTGCTTAAAATCGGTTAAAACCCGAAAACGTTTACGTAATTAAATACCTTCTTTCATCCGCTTTGATTCGGATTTTTTCTGACTTTTAAAAAAACCAAATATATTACAACGCTATGAATCACCTTTCAGCGCTTGACTGTGCCGTTTTCTTTTTGTACTTCGTTATCGTTTCGGCCTACGGTTATTATGTTTATAGATCTAAGAAACAAAAGAAAACAGATACTAAAGACTATTTTCTGGCTGAAGGATCTTTGACATGGTGGGCTATTGGAGCATCCATCATTGCTTCAAATATTTCTGCAGAACATTTTATCGGTATGTCTGGCTCTGGCTTTGCCATGGGACTGGCCATCGCCAGTTACGAATGGATGGCTGCAGCAACGCTCATTATTGTAGCGGTTTTCTTCCTTCCAATTTACCTTAAAAATAAAATTTATACCATGCCACAGTTTTTATCTACCCGGTATAACAATACCGTAAGTACATTAATGGCTGTTTTTTGGTTGCTGGTTTATGTGTTTGTTAACCTTACCTCTATCTTTTTTTTAGGTGCTATCGCCATAGAAACCATTACAGGAATTCCTTTTAGTACCTGTATCATTTTTCTGGCCATATTCTCTGCATTAATTACCCTTGGGGGGATGAAAGTGATTGGCTATACAGATGTCATACAGGTTTTTGTTTTGGTTATCGGCGGATTAATCACTTGCTACATGGCACTCAAACTGGTGTCGGAAAAACTGAATGTAGATACCGTTTTAGGTGCGCTGCCGATGTTACGCACCGAGGCTGCTGATCATTTTCACATGATATTTTCAAAGGGCGATAAGTTTTACAACGAACTTCCAGGTGTGGCTGTTTTGGTTGGCGGTTTGTGGATTAACAACCTAAATTATTGGGGCTGCAATCAATACATCGTTCAAAGGACTTTGGGGGCAGATTTAAAAACCGGAAGAAGCGGATTGATTTTCGCTGCCTTTTTAAAATTGCTAATTCCGGTTATCGTAGTGATTCCGGGTATTGCTGCTTTTGTGCTCTACCAGCGTGGCTATTTTCAGGCAGAAATGCTAGATAGTTCAGGCGTACTCAAACCAGATCATGCCTATCCGGTATTAATGAACTTATTACCTATTGGCGTAAAAGGAATGGCTTTTGCAGCATTAACGGCAGCTATTGTAGCTTCGCTAGCAGGAAAATCAAACAGTATTGCCACCATTTTCACCTTAGATATTTATAAAAAATATATCAACCCAACTGCAAGCGAAACACGGATGGTTGCCGTTGGGCGATGGTCAGTGGTCATCGCATCGGTAATTGCCATTATTGTTGCTCCGGCGTTAAGAAGCTTTGATCAGGTATATCAGTTTATCCAGGAATATGTCGGTTTTATTTCGCCGGGTGTATTTGCCATTTTTTTACTTGGCTTTTTCTGGAAACGAACAACATCAAGGGCAGCACTTTGTGCCGCACTGCTAACCATTCCTCTTTCCATCTTCTTCAAATTCCTGCCCTCAATAAGTCAGGGTTTAATTGCTGATATTCCTTTTCTGAATAGAATGTCGTGGGTTTTTGTGACTATCATCGTGGTGATGGTGGTAATCACACTTACCGATCCTAAAAGTAAGAACAATCCGCAGGGCTTAGAGATTGATAAGACGATGTTTAAAGTTACGCCGGCATTTATGGTTGCATCTGTAATTATTGTAGGCATTATGGCCGCCCTTTATACAGTTTTTTGGTAAAAATTAAATAGTACGCTAAATATAATATAGATGAAGTTAAAATTAATTCTAGCAATCTTCCTTCTTTCGGGCTTTTTTGCCAATGCGCAATCGAAATTCAATATTAAAACCTATGGTGCCGTTGGCAATGGCAAAACCAATGATGCAGTGGCGATTCAAAAAGCTATCGATGCGTGTTCAAAAGCTGGCGGTGGCCAGGTAGTTGTTCCCGCCGGGCATGTTTATCTTTCGGGGCCCTTCAACTTAAAATCATTTGTAGAGTTAAGAGTAGAAGGCGGAGCCAAAATTTTAGCAAGTCCGGATGAAAAACTTTATACGGAAAGTGCCTTTGGCGATAACAAAGGTGAAGGAACCGTATGGATTGGTGGAAAAGATTTACAGCAGGTAAGTATTACGGGTAGCGGTGAAATTGACGGAAATGGCATTTCATTTATGGGAGAAGAACTAGACGATTCTTATGTGCTCAAACCTTTTAATGTTGTCGATCCACGGCCACATCTACTTACCTTAATTGGTTGCAAAAAATTAAATATCGATGGCGTTACTTTTAAAAACTCTGCTTACTGGACCGTTCATTTAATAGGTTGTGATGATGTTGCGATTTCAAATATCACGTTGCTCAACAGTATCAAAATTAGAAATAGCGATGGTATCGATATCGATCATAGTAAAAATGTACGGATTACCAATTGTTATATCGAATCGGGAGATGATTGTATCTGCCTAAAAAACAGACGCGAATTTGAAAAATATGATCCATGCGAAAATATTGTTATTAGCAATTGTACCATGACTTCCAGCTCTTGCGCCATTAAAATTGGCTCCGAGAATATGGACCGCATTAGTAAAGTACTGATCAACAACTGTAATATTGTTAATAGTAATCGAGGCATAGGCATTCAAAACAGAGATGAAGGAACGGTAAGCGATGTAATTTTTTCAAATCTGGTTATCGAATCCAAATTATTCTCAGATGTATGGTGGGGCAAAGCCGAGCCTATTTACATTACCGCGTACCCACGAGCAACAAGCAATAACAAAGATGCGGGCTGGCGGTTACCGAAAGGTGAAACAAAAGGCCGTGTGGGTGGTGTAACAAACATTTATTTCTCCAATATTAGATGCACTGGAGAAGGTGGGGTCTACATTAGCGGCGAAAATCCTGACAAGATTTCGAACATTTATTTTGATCAGGTAACTGTTGCAATGGAGAAAACAACTAAGCAGCCTGGCGGAGTTTATGACCGCAGGCCAAGCAATGTAGAGGGGTTGGTAAAAAGTGATATTGCTGGTTTTTATTTCGAAAATACAGGCTACATCAGTTTACAAAACAGCGAAGTAATCTGGGGTAAAGCCAAACCTTCTTATGCAGGTAAAGCATTGGAAACAAAGAATGTAACTAAAATTAAATCAGTTAATTTTACAGAAAGAGATGCGGATAAATAGAAACAACAAAAATATTGGCAGTTTTTCAGCATTGCTGATGCTGATGCTTATTTCGCTATCATCGATGGCGCAGCAGGTAAGTAATCCTATTATCCCCGGGTATTTTGCCGATCCAACGGTTGTAAAGCAAAATGGCACCTATTATATTTATGCCACTATTGATCCATGGGGCGGAGATGAACTGGCTGTTTTTGAAACGAAAGACTTTGTTAACTTCACACGCCACCATTTAAATTGGCCAACCAAAAAAGCCTGTAACAGCCCAACCTCCAATAATTCGATGGTTTGGGCACCTTCTGTTGTAAGAGGTAAAGATAAGAAGTTTTACATGTACGTATCTGTCGGGAGCGAGGTTTGGGCTGGAGTAAGTGATCAGCCTTTGGGGCCGTGGAAAAACCTTAAAAAAGATAACACGCCGCTAATTGCTGCGAAGGATTTTCCTGCCGTTCATAACATTGATGCTGATTGTTTTATTGACGATGACGGCGATGCTTTTCTCTACTGGGGTTCAGGATTTAACTGGATTAATGGAAAATGCATGGCTGTAAAGTTAAAGCCAGATATGTTCAGTTTTGTAAATAAGCCAGTGGAGGTAACACCACCAGGTTATTTCGAAGCACCACACCTGATTAAAAGAAATAACGAATACTTGCTGATGTTTTCTGAAGGAAAAGCAATTGATGAAACCTATCGAATAGGATATGCAGTAGGCAAAACGCCCTTTGGTCCTTTTCTAAAAGGAAAAAATAGTCCAATTCTTTCAACTATACCTGGTACAGCAACAATTGGCCCCGGTCATCATACCGTAGTCACTTTAGGAAAACAGGATTACGTTTTATACCATCGCATTGTTCCGCAAAAGGAAAAGTATGTGCTTAGAGAACTTTGTTTGGATAGCCTTAAATACGACAATAAAAACCAACTCATGAAGGTTGTTCCGGTGAAAACGAAGCGTATTAATTGAGCTAAGCAAATGGGAGTTTTTACGTAAACGTTTACGCAAATAAAGTAGCTCAGATTTAGTAAACCGACGTCTTTTTTTTACAATTTACAATAGACATCAAGCCAGCCATAATTTAAAATTAATTCTTCCCAATATTTTTTAGGGGTCTTTTTAAATATGGAAACATGCTTACTGTAAACGTTAAATGAGAAAGAAGGTTAATATACTTTTTGATTCGACCAATGATGGAATACTAGATTTCCAGCTAACTTACCACGTAACAGCGTCTCGCCGGAAATGGAAAGTTGACTGTTCGATAGCCTTATTATCTGATCAGAATTTTGAATGGTTGGAAAATGATTCTTTTGCTTTCAATGTTCAATCATTATTGATTGAAAACACCCTTGTAATCAGCTTTGGGAAATTGCAACCGCAAATTAATGCAGAGTATTACAAGCTGATGAATATTATTGCAAACTACGTTCAACTTATTGACTGTGATATTAATTGGGTCCCAGACCAGGAACTGATCATCAGCCCGCAACCGGAACAACTGGTAGACAATTATTAGCGCAGTGTTATTTCTTATTATCAAGAAAATTCACAAGAGTCAGAGCAAATAGATCAAAACTTAAGGGTTAGCAACATTCTGAATTGCTAACCCTTCAAATTACTTTTATTTGTGCAGTCGAGATTGGCTAGCCTCGAATTAAAGCTTCATATTAATCAACTTTCCATTGTAGGTAATCGACTTCGAACGCCCAGCCGATTTACCATCAGCAATTAATACCACATTAAATTTCCTGGCACCTAACATCCCTTTGAAACTACCGGTTCTATCGCCTACACTTAATGTTTTTTCTTGATTATTCCATTTAAATGTGATGGTAGAGAACTTTCCTTTTTCATAATTATAGTTATCATTTTCATCTTCGTACAATACAAATTCACCGTCGGCCCCACCATAAACACGAACAGTTAAATTATCCCATTTTTTTTCTGTTGAGTATTGCACATCCGGCCCGATTGGAATAATTGATCCAGCCTTAACATAAAGTGGAACGACGTTTATTGGCGCATCAGTGTTTACCTCTCTCCCACCGTTGTAATATTGGTTAGTCCAGAAATTATACCAACCGCTTCCCTCTGGCAAATATACAGGCCATTTTTTAGCCTGATATTTCGTTACCGGAGCAACCAAAATCGATCGGCCAAACAGATATTGATGACCGATTTCATGTGTTTTTTTATCGGCAGCAAAATCCATCACCAGCGGACGCATAAAGGTTCCATCATTTTTACTTACATCCCACGAAGTGCTATAAATGTAAGGTAACAAGCTGTAGCGGAGCTTGATAAACTTTTCCTGTGCATCAAAACACCAGGTACCGCGGTCGCCAAAATTCCAGATTTCTCTTGGCAAGTCTGTTCCATGAGAACGCATCATAGGACTAAAAGTTCCAAACTGCATCCAGCGAACGTAAAGTTCCTGAAATTCGGGATTTTTATTTCCACCTCCATTACGCCAGCGACCGGCGAAAAAGCCACCTATATCGCTGTTCCAGTTCGGAATGCCCATAAGCGTGTAATTCAAAGCCGCAGGAATTTGTTTTTCGAGCATATCCCAGGTAGAACTTACGTCGCCACTCCAGGTATTAGAACCATACAACTGCTGACCGATAAAGCCAGATCTCGTGAGAATGACGCCCCTTTTCTGGTTGTTCGTTTCCCGCTGATGGGTTGCGATCCCTTTATTATGCATCAGGCTGAAACCATTTTTTACACTTCGGTAACTGCCAAGGTAAGTGGGCAAATCGAAATCAGATTCTTTTTTATTGATGTGATCCGGCTCTGTAGAATCCAGCCACCAACCATCGTTTCCGATATAGCTAAAAATACCTTTATCCAGATATTTCCAATAAATATCTAATGCCTTAGGGTTGAAAACATCGTAAGGCCTCGCCCCACTGTTTGGTGGCCAGGTATCAAAATTAATGATCATCTTTTTACTATCGAACTCTTTGCGCTGATCCGTTTTTGGACCAAAGCCAGGCCACGTAACGATAAGGAGTTTAGCATTTAACTGATGAATCTGATCCACCCATTTTTTTGGATCTGGAAAGCGTTCTTTATCAAAACTTTGAGAGTTCCATGCGCTATCACTTTTGTTATATTCGGGCCAGTAACGCCAGTCCTGGATTACTACATCAAGCGGAACTTTTAAATCGCGATACTTTTTTAACACATTTAAACTTTCATCCTGACTATTATATCGCTCCTTACTCTGAAAAAAACCATATGCCCACAATGGAAGCATGGGAGCTTTCCCCGTTAAAGTTCGCACTTTTGAAATTACGCCATCCGCATTTTTACCGTACATAAAATAGTAATCTGAACAGTGACCTAAACCTTCAAAAGAAAGTTCCTGAGGATTATCATTAAATTCTGAAATGGAATAGTTATCCCAAAAAACGCCATAACCCTTTACCGAATGAAAAAACGGCGAATAGGTTGACATATTTTCATTTTGCATGTGATGAGCAGAATTGCGGCGGTTAAACTTGTTATCCAGAACTTGTCCTACGCCGTAAATCGCCTCATCTTTATCCAGCAAAAAACCATTTCGAACTTTAAACGATGGTGTACCAGCATCATCTACGGGAGAAAATTGTGTTCCATAATCTTTATCATTCAACAATTTATTTCCCGAACGATCTGAAAAATAAATACCACCTGTTTCTACGTTTACTTCTACCTGAATTGAATCACTTTTAATCAACGTATTTTTTCCCATCTGAGAAAATTCAACCGGGGTTTTCACCGCTTTACCAACCACAGAGAGGCTCTTTTTGTCGTAAGGTTTTCCACCAGGCGTTTTAAACACACGCACAATGCTCGGCGAATAATATTCAATTTTAATATCCATCCCCTGGGTGGAAAAGGAAATTCCCTGCGGAAGTTTTTGAACTGACTGTGCGTTTAAATCTCCCGAGAAAGTCAGCATTAGCACTGCCGTCATAAAATAAAGCCTTTGATAAATTCTCATATTATAGGTTTATATTTGGTATTTGATGACAGCAAAAATAGATTCAATAACCTCGATAGAGACAACACCAATGTTGAATTTTTTGGTATTTAGGTTGATTTTTTCACGTTTTGAGCATATTCAGAAGGTTTACAGCCATAACGTTCCTGAAAGCATTTGCTCAAATAGCTCGAACTGCTAAAGCCT
Source organism: Pedobacter sp. AC212 (assembly GCF_979258625.1). Classification (NCBI taxonomy): domain Bacteria; kingdom Pseudomonadati; phylum Bacteroidota; class Sphingobacteriia; order Sphingobacteriales; family Sphingobacteriaceae; genus Pedobacter; species Pedobacter sp. AC212. Next base: position 2,589,851 of record NZ_OZ409870.1, on the reverse strand, counting down.
ACACGATCGGCAATTTCAGAAATATTAAGGGTTCCTTCAAGAAGTAATTCTGCAGCTTTTTCCAACCTGATGTTGCGGATAAATAACGAGGGAGATTTATCAAGTAAGGTAATCAATTTGCGATACAACCCGGTGCGGTCCATATTCAAATCGCTGCTAAGCTGCTCAACAGAATAGTCGCTTACATTTAAATTATTCTCGACCAGCAACATTGCTTTCTTTAAAAACGCAGCTTCCATCGGGTTCATGTTTTCCGTGGACTGAGGAATTTCTGTTCTTGGCGGGGAAGAAGGATTTGCAAATTCGAGTTTCCCACTTAATAAATTTTGCTGATCAATTAAGCTCCTAATTCTGAGCAGGAGAAGATCTTCCCTCCGATTTCGTTCTGCATTTTTTCTAGCGTTACGCAAATAAAACCTAATACTAAGCCAAATGGCTACAACCATTAAACCAAAATAGCAAAAATATGCCCCCGTAGTTCGCCACCATGGAGGATTAATGGTTAGGTTGATTGTGGTGATTTCTCCTGGCCATTCCAAATTGGTAGTAGAAGCCATTACCTGAAGTTCATATTTTCCTGGCGGAAGATTAGTGTAAGCTATTGTGAGCACTCCATCCCTTCCAGAAAAATCGTTTCCCTGTGCACTTCGGTTTTCTCTCCACTCCTGGTCTATACCGATCAGTTTGTAACGATAGTAAGTTTGGGCAGGATTTTGATAATTAAGTGCCGAAAAACGGAAGGTGAGAAAATTTTGGTCGTATAGTAAAACTAAGCCGCTAGTATAAGGCACCGTTTTGTCCAAGATATTATTATCCCCTTCAACATCTATCTTCTTTCCATGCACCAAAAAATCAGTAAAAACCGGTTTAAATGGTAATTTATCATTCTGTGCAATATTTTGGTTTAAAACCGAAAAGCCATTTACGCCACCAAAGTAAAGTGTTCCATTTTTGCTTTCAAATACAGCATTTCGCAAGTATTCGCCTTCCAAGGCACCTGTCGAAGCATCGTAGTTGATAAATGTGATATCTTTTGCAGCTTTACTAAGTTGCACCCGGTTAATTCCATAACTTGTGGCAATCCAAATATTTTTACGGCTATCTTCAAAAATCGATTGTATGAAGTTGTTGGAGAGCCCGTTTTGAGTATAGAAAAATTGTTCCTTACCAGTAACAGGATTTAATACACTCAAACCATCTGTGGTGCCCGTCCAAATCCAACCCTTACTATCTTTAAATTTGGCTGTTTGGTTGCCAGGCAAGTTTAATACCTCCTTTTTCAAACCTTTAATTACTCCAGAAGGAATTAACTTTGGGGGCGGAGGTCGTAGCGAATCTTCGTTTCCAACTCCGGGCTTGTACAAATATACTCCAGACTGCGTTTTAACATAGATGTTGCTGAGATCATCTTCGGTAAATGACTGAACCATCACCTCTTTAAAAGTACTACCAGGAAACGAAGATTTTTTTACGGTGTTAAATAAATACCGATGCGGATGATGGTATAATAATCCTTGATTAGCAGTTCCGAGCCATAAACCACCTTGTTTATCGTATAATAGCGTACTTATTTCTGTATTGAGTTTAGTTCCATCTGCCTGCTCAATAACTGGAATATACTGGCTTTTGTTATGCTTTACATCCACAATCCAAACTCCATTCGCACAGCTGATGGTTGCTTTTCCATCCCCATCTACCACCAGAGTATTGAGGTGATATGGCGTTTCCAATACTTTTTTCCAATCGCGTTTACGGATATCAAAAAAGAAGCAGCCACCATTACTCCCATTCCGAAGTTGATAAAATCCATTTTTCGCCTTCACCACAAGTGATGTACTTTGAAATTTAGACTGTTGAGCAGCAGGATATGCAGCCAGTTTAAATTGCTGGCGCTTTGCTTTCAAATTGTAGCAAATTACTTCGCCGGTGCTGTAAAAAAGAAATAAATCGTCTCTTTCATTACTCACATCTTGCAGTAGCCCAACATTATGATCTAGATCTATTGAATATTGATGATTTTTCGACTGTAACTTTTGGTTGTTAAGAAGCCACATTCTACTATCTGAATCTAGAAAAAAATCATCAATTGCGCCGTTAAAGCCAGCAATTTCGAAATAGCGGTTAAGGTTTGATTGGTATTTTCCTTCATACAAATCAACCCGCATTAACTTATGATGATCTTTTATCCAGAGAATGGAATCCCCACTCTGGTAAATCCGATAGAAACCATCGTAACTTTTCAACGCATAGCCTTGCTTACTTTTATCATGAATATAGGTAAAACGCGAACCATCAAAAATATTGAGGTTCCCACTGGTTTTAAAAACCATTCGGCCGTCTGGAAGCTGGATGATGTACCTTATTTGGTTATCACTTAGTCCCTGTGAAACGGTTAGAGGTGAAAAAACGAAATCCTGAGCAAATAGCTTTGGCATTAAATTCAGCAGCAATACAATGGTCAGTAAAATCGGCTTCATTTATAGGATTTAAGTTTTGTTGCCTTTAAAGATTTCGTTTTAAATGCTGAAATTAAGTCGCAGCTATCAGTGAATAGGTTTAGCAATTATTCAAACATCAATGCGGTTTTCGTTTGCAGTATTATTTATTTGGATTTAACTCAAAAACCTGTTTCATTAATTGCCATTTTTCCCCTGGTGCCGACCCGGGCAAAGGTTGTTGAAATTTCCACATCAACGCTTCCCATTCCAATACCTTCTCATTTGCTTCGTCCATCATCTTCTTATTTTCAAACGTAAAGTCATCTGTTGTTTCCATCACCATAAATAAACGGTTCGAAATGCGATAGATTTCCATTGAGGTAATGCCAGAATTTACTATACTTTTGGTGATTTCCGGCCAGCCATTTTTGTGGTATTCCTCATATTCACTGATCAGTTTTTCATCGTTTACCAGATCAAGCGCAAGTGCATATTTTTTCATAGCTATAAATTGTGATGTCATCAATAACCCAATAGTTATCTGCCTCTTGGCTTAATTAAACAATTTTCAAAGCAAAGGTGTAAGCAAGTTTAGGTTTATAATCTTTGATGTCGATCTCCAGATAATTTTCATTCTGTTTAAACGAAAGCTTTTGCCCCGTACCTAATAAGTCTACATTGCTAATCGCTTTTTCCAAATAACTGCTTCCTTGTTTCATCGATTTTATCTGTACGATACCATTTTCTGGCCAGGCCATCACCACGGCATAAATTGCATTTCCCTTGGTGGTGAAACGAATATCTTCCGGGGTAAAAGGCTTACTTTTACCTTCATTAAAACCCTGATCTTTTAAAGCCTGATTATTTTCAGTTGAAGGTCCCTCACCAAAAACTTTCCATGGCCGGGTATCATAAATCGCATCACTATTGGCTTGCATCCATTCTCCAACCTCTTCTACAATGGCTCGTTCCAATTCATCAATACTGCCGTTGCCACGCACAGGGATGCTCAGCAGAAAATTACCGTTTTTACTCACTACATCGGCCATAATCTGCACTACGGTTTTTGCGCTTTTATAGCTTTTTTTATTGTATATGGTTCTGTCGTAATGCCAGGAACCGATGCAAGTATCGGCCTGCCATGGCAAAGGTTCTATTTCATTGCTATGGCCGCGTTCAATATCCCAAACCATACATTTACGCTGCTGTTTATCCAGTATCTTCCCGAAAATGACCGCTTCAAGTTTGTTATTTTTCTGAATACTTTTATTATACATGTAAGACGCTAAACGCAATCCGACGTCGCTCACTGGCCAGAGTGGTAAGGCAGTATCATCGAAATAAATAAGATCAGGACCATAGTTATCAATCAGTTCTACGGTACGATTGTAAAACTTTTCGCAGTAGGCTTTGGAAGGGATAGCGGCTCCGTTACCCCAATCCCACTGTTTGCCAGAAGCATCGTTATCCTGACTATCTTCGCTAAGCGGATGATTTTGAGCATACAAATCCTGTGGATTGAGACCATCCCACCATTTCCCTTTTCCATCGGCAGCTGTTAGCTTTCCATCATAAGGAACGCCCGCTAAATCACCTTTCAAATCAGCACGCTGGGCAGTTTCTAGCCAGGTCCAGGCATGTGCTGCATGAACGCTCACGCCGAAATACATTCCATTTGCCCGGGCTGCTTTTTCCCAACCTTTTATAATATCCTTCTTTGGGCCAATTTGGGTGGCGTTCCATTTTTTCTGATAAGTACTTTTATACAGATCAAAATTATCGTGGTGATTGGCGAGCGCCATAAAATATTTTGCTCCTGCTTTTTTATACAAGCTTAGCAGCTCCTCCGGATTCCATTGGTCGGCTTTCCATTCATTGATTACGTCTTTAAAACCAAATTTAGAAGGATGTCCATATTTTTCAAGGTGGTATTTATACTTCTTGCTCCCCTCCATATACATTTCCCGGGCATACCAATCTCCATACTCAGGTTCGCATTGCGGACCCCAATGTGCCCAGATTCCAAACTTTGCATTGCGGAACCAATCTGGTGTTTTGTAGGCAGAAAGTGATTCCCAGGTCGGCTTGAACGGACCCGGCAGGTATCCTATTCCTGGTGCATTGAAAATGTTTTGGGCTGCATTCAGATTTTTTCCCAATGCTAAAGCCGGCACTCCAATGGCAAGCTGCTTAATTAAATCTCGTCTATTCATTGTGATTTATAGGTTTAGGATAATATTTGATTAGCGTCTTCGATATTATTCCTTGTTTACACTTTATTTTTTTGATACTCTGAAGGAAGCTGACCAAACTCCTCTTTGAAACACTGCCTGAAATATATGGAACTGTTTATTCCCACCATGAACGATACTTCGTTGATGTTGTATTTCCCCGAATCAAGCAATTGAGCTGCCTTTTGCATTCTCACTTTTCTTACCAGTTGATTAATGTTTTTTCCCGTTAGCGCTTTCAATTTTCTGTACAGAGTCGATTGGCTCATATTCATCTTTTCGGCCAAAGTAGCAGCGTCCAAAACTTCCTGATGCATTAATCTTTCTACTAAATTTGCAAACTCCTTAACAAAATCGTTTTCACGCCAGGGGTCGGTTTCCACTTCAGCAGCTATAACTTCTGCACTTTTTATTTGATTAGATAACTGAGACAGAACTTCGTCATATAAACTTTTCCGTTTGGAAAGCAAATTATCTATCCTTCCATAAAGCAATTGTGTGCTAATCGGTTTGGTGAGATAGGAATCCAAACCCAACTCGTAGCCACGGTGTTTATCCGTTTCAGAACTTTTTGCAGTGAGTAAAATTGTTGGAATATGGCTGGTTTCGCGTTCCAGTTTCAAAGCCTGTAGCATGGCAAACCCGTCCATTTCAGGCATCATTAAATCGCTTACAATGATATCCGGAACATGGCTTTTTGCTAGCTGAAAGCCTTGCTTACCATTCTCTGCAGTAATCACATTGTATTTTGATGCTAATAAAGTAGATAAATAAGCCCGCAAGTCAACATCGTCTTCTACCAGCAAAACCATTGGCAATGATTCTATCTGTGGTGTCTTTTGTTCATCAAGCACCGCATTTTGTTCGGATAGATAAGGAATTTGGGGCGATACCGGATTAGTCAATAACCTGACACTGAACTCGCTTCCCCAATCCAATTCACTTTTTACACTCACCTGCCCGTGATGGATGGCGGCCAACTGTTTCACCAGTGATAAACCGACACCAGCGCCATCGCCTGTATTTTGAGGAACCTGATAAAACTTTTCAAATATTTTTTCCAGATGTGCTGACGCTATTCCACAACCTGTATCTTTCACTTTTATAACTGCCCAGTTTCCCTGGCTATTTTGTTCATAATCTAAAGAAACCATTACGCTGCCAGCCTTTGTGTGTTTGCAAGCGTTTGATAAGAGGTTGTCGACAATGAGTTGTACAATCTCTCGATCGAACATGGTTTCAAAATCTTCACCGTTGGCCGTTAAACTGATGTTGATATTTTTGCTTTGACTAGCCTCAACATATTTTTGAACAATCTCTTCTAAAAGTTGTCTTAAAAATCCAGGCTGCAAAGCAAGTGGTTTATGTTGAGATTCAACTTTTCTAAATTCCAACAGTTGATTAACCATTGAAAATAGCCTGGTGGCACTTTTTTGAACAATTGAAAGGCGTTCCCGGTGTTTAGGCGACAGTTGGTTTTCATGCAAAAGATCTTCCAGCGGACCTAAAATCAATGTTAGCGGTGTGCGTAATTCATGCGTAATATTGGTATAGAAATTCATCCTTTCGGTATGCAAATTTCCTTCTTGTTCCAGTTGCTGCTTTTTTAAACTGAGTTGCGCTTCTGCATTTATTCGTTTAATGTAAAAGAAAAAGAATGCAATTACGGTGGCCAAAACCACAACGATATAAAATGCAATGGCCAATATGCTTAGGTAAAAAGGCGGCTTAATCGTGATGTGGAGGCTTTCATAATCTTCAGACCACTGCTCATTTTTTTGTCTGGTTCTGATTTTAAGTTCATAACTGCCGTAGGGAATACTGCGGAAATCTATATTTTTTTCATCACCGAGAGAAATCCATTTGTTATCAAAGCCCTGCAACTTATAACTGAATTCCAAAAGATCATTCATGGCATAATCCATCACAGCCAATTCTATGCGGAAGCTGTTTTCGCCGTGCTTCAGATGAATTCTTTCTTCAGCATCTGGAAATTTTTCAGTTTGTGCCCTGCGTTCATCCGTGTTGAAAACCATCAGTCGGCTGATGTTAATTGGTGATGAAGGAAGTTTTAACGGGATGTTTACTGGATCAAAATAACAAGCACCACTCGGCATTCCGAAAAAGAGTCGTCCGTTTTTATCTTTGGATACGCTGTTGTTGATGAAGCCGCCGAGTGGCAATCCAAAGGCCTGATCGTAGCTTAAAAGCCTTTTTTGAGCCGGAAGGTAACGGATTAACCCCAATTTCGTTGCACACCAAATATTTCCTTTCGGGCTTTCCGTGATGGAATTGATCGTTAGCCAGGCATCTCCGAGATGAAGTGGAAGAGTTTCAATTTTCCCCAGCTGATTGCCCGATGATTGATAAGACAAACCTTCATTTGTCGCAATCCAAATCGTATTTTCCGAATCGCGATACACATGGTTGATGGTATTACTGACCAATCCTTCCGCTTTGCTGACGCGTTTGATTAGTTTCCAGTTTCGATCGTAAATATAAATCCCCTGGCCATAAGTGCCCACCCACATATTACCAAGATGGTCTTCGACCAAAGTTCGTGGAGAAAAATCGCCCATCATCGGCGTGGTGATGATGATTTTCCGCAGCGTGTCTATCCCCTGAGCGAGAATAAATAGGCCTTCCTGAGCGGCAAAACAAATATTTTTTCGGCTATCCTGCATAATTGCCCTAACTTCCGACATCCGTTTTCCGCCATCAATTTTCTTCCAGCTATTGCTAGCTGGTTGATAACAGGAAACGCCTCCCTTTTGTAAACCAAACCATTTATTGCCGCTTTCATCTTCAAAACCCGACAAAAGGAAATCATCTCCCAGCAAGCTATTATTGGCATTGATATGATCAACACGGCCATTATTGTCTATCTGTAGAATACCTTCACCGGTAGTAGCCAGCAAGGTTTTGTTTTGCTGATCGTTAATGACGGCTGTAACGGTAGCCGTTTTATTTCTTTCGCTCGAAGATTCTTGCTGTGGAAGAATAGAAAAAAACGGTTTTAGGTGAGAGGAAAAGGCCAAACCACCACTATAAATGGCTAACCAAACATTCCCAAACTGATCCTGATCGATGTTTTGGACAGAGGTATTGCTTCCATGAGTAAGCGCCAACGGCAGCGACACGCTGTAAGAAATTTCATCATTATTAATATTGAAATTAGGCGTTAAAGCAAATAACTGAGAAGACTCTGCCCCCACCCAAATTTGATGTTGTACCTCTTTAATGGAAAAGATAAACGGTTCATTACGTTTAATCGACTTACTCCTGAGTTTAACTTGATTCAGTTTTTTTGAAACCGGGTTATAAACAGCGAGCCCTTTTCTCGTGCCAATCCAGATGTTATTTTTGCTATCACAAAAGAGCGATTTCACTTCATTATCTGGCAGAATTCCACCCGTAGTTTTTACATCCAGCAGTTGAAGTTCTTTGGTTACCGGATTTAATATCGAAACCCCTTTATTTACATGGCCAATATACAAGAGACCGTTTTTATCTTCAGCAAGCGACCATACACTATTCTCTGGCATTGCAGGAACACTTTTCTGGTTAAAATGGAGGAACTTTTTTGAAGCCGTATTAAATTGTTGAACCCCCTGGTGAAATGTAGCCAACCAAAGTTTTCCATTTTTACTTTTGATGATATCAGTAATGTCGTTCGTCGAAATTGAACTTTCATCCTTGGGGTGATGTACAAAATAGGAAAAGGTGTTCGTTTTTAAATCCAGTACGTTTAAACCATCAGATCGGGTGCCAATATAAAGCTTTTGGTTATCGTACAAAAGCGTATTTATTTCACTACTATTTACCGATTTACCATCCGGCTTTTCCGCTTTGTAAAAGTGTTTAAACGAATTGCTCGAAAAACGATTCAATCCTAATTCAGTTGCTACCCAAATAAATCCATCGTGATCATGAACGACATCCAAAACCTGCTGATTTGATAATCCATCTTGTAAAGAAAGGTATTTCGTTTTTCCTTCCTGAGCAAACGAGGGAGCGGACACGTAAAATAGCAACACCAGAATAAGACCACTCAAAAAGCCACAATCTTTCAGTCTGTTAATAAAACTTTTGTGGATTTTCTTATTCATAGCTTTTGTGTTGAGACTATTCTGTTTCCATGCGAAAAACTGGAAAAATAGTATCAGCGATATATTTGGTCTTTTCAAATATAGCAATAACCGTTAAAATAACATTTATAAATGGACTGATTTTAGTCTTTTAATTTAAGGAATTATTTTCGGCCTATTCCCTAATTTTATTTTAGCAAATACCCAACTATCATTTCAAATTCATGCAGCCAGCAATTACTTATTTCATGTAAATTACTGTTCCACCATTTGGCGCCAGATCGAATTCAAACACCGTATTCTGATCAAACTTTTTAGTATCTAATTTAACGTCCTTTCCAATACCGTCGCTGATAATTATTGCATTTTGACCAGCTAGCATTGGTAATGTCACTTTCACTTTTTTTGCAGTATTTTCTCCGTTAACAGCGGCGATATACCATTTCACACCTTTCCGTCTGGCCAGAATGCAAAACTTCCCCGGGTAACCGTCAATCAGTTTTGTTTCATCCCAAACGGTTGGAACAACCTTTAAGAAATCGAACAGGAAAGATGGCTTTTCTTTTAGATTTTCTGGTGTAATTCCCCAATGCTGTATTGCAGAAAAGAACAAGACGCCAGTCGCAATTTCAAAGGCATCGGTCGTTTTGCGTATGGTACCCTTTTTAGGGTCTCGGTTTAACCTATCATTTAAAAAAACAGGACCGAAATCCATAGATGCAACCGCATTTCGGGTAAACGGGTAGATGGTTGCCGTTTGTGCATAACGATCGGCAAAACTTTGTTCAAAAACTAAATTTTCTGATGCCATTACCGATTCACTTGTGGCAAACGCAGGATACATGCGTTCCCATCCCCTCGGTAAGGTTGTGCCATGGAAGTTAACGCTTAATCCAAATTTCGCGGCATCCATTAAAATATCGTGGTAAAGCTTCATCGTCACCTGCTTATCGCCACCAAAGAAATCCACTTTCATGCCTTTAACACCTATCTTTTGCAACCAGGCCATTTCATTTTGTCTGGCTTCAGCAGTGTTCATTAAATTTTTTGGTGTTTGTGGTGCATTATTCCAACTGCCGTTAGAGTTATACCAAAGCAGTACGCCTACATTTTTCTTACTGGCATACTTTACCAGTTCAGCCATTTTTTCCCTTCCAATTTGGGTATCCCATAAAGCATCTATTAGAATGTATTCGCAATTTAAAGTAGCCGCAAGGTCGATAAATGTCACTTGATCATCGTAGTTGCAGCTGGCATCCTGCCAAACGATCCAGCTCCAGGTTGCTCTTCCTGGGTTAAAGATTTTTGTTTGTGCCGACAATGGTTTAGCCACATCCGTAGCTGCTGTTGATTCAACAATCGCACTCAAATTTGTACCAAGGGTAATTGTTTTCCAGGAGGTTTGAAAAGGCAATTTGGCCGTAACTGTGTTTGCACCAACACCTCTATTTTCTCCTGACTGAGGGAATGAAACTTTGTAAAGTCCATCCTTCGAATCGCTTAAACGCGTTCCGACATAATTTTGATCCACTCCGGTTTCAGAAATCATCATCCAGCCTGAGTTGCCCAGATGGAAAAGCGCCGGATAAGTGTAACCTAATCCGTATTTAGATTTGGTGTTAATCGGCTCTTCAATGGTGTAAGCTTCTTCGTAAGAGGGTTTGGTATTTTCCCAACCGCTTCCAGCTGGTGCCTGCGGACTGATAAAAGTTGTACTTCCATTTGGTAAATGAAAACCTGTGGCTTCTGATTCAATTGTTGCATCTGTTCCGCCATTTTTGCTTTTCGGCAGGTAATAGCTGAAAGCCACGTCTCGGTTAGTGATTCTAAAAATAATCTGAATAGCATCGTTTTTCGAATTTACCAGCCAACAACTTAATTCGTTTGCGTTATAATTTACATTGCTTACTTTGGAATGTGATAAATTGTAGCGCTCTTTAATTTGCTTCACCTGATGACTTTTGAGTTTTAAACCCTGGGTAAAATCTCCTATAGAGGTAATTAATCCGAGCGGAGATTTGCCCATAAAAACTTTATCGTTGTAGGTAATTTGATAGGTCGGTTTTCCTTCTTTTATCTCCAACTCAAGGCTGAGTTTCTGATCTGGGCTTCGCTGAACAATTTTATTCTGCGCATGAATAAATGTTAGTCCCAATAAAAAATTTAACATCAATAACGCAGAAAACCTAAGATTGAAGATGTACACTTTACTTTTATATAAATTCATTTAAAATTTTGATTTTTAGCGGTTTATACCTAATCACCTACAATTAAATTATAGTTATTCTAAAATACTTTAACTTTAACGCCGGCTTTATTAAGCCATGGAGAACTAAACCTCACCAATACCTCATCATCAGCTTTTCCAGTCGCTTGTACATAAACAACCATTTTACCGTGAAAAACCCTTTGGCGGTTGTCGGTATAGTCTCCCATATCGCTATTGTTTCCAGATTCCATCCCTAATAACCTTGCATTGCCAACAATTTGACAGGTAATTTCATTATCCGACAGTTCTACGCCGACGCCGTTTTCATCAACAATTTGAATTTCTATTTGCGCAACTCCTTTATTTCCTTTAACCTTCATTTCTGAGCCTTGTAGGATTTTGATGGCGTATGGGTTTTTGCTTGTTTGTAATTCGTGCCGGTTGATTTCTTTATCATTCTCATCAAGCCCTACCGCTTCTAAACGACCAGCTGCATAAGGTATATCCCAATAAATGATCCCATATTTATCATCGTATGGCTTGGTTTCTCCAATCTGTTTGCCGTTGAGTTCTAATTTTGCTTTTTTAGCATTGGTATAACAAACCACCCGAATTTGCTGCCCTTCCTGGTAATTCCAGATTGGCCAGGCATCCATTGATGGTGCAATATCTTTTTTCGCTCCCTGGCCAGACTCCAAAAGCGACCAGGCATCTTGAGCATTTCCACCATCTTTAAGCGGATAAGTACCCAGGTAAGCCATTGGCTTGTTAGACCAAAGCGCCTGGCGGAAATATCCGCGTGGTTTAACAAAACCGGCAAAATCAACCAAACCCGAATAAAAACCACGGGCAGGCCAACGGCCAGATTCGCCAAGGTAATCGATACCCGTCCATAAAAACTGACCGAAAATATGTTCATTATCACGAACGGCTTTCCAAGCTTCAAAATCATGACGGTTTTCACTACCAAAAAGAACACGTTTCGGATAGCGTTGGTGATCGGTTTGGTAACGGCTTTCGGTATAATTGTATCCTGCAATATCAAGCGCTCCAGGATATTCGGTTTCGTTAGACATTGCTACGCCAGCCAAACCCGCTGTAACCGGACGATATGGATCGTATTTTTTAACCACCGCAACAAGCTTTTTAGCAATATCACCCAGATGCATGGCATTAGGGGCGTCTTTTTTGTAGCCTCCAAAAATGGGCTGTGTAAATCCACCTTCTTTTGCACCGGCTAAAATCGGGTGAGAATATGGATCGTTAGGATAATCAACCTCGTTGCCGATACTCCATGCGAAGATAGAAAGGTGATTCCGATCGCGTTTTACCATATCTGCTAAATCTCTTTCGCCCCATTCTTTAAAATAATCAAAAGAACCCTGGAAACCTGGAGTACCGACATTCCAGCCCTGCAACCATTTTCTCTTGGCGAATTCCCACTCGTCAAAAGCTTCATTCAAAACCAGAATACCTAGCTCATCACATAATGCGTAAAGCGATGAAGCCTGTGGATTGTGACTGGTACGAATGGCATTTACACCGAGACCTTTTAAAGTTTGCAACCTGCGTCGCCAAACTTCGGGGTAAACTTCTGAACCTAAAACGCCTGAATCGTGATGCAGACAAACACCTTTTACCTTAAGTGCCTTACCATTTAGCGTCATGCCATGATCAGGATTAAAACGAATATCTCTAAAGCCAGTGATAGTACTGGTTTGGTCTATTGTTTTACCATCCTGAACTACCGTGGTTCGAAGGGTGTAAAGGTTTGGCTCATCGATACTCCATATTTTTGGCTGATTAACTTTCAAATCAACCGACAGTTCGAGGTTGGATTGTCCCGTTAAATTTGCCCTTGCTTCTTTTTTAGCCACCACTGCACCGTTCTGGTTAAGTAACTCATTAATCACGGTAACTTTGGCCGCTGTTGGCATTTCGTTGTTCAACGTGGTTTGCACTTTCAAATTTCCGTTAGCGCCTTGCACCGTGGCGAAGGCATAAACGCCCCATTGCTCCAAATGAACCGGATTCGCCTTTACCAACCATACATCACGATAAATGCCAGAGCCGGTGTACCAGCGAGAGTCGGCATCTTGTGTATGATTTACTTTAACCTGAATTTTATTTTCCTGGCCGAATTTTAAAAACGGCGTTATTTCGTATGCAAATGAAATATAGCCGTTAGGACGTTTACCAACTGATTGTCCGTTGATAAAGACTTCGCTTCGATTGTAAACCCCCTCAAAATAGATGAAAAACTTTTCCCCCTGATCTTCTTTGGTAATGATAACCTGTTTCTGATACCAGCCCAAGCCTCCCGGGAGATAACCGGTAGCACTGGCCAACGTTGGGCTTAATGGTTGTTTAATGCTCCAATCGTGCGGCAGCTGTACATTCTTCCACGATTTCCCATTGTCTTCCAAGGCTGCTTTGTCATCAATGTTTCCAAGATGAAACCGCCAGTTATCATTAATTTTTTCAGCTTTTCCGAAACCTGGCTGGGCAAAAGTATTCAGGCTCAACAGGATTGCAGCCAAAAAAAACATGGTATATTTTTTCATTAGTTTCATTATTGTTTATAGTGTAGGCTTCACTGGTATAATATTTCCTTCGGCATCAAAATACATCTGATCGATGCAAACTTCGCGATTAAAACCTGCTGCATCGCCCATTGTGATCCCATTTGGATAATTAAATCTATGGTAAACGATATACCATTCATCTTTCCCAGGCACCTGGAGCACCGAGTTATGGCCAGTACCGTAAATGCCTTTTGATGGATCTTTCTGTAGAATCAGATTGTTTTCTTTGATCTCGATAGGTCCAAGTGGAGACTTAGATGTTCCGTAACGAACACGGTAATTTTCACTTCGCGTGTCATCTTCTGACCACATAAAATAGTATGTTCCTTTTCTAAAAAATACATAACAACCTTCCCTGAAAGTCTTATCGGTGTTTAAGGTTTTAATGCTGTTGGGCTTTAACGAAATCATGTCATCGTTAAGTTCTGCTACAGCCAGGTAGCCATTTCCCCAGTACAAATAACTTCGTTTTGTTTTTGGATCAGTAAATACCGCCGGATCGATCTCCTGACCACGTTTGATGCCTTCTGGTTTGAAGTTTACCAATGGTTTTCCAGAATCTTTAAACGGCCCAGCAGGATGATCGGCAACGGCAACACCAATTTTTTGCGCAGCGGTAAAGTAGTAGTAATATTTATATTTTCCTTTCACTTTTCTCTCGGCTATTGTTGGCGCCCAGGCATTTCGGTCTGCCCAACTCACATCTTTCTTCAAATCTAAAATAACGCCTTCATCTGTCCAGGTTTTTAAATCAGGAGATGAAAAAGTTTTGAAATAAGATCCGCCCCATCCATCAAAGCCATCGCTGGTTGGATAGATGTAATATTTTTTTGTCTGGTTAGAATAAATTACATCTGGATCAGCATAAAAACCATCTAATATCGGATTTTTACGAAAAGCCAATTCCATTCCTTTCGGTGTTCCCCAACGGGCAGTAACATTAAGCATTTCCTGACGTGAAAGTGGAATAATGGTACCATGTCTTGGATGGAAATCCATCGTTACTTCATGATCGATTACTTTAAACTTATCCAAATCTAAACTTTCGCAAAACTGATATTTCCCTTTTCCATAAACATCATACATCAAAATATATTTATCAGAATTGTTTAGTTTAAAAACGCCCGAACCTTCCACCGCATCTCTGGTTTGCTGTTTGTATCCATCCTGCTCAATCCATTTCCCGCTCGTTAACGAATCGGTGATGGCCAATTTTATCCCGTTTCCATTCCCTTCAGTTTTGTAAAAGAGATAAAATAAACCATTTTTATTGGTGATGTCTCCATCGATACAAGACTTACCATTTTTCGGCGTGAAGAGCACTTTTGGTTCTGAAGTGAAGCCATTAAAATCATCATTGGCATAGGCATAGTAAATGATATCAGGTCCTTGATCGTGTTTCATAGACCAGTAAACCATATATTTTTCTTTTGATGGATCGTAAATGGTTTGTGGGGCCCAAACCCGTTTTAAATTTTCCTGTCCTTTATAAAGTTGCTGAATATTAACAATGGAATGTTTCCAGTTCACCAAATCAGTTGATTTAAGCATCACCATTGCCCGGTTAGAATCCCAACCTTTTGAAGAAGTCATATCGGTAAGCACCATATAAAAGGTTTTACCATCTACGCCGCGAAGAATATGAGGATCTCGGATTCCACCAGTAGAACTGATTTTATCAGACGCTAGTACCGGTTGATTATTGTTTAAAGCTTTATAGTTATATCCATCGGTACTGATGGCATAACAAAGTGCTTCGTCGTTTACGGCGTTGCCTTTAAAATACACAAACAAATAACCTGCATAATCTTTATCGGCAGGCCCTGCCTTGTACTGTTGACTAAAAAGATTGAATGGTGAAAAAAGCTGCAGCAGCGCAACAAAGAAGATTCGGAATTGTAGTTTGTGGGATATCATCAATTTTTCAATAGAAAGTGCTGAAAATACAAGGAGGAGTATTTCCAGCACTTAATTTAATTTATTTTAAGCTAATTTTTTGTACCGGCGAATAAATATATTCTCCAGCCGAGGTAGATTTAACCCCTACTCTGGCATAAACAAAGTCGAGATTTTTTAAGTTATCAGGCAAAGCGCCCGACGAAATTTGCAGTTGCTGCCCTAAAACTACATTGCCTAAACTGGCATCTACCCTTACTTCCCGTTGTACCTGATCGGTTAAAATCGACTTGCCTAGATATAGGCGTACAAAATCTAAATTGGCTGTAGGCACCACCTTATTCACAACTAATTTTGCAATAATACTGGTTCCTGATTTCTCAAAAGATTCTCCTGTTATGGTAAAATATGGTGTTACCGGAACATCAAGATTCATATTAGCAGTCAGGTTAACGCGAACAGTATCTGTTGCCTGTTGCAACCATGGCGCATCTGCCCGGCGTACCAATTTGTATTGACCTGCAAACAGTTTAGCAGAAAAGCTTCCATCCTGCTGCATGTAAACCGTAATGGGAGAACGCAGCGCAAAGCCATCTTGCCAAAGTTCGAGCTGTGGTCCATTATTTCTTACACTCAGAGCACTACCTTGATAAACTATACGACCCGATAAGGTAAGCTCTGGCGCATCGAAATTATCGTATCCGCAGCCCGCCAGAAACAGGCTGGAAGCTGCAGTAAATATGATTAAAAATTTTAGTTTCATAATTTGTGTTATTGGAAAGGATTTCTAACAATTTTTGGATTGTTGTTTAAAACATCTTGTGCAATTGATGAATAATAATTCGTCATACGGAAAAACCTTGCCCGTCTGAAACGTGTTGGTCGTACTCTTGCGTAGATGTATTTGCCATTATCTGGATGCCCAGGACGTATAACCCGGTAAGAATACAAGCCCATAACCACTGCATTTGGATCAGTTTCTGAGCCATCCCAAACCAGGTGGGCAATACGCCATCTCTTCAAATCAAAATAACGGTGATCTTCAAAAGCAAGCTCTACACGGCGTTCGTTACGGATGATGTTATTGGTTAATGCGCTAAGGCTATTTGCCGGAAAACCAGCTCTTGCCCTGATTGAGTTTACATACCCTAGGGCTTCTGGTCTGCCTAATTCAAAAGCAGCTTCTGCAGCATTCAGGTAAATTTCGCCCAGGCGAAACCAAGGCCACCAATTTGCTGCAGATGTACCTCTGGTGCTTGCAGCTGGCGCATCGCTAACCATTTTGCGAATGTAAAATCCTGTATTACTTACGTCAACAGCGTCATCTTTCGGCCCGTCAAACCCTGTCCAGGTTTGGCCATCGGTATAGTTTTTACCCAGCTCGGCCGAAGTAGATAGTTGATAGGAAGTGTTATTCCAAACGGCAACACCTGCCTGTAACCTTACCGGACTGCTTTTAAATGTAGTACCCGGGTAAATTACTGTTCCAAATAAACGGGCGTCTTTTCCAGCAAAAATATCCATAGGGTTACTGTAAGCGATGTAATTTCCATTTGCATCTTTATCACGTAAAGTTCCTCTGGTTCCATCAAGATAATCAAAACTTTCTACCAGACTTAGAGAAGGCGATATTGCTGAAGAAGCCTCATTGTCTTCCGTCATGCTTTTCACAATATTATCGTAAGTAAAACGATGCACTTTTAAACCAACCGCAAAGTCTTTAGCAAAAATTACCTCACTACCGGTTTTTTTATTCAGCATGTCATAAAAATTACCGCCCTTATCTGCGTTTTCATTAAACAAAGCAAAAGGACCGCTCATAATTTCTTTTGAGGCCGTTAACGATTTGTTGTAATAATCTGTAGCCATAGCAGCTGGAATGCCAACTTCGCCACCAGGAGTACTAATTGGCGCAGCCATCAAGCTGTTGTACTTTGCAATCGACGCCGCATATAACATCGCTCTGCTTTCTAGCGCCAGCGCAGTATATTTGTTTGCCCGGGTTTTGATCCCATTATTGGTGGCCAGATCATTTTTAATCGCTTCCATTTCGCTGTAAATGAAATCGTAAACTTCATGTTCTTTAGCTCTTGGAGTTTGTAAAGGCGTCGGGTCACCACTAAAATCGTAAATCAGCTGTCTGGTAACCAAAGGCACTCCACCCATCCGCTTCACCATCTCGAAATAAACAAAAGCCCGCATGAAGCGCATTTCTGCTTTGAAAAGGTTTTTCTGTTCAGGAGTAAGTTTGATACTGAACTGCTCTATGCTTTCAAGCGAAAGGTTCAAATCACGAATTAGCCCATAATCCCAGTAGCGGCCATAATCACTTCCGTACTGAAAATCATTTTTCCCATTCTGATCTCGTGTGCCAGACCACATGGCATCGTCAATCTCGGTCATACCGCCAGTGTTAAACACGCCATGTAAGGATGGTAAACGATCGTAATAATTTGCTAATTGCGACGTAACAAGTTTAGGGTCGTTCCACAATTGTTCATCGGTGATGGTTGTTTTAGATTCGCGTTGAAACCATTCATCGTGCTTGCAGCTACTAAGCCATAAGCAGGAAACCACAATACCTATATATAATTTTTTCATCTTTTTGCTTTGTTAAAAGGTTACATTAAAACCAGCCATAAATACTCTTTGCTGAGGATAAACTACCGCCGCTGCTGCTTCAATTTCCGGATCAATCTGGTAATCTTTCACATTATCGAAAGAAATCAGATTTGAGCCATTTACATAAACGCGGATTTTTTGCGCTTTAATTTTCTGCGAAATGGTTTGAGGCAGTGTGTAAGCCAATTCTAAATTCCGAACCCGTAAATACCGTACATTCGTTAACCAGAAATCGCTATTTCTACCATTTGGACCGCTATTTCCATTACGTATTGCAGGATAATATCCCGGAATCCATTTACTGTTTCTGTCATAAGGATCTTCGCGGTGCCATCTATCTTCTAATAAATAGGCCGGCGAATTACCTCCACCATGGAAAGCGTTTCTCAATTCATAATCCTGGTTCCACGACTGCATGCCGCCACCAGCAAAATCAACATTCAAATCAATTCCTTTGTAGTTTAAACCGATTCTTCCACCAAAGGTGATCATTGGTGCCCATCCTGTTGGATAACCAATCGGACGCTCATCCATTTCGTTGATTATTCCGTCACCGTTAACATCTTTGTAAATAAGATCGCCCGGCAATTGGTTTCTATTATTATTACCATCATTATTAACCGGATAGTTACGAATTTCTTCTTCTGATTGGAAACGACCAATTACCTGGTAGCCCCACCATACACCACCCCAACGATCTTCGGCAGAGTTTCTGTATTCATTCAAAGAGTTGCTGAAACGTGGTTTGTACGATTCAAGGTTTTTGAACCTCGAGAAAGTAACGTTACCACTCACTACATAATTTAAGTCGCCAACTTTGCTACTATAAGTAATGATACCCTCTGCACCGTAGTAGCCATTTTTACCTAAATTTTCGTTTGGCAACTCATAACCTACTTCACTTGGCAATAAAACATCATATTTTTTTCCAGGGAAGCCGGTACGGATAATCTTAAAGGCATCAGCAGTAATGGTTAGTTTATTATCGAACATCCCTACATCAATACCGATATTGTAATTGGTGTTTTTAACCCATGATAAATTTCTTATCGGAAGTGATTTTGGGCGAATACCTGGATAAAAAGTACCATTTAAAATAGCGCTTCCCGAACCGAAGTTATAACCAGATAAATAATCAAGCATTCCAACACCCTCTTCTAAACCCGTTTGGCCAACAGAAGCTCTCAATTTTAAATCGTTAACTACATTTTTTATTGATTTGAAGAATGGCTCATCAGAAATTCTCCATCCTAAACTGGCGCCTGGGAAAAGACCCCATTCTTTACCTTCATAGTATAAATAAGATCCATCATAACGACCCAAAACCTCAACAAGGTATTTGCCTTTGTAGTTATAATTGAAACGACCAATAAATCCTGCTCTCGCCTCGTACGACCATCCATCAGCGATGCTGTTTAATTCTGCAACCTGATTAACCAAAGGAATGTAGTTGTTGGTTGGATTTGAACCAATCGCATTGTAGGTTCTGTCCCAGTCAGAACGTTCGTAACCAGCCATTACAGAGAAATTATGATCTCCGATTTGTTTGGTATAATCTAACTGAAATTGGGCGAAGCGTGATACTGCAACACGGTCAGTTTTGTATCTCCAGCCAGAGTTGGTTCCATTGCTTCGAACATAGTTGTTGTTTTCGTAGCGATATACGTCATAAGTATATTGGAAGCCATCGAACTTATTATTCGTGTAATTATACGAAACCGTTCCTTTAGCAGATAAACCAAACTTAGTTTTATAAGATGTAGTTAAGTTCACATTTCCACTTAAGTACTTATTGTCTTTATAACCTGCAATATCTCTACTAAAAATAGCAGGATTATAGGCAAATTCATTTGTTTGATTAGGATACAGTGGATTATCGTTGGCATACGGGCCAACAGTTGGTCTGTTTTTGAAAATGGACAATATCGATGAAAAATAACCGTCGCCACCAGGCAAACCAACATCTTGCGTATTTTCTTGTCTGCCAGAAATTTGTGCCCCCACAGTAAGACCTTCTAAAATAGTCGCCTCCATGTTGGCTTGCAGATTGGTCCGTTTGTAGTTAAAATCTTTAATTACGGCATCCTGCGTTAAGTGACCAACAGAAAGGAAATAGTTTGATTTTTTGGCACCACCAGATACGTTTGCATTGATGTAACGTTGAGGGATATTTTTACGAAGTACAATGTCTTCATAATTATAACCCTGATAACCTGGTAAGGTTCCGGCTTGCCATTTCGCCAACTCTTCACGTGTATATACTTGCGTAGGGTTGCCGTTCGGATCATTCTGAGCCGCCTCTACCAATCCTCGGGTATATTGCGCTGCGTTGGCCATGGTAGGAAAACGCGTTAGGTTTTGCCAGCCTTGGTAGCCGTTAATGTTAATTTTGGCTACTTCATCTCTCGAGCCCTTTTTTGTAGTGATTAAAACTACACCTTTTGCTGCACGAAAGCCATAAACAGCTGCTGCAGCATCTTTTAAAATAGAAATACTTTCAATATCTTCCAGGTTTAAAGCGTTAAAAATATCGGCACCAGATGCATTCTGGGTACCAACCCAATCCGTACCACCTTCACCACCATAAGCTACCCCATCAATTACATACAATGGGTTACCCATATTCCGGATTTCGATACTTGCGCCTCTGCCCGGACGAGCATCTTTCGCCCGAACCGATACACCCTGTACTTTTCCGGCAAGCGCACCAGCAGCAGTGGTAGAAGAAGTACGTACAATATCTTCAGCTTTAATATTACTTACCGCACCTGTAATGTTCCGTTTAGATTGTTTACCGTAACCCACTACAACAACCTCATCCAAACCCTGATCATCGCTTTGCAACACAATATTTAATTGCATTTTGTCGGTTAGCGTAATGCGTTGATTTTTGTACCCGATGTACGTTACCAGTAAGGTACCTTTGGTTGCCGTAAGCTGGAATCGGCCATCGGCATCTGTAGTTGTGATTTCTCTCGGAACAGAACCTTCTACCAAAATAGTTACTCCCGGAAGAGGCTCATTTTGTTCGGTTAGTACTTGTCCGGAAATCTTACGTTGTGCAAATGAATATGTGGGAATACCCCATAACATTACGCAGAAAAAGAAAATTTTCAGGATTCTCATATTATATTTGGTTTAAAGTATAAGCGTTTGAATAGCGATTATTCGTCCGGTTACAGTTGATGACATTCGAATTCGTTTCGAGAAACGATCAAATTAATTTCTTTCGTTTTGATAATCCCTTGGGAAATATCAAATCAAAAAAGGTGAGTTAGCCTCGTAAGTTGTGGAGGATAGCTGCTCATCAATGAAAGGATTTATAATTGGTTTTCGAAATCAAACTTAACTGATTTAATCAGGCACGGACATACACATATCCGTCAATTAACATTTAATTTTTCGTCAAAAGGAGTCAAAAAGCACTGTATGGATTGTTTTAGCAATATTTATAAATAAAATCTGCTTTCGATTCTCAAATTAGTTTTTATAGAGAAGCAAATGTGATATAAGGGTTTCATCACATTTGATGACAGATCGATTTCTGGAGTTTACTTACGTATTGACCTGTCGTTAATACATTTTTGGTTACAGGATCAGTTAATTGTATAGCTGCGTAATATTCCTTTGCGAACCATCCTCTCAAACCAAAGCTCGTTTATAAAAACAAGGCAGGTTATTTTTGTAAATAACCTGCCTTGTTCTTAATAGAAACGGTACTTTAAAAATTCTATCGTCTTATCTTTCAATTTCTGAAATTCGACGAATCCACTATCACATGATGAGTAAAAATATCTAAGGATTAACATCCAACTTTTTCCCTGCAAGGTCTTCCCATCGGTAAAAATGAAAGGTTTTATCATCGCTCATCGCCACCAAAAGCCCATGTTTAAAGTCGGCATTCAATGGTACTGAAACTATATCAATTCCATCAGTTTGATTTGCAGCATATTTAATGGTGGCTATTAGCGGATGTTTATTCACAGCGCCAGCCTGACCAGTTCTGTTGTAAACTTTTAACTGTCTGGCACCTTGATCTGAAACTAAAAGGTAGCCATTGTTCCCTTTGGTTTTATAAATCGCAATCCCTTCATTGTCCACAGCAAAATCGCCTTGCCCAAATAAGGAAAGTTCCTGATTTCCCTTTGCTGGATCCGCATAATACTTACGCACACCAAACTGCTCATCGCAATAATAAATATATCCAAGCTCATTGTCTACCGCAATGGCCTCAATTTCTTTCTTACCACTGTACTTTCCAAACTTTCTTACCAAGGTTGCTTTTACTTTTCCTTTACCATTATCTGATAACAAATACTGCCACAAATAACCGCCCTCTTTTGGCCCTGATTTTCGGCCAACAACCGCATAAATTTTCCCGTCAGCGCTAGTATACATTGCAATACCCATTAAATCCCTGAACTCAGCCTGGGTTTCTCCTTCGAAAACTGGTATTCCTCCACCATCAATTGGTTTCATATCTGGAAGACTGTAAATTCTCAGCTTATGTGTATAACGCTCTGTAGTTATCGCGATATCAGTTTTTTTCCCACCGAGATCAAGTCCATAAGCAATATCTACATTATCAGGTCTTTTTAAACCTTTAACAGTTTTTGCAGGGATAATTTTTCCCTTGAGGTCAAAAACGTATAAGCCCCCTTTGGTATCTTTATCTGTTCCAATAACTAACGATTGCGCCGGGTCTTTCGCATTCACCCAGATCGCAGGATCGTCGGTATCAAAATCAACAGGATCGGATATATAGAGCGGCTTTACTGCATCCTGATCTACCTGTTGGGCGGTTCCATTACAGGAAAGGATCAGGCATAAAAGGCCGGCTGTAGCAACATTTATGATATTCGTTTTCTTCATATCAATTTTTAGTTCCATATGCGCCAACAAAGGTAGATGGTGCTGGTGAAATGTAAGTGATACCGTTTTTCATTACGATACCTGCCGCATGATGACGGGTAAAATTGGTAACGCCTTTTGCCAATGCCGGCGAATTACCTTGCAGGTGGAAATCCCATGAGGTATTGAAATCAGCATTGTTCACCGCTGTATTTAGCGGATAATTCACAAATTTGGGATCATTTTCTCCCGCTACCTTACTAATTACATCATTTTTTCCTCCTATTACATCATTGCTCCCTGGCTGAAACTGATTAACCGTTACCTGATCAAAACCATAATACCAGTTATTGCTGTAAGCAGAGCGGGCATCTTCAGGTTTTTTAGGATCTCTTTTTATCCCAAAACGGGTATTGGCAAAAAGGTTATTGTACAAATCGGCACGAACGGTGCTTTCCACCCAAACAGAACCGCCTTTGGCTGTTGGTCTTCTCCAGCCTGTATTTACCAAAGTATTATTGTAAATGATGATATAGGTTTGTGGCGTCTTATCTCCGGTATTCGAAAGTTTCAGTGCATTGGTATTTGTACTATAAACCAGATTATAAGCGATATCGGCTAAACAACCAGATTTGAAATTCATCGCTTCGCCACCGGTAACCCCTGTGGTGTAGAATACGTTATTCGCGAAAATGATTTTTCCGCCCTCAATGTAAGTACAATCTTCCTGAAGATTTCTGAACACAGTATTTTGCACCACTAGCTTTCCTTTTGCATTAGAGAACCATAACGCTGGTAAATTTTCTCCGGCAACTGCCTTGTATAATCCCATTTTTACTGATGTTGATGCATCAGAAGTGATTGAACCTGCATATTCAATAACGGCGTGATCCAACACCAGCTCCTCGCAGGTTGGGCCTGCTAAAATACCTCCCCAGAGTTTACCAAATTTCTTCTGTGCAGTTTTATAAAATTCATTCACCGTAAACTTAATTGGATTTTCGGCAGTGCCTAAGGCGTACAAATTACCTTTTACTATTATTTCCGGCTTAGCAAGGGTATCCATCAATACCGTTACCCCCTCTTCAATGGTGAGCGATTTTCCTTCCGGAATAACGATATCACCCTTAATTACCTGGGTACTTCCTTTTGCCCATACGCCTGAAACTTCTCCAATCGCCGAACCATCGACAACTGTAGTATCCACATCGATATTTGCTTTTTCGCAGCCGGCAAGTGCCAGCAGGGCAAGCATTAACAATTTAAAAATCTGATTTGATTTCATGTTTTTATTTTTAAAAATTTAGCTTAATTAAACTTGTATCTAAAGCCGATCAGATAATTCTGGCCGTAATAATCACTTCTCACCAATGTATTTCCATTCTTTACCAAATCTTCATTGATCTTGTTATTCTCAGGATTGGTTCCTTTGATGAATAGCTTCGTTGGCGTATTTAAGATATTGTTTGCCTTTACGAAAACACTAATGCCGCTTTTAAACCTTTTCTCGGCCGAAGCATCCATCTGGATGAAGCCTTTTTGCCATAAATCATTGTTTAAAAACTGAGAAACCGTGTTGATCCGCGGACCTGTATAAGCTCCGGCAATCTGCGCATCCCAGCCTTTTTTGGTATCCTTAAATAGTAAAGAAGCATTGGCAATATGTTCAGATTGACCGTATAGTGGACGTTTCTGGTCAACCGAAAGTGCCTGTATATCGCCAGTGGTAGGGTTAATCGTTCTGGTTGTTTTTGGTGTGGTAATGCTTGAATGGGTATAAGTGTAATTTGCCTTTACTCCTATTTTACTGAAGTATTTGATATAATCTACCTCTGCACCATAGTTTTTAGCGGTTCCAAAATTGCCAGGAGTGTAATAAATGTCCTGTCCGCGAACAGCATCTGCCCGGAAGGTGTATTCAATCGGATTTTTTATGCGTTTATAGAATGCGCCTACAAGCAATTGTTCTGATGCGCCCGGAAAAAGTTCGTAACGTAAGTCAAAGTTATCGGCAAGCGCACGTTGTAAATCAGGGTTTCCACGTTCCTGAAATTCCTCATTTACTACTTTGCCTGGCACAATTTCGTAAAAGCCTGGGCGATTAAGCGCTTTGTAATAGGAAGCATGCAACTGTGCATTATCTGTTAAAAAATATTTAGCCGTTAAGCTAGGCAACACATCTGTATAAACTTGTTGCCCTTTTGGAAAAGTCTCGCCGGCAGGGAAAAGCAGATTATAGCCTTGATTGGTGTGTTCTACCCTTGCACCTCCCGTAACTTCTAACTTAGCCGCTGTATACTTAAACATGCCATAACCTGCTGAGATTTTTTCGGTTGCATCATAAGTAAGTGGATTGGCCACCGCACCTGTTGGGTTGCTGACCACTAAATTAAGCTCGGTGTAGTTTTGATAATCAACACCGTAAACTTTACTTGCGTCGGCAGCATTTGGGGCCAAAGTATAATTGTTGAAAAAGCTACTTCTCTGTTTATCCCGGTATAAACCACCAGCCATAACTTCTAATTTGTCAGCACCGATATCAAAACGGTAGCCTAAGTCCAGGTATCCTGCTAAATCCTCGTCGGTATTGCGTTCCCATCTGCGATTGACAGGCGAGGTATTCACCAAACTCAAACGGCGGCTCTGGAAATTTTGCTGTATGCCATTTAAACTGATACTGGTATTTTCCGGTACATCATTTTTTGCAGATGAATAAACCGCTGACCATTGAACTTTAAATTTCTCATCAAAAAATTTGTGGTCGCCGTGAAGTGTACTGTTATAAATTTGTTGCTCGGTTAAACGGCTACGGGTATTGTAAACCAGTTCGGCATTTCCTGCAGTTGGATTGTAAACACCATTATAGGTTGTGGTCACTGCATCTCTAAGCTGCTGGTTTTTCAAATTAACGTACACATTGTAAAGACTTAACTGGTGATTTTTGTTGAAAACATAGTCGACTTTTCCATGTAAACCGGTGCGTTGCTGCTGTTCTGAGAATTCCCTGTAGCTTTTATTGGTAATCACTGCAAAGGCGTCGGTCCCGTTTACGGCTGTATTGTAAAAAGTGCTGTTGCTTCCGCGGTAGGTATTTTGATAACTTCCGGCCAGTACCACACCCAGCTTATTATCTAAAAATCTCTGACTTAAAGATAGGCTACCAATTAAATTAGGTGCCGGGTTTTTATATTTATAGTCCAGTGTAGCCTTTGTAAAATCGTTTTGCGTAGCGTTATAATTTTTTCCGTTCAACTCATAAGGGGATTTATAGTTGATATCTGAGGAATTAAAACTGGCAAATTTTCTGTCGATAAATAGTTGGCTATAGCCAGATGCAATGTTGGCATTCAATTGAAATTTACCAGGTGCGTTCTTCATCACCATGTTAATACCGCCACCAATTGCATCTCCTTCTAAATTTGGGGTTAAGGTTTTGTAAATCTCCAAACGATCAAGCAAATCTGAAGGAAACAAATCAAGAGGCACATAACGGTATTTATTGTCTGGACTTGGAATCTTCACGCCATTTACCAAAGTGTAGTTATACCGCTTGTCCATCCCGCGAAGGATGGCATACTGCCCATCTCCATTACTGTTCCGTTCAATGGAAACGCCAGAAACCCGTTGCATCACATTCGCCACTGTTAAATCAGGCGAGATCTCAATTGCTCTTCCAGAAACAATATTCATGATTTGGGTTGCATTTTTTTCCAATCTGCGGGCACCCTGATCGGTAGAACTGACCACATTGGATTTGATGGTCACATCGTCAAGGGCTTTTGAATCGCTTTCCATATAGAACTTCAAATGCTCATTATCTTCTTTCTCCACCATAATTGTTTTCGTGATGGTTTGATAGGTGATGTAACTGACGCTAATTTTAGCCGAACCCGTTACCATTCCTTTAAACTCAAATGTTCCATCCAAACCGGTGTTGGTTACTCGTCTCGGGTTTTCAAGCACTACTGTGGCACCAACTATTGCTTCTCCGGTTTGCTTATCATAAACGTGCCCTTTTATTTTAGTTGCCTGAGCGGTGCCGGCACAAATAAGGAGTAAAAACAGAATTCGTAAAAGTTTATTCATTTGTTTGGTCAAGTGTTTTTTATTCTTGACGGAGCAAAGGTGTGTACACACTTCGATACAGAAAAACTTTCGGGGTTACATAAAGGCAACACCGTTAACAACAGCGTATATAAAAAAGCAACACCATAATACAAATAACTGTTAATCAGATACATAACACTAACCCAAAACGCCGTTATGCTTTTATTACCGTTACATTAACAAATTGTTAAGCAGAGAAAATCAGCTCAAAACATAATTTTTCAGACCGTTGATGTAACGATTAAAGTGCCTGTATAAATGCGGATAAATTATCGCCCTGCGCCAGATTTAGTTTTTTTCTCAACCGATATCTCGAAACTCGTAAGCTATCGGTGGAAATACCCAGTAAGCTGGCTACATCAGTCGAATCCAGATTCATTCTCAGCAAGGCAATTAAACGCATATCGGCTGAAGTAAGTTCATGGCTAAACTTCTTTAGGTTTTCCAGAAACTGATGATGAACCTGCTCAAAAGCGACCGTAAATTCCTTCCAATTTCTTTCATGATTGAAGCTTTGGTTAATTTCAGTCAAGATCTGGTTCATCTGTTTTTTCTGATCTCGCTTATCGTCTTTTACCATCGCCTGCAAGGTATTGCGAAGGTTATCGAGGAACTGATTATTTTTAATCAGGTTTAGGGTATGCGTAGATAGCTCCCTGCTTTTTACTTCCAGTTGCTGTTTTAAATTTTGCTCTTCCAGCTGAAGATTTTTAAGTTCAAGGCTGGTCAAATCGTGCTCAATTTGATTTTGCCTGGCTAGCATTTTCTGATCTTTTAATTTAAAGCGTTGCCTGCTAAAAATAACAAATCCAAGTACAACAAGTAACAGTATGACTACAGTTGCAGAAAAAGCAAGGATACGGTTGATCTTTTTATCAGCCTGCAATTGATTAATCTCATCCGATTTTTTATTGATATCATAAAGCACCTGTAAAAAAGCAACTTGTTTGGCACCATCTTCTGAATATAGGTCCAAAGTGTACTTATAGCCTAACTGAATATAGTGGTAAGCGCTGTCCATTTGGTTTAACAGCTCATATGCTTTGCCCATATCCCTGCAGCAAGAAGCCAGCTGATAAGCATTCCGCAACTTGCCGGCAAGTTGCATCGCCACCCTGGTTTCCACAATACTTTCCTTATATCGCCCGGTTTTGCGCAGGATATCTCCTAAGTTGTTAATCACTTCAATACTGCCCAATTCATTTCGATCCTGCTGATACAAACTGAGCGATTTTTTAAACTGGCTACCCGCCAGATCATATTTTTCGAGATCTTCATAAATGCTACCCAGATTTTCGTAAATCTTCGCCGCTCCGCTGATATCATTTGTCTTTTCAATGATTTTTAGCGCCAGTTTCTGGTAAATAAATGCGCTATCAAAGTACCTACGCTTTTCATAAAGCTGGCCAATATGGCCATATACCGTTGCCTGACCTTTAGCGTAATGCTGCTTTCTATAAATATTCAGCGCCAAGGTGTAATTCTTCATGGCTTTTTCTGGCTGCTTAAGATAATAATACAAAATACCCATATCACTCAGGTTATCTGCAAGTGATAAAGGTTTATTATTGGTATTGAAGATTTTCTCTGCTTTTAAAAAAAAGTCCAATGCTTGTCTAAAATGTCCTTGTCGATAACATATCCTGCCCATTTGTTGTAAGCATTCTCCTTCCAAGAATACATCATGCTGCTCGATGGATGCAGCATATCTCTTTTTGAGTTCTGTAAGCGATTCAATTGGTTTTTGAGGAATGGTATCTCGGATGCTGTCGAATCCTACATCTTGCCCAAAAGCACCCAGCGAAAAACAGAGTAACAGGAGGCAGGTAGCAAAGTAAATTTTCATGCTGATTGATTTTTCGACAAAGAACGATCAGCTGTGTTAAATTAAGATTAATACGGAAAAGAAAATATGGTTGAATGGAGCGATTCGCCGTAAATATTGGAATCTGGTATCCAATCTACGAAATATTGTTGTTGCCTGAGATAGATAGTTTACAATTGATGGAATCGCCGTAGAATTAGTTTTTTTAATGATTTACTGGCGCACTGCAGTTTAGTATTGCAGCAGCCAATAAATCATCATGTGCTTTTACTAATTTCGTCGTGCCTGCGCAACGATGTCTTGTGCTATTTTAGTTCCATATTGCTCAAACTTCACTTTATCTTCAGCATTCATTTTGATTTTTAAAGCCGCTATTTTTTCTTTCCATGGTGCAAATTTCTCAGCCATTTCTTTCCCTATCTGTTTCATTTTAGCCTGATCTCCATTAGCCAGCTTTGCTTTCTGCTGTGCTTCTTTCATGCCCTCTTTGAAATAAGTAAACCATTCTTGTGCTTCCTTTTGAATTTCAGGTGAAGAAAATGTTGGCATGCCTTTCATCGCTTCATCTACATCTACTTTATTCGCCTCCAATTCGGTGTTTGGGTTTTTTGGAGCGTTCCCTGGAGCTTTTTTATCATTATTACAAGCGCTTAATGCAACTACAGTGGCGAGCGAAAGAAAAATTTTGTTTACTGTTTTCATAATAAATAATCGATTAAAAGTTGATATTTATGTTGATGAGTTGTGTGTGCTCAAGCTAAATTTGCAGCTAAAATCTACTTCTTTGAATTAAACTTCTCGTATTTCGCAATGCATTGTTCCTGATAGTCGAAATTAATGGCGTCGCCGAACGTCTCTAAATAAGTTTTCGGATAGGTAATTTCAGATTTTATCAATGTCGTTAATGTTTTACCTTTTACGTCTCTTTTAATTACTCCAACATATTTGTTGGTTAACAAATTGATGCTAGACTCAAAAAGCCCTTCATTGGGATGGTCTCTGCCGAGCACATCATCCGTTCTACGCATTAGCACCAGTTGCATTTTTTTAGCCGTTTTGCTATATAAAAAAACGCTGATGAAACCTGAACGGTCATAGTTGTTCCAAAATTCAAATCCATTTCTGGTAGCCACTAACGTATTGCCAAAATTTAGGTAGTCAATAGGTTTGCTAGTTACTATTTTATATTTCTGAGTGGATAACCGCAAAACCAATGCTTTCCGGTCACCATCAATACGGATAGTGTCCTTCTTTAAGTCACCATCAAAATCTTTTACAATTTTCCGGGTGCTTTGCGCAAAAACGGTCAATGTTAAAAACGTCGCCAAAAACAAAAGAGCGTATTTGAGTTTTTTCATTAGCTACATAGATCTTGATTAAAGATGGAGATTATTATTTTCCATTTACGGAATGATTGGTATTTGACGTGTTTGGTTTATCATTCGCTGGATATGGTATAATATTCGCGTCCAACTTTCTTCTTCGAGTGAACGAACCATACTCATAATTCCATTAATCAACCTAACCGTTAATGGGATTTTTACCCCTATTGATTTTCTTTATAAAATCATCTACATGCATCAATTGACCTTAAATCCTTATCTTCATCCCAAATCATTCTTACAATATGAAACACATTAAATGGGGCATTATTGGTTGTGGCGATGTGACAGAAGTAAAAAGCGGACCTGCTTTTAATAAAGTTCCGAACTCATCGCTGGTTGCGGTAATGCGAAGAGATGCCATAAAGGCTGCAGATTATGCCAAGCGGCATGGTGTAGCCAAATGGTACGACAATGCAACGGATTTAATTAACGACCCCGAAGTAGATGCCGTGTATATTGCTACTCCCCCACTTCAACATGAGGAATACACCATTCAGGCGCTTGCAGCTGGAAAACCTGTTTATGTAGAAAAACCAATGGCTATAAATGCCGAGGCCGCTAAAAGAATGGCTGCCGCTGCTAATCAATATGGCGTAAAATTAACCGTGGCACATTACCGTAGAGAACAGCCGCTCTTCTTAAAAATTAGATCTTTGTTGGCAGAGCATTCCATCGGTGATATCCGCTTTGTTAATTTGAAAATGCTGCAACCCAAACAGAACGATTTAATTGCAAAGGCAGAAGAAAATTGGCGCCTGAATCCTGCTGTTGCAGGAGGTGGTTTATTCCATGATTTAGCGCCGCACCAACTCGACTTAATGCTTTACTATTTTGGCAACACCAAAAGTTTTCATGGCATTTCAGTTAACCAGGCTGGAGAAGAAAACGTAGATGATTTGGTTACCGGGCATATTTTATTTGAAAACGACATTGTATTTACCGGCGTTTGGTGTTTTACGGTTGCCAACGGAGCGAACGAAGACATCTGCGAAATTTATGGATCAAAAGGAAAGATAAGCTTCCCAATGTTTGGGCATGAGATAAATTTGACTATCAACGAAAAAACAGAAACACTGAAATTCGAAGCGCTTCAACATGTAGAGCAACCCATGATCGAAAAAGTCGTATCCTATTTTCTCGATCAAGCAGAAAACCCATGTAGTGCCCAAGAAGCCATCAAAACAATGGAACTGTTAGACGGATTTACATCGAAATAAAAATGAGCCATCGCCCTATCGATAGTATATCGCGGTATTTACACAAACACATTGTTTTATAAGCTGCCGATATTTAACTTTGTGCTACCAAACAACTGCTAAAAGCTTGTTGCCACCCAATCATCCATCTATTATGAAAAATTTATCTCTTATTTTATTCATCTGCATCACTGCTTACAAAGCAAAAAGCCAAACCTTAATTTTAGCTAAAGATGCAGCACAATATGTGGGTAAAAGTGTCAGCGTGTGTGATTCTGTGTACGGAACAAAAGCATTGGAAAAGTTAAGCCTGATAAATCTTGGCGGTGCTTACCCTAAAGAGCTGTTAACTATTGTGGTTAATAAAGAAGACCAAGCCAAATTTACTTCTGAACCGGCTTCGATGTTTATGGGCAACAATATCTGTGTAACGGGTGTGGTTACCGAATTTAAGGGCAAGTATCAAATCGTTGTTACTGAACCCAAGCAAATTGTTGTGAAGTAATTAATCACTGATAATGGGAATCACACCCAATTTTGCAGCTTCAATAAATAAGGCGATTTGATTAACGCAAAGCGATAACTTCTCTTTAACCTCATGCTCCCAAAAGCGCATTACTGTATAACCTTTTGCGCTGAGCAGTTCGTTTACTTCTTGATCCCGTTGTATATTTCGTTCGATTTTTGGAATCCAAAACCCCTTATTGGTTTTAATTACAGCTTTTCTATTCTCCCAATCGAAGCCATGCCAAAAATCACCATCAACAAAAATGGCCAAACGATATTTATTAATCACTATATCGGGCTTACCAGGAAAACTTTTGGGATGAATGCGAAAGCGGATGTGTTTTGCCCAAAGTGCTTTACGTAACAACAATTCGGGCAGGCTGTTTTTCGCACCAATTTTCGCCATATTTTTGCTTCTGCCCGGCGTGGTGTAAAAACCTGCACTTTCTTCAAAGCGAGGAACTTTTATCGCTTCCTTATTGTTGTATGGCTTTCTATCCATAACTGATAAACTCATTTTTATAGGGTATTGTTTACTACAGCCGGTGCAAACAATCTCTTTATAGCATGTGTTTCTAATAAAATTCAGTTCCATGAAAAATTTTATCTATTCATTCTTATCACTTATACTTGCAATAAGTACAAGCACTTTCGCTCAAAAACCGCAACAGGATACTACAAAACGATATATCAAAACGCCTACAGGGTTTTTTATGGTGCTGCGCCAGGGTGATGATGTATTGGCACAACTGGAGAATTTTGCCCTCAAAGAAAGCATTCCAAGTGCAAGTTATTCGGGAATGGGTTTCGTAAATGCGAAATTTGGTTTCTTCAACTTCAAAACGAAGGCATATGAGCCTAAAGAATTTGAGAGTGTAGAATTGGCAAGCATGAGTGGCTCCATAGCCTGGCAAAATGGTAAACCTTCACTACATACTCATGGAACGGTAACTGGAAAAGATTTTAAAGCCTATGGCGGGCATTTGCTCTCTGCCACAGTAGGAACCGGATCGGTAGAAATAACTATCACTGTACACCAACAGAAATTAGAAAGAGTAAAAGAAGAAACCCTGGGTGCTAATGTTTTAAACCTGAGTAATTAACTTTTTGCATAAAAAGTGTTTGGCAATCATTGGAAAATGATAGTTTTGAAACATTCAACCAATCTTAAATGCAATTAAAACGTAATACAGGTCTTATCATCTTATTTCTATTGATTCTGGCTTTCACCATTTTAAGTATTTTTATTGATCATAACCCAATATTGCCATTTGATACTCGGGCTTCTTTATTTATCCAGCAGTACCAAGCAGATTGGCTGGATAAGGTAATGCTCGCTATCAGTTTTTTTGGCGAATTGCCCTGGTCGTTGTTATCTGTTCTGGTGGTTGCAGCTATTTTTTATTGGCAAAAATATAAACGTGAAGGCTTGTACATCGCCTCTATTTTAGTGTCGGGGCTGATTATTCTGGCGATCAAAAATCTGATCAACCGCCCACGGCCTACTGCATTCTATGTTCGTTTAGTGGAGGTAAATAGGTTTCAAAGTTACCCGAGTGGGCATGTGCTGTCTTACGTACTGTTTTTTGGTTTTCTGATTTTTTTGATGGACCGCCTGACTACTATTCCGAAAACTACCCGGAACGTTGTCACTTATTTTTCTGCATTTCTGATGATCTTTATTGCACCCTCGAGGATATATTTAGGTGCACATTGGTTTACTGATACCTTAGGTGGATTTTTACTAGGCTTAATATGCCTGTTCCCATTGTGCTACTTCTATCTTAAAAAGGAAAACACAAGTATAGACCCGAATTAGGCAGCTGATTCCAATTTTTCCTTTTTCCTTATCCTACTTAATGTTTCTATTCGCATTCCTAAATAAGTAGCTAAGAATTTGACTGGCACGCGGTTTTTCAGTTTCGGATTACCGAGCCTAAACTTATTGTATCTTACTTCTGCCGACGGTATTCTGCACAAAATAGAGCGCTCTTGCGACATGTTGAAATGAAGCGCAAGTAGTTTTCTTGCCAAAATATTCGTTTCGGGATATTTCTTGTAAAGTGCATCGATAAAAGAATATTCTAAAACTAATAATTCAGAATTTTCTAGTGCTTGAAACTGTTCCTCATAAACAGAGTGAGTCATTCCAGGATTACGAACGTGGCCTACTATGTTATTTTCATCAGTTATTACAGTAGTAATATCTTTTCCATTATCTAAAATAAATCCTCTAACAATACCTTTTAGGACAATAAAAATGCATTCCTCACCAGTATTATTTATACTCGGAATCAGCTCATTTTTTTTGACAATAATTTGAAAGGTTTTTTTTCGAGCCAATGCAATTACCTTCTTACTAAGGGGATGAAGGCTATTTAAAAATTCAATCAAGCGCTCGCCGTCATCTTTAATATGGCTCATAGAAACAAAATTTAGAGTTAGGGGTAATTCTACTGCAATGTATTATTTGTAAGTAGATTTTCCAAACAAAATATGATGACTTAAACTATTATTTAGGAGATATTCTTGAAGATGAACGTTTTGGAAAATTTTAATTCTTCCAATAAAATCCAATGATTAAATTAATTTAACACATTCCTTAAAAATTTCTGATAATTTTGCGGCCATGATGAATCAAAAACCGAAGGCTTTTCTTTTCGACTTAAATGGCACTATGATAAATGACATGGAATTTCATAACCATGCATGGCATTCCATCCTAACGAAAGATTTGGGAGCGAGTATTACTTTCGAGGCTGTTAAAAAAGAGATGTATGGCAAAAATCAAGATCTTTTGGAGCGGGTTTTTGGTGTTGGTCACTTTTCGCAAGAACAAATCGACCAAATATCAATCGAAAAAGAACACCGTTATCAAGCCGCATACAAAAAACATTTAACGTTGATTTCTGGCTTAGATCAGTTTTTAGAAAAGGCGAAAGAATCAGGAATATTGATGGCCATTGGCTCGGCAGCAATACCCTTTAACATTAATTTTGTGTTGGATAATTTGAATGTTCGATCGTATTTCTCAGCCATTGTGAGTGCAGAAGATGTTGAAAATAGCAAACCAGATCCAGAAACGTTTAGCAAAGGCGCTGCGCTTTTAGGCATCGCTGCTGAAGATTGTATAGTTTTTGAAGATGCACCAAAAGGTGTAGAAGCTGCACAAAATGCAGGAATGAGCTGTGTGGTTTTGACCACAATGCATACCGCCGATGAATTTTCGGCATACAACAACATCATCGCGTATATAGAAGATTATAACGATCCTGCTTTGCAGGATTTATTTTAAACAAAAAGAACTGCTTAATCGCAGTTCTTTTTTTTTGGTCTAATCAGATTAATTTGAAAATTTATAAATAGAACTCGTTTTGTAAACTTGCCCAGGTTTTAATACCGTTGAGGGAAAGCCCGGCTGATTTGGAGAATCAGGAAAATGTTGCGTTTCCATACAAAAGGCGGTTCTGAAATCGTCTTTACTTCCTCCTTTAAATTTATTTTTGCTTTGCATAAAATTGCCACTGTAAAATTGTAACCCAGGTTCTTGCGTGTAAACATCCATTACAATTCCAGATTTATCGCCTTTTACACTTGCAGCCTGGAACATATTCATAGCCTTTGTTTTGTTGAGCACATAATTATGGTCATATCCTTTGCCAAAAGTCAACTGCTCATTATTATCCTTAATTTTTGCACCAATTTTAGTGGCCGTAGTAAAATCAAATGGGGTATTTTTAACTTTTTCAATCTTCCCGGTTGGAATTAGTGTAGAATCAACAGGTGTATATTCATCGGCAAATATCTTAACCTCATGATTTAAAATATCACCACTCCCCTCACCATTTAAATTAAAAAATGCATGATTCGTTAAATTTAATACGGTAGTTTTATCCGTACTAGCCTGATAGTCCATCTTCAGTTCATTATCATCCGTTAAGGTATAAGTTACCGTTACTTTTAGGTTTCCAGGGAAATTTTCCTCACCGTCTTTTGATAAATAATTGAACTGAATGGTGTGTTCGTTAATTTGCTTAGCGTCCCAAACTACATCCTGATAACCCTTTTTACCGCCATGCAAAGTGTTTTGCCCGTTGTTTGTAAATAACTGATATTGTTTCCCATCCAAAGTAAATTTCCCTTTGGCTATTCTATTGCCAAATCGACCGATAGTGGCCCCAAAATAGGGCTCGGTGGAGTTTTGATAGTCCGAAACACTTTTAAATCCCACTACTACGTCGACCATTTTTTTATCCTTATCAGGCATTAATAAACTCACTAACCGCCCACCATAATTGGTAAAAATAGCTTCTGCTTGGTTTTTGTTTTTTAAGGTATAAAGGCCAGTCTTTTTGCCGTCAATTTCTTTTTGAAAAGAATCTGCAACTAATTTGACAACTGTTATTGAATCAGTAGTTTGTGTATTTTCTTTGCTGGATTTTCCGCTTTCAGACTGGCAGGAAGTTAAACCTAGTATAGCAAGAAAACACAGACCTGTAAAAGATTTTATTTTCATCAATTAATAATATTGGGTTAGATAATGGGCTAATAGAAGCTTAATTAATATTTCTTTTATTACAAATAAAACGATTTAGATTTATATAGTGTGATCGTTTTTTGTATCTATTGTGATATAAAAAGAAGAAACATAATTCCCCTTTTAATGAAACTGGGTTTGTTTGCGAAACTTAATTATAAATTAAACTTAGATTCTGTTTATTATTGCCAATAACTTAAAAAATGATGAACAATATTGTATCAGATAATCGCTACGACAAAATGTTATATAATCGTTGCGGTGATAGCGGATTGAAACTGCCGGCAATTTCCTTAGGGTTGTGGCACAACTTTGGGCATGTTAATGTTTTCGAAAACAGCAAAGAACTTATTTACACCGCTTTCAACAACGGCATTACACATTTTGACCTTGCGAACAATTACGGACCGCCGCCGGGATCAGCTGAAGAGGTTTTCGGTAAAATTCTTCATCAACACCTTAAAGGCTATCGCGATGAAATGGTAATCTCAAGTAAAGCCGGTTATCATATGTGGAATGGCCCTTATGGTGAGTGGGGATCGAAAAAATACCTGGTTTCCAGCCTGGATCAAAGTTTAAAAAGGATGAAACTGGATTATGTGGATATTTTTTATCACCATCGCCCAGATCCTGAAACGCCATTGCAGGAAACCATGGACACTTTAAGTCTGATGGTAAAACAAGGGAAGGCCCTATATGTTGGCATCTCCAACTACAGTGCAGAAGAGGCTGCTGCTGCAATTA
The DNA here is from genome assembly GCF_979258625.1 of Pedobacter sp. AC212. Lineage (NCBI taxonomy): Bacteria > Pseudomonadati > Bacteroidota > Sphingobacteriia > Sphingobacteriales > Sphingobacteriaceae > Pedobacter > Pedobacter sp. AC212. The sequence continues at coordinate 2,552,630 of NZ_OZ409870.1, read as the reverse complement.
AAATCTTAAAAGAAAACGGAACGCCTTGCCTCATTCATCAGCCGAAATATTCCATGTTTGAGCGCTGGGTAGAAAATGGCCTATTGGACGTATTGGAGGAAAATGGTGTAGGCTGTATTCCTTTTTCACCGCTAGCACAAGGTTTATTAACCGATAAATATTTGCATGGTATTCCAGCCGATTCAAGGGTGGCCACAAGTGGGATTTTCTTAAAAGAAACCAATATTACTCCAGAAAAACTAGCAGTAGTTACTCAATTGAATGAGTTGGCAAAATCTCGTGGTCAGAAACTTTCGCACATGGCACTTTCGTGGATCTTAAAAGATAAGCGGATTACCAGTGTTTTGATTGGCGCCAGCAAACCAGAACAAATAACAGATTCAATTAGAGCTTTGGATAACACTACATTTAGCGATGAAGAGATTAAATTAATTGATGAAATTTTGAAATAACTTTAGCGAAAAAGCACCAAATGATTGAATCAATTTGGTGCTTTTTTATGTTTTAGGTTTTTTATTTTAAATCACCTGCAAAACTATTTTACCTCTGGTATGTCCATTTTCACTTTCGATATGTGCTTTTCTAGCATCGGTTAGCGTATAAATGGTTTCCACAATTGGCTTCACTTTTCCATTGTCTATCATTTCACCAATCTCCTTCAATTGATTGGCCTTAGATTGAGCAGTAAAACCAATGAGGTGAACTTTTTTTGCCTTGGCTTCAGCCACATACTCGGGTGCCAAAACAGTAATTAATCTGCCGCCTTCTTTTGAGACATCGAGAGATTTAAGTTGCGTTTCTCCGCCAATCGTATCGAAAACAAGATCGATATCGCTTAACTCTTTTTCAAAGTCATCCATGTTATAATCGATCACCTCATCGGCGCCCAAACGTTTTAAAAAATCGATATTATAATCAGAAGATGTCCCAATTACGTACGCCCCTATCGCTTTAGCGAATTGAACCGCATAGGTTCCAACACCGCCAGCAGCTGCATGGATTAAAACCTTTTGCCCTTCTTTTAATAAACCGTGATCAAACAGACCTTGCCAGGCAGTTAAACCAGCCAGCGGAACTGCTGCTGCCTCGGTATGGCCAATACTTAAGGGCTTTATGCAAATGGTATTGGCTTTGACAACAGCATATTCTGCGTAGGTTCCATTTTTTGTTAAATCTGGTCGACCATAAACCTCATCTCCTTTTCTAAATGTTCCCACTTTTTCGCCCAATTCTTCTACTACTCCAGAAAAATCCCAGCCAATGGTTAGTGGAAAGGTAGAAGGGAATTTTTCTTTCCTTAAACCGGCCCTGATTTTCCAGTCAACAGGATTAACACTTGTAGCATGAATTTTAACTAGTACTTCGTCTTTACCTGGCTTTGGTATGTCAACATCATCAATAGATAAAACTTCCGGACCGCCAAATTCATGGATTCTAATCGCTTTCATAGGTTGCTATTTAATATGAATTATTTGATTGCAATTCTGCAGGTTTTAAACTGCTGTAACATCAGGCAAAAAAACTAATACGATTTCAGCCCTTATAATTCTAACAACCAAGTACGAAAAATTGTGTTCGATAATTTTTCTTTATCGTTTGGGAGGATCCTTTTTATCGAGACAAAGATTATTGCATGTCTTTAATTTTCGCCTTCAAAACTGCCGCAGCCTTGGTGTAACCACCTTCTGCACCATCAACAAAGTGGATATGATCATCTTCTAAATCGCGTACGTAGCATGACATTACCGATTCGCCGCTAACATAGATTCCGTACAAAATTTCGCCATTTTTCTCCAGGAGGTCTAATGCCTTTTCAAGCTTGGTCCGTTGCAGCTTAGTACCTGTAATCACTGTATTTAACCTTCCATCGATCACCAAGGTATCCGACATTTCGACCATTTGATTTAAATACTTCTTGCCGCTTTCCGTTCGAAAGTAAATGTATCCATATACGTTAATGAACCAGGTTTTAATAAGTTCGAAAAACTTTATTTTACCCAGCCGATGCCGCATTTCTCTACCCAGATTGTTGAAACTTGTTCTAAAAATCAGCTTAGGAATAGAAATCGGTTGGCGCTTTTCCGGAGTACCATAAATGATATCCAGCTGCCTTATTACATGGCTCAATACTTCCGCTTGCCGATTAAAGTTGCGTGCAACGGCGATCAAAGTAACAACCTCCTCACTATTTTCTGGTGGTTGAATTTTATCCCAGCGACATTGCATCCCACTCAAATCCAATTCTTCATCGAAAGTATCATCCTTGGCAAATAAATAGTTTTCTCCTTTTATAATTTTTTCTGCATAATCCAATCCGTTTCCCAGAATGATGGGAATGGAGAAAACTTTCGAGATGCTGTATCGGCTAATATTTAATAGATGGCCTAATTCGTATATTTCTTTGACCGGAACTATCCCTGCACGAAGATCTAAATTGAAATTTTGCAACGTATTTCTTCTGTAAACCTGCAAGGCGCTCATTGCTTTATCTACAATAAGTGCAGGAACAATAAAAGTTGCGCCATCTCCACCAAAGAAAAATGGTATGGCAATATTTGCCTTAAAAGCGATATTGAGCACAGTAACAATGCTTCCTGTTGCAATAAGGTTTACATTTTCGTGCAAGCCCGCATTAACTGCTTGCGTAGAACTTTTAATATCAGTAATGATAATGTGCCAGTCAGTTGGAACTTCTTTAAATAAATCCTTTCTCAACAAAAGTTGATGCAGAGGCGTTGTGTGAATTTGAAGATTGGAATAAAAATGATCCTGATCGGTTGTTATCATAAAACCCAATATAGTGAGATAATTTACGAAACTGATGCAAAAGGATTTGAATATTTTACAGTTTACACAATCATCAAAATAGTATGTTGTTTGTGAAGATAAAAATAGAAGTGAAACTGCTTATTACAACTAATCTTTTCTATCTCTATAACCTTTCCGCTATGACCAAATTCATCAGCAATAAGATCGCCTATCTTAATATTTTCAAGCTGCAAAATGTTTATTGAAGCTCGTTTTAGGAGTTTTAATTTATCCATGATTGCCCTTTTCAATATTTACGTTGAGCGAAGTAATATGGATTTGTGGAATTAAAGTTTACCTATTATTGAGTAGGGTTAATTTTACAAAGATTGATATTTATGTAAAAAAACTTGTCGTGATTATAACTTCGGGGGATAAGCAGCTGAAAATGAAGTTGGCTTAAAATTGCTGTAAGTAAAATTCAATTTTTGAGTTCAAAAAATAAAATGATATCTGAAAAAACGTCATTCCCGCGAAAGCGGGAATCTTAATGCATCATGAAAAATGAAAAATTCTTTTTAATGCATTAGGATGCCCAGTCAAGCTGGGCATGACGGAATTGCAAATTAAATGTTAAAGTAAATACTGAATTGGTAATTGCAATCCAACTTTCTTAAATCTTAATGTGCGTCGTAAATGATCACTTTATCGAAGAAGATTTTGAACTCATCTAGAAAAGCTTTATGCAACGGGTGAACCTGGTAAACATCATGTGCGGCTAAATCTTCGAAAAACAAAATCAAACTGAATGTATAAGTAGTATCTACAACAGCCCTTTCGATAGGTGCAGGCGTACCTACATGGAAGTTTTTAACCACTTCAATATTCTCTAATGTTTGTAGGCTTTTACGGAATGCAGTTTTCTGTTCTTCGGTGGTATCGGCTTTAAGCCAAAATAAAACGTGGTGGGATATCATTATTTTCTATTTTTTTCCCAAATATAATAAATTGCAGAATGATCATTAAACTTAGCCGAAAACACTTTTAGCCTTGCTAATGGCTTTCTTTAAATCAATTCCTTTTCCTAAAACGCCTTTAAAAAGATCGCCTTCTACTTTTAACCGATCTATTGCATTAAAAATATTGAAGTCCTGCATCTTTAATCCTGGCTTAACCTCATCCCAATGCAAAGGCATAGAAACGGTTGCCCCAACTTTTGGTCGGAGTGAATATGGTCCCGCAATGGTAGCACCTGGCCTGTTTTGCAAAAAATCTAAGTACATTTTACCTTTTCTGGCCGAAATCATGCGCTCTAAAGAAGTATATTCCGGTATTTGATCATGCACCAGGTTAACAATAATTTTAGCAAACATCTGGCTCTGATCGTAACTGTACTTTGCGTTTAGCGGAATGTAAATATGCATACCCGTTGAGCCTGAGGTTTTGCAAAAACTTGGTACATCTATCGCATCCAATACCTTTTTTGTTTCTAATGCTGCTTCTACCACCTGATCAAAGGAATGCTTATCCGGATCAAGATCAATTACGCAATAATCTGGATTATCGGGACTTTGAACGCGGCTAAACCATGGATTCATTTCAATGCAGCCTAAACTGGCCATCCAAAGCAAGGAAGCTTCATCAGTGCCCACCAAATATTCTTTCTTCTCTCCTTCGCCGTTTTCATAAGGAAAAGTTTTTGCCCAATCAGGCGCTTTTCCCTTAACATCTTTTTGGTAGAAACTTTTGCCATGAATACCCCCTGGGAAACGATTTAGCGACTGTGGCCGATCTTTCAAGTATGGAAGAATATATTCGGCAACCTGGTAATAGTAGTTAAACATGTCCCTTTTGGTCACCTTATCTTCGGGCCAGTAAATTTTACTTAAGTTGGTAAATTTAAGCTCGTGCCCTTTAATCTTCCGCACTTGTGTTTCATCTTTCGGATTAAGCAGCGTTTTTTTATCTTTTCCTTTTGGTGGATTGATGGCTTCCGAATGTGTTTCTTTTTGATCTGATGCTTGATCTATGATCGCTTCAGTAGGAACTTCTGTTTCCCTAACCACATCCGCCGCTTTTTTATCCTCACGCATGCCTTGAAAAGACGGGTGACGAAAAACACCATCATCCGTAATTTCGGTAAATGCCACTTCGCAAACAAGTTCTGGTTTTAGCCATGTAGCTTTTGCTTTTGGAGGATTTGGGCGAAACCTTGATGGTTTGTTTACATCAGGCAATTCATCAAAAGGGCTTTTATCAATAATTAGTTTGTCGAACTGCTTCACTAACTCCTTTTGCAGTTTATCCGAAAAACCTGTCCCAACTTTACCTACATATTGAAGCTTTTTATTTTCATAAACACCGAGGAGCAAAGAGCTAAAAGATTTAGAGGTGTCTTCATTTTTGGTGTAGCCTGCAATAATTACTTCCTGGCGTTTATGCACTTTAATTTTCAACCAATCTTTTGATCGGCGATCGGCCACATAAGTACTTTCAATTTTTTTTGCAATTATACCTTCCAAACCCATTTTCTCAGCTGCAGCGAAAAAATCTATTCCGCTGGCCTTAAAAACCTTACCAAGGCGAACCCGATCATCGTCTGTTGGCAAAACTTCGTTTAAAATAGCCTGCCGCTGATAAAGTGGTAACTCCATTAAATTTTTACCCTCATACCAAAGCAAGTCGAATACGTAAAATACAAGCTCCCCGTCAGCCTCGCTTCTCCAGTTTTGTAATGATCCGAAGTTCGAAATCCCTTTTTCATTCAATACTAAAATCTCGCCATCCAAAACGGCATTGATGCTCCATTCTTGAAGCAGATCGTATATTGGGTAAAATTTTTCGTTGAACGATTTGTTATTTCGCGAAACAAGATTCACCTGCTTCTTGTTGATGAAGGCCAGAGCACGATAACCATCCCATTTTACTTCGTATTGCCAGTCCTCATCATCAAAAGGTTCATCAACCAACGTGGCCAGCATGGGCTTTATATTTTTGGGGATTGCTGTTTTTGGTGCCTTTTTTAAGATTTCCTTCGGATCTAGCGCTACGGTTTGACCGACTTCTTTAGTCTCCTTTTTTTTAGATTTTACAGGATTTTTTTTCTCAGGTTTTAGCGTCTGTTCCTTCCCATCTTTCCAAACCTTTTCAGAAGATTTTTCCATTCCTTCAATGGTTTTACCAGATAAAACCGATTTGTCTTGTTTTGTAATTTCTTTGGTTGAAGCAAAATCGTCTTTATGTTTAATCAATAACCAACCGTTTTCTCCCATTCCATGGGTTTTAACTAAGGCAAATTCACCCTTCAACTTTTCGCCGTTCAATTTTATTTTAACCGAACCAGCCTCCAATTGCTTGAGTAAATGTTTCTCTTGTGCTTTTTTGCCTTTGATATCTTCGATAGGCTCGTAGGTTCCTTCATCCCAAACAATTACTGTTCCGCCCCCATATTCTCCCTGTGGAATAATACCCTCGAAATTTCTATAATCAAAGGGATGATCTTCAACCATCATCGCCAATCGTTTATATTTTGGATCTGTTGAAGGACCTTTTGGGACTGCCCAACTCTTTAATACACCATCCATTTCCAACCTAAAATCATAGTGTAAACGAGATGCATCGTGTTTTTGGATCACAAACATCAATTTGGTTTTACTCTTACTCCTACCCGATTTCGGTTCGGTTGTTTTTGAGAAATCTCGTTTAGCTACATACTTTTCCAGGCTCATAATTATTATTTTACTTTTTCAAAAAATTTTCAACGGCGCTAACTGATGTCCCGACCGTTTCCACTGCAGCCTTAAGTTTATCTTTGCTCACTGCAAATTTGTTAGACCAATAATCTAGCTCATAACCTTCGTTGATGTTGATTCTGCTGCGATCAGCACCACCTATTTTAGTTTTATCATCCATAATAATTTTGATTAGATAACAATTAAACAGTGCTTTAAACCAAAAAGTTTTAAACGCACATAGCCAGCTTTCTATCTCAATTAGACATTTATATCATCTAAAAAACATAAATAATCACTTCTCAGATAAAAAAATTCATTTCTCAAAACTAAAGCGACAGAGATAGTGTTTTTAATATATTATCACTAACCAATTTATAAACCTATGATATACCAAAACATTTCGACAACAGCGAGGAAAGAAGTGGTTGAAATTGCCGATGAGCAAGATCGTAACTACTGGGCAACAAGACTAGGCGTAAGCAGCGAGAAATTAAAGTCTGCCATTAAAGCGGTACAAAGCATGGAATTTTCTAAATTAAAGGATTATTTAAGCTTAGAAAAAATTAAATCTGCAAGCACTTACCAACGTTTCGTTAACCATTAAAATTTTGAAATGGATAACAAATTTGAAGCTAGAAAACATCAGGTTGAACCTGATGCCCTAATAACAGATTGTGCTCATTTGATTGATTTACCCCCTCAAGCCAGCGTTTTCTCTAAGAAAATTACAGATAATGCTGTTCGCAACCCAAAAGCAACAATTAATATATTAACTGTTTTTAATCCTAAAAACGGTTTATCAAATTTACTTTAAATGCTAAGCAGGTTCCTTAAAACCTGCTTTCTTTTTATGCTGATTTGAGAACGGTTACGGATCTTCCGGCAACTTCTAACCCTTCAGATGCAGTGAATAAACCCAAGCCATCTTTAGCAATTTCACCAGTCGCAGTATCTAACACTTTCTTCCAGCTTTTTCCATATTCTTCTCTTGGAAGTTTGTAATCTAAAGCTTCGTAATGTGCGTTGAAAATGATAAAAAAGTGGTTATCGAGGATATCTTCGCCCATCGGGCCTTTGCTTTGTATTCCTTCACCGTGAAAGTAAATTCCAATTGAACGGGCAAAATCTTTTTCCCAGTTATGTCCTTTCATCGGATTTCCATCAGGCGTAAACCAGGCAATATCTTTTATGCCATCCTCACCTACTTCTTTACCAACAAACCACTTTCTCCTTCTTAAGCTGGGGTGATTTTGCCTCAATTGAATCAACTCTTGTGTAAAATTTAATAATGATTGATCGGCATTTGCCCAATCCAGCCATGAAAGCTCATTATCCTGACAGTAGGTATTGTTATTTCCTTGTTGAGTTTTTCCCATTTCATCTCCAGAAACAAGCATAGGAATTCCCTGTGATAAAAATAGTGTCGCCAAGAAATTGCGCTTTTGCTGCAGTCGCAGGTTGATAATTTCTTCGTTATCGGTTTCTCCTTCTACTCCACAATTCCACGATTTGTTATGGTCTTCGCCATCATTGTTATCATCTAAGTTGGCTTCATTGTGTTTATGATTATAGGAAACCAAATCATGAAGCGTAAAACCATCATGCGCCGTAATAAAATTAATACTCGCAGTTGGGCGGCGATAATCTTCTTTGTATAAATCCGGACTTCCAAGAAAACGTTGTGCAAATTCGCCAAGCATATTCGGGTTGCCCCGCCAATAATCACGCATTACATCCCGGTACATGCCATTCCATTCTGCCCATCCAGGAGGAAACTTTCCAACCTGGTAACCCCCCTCTCCCACATCCCAGGGTTCGGCAATCAACTTGGCCTGTGAAATTACCGGATCCTGGTGGATGATATCAAAAAATGCACTTAACCGGTTAACTTCATGTAATTCCCTGGCCAAAGTGGAGGCCAGATCAAATCGAAAACCATCAATATGCATCTCCAAAATCCAATACCTCAAACTATCCATAATAAATCGGAGCACGTTCGGTAACATTGAATTTAGCGTATTTCCAGTGCCGGTATAGTCTGTATAATACCTTTTATCGTTTTCCAATCTATAATAGCAGTTGTTATCGATCCCTTTAAACGACAAGGTTGGGCCAAGGTGATTTCCTTCTCCTGTATGGTTGTAAACTACATCTAAAATCACTTCGATGCCAGCTTTGTGTAAAGCCTTTACCATATCTTTAAACTCGCGAACCTGATCGCCCCGAATATCTGAAGAGGCATATCGAGAATCGGGGGCAAAAAAACCGATGCTGTTGTAGCCCCAATAATTTGTTAATCCCTTTTCTTCAAGATGATGATCAGAAATAAATTGATGTACAGGCATAAGTTCGACCGCCGTTACACCCAATTTTTTTAAGTAGTTGATCGATACCGGATGAGCAAGCCCTGCGTAAGTTCCCCTCAAATTTTCGGGGATATCAGGGTGGGTTTTTGTAAAACCCTTAACATGCATTTCATAGATAACCGTTTGATTATAATTAATTTTTGGGTGCTTATCATCTTCCCAATCATACTTTGAATCAATCACAACAGACTTAGGCATGTATGCTGCACTGTCCGCTTCGTTGAAGCTCAGATCCATTTCTTCTGATCCCAACTGATATCCAAAAAGGGCTTCGTTCCATTTTATATTGCCGGCAATGGCCTTAGCATAAGGATCTAGAAGCACTTTGTTGCCGTTAAAACGATGGCCTTGTGATGGACGATAAGGTCCGAATACCCGATAACCATATAACTGCCCTGGCTTTACATCAGGAATATAGCAATGCCAGATTTGATGCGATCGTTCTTGAATATTAATTCTCACCGTTTCTTCTTCAGCATGTTCATGATCGAAGAAACACAACTCTACAGCGGTTGCACTTTCAGCATAGAGTGCAAAATTAACTCCGTTTCCATCCCATGTTGCGCCCAAAGGATAAGCTTCCCCCGGAAATTGTAAATATTCAGCCATACTATAAATCTGATCGTTCGTAAATCAAAACTCGTGTTTGATTTAACAATCCGTTTGACTTATAAAATGTTTTGAAAATTTATCATCGACAAAAAGCTAACTAAATTGCGAATACCTTATTTAACAAAGTTTTGATAAAGGCTATTGATGGCATCGCGACTAAAATCAGGAAAACCATCTGTGTAGGTAGGATTTATCCCATTGGTAATAATAACGAAACCAAATTTTTCTCTTGGATTGAAAAACATCGTACTATAAAGCCCGTAAGCCGATCCGGTATGACCCTTTAACTTAACATTTGGAATAAAATTATCGGCACTTCTAATTGCTAATCCGTAACCTTCATCAGCCGTAATAGCAGTTTGCATTAATTTGGAATGCTTTTTTGAAATAAGCCTTACTCCATTTGATTGACCATAATTCATATGCATCATCATGTATTTTGCCAAATCTGTTGCCGATATTTTCATTCCTCCTGTTGGAGAAAATATGGGTGTAGAATAGCCCATAACGTAATTTTGAATTTCAGTTCTGCGTGGTGCATACGCTGCTGTTGCGTTGGCAAATTCGCTCGTCTTCGAGTTGTATTCGTAAAGCTTAACAAATCGGGTGCTATCTAATGAATCTACACAGTAACCACCATAAAGCCCCAAGGGCTTTAAAACATGATTTTTAACGTAATTATCGAATCGCTCACCAGATTTCTTCTCTATAATCGCTCCGATGATATTGAAATTTAAATTACAGTAATCGAACTTACTTCCTGGAGCATAATCATTGTAACACTTGGCCCAATTTGGATTTTTGTCCGGATTAATCAAATCGAGGTTTAAGTATCCCTGAGAATCATTCAAACTCGAAGTGTGCGAAAGTGCCATTTTCAAGGTTATTTTTTGATCTGGATATTTCGGGTTTCTGATCTTAAACCCTACTAAATCTCCAAAATCGTCATCTAGCGACAGTCTACCCGCCTCTACCAATTGCATAATGGACGTTGCCGAAAAGGATTTTGAAATAGAAGCAATACGAAAAATATCGCGATCGGTCAGCTCCGTTTTTTTATCTAAATCTTTTAGTCCAAAAGAGTGTGTATAAATTATTTTCCCGTTTTTTACTACCGCCACTGAAGCACCTACCGCATTAAACTTTTGCATTACAGCCCTAAAATCTGCTTCTGCTTTTTCATTTTGAGCATAAATAGTCGTGCTGATCAATAAAAACACGAACATCATCTTTAAAAAAATCTTAATCATAAGTTGGAAATTATAATAGCGTAGAAATATTTATTTAGCGTCGTTTACCTCCAGCCAATGACCATCTGGATCTTTGAAATAAATCTGTTTTACTCCATCAAGCCTTAAGTTGATGGCGCCAACTTTACCCGCCCAATCTTCAAATGGAATCTTTTTATTATTCAAAGCGGCAATAAATTCATCGATTGATGAAACGCTGAAACACAAATGATCATTTCTATCAAAGATTTGATTGGCCTTTTGACCTTCAATTAAATGAAGTGCACCAGCATTTCCCAGTGAGAACCAAGTATGCTTGCCATCTTTAAATGGTTCAGGAATTACTTTTAGACTAAAAACAGTTTGATAGAAGCTTGTTGATTTCGTTAAATCGTTCACGTAAACAGCGATGTGATTAATTACAGCTGGTTTCTGAGCCATGGTTTTTGATACAATAATTGCTAAAAATAAGAATGTGATTGAAGCTATTCTTTTCATACCTAAAGATCAAAATATTAGTTTAACAAGTGCAAAGATTTAACTTTTTATTGTGCAACAATATCATTGAAAGACTTGCCGGATGCTGTTTCTAATTTAACATCCTTTCCCAATTCACTGTATTTAGCGATAAATGCTGTTTTACTAATCAGCTGTAAATAATTATAATCGATAGAGATTTGATGGCGCTTTCTTAATCGGTATAAAAAATGGCCACCAAAATCGATGAAAATTGGACACGAAGCATTTAGCCATGCTTTGTGCGCATTGCGCCAACTAAAAGAATAAAAATCAGCTGAGACTGGGATTGATTTTAATTCCTTATGGTAAAAATTAAGCACTTCCGGTTGAGGATTCTTAGCTAAAGCATCGATTTTACGGATGACCGATAAGTGCTCAGAAGCACAAAATTCAAATGGATCTAATAATGGGCTGAGCGGATTTGGAATGGATTTTAAGATTTTGAAACCTTTAAACTTCAAACCATTTACCACCCAGATTAACTTGGGATAAAACCGTTCTCTTGATTGAAGCTCTTCGGTGGTTATAGGCGAATTTTGAAGTTCGATGGTTAGACCCGATGCCGTATGGATATCTGCCCGATGAAATTCGTTCAAAGACTCGTCATAAAAGCTTACTTCACGAAATTCGGGTGCAAAAACTTCTTTCCATTGGCGATGCCATAAAGTTTCGCTTTCCCACCAGGAATCGCAATGGCTAAGAAAAACATGTGCCCAATGATGGATTTTTATGGAACCACATTTTGCAATTACTTTTTGCCCACAACCTAAACAAACGGCACTTTTGCCTTTTAAAGCTTCAACCCGATTTCCGTTTAACAACGCAAACTGCATGATTGACGTTACTATTCGTTGCCTTTAAAAATATTCATTACGGCAGTTTTCCATTGAATGTATCCTAAATCGCCACAAACTTTTGCTACAAATCCTTCCACTTCATCTGGTACATCATTTACTATGCGCCAACGGATTTTATATTTTGGGTTATAGCTAATATAAACGACCACATCATCAGTACGTTGTCCCACAGATTGTAAAGCCTGCAAATGAATATCTCTTAAGTCATCGGCTGCGTTTTTCAATCGCTCATTCATGATTTTCCCTAAAGAAAGATCTGGTTTAAAATCTGTTTCTAATATTGCTAAAACTGTAACAGTCATATCACTCCTCTTCGTTTGAAAGCCTTATAAACAGCTTTCTTCCTTAATTGTTTAATGAATCGCCAGCAGCGAATTAAACAAATTTATACTAAAATAATTAGCAAACAAAAATATAAACAGTTATTTTTAACGCTTAAACATCAATCAATTTAAACCAATTGATTTACAGAAGAATAAAAATTAATAAGGGAAGAAAATTTAAGCAGACAAAAGAGATTAACTTTTAAATTGATCTCCTTGGAGGTCAGGCTAATCATCATATTGGTTTAAATTGTATTTGAAATCATGAAAATAGCAAGCCATGATTAAACTACAAATGTGAATAAATCGGCTTGAAATCAGGCAAAGCATTAGTGACATTCTGTGCATCTTTGCATAAATATTTTGATAAATTAAGAAGGATCCCTGCATAAGATGAACGAAACTGATACTAATCAATCTACTCCCGATAACCAACTTATTCTCGATTTTATAAAGTTCACAAATCAACCTATTTTTTTAACTGGAAAGGCAGGAACCGGAAAAACTACGCTGCTAAAAAAAATTAAAGAAACTACACAGAAAAATTTCGCTGTAGTAGCGCCAACTGCTGTTGCCGCAATAAATGCAGGTGGAGTTACCATCCATTCGTTCTTTCAAATGCCATTTGGACCAATTATTTCTGTGGCTAACGACCAGCAATTTAAAGAAGTAAAATACAATGAAGAAAAGATAAAGCTCTTGAAATGCCTGGAACTTTTAGTTATTGATGAGATTAGTATGGTTCGGGCAGACATGCTCGATTTTATTGATCAATCTTTAAAAAAAGTAAAAGGTTCTAACATGCCATTTGGCGGTGTACAAGTTTTAATGATTGGTGATTTATATCAACTATCGCCGATTGCACATGATGCATGGCATATTTTGAAAGAATATTACCTAAGTCCTTACTTTTTTGATAGCCATATTCTTAAATCAATTTCATTAACCACCTTTGAGTTAAAAAAAGTTTATCGTCAATCCGATCCGTTATTCATTGATATTTTGAATAGAATTAGAGAGAATGATTTAACGCCAGCACTTTTAGATAAACTCAATTCACATTACGATCCAAGTTTAGAAGATAATTGGAAAGATGAGTACATCACCTTAACCACACACAATAATTTAGTTACCCAAATTAACAAAGATTGTCTTGAGAAATTAGATGGTGAGCTTCACACCTTTAGTGCAAAAATAACAGGCGATTTCCCTAAAGATGCTTATCCTGTTGATGAACTACTGCAGCTTAAAGTAGGTGCCCAGGTGATGTTTATCAAAAACGATTCGTCGGGTAAAAAGCAGTATTACAATGGGAAGGCGGCAAAAGTTGTGTCTATCTCCAATGATACGATTAAAGTGCAATTCTTAGATGATTCGGCTCATTTTGAAGCGGAGCGAGAGGAATGGAAGAATTTGAAATACAACCTGGATCAGGAAGAAAATAAAATTGAAGAAGTAAATACGGGCTCATTTTCTCAATATCCATTTAAACTGGCCTGGGCAATTACCATTCATAAAAGCCAGGGCTTAACGTTCGAAAAGGCAATTGTTGACATTAGCGCATCATTTACCCATGGACAGGCTTATGTGGCGTTAAGCAGGTGCAAAAGTTTGGCTGGCCTAATTTTGAAAACCCCGGTGAAGATGGAAAATATTATTACCGATAAAAGAATTATCGGTTTTACATCAAAGGCGGTGACCCAGGTACCAACTGATCAAAATTTAGCGCTCTATGTTAAAAAATACACCTGGGATTTGATTGAAGACTTGTTCGACTTCAGTTCTTTAAGCGAAAGCTGGGCCAAGATAAAAGATGTTAGTTTTAATGCTTTCGATGAGAATGCGGCCTTTAAAAATATGTTAAATAATACTTCCGACGTTTTGGATGCTCAACTGATTAGAGTGGGCACAAAATTTAGAAGTCAGGAAGTTGCCAAAATTTCTAAGGAAACCGATGTTGCTGACGAGAAACTATTTCTAGATCGATTAAGTAAAGCTTCAACCTATTTTACACCAAAGATAAATCAGGTAATTGCAGAGATATCCAAGTTTACATCTCTAAAATTTTTGGCTGATGAAAAGTCGGAAAGAACGGTGATTACGCTGATATCAATTTTAAATACCTTAAATGTGAAACTGGCCTTATTTGGTTTCCCGTGGGCAAAATTTTCGATTGCAGATTACACCAAAACTTTTTTAGACGCCAGTAATAAATACGAGATTACTCCCAGGAAAACATTTGTAGCTAAAATTGATATTCCTAAAGAAATCACCAATCAAAAACTTTATCAGCGCTTACTTGATTGGCGCAGTGATTTGAGTAGGAAAAGAAACGTTCCTGAACACACTATCCTTTCTGATGTTGCTTTGGTGAACATTGCATCGAAACCACCGAAAACTACCGATCAACTCGCAGCCATTAGAGGTGTAGGAATTGGTAACGCCGTTGATTTGGGAGGAGAGATTATGAAGATTGTGAACAGCTTTATGGGCGCCAGCACATTATTTTAACCTTTGTAATTACTTGAAAAACAGAAAATAGCAAACGGTTAACGCAATTCCGATAAACATAAAACCAACACGGGCAAGCCATTTGTTTAAGATACTTTGGCCTTGTTGGGTGATATTTTTTTCGAGGTTTTTGAGCAAAATTTCTTGCTTTTCTACCTTTTCTTTAAGGTCTAAATTTTCAGTTTTAAGATCGAAAATGCTTTTTCCGGTATCTTCTTCTAATTTGTTTAAAGCGTAGCGCCGTTTAAAACCACCCTCACTAATAAACATATCTACACCTGCTTGTTTACCCACCATTGCAGGTAATGGAACGCCATCTACCTGTCCCACTAAAATAACGAGATTCATTTGAACTAAGACATCCAGATAATCAGAAGCCAGCGTACCATTTCCTCTAAATATTTTAAGTACCCTATCGGATTTGATGTAAACTTCCTCCTCAAATTCGTTAAGGATATTGTCCAAAAGCTCACATTTAGCTGGAGTTAAACTTATGGAGAGATTTTTCATTTAGGTGAACGTGAATTATTCGGCAAGAAAGCAAAAAATAATTTAAACAGAAAGTTTTATTGCAAAATAAGCCAGAATAGCACATTTGGAGCGGGAAAAATGATATTCCTCCATGTTGTTATCATCTTTCATCAAAACTTATGCTAAAAAATCAATGTTGTTTATATAAAAATCATACTATGAAAAATCCAGATCAAGAACCAATTAAAGACGATGAAATTCCAAACATAGCGCAATTTCAAGTCGATCGCTCAAACGGCAATGCGGCAGAAGGCCATGCCCCAGAGGAAGAAAATGATGATGAAAGTTACACCGAAGATGAGATTCCTTTTGCTGATGGAGAAGGAACTCAGCTTGATGAAGTTATCGATGAGCAAGAAGGAGATGAGGCGTTAGCAGATGATGAGCTAGAGGATGACGAATTACAAGATGACGAACTAGAAGGTGACGAACTAGAAGATGACGAACTAGAAGATGACGAGTTAGAAGATGATGATGAACCAAGTCAGATTTAATTAAATTGAAGCTGTCTCAAAATCAATTTGATAAATGAAAAGACAAAAAAAATCTTGAATATCGCCGTTCCCAGGCATCAAGATTTCTCAAAATAGTAATCTTGGAAAATATTAAATTCGCAATTTTGAGATGGCTTCTACAACATCTATTTAAGCGTTTAGTTTAATTATCAAACGATTACAACTAATTAATCTTCTCAATAAGCCCAAAATATTTATTTTTTGAAAAATCAATTGTTATTTTCAAAAATAAATGCAACTTTGTGGCGTAAATGATTAACAGAAAATTGAAGAGAAGAATTGATTTAGTGAAAGCAGTGAGCGCACTGCTCATCTTTACTTTCTCTTTTATTTCTGTAATTCAAATCATCCACAACCACAACACTGACGATGTTGAGCAGGTGGGTAATCAAAAAGGTAATATTTCTTTTACCGAAAAATGTTCGGTGTGCGATTATTTGGCACATAAACATGGGAAAGAGATTTTGTTGCCTCTACCCTTTTCTATTTCATACCCTTTACCAAAAGCAAATCTGCTTAATACAGGCACATTTTTAGCCAACTACAAATTTACACTTCAAGGCTTTACCAATAAAGGTCCGCCTATTTCTGCCTAGAATGCCGTAATCGGCATTTCCAATCTCCAATATTTTCTCAATTTTTTAAACATGATTAGTATGCCAATGCTTTGCATATGCTAATCCTTTAACTATTGGCTTAGGCCATCTGCAATGCGTAAATTTTTAATTTTAATATTTTCCTTTTTTGGAACTGTGCAGGTGTATGCGCAACAATTTCAACTCAGTGGAACCGTTTCTTACGAGCTAAAACCGATCTCCAACGCTACGGTCCAGCTAGTTCAGTCGCCAATTTCAACCCGTACAGATGATCGGGGTAACTTCACATTTCCAGCTTTGGAAAAAGGAATTTATCAACTGATCGTTAGTGCAGTAGGCTTTTCCAAAACAATAATCACAATAGAAGGAAGCGATCAGGCTGTTATCAAAAATGTGGTTCTTCAAAAAGAAGTTAAGCAGTTAGCTGACGTCACCATAAAAGATAAACATGTAGAAAATCGCCGTAAAGCGGAATCGTTGAATATAGAAATTGTTAACCAGGATTTTATCCAACGAAATTTGGGCGGAAGCCTGATGAAAAGCCTGGAGCGCTTGCCAGGAATTAAGACCATCGGCATTGGCTCAGGACAATCGAAACCGTTAATTAGAGGCTTGGGCTTTAATAGAGTGGTTGTTGTTGAGAAGGGTGTTAAACATGAAGGGCAGCAATGGGGAGCCGATCATGGTTTGGAAATTGATCAATTTGCCACTGGAGAAATTGAATTAATTAAAGGTTCTGCCTCATTTATTTACGGGTCTGATGCCATTGGAGGCGTAATTGACATTTTACCCGTTGCCATTCCGGCGCCAAATAGTCTTGGGGGTTCGGTAGATTTAATTGGAAAAAGTAACAACAATCTATACGGAACATCAACAAATTTTTATGGCAGAAACAAAAAATGGTTTTTCGACTCGCGATTTACTTACCAAAATTACGCCGATTACCGGGTACCTGCAACCAAGGTTTATGTGTATGATTACGAAGTAAATTTAAATAACAATCGCTTAAGAAATACCGCAGGAAAAGAAACTGGAATTCATTTCAACACTGGTTTTGTTGGTGATGAGTTTAGATCGATATTTTATCTAAGTAATACCTACACCAAAAGTGGTTTTTTTGCCAATGCTCACGGACTAGAGCCGAGACGTGTTGATGAGCAGCTCCACGATAATTCAGATCGGGATATTTTACATCCGTATCAATCGGTTAACCATTTTAAAATCATTAACAGATCTAGCTTTCAATTAGAAAACCACAACATTGAAGCTGAATTAGGTTATCAAAAAAACTTTAGGCAAGAATTTAGTCAATACGTCAATCATGGCTTTATGCCCCCTATTTATCCTTCATCGCTATTGATTCAAAGCGATTTAGAAAGGGAGTTCGATAAATCAGTTTACTCGGCAAATCTAAAAGATAGAGTCAAAATTGATGCTCACGAATTAACCGTTGGAATAAATGCAGAATGGCAGCGTAACAACATCAACGGATGGAGCTTTCTGGTTCCGGCATTTAACCAAAGTACAATTGGCGCTTTTGCGTACGATAAGTTCAAAATCAGCGAAAATTTATTGCTACATGGTGCGATAAGGTACGATAGAGCACAAATTAACATGTTTGAATACAAGGACTGGTTTCCATCGCAAGTTAATAGAAACGGCAATTTCGAACAGCAAAATCTGCAACGGGCTGCCAATTTGAATCGAACTTTCAACAGCTTGGTATGGTCTGCTGGATTAAATTACAATCTATCGAATTTCAGTTTAAAGGCTAATATTGGCAAAAGTTTCAGGATGCCAATTGCAAAAGAACTTGGTGCAAATGGCGTAAACTATCATTACTTCAGCTACGAAAAAGGGAACCCAAATCTTTCCGCTGAAAAATCATATCAAGTAGATCTAACCCTGGGCTGGAGTGATGCAAAATGGTCGGTTCAACTTAGTCCCTTTTACAATTATTTCCCAAACTATATTTACCTGAATCCGACTTCCGGCCATGATTATTCATATGGTGCAGGTAACCAAATATTCGAGTATGAAGAGAGTCGGGTACAGCGCTTTGGTGGAGAGATTCAATTGGAATATGAGATTTTCAAAAATCTAAGCACTCATTTTTTAGGAGAAATATTGCAGGCGAAGCAATTATCTGGAGATAAAAAGGGATTTACGCTGCCATTTTCTCCACCAGCTTCTGCCTTGTTTAACCTCACCTATTCTCCTAAACTTAATACCAAGTTGAGCAATACCTATTTCTCGGTGGACTACCGCATTACCAGTAAACAGGAAAATATTGTTCCTCCAGAGAAAAAAACACCTGGCTACCAACTGGTGAATATCCAGATTGGAACTAAAATATCACTTTTCGAAAATCCAATTCAAGTCAGTATTCAGGCACAGAATTTATTCGACACAAAATATCTCAATCATACCAGTTTTTATCGCCTTATCGAGCTTCCTGAAGCAGGACGAAACCTCATTCTCTCGGTAAAAATCCCCTTTTCAAAATAAAATAATCAGTTATAACCCTTAAAAACACCCATTATGAACAAATTTAGAAAGCCCTTTTTAGGACTGTTGATGATTGCAGCAACTTTTACAGCCTGTAAAAAAGAAGAAGTAATTCCAGATGCGCCTTCTATCACAAACTTAGAAATTGGCACCAATAACAACAAAACCGCTTACCCAGGAACGGACATCCACCTAGAGGCCGATCTTTTTTCGGCTAGCAATTTAGCCGGCGTTCAGTTAACCATCAAGCCCAAATCTGGCTCGGGCTGGAACTTTAGTCAAAACTATACCGACGGTTTTGTCAATATCAAAAATGCAAGTTTCCATAAACACATTGATGTACCAACTACGGCTGCTTTGGGTAGCTACCTGGTAACCATTACCGTCACCGACGTATTAGGTAAATCGACAGTAGTTGTGAGTGATTTGGAAATTAAATACGACCCAACACTGCCCAATGCGACAGGTTTTGAAGTGGGCTTAAATACTGCTGGCAATGATTTGCATGTAGAAGCATCAGTTTCTGCCATTAATAAAATTGCCAAAATTGAAGTAGAAGTACATGGATCGGCCTGGGAAGAGGACTTTTGGTTCACCGATGTTTCGATGGTTGGTTTAACCAACTACAATTTCCATAAACATCTTGATGTTACCGCAGCACCAAAAGGCCATTACCACGTACACCTTAAGATCGTCGATCAGCTGGGGAAAGAAAATGAACTTGAAGAACATTTTGATAAATAAAACCTAATGAAAAATAAATTTAATCCAAAAAGAACGGGCTATCTAATTTTAGGCTTCGCAATGGTGTTTCTGCTGAGCAATTGCAAAAAAGAAACCGAAGAAATTGATACCAGCTATCCCGAAATTGTTGCGAGTGCAAGCGCTTTTCCACAACAGTGTAGCATTATTAAACGTGGCGAATCTTTCATTTTTAAGGCTCAGGTAAGTGATAACGTAGCACTTGGATCCATGAGCATTGATATCCACCACAACTTCGACCATCATTCTCACAGTACTGAGGTAAACAGCTGCAATATGGAAGCGACTAAAACTCCAGTAAAACCGTATCTACTCATCAGAGAAATCAATATTCCGGCAGGGCAAAAAAATTATGAAGCCACAGCAACCATCAATGTCCCGGCAGATATAGATCCAGGTGATTACCATTTTTTGATCAGAATCACCGATAAAGCCGGATGGCAAACGATCAAAGGAATCAGCATAAAAATTAATTAATCAATTAAAATCAAACCCAATGTTATCCAAAAACAATTTTAAGAAAGCAGCCCTGTTTGTTGCCGTTGCTGCAGCATTTACCGCTTGTAAAAAAGACAATCAACAACCTGAAGAGGAACCAACAAACGTTGCAAAGGAGTTTAAATATGTACGTTTGTTAACCTCAGATGAAACTTCGAACAAGTTGACTTTAATTGACCCATTTTCGGCAGCTGTTTCATCTTTCGATGCCAAATATCCACTGGCAAATCTTTATGCTACTTCTTCTGGTAGGTATGCAGCAGTGCTTTATGGTACGCAAAATTTAGCAGAGGTTTTTGACAGCGGTCTGTCATCACATGTAGATCATATTGATGTATTGCACAATCCAAAATGGGCCAGTATTATTGCAAATGGCATAAAGCCAACCCACTTTAAATCGAAAGCCGATGAAAGTTTAATTTTTAATGATGGCGATGGAACTTTGAGCCGGGCTATGGAAAGTGATTTTAATACTACAGGAGCAAGATTTTCCACTGTGAATGCCGGCTTATTACCTCATCATGGTGCAATGGCACAATTTACAAACGGAACCTATGCGGTCACTTCTACAACAACAGCTGGAGCATCACCCAACAGGGTTTTAATCATTGATAAAAGCGGCAAAACCGTATTTGCTTCAACCTTAGCCATTGGGGCGATCCATGGTAACGCAACTGATGGCACTCATGCTGTTTTCGGTGGTTTTACCAATGCCGCTGCAACTGCAGGTGGCGTTTTGGTGGTGAAATCTAACGGCGAGCAAAGATTGATTCCAAACCCCGATGGGTTTGGCGCATTTAGGTTGGGCAGCATTTATTATGCAGAATCTGCGAAGAAATTTATTGGTTACGTGGCTACCAAAGGGGCTTATTTAATTGATTTGGCTGGGGATAAGATCACCCCTATTTACAACGGTGCTGATGCATTTCAATGCAAAGTTGATTATGCCGGAAAAAATTTGTTAGTGTTAACTTTGGATGGAAAACTTCGTGTTTATGATTTAGCGACTGGAGCTTTGAAAAAAGAAGGTGCTGTAATTTCAGCAACCTCAAGCACTGACACCTATAAGCCAGTTTTAGAAGCGACGGCAAAATTCGCCTACATCGCTTTACCAGGATCTGGTGAAGTGCATCAGATTGACCTCGACACTTTCACCGTTTCCACAAAATACAAAGTATCTTCAAAACCAGTTCGATTAACGATTTTCGGTTTTGAAAGTAACGCTTCGCATTAATTTTACAGGAGGTAGCTAATTTCATCGCTACCTCCTTATTTTTATTTCATCATCGCATTCAACTGAGCTAAATGTGCTTTAAGTTTCGGTAAATATTTAAGGGCATATTTTTTCACATCTTTATCCGATGATTTAGACCCTGCCTCGAAAAGTGCAACCACATTTTGATGATCCTTCAAGCTAGCTGCAAGATAAGCGTTGTCAAAATTTTCGCCTTTCAATTGGTTAAGTTTAGTGATTGATTGTTGCATATCAGCATCACTAAGCATCGCAAAGCCTTCAACCATAACACCTTTTGGCTGACCCGTATTCCCTGCTTCACCTTGATTTTGATTTCGCGAGGTATCCAACAAATTTGTAGGAGACGAATCCACTCTGCCATCGGGCCTTTGTCCTTCCGGCAATTTACTCGTTGGTAAACTTATGTTTTTTGTTTTTGCCAGGCTTAAAAGCTCCTGGTTTGCTTTAGTATGCAAGTCGAGAACGCTTGTTGAAAAACTCCTAATTTTTTGATCTTTAGAAATTTCAGCGGCTAAGCCGCTCATCTGTAAACTTTTTATTCCATACCGCATTGCTTGAGCCATGAAAACTTCAGGCGGAAGAACATTTTGTTTTCGTTCGTGACTGATCACATTTACTGAAGGCGTAATACGTTCTGATGCATTAGTGCTTACTGCAATTGATAAGCCGATAACGCATGCAAAGCTTGATTTAAGATTTCTCATAATTTTAATAGCTGATGTAGTTAATCAACTTAAAAAAACGTAAAAAAGTTTGCGAAAAATTCGATTTGAAATAGACGGTGAATAAAAGAAGTTAATAACTTAGGCAATGTGAAGAAATAACTTAAACATCTGAAAATGAAAGACGTTAAGCATATATTACTCAACATAAAGCTTATGAAAAAGTGCATATTTGTAGTAGAAGATAATCCCAATATCAGAGAGATTATCGAGTTCTTGCTCACGGAGGAATTGTATGAAGTAAAAGCTTGGAGCAATACCAGCGATTTTGGAAACAAATGCGGCTAAATATTCCAGACATGGTGATTTTGGATATCATGTTGCCTGATGGAAATGGCATTGAGATTTGTACACAATTGAAAGCTAATGTCAAAACCCATCACATTCCGGTGATGATGATGTCGGCAAATAATCACTTAAACGCGGTAAAAGCGAAATGTACGGCAGAAGATTTTATTAACAAACCATTCGACTTGAATGATTTTGCAGGTCGTGTAGAACGTTATTTACCGAATTAGTTTATCGAAAAAGCGATGAGCCACAATGCTTACAAAAAAGCGCATCCGAATCGTGACCTTCCAGGCTGCAACTTGGGCAAGATTCAGGCATTTCCTTTTTAGATTTTGCAGCAACAGCAATATCATGGGTAATAATTCCTGTAGGTACAGCGATAATGGCGTAACCAATAAGCATAACCACTGAGGCAACAAATTTTCCCATCGGGGTAATTGGAGAAATATCGCCGTAGCCTACCGTGGTTATCGTTACTATTGCCCAATAAATACTTTCTGGAATATTCGAAAAACCATTTTCCCGCTGCTCTACCAGATACATGATCGAACCTAAAATTACGGTGATCGTTAATACGGTAAGCAGGAAGATGCTAATTTTTCTAAAACTGTTTTTCAGCGCCTGCGTAAGGAAATTAATTTCGCTTAGAAATTCTCCGAGTTTAAAAATCCTAAAAACCCTTAATAATCTTAATGCTCTGAAGGCCAAAAGCGATTGTGCACCAATGAAAAATATACTTAAATAAGAGGGCAATAATGAGATAAGATCTATAAGCCCCAGTAAACTAAATACATACCTCACTGGCTTTTTAATGCTGATCAACCTCAAGATGTATTCTATGGTAAATAGGCCGGTAAACACCCACTCCACATGATAAAATAAGTTACCATATTTGTTGTGGATGCTAACAATACTATCAAGCATTACTACTATGATACTGGTAAATATGGCAATGAGTAAACCCACATCAAAAGCTTTGCCTGCAGGCGTATTTGATTCGTAGATCACCTCGTGCAAACGGAAACGCCAATGCTTAGATGTTGTTGGTTTCATGCAGTAAAAATAATCATTTGGTCTAATAATAGAGACATTTGCCGAGATAGCAATTAAGCGAAGCAAGTTATCGGATCAGGCTCTGGAGCGGAAAAAAATCTGTTTGTAAATTGCTTACTAAACATTAATCGTTGTAAATCTGTTAACCTGAGTATGAAGAAACTTCTACTCTTTTTCAATTTCATCTTCGTATTTCTTAATGCATCGGCACAATATAGCGACAGTACGAATTACCATCTTGTGCTTTCCTCTACAGGCTCAATTAACAGAACAGACGATCAGCGTGCTTATTTATTAAACAATGGTTTAAACTTTGGAATGAAGAAGGAAACCTTCGTTTTAAACTCTAACACCAGTTGGCTTTATGGAAAACAAAACAACAACTTAAGCAATAATGATTTCTCGAGTACGCTTAACTTCAACCTATTTAAAGGACCAGAACATTTTTATTATTGGGGTTTGATCAATTACAACACCAGCTATTCGTTAAAGCTAAAAAATCAATTACTTGCCGGCGGTGGCATTGCCTACAGTTTTCTTGATGAA
Organism: Pedobacter sp. AC212; assembly: GCF_979258625.1. Lineage (NCBI taxonomy): Bacteria > Pseudomonadati > Bacteroidota > Sphingobacteriia > Sphingobacteriales > Sphingobacteriaceae > Pedobacter > Pedobacter sp. AC212. The sequence goes on along the minus strand of NZ_OZ409870.1, from coordinate 2,528,454 downwards.
CCGAATTCCTACATCAATTTGAGTAACGGCATTCTATTCGATCAAAGTAGTTTAGTGGTTGGCGAGCGTTATAATACCTTACGTAATTCGCTCCGGTTACAATTCCATTTCGCAATTAAAGAAATTATAACCCTAGATGGAAGCCATTTTTTACAAAATTCTTTTTCAAGAGGTGGCGACTATATTATCAGATCATCTACAACAATAGGCTTAAAGCTAAGAAAGTGGATTAGCCTCACTACTATGCTGAACTACAATAGATTGAATATCACAGAAAGAGAAAATTTAAATTTCACCTACGGTTTAAGTTTAGACAAATATTTTTGACCTCAAATCAACTGACCCATCTCATTTATTAGGAAAAGCAAAATTTAATTGAATGATAGAAGATGTTGAAAGTTTTTACCCGATTTAAATAATTGATAAACAGATGAAAAGCTCGTGATTTTATCTTTATCGAAATTTGGATACTTCAATTTCACATTCAAATTATAATTTTGTGTTATGGCAAACACGAACGTTAGAAAATCTATACAAAGTAAAATAGAATCTTTAGGCAAAGAAATCGAAAGCCTTCAACAAGAGTTAGCGAAATGGGAAAAGATAGCTGCTGATTACGAAACAAATTCGGAAAGTATTGATCTCATCCTTTCTATACAAATACCAGAAAAAAACGAGACAAAAGCAAAAAAGATTAGACTTTAGATAGGCGTTTCATTATTCCAATTCGATACTCTTAAAACTTAATCTGGAGGCTATACATTCTTAACTGTCTTTTTTAAAAAAAAGACAAAACCTTTGGAATAACGGCGCTGTTTTACAAGTAGTTAAAACAAAAATTATTCCTATGAAAAAGTTAATGATTGTAATGCTACTTGCTAGTTTTAGCTTGGGCACTATTGCGCAAACCCGGCCAGATACCGTTAAAAAGAAAACTGAATGGCCTAAAAAGAAACCAGATAAAAAAGATCCCTCAAAGAGAGATACCATGAAAAGGGATACAATGAAAAGAGATACAACAAGGAAATTACCACCGAGGTAAATAAACTGAAAGCCCAGATGATTTGTCTGGGCTTTTTTTTATAATATCGTTCCGAAAATCAATAAATTTCTGAAACATATTTTCCAATCAGAACAATAACAAGTTCTGAATGTTAACTTTATCATAAAAACCAATTTGAAAAATTATGAGTTTAACATTAGAAGTAGTAGAAAAAATATCAGCCGCCGCTAAAGCAAAGGCAACTGAAATTGGTGTTCCCATGAACATCGCTGTTGTAGATGAAGGTGCAAACTTAAAAGCATTTCATAGAATGGATAATGCTTGGCTTGGATCTATTGATATTTCCATAAAAAAAGCAAAAACGTCAAGATTTTTCGACATGGATTCTGGCGAAATCGGCAAGTTATCACAGCCTGGCCAACCACTTTACAATATCGAACACTCAAACGGAGGATTAATTAGCTTTCCAGGTGGAGTAGTTTTGAAAGATGAATCAGGTAAGGTAATTGGCGCCATCGGTGTTTCTGGAGGAAGCGTTGAGCAAGACCATGAAGTAGCAAGTGCAGGAGCTGCAGCTCTTAAATTTTAAAATCCCATAAATGTTAGATGCGCTCATGCATCTAACATTTTTTCATCCAATACATCTTAAAAATCCCAAAATCAATTCTTCCCTAACTGCTGTAATCTATTGCTACGTATTACTATGATCTTAAACATCGACTGGAAAAATTTCTTCATTGGAGAAGAAAACTGGGAGTTTATGTTAGAAATAGCACTCCGAACTTTTATTATGTATTTTATAATTTTAGTTGGGTTAAGGCTTTTAGGAAAACGTGGTGTAAGGCAGCTTTCTGTTTTTGAACTAGTGGTCATTATTAGTTTGGGTTCTGCTGCCGGAGACCCGATGTTTTATAAAGAAGTTGGGCTTTTAATACCTGTAATTATCTTTTTTATTATTGTTGGCGCTTATCGGCTTACAACATTTTTAACTGCAAAAAGCGAAAAACTAGATGATCTGATAGAAGGCAAACCTGTTTATCTAATCAAAAACGGACAGTTCAATATTGAAGAGTTTAAGAAAGAAACACTTGCACAAGATGAGTTTTTCTCAGAACTAAGGCAGCAAAGTATTTCTCATTTAGGGCAAATAGATACTGCAATCCTTGAAACATCTGGTACACTGAGCGTATTCTTTTACACAGATGATCAAGTAAAACCTGGCTTGCCCATCTTACCAGAGTTATTTGCTAAAAAAACCAAAATACTTCAACCAAATACCAACTATGCCTGTACATTTTGTGGACATGTAACAACAGTGAATGAAGAGTCAACCTTTCTTTGCCCAAATTGTAAACATGAGGAATGGGCAATTGCGCTTCATAATTGCAGGATTAAATAACAGCAAGTTTATTCAAATATACTGGCGAACAATTTGTTTGAATAAAGCTTCGCTTGATGATCGTAAATATGAGAAGTACTCATAATTTCATTCACTCCGAATTTGGAAACAAATGCGGCTAAGTTTAATTTAATGGTCTCTTTACTGCCAATAAAAGAATAATATAACATTTGCTCAACAGCTTCTTTTTCCAGCTGATCCCAATGGGCATTGATATTTTCTACAGGTGGCTTAAGTCGCTCTCTCCTACCAGTTATCACACCTAAAAACATTTTTTTAACCGAACTCGATAAGAATTCAGCCTGCTCATCTGTATCGGCCGCAACCACATTAACGCAAGCGATAACATAAGGTTCGGCAAGAAAAACAGAAGGTTTAAAATTATTTTTATAAATAGCTACTGCTTGTTCAAATAATGCTGGTGCAAAATGACTGGCAAAAGCGTACGGTAATCCTTTCTCTGCTGCTAATCTTGCACTATCGGTACTAGAGCCTAATACCCAAATTGGAATATCGAGTCCTTCGCCTGGAATGGCACGAACTTTTGAATGAAGATTATCGGCAGAGAACAGTTGCTGTAATCGCTCAATATCTTTTGGAAAGTTATGTGCAGCATGCATATTTTCTCCTCTAATCGCCATTGCAGTAATTTGATCCGTTCCTGGCGCTCTGCCTAAACCTAAATCTATTCGATTTGGATAAAGTGAAGCCAGCGTTCCAAATTGCTCTGCTACAATTAATGAAGAATGATTCGGCAACATAATCCCGCCCGAACCTACACGAATAGTTTTGGTACCTCCGGCAATAAAACCTATCAATACCGCTGTTGCCGAACTTGCTACGCCTGCCATATTGTGGTGTTCGGCAAACCAATAACGGGTATAGCCAAGAGCTTCTGATTGTTGGGCAATTTCTAAACTTGTTTTAAACGTATCGGCTGCAGTATAACCATCTAATACGGTTGCTAAATCGAGAACGGAATAAGGAATATGTTTTAATGAAGTGATATTCATGTGCGCTTTTTGTAATTAAAGCACAAAAATATCTTTAAAAAACATGGCTTGCATCTTCTCAATTGTTATTTGACCTTCAATATACAAATGCGTCATTTTACAGAAGAAGTAGGTAAGTAATATACACTGACGGCAACAAATTGTGTATTTTTTCATCAGTTTTTGTAGTGTGCTACAGTCACCATGAAAGTTATCATCTTGTATATCAAATCCTTTACAATAACTGATTTTCCAGTATTTATCCAATTAAAAGTACTCGTAATGGAACTAGTGGTAGTGTAATGCAAATAAGCTATTATTAATAAAAATGCATTTAGCGAAATCATCATGAGTAGTTATACGCGAATAAATAACAGTTAATGTTAGCGGTATGAAGTTTGTCCGTTGATAGACAATCACCTTAAAACATTATCCCATGAATAAAACAGAATTTAGCAGCATTGTTAATAGCAATGCAAGCTCGCTCCGCTCTCATGCGTTACAATTTACCAAAGACCTGGACGACGCCAATGATCTTGTTCAAGATACATTGATGAAAGCTATCCGGTTTTTTCACAAATTTGAGGAAGGATCGAATTTAAAAGGCTGGCTCTTCGTAATCATGCGTAATACGTTTATCAATGATTATCGTAAAACTGCTAAGAAAAATGCATTGATTACCACGGAGGAAGAAATCACGTATGCAAATTTAAGTCATAGCGCAACCAGAAATGTGGCTGAGAACAAGTTTATGATGAACGACATTCAAGGTGCATTGGATAGATTGCCAAAAGCTTACCGCGATCCATTTGTGCGCTACTTCGAAGGTTACAAATACCATGAAATTGCAGAAGAATTGGGTTTACCCATTGGTACTGTAAAAACACATATCCATCAGGCCAGAATTGAATTAAAGAAAAACCTCAAGAATTATAAAACAGATGCCTACTACAGGCCATAATAAAAAACCCCGACTGAAAATCGGGGTTTTTTATTTAGGTTGATTTTTCATCTGCATCAGCATCAGAACCACTTTGATCCGTGCTAACATCTCCTGACTGGTTAAAATCACCGTTCTCATCATAAGCTTTATCAGCATCACTGCCATCCAACTCCTCATTAGGTATCACTCCTAATTTATCTTTTTTGTCTTCATCCTCTTCTTGATGATTCTTTTTTTGATTGTCCGTATTCATAAGCTTGATATTTCTTATTAAACAATCAATCTAATAGCTAAAAGTTTGAAGTTTTTGATTTTTATTAGCTGTAATCTTATCTTACTGCTCGTTTTAAAACATTATCGCAGAGCAACAAGCAGCTTAATCAGTGTTAATTATTTTTGTCTAACGGCAGTTCCTTTGCTTTCAATAAGAACTAGCATCAATGCTTCAGCTTTAGTTAACATAGGCGATACCAATCAATTTCTATTTTCGGCAGCCACCATTTTCAAATTCTCAAAACATTAAAATATTAATGGTGTTGATTTTTTAAAGGATTAACATGAGAGATACCCATTATATACTAGCGGCATTGTGTTTTACGGTTGTAGCAAGCTGTACAAGTTCAGAAAATAAATCCGACAGCGGTCAAAAACTAGCTTCTGATACTATAGTTGCCGATACCGGAATTAGCCAGATTAGCAAATCAATCACGTTAGACAGTACCGACACAAAGTTTTTAAAGAATGTTGCACTAAGTAATTTAACTACTATCGAATTCGCAAATAAGATGATTCAACTGGGAGCGAAACCTAATCTAATTTCATTGGCGAAAGAACTAGTTTCCGATCATAAAGCCTATCAGGTTTCATTGGAAAATTTAGCGAAGAAGAAAGGCTATCAATTGCCACAAACGCTTCCTCAAACGCCAATTCAAAATGTAAAAAAACTAGATACTTATGAAAAAGAAGATAGGAATGAATATTTTCTTCAGTCGGTTATTGAAGAATATCAAAAAACAATAGATCGTTTTGGACAGGCAACCACTTCCAAAGATGCAGATATAGCGGCGTTCGCAACACTTACTAAGCCTAAGTGGGAAGTTACATATGGACAAAGCAAGAAACTTGAGAAAGAGCTAAGAGCGCAGAAAACAGGGCAAGGAAATGACCCAAGGCAATAAAATACTCCTTAATGATTTTTAAAAATCATGCTCATTTCTGGAAAGCCTTTTTTCAAAGCAGGCTGAATAAAGGAGAAAATTATTGCCAATACAAATGCTGCTAAAATACAATAGAAACTAGCTTTGGAGCTAAATTCCATTTGATCAGGTCTTCTGCCTTGTTCCATGTTAAATCAAGAATAAATTATAGGGATAGTAGATCAAAGACAATTAAAACCAAAGAATGTTTTACAAACAGAAAAATATTCTAATATTATTTTAATACTAAGTTAATAATGATGACAAAACGCAATACACTCAAACCCTACAATCTCCTCATTGATGGCCTTAGTGCAATAGGCATGGGATTAGGAATTTATTTGCCGCGACCAACGATAGAAAAAAGAATAGCGAAAAGTGTAAATTTAGCTGATTCAAGCATTAATAAAACGCTATCACATTCGCCTGAGAGAGCATTTTCCAGTCCGCTAACTTTCGAGCTGGCTGGTTTAGGTGGAATAGCGGTTTATCGCTTCTACCAAGGCTTGAAAAAAAGCAAAAAAGCAAATATTGTGGAAGGATTCTTTTTAACCTCTATATTGGCGGCAGCCATAATTTATCAGGCTAGCTTGCCGAAAAATCGATCAGTAAAATAGACTAGATACTGAAGAAATATCATCAATTCGATTTCTCTATGATAGCAGAAATAGTTACTAAGTGATGCCCAGCTTAACTGAGCATCGCGATAGTGACAAAGAAATTTCGGGAGCATTGCAACTCCCGTTTTACTTAAACTATTCTTTTTAATGAAATATAAAATTAATTGATGGGATTCTCTATGCGTTTTCGATAGTGGAATACCAATTGATAGGATGAGATCGAAGACTCATTCCGTCGCGTTCTACGTGGTATAAAATGATTGGAATGGAAAAATCGATCATTCGTTCTACCTTCTTCGATAGTCGCCCCAAAAAGTCGATACTTGAGATGCCTTCTTTCAAGTGAACGTAAATCACTGTTGGTGTTTTAAACTCGAAACGATCAATCATTCCTGGCCATTCGTTCCTAATACGATTGAGGAAATTAGGAATTTTAATGTACTCTAAATTTCTTTCCATAATTAAGAATTTGATTGTCTTAAAATAGCAAATCTATCCCGCTTTACCTAGAAAACACTACATCTCCACAACTTTTTTACAAAGGCTTTTGCTCATTAGAACGCCATTAAAAACCTATTAAACGTAATTTTTAACGTATTTATTCGGGTTCGTTTGAACTGTGAATGGTTAACTTTATCGTTTTAACCAGTTAAGTTTATGCACAATCGAATTTTGGTATTGGATGATGACCCCTCTAATGGAGATGTGCTCTGCATGATTTTAGAACAAGAAGGTTACCAAACTAAGTGCATTTATTCAGCACTGAACGTTTTCGAAACCATAAATACTTTCAATCCTCATATTCTATTTTTAGATATTCATTTAGGTGCCGATGACGGGAGATTATTATGCAATAAAATTAAGGATCAGTTAGGCGCTAAAAAGTTACCCATCATATTAATTTCTGCAATGTCGCCCAATCAAATCGATACGATCCAATCTAAAGCAGATGGTATAATTTATAAGCCATTTGATATTGATGAAGTAATTGCTACAGCTAAAAAATTCACTCAAAACCAATAAACGTTTGATTTGATAGAGGGCTAACAGACTAACCCCTAAAAGTATTAGTACGCGATAATATACTCATTTTAAAAAAAGGCCAAATTTTCGCTCCAAAATTTGGCCATTTGATTAGATGGCGTAGCCGTTCAAAATAGAAAAACGTACTAAAGCTGCCGTATTTTTGCAACCTGTTCTATCAATTAATGCTTGCCTTAAACCTTCAACTGTTCTTCTACTTAGAAAGAGTTTATCAGCCATTTCCTGATTGGTCATTCCCTCGCCTATCAACTTTAAAACACTTAACTCCCTTTCTGAAAACTGAAGACGATGATTTTGCTCAGGAGACAACATAACTAGCTGACTATTATATCTTTCCAATATAGAAATACATAAACTCGACGAGATATATTTATGCCCTTTCATTACATGTTGAAGGCAAAACATCAATTCATCGGCACCTACACTTTTTAATAAATAGCCGTTCGCTCCAGCTAAAAAAGCGTTAGAAGGATATTTTTCATCCTCCAGCACACTAAGCAATACAATTTTTAGGTTTTTAGATTTCTTTTTTACCAGCGGAATCATTTCGATACCGTCCATTTCGGGCATCATTACGTCCGATAAAATGATATCAGCCTGAATGCCAGTATCAATTAAATTAAGTAGTTCTCTTCCATTGGCAACATCGGCTACAACTTCAACCGATTCGTATTTATCCATAAGTGCGGTAAGCGACTCACGCATCAAGTGATGGTCATCTACCAGGATTATTTTGATCATAAACCAAATATAATTGAAGGAAATTGATTCAGAAAATGGGGCATTTCGCTTAGTCGCGAATATGGCTGTAAAAGCAACGATTCAAGTATTTATTTGGGTAATTCTACAAAAAAAGTGGTCCCTTTTCCTGTTTCGGTTTCGAACCAAATTCGTCCGTTGTGCAACTTTACAATGTTGTAAATAATGCCCATTCCTAAGCCACCAGAATCCCGGCCAACTAAGCCAGCTCGAAATCCTTGCTCTGCCCTTTCAAACAAATCTGCCCTCATGTTTTCCGGTATTCCCCTGCCATTATCATAAACTGAAATCACTACCGCATTCCCTACATCATTTACGGTTACGCCAATGGTGCCATTTTCATCAGTAAACTTTATCGAATTTGAAATTAAATTATTGATCACTTGCAGAAATTTCATTCCATCAATCGACAGGTAAATCTTATCCTGATTGCTGCTGAACTTAAAATTACGAACATTGCTCAACCTTGATCGTCTATAATAACGTAAGGCATCTTTTAGCTCCCACACCAATTCCAGCCTGTCTTTATTAATTTCTATGATGTTGCTCTTTATAAATTCGTGATTGATGACACTCCGCACTAATCGCGTATTTCGATCACACATATCTACGATAAAGCTTAACGACTTTTGCAGATTTTTATCACCAATTTTAGCTACATCTTTCTCCATCGATGATGCGGTTAACTTCATCATGCCAAGAGGTTCCTTTAAATCATGTGATAAAACTTCGAGTGTAATATTTTTCCTGTAATTGATTTGATCAACAAGCAACTTATTGTGGCGTTCTACAGTGATATCCTCGACTATGCCACAAATGATTATTTCCTCATTTTTAATTGGATACAAACTCACTTTTACATATTTCTCTCTGGAATTTTCAAAACCTAGTCGAAATTCATATTTCTTAGGTTCCATATCTTCCAAACATTCTTCGTAACAGGAAATAACATGTTCTACATCATCACTGTAAACTTTGCCTAGAAATAATTTTGGTTTCTGCAGAAGAGATTCTTTATCGACTTCCCAAATATGGGCCAATGCAGTATTAATGTAAATAAAATCTTCAGTTTGCAAATTGTAGATGAAGTATCCATCATTAGCACTTTCCCCAATTTTATAAAATAATTCAGTACTTATCTCCTTCATTTGGTGGTGTATTAATTAGGCATCAAAAGCAATTCATGAACACAAAATAATGCGATATGGTTTTATTTATTTTATTAACGGCGTTTTGAGGCCATATGATAGCTTTTGAAAACATGGCCGTAAAATAAAAGGTATTGAGTGATAGCTAAATAATAAAATGAACCAGTGATATTGAAATCTATTAAATTTTCATTTGTAACTTAGTGGCATGACAATGCAGGAGCTTCAGGAGCTAGAAGATTTTTTTACAAAAGCAGGAAAACAACCTGTGCCTATTTTTTTGAACCAAGCAACAGAGATTACAGATTACGATCATTTTTTGCAAAGTCATTTCCAGCCGTTAAAGGCCAACCTAACATCCAAAGTAAATCAGCCGCTTATTTATAGGCTTAAGACCCTTAAATTGATTATCGAATCGAACGCGTAGCAGTTATTTTCGATCGGTATGCCCTAGATCCTTATCTGGACTTACATGATCTCGAACTAATTTTTTCAGCTCCTTGATTTCGGGGAAACGTTCCATTACACTGCGGTCAAAAATGACTTGGCTATCAATAGTGATGGTAAATTTACCACCTATTTCGCTTGGGATGAGCATTACTCCCTTAATTTCATCTGTAAAAGTGTTCAAAATTTCTTGCGCCATATACGCCGATCGCAACAGCCATCCGCATTTCGGGCAATATTCAATGGTGATTGTAGGTTTCATTTTACCAATATATCAATATCTTTTTGTTAGCCTTTTTAATTTCAAATTTTCAGCTGCAATTAGGTGGGCTACTTTTTTAATATAGATTTAAAAAATTTCCAACTATATTGGCAAAAGTTAGTTATTCTAATCAGCCTTATCCTTTTTTTATGACGAAGAACATCTTTATAGCATCTGCAGAGCCTTATACCGGAAAATCAGTGATTGCATTTGGCATGATAAACATGCTACTGGCTAAAACCCAAAAAGTAGGTTATTTTAAGCCAATCATTGCTCAAGAAGATCCAAATCAAAAAGACGAACACGTAGAAGCAATGCTTGATTACTTCGCATTACCGATTCGTTACGAAGATGCTTTTGCCTTTACCCGACAAGATATGCTTCACCAGGCTGAAGATAGCGGCACAATTATCAATACGATCATCAGTAAATATAAAAAATTAGAAGATAATTATGATTTCACTGTAATTGAAGGAAGCGATTTTTTAGGTGAAGGCAGCGCCTTCGAATTTGAATCGAATGCGTTGATGGCCAAAAACCTGGGTGCTCCGGTGTTGATTGTAGTATCAGGAAAGGGAAAAACGGCAAGTCAGTTATTTAAAAGCGCCATCAATATTTACCGCAACTTTTTGTTAAGAGATGTGCAGGTTTTGGGTGTGGTGGCCAACATGGTTAATCCTGAAGAAGCAGAACGTATTAAACAGGCCTTAACCAATCAATTACCGCCAGAATTATTAATAGCCGTAATTCCGATTGAAAGTGGTTTGCAAAGCCCAACTATGAAAGAAATTGCGGCTGCGCTTGATGCTGATATTTTATTCGGTGCCGATTTGCTCGATAATCAGGTTGATAATTTTGTAACCGGTGCGATGATGCTGCCAAACTTTTTAAGGCACATTAAAGATAATCTGCTTATTGTAACCCCTGGTGATCGGGGCGATATTATCATCGGATCGTTGCAAGCCAACTTATCCGCTAATTACCCTAAAATTGCCGGAATTGTACTTACAGCAGGAAGTTTGCCCGATGAACCAATGATTAAGCTTATCGAAGGTTTGCAAACCATTATCCCAATTATTGCGGTTCAAAAGGGAACATTTGAAACCACTACAACTATTGGTTCGATTCATTCTAAAATCACCATAGATAACAAAAAGAAAATTGAGTTAGCCATAGATATTTTTGAAAAACATGTTGATTTAAAAGCGCTTGATGATAAAATCATCACATTCAGCTATCAGGGCATCACCCCGCACATGTTTCAGTATCAATTGGTAAAATGGGCCAAAAGAGAAAAGAAACACATTGTTCTTCCCGAAGGAAATGATGAGCGAATTTTGAAAGCAGTTGAGAAATTGATTGCCCAGGATATTGTTGACATTACGTTGTTGGGCGATCCATTGGAGATTAGTAATTCTATCAAACGACTTGGCTTAAACCTGGACCTGAACACCATTCATATCCACAATCCTGCGCTTTCCGAGCAATACGATTCTTACGTGGAAACCTTGCACGAGTTAAGAAAGGCCAAAAATGTAAATCTGGAAATGGCTCGGGATATGATGACAGATGTTTCTTATTTTGGAACGATGATGGTTTACAAGGGCGATGCCGATGGAATGGTTTCTGGCGCAGTGCACACCACTCAACATACCATCCGCCCGGCCTTGCAGTTTGTAAAAACCAGACCAGGCGTTTCCGTAGTGTCATCAATATTTTTTATGTGTTTACCCGAGCGGGTAGCCATTTTTGGCGATTGTGCTGTAAACCCCAATCCAACTGCACAACAACTTGCAGAAATTGCTATTTCATCAGCAGAAAGTAGCGCAAAATTTGGCATTGAACCGAGAATTGCTATGCTGTCCTATTCATCCGGCACTTCCGGGGAAGGTGAAGATGTAGAACGCGTGAGGGAAGCTACTGCAATTGTTAGGGGAAGATATCCTGAGCTTAAAATCGAAGGACCGATCCAATATGATGCCGCTGTAGATCCTATAGTTGGTAAGCAAAAAATGCCGAACTCGGAAGTTGCTGGCCGGGCAAGTGTTTTGATTTTCCCAGATTTAAATACAGGGAACAACACATACAAAGCTGTACAACGCGAAACTGGCGCATTAGCCATTGGCCCAATGTTGCAGGGATTAAATAAACCTATTAACGACCTTAGTCGGGGTTGTACTGTTGATGATATTTTTAATACGGTAGTGATTACCGCGATACAATGTCAAGACCTATAAAAAAAAACATGAATATTTTAGTTATAAATTCTGGGAGCAGTTCCCTTAAGTATCAACTTTTTAAAATGCCTGTGCAGGCGCCAATTTGTAGTGGATTGGTTGAACGCATTGGCATTGAAGGCTCTTATATTAAACATACGGTTTACGCAGGCGGAGAGAAATTTGTAACCGAAAAAAATGGTTTCATCATCGATCACGGCGAAGGTTTGAATCAAGTTTTAGCTTTGCTAAGCGAGGGCGAAAGAGCGGTTATTGCTAGTCCAGATGATATTGCTGCCGTTGGCCACCGTGTGGTGCATGGAGGTGAACACTTTTCGGGACCTACGTTAATAACAGGAGAAGTGAAGGCGCAGATTAGAAAACTTTTTTCTCTGGCCCCACTCCATAATCCTGTTAACTTGAAATGCATAGAAGTTGCCGAACAAACCTTTACAAAAGCTAAACAGATTGCGGTTTTTGATACCGCTTTTCACCAAACTATTCCACAGGAAGCATTTAGGTATGCCATTCCGAATCGGTACTACAACGAACACGGAATTCGTTTATATGGATTCCATGGAACCAGCCACAAGTATGTGAGTGAGCAAGCGATTAAATGGCTGGATAAAAAAGATTCAAAAATTATCACTATCCATCTGGGAAATGGTTGCAGCATGACTGCCGTTCAAAATGGAAAATCGATAGATACCAGTATGGGTTTTGGCCCCTTAAGTGGATTAATGATGGGTACGCGTTCTGGCGATATCGACCCTTCGGTGATTTTTCATTTAATAGAACATGCGGGTTATAGCCTCGATCAATTAAGCACTTTGTTTAATAAACAGTCGGGATTGTTAGGCGTAGGCGGTTCGAGCGATATGCGTGACATTGGAAAGCTGGCTGCTGAAGGTAGTGATGGTGCAATTTTAGCACTCCAGCTATATGCTTACCGAATTAAAAAATTTATTGGTGCTTATGCAGCAATTTTGAATGGCCTTGATGCTATCGTATTTACAGCCGGTGTTGGAGAAAACGACAAATTAATGCGTGCTTCCGTTTGCGATGAGCTGAATTATCTCGGTATTGAAATGGATGCCGAAAGTAACTTAAACTATTCGGGCGGAATTGCAGATGTAAGTACAGACGAATCCCGAGTAAAAATTCTGGTGATCCCAACCAATGAAGAATACGAAATAGCCCACCAATGTTTTGGGCTATTGGCCTAATTAAAAATTCATCAATCAGCTCCTTTCAGCTGATTGATGAATTCAAATTTACCCTTCCAAAACCGATAGAATATTCCCTGACGGATCTTTGAACCAGGCAATCTTCGGCCCTTGCTCGCCTCTCGAGATGCCTTTCTCATCAGTTTTAAGATATTCTGAATCGTATTGTTCGAACTTTATTCCTTTGGAGATCAGTTCATCCACAGCTTCATCAATATTGTTCACAGGAAAGTTTAATACTGTAAAAGTTGCCGGTTCATGATTATCTTTCGGGTAGAGCATGATGTTTTCACTCCCTTCAAGTGCCAACTCCAAGATGCCCATCTCTCCTATTTTGGTTTTCAAACCAATTAACTCATAAAATGCTTTTGCCTCTTCAATGTTCTTTACAGAGAATGAACTAAATGCTTTGCTTGTTTGTAACATGATCATATAAAAATTAGTAAAACAATATTTGGGGCGCTTGTATTAGTTAACTCTTCCAGGCACCGATTAATCTTCTTATCACTACTATTTCAGCAGTGTGATAGGCATTATGATCAGCAATTTGCAGCGCTTCGCGAAGCAGTGTTTGTCCCTGCCCATGTGGAATTTGGCTGTAAAGATCTGCCGATTCCATTAATTTAATAAATTTTTTTAGGTCAGTTTCTATACTGGCGATGGTTTTATTCCAGGCTTCTTCACTTTCTGGAGCAACTTCTTCCGGCCAATACTGCTCCGGCCATTTCGGAGATTGATGATTGCCATCTTTACTAAATTCGAGCATATCCCATTGGGCCATACGGATATGCTCTGCCAATTGCCAGATGCTATAAGGTAGGAGATCAGGCTTTTTTGAAACCTGCTCAATTGTTAAATCTGCAAGTGCTTCTTTCAAACCTACATGCGCTCCTCCGCCACCCAATAATTTTTTAAGTTCGTTAATTAAAATTGAAGTATGATTTTCCATTTGGTAAAGGGTATAGTAAAGAATTAACAAAATAGAAAGCTTATGGTTTGGGTGGTTATTTTCTATTACTTTTGATCATGAACGTTCAAGATTTATTTCCGGTTTTATATCACAGCACCTACCTAAATACTGCTTATTCTGGCATTCTAGGTAAACCGCTATTAGAATGGCGCAACAAACACGATGTTGAGTACCTTAATGAAGGAAGCAATTTTAGGGTAAACCAGGCTACGATAATCGAAGATTTAAGAAAGAAACTTGCTGAAATTTATCAGGCAGAACATATCTTTCTAACCCCAAACTTTTCGTTTGGATTTAATACCTTACTCAATGGGCTGGATCTGAACCATCGATTTTTGCTTTTAAAAGAAGATTATCCTTCCCTTGCCTATCCGGTAAAAACTTTAGGTTTTGAATTTACAGAGGTTGATATTGATGTAAACCTGGAGCAGAATATTATTAAAGCAATTGAAGACTTTAAGCCTACGGCTTTTGCATTCAGTATGGTGCAATATATTAGTGGTTATAAATTATCAGAAGATTTCATCAAGAAAATCAAGCAAACCTATCCGCAGATTTTGTTGCTGGCAGATGGAACACAGTTTTGTGGCACAACACCATTTAACTTTAAACAATCAGGCTTAGATGCACTCATTTCGAGTGGCTATAAATGGTTACTTTCTGGATTTGGAAATGGATTCACTTTGTTATCAGAACAATTAATTGGCGAACTCTATCAAGATCGAGTGAATAAAAAACTTCCAACAGCGCCATTTTTAATTGGAAAAAGTCATTTGGATATGTGTTTTGAACCTGGCCATTTAGATACCTTAAATTTCGGCTCGCTTTATCATAGCCTTAATTTCTTACAATCTACCGGGTTTGAGCACATCGAAAAAAACAACCAATTCCTTTGCCAAAAGGCGAGATTAGAATTTCACAATAAAGGTTTACTCCCAGTTTGGATCACAGAGAGAGAAAGCCAATCAACCATTATCAGCCTACCTTTGGAAGAAAAATTGGTGCAAAAACTGGCTGAAGCTAACATTCTATGTTCAGCAAGGGGCGCTGGAACGAGATTTTCGTTCCATTTTTATAATACTGAGGATGATTTACAGAAACTGCTTGATGTGCTTGATGGCAAAAGTTAATCTACTTTCCAAACGGCATCTGTAAAATATTTCTGATGATCGAAAAATCGATGTATTGGGTTAAAGCCAGATTTTTTAGCCAACGCATCTACATCTTCAAGAGAATATTTTTGTGAGATCTCCATGTAGATAAATTCATTTGCGGTGAAGTGAATGGTTTCATCGCCTACGTTTACCCACTGCTCTTGCAAACTGATTAAATAACTTTTGCAAGCTCCGGTTTCAGGATCGTATGATGCGTAATGATCGAACTTTGAAACATCAAAATCACCATCTAATTCATTATTTATCCGATCAAGAAGATTCAAATTGAATGAACGCGTAATCCCCGCAGGATCATTATAGGCTGCCAAAATCTGTTTCGGATTCTTCTTTAAATCAAATCCGATAATCAGTAAATCATTTGGGGCAAGCTCATTCCGTAAATCACAGCAAAACTGCTCGGCATCGCTTAAGTTCATATTACCGATATTGGCGCCCATAAATAAAACCACTTTCCGGCGACTGGAAATCTCCTTTGCTTTTTTAAGCATCTTAAAATAATCGCCATTAAGTCCTTCCATTTTCAACTGAGGAAGTTTCTTAGGTAGATTTTCTTCCAGATCGTTGATTACATGCGTTGAAATATCAATAGGGAAATAAGTAAAATTAAGCTGTTGTTTTAACAAGGCATTTAATAGATGAATAGATTTTGTCGCATCGCCAGCGCCAAGCTCAATCAAATCAAAGGGTTGATCATTAACAGCAATAAATCTTGCTAATTCTGAAGATTGTTGCTCCATAATCTCCATCTCTGCATCGGTAAGGTAGTATTCATCCATATCCATGATTTGTTGAAATATGCGATCGCCTTTTTCATCATAGAAATATTTGGAGCTTAAAAATTTAGGTTTACTTTGCAATCCTTGTAAAACATCAGTTAAAAATGATGTACTAACTGACGCAATCTGATTGGTAATAATAGAATCCATAGGTTACTTTGCTAATCTTATGCCTGTAAATTGCCACCTTAAATGTGGATGAAAAAAATTGCGGTAAGTGCTGCGTTCATGTCCTAGAGGTGTGGCAACCGATGCACCACGAAGTACTTTTTGGTTTACCATAAATTTGCCGTTATACTCTCCGAGCGCACCTGGTGCTTTACTAAAACCTGGATACGGCAAATAAGCACTTTCAGTCCACTCCCATCTTGCCCCCCAATTCAATTGCTGTGCTGCTATTTCCCACTCAAATTCGGTAGGCAAACGCAAACCCTTCCAACTGGCAAAGGCATAAGCTTCGTAATAGCTTAAATGCGTTACAGGCGCTTTGAGGTCGATCGATTGCAAGCCATTAAGCGTGTAATTAAACCAGGCATCATCCATCTTGCTCCAGTACATGGGTGCTACAATTTGATTGTTGTTTACCCAATCCCAACCTTCCGCATGCCACAGGCTAAAATTTTTATAACCACCAGCTTCAATAAAATCCAAATATTCTCCGTTAGTTACCAAAGCGGTACTTATGGCGAAATTCTGAAGATATACTTTGTGTCTCGATAGTTCATTATCAAAGCAAAAGCCATTACCGCTGTATCCAACTTCATAAACGCCTTCCGGAACATCTATCATTTGTGGTTCAGATGTCGGTAAGCTTTTATCTTTCCAATTTGTGTTGTACACTGGAAACAACGGATTATTACCTAAAATATATTTGATATCTGTTAGCAGAAGTTCCTGATGTTGTTGCTCATGATTGAAACCCAAATGCAGCAATTCTGTTAACTTCTCATCTACAGGGCAAGAAAGTAATTTAGCCATGGCTTCATCTACATAAGCACGATATTGATAAACTTCGTTCACGCTTGGCCGGCTTAAATTACCACGATCGGTACGGATTACCCTTGCGCCAACGGTTTCATAATAGCTGTTAAAAACGTAATTATAATCTGGATTAAACTCCTGATATTCTGGCGAGAAGGGTTTCAAAATAAAGGTTTCGAAAAACCAGGTGGTATGGCCCAAATGCCACTTTGGAGGGCTAACGTCAACTATCGGTTGAACTACATAATCCTCCGTTTGCAAAGGCTCACATATTTCTTCAGAATGCTTTCTAATTAGCAAGTATTCTTCGCTTAAATTCATTTGTTGTTGTCTAGATATTGCTTCAGATCTGTGATAGAATAAACACCAAGTTCTTTTGATTGTTTTCGACGCATCATTAAAGCATAAGAATTATTAAAACCAATTGGAGTTAACCATTTAATTCCGAATTTCTTGATGAATTCATCTTTAACGTAGTTGTAGGCTTTATCTTTATCATGAGCAATTTTCTTTGCAAAATCTGCATTGGGTTGTAGCAGAACCAACAATCCGGTTCCTGTATATTCCGGATAAACATCTATCTGATCGTTAACCAAGGCATCGAAGCAAATTTTTGTGCCGCCCAAACCCGTTTTAGTAGCCACCTGATAGTTTGTATTTCCCTGAATAAGCATTTTATACATTTCTGCTAAAATGTACTGTTCGCCGAAAATTTTAGAACCTATTCGTACCGTTTCTCCCTTACCATTTAGCGGCGACTTATACAAATCTTGACTTACCAGAAACTCCTTCGCAACCCGCTCCGGACTTTGGTGTAACTGATCCGTTTTGTAATTAAGATCAGTCATAATAGAATCGTTAATTTTGCCTTCTAGAAGATTTAGTGTTTTTTCTAATTCAGGAAACTTTTTTAGGGAAGATGTTCTAACAATTGGTGCTGCATAGTAAGGTGGAAAAATGCCTTTGTCATCCTTTAAGATGATCAAGTCGAATGCTTTCAATCTTCCATCGGTAGAATATCCGCTAATTACATCCAATTCTTTCTCAAAAGCTGCTTTGTACATTACCGCATCACTAATCACGATCGTATGGATTTTTAAACCGTAAACGGATTTTAACCCTAAATCGCCATCTTGCCTGCCCATAAACTCTGGCGTAAAACCAGCAGTGAGCGAACTTCCGTAAGCTTTAGGCAGCAAATAAAAGCCACCCAAAATTAAAATCACAATAGGAAGAATGATCAATACCCGCTTTAGTTTCTTGATATTTAGGTTTTGAAGTAGCGCCAGTAAAGCATCTAATAAAATGGCCAAAACTGCTGCAGGAATTGCACCAGCAAGAATCATATTGGTGTTGTTCAATGATATTCCCCCGAAAATAAATTCACCCAAACCACCCGCAGCGATGTACGATGCCAGCGTTGCGACGCCCACATTGATGACGGTAGCGGTGCGTATTCCAGCTAAAATTACAGGCATGGCTAGCGGAAGCTCTACTTTGAAAAGAATTTGTTTCACACTCATTCCCATCGCCTTTGCAGCCTCACGTACATTGGCATCTATGCCTACAATGCCCGTATAAGTGTTTCGGATAATGGGCAAAAGCGCATAAATGAGCAACGCAACAATAGCGGGCTTCGCACCAATTCCTAATAATGGAATCATAAATCCCAATAAGGCAATGCTCGGAATAGTTTGCAAAACACCCGCAAAAGCCAAAACCGATCCTGAAAGTTTCCGTTTTCTGGCTATCAAAATTCCTAAAGGCACACCAACCAAAACCGCAAAAAACAGCGAAATAAATGTTAAACCTAAATGTTGGAGGGTTTGATTGAACAGCTTATCTGACTGTTCTGCCATGAATTGCCACAAGCTTTGCTGGTTCTCATTCATGGCGATTCCTTTTTTGATATAAACTAAATGCCGCGGTTAATTTATCGAAATCGATATTTTTATAACTACCAGATTGATTTTTAACCTCAATACTATTTTGCATTTGCAGCTTTTCCATTGTATCCCATACGCTTTCAGTAGATGGAATAGCGTTGGGTGTTCGTATATCTGATGTTGGTAAAAAATACCATAAATCATCTAATGAAACAGCTTTAAAGGCTAACGATAACTTTTCGCCTGCCAAAAAATCCTTTGCAAACTTATTTACTGGCTTAAAAAGTAATTCCTTTGGTGTGCCAATCTGGATAATTTTTCCTTTATCCATTAAACAAATGCGGTCTGCAAGCTCAAAAGCTTCATGAATATCATGCGTCACCATCACCATTGTTTTCCGTTTAAGTTCTTCTAGAGCCTTAAATTCTTTTCTGATGCTGGTTCGGGTTACATTATCCAGAGCGCCAAAGGGTTCATCCATCAATAAAATAGATGGATCGGTTACCAATGCCCTGGCCAAGCCAACGCGTTGTTGTTGCCCACCGCTTAATGCATTTGGAAACATAGACAGATACTGTTCTGATAAATGGAGCTTTTCTAAAATTTCCTGAGTTCTTAATATCGTTTTTTTATTATCCCAGCCCAGAAGTTTGGGTACAATGGCAATGTTTTCTGCCACCGTGTAGTGTGGAAACAAGCCATTATTCTGCAACACATAACCAATGCTTCGACGCAAAATCTCTGGTTTTTCTCCCGCAATATTTTTGCCGTTAATGTTTATCTGTCCCGAATCTGGTGCAATCAGTCGATTTATCATTTTAAGGGTAGTTGTCTTGCCACAACCACTTGTTCCCAGAAGAATCAAGCTTTCTCCTGGCAATACGTCAAAAGAAATCTTTTTAACGGCTTCATTGCCGCCAAAACTTTTACTTATTCCATTAACACTAATCATCCAATTTCATAAAAAGATTGTTCAATGATTCTGTATAAGTTGGGTGGGCAAAAATGCCATATCGAATTTTATCATAGGTAATACCGCCTTGCATAGCCATTTGCAAAACCGACATAATTTCGCCCCCATCCGCAGCAATTACTGTAGCTCCTAAAATTTTCTTGGTTTTAGCGTCAACTATGGCTTTCATCAAACCAAATGTTTCTCCGGTTTCAATACCTCGGGCAACATTAGCCATTGGCAACACGGCAACTTTGTAATTTAAACCTCGCTCCTTTGCTTCGTTTTCCGAAATTCCTATCCTTGCGAGTTGCGGATCAGTAAACATGCAGTATGGAACCGGACGCCCCTTTGTAGAAAGGTTTTCCTTTTTTACCAGATTTTGGTAAATAATTACATGGTCGTTATAAGCAATATGTGTAAATGCCGGACCGCCGTTAACATCGCCCAAAGCATAAATACCCTTAACATTGGTCTCTAACTTCGTATTCACAATCACATGACCTTTCTCATTGGTTTTTACCCCACAATAGTTTAGCCCCAGATTTTCGGTTTGTGGTTTTCTACCGGCCGCAACCAGTAAATGAGTACAATTGATAGTTTTATTTTCTGATTTTTGCTTTATTTCAATTGTTAACCCACTTTTCACTTTCTTAATTTCAGACACTTCTACTGAGGTCAAAAACTTAATGTCTTCGTTCCCTAAAACTTTGCAAAGTTCATCCGAGACATCATGATCTTCTCTTGCTAAAACATGGGATGATTTTTCTAGAATAGTTACTTTGCTACCAAAGCGGCTAAACATTTGGCCAAACTCCAAACCAATATAATTGCCACCAATGATCACAAGATGCTCTGGAATTTCAGTTAAATCTAGTATAGAAGTTGAAGTGAGATATTCCACTTCATTCAAACCTTTAATATCTGGAATTACCGTACTCGCACCGGTATTGATGAAAATTAAATCTGCTGATAAGTTTTCGCTTCCTCCATCATTCATTTCCACTTTGAGTTCCTTTTTCCCTGTGAAAGTAGCGGCTCCCATATATAGCTTCAAGCCCTTAGTTGATTCAATTCCTTTTTGAGCCGACTCTTGAAATAATTTTACAATTCCATCTTTCCGCTTTTTGATTTCTTTAAGATCAACTTTAATATCTCCAATTACAACACCAAGTTTTCCGGCATTTTTGGCTTGGAATGCTGCCCGGGCTGAGGCAATCATTGTTTTTGTAGGTGTACAACCGTCGTTAATACAGGTACCCCCCACAATTCTTTTCTCAACAAGCGCTGTTTTCATCCCTGCATTTGCTAATTTTTTAGCAAGCGGAATCCCCGCCTGTCCGGCTCCAATAATAATGACGTCGTAGTGTTTCATGTTAAGTTATTACAGCAGTAAAACGAGGAAAACGGTTCATTGTTTGAAAGCTTCGCCTTTAGCTGGTAAATGAATCTTCACTTTTCGAAAGAAATGGATCTGGAGTGGTTTGCTGTTCGGCAAAAGTTCCTGTTTTAACATCATAACCAAAAGGATCTACATTGGGTTCATTGCCTTCACCTTTGGGGTTGTCGCCGTATTCATTAGCGCCGTAATCACCAGCACTAAACAGCATTACGAAAATATAAAATGGGATAAGCAAATACCAACCAGAATTGCCTAAATCATGACATCTTTTCGCTCCCTGCGAGATTAAAATAAAAACCGGCAAAAGAACAAATATACCTGCCCATTCCATTCCTGGGCTTTCAGCCAGAGCGCTAATGATAAAAAGACACAGCCAATAGGCAAGAAAAGTAATGCAGTATTCGGTACGGCGAATTCGACCGTAAAAAGAGAAAATGTCTTTAAACATGGAGCGTGAGTTTTATTTTCAAAGTAAGATTGAAAATAAAAATATTCATCGACATTACAAAGCCGCTAACCGCTTTTGTTTTGTACTTTTTATTGCCCAAAAAATAAGTACAGGTTGAAAAAATAATCGCATCAACCGTTTTTGATCAGTATCCAAACCAAAACCATCACGTTTGTTTAAGTATTGAGAAACATTCCCGGGAAAAACGGCAACAAACAATGATGCTGCTAAAAGGCCAACTGTACTTCTGTATTTTACTGGAGCAAAAACCAATGCGGTTCCCATTGCAATTTCAACTAAGCCCGAATAAATAACAGTGTCATCCTTTTTCAGCGGAACCCAATCTGGTACTTGTGCCTGAAATTCTTTCCTGGCAAAAGTTAAATGACCAACGCCGGCAATAATCAGTCCGGTGCCTAACATGATCCTGGCGATATTTTTAGCAGTATTGTTTTTCATCTTTCCATAACAAACTCCTGTCGCAATGGTTTCTAAGTTAAACTTATTAATAAAAAAGTTTGATGCTATAAGCCTGTTGTTTATTAACATTTATCTAAAACTTTTTGTCCTGATGTCTTGTTATCATCCGGAAATTAGCCACTCAATACACACCAAATGATCAAAATAAATAACGACCAAGACTACAAGAAAGTTATAGCAAGACTTAAACAACTCTCTGAAAACACTAATATCCAGTCGATATTTCTATCATCAGAGATAAATGATCTTCGAAAAACGGCTATAGCTTACGAATATAAAAGATACGATTTAACAGCCATTGAAAATAATCATCAACAGCTTTCAGCTACAGGTTAATTTTAGGTATTTACCATTCCTTGCTTCTACTTTTACTTGCGTCAATTCAGCTTTTAAACCAATAAATAGAGAATCAGTTGTATTAACCACAAAATTTAACCGTATTTATTACGTAATTAATATCAATACGGCTGTTTCTGGTACCAAGTTGCAAACCATGTTCTAGCATTCATGTTATAATATTTGATAAAGAAAATTATCAATCATGTGATTGATAAAGATATTTAACCAAATCCCTATAATATGGATCAAATAGAATTTAGCCACAATGCCGATCGGCATGCTACATCCCTATATTCGCATGCGATACGTTTTACCAAAGATGAAGATGAAGCCAAAGATCTGGTGCAAGACACGCTGATGAAGGGCATTAGATTCTGCCATAATTTTGACGAAGGCACCAATATTAAAGGTTGGCTATACGTAATCATGCGAAATACTTTTATCAATAATTACAGAAAAGACCAGAAAAGGAACGAGCTAATTACGACAGAAGAAGATATTTCGAGTGCGCATCTATTAAAAAGTGCTTCTAAAAACGCATCTGAAGGGAAGTTCATCATGGGTGATATTCAAAAAGCACTCGCCAGTATTCCACAAAATTACAGCATTCCTTTCCAACGTTACTTTGAGGGATATAAATACCACGAGATTGCAGAAGAATTAGGGATACCTATCGGAACGGTGAAGACCCACATCCATCAGGCACGTATAGAACTAAAGAAGTACTTGAAAAATTATAAAGGAAGTTATGGCATCTGATAGCCTTTAACTTAGCAATTTTATTGTCGGTTGACTAATTATGTTGACCGACAAACCCTCCCACTCTTTGCAAAAGATCGAATATATCGAATGGTTTTGCAATAAAATCTTCCGCCCCACATTGTTTCTTCATTTCGCTAAGCGCAGCATGTGCACTCATCATCATAATGGGAATATTTTTAGTTTCCGGATCTTTTTTAAGCATCTCACACACCTCAATTCCATTGCCATCGGGAAGTTTTACATCTAACAAATATAAATCTTGAGAACCTTTATCATCAAAGGCCATGAACTCTTTTACATTCGAAAATCCAAAAACTTCATAATTCTCTTCAGTTAAAATCAATTCAATAATCTCCTTAATACCCTGATCATCCTCGAGCAGGCATATTTTCTTACCCATATAATTCTAAGTCAAAAATAGTTTGCAATTGCGTATTCACTGTGTGAAACCACCAATATGCAAAATTGTTTTAGTTATAGAACAGAAAATTGACATATGTAAACAAAAATCGAAAGATACAAGGTGGTAAATCTTATTTTGCTAAGAGTTTTCTATGGAATGAAAGTGGTTAGCAGTGCGGAAGATCAATATTAAAACAGTTTTTGCATCAACATTTCCTTTTTTTGAACCGAGACCTCTATCTCTGCCCCATCTGATAATTCGAGTGTCCCTCCATCTCCTTTTCGATATTTTACCACATAATCTAAATTAACGATCACCGAACGGTTTACCCTCATAAATTGGGCATCATCCAAAACAGGTTCATATTCTTTCAATGTTTTCGAGACCACAATTTTTTTGGCATCTGCAAGTATAAAAACACTATAATTACTCATAGCCTCAACCCGCACTATATTTACTTTATCAATTAAATAAATCCCCTCGGCAGTGGGCAAGGCCAGTTTATTCTTAGGTTTTTTTTCTGGTATAATAACTTTGCTATAAGCTTTTTCGAATACTCTTTTCTTAAGTCTGTTAATGGCCGTTTTCAACTCGTCCTCATCTACAGGTTTCATTAAATAATCAACAGCGCTTAAACGGAGTGCCTCCAAAGTGTAACTGTCATAAGCAGTGGTAAAAATTACTTCAAAGTTGAATGTGCCCAGGCGTTCCAAAACCTGGAAGCCATTCATTCCTGGCATTTCAACATCCAAAAAGAGCACATCTAACTCTAGTTTAGCAATAGCATCAACAGCTAGTGTAGCATCATTAAATACGCCAACCACCTGTAATTCATTTTCAAAAACATCAAGCTTGTGTGCAAGCAATTTGCTTCCTCTAATTTCATCGTCTAAAATTGCTGCTCTTAACATCGATTTATCATTTTTACTAAATTTCGGGTATTTATTTTTTGGAAGCAACTTGAAACAAAATTTTATAGAAAGGTAGTTAAACATAGTCGGATAAATCTGACCGAGATTGATACGCTAGATGCTTTTCATCTATAAACTTATAACCCTTATTCTTCACATTTTCTGATAATGATTGCAGGCGCAGTGTGGATGAGTGAATACAGGCTTAAAATGAGTAAAAAAATTGAATAGAGTTACGTATGCGAGCAGGAAGCATGAAATGCAAAAAGTATGAGATTTGAGATTAGATGAAAACCTATGTAGAAAATCGTTTAATCGTAATTGATAAAGTAGTTAAGCCAGTGGCAAACTAAATTCCACTTTTCACTTGGGCTATATTTCCTAATCACAAAACATAGAAATAATATCCTACCACCGCATAATTAGCTTCTTTATCGGAGCATCAATACTAACCTACTGATAGAAGGGCATTTAAAATGATTGGAATACTAGAATTAATGATTGAACATTCATTCCTTTTTACATTTATTATCCTAATTTAGGTATAAATAAATCTGCACAGTTTTATAAGTATAAACTTGCAGAGATATGAAACAATAATTTACTACAAAAATTTAACCCAAATTCAGATGAACGCACCTAAAAAAAACGCCAACATTGGCAAATCTTCAGTGGCTGGCAAAACTGCGAAACCAAAACTATTCGAGAAACTAAATCCGGCAAAAAAAGTCCAGTTTGTAGTAGGAAAAGATGTAGATTTTAATGATTGTGAAATTAGAATCACCTTCAAGGGGAATAATATTGTCACTAAGTTTCTTTTAAAAGGTGTGCCTATAAGCGAGCAGGTAATTCTAGTGAAACCAAAACCAACTCCACCTCCTATCCCTACGATTGAATTTAAACAGGCTAATCAGATAAAACTTTAGCTATCGATGCTTTCCCCGAGATATTATTTAATTGCCAGTTTATTATTAATTCATTTCTTGGGGTTTTCTCAAAGTAAGTACAAGCTATTGGTAGATTCTGCAAGGCTTTATACCCAAAGTGGCAAATATCAAGATGCAATTAATCTCTTATTTAAAGCCAAAGCACTTAAAGGAATAGATAAAAACTACTCTGAAAGAATTAACATGCATTTGGGAAACAATTATGAATCGCTAAGCAAAATAGATTCGAGCATATTTTATTATGGTGAAGCGATTAAATTTTGTGAAAGCAAAAAAGATTATCCCGCCTTATCATTTTTATTCAGTCGGCTAGGGAACATCGAATTAAGCTTTGCAAAGCGTTATCCGACTGCAATTAGCTACTTTAAGAAACAGCTCTATTATGACAAAATTCTAAAAGATAGCACCTACTTATTTGATAACTTAAATAATATTGGGCTGTCATTCAAAAGCTTAAACAAACTCGATAGTGCACTTTTTTACTTCAACAAAGTAACTCAAGATCCATCGAAATTCAACAACTCCAAAAACACGGCGTTACTATTTACTGCTGATATTTATTCTTTAAAAAAGAATTATAGTAGTGCTTTAGCCAATTACAAGCAAGCCATTAAAGGCTTAGCATTGGTTAAAGATAGTATTGGCCTATATGCTGCCTACGCAAATATTGGCGATTGCCTAATGCAACAGAATAAATTTGATGAGAGTATTGAAAATTTAAGAAAGGCAGAAAAATATCTATCACCTTACATTACCGATGCAAACAAAGCTGTTTTATACCACAATTTTGCTTACGTCTATGGCCAACAACAACGATTCGATAAGGCATATTACTTCAAAAATTTAGAAAATATCACGAAGGATAAAATCAATACCGAAAGTATTGGTAACGCCATTGCTGAAATGGGTGCAAAATACGAGCTACGCCAGAAGCAAGACAGTTTATTTATAAATAAGCAAAAATTGGTACTTGCGAACGTAAAAACCAGCCAAAAAGAACGAAATTTTATCATTCTATTAATTGCATCAATTGCTATTATAATTTTTATTTTCAGCATTTACCGCATTAGGCAGTTGAGGTATAAAAACACCTTACAACAAAAACAAGCCGAACAAAATGCGCTTAATTTAATGCACCAATACCAACTTTCAGAGAGTGAACTTAAATCAATTCGTTCGCAAATGAACCCGCATTTTATTTTCAACGTATTAAATTCCATAGAGTCTTATATCATGGAAAATGATAAAAGAACAGCTTCCCGCCTAATTCAAAAATTCGCTGCATTAAGCAGATTGATATTGGAAAATTCAACCAAAAGCTTAGTCACGGCAGATAAGGAATGGAAAGCCTTAATGTTATATACCGAATTGGAAGCCATGAGATATGCTGGTGCGTTTACTTATGCTTTTGAAGTAAATGAGAGTATTCAGTTAAAAACAACTTACCTCCCGCCTATGCTTATTCAGCCTTTAATAGAGAATGCTATTTTACATGGGTTGATACAAAGTGATAAAAAAGATGGCCATTTATCTGTAAACATTAAAAAGATTGAAAACGGGATTTGCATTACGGTAGCCGATAATGGAGTAGGATTGAATTACAAAGAAAAACCTTCGAGATTTGCGGATATAAAAGAACAATCACTAGGACTGGCATCTATAAAAGAGAGAATCAAAATGATTAATAAACAATATAATGACTGTGCAAGCTTTACGCTGCAATCTGGAGCAGATTCAAAAGGTGCAATTGCCGTTTTATGCCTACCGGTTTTCGAAGAGCAAGAGTTGCGAGGCAGATTAAGTTTAGATGGATAATGATTACAAATTGATAATAAGATTGTTGCGTTTCTACGCTATTGCTGATGGTGAGTTTATCTATCTTTGTGATACAAATGAATATCCCCATCAAGCCTAATTACATACTTAAAGTAAGTATCGTCCTTCTCATTTTCTTCACTACGTTAAATAAATCTTTTGCGCAGTCTTCACCTTCATCTGTTGCCTATGTAACTGTTAATGAAGGAAAATTACAAGGCAGAATTGAAAACGATGTATTTGTTTTTAAAGGTGTGCCTTATGCTGCGCCACCGCTTGGGCCATTACGTTGGAAAGCACCTCAACGGCTAGCCCACTGGTCTGGCATACGCAAAGCGACAGATTTCAGTGCTCGTCCAGTTCAAAAATCTGGTATTTTGTATGAGTTTCGATCAGAAACCATGAGTGAGGATTGCCTTTATCTCAATATCTGGTCGACTGCAAAACGCGACGATAAGCCACATCCGGTTTATGTGTTTATTCATGGCGGCTCATTTATTCATGGAGATGGATCTCAACCCGCTTATGATGGCGAAAGCATGGCGAAAAAGGGTATTATTTATATCTCCATCAATTACCGATTAAGTGTTTTTGGCTTTTTAGCGCATCCTGATTTGGGTAAAGAGAATCAATTTGGCGCATCGGGTAATTATGGTTTGTTAGATCAGGTTGCTGCATTGAAGTGGATAAAGGAAAATATTAGTGCTTTTGGTGGAGATCCAAATCGCATCACTATTGGTGGCGAATCTGTTGGCGCTCAATCTATAAGCGCTCATATGGCCTCGCCGTTATCTAAAGGATTATTTTCTGCGGCCATCGCACAAAGCAGTTCTTTACTCGATTCGAGAAGATTAATCAGATCAAAACAAGCATCAGAAAAACTGGGAACTGACTTTGCCACTTTTACCAAAAGCACTTCCATTGAAGAAATGAGATCCATTGATGAAAAAACTTTGCTCAAGCTTGCATCTAAAGGAGATCCACGGCGCTTTAAGCCAACGGTTGATGGCTACTTTTTACCAAAATTCCCAACGGAGGTTTTTGAAGCTGGTGAACAAGCTAAAGTTCCGTTACTTGTTGGCTGGAATGCTGATGAAGTACCTTCCCTGGCTTTTTACAGGTTAAAAAGGGCTACACCAGAAAACTTTTATAAGAGAGTGCGAAAAATTTACGGAGAAGATGCAGCTGAGGTACTAAAATATTATCCAGTAAAAACAAAGAAGGAGGCAAAAATAGCAGGTGCAAAAGTAGGTAGCGATTGGCTTATTAATTTTGGCACCTGGCGATTGGCAGAACTTCATGCAAAAAGCACAGCACCTGTTTATCGTTATTTATTTGACCAACCCCACCCTGGTTTAACACCAAAAACCATTAAAGATGGCAACGTTTTTCAGGTGCTGCTTAAGAAAATGATTAATAGAGCTATTACAGGTTCTGCTTTTCACGCAGCTGAAATTGAGTATGCTTTAGGGAATTTAGAAGTACAGAAAAATTATGCATGGAAGTCGGCAGACTATCAGGTCTCAGAACAAATGCAGGCTTATTTTTCAAATTTTATCCACAACAGTAATCCAAATATAGGGAGCGAAGATGTAACGCTTGTGAATTGGCCGCAACAAACAGCAGGGGCAAAACAACAATATCTTCGAATTGGCTTGCCAAGTAAAGTAGAAATAGAACGCGACACCACAAGAAATAGATTTTTGTTATTACAGCGAATCAAGTTCGCTGAGTAAAATTAGAGACCTTCATCCAAAAAAGATGACAAAAAAAAAGCCCGCTGAAGATTTTTCAGCGGGCTTTCAGGTTAAATTTTATAATGCTTTATGTGCATCTCTTAATGCTTTAATCGCATCGTGGCTAATATTAATCCCATCTTGTTGCTTTAACAAAACAGTTCTTACATTTTCGCCCAACTCGTTTTCTTGAAGTGCATCTCTGTAAGCTTTTTTGATTGCATCTTCACCTCTTTCGCATTCTGCTAAAATGCTATGGCGATCATCACCACCAAAACTTGCTTTGATATCGATCCAAGCTCTGTGCAATGTACCTAAGATCGTGTTTCCAGTATCTGGATCTTCGTTATTCCTACCCACAAGACCTGCAAGTTCGGTCACGTTGTCTCTACTGTCTGAAGAAAGTTTCTCAAAAGTCGCCTTTAAATCGATGTTCTCATCGCTTAAATCTTTCGATGCTTTATCAAAACCATCTGCTCTGTCGTTGTTAATTTGAATAAGGTCATTTAATACCTCAACTGTTTTTTCTTGATTTTCCATAGTAAATTATGATTCTATAATTGGTAGATGGATTTACAACAACGTCGTTCATTTAATGTTTTATTAATTGAAAAATACTTCCATAATTTTAAGACAGGGAATGTAGAATATCTACTCATGTGAAATTTTATCTATAAAATCACATAAACAAGGTAAAGGTTAGACTTCCCCAGCCTGATCTTTTTTTTGTGAAAATAGCTTTCTATACATACTGGCTATTGGAGTTTTTAAATATTTGCAAACCAATTAGTTATTGCTCTGTTAATCATAATAGCAAACTAAATATATACTTATGAGATTTACAATCAACTCCATTTTTATAGGATTTTCCCTATTGATCTTAGCTAGTTGCTCGAAAAATGAAGATTTCGAAGAAGTGGATCCTGGTATTATCGATGGGCCGGGTGTTGAAACTGCTGCTCCAAATACCAGCTACTCTCCTGCTTTTGCAGGCCAAACCAGAGTAAAAGCTGTGCGGACAACAGTTGCGTTTCAAGGTACGGCCATTAGTACAGGACTAAATGCACCTTGGGGAATAGCAGCACTTCCTGACGGAAGATTGTTAATCACTCAAAAAGCCGGAACGATGCGCATTTCAACCATAACTGGTACGCTCAGCGGACCTATCACTGGTATACCAGCAGTTAATCCAGCTGGGCAAGGTGGATTGCTTGGGTTATGTATCGATCCTCAATTTGCCAGCAACAGAATGGTATACTGGGTATTTTCAGAAAATGTTACCGGCGGCACACAAACATCGGTTGCAAAAGGAAGATTGGCACAAAATGAACAGTCAATCGAAAACGCAACAGTAATTTATCGAGTTGGGCCAGCCTATAACGGAACTCTTCATTATGGCGGCAGAATCCTTTTCGATAGAACAGGGAATTTGATTGTAAGCACGGGTGAACGGTCAGACCTGGCAACAAGACCACTTGCACAGTCTGTAACTGCAGGACTTGGTAAAATTATCCGTATTAATACCAGTGGACAACCTGCATCTGGAAACCCGATATTTTCTAATAGTGCAGCATTACCAGAGCTGTACAGCATTGGACACAGAAATCCTCAAGGGTTGGCCCTTCATCCGACTACTGGAGAAATTTGGCAAAGCGAACATGGCCCGCGTGGTGGTGATGAAATCAATAGGTTGCAAGCTGGACGAAATTACGGCTGGCCAACAGTTACTTATGGAATAGAATATAGCGGAGCCGCTATTGGCGGTGCCATACAACAGCAAAATGGCCTGGAACAACCCACCTATTATTGGGATCCAGTTATTTCTCCAAGCGGTATGGTTTTTTATACCGGCAATAGAATTGTTGAATGGCAGAATAATTTATTTATTGCTGCCCTAAGCGGTACACATATCGTCCGTCTGGTCATCGAAAATAATAGGGTAATTGGCGAAGAGCGATTGCTGGCGAGCGAGAATCAAAGGTTTAGGGATATTACGCAAGGAAGCGATAATAGCTTATATGCAATAACTGACGGTGGAAGATTGTATCGCATAGATAAATCTTAATAACAAAAATTACGAAAACTTATTGAGTCGGTGCGTTAGAAATATTCTGGTGCACCTTTTTTTTGGCACTAAAGCTTTGGATTTTAAATAAAATTGAGATACAACAGTGAAAATTCTCAAAAACGGCCTAAAATGTATCTAAATAATTGGCTACTAATAAAATATATTATTAAATATTTGGGAAAGAAAAGTCAATTTGCTATATTCACGATAATTAACAGCAACTAAATCAGATCATTATGAAAAATTTCCTATTTTTCCTGTTTTCTTCTCTGATATCTGCTGCTGCAGTATTCGTTTCACAAAAGATTTCAGATTTTGAGTTGGGAATTAGTACAGTAATTTGTATTTGGACGCTATTTGCCTGGAGCCTGATTAATAAAGCTAGCCAGGGCACCGATAGCCATAGCTAACTTTATTATCTTACTACTAAAGTTGTAAATAGTGGAAGATTAAATTTAGTCTTCAGGGTTTCCGGCGGCATTACCAGCTAAATCTCCAGCTACATCTTCATCCTCATCCGTCTCGCCTGTTAGCCCCTCCTGAACATCGTTGTCTTCATTTGTTTCTTGCTTATAGCCTGTTTCCTTATGCTGATCATCCTGATCATCATTCTGAATTTTGTCTTTTGGATCCGTATTCATAACAAATAGATTTTTAACAAAACAACAGTGTCTAGAAGAATAAGGTTTTCAAAAATTAAAATCGAAAAAATATAATTAAATAAATCACAGGTAATCAAGCACATCCTTACCAAAATGTTAAAAACCCGATGATGTTGAAAAAATCGATCAAACAAAAGTTAAGGTAAGTCCTTTAACTGTTATCTAAAAACGAATAATATGCAAAAGACAACTACTCCACCAAACGATCTTCAACAGTTTATTGAAAAATTTCAGCCAAGTAAGTTTAAGTTATTGAGCAGAGGGATAGAAATACGAGGCAATAACGATGTTTACAGAAGTATTACCGCAGCTAAAGAATTGATAGAAAAAATGAAACTAAGATTAACCGTTAAGCATTCTGCAGAGATGGCCATGTACGGTGGCTTCGAAGTAGTACATGCTGCATAGATTTTATATCCCCAAATTCGAATATGTTTTTGGGGATATATTATATCACAGGTAACAAGTAATTTTAAATTGACTCATCCTAACCTGCCCTGATATTCTCTTAGTAATATGATATTTTTCGAATTTTAGTTTCAATAACTACATTGCTTTTATCGTAGGTGACACATTTAATCATGTCGCCATTTTTGTCATATTGATAAACTAGTCTGCCATTGGGCACCTTTTCTTCAGGATAGTAGTAAACCAAAGTTTCTACGTTGTTCTTTTTCGCATCGTAGTTGTATTTTTTTCTCGAGTACCACTCGCCGTGC
This sequence comes from Pedobacter sp. AC212, assembly GCF_979258625.1. Lineage (NCBI taxonomy): Bacteria > Pseudomonadati > Bacteroidota > Sphingobacteriia > Sphingobacteriales > Sphingobacteriaceae > Pedobacter > Pedobacter sp. AC212. Next base: position 2,495,767 of record NZ_OZ409870.1, on the reverse strand, counting down.
TGCTGATATTCTACTTCCTCGGCTCTTTTATGGAAACTATTATACTTAAATTTCTTTTTGACATTACTGACTTTATCAAATTCTTCAACTTTATTTCCTGAGGCATCATATTTAAAGTCAATTTCAGAAACAATCTTTCCAGAATTGTATTTAATCGTTTTTATTACGCGTTTCTTATCATCAAATTTCTCAATGAATTCCCACCCTTTGTCGTCGTTTTTTTCGCTCGCCCGCCAAGGTTCAGTGCTTTTCAATTTACCATGTTCGTACATTTTGGTTTCCTTTGGCGCTCCGTTTTTGTAAAACGTTGTAGTTGTAGTAAATTGTCTTTTACCCAGGGTTGTTAATGCATCTATGCTAGTACTTACTTCCTTCACATTTTCTTTTATGCCAAAAAAGTCCTGAAGTTCCTTTTTTTCGGTTGGAGTAAGTTTAGGCCCCTCCTGGGCATTGCAAGAGGTAAGTAGATGTAAGGCAATTATCAAAATATAGTTTTTCATCTGTTGTAATTGAATTAGGCTCTTAGAATTTCTGCAGCCTATTATTCTGCAAACATATAGGTATTATCCACCCTGTGTTCGGGATCTATATTAATGCCTTTGTAAAAAACCGCTTCATGCTGCAAGCCTGCATCAATGCTATACATTACACCGTTTTGGCAAACATAATAATAGTTGTTATTGGCAAGATAAAGGATGCCATAGGCTTCGCTAGCCAGTTTTTTACGAGCTATAATTTTACCATCGTCATCTAACTTTAATAACTCTTTTCGGGTGCTCACCATCACGCCATCATCACATTTGGCTACACTAAGCAATGCATTGTCATCTTTATACAATTCGGTTTTCCAAAGCAACTCCCCTTTTTCTTTATCTACGGCAAATAAAGTGGAGCCGCCAAAATACACGGCTTTGTCTGTTATAAGCATGTTGTGGGTAGAACTTTGCGAGGTATTATCCGCTTTATAATCCCAAATAGAATTATATTCAGGTGAAAAGGATGATAACAAATTGTTCTGACTAAGTGTAAAAATATTACCGCCATCGATCACCATTTCGTTGGTAACAGGTTCGTTGTCATCATAGTTAACGGAGGAAACTTTTTTGCCGGTTTTGATATCAATCGCAATCATACTTCCGTTTAAGCTGACCATTACCAGGTTTTTTACCACTTTAGGGCTCGAATAGATGATGTTGGGATTGTAATAAATCCAGTTCACTTTTTTAATGGCTATGTTTATCGATTTTATTTCACCGTGGCTGTTGGCAAAAATAAGATTGCCGTTTACCACTAATGGGTATTGGTAAAACAATCGGAATGCTACCTCATTGAAATCAAAATTATAGAGCTTTGCGTCCGGCCCATCAGTATCCTTTATTTCCCACACCTTATTGCCCGTTTTTTTATCGTATTGTATAATTGAGCCGTCGATATAAGCTTTGGTCAAATGTTTTTCATCAACGGTAAAAAAGTTAACCTCATCATTTTCTGCCTTATTAAAGGCTTCAACATGCCACAATAACTTTTTCTCTGCCAAGTTAAATGCATATACATCATTTGCGCTGATGGTTAAATACAGTGTTTTCTTGGCTTGATCCTGCTCTTTTTTAGTGCAAGAAAGCAGTGACAGAATCAGCAAAGAAAGGATTGAAAATCTTACCATGGGTCTTTATTTAATACATAATCATATGGAATGCTCTGGCTAAAATCGGCCAGGTGCCAGGTTGCAGGGTCTGATTGATACTTTACAAAATCATAAATTACATTTAAAGGCGCCTGAATATTACCCAGGTTTCCTTGCTCTTTATTGAATGCCGAAACCATTGCGGTTACCCTGGCTATTTCTGTATCTCCATCCAGTTTTTGTAAAGGGCCAGCATAACAGACACCAATTTTTATATGGGCTTTATATTTTGAGAGCAAGCTTGTCACTTCATTCTGATAATTTCTAACAATTGCCTGTTGTGCGTCGTCGTCGCTTGGTTTATCCTCGGCAATTTTGAGCTTAGAGAAATCTCGCTTTTTATATCTATTGATATCCTCCAATACACTCTCAGGAATGAAATCCTTATTTTTGATGGCATTCGTCCACATCGTTGTATCTACAGGACTTTGAGGTGCCTCTATCAACACATCTACCATATCCGGCCTCGTATTTGCTTCGGCCTGCATACGCTTCATATTTTCGTAATTAGCCCAATCTTCTTTGCTATAGGTTAAATATTGCTGTACCTTATACATCGGACTTTCTAAACTGTCTTTGTACATATATTCTATCCCAATAATGATAACAACTAGACCTATGATAGATAGGCCAACAATTTTCAATATTTTTTTTGATTTCGATTTTCTTCCAGGAACTGATTGCATTTTTTTAGTCGCTAAGTTCAATATAACTCTAAAAATAAAGTTTCAGCATTAAAGTATTTTAGCTGATGTGAATTCGCTGGAGTTAAATGATAATTCGCTGGCTTTTTACTGTTTTTCGGAAAGAAACTAATGCATCGATGCATGAACTGAAAAGAACTGGTTAAGGTTTGCTTTTAAATATCTCACAACCTTTGTAAACCTTTTTTGCAATCACTTTTCCATCATGATCCCAAGTACTTTCTGTGCCACAGGGAAAGGTTTCGCAATCATCGCATGCCGCATTGTACGAATACTCTTTAACCAATGCCCCTTTGTCAAATTCTAAAGCATGCATAAAATACGGCGTAAAATCGCAAGTGCTATTTGGTGATTGAAAATAACGCTTTGTCCAGCTGGAGATCTTATTACCCGTATCATCGAATGCTTGATAACTTAATGGTTTCCAGCAAGAACTGATGGATTTAAGAATGGTGATAGACTGTATTTTATCAAATGAACTATATTCCTTCACTGTTTTTATGGTATCCTGCTCTTCAGTTTTGGTGTAAGGCATTTTTATGGCACGTGGCAAAAGCCAGGGATTTGATATGGTCGGAGCGTCTTCGCCAACAAAATAGGCTTTATCTTCCTCCCACTGGATATCGGTGATCGTCCACATGATAGCTACAGATGCACTGTTAATTACCTGATGTTTTATCTCATCGTATAAGTAAACCTTGCCTGAAGCATCGCCAGAGTCGCCAGGCATCTTGAATAAAAAACGTTCGTAAAAGTATTTGGAGGCATAAACAGAATACTGCCTATCCGGACTGAAAGTTTTATAATATTTACCGCTGGTGGAAAACATCAGAACAACGGCTACAATAAAACAGAGCAAGGAAACCGCTAATGTTGCAATGATCTTTTTATGCATTGGATCTCGATTAATCGTATTTATCTGCTAGCATTACAATATAACAAATAGTAAGCAGCAAAACCACAATAAAAGCCAGCGTTGCTGGTATTAACCATATTGTCGATTTCTGCTTCGACTTATTGGCATAAATCAAAGCCATAATTAATATAGGCAAATTAATCAAGCCCAAAATATTGAGCTCGATAAATGCTACCGGAAATTGACTGCTGCCGTACTTATAACTGTAATATAAATGCGTCAAACTTAGCAGCTGTAATATTGCGATTGATACAGGCAAGACTTTAGAGCTCCTCATATCATTTAAAATTTTCTCTACGTTGGTCTTTCCTAATCATAATTATTACAATAGAAGAAGATAAATGTTTTACCCAGCTTTTTCACTTTTTGCGGGCGATGTATTTGTCTTAAATCTTCAAAATCATTGTTTTCAATACCAAAATCAATTCTACCGATATAACTTTTAACTTCTGGGGCATCATCCCAATGGGGTTCTAACAAAGTGTAAGCAAGTAAAATTTCGCCCTTTTTATTTGTGCGTACATTTTCCATATAAAACAGGTTGATACTGAAATCTTCTTGGTATTCTTTCGCATCATCATAAAGGGTTTTGTATCGCTCAAAACTGTACAATTCGCCATCTTTGCCAATGCTAACCAGTTGTGGCCTGGCTCTGTAATTTCTATATAACCCTGTTAACGAAAACCTTAACGACATTAAATAAAATTGAGCGACTTCCTTTTGTACTTTATTTAGTTTGTAATAATTAGCCACCAATTTTATTTTTGTGCTATCTGTTTTTTGAGCGAAAACCTTTGATGTACAAATAATTAAAAAGAAAGCTATGTAAATTAGTTTTTTCATCGCCCTGCTTTGTTTTTAAAATATTCTGAAATCTCGAAAATCCAGTCGCCACCTTTTGCAAATAGTACGGAAATGATAATTAGAAGAACCGAATAGGTTGAAAGTCGTTTAATAAAGCGTTTATATTTATTATCATCAGCTAAAAAATTAGCATCTGTAATTAGAAAAAGTAACCCAGCAACTATGCCTGATGGAATGCCCCCATAAATAGCAGGTATTATCCCCCAAAAATCATTGTAAAAAACTATATACCAACTAATAAAACTGATGATTACGCTCATTAGAAGAATTAATAATCCACCGAGGATTTTTTTTCCCATTAAGCCGTACATGCCTAGAAGCATTGCAAGACCTAATGTTATAAAGGTGTAAACCAGATCTGAAATAAACTCACTCTTTTTTTCTATTGGAAAAATAACGCAAAGGCTAACTAACAAGGTTATCCCAGAAGCAATTAAAAACCATTTTCTGTTTTTCATTTTGGTTAAAAATTAAGGAACATTAATGATGAAATTGCGAATAACACCAAGATGCAGAAATTGCAAACTGCCAATGTTTTCTTTTTTTTCTCGAAAAGCAAAACCATCTCTACTGCCAAATAAAGACCATAAAAAAATGCCAATAAATTGAGTATTAGACTTGGATTGGCAGGCACAAGTTCATGTTTATGTCTGGGGCTTACATCGAACAGAGTTGGATTTAAAATCAAAATAAAAACAAACAAAATTCCGAAAGTTATGATCGGAATAAGAATGCGTTTTAGCAGGTGAAATATGCTGTTTCTATTCATCCTAATGAGTATCTCTTCTTTTAAAGATATAAACTCCAATTCCTAACACTAACATCACGCAGGTAGCAATTAAATAATAGTTCAAAGGTTCGCTAACTTTTTTTTTAACCGAACCTTTCACATCCTTAATTTTATAAAGTGACTGGAGGGTTTCGTAGTCATCTATTTTTGTATTTTCTACATCGGCAGTCTGTATAATTTGCAAGTGATGTTTCTCATTGTCGAAATAATAAACATGATTGGCATCTTTAAAAAAATTATGATAGTTAACCTTAACCGATGGTGAATTGGGCATACTGTCAGCGCACTCATTTATAACTTCGACAAACGAACCTAAATAACTCAAGGTTTCCTCATCAGCGGTAATCGGATACAATTTTTCTCCATCATATAGCGAGTGGTTAAACAAATAAAACATTCCCAACTGCTTTACAATTTTACTGGTTAGCGCCTTTTTATTTTCCATGTGGATATTAAACCTGTCGCCAATAAAATAGATGTATTTACCATCAACTAAAGCTTTTGGCAAATAATTAAGGTAGCTTCCAATACTTGAAAAAAATTTTGCATCGGATGAGATATTGGTACTAATGATTTTGAAATCATCATCCCCTTCGATATAATAAAAATCATCCCCTCGAAATAGTTTCTCTTCAATTGCTTTTAAGCTTTTCGCATTAGTTTTCACCTCATAAGGCTGACTAAAATTATCATCCCAAATAGGATATATTTTACCACGAAAGAGCGTGTAATTACTCTTACCATAAAGTGGCTGCAAAATTTTGCCTGAAGAAAAACTGTAATCGATATCGATTTCCTCACCTGATACTGGATCTCTACCTGTGGTTGATGTACCTTCTCGTTTTTTTAGCAGTTGACCATTTAAATACCACGATGGCAAATTAGTATCGACAATTGTAAGTTTATTCATATCGGTTTTCAGTCCCAAAGCCAGCATTTGAGGCGTTAGGTTATCAGCAGATCCCTCTCTCCTGATCGAATAAAGATGGCTCCCATCAGCAAGAAAATCCTCGTTATTTAATGGGTTAAAAGCATAATAAACTGTTGTTGCAGGGTTTAAATCAGGAACAATAGCCACCTTGTATTTTGGCGACGAGACTTGATCAACACTGACTACAAAAACATTTTTATCGCTTTTAACATAAAAACCATAGGCATAACTTTTAATGTTAGTGATGTTTTGCGGTAACTCGTTTAACACAATTTTAGTGATGCTCTTTTCCCATGCGTCCAGGTAAGTCCATTTTCCGTTTAATAAAAATAGCCTGCCATTTATATGTTTCTGATTAGGGTTTGCACCAAGAATTTTAAAATAAACCGATGTGTTTTTATCGTATTGTTCTCTCTTCGGAAGAATATAAAAACCATTTTTATCGCCAAACATTATCGTTTGTTCATCTTCGCCCGTAGCCTTGTATGTTAAGGCATCAATCCCTTTTAGCAGCACATTTTGCTGTTTCACATAGCTGAATCCATTTTGATCTTTTTGCGTAAACTGATAGTAAATACCATCACATTTTTTCAAAATTTTAAAGGTGGGGCTGGTACCATTGTTATAACATTCGCTAGCAAAAGCCATTGTTGAAAGCGAGAGTAGCAACATTAATCCGCTGAAATATTTTAAGACTAAGTTCATCACCAATTTGTTAGTTTTTAGGAGTGGGAACAGCATATACTGGCGTGTTATTATCCACTTCTCTAGTCAGGTTAAAGCTGCTCCCTGTCCCCCACTTAACTTCATAATCAAAGGAACTAAGCCAATATCTAAAATAATTTGTTGTATTTTTTGGAGCACTTTCGACCATACCTACTAACTCAGGCACTTTATAACCAGGTTTGGTTGGTTTTTGAACTGCAGGTGCCATTTCAAACCGAACTTTGTTTTCGTAAAGGCCATGACCAATCGAGTTTCTATAAAAATGATAAGTACCCAATAGATACTGTCTTTTCTGAGGAGGCCCATAGGTTAGTTTCATATTAAAATCATCCAGAAACTCGAGTTTAACATCAGTAGTTTTATTTTCTGTAAGTGAGATTACGTACTTGCTTATATCTTCATTTTTATTCTTAACCTCAGTTTTTTTGGTGTCTAAATACCATACGGTGTTCTGGAATGGATAACTCTCAACATATTCAAACCTTTTTCTAGGCTCTTGATTTTTATCTAGTTTTGCAGAATCTAACTCATTACGCTGTGTAAAACTGATTAAATTGTATGTTTTATTTTCGAAAGAAACTGCTCTTTTAACCTCAATTTTATAATAAATTCCTTTATAGGTTTTTTCGAATTTATCTACACCAGTTTTATCTAGGCCACTGTTCGCGGCACGTTTTATAAAGCGGTCCAAATTTTTATTTGTGAGGTAATAATTTACCTGAACTTCTAAAAATTTATTATTGTTTATTGAAGTAACTTGTATCACTCCAGACAAATCTTTTTTAGCATATGTGCTATCATTTTGCCATAAAAAGCCTTTGTGGTTAATGTAGTTATCATTGATCTTAATTACATTTTTGTCATTGGTATAAATGATAGCCGTCAGATTTGTTGGATAAAAATCTTGTGCACTAAGTTTGCTGATCAAACCCGAAAATAATAAAACTGCCCACAGAAATATTTTTGTCTTCATAAAATGCGATGTTTTATATAAACATACCATTTAGCTGAAAAAGAATCTTCGCCAATTATAATTCGCTGGGTTTGGCTTATAATTCGTTGAGAAATAGGTTGAATTAGCGTCGCCAGCTATTGGCAACGAAGCAATCTATGCGCAAACTTTGATAGGTTGAAGTTAAATTTTTGGAGCATGCCCCGATTGAGAAGAAAAAATCGGGATTGGGTAGCTGTTTACTCAAGCACCTTTGCATATTCGACTGTTTTGAACTGATCTACAGCTCTGCCCAAGCTATTTGAGTAGGCAATTTGTGATTCGTAAATCGAATTATCACAAAATTTTTGATAATCATTGGTGATGATTGGTTGCCCACATGGTAATGTAAAATCAATTTTTCCAATCTTACTGAAACAGTCGAAAAATTTTTCCAACTCGTTTCTTTCAGCTTGGTTTACCCAAACAGATAGTTTGGTGGTCATTGCACCTAAATCATCCACTGTTGGTGTTCCTGATGCATAAAATGTACTCTGCATAAAATCTTGCATGTTTGGCTTATGTACTGTTATATCACAGGTTCGGCAAATGGAGTAAAGACTAAAGCCAGACATTTTATAAATATCTACTATAAAAGCTGTTCCATAATTTCTGTCAGGGTACTGAAACGATAACACGTCGCCGATATTGAACAGATTGGGTTTCGGCTGCTTTTTTACTCTTTTAATTGGATTAAGATTGGGCTTACTTATTTTTTCAAGCAACTCATCTAGTTCTTTTTGTCTTGCTTCCGCAGTTTCTTTTCCAACTTCTTTTGCCCAATAATTAACCGTATTTTTTTGGTTGATTACCGTTTCTACTTCTTGGAGCATAATTTCTGTTAAAGCGCCAATCTCCCAAAAAGCCAATCCATAAACGGTAACACAAATTTCATACTCTTTCGTGTTCTCAGAAAACTCAGCTTTGCTATCCAAAAATTGCTTGTTCAATTGGCTAACATTCCTGCCTTTTTGAAAACTATCCATGAAGTGAGCATATAGGTCTTCGGCCAAATCACTATTAATAATTTTTACTCCATCTGTTGCCATTTTTTTTGTTTTTTGAGGTATCTAGATTTATTTATCACAAGTCCTTTCTTGTATTTGCGCAAATTCAATGAGAGGCTTCCTCATAATCCTCCACTTCCTCATAGCTTTCTGGTTCATAAGTAACACGGGCAAAATTTTTCATTATCAATTCTGTTTCAACAATTTTACCGCCCTCAAACTTCATCAGTTTATCTCTCCAAATTTCATTTTTCCGGTAGAATTGACCGTCGATTTTCAAAAATTGATGTTCTTTTTCCACGACATGATAAGCATAGTTTAATTCGGAATTCATGCGTAACTCGCCCTCCAAACACTTATCGCTAAACCATAAGTTAATTTGAAAAATATGTTCTGTGTCGTTGGTAAACTGGTAATCTATATAATTGTAGAAAACTGTGGCTCCGCTGCCAAAAGGTAGAACTCTCCCATCATCTGGAAATGGGTCGAAAGAATGATGGCGGCGCTCTGTAACCGTAAGCGGACTATGGATAACCAACCAGTGGATTAGGTTGGAAATCTGGCAAATTCCACCGCCAATGCCTGCTTTTGCTTCACCAAATGAAAGTTCCATTCCTGGTAAATACCCTTTACTTTTTGTAGGTAAACCCACCAGCTTGCAAAAAGAAAATGTTTCGCCAGGTTTAATAACAATACCGTTGATTTGCGAAGCAGCAATTTTGAGGTTGGTAATTTTGTTCAGTTGCAACTGCTCATTATTTTCACCTAGCTTTTTGAGCAATACCGATTGATGCTTTTTGATCCTGAATTGCAATTTATCTTCAGTTTTCGTCTTCGCATATTTTTTGCCATCGAAACTCCATTCCAGCCGGCGTTTTATTCGCCTTGTCCAGATTGCCAAAAAATACAAATATGGGTGCCTTTGACTTAGTAATTTTCTTTGTTTTGTAGGAGAAGATTTGCTAATCAGCATTTTCTTTTTCCCCTTTGAATAGAAGTACCAACCAACAATTAGAAGTAAAAACCCAATAATTAAAACGAGCAACGATGCCTGAAAAATAGCTTCACCAACGTCTTGATTTTCACCTGAGCAGCTAACCTGATCTCCAAAAATGGTTAACCCTTGCTCACCTTCAAACATTGTTTTCTCGCATGCGAAATATTCTGGTGCAATTAGCCAAGAAAACAATCCCAGCAAAAGAAATAGGAAGGTTGCATAAGATATGAGCAGAATTTTAAACGCTTTCATTACCAGTTTTATTTAATTAGTTCTGCCGCAAACTCTTTGAAAGTTTGTTGTGCACCACCAATTAGGTTATCCAAAACATTTTCATTTTCACCCCCACGGGTAATTTTTTCTATGTTATGTTCACTGTTATAGTCGAAAGTGTAGGTCTCTACTAAATTTTCAGTCTGCTCCTCATCAATATAGGTATCAACGTCAAATACCACCCTAATTGATGTTGCATTAAGTTGATTGATATCTTTTACATTATAAGTCATTGCACAACCAGAACCACAACTAATCGCAAAAGATTGTTTTTTGATGCGACTCAAATCTTTCTTCGAATTTGCAGCTTCTTTCTCCTTTGCTCTCGGCCTATTTTCTATAGTATCTATAACAGGCTTTTGCTCTGATTTCTTTCTTTCTTTACACGAAGTAATTACGACTGCCGCAACAATCAATAGATATAATTTCCAATTTAACATCCTTAATTTCATTTTATTTGCATCAAAACAATCTCAATTGACCTTTACATAATTCAAACTACTCTCCTGCCGAAACAGTAACCACCAATCATTATTTACTTTTGCTGCGTATTGCAAATGGATCATGTTGGTATATTCAGGCTCTTCTAGTGGAAGAAATTGATAAATACACTGCTTATTTGTAATCTCCAAATCACTGCTGAAGGTTAGCAATTGGATACCAGAATGTTGTTCGAGCTGAAATGGCGCAAACAATTTATAGTTCGAGCCATCATAAACCACTAAGCCATCTTCATCATAATACCAATTTTCTATCAATTTATGTTGCTCGCTTAATTGCTTTGTTAAAGCTTTATCAAAGGATATCTTCAACAGATTATTGTTATCTGATTTCAATACATCAATGGTTTTATCATGAACAAACAACGTAGAATGGCGCAAGGCTTTCGTTGTTTTAATGCACTTTACATTTTCCAGTTTTTCATCGGTTTTTACCAGATAATATTCATCGCCCTGCTTAATACCGAAAACAAAGTCATTACTACTTTTTAACCCATATTTCAGATTAACCGGCTCAAAATTTTTCTGGTAGTCAATGGCAGTATTGCCTAATATATCTTTCAAAGACTTCGTAATTAGGTTTTCTCCGGTTTGTGTTTTTAAAACGAGGACATAAAATTCTCTTGTTTTGTCATTTTTTGTGATGGCATAAGTTAACTTCTTACAAGTTTGTAGCTGTTCGATGTAACTATCGGCTCTTCTGCCTGCACTTTCTGGAATGGAGATTTCTTTTTTCGCTTTAAATTTATATTGATTTTCAGCGGTATCGAACTCAAAAAGGCTCCAATTCCCGTAATAGTCAAAAAAGTATAAGTTTTTATCTACGCTTTCAAATGCTCTGATGTTAGAAACCTGCTTCTGTTGCCCTGTGTAATAGTCATATTTAGCATACTTTGAACTATCAATCACCACCATTTGTCTACCTTGATATTGATCTACGTTATAGGTTAACATTTGTGCCCCAATAATTTTACCACTACTATGATCTGTACCAAATATCATGGTATTGCCATCATCATATTTATAAATTTGGCTGATACTATGTTGGTTCGGGTTGCAGTCTTTAAGCGCTGGTTCCTGATAGTTAATGGTTTTCTGAAACCAGACTTGCCATTGTTTTTTAGTCCATTCTCTTCTATCTCCATTAAATAAATTATTAACACGATGCAGGCGTTCTTCCGCTAATTCTTTCATCATTATTTTCGAGAATTGTACCGATGAACCGCTGCCCTTATCGGTATCGTAAAGGATATAACTTTTTAGCGTTACCTGCTTCTCATTATCTAGATTATCAATCCATTGTTTGGTATATAGCAAATCAGATTGGGTAATCTCATTCCAATCCACAGTATCTTTTAGCGAAGGATTTTCAAATATTTTATTCCCGTAAGTTGCTTTGCTATCAGCCTTACTTTGTTTGGTATAAAAAACCGAGGGTTCATTTTCACTTAACTGCACCAAATCTAGCTTCACCAGATTTTTATCGCTTTGATAAATTTCTGACCTTAAAGGAATGACCAAAATATCATCGAAACCGACTCTAGCCGCATCTTCCTTGGTGAGATTAAGAAAATAACCGTTACCATATTCTGGAAGTTTTAAATGGCCTTTGGTTTTTATAAAGAGTAACCTATTTACTTCATTACTAAGCCTAACTGCCCGATAATTTTCTTTAAAAAAGCCACTAACTGTGATGGTATTTTGAGCGAAAACCAATTTACTTAAAATCATGAATACGGTAAAAATTAGAACCTTCATCCCTAAATATGAGTAAAAAGTAACATATAAATCGTTCCGATTGATATTCGCTGGAGATGAATTATAATTCGTTTAAAAACACCTGATCAAATTAAAAACACGTATTATCACCAACTAAAAAAACCCATTGTTATTACAACTAATATGATTAGTAGATAGATAATGATTAGCGACGAAATCACTATTCCAATAATAGATAACCGTTTAGCCGTTTTTAGATTTTGAAAGTCTTGCGGCGTAAACCGCTCCACCGGCATTTTTAACTCTTTGTTACTTAGCACCAAAATAAGAATGGATAAGGTTAAACTGAAAGCTGAAAGCTCCGTAAAGTAAGAAAGGCATGATAAAATTACCGCCGCTATCGATAGTATGAGGTAAAGTTTAGGATTTCCCATTGTTTCTAAGCTTTTTTCTTTTTGTCCTAGCAAATTCAAATAATTCGCTACACTTATCTGCATAACTATCATATGTGGCATCACTAAAATCTTCCAGAAAAATTTTATTGTAACTCATTTTCGTTTTAATGGCTGGTAATTTAATTAATGCACCACGTTCATTATTAGCTAAAGGGTCAAAATAGTTCCACTCACCAATGTAATCTCCAGTAAGCAGGTTTACACTGCTTTCGCCGCTCCCATCATTAGCAGCATTACCCAAAGCGTATCGGCTCATGCCAATCAACTGTACCCTTTTTAGGCTTTTATTGTATCTAAATTGATTGGCATAACCGGCACGAATCAAATCGACCCGGTACTCAAAACCATTTTTTGTAGGTTCTATAATAGAATTTTCTGTGGATGTCTCGCTGCCTTTACTTGTAATTTTCTTGAATTTCAAAGTGGATAATCGACAAACGATTTTTGAAGTTTTCACATCCACATAAACCGTATCCCTAATGCCATCAAAATCGATGTCTTTAACCAATTTCTTCTGTGAAAAAGCTGAATTGTAAGAAATTAGAATCGCGAATATGATGAGGTATTTTTTCATAACAACTAATTTTGTTTACTGATCGCAATTTCCTTATGCTTAACAAAGAGGGCCGAAGATTTGCTCAAAAAGCTATCATAAATTCGCTCGCTGAAATCAGTTAAATATATTTTCTTAAAAGGCATTTTCGTCTTAACTGTTGGAATTTCGATCAGATAGTTTTCTTTTTTTACATCATTATATGCCCAGTTGCCAATGTAATTTCCAAGAAGCAAATTTACACTCGCCTCTCCGTTGGCATCGTATTCTGTTAAACCGCTTTCGCGATGCTGCATACCGATAAGCCTAATTGTATTGGTCTTCTTTTCGAATTTAAACTGGCTTACACTACCGTAGCGGCTATAATTGATAAAAAACTCGAAGCCATTTCTATTGTTGCGAATGCCATAATCTGATGAATATTCAATATTTATCGGCTTGCTTGATATAACTTTAAATTTTGTGGACGAAAGTTTCGCTATAATTACCTTTTTCTCCGTGTCAAAATAAACGGTATCCTTAATGCCATCAAAATCTAGATCCTTGACTAATTTTTCTTGTGCATATGAAGCTGATGATGCAAGAAATAAAAAACACGTTACAATTAGTCTGTTCATTTTTCGATTTTAATCTTTAAAACTGTATTTTTTTTGAGCCCTTTACTAAAAATCAGCTAATTTGAACATTTATCAACCTACTACACCGCCAAGAATCATGTTCAATCCAATGAGTGATATCCCGGTAAAGACTAATAAACTCATGTACAAATAGTTGAAGAAATCGATTCGTTCTCTTTTAAAGATAATGGTAAGCAAGACTGATAAAATCAGCTGGAAAGTTAAAATGTAAAGCCCAAAATAGTGCATCCAAATTGGATTTAAAATTTTATAAACGGCATTTAACCAGTTAGTATCTAAACCTCCTAACTGTAAACCAGTGCAAACCAAACTTAAAAATATATAAAAACTGATGGCATAGTTAATACGCCAAAACCATTTCCATTTATTTGCTTGCTTCATCGCTTATCAATAAACATCATTATATTCTATTGTCAATTTTCCAACTGAGTTTATCTTAATTTTAATAATCAATACGGTACTTTTTTGAATCGAAAACTTGATGGGTTTTGAACTTTATCTTTGAGCTTTAGTCTTAACAGTTCCCTCATTAACAATCGCCTTGTAGCCTTCTAATTCATTTTTGTTTAAATTAAAAATCATATAGTCAGGTGCCACTTCAGCCCAAGGCATTCTTTCTTCAACTTTTATTTTGTTCCCAGCATTGTCATAATCGGTCACAATTATTTTATCTAAATCATTACTATTTGGCTTATTAATAAAATCAAAAGTTCGGCTCAATTTACCAGACCGATATTCTTCTGTTCTATTTTTAAGAAGCATTTTCTTAAAATAAACCTCGCCATTGCTTAGGTATTTTTCTTCAACATCGCCGAAATGCTTTTCTTCCAGGTTGCCATATCTATCATAAATGTTTACCGTTTCCTGTTTACGATCATTCCTTAAAATCAATTTTCCATCACTAAATTTTTCTTTAAGCAAAGGTTCTTCATTTAGGTATACCATAATGGTACTGTCGTTTCGTTTCTCTCGTCTAAAAGTTTGGGTTATGGTAATCAGGTAATCGTTTTTCTCCTTTTTTACATCAACCTTTTTGCTTTCTGTACGATAAGAATTAATCCCGATAGACGAAGTTAAGATGCCATTTTTATAAGTTTCTTTATAAGAGTTTCCATTTTTATAAACTTTCGAAGAAGGCCCATCAACATAAAAGTTTTTATTCAGCGTAAAGCTAAAATCGCCATCCATAGTGCTCGCTTTGTAGTTACCTGCTTTTTTAAGTTGTACATTGTTTTGACTATACACAATTGCGTTACCAAAAGCAGTGGTAGACATTTTATAGAAATCCTTTTCGGCAAGTTTTACGGTATCTTGTGCGCTAACTTTGCCCACCATTGCCAATAGCAGTAAAATGCTGATGTATATTTTCATTTAGTTATATTTTAATTGATAATAAGCAATCCGAAAAACCCTTGAATTTTTTCTTAGATGAAATTTTCTGTTTAATTGTTTGATCTGCAATTATAGCGCTAGCGAATAACATTAAAGTGAACCAATTATAATTCGCTGGGGATGAATTATAATTCGTAGATGAAGAACCACTTTTTGCGATTTTGGAAGGAAGAATATAATTGGTTTCGGCAGCTTTTGAGAAAGGTTTTCTTGAGATGCTTGTCTAGCCGGGCTAGATGAGGGACTCGTAATTGTAGAGTCTATCTTGATTAATTACGCAGGTAACGCAGATTGAAACTAATTCTGGTTAAAGATGCTAAGTCTAACTAGCAAAAAATGAAAGGTAACTAGATTGATTAATCTTTATCGAAAGCACCTTCCAACTTTCTATAATTTAATATCATCGCCAAGCTGGTACAGATAAAAATACTTGCCCAAACTCGAATGATGGTAGATTGGTTAGTTTTGACCATGTATAAAAGGCAAAGCAAGGGGAAGCTTAATAATGCAACAAAGAAGCAAATGCCACCAAGGCAAGAGAAAAAATCTTTACCAAAACCTGAAAGTTTGGCGCCAATAACGCCAAACAAAACGCCTAAAATAGGGATACCAAAAAAGCTCAAAAGTGCAAATGCTGTATTTTGTTCTTCATGTGGTCTCGCGGGTGCTAAAAACAAAAAATAATTTACAGACAGATACATCAGAACCAAATAAGGCATCAGATATTTAAAAACCCGGAAGGATTTAATGGTTTTATCTTCAAAATCGGGCGTGGCTATCACTAAGGGTTGATTGGCTTGCGCTGTAAGTTCGTAAGCATAGTTACTGTTCTTTACAGCATAACCTAAAACACTAATTAAATCGCCGTTTTTTAGGGATCTCTCCGTATAGCGAATATCATCAACAGCATATTTAATGCTATGTTTAGTATCCGATTTGGCCTCTAAGAGCTTTAAATTTAAATCCTTTAAAATTATTTTGATCTTCCCCGTCGGGTTTACTAAATAGAAATCCTGAAATTCTTTTCTTGTCGATGTATTTTTTACATGCTCCGAGCCACTTTCACTGTCGTGACTTATATTTCCTTCTTCATAAGTGTAAGCGATACATTCTTGTTTAAAATATGGGGTTACGAAAGCTTTGGCCGCACTCACCGTGCCCTGTATTTTAACCCAACCTTCGGTAATTTGATAAATGGGTGTTGGTGCTGTTTTAATTAATTTGCGCTGCGTTTTGGTAACATACCATATAAAAACGCCGATAACAACCGGGAATAACGGAATGAGAATGCGACTGAAAGTTAAACCTAAAAACAACACAAAACCAATGCCTAAGATAAACAGACAGCCAATTTTTAATCCTACTTCTTTAATTTGCATCCTGTTTTAGGTTTGTTAATTTGTGTACAAAAGGGTATCTCCTCAGCAAACATCTATTTGTAATTCCCATTATTCCACATCCATTTTTTATAAGCTTGATGAATGTAAAGCTATTTAGCCCAGATTCATTTATTTCTCAAATTAATTATTAACCTTTCCCTAACGAAATTGATCAGCCATAAATCACCAAGCTATTCATAACAAGTCAAAATGCCAATTCGCCATTCTGTTTTATGATTTGGATAAGGTTGAAATAGTATCATTCTCAAGTTTCATGGCTTCTTGTCTATTTATTCGATGGCTTTTTCTTTTTCAACTTTGGCTTTTCAACTTTTGCAGGCGCTACTATTGTGGGTTGCTGTCCTTGAACTTCCGTAGTTTGCATCAGTTTAGGCGCTGAAACGTTTTCTTCCAATCCATTTTCATCTGTTTGTTTGTTCTGATCAGCAATTTTAAAAAGTGCTTGCGTACCTACTTTTACTTCACCAAAATCGGTTAATGTTTGTTCATCTACATCGATATTGTCATATTTCAAGATGTAACTTTCGTCATGATAATCGCTAACCAAAGCATTGCTGTAATCTATTCCTTTTTTATAAATATCCTTACGGATAAATTTATTCGAAGCCTCATCTAAAACATAATTATTAATATCGAAGATGGAAAATTCTTCTGAGAGGTGATTGAAACCTTTAGCTGTTTTTAGTTGATCGTTAAAGTAAAACACTTTAACATCTTTATCTTTAATGGCTTGCCTTTTATAATTATTTAAAAACGTTTCGAACTCTGTATCCTTACCCGATTCATATTTTCTAAATTCACCCCAATGAGATTCAAGTACAGTTTTACCCTTTTCGGTTTTAATGGTTGCCGAAAAAGGCCTTTGCTCGCTAATCGTTCGGTGGTAAAAAAACAGAAAATCGTTGTAAGCACTATCCAGCTTGAAGCTATTGGTGTTGTATCTGTATAAGTGGTTTACCGTGTTTTGTGCTAAGCTTATCGTCTTCGGATGGTAAGGTAAGTTGCTTACATAATCTGAGGCTCCACCATCGTAATTTTCCTCAAAAGTATTTATCAAACTATCATTATCGAGTTTGAGGTAAGTTGGGCCATCATCTAAAAACGCTCGGGTAAAAGTAAACTTTACACCCTTTTTGATATTTGGATTTTTTCTACCCAAAACGGTGAATGCTTGTTTTGGAATATCGGGAATGAAGTTGATATGGTTATCAGTTAGCGTATATTTTCCCATTACGAGCGTGGCATAACCGAATAGCGCAAAAGTACCATCATCGTAAACGTAAATGCCTCCTTGACTCCCTTGTCCGTACATGCCAGAAGTATTTTTTTTCATATTATTTTCGATTTGTGCGAATCCTGGTGTTGCAGTTAAAAAGATTAAAATCAATAGATAATTTTTCATTGTGTATGGTTCTTTCTCTGTGATATTTGAATTTGCAACGACTGATTTTACAATATTTTTTATTGATACTGAAAGTGCTTTTATTAAATTAAACGTTATAAATGAATTTGCAAGTCGCTGGGTTTGAATGATCGTTTATTTATACCAATAACCACGGTTACGCCGCTAAAAATTCCAACTGTTGTAGGAATTGGTGGCTATTCTTGGATTTGCCAAACAAGCCTCATCAATCAAACTTCTGGTTAACATTAAATCGCCAAACCTGTAGTTGAGCGTTCCAGATACGGTTTCGATGGAAATTATATAACTAATTCCTTTATAACTTGCTCGGGTGATATTTATGCGGTTGATATCAAAAAAAGAAACTGTGTGTGCTTTAAAGAGCGTGAAAAAAGTAACTGTATTTTTTTTGAAAATACAAGAGGGATTATATTTTTCCATCATACCAACCTTAGCCGTAAGTGCTTTAAGCCTATCTACATCTTTAGCCTCAAGTGAGTTTAAAATGATCAGATATCGATTAAAAAACTGATGTAGCAAAACTGCAAATGGAAAAATCACAACCAAAAGAGCAATGAACATTACTGCAGCATATAAGTAGCTATCTTTCATGCGGTCGTTATATCTTTCAGCACCCAACAAATCTTTTCCGAAGCCATTGGTTTCGTTAACGCTATAAATAAAAAAAACCAATGGAATAATTATGCAAATTGCCAAGCAGCAAATTAATATGAGCTTT
The DNA here is from genome assembly GCF_979258625.1 of Pedobacter sp. AC212. Lineage (NCBI taxonomy): Bacteria > Pseudomonadati > Bacteroidota > Sphingobacteriia > Sphingobacteriales > Sphingobacteriaceae > Pedobacter > Pedobacter sp. AC212. The sequence goes on along the minus strand of NZ_OZ409870.1, from coordinate 2,477,086 downwards.
TTAACAAATTGGTTCTTCCTCATATAATGTGCTAAAAAAGCATGTTGTTCTGTATTCATTTGCTTCCTCTTTTTAAAACTGATCGAATCATTGATGGATCATAAATTCTAAATTTTTCAAGAATAATCTGACCAATTATTAAGCTATGCATTAAAAAACTACTTCCCATTATCCTGAAAAGCTTTTATTATAATTTCCCTTGGATCGCTGTCGGCAAACAAAACTTTACCCAGCTTATATTTTTGTGTGGTTGTTTTGCTGGGCATATCCACTTTCATGGTATTGATATCCGTTTGCTCAAAAATACCCTTCAGCAAATCTAATTTGAGTGCTGTTTGCCCGCCAGCACCCATGGCAAAGCTGCTAATCTCGGTTAAAACTAGCTCATTATTGATGTACTTAAACGTGCTATTTAAAGTTCCGTTAGGTCCAGTGGCTTGCTGGGAGAAAAGAAGATCTCCGTTTTTATCAATGGTTACGTCTTCAAAATCGTAATTCTGATAACCATCTTCCCGATACTTTGGCTCTATCACCGCAAAAGATTTAGCATCAACACTGTAAGCGTCACCTACTTTTAACACCACCAAAGTTGGGCGGAGAGCGGTGGTATCTCTCGTATTGATTAAGACAAGAACCTTATCTTCCAATCCATCATGATTTAAATCGCCACTTGCTTCCATATCGATATCGAAATATTGCGGAATTAACTCTTCGATTTTATTCCCACTTGTAGGAAAATCGGGATCCGGATATTCTAGCTTAGTATCAGGTTTAGTATTTACGCTTACCGTGTCAACCTTAGTCTTAACGACCGAAACGGTATCAATAGTTTGCTGTTTTTTTTCGTTTCGGCAAGCGCAAATTGAACACAAAGCCAAAGCCAAAACTCCGGTCATCGTTATTGCTTTATTTATCATATGTAAATTGTTTAATCAGTCCTGTGCTTAGAAAATATAATGAGCCTAATATTAAGATCCCACACGTACTTATCTTTAGAAATTTATTGTCGCTCCAATGCTTTGCATTTATAAATTCATCGTAGATGGCTTCTTTTACTGCTAATTCTTTAGGGTAGTTTTCAGGCATATCTTGCATACCCAAAGGCGATTCGAAATAATATTGAAAAGTTGGCCGATACTTTAAAAACAAGCTGTATTCATAAAACTCATCATCACATTTTATGCCCGTAAATAACCAGGTAGCTATTAAAAAACAAATGCCTACTTTCAATTTATTGTTTATCCACACCTATTTCAACCTTTTCTTTTATTATTTTGTTAAAAGCGGATCATTCAGGAAACCTTGTTCCTTTGTCAGCATAGCAGAATTATCCTTTTTGCCATTGATGAATTCGAAATTCCCCATCTCACAATCGCAGCTGCCAACCGGACCAAACATTCCGTAATTGTAGGATGCATAGTGCCTAATGCCAGATAAGACAAAATATCGATCACTTACTTTTACGATCACCCGATCGTTTTTGTTAAAATATTTAAAAGGAAGTAGTACATCTTGTGCAGCATATTTCGGATTAAAATCTACTTTCATTATGGTATCTTTTTTTAAAAACTTTCCCTGCTGTAAATAAAAATGAACCTTTTTTAATTCCTTTTCTTTAAAGCCGAAGATCTTCAACTGAACCGTTTCATTTACAGTCGTAATGGTATCGCAAACCTCTTTTTGATAACGAATTTTTTCCTTTGCTTTGGTATATCTATTCCATTCCATCGAAGCCCAGATTATCCCGAACAATAACAGACAGATTGCTATCACAATCGCGACGAGAATAAGCATAACTTTAAGAATCTTCTTAACCATAGTATTCGGGTTGATGTTACTGCAAAGCGAATGTTACTGGTATCCTGAAGCGATAATTTACAGGTTTGCCATCTAACTTGGCAGGTGTCCATTTTGGCATTCTCTTCAAAACCCTAATCACTTCTTCATCACAACCATGACCTAATTTTCTATCGATTTGAATATTGGTAACTACCCCATCTTTAGCCACAACAAATGAGGCAAATACCTTTCCCTCAATTTCCTCTTCTCTTGCTTCGTCGGGATACTGCAAATTGTTAGCAATATAAGCCCTTAAGGCGTTTATCCCGCCAGGAAATTCTGCAGGAAAATCAACATTGCCCGACTCATTAGAAGCAACACGAATACGGCCGGAATCAGATGCGGGTAAGGCGGCAGGCAAGAATCGCTCTTCACTAATGGTTTTTATAAAATTATTTTTGAAGGTTAGTGACCCACTTTTTTGCTGGGTATAAATTCTATGATAAAATGCATTTGATGCAGATTGATAAAAAACAATAGAATTTGGATTGATTTTATAGCTTGCTGATGCGATGGTATCACCACTGCCTTTATCATAAACCGTCTTGATTTCTTTAGCTATTGGCTTTAATTTACCCACCCTAAAAAGCTGGTAAAATGTAGTGTCTTTTTGATGCTTCGCCGCCACTTTCTGTTCAAACAACTGATAACTTACCGTACCAAGCTTAAAACCTTTAACCAGCTTTTTCGTTTGTCCAAACGAAATATTAAAAACGAGAACGAAACTTAGGATGAGGGCTATTTTTAATTTGATGTGCATGTTTATGATTTTTAATTTGAAAATGAAAGTTCAGTTTTTTATAGCTTTGTGTAGTCCTGGCATCCGCTTTACTCACCCTAAAAAGCGGGTTTCGTGCTCGCTCCTGTCAGGTTTATAAACTACAGCTTTGCGCTTTTAGCCAAACCATACAATTTGCTTATTGCTCCTTTAAAAACTCTTTAGCGTCGATGGTTTTAAATTCCTTTTCTTCTTCATCCCATAAATACGATTTATAATAAACAGCCTCGTCATCCATTTTCTCCTTACAAATACCAGCAACAAATAGCCGGCTGGTAGATTTGCAAACTACACGATCTTCGGCAAAAAGGCATGAATTTTCTTCGCCCAAAGGCAAATCGTAAATTTTCCCATCCCGAACATCCATCATAAAACCCATAACACAACTGGTACCACAACCAAAAGTTGCTAAAATATAATGTCCTGCGAAATCAACTTCATCTCGCTCGTACGCTTCGGTAATTCTGGTTTTAAAATCTTTTGCTTCTGGGTAATCTGCCCAATTTAAGGGTGCTTTTGTAAAGTTTTTCTCTTCCTCTACAGCATATTTTTCAAAATTTATAGCATCCCAATAGTTTGGCTCAACTTCAACTGTTTCGTTATCAGTTATTGGCGTAGCCGTAGTAGTTGTATCTACCATTTGTTTTGGTTCATCAACCTGTGCCGTAATTGATTTTAGTGTATCCGCTTTTAACTGTTCGGCATCTTGTGTTTTAGGTTTATTATTGCAACCAACAGCAATAAAAATTATTACCAAAAAAGCTATCAATCGTGTCATATTGCTTGCCTACAATTAGTTGGTTTTATATTTATTTACCGTTGCCTTATTATAGAAAGTAATACCGAATTTTGTTTCTCCTTTTATGGGGTCGTCTTCTAAAACTTTCTCTTTGGTAATCACAAAATTTTGACCGTTTTTTTCCAGTTCCACCCGTTCTGGAGTATCATCAATAACTGTTGCACCCTGCTTGTAAAAGGAATAAACTTTACTGATATCATCAGATGTAAAAGAATAGATATCTCCTTCCAATTCATTGTTCTTATCGGTTGATACATTAATATAAGTAGCCTGGCTACCTGGATACATTTGTAATAGTTTGGCCACCGGTTCGGGATATTTATCGGCCCCCGAACCTTCGCGGTAATAATAATTCATACCACCTTTATCATTGGCCTCCCCTTTCTCTGCTTCGTTATCCTCAAAAGAATTTATCGCCCAGGCCGATAAGAGTAGAATTGGCATACCGATTAAGATGCATTTCAGCAAGAATTTTAATCGCTCCTTATTGGTTAAAAAGAATGTAACGTTTGACATCGTTCTTGATTTTTATTTATAAAATGATTTCAACAATTATTTTTCAGCTTTTCACTTGTTGCTTTAGCTGAATTGCTTGCGGATAAATTCGTTATGCGTTATGCTAGCGGTGCTACCGTGTAGCAATGACCTTAAAGATTTAATTGCTACGGAGCCCAAACGTTTATCATGTTAAACATATATATAATGTGCTGTTTTAACTAGCGCCAATTATAATTCGCTGGGTTTCGATTACAATTCGTAGTCATTTGATTGTTTTTTAAAATCCATTGTTGAACATTAATGCTTACAAATGACCCGTTATAATTAATCTTCATGCCTCAAATTTGATTTTCTAATTTGCTTTGCATAAATTGAGAACAGTCTTAAAGTATTATAACACATGAAAAGATTTCTGCTAATCATTTTTTTAGCCAGCACATTATCCTTGCAGGCACAAACCATCATGAACAATTATAAATATATCATTGTGCCTGAAAGGTTTAGCTTCTTAAAAAAGGTTAATCAATACAATTTAAATGCACTTACGAAAAGCTTGTTCGAAGAACGAGGTTTCACCGTTTATTACGATAATTTAGAATTACCAACTGAAATTGCCAGCGATAAATGCAAGGCTTTAACTGTTGATATTGAAGAGAATAACAGCATGTTCTCTACCAACCTCACCCTTTTACTAAAAGATTGTAAAGGCGCTTTAGTATTAAAAAGTAAGCAAGGAAAAAGCAGAGAAAAAGATTACCAGGCTTCTTACAATGAAGCGCTGAATGCAGCTTTTGCATCGCTCCCTGATTTTAGCAAAGCGCCAATAACTGAGGCAAAACCCATTGCCACAGCACCTCAAACCGAACCTGTAAAAGCAGCGGTAATAACGGAACCTGTAAAGGCAGTAAAAGAGGAAGCCTCGCCAGCTACAGCCAAAGAAAACAAACCGTCGGCGGCCACGCTAATTCCTCAAGCCAATGCGCTTGGCTTCGATTTATTAGATGCCACATCAAAAAAAATATTTACCCTATTAAAAACTTCTTTAACAGATGTTTTTATTGCCAATACAATTAATACAACGGGCATTGTTTTCAAGAAAAAAGGAAATTGGTTTTACGAATATTATAAAGACGGGGCCGTAACTACCGAACAGCTTTATATCAACTTTGATAAATAAGGCGGAAAGATCTGGGCATCGAAAATACGGTGGTGAGATTTTGAAGAGAGGATCCAATAGGTTTGAGAAATTTAACCCATTGGATCAAAACTTGTGTTTAGCGTTGCTCAATTTCTTTTAAGCTGCTCATCTTTTTGTTGGCTAGAAATCCTTTAATATCTTCGAAATGCTCTCTTACCCGCTTATTCCCGAATTCGAAAACTTTTGTCGCCAATCCATCTAAGAAATCACGATCATGGGAAACTAAGATTAAAGTGCCATCAAAATCTTTCAAAGCATCTTTAATAATGTCTTTTGTTTTCATATCCAAATGATTGGTAGGCTCATCCAGAATTAACACATTTACAGGCTCGAGCAATAACTTTATCATGGCTAAACGTGTTTTCTCCCCACCACTAAGCACTTTTACTTTTTTAGTGGTATCATCTCCGCTAAACATAAATGCGCCTAATAAATCTTTAATTTTAATGGTTCCATCCGTTAGCGGAATCTGATCAATGGTTTCAAAAACAGTTAAGCTTTCATCAAGCAAAGCGGCCTGGTTTTGAGCGAAGTAACCGATTTTAGCATTGTGCCCAACTTTTAAAGAACCTTCAAAATCAATTTCGCCCATAATTGCTTTAATCATCGTGGATTTACCTTCGCCGTTCTTTCCTACAAAAGCTATCTTTTCACCTCTTTCAATCACCATCGATGCTTTTTCAAACACCACATGATCACCATATTTTTTGGTGAGCTCTTCTACCATTACAGGGTATTGTCCCGAACGCGGTGAAGGTGGAAACTTCAATCGCAAAGCTGAGGTATCTACTTCATCAATTTCAATAACATCCAATTTCTCAAGCATTTTAACCCTCGATTGTACTTGGAGCGTTTTCGAATAGGTGCCTCTAAACCGATCAATAAATTCCTGATTATCTGCGATAAAACGCTGCTGTTCTTCATAAGCTTTCAACTGATGAATCCTTCGATCAGCTCTTAACTGGAGATAGTGACTATATTTGGCTTTATAATCATAAATCCTTCCCATGGTTACTTCAATGGTGCGATTGGCAATGTTATCTACAAAGGCCCTATCGTGCGAAATAACCATTACCGCTTTGGCCGAATTGATTAAAAAATCTTCCAACCATTGAATACTTTCTATATCCATGTGGTTGGTAGGCTCATCAAGCAAAATCAAATCTGGCTTCTTCAAAAGTATTTTCGCCAGTTCGATCCGCATGCGCCAACCTCCAGAAAATTCGGAAGTTTGCCGTGTAAAATCCTTACGCTCAAAGCCCAATCCTTTTAAAACTTTCTCTACCTCAGCATCATAATTAACCTCTTCAATGGAATAAAATTTTTCGCTTAACTCTGATACCCTTTCAATAAGCTTCATGTAATCATCGCTTTCATAATCGGTGCGAATAGTGAGTTGCTCGTTTAACTCGTCCAATTCTTTTTGCATCTGATTTACCTCTTGAAAGGCTTTCATTGTTTCTTCAAAAACAGTTACCTTATCTTGTGTAAGCAAATGTTGTGGTAAGTAGGCAATTACCGCTTCTTTCGGACCAGTTACATTGCCAGTGGTAGGTTTAGAAACATCGGCAATGATTTTTAAAATGGTCGATTTACCTGCACCATTTTTACCCATCAGGGCAATTTTATCGTTTTCGTTGATGGAAAAAGTAACGTCGCTAAAAAGAGTTGTTCCGCCAAAGGAAACGGAAATGTTATTTACATTAATCACAATTATAATTTTAAATGATTTTGCAAAGATAAACGAAAGCAGATAAATGCAACCTTTTTATTGAAAGATCACGTTTTACTTTTTCGATCCTATGCAATCTACCAACAGCCCGAAATGAGCTCTGGCTATGAATAGAAATTGATCCAGATATCAATCCCCTACCGTTCTGTCTTCAACCAAAGCTGAGCATAGGGAGCGAGTTGAATTTTGTCTTTGTTGACCACTTTAAAATTACCGATCAATGCCTTTTCATTGCCTTGCAATGGGAAGGAAGCGGTTGTTGCCTTCTTGCTGAAATTATGTAAAACAATGATTTCTTTTTTCGGAGTAACATATTTTATGCCGAGTACCGAATTGTTTTTTGCTTCCAACAGTTCCCAATCGGCAGTGCCAATTTGGGGTAGCGAACGCCTTAACGTGATTAGTTTTCTAATGAAGTTTAAAAGCGAGTTTGGGTCTTTAGATTGATCTTCGACATTTACCTTTTGATAGGCATAATCTCCATAGGAAATTACCGGTCTTATTGTTTTCGATGCGGTGCTAAAACCTGAATTTTTCGCTCTGTTCCATTGCATAGGTGTTCTTACCGAAAGGCGCTCGGCAAAGGTAAGATCATCGCCCATGCCTATCTCCTCTCCCGAGCGGATAACTGGCGCCCCCGGCAGCGAGTACAAAACACTATATGCCATTTTTATTTGTTCGGGCTTACCTAGCATCGGCGCCAGTCGTCGCCGAATGCCTCTGTTATAAAGCTGCATGTTGGGTTCGGGCCCGAACTTTTCATATACTTTGTTCCGTTCCGCTTTACTTAATCTGCCCAAGTCAATTTCATCATGATTACGAAGAAAATAAGCCCATTGTGAAGGCTCAGGCTTTATTCGGGTTTCATGCAAAGCATCTTTAAACGTCGAAACATTTTCATCGGCCATTGCATAAAACAAATGTTGGTTGGCATAAAAATGAAACATCATCTGTAAACGGTCGCCTTTCTCACCGAAATATTCAATGTTTTCTTTAGGTGAAACATTTGCCTCACCTAACAATACGGTTTCCTTGTCTATAGATTTTGCAGCTGTTACAATCGAATCTAATACACCAAACATTTTTGCTGGCTTTTCGGCACCAGATTCAGGTACGTCGATGATAAAGGGTACGGCATCTAACCTGAAACCCTTTATGCCTTTTGCCGACCAATAACGAAGAATTTTAATTGCCTCCTGTTGAACCTGCTTATTTTGATAGTTTAAATCTGGTTGAAAATCATAAAAACGATGGAAATAGTACTTTTTTGCAATCTCATCATAAGTCCAGGTTTGAGATTGAAAACCTTCGAACACCATACCCTTGTCAAAGTCTTTGGGCTTGGTTGCAGACCATACATATCTAGATTGAAAATTACCTGTGCTATCTGTTCGGGCTTTTATATACCAGGGATGTTCAATTGAGGTATGATTCAAGACCATATCCATCACGATTTTGATATTGCGTTGCCTGGCGGCGACTATGAAAGCTTCGAAATCGGCCATGGTTCCGAGTCTCGGGTCAATTCCATAATAATCTGTAACGTCGTAGCCATCATCATGATCCGGAGTAGGCTGAAATGGCGAAAGCCAAATGACTTCTACTCCTAACGAATCGAGGTAAGGCAACTTTTGTGTGAGGCCTTTGAAATCTCCAATACCATCTCCATCACTATCTTTAAAAATATCTATATCCAGATTGTAAATAATACTGTTTCTGTACCATGTTGGTGCTACTTTAGCTGAGGTTTTTTTGGGATCTTGTTTACAGGCGCCCAAGAGCAAAATAATAGCCCAGACGAACGACGTGAATTTTAGTAAGATAAGGTGCTTAAGATGTCTTCCTCCGCTCATCAGCATTAATTTTTAATAGGACGTATTTTAGTTGAATCTTTTCTGGCCACTTTACGTGTCAAAGAGTCCTGCCGTTTATCTATTGCTTTTAAGCTATCGCGTTTTGGCCACTTCGTCGCTTTCGGATTATACTTACCTGCCTTAGGCACAGGTTTCTTTATCAAAGTATCATTCGTGCTTCGTTGCCTGGTTCCTGTAGGTACCTGCGCCAGTAAAGTGAAATGTACTGATGTGATTAATGTAAAAATGAGTATGACTTGTTTCATAAAATGATATTTTTTAGCTGGGGTGTTTCGTCAATTCTAATTAAAAACAACCCTCCTATTTTAGAGAATGTTTTAGCTAATTCATTTTTGTGATAGCAGATATGATGTCATCCCATGTAAAAAACGGCTAAAGGTTGAGTGGCAAAAAATCCAATAATTTTAAAAAAACAAAACAAAATTTTAACCAATAGGATTTTATAAAGACAACTTATACGACTATGAAAACGAAAATAAAATCGACAGTAGTTTTGTGTTTAGTAGCAATATTAACAGCCTGCACAAACTACAAGCCTGAGAAAGGAAATCACTATAAAGATACCGAGGATACGGTTAAGAAAGATTCGGTTCAAAAGCCTACCAATTTAGATAATCGTGATTCTGTTAAGAAATACTAATTTTTAATTTGGAAGAATATTTTCAGACTTAAAAATGGACAAGAAAAATTTATACGAGAAGATTGGCGAACTGTTAATATCGCATGATTTTACCATTGCATTTGCTGAAAGTGCCACTGCCGGAAGATTATCAGCTGATTTTTCTCTAATTGAAGATGCTGGAAAATTTTTAAAAGGTGGTGTAGTTTGTTACGATGCCTGCATCAAAGAAGACATGCTTCACGTTGACCATGAGCTTATTGAAAAGTATACACCAGAAAGTATGGAGGTTACGGAAGCGATAACCTATGGCTTAAGGAAAATTATCAAAGCCGACATTCATATTGGAGTAACAGGCCTAACTTGTCCTGGTGGGAGCGAAAGTGAAAGTAAACCGGTAGGCACCATGTTTATATATGGCAGTTTTCAGGGTGCATCCATTTTTTCAGAGCGAATAAAATTCGACGGCAATAAATCAGAAATCATCGCTGCAACAGTGAGCCATTGCGCCACGCTTCTTTATCGGTATTTACAATCGATTAGTTGGCAAACCAATTGTTAACCGAAAACCAAAAGCCAAGGTTGGGCTTATAGGGGCTTTGACTTTTTCCAGCTGCATAAGGATAAAATTGATTTCTTTTCAGCTGGTAAACTTCATTAAAATTTTCGTTGACACGAGTTAAAACGTAAATATTAATCCCTTTCAAATGTGAATTCTCCACATCCAATGCTTCTATGAAACTAACCCCTTGGGCCATTTTCTCCACTTTTGAAATGGGTTCTTTAGAAAGGTAAACCAACGAAGTGCCAACCAATTCAGGTGGAGATTCTAAAATGAAACTATTGCTTGCAGAGATAATCTTCAAATTATCGATCTTGATATATCGTTTAAGTGCGCCTGCAATAGCGTAATCATCAGTGAGGATATATTTTGCAGGTTGATTTTCGATTTCATTTACGGCTAAACCAACTTTATTTGCAGCGATTTCCCAGCCAGACATATCAGCAAAAAACTGTGGTATAGACCCCTGAGAACCATCTTCCCAAGTCATAGGCCGAGAAAAACTGGTTAATGCCACCATTTGCCTGATATATGTTCGGCAATTCCCCATCGATAATATCGGAATGACCAAAGGCAAACTTAATATTCCAAATAATGAGATCATCAACAGAAAGATGGTCTTCTTCACTCGGCTCAACCTAGTTAGCATGATTTCCCAGCAATATCCACCCGCAGCAAATAGAAAAGGAAACATGCCTAAGCCATAATACAGTTTGCCTTTCAACAAGGCCAAAGCCACCACCAAAAGCAATGTTGATATAGGCCAGATTAACAAATACCGTCCACCTTTTTTGGATAGCAGCAGGTATAGAAAACCCGCCATCCAAACAGAGACACCGGCACCATGAAAAAATACGAGCTGAAATAAATAGTCGGGGATGTTTAAAACAAAAGCTTGTTGACCAACTAAGCCTAAAAAATTAAAAACAGGAAAACCATGTTGTGCCTGCCATAAAATGTTGGGCATCATCATTACTAGGAAAAGGATTGCCGCACCAATCAGAGCAGGAAACCCCTCCTTTAAACGTCCTTTAAAAACGATAAGCGAGGCCAAGCCAAGCGTCACTAAATACATGAAGATGGTGTACTTATTTAACATCCCAATGCCAAGTACCGCACCAGAGAGCAATAAGTAAGTCGGTTTTTGGGTTTGGAAATAACGTAATAGCAGAAACGCAAAAAGCGTCCACAAAAATTCATCAAAAACTACGGGTTGTAACAGATAAGAGGTGGCTAAAAAAGACGGCGACCAGATTATTGCCAAACAAGCGACAATGATCCCTAACCTTTTAGCACCTAAATAATGTGCTATTAAACCGGTGAGCACTACCGTGAAACTAGAAAACAACGTGGGAATAATGCGCCATGCTGCAACACTATCGCCAAATAATTTTGCCGATAGGCCCGCTACCCACGTAACCAATGGCGAAATATCTGGGAATCCCCATTGAAAATCTTTCCCTAAATGAATGTAGTACAACTCATCGGCATGCAAGCCGTACCGCGGAAGAAAGAATACATGAAGCGTAAATTTTAGTAAGCCAAAAAAAAACAATAATCCAACCGTGGTTTTGGTGAGTTTAAGATTATTGGTGTTTGAATTTGCAGTCGTATTGACGGATGTTTCCAAATTTGGATTCGAATCTGCTTTCTCCAACTGATAAATAGGCGAATCAATTAACATGCGCATTCTTCTCCCCTAAAAATAAGTGGTTTTGGGAAGATAAGTATCGAAATCATAAACCGAATCACCAAAATTATTAATTGAAAACTGAAAACGAAAAACCTCCGCCTGGTAAATAGCGAAAGTAAAGTTATTTGTTGCCTTCAACTGCATGTCGAAGACAATTTTTTTTATGTGCTTATCAACTCCTTGTGCTATCAGGAATCTGAAATGGAGCGAAATAAGGTTAGGCGATTGAAACCGGATGGAATTGATTTCACCTCCATATTGATAAAAAAGCTCTTCCAGTATAGCTAAGCCTGGTTGAAATTGCAAATTGCGGGTATTTTGCGAAATCATCGGGTTCATCATAGCGTTATAACATCGTTTATGGCCAAATTGATTTGCAGTTAGCAAAATACACCATAATTATTGCAAACAAACAGTTTCAATATATTCCTCAAATGTTTGTACCGAAGATATTGTGGCAAATGGAAAACTTTCTTCTTTTATTCATGTAGTCTTTATACAAAACATTAACTGTGTCCTGTATTTATGAAAATTGGAATCATAGCGCATCTCAAGCATCCTATTGTTGCGCCCTTTGCTGGCGGCCTTGAAGTTTTTACTCATCAGGTTACTAAAAGCTTGCAAGCCCTGGGGCACGAAGTTATACTTTTTGCCAGCGATGCATCAGATAATACCTTGCCTTTAGAACCCATTTATTCTGATGAACATTACGATAATAAAACAAAAGTTAGAAAAAAGCAAAGGGATCTTCCCTCAGAATATATCGCAGAGCACCATGCTTATTTTAACCTGATGATGCATATCGATGATTATGAACTCGACGTTATTTTTAACAATAGCCTCCATTACATTCCCATCACCATGGCTGCTACGCTGGAAACGCCGATGATAACGGTTTTACATACCCCTCCCTTTTACGAACTTAAAATGGCAATCGAAGCAGAGCGCCGCCAACCAGTAATTGACTACATCACCGTATCGCAGCAAAATGCCCGAAATTGGAGTGATGTAGTATCAGACTGTGCCGTCATATTAAACGGAATTAAGTTAGCTGAGTGGCCTTTTAATCCAAGCACCACTATAGCAAAACATGCACTTTGGTTCGGAAGAATTCATCCTGATAAAGGATTGCACCTGGCTATTGCAGCGGCGAGAACTGCCGGAATACCATTACATGTTGCAGGCGGCATCGCCGATCAAAAATACTTCGACAAAGAAATTAAACCGCTTTTAGGTGATGATATCAAATTGCTTGGGCTATTGAATCATGAGCAATTAAGTAAAGAAATTTGCCAGGCCAGTGCTTGCCTGATTACGCCATGTTGGGAAGAACCCTTTGGTTTTGTAGTTGCAGAAGCGATGGCCTGTGGTACTCCTATTGCCGGTTTTAAAATGGGCGCATTGCCTGAGTTGGTTGCTCCAGAAACGGGCATTTTAGTTGATTTTGGGGATACTGAGGCATTAGCTAAAGCCCTAAAAAACGTGACGAAGCTAGATAGAAAATACATTCATGAGTATGCCAATGAAAAATTTAGTTTCGATAAAATGACAGCAAATTATGTGTGCTTTATGGAAGAAGTAGCCGAAAAAAGGAAAAACCTAAAATACGCCGGATGAAACTTGAGAATGATACCCTAGCAGAACCTACAACTTTTGATTGGTTTCGGTTTAGAGAAGTTCTCATCGAAATTGAAGCCATGGCGACTGAAACTGAAAATGACCCCAACGGCCCTGTAAAAGAATTTGAATTGTTACATCACTGCGGTGCACTGGAGCTGGTTTTACCAGATCATGCCCTGGATTTCAGCCGTCCAAATACGCCAGCCTTATTGCAACTGCTAAATGATATTGGCAAAGCAAACCTTTCCGTAGGGCGAATTTTTGAGGGTCATATCAATACCTTGTACCTTATTCATTTATATGCAACTCCTCATCAACGCCATAAATGGTACAATGGGGTAATAGAAAACGGCGATATTTTTGGCATTTGGAATACGCAAAATCAGAATGGAATCCAATACAATGAAACAAATAGCCAGCTGGAAATAGCCGGGAGTAAGACATTTTGTTCCGGTGCAATGCTGGTTAATAAAGCACTTATTACTGGCAACATCAAGACTTTTGAAAGAGATGGTTGGCAGATGGCTATTATTGATATGGATCGAATTTCCAAGGATCAGATAGATAAAGAGAGTTGGAAACCCCTTGGAATGAAAGCTTCTGGGAGTTATACCGTTAACTTTAGTGGTTACCAGTTAGATGATTCGGAACTATTGGGCGAACCTGGTATTTATTTAAAACAGCCTTATTTTAATGGAGGAGCTATTCGTTTTGCTGCCGTACAGCTGGGCGGAGCCGAAGCCATTGCCGAACACACCACTAACTACCTCAAAGAGTTAAATCGAACGGACGATCCTTTCCAGCAATTACGACTTTCGTCCATCATGTCGGCGGTGATGTCGGGTCGTTTGTGGCTGGAGCAAGCCGGTAAATATTTCGATAGCTGGGTAAACGAAGGTGATCATGATGAAGACCTGATCGCCTTTGCCAATATGACAAGGGTAAATATTGAGGAAATTTGCCTCACCGTGATGGATAACAGCAACAGATGTGTTGGGGCAAGGGGGTTGATGGAAACTGGAAATCTGGGTCGAATTTTCCGCGACCTGACCTTTTATTTAAGGCAGCCAGCTCCAGATGCAACGCGACTTAATGTTGCAAAATTTTTCATCAATAATCCATCAGCTTTTCATGAATAATCCTTTCGATAAACAAAAATTTTGGAAAACTGCCATTTCCATAGCCCCACAAGATTTAAAAAACTATAGCACTTGCCTGGTGATGGTCCCTCATCCCGATGATGAATCTTTGGCTTGTGCCGGACTTATAGCTACCTTGATTAGCCTGAATGTGGAAGTTTTTATTATTCTCACCACAGATGGAAGCAAATCGCATCCAAATTCACAAAAATATCCAGCAGAAAAACTGGCTGAACTTAGGCTATCAGAGCTTAAAAATGCCTTAACTTTATTAGGTACAAAAGAAGAAAACTGGCGGTTTTATGGTGCTGAAGATGCAGCAATGCCCGGAAAAGGATTGCCCGGATTTGTAGATTTAGTTGATCGGCTAGCTGCAGATTTGACACAAATTAAACCCGACCTGATCCTGGTTCCCTATGAGTTGGACCCACATTGTGATCATAGAGCAACGCATCAACTGCTTATTTCTGCGCTTGAGCAATCGAAAATCGGTCGCCCAAAAATCTGGGAATATCCCATTTGGCTTTATGAAAATGCCATGGAAGAAGATATACCGAAGCTCGATAAAGGGGAATTGCTGGCCCTTGAGGTGAGCAATTATTTACCGCTTAAGGTAAAATGTATCAATGCGCACCAATCTCAGGTAAGCCACTTAATCGATGATGACCCAAATGGTTTTATCCTATTACCAGAGGTGATAGAAAATTTTTTAACGGAGCGAGAGTATTTCATGGAGCGTAAAAAGATCAATCCGGAAGCCACCTTATCCGAAAAATATTTTGAAGAGCTGTATTCGAAAAATCGGGATCCATGGAATTTTGAAACAAGTAAATATGAAGAAGAAAAATATAATGCTACCATTGCTGCTATCCCAGTTGGCAATTATAATAAAGCATTAGAAATTGGTTGCTCTATTGGTGTTTTAACCGAAAAGATTGCAACACTTTCCAACCATCTTGTGGCAATTGATATCAGCAATACGGCTTTAAATCAAGCAAAAGAACGCCTTAAATCTGCTTCGAATGTCGAATTTCGATTGGGCGGCATTCCTACAGCTTTTCCAGAAGGGAATTTCGATCTGATCTTAATGAGTGAGGTAGGTTATTATCTCTCTATGGAGGATCTTCTCTTGACACGAGCAAAAATATCAAATGCCCTAAATCAGAATGGCATCCTGGTTTTGGTCCACTGGACACATTTTGTGGCCGATTATCCCTTAACTGGAGATGAAGTACACAATTGCTTTATAGATCAGGGATTTTCTCGCTTATACCACAGCGCCACTACAGATTATCGATTAGACGTGTTACAAAAATTAAACTAATGCCCTTCACCATCGCATTTTATGTTCACCATCATGGCTCAGGCCATTTGATGCGCACCATGCAAATAGTAAAAGCACTTCCTGATTATAAAGTCATCTTGTTTGGAAGCGCTCTACAAAGGGTAGATCTTGCTAGTTTACCAAATGTAACGCTCATTCATTTACCGCTAGATTTCAATGATGTAAATATTGACGAAGGGCCGGAAGATACACTTCCCGAAACCTTTCACTATGCGCCACTGAATGTACCTGGCATAAAAAATAGAATGGCCATAATGGCTAACGTTTTTGAACAAGAATCGCCGATGATTTTAGTAGTGGATGTTTCGGTAGAAATTACTTTATTCGCCCGTTTGTGCGGCATCCCTACCATCGTAATGGCGCAGCATGGAAAGCGAAATGATTTGCCACACTTAATGGCATTTCAAAGTGCAGCGTTAATCCTCGCACCTTTTTCCAAATCGCTTTATGTTGGCGAGCGCAATTGGGTATACGATAAAACATTGTTCACTGGCGGATTTTCCAGGTTCATTCCTGATGGAAGACATGAAGTGAAGGAAAATGAAATCGCCATTCTCATCGGTGCTGGAGGCACTTCTATAAATGCCAATTTAATTACACACATTGCTCAACAATCTCCGGCTCTTATTTTCCATGTTATTGGGGAGGAGATAAAAGATGATGAAAACGCCAACATTTTTTGGCATGGAAGAGTTGATCATCCACAAGAATTATTGGAGTCTGTCAGTATTATTATTGGCAATACCGGTCACAACACTGTGATGGAAGTGGCTACCTTAAATAAACGGTTTATCGGCATTCCTGAATCGAGGCCTTTTGCCGAACAGGAACAAAAAGCAGAAGCAGTAGCCGGGCGGCGAGGAACTAATATTATTAGTAGAGATGACTTGTGGCACACAAAATGGCAAGATATTTTTGAGCAAATTATTCGAGAGGAACCAGATTGGAGCGATGTAATTTTACCAAACGCCATAGATAATATGGCCAAAGCCATTGTGAACACCGGCAAAAAATTCTTTAAATCTTAAACTTTTTCAGCGTTTAATATTTCTCG
The DNA here is from genome assembly GCF_979258625.1 of Pedobacter sp. AC212. Lineage (NCBI taxonomy): Bacteria > Pseudomonadati > Bacteroidota > Sphingobacteriia > Sphingobacteriales > Sphingobacteriaceae > Pedobacter > Pedobacter sp. AC212. The sequence goes on along the minus strand of NZ_OZ409870.1, from coordinate 2,460,336 downwards.
TTGATTAGGCTTTCTGAGGATGTGAAGTTGATCGTTATCCCAATTGATGAAACCCAAATCTACAAAGCTTCGCAGCCATCCTTCCATGGGCCATTTTTTCCATTTTTTAAAAAATACTTTCGCATTACGAACGATATCATCAAAATGATTAAGCGGTGGTTTGTACTGCTCGTGATATTGGTGATACGCTTCTGCAGCTATTAATTTCATACCGACTTCCTGTTCCCGGGCGGTAAAGGCGAAATCAGTATCTTCTGCTCCATAACCTGCAAACCTTTCATCAAAACCCCCAATTTTCCTGTAATCTGCTGCAAGACATCCAAAATTAAGCGACCAAAATAGTTCGTGTGGTAATGTTGTTATTCCAAACCTTATGGGATCTGGTTCACTGCTTGCCTCCAGCTCCGAAAACCAATCTGCATGTCTATCAAAGCCATTTTGTAGATAACGAACTTCACCATTGACTAAAAAGCCCACTTGAAAATTATTGAGATACGTTTCTACGAGGAGCGATGAGGGAATGCAATCCACATCCAAAAAAATCAACCTATCTCCTGCTGCATTTTTAGCCGCAAAATTTCTGGCCGCGGCCAATGGCAAGTCTTCACGATGTGAAAAAGAAAACTGCTTAATAATAAACGGCGCATCTGGAAGGTTACGCTCAGGCTCATTCATAAATACAACAACAAGCTCGTCAGGCAAAATAGTATTCGCAGCCAAGCCTTTAATTAAATTGTTCAAGGCACCGGCTCGGCCTTTTACTATGGTTAAAACAGATATGCTCATTTTAAACTGCCATGGCTATATCATTCAGTTCAGTTTCCTCACCATCAACAGTGCTTTGTATTGCAAAATAATTTCTGAAATCTGCTATTGCTTCTGATATCGGGATCAACACTAATAAATCGGGAAAATTTTCGATTAAATGCTGTTCCATTAGCTCCCAGAGTGATTCGAAATATTGATGTTCATTAATCAATGCCAGTAATGCGTCACTATCGAAATGGAGTTTAAAAGCCATTAAATTAATATCACGAATAACCTGCCTGTCTGCTTTGGCATTTTCCCACAATTGCCTTAATTCCTTTTTGAAGGAGAACTTAGTCATAACCGTTTCCAACGATTCTACCATTTGTTCTTCTCTTTTCAAACTCATATTTTCCCATTGCTGAAGCTGAACGGAAAACCCAAAATCTACTCTGCCCTGCAAGCGTGAAGAAGTATAAACGCGAACCTTTGGCGAATGACGCATAATGGCATCTACCCTTTTAAGTGCCTTTCTAAACTCTTCGTCTTCCAAAAAAGGAATAGCCGGAATTCTTCCAGCCCTTTCATAAATATCGCAGGTAACGGCCAGGCTCGGACCATAACATTGGAAGTGTCTTGGCCAGGGATTTTTCACACAAGGATCGATTTCTGCCTCCATCCTCGTTTTCAAAAACCGATAGGTTACATCTCTCAAGTGATGAATTTTTGATAAGTTGGGTGTATCGCTTGGAATAATTCGTCCTCCTACAACATCTACTCCTTGCTCCATTTCGGTCAGGATATGGTGTATCCAACAGCCGTCAACTTCACTATCGGCATCAGTTGATACGATGATGCCTTTATTTCCGGCAACTTGGTTCAAACGAGAAAATGCAGCATCCATCAGGAGCCGTCTGGCCGTACCAATATGAGCTACATCCTTATTCAATTCTAAACATTGAACATATAAGTTAAACTCTGGAAATTCCTGCTGATACCTTTTGCAAATCTCGAATGTTTCGTCACTGCAATTGTTAGCCAACACTAAAACCTCATAAAGCTGATGCGAAACAGGATTTCCAAAATCATCAAATTGTTTTCGAAGCGCATGAAGCGTAGAAGTAATAAACTGTGCTTCATTTTTTGCCGGAACAATTACAGATAATCGCAAAGACGGGTTTGGAGATTCGGGAAAGCAGAGTTCGGACTTTAGATGAAGTATGGAATCCATAAAGGGTGTAAATTCTTAGTGTCAGATTTACAACATGATGGAAACGATAAAGTTCTGCGTATTTCTATCCTGATTAATACGGTTCCCTACTCTAAATGATGATGATGCATCTATCAGCAATAACTAAGGAACAATGATATAAAATAAATAGGAAGCAAAGATTACTAAAAGCACTACACCCTGCTGTGCATTGGTTTTACCAGTAGCCAACGAAAACATAATGGTAATCATGGCCAGCAAAAGCAGAACCGTCGAACTCATGTCGATACCGAGGGTAATGGGCATGCCGAATACAATAGAAACGGTAGCTACTGCCGGAATGGTCAATCCAATACTTGCCAAAGCAGATCCCAAAGCGAGGTTTAAACTGGTTTGCAAACGATCAGATTTTACTGCCCGATAAGCAGCCATTCCTTCTGGCAAAAGCACAATTGCCGCAATAATTACACCGACAACAGATTGAGGAGCGCCTAAACTAATCACCATCACTTCTATATCTTTCGATAGATATTTAGCCAGCAACACAACGGCGACCAGACTTATCACCAGTAAAACCATACTGCTACCTGCGGTGATCCCATTGGGCGCTTCCACATGCTCGTCTTCCGAGCTGGTATTTTTGGGTAAAAAATAATCCCGATGTCTCACGGTTTGCATAAAAATAAAACCACCGTATAAAACCAGTGAAACAATGGAAACAAACACCAGCTGACTTACCGTATATTCTCCTACTGCCCCACTAATGGTATAATTTGGGAGAATTAAAGTGAGTACTAAAATAGCCGCCAGCGTAATTAAAGCGGCATTTACACCCTGTAATTTATAAAGCTGTTCTTTGAATTTGATTCCTCCCCGTAATAAGCAGATGCCCACGATAGCGGTAAGGATAATCATTACGGCGGCAAAAACGGTATCTCTCGCTAAAGAGCGGGTTTGTTCGCCACCGGCAAGCATTAAAGAAACAATTAAGCCAACCTCAATGGTAGTAATGGCCAGGGCAAGTATGATGGTACCAAAGGGCTCGCCAACTTTATGGGCGATTACTTCTGCATGATGAACTGATGCTAGAACACTACCTATTAACAATGCGGCCAAAGCAACTTTTAGATAGACACTTGAATCGTTACCGCTGAATAAATATACGATGACACTAATTATTGGGAGCGCAATTGTCCATTTGGGTAGGTCGATTTTCTTCATAAGTAATTTTGGTATCAACAAATAAGACCTTCTATGGTTTGAGTAAAAATTATCATTAACCTTAAATCAGGCTGCCCCAACTCTTCAATGAACAACGCTAATCTGAATCTGCAAATGGCTAAAAGCTAAATATACGATGACACTAATTATTGGGAGCGCAATTGTCCATTTGGGTAGGTCGATTTTCTTCATAAGTAATTTTGGTATCAACAAATAAGACCTTTTATGGTTTGAGTAAAAATTATCATTAACCTTAAATCAGGCTGCCCCAACTCTTCAATGAACAACGCTAATCTGAATCTGCAAATGGCTAAAAGCGTCCTATACTCCAACCAAGAATGAATTACGTTTTCATTTATAAAACCTTTTTCAATTAGTCGGTGTCATTAATATAAAATCCATTGCAATGAAATTTAAGAAATTCAGTGTACCAAAATTTATTTAAAAACATAAACATCTACCTAAAATATATCACATGAAAAACGAATTAATAACAAGGCGCCAGGCGGTAACGGGCCTTGGCGTTGGCTTAGCCGGACTGGCCGTTTCGCCAGTTTTCGGTGCCGACGGAGTGGCTTTAACAGGCACTGCAGCAGCTGCACTTCAAGACCCGACAACAAAGTATCCACGTCCGCCTTTTAAACCGCAACAGCAACCTTTTCCAGGTTTAGCCAGCAAAATGGATCCAAGACCAGATCATGGCGAGGAATCGTACAAAGGTTCAGGACGTTTAGCTGGAAGAAAAGCACTCATTACCGGTGGCGATTCGGGGATGGGTAGAGCAGCAGCCATTGCCTTTGCCCGTGAAGGTGCGGATGTAGTGATTAATTATTTGCCCGCAGAAGAAGAAGATGCTAAAGAGGTAATTGCGTTGATCACTAAAGCTGGCAGAAAAGGATTTGCCATTCCTGGGGATTTAAGAGAAGAGTCTTTCTGTAAAAAGTTAGTGGATGACAGTGTAAAACGCTTAGGCGGACTAGACATTGTAGTAAGCAACGCAGCCCGTCAACAAACAAAACCATCAATCCTTGATATTAGTACCGAAGATTTTGATGCTACAATGAAGACAAATATCTATGGTCCTTTTTGGCTGCTTAAAGCTTCAATTCCACATCTTAAACCCGGATCAAGCATTATAGTTACTACTTCCGAACAGGCAAATGATCCATCACCAGAATTATTTGACTATGCTCAAACCAAAGCAGCCAACACCAGTACGGTACGTTCATTAGCAAAATTTTTAACTCCAAAAGGCGTGCGGGTAAATGGTGTAGCACCCGGACCAATATGGACACCATTACAGGTTGGAGGCGGCGCCACCAACGAAAAATTAAAGGAATTTGGAAAAGCAACCCCAATGGGCAGACCTGGGCAACCAGCGGAGCTTGCTTCAATTTATGTTCAGCTAGCTGATAATAGCGCAAGTTACTCGACTGGCCAAATTTACGGCGCTATGGGTGGCGGCGGGCAACCTTAAAGCCAGTTAAACTTTTCAAGTTTCGAACCTCTTCTTGCAACCGTTATATTTCAGGTTGTAAGAAGAGGTTTTTTTGAGCTGTTATAAACCTAAACCCGAAAGAATAAAACCTGACTTCATTCCGTTATGGCGTGATGTTATTCCATTATATTGCTTGCTTATTATCAGCATTTCGCATCACCGCTAATTTCTTCACAGGGTGAGGCATCAACATTACTTTAGCCTTAAGAGTACTGAACATTTTTTATCGGAAGTAAAACCATAATCCAACACTGCTGTTTAAACTTCATTGGTGTTGTCTAATCAACGCTATATCAACTGTTTTAACCTGAAAACAGCAACATGAAAAATAACAAAACAAAGCTAACCCCCGAAGAGCACCGACTTTTTGGCGACCTCATGCCCGAAGAGTTAGAAGATGTACTTCACTCCGGATTTAACCGCCGTCACTTTGTAAAACTAATGGGCCTGGCCACAGCTGGTTTGTTAGCGAGCTATGCGCTAGGAGCCGAACAACTTTTTGCCAGGGCTGTAGAAATGGAAGATATTCCTGACTTGATACCCGAAGCAATTGAAAATGGCGTTACGGTAAATTTCAAAGTTAATTCAACTGCCCGCAATGTACTTGTCGATTCGCGAATGACCTTGCTGGATACACTTCGGGAAAGAATAGGTTTAACCGGCTCAAAAAAAGGCTGCGATCATGGGCAGTGTGGTGCATGTACGGTAATTGTAGATGGCCAACGCGTTCTGTCATGCCTCACTCTAGCTGCAACCTGCCAGGGAAAATCCGTAATTACCATTGAAGGCCTTGCAAAAGATAACGAACTTAACCCAATGCAAGCGGCCTTTCTTAAACACGATGGTTTTCAATGTGGCTTTTGTACACCAGGACAAATTTGCTCTGCAGTAGCATTGATGAAAGAAGCTAAAGAAGGACAGGCAAGCTTTGCAACGAAGAAAATAAGTACTGATCCAAAATCTATTATACTCTCCGACGAAGAAATTGCAGAGCGAATGTCTGGCAATATTTGCCGATGTGGTGCTTATCCAAACATTGTTGCCGCAATAAAGGAAGCACAAACAGGCAAGAATGTTCCGCAAAACTGGCTATTTACCGATTAACCCGACGCAGTTATGAAACCATTTAAATTTAGTGCAGTAAATAACCCAGCTGAGGCAATTACCTTAATCAACAAAAATACAGATGCTGCCTTTTTGGGTGGAGGAACCAATCTGCTCGATTTAATGAAAGAGCATGTTGCCCTCCCAAATGAACTTATTGATATTGGAAACCTCTCGCTAAAAGAAATTAAAGCAACCGCTTCAGGCATTTCTTTGGGTGCTTTAGCCAAAAATACCGAAACAGCAAACCATCCGCTTATTCGTAAAAACTTTCCCATGCTCAGTATGGCGATACTTGCTGGTGCTTCTGCCCAAATTAGAAATATGGCTACTAATGGAGGGAATTTATTGCAAAGAACCCGCTGCAGCTATTTTTACGATATCACTATGCGTTGTAACAAGAGGAATCCAGGAAGCGGCTGTGCTGCGCTTGAAGGATTTAACAGGATGCATGCCATTTTTGGCTGGACTCGAGATTGTGTAGCAGTCTATCCCTCAGATATGGCCATTGCCCTTTCCGCTTTAAACGCTAATGTTGAAGTGATAAGCAGTGAAAGGGAACGCACTATTCCTTTTCAAGATTTTCATATCCTTCCAGGGGCTCACCCCGAGAAAGATAATAGCCTCCAACATGGTGAACTGATTACAGCTATTGAAGTGCCCAAAAATGATTTTGCAGAACACTCTGCTTACATTAAAATACGTGATCGAAATTCATATGCTTTTGCTTTGGTTTCCGTTGCTGCAGGTTTAACGTTAAACGGAAATACCATTCAAACAGCAAGTATTGCAATGGGTGGCGTAGCACATAAACCCTGGAGAGCACTAAATGCGGAAGCATATTTAAAAGACAAAGCTGCAACTGCCGCCAACTTTGCAAAAGCTGCCGAAGCTGAAATGGCATTGGCACAGCCTTTAGCACACAACAAGTTTAAAATAGAAATGGGTAAAAAAGCTTTGATCAATGCGCTGGAAACAGCTTTCAAAGGAAATATTTAATTGTAGAATATGGAAGACAGCAACAAATCCATTGGCAAAGGGATAAACCGCATCGACGGGATTTTGAAAATTACAGGTAAAGCCACGTATGCCACAGATTATCCCGCAAAGAATATGGCCTACGCGGTATTGTTTAAAAGCACCATTGCTGCAGGTAAAATAAAAAGTATCGGGAGTACAGAAGCGCAGAAATATCCTGGTGTGATCAAAATAATTACCCATGAGAATATTCTGCCATTAAATACCAAAGGAGGTTTGCGGGGTGGGGCGCTGTTGCAAGGCCCAGAAATTACTTTTCATGGCCAGCACATTGTAATAGTGGTAGCCGAAACTTTTGAACAGGCTACTGCAGCTGCTCATTTAATTACAGTAGAATACAATCAGAAAGAAGAAAAAATCGACTTTGACAAACTCGCCAAAACACCTGAAATGCCTAAGGGAAAGGAATTGGCCGATTTAGTACGGGGGGCAGGAAAATCAGCACTTGCAGATGCAGAAGTCAAAATAGAGGCAAGCTACGAAACGCCTATTGAACACCACCATCCAATGGAGCCACACGCTACGGTGGCAGTATGGGAAGGCGACCAAGTAACGTTATACAATGGATCGCAAATCATAAACGGTGCCCAAACCGCTGCGGCAGCTACATTAAATATCAAACCAGAACAGGTCAGAATCATTTCTCCATTTATTGGTGGCGGCTTTGGTTCGAAAGGTGGACAGTGGGCAAACTTAGTGCTGACGGCAGTAGCCGCTAAAATGGTTGGCCGGCCAGTAAAATTGGCGCTTACCAGACAACAAATGTTCAATTCTGTAGGTTTACGCCAAAGAAACATACAACAACTAAGCATAGGCGCAACCAAAGAAGGCAAGCTGCTAACGCTCGCACACGAAACAATTTCGCACACTGCGGTAGATAGTGAATATATCGAGCCCTGCGGAGATTGTACAAAAGTGATGTATGAAGTTCCGAACAGCTTAATCAGTTACCGCGTGGTTCCCATGAACCTCATCTTGCCCACTTATACCCGTGGCCCGGGAAAATCGACAGGAAGTTTTGCGCTCGAATCGGCGATGGACGAATTAGCGTACACGTTAAAGATGGATCCAATTGATTTGAGAATAAAAAATGAACCCGCAAAAGACCCTTCCAACGGCAAACCCTGGTCATCCAGAACAACCGTAAAATGCTTACAAGAAGGCGCAAAAGCCTTTGGATGGGCGAAAAGAAAACCTGAACCAGGCACAAATAAAATTGGCGATGATTTGATCGGTTATGGCGTAGCCTGCGGCACCTACCCGGCCAGGCAAAGGGATAGCTCAGCCGTAATCAAACTCAGTTTAAAAAATAAATTAGTGTATGCAACTATAGAAATTGCCGCCTCAGATTTAGGAACCGGAACCAACACCATATTGGCACAAACCGCCGCCGATGGATTGGGTTTGCCGGTAAAGCAAATCACTGTGAAACTTGGTGATTCTGATTTGCCACCCGCAGCAGGCTCAGTAGGTTCAGTAGGAGCATCGAGTTTTGCAAACGCTGTTAACGATGCCTGCATCAAAATTACCGATGAGTTATTGGCGAAATCGGGTAAACAGTTTTTCGTAAGACCGACAGCAGCAGCGCTCATGATTTCAGAAAATATAGCCGATTTCCAAACCCGGTCAGACTCTAAAGCACCAGCCGAAGCAGAGAAATATTCTGCCCATAGCTTTAATGCCAACTTCGCCGAGGTAAGGGTTAATAGCGTGACCGGGATGGTGAAGGTTACGCGTTTCTTAGCTGTTACAGGTGCTGGAAAAATTCTGAACCCTAAAACTGCCCGATCGCAGATTATTGGGGGTATTGTTTGGGGCATTGGTATGGCATTAACCGAAGAATCCATTATCGATCCACGATATGGAAATTTTGCAACCCGTTCTTTTGCAGATTACCACGTGCCCACCAACCTCGATATTGGTGATCTCGACGCTATGTTTATCAATGAAAAGGATTTCGTTCCAAATAAAATGGGTGTAAAAGGAATTGGCGAAGTGGGGATTGTAGGAGTAGCCGCCGCAGTAGCAAATGCTGTTTTCAATGCCACTGGCAAAAGGATTCGTTCACTTCCGATTACTCCAGATAAATTGCTTTAGAAAATCTTTTTCTGAGGAATTTATCTGGTACTGCTCAAAGTATCGAAAGACCATTTGCAAGGATATAATTGTTAAAGAAACTTAAAAAGCTCAAACTTATCCGCGTTTTTGAATGTTAGCAAATGAGTACCTACCACTAACAATTCAGCATGATGCGAAGCGAAACGCAAAACCTCAACCATTTAAAGCAAGGCGACTGTACGGTAAACCTGACCGTAAACGGTGAACAAAAAATTCTTCAGGTGCAACCTTGGGTAAGCCTTTTAGATGGTTTACGAGAGCATTTAAATTTAACAGGAACCAAAAAAGGATGTGATCATGGCCAATGCGGGGCATGTACAATTATATGCGATGATAAGCGAATCTTAAGCTGCCTCACTCTCGCTGTAATGAAAAACGGCTCCGAAATCACTACTGTGGAAGGCATCGCCCATGGCGACGATTTGCATCCAATACAACAAGCATTTATCGATCATGATGCTTTTCAATGTGGTTACTGTACTCCCGGCCAACTTTGCAGTGCTATTGGACTGATTAAAGAAGGAAAAGCTAAAACCAGAGAGGAAGTAAAAGAGCTGATGAGTGGAAATCTCTGTCGCTGTGGCGCTAACATTGGCATCATCGATGCCATTATGGAGGTAAAAGCAGGAGGCGGTCATGAATAACTTCGAATACAAGCAAGCAGAAGATATTGCTACAGCCATTAACCTCATCAGTGAACAAGATAACACGAAGTACTTAGCTGGTGGCACCAATTTACTAGATCTTTGGAAATACAACATCACCAACCCAAGCGGACTGATAGACATCAACCGCATTCATGGTCTCGCAGAGATTGAAGAACTGCCGAATGGAGGAGTTAGACTTGGCGCCAATTTCAAAAATGCCGATACCGCCTATCATCCCATTATTGAGAACAGGTATCCCCTACTCTCTAAAGCCATTCTTGCCGGCGCATCTGCTCAAATTAGAAACATGGCAAGTAATGGTGGCAACTTATTGCAACGCACCCGATGTTACTATTTTTACGATCCTGATGTGCCTTGTAACAAAAGAAATCCCGGTTCCGGCTGCCCTGCCAGAGACGGATACAACAGAATTCATGCAATATTAGGAACGAGTGATCATTGTATTGCGGTTTTCCCATCGGATATGTGCGTAGCGCTCGCCGCCTTAAATGCGCTGGTTAATGTAGAAGGACCCGAAGGAAAAAGAACCATTGCCTTTGCAGATTTCCATCGCCTGCCAGGTGATCGGCCAGATTTGGATAATAACCTCCAACCTGGCGAACTTATTACATCAATAGATCTCCCTGATAAAAGTTTCGCTCAAAACTATTCTTACCTCAAACTTCGCGACAGACATTCTTATGCCTTTGCCCTCGTTTCAGTTGCTACTGCATTAGAATTGGATGGAGAAATGATAAAAGACGCAAGAATCGCACTTGGTGGTGTAGCGCATAAACCCTGGCGTTCAACAGAAGCAGAAAATTTTCTGATGGATAAAAGTGCAAATGAATCAAATTTTGCCGCCGCGGCTGATATTATTTTACGAGATGCAAAAGGTTATGGCCATAACGACTTTAAAATCGCCCTCGCTAAAAAAGCGATTATTCGCAATGGCCTCATGGCTTTAAACCCTCAATCGCAGCTTCCAGGAGCAAAACCATCTGCTTAAACTACAAATGAACAAAAATGGATTTTAACAAAAATGTTGGTCAGCCCGTTAGCCGTTTAGAAGGAAAACTAAAAGTGACGGGCCAGGCAAAGTATGCCGCAGAATATGAAGCAGATAATTTGCTTCATGGTTACGTAGTGAGCAGCCCGATAACCAAAGGGAAGATTATCAATATCGATATTGCTCAAGCAATGGCTATCCCCGGTGTAGTGGATGTGCTTTCACATAAAAACCGTACAAAACTGGCGTGGTTCGATTTACAATATACCGATATGGATGCGCCGCCAGGAACTGTTTTTAAGCCACTTGCCGATGAAAATATTCTTTACAACGGACAACCTATTGCCTTGGTAGTGGCCGAGAGCTACGAAACGGCTAGATACGCCTCTACGCAAGTTATTTTTGAGTATGAGCAGGAAACTTTCCAAACCGATCTGGAAAGCAATATTCCAAATGGCCGTTCTGCAAAAAAAGGATTTGCCACAGCTTTGAAACCGCCTCCACCCCCACCAACAGGCGATTTCCAGACTGCTTTTGAACAGGCACCTGTAAAAGTTGCCGCAACTTTCCAGCATGGTACAGAGCACCACAACCCGATCGAACTGTTTGCTACAACAACGATATACGAAGGAAAAGGGAAATTAACGATTTACGATAAAACACAAGGGACGATTAATAACCAGCTCTATGTGGCCAACATTTTCGGTTTACACTATAAAGACGTAAGGGTATTGGCTCCGTTCGTTGGTGGTGGTTTTGGTTCTGGCCTCCGTCCGCAATATCAGCTTTTCCTTTGTGTGATGGCCGCTCTTCACCTGAAAAGAAATGTGCGTGTGGTATTAGAGCGTAAACAAATGTTCTTTTTTAGCCATCGCCCCCCGGTGAAACAAAACCTGCGCTTCGCCAGTGATGTAGATGGTAACGTTACCGCCCTGGGCCATAGCGTTTTTTCTGAAACTTCCAATTTTGAAGACTATACAGAAGCGATTGCCAACTGGAGCCATAAACTTTACCCTGCTCCAAATACGCTTTTCGATCATAAAGTGGTTCCCCTTGATGTGTATACGCCGCTTGACATGCGGGCACCGGGTGGAAGCACAGGCATGCATGCGATCGAATGCACTATGGACGAACTGGCACACAAGCTTAAAATTGATCCCTTAGAATTTCGCCTGATTAATTATTCGGAGATCGATCCATCGAGCAACAAACCTTACACCAGCAAAGCCCTTCGCGATTGCTATCTTCAGGCCGCAGATAAATTTGGATGGAGCAACCGAAATCCTGAACCCCGGTCTACGAAGCGTGGAAATAAATGGGTAGGTTACGGGATGGCTACAGGAATTTGGGATGCCTTTCAGTTTCCTGCACGGGTGGAAGCCATGATTACCAAAGAGGGAAGAATGGTACTAAACAACGCCACAACCGATATTGGTACAGGTACACTAACAGTGATGACTCAAATTGCAGCCGATGAGCTTGGTCTTTCATTGGAAGAAGTAGATTTCAACTATGGCGACAGCAAAAAGCCATTCTCGATGTTTCAGGGTGGTTCGTCCATTACCTCATCTACAGGTGTAGCCATTGTGGTAGCGGCAAAAGCACTGCGTAAAAAATTATTGAAAAAAGCGGCAAAAATGCCAGATTCTCCCTTTAAAAATTCGGAAGATGGGGAGGTATTTTTCAGCGCAGGAAATATGCATTTAAAAAATCAGCCCAATGTGTTCGTGTCCCTAAAAGACATTATTGCCTTTAACAATGGCAAACCCATTAAAACCACCAATATGGGCAAACCGCACATGTTAAAACTTCGGAAATACAGTTTGGCTACCCATAGCGCTTCTTTTGTCGAGGTAGAGGTAGATCAGGATCTTGGCACCGTAATGGTCACCAGAGCAGTAACCGCGGTAGCCGCCGGAAAGATAATTAACCCAAAAACTGCTGCCAGTCAAATATCTGGATCAATGGTTTGGGGCATCAGTAAAGCACTGCACGAAGAGACCTTTATGGATCATAACCTCGGTAAGTATATGAACACCAATCTCGGCGAATACCATATTCCTGTACATGCCGATATTGGCCAGTTGGAGGTGATTTTCGTAGAAGAAAAAGATGAATTAATTAACGAAATTGGTACCAAGGGTGTGGGTGAGATTGGTCTGGTAGGAATGCCCGCAGCCATTTCGAATGCAATTTTTAATGCAACTGGCAAAAGAATCTATAAGTTACCCATTCACTTTGATGAATTGATGTAATGGATTTCACCTAAGAAACTGATTTCGATATCTTTTCAACCATTAAAAGCTTCTCCGAAAGGACGAAGCTTTTACTAGTTGCAGTAATTAATCTCGAACACACATTAGTCGCTGATATTTTCCGTTTGGTTAATTTTGATGCGTACAGGCCCTTTGATATGGTCCACATCAACAGGTACTCCTTTTTGTGTGATCACTACCTTACCTTCCCGATGCAAACCAATGGCCACCTCCCGCACCTTTCCCATCTCCTTCCGCCAATCATCACCAAAAAGCATCCGGGCAATTTCCGAAGGACAGGTACTTTTATCTGGTCCACGTTTATCCGCCTCAGCTAAAATGGTTTTCGATATTTCTGATAGCATCACCATAAATGGATAACAAATGTAGGAGGCTATTGCTTTAAAATGCCCAGAATATTTTTCGAACTGTAAATGGTTTAAGCTAATCTTCCCCTTATTAGAAGCTTTCAATTGAACAAAGTATTCTTGCTTTTTGATGCCTAGCAGCCATTTCCTAAACAATTTATATAAGCCACTGGTTGTAATGATATGACCGATAAAAAAAGAACTGTTGTCATTACCGGCGCATCAAGTGGTGCGGGAAGAGCTATTGCCCTTACTTTCGCGGCGAATGGCGATCAACTCATCCTAGCTTCGAGAAATATGGCTGCCTTACAAGAGCTTGCCGAAGAATGTCAAACTATTGGGGCGGAAGTTAAATGTATCCAAACCGATACCGCTCAATATCATGATGTGATTAATCTGGCAGCGGCAGCGGCCGATTTTGGAAATACGATTGACGTATGGATCAATAATGCAGGCGTGCTTGCTGTGGGCGAATTCGACAAAACACCCATGGAAGTAACCGAGCAGGTGATAAAAACAAACTTGTTAGGCTACATGAATGGCGCACATGCCATCCTCCCTTACTTCAAAAAACAAGGTTATGGCATCTTGATCAACAATATATCCATAGGTGGATTTTTACCGGTTCCTTATGGGGTGGGTTACTCTGCCAGTAAATTCGGCCTGCGTGGATTTAGCGCCGCACTCAAAGCGGAACTTTCTGCTTTCAAAAACATTCATATATGTGATGCCTTCCCTGCCTTTCTTGATACTCCAGGCATCCAGCACGCCGCAAACTATACAGGCAAACAGCTAAAACCCGCACCACCAGTATACGATCCTAACCGGATTGCTGCAGACATTTTAAAAATTTCACGCCACCCAAAGCCATCGACAATGATGGGCAGCACAGCCATCCTTTTGCGTTATGCCTACGCACTCGCCCCAAGCTTAACAAGGGGAATAGCTGGTTATGTTATATCAAGATATTTAAAAAATGCGGCTGAGCTTCCAGCTACTAATGGAAATATTTTCAATACGGTAAAATATGGCAACGCTGTACATGGCGGCTGGGGAATACCTGGTAAACCACGATCCCATCATAAATATCTCTCTCTAGGGATACTTGCCCTTACTGCTGGGCTTATGATACTGAATAAATCTAAACGTTAAACAATGCCTGTAATGTTATTTTTTGGCGATAGCTTAACTGCTGGATATGGCTTGAAAGATCCGCTGCATGAATCTTTGCCTGCACGGATCAGCGAGAAAATTGCCGCAGAAAACTGGAACTTTCAGGTCGTCAATGTCGGACTGAGTGGCGATACCTCCACCACTGGTTTAAACCGTATTGACGCCGTATTGAATCAGGAAATCGACATTTTTGTATTAGAGCTTGGTGCCAATGATTTGCTCAGAGGCCACCAAGCACATATCCTGAAAGCCAATATGCAGCAAATCCTAACTAAAGTAAATACTAAATATCCCAAAGCAGACATTTTAATTTTAGGTATGAGGCTTCCAGCATGGATTCCGGAGAACCGGGCGCCGGGTTACCGCACCATCTATCAGGAACTTGCACAGGAAAATAATTGCGAACTGGTCCCATTTTTATTGGAAGGCGTAGAAGGGAAAAAACACCTCAATATGTTTGACGGGGTTCATCCCCTGGCAGCAGGTTATCAAATCATAGCCGATAACATTTGGCCAAAACTAAAATCAATGATCGCCAAACACAGTGCGGTTAAAACATTATAGTTTTATTTCAGATTTCTTCTGAGTTGCGGGTTTAAATCACACTTTGAATTAAGTGTTACTCCAAGTTTTACCGATGGATGCAACCAAGACTGATCTCCTCAAAAAATCCGATAAAACTTTTTTTTATTTCACCATGTTGAATTAATATCAACAATCGAGACATGGAAAACACAAAACTTTTCACACTAATTACCGGAGCCAGTAGCGGCATCGGTTTAGAATTGGCAAAACTATTTGCTCAGAATGGCCACAACTTGATTATCGTAGCAAGAGAGGAGGAAAAATTAGCCGAAGCCGAAAGCCTACTAAAACAAAATGGTATCGAAGTCTGCAGCATCAGTAAAGACCTTTTTCAGCCAGATGGAGCAACTGATCTATACGAAGAAATTAAACAAAAAGGATATGAGGTAGATGTATTGGTCAATGATGCCGGCCAGGGAGTTTATGGAAAGTTCATTGAGAATGATCTGCAACGCGAATTGGACATTGTACAGCTCAACATTTCATCGCTGGTTACCCTTACCAAATATTATGCAAAAGACATGGTTGCTCGTGGAACTGGCAAAATCCTGAACGTAGCCTCCATTGCCAGTAAAGCGCCGGGGCCATATCAAGCGGTTTATCACGGTACAAAAGCTTTTGTGCACTCTTTTAGTGAATCCATAAGAAGAGAATTGAAAGATACCGGAGTAACTGTTACTTCACTGCTGCCTGGCCCAACTGATACAGATTTCTTCAACAAAGCTGACATGCTTGAATCCAAAATTGTGCAAGAAGGTAATCTAGATGATGCTGCAAAAGTAGCAAAAGATGGTTACGAAGCCCTGCTCGCTGGCCAGGATATGGTGGTTTCAGGTTTCAAAAACAAAATGACGGTAGCCATGGGTAACATCACTCCTGACAGTATGCAGGCAGCGCAAATGGAAAAAATGCAGGAACCTGTAGCGGAGAAGAATAAGGAGTAAATGTGGCAGGGCGACGTAAAGACGCTGAAGAAAGAGAGGGTTTAGGCGGTTTATTTGATGCGAAAGTGCATTATATTGATAAACGGGTAATATTCTATAAAATCAGAATAATAAATAATGCATCTTTTTAATGTATTATTCACAATAGGAAACGCTGCATGTGCTGATATTATAATTTTGTGTAGCATCAAGCATCATCTCCACAATACCGTCAAAATTTCGATCAAATGGACTTAAGCCACCTATCCCAATTCCTAATCTTCATGCAATAGAAGGTCTCACTTGGTCATAGTCTAGCTTTTCCCCTTCAATCTCACTAGTTTTGACTACATCCTTGGTTAATGTTTGCAACACGGCTTAATTTTGCAGATCGAAACCTAACTGTTCCATTTCACCCAATAACTTACCTTACTTAAGGTGTACTTCGCTAAGCAACAGTGCTAAAGTCGACGTATCCCAAGTAAAGTTAGGCCACTGATTAAGCTATTCTCCGCATAAAACAATTTATTCTCCGCATAATTTGCGGAGAATATTAAATTAATCTCAGCAAAATGATTTAACTAGAGAATAAGAAGAAATAAACATAGGCTTGAAAAGGAAGGCAGTAATTTAAATGGTTACTTTCCGATACAAAACTTCGTAAAAATATTCTCCAGCAAATCGTCCGTAGTAACCGTACCCGTAATTTCTCCTAAATAATGTAAAGCCTGTTTAATATCCATGGCTAAGAAGTCAGAGGTAACAGGATTATCTACATTATTTAGCACACGTTGCAAAGCATTTTCGGTTTGTTTTAAAGCTTCTACATGGCGGATATTAGTCACTAAAGTTTCACTCGTGTTGATATGATGAAGATTAACCTGTTCCAGCAAAGTATCTTTCAACTCTTCTATCCCTTGCTTCTCTTTAGCTGAAAGGAAAACGACATTCATATTTCCATAGGCTTTTCGCTGACCGTCGGTGATTAAATCAGCCTTATTAACCAGGACCAGGTAGGGAATCTCCAATTGGGTAAGTCCCCTCACCTGCTCTTCAATTTCAGCGATGCTTTGGGCAACATCGGCCATATAAATAATCAGCTTGGCCTGCTTCATTTTCTCTAGCGTCCTTTCTACTCCCAAAGCCTCAATAATGTCGGCTGTATCCCGGATGCCGGCAGTATCAATAAAGCGGAAAACAATGCCACCTATTGTCAGTTCATCTTCAATAGTATCTCGGGTAGTACCCGCAATGTCCGAAACAATGGCCCGCTCTTCATTCAATAAGGCATTCAAAAGGGTCGATTTGCCCACATTTGGCTTACCGGCAATAACAATTGGAACACCATTTTTGATTACATTCCCCATCTCGAAAGAAGAAATCAAACGCCTTAAAACATGGTTAATTTTATTGACCAATGTGGTGAGCTGTTCCCGGTTGGCAAATTCTACATCCTCTTCAGCAAAATCCAGCTCAAGCTCAATCATCGAAGCAAAATGAATCAATTGTTCCCGCAAGGCTTTCAACTCATTGGCAAAACCTCCACGCATCTGTTGCATGGCTACATCATGAGAAGCTTTCGAGTTCGAGGCAATCAAATCGGCTACGGCCTCTGCCTGACTGAGATCAAAAGCCCCGTTTAAAAAGGCCCGCAAAGTGAATTCGCCAGGCTTAGCTGCTCTTGCACCTTTGGCAATCAACAGGTTGATAATTTGCTGGATAATATAATTGGAACCATGGCAGGATATTTCCACCACATTTTCTTTCGTATAGGATTTCGGCGCAACAAATAACCCAGCTACCACCTCATCAACAATATGATCCCCATCCTTAATTAAACCAAAATGCAAAGTGTGAGAAGCCTGTTCCGCTAGGTTTTTACCAGCAAAAACAGCATTAGTAAGGTTAATTGCATCCGGTCCTGATAAGCGGATCACGCCAATGGCGCCCGATCCTGATGGGGTAGATAAAGCAATAATGGTATCTTGATTGTTCATGTTTCCTTTTCGAACCGCAAAAATAAGGCTATTTAGACAGGATAAAGTGGGTAAAGGGTAATTTTTTCGCTTTTCTCCTGCGCTTTCGTTCAACCAACCTATTGCATTCTTCAGAAGACATTAAACAGATCCAGGTTTGCAACACCAGATTAAAAGTATAAATAAACTGCCTGCATTAAAAATGTGATTGATCTTCACATCACATTTTTTTTAATTAAGAAGCATTTATTTTTAGCCCTTTCGTTAAATTTGAAGATGAAAAACATTGGTGATGCACCGGATGAGGCGCAAAAATTCCCCGAAAACTTCAATCCAAATGGGGACGACCTCACCTCACTGCTGCTCCTGAATGCGCTTCCGCAACAGGTTTGGACAGCAAACGCCGAGGGTATCATCAATTATGTAAATGATACCATTTGTCGCGATTTTGGTCATGCACAATCCACCATCATCGAAAGCGGTTGGGAATCATTTTTACATCCCGAAGATCTTCCCGAAAGCTTACACATCTGGCACGAAGCGCTCAACACAGAAAAAGAATACACCACAGAGTTCCGTTTGTTATTTGCCGATGGCCATTATTATTGGCATCTGGCCAGGGCCGTACTGGTAAAACGCGAAGGTAAACCCAACATTTGGGTGGGTACGAACACCAATATACAAGACCATAAAAACATCGAATTCCGTAAGGATGAATTTATTTCCATTGCTAGCCACGAACTCAAAACGCCGCTTACTTCCATAAAAGGTTATAACCAGATGTTGCTTCGCAAAGTGGAAGACGAAGCCATTAAACCCTATCTTTTGCGTACCGAAGGCCAGCTGAGCAGGCTCGAAAAATTGATTAAAGATCTGCTGGATGTGAGTAAAATCAATGCAGGAAAAATGCTCTTGAACATCGAAAGTTTCAATTTTTCGCTCATGTTGCAAGAGGCCATCGCCGCCATGCAGCAACTTTCGCCAAACCACGAGATTATTCTGGATAATCAGCTCGAGCTTCAATTTGAGGGCGATCATTACCGCTTAGAACAAGTGGTGCAGAATTTCCTTTCCAACGCAGTAAAATATTCGCCTCATGCAGATCGCGTGCTGGTTACCACAGCCTTAAAAGACGGAAATGTAATCGTTTCCGTAACCGATTTCGGGATAGGCATCGAAACAGCGCATCTGGGAAAATTATTCGATCGCTATTATCGGGCCGACAATTCTTCTGCCCGTTTCGATGGTTTGGGTTTAGGCCTTTTTATTTCTGCAGAGATCATCAAACGCCATGGTGGAAGTTTTTGGATAGAAAGCGAGCTAGGAAAAGGTTCCGTTTTCTCCTTTAAATTACCTTTAGACCCTGGCCGCCCCATTGTACCGGAAATCAAAACTACAAATCATTATAAAGACCGATACTTGACCATCTCCTGCCCCGAAAATGATGACATCATGTACGTCGAATGGGTGGGCCATCAAGACATGCGTTCCGTTAAACATGGAGGCGCATTAATGATTGAATATTTAAAAGCGAATCCCCGTTCAAAAGTATTTAACGACAATCGCCTGGTTTTAGGAACCTGGTCTGAAGCATCTGATTGGGCCGCAGAAACCTGGTTGCCATTAATGGAACTTGCAGGCTTAAAATTCTTCGCCTGGATCTTCTCTGCCAGTGTCTTTAGCCAATTATCAGCACAAAAAAGTGTAGATAATGAAGAAAAAACTTCAGAAATTTCATTCTTCCATTCTGCAGATGAAGCAATGCTTTGGTTGAAAAAATGTAAGTCAGTTTAGAAAGTTTGCTATAGACTAACCTTTATTTCTAAAAAAAGCACAGAGAAACTGATCATGATAATCAGCATTCGCTATGCTTTTAATCTTTATTTATAAGAGTGCTTAGTTTCTTTTAGGATATAGCTAATATCACATACAATTCTGCTATCTCACTGTTCTAAATCATGCTATTCTTCCCCTTTCAGTGGGAAGGTGCCCGCAGGGCGGATGGGGACTAATTCCAACCCCCGCCTAAACTTCTGTACAAACCAACTACGGCATTTAACTGCTCTGTTTTAATGGTGGTTAGCTCTAGTTCACTTTGCAACAAATTTCCCTGTGCGGTAATTACCTCCAGGTAGTTGGCCATACCGCTTTTAAACAATAAGCTTGCATTTTTCGAAGCTTTTTGAAGCGTTTGTGCTCTTTTCGCTGCAATGCTGTATTGTACTTTCAGCTTTTCTACTTTTGTTAACTCATCAGAAACCTCACCTACTGCATTAATTACCGACTGGCGGAACTGAATAACCGTTTTTTCGCGGTCAATCTTTGCCAGTTCCAGGTTAGATTTCAGCTGTCCCCGTTGGAAAATCGGCTGTGTAATTCCTCCGGAAACCAAACCGAACAACGATGCCGGCATACTAAACCAGTTGCTTGCTTTGAAAGAATTCACCCCACCACTTGCGCTAATCACTAAAGAAGGATATAAACTCGCAGTAGCCACCCCAACTTTGGCATTGGCCACATTTAGGGCCAGCTCAGCAGATTTAATATCTGGCCTGCGACTTAACAGTGAGGATGGAAAGCCTGCATTCAAATCCTGTGGAATAGCCATTTTATCTAAACGGCTCGTACGATCTATAGCCTTTGGCAAGGTGCCGATTAAAACGCTCAAAGCATTTTCCTGTAGCGTAACATTTTGCTCCAATCTTGGAATTAGTTGCGCTGCATTCAGCTGCTGCGCCTCTGCTTGCTGAATCGCCAGTGAAGTCACCTGCCCGGCATCAAACTGTAAATTAATAATCCGCAAAGTGCTATCATTTAGCTTTAAATTTTTCCTGGCGATTTCCAGTTGCGCATCCAACATCAACAAATTATAATAGCCTTGTGCAACATTGGCTACTAATCTTGTTTGAACTGCTTTACGGGCTTCTTCGGTTTGCAAAAAACTGGCTAAAGCACCAGCTTTTTGATTGCGGATTTTACCCCAGATATCGGCTTCCCAAAGTACGGCAAGGTTGGCCGTGTAGTCTTCAATATGGGTTGAGCCGGTAAACTGATTCAAACTTAATCCATTCAAACTATTATCAGATGGGCGGCTGGAACTCGCCGCAACCTGCAACTTCAATTCAGGTAAATAACCCAGCTTCGACTGTTTGAACAAAACTTCAGCAGCATCGATGTTTTTCAAAGCAAGTTGCATATCAACATTTTTAACCAAAGCGGTATCAATTAAGTTTTGAACCGTAAGATCGTTGATGAAGCTTTTTAAAGGCAAATCTCCAACGCTGGAAGAGTCTTTTTGTATGGCGTTTCTAAATAATCCCGGCACAACATTTGGCAAGGATACATCTTTGGAAACTGAACATCCGCTCCAGATTAAGGCAAAGAGCAGGATGGTAAAAATATTAAACCGTTTCATATAATTCATGATTTATAGGAGCTTCTTCATAATATTGTGGAACCTCCTCTTGTGATTTTTTTGAAAATTTTTCCTGGATGGCCTGGAAGATGACAAAGAGTACAGGAATGATGAACAAACCTAAGATTACTCCCGAAACCATACCTCCGGCAGCGCCGATACTAATCGAATGGTTACCTTGCGCCGATGGGCCAGTTGCCCCCATCATCGGTATTAAACCAACAATAAAAGCAAGGGAAGTCATAATAATCGGACGTAGCCGCGATTTTGCAGCCTCTAAAGCCGCAGCCACTAATGGCTGTCCTGCCCTCCTTCGTTGCACACCAAACTCCACAATTAAAATGGCATTTTTGGCGAGCAATCCGATTAGCATAATCAGTGCTACCTGTACATAAATATTATTTTGGATTCCCGTTAAACCAATCGCAACAAATACTCCAAATATTCCGGCAGGAATAGATAAAATTACCGCCAATGGTAAAATATAACTCTCATATTGTGCCGAAAGCAGGAAGTAAATAAATACCAGACACAATAAGAATATCACGGTAGATTGTCCGCCTGAAGAAATCTCTTCACGTGTTTGTCCGGAAAATTCGTAGCTGTAACCGGCAGGCAATTGTTTCTCTGCAACTTCTTCAATTGCTTTAATCGCTTGTCCTGAACTAAAACCTGGTTTTGGAATGGCATTGATAGAGATAGAGTTAAACAAATTATATCTCGACGCAGTTTCAGAACCATAAATACGACTCAATTTCACCAGCGTGTTAATCGGTACCATTTCGCCCCGGTTACTTTTCACAAATACCCTATCAATAGTGGATGGGTCTGCCCTATCCTGAACGTCAGCCTGAACAACGACACGATAATATTTACCAAAGCGGTTAAAGTCTGAAGCCTGTGCACTCCCGAAATAGGTTTGCATCGTTTGCAGAATATCTTTCACATTCACGCCCAACTGATCAGCTTTTTCATCATTAATATCCAGTTGTAATTGTGGATAATCTGCTTTAAAACTGGTAAAAGCTACCGCAATCTCTGGACGTTTCATCAACTCGCCAATAAACTCTTGTGAAATGCCACTAAATTTATCCAGTTTACCACCTGTTTTATCCTGAAGCACCATATCCAGCGCTTCCACATTACTAAATCCTGGTACGGTTGGGAAACTGAATACAAAGAAACTTCCTCCAGAGATGGCGCCTAACTGACCCCGAACTTGATTCATAATTTCTTCAATGTTCTTTACAGCACCCCGTTCTTCATTTGGTTTCAAGAGTACAAACACTACAGCCGATGATGGACTGGTAGAATTGGTTAAAAGGTTGAAGCCGGAAATCGCGGTAACATCTCTTGATGCATCAAGTTTGCTCAACAAATCCTCGGCTTGTGTCATTACTTTCTGCGTTCCATCCAACGATGTTCCCGAAGGCGTGTTTACAGCAATGGCAATAAAACCTTGATCCTCTGTTGGAATAAAGCCTGCAGGAGTAGTTTTAACCATGAAAACCGTTGCAAGTGTTATCAACGCTAAACCGCCCATGCTCAACCATTTGTGTCGAACCAAAAACTTCAATCCGCCAACATAACGGTTAGTTAAGGAGTTAAAACTATGGTTAAATCCGTTGAAAAATCTTTGTTTAAAGTTTGGTTTAACTTCTGGCTTTTCGCTATGCGTGGAATGATTATCTTTTAAAAACAATGCCGCTAATGCCGGACTTAAAGTCAACGCATTTACTGCCGAAATTACAATCGCGATGGCCATGGTAAAGGCAAATTGCCTGTAAAATACGCCTGTTGAACCTTCCATAAAACCAACCGGTAGAAATACCGCAGCCATAACCAAAGTAATGGAAATGATGGCGCCAGTAATTTCATGCATCGCTTCATGGGTTGCCGCTTTCGGACCCAAATGCTTATGTTCCATCTTCGCATGCACCGCTTCCACCACCACAATCGCATCATCAACCACAATACCAATGGCCAGAATGAGGGCGAAAAGCGTTAACAGATTGATGGAGAATCCAAACAACTGCATAAAAAAGAAAGTACCTAAAATGGCCACCGGAACGGCAATAGCTGGGATCAGGGTTGAGCGGAAATCTTGCAGAAACAGGAATACCACGATAAATACCAATATAAAGGCTTCAACAAGGGTGTGCTCTACCTGCTCAATAGATTGATCTAAAGAAACTTTTGTACTGTAGAAAATATTCTTTTTAATTCCGGCTGGAAAACTTTTCTCCTGTTTATCCATCAGCTTGTTAATCGCAACCTGAATATCGTTCGAGTTGGACCCCGCCAACTGGATAATGCCCATAACGATGGCTTTTTTACCGTTGATGCGGGTGATACTGTTGTACGAATAAGCCCCAAGTTCTATCCTCGCTACATCTTTCAGATGTAAAATAGAACCATCGGCATTGGCACGTATAGCTATATTTTCATATTCTTCGGGTTTGGTTAGTTTACCTTTATACTTGATTACATATTCGAAAACTTCTTTACTTTTTTCGCCGAATTTCCCTGGAGCTGCCTCTAAACTTTTATCCTGAATGGCTTTCATGATTTCGTTTGGCGTAACTTGATAAGTAGCCATTTGGGTTGGGTTTAACCAAACTCGCATCGAATAATCTTTTACTCCACCAAAAATAGCGGCCGAACCTACGCCAGGGATACGTTTGATCTCCGGAATGATGTTGATTTGGGCATAGTTGGCAATGAAAGTCTGATCATATTTCTTCTCGTCATCGGTGTATAAACCAATGGCCATGATAAAACTGTTTTGCTGTTTTGCCGTGGTTACCCCTTGTTGTACCACTTCGGAAGGTAACTGACTGGTAGCCTGTGCGACACGGTTTTGAACATTAACCGCAGCCTGATCTGCATTTGTACCCAATTTAAAGAAAACGGTAATCGCTAATGAACCATCATTACTCGCAGTAGAACTCATATAAGTCATGTTTTCTACTCCATTAATAGATTCTTCGAGCGATGGCGCAACCGAACGTAAAACCGTTTCGGCATTCGCACCCGGATAAACTGCCGTAACCAAAACCGATGGCGGCGCAATATCAGGGAATTGTTGCAAAGGCAACTTCGTAAGACCAAGTACACCTAAAATCACCAATAAAATGGAGATTACGGTTGCCAGTACCGGCCTTTGTATAAATATCTTGAACATTGTTTTTTTTTATTTTTTTCTTCTTATTGTATGCATTAAATTTTTAGTCTCGAAATCAAAGAATTTTCCTCCCGACTCAAGACTTTCGACTCAAGACTATTTTTTCAAGCTCGCTGCTTTATCAGTAGCTTTTTCAGGGGTAATCACTTGTCCTTCCTGCAAACGATCTAAGCCACTTAATACGATCTGGTCGCCAGATTTTACGCCGTCTTTGATCAGGTAGTTATTTCCACTTTTACCGATAACAGTAATAGGCATCTTGCTTACCTTGTTGCCTTTGTGCAAAGCGAATACGAAAACTTTATCCTGCATTTCTACAGTAGCAGACTGAGGGATTAAAATGGCATCATCGTGTTTCAAACCGAGGCGAAGTTTACCTGTATTGCCCGAACGCAAAGTTCCGCTAGCATTTGGAAAACTTGCTCTTAATGTAATTGCACCAGTATTTTTATCAAACTGACCATCAATCATATCAATCTTTCCTTTGATCGGATAGATAGAATTGTCGGCAAGAACCAACTCAACAGCCGGAAGATGTTTAATTCTATCTGCAGGAGATTTACCTGGATAATTTGTATTGAAGCTGTTGAAATCATTTTCTGCAAGGGCGAAGTAAACATGTACTTCATGGATATCAGATAATTGAGTTAAAGCAGTTTGATCAGTTGGCGATACCAAACTTCCTTGCTTTTTAGGTATGCGGCCGATGTAGCCACTAACCGTTGCCTTAACATTAGTATAACCCAGGTTAATTTTTGCGGAAGCGACACTTGCTCTAGCTTGCTCGGCATTTGCCTGGGCAATTTTATAGGCTGTTTTAGCTGTTTTTAACTGAAACTCAGAAACAACCTTATTCTGAACAAGTGGCGTTAGCTTATCAACTTCCAATTGGGCGTTAAGAATGGCAGCTTCAGCAGCATGCAAGCTTGCTTTTGCATTGTTCAGTGCTTCACGGTAAGGGTTTTCATTAATTTTGAAGAGCGTTTGCCCAGCTGAAACAAAGGCGCCTTCGTTAACCAAAACACTTTGTAAATAGCCACTAACTTGTGGTCTAACATCAATATCCACAGCACCTTGAATAGAGGCAGGATATTCAATGAAAGTAGTTTCTGTGCTTTCATTAATCATGCTTACTGGTAAAACAGGCGGTGCTGGTGCAGCTGCAGTTTGGTCAGGCGATGACTTGCAACTTACTAAAGCTACAGAGAGTGTAAATAAAATTAACATTGACTTAACTTTATTAAACTGTTTAACAGTGTTAAGTTGAATAAACAGGCGATGGATAGCATTCATATGAAATATAATTTATTGTGGATTTAAAGTGTATAAATAATCTAACAGTGTTAAATGATAGATTAAAAAATTTTAGCTGTTAATGGATAGTGTAATGCCTTTAATGGCGTCTTTTAAAATTTGTTGGTTAAGTTCGTCTGTAGTTCTTCCATTTGGACGTACTAAGTTAATAGAGATCAGCCCGTGAATGATTGACCAATAGGTGTAGTACTTCATGCAAATATCATCATCAGATACAGGTTTTTTTGTAAATAAAGATTCAATCACATCGCCTAGCATGGCAGAAACTTGTTCAGCCTCTTGCATAGAATTTTTTACCGTACAGCAAACCATATCCACACCGTACATTAATTGATAAAATTCTTTGTGAGAAAAAGCGAAGTTCCAATAGGCTACCCACATGGCTTCCATTTTATCTTCAGGCTTTTCGTGATCATCACGTGCTTCGCGGATTGCTTTACCCAAGATCTGATAACCTCTTCTAGTTAATTCAAGTAAGATACCTTCCTTGTTGGGAAAATATTCATAAATGATCGGAGCTGTATATTCAATCTGGTCGGCAATTTTACGCATACTCAAAGCTTGCCACCCTTCCGTTTGAACGATATTCAAGGCTGCATCCAGAATACTGGTTCTGGTTTCTTCTTTTAAACGTAGAATTCTTTCTTTGCTTCCCATGACTGGAATTTATTAAGTGTAAATAATCTAACACCGTTAAGCAAATGTAGAACCATTTCAGAAATTGACAATCATTGAATTGTCAAATGAAATTTGGCGATAGTAAATATGGTATACAGATAGTTTAAACAAGGATTTTAGCAGTAATTAATTTTTATGGAAGAATTTTGGTCGCTCACAAAAATCCTGACAAGCAGACGTTTTTCTTTTTGGAAAGCAACTTATCGTCATTTCGAATGAAGCGCAGCGCAATTGAGAAATCTTTGAATTATGCCAAACTTGCTTTAGAGTTCCTTTTTTCTATCGGTTGGTGTCTCACCAACCGAAACGATCATTACCACGTGGTTGGGAAGTTACCGATCACTAAGACAAAGATTTCTCCACTGCGGTCGAAATGACGATTTATGAAAAAAAAATCAATATTTTAGTTTTTATGATTTACCGCCAGGCAGAAATATCCGATATCCCTCAACTCCAAAATGTTCGACATTCCGTTAAGGAGAATACCTTGTCTAACCCTTTACTCGTTACCGATGCAGATTGTGAGGAATTTTTAACCCAACGTGGCCGAGGATGGGTGTGCGAAATTGATGGAAATATAGTAGGCTTCTCTATCGTTGATCTGAAGGAGAACAATATTTGGGCTTTATTTTTAATGCCAGAATTTGAAGAAAAGGGAATCGGCAAAGCGCTCCATCGATTGATGATGGATTGGTACTTCAATCAAACAAAAAAAATGGTTTGGCTAGGAACCGCACCGAACACCAGAGCCGAAAAGTTTTACGAAAAACAAGGCTGGAAAAATGTCGGGATGGTAAATAAAGGCGAAGTAAAGTTTGAAATGAGTTATGAAGATTGGATAAGATAAAAACCCAAAAAGCTGTCATTTCGAATGAAGCGCAGCACAATGGAGAAATCTTTGAATCTTCCACCAACTCATTGGAAAGATTTCTCCATTGTGGTCGAAATGACTATTTATCAAAATCTGCTTATACAACTTATCCTTCCATCCAGCTAAGCCTTACCACATCATCCCCGTTCTACTTTAATCCGGCCTAACAAATTTTTCGGGTTAGCATATCCAAGCAAAACCACTAACTTTAAAAGAAAAATTTTCAGCCGGGAGTTTTGTTTCTTTTGCGGTCAAAAGAAAAAAGCCAGTCCGGTCAGGACACGGAAAAACGAGTTCCAGAATTTATCACTCCATTTAGTCTTTCCACCCAACTAAGCCTTACCACATCATCTCCGTTCTACTTTAATCCGGCCTAACAAATTTTTCGGGTTAGCAGATCCAAGCCAAACCACTAACGTTGAAAGAAAAATTTTCAGCCGGGAGTTTTGTTTCTTTTGCGGTCAAAAGAAAAAAGCCAGTCCGGCCAGGACAAAAAAACAAAAGATCGTAGCGAGACGCTACGACCAGAATTGGTCAAAAACGTTAACCTTTAAACTTTTTCATAAACTCACTTACATTCTCTTCGATATCCCCATTCTCGATAGCTTTTACGAAAGCAGTACCAATAATTGCTCCATTTGCGTAAGAACAGGCTTTATCAAATGTTTGCTTATCGCTAATCCCAAATCCGATCATGGTTGGATTTTTTAAATTCATGTTTTTAATTCTGCTAAAGTAGTTTTCCGTGGTATCGCCTACTTCAAGGTTTTTACCAGTTGTTGCTGAAGAAGAAAGCAGATAAATGAAACCGTTTGTTAAGCCATCAATTTTATGAATACGCTCATCAGCGGTTTGTGGAGTAATCAAAAATACATTGCTAAGATTGTGTTCTTCGAAACAGCCTCTGTAAAATTCTTCGTATTCTACCATGGGCAAATCGGGTACAATACAACCATCAACTCCTACTTCAGCACAAGCTTTACAAAAATTCTCTACACCGAATTGCAAAACAGGATTTACATATCCCATGAGCAAAACAGGGATAGTTACGCTTTTGCGCAAACCCTTCAGCTGCTCAAACAGTAGCTTCAAGTTCATGCCTTGATCTAGCGACTTTTTACTACTGGCCTGAATTACTGGACCATCAGCAACAGGGTCGGAATACGGGAATCCAATTTCCAGCATATCAGCACCTGATTTTTCTAAGGCTTCAGCAATTTGAATCGTATCGCCAATATTTGGGAAACCAGCGGTATAATAAATTGACAATATATTTTTTTTCTCTTCGAAGAGTTGTTTGATTCTGTTCATTGTTTTCAACTTTTCGTCATTGCGAGGCACGAAGCAATCCTAAAACAATAGCGAGGTTAATAAACCAAAGCAATAAGATTGCTTCGTACCTCGCAATGACGACTTATCTTTATAATTTAAAATATTTAATGTAAGTATCTAAGTCCTTATCGCCCCGGCCTGACAAACAAACCACCACATTTTCGCCACCTTTAAATTCCATTTTCTCTAAATAGGCCAATGCATGTGCGCTTTCAATTGCGGGTATTATTCCCTCTAATTGTGTTAACAACAAGCCGGCATCCAAACTTTCCTCATCAGTGATGGAAACGTATTTCCCGCGACCAGTTTTGAATAAATGGGCATGTTGCGGACCGATACCCGGATAATCCAAACCAGCAGAAACCGAATGCGGCTCCACCACCTGTCCATCATCTGTTTGCATTAAAATACTCCGGCTTCCATGTAAAACTCCTTCTTTCCCAAGATAAGTTGTTGCTGCAGAAAAACCACTTGAAACACCTTTTCCAGCCGCTTCAACGGCAATTAATTTTACATTTTCATCATCCATAAAATGATAAAACATACCCATGGCATTACTTCCGCCACCAACACAAGCCAAAACATAATCTGGTTGATCGTTGCCGGTTTGCTCAATCAACTGTTTTTTAGTTTCCTCAGAGATAATAGACTGGAAAATGGCAACCATATCTGGGTAAGGATGTGGCCCAACCACCGAGCCGATGATGTAATGGGTATCAACCGGATTGTTGATCCAGTCTCGCATGGCCTCGTTAGTGGCATCTTTAAGTGTTTTACTTCCAGAACTTGCCGGTACTACTTTAGCGCCCAACATTTTCATCCGGGCAACGTTTGGCGCCTGGCGCTCAATGTCTACTTCGCCCATATAAATTACACATTCCAAATTGCGCAGGGCACATACGGTAGCCGTTGCAACGCCATGCTGACCAGCACCTGTTTCGGCGATGATTCTCTTCTTTCCAAGCTTTTCGGCCAGAAGAATTTGGCCTATTGTGTTGTTGATTTTGTGTGCACCAGTATGATTTAGGTCTTCTCTTTTTAAGAAAATATTCGCTCCATATCTTGCTGATAAACGATTTGCCAAATACAATGGCGAAGGGCGCCCTACATAATCCTTCATAAGTTGATGAAATTCCTTTTGAAAATCGGCATCATCGATAATTTTCAAGTAGTTTTGGCGTAATTCTTCCACGTTCGGATAGAGCATTTCCGGAATGTATGCTCCACCAAAATCTCCGTAATATCCTTTTTCGTTTACTTTGTATTTCATAATATCTTTAATCAATATTGTGTCGCTTAAAACCGACGGCAATGAATCATTTTTCATTTACTCTGTATTCGTTAATAATGGCGAATTATGCCATTTGTCATTCTGAGGAACGAAGAATCTGTTAATAATTAGCAATAGCTTTTCACCGCTTGCAGATACTTATTGCCTTCGAATTAAATCTTCATCTATTCTATTGCTATCATAAACTCTCCAATCTTCTTTACATCCTTAACTCCTGGCTCAATCTCAAACCGACTATTAATATCCAAAGCATATAATCTCGAATTCTCAATTTTTGATATCGCTGCTGCATGTTCTAAATCTATTCCGCCACTTAAAAAGTAAGGCTTGTTTAATTTATAATCCTCCAAAATCTTCCAGTCGAAAGTTTTTCCTGAACCACCATGCGCTTTTGTTTTTGTATCGAACAAAAAGAAATCAACTACATTTTCATAAACATTCAAAACAGAAAAATCAAACTCCTCCTCCACACCGAATGCTTTAACTATTTCCACACTTTTAAATGACTCTTTCAGTTCGGCACAGTATTCAGCTGATTCATTGCCATGTAACTGAACAGCTTTTAACTGATAAAGATTTACTTTTTTCTTAACAACCTCCAAATCTTCGTTTACAAAAACGCCAACAGTTTTAATTTGCGAAGGCACATATTTTATCAATTCGGCCGATACATCAGAAATAAATCTTGGCGACTGCTCATAAAATATGAAGCCCAAATAATCTGGTTGTAGTGCAGCGACAGAAGCAATGTTCGCTGCAAACTTCATCCCGCAAACCTTTAGCTTTAAACTTCTCATCAGGCTACTAGTTTTTTAAAACTTTCCAAGGCCTTTTTGCTTACCAATGATTCTTCGGCTTCGTAAAAACAATCTGCAAAGCTGGCGGTTGGTTTGATTGTTTTGATGGCTAATGCCGAATTGCAGAGCACTACATTGTTTTGTACATCAGTAGCCTCACCATTAAGTACATCCATAAATATTTTTGCAGATGATTCTACCGTATCTCCACCCTTGATATCATTTACTGCAACCTTTTCAAAACCCATATCGTTTAATGTCAAAATACTTTCACCTTTATTATTGAAAGTTTTCACATCGCAAGTGAGCGAGATCTCGTCGTACCCCTCAAGCGCATGCACAATTGTGTAATTTTTGGTAGTATCCTGATATAAATAATTATACAAACGGGCGAGTTCCAAACTGAAAACCCCAACCATTTGGTATTTGGGTTGTGATGGATTAACCATTGGCCCCAGCATATTAAAGAAGGTTTTGATGCCCAAATCTTTTCGTATCGGTGCCACAATCTTCATTGCCGGGTTAAATAAAGGAGCGTGTAAAAAACAAATTCCAGCGGCATCAAGGTTCTGTTTCAAAATATCCTGATCATTGGTAAAATTATAACCCAGATATTCCATTACGTTTGATGAACCACAACCTGAAGAAACCCCATAATTACCATGCTTTGCCACTTTATGCCCAGCACCAGCAACCACAAAAGAGGAAAGCGTAGAAATGTTAAAAGTGTCTTTTCCATCTCCACCGGTACCGCAAAGATCAATTAATTCATAATCAGAAAAATCTGTTTTAATACCCAAATCCAGCATGGCATCGCGGAAACCCTGAAGTTCATCAACCGTGATATTTCGCATGGCGTAAGCAGTAATAAAAGCCGCAATTTGCGAAGAATTAAATTCGCCCTGTGTAATGGAAATGAGTATATTTTTAGCCTCTTCCCTACTGAAACTTTTATTTTCGAATAAATGATTTAAGATTTTTTTCATTTTTATTGTTTCCCTCGTTCGTCATTCTAAACTGGGTTCAGAATCTTTTTTTTACCAGATGCTGAAATAAACTCAGCATGACGACAGCCCATAAAAAAAGGATTGCTTTTTGGGCAATCCTTTTCATCGTTTATAAAATATTTTAAAATATATAACAACAGAATTTGCCTAACGAATTTCGTTATGCCACCACCAATTGTTATTTAAGTTTTTAATTATCATGTTTATATAGAACAAATATTGATATACTTTTTTATATTTCCAAAACCTTTTTAACAATCTATGGCATTTTTTAAGCGAAAAGTACAGTTTAATGATGATTTGGGTTTCGGCTCAAGCCCCGTAATCAAAAATCAACGCGTTCTAAATACCGATGGTACGCCAAATATTGAACGTACAGGTTTGCCCTGGTTTAAATTTGATGATACGTATACTCGGTTAGTTACCATGAGTTGGCCACGTTTTTTTCTGGTGATACTCATTGCCTATCTTATTGTAAATACCTTATTCGCTGTTGCTTACAACGTTATTGGAATCGAAAATTTGAATGGAGCAAACGGCAAAACCCTCCGCGATCAATTTTTTGATGCCTTTTTCTTTTCCGCACAAACCATTTCTACGGTTGGCTATGGCCACATTTCGCCTCAGGGTTTTATTACCAGCGTTCTGGCTGCTTTCGAAAGTATGTTGGGCTTATTGGCTTTCGCACTGGCTACCGGATTGCTCTACGGCCGTTTTAGTAGGCCTACTTCGAAAGTAACTTTTAGTAAAAAAATGGTTATCGCACCTTACCAAAACGGCCTGGGTTTAATGTGTCGGCTTGCCAACCTCAGAAAGAATTCTTTAATAGATGTAGAAGCGCAAATGTTTATGACTTTTAATGAAACCGTTGATGGAAAACTTAAACGTAGCTTTTATCCATTAGAACTGGAGCGCAGTAAAATTGCTTTTCTTTCGTTGAACTGGACCTTGGTACATCCTATAAATGAAGACAGCCCCATTTTCGAAAAAACATTAGATGAACTAAAGTTAGCCGAAGTAGAAATCTTTGTGATTTTAAGAGCATTCGACGATACGTTTGCTCAAACAATCCATACCCGTACCAGCTATCAGGATGAAGATATTGAATGGAATGCAAAATTTAAGATTATGCATTACCACAACGATGCCGGTAAAACGGTTATGGATTACAGCTTATTTGATCACACAGAAAAAATAAAGGCTGATTGATTATTACCAAACCGGTGGGGCATAAAAGTTTTGCAAGTTTTCGCAATCATAACCGAATTTGGTAAGTAGAGACACCGCATCTCCAATTTTATCAATGCTTGAATCTATTCTGAGGATTTTATCAGCGTCTGATAGGTCAACACTCCAGGTTGCTCCAGAGAGTAAGTTGTTTAAATGCTGGGCGATTTTATTGAGTTCAACTCCTGTTTGAATATTCGTTTTAAAAATCGAGATCATAGGGCAATTTCTTAAGTACAATTAGGTTTTCAGGATTAAAGACGAATGAGAATTAGAATTACTTTAAAAAAAATGTAAATAATTTCAATCCATTGTTCTTCTGATACTTAAAATTAATCTTAGAAAGAATGTAGCATCTCCACGACAGTTATCGTTTTAATTATAAATTAACCCTAAAATCATGAAATCTAAATTTTTCTCAATCACTATATTCCCCATCGCAGCTTTCATTTTAACGTTATCTATATTTTTCTGTGGCTGCAAAAAAAATCAATTAATAATAAATGAAGAGAAGCGGTTTGCGGAAGTGGGTTTCAAACCAGACCCTTCAAATCCCTATGATGGAGGCTGGGGCGTAACATTAAAACCTGATGGTGTGGTTGATATTGCACCAGGTGGGGATATAATTTATAGGGGAACTTATAAGATTAGCAGCAAAAACTTGCAGGTCCGCACGGATCAGATGAAGTTCAATTTTGAAATTCTGTCTGATACTGAAATAAAAGAAAAACAATATGGCACCATATTGAGATTGATACCTTAATTTTCCTTGGCAAGATGCCTTTGAACGTGAATAGTTCTACAACCGGAATGGTACTAAATCCGATTAAAGTGAACACGCATCCCGATTCTTCTATCGGGAGAGTAACACGGAAAGCGGGAATAACATTAAAATTAAATCAGGTCTTGCTTTCCAAATCAAAAAAAGCTTTCTACCGAAGATTTAAAATAATTCTCGCAAAATAAATGACTTAAAATCTGCACAAATCCCCTCAATCTGCGGAAAAATATGAGCTCTTATGAAAAATAACAGAACACATTTCTTAAAATCATATTTTAGAAACTCACCGCCGAAATTTTCTGTGTAAAACTAAAGCGTTTCCCTACAGTAAAAATATTTTTAATAAGGATTAATTCTCGATTTAAAATTACATTTTTGCAAAAATTATTTAAAAGTAAATGCAGAGTTACTCAGAATTTCTCGATCTAAGCGTTGGCTTTCCACAAGAAGGCTTTGATGTGATAGATGATGAATTATATTTTCAGGATTTAAACCTGATGGAAATGATTGAAACTTACGGTACTCCCCTACGTTTCACCTACTTACCGATGGTAACTAAGAAGATTCAGCAAGCGAAAATTCTTTTCCAAACTGCCATTTTAAAAAACAATTATCGTGGTGACTATAAGTATTGCTACTGTACAAAAAGTTCGCATTTCCGCCACATTGTAGAGGAGGCATTGAAAAATAATATTCACCTTGAAACTTCATCTGCGTTTGATATGCCTATGGTTGATGCTTTGGAGAAAAAAGGTCATTTAACTAAGGATACAACCATTATTTGCAACGGTTTTAAAACCTACCAGTACAAGCAATATATTATTGATATGTTGCATGATGGTTATACCAATATCATCCCCGTTTTAGATAATAAGGAGGAATTTAACCTTTTCGATGATGAGGTTGACATTGATACGCCATGTAATCTTGGTATCCGTATTGCAGCTGAAGAGCAGCCTGATTCGCAGTTTTATACTTCTCGTTTAGGGGTGCGGATGGAAGATATTATCGACTTTTATAACAACAAAATCGTTCATAATCCTAATTTCCGTGTGAAGTTGTTGCACTTCTTCATTAATTCTGGCATCACGGATTCGCCATATTATTGGAACGAATTAGAGAAGTATGTAACGCTTTACTGCAAGTTTAAAAAGATTAATCCTGATTTAGATACCCTTGATATTGGTGGTGGTATGCCATTTAAAGATTCATTGGTTTTCGATTTCGATTACGAGTACATGGTAAACGAAATTGTAAAAAGGATTAAAGAAATTTGTGCCATTCATGATGTAATGGAACCAGATATTATTACTGAATTTGGTAAATACACGGTTGCAGAAGCATCAGGAATTTTATACAAAGTTTTAGGCAGAAAACAACAAAATGATCGTGAGCGCTGGTTGATGTTGGATGGTTCTTTCATTACCAATTTACCGGATGTTTGGGCATTGAATCAAAAATACATTTTGCTTCCAATTAATAACTGGGATGCTGAATATGAGCGTGTTAACTTGGGAGGCATCACTTGCGACGGACAGGATTATTATAATCAGGAGGCGCACATGAACAGTGTATTTATGCCGAAAACACGTAAAGTTCAATACCTTGGTTTCTTTCACACCGGAGCTTATCAAGAGGTATTAAGCGGTTACGGCGGTATACATCATTGTTTGTTGCCCAGTCCGAAACATGTGCTTATTCGCAGAAACCGCGATGAAAGCTTCAACTTCGAAGTTTTTGGTGAAGAACAGAATAGCAAGCAGGTTTTGAAGATACTGGGTTATTAAATTAACCGCAAAGAACAAAAGTTTCTGTAAATGGCACCGAGTTTATACTTGGTGCTTTTTTTGTGTCCTAATATTTTGTATATTTATTTATGAAAAGTGAGGAAAGTAAATTATTGGAAAGAATTACATTCATCCCTGGACTAATGGGCGGAAAGCCAACAATTAGAGGTAATCGATTTACAGTTATCGATATTATCGAACTTTTATCGTCAGGAATGACACACGAACAAATTTTAGAGGAGCATCCCATCCTCGAAGTTGATGACATAAAGGCGGCGTTGCTTTTTAGTGCGAAACAACTTAGGGATGAATACATCTGCGAATGATTGGGAATTCTGGCTAGATGAAAATATATCTCCCATAATTTCAAAATGGCTAATGGATGAAATCAAAATCAAATGTATTTCATTTCACTTTCTTAAGCTTGCCAATACATCAGATCTCGAAATCTACCATCTAGCTCAAAATAGAAGTAAGGTAATAATTATTTCAAAGGATATTGATTTTCGTGAACTAGTTGCATGGAAAGGCACTCCACCCAAGTTGATTTTCTTAGCTTTTGGGAATTGTTCCAATAAGGTTCTTTACCAAAAATTAAGAGCTAAAATTTTTGATGCTATCCCTCAACTTATCTATGGAGATTTAGATATATTTGAAATAAATAAAGATTAATATGCAATTCGGTAAAGTAGACGACCCTTCGATTATAGATTTCACCCTCCCTGCAGATGCCCCTGAAACAGCAGGAATCTTGGCAGCAAATAAACCTCAACAAAATTTTCAGGCTTATGTCGGTTGCGCTAAATGGAATAAAGCAGATTTAAAAGGATTTTATCCGAAGGGAACAAAAGATGAGTTAACCTATTATGCTACACAGTTTAACTCAATTGAGCTTAACGCTACATTCTATGGAATGCCAAGCAGTGAACAGGTGATTACCTGGAAGGAAAAAACACCTGCTGGCTTTAAATTCTTCCCTAAATTAACCAACACGGTGAGTCATTTTAAAAGGCTAATTAACGTTAAAGAACCTGTTGAACAATTCGCTGATGCTATCAGTAACTTTGAAGACAAACTGGGCATGGCTTTTCTTCAGCTACATGATAATTTCAAGCCGAAAGATTTTGAGCGATTGAAAATTGTGGTGAAAGAGTTTCCGAAAGTTATTCCGTTAGGTGTTGAAGTAAGAAATGCAGAGTGGTTTTCTAACCCGACTATTGCCAGCGAGTTTGCTACACTTTTCGAAGATAATAAAGTAGCCAATATCATTGTTGATACTGCTGGTAGAAGAGACATGCTGCACATGAGGTTGACAACACCAACCGCTTTTATTCGTTTTGTTGGGGCAAATGATGATGTAATCGACAAAAAACGCTTAGACGACTGGATAGACAGAATTGTGGAATGGAAAAAGCAGGGCCTTGAAAATCTTTATTTTTTCGTACACCAAAATGTTGAGCTTTCATCCCCATTATTTTCAGCTTATTTTACAGAAAAGCTGAATAAAGCTGTAGGAACAGAATTAAAAATTCCGGTAATGGCTAATTCAAATCCTCCATTATTGTTTTAAATGAAAAAACCTCGCTGGTTTTGAAAACCTGCGAGGTTAAATACGTTTGTAAACGGCCTCAATTGCTTTCGCCTCTTCCTCTCCTGGCATAATATTATAAGCAGAAAAAACAATTTCATCTGCACTAACAATTTCCAGTTCTGTACGCCAGCCAAAAAGTTGGTCACCATATTCCGGGTTTCCCCATGAACCTAAAATAGAAAAGCCTTTTTCTGTCGCTTCACCCGTTGCTTGCATAATCTGCGTACCCATGTGAAAACTATCGATCCAACTGAAGGTAAATTTCTGGTATGGGATATCGAAACCAATAATCATCTTACCCTCCAAAGGCTTTCCGTTTAAACTACTTTGATAGTCGTATGAAATGAAACGCCCATCCAAAATCGAAGTTATTTCAGCTTCGGCAGGAGATTCATCTGCTAATACATCTCTTTCAAACCAAGTTTTAGCTGTTCCTTTCCAACTGCCAACAATGTTTTTTAGTTTCTGGTGAGCACCATCTTCTAGCGATTGCTCAAATTTACCTTTTGCCATACTCAAACTTAAAAAAATATTATCGGATTGTTAGATTGATTAATTGAAGATGTTTCAATGAAAATTGGGTATTGCTTTTTGGTTATTCATAAAATTAGTATCTTGTTTCATGCTAAAAAAGCTCGATTTAAGTCAGGTTGTAGTATTAGATATTGAAACAGTTCCTCAATATCCATCCTTCAGTGATGTTCCGCCTCATTTACAACAGCTTTGGGAGCAGAAAACGCATTTTCAACGTACAACAGAACAAAGTGCAGACGAATTTTACGAACGAGCCGGCATCTTAGCCGAATTTGGAAAGATCATCTGTATCAGTTTAGGAATTTTCAGCTATCAAAACAAATCGTATTCCTTACGTTTAAAATCCTTTTATGGCCACGACGAAAAAGAAATTTTAACAGAATTTTCTAACCTAATTAACAGGCAAGTGCCTACATTGGCTTTTTGCGCCCATAATGGAAAAGAATTTGATTATCCTTATATCTGCAGACGACTGCTGATCAACGGCTTAGAAATTCCAACTCAACTAGATATTTCTGGCAAGAAACCCTGGGAAATTAACCACCTGGATACCATGGAGATGTGGAAGTTTGGCGATCATAAACACTTTACTTCGTTAAATTTATTAGCGGCAATTTTGAATATTCCAACGCCAAAAGACGACATGGATGGAAGCCAGGTTAGGCAGGTTTATTATGAAGAGCAAAATTTGGATAGAATTGTAACCTATTGCCAAAAAGATGTAGTGACTACTGCTCAAGTGTTACTAAAATTCAAAGGAATGGATATTATTTCAGCAGAAAACATTACCATTGTATCCTGATGCTAAACGTTGAAAATCTAAATATCGACTTCTACAATCAAGAAGAAAAAACCTGGTTTAAAGCAGTTAAAACAATCAGTTTTAACGTTAAAAAAGGAACTGTTTTGGGTATTGTTGGAGAATCTGGATCGGGAAAATCCGTAACTTCTTTTTCCATTATGCGTTTGCACGACGAACGCTCAGCTAAAATTACCGGCGATATTGATTTTGAAAACACTAGTTTGCTCAACTTAAGTTCAAATGAAATCCGTCAGATAAGGGGAAATCAGATTTCGATGATCTTCCAGGAACCAATGACTTCGTTGAATCCTGTTTTTACCTGTGGCGAGCAAGTGGCAGAAGCCATAATACTTCACCAAAAGGTTGATAAACAAATTGCGAAAGAAAAAACCATTGACCTTTTTAACGAGGTTCAATTGCCGCGACCAGAAAAAATATTTGATAGTTATCCGCATCAAATTTCTGGTGGACAAAAACAACGGGTGATGATTGCGATGGCTTTAAGCTGCAACCCAAAACTTTTAATTGCTGATGAACCTACCACTGCCCTCGATGTTACGGTTCAAAAAACCATTCTGCAACTGCTTTTAAAGCTGAAAGAAGAACGGCACATGGCCATGATTTTTATCTCGCATGACTTAGGTGTGGTAAATGAAATCGCCGATGAGGTTGCTGTAATGTACAAAGGCGAAATTGTAGAGCAAGGGCCTGCAAAGTCAATATTTGAAAATCCTCAACATCCCTACACGAAAGGCTTGCTAGCTTGTCGCCCCTCTCCTAGCCTGCAATTGAAGAAACTGCCAGTTGTAGCCGATTTTTTAACAGGAAAAATTGCCGACGCAAATGCACACTTGAATGCCTCTAACCAGTTAACGGAAGAAGAAATTGCCTCACGTAGAGCATCACTTTACGCTAAAAAACCTTTGCTTCAGGTTAAAGAACTTTGCACCTGGTATCCGATCCACAATGGTCTATTTGGAAAAACTACCGATTACGTGAAAGCAGTAGATCAGATTAATTTTGAGGTTTTTCCCGGAGAAACTTTAGGCTTGGTCGGCGAATCTGGTTGTGGTAAAACAACTCTTGGCAGAACAATTTTACGATTGATTCAACCTACATCAGGAAGTATCGTGTTCAACGGTCAAGATATCACAAACATCAGCAGATCTGAATTGAGGAAATTAAGAAAAGATATTCAGATTATTTTTCAGGATCCTTATGCCTCCTTAAACCCGAAACTTAGCATTGGCCAATCAATTTTAGAGCCCCTGCAAGTACATCGTTTATACAAAAATGATGCAGAAAGAAAGCAAAAAGTGCTGGAACTATTGAACAAGGTAGGTTTAAAAGAGGAGCATTTTAACCGTTATCCCCATGAATTTAGCGGCGGGCAGCGGCAGCGGGTGGTCATTGCCAGAGCTTTGGCTTTAGAACCGAAATTCATTATTTGTGATGAATCCGTTTCGGCATTGGATGTTTCTGTACAAGCGCAGGTACTGAACTTAATTAGAGACCTTCAACGCGAATTCGGTCTGACATACATTTTCATTTCACATGATTTAGCGGTGGTGAAACATATATCAGATCGTATTTTAGTAATGAATAAAGGTAAAATTGAAGAAGAAGGTTTTCCGGAACAAATTTTCTATGCACCAAAAGCAGCTTACACCAAAAAGTTAATTGAGGCGATACCGGGCTCTTGATGCGGGGGCAAACGTATTACAACTGAGCGTTAGCTATTGAGGTACTTAAATAATAGCTCTGCAACAGCCAAAAGCGCATTGGCCTAGCCATTATTTTGAGAAAAAAACGTTGAAACCACTTTCAAAACCGTTCAAACTGCAGTGTCCAAAATAATTTTCAGCCGTGTGGTGGCATAAAAGCAGAGGGAGGCCTCAAATTATTTTCATTGTGGTTTGACGAATTTTTACCAAAATAATGGCAAGCCTTGATTTTTGCTCCACTTTTTATCAAGAAAAAGTGGAAGGCCTGTCTGGCCAAGACAAAATTATCTTAATGCATTTGCCTCGGCTCTTGATGGAAAATGTAATGATGTGAGATAAATAACGGCTATACCGTAACCTTATTAATCCCACCTAAACTGTCTTAAATTTCGTGTTTATTTACGTCATTCGTCATCCATTTTACACCACACATTAACCATCGTTTATATCTTTTCTGTATCTTCGGTAAATTCAGTTTTAGCGTATGGCAAAGAAGAAATCGGCAAATATAAAATTGGTTCTAAATCAATTGGTTAGTGATGTATTTGAAAAAAACAACAATCAGGTTCTTAACTATAAACAGGTTTCAGCTAAATTAAATCTGAATGATCAGGAATCACGAGAAACCATCCTGGAAATATTAAAAGAAGGCAAAGGCGCCGGTATTTTCCTTGAACCAGAAAAAGGGAAATTCAAGCTTAAAGATCTTCAGAATTTTATAATCGGAACTGTTGATATGACCGCTGATGGTTCTGCCTATATCGTTCCGGAGGATGAATTTGAGAAAGACGTCTTCGTAGCTCCTAGAAAATTGAAAAATGCGTTGCATGGCGATACCGTCAAAGCCTATGTTTTTGCCAAGAAAAGTGGACGAAAAAATGAAGGGGAGGTAGTAGAAATCCTCAAACGAGCCAAGTCAGATTTTACGGGTGTAATTAAAATATCCGATCGATTTGCATTTGTTATTGCTGATGATAAAAAGATGATGCATGACATTTTCGTACCATTGGCTGATACGTTGGATGCAAAAAACGGTCAACGGGTTTTGGTAACCCTATCAGATTGGCCCGAAAGCGCTAAGAATCCTATTGGTATTGTAAAACATGTATTAGGAAACCAGGGTGAAAACAATACCGAAATGAACGCCATTTTGGCTCAGTATGGTTTTCCTTTAGAATTTCCACCACAGGTAGAAAAAGAGGCTAATGCAATCCCTGAAGAAATTCCTGCGGATGAAATTGCAAAGCGTAAAGATTTTAGAAATATACTTACTTTCACCATCGATCCTGCAGATGCTAAAGATTTCGATGACGCCATTTCCTATCAGAAACTTCCGAATGGAAACCATGAAATCGGGGTTCATATTGCTGATGTTTCTCATTATGTTATTCAGGGAACCGATTTAGATAAAGAAGCTTACAGTCGTGCAACATCGGTATATTTGGTAGATCGCGTAATCCCAATGTTGCCAGAACGTTTAAGTAATGGTGTGTGCTCGCTTCGTCCAAATGAAGATAAATTGTGTTTTGCTGCAGTGTTTGAACTTGATGAGCAGGCCAATATTCAAGCTGAATGGTACGGACGAACGATCATTCATTCTGATAGACGTTTTAGCTATGAAGAGGCGCAGGAAGTAATAGAAAATAAAGCTGGTGATTACGCCACAGAAATTCTAAAACTTAATGAGCTCGCTTATATTTTGCGTGATCGCAAATTTAAAAATGGTGCCATCAGTTTCGAAAGTACCGAAGTAAAGTTTAAGCTTGATGAATCTGGCAAACCAATCGGAGTTTATGTAAAAGAGCGGAAAGATGCACACAAGTTAATTGAAGATTATATGCTTCTGGCCAACCGCAAGGTGGCAGAATTTGTGGCGAAAAAGCAAAAGGGCGAGAAGAAACTAACTTTCGTTTACCGGGTTCATGATTCACCAAACATGGAAAATCTTACTTCTTTCGCTACATTTGCTTCCCGTTTCGGTTATAAAATCAATACTAAATCAGATAAGGAAATAGCCAAATCACTGAACCATTTAATGGCTGATGTAGAAGGCAAGAAAGAACAGAATATATTAACATCACTGGCCATCCGGTCAATGGCTAAAGCAATTTATTCGACTAAAAAGACGAGTCATTACGGCTTGGCCTTCGAATACTACACCCACTTTACTTCGCCAATTCGTCGTTACCCCGATGTAATGGCACACAGGCTGCTCCAAACCTATTTAGATGGGGGTAAATCTGCTGATGCAGAATTTTATGAGGTAGCATGTGCTCATTCTTCTGCAATGGAAAAACGTGCCGCTGATGCAGAAAGAGCATCAATTAAATACAAACAAGCAGAATACCTCGAAAATAACATTGGTACTGAATACAAAGGGATTATTTCTGGAGTGACCGAATGGGGTATGTATGTTGAGATCGAAGAAAATAAATGTGAGGGAATGATTCGTTTGCGTGATATTTCTGACGATTTTTATGTACTCGATGAAAAAAATTATTGCATTGTTGGCCAAAGAAAAAAGAAAAAATATCAACTTGGTGATGAAGTGATGATTCGGGTAAAGAAAGTCGACCTTTCTAAACGCCAAATAGATTTCACCCTTATTCCTGATTAAAAATTTAAGACATTCGTGCCAAAAGACACCGTGTTTACGTAAAAGATGCATACAACAGAACAACTACAACAAATCTTAGATACAGCAATAAAAAATTTAAAG
Organism: Pedobacter sp. AC212; assembly: GCF_979258625.1. Taxonomy (NCBI): domain Bacteria; kingdom Pseudomonadati; phylum Bacteroidota; class Sphingobacteriia; order Sphingobacteriales; family Sphingobacteriaceae; genus Pedobacter; species Pedobacter sp. AC212. Next base: position 2,417,410 of record NZ_OZ409870.1, on the reverse strand, counting down.
TTTCCTGATCAGCCTAAACAGCTTTACGATCCGATTACTTATATCATTAACCTGGGCGGAAAACGCGTTAGGCCACTTCTGGTTTTAATGGCAACCGAACTATTTGGTAAGGATGCTCACGACTCCATCCATGCAGCCATGGCAATTGAAGTTTTTCACAACTTTACTTTGGTGCATGATGACATAATGGATAATGCACCTCTGCGCCGGGGTAAAGCAACCGTACACGAGAAATGGAGCACCAATACGGCTATTTTAAGTGGAGATGTGATGATGGTTGAGGCAAATAAAAACCTAGCCAAGGTTAATCCAATCTTCCTGAAAGATGTTCTAGATACCTTCAACTCAACGGCTCAAGGTGTTTGCGAAGGACAGCAACTCGATATGGAATTTGAAAGCCGTGATGATGTAAGTATTGAAGAATACATCAATATGATCAGGTTAAAAACGGCAGTTCTGTTGGGTGGCGCTTTAAAGTTAGGTGCGATCATCGCAGGGGCTTCAGAAAAAGATGCTGATTTGATTTACCAGTTTGGAGAAAACATCGGAATTGCTTTTCAATTACAGGATGATATTCTGGATGTTTATGCTGATCCTGAAAAGTTTGGAAAGCAGGTTGGTGGCGATATCATAGCAAACAAGAAGACATTCTTACTACTAAAAGCATTTGAACTGGCAGAAGGCGACATCAAGGAGTCTTTAGATACCTGGACGGGTTATAAAGATTTCGATATCAAGGAAAAAGTCGCAACAGTGACTTCAGTTTACAATACTTTGGACATTCAAAATATCGCTAAAGAAACGATGAATAACTACCTGGATAAGGCATTAAACTTTTTTGAGCAAATTAATGTGAGCACTGAGCAAAAAAACAATCTGCTCACATTAACTAATCAGCTAATGGCTAGAGAATACTAATACATATAACGCCTCATTTAAAAAGAGCTTATTGCAAAATAATTTTATATTTAAATAGAGAAAATAACACTTCATAAATCGTCATTCCCGTGAAAACGGGAATCGTAATGCAAATAGAAGACAGAAATGCTCTTTTATGTAATAAGATGCCCAGTCAAGCTGAGGGTTAATTTATTTCATAAAAATTAATATAAATGACGTTAAGAACGGTCGTCATTGTCTGCCTGCGGCAGGCAGGCGAGGTACGAAGCAATGTCATTCTTGTTAGTGTGTTATCAAATGAGATTGCTTCAATCGATGAAAAATCGATTTCGCAATGACGGAAAATAAAAACGTCAATGGCAGCATGACAACACAACAAAATTAAATTCCATAAGGCATACTGAATTTGTAATACTGCCTCTTTTTGATGATAGCACTAATCTTCGTTAATACTTTTGCTTCATAGCTGATGTATTTGATCGAACGGTGCTTATAGCAGATAATAAGTTATCCATTTTCCCATAAACAGAAAAAGTCCTGATTTTCATCAGGACTCTTCAAATATCAGTTGATACTAATTATTCTGCAACAGCAGCTTCTTCAGTAGCTTCGTCTTTTTTAACTTTTTTAGCAGGTGCTTTTTTAGCAGCAGCTTCAGCAGGAACTTCTACAGCAGCAGCTTCTTTTTTAACAGCTGGTTTTTTAGTTAATGCTTCTTCGATTTCAGCATCAGAGATAGGAAGAACAGATACATAAGATTTGTTATCTTGTTTCTTTCTGAAAACTACAGTACCATCAATCAAAGCGAATAATGTATGGTCTTTTCCTAAACCAACATTTTTATCTGGATGGTGTTTTGTACCACGTTGACGTACTAAAATGTTTCCAGCGATAGCTAACTGACCACCGAAAATTTTAATACCTAAACGCTTACTATGCGATTCACGTCCGTTTTTCGAACTACCGGCTCCTTTTTTGTGTGCCATGATTTTATATTTTTTAACTCGCTAAAAGCGAATTATTGGTTAACTAATGAATTATAACGTGATATCAGAAATCTGAATCTTTGTGAAAAACTGGCGGTGACCATTTTTCTTTTTGTAACCTTTTCTACGTTTTTTGTGGAAAACGATTACTTTATCACCTTTTAAATGAGATACGATAGTAGCTGAAACTTTAGCACCTTTAACCGCAGGAGCTCCTACAGTGATTGCACCACCATTATCAACCAACAATACATTATCAAATTCAATACTAGCGCCTTCATCTCCTTGCAATCTGTGTACAAAAAGGTGCTGGTCTTTAGCAACTTTAAATTGCTGCCCTGCTATATTTACTATTGCGTACATTGTTTAAATATTAGTTTTTTAATTTTTATTTAACGAGGTGCAAATATAGAACAAATTCAATTAACACACAAACACATATCGAAAATATTTTTAACTATAATCCTTCGGAACCAAGATTTATAGGATTACCAGATTTTAAGATCGAATTGTGTTATGTTTTTAACTCGATTTTGGAAAGCAAAATCTGAATATATTAGGTTACTCCTGCCCTGCTGTTTATTACAAGTCCTCGCTGCGCTTCGGGCTTTTCATTACCATCAGGTTTATTTTACGCAGGCCGGTATTTCAAACTGTTGTTCCGTCCCCACAAACTTTACAACAATTTTATTAAATGCGCTGCTATAGAAAACATGCCTTTGTTTATAAACCCGATTGAAGTGAAAGCCTCCGCTATTCAGCGGTGCTTATAACGTAAAGCGGGACTGCGTTCTTCCAAGCAAAGCTAAACATTCATTTTCAAAAAGCACCTATCAGGAAAAGGTCGTTAAAAAAAAAGAAAAAATCTTAACGAAATCATCCTAAAAGAAAAGACTTAATTGAAAACCTACACATTAGGTTCACAATTAAGCCTTTGAATATTTTTGGTGATGAAACTACTTTCCAGATCTTATCTCTGCCTGGTTTAAAGTTTCCTGAATAACTTTACGCATTTGAACGGCAGCATCCAACAACTTTGGGTTTCCATCAAAATCGCCATATATCACTACATGTTTCGATTTTTCTTTGTAATTGAAGGTGATATCGTAACGTGGAACTGCTTTCGATTTAGCACTTTTTTGGCCAATCGTATCAGGAAAATTCCAAAGACCAATCTCATTCGCCTTTCTATGCATGTACAAAATATCGTCGCTTTTTAAGAAAACTTTCTTGGTAATCACCGAGTCTCTATTGTTTACATATTGATAAACACCCGTTTTGGAATCATACTTATTTTCTAAGGTATCTTTTAATCCGTAGCTAAATTGCATGGAAACAAAATCAGCCTTGCGAAATGGTGCATTCTGAATAATGGGCTTGTAATAGATATAGCAGTAAATAATCATCGGTACGATGATGGTAATGGCTAAGAATATTTTTTTTCCTCTACTTGACACTTGAGTTAATTATTGAATTTTGAATGACTGAATTATTGGACTATCAAATTTCGAGTGAATCCAAAACGATGCAAAGTTTAAAAAATTTAGTGAACATCGAAACATCCTAAAATCATTTATTAAATACATACTAAACTAAAAACTTCAGCTGGATGATTCGAACTTAAAATTACGAATCTTTCAACTCCCCTTCCCACTTACTTACTACTGCAGTTGCGATACTGTTACCAACAACATTAGTTGCCGAGCGGCCCATATCCAATAGCGGATCGATACCAATCAGTAGCGCTAAACCTGCCTCAGGAATATTGAAGCTGGCGATGGTTCCTGCAATTACTACCAATGAAGCTCTCGGTACACCCGCAATGCCTTTACTGGTTAACATTAAAATCAATAACATTGAAATTTGCTGTTCGAAACCTAAATGAATGCCATAAGCTTGCGCTATAAATAGCGATGCAAAAGTCATGTACATCATGGAGCCGTCCAAATTGAATGAATAGCCCAACGGCAATACGAAACTCACAATCTTATCTTTGCAGCCGAAACGTTCCAGCAACATCATGGTTTTGGGGTAAGCAGCCTCGCTACTGGCTGTACTGAAAGCCAAAATTGCCGGCTCTTTCATATCGCTTACTAGCTTGAAAACTCGTTTTTTAAGGATTAAGAAGCCGATAAAAATCAGCATTGCCCATAAAATACCTAAACCCAGGTAAAACTCTCCAATAAAAATTGCGTAGGTATTAAGCACATTTAGTCCTTGCTTGGCTACTATGGCTGTCATCGCACCAAAAACTGCTAATGGAGCAAAGTTCATCACATAACCTGTCATTTTCAAAATCACATGAGCAATGGCGTCGAACGCTTTAATTACTACCTGGCCTAAGTCGCCAATGGCAGCTGTGGCTACACCAAAAAACAAAGAAAATACAACGATTTGAAGAATCTCATTGGTGGCCATAGATTCGGCAATACTTTTAGGAAAAACGTGGGCGATAAAATCTTTTACGCTCATCGCAGCCTTCTGGATCCCGGTATTTACCATTTGATCTGGCAAGGTTAACTGCATGTGTTTTCCAGGTTCGAACAGGTTGACTAGAATTAATCCAAGTACTAAAGACATTAGCGACATCGCCATGAACCACCCTAAAGTTTTACCGCCAATCCGGCCTACGGCTTTAATATCGCCAACTTTAGCCACACCAACCACCAAAGTTGTAAAAACCAAGGGCGCCACAATCATTTTTATCAAGCGAAGAAAAATATCACTCAAAAGCGTAAAATACTCAAGCTTCTTTTCCCGGATATCTTCATTCTCCTTTTTAATTTGAGCATTCGCTTTTCTTTCGGCTTTAAGCTGGGTAAAAGTTGCAGATGTTGTATCGGTAGCTTTTTTAATGGCTACCTCTATGCTTTTTACCTGCGCATCGGCGTTTAGGATTTTCTGATTGTAAACATCAATCGAATTAACGTTCAGAATATAGCCTAATGCAACTCCGGCAATCAGCGCTATAAAAATGAACAGCGTGAGTTTGTTTTTCTTCATGAATATAAAAAGTTTGTGGCTCTGTTAATTTGGTAAAACTACGATATTTACTGTGGCTAACAAATTTTGATCGCCAGGGTGTTTAAAAATTATTTAATTTTCTAATTTCGCTGTAACAAAAAACGCTAACCTCCATCTAAAAAACACCTACAAACCCATAAATGGAACAAAAAGACAAGCTATTTAAAGAAATCTTCGATTCGAATTCCAAAAAGATCTTCCATTTATGTTATGGTTACACGGGCGATACCGATGCTGCTAATGATCTTTTACAGGAAACCTTTTTAAAGGTTTGGCAGAATCTGGACAAGTTTAGAAACAAATCATTAATATCAACCTGGATTTATAGAATTGCCGTCAACACTTGCCTTACCTATCTCAGATCGGAAAAAAGGCAGGCAAAAGACGAGTTGACAGATAACATTATCGAAAACAAAATTGAAGAGTTTTCAGAAAAAAATGAACAGGTAGCCCTGCTTTATAAATGTATATCGAAGCTTGAAGAAAACGACCGTTTAATTATTACCATGGTGCTTGATGAGCTTCCATACCACGAAATTGCCGACATCTCAGGAATAAGTGAGGGAAATTTGAGGGTTAAAATTCATCGTATTAAACAAAAATTAACAGAACTATATAACCAGTATGCAAGCGTTTGATCAAATACAAGAGTTGTGGCAAAAACACGATGTAGAAGTTAAGGTTTCTGCTGATGAAATGTTACAGCAAGTAAAGAAAGAAGTGAATGGTTTGAAGTTAAAGTCTGCTTTAAATATCCTTGGCATGCTTGCATCATTTATTGCAATCGCTGTTTTATGGGTGTTCTTTCATTTCGAATCGTGGACCACACATGTCGGAATTAGCATCACTTTGCTAGCGATAGGTGTATATATCTTAATTCTATACCGGGATCATCGTTTGATTTCAAAAAGCGATTACACCCGTCACCCAAATGAATATCTCAGTGATTTAAGAGTATACCAGTTAAATCGGTATAAGCTATACAATTCCCTTTATTGGTTTTATACTGTAGCACTTTCACTTGGACTAATTTTCTATTTCATCGAGATACTTGCACACTTAAGTATCACCATGACGATTGTAGCGGTTAGCTTCACATTTCTGTGGATTCTGTTCTGCTCTACAATCCTTAGAAATGCGGTTATAAAACGCGAAAAGGAGCGTATATCTCTACTAATTGAAAAATTTGAAAGAATAAGTGCACAAATTTCAATGCCATAAAATTTTAGGCACGGTTTTTTCAATCCAATTTTGTGATGAAAACACCTCTTGCAATTTTACTGCTTACACTCGTACTGCCGTTTACTTTCGGTTTTAAGCAAGATTTTACTCAGCCCGTTCAGCTGGATTGGGAAACTTATTTTAAAGGAAAGCCTGATACGCGTTCACCCTTTTTTGCATTAACGGCAATGACATGGAAGTACAGTTACGAATCTACCATCTATAGAAATCGAGTGGCTATCAACCTTAAAAATGAAATAAGCATCGATAAAGACCGCTCATGGGTAAAATGGGATAAAATTAAAGATCCGAATGTGAGTGCCAGCTTGCTTCACCATGAACAAGGACATGTGAACATCCAATATATTTTACTTTCGGAGGCGGAGCGTGTTCTAAAAAACAGAAACTATTCAATTAAAAATTATAAGGCTCAGATTTCTCAGTTAGCGAATGAACTAAGCAATTATTTCGACACCATGCAGCGCAATTATGATGAGGAAACCGAACACGGAAGCAATCATAAAATGCAGGCACGTTGGGATAAAATTATTGAAGATAAAATGGCCGAATCTCGAGCTGCTACCCTAGCCAATGATTCGCGATAATTTTGGGAGGAAGATGATTAATCCCACAACAACTGCCAACAAAGCAGCCATTAACACCGCGGCAGCGGCTAAATCTTTAACAACTTTAATTTTAGGATGATATTCTGGAGAAACAACATTGGCTAATTTTTCTATCGATGCATTGATTATTTCGGCTACAATTACCGAAGTAATGACAGCCAAAATTGCGATCCACTCCGATGCAGAAAGCTGTAGGTAAAACGATAAGCCAATAGCGATTAACGCTGCAAATAGATGAATTCTGCCATTATGATCATTAATAAAAAATAACCGCAATCCATTAAAAGCATATTTAAAGCTTTTAATTCTATCTATTACTGAGAATTTGCGATTTTCCTGCATTTCGCAATTTACTAAATAGCATATCAAAACAAAGCAGCATCTCTGCAAATAGCGAGAGATGCTGCTTTAAAGGCTTCTATAATGATATGTTTTAAAATTTTAACCCTTTATCAATTCGCAGATTCTTATTTCTTTGCTTCAGTTTTTTCAGCTGGAGCGCCATTATCTAAAATTGTTTTTGTAGTAACACTTCTTTTTCCGCTCGGCGCAACAACTATTGTTGTTAAAACCCGTTTTTCGCCTTGTGGAACAGTTACTTTAATTGGCGAAGTGTACAAAAATGCATTTTCTGACGGTCTTGACCCGTCTAATGAATAGTAAATTTTTCCGCCAGTAATCGGAACTTTTAAATCAATTGTAAAATCGCCGCCTGTTAAAGGTTTATCACTTTGACCGATTGGTGTTGGCACCCAAAGGTTGATATTCATTTTATCTAAACGAGCTAAATGCTTCGGTAAACGTTCCTCCGAAAAATTCTTTAAGTCCTTGCGTTCAACTGGGCTCCAGGCAATTTCAGATAGCGCTAATAAACGTGGAAAAGCATGGTTTTCTGCTTTCTCAGGCGTTTTGATGTATTCAGTCCACATGTTAGCCTGCACTCCTTTAATGTATTTTCGCTGATCGGCTGTTAAAACTTTCGGAATCGGATCGTAAGCATAAATTTTTTGGTAAGGTGCAAAACCACCGATGGTAACAGGTTCGTCAGGAGAATTTGATTGTTTATGGTCGATGTATAGCCCCATGGAACCTGGAGTCATAATTACATCGTGATTTTGTTGAGCAGCTGCAATTCCCCCTGCTTCACCTCTCCAACTCATAACCGTTGCATTTGGCGCTAAACCACCCTCTAAAATTTCATCCCAGCCAATAATCGAACGTCCTTTGCCATTTACATGTTTTTCAATCCTTTGAATGAAATAGCTTTGTAATTCATGTTCATCTTTCAAGCCTTTTTCTTTCATCAAAGCCTGGCAAAATGGCGATTCTTTCCAATACGTTTTCGGCGCTTCATCTCCTCCAATGTGGATATATTTAGAAGGGAAAATTGCAATTACCTCATCCAGCACATTTTCTAAAAAGGTAAACGTATTATCTGTTGGAGTGAAAATATCATCAAAAACTCCCCAGGTTTGCTGAACTAACTTTCCTTTTCTTGCTCCTGCCCAAGGTGTTTTATCACTTATAAATGTATCACGGTTAGGAAATGTACTTAATTCTGGATAAGCCGCTATTGCTGCTGATGCATGGCCAGGCAATTCAATTTCTGGTATCACGGTGATGTACCGCTCTGCGGCATATTTTACAATATCTTTAGCTTCATCTTGTGTGTAAAAACCCTTTACTTCGGTCAAATAATTGCCATTGCCAGGATAATTGCCAATGATTGTACCAGGTCTGGTAGAACCGATCTGAGTAAGCTTTGGATATTTTTTAATTTCCAACCGCCATCCCTGATCATCAGTTAAATGCCAGTGAAAAGTGTTTATTTTATAGTAAGCCAACTGATCGATGTATTTTTTGATAAATGAAACTGGAAAATAGTGGCGGCAAACATCCAGCATTGCGCCACGATAACCAAAACGAGGATAATCATTGATCATCACCGCCGGAATAGTTATTTTGTCTCCAATTTTCTCTGGTATCATTTGCATGGCAGACTCTACCCCGTAAAATAAACCCGCACCTTTTCCTGTAATTACAATCTGAGTTGGGCTGACCTTGATTGTATATCCTTCTGCTGGCAGTTTATCTGCACCAGCTGATGTTAGCAAAATACTTTTTTGGTTTGGTTGAGGCAATTTACTTTCTCGCAATGCGAAACCAGCTTTGTTTACAATGAAGGCATTTAATAAATCGGCCGATTTTGCGCCATCGACACTTTGATTAATTAATAAAGTTGTTTTGTCGAGGATGAAATTACCACTCGCTCGGGTAATGGATACGGGTGCAGGAATTATCCCGAGGTTTGGATCGCCCTGCGCAAATGCACTTGTGCTGATTAATACTCCAATAAAAATCGATAATGCTTTGTTCATGATTGGTTTTGGTTTAGAAAAATAGTTTATTAAATCTTACCTAAGATATAGATTACGAAAAGAATGTATAGCTCACTTTTTTGTTACACTCTTAATCAAACGTTTGTTTTGCGAAATTTAAGACAAAAAAAATCTCCTCAAAAAGTTGAGGAGATTTAAAATATTGTCAAGTGAGGTTATGCCTCAACCGGATGTTCTTTAGCAGCAAGATAACGCTCAGCATCTAGGGCAGCCATACAGCCTGAACCCGCAGCGGTTACTGCCTGGCGATAATACATATCCTGAACATCGCCACAAGCGAAAACACCTTCAATATTCGTTAATGTAGAACCTGGTTTAGTTAATAAATAACCTGTCTCGTCCATTTCCAACTGGCCTTTAAAAATATCGGTATTTGGTTTGTGCCCAATGGCCACGAAGAAACCTTCAACTGGAATTTCTGAAGTTACGCTGGTTTGATTATTAAGCACTTTTACAGCGGTTACATTTTTACCATTACCCAAAATCTCTTGTGTTTCGGTATTATAATGTACTACGATATTTGGAGTTGCTAAAACACGACTCACCATTGTTTTTGAAGCTCTAAACTCATCGCGACGCACCAATAAATGGACAGTTTTACAAAGTTTAGCTAAGTATGTAGCTTCTTCAGCAGCCGTATCTCCGGCGCCTACAATTGCAACATCCTGGCCTTTGAAAAAGAAACCATCGCAAACGGCACAAGCTGAAACTCCAAATCCATTATATTGTTGCTCGCTTGGTAAACCCAACCATTTTGCAGTTGCACCTGTAGCAATAATTACGGTATCGGCAGTGATGGTTTTGATTTCATCAATTACGACCTTGTGTGGAGCAGAAGAAAAATCAACAGAACTTACATAACCGAAACGGATATCAGTACCGAAACGCTCCGCCTGCTTGCGAAAATCTTCCATCATTTCTGGCCCCATAATTCCTTGCGGATAGCCAGGGAAGTTTTCTACATCAGTGGTTTGCGTTAATTGACCGCCGGCTTGCATACCGGTATACATAATTGGTTTTAAATCTGCTCTAGCTGCGTAAATCGCTGCTGTATATCCTGCCGGACCAGAACCTATAATTAAACACTGAACGTGTTCGTTTTCTTGTGACATTATATGGTGTGTTTGAAATTCATTAATTGTAATGCAAATTTAACGCATTAAATAATCGTTAGCAAATGCGCATTGTCAACATAGTTTACTTATTAACATTGAAAATACCATGTTTCACCCCTCATAAAAATTATCTTGGAGATAAAAAATTGTATCGATAAAATATACTATTCCATTATTCGAGAGCACATTTTCATCGTGTAAATCTTCGAAAATAATTCCTAAATCTTTATTGATATAATCGTGATTTCTGTTATTTACGAAATTATTGAATAAAAGAAATTTTTTAACAGATGTTAAGTTTGTAAGTTCGTTCGCAATTATAAATTCTTGCTTTACTACTGCGAAAAGCTTTTCATTTATTAATTTAAAACCTAAAAAATTGTAAGCTGTCGCTTGAAAGAAATAATTGTGAATAAGTAAACTGTTGAAGTAATCTAACCAATGTTCATAAAAAACAGAGTCGTTCAGTTTAACGACATTGCAGTCGTCATATCTATAAACTCTTTGTTCAGCTCCGGCGCTTATGAATTCATCTTCTGAAATTTCGTTCGAATAGATGAGATTTTCTTTAATAGCGAAATCAATTAATCTGATTTCTTCTTCACTTTTGAGATACTTTTGTTTTTTAGCTCTGAAGCCTGTCTGCGCATATCTTCTAAGGAAATTTTGCGTTTTTTTGAGTTGGCTTGTTTCGCTAACTGATCCATCGCCGACAATGATATTTCGTAATTCATCCTTAATATTTTTCATTAAAATATGATTTAAAGATACGAAATTTCCCACATATGTAAGATGTTCGTTCAACTAACTTCCCTTGTTCTCCCTAATTAATCGAATCACATTTCCACCAAGGATTTTCTTAATTTCACTTTCCGAATAACCATTTTTAATCAGCTCTGCAGTAATTTTAGGATAGTCAGCAACACTATTCATCCTTGAAGGAAAGGATTCTGCCCCATCAAAATCAGCACCTAAACCCACATGATCTACTCCAATTAGTTTCACAATATGGTTGATGTGTTTCACCACTAAAGCAATTGGCGGCCGGATTGCTTCGGCATCAGCCCCATGGTTCGAAATTAGCGTATCGATAGCACTGCTCCTTCCATATTTAGCGGAAAGAATTTTTAATTCCTGATCGTATTTTGCTAACAATAGCTTTTGGTTTTTATTAAATGTAGAATCTAAAAATCCGCTGTAGAAATTAATGCAGATCACGCCTTTATTTTTTCCGACAGCCTTAATTTGTTCATCTTTCAAATTTCGTGGAACAGGATTCAAACTGTAGGCACAACTGTGGGAAACAATTACAGGTCTGGAACTGGCTTCGATGGCATCATAAAAAGTTTTTTCGCCAACGTGAGATAGGTCAACCATTACCCCTAGTTTATTTAGTCTTTTCACCACTTGCTTGCCAAAAGCATTCAAGCCAGCATTTTTTGGTTTCACTTTTCCAGAAGTTTCTTCGGCTGCTGAGCTTGCCCATGGCGTACTATTGTTCCATGTTAAGGTTAAATAAGCCATTCCACGTTTGGCCAGGCTATCGATATAATCTAAACGGTTTTCAATCATGTGTCCGCCTTCCACACCAATCATCGCAGCCATTTTTTGTTGCTTCACCGATGCTTCTAAATCAGTGGCGGTATTAACCAACTGAATTTTCTCTGGATATCTTTTAATTAAACTGTAAAGAGAATCTAACTCTTGATTAGCGAGTGCATAACCCCCGGTTTCATCACACCAAATAGAAAAAAACTGAACATCCAAACCACCGTCTTTTGCACGGATAAGATCGAAATTCCCTTTCGACTGGAGTTTACCAATATCAATTCCTGATTTAATTTGATTGAAGAGAATATCACCATGGGTATCAATTACGATGGCTTCCTGGTGGATTTGATTTGAAACTTGTGCCAGGATTTTGCTTTGAAGCAGCACAAAAAAGAGAAAGAAATAAAGGGTTTTCATAAATTAAAATTAAGCATTTGAACTTTTAATCATTCAAATGCCTAATCTTAATTTTGCTATTTAATTTTAGTGACGTAAGCATCAGCCCCGGTTACACTTGAAATTGCCTTTCCATTTTTATTTGGACTTGATTTATATGCCACGCCCGAATCTGCACCTTGAACCCTAATGGTTCTTACACTTTGCGCCCTTACTTTGATGGCTGCACCAGTAACCGTAATGGTATTACATGCCCCAATGATGGTTACATTGATATCACTACCGGAAATATTGATATTTTCATTTCCTGTAGCTTCAACTGTTTTGGTGATACCGCTACCGACAACATTTATCGTTTCCGATGTTTCCTTATTGGTCGTCTGTGCTTGCGAAATTAGAGGCATTGTACATAAAAACGTAAGCACAAATAGCCAGGCAATCTTCCTTAGATTTTTCATATTTGGTTGGATTAATTTCCTTTATCCTCACCAAATATCATACCATACGAATATTATGTTTGGATCACACCAACATTAAAACGCTTGGTTATTGGCGACTGATTTGCAGCTTCAATGCCCATTGATATCACTTTCCTGGTTTCTAAAGGATCGATAATCCCATCTACCCAAAGTCGGGATGCTGCATAATATGGCGTAGTCTGACTATCATATTTGTCAGTAATTTCTTTCAACATCTCCGCTTCTCGTTCTGGCGTTATCACTTCTCCTTTTGCTTTTAACGAAGCCTCTTGAATTTGCAACAACGTTTTAGCCGCCTGTGCACCGCCCATTACCGCAATTTTGGCCGTCGGCCAGGCATAAATTAATCTTGGATCGTAGGCTTTTCCACACATAGCATAATTGCCAGCTCCATAAGAATTTCCCATTACGATAGTGAATTTTGGCACAACTGAATTGGCCACTGCATTTACCATTTTAGCACCGTCTTTGATAATTCCGCCATGCTCTGATCGACTGCCAACCATGAAACCGGTTACATCCTGTAAAAACACCAATGGAATTTTCTTTTGGTTACAATTCATGATAAAGCGGCTTGCCTTATCTGCACTGTCAGAATAAATTACGCCCCCAAACTGCATCTCTCCCTTTTTAGATTTAACAACCTTGCGCTGATTGGCCACTATTCCAACTGCCCAACCATCGATACGGCCCAAACCACAAACGATACTTTGTCCGTAGCCCTGCTTATATTCCTCAAATTCAGAATCATCAACCAAACGGTTGATGATATCCATTATCTCATATTGTTTATCTCTGTTTTCAGGAATAATCCCGTACAACTCTTCTTCTTTGGCTTTCGGTTTAGCAGGCTTAATCCTATCGAAACCGGCATTTTGAAGTGCACCCAACATGCTCATGATGTTTCGGATACTATCCAAACAGGCCTGATCATTGGGATGTTTGTAATCCGTAACCCCAGAAATTTCGCAGTGTGTGGTCGCACCGCCTAAGGTTTCATTGTCGACTTCTTCTCCTATCGCAGATTTAACCAAATAAGATCCGGCCAAAAATACCGATCCTGTTTTATCAACAATCATGGCTTCATCACTCATAATAGGTAGGTATGCACCACCGGCAACACAAGCGCCCATAATGGCGGAGATTTGTACAATCCCTTCGGCCGACATCATTGCATTATTTCGGAACATTCTGCCGAAGTGTTCTTTATCAGGAAAAATTTCATCTTGCATGGGCAAATACACACCCGCACTATCAACTAAATAAATTACAGGCAAACGATTTTCCATGGCAATTTCCTGAGCCCGAAGATTTTTTTTAGCTGTCATCGGAAACCAGGCGCCGGCTTTCACCGTGGCATCGTTAGCAACAATCATACATTGGCGACCGCTCACATAACCAATACCACAAACAACCCCTGCAGATGGACAACCGCCTTGCTCTTGATACATTCCATCAGCGGTGAAGGCACCAATTTCCAGGAAATCAGAATCTTTATCAATAAGATAAGCAATGCGCTCCCGGGCCAATAACTTCCCTTTCTCTTTTTGTTTAGCCGCGTTTTTTTCGCCACCACCTTGATAAATCTTTTTGAGTTTGGTTTTAAGCTCGTAAACCAGCTGTTTATTTACATCCTCGTTTTTGTTGAATTCGATATCCATGGTGGCAATTTAAATTTATTTTCAGAAATATAGAGAAGACTGAAATGGTTTCTAGTCTATAGGGGCGAATATTAAATACCGAGTACGCAAAGAAGGCATAGAATGGTACGAAGAAAATATTGACCTCGAAATATAAAACCTCACCCTATCAAAGTTAGTAGTAATTGTTCTGGTGTAGCAATCCCTCTCCTTGAAGAGAGGGAAACAATGGCCTGTAGCAATTGGGCTTGTGTTCTTTGCGAAAACTTGTGCCCTTTGCGGTCAAACAAACAGAAAAAAAAGAATAGAGAAATAGGCGAAGGGAAATATAAAACCTCACCCTATCAAAGTCAGTAATAATTGTTCTGGTGTAGCAATCCCTCTCCTTTAAGAAAGGGAAACAATGGCCTTTGGCAATTGGGCTTGTGTTCTTCGCGAAAAACCTTGTGTCCTTTGCGGTTAAACAAACAGATATCCAATTAAAATAATATTTTTGGATAAATCTCAATAAATGGAACTCACCGTAAATATCCCGGCATTATTATTTCCTGCCATTAGCTTAATCATGTTGGCCTATACCAATCGCTTTTTAGCACTGGCTGCCCTGGTGAGAAGTTTAAAAGCAAAATACGAAGAAAGTGAGAAAAATATCGGTTTGCAAAACCAAATCAAAAATTTGCGCTACCGGTTAAAGCTTATTAAAAACATGCAGGCTTTTGGCGTTTTAAGTTTTTGTCTTTGCCTTTTTTGCATGTTCTTTATTTATCTCGAATGGAATATTGTTGCAGAAATTCTTTTTGCTTTAAGCTTGATATTCTTCATGATATCGCTGATTATTTCTTTAATCGAAATTCAGATCAGTACAAAAGCACTAGAACTCGAACTGAGTACCTTGGAAGATTTAGAAGGTGAATCTCTAGGTGGATTGATCAAAAAGAAATTTAAGAAAGATTGAAACTAAAGTCAGATGTAAAAAGTAAGGCAATTTTAAAATTTACCCGAAATACAATAATTACAAATACCAGAATGGATATAGCTACAGACCTTATAAATTTCAAAAAAAAAATACTTTTTATTATCATTTAATTGCTGATAACTAGACGAAAATCAAATCTGATTAATGAATTAGCATTACGAATGCTATTCTAAAATGAAATAAATTTTGCTATTTTCGTCTATATTTTCAGTAAAGTTCGCCTTCCCTATTTGGCTAAGCCTAAATTTTCATCCTAGATAATTTACTTATATACATTTGATGAAAAATCTTTTTACTTCAGCTTTTTTACTTTTTTGCTTATATGCAAACGCACAAACTTTTTCTTGCGAAGAAAAGGTTCAAACACTTTTAGTTGATAAAATAAAAAAATACAATTCTAAAGATTTAATTCCGTATATGGATAAAAAAGAAGGCCGTTGGGGTTATTTTCATAGAACGACTAAGAAAATTTTAACTGCGCCCATAATGAATGAAGCATATTTTTTCCATCCACATATTAATTTCAGCTATAGTTTTGAGCAAAAAGGTGAAGATGGCTGTAATGGAAAAATTTATGGTAGTGGAATTGAGTACCGCATTTTAAATTTAGAAAAAAGTGTTTATATCCCAACAATGGCGATGGCACCAAACCAAGTAAAGCCAGCATTTAAAAAATTTATTAAACCAGAAATTTCGGGTTTCGAAGTAGATGATAAAGGAAGTTTAACCTACTTTAATCCGAAATTTTACAATGAACAAAAAAGTGAACCACGAATTATAGATATTTTTAAAGCTAATGGTGAAAATTATGCAATTACCTATTTTAATGAGGATACAGGCCAATATTACTCCGTGATAAATCAACACGGGGTAGCAATTAAAAATTTTGAAAAATTAAAAGGATATCCAACAAAAAAGCAGAGTTACAACAATGAAAAGGATGTATGGTTTTGGGTTAGCACAAATGAAAATGAATATATTTTCAGGTCGCTTTTAAGCGGACAAAGATTGAATGAAACTTTTAATAACTCTTCAACATGGGAATACTACGCTCAAGAATTTGGTTATGCAATTTTAGAAATTGGGAAACAGAAAGGATTAATGGACTTAACTACCATGAAGTGGAAAATAAAACCATCAATAAAAAATGATTTCGATTTTTTAGTTTATGCTAGCTCAGAACATTTAGACTACAATTACAATAAGGATGAGTATTCCCACAATCCAAACATTATTGCCTCTATTGAAATAATTAATACAAATAGGAAAAAATCCTATATCTATATTCAAAACAGCAAAAACCAATTTATGGATTTAGATTTAAAATTATACAGGCCAATTAAATAACTTATAGCTTTTATTTATTTCTAACAAAGCCATAAAATTTTGGTCGAAAGGTAATTTGAACTAACAGCAATAAAACAGCTATAAAATATTAGTACTCAGAACGCAGATAAAAAACAAAAAAGGATAAGCTTTCTAACTTATCCTTTGTATAACTAATATTCTTTAACCGATAAAATGATATAAGAAAACAACTTCGCCAGTAAAAGCAGGTTTTTTTTGCCCTTCTATTTCCATCTCTATTCCCATATGCACTTTTGTAACTCCTCGCAAATTTACAATTGAAGCTAATTTAGCTTTTAACCGGATTTTACTGTTCACCAATACAGGTTGTGCAAATTTCAAACTTTCGATGCCATAGTTAATTTCCATTTTTAAATTTTGAATATCAACAATCTCTTTCCATAGAAATGGGATTAATGAAAGTGTTAAATATCCATGTGCAATGGTACCTCCAAACGGACCTTCGTTTTTTGCTTTCTCCTCATCAGTATGAATCCATTGATAATCTAAAGTAGCATCGGCAAACTTGTTAATTTGGTCCTGAGTAATGGTATGCCAAGATGATACACCAAGCTCTTTACCTAAATGTTGTTCAAACTCTGCGTGTGAAGTAATGATCTGCATTGGAAAATATTTTAGCCCTGCGTTTTAGCGAGAGCGGTTCAAAATTGTTTAATGTATGTTATAATCTTCTTAAGTTAAGTTTCTGTCTTTAAACCAAACTTCATCCGGAATAGCAGAAAACTCGTCCATTTTATTAACCAAAGTTTCTGCATCTGCTTCGTTAAAAACCAAATCACGGTTTGCTGGTTTTAAAAATCTGCTTTTCACCATCATTTCCATTTGCGCAAATAATGGATCGTAAAAACCACCTACATTTAAAACGCCAATGGGTTTATTGTGCAAGCCTAGCTGTAACCAGGTTAAAACTTCAAAAAATTCTTCAAGCGTACCAAATCCACCTGGTAAAATGATAAATCCATCACTTAAATCAGCCATTTTTTGTTTACGCTGATGCATATTTTCGGTGATAATCATTTCCGTTACGCCTTTATGTCCAACTTCTTTATCCATCAAAAATTGAGGAATAACTCCAGTAACCGAACCACCTGATTGTAACACATCATCTGCTATTACACCCATTACGCCTACGCTCCCACCACCGTAAACCATCTTAATGTCTTGTTTCACCAAAACATCCGCCAGTTGTTTTATCGCATTCCGCAATTCCGGATCGCCATTAAAGTTTGAGCCACAATACACGCAAACTGCTTTAAGCTTATTCATTTGGATTAAAATTTTTCGAAGTTAAGATTTTATCGGCTTTCTGTAAATTTTAATTCTGCACAAGATGGTTAACATTCATTTTTTAAAAGATTTGGAAAGCAGTTGCAGAAGTTTATTTTAAAGTTTGCCCTTCTATCACTTCAAGTCCTCGCCCCGAAAAAAAATCGGGGCTGTGGGCTTTCCGCTTTATAAGGTTTAGGCACTTTGGCTGGCAAAAGGAACACTGACCAACGTAAAATAGACCTGATGGAAGTGAAATACTTTTTGTTAGCAGCAACCCTGAATTTTCTGTCATGCTGAGGCACGAAGCATCTGCAACCGATGAAACACTTGCCTGCTGCAAGCAGGGATACTTCGTACCTCAGTATGACAGCAATCACAAAAAGATTGAACGTACAGCAGGATTGCCGTAACCGAATAGTACCAAAGCCTGCTCTCCAAAACAAAAAAAAGCGCCGGACAATGCCGACGCCTTCAACCAAATATAACAGAGAACGTTAAAAGCTATAACGAAAGGTTGCGCCATAAGTTCTTGGGTCGCCGAGCACCCCAGCGTATAAACCAGAGTTACCTGCCGCAGCCTGCAATTGCTCGAAATAGTTTATATTGGCAATGTTTCTGCTCCACACAAAAACAGAAAACTTTTCTGATCTAAACCCTAACCTGGCATTAAGCAATGAATATCCCTGAACATTTAACACACTTGAAGGTGTTGGATTTGAAGAATAAGTGGAGCGGTAGCTTGCATCTCCAGCAATAAAATAGCGACCAGGTTTGGTAGCCAAATTACCTGGCGTACTCAATTCTGCACCACCAGAAACATTCCATTTGGAGATTCCTGGCAACCTGCCACCAGATGCATCTTTAAATGCAACCTGTGTAGCAACACCATTTATAGTTTCGGTGTGGCCGGTTTCTTCTAAAGGTAGTGGCGCATTAGTGAAACTTACATATTTACCATCCAGGTACGCCAATGCAGCGTTTAAAGTTAAAAATCGCTCTAACTGATAGGTTCCATCAATCTCCAAACCCTTAACATTTACCTTTTCAGCATTCGCTAAATATCCTCTGTTTACGCCTAACTGCGGTGATTGGACATTGGTTTGATAATCTTTTATATCGGTGTTGAAAGCGGTTACATTTAAAATTGCACCTTTAAATGGCTTTGTTTTCAGACCCAGTTCGTAGTGTTCTACATATTCAGGTTTAACAACTGCCAAACTCAAATCGGCCTGACCGTTGGAAGCTGTTGGCAAGCCACCCACATTTACCCCAACTGGTTTATAAGCGGTAGAAAAAGTTCCGTAAACATTTAATTTTGGTGTAGGACGATAGGAAACTGTAATATTTCCAGACAAATTGTTGTTATTGGTACTGGTATTAAATTGCTGATTGCTGTAAACTGCTGATTTCAGCGATAACAAAGCGGCATCAGTTGTTTGCAAACCACCGTAAGTGTTTCTGTCATAATCAACATCTTTTTTATCATAAGTAAACCTAAGGCCTGGTAAAACATGCAGATTTTTAAGCACTTCCCAATCCACCTGACCGAAAACCGCTGCACTTAACGATTTGATGGTGGAGTTTGTTCTGATTCCAAAACCATCTAACAATCCAGGTGTAGAATAGAGTGCCTGTGCGCCTGTACTGGCAGTTTGTACAAATCTCCATTGGTCTTTGCCAACTTCTTCTGTTTGGCCCAACCCCTGTAAGTTTTGACCCAATAAAAATACGCCAACCACTCCACTTAGTTTTTCGCTGATGTTACCGGCATATCTAATTTCTTGTGAATACTGATCGTGACGCGAATTTCCTTGTGATTTTGTCAAGGCTGATAATTCAGAAAAATCTCTATCGTTTGTTGGATCCCAGTTCCAGAATCTCCATGCTGTGGTGGAAGTTAAGGTTCCGCCGCCAATTTTATAATCTACGTTTAAGGAGATTCCACCTATTGATTGATTATGTCTCCATGGCGTATTGGTATTGATTTCTCTTGAAAATGGATCTATTTTAGGTTGTTGGTAGCCCAAATCAGAAACTATTCGGGCGTACTGACGGTAAGCACTTCTTTCGGTTGGCGTAACACCAACAATTACCAATGGATAGCCTGCCGGATGCTGAACGCTCACATCTCCACTTAAAAGAATTTTCAACCGATCTGATGGCGTAAAGTAAAGCTGCCCTTTAAAACCGAGGTTATTTTGTCCGCTGTAACGGCGTTCTTCCCTGGAATTCCAAATGGTACCATCGCGTTGCGTTCCAGAAATGGAGATTTTTGCAGCAAGATTTTTTGCCACACCACCGGAAACTGATGTTTTGGCCTGGATAAAATTATAATTACCCACACTCATTTCTACTTTAGCTGTTGGGGTTTGTGTGGGTTTTGTTGTGGTAATATTAAAAGCGCCAGCAGTGGTGTTCTTTCCAAAGAGCGTTCCCTGCGGACCGCGGATTACTTCAATTTGTTCAATGTCAAGAAAATCGGTTGAGGTTGCAGCTGGTCGGGCATGGTAAACACCATCAACATAAAAGCCTACACCGGGGTCGATACCATCGTTAGTTAAGCCAAAAGTTGAACCTAAACCACGAATATTTAATGTGGTATTACGGGCATTTGAGGCATACAATTGAACTGATGGAACCAACTCTTTTAAGCGGTTGACGTTGAAAGCACCAGCATTTTCTGCTGCCTGACCGCCAATAACGGTAATTGGAATCGGCACATCCTGTAAAACTTCCGAGCGCCGTCTGGAGGTTACTACGATTTCGTCAAGCTGGGTATCTTCAACCAAAATCAGCTCAATTGGCGTTTCCTGCAGCTGCAAAACCTGAAAATCCTGAGGCTTGTAACCCACATAGCTTACCCGGATGTAAAATGGAGGTTGTTGTTTGGCATCGATCGTAAAAGCACCATTTGTATCTGTAACCGTGGCAATTTTAGTACCACGTACGGTGATAGTAGCTCCAGGTATTGTAGTACCGTTGCCCCCTTTTACAATTCCTTTTACTGTATTTTGAGCGAGTACAGCAGAGGCTGAAAGTATTAAAGAAAAAATGAATAGTAAACTTCGTTTCATGATTGTATTAATGTGTTTTGGGTTAGATTTTATCTTTTAGTTATCCTTTCGGAAATAGTTGAATGTGATGGTTTGGTGGCTATAACAACAACTACATTTGACGTTTTTTGCTTGCTTCATATTAAAATATATAAATCCTATAGATTTAGTCGACAAATATATTAAAAAAAAGTATTTGCCAAATTTTATTTTGTTTATTTATTTAAGCAGGAGGATTTTTCACAAAGCGTTTAAAATCTTGTATATTTAGAAAGTCAAATCCTATTGTTTTTCGCATCCCACAAATCATTTAAATTGTGGGAAAATTTAGTTTATTATTTTTTTTGATAATTATATTAGCATTTGCAAATAATTATTGCTTTGCTCAAGGATCAGCTGCTGGTTGCTTAATTGAATCTCGCAATATTGTATATACGAATGTTCCTAAAACTATCTACGACAAAAATTCAGGTGTTTCATTATCAAATAATTATTGTTCATGGGCTCCAACATCGGGACTTCCCTGCGAAGTTTGTAATGGAAATTTAGTTGGTAATGGTAATTGTCCGGGAAACAGTACCACGCCAGGAATAATTGGAACTTTCACAATGGTTGAATGCCCATTAGATCAAAGCTTTTTCTTCCTTGGTTTTGGAATATTAATTTCGATTATTTCGGTTAGAAAATTAAATTCAAATAAGCCGATGTTATCAAAAATCTGCACTTAATCTTAATATTTAGTGCTTTAAGATTGCTTTCCCGAAAAATCGGGACAAGCAATCTATTTAGCTAATAAAGATGCTTCACCTCGCACAAGCTCGGCTTCGCAATAACGACCGTTCTTGTAAAATGTGCACAGCTATTGTAAAAGGCATTTTAATAAGAAAGATTTCTTAACCGCGAAGCGAAGCCGTTTTTCATGGCTGTGCCAATTTCATTTAACAAATTCATCCCGAAGAAAGATTTCTCAATCGCGAAGGGCGCATTTCGAAATGACGGAATGTGCGAAAAAACTAAGCAACCAACAAACTAATCCTGTTGACGCAAATATGTTTTTATGAAAAATTAACCCTCGCAATGACTAATAATTTTCATATAAGCACCAAAAAAAAGCAGGGCTATCATAAACGACGCCCTGCTTTGTATTATGTCTGTGGATTCTTGACTTCCGACTCCGGACTAAAGACTCCGAACTAAAAATTACCTCGTATAATTCGGTGCTTCCTTAGTAATCGTGATATCATGCGGGTGACTTTCACGCATACCTGCTGCCGTAATTTGAACAAATTGTGCTTCTTGTAAAGCTTCGATACTTGCTGCACCACAGTAACCCATACTGGCACGTAAACCGCCGATGTATTGATACATCACTTCGGCTAAAGTTCCTTTAAATGGTACTCGACCAACAATTCCTTCAGGAACGAGTTTTTTAATATCATCTTCTACATCCTGGAAATAACGATCTTTCGAACCTTGTTCCATTGCTTCGATAGAACCCATTCCACGGTAAGATTTAAACTTACGTCCTTCATAAATAATGGTTTCACCTGGCGATTCTTCTACTCCCGCGAATAAAGAACCCGCCATTACCGTACTTGCGCCAGACGCAATGGCTTTGGCAATATCACCTGTGTGTTTAATACCTCCATCAGCGATAACCGGAACACCTGTACCTTTTAATGCTTTAGCACATTCATAAACCGCGTATAATTGCGGAACACCAACACCGGCAATAATTCTGGTGGTACAAATAGAACCCGGACCAATACCAACTTTAACAGCATCAGCACCAGCATCAGCTAAGAATTTAGCGGCAGCACCCGTTGCAATGTTACCAACGATCACCTGTAAATCTGGATATTTTGCTTTAACTTCTTTTAATTTATCCACTACACCTTTAGAGTGGCCGTGAGCCGTATCAATTGTGATCACATCAACGCCTGCGTGAACCAATGCATCAACACGTTGTAAGGTATCGGCTGTTACGCCAACTGCAGCACCAACACGTAAGCGGCCGCGATCATCTTTACAAGCAGCAGGATAGTTCTTAACTTTAGAAATATCTTTAAAAGTAATTAATCCACTTAAGTAGCCATCTTTCGAAACAACAGGTAATTTTTCAATCTTGTAATTTTGAAGAATTTCTTCCGCTTGAACTAAATTTGTTCCTTCCGGAGCAGTAATTAGATTTTCTTTGGTCATTACCTCGGCAATTGGTCTTGCCATGTCTTTTTGAAAGCGTAAATCGCGATTGGTAATAATGCCTACTAGTTTATTATCGCTACTTACTACCGGAATGCCACCAATTTTATGTTCTTTCATGATCTTGAAAGCATCAGCAACTACCGCAGTTTCCAATAAGGTAACCGGATCCTGAATCATTCCGCTTTCCGATCTTTTAACTTTTCTCACCTCTTCCGCTTGTCTGTCGATCGTCATGTTTTTGTGCAACATACCAATCCCCCCATTTTGCGCAATGGCAATGGCAAGCTCAGCTTCTGTGACCGTATCCATGGCTGCAGAAATCAATGGAACGTTAAGCTTAATTTTTTTGGTTAAGAAAGTGGCTGTATTAACATCACGAGGCAGAATTTCTGAATATGCGGGTACCAAAAGTACGTCGTCATAAGTCAAACCTGTAGCAATAAATTTTGTGGAGTCGAGTTGCATAGCAAATAAATTACGATTTATTATTTGCCAGGCAAAGATACAAAAAAGCCAGGAAAATCAAAGGGCAAATATAGAAATTGGTAAATATTGAGCTGGGGTGACAAATGAAATTTTTTTGGAGATTTACAGTTTGTTCAATTGCTTTGTTATAATTGCATATTATTCTAAAGCCCCAGATATGATAACAGAAAACACCTATTTTGAAGGAAATGTAAAATCTTTAGGTTATGAAACCGGAGAAGGAAAATTAACCGTTGGAGTAATCAACGCTGGTGAATATACATTTGGAACCGCACAGTTAGAAGTAATGTATGTTATTGAGGGAACATTAACTGTACATTTACCCCACGAAATGGAATGGAAAACTTTTGAGAAAGGTTCGCATTTCACTGTTCCGGCCAACTCGTCATTTTCTGTTAAAACACTTGTTCAAACCGCCTACCTTTGTCAATATCGATAAAAAAAGAAAGTCAGGTAACAAGCCTGACTTCCTTTTTTAATAACTATTTCTTCCCGATTACTACCTCTGTAAACTCGCTGGTGTTCAAATATTTGTTGGCTAAATCTTTTATTTCTTCGGCAGTTATACTTTTTACTTTCGCGATGTAGCGATCATAATAATCGTAATCTAAACCGAAAAAGTAGATATTCTTAAACTTATCAGCATGAGAAAAAATATTCTCTAAACTACCCAGCATGGAGCCCAGCATATAGTTTTTCACTAAATCGAGTTCCTCTTCGCCAATTAACTCATTTTTTAGCAAATCTATCTCTTTATAAATTTCCACCAATGCATCTGCACAAACCTCAGCGCCAACTTCTGTCGCGATGAAAAAGTACCCGGCATCCTGTAAAGATGATATTCCTGATCCGATGCCATAGGTATAACCCTTATCTTCCCTAATGTTGTTCATTAAACGAGAACCAAAATACCCACCCAAAACTGTGTTTAAAATCTGCAACCCAGGGAAATCTTCATGCGTACGGTTAACTGCTATTTTACCAATCCGAATGGCCGACTGTATAGCTTCAGGTCTTTCCCGGTAAACCGATTGATTAATTGAGTTTGCAAATGTTAATTTATTCGTAATTGAATCACTTTTATCCCAGTTATTTCCAAATTGTTGGTTCAGCAAGTCGAAACTCGCTTCATCAAACTTTCCTGATACCACTATCGTACAATTATTTGGCGTATATGCCGCTTTAAAGTATTCAACCAGATCATCCCTTTTCAGCTCGTCGTAATGTTTTGCCTGGATATCGACACCATAAGCAGTGTCTCCAAATAAGGCATGAGCAAATTCCTTCCGAGATAAAATATCGTTCTTCTGCAAGTTTACCTGCATTTTTTGCTTTTGGTTTTGAATATAAATGTCAAGTTCCTTTTGTGGAAATTGACTATCACTCAATACATCTTTAACGATTGGAAGAACCGAAGCCAAGTGCTTGTTTAAGGTATAAAGTGTTACCGTAGATTGATCCTGAGCATATTCGGTTTGGAAAAATGCGCCATAAAAATCAATTTGTTCGGCTATTTCTTTTGATGAAAGTTTGCTGGTTCCGTTATTCAACATTGCACTTACAGCAATAGCCTGCAATGGTTTTTCCACATTCCAATTCACATTGTTAAATATGAATTCAATACGTACTAAATCTTGCTCGCCCGAATATACGATGTAAACGGGAACATCATTCTGCAGCTTTTTCTGCTGTGGCTGGATAATATTTATGGTTGATACCTGCTTAAAATCAGGCGCCTGTTGTCTGTTAAGCATTATTTTCAGTTAAATAGTACAAGGTAGATGATGATTCTTTTTTGAAGGTATTATTTGAAATACGTTGGATATCTTCAGCAGTAACTTTTAAGAATTCGCCAGCTTCTTTATTCAATAAAGCTGCATCGCCAAGCAGTTCATAGTAAGCAAGATTCATCGCTTTATCCAATAAACTCATCTCTGAAAATACAAGAACAGATTCGACCTTATTTTTCACTTTAGTAAGTTCGTTATCAGTTACCAGTTCTGCCTTCAACTGATCGAGCTCTTTCCAAATTGCCTGTTCTGCCTGTTCAGTTGTGATGCCTTCCACCAATTTCCCTTCCACAACAAATAAGCCAGGATCAAGACTGCTTGATATATAAGCATTGATATCGCTGAATAACTTTTGCTCTTTTAATAAGCTATTGTACAATCGTGAAGATTGCCCTCTAGACATAATATCTGATAACAAATCGAAAGCATAATAATCTGGATCTAAACGACCAGGCATTTTAAAACCCATGTAGATAGCATTCAAAGGCACATTGGCTTTAACAGTTTCAGTTCTTTCTTCGATTTGAGGATCTTCCTGAACTAGATCACGCTCGTATTTTTCTCCTGCCGGGATGGGCTCAAACCATTTTTCAGCCAGTTTTTTAACATCTTCGGTTTTCACATTTCCACCTACTACTAAAATGGCGTTCTGTGGCGTATAATGTTTCTTAAAAAATGCCTTAACGTCTTCCATCGTAGCATTTTCGATGTGCGAAAGATCCTTTCCAATCGTTGCCCAACGGTACGAATGTTTTTTATAAGCCAGTGGACGAAGTTTTAACCAAACATCGCCATAAGGCTGATTTAAATAACGCTGTTTAAACTCCTCACTCACTACGTTACGCTGTGTATCTAAGCTCTTTTCTGAAAAAGCCAGGCTTAACATACGGTCGCTTTCCAGCCAAAAAGCTGTTTCAATATTTTCAGCCGGCAAAGTGATGTAATAATTGGTAATGTCGTTACTGGTGAAAGCATTATTTTCACCTCCTACTCTTTGCAAAGGCTCATCATAATTCGGAATATTGATAGAACCGCCGAACATCAAATGCTCAAATAAGTGTGCGAAACCAGTTTTTTCCGGACTTTCATCACGAGCGCCAACATCATATAAAATATTTAGAACTGCCATTGGAGTTGTTGGATCTTCATGAACCAAAACCTTTAACCCATTAGCAAGTGTAAAACGATTAAAATCTACCATATAATTTTTTAGAATCGTAAAGATATACTTTTAGGGTAAAATGTAAGATGGAAAATGTAAGATGGAAGACATAATGTTAAAGGGATTAACGATAGTTTATTTCGACCTTAAAATCTTTGACTAAAGACTGACGACTTTCGACTTTCGACTTAGGACTTTTGACTATCTTTGTGCTATGAATACAGCCGATTTACTGCAAAGGGCCTTGCATTTTGATTTTTTAAGCCAAGAGGAAGGTGTTTTTTTATACCACAATGCAGATACTGCATCGTTGATGTTTGTAGCAAATGAGCTAAGAAAAATTCAAGTTCCGAGTGGTAAAGTTACCTGGCAAATAGACCGAAATGTAAATACTACTAATGTGTGTATTGCTAATTGTAAATTCTGTAATTTCTTTCGCCGACCTGGCCATGAGGAGAGCTACATTACTGACATTGAAACATATAAAGTCAAGATTGAGGAAACTTTCCGTTTAGGTGGCGATCAACTGCTTTTGCAAGGTGGGCATCACCCCGATTTGGGCCTGGCCTTTTACGCTGATCTTTTCAGAAAGTTAAAAGAATTATACCCTGATTTAAAACTTCATGCATTGGGCCCGCCTGAGATTGCACATGTTGCAAAATTAGAAGGGATTTCGCATACCGAGGTTTTGCAAACCTTAAAAGATGCTGGCATGGATTCATTGCCGGGTGCTGGTGCGGAAATTTTAAACGACCGTGTACGCAGGTTAATTTCTAAAGGAAAATGCGGTGGCCAGGAATGGCTTGATGTGATGAGGGCTTGCCATCAGTTGGATATAACCACATCGGCAACGATGATGTTCGGACATGTCGAAACCATTGAAGAGCGCTTTGAACATTTGGTTTGGATTCGCCAGGTACAGAGTGAAAAACCTGCTGATGCCAATGGTTTTCTGGCATTCATTCCATGGCCATTCCAGGATGATGGAACTTTATTGAAACGTTTACGTGGCATAAGCAATAATGTAACTGCCGATGAATATATCCGGATGATTGCTTTAAGCAGAATCATGTTGCCAAACGTTAAAAATATTCAGGCAAGCTGGTTAACAGTGGGTAAAGCAACTGCACAACTTTGTTTACATGCCGGCGCAAACGACTTTGGTTCAATTATGATTGAAGAAAATGTAGTTTCTGCTGCTGGTGCACCGCATCGTTTTACGGCAAATGGTATTCAACAATCAATAAAGGCTGCAGGCTTTGAACCGCAATTACGAGGACAAAAATATAATTACCGCGATTTACCAGAACATTTGGAAGAACAGGTAATCACTTATTAGGATAAATTAGTGAATGTGAAGATTATTGAATGGTTTTTAGATCAGTAATTGCGAAGCTAGACTTTAGGAAACTAAAGCAAATTGATTTTATAGATTGAATAGTGAACTATGCAATCAAATACCAAATTTACTTAAATGACAAACAAAGCTTTCATAAAAATGGAGGCTTTTATTTTGCTCCATGCTGAACAGGTTAAGTGGAAGCGTACTGACGAGAGTTTTTTAAACCTGATTGGAATGGAAATCCTTTTTTGTTGTACTCTGAGCGCAGCGAAGGACAGCCAAAAAGATTGTAATGCAAAGCAGGACTAACTTAAATTGGAAAAACAGAACCCTGATTTTCCAATTTAAAATTTGAGGAAGACTTTGATCTTATCATCCTTAAATCCTCAAGAATCCTGATCAAAAATAAAGGGAAACAGAACTCAGTTCTGCCTCCCTACCTTAAACTAAACATTACCTAATCAATAATGTAAATTCTATTTTGGCTTAGGTTAATTTCGAACCTGTTCTAAGGAACAAGTTTGCAATTGTTTTAACTTCAGCACCTGTTAAAAACTCATCGAAAGATTCTGCTGCTGCAGCTCTAGTAACAGCAGTTCCATTAATACCTGTAATTTCGATGTTAGCTTGAACTGTGTTATTTTCACGAGCATAAACCGGATCTACTTGAGGAACACCAGTATCGTTTGAGACACCGTTAGCACCTAAACCTACCCATGGTTTCAACGGAACATTTAAAAACGCTGCTGTCATCTGGCGTAAGTGAGAAGCGTGACGAGCCTCTACTGAGTGAATTTGTAATGCAGTTGTTAACACTGGCATACCTTTCAAAACCGGCGCCTGACCTTTGTAAGCTCTTACACCTGTATCTTCGAAAGCTGTGGCAACTTTTAAGAATGTTCCATAATTTGTGAAAACATCACCGAAAGTATTTCCAGCTGTAAAATCAAAGTTAGCTTCTGTTAAGGCGATAGGCGTACCTCCAGCCCCTGTAATAGCACTTCTCAATAAGTTTACGTGAGCTAACTCATGAGCACGAATAGTAGTGATTGCTCCTGTTGCAGCACCTGCTGGGATTAACCCTGTGCTTAACAAAGCTCTGTTATAAAAA
This sequence comes from Pedobacter sp. AC212, assembly GCF_979258625.1. NCBI lineage: Bacteria > Pseudomonadati > Bacteroidota > Sphingobacteriia > Sphingobacteriales > Sphingobacteriaceae > Pedobacter > Pedobacter sp. AC212. Next base: position 2,388,311 of record NZ_OZ409870.1, on the reverse strand, counting down.
TTATATTCTAAATGCTCTAAAGCCAAAGCAAAGTTTAATACTTCTGTAACATTTGCTGGGTTCGATTGACCATAAGCTTTTTGAAACATAGAACCTAAAGCCAATGGTAAAGCTGCCAAAGAAATTTTCTTTCCAACGTTGAAGAAACTCTTCATTGCTGCTCTACGTGGATTTAATCTTTCATAGATCTCTCCATCAACTTTTTCAATTTCGTCTAATATATTTATGATATTCATGATTTCTGAGTTTAAGATTATAGGTTGATAACGTTAATTTTTGTTTTAATGAATGGAGCAGCTAATGGCAATACTTTATCTGGAGTTAATGCTCCATCTAATCCGTTTGCATCTACAGCGCCGAATGCGGTTAATGTACCTAAATCAGCAAACGTACCGTTAGAAATCTGATCTCTTACGTATGCCGCGTGGCGAGCTTCAACCGAAACAATCTGACCAGCGATTACCAAGAAACCAGTATCTTTTAATCTTACTCCAGCACCGTTATATGCTGCTACGCCTAAATCTTCAAATGTTTTTGCTGTAGCTAAAACGCTAGCACCACTTGTAAAATCTACTGCTGAGAAGTTTACTTCTAAACTACCAATTGCCGCTGTACTTAATGCTTTTTTAAAGAATTCTCTGTGTGCAATTTCATGGAATTGTACATCTTGAAAATATGCTTTCTGTGCTGCAGTAAAACCTGATGGATTTGAGTTAGCAACCTGGATGTAAAACGCAGCCTCTAATTGCTCTAAAGCGTAAGCATAATTTAATACACCAAAATCATCTTTAAAATCAAGGGTTACACCTGCTACAGGATCGGTGTAGTTACGGTCTTTTCTACAGCCAGCAGCTACTAAAGCTAAGGCTGCTGCACTTGCACCAGCATATTGAAGGAAACCTCTCCTACCAACAGTGCTTTTTAATAAACTTTCCTCTTGAAGTTCACTTTTTGTTTCTAGTTCATTGTTTTTCATAGTGACTATGTTTAGGGTTTTTTAAATTCGTTGATGATACATACGTGACAATTCTATCCTCGGTTTTTTGTTTTTACATTTTTTTTTATTGATCGATTTTGATACATTCACAAACCTATAATTATGACAGTACTAAAAGCCATTATTGTTGATGATGAGGAGTTTGCACGTTCTTCACTGTTTTTTTTGCTTCAGCAAAATTGTGCCGAGGTAGAAATTACCGGGATAGCCAGATCTGTAGCCGAAGCACAGGATATTTTGGCAAGTCATAATATCGATCTCATTTTTCTCGATATCGCCATGCCAGGTGGCAACGGTTTCGATTTAATACCCGCTGCACAAAAGCAAAATGCTGCTGTTATTTTTACTACCGCATACGATCAGTATGCTTTAAAAGCTATTAAGGCGAATGCCCTTGATTATTTGTTAAAGCCTATAGATATCGACGAACTTAAGACTGCCGTTGATAAGGTATCGCAACACATTAAGCTTTTTAAAAATCGAAATGAAAATGATGAACGAATTAATAATCTGGCTTCTACCTTAACTTCCAGATCGGACATTAGAAAACTTACCCTCCCTTATGGGCAGGGCTTTAAAATGATAGATGTAGATGATATTATTTACATTGAGGCCGATAGCAATTATTCTATCGTTCATTTAAGCAATCAAGAAAAAATTACTGTTTCGAAGGTATTGAGAGAATTCGAAGAATTGTTACCAACCGAACAATTTGTTAGGGTCCATAAATCGAACATTATCAATTTAAATCACTTAAAAGAATACAATTCGAAAAATGGTTTGCAGGTTTTTTTAAAAAATGGCGAAAGTATTAATATCTCCAGAAGAAGGGCGAGCGATTTTTTTGATAAGATAAAATCATTTACAAAAGCTGGAAGTGATCACTAAATCAACTAAAATAGCATCTAATCTAGTCTCAAAGGCTTTATTTCTTATCTTTAGGAAAGGTTTTTCAATTACCTTTTTACTTCTGATTTTCTTGTTGATCAAAGAATCAAATGCTGTGGCACAAATGACCTATCTGCCACATTATACCTCTAAAAATGGTTTAGCTAGCAACAATTGTTATTATATTTTGCAAGATCAAAAGGGCTTTATCTGGATAGCAACCGATAATGGAATCAGCCGTTTCGATGGTACAAACTTTCAAAATTTTACCATTGAAGATGGTTTGCCCGACACGCAAATCCTTCAAATGAAAGAAGATCAATTTGGAAGAATTTGGTTTTTTGCATTAAATGGGCAATTAAGTTATCTGCAAGACGGCAAATTTTATAACCAGGATAACAGTCAATTATTAAAGCGACTTAGCCTAAACACTGTTATTGTTTCTTTTTTGATGGATAAGCAAGGAAGAATTTGGTTAGGTACAAACTCAAATTTAATTGTTTGTTGGGATGGAAAACGAATTAGAAAATATGTTTCGCCAAATCCGAAAGATAAATTCATCAACGCGTTTATTCACGAAGACGAAAATGGCGACATCTATTCGTATAGCGATTTAAGTGTTCAGAAATTTAATGGCACTACTTTTTCGATCTTGAAATCTAATGTTCAGCCGCTTTCTTACATGACAGCGACCAACACTAAATCAAAGTCGTTAATTTATCTGGATAAAAGTGGGCTAAGAGAATTGAGCAAAGGGAATATCAATAGCTTAATTTCCATTCCCCAAAACCTGATAAAAAACATGTCTGGTTATTTCTACTATGATAGCGCAGCTAAAGAAGTTTGGATTGCCAATGCGAATGGTTCGTTTGCGTTAGATAAAAATGGAAAAACAGTTCAGTATCTTCAGGATATTCCTGTAAACCAGGTAATAAAAGATAGCAACAAGAATATGTGGTTTGCCACCAATGTTGGAATTTATATGTTACCCAATGCAAGCAATCGTTTATCGATTATTGATGCAGAATCGGGTTTGAGCAGTAATGTCATTAAAAGCATTACCAAAGATGGTAAAAACAGACTTTGGCTAGGGACGGATGATGCTGTTATTGATGTTTTGACTATCGATAACTATCAGGTAAATGAAATTGGATTAGATGATTTTAAGAAATACAAAACCATAAAGCAACTAAACTTCGACCCAAAAAATCAATCGATATATTTTTCTTCAGATTATGGAATGGGTGTTTTCAAAAATATCTACAGCACCACAAATGAAGTAAACTATTTAAAGGAAGCTAATAATTCCATGTTTGTAATTAAACATTTTAGCGTTGATGAAAAGAGCAATCGTTTAGCCCTGGCACTTTCTTCTGGGGTTGTTTTTTTATCTGACAGAATAAACAACTTTGAATTCAATTCCCTGAAATATCGAGAGAAGGAAGATTTCTTTAAAGATCGCTCTTACCATGTGTTTTACGATCGGACAGGTAATTTGTGGTTTTCAAATATTAATGGTTTATCTCAGTTTGTAAACGGAAAACTCATTAAGCATTTTGAAAAACACACCTTACTCACTAAAAGAATAAATGATATTCAACAATTAGCTGATGGGACATTGATTTTGGCTACAGACGGATATGGATTGCTTTTTTACAAAAATGACCAAATTGTAAAACAGATCACTCAAAAAGATGGCTTAACCAATAATATCTGTACTAAAATATTCGTTAAAAATAACGAGATATGGGTGCTCACCAACAAGGGCGTTAATAAAATTGCCAATTATCCGCAAAAACTTAGCGTTGCCAATTTCGATTATGGAAAAGATTTATTAAGTGATGATATCAACAGTTTATTTATTGATGACAGCACGGCCTATTTCGCTACCAATAAAGGGCTGATTCTTTTTAAGTACAACAATAAAAACATCAGCAGAAATTTACCGAAGGTTTATGTAACCTCTATCATCAAAGACAAGGATAGATTGCCCGTAAATCAAAAAAACTTCACCTTCGAAACAGGAAATAATACCATCCTATTCACTTTTAGCGCAGTAGATTTTACCACCAGTGACATTACTTATCGTTATCGGCTAAGTGAAAATTCTGCCTGGGTAGAAACCAGAACCCGCCGTTTAGATTTTTCATCGCTTCAATCCGGAGAATATAATTTCGAAGTTTCGGCCAAAAGCCAAAACGGAAATTGGGGACCATCCGCAAAAATTTCATTTACCATTACCAAACATTTTTGGCAAAGCTTATGGTTTTTATCCATCTTAATCCTTTTGGTGGCCTACATTTTTTACAAAGTTGCGGTGTACATCACCAGAAAACAAAAGGATAAGGAACAAGAGCAGCTTTTGCTAAAAAACAAGGTGTTAATGTTAGAGCAGCAGGCTTTACAGGCAATGATGAATCCACATTTTGTATTCAATGTGATGAATTCTATACAGCATTATATTAATACGCAGAACACAGCATCAGCTAATCGGGTATTAACTGGGTTTGCTCGGTTAATAAGAAAAAACCTGGAAATTTGTACCAAAAGCTATATCTCTCTGGAAGAAGAACTTGAATATTTGAATTTGTATTTAAAGCTCGAGAAAAATAGATTCGGAGATAAGTTACAATACTCCTTTTCAATTGATGATCAAATAGATAAGGAAGAAACTTTAATCCCATCGATGTTATTACAGCCTTACGTAGAAAATGCAATTTGGCATGGCATTATGCCGAAAGAAACGGGTGGCGAAATACAAATCAATATTAAAATTGATGTTCCAGAGTATTTAAACATCGAAATAATTGATGATGGTGTTGGTATTGACAATTCTTTGAAGGAGAAAAAGGAAACGCACATTAGCAAAGGCATGCAGCTTACCAAAGAAAGATTGCATTTGTTAGGACAGATTGCAGCAAAACCTATACACCTCAGTGTTAAACAAAAGGGCACAAATGGTACAATCGTATCTATATCTATACCGTTAAAATAGATTTTTTACCGTTTACTCAATTATTAATACCACTCACTAAATAGAACTTACACCGAATCTCGTTTAGCCTTAAACTTGTGTTAGAAATAAACGATAGTGTTTATCAAAACGTTCTTATAGAATTGATATAGATATTTAATAACCTAACCTAAAACTATATCTTAATTCAGGTTTCATTTGTGTGTTGAAAGCGGTCTTGTTTTTAAAAAGCGAGACCGCTTTTTTTATGTCCAAAAATTATATTTTTGTATATGTTCCAAACCAATATTACCAGGCACATAGAAGCGCTCATATTCTCTTCTGTTCAAAGCATTAGCGTTCAAGAAATCATCTTAGCTTTAAATGCGGTTTTCGAAGCAGAGTTTATTGAAACACAAATTTTTGAAAGCTTAGATCTTATTCAAGAAAAGTATAAACATGATGATTTCGCAATCGAATTGGTAAACCTGAATAACGGATATCAGTTTCTAACAAAAAAGGATTACCATGAAACGGTAAATCAACTTCAATTGCATCGCTCAAAGAAAAAGCTGAGTCAGGCTGCTATGGAAACCTTAGCCATTATCGCATACCGCCAGCCGATTACTAAATTAGAAATTGAACAAATTAGAGGTGTAAATTCTGATTATTCTGTTCAGCGATTGCTGGAAAAAGAACTTATAAGTATTGATGGTAAAGCCGAAACTCCAGGCAGACCTATTCTTTACAGCACTAGCAATATTTTTATGGATTATTTTGGTTTAAACAATTTAAACCAGCTTCCACAGCTAAAAGATATTACGAAGGAGGAAAATACGGTAGGTGAAAATGCAGAATAGCAGAAATTAATTTATTTGTTTTCAGGTTGTTATTAGAAAAAGTTTTTTTGTATTTTTAAAGTAGAAAAGCAATTTTTATTTTTGTGATATGAAAGCGCCAAAGAAACTCCCTACTAAGCCGACTACCAAAAAACAGGTAGATGAAGACGATGATCTTGAAGATGACGATATTCAAACCACGAGAAAAAACCCTCAAGATGAAGATGAAGACGATTTTGATTTGCCATTGGATGACCTTGATAATTTCGACAACTTCGACGATGATGATGACGATTACTAATCATTAAAAAACTATATATTTGAAAAAGCATCCTGCCATTAGGCTGGGTGCTTTTTAATTTTAAAATCTGCCCATGCAAATTATATCAGTAAGCAATTCATCACTAAAAAAAGACTTCTTAACGGTTCCAAAAATCCTGTATAAAAACGATAAAAACTTCATTTGTCCTTTAGATAGTGAAGTTGAAAATGTTTTTAACCCAGAGAAGAATAATTTTTTCAGTCATGGAAAATGTAACCGTTGGGTTTTAAAAGATGATGCGGGAAATTTAATTGGTCGGGTTGCTGCTTTTATTAACGAAAAAAAAGCATTTAATTACGATCAACCAACCGGCGGAATGGGCTTTTTTGAATGCATTGAAGATGAAAATGCTGCTTTTTTACTCTTTGATACCGCAAAGGAATGGCTTATCGAAAATGGAATGAAAGCAATGGATGGCCCCATCAACTTTGGCGAAAATGATTCATTTTGGGGTTTGTTAGTGGAAGGTTTCACTCCTCCATCATTTGGAATGAATTACAATTTTCCATACTACCAGAATTTTTTTGATGCTTACGGATTCGTAACCGAATATGAACAGTTAACCAACCATATCAATTTAACCATTCCTTTTCCAGAGCGATTTACCAAGATAGCCAATTGGGTAAGGAACAAGCCTGGCTACACTTTCGAATATTTTAGCAAAGCAAACGCTGAAAAATACATTGCGGATTTGATGGAAATTTACAATGATGGCTGGCAGGATTTCGAAAACTTCGTTCCGATAAAAAAGGAAACTCTCGAAGAAAGCTTTAAAAGTATGGAACCCATTATGGATGAGCATTTGATTCAATTTGCTTATTTTAATGGTGAGCCTGCTTCATTTGTGGTTTTAATTCCTGATGCTAACCAGATGATTAAAGGTTTTAATGGAAAGCTTGGTTTATTAGAGAAGCTTAAATTTGCTTATCGCCGATGGGTGGGTGTTACACGTATGAGAGCAATTGTAATGGGTACAAAACCAAAATTCCAGAAACATGGCTTAGAATCGGTTCTCTTTATCAGGCTAGGTGAATATGTGTTGCCAAAAAATCAATACAAAGAACTGGAATTGAGTTGGGTTGGCGATTTTAACGAGCAAATGATTGCCATACATAAAGCTACTGGCGCTACATTTGGTAAGAAGCATTTAACGATGAGGAAAGTGTTTTAGGAAGATAAGAGAATACTGCGCAAGTAATAAAGCAATCGTCAATGCGAGGCACGAAGCAACCTTAATGCTTAGGGTTGAATTATATAGCGATCGTTGTAGGATTGCTTCGTGCCTCGCAATGACGTGATTAAATTCCCAATTTATCATAAAGATCAATAACCTTCTTTCTAAGTTTATTGATCTCTTCATCTTTTTCCAGAAGTTGTTCTTTAAGTTCAATTAAATCTTCCGATGAATTTGATGACTCCTTTTCTCCGGTTATTAATTTAATTATTGATACCTCAAATACTTTAGAAATTTGCAATAAACGTGAGATATTCAAATCTGTTTGTCCGGTTTCTATTTTACAAAATGCGGGTGTAGAAATATTAAGCATCTTCGCAGCTTCAGCTTGATTTAAACCTAGTGCTACCCTACTCTGCCTAATACGATCTCCTAGAACCTTCATTTAAAGATTAATTATTATTTTGGTAAAGCCGCAGCTAATTCAGGCAAATCAAAGCCTGCATAGTTTCCAGAACTCATCATTAAAAGATTTGCATTCTTATAGTTCAAGCTTAACAAATAGGCTTTCAATTGAGCTGCATCGTTAAAGAATTTTAGCTTCGGATTAGCAAAAGCCTGTTGAACATCTTCTTCTGAAAATGGCTCCATTCTTTTTTGCTCAAAACTTTTAAGATCGATAAATACGATTGCTTCATCAGCTTTGTCCATTGCGCCAGCGTATTCCTTTAAAAAATCCTTATTCAAGCTGCTAAAAGTGTGCAATTCGATACAAGCGATCAGCTTTCGATCTGTAAACTGTGCTTTAACAGCCTCAATCGTAGCTTTCAGTTTAGATGGAGAATGGGCAAAATCCTTATAAACGTTGGTAGAGTCATCAGCTGAGATTACTTCTAGACGCTTTGCAGCGCCGGTAAATGAGGCAATTGCAGTATCAAAATCTTTTTGACTTATATCTAACTGCTCACAAACTAATTTAGCTGCATTTAAATTCATTAGGTTATGGTCGCCAAATATTTTTAAAGCAGTTCTCTCTGGCAATAAGTAGGTTATACCATTTTTAATGTCGTGTTCAGGAATTGCATAACCTACCTTGTGAATCTTTGCTTTTGATTTTAAAGCAATTTCATTTAAATCTTGGTCTGCTTCACAATATATCAGTGTCCCATTTTCCTCTATGGTATCGATAAACTTATCGAACTGCAAAGTATAATCTGCATAAGTAGGAAAAACATTGATATGATCCCAGGCGATGCCACTGATCACTGCTACATTTGCTTTGTAAAGATGAAATTTTGGCCTTCTATCAATCGGTGACGATAAATACTCATCGCCTTCGATAATCATAACTGGTGCCGCATCTGTAATTTTTACCATGGTTTCGAAACCAGCGAGTTGTGCCCCAACCAAATAATCAAAATCACGATTGTAATGATTGAGCACATGTAAAATCATACTTGTGATGGTAGTTTTACCATGACTGCCGCCAATTACTACACGCAATTTGTTTTTACTTTGCTCATAAACGTATTCTGGATAAGAATAAATTTTAATACCCAGTTCTTGCGCTTTAATTAGCTCAGGATTGTCAATACGAGCATGCATACCCAAAATAACGGCTTCAAGATCAGTAGAAATACGATTTTCATCCCATCCCATTTGTGCCGGCAATAAACCATATTTTTCCAAACGAGATTTTGCTGGTTCAAAAATCACATCATCAGAACCTGAAATTTGATAACCTTTTTTATGAAGTGTAATGGCCAGGTTGTGCATTGCACTTCCGCCAATTGCAATAAAATGTATACGCATATTTTTTTTCGATTAAAGATAAAAGAGCAATGATTAAAGGTTTAGTAGCCTAATGTTAACCATTTTAGCTTTGTTATTTTATTCTTTGCTCTTTTATCCTTGCTCTTTGCTCCATTTATTTTTTCTCAAACTGGGCAGCAACCCAATCACCATTTTGTTTGTGATCGAGGTATTGAATACCATATTTAGCACACTCGGCAGTGATCATTCCTAAATCGGGATCTAAATAAAAACCACTGAAAAAGATTTTTCCACCTGACTTTAGCACCTCTGCATAACGATGAATTTGATCAAGCAAAATATTCCTGTTGATGTTGGCAAAAATCACATCATATTCTTCGTTTGGAATAGCTTCTTTACTTCCACAAAGCGCTTTTAGATTGGAGATGTTATTTAACGCCGCATTTTCGATGGCACTTTCGTAACATACGTTATCATAATCTATCGCTACCAAATTCTTTGCACCAAGTTTAGCGGCAAGAATTGCGAGGATTGCGGTTCCACAACCCATATCTAAAACAGTTTTATCTTTTAAATCTGCGGCTAGAATATACTGCATCATCATTGATGTAGTTTGATGGTGACCTGTTCCGAAAGACATTTTCGGATCGATCACAATCTCATAAGGATAAGATGGTTGCGGCTCATGAAAAGTTGCTCTCACGTAACATACATCATCAATAATCAACGGATTGAAATTCTTTTCCCACTCGGCATTCCAGTTTTCATCGGCAACATCTTCCAAAGTATAATTTGTTGCAAAATCATCGGTATAATGAGCAAGCAAATCTTTCAATGCCTGCTCACTGAAATTATCTTTCATTACAAAAGCAGTGAACCCATTCTCACTATCCTCAAATGTATCGAAACCTAAATCAGCAAGATCACTGATGAGTAGATCCTGCTGAAAGTCTTCGATATTTTCGAATTTAAATATTGCTTTTACGTATTGCATTTAGCTATTTAATGCTTTAATAATATCTGTGAAATCACGAGATTTTAATGATGCGCCACCAATTAAACCACCATCAATATCTTTTTGAGCGAATAAACTTGCCGCATTGCCTGGATTACAACTACCGCCGTAAAGAATTGTAGTATCATCTGCAATATTGAAACCATAGTTAGCCTCTATTTCAGAACGGATGAATGCGTGAATATCTTGTGCTTGTTCTGGCGAAGCGGTTAAACCTGTACCAATCGCCCAAACTGGTTCGTAAGCAATTACGATTTTGGAAAAATTAGTATTGCTTAAACTGAAAACACCTTCAACTAATTGCTTCTTCAATACTTCATAATAGCTTCCGTTTTCACGTTCGTCTAATGTTTCGCCGATGCAGAAAATTGGTGTTAATCCATGAGCCAAAGCAGTTTTGGTTTTTGCAGCCAAGAGCTCATCACTTTCAGCCTGATATTGTCTGCGCTCTGAGTGACCTAAAATTACATACTCCACGCCAACAGATTTGATCATCTTTGCAGAAATTTCGCCTGTGTAAGCGCCGCTTTCTTTATCGTGAATGTTTTGAGCTCCTATTTTAACATCATTTCCACCCAACTTGGCCAAACTATTTAAATGAATAAAAGGAGCACAAATAACAGCTAATTGATTACCCTTACGTTCATCCTTAATCATATTTACAATCTCACTGAATAACGAAATACCTTCATTATAATCTAAATTCATTTTCCAGTTACCGGCTACTATTTGTTTTCTCATTGTGTTTTATTTTGTTAATTTCATGATTTCTATTGAAATCATGGTTAAATATTAAAAGTATCTGTGAGGAGCTGTTAATTCAAAAACCTTTGTTAGGATATCTTTTTCTGTATCGTCGAAAATAATATTTTTTCTTGCGAATACTTTCTCCGTTGTTTCGAACATTTTATTCAGTTTGTAATCCAAAAAGCCATCTGCACCGCCCCAGCTAAAATCTGGAATATGATTTGGAGGCAAGCCACCACCAAAAATATTTGCGCTTACGCCTACAATACTGCCTGTATTAAACATCGTGTTAATGCCCGATTTAGCATGATCGGCCATAATTAAGCCACAGAACTGTAAATTGGTATTACGCATTTTTTTAGTTTCGTAATCGTAAAGCTTTACTTCGGCATAATTGTTCTTCAAATTCGAGTTATTGGTATCGGCACCAATGTTAACCCATTCACCAAGTACCGAGTTGCCCAAATATCCATCATGTCCTTTCGCAGAATTGCCCCAAATTACCGAATTATTAATTTCGCCACCTGCACGGCTATTTGGCCCAATGGTAGTACCTGAATAAATCTTCGCCCCCATTTTAATTGATGAATTTTCGCAAAGCGCAAAAGATCCCCGTATTAAACTGCCTTCCCAAATCTCAGCATTTTTCCCAACATAAATTGGTCCGTAGCCAGTATTTAAAACGCTGCATTCGGCTTTCGCACCTTCTTCAAAAAAGATATCATCGCCCAACAATTGATTCGTATTGCTGATTTTTGCAGAAGTACGTCCTTTGGTTAATAATTCGAAATCTTTTCTAATTTCAGCTGGATTATTTGCGAAAATATTCTCCGGATAAGTTATTTTAACGAACTCAAACTCATAATTTATGGGCTTTAATTGCTGTTCAGCTTGCTTATAAGTCAGTTCTTCATTGCAGTTGAAAGCAATAATAACACCTTTGGCTACGAGCAATTCTCCTTCTTTAAGTCCTGAAATTGCATCGAGCAAATTTTGATCAGGACAAATTGAGCCGTTTATAAAAAGACTAGCGTTTTTCTTGACTGCATATTTTATAGAAAGATATTCTTGAGTTTGGAAACCGAAGTCGGCATTTAAGTATTTCGCCCATTTTTCTGCAATTGTTAAAATACCAATTCGCAAATCAGCAACGGGCCTGGTAAACGTAAGCGGACGGAGAGACGCCCAGCAAGCATCATCAAATAAATTGATTGTCATAAGCAACAAAAATAAAAAAAGTCCCGATGCTTTTGGCAAAGGGACTTTAAAAAATGCTTTTTACAGCTAAAATTATTTCTTAGCGTAACGGTTTTTGAATTTATCGATACGTCCTGCAGTATCAACCAATTTCATTTTACCAGTATAAAAAGGGTGTGAAGTATGAGAGATCTCTAATTTATAAAGAGGATACTCATTACCATCTTCCCATTTAATAGTTTCTTTAGTATCTACACAAGATTTTGTTAAGAAAGCATATTCGTTAGACATATCTTTGAAAACAACTGGTCTGTAGCTTGTAGGGTGCAAATCTTTTTTCATTTGAATATTATTTTAAGTTATTTGTGTGAAAGCATCAAGAACATTCTTGCAATTTGCTGGCAACAACGCTTATGATAATTTCTATTAGTCTTTTCTAACCTCTATTTTAGAGGATGCAAATATCCTAATTTTATTTTTGATTTACAAGAGACTTCAAGAAATATTTTAAAACACCGAAATCGATGGCGAAACTTGATCTGTATCAAAAACTACCCTCGCCTCACCTTGTTTAATAAATGTTGTTCCCCCTTTTGAGTTATCAATATTAATTAAGCCATAGCGAATATTTCTGAGTTGTGTTCCATCTTTCTCACCAGAGATAATTATTCCAAATATAGCAGAATCGCTACCACGAACAGATTTAACCTTTCCGTAAACTGTAAAATTGTTTCCATTGCCACTTATTGCCGTAACCAAACTTGTATCTGCACTATTTAATAAAGATTTGCCAATTAGCTTGATGTTATTCTCGCTGTCTTGTGCGAAAAATTTAACTGAGCCATCAACAAACGACATATTGGCGACATCTTGTGTACGGTTACTTTTCAATAGCCGAAGAGGCTTAAACGCATAAGCTCCTTCAAGCATCGGTGGTGTCGTTTCCTGATTAAGTGAAATACCCAGTTTGGTGAGGGTATCCTGGTACTGCACTGGAATAATGTCTGCAATTTTACGCTTCATTTCTTCCTTGTTGATAGTTTCAACTGCATCATCACGCTCTTTCTTTTTACAGGCCACAACGGCTGTGATAAGAAAAATAATTAATAACCACTTTAGGCTTTTCGTAATTGTTTTCATGTTTTCTTAATTTATGTTTAATTCTGATTTGTTAATCAAAATTGAAGCATAAATTATCGCCTGGAAATACCCCAATGAGTGATTTTACTAAAACAATCCCTGTTGTTTAGCCTTTAAAATCGCTTCGGATCTTGAAGCTACATGCAATTTTTTATAGATATGTTTAACATGGGTTCGAACTGTTTCATAACTGATAAAAGCTTTATCAGCGATGCTACGGTAGTGATTTCCTTCCGTCATCAATAAGAGAATTTCCTTTTCACGGGCACTTAAATCAAAGTCGGTTTCTTGTGGCTGCACCAGAATGACGTTCTTACGCACAAAAAATTGCATCACCTTTTGGGCAATTGCTGAAGACATGGAAGCGCCACCATTATAGACCTCCTCAATAGCCTGAAGCTGCTTTGAAGGTGAATCAGTTTTTAAAATGTAGCCTGAAGCCCCAGCGCAAAGTGCATTGAATATCTTATCATTATCATTAAAAACAGTTTGAATTAGCACTTTTACTTCTGGAAATTGTGCTGTGATTATTTTAGTGGCTTCAATGCCTGTCTTTCCAGGCATTTCAATATCCATTAGTACCACATCTGGCCGACTAAAGCGTATATCCGCTTCAATTTGGTTTGCGTTAGGGAATGTGCCCGTGCAAATAAAGCCTGGCGTCCCGTTTATAATAGTCTGTAATGCCTCACGAATGAGTTTATTGTCTTCGAATATCGCTATCTTGATTTCCACAACTTCAGGTTCAGGCATAAATATGAGCAGTTATATATTATAAACGTATCCCCCATTAGGTGATTTTGCAACTTAAATTAATCTCTGTACCCAACCCAATATGACTATAGATATTTAGAACAGCATTGATTTCTTTTGCTCTATTTCTCATATTTGTTAGTCCATTTCCTTTCCGAGCTTCATCAGGTAAAAAACCATTCCCATCATCTTTTAATTGAATATTAATCATTTTATTTTGATGATAAACTTCCACTATAATATGCTTACAGACGCTATATTTCACGGCATTGTTGATACCTTCTTTACATATTAAATAGATATTCTTTCTTTGTTCCATTGATAACTTTAAAACGCCAAGCGATTCTGGAATATTAAAATTTAGCTCAATTTCTTTTACCGCCACCAATTGAGCGGCGAAATCTTTTAGTCTTTCTAAAAGCGAACGAAGGTTATCATCATGTGGATTAACAGCCCAAACAATATCGTTAAGTTTTGAGACCATTTCGCCTGCATTGTCTTTAATAATATCGAGAGAATTGTTAACGGCGACATGCTCCTCGTTTTTAATCTGTTCTTTTGTAATGTAGCTGTACATGGCTATTCCACTTAAGGTAGCACCCACTTCATCGTGTAAATCTTGACTGATTTTGCTTCTCAAATTTGCCAGGCGCAAACGCTGCATTGCATAGTACCGATAAGCAATAAAGGCAATAATGATAGAAAGTAAGGTTAACAACAATACATAAACTCTGGTATTGGCCAAACTCTGCTTATTTTCGACTTTAGCTAGTTCTAAATTGAAAATGAGTTTTTCATTTTTTAACCCTGTTAATAAAAGAGTTTGTATTTGTGTGTTATTTCGGGCGTAAGTAGCCGTTTGTATTTGATTTTTAAGTTCGAGGGTATTAATTAAATCTGCCTGACTATTATATTGTTTGTAAACTTTAATTGCAGTCTCTAAAAACATAAGCGCATAAAAATCATTTAATTGAGGATATCTTTTGAGCAAAGAGAATCCTGTTTTCAAATGATTGAAGGCTATTATTTTTTCATTCGTTCTCGCTGCACAACTCGCTAAACCACTGTAACTATTCAACTCGACATCGAAATCTTGCCCATTCATTGCTGCAATACGTGTTAAATCAAAGTATTTACTTGCACTATCATTGGAATTCTTTTGAATGAAAGCACTACCTAAATTTAGATAGGCTGTGGCGATACCTCGTTTAGCACTTATTTCTTTTGCCTCTTTGAGTGATTCTCGACTGTAATAAACTGCACTATCCAGCTTTTTAAGCTTTTCAAATGCCTCGGCCAAATTGCCATAAACATGGTGAGGTTTCGATAGATCGATATACTTTGATGGATATGGAGGTTGATGAGCAAAATTTAGTGCCCGTTTAAAATATTTAACTGCATTGTTTAGCTTATTGTTATTCATATAAAACAAGCCGATAAAGTTGCAAGCATCGGCCATAAGGATGCTGTCTTTTAATATCGATGCGATGTTTTCGCTCTTAAAAGCTTCTTGCAAGCCTAGTTCATGCAGATTATTGTAATAGTATACTTCTGCTTGCCGGGAAGTTAAGAAATAAGAAAAAAGAGATGGTTTGCGATAGCTAACTTTTAAATAAATTTTATTTAACCATAACTGTGCCGAATCATAATGATCCGAATTCATGTAATTATCAGCATTGTTAAATGCTTTTAAAACGAAATCCTGATCGTTCTTCTCAAGTTCGGAATTCGAATTTCTTTGAGCAAAAACGAAAACAGGAAACAGTAAGATGATCAGGAAACGGCAACTCATTACTTAAAGGTATTAAAATACAAATAATTAGACGATAATAAATTTGTCGGCAACTACTTACTATATTTTTTCCAGGTTTCAATTTTTGCCATTTGCCTGGCGATATAGGCATCTGCAATTACCTCTGCTGAACTTTTTCCCTCGACATTTTCTAACAATTCTTTCAACTTGTACTGATCAACATCTGCTTTATATAAAATTTGAACGAGTTTAGGAAAGTCATTATCTACTAAGTAAGCAAATGCATTCACCAATGTTTCCCGAAGTTGGCTTTCGGAAAGTTCATCAGGAAGATCAAAATCTTTATTGATAATTTTAATTAGCGACATGGAACAAGATTTTTGGGATTGAAAGATTTTAGGCTTAGTTTGGTTATTTGTTGGGTTAGAATTACTGCATGACGTTAATTAAACCTGATAAAAGCGGTAGCTCCCGATTCTTCATCGGGACTATAGTGGTTAGCAGGGCTGCCGTAAGCGATAAAATCAGAACCATTCATTTTCAAATAAAACAACTTCGTAGGCATTCTTCAACCTTATCCATTTCCTATTTTCAATTAACATCAGCTATCTTTCTAAACCCATTTAATTTCCTGGCAAAGTTCTATTAAAACTCCATTAGTATCTTTTGGATGTACGAAACATACCATTTTATTATCGGCGCCCTTTTTTGGGACGTCGTTAAGCAGTGTAAAACCATTGGCTTTTAGTCGCTCCATTTCTTCGATAATGTCATCAACCGCAAAGGCAATATGGTGAATCCCCTCTCCTTTTTTCTGCAAAAATTTCGCTATTGCGCTATCGTCGGAAGTTGCTTCTAAAAGTTCAACTTTATTTTCACCTGCTTTTAGAAATGCAGTGTTAACGTGTTCTGATGCAACAATTTCCGTTTTATAACAGGAGGTATTTAATAAGAGTTCGTAAAGTGGAACTGATTTATTGAGGTTGTTTACGGCAATACCGATATGTTCTATCTTGTTCATCGTTTAAAAAGGTTGGGTGAATGTAAAAATGCGTGTTTTATCTATAAGGTCATAGCTATTAATTATAATTGTTCGAAAAGTTTTTTTGTATCTTTGTGATCATAATTAACAGAATAGAGATGAAACAGCCGATATATTTAGATAATAACGCAACAACACCTTTAGACCCTAGAGTGTTGGAAGCGATGCTACCTTACTTTACTGAGAAATTTGGAAATGCCGCAAGCCGTAATCACGCTTTTGGATGGGTGGCTGAAGAGGGAGTAGATTATGCTCGTGAGCAGGTAGCCAAATTAATCGGCTGTACTGAAAAAGAAGTAATTTTTACATCGGGCGCAACCGAAGCTGATAACTTGGCGATAAAAGGTGTGTTCGAAATGTATAAAGATAAAGGTAACCACATTATTACTGCGGTTACAGAGCACAAAGCCGTTTTAGATACTTGCAAACACCTGGAGAAAAACGGTGCAAGAGTAACATACTTAGGCGTTAAAGATGATGGTTTAATTGACTTGGCTGAATTAGAAGCTGCAATGACTCCTGAAACGATCTTAGTATCGATTATGTACGGTAACAACGAAATTGGCGTAATCCAACCTGTTAAAGAAATTTCGGCAATTGCACACAAACATGGTGCTTTATTTATGACTGATGCTACGCAGGCAGTTGGTAAAATTCCAGTTGATGTTAATGCAGACGGAATCGACTTAATGGCGTTTTCAGCACATAAAATGTACGGACCGAAAGGCGTTGGTGCACTTTACGTTCGCCGAAAAAACCCAAGAGTTAAGGTTACTTCACAAATGGATGGCGGTGGCCACGAGCGTGGCATGCGTTCAGGTACATTGAACGTTCCGGGTATTGTTGGTTTGGGTAAAGCATGCGAACTTTGTCGTTTAGAGATGGAAAGCGAAGCAACTCGTTTATCTGGTTTACGTGATAAATTAGAATCGACTTTAAACCAAATGGAAGAAAGTTATGTTAATGGTAATACACAACACCGTTTACCACATGTAGCAAACATTTCTTTTAAATATGTGGAAGGTGAAGGTTTAATGATGGCTATGAGCGATTTAGCGGTATCTTCGGGTTCAGCTTGTACTTCGGCATCTTTAGAGCCATCTTATGTATTAAAGAGCTTAGGTTTATCTGATGATTTAGCACACTCTTCTATCCGTTATGGCTTAGGAAGATTTACTACAGAAGAAGAAATTGACCAGGCGATTGCGGTTACTCAAAAAGCAGTGAATCACTTAAGAGAACTTTCTCCACTTTGGGAAATGTTTAAAGAAGGAATTGACTTGAGTAAAATTGAGTGGGCAGAACATTAATTTGCGAAGCAAATTAATGTGTTAAGAGTTTTAAGTTTTAAGTCTGGGAGCATAAGTAACTTGTTTATAACACCTGACCTGTAACATGCAACTCGAAACGTATAACAAAAATTAAAACCATCCCGCAAGGGATTAAAAGAAATATAAATCATGGCATATTCAGAAAAAGTAATTGACCATTACAATAACCCACGTAACGTAGGTACATTAAATAAAGACAGCAAATTTGTAGGAACTGGTTTGGTTGGCGCACCTGAGTGTGGTGACGTTATGCGTTTACAAATTGAGGTTGGAGAAGATAACGTAATCACCGATGCTAAATTTAAAACATTTGGTTGTGGTTCGGCTATCGCATCTTCGTCTTTAGCTACAGAATGGTTAAAAGGCAAGACAATTGATGAGGCTTTGTCTATCGATAACATGGATATTGTTGAAGAATTGGCTTTACCTCCAGTAAAAATTCACTGCTCGGTGTTGGCAGAAGATGCAATTAAATCTGCCATTAACGATTACCGCGTTAAAAATGGTTTAGAGGCAATTGTACTGGAAAAATCACATCACTAGAAGAGTATATAGTAGAAAGTATTGAGTACTTAGATTGGTACGCTATTTGTCTTTCTACAATGTTATTTAAAAGTAGGTTGATCATGAATTTGATCTAGCTACTTTATACTAAATACTAACTGCTAAAAGAAATGATTACTATAACAGATAAAGCAAAAGAAAAAATCACGCATTTAATGCAGGATTCAGAGATGGGTTCTGACTATTTCTTACGTGTTTCCGTAAAAGGTGGCGGTTGTTCTGGCTTATCGTATAACCTGGATTTTGATAACGAAGAACAAAAAGGCGATCAGTTTTTTGAAGACAGAGGAATTAAAATCGCATTAGATATGAAATCTTTCCTTTACCTGGCGGGTACGGAGTTAGATTTTACAGATGGATTGAATGGAAAAGGTTTCAACTTTATCAATCCAAATGCCAGTCGCAGTTGTGGTTGTGGCGAGAGTTTCTCCGTTTAAAATTTATCACAAATAATATTTAAAGGTCTCGATTTTTTGAGACCTTTTTGCGTTTAAAGCACTTAATATTGCTAATGAAGCAATCTTGTTTTTAAGACTAGAATGAGATTGCTTCGTTTCTTTAAAGCAATGATGATAGTACTATAATCCGCGTAAATCTTTTTAATCTGCGGGATATAAATCTTTATCAACATCATTTAAATCAAGCTTGCAAGTCACTTACATTTTCTCCCGCTGTAACGCAGATCTCGCAGATTAAAAATGATTTCTGAGCTTAGATTTTAAGGAAATAACTAATTTTTAATTCAGAGATTTTTTTGATCTGCGGAACAACATATTCAAATCAATATCAGCGAGCGTACATCAATTTGCTTTTTTAAACCAAAAAGCATTATTATTGTTAATTATATTGACTACCAAATAACGAGCGATGCCATTAATTAACGAATTTTCAACCATCCCTACCCTTTTAAGAAATGTTGTAAAAAACATTCACAAACCCGAAGAAACTTTTTTAATACATAAACAAGGTGCTGAATGGGTGGAGATATCATTTGAAGATACTTTAAAAAGAGCTGACGCTGTTTCCGCTTTCTTTTTAGAAAAAGGAATAAAGAAAGGCGATCGGTTAGGATTAATGATTGAAAACTCGCCCGAATATGTCTATTATGATCAAGGCATTCAGCAAATTGGCGTAATTAATGTTTCTATTTACCCAACGCTATCAGAACAAGAAGTGGCCTACATCATTAATGATTCTGGCATTAAAGGAATATTAGTTGGAAATAATTTTCTCTATAGAAAAGTACTTAAAGTTGCTTCAAACTGTAAAGACCTAAAATATATTATCCCTGCTTTTAAAGATTTTGAGAAAGTAAAAGTGCCATTAGATGTTGATGTAGAAATTATATCTTTTTCTGATATCTTAGCCTTAAAGCATCAAATTACAGCAGCAGAAAAAGCAGAAATAAATCAATGCAGAAGTTTAGTGCTACCAGAAGATGTTTCGTCTTTGATTTATACCTCTGGTACTACAGGAACGCCAAAAGGGGTAATGCTTACGCACCATAATTTTGTTAAAAATGTGGAGGTATGTCTGCAACAAATTCCGGTAATCGATCAAACTGAAACTTTCCTTTCATTTTTACCTCTGTCGCATGTGTTTGAGCGCACAGCCACCTATCACGTCTGCTGCACTCAAGGCTGTAAAATTGCTTTTGCTCAAAGCTTAGAACTCCTGGCGAAAAATATGGGCGAAGTTAGGCCGACAGTAATGAGTTGCGTACCTAGATTGTTAGAGCGCATACATGATAAAGCAATTAAATCTGGCACAGCTGGCGGAGGTACTAAAGCTAAAATTTTTACCTGGGCGCTAGAAACCGGTAAAAAGTATCGTGTAAAAAAAGAGGCAGGTGAAAATCCTGGATTCATTCTATCAACCAAAAAGGCCATTGCCGAGAAATTAGTTTTCAGTAAAATCAAAGAGAAAACGGGTGGCAGATTGAAGTTTATGATTTCAGGAGGTGCTGCCCTACCGAAAAATGTAGGTGAATTTTTTGGCGATTTAGGCATTAAAATTTTGGAAGGATTTGGCTTAACCGAAACTTCGCCGGTAATGTCTGTTACCGAATACCATCGCCAGGTTTACGGCACTGTGGGTCGTGTAATTCCAGGTATTGAAGTAGGCATTCAGGATGTAGAAAGCAAAGAAATTATTAACATCCAAACCCATGATACATTTAATGAAGAGTTTGAGTGTGCTGAGGGTGAAGTAATTGTTCGCGGCCACTGCGTGATGAAAGGATATTTCAATAAGCCCGCAGAAACGGCTGAAGCAATTGATCGGGAAATGTGGTTCCACACGGGTGATATCGGTCGCTTTTATAAAGGCAACTTACAAATTACAGATCGCCTCAAAAATATGATCGTTAATGCGTATGGCAAAAACGTTTACCCAACCCCTGTAGAAAATATCTATCTGAAAAGTCCGAAGATCGATCAGTTATTTTTAATAGGAGATAAACGAGAATTTATTACCGCTATCATCATTCCAAATAGAGAAACATTAGAAGAAACATTTAAACTAAAATCATCTTATTTCGAAGATGCCGATCCATTTATACGCGAACAGGAAATAATTGATTGGATGGAGCAAGACATCAAGAAAATCTCGAACGAACTTGCCAAATTCGAACGCATCAAGAATTTCAAAATTAAACGCAATCCATTCAGTATTGATGAGGGAGAAATTACTCCTACAATGAAAGTTAAACGAAGAATTGTAGAAAAGAAATATAGTGATGCGATCGACGCAATGTATGAAGAAGGGATTGAGGCAGAATTATAAAGAATTACTTGTTACAACTTACTTTCCTTAATTACCCTAATTGTGATCGATTGAAAGCGTTAGATTGATCTAATTTCTTTTATCATATAAAAATTACCTACCTTTCAACTGTCAGAGTAATGTAATCCGCATCACTCTTTTAAACGCGACGGAAGTGAATATGGTTATAATAAATAGTTTTAAAGAGTACGAATCTTTTTTAGGAAAAGAAATTGGTAGCTCTCAGTGGCACAAAATAGATCAGCAACAAATCACAAAATTTGCTGAGGCAACTTTGGATTTTCAGTGGATTCATTGCGACGAGCGGAAAGCTAAAGATGAAGGACCATTCGGTTCTACTATTGCGCATGGCTATTTAACCTTATCTCTTATTCCTTATTTATGGAAACAAATCGCTGATATTCAAAATGTTAAAATGGAAGTGAACTATGGAATTGAAAAATTTAAGTTTAACAAACCTGTTTTAGTAAATGATGAAGTTCAATTAAGGGCGAAACTAATTGCAATATCTGATTTGAGAGGCATTACAAAAGTGGTAATCGAAGCCAATCTTGACATTAAAGGCCAAACGAAAACAGCGTATACCGGCAACGTAATATTTCTTTACCATTTCAATTAAAAGCAACTTCGACAGGATCAATAAAAAAGTATAATTCTTTTCTGCTTGAGGAGAGACAAATACTATTATTAAACATCTTGCAAAATTCTTACTTTTGCAAAAAATACCTGAAATGAGTATAGGATTATCAGAACAAGAAATATTACGACGTGAGTCGCTAAAACAATTACGAGCGTTAGGCATCGAGCCTTATCCTGCAGAATCTTATGATGTAAATGTAAGTGCTGCTGATATATTGAAGAACTACGAAAAGGATAAAACTGCTTATAAGACGGTTAGCTTGGCTGGTCGTATTATGGGGCGTAACATCATGGGCGCTGCTTCTTTTGCCGAAATTCAAGATTCTACTGCCCGTATTCAGGTTTATTTAAAAAGAGACGAACTTTGCCCAGGCGAAGACAAAACATTATACAATACGGTATTCAAAAAACTTTTGGATATTGGCGATTTCATTGGAATTAAAGGCTATGTTTTCACTACTCAAACTGGTGAAATTTCTATCCACGTTACCGAATTTAAAGTATTAGCGAAATCGCTTCGCCCCCTTCCTATCGTTAAACGAGATGATGAGGGCAATGTTTACGATGGATTTACAAATCCGGAATTGCGTTATAGAATGCGCTACGTGGATTTAACCGTTAATCCAGATTACAAACAAATTTTCATCAAACGGAGTAAGGTAATTAACTCGATGCGCAACTATTTTGATGAGCAAGGTTGGATGGAAGTAGAAACGCCTATTCTTCAACCAATTCACGGAGGTGCAGCCGCTCGTCCTTTTGCTACGCATCATAATACTCTAGATATGCCGCTTTATTTGCGTATTGCAAATGAGTTGTACCTAAAAAGATTAATTGTTGCTGGTTTCGATGGCGTTTATGAATTCGGTAAAATGTTCCGTAATGAAGGAATGGACCGTACCCATAACCCCGAATTTACTTCAATGGAAATATATGTAGCCTATAAAGATTATATCTGGATGATGGCTATGGTTGAAGAATGTTTGGAGAAAGTAGCGATTGCAACCAACGGCTCAGCGGTGGTTAAAGTGGGCGATAACGATATCAATTTCGAAGGACCGTATGAGAAATTAACCATGTACGAGTCAATTCAGAAATATACAGGAATTGACGTTTCTGCAATGGATGAAGAAGCGTTGCTTCAAACCTGTGCAACTTTGGGAATTCAAACCGATTCTACCATGGGCCGTGGTAAATTGGTAGACGAGATTTTCAGTGAAAAAGTAGAAGCGAATCTCATTCAACCTACTTTTATTACCGATTATCCTATCGAAATGACACCGCTGGCTAAAAAACATCGTTCGGCTCCTGGTTTAGTAGAGCGTTTTGAAATCTTTGTCAATGGTAAAGAAATCGGAAATGCTTATTCAGAATTAAACGATCCTATCGATCAGAAAGAACGTTTTGAAGATCAATTGACACTTGCAGATCGTGGTGATGATGAGGCAATGGCAATGGATGAAGATTTTGTTCGTGCTTTGGAATATGGTATGCCGCCAACATCAGGTTTAGGTTTCGGTATCGACAGAATTGTAATGTTAATGACCAACCAAAGCACCATTCAAGAAGTATTATTCTTCCCGCAAATGCGCCCTGAGAAAAAGAAGATTGAATTATCTCCGGAAGAAACTGAATTATTTGCCTTGGTAAAAGAAGATGAACAAGTTTTATTAACAGATGTTAAGGCTAAACTTACAGATTGGAGCAATAAAAAGTGGGATACTACCCTTAAAGGCCTAACTGGTAAAAGTGTTTTAAAAGTAAGCAAAACCGACGAAGGTTTATTTTTGTCGCATAAATAAAATTTTTAATAGACTAAGTTTACATTTTTAACTTAGTCTATTTCATCCCCCAATAAAATACATCCCATAATATTTTTATCGAGATAATATGGAGATTTTTGAAGAATTAGAATCTTTGAAAGAAAATAATTATACTTCTAAAGAGGCTAAAGTTTATTTAGAAAAAAAGGGTTTTTCGAAAAAAGAAATTGCAAATAATATTTCTCATTTCTATAGAAAAAAATCTGAGGTAAGAAACTCATGGCTGTTCAGGTTATGTATTTTAGGGCAAATCTTTTTTTTAGCAAGTATTTATATCCTGTATAGTGAAGGTGCAAATGACTTATTTTATCTTCCCATATTGTTTATAGCAGCTATATTAACAGTATTGTTTTTTAATTTAAACAAAATAGCAGTCCAAATCTGGATTGCATTATTACTTCTTTTCACAGGTATAATACTATTTTTTATATTAGCTGGCAGAAAGGATTTTTGGTTTATTGCAATCATTTTTTCTTTTTTCACTCAAATTAGCTATTCATTTTATACAAACAATAAATCAGATTTTGATTAAAAACCACCGTTCAGAGATTCCAATTGTTTTAATTATAAAATTGCGACATCCCTATTTTCTGCTTAGGATCTTAACATAAACATAACAAAAACTTAAAAGGCTTGCTAACAATTGTTTAGCAAGCCTTCTCTATATTTACAGCAATCAATAGAAAAAGATTGCCTTATGAATACTTCAAGCTTAGAAATCAACGAAAGAGAATACTGCATTAAGCTGAGTAAAGATGCATTTGATTTAACCCTTGTTCGCCAATTAATTAAAAGAATACAAGCCGAAGCATTATTCTTCTCTAAAGTTCAAAATGAAGAAGATGATATCCTAAGCAAGAGATCTCAACGAGAAGAATTGGAAGGATACGACAGTTTGGATGATAAATAGCTGATCATTTACCTGTTACGAGTTACAGGTTATGCGTTATTAATGGCGTCATACACTTTCAACTTTTAACCTTCAATTTTTAACCCTACTAATCAATATCCAACGTACCTTCCACCGAATCATCCATGGTTTTGCCGGTAATAACAGAGGCTGCCATCTTTAAAAATGCAACGGCTGTTCCGTTTTTAGTATCCCAATAATAACCTTCAGATGGGATTACCTTTATCAACGTGATATTTGGATCTTCTTTCCCACCCTGAAACCAGGTTTTAATAAATGGACTCCACAGCTCATCAATCTTGGCTTGATCTCTGCTAATTTCAGAAATGCCGTAAATGTTTACAAAGCCAGAATGTGCACCAGCTTGGAATAGTAAGTGTGTAAAGGGATCGGTAGCTATTTCGTCATTTTTATGACTGTCTTTCATACTCATAAACCAAATATTTCCTTCATCATCAACCTGCTGAATAGCCATTGGCCTTACCGATAATGGAACTCCGGTTTTAATATTGGTACAAAAAAAGCAGCTTTCTGCCTTTTCAGCAAGGCTGCGTAATTTTTCAACCGCTTCTTTGCCACCTAAATCTTTAATGTTATCTTCTTCCTGAGTATTGTTAGTACTTCCTTCTTGTGATGTTGCCATAGTATAGAATTTTCTCTTTACTACAATAAGAATGCGAGTTTAGTTTTAAATTTTGAAAAGCAATGTTATTGCTAGTATCTACGTTCGCCCTGCTATCACTAATATCTTTTTGCTAGCGGCTATCGTTTATTTAAAACTTGTGCAACAAAAAGTATAACCGTTCTATCAGGTTTAGCAAACATCAACCTGAATTTAGTCACTCAAATTTCTGAAAGCAGGCCTTCAAACGTATGCTAAAATTCATCGACTGAAAGTACTTTCTTAGCCAGTTTATCTACTATTAAGCCCTGTACAATAATAAAAAAGAACACAGCAAAGTAAGTTATCCCTACCAATAGCGGCTTGTAAGGGCCTTCATCCATTTGATAATACTCTCTCCAAAATATCAAATAACTTCGACTAACCTAAATTACTTTTTAGATTATGACTTTACATGCTGTATTTTTAAGCACAAAAAAAGCCGATTTGCATCGGCTTTAATTTATTTCAATATCGGGAATTTATCTATAACGAACTTGCTGTTGTTTGTCCATCATCCCCATCTGATCTTTCATTTGTTTTATCTGATCAGCTAATAATTTATTTTTATCGGCTTTCTTAGCCTCTGATAAATACATCGTTGCTTCACGTTTATTGCGTTTAGCCATTGCGATTCCTGCTAAACTTAACTTTGCCAAGGCAACATTATGTTCCATCTGCATACCCAGGTTCAAAGCAGTTTTAAAATATTTTTCTGATTTTAAAGGAGCAGTTCTGCTTTCAATTAAACCAACAAGTAAGTTATAATAACCATGTTGCACCCTAATCAACTGCTTTTCATAATTTGTAATTCTATCTAAGTAAGCTTTTGCCTTTGGCATATTGTCTTTTCTTAAAAACCACTGCGCTAAAAGCATGTTTTCGTTAAAAAAGAAGGTTACTAATATAATTAGCCCTAATAAAATAGCCACAATTCCCCATGGCCAAAAACCGAAAATAAATAAAGCTACTGCGCCACCCAGTAAAGCAACCCCCGCAATTAATCTGATAATATTTGGCATAAAATTTATTCTAATTATTTTTTTTTGCAAATATCGTTTTTAAATGGCATAATTTAGATTTTAAAACAATAATTTCATTAAAAATTTCACAGTCTAAACAATTCATCAAATTAATATGAAAATTCTCTTATCTATAACCCTAATCGTACTTGCCATGAACGTTTCAGCTCAAGATATTAACAAAAAAATTCACGACCAAGCTAGAAATAAAGATGTATTAATAAACGTGTGTACAAGGGAAGGTATTACCACATTCCCAGAATTTAAGGAAATGTACGATCCAATTTATGCGGCTTATGTTCCTGACGCGGCTACACTGATTGAATTAAAAAAGCTGGTTAAAAACGAGAAGATCAAAATTGTTTTTGGTACCTGGTGCGGAGATAGCAAAGTGAATGTTCCTAATTTTTTCAAAGTTTTAGATGCGCTTCACTTCAAGGAAAAGAATGTAGAAATTATTGCTGTTGATGGAAACAAGAAAGCAGAAAACGGCATTATTGACGGCTTAGATATCCAAAGAGTACCTACGTTTATCGTTTTTGATAAAAAAGGAAAAGAATTGGGTAGAATAGTTGAACATCCTAAAGCAACACTTGAAGCAGATTTGCTAGAAATCTATAAAAAGAAATCATAAAACTTTTAGGTGCGGGTTTTGGTTTTATCTCCAACAAAATAACTACTAACTCTTAAAAATATAATAATAAATACATGTCTGCAGCACTCGAACCTGGTTGGTTATCTGTTTTAGAGCAGGAGTTTGAAAAAGATTATATGATCAATCTTAAGTCTTTCCTCAAAGCTGAAAAGGACGAGGGCGTTAACATCTATCCTAAAAACGCAGATATTTTTAATGCGCTGAACACCACTCCGTTCGATAAGGTAAAGGTGGTGATCCTGGGTCAGGATCCGTATCACGGAGCAGGCCAGGCTCATGGTTTATCATTTTCTGTTCAGCGTGGCGTGGCTGTTCCTCCATCTTTAAAAAATATTTACAAGGAATTGGAAAGCGATATCGAAGGGTTCAAAGCTCCTAATCATGGTCATTTAACGCACTGGGCCGAACAGGGTGTTTTGTTATTGAATGCGACATTAACTGTCAGAGCATCTACACCTGGATCACACCAGAATCGTGGATGGGAAATTTTTACAGATGAAATTATCAAGGCCATTTCTCAGAAACTAGAACATGTGGTTTTCTTACTCTGGGGGAAATATGCGCAACAAAAGGCAACTCTAATTGATCAAAAAAAACATTATGTTTTAACTTCTGCTCACCCCTCTCCTTTTTCAGCACATACTGGCTTTTTGGGTTCCCGGCCGTTCTCAAAAACAAACCTGCTGTTGATTCAGAATAATCTGAAACCAATCGACTGGAATTTGCCCGCTTAATGAATACTTATTTCATTAGCGGATTAGGTGCCGATAAACGTATATTTTCTCGTTTAAAATTACACAGAAACATTAACATCATCCATGTTGAATGGATCGATCCATTAAGGAAAGAATCGCTGTCTGAATATGCCAAAAGGTTAAGCGAAGTAATAGATACTTCGGAAAAATTTGTGTTGATTGGCGTTTCCTTTGGCGGAATGATTGCGGTTGAGATCGCTAAAATTCTAAATCCGATTCTTACAATTGTAATCTCGAGTACTGTTCAAAGTAATACACTACCTCCGCTTTATCAATTTGCAGGTAAGCTAAAGTTGGTTGAAATAATTCCGTCATGGTTGATGAAGTCGTCAAATAGGCTTACCCAAAACTTCTTTTTTGGTACGCAATCAAATGCTGAAAAAAAACTACTAACAAAGATTATTAACGATACCGATCGACGATTCCTAAAATGGGCAATTGGAAGTATTTTAAGCTGGAGAAACGATTTAATACCTGAACGATTATACCACATTCACGGCACGAAAGATAAAATTTTGTATTCAAAAAAATCTAAACCCGATTTTGTAATTGAAAACGGAACCCACTTCATGGTTTATCAAAATGCAGCCGAGATTTCGGAGATCATTAATAAATTAATCATTAACGCATAAGATTGCCCCGTTCAGACGAAAATCGAAAATAGTGATGGCAATGGCTAGAAAAAATCCTCCAGGTTTTGACATTAATATTCCAAAGGGACAATAGGCTCTTTCTTTGTTGTCGACATAATCATCATGGTTTGAAAAGTTTTAACCACAGAAATTTTGCTGATTTTTTCCATAATCAATCGTTCATAAGATTTAATGTCTTTAACATAAACTTTTAAAAGGAAATCTGCCTGGCCTGTTACGTGGTGACACTCAGTAATTTCTTTAATTTGGTTTACTTCATCAAGAAAAATCTGAATGGTATTGTTTTTATGGAAATCAAGTTGAATTTGAATAAAAGTCTTAATCCCTAAACCCAATTTTTCTTCGTCAACTAAAGCATGGTAGCTTTTAATAAAACCAGCCATTTCCAATTTACGAACACGCTCCAAAGTTGGTGCTGGCGATAAACCAATTTCTTGTGATAAAAGCAAGTTGGTAATTCTACCGTTTTCTTGTAAGATTCTTAAAATTTTAAAATCGATCTTATCTAATTCTGATGCCATATTAGTTCAAAGGTATTGAGAACACAAACATAACCAAATTATATTCTAAATTTTAACAAAATTTATCTAATATATTTTAAACTATTTTTTTTAGATTTACCTAAAAATTTAATTAGATAGATATAAATGCAAAGTTTTACTGAAGAGAATTATCTTAAAATAATTTATCATTTAGCAGAAAATACTAATAACGTACAAACCAATGCCATTGCCGAGCAAATGCAGACTAAACCGGCATCCGTAACGGATATGATTAAGAAACTTGCCGACAAAGGGTTTGTAGATTATGTGAAATATCAAGGCGTTACCATGACCGAAAAAGGAAGGAATGCCGCTATAGATATTGTGCGAAAGCACCGGCTTTGGGAGGTTTTCTTAGTTGATAAACTTAATTTCAAATGGGATGAAGTACACGATGTTGCCGAGGAATTAGAACATATCAAATCAACTGCGTTAATCGAACGGTTAGATGAATTTCTTGGTTTCCCGAAATCAGATCCTCATGGCGACCCTATTCCAGATAAAAATGGAAGGTTTGCAAAAACTCAGTTTACAAAACTGATCGAACTGAAAATTGGCGATTCAGGAACAATCACTGGCGTTAGTCAACACAGTTCAGCATTTCTAAAACACCTTGAAAAACTGGGATTAACGTTAGGCAAACAAATTCAAATTAATGATGTTACCGATTTCGATGGTTCTGTAGAAATTGTGATTTCAGACAAACAAATTAATATTAGTAGAGAAGTGGCAAAGCATATTTTAATTAGCAGTAATGGCAAAAACTGAATCGCTTAGTGAGGTACACCAAAGTGTAAGCACAGACAAAAGAAAAGGTTGGCGTCGCATTTTAGCTTTTATTGGCCCAGCTTATTTAATAAGCGTTGGCTATATGGACCCAGGAAACTGGGCCACAGATTTAGCAGGTGGTAGTAAATTTGGCTATCAACTGATATGGGTATTGCTCATGTCAAACCTAATAGCGCTTTTACTTCAATCGTTAAGTGCACGTTTAGGCATTGTTAGAGGATTAGATTTGGCACAAGCCTCTAAACATGCTTATCCCCGCTGGGCAAATATTCCTTTATTTGGATTAGCGCAGACCGCAATTATTGCCTGCGATCTAGCTGAAATAATTGGAATGGCAATCGGTTTACAGTTACTTTTTGGTTTACCATTAATTTGGGGAATCTCCATTACCATATTTGATACCATATTGCTTCTATTTCTTCTTAACAAAGGAATGCGAGCAATGGAAGGTTTTATAGTTTCAATGGTGTTCATTGTTGGAATATCGTTTCTAGTGGAAATGTTTATTGTTGAACCCTCATTAAAAGAAGTTGTTAGAGGTTTTGAACCTTCTATTTTAGGCGGCGATGCTTTATATATTGCTATTGGCATTATTGGCGCTACGGTAATGCCACACAACTTGTATTTACACTCTTCATTGGTTCAAACCAGAAAAATCGAACGGACAAATAAAGGAATAAAAGAAGCACTGAAATTTAATTTAATCGATACTACAGTTGCACTGAACCTGGCTTTTTTCGTAAATGCGGCGATTCTGATATTGGCTGCAGCTGCTTTTTATAAAAATGGATTACACGAAGTAGCAGAAATTCAAGACGCTCATAAATTATTATCAAATATTTTTGGTGATGTTGCGCCAGCTCTTTTCGCAATAGCTTTAATTGCCGCAGGACAAAGTTCTACTGTTACGGGTACATTGGCTGGTCAGATTATCATGGAGGGACATATTAATCTAAGAATCCAGCCCTGGCTACGAAGATTGATTACCCGATTATTGGCAATCATTCCCGCATTTTTTACTATTCTTCATTATGGTGATGATGCTCTGGGGGGGCTTTTGGTTCTGAGTCAGGTGGTGTTGAGTTTGCAGCTGGGCTTTGCGATTATACCCTTAATCCATTTTACATCAGATAAAAAACTGATGAAAGATTTTGCGATAAAAACATGGGTTAAAGTATTAGCATGGGCCAGTGCATTCGCTATCATCGCCTTAAATGTCAAACTGGTAGTTGAAGAAATAAGCGGATGGACCAAAGAGGCCAATACCTGGTGGATTTATGTAATTATCGTTCCCGCCTTAATATTTATTGTGTTTCTACTACTTTATGTATTCTTTCATCCGATGATTGAAGAAAAAAATAGAAACAGGCAAATGGTTCCGCATGGCAATGCTTTGGACATTGGGAAAATTGATAAGATTAGCTATTCCAGAATTGGTATTGCAGTAGATTTTTCTAAAAATGACCGGAATACCATCCGACACGCACTTATTCAAGGTGGAAAAGATGCTCACTATTACCTCATCCACGTAGTAGAAACTGCAGCCGCCAGATATCACGGCCAAGAAGTTATGGACCATGAAACACAAAGTGACCGCGAAAACCTTGAAAAATACAAAGCTAATTTAGAAGACCTGGGTTATGATTCAACGGCATTTATAGGTTTTGGAAGCACTGCTAAAGAAATTGCAGATATTAGTAATAAAAACGAACTGGAACTTTTAGTAATGGGCGCTCATGGTCACAAAGGACTTAAAGATTTGATTTTTGGAACGACGGTTGATTCGGTGAGGCACAAAGTGAATATTCCAGTATTAATTATTAGATAGCTAATTTTTAACCACTTTCATTAACTTTTTAATTCCTCCATCACCCGAATTATGAATGATAAGTTTTCCTGCTGGAGAATACAAATACATAGCAGGATACATTTTTGGCAAAAACAACGGAATGAAAAGTTTATTTTTATCTTGAAGAATGGTAACGTTTGGTTTTGTATTCAAACCTTTAGCGTAAGTATTAAAAAACTGTGGAATGATATAAGCCTCATCTAAGGTAATCATGTAGATATTTACGTTTTTAAATTGTGCATAATTAGCACCCAGTAGTTTAGTTTCTCGTTGGCAATGCTCGCAGGTAACATCGAAAAGCATAAACAGATTCTGTTTGCCCGGAACAAGATTTTTATTCGAAAATGCTTTACCATCCAATTTAAAAAACGTGAATTGTGGTAAAATTGTAGGTTGCTGCGCTTGCAGATGAGAGAAAAAGAAAAAAGATAATGCTAAAAAAAGGATTCTGAATTTCATAAATAGCTTTTAAAAATCAAACATAAATAATAAATTTCGTTAGCAATAGATATATCCTTCAGCTTTTACAAACAGATGAATATAAAGGAGTGTTATTAATAGCTGAGAACGAAATAAATAAAAACGAAATTATACCCTCAAATTTTAAGATATTTGCAACCCAGCATTTTGCTGTTTTTTTAAATGTAGAAGCAGATCTACCTAGAAATACAAATTAACTTTGAAAAACGATATTAATATAAAAAACAAAAGAGCATACTTTGACTATAATTTACTTGATAAATATGTGGCAGGTATCGCACTTTTGGGAACAGAAATAAAAGCCATTAGACAAGGTAAAGCCAATATGACGGATGCATTTTGTATGTTCATAGGCGGAATTTTGTATGTCCGAAATCTTCATGTTTCTGAATATAGCCATAGCTCCTTTTATCATCATGATATAAAAAGAGATAGAGCATTACTACTTCAGAAAAAAGAAATCAGAAAACTTCGTCTTAAGGGTGAAGAAAAGGGTTATACAATAGTGCCTTTAAGGATTTTTATCAATGAAAGAGGTTTCGCTAAAATGGAAATTGCATTGGCACAAGGTAAAAAAGAATTTGATAAACGTGATAGCATTAAGGATAGAGATACTAAACGTGAATTGGATAGAGCGCTGAAGAGATAACTGAGTTAGGAATTGAGGGTTTGGAGTTTTAGTACTCTCAACTCCCAGCTTGTTTACCATGCCTGATCGCCAACTAAAGGCACAAATCTAAACGTATCTAATATTATTTTATCGTAATCAGTTTCGCTTACTCTAATAACGGTAACCATTTTTTGCGTGCTTTCATCTCCAACTGGAATAACCAAAATACCTCCAATTTTTAATTGTTTCAATAAAATCTCTGGAACAAGCGGGGCACCAGCGGTAACAATTATTTTATCGTAAGGAGCATGTTTTGCAATTCCCTTTGAACCATCTCCACAGTAAAATGTAGGTCTGTAGCCCATACCAGGCAATACTTGAATGGTTCGGTTATAAATGTTCTCTTGTCTTTCGATGGTAAAAACATTTGCACCAAGTTCCATTAAAATACAAGTTTGATATCCGGAACCTGTTCCAATTTCTAAAACTTTATCGCCTTTTTTAATGTGTAATAACTCACTTTGATAGGCAACAGTGTAGGGCTGCGAAATGGTCTGTCCATCACCAATTGGGAAGGCAATATCTTTGTAAGCCTGATTCCAGAAAGTCTCATCAAAAAAGAAATGACGTGGTACTTTGCCAATTGCTTTTAGTACATTTTCATCTTCAATTCCGCGAGATTTTAGGAGTTCAACCAACTTCTTTCTCGCACCACGCTCTCGGTAATTATCAACAAATTTATAGGCCATGAAGTCTCAAAATTAGCTTTTTCAAGCGGTGATACAAGATAAAGAAATCAACATTTATATAACTTACAGTAAATCAAAATAATGGGATTTTCGTTAGTGTAAAACATTAATTGTGTGTATTAAGGAATTATTTCTACTTTTGAAGACTTATATAAATTACCTCAACTGTCTACTCTTACATGAAAAAAGGACTAATAAGCATATTCATATTATGCACTTGCATCACATTTAATATACTTGCACAAACCAGTGCTGATTATAATTATTCAATTGCAGCAAGAGGTTTTAGCATGATGCAACTACCGAAAATATTAAATCAAACAAATACCCAAGATTATACAAAGATGTATGGTAATGGAGTTATTCTGAAGTTCAACGACAATCAGATAAGTTACCGAATCAGTGGAAATTATTTCCGCAATAATGATGTTCGATTTCAAAACACTTGCGAAACCTGTGAAATGGCTAGCGGAAAAGTAACAGATTACTCTTTCAAGATAGGTTTTGAAAAAAACTTCAATTACTCAAGAGTTCAACCTTATTTCGCTTTTGATATTGGATACCGCTCTAATAAATTTACAGGTGTTATATCACCACAAAATGCATTGGTTGGCTCAACAAATCAGTCGGCTGATGCGAGTAAGAATGGTTTGGTAATGTCTCCAACGTTAGGCTTCAAAATCAACATCATTCCCAACTTAGCAATATTTGCTGAAAGCAGCCTGGATTTCAACTATTCGTATGAAAAGCAAGATATTACCCAACCGAATCTTACCGCCAGAACGGTAAATACTTATAACAAATGGGAGTTTTTATTGAACCCCGTTTCTGCAGGTATTCAATTTAATTTTAATAGTAAAAATTAGTACGGATCTACATCAATTTGGGTGAAAACGCCTTTAAAATCTTTAGTGGCATTGAATTGTGTTAGTGTTTCACGAAGTGCATCTTTAACTTTCTGAATGGCAGTATGCTTATCGGCTTTAATGATAATTTGTTTGATATACAGATTACGTACACGGCTGATTAATGGTTGCTCCGGCCCCAATACACGTTTACCGAATTTAGCCTTAAGAATATTTGCCAATGTAAGTGCGGCATGATCTAATACATGAGAATCTTTATGTTTGACATAAAGAAATATCATCCGAGAAAATGGCGGATACAGAAATTTTTCACGCTCTGCTATTTCATCATTGTACATGCCTTCGTAATCGTTATTAACAACTTGTTTAATAATCCGATTATCAGCATCGTAAGTTTGAATGCAAACATTTCCTTGGTCAGCTCGTCTCCCAGCCCTTCCAGCAACCTGCGCTAACAGCTGAAAACTACGTTCATAAGCCCTAAAATCAGGATAACCCAACAAGGTATCTGCGTTAATAACGCCAATCAAATTTAAGTTATCGAAATCTAAGCCTTTAGCAACCATCTGTGTACCGATTAGGATGTCCGTTTTCTTTTCCTGGAAATCGGTTAAAATTTGTTGCAAACCATTTTTTGTCCGGGTGCTGTCCATATCCAAACGGGCAATAGTAATGTCTGGATACAAAAGTTTTAGCTCCTCTTCAATACGCTCCGTTCCAAAGCCTTTCTGCTCTACGTGAACAGAGCCACATGCCGGACAAATATTAACGCTGCTTTGTTGAAAACCGCAATAGTGGCAATGCAGTTTACCACTACTTTTATGATAGGTTAAGCTTACATCGCAATTCACACATTTTGGAGTATAGCCACAAGTAGCGCAAATTAAAATGGTTGCATAGCCTCTTCGATTTTGAAAAAGAACAACTTGCTCCTTTTTTGATAAGGCAAGGTCGATATCTTTAATTAATACGCTAGAGAAATAAGAAACCATGGTTTTCTGTTTGGTTTCCTCAGCAATACTCACAACCTGTTGGTTGGGTAATTGCACACCCCCAAAGCGCTCTTTCATCTCAACTAACCCATACTTTCCTTGCAGCGCATTATAGTAACTTTCTAGTGATGGAGTTGCAGAGCCCAAAATAACTTTAGCCTGATGCAAATGAGCGAGATAAATCGAGGCATCTCTTGCTTGATATCTAGGAGCGGGATCATATTGTTTGTAAGATGGCTCATGTTCTTCATCTACCACAATTAATTTTAAGTGTTGAAATGGTAGAAATACGGCCGACCTTGCCCCAAGTATTACCTTATAAGCGCCTGTTCTTACCTTATTCCAAATTTCAACCCTTTCGTTATTATTAAATTTCGAATGATAAACGCCAATTGCATTTCCAAAATAATGCTTAATACGTTCAACAATTTGAGTAGTTAAGGCAATTTCAGGTAATAAGAATAGAACTTGCCCATCAGTGTTTTGAATAATTTCTTCAATTAATTTAATATAAACCTGTGTTTTACCAGAAGCAGTTACTCCGTGAAGTAAAACAACATCTTTTTCTTCGAACGATTGATTGATCAGATTTAAAGCGGTCTGTTGTCCGGTATTTAATTGAAAATTGATACTAAATTCTTCATCATGATTAGCTAACCTACTTACAGGACGTTTCATCACTATAAAAATCTCTTTATCTGTTAGTGATTTTAGGGCACTTATACCACAGTTGCTCTCTTCTAAAAGCTGTTCTTTAGAAATGGGAAGATTTAATTTTTGCAGTTTTAGATAGACAAGCAAAGCATCAAGTTGTTTTGGTGCTTTCTCCAGAACGTTAAAAAGTTGCTTTAAATTTTCTTCATCGGTGTAAAAATCATTCAAGGTGACGAACGATTTTAAAAGGGGCTTATATTTTTGCACCACTTCTTCTGCCACCAGAATTAGCTCCTTTTCTAATAAATGATTGATGATTGGATAAATTGTTTTTTGACCTAACAATTTTGAAACATCATTTACTGTCAGTTTTTCTTGCTTTTTTAGCGCTGAAATAATGATCTCCTCTTTTTCGGTAAGTACAATCTCATCCGTAAAATCATCACGGAGAACGAGTATGGTTTCGCTGGCAAGTTTCAAACTAGCGGGTAACGCCGCAGACATCACATCTCCTTCATTACACATATAGTAATTCGTCATCCAACTCCAGAACTTTAGTTGCGTGGGGGTTACTACCGGCTCACTGTCAATTATATCGATAATATATTTCGCCTCATAAACTCCAGGAGGATTCTTGGAAATGGCACTAATTAAAGCGGTGTAGATTTTATGCTTGCCAAACTGAACAACAACTCTTTTCCCAATCGCAACCTCATCATTTAAATCAAATGGTACCCTATAGGTATAGTTTATTGCCAAAGACAAAGGCAAGATAACTTCGACAAAAAGTGTTTCTCTTTCTGCAAAAATATCGTTTCCAAAGCTATCCATTATTTATCCTTAAATGCAGCGAAGAACAGCATTATCCAACCTAAAACAAACAAAAGACCACCAATTGGCGTAATTGGACCAATTAGATTGATAAAATCCAACTTTAATATGCTTCGGGTCGCCAACAAGTACAATGATCCCGAGAAGAGAACAATTCCGAATGTAAAGCAGAAATAGGCAATGTTGATTAACTTGTTTCTATATCTGGCAAAAGTTGAAAGGTACAAAAGCGCAAAAGTGTGATAAAATTGATATTCTACCCCTTTCTGCCAAATATCTATTGAGGGTTGATCTATTACGGCCTTTAAACCATGAGCACCGAAAGCGCCAAGTAAAACAGCCACCACGCCAAAAAAAGAAGCAGTAAGTATAATTCGTTTATTCATAGTTATTGCTTGAAGCAATTGCTAAATTAATAAAATGACATAGAACTTCGCTGTAATCAATGTAATAAATTAAATTTGTTGCACGCACATGAAGAAAATTATCATTTTAACTATTGCATTATTTTTGGGTATTGCAGGGATGGCATATCTGTATTTCTCAAAATTGGGCAATGAAAATAACGCAAAAGATTTAGCATTGCAATCTGCAACGAATAATGCTGCAATAGTATTTTCATTTCAAAATGATAAGGGATTTTATGAAATTATTAAAGCGCAAAACCTTATTCAGCAGGTATTAGGCGAAGATAAAATTCAATTACTGATTCAGCTTAAGGATTTAATTATTAACGATAATGCGCTAAATAAATTCATTCAAGATCAATATATTTATATAAGCGTACTTCCAGACACCAATAAAACCCTTAATTTTTTAATCACTGTTCAACTTAAGGCAGATGAAGAGCTGAATAAATTTAATCAGGTAATCAAATCGAAAAACTACATCACCCCTTTAAAGAACGGGCAATATTCTTTAAAGCTCAACGATAGTGTTTCTGCTTACGCAAATCTCAATGATAGAGTAATAACCCTGTCAACATCGCTAAAACTTATTAATGATGCTGCTATTCGATTAGCTGAAAATCCTTTCACTGATTATATAAAAGAGAATAATGCTGTTAGCAGAAGTGCCCTGGCACAAATCTATATCAACTTTAATCATGTACCACCGGTGCTAAAGAACATTTTGGCTGGCAAATTAAATGGAAGTATTGAAGTTTTAAACAAGCAAAATGCATTTGCCTCTTTAAGTTATAATTTTAGCAAAGAGCGTATTCTTTTTAACGGCAGCACAACGTTAAAAGATGATTTTAGCTATCTTAAATTATTTGAACAAAGCGCAGCACAGATTACAAATATTCAAAACATCTTACCTGATAACACAGCAAATTATGCGATCTACGCATTTGATGATTATAAAACCTGGTTTAAAAGCCTGAAGACTCTACAAACTAAAGCCAATCAAATTTCTCAGGCAGACCAAACGATTAGTTCAATTAAAAATGATTATAGAACAGATTTAAATTTAGTATTTCCATTGTATGCTAAAAATCAATTTGCAACATTTCAATTAAGTACTAGCGAAAAACTGGGGGCGATACAACTTACTAATGGAGAGAAAGTGAAACAATTATTATTTGACGTGAGTACAGACTATAGTGATGAGATTAAAGTTTTTAAGTCGGCAAACATTCTCCAAGTATATTTTGGAGAGGCTTTTAAAAATTTTAGCAAACCATTTTATGCCATCATAGATAATTATTTAATTGTGGCTAACAATGCAAGCACAGTAGCATCCTTTTTAAACAGTTATAAAAACAATAGGTTAATGATTCAAAATCCTATTTACATGGATGCCATGAATCAAATCTCTACCACTTCGAATATTAGCTATTATGTAGATCTTCAAAAATCTCAGAATATTTTTAGAGATAATATTTCATCAAAATACTACAAACATTTTAGGGCAGATAGTGGCCTTAAAACTTTCGATACTTTCTGCTACCAACTCATAGCCGATAAAAATAAATTCATCTCTAATGTACTATTAAACAAATATGTACAACAACCAATACCAGATTCACTTAGTATCCGTTAATAAGAAAACCAGCCTGAAAACCAATAGATTTATGAAGAAACTTTTACTTGCTTTACTTATAGTTGCTAGTTTTAAGGCTGCCAACGCTCAGCAATACGCCCTTTTTGGCACGAGAACTATGTTCGATGCTTTCGAGAACCCTTCTCAGAAATCGTTCACATTAGATTCCTCTCGCAAATTCTCCTCTAATTTTTTCTTGCCCTATTTCGGCATTAATGCGGCAAACAAGGGTGAAGCAAATAACGTAATTAGGAGACTTGCTCAAACCGGATATCTTGATACGGAAGGCTTACCCCTATTAAATGGTGATGTAAACCACTTCTACCAAAACAGTAATATTTATGTTGCCACTTTTAGGTTGTTTCATTCATACAAATACCAAAAAGAAATTGGTCTTGCGTGGCAAATTCGTTCTGATGCGCAAATTGATTACACCAATGAAACGCTTGCAATTTTTGATTCTCCCAATAAATTTCCAATCAATACTCCGTTACGTGGAATTTTCAACTCATCCGGATACCAACAATCCTATCATCAATTTAGTATAAGCTACCGCGAAAATTACAATAAGCGATTAGCGTTTGGTTTGAAAGCCAGCTTATTAAGCGGTATTTTGTACAATAAAATCGATATCACTGATTCGTATCTATATTCAGACCCAGAATCAAACACCCTCAGTTTAGGGTTGGCAGCCAACTATAGAAGTAATTTTACAGAGGGAAGAGAACTCAGAAAAAAAACATTACTTCCATTCAAAAATCCTGGACTATCATTGAGCTTTGGAACGAATTATATCACAAAAAAAGGTTTAATGTTGATGGCAAACATTAAAGATTTGGGTTTTATTTGGTGGAGAAAAAGTACTCAAGAAACAATTGTCAACTCATCGAATATTACGATAAATACGTTCGCAAATCGAAACAACATTAATAATAGCATTACCGATATATTTACTGAAGCTCAGGAAAGCAAAAAATTCCTTGCACCAACAAACGCAAAGATTGATCTATATGTTTCAAAATTTTATGGCTTCTACAAACCTTCGTTTATTGTGTCGAAAAATCTTTTTTACAAGGGAGGAGATATTGCTTTGGTTAACACCTTTAATTATAAAAATTTCTCTGGAAGTGTTACTCCGCTTTACAACCTTAACAATATTTTCATGGTTGGTTTACAAGGTAAATATCAAACGCCAAACTTTGAAATTTTCCTTGGATCAGACAATTTAGTTTCTACTGCCTATACTACAAAGGGCATAATATCCAGCAATGGAAGTACCGGATCTTCTACTAACGGAGTCGGCGCTTCAGTATATATGGGTATAGGGATTAAATTTGGAAATGTTGTCAACCACCCCCAGTTTAGCGATGTAATGCCTGGTATAAATGACAATGAGGGGGGCAGTTTCTTTAAAAATCTATTTTCGATCTTTAAACGAAAATAACCTAAACTTTCTTTTTTGGTTGCGTAACTACAAAATCTTTTAAATAAAAAGGTTCGAAATAGGCTACGTCTTCAAAATTTCGCACCTGAAATGCCTGGTATGCTAAACCTGAAATATACTTTGCAGAGTTAAAATTCTTATCGTTGAAAAGCGCATTTTGGTGATTTAGAGTATCCTTACATTTTGCAGCTCCATCTCCTAAAAAAGTGATTTCATTTTTCTGAAGCAATTCTACATAACTATTTTCATCGATTATTTTAGCAGAGGTTGGCTCCAAAACATTCAAATTGCTATCAAAAACAGCGCTGTAAACCTCCATTCTTCGGGCGTCAATCATAGGGCAAATGAGTACAGCGTATGTCGGATTTTCCGTCATAAAACCATTAGCCATCATTTCTAGCGTATCAACAGCAATCAATGGCTTTTCTAGTGCATAACAGAGTCCTTTTGCTGTAGATACGCCTATCCTCAAGCCCGTATAAGATCCTGGTCCTTTGCTAACCGCAATGGCGTCTAAATCATTGTAAGTGAAGTGAGAAGACTTAATCACTTCATCTATAAATAAAGTAAGGTTACTGGCGTGCAAGTTTTGACCGATCTCTTCTTTGGTATAAACTGTTTCCCCATCAATTGATAAAGCTACAGAACAAACCTGTGTAGCTGTTTCTATTTGAAGTATTTTAGCCATTTTACTTGAGTTATAGGTTATGGATTGGGTTTATAATTGTTTTATCCGAAGGTTTAATAAGTTGATTTTTTTGTTTTTTTCTGCATCAAAATCCACGTCTCAATAATTTTTGCATCCAAACTGGTAAGTCGCAGTTGATAACTAAAAGTTACGGAACAGGATCGTGTCCATGTGCGCCCCATGGATGGCAGCGACCTATACGCTTTAATGCCATCCAACCACCTTTAAATGGTCCAAATTTCCGAATAGCTTCGATTCCGTATTGCGAGCAAGTTGGGGTAAACCTACAATTTGCGCCAAGCATAGGCGAAATGGCATATTGGTAAATCTTTATCAACCCTAAAAAAAGCGAACCAAATATCTTATTAATGAACTTCATTTGGCTGAATTAAAGTTTTAAAGCGCTTAAAAGTTGACACCATTTTTTTTTGAATAAAAGTAAATTCATACTTCTCCTTCCCCACAAATTGGATGGAAAAAAGCAATAATCCTCTATCATCAGGTAATTGACTGTAAAACTCTTCTTGTTTATTTAGTCGGTAAGCTTCGCGAATGCGGCGCTTGAGTAGGTTGCGATCTACAGCTCGTTTATATCTCTTTTTAGGAACATTAATTACTACCTGCGCTGGAACATGAGCAGCTTCATCAATAAACAGATAAGAAATACGAAAAGGATATAATAAAAAAGAAGAACCGTTTTTAAACAGCAGATCTAAATGTTTTCTGCTGCATAACCGTTCTTCTTTTCTGAATGTGTACATATATTTTGATTGATAATTGCAGATTTGATCTGCCGATTCCGATTAATCGGAAAAGCAATCAAAAATTATGCTTTATGCTTGCGTTCGTCAGAAACTGTTAATCTTTTTCTTCCTTTAGCACGACGTGATGCTAATACTCGTCTGCCGTTAGCTGTTGCCATTCTTTCGCGGAAGCCGTGTTTGTTTCTTCTCTTTCTTTGCGAAGGTTGGTATGTTCTTTTCATGACTGTATATTATCTTATTATAATTTCAAAATTAAGAGGTGCAAATATAAAGCGATTTCTCTATAAATGCAAGTCTGTTTAGTTTTATTTTTTATTTGAAAAGCAAATGTAGTAATTCTTTTTAAAATTCAGTCCCGCCCCCGCTTCTGCTGGCAAAAAAAGCCAGCATCTCGCTTCAGTCGGGTTTATTTCATAATGGCCACTACAATTAGGTAAGGAAGTCCTGCATGCGAATAATTCATAAAACGTTCCTACGGAACGAAACGATTGCAAAACAATTTTTGCTACCGAGAAGTCGTCCCTACGGGACGGTAGTAAATTAGCTCTCGGTATATGAATATTATTTTTCAAAACACTTCAAGAAAATTATCTCTCATCTCATTGGAACAAATCATCGATAGAAAAAATCTATGAACGGTTTTTCCGTACCATAGGAACGTTTCTATGGAAAATTGACAATCTTAGACGCAACAAAGATCGACCAAATTAAAAAAAATGCATTCGAGGTTTTGTTCTAAAACACGGCCTAGCTTAACGGTAAGAAAAGTTCTTCCCCGTAACGTAGCAACGGCTCACCCCTAGAAAAAATCTATGAAACGTTTTATTTTTCGTTCCTAAGGAAGGTTTTTTGTGCAAAATCGACAATCTTAAGCGCAACAAAAATCAACCAAATTGAAACAAAGCATTCGAGGTTTCATTCTAAAACACAGCCTAGCTCAACACCGCAAGAAAAGTTTTTTACCGTCCCGTAGGGACGACTCACCGGTAGAAAGAATATATGAAGGTTTGTTTTTTCGTTCCATAGGAACGTTTCTTGTATATCGTTCATCT
This sequence comes from Pedobacter sp. AC212, assembly GCF_979258625.1. NCBI lineage: Bacteria > Pseudomonadati > Bacteroidota > Sphingobacteriia > Sphingobacteriales > Sphingobacteriaceae > Pedobacter > Pedobacter sp. AC212. Next base: position 2,345,568 of record NZ_OZ409870.1, on the reverse strand, counting down.
GAAACAACCGTAAATAGAACTATAAGCCATGCCAACTAAACCTGGTTGTAGTGGAAATCCTTTTTGGCGCACCCGAAAACCTATTCTACGCTGCCATTCTCAAAAAAATTGAGACAAAAAACAGGACTAACGATAAGTGTTACGATGTGATTGCTTTCCAAAAACTATTGTTTATCCAGCCTGAAAATTACCACAGCGATAAACACAAAAATATTACTGATTACAAGCCCAACGCTGCTTTCAATTTTATGTATCCTGTTTTACTCACGGGCAGCCAGATATCTGATTTCAGCAGCACCACGTAACTATCTTTCTCTTTTAATTCGATTTTTGTAACCTGAGCAAGGTTAATGATATAAGAGCGATGAATACGGATAAATTGGCCGGGATCAAGAGTTTGCTCAAAGTAAGCCATGGTTTTATTTTTATAGAAAATACCATCTGCTGTACTTAATTTAACATAATCATCATCAGCCTCAAGGTAATTGATATCTCCGGTTGGAATAATTTTAATTACGCCATCCTTTTTAACTACTACCCTATTATTTTGTGCCGGACTCAAAGCAGCGGCATCCAAAACAGCTTCGGTATTTTCTGTTTGATTTAATCTGGAAGGCAGCTTTTTGATGGCAGCATCGAAACGTGCCTTATCTATTGGTTTGAGCAAATAATCAACGGCATTAACTTCAAAAGCTTTAATGGCATACTCATCAAAAGCAGTTGTAAAAATTACAGCGGGCTTATCTTCAACCAATTCCAGCATTTCAAATCCACTAATTTTTGGCATTTGAATATCTAGAAATATCAAATCGGGCTTATGTAAAGTGATGGCTTTTAATCCCTCGAAACCATCGCAACATTCAGCAACAACTTCAATTTCAGGATGATCGGTAAGATAAAATTTAACAATATCTCTCGCTAAAGGTTCATCATCAATTAATATCGTTCTGATCATTTTTCTGTGGGATTTTTAGAGTGGTAATATATAAATTATTTGCCTCAATTTCGGTTTGCAGCAAATGCGGATTTGCAAATAACAAATATAATCTACGTTTAATAGCCGTTAAACCGAATCCGGTTCCTCCCGCGGCTTTCATTTCCGGATCGAAAGGATTTTGCACCCGCAACTCCAGAATATTACGATCAACTGTTACATCAACCTTAATAGTTATACCAGCAGATGTGTTGTACAAGCCAAACTTAATAGCATTTTCTACAATCGGCTGCAATAAAGTTCCTGGCAAACATAAATTCAAAGTATCGTCGGCTACATTTACCTCAATATTTAAGCGATGGCTAAAACGAACCTTTTCAATATCAAGATAAAGCTGGATATATTCCATTTCTTCTTCTACAGAAACCCACAATTCGTCATCGCGTTTTAAGGTTCCGCGAAGAAAGGAAGCCAACTTGGTAATCATTACGCCTGCCTCTTTGGGGTTTACCATTGTAAGCGCAAATACCGAATTTAAGCTATTGAACAAAAAATGGGGTTGCAATTGGTGACGAAGCTTATTTAGCTCCGCTTCTTTTGCCAAACTTTTTGCCGCCGAAAGCCTTTCGTGTGTTTCCGATTGTTCCTCCAGTCTGTACCATAAAATATTGGCCAATGCACACCAAGCCAAGCACATAAAGGAAATTAAACCACGGAAGGCAAAAGAGAAATTATAGAAATCTAAATACTCCTTAAAATCTGAAAATATGTATAGCATCGCATATTTTGCAGCATAAATAATTACGAACGTAAGCGCCAATGTAATGATGAGCACATACAATATTCGTTCGTTTTTTGGCTGATAGTAGCCCAGCATATTACTTATGGCAATGCAGGCCATCACCAGTAAGAAATTACTCAAAAAACTATCTGCAAATGAAATTAGCCAAGAAAAATTCACCACATAATGTAGGCCAACGGCACATAGAATAAACCAAGCAATAGCTATAGCTGCAGAGGTTTTTTGAATTTGCGGAATGGATAGCGGTCTAGTTGTCAAAGCGTTGTTTGTTTAGGTAATGATAAACGAAGTAAACGACCAGAAAATCTCTGATCATTTACTTTTGATTATGGTTTTAAAAACTTTTGATTTCGATTCCCCCGAAAAGTACGGTTCCATCTAAAACTAAGGTTTTCTGCATTTGATCTATCGGCAACATGTGGCCCCTCTTGTCTTCTACACTACCAAATATTGCTGTAACATTAGATTGTATTGCCCAATTTGGTGGCACAATTAATTTGATACCTCCAAAAACTGCAGTAACATCAATCACCGCAGAATCCGTAAAGTCAGCTTGCGTCATTATGATATCCGATCCGCCGAAAACTGCAGTGACATCTCCTCCTTTAAAATTTTTAGAATAAACGGTTTGATTTGATCCCCCAAAAACGGCTGCAACATCAATGATGTCATTTCTATTTGCTTTCTTATCTGCTTCGTCATCAAGGTCTATCTCTTCATTTACACCGAACTCGTTCCTAAGTGCACCTTTAAATGACTTCCTCCTTTTGAAAGTATCCTTTGGTTTAAAAATCAAAAATCCACCAACAATTACAAGACCTATTCCCAGGGCGTATTTAGATATATCAAAATCGAAGCCCATATCATCTATCGTTTGGTATACGCCAAATAAAATAAGAATAAGCCACCAAACGCCTTTAAAATTTTTTCTTACACCAACAAACACCCCAAGCGCAATTAGAAATGTCCAAAAGCTAAATACCCAACCTGGAATATTTAATCCCAAATTATCTAATAAAAATGCTAGCCCAATAATTAATATGATGGAACCACTCCAAACTCTACCCGAGTTTTTGATGTGATTATTTTCATTTACATTTTCCATGTGTTCATTTATTTAATATCCAAAAGTATTTATAAATTAAAAGTTAACAACTGTTGTTTTCTTCAGCATGGGCAGAATGGCGGTAAGTGGTATCATTTCATCGGCGAAAAATATTTTCTTATTTTGAGCACATGAAATATTTATTATTTATATGCTTCGTTGTTTTCAATTTTGATGTATTTGCCCAAGATTTAGCATCACACTATAAAGTTTATGATGTTAAAAAGGACAAAGTAATTTCTTTAGATGAAGTAATTACCGACATGCATAAGGCTGATGTTTTATTTTTTGGAGAAGAGCATAACGATTCTATAGGGCATATTTTGGAATTTACTATTTTCAAAAAATTAACTGAACAATTCCCTAAAAAAACCGCTCTTAGTTTAGAAATGTTCCATACCGATATTCAACCCGTGGTAGATGAATATCTAGCCGACTTGATATCAGAAAAGAATTTTATCAAAGAAGGAAGGGCGTGGTCAAATTACAAGGACTATAAACCCTTAATTGAATATGCTAAAATGAATAAGCTTGCTGTAATTGCTGGCAACGCCGCCACTCGCTATAGCAATGCAGTGACCAAAAATGGGTTGACTGTTTTAAGTGGCTTTCCTAAATCATCACTAAACATTTTGCCACCTCTCCCTATTGATACCGCTACCGGAAGATACCTGGAAAAATTTACCGAACTATTGGGAGGACATAGCATGGGTTCGATGAAAGTCTATCAGACTCAAAATTTTTGGGATGCTACCATGGCTTGGTCAATCGCTAAGTTTGCGAAAGCAAATAAACGAATTAAAATTCTACAACTAAATGGCCGATTTCATAGCGATGAAAAGCTTGGAACATTGGCCAAACTTCAAAAATATGCTCCAACACTAAAAATTCTTAATATTTCATCATTTAGTGATGAAAATTTTGAGAATCCGAACTGGGAAAAACATCGAAACCTTGGTGATTATATTATAATAACAGATCCGAAAGTGAAAAGGAGTTTTTAAAAACAAAGATCTGCCCTTGAGCAGATCTTTGTTTTTTATGCTTTTGCTTTAAGCAAATCTCGTATTTCTGCTAAAAGAACTTCTTCTTTTGTTGGTGGTGCTGGAGCTGCAGGAGCCGCAACTTCCTTTTTCTTAAGGTTATTGGCACCTTTAATAATCACAAATAACACCAAAGCCACAATAATAAATGTAATTACTTGCGATAGAAAATTGCCGTACTTTATTGCTGTTCCCGCAATAGTGAGTTGGCTTAAATCTTCTAATCCGGCTGCTTTTAATGCCGGACCCAGCACTGCTGGCGTAATAATATCCTCCACTAGTGAGCTTACAATTTTTCCAAATGCAGCACCGATGATAACACCGACAGCTAGGTCGAGAACGTTCCCTTTAACCGCGAAGTCTTTAAATTCTTTAACAAAACCCATAATTTTTAAGCTTAGATGATTTATATACGAAAATAGCAAACATTCAACTGAATCCAAATGTTTAGCAGACAATTAAACCAAACATTCAAAAGCATTTACGTTAATTCGAAAGAATATCTGAAATGATTTGTTTATTTTTGCTGCAATCCTGAATACAAAATATGCTAAAGCAACATCTACAACAAAAATTATTACAAAAGTTATCACCCCAACAAATTCAGTTTATAAAGTTGTTACAGGTGCCAACGGTTGCTTTAGATACGCGTGTAAAAGAGGAATTGGAAGATAATCCTGCTTTAGAAGATCCTAGTTTGATGACACAGGATGAGCCTAAAAGCGAATATGATGATTTAAACGATAGCCCTGAAGACTTCGATGGACCATCTGAAGATACCAGCATGGATGAGTTTAATGTAGACGATTATCTGCAAGACGACAATACCAACGATTATAGTACGAATTACAACAATGGTGATGATGACGAAGAGAAAAAAGAAACTCCAATCGCTATTGAAAGCACCTTCTTTGAAAGTTTACAAGAGCAATTAGATCTTATTCCTCTATCAGACCAGGATTTTATTATCGGTAAGCAAATTATCGGAAGTTTGGATGATGATGGCTATTTACGCCGCCCTTTGGGTTCTATGATTGACGATTTGGCTTTTTCTCAAAATGTAATGGTTGAGGAAGAAGATGTATTGGAAATGTTAAAACTGATTCAAAGTTTCGATCCTCCAGGCATTGGCGCAAGAGACTTGAAAGAATGTTTATTGATTCAATTAAAAAGAAAAGACCCCAATAATCCGATAATAGTTAAAGCAATGAATGTTGTAGAAAACTATCTGGATGAATTTACAAGAAAACATTACGACAAACTCGAAAAAAGCTTAGGCCTAGATAGCGAAGAACTTAAAGAGGTAGTCAACGAGATTTTGCGCTTAAATCCAAAACCAGGTGATGCAAATCAGGTAACGACCAAACAAATGCAAATCATTCCGGATTTTCATATTAGTAATAATGATGGGATTTTAATTTTAACACTGAACTCTAAAAATGCACCTGAACTAAAGGTAAGCCGCTCTTACCAGGAAATGTTTGAGCATTACGATAAGGCTTCATCAAAAGATAAAAAGCTTAAAGAAGCTGTTCAGTTTGTGAAGCAAAAATTAGATTCGGCTAAGTGGTTTATCGATGCCATTAAACAAAGGCAACAAACTTTGTTGAAAACAATGAATGCAATTATGCATTATCAGTACGAGTATTTTTTGACGGCGGATGAACGCAAAATGCGTCCAATGATTTTAAAAGATATTGCTGATAAAATCGACATGGATATTTCTACCGTATCTCGTGTAGCCAATTCGAAGTATGTGCAAACTGAATTTGGTACCTTTCTGTTAAAATCTTTCTTCTCAGAAGCCATTCAGACAGAAAATGGAGAAGAGGTATCGAACAAAGAAGTAAAAAAAATACTCGAAGATTGTATTGGAAATGAGGATAAACGCAAGCCTCTTGCCGACGAGAAATTGACCGATATTTTAAAAGAAAGAGGTTATAACATTGCCCGTAGAACTGTTGCTAAATACAGAGAGCAAATGAATATTCCGGTGGCGAGGTTAAGAAAGGAACTTTAGTCCTAGGGCAATTTTTTGTTTTCAGTTGGTATCAAGCCGTATTTTTTGGTTTATTTGGATGTGCGTTTGAACTGAATTAGCCTATCTTTAGTTCGTTACCACATTCGGATATACGAAGGTACTTTATAAATGTTGTTGAGTAGTAATCCCAAAACAATTTCATGGCTACCATTGCTTACCTGATTCAAATCTGAAGTGGTAAAATCGTAAGAGTAGGTTAGATTTAACATCTTACCAATATTGAAACCGGCCATTGCCGAAAATGAATCATCCTTGCGATAACTTCCCCCAAGCCATAACTTATCTCTAAAAGCTATTTTCATATTTAGATCTACCGATACTGGCGCTGGCTGCACATATTTAACCATAACGGAAGGAATTGCTGCAATTTCATCATCAAGAAAAAATTTATATCCCGCTGTACCAAAGAAATGCGGAACTGCTTTTCCTTGATTATAGGCTTCATCTCCCGAAAAACTTAATTTTTGAGATAATATCTGTTGAGCCGATACTCCTGCAAACATTCTTGCACCGTATAACCAAACACCAACGCTTAAATCTGGACGTAATTGGTTGGTAATTGCTCTATTAAGTGATGGTTCATAAGGATTTTCGAATGTCAATGCATTTATATCTAATGAAATACTAGATAAACCTGCTGCAACACCTGCAGATAAATTAAAATTATTGCTCAATTGCAAATGATAGGCGTAAGTTACATTGGCATCCAATCTTTTTATCGGGCCTGTTTTATCCAAAACTGCGGTAACACCCATGCCATGATGTGGTGGTGATGAAGTATAATTCTGCATGTAATTCCGATCCATTGGATTGCCCGTTTCTTCGGGAAATGAAGTGAGCGCATTACTCCACAACTGATTATCGCCCAATGCCCAATGTGCTGACACGAAAGAGGTTTGTGGCGCATCATTAATTCCAGCCCATTGTTTCCGATAACCTGCTTTAAAATCAATATAATTTTCTATCCCAGAAAGCGCCGGGTTAAGCAAATATTGATTAAAAATATACTGGGTGTATTGTGGCTTTTGCTGAGAAAAAGCTTTGATAGAAACAAGTAAGGCAAATATAAGGATATACTTTTTCAAAATTTATCTGATTATTGTGAGCGGTCCGGTAACGTTTTTCCTTCCATTTCGTGGATTTATGATGTAGTAATAAACACCAACCGGAAGTTGTTCATTTTGATAATTCCCATCAAATGGGGTTGTATATCCAGCACTAAAAAATATTCGGCTCCCATTCCGGTTAAAGACTTCTACAGTTGCCTTTGGATAACTTTCCAAATACTTGATATTCCATACATCATTAATTCCATCACCATTTGGAGTGAAACTACTTGGAGGATTAACAGCCTGTAAAACCTTAACCGATACCCGTAGTACTGCAGTACATTGCTCCGGACTGGTAGTTACAGTTAAGGTGTAGTCAGTATCATCTTCCGGTGAGGCAATTGGATTCAAGACTTTGTTATTATCCAACCCTGTAGCCGGTAACCACTCATATTTCAATCCTTCTCCTGTTGCTACAGCAGGAACTTGTATTTCTCCTCCTGCTAAGATATAAATAATTGAGCCGCCATCAACCACTGGTGATTTATTTACAAAAATTGATTTTGTAACCGTAGCACTACAACCATTATCTGCTGTGAAAGTATAGGTGATGTTATGAGGCCCGAGCCCGGCCAGTTTCGGATTAAACGTTCCATCAGGTTTCAAACCGCTTCCATCACTGCTATAAACTCCAACGCCTGAAATTCCGTTGGTTTCATGAAATTGATTGATAACAACATTACCATCATTCTCACACACAGGCAAAATTTCATCAACTGTTATTGTTGGAGATGCGTTCAATGTAATGGTTTTAATGATAAAATCAGAGCATTGGCCTCCTGAATAGGCAACTACTTTAATCTGAACATCTTTAGTTAGCGGGGAACCAAAAGGTGCATAATTCAAATCTATTTGATCTGGTATTGGAAAATTAAAAGTTTCCATGCTCTCCGGCTGGTTATCTAAATCTTTATAGACTTCAATCTTTGTTACCTTTCCAAAATCTACCGTCGATGTATTTTTAATTGAGATTACCGTGTTGCTGCAATAATTATTGGTAGTCAAGGGTTCAAAGTTAGCCTTAGGAACAGATCCGTTGACGGTAAACTGTTGTTTAACAATATCTGTACATCCGTTTGTGTTAGTAATGGTCAGGGTAACATCGTAATTATCGGCTACGGTGTAAGTATGTGAACCATCTTTCGCATTTGATGTGTTTTTTACCAAATCAGCGGCCGATAAATATTTGTCTCCAAAATCCCATTTATAAGTTAATCCGTCAGCCGTACCGTCTACATTTACTGCTGTATTGGTGAAATTAGCAACAGCATCTTTCAAGCAGATATCGGGCATTTCAAAACCTGCTTTTGGTAGCTCTGTAACATTGATTTCCCATTTCTTTGCTTCGCTTACGCAATTATTCGACGACGTGGTTACCAGTGAAATAGTATACTTTCCAGTTTTAGTATAGCTATGTTTTGGATTTTGATCAGTTGAAATTGCTGTTCCGTCATCAAAATTCCAAGCCCAGCTTTTAATGGTATTTACAGATATATCATTGCTTATAGCTGATAAGTCTTGAATTGTAAATTCGGTATTGGTGCAAGTTTCAGCAGGAGCTTTAAAATTTGAAACTGGCTGTGGGTAAATTTCTATTTCTTTTTCAACAGGTTCAGAATAACAGCCTGTTCCAGATTTTACCGTTAATAAAACTTTGTATTTACCTTCTTTTAAAAAAGCATGTTTTGGGTTTTGATCGGCTGATGTCGTGCCATCTCTAAAATCCCAAAGCCAATTTGTAATTGCAAAATCGGTTGTTTTAGAATCACTTTTATCTGTAAACTGAACTTCAGTATTGGCACAACCTGTCAACTTGGCTTCAAAATCGGTAATGGGCAAATCGTAGATATTAAAAACATAGTTGGTTGTAATGTCGCCTGTAATACAATTATTCGCATTCGTTGGCACATGCGCAACCACTTCTAAATGGTATTCACCGGTTTGAGTATAGGTTTTATTTACAGGATATCGGTAGACATAAATAGTTTGTCCGTTTACAATTTTCTTTTCAGGTACCGGGTTTGGAACTGGTTCTGGCACCCCACCTTCCAAAGTCCAGGTGATCCGATCTGGTTCATAAGGCAAATTGACTTTAAAATCAACAGTTTGTCCAATACAACCATTAGGACTTTCCTCGTTTCGGGTTTCATCAATAACCGTTAAATAATTGTTTGATGATAAATTGGTCCCGGCTGAATAGGAATATGATTCGGCATTACCAAATCCGTACGCAATTGCATTAAATCCATCATCAGCTGTCAACGTTAAACTGCTTGCTGTAACAGAAATCTGGGCAAACGAATAAGTAGAATTGCCAATAAGTGTACTCCATGATGCTGTAGGAGCTACCCCATTAATTTTAAAGCTGTTTACTTTATTTGTTCTAATTAGAACGTTGATATACTTATCCACTATTGATTCCAAATCAGATGAAAACACGGTAACGGTTTTAATGCTGAATTCAACTGGATTAAGAATAACCATTTCCGGATCGCCAATAATAGCGTTACCCAAAGCTGAAGAACAATTTTGAGTAAGTGAATATTGTGCAACACTAATTAATTTATCAGCAGAGATAAATGTAGATTGGGTTAAAATGCTGCTTTCATAGAATTCGCCTTTATTTAAAGTAATAGAAGTACCATCTAAAGTGAATTTTGTATTATCTTCTTGAGCCAAAATTCTTAAGATGTACCGCCTATCTTTGAATGGGACAACGCCATAGTTTCTTCCCCAGCTTACTGTTGGATAAAGTTGTTGATATAGTGGATCTTGAGAACCAGTACATGGGCCTATTACAATTACAGATGAGCCAGAAAAAGCAGCAAATCTTTTGCAAGATGATTTTGTTTTATCTGTTTCTACATAAACTCCGGTTAGATCACCAGTACCTGCGATGTATTCGTATACATCGCCTGCTTTGGCCAAAGTAACTGGTAAAGTACTGCCACCTTTCTCATGAATAATAACACTTGTATTATCTTCTGCAGCTACGATGGCCAAGTAATTTCTTCCCCCTGCAGATTGAGTGTAGTTCATGGAATAATAGGTTTGGCCAAGTGTTTCGAATGGAAGTATCAACGAAGCTGCTGATCTTGCTCTTCCGTAAATGTGAGTGTATGCAGAAACTTTGGGTAAACCATCGGTTACGCGGATACGTATTGCCCTATCTAATAAAACTGTATTTGATTCTGATTCTTCTATATACGCCGACGCTCTAGGTACATCAAATCGTATAGCTTGGTTGGCTGGGATTGTTTTTTTTAACGACCATGTTCCGCAACTAACCGTAACCTCTGTATTGAATTTGGAAGTTACAAAAACCGCAATGTTAGCTAAGCTATTTTGGCTAGGTACATGCGTGGGGAAAACTGCCCAAAAGTCTGTCCCTTCGTTGGAAACGTTTTGAGCACGAGAGCGCATTGAAACCAATAAAAATATTAGTAAAGCTAATAATCCAGCTCGCTTCATTGGTATTAGCTAATTAGAAAGGTAATTCATTTGGAAAGTTATAGAGATGCAATATACTATTTATACAATATAAGAAGAATAGGTTATAAAGATTTATAAATTTTTAACTGGGCAAAATAACCATTTCGTGTAATAATTTAAGGGGTTGATGTAAAAAAAACATATAAAAATAACAAATCACGTTCTAAGCCGTTCCAAATAAGTATCCCCTAATACAACAGCATTCATCCCATTTATCAACTTAAGATTGTAAAAGATGGAAAAGCTAATTAATTCCTACCATTACTTAATAAAAAAAATTTATCCTGCGAGAGTGAACGACGGGGCAGATTTGGAACTGTACAAAGAAGTAGAAAAAGCGCATTTTAGACTAGAACATGCTTCCAAAAAAGATGAATCTCTATTTTTGAACTATAGAAATGCATTTTTCTTTTTTAAGAGAAATATTAATAATGCAATAAAAGATGGTTTTGGCTTAATCAAAAATCAGTTAGACGATACCGATAAGAATCAACTGGAAGCAACTATTAAAAAGCTGGATGGCGCTTTATATGATATTAAAGAAATAGAGGAAATTGTGTCTTACAGCAACATGATATTTTCCTCATACGATTTGGACACTCCATTAAATGATGATCACTATGGAAAATTGACTCAAAGTGCTTAAACTATATATATTCATTGATTCGCTTTACCATCAAACTTCTCAGAGTATTCCTTCGCTTTAACGTCGGCGTCAGTATCATTACGATCTTCTGGTTCAAGATTTTTATCTAAACGATCGTTCCAATCATTCAAACCCTTAGAAGAATCTTTCTCAATTATTTCACTCGTATTTTTCTTTGATTTTTCTTGATTCTGATTTTCCATGTTTTCTGCGTTTAAAAGAAAACACAAAAGTTAACTTAAAGTTTGAATCGTGATCTCATTATTGGAAAGGTATTAATGATAAATAAAAATTATTTACTTGAACCTTCCTCCTTTGCACTTTTAAATTCTTTAACGCTTTTTCCAATTCCACGCATTAACTCTGGCAGTTTCTTGCCACCAAAAATTAATACTACAACTACACCTATTAAAATAATTTCTATTACAGACATATCACACAATTTTGTCTAATATACAGCAAAGAAATATCATTGTTTCTATTTTCAATTTAATTAAACAAGCAAAGCTTTCAAGGTTCTGGGCTTTATTTTAGGCAAATCTCCATGTCGAATATATTCTGCAAACCCACGAAGCTGCTTAATGGATTTAATTGCTTCGTAACCTTCATAGGTAGTTCTAATTTTATTTAGCAGTAGCGTATCGGTTTTAAACATATCACTCTCTCTTAAAACACCTTTAATTATGAAACTTCTTATTAACTCGGCCATTTTGCCGTTAGCATATAAGTGTAGCGGAAGCTTAAAAAACTCACTATTCAATTTTTCAAAAACTTCATTTATCCAATTTACCTGAGCATTATCATTCACAGCAATTTTACCTCCATTGATCACTATGGCACTAAGAAACTCACGAGCCCTTTGCCGTGATATGATCCCTCCGTGTACACCATCCCTTAAAGTGTAATCTAATCTATCCGCACAAAGAGATGGCAATGGTTGTTCTAAAATGTTAAACTTTCCGTAAAGAATTTGATTAACATCATAACCATAGTTCAACAGAACATCTGGAATTTCCGACTTATAAATTACCTCAGCAAAAACCTTTTCGTGGTAATCTTCATCCAGGTGCTCAAACACATAATCGCCAACGTGAGAAAAAGCGGTATGCGAAACGTCATGTAATAAACCAGTTATTTGCTCCAGTTCCGAACCTCCTAACTTTTTGATTAGCATGGTTACCCCTATTGCATGCTCCAGTCGTGAATGGCAAATGTCGGGATTTACCAAAAAAATAGCACCGCTTTGGTGAATTCCAGCTAAACGTTTTAAAGCTTCAGTATTTAACAGGTCAGAAAATACTTGTGGAAACTCCATTTTACCATATAAAAAGTCGTTTAGCTGGATCATATTAATAAAGATTAAATTGAGCTCAATATTACTAATATTTTTAGTTTTACAAAACTTTTTATTTCCACAATGATATTGTAATTACTAAATTTACTAGGCAAAAAACCAACTTTCAATTATTTTGAAAGCTATTATTACAATTGCGTGATTAACAATTACTCCCATCAGAAAACAAGGGTTGATATTTAACGTTATCATTGTAAAAAAGGAATAATATGGCCACCGCTCAACAAATAAGAACTGCATATATTGATTTTGTTTTAACCAACAATGAGAAACCAAAAACGGTATATAGTTTTGCTAAAAAATTAAAAATTACTGAGGCAGAATTTTATCAGTTCTATTCCTCATTTGAAAGCATTGAGAAGACCATCTGGTTTGATCTTACCTTTGAAACGATTAGTAAAATTAAAGATCAGGAAGTTTGGCACCAATATACATCCAGAGAGAAAATGTTATCCTTTTTCTACAGCTACCTGGAGAACTTAAAAAGCGAACGTAGCTTTGTAATTTATAGCCTTAAAAATTATCAGGGTAAATTTTCTACACCTAATGTTTTGGCAGGAGTGAAACCTATTTTTGAAAACTTTGCTCAAGAAATTATTGATGAAGGGCTCGATAGCGGTGAATTAGCGGAGCGCAAATTTTTAACTAAAAGATATAAAGATGCGCTCTGGGTTCAATTTGCATTTATAGTTAATTTTTGGATCAATGATGATAGCGATGGCTTTGAAAAAAGTGACGAAGCCATTGAAAAAGGCATTAATGTAACTTTCGATCTCTTTCAACATTCTCCTATAGATAATTTGATTGATTATGGAAAGTTTTTATCGCGTAACGGAAAGTTTAAAGAAAAGATGGGATTTTAGAATTGATGAAGGCACAAGACAGTATTCCGACAACAAAAGTAGAACGTTCAGCAAAATTTGTTAAAACAGGTTTTCAAATTGGAGGTAATTACATCAAACACTATTCGAAAAAATTGTTCAATCCTGATATGGATAAAGAGCAACTTAACGAAGATAATGCCACCGATATTTACAAATCGTTAAGTGAGCTAAAGGGCAGTGCATTGAAAATTGCTCAGATGCTGAGTATGGATAAGAATATCATGCCTAAATCTTACGTAGATAAGTTTACGCAATCACAATATAATGCTCCTCCCCTTTCCGGGCCACTCATTGTAAGAACTTTCACCAAAAACTTCGGCAAAACGCCTGATCAGATTTTCGACACCTTTAACCTTAACTCAAGCAATGCTGCTTCAATCGGCCAAGTGCATCAAGCCACTTTAAATGGCAAAAAACTCGCTGTAAAAATTCAATATCCTGGTGTTGGAGACAGTATCTCATCTGACTTAAAACTGGTTAAACCTTTTGCATTTCGGTTATTGGGCATGTCAGAAAGAGAACTTAACATCTATATTAAAGAAGTTGAGGAAAGGCTATTGGAAGAAACCGATTATGAATTGGAAGTTAAGAGATCTATTCAATTTTCAGAAGATTGCCAGAACTTGGATCATGTTGTTTTCCCAAAGTACTATCCCGAACTTTCCGGTAAGCGTATTATCACGATGGATTGGCTTGAGGGGTTGCATTTAAAAGAGTTTTTAAAAACTAATCCATCACAGGAGCTAAAAAATAAGATTGGGCAGGCTTTGTGGGATTTTTATAATTTCCAACAGCATGAGTTAAGAGCTGTACATGCCGACCCACACCCAGGAAATTTTATGATTACGCCAAATGAAGATTTAGGTGTAATTGATTTTGGCTGTATTAAAGAATTGCCAAATGATTTCTACTATCCATTTTTCTCATTAATTTCTACTGATGTAATCAACGATAAACAAAAAACCATTGATGCTTTTAGAAAGCTTGATATGATTCACAATGATGATACGGAAAATCAAGTCGAATTTTATTATAAAGCCTATAAAGAAATGATCAGCCTTTTTGCTAAGCCCTATATCAATAAGATATTTGACTTTAGCAAACCTGAATTTTTTGATCAACTATATGCTTATGGCGAAAAAATATCTAGAATGCCTGAATTTAAACAAGCTAGAGGCGTAAAGCATTTTATCTATGTAAACAGAACGAATTTTGGGCTTTATCAAATTCTGCATGAGCTGCAGGCTACGGTTAGCACGGATACTTACGAGCCAACGCTGAATAGGTAGTTACAGACTTTCCTACCAAATTTAGATTTTACTTTTGCTGCGTGATTGCTATTCCATCGAAATAATTTCCGTTTTGCAAACCTATGGTTAGCAATCTATCAAAGCCGCTCGTATTTCGATTTATGGTTATAACTATTGTATTGCCATTTATTCTTCCCACTTTGAAATCAGTATGATTGACAACGAAATTTTTATCTGTCTTTTTTACTGTCTATAAATCAACATCAACTTTGTTAAGCATGATGTTATTTAGCCACCAACTAGTTGATTCGGTATTAATGGTTATCGAATTTAAATTGGCGTTTAATGTCGCCGCTTTCTGAGATAATTTAATATTATCTTTCCATTTTCCTATTGGCTGATCTTTTTTACAAGAAATAAGGAGCAAAATCATCACGGAAATTAAGATTCGATAAGGAATATTTTTCATCAGAATTAGCATGAGAAATTCAAATAGCGGCTTAATGTTAAGCGTTTTTCTTTACTACGTCAACCATATGATCTATATCAAATGGCTTTTCAATGTAATCGTCAGCTTTACACTCTTCCGCAGTTTTTGGCAAATCGGCAGAAGTTGATGTGAGTACTGCAGAAACGTCCTCCGTCTCCGGATCAGATTTTAATGCCTTTATAATCTCAGATCCTTTAACTTTTCCCTTGATATGGTCATCGACTATCACTAAATCAGGATCAATTTCTTCTATATTCTCGATAGGTTCGGTGGTTAAAGATGGTGTAACATCAAAACCCTCCTCATCTAACACTTGGTCCATTATATCAAGAATATCTTTATTATCCTGAACAAGTACAACCTTTTTCTTCATAAACTAAATAGGAATATTAATCCATAAATATAGCAAAAAGAATAGTTGCAAGATATACTATTATTTTTTTTACGTGTCAACAACAGTGTACGCTTGAAGTTTCAAATTAACGTGGTTCAAAAACTTCTAGAAAGTTTCATGTTTTCGTCTTGAATTTATGCCCGTTCGTCGAGAATTACATGAGACTGGTATAATACAGACAGAACGCTTGCAACGTTTTCGATTTGGGAGCGTCTTATCTACAAAACAAAAACAAAATTACCTAAACAATTCAATAACAATTAATTAACATTTAATTATCAAATAAAAAACATTATGAAAACCTCAATCAAAACCCTAATCACATCTTCATTTGCAGCAATCGTTTTATCTACAACTCTATTTTCTTCCAGCATTTCGGCTACCGAAGTTGCACCAGTAAAAGTTTCGAGAGTTAGTGATTTTAAAAGAATTTCGGTTAAAGGAAATGTTGAAATTACTTTAATTCAAAGATCAAAAGCTGGAGTAACCTATGCAGATGATAATATTGGAAGTGCAAAAGTTTTTCAGGATGGAGATAACTTAAAGATCTCATCATCGGATAAGGAACTAACCAAAGTAATCGTTTATGTTAATGATATTTTTAGGATAGAAGCATCGGAAAATGCCATTGTTAAAACTGAGGGCAAATTGACTACCAAATTTTTACAAATTTTCTTGAATGGCAACGCACACGCAGATATCAACACCAGCACTGAAGGTTTATACACGGTAATTAAAGATAATGCCGATTTGAAATTAAGCGGTTCTACCGACAGCCACACACTGGTAATGGGCAAGAATCAAAAACTAACTATCGATAAATTTGCAGCTTTGAAAACGAACATGAGCTCGGTGGAAACAGTTGCTATCGAAAAGGAAATTGCTTCAATAAACTAAAAATTCACACACAAATAAAACGAAGGGCTTTCTGAGATGATCAGAAAGCCCTTTTTAATTTATCGCTAAAATACTGTTGAAGATCATCTAAAATCTATACATTTCTTTACAATCTTCAACACGATCACTTAATTAGGAGATCAAATATTTTATAATGCTAATTCTGGAGCATTTTAGCTATCTCTTTTTCAATCGATTTGAGTTCTCTTGGCTTTAGCTTCTTTGCAGCATCGCGTTTGTCATCTAAATACTTCACGCCTACACGCAGCGCTTTTAATCCTGAAACACCTTGTAATTCATCTAAATCGAGTAACTCAACATCGTTAGTTAAATAGCCTTGAACCTGCATGTATTTGATGTATTCAAGATATTCCTTAGCTTCTTCCTGGTTAAAATAAACCATCGAAATTTTATGTGGTTGCGTCAAACGTTCGCTGGTACCCTTAATCAAAACCTTATCTATTCGCTTTTTAACAACTTCATAGCGGATATTATAAGCGCCCTCTACATCGAAGCGTCGTTCGTCATTTCTGAAACTAATATCAATGGCGTTTGAATGGATAAATATCAATTGTGTTGTTTCTAAAGGCCGTGGCATTTCGCCAATTAGGCTTTTCGATAAACGGGCAATATCAACCATCGAAGTCAATTGCCATAATCGGATATTTTTTAAGTATAAAATATCGAATGGCTTCTCTGGAGCAATTTCCTGTCCGATATAAATATCATATTCTACCCCATCTGTTCTAAACTTGGCAAAATAGCAAGGATACGATGCCTGCAAATTAGCCTGCGATTTTTCTAAGTATTGACTTACTTCCGTATTGATTAACTGCATCGAAATTTCCAACTGCCGGCGATTTGCATAGGCAGCTCCGGTTTCGGGCACAATTACAGTAAAATACTCATTAACAATTTCTGCAGTTTCTGGGTGATTTGTTTTGATAATAGATAAGAATGGATAAACTTCCATCTCTAAAAATTCTCTTAAACGATTTTCTTCATTCGATGAAGCAAAACTTCCAATCTGTTTAATCCAATCTTTACAATTAAATAAAAGCTTGTCAATCAGATCAAGTTTAACTGTTTTTTTTATGGCTTTTAGTGCATCCATTAAATGATTTAATAGTACGTTTAAATCATCTTTAAGTGCCTTGTTGCGTTCTGTTGTCGAATTTCTAATATCAATTGCACCAAACAATGGGTACATATGCTTGAAAG
This sequence comes from Pedobacter sp. AC212, assembly GCF_979258625.1. Taxonomy (NCBI): domain Bacteria; kingdom Pseudomonadati; phylum Bacteroidota; class Sphingobacteriia; order Sphingobacteriales; family Sphingobacteriaceae; genus Pedobacter; species Pedobacter sp. AC212. Next base: position 2,327,906 of record NZ_OZ409870.1, on the reverse strand, counting down.
TAACAGTTTCTATTTCTTTTACTTTACTATTGGTATTCTGACTTTGAAGAAAATGCCATACCGCTTCATTGAATTTCCATTGAACTGATGGTTGCAAGGCAGTAAACTTATCCATTAGTACCTCATCCATTTTCGCATCAAACTCTTCAATGCTATATTGAAAAAGCTGGCCAATTAACGGCATTGCCGGACGTAATCTTGAAAGCAATTTATCATCAACTAATACTTCATGGTTAGAATAAACTTCTAATACACCAGCAAGCTGGTTATTGTAGTATACCGGTAAAACAGAATAAGAACAAACTCCAGCTGCTTTTAATACCCTTAAAAATGGATCTTTCGAAATTTGATCATCATTAATGGCGCTTACAAATATCGCCTTTGGATTTTCCTTGTATTTATCAACTAATGAATAGAATACTTCCTCTTCGAGATTTGCCGCCTTTGCCGAATTGATCAGCATACTTTGAGAAAACTCTTTATTATCGAAAACCAGTTTGTTATTTACCGTTAGAAACGGCATCAGCCCAAATTCTAAATCCCCATTACCACTTAAACTTTTTAAAGCCTGGATAACGTGGGTATAAGCCTCGGTTTGATAGTTGTGATTTACCAGAGCATCACGAATACCATCAATTGAGTTTTGCAAAGTAACATCGGTAATGGAGATGATACTAAAACCTTCGAAGCAGAAGTTTTGCAATGGCAAATGAGTAATCAAATATTCCAGCTCATTATCTTCCTGAAAATAACGACCTAATTCCTCAAAATTAATTTTAGGCAGGTCGCCTTTGTGTTTGATATCTACAAATTTGGTATCAGTTTGAATATTATAATACTGTGTAAGCTTCGATTCTTCGTTAACATGTCCGTAAATAATTTCATTTTTAAGTACGTAAGTGAAGTTATAAAAACGGCTTAAAATGATATTATAAATAAACTTAAGCTGTTTCTTTTCAACCGGCTCACTATCTTTTGTAACTTTATTTTTAGGATCGTGATCTTTGAAAAATTTATAAAAGGCGTTAGTACTAAAGAAAATCTGATCGGGTATTGGTGTACTTAGCGCCCAGAACAAATCATCTTCATCACCCATTAACGGGGTAAGGATGGTAAAAATTAACTCTAATGTATCTTTGTATTTAGATAATTCTTCAGCGCTGATGCTTGTTAAAAGCACTTTATCTTTTTCAATTTTTTCGAGTAAAAATCTGTAAAATTCAGATTTAACTGATTTTTCTGTTTTTAATCTATCTTTTAAGTACTCCACGAGGGGGCGGAAAGACAGAGAAGATTCTACCTGGCAACCTATACATTCGTTTTTATGTATTTTTATTACGTTGGTATTCATTGTATAAGTTTTTCTATAGTGTAAATTTTATAGTTATCTAATTAATTATTAATCCGTTGCAAAGGTAAGCACTGGTTAAAGCAAAATCGTCTTTGAAACGTAATACTTGGGTTTAGTATCTATAAGGATGTTACACAAATTTAGTACCTAAAATTTAATGATAGGTATGGATACCAGCCATCAGACGAATGTCCCATCACAAATCTTACAACCGTGAGTGATGCCGGAGCGAAGTAAACGCCTCCACCAACGCCATGGTGCCATGTTGTTGAAATTTCATTGCGTTTCCAAACCCTACCCACATCATAAAAGCCAAGTAAGCCAACTTGTCCGGGTAAAACATAACTGACTAAATCACCAAGTCTTGCTCTTAACTCTAAGTTGTTATAAAAAATGTGCTCTCCAGCGAATCTGAACTGGCGATAACCTTGAAGGTTGCCTTGTCCTCCAAGATATAAAGCCTGGTAAAAAGCAGGTTGTCCTACCGTTACTCCTCCCCCGAATCGATCAGCCAAGATGAAATTTTTTCTTCCATCTAAGTTTTTGTACAACGATACACTGGCGGTAAGCTGACCAATAGAATTGGAATACTTGTTTACACCCTTATACGCAAGCAATTTGAAATCTACATAACTTCCTAAAGTTGGAAGCAAATCATTATCACGTGTATTGTTTACAAAATTTACAATCGCCCCAGCAAACATTTTTTCATTTCTAACCGTCAAACTGTCAGCTGAATGGAGCTGACCAGGATTTAAAATAAAACGCCCATCGTTGTCCTCTTTGTTAAATTTATAATATTGATAAGATGGACCAATAGAAAGAGTCGACTTCGGTCTTCTCCAACGAATGGCAGCATCAACCTGGTAAAGATTAAATCGAGCACGATAATACCTGATATCATCTCCATGTTCATCAAAACGGGTGTCATTACCTAAACCGAAAAAGTTTTGCGTATTGTTCGGAGCATAAGCATTGGCATTAACCAGCAAATCGCCTTTACCCAAAGCCTTTAGCCACTCCCCTTTGTAATTAAAACGGAATGCTTTGGTAGAAAATGAATGCAAAAACGAAACAGTCTGCGAGTTTCCCCAAGGTTGTTTCCTAAAGCCAGGGTTAGTTTGTTTGTAAACCAAGCCCAATAAAATTCCATCATCTCTGTTGTAACCTGCATTGAGATTGTACGATCTTCTAACGTACATATCTTTTGGGATGTAGCTAAAATTGGCCGTATCATTAGAAATTATTTTTTTGATTTTATCTTGAGATTCTCCTTGATAAATTGCTTTATCGGTTCTTCCGTACAACCTTACAGTGCTGTTGCTATTGGCGAAATCATAAAACTTATTTCCCTTACCCCCGATGATGCGAATTTTAATCTTAGAATTTTTATTATCCAAAAGCAAACTATCGTTACCATTGTGCATGTAAATCCTGAGCTCCTTTGTTACGTTAGGATCGAACTTGCGATCAAACAGCTCATCTTTGATATTTCCTTCTTTTGATATCTTATTAATTTTAACCCTTAAACCATCGTTCTCGGCATCGGTAACTTTAATAAGTTCGTGTTTATCGGTCATTTCAATATCGACAATGCGATTGAAGAAATGATAATAATCATTCATCATTTTTGGCAAGTTTGCTACACGCTCACGCAGTGTGGTTAAAAATGCATCGTGATGAAGGGAATAACTAGGTTCTGGCAGTTTCTTTAATGCTTTTTCAAAAACTTCATCATTATAGTTTGCGCAAAAATCTTTAACAATCTTATTAAATTCCTCCTCGTCAATATTGGCCGTCCAACGACTGCTAATTTCTCTTCCTTCCCATAAAAACCAATTGATATTTTGAATTGGCCGTTCGTAGCCTTGCATCATAGGCAATAATGAAGAGGATTGCGTAAAGCGTTGTAATTTTCCATCGCCACGAAAGAAAACCTGATCCCGATCGCGGGGAACCGGCGAATAGGTTGAGCCCTCTTTTGTTTTTGTTTCCTTCCAACGCCATTGGTCTTCATGCCTGTCCCAATCGCCAAGTAAAACATCCAATGCTCTTGCTTTCACCCACGCCGGACCATCTAATTTGTTATCATTATCTTCAGTTAATTTCTTATCCATTTTTGGTGAACTGTCTGATTCTCCAACAGGTTCACGCTCTTCGAACAAGCATAATGTATTGGCAAAAGCAGATTCAAACTCACCTAAACCATCATCGGGTGAAACCCAGCCTATTATCGGATTTGAATGTGGTATGTTTGCCGCTTTAGCCAATTCTGGCACTACCAATGCAGAAAATGGATGCTGTGCAGACATGTTATCCTTAATAATGTCTTTCGCAAAAGTATTTCTTAAGCCTTCCGGCAGCAATACTTCGGGAAATTTTTCTACACTGCGTAGAACATATTCTTTTCCGTTTTTATCTTCTAAACGTAAAGAGCGTGATTGATTACCACCTCCACGCTGAGTGGCTTTTAAGCCTCCCATCATTTTTGAAACATGAAGTACCGGAACTTTGGTTCGCTCAGCATATTCCTTTCTGTAATTTTCGCCAAAAACATAGCGATGAAAACGCCCAACACTATCGTATTCAGGTTTAATTTTCACAAAAATACTATCAGCGGTAATTGGTTTATCGCGGTTACGAACCTTTGAAGGAATGGTTTCGAACTTCTTAATATAGCTATATACTTTTTTCACACTGGTATCAGAATAAACATAATACTCGTAACGCATATCGTTATTCATCAACTGATCGGCAACAACATAACCTTGCTCCATCGCATGAAAAAGAGAGGTTTTACCTTGTTTATTTGGAGAGGTTTTTGAACCTGAACCACTCACAATCTGAAGTTGCTTTCCTTTGATTAACTGTAAACCATGTTCATGACCAGCTACATAAGTTACATTTGGATAATCGCCAAATACTCCGTTTACCGATCTGATCATATCTTTATACGCTGGATGATTTAGATCTTCAGGGCTTAAAAGCGTTGACCTTAAGAAAGGATAAACAGAACCTAACACCGGCATTGGGATATAAAGATTTTTGTTTAGAGAAGTTAAAGGGAAAAGGTGATTTCTTAGATTAAAGTAACCACCATGAGGGCCGTAACTTTGAAACGGATGGTGCGAAGCCAACAAAATTACTTTGTCTTTATTTTGCTCCAACAGTTCTTCCATTCTCACTAAAACCTCATCCTTTGTATTGCAATCGCACTCACTGGCCGCATTGGCTTTGTTGTAAGGAAACAGCCACCATTCGCTATCATAGGCAATAATGGTTAATTTATCTGTCAATTTAATAGCTACCGGATCAGGGCAACCATTATCAGGAATTAATTTTAAAAGCGGATCGCCCTGAGCCTTTAAAAAATCATCTTGCGCTTTAATTTTTGCCAAGCCTTTTGGTCCGGATTTATCCCAATCGTGATTGCCGGGAATAAAATAAACCGTAGCACCCATTGAGCGCATAGGCTCAAACTGAGAACGCAAAATTTTCTTGGTATCTTCCTCTTCCAAACTTCCTGGCAAACCCATACCCGTTGGATAAATGTTATCGCCTAAGTAAACTACGGTGGTTTTTTTAGGGATGATTTGTTTTGCAGCATTTTTTAAATCCTGCATTTGAGCGGTATTCATCTCGCCGGCATCGCCGAAAAGAATAACACGATATTTTACATCGCTTTGCGCAAAGGCAATAAGTTGGGTTAAAAATAAGATTGCTAAAAGGGTAAATCTTTTAATCATAGCCAGGCGTTTGTATAAAGATAGGATAATTTAAACTGCTTACTTTTTCAGCTTAAACATTAAAATATTTCCGGCAGATAAGTCACCACCTTCGTTTGAGATATAAAGATTGTTGTCCCGATCAAAAGCGATTCCTTCCGGCTGATTGAATGAAGTACCTTTTAATGGATAAGTTGCCTTCACTTTAAAATCAGCATCCGTAATTACCAATAGCTTATTAACCGAAGAAAGAACATACCACTCGCCTGTTGAGCTATTTTTTTCCAAGGCTGAAGGACGGAATTTCAGTTTTGACTCACCTGCCAAATCAGCAATTTCTTTATATGGTAAGGAGAAAGTTCCAGCGGGGGTAAATTTGCCTCCGTCGAATTTAAAAGCGAAAATATCAGTTGCTTCTTTCTTTTCTTTTTTAACCTCTTTAGTTAAAACATATACCATTCCATTACTTTCATCGGCTGCTAAGCCTTCATATTCTGCTTTTGGAACCAAGTCTTTCGTTTTCTCCACGTTTGCTACTTCAGGTTTATTAATTTCTGAAATGGGAAAAGTATGCAGTTCGCCATTACTTTTTAACACGATCACATAATCCTTTACAATCGCTACGTCTTCATAATCGCCTTTTCCTCCAAATTTGGTAAACTTTGATTCCTTATCACTCAAGCCCAAATAGAACAAATCTCCATCTTCATCCTGAATAGCAAAAACCTTACTTGGGTCTCCTTTGTGAAAGACAATACCAGAAATTTCAAAAAGATTTTGTGGCATATTGTATTTAACGGGGTTTTCTAAATCATAAGGCAGATTGGATTTTGCCTCGCTATTTTGAGAAGTTTCAGTCGTTTTCGAATTATCGTCGCGTTTTTCGTTTACACAAGAAACACCAATAAAAGCGATAGCCATTAATGCAATAGACATTGCTGTCTTAGAACCTATTTTATTCATGGGAAGAAAATTAATTTTTATTTTTTAAGTATTGATAAATAGCATGCTGTGATGAAACCTGGATTTGATCGTTTTTAATTGATACATTATCCATGTTTTCATTTATAAAAACAGCTTGCACATTATCCTGTTTTTGAAGGTTGATAATATCTAATAATTCTTGCTTTATTTTTTGATCATAGATGGGAAAGCAAACCTCTATCCTACGGTAAATGTTCCGGTTCATCCAATCGGCCGAGCCCATATAAACCTCTTCAGAGCCAAGATTATGAAAAACAAAAACCCGACCATGTTCTAAATAACGGTCGACGATTCGGATTACCTTAATATTTTCACTCATGCCCGCTACGCCTGGGATCAGCCTGCAAATGCCACGAATAATCATATCAATTTGCACACCCGCAACAGAGGCTTCATATAATTTGTTAATTAAAACCTTTTCTTCGAGGTTATTCATTTTTATGGTAATCGCGGCAGATTTTCCTTGTTTTGCATATTGAATTTCACGCTCAATAAGCGAAATAAATGTTTGTTGCAAATTAAACTGCGCTACCAATAACTCATCAAATTCGATAAAATTATTTGCGCTTGGTTTAACACGTTTGGCTAGAAAAATAAAAAGCAGTTCTACTTCTCGTAACATTTCTTTATTTGCAGTCATCAAAATGTGATCTGTATAAAAACCGGCGGTAGTTTCATTGAAGTTACCAGTGGCAAATAAACCTACGTACCGCATTCTACCCTCAACTTTGCGCTTAACCAAGGCAACTTTTGCATGTACTTTTAAAGCGGTAACACTGTAGATGATATCTACCCCAACCGCTTTCATTTTTTTTGCCCATTTAATATTGTTTGCTTCATCGAAACGGGCCTTAAGCTCTACTAAAACAGTTACTTTTTTCCCGTTTTTTGCAGCGCTGATTAAGGCATTTACAATTTTCGAATCGCTTGCTACGCGATAGAGTGTAACATAAATCTCCTGTACAGTTTCGTCAATAGCCGCTTCATTAAAGAAACGTAAAACACTATCGTAACTCTGGTAAGGGGTATGTACAATGATATCGTTTTTGTAAATAGCCTCGGTTAAAGAACCATCAATAAGATCGGTATTACATATTTTCGGCCAGGAATCATTGGAAAGCTTATCCGATTTTACAGGAAAAAACATCAAATCTTTCAGGTTGTGGTATTGACCTCCTTCTATATTGTTGGCTTTTTTTAGATTGAAGATTTTCTTCACTAAAACCAATACATTAATTGGAATTCCAGGCTGGTGGAGAAAACGGGTAGCTAAACCTAAATCGCGTTTTTGCAATTGCTTCTCTAACTGCTCCGACAAACTTCCGGAGTATTCATCCTTGAGGTCAATCTCCGCGTCTCTCGTTATTTTAAAACTAAAACATCCCGTAATTTCATCATTCGGAAAAATGCGATTTAAATGAAAACGGATAATATCATCCAAAAAAACAACAAAGGTTTCATTCTCCGATTCTACTTTATAAAAACGAAGCAATTCATTTGAGGGAATATTTAAAATAACAGCCTTAGTATCTGAATCTTTTTTAAGTGTAATTAAGAAGTAAAGCTCATTATTAGCTGGAAAGAATTGGGTTTTCTCATCAATAAAAACTGGCTGCAAAAAAGCTAAAACCTGACTTAAAAAATATTGGGTGATTGATTTTTGAATTTCTGCTGGATAAACCTCCCCATAAACGAGATTTATTTTATTTGATTTAAGCGCTGGAATAATACTGCTTTTTAATATTTTCCCGAAGCGCTGTTGCTGATCAGAAATTAATTGATTGGCTCTTTTTAACAGATCTTCTTCGATATGGATATCGTTATCCTCTCTGCTGCTCAATTTTTCCAAAGCTAAAAGTACAGGCATGCGTACCCGATAAAACTCATCAAGATTAGATGAAAAAATTGATAAAAATTTAATTCTCTCAAGTAATGGAACCGATTCGCGTTCGGCTTCCATTAGCACACGTTCATTAAATTTCAGCCAGCTTAAATCGCGGTTAAAAAAAGAAGTTTCGATCATTGCAGCCATTAAAGTTTACCGTAAGCCGCATAAGCGATTACAAATGCAAAAACCGCAGCAATTAACCCCCACATAAAAATATTGTAGGCTAAACGAATTAGTTTATATTTCCTCCCCAATACTACACCTTGCGAATAAACATCGGTTATCAAGGTTCCATAAAGAAAATCTTTGTCGTTCATTACTTTGATCATCCCCTCGGTATAACTAGGCAAGCTCATTTTATAGAAATTACCAAAGAAAAGTAAATTAACCTTCTTATCATCCATATCTTGCTGCGTAAATTCTCCTTTAGGGATGGACGGCCTAGTTGATAAAATAGAAACCACCACACAGGTTAAACTAACAATAAGCAAAATAAATGTTGGAATAATTAAGTTTCCATGATCTTCTAACCTTCTCAGCAATAAACTCACAATTAAGGAAAGCATAATAGAATTTACGGTAATCAGAATGTGGGCTTTATTATCAGCCATATCACTTAAACGCTGGTTATTCGTTGCTGTAATCCTAAACATGGTCTCAATACCTTTGTCTGGACGATCATCTTTACCTTTCTTTTTAACCTTTGACAAATCTATTGCCGGCGCAAAGTTTTTCGGCTCTTGCAATTCGGTATTAATGACCTCCTGAGGCGTTAACTTGCTTTTCAGCTTGCTAATATTGGCTTGCTTCTGGTCGTTAAGTAAAAGAATGGCATAATCAGTTTGATAGCGGTGAGATTCCATAAACTGAATATCTTTTTTTCGCCATTCCAACTTACTAATGTCTTTTTTTTGGATGAGCTCGGCCTCCTTGTGCATGAGCTTTCCCTTCTTGCGAAAATCAGGTAATCCAAGGTGAAACAAATCGGCATCACAAACAATTTTATCGATTTGATTTTTTGGAGATTGAGGTATTTTTGTAGCCATAATAGCACTTTTTACCTGGTCTCTGATTTCGGTTTCCACATTTTGCTCAACCAAAAATTTATCTGCAAGCTCTGCCCCTTTAACTTCATGATTTAAAGCATCATCGTAATAACCCGTATCGTGGAAGTAGGCGGCAACAGTGACCGTAAAAAAATCCTGATCACTAAGCTGATAGTGGTTAGCGATTTGCTGAGCGGCCTTTACTACCTCTTCAGTATGCTCAAAATTATGATAAACCAATCGCGGATCGCTGTGGTTGCGAAAATAATCGCTTACGTACTTTTCTACGTTTTCCTGCAATTGTTTATAGCTCATGAATAGATTCTAATTGTACTAATTTATTTGTTCGGGAGAAATGCATTTTCTTTAAATACTTTAAGGCTAAAATTGTTTGCCAATATTAAATATAAAATTACGCTAAATTTTGCAAAAGTGATGCAGGAAGGTTCAGACTTGTATTAAGCTTTATATTTTACAATTCTATTATTGATTGTGAACGATTTAAAATATCTGAAATATCTACTGTTGGTTTCGCCTGCCCGAGCGGCTGGTTTTATACTGCTGTGTTTTTATATTCTCCCACATAATTAATTTATCTTCAATTTTAGAAAAGGCTCTAATTTCTCCATCTTGCGAAATCACAAAACCAAGCGCCGAAGGATGATTCCAACAGTAGGAAATCATAGATCTGTGTCTGGTTCCGTAATGTTTAGGATCATGCGGTACAAGCGATTTCGGAGTAGCTGTAGAAGTATTGGAAACAAAGATTTTTCGAGGCATTTTCTTCGATCTTAAAACCGCTCCAAAACCATTTGCAACCATGCTTTCATTAAATAATATCACTCCATCTACGCAACTTTGCGATGCTATAAAACTAATAGCGCCTTTAATTTCATCGGCTGTGCCTTTTTTATGGAAGAACAGCTCTGTTTCTTTTTGATAGGTATTTCGGGCAACCGATCTTCTTCCTTTTTTAAAATCACTATAAATTCTATTTTCAACTACATACTGGTCTATGGATGCTTTTGCATGTGCAATCAAGGCCTGTGCAAGCCGATCGTAGTGTATTTTGTATTTAACATCTAAATCAATTGTGTCCGGAGCGATTAAAATTGCGCCACCGTGCTGATAGTTTTGAATTTTCAACAACAGTCGTGAAAAGGTTTGAATCCATAAACCATCCAAAAACTCTTCCCACTCTGTGTATTGTTCCGTTGGATGAACCTGATCGATATATGTTCTTAATGCAACTTTCAAAAAGTCAGCATTTTTCTTAATCATTTTAGATATTGGTCCAATAGTTAGTACGTCCAGGTACCTTTTAACCAGAACATTTTGTTTAAGTGTAGCTAAAAGTTCGTAATCAAAAAACACATGTAGTGTACCAATGTCGCTCACAGCAACCTGAAATAATCCTGGTTGTTCAGAGTACATATCAGACTCGTAGTTGAGAAAATTTTGATAGTGCATGGCCTGATCAATCATTCCCCAAACATAAAGGCGCCCTTTATCGTCAAAATATACTGCCAAAGATGTGCTCGCAGGGTCGGCCGCTTTCGATAGTTTGGCCAATGATTTGGTCGTCATGGGGATTCGTCGATCGAAAGCAATGCAACTCCAGCGCTCTGGAACTAAGTTTGCTGGCGGAGCAGGATCGGGATTATCGGGATTGATTAACGTAACTGTAACTCGGGTCAAATCACTTTCCTCTTTACACATACTAGAGTAAAAGAGACAATCGAACAAATTTTCTAACACGGCCAATTCTGGAAGCAATTGTTTACTCCTGGTAAGACGAAGTTTGTGCTGAACTAATAAAGCAAGATCAATTGGGCGAGAATTTTCCAAAGTGAATGGTTTATCAAATAAACAAAATGAGACCTCTAAAGTTTGTTTACAAACATTAAAGTTGTGGGATAGCTAACAATCTTTCGAATATCATGATGATCCAATAAAATGAATTAAATAGTGATTTTTCATTTCAATAAATCAATTTTCCAAACTTATTTGAAAAGATCATGTTAAGTTATTAGGCCAATTCAGTTCGGTTGCGCTTAATACATTTAAAATTTTATGATGAAAATAAGTGATGAGGGGTTATTGATTCCCAACGATTATTACAGAACCCAATTTATAGATAGTTTTCGAGGCGGCATTGAAGGAGACAACACGATGACCTTTATTGTGAAAGATGATACCGATTTGGTTGTTTATGCCAATGCGGCAAAACTGGTTTGGGAATCTGTTGGAGATTACCCATCAAGCTTTAGAGGAATTGTTCGTACAAAACATGGAAATGCTTTTGCCACATTTGAATATGTTGGCGCTTTGAGTGAATCGGTTTCAGCCGCTGGGTAAATACATTATTTAAAATATATCTATTATGAAAACGAAATTATTAATAATTGGCTTAGCTATTTGTGCTTCGTTTGCAGCCTGTAATGGCAAACAAGCCGATCAGGAAAATGCTGATAAAATGAATCAATATACTGATTCAACATCTTTGGATACGACAACAAAAGATAGTACTAACGCAAACAACATGGCAGATTCTACAACAAATGCTCCCGCAGATGCTAACCATTAGGTAGATAATATAAGACCTGGTAAAACCTTGTGGAGGAAGAAGTGTTTGTTTTAAAAATATTCGATATTATGACTGAAGAAAAAAAACAACAAGCAATAAAATTGTTAAAGCAAGGGTTAGAAACGGTTGAAGAACGTGAATACACCGAAATTGCAGAAGTGCCAACCGAAGATAGCGATCGGTTTGAAGTGAAATATAGTTTTTTACATGATAATGTAGAAGGAATATTCACTGTAGTAGGCCGCAGTAATGAATTGCATGCATCAGATGAGGAAAAAGATTTAAAAATCACCTTACTGAGCGAATTTGCCGAGGACTCTTTACATTACGATTCGGCAACAGCGAAAGAGCAAGTTGATCACGATTTAATTAACGTTGAAGAATATCTGCACCGCCATATTAATGAGGGATAAATATTGAAACAGAGAGGATAAAATAGTTATCTATTTATCCTCTCTGTAATATTAATTTCCTAACTCCTTTTTAGCAAGCCTTTAACAAGGCTTTTCCATTGTGGATAAGAGAAGCCGATTCTCGCGGCTGTGCCTACTATAGCATTTCGAAAGTTATCTAATCCATTACCAGTTTCAAAATTTGGCGATTCGTTGCGAGCATGTTCCTCTGCATACACGAAGTTTTTGATTCGTTTAATTTGAAATGTAGAAGTGGCTCGCGACGTTAAAAAGTGAGCGATTTTTCCATCTGGCTCCAGTGGATGTGCTGATGGACGAACTCTAATAGTAAAAATGTCCTGATCGAAATCTACTTCAGAAAAAACTGCTTCTACATGCACCCAGTCGTAACCCTTTCCTAATCGCGTTCCTGGTCCGGGAATATCAATTCGGATGTAGTCGCCCTCCTCCACTTCACGATCGCAGGCACGGCCAGCATGATCAAAAAGTTTGAAAGATGATAATGGAATACTGGATAACGAACCCCAATTATTTACATCCGATAACCGATGCTTAACAACTTGATAAAATGCGGTAGCTTCTTGTTCACTGTCGAATTCAACATTTTCTACTGCATCTGTTTCAGCTCCACTTTGATGTACTGGAACATGATCTTTTCCGATAATTTCTCTTTCCATTGCGATAAATGTTATCAGTTTTTAACTATCCAATTAATAACACAATCATTTATTTAGAGGCTTTGTTTTATCAAATTAAGTTTTATACCGTCGATGCTAAGAAATTAATCCGCCCAATGAAACTTATATTTAAGCTAACCTAATTTAATTTTCCATTGCTGTTTCTGACTTCGATAATCCGGATCATTCTCTGCCCTTTTCCAAAACCCATAAAATATATCGGCAGCTTTTGCCTTCTCCTCCTCACCAGTGCCACGCTCCAGAGGCGAGTAACCGTTCTTCGCATCGTACTTTTTGCCGCCTTTATAATTTGCATATCTCCTTGCCCGGGTATAACCCATTTGCAGGTATTTCCTGGCGAGATCAGCACCAACAAATTCGTTATTCGATAAATAAGTTTCAAATAATTGATAGATTTTTTCAGCGCTTTCCTTTGCGATTTCCTGATTTTTAAATCTCCAAAGAGGACCGATTTCTGATTTATAAGGCTCGCAGATTAAAACGCCTTGTTCACCTTTTCCAACCTTATACTTTTCTGGATTTTCCCTATAATCAATATCTGGCTTCCAGGCATATTTAGAAACGTCAAAGTCGAGATAGGACGGCGTGGATAATTTTTCTTTTGCTGGATGATCTTTCACGTACATCTGGTTTTAGTATTCGCCGATATTGCTTTCTTCAATCATCGATTGAAGTGTGCTGATATTTTCATGTGCATTTCCCATTGTGTTGTTGAAGTAAATAAAAACTTTCTTTCCTTCCATCATCCAGTCTTTTATATAGCTAGCATATTCAGAAAGAAACGCCTCTTCATAACTCCCTTTATAATTTCCATCAGGTCCATGAAACCGCAAGTACACAAATGAAACATCATTAAACTCCATCGGACTAGCACTGAAGGACTTATCGTGAATAACAGAAGCGAAACTAAATTCGGTTAACAATTCGCTAATTTCTTCAACATAAAGAGATGGGTGCCGTAACTCTACCGCAATCTTCCATTTGTTACCGATATTGTAACTGTGTAAATTCTCCATCAAGCTTCGCAGCTGCGAGAAATCGCCAAGGCGAATACTCGGCGGTAGCTGAACCAACAGGCAACCTTTTTTATCCTCAACACGGTTTATTACGTTGAAAAATTGTGAGATTTCTGCAGGATCAAACGCCAGTTTTTTTTTATGGGTAATTCCCTTAAACAGTTTAAAAGTAAACTTAAAGCTTTCTCCAACTTCTTCCCGCCATTTGCTTACTGTTGATGGTTGCGGAATTTTATAAAAAGAACTGTTAATTTCTATGCTATTCATTAAACTGCTATAATAAACCAGCCTGGATTTGTCCTGAAATTCTACCGGATAGAAAGATTTATTTGGTACTGGCAAAAGCAAACCACTTGTTCCGAGATAATATTTTTCAGTGTTGATGTTGTTCATAAGCTACTATTCAACATCTATTTCGAGGTAATTGTTGTTACCATTAGCACTTTGCTAAACAATTGATTGCTAAAATTAAAACCTAATAAACTTTAATTGGTTATATCATCATGAATGGACTAAGCATACAACAACTTTTCGATCAATACCAAGATATTATATTGGAGGTTGAATTAGCGAAGAAAAATATTGATGAAACGCCATTGAAAGATCTTTCCGAAGAAGATTATATCTCTGCGGATGAAGCAGAAAAATATGTGACCAATTACGCAGAAAGGGAGCGTAAAATGGCGCACTTAGAAAGAGTAAGCCAGGAATGGTCGGAAATATCTGATGAACTTGCCGCCAAATTGTGCATTATTAATACCAAAGTTTTGGTAAATGATAAACGTGATGATACTAAAGCATTAATTTATTGTGTAGATGGAGCGGTTACAGTTGAGGAGATTGAGTAATCTCAAATTGAAATGCTGGTAATAACAAATTACAAAAAAGCCCTTCAGAATAAACTGAAGGGCGACTTTTTGTATGTGGGCCCACCTGGGCTCGAACCAGGGACCAAAAGATTATGAGTCTTCTACTCTAACCAGCTGAGCTATAGGCCCGAAAAACTTTCGTTTTTTTTGAGAGTGCAATGTTACAAATTTGCTTCGAATATTGGCAAATCTTTTTGAAAAAAATTATCGGCTAAATATTCAAAACATTGTATTTCAGCAATAAATTTTAAGCAAGTGGAAAATAATCAACGTGCTTCCAAGGTCCGCCAAGGTACTCCCACAGATCCAAACCTAAGGCACAGCAAGTGAATGGAACAAAATTTTCGGATAGTTTACGGTAAAGTTCTTTTGCCACTTCTGCCTTAACTTTATTTTGAACAGTAACATGAGGCCGATAACCTTGCCTGTCTTGTGCCGTTAAGTTATCCCAAAAATGTTGCGCAATTTTTGATCTAAGGGTCTTTAATTCTTCACTTTCAATTTTATAAGCTACCCCATTGCCTAAAAAACGCAGGGAGTTTACTTCCAAATCAAATTGTTTGACAACCAGGCTTTTCAAAAAATTCACAATGTCATCGTAATTAACCAAATGGTGGAAAAGCGTTAGGTGAGCATTAAGTAAATTTCTTTCTTTAGGAAAATAGGCTTTGCGTTGCTGATCAAAAAAATCTTGGCTTTTTTGATCTATTCTGAGTGTAAGGATGTAAACTGGCATTAAAAAAGCATCATCGATAACAAGTAATTTATATACTGCTAACAGCTGGTGCCTCAAGATGTTTTTCAGTTAGCTAAAGAATAAAGAGAATTCTATTAATTGTTTTTATCATAAAACTTGAAAAAGTCGTTCAATCTGAAAATTTTTGTGAGGTAAGAATAATCTTGATTAACGCGATTATAATTTTCAAAATCCGGCTCTTCATCGTCGATATTACCTTTGCCCATTGTTCTGTCAGGAATAAATAAATCGGTGGTCACTTCAGGTTTGCCTAAAAGCGAATAAATTTCCCGGTCTTCTATTGCATAAGCTTTAAACTGACTTCTTAAATCTTTTTTGGTGTAGATGATATTATAAATTACATACTTTGACTTTGTTGGATTTATTACACCGTATTCTGTCGGATCTAAATATAAATCTGCTGCAACTATGTTATAATCTTTACAGTCAATTTTATGATGACCCATTTCTAAATCGACTTTTAAAAACGTATTTGCTGGAACTTCATACTGCTGATCGTCGATGTTAACTACTAAAGCTTTGTTTGTAGGATTATCAATTAAAGTAGAACCGTTGATTTTTGCTTTCCAAACCAACTCGTAATAGCCGTAGCCAACAAAAGCCAGAACCACGAATAAGAGAACTAAAATTCCGCCGGTGGTTAGTTTTTTGGATGGTGCTGCTGTATGCTCTGCCATATCATTTAATTTTATAATGAATAAGTTTAAAATTTCTGTCGTTAAAAATAACAACCTCCTACATTAAAAATCTCATCCAATTATTATTCGCGGATTTTCAGGACAAATTTGTCAACATTGAGCAGCTATAGCTAGTCTATAATTTCCATTCACTCCTTTTTCTAATCCTGTTTTAATACTAGTATAACATTTAAGTTATCAAACCCTCAAGCTTTATGAAATTGACTTTTGCATGAAGCTTAACATCCGATACAAACATTTTCGCCCCTATCTTTGTATATAAGCGATGATGATGAAGCACCTGAGAAATAATTTTACCAAAAGCACCTTTGGCTTTTTGCTGCTGAGCATGCTGATGTTAAAATTCTTTTCTTATTCTATTTCTACATTCGCATCATCGAATAGTTCATATTCAACCGAAAAAGGCACAGAAGATAATCAAGATAAAGATGAGGAGTCTTTTGAGAAAGCAAAAAAGAAACTTCAGCTTTACGAATCTTCAGCAACTCATAAGGAAAATTTGCATTACATTAACCGGATGTTACTTCCCGCTCAAATGCAAAAAACGAAGCTGCATATTTTTCCGCCCCGAAATGTTCCAACACCGCCTCCCGACTTTTTGATATAATCTATTTGATTTATTTCAAAGAGAATCGATGGACGTGATTAGGTCTCCTGTTACATCCTGCTATCTCCTTGAGTTTTCTGCAAAGCATTTAAACTATTTTTAATCGTTAATATAAATGAAAAATCAACATATTGCCGGTGCACCAACGCCCTGGCAACGCCTAGTACGCATGCTCCATTTGGAGCGAAAAACCATCAATTACATCTATGTATATGCGTTACTAATAGGCTTAATTGGATTATCTCTACCTCTGGGAACAAGTGCAGTTTTTAACCTACTATCTAATGGAGCTGTTTATAGTTCAACCTATATTCTTATCGCAGTAATCCTGGTGGGCATTGTAATCGGTGGAATTTTATTAATTGGTCAACTTACGTTGGTCGAATTTTTAGAGCAAAAGATTTTTACGAAGGCGGCATTAGAATTTGCATTTCGTTTACCTAGGATAAAAAAGAAAGCGCTGGAAGGTGAGAACCCCTCCGAATTAATTAACCGTTTCTTCGATATTTTAACCATTCAAAAAGGCTTAACAAAATTACTGGTGGACATTATTGCGGCTGGAGTCCAGATATTTTTCAGCGTAATTTTGTTATCGTTCTATCATCCTGTTTTTATGGCCTTCGGAACATTTGTATTGTTTGTAATTGTTTTGGTGTTGGTGCTATATTATCGTCGTGGTGTACAAACCAGCATGGAAGAATCGAGCTATAAATATGAGGTGGTAGCTTATTTGGAAGAGATTGCCGGAGATTTAGACACTTATCGCCAAAGCAGTTCGAAAAGAAAGGAAATTATAGATCGCACTGATGAAATTACCGCAAATTATATCCAAGCCCGTAACGATCATTTCACCGTGTTAAGAAACTTTTTTATGAGTGCAGTGGCATTGCGTACCGTGTTAATGGGTGCACTACTGCTAATGGGATCTTATTTTGTAGTAGAAAGACAAATCACTTTTGGCCAGTTTGTGGCAGCAGAAGTGATTATCGTACAAATTAGTTATGCCATTGAGAAGTTGATGACCAATTTAAATACAGTGTTTGATATGGTTACCGGAAGTGAAAAATTAGCCGTTGTAACTGATTTAGAATTAGAGGAAGGAGACTTGAACCATGGGTAAAATTAGCAACAATTTGGCTCAGATTAAAAATTGGGAAGAGCTTTCAACGCATGCAAATAGCAGAATTATTGATGCCAAAGGTTCGAAACGCTTAGGGAAAGTTGCACTATTTGTCCTTGTTTTCTTCATCATCCTCCTATTTCTTCCATACCGCCAAACTATCCCTGGCCGAGGTACAGTTACTGCTTTGAGGCCTGAAGATAGACCTCAAACTGTACAGAATCAAATTGGAGGAAGAATTGAACATTGGGCAGTTAGAGAAGGTCAGGAAGTAAAAAAAGGAGATACCATTTTAGTGATTTCGGAAACGAGCCAGTCGTATTTCGACCCAGAACTACCCACCCGATTAAATGAGCAATTAGACGCAAAACGCGGAAGCGAAACCGCAGCGGCACAAAAAATGGATGCCACCAGATCTCAAATTGATGCATTAAGCGATGGCTTGCGTTTCCAAATGAAGGCTGCAGAAAACAAGGTTCTTCAGGCCAGAAATTACTTAAGCATAGATAGTGCAGATCTTTTAGCTGTTCAAAAATTTTATGAAACTGCAAAAGCTCGTTTAGAACGATATGAAGCAGGTTACAAAAACGGCCTGTTCTCTTTAACAGACATCGAAACCCGTCGATTAAAATTACAGGAAGACAATGCAAAAGTCATCAGCCAGCAAAATAAGTTAGGTAACTCCCGCCAAAATCTATTGAATTCGATTATCGAACTGGATAACATCAGGGCGAAGTATCAAGAATCATTAGCAAAAGCGCAGTCTGATATGAGTTCGGCCATTTCTAGCAGGGCAAGTGCGCAAGGCGAAATCGCCAAATTGAGAAACGATATTTCCAACATTAATGTAAGGAGAAGTTTGTACGTTGTTCGTGCACCACAAAACGGATACGTTGTAAAAACGCTTAAGGCTGGTATTGGCGAAAATATAAAAGAAGGAGAATCAGTAGCCACCTTGCAACCAAAATCGCCTATGGTAGCAGCTGAATTATACGTTAGCGCCATGGACGTTCCGCTAATTCTGGATACCAGCAATGTGCGTTTGCAATTTGAAGGTTGGCCATCTGTTCAATTTTCGGGCTGGCCATCTGTTGCAGTGGGTACCTTCGCTGGCCAAATATTCTCTATTGATAAAGTAAGCAGTCCTGATGGAAAATATCGCGTTTTAATTAGCCAAACCAATCCTGTACCTAAAAATGATGAACCTTGGCCACCGCAGTTACGTCAGGGGTCTGGTGTTTTCGGTCGCATCATTCTTAGGTCTGTTCCATTATGGTATGAAATCTGGCGGCAACTTAATGGTTTCCCTCCAAGTTTAGAAAGAGAACCTCCAAAAAGTTTGACAGATACAAAATAAAGAAGCATTGAAAATGAACATGAAATTGAAAAGCTTTTCTGTCTGCTTAATATGGTTTTTGTTAATAAGCCAAATTGGTGTTGCACAGCTAAAGCCGAATACGGTTGTTAAAAAAAGTTACGATACCGTCCGGGTTTTTTCTTTGGAAGATTTACAAATGCTGGTTTTTAAATATCATCCAATTATTAAACAAGCGGCATTATTAAGCGAAGCTGCACGGGCTAATGTTTTGCAGTCGCTGGGCTATTTCGACCCCACACTAAAAGCAGGCTTCGCCAGAAAATTATTTGGAAACACTGAGTATTATAATAAATGGGATAGCGAGCTAAAAATTCCTTTATGGTTGGCCGGTGCAGATTTAAAAGTGGGTTACGACCGAAACGTTGGAACTTACGTTAATCCAGAGAGTCAAACCAATTCACAGGGTCTTTCGGCAATTGGCATCAGCATTCCATTGGGTCAGGGTCTAATTATTGATGCCCGTAGGAACACCTTGCGCCAATCGAAAATTATGGTGGAATATGCAGAAGCCGATCAACTAAAACAAATAAACAGTGTTTGGTATGGCGTGGCCAAAGATTATTGGAACTGGTATTATGCTTATAAGCAATATGAGTTAATTGAAGAAGGACTTGATTTGGCCGACCGACGGTTTAAGGCATTAAGTACGCAAACCATATTGGGAGATAAACCTGCTATTGATTCGGTAGAAGCTTATATCACCGTGCAAGAAAGAATGATCCAGCGGGCTAAATCAGCAATAGAGCTGCAAAATGCTCGATTGGTTTTGTCAAACCACCTTTGGAATGAAGATGGAAATCCATTGGAATTACCTGCCGACGCTATTCCGCAAAATGCAACCGAAACCCCTGCTAAACTAAACCCTTTAATTTTGGATTCGCTATTGGGTCAATCGGCAAACCAACACCCAGAGTTGGTAAAGTTGCGTACAAAAGGTGCTCAATTAGCCATTGAACGAAGTTACCGCCAGGAATTACTGAAACCTAAACTAAATGTTATTGGTAATTTAATTTCGAATAGAACCAGTTTTAATAGTAATATTCCGGGTTACTATGATTTTAACTGGAGCAATTACAAGTTAGGGATTGAATTTGCCTTCCCGTTATTTTTACGATCTGAACGTGGTAAGCTTAGAGAAGTAAAAATAAAACAGCAAGAGCTAAATTTTGAGCTGCAGCAATTTGGAAGGGAAATTAGAAATAACATCGTAGCATCATACAATGACGTTGCTGCCTACTCCGCTCAATTGGCTCTTCAACAAAAAAGTATAGAGAATCAGCAAGTTTTGGTTAACGGCGAAAACCAAAAATTTACACTCGGGGAAAGTAACTTGTTTTTAATTAACAGTAGGGAAACAAAGTTAATCGACATGAAAATTAAACAAGAAAGTATGATTTCTAGTTACCAAAAGACGATAGCTGAGCTTTACTACAAAGCGGGTACAAGACAGCTACAAAATTAAAACAAACAAGTTTATTTCGGGATATTCCAATAGTTAATCTACAGGAATATCCCGTTTATATTTTTCAGCAAACTCTGTTGGCGTGAGTTCAAATTGCGTAAAAAAGCATTTGCTAAAATACGAATGAGAGTTGAAACCTACCATGTAACCAATTTCTGAGATCGTGTATTCTTGTTCTACCAGTAACTTTGCAGCTGTTTTTAGCCTAATCAATCGGACAAACTCATTCGGTACGTGGCCGGTTTTAGCTTTAATTTTCTTGTATAAACTCGATCGGCTTAAACCCACTTCCCTACCTAAATCTTCTACTGATAATTGTGGGTCGGAAATCCTGGCTTCGATTATCTGAGTAATTTTTTCCAGGAATTTTTTATCCCTATTGCCACTGATTAAAATTTCAGTTCCTTCCAAGGGGCTTTGAGCAAAGCGTTGCCTCAAATTCGATTGCAGCTCCAACAGATTCTTGATGACTAACGAAAGCTGTTTCCACTTGAATGGTTTTGAGATATAAGCATCTGCCCCACTTTCCAAACCCTGTATTTCTGCATCGGTATTGGTTTTAGCCGTAAGCAGCACTACGGGCAAATGGCTGTAATCAATATCATTTTTTATGATTTTACAGAGCTCAATCCCGTCCATCACTGGCATCATCACGTCAGAAATAACTAAATCGACCTGATGATTATCCAGTTGTTTTAGCCCCTCTTTTCCATTTTTTGCTTTTAAAGTATGATAACCTTCAGCAATAAAACTTTTCACCAGAAAATCTAACAATGATGGATCATCTTCTACTACCAAAACCGTTTGTCTGCCCTCCCGATCGTCATTTAAAGTGTCCAAGTCATCGGTGATGCTTATTTCGTTTTGAATAAACGGAATCAAAACGGTGAAAGTTGTTTTTACACCCTCGGAGCTTTGCACTTCTAACCTGCCGCCATGCTTTTCCGTTAATGATTTTGCCAAAGCAAGGCCAATCCCTGTTCCGCCTAAGTTTGTATATTGATGTTCTTCTGTAGAAACCTTGAAAAATTTCTTGAAAATCGAGTCCAATTGTGCTTTTGGAATCCCAATTCCATCATCCTCCACGCTAATGGAAATCATTTGTACGCCGTTTTCACTCGTGTACAAATCGTTAACTTTTATTTCCAGTTTCTCTCTTGCAAATTTAAACGCATTGATTAATAAATTGCTCAATATCTTCATTAAGGCCTCAGGGTCGGCGTTTACTTCTAATGTTTTGAAATGGCTTTGTACAGAAAACGCTAATTCGCGTTTGGTAGCAATTGGCGCAAAGCGATCGCGGATGCTGTTTATTAAATAAATAAGTTCAATGGGTTCTGGGTGGATTTCGAAAATATCACTTTCAATACGCCTGAAATCCAATAGTTGATTAACCAGAGTGAGCAACCGATCTGAATTTTCTTCCATCACCTGTAACTGGCTCAAGCTTTCCGCATCTTTCTCCTTTCGGGATAAGAGCCTTTCTAGCGGAGCGATAATCAACGATAATGGCGTACGGATTTCATGCGCCATAGCCGTAAAAAACTCTATTTTTTGTTTGTAAAAATCCTGCTCATTTTTATTTTTAAGTCGCTCAAGCTTAATTTCATTGCGCTTACGTGCTTTCGTATAAACATATCTTCGCAGCCAAAAAGCACCCGAAACAAGTATCAGAAAATAAAAAATGTAAGCCGGTATGGTTTTATAAAATGGTGGCAGAATGGTAATTTTAATGCTGGAAATCTTTCCCGTATCTGCGCCTAAATCATCAATTACTTTCACCTGAAAGCTATATTCACCCGCTGGAAGATTGGTATAAGTTGCCTTACGCTGACTTCCCACGTTATTCCAGCCCTTATCAAAACCTTCCATTTTAAATGCGTATTGCAATTTGTTAGGCGCTATGAAACTCAAAGAGGCATATTCGATACTCAAAACCGATTGATTGTGGTTTAACACCACCTCATCCGTATAATTAATGGAACGTTTTAATGGACTGTTTTCATCATTCAGATCTAAATCTTTGTTAAATAACTGAAAGTTGGTAAGAGAGACTTTCGGGGTTGTTGTACTGCTTTGAACCTGGTTGGGATAAAAAGCATTAAAACCATTTATACCGCCGAAGTATAATTTGCCCGATGAATCTTTGTAATACGCCTTGTAATTATATTGCTGACTTTGAAGATTATCCCATTTACCAAAGCTCTTTTTTGCCTTCGTTTTAGGATCAAATTCAAACACCCCGTTATTGGTAGAAAACCACATTTTACCGAAATTGTCTTTTACGATACCATAAATTACAGCACTTTTTATCCAGTTTTCATCATCGTACGATTTAAACTTACCTGTTTTCTTGTTCAGTACATTAAGGCCGCTTCCATCAGTTCCCAACCAAAGATTGCCTTCTCCATCATCGAGTATACAAATTACCTTGTTCGAACTTATAGCGCCTGGATTTTTCGAGTAAGCATATTGCTTAAGTTGATTATTCGGATCCATCCGAATCAATCCATTGTCGTAAGTGGCAATCCATATAATATTGTCTGTATCTTGATAAACCTGATAAATACAGCTCTTTTCCAGGTTCTTTCCTTTTATTCTGATGAATCTGTCATTTTTTTCATCATAAAGATTCAAACCTGAAATGGTGGACACCCAGATTCTACCCTGCCGATCTTCTTCTATCGAATAAACACTGTTGTCACTTAAGGTATTGGCATTATTCGGATCGCTTTTGTATCTTTTTATCTTCCCCGTTGATGGATTTAAGACATTTAAACCTCCTGTGTACATCCCAATCCAGATATTTCCAGATTTGCTTTTGTAAAGTGCATGAATATTGTGGTATGAAAGACTGTCTTGCCCTGCCGAAAACGGGAATTTCTTAAAAGTTTTATCAGCACTGTTAAAAAAGTTCAAGCCACCATCTTCAGTTCCGATCCACATCTGGCCGGGTTTAGTTTCTAAAAATGCACTTACCGCATTTCCAGACAGCGAATTTTTAACTCCCGATGGATAATAGAATTCAAAACCTGAGCTTCCCTCGTGGTAATAATTCAATCCACCAAAATAGGTTCCCACCCAAATACCACCTTCTTTATCTTTAAAAACGTTGTAAACGGCATCGTCGTTAATACTGAAAAGATCGTTATTTTTGTTTTGATAAACAGTAAAGCGATTATTTTTCCGGTCGAAGATGTTTAGGCCTTTTTCGGTGCCCAGGCAAATGTAGCCAGGTTTGGGTTCATAAATCGTGCGAACAATATTGTCGCTTATCGAGTTTCCGGCAGATTTTTGATAAATGGTAAACTGATTGGTTTGATGATTCCATAGGTTTAGACCGCCTGCCATCGTACCGATCCAGATATCGCCGTTGGCATCTTTATACAAATCAAGAATTACGTTGCTGGATAACTTTGATGTTGAGGAGGTGGTGTAATGGCGAACTTGGAGTGTTCTGGGGTTCAAAACATCGATCCCCTTTCCGTAAGTCCCCAGCCAAATGTCGCCGGTATTGTCCTGCAAAATTTTTGGCACTTCGTTCGATGAAATTTTAATACCCGAGGAAGTGGAGAAATTGAGTAATCCCTGTGTTTTCGGCGCATAACAGTAAATGCCCTTCTCCTTGGTCGCAATCCAAATTTTCCCATCTTTGGATCGCATGATATCGTTTATGAAAAAATTTTTGAGCGGTTTAAAGAGCGTAAATTTCTCAGTCTCTAAATTGAAAACATAAATACCTTCATCTGTTCCAATCCAAAATGTTTTTGAATCATATTTGAAAATTTTTCTGATGAAGTTATTGCCTATCGTGCCCGGAATCCCTTTTTGGTATTGAAAAGACTTGAAATCGTAACCATCAAACCTGCTTAAACCATATTTGGTTCCAAACCACATATAACCCTGATCATCTTGCTCAATATCCCAGATTGTATTGGCACACAATCCATCACTAACGGTATAATGCCGAAAAAAAATCTTTTGGGCAGATCCATTTTCGGTCAGAAAAAAACTAAAAAAAGTAGCAGGGCTATCGCCCTGCTTAGTTTTTCGAATTTCATATAATGGCTAGATAGAGCACACAATATAGCGATCTTTGCTGTGCAGCACCACTATTTTATATCATTAAGTTTTTTGATTACTTCAACCTCTTCCTTTTTGTAAGGTGTTCCATCTTTTCTAAAAACTTCATGAAACCATTCTTTAGGTTCTTCGCCATTTGGAAGTGGCGTATCCCAGGCATATTTGGTATTTGATTTTCCATCCACCAAACCCCAGTTAATGGCGCCGATATTTTCCTTTTTCAAAATTGGCATCACCGTTTCAAAGCGGCTGCCCCTGGTACGAGCCATGTATTCGGTACAAATCATCGGCCTGCCATGAGATTTTAACATATCGATAACGCGTTGATGCCATTGTGGTTCTTCATAGTCGTGGTAAGTAATTACATCAGAATTTAAGGCCTGGAAGGCGTTCAGCTCTCTGTAATCCCAGGCCCAAAGTCCGGCACTAATTGGCTGCTCTGGATTTACCGCTCGTGCCCATGTAAACACCGCCTTTAGTAAGGGATATGAGGTGGTCAGCTTACCAGAGTTTCCTGGCTCGTTGTACAAATCCCATAGCAAAATGCGTTTATCAGTTTTAAAACGGCTCATTACATCTTTTACATATTTCTCTAAAGCCGGAAAGTTTGCCTCATTTTTTGAATCTGGGTCGCCTGGATCCTGAACCCATCCCGAATTGTGAATACCCGGTTTTGGGGCAGGTTGCTTGCCGATTTTCGCTTGCTTGTTCCAGCAATCATCAAAAAACACAAAAATGGTTTTGATCTTGTGTTTATCAGCAATGCTGAGATATTGATCCATTCGCTTTTTGAAGCCTTCTTTATCTTGTTTCCAGGCCAGGCTATGTAAATATACCCTCATGGTATTAAACCCGATGCTTTCTGCCCAACCCAATTCCTTATCGATGGTTGCCGCATCGAAAGTATCTGCCTGCCACATTTCCAACTGATTGATGGCTGTGCTTGGCAAAAAATCCGCTCCGTTAATCCATTTATATTGTTTGTACCAGGCATTTGCCTTTTCTATCGACCATACCTTTCCAACAACCGGTGTAGTTTCCTGAGCATGAGCCAAAGTGCTGAGACCCAAAAAAATTATTAATAAGTAACTGAAATATTTTTTCATGATGTAAATTTTAGCAGGGCTTTTAAGCCCTATTAATTATTTAGTTTGTGATGGAATTTGCAACTCCTGACCGCTTTTTACAGGAACCCCAAAATTTGGAGAACCATCGGCATTCCAGGTAAACTTTTGT
This sequence comes from Pedobacter sp. AC212, assembly GCF_979258625.1. NCBI lineage: Bacteria > Pseudomonadati > Bacteroidota > Sphingobacteriia > Sphingobacteriales > Sphingobacteriaceae > Pedobacter > Pedobacter sp. AC212. The sequence goes on along the minus strand of NZ_OZ409870.1, from coordinate 2,301,988 downwards.
GCTCGTGGCGATCGTTGTCCGCCGCAGCCTTGTCCGGGTGCCGAGTTTGCATGATATAAAATCCAATCTTCTTTCCCATCAGGAGATTTAAAAAACGAGTTATGCCCCGGAGCGTAAACGCCATTTTCTGGTGATTGCTTGAACACTGGTTGCTGGCTTTTTTCCCAGGATGAAACATCCAAGAGATCCTTTCCTTTCAATGTGAGCATTCCCAAAGCATAAAAATCAGTCCAACAGCCGCTCGCCGAATAAATTAAGAAAACCTTGCCTTTGTTGAACAAAATTTGCGGTCCTTCATTTACATCAACATGTGGCGGATTGCCTGGATCGTTTAAATCACCGTGTTTTTCCCATTCAAATTGTGGTGTAGAAATTTTATGTCTTGCGCCATCAATTGTCCAGGGGTTTTTCATTTTTGCAATGTATATTTCCTGTTTCTGGTTGATGTCTCCTTCCCAGCCAGCCCAAACCATATACAACTGTTTTTTGTAGGTAAAAACAGAACCATCGATAGCCCACTTATTGGTTGCATCGCCCACTTTTCCTTTAAAAACCCATCCTCCTTTTAGCGGATCTTTTGACGAGTTTTCAAGCACATACATTCGGTGGTTTTTGTTATTGCCATCATCAGCAGCGAAATACACATACCATTTACCCGCAATAAAATGAATCTCTGGTGCCCAAAGTTCTTTAGAATAGGCCGTATTTGGCGGTGGAATAAAGATGGTTTTCTTTTCGGCCGTTTTTAAATCAGCCAGATTTTTGGTTTTCCAAATCACCAGTTTATTCTGCATAGAATGGGTATAATAATAATAGCCATCTTTGTAAATACTCCACGGATCAGCACCAGAAGGCAGCAAAGGATTGGTGAAGGTTTGCGCCAAACCCAACTTTGCAACCAGAAGGATACAAACTGTGAGCGCAACCTTATAGATTTTATTTTTTTTATTCATATTACTTTTCTCCTGATGGTCTGGCAATTTGTAATCCTGTTGCTACAGGAGTACCGAAATCCGGACTTCCATCTGCTTTAAACGTAAATTTTTGCATCCGCACATTTCTTAAATCAGCACAACCCTGATTGGTTGCAGAGTTAGCATGATAAATGAGCCAGTTTTCCTTCCCATCCGGAGATTTGAAAAACGAATTATGCCCTGGGCCAAATGCATTGCTGCCGGGTTGTTTACTAAAAACCGGAGTGGTAGATTTTGTCCAGTCGGCTTTTACCAAAGGATTTCCTCCCGCTTTTAAACTGAGCTGACCCAACGCATAATCGTCCGTTCCGCAATAGCTGGCAGAATAAATGATAAAGGCTTTGTTATCTGGCCCTATTAGTGCCTGCGGCCCTTCATTAACCCCAAATCCATTTTTTTCCCAGGCAAATTCTGGCTCGGTTAACTTTGTTGCCGTACCTTCTAGGGTAAAAGGATTGGTCATTTTAGCGATGTAAATATTTTGTGTCAAATTCACATTCGTTACATCGGGACGCCCGCACCAAATGAAGTACCTGTTGCCATTAACTTGAAGAACAGAACCGTCAATTGCCCAAAAATCAGCACTTGGACTGAAAATTTTCCCTTTATCTACCCAGGTTCCGGTTGTTGGATCAGGACTGCTATTCTCCAAAACCCAAGTGCGCTGAGTTTTATCATCACCACTACCTGCAGTATAATAGATGTACCATTTACCATCGAAGAAGAACAATTCTGGTGCCCACACATTTCTAGAGTTTGCAGCACCAGCAACTGGAGTAAATACGGTTTTTGGTACAGCCGAACTTAGTTTAGACATTGCCGTGGTGCTCCATAAATTGATGGAAACGCCATTGGTTTGCAGATAATAATACACACCATCCTTTTGAAATACCGATGGATCCGCACCGTTCATTAAAGGATTGGAGAATGTGCTAGCCGCCACCGGTGGTTCAGGGTCGATGGGTGTTGGATTACTTGTTTTTCCGCAGGATAAGCCCATTGAGACCGCAATCCCCAACCAAAGCAGGTGAATTTTTAATCCTTTTGATGTTGAAATATTCATATAGGTGATGTTAAAAAGGTTAGCAGCTATACCGCTAACCTTAGTATAATTAATATTTAGGATTTTGCGTCAAATTAGAATTCAAATCAATATCACTCTGTGGTATTGGATAAACTTCGTGTTTGCCAACAATAAATCCGGTAAAATCAGCATCTCTGGTTGCTAACGCCGGACTTAAATCACCCCAACGTTGCAAATCTGCCCAGCGCCAGCCTTCTCCAGCCAATTCCGTTACACGCTCATGTTTCAATTGTGTTAAAAACTGAGCCTGGTTTAAACCTGGTTTTGCTACTGTTAAGGTGGCTAATCCAGCTCTCTGGCGAACTCTGTCTACATAAGGGTAAGCCTCAGCCGTTCTGTTTAAGCCATTTAGTGCTTCTGCATACATCAGCAAAACATCCGCATAGCGAATTAAACGATAGTTGTTAGGAGAACGGAAACCTTCCTGATTTTTCCAGTGATCATTTAACAATTTACGAAACCAAACGCCATTTGCATCAGGTCCGTTGCCATAACGACTTTGAAATGTTTGGCCATAAACGATTGTTGCAGTTGGGCCAGCTGGATTTGCGTTATTAAAAATGAACGATGCTGCTAAACGTGGATCTTGCGCATTGGCTACGGTTCTTTCCTGCAAAAACTCGTCAACTACCCATCTGCGGGCACCACCATCAGAAAAACCTACACCCGGAGGCGCAAAAAATTGTGCAATAGAAGTACCGGTATTGTTAATCGCACCCTCATTTACATCATCATCTGTATTCTCATTTACATTTTCGTTAAACTGAATCTCAAAAATAGATTCGCTGTTGTTTTCTTTCGTGATGATAAAATTGTCGCGATAATCGGCTGTTAAAGTGTAAGTTGAAGCACCTGCACCAGTAATTAAGTACGCAAAGGCATCTGCTGCTTGCTGATACATTTTTTGCTGAAGATAAGTTTTACCTAAAAGTGCATAAGCTGCACCTCTTGTGGCCCTGCCTAAATCAACTGCCGGATAACTTACCGGTAAATCCACAATGGCTTCAGTTAAATCTTTTGCCACCTGAGCATAAGCTTCAGTTGTAGTGGCATTTCTTGGAACATCTTTCGGTTGCGAAGGCGCCAACATTAACGGCGGGCGACCATAATAAAGTGTTAAATTGAAATAGAATAAAGCCCTTAAAAATTTTGCCTCAGCAATAATTCGTTTCTTTGTCGTTTCATTCATTGTAATGTTAGGCACATTTGCAATCACTTGATTGGCTCTGAAAACACCAACATAGAGTGTTTGCCAGGTATCGGCTGTAAGCCCATCATTATAATTAGTTTGATTGAAACGCATTAGATTGTTCAATCCACCATCTCCACCCGATCCAAAACCTTCATCAGATTTTAAAATTCCATGGTAATAAATCCATCGGGAATATAAACTCGCCGTACGGTAAAAAGTACCATAAACTGCATTAATTCCTTTTGTCGCATCGGTTTCGTTTTTCCAGAAACTTGCAATTGTTGGTGCATTTGGGTTAACTGCATCAAAATCTCTCTTACAGCCTGCTAAAGCAATAATCGTAACAGTTAATATGACTATATATTTTTTCATGATCTATTTATTAAAATTAAAAACCTACGCTTAAACCAAATGAAATGATTCTTGAGGATGGATAATTTCCGTTATCTACTCCTGGCTCAAGGTTTGGATTTGCACCTACAACATCAGGATCTAAACCGCTATATTTCGTAATGGTGAACATGTTTTGTCCACTCACATATAATCTTGCACTGCTAATGTTGGCTTTAGAGATTAATTTCTGCGGGAAACTATAACCCAATTCTACATTGCGTAATCTTAAGAATGAACCATCTTCAACCCATCTATCGCTATTTCCTCTTGCGTTTTCGTTGATTCCTCTATCGTTTGCAGCAAATTGATAACCCAATCTAGGGAAAGTCGTATCGGTGTTACTTGGTGTCCATGGATTGATATCTCTTCTGTAGTTTGAGTTACCGTAGCTGTCCAAATCTCTCAATACATCGTTATATAATTTCTGTCCGAAAGCGCCATACAACTGGATAGAAAGGGTGAAATCTTTATATCTGGAATTGAATTGCAAACCGCTTGTAAATTTCGGAAATGCTGATCCTGCATAAACACGGTCTTTATCATTTATATCATCATTTGTTCCACCATCCACAGTATTTTGATAGCGAATGTCGCCTGGTTTTGCATAAGCACTTTGTGCCCGGTGTGCATTAATTTCTGCCTGATTCTGGAAAATGCCATCAGTTTTTAAAACGAAGTATTCTCCAATCGATCGACCAACCTGCGTTCTCGTATTGCCAGACTGGATATAATCTTTCGGTAAACCTGTTTCGGTATCAATACCCAAATTACCCAATGACAATACTTTGTTTCTTACGATACTGATGTTACCAGCAATGTCCCATTTAAACGCACCATCTGATTTTGGACGATAACCTAAATTAAGTTCTACCCCCTTATTTTGAATCGAACCAATATTTACGATTGGATCACCTTGTAAATTACCCAAATATCTTGGCAACGGCTGGCTTAGCAATACATCTTCAGAAACTGATCTAAACAAATCAAAGTTGATAGTGAACTGATCTTTAAAAAGAGAGGCATCAAAACCTAAATTGGTTGTTTTTTTCTTTTCCCATCTTAAATCTCCAGAAGCAAGTTTTGCTTGTATCGCACCTGCTGTAGTTACCTGGTTTGGCCCTAAAACTACATCTGGCGCCTGGTTTAAGAAACCGATAAATTGAAACGGACTTAACGTATTGACACCCAGCACACCATAAGAACCACGTAATTTCAAATCAGAAACCCAATCAACTTTAAAGAAATCTTCTTTAGAAATTCTCCAACCCAAAGCACCAGATGGGAAATAACCCGTTCTAAATTGAGGAGAGAAACGAGAATCCTTATCGGCTCTAAAGGTAAAAGTGGCTAGGTATTTTTCATCATAAGTATAGTTTAATCTGCCTAAATAAGAATCCAATAAACTTTTATACAAGTCACCAGAAGATGTTCTGCTGGCCGTTGGACTAGAAACAAGCGTAGTAAAATATTCGCCATTAAGTTGAGTAAGGTTATTGGCATTACCCGAAACAAAGTCGGTTTGTGTAGTTTGCTGCGTGTAACCTACAACACCATTAATGCTGTGTTTACCGATGTTGTAATTGTAATTTAACGTGTGCTCTAACAAATAACTTAAAAATTGAGAGCGACGTTCGCCTAGCTGACTAAGTTCTGGTGATTGATTTTGATACCAAGAACCGTCTTTCCTCACTGATTTACTTTTATCAAAACTGGTTTCTATACCTGCATTAAACTTGTAATTTAAGCCTTCGATAATTTTGAAATCGACGTAAGCGTTACCGATTAACTTTGCAAAATTAGATCTAACAGAAGTAATGTTGGCAATGGCAACCTGATTACGCGAAAAAGTGTTGATGTTCGCATTTGAACCATAACCCCACCCTCCTGGATTTGCAGTACTGATTAAAGCATTGTCCTGAACCGGAATTAATGGAACACTTGAAAACATGTCGTACCATGGGTTGCCAGCAAAGGCGCCACCTTGAAACGGCGCTTTCGAAGTAGAAGAAGAGAAAGCAAGGTTTTCACCAAATTTGAAGCGACCTTTAGTTGTTTCGGTATTAACACGGAAGGATGCACGTTCGAATTCACGGGCAATTAATACCCCTTTATCTTTGAAATAACCACCAGAAATAAGGTATTTTGAACCATTACCACCACCAGAGATACTGGCATTATAATCCTGAACAGAACCTGTTCTTAATGTTTCATCCACCCAATCGGTATTAATTCTGCCATTGTAATTAGCAACACCAGGTTGAATAGCCATTCCTGATGCCTGATAAGCACGGGTGTTTGTTGCTGCATATTCCGCAGCATCCATCATATCGTAAGTTTTTGGAACCTGAGAAATGCTATATCTGGTTGCAATGCTGATTTTGGCTGGCCCTTCTTTACCTTTTTTCGTAGTGATTAAGATAACTCCATTACCTGCTCTTGAACCATAAATGGCAGCTGCAGATGCATCTTTCAAAATTTGAATGTCTTCTACATCATTTGGATTAACGGTAGTATTCGGGTCTGCAATCATTCCATCAATAACATAAAGCGGACTTGCATTACCGAACGTGGCTAAACCACGAATATTAACTACAGCTTCTTGTCCTGGTGCTCCACCGTTCCGAACAGAAACACCAGGTGTTTGACCCTGTAGTGCTTCGGGAAGTGAGCGGGACACTAATTTTTCAGTATTTCCTGTATTCACAGAACCCGTTGCACCGGTTAAATCTTTTCTTCTGATGGTTTGGTAACCGATGACCACCACATCATCTAAAGCAGTATTAGACGATTCTAAGGTTACATTAATTACAGGATTTGACCCGACAACAACTTCTTTTGCGCTGAAGCCAATGTAATTAAAAACTAACGTAGCATTTTCCGGTACGGTAATGCTGTACTTTCCCATTGCATCAGTAACAACTGTTTTACCACCGCCTTTAACGCTAACAGAAACTCCAGGCAGCGTTTCACCGCTGGCATCTTTTACCGTTCCTGAAATTTGAATGTCGGCTTTAAAAGCTTTAATTTCTAAAGCATTTTTATTTGTTGATGAGGCATACCCCGGCGTAATGATCGCTGCCATTACTAAGGGCAAAGCAACTAAGCGCATGAAGTTACCAACCTGATGAACATGAAATAGATCGAGTAAATTTCTTTTTTTCATAATGTTTACATTTGGTTTTTTTTTGTGGAGAGAAGTAGATATCCGTCTGTTATACGACAGATTTTAAGCAAAGATGTTCGGCTTTTTTTCATCATTTAGAAATAAGTTTATATCGGTTAGTTTGTCAAATCAAAAGAGATTTAACAATAGCAATGTTAATGCTTTGCACAATAAAGCGGTATAAAAATTGTTTCTAAATCTATAACAAATGTAGCTTCTGCTTTAAAATATATGTGCCAGAGGAGCAGAAATGGAGTTTTACTAAAACTCATCGTTCGGTAGTCCAAAAATTTGAGCAATCTTTTTTTCATCTAAACAGCTGAAACTAAAAAAACCATATCATGAAATATGGCGTTATTTAAACACGTGTCGTTAAATAAATTTTATAATTTTACTGCCTAACATTAATTATTAATGCCAATCCTTTCTCTTTCGCCAAAAGACCTTTCAAACTTCGATAAGCAGCTTGTACAATTATCCTCAACCAAAGATAAATTTGAATTAATCAGAGAAATTTACAAACGTGTATCTGTTAATGAAACCGAATTGGAAAAATTGGAATTTGCCGTAAATTTATTGCAGGTTCAAGGCAATTATGATTTACAAAAAGAAGCATTAAGGAAGCAGCACCAAAAACTTAAAGATATCAGACAAACGATAGACGATAGGATTTTGGTTGTTGAACAGAAACTGTATTTAGGGATTCCAGAAGACCTGGATGAAATGGAGCGTTTAATTACCGAGCAGGAAGCGATTGTTGCCGATCAGGAAAAATTAAATGATGATGAGCTTTCACTGCTGGAAAGCATGAGCCAAATAGACGTTGCGTTTGGGAAACAATTAGCAGAAATCGACCAATCAAGATCCAATCGAGATTTGCCTTTAAAAGCGAAATTAGAAAGAGAACTATTACAGGTGGAAGAAACTGAGAAAAAGATACAGTTCCAATCCAAGCTTTATTCTTTTGTTCCCATTCTAATTATTCCAATTATTTTAGATTATTTGGCTTATCGATTAGGCTTAAATGGGACAAAACAAATTATTTTTTCTCATTATATATTTTTAGTTTCCTTTTTGGGTATCCAAATATTTTTCGCAGATACCATCATTCAAAAAATAGGAAATTATTTGGCCAATAAGCAAGCAGATGTGTTTTTAAAACAAATTTCTGATGAGGTAAATCAACTTGACAAAGCCAAAAGGCAAATAGAGAACAAGCATGGAATCAAAGTCGAAGATATAGTTGCATTAGATATGAACTATTGATTTGTATAGTTTACCTTTATCACAGCCGCTGTAACCATTAATTGCCCTAAATGCCTCATGGTATGCTCGGCTCCATGAAAAAGTAAACCCATTACGGTAGAAGGTAAACCCGCTCTACCGATTCCTCTAAATTCAGTCAGGGTATTTACCTCAGTTTCTCTAAGTTGCTTCATGGCGATAATAATTTGCCCATCAAACCTCTCCATCAATGATTGAACAGTGTATCCGGTTTTACTATCAAACCCCTCTTCTTCCAGTTGCTTAAACTGAACTGGTGTTAAACTTTCGTTTCTGGCGTAAGTAAAAACACGGTCCAGCACGCCTGAAAGATGTTGCAGATGAAAGCCTACAGATGCCATACCAGCAGGCTTTTGCCACAAAAGTGCAGTAGGAAAATCGAGCAGATATTCATGTAATTCTTCTTGCGCCTGTAAAATCGCATGACCAACAGGCTGTAACAGAGGTTCGAGGTCCTGTAATGGTCCTCTCTGCCAAACTTCTAATTTTGCCATAAATAAATTTTAAGAAATGCCAATTTATAACAAATAGTGCAAGTTTGATCTTCCTAGATGATCATTTTTAAAAGTCAATAAATGGTAAACCGACTCTTATAGAAATTAAACTTCGTTGGTACCCATTTTTTTAAGCATGCGATAATGGGAAGCCAAAGCTTTTAAGAAAGTAGGGTTTTCATGATAAGGCAATCCGAACTCGGATGCTGTTGCTTTTACTATTCCTGATATCCAGCCATAATGAACATGGCATATTTTCGGAAAGAGGTGATGTTCAATTTGCCTGTTTAATCCGCCAAGAAAAAAGGCAGCAGCAGGACTATTTGTAGCGAAATTTGCTGTGGTATGCATTTGATGTTCAGCCCAAACTTCTTCCATATTACCAACGGCATCAGGAACTGGAAAGGCCGTTCCCTCAACTACGTGTGCCAATTGAAAAACCAACCCCATGGTTACCCCTTGCGCAATATGCAGGATCACAAAACCAATTAACACCTGCCACCAGGCAGCATCCATCACCAGAATTGGAACCGCAATAAATAAAAAATAATATAGAAACTTATAAAAAAACAGGTTAAAATATTCGATTTTTGGATGAACATTTTCCCTCGCACCAACCCGCTTCTGAAAGAATTTTTTATAATCTTTTCGCAACACCCATGAGATCGAGGCCAAGCCGTATAACGGAAAAGCGTACCACTGTTGAAAACGTTGATGCGGCTTTAGTTCATCTTCCTTACAAATTCGAATTAGTCCTGGCGCAATTTCAATATCTTCATCATGACCGGGAATATTAGTGTAAGTATGGTGAACCACATTGTGTGTAATATTCCAAACATACGGACTTGCGCCAAGCAAGTGGAAGATCATTCCTAATGCTTTATTTACCTTTTTATTTGCAGAAAATGAACCATGAATGGCATCATGGCAAACATTAAAGCCTATAAATGCACAAGTGACGCCCAGGCTCAGAGTGAGCAGCGTTAAATAAATAAACTTTACATCCGAAAATAAAATCGTAAAATACAGGATGCAGAAAATGCTTAGAAATATAATCGTTTTCAGCCACATAAATCCATTAGCATTAATCGTTAAACCGCGATTTATAAAACCTTGATTTACCCTTTGCCTAACTTCTGCATAAAAACTGTTACAACCCGCTGAAGGAAATTTGGTGATGATTTTCATTTTTCTCGTTTTACCTACCCGCTGTACAGGGGCGATACTCCGAGTTCATCAAGATGACATCCTCAATTGGATGACGTGTAAAGATATGAACGTAATATGATATACTTTGGTTTTCAGGCGCTTATTTTATCGCTTTAAAATAAATTTCAATATTGTTATTTATTAAGCAATTTTTTGCAACATTTGCGCCTTAAATTATTTCGAAAAAGTAGTTTTCAGCTTTTGCTTAATCAGTTTTATCATATCATTTCAGCATAGCTGAATATAGGTCCTGCTTAAAATAAGGATTTCTTAAACACATACAAAAATTCGTTAACCATGAGTAAGTTCCTGTACGGTATCGACTTTGGGACAACCAATTCGGCGCTATCTATATATGATGAAGAAAAAAAAGTGATTGTGGAAACCATCTCCATACCCTCTTTAATTTATTTTACAGAAGCGAAAAGCTTTGTAAATGGCGAAAGTCATATTGTTGGCGAAAAGGCAATCGAAGCCTATTTGAATGATGGAATGAAAGGCAGATTTATCAAATCTATTAAGCAAATTCTATCAAGAACAACCTTTACCGAAACCAGGATCCATAATAAAAGATACACTGCAGCCGATTTAGTAACGTTGATTTTGCAAGATTTAAAGGCAAAAGCTGATAAAATTATTGGTGGAGAATGCAAAAAGGCAATAATCGGGCGGCCGGTGTTTTTTGATGATGATAATACACAAAAAGATAGTCTGGCGCAGAGCCGATTAAAGAAAGCCGCAGAAAATGCGGGCTTTACAGATGTCCGTTTCCAATTTGAACCGATCGGCGCCGCCTTTGCCTATGAAAAAACGATTACTAAGAAAGAAAGGGTGTTGGTAGCCGACTTAGGTGGAGGAACAACAGATTTTACCTATTTGATTCTAGATCCTCAAAAAGTTGGCAGCAAAGACAGGAAGAATGATATGATCGCTTCGGGAGGCATTTACATCGGTGGCGATAGTTTAGATTCGGCTTTTATGTGGGATAGAGGAACATCATACTTTGGAAAAAATACTACCTATGAAGCGACACCAGGTAAAATATTAAATGTTCCTAAATCGCTATTTGCTAACATTTGTACTTGGGATAAAATGAATTTCTTTAATGGTTTAAAGATTCAAAAAGAGATTGAGGAGTATTATTATTACTCAGGAAATGATCCGAAGTTTAAAAATTTAATTACACTGATAGAAAATAACCTCGGCTACTCGTTATTTAGATCGATCGAAAAAACAAAAATAGAGCTGTCTGACCTTCCTGCTTCCGACTTTAAGTATTCTAACATGGATATAGAAATTGATGAAAATATTTCATTAAATCAATACAATAGCATCATCGAAAAGGATGTAAATAAGATAGAAGTTTACCTCAATCAATTTATGGAGACTTATAAAATAAACGCCAATGAGATCGATTGTTTATTTTTAACTGGAGGAACATCGATGGTTTCTGCGATACAAAATCTATTTAAAACTAAATTCCCCCATATTCCGCTAAATTCTGGTGATAACTTTAAAAGTGTGGCCAAGGGCTTAGCTTATAGCGGATATCTCTTTGAAGATTAGCATAGACCCTTACCTGTAGCTCATTATTGACATTTAATTTGAATTAAAATTTCTTCTTTTTAGAATAGAATTTTTAATTTAGCTTTAAATTAATGCGGCTGAATAGAAACAGCCAGACTACTTTACGCGTATGGCGCCGAGGCAAGATATGTGGTGAGGTAATAAAACCTGTTTCTTGCAAGAAATTAAATCTAAATAGATCTATTTCTTAACAGCAGCATTAATTTTTTATTCCTGAAGCGTAAATTGATTTACCGAAATACCCTTGTATCTTCTAAAGTTTGTTGTAAAGTTAGAAGTTCTTTCAAAACCTAAAATAGCTGCAATTTCATCTACCGAATAATCAGAATGTAACAGAAGTTCTTCTGCCTCTCTCATTATTCTATCTTTAATCAGTGCTGATAGACTTTTGCCTAAAACATGGTCCAAAAATAAATTCAGTCTCCTTGGACTTATCCCCATGCCTTCCGCGTAAAATTTAATAGAACGTTCTTGCTTATAAAATTGCTCTAAAATTGCCCTAAAGCGTAAAACTTGTTGAAGTTCATCTAAACTTAGTGCAGCCAGATAGCCATCTAAATTTGCGGTGTAACCTAAAAATAACGACAAATATTGTGAAAGGTATGCAGCATCTTTTTGCGCATCAATCTCTTTTTGAAGTTGTTTGAGCAAACTAAAAGTCTTTTTCGAACCGTTCTCATCTAAATCCTGGTATGAGAGTTTAAGAAAAAGATTTTTTGCCAACGGATCGAGGTGTTGAAGGAGGAATTCGGCATATAAAACACTACTAAAAGTTAACCAATAGCTTGTTATTACTTCTCCATCCAACCGAACTAAACCTTCCTCAGGGATAAAAAATATTCTTCCATTTAACAGATCATAATCTCCAGAATTCATGCGCAAACATCCGCGAGCCTCTTTTACAACCAATATTCTCATTGGGTAATTGGCTGGCAACGCCATTTCACTTTTGTAATGTCCAGTGATCACCTCCAGCTGTATCATAGAGGTATTAAGCTTTTTTAAAGGATTTCGTTCGCATTATATATGAGACAGTGATTTAGATATTAGGTTACAATATATTAAGTTTTTATAATTTTAGCGTCTTCGCCATGCATTAAATTTTTAGAATATATCTTCTAAACCGCAATATATATAAGAGTTAGCGCTGCCTTTTTACCAAATGGTCTTTAATTTTAAACGCAAGCTATATAGCATATCGATGCATCCAGACGCCAAATTTTACTCAAAAAAAAAGCAAACTAGTATTAGTTCGCTTTTTACATATTATTAATAGATGATGACTTAAGATTTTAATACTGAAACTTTGATCACCTCAACGTTGCTATTAGAAAAATTCAAATCAAAAACCACAATATTTTTTGTTTTAATTTTATCAACCAATCCTTGAGCAGAAACAACCAAATCTTTCCCACCGTTTGAAGGCGTTATTAAGCCGAATCCCTTTTCATCATCATAAAATTTTACTGTTCCTAACCGCATCACTTAAACTAATTTAACGTTAACAGCATTCAATCCTTTTTTTCCTTGAGTGACCTCGAACTCTACCTGATCATCTTGGTTGATTTTATCAACCAATCCAGTAATGTGAACGAAGATTTCTTCTCCGTTTTCAGCTTTAATGAAACCAAAACCTTTTGATTCATTATAAAATTTAACTGTGCCTTGCATTTATTTTGAACGTTTTAGATTAATAAACATATCAAAATAGATAAAGTTTGAAAAACTTAATAGATTGGAAAAGGAATTAAATAGAGAAACCTGCTAAATCAGAAGTTTAGTTGGCTAACACCAAAATCATGGAGGCTTATGATGATTTCAATCTTTTAAGTGTGGGATATTTATGGCTGGTTTAGCTATATTTTCTTACTTGCAAAAATTACCCAAAACACAGAAATTCCGCTCAAAATAAATACAAGGCCTAAGATAAAGTTCAATTTGTCGTCCATCTATGTAAGCTACAACATTTTCGATGACATTGAAATGATTTATGTTAAATACAACCTATAGTTTTGGTTTTTATAAAATCATCAATTGGCGGAAGAGTTTAGCCATCCCTCATGGAATGTCCATAACTTGTTTATACTCCAATCTTTTTCGAAACGCCCATAATGTTTTTGGCAACTGTTCCTTTTTTAGTTATAGCAAGGTCGAATTCTACAGCGCTCCCAATGAAGAGACCTTTTGCTTTACAATCTACGATATCAAAATAGATACTTTGTATTACTAATTCCTGGGAGATTAAGCCAAAACCTCTCTGCTTGTTGTAAGCTGTAATTACACCGTTCATAGTTTAGTTAATTGAGCGTTTGTTTAACAAAACTATTAAATGAGAATTAATGAATGCGGTGTAGTAGATATGCAATCGTAAATAATCGATATTAAATGATTAAGAGTTGATTACGTAAAGACAACAAGCTTTGGCACCTAAAAAAACTTATAATCGTTAAGAAATGTTTAATACTATATAACAAAAAAATGTTCCTATCATGAAAAATGTAAATAAAAAAACGTCATCGAAAGTGCTTGATGATGTTAAAGAAGGAGATCTGATTAAAGATGATACTGGAAAAAAAGGTGAAGTTGAACAAATTGAAATACTTAATCGAAAAAAAGAGAAACAATACTATTATAAAATCAAAGATGATGGAACGATTCTAGTTATTAAATAATTTCGAATCGAAACAGTGTTTTTCAGTTTTCTGCCTACATTATTAAATATTTGGAGATATTTGCAAAAAGTTTAACTACTCATGCAAAATATTAAAAACATCATTTTTGATTACGGCAACGTAATTTTCGACATTGATTTCAAAATCGCTCAAGCTTCGTTTCAAAGGCTTGGCATAACTGATATAGAAAATTTCTTTGCGCATAAAGCACATAATCAATTGTTTGATGATTTTGAAACAGGCGCAATTTCTCCAGCCGAGTTTAGAGCCGGTATCAGAAATGCTGCAAATAAACCAGACCTAACCGATGCACAAATTGATGAAGCCTGGAATAGTTTATTAGTCGGAACAATCCAGGAAAACCATGCTTTATTGCTGGAAGTAAAAAAAAATACCGTACATTTTTATTAAGTAATAATAATGAAATTCACTACGATTGGATCATCAATTACTTAAAAACTACCTTTGAACTAAATAATTACGATGACTATTTTGAGAGAGCTTACTTTTCTCAACACATGAAATTGCGCAAGCCAAATACAAACGTTTTTGAACAGGTTTTGAAAGAAAATAGTTTGGATCCAACCGAGACTTTGTTTATCGATGACAGTCCTCAACATATTGAAGGTGCGAAAAAGGTGGGATTAAACACCCTGTTGATGACCGAAAAACCCGCTCAACTTGAGGATTTCTTGAGGAAAAATGGCATTTTGTAATTGAAAAATGATAGAACAGAAATTCAAATCACTTAAAGAATTTTATCCTTACTATTTAAGTGAACATACCAACACAACATCCAGGATACTTCATTTTGTTGGAACTGGCCTTGTAGTGCTGGCGTTTTTTACAGGCTTTTTATTCCACGATTGGCGTTTCTTCTTAGCAATGCCGGTTTTGGGTTATGGCTTTGCCTGGGTGGGGCATTTCTTTTTCGAGAAAAACAAACCTGCTACATTCCAATATCCAGGTTATAGTTTAGCCAGCGATTTTATTCTTTTTTATGATTTGCTAACAGGAAAACAGGGGTTTGTGGCGAAGAAATAGTAGAGTCCTCTTCTCAATTTCATCCAGGATCTTATCCATAGCCAAACGGTTGCCACGGAAACACAGAATACACGGAAAAATGGATAATTGCCGATTATTAAACTAACTTAAGGTCTTTAAACCCGATTGCAGCGTAAATACTTTTTGGTGCACATCTTCAACAAACTTAGGCTGACAATAACAAAAAGATTGAAGCAAAAAGCGGGACTGAATTTTCCGAAAAACTACAGAACGCTCATTTCCAAATCATCAAAGGCATCCTCGAAAAACAATTAAAGCTTTCTCCTCTTCAATTCCCTTTCTATTAAACCTAATTCCCTACCCGTTTGTCCGGCAACAGCAGTATTTTCCTGCGCTCTTCTAAATAAATAGGGCATCACTGCTTTTATCGGTCCGTAAGGGACGTATTTAGCTACATTATAGTTGGCATCGGCAAGATTAAAGCTCAAGTTATCACTCATCCCTAAAAGCTGTGCAAAATAAACATGGTGATGATTATGCGCTATCTTCTTCTCATCTAAAAGATAAGTTAATAGCCGACTGCTATCCTCATTATGCGTTCCGCAAACGATGGCAATTTCCTCAATATGATCTATACAATAACGTAAAGACTCATTGTAATCTCTATCTGAAGAAGCTTTATCTGGCTGAATTGGAGAAGGATAACCCATCTCTGCAGCACGTTTTCGTTCTTTTTCCATGTAGGCACCACGAACCATTTTTACCCCCAAAATGAAGCCAGCAGCTTTAGCAATTAAGTGATCTGCCTTCATATCTGCAAGTTTATCATGGCGATACATTTGGTAAGTATTGTAAACAATTATGCGTTCCTTATTAAATTTACGCATCATATCCAGCGCTAATTCATCAATCGTATTCTGAATCCAGGTTTCCTCTGCATCAATCATTACCGGCACGCCTTTATCAAAAGCGGTGCGACAAATCATTTCACAACGTAATTTCACCTTGTCGAATTCTGCATTTTCATCTGCAGTTAAAGCCTGTTTCGCATCTAATTTCTCTAACACAGCAAAGCGACCAATTCCTGTAATTTTGAAAACCGTTATCGGGATATTTTTATCGCCATCAGCACGCAAGATAGTACGAATAATTTCCTGGCATGTTTCATCAAAAACCACCTCTTCTTCCTCACCTTCAACCGAATAATCCAAGATCGTTCCAACACCACCCTTCGCCAGTTGTTCAATGGCTTTATCGCATTCGGCAATGGTTTCTCCTCCACAAAACTGTTGAAAAATAGTGGCTTTAATGGCACCCTGGATAGGTAAACCGATATTAAGAAAGAAATTAGTAATCGGTGGGCCAACTTTAGTTAGAAAGTTGCTCCCAATCATTTTAAACAACCAAAACGCTTTTTTTAGTTCGGCATTGCTTTTTTGACGAAAGGCTACTTCTGTATTGTCGAAATTGGGTTGTTTATTGGGTGATGATTCAATCATTTGTTATATAATAAGTCAGATAGATGCAAAATTATAAAAAGCATCCATTCTACGAACGTAAAACCTCGAAATAATCGTATTTTTGCAGCAAAATGATACAATTTAAATTAGAAGGCGAATTTATTCCACTTATCCAATTGTTAAAGGCGACCGGATTGGTTGGCACTGGTGGCGACGCTCAGGCAGCTGTGATGGATGGCCTGGTAAAGTGCAATGGAGAAGTAGAATTTCGCAAGCGATACAAAGTGAGAGTTGGCGATATCATCTCTTTTGAACAAGATAAAATTGAGGTAATATAATGGAAACTTTAACTAGCGCAGGTCATTCGCTTTACTTCGAAAGTAATTTAAATGCCTTAAAAACACTTCTTGAAAGTAATAAATACAGTAAGGTTTTTATTCTTGCTGATGAACATACCAGCGAAATTTGCTTACCCGTTTTTCAATCGATGATGGATGATTTCGCGGAGTTCGACTTGATTGAAACTTCTGCAGGAGAAGAAAACAAAAACATCGATTTCTGTATTGGTATCTGGAAAACGCTTTTGGATTTTGAAGCCGACCGTAAAAGTTTGATGATAAATTTAGGTGGTGGCGTAATTACGGATATGGGCGGTTTTATTGCCTCAACCTACAAACGCGGCATTGATTTCATCAACGTTCCCACTACCCTACTTTCTCAGGTTGATGCCTCCGTTGGTGGTAAAACCGGTATTGATATCGACAATGTAAAAAACATGGTAGGTACCTTCACCCTACCTCAAATGGTTTTTATCGAAGCTGAATTTTTAAAAACCCTGCCCAAACGCGAATTGCTATCTGGCTTTGCCGAAATGATAAAACACGGTTTAATCTACGACAAACCTTATTACGAGAAATTAAAAACCACCGATTATTTAACACCATCAGCCGAAGATATCTATCGGTCAGTTGAAATTAAAAACGAAGTGGTAACGATTGATCCCCACGAAAAAAATCTGCGGAAGATCCTAAATTTCGGTCATACTATTGGGCATGCCGTAGAAAGTTATTCACTGGCTAATGACGAAAATCCTTTAACTCATGGGGAAGCAATTGCTATTGGTTTCGTTTGTGAGGCCGCCTTATCTGTTAAAAACAGCGGGTTAGCAAAGGAAGAATTGAAAGATATCAGCGATTATATTTTATCGTTATATCCTAAATATCAGATCAAAAATAAAAGTTTCGAAACGCTTTTAGAGCTAATGAAAAGCGACAAAAAGAATGAGGATGGAAATATTTTATTCTCCCTTTTAGAAACAACAGGCAAATGCACGTTCAACTGCCGTGTAAACACAGCCGATATTTTAAGCAGTTTAGCGTACTATAATAGTTTATAAAATGAAGTTTACCGGAAGCGACGTATCGGTTGGAGGTTTGTTTGGCTTTGTGATTGTACTCACCCTGGTGGAGATGTATTTCAGCTACGCTCACGATAAAAAGCTATACACTAAACGCGATACCTGGACAAATATTTATCTGATGATTGTTGCCGTGGTGATTAACCTCGGCATGAAAACAGCAACATTTTTCCTCCTGGAATATTGCTATCAGTTCCGTCTTTTTGAAATCTCTAACATTTGGATCTATTGGTTAGTCCTTATTTTGGCGCAGGATTTTCTTTATTGGTTTCTGCATACCGTTGGCCATTATGTCCGCTTCTTTTGGGCAATGCATGTTACGCATCACTCGTCAGAGCATTTTAATTTAACTACAGGTTTCAGGTCTACGGTTTTTGAGCCGCTTTATAGGGTATTCTTCTATTTGCCGTTGGCATTTATGGGCTTTACAGCAATGGATATCCTTTTCGCTTATCTGGTAACGCAGATTTACGGAAACCTGGTTCACACGCAGTATAAAATTAATTTCCCCAAATGGTACGAATACATTTTTGTAACGCCATCACATCACCGTGTTCATCATGCCAGTAATGTGCGCTACCTGGATAAAAACATGGGAATGGTTTTAATCCTTTGGGATAGAATGTTTGGCACTTTCCAAGCCGAATTGCCTGAAGATAAAATCAAATATGGCTTAACCACTCAGCCAACAGATACTGGCCCAGTTAATATTATTTTCCACGAGTTTATTGCCCTTTCTGCTGATGTTAAAAAGGCTCCTACTTTTATGGATAAGGTAAAATATATTTTTAATCCTCCAGGTTGGAGCCACGATGGAAGCACGAAGATTGCGAAAATTATGCAGCAAGAATTACACGAAGCCGAAGCTTTAGCAACCAATAATATTAAAGGTTTTGATGAAAAACAGCGAACGCTAAGTTCAACAGGATAATATTCTAACAATCTGTATTTGACAGATCGTTTTTTGTTTAAGGAGATTTTGGAAATGAATGCTCGGTACTTTTGGCTTATTGAGTGCTGTTGTTCAATTGTTTAAAAAACTTATCATTCTTAGCACGACAAAAGTCAGTGTTCCGCAGGTATCTGTTTCATAGGTTGCAGATTCTTCGTGCCTCAGAATGACAGAACATTCAGGGTTGCTGCAATGTAAAAGATTACAAGCAAATTTTATATTGTAATCGAAGTAAAATCCTTTTATTTCGATAATCAACAGCCAAAAATACTCTCAGCATGGCAACAATTACCGATCCCGAACTGAGTATTTTCCAAACAACTTATATCTTACCGTTGCTTTCAAGTAACGGCGACTACAATTAAAATCCCAGAATCAACGATTTCATACCCATCTCTAAAACAGTCTAAATCAAAAGAAATTAAATTTTATTGAAAATATTTTAACTTTCCTATTGACAAATTAAATTTTGTTATTACATTTGGCTCATTCAAAAACGAAAATGAAATTATTCAACACATATTACTTTGGTTACTTTTACTATTTTAGTAAGAGCCGGGGCTAATATGCAAAATGATAGATAACAATATTAAAATGTATAAAAAAGTCCCGGCAAACAGCCGGGACTTTTTTGTTTTACGCAAAAATGGAAACGACAAAACGAGTAGCAATTCAAGGTATTAAAGCATCTTTTCATGAAGAAGCAGCCTACAAGTTCTTTGGTAAAAACATTGAAACGGTAGAATGCAATTCCTTTAAAGAAACTTGTGATAAATTAGAGAAAAATGATGCCGACTTCGTAGTGATGGCTATCGAAAACTCAATTGCTGGCAGTCTTTTACCAAACTACACTTTAATCAGAGATTATGGCTTCTCAGTAGTTGGGGAAGTTTATTTGCCTATCCAATTACATTTAATGGCCTTGCCTGGGGTAAAATTCGAAGATATTAAAATCGTCACTTCACACCCTATCGCCATCCGCCAATGCATTGATTTCTTTTACGATTATCCACACATTAAAATCGTTGAAAGTAATGACACCGCAGCTTGCGCAAAACGTATCCAGGAGGAGAAATTAACAGATACAATGGCTATTGCAAATAGTTTAGCAGCAGAGTTATATGGCCTTAATATTTTAGAACGAAGGGTTGAATCAAACAAAAAAAATTATACCCGTTTTCTGATTCTTAAGAAAGACAAAACCGATGAGGGCAAAAAAATAAACAAAGCATCTATCTGTTTTCAGGTTGGCCACAAAGCTGGCTCATTGGCAACCGTATTAAACATCTTTGCAGAACAAGAGGTAAGCTTAACAAAAATACAATCTATGCCGGTGTTGGGGAAAAGAAACGAATACTATTTTTACGTTGATTTAGAATGGCCCAGCACTGAAAAATACGACAAAGCAGTTCGGAAAGTATTAAAATATACTTCAAACTTTAATATTCTAGGCGAATATCAAAAAAACGATAAAGTGTAGAAGAGTAACGATTTTAGATTTACGAATTACGATTAAAAAAAAATTAAAAAACTATCAAAATATATCTTCGGACTTCAGAATCCGGACTAAAAAACAACCCATAAATCATGAAACTTAATTTAAACATCCAGCCATTAAACACTTGGTTAAACGTTAACAACGAACCATTAATCATCTCGGGACCATGCAGTGCAGAAACTGAAGAACAATTACTCACCACAGCACACTTGTTGGCTGCAACTGGCAAAGTATCCGTTTTAAGAGCTGGTATCTGGAAACCACGTACACGCCCGGGAGAATTTGAAGGTATTGGAAGCATTGGTTTAGAGTGGTTGAAACGTGCTAAAGCCGAAACAGGTTTACCAACCGCTGTTGAAGTTGCCAATGCAAAACACGTTGAAGAAGCTTTGGCAGCTGGTGTTGATATTCTTTGGATTGGAGCACGTTCTACAGTAAATCCTTTCACGGTTCAGGAAATTGCCGATGCTTTGAAAGGTCACGATGTTCCGGTGTTAATTAAAAATCCGGTAAACCCTGATTTACAACTATGGATTGGTGCTATCGAGCGAATTAACGGAGCTGGCATTACCAAAATTGGAGCAATCCACCGTGGTTTCTCTTCATTCGAAAAAAGTTCTTTTCGTAACGAACCAATGTGGGAACTGGCTATTCAATTAAAAACTTTATGCCCGGATTTACCGATCATCAATGATCCAAGTCACATTTGCGGGAACCGTGAATTAATCCCATACATCTCACAAAAAGCGTTGGATTTGGATATGCAAGGCTTGATGATTGAGTCGCATGTTGATCCATCAGTAGCCTGGACAGATGCTAAACAACAAGTTACGCCAGCAGCATTATCTGAATTGGTTGATCGTTTAACTGTTCGGGAGCCAGAAGCACCAAATGAAGCTTTCGCTGATAAACTTGCCGATCTGCGTAAAAACATCGACAAAATTGATGACATCCTATTGCAAAAACTAGCTGAACGTATGGCTATTGTAGAGAAAATTGGTGAATACAAACGCGATAATCAAGTAACTATCTTACAGGTTAACCGTTGGGATGCCATCATTAAAAAAGGTCATGCTTTTGCAAAGGCTTTGAAATTAGATTTAAACTTTACAGAGAAATTTTTAGAATTGATGCACGGTGAATCAATCCGTAAACAAACTGAAATCATGAATGCTGGCAAAGCTGCAAAAGGAATCGCTGCTGAGCAACATACTGAAGTTTCGAAATAAGGTAGAGGCTTAGGTTTAAAGGTTAAAACTAAATACTTAACCGTTAATTCCTCTACAATCCGTCATTGCGAGGCACGAAGCAATCTTAATGCTCAAAACATTAGAATTCATTTATCCTCATAATTACAATTACAAAATACAATGATGTTGTATTTAAGAAGTGTCATTCTGAGCTTGTCGAAGAACTTTTAATAGTGTTTCGACGGGCTCAACATGACAAGCAAAAAAAATAACGCATCGAGAATAAAACCAGAATAAAATGTCTAGAAATGCCTTAGTTTCTTTTAAGGGAACCAAGAATATTAATACGGAAATCCAGTTAACAGGCTCGAAAAGCGAATGCAACAGAGCCTTGATTATAAGCGCTTTAAGCAAAAAATTGGTTAAGGTAGAAAACTTATCAAACGCAGCTGATACAGTAACACTTAATGGTATCCTTAATAATCTTGAAGAAGAGTTAGAAGTAGAAATCCAGGAATCTAAAACAGTAGATGTTGGTCCTGCGGGAACAGCGATGCGTTTTCTTTCGGCTTATCTTTCTGCCAAGAATGGAAACTTTTTATTAACCGGAACCGAGCGTATGAAACAACGCCCAATTGGAATCTTAGCAGAAGCTTTGAAAACTTTAGGGGCGGATATTTCCTATGCAGAAAACGACGGCTTTCCGCCATTAAACATTGTTGGTCCTTTGAATCAAAAGACAGCAGAGGTAAAGATTAAAGGTGATATCAGTAGCCAATATATTTCGGCTTTATTGATGATTGCTCCTATTCTGCCTCAGGGTTTAACTTTGGAAATAGAAGGTGAACTTACTTCGAAGCCATATGTTGATATGACCTTGGATATGTTGGCTGAAGTTGGTATTGAGCACTCCTGGAATGGCAATTCTATTACGATAAAACCACAATCATTTAAACCAGGAACATTGGTTGTTGAACCAGACTGGAGTGCAGCCTCTTATTGGTATAGCATTGCGGCTTTGGCTGATGAAGCTAAAATCGATTTGCCTGCCCTAAAAGAAAAAAGTTTACAGGGCGATAGTCAAATTCAGAAAATAATGAAAATTTTCGGGATTGCTACCGATAAAACTGAAAAGGGAATTTCCATCAGCAACTTAGGCTTATCGTTGGAAACAACGCAGGTTCTAGATTTAAAAACCTGCCCTGATTTAGCGCAAACGATTATTGTCATCGCAGCAGCCTTAGGCAAAAATATGTCGTTTACAGGTTTGGAAACCTTAAAGATTAAGGAAACTGATCGCATTGCGGCATTACAAAATGAGCTTGCTAAAATCGGTGTTACGCTTACTGAAAACAACCTGGTTTACACACTTAATACCGACGAACTTCATTTTCCTAATAAGATTACTATTGCAACTTATGAAGACCATAGAATGGCGATGGCTTTTGCACCTCTTGCATTGTTGATTGATGAAGTAGAAATTGAAGAAATGCAAGTTGTAGAAAAATCTTATCCTTATTTTTGGGAGGATTTGAAAAAAGCTGGATTTTTAGTTAAAAGTATTTAGTATAAAGTATCAAGACTGGATGCAAAAATCGCAACTTAAAATCATTTTTACTAAGAAAGATCAACCTAACGACTAAATACTAACTACTTTATACTTACAAAATGGCAGGCAACTCATTCGGACAACTATTTCGCATTACCACCTTTGGCGAATCTCATGGCGTTGCTATTGGGGTAATTATTGATGGCTGCCCGGCGCAATTGGATATCGACATGGATTTTATCCAATCTGAACTGGATAAACGCAGGCCAGGTCAATCGAAAATTACTACGCAAAGAAAAGAAAGTGATACCGTTCAAATTCTATCAGGTATTTTCGAAGGGAAAAGTACAGGAACGCCGATTGCTTTGTTAATTCCAAATGAAGATCAACGGTCGAAAGATTATGGCCATAATGTTGATGTTTATCGTCCGAGCCATGCAGATTATGTGTATGATGCAAAATATGGCATCCGCGACCATCGTGGTGGAGGACGTTCATCAGCCCGTGAAACTGCTGCCCGAGTTGCTGCAGGTGCAATTGCTAAATTGTTTTTAAAGCAACAAGGGATCGAAATTTTCGCCCATGTAACTTCAGTTGGAACCATAGAGGCTCCAAATTTAGAAAGCAACGATTTATCAGCTTTGCTTAAGATTCGGGAAGAAAACATCGTTCGTTGTGCAGATCCGGCTACGGCTCATGAAATGATTGAATTTATCGACTCCGTTAGAAAAGATGGTGACACCGTTGGTGGTAAAATAGGCTGTGTGATTAAAGGTTGTCCGGCTGGTTTAGGTGAACCTGTTTTTGACAAGCTACATGCCGATTTAGGCAAAGCGATGTTAAGCATCAATGCCGTACATGGTTTCGAATATGGATCTGGCTTCGCCGGAAGTGAATTAAGAGGCTCTCAACACAACGATATTCCTCAAGCAAAAGCCGCTGATTCAAAAGTATTTAAAACGACTACAAATTTCGCTGGTGGCATTCTGGGAGGTATTTCCAACGGAATGGATATTACTTTCAAAGTGGCTTTTAAACCTGTTGCTACCATTATGCACAATCAGCAAACCATAAATGCAGCCGGTGAGGTTTCTGAAATTAAAGGCAAAGGTCGCCACGATCCTTGTGTGGTACCAAGAGCGGTTGTAATTGTTGAAGCCATGGCAGCATTAGTATTGGCAGACCAGTTTTTGAGAAATAAAGTTAGTGTGATCTAGATTTAAGCCGTCATTTCGAACGCAGTGGAGAAATCTTTGGATAATAAACTTGATTCCAGGATTTCTTCCTTTCTTAACACTCAACCTGAAAGCACTTAAAAAGTCTTCGACAAGCTCAGACTGACAACATATATTGACGATAGATCATGATAAAACTCCTTCCTATCTTATTTCTTTTCTTTGGTTTAAACTCTTTCGCTCAATCCTATTCGGAGCAAATTAGCACACACCGCGAAAAATATAAACAAGATTTTATAAAAGAATCCAATTCCCCCTTAAAAGAAAACGATTTGCAAAATCTTCACTTTTATGATGCAGACAGCAGTTATAAAATTTCAGCCGATGTGGAGATTCTAAAAAATGAGAAGGTTTTCAAAATGCCGACATACGATGGAACGAGCAAGGAATTTTATCGCTATGCAAAAATTAATTTCAATTTAAATGGTAAAGCCATAACGATGACTTTATATAAAAGCATTGCTTTGGCCAGTAACCCAGCTTATAAGGATTTACTCTTTCTGCCCTTTACCGACGAAACGAATAATGTAGAAACTTACGGTGGCGGCCGATATATCGACCTGAGTTCGAAAGAAATTAGCGATAACAAGATAGAAGTAGACTTTAATAAAGCGTACAATCCTTATTGTGCTTACAGCGATGGTTATCGCTGCCCGGTCCCTCCAGAAGAAAATAATCTGGAATTAGCCATAAAAGCAGGAGAAAAAAAATTTACAGGAGAAAAGAAACATAAGAAATAAGATTAGTAATAATAACGAATAGGGTTATTAAAAAATTTTTATATCAATCGACATTATTTTGAAGTATATTTAAAACAATACGGTGTTAAGCCTGTACTATTATAAATTTAATAAATCCAACAATGTTGTATAAATGTATTATCGTTGACGATAATGAAATTGAGCGAGATGCGCTCGAAATGCACCTCAAAAAAATTCCATCATTAGAAATCGTAAAGGTTTGTACAAACGCTATTGAAGCAGCTAGCATATTATCCAATACTGATATCGACATTGTGTTCTCTGACATTGACATGCCTGATCTCTCTGGAACCGCCCTGTTAAAGATTATTAAACAAAAGCCCTTATTTATTTTCATTACCTCGCATAGCGAATATGCGGTAGAAAGCTACGATTTAGATGCGATTGATTTTGTAGTGAAACCAGCCACATTTGAAAGAGTTTTAAAAGCCACAAACAAAGCAATCGAATACCTTGAGTTAAAAAAGCAATTTATTAATGATGGAACCGATCATAGCCAATCTAAAAATGATCAAAAAGATTTCTTTTATTTTAAGGAAACCAAAGGCATAAGCAAGCTAAAATATGATGATGTAATCTATATCGAAAGTATGGGAGACTTTTCCAAACTGTTTACCAGCAGCGATAAACACATCATCTTGGTTAGCTTAAAAAATCTGGAAAAACAGCTTCCGAAAGAAATTTTCGCACGTGTGCACAAGCAATATATTATCAATATAAACCATATTGCCACATTAACTAACCATGAGGTTCATTTAGATTTCAATTTTGTAGTTCCAATCAGTTCGGCAAATAGACAAGAATTGATGGAAAATTCAATAGATAAGAAGATACTATCCAGATTTACTAAATAAGTTGCTGATTCCTTCTGGTGAGCAGAAAGAAGTTAAGATTTAACTAGCAGCCAATATAATTATTTAGGTAAGGTTATTGTAAATGTAGTTCCTCTGCCCTCATTTGGCTCTACCCTTATTTGGCCTTCCATTAAGGTTATAAATGTTCGGCAGAGCATTAATCCCAGCCCAGTCCCCTTCTCATTGTTGGTGCCTAAACTACTTTCACCAGTCGCCAAATACTCTGATTTGTTGAAATGATTGATTTGGCCAGAACTTAGTCCAACACCACTATCGGCAACTTTTATTTCAATATTATTCGCATTTGATATTGAACTCAATGTAATTTCACCACCTTGAGGTGTAAATTTAACCGCATTTGTTAGAAGGTTCCGGATGACGAGCGCCAGCATATTTGCATCTGCTTTACACTCTACTTGCTCGTTTATATGATTTGTTATGGAAATATTTTTTTGCTGAGCATGATCTTGCATTGATTTTATCACGTCAACCACTAACTCTTGAAGTTTGAGCACCTCCAAATGTGGATTAAAGCCTTGCATTTGGCTGGCTGCCCAATTCAATAAATTTTCCATCATCGTTGAAGTATAACTTAAGTTATTTTTTAAAGATGAAGCATATTTTGTTAATTTCTCTTGTTCGATATTTCCACCTTCCAGGAGTTGTATAAATGATATGAGTGAATTTATAGGTGTTCGCATATCATGACTCACCACACTGAATATCCGATCTTTTACTCTATTTAATTGTTCTAACTGCCTTTTTTGGGTATTAATTATAATATTTAACCGAGTGGTCTTCCTTTGATTTAAAAAGATAAGAAATGCAGTCAGAAGCACCAGCGTAATTGCAGCTGTAAGAAATATTTTTACCCGCCAATCAAAATTGATTTGCTGTTCCTGCTTGATTATTTGTTTATCGCGTAGCGAAGTTTCATACTTTGATTGCAGCTTTGCTCTTTCAAACTTGTTCTTTTGCAATTGCCGATCCATCTCCAGATCAGCTTGTTTCTTCAAAAAGGTAAAGCGCTGTAGTGTTTTTTCCTTATCACTCAAAATCAATTGCTGTTTTCTTAAAAATAGCTCTTGTTGCTGCTGCCTGGCTAATAAAACCTGTTTTTGTAGCTCAATGTCCGTTATCTTTTGTTTAAATTGATAGTCCTTTTCTTTAAATCCGAAATCGATCTGCATTTGCCTACGGGTAATTTCCCGTTCCTTTTCCCTGTTAAAAATTTGATCCCTTACTAAAACATATTCCTTATAAAATGCCAAAGATTCATCGTAATTATTCAAAACTTCATAAACATCACTTAAACCTAGCGCCGCGTTCTTCTTTGTCTCTAAAAAATTATTTTCTTTCGCTATCGCGAAGCTGCTCGAATAAAGCACTATTGCATTATCAAAATCTTTCTGCTTGCGGTAAAAGTGGCCTAGCGCATATAGACACTCTGCATGCATACTCTTATCGTCACCAACCTGACTTATTTGAATAGCTTTCTGATAAGATTTTAAGGCCAGATCATTTTCACCCATTTCATTGTAAACGTTGCCGATGTTGCGTTTATTTGATGCGATTAGTCCATTATCTTTTAATGATTCGGCGAGGGCCAGAGATTTTTCAAAGTTGAAAAGAGCAATTTGCAAACGTTCTTTATCTGTGTTGCCCATCTTGTTTAATTCCTCCTTGGAAGCATCGAAATAGGCAGAACCCATTAAATTATAGACCACAGAAACACCTCTCGCACTTTCATCATCTTTCATAAAAACCTTAAGCGCCATTTGGAGATAAATTAGCGATTGACTGGCTTTTCCAAGATTCTGATATATACTGGCGATGTTGGTGTAACAGCTCGCCATATCTGATTCGTTGCCCATTTTTTCATAAATGGCTATCGCTTTTTGGTTTACCTCGAGTGATTTGGCGTAATCTGGTATCCCGGCATACATGGCTCCTAAGTTTAAGTAGGTACCCGCGATCATATCTAAATTTTTGAGCTGATTATATTCAGCTATCGCGGAAAGATAATTTGATTCAGCTTTACCATAATTGGCTCGACCATGATAAAACAAACCTCTTCGATAATAGGTAATGGCAACAAACTTTCTAAGTTTTAATTGCTGTGCCAGCTGTATCGTACGATCGGCATAATCTTCCATGCGATCTACATCTTTCATGCGCATGTATTGTCGGTACACTTCAGTAAGTATTTTAACCTTAGTGCTGTCGAACTGATTATAATTCTGATTTTTAGCCAGTAAGCTATCCAGTCTCTTGTACTGATCTGCAGTTTGCCCTATCGAAAACAACGGGAACAAGAGTGTACAAAGGGTCAACGTAAATAGCAAAAACTTGCTACCTGTAGGCGTACAAAATCGACTCACGCTGGAATATGTTGTTAACTTCCTCAAAATATTGATACCTTAAGAAAGATAAGTGTAGGAAGAATTTATAGCATCAATGATGCGCAGTTGAAAAATAGGAAGCATAGTATAGGGATGATAGACTTTTAACTACGTAATATAACTGTTTTATTACAAAAGTAACCGATTTATCAATAATATTCTATAATTTCTTTCCGAATCTGCGGATATTACATTTTTTTTAACGAAAGTTAGTAGATCGAAGGATATTTTGATGGGTTGGCATCATGCATCATCTCATATATTGTTTCAATAATATCATCAACCGAAGGTTTACTAAAATAATCTCCATCTGAACCAAATGGCGGCCTGTGAGCCTTTGCCGTCAATGTTTTAGGTTGGCCATCCAGGCTAAAATACCCTTTCTGACCCTCCAATATCTTCTGTAAAATATAAGCTGATGCACCACCTGGCACGTCCTCATCTACAATTAATAACTTGTTTGTTTTCGCTAATGAGCTTGCACAAATATTGGTTTTATCAAAAGGCAATAATGTTTGTGGATCAATGATTTCGACCGAGATACCCATCGTTGCCAATTCTTCTGCCGCTTCCTGAACCAATCTTAAGGATGAACCGTAGGAGATTACGGTGATATCTGTTCCTTCTTCTAAAACTTCGGCAATGCCAAGCGGAATGGTAAATTCGCCCACATTATTGGGCAGGTTTTCTTTTAAGCGATAACCATTAAGGCACTCGATAACCACTGCCGGTTCATCAGCCCTGAAAAGCGTGTTATACATCCCCGCAGCCTGAGTCATGTTACGAGGAACACACAGATGCATTCCTCTTAAAGAACCTAACAGCATGCTTATTGGCGAACCGGAATGCCAAACCCCTTCTAAACGATGTCCACGGGTACGTACAATCACTGGTGCTTTTTGAATTCCTTTTGTTCGGTAAGATAATGATGCTAAATCATCACTTAATACATTCAGTGCAAATATTAAATAATCCAGGTATTGAATCTCAGCGATGGGTTTTAATCCCCTCATGGCCAAACCTATTCCCTGCCCCATGATAGTCATTTCGCGAATACCGGTGTCGGTAATTCTCAATTCACCATATTTGGCTTGTAAGCCAGCAAAACCTTGATTTACATCACCAATGTTTCCTAAATCTTCCCCAAACGCAACCAGTCGCTGATCGCGAGCAAAATTTTCATTGAAACAAGCATTCAGCACTTCCCTGCCATCAACCATTTTAGATTGATCATCGTAAATTGGATTTATAATTTCAATTTGGTCGGGACTTTCTTTACCATCTGTATGAAGTTTGGAATTGTATCTCTCTTGGTTCAAGACCTCTTGCGCCTTATACCATTTTAGCAGTTCATTTCTTTCTGCTGATGGAAACTTTGTTGATAAGCGAATAGCCTTCCTAGCAGAAGTAAACACTTCTCGGCGTTGCGCATCTGCCGTTGCCGCCAATTGAGCAGCGATTTTTGCCAATTCTGGTTGGTGTTGAACCATTCCATTTATAAGATCGACAACCTTTTTTTGCTCTGGTTTTATACTATCCAAAAATTCGTTCCATGCTTCTTTTTGTGCATTGCGAACGAATATTTTTGCATTTTTTTCTATTTCCGAAATTTCTTCTTCCGATGCCACAGCCGAATCAAGCATCCATTCACGCATTTTTAATATGCAATCATGCTCATTTTCCCAAGTCAATCGATCTTTGGATTTGTATCTTTCGTGAGAACCAGAAGTAGAATGTCCTTGGGGCTGCGTAAGCTCGGTAACATGGATTAAAACAGGTACATGCTCCTCTCTACAAACGGCAATAGCTTTCTCGTAAACTTCGCATAAAGCCGGATAATCCCATCCTTTTACTTTAAAAATTTCGTAACCTGGTTGTTTTGCATCTCTTTGAAAACCTTTTAAAACTTCAGAAATATCTTCCTTTGTGGTTTGGTATTTAGCCGGAACTGAAATGCCATAAGCATCATCCCAAATTGAAATAGCCATAGGAATTTGTAACACTCCTGCAGCATTTATGGCTTCAAAAAATACACCTTCTGATGTTGAGGCATTGCCTATTGTACCAAAAGCCACCTCATTTCCATTTACAGAGAAATTTTTAAGATAGTCGAGCTCCTTGTTATTCCTAAAAAGTTTAGACGCATAAGCCAAACCTACCAGTCGGGCCATTTGACCACCAGTTGGAGAAATATCAGATGAGCAATTTTTTATTTGAGTTAAATCATTCCAGCTTCCATCTTCATTGATAGATTTGGTAGCAAAGTGACAATTCATTTGTCTTCCGCCAGAAAATGGATCTGCCCCATCAGTTGGATTTGCGTATAACTGGGCAAAGAATTGCTTGATGGTAGATATACCCGTAGCAAATGCAAATGTTTGATCGCGGTAATACCCGGAACGCCAATCGCCGTTTTTAAAAGCTTTAGCCATTGCCACCTGCGGCACTTCTTTACCATCGCCAAAAATGCCAAATTTAGCCTTCCCTGTTAACACTTCCCTACGCCCTAAAACACTAGCTTGTCTGCTTTCAAAGGCGATTTTATAATCATTGATAACGATACTTTTGAAATCGTTAAAACTTAATTCGGAACGGTCAATAGAGTTGGTTATAAATTTTTCATTCTGCATCATAATCAAATATTGGTTGCGGCAAATATATACAAAATTAAAAGTTTGCCTTTATCTTGAATTGTAAAATTATATATGGGAGGGGAAAATATAATTGGAATAGTTTTTGTTTTAAACTGAAAACATTAAATTTGTTTTAATAAAAATTGAAAAATAATTTCAACATAACATGAAAAAGATCTTAGTATTATTCGCTTTTGTTTTAGGTTTTGGTATCGCGGCAAATGCTCAGGCCAAACCAGCTGAATTTAAATTTGAATCTGAAACTCACGATTTCGGAAAAATCGCTTTAAATAAGCCTGTTACCTTTGATTTCAAATACACAAACGTGGGTGAAGAGCCGTTAATTATTTCAAAAGCAGAAGCAAGCTGTGGTTGCACAGTTCCAAAATACACAACTACACCTATTAAAAAAGGCGAATCAGGTGTAATCTCAGTTACTTTTAACGCAGCTGCAGGTCCATCACCGTTTTCAAAAGCAGTAACGATTTCATCAAATGCTAAAACACCTATTAAAGTGCTTTACATTAAAGGCGAAACTGTTGCAGCTACATCTAAATAATATTTAATTTAAATTATAGTTAAAGTCCCGATTTCATCGGGACTTTTTTATTTTTGTGCCATGCCAAAAATTTCACAAAAAGGCCTGCAGATGCCTGCTTCGCCAATCAGAAAATTAACTCCATTCGCGGATAGAGCAAAACAGGATGGAAAAAAAGTTTTTCACCTCAATATAGGCCAGCCAGATATCGAAACGCCTGAAGGAATGTTAAATGCTATAAAAAACATCGATTTTAATGTTTGGGCATATACCCCCTCAGAAGGTACATTGGCTTATCGTTTAAAATTAACAGAATATTACAATAAGCTAGGCTACAATATTACGCCAGAAAATATCTTGGTAACTGTTGGTGGCTCAGAAGCCATTACCATAGCCATGCAAACTTGCGTTAACGAGGGTGATGAAATCATTATTCCTGAACCCTTTTATGCAAATTACAATGGTTTTGCCTGCATGAGTAATGTGGTTGTAAAACCAATTTTATCATATATCGAAAATGGTTTTGCATTGCCCCCAATTGCCGAATTTGAGAAGCTAATTACCGAGAAGACTAAGGCGATTATTATCTGTAATCCTAACAATCCAACAGGCTATTTATATTCGAGAGAAGAATTAGAAGCTTTAAAAACATTGTGTGTAAAATATGATTTGTTTTTATTCTCTGACGAAGCTTACCGCGAATTTTGCTATGATGGCAGGGAATTTATCTCGCCTATGCATTTGGATGGATTAGATGAGAATGTGGTGATTATGGATACCGTGTCGAAACGTTATAGCGCTTGCGGTGCTCGGTTAGGCTGTTTAATTACTAAAAACAAAGATGTTATTGCTTCGGGATTGAAGTTTGCGCAAGCGAGATTAAGTCCGGGTATGGTTGAACAGATTGCTGGTGCAGCAGCTGTTGATACACCTGATAGTTATTTTGAAAAAGTAAATACTGAATATACTTTACGTAGAGATACCTTAGTTAACCGTTTAAATAACATTGAAGGTGTTTTTTGCCCTAATCCAGGGGGTGCATTTTATGTGGTTGCAAAATTTCCGATTGATGATGCCGACAAATTTTGTCAGTGGATTTTAGAAGATTTCAGCTATGAAAACCAAACCGTGATGATGGCGCCAGCTACTGGCTTTTATTCTACACCCGGTTCTGGCAAAAACGAAGTTCGCATGGCCTACGTGTTGAATACTGCTGATTTAAATACAGCAATGGATTGTTTGGAAGTTGCGTTACAACAATATCCAGGAAGGAAAATATAATATAAGCTAGATTAAACTAAAAAGGGGTTGTATCATAAATCAATTTTTCCCTGGATATTGTCACGTTGAGTTTATCGAAACGCTATTTAAACCAATTTTAACGAGTCCTTCGACAGGCTCAGGATGACATTTTCCGTCTATGATACAACCTCTTTTTTGTGGAGCCAGTATATTCCCCTCGCTGGCGCACGCGTGTCGCGTATGCATTTAAAATCTCAACACCAACCATAAATAACTAATATCAAATATCTGAATGTCAGATCGTGAGACACAAATGGTTATTGCTCACACTCGAAATTGTTAAAAAGGATTATACCCTGCCTTCACTCTATCTATTTTACCGTGTATCATTTGAGGTATTGTTCTATTTGTTGATAACAACCATTCATCAAGAGGTTCTCCATAAACTGCACCCCATAAAATAGGATTCTCACCCTCATCTAAATACACAAACAACATTTGATCCCCCGGATTATAAACATCTATGGCATAAAAAGGTCTGTTAATTGCCTTTCCATAACGGACTAAACATCTCCTTACATGCTCTTGCATCTCTTGTTGTGTTTTACTTGTTCCCATATCAACTACATCGCACCCTCCTCCTGCTAAAAAAAGGAATTCTTTTAATGCCCTAGGAAATGAGTTCCTATTGTTATAAAGTTGTTCCAATTGAGCAATTTCTTCCAACGAAATTGGTTTGATAGGTAATCTCTTATAAATGTATTTAGGACCATTTATTACCGGGTTATCCCTTAAATATTTTAAATATTGTATTTCCATAATTATTTATTTAATAATTGATTTGAGTCTGCTATTGTTTCGGCATTAGGATGTGAAAGTATTTGGATTTCCAAGAGTTTTCCTTCTCTTTTGCTAGTAGTTTAGGTATGCTAAATAGCCTCTACAGTTTGGTATACGCCCTTTTTATTATCAATTTGTATTTGCCGCTCATTGTATTTTCATTTTTACTATTTATTTAAGCGGCACGCGTGCGCCAGCGATGGGGCAAAGTATATTTATCTAATTTTGACATATTATTATTTTAAAGTTAATTAATATGGCCAGCTATGTATTTGGTTCCATTTTAAACTGTTGATCCATCGGCTGGTTTTGTAAGTAAAAATCTGCCCTCGCTGGCGCACGCATGTCGCGTGTGCATTTAAAATCTCAATCCCACTTTTATGGCTAGGTAAACGATTAGTTACTTTTTTAGTGCCTAAAATTGCATCTAATAATCTAAATTATTTAACTAAAAATAGCATTTTAAACACAAAAGACCCACATAACTTAATATGTGAGTCTTTTTTCGGTGGAGCCGAAGGGAGTAGAACCTAACGAATTAAACTGTTGTAATTCAATGTCTTAAGTAAGTTTTTAAAAATTTAATTCCATAAACTCACCTCGCTTTTCTTTTGATTGCAAATCTTAATTAAAGTTAAGTATAATTATCGATTTCCGTAAAATTTAAAAAAACTTATAAACGAATAAGGGCTTAACCTTTGAAAGTATAATCCAACCTAAACTGATTGTTAACATTTGTGAACCTACAATCTATAACATCGTAAAATAAATCAATAGGTATTACGGTCCGGATACCTAAGAAGCATCAATCTTATACACCAACTTGCATTAAATAAATAGTTGCAAATATAAATTCAAGATGATGAAGCTAGATTTAATCACAACAGAAGATTTAGAGTTATTTAAGGAAAATCTTATTACAGAAATAAAAGAAATACTCAAAGGTATCAGCCACTCAAGTGAAAAATCTGAATGGCTTAGAAGTGTTGAGGTTAGAGAACTTTTAAATATCTCACAGGGGACTTTACAAAATCTTCGGATAAATGGAACTATAGGTTACAGTACAATAGGTAAAACCCTTTATTATAGACGTCAAGATATCATGAACCTTTTGGAAACTAATCTTAAATAGTTGTCTACAGTAAAATTGATATCATGAAACTTTCATTTCCATTAGACAATTTCTTAAAAAAAGCAGCTGTAGACAGCCGGCTTTTCCCAACTCATATTTCACTTTTCAATGCGATATTTTACCACAGTAATGAGGATCCTTATGCAGAATTTCACGTTAGCAGGAAAAAACTCATGCGGTATTCTAGAATCAAATCTATAGCAACATACCATAAATGTTTATCAGATTTAGTACAAGCTGGCTATTTACAGTATAAACCATCATTCAATCCTATAGGTAGTTTGGTCAAATTCACAAACTTTTTAATAAAAGATAGATGAGAACATTTCGTCTGCATTTAAAGCTTTGAATGATAATTGCTTTTTACTTTAGTCAATCTCAAAATAAATAAATGCAATGCCCTAAATATCTATTAATGAGCGCTCTGAATTTCTTAATTGATAGTCAATATTTGCATTTACAGTCTGTATTTCTTGCGATTCAACATGCGTTGCACATACAACTTTTTCGATTCGCCGAACCCATATTATTAAAATATTTGCATAAAGAATTTGAGGCATTATCGGCAGAACTTAATTGAAAAAAACAATAGAACTACGTTACTCAATCCATATTACCTCCTAAATTATTCCTGGAACAGATTAAATATTGCTTAGCAGCTTAAAGTTGTCCGCTCAGACTATAAGCACCCAATCGATTTGGTGCCTAGAAGTGGCATCAACATTAATTAGCCAACGTACCATTTCACATTGTCCAAAGCCTGGCTGACCGGATTTTTTGTCTGAACAGCACAGCGGCAGTGTACATTGAGGTGGATTTCCGGATCGATAAACCATTAAAAATTGTTCACAACTCCTAGAGGTGTGGGTGCAAAATAATCATAACAATTAAGTCGAATGGCGATGATATGATTCTGTAAGCAAGTTTACATTACTTCGAATTAACAAAAGCTAGTCAAAAACACTGCCAGGTTCATTGATCCCGACAGTGTCTTTTTTTTGCAAACTTAATCGATCACAACATTTGTATTCACGGTTACTTTATTCCTGGTGTATGAATTTTTACTAATAAGGTGTTTTAGTACTTTGGCAAAATTAGCCAGCTCACGTTTTTCCAGAAATTCACGGTCCTCATCAGCCCCTACTGCTTTAGAGGGCAAATAAAGCTTGAGGGCATCCACGATAGTTCCGATGGTGTTAGGTACATCTGAAATGTGAACGACCTGATTTTCTAGTTCATCCCCGTCAGCCTCTACTTTGAAACTGAAGGGATATCCCCTTCCTTTTGCCTGATTGCCAGAAACTTCGACATATGTGCTTGCCTTAAGCAGGGTATGGTGTTCATTGTAGAGTTCTATAAAACTGTCCACACCATCATCATCGAGATCATCTGGTATCACAACTTGAAAGCGAAAATCCTTAATCCTAACTTTCTTTCCTTCAATAGCAATGCAACGATTTTTATTTAAATCTGTGCAAACCTTTTTTAAAAAGCCGTTAAAATATCCAATGGCTAATGCTGTAGATGGCAAAAGTCCGAGTTCGCTGACCTCCATGGTACGCCCGACTTCTTTTTTGATTTCCGCGACCACTTTGCTCAAGGAATTATACTTTCCTGCCTCACGGCTGAACTTAGAAACATTGATGCCATGAAGGTCCGAGGGCAGTTCTGCATCTTCCTCGGCCAGCAGATAACTACGTTCTGGACTGGTCGCACCTAAAAATAGCCCGTACTCCAGCACCACATTGTCACGCGGGGTGGATACATCTGCATCTCTTTTTCGGGTCAAATCATCCTTGGTCGCGATCAATATCGCATAATCCGATAGCCGGGTTTGCTTGATCAGACTGTCCAAAGCGCTTTTATTAAGTGCAAAGGCATTTGTCCAGGGAACGCATATCGCTGCATCACCAATCAACCCCACCACTTCTTTCATCAGCGGAATCTGCTCCGCTGATGAACCGATAAAAAGTCGTTTTAGCATATCAGATTACGTGTTTAAGGTCATCATAAACAGCCTGAAGTTCACTCACTAGGTTGCGAAGGCTTTGTAAACGATCAGGTTTATCTCGGAAAACCCATTCACTACCATCAACAGATCTTAGCTGTTCAGCTAACGCAGTACTGGTAGCCAGGGAAACCAACTGCTGCAAAAGCACGTAAACCAAACCGTAATATGGCAAATCCTTATATTTCGCCACACTGATATCGTAGCAGATGGCATTGAACTCAAAACTGTTCAACTCAATATTCAAGGGCGACTTGGCTTTTACGTTTTTCAGAAACCTAATCATCTTTTTCAGGCGCCCTGCTGTCAGCGCACTTCTTTCATTGATACGGGTAATGCTTAGGAATGGGTAATCTGCTGTTCCGGTGGTCCGGGTCTCTTTGTTGTAAATTTTGATCCCACGATGGTAGCCCTTTCCGCTAATGATTGAGCGGGTATCATCATACCAGCTGGCAATCACAATGTCGACTTCTCTACGCAGGTTGCCATTATAAATTTTTACCGACTTAGGCTTTTTTATCTCGCAAACATCATACACTTGGTGTAAAATCCTTTCACTTTCGCTCCTCAGCAGATGCAGCTCCGCTGTTGTATCCCCAGGATATCGAGGATGGTTATACTCCGCTGTCAGGCTGTTAACTTGCGAAGGATAATAATGGCTTTTACGCGTAACATCATTCAAAATGGCATTTACTTCAACTGCATCAATGTGGTAGAATTTTTCAGAAATAGCCAGCAGGTCGATATCACTATGACCCTTAATGTGGGTATCGGTCATGACGGATCCCTGATATTCAAACGCCACATTTTTCAATCCACCTGCAATCAGGTGATCCTTTACACGTTCTCCAGCTTCCCGGCTTTTTGCGGTATAGGCCGGTTCGACGGCATTCATGGCCAGTTTGAGGTATGTCAATACATCGCTGTAGGCTACGCCTGCAAGTTCTGTGGCGAAATTTTGGGATAGCGAAACATTGTCAGGGTTTTGCCTCGCCCTGACCTGAGCTGCCAATTGTTTGTAATCAATAGCCATAAGCGACCTCCTTTTTCAGATTCGCGATAGCCTGCTGAGACATTTTAGGTGCTGTCCAAACCGCATTTTGCTTTTTCATAAAATAATACATTTAGTTTCCACTGCCAACACGGCAGTGGAGGTCAACCCGTGGCATTTGGGTAAAAACAGTAGATAGATATGGAAATGCGTTGCAATATGCTCGTGCCAGATGGCTCCACGACAGATATTTGTTTAGTCCTAAACTTTTATATCTTTGCGCGGTTTAATAACAAGAAGTAAACATTGCACTGCGAGACCCATATCTCAACTGCGAAACAAAAGCTGCCTGTTAGATTTCCGAGGTCTGACAGGCTTTTTTATTTGCCATGCTTAATCACTCATCCATCGTGCCAAAAAAATAATAAAACGTAGTATTTATTCTACGAATTTTCCACATTCACAAATAAAACATTCCGCAAAGAGGTAGGATGTACTTTTATAATAAGCCCGAATAGCCTAAATACTTCTTTTTATTGATAATTATCAACATCTATAAAAAATGCTTAAATCGTTTAAGATGGCTATGATTAAATGTCAGAATGACAGTAACAAAGTTGAGTTCTTTAGCTCTCTTAGGAAACTTAAACTCATTCCGATGCTTACTGGGCTTATTTTTATGAGATGCATTAGATGATATGTTTTGAATTTTTTCAGTGGAAGTTGGTGGTATAAATACCAAGACGCTTAAGGTTTGATGTCAGTTCATTTTGGAGGCTTGATGTTAGCCATCGCTTTCTTCTTATTTCTTTCTCCTGCGAAAGGATGTAAGGTATATTTAATAAAGTGCTAGCAGATCTTAATATTTATTGATGAAAACGTATTTTTTTTTACGCTATGCAACTTTTAAAAAAGACTTATACTTTACACTATCAAATCTGCAACGGTTTGGAGTAATGTATTTCCATTGTAAGGCTTCCCGATAATCGCATTTGCACTACATTCGAATTCGCTAATTTCTTTATGAGATAAGCCGGTGATCAAAATGATTGGAATATGTGCAGTGTCAAAGCCATTTTTAATTTCATCACAAATTTTTCTTCCGTCCTCATCTTCGAGTAAGATATCTAAAATGATGAGATCTGGTTTGCCTATTAAAATTGCATTCTGGATTATGCTGTTCCACAAGGATTTTGTGTCAGATATCAGACGGACTGAAGAACGAAATTCAATCCGTCTGAATGCTATTAAACTTTTATACTATCGCTGACTGTTTGAATTGTGATTCTCGAATATACATTACCGAAAGCTATTAGTATGCTTATCTTCCAAAAAACTCATCGTCCACCGTCTGGTCATCTGAAAATGTCCAAACATGAACGATTTTACCTGCCTTGACTTGAAATAAATCCATCCCACCCAAATCCATCACATTTGAGTCTTTTTTGGCAGTAAACCAAACGGGAACTGATACCATATCCCCACTTTCCAGCATTGCCCCTGTAGGTTTCACAAGCATCTTTCCTGATGTATCCGTTATAATGCCATCAAACATTTGGAAAATCTCAGCTAAATTATTTTTTAAACCAGAAAATTTATTATTTCCTGGCTGATACCATTTGGTTTCTGGGGAAAAATTTGAAAATGCCTTTTCCATTTCACCTTTAGCCAATGCTTCAAAATATGCAGCTACAACTTCTTTGGCTTCCATATAATTGAATCTATTTAATGAAATAACCTTTGTTCTCGCTCGCCCATTGAGACAAGGAAGTCATTTCAACAGGAAGTTTTTCCAAAACTTCGTTCATGTCGGGGTTAAATTTGGAAGGGTATTCTGTTGCATTTTGAAGATTTTCATAATAAGCTGCAACGCTGTTTGCTCCTGCCTCTCCTACCATAGGTTTTAGTATATTACCGAATTCCTGAGGTTTTTGCGGATAATAAACAATTTCTTCACCGACACCATTGGAAAATGCCGCCGCTAATTGATTTCCTTTTAGATTCTCCAAACCACTTATTTTGAAATTATCTGCTTTTAAGTTTTCATTGTAAATAGCTTCAACTACAAAGGCACTGACATCTCTGGATGCAATCCATCCAATGGGCATGGCCTCTGGTGTGGGATATGCTAGTTTTTTATCATTACTAATAAAAGGTGCGCAAAATGGCCCCATCATATTTTCCATATAGATAGTTGGTTCGAGAATCACGTAATCAACTCCGCTAGCTTTCAAATAATCCTGAACATCCAATTTTATATCATCAACTGGCGAACCAACTTTTTGAGATTCCAACCAGCCGCTGGTATTCCAAACGATTTTATTTACTCCATTTGCTTTAGCAGCATCGATTACATTTTTAGCATATTGTAAACCGTCAAAAGGATTCGGCAGCGAAACAGGAATCATGAAGGCAATTGCATCGATGCCTTTAGTAATCTCATTGATTTTGTCCGCATCCGCTAAATTTGCTAAAACCGGTATTGCTCCTGCGTGAGATAATTTATCAAAACTTTTTTCTGAGCTTGTGGCAGCAACCACTTCGGCACCTTTTTTCTTTGCTTCGCCTATTACGTTAAATTGTTGTGAGCCTGTGGCTCCGAATACTAATATTTTCATTTTATATTTATTTTTTCCAGTAACACTTGCACAAAAATACATTAGTACGTACTTTTGTACAAGTACTTACCTATCAGTTGGGTACTAACCAAAAAGTTAGAATTATTGATAATCAATGAAAAAAAATATACAAATAAATCCGCCCTGCGACGACAGGTGCCCTGTAAGGGCGTCGCTGTCACTGCTTAGTGGAAAATGGACATTGATGATATTGTTCCAGATCAATGGAAATGTAGTTCGATATGGTGAGCTGAAAAGGGCTGTTACCGGAATCAGTGAAAAAATGCTGATACAGGAATTGAACATGCTGATAGAAAATAAATTAGTCAGTAAAAAAGTTTATCCAGAAATTCCTCCTAAAGTAGAATACACTTTAACTGAATTGGGATTGAAAACTTTGCCTATTGTGGATCAGCTGGCTGCGTTTGGACTGGAGAATTTAGTTTAATACCTCATTTAAAAAACTAGAATAATAAATGTTAAAAACATGAGAACCCAGAAATTTCATAAAACAGAATGCGGGGTAGATTTTCTGATTAACATCTTGCCATCTGTTGAAATCAAAGAGAGCTATCTTAACAAGGAAATTTATGATACCGATTATCTGGAAATCGTTTTTTTTAAAAAGGGCGTCGGTCATCTGATGTTGAATCACGATAAAATAAACATTACCGACAACTGTATTATATTCATTTCACCTTTCCAAAAACGACAGTGGAGCCTGAATCCTGATGATCTGGAGTTTACAGTTTTGGTTTTTCAGGAAGATTTTTTGAATGATTTTTTTTCTGACAAATTATTTACCTATCGCCTTTTATACTTTTATCAATTAGAATATCCATTAAATCTAAAGGTTGATGATGCGCTCATTGAGAGGTATTATTCTCTTCTTGCTGAAGTTAAATTGGAACTGGTCAAAACTAAAGCCGACAGTGTTCACATCATCCGATCACTGATTTATTATCTGCTCCAAAAACTTAACCGTGAATATGCTGAAAAACATCATCTGGCAATCGAAAAAAATAAAAATAACGAAGCTTTTCTATTCAAGCAATTGATAGAGACTCACATTAAAGAAAAACAACGAATTACTGAGTATGCCGAACTACTGAACATAAACCGCATTGCCTTGAATAAATCTGTCAAAGCGCAATTTAATGTTACAGCATCTCAATTAATAAAACAACGTTTGCTTGTGTCCATTAAGGGTTATCTGATACATTCTAAACTTACAGTTGGTGAAATTGCTTTTGAGCTTAACTTTTCTGAACCTAACCATTTAATGCGCTTTTTCAAAAACCAAACTGGCATTACCACAACTGAATTTTTAAATGAATATCAAAATGGTAGCAATTCATAGTGTTTTGGTATTAGGCCTCGTATAACACTTACTTAGCTTTGTCTCATCAATGTTTGAAACAAGTAAAATATAAAAGCTATGAGCAAAAAAGCATTAATAATTATAGACATTCAGAATGATTATTTTGAAAATGGCGCCCTTGAATTGGTAAATCCCTTGGCAGCAAGTTTGAACGCTGGTAAAATATTAGCACATTTTAGAGCGAATAATTTACCAATTGCCCACATACAACATGTTTCGGCTAACCCAGAAGCCATGCCGGTCTTTGTGGAGGGAACAAAAGGGATAAAAATCCACGAAAATGTGAAACCACTTGATGGAGAAAATGTTTTTCAAAAGTTTTATCCAAACAGTTTTAGAGATACAGGTCTTTTAGACTATTTAAAAGAAAACGAAGTATCAGAAGTGATCATTACCGGAATGATGACGCACATGTGTGTAGATGCGACAACACGTGCTGCATTTGACTTTGGTTATAAATGTACTGTCATCAGTGATGCCTGTGCTTCGAGGGACTTGGAAATTAATGGAAAAACAGTGAAAGCGGATGATGTGCATCATGCATTTTTAGCTGCACTAGCATTCATCTATGCAGAGATAAAAAGTGCTGAAGCGCTTCTGTCGGCATAAAGTTAAAGTAGATATTAAAGCACCAAACTGAACTATTGTTCAATTTGATGCTTTCTTGGTTTACGTACCCTTCAGCTGATAGTTAGTAAAATATTGAAAAGTATCACAGACTATATGAATGATCTCTAAAAACGAAAGGATCAAGTAAGCCAGCTATTTACTGCGACATGGCTCAAGTCAATATAGAGAGAGTTTAAATCCTCGGATGATCAATAGTTTATTGGTTCCATAGCGGTTACAGTTAAGCCAATCTAAGTTATACTCTTCCTTATTTCATCATTTTTTAGATTTACTGCTAACCGGTTTGATTCCTTGATGGGTCGGCGTAATGATTTTGATGGCTCCATCGTCCTCAAATTCCATTCTGTCAATACAGACTTCGCGATTATAACCAGCCTCTCTGCCCATATGGATTCCATGGGGGAAACTGAACCTGTGATAGATCATGTACCACTCATTTTTCCCTTTCACTTTGATAGTTGAATTATGGCCAGTCGCATATATCCCGTGCTCATCGATCCTACTCAAGATAATATTATCTTTCGGCGATATGATGCCCGAAAGCGGTGAAGTGGAAACGCCATATCTTACTCTATAATTTGGATCCCTGGTGTCGTTCTCGGACCAAAGGAAATAGTAGCGCCCGTCCCGATAAAAAACATGTGTGCCCTCAGTATAGGATTTTGGTGTGAGTTCCTTTATCGTCTCTTTTTTAATTGAGATCATGTCGTCATTGAGTTCTGCACCAGCCATGAAGCCATTTCCCCAGAACAGATAAAATTTACCCGTTTTGGGATCCTCAAAAACATCAGGGTCAATGGTTTGACCTTTTTTTAAAAATCCTTCTGGTCTGGTATCCAATAATGCTTTACCGGTATCTTTGAAAGGGCCCATGGGATGGTCTCCTACTGCAACCCCAATTTTCTTATCGGCGCAATAATAATAGAAATAGCGGTATTTACCTGAAATTTTTCGTTCGATAATAGCAGGCGCCCAGGCGTTACCTTTTGCCCAGCTGACATCCTTCAAATTCAAGACCTCCCCATCATCCCTCCAATTGGCCAGGTCAGGGGAAGAGAAGGATTTAAAATAAGTTCCAGACCAATTGGTGAAACCATCACTGGTGGGATAAATATGATATCTTTTTGTCTTTTGTGAATAGATGATGTCCGGATCAGCGAATAGACCTGAGAGCACAGGGTTTCCCCACTTTTTGATAAAAACCTTCCATTCTTTTTCGCCTTTG
Organism: Pedobacter sp. AC212; assembly: GCF_979258625.1. Classification (NCBI taxonomy): domain Bacteria; kingdom Pseudomonadati; phylum Bacteroidota; class Sphingobacteriia; order Sphingobacteriales; family Sphingobacteriaceae; genus Pedobacter; species Pedobacter sp. AC212. The sequence goes on along the minus strand of NZ_OZ409870.1, from coordinate 2,258,375 downwards.
CCCTGGATTGACATCCTGTATAAAACGGGTCCAGTATTAAAGCTTCCTTTTCCACGCGAAAAGCTAACCTTCGCAGTTGGAGTGATTTTAAAGTCAAATTTATCAAGGTTAAGATCCGGATGAACCGGGATGGTGATGACTGAATTGACCGTATCGATATCAATGTTATTCAATTTTACTCCTTTCGCCCTGGAAGTGTAAAAAAGCTCGAACAGAGCAGAGTCTGTCCGAAACTGTTCCTGTTGGGCTGCACAATTCCGGGAGAGTAAGATTGCGATGGCAATTGTAAAAATAATTTTCATGGAATTTTTCGGAAAAACGCCTCAGCTATCGGAGGCAAGTGAATATAAAAAATAAAGATAATGGTCACCACTTAAAATGAAGCAATGCTACTGCCTGCCTTTCCAAATTGATTTCGATCTCCAGTTGTCCATTCCCGACATTCATCGCTTTCGGTGCTGCTGACTGGGCGAGTTGACCTGATTTTTGAAGTGCCCTGATCTGTGCGGTACTGGGATTCTGTGGGGAACCCATTTTTTTCCATAGTGCATAGGAATTACTGTGTTTACTATCGATCAGGTATGAAGTTACGGTCATTCTTTTTACCTCAATTCCCTTGAGGTAAACTTTAACTTTCTCCGCCGCTCCGGGAATATCCAAGTCATGATAGTTCCAAAGCAAGATGCCGGCTGATTTATCATCTTTTGAAGCTAAGGCTCCAATTTCTGTGGTTCCTGTGCGAACACTGCTGTCCACGACAATGCTCAGCGATCTCATTCGACTTGCATCCACCCAAACACGTTGACCGGACATTTTGCCAAACATGCGAAAAACATTTAGCACAGGTTTATCCACTCCGTTGGTTGACAGGTCTCGAAGCCCTGCAAACCAGGGCTGGTCTTCAAACTCGAATGACCAGCTCACTGCCCCTAAGAAATTAATGCCGTATTGATCTGCAAGCAGATATTTCCTGGCAAAAGATGCCGCGGTATAACTACTGAACATGGTTCCGTTTCGATAAGCATTCTGCGGATCAGTTGCAATTCCACATGCCGCACATCCTTCCGGATCACTCTCTCCAATAACAATAGGTATATTTTTAAATTCAGGAAATGAGGAAAGCATTTCAAATCCACTGGATATGTCCTGAAGTTGTGTAGACATATCCATTTCAACCACCCCATTTTTCAACCTGGGTTCTCCTTTTGCGTGAAAAAGAAATAAATCCAAGGGTGCTCCTTTTTCTCCTGTTGCATGGTTAGCACCGTTTTGACAATGCTCCAGAAAGGCCTTCATCCATTTTCGGGAACCTTCTTTGCGCGTCTGGGCAATATTCAATCCACCTATTTTTGCAGTGGGCAAAGCGCGTTTTACTGCATCGGCAGTATAATCATAAAGCTTAAAATATTCTTCCATCGTTCCGCGCCAATATCCCGAGGGTTCATTCCAAAGCTGCCAATACCAGCTTTCCACTTCCTTTTTACCATATCGGACAACGCTGTGATTTACCCACTGAAAAATTAGTTCAGCCCATTTATGATAATCTTTGGGTGGGTAAGCCCATCCTGTGATGAGCTTACGAAAAGGATCACCAGGCTTCCAATCGTGCTGATAGGGCGTTGGCTTGGTGGACATCGCCTCCGGCATAAAACCAATCTGGACAAGGGGTTTCATCCCTCTTTGCACATAACTGTCAAAGATCCGGTCAATGATTGCCCAGTTGTAGACAGGATTCCCTTTGGCATCCTCTGTATATGCATTCGTGGATCCCCATTTTAGCGCAGGTTGTCCGTTACCGGTGGTCAAAAGATTATGTGTACGAACATATACCGGCACATCACTTAGTATGGAAAGTTCTGAGAGCAGTTTCTTTCCATCCTTCATGTAAGTATAATTTGGCTCATCGTAACCAAACCATGACCAGACAGGACTCATCTGCCCTACTGGTCTGGAAAAGTCAACGGCAACTCGAGCTGGATTAGGCCTGTTGTCCTGAGCAAATGACTCAGGCAATACCATTACAGAGAGGAAAAAAATCAGGATGTATTGAGTTCTTTTATTGCTTATCATGGTTTGAAAAGGTTTTTTAATATTACTGGCGCATGCGGTCAGGCTAGGAAATAAGAAAGTTGGCGCTAATATCATGAGCTAAAAATCAATGCCGCTGATTGGGCACGCCGTAAAGTCCAGGCGAACCCAGATCAACGAAAATTCTGTCTAGAATTACGCCTGGGTCAATTTTGTAAATTTTTAAGGTATGTTTTCCCGCTTTCATCCAGATCTTTGGTGATTGTCTAATGGCAGAATTGGACAGTACATTTTCTTTCCATTCCTCGCTCCTTCCTACCGTTTCAAAATTCATAATCTGAGTTCGCCCATTATCTATACTTAAGCCATAGCGCATGCCCAAGGCTTTGTTTATGGGATGGGTAGGCAACGTAAAAACAGATACAACCGCAGAGGTATCCTGAAATGTCTGGAATTCATACTCAATGAATGCAGCGCTATTAAAATCATCACCATCCTCAGTGGCCTTCTGCGGGAAAGGTTCAAGTGGCAGCGCCTGCAGAGATGAACCGGTAGACCCCAAATCATTAAGTAGTGACCATGTTCCATTTTCCCCCGCAGAAATGCGAGCATAGGCTGCAGCAGGTAGGCTAACATGATGATTGTTTGCGAAAATCAGGCGTTTGTTTAATTTTGATATATCCTGACCATAACTTAATGTCACATTGATCAGATATTTCACAGCACCGTCACTTATTTCTATAATACCTTCAGTGGAAAGCTTGGGAACCTTTGAAAAGTCAACACTTACCCACAACCTTTGTTGACTAAATTGCCCCTTGCCGTACAGTTCGACTTTTTTATGCTCCGGAATAATCCAGTCCGCAGAGGGAGTGATGCTGATTTTAGCGGAGGGTGACTGCAACAGAAATATGTCTATAAAATATTTTTGCTTATTCTTTCGGTCGAAGCGGGGAAGCATGGACTTGTGTTTTACCTCAGTTGCCCCTTCGGGTAAAACGCCCCATAATCCAGGCTGTTGGGCGATTGGCCTAAATTTGGGAAGGTCATATGCTGGAAGGTTTCTGGGGTTCATAGACATCATATGCCTCCATTTTCCATTTGCCAGGGTATCGTTATATTTTTCAGTGAGTTTTAGTATCCGCTCATAGGCGCCTCGCGATAGGTTTTCGAAATAACCAGTGATTTTTCTACCCTGCCTGGCGTATAAATTTGCCTTATCAGCATACAAAAACTTTTGGTTGATCAGGGATGCGCCAGTAAGTGGATATTCAATGAGTTCATACCAGGCATCCTTGCGATTTGAAGGTACATGTTCACTTAATTTCCTGGCCTGCGCCTCCAGCGATAGATAAGCATCAACTCTTTGCTGCCCCTGATCTCCAAAGGCGGTGAGGTTATAACCGCTCTGTTTGGTTGGGGTGGTGGGCTCCGTCTGACTCCAGCCCATAAATTCCGGCCTGCGCTCAAATGCAAGTTGATAATATTTCCACATCAATTCATTCAGCTGTGGAGCCAGTTCAGCTCCAAATATCTGACCAAGCCACTTTTGCTGGTGCACCCTTACATCATTAGCTTTTATAAAGGGCGTGATATCGTAGGCCATGTCAGTAAATAACTGCAGGTCATATTCCGCTGGTTTGATATCCCCGATATTGATCACCCATAAGTTACGTGCGCCTAAGAGGTAAGCTTTAGTCATTTCTTCTCTGATCAATCCAGGATGCGTGCTGGATAACCAAAGGTAATCATGCGGACGACCCCAGTAAGATGCATGATAGTAAACGCCCGACCCTCCTTTGCGTTTTTGTTCATCTTCATTGCTGAGTCTTTGAATATATCCATAATTATCATCCGGCCACACCAGTGTGATATCTTCAGGCACTTTCAGCCCGGCCTCGTAATTGTCCAACACTTCTTTATAAATCGTCAATACCTGCGGTACCTGATCAGCATCAGGATTCACATGTCTGGACAACAGCGTCCGTTGGTCTTTAAAAATATTCTCCAGCACGGGAACGGCCTGCTCTGGGCTTTCCACGCCCTCCATAGCGCCGTCGTGAATGCCCCTCATGCCCATGGTATAGATGACATTGTTGGATTTACTCTGTTTGATCCTGCTCTCCCAATATTCGTACACTTTTTGCCTGTTGGACAGGTAATTGAAATGCCCCATCGTTTTTTCATCCCACTCGCCGACATTGTTTCTCAACATTGGTTCGGCATGTGAGGAGCCTACAATGATTTGAAAGTCCCTGGCCATGGCAATATTGCCAGGATAGGTGTAAAAAGCCTTTGTACTGGGATGCATCGCCGGCCAGATCAGATTTGCTTTGAGACGAAGGAGGAGCTCAAAAACCTTTTGATAAGTTTTTGGACCGATGTCGCCGGTTTCAGGTTCAAATGTTTTGGCCGCCCAGGGTTGTAATCCCCAATCTTCATCATTTATAAAAATCCCTCGATATTTTACTGTCGGTTCTGCTGAAGTGAGAGACGGGACATCCATGAGCAGCTTTTTTTTTCTTACCGGAGTGACATCCGCCCACCAATACCATGGCGACACTCCAATTTTTTCTGAAATCGAAAATACTCCGTAAGCGGTTCCCCTGACATCACTTCCTGTTATCACCATCGCCTGATTAATACCTTTTACCGGATTGCTGAGAATTTCCAACTTATAGGATTCCCATTTACCGTGCAGGGATGAAAGTTCTGTTTTCAATCCCTTAATTAGTATGGAATTAGCCGTACCGATTATAATGACTTTTCCTTTTGCGCTGTTCAGGTTATCATAAACCTTTGGCCGATATCCGAACACGGCATGTATATCATTTGCAAGCAGGTTGGCACTAATGGAGTTAAGTTTAGGATCATCAGGTGCATACACGATTGAAAGATCATTTTGCTTACTCTTAAATTCAAACTTTTGGGCCAGGGCAACTTGTGATGTGAAAAGAAAAAATATCAAAGCTAAAATTTGGATGCATGATTTAAACTCACATTGAATAGGTTCAGCGACGAAAAAAGATATCGTATCAACGCTGTATAAGATCGATGTGGATCGTGTGTTATAGCATTTCATCATTTTATTTTTTTTCTTTAGCATGGTTCATTGTTATTTTCTGTATGCGCTAATCCACCAATATTTGATGTGCTTAAAATTAATTACACTGAAAAATCAGGTCTTTTAAAAACAGCAATACCGAATATTTCTTTTTCAGCGCTTAATGATAAGCTTATCGAAAGAGAAAGATGTACCGGTACTTCCATATAGATTTTTTCTTTTGTCTGACCAATTACTTTTCTCTCCTGTGATCATTGCAGACAATGTGTATTTTCCCTTTTTGAGCAAAGGAGTGATGTATTTAAGTGACGAATTTGGATACTTACTATAATTATCCACGAGATTTGATAGCAGTACTTTCCCTTTTGCATCAATGAGCTCAATGTTAACGTACCCTCCGGAAGGACTGGATAAGCCATAAAGGGCAGCTTGTCTACCTTCAAAGCTAACTGTAAAGGAGTTGCCTTTGACCGCTGCAGTACTTAATGGAATACGATCATTAGTCAGCTGCCATTCCCCCTTATATCGGATGCGGTGATGATCATTATTAACAATCGTGTCTCCGATGATATTATCTGGAACAAACTTGCCGTTAGGGCTTATTCTCCAGCTATCATACCATTCGGACATCGACAGGTTTGTATCGAAAAAACTTAAAGGTTGCCAGACATAAGTAGCTGCACTGGCCTGCTTCGGATAGGACCATCTGTCACCCATGAACATAAACGTAGTATCTTTGGTGCTTATGATCGGTAAAACGAAAGTGGTCTGGGAATTCCAGGTTAGGGTTCCGGGGGGGAGAAAAACCCTTTTTTGATCCATGGACCGCTGAGTTTATTTGATGTATAATAGTAATTGTCGTTCCGTTCCCAGCTGGTCAAATCTGAGCCTAAAAAATAATAGACATTGTCCTTTTTTAACATGGCGGGCGATTCAAATCCCGGCGCCATGTTCCCGTTGACCTTTTTAACAATACTTTTATAGTCCGAACTGAGTTTATATATCTCTCCTCCATGAATCAGCAGATACCCTGAGCCGTCATGGTCCTGAAAAGTTCCCATATCCCATTTGCGAATCGCCTGTCCGTTAAACATCAACGGACCCCGAAACCGGTAAGGCCCTGTAATGGATGATGATGTGGCATAGCCGATAAACTGATCGGTATAACCCAAAGTATCTACATGCATGAACATCACATATTCTCCCGTTTCCGGGCTCTTCATGACTTTAGCGCGTTCGCCGATTCGCTTAGGGCCGAGTTTTCCTGATGTTTGCCTGGGAAGTGCCAGACGCTCGAATTTCCAGCTGATCAGATCAGCAGAAGAATAGCAGTTAAAACCTTCAAAAGCATTGCTGGTGTCTGAATGTTTCTCTCCAAATAGATAATACCTTCTACCCTCTTTTATGATACAGGCGCCGTGTGCGCTCAACGTGTTGCCCTTATCATCAACGAGTGGAACACCTGAATGGATCGCCTGATATTTGTAACGCGGCTGTGCGCTGGAAGTAAAAGGAAACCACAGGGCAAGTATTAAAATCACCCGCATTATTCTATTGATATTACTTTTCATTTTTTCTGCTATAGATCAAAAAATATTTATGATTAATACTCCTTTAACCGACGGTTATACATCATGGCTGATATATCTCTTGCGGCATTTATCATTTCTGGATATGGCCGATCGCAGATATCCACAAAACCAATCTGGTAATTTTCTCCATCATTTCTGGCAGAATACACCTGATCACTATATTGAAACCAGTGTGCGCCGACAAACCGGGGATCTTTAATAGCCTGATTAAGAAAGTGCGCATATACTCTACCGCGTTGGGTCTGGTTGGATACTGCACGCAGTCCTGGATGGGGTAATCCCCTATCGAGCGCACCGAAATGGTATTCCCCGATGATAATCGGCCGATCCATTCCATCGGTTTGATTAAAATCTGAAACATTATAGTCGTAATGGTTGATACTGATCACATCGCAATACTTTGCTGCAGCTTTGAAAGCGATTAGGCTGAAGTTTGGACTATTGGTCCGGCAGCCTAGATAAAGCTTATTGGGAGCCACCGAATCAAGCACTTGCTGTATCGTACTGAAATAATCATTTACCGCTTTCTCCGCATTTTTTATCGGCCACCCGATTTCGTTGTCGACAAAAAATCCAATACACCATGGATCATTGACGGCAAGGGCAATGTCCTGGCGACTGAGTTTTTGAGCAAATACCCTGCGCAGTTCCTGCCGATCAATATTGTCAGGGAGCGGATTGGAGATGCCGGATCTAATTTCAATGGTATAGGGAGTTTTATTAAAATGATACAGATAGGGATCTGAATTAGCGGCCAGAGTATTTACTCCCCAGCTTCTCAACCTTTGATGAGCGACCATAGCAATGGTGTCACGAAGCTGATCTGACCATGGTTGAGCATATTTACGCATGAGATTGGCCCGCAAAAAATCGCCATCTGGGGGGATGTGCTCAAAATAATGCTCCCGCTGGACAGTAGGGGTCCGCTGCGAAGGACTGACAATATTAATTCCATTGGACCAAAAGAGCTTGCCTAATGGATCTACAAGCCACCATTTGCCATGGTATTTTTCAACCCGGAAATGTCCCGAGGCATGCAATGTGGGACCATCGCCCCAGCCCCCATACTTATCCCACCCGTGTGGTGATGGCTTTTGCAGCAATTCCGCTGATTCGGTATATTTCTGATCGTATATATTTTTGACGGATTTGACCTTCCCAGACCACTCGTTATAACGATACTGCCCAAATTCGTCTAAGAAAGGGAAATAAGAGTCGCTGAGCACCAACGCTGATGGAAGACTGTAATTTCCTGAGGCACGTATAGCTATGATGCCAATATCGCAATCCTGTTGGGAACGGGTTTTAAAGATGCTGATATTGGTAATTCTTTTTAGGTTTAAATTTTCTTTTCGCCGTACGTATCCCCCCGGCAGACCGTACATTCCATTAAAGTACCGACCAATATATGAAGGCAGACTGTCAGCCGATCGGCTTAAGGTAATCAACAATGTATCTGTCTCTCCCGGCTCAAGTATGATCATGCTCCGATAGTAAAATTTGGCGCCATCTGCCAAAGTAAGTCTATGATTATTAGCATCTGAACACTGTGCCTCAATGGCAACTGGAATTGCCCCGAAGTTCTTCAGGGTAATGGATATACCGATCGATTGAGACAAGTCGACTGGCGGAAAGGAGAACTCTGCTTTTGCCCGCTCGGCCTTGTGCCCAAGAAAAAGCCGCATTGCTGATTTTCCTGCTAATTTGACAACTTTTGCATCAGCATCAATCAGGGTTAATCGCTGCCCGGTTTTTAGCTCGGTAGGGTCAATAATTTGCGCAGCATGTTTTAACTGCGCAAGCGCTGGTGGAATCATTAAAAACCATATTATCAGCGCTTTGGCTGAGTGATTTATATATTTCGGGAAGTACATCATAGTGCTCAAGTATCTTTTATAAGCGATCAGCAAGTAGAAAAAAGCAGCGTTGAAGCCCGGTGCGTCAGTGAATGCTAAATTGCATCAACCAACGCATGGACTTCTTGAGGCGTCACAAAGTCAAGACTGTATGGATTGCACGTATAGCGCCGATTATATTTTTTAAAAAATTAAATTTCTCAATATCCATTATTCTGTGGATAGCCACCTGTGTTCCGGTCAATAAATATCTGGGGAATCGGGCGGAGATAGTATTTATCCAAAACGCCAGCGGGATTGGCATTCTTGGTCAGAATATTCTGGCTAAATGCACGTTCCAGTCTACGGGTACGTTTTAAGTCAAACCATCTTTTGTATTCACCGGCCAGCTCGCGAGCACGCTCGTCCAGAATAAAATCGATGTTAACCTCAGCTGCCGTAATGGACAGTGATTGACCTGATTTTGCTGCGCGCTGTCTGACTGCGTTGAGCTTATCTGCCGACTTGCTCAGCTGACCGCTTTTAAAATAAGCCTCTGCAGCAATCAGATAGGTTTCGGCTAAACGAAACAGAAAGACGTCTTTTGAACCGGTGTATAGGTTTTCACTACTACTTCCCGGAAGGGCGGCAGTGGGATCATAGAATTTATTAATCATCGGAAATTTCTCTGCTCCACCAATGCCAGCAAATGCCTGTTTCCATTGGTCAAACCTGATTACCTGCACATTTGGGTTAGCCACTTTTAGCGCTGCTTCATCCGCAGCACTGAATAGCTGATCGGGATAGGGAAAGAAGAATCTTAAATCGCCGACTTTAACGGCAGTGGTTCCTAATACGTCTGCTTTGGTCGCAAAAAAACGGCTCAAAAAGGTTACATCATAACGGGCATCTGCAGTAGTATTGAATAACGTATATAAAAATTGTGTAGGCATGAATTCAGAGCTACGGCGATTATAGTCTTTTAGCGATGAAGTTTCATCAAAGCCTTTTTCACGCCATAATCTCCAGCCAAAAAGAATATTTTGCCCATTTCCGGCTCCGCCTGGTAGTGGCTCATACTGAACAGCAAAAACAATCTCACGGTTGCGTTCATTGCCCGTTCTAAAAACTTCGGCAAATGTTGGCTGTAGGGCATAGGATGTATTTGCGATCACTTCTTCAGCCAACAGGGCTGATTTTTCAAAGTCTGTGCTTACTGCAAATGTCTTATACCCCCTGGTCAGGTGCAATAAAGAAAGAAAGTGCTTTGCGGCAGCCTGCGTTACCCGGCCAGTTTCTACCTGGGTCGGATTTACGGATAGGTTGGGAAGCGCGGCATTGATTTCAGAAATCATGAACTCATATATCTGCTGCTCTGTACTTGGTTCAAAGCGTGTAACCGGAGCAGTGAACTGCTCTTGGACCAAGGGTATGGCGCCAAAATTTTCCACCAGAAGATAGTAAAAATAGGCGCGAATAAATTTCACTTCCGCTATCCTGCGATCTTTCTGAGCCTGCGTCAGATCCGGAATGCTTCCGGCAGTGTTTATTGCGGTATTACAGATCTGAATACCACTGTAGGAGCGGGTAAAGAAGTTGCTGATGTAGGAGTTGTCAGCGGTAAGCGCCCTATACTCATTAATCTGAATTGCTGGAGGCTCATTGGAAACACCGCTGACCAGCTCGCTTTCCCCACGGGTAATTAAATCTGTTCCCCATTCAAATAGCGCAGGATTTGTACTATAGATTGGTTTCAAAGATGCATAACAAGCATTAACCAATGATTCGAAACCTTTTGCGTCCTTATAATAGTTTTGAGCGGTGATACCGCTCAGGTTTTCTTCCTGAAGGTATTTTTTACATGAGGTAGTACTGATCACCAGAAGTGTGATCAATAAATAAAATATCTTTTTCATAATAATGAGTCAATGTTTAAATACCGATATTCAATCCGAATAAATATGTTGATGTACTAATCGCTGTACCGTATGTGTTCTGAGAAGCCCACTCAGGATCAAATCCCTGATAATCCGTGAACAGCAGTGGGTTGTTCGCCGTAGCATAGATCCGGACACTGCTTAAGCGAACCTTTTCCACTAACTTTTTAGGAAAGGTGTAGCCAAGGGTGATATTGTTCACGCGGAGAAAATTAGTTTTCTGATAGTAAATTGCATTTACAAAAGGCCCTGGATTCCCGGGTTGAAAATTTGTCTGTGAAGGGTTGGTTGCTGTCCAGTAATCAACTTTCAACTGATTATACACTTGATTGTAATTTTTGAAACCCCCATCAAAACTGCTATTGAACTGTTCCCCCTGACGGGTGTAAAGTAAAACATATAGGTCCAGATTACCATATTTGAATGTATTTCCAAATGAGCCCGTCCAACTTGGAATGCGCTTACCAATAATCTGCCTGTCGTTGGTATTGATTACCCCGTTTCCGTCACGATCTTTAACTCGAACCTGACCGGGACGCTGACCATAACTTGCAGCCAGTGCAGCCTCATTTGTCTGCCATATTCCCTCAAATTCATAATCATAATTCACCAGCACGGGATGTCCGATGAAGAGCAGGCTACCCAAATCATCTTTCTGCCCATTTGCCGTTTCCAGCACTTTATTGGAATTGATGTCCAGAACAAAATCAGACATCCAGGTAAATTTGCCCAGCTTTAAGTTGATGGTATTCAGCCCAACTTCGAGTCCCCTATTTCGTAATTTGCCTAGATTATCCAGTACTGACGAAAAACCAGCAGGTGGTGGAAGCGGACGGTTACCGATAATATTGTCTATTTTACGGTCATACATATCAACGCTTCCGGAGATCCGGTTATTGAAAAATCCAAAATCTATACCAAAGTTGATCTCTTTAGTGGTTTCCCAGGTAAGATTTTGATTGGCCAGACGATTTGGTGAGTAACCTAATGCTAAAATACTTCCAAAGTAATAGCTACTGGATCCCAGGGTGGCCTGTGTATCATATGGATTAACCCTATCATTACCGGATTTTCCGTAACTCAGACGGAATTTCAAGTTGCTGATGGCAGAGATATTCTTGATAAATGTCTCTTCCGACGCTCTCCATGCTAATGAGGCAGATGGAAAAAAACCCCATTTATTGCCTTCGGATAATCTGGATGACCCGTCTGCTGTTCCGGAAACCGTTAATAAATATTTATCCCTGAACGAATAGTTCACTCTTGCAACGTTTGAAACAAGATTGAATCTAACATAATTCGAGGTTACCGTTGGCCCCCTGAAAGTTCCATTTGGATCGGTATTGGTTGCAGAACCTAAGTTATACCATAAAGATCGAAACGGAAGGTTGTATGCTGATATTGAGCCAGTCTCTGAGCGATCATTCTGAACACTGCTTACTGCGGTTGCTGTTATTTTGTGCACATTATTAAAAGTCCGCTCATAGGTAAGCTGATTGGTCCATACCAAAGTAAGCTGTTCACCTGTTGTATAGGTTCCGGCGCGATAGCTTCCGTTTCCAGCACCTTCTTTGGATTCAATATCAAAAAACGTCCCGTTTCTTGATCGGTAAAAATTAGGAGACAAACTGGTCCTAAAAGAAATATATTTTAAAGGATCAACCTGTAGATACAAATTTCCGAACATCCGGTAGTTGCGATTTTCCCGAAGGTCATTTAACTGATCAAAGAGTGGGTTTGTGACACCATCGGCACCCAAAACCCTAAATACTGGATTTCCCGCTGCATCATTAGGTGAAATAGTCGCCGGTAGACGATATGCAGAACGCAAAGCCTCCGAGCTGCCCAAATTTTGAAGGTTTTGGTTGGCGTAAAAGCTAATTCCTGCCTTGAAGGTATTGTTGATGGTCCGGTCGATGCTTCCCCTGAAAGAATATCGTTTAAAATCTTCCGGAGAAACATTTCCTTCTTCCCTGAGTAACCCTGCACCAAAAGAAAAACGCGTTTTATCATCCCCCCCACTCACCGCAAGGTTATGGTTCATCTGCAAACCATTTTGCTGCACTAAACCCGGCCAGTCTGTAAATGTGTTGGAACTGGCGTATGATGGAAGCGCATTCAAAACGGTGGCCGTTGCTCCTCTGCCCCTTAAATATTGTTCTTCCAGAAAAGTACGATACTCAGTCGCGTCAAAAAATTCAGGCAGATTATTAGGTCTACGACTACCCAGATAGCCATCATAGGTAATCGTGGTTTTACCTGCCTTGCCTCTTTTCGTGGTGATGATGACGACCCCTTTTGCACCGCGGGAGCCATAGATTGCCGTCGCCGAGGCATCTTTTAATACATCCATTTTTTCAATATCAGCAGGATTAATATCATTCAGCCCTGAAGTTGTGGGTATGCCATCAATAACCAAAAGGGGAGAATTGGCTCCTGTGAAGGAACTTGTTCCCCTTATACTCACACTGTATCCGGACCCGGGTTTTCCGACATTTTTGACCACGACCGCCCCTGGTGTCTGTCCCTGTAGTGCCCCAGTTGCATCGGTTGTTGCTGCCCTGGTAATTACGCTGGAATTGACAGAAGAAATTGCCCCGGTAACATCAGATTTTCGCTGCGTGCCATAACCCACAACGACTACATCTGTCAAATTGCCCGCAGATGGCTTCAAACGAATAGTCAGCGTTTCCTCACCACCCACTACAATCTCTTGAGTGATATAACCGATATAAGCGATGGTCAACACCGCATTACCAGGTGCATCGATTCGGAAAGCCCCATTGGCATCCGTAATGCTTCCCCCCTTTTCCACACCTTTGATTTTAATAGTGACTCCGATCATGGGTTGACCGGTTTCATCGAGCACTTTTCCTGTGATCAGCGCTCTGAGGTTTTCCGTAACCTTTGGAACAATGACAATCAAATCATTTTCCAGATGTCTATATGTAAATGAAGTACCTTCCAGAAGTCTGGTAACCAAACTCAAAACTTCTTCATTTTGCGCATTGACTACTTCAAATCTTTTGGTAGGAATTTTAAATTCCCCAAATAGAAACCTGTATTTGGTTTTTTTCTCAACTTCTGAGGCCACTCTTTTGAAATCTACTGACTTCAGATCAAGGCTTACTCTGGACTGTGCATATCCGGTTGCAAACAACTGAAAATTAAACGCCACAATCAGCAGGAGGGTCAATTTCATAATCAATAGTAATTTATTTAGGCAATAGGATTGCCTAACACACGTGTAGTGCGTAAAAAAATTCATAACTTTACTTTGTTAAAGGTGAAAGAAATCAGGCTCCCTTGGACAGTAGCCTATCTTAATTAATCGTCTTTGGTACATTCGGGGATATATTTATCCCCGTTTTTTTTGGTTCACTATTGCTGGTTCATATTTGGCTATTAAAGGTTAATTATTTGATTAGTATATGGTGATTTTTTTGTTGTCGATTGAATACGAAAAGGGTTCAATCAGCGCTAATGCATCAAGTACATCCCGAATCTCGGTTTGGTCAAAGGTACCCGAGAAACTTGCATCTCTTGTCTTTGCACTTCGAAACTCAAAGCTAACGTCATACACGCGCTCCATTTCTTTTGATAGATCACCAAAAGTCTTTCCCCTGAATACAATCGTATGGTATCTCCAGAGGGCTTCTACCACAGCAGTATCTTCCTTATTTAGGTAAGTGAGTTCAGGAAGAGACGAATAACTCTTCTGAACTTTACCAGAAACCCGATCTTGATATCGAACGATAAGCTTTTCTGAAGGTTTAAGGGTGATCACGTCATTTGGCCTGTCAGGAAGTGTAACCTGAACCTTTCCTGTGATCAACGTTGTCTCACTCATCTTGTCCCTTGGATAGGCTTTCAGATTGAAAACCGTACCGAGAACCTTTATATCAGCTTTATCTGTATGAATGATAAATGGATGGTCGCTGTCATGATGTACATTAAAATAACCCTCTCCAGAAAGATAAATTTCTCTATGATTTGGACCAAATGTATTGGCTAGTTTTATCTTGCTGTCCACATTAAGAATTACACGGGTTCCGTCGCTCAGGAGCAGTGATTTTTTGATCCCTTTTGCTGTACTGAATACCAAAGGATTACTGGCAACAACAGGACGGTATTCATTCCAGAGAAAATAAGAGGTTCCTAGTGTTATTAGAATCAAAGCTGCAATTCGCAGAAGCCAGTTGAATTTTCTTTTTTTCTCCATCTGGTAGCCCCGCTCAATGGTGGCGATCTTAGACTGTACTTTTCTGTATAAAGCAATATTCTCCTGTTCTTCTATCTGAGCTGAAAGCAAGTAATTCCTTATTGAATGATACTCCTGCAAAAGTTGTGGGTCCTGAGAAAGTAAACTATCTAGTTTTTCCCTATCAGCCTGAGAAATTTCCTCAAGAAATTCTGCAGTGATCAAACGGACAAATTCTTCGCTGGTCATAATTTGGTTAGAATGGATTATGGTATAGACAATTTTCAAACCCGATTTACGTATACACTTTCTAATTTTTTTTATCTTTTTCTTTAGCGCTCAATTTCTAGTGGGGATATAAAGTGATGTGCAGCTTAAATTTATCATAGCATGCAAGAGAGTGATCATTGTAATAAAAAATGCATACATTAGAGAAAATTATAACCAGATATCAACCCACTACGATCTTGCCGGAACGTGGGGATCTTCTTGAGAATTCCAATGATGAGTTAAATAATGGCGGAGAAACAGGAAAATATTCTTGCGTGCTGGGATGAGATCCGGTACAGAAATGATGCGAAAGCTTTTGAGCGGCTTTTTCATTTGACTCAACGTAGATTTATCCGTTTTTGCACGCAGTATGGAGCTAGTCGTGAAGAAGCCGAAGAGATTGTATCTGATGTGTTTGTGCAGTGCTGGGTTAACAGGGCCGCATTAAACCATATTAACAAACCCGAAGTGTATTTGCTCACCCTGATTAAAAATAAAGCCATCAATCATTGGAAAAAATCAGCACAGATGCGTGTTGTAAACATTGACGATGTTCAGGGGGAGCTATCCAGTGTTTATCGACCAGATCTGGATCTGGAAAAAAAGAACTCCGGATGAAGCTGGATGTTGCTATTGATGGTCTTCCGCTACAAACCAAGCTTGCCTTTAAACTGGTAAAAGAGGAAGGATTAAAGTCCGCTGAAGTTGCTGAAATACTTAATATATCAGTCCGAACGGTTCATACCCATGTTTATAATGCGATGAACAGACTATGTAAAGAAATGCATCAATACAGAAAAGTTTCCAATTTTCAAGAGCTGATCATTAAGTTAGCTTCCGCCACGATCTTATTTATTCAATTTCATTCGCTCTAATTGGTCTAAACTTTTATGGAAAAGGATGGTAAATTTGTCATCATATGTTTTAGTCCAGATACATCAGCCACCAAAAGTCGCTAGAAAAGAATTCTTCTTGAAATAGTGGATGTCCACTTATAATTTTCGAAATTTAAAAGCACGAGTCCATTATTTCTCTTACATATTAACGCTTACACGTTGACCTGAATAAGTGATATTTTTTCTGGAAGAAGAATGAATTAAAGTTTTACCTTTTTCGCCCTTTCTAACGATGGTCACATTAAATACCTGATTGCGGACCATATTAGGAAAACTTCCTTTCCTTGCTCCGATAGTGAAAGTTTTTGTTCTTTCTGCCCAATTCAATGTCACGGTTGAAAACTTTCCCTTTTCATAATTGTAATTGTCTCCTTCGTCCTGATAAATGGTAAATGATGCATCTTTACCAGGATATATCCTGATTTCAATTGGTGCAGAAGGGAGTTCGGAGGTATACTGTTGTGCGGCACCGAATGGAACAATAGATCCCTCCCTTACAAATACCGGGATTTTATCAATTGTTGCGCTTGCGGTAATTGTTTGTCCGCCTTTGTAGATTTTACCCGTGTAAAAGTCATACCAATTTCTGTCTTTTGGCAAATAAACATTTCTTGTTTTTACACTGTCAACTTGTTTATTACCTGGTGCAAAGTACATCGGAGAAGTTACAGGACACACCATAAACGAAGGGCCGAACATAAACTGATCCTTTATGTCATATACGGAGACATCCTTTCTAAAATCAAAAATAAGGGGGCGAGTCATGGTATAACTTTCGTTTGAAACCATGGCGGCGACCGAATAAATATATGGCAGCAGTTGGTATCTTAGATTGATCTGACCAATAATACTCTTGTAAAATGGATCATTGACATCGCCAAATTTCCAGGGTTCTCTGGCGAAGTCAGTACCATGGCTTCTCATCATTGGCAACCAGGTGGCAAATTGTAGGGTTCTTACATAAAATTCACGATACCCAGGATCTAAAGTTCCTGTATCAAAATCTCCTTTCCAAAACCATTGCGATTTTGATTTTACAAAAAATGCACCGGCATCAATGGTCCAATAAGGATTGCCTGTCGCCATGTAATTCAAACCGGATGGAATCCATTTGGCAAAATCAGCCCAGGTTGCTTTGGTATCTCCATTCCAAATAAATGTTCCGTAACGATGAATACCGGCAAAGCCAGATCGGGTCAGGTTTAAAACTCTTTTCTGGTCTGTCGCCAGACGCTGGTTATCATAAATACCTTTTGCGTGATTGAGCGAATATAGATTAGCCCGTAAGGGTCCAAGCAGTTGATTTAAACCATTAGCATTAAGATTATATCTGGCTTTCGGATCCTGAGCAATATTATTGGCTTTATCATTCCAATCGCCGTCCACTGGTTCCGATGAATCACACCACCAGGCATCAACTCCATTCGAAAACAGGTTTTTGTTAACATAATTGCTCCAATACATTTTCCGGGCCGAAGTATTGAAGGCATCATAAACAGATCTGCCAAGTACATAATTTTTCGCACCCATTTCTACGGTCTCGTTTCCTGCTACGTTGGGCCAAATCGAGAGCATGAACCTAACGTGTTTATCGTGAATCTTTTGGATCATCAACTTGGGATCCGGATAAAATTTTGTGTCGAACTTTTTATGTCCCCATAGACCGTTGGCCCAATAGTTCCAGTCCTGAACGATTACATCAAGTGGAATTTTACTGGAGCGGAATCGCGTAACTACGCTATCAATCTCATTGGAATTGGTATATCTTTCCTTTGACTGGATATACCCAAATGCATATTTTGGTGAGAGTGGAACTTTGCCTGTAAGTCCACGATAATGTCTCACAACCTGATCTAATTCAGGTCCATACATAAAATAATAATCAAGTTGATTTACCGCATCGAGCTGAATACGATTATCAGCCGCTTGGTCGGAAAAAACCATTGTGGACCCCACGTCAAAAAGCAGTCCATAACCCGATGAGCTCATCAATACCGGAACACTTTTTTTTAGGTTATGCTGATACAGGTATTGAATTTTGCCACGAAGGTTCATATCCCCTTCCTCATGAGACCCGAGTCCATAGAGCGCTTCCCCTTTTTGCCATTGAAATCGGGATATCATTTTCCATGCCTGTCCAACTATTGCTTTTGAACCAATCTGAGCAATGACTAAATCTCCATTGGCTGTTTTTTCTACTTCGTTTTTACTATCATCGAAGCCAACCTTTTCAATATCAATTTTTTCAGCAGATCGAGGGTTTTTTAGAGCTTCCTCCAGGATTACTTTCCCGTTATTTTGGAGATAGGTTATCGATCCGGTTGATTTATTGATCTTTACATTTAAGCTTTTTGAACTCAGAATATAATCATATGCGCTCTGCTTGAAAGTAAAAGCGACTTGATTTTCTCTGCGGGGAATACAAATATCGGTTTCATTACCATTGAAATCATTTAGAGGTACGTATTGAATACGCACCAATTGAGGGTTTATAAAAGTTACTCTTAATTTTTCAGTACCTTTAGTGAACACCACACCTGAAGGTTCCTTTTTACCCTGAAATATTTTTTTAGTTATACCTTTCGCTGGTACAACTTGCGCATTAACAGATTTCAAAGTCAAGGATAAACTGATCAGTATCAATAAAAATTTAGTTGGCATGTTTTTTAAGTTCTTATCGGAATTATATTTATAGTGCTTTAAAAATAAATAAGAAGAATTTTCATTTGATCTACTTATTTAATACCATTTAGTAGCCTGGATTTTGGGTTAGGTTTGCGTTTGCCAAAAGCGCGGTCTGAGGAATGGCAAATAACAAATATTTCTCTGATGATGCGGGTTTGAGTAAGCGCGCATTCAAAAATTTTCCAAATCTGATCAAATCAGGTCTTCTTGTACCTTCCCAATACAGTTCACGTCCTCGCTCTGCAAGCAAGTCATCCAACGTGAGCGTACTAAGTGGCGCCAAAGAACCTGGGGTAGCAGATCTTGATGATCTGATTAGGTTTACTATTGTTAAAGCGGCACTGACATTTCCATTTCTAAACAATGCCTCAGCTTTCATGAGCTGAACATCAGCATACCTGATGAACATAAAATCATTATCGGGATTACCGACATTGGTATAATCGGGAACATACTTAATCACGCGAACGCCCGAATAGAGACCCTCCCCCTGCAATGTAGTGAGATTTGGTGTGATGATGGTATTTGCAAGAGGTGCTCCATTTGGCCCAAACTGTTGTCCTACTAAAAAGCCAACATTAAAACCACCTTTGGTTTTTACGACAGGATCAACATAACTCTTCCTGATATCACCATCAGAGAATGAAGCATAAAAATCCGGGGTTGTCGCAAAGCCATTCCATCCTCCGCCCTGAGGCAAAGTCATCGATCCGATTAATGAGGCATACCACCAGTATTGAGTGAGTAGACCTCGACTGCCTCCAATACCCTGAAGTGTAAATATCTGCTCTTTGGATAATTCTCCGTTGGATGGCTGAAAATTATTCCAGTAAAAATCTATTGACTTACCAACGATGTTATCAGCATTTGCAATAACCTTATCCATATTGACTTTATCAAATGTTGGTCGTGCCCGATCAGGGTAAACACCTTTATTAAGATACAGCCTTGCTAAAAATCCATATGCTGCTTGTTTTGTTGGAACATATGCCGCGCCAGTCGCGGGTAAATCTGGTAATGAAGCTTCTATTTCAGCGATGATGAAATTTATACCTTCTACACCAGCGTAAACTTTTGGTAACAGAATCAAGTCTGAACCTGGTTCTCGATATGGAAATTTACCAAACAAATCCAAGATGCTGTACATGCTGTACGCCCTTAAAAACCTAGCCTGTGCAGCAACATCTGCAGGGGGGCTGAAAGTTAGAATATTCCCTGAATCATATACACATTTGTTTAATGAATTATATGTTGCCAATAAGTAAGGATGGGTGGCATCCCAGCTGTGAAGATATAATTTCCTCCAAACGCCATCATCATCCCATCCACTAGGACGTGAAGGCACAACAAGTTCATCTGTAGTTGCTTCCTGAAGACCAAAATGATGAGAATAGTCTGTATAAGGCACCGTCATATCCAGATAAACAGTTTGTAATAATGAAGCAAAAGTGGTTGTTTTACTGGCCAATGCTTTTGCCTGTTCGCGGTTTAGTTCTGAACTTAAATTTTCATCTAGTTTTTTACAAGATGATACTAGGAATATTGAGGCGAAGATAAGGGTTACGATATTATGTTTTAGTTGAGTTGATTTCATGATTTCCAAATTAAAAGCTTAAATTAAATCCGATTAAGAATGATCTTGCCGATGGGTATGCTCCATAATCAATACCGAACGAAGGAACCCCACCCACTGATTTATCAGTACTCACTTCGGGATCGAATCCGGAATAGTTCGTTATCAACAGTAAATTTTGTCCTGTTAGAAAAACTCTGGCTGTTTTAAATTCTCCGATGCTTCCCAGATCATAATTTAATGTTGCGTTGTTAAGCCTGATAAAATTTCCGTTTTCGAGAAAACGGGTAGATACAATATTTGCATTTGTCAGGCGCTCATTACCTAGTCCGATTTCTGCTGTTGTATTTCGGCCAATAGCCAAGCCGCTTGGAGCAAGGTTTACCATTCTTGTATTATTGTAAATCTTTTGACCAAAAGAACCGTTCCATGACATCTCGAAAGAGAATTTTTTATAGGACAATGAAGTAGATGCACCTACTAACGTTTTCGGATTGGGATCTCCAACATATTGTTTATCGGTACTGTATTGTGCCACGCCATTGCCGTCTAAACCCAGATACCGGACCATGTTATATACGAAAAGCGGTTGATCATTTGCAATCTGCTGAGCAGGTATTCCACTGGCCAGACCGCTGCCGTTGATATTACCAGTAAGGACCACGGGACCTGTATAATTGGTAAAAAGATTTTTTTGAAAAGTTGCATTTAAGCCAAGATTCCATCTAAAATCTGTTTTTTCAAATAAAACAAAATTCAATGCCGCTTCCATTCCATAATTTTTAAGCACTGCTGGCAAATTGCTAAAGTAATTTACTGCGGGACCAGGCTGTACCAAAGCAAGCTGAAAAAGTAAATCTTTGGTTTGTTTGTTAAAATATTCTACCGTACCGGTAATGCGATTGTTGAAAAGGCCGAAATCTATTCCTGCATTGTAGCTGTCTGTTGTTTCCCATTTTAGGTTTGGGTTGCCATAATTGGCCTGGGAAATACTTTGCAAACCAAAAGAATATCGGTCTTGAGCTGAACCAGCTGGAAATTCCTGATTACCTGTTTTACCATAACCCAATCTCAATTTTAAGCTACTTAATTTTTCTGGCAAAAACCCTTCCTCTGTCAACACCCAGGCAGCGGCAAGGGATGGAAAGTATCCATATTTGTTATTTGAACCAAATTTCGTGGAACCGTCTGCCCTCATTGTTGCGGTTAGTAAGTATCGTCCATCATAATTCAAATTAATCCTTGAGAAATAGGACTGTAATTGGTTTGTAGGATCTACAAATGATGATGTTCCAATATTGCCACGAGCAGGATTTTGGAGAATACTACTTCCGAGTACATCAAAGCTAGTAAACCCTGTCCCTGATACACCATAAGATGATCTTTTGAAGTCGATAAACTCATATCCCAATAAGGCATTCAAATTTAAATTAGTGGATAGTTGTTTTGTATAGTTCAGCGTATTGGTTACCGTTGTAGTATTTAGCTGATTGTTAGCTACACCTGCATAACCTATGTTTGTGATATTATTCAGGAAAAGATTTCCTGAAATATCAGTAGTACGGTTACCAACAACATTATTTAAGCCCAAAGTTAATTTATACACCAATCCATCAATAATCTTGATGCTTGGAGATACGTTCGCTAAAACATTTGTTACTTCCGATTTGTCGTTATAATATTCGATCAGAGCCAATGGGTTAGTCCCAAATCCTGGGATAGTAGTAGTTCCATCGGTGTAATTTTGTTGTACAAATCTTCCATCTGGATATTTTAACGGGACGGTTGGGTTCCATTCCAGGGCATTGCCAATGAGACTACCGTAAAGATTACTGTTGTTACCAATAGGAACCCCAACATTTTTAGTTTTTGCGGCAATGATATTGAAATCCAGACGTATGCGGTCATTTTTGAGAAAGCTGTGGCCACCAGAGATATTGGCTACATATTTTTTAAAGTCTGATTTACGAACAATACCTTGCTGGTCAGTGTATCCTAGAGAAATCCTGTAATTGCCTTTTTCGTTTCCACTTGAGATAGCTATGTTGTGATTTTGGCTGATAGCGGTTCTGGTAATTGCATCCAGTGCATCTGTAGCATTTTTGCCGTTAAACTGCATTAGATTCCTATTGGTCAATGCTTGTGTGAATTCATCACTGTTCATCTGAACATTGGACCGCATGAGGTTCGCGATTCCTACAGAACTGGAGATTTGCAATTCTGCTGCACCTGATTTTCCTTTTTTTGTTGTGATAATGACCACACCATTTGCTCCTCTGGAGCCATAAATCGCAGTGGCGGATGCATCCTTTAACACATCGATTGATTCAATATCATTGGAGTTAATAAAACTCAAAGGATTGCTACCAGCTGTTGAACCTAAAGTTGATGCATTGGCAGATGGTTGAGTATTTCTCCCATCAAGCGGAATTCCATCAACAACAAAAAGTGGCTGATTACCAGCTCTAAGAGAATTTGCTCCTCTAATTCTTACTGTCATTTCCGCGGCAGGGGCACCATTATTAGATCCTATTTGTACACCAGCCAGTTTGCCTTGTATTAATTGTTCCGGAGAGGTGGTGATACCTTTATTAAAATCTTTGGCCTTTACACTACCTACCGCACCAGTAAGATCGCTCTTTCTCGCACTTCCATAACCAATGACCACAACATCCTCCAGTGCTGACTGGGAAGACTTCAGGCGAATATTGATTTCAGCATTACCACCTAATTTTACGGTTTGAGTATCGTACCCGATAAAACTAAATTCCAAAGTACCCTCGCTAATGTTTGTATCAAGTGAATATCTACCTTGATTATCAGTAACTGTACCCACATTTGTTCCTCTAATCTTTACAGAAACCCCAGGAATAGGACTTCCGGTCTCATCAGTCACTTTACCACTAAGCTTTTGTTTAGCAATGAAGTTATTATTTACTGATTTATTTAACGGCGCATTAATCATCGACATATCACTGATCATCGATATGTTAAGAGGTAAATTTCGTGCAGATACACGACCTAGTGAAAGTAGTAATATAAGACCCGTTATTTTAGTCACGGCCACGCCTTTATTGCATAATAGCAGTTTTATACAGCTATACTTTAGTTTTAGACTCATAATCTGTTTTAACTTTAAAAATATTTGGTTGGTTTCGAAATTAATCCTTGTAATGATGTGTAAGTTTTTATACTCGCTCCATCACCTAAAATTTTATACTTATGTCCAGCAATGTGCTGTCCTTAACCTTTGTAAGTGTTTCATTCTGAGTTTAGCTTTATCAGAAGCTATCTATGGCCGATCCAGCTCTTCGATAACATTTTTTGTCTGTTGAAATATTGTAGATACAATACTTGCCTTTATAACTAACTTGCCAGTTCTCTTTTCGCGAAAAAAATATTCTTTCTTCTAATACATTTAAAAAAACGCAAAGACAAAACCTTATGGAAAAATGTTATGCGTTATGATATACTTGGTTAGGGGTGACTGTAGAACAAATCTATAAAGTAGTGGACTGATTTTTTTTGCATGGAAGCGATATATTTTTATAATAATCCGACTTTATTATATTAAAATCATTACCCCTTATCCAAAAAAATACCGCATACAATTAGAAAACTAAGGTTAAAATCAAGCTAAGAATAAATTTGTTCGGGCAATAGCGTATCCGGTAAATGTTCCAATCTGAGCGAATTTTATTTATTATGCGATAATGCCGTCTAATGGCATAGCCAAACACCACTATCTATCTGGCGAAATTAGGTTACTTTCATAAAATTTTTAGTAAACGGCTAATAAGCCTTATTGCTCAGTATTATAAAATTCCAGTTAAAGATTGATAAGTGCAGTTGGCATATGCCTGATACACTCATTAAAGGTAATTTAATTAGGGTCGTAAAAGAAGTTTCTAAGATTTATAACCTTATCTCTGCTTTTTTCAACGCTGGCGAGCTAAATCGAATCACAACATCTTTTTTAAGTTTTGCTTCATACTGAATATAGGCTATCATCTTTCCATGAAATACATGCTGTTTATTATCTGTATAATCTTCCATGTCTTCATTATTTCCTGCTTCCATACCCAATAACTTAGCTTTACCTGATATACTACAAGTGATTTCATCATTAGAAAGTTCTACCGGAATACCATCTTCATCAATTATCTGTAGGCTAATCTGAACGAGTCCATTTTTAGCATCAGTCTTAAGTTTTTGTACTTGATGCACCTTGATAGCATGAGGCTGCTTAGCTGATGTCAGCTGGTGCTTAACGGTTTCTGTTCCATTTTTATCAAGACCGACAACCTCTAATTTCCCCGGTTCGTAGGGAATATCCCAAAAAACGATACCTGTTTTATCATCTTTTGCTTTAATGTTGCCAACTACTTTCCCATTAAGTTGCAGCTGAGCTTGTATGGCATTGGTATAACATACCACTCTGATCATCTGATCCTTTTGGTAGTTCCATATCGGCCATGCGTCCATAGATGGAACATCATTTTTCCGGTTTCCCTGCTCTGATTCAAGCAAAGACCAGGCATCAGTTGCCTTGCCTCCTCCGTTAAGCGGATAGCTGCCCAGATAAGCCATTGGTTTATCTGACCACAATGATTGACGGAAGTACCCTCTTGGTTTAATGAAGCCTGCGAAATCCAGCAAGCCTGAGTAAAACCCCCTTGAAGGCCATTTTCCTGATTCCCCCAGGTAGTCGATTCCTGTCCATAAAAACTGCCCAAAAATGTGTTCATTGTCACGCACCGCTTTCCACGCATCAAGATCATGACGGTTCTCACTGCCAAAGATTATGCGCTTAGGGTACTTTTTATGATCTGACTGGTATCGGCTCTCCGTGTAATTGTAGCCTGCAATATCCAAAGCGCCTGGGTATGCCGTCTCGTTTGACATCGCAACGCCAGCAAGTCCAGCGGTTACCGGACGGCTTTTATCATAAGCTTTCACTATTGATGCCAGTTTGATAGCAATCTCTCCCAAGCGCTCAGCGTCGGGAGCATCCTTTTTATAGCCTCCAAAAATTGGCTGGGTAAATCCACCTTCCTTATTACCAGCCAATACCGGGTGTGAATATGGATCATTTGGATAATCAACTTCGTTACCGATACTCCATGCGAATATGGAAAGGTGGTTTCGGTCGCGTTTGACCATATCTGCCAAATCCTGTTCACCCCATTGCTTAAAGAAATCGGAGGTCCCCTGATAACCCGGTGTACCCACATTCCACCCTTGTAACCACTTGCGCTTTGGATATTCCCATTCATCGAAAGCTTCATCCATCACCAGTAAACCGAGTTCATCACAAAGTGAATATAAGGATGACGCCTGCGGGTTATGGCTGGTACGGATGGCATTAACGCCCAGTGATTTCAAATTAAGCAGACGGCGACGCCATACTTCTGGATAAAATTCAGCACCAAGTACACCAGCGTCATGATGCAAACAGACGCCTTTAACTTTCATCCGTTCTCCATTCAATGCAAAACCTTTATCCGCATGGAAAGTAAATGTACGGAAACCGGTGACCACAATAGATTGATCTTTAATCAAATTACCTTGTTTGACTGTGGTGCGAAGTTTATAACCGGTGGGCGAATTCAGGCTCCAAAGTTTTGGATTCATTAATACCAAGACAGAATTCACCTGTCTTTTGCGCCCCGGCTGAAGGGTGGAGTTACCTAATTTTTTAACAACCACGGCCCCATTCTGATCAATGAGCTCGTGAAGTATGGTTAAGTCTGCACCAATCTTTGAATCATTCTTAATCTCTGTCGATACATGTAAAGTACCTTTTTCACCCTCGACTACAGGGTAAGCATAAACACCCCACTGATCCAGATGAACCGGGTTTGATTTCACCAGCCAAATATCACGATAAATGCCAGAGCCTGTGTACCATCTCGAATCTGGATCCTTACTGTGATCGACTCGAACAGAAATCAGGTTTTCTTCCCCATACTTAACAAAAGGAGTAATATCATATGAGAATGAAATATAACCGTTTGGACGCTTACCGACTGATTGCCCGTTTACAAACACTTCACTGCGGTTATACACACCCTCAAAATAAAGGTATAATTTCTTGCCTTTTTCTTCATCACGAACATTTAATTTTTTCTGGTACCAACCGATACCACCTGGAAGATACCCTGAGGCACTCGCAGAAGCGGGATTAAGATTCTGTTTCACACTCCAGTCATGAGGGAGCTGTACATCTCTCCACGATTTGTCGCTTTTTTCTGTCTTCATTGTCCCATCTGTTTCGCCCAGGTGAAATCTCCAGTCCAAATTAATTTTTTCAGCCTGTCCGAAGCCAGGCTGCGCAAGGAGCAGTGAAGAATTCAGTAGGATGCTGCCAAGTGTAAGAACCAAGTATTTTAAGTTGCTCATTCTGTTAAAGTTAAAGTGTGGGTTTTATAGGCAAGATATTTCCTTTATCGTCGAAATACATCCGATCCATGCAGACTTCACGGTGAAATCCTGCTGCATCGCCCATTTTAATGCCATCCGGATAACTGAACCGATGGTAAATCACGTACCATTCATCTTTTCCATGCATTTGCAGTACGGAATTATGACCTGTGCCATAAATACCATTCGATGGATCTTTCTGAAGAATTAGATTGTTCTCTGGAATATTGATGGGACCGTTTGGCGAAGAAGAAGTACCGTACCTTACGCGATAATTTTCACTTCGCGTATCATCTTCCGACCAAAGAAAATAGTATATTCCCTTACGGTAGAACACATAAGTTCCTTCTCTAAAAGTCTTATCCGTTTTCAAAGTTTTTGCTGTATTTTCTTTTAATGAAATCATATCCTCATTAAGTTCTGCTGAAGCCAGGTAGCCATTTCCCCAATAAATGTAACTTTTTGCGGTTTTGGGGTCAGTAAATACAGCTGGATCAATTTCCTGTCCATGTTTAACACCTTCTGGTTTAGCACTTATAAGCGGTTTACCCGAATCAACGAAAGGCCCCGTTGGAAGATCGGATACAGCAACACCGATTTTTTGGGCCGCAGTAAAGTAATAGTAATATTTGTATTTGCCTTTAACCTTTTTCTCGGTGATGGCAGGCGCCCATGCATTCCGGTTCGCCCAACTCACCTCTTTTTTAAGGTCCAGAATTACTCCTTCATCATTCCAGCTTTTAAGATCAGATGAAGAGAAAGTTTTAAAATAAGCCCCTCCCCATCCATCGAAGCCGTCGCTTGTGGGATAGATATAGTATTTTTTGGTTTTATTGGAATACAATACATCTGGGTCAGCGTAATACCCTTCAAGAACAGGATTTTTTCTGAATGAAAATTCCATACCATCCGGAATCCCCCACTGGTTGGTCAGGTTGATTAATTCCTTGCGTGATAATGGAATGATGGAACCGTGACGGGGATGAAAATCCATTTTTACCTCATGATCAATGACTTTAAATTTATCAAGATCGTAGCTCTCGCAAAACTGATATTTACCTTTTCCATACACATCATACATGAGAATGTATTTTTCTGTGTTGCTAAGCTTGAACACTCCCGATCCTTCCACCGCATCTTTGGTTTGCTGCTTGTATCCAGGTTGTTCAATCCATTTCGTGCTGGTCAACGAATCTGTAATCGCCAGCTTAATTCCATTTCCATGCCCTTCTGTTTTATAAAACAGATAAAACAATCCGTTTTTATTGATGATGTCCCCATCAATACAGGATTTGCCATTATTTGGTCTGAACAAAACTTCTGGCGCTGCAATAAAGCCGGTAAAGTCTTCATTGGCGTAAGCATAGTATATGATATCTGCACCATCACCATGCTTCATTGACCAGTACACCATGTATTTCCCTTTTGCAGGATCAAAAATGGTTTGTGGTGCCCATACCCGCTTTAGATCCTCATTCCCTTTATACTGTTTTTGTATGTTAACAACAGTATGTTTCCAGTTGATCAGATCTGTGGATTTCATTAATACCATCGCCCGGTTTGAATCCCATCCTTTTGAGGAAGTCATATCAGTGAGAACCATGTAATAGGATTGACCATCAATACCGCGAAGAATGTGAGGATCCCGTATACCACCTGTAGAACTGATTATTTTTGAATCCAGAATGGGCTTGTTATGATTTAACGCCCGGTAATTATATCCATCTGTACTGATGGCAAAACAAAGTGCTTCATCGGATACTGCATTTCCCTTAAAATAAGCAAATAAATAACCGGCATAGTCTTTTTCTGCAGGTCCGGCTTTATATTCCTGGCCGGAGGTGCGCATGGTGCTACATAGTTGTAGCATAACAATAAAGATTACGATCATACACCTGAGGTGTGTAAAATTCAATTGCATCATCTTTTTTATTCCTGTGTTCATTGTAGATTCTATTGTTCCCTTGTGTATAAAATATTGTTAACGATCTGAATGCTTACAGGGAAACGCCCCTCTTCCAGGGAATAAAGTCATCCTGCTGAAGCAAAACGGCTTTGGGAATAGATTCTCCACTAGCCACTTTGATACAATGCTCCAATATTTCTTCACCAACCTGGTCAATCGTTTTTTCTCCACTGATGATGCTACCGGTATCAAGGTCGATAATGTCATTCATCTTTTTGGCAAGTGATGTGTTTGATGATATTTTTACCGTCGGGCAGACCGGATTACCGGTAGGCGTACCCAAGCCTGTTGTAAAAAGAATAATGGTTGCTCCTGATGCGGTTTGTCCGGTTGTGGCTTCCACATCATTGCCTGGCGTACACACTAGGCTCAGCCCCGGTTTGGTAACCACTTCTGTATAGTCCAAGACATCAACAATAAGTGAGGTACCGCCTTTTTTCGCGGCACCCGTTGATTTTATGGCATCCGTAATCAGACCATCTTTAATATTTCCAGGGGATGGATTCATATGAAAACCTGAACCAGCCTGATGCGCCAGATCATTGTAATCGGTCATCAGTTTGACAAATTTTTCAGCAGCTGAGCGATCAATCATTCTATCAAGGATTTGTTGCTCTGCGCCACACAACTCTGGAAATTCTGCCAATAAAACCTTTCCCCCCAGTCCAACCAGAAGATCAGCACAGTAACCCACAGCTGGGTTCGCTGAAATACCACTGAACCCATCACTTGCACCACATTTTACACCGATGCAAAGTTTGTCGAGTGAAGCAGGCTGACGCGATTGTCTGTTGACTAGAATCAATGCTTTGAATGTTTGCAAAATAGCCTTCTGGATCATCAATTCTTCACTTAAGGCTTTCTGCTGCTCAAAAACAAGAAATGGCTTGTCAAAAGCAGGGTTGCGTTCATATAAATCAGCCTTTAGGTCGCCTACCTGCAGATGCTGACATCCCAGGCTCAGCAGCGTAACGCCGGCAACATTTGGATGGTCAGCATAGGCAGCGAGTAACCTGCTCAGCGTTGCTGCATCTTGTCGGGTACCGCCACATCCGCCGGAATGATTGAGAAATTTTATGCCATCAATATTTTTGAAAACTCTCTTTATTTTATCGTTAGTCTCGGGCTGAAAATCAACGTGAAGCAGATCTTCTCCAAACTCAAATGCATCAACAAGACTTTGCGCATAGTAAAAATATTTATCATCAACGGTGTAACCGAGCGCATGGTTAAGGGCACTTTTTATCACATCCAGATTTCTGTTTTCACAGAATACGGTGGGAATAAACAGCCAGTAATTAGCGGTACCCACCCGACCATCACTGCGGTGATAACCGTTAAATGTACGGTTGGTAAACCTGGTCATATCCGGCTTTTGCCAGTCTTGCATAGTTTCCTTGATCGAAAACGGATCGGTTGCATGAGAAGTGTTTTCTATGGACATCCTTTCGCCCTGAAGGACATCATGATTTAATAGTCCGACAACGACACCATACATCATCACTTTTTCCCCAGCCTTGAGGTCTTCAATGAAAAATTTATGTTTTGCAGGAATGTCTTCCAATAAACGAATCTCCCTGGAAGCATCTATGATGATGGTGCCTGCGGCTAAATCTGTTAAGGCGACCAAAACATTATCCTTTTTGTCGATCTGAAGGGTTATTTTATTCATTTTTATTTAACAATATTATTATTTACAGGCTTCCAGAATTTCAAGCCAAAGAGGAACACGATAAAAAAACAAAGAACAGGAACCAGAAAACCATATTGAATGCTACCTGTTAGATCAGAAATATAGCCCAATGATAAAGGCAGTACCGCACCGCCAACAATTGACATTACAATTAACGAGGAACCTATTTTGGTATCCTTTTCAAGCCCGGCAATTCCTAGTGAGAATATAGTGGGAAACATGATAGACATAAAAAACGAAACGCCGATAAGTGCATATACGGTGATGATTCCCTGAGAAAAAATAGCGATAAGTGTCAATAGAATACTGAACAATGCATATATGAAGAGTAATACGTTGGGTGCTGTTAGGCGCATGAAAAAAGTTCCAACAAACCTGCCGATCATAAATGCGAGACCAGCTCCTCCGGCGTACCAACTGGCCGTAGAAGAAGTTAGGCCTGCTGCCGAGGTGGCAAAGCGTATAAAAAAACTCAAAACGCATACTTGTGCACCCACATAGAAAAACTGGGCAATAATGGCGAATGTGAGGTGCCGATGCAGAAATGCTTTGATAAAAGAGGTTTTTTCATCCTTTGACTCCGTATCTTTTATATCCGGTAATTTGATGAATATGAACACTACCGCAATTAGCAGGATTAGCGCACCCAAAATGGCATATGGCCCCTTTACAGTTGCAGCCTCGCTCATTAAAAATTGTTTTTTTGCCAAGGGAAGCATAAGGGCAAGCTCTTTGTCGGTAAGTGTACTTTCACTTAATATAAATTTCCCGCCAATTACCGGAGCCAAAAACGCAGCCAGACCGTTAAAAGATTGAGCAAAATTTAACCGCTGCGAGGCCGTATCAGCATCGCCCAAAGCAATTACATAAGGGTTTGCTGCTGTTTCCAGAAAGGTCAGACCACACGCTAAAACAAATAACGCCCCTAGAAAAAAGATATACACACCAGTATTTGCTGCCGGTATAAATAAGAATGAACCAACTGCAAAGAGGATCAACCCAAGTATGATCCCGAATTTATATCCATACTTTTTCATTAGAAAACCTGCCGGAAGTGCCATAATGAAGTAAGCAATAAATACAGAAAAATCGATTAGCGCCGTTTCAAGATCTGAAAGGAAAAAAGCCCTTTTTAAATGAGGAATTAAAACTGGATCAAGATTATGCACAAAACCCCAGAAAAAAAAGAGACTGGTAATAAGAATAAGGGCAATTAGATTCTTCTCGCCTTTTCTATTGATGCCTTTATTATAAGTAGATTTTTGTGTGATGGGATTCATTGATAATTCGGTAAGTTATTTACATGAAAAGATTTTAATAGAGAATATATTGGGAGAAGATCTCACAATGAATAACGTCAATTCACAGACGCTGACAAATCATCGTTTATATCAACAGCAAGTAGATCTGGTAGCACTGAAAAGTAAAACTTAACCGAATTCTTTCTGATAAACCAATGGGGTTTTACCGGTAATGTCTCGAAAATGTTTGTAAAAGCTTGTAAAACAGGAATAGCCACTTTCATAGCAAACTTCTTTAATGCTCAGGTTATTTTCACTCAGCATCTTGCAGGCTTGTCCTACCCTTATTTCATTCAAAAACCTGGTATAGGTTTTTTTGAAAGTGGCTTTGAAAAATCTGCAAAAAGAAGTTGGGCTAACATTAGCTGTTGCGGCAATTTCTTTGAGATCAATTTTTCGCTTATAATTATTGATGGTATGATCATAAATGGCACCCAATCTAGCTTTATCGCGTGTTGACGACTTCAGGTGGAAATTATGAGAATGGAGTGTTTGCAAGCCCCTGCAATTGCCAATCTCTGATAGGCAATCAATCAGGATGGAGAGCCTTCTGGCTCCAATAGACCTCACAATACGCTTAATTAGCATCCCAAGTACAGGCGCATCGGTATTAGAGATCTGAATGCCTTTTGTGCAAAGCGCGAGCGCATTTCTTACACCCTGGAATTCAGGTAAGCAAAAAAAAGCATTGCTGAATAATTCTATATTAAAATGAATCACATATATCTCCACATTACTGACAGTAGTATTAAAATGCTTTGGAGAAAGTTTATAATAATGCGGTATATTACTTCCTATCAACACAATATTACCATCTGTGAAAGGCGTCATGCTATCACCTATATATTGTACACCACAACCCTTCTTAAAATAAATCAATTCATGTTCGGTGTGGAAATGCAGGTAATTATTCACATCTGGTTTGGTATCAACTCTGGAGACAAACGAATGAAACAAATCTTTTGGAATTTGTATAGCTTGAGGTTTCATGGTTCTATTTAAATAGAAATAAATTTAAGGACGGCAATAGAAAGCAATGATCAAAGCATTTAAAAAACGCCATTCCCTAGGGAATGACGCTAACTTTACTAACCGTGTGTGTTTATGTAATCTAAGAAATTCATTTAGCGTTTAATAACCTGGATTTTGGGTCAGATTTTTATTGAGATCCCTTTCAGATTGTGGAATTGGCCAAAGCTCATTTTTACCAACGATGAAATTACGTTTCTTGAAAATATAATATCCGTTTGTATTCACAGGGTAATCCTTGTAATTGGCTGGATCGTTGGTCAGTTTCATTCCTGTAAATTGCTGGTTGTTTTCTGCGCCGATGATGCCCCATCTAAGACAATCAAAATATCTGATGCCTTCAAAAGCAAATTCAACACGACGTTCTCTACGAATGATGGTTCTCAGAACAGTTGGATCGATAGTGGTAACCGCTGGCATTGCAACTGCGGCCCTTCCTCTCACTTTGTTAATGGTGGCATCTAAAAGCGCTTGATCTACACCGCTTCCACTTTCTAATTTCGCTTCTAAATAGCCTAATAAGACTTCTGCAAATCTGATCAAAGGAAAATTGTTTCCTGTATTGTTGGTTGTAGCTACCGCCGGATCATCCTCCAGGAATTTATAAATTGCATAGCCGCTCCAAACACCAGGATACTGATTTAGACGATCAGGAAGTGTCGTTCCCGGTTTCGCGGAATAAACTCTGCCGCGAAAGCTGGTACGGTCAGAAATCATGATATTGAAGTCCATTCTTGGATCGCGGTTGTTGTAGGGATTATTTTTATCGAATAAGGGAGATTCTGCAATTGTTTTTCCATCCTTACATTCATAAGCTTCCACCAATTCATTAAATGGCGAATACTGATGCCATCCACCCCAGGTTTCGGGGGTTAGATATTGCAATAAGGCATGGTTATAGGTATCTCTGATGTACTGCATAGACATAATAATCTCACGACTGGTTTCACCAGCATTCAAAAACAATTCACGATATCTTGGATCGATGATATAATAGTTATAATCGATGATGGTTTTATAGGTTGTGGCAGCATCTGCCCATTTTTTCTGGGCAAGTTGTAAGCGACCCAAAATTGCCAGTGCAGATGCTGAGGTCATATGTCCCAGGCGGTCATTGCTAACCGAAACCGGAAGCGCTGCCGCTGCGGCTTTTAATTCACTTTCACAAAACGCCCATACATCTGTTTTTGATGTACGCTTTACTGAATTTGCCTCTTCTACCGTGAGTAATTTCTGTACCAGCGGAACATCGCCAAAATACAGCGCAAGATTAAAATAGTTATATGCCCTGATGGTTTTTACCTCCCCAATCATGACTGCTTTTTGTGCAGCATCCATTGTAACCAAGCCAATGTTAGCTAAAAAATTATTGCACCTGGTAATCTGACCATAGGCTTGCGAATAATAAGACCCAACAAATCCATAGGTAGGGTTTAAAGTACCATTCGTAAAATTATCAGGAATTAGTTCTTTTTCCGATCCGTTACCTGCCATCAGATCCAGGTTAACCATAGATGTTCCTGCCCAGAAATTATACCCGGTAAATCCTGCTCCACTATCATAAACGCCATTTAATGCAAGGGTTGCATCATTGGCCGTTTTCCAGAATGTAGCATCAGAAATAGAAGAAAGGGGTTGGGTATCTAAAATATCTTTTTTACATCCTGCAATTACACTCAGTAAGGAACATCCCACCACAACTGTCAATTTATATATATAATTTTTCATTTTGTTTTATTTAATTATCCTAACTACATCAGATTATAATTTCACATTGATACCAAAAGTATAGATGGCAGTGAGTGGGTAGAAGTTTGGATTATCTCCAGAGCCCTGTCCGTTTTCAGGATCCCATCCTTCATAAAAATCGTTAAGTGTAAAAAGGTTCTGTCCGCCTGCAAATACTCTTAATTTTTCCAGACCAATCTTTTTGATCAGGTTGCCAGGTATAGTGTAACCAATCTGTGCATTTTTTAACCGCACGAATGTTCCAGATCTGTTCCAATATGAATTTCTTTGAACATTCGCACTCCCTTGGCTCAAGTTAGTGATGCGTGGGTAAATCGCATTACGATCAGGATTCTGAGGTGTCCATGCATTTTCATACTGCCATTTCTGAACATTTCCGCCATTATATAAAGCATAAGCCTGGTATGAACCCATTTGAACAGTATAATCCCCAAGACCTGAAAATAAAACCGAAGCATCAAAGCCTTTGTAGCTCGCATTTAAATTTAAGCCATAGGATATTTTTGGATTGGTATTTCCCAAAATCTGTCTGTCATAAGTAGCATCAACCTTTCCATCCGGAACCCCGTTTGGACCACTTATATCTTTAAACCTGATGTTACCAGGTGCCCCGCCATTTGGCTGGGTAGGATAACTGGATACGTCCGCAGCGTCAACGAACAATCCGTCAGCAACGAATCCGTAAATTGGATTTAAAGCCTGCCCCAAAAAGAAGTTAGGAATCACACTTTGAATATCGCCTGCAATTTTGATTACTTTTTGATTGTTGTAAGAGAAATTAGGCGATACGGCAAAGTTAACATTGCCAACTTTCGTATTATAAGTTAAACTTACTTCTATACCTCTATTTTGAATGGAACCTGCATTCTGAATAGGTGCACTTAACCCTAAAGTCGATGAGACCGGAACCTGATACAAGATATCTTTAGCTGTTCTATCATAAATATCGACCGTTCCGCTTAGTGTATTTTTAAAGAAGGTAAAATCTAGACCTAGATTGGCTGTTGTGGTTGTTTCCCATTTAATATCGCGGTTCGCCGCTGCAGTGACGGCGGCTCCCGGAGCAATCACGCCTCCAAAATTATATCGGGTGTTCGTACTAATATTGTATTGATACGGATAGTTCGCAATGTTTGCATTCCCTAAAGAACCATAAGATGCCCTGATTTTCAACTCATTGATCCAGCTGATATTGTCTTTGATAAAGGATTCTTCTGAAAGTCTCCATCCTGCTGAAACCGCAGGAAAGACACCATAGCGATTATCAGGGGCAAATCTTGATGAACCATCGTAACGCACATTGGCCTCAAAAAGATATTTGCCACCAAAATCATAATTAAAACGGGCAAAGTAAGACCGGAAGGCGTATTCATTGGCGCTACCTGAAGTTTGTTGGTTGGTAGTCGCTCCGGCATCCAGTTGATAAAGTAAATTATTAGGAAATCTGTCGCGAAAAGCCCTTGAATTATCATCGCGATGCGCTTCCTGCTGGTATCCACCTAAGATAGAAAAATTGTTCTTTCCAAAACTCTTAACATATTTTGCAAGCAAATTAAGTGTAACTTCATTTCCATCAGTATTTGCTACATTTAAACTGTTTGGGCCTACATAGGTTGTTTTATCGATATTAATATCCGCAATATAGGTCGTATTAACACTGGTATAGTAATGATAACCGGCCGTTCCACTTAAATTTAAGCCAGGTATGATGTCCCACGAGAGGGTGGTATTTCCATAGAAGTTTTTAGCACGAAGGTTATTAAAACCTTCACTGGCCAGCCAAGCTTCAGGTGCGAAAAAATCCTGGCGACCATAGGTTCCATCCGATCTTAAGCCTGCGATGGTATTTGGTTCACGCACCGCAAAACCGATAATCCCTCCTATTCCTGCTGCATTGGACTGCGGTTGCGCCTGAACTTGAGAAAAGCCCAATATACTGGTTTTAAGGCTCAAATTATCCTTAATACGGGTATCGATGTTGGCTTGAATATCGTATCGTTTATTGTTGGTTTCTGCCGTTAATCCATTGTGATCGCGAAAACTGCCTGATAAATAATACACATTATTGCCTTCGCCACCTGATACATTAACATTGTGGTATTGTTGAAATCCTGAACCTGTGTTGAGTAAATTCTTCAAATGGGGAACGTTGGGGAAATTATCCGGATCGGCCCCACTTCTATATTTCGCCACCACGTCTGCGCTTGCTCCTGTTAGTTCTGCATAGGTCCATGAATCAACAAATTGTGGTAGGCTGGTTATCTTTTCCCATCCAAAATAATTGTTATAACTAATGATTGTTTTTCCTTTTTGGCCACGCTTGGTCGTGATTAGAATAACGCCATTTGCGGCACGGTTTCCATAAATTGCCGCTGATGCCGCATCTTTTAATACCGTCATGCTGGCAATATTGTCTGGCGCGACATCATCCAATGAACCAGCAATTCCATCAATAAGAATCAAAGGACTACTTCCCGAATTAAAAGTACCTACCCCTCTAATGATTACTCTTGCCCCATCGCTACCCGGACGACCACCGCCTTGCTGTACCTGTACACCAGGTGATAAACCAGATAGTGCCTGCGATGCCTGGGTAATTGGCCGATTGTCTAAATCTCTTGAAGACACAGTACTTACTGAACCCGTCAGATTAACTTTCTTTTGTGTACCGTAACCCACAATTACCACCTCATCAAGTTTTTTATTGTCATCGGCCAACTGAACGTTGATCTGCGTTTGCTGGCCTACAGCAACTTCTTTGGTTCCGAAGCCAATAAAACTGAAAACAAGTGTGCCTTTATTCTCTGGAATGCTTAATGAATAATTACCCTGGGCATCACTTTGGGTAACTTTACCAGATTCCTTATGTTTAATAACTACGCCTGGAATGGCTTTGCCACTTATGTCGGTTACTTTACCAGTGATGGTAACATCGAACTTTTTGTTGCTGTAAAGCACAGTATTTTCTCTTTTTATGAGGCTGATGCTTGTGCTGGCTGATGCTTTAGCTAATGTCGGTGCTGAAAGTATTGAGCCAATGGTTAACAAGGTTAACAGTTTGCGCCAGTGTTCTGGCGACTTTGGAATCATTTCCATATTTGGTTAGTTGGTTTATTGTTATTGACAATCAGGAAAAAGTATTTAGAAACCTTCTTCTGATAATTTCGATTAATCATATCAGCCTTGAGTATGAGGCTAACGAATAGCGAAGATTAAGTTCTTTTTCTTTCCATAAGCGTATTATAATTATCAGCGATTGTCCAATCATCAATAAAAGCGTAGGTAGTGGTTATTATCATTTCCAAACAGGAAGACTCTATTACCTCTCTACTAAAACACATTTATGATGACTCAAATACTTGGTTAAATACCCCTCTTATTGGAAAAAGGAATACATTCAAATATAAACTGCACGTAGCCCCCTGTATTTATTGTAATCAGACATCTTTTTATATTTTTCCGACTTTTAATAAAAAAACTCATGTTGCATATCTGATTTTTGACATCAACAAAAATGAACTAACTGAAAGATCATTCTTTTGATAAATTTTTGTCAGCACAAAATCAATATAGTGAGCGTCTATTATTTAATCGAAACGACTGATATCTTGCTTGACGACTATGAATGATTTTTTATAGATTTCCTTTACAAAAAAATGAAATACAGGACAACTTATATTAGGATTAAAAAAAACGCCATTTCCGAAGAAATGACGCCTACTTAACTAACCATATAAGTTTATATTAATACCGGGATATAGCTGCCTCTGAACCCAAGACTCCACTAATAGCCTGGGTTTTGCTTTAATTGTTTTGAAGAGTTCAATACATCGCGTCCAATCGGTAAAATTTCTGTGTGTTTATCTGCATCCGGCTTTTTATCCCACCACGTACCGGTGTTAAAAACGCCCCACCTGATCATATCTGTTCGCCTTCTGCCCTCAACCAAAAACTCTCTACCCCATTCATCAAGCATTTCCTGATCTGTTAATTGAGATCCATCGTTTCTATACAAACTTGATGAACCGGAAGGATAATTTCTTGCCCTTACTCGATTTAACAATACGGCTGCTCCAGCCCTATCATTCGCTCTATACTTGCACTCTGCTAGTGAATAAAATATTTCAGCAAATCGAATTTCGGCGTATGCAGAAGAAATTTTGTTTAAATCCGTACTGGGATAGAAAGGGTATTTTACCGCTGGAATACCGGAGTTATTATCACCATGATTCATGTTTGATTCTTTATCGGCGATAACAGTTCCTGGTTTTGCATTCAAGAACATTCCTACTGCATCTCTAAAATATAGCGCATAAGGCCCCTTATTCCCCCTAACAGTATCCGCCTTTCCAGCATTGTTATAGGTTAAATACCCTTGCAGAAACATCCCTTCTCTAGTACTGTTGCCAAGGTTCTTGTAAACTTTCAATCGATAATCATCAGGGTAACGCTGAAACTTCAAATAAGGTTTTCCTAGCGTATGCGCATATTCATTGCCATCCACATCACGCCCTGGTTGTAGCGCATATTTAGGGTTACCTTGCCCATAATCGCTAAATGAGAAATATCTTGGTGCTTCATGTGGAAGCATTAGCCAATACATTCCGCCTGAATAATCTTCAGCATATTGCCAATGCGTAAGACTGAAACTACCCGGAAAACCAAACATTACTTCAGCCGACTGTGCATTGTTGTAGTCAAATGGTGCGTCCCACCTGCTTTCCAATTGATAATTTCCATATTTATTGTCAATAATATCCTGGCATACGGTAGCACAATCTGTAAATTTATCCACTCCGGTATATACCTTGGAATTAAGGTATAATCTTACTAGCAATGCTGCAGCTGCCCCCTTTGTCCATCTTCCCACTGCATTTTTACCTAAAGATTCTCTGGTTGGTAAATTGACTATAGCTTCTCTGAGTTCTTTTTCAATAAAATTGAACGCTTGTTGTGGCGTTACCTGTGGAGGACCCTGAGATTCTCCCTTTACTTTTTCTACGATGACAATATTTCTGTAAAAATCAAGTAATCTTAGGTTGAACCATGACCTTAATGTTCTCAGCTCTGCGATAAGGCCATTTAATTCTGATGCGCTCATATCAAACTTTGATGGATCCGATATTCCCTGTAAATCTTCTAATGAATTGGTTGCAAGGTTTACACCCTGATACAGAGCTTGCCATGGTTGACTGGTAAAACCATCTTGCGGCGTCCAAGTATGATAATGTGCACGCTGATACTGCCCACCGTCAAACCAATCACCCTGTCTATTGATCGTCATCAATTCATCAGTAGTATTTTCCTGAACCATAAAAGTCTGGTTACTTTGGATCGTCCAGTAAGCATGTTCAAAAGCCCTCAGAAAATCCCTGTAAACATCGTCACGTGTCTGCAAAAAATTCTCGGCAGTGATTCGGTCATATGGTTTTTCGTCCAATTTAGTGCAGCTCCCGAGTATTATTAAACTAAGGACTATCGCTGCCCTTCTTATATATAATGTATTGATATTTAATCTCATGGTTATTATCTTGAAAGTTAAAAATTAACCTGTAGTCCCAACAAAAGTTGAGTGGTAGACGGGTAATACGATAAAGAGTTATTTACTCCTGGATAAAGTCCATTAACCTGAACTTTTTCCGGGTCTCCTCCTGTGTATTTCGTAAATGTGTAGATATTTCTTCCAACTGCATAAAATCTAAAGGAGTCTACGAACTTTGATTTTACCTTTTGGGTGTAGCCCAATAAGATATTATCGATTTTCACAAATGATCCGGATTCCAGAAAATAATCAGAGAGCACGGAAACCGTATTGGGGTTTTTTAATTCGGAATATTTGCTTCCATCAAATGCTGAAGTAAGCAGATTTGTGTTGGTTTGTGTGGCAGGTGTTCCGATGTAGAATGCATTGGTATTAAAAATTTTATAGCCAAAAGTTCCCCTTAAAAACACTGATAGATCCCATTTTTTATATGTAAGTGACTGGCCTAAACTCGCCATGAATCGAGGGAGTCCGTTTCCAACAAATTGTCTGTCATCATTATTTGCCTTGTTTGCGGTGATTATTTCTCCGTTTTTATTATAAACGAGAAGTGTTCCGCTGGCATCTACACCTGCTGATTTTAAAGTGTAAAAACTACCTATACGCTGACCTTCCTGTAAGCGCTGAATATTACCGGGCGTACCTGGTGCTGGCATGCCAACCACATCAATAAAACTCTGCCCTTGAAATAGCTCGTTTGAAAATGAAACGAATTTATTATCATTAGTCGCACCATTGAATGATAAGGTATAACTAAAGTTATCATTTTTGACTACGGTAGCATTAAGCTGTATTTCCAAACCAGAATTTTTCATTGTGCCTACGTTAGCATAGGTGGTGCTTTGAATATTTGGAGGGTTTGGCACAGCGTAAAAACCCAATAAATCTTTGTTGGTTCTGATGTAATAGTTTAAACTTCCGCTTAGCCTATGATTAAATAATTCAAAGTCTAGGCCAATGTTAGTATTGAGGGCACGTTCCCAGTGTAAATCATAGTTGGTATTCTGACTAGGACCCCAAACCTGATAATTAATCCCATTAAATAAATAGTAACCATATCCACTGTAGGTAGCTAAAGATAAGTAATTCCCAAAATCCTGATTTCCTGTCTCGCCGTAATCCGCACGGAGTTTCAAGTCATTTAGCCATGGAATATTTTTTAAAAAAGGTTCTTCAGTCATTCTCCAAGCGGCGGAAACCGCCGGAAAATTACCCCATTGGTTGTTTATACCAAACTTACTCGACCCCTCTCTCCTTAAACTTGCAGAAACAAAATATTTCTGATCATAATCATAGTTCACTCTGCCAAAAAGCGCAATTAACTGTGAACTGTTTTTGTATGATCCAACATTGTTCTGACCGAGCTGCAAATTCCATAATCCTGCCCCCAAGTTATTATAAGTTAATACATCTGATGGAAATTGTTGATTAGACCCCGATAAACCAGAAGCAGTAAATAATTGATAAGAATAACCGCCAAGCATTTTTAAAGAATGTTTTCCTTTCACTAAGGAATAATTTGTGATCAATTCTAAACTTTTCTGATCATTTTCATCCAATGATTGTGAGGCAGAGTTTCTTCCACTTCCACCGTTAGTGGAAAGTACCCTGGTGTAAGTAGATGGGGTAAAACCGTAATTCCTGAACGAAGAAGTTACTTGGCCAAGTGTAACCTGAGAACTTAAATTTGGCAATATATTTACTTTAAATGATCCATTTAGATCAAGATATTTAATTTCCTGCTCTGAGCTGATTACATTGGCAACCTCAACAGGATTATTGGCAAAGAAACCTGTGCTAATATATCTGTATTTCCCATTAGGATCTGTGACCGGTGTGGTTGGATTTATCATCAGCGCATGATTAAAATTACTGTAATCAGCAAGACTTGTTTTTGCGTATCGTGGTGCTACAGTAAATGTTGCAGAATAAACATTGCTTTCCGAAGTATGATTAATGCTTACCCGGCCACCATACTCTTTTTTCGATGATCTCAAATCAATTCCTTCTGCATTCCTGTAGTCGATTGAAGTCATATAATTAGTTCTGTTTCCACCCCCAGAAAACTGCAATGTATGCTTTTGTGACTCAGCAGGGTTTCTGCTCACTGACCTTAACCAATCGGTGTCGCCACCCAGATCTACTCCTCGCTTATTATCTAGGAATGTCTGCCTGTCCAATACTTCTAATCTGTTGGTTGCATAGTCAAAACCAGCATATCCATCATAGAACAATCGTGATTGTGAAGTTCCTTTTTTGGTGGTAATTACGATTACTCCATTGCTTCCTCTTGTGCCATAAATTGCTGATGCTGCCCCACCCTTTAGTACATCTATTGATTCTATATCATTTTGGTTAATATTATCAATATTTCCACCTGGGACACCATTAATAACATACAACGGACCAAGCCCTGCATTTCTCGACGAGGCTCCCCGTAGCTGAATATTTGGACCTGAATTAGGATCGGCGGTAGCAGTATTGGTAATGGATAATCCTGGAACTTTACCCTGCAAAGACATTAACGCCCCGTTTCCACCTACCACCAGTAATTCTTTTGCGGATACGTGAGTGATTGCGCTTGAAACCTCCTTCTTGTCAATGGTACCGTATCCTGTACTAATAATGACAACATCGTCAAGCTTTCTATTCTCATCAGCCAGCTGAACATTGATATTTGTTTGCCGACCTACAGCAACTTCTTTGGTTCCGAAACCAATAAAACTAAAAACAAGTGTGCCTTTATTCTCTGGAATGCTTAGTGAATAATTACCCTGAGCATCGGTTTGGGTCACTTTGCCTGATTCTTTGTGTTTAACAACAACGCCTGAAATGGTTTTACCACTTGCATCAGTCACTTTACCGTTAATAATAATATCGAATTTTTTATTGATGTGAAGCACATTAGTTACCCCATTTAATAGGCTAAAGCTTGTAATGGATGACGCTTCAGCAATAGGAGTTGCTGAAAGTATCCAGCCGAAAGTTAACAAAGTTAACATTTTGCGCCTGTATTTGGGCGACTTTGGAATCATTTCCATATTTGGTTAGTTGGTTTTATTGTAATCGATGATCAAGAGAAAGTAATCAAAAACCTTCATCTGATAATTTGCATAATAATAGCCTTAAATAAAAGGCTAATTAATGGGAAAGATTAAGTTCTTATTATGTTCATAGGCGTATCATAATTATTGGTGATTTCATGCAATAAAAAAAAAGTCAATATTGATTCTCTCCAGTTTTCATAAAGAAAGATTCCATTTATTCCCAACTAAAATTTTTACAATGACTCAAATATTTGGTTAAATATCCTTCTTATCGGAAGCAGGATTGTATTCAAATATAATTTGCAGTTGGGACGCTGCATTTATTGTAATCAGACATCTTTTTATATTTTTCCGACCTTAATTCGAGCAATCGATTCAAGCACAGCTAGAGATAAAATTGGATATTAGAACCATCAGAGAAGCCATGTTCCTCTAGCTCTTGCATTTGAAAATCTTTTTATTATATGAACTAATAACGTTTCTAAAAGTGTCGCTAGAGGACTGTTTCCGATTGTCGATATGCTGTTTCAATGATCATCTCAATCAATAAAATTCAATGTTTTATTTTGTGTTTTATATGCACCTGGTGTGAGTCCAGTAATCTTTTTAAATACTTTTGAAAAGTAATGAACATTATCAAAACCAGTCAGTTCTGCTATTTCCTCTTGCTGCTTCTTTGTTGTAATGATCAGATATTGTGCTCGCTCAATTCTCTTTTGGAGGATATAATTTACCGGACTTTGCCCCGTATAACGATGGAAGAGCCTTGAAAAGTAGTCTGTATTTAGATTAGCCCGGTCTGCGAGCTGGCTTATTCTTAATGGTGCTTTTAGATTGATTTGAATATATCCTATTGCATCCATAACTGCTGGTGGATTAAGAACCAGCTTATCTTTATGAAATACCTCAGGTTTCAGGAATTTTGATATCAACAGCAGAATCAGACCCTGCGTTTCATATTGTGCCGAAATACTTTGAAGGTTGTTTAATTCTGTATACTCTTTGTAATAAATATCTTTTTCGTAAACCATTGGATCATGAGATCGGTTAATCCCACGCCCTGGATTTATGGTAATCAATCTTTTAAAATGAGCGATATCCACATCGTTTGCTTCAATCTCCATGGTTTCCCTGTAGCTGGAAAACAATGATATCCCATCAGCTGATTCTTCAAAAAACTGGACGAAATACTGACTTAAAAAAGAATCGCAGTACAGGTCACAAAGCGTGAAGCTGGGAATCAGATACAAAAAGCCAGGCCGCAGGTTAACGGCCCCATTTGGCCCTGAAATTATGCCACATCCTTCGTCGATATAGTATAGCCGATAATAAGGACTGATTACATTTCTAAAATTCCATTTATTCCCCAGCTTCACATAATCAACATTCAATAATTGGAAAGAATGTTTGATAAGCTTTTTGTTCATCGTCATGCACTGATGTCTTTGATTAACTGAATTGAATTACTTTTGGTCATCAAAAATGAACAGGTCAAGACATTACTGTCAGGCTGTACATTGATTACCATTGCTAAATTCAGTTAATGTAAATAAATGACAGGGGGGCTAGCAGGTAAAATGAAAGGGGGTAAATGGAAAATTTGGTATTAGATACCTTGTTTTTCGTTATAGAAATGTTTTAGCAAAAAA
Organism: Pedobacter sp. AC212; assembly: GCF_979258625.1. Taxonomy (NCBI): domain Bacteria; kingdom Pseudomonadati; phylum Bacteroidota; class Sphingobacteriia; order Sphingobacteriales; family Sphingobacteriaceae; genus Pedobacter; species Pedobacter sp. AC212. The sequence goes on along the minus strand of NZ_OZ409870.1, from coordinate 2,213,895 downwards.
AAGGGAAAGAGATATGCTTTAATCAATTAAGATCTAGCAGGCTTATCACGTTTGAATTCTTTGCTCACTATTAGGTTATTGGAAAACCTCTTCCTGTATTTATGGATATATTCGGAGGGATTCATATCAAAAACTTTTCTGAACTGTTCCCTGAAGTATTTGACATCATTAATTCCTACAACAAACATAGTCTCCCTGATTGTGTTGTTGGTGGTAATGAAAATTTCCGCCGCTTTGCGGAGCCTGATAAATCTAATGAAACTAGTTGGTGAATGCCCTGAGATGGATTTGATCTTTTTGAAAAGGTTTTCTCTGGACATTCCTATTTCTTCGGCTAGAACATTGATATTAAATCCAGGATTCTCCATGTGCTTTTCAACAGTTAAGATGCAATTCGCTAAAAAATCTTTGTATGAGGAAGAGATTTTAGAACTATTGGGATTGAGCGTGATTTCACTGAAAAAATACCTTTGTAAATTATTCTTGCTTTTTAGAATACTTTCTACTTTGGCAATCAATAAATTTTTGTCGAAGGGTTTATTGAAAAGATCATCGGCACCACTTTCTATACCTTTAAGCCTAAGTTCTTCTGATTTATTTGCAGTGAGTAAAACGATGGGGATATGAGAAATCGATTCATCTTTTTTTACTGCCTGACAGAGCTCAATCCCGCCCATTTTTCCCATCATCACATCGCTGATCACAATGTCAGGAAGCAGTTCCTGGATCATTGTCAGCCCACTTTCACCATTCCAGGCTTGCAAAACATGATATCGATTAGCAAAAATATCGCCTAAATAGCTGGCTATCTCTTCATTATCATCAATAATAAGAATTGTCTTTCTTTCTTCAGCGAAAGAGTCGGCAGGTGTAATATCTCGATTTTCTGTGGAGGGATTTCCTGCCGTCAACATATTATCGTCTGATGGCAAATTAAAATCTACCAGTTGTTCTGTTACAACAGATAATGAATCTAGGTGTGCATCGCCTTTTAAGATGTCGACTTGAAAGGTTGTTCCATTTTGGCCGTCACTGGAACAACTCACCTGGCCCTTATTCATTTCGACAAACTGCTTAACCAAATAAAGTCCAATTCCAAATCCACCCTCAAAAACCCCGGTTTTGGAGGATTCCTGATAAAACCTGTTAAAAATTTTATCCTGTGATTCCTGGGGTATTCCGCAACCTGAATCTGAGATAAACAAACTAATATAGTGTACGCCAACTTTGATTTCAAGTTTTATGCTTCCTCCGTTTGGGGTAAACTTAAAGGCATTTGATAGTAAATTAAATATAATCACCTCCATTTTTTCCATATCTGCATAAACTGGTATGGGAGATGGTGGTGTTTCAACCTGATAATTGATTCGATTCGTTTTTGCCTGATGATCGAAGCAGAAAAATATTTCCTTTGCAAATTCAACGATATCGAATTTTGATATGTTTAATTGCATTTTTTCAGCATCAGTGCGATTGTATTGCATCAATTGATCAACGAGGCCTAAGAGCCGTTTTGCATTGCGATATACAATTCCCAAACTATGATTTTGAACCTGCTCATTGTTCTGATCAAGCAAATCTTTAACAGGGTTTATAATCAGGGTTAGTGGCGTTCTAAATTCATGAGAGATATTGGTAAAAAAAGTTGACTTTCTTTCACTCATTTCTTTCTCTTTTTCGCTTTCCAAATGCGCAAGCTGAATCTGATATTTTAGTTGTTCCTGACGCCTACGGTGATTGATATACAGATAGCAAAGAAATAAAGCCGTAAGCAGATAGCAGGCATAGGCCCACCATGTAAGATACCAGGGCGATTTGATTCGAATGATCAATGTAGTTGTGTGGTTACCGGAAAACCTATCGTCTCTGCTCGCCTTTACTTCAAAACGGTAAGTACCCGGGTTGAGGTTGGTATATGTAGCTTTTCGCTGATTACCTACCTTGTTCCACCTCTCATCAAATCCAATTAATCTATAAGCGTAATTTATCTTATTGGGGTTTCTGTATTCAGGTGCGACGAAATCCAGCGAGAAAATGCTTTGATCATATTCTAAAACTATTTCTTTTGCAATAAGTATATTATCCTTTAAAGGCCCTGATTTGTCAGGCGAAACTGATTTGTTAAGGATCTGAAAGTCTGTTAGAAAAACCGTTGGATCAGTCTGGTTTGAATGGATCTGTCTTGGATCAAAAGAAAAATAACCCTTACTTCCTGCGGCGATGATTAGATTTTTCCAACGTGTCAGTGCGGATGGAACTGAAAAACCATCTATCTGATCATAATTCCTTACCAAGCCTGAAGATGGATCAAGATTGGATATGCCATTCTCGGTAATCACCCATAGCATACCCAAATGATCTTCTTCCAAATCTTTGAATACATTGGAGGCAAAACCGTCTTTTTTGGAGTAAGTACGGAGCAGTCGTTTGTTATGATCGTATTGATTTAAACCATCTGTCGTACTAATCCAAATATTTTTTTTTGAATCTATCAGGATATCATTGATCACGTTACTGCTTAATCCATTTTCAGTTGTGATGGAACTAAATTTTCGGGTTTTTCTATCCAGGATATTTACACCTCCACCGTACGTACCTATCCAAATTTTGCCATCAGCAGATTCGCACAATTTATAGGTGTGATTATTATTTATTGAAGATGGATTTCCAGACACGTTGTAAAAATGATCGTACTGTCCCGTATTTCGGTTATAAATCTTTATTCCTGCATCGGTTGCGAGGATATAAATGCCTTTATCAATTTCAAGAATATCCCTGAAGACATCTTCATTAAAGAGATTCCCAAGAAGAGAGCGATGATGATGATTGGTAATATGATTTGTCTTTTCATTGTAGCTGTAGAAACCTTTCTCTGTTAATATCCAAAGTATTTCATCACTGTCCCTGTAAACTTTTGTGATGTTATGGCGGCTCAACCCAATATTGTCTAGTTCCTTTGTGAACATTTTCCCACGACCTGTTTTTTCATCCACGCAGATCAGGCCATTTTCAGTTCCTATCCAGGTAGTAATATGATCAGTGATAATACTATTGACGCTTCCTGTGTATGAAGGCAGGGGATTCAGAACAAATCTCTGGGGTTGATCGCTAGTGAAGTACAGTCCGTCCACAGCATTGATCCAGATATTACCTTTGTGGTCTTTATAGGAACGTCCGTTAGCATAATTTTCTAGTTTGCCAACCCTATTCCATCTTTTCAGAATGAGATCATAAAGGTAAAAACCGCTAGTTTCCCCTACTAAGACTGATGATTTATCCACTATTGAAATACTGTATACAGCATTCTTGCTTGAAGTTGGGGAGGATACCTTGGAAAATTTTTCGGTTTTCAAATCAAAATTAAACAGCCCACTCCAATAAGTGCCCACCCAGATCGTTCCGTTTGGTGCCAGGCACAGTGACCAAATATCGTTCGGGTTTTTTTCGCCCTCTCGATGAGGCTGAGGAAAGTTGATGAATGACTCGGCTTGAGGATTGAATTTATTCAATCCTGCACTCCAGTTACCTAGCCAAAGGTTATAATGTTTATCTTCAATAATTGCATTGACCGATTTCCCAACCATACCGTTTTTTTTGGATTGATCTTGTCTGTAGATGCGGAATTTTTTATGTTGCGGTAAATACCTGTTGAATCCATCATCAGTACCTATCCAAACAATACCTTTACTGTCACAAAGTAACGACCATACCTTGTTATTACTTAGTGAGCCTGATTTTTTTTCAAAATGATAAAATCGCTCAAAAGTTTCCGACAGCGGATCAAAGCGGTTAAGACCATCCATTGTCGCCACCCATATCATACCTTGTTTATCTTCACACAATGCATTGATATAGTTATTGGTAAGGGAATTCTGATCTCCGATCGTACTCGAATAAATTTTGAAACTAAAGCCATCGAAGCGGCATAGTCCATTTTGTGTTCCAACCCAGATAAAACCCCTTTTATCCTGAAGTGTAGCGGTGGTATTCTTTGCGGGAAGTCCATCGGCTATTGAATAACTTTTGATCGTAGCCCATCTTGGGTTGTCAAAGTTGGTACTGGCAATCTGAGCTACTGAATATTGAGAGCTGATTATGAACAGGCAAAATGAAAAAAACATTCTGGTAAGTATAATCATTGAAAAAATATTGGTTAGAAATTTGAAATAGATTACGAATATAGTATGTATCTATACAAATTATATAATCTAATGATCAATAAAATAGCGGTATACGAAATGACTCACTTACAACCAATCCCACCGATTAAATAATATGAGCTCAGTTAGCATAATGTTGTTTTTATGAGGTTTTTAATTAGGAATGCTTTGAGGATATTTAACAAACTGTCCGTTTAATATGGGATGCCGATGATCAAAAGCTTCCTACATAAATGTAGCTGATCGCCATTATCCTTTTCGAATCCTTAATTGTTCCCAATAATGAATTTCGGATTATGACTGCAACCAGGGAATGCTCCCCCGGTCGATTAAGCCGCGTGCAACCATATTTTCCCAGAAAGATCTGGGTATACTTTGATTGGCCATCTCGATATTGAGTGCTACTTTTTCTGCTTTGGATGTACTCATGGCAATACTTTTGATTCCTGGGAAATTCCTTGCGTAATGGAAACAAACTACCGCAGGAGACAATCCAAATTGATCGCAAATTTTATAAAAATTAGACCGCCATTGAATCAAGTTTCTGTCTTCCTCGCTACTTTCATCAAGTAAACGATAATTATAATAATCACTTCCGATCAAAAATCCGCCATTGAATATTGCTGAATTGATTACAGGAATATCCGACCGTTCCAGTTCGGCGAGAAAATCAATTAAGTCAGCTGGATGACTGATTACTGTGAGGCTGTTTGCAATCATTACCCAATCAAGATTAACATCTTTGCAAATGTTGCGTATGATTTTCCAGTCTTTAGCACCAACACCAACAGAGGAGACCTTCCCTTGATCTTTGAGTTCTAAAAGAGCTTTGTAGGCATCAAGAATATCCTGGTACCGTTTTTGGTAGTCCTCATCATTTTTTGCAGCGAAAAGATATTCGTCAGGATCATGTACGGAAACATAATCTGAACGATAGTCGCCAAGCAACTGATTTCCCTGCTCGTAGCACTCCAGAATTCCTTTGTAGCTGATGCGCTGTTCAGCGTCATATTTTAGGTCTTTCCAAACCCCTGGTTCAAATGTGGGCTCAGTTCCTACAAGCTCGGTTCTAAACCAACCGAGTTTATTTGATATGATCACCTTAGATCTGTCCACCCTTAAATCTTTCAAACATGAACCTATTACCTCGAGTGAAAGTCCGGCTCCATATTTTCCCGCGGTATCAAAAAAAGTTGTTTTTGGAGAACACAATAAAATAGCCTCTACAATCTTTTTCTTATTCTCGAAGGTTTCTGCTTTATAAATATTCCCAAGACCACTTGTTCCGAATACAAAAGGTGGGATATTTACCATAGTTTTGTTTTCTTTGTCAATCATTTATACCCGTTGTCTAGTGGAGCTGTCCAATTCAAAAATCCTGTCCATCTGCATCCATTTTTCACCCTCTGCTGCGAAAGGCAAAGGTTGCTGAAACTTCCACATCAGGGATTCCCATTGTTGAACCATCTCATTGTTTTGATCCATTATTTCCTTACGTGAAAAAGTGAAATCATCAGTGGTTTCGATAACCATAAAAAGCCGGTTGGCGACGCGGAATATTTCCATTTTTAAAATTCCGGCGTCAATTATACTTTCATTAATTTCCGGCCAGCCTTTCTTGTGATAGTCTTCATATTCTGCAATAAGTTTTGCGTCATCTTTGAGATCTAATGCAAGGGCATACTTCTTCATAGGTAATATTTTCAATAATAATTAATAGTGGATAAAACACTCGCCTTAAGTATGATCAGATTATGACCGGAAATAAAGCTAACAACATAACAAAAACCAATAAATAAGAACTCTAAATAATTTCGAGCTTATTTATACATGAATATCACGATCAATGTCCCCATGAGCTTACACTGATTCCATGAGATAAATGTTTTTAAACGATCCTCAGCGGATTGGCATAAGATGCTAAAGGTGCATCATTTGGGAAAAATACTTTAAGCCCCTCTGAGGTTCTTTCAAATTTCAGTTCCTGACCAGTGGCTACAAGCTGAACGCTCTTGATTGTTCCCGGATAATGTTCACTCCCATTTTTTAGGCTTGTAATCATTGCTGATCCATTTGCCGGCCATGCCATTACTGTTGCGAAAAGTGTCTTTCCCTTAGTAACAAAACGGATATCCTCTTCAGTGAAAGGTTTGCCCTTGCCCTCGTTAAACCCTTGTGCGCTCAATGCTGCAGCCTGTTGTTGTGCAGGTCCTTCACCAAATATCTTCCAGGGTCTGGTACCGTAAATACTCTCCCCATTTGCTTTCATCCAGACACCAATGTCTTCAACAACTTTTCTCTCCAACTCATCGATAGAACCATCTCCGCGAACCGGGATGCTGAGCATGAGGTTGCCGTTTTTGCTGACTACATCTACCAGCGTGTGAATAACCGCTTTTGGGCTTTTGTAGGCTTTTCGGTTGTAAATATCGCGGTTATAATGCCAATCACCAATGCAGGTACAAGATTGCCATGGAAGTGGCTCAATATTGTTGCTCTGGCCACGTTCTATGTCCCAAACCATTGCCTTTTTCTGCTCACTATCAAGTATTTTACCGGTTATCACCGCACTGAGCTTTCCTTTATCTTTAATGCTTTTATTGTACATGTGTGCCGCAATTTTCAGACCTGCATCGCTGATCGGCCACATCGGGAACTGTGAATCATCAAAATATATCATATCTGGACTATATTTATTGATCAGATCAACAGTTCTGTTATAGAATTTGTCAATATACGCCTGAGTTGGCGGGGTAACACCATTACCCCAATGCCACTGTTGATGAATCATGCCATTATCCTGACTATTTTTGCTAAGTACATGGTCTTGTGCATAGAGTTCCTGAGGATCCAAACCATCCCACCATTTTCCCTTGCCATCTTTTTTCGTCAGTTTTCCATCATAGGGAATTCCGGCGAAAGGCCCTGTTTTATCTGCTCTTTGGGCAGTCTCAAACCAACTCCAGGCATGCGCAGCATGAACACTTACGGCAAATGGTAAGTCGTTCTTTTTTGCCGCAGCCGCCCATCCGCCAATAATGTCTTTTTTTGGCCCTTGCTTGATGGAGTTCCAGTTTTTCTGATACTTGCTATCATATAAGTCCAGGTTATCATGGTGATTGGCTAGTGCCATAAAATACTTTGCCCCAACGCTTTTATAAAGCTTAACCAGCGCCTCTGGATCCCACTTTTCTGCTTTCCAGGTATTGATCACATCCTTGAAACCGAATTTTGATGGGTGACCATATTTTTCAACATGATATTTATATTTTCTGTTGCCTTCCATATACATTTCCCTGGCATACCAGTCCCCGGCTTCCGGCTGACACTGTGGACCCCAATGTGCCCACATCCCGAATTTAGCATCCCTGAACCAATCTGGCGTTTGATACTTTGATAGGGATTCCCAGGTAGGCGAAAAGGGACCAGCTAAAATTTTCTCTACAAAATCTTTAACATGGTCATCTTTCAACGTTAAGGCGAAGAGTTTGTCAGAGAATAAAAGGGTTGGTAAACCTATTGCAAGGCTTTGAATCAATTTTCTACGGTTCATATTGTATTTGGTTAGCTTATCTTGATCTTTAAACAAAAATATCAGTGTACCGTTACTTATCTTTATAATTTAAAGACCTTTTTTTATACAAATCCGACATCTAACCAAAATAATACATCATTAAAGATGCGCCCGCACCATTAAAAAAATTTATTTTGATCAGGAATTCTAATGAAATTACAATGAGCGAAACGAGATAAAATGATTTAAAAAGAATAAGTGTAATTGACCTAGAAAGCACCTTCTGTTTAACAGGGTATTGCTAATAATTTGAGTTTGTCTGGATTTGTCACAATTTATTTTCCCAGATGTAAATTTTTCAAAGCTGATTTCTAACGATTAAATAAGTCATCAGAAATCAGCTGGTTTTTTCTTGCTATATCAGCAGAAATGAGCGCTTAAAATTTAATTGATATTTGGCTTCCATTGTATGCGATTGAGCGGGTTTGCTCCTGAGCATTGACCGACTTTGAAATCAGTCTTAAGTTAAACTTCCTAGTATTAAGCATTCCTTTGAAACTCCCTTTTCTGTTGTTGATATTTAAGGTCTTGGTATCATCACTCCACAAAAAAGTAATTTCTGAAAAAGCACCTTTTTCATAATTGTAATTATCACCCTCATCCTCGTAAAGTATGAACTTACCATCTGCTCCTGCATAAATGCTAATATCAAGACTATCCCATTTTTTTTCTGAAGCGTACTGCACATCAGGTCCAAGGGGAATAACCGATCCAGCCTTAACATAGAGCGGAACAATTTCGATTGGCGAATCAGTATCGATAGTTTTTCCGCCTTCAATAAATTGATTTGTCCAAAAATTGTACCATCCGGTTGTTTTTGGTAGGTAAACGGGCCATTTTTTTACCTGGTATTTGGTTACAGGTGTAACCATTAAGGATCTGCCAAATAAATACTGATTTCCTAGATCATGCGTTTTTTTATCTTTGGCGAAATCCATCATCAAGGGACGCATAAATGTTCCATCATTTCTGGATACATCCCATGAAGTACTGTAGATGTAAGGGAGAAGACGATAGCGAAGTTTGATCATTTTTTCCTGCGCATCGAAACACCAGCTTCCCTTTTCGCCGAAGTTCCATATTTCCCTAGGAAGATCAGTTCCATGCGAACGCATCATAGGACTAAAAGTTCCAAACTGCATCCACCTGACATAAAGCTCCTGAAATTCCGGATTTTTATTACCACCACCTTTGCGCCAACGACCGGCAAAAAAGCCTCCGATATCACTGTTCCAATTGGGTATTCCCATCAAGGTATAATTTAATGCTGCAGGGATTTGTTTTTCCAGCATATCCCAAGTGGAATTAACATCTCCACTCCATGTATTTGAGCCATACAATTGCTGGCCTACAAATCCTGATCGGGTTAGAATAACAACCCGTTTTCGGTCATTTACCTCACGCTGATGGGTAGCAATGCCTTTATTGTGCATTAAACTGAAACCATTTTTAACGCTTCGGTAACTGCCAAGGTTGGTTGGAAGATTAAAATCACTGTCTTTTTTATTAATGTGATCAGGTTCTGTTGAGTCCAGCCACCAACCATCATTACCAATATAGCTGAAGATACCTTTATCAAGATATTTCCAGTATATGTTCAGTGCCTGTGGATTGAATACATCGTAAGGTCGAGCACCGCTGTTTGGAGGCCAGGTATCAAAATTAATAATCATATTCTTACTATCGAATTCTTTGCGTTGTGCCGTCTTTGGCCCGAAGCCTGGCCAGGTTACAATCAGTAGTTTGGCGTTTAACTGATGAATATCATCCACCCATTTTTTTGGATTTGGGAAACGCAATTGATCGAAAGATTGGGAATTCCACGCACTATCTGTTTTGTTGAATTCCGGCCAGTAACGCCAATCTTGAATGATGACGTCCAAAGGAACCTGCAACTCCCGATATTTCTTGATCACGTCCAGACTTTCTTCCTGGGTATTATAGCGTTCCTTACTCTGAAAAAAACCATAAGCCCATAAAGGTAACATTGGCGCTTTTCCGGTTAGTGCTCTTATTTTCGAGATTACTCCATCAGCATTACCACCGTACATAAAGTAATAATCAGAGCATTGGCCTAAACTTTCAAAAGAGAGTTCTTGTGGATTATCATTAAATTCCGATATAGAGTAGTTGTCCCAGAACACCGCATATCCTTTAATGGAGTGGAAAAACGGGGAATAGGTGGACATGTTTTCATTTTGAAGATGATGAGCGGAATTTCGACGGTTGAATTTATTATCAAGGATTTGTCCGACCCCAAAAATGGCCTCGTCTTTATCCAGTAAAAATCCAGTCCGAACTTTAAACGATGGTGTTCCGCCATCATTCAACGCGGAGAACTGCGTGCCATAGTCTTTATCATGAAGTAATTGTTTGCCTGAAAGATCTGAAAAATAAACCCCACCTGTTTCCGTATTTACTTCAACCTGGATTTCTTTGCTTTTAATCATATAATTTTTCCCATTCTGCGCAAATATGAGTGCAGTCTTTTCAGGCTTTGCTATTACGGCAAGACTTGTTTTAACATAGGGTCTTCCTTTCGGCGTCTTATAAATCCTTACAGTGTTTGAAGAATAAAATTCAACGCTGATGTCCAGCTGCTGAGCAGAAAAATTGATTCCCTGGGCTGTTTTTCTAACAGTTTGAGCACTCAGAACATTGCCAAAAAATAATGTCAGGACTGCCAAAAGGATCATTGAAATTTGATGGGTTTTCATATTTATCTTGATATTTGGTATAGTTGAGTGCAAAACTAATGAGAAGACAAAATTCAAGACAACAATCATGTTGAATCTTTTAAGACTTATGTTGATTTTTAATGCTATCAGCATACTCCGAAGGCTTGCAGCCGTACATATCCTGAAAACATTTACTTAAATAGCTCGAGCTGCTGAAACCAACACGATCGGCGATTTGAGAAATATTCAGCTGTCCTTGTATTAAGAGTTCTGCAGCTTTCTCGAGTCTGATGTTCCGTATGAATATAGAGGGCGATTTATCCAGCAAAGTGATAAGCTTCCGATACAACCCCGTTCTATCCATATTTAAATCTCGACTGAGCTGTTCTACCGAATAATCAGGAACATCGAGATTTGTTTTGACCAATGAAATCGCATTTGTTAAAAAAGAAGATTCTAATTCGCTCAAGGGCGAAATGGGATCAGCCTCACCACCGGAGCTTAACATATTAGAATCGGTACGCTCGTTCTGCTCCTGAATAAAATTCTGCTGATCAATCAGGTTTCGAATTCTTAGCAACAAGATATCTTCCCTCCTGGTCCTTTCTGCCTTTTTCCGTTCGCTACGCAAGTACAAGTAAATGATGGCCAGCGCCAATACCAGGAAAAAAAATATGTATAGCATGTAGGCTAAAGGGGTTTTCCACCAGGGTGCTTTGATGGTGAAAGTTAGGATAGAAACCGGAGTGTCCCATTTCAGATTATCATTGGAAGCTTTAACTTTAAGTTTATACTTTCCTGGGGGAAGATTAGTATAAGAAACCTGCAACATACCTTTTTCGGTATATAGCGCATTTTCCTGATGGCTGAAAGTTTCTCTCCACTGTCGGTCTATACCATCAAGCTGATAACGGTAGTAAGTTTGGGCAGGATTGGAATAGTTTAAGGCAGTAAATTCAAAAGTGAGGAAATTTTGATGGTGGGAAAGCTCAATGTCATGCGTGTAAGGTGCAGCCTTTTCTAACAAAATACGTCCGTCATAATATTTACCAATTTCTATCCGCTGACCATGGAGAATTAACGAGGTAAACACAGGTTTAAACGCTAATCCGGAAAACTGAAGATGCTTACGGTTTAGAATTGTGAATCCGTTAACACCTCCAAAGTAAAGCGTACTGTCTTCACTCTCATAGGCTGATCCTTTTAAGTATTCACCCTCCAATACGCCTGCATTCGCATCGAATTTAATGAAGCGAATCTCTTTTGTTTTAGGATTTATTTGAACCTTATTGATTCCGTAGCTTGTTAAAATCCATATATCCCGATCATGATCCTGAAAAATTGACTGTATGAAATTATTAGACAGGCCATCCTTGGTGTAATATATTTTTTCTTTGCCCGTAACATTATCCAAAACCTTCAATCCATCAGCTGTTCCGGTCCAAATCCAACCGCGATGATCAGTTAGCTGGGTTGCTTGATCATTTTTGTATTTACTTGTTGCAGTATTTAGTTTTTGCAATTCTTTGGCGGGAAGAGAAAAAGATTGGAGCAGTCTGAGTTGTGGACGAGTGCCAAATTTTGGATGATATTGGTAAAATTCAGACCGAGATTTAATGTAGATGTTCCCCGCCTCGTCTTCACTAAAGGCTTGAACCAAAATATCCTTGTTGGATTTAACCTCAAAAGCTGATCGTCTAACGGCAGTGAACATATACCTTTCCTGATGATGATAGAGCAAACCCTGGTTTACCGTTCCCAACCATACCCCCCCTTGCCTATCATAAAAAACGGTGCTTATTTCTGTGTTCAATTTACTGCCGTCTACTTTTTCGATACTCGGTAAATATTTTGACCTGCCACTTTCGCAATCAATCATCAATATGCCATTGGAACAACTAATCGTTGCCAATCCTTTCTCATCCACGAATAAAGTGTTAAGGGTGTAATCGGTCTGCAGTAACTTCCTCCACTTCAATTTTAGCAGATCAAAGAAAAAAAAACCACCTAGATTTCCATTTCGCAGTTGATAAAATCCATTGGCAGCTTTGACTACGAGCGATGTCCGATTGAAATGCATTTGTTCTGATGCAGGATAAGCGTAGATGGTATATTTGTTTTTTCTAGTTTTAAGATCATGACAAACTATAGCACCAGTATTGTAAAAAAGAAAAAGATGTTCCCCGTCTGAACTGATATCTTGTAGAACCCCCAACTGTGGCGCAAGGCTAATTTTACTTTTGTGGTTTTTTGATATCAGTTGGTTATTGATTAGCAACCACATCTGTTGGTTTTGATCGAAAAATATATCATCAACTCTTGAATGAAAACCTGCATTTTCAAAATATTGATTCAGATTAGTAATATAACTTTCTTTGCGTAAGTCCACGCACATCAGCTGATGTCTGTCCTTTATCCAAAGCGTTGAATCCACACTCTGATAAATGCGATAGTGTCCTTCATAATTTTTTAGTGGGAAATTATTGCCGATTTTCCGATGAATATACCTAAATCTTGCTCCGTCATAAATATTGATATTGCCACTTGTTTTGAACACCATCCTCCCATCAGGCAGCTGAATAATATATCTAACCTGGTTATCGCTTAATCCATGCATTACATTTATAGGAGAAAAAACAAAGTCCTGTGCAGCTATTTTGGAAAAAATAAAAAAAGAAATGAAAGTCAAGCTAATGATTTGCTTCATCTATATATGTGAATGGTTAGAGGGTATTAAATAGAAAAGTGCAATTTAGTGATTCCTAATAAAAAGAAACTAACTAATTGCACAATCAATGGATGAAAACTCGGTTGATAAATTCTTGAAAATATCATCAGATCAAACGAGATAAGTTAGAGTATAGCTGAAAGATATTTACATCCTAAATATTTTAACATATAAATTATTATATAGGAAGGAACCGAAGGCTATGTAATAGGCATTGGTTGGGGATTTCAGGGATAGTAGACTCTGGATTCCGGTCCAAAGTGTGCAACCGGGTTTTGTTCCCTGAGTTGGGGAATTTGCAGATCAGTCGACAGCTGAGATAAAGAAAATCCCTTCAGACCGCCAGGCCTGGATTATGCGTCTCGATTCTTATCCTGAACAGATCAAATCAATCTTGAGTCCAAAATTAAGTTCCAAAACGTCTACAGTACCAATCTGCTGCGATCAAAATGGATCTTGAAGAAGCAAGCAATAATCAACGAATTTATTAGCCGTTATAACGCAGTTTTAAACCTCTGAATCGATTTTGAAAGCCAAAGCGATGATGGTATACAGAAGATTAAAAGCCGACCTTAAAACCACTTAAAATAAGCGTAATACACTTTATAAGGTAATCGGTGCACATTTTGGAGCGAAATAAAGTGGCCACCTTACCCGGAAACCTGGGCCACTTTTGGAATAATCCCAACTGATAAAACAGTTTATTGAGAAAGCATTTTTTTTGAAAAAACTGATAATCCTAAATTCTCAATTCCTTGACCTAGGATTACACATGACAATCTAAAATTTATTCAAAAACGAAAATATAAGCTGGTTCGAACCAGCTTATATTTTTTACTCCTGAAACAAATGAACCGTAATTCTTTTTAAATTTTAATTGTTCCTGAAACATTTAAACGTACACGGTATCGATCAAAAAAACGCCTTTTCTGCTCTAAGTTTAATACCTCAAAAGCACGATGCCGACGGTTACATAAAAAAGCTCTTTTATGCCTTATAGCACTTAAATCATGGTGCTCACTAAATACATTTAATGTACTTACCAATTGGTCTAAACCATTTTCTATCCAAGCCGTACGAACGTTTTTCAGCTCCACTAATACCAAGTTATCAGCGTATAATAACATACCATCACAACTCCTCTCCATTTGCTGATTATCTCTAAAAATCTGCACACAAGCATCAATGGCTGAAAATCTAACCTGAAGTCCGTTAGGGTTTAAAATCTCGGCATTCCAATCCGAGCGCGCATCCGTCCTGGTATAAGCTTTGCTCCCATCCTCATTATCACAAATACCAAAAACAACATCATTACGCTCCAGCTCTTGGCACTCGGTCGCAAAAAAATTTATCCTCATAACTCTTCCTCGATCGCCAATAATTCATCAAAGAGTTCATTACCTTTAACTAGAGAAAGATTCAGGTAATTTTTATCCGTCGGGATACCATGATAGTCAGGCAGCAGCTCTACGCTGCCATCCCCAGTCATTTGATAGATCGCAACATCATCTGGATCTACAGATGCCTTTAAATCCATAAGGTGATTCAAACGATCAAGTAAATTAGCTTGCGAACTAATCTTGCCATATAGCAACCTAATTTGAATGGCTAGCGTGATATAATTGATAATATATGGACTGTGTGTAGTTATTATTAATTTATTTTGAGCATTATAATTATTAAATGTCAGTAGCTCTTTAAGCACCTCCCACTGAGATTCTGGAAATAAGTTTTGCTCTGGTTCTTCCACTATATTGATAAAGGACGTCTTATTAAACCTATTTGAAAGCGCAGATAATGCAATTCTTCTTTGTTCATCGGTAAGTTGGAGATTTCGCTAGGGGTGATCAACTCATTTCGGAATTTAAGTCAAGTCTCATTAGGTCTAAACTGACCACTTCAACTAATTGATAATTAATATTCTACAAATGAGTCATGTGTTTTCTTGGACTGGTAAATCCGCTCCGGAAATACCTGGTCAATGAAGCCGAAATCTCCAGTCAGGTATTTCTCTGCCCTCTTGTACTATCACTTTACGTTCGGATTATGATTTTCAGAACAAAATGCACTCAGATTAAATAGTATGCTATCACATTAAGGACTATTAGGTGTTATTATTGCCTAACCTTTATATTTCTCTAACCAATAAGCATCTGAGGTAGGCAATACCCATGATGGCCTATCCAAGCCTAGCTTTACGGCAGCATAGTATGCCCAATTTGGATTGGCTAAATGCGCGTGGCCAATCATAACGATATCTAGTTCTTCACGCTGTACAGCATTTTCGGCTAAATCCGGTTCACCAAATCCCCATGCAGATGCTACAGGCAGTCCGGTTTCTTTGCGGATACGTTCAGCTATTGGTGCCATAAAAGCTGGACCCCATGGAATATTTGTTCCTACAATAGTAAATCCTACACTCACATTCAAAAGATCTAATCCAATAATTTTCATGTCTTTGATTAACTCAATGGCTTCCATCATGGTCTGCTCATCATTACCGTCAAATTCGAGCACCCCAAATCTTGCCGTTAATGGCAAATGATCAGGCCAAACTTCACGAACAGCCGCCAGGGTTTCTAATATAAACCTTCCACGTCCCTTTGCATCAACACCATACTCGTCCGTGCGGGTATTAGAATGGGATGAAAAGAAACTTTGCGCCAAATAACCATGTGCAAAATGTAGTTCCAGCCACTCATATCCTGCATCAAGGGCGCGTTTAGCAGAACTTGTAAAATCACCTTTAACACGCTGTATATCGTTGATTGACATTTCTTTGGGAACTTTAGGAAGGGCTCCACCAAAGGGAATAGCTGATGGAGCAATGGTTCCCCAACTGTTTGCATTTCCATCCGGAATATGATCCCCGCCCTCCCAGGGGATATTTGTACTTGCTTTCCGTCCAGCGTGAGCAATCTGAATGCCAGGAATTGCTCCTGCTTTTCTAATTCCCTGGGCTATATCTTTGTGCTTTTCCATTTGTTCATCATTCCAAATCCCCAGGCATCCAGGTGTAATACGTCCCTCTGGGGATACAGCTGTAGCTTCTACAATTACCAGTCCAGCACCTCCACGGGCAAACTGTGCGTAGTGGGTAATATGCCAATCGTTAGGAATGCCTTCCGTTGCCACATACTGGCACATTGGTGGAACGGCAATTCTATTACGGAGTTCTACATTTTTTAACTTGAAAGGGGTAAATAACTTTGGTAAGGTGTTATCTTTCATTTCTTTTCTATTCTTTCGTCATCCTGTAAATCAATAACGCCCATCCACTTGATGGGTTAGATCGGCGTTAATGATAAGGTTATTAATTATGCACCAGCTTTAACGATTGTTTCATTGGTTGCCATTGCAACATAGTTTTGAGTATCAAAAAATGTAGGCTCATCAGGATGGATCTTTGTCAGGTAATTTTCTGAATTGAAGAAGCTATTGAAATCCTCAAATGAGTCAAACGAGATTTCTACTAGCGCATCGTATATAGGCTTAGGAAAACCTTCAGCTACCATAGGGTGGTTAACTACATACTTTCTAACGTAAAGTTCTGCCTCAGGAATGGAAATGAATAAGGGAGCGTGGTGATTTTTGTGATAATCCACAAATTCTTCAAAGCTCAGGTGTGGTAGTTTGTTTACTAAAAATGTAAATTTGATCATTGTCTTTATTTATAATTTGAGACAAACTTATTTCATTACATATAATGCCGCAAGTACGCACAAATTTGTGCTTATTTGCTATGACAATTGATTGACAAGCGATGTACAAAAAGAAAATTCCAATTAGGACGGATTGTGGACTACACGTATTTAAGGAACTTTTGAATGGAAAGTGGAAACTGATGCTGATCTATTACATTTCAGATGGGATAAAGAGGCCAGGCGCTTTGCAGAAAAAAATTGCTGCAGATAGGCGAGTACTGACCAAACAATTAGATGAATTGGTGAAAGATGGGTTTGTAGATAAAGTCTCATTTGACACCAAAATCCTCAAAGTTGAATATCAGTTAACAGCTCTAGGATTTAGTCTCTTGCCTTTGATAATCAGTCTGGAAAGCTGGGGCGAAAAAAATAGAGCTATTTTAGAGAAAGCCATAAGTGAACAATAACTGAATTATAAATGCCATTTTTTTAATTGCACTAATAAGTAGTGAACAACGAACCACCAATGGGGGTTCTAAAACTAATCGGGTTTTAGTTAAACGAATTATTAAATATAGGTGGAATAATGATAATAGATTACGCGAATACAATCCATATTCCAATCTATAGTTCCAAGTTATAAGAAGAACTTTCTAAATGTAAATTGATTGTAAAATCAACAGGGATCTTGTCTTGCCTAGCTTGATCCCTTCGATATTTAGCGCTTAAGGAAAGTATAAATGATCTTATCTACTAAGATTAAAAGGTTATTTGAATTTAAGTTCAGTTGTTCGAAATTTTGGAGCCGATCTAACCTAAACTCCTTTTATCAGGCCTTAACAAGCAGTAGCCAACGAGATAATTAACCTTTAGCCCAGTTTCTTAGATCGAAATGATCTCGTACTTAACTATTGTTCTATGGGTGACCTTATCGTTGCGGTTTTTATATTTTATCCGTATATATGAGTTTGCGATTATTGCATCATTTATCGCATTGATAATTTCTTGTTCAATATATTGTGAGGTTGCAGCTATTGGATTTACTGAGATATTGAACTTTCGAGCGGAATTCAAAATAGGAGCTGAAATTAAATCTACTGGATTATTGAATTTTCTTATACTTAAAAAATGATTTTAGCGGACAAAAGAAGTAGGAAATTAATAAGAAGGAATTTCTCAGAAATTCACAGGGTTAGTCGCGATAATCTGAAAGCCGATGAAAGAAATACAAGAACCTTAGCTTTGATCTTCCAGGCTGAAAGCGTTTGGCAATGAAAATGATGCTAATGTATTTTCGTTTCTGCATTAAAATACTCAAAATGGAAGTTTCACTACCTAACTTGGGATGGTAAGACGGTGCGTATTTAATGATGCCCGATGACACCAAATTATTGATGCATTGGTGGTAAGTTGCAATGGATTTAACTGATGCCAAACCCATTAATTTCCTTCTTGAAACTTTGACATTGTCAAGATTTTTTTGCTCCCATGCTGTCACGACAATTGCCAGATAAAGGCTTATAAAGAATGGAGAGAAGTTACTTTTATTTGCAAATAATAGAAACTGGTTCAGTTGATTAATATTACTTTTCACCTTTTCCCCCCGTTATGTAGTAAGCTTTGGATATCGCTAAGGGCATAATAAAAAATACTACCGACCTTTGTGAAAGCGAGTGTGCCATTTATTCTCAGGTTTTGCAAGGTCCCTGGAGAGATATTGAGAACCTCGCGTACTTCTGGGCTTCTTAGCCACTTTTTATGTTCTTTCATTTCAGGTTTAAGTATCTCTTTTAGCTCAGCAATAAGCGAAGTTCTAAACTCCTTCAGATCTTCTTTTGTAATTAGGTCTATATTCATTTTATTTAGATAATATTTTGCATGTTGGTCATTCAATGATTTAGTGGTCCAGCTTTAGCTTGGAAACCACGAAGGGAAAAAATTTCAGTATACTGATCTCCAAATGCCAGCGGCATTTATTAAACCGGCCGGCATCCACCGACCGATTTTATCATTAACTAAACTATTTAACCTTCTTTTATAAAGTTCCTTAAAATAATTTTTATCGGATTAGATCCATTTACCGTCGCTACCTTCTTCCCGCTCTTGCTTTTGTCGCTTCAACACAATTCGATTTAATACATAGGAAAGCATATAAAGGGAGAGTAAAATCAATGCTAAAATTTCTCTTGATTCCATATCCAATTCAGTTTATTTATTTTCTTTGTTATAATCCATCTCCAAACACTGCATAGAATTGATCAGTTGAAAAATTTCGTCCTCTTTGCATTTTTCCAAATTGACCGAAAAATCTCCCTGAGGTAGTCGATTGACTATGTTTAAATTTTCTTTATCCAGTTGAAGAATGAACCTGAATTCATCTTCCGGGTTTGCAAGAAAAAATCTAAGGGCGTGCACTGAACGGTCTTTTGAATTAACTATAGCCCGGAACTTTGTATTTCGTTCAATTTCGCGGTACAATGAAAGAGACCAGCCGCATAAGCGGTAAATATTTCCTTGCAGACCTCCATTTGCTTTAAAATCCATAAGGTGGCGATGGAATAAAAATATATCCTTAAAACTTGATTCAACTGCCTGGTTTATCCAATTTTTTATAAAAGGTTCAGTGAAGAGTGTAGACCTGGATTTTTCCAAAAGTGAATCCCGGATAAATATAACGGACAGATTTTCCGGTATTATACCCTCTCCTCCTTGAGCATACACCAAGTCAAAAAAATCAAAGGAAATTTCGGCGTTGAATAAATCAGCTGACCGGTCACATATCATCGGGACTGAAATCTTTGGGAATTCTGACACTCGGTTGCCCTGTAAATCATTCGTCGAGGTTAGGTGCAAAAAGGAAATATTTTGTGGCAGCCAGTCGCACTGAGGGACGTATGAATAGTATGATTCTCGGGAGGAACCTATTATTTCTACATCGAAATATTTTCTTGCAGCAATGATTGCTGCAGACGAGCGGCTTCCTGTATCCAGAAATCCGCCCCGTATTTCTTTCGAAAAATTCAAAATGGAGAAAATACTTGTTTGCTCTATTTTTCCACTATTTAACACCAACACATGATAATCCTGTGGGATTTGCAATAATTCGCGGAGCAAAGCCTCTACTTTGTCTACTTTTAGTTGTAATCTGGGGTCAGCTACGTTGTTCAAACTCCCACCGTCAATGGATGACTTTACTGTTATTTTTTTAAGTTTATTGTAGCCTGGATACGAATTATTTTGATTCTGCTCTTCCATAGTATTCTGCTGATGACAGGGCAAATTTCAATACGATAGCTGGGTAACGGAAACCGCAGCAAAAAAATGGTCTAAAATACTTTTTGGCGATAAGGACACCTAATTATATTTTGATGCCTACTAAAAGCTAGAGCCAAATTAAAATTTAATTTTATATGGTTAACAAAAATGCAGGGAGTAATTGTAATTAATACACTATCAATTGATTACAATAAAATTCATTACTTTTTATCTTCCAAAAATCCTGATTTTTAAATATCTTCGCCCGACCAAATTAAAACAGATAAGTATGTCAGAATATGTATTGGATGAAACCGACAGCGGCATCTTGAATCTGCTGCAAAGGGACGGCGATCTCACTTACAAGGAAATATCGGGAAAACTTAGAAGAAGTAAGTCCAATATTGTTCAACGCATTAAAAATTTAAAGACTGAGGGATATATTGAAAAAAGCGTTGTACTGATCAACATTCAAAAAATCAGAAATATATTCACTGCTTTCCCCATTGTTCAGTTAAATAACCATGGACAGGATTCGATCGATATTTTCAAGCAGCAGATGACTGGATATCCTCAGGTCATGGAATGTTATCATGTGACCGGTAATTTTGATTTTATGTTAAAAATAGTCACTTCTGATATGATTGCTTACAATGATTTTCTAAGGGAAAGCATTGCAACAAATCCGTTGGTGGGCAAAATTCAGAGCTTCATGGTGTTATCACAAAGCAAAAAGGAAACTGCTTACCTGCTTTAGCTGTGGTATTATGAGTTACTTGGTTAGAAGCTTATCTATCTCAACACCTATCTTGTATAGAAATTTGAGTTTGGTAAAAATTCTCTATTTTAAGAAAACTGTCCGTCGACCACTGAGTACCTGATGATTGTAGCCCTATCTTGAGCATCATCATTCCAGATACAACTATTCATGTTCCAATATCTATAATAAATTACAACTGTAGTTTTTCCGCTATCAATAGTGCCTTTTCCAGTTTTGTCTTGACCAGTACCGGTATATATCCTAATGTATTCACCTTTTTTCAACTTAGTTGCTGGAAGCTGGTAAAAATGTCTGTGAACGTTAGATAATTTTCCTTCTGAGAAGGTTCTGTCCAGAATTGCAAATTCATTTAGATCTACATCCATTTTCGCAACCAGCTCTATATATTCTGTATCGGGTTTGAAGGTGTTTTTTACTGTAGCGATTTTAAGTTCCTTTATCATCATATAATTGTGCGGTTTTTATAACAAAATTAATCAATTTAGGGGTTATTTGGAAGTTATAAGCAAGAAATCCGAGCTATTCAATCCACCTGATTTCCTTCGAAGGCACAATGTTGATAGCCGCGTTTTAAGCCAATATTTTCGATAGCAGGTTTTTGCTAACATGTTTTATTCTTGGTATCTAAGAGCATGTTAAATAATTCTCAACATGCTCTTAAAATTAATAATGGTATATATTATGGAGTACCAATAACCGAAAAAGATATCTTTAAATAATCCCATTCCATACTCACCATCCCGCCACCTTCAGGTATTCTATTAACTTTATAAGTTAACCTTTTAATTGGGGAGGATAGCTTTTCAGGGGTTGCCTGAATACGGAGAACATCCTCACTTTGTTTATAATCATCAGTGAGGTGTTGATCAAAATTGGTATTGAAAATGAGCGTCCAGCTTTTTTTCCCTGGGATTGCAAAGAATGCGTACTCACCTGCTTTTATCCGATTTCCATTAATTTTCACATTTTTACTAAATCTTATTTTGGTCGCATCATGGGCACCTGCCACCCATAATTCATTAAGGGGAACTAGTCCACCCCATATTACCCTTCCCTTTGTTCCGGGGGAACTATAGGTGATGTGGATGTGGCGGCCATCAACATTCCCCATGGCAGTACGGTGAGGACTACCTTTGAGGGTATCAGTCTTAATTATTCCGGTATTAACTTTAGTCGAATACCGTTCTCCATTTCCGCCAGAAGCATGATGATGGTGCTCCGAGGACTTCTCAACACTCTTATTATCCTTATTGGTACAGGATAATATGCCCACTGCCACAAAAATGAATGCTATTATTGTTGTCGTTTTTTTCATGATATTTTTATTGTTCGGATAAATCCCTGCGTGTGATAAAATGTTTATCATCTAAAGTTTTAAGAAAGGCTTTCAGATTCATCCTTTCATCAGCAGTTAACGGAAAGCCAAGTCGCCCATTTTTCTTTAGGAGCGGATCAAGGGTATGATGGTCTTGTACTCCCATAGTATAATGGTCTATAACTTCATCAATTTTTTCAAATCTCCCATCATGCATGTATGGCGCTGTGAAAGTTAAGTTTCTCAATGAAGGGACTTTAAATTTAAGCCTGTCCTTTGGATCAAGAGTAATGGCTTGCCTACCCGTATCAGGATTGAACTTATTGTCCAATCCATTGTTCCTAAATGACCCATCAGTAAATAGCGGTTCTTGATGGCAGCTGCCACAATTATTAACAAATATCTGATACCCTTTGCTTTCTTTCTCTGTAAAACGAACTCCGGTTTTACGCATTACGCTATCGTATTTTGAATTGCTACTGATACACATGATCATAAAATTGGAGAGTGCTTTAAAAACCTGGTTTCCGGTAATCTCATCCGATCCATACACCGTTTTGAACCTGTCGCGATAATCCTTTTTTGAACGAATTTTCGCTAAAACATTTTCCATATTTTCATCCATTTCTACAGGGTTGGTAATGGGTGAGATTGAAAACAAATCCAAATGAAATACGCCACCGTCCCAGAAGAACGCTTTGTTCCAGGCAAGATTCATGATTGGCGGGGAATTTCTATTTCCCAGACGATCTTCAATTCCATGACTGACGTCATGCCCATGTTGGGTAAAAGCCGATGACTGTACATGGCAGGAACCGCATGAAATGGAGTTGTCCCGTGATAGTGCAGTTTCATAGAACAATTTTCGGCCAAGCTCGAAGCTTTCCTTGGTTACAGGATTTTTTGAAACGTCATATACAGGATCCGGAAAATTTTCCGGTCTTATGAAGCCATCAAAAATGGATTCGCTGAAAGATGCGAAGACTACAAATGAAAATAGCAGTACTAACACATAAATTTTGTTTAGCATAACTATCAATTTTTAGTTGAAGCATGACTGAACATCTCTGTATAATTTTCTGCAATTAGTCTACTAAACTCACCGAACATGACTGCTGAATGGCTTGCTATACTGACTTTAGTTTTTCCATTAAAGATTTGCAGAGCATCCGTTTTTAATACGATACGGCTGGTATGATTTTTTTTTGCGTTAACTGATCCTTTTTTGGAAAGGTCAACGGTAACCGTGCGAATATTATTTACAGATGGTTTGTTGTATCCACCAAATCCGCCGATGTGATAGCGGAATTTTCGCTGTCCAGTCCTGTCTAATGCTGCTTGCTGAGATTCCCCTTCCAACTTCATAAAGATGTAACCGCTGTTCCATGCCCAGTACATTCCTTCCAACATGCCTCCTGAAATATCAAGTGCTCCTGTTCGCTGGCTGATATCCATTGTACTTCTTGTACTGTCTACGCCTATGGTGAAGGTTATTGCGGTATATTTTCCCGGAGGAACATTCAATTTGATTTGTTTGCTGGAAGGATCATTTTCTTTAACCAGAAAATAACTGCTGTCCTGTGGGATTACATATTCTGCGCCACCTTTTTCTAGCAATTTTATATTGCTGATAAAGTAATTGAACGTTGTGATATTGAATTGCTCTCCTGTTTGATTTGAGTAGGTTTGAGCATGGAGTTTCAAAGGCTTATCACCAACGAAATTCCTGAACTCCAAGGTAAACCCATTATTTTCAGAGGTTTGAGCGAGCGATGAAAAATTATTCAGGAAGGTTGTAACCAAACCCATCACTATTATTATTTGAATTTTCATTTTCTTTGTCAATTAGGTTATTAATTAATTGTGTTATTTTATTCTTTTTGCAACAGGATTTGCATATCCTTGATTAGTTGGGCTACTTCTGAATCTTCAGTTCCGAGATATACCCCTCTTATCCTTCTATGCTCATCCACCAATATCAGGTACCCGGAGTGGGCAAAGCCACCAGGTGTATCCGGATCGGTAGCGACGGCTGATAAATAGTTATTTTCAGCCAATGGATAGATCTTATCTTTGCTTCCATGTAAGAACTGCCATCTAGAATCACTGACGCCCAATTTATTGGCATATGCTTTTAGCACATGGGGTACATCACTTTTAAAATCGATACTATGCGATAAGTAGAGAATGCGGTTGTCATCTTTGAACTTTCTATAGATTCTAAGCATATTGCGATGCATGATGGGGCAAATTGTAGGGCATGAAGTAAAAAAGAAGTCGGCAACGTAGATTTTTCCATCGAACATTCTGTTTGTTATGTAGGTACTGTCCTGGTTCAGAAATTTGAAATCTGGAATCGTTTGGTAAATGGTATCAACTACTTTTTTACCATTAACAACCTTTTGTTTTGTTACCTTAGTTCCGTAGATAGGCAGACTGCCCGGACCCAATTCACAGCCGTATATTAGGGTTATAAACAACAATAAAAAACTGATTTTATCTAAGTGCCTCATCATATTCCTTACTGCTAGAAACGAACATTTAAACCCACCACACACCTGCGCAGCATTCCCGGAGTAAAAGTTCCTGAACCACCGGTATAAAATTGATGATTTGCGAGGTTATCAATATTAACACTAAAGCGGTAACGCTCTTTGTTGTAAAAAACACCGGCATTTAGCATCATGTAAGAATCGAGGTAGAACTGGCCGACAGTCTTATTGTTAATGATCAAGTTATCATCATAATAAGTTCCACCGAATCCGATTCCCACTCCTTTGAGACTAGTTATGGGGAAACTATAGCTCGCGTAAAAATTTACTGTTTTTTCTGGTCCTGAATTGGCGGTACGCAGACCATCCACCGCGTCGTTTCCTGAGGTAAGCTTGCTATGGTTATAGGCAAATCCAGCATTCAGCATCAGTCCGGCAAATGGCCTGGAGAATATATCAATGTCAATCCCTTTGCTGAATTGCGTGCCTTCCTGGATCTGAAAGGTTGGTCTGTCAACCTCAGCTCTTAAGGTATTCTGTACCTGAATATCATAGTAGCTAATTGTGGCACTAAGTAAATCCTTTGCAAGCTCAGTCTTGATCCCAAATTCAAGTTGATTGGCATATTGTGGTTTAAATGTAGAAATACTACCATCAGGCTGGGTAACCGGTGCCACATTCTGGAATCCGTTCATATAGTTTCCGAACAGGGATACCCGATCTTTCAACAGCTGATAGACCAACCCTAACTTTGGCGAAACCGCCGTTTGGTTATAATTCCCATTGGTCAGGTTTGTTGCTACGTTGGTTGTTCCTTCATTAATTGATCTATCCACCCTCAGACTAAGCATAGCTGAAAATCTATCAGTTACCTCTATTACATCAGAGAGATAGGCAGCATAGGTAATCAGGTTCATAGTATTATAAACAGCGGGATATTTTTCGAGCTTTTTATCGATCAAATGTGGTGTCAACATCGCATAATTTGGCATACTACCTTTGACGTTGAGGGTATCGAACGACGGTCTGCCTCCCCTACCGCTCAGCGCATTTGAGGCGGAAATAGAGGAATTTTGATAATAGTCGATGCCCAGCAAAACCTTGTTCCTCATTCTGCCGATCTGGAAGTCACCTGTAAAGTTTTGTTGTATTTGACTGATAGTATATGAGGTTGTAGGGAGTTGGAGGATATTACGCACCAATAAGCTATCGCCCTTTAAAAGATTAAATGTTAAATAGTTACCTGTATTGCCCGATTTTGTTCGTATCAGATTCGTCTCGGATGTCCACTTGTCAGATATTTTGTATTTTATCTGCCCATAATAGCTCTGGTTGGAGTATTTAATATTTATGTTATTGTTGCTGTAAGAGCGTTTGTAGTCAATCGGTAGTTCAGATGGGCGACTACCTCCCTTTCCATCTATTCCTGGACCTATTGGGACGATCTGTTGGTGGGAAGTTGATTCGCTATCATATATTTCAGCATCCAAACTGAAAATCAGTCGTTTGTTTACCTGATAAAACAGGCTTGGGGCGACAAATGTCCCCTTGAGAAAACCTGCATCCTGAAAACTGCCTGAGTAATGATGAGAGGCGTTTAACCGAAACAATACACTTTTGTCCTTTTTAAGCGGGGCATTGAGATCTAGGGTAGCTCTGCTCAAGCTGTAACTACCTCCCTGATATCCTACTTCTACACGGGTTGAATCAAATGGTTTTTTAGTAATTCGGTTTATAAGGCCTCCAAATGAGATCAATGCGCTTCCGAACAAGGTACCGGAGGGCCCTTTGACTACCTGAATCTGTTCCATATTTGCAACATCCAGATCGGCGGTTGAGAAGGCTGAAACTCCATTTCTGATATAGTTACGGGTATTGAAGCCTCTGCTGGTATAAATACCATTTGCTGAAGCCCAGCCTTTGGTTATTCCAGGCACATTTTTGAGGGCTGAATTATAATCAAGTACTGCCTGTTCGGTGATGATTTGTTCAGGCACCAAATTTGTAACCTGGGGATTTTCAATGTTTTTAAGAGCTAGCTTTGCTGCATAGGTGCTGGCCTGATCTCTTGGGACATTTCTGAATGAAATGACAGAAACTTCCTGCAGTATGCTGTCAGCCTTTACCAATTTCAAGTAAACGAATACGTTTTTATTTGCGATGACGATGTTCTGCTCAGCTACAGCATAAGATATCGAAGATGCCGTAATCTTGTGAACTCCGTTAGAAACATTCAGAAAGGTGAACAAACCCTTCTGGTTAGTCTGGGTATGATGATTCGTGCCATCGAGACTAACATTGATACCATACAATGGTCTACCGTTTTCTGAAACGATAGTTCCGCTTATTTTCTGTGCCAGCACAGGCACGGAAATAAGCATTATGATTAAAATATAAAGAAATCGCATAATTTTATTTAGTCATAAGGCGTCTTACGACTGGCGTGAATGCCTTCGCAAAAGTTGAAAAAAGGGATTCATCCTGTATATAAGAATTGTCCCGTAATAAATAATGTGGTATGCTTATGCGATTATTCGAGGCGGTCGAAAGATGCTGCTGATGTGGTGGCTCACATAGCTAAAACGATAAAGTGTAGATGGTTTTGATGCAGTTGCTTGCGAAGCAGGAATTGCGAAAGATAGCTGCAGGGATTTTATTGATTGGCAGATTTCAATATTCTTTAATTCATTTTTCTCTACCTGTTTTTTCTGAGTGTCATCAGCTTGTTTAAGATTTTTTGCCAGATAACATTTTCCCATACAGTGAAATTGTGGTCTCGTTCTGTTTTCGCAAAGCTTATCCGCTATGTACTGCCTATTGAGTTGAAACCCGGCGAGCACAATATAGCTCGAAAAGTTTGAACTGATCAAGGCAAGAAGAAGTAATACAGAAACGAGCTTCTTAAACATTGGTGCAAATCTACATGGACAGTAAGTATTTTAGATTGTACTTTTGCCGCCTTTAATTACACTTATGCAGGATTTGAAAAAAAAACGGAAACATTTTAGTTACCAGCTTTGATTTATTTCTAATTTAATCCAGATTAATGTGCCGCTTTTTGAAATTCTTTTGGAGTTATGCCCTCAAACTTTTTGAAAAAACGATTGAAATAACCGTCTGTCTTAAATCCCAATTCCCAGGCCACTTCCCTGACGGTTAAATCCGACCAATAAAGTAACCTTTTAGCCTCCTTGATCAAAAGATCGTCTATAACTTGCTTAGGTGTTTTGCTACTTGCGCTCTTCATGACCTGAGTAAGTAGTTCAGTTGTTATATTTAATTCCTCGGCGTAAAATTTGACTTGATGGTTACTTTTATAATGCTTTCTTAACGCGCTTCTAAAGTTCTCAGAAAGGGTATTTTTATCACCAAAATCTTTAGCAGGCTCACTGGTAATCTTTGCACAATAGATTAATAGGACGTTCAATAAACATTTGATGATGTCTTTATCTTTGTTGTCCCCTCTGGTATTTTCTAGACAAATCAACTGGATATATCTATCCAATTCATGTAATTGATTAGTAGAAAGGTCCAGATGTGTTTTAGAAAAGACGGATTCAATATGATCTGTTAATTTTTTGTTTTGGCCATGAAGGAAATTAGCTGAAAAAGCCATGGAGATCACTTTACAGTCTGTTAGATCTGAATGAATATGAACCTGATCGACATCCAGCATTAATATTGCGGGTGCAAAAATCTCCCTGTTATCCAAATCCGCATAATGCCTCATTTTACCTTTATACAGAAAAATAAGACAATAATAATTATGACTATGTGGTTCAGTATAAACTTTACCTGAATCATCTGTCCGATCTTTTACGTACAAAAAGAACTGGTCCTGACCCTCTTTTTTGAAATCTATATTATATTTAGGTATTACCTTCTCCATTTTTTGCAATTAATAATTTTATAATTCAGGCGGCTTGCAATACTTATGTTACTCCTAGCAGAATTGGGCAAATTATCTGATATAGCCACGTTTCTAAATCAAAAATTGACTCTAGCACAGGAATGCATTTTAATCCGTTTGATGAGCTCGGTATCGTCCAATTAGCAACCTGCTTCAAAACTTCATAACGCCAAGAATCCCGGAAAAGTCAAAGATATAATTTTACATTAAAAACATACTAGTTAGTATGTTTTTAATTTAGATTTGCATCAAAAAAAAATAAAATGGAGACACAAACTCACCCTACCCCAGATTTTACAGTGAACGTAGTGCTTGCAGCAATTGCAATAGCAATTACATTCATTACCCTGATGTCGTTGGTTAAAGAACCGCACAGGCAAAAAATAAATGCACTTTTGATCGCAGGCGCAGGCGCTGTTTACTGGAGCGGAGGTTTAGGCGTGTGGGAGTTCATGTTTGGAACGGTTATGCTTTTTGTGGCCTATAAAGGAATGAAGCATTATTATTTTATAGGCATCGGCTGGTTACTGCATACGACATGGGACATCCTTCACCATCTATACGGCAACCCAATTGTTTATTTGGAACCTTCCTCTTCGGCAGGATGTGCGGTATGTGACCCGATATTGGCCATCTGGTTTTTTATGGGCGCACCTTCTGTGTTTGAATTTTTCAAAAAGAGAAAATTTCTAAAGTTATCTGTAAAAACAGATTAGGCAATTTTACCACCGAAGTTTTCGGATATTGCAAAATATTACTCGAAAGCGATATTAATTGATACATTCAAAGTAATAATTAATTTTAAAACAATAGTTAAATTATCCATGTCAAAAGCAGCTTCAACCAGAGATTTGATCATCAGAAAATCTTTTGATCTTATTTATCAAAGAGGATATCAGTCCACCAGTATAGATGATATTATCAGTACGACAAATGTGACTAAGGGGGCCTTCTTTTACCATTTTAAAAACAAAGAACAGATGGGCCTTGGATTGATATCGGAACTACTTTATCCAAATCTTTATACCAGAATGGTAAGCCCGTTAAAAGAAAGCACAGATCCGGCAAAGGATATATATGCTATGATGGAATCGCTGCTTAACGATACTGTTTTCTTCAACGTTACCCATGGATGCCCTGCAATCAACCTTATAGACGAGATGGCTCCGGTAAATGAGTCATTTAGGAAGGCGCTTGCAAAATTGACGCTTGCCTGGCATAATGCAATTGCTTCTTCGATACGAAGTGCCCAGGAAGCAGGCACGATCGGCACCAAGGAATCTCCTGAGCAAGTGGCTGTAATGGTTATCTCCGGATATTCAGGAATCAGGATGCTCGGTAAGATAATGGGCAGAAGTGTGTATAAAACCTACCTGATCAGCCTCAAAGAATACCTCAGTTCATTATAATTTTTTTTAACCCATAACATACCATATAGTATCTTTTATGCACCAGATTTTGTTAACCCTCCATTCGATCAACAGATGGTTGGTACTTATTTCTCTATTATATACCATTTTTCTATCAGTGAAAGGCTTAGTTGGCCACAGCCCGTTCGGTAAGTCTGATAATCTGGTCAGACATCTCACAGCCACGATAGCTCACATTCAGCTTTTGCTCGGGCTGTACCTGTATACAATGAGTCCAATTGTAAAGTTCACTTCTGGTCTACCGAGCGTCGATGGAGTGATGGATGAGCATGTATTTTTCAGATATGTCCATATTTTATTGATGGTGGTCGCGGTGATCGTGCTGACGATCGGATCCGCAAAAACCAAAAGGATGGGAACGGATCGGTTAAAGTTCAGAACAATGATGATTTGGTACACAATTTCCTTGTTGATCATTCTCATTGCCATCCCATGGCCATTCTCTCCTCTGGCTAACCGTCCCATGTTTAGAACATTTTAAAATTCAATTATGATAAAACTACTTAAATATCCTATTGGAAGACTTAGGATCATCGGGTTTCTGGAAGGCATATCCCTTATCTTCCTTGTTTTTATTGCGGTACCTTTTAAATACATCGGCGATATACCGGTCTTTGTGAAAATCATTGGCCCCATCCATGGACTTCTTTTCTGCCTTTTTTTGATCACCACTTTTGGCGTTGCCACCTCTTACAAATGGAAATTCTCGAAAATCACCTGGAAAGTACTGTTGGCCTGTCTGATTCCATTTGGAACATTTTATATTGATCGGTATATACTTTACCCTGAATCCGTTTTAGAGGGCGAATTGAGCGTTGAACAGGAGAAATGAGCAATAGGAAAAAGTATATAGTGATGATCTTAATTTTGATCATACCAGCGATATATGTGACATGCTGCAATGTTAAACCCAGGCCAAAGATTGATCATGATGCCGGATTCGAGGAACGCCTTTCCTTTTACAAGCTTTTTCAGGGTAAGCCATCTGAACTCATTCCTGCTCCTAATGTAGAAGTGCTCGAATTATCATCAACACTGTTCACTGATTATGCGGAAAAGCAGCGTCTGATCAAACTTCCCCCAGGAAAAAAAATGAAGTTAACCGGGAACGGGCTTCTGGATTTTCCTGAAGGAACGCTGATCGCAAAAACATTTTACTATCCTTTAAGCCCGGGTGGGAAATTACAGATAATGGAGACCAGATTGCTTTTGTTGGAGAGTGGCAAATGGAATGTTGCTGTATATAAATGGAACAAGGAGCAGACAGAGGCTTTTCTGATTACTGATGGCGATGTTGTTCCGGTTAAAAGATTGGATTCTAACGGTAAAATGATGGCTATTGGATACCATATCCCTGCAAACAATGAATGTGTCAGTTGTCATCATTCGAATGATACCATATTGCCGATTGGGCCGAAGGCACGTAATCTTAATGTTGAGGTCGTGCGTGAGCATTCAAGAATCAACCAGCTTCAATATCTGATGGACAAAGGATTGATGAGTGCTGAGAAACTAGACAAAATTGAAAAACTTCCTCCCTATAAGGATACAAAGGTTGCGATCCATGAAAGGGCAAGAGGATACTTGGAAATCAACTGCGCGCATTGCCATCAGCAAGGGGGATTTGCAGGTCAGACAACGTTGAATTTAGACTACGGTACGAAGCTGGACAAAACAGGAATACGCTTGCACAGGAATAATATTTTGATGAGGATGTCTGAAATGGGCGATTTTCACATGCCAAAGCTTGGGACTACGATGATTGATACTGCTGGCTTACAGCTTATAAAGGATTATTTGGAAACATTGGATTGAGCATACTTTTCTATTCCATCAACTTTTTCACGATGACTGTTACTACACACTAAATTTATGTATCAATTATTATCCGTTTACCATTCGATATTCAACTGGTTGGTTTTGATGTCGATTCTTTACAGCATTTGTCTTGCGTACCAATCAAAAATCACTGGGTTATCTTTTTCGGGTTATCCAGTCCAGGTCTTCAGGTGCTCGGTCGGTCTGACATTAATACAACTCGCTATTGGGGTACTGATCTATAGGAGAAGTCACATCACTGGAAATTTTTGGCGGGATCAATTATATTTCAATGATATGGAAGGATTTTTCTTCAGTGTAATTCACAGCGTATTGATGACGCTAGCCACGGCGATCATGTTTACAGCAGTAATCCCCACCAGAAAGTTGAGTCCAAACGGGAAACAGTACAATAAGATTATCATTTATTTTTCGATCGGGCTAATTATCATATTACTATCGGTGCCATGGCCATTTTCTCCGTTCATCAAACGCCCTTATATGAGGTAAATCATTCAAGCTGCAATTTTATTTTAAGCCACCAGTTAGCTTATCTCAGCACCTGGCTGACATAACTTTCTTTAATCAATACATTCAAATTAAAACATATTTCACAAGATGACTAAAACACTATTAATCGTATCGGCCGTGCTATTACTGGCCTATCTGGGCTATCGAACTTTCCGTATCCTGACCATCGACAAAAACATCGACGAACAGGTATCAAGCGGTGCAATCATTCTGGATGTCAGGACCACAATGGAATATGAATCCGGACACATTGAAGGTTCTATCAATATTCCTTTGGGTCAGATTAGGGAGCGGTACAAGGAACTCAATCCTTCAAAAACCTACATCACAACCTGTTCACACGGATTACGAAGTATAAAAGTAGAGCAGCTGCTTAAGGAGCGTGGATTTCAACATGTCTCTAACGGTGGTGCCTGGGTAGATCTGGAAGAGAAGATCAAAAGTACAAGTGGAAGAAAATGATCAAACGATAAAAGATTTTATGAACATGAATCAATTGACCATGGAAAACCAACTTCCACAGCTTTTTCGAAAGTTTCTGGACAATAAATGCACACGATCAGAATTGGATTTGTTATTTCTTCATTTCGGCTCTACGGACGAGGAGAAACTGAAAAAAATGATTGCAGACAATCTCAATATTGACCAAAAATATGACGAGGATCCCAACAATCGACTGGGCGCTATTTTAGTGGCATTATATAAAAAAATGAAGCAGGGTCAACAGTAATAGAGTGCCAAGTGGTAGCTGAATCCGAAAATCACCCCCAACCACATGAGCAAAAAAATTGCCTGGAAAATAAAAAATTTGACCTAAAACATACCATATGGTACTTTTTTAAAGCAATAGAAATCGGGATACAGATTGAGAAAATAATTTAACAATACACTATAAATAAATAACATGAAAATTAACAAATACCTTTTATTGTGTCTTACACCGCTTCTTTTAAACAGTTGCGCAAATAAAGACAATAAAGTGGGTTCACTGAAACAGGAAAATGCCAAAGTTTCCATTTTAAAAATTTCTGCACAGAGTAACCTGGCTAAGCTGAACTATTCTGGAAGTATAGAGCCGGACAATACGGTAAAAATCGGATTTGCTATTCCAGGCATCATCAATAAAGTTTATGTTGATGAAGGTCAATTTGTAGAGAAAGGTCAGTTGTTGGCCACAATTGATGATACGGAGTACCGCAACTCGCTTTTGATCGCAGATGCAGCCTTGAGTCAGACTGAAGATCTTTATGGGCGTTTGAAAGATCTTTTTGAAAAAGAGAGCTTGCCTGAAAAGGACTTTATTGATATCAAAACAAAGCTGGCACAGGCGAAGGCCTCGAAAAATATCAATACCAAAAGAATCCATGACTGCCGTTTATATGCGCCAATGTCAGGATATATCACAGGAAAGGCAATTGAGGCTGGCAGTAGCGCAAGTCCTGGTTTGCCCGCGTTCGATATCATTAAGACCGATCAGGTTTATGCTCAGTTTACCGTTCCTGAAGCCGAAATCGGGCATATCGCAAATGGGCAGGCTGCGAGTGTATTTGTCCCTACGCTTCAAGACACATTAAGGGGAAAAATTTCGCTGATCAATCCCCAGGCAGACACACAGACGAAGACCTATAAAGTTAAAATCTTACTAAATAATGCGGGCAGAAAGTTGTTACCGGGCATGCTGTCCGATGTGCAGGTTGCAACAGGAAGAAAAGGCCAGCGAATTGCGATTCCCGTAACGGCGATTGTAAGAGATGAGGATGATTTGACCTACGTTTTCATCGTGAATAATCAGAATAAAGCTGTTCGAAGACGAATTATTTCCGGAGATCTGGATGGAGATCAGGTTGTGATCAGCAGTGGGCTGGAGATCAATGACAGAGTGGTTATATCTGGGCAGAAAAATATCAAGGACGGGCAGGCATTAACAATCACCGGGGCTTAAAATGGAGAAGAAGAGAGTAAACATCATAGAGGCGGCAATGAAATACCGCCAGGTTACCCAGATTATTACCGGAGTACTGGTGCTCGCTGGTATTTTTGCCCTGCTGACCATGCCGAGAAGTGAAAACCCACACATTACCGTACGCCAGGGATTGGTGATGGCTTTTTATCCCGGAGCCGACGAGCTGCAGATGGAAAAGCAGGTAACCAATAAAATTGAACAATACCTTTTTTCTTTCGAGGAAATTAGAAAGGGTAAGACAAAATCTGAGACAAAAGATGGCCAGACGGTGATTACAGCTGAGCTGAACGAAAATGTTAAGGATCCAAAAAAGTTCTGGAGCACCCTTCAGCATGGACTGAACATGAATATGAGAGGCGTGCTTCCCAGTGGCGTAACGGGCCCGATTGTAAACAGTGATTTTGGTGATGTTGTTGCGCAGATGATCACCATTGCGGCTCCGGGGCGAAGCTATGCCGATCTGGAGAAATATCTGGATAAAATGGAAGACGACATTAAAACAATTCCAGAAGTATCTAAGATTAAACGTTATGGCGAACAAAAACCACAGATCTACCTGACTATACAAGATCAGAAGTTAAAACAGTTCGGACTGGATGTTAGTCAAATCGCCTCGGTAATTAAATCCGAAAACGATTTGAATTTCACTGGCGATATTACCCTGAATGCAAATAATCTACCGATTTTTACTGGTCAGCGCTACAAAAATGAAATTGACCTAGGGAATCAGATTGTATCCAATGATGTTAACGGAAGGATTGTAAGGTTAAAGGATGTTGCAAAAATAGAGCGAAGATATGAGGATCCAAAAAGCCTGATCAAAGTCGGAACAGAGCCTGTGACCATGCTTTCAGTAGAAATGCAACCGGGCAATAATATCGTTGACCTGGGTAAAACCTTGGCAAAGAAAATTGAAGCGCTAAAACAGAAACTACCTTCTGATGTAAAAATCAATGTAATTGTCGATCAGCCTGAAGTGGTTAAAGAAAGTATTACCCACTTCATGATCGAGTTTTTAGTGGCTATTCTGGCTGTTATCATCGTCGTGATGCTGTTACTTCCTTTTAGAATGGCGGCCATATCCGCTATCGCAGCGCCGGTTTCTATTGCCATCACTTTTGGAGTGCTGAATATTATCGGGATTGAACTTCACCAGGTAACCTTAGCCGCGCTGATCATCGTACTTGGAATGGTGGTTGATGATGCCATTGTAGTGGTTGACAATTACATTGAAAAATTAGATGAAGGGACGCCCCGGTGGAAAGCGGCCTGGCAAAGTGCTACCCAGCTCATGGTGCCTATATTTACGGCAACGATTGCCATCGTTTTCGCCTTTATGCCATTGAGTATAATGTTAACCGGTGTGGGCAAGGAGTTTATGTTATCGCTGCCCATCACCATTGCGGTTGCTTTAATTGCTTCTTTTTTGGTTGCCATTTTGATTACCCCTTACCTATGCTATATATTTTTGAAAAAGGGAATCAAACATCAGGAAAGCGACCGTCCAAAGAAGAGAAATTTTCTGGACTACCTACAGGATGCCTTCCAAAAATCTATAGAATTTTGTTTCAGGTGGCCAAAGACTACATTGATTGGGGGCGTATTGTCTATATTTCTTGCGGTGGCGGTTGCGGGCCAGGTTGACCAGGAGTTTTTTCCCAACTCGGTCAGCAAACAGTTCAATCTCGAAGTCTGGTTGCCTAATGGAACTTCCCTAGAAGAAACCGAGCGGACGGTGAACAGAGTTGAAGCAGAGATTAGTAAAGACAAGAGGATCCTCAATACAGCCAGTTTCATCGGAAGTAGCTCGCCAAGGTTTCACAGTAATTATTCGCCGGAAACACCAAAAGAAAACTATGCGCAGATTTTCATTAATACCATAAGTGGCGAAGCCACAGAAGAACTGGCAAAAGAATATCTTAAAAAGTTTAACGGTTTTCTCCCTGATGGGCATATACACGTGCGCCAGCTTTCATTCAAGGAATCCCCATCACCAATTGAGGTAAGGGTTATTGGAGAAAGCTTAAGCGACCAGAAAAAAGTGGCATTAAAAGTTGCCGAAATATTAAAAGCTGCCAGCGGTACCAATTGGGTGAGGAACGATTATCAGGATGAATATTTTGGAATTAAGGCGACGATAAAGGAGGATGATGCAAGCAGGCTGGGCGTAAGCACATCAGCGATTGGTCAGACCCTTGGAGCGGGGCTTAAAGGATACCCGGTTTCGACGCTTTGGGAAGGCGACAAGCCCGTAGATATTATGCTGAGGTTGGATCAGCAAAACCGTTCGGATTTTTCAGATCTGGCGAATATACATGTAAGCTCGCAAAGCGGAAACAAGATCTCTTTGAAAGAGGTGGTTGATTTTACACCTTCCTGGCATACAGGAGTGGTGGCGCATCGAAACGGATTGAGAACCCTTACGGTTAAGGCCGAAACCCAACTGGGCATCAAAGCCACGGTCATTCAGGCCGCAATCGAGCCTGAGATAGCAAAAATCAAACTCCCTGACGGCATCAGGATCGCCTATGGAGGAGAGGCGGAAAGTGCGCTGGAATCGGGACCGGGCATGGGCAAATCGCTGATGACCAGTTTCATTCTGATCTTTTTAACGCTTCTTTTCCAGTTTAAAAACCTTGGAAAAGTACTTATTGTATTGGCTACCTTTCCATTGAGTATCCTCGGAGCATTTTTAGGCCTTAAGCTTACAGGGAATCCAATGGGCTTTCCAGGTTTCATGGGAATTATCAGTTTGATGGGTATTGTGGTTCGTAACGGGATCATCCTGGTTGATTACGCAGATGAACTTGTGCTGGAACATGGTTACACAATAAGAGATGCGGCCATGTCCTCTGCAAAACGAAGAATGCGCCCGGTATTTTTAACTTCATTTGCCGCGGCAGTTGGACTTGCGCCCATGATAATAGGAAAAGATCCATTCTGGTCACCACTGGGGAGTGTACTTGCGGTAGGTTTGATTGTATCGATGATCATGACCTTACACGTAGTACCGATATTGTACTATAAGTTTATCAAACCAAAAAAAGTTGAAGATCATCCCGGGCAGCCTAATGTTGCCGAGCACGTCAAGCTTAAGCCGGTTTTGCTGACACTTTTTTTATTGGCAATGGCTGTGCCTTTTCAGGGATTTACGCAGGAAGTGATTACCCTTGAGCAGGCATCAAAGATGGCTGTCGCTAAAAATCTTGATCTGCAAAGTGCCCGTGAATATGTGGAAGCATCAAAGAGCGCATTATCGAGTTCGAAATTGGCAGCCAGACCGAAACTGGATGGCAGTGGCACAGGGTTCTATTTTGGCCAGCCGCTAAATCAGTTGCTGCCCGAATACGGTTTAAGTGCAACAGCAACGGTCAACCAGTTAATCTATGCAGGTGGAAAAGTTAGAACGGGTGTTTCTATTGCAGGCAATCAGAACCATTTGATGGAAACACAGGAAGTGCTGGTGAAAACGGATGTGTTGTTTAACACGGAGCTGGCCTACTGGGGAATCATCAAGAATACGGAACGTATAAAATTCCTAAATAAATATCTAGAGATGATCCGGGGTTTGCTTAATGAGCTGAATAATTCATACAAAGCAGGCTTGACCTACAAAAACGACGTACTGAAAGCAGAGGTTCAGTTAAATGAAGCCCTGTTGGAGCTTCGCTCGGCAACTGATGCCCTTCTGATTTCCAAGCTGCGTTTTGCACAGATTATAGGCATGCCGGCAACTGCTGATTTCTCCGTACAGGATACCGTTCTATCTTCAGGTATGGTCGATATGGCGAATACCGGATTTGACCGACCTGAAATTGAACTCTATAAAACCAATATTGCCATAGAGGAGGATCAGAAAAGGCTTTTGATTGCGGACACACGACCGATGATCGCGTTAGGCATAAATGGTCTTGGATCAGCCGGTGTTAAAGGGATTAACCCCACTGGTAGCGACCGTTTATTTGCCAGCTACTATGGAATGCTAAACTTAACGGTACCCATATTTGACTGGGGCGCTCGTAAGGGAAAAATTAGAGAGCAGGCCCATAGAATTGCAGCAAAAAAACATGACTTGACGCAAAAATCAGAACTGATTAACCTGGAAGTTGAAGACGCCAGACTTCAGGTCAAACAAAGCGAGCAGAGAATCCTGTTATCCAGAGCATCCGGGCAGCAGGCGGATGAAAATCTCAAGTTGTTTAACAACCGGCTTAAAGCAGGTACAATTACGGGAAAAGATGTGCTAGAAGCCCAGGCACTCTGGCAGCAGGCTTACTTAAAAGTTATCGATGCCAAAATCGAACTAAAGATTAGTGAGGCCAAATTAAAAAAAGCAATTGGTGCTTACCGTTAGAATCGACAAAAACAATATCTGGAAATGGAAGTCATCCTTTTACATCCTTAGAATAGTGCAGTAAAAGGATGACAATTTCCTAGCTAAACAAATGCGCTGGGGCATTAAGAATTAAATTTCACAGGAAAAGCCCGGTTCCACTTTGAATAAATGATAATTAAAATTGATTATAATAATGAGAAAATACGTTGTTACCTTTACCTGCATCATCTTCACATTGAGGATTCTGCAGTCCTGCACAAATAAACCCGATCATCAAACTATCCGCCAGCAGGTTTTAGACCAGCATGACCAGCTGATGATGGTTGGTGAACGGGCAATCAATCTCAAGATTACCCTGGATACATTGGATCTTGGCCAATTAAAAGTCTTACAACCTAAACTGGATACCGTAGCGGAAAGAAGCAAAATTGTAACATTGAGCAACTCTCTTGGTGATGCGGACGATCAGATGTCGGACTGGATGCACAATTTTGATGCTGACTTTAGTGAAGGTGCGGACGAAGATGCAGTTACCTATTTTACCGTTGAGAAAGCAAAAATTCAAAAGTTGGATAGCTTATATAAAAGGAATATCGAAGCAGCAGATCTTTATCTGAAACGATTTAATCTAAAACCTTCCACAAATGAGAAACATTAATTGGGCACATAGTCCTAAAGAAAATAGCATGAAAAATTCCATATTCATCGCAGCGCTGGCGCTTATGGCGCTTGCCGCATGCAATACAAAGCCGCGTACGCTACCCATATACGGGGAGCGGTCAGCAGTTCAAAAAAAAGTTAATGGCCAGATGGTCACCGATACTTTGTACAAAACAATCCCGGAATTCAGTTTTTTAAATCAGGATAGCCTGATGATAAATGACCGGCTGTTTGATGGAAAAATTTATGTGGCCGATTTTTTTTTCACCACCTGCCCTACCATCTGCCCCACGATGCACCGAAACCTGCTGAAGGTGTACAATAAGTTTAAGGGAAGTAAAGATGTTATGTTTTTGTCCCATAGTATAGACTTCAAATATGACGTTCCGCATGTATTAAAGTCTTATGCCGATAAACTTGGCGTATCCGCGCCACAGTGGCAATTCATTCACGGAACCAAGGAAAAGGTATATGGCCTCGCACAAAAGGATTATCTGGTTTCGGTAATGGAAGATGCTACCGAGCCAGGAGGCTTTGTCCATCAGGGATATTTGGTTCTGGTAGATAAGCAGAAACGCGTAAGGGGAGCTTATGATGGAACTAAAGAGGTAGAGGTAGATCTGCTGATCGAGGATATGAATGCTCTAATGGAAGAACCAGATCAGAAGTGATAACCAAAACACCAGTGATAATCATTCCGATTTACTAAAAAAATCCAATCTTTAACAGATGCTGTCTCAGATCGCTGAGGCAGCTTTTTGTTCAAAAGCGGAAAAATAATTATTTTCCGCCTGATATAATCTCATAGCCATAAGGCTACACTTATTTATGATTGCCTGTCAGAAGGAAAGGCTTGAACACGCACCGCACGCAATCCTTCCGGCTTCAATTCGATTTCAAATAAAACCTGGCAATCCAGTTTTATTTCGTGGATCGCTTCAAAGAGATCAAATAATATTTGCTCATCTTGCTTGTCTGTTATTTCTCCCAATCCAAGTCTTGGGTTTATATTGGTTACTTTACCTAATCGTTGCATAATGTTTACAAAATTGTTTTTTTAGTAGCGGATATGGAGCGGTTAATGGCACTAATTCATGAAGGCAAGAATGAACCAACAGTATAAATCGATTATAGAATGGGCTTAGGCTGCTGCAATGTTGATTTTTCCTTGCCAGTATTCATTTTAATATATATATTCACTCGAATAACTGAGTTCCATCACATTGACTG
This sequence comes from Pedobacter sp. AC212, assembly GCF_979258625.1. Taxonomy (NCBI): domain Bacteria; kingdom Pseudomonadati; phylum Bacteroidota; class Sphingobacteriia; order Sphingobacteriales; family Sphingobacteriaceae; genus Pedobacter; species Pedobacter sp. AC212. Next base: position 2,173,390 of record NZ_OZ409870.1, on the reverse strand, counting down.
AGCCTATTTATGAGTGAAATTTTAATGAAATGCGATCTGGAATCCAGAATAGGCGAAGGTGACTTTAACTTTTATCAGGGTGATGCGTTCGCTAAGTTCATGTCACACAATCAGGAGCCCCATTCTCATAACTACTATATTTTGAGTTTTCTATTCGGTGGCTCTATTCTTCATTTGGCCGATTTTGAAAACGAACGTATCATGGCTCCAGCTATATTATTGCTAGATATTGATCAGATACATACCCACCCCATCGTTAGCGACTGTAAGATGAAATCAATGGGATTTACACCAAAATTCATTGCAGACCGGGGGCCGAGTTTTTTTGAAAAGTTAAATAAGATATTCTCCCGGTCCTGTATTCCAGTATCGATACATGAGATAAACCGCCTTGATAAAATTATTCAACTCATCGAAACTCGGGATGCCAACAACAAGGCGGAGATGGAATTGATCAGTGCACTACTGGATGCACTGGTAACTTATTGTGCCATCCTATCGGATCACCATCCAGATTTGGAAAAAAAGGCGGGTGACATTTATACCAATTTCAAGACTCAATTAAAGCAAAATCACGCTCAGCACCATGAGGTAACTTTTTACGCCGACCGCCTTAATATCAGCGCAAGTGTATTAACCCAGGCGATCAAACAGGCGACATCAAAAACACCTAAACAGCTTATCGATGAGTACCTGCTCCTCGAGGCTAAGCGAATATTGTATTGGTCTGAGATTACAAGCAAAGAACTTTCATGGAAACTGGGCTTTGAAACAGATAGTTATTTCAGCCGTTTCTTTAAAAAATATACTGGCATCACGCCGGGTGAATTTCAGAAAAGTGCAGCTTCGATCAAACATTTTAAAGGCACGACTGATGAACGGGTGGAACACCAGTCGTGAAAATCTTACTTTCTGGGCAAGAACTCCATTGTACCGTAACGGTTGTATACCATTCCATGTGCAATGTCATCTGCAATATCCTTTCCGTGTATCAACTCTATGGCTTGAAGCGCCACATCAATGCCAGAGGTCACACCAGCACCGGTAAGAAATTTTCCGTCGACAACAAAACGTTTTTTCTCCTTTACATTAATCTTACTGTGCGATCGCAGTTCATCAAGCGACCAATGGTGTGTAGTAGCTGACCGTCCGTCAAGCAGGCCTGTATTGGCCAAAATCAACCCTCCCGTGCACACCGACATTGTCATCTGCGTAGCTTCATTTTGCTTAATTATCCAGTCCATCATTTTTTTGTCGGCTGACACTTTCGCGACGATTTCAGGAGACGTACCGGGAATGATTAATATATCTGCCTGAGGCGCGTCATATATATTGTACTTGGAAACCAGGTCAAATACGTTGGCGTCCATGATGACATTTTTATTCTTGGTCGCGGAAACCGTGTAGATATTGTAGTTGCCGTGCCAATTCTTTGCTTTGATAAATACGTCAATTGGTCCGCCGGTATCTACAATCTCAACACCGTCATATACTAATACACCAACATTTATTTTTTTGTCTTTTGGAAACTTGAAATTTGTTTTCGCCTGTTCTTGGGCATGGCCATTCTGGCAAAACACTATCCCTACCATTATTATAGTTAATAAAAATCCGATTTTTTTCATTTAAATATCTCTTGTTAAAAAAAGTTAATATGCGATCATTTTGTATTGCCGGCAAGCCTTTCACATAAGCAAAGATAATTACGCACCAATTGGCTTTGATTATACTTTTGCTATAAATTCTTTCACTTTTACTTCATCACCAGGTTGATGGGTTTGATATTCAACAAATGATGTAGTGGTTATTATCTTCAAAACTCATTCTACAATTCTGAATTGCAAATTATTTAAAGCCTGATTAGACTTGCGCCGAAAAGAATTGTTTAGCGGGACAATCTGCAGCGACATTTATATATTAACAGCCTAGCTTGATTTAAGGCAAATGGCTTGGTTTTCGAAAGCGTTGACAAACCATTCACGAAGCTGTATGGAACCTGATTGGGTATGCTTTGGATACCTATTTCAGAAATGGTCATTGGGATGAAGAGCATGACTGCGAGCCAGATGCTTTAGGTAGGAATATTCCAAAGCTCAAAAAGGTAGCGAAACAATTGCTGCCTCTCAGATCTTTTGAACGAACGAAGAAATGATGATGATCTCCGGAATGGCATATCAGATTTTACCTGCAGGATGATTTGGTGCTACTTTAGGGTTTGAACGGTACATGCAGCACCAATCAATGCTGCGTTCTCGCCTTTTTCCGAGATCAATATTGGAACGTTAACTGACCTGGTATTTAAATAATACTTTAACTGAGGTAAAAACAGAGCGGATGCCCTGGCAATATTGCCTCCAATAACGATACAATCAATGGTCTGAATCTTAATTAATTTAGCAAAAAACGTACCCAGATTTATGCTGAATTCATCAAAAACCTGAAATAAAGGATCTCCCTTCTCAACCTCTTCTATCAATTCTTTAACATTGGGAACGGATTTTCCGGAATAACCGTTGTATCTGGAAACCAGCCATTTAGAAGAAAAGAAATCCTCACAAATACCTCCCATAAACGGATATTGCCAATACTCGGCATCAAGAGCAATGCCATCTTTTCCTCTTGCAGATCCAAAACCTGTTCCTAAAGTGAAACCCATTACATGATGATAATCTGCCGCTAATCCATGTGAAAGTTCACCTTGCAAAAAGCAGCTCGCATCATTTACAAATGAAATTTCCTGCACTGAACCTGCAAGCGATTTCAAGATAAGAGACCTTACATCTAATTGATAAAGGGCATCAAATTTTCCCATTCCTTTCATGTAAGATATACCGCTGGCATAGTCAAATGGACCTGGCATCGCGATGGCTACCTTTCCCGAATGTGCCGTAAATTGGAGACTTTTCTGCATTACCGAACTCCAGGCGTCAACAATTTCATTCACACTTCCTTGAGAATTGACTTTTGCCCTTTGCAATGAACCTTCAATAATTATTCCGTTGGTGACATTTACGAGAGCAGAAGTAATGTGAGATCCACCAATATCGACTCCTAAAATTATATTTTTTTTCATATCAGTTATTTACGCTCTATATTTAACAAACCCATTCTGGCATATAGCTCTGCAATACAGGCTTCATCAAGCAACCATTTTGGTTTCTTTTTTGACACATCATCCGATGCCCATTTAGCCGTTAAGAAGCCATACTGATCAGAAGATTTCTCCCACGCTTTATTTAAATCAGATGCAACTGCACGAATGTAAATTGGATTGCCATTTACATGATAAAGTGCTTCATAACCACGAAATAAAACAGTAACAAACCATGGCAGATCAATATTAAAATACTTGTCCTTTCCCTCATTTTTGTTTGAAAAAAAACGATAAGAACTTTCGGCCACCGTTTCGGCTTCCTTTAAATACTTTGATTCTTTGGTAAACTCATATAGTAAGACGGATGATTCGAGCATCGAACCCGTATTGTAGGTATAATAAACCTTATTGGGCTTACCATCCATTTTTACATCGTTGTAATAAATCCCATCCGGGTTTCTAAGTCTATTATACATCCAGTTATAAAATCTTTTTCCCCAGTTCAGGTAAAGCGTATCATTTGTACATTGATAAAGTTTCAATGCAGCGAGCGTAGACATTCCATTGCTACAAGCAGGTTTTTGATCTTTATGTCCTTCTACCCAATACACACCTCCATCAAGCTGCTCATCCCATCCGCTAAGAATAAAATTGAAGGCCTCTTTTGCTTTTAAGATATATTTGGGGTCTTTTGTATTTAAATGAGCTTCGAGGTAATCAATACAAACCAGCGCATTATCATCATAATACCGATCTGATTTTTCCAGCATCGCTGGGTATGCCTGGTAACCAACCGGGCTTCTTGTCGTGTCTCGATAGGTCCAAACGCCGATAGACAATGTATCCAGATATTTATTATATTTCTGCTTCAAATCCGGATATCGGACCAAAACGTTTGCGGCAGAATACATCCCTGAAAAGGGCCAAAGGAAACTTACCTTCTTTTCATCAACGTTCTCGCCCTGAAAATAATCCAGTGAAACCTTTTTTCCAGTGGGATAATTTTCGGTAAACAATCCAGGATATTGTTTTACCCCATAGTGCGTCCAAATTTTATCAAACATGGCTTCTGCCCTGTCTTTGTACAAGGTGTTCTGTTTTATTTTCTGGCTAAACCCTTCTATACACGATATCAGGCAGATAAGCATTAATGGATATTTCATCATGTGAATTTTTGATAGTGGTTTAGCTACTTACTGCGCTGAAGGTGGTGGTGTTTTCACGCCCCAGTTTTGATTGGGTTTGCTGCCCATTTTCAGAGTGAGGGTTCCACCTTTCATAATTTCCTCGCGATATATCCACGCATTATTGAGCACTTTCCCATTCCACATGGCAGATTGCACATATACATTTTGTTTAGAATTATTGCTGGCTTTAATCAATAGTTTTTTCCCGTTACCCAGTCGTATTTCTGACTGATCAAACAGGGGACTTCCGATTTGAATCGCCGGGCGCGCATCGGCCAGGCCTTTTACATCAAATAAACCTATTGAGGACATCACATACCAGGAGCCCAACTGACCTTGATCTTCGTCCTGGCCATAACCGTATCCGTGTATGCTTTCTGTTCCGTAAAATTCATCACATATCGCCCTTGTCCATTTTTGTGTTAACCAAGGAGATGAGGAGTAATTAAAAAGCCAGCTAATGTGTAGATTAGGCTGATTACCATGATTATAAAGCGACTGTATGCCTGCAAAAGCATCAATAGTTTTTCCTCCACCGAAGCCATTCTTCTGCGAAGTTTGGAAAATATCATCCAATCGCGCATTAAATGCTTTATTACCTATCTCTGCAATTAATGCCTTTGGATTCTGAGGCACATAAAATGTGTATTGCGTGGCATTTCCTTCCTGAAAACCTCTCCAGGCCTCCAAGGGATTGAAATTATTTATAAATTTTCCGTCTCCAGTTTTTGGCCTGATGAGTTTTAATTCCCGATCGAATAATAACCGCCATCCATTTGATAAATCCAACAGTTTTTTATAATCATCAACTTTTCCCATACTTTTTGCGAGTTGAGCGGCAGCAAAGGCACTATAGCTATATTCCATGGTATGCGAACCTGAAAAATGCGAGCCAGTTGAGTCGGTCTTATCCGCATCTAAATAAGGTACAAAGCCCTTCTGCACAAAGCTTTTGGTATCAGTTTTCCCTGATCCTACCAATCTATTCCTGTAATTGAGCTCATTGCCCAATACCGCTTTGTAGGCTAAATTTAAATCGTAATCCCGTATTCCTGATTGGTAGGCACCCGCTATGGCGAGCCCGACAAAATTGGTTCCTACTCCTGAAACAAAATTGCTATTGGCGATTCCATCTCCAAACCAGCCCCGCTCCTTATAAATTTCCAATTGTGTATGTACAAAGTCGTTATAGTGTGAAGGATAGGATAAAGCCCATAATTGGGTAATGTTCCAAAAACCGCCCCAAATGGCATCGGTGTTCATAAAATTATAACTGAATTTCCCATTTTGATCTTTAGGCAGTTGTCCGATTGAACCATCGTGTCGTGGAAAATTGCCATTAACATCGCTTGCTACACCTCGTCCAAGCAGGGCATGATACAAACCGGTGTAGAATTTAACCAGATCAGCATTATTTTTAGTCGAGACTTTCATCTTACCTAGCTCATTTTGCCATTCAGATTGGGCGGCCTTTTTTGCTCCCTCGAAATCGAGATCAGCAGCTTCTGTTTGCAAATTAAGTTTAGCATTGGCTACAGAAGTGTATGACAAGCCTACTTTAATCTCCACGCTTTCATCCTGCTTGGTTTGATACCCTAAAAATAATCCAGCGCCAATACCCGAAGCTGTTTTAGTATTCAAATTAGTTTCTTTCTGGTTGAAAGCGCCAACGGTGCTTGGTTTTTTATTAAGAATTCCATAAATATACATCGCTACTCTCCCACCTTCATCGTACGTTTTAACATATTTCGGATAGGTAATTACGAAGCCTTCGAAATGGGTATCATCAATCATTTTTATTGATGCATCGGTCACCGGGCCACTTTCGCCCTGCACATTTCCAATGGACAAAATGATTCTGGAGTTATCATTTTTGGGGAAGGTGTAGCGGTGGAAACCCACTCTTTTTGTAGCGGTAAGCTCTGCTTTAATATTGAAAGCATCAAGCAGCACCGAGTAATATCCAGGTTGGGCGATTTCATTTTTTCGATCAAAAGCAGAACGATAACCACTTCCAGTTTTATCCAGCAAGCCAGGAACCGTTTTTAGTTCGCCCGCGGTTGGCATAAAACTAACGCCCCCTACCTGCCATTCGTGAAAATGAACAAAGCCTTCAATAGAATTATGACGGGTATCATAACCGACAGCTTCCCAGCCTTGATTATTCCCATAACTTCCATTGGTTGAAGGGGCAAGTTTAGCCATTCCATAAGGCACAGCTGCAGGCGTATAAAAAAACCATCTGCTATGTGCTGTACCGATATTTGGATTTACATACTTTAATATATCCTGTGCGAGGGTACACGGCACCACGAAAAGAGAAAGCATTAAAATTAAGATTGATTGATTGGCCGATTTCATAAGGAATGTGACTTAAAAACTGGGTTAATATTTAGATAATAAGGCTTGGATACGTTGCATCCAGGCTTGGTCAACTGTTTCTATTTCCGGTGATCGGTTCTGACCATCGAAGCCTGCAAAGAAATAATAACCATTGGTTGTTTGGTTTCTGTTTGCAATATTTAACCGGTTAATATTTTCTTTAGCGTACACCAGCCAGTTTTCATTTTTGTCTGCCTCATATAACCGAATCATTGCCTGTGATCCCCATGCGCACCATGCTGGGTTAATCCGGGTTTCATTGGTATTAAAAATATAACCCTTCCATACAGCATTCCAAAGGGTAATGTTCATGGCCTTACCAATATTTTGCGCTCGGGTTAAATAAGATGGGTCATTCATAATAGTGCTGTATAAGATAAAAGCTTCAACCATGATAGCATTATCATACGTAAACTTATCTGTATGTTTTTTCCCATCCCCTGGACCATCAATTTTCCAAATATATAAACCGCTGATGGGATCATACATTTTGGCATTTAACCAGTCATTTACCTGTTTCGCCCAATCACGATAAATGCTTTCACCAGTTAAGCTATAAAGTTTTAAAAACAACTGAAGGGTCAGTCCATTGGTTTGGGTAGGTTTCTCAGGTTTCAATGTATTCCAGTAAAAACCGCCACCGTAAACATTGTCCCACAACCCGCTATTGATTAACCAATCACCACAGGCTTTGGCCTTCGCCAGATAAGCTTGTTTGTCTGCTCCTGTGGTAACCTCATAAGCCTCCAGGTAAACCATACCACTGAGCGCATTATCATCCACATATTTATCACCACCTGCGCCCGTCCCATCTAAATTTACCGCAGCAAAATATCCACCACGCAAATCTTTTTTATCCCACATGTTTTCCATGAATTTAAAGGTATTGTTCATGTAAGACAGGTGTTTGCTCTGGCCCACTCCTACCATGGCCGCATCTGCATAAATCTGGCTTACATTATACCACTCATAACTATTGTTAGCATGGTTTGTGGTGTTTGCCCGATAACTGTAACTCGCTGTCAGTAAATTACTTGTAGTAAAATTGTGAGTTTCTTGCGCAAGCTTTAGGTAATCTATTTTAACTCCTGGTCCTGTGGGCGGCACTACAGGTGGAGGGGTAACCGGATCTACTGTCGGATTCTTTTTACAAGCCGTCCAAAAAATGACAGACAAAATCAAAAAGGAATTAATAAATAACTTTTTCATGGTTAGAATTTTGATCCATCGGCCTGAACCGATGGAGGTGTTAAGTAAATTATTGTGTGGTAACCGTATGACTATAAGGTTCGTTAGCATTTAAATTTGCTACAACCTTCACACTTTTATTATCAGCTGAGGGATTAAATTTATAGGTATTATTCCACTGATCGTTAGTAACTGCATTAAGATAAAAATAAGATGCGCCTTGCCCAACAGGACTAACATTATTCACGTTACTGCTTCCTAAATAACGAATGCCTGCTGAGGTGTGCATGGCAAACTTATAGCGTTCATCTCTTCCCCATGAAAACTGATAAAATACAACAGGAATATTTCCCGATTGCCATATACCGTTTGAGGTGTAAGTTAACTGACCAATTTCATTCCCGTATGCTGACATATATAAACCCAGGCTTTGTACTTCAACAGCATCAACAACAGTTGCCACGTTGAAATCATATTTCAGATAAAACACTTTAGGGGAACCAGTAACTGTGATAGAAGATGTTCCTTCTTTTACCAGCGAACCTTCCGTATAGAATTTTCTACCCGCCGGAGTCGTTTTATCAACCAATTGATAGCTGCCAGGTTTAAGTGTCGTATAAACTTCGAAGACACCCTCTTCGAGTTTTTTCAATTTTATGGCTTTGCTAATATCATCACCCACTTCCGTAGCAGAACCTGTAAGGTAAAGATCAGTTGGCACTTCGGCAAAACCTGCCGGCCGCTCCAGTTGCAAAATCCTACTTTCCTGACCAGGCTTTCTATTGGATGCTTTAGATGCGATCACCGTCCATTTGATATTTCCGGTACTTGAAGAATTAATGCCACATAATGCCGCCACTTTGGTCAGGTCTTTGTGTGAAATAGTAACCTGAGACTGTACACCTGCACCATCCGAAACCACTTTATATACAGGTTTAGAGAAGTCACCGCTTTCCTTATCAAAGGCAACCTCGTATAGAATAAGCCCACCATCCTCTGCACTCGCAGCTGTCCACTTAAATTGTTGAGTGGCCAATGCATTAGAGGGCGTTAATTTAATACTTTGAAGATTTTGAGGAAGGCTCAAACTTCCAATGGGATTAATATTCTCATTGAGCTCTTTTTCATCCTTTTTACAGGATGTAATGGCGAGCAATGATACTGCCAGTAAAACGAATATTGATTTTATTTTTTTCATGTCGTTTTTAAATTTAGTAACCTGGGTTTTGAGTTAAATTTTTGTTTAGGCTAATTTCACTTGATGGAACTGCCCATAAATAATCTCTTTGGGCATTGAATTTACGTTGTTGCGTGCGGATGTATCCATTATCGATATTTTGATCTGCGGCGAATTTCGCACCATGAGCAAAGCCGTTCATTGTTAATTCGGCCACTTTCCACCTTCTCAAATCATCTACTCTTAATCCTTCCATTGCCATTTCTGCCCGGCGTTCCCTGCGGATGACGTTAGTTAAATCTGCACTAGGAAAATTTAATGCAGCCGCATCGGTAAAACCGGCTCTTGCGCGAAGTGCTCCGATTGTTTTTGCCCAAATAGTAGCATCCATTTGTCCTAAACTATTTTTGGCTTCGGCGTAGGTTAGCAGCACTTCGGCATATCTGAACAAATGCAGATTATTACCGGAAACAAAACTCGACAAGGCACTTGGGTCAAAATATTTCCGCCAATAATAGCCTGTAGCCGATGCACTCTGCGAACCCGGTGAATACTCATCAAGCCCAGGTTGAACGGGATCGGTGCCTGGTTTGATATAAATGGTTTTGGTACTGTTATTTGGATTTACCCAGGTATACCTATCATAAACTACGGTAGCAGTCAGTCTGGGATCGCGGTTGATATATGGATTGCTTTCCACATAGCCAGAACCTGTTTCCTTAATTCCTCTACCATTCAGCATTACATAATCATCCACTAACTCTTGTGTAGGCGCCATGTTACTTACCCTTCCTCCTACGGTTCTTGGAGCAAAATCCCAAAAGTTTTGCCACGTTCTGATGGTTGGCACATATTGCAGTGATAATATACTTTCGTTATTGGTTTTATTTGTAGCAGGATCACTAAACAATGCGCTGTAATTTGGCGCAAGTGAGTAGGTACCGTAGGTTTGCTGATTGTTGATCAGTTTCTCACAGACTGCGATCACCTCTGCAGTTTTATTTCCTTCGTATAACAAAGTTCTCATTTGTAAGGCCAATGCAGCGCCTTTTGTAATTCTGCCGTTTTCACTAGCAGGTAGCTGGTCTTTACTTGGAAGATTGGGTATAGCACTTTCCAATTGACTTACAATGAAGGCGTTTACCGCGGTTTTTGAACTACGCGGAATGGTTTGCGCCTCTTCAGGAGTTAGATCATGATCAGGAAGCGGAACATCGCCATACCATTTGGTCAAATTAAAAAGTGCAAAAGCCCTCATAAATTGATTTTCGGCTTTCATCCGGGCAATGGTAGCGGCTGGGAGGGTCTTGTTCTGATCTATATTTTCCAGAAAAATATTTACAGATTTTATCGTACGATAATAACTGGCCCAATCGCCCTGAAATTTCCCGGTCAATGCGTTTGCATTGCCACTGGCAATCAAATTCAGGTCACCAGATGGCGAATAGGCGTTATCAGAAAGTGCTTCAGGCTCAAAGTATAATGAACTATTATAAAGCAGACTATAATTATTATTCAACGCATTGTTGACATTTACATCAACTGTCCAGAAAGTTAAATCTGAAAATCGATCGGTTGGTGCAATATCCAGTTTTCTACAACCTGCTAATGCAATAATTGCAGCGGCTGTAAGGAAGGCTTTATGTAGGTATTTCATGTTTGTTAATTCTAACCGTTATCATTAAAAAGTTATGTCCAGTCCCGCGCCGTAAAATATAGGAAGCGGATATGCACGGGCACTATTGGAGCCGGAGCCCAGGCTTAAGTTGTTGCCGAATTCAGAGGTTTCCGGATCAATAAATTTAAGTTTGGAAAGCGTAAAGAGATTTTGTCCAATCAGTGATACCCTGAAACGCTTGATACCGATCTTATTGGTAAATGCTTCTGGTAAGGTATAACCTATGTTAACATTTTTTAAACGGGCATAAGCCGCATCGTACTTGTAAAGATCTGATCCAGTACGCCAGTTATTGGTATTTGACGGCGAGCCGATATTTGCAAAAATTGGGTAACGGGCATCAGGATTATTGGGCGTCCAGTAATTGGTCATGTGCTCATATACTGTTGCACCATATCCATAATGGAATGGCTCAACCAATTCACCACGCAAGAAAGTTTCGCGTTTACCAACACCTTGAATAAACAACTGTAAATCAAATCCCTTTACCGCCAGGCGGTAGGTGAAACCGAAAGTGTACCTTGGAAATGGATTGCCTAAAACTGTTCTATCCTTGGCATCAATAATACCATCATTGTTCAGGTCTTTAAATTTTACATCACCAGGCACTACAGGATTACCGGCAATTTTGGGTGAATTGGTTACATCGGCCTGATTTTGAAAAAAGCCATTGGTTTGATAGCCATAATATTGCGTAATTGGCTCGCCAATTCTTCTTAACAATTGAAAAACATCCTGATTAATAATTTGCTCGGTTGCGCCTCCTGATAACTGAAGCAACTTATTTTGATTATCAGCAACATTTACGCTGAAACTTTGGGTTACATTTTCACCACGTAAATTATAAGTTAAAGAAGCTTCCCATCCTTTACTTCTTACTTTAGCCACATTAAAATCGGGGGTGGCTGCTCCAAAAATAGCCGGAATATCTTGTCTCGGTTGTAAGATATCTCTGGTTACTTTATTAAAATAATCGAAAGAAGCGGTTAAACGATTTTCAAAGAAACCAGCATCGATTCCAACATTTAATGCGGATGCTTTCTCCCATGTCAGATCTCTATTTGACAAAAGCGTACCCGCACCTCCAACAGGCACATTGTTAAAGCCATAAGCACTTGCGTAGTTAAAATAGGTGGTCTGATACTGGAAATTTCCAACATTCTGGTTGCCCAGCACGCCATAGGTTGCACGAAGTTTTAAATTGCTCACCGTATTTTTCATGGATTGCATAAAAGATTCCTGTGTAATAATCCAGCCGGCACTTACCGAAGGAAAAAAGCTACCCCGGTTGCCTTTGGCAAACTTCGAAGAAGCATCATATCTTGCTGTAGCTTCTAATAAATATTTGTCCTTATACGAATAATTCGCTCTTCCAAATAAAGAAAGCAGGCTATTTGAATTTATGGCCAGGCTATTACTTGAATTAATTGGATCAACCAAAGTTCCGGTAGTTGGTGTACCCAGTAACTGATCAGTTAATGTTTTTTGAAGTTGAAATCCGCGTTGCGAATAATTCTCACTAGATGCACCAAGCTGAACCTTGAAATCATGTGCTGCTATTTTTTTACCATATTCTAAATATACCTTGGTATTAAAAAGTTGTGATTTACTATTTCCATCCAACACAGAGCGATCGTCGCCATACACACCTGATGGTAAATAATTAACCTGAGTACGACGAAAGAATGTGCCATTATTTTGCAAGGTTCCACCGAACTCACCCGTAACTTTTAAATCATTGGTAATGTTAAACTGACCATTGAATGCACCAAAAATTTCGTCATTGTCGGCTTGATTAAAACCACCTTTTTCTAAAACACCATATTCATTATATTGTGAAGCGACAGGATTGGTTAAATAATTACCATTCTCATCCTGCCAGCTATAATTCAGTGGCACACGGTTAGCATCTGCAAAAATATTATTGTCTCCAACGCTGTTGGTTTTGTTTCGGGTTTTGGTATATAGGAGAATGAAATTCGTTTTAAATTTCCCAACCACATTGCTCTGGTTTAAACGTAAGTTGTATTTCTGATAACCAAAATCTGCTCCTTCACCACCATTGCCAATAAAATTACTTCCCTGATCCTGAAAGCCAGCGGAAACGTAAAACGAACTTTTCTCGCCTCCGCCTACCATGCTGAAATTATGCGATTGCTGTGGGGCAGTACGTAAAAGGTGTTCGATATCCCAGGTCCCGTTACCCTGATCCTTAAGTTGTTGTATCTGATCAGGCGTGTAAGCTGGACTAAGGCCAGAATTCACTAAGGATTCATTCTTGAAATAGGCATTTTCCCATGCCGGAACTTTTTTCACCAGCACATTTGCATCCTGAATCCCATAACTTCCATTGTAAGAGACTGTTGTTTTTTGATTTAATTTCCCACTTTTGGTCGTGACTAAGATTACACCATTAGCCGCTCTGGAACCATAAATGGCCGCGGAACCAGCATCTTTCAGAACCGTTACACTAGCAATATCATTTGGATTAAGGGTATTAAGATTTCCCCCAACAATTCCATCAACCACAACGAGCGGGGTGTTGTCACCCAGGGTACCTACGCCACGGATATTCACCGTTACATTGCTACCTGGATTTAAAGAACTTTGTTGAATAATCAAGTTTGGCGATTCGCCCTGAAGTGCCTGATAAACATTTAAAACTGGTTTATTTTCTATGCTTTTGGCATCTATGGTATTGATTGCTCCGGTTACCGAAACCCTTTTTTGTACTCCATAGCCAACCACAACTACATCTTCCAATGAATTATTGGCGTCTGTTTTCATGGAAATATTTATCGTTGTACGCCCGCCGATTGCCACATCCTGACTTAGGTAACCTAAATAGGAATAGGTCAGACTGCTTGATCCGAGGTTATCCGGAACCGAAATGGTGTATAGTCCGTTGGCATCTGTCACGGCACCTATCGCAGTACCTTTAATTTGGACGCTGACCCCGGGAAGCCCGATTCCTTTTTCGTCAACTACCTTTCCCTTGATGGTAAGGATAATCCTTTCAATTTTATTTATCGAGGCGGGTTTCGTTAAAGCCAATGAATGATTTGGTAAAAACGGAATCAAAAAGATTGCCATTAATGCAAATTGCCAGTGGGGCAATCGCTTAAGTTTGTCAATTGGGTAAAATTTAGGTCTCATAACATTTAGATTTGTTAAGATGCTTTCGTGTGCATCGTAGATATTAGGTTAGATATTTTAGAGCTGGTAATAAGATTATTTAATTTCTTTCTTATAAGTGGATTGCCAATGTGCATCAATCTCCTCGAGTGAGCGGCCTTTGGTTTCAGGGATGAGTTTCCAGGTAAGGTATAATGCGGGTGAGCAACAGATGGCAAAAATCCAGAATGTCCATGCTGAACCAAGTCCCTCTAACATTATCGGAGTGAGTTGGCCAACAAAAAAGTTCCCTATCCATAGCGTAAGGGTAGCCAAGGACATGGCTTTGCCCCTAATTCCATTGGGAAAAATCTCCCCGATTACCACCCAACAAACAGGGCCAAAAGAAAACGCGAAACAGGCAATAAAGGCTAAAATGAAAATCAGAATCCAGGGACCGGAAATGATACCTGCCTGAAAAAGAATTCCAATGATGATTAAAGATACGACTGCGCCGCCTACGCCAATGTAGAGCAGGGGTTTCCTCCCCCATTTATCTACTGTAAAGATGGCTACAAAGGTGAAGATCACATTGACTAAGCCAATAGTAACCTGTCCACCCAAAGCATTGTTTAAAGTAAAACCTGCCTGTTCTAGAATCCTTGGCCCATAATAGATAACGGCATTGATTCCGCAAACCTGAGAGAGGAAAGGCAATAGTAATCCAATCCAAAGTGCTTTTCGGTATACCGGTTTAAAAAGCGTTTTAAGCGAACCATCCTCTTCATTTTCGTTTTGTGATAAGAAGGCTTTAACTTCGCTTTGAGCGGCCTTTTCCCCATCAATTTTGATTAAAATTTTGGTCGCTAAATCAGTACGTCCTTTTGTTAACAGCCATCTCGGGGATTCTGGAACCAGAAAAAGTGAAATTAAAAATATCAATGCCGGTACTCCGCCCAGACCAAGCATGGCTCTCCACACTTCTTCAGAAAATATACGCGTAGATTGGCTGCCATTAAAGTGGTCAGCTGCGTGATTGGCCAAATAGGCATTGCTAAAATATGCAGCTACAATTCCGATCGTTAACGCCAGTTGATAAAGGGAAACCATAGTACCACGAAGGCGCGAGGGGGCAAATTCGGATATATAAAGTGGAGATACCATAGAGGCGACGCCAATTCCGATGCCGCCTACCAGCCTGAAAACTATTAAAGCGGAAAAATTTGTGGCAAACATACAGCCTATGGCAGAAATCAAAAAAAGAAGTGCGGATAAAATCATCACTATTTTTCGTCCATAATGATCGCTCAGTTTACCTGATATACTGACGCCGATTATGCAGCCCAAAAGCGCACAACTCACAAACCAACCCTCACTTACTGCATCAAGTCCAAAGTCTCCTTTTACCAGACTAATGGTACCTGAAATTACTGCAGTATCAAAACCAAAAAGGAATCCGCCAAGGGCAGCAACCAGGCATATCAGGTACAAATATGTTTTGCTGTTTTTAACAGCCGTGTTTTCGGTGCTATTCATACTGCTTATTTTAAGAATGCTTTAATCACTTTTGCCCGTTGATTACCCTTGTTTGTGATTTTGTAAGTGCCGGCAGCTGCTGGAATCACGAATGTTTCAGCAAATGGAAAAGTCATGATGGTGCCATCGGCGGACTCAACTGCAATGGCAGTTCCTTCAACCAGCATAAGCACATGGCAAACATTATTGGTTTGTACTTCTATTTCGGTGTCAAACTCTAATCGATGAACATCATAGAAATGATCGGGATGAGTTGGTAGATGGTAACACATAAAACCATCACGTTCGAAAAGAATTGAAGGCTTGGAGATTAATTCTTGTTTAACTTTATCCCCTTTTCTGCTAAAGTCAAGGTTTTTAAATGCATGGTCGATATTGATAGGACGAGGTTTTCCGTTTAAATCCAATCTTACCCAATCATACATTTTAAAAGTAAAAATGTAAGGCGTTGCACTAATTTCTAGCACTAGGTTTTCTGCTCCTGCACTGTGAACTGTGCCGTTGGGAATCAAAAACAGATCGTGCTTTTTTGCCTGGTGAACCTGAACATATTTTTCAATATCAATTTCTTGATTCTCGGAATTACTTTTTTCTAATATTTCCCTGAATTCAGCAGGGTCAATATCATCCTGAAAACCAAGATATACCGAAGCATTTTCTTTACAATCCAGGATGTAATAGGTTTCATCCTGAGTAATATTTTCACCAAATTCACGCTGAATATATTTCAGGCTGGGATGGCATTGGATAGAAAGATTTCCACCATCAAAAGTATCCAGAAAATCAAACCGTATAGGAAATTCATCTCCAAACTTCGCGGCGTGATGGCCCAAAACGTTTTCATTATGCGTAAACATGAGCGCATCAAAAGAGACTTCTAAAAGAAGGCCCTCGCTTTCAAAAACGATCCCATTTTCAGGAACGATGAGCTCAAAAGACCAGGCGTAATTAACCTCATTTCTATCCAACTGGGGCATATGATTTTTCATCCATTGTCCACCCCAGGCTCCCGGCGCAAACCATGGGCGAGCTCTAAAAACAGAGGATGACATTTTGGTCAGGCCATCACGGATATCCTTCCCGTAGGCCCAGTTAATGATTTCCTCCCATTGTGCATCGACAAAAACATCAATTTGATCAATCAGCGCCTTTTTATGCTGGTTGAGGACTACCCAATCAACAAAATAAAAACGCTTATACATCTCCATCTGCTCACCAGGCTGATCCATTCCTAAATTGCAGACAGAACCGGCACTCATTCGATGTTGAAGTTCATTTTTTGGAAGGTCAACATAAATTACAGCGGCATTCCAATTGGATAGAGAAGCACCGCAGCCAGCGATTATATTGATATCAGCGGAGGAATCTTCATCAAGTTCACTTAAGGCATGGATATTGAAATAATCTGACAGTGCTAATGTTGTCTTTTTACCCCATACCGAATCATCTGCCCCCAAAAAAGGCGCAACCATATCATTTAACTCCAGTTCGGATTTTAAATAAGCGCTACTTTCAATGAGGTTTAAATTTAAACCCCTAGCACTTAATTCCTCCTTTAAAGCACAAATCAACCTAGTCCAATACACGCCGACATACCCGTCAATTACTATAGTTTTTTGTTCTACTATGTAATCGCAAAGCGATGAATAGCCATTGAATATTTTGTTGCCTCCAAGTGGATAATAGGGATAAATATCATAACCCTGCGGTTGATTGATTTCAATAATCCGATCAGGCATTATTTCCTGTTCGGTTTTTCTCATGGGCTCTTCTATCGACATAAATATTTAAAAAATGATAGGTGTTTGATTAATTTGTTTTTTTACAACATTTTGTATATACATAATATCAAAATTATCACAATTGCTATTGCATTTAGCTTGTCATGATAATTGTAAACCAAATAAATACGGAATAGCTAAGAATTAAATACACTTCGATAAAGACCTCTATATAAGTTAATTAAATGTTTTTTAACAAAATCATCCTCATAAATAAGATTTTTCAATAAATTTGGCTAAACCATACATTCTATAGTATGTATATACAAATGTATTATTTATAATTTGATCTCCTAGTAATTTGACTTTTTTTTTTAAATTATTTATTTCCATCGCGCGCACTAACGAATTCCGAGAACTCACGATGAAGTATTATGTATAGACATGCGTGAATGAGGTATATTTTTTTTATCATTGTGATGATTATGAAACTTAAAATCGATCATAAAAGCCAAATCCCTTTACACGTACAAGCAGAAGAACTGCTTAGAAGATTAATTGAATCACCGGAGTATATTGATGGAAAATTGTTACCGAACGAAGTTGAGCTCTCCAAAATTTTGAGCATTTCCCGCACAACACTTCGACAGTCCATTAATAAACTGGTCTATGATGGTCTGCTTAGCCGAAAAAAAGGTGTTGGCACCAGAGTGGTTGAATCCAAATCATTAAGCTCGAAATCCAAAAATTGGATGAGCTTTTCGCAGGAAATGAGTGCCAGAGGTATTCCAATCAGAAATTTCGAGCTGCATGTGAGCTGGGTGCATCCTGAAAAGAGGATTGCGAGCTTCTTCGGCATAAAAGAAGATAAAAAGATATTAAAGTTGGTCAGACTCAGGGGGCGACCAGAGGGGCCTTTCGTTTATTTCGAATCCTACTTTCACCCCATGGTTGGCCTAACAGGGGAAGAGGATTACAAAGCCCCTTTATACGAAATGCTTGAAAATGCACACGGAATCATCGCAATGGTTTCCAAAGAAGAAATCAGTGCATTACTGGCTGATGAGTTTATCGCTGAAAAACTTGAAACAGAAGTGGGCACTGCTGTTTTGTTCCGAAAAAGATTTGTCTACGACAACAATGAACGACCTATCGAGTATAATCTGGGGTATTATAAAGCAGACAGCTTTATTTACACAGTCGAAAGCCGGCGCGAGTAATTTTTAGTAATCCTGGGCAATTTGAACCAAAAAAGGAAAAATCAATCGTTTTCGTCATAAGCCAACACATTTTGCTAGTCAGACCCAAGAAACCAATTCGGAGCTGGTGGCGCTTATTTTATTGGTCCAACCAGCATAATGTGGAGAAACCAATCCACCCGACTCCTTCTCGCCAATTTACTATAGGTAGGTAAAATATTTACAACATATTTATTTCCGTAAGACGGCAAAAACATGTTCATGTATATCCGCTAATAGAAAGCTCCAGAAAACAGGTACTCAAAGTACAGTGAATATTTTTTCAGGCTTAATGCCAAGAAGCTTTCCGAAAGCATCCGGCTAAAGATTATCACGGCACTTCATCGGAGAAAGCTATTAATTTTAAATGGTTATAAGTTGAGATCTTTACTGAAACACATTGATGAGGAATGATATGACTTCAGGCGCGGAGCGCGCCTGGCAAATTCGAATAGTTAATCAAGTGGCTTAATAAGCCACCTGATTAACTAAGCTGGAATGTTCCAAGTGTCGCATAATCGGTGCATAAATCAAATGCTTTTTGCGAGCGCTGCAGACCTGTTCCGTGCATAATGCTTTTAAATTTTTGCTCCTCATTCTGAAAATTTCTGACATTTTGGAAGTAGCCAGTTACCGCGTTGTATGCCCCAAACAAAGTTCCTTTGGTGGTCTTTTCCATTTGTGAGGGTGCACTAAGGGCAAATTCATAAACATTCTCCACAATATTTAGGTAATGACTGGATAGGGTATATCTTTTATCTTCCTGTAGACTGGCGAGCACTTCTTTGCTTGGCGCCAAGGCAACTTCGATCAGTTGCTTTATATCCTTATCATTAATACGGATTTTTGCCCAGTAGTTATAAAGGTCTTCCATCTCCTGCCCCAGGCGGCTACTGATCCCCATCAATTGATGTGCTTGATTGAGCCTTTCATTTGCGCTGGAAGTGTGCCTGATTTTGATGGTATTGTACTGATTTTTCATAGCTGCATTTAAGGTGTTTTGACAAACGACCCTCACTGGCGTAAACGCTGCTGTAATACTTCCAAAACCATCATGGGAAGTGGTTAGGAATAGATACTGCTCAATCAGATCATCCCTGCCAACCCTGATATAGTCGGGAAGTTTTGCGGTAATAAAGACCCGTTCTCCTTTTCCTAAAGCACCTGCGGTTTCGTATTTTATGCCATCATCACTCCCCACAATATTGTCAAAGAAAGAAAAGGCTTCGATATTTTGCACGATTTGATAATCTTTACCCACGACCCCGAGTACCTCTTCCGTGTCCGTTCGGACATTGGCGTAGTAATTAGGGACGTTTACAGTAGGCTCAATTCCATCTGCAAGCGCATTAAGCAAGTCAAAGTTTGTATTGTCAAGGGTAAAAAGCGGGCGTTTTTCCACAGAATAGTTTAGCCCTGCAAATTGTAAAGCTTCGGCACTGGTCGGATAGTCTTCAATGATTGTACCCAGACTATGCCAAGCTTTTTCTTTTACGGAGAAGAAACTGTGTTTCTGCGTCCGCTCGTTGTAATATAGGTTATGCGCCATGGTTTAGTCTTTTAGGTTTATGGTTTTTGTGGTTAGGATTTCCGAATTAATCACCTTTACGTTTGGTGTATCGGTCATTAGAAATCTTGACTGCTTTTCCATTTCTTCTAATGAATGATTTACATTTTCATGCGCTGTTTGCACTTCGATGCGGACGATAAAAAATAGCTCTTCTGTTTTCATGATATTTTAGTTTTGGTACTGATTAAGAAATTGATTGTATTGGAGGTTAAAGGATATTGGATTTTCTTCCTGCAGGTTTTCAGCATATCCTTTCCAGTACAATTGATCGAGTAGTTCAAAAAATGCGGCATACATGGTTTTTGAGGATTTATTAAACCCCCGCCCTAACCGGGCAGGGGAAAAGGGAATTAAGCAGGAATTGTGATTTCAGCTTCAATTTCAGCGAGACGATTTGTACATAAATCACGGACAAATAGCGCTACCGCTTTAATGATTACGGGGTTTTTCGTTGAAAACTTGTTGCGTTTATCGTCTGTGATTTCAAGTTCACAGCCTTGATAATAATTTGAGGTGGTATCTTCGGCTTCTTGCTTTTGCTCAATCTCAAACTTATCGAGGTTGTCAATAGTGTGCACGAGTCTACCCCTTTGCACCATTCGGCGGTGTAATTCTTCGACCAATTTTAATGTACCTTCCAAGTTCAACGCCGTTTTTTCAGTTTTCCCATCAGCTATTTTTGGTTCGGTCTTATCTTCCTTAGCCTGTGAGAACTGAACGACTGCACCCTGGGAATTTTGCTCTTGGATATTTGCCTTTGTATTCTCGGTTTTCGAATCGCCTGCGATTTCCTCTTTTTTTGGTTCATCTTTTATAGGTATCCTATTATCAGTGTTTAGATTTGCTTTGCCTGCCAAGGGTTGATAGAATGGATTCTTTGCGGTTTTGATATCTAAAAATTCGGCTTTTCCGTTGGCGTTATTGATACTTTGATTTTTCATGATTTCTGATTTTAATATTGAAAATAAATTGATTAATGATCTCCCTATTCGGGGCAATGTTTCCTGTGCGCTCCGAGTGGCGCGGGGTTTGGGTTGGTGGGCTTCTGTCTTTTAATGGGTCCATGGCTTAATTATTTTTTGTTCAAAGTCAGTCGGCAGGAGCCTCCTGGCTTTTTGTTAAGCCACCTCTCCTTGAAACAATCCAGATTGCAAGGCAAGACTTTGCGAAAAACAAATACGCTTTGGAGCGCAGCGAGAAAGGAAGACTTTTTTTTCGGCAAACCCTTTAGGGACCGGTCTTTCCGGCAAGCGGATTGTTCAGAAATTTGCTACTCAAAATGCCTACAGGTACTTTATTGTAGTGGAAATCTTAAACAGATGAAGGGGAAGATCTGATGATGGGTGTAGAAAAAATAAGGCAAAGCTAAAGGAGTAGGAAGTATTTAAAAAAAATTGCGTGAGATGCTTTGTGTGATTAACTTAGTCCTTGAGAGCGTTAATTTAGATAAACGGATTTATGGCCATGGCTGTATTTCCGTTTTTTGGTTTAGATCTCTTGCACAGATGTCTATTCATGATGGGCGCTATAAGTATGCTTTGAAAGAAGAATCCGCGGGCAGCAGGTATAATTATAACATGAATAAAAAATAAGCTTCTGCAAACAATGCTGCAGAAGCTTTGAAATTTACATCATTCCCTCATCCATAAAACTGTAATATCCATCGCTGCAAACAATAATATGGTCGAGTATCTGAAGATCAAGCAATTTACCAGCCTCGGCGAGCTTTTTGGTCAATTTGATATCGGCCTCGCTCGGGCTTGATTCTCCTGAAGGATGGCTATGAGAAAGAATGATACCACTGGCGCAGGCTTTTAGTGCGACAGCGAAGATGATTTTGGGATCGGCAATTGTGCCGGACATTCCGCCCTGAGATATATTGACAATACCAAGCACCCTGTTTCTGCGGTTGAGCAAAATGATTTTAAATTCCTCCACAAGTTCAATTTTGTTGAGGTCCCAATTACTGATCAGTACCTGGTAAGCTTTGTTTGCACTATCGATCTGTGGTCGCTCTATAGATTTAAATTGTGGCTTATAGCTGATTTCGATTTCAGCAAGCTGATAAAACGAGTTTTCCATAATATTTTGAAGTAATTATGGTACAAGCAAAGGTTTTAGGGTTGCCAAAGCAAAAGAAGCAACGGAATAAATGGAAAGGAGTGCAAGGGCCACAGGAGGGTTTATGCCGGAATTTCTTTTTGCGTGCCAACCCTCATAACCTAAATTGGTACCCTGATTAAATGCACCCCCTTGACGTAAATGATGTCAAAAATTTATGCCCTATCCCTGGGAGTTAGCAGGCACATACAATCAAATATATTCAGGCTGTTTATCCGTAACTTACACTATTGCCCAGGGTCCGGATTTATGGGGATAACCGGAGTGATTCTCAAAAGGCCCTGACCAGGAATACTCCTTCTAAATCCTGCTGTTGAAAACTTTAAGTTTGCTTGATGAGATTCGGCCGTGTATTAGTAAGGCAAACTCGCAACAAAGCAGAATCTGATATTCCGGGGCGGGCCACCTGGAATATCACATTCAAATGAAATCAAAGATGTCAGAAAAGGCTAAGCTGAACCTTTGATATTTCCAAACTCGCGATACTTTTTAATGTTGCAAGAATAATTTTCTGGTTATAGTTTGTTGCGTCACTATTGCCCACTTTTTCCGAAATCATATTTTTGAGTTTTCCCACGGCGTGGGTTAATGCCTCTTCTCTGGATCTGAAAATGGGATCGTACACACAGATACCTGAGGAGGATCCAGCAGTTCCATAAGATACACTTATCCCGTAAGTCCACATTTGATTTGGTCCGCGACCCAGGGTAATGGTGCTGTAACTTCCGTAACGGTCATTTTCAGTTAAGCCAAAACGAAGTTCCTCCTGCTCCATGAATGACGGTCTAACCAGCCAACCGTATTCATCTAATGTAATATTGGTAAAGCCAAACTGCAATCCCTTGCGATAAGCATAAACGTTAAAGATGATGGATCTAAGCCTGTCTCCAAACTGTGCAAACCAGGCGAGTTGTTTAATATCCTTTCTATGAATGGCTTGCAGGATTTCGTTGAGGAGATCTCTTTCATAATTGATATGATTATGATCATTGAGATACTGAGTTACACTGCGATCATTTAGCAATTCTGATGGTTTTTCCATAACAATATTTATTTTTATTGCTCATTCCGCTCGCGGACTGCTTATCTGCTCAAGGTCGGCGCAGCCGTTTATACACCCTTGAACGATAATAGCAGCTCAGCGATAGCTTTGCAGATTAGAAAATAAAGGAGATTGAAAAAATACATCTGTTTCAAAACGTCGCAGAAAACAAGTCAGATGGCTTGAGGGTTTCAAAAGTATCTTCAAATTGAAAAACGTGTAAAAAAATATATTTTTGAAGTATATGACTCTATTCCCGCTGGGGATCACGAGAGATTTCTAGGCTTTATACGGGAAGATACCATTTGGGATTTTTTTTTGTGAACAGACACTAAAGGGGAAAGAGGCGTTGAGGAAAAATTTGATAAAAACTACGTTGTGCTTTCTAAACTTCATGTGAGTCAATTGATTGCCGAAAATGATTGGCACCAAACAGAGGTGTTTATTTGTCGCTATTCTTCTGTTCTGTAACTTTGTTATGATATGGTGAGCTAAAACTTTAAGGTTTTGCGTTACGAACGTGGCCGTTGGACAACTCAATACTAGCTCAAAAGAAGACATATAGTGAAAATCGACGGTTTCTGCAGTCGATTTTTTTGTTTTACAATCTTCCGTTAATCCTATATTTGATGTATGGAGATTATAAAATCATTATCAATATTCGTTTTGGCTGGGCTATGTGAAATTGGCGGTGGCTACCTTATATGGCTATGGCTTAAAGAAGGCAAACCATTATGGTACGGGATTATTGGAGCTATTATACTGGTTGCTTATGGCGTAGTCGCAACTTGGCAGTCTGCAAACTTTGGTAGGGTATATGCTACTTATGGTGGTGTATTCATTATAATGGCATTGGTGTGGGCATGGAAAGTCGACGGGTTCAAGCCAGATAAATACGATGTTATTGGTGCCACAGTCGCACTAATCGGTGTCTGCATTATAATCTATGCACCAAGACCCGCATAGAAATTAGCGGGTATAGTACTTCTTACGAAACCAGAATGCGAGATTGACTAGCGCAATCAATGCAGGTACTTCTACCAATGGCCCGATCACTCCTGCAAACGCTTGTCCTGAGTTGATCCCAAAAACCCCAATGGCAACGGCAATCGCCAGCTCAAAGTTGTTTCCGGTTGCAGTAAAAGCAATAGAGGCGCTTCTTGAATAATCCGCACCAAAGTATTTTCCGGCAAAAAAGCTAACCACGAACATGATTGAAAAGTAGATCACAAGTGGAATCGCAATACGCACGACATCCATTGGAATCTGTACAATCAGGTTACCCTTTATACTGAACATGATCACAATGGTAAAAAGCAAAGCAATTAAGGTAATGGGGGATATCATCGGAACAAACTTATCCCGGAACCAATCTTCACCCTTCACTTTGATTAAAGAGTATCTACTAATAATCCCCATGGCAAATGGCAGACCGAGATATATGCCGACACTTTTGGCTATTTCAAAAATCGTAATATTTACTTCCAAGCTTTTCAGGCCGAGGTATGGTGGCAATACGGTAATGAAAACATAGGCAAAAACGCTGTATAACAATACCTGAAAGATACTATTCAATGCAATTAGACCTGCCGCGTATTCGCGATTTCCCTCTGCCAGCTCATTCCAAACTACCACCATGGCAATACAACGGGCAAGTCCGATAAGGATAAGGCCAACCATATATTCGGGATAATCCCTTAAAAAAGTTATGGCCAAAAAGAACATCAACAGTGGACCGATGACCCAGTTCAACACTAGTGAAACGGTCAGAACCCTTATATCCTTGAACACCTCACCCATCTTCTCATATCTCACCTTTGCAAGTGGCGGGTACATCATCAGAATCAGTCCAATAGCCAGTGGTATGTTCGTTGTTCCACTTGAAAAGGAATTGATCACCTTCGACGAAGAAGGAATAAAATAGCCTATTCCCACTCCAATAGCCATCGCCGTGAATATCCAAAGCGTGAGGTAACGGTCAAGGAAACCCAGTTTTTTACGCGCAACGGCAGGCGCACATTTGTTCGCTGACATCTTAACGTTTTAAGTTCTCGTTAACAAAGTTCTGCGCATATTTGCGGATCATTTCCCTTACTTCACGGAACTGTTCCATCACTTCTTCTTCGGTGCCAGTTGCTTTTGCAGGATCTGGAAAGTTATAATGGAACTTTACCGCATTGGTGGGGAAATAGGGACAGCTTTCCTTTGCATTATCGCAAACGGTGATCACGTAGTCAAAATTGATACCCATGTATTCATCAATATTGTTTGAAGTATGTCCAGAAATGTCTATTCCATCCCTTTTCATGATCTCAATGGCCTTTGGATTAACTCCATGGGTTTCAATTCCCGCACTGTAGATTTCCGCTTTATCTCTGGCAAAATGTCTTAAATAGCCTTCTGCAATCTGGCTCCTGCAACTGTTTCCCGTGCAGAGCACTAATATTTTCTTCATAAATTTTATTGTTAAATGATAGTTTTACTTCTTCTTTCCAGCAGCACCGTGTCCCTCCAAACCCCGTTCTGCTTTCCAATCTTCTCTCTAATTCCAAGCGTTCTGAAACCTGCCTTTTCATGGATGCGAAGGCTACCGATGTTCTCTGGAAATATACCTGCCTGTAATGTCCATATTCCTACTGTCTCACTCAAAGCAACAAGTTCTTCTAAAAGTGCAAGCCCAATTCCGTTTCCAGATTGTTTGGGGTCAATATATACGCTGACTTTGGCTACCCCGGCATATACGCAACGTGAAGAAACAGGGGTCAATGCTGCCCATCCGACCAAACTTCCATTTTCTTCAGCAACAATTCTGCAAGTGCCAAGATGTGAAGTGTCCCATTCTTCCCAAGATGGTGCGCTCGTTTGGAAAGTGGCGTTGCCTGTAGCAATGCCTTTTTCGTATATTGATTTCACCGAACCCCAATCCCTTGGTAATAAGTTTCTTATTTCCATAACAACGGATTAACAGCAACCACCTCCAGGAGTACAGCTATTCGCCGCCCCTGCTAGGTTAACCATTGCTTTTTTTGGTGTTTCTTCAACACCACAAGCTTCCCTTGCAAGGCAAGCTGTCTGCTTGGCAAGCAGCAAAAAGTTTGTACCGTCATAGTCAAGATCATATTTCCCAATGGTTCCAGATTGGTATTCCACTTCTATTTCCAGGTCTTCCATGCCCAACACCTTTTCTGAAAGGGAAATAATATTCAACAGTTTGCCTGCTTTTAAGCGGTGCTCATAGTCATCGGCATCCCAAAGCTGGAAGTTCGCGACTTTTTCATGGCGTACCTTGCCTCCACAATCGATAAAGTCTTTGGTAATGATTCCCACTTCTGTAACGTGAAAGTGCTCTGGTACAGCTTCACCGTTCTCGACCCTAAAGTTAACTGCTTCAGCGGTTGCCAAGATGGTTTTGATTTCTGATAGTTTCATATATTCTCTATTTATGTATCGTAATTTTGCGATAGATTTGCTCAAAAAAAGGGTTAGCAACAGCCTTTAGGATCTACATAAGAACCCATAAAGTCTCCAAAAAGATTTTGTAAAAGGCTCCATGTTTTCGGCTCTATGCAATAGCATACCTTCACCCCATCGATCGTTCCCTGGATGATACCCGCATTTTTGAGCTCTTTCAGATGCTGTGAGATCGTTGCCTGTGCAAGACCAAGCTCTTCTACAAGGTCTCCGCATATACAGGCATTCGAAGATATGATCTGCTGCAATATCGCAATGCGGGCAGGATGTGCAATCGCTTTCAAAAGCATTGAAAGCTCGTTCTGTTCCTTAGTAAAAATTTCTGTTTTGGTAAGTCCCATAATTTTATATCGCAATATTACGATAAGAAATTTAAAAATAAAATTTTTGCATAAATGAAAATCTTTTTTTTGAAGGGGTAAAGCACATAAAAGCGGAACTAAAGTTCCAGCCGTTTAGTACAATGAGTCTAGTGGCTCTAAGAACTCATCCCTCTTAAAATTTCGACAGGAAAGTTTTCCATCAATTCATATGTGAAAAGTAGAAATGCCTTAATTTCAAAAAGGCAGCAAACAAGAAAAGCAAAATCAGTATCCAATAAACAACCACCATTAAAGTTTTTTTAGGAAATTGCTGCGATGTTTTTCTCTTATATGCGGAGGCTGTTTTATTCTTTGGTTGATTAGGTTTACCCATAATAGTCTGCGTGTTTCCTACCTATCCATCTTCCTCAAGCTGCTCTCTCTCTGGCCTTTTTCGAATTTTTATGTGTGCTATCATATCCAAGCAGCCTTAGTGCATTGAACACAACAATTAAGGTAGAACCCTCGTGCGCAATTACCGCCGGACCAATTGAGGCGATGCCCAAAATAGTCAAGGGAATCAATGCTGCTACAACACCCAGCGAAATCCATAGATTCTGCTTGATAATACCTCGGGCTTTCCGGCTGAGACCAATCGCAAATGGCAGGCTCTCTAAGCGATCCCCCATCAGGGCAATCTCAGCGGTCTCCAATGCGACATCCGATCCAGCAGCACCCATTGCAATACCTACGGTGCTTTTCGCCATTGCCGGCGCATCATTCACCCCATCCCCGACCATAGCAACCATTTTTTCCGACTTCACTAATTTCTGTATAGCTTTCACCTTGTCTTCAGGCATAAGGTCTCCCCAGCTTTCAGTTACGCCAATTTGTTTTGCAACCGCATCTGCCACTTGTTGGTTATCCCCGGTTAGCATAACCATCTTTTTAATACCTAGAAAAGTGAGGTCAGCAAGCGCTCGCTTAGCTTCTTTACGTGGAACGTCCATTAGCGAAAGAACGCCAATAAAATCGTTTTCCATTTTTACCAACATAGAAGTATGACCGTCTTTCTCCAGCCCCTCTATCTGGGAAAGAATTTCCTGAGGAACCATATCTTTCTCAAATAAGGCCTTATTGCCAATGAATATCTTTTTTGTTCCGACATTTGCCTGAACTCCCCTGCCAACAATTCCTTTAACATTTGTGGCCTCAGGAATTTTAATGTTCTTAAATTTCTCCATTGCACCCTTTACAATAGCCTCCGCAAGCGGATGATCACTTAGTTTTTCCACCGCAACTACAATACTCAAAAGATCTTCCTCACTGATTCCATTAAGTGGAATCACATTAATCAGTGCAGGTTTTCCTTCCGTTAGCGTACCGGTTTTGTCAAATGCAATTGCATTTAATGAACCAAGGTCTTCAAGTGGCCTTCCACCTTTTATCAATACGCCCGCTCTGGCGGCACGTGCCACACCACTCAGTACTGCGCTGGGCGTAGAAATGGCAAGCGCACAGGGGCTGGATGCAACCAGAACGGCCATGGCCCTGTAAAAGCTTTTGGCAAAAGGTTCATCGATGATGAGAAACGCAAAACAAAGTAGTGTCACCAATATCAGCACAGCAGGGACAAAATACTTTTCGAACTTGTCTGTAAACAGCTGGGTCGGCGACTTTTGTTTTTGCGCTTCATTAACCATTTTTACGAGTCTGGATATCGTAGAGTCCTTGGCTTCTTTAATGACTTTCACCTCCAGTGCAGAGGAGCCGTTGATGGTTCCGGCAAACACTCTAAAACTGTTTTTTATATTTTTCTCGTTTGAATAATCCTTATCGGCATCCGGAACGGGGTATTTTTCGACAGGAATGCTTTCTCCGGTAATTGGCGCCTGATTTACGCTTCCTTCGCCCTTGACGACCACTCCATCGGCTGGGATTTTGCTATTTGGTTTTATGATAATGATTTCGCCAACCTTTAATTCTTCAATACGAACTTCGAGCTGTTTTCCGTCCCTTACCACAATGGCAACAGGGGGAGCGAGGCTTGTCAGTGCCTCAATAGATTTTCTGGCCTTACCCATAGCATAATGCTCAAGGGAATGTCCAAGGCTGAAAAGAAACAGCAATAATGCTCCTTCCACCCATGCACCAAGGACCGCCGCTCCAATAGCTGCAACCAGCATTAGAAAATCAATTTCAAACCCGCCTTTCATGATCGTTTCAACAGCTTCTTTTGCGGTGAAGAAACCGCCAAAGAAATAGGCAACAACATAGAGTGAAAGGCTCGCCCATTCGGGAATGCCATTTACAAAAGACAGGCCAAAGCCGGCTCCAAGTGCTATTCCACAGATTCCAGCGAAAATCAGTTCGGTATTTTTTCCGAATATGCCCCCATGTTCATGTTCATGATCATGCTCCTGCAAGTTCTCTTTGGAATGCTTGTGATTTTTAGAATTTCCACCTTCTTTAGAAGCTAGTTCCTTATCCAATATTTTTTTTTGTTGCTTTTTCATTTTCATGGTCATTCTTATCCTTCGGCATCCACAAATCAGTTTTCTGCCTGTTCTATTCCTTTTTTGAGCGCTGCATCTTTTGCCATATCTTTTTCGCAAACCCATACTGCAGCGATTTCCAGGGCCTTCTCCCGGACCTTGGGCTTTAACTCAGATAATTGAAGATCGAAATCCTTAAGCCCGTTTTCCATATAATTTTACGTAAATGTAGCTATGGTTAACATGCAATCGTATTGCATTGTTCAAGCCCTGCAATTGCCACATATCCCCTTGATGATTAGCTGTGTTTCTTTGGCACTGTAGAAGGATGGCAACGACACTTCCGGAACAGAAATTTTAGGCAAGCAATGCGTTTCCTGACATACGGTGCAATAAAAATGCACATGCAGATCCTGATGGCCCGCAACACTACATTCCGGGGAACATATAGCGAACTTGGTCACACCGCTTCCATCATCAATCCGATGTACCAGGCCATTTTCCTCAAAGGTCCTGATCGTTCGATAAAGTGTCACCCGGTCTGTATGGTCCATATTCAGTTCCATATCGGTTAAGCTCTGCGCCGAGGATTGGACGAACAGGAAATCCAGGATCAAAATCCGCATAGCCGTTGGCTTGATCTGTTTCTCTATCAATATTTTTTCTAGATCTGCCATCGCTATTCCTCCTCTTCGCCACCGGAACCTTTGGACTGAAGATAAAATGCTCCTTTTGTTACCACCCTGGTATTCTTTTCCAGTTCTACTAAAGGCGTTACCTGAACAAACCCAAGTTCGGAAACCCCGGTTTTTACCTCGACCTTCGTAAACTGCAGCGCCTGTGTTTTGGAATCACCTTTACCAGACTCGGCAATAAAAATATATTGCTTGCCCGCTGAGCGCACTACTGCCTCAACAGGTAGCGATGGCATTAACTGGTTCCCTGTGCTGATCAGCGCTGTCACATACATCCCTGGTATCAGGTTCTTGCCTGAAGCGTTATCAATTACCGCATGCACAATAACGCCCTTGCTTTCATTCTGAAAGGATTTATTGATTCCGTTGATGCTTCCGGTAATCACTTGATTGCCTTGGTTGGTCAACTGAAAGTTTACTCTTTGGCCAATCTTGACTGACATCAGGTCCTTCTCAAAAACGGTCAGGTCACAGTGTATCTTTGAATTGTCCACCACCTCCATGATCGAGGTTCCCGGCTGTACAAAAGCGCCGGTATTTTCTATGATCTGCCCGACAGTGCCCTTAATTGGTGAAGTTACCGGAAACTGTGAAATTATCCTGCCTTTTGCGATGCTCACTGCAGAAACCCCGAGTTGATTGAGCTGGCTTTCATAGGCACGGAGCTTCGACTTTTCGGCGTTATAGGTGGCCTCAGAAGATTGGAAGGATTTTCCTGTTCCTGCTCCCGCTTCCTGAAGTTTTCTCTGACGTTCATATTCTGCCTGGATATAGGTAAAGTTGTTCTTAGCAGAAAGATAATCCTGCTGTATTTTGATCAGATCCTGATTATTGATGACAGCTAACACTTGGCCCTTTTTCACCTGCTGCCCTTCGAGAACGTTGATACGCACGATAATACCCCCGGAAAGAATGCTCACATCTGCCTTGTTCTGGGGTGGCACTTCCAGCTGTCCATTGGCTTTTACGACAGAGGCCAGGTTCCGGTTCTCCATGTAACCGACCTCAATTCCAACCGTCTTCATCTGGGCCGGAGTCAATTCCAACAGACCTACCTCTTCTTCCTTATTCTCCTGTTTTACCGTGTCTGCAGGTTCATCTTTTTTAATGTCACCGGAACAGGCTGATAACAGACCAATACTGATCATGGAAATCAGCGCTATATTTTTTATTTTGTGGATATACATAATTAGTTTCCTTTAAGATACTGTAATTGGATGGCCGATTGATTGAGCCTGCTCAGTGCTTCTAGGTAGGCAAGCTTTGTCTGCACGGCTCCTGATATGTGCTGTGTGTATTCCAGATAGCCAATTTCGCCAAGATCGAAAGACACTTGTGCAATCCTGGTCTGTTCCTCGGCAAGTTTAAGACCTGTTGATCTGTAGAAATCAACTTGTTTTTTAAAAGACTCGTATCGCTGGGTCTCCTGGATGAAAGCAAGGCTTACTTGTGATTGTATGCTTTCGTAATTTGACCTGGCCACTTGAATAGCAAGTTTTTCTGCACTAACCCTGGAGCGGCCCGCTCCATTAAAGATTGGAACGGCGAGGCCTATCTGAAATCCGGCAATTCTTGTACCCGGTGAATAGGTCCTGGATATACCTGCGGGATTGAATCCTGAAACCAGCATTTGCTGGCTATAACCAACTGAAAAATCAGGTAGCAACCGGGATTTTTCTACGGCTAGCCTCGCGTTTGCAACCTCGATGTTCTGCATTTCGATTCGGGCCTGGGGGTTAGATGAAAGATCACCGTTCAAACCTGTAGGTTCACCTTGAATCATGAGATCGCTAACAGCAACCAGGATTGGTCCTTTGATATTGATCAGCTGGCGCAGCAGCGCCTCGCTGTTGTTCAGTTCTGCCTGGCTGTTTATCCTAATCGTCTGTACTTCCTGAAATTTGGTCTGGGCGCTGATCAGTTCCAGTTTGGAAGTTTCACCGGTCTTCCATCTCACTTCAGCTTTTTTTACAAACCTGGCATATAAACTATCCTGAACGCTGAGTATCCTCAGGGTTTCCCGGTTCAGTTGATGGCTATACCAAGCATTGCGTACATTACGGATAATCTCAGTTTCTAATGATCGGCTACCTTGTTCTGCCAGCACCGCCTGCTCTTTGAGGAGTTTTTTATTATTCCGATAAAGCCCCGGCCAGGCAATATTCTGTGTAATGCCCAGAGAATTGTCCATGTTGCCACCACTGGTGGGATCCTGGGTAAGCAGAAGTTCAGTTTTGGGGATATCCGATCCCGATTTTTGCAATGCCCTTGCCTGATCTATCGAAAGTCTCGATGTTCTGATCTGGAGATTATTTTTCAAGGCCATACTAATAGCACTATCGAGAGTAAGCGGAGTAGACTGTTGTGCCTTTATTGCTACAGGCAGGAAGAAAAAAATACCTATGAATAACAGTAATGTCAACAGGGGCTTAGTTAGGCTTTTTTTGATATTACCAATCTTATTAAATAAAAGGTAGAGACAAGGCAGCACAAACAGGGTCAGTAACGTGGCGGTGATCAGTCCGCCGATCACAACTGTGGCCAAGGGTTTCTGCACTTCTGCGCCTGCGCTGGAAGAAAGGGCCATAGGAAGAAATCCTAATGAGGCCACAGAGGCGGTCATCAGTACCGGTCGTAGCCGAGTTTTAGTCCCAAGCATCACCCGTTCATAAATATCGTCTATTCCCTCGTCACGGAGTTGATTAAAGTACCCAATTAGAACAATTCCATTAAGAACAGCTACCCCGAAAAGGGCAATGAAGCCAACTCCGGCGGAAATACTGAAAGGCATGCCACGAAAGAGCAATGCCGCAATACCTCCCATTGAAGCAAGTGGAACCGCCGTAAAAATCAAAAGGCTGTCCTTTACGGACCGGAATGTAATGTAAAGCAACAACAAAATAAGAACCAAAGCTGCTGGAACAGCTATTGACAGACGCTCTTTAGCTGCCTCCAGGTTCTGGAACTGCCCACCGTAAGTGGTGTAATACCCACTCGGAAGCTTCAGCTCCCGTTCAAGTTTTTCCTGTATTTCTTTCACTGTTGACTCCACATCGCGTCCTTTCACGTTGAATCCAACATATATCCTCCTATTTCCATCCTCGCGGGATACCTGGGCTGGCGCGTCCTTAAACTCAATGTCGGCCACCTGGTTGAGGGGCACCTTGCTTCCCGATGGTATGGGTATAAGCAGATTTTCCACCCCGGAAATATTCTCCCGAAGATCTCTGTTTAGCCTGACGACCATATCGAATCTTTTTTCGCCCTCGAATACCACGCCTGCAACGCTGCCGGCAAATGCAGTCTTCAGAATGGAGTTGACATGCTGTATATTAAGGCCATATTGGGCCATCTTGTCGCGGTTGTATGCAACCTGTATCTGTGGCAGGCCGTTGACCTTTTCTATGTAAGGTTCTTCAACGCCCTTCACGGGCGAGATGAGTTTAGCAATTTTTTGCGCCTGCTGGGCAAGAATGTCCAGATCACTCCCATAAATTTTGATAGCCACATCCTGCCTGATTCCCGTCATCAGTTCATTAAAACGCATCTGCATGGGTTGCGATATTTCGACACTGATTCCCGGTATGAGAGCCAGTTCCGCTTCCATCTGCTCCATAAGTTCTTCCTTGGTCTTGGCTGATGTCCATTCTTCCTTTGGCTTCATTGAAAGCATCATATCACCTTTTTCCATGGGCATGGGGTCAGTGGGTATTTCGGAGCTTCCGATCCGTGTTACCGCTTGTTTGATTTCCGGAAACTTATTTTTTAGCAGTTTTTCGGCTTTCCCGAAAGTCTTCACCACTTCTGACAGGGAGGTACCTTGCATCATGGAGATTTCAACCGTTAAGTCGCCCTCTTCAAGTGTGGGAATGAATTCTCCGCCCATATTTTTAAAAGCCCAGATCGAAAAGACAAAAAGTACTACAACTATGGCGACCGTTACCCTCTTCCATCTCAGTATAAACACAAGCAGTGTTTTATAGCCCCGCTGAAAATAGGCGATCATCCGATCTGAAAAAGTTGTTTTATGCTCGGTACTTTTGGAAAGGAAAAGTGCGCTGGCCATCGGGACATAAGTAAGGGAAAGAATAAAGGCGCCGATTATGGCAAATACCACGGTTTGCGCCATTGGCTTAAACATCTTGCCCTCAATTCCTACAAGGGCCAGTAACGGCAGATAAACAATAAGAATAATGATTTCACCAAAAGCAGCGCTGCTCCTGATCTTTGACGATGCCTCATACACCGCATCAGCCATTTGATCTCTGTTGAGTTTCTTGATCCCCGGAAAGAGATTATTTTCGGTAAGACGAAATATGATCGCCTCAACAATGATTACCGCTCCGTCAACGATCAGCCCGAAATCGATGGCGCCAAGGCTCATTAGATTTCCCGAAACACCGAATATCTTCATCATGGTAAAAGCGAACAGCATTGCAAGTGGAATCACAGAAGCAACCACTAGGCCCGCCCGCCAATTTCCAAGTAATAAGACAAGTACGAGGATTACGATCAAAGCACCTTCCAGGAGGTTTTGCCTAACGGTACTGATTGCCCGGCCAACCAGTTCGGTGCGATCGATAAAAGGTTCGATCACAACACCTTCCGGCAATGACTTTTGGATTTGCGTCATCCTTTCTTTTACGTTCTGGATGACCTCGCTAAAGTTTTCTCCCTTTAGCATTAGGGTTACGCCAGCAACCACCTCACCTTCACCATTTCGGGTCACCGCGCCATATCTAGTTGCACTTCCAAATTGCACGACTGCTACATCTCGGACGAGGATAGGTGAACCATTCCGGTTTTTGACCACGATCTTCCTGATATCATTAAGATTTTGAACCTGGCCCAGGCCTCGAATAAAGTAGGCATTCTGCTGCTGCTCGATGTAAGAACCACCGGTATTCTCGTTATTCTTTTCAAGAGCTTCATAAATTTCCGGAATGGTAAGCCCCAAGGAATTCAGCTTATCGTTGTCAAGCGCTATTTCATATTGCTTTACATAGCCGCCCCACCCGCTGACTTCTGCGACGCCAACGGTTCCGGCCAGCTGGGTACGTACAAGCCAGTCCTGAAGGGTACGCAGGTCTGTTGGTGTATATTTGTCTTCATACCCCTTTTTAGGATGTATGACGTATTGATAGATTTCCCCTAACCCTGTGCTTATAGGAGCCAGCATGGGTTCCGCCATACCTTTTGGAATGGAGCTTTCTGCCTCTTTCAATTGCGCGTTGACTTGGGTTCTCGCCCAATAGATATCAGTGTCATCGTGAAAAACAATTGTAATAACCGAAATGCCGGACCGGGAAATTGAGCGTCTTTCCACTATCCCGGAAATATTGGCCATTGAAAGCTCAATTGGTGCAGTAATGAACTGCTCGATTTCCTGTGCACCGAGGCTTGGTGCCTGCGTAATGATTTGTACCTGATTATTGGTTATATCCGGCTGGGCATCGATAGGCAAATGGTAGGCAGCATATATTCCGACTAAGATCAGCCCGAATGTCGCAAGCCCAATAGTCAATTTGTTCTTTATGGAGAACAATATTATTTTATCAAACATGAAATTTGGATTTAATACATACGAGTTTGCATGCCAGATCTTGGCAGCAAAAAAACAAAAGATGTATTAAACTATTTGAGGAGGCTGGTAGATCTCGATGAACTGCTCAGCTAGTGCAGGGGTTCTATAACGAGAATATTGAGAA
The DNA here is from genome assembly GCF_979258625.1 of Pedobacter sp. AC212. NCBI lineage: Bacteria > Pseudomonadati > Bacteroidota > Sphingobacteriia > Sphingobacteriales > Sphingobacteriaceae > Pedobacter > Pedobacter sp. AC212. The sequence continues at coordinate 2,137,671 of NZ_OZ409870.1, read as the reverse complement.
GGAGAAATTTCTATGATACTAAAAAAGGTTCTTGGCTGGATAAAATCTCTTGATACTGAACAGCATGAACAGGTGCAGAATGGCGTACAGGTTTCTTTTTGTGGATGATCATTTGCCTTAGAAGCCTTTTGGAAATTAGGTAGAGAAATATGGGCAGAAGAATCCTCCCTATCCTGACAAGGCATCAGGGTTAGCGCAGTCATATAAAAACACAATATGATGGCAAAATATTTCATCTAGTGCAAATGTAAAAAATTTTCCAGTAAAGCCTAATTTAATAAGTAGTCTTCCTCCCCATACACTAACACAATTACCATTATGCCTAAGAAAAAATGAGGCTCCTCTTTGTTAAAAGGAGCCTCACTATCCCAAAACAGCGATGGGGTTATTTGTCGCTATTTTTCTTTTCTGTTACCTCAGCTCTGATTTCCTGAGCTAAAACTTTAAGATCTTGCATCGCTTTACGAACTCGTGTACCCGCTGCCGCGTTACCACCATCATAAAATTTAGTTGCATCTGCTTCAATCGCTGATACCAGTTCTTTTACTTTTTCAAACTTTTCCATAATTGTTTCTTTTGCCGACAAACGGTCAGCGATTATAAAATTTAGTATTCGTTTACAAAAAACGAGCCGCTAAAATACAAAAAGCGCTTAAATGCCCAATCCCTGACTGGCAGAAACCTCTTTTCCCTTCGATTTTGTTACAGCTTTATTTAAGGATGGCTCTTTTAAGAATTGCTCTCTTTTTTCTGCTCTGCCGTTGGCGGCAAACATATTCAGCTGTGAATAACGTGGCACGGCTTCCACCTGCAACTTCACCTGTTCGCCATTTTTTTCTACGGTAATAATGGGACGGTCACCATTTTTTAATTGAGCTTCCAGTTTTTCTCTTTCCTTTGGATTCTCTAACTCTTTGATATTGAATTTATCAAGCACTTCTTTAAGGTTGAATCCATAAGATGGGTCATGATATTGGTTCATATTGAAGTTCATGTGCCTGTCTCGTGGCCCATCAAGATCCAGTTTCATCCAAGCCTTATATGGCAAACCGCCTTGAGTCAGCATATCCTCACGATAAACTGCCCTGCCTTCAATCAAATTCACGGATTGGGAGGCAGTAAATCCTTTGCCCCTTTCCACCCAGATGGTCTGCGGCAATGGCGGATTACGGAAAGTCCTGCCGAATTCCTTATCGACGTAATTGATCTTACCTTCTTCCATCGTAGCCAGCTTGGTCTTATGGGCGGCATCTTTTCCAACAGCAAGTTCGGCATTTCCGGTATGCTTCTTGAATACCTCAATGGCCTCGGCGACATTTTCTCTTTTGAAGACATTATTTTTTCCAGCGGTTTCACTCGGAGAAATAACCAAGTACTTTTGACCCGCTTCCAATGGCTTACCCTCATTGAGTGCTAAGTCATACTTATTCAAATAGTAATTTTCGGACTGGCCGGATTGTTTGAAGTGAAGATTAAGATCAATCTGTCCCTTATGTCCGTTGATCTGGTCCTTTAAAATAAACTCAGGAAGATTGGATTTCATGCTTTCTTCCATTTTCTCCTGGAGCGCCGCGCTGAAGCCCAGCGCTTTCATCTCAGACTTGAGATTTTCTAAATTGTTTAAGTTCATACTAATTGTGTTAATGGTTAACTGATTTGCTATTTTTAACTCTTTGTTAATTCATCGGCCTCTCGATAATAAATGGAAAAATCTTCTCCTCGACCTGGCAGATAGCCACGTCCATCTTTTTCTCGAACTCTTCCATTGCCTCATTCAAGGTCTTGAATATCAACACCTAATGGGGTTACAGCCCCAACTTTGCGGCTGCATTTCAAATACCACGTGCATCTCTGCTAGTCTTTTTGCATTTTCCAAAATGACGATCATTGGCTGCGCATGGTTGGTCTCCAGCCACATAAATAGCCTTGACTATTTTCTGGTCTGGTTATCCCGAAGCAAGACCGGATACCCTGCTTTCACTTTCATTTTTACCCGCCTCACTTTTTTTGAAAAAAGTCCTTTAGCGGCGTCAATACCAGCACCGGCTACCTGGGTTCCTATTGACTGGTCCATGCTCAGGAGCTGCAGGCTTCTGACCGCATCATCTGCACCCCCAGATAACGCGTTGTCCACTATTGCATCTGGCGCTGCAATTCCCTTAATCCCATCCAGGCTGTAGATGGAGAGGTCCACCGGGATGATATTCTTATCAATTCGAATGGTTTTGATGTCCACCAATAACCGTTGGTTGGTCAGATTACAAAGTCCGAAAATTTCATGCCCCTTCGGAATCGAGGTACCATTGATGGTCACAGTATCTGAAAGCACCAGTTTGAGCACAGCGCCCTGAACAAGGCTTTGTTTTGCCGCTACCTCGGCTGGAATGGCAGCAAATCTTTCTTCGGGTGCGGCATTGACTTGTTTAATGTAGGCATCTCGCACACGCTCGGGATGTTGAATATCCAATACCTTTTCTAGCATGCCGGAAAGTTGTTTCATTTCCTGGTCTTCACCCGAATTACCCTGCATGGATGACATAAGCTTTTCCAGCCTGTCAACATCGGTGCTCATCCCGGGCACTTTTATATTGCGCTCACGAGATGAGGGCATGACCTTAGTTTCGGTCGGTGCATTAATTTGGGCATTCAATTGCTGTAGTTTAAGATCAATATCCTTTGTCGGATCTGTTGCCTGCGAAGTGCTGAAGCCAAATCTGCCCGCAACCTCTTCCAAATGCCCGGAACTCGTTTTCGATGAGTCCCGCTGGGTTTCCTGATAAATCCCCATTTTGCCCGCCGGTTTTTCCTTACCAAAGCTGGCATTAGGAAGGGAAGCGTTGATGCCTGCATTTTCGATACCTTCACCCTCTACCATCTTTCCGCCGCCCATGGCATAGAAGGCCAGGGAAAGAAATGGCAGGATCAGTATTGGCAGGACGAGCAGAATTTTTCTTTTGTCACTGATTTTTTGATTTTTCATGTTTTTATTGTTTAAATGGTTAATGAATGGCACCGATGATGAGCTTCAGCAAGACGGCACCAATGATGACAATAAAGCTGACCAGCACTAACAAACGCCCTTTTGATGAAATGTTCCGGCATTTAAGATTGAGATGATCTGCCAATCTTTTTTGACCGGAAAGTATTTTCTGATTAAGCCCGGACATCCCCGTGGACTTGCCTTCCTTAATATTTAATTCCTTTTCCATTTGCTAGGGGTTTATGGGTTCATCGTGGTTGTCAAGGGTCTCCCAGCGCTGAATCAAAAATCCGTGAGGATTATTATCCGAGCGGGAAACATTTCTCAGGGTTCCGGCAGTAATGAGCTTTCGGGTCACCGTTGAAGTTGCCCGAATCAATTTTTGTGTGGCATAGCACCTGAAGCGGTAAGGGTACTCCGCAAGATTGAGCGAAGTACTGTCGACCACGATTTCCTGAGAGATATTTGCTGAGATCAGGTTATTGAAATACCCTTTTTCCTTGAGGTTATCATAGGCCCGCTTAGCACTTTCATCCGCCAAATTTAAAGCGGACGAGATATTGGACTGAATGACCTTTTCATCCGGATCGAGGGTAAAAAAGTAGTGGTGGAACATTTTAATGTGATCACGGAGTTCCACTGCGATATTATCCTTCCGCTCCCCGGATACTGCTTCCAGCACCTTGCCATTGGCAAGGATGTAAACCCGCTGCTGGGCACGGTTGGCTAGGCTAAATCCCTTGTAAATTGCGAACCCGGAAATGCAAATACAGGCGATAATCAGAAAAAGGCTGAAGCGCTTGATGTGCTGAAAAGCAGTATCGATATTTTTGAATTGCGTGAACATAAGCGATAAGGTTTAAGTATTTTTACCAGAAATTTTGTCTTTTTGATAACTTCCCTGATCAGGAAAGTAGTCGCCTTGGGCAGCGGAAGCATAACCTTGAGATGGAACTCGGGCCTTATCCCCAAGCACATCGGCGACCATGCCCCCTGCTCCTGCGGCAGCACTCATCCCGGACCTTGGTGCAGCAACGACCAAAGAATTGACTTTGGTTAGTATTGCATTTCCCCCACCTGCGTGAACGACGTAATTGGCCACATTGGGCACCGAGAAATAGCCTACAATTCCGATGATGAGAAAGACCAGGTAAGCCGTATCGGTGGAAGAAAAGAAGGTATCCCCTTGGGCCTCGATCTGGGACAGATCCACCTTGATCATGTTTTCCTGAATCTTACCCAGTATGCTTCCAAAGATGTTGGCAATGGGCAGCCATAAAAAGATATTGACATACCTGGCGAGCCAGACGGTCAGCGTTTGCTGAAAACCGTCAAAGACGGCAAACCCAAATACCAGCGGTCCCAGAATAGCCAGTATGATCAGAAAGAATATCCGGATGGTATTGATGCAGAGTGAAGCTGCAGCATAAAGCACTTCCAAAACTTCCTTAAGCCAGGATTTAATCGAATTGCGCAGGTTATAGCTCTGTTTTTCCATCCAAAACTGCATCGAGTTTCCCAGCCCATCCAAAAAAGTTTCGTCATCCCGGCCCGGATCTTTTGGATGGGTATATTTATACCATTTATCACTATCTCCCTGACCACTTTCCCCGACGTACATCTGCCAGTTCTTTGATTTTTTGATGGCCGCTTCTTTAAGTTTTAGCAGACGCTCAATCGCTTCGTTGCTGTCGCTGACCATTGCACCGGTAGCAGAAACGGTTGGCTTGAGCACACCATTCATAATCCCGAGCACCGCCGGGAACATCATGATGCATAGGCCCAGGGCGAACGGGCGAAGCAAGGGATAAAAATCGATAGGCTCCGCAGCTGCAATCTGCCGCCACACGCGGCTGGCGATATACCAAAGGGCACCGAATCCCGCTATCCCCCTGGCCACGTCTATCAAACGAGAGCTTAAGGGAATCATCTCTTCATACACATGGTCCAGTACCGCCTGCATCCCTGAAAGTTCACCGGATATCCCCTGAGCAAAACCAGCGAAGGGAAAAATAAAAAGGACAAGGCCAACCCATGCTCCTTTAAAAGGGAGATTAAATAATTTTTTCATCATCTTAAATTTTAGTTGACTTTAAACAGCTCTTTTGCGCCTTGAACATCACCCAGCGCACCCTTCCGCTGTAGGAATAACAGGCCAGCTTCCTGGTTGAATGTTCTCAAAAACACCAATTTATCGGAAGTATCCTTGAAAATCCGGTCAATGGCGGAAAGCCTTTCCTCATCACTCATGCGAAGCGAACCTGCAGTGAGCACCAGGGTCAGTTCTTCGAGGTTGTTCTTGCTTTGATCAAACAGAACAGAATATACCTTGGAAATATAATCCAGCTCACCACTGTTCATCAGACCGGAAGCATTGAAGTTTTTCAGTGCACGCTTGTATTCTGAAACGATATCCTTTTGAGCAGTGATGATGTCCGCAACCCGGGCATACTTGCGCACTTCAGGCGAGACTAAGAGGAGCCCATCCAGAAAGGTTTCGTGAAGGGAAAAATTTCCCTGTGAGATATTTTTCACCGCATTGTATCCAGTGGAAATAATGGTGTAGCCTTTTTTCATATCGCTCAGGATATTTTTAAGCTGGCTCAGTTTTTCGACATTCAACAGCAACTGTTGGGCTTCAGTAGATTGACCAAAACTTCGGGCACAAAACAAAAAGCTGAGCACACCGAATAAAGCAACCATAGTTGTCTTACTTGTTTTCATACCATTCCTCCATTTTTTTTATCGTTTCCAGTTCTCTTGTCCGTTCGGCACCAAGCTGCCGGAAGGTATTGGAGAAGCTAAGCGCAAAGCTTCTTTTCTCCTGCATTTGAATATGCAAACGATCTATGCGAAGCAGCCTTTCATCATCTGTCAATTCTGCCCTTCCGGAAGTGATGATGAGCAGCAGCTCTTCCATATCCCCCAGACATTCATCCAGCAGATTGCTTCTGACCAGAGCAAAATAAGAGATATGTTGAGCGGTCATGCCATTAGCGCTGCGCAAGGCATTGAAAGCTTTTGATACATCAATTTGCATCTGGATGATCTCCGCTACCTTTACATTATTTCTGATTTCCGGACTTACCGCTTTTAGCGAACTAAAAAATGCGCCGTGCAGATCAAATTCTCCCTTGCTGGCATCTTTAATAAAAGTGAGTCCGGAATGGCCGATCTCATATCCTTTCTTTAAATACCCGGCGTAAAGTTTCAGGGCAGCAACCTGTTCGAGCAGATACTTTTGTTGCGTCTTTTTCTGGGAAAACCATTCCGACCAGGTCTGCGCCTTTACTGTCCCGGAAACCAATAATGCCAGTATCATCAGCGCGGAAAATTTTCTTTTAATCGATTCCATATAGCTCCTTTAATTTAGCGGCTTCCTCAAGCGATACTGACCTTTTGATGCTTAAGTCAATATTGCCGGAATTAAAAGTCCTGAGGTCCGTATAATTTTCTTCCATTTTCGCCGCTGCATTATTGATGATTTCCAGCCGTTTTCCATCACTCATCTGAGTCTTAAAGGAATTGACGACCAATAATACCTGATCAAGGTTCTTGACACTTTCTTCCAGGATCCCGAGATAGGTCTTTTGCATCTGATCCAGTTCGTCCACGGTAAAATGTCTGTCCTTTTGAAAAAGACCCCAGGACCACTTGTATTCATCCACGATGGCGATCTGCCGCTGGGTGAGATCTTTCACCCGTTTATAATACGTGATTGCGGTCTTGACTTTCCACAGCGAGGTATAATATTCACTGTAGAGCTCCTTTTGTCTTTCTGTCCAGTCGGCAATTTCGGTGAGCTTAAGCTTTGACAGCTGGTTTTCAAGGACCTTTTGCGCATTCTGTAGCCAAATGGTTTCGTTCTGGAGGCGCTGAACTTTCAGATCCACTGCGCGGATGACTTTTTTTACCCCTGCCTTGATCACTTCCAGTACCGCGATCTGCGCGTTCGCTCCTTTTGGAAGGCTCACGCAGATGGTCATCGCACTGACCGGCAGGATTACCATATAGTTTTTCATAGTCTTTTTGATTTTGCTCACCAGCAGGCCCAGGATCTTCCGCGGACTGCTTAAGCTGTTTCTGATTTTGGTGCGTGGCCACGCACCGTTTGTTAGAGATCTCATGTTTTTTGGGCTTATTTTTTAATGTATTTTCTTTTCCCTACCAGCAGATAGCCAGAATCAGGATGGATGGTGATGAGCTTTCCTCTTTTCACTACGGTTAAGGATTTGGTTCCCTCATCATAAAGGGCTTTCCATTCTTCCTGCTCATATTGCCTTTTGCCAGCTTTACCATTTTCGATCAGGTTAAATCCTGTTCGGCGATGGATCAGGAAAGTGTTGCCCTCGCCGGCTTTAATAGCGAGGGTATCATCAGCCTTGCTAAATTCACCCCCGGCGGAATTGATGAATATTCCAGCCAGAAATGACCTGGACTCATCGTTCTGGCAGCCCATGAGCTGAATGAGGCAAACCGCAGCTAAAATCAATCGGTAATTTTTCATAATCAATTTGTTTTTTTTTATAGGTTAATGGATTTGTTTCTGATATCGGTGGCGAGACTTGCGATACCTTTTTGCACACTCCCAAGCTTATCCGCATATTGCTGAACCAAAAGCTTTTCCTTTTCTTCAGTGGTATAGCAGAGATATTCTTCCAGACTTACCTCTGTCCGATAGACCTGACTGTGCTGGCCACCCAGCGAGATGAACACCTCCTTGTATTTTTTGGTTGGATCATTGTTCCGGTTCATGGACAAAATTTGGGATTTTTCCTTTTCAGTGAGGCCCAGCAATTCCTGGATATCGTTGAACTTATTCTGATACTTGCTCTGATCAAGCAGGATTTTACAGTCCGAATTATTGATAATGGCCTGCTTCACGACCGGAGAAGAAATGATATCTTCCACCTCCTGGGTAACCACTACAGCCTCCCCAAAGAATTTTCTGACCGTTTTAAACAGATATTTGATATACTCCGCCATTCCCTCTTTAGCGATGGCCTTCCAGCATTCTTCAATCAGAATCATCTTGCGGACACCTTTGAGCTTGCGCATCTTGGAAATAAATACCTCCATGATGATCAGCGTCACTGCCGGAAAAAGAATGGGATGATCTTTTATGGCATCAAGTTCAAATACGATGAAGCGTTCAGAGAGCAGATCTAGTTGCGCGGTTGCATTGAGCAGGTAATCAAATTCTCCACCCCGGTAATAAGGCTTTAGCACATAGAGGAAACTGTTGATATCAAAATACTGCTCACGAACCTTGTTTTCCTCGAGCACCAAAAGATAATCTCCGGCCAAAAATTCATAGAATGAATTGAAGCATGGAAAGATATCGGGATGAGCATCCAGGTGTTTAAAGTAAAGGGTCAAGCCGTTTGAAAACCCAACATATTCAGAACGGGTAAAGGTTTCGCCTTCCTTTTTGGAAAGCGCGAGCAAAAGTGTTTTAATGCTTTCCTTTTTTTCGGTATCCAGTACATCCCCTTCGCTTAAGTAAAATGGATTGAAGGCGATGGGACTTGCTTCGCTATAGCTGAAATAATATCCACCGACCAGATCACAAAGCCCTTTATAGCTATGCCCCACGTCAACTAAAAGCACATGGGTACCTTGCTCGTAATAGCTGCGCACCAAGTGGTTGGTGAAAAAGGACTTACCGGACCCAGATGGGCCGAGAATAAACTTGTTTCGATTGGTGGTAAATCCCCTGGTAATGGGCTCATCAGAAATATCCACATGGACCGGACGGCCTGACAGCCTTTCGCCCAGACGAACCCCGAAAGTAGATCTAGAATCCCGGTAATGGCTTTCCATATTAAACATGCAGGTGGCTTGCTCCAAAAAAGTATCAAAGCTATCATTCATCGGAAAGTCCGCCTGATTGCCGGGAAATCCCGCAAACCAGATCTGCGCCTGGCCATCAGTTTCGCGTTTGGCGACCGCTTCAATGGCAGCCATGGCAGACGACACCCGGTTTTTGATCTCCTTTTGATCCATGGGATCATCTGACCAGGCCATGATGTTGATGTGTGATTTTACAGGCATCCTGCCCAGTGCGACCGCTTCATTTAAAAAGTCGTTGACCGCGTCCCTGGAAATAGAATTTTCCCTTGAATAGCTGGAAAGGGATTGCAGGCGAAGCTTTTTAGCTTCCAGGCGTTTAATGGTTTTTTGGCTATCCCCAATGAACACATATTGATTGAGGATATGATTGCCTTTTAAAAGCTGGCCCAGCGGACTGGCAAAGCCGACGCTAAATTTGGAGCGGTCTGTCGAGTACGGCTCATAATTGATCCGGCTGCCGCAGAATGGTGGTAAGTCCTCGGTGTCGGCCAGAGTATAAATTTCCATTTTCTTCTCCCCTACAGCAATCCCGCCCTGCAAATTGATGTCGCGGATAATCGGCATATCGCCTTCCCCTAACAAAAAACAATACCGTTCTATAATGCCAGCCTTATTGGCGGTTCCGGCAAGATCGTCATCGGATAACCTTTGAAAGCTAACAAACCCGGAATCATGCAGGATACGCTCAAACTGTCCGGCTTTATCTAAAAAATCAGCTACCAGAACCGAATTGATCGTCTGTGTGGGAACTATTGATCTACGCAATATGTTGCTCACCGCGGAGCTGGAAGGTTTTCTTCCGGCAGGTTTTTTGGTCAAAAAAACATAGCAGGTATGCTGCGTAAAAGGGCGCTCATTGAAGAACCGTTCACTGGAGCGGGAAAAGAAGGCCAGTCCATTTTTTTCAAAATCTGCATGGAAACTTTCAGTTAAAAACCAGTCCTGTTTATGGAATATGCTATCTGCGGGCAACACTTTGATCGCTTTAACCCACGCCTGATGATAGGCTTCATAGTCCCGGTCGGAAAGAGAAAAAATCTCAGGCAATGTTGCTTTAAATCCAATGGTAATGTCCCCGCTATGAGAAAGGATGCAGCTGTGTTCTATTTTATAAACGGGCAGTATGTTAATGGCCTCTTTCATAAGCTTAGTTATTGATGATTGGGATATTTCAGTCCGGTGAAGATTCTCCTTGAAGAGAATCGGATATATTTGGGAAGGCCTTTTTTGGCGATGTACTTCATGAGCCCATGTTCACCAAAGCGGTGGCTGAGGCGAAAGGTGGTCATGAATAAAGCACCTCCTAACAAGGCAATCAATGGCAGAACGATCAGCAGACTAAGGCCCGAGATGTATAGGATTGCAAAGGACAACAGCAGCAGCACGAGCCCGACGGCGAGATAAGCAATATATTGTGCCTTTAGTCCCTTAAAGACAATCGGCTTGGATACGCCCTTATTGATCTGATAAATGGTTGCCATAATTTTAAGCTTTTTAGTGTTGATTTTTAAATTCAAAAACCTTTAACCCGGCTATATCCCGAAGAAGGATTTGAGGACGGTGGCCACCACGACCAGAAATATGCAGCTACCAAACCAGGCCGCGGCGACCTTATTGGTATCGGATTCTCCGGCGTTCCACTTGTTAAATACTTTAATGGCACCGATGATACCCACGACCGCACCGATGGCATACATCAGATCGCACCCGGTATCGAAATACCCTTTAACCTTATTGGTTGCTTCCTGAATTCCGGCATTTCCATCCTGGGCGAAGCAGGAAACTGAAAAGATATAATTGAGTGTCAGCCAAGCAACGGAGAACATGGCGGTTTTTAGTAGAGCTAGTTTTTTGGCTTCTTTGAATGAGTTATTTTCCATGATAAAATTCGTTAAGTAAAAAATCAGTTGATTAATCCCAGAGGTATTCCAGTTCTTCCAGAGTGAATGCAAAAGGGGCACGGTCACGGATAAACTCATTGATTCTGCCGATGTTGGGATTAGATCCGATGCGTCCGTATTTTTCACTGATCATCGCGGCCAGGGAGAAAAAGTCCTGCTTGGTGCCATCCTCTTTTTCGAGGATCCCAAATATTTCTTTCAGCTCCTGAATCACATCAGGCACCAGCCCCAGTTGATCTGATTTTAGATCTTCATCATTGTAAGCGGAATGATCACCAACAGAAAAACTCAATGCGCCCATGCTCACCACTTCCAGTCCTTCGGGCATTTTGGATTTGCCCATAATTTCCTGCTCTGCCAGATCATCTTGTTTTTCAGCAGATCCCGCATCACCTAATGAAATTATAGGGGATTCAGCGGGCGAACCAGAGAGAAAGGCAATCGCATCTTTACGAAAGACGGTAAGCAGGAGCGCGAGATACCAGAGTGCGCTTAACACGGCGAAGAAAATGAGGAAAGTTGTCCAGGAAAATTGTTGTAACATAAATTTGAGATTTTCCGGCCTGCACCATTGCCGGCCTTTGTTGGTACAAATGTTGGGAAGTGGCAAATTTTTGATTCAGTACTACCGCAGGTACTACCCAACGATTTTTAAAAAACAAGCATTAGAAGCCGTAACGGCTTCTTTGATCCTCCGGAATCCAGGCATCGCTATCCTCTATGCGTTTCGATACCAGTTGTTGCATCTCATCGAGGTAACGGGTCTTGCTCATCGACTTACGCCTTTTGATATCGGCGAAACGCTTGAAGTAGCCCGAGATGTTTACCTGAAAAACTTGACCAAAAAACTCCATCAGTTCTGAAAGGCTGATCTTACCTCCATTAACCTGACCCGTTTCATATACCCCGTAAACCAATTCCACCATATTGACCGCCTCTCCTGTCCACTTGAGATCTTTGAAAGCATTCTTATGCATCGCCTCCTCTCCACCTCTTCGCATTTCTATTTCTTGTTTGAGCGATTCCTGGAGCTTTTCGTAGGCGATGAACTTAGAAAAAAGGTAATCCGCCACCGTTGAAAACGAGGGGTCCACATCGGGAACTTCGGCAAAACCTACCAGCTGGCTGCCTCCATTTCTGGTAAAATACCGGTCGTCCAGATCAACAGCCCCAAGGCGGTAGTATTGATAGATAAACTCATTCTGCCTGAAAAACCGGTCAATAAAATAGAGCTGGGATTCCAGATGGGCGATCTGCTTGTCCTTACCCAGAAGTGGCATGCTGGTCTCAATCGCGTATCGTTCGGTGATCAAAATCAATAACGAATAGATCTGAGGCTTTCCCCTCTTAAAAAAATAGATTTCTTCTTCTTTATTGGCGAACCCGGAGTTTGTGAGCTCGATCTTCAACTGCGCCAGCGCTTTTTGAACGAGCGCTAAACCACTCCTGAATTTCTCCAGGGAATTTTCAATGGAAGTAGTTTCTTCAACTTGAAGCGAGACTTCCGCATACAGTTTTTCTGATAGTTTCTTTAGGTTCATGATCATACTTTTTATGTTAACGATTTGAGCAGCAGTCAATCAGAAATTGAAAAAAGAAATTTTTAAGGAACCTGCTAAAACAAAAGCGAAAAAATTCCGTTAAAAAAGTATCTCCTTCCGACAGGACAATATTATTCAGGTAAATGCAATGAAAAGTTGATTTGTGACACAATCGACACTGCATGAAAAATTATTCTAAAAATGAGGCCGATCTATTAGAGACACTGGGCTTTATAATTCCGCTACCCGCACCCTTTCAGAAGCGCGTAAACGAGGAGGTCATCACTGAGACATTTAAACGAAAACACCTGTTGCTCAAGCCTGGTGAAACTGCCCGAAAGTTATACTTTATCAGGTATGGGTTCCTGCGCGCCTATTTCATTGACAGCAATGGTAAAGAGTGCACCACCTGGTTCATGGGAAAGGGCGATCTGATGATCTCGGTGTATAGTTTTTTTACCCAAAAACCCGCTTATGAGTACATAGAGGTACTTGAAGACTGTAAACTTCAATCACTAACCTGGAACCAGTTGAACAGTTATTATGCCGATTTTGATGAGGGCAATCTGCTCGGTCGTATTGTGACCCAGAAGTACTATTTGCTAAGCGAAGAACGGGCGCTTTTCCTGCGTACCCAAACCCCGGAAAACCGTTACGAGATGCTGATTGAAAAATACCCTGATATCGAACAACAAACCACTCAAAGCAATATCGCTTCTTATCTGGGAATAAGCCGGGAAACCTTGTCCAGAATTCATCGAAAAAAACTGGGATTGTGTCACGTGACACAAAACGGCACCCAAATTTAGTATTGTTTTAAACCTCAAAATTCCGTTATGAAAACAAAACTTAAAATTTTCATCCTCTTTATGTTTACTCTTTCCGCCTGTAAGAAAGATAGCCAAGAACAATATAGCCCTGCTCCCTCTCCTACAAACATCACCCTGACATTGGCAGATGCCAAGGCTTTCATAGCGCAAACTCACCAAACTGTCGATAAATCCGTAATAAATGATTTGCAATTAGATTGGCAGACTGCAACAAACACCATATTAAAGGATGGCAACATCTGGAAATTAACCCTTGCTGGACGGCCAATTTACCAAGGCGTTGAACAGGGTTACAGGCAACTAGCCATAAAAAGAAACAGTAAAACCAACGAAATTGAAGCCCGAATTGTAGAAGTATTACCAGACGCGATATATCTTCAGAAAGGAAACGTCCGAAATTCTAATTTTACGGGCCGGGTATTCGAGTATGACCTAGCGTATAAACTAACAGGCGGTCAACTATATAGTGATGGTAAGCAAATAGGAGAAATCGGACCAAAAGAAAACTTTGAGCTGCAAAAACAGGGCGTACTTGGGGATCTGAACCCACTAAAGGGTGCTCAGGGCAAACTGATGAAGATGCAGGTCATTGAAAGTTGCGCCTGGTATCAAGACAGCTATGTGGATGCCAGTGGCGAATTCACAGTTCATTCCGAAAGAATTTGTAGTTATTCCTTTTATGATGACGGGATGAGTTTCTGGGGAGGCGGTGGCGGAGATTCCTATGGTGGAGAAAGTTCAGGAGGAAGTAGTAGCGGTGGCGGCGGAGGTGCCCCTTCTACCAATCCAACACCTCCCGCTCCCGCCCCATCCAACCTACCCGGAGAAAACAATAATAAAGTTGATCCAAAAAAAATGATGGAATGCTTTTCACAAATCACAAATCCAAACGCCGCTTTTGTGGTCAGGGTTTACGTTGTAGAACCTCAGCCAGGAACTTCTTTTAATGTTGGTGCAAATAGTTTTGGTCATGTTGCGATATCCCTGAGCAAAACAAGTGGAAGTACCACGATTACCCAAACATTAGGATTCTATCCAACTGGTTCCGGATTAGATAAACTTGACTCAAAATCTCAAATTATTGACAATGGGTATGATGAATATAACATAAGCGCAACCTATTACGTTAATAGTGAAAGCTTTGAAAAGGTTATCAATTATGTGAGCAACCCACCACAACAATACCATTTTACGGATTTTAATTGCTCGGCTTTTGTATTTGGAGCCGGTCAGGCAGGTGGTATTCCGATCCCAGATCCTACAACAATGATAGGAATCAGTGGACCAGGTGGTGCAGGATATGCAAAAACACCTGCAGGTATGGCAAATGCCTTAAGAGAACAAAAAGCAAGTAATCCAAATTCAGACATCAATCAAGGAGGCGGAAATATCCCAAAAAGTAACGGACCGTGTAACTAAATAATACTATGAAAAAACGCAACAGGATAATTATAATTACAGTTGCTGTAATTATAACCTTAAGTAATACTCCTCCCATTCAATATTTCTTTCGGGAAAGTTACCATTACCAAAATCGAGATGGTAGTTTTGAATTTACTGAACAAGGTGGACCAACACAAGGTTTTGATGTAACGAAGCGCAGATTTGAAGCATTCAAAACCGACAATCCCTCAAACCCCAATAAAACCCTCTATAGAACTTTCATCATTAAACCTTGGAGATTTTGGGAATGGTGGCAAATGATATTTAATCATGAGCGGTTTACTTTGCCATATTATCCCAAGGACAGTTAATAAATAAAATAGTAGCTCTAGATAAATGACTCCTGAGTGCAACACCCTTATATAGATGAAGTTAATGCTTTTGATTATTAACTTCTTCTATATAAGCATCAACTGCTCCCTCTAAAAGAGGCAATAATGGATTATTCTCTGCTACTAATATGCCTCCATATAAAATCCCGCCCTTAACTTCGGTATTCTTTTTAATGTGCAGAATAGTTCCCGCAAGCTCTCGGTGCCAGAGACTAAATATTATACTTCTATGTCTTGCAAAACCATCATCATCATAACAAAAATATAGGATAGCTTTTTCTCCGTTTTTATCAAAAAATACTTTTATAATATGAATGATGGTCGCTTTGATCTTCTCATCGAATGAACTCGAGAATTTTCCAGTCTCAAAGTTTCCTGCCCTTTCAAAACCGAAGCTGTAAACAGTATGATTATTTCCTTCTATATCAGTAACTGGGCATTCAATAAAAAACACTGTATAGTCTAGCCCACCGTCAGTTGTAAAAAGATAAGAACCAGAGTCAGATTTGGTGAGTTTATATAGGGCTGACAAAATTGATGCCTTTTAATTTAGACAAATCTTTACCCTCACGAATTGCATTGATAACACGTTTCTTATCTTCAATCATTTTGATCAAAGGATTTGGCATAGATTTTTGAACATCTTTACCCTCAACTATGTTTATATTGCGTGACATTATTATACAAATATAATTATATATTATTACTAACACAAATATCATGCTAATAATAAACTATTACAAAAATCCTTAAATAGTGTCTCCATCTATTTTAATAGTTGCAATTCTCTTCTTAGAGACTCAATTTCAATCTGTTTTTCTTTTAATTCTTTATAACAATCCTTTAACTCGTTGAGATGAGAAAGTATAGTTTTAGCATCCTCAGCCTCTCTGACCTTATGTTTTTCAATAATTTGAACCAGATCATTATAACTCAGTCTTCTATTTTCAACTTGCCCTAAATTGTTATCCTCTAAATACTGAGAAAATTCTGGAAATTCATTCTGAAAATAGTAATCTAAAACCTTTGCATATTTGTATAGGACGTCAAAATCTAATTCGGACTGCAATTTATGCTTGTAAAATGTTGACTGGGTATAACCCGCTAATTTAGCAATTTTCGTTATGGTTAGATGATGACGCTTTGCTACTTCCGCTAAAATTTTTCCTCTGTGTTTTGTTGACATGCAAGAATAGTATTGAAAATGCTATTGAACAATTCAAGATAACCAGAGTTACAACTGAAATAAAATATTGAATTTTATATAATTTTACGTCATATATTAATATATTTACATCATAATACGTCTTATTACATCGGATTATACATGATATTCGATGATTTTAATTGTTTTTTACAACTATATGTCCTATTTAGAAAGTCTGAAGACTAAATTTAAAGGACAATATTTTTTAATAACTTTGCAGTTCTAAATATACAATTAGGACTGCCAAACGAGCTTCGTTACTAAATCTGGTAAATTTATCCAAGCGAAGTAAGTACTGCATCGAAACCTTATACAGGCTATAGGGTACGGTGCTTGCTTATTTTTTACTTGGAGCCTTCCGAAAGGTTGGCCGGCCCACCAGAGCCATGTAGTAGAGGATAGTAAGTTGCCGTGCCCTATTGCCATAAAATAGACACGCTCTTCTCCTCCTTGGGGCTCATCAAAATATGATGAGCGATGACAAAGGTTCAAAAAATTTTAGATTCAGAACTATTAATCCAATTAAAAAACGGAAACCATTCTGCGTACACCGAAATTTACAACCGCTACTTTTATTTAATGTTCACTTTCGCTTACAAGAAGCTTAGGGATGAAGAACTTGCAAAAGACTTTGTTCAAGAACTTTTTATAAACTTATGGAACAAAAGAGAATCACTTTCCGAAAGCGGGAAACTCTCGTCTTACCTATACATATCTATCAGGAGCAGAATTCTTGATTATTTTGCCCATCAAAAAGTACAAACTAAATACCTGGACTTCTTAAAAAATTATCAGATTAAGATAAATGAGCAAACGGATCATCTGATAAGAGAGAAAGAACTGAGCAAATATATTGAAAAAGAAATCCAAAGGCTTCCCAGAAAAATGAGGCAAGTTTTTGAACTAAGCAGAAAAGAAAATTTAAGTCATACCGAAATTGCCGAGAGATTAGAAATCACTGAAAACAACGTCTCTCAGCATCTATCTAATGCATTAAAAATCTTCCGAATTAAGCTTGGAAATATACTCCCATTATTATTTTAATTTTATTAAGAAAAAATTCTAAGATCAACATTTGCAAATCGTACTACATCCAAATCAACTCGCTGAAATGGACAACGAACAAGCAAGGGAACTTTTAAGGAAGTACAATTCGGGTCAATGCACTGAACCTGAAAAGGCATTGATTGAGAAATCATTCTTTGCATTCAATGAACAATCAGTTGAAATTTCCCAAAAAAAAATTAAAGCAATCAAAAAACAAGTTTCCAACGGGTTACCTATATCCAAATCACGTTCTTTAAAAGTTGTTATCACTATTTCGACTGCCGCAGCTGTCATTGCTTTCGCAATCTATATGTTTAACCCCCAACCAGAGAATAGTATAAACAGAAGTCTGCGTATAGCAG
Organism: Pedobacter sp. AC212; assembly: GCF_979258625.1. NCBI lineage: Bacteria > Pseudomonadati > Bacteroidota > Sphingobacteriia > Sphingobacteriales > Sphingobacteriaceae > Pedobacter > Pedobacter sp. AC212. The sequence goes on along the minus strand of NZ_OZ409870.1, from coordinate 2,120,175 downwards.
AACAAATTTTCCCAAAAGGAAATACAGCATTGATCACGCTATCAAATGGAAAAACTATTGAGCTTGATCAACATCATAATGAGTTAAATATAAGCGACTCTGGATTAAGCTATAGCGATGGAAAAAAAATAAAAATGAATTCCTTGGTGGAATCGCAAACCATCTCTACCCCTAAAGGTGGAGAATATAAGATAGTGTTGTCCGACGGCACCAAAGTATGGCTAAACGCCGCTACTGTTTTACAATATCCTACCAGTTTTAGAGAGCGGACTGAACGTAGGGTAAAATTGGTCAGCGGCGAGGCTTACTTTGAAGTAGCCAAAGACAAAAACCACCCATTTATTGTTTCTTCCAAAAATCAAAATCTCACAGTTCTTGGAACTCATTTCAATATTAATACCTATGAGAAAAATGTTAGCACTACTCTTTTAGAAGGTTCAGTTAAACTGGAAACTAAAAATGAGTTTGCTTCCATCATATTAAAGCCAGGAGAGCAATCCACAGCAGATGGCGCAAGTTTTAAAAAAACTGATGGCGATCTGGAGTTGAATATGGCCTGGAAAAATGGCAAGATAAAGTTTAGGGATGCAGATTTAAAATCGATCTTAAATGAGGCAGAACGATGGTACGATATCAAAGTCGAGTACGAAAATAACATTCCAAACATGCATTTGACGGGTGGAATCTCAAGGAAATCAGATCTATCAACATTGCTAAAGTTGTTAAAGATGAGCGGAGTAAATTTTTCGTTGAACGAAAAAAAAGGAACTAAAACCTTGATAATAAAATCTTAACACACAATAAAAGTCCACTTTAACCCTGATAGCCTATGTAGAAATTTGAAATTTAATTTTAGTTAATGATTCCAGATAAAAAAGCCGGAGGTGTTTTCGAAGAACACCACCGGCAAAGTCTGGTGAATTAACATCAAGCACTAACCTAACATTTTATAACCAAACTAAACAAAAGTATGATTTTTTATCAACTGAGGGGCAACTGTGACCAAAAACATCCCTACCCACCGCCAAAAACTTTATTTAAGGCCTTAAACTGGCGATATTTAAATAGGCTATTTTTAAAAACAATTCCGCTATTTTTTTTAATTACCGGGATCTTCTCATCCAATGCAAATGCACAGAACATTACCCTTAAAACAAACCAAACTACACTCCGGTCAGTACTGAACAAGATAGAGCAACAGAGTGGTTACGATTTTTGGTACAATAAGGGAACAATAAACGAATTTGAAAAAATCAGCACTGATTTTAAAGACCAATCATTAAATGAGGTATTAAAATACATTCTCCTGCCGAGAAAGATAAGCTTTGAGATTGTAGACAAAACCATTTTCTTGAAGCCAACAATAATCAAAGATCAGGATAAATCCAACAAATCCAAGATAGATCTTGAAGGGGTTGTTATCGATCGTGAAGGAAAGCCTATCCCGAACGCAACCATAAAAATCAAAAATACAGATGTCATAACTATAGCAAACGATTCTGGAAGGTTTAAGATAACAAACCTGGGAAATGAAGGAATTTTGATAGTGAGCTCACTGGGTTTTGCACTAACTGAAACCTCGTTTTCATCTGATAAGAGGTCTTTAAAAATTGTTTTAGAAGCAGAACAAAATACACTCGAGGATGTTCAAATCGTTTCAACGGGTTACCAAAATCTACCGAAGGAGAGAGCGACAGGAAGTTTTGTGCTGGTTGACAGCAACACTATAAATCGTAGAGTCGGAGCTAACATACTAGACCGGTTAGATGGGATTGCAAGTGGTGTAATATTCAACAAAAATCAAGGTGGCGGTATTACCTCAAACATTTCGGTCCGTGGAAGAAGCACTTTGTTCGCGAACCCTTCTCCATTAATCGTATTGGATAATTTCCCCTATGAGGGAAGTTTAGACAATATCAATCCAAATGATATAGAATCAATTTCGATACTGAAAGATGCCGCAGCTGCAAGCATTTGGGGTGTAAAAGCAGGTAACGGAGTGATCGTGCTAACTTCTAAGAAAGGCATGGCAAGAGACAATGTTCGCATTACTGCTAATATAAATGCCACGTTGATTTCCCGTCCAGATTTACATTACCGACAACAAATGACCTCATCGGAATACATTGATTTAGAGAAGTATCTTTTCGATAAAGGTTTTTATAACTCCACGATTAATAGTGGATATCGCACCATTTCACCGGTAGTGGATATTCTTTTTAAAAATCGTAGTGGAGTCATCACGACTGCTCAACAGGATGAATCGTTAAATTCTTTAAGGTCATTCGATATTCGGGATGATATGGAAAAATACCTATATAGGCCCTCTTATAATCAGCAATATTCCTTAAGTGTGGATGGGGGAGGAAAAAACAATACCTTTTATATCTCGGGAGGTTACGATATAGTTAAACCAAGCCTTGTTGTCAACCAATATGAACGATTTAATCTCAATATTAGAAATACTTATTCCCTCTTTGATCAGAGGTTGCAGATTTCAGCAGCAATATTACTCGCCACGAGCAAATCCAAAGGAAATGGCAACTCCTTTTCGAGCCCTTTTGTGCCTTATCTTCAACTTGCAGACTCATCAGGCAACCCATTACCTGTGGTTACAGAGGGAGGATTAAGAAAGCAATACACTGACACGGCTGGTAGAGGCGGATTGTTAGACTGGAACTATCGCCCATTGGACGAAAACTACAGCAATAATAAAACGAAGCTTACAGATTATAAACTTAATGGAGATGCAAAATATAGGTTGCTTAAAGGCCTGTTTGTTGGAATGAATTTCCAGTATCAAAAAGGCACAAGCAACTTTAATCAGTTAAGTCCAGAGGAATCATTCTTTACCCGCAATTTGATTAATTCTTATACTAAGCTCAATCAAACGACACTGGCAGCAATAAGACCAATCCCCTTAGGCTCTATCAATACAAACCGGAACACAGAATATATTTCAAACTACGGACGAATTCAGGCTGATTTCAACAGGAGCTTCAATCTACATAGCATTTCGGCACTTGCAGGATTTGAAATTAAAGATTACAAATCCTCGCTACTTTCCGCTCAACAATACGGGTTTAATGCAGCGAATGCCACCTTTACCCCTGTGGATTTCATCACCAATTTCACTCAATATTTTTCAACGGCTACAGCAAAAATTCCTTTAGGTTCGTCAATTGACTATACGATAGACAGATTTAGGTCAAGTTTTGTGAACTTTTCTTATGCTTACGACAATAGGTACATCATTAGCGGCAGTGCAAGAAAAGATGAATCCAACATCTTTGGCGTAAGCGCCAATCAGAAAGGTGTTCCGCTATGGTCTGCAGGAATTGCATGGAATCTGAGTAATGAGGCCTTCTACAGCTTTCCATTGCTGAAGTCAGTCAAAATCCGAGCAACTTTTGGCTACAATGGCAATGTTGATCGTTCCACATCTGCATATTTAACAGCGAGAAGTAGTATCATAAACAACTGGAATATCCCATCTCTAGAAGTTGCAAATCCACCGAATCCATCTTTAGGCTGGGAAAAAGTGCAAAATGCAAACTTTGGTATTGATTTTACAACTAAAGGCAATCTTTTTTCAGGGAGTGTTGAATATTTTGAGAAACGAGGCCAAAATTTAATCGCCAATAGTCCCACTGCACCTCAGACAGGTGTGGTACAGTTCAAAGGAAACGCAGCAGATACCAAAACCTCAGGATGGGACGTTGTGATTACCAAAAATTATGGAAATGATAATTTCAGGTGGTTAAGCTCACTGTTGTTCAGCTACAATAGAGAGTTAATAACAAATTATAAAGTCAAGCAAAGCAGTAACCTGAACATTGCTCAATCAAACTTTAGTAATCCACTAGAGGGCTATCCTTATACTGCAATTTTCAGCTTCGCGTATTTAGGACTAGATGGCCAAGGGAAACCCATCGGCAGAATAAACGGTTTGCAAAACCAAAATTACAGTGGAATCATTAATTCCAATAACGCCGCCGAACTTGTCTACAATGGTTCTGCTATACCCACCTTTTATGGTTACTTCCGCAACGACTTTTCATTCAGAAATTTCGAACTTTCATTCAACATTGGATATAAATTAAATTATGTTTTTCGCCGTTCGGGCTTATTTGGTGGTAGTAGCTATGCCTACACCAATGTTGATTTTGAAAAAAGATGGCAGAAACCGGGCGACGAATCAATAACCAACATACCTGCCCTTTCTTACCCTGCAAACACTGCTCAAAATTCGTTTGTACAATACTCTGAGATCAGTGTCGAGAAAGCCGATCACATCCGGCTTCAGGATTTTAGATTAAGCTTTCAACCAAACAATAGTAACAAAAAGCAAATCTTCAAAAATTTAAAATTCTATGCTTACGCCCAAAACCTGGGAATCATCTGGAAAGCGACCAAGCAAAACATAGATCCAGATATAGGTTCTGGCCTTTATCGAAACCCATTCAGTTTTTCAATAGGAATTAGTACCAATCTTTAAAAACCATGAAAAGTAATTACATTTTTTATATCCTTATCTGCTGTTTTTTTTATGGCTGTAAAAAAGATTTTCTAGAAGCAAAGCCTAGTGCTTCAATTGTGAATCCGACATCCATAAGTGAATTTCAATCGTTATTAGATAACAGCAATATTCTAAATAAGACAGGTGCACTTGCAATGATTTCTTCAGATGAATACAGCATCGTAAACAAAATTGATTTTGACGCCTTCAGCGCACAAACCCTGAAAAATGCATACCTCTGGCAGAGCGATATTTATTCGGGTGAGGTAAACATTCCGGATTGGAACCAACTTTATAGTGCCATCTTTTATGCTAATAATGCACTGGACGGCGTGGAGAAAATTGAGCGACTACCATCCAATACTGCACAATCGGATAATCTAAAAGGGGCTGCATTGTTTTATCGAGCTTTCGCGTATTTCGACCTAGCCAGAAATTTTTGTTCCGTGTATGCTTCATCGCAGGCTGTTAATGACCCGGGACTTCCATTACGGAAATCAGCAGGAATAGATATCATCGAAAAAAGATCAAACCTAGAGGATACTTTCAGTTTTATTATATCTGATTTGGTTCAGTCTGTTTCGCTTTTGAAAGACGATTACCAAGCATTTAATAAAAACAGGCCATCAAAGGCGAGTGTATATGCGTTGCTCGCGAGAATATATCTTTATATGGGTAGGTATAAAGATGCTGAAGAAAATGCAGATAAATGCATGGCAAAATACAGCAAATTAATTGACTACAACAATGTCAGCCAGACGAGCGACATTCCATTCTCATATTCCACGGATGAGACCATTTTCTACAGCACGCAAGTAGTAGCTTATTCACAGACAACAGCCTACACAACTGTAAACACAGCAATCAAGATTGATCCGACTTTAATTGCTCTTTATGAATCCAACGATTTGAGGTTGAATATCTTTTATGTTAAAAATGCATTGGGTAATATAAACGTGAAAAGAGGATATGTAGGCGGTGGATTTTACGCCTTCTCCGGACTTGCAACAGATGAGGTTTTATTGATTAAAGCAGAATGTGCCGCAAGAAGTGGCAGACCAGACATCACTGCAGCTTTGTTAAACAATTTGCTTGTTAACAGATATCGGAAAGGAACTTTTGCACCTGTGTCAAATCTTTCCAGCGATAAAGCGCTGAATTTGGTTTTAAGTGAGCGGCGGAAAGAACTGGTTTGGAGAGCATTAAGGTGGTCAGACTTAAAACGACTCAATCGGGATGGTTCCAGTATTACACTGGAACGAAACCTTGGTGGGACAATTTATACCCTTTCTCCTAACTCCACAAAATATGTATTTCCAATTCCTGATGACGAAATCGCGCTGAGCGGCATCCAACAAAATATAAGATAAAAGTTACCATGATGAAAAAACTATTGTTAACAACATTGCTCGGACTAATCTTTTGTGGCGTAACATTGGCAAAAAGAGAATACAAGCCAATTATCATCTCAGGCACCATCAGTGCAGAATTTTTAAATTATGTAAAACTGCCTGAAGAAATCAGGTATTATAGCAAATACCAGTCACGACAACCCTGGGAAGGAAGGCAAATTTATAAAGTTAGCGTTAAAAACAACAACTTTAAAATCAAGATATATCCTTCTTCCTCAGTTGGGTATTTCGAACTGTGGTGGTTACAAATGTTCTCCTTAAATGGTAATCATTTTGTGATTGAAGCTGGCGATTCTGTTCATATTGATTATAAAAACCCAAAAGATGTAATCTTCACAGGGAAGGGTTCATCGAAGTTAAATTTTCAACATACGATGGGAATGGAAATCCACAAATTCCAAAAAATCGAAGACAGTAATGACCCAAACCGGATCATTGATAATCAGAAACGAAAAGTCGAAAAGAGTAATCTCGTCATGTCCAGTTTGAACCAATATAAAAAAGACTGGAAAAATGACACCTTTGAGCTCATCAAGTTGAATGCATTCTCGGCCATAAATGATTACTTTTTAGCCGCTATTGAGCCGCTTCCGGGAATAGGACTAGATTCCACCTATAGGAAAGCTTTAACCAATGAAGTCCGAAGGCTTTTTGTCGAGCAGAACAGTTTTGCGGTCCCATTTAGTTTCAGCTTACGCAAAAGCCATATCTATCATGAATATATGTTGCATCTGAATGAACTCTATCAATTGGTCTCAAATCAATCGGGAAGTCAAAGTCCGTTCGAATTTGTATTCTCAGCAATACGGTTAAATTATGAGGGCTTATTACATGACGAATTACTGAAAAACCATTTTCTAAAGCATATCAACAAAAATAAATATTCTACCGCATTACTACTCGAGGCAATTGAATCGGTCCAGGATCGGAAATGTAAAGAACGGCTGAAAGCTATTTTATCATCAAGGGATGTGGGTACTCCTGTGTATGATTTTTCATTTGAGGATATTCATGGCCGCAACATTTCATTGAACATGCTAAAAGGAAAAGTCATCGTGATTGATACCTGGTTTTACGGTTGCGGTAATTGTATCTTGCTGACTAAAAAAATGGAACCAATTGTGGAGTATTTTGAAGGGAAAGATGTGGTATTCTTGAGTGTCAATGTCGATGCTGATCGTCGAAAATTTCAGGTAGGGGTAAAAAGTGGCAAGTATGGGAGCGAAAAATCACTCTATACTTATACTAATGGGCTGGGGCAGAATCATCCTATGTTGAGATATTATAATTATATCTCTTATCCTAATTTACTTATTGTCGGGAAAGACGGGAAATTAATATCAGGTACCCCCCCCAGGCCCATCTCTGAATCAGATAGCAAAGCGTTTATCGCTATTATTGAGCAAAATCTGTAGCCATTCATAATGGCTACAGATTTCAACGACTATGGACGATAGCCATTACTATCGGATTCATCAACTGTTGGTGCGGGCAAAGCACTGGTCGCATCAATTGTTGCTCCTTCATCATCCCCAAAGGCAACGTAACATTTTTTAGATGGTCCAGAGAGACAATCGTCCGGATTTGGTTCAGATACCGGCGCTGTCCCGATGCGGGTGTATATTGTACCATTAGAGTTGAGTGTGTAGTACCAGGCATCTACTTTTACTTTTTTTGATTCACTTCTAAAAGCACTAAAACCTACAATCATTGCAACTGCTGCGAAGCTCATGATCATTTTTTGAACTTTGTTCATAACTTTAAATTTTAATTTTGTGATTCTTTATTTGAGGTATTGTTTAGACGAAGGGACATGGTTGACAAAAGGATAAATCCAATGTTAAACCAAAGATGTTCCGTCCATGTTAATGTTTCGATGACACCCCCGCAATGACATGGAAGCTTACTCGCCCAGATCAATGCGATCAAAATATACATTGTAAAAATTATCATCACTCCTAAAAAGCACCAAAGTCCAATCTTTGCAGTTTCTGGTATTAATATCAGCACCGCAATCAGAAGCTCGACAATTGGGACTGCCCAACTAATGAAAAAGGCAAATTTTCCTATTAGTTCAACTTTTGCAATACCATTCATAAACCGTTCATGGTCCATAATCTTTTCGTATGCCGTATAGGCGAAAAGCGAGGCGAGAATGATATTGATGAGTAATAATAAGAATTCCCTTGTCTTTGGATTAAGCCTAAATGGAATGGTTTTAATTTTCAATTTTTTATAATATTTTGATTGACTATTCATCGAAATGTGGTATCCACCACCGAGAACGCGTAGCTCCCATTACATAATTTCAGTCTTTGTCACAGCACTCCTTTCTGATTGATGCACACTTAATTGTTATGCTAATCAAATTTCGGCTGTATTCCTGAAAAGAATACTATACCATTGTTACCGATTAATGGAACCATTGTAACCAATTCATTGCAGTTATTGGTTTTTGAAATATCTGTTAAGTCCATGGTTTCTGATCCCCAGAAAAGACGCGATGTCTCTATGTTTAGCAATATTAAAAAGCAATTTATAGCGTGAATAGAATAATTCGAAATGCTCCCATCTTCTTAAGCTTACCAAATCAGAAGTATGTTGTTTTCGCAAGCGGTCATAATAAATTCTCAAATTTTCTCCTATTGTGAATAATTCGGGAAACTTCGATCTTAGAATGAGTAAATTTTCATAACTGATTTCAACCAATGTGGTATCGTGATATATTTCTACATCAATTTCCGAAGACTGCTTGCTAAAAAAACCATTATGAAACACGAAATCGCCTGTGAACCAAAACCAGGTAGTCTGCCCATGGCTCTGCTCTACATTTGGAGTCACTTCCCGAGCATATCCAGAGATGATGAAGTAGATTGACTGCTGCTCATCTCCAACATTCAAAATCTGTTGATTTTTTCTATACGATCGCTCATTTGCCAAGGGTCTTAGCGCATTAATAAGAGCGTCTGAGAGGTCATGTATTTCGGCTAGGGCGCACGTAAGAGCTTGATAATGTTCTTCCCGTACCATAAAAATAAAATTTTCTTTCGACTCGTCAATACAATGAAAGGGGGCATTGCCCCTTTCGTTGTGTCCTTGCTTCCGACGGCGAGGTAAAGAACTAAAGTCGAAATGATCTGTTAATTGATAATTTCTAATCGGCAATCTAAAGTGAGATGATCTTCAAATCAAAAATTTTATATAACAGGTATCAAATTTTATATAACAGGTACCAAAACAGTCAGTTTTTTGACTTTCTGAAAACCTGACCATTGTCTCCATTTCGGAGTATCGCTTGCTAATTTAGAAGACATTTGCGATATTGTGATTCTCATCAAGCACTTAACTTTATGGAACTTAGCAGTATTATTATTGATGATGAGCCTCATGCCATTACCGATTTAAATGAGATCATCGAAGTAACACCAGATGTATTCGTCGAAAAAACATTCACAAATGTCAGCGATGCAATTCTCTTCTTAAGGGAAACAGGTAAGGTTAATGTTATTTTTTGCGATATAAGCATGCCTATTGTTGGAGGACTGGAAGCGGCGCCGTTGTTAAATGAATATTGTGATTTCCTAGTCTATGTAACCGCACATAGATTCCATGGTCCCGAAACATATGAAGCTGATGCTTCAGGCTATTTAATGAAGCCGGTGAGATATGATAAATTTGTTAGACAGATAAAGGTTCTTAGCAAAGCGAAGGAAGATGAACAATTTGGGAAAGATGAAAAAGTTCTTTTTGTTAAGGGTGATGATAAGAATAGTATGCTCAAAATTTTTTATGACGATATTATTTACATTGAAGCATTGGAAAATTACATCAATATCCATACAACAAAAGGAGAAAAGATAACCTATATACAACTCAAAGGCCTTGAGCAAAAGCTGCTCAAGAAAGAAACTTTTTTTAGGGTGGCAAAGTCAACCATCATATCTGTTAATTTTTTAGAAAAGATAGAGGGCTATAGAGCCCTTATGACTGATGGGATGTACTTTAATATTGGTAAGGTTTACCGGCCAGCCATAAGGGAATTCATTAAAAAAAATAGGCTAAACTAACTAACGTATAGCGTTTGTAGATACAGTTACCGTGGTAAAAACAGAAGTTGTCGGGTCAGTCGAATTCTTTTTGTCGACGTTATTGGATTTCATAAATTTAAATACAGTACGCTTGATTAATACGGGGTGTTTGTGATTTTTCATGACTTTAGGTTTTAAGTAAAGTCCAATTGTACTTTAGGGATTTATGGCTAACATTTATATTATATATCATGTACCATTTATTATATAACAGCACTAAAAAGATGTATCTGGAGCCTGTGTTCCATATCGTATTCTGGGTAATTTTCATCTTAGGGGAAGTCATTGTTGCCACTTCCATTATTGATGCAAATAGACCGATCCTGCATTATGTGTTATATTATTTCCTTAATATTTCTTTGGTATATTTTCACATCTGGTGGTTACTTTATCATTTTGGCACCGGTAAAACTGGAATGAAATGGAAATACGTAGTGTTTGTTCTATTAGAATTGGCTATATACTTTTTATTAGCCTCTGGAATATCAAAAATCCTTGGAAACTTCACTGTTGATAGCTTCGTTAAGGCGAGTCTGCATTATAAATTTTTAATTCCAACTTTGTGGAGGGGCATTTATTTCTTGTTATTTGCTACTGCATACTATCTGCTAAAAAGAAACCTGATACAGAAAGAAACTGAGCTCAGATCGGAACTCGAAATTGAAAAACTAAAAAGCAAGTTGTTGATCTCCGAAAAGGAGTTTTTGCGAGCTCAGATCAATCCTCATCTTTTATTCAACACACTTACATTTATACGTACCGCAGCCAAGCATGATCCTGGGAACGCAAGGGAAGCAATATCATGTCTAGCGGATATAATGAGATATGCACTTAAAGAAAGCAAAGATGGATTTGTAGACTTAGCCAGTGAAGTTGAACAAATTGGCAATATGATCAAATTGAATCGTCTGCGTTTTGAAAATTACCTTAATCTGGAATACACTACAGATATTCAAGACGGGAATATCAAAATTATTCCTATCATACTTCTTACTTTGGTTGAAAATATTTTCAAGCATGGAAATGTACTTTCTCGTGATTGCCCGACTAAGATTATGATTACCAGTGATTCAAGTACAATAATCTTTCAATCCTCCAATCTTTCAGATCATCCAAATGCCGAGGAAACCAGCAAATTGGGTTTAAGTAACATCAGAGAGAGGCTCAAAACATCCTATCAGGACAACTTCACTTTCACACATTCATTACACCACAACCTATTTTTGGTTGATCTTAGGATTAACCTAAGGGAATACCAAAAAAAATCTATAGCAATATGACTATCGAAGCAAGAAATTTAGTTACAATGATGATCAATGGTAATTTTGAAGACGAAGATGGGGCAAAAGAATCAATTGTCATTCAAGAGCTAAGGATAGCTGACAAACCTTCAGAAATTATAGAAATATGCAAAGGTGTCGAGCGCTCAGGAAGTTGGTATGCTATACCAACTTTGATGGCACTATTTAAGATTAAAGAACCGTACTCCTGCAAGATAGCAATCAGCAACGCACTAGACGGCATTCGTTCAAGGCTAGTCTGGGATGATGATTTTGTGGAGAGACTTTTTCATTTTGATTTTTGGAAAATCAACTGGAAAGCAAGCATGGAACGTTATTTAAGCTTTATCACCGTCATCTTAAATATTTCAAATAATGCTGACAATGAAACATTGGCTAACCACATCATTTGCGAAACCGACATTAATATAAGTCCGTATTCAACATTCGGCGAAATGAAAGTAGCTTGCCAAAATTGGCACTTTGAGAAAGATTTAAAAGAGGTAATTAGTAACGCTTTCCAAGAAGTTGCCTTCTTGGAATTGATTAGGGAAATGGATCTACCTGAATCTTTGGAAACCCAGTTCAAACGAGCAATAATGGGAATGAAAAGTGATTATTTGATCACTATATTACAACTTGGTGTACAATATAAAGAACTCCATATTGCTATGTCGATGGCGCAGTGTTTAAATCATAAATGATAAATTTTCAAAAACACGCATTCATGTTGTCGCAACATTTTTGAATTAACTAAACTTTTGAACAAACACTTTTCTATTTGGGACAGGCCATAGCTTTGCAGAGGAAAAGCGTTGCTTAAAAGTATTTAAAGTGACATTGTGGTCTTAGGTTGTTCCTTGTTTTTTACAGCTTCCTTTTTCTTGGATTTTATTGAATCGGTCGCTTTTCGTTTTGGCCTAGTATCTTCATTATTTTCACTTGTTGCGGATTCTGATTTTAGCAGGTCTGCAATGTGAGACTTTATATTTTCATAATTCGCTTTAATCTCATCTATACTTACCTGTCTAATAATAGGTATTGGTTTATGTTGCTTTTCCTCCTTTGCAATTGCATCATGATCATTCTGAATCTCACAGTGAAACATCTTTAAAGCGATTTTTTTTTCGGGATTGTCTGCAACCATTCCAACAAATTCTCCAGAAGAAAGCGAGGCGATCTTAGAAGCCGGAATGGCGTAATCCAGTTGAGTGGATTGGGAAATAGATATATCGCTACTGTTTATACTTTTCGACTGCCTATCCTGCATAATTTTTCCGAAAGTCTCACTCAGTGTTTTGGCGGTACTTCCAGTCACTTGACCTGCTATAATGTTCCCAACGATTCCGGTGATGACTTCAGATTGCTCCGCACCATAGTCCTTTTTTAACTGACTAAAGTCCTGCACGGCTAAAGCCGTGGCCACCCTATTACTGCGGGCAGTTGCAATAAGGCTATCCATATTATTGAAAAATATTGTAGGGAACTCATCAAAAATCAGTGCGCTTTTCAATTTGTCTTTTTGGTTGACCAGTTTAATCATCCTGGATATATAAAGCGAAAGTACGGCTCCATAGACCTGTAGCTTCTGTGGATTATTACCTACACATATAATCTTCGGCTCTTCAGGATTATTCACATCAAGGGTGAAATCATTACCGCTCAAAACATAATACAATTGCGGCGAAGAAAGCCTTGCGAGGCCAATCTTTGCAGATGCAATCTGACCCTCCAGTTGTGCCATCGCTTCATTACGGTAAGCACTGATAAATGGATTGATCAACACCTTTATTTCCTCTTCCTGCTGCAGGACATTAAAAAGCTGTTCGTAGTCAGCCTGCATTAGCTCAATCACGTGTGGCAGGGTACAATATTTTCCATCTTTATATTTTTTCAGGTACCAGATTATTGCTGTCAGGAAATTTATAGGGCTTTCTACAAAGAAGTCTCCCTGTTTTTTGATCCAGTCACGATTGAGGCCCATCATAATAGTCCTGCTCGCCTCGGTTGCATCGGTAATGTCAGTCATAGCAGCAGGATCGAGTGGATTGCACCGATGGGTACGGTTGAGGTCATCAAAATTTATCACGAAAAACTTAGGCTTAACCTTATACCTGCCAATATATTTGAGCAGGCAATTATATGCAATTACGGAAAGGTCATCGTACTTAAAGTCATAAATAAACATGCTGAACCCCTTTCCCATTAGCTGGTCGATCAGGTGACGGATCACGAAGTAAGATTTTCCAGCCCCCGGTGTTCCTGCGACCAACAATCCCCTGAATAGATTAATGAGATTAATCCAGCTGTCACGTATCTCTCCCTTATAATTATATTTAGCGGGGAGGTTTACAGAATATTCGTTTTCGAGTAGCCTTTCTTCCTGGGGAAAGGTTTCATTTTCCGAATTGAATATGTCTTTTACCAAACTTTGCTTAATTCTTCTTGAAATCCAGGTACCTGCAGCCAAAATCAAAAGAAAGCCGATGATGGTTACCAGACAATAAAGTCCAATCAATAATGAATCCGACCAATGTAAATACAAAAAAAAGATGCTACAGAAATATAGCAATAGCCCTGCCCCTATATAGAGATAGATCTTTTTAAAGGATATGTTTTCATCTTTCCTTCCCTTTACACCAAGCAATGATATAGCAAGAAACAAGAGTGCAGCAAACTTAGCGAGCCACCAGCCATCAAAAATTGCAAGCCTAGCCAGCTGGCCCACTATCCGATCTGTAATCTCTGAATTCCATTCCCAGCTTTTAAACATCTGGAAAAACCGGATGTAAAAATGCATAGCCAATAGAAAAACACTGATCATTCTGCTTAAGTCGAGTATTTTTCTAAGCCCCTGAGTATCTTCACCAGTATTCATAATTTTATATGTTATTTGATAAATCCCTATTTTTTGAAACTGCTTTTTTCTTCTTCTTCTTTCTAATGCGCATCAATGGCGAGCCTGGATCCGAGACCGGTTTCTCAAACAAAAAGTTTAAAAGCCCATCTCCCGATGATTTATCATGATCATCTCCCAAAAATGAGGAATCTGGAGATTGATTAGTTCTGGTTTTGGTATTTCGGTTTGTAGGGTCAGATAATTGAGCTTCAGGTTTTTTCAATATTTCCAGGACTGCTTTTGCACTGAAAGCTTTGCCAAGATCACTTCCATTAAATACGCACCGGGTATTGTGGTCAACATAGGTCAGTCCATATATTCTACCTTCGTTATTTTGTCTGTATATCAGTGAAACTCCCTTTTTCCCCAACCTGTCGACCAATTGTCTTTTGGTCAACCCATTTTCATTTGTAAGTTGCTCAAGGATAATCCGTTGCAATGTTTCAGCATGCGCTTTCCTTCTTTCCAGGTTTAATTTGAACTTCCCTTCAACTTTCATCAATACCGGATTGCCTGCAAACGAACTGGCCTTGAATGGTATACCGATACGGATCCCTTTATCATCCAAAACAGAATAGACAAGTCCCTTTTTTGCAAACATCACGGAATCTTCCGGTCCTCGGTCAGCAATGACATTAAAACTCTTTAGCACTGCATTATATTCTGAAAACGAGGCGAACTTATAACTTCTCAAGACTGCCGTGACTACATTATAAATTGATCTCTTGGTTTGTTTCTCTCCATAATGTGCCATATCAATATTGACTGGTGCAATTTGCTGTTCTTTGCCACGGCCCTCAGCCTTAACAAGATTATATTTCAACTCGAGCTCCTTTCGGGTCTTTTCTGAAAGTAATTTACCAATATTGTGTAGATCAATCTTGGTCGAATCCGCTTTGATGTTAGTAGTGACAATATGAATGTGCGGATGGTTCGCATCCTCATGCTGATACACCAGAAATGGTTGCTCACCAAATCCAACCCCATTCATGTAGTCAACAGCGATAATTTGCAATTTTTCTGTTGGCAGGATTTCGGCTGGGTCGAAGTTGAGCATAATGTGAACTGCATTAGTTTTCACTCTGCTATTAAGTTTAGTTAAATGTTCGAACCTGGCCACCTTATGCCGGAGTTCTAGTTGCTCAATATCTAAACCAAATCTATTGGCAAGGATTGGTGTTGCAGTTCCCAAAGTAACCTTGGATTCATTGTAATTGATAAGTCCACGGATACTACTCCCAGTTAATATCCTCGCAACCATTTCATTGACATTTTAGTTACCAGTTCCAATAACCTGTCTACCTTTTGACCAACATTTTTATACAGGTCGCTGGTGCGCATGAAATAGAATGACCGTTGCGCCTCATTTTCCGAGGTGTGGAAATGCCGGGTTTGCTGATTGATATTTATCCCAATTGACCGAAGTTCTTTACGTATGGATGCAAGTTCCTCCATTGGCGCATTCATCGTTACATCCCTGGTTAGCATCAGGATTTTTTCCTTTGCCAGAATATTTCTTGCAACCTCCCCTATCGATTGACAATTGCTATGGAGCAGGATTTTCTCCAACCGCTTATAGGTATCTTCATTGACCCTAAGAATAATCGGATGAGTCAGCAGCTGCTCTGGATTTTTGGTTTTCTTCCTTGGCATAATCTTGTTTCTAATTGGCTTCAGCATTTTCGAGTTCCGAGAAAAATGCCCGACCTCAAGGGCGCAAGATTTTTTTGTGTATACAAAAATACATCTTGCAAAACACCCGAGTGGTTAAAGTATTCCTGTAGATTGCTCTGATTTGTGGGTATTTACTTTTGTTGGTGCACCGAGGAACCAGGCTTTTCGATTGCACTTTCCAGTAAGGGGATATTGGCAATTGTCTTTCGCAGATTCAGTCTTAACGCCCGGTAATAAACAGGTGAGCCAGGCTTGGGCCTTGGTCTTAGGGCAAATGCTTTTTTTTGTCTGATCATAATCAAAGATTTAAAAAGCAAAAGTGATAGGTTAAGAAATGGGAAAGTGGTACTTCCGAACGTAGTAGCGTTATTTTATAACGATATCCGATGGCGCGGATCAGTCCACCCTTGTGATAGATAACGAAAAGTACAGTTAGCCTAGAACAGTGTCAACTGTACTGAGGATATTTCCAGTTTGTCAATATCGTCAAGCGTTGCAGCAATTATTTTTGGGTTATAATTGTTAGTGTCTTTATCGCCAACCTTTGTCTAGCATTATCTTTTTGAGTTTGGCAGTTGCAGCTTTAAGTGCTTCCTCCCTATTGGCAAAGGTTTGATCATATACGCAGATTCCGGATGACGATCCCGCGGTACCATATGAACATGATAGTCCATAAGTCCAGATCTGATTCGGTCCATGCCCTAATGTGATTGCACTGTAAGTACCATACCTACTTTTATCAGGCAGTCCGAACAACAATTCTTCCATATCCTGAAATGATGGTCGCCTCAACCAGTCATATTCATCAAATTTAATGTAGTCAAAACCAAACCTTAAACCCATGCGGTAAGCATGAACATTGAAGAGAATTTTTGTTAAGGTATTGCCGAACTGGACAAACCATTCAATTGAGGCGCTATCCTTTTGATCAATTGCTGAAGAGATTTCTGCAACTAACAATCTTTCATATCCAATTAGATTGTGATTTTCTACATGGTAGGTTAGTGTGTCTTTTGTAAGTAAACTGACATTTGTTTCCATAACAATAAAAATTAGTTTTTTAATGCAGAAAATCATAGCTGGCGGATACCCATCAAGGGCAACCGATCAGGTTGTTTATATACCCTTACGGGTAAGAAATTGCCAGGTATATTTTGCATTGATAAAAACTTATTGTTTGAGAACACAGAATACGAAACTGACAAATACCCGCATTTCGGCATAAAAGTATCAACCAAAATTAAGGAGAGACTGAGCTATTCAATGATTTAGAATAATATATTAGCATTTAATAACCATTCGTAGATCTCGAGAGGTAGTACTTTGTTAAGGATTTTCGTTGAATGATGTTTTTAACTAAATTTATACCCGTACGTAACTTTCATATAAATTACAAAACCATGTATGATTAGAAAAAAGTATTTTAGCACTAGTCAGGAGTTTCTAAAGGCAAATGCAAAAATAATTGATAAGAATTACTTTGCTTTTTATAGTAGTCTTATGAACATGCTATCATCAAAGCAATTATTTCAGCTATGGGGCATATATGATTGTGGGCAAGCAACCGCTTACTGTATGTGGTTCGATAAGAATATTGTAGTACACTCTTTTGGCTGGACGGATGAAACGTTGGAAGCAATTGAAGGAGATGTTGATTTCCCCACCTTATCAGGATACACGCTTTCAGGACAGCGAATTGTAATCACAGATCTTTTGGAGTATAATGATGTTCCTTACGAAGTGATCAAAGACCGTATCGTATATTCCATTGAAAGTGTAAGTCCACAAGCATTCCAAAATCAGCAAATACAAAAGGCTGTTTTAGAAGATAAATCGGAAATAGCTGAAATGTCCTATCAATATTATATGGAAGAATATCAGGGTAAAGGCCCCAGAACAGCAGAATATTTCCATGATATTACAAAGTCAGGCATCAAAAATGGGAATATATATAAACTGACAATTGATGGAAATATTTGTAGCATTGCTCAAGTTATGAGTGAAGAGAAATTTTTTCCTCTTATTGGGCAATTTTTCACCAAATCTCAATTTCGTGGCAAAGGATATGGCTATTCACTATTAACTCAGCTCAGTTCACACCTATTAGCTAAGGGTCACAGCAAGGTAGGTCTCCTCGCTGACAGATCAAATCCTATGACGATCAAAATATTTGAGAGAGTTGGATACGTTCCCGTCTACGATCACCTATCAGTGCTAATTAAATAGTTACAAACACTAACCTCTAAAATATTCTATAACATTAATTTGCATTATCCGCATAAAATGCGGGAGAGAGTTTCAAAATTTCATTTTCTACAAATACTATTCCTTCCTCTGTTAGCTGTCCAACTTTTTCAAAAGGTCGCCATTCAACGTTCTTAAAAAGTGGATTCCCTACAATAAGGCTTCTATCAAAGTAAACCTTGTAATTCTTTCCATTCTCATCAGCTTTTTCAAAATGTTTTTCCTCCAATTGAATATTATTAAACCCTTTAGCATGTGTTATCATTGCTCCTACAAAATAATGAGTATCATATGGCTTAATAAAAACCATATAATGAGCTCTTCTACCACTTTTATTTAAGTTGTTGTCGCTCCAAAGAATATCTCCCTTTTGCGCTTCTTTATTTGGGTCATTCATAACGATAAAATTATCTATATGAAACTAAAAGCCATGATGAAATATTTCGTCATGGCTTAAGTAATCAAAATCATAAACTATCCTTTTGGTGGATAAGGATCATTACCATATGAATTACGGTCTCTAATCTGTCCATTTGGTCGATGGATTATAACTTCAGACCTTTGATTAATTGCAATACCTCTAGCTATTTCTTGTGCTTGAGATTGTGTTGCGGCTGTTCTGGTAACTCTTTCATTCCCCGCACCGCGTACTGCCCAACTCCCGTTGTGCGGTACTACATGTTGATTTTTACTCATTTTTTCTTTTCGATTTTTTTAACTGTTTGAACCTATGTTGTTTTTGGGCTAGGCTCTACTTGTGCATTTGACACAAATCTGCCAGTAATTGCGCTTTATTTACTTTCACTGTTATCTTACTCATTTTTAATCTCCCCATACCCCTTATTAAAAATCCTCTTGAAAAATCTAGCAATGGAATTCAAGCCAAATCCCTTCACACTACTATTAAACTCTTTTATTGGCACATCAATTTCCTTTTCAACTAGCTTTTCTTTGAAAAACTCTTCTTTCAAGTCTTTTGAATGCATTCTACCATGTTGAATTTTTTCTTGACTCCATTTGCCAGACCATTCTATTTTATTTTTTGTAATAAAATAATGCGACTGACAATCAAAATTCCAATTACCTATAGAAGGAGTTAAGGAAATTGAGCGTCCATCGAAAATCATTTTCCAGCCTGTTGGTGATAGTGGAGTTACGACCTTATTGTTACAGCCACACACACATAGGTGTATGGCTGTACAATATTCCATTGAAATGTAAAGAATGCCATTTTCAAGAACAGGAGGCATAAACTCAACAAACCTATATAGTAGCTGTCCCATCTTCGTTGAAAATTTTAGAGACACCTATTGAATAAGAGCTATGATGTTCTTGTTCGAGGTCTACATAGAATCCACTAAATTTTTTCCACTTCAAAACTGCAAAACCTGCATTAATAAGGTTGAGGTCGGCAATCTGAATATTTGAAGCGTACTCATTATCTTCATTATCATCCTCAAATATTCGATTAACTAGATGATCGTGTTTTTCCTTAGTTCCAGAAGTTACCCTTGTTGCGCCTGTTAATTTGCCGTTTACAATGTTCACTCCTAGACCTACATCGATAAATGAAACTCCTTTTGAAACCAGATAATCAGTGATGAATTTTCTGACAAGGTTTTTATCAATACATATAAAAACATAGCTCATGCTATCTAATTCGTGGATATTTACTTTGGTGATGTAGTAGTTATGCGAAACAATCCCTCTGTGCATATTTGAATAAATACCACACAAGAAGTCTGCTTTTTTTTGATTTTTCTCAAGATCAGAAATTGATGCCGCTCCTGGAGCACGAAACGCATTATGCTGGTCAAAATTATCTCCATCAAAAAGGTGAATCTCTCTAACCGGAGTTTTGGAAATAAGGTCTAGAGCATATGCACCAGTACCACCCAATCCTATTATAGCGATTTTTTGTCCTGCAAACTTGCCATTCAGCATTTCGATATTAGCTCTGCTTGAATTTGTATCGATATATTGAAATACTCCGCCATCTTCCGTTGATGCAATTAGCTTGAATGTCTTTTCCGTAACCGTTTCATCAAGAAATTTTGCGGGAGCTGAAATAATATCCGCATACCTTTTAACCTTTTCATAATAATTTGGATAACCATTTGGCGGCTTATTTGAAAAAGAATGATTTATCGTTAAACCTTCGCAAAGCTGCATGGTATTATTTCCATGTTGAATTGACGAAATTATAGTGCCATCAGCATTACAGGGATTTTCCCCAATAAAATTTATCACATGAGTTTCAGGACATCCCGTCTGTGTACTACTACTAAGCGTTAGAGTGCTTACTAATGTACCATAACAAATCTCCTTTTTTTGATTTAAATAAGGTACATGGTGGATAAGTAAATATCCACCTTGTAAACCTATTTCATAACCTTCGTCTCTAAGACGCTTAAGGTCAGGACTAAGATTGATCAGTTGCTGTGACATCGAAGATCATCTTATTTTTAACCCTAATTATAGAACCTTTAACCATTGTGCCCTCAGGCTTTGGCTCAACTCCACGACTATAAGTAACGGTATAGCCCCTGCGTGGATTATCATCGAACGACCCAAAAGCAAGAACCACAACCTGCTCGAAGGAAATTTTCCTTAGTTGCCATTGTTTAGGCTCAGCATTGACTATAATGGTGTACTCAACCAATTTTGGAACCGATACAAAATGTTCCTTTCCATCTCTTGCCAAATCGACAATTTCATCATCGTCAATAAAATCATCTTGATAATCTCCTTTTAAATCTAAAAAGAGATCTTCATCAGGGCTAATCTTACCAAGTTCTCTAATCTGAACACCTCTGATATACTGCTTGTACCAAACAAATGGAACCTTGTTTATGGTAAAGTCTACCTTACGTTTAACAAAAAAGTATTCTTTGTCTGGCCTTGCCAAGTTGACCTTAGTTATATTTTCGATTAGCTCATCTTTGTATGGCTTATTGATCGACAAAAACAATTCGGTTTCCAATGGAATTCCGCCAAGTTGTTTTAATTCTGCCCCAGTCTTGTATTGATCAAAGGTCTCATACTTTTTGCCCTCGATGAAAAATTCTAGCGGAACTTTTGGCTCGTGCGAGCTCGTTTCTTTATTTTCAATTTGCATTGTTAAAATATTTAATGGTAAAAAAATATACTCCTAATCATAAGCACCAGTAGGTGCTTGTCCTGAATAGTGGACTCAAGTATGTTTCTGCGTGCTGATCAATTTAGCACCAGATGGAGTTAACTTTTTTACGCTTAAATATTGCAGATTTGAAAATTTTACTACATTTGAAGTGCGAAAACAAATATAATTTCTTCCAGCTACGCAATTGCTGGGACGGAATTTTCAAATTACAATACCAGCGGCTAACCCTTCTGGTATTTTTTTATGTCCTATTATCTGGTAACAAATGTAAAATTAGTAGTTAACAATACAAAACATTTTTATAAAAAAGTTTTCAACACTATAACTATAGTTTGTATCACAAACAACATGTTTGTTAGAGCAACACTATTTGGAAATTTAATTATATCTTTGTATATTGTGTAAAATAAAGACAACAACAATTTGGACTTTTATCAAAAATTGGGCGAAAACCTTAAGGAGGCGAGGATTAAATCTGAAAAAAGCCAAGAGGCACTCGCAAAAAGTATGGGACTTAGCCGTGTTACGGTTGTAAATATTGAAAAGGGCAGGCAGAAAGTAATGGTCCATAATCTGGTCGAAGCGGCCAATTTTTTAAACGTTAACATTGGATCTTTAATCCCAAATCAACAAGATGCCCCGAAGCTGAATGACGATGTCATTACGAAGATTAATAAAAAATTCACAGATGAGTTAAAAGCGAACTCTGTTCAGGACTTTGTGAGAGCAACATTTTCTAGTATTAATAAATAGCATGAAAAAATCAATTTCAATTGACGAAATTGAAAATAAGGCATCCTTATTTTTAATAGAATTCAACATCCATGAACCTTTTGTGCCCATTGAGCAAATAGTTAAGGGCAACAACATTAATCTCATGCCCTATGATTTTGACGACGAAATTTCGGGTGTTCTAGTTATAAAGGATAATATTGCCACAATCGGGTATAATAAGGCTAATTCGAAAGAACGAATTCGCTTTACTATAGCGCATGAATTTGCACACCACACCTTACACTGGAAACCGCAAGCGAAATCCAATCAGGAGGTTTTTGTTGACAAGGATCTGTTTATGAAATTTAGAAATACGTTAAATGAGTATAATCAGGAGGAGGTTAGGATTGAACAGCAAGCGAATGCATTTGCCGCCGCAATCCTAATGCCAAAGCATTTTATCGAGAAAGAATTAAACAAAGTCGAATACCAAAAATTAAAAGAAACTAATATTATACAAAAGCTAGCATCAAAGTTTAAGGTTAGTGAACCAGCGATGACCTATCGACTAGCAAATCTTCAAATGTTTTATTAGTGCTTCAATAACTCTCTCATTATGAATGAAGGCAAATTCCACTTTCACATTCCAAAAGATAATATCAGAATCGAAAAGTATAAGAAAACTGGTTTTGGTGTAAGCTTTACAAGAAGCAACTATTCTGAGCACGGTGAGAGGCTACTAGATCAATATGATAAACTTTTATTGAACGAATCAAAAAAAAGCGATTACGATTTGACCTCTCAAATATTTTTCAATATTGAAGTACCAACTGACAGAGAGATCAAAAACGAAAAATTCAAACTCCAAAGCCTGGGGATTACTCTTATTAACTACTCAGAAAAAAATTCATCGATCGGTACTGCGTCAATAAAAAAAGAATCTTATGATAGTCTGATTGGAAAAATCGAGACTTATAAAGATTCTCAAGACAACAGGGGAAAAAGCAATATTTCAATAATTGAGAATGTCTCATCAATTGAAACAAACCAAAAAATTGTCGAGATAGACGTTGCAACCGAAAAAATTGTTTCATTAGTGTTTTCCCTTTTCACAACACTTCCATTTATTGAGAAAGAAAGAGTGTCTGCGAAACTAGTAAATTCATTAACTGCTATTTCGACTGAGGCAAAATATCGAATTTTCGGAAATGGACTTTGTATCATAACATGTAAAGCTCAAAATAAAGAGATTGTTAATTTAGTAAGTCAATTTAGCAGCATATGTGAAGTAAAATATAATTCGACTAGCATAATTACTAATGCAATGCCCCCCCTATACACACTCCCGTCCGCAATAAAAGTTTCCAAACCAACATCAAATTCATCTATATGCATCATAGACTCCAGCATTAATCGACATACAAATGTATTTGATGGATTGGTAACCAAAATTGAGACATTCTTGCCTTCAGGCAGTAAGTATCATGCGTATGACCATGGCACTTTTGTTGCAAGTAGATGTATTTTCGGAGATAACTTAGATGACTGTTTGAGCACAGGGAAGTTAACACCATACTGTAAGATAATGAATGTACAGGTTTTCGGAAAAACACTAGGTGGGGTTGTAATTGGACATGATATTTCAACTTTGATGGGTATAATTGAGGACGTTGTTATTGAAAACCACAAGAAAATAAGAGTTTATAACTTATCGATCGGAAACGACGCATCCGTTGGTCATGGTGTATATTCAAATTTCGCTAAACTCCTTGATTACTTAACTAAAAAGTATAAGGTTCTTTTCGTTGTTGCTTGTGGAAACATTCGCTCACTCAGCCCTCCTTACCCCCTTAACCATTTTTCAAATCCATTTTCAAGGATAAATTCACCGGCAGAATCTTTGCTTGCGATTAGCGTTGGTTCTATCGCTAAATTTTTTAATGACACATCACTAGCACAGCATCATGAGATATCGCCATTTTCAAGGGTTGGTCCCGGAGTTGACGGAGGTATTAAACCTGAATTGGTAGCACATGGAGGGAACTTACAATCTACATATGCTCATTCTCCTAGGCTTGGAACCTATGGTATTTCTGGTGATGGAAATGGATTATGTGTTGATAACGGTACTAGTTTTTCTGCTCCGTTGATTTCCCAATTCGCACAAAGATTATTTGACCTCTACCCAAAAAGCAATCCTAATCTTATTAAGTCACTTCTATATCACTTTTGTGAACCTAGAAATGTGCCCAAGACAGTCACAGCTAACCATAAGCATTATGTCGGCTTTGGAGAACCAATTATAGAAAGGGCAGAATTTGCCACTGCAAACAGTGGAGCTTTTATTTATGAAGGCAAGCTAGATCAGGATAACTATCAGTTTGTCAAATTTCATATACCTAAAACATTATCTGAAAATAATAAGGATTCAAAATTGAAAGTAAAGATAACTATTACTTATGATCCCACTGTAAATATTAACAATGACAACGAATATTCGCAATCTCGCATATCAGCATCGCTTTGCAAGCCAACCTCTGGAGGCATGAAAGAAATTGGAATTTCAGATGAGAGTACTTACGCCATACCATGGAATCCTATAATTCATTTCGAAAAGTCTTTCACAAGATCATATTTAAGTGGAGCATGGGAAGTAAGATTGCGTCTATATACGAGAGGCGAGATACCGACCAGCTATAAACAAGACTATGCTATAACAATTGAGATCGTCGATACAGAAAAGAAGGTAGATGTTTATTCAGATATTATTCATGAATTTGGCTCAATTTATAAAAGATTTAAACTTAGACTTGCCGCTTAACTTAGTAAAAAAGGGTGATGTACAAATCTTAGTGACCGGCTTTCAATCCAAACTGTACACTTACCAGTAGTCCCAATTTCAATTAATCTATCTTCTAGATACAAGATCATCCGAAGCTTCAGCTTTCAGTTTTAACATTGCGGCATCCGCTCCACAGGGTTTCACCAAGATACACTGGCTTTCTTAATACCTGCCAAGTCGGGCTTCGGGGAGGAGGCATGTAGGCCTTAAAAATAACGAACCCACACCAGTTGGAAAAGAAATCTTATGATCCATTTAGTGGGTTTTAACTAGAGTAACACATTTTGCTGTTCCGACGACACTAACATGATTCCCCGCCCCTTAAAGCGAGGATATCCTCCTATTGGTAAACATTTTAAGTTATATATAACCTACGTGATAGCTATTACTGATTAAGTGATTTATATTTAGGTTTAAATGCGAATTATGATAGTAAATTGCATAAACCAATTCTACTGACCCCTTTTCGCCAATTCTCTAAAATGCAGACAAGCAAAACTTACATCAAATATATTTTCGGCGAGACGGGGTCAATGTACTCTGGTTTATCCACTATAGCGGCTATTGTGAAAATTTATGCCCTATCTTTCCAATTTTTAAAATAGACACGATGTATCCGGCATAATTTCTCCCTAATTGTATAGCATCAGTTCAATTTTGTGTGTACTGTTTGATCTTAAGAACCCGGCTAATGCCTGTCTGATAACCGCCGGATTTGCTTCCATCTGGGCAATCCATCTTTCCATTTTGTTGATTTGATCAAGCTGGTTGGTGATGATGAGCTGGTCGGAATTGGCAGTAGTGATGCTCATTTTGCAATTGAACTTGAAAAGATTCCAAAACTCATTGGACTCTACCAAAAACACAAACTGTTTTCCAGCAGAAATATCTCGCTGGGATAGGTACTGGATACTGATTTCTTCTGAAAGAAAGCCAAACAGAAAGTGCATCCTTTTTGATAATAACTCATACCCTAATTTCACATCCAGTGACTTAAACAACTCGAAGAGAAAGTCACTGATGATGCTGTAATATGGTAAAATAAATTTAGAACGGATACGGAGGATTCGTATTTGTTCTTCTTCCACGGTTTCCCAGTACAATCCTTGATCACTGTTTTTGGCCAATTCATCCAGCGATTCGTTTTTCTCCAGACTGAATTCTGCGCCATTATGCATAATTTTGTTCCTGAGAAATTGTAGTTCCTGAAGTTTGTTCATCTTAGACTCAACGGGGCTTATATCCAACTCCGCAACCAAGGAAATATATTCCATGATGGATTTTAGGTAATCGCTTTTCTCGAAACGCTCGACGCTGAACTTTAACTTGAAAAAGCTTTGTAAATGACCGCAAAGGCGGCGTAGCTCGGCCTCAAGTAATGCATAGAGCGTAACGAGTGAAGATTTGTTAAAGTGGTCCGCCATTTCGGTGAAATCAGCTTTCATGTCCTCGTCTGCATTTGTATAATGGTGTTCAATTTCCATAGCTCCGGAAGCATGTGTAGCCCAGCCATGTTTGTCATCCTCACAGCCTTCAACTTCATCATAATGTTTTGCGTACGCAATCTTTGCTTCGGCCGCGACTTTTGCATGCTCGTCATGGAGTTCCTTCAATTTAGCAGTCGCTTCGGTATGATACAGGCCGATTGTCCTTGCTGCATGTTTTTGATGTATAGAAATCTTGCCCTGCACCTGTACAAAGAAGCTTTCAAGCGGCTCCAGTTTTGGAGGGTCAAGAAAATAGAGTGAAAATCCGAAATCGAAGTCCATATGCTAAAGGTTAGGTATTTAAAGTAAGATTATTGGATATTCCCAAAAGGAACCTCAGCTGTTAATGGAAAAACTTAAACACCGAGGGAAATAACAGTTTAGGATATAATTTATCAATCCCTGTCATTTTCCATTAATCTGCGGATCTCATTGTCCATAAATATTTCATCCCAGTCCATTCCATCTAGATCAGTCAGATCCGCCTCATAGATAAAACCAACATCAATAAGCCGCTGGTTCAGTTCCGAAAATTCGTCAATCCTTTCATTGACGTAACTGATATCTGTTGCCCACTCCATGAGGTCATCCGCCGCATTAGAGACCTCTTCCATAAATAGTGCGTCAAAATGCTGTATCAATTTAATACTGTTAAATTCCTCAAAATCAATTTTAAAACTGTCTGAGAGTTTTTCCAGCATCTTGACTGAACGTTGCAGATCCTTTTCGCCCAATACCAGGTCATTTACGATCTCCTCAGTGCGTTCCCTTAGAACAGCCTGAACCTTAGCATCGTCTTGGGTGGAACTAACAAAATTCAAAAATTCCTGGTTCAGTGAGTAATCACTGCTTATAGCTTCCCAGTCACCCACGTTCTTCAAAATCTCAACGACTACATCTGATTTTTCAGGTCCCGAAACGTGTTGCTGGATAATGGTGGCCAGCCTGATCAAATCATATTCATAGTGTCTACTCCTCGCGTAATCCTCATAATGTTCCAGTAGATTGGTCTGGAGCTTTTCCGGTAACCTTATCCGGTGCTGGAAGGCCAGATCCAGTATTAAATCTGATAACTGACCGATAAATTTTGCATGTTCCAGAATCTGCCCGATTTCGATGGGGTCTGTCTTGATAAAGTTCTTTAAAAAATCCTTCAACGATGGATTGATAAAATCGACTTTATTGTTACGGATATATACGAAACCATTGTTCAATTTGTTCATGGTGGTCCTGAACACATTGACCGGAATCGGTACTGGTGTGGGCATTTCGGCGATTCTCTTATGAAATGCATCTTCCAGCACTTTTAATTCAACCTTACCGTCAAAGGAAAACAGTGTATTGAGCAAATACCTGCTGAAGGTATCGATCTGGTACTGGTATGCATGCTTCCATATTTCCGCAGGGCTGGTAAATTCCTTTCTGATAAACTGCTCAAACTCCTCAGGCTCCAGGTTACCAATGTTGTGTGCAGTGATTATAAATTCAATAGAACGCGGTGTAAAATTTTTATGTCCGATGATAAATTGAAACATTTTTTCTTCAAGGATAACTTTTTTGAGTTTGTCGTCCAGATCGGATTCCTCGAGATGGTTAAGCAGCAATTGTTTTTTTATCTCCAATGAATATTCATCTAGGTTGAAGACGGTCTGGTCCGCACTGATATTGAGCCTTTTAAGCTTTTCGGATTCTTCCAATACGGTATTGAGGATGAATGTGCGGGTGGTAAAGATCAGTTTTTTATTGGTCTTGTTTTTGATTCTGCGTATAACCGATGCCAAGGCACTTTCGTTTCCCTGAGCTTTATTGATTTCTACTGCATTTTCCCCAAGAAAATCATCGAAGTAGATCAGTTGTTTTGATTCATCATTTCTCAGAAAACGCTCCGCATCTTTGATATCCGAAGATATATAAAGAAGTTCGTAGTCTTCTTTGAGGTACTCATAGGTCAACATCTCTGCCAGGGTAGTTTTGCCCACTCCGGGCTCGCCGGTGATGATGACGAAATTATTTTTATCTAGCCCTTCATTTACAGTCTGGAGCAACGGGGTCTGAACGTACAACCTAATCCTTTTTGTCAGTTCATCTTTAACAAAGTCACCAGATCTGAACAGCAGGTCGGAAGTTAACACTTTGTTTAAGACCGAGGAATCAGAGAACCAAAGTTTAAAATGTTTGGTCAGCACCTCGTTGTGATCGCCGATTAGCGTGTTGAGGTTTTTCTTACCATAAATGTCATTAAGATCTTTGATGTAGGGTTGAAAATTATCGCTAAGCTCTTTTGTTTCTCCAACGGTGAGGTCAACGGATGTCGCAAAAATGTACCGGTTGGGGTTGAGTTTTTTGACCTTATCAATTTCGGTGGATTTCAGATCCCTCAGCATGCCGGGGAATCCTGTCCTGTAATAATGTTTGACCTGGCCAACGTGTTCATGTTCATTGGCTGGGGTGGAATATAGCAAATCGATTCCCTGGTCACGGCCATCCTTAAAGGTTTTATAGCGAATAACCGATTTAGGTGGTTCTTTGGCATTTAGCAGGTCGCATACAAGGTCTTCCAAATCGGAAGAGCTAAGCGTTGAGAAGTCGTATGAAGGCATTATTTAGAATACTTAGTTTTAAACTGCTAAGTTATTATTTTCATAATAAAAAACGCACTTTGCAGTTTGTAGCGGCAATGGATTGGATATTTTTGACAAACTGGTGTGATAAAAAAAGCTTCCCAATACACATAAGCAAAATTAATGAGAAAGATGAATTAATCCAATCACTAGCTTAAGTGAATGTTTTAAAAAGGAGAAGATATAATGCATATCTTCCAAACATTTGATATCCTGAACTTATTTTTTTTCGTAGGTGTAAGTTTTATCAGTATTATTTATCTCCTACTTCCTCTTCAAGGCCCATTAGTTTGTAAAGTTTTATTTGACAAAGTAGAGTTCGTTGATCCTACCTCATCAAAAACATAAAAGCCATGATCAGTTCATCTTCAGAAATTATTGAGATTAATAAATTCGCGTTTTAGGGCCAAAAATTCAATCTAGATATATTGAATATTTCGGCTAAACTGATATTAATCTTTAAAAAAAATGTCATTCTCCTTTTCATTACAACGATCAGCTTATTCCATTAGATCGGATATTTTTTTTGCTGACCAAGCTACGCCATAAATCCCATTGACTTCAATATTATTAGGAATAAATATAGCCATTGTCCAAAAAAGCTAGTGTTCTAAAAATCGCACCAACCATGAGACTGAAAGATTTTTAGAACCCAAAATTCTACTTTTTCTTAAGATTTACAACCGCTTCCTACACCTTATTTTTCTCCAAAATCCTTTTTAACACCTCTAAAAAGCCAGAAAGGTGTTCTAAGAATTCAACATTCTCAGTTGGGAATTATCCCTATGTCTAGCCAATTATTAAAAAAGGTGCCTTTTATTTCTATTTTGTGATCATATAATTATAGGTAGTGATTGCAACTGTTTTTTGTTGTTTGAACTCCTCAAGTTTGATGGTAAGTTTAGCCATATCCTCATCTACCTTCTTATCCATAATTTTTGCATAATGTTGCGTGGTTTTGATATTCTTATGCCCGAGCATTTTACTTACAGTTTCAATTGGCACATCGTTCATCAAAGTGATCGTCGTGGCAAATGTATGCCTAGCCAAATGGAAAGTTAGAATAGTTTTTATACTACACACATCTGCAATTTCTTTTAGATAAGCATTCATCTTTTGATTCGAGCTAACTGGAAAGAGCTTCTCTGAATTAGATCGCAGAGGATGGTCTGCATATTTTTCCAAAAGGGATACTGCCTTTGGTAACAAAGGGATTCTGGTTGGCGTCCCGGTTTTCTGCCTGTTTGATATAATCCACCGCTCGTCCTTCCTACCTAAAATGACCTCGTCAATTTTTAATTGGTAGATATCGATATATGCCAGTCCGGTGTAACAACTAAATAAAAATATGTCCTTTACCCGTTGTAGACGCTCATTGGCAAAATTTGTTTGTTCTAACCGATTGACTTCTGAATCAGTCAGACAAACCCGATCTATTTCTTTAACTGTAGCTTTAAAATTTGCGAATGGGTCTTTGATAATCCAGCCATTTGCAATACAAATCTTGATAATCTTCTTTAGGTTTTTAATGTATTTCACAGCTGAATTGTTTGAGCATTTGCGTACAGATCTTAAAAAAAGTCGTAATCAGTCAGAAATTTATGATCGATTTTTTTAACATCTATATCAGAGATATTGTACTTCTCTCTCATGAACTGTTCGATATGCCTAAGTGCTGTTTGATAGCGCAACAATGTCATTTTAGAAAAATCCTTACCTACAAGCACAGCCATTTCATGATTATGATCTTCAAAGACCTCCTTTAAGGTCCTTCTTTTTTCTGTTTTACCAAGATACTCATTCATCAGTGAGTCAGCAGTAACTTCTATACCTAATGTCAAAAGAATACGGTGAGCATCATGTACTCGTAATTCTAGTTGTTTTAAATAGGCGTTTAGCGTTTTAGATTTCAATGAGTTACCTTTAAGTTGTCCATTGCCCCATTCATTTTCTAAACATTTTTTCCCTGTTGCAGTTTCTGCTCTTTTCTTAGAAACTGTTATTCGTAAATAAATTGATAATCCATCAATTTGAGTGTCATTTCTCTTTTTTAGGAAAAAGATTAAATTGAAATTTCTTTTCATAAAATTGCTCTTAAAACGTGAATAAATTTAAGATTTGCAATAAAAAAAGTCAAGATGTTCAATGATTGAACTAACTCTATATCAATTGATTGCATAAAAAAAAGGTTCCTCCTTTTTATGATTTCACTGAGGAACCTTTTTGGCCACCTCACTTATGTGATATTTCGGCTAAAAAGCCACTAAACACAAAAAGAAAACCCTGCAAATCAATGATCTGCAGGGTTTTAACTTTTTTTTGGTGAATTTTGAACTAATTCCAGTGGAGCCGAAGGGAGTCGAACCCTTGTCCAGTTGTGAGATAACTTATACCTTCTACATGCTTATTTTTCAATTGATTTTCGGGAAATAAACGGGCTGAAAACCGACCTTATTTAAATCCTTAGACGCTTTATCTCACTTCAAATCGCATCTCTTTGAAGCCAGCTTTGTTGTTTCGATGCCCCAGATTCTAACCCAACAATGCAGCAGTTAGAGGGACAAAAGCTAATTAGTTCTAAACTAAGCAGCTAAGGCGTAAGTATTTTCGCCAACTAAAATGTGAACGTTCTCTTTTAAGTGCTCTCCGTACAACGCACTGCATGCTAACATAACCTTCGCCACCCTGTCAAATCCAAGAACGGCCCCAGTTCAGTTTTCAGTTTGTAGTTCTCAATTATTTAACATAACATCAAACAAACTGTAAACAGGACTGCAAATATACAAAAAGCAAGCCAAATAGATACATAAGATAGCTGAAGAAAATCTTTTTATCTCAGAGCTACCCTAAATTTATTCATCAAATATTACTTCAATAAAACCTAAGCAGTAATTTCAGTCAAAACCTTCAGTTACTTTTTTGGTTAATTATTAAAAGAATAATTATGAAGGTAAGCTTTTCAGAAATATTTGATGTTGTAGAAGGTAACATCAATCCAAAGGTGCCAGTAACCTATAATGGCTCTGGTTTAAATCCCGGACAAAGTTTTGCATTGGGCGAAACAGTTATGGGGATAGATTTTTCTCAATATACCAATGGATATTTGGAGGTAATTAAAGAAGATGGAATTTACCATATTCAGTCATTCTATTAATGCCTTAAAATTAAGATAGAATTATTAACATATGAAAGATTTTAGTTTTCATCCCCGAAATCCATAGATGAGCCATTATTTATATCATAAGTTTGTTTAATTGTTGAAAACATCATCCCATAAGTAATCAAGGATGTATTACTTTTGCCTATAATGTTGTCCAACTATAAAATACTATATCTTTTTGAAAACGCTGAAACCCTGATCATGGAAGTTAAGCGTACTGATCTACCTGAAGGTACTGATATCGCACAAGTTTATCATTGGCTCTACCTGGATAAGCTAACCTCTTCAATGGTTAAATTATGGTTTAGGTCGATGGATTCATCGGCAGAAATAGAGGAAAGATTTTTTGAGCAGGGTTATTTGAAATTTAGTAACACCGAAGCAACTTTTATTGAGAAATACAACTCATCTCAACATAAATTAGTTAATTATACTCATCATCCTCTGTCAGAGGATACCCATCATTTAATTGAAGATTATTTTAAACAGCCTAGTTAATGCTGATTTTTTTAAAAATAAAAAAGCCCCTCAATCCTGAAAGGGCTTTTTTTGTTGTCTATCCCTATATTCTAGGAAGAACAAAATTAACTAACATGATTAATAATTTTGAGGTATGAATAAACTGAACAGAATTATTTATCTATTGAAATGATTTGGAGTTTCTGCCTCCTACTATAAGCTAGACTTAACAAGGAAAGCGCATTTTCTACATCAGTTTGGTTTTTAATATATAGACTTACCCAACCCGATTTTACAAAAATGTGATGCTCTCGTGCAATTCCATCGGCAATAAGTGCCTTTTTTGTCTGTACACTAAAACGTATGTCAAGGATACCATTGCTGTGCAAATGCCCTGAATTCTTTCTGTTGATAGTTAAATTGCGTGCCACCAAATTTGTGTAAAGAGATAGACGTACCGTCCCAATTCAATACTTCTTCTTCGATTTCGTCGAACCAAGAAAGCATTTGCGGATTTGAAATGCATATCCATATTTTTATTAAACTATCGTAAATCAAACCGAAGAACGGGATAGATTTTAAAAAACCTAAATATTTCACAACAAAGCGAAATATCATTTCTCGCTCAATAGTTTGATATGATCCATTACTCTTAAATGAACATTTCTGGTAATGCTTTCTGCCCAAATATCATAATACCATATTGGAAAGACATGAAGTTTATACCAACTATTCCCGATAAGTGTTGTGGTTCCATCGCCATTGTCTTTTAAAATAAATTGTCCTTTATCAATATCGATATGCCCCATAATCTCTGGATCTTGAGGTTGATTGACAATATCAAAAGTTAGGTTTTTATTCACTTCAAAAGCAACTATTTTCTCGTCGAAAGTGTATCCATTGCTAAAAATACATTTTCTACCGGCGCCAAGTTTATTTGCTGTAACTGTGGTTTGCATCGGGCTTGGCATGCCTAGCTTGAATAACCAATATTGATTTGGCTGCTTAATTTTTTCAAATGCAATAACATTTTTCCAAATTTTATCTGGCGTTGCTTTAATGATGATCTCGTCCGATACCATATTCTCATATTGGTGGTCGGATACCGAATCAGCAATAAAGATTAATAAAAGAAGGGAAACAAAGCTGATGTTCATTTTCTGGTCACGCCTTTTAAACATCACCTTTCCAATAAATGCTCCGGTAACTACAAATGCAAATATCAATGGAGATACAATTAATAAACAAATTGTACCTTCTCCCAGAAAAAAATAGCTTAGCAATATTGCGATAAAACCATTTAAAATAGAATTCCATATCAAGGTTTTGTTAGATAATTTATAGTCTTTCCAAAACCAGGCGCTCATAATTCCCATTAGCATTGGTAGAATAACAAATTCGGAAAATACCAATACACCCCCACTGGATGGGTTAAGCATCTTATTATTACCGATGATAGATAGGATGATCAGGTTTGGAATGATGAAACCTAAAATCTTTTTGTTTGATTGATCCATTGCGTTAATCTTTAAACAAACATAAATTAATATCTCAAACTTTCAAAATATACTGAAAATAAAATATCAATTACAACTAATTCAAGAAAAGCAATAACTATTTGCGCACTTACTCAATGCCTTTTACCGTAGTCTCTATCTTGTAAAGGGATTTTGATGCGGTGATAAATAAGATATTTTTGTTTTTTCCTCCAAAACAAAGATTACCACACCATTCTTCGGGGATGTTAATATGACCAATCTGTTCGCCAGTTGGCTTGTAGATATTCACGCCTTTTCCTGTTACATAGATATTTCCGTTGCTATCTAAAGTCATACCATCAGAATTTTGATTGAGGATAACTTCTCTATTACTTAAAGATGCATCACCATTAATTTTATATCGATAGGTTTTATTGGCAGCCATATCAGCAACGTATAGGAATTTCCCATCGGGTGTTCCAACTATTCCATTTGGTTTTTGTAAATCATCTGCAACAATGATGGCCGTTTTCTTGCCTTTTGGAAGGTAATAAACGCGTTGTTTTTCAAGCTCCGGTTTTTGCCTTTTCCAGTAATTGCGTTGATAATAGGGATCGGTAAAGTAAATTCCTCCCTTGTTATCCAGCCAAATATCATTCGGTCCGTTAACTTTTTTACCCTCAAAATCGGAAAATAAAAGCGTTATTTTTTTGTTTTTATCGATAGACCAGATTTCATTATTTTCATCAGCACAAACAATCAGGTTTCCTTTTTTATCAAAATAAGTGCCGTTAGCTCTCCCCGATTTATCCATAAATAAACTCAGCTTTCCATTCGTATCATATTTCCATATCTTATCATTAGGCTGATCGGTAAAAAAAACATTTCCTTGTTTATCTACTGAGGCACCCTCGGTAAATTTGAACTGAGAAGATATAAGCTTTAGGCTATCTTGAAAAAAGATTGGCTTTGGAGATTGTGCATATGAAAATAAGGAGACCAAGATTAGACAAGAAAGGGAAAAATACTTTTTCATGGGTTAATATTTGGTTGGGCAAAATGCCGATTTATCTCTTGCGATGCAAGTAAAAATGTTGTGTTAGATTTTATCTTCTTTGCACGAAGCAATCTGTATGTGCTAGCTTAAAAAACCATAGTAGTAAGATTGCTTCGTGCCTCGCAATGACGAGTGTAATAAAATAACGATGAGCAGTTAACTCACTCGTTTTCCTTTGAGTAACATATCAAGCGCATCATTAAGGGTTCCAGCCTTCTGCACTTCGCCTTCGTTTACAAAGTAAATTTCATCGGCGTTTTCGATAGTATTTAAGCGGTGTGCAATGATTACTAACGTAGTTTCCTTTGATAATTTTGCTAAAATGCTCCCCAACAGTTGTTCGGTTATGGTATCGATATTCGCAGTGGCTTCGTCTAAAATTAACAATTCGGGGTTGCGTAAAACTGCCCTCATAAAGGCAATCAATTGTTTTTGTCCTAAACTAATACTATCAGCGCCAGAAGCAATTGGGGTATTTAATCCTTCATCAAAAATAGCCAAAAGGGCGTCTAGGTTTGCATCATGAATAATTTTTTTCAGTTCATCATCACTCACGTGTTGGTATTGGCTATTGCCATAAAGGATATTGTCTTTCACGGTTCCGGTGAACAAAAACGGCTCCTGCAATATGAAACCTATTTTTTTTGTTCGTTCTTCTGCAGTAAACGAACGAATATCTTTGCCATTGAGTAGCACTGTTCCCTTTGTGGCATCGTATAAGCGTGAAATTAATGAAGCAGTAGTTGTTTTTCCACCTCCTGTGGGTCCGATTAAAGCATAAGTTTTACCTTTCTCGAATTTCAAATTGATGTTATGCAAAATCTCTTTCGAATCATCGTAAGAGAAATGAACATTCTTAAATTCCAACAAAGCATCAGATGTAGTGGCTTTTGAATCTTCAACCTGATCCAAATTTGTTTGTAAAAACAGGATTTGCGAAACCCTGTCCCAACTTGCCATCGCTACCTGAAAACTAGTCCAAAGTGCGGCTAACTGCCTTAAAGGGTTATAAAAGTTTGTGCAGTAAGAGAGGTAACTTACCAGCAAACCCAAGGAAAAATGACCAATAGAAATTAAAAAAATACCGAATAGCAAAACAATTAATTGTGCCGAGCTAGAGAGTAAACCATAAACCGGAACAAAAATATTATTGGCTAATCCTGCTCCAATAGCTGTTTTGTAATTTTCTCTATTTGCCTCGTCAAAACGTTTTCTAAAATAATCGCGACGGTTAAAAGCAATAATAACCTTAAAATTATTTAAGCTTTCCTGAATTTCGGCACTTAAACCGCCAACACTTTTTAAGTTTTTGGCATTTTTATTTTTCACCCATGGAGACAAAGCCATAGTAAAAATAACGATAAGAACTGCTGGCGAAAGCGCCGCAGCACCCAGTTCAAAATGAATGGACAAAAGAAAAACACCGGCACCAATCATGGTGATAATGCTGCTTACAAACTGCATTAACGATTGCGAGAAAAACTGATTAAGCTTGTCGGTATCGCTGTTAACCCTCGAAATTAAATCGCCAGCCTTGTTCTCATTAAAAAACGAAACAGGTAATTCCTGGAGTTTATTAAAAATTGCATTACGCAGCGTAAATAGCATTCTTTGCCCAATTCCACCCATTAATTTCGTCTGCGTATAGCCGGTAACCATGGCAATAAGATACATTACCAATAAAATTCCACCAAAAACCAACACACCATGAAATTGCTTGGTCCTGATGTAGGCATCGATGGTATGTCCAACCAAAAGCGGTCCGAGCAGTAACAATCCTGAGTTTACCAAAATGGCAATTAAAGCCAACCAAAGATTTTTATGCTCGCCAGAAATGAATTGGAGCAATCTTTTAAGCGCCTGGTAGGTGGATTGCTTTTCCTGCTGTGATTGCAGCTGGTTAAGATTGTATTTCATAATTACTGGTGCTCTGTTGTGAATTATAAATTTGAACATACTCAGGACTAGTTTTTAGCAGTTCCTGATGGGTTCCTGACGCAATAATTTCGCCTTGCATCAGCAAAATAACTTGATCGTAATTTTCGACAGAGGCTATCTTTTGAGTAACCGATAACAAGGTTATACCGGGATAATTTTGTTGGATATTTTCTAAAATCCGTTTTTCGGTGTTGGTATCTACCCTTGCAGTAAAATCATCAAGCAATAAAATCTTCGGATTTACCGCCAATGCCCTGGCTAACATGATACGCTGCTTTTGCCCACCAGAAAGGCTATTGCCACGCTCAGAAACGATGGTATTTAACTTCTCTGGAAGACTTTCTATAAAATCTTTCAATTCGGCAGTTTGAATTGCTTTCGCCAAAGATTCGTCGGTTACCGTATCGCTGAAAGCAATATTTTCGCGAATACTCATATTAAACATAATACTGTCCTGAAAGACAAAACCAACCTGTTTATGGAAATTCTCCTGATCATATTGATTCAGCTCCTTGTCATCAAACAGTATTTCGCCAGAGTTTGGACTAATTAATCCTGTTAAAATGTAAAGCAATTGCGTTTTCCCTGCAGCTGTCGGCCCTATTATAGCAATTCTCGAACCTGCTTTCGCACTGAATGAAATCGATTTCAGGATTGGTTTTTGTCCGATGGTTAGCGAAATGTTTTTGGCTTCTACATTACCGATAATCGGTGCTGTTAACAGGCCGGGATGATTAATTTCTGGCGCATTTAAAACACTTTCAATTCGTTGATAAGAAGCTGTTGCCTGAGCAATTACATTACTCATAAAACCAATTACCAAAATCGGGAAAATGATGAGCGCTAAATAGCTGTTAAAGGCTGCAAACTCACCCAAACTAATGCTATTGTCAATCACAAAATGCCCACCCAGCACTAAAATTGTCAAGCCTGATAAGTTCGCAACGAAAACGATAATAGGAAGTAAACCTGCAAATAAACGAAGAATGGATAAGCCTAAGTCTCTGGCTTTCGCATTTGCATCGAGAAATTTATTGTACTCAAGTTGCTGCGAATTGATTACCCGAATTAGCGCCGAGCCTAAAATACTTTCGCTAATGACCTTGTTTAGCCAATCGATTACCTCGCGACTCTTGATAAACAATACCCTCACCTTTTTTAGTACAAAAAAGAAAGCGCCGCCAATAATAGGTACAATCGCAATAACACAAAGGGCCAGCTTCCAATTTATCATCAGCAGTAAAATACTGGCACCAACAATTAAAAATATCGATGAGGCAAGCGAAACAATGGCCTGAGAAACAAACATCTTGATCGAATCGGCATCGGAAGTGAGGTTTGTAAGCAATTTTGACGGATTTGCCTGAAGAATATAAGCATGACTCTGACGCGAAATCTGGTCGGAAAGTTTAGTTCTCAGATCTCTTGCCACCTTCTCGGAGGCATAAGTTTGTACAATACTTTGTAAGTAAGTGAAGATAAAAACCAACATAATTGCCAGGGCAAATTGAAGTAATATCGAATTTAAATTAAACGTGTTGTTGGTGTAAGAATCGATTCCTTGAGCGATAATTTTCGGTAGCAATAAATTAATTCCATTACTTAACAATGCGAATAAGATCAGCAGAAAAATTAAGCTTTTATATGATGCAAGCAAACTAAAAACACTGGGTTTTTTAGCCTCTTTGGGTTTTGCCATGTTGGGATACGAACTTTTGTAAAATTCAAATTTAACCCAATTATCTGAATAGATGTTATGTTTAATTTAAATTATTGAAGTAATACCTGGTAACCCAATCTACCTTCATTCTCGCAAATGCAGGAATCTTGGTAAGGCAGATAGGCACCACTTTGCTCCATCCTTTGTTCCTAAACGGGATGGCAGCGATATACTTTTTGAGAGTTGACAACTTTAATAGCGCTGTAGAAAGAAAGTTGTCAAAACTCTTTTTACAAAAAGATTTAGCGAACAGCCCGGCTGCAAACCCTATGAAATACTTCAGCACCTTTTCAAATAATTTTTAAAACATAATCCACTCAAACATTGCTACCTTTACAGCACAACCATTGAAGAAAATGGTTTCCATATTATGATTGAAATAGGAAAATATAACGAATTAAGGGTTTTAAGCAAAACAGAGGCTGGTTTAAACCTATCAGACGGCGATAAATTGGTCATTCTGCCTTACCAATATGTACCAAAAGGCTTGGAAATTGGCGACAATGTAAACGTTTTTGTTTATATCCAAAAGGATGGTCGCCTTACAGGAACTACCCAAAAAGCTTATGCCGAAGTAGGCGATTTTGCTTTTCTAAAAGTTGTTTCGGATGGAGAAGATGGCACTTATATCGATTTAGGCATTGATAAGGATGTTTATGTGCCGACCAAAGAACAAAAACGGCCGATGCAAAAAGGCTATAAATATGTGGTTTATTTGTATCTGGATGAAAATAACGAACGCCTTTTGGCTTCGTCAAAATTATACGATTTTGTTGAGGAGGAAGATTTCGATTTCGAAGAGGGCGATGAAGTGAGTTTGTTAATTACTGAAGAAACAGATTTGGGTTTCAACGCGATTATTAATAACACTTACATTGGCTTGCTGTACCATAATGAAGTTTTTGATAATATTCAGGTTGGAGAGCAGCGTAAAGGCTGGATCAAAAAGATCCGTGTCGAGGGCAAAATAGATTTGACTTTACAACCGAG
This sequence comes from Pedobacter sp. AC212, assembly GCF_979258625.1. Lineage (NCBI taxonomy): Bacteria > Pseudomonadati > Bacteroidota > Sphingobacteriia > Sphingobacteriales > Sphingobacteriaceae > Pedobacter > Pedobacter sp. AC212. The sequence goes on along the minus strand of NZ_OZ409870.1, from coordinate 2,080,451 downwards.
CGGATATGGTCATATTCTGGATTCGAAAGAAATGATTTTAGCCGAATTAAAGAAAAGTGGCGGCATCATTGAACTGGGCGATAAGAGTTCTCCTGAAGAAATTTACCATCGTTTCCAGATCAGCAAAAGCGCTTTTAAGAAAACGATTGGTTCACTTTATAAAGAGCGTTTAATTGTACTTTCTGATGATTCGATTCGGTTACTCACTGATGATGATGCAGAATAAGTAGACTTTTCGCCACAGATTTGCAGATTATATTTTCTTCATCAATTGAGATAATCCGCGAATCTGCGGCGAAGTTTAATTCAAATTAAACTTATCATTCTGGATTTTTACCATGTTTGATGCCGAGATAATCGACACAATCATAATTCCGATAAAAACGGCCAGAATACCTTGAAAGGTTGAATAGATTTTCGTTCCTGAAACAAAGATTTTAGAATCCCTAATCAGCTCATCCCCCACTTTCGACTGAATTTTAATTAGGGCCGAAAGTTTTGTTAGCGTTTGAGCAGTAGCACTTCTCCCAATTGACTCGTAGATTTGTTTTCGTTCACTACCTGTAAGCGCAAGTATCTTACTTTCCAATTGCTCTTGAATATTTAGCGCAATTTTTAAATCTTTAAGAAAAGCTTTTTCTTGTTTTACCAGTAAGGTTAATTCGTATTTATTAATAACGGAATCGATTTTTTGATTGTGTTTTTTAATCTGTAACTGGCTATTTAAGGATTGACTTTCATTGTTTACCAAAGCATCCTGGAGAATGGTGTTTTTATGATAAAGATTTTCCGCAACAAAGTATAAATCGGTCGCTGGCACCAATCTATCGTTATACATTGAGATGAAAGATTCATTAATTTTATTTACACTTTTGTCTTCCAAAAAACGAATGAGCAAAGTGCAGCACATAATGCAAAACAATAAGAAAGCTATCTTCAGTTTGTTTTTAAGGCTAAATGCGAATTTCATAGTGTAGATTTGGTTAGCGAGTCAAGGTAAGAATTAAAGCGTAATAACTGCAAAAGATATCATTTCTAACCCTAAGAACAATTAATCTAACATGTTCTTAAATGTATCTTATGCTAATATTCTAATCTGCTATAAAGGCAATTCTATCTGTGCTTATCTTGTCCATCCGTGGTTGATATTTTATTAGGGCAAGTAAATCTGTGCAATCATCATCTAAAAATAATCTTCCTGTGCAGTTTTCGCGAAAAGCTGTGGAGCAAAATTAACCAGATACAACTCCTTTTTGGCCCTGGTAACTGCCGTATATAACCAACGCAGGAAATCCAAATCAATCATTTCTTCTGTCAAATAGCCCTGGTCGGCAAAAACAGCATCCCATTGGCCGCCCTGAGCTTTATGACAAGTAACCGCATAGGCAAACTTAATCTGCAAAGCGTTATAAAACGGATCGGCCTTGATAGCCAGCATCCGCTCCCTTTTATTTGCTATATGTTCATAATCTTCATTCAAACCATCAAAAAGCTTTTTATTCTGTTCGTAAGGTAGATTTGCCGACTCAAGATTCAAAGTGTCCAGCATCACTTTGCAACTAATCTGCCCGGCAGCAGGGAAATCCATAAATTCTAACGTGGCATCGGCAAAGCGAAAACCGTAACGCTCTTCTTCTCCCCTTACTCTAATTACTTTGGCCATGTCGCCGTTGGCAATAAAAGCTGTCTCCTCGTTTTCAGGGAGCCAGAAATAATTGTTTTTAACCACCATAATCTGGTCACCACCGGTCAATTCCTCTTCGCGATACAACAACCTGGCCCTGATTTGCTGATTATAAACATTAGCAGATTTATTAGAGCGGCAAACCACCAGTGTATTTTCTATCCCAAATTTTCGGTAAGCATATTCCAGGCCTTCAACCAACCGGGCGCCTGCCATGTTGTAAATATCTTTATAATTCTTTGTTAAAAATTTTGGCAAAGGATTTTCAGGATTTTTAGAAATCTGATTCCTCAACATGGTTGCATTGGCTAAAATGCCTGATTTTTTTTCCTGCCGAACCACCTCCTTTAATTCCACAGAAGTGACCGTCAATGCAAATTTATCTTTCAAATATTGCTCGTTTAAAGCAGGACTTTCCAAACTTCCAACAGGGGGCAATTGTGCCGTATCACCCACAAAAAGCAGGAAACAGTTTTTGGTATTGTACACAAACTCAAGTAAATCCCTCAAAATTGAAGAACCAGTTTCATTGAATTCATCAGCGATCATTGAGGCCTCATCAATAATAAAAAGAGTATTCTCTGAGAGATTTGGCGCCAATTGAAACTGCATTTCGGGTGATGCTGCTGAACGTTTTCTGTAAATTCTTTTATGGATGGTTAAGGCTTTGCGATAAGAATACTGGCTCATTACTTTGGCTGCCCGCCCGGTTGGAGCCAATAATTCGCTCCTCAAATTAAACTTCGCCAACACTTTTACCAACGCTGCCACGGAGGTCGTTTTACCGGTTCCGGCATACCCTTTCAACACAAAACACCTGTATTCATCGTCCTCCTGTAGAAATTTCGACATCCGCTCGCAAAAAAGCAACTGTTCTTTTGTCGGCGTGTGTGCATAAGCTTGGGCAATGAGTTCACTTTTATCGAGGTACATGGATTGTTGAATGGTTCTACTTTAAAATTGTTTTAAGCAGCGTTTGTTTTAATAATTTGGAAAGCAATAGTTTTGCTAATCAGTTGCTGCAGTCCGTCTTTCCCTGCCCGTCTGGCAGGCGGGCGCTGTATCTTTAAAAACTGATGTCATGCTGAGGCACGAAGCATCCCTGCCTACCGCAGGCAGGTGTTTCATCGTTTGCAGATTCTTCGTGCCTCAGAATGACAATGTAAACGATTTGCTGAAATTTAATAAGATGCCGCTGCAATACGGTTTAGGTGGCAAATATAGAGGTATTTTTAATGTTAGTCCCGGCGAAATGGAAAAAGCCAAAACATTAACTTAAATAGAAAAATTGTCGGCTTGAACTAGATCGAATTAAGATTGCTTCGTTCCTCTCAACGACGACTTTTCACTTACAACAATAACGTTTCAATGCGATGTGCCATCACCATATTCTGTTGCTTACTCCAGCTAAAAATAGTAAAATGTCCATCCTGCGAGGCCACTAAACCAATTGCCTGCGGTTGATCATTAACGAACTGTGCGACCGAAAAATGCCGGGTCCCCCCCAATTGCCCTGGATACAAAATTGCATCTTCACCCCCAACAATCGGTTCCGAAAAAGCAATTTGTTCTACGGTGGGTTTACCCTTCGCCCGGCCAATCTTTGCGCCGAAAGCAATCAAATCGAAATCCTCGTTAATGATAGTAGCACCATCAACCGCGGTTAACCCAGCTAAATGTTCCACTTCCCGACGCAAAGCGCCTTGAGAAAAAATTTCCGTTTGATTTCCACCTTGTTTAGCCAGATTTGATAGACCACAAAATGGTGGTTCTACCAGATATTGTATAGGATGAATAATCGACTCCTGCCACTTGGTATCATTTTTAGGCACAATTAATAGTGCGCCGCCCCTTCCGTGGCTCCGCATCGAAACCGAGAATTGAATCAGGATATTAATCGGATCGTTCCAACTAGCCAATACGGTCAAGTCAAGCAAAGCTTTCAAAATCGGTGGACAATCCCGGTTAGAACAGGAAGTATCATCTACAATTCTAATCTGCTCGCCTTTCAAAACAGCAACATTGGTGTACTTGCCTATTCCGTAAATTCTGCGGTGCTTAATCACAATAAGTCCGGGCTCCGAAACATCAACAACGAAACAGAAATTGGGTATATTTAAAGTTGTTCCCCAAATATAAAGTTCTCCATCTTCCTCCCACACCCCAAGGTGGATACCCGAACGTTCTACACCAGGCGCAACTTTAGTTATGGTATTTGCGTTAAGTGGTAGTGGCTTAGCAAATTTTAAAGGTTTGGAGGTTTGCGATGGGGGTAAAAAAGCAATAGAAATACGTGGCGAATGTCCTTCTTCTTTTCTTAAGCTACTCCAAAAAGCGACATCAATCAGTGCCTCAATGATTTTTCGATTAGGCTGGGTGGCCAGATCAAGTTCACCTTGGGCAGCTGCATTTGCATGCAGTTTAACAAAATGTTGCTCAATTTTAGCCGAAACAGTATTGGCGGCTTTATAAGTAGGCTTGTAACTCATGTTCCGAATTTAGGTTGAATATTTCAGATTCTAAATAAGCGAAAGGTTTGATTTTGGTAAAAAGATTTACGATGATCTTAACCGCAAAGAGCACAAAGATTTTGTTAACCACATAATCCGCAAAGAGCACGAAGTTGGGTGCGGAGTATAAGGTAAAAATTTTGAGTAAAGCATTTGCCGCAGAAACACTGAAGTCATGGAAAGGAAAACATAAAGTAAATTTTCGCGTAAATCTGTGTTTTCGTGGCAAAACTAAGCATCATGTCATACCGAAATAAATTTAGAAATAACGACCGCCTAAAAACCCAGCAACTTTGCGCCCTTTGCGAAAAACTTAGCGAGCTTTGCGGTTAATCCTTAAAAAACTCTATTTTTGTTTCAATGAGTAAAAACAGTCTCTTATTAGTCGATCCGAATATTAAAACTGATGCCTCGGTAAACTGCCATTTATTGTTAAAAATAACGAATGACAGCTTTTCTTATGCGGTGATTAACAAAGATTCTGATGAGGTTAGTATTATTTTTGATAAACAAGGCTGCGAAGATTTGGAAGAAGATTTGAAATCTGCCTTCGAAACTGATGTCTATCTAACTCGAAACTATGGTGAAATAAAGGCTGCTATTCATACCTCAAATTTCATTTTTATTCCTGACGAATGGTTTGATGCTGCTGATCTATCCGTTTACTCCAAATTTTTAGGTGGCGACGGAAAAATTTACACCAAACACCATGATGAATTAGGCTTCAATACACTTTTCTCATTGGATGAAAAAATGGAGAAAAAACTTCCTGAAAACACGAAGTTTTATCCTCAGTCTTCACCCTTATTAGCTTTGTTTAGTCATTTATCAGCTGATGCTTTATTGATTGATTTTACGGCATCTTCGTTCAACGTGCTTCTTGTAAAAAACAAGAAGGTCAATTTTCAAAACCATTACGAAGCGGAGAATCCAGAAGAGTTTAACTACTTTTTATTATTGATTATAGAGCAATTGGGTTTAACGGATGCTATTCCGGTTTACTTGCAGGGCATCATCAACGAAGACGACGATTTTTACAACACGCTTCTAAAATATTTCAACAACCTTTACTTTTTTCTTCCCGCAGGAAAACAAAACAGTGAATTGTTGGCTGATATGCCTAAACACTATTTTAGCGGATTACTTGCTTTAGATTTATGCGAATAATTGGAGGCAAACTAAAGGGAATTCGTTTGCAGCCTCCTGCAAATTTACCCGTTCGCCCAACAACAGATATGGCCAAAGAGGCGCTTTTCAATATTTTAAATAATCAGTTTGATTTTGAAAGCTGTACCGTTTTGGATTTATTCAGCGGTACGGGAAACCTGACATTTGAATTTGCTTCCCGCAATGCAGAAAAAATTTTAGCAATCGACATGGATTACGGTTGCGTAAACTGGGTAAAAACTACTGCGAAGAAGTACGAATTCAATCAAATTGAAGTACGCAAAGCAGATGTTTTCAAATTGTTGAATCAAATGACGGGTTCGTACGATATCATTTTTGCTGATCCACCGTACAACATGCCGAACATTCCCCAAATACCTGTGTTAGTTGCATCGCAAAAGCTACTTAAGCCTGATGGACTTTTGGTTGTGGAACATCAAAGTAATATGAAACTAAATAGCCAGCCTGGCTACACCGAAACCAGAAAATATGGAAATTCTTCTTTCAGTTTTTTTGAGTTTAGTTAACCGCAAAAAACACTAAGTATTTCGTAAAAAGTATGAAGGTTTTAACTGATTACTTAAATAGTCGTCATTGCGAGGCACGAAGCAATCTTTTTTTAGGAATGTATATATCCGGATTAAGATTGCTTCGTGCCTCGCAATGACGTGATTATGAAAAGGTTTGTGCTCTACCCTTTTTCCTTTCCGCTTAAAAATCTATATTTGAAATATGAAGATAGCGCTATTTCCAGGTTCCTTTGACCCCATTACCATCGCTCACGTTAACATTTTGCAACGTGCTACTCCCCTTTTTGATAAGATTGTAATCGGCATTGGTTTAAATAGTTCCAAGCAAAATTTTCTTACTGCTGAGCAGCGACTTCAAATTTTAGAAACAGTTTTTGCGGGTTATCAAAACATCGAAATTCAAACTTACGAAGGTTTAACTGTAGATTTTTGCCGCAAAATAAATGCAACTTATATGGTTCGTGGTATTCGCTCGGCTTCAGATTTTGAATACGAAAGAGCGATTGCTCAAATTAATCAAACCATGATGCCCGAAGTAGAAACCATTCTACTTTTGAGTAAACCAGAATACTCAGCCATTAGCTCAACCATCGTCCGCGATATTTTAAGGAATCATGGCGATGTAAGTCCATTCGTACCCAAAGAGGCTTTAGGGTTTTTATAGTCGTTCTGACAAATTAATTTTCCGATAAAAAAAATGTAACGTTTTCGAAAAACCGTTACCAATGGAGTAAATAAATATAAATGAAAACTCGATTGGTATATTTTCAGATGATGAAAAGTTTCTTGAATTCCTCACTAATTCCGTTCATTTAGTAAAAACCGAATGCCATTGATGAAGGAAACTGAAACGACATTTCTGACCCTGATTAATCAGCATAAAGCGATTATACATAAAGTTTCGAAAATGTATATGAACGATGTAGAGCTGCAACGCGATCTTTTTCAAGAAATAGTAATGCAGCTGTGGAAAGCTTACCCATCTTTTAAAGGGAACAGCAAATTTTCCACCTGGATGTATCGTGTTGCATTAAACACGGCTTTGGTTTACTTTAAAAAGGACAATCGAAAAGTAGATAAAACACCTCTTGATGAAAACATCGACATTGTTGATGTGAATGAAAGTGAAATAAAAGAAGAAAAACTGGCCTACTTATATAAGGCAGTTCAAGAATTAAATGCTGTAGAAAAGGCTTTGATTTTTCTTTTCCTTGAAAACCAATCACACAGAGAAATTGCCGAAAATCTTGGAATAACAGAAGTTAATGCGAGGGTAAAGCTCAATAGAACCAAAGAAAAATTACAATTCATCATAAAGAAGAATGGCTATGAATTTTGACGATTTGAAAAACGACTGGAATGCAGATGGAGCTGAAGAAAACAACATCTCTGAAGATATGCTTAAAATGAACGAAGCACACACACTGATCGACATCATTAGAAGGAAAATGAAAATTGAGTTTTTTTATCAGATGATGGCTTTAATATTCATGGGGACCGTCCCTTTTCTCTTCGGCTTCGCCGATAATATGAAATTTATTTACATGGTGTTTTTTGGCATCACTTGCGGATTTACAACTTACTACTTTTGGAAATTCTACACCTTCTATAAAAATTCTTACGATCTGAGTTTAGATAGCCGTAAAAACATCATGTGGTTTTTTTACGAAATGAAATTAAACGTTGAACTTTATAAGGCATTGACCTACATTATTGTTTTTATTTGGGTAGGCTTTCTGGCAGTTTATCTATTAATTGCAAAAACATGGGCAATAGACAATGTTTTTGCAAAAATTTCTTCAACGTATATTGTGTTGAATTGCTTTATTACCATCTTAATTATTGGCGTAATTACCGAACTATGGGCATGGTATTATTATGGAAGGTATTTAAAACGCGTTAAAGCGATAGTTGATGAGCTGGATTTTGAGTAAATATTAGTTTAAATGACTATTGGTCGTTTTCTTTAACCGATCGTCATGCTGAATTTACTCCTGCGCTCGTTTCTAACAAGCGCATAAATAACACAGCGATTTAATCGCTAACTATGAATTTCATGCTGAATTTATTTCAGCATCTTTCTTGCTACTGAGACCCTGAAATGAATTCAGAGTGACGCAAAATGTGAGCCTGCGCTCGTTTCTAACGAGCGCATAAATAGCAAAGCGATTTAATCGCTAATTACAAAATCCCTCCAGCCCTTAACACGTCCATAATGGAAGGAAAAGTATTTTTCACTACCGGGCCAAGATGGTTTTTATCAAGCCAAACGGCCTCGTCTATCCCCTCTTCCTTTTGAGGAACCAACTTTGGCTCACCTTTTACAGTCATCCGATACCAGTTGGTTTTCTTGATCACCATTTTTGAACCATAAGGATAAACATGGTAAGTTTTACAAAGCTTTTCTTCTCGTTTAGCCACTTTAATCCCGCATTCTTCCTCCACTTCCCTTACCGCTGTTTCCTTCATATTTTCACCCTCCTCCAGCTTTCCTTTTGGCAAATCCCACTTTTTATTCCTAAAAATAAAGAGATAATTTCCATTAACGCTTTCTACCAACCCGCCGGCTGCTTTAATAATCTCACAGTTCTTTTTCAGCTTCCTGAATGTTTCCTGAGGGTTTTTGGTTAAGAAGATGTAGCTTTTTTTAGACCCATTTTTTAATTTTTTGTAAAATGTCTGCAAATCAAAATCCTGAAATTCAAGCTGTTGAATTTTTTCTTTTTGTTCCGGTAAAACATCTGATATAAAGAGGGTGTTATCGTTAATATAAATTCTGTATTTTTGGGCCATGTATAATAAAAGTGATATTGAACTAAAGGTAGCGGAATTTTTATTACAAATAAAGGCAATTAAATTACAACCTAATAATCCTTTTACCTGGGCATCTGGTTGGAAGTCGCCAATTTATTGCGATAACCGAATTACGTTATCTCATCCACAGGTGAGAACGTACATACGCCAGAAACTAGCACAGGCCATCCAAGAAGAATTTGGTTCGGTAGATGTTATTGCTGGAGTAGCAACCGCTGGAATTCCACAAGGCGTTTTAGTAGCTCAAGAGTTGGGATTACCTTTTATTTATGTAAGAGCTAAAGCAAAAGAACACGGTACGGGAAGCTTAATTGAAGGTGAAGTGGTAGAAGGGCAACGAGTAGTGGTGATTGAAGATCTTATTTCTACAGGAAAAAGCAGTTTACAAGCCGTGGATGCATTGAGAAGCGCAGGTTTATCAGTTGCTGGTTTAGCTGCAATTTTCACATACGGATTTGAAAAAGCAGATGAAAATTTTGCAGCCGCTAAGTGTCGCTACCTAACTTTATCTAACTATGCTGCCTTAATTGATTATGCTGCCGAGCACAGCATCATCGCCAAAAGCGACATGGAGTTATTAGGAAAATGGCGCTTAAACCCATCAGAATGGGGACAAGTTATCAGTCCTGAGTCTTAAATCCAGAGTTCGCAGTATTTTAAAATTAACCTATAAAAATATATAATGACGATTATTGAAAGCGCTGTAGAGGTAAGTAAGCCCGTTGCGGAAGTTTATGCTTTTCTCTCAAACATGAATAACCATCAACAATTGATGCCCGAAAATATCTATAACTGGGAATCTACAGAAGACGAAGCTCGTTTCACCATTCAAAACATGGCAAAATTAGCGATCGCCATATCTAATCGTGTTGAAAACCAAGAATTAACAGCAATTCCCACTGAAAAAGCACCTTTTGAGGTGGAATTAAAATGGACAGTTGCCGATAATGGAAATGGCACTACCACTGCAAAACACATCATCTCTGCAGATTTGAATATGATGATGAAAATGTTGGCTTCTGGTCCACTCCAAAAATTAGTCGATCATCAGACACAGAAATTAAAAGAAATTTTGGGGTAAAATATCGCTAATTGCCAAACTAGTTAAATGAGCCTAAAAACATTAATAGGCCAAAACATATCGAAAAGCATCTGTTCACCAAAAACGCAGATGCTTTTTTTTGTGCGTTTAGGTTTTCTTGATAGATGCAGTATTCTAGCCACCTAAACCTTATTGAAATGGAAAGCACCCGATTTTTCTTCGGGACTTGTAATGGAAAGAAGGGCTACAATTGCCAAGAACCAGTTACTTATGTTTCCAAATCATTTCAACTATTTAACAAGACAAAATTTCAGCACAAATCTTTAATAATCAGCAAATTAGTCACTATAATTTATACCGAACCGACAAAATTTCCGATTGTAAAATCAAATTTGCTGTGGCATTTGTTTTGATTAAAACGGTTATATGAACTTCAACAACTTTACAATAAAAGCCCAGGAAGCAATTCAACAGGCTTCTGAAATAGCCCAAGGCAACCAGCAACAGGCTATTGAAACGGCACACCTGCTTAAAGGTTTGCTTACTGTTGATGAAAACGTGGTTTCTTATGTTTTGAAGAAACTAAACGTGAACCTTAATTTACTCAACCAAAATCTAGATGCAGAGATTGCAAGATTCCCGAAAGTTAGCGGAAGCAATGTCTATCTGTCATCAAATACAAATAGTGTTTTGCAAAAGGCACAAACATTTTTAAAAGAATTTAAAGATGAATTTGTATCGGTAGAGCACCTCCTGTTAGGAATTTTGGCTGTGAATGACAGTACATCCAAATTATTAAAAGAGCAAGGTGCTAACGAAAAAGACCTTAAAAAAGCCATTACTGAACTCCGTGGCGATAACCGTGTAACCGACCAAAATGCTGAAGCTACTTATCAGGCTTTGGGCAAATATGCCCGTAATTTAAATGAGTATGCCGAAAGCGGAAAGCTCGATCCGGTAATTGGCCGTGATGAAGAAATCCGTCGGGTAATTCAAATATTATCTCGAAGAACAAAGAATAATCCGATTTTAATTGGCGAGCCAGGTGTGGGTAAAACGGCTATTGCCGAAGGAATTGCTTTCAGAATTATAAAAGGCGATGTGCCTGAAAATTTGAAAAGCAAAACCGTTTATTCCCTTGATATGGGCGCATTAATTGCTGGAGCAAAATACAAAGGTGAATTTGAAGAGCGATTGAAAGCGGTAGTGAAAGAGGTAACGCAAAGCGATGGCGATATCATTTTGTTTATCGACGAAATTCACACCCTCGTTGGTGCAGGCGGAGGCGAAGGTGCTATGGACGCTGCTAACATCTTAAAACCTGCGTTAGCTCGTGGCGAATTAAGGGCAATTGGTGCCACCACTTTGGATGAATATCAAAAATATTTAGAGAAAGATAAAGCCTTGGAACGCCGTTTTCAAAAGGTGATGGTAGAGGAACCTGATACACAGGATGCAATTTCTATTCTTCGTGGTTTGAAAGAACGCTATGAAACCCACCACAAAGTGCGGATTAAAGATGAAGCAATTATCGCTGCCATAGAAATGAGTCAGCGTTATATTTCTGATCGTTTCTTGCCAGATAAAGCCATCGATTTAATGGATGAAGCGGCTTCAAAATTGCGCATGGAAATGGACAGTGTTCCAGAAAATGTAGATGCTTTGGATCGCGAAATTATGCGACTTGAAATTGAACGTGAGGCGATCAAACGCGAAAAAGATGACCGTAAAGTTCAGGATCTATCAGAAGAAATTGCCAATTTATCTGCTGAACGCGATGAGCTGAAAGCAAAATGGCAGGGAGAAAAAGACCTTGTTGATGCGGTAAATAATCAACTGGAACAGATTGAGCATTATAAATTAGAGGCTGAACAGGCCGAACGTGCCGGAGACTATGGCAAAGTTGCCGAAATCCGTTACGGAAAAATTAAAGAAGCGCAGGATCAGGTAGAAAAGCTGAAAGCTGATTTAGAAAACCAGCAAACAGATAGCCGAATGCTAAAAGAGGAAGTAACCGCCGATGATATTGCAGGCGTGGTAGGTAGATGGACAGGCATTCCGGTTACCAAATTAATTGCCAGCGAAAGGGAGAAATTGCTGAACCTTGAACACGAATTACACCAGCGTGTAGCTGGACAGGATGAGGCTATAGAAGCCATTTCTGATGCTATTCGCCGCTCGCGTGCAGGTTTACAAGACAAGCGCAAACCAATTGGTTCGTTTATTTTCCTGGGTACAACCGGGGTAGGTAAAACAGAGTTGGCAAAGGCCTTGGCAGAATTTTTATTTAACGATGAAAATGCCTTAACCCGGATCGACATGAGTGAATACCAGGAGCGCCATGCTGTTTCCCGCTTAATTGGTGCGCCTCCAGGATATGTAGGCTACGATGAAGGTGGGCAATTAACAGAAGCCGTTCGGCGTAAACCTTATTCGGTTGTATTGCTTGATGAGATTGAAAAAGCGCATCCGGATGTGTTTAACATTTTGTTGCAGGTATTAGATGATGGCCGTTTAACTGATAATAAAGGCAGAACGGTGAATTTTAAAAATACAATCATCATCATGACATCGAATATTGGAGCGCACTTAATTCAGGATAATTTCAAAAATCTAAGTGATGAAAACCGGGATGAGGTAATTGCAAAAACTAAAAATGAATTATTCGAGGTATTGAAACAAACCATCAGACCAGAGTTTCTAAATCGAATTGATGAATTAATCATGTTTACGCCGTTAAATCGCAATGAACTTAGAGATATTGTGGCTTTGCAATTTAGACATGTACAGCAAACACTTGCGGAAATGGGAATTGAAATGGATGCAAGTGAGGAAGCACTTGATTGGTTGGCACAGCTTGGTTACGATCCACAGTTTGGTGCCCGACCACTGAAAAGAGTTATTCAAAAAAGAATCTTGAATGAATTATCGAAGGAAATATTAGCCGGCAAGATCGATAAAGACAGTAAAATTAAGTTAGATATGTTTGATCACAATTTTGTGTTCCTGAACCAAAAACAAGATTAAATATCATCTCGATAAATGAAATCCCGCAGATTAATTTATGCGGGATTTTTTTTCATTTATTTTTTGATGGATATTTCATTTTCATTTAAGTCCTGCAGCTTTAAGCTCCCCAGCCAAGCTGAGAATGACGGCCGTTTATAGTTGGCATTTAAACACCTTTTACGTCAGAAAACCTGCAGCTGTAAAATTGATTTTACAATGCAATACGTTTATTTTAGGCTATTGTTTTTTGTTTTGATAATGATTATTATTGATTACACACAAAAACACAACACAAATGAAACCTAAATTAATCATCTTGGTGCTTCTATGCGCCATTAGTTGGCGTAGCCATGCGCAAACTGAAAAGGGTTCTGGCTTCGCCGGAATAAGCCTGAGCTTCGGAACCTCGAAACAAAATGATGCTATAGCCAGTATCAACACCTTTACGGCAACGCCTAGGGGCGGCTATTTTATTGCAAATAATCTCGCTATCGGGCTTGAAATTCCTTTAAATCTTTCAAAGCTTCGCGGGGAAAGTTACATTACATGGGATGAGGAAGATGGGCGCTACGAAGACCGTTATGGTCCGAAAGAATTTAGTTTCGGACTCTCGCCTTTCATTCGCAAGTATATAGATGTTAAAGAACGATTTAAATTTTTCGTTCAGGCGAATCTGCTACTCCAAATTAACACATTCAATCGAGTAGATGATGCAGGTTATCTGATTCGAACAGATGCACGAGCAAAAGGTTGGGGTGCTAGCTTAGCTCCTGGCTTCACCTATCTATTATCTGATGATTCGAGCCTCGATTTTTCATTCCCAATCTTAAGCTTTTTCCACCAAAATTATTATGCTGAAGAGTCGCTGTACAATTTCGATAAAAAGAACAATTTAAGATTAGCACTTGATAACTTCACACCCACTTTTACCATAAACTTTCACTTCTAAAGATTCTCTTATGAAAAATTTGTTTAACCAAGTTATGGGCTTAAGAAGTTCCGTAGTCGTTATTCTGCTATTCATTACCATGCAGGCAAATGCACAAAGATTCCGTGGGAAAATAGATTATTACAGTAGTGCACTATCTGAATTTGATGGAAAAATTAAATCCATTGATGATGTACAGATTGAATATTATCTCAGTGCACTTTCTGAATTTAATGGAAAAGTTAAAGCCATTGGAAATATTTCAGTGGAATATTACCTCAGTGCCATACCAGAGTTTAATGGTAAAATAAAATCTATTGGCAATAAAAACGTAGAATATTATTTATCTGCCTTACCCGGAATTACCGGTAAAATAAAATCCATCGGTTCCATTAAATTCGAATACAATTTTACTAATTCTCCAAAAAGTGATGGCAAGGTAAAATCTATTCAGAATGACGGTGACGATCTGGATTCTGAAGATGCATTAGACAATTACTATTTAATTGAACGATTGAATCGCCAATAATTTAAAATTTAGAAGTTTATAGGATGTATCATAAATCAATATCCCCGAACGTTGTCGCGTTGAGCTTTTCGAAACTGCTTTAAAGCTTTTGAGCAAGTTTTTACGATAATTTCGGGTTGTCATTTCGTATTTATGATACATCCTCTTTTTTATTCAATATCCACTGAAAACCCATTGAAACCATAAGCCGACAGAATTTATTCCGTTATAATTTCCTTAAAAAATCTTTTCTTATATATTTGCATCGCCAAATCGGCTTGCTAAATATCCTTATAGCAATTACATCCTGTAATACCAGCTTTATTTAAGCTGCTTTAAATTTAAATTTTCTTTGTAAACGGTTATCTCCTATCGGGATAAATGATTTCGAACCTACGCTTGACGTTAGTTTTTGGAATAAAGGAAGAGAATGAAAACCAGAATTTATTAATTACCCATAAAATCAATTGTTTAAAATGAAAAGAATTATTACTAGCTTATTTTTACTGGTTATTGCTTACACACAGGCAAATGCACAAAGTGATGCCTACAAAGGAAAAGATGATTTACGATTTCAGGTTGGCGCAAGTCTCCAAAAATGGGGTACCGGAATTGTTACTACGCTTGATTATGGCTTAGGCCAAAGCTTCTCCATTGGCGCACAGGCCGGCTATCTACTTGGTGTAAAATCTTTCGATGGGATTGAAAAACCAGGCTTTGGCGATCGTTTTGATCTCAAAGCTAGATTTAATGCAAATTTAGGAAGTGTGATTGGTTTGCCCGCTAATGTAGATTTATACCCTGGATTAAACCTGGGCCTTAAAAACTTTGGAGCTCATGTTGGCGGAAGAGTTTTCTTTGATAAAGGCTTCGGACTTTTTACAGAAGCACAATTTCCGATCGCAAAATATAATGCTGATGCAATTGGCTACGAGCGATTGAACAACCAATTCTCCTTTAACATTGGGGTTGCCTTCGATTTAGGGAAATAGTACCCTAAAAATCGCAGTTTTCAGTTAAATTCAACCGTTTAAAAGCATCGGCATTTGAGCCGATGCTTTTTCATTTCATGAAGTTTTATCTTTTTTTAAACCACCTAAAAAGCTAGTTCTTAATTTTTTTTGTGTTATAATTTGGTCAGGCTAATTTCGATGTTGCATTTTGAAGATTAACCAATCATTTATTTTTTATTGCTTTCAATATTTGGCAAAAATCCGGTTAGTAATCCTATCAGGGGCAAAAAGGCACAGATATTAAAAACATATTCAATACTGGTAGAATCTGCAAGTTTGCCTAACAGTGCAGAACCTATCCCTCCCATTCCAAAAGCAAAACCGAAAAACAGTCCAGCTACTAAGCCAACCTTCCCGGGAATCAATTCTTGTGCATAAACCAGGATGGCAGAAAAGGCTGAAGCCAAAATCATCCCGATAGGAACGATTAAAATACCTATCCAAAATAAATTGGCATGAGGTAATAAAAGGGCAAACGGTGCTGTGCCTAAAATTGAAGCCCAAATCACATATTTACGCCCAATTTTATCGCCAATTGGACCACCTAATAAAGTTCCTGCAGCTACTGAAAACAGGAATACAAATAAGTAAATCTGCGAGGTTTGTACAGAAACGTCAAATTTATTGATGAGGTAAAAAGTAAAATAGCTGGTTAGACTGGCCATGTAGAAGTATTTCGAAAAAATAAGCAACAACAGAATAACCACCGAAAAAACAATTTTATTTCTCGAAAACTGATTGGCGACAGTAGCAACAGCAGCTTTTTTGCTTCTGGAAAGGACAAAACCTTTGTACCAATTACCTACATAACTCAAAATCACGATGGCCAATAATGCGATAATAGAAAACCAAACCACACTAAATTGGCCATAGGGTACAATAATCCATGCAGCTAACAGCGGCCCTAAAGAGCTCCCTGCATTTCCACCCAATTGGAAAACCGATTGTGCCAAACCTCTTTTCCCTCCAGATGCGGCATGCGCCATTCGGGATGCTTCAGGGTGAAATATAGATGAGCCAACACCGATTAGCGCCACCGAAATTAACATGGTGTAAAAATGGGTGGATTGCGACAAGGTAATTAAGCCGATTAAAGTGAAACCCATGCCGACCGCCAATGAATAAGGTTGCGGTTTTTTATCGGTATACATCCCTACAAATGGCTGCAATAAAGAGGCGGCCAGCTGGAAGGTTAGCGTAATTAAGCCAATTTGAGAGAAACTGAGTTTGTAATTTGTTTTAATGATAGGATAAATCGCCGGAATAAGGGATTGAATAGTATCATTTAATAAATGTGAAAAACTTAAGGCAAACAATATCGGGAATACGGTTTTTTCGATAATGGCTTTTGAAGGATTCTGCTCGTTCATAAAAGGGAATAAATATGATGGCAAAAGTAGCGATAAAAATTTCTAACTTAATTAAGCGCTACAGCGTGACTCTCAAACATTTTTACCGAGATGTGGTTTAATCCTTATGGAAAAAAACAGAAAAATTGTGGGCCTTTGTGGAAGTCTTAGAAAAGGCTCTTACAACGCGATGTTGCTTAAATTTGCCGGAACGTTAGTACCAGAGGGTACAGAATTTGAAATCGTTTCTTATGATGATGTTCCGGTTTATAACGCCGATTACGATACACCTGAAATGCCAGAAAGACCATCAAGCGTAGTTAAATTTAGAGAAGCTTTGGCTCAGGCAGATGCTTTTATTATTGCCTCTCCAGAGTACAATTATTCTGTTCCCGGAGGATTGAAAAATGCAATTGATTGGGCCAGTAGAGGAAAAGATGCGCCATTAATGCACAAGCCCGTTGCGCTACTAGGTGCTACTCAAGGCATGTGGGGTACAGTTAGAATGCAAACTGCATTTCTTCCAATTTTTACTTTTTTGAATATGAACCCCGTTTTACAGCCGGAAGTTTTAATTGCGCAAGCACAAGATAAATTTGACGAGGAGGGAAATCTAACTGACGAGAAAACCATCAGTTTGATCAAAAGAAAGATTGAGAACCTGATTGTTGCCTCCAAGGTTTAAGGCATTCTACAAAAGATTACAAGCTCTTCGCTTGAAATGATGATTACTATCCGTTGAGGTTGGGTAGCTTGTCGAAACACTTGATTAAATATGGTTAAGGTGTTTCGACAGGCTAAACAGGACAGCATCTAGGCAAAATGGTCTTTATGATACAGCCTTCTCGCTTTGTAAGTTAAACAAAATTGCTTTTCACAGTCGCGATTTTATGTTTGATTAAATTGACCCGCAGCATGACTGCAAATGTTAAATCATATTGAAGGCTCAGCTTCGATATCCTCCACTACAACTGAAAAATTAGTTTCGGTGATATTCCTAAAAGATGTCAAAGCTTCCGAAAAAGCTGACAAGAATCGGAAATAAAACTAAATTGTCAATTTGGCACCTACCAAAAATTAATCACTCGATTAAGTTTTAGTCACACAAAAATAATAAAGAATTAACATGCATTTTATATCTGATTCGCTATTAGGCAATTGGCTAAAAACTGATTTTTTAATGACGCTGACAGCATTTTTTGGCACTGACATTGACTTTTAACCAAATATAGTCAGAAATTAAAAAAGTAAAACTGACTGTTTTTTTTAAACAAATAAATAATAAAAAAAGATGAAAAAACTATTATTATCAGTAGTAGCAGTTGCAGGTTTAGTGTATGGAGCAAATGCACAAACAGAAAAAGGAAAAGTAATTTTAGGTGGTAATGTGGGCTTCAATTCTACAAAAGTAGAAGATGCAGCAAAATCTGATGTTAGCTTCAGCATAGTACCAAGTGTTGGTTATTTTGTTGACAATAATTTCGCAATTGGTACCGGCGTAGGTTACAATTACAACAAACAAGTAAGTGAAAATACCTTAAACCAGGCATTCGTAGTAGCACCTTTCGGCCGTTACTATGTTGGTTTGTCAGATCAATTTAAATTCTTCGGACAATTATCAGTTCCGATGGCGTTTGGAAACAATAAAATAGTGAACGACAATGGCGATACTGGTGCTAAAGTAGCCTCTACAACCAGCATTGGTGTAAACATTGCACCTGGTTTTGCTTTTTTCCCTACCAAAAGAATTGGTATCGAAGTATCAGTTAATGGTTTAGGATACAATAACCTAAATGTTAAAAATGAGATCACTGGAGGCGAAGTTTCTTCAAACTCATTCGGTTTAGAAGCAAATACTTTCGCTCCAAAATTGGGCGTTCAGTTCCACTTTTAATCGGAACGTTTTGTTTTAAAAAAGGCCTCAGATTCGCAGATTCTGAGGCCTTTTTTTTGCTTTCGTCATTTCGACCGAAGTGGAGAAATCTTTAAAAAATGAGTAACACCCTTAAATAAATTCAGGAGGCCGAACGGGTGAAAAAAATCAATGAATGACTGATTCTTATTTCTTTTCTCTTATCGCTTTAAATTCCGATCCATCTTTCCACTTCGGATAAACATCTTCATTACTTAAACGGTAACCCATATCAAAAACCAATCTCACATCTTCTACAATTCCAGATAAATCCCAGGTTTTTGCATCAAAATTATCTTGCGGTGAATGATATCTGAATTTGGTAAAATCAGATACTTGTTTTAAACCCCACTCCCGGCCATTCTTGACATTATCAACTCCAGAACCCGTAAATAGCGATGGTACGCCAACTTTCGCGAGGTTAAAATGATCAGAGCGGTAGTATAAACCAGAAGAAGGAACAGGATCTGGAACCACAACCCTACCCTGCTTTTTAGCAGAAGCAGAAGCGTAATCTTCTAACTCAGACTGACCGAAGCCATAAACTACAATATCTTTGGTTTTGCCAGCAATCCCCATCATATCCATATTGATATTGGCAACCGTTTTATCCAGAGGAAAAGAAGGATGTTTGGCATAGTATTCTGATCCTAGTAAACCCTGCTCCTCCGCAGTGTAGGAAATAAACAGAATAGTTCTGTTTGGGGCTTTTGGCAACTTCTTAAATGCCGAAGCGAGTTCGAACAATGACGCTACACCAGTTGCGTTATCAACCGCACCATTATAAATAGAGTCTCCCTGAATCTTCTCACCAATACCTAAATGATCCCAGTGAGCCGAATAAATAATAGCTTCATTTTTTCGGGTAGTGCCCGGTATTTTTGCCAAAACGTTATAAGTAACCGATTTTTTGATCGTATTCTTTACGGCTAAGGAAGTGGTTGCATTTAAATCTACTGCCTTAAAACTTTTGCTCCTGGCAGCCGAAAATAAGGCATCACTCTGACCAGCCATTTTGAAAAGTGCCTTGGCCTTATCCAAAGAAATCCAGCCCTCAATAACCGTTCGGTTCATGCCGTTATCTGCCGATTGCAAATTCAGTTTCGATTTCGACCAGCCACTGCGCACCACCGTCCAAGGGTAAGCTGCAGGTTCAGTATCGTGAATAATTAATACTGCAGCTGCACCTTGCCTCGAGGCTTCCTCGAATTTATAAGTCCAGCGACCGTAATAAGTCATGTTTTTGCCCTTAAATAAAGTCGAATCCGAAAAGCCCGGATCGTTGATCATAACCACGACCGTTTTACCTTTCACATCCAAATTTTTATAATCATCCCAGCCATATTCTGGAGCCACAATGCCATAACCCGCAAAAACCAAAGGCGAATTTTTTATGTTCACATCATCTTGTACACGGCGTGATCCTGCAACGAAATCCGTTAAATAATCCAGACTTAAACTCCCTGATTTCCCTTGAATCACCATCTTACTTTCCGGTACCGATTTAATCTCCACCATAGGCACTTCCTGGAAAAAGCTATCGCCATTGCCGGGCTCCAAACCTAAATTTTGAAATTCTCGTTTCAAATAATTGATGGTCTTAGTTTCGCCACCGGTAAAGGGTTTTCTCCCTTCCAGGCTGTCAGCAGCAATTGCTGATAAATAATGAGTTAAGCTCGAATCGTTGATGGCTTTGATGGCCAGCGAATCTGGGCCGTTGTTAATACTATTTTCTTTTGCCTGCTTGCAGGAGTGAGCAAACAAGGCAATTGCCATCCCGTAATATAAGATTTTGTTCATTGAGGATATTTTAAGCTGGTAATTTAAGAAAAAATAGCGATTCGATGTTTTAAGGATCTGGAGCGCACCAACAGAAGCATTTTTTTGATTTAGCTTCCCGCTATCCATATTAAGTTTTAAACATCGATAAGCTGGCGATAGGAAAGTAATTACAAATTAAACCTTAATCATTACTATCGGGGCTAGATGGCGAAAACAGTAAAAATATTAAGGCTCCAGATGCGAAACGTTTTACGGTTTCCCCCTATTGCGATCGTTCAAATATTTTTTATTTTAGTAGGATCAACGTGTTTTATATGCCATCTACTTAGCACTAGATATCAAAAGCGATTTATTTGATAAAAGATTCGTAAAGCCACCAATTTGTTATGGCTTTACGAATGTTATTTAATTCGGCTTTGCGAAATGCGTAAATTTAGATGTTACCTGCAAGCTTAAACAACGACAATGGACAACAAAATCACGACATACTCAGCACTATTCGACTTGGTTGACATTGACACAATAGACCATAAGCAAAAAGACATTGCGACATTGTTTTTAAATGCAATGAACGATTGGCCGACCTATAATCAAAAGGAAATTTCCGACTTTGTAAAAGAACTCAAGGACTACTTTGGTAATCCTTTGACGATTGAGAAAATTTCAGCGAAAAAGTTTGACGGACAGAATGCTTGGCAAATTGAAGCAGGAAGTTCCATTGCTGACTTAATAGACATTTCAACAAAGTTTTGCAACCAATCAGACTTTGACAAAATCGTTGAAAACTTTTTAAATCATTACAGTTCAAGTTCATTTAAACAATCAGACAACAGACAAGAAAAAATTATTGACCGAGATTTTTGCGAGTGTTTAGAATATGAAATTTGTAAAGCATTTGAGCATTCAGACAATGACCAAATCAAAGGCTTTTGGTGTGACGGAATTTTATTAAACCAACCCGTCAGTCTTTACTCCCAAAAATTTGTAAACGACAATAGACACGTAAAATTGAAAGCATTTATCGGCAAAGACGGACAAACAGAATACGAATTGACTTTGAAATTTGGTGACAAGGCATTGAGCAGATATTCAAGAAACTTGGACATTAAAGAATGTTTGCCAAACCCAGACAAACAAAATTGGTTTGACATTGACACTAAACGAAATAAAATTGAGATACAACTTGACTAACGAAAGAAAGCCAGCAGGTAACAGCCGTTTTGCAAAAGCGGGGGTTTCGTGGTTCTATGAAAGTGAAGTGCTAAATTCAAGCTTTGTGCATCTAATGAAGTTTAGTGCTGAAAAACCCCGCCTTCGCAAAGCGGCAAAACGTTAGCGGTAATTATGACGAACACGAAATGGACAAAAAAGAACAACTGAGAATTTGGAAAGAAAAAGAACGAGAAAGAGAATTAACAGAAAATTCATTAAGTGAAAATTTGAGAACTTCAACTCTTGCTAAAATTCAATTAAACGAACCTATTTTTCACATCTCCAAAGACGATATTTTAAATGCCAATGCAACTAATTCGTTTGAGCTATTGCAGAAAATTGACCTGAAAATAATAGAATTAGCGTTTAAAGTAAAACCGACCAAACTTGATATAAATGGAGTTAATGATGAAGCTATTAGGACTTTATCTTTTCCACTTAAAGCTGTATATTTTACTAATGAATTTGAAGGACTTCTTTCACTTGGAGATGCAGACAAAGAGTTTTACTATGAGGACAATTTAGAAAAATCTCAAAGAGACAATTATTTTAATGAACTCATCAACTATTATGTAGAAATGAAAAATCAAAAAATGATTTCACTAATAGACGATGGAAAAAAAGCAAAACGACAAAAAGATTTTGACAAAATTAGTGACATAATTGAACAGTTAGAAATTCAAAACGATGAATTAAGAATTAATTATATAAAACAAAATATAGAACAATTCGAATTAAAATAACCACCACTAACACTGGTTTTGCGTCAGGCGGGCTGAATTGCAAAACTCACCAGCAGTTTTTCAATTGAAATTAGTAATAATATCAGCTTTTGTGCTTCGATTTCCCGCCCGAACGCAAAGCCCGAAACGTTATGTGCTATTTTATTCCGACCATTATGTAAACGCAATAGAAAAAAATGAAATTAGTAGACGGCAATACAATAATTTATAGAAACACGCCAATGTTTGGTTATTTTCTATTTTGGACATTGACGTTCTTTTGTTTATTCGTCGGCTCAACACTTTGGGCAACTATGATATGGGTAGAAAGCTATTATGATATTCATACAGAGGACATTTTTTTTAGTGTGGGTCTTGCTTTTTTAGGACTCATATTTCTGATAGGAACATATAAATGCACAAAAAATTTAGTTTATATTTATAAAGAGAAGCCAATATTTACCCTTAATAAAATTGGAATAAAGTATTATGTCGACCGATTGATCAATTGGACTGAAATCGAGAAAATTATTTTGCAAAAAGACTTTGATGTAAAATATTTGACAATCTGTTCAATTGACAAGACACAAATAAGTTATCAATTGAATGCTACACAAACTACAGAGTTTAACAATCTACAGAATTTTAAAACTTGTTTAAATAAATTCCCAGTGAAGGTTGAAATTGATGAGTGAGGATGATAAAAACAGCACACAACAGGGTATTGCCAAAAGCGGGGCTGAAGTGCTTCGATTGAGCATTTATGCAAGGTTCAACAGTGGTAATTCTATTGAACTTTCGTGCTAAAAATCCCCGCCTTCGGCAATACCCGGAACGTTGTGCGATATGCTAAACCGACATTGTGCAAACTAACGAACAAAGATTTAATCCAAATGGATACAAAACAATTATTCAGACTTTTTAATAGTAAATTTTACTCAACAAATTGGCTTAACGAAAATAATGTTTTAGCAGGAAGTGAAGGCGAAGTAAAATATAGTTATTGTGGAGTAGACAAAGATTTCAAATTTGAATTTGTCAGTCAAAAAATCAACGAGACTTTTAGTGATGAGGATATCTATTTGTGTATTTCATCAAATAAAAGTTCTTTGGTTTCTAAATCAGACGCTGTCACAGAAATTGCAAAAATTCTACATAAAAAGGAAATTGGCATTATGGATAAATCATTTACGAAAATGCTGTTCTTTAATTCATATGGCACATTTAAAAGTGGAATTATCAGAGAATTTTCTGAAAGTCAGTCAAGACCTGACGGACATCTTTTAAGAGTAGAATTTTTTGCAAACATTATGGATGAAAGCACTACTATAGTTGCCAAAGCTATTCGCAAGCATTTTGAACACTTTGAAAAAGCACTACATAATGATTATGGAGGTATTATGGAATATCTTTGGATAGATTTGGAGTTGGTAGCACATTACAAATCTCATCCATTCCGTTATCAGAAAAGAGTTAGTCAGCCTTCCTCATACACAGACTTCTTTACCTATAATGTTGGTCATTATAGTATTCATCCCGATTACGAAAGATTGAAGAAATTATCAACGGATAAAGAAATTTGCGCCTATGTATTTGAATTGTTATATCATTCAACTCAAATTTTAGTTGAAAAACAAAAGAAATTAGGAAATTTTGACGCTACGAAATTTCGATTGGATTTTCTGTCTGCTATGGGAAAAATAGAATATTCTTGATAGACTAAAAAGCACAATCGCACAACAAGGGTTTTACAATAGTGGGGCGAAACTGTCATAAAGTGATGCCTTTGGCACAAAGTTCAACAGTTGTTCTTCGTTTGAACTTTTGTGCAAAATTGAAGATTTGTGCTTCGATTGCCCCACCATCGCAAAGCCCCAAAACGTTAGCACCAATTTTATGAAGACACGTATAACGACAATATTCACGACATTACTTCTGACATTTACGACAGTTTATGGACAGACTTACGAACCATTAGATTTAGCAAAAAAAATATTTTCGAAAGAGACTTTACCAAACATCGAGAATTATGTTTCTGGCGAATATGAAGGCAAACCAAACGGAAAAGATTTACAAAACGGTTCAATTACGAAATTTGCCTTACTCGGACAAACAGACAAAACAGCAGTTGTTGGAATGACTGTATTGGACTCAATTGGAAAAGGACTTGATACGTATTTGCACTTTGAAAAAGATACGTCTTGGAAAATGACTGCATTCAGGGCATTAGCAATGACAGGAATGATTGAGCAGATGAAAATTGAACTTGAAAAAATGACGCCACAACAAGTGGGCGAAATGATTGAAAAGTCAAAAAAGAATAAAAATGACGACTTTGAAATGTTTAAATCAAGAGAAGATTACCATTTTCAGTTAGGAAATACAAAACTAACACTTGAATTAGACGAAAATATAATAAACCATTTTCTGACAAATGAAGCAGAATTTGACCGTCTTAAAAACCTTGCTTTAACTCAACTTGAAAAAGAAAAAGTAGATAAAGAAAGAAGTTTGAAACTAATTGAAACCTCTAAAACTGACTATAATAAACTTTTCATTTCCTCAGTTTCGACAGGTGGTTACGAACTACGAAATTGCATTAATTTTTTAATCGGTGGAATGCTTGACAACTTGTAAGCTCCCCTGTTTTTCAGACCATTCAAAAGTATAATTTTGTCCTCAAATTTCCTGTAATAAATCTACAGGAGATTTGAAGTTCAATGCTTGATGTGGTCGATGGTAATTGTAATCCATCATCCATTCCTCTACTTTCTCCCTTACATCATCCAGGGAGTGAAATATGTATGCATTTAACAATTCTCTTCTGATGCTTCCATTCAATCTCCAACGCTCTGATAACCCGCAAGGACGGCAGTGAATAATCTATCTCAATAGCTAGCATCTCTCTGTTGTAATCATCAGCGATGTTCAACAACCTAAATTTCCTTCCATTCCAAAGCGCATCGCTCATAAAATCCATGGACCATACCTCATTTATAGTTTCTGGTACAGACAAAGGCTTCTTGACTCTTTCTAGCAGCCTCTTTTTTGCCCTGCGGCGGATATTAAGCCTCATTGATGTATAAATCCTATAAATCTTTTTATGGTTCCATTTAAGCCCTTTTCGACGCAATCGGTAGTAACACTGCCAGAAGCCTATGGAGACGTGCTTTTCAACAAGAAGTGAAAGCGCATCAACTACTTCACTATCATCCCGTCGTTTATGTTGATAATAATGTTTGCTGCGGTTCAATCCAACGCATTTACAGGCCTGACGATGGCTTATCCTTTTTACCATTTCATCCACTAAATCCCTTTTTTCGTCAGGCGTTAAAGCTTTTTTTCTACAGCCTCCTTGAAAACTTCATGCACGAGGCTAAGATTCGCATACATTTTCTTTAAACGTGCATTTTCTTCCTCCAATGCCTTAAGTTTTGACAACTCTTTTACTTCCATTCCGCCATATCTCTGGCGCCATTTGTAAAAGGCTGCTGTACTTATTCCTAACTCTCTGCAGAGATCGTGCACATTCTTGCCATTCTCATGTTCCTTGATTGCTTTTACAATCTGGGATTCCGTAAACTTGATTCTTTTCATATTGCCAATTAAAATTAATAGTTTTTCTAATAGCCTCGCTGCGCTCGGTCTAGAATTCTACTTTTAACTGGTCTGAATTTGGGGAAGTGCACAGTTCTGGCATTTTCTATTCAATCATTTGGACAAAAAAATAAAACCTTAACCACTGCAGAACAATAGGTCTATGAAACAAATAGAAAAGCACTAAGAGACGAAAGAGAAGAACTCAAATTTCAACAACGGTTTGACTCATTGACAACCACGTTAGTAGACGAATGTAGAAAGAAATCAGGCATATAACAGCACCTTACCAAAAGCAAAGCGGATGTGAAAATGTATATTGAAGCAATTAATAAACAGTAGTGGTAATTTGCTCAGCTACAACAGAATACTCATATTAACAAAACATATTGTAAACTATCAACCTTTTTTCTTTAAAATTGTCCGTAGTTGCATCTTTCGATTCCCAATAAAGTGTGATTTCGCTCCTGACAACAATACATGAATAAAGTAATATTTAGATTTTGGTTAACTAATCTCGCAGCAGGTATAGCTCTATATATCATCTTTAGAATTGTGATATCGGAAACAAATCATGAGGACGGAGATTTTTGGACGTGGCTTTTACAGATTTTAGATATACTGCTAAACTTAGCCTATTCGTTTATATACCTAATCGCAATGGCGATTTGTTCATCAGCGATTTTCCTTAACTTGATTGATAAAATAAGAAATAATGTTTACCTCTCTTTTTTAACATTTCTAGGATTACCAGTATGCGGTGTCATGTTTATCGCAGGAGTAATGATAACTGAAAAGCTTTTAGAACACGATGAAGTTACTATATTTAGAAATCTATTAACCTTCTCGATAGCCTATCTACTGTTTACCACTCTACAATTCTTGTTATTCAGAAGAAAAATAAACAGACAGGATTTTAATGAGGTAAAGAGTTATTGAGAAAAGAGTAAGGTTAAAGAACACAAGTACCCATGCCATTTAAATGCAACAAACCCATCGATTCCTCGATGGGTTTATTTTTAATCGGCTAATTCTTTAATAAATTTACCTTCTGCATTATACCAAACATTCACATCGGGTGTGCCTTCAATATCTACCTTATAAGTAATTTTTCCACCAGTATTTATCCAGTCTACATCTTCAATTCGTCCTTTTGGATATTTGGCTTTAATACTTTTTGCTATTGAAGCAGGCAACTGATTATTGGGGATGTCTTTTTCCTGCGATACAACTTTTCCAACACTTGTATAAGTTACTTTGTGATCAACTTTTGCTAAATCGAAGTCAGCTTCATAGTTTCCACCCTTCATTTCCCAATCTATATCAGTAGCTTTTGGAAAAGCCTTCATAAAAGCATTTTTTACCGCTGCAGGTACTTTGCTTTTGTCTATATCTTGAGCATTGCTGCTGGCCACTCCTCCCACCAGGAAGAATGCTGCCAAAATGGTGCTTTTGTAATTCATATTAAAATAACATTAGGGCACAAAAAATGTTTGAATAGTGCTTCAAGTGATATTTGTTGGCCATTAACAAAAATGGCTTACGAAATCGTAAGCCATTTTATACTGAACAGAAAGTTTTTAAATTACTTTCCGGTTTTCTCCACATCCCGATCCATCTCTACCAAATCAACTTCGGCGGGATCAGAAAAATCACCAATCAGATACTTGTTAAAATGATCTGCTAATTTCCAGAAGGCATATTCTGTCATATCGCCGAAGCCATGGCGCTGACCAGGGACGATTAGAAAATCGAAGCGTTTACCAGCTTTCATTAAGGCGTTAGCAACCCGAATGGAGTTTGCCGGATGTACATTGTTATCTACATCGCCATGCATCAATAATAAATGACCTTTTAAATTCTTTGCCAGATCAGGGTTTTTATCGATGCTATATTTAAATGAAGTATCACCTTTTAGAGATACAATTTCCTTTACGCCATGGTGCTTTTCACTCCACCAACGGTTGTAAATACTATTGTCGTGGTTACCCGCATTAGAAACTGCTGCTTTGAAAAAGTTAGGATAAACCAACATGGCAGCGGTAGACATAAATCCACCACCTGAATGACCGGTGATGCCTACTTTTGTATCATCTATATAGTTGTATTTAGCGGCGAGTTGTTCAATTGCAGTTTTCTTATCTGCCAAACCATAATCGCGAAGGTTTCCGTAACCATAAGTGTGATACCATTTCGATCGTGAAGGATTTCCGCCACGGTTACCAACTGTAATCACGATATAACCAAATTGCGCCAGGCGTTCAGTGCGATCCATTGATTTACTGAAAGCTTTATTCACCGCTTCTGTTTGTGGCCCAGGATAAACATATTCAATAATTGGATATTTCTTATTCGGATCAAAATCAAATGGTTTGTACATTACACCATAGAGGTCGGTAATACCATCATCAGCCTTAACAGTAAAAGGTTCAGGAAATTTATAGCCTGCAACCATTAAGAGCGATAAATCAGCAACTTCCAGATCCATTACCTTTCTACCGTTTTTATCATTTAAAGTAGATTTCGGCGCCGTGTTTACTCTCGAATAATTATCAACAAAAAAGGTGTTATTATCATTCATACTGATAGCGTGATCGAAATCGCCAGCATTTAACAATTTAAGGTTGGAACCATCAAAATTGATGCTGTACAAATGCAAATAATATGGATCCTCTTTAGCCTCTCTCCCATTGGCTGTAAAATAAAGTACGCGATTTTTCTCATCGATATTTACAATGCTTTCACAGTGAAATGAACCTTTGGTGATTTGATTCTTTAGCTTTCCATTTCCATCGAAAAGGTAAAAATGTGCCCAACCATCGCGTTCACTCCAGTGGATTAATTCTTTGCCATTGTTTACCAAACCAGGGCGATTAACCTCTACGTAAGTATTAAATCGCTCATCAATCAATGGCGTAACTTTGCTTGTGGCGATATCAATTGTTCCAATATCAATGCGTTTTAAATCGCGGCTGGTACGTGAAAAATAAAATCTGCTGTCATCACCTAACCAGATGGAAGGACGAAATTCGTTGTCACGATCTTTTGCCGAAGAAGGTTTGCTCCAAACTGAGACACTTTGATCTTTAAAAGCTGAAACATTTAATTTCTTGAAGGATTTCGCTTCAAAATCGAACAACAAAATCTCGTCTTGAGGTGCCTCAGCTTCGCCCGGCATTTGGTATTTATAAGTTTCTAAAGTGGGGCGACCAGGTGTAACGCTATTGATTACCCACAAATCTTTAACCTTGCGGGAATCGGTACGATTTAGGATGAAATATTTAGCATTTGGTGACCAAAGTACATAAGCACCCCTACGTTTTTTATTGTTTTTTTCGTTTTCTACATTGTTTTCACCATCTCCATCACTTCCATAAGAATAAAATTTAACCCCATCTTTTGTAAGCTGATGTTCGACAATGGTACTATCCTCTTCGTTTTTAACGGCTTTTTTATAGTTATCCTTATCCATCCAATAAAGGTTGTAGTTCCGGGAAAAGATAATTGCCGATGAATCTGGCGCAACAGCTCCCCAACTTGGTTTTGGTTTTGGTTTGCTGAAGTTTGCAACCTCCGTGAGTTTAGCCGTAGCCAGATCATATTTAAATGAATAGATTTTCTTCTGTAACGAATCGGCCGCTTTTTTATCTTTACGATCGGGCTTTAACTCATCGATAGAGCTTTTAACCTCAAAAGAAATACTTTTCTCATCGGCAGCAAATTTCAGATTTTCCAAAGGCAGGTGTTCCGCATCAAAGGGATCGCGTACAATTAGCGTAATGTCTGCAGCAATTTTGGCGTTATCAAACATTAATTTTTTGCTTCTAGCGGCCGGATCTACTAAATACCAGAATTTTCCTTTCGGACTTTCGAAAGTGTACCAAAAACGATTACTCAATTTTAGCCAATGCGGGTCGACTGAGGTAGAATATACCATTTTCTTCAACTTATTTGGTGAAAATCGCGAAGCGAGTTGATAATTTGCCTTAGGCTGAGCCGGATTATTTTCTGTTAAAGTAAAAGTTTTGTTTTGTGCCGCTACCGTTAGCGATAAAAACTGCGCACAAAGAACGAGTTTGTAAAGTTTGTTCATCAAAGTTGGTTATGAGCCGCTAAATTATTTAATAAAAGCTGATTATATCCCCGCAGATTGTAATAAAACAGTTAGCTAGCTTTATTTTCTCATTGGGAAAATATTTATCAACAACGGTTGTTTACCTGTATAATAACTTAGCAGAATTTATAGTTTTGTAGACATATACATAAATATGAAATACAAATTATTAACGATTATATCAGCTGGAATAATATTATTTACAAGCTGTCAATCTAAATCTCAAACCAGCGATGCTGATGGCAAGGATTCTACAGCGCAAGCATCTACATCGGTAGAAAATACGGAAACTGCTGTTGATGTATCGAAGATAAAAGTAGCAGATGCAAAAACAATTCTAGCCAGAAAACAAGTTCCTATTTTGTGTTATCACCAGGTAAGAAACTGGAAACCAACTGATGGAAAGGTAGGTAAAGATTATATTGTAGAGATTCAAAACTTCAAAGACCAAATGAAGATGTTAGCCGACAGTGGCTACCACACCATTTTGCCCGATCAGCTTTATGCCTACTTAAATACGGGTGCTGCGCTACCGAGCAAGCCCATAATGTTAACTTTTGATGACACAGATTTAGATCAGTTTACCATCGTAAATCCAACTTTAAAGAAACTGGGCTATAAAGCTGTCTATTTCATCATGACTGTTTCCATTGGCAAAAAGGGAAAATTTGTTGATTACATGAGCAGCGACCAGATTAAGCAACTTTCTGATGAAGGAAACGTGATTGGTTCTCATACCTATGACCATAAAAACTTTAAAAAATACGCCGGTAAAGATTGGGAGGAGCAGTTAGATAAACCAACAAAACGTTTAGAAGAAATTACGGGTAAAAAAATGACCGAGTTTGCTTATCCGTTTGGATTATGGAATGCCGAAGGAATTCCTGAACTGAAAAAACGTGGTTTCAGAATGGCTTACCAACTATCTACCAAACGTGATGAAAAGGATCCATTATTTACCATTCGCAGAATTATAGCAAGTGGTTATTGGAGCCCTAAAACATTAAGCAACAGCATTAAAAATAGTTTTTAAAGATCAATAAACCTCGGCGAAAGTCGGGGTTTTGTTTTATAAATGAAGTTCAATTGAATTTGATTTAAAGGTCCTTGCTTTAAAATCTGGCATTAGTAATAAAGAATGGGATGCCTTTGAAAAAGAATTTATTTTATCTGAAAACGCAGTATCTTTGATCAAATAAATACATCAAAAATTGATCTCGAATCTCAAACAAACTGCTCAACGCCTTCTGCTGATCACATCTATTGGATTAGCATTAGCTTCTTGCAACAGCAATAGCGCTGAAGAAAAATCTGAACAAAAAAATAATGCATTTGCAGCTGTAAACGACACCACAAAGGCCGACGTAAAACCTGCTGATGCAAAAACGATCCTGGCCCGACGAGAAGTACCGGTTTTATGCTATCATCAAATTAGAAACGCCTTAGCCAGCGATAGCAAACGAGCTGGTGATGATATCATTTCTCCTGATAAATTTAAACAACACATTAAAATGCTCGCCGATAGCGGTTACCACACGGTGCTTCCTGATAAACTTTATAATTATTTGGTTTATGGAACTAAACTGCCTGAAAAGCCAATCATGATCACTTTTGATGATACGGACATGGATCAGTTTACAGTTGGAAATTCTACCCTTAAAAAATATGGTTTTAAAGGGGTTTATTTCATCATGACTGTTTCTATCGGAAGAAAAGGCCGCATCAGTTATATGACCAAAGAAAACATTAAGCAATTAGCTGATGAGGGAAATACAATTGCCAGTCATACCTACGATCATAAAAACTTTGCACAGTTTACCGAAGAGGATTGGGAAACCCAGATAGACGAACCCACAAAAAAACTTGAGGAGATAACCGGGAAAAAGGTCGAATATTTCGCCTATCCTTATGGCGTTTTCAAAGCGGCAAATTTGCATAAACTGAAAGAGCATGGATTTAAAGCGGCTTTTATTTTATCTACAGCAAGGGATGAGAATTATCCACTTTACACCATCCGCCGCATCATAGATCCGGGGAGGTATTCAGCTAAAAACCTGTATTATAGCATTAATAAAAGCTTTAATAAAACAAAAAGCTAGTTCTATCTGTAACTGATGTAGATTAAGATAAAACCTTTTTATCCCTCAAAAAAATTTATTGATACAGATGAAAAATAATTTCCTTTTGTTGCTCCTAAGCGCTGCACTCTTATTTGCTTGCAACAGTTCCAAAAACGATAAAGCTGCTACAGATGATTCTGGCAAAGAGGCTACTGTAAAAACTGAACTTGAAGAAAATTTTTACAAAAGGCTTGAAGGAACAATTGCAGGAAAACCAGTCGTGATGAACCTGCAAAGATTAACTGGCGAGATTGAAGGCAATTATTTTTACGAGGGCTCTTGGTTAAACCTATCTATCGATACCCTGATAGGTAAAGATAGTGTAGTACTTTTTGAGAATAGCTTTTACGATTATTATTTTGATAAAGATGCAAAACAAAACCATTTGGGATTAAAATGGACCGGTAATGGTTTCAAAGGTACTTGGTCTGACGGTAGCGGAAGTAAAACTTTCCCGGTTTTTCTTGCAGAAAAGTACCCAGAGGGGAGTTATCAGTTTATAACCGGATCATATGCCGATTCTGTTAAAGCTTTTGCAGGTAATGATAAATCGCCCCATGCCAGTATCGGATTCGAATATTTAAAGGCAGTTAATAATGATGGTGCTGGAAAATGGCTAGATGACCAGCTTAAGCTAATTTCGGGAATCGACAAAGGAACTGCGGATAGAGCAACAGGTTTCAAAAAAATTGCTAGTACGTACCTGGAAGATTATAAAAAAGAAATTGGAGCGGAAAAAAAATCTGGTTCCGATCGTGGATATGAGCTGTGGATGAACTACTCGAGCAATAGCCAGCAATCTATCTCTTATAATCAAAATGGTTTTGTGGTTATT
Organism: Pedobacter sp. AC212; assembly: GCF_979258625.1. Taxonomy (NCBI): domain Bacteria; kingdom Pseudomonadati; phylum Bacteroidota; class Sphingobacteriia; order Sphingobacteriales; family Sphingobacteriaceae; genus Pedobacter; species Pedobacter sp. AC212. The sequence continues at coordinate 2,047,603 of NZ_OZ409870.1, read as the reverse complement.
GATTTCTTAACGGATGCATACACAGGCGGTGCGCATGGTAACTACGGCAGCACGATGTTTTGCCTTGATGTTGTGAATAAAAAACAGATGGCATTAAGTGATATTGTTAAAATTGATTCCAACTCACTTCAGGGTTTGCTGGAAAAAAACCTTCGCAAGCAATATAATATTAAGCCTCAAGATCAAATCAGTACGGTTTTATTCGATAATTTCTTAAAACCAAACAATAACTTCTACTTCAATAAAAATGGGCTGGCGTTTATGTATAATCCTTATGAAGTTGCCAGTTACGCTCAAGGTCAGATTGTAGTATTTATTCCCTTCAGCGAGTTAAAAACCTATTTAATACCTGATTTCGCAAAAAGACTTGGAATAAGTTAATGGTGCTGATAAAGTTTTGATGGCTCGCTGGGCTGTCTCATAATCAATTTATCTACGAATCTTGTCACGTTGAGCTTGTCGAAACGCCTCAAAAGACATATTCCGCAACTCCTTCGACAGGCTACCATTGACGTTTTTAACTTTCCGTCTTTGCTTCTCCCGATTCTTCATCGGGAGAAGCAATCTCATTCGCGGTATTGTGCTATCGAATGAGATTGCTTCGTACCTCGCAATGACGAACGTTCTTAACGTCATTTTATATACACGCTGGTCTGTATTTGTAATCCAAACACCAAAACCGTGAATTTAAAATCAATTTTAAGACGAGATTGCAAATCTCGACTATCTGTGGTTACAATACGAGTATCGCTGGTCTGGATTTGCAATCCAGACCCCAGCACTGTGGATTTAAAAATCCACAAACCAATAACGAATTTGTAAAATCTCCACCGAAGAAAACCTAAAGAATTTCTTTGATCAAGTACTTATTTCCATTAAAGCTGATTTCATCGCCTACTTTACGTCCAATGAACGCTCTTCCGATGGGTGCCGCTTGAGAAACAGCGATAAATTTCTGATTCTCAAGGTTTAATTCGCCAGCACTAATGCTGATGTAAAAATTGCCCTCAGAAGTTAAAACCAAACTACCATTTTTTACTTCTTTGGCTGTATCAACATTTTCAATTTGCTGCAAAGCGATTTTTTGCTGACCCGCCTCATATAGCAATTTGCTGTTTCTATCCATTTCCTGCTGCATCATTTCACGCGTAGTTTCGTATTTATCGCCGGCACTACTTTTCGTATCGTCGTTTGATGCCTGCCTGGCTTGCAGCATGGAATACTCAATATTTTCTATTCTATTTTGAATAAAAGTTAAGCACAACTGATAAAGTTGAGATTTTAATGTTGACATATTTAGGGAAAAATATTAAATGAATATTGAAAAATAAGTGATGGAAACTAGCAAAGAGACTTGCGACTTACGCCTAATAACTCCAGACTTATTCTTCAATCCACTTTACTTTTTCTTCCATTGAACTGCGGTTTGGCATCCATGGTTTTTCGTTATGATACCCCATATAGAAAAGTCCGATACATTTTTCATTTTCGTCTAAACTTAAAAATCCTCCTAGATGATCGATTAATGGTGGCGAGCTCCAATAAGCACCAACTTTTAAACTTTCGGCGGTTAGAGCCATATTTTGAACAGCACAAGAAACCGCAGCTAACTCTTCCCATTCGGGTATTTTACCACTTAATGCCATTTGGATTGCAATGATACAAGCTGCCTGACCGGTTTTTTCGGCAAAACTATCATATTTTTTTTGAAGAAATTGTTGCGGAGAAACATGTGACTGATAAAGTCTTCCAAGCTCCTCCCCTAATTTTTTTAGACCGGCTTTTCTGATTACGGTAAAGCGCCAGGGTTGGGTTAATTTATGTGTGGGCGCATAATTGGCACTTTCTAAAATCTGATTGATCACCTCAACCGAGATTTCTTTTTTGATATAACTCGCTGGAAAAATACTCCGACGTTCTTTTATAATTTGAGATACAATTTCGTAATTGGTCATTTGGTAAAAATAGTTAAAAGCAAAAAGATTACAGCGAAAGCATATATCAAATGTGTTAAAACCTGAAACTTTTTACTTTCCACTGTCTCGAAAATTTCACTTTCCACTTTCTACTTTTCACTCTCAAATTTTCACTCTCAACTTTCTACTCTCAACTTTCTACTTTTCACTTTCTACTTTTGTAGTTGTTTCCTAATCTGTTTCACTTTAGCAAAAAAAGCGATACTCTCCAGATCGACTAAAAATTCCATTGTTTCATTTAATTCGTTTCTAACCCATGGATGTTTGGGAATTAAATTGGCCAGAATATTCAAGCAGTGCGATTTTACCGCGACAGGTATCTTTTCGTCAATCAGCCAGGCAAAAACCACCTCAACAATGCAATCAGTATAATAGTTCACTATTAGTTCTTGCACTTCCCTGGTGGCTTTTTTGTGCGTCATAAAAGCCAAAATTTTGACATAATGCCGAAGTGAAGATAAATTTTGTTGTGAAGGGAGTTTTTCGAGAAAATAATATGCGAAGGGCAAAAAGCGTTCCTGATGATTGGAGTAAACACGCTCTAAAATCCAAGCCGCCCTAAAAGAGATTTGTTCATGATGTTGAAAACTTAAATCAATTAGATCTTTAGCAGAAAAATCTTCCATTGCGGCCAATGCCTCAACTTCCACCTTTCCAACAGGACGGCTTATGACAGCTAATAAATTTTGCATCGCACCCTAAAATTAGGTAATTTTTTAGTTCTTACGGCTGAAGCCGAAGGCAATGAACAAGAAAAATGCAACATCACTGCTTATGGTTTCAAAGAAACAAAATGATGAATTATACTAAATAATTATGATCCTGAATCATTTACCTATAAGTGGCCGAAGGTTGTTGAATACTTTGTTCAAACAAACTACCTGTAGAGTCCAATTTAACAAAACCACCTTCTGAACCCTTGAATTTTAATAGGATAGATAAACACCTTTACCACCCCTAACCCCTCCTAACTTAGGAGGGGAATTGCTAGTAGTAAGGTTATATATTTATGCAAATTTGGGTTTGGTACTGATAAACCCACTTACTTCATCATACCCTTAAAAATTAAAATGAGTAGTTTCCAGCTCCCCTCCTTATTTTCAAGGAGGGGTTCGGGGGTGGTTATTTATTAGCGATTTGCGTTGCACTTATCGTCCTTTCCAGCTCTCCTTCTTATTTTCACTACCTGTAGATTCCAATTTAACAAAACCACCTTCTGAACCTTGCATTTTAGCAGGATAGATGAACACATTTACCACCCCTAACCCCTCCTAACTTAGGAGGGGAATTTGCTGGTAGTAAGGTGATGTTTTTACGCAAATTCGGGTTTGGTACTGTAAACCCACCAACTTCATTATACCCCTTAAAGATTAGAATGAGTAGTTTCCAGCTCTTCTCCTCATTTTCAAGGAGGGATTCGGGGGTGGTTATTTATTAGCGGTTTGCGTTGCAATTATCGTCCTTTCTATCGAAGCGGAGAAATCTTTTAACTACGGTTAAGTTATTGAATCATTAACTGTCTGCCGAAAAAAGTTCGGGAAGATGATTTTTAATTTCCGAATTCGTAAAAATTGAATCTGAGGATTTGGGCCATTTTTCCATTCGAAGCCCCTTACTTTGTTTAATAAACCAGATTGAACGGAAATACTTTTTGTTGTAGAATTTTAACATATTTTTCCGACAAAAACAAAAAGATTGGAGGGAAAGCGGGACTGCAATTGAGATGAAAGACTGAACACTGATTTTCAAATAAAAGCAAACACTACCCCACTATTGCCTTTTCTCTTCGGACTATAAACCCTATCTTTGCGGCTTATTTCTATTTATTATGATTTCAGTTTCTAATTTATCATTACGATACGGCAAACGCACACTATTTGAAGATGTTAACTTAAAGTTTACCCAGGGCAACTGCTACGGTGTAATTGGAGCTAACGGCGCAGGTAAATCTACTTTCTTGAAAATTTTATCGGGTGAAGTAAACCAGACTTCGGGTAGCGTTGCCTTTACTCCAGGCGAAAGAATGGCGGTTTTAAAGCAAAATCACTACGAATTTGATGAGGTTTCGGTATTGGAAACGGTGATGATTGGCCACAAAGAACTGTATGCCATCATGAAAGAAAAAGATGCCATTTACATGAAAGAAGATTTTACCGAAAAGGATGGCGAACGTGCAGGAGAGTTGGAAAATATCTTTGCTGAAATGGATGGTTGGAACATGGAAAGCAACGCAGCAACCATGTTGAGCAACCTTGGTATTACGGAAGATAACCACTATAAATTGCTAAAAGAGCTGGATAATACGCAAAAAGTACGGGTATTATTGGCTCAGGCATTATTTGGTAACCCAGATATTTTATTACTCGATGAACCTACCAACGATTTGGACATCGAAACAATTGCGTGGTTGGAAAACTTTTTGGCAGATTACCAGAATATTGTACTGGTGGTAAGTCACGACAGGCACTTTTTAGATGCCGTTTGTACGCATATTGTGGATATCGATTTCGCGAAGATGAGCATCTATACGGGTAACTATACTTTCTGGTACGAATCGAGTCAGTTGGCGTTAAAACAACGTAGCGACCAGAACAAGAAGATGGAGGATAAGGTAAAGGAGCTGCAGGAATTTATCCGCAGGTTTAGTGCCAATGCATCAAAGTCGAAGCAGGCTACCTCGCGTAAAAAAGCTTTAGATAAAATAGATATTACTGAAATTAAGGCTTCAAGTCGTAAATATCCGGCTATTATTTTTAACAATACCGGCCGTGAAGCGGGTGACCAGATTTTACAGGTTGATGCTTTAGGCAAATCAGGAAATGACGGTGTACTGTTCGATAAAGTAACCTTCATGGTAAATAAAGGCGATAAAATTGCTGTGTTATCGCAAAACAGTTTAGCTACCGCAGCATTTTACGATGTTTTAACAGGAAGAACGCCAGCAGATAAAGGCGAATTTAAATGGGGTGTTACCATCAGCACAGCTGATATTCCGAATGATAACTCTGAATATTTTGATGGAAAAGATGAAAACCTTGTCGATTGGTTACGTGAATACTCTGGAACAGATGCCGATGAGCAGTTTGTACGCAGCTTTTTAGGACGGATGTTATTCTCTGGCGAAGAGGTATTAAAAAACGTAAAAGTACTTTCGGGAGGAGAAAAAATGCGTTGCATGTTCTCCAGAATGATGTTGCAACAAGCCAATCTTTTGATGTTTGATGAGCCAACCAACCACTTGGATTTAGAATCAATCGAAGCGTTGAACAATGGTATGAAAGATTTCAAAGGAACCATTTTGTTTACTTCACGAGATCACCAGTTAACGGAAACGGTGGCAAACAGAATTATTGAGATTACGCCAAAAGGTACTATTGATAAGTTGATGACTTACGATGAGTATATTAACAGCCCTGATGTTGCAAAACTGCGTGAGGAAATGTACGCATAATAGTTACTGCTAAAATATATTTTGAAAAGCGTTTTGATATTAAATCAAAACGCTTTTTCTTTATAAATTAATCAAGTTTTATGAAAACGCTCGTTACTCTCCTCATCATAAGCTCAAGCCTCGCAACCTTTGCGCAAAAAAGTGATTCTACAAGAACTTATTACAGAATTATTCGGGGAACGATTGAACACGCTACAGAACTAAAATCCAAAAAGTACATCAGAAATGGAGAAGCTGAAATAAAATCTGGCAGAAAAGTTATCGCATCGGGCATCTATAAAGATGACAAGCGTTATGGCAGATGGAGGTTTTTCGATCGCAAAGATAGCCTTGAACAAATTTATAACTACACAACAAAAAAAGTAGAATATAATGCATCAACTAAAAACCTGAACTGTGTAATTGATTCCCTGAAAACAGGCGACAAGCTAGTATATCCAGCTAAAATTGGAGGCTTTACGTATGCTATGTACTACCTTCTCGATTTTTTTAAGATACCCTCAAATATTAGAAGTTTTCGTGGAGTACATGAATTATTTTATATTTTCCATTTGGACGATAATGGCAGGTTGATAAAATACGAAACTAGAATCTTATCGGCGGGCAACGAAAAAATAGATACAATAAATCTAAATAGACTTAGAGAGGAAGATTTTGAATTTTCACCTGCAATAGTAAATGGCAGACGCGTTGCCAGCAAAATTATTTATGAAAGCAAAATTACCGTCGATTAAAAATATCTACTTACAGCTGTAGCGTTTTCATCCCGTTAATCGTTTTATGATAAAAAGTGTTAATGGCCATTAACCAATTTTATTTAGAAATTGATTTAAAACATGAAAACTCATTTGAAAAACTTTAGCTTAACTACAAAAATTGCACTCTCTCTTCTCGTTATAACCACTATATTTTCTGCCTGTAAAAAAGATTGGGATGATACCCCAATTGAAGCCGCTGGTATTGGATATGTTCATGCATCGCCAGGCACCGGATCGCTTGATTTTGTTTTAGACAACTCTAAAATCGGCAATTTTACTTACACTAACGATAGGGGTTACTACGCAGCTTACCCAGGCACCAGGATTATCGGTGTAGCAAAGAAAGACTCATTGAAATATTTGACAAGTGGTACAGCAACTTTAAAAGGCGGATCTTTCTATTCGGCTTTTGTAGTCGACACATTGAAATCGACCAAAATTTTATTGGTCGAAGATGATTTGAAAGCTCCTGAAACTGACAAAGCCAAAGTGCGTTTTATTAACTTAAGTCCAGGTTCTGGTAAGTTAGATTTAGCAGTTGAAGGTAATGCTACTGCCTTGTTTACAGCAAAAGCTTTCAAAGAATATTCTACTTTCAGTTCCGTTAATCCTTCAGATAGCTACACCTTTCAGGTAAAAGAAGCCGGTTCGGCAACGGTTAAAGCAAGCTTACCAGCTGTAAAAATCGAAAAGGGAAAAATTTATACCATTTGGGCAAAAGGACTTAGCAGCACTACCGACAGTACCAAATTTGGTTTGGCTGTAATGACTAACAAGTAAAACCTACCAATGAAATAACATCGTTCTAAATTGGAATGGTGTTATTTCGTTAATTTTGCAACCGGAAAAGTTAAAAACAAGCATACTAATCAAAGTAAAAATAGTCCTTCCCAGGAGTGATAAAAAAGATACTCAGTTTTGAGGAAATTTTAAAAGGCTGCGTAAAAAACGACAATAGCTGTAAAGAAATGATGTATAAATCTTTCTATGGCTACTTAATGGGTATTATTTTAAGATACACAAAGAATGTTTCGGATAGTGAGGAACTTGTGAACGACAGCTTTATTAAAATATTTAAACACGTTGCTAATTTTAAATCTCCAAAAAATCCTGAAGAATTACAACGCTCCTTTAAAGGTTGGATTGCACAAATCGCATCCAGAACAGCGATAGATAAAATCAGAAGTACAAAGGCACAATTTTACGTTGATGATTTGGGTGAAGACGAACATCCTGTAACGCAGGTTTCTATTGCATCAGAACTGCATGTAAATGACATTTTAAATTTGCTCAATCACTTACCTGATACACAAAGGTTGGTTTTTAACCTATATGAGATTGAAGGCTTTGCACATGAAGAAATTTCGAAAATGCTAAACATCCCAGAAAGTTCCAGTCGGGTTTATCTCACGAGATCTAAAAATAAACTTCGCACACTTTATCAAAATACAATGGTTGGATCATACAAGAAAAATGGATAAAGAATTAATTGATCATATCGCCAAACAACTTCAACAGCACGAGGAACAATACGTTCCAGGTGCATGGGAGCGTTTTTCTGAAAAGAAAGATAAGCGAAGCCGTTTCGTTTTGTGGCCGATGTGGGTTGCTGCTGCTTTACTATTGGTTGTTGGAGGTACGTTCCTGGTATTTAATAGTCAAAATCACCAAGGCGATTTAGCGGTTATCAAGCCAAAAAAAATTGAACAGAAAAGAGTTGAAGATAATCGTGTACCTAAAACGAAAGAACCGAATATTACGCCTAAAAGCCATTTAAATACACCTTTAGCAGACAATACACAAACTCAAAACAGAGCAATAGAGGTAACCAGATTAACGGTGAATCCAATTGAGGAGGCTGTTCCCGCTAATACCACTCCTATTATAAAAAGCATTCACAATACGCTAGCCAATACATTATCTTCCATTCCGCTAACCTCATCCAGCAACAGAAAATTTGAAATTAAAGGAGGAACCAAACAAGAAAAAACATTCAAAAAGCCAACTTTTGAGGATTTGTTGGCGCAAGATAGTAAGTTGAGTGCGTTAAAAGGCACAACAAAAGCCCCAATTAATTCTAAATGGGAACCTGGAATTTACGTGGCACCTGCAATGGGAAATGATAACAAAGTGAACATGAATTATGGTTTTTCACTTTCGTATAACGTAGCCGATAAACTTTCTATAAGTTCGGGAATTGCCTATTCATCATTGAGTTCTACCAGCAATCCATCAACCCAAATTGGAGCCGCAAGTGATGCTGTAGCGAGTTCTGTGCCGAATTCGAGTCCAATAAACTCTTATTCAAGCAATTCTAGAAGTTTAGAATCCGTTAATGCCAGTGTTAGGGGCATTAATATTCCACTGGAATTGAAATATAATATTAGCAAGAAGTTTTACACTGGTGTTGGGGTTTCAGCCTTGGCTATTTTAAACAACAAACAAGACAATAATTATTTGGTAAGCACTGGCAGAAATATTACCGTGGCTAATACGGCCGGCGTTGCAGAGCAGAAAATGCTCATCGTTACCGAACGTGTTTCAGAAACTCAGCCGCAATCGTTGCAGGTTACTGATAAGTATATTGGCTTTTATAACTTTTCATTAGGTTACAAACAAAAAATTTCGAAGAAAACCGATTTCGCCATCGAACCATTTTTAAGGCTTCCGATGAAAACGTTTTCCAATGATAACCTTAACCTTACAAACGGTGGTTTGAGGTTGAAAATCGATTTTTAACGATTGTTATAAACGAGTTACAATTGCCATTATACATCTTTATTATATTTGTAGATGATTAAGATGAGCGCAAAGCTGCAACAGCTGGGATTTATATTCTTACTTTTTATTGGTTTTAGTGCGAAAGCACAACATGATCCGAGCGATCAGATGGATTCTCCAAACTGGGATGTCATTGGAGGCATCAGTTTCAAAACCGTTAAACCGACAGAGAAATACGCGGTTTACAATGCGAAGATTAAAAAATTCGAAAATAAGCCTTTTGAGCTTTCAGGCTATATTGTTCCGATAAAAGATGGGATGAAGCAAACTAAGTTTATGCTCTCTACCCTTCCTATCAACCAATGTTTTTATTGTGGCAAAAATGGAATCCCGATTATGGTTTTGGTAGAAATGGCCGAACCTATAAAATTTACTTATCAACCCATCACGGTTAAAGGGGTGCTGAAATTGAGTAATGCCAATACGATGGATAATCCACCAGTGCTTTTATCCACTTCGAAATTGCTTTAAACAAAAAATCCCGATCATTAGTCGGGATTTTTCTTTATAAATTATCTGATACTAGTGACCAGAATGACCGTCAGCTCCATGAGCATGACCGTGTGCTAATTCATCTTGAGTTGCTTCGCGAACGTTTAAAATGGTTCCCGCAAATAAAAGATTTTTTCCAGCCATTGGATGGTTCAAATCAACTGCAACAGTTTCATCATGAACGGCAGTAACACCAGCTCTAAATTGATTTCCGTTGTTATCCTGTAAAGGAATCACATCTCCAACCGCTGGAACTTCGCCACCTGCTTCTGTAAACATCGTTTTAGGCAAATCTGCAAAAGCACCTGGATCAATTTCTCCATAACCATCAGCAGCAGATAATTCGAAGCCATATTCATCGCCAGTTTTTAAGCCTGCTAAATGTTCTTCAAATTTAGGCAACATCATGCCAACGCCATATAAAAATACTAAAGGATTTTGCTCATCAGCTTTTTCAACAAAAACTTGTTGTCCTTCTTCGTTAGTAGTGTGCAAATCGTAAGTTACTGCGACTACTGTGTTCGGTGAAATATTCATTTAAATTGTTTTAATGTAAATACGCTAATGCTTCCTCAACAGTTTTAACCGGTAACTGGCATACTTTATTTCGGCAAATATAAACTTTTGTTTCATTGCTTTGCTTACCTTTTAACAGCGGCAAGTTACTTTTTGTTCCACCCAATGTAATTTTATTTGGAATATAATGATTGCTTAACTCCAATTTAATAGCATCGGTTTCTAAACCAACAATAGCAATCTCATTTATTCCCTGTATCTCATTGACCAATTGAATGGCCCAGTTGGAATAGGCCGATCCGTAGGTTTTTATTTTTGGAAAAATTGCTGCTAGCATTTCCTCAGTCTGGTTAATATATGCTTCTACATCGAAAAGTAAACCGAGTTTTTTTAAATTTTGAGCCATTGTAGAATTTGAAGCAGGAATCACATTATCCATAATCTCATGTTTCCGGGCAATCAGACTCTCGCTTTCAGCAGAAGTATAGAAAAACATTGGCGAATCTGGATCACTGAAGTTAGTAATCACATAATCGGCTAGCGCCTTTGCTTCAGTCAGCCAATACTCCTCAAAATCATATTCATATAAACCAATAAGCGCTTCAATTAAAAATGCGTAATCATCCAGAAATCCAGTGATGGATGCTTTGCCATTTTTAAAATTCCGGTACAATCCACCGTTTTTGGTTTTTACATTTGTCAGAATGAATTTCGCCGCAGCCGCAGCTTTGGAATAGTAAAATTCATGGTTTAACACTGTTGCTGCATCTGCTAATGCCTTGATCATCATCCCATTCCAGGCCGTAAGGCATTTATCATCTAAACCAGGTCTTATTCGCTTATCTCTTACTTCGATGAGTTTTGCTTTTGCAGATTGAACTTTATCATACAGCGTTGCAGCATCAGTTCCATATTTTTCTATGAGATCATCATCATCAATTGTTTTGCGCAGAATATTGGTTTGCTCCTCTTCCCAGTTTCCGTCTGGTGTAACATTGTAATAGTCTGCCAACAATTTTGCGTCATCACCTAATATGGAATCAAACTCTTGTCTATCCCACACATAAAATTTCCCCTCAACACCTTCACTATCTGCATCTAAAGCAGAATAAAACAAACCATCGGGCGAGGTCATTTCTTTAAATACCCAATCGATTGATTCGACGGCAGTTTGCTTAAATGAATCGAATTTAGTGCATTGGTAGGCCTCAATATATAAGCTGATCAGCTGGGCATTATCATAAAGCATTTTTTCAAAATGGGGAACATGCCATTTATCATCAACAGAGTAACGGGAAAAACCACCTCCAATTTGATCATAAATTCCTCCGCGGCTCATCTCTTCTAGTGTATGGCAAACGGCCGTAAACACTGATTCATCATCTTTTAAAAATCCGTAGCGTAAAAGAAAAGCCCAGTTGTTGGGAAGCGGAAACTTTGGAGCACGATTATATCCTCCGAAGCCGATATCAAAATGCCTTTTCCAGGGTTCGATAATTTCAGTTAAATGCTGCTCTATATATTCTTCCTCTTTGGGAGATGGGATGATTTTCTCGCTATCCTTGATGCCAGATGTTAATCTATCAGCATACTGAATGGCTTTATCAGGTTCGTTTGTCCACAATGCGGCAACGTTTTCCAGAATATTGATCCAATCATTTTTCCTGAAATAAGTCCCCCCGTAAATTGGGCGTTGATCGGGTAAACAAACACAGTTTAATGGCCAGCCACCGCTCCCGGTCATCAGTTGGATGGCATACATATAGATTTGATCAATATCCGGCCGCTCTTCCCGGTCGACTTTGATACAAACAAAATGCTGGTTCATCACTTCAGCAACTTCATGATTTTCAAAACTCTCCCGCTCCATCACATGGCACCAATGGCAGGCAGAATAACCAATACTGACCAAAATGAGTTTATTTTCAACTTTTGCTTTCTCTAACGCCTCTGTTCCCCATTCATACCAATGAACAGGATTGTAAGCATGTTGCAACAGATATGGTGAGGATGCATTAATTAAACTATTGGGCTCAGAATGTGTATTTGACATAGCGGTTTGGATCAATTTAAAAAATGTAAATCTATAAATTATCTACAAGCCTGTTTCGATTTAGTTTTTGTTTTTATACTTTAGTTGGAAATCTACTTGATCATCAAATGAAAATCACCCATACCGAAATCTACCGCTTCAGCATCCCGATGGAGCCCTTTGTAATTGCCACGGGCACCATGCATTTTGCACAAAATGTGCTCATCAGAATTTACACTGATGCCGGAATTCATGGAATAGGCGAATGCTCGGCTTTTCCGATGATTGTGGGTGAAACCCAGGAAACTTGTATAGCAATGGCGAAAGACTTTGCTGCTATTTTGAAAGGAAAAGATCCTCTGGAAATTCCTGAGCGGATGAACGACTTGCTGGGTTACGCAGATCATAATAATACCATAAAGAGCGCTTTTGACATGGCATTATTTGATATTGCAGCAAAACATGCGGGCTTGCCACTCTACCAGTTTTTAGGCGGAACAAGAAGAACCATCGAAACAGATATGACCGTTGGTATTGATACGCCTGATGGAATGGCAGCCACGGCGCTAAGTTATGTACAAAAGGGTTGCAGAATCATTAAGATCAAGCTGGGTAAAAAAGTGAGCGATGATATTGAAAGAGTAAGATGCATTAGAGAAGCTGTTGGAAACGATATCATTTTACGTTTAGATGCGAATCAAGGCTGGAGCTTTGACGATGCTTTATTCGCCCTTGGTGCACTGGAGAAATACAACATTGAGTTTTGTGAACAACCCATGAGAACCTGGTACGATGATAAATTGCCGGAGTTAAATGTCAATTCCCCGATTAAATTAATGGCTGATGAGAGTTGCTACAACCATCATGATGCCCGGAAATTGATTAATAGCCAATCGACAACCTATTTAAATATCAAATTTTCAAAATCAGGTGGAATTTTAGAAGCGCAAAAAATTCACGAAGAAGCGCTACAAACTGGCGTAAAATGTATGATAGGAAGCATGCTGGAAAGCAGAATAGCCTTGACTGCCAACCTTCATTTTGCACTGGCCAGTCCTAATGTCGAATTTTTTGATTTAGATACAGCGTTGTTAGGTCATTTAGCCGATCCATGCGTTGGGGGTTTAACCTACAATGGTTATTTTCTTGATGTTCCTGAAGAAATTGGAATAGGCGCAGAAGCTGATGAATTTTTCCTGGAGAAATGTGAAAGCTGGACGATTTAGTACAGTTGTTCATTCGTTCATTCGTTCATTGGTTTTCCTGTATGCGCCTTTAGAAAGGAAACTATTCGTTAGCGAATTTGGTGACTAATCAATGATTGATAACCAATTAAACCTAATAATAGATTGCTTTGTCGGCTGAAAAAAGAGTTCTTGCAATGACGAAAACGGTTATGCATCACTCCTAATGAAATAATGACCAGTGAACCAATGACTAATGAACTAATAGTTTATCCAATGCCAAACTATCGCCATTAAACGCATTAAAATCCACTGCGTGACCAATGCCATTAATTTTGGCTTTATCAGAATGCTGCCAAAACTTCCACCGACTTTTATCCATCCTTAATTTTGGTTGGTAGTAATGCGCAATCCATAAGGGATATTCATCGAAATGTTCTTCCAGATAATCCTCATAGAACTTTAAGCCCGAATAAATAATAGGCCTTACTTTGGTTTTAACTTCCACATAGTTGAGAAAATCGGCCAACTCGGCTCTCATTTTAACTGGAGAAACGCCGTCTAAACTTTCAATATCGACCACTGGCGGCAAATCGCCCTTTTCAATATTCACCACCTGTAGAAAAAACTTCGCCTGGGTTTTTCCATCTCGCTTTGGTCTGAAGAAATGATAAGCACCACATACAATCCCCACTTTCGGGGCTTCACGCCAGTTTCTTTGAAAATAAGGATCCACTTGTAAAAGGCCTTCTGTCGCCTTAATAAATGCAAATTTGACTTTCACCCCATCATCTTCCATATCTTTCACTTTTTGCCAGTTTATTTTTCCCTGATAATAAGACACATCAATTCCATGTATGGTATATTTTTTCGGAATTTTAATGTTGAAACTTTCATAGGTGCGGTAGTTGGGATCTTGTCCCCAATCTTTTATCCATCGCCAGGTGGCCACAAAGCCATTCAGGATATATCCGTAATAAAATGGGGAAAATAGAATCAGCAATAAACCAGCAATAACCACCTTCCACTGCGTAGGAAAAGGCTTAGATTTCTTTTTACGTACCGCAGGTTTTCTGGTAACAGGTTTTCTCGTAACGGGTTTTCTCTTCTCTGGCGGCATAGTTTATTTGAAGCCGCTAAGTTGAGGAAAATGAAGAACAAATAAAAAAGGATTTGCTGCATACTTCGACAGGATTATGACTTTGTCCGACTGGAATTAAATCCAATAGTTAAACAAAAAGTTCATTACTTTTGCGCACCAGATAAATCATGTTCAAGCTCATACTCAACACCTATAAAACGTCTTTCAGCGGATTAAGCCGAGAAACCTGGCTTCTAAGCATTGTGATGATGTTTAACAGATGCGGAAGTATGGCCGTTCCATTTATGGGTTTATATGTTACGCAAAGTTTGCACCGCTCCGAAATGGATGCCGGCCTAATTATCACGTTATTCGGCGTGGGTTCCATCCTGGGTTCGGCGACTGGCGGAAAATTAACGGATATGATCGGTTTTCGCCCAGTACAAATCCTTTCCTCTATTATCGGTGGCATTTTATTCATTTTATTTTCCACCATTACACATTTTACTAGCTTGTGTATACTGGCAGTGGTGATCAGCTTTTTTTCGGAAGCCTTTCGACCGGCGAATTTTACGGCGGTTGCACATTATGCCACCGCAGGAACCATCACGAGGTCTTATTCATTAAACAGGTTGGCAGTAAATATTGGCTGGTCGGTTGGCATCAGTTTAGCTGGCATCATTGCCTCATTCAATTATAAATTACTTTTTATCGTTGAAGGTGGTGTAAGTATCATCGTAGGTTTGCTCATTTTATCTTTCCTTCCACAGGTAAAAGGATTCATAAAAAAGGCTAAAGAGAATGCCTTGAATATGGTAATTATGAAACCCTGGAAAGATATATTTTATGTGAAATTCATCTTATTAACCACCATATTTATTACCTGTGCTTTCCTGATGTTTAGGGTAGTTCCGGTTTTCTTTAAAGAACAATGGCACATTGATGAGTTTGCCATTGGGATTATTATTGGAATAAATGGAGCAGTAATCGCTTTGTTTGAGATGATTATGATCAATAAAATCGAGGCTAAACGACCGCCAATGTTCTTTATCATCATCGGAGCGATTTTCTTCGCAGTCTCTTACCTAATGCTTAGCGCACCAATTGGCTTCCATTTGGTTGGGGCAGTTTTGGTAATCATAATATTTACCGGCGGGGAAATGTTCTCGCTTCCTTTTATCAACACAATCGTTATTAGCCGAAGTAACGAGCATAATAGAGGCTTATATGCTGCTGGTTATACCTTAAGCTGGTCTTGCGCTCAGGTAATCGGCCCTTTGGCTGGTTTTTTTATTGCTAAAAACATGGGCTACAACTGGCTTTGGTTCGGCCTTGCCTGCATGTTATTGTGCTGCGCCTGGGGATTTAACAGGCTTGGAAAGGTGAAGACTGAAAGTTTGGAGTTGGGAGTTGAGGGTTCAGAGTTGAAAGTTCAAGGTTGAACGTTGAAAGTTTAAGGTTGAAAGTTGAATGTTGAAAGTTGAAAGTTCAAGGTTAAAAGTTGAAATTTCAAGGTTGAGAGTTTAAAGTTCAAAGTTCATGGATGAAAGTTCAGGGTTCAAAGTTGAGTAGGAACTTCCTATTTTAAACGGCATTGGCTAGTTATTAAACTTACCATCATTACCTACCATCTTGTACTTCTAATTTATAGCCTGTAACAAGGAACCTATAACTAAAAAAAGTTCAAAGCGGGATTTAAATTTGCTCCGCTTTGAACTTTTTATACAATATCTGGGTAAAGGTCGACTATCAAATCGCCGTTTTGTTATTTGAAAATCTACTTCACCTTTTGTGCTTTTACGCCTTCATTTGTGATTTTTACAGGTAGGATCTTTCCATCGGCATCAAATTTCATTTCATCAATGCAGGTAACCCGATGGTTACCATCCGTTTCACTTAATGGCCTGCGGTGATAAACAATGTGATAAGTACCTTTTTTCTCGTTAATCAATAAGGAGTGGTGCCCCGCCCCTCTTGCCACTTCCGGGTCTTGCTTCAAAATTTTATCAACCCTTTTAAACGGACCAAACGGCGAATCTGCAATGGCATAGGCTACAGAATAATCCGGGCCAGTCCAGCCGCCTTCGCTCCACATAAAGTAATATTTCCCATCTTTAATAAACATGTAAGGACCTTCAACATAGTTTTCCGGGGTAATTTCTTTGAAAGTAGTTCCATCTTCAAACGGGACAAAACCGGTAAAATCTTTGTTCAACTTGGCAATGTTACAATGCTTCCAACCTCCGTAAATTAAATAGTACTGACCATCCTTATCTTTAAAAACGAATTGATCAATGGGCTGTGCACCATTATGAAATTTATCAACCAAAGGCTTTCCTAAATGATCTTTGTATGGCCCTTCAGGCTTATCAGCAACGGCAACTCCAATTCCACCTACTTCGTTGTCGCTTTGAATGTCGTTTGCTCCGAAGAACAAGTAATACTTTTTATCTTTTTGAACAATCGCCGGGGCCCACATCGCTTTATTCGCCCACTTCACCGCAGCAGTATCTAAAACACGGGGATGTTTTTTCCATGTAACCAAGTCATCAGAGGAGAAAGCATCCAGAAAAACCTGCTCTTTATACCTTGCCGAATAGGTGGGATAAACCCAATATTTGTTGTTGAAAATCGCCGCTTCCGGATCTGCATACCAACCTTGAAATATGGGATTTCCTGATTGATTAATCGTTTTAGTACTTTGAGCAAAAGAACTAAGTCCTGCTAAAAGTAAAAGAGATGAGAATATGTATTTCATGTGCACAATTTATGAAAAAATATGAATTATAAAATTGAATATGATTTTGGGAAAAGCAAAGATCTCGTTACCATCGGTTTCTTCAGCCCCGCTCCCGTTTCTGCTCCGATGAAACCTGTGCAACAGGCAAGCATTCAAAAAAAAATAAATGCAGATGCTCAAATCGGGAGCATCCACTTTGATCCCTTAGGTTTGAATATTCTTAGAAATATTTGAGATTTGAATAAAACCTTAACGGCAGTGCTGCACTTTGGCTCGATCTAGGTTAAAGACCTAAAACCCGTATCAGAGCACTGCCGTTTGTTGAACAAGAACCATATAGAATTTTAGTCTTCGCTGGACCGTTAAGGGATTTAGTTTTATTCAACATTAAGGTTTGTTTTTTCCACTTAACAACCCAAAGTTATGAATTACAGATTATTTGCGGGCATCGATGTTTCAAAAATGAAAACAGATGTAGTGTTTTTTCTTACTGAAAATCCTGATGAGCAGTTTCATGGCACCTTTAGCAACAATGAGGAAGGCTGTAAGGAAATGGTGGCCTGGATGCAGGAGCTTACCGGCCTTTCGATTGCTGAGATGCTTTTTTGCGCAGAGGATACCGGACTCTACACACTTCCTATCTGCACCTATTTTGACGGACAGGGCGGAAATCTCTGGGTTGAGAACGCCCTGAGGCTTAAGCGCTCCCTTGGTCTAAAACGTGGCAAATCTGATAAGGCAGATGCTGCCGAAATAGCCAACTATGGTTTTTTACATAGGCGCAAAGCTGTTCTTTTTAAACTTCCGAGCAAAACCATAAGCAAGCTAAAGCATTTATTGAGCTGTAGAAAGCAGCTTGTGAAGCAACAGACGGCATTAAAAAACGCAAGTGGAGAGCTGGAAGCTTTCGATGGAGATTCAGCGGATTTTACATTGGAGATCAGGAAGTCACTGATCAAAGAATATGACAAGAAAATTGACATGATTGAAGCGGAACTTATAAGATGTGTAAAAGCGGACAAACTACTTGAAAAGCAATATCGTCTGGTCAACTCCGTATACTGTATAGGGCCTCAGACAGCGATGTTTATCGTGGTCCTTACGCAAGGATTCAGTCTGTTCGAGGATCCCAGGAAGTTTGCCTGTTATTGTGGTATTGCCCCTTTCGGAAATACCTCTGGAACAACACTAAAGGGGAAACCAAAGGTTAGCCACCTGGCAAATAAAAGAATAAAAACACTACTTACCATGTGTGCGCTCAACACAATCAAAAAGGATAATGAGTTCAAAAGGTATTATGACAGAAAGATACAAGAAGGAAAGCATCATTCAGCTGTTCTAAACGTATTGAGAAACAAACTGGTCAGCAGAGCTTTTGCAGCAGTATTGAAAGACAGACCCTATAAGAAAGATCTTTATAATGCTGCCTAAATATTTTAAAATTTATTTGCAAAAACCATAGAATACGGGTTTAGGCGGCCATTATGGTGGTGCTATGAAATTAAAACCGTTAACTATAAACCTGACAGCGCTAAATAGCCCGGAATGAAGCGCAGCTAAATGAGGACTATAAGCAATGGCAGGACTACAGTACCAATGAAAATCTGCCTTTCATTTTCAAAAAAAATCCCTGTCTGAACAAACAAACAGGGATTTTAACTTAGAATTATAAAAAACGACTTATTTACTTAGTTCTGCAAAATATTTATGGAACAAAGGCAAAGTTTCAATTCCTTTATAGTAATTGTAAATGTCGTATTTCTCGTTTGGTGAATGCAAGGCATCGCTATCTAATCCAAAGCCAAAAAGCACAGATTTTATACCCAAAACATCTTCGAATAAGGCTACGATTGGAATACTTCCTCCTCCACGTGTTGGAATGGCTTTTTTACCGAAGCTATCTTCAATCGCTTTTTCGGCAGCCTGATAGGCAATGCTATCGGTTGGCGTAACCACCGGTTCGCCACCGTGATGAGGCGTTACTTTTACCTTTACATTTTTAGGGGCAATGCTTTCAAAATGTTTGGTAAAAATTTCTGAGATTTCCTCAGAACTTTGATTTGGTACCAAACGCATCGAAATTTTCGCATTCGCTTTGCTTGGTAAAACGGTTTTAGCGCCTTCACCAATATAACCACTCCAAATTCCATTAACCTCCAAAGTCGGGCGGGTTCCTGTACGCTCTAAAGTA
This sequence comes from Pedobacter sp. AC212, assembly GCF_979258625.1. NCBI lineage: Bacteria > Pseudomonadati > Bacteroidota > Sphingobacteriia > Sphingobacteriales > Sphingobacteriaceae > Pedobacter > Pedobacter sp. AC212. The sequence goes on along the minus strand of NZ_OZ409870.1, from coordinate 2,028,401 downwards.
GAGTAACCTTTTTCGCCCCAAACCTCATCAATCGCTAAATCTTGCTTATATTCAGTTTCATCATAAGGAGCAGCATTTAAAGCTTTCTTCTCTTCATCACTCAATTCAACCACTTTATCGTAAAATGCAGGAATGGTAATGTGGTTATTTTCATCGTGTAGAGAAGCAATCATTTTGCACAATATTGTAGCCGGGTTAGCTACTGCACCGCCATAAACACCCGAATGTAAATCGCGGTTCGGACCAACAACTTCCACTTCCATATAAGCCAGGCCGCGTAAGCCCGTTTCTATTGAAGGATGCTCCATGCTGATCATCGAAGTATCAGAAATTAAAACCACATCGGCTTTCAAACGTTCTGCATTGTCTTTCACAAAAATGCCAAGATTTGCAGAACCAACTTCCTCCTCGCCTTCTATCATAAACTTAACGTTACAAGCCAAAGTATTGGTTTGCATCATCAATTCGAACGCCTTCACATGCATGTAAAACTGTCCCTTATCATCACAAGCACCACGAGCGTAGATTTTTCCATCGCGTACGGTCGGCTCAAACGGCGGTGTGTGCCATAATTCCAGGGGATCTGCAGGTTGCACATCGTAGTGACCATAAATTAAAACAGTTGGTAAAGCACTGTCTATTATTTTTTCACCGTAAACAATTGGATAACCAGCTGTTGGACATATTTCAACGTGATCTGCACCGGCATCTTTTAGTTTTTGCGCCACATAGTCAGCTGTTTTTAAAACATCAGCTTTATATTTTGGGTCGGCACTCACTGATGGAAAACGCAATAGTTCGAACAACTCGTCTAAAAAGCGTTGTTTGTGCGTTTCTACGTAATTTTTAATCTCTTGCATAACAAAATGAATTTGAGCAAATATATGATTTTACCATAAAAGCCCTTGATTTATCGTTTGTATTTTACTTTTATAACGTGTGTTTTTTGAGGAAGAAATTGGTTGATATCACTTAAATTTGACAAGACACTTAGTTTGTTAAGTAATTGTTGTTTTTAAATAAAATTCAACCTTACGAAATATTTTTTAAACCATTTTTTCGTAAATTGCACTTTTAAAATTATCCAAAAAGCCAAGAAATGATTCTTCACAATGAAAATTAGCATAAAGTTCAGTACTTTTTTAGTATTGCTATTTTCCATCACCATTTCTGGTTTTACGCAAACAACAAGCCCACCTCGGGTAAGTTGCCCTGAAGCAGCTCAGTTTTACGCTAGAGACAGTATTAATATTGTAACTTTTGGTGCAAGTACAGTTGAAGGAGTTAATGGAGCTGGTTTTCAAACTATGCTGAGAAACAACTTTTTGAATTGCTATCAAAACAAAGTTGTTGACATTACTAACCATGGTATTGGCGGCCAAACTACTTTTCAAGGCTTGTTACGAATAGATAATGCGATAAAAGACCGCACAGGTTTTATTGTAATTTCGATGGGCATTAATGATGCGTTGGCAATGGTTAACGGTAAAGGAAGCGTGGCCGAAACGGAGGCCAACATGCGTTCTTTGATTAGCATCAGTTTAAAGCAAAACCTGGTTCCAATTCTTTGTACACTACAAAATGTAGACGATAGAAACAGCACTCCGTTGGCTCAGGCAAACGTAAACATCAGGGCTTTAAATGTTGTTTATAGGCGTTTGGCCATTGAATATAAAATATATTTAGCAGATGTGAATGCAGCGATGCGGAGAGATTTCACCTTGTATCAAGATGCTTTTCATCCAAACGCCAGAGGTTATAGATTAATCAGCTATGTTATTTTCGATGCCATTAACAAAGCGATTTTTGATAAGTTTTTAATGTTTGTGGTTTCACAGAACTATCCAAATCCAGCCGGAACACAAACTTACCTTGATGTGGTTTTGCCAGAAACAGATAAACTTACCATACAGGTTTATGATATGATGGGCAGATTGGTAAAAACTGTTTTGAACGAATATATTAATACTGGTAAGCATACTCTGGAAATAAATACCTCTACTTTTGTCCCGGGGATCTATTTCTTCAAACTCACTTCCGATTCAGGGCAGTACAATGCTGCAAAAAAGTTTATTGTTGCGAGGTAACAAAAGATTACTGCTTTAGTCTTAAAACAGATTAATTAGTTTTATATCTTTAAAAATGCCTACTGACACTTTTACAAACGAAGCAATTGATATTAATTCGTTACCAAAATACGAAGAAATTTCTCTGAAAAAACCCCACTCCAATTATTGGAAAATCATTTGCATTAATTTAATCATCACTTTTCTAGTTATTGGCATTACTGCTGCTTTACTGATTTTTTTCAATGAGAAAATACAGCCACATGCATCAATCATCGTTAGCATTTATGTAGTAGTTGCCATTGTTACCGTTTTGCTTTTCTATGTTAGTTTTAAGAAACGTGGATATGCCATCAGAACCAAGGATGTAATTTACAAGAGTGGCATCATTGCCGAATCAACTACGATTGTGCCGCTAAATAGAATTCAGCATATCGAACTGAATGAAGGTTTTTTTTCGAGAATGTTTAATTTGGGTTCGCTGCAAATTTTTACTGCAGGTGGCCAAACAGGTCACCTCCATATTGCGGGCATACCAATTGATGAAGCAAAGAGCATAAGAGATTTGCTATTGAATAAACTCGAATTGCTTGAGACACCTGAAATTGAAACTAAACTGAAAGTTAATGAATAGCGATTTCAGTAAGCCCCAACGAGAGTCTGCTTTCGGAATAATCGTAATGGCAGCCCATACTGCGTTTAAAATTGGTAAGGCAACATTTTTCCTGGTTATTTATGCCTTTGTAAAAATGAGTGCAGCCTACACCGCATATGTACTTCTTGGTGTTGGTGTAATTATTTTGCTTTGTGTAGTTTTTTCTTATTTATGGTATCTAAACTTTACTTTTTTTCTAGATAAGGAAAAGCAGGAATTCGTAGTTAACAAGGGTATCTTAAATCGCGATCAGGTAATTATTCAGTTAGACAAGATTCAGCAGGTTAATATAAACCAAAATATCTTACAGAAAATGATTGGCGTTTATGGCCTCAAAATAGATACCGCCGGGGCAAGTGGAGAAGAAGTAAGTATCAAAGCCATTGACGAGGTTTCTGCTTATAATTTAAAGGAGCATTTATTAAAAGGCAAAACTGAAGCTACCGAACACGCCAATATATTAACAGATGAGCTACCAATAATCGATGAGGTTCCTTTTTTGAGAGTAAGTACCTGGACACTGTTTAAGGTTGGGCTAACCTCAAATTATGGGCAAAGTTTAACCGTAATCCTCGTATTCTTCATGTACACCGTTCAGGAAGCAAGGCATATTATGGACATTTTCGGCCTCGATAAAGGAGCTGTGCAAAGCACTGTTTTAGGTTTAGCCACCTTATTTTCTGTTGCCGTAATTGTGGTTATTTTTTTGATTGTGCTATTGTCAATCAACCTTATCAGAACTTTTTACAGGTATTTCCAACTGGAGGTAAGTCAGCATAAAAACTCCCTGCTATTATCGTCTGGCCTGATTGCGAAAAAAAATACCTTAATTAACCCTACCAAAGTTCAGATTACGAAACATAGCCAAAACTACTTTCAAAAGAAACTTAATCTCCTCAACATCAGTTTAAAGCAAGCACACTTTGGCGAAAGTAAAAAGGGTAAAGAAATGCAGGGCAATACGCTTGAAATTGTAGGATGTGACACTTTCGAAAGGGATGAACTATTGAAGATGATACTTGGACAGGTCCCAATTATAGGGAAAACTTTCGTTCCCGATTGGCGCTTTTTGAATTTGCCTATTTTCTTTAAACTGATTTTGCCAGTGACGATCTTTACGATTGTTGCTTTAAATGTTCCAGAAGTGAAACCCTTTCTGGGCTTCGCAGCAGCCTATTTCATTGTCGGAATTCTGATGATTTACATCAGTTACCGAAGGCACCGTATCTCCGTAAATCAGCAGTTTATTATCAAGAAAAGTGGAATTTGGGATGTTTCAAATGAAGTGATCGTTCCACACAAAATCCAGGCAATAACGGCTTCACAATATCCATGGCACAAAAGCGTAGATGTGGGACATTTGTGCCTACATACTGCAGCTGGACAAATTCATTTCAAATATGGGAATTACAGCGAGATCAAAACTTTAGTGAACTATTGGCTTTACCAGGTGGAGAGTGGTAATGAAAATTGGATGTAATAGTTTAGAGCTTGTTGCAACAGATCATTTAGGTTAACCCTATTTTTTTTTTGCAGAAATCATCTTTAGTCTGCAGGTCTAAAAAGATTCAAAATACTGAAATAGGTGGCAAATTTTTCCCGCAGATAACACAGATTTTCGCAGTTTTTTTACCAAAACCATCTTTGATCTGCGGGATAAATTATAGCGTCATTATACCTTTAATATTTGCTGTCTGTTTATAAATCGCAATTACTTCATCAGCACTTTGCATTTGTTTCTTTACTGTTATCGAAACATATTTGCCTGTTTTAGAAGGTTGTTCTAAAAATTCATCATTTGGCAAAACAGCACGAAGATCTTCGATTTTCTCTACACCGCCCGTCAAGATAAATTTGAAGTTGTAGATGCCTGGAAACTTTTCTACACTTTCCAGCTTCTCTTTTAAGTTAGCGTAAATATCTGTACTGTTTCCCTCTGGGATATTAGTGAATTCTATGTCCTTGTTTATTTTTTTCTCTTCCATAACTACGACATATCAAATTTTATTCCCAAATGGATAAGGTGAAATTTTGGCAGAAAAAAATCAGTGATTGTTAATTTACGAACTAGTTTAGCCAGTGAGATTACCTTCAACATAGATTGCAGTTCTCCTATTCGTGATTTGATTAGTGATCACCATTGGGAAGTTTATATTATACCCGACTTTTCCTTTTCAAAAAAAACGGGCCTCTATTTCTCCACAAATTCAATAAAAAACTTTTGAATTGTTATTTTTGAACCTCAAAAAAACAGGAGCCGATTTGGACTATTTAGAAGGATTAAACCCACAACAAAGAGCAGCAGTAGAGAATACAAAAGGACCGGTAATGATTGTTGCAGGTGCTGGTTCGGGCAAAACCCGTGTAATTACTTATCGCGTTGCGCACCTCATTCAAACAGGAACCGACCCTTTTAATATTCTGGTTTTAACCTTTACCAACAAAGCGAGTAAAGATATGCGTGAGCGTATTTCGAAAGTGGTTGGTGCTGAGGCTAAAAACATTTGGATGGGTACTTTTCACTCTGTTTTCGCGAAGATTTTACGGGTAGAGGCAGAGAAAATTGGCTATCCAAACAACTTTACCATTTACGATACCGATGATAGTAAGAGTGTTATCCGTGCCATTTTAAAGGAAATGCAGTTAGACGATAAGTTATACGCCGCAAACTTTGTTTTTGGACGTATCTCTTCGGCAAAAAATAATCTTATTTCCTGGGGTGAATATCAGTCAAACGATCAGATTCAGGCAGAAGACATTCAAAACAAGCGTCCTTTAATTGGCCAGATTTATGAGCAATATGCCAAACGTTGTTTCAGGGCTGGTGCCATGGATTTTGACGATTTACTGTTTAAAACCAATATTCTGCTAAAAGAACACCCTGAGGTGTTGAATAAATATCAACAGAAATTTAGGTATTTAATGGTGGATGAGTACCAGGATACCAACTTTTCGCAATATACCATTGTGAAAAAACTGGCCGCTGCTTACCAGAACATTTGCGTGGTTGGTGATGATGCACAAAGTATCTACGCCTTTCGTGGAGCCAATATTCAAAACATCTTAAACTTCGAACGCGATTACCCTGATTTGAAGGTTTATAAACTGGAGCAAAACTACCGCTCTACCCAAAATATCGTTGATGCCGCCAGTAGCATTATCGCCAACAACAAAAATCAGTTGGAAAAAAATGTTTTCTCAGAAAATGTAGAGGGCGATAGAATCAAGGTTTCCCGTGCTTTTACTGATAATGAAGAGGGTAAATTGGTAGCCGAATCAATTATTCAGGAACGCGGTTTGAAAGGTTACCAATACCACGATTTTGCCATTCTATACCGTACCAATGCGCAAAGCAGAGCAATGGAGGAAGGCCTACGCAAGCTGAATGTTCCTTATAAAATATATGGTGGTACTTCTTTCTATCAAAGGAAAGAGATTAAGGATTTAATTGCTTACTTCCGTTTAACTTTTAATCCGAAGGATGAAGAAGCCATTAAAAGGGTAATCAATTATCCAAAACGTGGAATTGGAGACACTTCCATCGATAAAATCATCGTAGCTGCCGATCAAAATAATATCACCATGTGGGATGTAATTTCGAATGCGCATCAATACGTTGATGGTCGATTGGCTAACCAACTGAACGACTTTTCGATGATGGTTCAGAGTTTTCAAGCAGAGGCTAAAAAGCTTGATGCTTACGATTCAGCTTTGTTTATTGCACAACACGCAGGCATATTGAAGGAACTTTATACCGATGATAGCGTTGAAGGTAGGGCAAGATACGAAAACATTCAGGAGTTATTAAATGGTATAAAAGAGTTTGCGGAGCGTGAAGATATCGAAGAAAAAGGCCTGGATATTTTTATGCAGGATGTAGCGCTTTTAACCAATGATGATAAGGACGGCGACAAAAACAAGGATACGGTTTCGTTGATGACGATTCACTCTGCCAAAGGTTTGGAGTTTAAAAACGTATTTATTGTCGGCCTGGAGGAGAACCTTTTTCCATCGCAAATGTCGGTTAATTCCCGTTCCGATTTGGAAGAAGAACGCCGTTTATTTTATGTGGCCATTACACGTGCTGAAATTAAGCTAACCATAACTTACGCTACTTCTCGTTACCGTTGGGGAACATTAACTAACTGTGAACCAAGCCGTTTTATCAACGAAATTAATCCCAGATTTTTAGAGTTGGATGTGAAACCTGCTAAAAGCAACGTTTTTGAAGGCAACTTTGATGATGAACGCAAAACCTGGACTTCTCAACCTCGTGATTTCTTTAGCAAACCAAAACCTGCGAGCACTACTTCTGCCCCACCTCCTCGTCCGAAAACAACTTCGCTATTGGCAAAGGCACACGTTCCAACCCCTGGTTTCGCCCCCTCACAACCACACGAATTTCAAGGTGGCATGGAAGTAGAACACGAAAAATTTGGCTTTGGAAAGATTATTAGTCTGGAAGGAAATTTACCTGATGTTAAGGCAACCGTATTTTTCCAGGGTTTGGGCAACAAGCAGTTGTTATTGAAATTTGCAAAGCTGATGATTGTGAAAAATTGATATTGTATAAGGCTTAGCTGCCTTACACAATATCAGTACAAGCGCATTTAAGCCGGCACTATACCAAAATATACTTTGTAATTTGCATTGTGGCCGCGAAGGTTATTGGTAGAAAACTTGTAACCTACATTTTTATAATTTGAATTGTTGGTTCGTCTGGCCAGGAGGATAAGGTCTTTACCGGTGAGTACAATCCTTTCGCTTCCAATCTTATCATCGCCAAAGCCAAATAAATTATTTACCGCTTTCGCCACCTCCGGAATAAATTTTTGAATCAAGGGGCCTACCACCGCTGCAATTGCACCGCCAACAACAGGAATAAGTCCCAAAGCGGCAGTTCCTAAACCATGTGCTGCTGTCATAGCGGTCTGAATTTCCTTTCTAAATTTTTCTGGATCACCATGATCATTCTCCATTAACGTGATTTCAAGAATCAAACCATTGGGTTTGCCTCTGTAAATTTCAATCAAGTCAGGTCTTGATGTATCAGAATCTACTTTGCTATAGGTTTGCGATCTAAAGGCGGCACCAGAAAATGGTGAGACCACTCCCATCAATACATATGGCTCGTCTGCGCCAGATGTTTCGCCTGTTTCTCTCAAACAAATTAAGCCGGTATAGTGGAGCACAACATCATTTAAATCCAATGCACCGGTATCTGGCCACCAGTAAATACCGCCGTGTTGAAAGGAATTAACCCTTCCACCATCCGGAAAGTTACTTTCATCAGAGGTTGGATAACCTAAATACGATCTTTCCCAACCCAATTCTGCCCATCTCCTGCGAATGTCGCCCCAAATTGCTTGAGCTCCAGTCTGTGGCGACCACATAATGGTGGCCTGATCGCCGTTGAAGTGATTGAATCGCCCTGTTCCATCCCAGCAAGGAGATTCATCGGTATTGGGTATGCCCCAATTTACGCCGCCTAAAGCAACCCACTTTTGGTAAATGGCACCATGGATTTCCAATACAGATCTAGTATTGCTATTGTAACAAACACAGGCCAATTCGCCGTACCAGGCAATCCCATCTTTCCTTAAAAGCTGACCAAGAAACTTACTTCCACCCAGTTCATCGAAGCGCTTTTTTAACTTCGACTCAATACTTGAGATTACCGCGGTTTCTAGTTTCTTAGGAAACTTGTAATCTTTTAAAGCTTCTACAGAAACTTTTAATGATGATAACTTTGACATAACATTTATAGTTTAAATAAGAGGTAAATAATTCTTTAACTACATCACTTAAATCGATTAAGCTGATACGAAGTTGTAAAATTAAACAGCTGTTAATCAGATAAATGAGCAAATCGCGGCTATTGGCTAGCGAATTGCCAGTATCAATGAGTAAGAATTTGATATTGGTGTTAAGAATTAGCTGATGTGTTGTAATTTATTTATTTCGTGGACAAGAAACACTTGAAAAACCCCAAAATTTCCTTAATATTGGATTCCGTTCTCTCGTTGAAACACCATGCAACTCACCCGATTAGAAATTAAAGGATTTAAAAGCTTTGGCGACAAGGTGACCATCAATTTTAATGAAGGTGTTACAGCGATTGTTGGCCCGAACGGTTGCGGAAAATCGAATGTAATTGATGCCATGAGATGGGTGCTGGGTGAGCAAAGTACAAAAGCCTTGCGTTCTGAAAAGATGGAAAACATCATCTTTAATGGCACAAAAAACCGTAAACAAGCCCAATTAGCAGAGGTTTCCTTAAGCTTTGATAATACCAAAAACATTCTCCCAACAGCTTACTCTCAGGTTACAGTAACCCGTAAACTCTATCGGAATGGCGATAGCGAATACCGTTTGAATGATGTTCAATGCCGTTTGAAAGATATTACCGACCTATTTCTAGACACCGGAATTGGCTCTGATAGTTACTCCATTATCGAACTTAAAATGGTCGATGAAATTATCACAAATAAAGAACATAGCCGACGATCTTTGTTTGAGGAAGCCTCAGGAATATCGAAATACAAACTCCGCAAGAAACAAACTTTCAGTAAATTAAAAGACACTGAAGCCGACCTTGAGCGTGTGGAAGATTTGCTTTTTGAAATCGAAAAAAACTTAAAAACCCTCGAAAATCAAGCTCGCAAAGCCGAACGCTATTATAAATTAAAGGAGCAATATCGTGAGCTAAGTGTTCAATTGGCAACCCATCGAATTGCCTTTTTCCGTACTGATTTAAATGCATTGGAGAGCCAGGAGCAAAACCAGCAGGTACTAAGAACTGAACTCAGCACCAAAATTGATACTCATGAAGCTGAACTGCAAAAGCTCAAACTGGGCAGTATAAATCAAGAAAAAAACCTTTCCATTCAGCAAAAAGCAACTAACGAACTGGTTTCAAAAATTCGTGCTTACGAAAGCGAGAAGAAAGTAAAAAATGAACAAATGCGTTTTTTGCAAGAAAAAGAAACGCGTTTATCGGGAGAGCTGGAGAAAGATAAAAACCAAGTTAACCACATCAAATACAATATCAAGCGTTTAAATGAAGAGGTTTTAACTGAAACAGAAGTTTTCAACAAACTAGAATCTGACTTAAAGCTCCTAAAATCTTCTCTGGATACGCTACGCGAACAACAGCAGACAGAAAAAAACAGAGTTGATAACCTAATAAAATCCGTTAATGAATTACAAAACCAGGTTTATCAATCGCAAAAGGAGATAGACATTTTAAACATCCAAAAGGATGCCCTGGTGCAGGAAACCAACAGAAATGTTGATGATACTGAAACGAAAACATCAGAACTCAAAGCTTTTGATCATGCTTTGGCTGAATTGGATATTCAGGTTACGGAAAAGCAAAGCCAGATTAAACAGCTAAAAGAGGCTGAAGAAATCTTAAAGGAAAAATTAGCTCAATCGGAAATTAACTTAAGCACTAACAAGGAAAAACTTACCGCCGAAAACCGTAAGAAAGATGCCAAGCAGAATGAATACAACCTTACAAAATCGCTTGTAGACAGTTTGGAGGGCTTCCCAGAATCTATCCGTTTCTTAAAAAAGAACAATGCTTTTGCAAAAAGTGCTTTGCTCCTATCGGATATTTTATTCTGTAATGAAGACTACCGGATTGCTATTGAGAATTATCTGGAACCGGTAATGAACCATTATGTGGTTGATCATTATTCTGATGCCGTTCAGGCAATTAACTTATTAACGGATGCCAGTCGTGGGCGGGCGAATTTTTTCATTTTGGAAAATATCCCTGATAAAAACCCAACGTTGAACACACATGAAGGCTTAATTTCAGCCTTATCTGTTATCGAGGTAGATAAAAAGTACCAGCATCTCTGCAACTTACTTTTGCAAAATGTATATATCGCTGTTGAAGAGCAGGAAAATTTTTTCAGAACCAAATCAACCGAAACCGCAACCATTCTGGCAAAAAATGGAAAATATGCACAGACGAAGTTCACTTTGGCAGGTGGTTCAGTAGGATTGTTTGAGGGTAAAAGAATCGGTCGTGCTAAAAACCTGGAGAATTTAGCAAAGGAAATTAAAGCTTCAGAATCGCTGATTAACCAGTACACTACAGCAATTACCGCTGAAACCGATAATATTTTTAATCTAAAAGAAGCATCAAAAGTAAACCAGATTAATGCTTTGCAACAAGAGTTGAATCGTTTCATTAACGAACAAATTTCTGTTCAAACACGTCGCGATCAATACCAGGAATTTATTACAACCAGTGAAAATCGCAAAACCGATATAGCCCAGAAAATCGTTTCCATAGAGAAATCTCTATCGGAAAAATTGCCTGCCTTGGTTAATTTACAGAAAAAGCAGCAGCAAGACCATTTGAATCTTCAGGAACAACAAATCAATTATCAGGAGCTGGCCGACCAGGTAAATGACTCAGCTGGTAAGTATAACCAGGACAATATCCGCTTCCATCAACAACAAAACAAACTATCGAGCCTGGAGAAAGATTTAGACTACCGATTTGTACAGGAAGAAGCTTTGAACAAGCGCATTGCCCAGAACGACAAAGAACTTCAGGACACTTTAACGCAAATTACAGCAACTTTACAACATACCGATTTGAGCGATGACACGCTTTTGGAAATGTATCAACAGCGTGAAGAAATGGAAAAAGGTCTTGCTGATGTTGAAAAAGAGTACTTTGAAGGCAAAGGCAATATTAATGAGTTGGAGAATAACCTGACCAATATTCGCAAGAGCCGGGAGGAAACGGATTTCCTTTTAACCGAGATAAAGGATAAAAAAAATACACTTAAAATCGACCTGAACTCCCTAAAAGAGCGATTGGCAGTAGAATTCAATATCGACATTAACGATCTTCTTGATACCGAAAGCGAAGTAGAAGCATCTGAAAGTGAGTTTGAGATTCGTCAGAAAGTAGAAAAAATGAAGCGCCAACTGGATGAGTTTGGTGCCATTAACTCCATGGCGATGGAAGCGTTTAAGGAAATGGAAGAGCGTTACATTTTTATCCAAAATCAGAAAAAGGATCTTAACGCAGCCAAAACCGACCTTTTGCAAACGATAAAAGAGATTGATGATACTGCAAAAGAAAAATTCATGCAGGCTTTTACACAGGCACGGGAACATTTCATTGTGGTTTTCCGGTCTCTTTTTAACGAGGAAGACAGCTGTGATTTGATCTTATCTGATGTCAACAATCCTTTAGAGGCAGATATCGACATCGTTGCGAGGCCTAAAGGTAAAAGACCGCTATCGATCAACCAATTATCTGGAGGTGAAAAAACACTTACTGCCACTGCTTTACTGTTCTCGCTTTATCTGCTGAAACCAGCTCCGTTCTGTATATTTGATGAGGTTGATGCCCCTTTGGATGATACTAACATCGATAAGTTTAACAATATTATTAGAAAATTTTCCGATCAATCACAGTTTATTATAGTGTCTCATAATAAAAGAACTATTGCCAGTACCGACATTATTTATGGCGTTACGATGGTAGAACAAGGTGTCTCTAGAGTTGTAGCGGTTGATTTAAGAGAAGTTGCAGCTTAAGCTGAGAGCTTAGCGGCTAAAGCAGAATACTAATATCTAAAAATGCTTTCCGTAACATTGGTAAATTCAAATTCTGGTGAAGTTCTTATAAACGCTGTCATGCTGAGGCACGAAGCATCTGCAGCCGATGAAACACCTGCCTGCGGTAGGCAGGGATACTTCGTGCCTCAGGATGACAAAACCACAACTCCACAACAGCATAAAAAACTATATTTCCATTTCAATGTCTCAATAATTAATATCTTTAAACATAATTTAATCATCACGTCATTGCGAAGCATGTTCTTTAATTTCTAATTAAGTTTTAGGATTGCTTCGTGCCTCGCAATGACGAAAAAAAACAACATGAAAATCCTTTATATTATCCCCTTAGCCATGATGCTAAGTTGCTGTTCATCAGTTAAAAATCAAACTTCCGCTGGCTCAGGCAAACTAGATACCCAACTTTTAAAAGATGTGGAAGTTTTATCTTCCGACGCCTATCAGGGGAGAAAAACCGGCACAAAAGGTGCTGAAATGGCGAGAGCTTACATTATTGAGCGTTTTCAAAAACTTGGTCTAAAATCTTATCCTCAAAATGTTAACTACGCACAAGAATTTACATTTAATGCCAGAGGTGGAGCAAAAGTAAACGGCACAAATATCATTGGCTACATTCCTGGCAAAGGAACAGATGTGATTGTAGTTTCAGCTCATTATGACCACCTGGGAGTCGTTAAGGATCAGGTATTTAATGGTGCCGATGACAATGCATCAGGTACGGCAGGCTTACTTAAAATTGCTGCCTACTTTGCTAAGAACAAGCCTAACAATACGATCATCTTCGCCTCATTTGATGCAGAAGAAATGGGTTTACAGGGCGCAAAAGCATTTGTGGCTAATCCACCTGTAAATATCAATACCATCGCAGTAAACATAAATATGGATATGATTAGCCATAGCGACAAAGGTGAACTGTACGTAGCTGGTACATTCAAATATCCAGAGTTAAAGAAATATATTGATACCAACAGAAAAGAAATCAAAGTTATTTTAGGCCATGATGATCCGAAAATGGGGCATGATGATTGGACAAACCAAAGCGATCAGGGCGCATTCAATGCTAAAAATATTCCTTTCCTATATTTTGGCGTTGAAGACCATAAAGATTATCATAAAGCAACAGATGAGTATTCTACAATCACTAAACCATTTTTTAGCGATGCCGCGAATGCTGTTCTAGAGGTTGTTAAAGCAGTAGATAAACAAACTGGTTTGCAACAATTATTAAAAGACAAAATGAGGATGATGGATAATCCGCAGAAGGTAAATAAGTTTTAGCTACTGCGGAACGTACACTACATATTTAGTTTCAAAAAAATCTTCCTCAAAAAATTCTGAAAGCGGATACAATTCTGCTTTCAGTTTTGATTCCTTTATTTCTTCCTCTAAATCGCCACCTTTCAAATATAAAATACCATTTGGAATGGCATTAATGGCGTCTTTTTTGAATTTACCTTGAATCCAGGGATAAAATTCGCCTAAACGAGTAACTGCTCTGGAGACAACAAAGTTGAATTTTTCTTTAACCTGTTCTGCCCTTAAATGATCGGCTTTTAAATTATTCAATCCCAAAGCAGAAGCCACTTCCTTAACCACTTTTATTTTTTTTCCAATTGAATCGACCAATTGAAACTGGGTCTCTGGAAACAAAATAGCTAATGGAATGCCAGGAAAACCTCCGCCTGTACCCACATCTAAAACCGATTCACCGGCTTTGAAAGTACAGATCTTTGCTATACCAAGCGAATGCAGTACATGGCGTTCGTATAATTCTTCAATGTCTTTTCTGGAAATTACATTGATTTGAGCATTCCAAAAAACGTATAATTCAAACAGTTGCGTAAACTGATCGATTTGTTGCGCAGTTAAATCAGGAAAATATTTTAGAATGATATCAGGTTTTACATCAGCCATGCGGTAATTCTTAAAGGTTTTTTTACTTATTTCCAATTCACTTTTTTCTTTCCAAATAGGGCAAGAAAGCCGTTAAGGGTTAAAAAGAAAAACAAAAGTATATCTAAAATCGGGAACCACCAACGTAAATCACCATAGTTTAAACGTTTCAGCAATTTCGGATAAACGAAACAACGGATCACGATACTCAGCAGCAATATTCCACCAGCAATATACTGGGCTTCCCGGCTTAAAAACATACATCCTGCAAAGAATCCATAAAATAGAAATTGGATAATGATCTGCAGACTTAAAATGAATTTATGTTTCGACTTATACATTTTACCCGCACCGAAATGACGCTTTTTTTGGCGCAGATAGCCGGCCCAAGTATGGTTCGGCTCACTCCAAACATGACTTTCTTGATTCATTCTAATTTCGGTATTGTGCTTGTTGGCATGTGCGTTAACAAATAAATCATCATCCCCCGAAGGGATATGCATGTGAGCGGCAAAACCTTTGTGCTTAAAAAAAAGCGATTTTTTATAGGCCATGTTTCTACCTACTCCCATGTAAGGCATCCCTTTTATAGCAAAACCCAGATAATTTACCGCTGTAAAAAAGGTTTCAAAACGAATTAAGGCATTTAATAGGCCTCTTCGTTTTAAATAAGGTGAGTAGCCCAAAACAATTTCTACATTTTCATCGCGTGGCTGTTGCATATCCATTAACCAACTATCAGAAGCAGGCGTACAATCGGCATCAGTAAAAACCAACCAATCGTATTTTGCAGCCTTAATTCCCATAGTTACAGCAAACTTTTTACCCGCGAGGAATTTATCATTATCTAAAATCTTCACTACTTTCAGGTTGGAATACTTTTTCTCCCAGGCCTCCAAAAATTCTTCTGTACCATCCCAAGAGCGGTCGTTAACCACTACAACTTCAAAATTCGGGTAATTCTGATTGAGTACTGAGGGAAGATATTGTTCGAGATTTTTGATCTCATTTCTCGCACAGATGATTACACTTACTGGCTTCTGAGCTATTTTGGGTACTTCTTCAATATTGGTATTGGCGAGTTTCAAATGAACGAATAGAACATAGTAAAGTTGCACAAGTAAGCAAAACGCCAATAAAGAGAGCAAAATATTTTCAAGCAGGGTTAATATCACGATGTTAAAATAAATAGGCGCAAATTTCACATTTTTAATCTGCAATACGCCTGATGTTGAAAAAAATAGGTCGCATAAACACATAATTAAATTTTGGGGATCATTCTATCCATTAGCTTTAGGCACTAAACGCTAGAAGATTACCTACAGGTGCGCTAAATTTGTTACTTTTGCAACCTATATGAAATTTACTTTACAGGCTAACGATCCTTTATCAAAAGCCAGAGCAGGAACGGTTACAACCGCCCACGGAGAGATACAAACGCCAATTTTTATGCCTGTTGGCACCGCAGGAACTGTGAAGGCTGTGCATCAGCGAGAGCTAAAGGAAGATATTGAAGCACAAATTATACTGGGAAATACCTACCATTTATATTTAAGACCAGGGTTGGATATTTTAGAAGGTGCTGGAGGTTTGCATAAATTTATAGGCTGGGATCGTCCGATTTTAACAGATAGCGGAGGCTATCAAGTATACTCGTTAAGTAAAGTTCGAAAGATAAAAGAAGAAGGCGTAACGTTTCATTCGCACATTGATGGCTCAAAACATTTGTTTACACCAGAATATGCTATGGACATTCAGCGGACTATTGGCGCTGATATTATCATGGCATTCGATGAATGTACGCCATATCCTTGCGATTATACCTATGCAGCTGAATCAATTAAAATGACCCATCGCTGGTTGAAGCGATGCTGCACTCATTTTGATAATACAGAACCAAAATATGGCTTCGACCAGACGTTGTTCCCTATTGTACAAGGGTCGGTTTATAAAGATCTGCGGATAAAATCTGCTGAATTTATTGCCAGCATGAACCGTGAAGGGAACGCCATTGGAGGTTTATCTGTTGGAGAACCTGCTGAGGAAATGTATGCCATGACGGAAGTGGTTTGCGATATATTACCTTACGAAAAACCCCGTTATTTAATGGGTGTTGGAACACCAATTAATATTCTGGAAAACATTGCGCTTGGTGTAGATATGTTCGATTGTGTAATGCCTACAAGAAATGCCCGTAACGGAATGCTTTTTACCCGAAATGGAATAATCAATATCAGAAATAAGAAGTGGGAAAATGATTTTTCTCCTTTAGATGCAGAAAGTGACTTACACGCCGACCAGGTGACCAGCAAGGCTTACCTCAGACATCTGGTTCATAGCAAAGAGATGCTTGGCGCACAAATTGCAACATTGCATAATTTACACTTCTATCTGTGGTTAGTGAAGCAAGCCCGCGAAAAAATAATTGCTGGCGAATTTTACGAATGGAAAAACAAAATGGTCAAAATTTTAGGCAATAAACTATAAAATGAGTCTGATAAAAGGGAGAATTAAAATTATCGATCAATATATTATTGGTAAATACCTGGGTACTTTCGTATATACCCTGGCTATTTTCGTGATTATTATTGTTGTTTTTGATTTATCAGAAAAGATGGATGATTTCATGAAAAGCGGGCTTAGCTTCTGGGGTGTACTCACCAAATACTACGCAGGCTCCATCCCTTTTTACGTAAACATGCTCTCTCCACTCATCAACTTTATTGCCGTAATTTTTTTTACCGCGAAGATGGCTGATCAAACCGAAATTGTTCCCATTTTAAGTGGTGGTGTAAGTTTCAATAGATTCTTGTTCCCTTATTTCGTATCGGCTACGATCATATTTTCAGCAAATTTGGTTTCTAACCTTTACATTTTACCCTATACCAACACCTTAAAAAACAGCTTCGAAAATACCTTTGTAAAACGAAACGACCCTTCGACCAAATCAAATATCCACATGAAACTGGATAACAAAACTTACATTTATATTGAGAGTTTTGATAATAAAACCAACTATGGATATCGCTTCACACTAGACAATTTTAATGGAGATGTGATGGTAAAAAAAATCGTTGCAGATAACATCAAATGGGATTCGTTAAAGAGAAAATGGCAGTTGAGTAACTATTCTATTAGAAAAATTGATGGGCTGAAAGAAAGCATGATTTATGGAAGTGGTAAAGTAAAAGATACCATTTTAGACATGCGTCCTGATGATTTTTCTGCCTATGATAATGTAGTTCAAAATCTATCTACAAAGGAACTTTCAGAGAAGATCAGAAAGGAGAAAATTCGCGGAACGGGTATCATGAACGATCTCGAATTTGAGAAATTCAAACGCTATTTACATCCATTATCTGCCTACATTTTAACGTTGATTGGTGTTGCTTTATCCTCCCGAAAAGTTCGCGGTGGAGTTGGGGTATCATTGGGAATAGGCATCTTTATTAGCTTTGCCTATATCGTGTTTAATCAATTCACACAAATGTTTTCTACAAAAGGTGGGTTGCCTCCATTTTTAGCAGTGATCTTACCTACAATCGTATTCGGCATGTTAGGTATTTACCTTCTCCGAAAAGCTCCAAAATAGAGATGGACATCAATAAAAAGAATTTAATTATTCTTCATTTAACGGTTTTAATTTGGGGTTTTACCGGAGTACTCGGGAAAGTAATTTCGATAGATGCAGTACCATTAGTTTGGTATCGTGTTTTGATTGCAACCTCAACTCTTTTCCTTTGGTTTATCGCTACTAAAAAGAATATAAAAATCACAAAACTGCAGTTTATACAGTTCTTTTTAACGGGCGGAATTGTAGCCATTCACTGGATATTTTTCTTTCATGCAATTAAGGTTTCTACCGTTTCGGTAACGCTGGTATGCCTCTCCTCTTTTACATTATTCACAGCCATTTTAGAACCGCTGATCAAAAAACAATCCATTCAAATGGGTGATGTGCTAATCGGGTTACTAATAATTCTGGGGATTTATATGATCTTCAAATTCGAAGGCCAATATACTTTGGGGATTATTTTCGGACTTTTAGCAGCAGTCGCCTCCAGTCTTTTTTCTACTATAAATTCTACGCTCGTTCAAAAAAGTGAGCCCTCCATTATTGGATTTTATGAATTGGTTGGTGGATTATTCTGGATTACCATATACCGTATTTATGATGGCTCATTCCAAAATATGAGCTTTAATTTAAGTGTAAATAACTGGATTTATATTGGCATTCTCGGTACACTTTGCACCTCCGTTGCCTATGTTGCAGGCGTATCAGTAATGAGAACTTTATCGGCTTTTCGCGTAGCGTTAGTAACCAATTTAGAACCCGTTTATGGCATCATACTCGCTTACTTTTTCTTTAAAGATAAAGAGCAAATGACCGGTGGTTTTTACATTGGAGCAATGATTATTTTAGGTGCTATATTTCTTTATCCGGTTTATAAAAAGAGGTATAATAAGAGATAATTCAAGGTTGCAATTCATGCTATAATTTCCTATTCAATTAGCTTGATCTATGCACGAATGAACTGAAATTCGTATGGTATTTGTTGTCGATTTGAGACAATGGAAACAATGCAAATTCATAGGGTGAAACGGTATAAATCCACGTCTCCTTAGAACCAGATTTTATTTAAATTTCCAACTCAACAACTAGCAATTATAGGTGGAAAATTGCGAATTTTCAGTAAACATCATCAAGCATTCTAACAGCAAATTTCTCAAATAGACAGCTAAATTTTAATGGTGTGCTATTTAAATTTTCGCTGTCTATTTGAGCTTTAGTGCGAACTGAAAGTGAATATTTAACAAAATTCCCCGCTTGTGATATAAAAATTGATCACTTATTCGAAACCGTTATAAGCAGCTCATAAACAGTAGATTAAGCCGCAAAATAAGTTTTTCATTATAGCTTATATTTTTTTATTTATCGGCGAATATTGCAAGGAATTGCAATTTAAAAAGGCAAATCAGGCATTTTTGATACCTAAATCTCACCTTAAAATATACGTTATTTAGAAAAGTTAAGTCCGAAATACCAAAAAAAACGATCGATTTTCAAAGTATAAAAATTGTTAATTAATACTTTTTATAGATTCGAAAGAGCCTAATACCCAAAACCGTTAAACTAAATTCTCTTAAAAAAACTTTGGAAACGAGCTTCTCTCAAAGATACCAGCCGAGTTTATTTAATGACATATTGTCATCGTACTTAAAATATGGAGTGTTTAGTTTAAACGATTAAACTTTTCCTACAAGCTACAATCACCAGATAACTTTAGCGATCATGAGGCAAATTATGATAACAAAAAACCAGGTCTACCACTGAAAAATCGATAAACAAAACCAGAATCCAAGAGAAAAAAAATGTCATCAAACGTTACAGAATTTACTTAAAAGCGGTGTTAATTAAGAGCAATTCACATCGAAAATTTCTATAAAAGTCGGAAAAAATAAATTTAAATCCGTAACACCCTCCGCAGCATTGAGCAAAAAATTTTGAAGAAAATCGATTAATAAGTGTACATTAATGGCAGATTTGGAAAGATTATAAAAATTATAAAATCATCCCACTAAATCTCAATTATTGATTAAATTGTTATATAAAAAGCGGTAACATCTAAATTTACTTAATTTACATATAATTTTTAAAATCAATAACTTATATATTTTTATATCAAGAAAAATTGCACGAAAATTAAAAGTCAAAAAACAATTAAAACTAAATATTTTAGCAATCAACTCAAATGCATTCAAATAACACTAACATCATACTATTTATCAAGCATTTAACGACTATTATATTAAGCTTTGTTTCACTATCTGTTTTTGGGCAGATTTTCAGCGCAGCCCAGAACCCACTTAGTGTAAGATGGAACTATATCCAGTCTGGAGGCTTCAAAATTATTTATCCTCAAGAGATGGAGAAAGAAGCACAAAGAATGGCGAATACACTACCCTTCATCTACCCTAAAATCGGCTTAGGCTTGAGGCAACAAAATACCTCCATCCCACTCCTCTTACAGAACCGCGGAACCATAGCAAATGGCTTCGTTCAGTTAGGCCCGAAGAAGTCTGAATTCTACACCACACCACCACAATATTTTGATAGTCAAGATTGGCTGAATAACCTCGCAGTCCATGAACTTCGACACATTGCTCAGTTTGACAAGTTGACAGGATCACAAAGACGTCCCTTTCCAGAGCTGGTTTACTTCGCCTATTTTGGCGCCGGCTTACCAACCTGGTTTTTCGAGGGTGATGCTGTGGTGAATGAAACTGCACTCACCCAATCAGGACGAGGGCGGCAGCCCAATTGGATCATGCCTTTTCGGACATCGGTTTTAGAAGGCAAAAAATTCTCGTACAGCAAAGCTTATTTCGGATCTAACAAAGATGTAACGCCAGGCTACTATCAAACCGGATACTTAATGGTTGCCGACATGAGAGAAAGGCATGGACAGTTCATTTCCGACAGCTTACTGGGCGACATCAGAAGAAGACCATTAAGGCTTTATCCTTTTTCGCAAAGCCTGAAAAAAATCACCGGAAAAAACACAAAAAAATATTTCCTTTCCACACAAGAAAAGCTAACCGAAAATTGGAAAAAACAGGATGAAGAAACTTCAAAAGATAAGTATGAAAATTTAAATAAAGAAACATCACTGGCAACGAACTATTTTCTCCCAGTTCGTTTAAATAAAACCCAGATTTTAGCGCTCAAAGAAAGCAAGCAAGATGCCCGTTATTTTGTGATCATAAATGAAGATAAAAGTGAACGAAAATTGTTTGGAATTGGTAACCAGGAACAGCCCTGGTTCAGTTACAAAAATAACGTTTTGGTTTGGGATGAAATTCGCTACGACCCCAGGTACAAGCAGCGAAGTTACAGTGTAATTTGCTCATACAATTTTAATACAAAAAAATTCAAAAAGCTCAGCAGTCAAAGCCGACTCTTCTCCCCTAGCCTTTCGAGTGATGGCAAAAAAATAATCGCTGCAAAAGTTGAACTCAACAACCAGTTTAACCTTGTAGAAATTGATGCCTCATCTGGTAAGATCTTGAAAACTTACCCCAACGCTGAAAACGAAATTTTACAAACACCGAGTTTCGACGAAACCGGAAATCGTATTGCTTACATCAGCGTAAGCGAGAATGGAAAAAACTTATGGCTGCTAGAGGACGAGAAAAAAACACCACTCATTTCTAACAGCAGACAACAGCTCAGTCGGCCAATTTTTATCGGCGACAAAATTGTTTTCAACGCACACTTTAATGGCATCGATAACATCTACAATATTGATATCAATTCTAAAAAAATAAATGCTTTGAGCAATTCAAAATATGGCGCATTCAATGCGACCGAAACTGATCATGAAAAAATCACTTTTAACGATTATAACATCAACGGTTATGAAATTGCAGAGAAAGCAATAACGGAAAATCCAGTTGGAGAAAACACCTTTGTAGATTTTTCTTCAGCAGCAGAAAAGCAAGAACGTGCGGGTAATATTTTCGAAAATATTTCCGACAGCACTTTCCAGACCAAGCGCTTTCGTCAAGACTTAAACCTGTTCAGTTTTCATAGTGTGATTCCGGTAATCGACAATGAATATGTTTTCGGCCTTGAGCTGCAATCTAACAATTTGCTTAATACGATGGACTTCTATACCGGCGCAAAATACCATCGGGACTTAAAACGTTTTGAGTATACGGCAGATATTAGCTATAAGGCGCTTTACCCTGTTTTAGTGTTCTATATCGCAATCGACCAAAACGAACGTTCTATCGAGCTAAAAACGCGATTCAGCAAGGAGATTGGAGAGAGAACTTCATCAAACTTAACGCATCGGTACCGCTATCATTTAATGCAAGGAATCAAAACTACTCTTTCACACTCAATGCGGCAACCAGTTTTACACAGCGATACCTTGCAGAGAATATGCCGACTAATTTCATTCGAGAGTTGAAATTTCCAATGGAATATAATTTTACTTTTAACCACAGTGTGCGAACCACCGAACGAGACATTGCGCCAAGATGGGCACAGATTTTAAGGGCAACTTATAACCACCAACCATTTGATAAAAATTTAACCGGCGAAATCCTTGCGCTGGAAAGTTTCTTGTACTTCCCAGGCCTGGCGAAAAACCATTCTTTCCTGGCGAGTTTCAACTACCAAAAAGCAAGCGGCGCCAATCAGTATGCTACAGAAATTGCAACGGTTTACGGCTACAACAATATCCTCGCAAAAAGCAAGTTGCAAAACAGCATGCTTTTCAATTATCGTTTTCCATTTGCTTTTCCAGATTGGGAATTGAGCTCTTTAGTCTATGTGCGAAATGTTAGAGCGGGTTTGTTTTGTCATTATGAAAACATAGGTGTAGACAGCAACATTGGCCAACCTAAAACCTATGGCGTAGAACTAAACAGTAGTTTAAATCTTTTAAGATACCAACCCGTAGTTGATGTTGGGGCGAGATTGGTTTTCGTTAACAAAATTTACGATCAAAACCCAATATTAGAATTTTCTTTCAATTATTCATTTTAAGTAAAGCAAAACATATTCTTGTTAAGATTTTTCTTTCATCAGAATCAAAAAAAAGAGTATTTTCACCCTACTTGAACAAAGAAGCAAACCAATAATACAATTTGTTGTTTATCAATCAGTTTTAACAAATACCAGACTTATGAGTGGAAAAACCATATTCATCATCATCCTTACGGCATTACTAACTGCTTTTTTATTCCTAAACAGTGATGAAGTAGCATTCAATTTCATTATTGTGGATGGTGTTTTTGTTTCTAAACTGATCGTAATCGGAGTTTGTGTAGTGATTGGTTTTATTATCGGCTTCGTTGCAGGTCGACCTAGAAAAACAGTGAGTAGTTACGATACTGAAATTGAGAAAAATCAGCCAGTAAGCAATAAAAAGGAATTAAGTGATGAGGACAGGGATTATATCAGTTAAAAGCAGAAGTTACCAAGATTTCAAGGATTGAATGATTTTAGGATTTGCAATACTAGATCAATTTAATTGAAAGGATCAGAACTAAACTAATTTACTAGTTCTGGGATTTGTTAGGTTTGAAAATAATTTGCCGAGGAATTGTAATGGATTAAAAATTTGATGGATATTAGATCATCCCTATTTCTAGAAAGTAAAATTTAATTCTACCAAAATGAAATATGGCGATTTAACGGGAAAAATCATCGGCTGTGCTATAAAAGTACATTGCACTTTGGGTTCGGGCTTTCAGGAAGTGATTTATCAACGAGCACTCTCTATAGAAATGCAAAAACAAAATTTAAGTTTTAGCAGAGAAATGGAAATGACCATCTTTTACGATAACATTCAGATTGGTATAAGAAGAGTAGACTTTTTTGTTGAAGATATGATCATGCTTGAACTCAAAGCAGTATCTGAATTAACTGATGCACACTTAAATCAAGCCATAAATTACTTAGAGGCTTACAATCTTCCTGTTGGTTTGCTTATAAATTTTGGTAGCAAGAGCTTAATTTTTAAAAGAGTGTATAACACCAATCATCCTGAAAAAAAAAGACCAGTTTAATGAGATAAAGACCCTTACGATTCGACCTCGGAAACCAAATTCTTGAAATCCTTTAATCTTAAAAATCCTAGTCAAAGACTATTAGCATAGCGCAGTCATAATTTCGCCGTAAAGCAATCCACTTCCGCCACCGTAATGCTGAATAATCTTCACATTAGGTTTGAGCTCGTTTATACGCTTTCTAAGCACCTGTTCACACTCAAGATCAATTCCGTTACCTAAAAGCACCAAATCAACATCCTGCGTTTCTAAAACAGACATTGCTTCCTCGTCTGTACAAACACAAATGCCTTTCCATTCAGGTCGGGCGTTAAGCAATCTGTTCATTACGATAGTAATTTCTGTGTCTCGACCGATATAAAGTATAGTATTTTGCATCATATTTTCGTTTAATTTAAACGTAAAAAGTTGCGAGTAAGAGCTTTAGCCCTATCACCCGCAACTTTTAACACGTAACTGAATTATAATTCCATCGGAACATCCATTAATAACACTTCTGCGTCTGCAGAGTTTGCTTTAAAGCTGATGCTGTCCGTATCCCAAATCCCTAAACCATCTCTTTTGTTTAATGTTTGGCCGTTAATGGTAACTTCTCCATTAATCACAAAGGCGTACACACCGTTTCCAGCTTTTTTAATTTTGTATTCGGTTTCGAAGCCTTCATCAAATTTACCCAATGAGAACCAGGCATCCTGATGAATCCAAACTCCAGCATCATCTTGGTTTGGTGATAAAATCTGCTGAAAATTGTTGTGACGAGCTTCAACATCTAAAGTTTGCTGGTCGTAACGTGGCGTAACATTTTTCTTGTTAGGGAACAGCCAGATTTGTAATAAATTTAACTGTTCGTCTGCCAAAGCGTTAAATTCACTATGGCTAACCCCGGTTCCGGCGCTCATTACC
Source organism: Pedobacter sp. AC212 (assembly GCF_979258625.1). Lineage (NCBI taxonomy): Bacteria > Pseudomonadati > Bacteroidota > Sphingobacteriia > Sphingobacteriales > Sphingobacteriaceae > Pedobacter > Pedobacter sp. AC212. Next base: position 2,003,687 of record NZ_OZ409870.1, on the reverse strand, counting down.
TGGATTTCTCCGCTTTTAATTACTGCCGAATTTCCCATGCTATCCTTGTGTGCAATGGCACCTGCCAATGGAATCGTAATGATTTCCATATTATCGTGTGGGTGAGTTCCAAAACCCATTCCACCATCAATCAAGTCATCATTTAAAACCCGTAAAACTCCAAAGTGCATTCTTTCAGGATTGTAGTAGTTAGCAAAACTGAATGAGTGGTGAGCATTTAACCAACCATGGTTTGCATGGCCTCTGGTGTTTTCTTTGTGCAAAATAAACTGTGACATAAATTTCCTTTCTTGTTTATGATACAAATTTACTGCAGGTTTGAAACCTGTGCATTGATGTAGGGTAAGAAAGTTTGGGGTTTTGAGTTTCGAGCTAGTGGTTCGAAGTTAGGGGTCATTCATATCGCTTTGTTGGAATTGATCACCGATAAGGGCCTGCAAGCCATCAAAAAAAATGGGGCTATCGTAACCGACGCCCCACTGCAATTATTTTTCTAAAAATTGTAATTCGTAATTCTAAAGTCGTAATTACGAAAGTGCCTGTTCAATATCTGCTAAAATATCATCAACATGCTCCAAACCGATTGACAAACGGATAGAGCCTTGCTCAATACCCACAATATTGCGCTCCTCTTCTGTAAGTTTGCTGTGCGTGCTTGTTGCCGGGTGCGTAGCGATTGAACGTGTATCGGCCAAATTTGCAGAGATGGAGAACATTTTCAGGCCATCCATAAATTTGCGGGCGCCTTCAACGCCACCTTCAACCACAATAGTGACGATACCACCACCCTGCCTCATCTGCTTTTTAGCTATTTCATACTGAGGGTGAGAAGGAAGAAACGGATATTTAACCAATTTAATTTTTGGATGTTTCTCTAAATATTCGGCCACTTTTAAAGCACTCTCGCAGTGGCGGTCCATACGAACAGCCAGGGTTTCTAAACTTTTAGATAAAATCCAGGCGTTAAATGGCGACAAAGCCGGGCCACTATGACGGGCAAATGCGACAACTTCAGTAATTAATTCCTTCGTACCTAAAACAATTCCACCTAGAACTCTTCCTTGTCCATCGATGTATTTGGTAGCCGAATGGATAGAAAGATGCGCACCTAATTTAATCGGCTGCTGCAAATATGGCGTTGCAAAACAGTTATCAACTACTAAAAGCTGATGATGTTTTTTGGCTAAATCTCCAAGGAAAGCTAAATCTATAATATCAATACCAGGATTTGATGGCGTTTCAACAAAAATCATTTTTGTATTCGGCTTAATCAAAGCTTCCCAATCTTCCGGTTTATCCAAATCAGCATAGTCAAAAGTTACACCCCATTTAGAGAAAACATTGGTTAATAACTGATGTGTCGAGCCAAAAACTGAACGACTGGAAACGATATGGTCACCGGCTTTTAAAAAGGCTCCAAATGTGGTGAAAATAGCAGCCATTCCCGTTGCAGTTGCAAAACCATCTTCAGCACCTTCTAACAAGCACATCTTCTCTATAAACTCTGAGGTATTTGGGTTTGAATAACGGCTATAAACATTTCCCTCTTTCTCGTTTGCAAATAAAGCCCGCATTTCTTCAGCATCATCAAACTTATAACTCGAAGTGAGATAAATTGGTGCAGAGTGTTCTTTGTGCGAACTGCGTTCGGTTTGAGTGCGTATAGCTATAGTTTCAAAATTTTCGGATTTCATTTTGTTTTGTAATATGAGTATTGAGATTGGTGATACGAGATTCCAGACCTTAAGCCATAAACCTTTTACCCTAAACCTTATTTATGTTGTATGTAAAATTAATTTTTGCAGAGCGACCTAAAATGTTGGATACGGAACAATATTTATCGAAGGTCATAGCCAAAGCCCTTTCCACTTTTGCTGGATTTAAATCGCCTGATAAATCGAAGTGAATTTCAATTTCGTCGAAAATAGGCGGCATCTCTTCATCCTTGCGGGTAGCATTGATGGCGATTTTAATATCTTCAAGTGGTTCTTTCTGTTTGGTTAACACATTTACCATGTCTATTCCACTACAACCACCAAGTCCAACCAAAAGCATTTCCATAGGTCTGAAACCTTTGCCTTCACCACCAATAGCAGCTTTCGCATCTAATTCGACGGTAAAACCGCCTTCATTTACTGCTTCGAAATTAAATTTTCCGCTTTTGCGGATGAGATTTATATTCATATTGTAGTATCGAGTATTTAGTATCAAGTATCAAGACGATTTTGCTTTAGTCTTTCAGCTTTTACCTTTCAGCTCTTTTTAAATATTATAATAAACTAAATTGTCTTTTTCCAGTTCGGGCAGTTTAACAGGTGCGTTAAAAATTGCAAAAACAGACGACCCGCTACCACTCATTAAAGCGAATGTTGCGCCTGCATCGTATAAACTGGTTTTTATTTGATGAATTTGGGGATATTTTGCGAATACCGATGGCTCGAAATCGTTGATAACCTTATTCTTCCATGTTGTTGGCGACAAATGTATGATTTCTTTTAAGGATTGCAAAGGCTTTTGAGGTTTTACAAGCGCATAAGCATCCGCTGTACTCACGTGTACAGGCGGTTTCACTAAAACTTTAAACCAGGCTGACAAATCTACTTCGCACTTTTCAAATTCATCGCCAATGTTAAAGGCGTAAACAGGTGCGTTTTCGATAAAAAAAGCACAATCTGCACCAAGCTTACGGGCGTAATTCTCCATGTCTGTAATTGATAGGCCCAACTTGAATTTATCATTTAACAATTTTATAAGGAAAGCGCAATCTGCCGAACCACCTCCCAAACCTGCTCCTACCGGAATGTTTTTCAATAAATTAATCTGCTGCGCAGGAATTTCAAAATCTTGTTTAACGAGATGATAAGCTTTTATACACAGATTATCATTAGCATCACCAGGAATATCAATGCCATGAATTTTGCAGGAGGTGAAATCAGCATCGGTAATTTCAACTGAATCTTTGATATTAATAGGATAAAAAACGGTTTCGAGGTTGTGATAACCATCGTTGCGTTTCTCAGTAATATTTAAGCCCAGGTTTATTTTTGCGTTTGGAAAAGATAACATTCGGATTTGAGATTTGAGATTTGAGATTTGAGATTTCCCCCTCAAAGTCAAATACAGTGCTGATGCAAACATACAAAAGTCAGGCTTGTTTAAAAATCCGTTAATGTAGAAAACTAAAAGATTTCGTGATTAAGATTTTTTACATATTTGTAATTAATAATTTATTTAAGATTTGGAAGCCCTTTAGGGTTCGGAGTTATGAAACAATATTTAGATTTAATGCAACATGTGCTGGATCACGGCGCTCAAAAACACGACCGCACGGGAACAGGAACAATTAGCGTTTTCGGCTATCAAATGCGTGTCAATTTGAAGGAGGGCTTTCCGATGGTTACCACGAAGAAACTGCATTTAAAATCTATCATACATGAATTAATCTGGTTCTTGACTGGCGATACAAACATTAAATACTTAAAAGATAATGGCGTTCGCATTTGGGATGAATGGGCAGACGAAGAGGGAAACCTCGGCCCAGTTTATGGTTCGCAATGGAGAAGTTGGCCAACGCCAGATGGACAACACATCGATCAGATTACCAACCTCATTAACACGATTAAAAACAATCCAGATTCGCGAAGAATTATTGTTTCTGCATGGAACGTAGCAGAAATCGAGAATATGGCTTTGCCTCCTTGCCACGCTTTCTTCCAGTTCTACGTAGCCGATGGAAAATTAAGCTGCCAACTCTATCAGCGTAGTGCCGATATTTTCTTGGGCGTGCCTTTTAATATTGCTTCTTATGCCTTATTAACCATGATGGTGGCACAAGTTTGTGGTTTAGAAGCTGGTGACTTTGTTCACACTTTAGGCGATGCGCATTTGTACAATAACCATATCGAACAGGCACACTTGCAATTAAGCAGAGAGCCGAAACCGCTTCCAACCATGAAAATCAATCCTGAAGTAAAAAGCATTTTCGATTTTAAATTCGAGGATTTTACACTAGAGAATTATGAGGCTCATCCGCATATTAAAGGTATCGTAGCAGTATAACACCTCGCCCCCCTGAAAGTGTAGCTGAAGGCAAGTTGAAAATTAAAGCATATAAAAACAGGGCGCTTCACTCCGCTCGCAAACTCTCGATTTTCGGCACAATGCGCTCCCATGGTCGTCATTGCGAGGAGGCACGACGAAGCAATCTCATTCCGTAAGCACTCATGCAGCTTTAAGAAAGTTGTTGCATCACTAATAAACTATTGAACTAATGACCAATGAACTAAAAAACCCTTCCCTTGCTATAGCAGTAGCGGTAGGTGAAAACTTCGCGATAGGAAAAAACAACCAGCTTTTGTGGCACATGCCAGCTGATTTAAAGTTTTTTAAACAAACCACTTCGGGCCACACCGTGGTAATGGGCCGTAAGACCTTCGATTCTGTTGGTAAACCCTTACCAAATCGCAGAAACATTGTCATCACGAGAGATTCATCGTTAAAAATTGATGGCGTTGAGATTGTGAATAGTCTTGATGAAGCATTAGAAATTACTAAAGCAGAAGAAAAACCTGTTTTTGTTGTTGGTGGTGCGGAAATTTATCGCCAGGCTTTACCGAAAACAGACCTACTTTACCTAACTACAATTCATCATACTTTTGACGCTGATACATTTTTCCCAGAGATCGACAGAAATGATTGGGAAGTGGTGAGCAGCGATCCGCATAAAGCTGATGAGAAAAACAAATACGATTATACTTTTGAAGTGCTTAAAAGGAAATAATCAGAGAAAGTCGTAATTCAGAGCCTCGAAGCAATTTTACTACTATGGGTTTTTAGCAAACGCATTAAGATTGCTTCGTGCCTCGCAATGACGATAGCCTAGTTGCCACTTAAACCTGACAATAGCGACAGCCTCCGATTTTTTTGATCGGAGCTACAGCAGTTGGCAGGACCGAACAAAAGCAAAATGCCACTGCAATTGCTTTCCAAATAAATCAAACCTTAATTTTGGCGCAAAAACAATATGTGCGTATCGAATGCATGGGTATAATTATCTGGTAAAAATTAATCTTAATAAATTATCAACTAAGGGGTTCTATAATTTAAAAATTTAATTAGATTTGCCGACTTGTTAAAAAACAGCGAAAGACAAATTATTTTAAACAAACAATGCAAGGAAAAGGTTTTATAAAGTTTATAGCGATAGTATTGGCTATCGTTTGTGCGTATGCACTTTCCTTTACTTTGGTAGCATCCAAAGTAGAGAAAGACGCAAAAAACTATGCGAAAGGTGATGCAGCCAAAGAAAAGGCTTACTTAGATTCGATGAGTACCGAGAAAGTTTACCCGCTTGTTGGGTTCACTTACGGCGAAGTTAAATCGAAAGAGATTAATTTAGGTCTAGACTTAAAAGGCGGTATGAACGTAACGATGGAGATATCGTTAGCGGAATTGGTTAAATCTTTAGCGGGCAACCCTACTGATGCTAACTTTAACAAAGCAGTTCAGAACGCACAAATTCAGCTAAATGCTGGCGGTAAAGATTATATCAAAATTTTTGTCGATGAATTTGAAAAATTAAGTCCGGGTGTAAAACTTGCTGACTATTTTTCTAATCAAGACAATGCATCGCAATTAAAACCAAGTGCAAGCAATGGCGAAGTTGAATCTTTCTTAGAGAAAGAGGCTACAAGTGCTATCGATCGCTCATTTACTGTTTTACGTTCTCGTATTGATGGTTTCGGTGTTGTGAGTCCGAACATGCAAAAACAAGAAGGTAGTAACCGCATCTTAATTGAGATGCCAGGTGTGCAGGATAAAGAACGTATTGCTAAACTTTTACAAGGCTCTGCCGAATTACAATTCTGGCAAGTATACCAGGTACAGGAAGTAGCACCTTTGTTAGAAAACATTAACAAAACTTTAGCTGCAACTTTAAAAACTGAAACTCCTGCCGCTACTACAGATACGGCTACTAAAGCTGGCGGCAAATTAGCCGGCTTAGAGAATGCTGCTAAAGACTCCACTGCAAAAGGTGGCAAATTAGCTGGCTTAGGTAAAAAAGATTCTACCGCAGTAAGAGCTGAATTAGCAAAATCAAATCCATTATACGCAGTTTTAAGTCTTCCTATTTATCAAGGAGAAAACGGACAACAACAATTAATGCCAGGTGCAGTTGTTGGTATGTCGTTACAAAAAGATACTGCAAAGGTTAATAACTACTTAAAACTTCCTGAGGTTGCCGCAGCAATTCCATCTACGATGAAATTTATGTGGAGCGTTAAACCTAGAGAAGGATCTAAAGTGTTTGAACTTTATGCTATAAAAGTTACCAGTGCTGATGGCAAACCAGATTTAGGTGGTGAAGCAATCAGCGATTCGCGTGCTGACTTTGATCAAAAAGGTAAACCAGAGGTAACCATGTACATGACCAGCGAAGGTGCTGCGAAATGGAAAAAAATTACTGCTGAAGCTGCCGCTGATCCTAACAATAAAAAATCTATCGCTATTGTGTTAGATAACATGGTTTATTCTGCTCCTACTGTTCAGAATGAAATTGGTGGTGGTGTTTCATCAATTACCGGTAATTTCACACAGGCAGATACTAAGGATTTATCAAACATCTTAAAAGCTGGTAAATTACCTGCTCCTGCTCGTATTGCTGGTAGTTATATCGTTGGTCCAACTTTAGGTGCACAAGCTATCCATGATGGTTTAATTTCATTCGTGATTGCGTTTATCGTGATCCTGATCTTCATGGCATTGTATTATCACCGTGCTGGTTGGGTTGCAAACTTTGCCTTATTGGTTAACTTGTTTTTCATCATCGGTATTTTGGTATCGCTTGGTGCGGTGTTAACATTGCCTGGTATTGCCGGTATCGTGCTTACCATTGGTCTATCCGTAGATGCGAACATTCTAATTTTCGAACGTGTACGTGAAGAGCTTGCCTTGGGCAAAAACATTCCTACTGCAATTAAAGAAGGTTTTAAACATGCAATGCCATCTATCTTAGATGCAAACATTACCGTATTTATTTTAGGTGCTATTCTTTACGCTTTCGGTAGCGGTCCGGTTCAAGGTTTTGCAACTACCTTGTGTATCGGTATCCTTTCTTCATTATTTGCTGCTGTATTAATTTCAAGATTAGTTTTCGAAGCGATGTTAGATCGTAAAATGGAAATTAGCTTTGATAATCAGTTTACACGTAATGCATTTAAAAATTTAGCTTTCAACTTTGTTGGTCGTCGTAAAATCTATTACATCATTTCTACAGTGATCATCTTAGCTGGTATTGGCATGTATTTCAAACATGGTGGTTTAAACCTTGGCGTAGATTTTAAAGGTGGTAGAACTTACCTTGTACACTTCGATAAAGCGGTTAACACTGAAGATATCAAATCTCAGTTAACTCCTGTTTTCGGTAATGAAACGCCTGAGGTTAAAACAGCAGGAGAAAACAGTCAGGTTAAAATTACCACTACTTTCCACATCGAAGATCAAGATGTGAAAACTGATAAAGTGGTTGAAGATGCTTTAAACAAAGGATTAGCAGGTTCGAAATATGAAATTGTAAGTTCGCAAAAAGTGACGCCAATTATCGCCAGCGATATTGTTAATGGAGCTTTTTACGCAGTATTGATTTCATGTATCTTCATGTTTATCTACATCGTAGTGCGATTTAAAAAATGGCAATATGGTTTAGGTGCTGTATTGGCATTAGCCCACGACGTTTTAATGGTACTTTCTTTCTATACCATTTTAGATGGTGTTTTACCATTCTCATTAGAAATTGGTCAGGATTTTATTGCAGCAATTTTAACAGTAATGGGTTACACCATGACAGAAACTGTTGTTGTGTTTGACCGTATTCGTGAAAAATTAAAAGAAGCTGGTAAAGAAGATTTACATGGTGAAGAACGTAACCAATTGATCAACTTCGCATTGAACAGTACTTTAAGTCGTACGATTTTGACTTCGTTAACCGTATTCTTCGTATTATTGGTGATCTTCATCTTTGGTGGCGATAGCATCCGCGGATTTATCTTCGCCTTATTAATCGGCCGTGTTATCGGTACGTATTCATCATTATGTATCTCTACTCCTATCGTAATCGATTTGGGTAGCTCGGAAGAAAAGAAAAAATAAGATCTAGATTCTGAGAATATATTAAACGCCTTCCTGATCAATCGGGAAGGCATTTTTTTTTACAGCCTCACCCTTGGGAAGTTCGTGGTATGAAAAGTTTTCCAGCCGCCCTCTCCGGAAGAGAGGGTTTTGGCAGACTGTGATCTAAACCCATCGGTTCGAACCACATCATTTTATTTCCTTCTCTCCTGGAGAGGGATTTGCACTAACTTTTCATATCCTGAAGAGAGGGTTTTGGAAGACTGTGATTTAAACCCATCGGTTCAAACCACATCATTTTGTTTCCCTCTCTTCCAGAGAGGGATTTGCACTAACTTCCCATAACCACAAACGTTGATAGGGTGAGGCTTTCTACGATTGACGTGCACTAGATAACCAATACTATAGACAATAATACAGTGAGGTTTTTGAAAAGCAAAACCCGAATTTCTTCGGCAACTTCAGCCCTGCTGTCCACTTTATTTCGCTGCGCTCCATGCTCGTTTCCATCAGGTTTATTTTAGCCAGAACACTGCTGAAAACCAGCGAAAACCAACTCGGTCATATCAAAGTTATATCTCTATAGAAGCGCTTAAGAAACGGTTCAAAACTTTAATTCTTAAACCTTTTGGCTATCTTTTTGTTACATTAGTAACAGATAAAGCGTTTTAAAATGGATTTACAACTTCCTAAAAGTGAATACCCAAGAGTAGTTATAGTTGGCGGTGGATTTGGCGGGATAGAACTAGCTAAACGATTAAAGAATAAACCTTTTCAAGTAGTCATGCTTGATAAACATAATTATCATACTTTTCAACCTTTACTTTACCAGGTAGCAACAGGCGGATTGGAAGCTGATTCCATTGCATTTCCCTTGAGAAAGATTTTTAAAGGGCAAAAAAACCTAATCTTTAGGGTAACTAAAGTGACGGAAGTAAATGCTGCTGAAAACTGTTTGATGACAGATATTGGAAAAGTGAGTTATGATTATTTAGTAATTGCCACTGGTTCGACCAGTAATTTCTTCGGCAACCAAGAAATCGAGGCGAATTCAATGCCGATGAAATCTATTCCAGAGGCTTTAGATTTAAGAAGTTTGATTCTGCAAAATTTCGAAAAATCGTTAATTGAAAAGGATTTAGATAAGAAAAGCGCTCTATTAAACTTCGTGGTAGTGGGTGGAGGCCCAACAGGTGTGGAAACTGCTGGAGCAATTTCAGAACTGAAAAGACATGTTATTCCTAACGATTATCCAGAAATGGATGTGAGTAAAGTGAACATTTATCTGATTGAAAATTCCCCTGAGCTTTTAGGGCCAATGTCGCCACAGGCACAACAAAAATCTAAAGAATTTTTAATTAAGATGGGTGTTCAGGTAATGAACGATACTCGTGTTTTAGGTTACGATGGTCATACCCTTTCGTTACAAGATAAGGCGCCAATATTAAGTTCGACAGTAATTTGGAGCGCTGGCGTAAAAGGCGTGGTATTGCCGGGCCTAGACAAAGCAGAAGTGGTTCGTGGTGGTAGATTAAAAACTGATACCCAAAATCTGGTTGTCGGTTATCAAAATATCTATGCCATTGGCGATGTTGCGGCGATAATTGATGAGGCCACTCCAAACGGACATCCCGGAGTAGCTCCAGCGGCTATCCAGCAGGGACATCATCTAGCTAAAAACTTAATCAACATCAAAGAAAATAAACCGTTAGAAAAATTCAAGTATTTCGATAAAGGTTCTATGGCAACAGTTGGCCGGAACAAAGCTGTTGTTGATATTGGCAAAATTCGTTTCCAAGGGGTTTTTGCTTGGTTTACCTGGATGTTCGTTCACTTAATGACCCTTGTTGGATTTAGAAATAAAATTATTGTATTTGTAAATTGGGTTTGGAGTTATTTTAGTTATGATAGAGGAACGAGATTGATTATCAGAACGTTTGCTAAAGACCGGAGCGTTGACTACAGAGCCGAAGTACCCAGCGTGAAGGAAGTTCATTAGTCATTAGTCATTGGTCATTGGTCATTGGTCATTGGTCATTGGTCATTAAAGTAAACTCGATTTGATGATCACAGTTTTCTCTAATCTTCTTTTCTTTGCGAAAAACTTTGCGCACTTTGCGGTTAATAACGACTGAGCCAAATGAGTAATCAAAAATTCAAACTTGTAGAATGTCCACGTGATGCCATGCAGGGTTTACATGATTTCGTCCCAACGGATTTAAAATCAGAATATCTAAACCTTCTCCTTCAGGTAGGTTTCGACACGCTCGATTTTGGAAGTTTTGTATCGCCAAAGGCTATTCCGCAAATGGCAGATACTGCTCAAGTATTGGACCATTTAGATTTAACTCAAACGTCAACAAAGCTATTAGCAATTGTAGCGAATTTGAGGGGTGTAGAAGAAGCTATAAAACAAGAGCAAATCAATTATTTAGGTTTTCCATTTTCCATATCGGAAACATTTCAGCAACGCAATACAAATTCGAGCATTTCGCAATCGTTAAATACAGTTGAAGAAATGTTATCTCTTTGTGATCAAAACAACAAAACTGCTGTTATTTATCTCTCCATGGGGTTTGGAAATCCTTACGGAGATGAATGGAATTACGAGATTGTAGAAAAATGGGCTGACGTTTTAGTTGCCAAAGGCGTTAAAATTCTTTCATTAGCAGATACGGTTGGGGTTTCGACTCCCGAAAAAATCACATCCATCCTTCCAAAACTGATTACAAAATTCAACAAAACTGAAATTGGTATTCATTTGCACTCTACCCCTGTAGAACGATATGAAAAGATTGAAGCCGCATACCACTCTGGGGTAAAACGGATAGATTCTGCCTTAAAAGGTTTTGGCGGTTGCCCTATGGCTGCTGATGATTTAACTGGCAATATAGCTACTGAGGATGTGATAAGCTTTTTAAACTCGAAAGGTGAAGCGCTCCATCTTAATATGGATAAATGGAATGAAGCGATGGCTTTGTCAGGAAAGATATTTGGGTAGGTTAATTTATTGTGCTTTTCAGATGGTCGTCATTTTGAGGCACAAAGCAATTCTACTACTGAAGGTGAGAATGTAAGCTTAAGATTTACATCAAAAGCCTTTTAATCTATAGCAAAAGCATTAAGATTGCTTCGTACCTCGCAATGACGACTAGTTAACAACTACACTTTCTTTACCATCTTGAAATGCTGAATTCCAGCCTCTTCAAATTGTTCTCCTTCGGCAACAAAACCGAACTTAGCATATAAACTCATCGCATCTAATTGGGAATTTAAGTAAATGTAATGTGCGTCTTCAGGCAAGTCAGAAAGCGCTTCTGCAATTAGTGCTCTCCCTACACCCTGACCCCTAAAATCTTGCAACACCGCAAAGCGCTCTAGTTTGTAGCCTAAATCCGTTTTGCGCCAACGGCATGCGCCACAGGGTTGGCCATTATGCGTAGCCAGAAAATGAATAGATTCATCTTCATGCTCCCATTCCAATTCTGGTGGGCAGTTTTGCTCATCAACAAATACAATTTTTCTAATGGCAAATACTTTATCTAAATCTTCGGGGTGAATCACCTTTTGAACTTGTAAGCTCATTATTTTTCTTTTTTAAAGTGTTTATTCAATTTCAATTTTTCCTCATTTAATTCTTTAGCCACATCTATAGAATGTGAGCAGCGAATATCAGCCTCTTTCTTTGCAAGTGCAGCAATGGTTACATAAAAGTGATGTAACTGATCTAATTCTTTTTCACTTAAATCCTCGATATCAACCATCCGGTTACTCGCTCCCTGTTGCGCAGCAATAAGCTCGTTCAATTTTAGCTGGATAGCTTTTCCATCTTTATTCTGTGCCTTTTGGATCAGGAAAACCATTAGGAAAGTTATAATCGTAGTACCAGTATTAATAACCAGTTGCCAGGTTTCAGAATAATGAAAAACCGGCCCTGTAACTGCCCAGATTACAACAATTGCTGTGGCTGCAATAAACGCAGCAGAGCTACCCGTAAACTTGGTAGCGGCGTTAGCGAAACGTTCAAAAAGGTTATTATTTACTGGCTCGTTAGTTCTATTTATCATCGCAATATGTTTGCTTAAATGTAAAAATAAAAACAAACAAAAGCGCCATAAGTTTTTAAACCTATGGCGCCTCCATCTAAATATCGAATGATGATTTTTGAATGACTGATTAACTATTTCAGCTTAAAAAATTCAATTCAACTTATAATTTATCGTTCGCATTGATGCAATTCAAATCTTCGAAAGCAATGGTTAAACGTTTAACAAAAGCTTCTTCAGCTTTACGTAACCAAACACGTGGATCGTAGTATTTCTTATTTGGTTTATCATCACCCTCAGGGTTACCGATTTGACCTTGAAGATAAGCCTCATTCTTTTTGTAATATTCTAAAATACCATCCCAGAATGCCCATTGCATATCTGTATCGATATTCATTTTAATAGCACCATAAGAAATTGCTTCTCTGATTTCTTCCTGAGAAGAACCAGAACCACCATGAAAAACAAAGTTAATTGGTTTTTCAGCGCTCAGGTTGAATTTCTCTTTGATAAAGTCTTGAGAATTTTTCAAAATAACCGGTTGTAATTTTACATTACCAGGCTTGTAAACGCCATGTACGTTTCCAAACGCAGCAGCAACAGTAAAACGAGGAGAAACTTTGCTTAATTCTTCGTAAGCATAAGCAACTTCGCTTGGTTGGGTATATAATTTCGAGCTATCTACATCGCTATTGTCTACACCATCTTCTTCACCACCTGTAACACCAAGTTCGATTTCGATGGTCATGTTCATCTTGGCCATGCGTGCAAAATATTTTGCAGAAATCTCCATATTTTCTTCAATCGGCTCCTCCGAAAGATCTAACATATGTGATGAAAACAAAGGTTTTCCAGTTTCAGCGAAGAATTTTTCACCGTGGTCTAAAAGGCCATCAATCCAAGGCAACAATTTTTTAGCGGCGTGGTCGGTATGTAAAACCACAGCAACACCATAATGTTCTGCCAATAAATGCACATGTTTAGCTGCCGATACAGCACCTAAAATACATGCTTGCAATTTTTCGTTATCTAAAGATTTACCTGCATAAAACTGCGCTCCTCCATTTGATAACTGAATCATAACTGGCGAATTTACTGCCTTTGCAGTTTCCATTACCGCATTAACCGTGTTTGTACCGGTTACGTTAACTGCTGGTAAAGCAAACTGATGTTTCTTAGCCTGCTCAAATAATTCTTGAACGGCATCTCCGTAAATTACGCCTTTGTAGCCTTTTAAACTCATCTCTTGTTAATTTTATTAAGTTCGAAGTTATAAAAAAAAATTACAATCCAAGCTTTTGTAACAACAGAATTATTTGCCTTACAAGCATATAAGGCAAGTTTAGTGTAAAAATAACATTATCCTTAGTGTAAAATTCACACTCTTAACACTAATAGTTTTTTTTATCCACAGGCTCTTACTTTGAATTAAGTTGAAATAGCGCATCAGTAACGCTTAAAAGAGTCTGTCGATAAAAATAGTTTATCAGCGTTACTTTATTAATTTGATAATTTAAATTTGATTATTGGTTAACATCAAACTTGCATATATTTTTCGTTTCTTTGCAATCCAATTCTTTAAAAAATTATATGGCTTGGTTTAAGAGAGAAAATAAAGGTATCATTACCACAACCGAAGAGAAGAAAGAGGCACCAGATGGCGTGTGGAATAAGTGTCCGAATTGCAAAAAACCGCTACATCAGGCAGAGTTACAGGAAAACAAATACGTTTGCCATTACTGCAACTATCACTTGAGAGTAGGTTCTAAAGAATATTTTGAAGTTTTATTCGATAATAACGAGTTTAAAGAGCTTTTCCCGAATTTAACCTCTGGCGATCCTTTAAATTTTAACGATAACAAACCTTATACCGATAGAATTATCGAAAGTCAGGCTAAAACCGGCTTAAAAGACGCTATCCGTGCTGGTGTAGGAAAAATTGAAGGACAGGATTTAGTGATTGCCTGTATGGATTTTGCTTTTATTGGTGGTTCAATGGGTTCGGTTGTTGGCGAAAAAATCGCTCGTTCAATCGATTATAGCATCAAACACAAAATTCCGTTTCTGATGATTTCTAAATCAGGCGGTGCTCGTATGATGGAAGCTGCATTTTCATTAATGCAAATGGCTAAAACATCTGCGAAATTGGCGCTGTTAAGTCAGGCTAAAATTCCATACATCTCTTTACTTACCGACCCTACGACCGGTGGCGTTACAGCATCTTATGCCATGCTTGGCGACATTAACATTGCAGAACCGGGCGCATTAATCGGTTTCGCTGGCCCAAGGGTGATTAAAGAAACCATTAAAAAAGACTTGCCGAAAGGATTCCAAACTTCAGAATTTGTTTTAGAACATGGTTTCCTTGATTTTATTGTGGATAGAAGAGCTATGAAAGCTAAAATAGGCGCTTTTATTAAGATGATGAATAATTAGTTTGGTTCAATAGCCATTGGTTAATAGTTCACTGGACATTGGTTCATTAGTCATTGGTTCATTTGTCATTTGTTCACTGGTGCAAACTGACTAATTGATTTTAAAAAAGATATGAAAAGCAGGGCTTGAATAACTTCGGTTATTTCAGTCCTGCTTTTTGCTTGTAGTCCCGATTGAAAAGATCGGGAGCTACCGCGGCAATCAGGTTTAGATAACGAAGAGAGGTAGCATTTCATTTTGTCTCCCCCTACATGAAGCTTCTCTATTTCATTGCATATGGTTGAGTTTATTCCGTATATTTATGAATCAGCAGATATGTTAAAAAATTAACGTCTACCCGACATCCCGCCACGAAAAACAATGAATAACTATCTCGACCTAACAACAGTTCAGTCATATTTAAATTTAGGAAAGACTATGGAGGTTTTTTCTAGGAAGAATTTCGGAAGACAAAGAGGTAATCAGTTACATTGACCTAAAGAGAACGGAATCGGGCGAATTTGAGATTAATCATTATGAACTATTTGACGAAGGGGGTTTAGAATTTGTTGATTTATATTCCTTTTCATCCTTCGACCCAGATATGGGTTTTGAGACTCATACTTTCGACAGTATTAACCTCGTTATAGAATTTATACATGACATATCCAAGTTAAATGAAATCAAGTTCTTGAATGCAGGGTTAATTCAAGACGAATATAAAAAACTATTAATTTCAGAAGGGCGCAGTTAAACGTAACAAATGAACTACTGCTGTTAAATTTAAATTACGCCAGGTCTTCTTGGTTCTCAAATACTTATTATTTTTAGTTACTTTAGTGCTATGCGATAGGGAAGTGCTTTTATCGGACACAATATAGCTTATGATAGTTAGAATTAGCTAAGCCAACCAACCATGAAAATAATAACATTATCCCTCCTATTCATCAGCTTCGCTTTACTAAGCCAAGCGCAAGAAAACCAAAATATGATGAAGCATTGGCTAAAAAACTAGGTGCAGATAATTATGGCATGAAAACATATGTTCTGGTAATGCTCAAAACTGGATCAAACACCACCGCTACAAAAAAAGAAACCGACAGCTTGTGTACGGGGCACATGAGCAACATGGGAATTCTTATTAAGGAAAATAAGCTAATTGTGGCAGGTCCTATGGCTAAAAATGATAAGCAATACCGCGGTATTTTTATCCTTAATACAAAATCTATTGAAGAGGCAAAAACCTGGTTAGCAACCGACCCCGCCATCAATTCAAAATTGTTAGACTTCGATATTTTCAACTGGTACGGTTCTGCAGCATTGGCAGAATATCTCCCATTTCATGATAAAGTGCAGAAAGGACGTCCTTAATCCCACAACTTGTACCTCATGAGTATTAATCCAAGCTACAAATACATTAAACCAGAAGGGTCAATTGCCGATTTTGTGGATCGCTTTTCTTCACTTGAAAATCTATCTGACGCAAACAATGGCATCATTATTCCAAATGGGAGGATTGATTTATTGTTCTCTAAAACTGCAGACAATCATTTTCAAATCACCTTAATGGGCTTAGAAACCAAGCCAAAATTGATACCGAAACTCAATGTTTCATCATTTTTTTCCATCAGTTTCACGCCTCTTGCTATAGAATACATCTTACATCAGCCCATTGCCGACATATTAAACAGCGGCAAAATATTAGCAACCAACTTTTGGGATTTTGGCTTAAATGATCTCGATGATTTTGGCAAATTTTGTGAAAAAGCATCGCATAAAATAAAATCAATCATATCTAAAGAAGTAGATGAACGCAAGCGAAAGCTATTTCAACTAATTTTTGCCAATAATGGCGAAATGAGCATCAAAGAGCTTTCTGAAAAAGTAGCTTGGAGCGAACGACAAATCAATCGCTATTTTAACCAGCAACTAGGAATTTCATTAAAAGCCTACTGTAACATCCTGCGTTTTCAAGCCTCACTTCCACATATTAAAGACGGCCAACTTTCTCCGCAGCTGAACTTTACCGATCAATCGCACTTTATCAAAGAAATAAAAAAGCTTTCCGGCGTTTCTCCGAAAGAGTTATTTAAAAATGAAAACGACCGTTTTTTACAATTTTTAGTTTACGACAAAAAATAATTTTGTAACATAAATTTTAAGTTATGTTACTACAAAATAAATCAATTGCCATTATCGGCGGCGGTCCCGGTGGACTGACACTAGCCAAACTCTTAGCACTTAAAGGTGCAGATGTTAAAGTTTACGAAAGAGATTTCGATAAAAATGCACGAGTACAAGGTTCTCCGCTTGATCTGCACGACGACTCTGGTTTGGCGGCGCTTCGCAAAGCAAATCTATTAGAAGAGTTTAAAAATAATTTTCTTCCAGGAGCCGACAAAAAACTCATTATGAATGAGCATGCTGAAATACTTTTTAGCGATCATGATTATAAAATCGAAGAAAATTTCGAAAACGAACATTTCCGTCCAGAGATAGATCGCGGTGCGCTAAGAAAAATTTTGTTAGCGTCTATAGATCCTTCTCATATCATTTGGAATAGCCACTTTATTGCTATGGAACAAAAGAACGATGGTTGGATGCTACATTTTAAAGACAAGGAATCTATATATGCTGACATTGTAATTGCTGCTGACGGAGCCAATTCAAAAATCCGTCCTTACGTTACAGATATCAAACCATTTTATTCTGGTATCACTATGCTCGAAGGAAATATTTACAATGCGGAAAAAGCAGCTCCAAATATTTTTAAGCTATTAAGAGGTGGAAAAATCATGGCTTTTGGAAATGAGCAAAACATATTAATGGGTCAAAAAGGCAATGGAGAAATTGGCTTTTATGCTAGTTTTAAAACTGATGAAAACTGGGCTAAGAATAATGGACTTGATTATAGCGATAAAGCCCAGATGTTAGATTGGTTTAAAGCAAACTATCCCGGATGGAGTAATATTTGGAACGAATTGTTTGAAATTACAACAGTACCATTCATTCCCCGGCCAATTTATTGCATCCCTTTAGATCAAAAATGGAAGTCGCTATCTAATTTAACGCTAGTTGGAGATGCAGCACATGTAATGCCTCCATTCGCTGGAGAAGGCGTTAATATGGCCATGCTTGATGCGCTCGAATTAAGTGAAAATTTAACGTCTAACCAGCATCAAACTTTACTTGAAGCTATTTCTACCTATGAAAGTAACATGCTTAAACGAGCTGCTATTGTGTCGACGGAATCACTTGAGAATGGTAATTTGATGCATGCTGAAAACGCCCTAAATGATATGTTAAGTTTCTTTGCAGCACATTAATACCCAAACATAAGATAGCAGACTTACACAAGTGACATTAACCTTTGCAACATTTCTATTAAAAAAGCTTCAAAACCGACTTATTACCTAATTTAGGAGTCAATTATTCAATAGAATAAGCTTACAAATGAACCTACCATAACAACAAATTATGGTAACTCCATCTGACAACCTAAAAAATAAATATATACAGATGAATAAAAAACTACTTTTGCCAACATTACTCCTCTTCACTTCCTCTTTTGCTTTTGCACAAGACAAAAAGTTAATCGACAACATCGTAAAAGAAGTAAATGAGAACTCACAATTAGAAAAATTAGCGCATGAGCTTTTAGATGTAGTTGGGCCGCGTTTAGTGGGTTCACCGCAAATGAAACAAGCAAATGATTGGGCGGTAAAGAAATACAGCGATTGGGGAATCTCTGCCAAAAATGAAAAATGGGGAGAATGGCGTGGATGGGAAAGAGGTGTTACGCATATCGATTTGGTAAGCCCTCGGTTAAGAACTCTAGAAGGCACGCAATTGGCCTGGAGTCCATCTACCAATGGAAAGGCGATCAATGCCGAAGCCATTATTCTGCCTGCAATTACTGATTCTGTTTCCTTTCAAAAATGGTTACCAAACGTAAAAGGCAAATTGGTTCTCATTTCTATGAATCAAATTTCTGGCAGACCTGAGAAAAACTGGGAAGAATTTGCAACAAAAGATTTATTCGAGAAATATAAAAAGGAAAAAGCAGACGCTTTAAAGGCATTTGCAGCAGGTATAGCTAAAACAGGGCTAAATGCAAAAGCACTGGCACTTGCCATCGAAAATGCAGGGGCTGCAGGAATTATCATCAATAATTGGTCGCAAGGTTTTGGTGTAGATAAAATTTTTGGTGCCAATACTACAAAAATCCCGACTTTAGATTTATCTGTTGAGGATTATGGTTTAGTTTACCGTTTAGCACAAAGCGGGAATAAGCCCATGTTAAAAATTGAGTCTGAATCGAAGGAACATGGTGTAGTACCAACATTCAACACCATTGCAGAAATTAAAGGAAAGCAAAAGCCGAAGGAATATGTGATGCTATCGGCCCACTTCGATTCATGGGATGGTGCCAGCGGTGCAACTGATAACGGTTCTGGAACAATTATGATGATGGAAGCGATGCGCATTTTAAAGAAATTTTATCCAAATCCGAAACGCACCATTTTGGTTGGCCATTGGGGAAGTGAAGAACAAGGATTAAATGGCTCGAGAGCTTTTGTAGAAGATCATCCGGAAGTTGTTGGTAATTTGCAGGCTCTATTTAATCAGGATAACGGCACAGGACGTGTGGTTAACATAGGTGGCCAAGGTTTTGCAAAATCAAAAGATTACATTACCCGTTGGTTAGCGGCTGTACCGGATACTATTAAAAATCAGATTAAAACCAGTTTCCCTGGGATGCCTGGAGCAGGTGGTTCTGATTTCGCATCTTTTGTAGCTGCAGGAGCATTAGGTTATTCGCTAAGCTCTACAAGCTGGGATTATGGAACTTACACCTGGCATACCAATCGCGATAGCTACGATAAATTGGTTTTCGACGAAATTCGAAGCAATGTAATTTTAGCTGCGATTATGGTTTATATGGCTTGTGAAGATCCTGAAAAAACTTCGACAGAGAAAGCAACAGATTTACCAGTAAACGAGCGTACAGGCAAACAAGTTACCTGGCCCGAAGCAAGAAAAGCTACCAGAAAAGGCGGTTTGTAGCAAATAATAGATCAAGAGAGCATTCAGAAATGGATGCTCTTTTTTGTTTGATATGGATGTGTTAATGCATTGCCGTTAAGCATAAACCCGATAAAGTGTAAATACTTTTTTGTAGCCCGTACTCCAACTATTGCTTCGTCTTTCTCCCGTAGCATTAACGAATAGTTGCAAACTGACAGAAGTTAAAAAAGATTGAAACGATAGCGGGACTTTCGGAACCGAAGAACTACTAAGAGTGCTTTCCAAATTAAATCATTAGAAAAAGGTTTATACGTAGTAATGGAGAGACAACCACTACTCTTCTTTTTTCTTAAATTTATAAAACAAATAACCCAGAAACGGCAAAATTAAAATGCTACCTAACAATAAGGCTACGCCCAAACTATAAATTGTTTTTGGCGGGCCAATCGCCTCAAACAACGAAATGGCGTCACCATTTTTCAAGAGTATAAAATTCGGAAAGTGTGCATAACTAATGGCCAACAAAATCATTGTTACCTGAAAGCCAGCTAAAATTCTCAACGTTTTTGTTTCTCCTTTTACTAGAAGATACCATAATAAAATGAGTGACAGACTTGCCAAAATGATAGAAGCAAGACCAACCGCATTTTTGAAAACCCAATCGATTAGTGGAATACCATCAAAATGGGCTGCAATGAAAACCATTGCCCCAAATACAACGGCAGCAATATTCATGTACTCTGCTTTTTTAATAAACCTTCGCTTATCTTGTTCATCACCAGTTTCGCCAATCAGGTAAATGGCTGCAAGGAATCCGCATAAGGCCACAGTAAATAAGCCGACGGATATAGAGAACCAATTTAACCAACTCCAAACGTAGGCTGTTAAAAAATCTTTAGCATCAAGATCAATGTGGCCAGAAATTAAACTGCCTGCTATAATTCCTAAAAATAAAGGCGTGATGAAACTGGAGTACCTGAAAATTCGATTGTAAAGCCATTGCATGTCATCCTTAATCGCATCGTAATGACGGAATACAAAGGCCGTACCACGGGCAATAATTCCAATGAGCATGATTAACAATGGAATATGGAGATGCACAGACATGGTGGTATAAATGTATGGAAAACCGACAAAGAGAATTACAATTGCGATGATCAGCCACATGTGATTTGCCTCCCAAACGGGACCAATGGCCTGATACATTGTTTTCCTGGTTCGGCTTCTATTCTTCGTAGAAGTAAAGAGCTCGATAATCCCGGCGCCAAAATCAGCACCTCCCAATAAGAAGTAAAGCAAAATAGCCAGACATAAGAAAGTAACTACAACATATTCCATATTATGATTTCAAATCGTGGCTATCGGATTTATCGTAAACAACGGGCACCATTTTAATCTGCCTGTAAAGGAGAAAAGTAACTACAATGCTTAACGAGATATAAATTGCTGAGAAAATGTAAAATGAATAAGCAATACCGGGCATAGGTGTAACGGCATCTTTCGTTCGCATTATCCCATAAATAATCCATGGTTGTCTTCCTACTTCAGTTACCACCCAGCCAGCTTCTAAGGCGATGTAGCCCAAAGGAATGGATGCTACAAAGAGTTTAAGCAGCCAGCGCTTATCTATTACTGATCGCTTTCTGATGATATTGATAAAGAAAATCAATGAAATAAGAGCCAAGAGCGTACCGATACCCACCATAACTTGAAAGGCATAATGCGTAATCGCGACCGGTGGATGTTCATTTTCAGGAATTTGATCTAAGCCCTTAACCTCGGCATGAAAATCGCCATGAGCAAGGAAACTGAGTGCACCAGGTATCTTTATTGCTCCCTTTACAGTTTTATCTTTTTCGTTAACAATTCCCCCGATTAATAGCGGCGCTGGTTTCTCTGTTTTATAAAGCGCTTCCATTGCGGCAAGTTTTGCAGGCTGTCTTTCAGCTACATCTTTTGCAGAAATATCTCCACTCAAAGGTTGCAGTATGGCTCCAATACAAGCAAAAACAGCCGCAATTTTAAATGCTTTAAAGTGAAAATCTCTGTTTTTATTCCGCAAAATCATAAGTGCGTGCACACCGGCTACCGCAAAGCCAGTAGCCGTAAAAGCCGCCAAACACATATGCAGCGCTTGCGAAAACCATGCCTTGTTAAACATAGCTTGTATTGGGTCGATATTGAAGTATCTGCCGTTTACAAAATCGAATCCTGCCGGGCTGTTCATCCAGGCATTTGCAGCTACGACCAATATCCCTGAAGCCAAGCCGCTAACACCAACAACTACGCCCGTAAACCAATGAAACCATTTGTTTAGCTTGTTCCAGCCATAAAGAAAAAAGCCTAACGCAATGGCTTCGATAAAAAATGCCGTACCTTCCAGAGAGAAGGGCATCCCGAAAATAGGCCCTGCATGTTCCATAAACCTTGGCCATAACAAGCCCAGCTCAAATGATAACATAGTGCCAGACACGGCACCCGTGGCAAAAAAAATGGCAACCCCCTTACTCCAGGCTTTTGTGAGGTTTTTATAGACTTCCTGATTGGTTCGTAGCCACTTATAGTGAGAAACCGCCATAAAAAATGGCATCACCATTCCGATACAAGAAAAAATAATATGAAAGCCCAGGGAAAGAGCCATTTGCGAACGTGCCGCTAAAAAATCATCCATATCTGATATTGGATTTGTATAGACAAATATAACAGATAAGAGGTAGCTTTATGTAGTTAACAAATGGCTATCTCCTTATTTTTCAAATATAGAATGTTTATAAATTGAAAAAAGATTTGGCAAAATAAAGCCGCAGATTTGCAAGTGAATTTTAAAACATCTCAAAATCTACGGCAGAAATTTAAACGCCTTTTAGTTCATCATAAGCAGCTGTTAAACTCCTTTGAATACCTTCGCCTTGCCATTCCGGAGCATTTGGTATTGCAGTTGCTTTTAATATATCTTCTTTTGATTTACCTGCCTTTATTTCAGCACCGACAAAACTCAGTAGATTTTGAAGATAATTTTGAAATGCCTTGATATCAGCTTTGTTTCCAGTAACTTTTTCTGGCTCACGGCTATGGCCAAAGATAAATAAGGTATCATTGTCAAACTGGTTATGTATTTTTTCTAAAGCGGTAACCCAATTGCCGATATGAGCACCATTTTCTCTATCGATATAAGGATATTTTCTATTGGAAACCAGGTCGCCGACATGAACGATGTTTGCATTTTCAAAATGGTAAACAGCGTCGCCATTTGTATGGGCAGAACCATAGTAGTAAGCACTAATCTTTTCATCGCCAACAGGTGCTTTCCAACCGGTACCGAATGTAGTATCTGGCAACAATTGTTTATCTAAACTATTTGCCTTCTCTGCCCCTCTTTTCTGATTAACAAGCGAATTTTGATGCGCCACTACTTTTTCCGCCAAACCTTTGAAAGCGATGTTACCCGCGGTATGGTCGCCATGATGGTGCGTGTTGATTAAATATTTAAAAGGTTTTTCGCCAAGTTTTTTCAATTCTTCAATAACATGCGGTGCCGATGTTGGAAACTGTGCATCAACAACAACAAAGCCATTTGATGAATTTAACCAGCCGATAGTTCCACCCTGCTCAGTGAAAATACCGACGTTGTTTCTCAATGGCTTGAAGTTATACGCCCGCAACATTTCTTGCTGAGCAAAAACATCTGTTTTATAAATTGAGAGCAAGGCCATTGCCAATGCAGAATTTGTAATAAAATTTCTTCTTTCCATTTTTTCAATCAACATAAAAAGCCACAACAAAATGCTGTGGCTTAAATTTAAAAATTTATACGCTAAATACCAATGCGCTAAATGCCAGAACCTGGTGTAGTGCCTGGCTCGTGACCTGGTCCAAATGCATTGTTCTTTCGGTTTTTATCCTTTTCGAATAAATTCGTAGCCTGTTTAGAAGATTTATTATTATCAAGAGAATCATGCTCTCTTACATCTTCAACTTCTTTATCTAGTAAGTCATTCTGAATAACTTTTCCCTTTTCTTTATTAGTTTCCATAGTATTTCAAATTGATGTACTAATGCAACAAGCGAAAATGGAATATTGTTTTTTTTAGTTCTTTAAGGAATCATTTTGACGCAATATACCCACTCGTTTCCATGGAAAAGTCTCATTTGCCTTAAATTTGAACTTATAGCATTGAGCCTGAGAGCTTTCTCAACTCGTGAATACAACCAAAAGAATTGAATTTCCGTTTATGAATTCTGTTAAAATGATGCGATGACTCAAACGAAAACGGTGATAAAATGAATTTGTAAATATGCTTTCTGCTGTCTGATGAGTTCAGATTCTCGGTGCTTGCTACCTGAGCATTAGTTTTTTGATTTTCAATAACGATAAATTTATAAAAGCATTGGCTGCTTTTGAGGGTGAATTAAATTTTCGAAAAATTCGTTTTTTTCTCTATTCAAGAAAATTTTGCAAAGCTGTTTTATAATTGCTTAACCTTATCCTAAAGAGATATTTGATAAGGTTTCGTTGAGGAACTCATGTGTCTTGGCTTTTGGATAGCCTTTATCTTAATTAAATATAAGTTTTTCTTTTGAGATTTGCAAGGGATTTAAAAATTGCCGGTGACTGACGTCAACAGTAATGAAATGCAACTAACTTCGAACTGAAGCTATTAATATCATTGCCGTCCCTGCTTCAGCAGACGGATTTAAAAATTTAATACCTTTCCCAAGCACTCAAACCTATATTAAATAAACCTGATTGCCGTGGAAACCAAAAGCTTTTTCTGCTTTGGTTGGAATAGAAAGCAGGACTAACCTTAATCAATGAGCTGCACTTGCTTTCCAAAAAAATCGCAAAAAAAAGTCTCGAATTGCTCCGAGACTTTTTCCTATTTGGTTACTGATATTTTTAGGCTAAAGCATTTTGCTTTATCACCATTTTAACTTTATCAATTACGTAATCCAGTTCCTCTTTAGTAGTATATTTACTAAAAGAAAAGCGAACTGATGGACGATTTGGGTCGGCTTTGATGCCATTTAAAACGTGAGAACCAATGTTCGAGCCTGAAGAACAAGCGCTACCGCCAGAGGCACAAATGCCATTGATATCCAAATTAAACAACAACATATCGGCCATGTCCATTTCTGGAAACGACACATTTAATACGGTGTAAAGACTTTTGTCTGCATCTGTTTCTCCGTTGAAGCCAATTCCCGGAATCTCGGCAATCAATTGTTCTTTTAGATAATCTTTTAACCCCTGAATGTGGCTTTGATGTTCGGCCATTTCTGCATAGGCAATTTCCAACGCTTTGGCCAGCCCAACAATGCCGTAAACATTTTCGGTACCACCACGCATGTTACGCTCTTGTGCACCCCCATAAATCATCGGTGGAATTTTGATGTTGCTATTTACATACAAGAAACCCACCCCTTTCGGACCATGTAGCTTATGTGCCGCACAAACAATGAAATGCGCTCTTAATTCACGCACATTGTGTACGTAATGCCCCATGGTTTGCACCGTATCGGCATGATATATGGCGTTATATTTTTCGCAGATATCGCCAACTTTAATCATATCGGTTAAAGTACCCAATTCGTTATTTGCATGCATTAGCGAGACAAAAGTGCGATCGTTGTTTTGCAATAACTCTTCCAGATGGGCATAATCTACATTACCTTTTTCATCAATATTGACGAAACTTAATTTATCAATTTCGCCATTTTTGAGCATCGTATTTAAGGTATGTTCTACCGCGTGATGCTCAATTTTAGAAGTGATGGCATGCTTAATTCCATAAGCAGAAATGCCACACCGGATAGCAGTATTATCTGCTTCGGTACCTCCAGAGGTGAAGAATATTTCGGATGGTGAGGCACCTAAAAGGCCAGAAACCGTTTTACGAGCTTTCTCTACCAGCGTTCTAACCTCTCTCCCTAGTGCATGAATAGCAGATGGATTGCCAAAATGGTTTTCCATTACATTGGTCATTTCAGCAATTACGTCTTTATCCAATGGCGTTGTAGCTGCATTATCTAAATAAACTCTTTTCATGTACTAGTTTAATTTAAGTATTTCTTTGATGTCCGAAATAATTTTGTTCGCTAAATTTTCTGCAGTGGCTTCGTTTTCTGCTTCGCTATAAATACGGATAATTGGCTCGGTATTAGATCTGCGCAAATGAACCCAGGTTTTATCGAATTCGATTTTTAACCCATCGATAGTGCTGTAAGGTTGGTTTTTGTACTTTTCCTCAACCTGTTTTAACAAATTATCGATATCCATTTCTGGTGTAAGGGTAATTTTATTTTTTGAAATATGGTATTGTGGGTAGCTGCTTCTTAACAATGAAATTGATTTTCCAAATCTGGCTAAATGGGTTAAAAATAATGCAATACCAACCAAAGCATCTCTGCCGTAATGCGATTCTGGATAGATAATGCCGCCATTACCTTCGCCGCCAATAATTGCATTGGTTTCTTTCATTTTGTTAACTACATTCACTTCGCCAACCGCTGATGCGTTATATTCCGAACCAGCTTTTTCAGTAACATCTCGTAAAGCCCGTGTTGAAGAAAGATTAGAAACGGTATTTCCTGGCGTATTTTTTAACACATAATCGGCAACGGCGACTAAGGTATATTCCTCGCCAAACATGCTTCCATCTTCATTTACAAAACATAAACGGTCCACATCTGGATCAACCACGATCCCTAAATCGGCATTTTGCTTTTGTACCTCTTTTGAAATTTCAGTTAAATTTTCGGGAAGCGGCTCAGGGTTATGTGGAAAGTGACCGTTAGGATCGCAATATAATTCGGTAACTCTTGTTACGCCCAAGGCTTTCAACAAAGCAGGAATAAAAATTCCGCCGGTCGAGTTTACACAATCAATAACAACCTTAAAATCGGCTTTTTTTATGGCATCCACATCAACTAATGGCAATGCTAAAACCTTATCTATATGTTTCTGTAGGTAAGTATCATTTTGTATAACCTTACCTAATTGATCCACCTCAGCAAATTCGAAACTTGCACTCTCGGCTAAGTCGAGCACTTCTTTTCCATCTAAATCGCTGATAAATTCTCCATCTGCGTTTAGCAACTTCAAGGCATTCCATTGTTTCGGGTTATGGCTGGCGGTTAAAATAATTCCTCCTCCTGCTTGTTCATCCGGAACTGCAACTTCTACTGTTGGTGTTGTTGAAAGGCCTAAATCGATTACCTCAATCCCTAATCCTTGGAGGGTTCCAATAACCAAATTGTTCACCATTTCGCCTGAAATACGTGCATCGCGACCTAATACGATTCGTTTGTTTCCTGTTTTTTGTACTACCCAGCTACCAAAAGCCGCTGTAAATTTCACTATATCTATCGGTGTTAAGCCGTTTCCAGCTTGTCCGCCAATGGTTCCTCGTATTCCTGAAATCGATTTTATTAAAGTCACTTTGTGGGTTTTATTTAAAGTTCAAAAATAAGAAAAAAAACAAGATAGCAGCTATTTTAGGCTGCCTCGGCTTGTTAATTTACATTGTTTTTATATCTATTTATACGATATATTTAATAGAAATTCGGTTAAGGTTTTAGTCAAACGTGTGATTGGTTTTTATTTTTTTCTGGAAAGCCAGAGCAATAGTGCATCGGTTTCTGCAGTCCCGCCATTCATTACAGTCTTTTTCAAACCTCTGTCATTCTGAGGCACGAAGAATCCCTGCCTACCGCAGGCAGGTGTTTCATCGGTTGTAGATGCTTCGTGCCTCAGCATGACAGTATATTAAGGTTGCTGCAATAAAAAAGTATTTCCATTACTGTCGGGTTTGGAGCAATCAAGATTGTGAGGGAAAACTAATAATTGCTGCCGTCATTGCGAAGCAAGAAGCAATCTTACTACTTGAACTTTGTCTTCGTTTAACCCAAAGCTTTAAGATTGCTTCGTGCCTCGCAATGACGATTGATCTAAAACAAACCTTTCTTTCTAAACCTGACAACAGCGGCAGCCCCGAGTTTTTCTACGAGGGCTACAGCGAATGGCACGGCTATATTGCCCAATGATAAACTGAACGTTGATTTCCAAAACAAAAATCATTTTAACAATTATAAATTGCTTCGCTGTGAAATTAATGTACTTTGTTTATCTCAATTTTATCTAAGTTTGCAAATTCCAAAACAAAAAGGCTTTTTATATGCAACGTAAGTGGTTTCAATATTGGTTTAATTCGCCATATTATCATATTCTTTATCAACAAAGAAACGATGCAGAAGCCGAATTTTTCATCGATAAGTTAACAGAATACCTTAGTCCGGCGGCCGATTCGAAAATGCTTGATATTGCTTGCGGGAAAGGTAGGCATTCTATTTATCTCAATAAAAAAGGCTTTGATGTTACAGGAATCGATCTATCAGAACAAAGCATAAAATACGCCAGGCAATTCGAAAACAATAAACTGCATTTTTTGGTGCATGATATGCGGAAATTGTTTTATATCAACTATTTTGATGTGGCGTTAAACTTATTTACCAGTTTTGGTTATTTTGATACCGAGAAAGACCACGTGAATGCGCTTAAAACGTTTAGAAAATGTTTAAAAACCAATGGAACCCTGGTTATAGATTATTTTAATTCTGAAAAAATCGTCAGAAATTTAAATCATTGCGAAGTTAAATCGCTTGATGGCATTGCCTTTAATATCACTAAAAATGTAGTGGAAGGGAAGATTATCAAAAAAATAAATTTCGATGATAAGGGCAAAACATACAATTTCGAAGAACGGGTTCAGGCTTTTAGTTTTGAAGATTTTGAGCGTATGTTAACCAAAGCAGGCCTGATGGTTCAAAAAGCTTTCGGCAGTTATGCGCTCGACAATTTCGATGCATGCAACTCCGATCGTTTAATTTTAATTTGTAAAAAGGCATGATAGAAAGCATACAGCAATTTGATGTTGAGCTTTTTTTGAAAATCCATCGTGGACTTTCTAATGGCTTTTTCGATTGGCTGATGCCTTTAATGCGCAATCGTTTTTTTTGGTCGCCGCTGTATATTTTTATTATTGTTTTCTGCATTAAGCAGTATAAAAAACAAGGATACTATATTATTGGAATGGTACTTTTTACCTTCGCCACAGGCGATTTGATCGCATCTCGTTTAATAAAACCGTTTGTGGCCCGGGTAAGGCCTTGCAATGATTTCAGTTTGGCAAATGATATTATTCACCGGGTGCCATGCGGCAGTGGATTAAGTTTTCCCTCAGCCCATGCTACCAACCATTTTGCTATTGCTGTGTTTTTAATTTGCGTATTTTACGGTCGCTGGAAGCCTATTTTGCCTCTTGGGCTATTTTGGGCAGCAATAATTAGCTTTGCGCAAGTTTACGTGGGCGTTCATTACCCGATAGATGTAACTACAGGTGCAATATTGGGAATTTTGATTGGTTTTATCTGTTCGAGAATATTTAAAAAATTACAACCCGAATTTTAATGGAAGCTTGGAAATTTGCCGTACTTTTTTTCTGCGCTTTTTTAGGCGGCTCGGCCATTTTTTTGGTCAAAAGTGATAAATCAAAACTACTGAAATTAATCCTTTCTTTCAGTGGCTCTTACCTATTTGCCATTACGGTTCTGCACCTGATACCCGACGCCTATAGCGGGCCCGACAAAGGCGAAATTGGTATTTTTATATTGGTAGGTTTCTTATTGCAGGTTTTTTTGGAGCAGTTTTCTGAAGGTGTAGAACATGGGCATATCCATAAGCACCACGATGGAAATGTTTTTCCATTCGGGATTATGATTAGCCTTTGCCTGCATGCTTTTTTAGAGGGGATGCCACTTGCCAAAGATCAGCATAACGAACTTATTTTTGGAATCTCATTGCACCACATTCCAGCGGCATTTGCTTTGGCAAGCATTTTAATGCAAAACCATTTCAAAAAAGGAAGCATCATCATGTATTTGATAATTTTCGCGGTAATGGCCCCGCTTGGCTTTTATGTAAGTGTTGGTTTAAGTAACGGAACCATTGGAGGTATCGATGCTTATTTCAACAAAATTATGGGAATTGTAATTGGTATTTTCCTACACATTTCCACTACAATTTTATTTGAATCGAGCGCAGACCATAAAATTAATACCCGAAAAATGATTGCTGTTCTACTTGGAATTGGCGTGGCTTTAATTGGTTTCTTTGCCGGGCATTCTCATTAGTATTTCCAATTGGGCAAGGTTTTATCTTAAAACATTCAGTATATTAGAACATGGAAGAGATTGTAAATGAGCCTAATGTAGAATACAAAAAAAGGCATTTTACTGTTACTGAATATCTGGAGATGGAAAAGGCATCGCAAGAAAAGCATGAGTATTTTCAGGGCGAAATATTTCCTTTACACCGAGACCAAAGTGATGGAGTAAAATCAATGTCAGGTGCTAGCTTTAATCATAATCTTATTTTCTCTAGCCTCTTCGGATTTCTTTCAACGAAGCTTGCAGGTTCCAAATGTATTCCCTTTGGTAGCGACATGCGAATGAACATACCAGAAAATACGCTATTCACCTATCCTGATATTTCTGTCTATTGTAATGGAATTAAGCATTCTACTGATGATAAGGATACCGTTTTAGAACCAACTATTATTATTGAAATTCTTTCTCCATCAACTAAAGATTATGATAGAGGAAACAAATTTCGACTTTACAGGGATATTCCAACATTAAAGGAATATATTTTAATTGATACTGAATCAATATTAGTTGAAGCATTTTACCTCAACGAAAAGCAAAATTGGGAACTTATAGAATACAAGGAAATTAACAACTCAATAAATTTTGTTTCGATGGGATTCGAAGTAGCTTTGAGTGATATTTATAAGCATGTACGTCTCTAAAAGTTGGAACTGAAAATTGAAGACCGCCAATTGAATTACTTCTTCTCTTTCTTTTTCCCATAACCCCAGGGACAATGCTTGCATTTATTTTTACAACAATATCCACGTTTTAAATGGTATGCCGCTGTAAAAACCATTAATCCGTCTTCGTTAAAATAAAAGTCTTCGCCCTCTTTCATAATTAATGAGTGAATGATTGAATTTTGAATGAGTGAATGTTTGCAATCATCAGTATTTTGAAAATCCTTAGATACTAAAAATCCTGTTCATTAGTTTAGTATTTTTACCTCCAGCTTACCTTCAAAATATTCTTTTAATTGATTGCCATCGCCATGCAACGTCCAAACTTGTTTCGGTCGAACTTTTTCAATAGTTTCTAAAATCGCATCCCAATCTGCATGATCGGAGATGTAAAGAGAAATTCCATTTTGTTGTTGCAGATTCTTCCAACCCGATGCAAAAGCCCGAACAACATTTATCGCTTTGTGGTAACTGTGAAACACCATCGGCGGAACAATATAAACCTGGTGCTCATGATTATTCTTCATCACCTTTCTATCATACATTTTATAGTTGCCAATTTTCATCCCGAAGTCTTCGTAAATTTTAACAAAGGGCATAATGCTGTGGTGGACCATCACATTTTTTGTAGGACAATGTTCACTTAACAACTGAATAATACGCTGACTTTTACCTAAAGCATAGGCGCCCAGCATAATATTGGCTGAAGTTTCGTTCAGTTTCTTAATCTCATCAATTGGAGAAGGGTGCTTCGTTTCGGGGTTGGCGAACGTGCTTTCGGTAATTAAAACATCTGCTTTCACAAACTCGAAAGGCTCGCAAGTAGCATCTGGCTCTATCTTATAATCTCCTGTGTAAAGGTATTTTACATTTTGATATTCCATTAAAACCTGCGCCGAACCTAAAATATGCCCTGCAGAATAAAACGTGATGGCTACATCCTTAATTTTAAACGTTTCATGGTATTTTTTAAGATGAAAATCTACCGCCGCAAATTTACGGTAACGGTGTTTCATAAAGCTTTCTGTTGCAGCAGTGCAGTAAACATTCTGACTTCCACCGATAGCGTGGTCGCCGTGTGCATGAGAAACCACGGCATCATTTACAGATTGTTGTGGGTCTAAATAAAAATCGCCATAAACACAATATAAACCTGTTGGCGTAATGGTGATAAAATCGTCTAAAATCATGTCTAGGTTCTGTTGGATTTAAGGATAAGGCAGGATTTTAGGCTATTAGACATATTAGTAAAAAATGATTTGATAAAATATTTGAGATGAGTATTAACTAAGCGTATTGGCGGCCAGGTTTAAAAACTCTTTGTGTAGGGCAAGAACTTGCTCGATAATAGAATGTGCTTCATCATTCATGATAAAATGATTGGCCATTTTAGTTTTTTCGTAATCACTCATCTGCTTGTCCATCCTTGCTTTAACTTGTTCTGCAGTACTATTGTCGCGTTGCATCACACGGTTTATTTTCACATCCGTTGGCGCAGTAACCAGAATTGTTGTATCGCACATTTTGTAGGAACCACTTTCAAAAAGCAAGGCAGCCTCTTTTAACGTGTAAGGAGCATTAGGATTCACATTGGCTTCCCACCTATCAAAAGCCCTAAAAACTGCGGGATGAACTAAGGCATTTAATTTCGCTAATTCGGCTTCATTATTAAACACAATACCTGCGATGTGTTTATTGTTTAGCTTTCCTTCTTCGAAATAACTTTCCTCACCAAAGGTTGATTTTATAGCTTCAATAAGCAATTCATCTTCAACCATCATATTCTTGGCTTCAGTATCGGCATAAAAGATTGGAATACCCAGAACCTCGAAAACCTTACAAACTGTTGTTTTGCCACTACCAATTCCGCCTGTTATCCCAACTTTATACATTATTTTTCTACTACAAAATCTATTTTCGATGGGCTTACACTAATCAGTTTGCAATAATCCGGAAACTCCGTAATCTTTACAGCAAACTGGCGATGGTTTAGGTTTTTCCATTCATCAACATCAATGGTTGCCGTTATGAAATTTGCATCAACTTGTGCATAACTGCCCAAGGCAACCAAAAATGTTACCTTAACTTTCTTTGGATAAAGCTTAATGCTGTTGTAATTTCTGTTATTTAATATCTTCAACGGCACCTCAACAGTCTTCTCGGTAAACTCATCAACTGAAAGTTTTACTTCTGTTGATGACGGATAAATGCTTACGTTTTTATGAATACTATGTTGGAGACCGATTCGAGCTGTGGTGCTGTTCTGTAAATTATTTATTTTTAAAGTATCTGTAGGCCAAGCAATAATTTTGCTCAATTCTTCTTGTGGACCGGCTACAGTGACTGTTTTTGGGTTAAGTAATACCTCACTTGCCAATCCATACTGTTTATGAAATGCCAACTGACTTACCAATTTTATGTTTACCTTTTTAATGATTTGTTTTGTGAAATCGAAATACAAGGTATCTGGTTTAACTGAGATTACCTTTTGTGCACTTCCTACCTGTTTGTTGATATTATAAAGCTGATCGGATAGAACTACAAAGTCTCTTGCGTTTAGTTGACTCAAATTAACTGAAATTGATGGCGGACTTATCCTCAATCGGGCAAAAACAAGTTGCCAACCTGTGCCTTCCACCTCTAAATCTAAAGTATCAGTTTGTAAAGGATAAAAAGCTCTTTTAGCAGGTTTATTTTTGAATACAATAACCGTTTTCGCTATGTAATTGTATTTGTTATTCAATGCCATGAAAAGCCAAGCCGCTATAGCCAAAAATAAACAGGCTAATAGTGTTAAAACACGTCGTCTTTCAATTTTAGTTAATCTAATAAAGGGCATATTATAAATTAAACAACTTACCGCATCATTTGTGCTCGATAAAGCAATTCTTCCAAATGTAACAATTTATTAATTCCTATGTAATAAAAGAAAACGGATTTTGAAAAGAGGTTTTCTATATTAGCACCATCAATCTGAATTATGAAAAAAATCATCTTATTACTGCTTGTCTCCGCCTTATCATGTTATGCATTTAGCCAAAAACGGTCAAACGTTTATTATTTTAAAGATGGAGTTCCTGTAAAAAATAATGAATCAGCCGATTACCGAAGGGTTATTCAAGAACCAGACTCTGGATCGAAATTTTATAACCTTTACGAGTTTTATGCAGATAATACGGATAAAACGATTGGCAAGCTATCTAACTTTGAACCTAATCTGGTTTATGAGGGAGAGCTTAAACGCTTTAATAAAAAAGGAATTTTAATTGAAAAAACCAATTATCTGAATGGCAAGCCAATTGGCGAATCATCATCATATTATGCCAATGGGCAATTGGCAAGAGTTATTCTATACGATGATGCGGATAAATCTGATAAACAGAAACGTTCTGCTTTCAAAGTGATTTCGGGTTTCGATTCTTTGGGAAATCAATTTATAAAAGATGGCAACGGACACTTAAATATGAATAAACGTGAAGAAGGAGATTATGTGAATGGTTACAAAGATGGCGAGTGGAAAGGTAAAATAGGTAAAGATAGCTATGTTGAAAAGTATAATAATGGATATTTTATTGACGGCATTGCAACATTTGAAAACGGAGAGACAAAAAAGTATAAAACCGAAGAAGAAAAGCCAGATTATCCAGGTGGAATAACTGAATTCTACAGGTATTTATCCAGAAATTTTAAATACCCATCTGAAGCCCTAAGAAATAAGATCTCTGGGAAATTATTTATCAGTTTTGTTGTCGAAAAAGACGGGAAGTTATCTAATTATAAGTTTAAAAACGACCTGGGTTATGGAACCAGGGAAGAAGCCATCCGTGTTTTGAACGAGTGCCGCAATTGGAACCCGGGGTTACAACATGGCATTCCAGTAAAGGTGTCTTACAATATCAATATAAACCTGGCGCAACAATAACAAACAAAAAAGGGTTCCGAAATTCGGAACCCTTTTTAATGCTAAATGCATTGATTATGCTTTTGCTACAGGAGGAACAACTGCTTTGGTTGCATCTAAAGAAACCGCCGATTTATCGAAGCGAATTTTCACTCCACCTTCTACTTCGATTAAGAAAGTAGTATCGTTCATATCAGCGATACGGCCGTGAATACCTGCAGTAGTGATAATCTTATCACCTTTTTTTAATCCTTCTATTAATTTTTTATGGTCTTTAGCTTTTTTAACCTGTGGACGGATCATGAAAAAATAGAATACTACCGCGATAGCACCTAACATAATTAATTGTCCGTATTGGCCAAATCCACCTGCTGCTTGTAAAATTACTGTTGATGTCATTTCTTATTTATTTGATTATTGATTGTAAGTAAGGGTATAGGTACAAAACCAAACCATACCATTTTATTTTTTTGTAAGCACCTCGCCTACCAAGTGTACCGTTGAAACTGTTGGGTTCGCATTCGAAGTTACTGTTACCACTTTATCCTGCATTCCTTCTTTCCCTGTACTATTAAACACAACTTTAATTACACCTTCTTTTCCCGGTAAAATAGGTTCTTTCGGCACTTCTGGAACTGTACAACCACAAGTGGCTGTAGCATTAGAAATAATTAAAGGGCTTTTACCTGTATTTTTGAATTTGAATTGGTGTTCTACACTTTCACCTTGGTTAATTTTTTCGAAATCAAAAATATCTTTCTCAAAAACGATTATTGGTGCATCAGGTGAGGCAATTGTAGCTGCTGCTAACGAATCATTTCCTGCAACGTGATCTGTAGAATTGTTTGCATTTCGACAAGCTGTGAAAGAGATTGCTGCAATAGCAAGGATGAATATTTTTTTCATTATTAGTCTTCAATTAATCCGCGACCGATTTTTTTAATCGTATTTGTCTTCTTAAGGTCGCCTAAAATTTTGTCTAAAATACCGTTAATAAACGAATTACTTTTCGGCGTACTGTAATCTTTTGATAGCTCCAAATATTCGTTAATGGTTACTTTTACAGGAATAGATGGAAAGTTTAAAAGCTCGCAGATGGCCATCTTCATCAAAATGGTATCCATTAAAGCAATCCGTTCCGACTCCCAATTTTTTGTACGCTCCGCAATCAATTCCTGGTATTTAGCGTCATTCTGCAAGGTGTGTACAAATAAATCTTGCACAAATTTGCTGTCTTCTACCCAATCAGCGCTTATTTCGGTAAGTTTATTTTTGAAAGGATCGTCAGACGTAAAGTTCTTCAACGTTTTTGCAACCATTCCTTTCATCACCTCGTGATCTACCTGCCAATTGATAAATTTCTCCTCGAAAACCTGGATAATACCCTGGTTTTTTAAAATAATTTTTCTGAAAATATATTTGATAATATCTTTTGACGATTCTAAACTTTCGTTTGGATCCGCAAGATAATCGGCATACTCCTGAGATGCTTTTAAAGAATTATAAACTGTTTTACGAATTTCTGGATCGAAGCCCCAATCTACTTTGTATTTTTTTACCGCAGAAACATATTCGGGGTTTTGCTGCATTAAAACGCTAAACTTGTTGTGTAGCAGTTTCATATTTGGATTTAAATCCTCAGCAGTTTTAAGGTATTTGTTAGCACGTTCTGCAGCATCGTTTGCTGTAAACTCTGTAACTTCAACCATCAATGATAACATCCAGATGTACATTTCGTACACGCTATCAATACTTTGCATTAAAGTTTTCAAATCTCCTTTAATGTCTTTTTTGTCTGCCATGTGCCAAGCAAAAATATTTTGCAAAGCTTTGATTCTTAAGTGCCTTCTATTTAACATGAATGTAAGAACGAGTGCGGTTTATAAAACCTATTTTAATAATTATTTAATATGATGATTTAATTTTTTTAACATCTGCAATACGCTTTTCAGCAATTCTGTTTGCAGCAATATTTGTTGATATTTTCTCTGCTTTACTCAACTTGATTACGTTACGTGTAGCCTCGTAAATATTTTCGGTAAGTTGGACTGTACGTTTTTTTCCAAAACCAGTCCATTCAGAGTAACAAGCAATTAAGCCACCAGCATTAATTAAATAATCTGGCGCAAATAAAATGCCTTTTTTCAAAAGCAATTCGCTGTCTAAAACCTCATCTTTTAACTGATTATTGGCCGAACCTGCAATAATTGCAAACTTCATTTTTGCAATGGTTTTATTATTAACCGTTGCTCCCATCGCACATGGCGCATAAACATCGGCATCGCAACCAAAAATTTTATCAGCCTCAATGGGTTTTGCTTTATATTTTCGGGCAACATAAGTCAATTGCTCCTGGTTAATATCACTTATTAAAACCTCTGCATTTTCTTTTCTAAGCAAAGCAACCAAATGTTCGCCCACATTGCCAATTCCTTGTACTACAATTGTCCTGCCCGCAAGCATGTCGGTTCCAAAAACCTCTTTCACACTAGCTTTAATACCTAAATAAACCCCCTGTGCCGTAAATGGAGCTGGATTTCCTGCCCCTCCAATTGATTCGGGAACGCCGGTTACATAATTGGTTTCCATGCGGATATACTCCATATCCCGAGTATTGGTCCCCATTTCTTCAGCTGTAATAAACTCGCCATTAAGGTTTTTAATAAACCTACCATAGCTACGCATTAAAGTTTCGGTTTTATCTTTACGAGAATCGCCAATAATTACGCCTTTTCCGCCACCTAAATTTAATCCGGTAATTGCCGATTTATAGGTCATTCCACGCGATAAACGCAAGGCATCTTCCAAAGCTTCGCCCTCAGTTGCATAGCTCCACATCCTCGTTCCGCCTAAAGCCGGACCCAAGGTAGTATCATGTATCGCGATAATTGCCTTTAAGCCCGTATCAGGATCATTACAAAAAACCAATTTTTTATGCCCGTAAGCACTCAATTGCTCTAAAATGGAAAAATCTGACGAAGAATTTGCTGGCATATTGAACGTTCGGCTAATCTGCTGCAAAATTAAAATAAAAAACGATTAATACACTTATATAAATAAACTATTTGCGCTGCTACTAGAAACAAATATTTAGATGGTTTTCTCAAAAGCAATTTCTGCTGTATTTCTGCAAATACAATCTCTCGATTGATAGAATTTTGACGGGTTTGCGCTATAATATTTTTAGTGTTGGCTAGAAAGTTTCTTAATAAAAGGTATTGTTTAGGCACTGTGTTATTAAATTATCCTGTTATTGATAATTCGTTACCGCCGCTCTATAACAAACAACCTTCTCAATCTCATTATGCTTAACCTTTCAAAAACTCAATAATGTCATTATTTTTTTCAAAGCTTAGCTATTGAAACATAAATATGCGGCACGAAATAACAAATTTATCTAAGTTTGTATTGCATGAAACATCTAAGCAGATTAAACAAATACTTTTTAAAATATAAGTGGTGGATTATTCCGGGCAGTATTTTCGTGGTCATCTCCAATATTTTTGGCGTGGTGCCAGCTCAGGTAATCGGCTATGCGGTAGATTTGATTACTGAAAATGTTCAGGTTTATAATCTATTTGGAGGTTTTAATCGTCAGGAAATCATTTACGATATTTTTAGCAGTAACCTATTATTTTTTGGATTATTGGTAGTGGCATTGTACGTATTGAGGGGTTTGTTTCTATTTTTCATGAGGCAAACCATCATTCTCATGTCTCGGCACATTGAGTTTGATATGAAAAACGATATCTATCAGCATTATCAAAAATTAAGTCTGGGTTTTTACCGCCGCAACAATACCGGCGATTTGATGAACCGGGCAACTGAAGATGTGAATCGCGTGAGGATGTATGTCGGACCAGCCATTATGTATACCATTAATACATTTGTTTTATCTGTGCTGATCATCTGGTCTATGTTTGATGTAAACTCGAAATTGGCCATATATTGCCTGTTGCCCCTTCCCTTTTTAGTCATCATTATCTATTACGTAAACACTTTGATTTTCAAAAAAAGCGGAAAAATCCAGGAACGTTTATCAGATCTATCAAGCTTTGTGCAAGAACGTTTTTCAGGTATCAGAATTATTAAATCTTATGTACGCGAAGATTATACCCGCAACATTTTTGAGATTCAAAGCAATGAGTATAAAAAAGATTCGATGAGTTTGGTAAAGGTTTCTGCCCTTTTTTACCCTACTATGCTTTTGTTAATTGGCTTGAGTACCATTTTAACTATTTATGTGGGCGGTAACCAGGTAATGAATGGCAGTATTACAGCAGGAAATATTGCTGAGTTCATCATTTATATCAATCAGTTAACTTTCCCGGTAACTATGCTGGGTTGGGTAACCTCTTTAATACAGCGGGCGGCGGCTTCTCAAAAAAGAATTAACGAATTTTTAGACATTCCTTCCGATATTCAATCAACAAACAATGAAGAGAAAGAAATTCAAGGCAACATCAAATTTGAGAATGTTAGCTTCGTTTATCCTGATACCGGAATACTAGCACTTCAAAATTTAAGTTTTGAAATTAAGAGCGGTGAGTTTGTGGCAATTATTGGAAAAACAGGTTCTGGAAAATCAACATTAGCAAACTTAATTATGCGGATGTATGATGTGGAGCAAGGAGCTATTAGTGTTGATGGGGAAAATTTAAAATCGTTAAACCTTAAATATTACCGCAACCAAATTGGCTTCGTGCCACAAGAGGTTTTTCTATTCTCTGATACGATCAAAAACAATATTGCTTTTGGTTTAGATAAAGTTACGGATGAAGCAGTATACGATGCTGCTAAAAATGCTTCGGTTTATCATAACATCATTGATTTTGATGAAAAGTTCGAAACGATGTTGGGCGAAAGAGGAATCACACTTTCCGGGGGACAAAAACAACGTGTATCCATTGCGAGGGCATTAATTAAATCTCCAAAAATTTTGATATTCGACGATTGTTTATCTGCGGTTGACACCAAAACAGAGGAGGAAATTCTCCAGAATTTGGGTAAAATCATGAAAGATAGAACCAGTATCTTAATTGCGCACCGGATTTCAACCATAAAAAATGCCGATAAGATTTTGGTACTGGACGATGGTAAAATAATAGAACAAGGTACACATGATGAATTGCTTAACCTTAACGGAAGTTATACTGAGCTTTATCATAACCAATTATTGGAAGAGGAAACAAGAACAATTTAAATTGTATCAAAATTGTATTTTGTACTTTAAATATTTGCTTTATATTTACCGAAACCAAAAACCAACATCAATACCAACCATGGGAGAATTCGACAACAAGGAAAGAGAAGAAGTTTTTTCAAAGAAAGTAAGAGCAGGTAAGAGAACTTATTTCTTCGACGTGAAGGCTACTCGCTCAGGTGATTATTATTTAACCGTTACCGAGAGCAAGAAAAGATTAGAAGACGGTGTATTCGTAAAGCATAAAATCTTTTTATATAAAGAAGATTTCGAAAAATTTGCTGAAGGATTAAACGAAACTGTTGACTATATTAAAACTCACCAGGATGTTGTGGAGAAACGTTATGAATACTCTGAAAACGGAGAACATAGCGCAAAAACAAATGATGATTTTTCTTTTTAATAAATTATAATTTCGAAATAAAAGCCCTTGTCTCATCAACAAGGGCTTTTTATGTGTCTGAGTTTTTTTACTGTATTATGCGACGGCCATGCCAGCACCGACCATGAATATTAATAAAAAGTAAAAGGCTATTATGGCAATGGTAATCGATCCCCAAAATTTAAATAAGGATTTTAAACTTAGTATCGCAGAATTTAAGCTTTCCTGATCACCGAATAAGACGCCCTGTTTACCTTTATTAGCTATTTTATTAAGCAAAATGCTTGGATAAAACAGAAGCAAACCCAGTACGAAATAAATTACCGTTACTATGGTTGTTCCACTTGAACCCAATTGCCCCATTTGAGTGGCCACAGCAGGATTACTATTAATTAATGCAGGTATGCTAAAGGCCGCAATAATTACAAAAATTGAAACAACAAAACCAACTACGGAAAGAAATTTTGCCCATTTAGTAATATCATAAAGATAACTGCGTATATCTTCTGTTACTACTAATTTCACTTCAGCCGGTTTCTGCTCCTCAAATTCTTCTATCATCTTGTTTTAATTTTCGATAAACTTAGATAAAATATACTGACGCTACAAATTCGAATCTCTAAATAAAGGTTTAAAAGCTTATCTTTGCCGCCTGAAAAAGGTGAGAAGTGAGAAGTGAGAAGTGAGAAGTGAGAAGTGAGAAGTGAGAAGTGAGAAGTCAAATCGTAAATCGTAAATTAAAAAATATAAATGGCATTACAATGTGGTATTGTGGGTTTACCAAATGTTGGAAAATCGACTCTTTTTAACTGTTTATCAAATGCAAAGGCACAAGCTGCTAACTTTCCGTTTTGTACAATTGAGCCAAACGTTGGCGTAATTACTGTGCCTGATGATAGATTGACCAAACTTGCTGAACTGGTTAAGCCAAACAAGGTACAACCTAATACGATTGAAATTGTTGATATCGCGGGTTTGGTAAAGGGCGCTTCGAAGGGTGAAGGTTTAGGCAACCAGTTTTTAGGAAACATTCGTGCTACGAATGCAATTATCCATGTTTTACGTTGCTTCGATGATGGCAATGTGATCCATGTTGATGGTTCTGTTGATCCCATTCGCGATAAAGAAATAATTGATACAGAGTTGCAATTAAAGGATTTGGATACTGTTGACAAACGTATTCAAAAGGTGGAAAAGATGGCAAAAACGGGTGGCGATAAAGATGCTAAACGTACTTATGAAATTTTAACGGTTGTTAAATCTCATTTAGAAAACGGAAAATCTATCCGTACCGCAGCACTGCCTCAGGAAGACTTTGATTTTATCGAAGATTTAGGCTTATTGACTCAAAAACCAGTAATGTATGTCTGTAACGTTGATGAAGCATCGGTAGTAACCGGAAATAAATATGTGGATTTAGTCAAAGCAAATGTTGCAGATGAAAAAGCTGAAGTTTTGGTTATTTCAGCAAAAATCGAATCGGAAATTGCCGAACTGGAAAGTTATGAGGAGCGCCAGGAGTTTTTGGCAGATTTAGGCTTAGATGAATCTGGTGTAAACAAATTAATTCGTGCAGCTTATAAATTATTAAATTTATATACCTATTTCACGGCAGGAGTACAGGAAGTTAGAGCCTGGACCATAACAAAAGGCTTTACGGCACCACAAGCAGCTGGTGTGATTCACACCGATTTTGAAAAAGGATTTATCCGTGCCGAAGTAATTAAGTATAATGACTTCGTAACACTGGGTTCGGAAAATGCTTGTAAAGATGCAGGTAAATTAGGCGTAGAAGGAAAAACCTATGTAGTAGAGGATGGCGACATTATGCACTTTAGGTTCAATGTATAGCCCGTAAATTGTCTAAAGGAAATTTAAAGGTATAGAGCCACTCGAGAGAGTGGCTTTTTTTTGGATTTATTTTGCCAGAAAACATTGAATTAGGCTTGAATTGCCGTATTGAAAGGCCAACTCTGCAAAACTTAAATAGTTGACCGATCTTAGTTTCTTAAACCCGATTGAAGTGACATCCCCTGATTTTTCATTAGGGATATAACGGAAAGCGGGAACAGACAATAAAAAAAGATGCTGTCTTTGCTTTCCAAATAATTGAGACAGTCTAAAGTTCGATCTTACGGTCTCTTTTCAAACCGGCATGAACAAATTAAATTTCTAAACCATAAGCTGCCAGTTGCGCTTTCGTATCCTCATAACTGGTATGATGAATGCCTTTCAGTCCTAGACCTTCGGCAACCTGAACAAAAAGCATTCTATCGTCTATATATAAACTGGTTTCTACATCGCTCTGCGAAATATCTATCGCCACTTTGAATATATCGGCATCGGGTTTGCGGAAATGAACGAAACTCGATGACACGAAAAAATCAACAAATTCGTTCAATTTAAAAGTGCTGATTCGATATTGATTTAACTCTCGCCCTTCGTTACTGATTACTGCAACTTTTAAATGATACTTTTTCTTCAAATCGCAAACTAATGCAACCATTTCAGGATAGTCTAGGGATTTACTAAACATGAATGCTTTGAAGTCATCATAACTAAACGACCGTTCTTGAAAGAAAACAATGCGTTCTAAATATTCATCCAAAGTAAGTTTCCCCACCTCATAAGTATCAAATGTAAGGTGATGGCGTTCTTCCAGATCAACAGAATCCAGATTAAATAATACCGCAGCTTCGCCTCTTGCTTGCCTATCCCATCCGTTTGTTAACAATACGCCACCAATATCGGTGAAAAGCGTAGTAATTTTCGTTTGCATTTTTAAAAATTAAAGTAAGATTCCACTTAAAAACAATATGGCAAAAGAGAAGTAAATGATTAAACCGGTAACATCGACCAACGTAGCCACAAAAGGCGTAGAAGACACTGCCGGATCGGCGCCTACTTTTTTAAGAAGCAAAGGCAGCATAGAACCCATTAAGGTTCCCCAAAGTACAACACCTATTAAAGAGCAGCCTACCACCAGCCCAATTCTGATATAATGATCGGTAAAACCAGGCCAAAATAACTGCCATGAGGCGATAACTGCGAAGCTTAACAAACATAAAGTACAACCTAATAATATGCCAGAAAAAATTTCTCGTCGCATTACATTCCACCAATCTCTAACGGTAACTTCGCCGAGAGCCATAGCTTGAATAATTAAAGTTGCAGCCTGCGAACCACTATTGCCACCGCTTGAAATGATTAAAGGAATAAATGTTGCCAAAATTACAACCTGAGCAATTTGATTCTCGAAATTCGACATCGCAGCGATGG
Organism: Pedobacter sp. AC212; assembly: GCF_979258625.1. Taxonomy (NCBI): domain Bacteria; kingdom Pseudomonadati; phylum Bacteroidota; class Sphingobacteriia; order Sphingobacteriales; family Sphingobacteriaceae; genus Pedobacter; species Pedobacter sp. AC212. The sequence goes on along the minus strand of NZ_OZ409870.1, from coordinate 1,960,420 downwards.
TAAGCAGCTCTCCGAAAAACAAAACGATTAACCAAACCACCCGCTTTTTATATAATTCAAAAACAGGGACATCCAAATAAGGTTCATCCAAGGCTTGAGAACCCCCTATTTTATGAATATCTTCTGTATATTCTTCGTTTGCGATCCAGAGAATATCATCAACGGTTACAATACCCAAAAGAATATTATTCTCGTCAACAACAGGCAAAGCCACCCGATTATTCATTCTGAAAATGCTGATGGCGTCTTCCTGCGGATCATTCGCTTTCAACGCGATAAAACGTTTATCGGTTAACTCCCCTATTATCGCTTCAGGATCGGCCAGTAAAACTTCACGGATTCGAATATCATCAAGCAAAACTCCATCTTTATCAATTACATACACCACATCGATGGTTTCCGAATTTTTACCATACCGTCTGATGTGTGCTAAAACTCGGGTAATGGACCACTCGGGTTTCACAGCGATGTAATCGGGCGTCATTAAACGACCGATACTATCCTCTTTGTAACCTAGAAGTGCAAGAGATTCTTTTCTTTCTTCAGGAGGCAAAAGGGTAATCATTTTCTTAACTACATCACCCTTCAGCTCGCTAAAAAGTGCGGTACGATCATCCGGAGGCAGATCTTTAATAATCTGATTTAGTTTATTTCCCGTAAGTTTCTTGATAATTCTTTCCTGAGTTGGAAAATCGAGAATTCGGAAAACGTTAACAGCTCTGTTTGAAGATATCGTTTCGATAAATTTGGCTGCATGTTGTGGAAGCTCGTCAATTAACTCTTCTACATCCGAGATATTCAGTTCATCAAGATAACGCTTTAACGCCTTATCATTCTCTTTTTCAAGCAATTGCTGAACCTCTTCTACAACCAATTCTTCCATAAACAATTCTTTTATTCTTTACATGCCTAAACCTTTATTAACGGTTCGCAAAGGTGCATTTTTATTTTTAGAAATGCCAATTTAGACGTTAACAGCATGTTAAATTTTGACTTCCCACACAATTAAACTAACACAATCCCTAGACTATTAACAACTTAGAAAGGCATCGGTAAAAGATAGACTGAGATTAGTTCCAACAAAAAACCACCATAAAATAATTATGGTGGTTAAAGGTGTGCTCCCGACGAGATTCGAACTCATATCGATGGTACCGGAAACCATAATTCTATCCATTGAACTACGGGAGCAAGGCTGCAAATATAGAAAATCAAAATGTTAGTTTTTTGTATTATTGAAGGTAAAATCAACATTATTTGAATAAAATTTGAGGTTGATGTTCCTGATTAAAAAGAATTCAATACAAGTTCTTTGAAAAAATTCCGTTATAGGTTTAATCGTTATTTGTAGTTTTGATTGAAACACAAATTAAACCTAAAACAAAAATTTTAACATGAACATTACCAAAAATCTTTTTTTTACTGCAATTATTGGCCTTTCTACTGTAACAATGTACTCTTGCAAGAGCAAGAAATTAATAACCAAACCAGATCCTGCTCCTGTTTCAAAACCTACCCCACCGGTTGAAGAAAAGAAACCCATTGCAGCTCCACCAGCGAAAGAGGAAGTTGCAGTTGTTGAAAAACCAAACTTCAATTTAGATAATATTCAATTTGAGTTTAATTCGTTTGTGTTAAAAACGTCTTCGTTTGGCATCTTAGATAAAGCTGTAGCTGAAATGAAGAAAGCGCCAAATACTAAATTTGTTCTCCATGGCCATTCATCTGCAGAAGGTACTCCAGAACATAACATGTCGCTTTCAATTGATCGGGCGAATGCGGTAAAATCATATTTTGTTAACGCCGGCTTGGATGGTTCAATTTTCACAATTGTGGGTCACGGTGAAAAGGAGCCAATTACGTCAAATGCAAGTGAAGAAGGAAGAGCTGTGAACCGAAGAACTGAAATTAAGGTTCAGAATTAGATCTCGTTTCTTGCTGCGCTCAAACGGATTTAAAAAAATGAACAAGCCGTTTGAGTCACATCCAAACAAATAAAAAACCAGTTTAAAGCCTCTAAATGAGGCTTTTCTGTTCATTATAAAATTTATTTGAAAATATTCGCTGATTTTTCTAACTTTCACAAACTGCTTATTATCTCTTTCATCTAAACATCTGTATCGTGCATCCTATACTCATCAGGAATAATGTAAAAATACTCGGTCAAGGTAATCAAGTTATTGTATTTGCACATGGTTTTGGGTGCGCACAGAGCTCTTGGAAGTACATGACAGATGCATTTCTAGATGATTTCAAAGTGATACTCTTTGATTACGTTGGTTCTGGCAGTTCGGATAAAACGCAATACGATTACCACAAATACTCCACTTTAGAGGGTTATGCCTGTGATGTCCTTGATATTATCGAAGCTCTTGGACTTAAAGACATCATTTTCGTTGGCCATTCGGTAAGTAGTATGATTGGGATGATTGCCGCTTTGCAAAAACCAGAAGCTTTTAAGAAACTTATTTTTATTGGCCCTTCTCCTAGATACCTTAACGATAGGGATTATATTGGCGGTTTTGAAGCTGCTGATATTGAAACCATTTTCACACAAATTGCCGAAGATTATATTAGCTGGACTAAAGCGATCGCTCCAATAGTGATGAATAAAGCTGAAGAACCAGAATTAGCTGGTTTTCTGCAAGGTTGTTTTGAAGAAACAGAGCCAAGCATTGCACTGGCCTTCGCCATGGCAACATTTAAAGCAGATTACCGCGATCATTTAAAGAAGTTTGATATTCCGAGTTTAACGCTGCAAAGTAGCAATGATATCATGGCACCCTTCTCTGCTGGTGAATACATTCATCAAAACACAAGAAATAACTTCTTTGTTGTGATGAAAGCGACCGGGCATTTTCCACACATTAGTGAACCTGAGGAAACCATAAGGGAGATTAAGGATTTTATTGCTCATGAAAATATTCACACAACACGTGATGAGCTCTATGCCTAGCTTATTTCTGTTTTACTGAATCTATAAAATGTTGGGCTTCCGCTTTTGCTTTATTGCATATGGCGTGAATACAATCCAATCGTGACCCCATCTCGGATACATCCATATTTTCCAATGAACGTAAACCAGTCTCCAATTTAGACCTTAAGCCCACAATATAAATTGTTGAGAGCGTACGATGAGCAATCATCTTGATCTCTTCTCCTCTTTTTTCTGCAAAACTTTGTTGTAATTCTAACAAGTCCTGGTCAATCGTTTCGATAAATTTCTCGATTACTTCGATCTCATATTCCTCATCGCCTAAGCTAACCTCTTTTAAATAGCTTAAATCAATAACTTCATAGACATATTGATCCCCAGATTTTAGCTTCTCTTTTGGTAAAAACTGGGTAAGCATCCCCACCAGTTCAATCTTCTGGATTGGCTTACTGAAACATCCATTCATGCCAGCGGCAAAGCATTTGTCCTTAACTTCATTAATATTAAAAGCAGTTATTGCTACGATAGGTATCTCTAGCCTAAGTTTTTGACGAATGATTTTAGTCAGTTCAAAACCATCTATTTTAGGCATCATGAGATCAAGCAAGATTAAAAAAAATGAGTGCGATTCAAGCAAAACTTGCGCTTCGTGTCCGTCGCTGGCAATTTTGAAACTAAAATCGTATTCTCGTAGATAGTTGGCTATTAGCTTTTGGTCGATTAAGTTATCTTCTACTATTAAAACATCAATTTGTTCTTTCATAAACATCTATTCACACATTAAAGAATTTGCATCCGCTTGTTTAGTGATGATTTATAGGCATCAGAAACTGGAACAAAATGTTGCTGAATAATCAGCGTTCCGCCCTCAATGGTATCTATTTTACTAATATTTACAATGAAAGAACGGTGTACCCGAGAAAACACATCCATCGGCAACTTGTCTTCTACTGACTTCAATGAAGAATGAATTGCGTAATTTTTTTCATCCAGGTAAATTTTTACATAGTCGCCTTTAGCTTCCAAATAATTGATGTCTGCAAGTTTTATTCTTCTGATAATATTAGAATCCCTAATAAATATAAACTCATCCTTTTTGGAAGGCATAAACAAATTTTGATTCTTGTAAATTTCTTTCGCCTTGATAATCGCTTTTAAAAACCGATCGGGCGTTATGGGTTTGGCAATAAAGTCAACCACATTTAGATCGTAGGCATCAGATGCATAATCTCTTTTCGAGCTTATAAAAACAATCAACGGCCTTTTATCTCCTAAAGCTTTAACAAGTTCGATACCAGTAATACCCGGCATTTCAACATCAAGAAGCAGTAAGTCAATTTTATTATTTGCTAATATCTTGTAAGCATCTGCAGCGTTCTCACATTCTGCAATTAGCTTTAAAGAGTCCTCAATTTTGAATAAATTTTTGAGGACACTTCTCGCTATTGCATTATCATCAATAATCAGACAGTTCATTTTATAGGGTTAGCGGAGCACTAAAACTAACCAATTACTTGAAAAGTCAATCGAACGTAATTAAAATGAATGAAATGAATAATTACTTACCAAACTAAAAACCAATAAAATTTTCAACACGTATATAAGCCCATTCAACTTGCAAAAGTGCCTTTCTATCGACAGAATGTTTACCGGATAAGCTTTTAGAAATACTTTTGACGACAGAAAATCATTTAAAAAAATTAGAATAATCTCATGAACACAATTAAAACAATTACACTTTCGCTTTTAAGCTTAGTATCCATCTCCCTACATGCACAATCGTTCAAAGAACCTGTTGCTTACAAACTTAAAAACGGAATGAACATCATCATTTCAGAAAATGATCGCTCACCAAAAGCTTATGCAAGTTTTACTTTAGATAAAAAAGCATTCGCTGGCAGCAAAGATGGTATAGTTGAAATGCTAAACACAGTTTTGAACGAAAGCATTACAAGCGATAATTTATCTTTTAAAGATAAGAGTGGCAAATTAGCTGCTTCAGCAGATACTTTCGATAAAGAACTTTCAAGTATGGCTTCTCTTTTGCAAAGTGCAAACATTACTGAGAAAACATTTAATACAGGAAAGGCAAAACTATTAATGAGCCTAAAGTTGCATGATTATGATTACGATCAAAGCGTTAATGAAACTTCAATAGCAAATTTAACATACAACGATGTCTTGAATTTTTACAACGAAATTTCTCCGGATAAAACATTTTTAACGATTGCTGGTAATGTAAACACAGTTTCAGCTAAAGCTTCAGTGAAAAAGGCCTTCGGTTTATGGAACACCAATAAAGTGTATCAAAACCAAGTAACTTCAAAATAGTATTTTTTAGTTTAGTTATTTTGCCCTTTGATTAAACTTCAAAGGGCTTTTTTATGCTTAAATGTTACAGATTTTTGTTTTAATCGCTGTTAACATTCAGCAATCATTCGATATATTAGCCTAATAATTTATTTCTCAAGATGAATAAAATTTACACTACTATTTTCCTGATTGCTTTTGGCACTTATGCCCAAGCTCAAACCATTGTTAATCGAAATCCGGATATCGAATCGATGGTAAAATCTGTGAATAAGGATTCGCTTAAGCAGTATATTTCGACCATGGTTAATTTTGGCACAAGAAGTACTTTAAGTGATATAAAAAGTAAAACCAGGGGAATTGGCGCAGCAAGAAATTGGGTAGTTGCTAAGTTTAATCAATTTGCAAAGCAAGGCGATGGAAGATTAACAGCCTTTTTAGACACTACAACTTTTCAACCAGACGGAAAACGAATTGATAAAGCAACTTTGTTGGGCAATGCGGTAGCTATTTTAAAAGGAACTGATACAAATGATAAACGGGTTTATGTTGTTAGTGGTCATTTAGATAGTCGAGTAACCGACGTAATGAACCGAACCAGCGATGCGCCTGGTGCTAATGATGATGGTAGTGGGGTTGCCGGTGTGATTGAAGCCACCCGTATCATGAGTAAATATAAATTTTCTGCCACCATTATTTTTGTTGCGGTAAGTGGCGAAGAGCAATCATTATTAGGATCTGGATTTATGGCAGCCAAAGCCAAAAAAGAAGGTTGGAATATTGATGCAATGCTCAACAATGATATGATTGGCAGTAACAATAGCAGCGAAACGCAAATTATCGACAACACCCGACTGAGGGTTTTTAGCGAAGGCTTACCGAGTTACGAGTTGGATAAGAATGCAAAAGCCATTCGTCAGTTTGGGCTAGAAAATGATGGGAAAAGCCGGCAATTGGCTCGATATGTAAAAGAAGTTGGCGAAAGATACGTGGATCAACTCGAAGTGAAGCTTATTTACAGAAATGACCGTTTTTTGCGTGGTGGCGACCATACACCCTTTGTTGAAAATGGGTTTCCAGCGGTGCGGATTACAGAAATGAACGAAAATTTTGACCATCAGCATCAGGATTTAAGAACCGAAAACGGCATTCGTTATGGCGATTTACAGGAGTTTATGGATTTTGAATATCTTAGGAAAAATACTGCTGTAAACATTTCTGTTTTGGCCAATCTGGCAAAAGCCCCATCGAGCCCTGTAGAGGTAAAAATCGACGTAAAGAATCTGAGCAATTCATCATCTTTGTATTGGAAAGCCCCAACAAATGGCCTGGTGAAAGGTTATTATGTGCTGATGCGTGAAACGAGCAGCCCAGTTTGGGAAAAGAAATTTTTTACCACAGCAACCGAATTGAAAGTTCCTTACAGCAAAGACAACTATCTATTTGCGGTACAAAGTGTTGGTAAAGATGATAGCGAGAGTTTGCCTGTGGTTCCAGGAATTGGCCGCTAATGAAACTTTTAAGATTTGTAGTTGTTTAATTTCCAAAAATTAGGATGAAATTTAAACCTGTAGCTTTTTTAATAAATATTGTCATCACCTTGGGTATTGGCGCTTTAGGAGGTTTGGCAACTTCTGAATCGGTTAAAACATGGTATCCTACATTAAATAAACCCTCTTTTAACCCACCAAACTGGTTGTTTGCGCCGGTTTGGACGAGCCTTTACATATTAATTGGAATTGCGGCATATTTAGTTTGGATAAAACGAGATAAAATCGCCCATTTTCCAAGGGTTTTAGCAATCTATTTTATCCAATTAATCTTAAATTTATGCTGGTCATTTATCTTTTTCTCCCTTCATGAAATAGGCTTCGCATTATTCGAAATTATCATCTTACTCATCGTGATTGTGGTTAATGCAATTGCATTTTACAAGATCGATAAATGGGCTGGCTATTTATTCATACCTTATATTCTTTGGGTAAGTTTTGCATCATTTTTAACTTATAGCATTTTCATGTTGAATTAATTTTAAAAGAAAACACTATTTTAGAGGAGTGGTAGCTTTTAAAAGATTTTTGCTGATGCTCTTCATTTTGTGCTGTGCTAAGCTACATGCACAAAAAGTAGGCCTTGTATTTAGTGGTGGTGGTGCCAAAGGACTTGCTCACATTGGTACACTTAAGGCATTAGAGGAAAACCAAATTCCGATAGATTATATTACCGGAACATCAATGGGCGGGATTGTTGGTGCAATGTACGCCGCAGGCTATTCACCTAAGCAAATTGAACAAATTGCGATAAGTAAAGAATTTCAAAACTGGGTAAACGGAAGATACACGAGCGATTATACCTATTACTTTCAAAAAAACGCACCAAATGCATCGATGTTAACAGCCAAAGTGGCCATTGATACTGGTTTCCACTTTAGCTTTCGCTCCAATATCATTAATGATATTCCACTTAATTTTGCTTTTTTAGAACTCTTTTCTCAAGCATCGGCAGTTTCGAAAGATAATTTTGATAACCTCTTTGTGCCTTATCGTTGTATGGTTGCCGATGTACTTTCGCAGAAAAGCATCACCGTAAGTAAAGGGAGTTTAGCGGAAGCAGTAAGGGCTACAATGACCGTTCCCATTGTTTACAGGCCAATTAAATTAGATGGTAAATATGTTTTCGATGGAGGTTTGTATAATAACTTTCCAGCGGATGTAATGGAAAAAGAGTTTAAACCCGATTATGTAATTGGCGCAAATGTTTCTTCGAAAACTTATAACGAATATCCAAAAAATATTGATGACAGGTTGATGAACCGCTTTTTGGTTTACATGTTTCTATCTAAATCCGATTCTACCATGATTGGCAAAAACGGCATTTATATCCAGCCGGATTTAGGCACCTATAGTGTAACCAATTTTACACCCGTAGAGGATTTAATTAAAAAAGGATATGATGCCACCATGGCTGACATGCCTCGAATTAAAGCCCTGATCACGAAAAGAGTCGACCCACAGGAGCTGGAACGGAAAAGGGTAGCATTTAATTCGCGTAAACCCGATTTAAATTTCAGTAATATCATTGTTTCCGGGGTAAATAGTCAGCAAAAAAAATATGTAGAGCGGCTTTTTAAAAGTGACAAGGCCACCTTTAATTTAGAAGATATCAAACGGGGTTACTATAAACTAGTGGCCGATCAAACTTTTGAAACCATTTACCCTAAAATATCATACCAGGCCGTTACTGACAATTATACTTTTGAGGTGGTTGCACAACCAAAAAAAAGCTTCAAGCTCGATTTAGGTGGCAACATTTCGACCAGGCCAATAAGCAACGTTTTTTTAGGTGCAGAATATAATTACCTCAATAGAAAAGCTTATACTTTTGGCACCAGCTTTTATTCAGGTAGATTTTACGAATCGGTTCAGGTTAATGGCCGGATAGATTACCCCACAAAACTGCCCATTTTTTTAGCGGCTGAGCTTACTTATAACCACTGGAATTTCTACAATACGAGTAAAATTTTTATCGAAAACCCCCGTCCCATTTATATAGAGCAATCGGATAGAAAAATAGATTTGATGATGGGTGTACCATTGAACTACAATACAAAGGTAGTTTTACATGCTAATTTCATCAATAATAACGACCGCTACAGTCCCAATAATACTTTTTCTGTAGGCGATTTATTGGATCAAACGATTTTCAACGGTTTTAGAGGGTCGTTAAATCTGGAGAAAAATTCATTAAACAGAAAACAATATGCCACTAATGGTCAAAGTTTTTCTCTCAGTGTAAATTATACAACCGGTCGCGAAAATTATAATCCAGGTAACATATCACGTAATATCCCTGGTTTTTCAAAACCAATTGGCATAAGCAGGTTACGGCAATGGGGAAGTATCAAACTCACCCAAGAAAACTATTTTTTACACCTCAATAAATACACTTTAGGCTATATTGTAGAAGGTGTAATTTCGAACCAACCCCTGTTTAGTAATTATTATTCTACTCTTTTGGTTTCTCCGGCATTTTACCCGATACAAGATAGCCGATCGCTCTTTTTAGATAAGTTTAGAGCCACCACATATGCAGCAGGAGGAATAAAAAACATATATAACTTTAGAAAAAATTTGGATTTTAGATTGGAAGGTTACTTATTTTTGCCACATAAAGAGTTCGAATTAAATAATTTTCAGGATGTAGATTATGCGAAAGCCATAAGCAAAATACGCTATGCGGCTACAGCTGGCGTAGTTTATCATACGCCTGTGGGCCCCGTAAGCTTAAGCTACAATTTATATAATGATGCAATTAAAAGAAATGGTGTATTATTACATATCGGTTATCTAATTTACAATAAACGTTCTATCGAATGAAGCGAATCATTTTACTATTATCCCTGTGTTTAATCGGTTTTTTTAGCTCGGCACAAACTGCAGCCATCAATAATTTTCTCGTAAAAGAAAATTTGCTTAAAAATAATAAGCTGGCCATCATAGCTGCCGATTCATTAAATGTTCCAAACGAAAATATTAATGGCACCTATACCTTTAGCGTTAGCGGCTTTACGCAAGTATTAAAATTTAACGATGGAATTGCGGTGCTCCCCCTTCCTATCGATAAATCGACATTTGTATATATCAAACATCAAAACGATACGGGCACCCATAGCAAGCTGGTTTACGTGTATAAAAAAGATGCTGATCTCACCCCGTATGCTATTAGCAGCTTATGGCTTTTTATTATTCCTATTGCGCTGGTAATTATTGCTTTTGCATTCAGGAAACTCATCATTTTCGTTGTGATAGCCTTTTTAATATTTGTTTATTTTAACCACAGTAGCGGTTTGAATATTGGCACCTTTTTCGAAAGTATTTTTGATGGTTTGAAGAATTTATTCTGATTTGGAAAGCAAAAGCAATGACCTGTTTAACGCAAGTCCGGCTTTTTGCTAAATTCCCGATGCTATTTCAGTGCCAACTGTTCGGCACAGCCATCGGGAGATATCGCTTCAATCCGGTTTATTAAATTAATACAATGCTACTATGAAAGTTCGCCCTTCCACCGTTTTAAAATTACCACACTAAAATGCGTATTGCAGTAATAGACTTAGGAACGAATACATTTAATTTGCTTATTGCCGAGGTTATACATCAGCAGTTTGAAGTACTGTACAAAACTAACGTACCTGTTAAACTTGGCGAAGGAAGGATTAACGAGAACATGATTATACCGACAGCTTTCAATCGTGGTATAGCCTGTTTAGAAAACTTTGCAGAAACCATCAAAGAATTTAAGGTAGACCAGGTTAAGGCCACGGCAACTTCGGCTGTGCGAAGTGCCAAAAATGGCAAGGATTTCGTTGAAGCTGTTTTACAAACCTGCGGAATTTCAATTGAAGTGATTAGCGGCGATGATGAGGCAGAGCTGATTTATCAAGGTGTAAAGCTGAGTGGTGCGATCAAACAATCATCTTTAATTATGGATATTGGAGGCGGAAGTGTAGAGTTTATCCTGTGTGATACCGAAAAATTGCTTTGGAAAAAGAGTTATAATATCGGTGCCGCCCGTTTAGCGCAACAGTTTTTCAAATCCGATCCTATAAATGATGAAGACAAAAATGCACTTTTATATCATATTCAAACCGAATTAGCAGCGCTATTTGAGAAGTGTGAACAGTACGAACCCAAAATCCTAATTGGATCTGCAGGTGCATTTGAAACCTTTGCTGAATTGATCATCAAGAGAAAGAATTATCCTATAGATATTGCCACAGCCAAAACCTACGCATTTAACTACGATGAATACATCGAAACCGCTATTGAACTTTTAAATCGCAATCATTCGGAACGAGCAGCCATGAAAGGTATGATTCCGCTTCGGGTAGATATGATTGTGATGGCCACCCTAATTACAAACTACGTACTGGGCAGAGCAAAAATTAATGAAATTATCCTCTCCACTTACGATTTGAAGATGGGTTCGCTTGCAGGCTTTTTATAAGATTGTATTTCCCTTTTTCGGAACATACATTATTTTTCCTACAATCATCGGTTCCATTCTTAAGAGCAAATCAACTTGCTTTTCTACAGCGTAATTTAAGGTCATGTTGGCAGAGAACCGAGCGCTTTGAACAGCAAGGATTTTGTTTTCCTTACTGATTCCACTGGTAAATTTTATCTCGTAATTACCATTTTTATCAGTAGAAGCATAATATTTGGTATTCAGAATAACCACTCTAACTCCTGTCAGCGGTTTTTTATTCTCATCTAAAATTCTGCCGCTAATCTTTTTTATGTTAATTGGTTTCTTCTCGTCTGCATGGCTACGCAGTTTTTCGACGATCTGCGTTTCTGGCTTTTCCGCAAGTATCGACGCATTAACGTTTTGTGCAAAAATACTTACGCCTATGGCTAAAACCCCAATATATTTCATCCAGTTTCTATTGGCAGGCGCCACTACCAGATGGTAATTAAGTTGGTTGAGTTGAGTCTCGGTTAACCTTCCGCAAACTTCTGACGAAGCATTGGCTAATGTTTTAATAATATCAGCGTTACTATATCCGGTAAAATCTACCACACATTTATTGCAAGCCTGGCAAAAATTAAATCCATCCTTTTGATCCATCTCCTCCCAGTTTTGAGTGCAAGGTTCAGCAATGGTCACTAGTGCGTTTGAATTTTTCATCTTTCGGTGTATTTGCCTACATGATGAAAAATGATTTAGAATTCCACAGATGGAAATAAAAAAAAAACGAAGTGTTTAAAAAATCATGAATTTTTCTAGTTCTCGATACAGTTTCTCCGTTGGTAAACCCATTACGTTGGTGTAAGATCCTTCAATGCGTTCTACTACTACAAGGCCCCACCAATCTTGAACACCATAACTCCCGGCTTTATCAAATGGTTTATAGTTGTCGATATAAAAGTCGATTTCCTCACTTGTAACAGCTTTACAATAAACTTCGGTTCGATCATAAAAAGAAAACATTTTGTTGCCTTTAACAAGCGTTACACCAGTATAAACCTCATGCTTATTTCCTGATAGCTTAGCAAGCATTTCCTGTGCATGATTTTTATCTCTTGGTTTTCCCAATATTTCTCCATTCAGGGCGACAATGGTATCGGCAGTAATCACTACTTCATTGCCTGCTTCAAAGGCTTTTGCTTTTTGCTCCGAAATATAAACGGCTATTTCTGCAGCACTTAAATGTTCAGGGTAACTTTCATCAACATCCCTAAGTTCGACTTTGAAGTTTAGGCCCATAAGCTTAAGCAGCTCTTGCCTGCGTGGAGATTTTGAAGCGAGTATAACGGGAATTTTATTCAACATAATTTTTTGGAAAGCGCTAAAATAACAAAAGCGACAGAAATGCCGCTTTTGTTATTATCATTTTAATTAAAACTTAGTTATTTCCACCACGTTCCTGCATACGTTTCTGCATTTCAGCACGTTGTTCATCTTGCCATGTTTTATAAAGCTTTTTTTGGTCTTCAGTTAAAACGGCATTCACTTTAACATCTCCATCAGCACGAAATTTTTGCATTTTCTCTCTCATCGCCTCTCTGTCTCCACCTTGAGCTTCCTCACGCATTTTTTTCATTGCATCAGCTTGCTCGGTAAACACAGTGGTCAGCTTTGTTTTTTGATCAGCGCTTAGCTTCAACTTTTCATCAAGTTGTTTTACACGATCTTCTGGTTTCATCATCATACCACCACGACCGCCACCTTGCTGCGCATTTGCATAAGTTATTACTGAGAATAACAATGCACAAATCATCATTAATTTTTTCATGTTTTTTGTTTTGAAATTTAGACTTGTTGGAGTAAATCTGAAATCAAAAGTTTAAAGGAAGAGTGTAACTTCGCTGTTGCAAATCGAACTGGCTCTTCGATTGCCAATAGAGTATGGACAGCAGCCTAAGTTTTAGAAAATATAATTATTTACTTGAATCAGCAGCGTTAGGATGTTCATCATACCACTTACCTTGCACTTTCATCACCTTTTCAATAATATCGCGAACAGCGGTTTTCCCGCCTGGGTATGGAGAAATGAAGGCAGAAACGGCTTTGATTTCCTCCACAGCATCAGCGGGACAAGTAGCTAATCCGACTAATTTCATCACATGCAAATCAGGAATATCATCACCCATGTAAAGCACTTCTCCTGCCGTGATTTTTTTATCGGAAAGATATTGTTTAAAAATGGAAACCTTATCGCCAGACCCCAAAAACACATCAGTTATTCCTAGGTTGAAAAAGCGTTTTCCCATCGCAATACCATCTCCTCCTGAAATAATGCATAAGTTATAACCTTTTTTAACCGCCAGTTGCATGGCATAACCATCTTTGATATTGAAAGTACGCAATGATTGGCCGTTATCAGTTACCTGAACAGAGCCATCTGTAAGCACACCATCAACATCAAAAATGAAGGTTGTAATTTCTTTTAATTTTTGGAGAAACATGCAGCGTTGTGGGTTGAGAGTTACAAGTTATAAGTCAGGGTTTGTAAACATAGTAGTTAAAACCTTAAATCGCACCAAATTTGCTGGGTTATATTACAAGTTAGAGCATTAAAATAATAATTTCAAACCTTTAACTTTTAACTCATAACTGGTAACTCATTACTAATCTTGATTATCTCTCCACTCGTAAACCCAGGCAGATTGAATTTGCTCTAAATGGCCTTCGCTGCTTTCTTCACGGGTGCCCTTGAAGTTAGGTAATTCCAAAACCCACTCTAACAAATCGGTAAAACGGATGCGGTAAATCTTGGTTTCGCCAAACTCATCTCCAAATTTCTCATATAAAGACATTGCAATATCTTCATAATCGTTCCAGTAAAAGGGTAAGGCAAATTTATCGTTGTTCATGTTTTTATTTTTAGGTTGTAATGTTGGGTAATTTTTGTTAGAAGGTTTAAGGGTTATAAAGCTACCAGTTTGGAGCTTCAGAGCTTCGGATTCTAGACTGAAAACTTCATATTAAAGAAGCCTAATGTCCCATAAATCCAGATTGATCAGGAATGGTAACTTCAATATCGCCATTAATCACTACACACTGGCAGCCCAAACGTGAGGTTATTCGAGGCCTTACCGCCCTGTCAATAAAATCTTCTTCTTTATCAGAAATTTCTTCAATGTTATCCATTCCCTGGGTAACATAAACATGGCATGTACTGCATCCGCAAACACCGCCGCAGTTGTGTTGAAGTTCGATGCCATTATCCAGACAAACATCTAAAACAGACTCGCCAGCTGCTATAGGTAATTCTACAGGTGCATGATCTGCTTCTTCGAAATTTATTTTTAGTTTAAAAATGCTCATAATATTTTGCAAAAGTAAGAAGCAAAAGCCGTAAAAATGCTATTTAGGCATTAATTTTATGCTCTTGCTTAAAGTTTGATAAATGTTCTGCAATTCAGGTTGGCTTTCTAACAAACCTAAGTGCTTATTCATAGTGCTTTCATCTCCACGCACAGCGGGACCAGTTTGCACTTTCTCTGGTAAATTAACCATCACCTTATCTGCTGTTTCGGCAATTAATGGCCTGATGATGTTGAAATCAAGGCCATTTTCTACAAGAACTTGATTCGCTAAAGCATAAAGATGATTAGGAAAATTGCAGGCAAAAACAGCGGCAAGGTGAAGTGCTTTTCTCTTTTCTCCATCAATTTCGTAAACCTGATCACTTAGCTTTTCAGCAAGTTGTTTCAAAATCTCCAGATCATTGATGTTACTCGCTTCGATGCAAAGCGGTATATGATCAAAAGAAACTTCCTTCACTTTAGAGAAAGTTTGTAGGGGATAAAAAACTCCGGCTCTTGCTGTGTAATTTTTAATCGCAGAAATATCGGTTGTACCTGAACTATGAACTACAAGCCCCTCAACATTTTTTAAAGCTGAAGCAACGTGCTCAATAGCATCATCCTTAACTGAAATGATATATAAATCAGCAGTTTGATCCACTTCGGATAACTGATTTATGGCTTCGGCATTTACTTGTTCCGCAAGTGAACTGGCATTTAACGGATTCTGGCTATAAACCTGCACCACATTTTCTGCTTTGGCAAATAATGCCTTAGCTAAGTGTGTGGCTACATTTCCAGATCCTATTAAAACAATGTTCATCTACTTATGCTACTTTAGCTTCTTTTCGTCTTCTAAAAATAGATAGCAAGAAGCCTATGACCATAATAATTGTACCTGCCCAGTATAAGTTAATGAAAGGAAACTCAATGGCTTTAAAAACTACCCAGTCTTTTGCTTGTTGAGGTTTCTCAAAAATTTGAAGTTCAACCTTTTTCTCGTCAGGCAAAACCTGCGCAAAACGAAATTTCAAATCCAACTCATCCACTTTACGAGCAAAATCGAATGTGTTATTCCCTTTGATTAAAAACATTGGCTCGGCAGTATAAACTTTACCGGCGGCATTAATTTCTAAAGGTAAGCCAACAGCATAATCGCCTTGCGCCAATATTAAGTCTTTAGCAACCGGCTTGTTATTTAATGCTTTTACGGTTACAATTCCACTAGAAGTATGAATGGTATCCCCTACTGAAACCTTAACAATTCTTGGTGCTTTATAATTTTCATCGTCCGAATGACCTTCGTGATCTTCATGCGACTCCTGTTTTACCGCAGCACTTGTAATGTGCGTATACACATCGTAAGTTAAATAGTGCTTGGTATCTGGTGAAGCAATTAATCCCATCTTTTCATTATCCTGTACATGAGGATGTAAATTGAAATCCTCTTTCACTTTACCTTCTTTATCTACAACCTTAAAATTTAGAGTATAAATAGTGTTTGGTAATTGTGTAGTGTCAGAAACATAAGTTACCGTATACTTACCCATCTGTTTGGGCTCGTTTTTATATAACATGATGTTTTCACCCGGCTTTTCAGTCTTCTCGAAATCCTTTACAGGAATGAAATTATTTGCGTTGATAGAAAGTGGTTTATTCGTAGCTGCTGAAATTAAAGCACCCAAAATTAAGAATGCAAAACCAATGTGTGCTATTGCTGAACCAGCTAGTTTTACCTTGCCTCCGAAAGCTTGATATAGAATTGCAGCATTGGAAAGTACTGCAAAAATACAACTGAAAGTTATCAGGATGTACATGGTATTGGTATAGATATCGGCAACGTATACTAAACCAGCGGTCAAAACCAGTGAAAACAATATCACTGAGATTAAACTGCTGTAAAATTTTCTCGGATCAGTTCTTTTGTATTTTAAATATTGGGAGAATCCTGAAATTAATGTTACCAAAACCGCAAAAGGCGCTTGCCACTTGTTGTAATATTTAACTGCATCAATTGGAGGAGAAAAGTTAGTGCCGAATGCTTTATTAAATACAGGAACCGAGGTAGAAAAAATAACCTGAATACAAGCAACAGTTACCACTAACGCACCAATAAACATCCAAAATTCACGCGAATAGGTTTCCTCATCTTTAGTAGTAATTGGTAATTCTTTCCACCTTTTAACCACCAAAAATATAGCAAGGGCAGCAAACACCACGTTGTATAAAATCAAGTGACCAAACATGCCCATATCGGTAAATGAGTGAACAGATGTATCACCTAAAATTCCGCTTCGGGTTAAGAATGAAGCATACAATACCAATAAGAAACTTAAGAAAACCAGAGCAATTGCGGTAAAGTAAGCATGACCTGTGTTTTTGTAAGCAATCATTACGTGTACTGCACCGATTAAGGTTAACCATGGAATCAGCGAAGCATTTTCAACCGGGTCCCAGGCCCAGAAACCTCCAAAGTTTAGCGCTTCGTAAGCCCAGAACGAACCCATGATAATACCAGTACCCAAAACCATCACCGCAAAAAGCGTCCATGGCATTGCAGGTTTAATCCAGTCTTTATAACGTTTTTGCCACAAAGCAGCAATTCCGTAGGCAAAAGGTACCACCATACTTGCAAAACCCAAAAACAGGGTTGGCGGGTGAATAACCATCCAGTAATTTTGCAATAGTGGATTTAAACCTCTTCCGTCGGTTATAAATGTTAAGTATTTCGCAAAGTTTTCAGGATTTGCGAAAACTACAGGAGCCATCGCTTTCAAATCAACAGCATCTCTCAATAAAATAAATGGAGAACTACCAATACGTTCGCCAAAAATTTCTACACCTAACATCATTGAGGTTAAAAACACTTGCGAAAATGCCACAACGGTCATTACAGGTCGTTCCCAGGTTTTGGCTTTCCAAATTAAAAGCGCACCTAAAAATGATTGCCAAAAAGCCCAAAGCCAAAAACTTCCTTCCTGTCCCTCCCAAAACGCAGAAACGATATAGTAAATCGGAAGTTCTTTCGAAGAGTGGAAATAAACATAGTTATACTCGTTGTAATGGCCAAGGATCAGGTAAAAAAGCACCACGCCGATGCCAATTATACTCGCCCAGTTAACCAAAAAACCTATTCTACCAAGGTTACGCCAAGATTTATCTTCTAAATTTTCTTTGCGACTGGCAAAAAAATATGCAATTGTTGAAAGTAACGATGCACTAAAAGCCAACACAATAAAAAACTGCCCGATTTTACCCGGCAACAGGTTTTCGCCTACAAACTGAATATCCATTAAAATTAATTATATTTTTTTTCGCCGTACTTACCAACTGTATCCACCTTACCATCTTTATTCACTTCAACAAGATTATCGTTGTATTTAGATGGGCATTTCATTAAAATTTTCGACGCGTAGAATTTGTCCTTATCCATTTTTCCGATAAGAACTAATTTCTCAGATTTTTCAAAATCCTGAGGTTTTGTGCCATTATAAATCACCTCACGAACTTCTCCTTTTTCATCTTTCATATGGAATGCAAAATGATTAGCATCTTTCACAGCATCGTAATACATTCCTTTTGATTTTTCCCAATAACCCATTACGTGCTCCTCTTTTTGTGAAGAAGCCGCTTCTTTGAAATTTGAATAAGTATCTGTATTGGCGTTTAAGCTAAATAAGATTCCCACCGAAATAGCAATGGTAATCAAACCGATGATTGCACTTTTTTTCATTTTGTATGTTATTGTAAAAGCTGGCAACAAAGATAGAAAAATAGCCATAGCGAACGCCAGTTAACAATTTTCTTGTCTTTATATTGACAATTAGCTGATTAATACGGAAACCAAATTTTGGTTAAGATTTTATAAATCGATTACTGTTAAAAAAATTCATTAAATAATATTAGAAAATGAGCAAACAGCAATTCTTAGCGGTAATCAGTCCCGCCATTTGCTTTAGCCCTTATCCAATGAAAAATTGGCTTTCGGGGCTACCGCTTTTTGTCGGGTTTATTAACCAAGGTTAACCGCATGGAAACGAACATCACTTAAAATTCCCTATCCTATACTGTCCTCACCTTCCAAAATCCGAAGTGCTTTCAAATTGGAAATGAAAATCGATTAAAATTTCGCCTTTAATGATTAAGTTTGAAGCTTCAGATTATTCCTCAATTGCGTCCCATTTATTTAAAGAATTTTTATGAACCTAAGACAGTTCTACATTTTAGTTGCAGTTGCATTTATCATACCCATATTGAGTTCATGTTTTCAGGTTGTTGAAGAGATTACCATGCGAAACGACGGCACTGGCGATGTAATGTTAACCATTAATTTAAGCCAGAGTAAAACTAAAGTGGCATCAGTAATGCTGTTGGATAGTGTTCAAGGATATAAAGTGCCCAGTAAGCAAAAAATTCAAAAGGAACTAAATGAGGCAGCAGCCTATTTGCGCAAAAGTGAAGGCATCACCAATGTTAAAACCACCAGCGATTTTAATAACTATATCGCTACCATAAGTTTTTCTTTCAAGGATGTTTCGAATATCAACAACATTACCAAAAACATCCTTGCGCAGCAGAAAATCAAAGCAACAAATACCTCTTCATACACTTATAATAAAACAACCAAAACTTTTAACCGGAAATATCAAACGGTTGCATCAGCAAAAACCGAGTACAATAAACTTAAAAGTAAAGATAAAGCGGTGTTTAACGGCGCAATGTATACCAGCATTTACCGCTTTGAGTCTCCAGTTACCAGTACTACCAATTCCGCCTCCAATCTATCAAAATCAAAAAAAGCGGTGATGCTTAAAGCAAGTGTAACGGATTTAATAAATGGAAAAATTAACGTTTCCAATCAAATACAACTATCTAAATAAAAATGAAAAAAATTCTAATTGCGGTCTCCATTCTATTTCTCGCTAAATTAAATTATGCTCAAGATCTAGTTAAAAAAATCCCTTCAAACGCTTTTACTGTTGCTACCATCAAAGGCGACAATGTATTTAAACTGATGTTTGTAAAAGATTTTAATGAGTCGTTTCTCGGCAAAAAATTATTAACAGAAACTTCAAAATCTCTTGATCAAAATCTAAATAGTATTGAAGATTTTGGTGTGAACCTGGAAAAAAACATGTACTATTTCAACCAATTAAGCGATAGTATTACCTACAATTGTTTTTTGATTCCCCTTAAAGATGCTACGAAATTTGAAAGCCTGATTAAAGATAAAGACAAAAAAATCATAGTTGATGGCGATGTAAGAACATTGAAAATGCCCGATAACGGAGGCGTTATTATCAAATGGAACAAGGATATGTTGTATTTCATTACAGGGAGTATCCGAAGTTCTTTCTTTGCCGATTCGGCAAATTCTGCCCGCTACGGCATTAAGGACATTAAATATCAAACTAATTATGGAGATGTTGCTGCGCTAGAAAGTACTACAACTGTAGATAGTACGGCAGCTGTTGCCAGTGATGTTGTAGTTGTCGACGTTCCTGCACCGCCCACCATTGGCGAATCATATCCTCAAATGGAAAGCCGTGAGGTAGTAAAAAAGAAGCAGCCGACACAAAAAAAGAAAAGTGCTACAAACAAATCAAAAGAAAAAAAGAAGGGCGCAAGAAGCAAGCCTAAAACGATTGCTAAAAAATCAAAAAAAGTTATAGAAATAAAGGAACCAATGATTGAGGTCGTGGATTCACCTTACATGGAAGAAGGATACACAACCGATAGCACCGCAGTAATGACTGAAGCCGGCGATGCTGACGACCGGTATGATGAATATCAAAAGGAAAGAGAAGAACAAGACAGCTTGAAAAAAGAGCTGGCTATGGTTTGGATGACAGCAGAAGCCAATAAAATATTCACCGCGAATTATGAATCCATTGAGAAAAATAAATCTTATACTTCTAGTTTAGATAGCAAAGCCATTGCCGAACTTTGGGTTTCTAGCCTACAGGATGCTTACAATTCCATTGCTCCCGAATTTGGTACTTACGGAAAATCGGGTTTAATGAAAGGTTATGGCAGTTTAAATGCAAAGCTTTTTATGGATGAAAAAAGTTTCCGCATTTCTACAGGATTAGAATTAGCCAAAGATCAAGCCGATGCCTACGAAAAAATAATGAACAGGAAACTGAATAAAAAGTTCCTGAAGTATGTTAATAGTGATAAAGCAATTGGCTTTATGGGTTATTCTATTGATACAAAAGCCTATTTAGAAGAGTTTCCTAAATTAATGAAACAGACTTATGGTTCGTTTTTAGGCAAAAACATGGAAGAAGAAATTGAATTGGGAACCGATTTATTTTCGCTTTTGTTAGATGAAGAAGCGGTAAGCATGGTAGTTAAAGGCGATGCCATGTTTGTAATTAATGGCTTAAATACCAAAGATGTTACCTACACCACTTACGATTATGATGATGATTATAACCGAAAAGAAGTAACAAAAACCAAAAAAGAAACTTTGCCTGATTTCTTGTTTATGTTTTCATCAGAAGATCATCGATTGATGAACAAGCTGATTAAGTATGGCATGAATAAAAACTATGTTACGGTTAACAACAACATTTATAAAATTGAGGAGAAGAAAAGCCCAGTTGATATCTACTTTATGATAAAAGATGGTATCGTTTTCTTTGGCAATTCATTAACTGAAATGGAAAGTATCAACAACAATACTTTCGTTCCGGCCATTAGTAAATCGCATAAAACGCTTTTGGCAAAAAACAATTTTAGTTTCTTATTCAATGCGAAAAACCTGGTAGGCAAAGTACCAACGGAAGAAATTGGAGGCGAAGAAACGGCAAAGAAATTCAATGAAACTTTGGGTAAAATGGGCAATATTTATATGAAATCGAATCCAATTAAAGGGAACGTAGTTTCTGCCGACATAAGTGCTGAAATACCTAATGGACATGAGAATGCTTTAAAATATCTGTTTTCGTTAATTGAAAATGCTTCGAAATAATTCAACAATTAACCACAGGTAAAAATGACGAACACGAATTTAACTTGTTAAAAATCTGTGTTCATTTATGAAAATCTGCGGCAAAAAATGACGTATGAAGAAATTTCTAAAAATAGCAGCAGTGATTTTAATATCGCTGCTGATTTTTTTTATTGGTACGCTCAAGTACAGGAATTACAGTGCCAATCAAATAGCTATTCCAAAAAACACCACTTCTTTAGTAAAGATAAGTGTTGATGAAATTTTAAAAACATTGGCGCTCAATGCCATCTCAAACCCCGTTCGTTACTTTAAATCAGATACAGGGAAAAATGTTGGGCGTTCTTTTAAGCGCTTAGACCATGGATTAAGCATTCCTGCAAACCTATATTTGTATACCATAAAGGATCAACCGAGTACCTCGTTTTTTGCCAGATTTAAAATCAGAAACCTCAAAAATTTTGAAGATTTTTTAAGCAAGGCCGTAGGTTTTAAAATTAAAAAGGGTAGCAATAAGTTTAACTATGCAAAATCTGTATTGGGTAACGTAGCAATCTGTTACGATGAAAATAGTGCTGCAGTAGTTTTTTCAAGTCAGATTGCAAATTTTGATGCAGCCTTGAAAGATGTTTTGAATGAAAAAGACTTTAAAGAAATGAGCGATGGTGAATTTAGCCAACTGATCAAATCTAGCAGTCACATCGCTTTTCAAGAAAATGCTCAGTTTGCGGAGCTTGATTTTAAAAGGGGCGAAATCAGTTTCAATGGAATTTTTAATACGCCAGAAGGAATGAAAATTAAGAGCGGGCTTTACAGCCACCAGCCGGCCAATACAAACAATGTAATGAACTTTTGGCTGAATGCAGATTTCGAACGAAACACGAAAAAAGAATTTAAGCTAAAGAATGTGGTTATTGAGCAAGATAGCCTGGTAAAATATTATCAGGGGCACATTGATATGGAATGGACAAATACCATGAAGCAAACGGATTCGATTATTACTTATGAATACAACGATGATTTCGAAAAGGTGCAGAAAGTAACGCTTCAGCAAAAAGATGTTCCAAATGTCCTGATCAATATTTCTGCTGATGCTTTGCCGTTAAAAAACTACCTGGCCCGTCAAAACTTTATTCATCCTGATAGCGGCGTAGTTAACAAATCGGTTTTTCCTCTTCACCAAATATTTGTTGGGGGAAATAGCAAGCAACTTATCTTCAGCACAAAGAAATCACCTTCTCTTCATCAATATTCGCAAAAATCCAATAACCTCCTTGCCTTGAATGTCAATTTTAAACAATTAAACCGACAAGTTAGCTTGCCAATAATCTCCAGATATCTGGAAAGCTTGAAATATTTAACCGTGACAGCTCAAGCTACTGGCGACAAGAAAATCGCCTTACAAGGCAACTTAAAAATGAACAATCAAAACATCAACGCACTTTATCAACTTTTGAAAACCCTGTAGAATTTTATCATTCCAATATTCTTAATAAATTTATTGCAACAAACTAATAGCAAATATGCTCCACGACAATCTTATTTTAATCCTCATTTTGTTACTCGGCGTGACATTACTGGTGATGGTTGGTCAGAAATTAAAGATTTCATACCCTATTTTTTTAGTATTAGCAGGATTAATTATCGGATTTATTCCTGGTATCCCTCATGTAAAAATCGATCCTGATATTGTCTTCCTGCTCTTCTTACCTCCACTCCTTTATGAAGCTGCATGGTTTACCTCGTGGAAAGATTTTTGGGAATACAAAGGTGGAATCTTTTTAATGGCGGTAGGTTTGGTAATTATTACATCAATGGCTGTAGCTTATGCTTCCGTTGCATTTATACCGGGCTTCACTTTGGCATTAGGATTTTTATTGGGTGGAATTATTTCGCCGCCAGATGCCGTTGCTGCAGCCGCAGTACTTAAAGGATTAAAAATTCCCAAAACGGTAAGTGCTTTACTAGAGGGCGAAAGTTTGGTAAACGATGCTTCCAGTTTAATCGTGTTTAAATTCGCACTGGTCGCTGTTACCGCCGGAACTTTCGTTCTGCATGATGCAGCGATAGATTTTGTTTCCGTAGCTGGTTGTGGTATTTTGGTTGGATTGGCCGTTGGTGGTATCTTTTACGCTATACATAGATGGCTTCCAACAACTGAAAACATTGATACTGTGCTTACGTTGATTACGCCCTATTTTATGTATATCGTAGCAGAACATTTTGAGGGTTCGGGTGTAATGGCAGTAGTTTCTGGAGGTCTACTACTCTCCAGTCAATCGCATATTATTTTAACTTCAAGCTCGCGAATTAAAACCGTTTCGGTTTGGTCTGCCTTGATATTCCTTTTAAATGGTGTAGTTTTTATTCTAATAGGTTTGGCATTGCCAGATATTGTAGCAGGGCTTGGCCCAGATTACCCGATAGGTAGAGCAATAGGCTACGGAGTGGGAATAAGTGTACTTGCTTTGGTAGTCCGCTTTATCTGGCTCTTCTCCACTGCCAGGATCACCAGGATCTTTAACAAAAAAACGAGAGTGCGCTACCAAGACATGACCTGGCATTCTTCGTTAGTAATTGTTTATGCCGGAATGCGGGGCGTAGTTTCTTTGGCCGCAGCATTATCTATTCCGGTAATGATTTCCGATCAGATTCCATTTCCATTAAGGAACCTGATCTTATTTATCACCTTCGTGGTTATATTCGTAACGCTGGTGGTACAGGGTTTAACGTTACCGTTTTTTATCAAGTGGCTAAATATTCCAGCTCCGAAACATAAATTATCTGAACAGGAACAGACCAGCCAGATTAAACTTAAATTAATTGATCTCTCATTAGATAAACTAAAAGCTGATTATCAATATCAATGTACCCACAATGAGTTAATGGTAAATTTAAAAGCCGAACTTCAACACTCGTTAATTGAAAAGAAAGATACTCTGAAAGCCTTTAAAGCTGGACAGATTGATCAGGTAGATTTGAAAGCATATCATGAAATTGTGCTGGCTTTGATTCAGGTTCAAAGGGATGAACTACATCATTTGAAAAGCAACAAAAACTACGACGATGATATTATCAGAAAAGAAGAATGGCGTTTGGATTTGGAAGAGTTGAGTATCACTTCCTCTGAATAAGAATTTACCATTTAGGTTTTAACTTTCCGTCTTTGCTTGCCTGCGGCAGGCAGGCGAAATCGATTTCTCATCGATTGAAGTTCCCAAGGAATGCCTTTGGCACAATCTCATTTGTGGTATTATTTTATCATAAGATTGCTTCGTACCTCGCAAGGACGACTGTTCAAAGCACAGAACTAAAATTTCCAAAAAAAATCCTTGCAAATTTTATATCTACAAGGATTTGTAATAAGATTGCGAATCTTGATAAGATCGAGATTCGCAATTACAGTTATAGGCTATGGCCAAACACCTAAATTCATATAAGAAACAGCAATTTTATCAATCGAATTAACAAATGCCGCAGTTCTTAATGTTTGGGTCGCTGGTTTATTTACCAAAGTCTCACGGATCTCGTGGTAAGAATGAATCATTGTATCTTCCAAACCAGAGTTCACCAATTCGATCTCAGATGCACCTTTAACAATCATTAAGCGGTGTTCTGGAAGGATAGTTTTACCTGTTAAATTTTCTAGAGTATTAATCAGGTTAGCATTTGAGTTAGCTGCATAACGGTTTTCCATGCGGCCAAAAGCTACGTGAGAAAGATTTTTTAACCACTCAAAATAAGAAACCGTAACACCACCGGCATTGCAATACATATCTGGAATAATTATTCCGCCCATTTCTGTGAAAATAGCCTCAGCTTCTGGAGTTGTAGGTCCGTTAGCGCCTTCGGCAATAATTTTGGCTTTAACGTTGCGGATGTTATGCTCGGTAAATTGGTTTTCTAAAGCTGCAGGAACAAGGATATCACAATCCTGCTCTAAGCCGTCCATCGAATTTTTGAAATCTGTAGCACCTGGGAAACCAAGGATTGAACCCGTATTTTTGCGGTGTGCAAAAACTTCGTCTACATTTAAGCCGTTAGGATTGTAGATTGCTCCTTCGTACTCACATAAACCTACGATTGTCGCTCCAAATTCGGCCAGGAATTTAGCAGAGTGATAACCCACGTTACCCAAACCCTGAACAATTACTCTTTTATCTCCTAAACCAGCTTTGAAGCCAAGTTTAGCCATATCTTCTGCAACATCTACGCATTCACGAACGGCATATGCAACACCACGGCCAGTAGCTTCTTTACGTCCGCGGATACCGTGGAGCGCAATTGGCTTACCCGTAACACAACCTAACGCATCTAGCTGACCCGGATTCATGGTCATATAAGTATCTGCAATCCAACTCATTTCGCGTTCACCCGATCCATAATCAGGAGCAGGAACGTCGATACCAGGACCAATAAAATTTTTCTTGATTAACTCTGTTGTATAACGACGAGTGATGGTTTCTAACTCGGCAACACTATATTGTTTAGTGTTGATTTTGATACCACCTTTAGCACCACCAAATGGAACATTTACGATGGCACACTTGTAAGTCATAAGGGCTGCAAGCGCCATTACCTCATCTTCGTTAACCATTTCGCTGTAGCGAATACCACCTTTTGTCGGACTCATGTGATGCGAGTGCTCCACACGCCAAGCATCAATTACTTCGAAACCATTTCCACGGCGAATTGGAAATTGGAAACGATAAACACTATTACACGCTTTAATCTGGTTCAATAAACCTTCAGGATGGTTGGTGAATTGAGCCGCACTGTCAAAGTTCTTGCATACATCAGCAAAAAACTTGTTCTCGTCTGCTAGATTAGCCATTATTTCTTTTTTATGAATTAAGTATGCCGCAAAATTGCCTAAAAAAAACGCATATATCCAAATGAAAAAATACTTAGTGTAAAGCCAACACCAATCAAAACTGAAGAGAAAGACAGCTTCAAACTGTTTAAACTTAGTTTTTAGGTGAGTTTTCTTTTTCGATTTTTTTTAATCTTTTATCGATAGAGAAAAGGTAAGCCAATAATCCAAGCAAAATGATCACTATGCAGGCAACAACAACGTAAATTTTACCATCGCTACGCAACTTATCCGCCATTTCTACGCCGTTATCTTGCGCAAATAGCTGGATCGTAACAAGCATTAATATTAAGGAGAACAATATCTTTTTCATGTTAGTTTTTAAATTTTTTGGTGTTTTAATTTTGGATGGCTAGTCTTTAATCCTTTGTCCTTGCTCTTTAATCTAATTTGCTTGTTGTTTGTTTTCTAGGGAGCGTAATCTGAATTTAATGGTGTAAACCCAGTAACCAATTAATATCCAGCCTAAGCATGCCGGATAAAATACCATCCGCATTCGGCTATCTAAATCGTAGCTGTTAAAACCCGGGTTACCACCATTACCAGGATGTAATGAATCTTTTAGTCGTGGTAAAACGAATAGCAGAACCACCATCATCGGGAAGGCGAAGATGTTATAAATGGCAGAAATTTTAGCTCTTTTTTGTTCCTCATCTATCGCATTGCGAAGAATTAAGTAAGCAAAATAGAGTAAAACGGAAATGGCTGCAAAGTTTTGTTTAGGATCAAAACTCCAAAACTGGCCCCAGGTATATTTTGCCCAGATGGCACCTGTTACTAATCCTAACAGACCAAAAATGATCCCTGCGTTTACGCTTTCTACAGCTTTCATATCATCAATTTCACTTTTGGAGCTAAGAGATTTAATGCTGTAAAAGACAGAAATGGAGAACAATACAATCATGGCAAACCACATCGGTACATGGAAATATAGATTCCTGATTGATTCATTTAAAATAGGCAAACGAGGCACGCCAAGCAACAAACCTGCAATTGCAGTATAAACTACCAGCACTGAACCTAAAATTTTCCACCAAGTTTTATTCATACATATATTAATTTTGAAGGAGTGATTTTTGAATGAGTGAATATTGCCGCTATTATTCAATAATTTTAAGCGATAGAAAATTCACATTCTCTCAATCATTCATTCTATAATTCAATCATTTTTAGTCTCGCCAAAGGTAAGGAAATAACAATAATGAGGTGGCAACGGTAAGCACATTTACAACCAACAACATTCCAATTTCATCGTAACTATTCTCCCAGGGCAAGCCATCAACTGCATTTTTTGCTAATTTTATTAAAAGTATGAGTACCGGAATAATAATCGGGAAGCTTAAAATTGCCATCAGCATTCCACCGTTACCGGCTTTACTTGCAATTGCTGAAACCATAGTAAAAACCGTTGAAAAACTGATGCTACCCATCACTACGGCTACGTAATATAAAAGCAAATCGGGCGGTGTAAACGAATCGAA
Organism: Pedobacter sp. AC212; assembly: GCF_979258625.1. Lineage (NCBI taxonomy): Bacteria > Pseudomonadati > Bacteroidota > Sphingobacteriia > Sphingobacteriales > Sphingobacteriaceae > Pedobacter > Pedobacter sp. AC212. Next base: position 1,932,555 of record NZ_OZ409870.1, on the reverse strand, counting down.
TACCAAAGTATAAAAGCCCAATGCGATGGTAGTTAATACCAACATTAGCAAAACGTTATAAACTGTTTTCGATATTAAAACCGCAGCCGGGCTTGCTAAAACGTAACTATATAACTGTTGTCCTTTAGTTTCCTGCAAAAAACTTTTAGAAACCCCGTTGATAGATGCAAACAAGATAATTATCCAGAACAATGCATTCCAGGCAAGCTTATCGCCCAAACTGACAAAAGATAAATAGCAGGTAAAAATGGTGGAAACTACATACAATAATACACCGTTGATGGTATATTTGGAGCGCCACTCTAACAGTACTTCCTTGTGGATTAAATATTTAACCTCATTGGCCAATTGCATAACCGCAAAGATACTTTTATTGATAAATATTGTAAGGGTAATTTGTTGGATTGTTGTAATATTGTTTAAAGTTTTAGCTGTTAAATATTAGCCACGGAAACACAGAATACACGGAAAACTAGATTACTTAAAAAGTAGATAATAATTTTTTATTCCGTGAACTCCGTGCTTCCGTGGCAAAAATATTTTATGGATTATAAGAAAAAACGAAGCTAGCTAAAAAAAAGAATTAGCCACGGAAACACAGAATACACGGAAAACTAAATTACTTAAAAAGTAAATAATAATTTTTTATTCCGTGAACTCCCTGCTTCCGTGGCAAAAATAACTTTATGGACTATAACGAAAGACGAAGCTAGTTAGAAAAGAGACTCAGCCACGGAAACACAGAATACACTAAAAATATTAGCCACAGATGAAAAGGATAAACACGGATAACTTATTTGATTATTATTGTAAGCCAAATTCTGTATTTAGCTGCGAACATCTGTGATAAAAAATATGGACTACGCATCAGTTTTAGACTCGCCAATTGGAAAAATAACCATCTTAGCTGATGATGATTTTGTTTACGCCATCACTTTTTCAGAGCAAGATATTGATAAGTTAAGGGAAAATGAGTTGACCAAAATGGTGGCAAAGCAACTTGAAGATTATTTTAAAGGTGATTTAAAAGCTTTCGATTTTCCAATAAAACAAAAAGGAACTGAATTTCAGCAAGGGGTTTGGCAAAACTTACTTAGCATCCCTTATGGCGAAACTAGCTCGTATGCTAAGTTTTCGGCACATCAACCCTTAGCCATTCGGGCAATAGCTTCTGCTAATGGCAAAAACAATATTGCTATAGTGATTCCTTGCCATCGAGTAATTGGTAGTGGCGGAAAATTGGTAGGTTATGCCGGTGGCTTATGGCGAAAACAATGGTTGCTGCAACACGAGAGAGAGGTTTCACAGAAAGGTCAAACAGAATTAAAATTTTAGCATGGATAAATTATCAGATAAAGCCGATACCAAAAATATAAAAGCTATTCGTTTAATCAATATTGTAGACGGGAAGTGTGATTTTGAATCAGGAACAATACCAATCAGACAGCATATTAATGCTAATTACTTCTTCGCTCAAACGGATGTTTCCTTGCAATACAGTCCTCATGCAGCACCACGCAGGCAATACGTTATTACGCTGAAAGGGAAATTAAAATTTACGGTTAGTAACGGTCAATCCTTCATTCTTGAACCCGGAATTATTTTAATAGCTGCAGATACATTTGGTGAAGGACATACCTGGGAAATTTTAGATGGAGAAGAATGGGAAAGGATTTATATTCCGCTGGAAGATGGTGCTGATGACCATTTTACAGCTGAATAGATACAAATAGAGCAATATTGTGTCCCATTTCAAATTACTTCAAAGTACCTGGGTTACTTAATTTTTCTCCCTTTTTAGCACTGAAAAGCATAAAAATCACCCCCACTAAAAGTACAATCCACCCCCATTGAAAATGCACTACCTTACCAATTAACTTATTGGCAAAACCATATTTAGTATAATTATTGGCTGTAAAATAAACTGCAATAACTGCCAGCACATACCAAATAGCCATTACGAAACTCATAAATCGAAAGGCACCAGCTTTTCTGATAAAAAGGAAAAGAACAGAAATTGCAATGATTGCATAGGTAATAAAAAATAGACGGGCATCAGACTGATATAAGTTCCAATTTCCTTTTATCGGCACCTTTAACATCGGACAAAAACCTGACACTACACATAACAAAATGCCTAACCAGGCTCTGAATTTATTTAGAATTAACATTTTGATTCAAGATTTTAATTTTTTCCTGCGGGTTGATTACACTGATTTAAAGATTTCACAGATTTCAATAATTGATTTTGCTATTAGATCATATCTTATCACTAATTTGTTTCGCAATTTTTAATGACTAATGACTAATGACTAATGACTAATGACTAATGACTAATGACTAATGACTAATGACTCAATTACTGCCCTTCAATAATCCCCATCTTTTCCGCGAAATGCGCACAGTAATCACGTAAATCTTCCACAATTAAGGTTTCGTTTGTAGCCTTTAAAAAGCTATCGCCCATGGTTTGCAGCGTTTCGTAGAAAAACCGTTTCATTTCATCAACAGGCATATCTTTTGTCCAAAGATCTATTTTTAAAGTATTTTTATAGTTATGATCCCAAACGGATAAAAACATTGCTTTAGCTGGTACTTTATCCGCATTACCAGAATCAGTACTTTCCCATAGAATGTTATCAGGATTATTTGCCTCGTCTAACTCAACTGTTAGTTTTATTTCTGCTGTCTTCATTTTTTAAAATCGATTATACGATAAAAAGTACGCCGTTTATCAGTTTATTTTTTCGGTTGCAAAGATGCTTATTTTTTGATTTGATTGCACTGATGAATGAATTAGAAAGTTTTTTTTACCCTTGAATTACGCTATTTTTCTGATGATAATGATCAGGATGAGGGTGATAACGATAAAGATAGATTCTACAAGCCAAATCTTCTTCAAATCTTTTAGTGTGAAACGGAAAATTAAATCGGTTACAAAAGTAACCAAGATCAGGCATCCTAAAATAAGCAGATAAAAACCACTCATATCGATCTGTCTTGGTGCAGTATCTTTCGCAGTTAATAGATTAAAAACCGCTAAGCCTAAACCAGCGGCTCCGATAATGTTTAAAGGGGTAATCCTCAGTTTCATTTCACTACTTCTTCTTATCGAAACGTTTACCTTTTTTAAAACTTTTCACTTCTTTTCCAGCCTTAGCTTTAGCTTTTTCTCTTGCCTTCTTATCGATCGCGGCAGCATGTTTTTTCTCATGGAAAGCACCTTTAAAATCAGGATCTTCCTTGCGTTTTTGCATGTCAATTTCCTTGGCAATATGCTGACGTTCCTCATAAGGCGTTTCATCAATGTAAACACCTTCCGGGATTTCAGCTACAGGAATATATTGGCGGATTAGCTTTTCAATTTTACGGATGTAGTATTTTTCAGCATCGGTAGCAAAAGTTATGGCATCACCCTTGGCAAAGGCTCTACCTGTTCTGCCAATTCTGTGCACATAATCTTCAATAATAATAGGTACATCAAAATTTATAACATGACTTACATCGCTCACATCGATTCCCCTACTGGCTACATCAGTGGCCACCAATACGCGGATGTTACCTTCTTTGAAACTATTTATCGAGTTAATTCTGGTATTTTGTCCTTTATTAGCATGAATCACCCGAACATTGTCGGCACCGTATCTTCGTTCAATAAAACTGAAGATATTATCTGCTACTGTTTTAGTTTTACAAAAAATAATCAACCTGGTAAACGCCTCATCATTTTTTAAAAGATGTTGTAACAGATTGATTTTTGTTTTGAAATTTGGAACGTAATATAAGGTTTGCGTTACATTAGCAGCAGGTGTAGCCTGTGCAGATGCCTCAATTACCAAAGGGTTATTTAAGAAATCTCCAGCAATTTTTTGAACTAAATCGCTCATTGTTGCAGAGAACAACAGGTTTTGGCGTTTGCGTGGAACGATTTCTAAAATCCGATGTATCGAACCAATAAAGCCCATATCCATCATTTTATCGGCCTCATCAAGTACCAAAAATTTTAAGCTTTGCGTATTAATATCGCCATCTAAATATAAATCCAGAAATCTTCCAGGCGTAGCAATTAAAATATCAACGCCTTTTGCTATTTGCTCTTTCTGCGTTTTCGGACCAATTCCGCCAAAAATTACCAGCGAGCGCAGGTCTGTATAGGTAGAGAACAGCTTCACCTGCTCAGCAATTTGCATGGCCAGTTCACGTGTCGGAGATAAAATTAAAGCCCTCGGATTTTCACCCTGAGCATATTTTAACTGCATTAAAATGGGCAAAACGAAAGCCGCAGTTTTTCCAGTTCCGGTTTCGGCGATACCAAAAATATCTTGTCCGGATAGCACCGGTGCAATTGCTTTTTCCTGTATCGGGGTGGCAACGGTATAACCCGCATCGGCAACTGCATTTAAAATTTGCCTGTTTAACTTAAATTCTTCGAACGATTTTGCCATAGCGCACAAAGATAGGCTTTTTAAGCCGAAAGGCTTAAACTAGTGTGAAGTTCGGAGTCGTGAGCCGTTAGTCCATAAAGCCAAAATCACTTAAGAGATTTATGGGAAAGCAATTCCAGCATTTTCTTTAATTACGGTAGTCCTGCTATCATTTCAAGCTTTTTTTAACTCCTGTCATTCTGAGGCACTAAGAATCTCTTTCATCGGTTGCAGATGCTTCGTACCTCAGCACGACAAGTATTTTCGGGGTTGCTGCGAATCAAAAAAGTATTTACACTTTATCTCGTTTATTTAAATCAAAACAGCAACATCAAACTTAATTTACACCTTTCATCCGCCCAATCTGGCTACTTTATACTTTTTACTTTATACTTTATACTTCCCACTTTCTACTAAAACACTACCTTTGAAACCATGAATGCTTACCTGATAAAAGCCGCAACAATTGTAAACGAAGGGCAGAAATTTGTTGCCGACATATTAATTAAAGATGGATTTATTACCAAAATCGGTCAAAATTTATCTGCACATAATGCAACCGAAATTAATGCTGAGGGACAGTACCTTTTACCAGGAATGATTGATGATCAAGTGCATTTTCGCGAGCCAGGTTTAACACATAAAGCAGATATTTTTACGGAAAGCATGGCAGCCGTGGCAGGTGGAATTACGTCTTTCATGGAAATGCCAAACACGGTTCCAAATACCTTAACGCAAGATTTACTTGCTGATAAATATGCTATTGCTGCAGAAACTTCATTAGCCAATTACTCATTTTATATGGGTGCCAGCAATGATAACATTGAAGAAGTTTTAAAAACCGACCGAAAAAATGTGTGTGGCATTAAAGTTTTCATGGGTTCGTCAACGGGTAATATGTTGGTTGACAATGAAAAAACATTGGAAAATATTTTTAGCAAAGCGCCAATTTTGGTAGCTACGCATTGCGAAGATGAGGCCACTATCCGCCATAATTTAGCAGAATTTAAGGTAAAATACGGTGACGATTTAACGATAGAAATGCATCCGCTGATTCGTAGTGCTGAAGCTTGTTATAAATCTTCTTCTTTAGCGGTTGAGCTGGCAAAAGCCTACCAAACGCGTTTGCACATTCTTCACATTTCAACGGCGAAAGAAATTGCACTTTTCGATAATAGCATCCCACTGAAAGATAAAAAAATAACTGCAGAGGCTTGCGTTCATCACCTTTGGTTTAATGATCAGGATTACGCAACTAAAGGAAACTTCATCAAATGGAATCCTGCTGTTAAAACGGAAGAAGATCAGAATGGTATTCTTCAAGGTGTCTTAAATGATAATATTGATGTGATCGCCACCGACCATGCGCCACATACCTTGGAAGAAAAACAACAGCCTTATTCACAAGCGCCATCAGGCGGACCATTGGTTCAACATGCTCTGCCTGCTTTATTGGAAATGCATTTACAAGGCAAAATTTCATTAGAGAAAATAGTGGAGAAAACGGCACATAACCTGGCTATTTGTTTTGATATTGAAAAACGTGGCTTCATTCGCGAGGGCTATTGGGCAGATCTAGTTTTGGTTGATTTAAAAGACTCGTGGAAAGTAACCAAGTTGAATAATTTCTACAAATGTGGTTGGAGTCCTTTTGATGGAGATACTTTCCAAGCCAGCGTTACACACACTTTTGTGTCAGGAAATTTGGCCTACCAGAAAGGCAGATTCACTACCGACCAGATTGGCAAGCGACTAACTTTTGCGAGATAGATTTGTTATATTTGTTTATTAAGCAACATCAAAATGGAAACTTTAATTGCACATCCCAAAAACGAAGAACAAGCCACAGCTTTAAAAGCGGTAATGAAAGCTTTGAAAATTGATTTTGAGACCAAAAAGAGCCCATATAACCCAGAATTTGTAAAAGATATTTTGCAAGCCCGTGAAGATATTAAGAATGGCAAAGGTGTAAAAATTGCCGTTGAAGATTTATGGAAGTAATATATGCTCCAAAAGCTATTGAGCATTTAAACTACTGGAAAAAATCTGGCAACAAGGCTATTCAGAAAAAAATTCAGCAATTAATTTTAGCTATTCAAGAAAATCCATTTGAGGGTATTGGAAAGCCTGAACCACTAAAATATGAATTGTCCGGTTCTTGGTCTAGAAGAATTAATGAAGAACACAGAATTGTTTATGAAATTCACGATAACGGAATTATTATCTTGGAAATTCAATCTTTAAAAGGCCATTATTAATGGTATATAAGCATTCGGTATATAAAATATTTTTGGTTTCAATCAGTTTAACTATACTGATTTACATCTTCGGCCTATTCCCAAGCCTTGTTCAAAAATATTATTCAGCAGGCTTTTATCCATACATTTCATCGGGTTTAAGATTTTCATCCTCCATTTTCCCGTTTGCCATTGGTGATATTGTTTACGCATTAATTATTGGTTTTGTCGTTTACAGAATCATCAGGTTTTTCAAAAAAAGAAAATCTTTACAGAGAGTACACAGAATTATAATTCCGCTGCAAGTTTTAAACTTTTGTTTAATTCTTTACATCATTTTCAAATTGGTTTGGGGCTTAAATTACAGTCGAACGAGTGTTAGTGAAGCGCTAGGTATTGGAAGTGAAAAGTATAGCGTAAAAGAGTTGCTTCTTTTGGGCGAATATTTTGTAAAAAAAACAAATGATTTAAAGTTAAAGCAGACGGGAATTCCCGCTTACTCTATCAAGGACTTGGAAATTGGCTCATCAAAAGCTTATCACTTAATGGAGAAAAGGAATTCGTTATTTCGCTATAAAAACCCCTGTTTAAAATCTGTTTTAAGTCCTTATTTAGTGAGCAAAGCAGGAATAGAAGGTTACTATGCGCCGTTAACCGGAGAGGCAAACATGAATATGGCCTTGCCTGATTTTGTAAAACCTTATGTTTCTTGCCATGAAATTGCTCATCAACTAGGCATTTCGTACGAAGATGAAGCTAATTTGCTAGGCTATTTAACTGCAAGTAATAGTCCCGATGTGAATTACCAATATTCGGCCAATTATGAAATGTTAAGGTATATTTTGTTTGAAATTAGAATGAAATCTCCTGATGATTACAAAATACTTCATGATAAATTATCAGAAAAGGTTTTAGATGATTTTAAAACGGAGAAAGAATTTTGGCGAAAATACAACGGCGACATGTTCGGATACATGGATGCCGCTTTCGATAGTTTCTTAAAGCTCAATAACCAACCTAAAGGAATCGATAGCTATCAGGATATTGTGATTTGGCTGTGGAATATTCATAAAAAAGAGTTGAAAGTTAAAAGTTAAAAGTTCCAGGTTGACAGTGCAATTTGAATGGTATTTACGCCCAGAACATACAACCTATAACATACAACTTTCAACTTCTATCCATGTATCGCCTCTCTCGTTCCGAAACTTTGGATTAACTCCCCTTCAAATTCCAACCAGTCTTTCCAGCGTTTATCAACATCAACATCTGTAGAATATTTACGGGCGAAATTTAGAAAAGTAGTGTAATGACCAGCCTCCGAAACCATAAGCTCGTGGTAGAATTTCGCTAATTCTTCATCTTTTATATTAAGCGAAAGCACTCGAAAACGCTCGCAACTTCTGGCCTCAATCATTGCAGCAAACAACAGTCGATCAACAAAAGCCTGGTTTCTGCTACCGTCTTTTTTACTGAACTTGACTAAACGGCCAACGTAATCATCTTTCCTTTCTCTGCTTAAAGTATAACCGCGTTGTTTAATAATTTCAATTACCATTTGAAAATGCTGCATTTCTTCAATTGCAATGGCTGTTAATTCATCAACCAAATCTTGATGCTCAGAGTTTTGAGTGATCAAGGTGATAGCGTTTGATGCTGCTTTTTGTTCGCACCAGGCATGGTCAGATAAAATTTCCTCTAAATTCGATTCAGCAATATTTGCCCAACGTGGGTCTGTTAACAATTTTAATCCTAACATGTGGTGGTGTAATTGAGCTGCAAAATTAAGAATATTTAAGATACGTTTAATATCTCCCGCAGATTTAGAAGATAAACGCAGATCTGGGTTTTTAATCTGCGAAAATCACATTTATCTGCGGGAGCAAAAAAAAAGAGCTTATTTTGTAGAAAATGAGTAGAAGCGCAAAAAAAATATTAATCATTGGATTGGTTTGGCCTGAGCCTACTTCATCGGCAGCGGGAACAAGAATGATTCAATTGGTTGATTTGTTTTTGCAGAAAGGTTATCAGGTCACTTTTGCCTCCGCGGCATCGAAAAGTGATTTCAGTTTTGATTTCTCACCCACTTCAGTAATTGAGGAGCCAATAAAACTAAATGATGAGAGTTTCAATTTATTTCTTCAAAAGTTAAACCCCGATATTGTACTCTTCGATCGCTTTATGGTTGAGGAACAGTATGGTTGGCGGGTTCAGCAGGAATGCCCCGATGCGCTTCGGATTTTGGACACTGAAGATTTACATAGCCTGCGAAGTGCAAGACAGCAAAGTGATAAAAAGCAATCGAAAATCGATTTATTTTCTGATACAGCAAAAAGAGAGATTGCTTCTATTCTACGTTGCGATCTTTCCCTAATTATTTCTGAGGTGGAAATGAAAATTATGGAAGAAACTTTTAAAATTGATCTTTCGTTACTCTACTACCTCCCGTTTCTTGAAAATGAAATTACAGAGGAATCCATTAAAAGCTGGACTCCTTTTGAAGAAAGGGCAGGTTTTGTTTTCATTGGCAATTTTCTACATGAACCGAATTGGAACACTGTTCAGATTTTGAAAACCAAAATCTGGCCAGCATTAAGGAAGAAACTACCTGGCATAAATATGAATATATACGGTTCTTATGCTTCTCAAAAAGTATTACAATTGGAGAATAAAAACGAAAAATTTTTTATTCGTGGAAGAGCCACTGATGCAAGACAAACAATTTCAACGCATAGAATTTTACTGGCTCCTATCCAGTTTGGTGCGGGTGTTAAAGGAAAATTTATCGATGCCATGCAAGTTGGAACGCCATCTATTACCACTTCAATTGGTGCCGAGGCCATGAAAGGTTCGCTGGAGTGGAATGGTTTTATTAAAGACGACTTAGAAAGTTTTATCGAAAAAGCGGCTTTGCTTTATAATGATGAAACCGCTTGGTCTTTAGCTCAAAAAAATGGAATTAAGATTATCAATGAACGATATTCTTCTACGCATTTTGCTGACTCATTTATAAGTGTTTTAGAAAATCTGGATATCCAGAAACATCGTCAGCATAATTTTATTGGTCAGATTTTGAATCATCATACTTTGCAGAGCACAAAGTATATGTCTTTGTGGATTGAAGAGAAGAATAGAAAGTAGTTTGTCTTAGCCAGACAGGCTTCCCACTTTTTCTTGATAAAAATGTACAAAGCCGAGTGTTTTTACCTGTTTAATAGCAGTGTCCAGCTCCCCTCCCTTATTTTCCAAGGAGGGGTTGGGGGTGGTTTGCTTCCCAAAAGCGTTTTACATCTGTCCATAAACCTGATTGACGGGGAAAGCCCAAACTTTTTTCTGTTTGGCTTGTACCAAAAGCAGGGCTGCTTTTCGCGAAGGATTACAGATCCATTCATTTCCAATCAGATTTTGAGATTTTCAGGATAAGAAAGGATTACGGACCAGGATTTTAGGATTGAAAGATGAAACAGAACTTACGGCTTTAATTTTCGGACTTTCCGCCCTCGGACTTACCGGCTTTCTTTACAACATTAAAACATTTCAATCTCTAAACATTGCAACAATCTGCGTAAATTCGCAGCATGGCAAAAATTTCAATTAACCTTGCTACAGGTTCGTTTCAGAAGGAAGAAATTATAGTAGGCATAGATTTAGGCACCACAAACAGTCTGGTTGCTTTTATCAATCCTGATAAAAATCCGCAGGTAATTAACGATGCTGGTAAGGGAATTTTGGTTCCTTCGGTGGTATATTTCAACAGCCAAAACGAAGCAATTGTGGGTAATGAGGCGAAAGAATTCTTAACTACAGATCCTGCTAACACCATTTTCTCGGTGAAGCGATTACTTGGCCGCTCTTACAAAGATGTTGCTGAACACAAAGATATATTTTCTTACAAAGTGATTGATGATGACACAGATGCTTTGGTAAAAATTCAGGCAGGAGATCGTTTTTATACGCCGATTGAATTATCTGCTGAAATTTTAAAAGAACTGAAAGCGAGAGCAGAACATGCTTTAAAAACACCTGTGAATCGGGCTGTTATAACTGTTCCGGCATACTTTAATGATAGTCAGCGACAGGCTACAAGGGATGCTGGAAAACTTGCCGGCCTTGACGTCATGCGGATTGTTAACGAACCAACCGCGGCAAGTTTGGCTTACGGAATTGGGCTTGATCCGACTGAGCAAAAAACCATTGCCGTTTACGATTTAGGTGGTGGAACTTTTGATGTTTCTATCCTCCAAATTCAAAATGGAATTTTCGAAGTTTTGGCTACCAATGGCAACACTTACCTTGGCGGCGATGATTTCGACCGGGCGATTTTAAACTATTGGATTGAAAAAAATAAAATTGATTTTGCAGCGGTTGCTGCGGATAATATTTTAATGCAAACCTTGCGTTTAAAGGCTGAAGCAGCTAAAAAAGCGCTTTCTACGCAAAATTTATACAACGAGCAGGTTGGCGAAATCTGGTGTACTTTGGATAAGAAAACTTTCGAGCAACTGATTACCGCAAAGGTGGATGAAACCATCACTGCTTGTAAAAATGCTTTGAAAGATGCAGATTTAACTTCAGCAGATATTGATGAAGTAATTTTAGTGGGCGGTTCTACCCGTACGCCATTTGTAAAGCAGGCGGTAGAGAATTTCTTTGGCAAAAAACCGCAGGATAATATTAATCCTGATGAAGTTGTGGCCTTGGGTGCTGCTATCCAGGCTGATGTTTTGGCTGGAAATCGTTCTGATATTTTATTGCTTGATGTTACTCCTCTTTCGCTTGGTATCGAAACGATGGGTGGTTTAATGGATGTAATTATCTCCCGTAACAGCAAAGTGCCTACCAAAGCCGGTCGCCAATACACCACTTCGATTGATGGGCAGGTAAATATAAAAATTTCTGTTTACCAGGGTGAACGCGATTTGGTAAAGGAGAATCGTAAACTAGCGGAATTTGATTTGAAAGGGATTCCGGCGATGCCTGCAGGTTTGCCGAAAGTAGATATCAACTTTTTGCTAAATGCTGATGGAATTTTAACGGTACAAGCTATTGAACTCCGTTCGGGTGTGAAGCAGGAAATCGAGATTACACCAAGTTATGGGTTAAGTGATGATACAGTTGAAAAAATGTTGTTGGATAGCATTGAATTTGCGCAAAGCGATGTGGAGCAACGCATGTTGATTGAGGCTCGAAGTGAGGGCGAGCAACTCCTTTACACTGCAGAGCGTTTTATTGAAAAGCATGCTGAACATTTAACAGACGCAGAAATTGCCGAAACAAAAGTTCATATCGAAGCTTTGAAAACTGCTTTAGCCACACAGGAAAAAGATACGATTTTGAAAAAAGCCGATGAGTTGAATGAGTTCACTCGTCCGTTTGCTGAACGTGTAATGGACGCGGCGATTTCCACAGCGATGAAAGGTAAGAAGATAGAGTAAGTCCGAGGTTGGGAGTTGGAAGTCCGATGATATTAATTCTAATTCATTTAAAGCATTTCACTTTGAGCTTGTTTCATAATCATTTGCGCTATATGGAAAAACAAATCTAAATTCATCATTCAATTAAAAACCAATGCTGAGGAATTTGTTTTGTATTATTTTCAGTTTGTTAATTCTATCAAATTGCAGTAACAAAAAGAAAAACAATGAAGAAGAAGAAGAAACCATCATTACCGCACTTCTTCCTGCAATAATTGACTCAACCTGCATGGATTTGAGGATATACGAATTTCGACTACCTGTACCTAAATCAGTTTATGATAAAAATAATAAGTTTATCAGATTTGATTATTCTAATTTAGCAAAAGATTCAATCATCTATAAAGGAAGACTAGATTCTTTAAATAAAGACACGAGTACCTTATATGTGCAGTTTAATCCTATATTAAAAGATGTTGATGAAAAATACAAACAGGAATTATTTTATCACTTCAAAATTAAAGAGGAAAAAGAAAGGCCAAGAAATGAAACGCTAACAATTCCTTACCAAAACATCAAAACCAAAAAGAAATTTAAACTTCAAATTTCTTCAAAAATGCCAAAAATTAATAAGGCCAATGGTGTTTTTAGCAATTATGGTTCAAGTTTTTCCGGTTCGTTTTCTATCTCTAGAATTTATTTTGACATGGAAAGGAATTTTGGAGTTCTAACTGTTGGTTATTTCTGTGGAACGAGATGTGGAGAAGGGTTTACCATCTTTATTAAAAAAGTAAGCGATAAATGGATAATCGATGAAATTGTAAATACTTGGATTGCTTAATGACAATGAATTTTCTTACCATACATCAAAACTTCTCTGCCCCTAACCTATTAACTTTGCTATATAAATTTTAGCAATTATGGAATTAGGTATCGGCATGTTCGGCGATTTGCAAGTTAATGCAAAGGGAGAAATTCAACCCGCCCAACAAAGACTTCAAGAAATTATAGAAGAAATTAAATTGATGGATGAAGTAGGATTAGATTTCTACGGCATCGGTGAACACCATCGTCCTGATTATGCAGTTTCGAGTCCGGAGATTATTTTGGCTGCAGCCGCAACAGTTACCAAAAATATTAAGTTAAGTAGTGCAGTATCGGTTTTGAGTTCTTCAGATCCAGTAAAGCTCTACCAAAATTTTGCTACTATTGATTTAATTTCAAACGGCAGAGCCGAATTAATGGCTGGTCGCGGGAGTTTTATCGAATCTTTTCCATTATTCGGGTACAATCTTCAGGATTATGATGAACTTTATGAAGAGAAATTAGCGCTGCTTTTAAAAATTAATGAAGAACCAAAAATAACCTGGAAGGGAAAATTCAGGCCCGAGCTGGTTAACCAGCAGGTTTTACCACGGGCTGTTAATGATCATTTAAAGATTTGGGTGGCCGTTGGCGGTACACCGGAATCGGTTGAACGTGCCGGACGATTGGGTTTACCCGTGATGTTTGCGATTATTGGTGGGCAGCCTTCGCAATTTAAACCGCTATTTGATTACTACAAAAAAGTTTATCAGGCTTACGGGCACGATATGAGTAAATTTGAAGTTGGTGTACATATGCACTCACTATTTGGCGAGGATAGTCAGGAAACAGCAGATTATTATTATCCTTTATACTCCGCTCAGATGAATAGAGTTGGAAAAAGCCGTGGTTGGCCTCCGTTCCAAAGAAATCAATTTGAAGCTGGCAGAAGTGCTAACGGCGCTTTGATTATTGGCGATGCCGCTGAATCTGTTGATAAAATTCTTGCTATGGAAGAAACCTTTGGCTTAACCCGTTTCTCAGCACACATGGACGTCGGCGGACCATCACATGCGGCAATGATGAAATCGATAGAAATCTTCGGAAACAAAATCGCCCCGGAAGTGAGAAAAGCTTTGTCGAAATAGTCTCAGATCGTCCTTTCGAAATGAGCTTTCGCGATTGAGAAATCTTTGAAATGGCAAACACTGGTTTTTAAAAATCCTTGGCTTGGCTCAAAGAAAGCATGTAATAAACGCTTAATATTTATTGTCTTTCGAAATCAGATTGACGAAAGTATAAACATAACAACCTATACAAACGCCTAGTAAGCTTTCGAGCAAGGCAAAAATTATCATTATTGCAGTTAGCGTTAAGGCCACTGTTGAAAAATTCAGTATAAATGTCGCGGTAATCAATAGGCAGAAAACAAAGCCCATGGTTGCCGCGAATTTCTTAGGCGCTAAATCAGTCATTTTTGGCTTTAAGCTCAAAGCCTTAGCTAAATTAATGGCTATGAACTTCATCGGACTAAATTTTCCAGAACTAAAGGCCCGTAAAGCAAAATCTATAGTTAGGAAAAACATAACCCAATAATTTGAGAATATAACACAGCCAATTGCAATGCATGCAACCATAAATGCAATCAATCTAACCACATTTTCATTTACTCTTTCTGCTGAGATGGGACAGGATATTTCCATTTATCTTTTTTTCAAACCTACCAATTTAAATACACCAATCGAATATTTTCCTTAACCTTGTAAAATTCATTCCTATATTTAATAAATTAACGACTACCGAAAATATAGAATGGATAATTCAGAGAGATTAAACTTCCTTTTAATGAAGCTCGAAAATTTATTGCTTAGGCAACAAGGTTTTGAGGCAGAAATAGAAGCTTTAAAACAAGAAGTAAGGGCTTTACAATCGCCAGGCGCTGCTAATGTTCAACCCTTAACACCAGTTGCCGAACCTATTCTTTCACCTCCGCCTAGAAATACTCCACCAAGTACGGTAAATCAAAATAACCCTGCACCACAAGCTGCTCCAAGTCCATTCCAACCGCCCGTAAATCAACCGCAAAGTAATTTCGCAGATCGGTTTACACGTGAAAACATGGTTAAATCGGATTTTGAGAAGTTCATCGGAGAAAATCTGATCAGCAAAATTGGTATTCTCATATTAATTCTTGGCGTGTGCATCGGGGCAAAATACGCTATAGATCATGATATGATCAGCCCGCTCACCCGGATTGTTTTGGGCTATGCGGTCGGAGCCGGATTAATGGCTTTCGCAATTAAACTGAAAGAGAAATATGAAAACTTTTCGGCTGTATTAGTCAGTGGTGCCATCGCCATCATGTATTTTATTACTTATGCAGCTTATGATTTCTATTCGCTTATTCCGCAAGCATTAGCATTTCTGTTGATGGTTGTCTTCACTTCTTTTACTGTTGTAGCTGCCATAAAATACAACAAGCAGGTTATTGCCCATATTGGTTTGGTTGGTGCTTATGCTGTTCCATTTTTGCTCAGCGATGGTTCAGGAAAGATTGGCGTATTGTTTACCTATATGGCTATCATCAACATCGGCATCCTGATTTTGAGCTTTAAAAAGTATTGGAAGCCACTTTTTTATGCATCTTTCAGTTTAACCTGGATCATATTTCTTTCCTGGCGATTAAATTTAAGAGGTGAAGAAGATCATTTCGCCATATCGCTTTTATTTTCTTCAGTGTTTTTCATCATTTTTTACATTACCAATTTAGCTTACAAGGTGTCAAAAAAGGAAATCTTTGGCTTTAGTGATGTCGTTATTTTGCTTTTGAATTCTTTCATTTACTACGGAATCGGATATTTTATTTTAGCTGCTAACAAAAATAGTGTTGAATTACTAGGGCTTTTTACGCTCGCAAACGCCGTGATCCACTTTATAGTAAGCTTAATTATTTACAAGAAGCAGCTTGCTGACAGAAACCTATTCTATTTGATTTTAGCCATGGTGATCACTTTTATTACGATGGCTGTTCCGGTGCAACTTAATGGCGGTTGGGTAACTATTTTCTGGGCAGTTGAGGCCGCTGTACTCTTCTATTTGGCAAGGGTTAAAGGCATTGCTATCTACGAAAAGCTATCATTTCCATTAATATTTTTAGCGTTCTTTAGCCTTTTAGAAGATTGGGCAAGGTTTAACGACATAAATTATGGAAATGCACCACATGTACTTCCATTTTTAAATGTCAGCTTTTTAACTGCCTGTATCTTCATTGGTAGTTTTGCCTGGATGCTGAACATCAATACTAAGGAAACCGAAAAATCTGGCGATTGGCTCTGGATAAGAAGCATTTTGAATTATGCGCTTCCATCAATTCTGGTTCTAACTGTTTACATTACTTTCCGAATAGAAATAGTTCGTTATTTCAGTGGTTTATTAGAGTCAACAAAAGTTACACTCCGTCAAAGAAATGGTTTTGACGATGCAAGCCATGCTTTTAATTATAATTATGAAACCCTTACAGCGGCCTGGCTTTATATCTATTCTATGTTTTTTGCCGCTGCGCTAACCTTTCTAAATATTAAAAAAATTCAGAAAAACGAACTAGCCATTGCAAATCTTATCATCAACCTGATGATGATTTTACTTTTCCTAACTAATGGATTATACACGCTTAGTGAACTGCGTGATAACTATTTATCAACCGAAAACGAATATTTTAATATCAGTTCATTTAATATTGTTATCCGATATATATCGATAGCATTTTTTGCACTCCTTATTGCTCAATGTTATTATTTGCAAAACTCAGGGCTGCTTAAAAAGAACTTCAAAACTATGTTCGAGTACCTGCTTTACATTTCAATTTTATGGGTTATTAGCAGTGAGTTGATTAACATTTTGGAGCTATCTGGAACAGATAAGAGTTACAAACTTGGTTTGAGTATTCTTTGGGGGATTTACTCCTTATTCCTCATCGGAATGGGAATTGCAAAAAACAAAAAACATTTAAGGATTGGGGCAATAGTATTATTCGGCATAACGCTAATTAAACTTTTCTTTTATGATATTTATTCGTTGAGTACAATCGCTAAAACTGTGGTTTTTGTCTCGTTGGGAGTGCTTTTACTTATAATTTCTTTTCTCTACAACAAATACAAACATTTAATTATTGATGATGTTAAAACTGAAAATTAGTATTCTTTTAGTGTTTTTGCTTGGTCATGGAATTGCTCAAGCTCAAACCAGCAGCTATAAATTTAAAAGAGATATTAGCGGTGTTAATTCAATTTGGCATAGCATAAAACTACCCGAACAACTGTATGCAGCCGAAAATAAGGGCTTCCAAGACTTAAGAATTTTTGGTGTGAATGGAAAAGATACCACTGAAGTTCCTTATTTACTAAAGCAGCGGGTAGATCAATTTATTTCGAAGGAAGTAGACTTTAAAATAATTAATAAAAGTTCGGATTTAGGCCTCTATTATTTCACATTTCAAGCCAATGCTGCGACTACAATTAATCAGATTAATTTATCATTCAAACAAAGTAATTTTGATTGGCAGGCTACTTTGGAAGGCAGTAACGATGACTTAAAATGGTTTTCTATTTTGAAAGATTACCGCATTCTTTCAATTAAAAATAATGATACTGATTATCAGTTTACTAAATTGAGTTTTCCCGATTCAAAATATCAGTATTTCAGAATGGCCTTGAAAAGCCCGGTTCAACCTGAATTATTAGAAGCAAAAATTTTTAAAACCGATACTATAAATGGCACTTATCAGGATGTAAAATATAAGGCTTATAATTTATATAATGATGCAAAAGCTAAGGAGACAGTTATAACCGTTGATTTAACTCGTCTAATGCCAGTATCAAATTTAAAGCTTAATGTTAACAACGACTTTGACTTTTATCGATCTTTTAAAATCGAATACGCAACTGACAGTGTCAAAACAGAAAAGGGCATGCAATATAATTATGCTGAGTTATATAACGGGACTTTGAGTTCCCTTGAGCCCTCAACATTTAATTTTCCAAATACCATTGCCTCGAGACTAAAAATAACCATCCAAAATAACGACAACAGACCTTTAAGCATAAGCGGCCTAGAACTGAAAGGAAATATCTTCGAACTGGTTGCTCGTTTCGATAACCCAACTCTCCAGTACGCTTTATACTATGGAAATAATACAGTTGCTGCCCCAAATTATGAAATTGAAAAATTTGAAAGTAAAATCCCTTCTGTTTTAGCTGCTTTAACCATCGGCAAAGAGCAGCAAAATCCAGCGTATGCTGAAAAAATTGAGAAACCATTATTTGAAAACAAGGCTTGGTTATGGGTTTTAATGGCAGTTATTATAGCATTGTTAGGTTGGTTTTCATTTAAAATGTTGAGGAATTAAGATCGTATTAAAAAGAAAGTTAAGCATAACATAGAAAACTCGATATGCTAAGAAGTTTGATATTTCGTATTAAATATATAGAGACAAATACAGAGATCATTTGATAGATTAAAAACATGAAGAATATTTTTCAACCCGCAGTAACTAAAGAAGTTATTGAAAGAATTAACAAATTAAGCCCAAATACTTCACAGCTTTGGGGTAAAATGAACGTTTCTCAAATGCTGGCACATTGCAATGTAAGTTACGAATTGGTGTATGATACCAAACATGCAAAGCCTAATCCATTTATGAAATTCATCATGAAAGCTTTTGTAAAGAACATTGTCGTAAGTGAAAAACCTTATAAAAGAAATAGCCAAACTGCGCCATCGTTCGTAGTTACTGATGAAAAGGAATTTGAGAAAGAAAAAAATCGCTTAATTTCTTACATCAATCAAACGCAAGAGTTAGGCGAAAATCATTTCGACGGAAAAGAATCACACTCTTTTGGAAAGCTAACCAAGACAGAATGGAACAATATGTTTTACAAGCACTTAGACCATCACTTAAATCAATTTGGCGCTTAGAATTTGATTAATTTATGTAAATTCATAGTATGAAAAGATTAACGATTTTAATTATGTTAATCATCCCTTTCATTCTATGCACTTCCTGGGGTTTCTTTGCGCACCAAAGAATTAACAACCTTGCAATTTTCACCCTTCCGCAAGGCATGATCGTATTTTACAAGAAAAATATAAAGTTTATCACTGAACATGCAGTAGACCCTGATAAACGAAGATATGCTGATACCCTGGAAGCACCCAGGCACTATCTTGATGTAGAAAACTATGAGAAAGATATCGATAGTATTCCTGAAAAATGGAACGATGCATTAGCGAAATATGGTCAAAAACATCTCAATACAAATGGGATAGTGCCATGGCAAATCCAGCGTACCTATTTTAGTCTGGTAAAAGCATTTGCTAGTCGTGATTCGATAAAAATCTTAAAATACTCTGCAGATTTAGGTCATTATATCGGCGACGCTCACGTACCGTTGCATACTACTGCAAATCACAACGGCCAATTAACAAATCAAGTTGGCATTCATGCTTTTTGGGAGAGTAGATTACCGGAGCTATTTGCTTCGAATTATAACTTTGTTGTCGGCAAAGCGAAATACATTGAAAATCCTTTAAAAGATGCCTGGAAGATCGTTAAACATACCCATAGCTTGGTAGATACGGTTTTGACTTTAGAATCAAACTTGGCAGCAGCTTTTCCTTCCGATAAAAAATATAGCTTTTCTGAACGAAACAATACCGTTTTAAAACAGTATTCCGTTGAGTACTCAAAGAGGTATCATGATCAAATGAATAAGATGGTTGAGCGACAAATGCGATCTGCTATTATAGAAATTGGATCATTTTGGTATTCGGCCTGGGTAGATGCAGGACAACCGGAGCTTAAGAACCTGGTGAAGCTAGAGCTTGACCCCGCCGAAAAACAAGCAGCCGAAGAGGGGGAAAAGAAATTTCTGCAAGGCACCGTGATTGGGAGAGAACTTTAACTTAGGCGTAAGCATAAATGAAAAAGCCGCAAATAAACAGGTAAATCTGCTTATTTGCGGCCTAAAGTATCAAACTAATATTTTAGTCTTCTTTAATTTCTTCTTCGATAATCTCTTCAACTTTTTTCTTTGAAAAAATTGACTTCAAAGCACCATAAATTACAGGTAAGAAAGTTCCAACTGCAATGATTAGCACCAAAACTTCAAAATTCTTTTCTACAAAGGGAATTTTACCCAGCAGATAACCTGCAAACAATAAACTCGCAATCCAGGCAATACCCCCTAAAATATTGTAATAAGTAAATTTACCGAACGACATTCTTGCTGCTCCAGCCACAAATGGCGCAATAGTTCTGATGATTGGTAAAAAACGGCTAAAAATAATGGCTTTAGCACCGTGTTTTTCAAAATACTCATGCGATTGGTGGTAATATTTCAACTTGAGAATTTTGTTATTTTCTTTAAATACTTTGATTCCAAAATATTTACCAAGTTGATAGTTAACGGAGTTGCCTAAAATAGCAGCAGCAATTAAAATAAAAAGCATAAACCAAATGTTTAAGCCAGTTCCATCGCCAGCCACCAAAGCACCTACAGCAAATAACATGGAATCACCCGGTAAAAACGGGGTAACCACAAAGCCAGTTTCAGCGAAAATAATAATGAAAAGAATCAGGTAAGTCCAGGTTTTATATTCCTGCATAATTACTTCTAACGTTTCTTTTGTATTAGTGAGTAATTGTATAAGTAAGTCGAAAAATTCCAAGTGATGTTAATTTTAATTTGTCAAAAGTATGAATATCGAAGGGATAATGGAGAACTGTTATAGGAATTAATTATTTGCCACTAATCGCTCTTTAAGCTTTCCATTTTTGGCACCCTCAATAATTACAGTGTAGACTTTGCCTTTTGCAAAGTTGGTGTATGAAATCGAATCCTGCACGCCTGCAGAGTCAACCAGATTTAGTAGGATCGAAGTGTTACTCTTGCCTACATCAGAAATTTGTTTATAGCTTGTTTTTTCTCCATAACCAATGCTTTCTACAATCTTTCCACTTTTATCTTTAATATCTACTTTAGAGCCTAATGTGTGGCCTAAATTAATAAACATGATCTGTGCTACGTTATTATTTTGCCTAACGGTATCTTGATAAATAATCATTTCTGGTTTTGTGGTAGGCAAAGTGTTTTTTATCGTGTAATAAATTGAATAATTTTTACCTAACGCAAAACTTTGTTTCACAGAACTGTTCGTAACGCCGGTAACGCTATTTCTTGAATCAATTAGATATTCTTTATCACCTTCTACAACAAAATACGAAGTATTGGTACTTGTTGCCAAAGCCGAAACGCCAGTAACACTATTAAATAAAGCTTGATTGAAATAAAAATTTTGAGAGGTATCAGAAATGACTGTGTTAAATATCCTCACCTTCGCATCTCCAACAATTGAATTATCGTTTTTAATACAAGCACTAAATAAAACAACGGTAAAAATTAAAATTATCAGCTTTGAAGAAGTCAAAAAATTACGTCTTTTCATAAAAAGGAATACTGTTGTTATAAAACGTAAAGATAATGGAAAGCATATAAACTTATGAATTAATTATCAGTTATAATGTGGGCTTCTAAAGCTGTGGCTGTGCTTCCACTAAACCAGATGGTGTAAATTTTTCCTGCTTCAAGTAAGGTTCCATCGATGGTTTTAATACTTCCCGAGCCTACAACATTATACCTAAGGCTCATTCCAGCATCCACCTGAAAGTAAGTAGATGCTTCTTTGTAGAGTAAACCGTTAACAAATTGAGTGCCCGCTTGAACGCTGACATTTATGCCCGTTAAAAAAAAAGGGGTTAAGTTAATGAGTTTAATTTTCGCTTTGCCCGCTTCGGTATTGCTTAAATTATCCTCAAAAGTTATAATTTCTCTCGCTCCGGTACGATTACCAACTAAAAATGTAGAGTAAGTTAAAGATGGAGTAAAATTAAAGACTGATTCTGTTGGGAGATTTGCTGAACCCATGAATTTAACACTTCTGCTTCCTGAAACAATTTTTAAATAATCAGTTGATTCAGTAAAGGCAATTGCAGTAGTAGAATTCTTTTGGCCATCTACGTAAATATCTTGATTGGCTTCTGTTAAGGTAGCATTTATGAATTTAACTTTAGCCTCTCCCTTTACTACTACATTGGGATCTGGTTTTTTACAGGCTATGATGCAGTTAACAAATAGGACGAAGCATAGAAAGAGGGAGCGTTTGGTAAAGATTTTCATAGTTAGATTATTTGGTCGGTAAACAAAGATGGCTCGGTCAAAAACCAAGCCACCTTTAATATTCTAACTTTTGAAACTATATTTTAATAACTGTTGTTAAGCATTACAGGCATTACCAACATCAATACATCTTCATTTTCATCGTTGGTTTGAGGAATCAAAAGTCCCGCTCTATTTGGTGTAGATAATTCCAAAGTAACCTCATCCCCACTCAAATTGCTCAACATTTCGATTAAGAAACGGGCATTAAAACCAATTTCAAGATCTTCGCCATCGTATTGGCAGCTTAAACGCTCATGTGCTTCGTTAGCAAAATCCAAATCTTCTGAAGAGATATTCAACTCGCTACCGTTAATTTTTAGTCTTACCTGGTGGGTAGTTTTATTAGCGAAAATAACTACGCGGCGTAGAGTATTTAGAAATAATCCCCTGTCTATAACCAGTTTATTAGGATTGTTTTGAGGAATTACTGCTTCATAATCAGGATAACGTTCGTCTATTAAACGACACACTAAGTTGATATTTTCGAACTTAAAGAATGCACTTGTAGCATTATAATCAACTGACACATTGATATCTGTTGATGGCAAAGCTGCCTTCAAAAGTGTTAAAGCTTTTTTGGGCAAAATAAATGATGTTGCTTTATCAGCTTTACTATCCATTCTGCGGTAGCGAACTAATTTATGTGCATCAGTTGCCACAAAAGTAATATGCTGAGGAGATAACTGGCAGAATACACCAGTCATTGCCGGGCGTAACTCATCGTTACTCACTGCAAATATCGTTTTGGTAATGGCTTCAGTTAAAACTGATGCAGGCAAATTAACGGATGATGCATTTTCAACCACAGGGATTTTCGGAAAATCATCACCATTTTCACCACTTAGTTTATATTTTCCGTCGCCAGCACTAATTTCTATTGCGAAAGAAGTATCATCAATATTAAAAGCAATTGGCTGATCCGGTAACGTTTTAAGTGTATCTAATAAGATTTTAGATGGAACCGCAACCTTTCCCTCCTCCTTTGATTCTACAGCCAAAGCAGTTGTCATGCTCGTTTGTAAATCGGTTGCAGAGATCGTTAAGTTTCCGTCTTTAATTTCGAAAAGAAAATTTTCTAGTATTGGTAAAACCGTACTGCTGCTTGACGCACCATTTACAGTTTGCAAGTGTTTTAATAAAGTTGATGTGGATACAATAAATCTCATGATATCATTTAGTCTTCTTCAAAAATATAAAAATTATTTAGCGTACTTGTATTTGCGGTAATAATGTTGAAAAATTGCAAAGAATATTAACAATAGCATTGGCGCAACTACATTTATAAACTGCCATTTGGTTTTTTCGAGTTTAATTTTCGCTTTATCCAACAACCTTATTTTAACTTCTTTATCGCGTAAGCTAATTAAGTTATCATCATCGGTAAAATAATCTACTATATTTAATAAAAGGGCTTTATTACCGAATGTGCGCTGCGAATAACGATCGAAACCTAGGGGAAATGCAGAACCATCTTTTTCTGAAACCTGATTTTTAAAAATGTCACCATCTCCTAACACAATCATTTTTGAAGATTTACTGTTGGCGACATTTGTGTAAGGCTGATCAATCCCCGCAGGTAGTGGCCTGCCTGCAAAAACTGATGGGAAACTGCCCTCTAACATCAAACCAACATGCTGTGGCGAACTTTGAAACTCACGCGGATCTAGTTGCTCTGCAATCATCTGCAAACTAAAAGGTTTAGGCAAATTATAGATCTTGTTATATGGCGAAGTAGTTAAAATATAAGATTTTTGAACACCTTTTACGCCAATTGTATCTACTGTACTTGGAAATTCAGATTTAATTCCGTCTAATTTCTTTACCACGCTGTGAGTGGTATCGGGAAGTAGAATTGGATAATAAATCCAATGCATCAACTGCATTTGACTTTGGCCGCCAACTGCTCCGGTTGAAACCGGAATTTCAACATTGTTCGCGGGATCGGCGATGATATTGTAATTTACCCTGGCGCCATACATAAACAGCATATCATCTAAATTCAAGTCTCTTGCCGTTGCCAGCTGCCCGTTTTGAGTCCTTAAATTTTCTAAATCGGCATTATTTTGATCGATGCTCCAAAGCACACGACCGCCATTCATTACAAAATAATTTATTTTATATTTCTCAGTTTCTGTAAAAGGTTTTTTTGGCTTCGCGATGATCATCATGTTCAGCTTATCCAAACCTTCTTTAGTGATCGTATTTAAATTGACACGGCCTACAATGTAATTATTGGCTAAGGTGACTCTTGCATCCTCCAACTCTAAATCGGTCAATTCGTCGTTAGATTCCGTAAAACCAATTCGCGGATTGTAACCGTTGAGCACCTTTTTTAAATTAGAAGTAAAGGTATATTCTAAATTTTCTATCGATCGATTAATATTTTCTTCATAGCCACCTGCAACATTAAAGTTTTGCAGCAGTTTAACCGGCATTTGTTTCCCATCAACCTCAATTACAGCTGCCGGAACAACAATTTTTTCGGTGGTACCGCTCTCGGTTTTTAACGCTGTTCTTGTAGCCTCAATCCCATCCTGGGCCATATTGTAAATTACGGTATCTTGCTCTTCAACTGTTAACCCAGCTAAAGGATCTATATAAACCAGTTTCACTTCAGCAGTGGAATAAGCTTTAAAATCAGAAAGTAAATCTTTAACTCCTGCTTGCAACCGTTTAAAAGCTGGTGGAAGCTGACCATCTAAAAACACGGTAATCGTAATTGGTTTTCGGTTATTGGTTAAAAGTGTTTTCGTTTTTTCGCTTAAAGTGAAGCGTTTATCTGCAGTAAAATCGAAGCGATGAAAAAAATAATTACCTGCTACATTTAGCAAAACTAAGGCTGTAATAAATACAACTGAGTTTGTCCATTTTTTATTTTTAGCCATTATCGTTTCCCTCCTATCACTAACTTGGTAAAAAATAAAAACAGGCAAGAGGCTGTGATGAAATAGATTAAATCTCTGGTATCTAACACACCTCTACTAATGGAGTTATAATGTTGATTGATTCCTAACTTGGTAATAAAACCTTCTATGTTTTGAAGCGAAATAAGTTGACTGCTGTAATCGAAACCCAAGAAAGCGAAAGCACATAAGGCCGCACAGATTACGAAAGCAACAACCTGATTTTTCGTTAACGCTGAAGAAAATAAGCCAATTGATGTAAAGGTTGCACCTAATAAAAACAAGCCTATATAAGATCCGATTATCGCTCCAGAATCTACATTGCCTTCCGGAAATCCCAGTTTGAATAACGAATAAGCATATATTAAAGTCGGGATCAATGAAAATAATATCAATACTAAGCTGGCTAAGTATTTTGCGATAATGATCTGCCAAATGGTAATTGGCCGGGTAATAAGCAATTCGTAGGTCCCTTCACGTCTTTCTTCAGCAAAAGATCGCATGGTAATTGCAGGAATAAGAAACATAAATAAATAGGGAACCAGGCTGAAGAAGCCACCTAAATCAGCATATCCATAATCAAGAATGGAGGTATCAGGAAAAAACCAAAGCAAAAGACCAGAAACCAATAAAAAAATGCCGATGGTGATGTAAGCAACCATCGAACTTAAAAAACTGAATAACTCGCGTCTAAAAACTGCGTACATGTGCTAATAAAACGTCGAAGTTAACCATTTATTTGAGCATATTAAAGATGATTTCGAAGTAAATAAGCCTTAAATAATTCCCTAACATTAGTAATACTTTCGTAACTCGGTTTTATAAAACCAATGCCCGGATGGTCCTGATCCGAAGTTATAAAACGAAATGATCAACAACAGGGTTGTAATTATTCATTTTAAACAAAAAAAGCTTCTTGAAATTAATCAAGAAGCTTCTAAATATGATGGTATTACTTAGAAAGAATAACCCAGGCCTACTGAAAATACTTTATTTTTGAATTTAACATCTACTTCACTTGGCTCATCAATAACGCTACTTAAACCTAATCCATAACCAGCATGGATATTTAATTTATTATTGAATTGAAAACCAGCTAAAAAGTTTAATCCAAATTCTCCGCGTTTGATACCATCATTTGAATCGAATTCGATTTTTTCCTTTTCAGAACCATATTTAACGTTTCCACTTAAAGCATAAGCAAAATAAGGGCCTGCGCCAATGAATACTTTCCCTGCATTATTCACTTTAAAATTTGCAAGAACGTTTACTGGCAACTCCAGATAATTTAAGTTTAAAGTAGCTGACTCATTAGTTAAATCTGATTCTTCGAAATCGAAGGTTTCGCCGCCCAGTTTGCTTCCCTTTCCAATAAAACTTAAGCCCGGTTGAATGGAAATAATGTCTGACAATGCAAATTCTGCTGTTCCACCAACATAAAATGATGTTTTTGAATCGAAACCGATTGATGTACCTCCAGCAGAAATACTCATGCTTGGGAAAGCAACACCCGCTTTTACGCCAAAGGTTACAGGTTTACTTGTTTGAGCTGATGCTGCATAGCCCATGCCAGCAAGCATTAATAAAGATAATAATGTTTTTTTCATTTGATTTTTGATTAAACGTATATTTAGTTGATGCAATAGACGTTAATTATCATCAAATAGTTACGCAAATCGGTCGAAAAAAATTATATCTACCTGATTATCAGAAACAATAATATCAAATCAAAAAAATTAATTTAATAGTGCCAATTCTATTTATTACTCTACAGGCCAAAAACATAGGCAACCCGAATACCTGCAAATCCTTTTGAGCTAGAATTGTTAATACCCAAAATGTTGGTTTCATTTTTACCTGCCCAAGCTTCGTAACGGATGCCAATATCCAGTTTATTGCTGCCAGACAATTTGAATTGGTTCCCTATTCCGGGCGACCAGATAAATACATTTCGTTGGCTGTTAATGGACAACCCTGCTCCTACCTGAGCTTCAGCATAAAAACTTTGGTTTTGGTATTTAACCCCGCCTTTAAGTGGGATAAAGGTTAAATCGCGTAGATTAATTAATTGGTTGCGTTTTCCGAAGAAATTCATAAAACCTGCATTAACGGTTAGCGCTAATTGTGATGACACTGGAAATTCTGCCTTTGCAGATGCGCCCAAACCTATTCCAGATAAACTGAGAAAATTTCCAGATGGAAGTCCAAATTCGGCACCGATGCTGATATTAGAAGAAGTTTGTGCTTTCGCATTTAGGCATAAAAAAAGGATAGCAAGGAGAGCCAAGAAACGTACTTTAAACATAGATCAGGCAGTGAGTTTTCTAAAAATAGCTTCTAATGAGCTGTTATTATTTGATTTCTTTATTCCTTCGAGTGAATCGTTAGCTACAATTTTGCCTTTATTTATGATGATGATATCATCGCAAATGGCCTCAACTTCCTGCATGATGTGCGTGGAGATAATTACGGTTTTGTTTTTGCCAAGTTCTTTGATCAGTGCTCTTATATCCACCAATTGATTTGGATCTAAGCCAGACGTAGGTTCATCTAAGATTAAAACATCAGGATTGTGAATGATCGCTTGAGCCAAACCAACTCTCTGGCGATAACCTTTAGATAACATTCCTATTTTTTTATGTTGCTCAGGTGTTAAGCCAACCATTTTAATTACTTCATCAATACGGTGAGCTAAATTTTTCATTTCATAGGTTTGGCCTACAAAATTCAAAAATTCCTTAATGTACATGTCGGTATAAAGCGGTGTGTTTTCTGGCAGGTAGCCAATATGCTTTTTTGCTTCAATGGCTTCTGTTAAAATATTTTTGCCGGCAATTTCAGCATCGCCAGAAGTGGGTTCCAAATAACCGGTAAGCATGCGCATTGTAGTTGATTTCCCTGCACCATTCGGCCCCAGGAAACCCAAAATCCGTCCTGGTTTGGCTTCAAAACTAATCACATCTACCGCCTTTTGGTTATGATAGTGTTTGGACAGATTTTTTACTAAAATACTCATTTTGTTTTTTTATAAATCAGTCGTCATTGCGAGGCACGAAGCAATCTCTCTGGCAATATAGATTGCTTTGTACATCGCTATGACAGTAATATTAGTTAATATTGGCTGAACTCAGTTTCTTATTATACCGGAATTTATCCAATTGTTCGGCAGCTTGGGCAATATTATCCGATGACAAGATATCTGCTCCATTATTTACCAAATGATAATATACATTTTTGGCAGGATTGGCAATCGAGCTTTTATCGATATTTCCCATTGTACCGAGAATGGTTGTGATACCTTTTTCATGTAGATAACTGTACAGTTCTTTATCAGGTGCACTTACCCCCACAAAAGCTACAATTCTATTATTTGGGATGCCCAAATTGTTTAATCGCTTCAGTTCAGATTTTTTTTGTACTGATGCAGAAATCATTAAGTCGGGCGCCAATTGATGCACTTCCTGTGCCTGATTCGCTGTATAAGTGATGATGATTGAGTTGCTTTCAACTTTATACTGCTTCACTTTCTCAATTACTTTGGCATAACTCACTCCACGTTTTAAATCGATAGTGAGCAAAACCTTGCCTTTACTCCAGCTCAATACGCTATCCAAAGTTGGAATTTTGAAACTGGTTTCTTTTCCATCGTCATCTTTCAGGTTAAAAGCTTGGAGTTCTTTGTAAGTGTAATTTCCAATAGCCCCTTTGCCTGTCGAAGTTCTATCCAGTTTATCATCATGCATAATCACCATTACCGAATCTTTGCTATAAGCAATATCAAATTCGATCACCATCGGATTATACGTGGTGGCGTTTTCGAAAGTTTCAATACAATTTTCAGGAAATCCGGGCATTGGTCCGCCGCGGTGAGCGCTAATTAATGGAAAGCGTTTCTCAGGCGACCATTGTAAGAACTGATATAATTCTTCGGTTTTATTGAATTTAATATAATGATGAACTTTTCCTTCTTGTTTGCAGGCAGTAAAAACTGAGATTGCAGCAAAGAAAAGTAGATAGTGAAATTTCATGTTTCAAAAATAGGAAAAAATGGATGATGTAAAATGGAATTCTTGGCGTTGTGCTTTTTACACGTGAATAGATTAGCAACTTTAGCCACCTTAAACCCGTATTCTATGGTTTTTGCAAATAAATTTTAAAATATTTAGGCAGCATTATAAAGATCTTTCTTATAGGGTCTGTTTTTCAATACTGCTGCAAAAGCTCTGCTGACCAGTTTGTTTCTCAATACGTTTAGAACAGCTGAATGATGCTTTCCTTCTTGTATCTTTCTGTCATAATACCTTTTGAACTCATTATCCTTTTTGATTGTGTTGAGCGCACACATGGTAAGTAGTGTTTTTATTCTTTTATTTGCCAGGTGGCTAACCTTTGGCTTCCCCTTTAGTGTTGTTCCAGAGGTATTTCCGAAAGGGGCAATACCACAATAACAGGCAAACTTCCTGGGATCCTCGAACAGACTGAATCCTTGCGTAAGGACCACGATAAACATCGCTGTCTGAGGCCCTATACAGTATACGGAGTTGACCAGACGATATTGCTTTTCAAGTAGTTTGTCCGCTTTTACACATCTTATAAGTTCCGCTTCAATCATGTCAATTTTCTTGTCATATTCTTTGATCAGTGACTTCCTGATCTCCAATGTAAAATCTGCTGAATCTCCATCGAAAGCTTCCAGCTCTCCACTTGCGTTTTTTAATGCCGTCTGTTGCTTCACAAGCTGCTTTCTACAGCTCAATAAATGCTTTAGCTTGCTTATGGTTTTGCTCGGAAGTTTAAAAAGAACAGCTTTGCGCCTATGTAAAAAACCATAGTTGGCTATTTCGGCAGCATCTGCCTTATCAGATTTGCCACGTTTTAGACCAAGGGAGCGCTTAAGCCTCAGGGCGTTCTCAACCCAGAGATTTCCGCCCTGTCCGTCAAAAAAGGTACAGATAGGAAGTGTGTAGAGTCCGGTATCCTCTGCGCAAAAAAGCATCTCAGCAATCGAAAGGCCGGTAAGCTCCTGCATCCAGGCCACCATTTCCTTACAGCCTTCCTCATTGTTGCTAAAGGTGCCATGAAACTGCTCATCAGGATTTTCAGTAAGAAAAAACACTACATCTGTTTTCATTTTTGAAACATCGATGCCCGCAAATAATCTGTAATTCATAACTTTGGGTTGTTAAGTGGAAAAAACAAACCTTAATGTTGAATAAAACTAAATCCCTTAACGGTCCAGCGAAGACTAAAATTCTATATGGTTCTTGTTCAACAAACGGCAGTGCTCTAATACGGGTTTTAGGTCTTTAACCTAGATCGAGCCAAAGTGCAGCACTGCCGTTAAGGTTTTTATTCAAATCTCAAATATTTCTAAGAATATTCAAACCTAAGGGATTGCAGCGAACACGTAGTGCAACGAAGTAAAGTGCAAAGCGGGACTGAAATAAACTGATAAGCACTGTATTTGCTTTTCGAAAAATTTTTGAAGCATTTAAGGCATTTAGAAACATCAAAGCAGGGGTTTTTACTTTAATTTTTCAGCTTTAGTCTTTCAGCTCAAAATAATTATCTTTGCCTGCATTATGGCTCAAAAGAATAACGACGAACAATTTAAAAATGTAATCTCACACGCTAAAGAATACGGTTTCGTATTCCAAAGCAGCGAAATATATGATGGCTTAAGCGCCGTTTACGACTATGGCCAATTGGGTGCCGAGTTAAAAAATAACATTAAAACGTACTGGTGGAAAGCCATGGTACAAATGCATGAAAACATTGTGGGCATTGATTCTGCGATTTTTATGCACCCGAAAGTTTGGAAAGCAAGCGGACACGTTGATGGTTTCAACGACCCGATGATTGACAACAAGGATTCGAAAAAACGTTATCGTGCCGATCAATTATTAGAGAATAAAATTGATGAACTATATACTGAACTTGCCAATTTCAGTGCTGAAAACAAAGTTAAATTTGCAGAATTTCAGCAGGAGATTTTAAATTTAAGCGATGAAGGCCAAGCAAGCTGGGTACCGAGTTTTAAAGATGAGGAAGGAATTTTAGATAGCGAAAAATATCCTTTTATTGATGAAGCAAGCTGGAGATTTGTTAAAAAAGGCTTAGCCCTTGAGGTAGAAATGAACCTCGCCCTTAAAGCTGAAAATTTAGCACAGCTGAAAGATTTAATTGTTGATTATAAGGTAATCTGCCCGATCTCAAAAACATCTAACTGGACAGATGTTCGCCAATTTAACCTGATGTTTAGCACTCAATTTGGAGCTATGGCAGAAGGCAGTGATGAAGTTTATCTTCGCCCGGAGACTGCTCAAGGTATTTTCGTAAACTTTTTGAACGTTCAAAAATCAGGAAGAATGAAAATTCCTTTTGGTATTGCACAAATTGGAAAAGCTTTTAGAAATGAAGTAATTGCCCGTCAGTTTATTATGCGCATGCGAGAGTTTGAGCAAATGGAAATGCAATTCTTTGTGCGCCCGGGAGAAGACAAAAAATGGTTTGAGTATTGGAAAGAGGCTCGTTTAAAATGGCACAAAGCTTTGGGAACTTCATCAGAAAAATACCGCTACCACGACCACGTTAAATTAGCACACTACGCAAATGCGGCAACTGATATTGAGTTCGAATTCCCTTTCGGATTTAAAGAAGTGGAGGGTATTCACAGCAGAACGGATTTCGATTTAACCCAACACCAGGAGTTTTCTGGCAAGAAAATGCAGTATTTCGACAACGATTTAAAT
This sequence comes from Pedobacter sp. AC212, assembly GCF_979258625.1. Lineage (NCBI taxonomy): Bacteria > Pseudomonadati > Bacteroidota > Sphingobacteriia > Sphingobacteriales > Sphingobacteriaceae > Pedobacter > Pedobacter sp. AC212. The sequence goes on along the minus strand of NZ_OZ409870.1, from coordinate 1,900,749 downwards.
GAAGATGGCAAACCTTATGGAAATTATGTTCCTTACGTAATCGAAACATCTATCGGTTTAGACCGCATGTTCTTGTTAACGATGATTAATGCTTTCGAAGAACAAGATTTAAGCACCGAAGAAAAACAAGATAGCCGTACGTTATTGCGCTTACACCCTGCTTTGGCACCTTACAAAGTGGCTGTTTTCCCTTTAACTAAAAAGGATGGTTTACCAGAAAAGGCTAGGGAAATTATGGATACTCTGAAATTTGATTTCAACTGTATTTATGAAGAAAAAGATGCCATTGGAAAGCGCTACCGCCGTCAGGATGCTGTTGGCACCCCATTTTGTATAACAGTTGATCACCAAAGTTTAGAAGACAATACCGTGACCATTCGCCACCGCGATAGCATGGATCAGGAACGTGTTGCGATTGCAGACTTAGCGGACATTGTGGGCAAAGCGGTAAGCTGGAGAACTCTTTTGGCATAATAAAATCGAAATGCGCTAAGTCAATTTTGGAATTGAATTTAGCACAGCATCACATCATATATAGTCGCAGGTTTAAAAGCCTGCGACTTTTTTTGTTTAAAACAGTCATAAACGTTATCAATCATCAGTTTTAAACAGAAGTTACAAAAGCAAAATTTGCTTTAAAAGCACATTGAGAAATACAAAACCTTCTAATTCCCGTACCATTCGTGGTTTTCTACCCTAGTAATCTCTGGCTTTCCGATTTGATTGAGATACCTTCTGGCACCTACCAGCGTTTTATATTCCCGCTCATCGAAGTTGGTTGCTCCAGGCTTTAAGCTATTAATTCTAACCATTCCTGCTGATTGGATAAACTCCCCATCGCTCATATAAATGGCCGTATGCGTTATTCGCCCCTTGAAGTCACCCCTCAGTTTCGCGGCTGCGAAAAACAGTAAATCTCCCGCTTTTAAATTCTTCAGGCACTTATCAATGCTAGTAGAATCATTTTCCAGCACCTCAATCTCCTCACCAATCAACGCCTGCTGCGAGGCATCTCTAGGAATTACAATCCCGTTTAGAAAATAGCTGGTTTTGGTAAAGCCGCTGCAATCAACGCCTTTAACTGATGTGCCTCCCCATAGATACGGAACGCCCAAAAGTGTTTTGGCACTGCTTAAAATGCCATCCGCAGTCGGGTTGGTTTGTTTCTGCCAGGTTGAAAACGAAGTTCCTTCGGCTTTTTTAATATACCCTATTCTCTTGTCAGGAAATACCACCTGATAGAAGTTTTTCACTTCAGCTGTTACTTCCAAAATGTTCCCTTTCACCAAGTCAGAAACCCGAAGAGATTTTTCATCAGCTTTGCTGTAAGCGTGACCATAATCGGCCAAATAAATCATCCGCTTCGCATTTTTCCAACGTTCAAAGCTTTGTCGATTCATCAGGCTAACCGCTGCTCCATCCGTATAGGAGATATAGCCGTCTGGTGTTTTAACCAAATAATATCCGCCCTGTTTTTTTAATACTTGCACAGGAGTGCCCAAAGTCATTTGTGTCATCATTTCTGCCGCGTTTTGGGGCGCTGCCCTATTGTTGCAAACCGAAAGATTAGCCAAACCAAACTCCAAACCATTAAGTGATTTCGATGGTAAAAGCTCGCTAATTTTTACAAGTCCGGTTACCTGGCTCAACTTAGCAGCTAAACTTTGTAATGCTTTTTCAGAAGTGCTTTCTGCATAAATGGTATCGCCTTTAAAACCAACGTTAAAGTAAACTGATCGCTTATCTGGCGCAAATTCTTTTTTTACAGCGTTAGCAATTACCCGGTAAGCGGCGGTATCAACCTGTGCTTTTACAGCTATTGTTGTCCCAAGCAGCAGAGCCAGAATAAACATTCGTATCATGTTCTAAAATTAGTAATAATCCATTATCTCAGCATTCAATAAGTTGTAACTAATCACTTACCTGGACAGATTTTGGTTTAATTTTTACCTCTAAAAATAAATGATTTTTAACGGCGTTATTGATGAATACCGTCACTTTGATGAACAAACTATTTTTAGCCTTTTCATTTCTTATCGTTATCGGCAGGCAGGCTAATGCGCAAACCTGGACGGACGCCGAATTTCGCAGAGCCAATACGGCAGCAAATGCCTCCTATTTAACTAATGAAGAAAAAGATATTGTGATGTACATGAATTTAATCCGCATGGATGGAGAAAAATTCTATTATACTTTTCTGGATGATTACATCTATAGCTACAATGCTAAAGTTCGAAAATATCGCAACTATAATCAATTGCGTATCACCCAAGATAACCCTTACTACATCTCCCTGCTTAAGCATTTACGCGGCATTAAAAATTTGCCGATGTTTTATCCTGATGAGAAATTGAGTGCATTGAGTAAGAGCCATGCCTTAGATTTAAAAAAATACAGCTTAAGTTCGCATGAAAGCAGTAATGGCAATTCATTCACAAGACGTCTTTCAAAGTTTTTCCCCAACCTCACCAAAAGCGAAAATATTGATTTTGGCTATTCAAAAAGCCTAGACATTGTTTGCCATTTGCTTCTGGATTGCGGGGTGCCCGAGCTAGGGCATCGATTTAACATTATCGATCAAAAGAACAAACTCAACACAGTTGGTATTAGCATTCAAGGTCACCCAACATACACCTGGTGTGCGGTAATCGATTTTGTTGCACAGCCCGCCTACCAAAACAACGCGAAATAAATACTGGGCCTTCTAATTAGTTTATGTAAACTCATTCAAAGTGGCTTTCGCCAGCATCATTTTGCATTTTATTTAACAATTGTGCCAAATCTTTCTATTTTTGGCCAAATAATTCCATAATGCGTAAAGCCATTTTATCTTTTATCGACTTTTTTTATCCACCGTTTAAAAGATTTATTTCCTTACATAATTTCAGGTATTTAGCTACCGGCGGAAGTACTTTTGTACTCGGCTTGGTTGTCTTCTATCTGGCTTATAATTATTTGTTTTTAACAGAAGAAGTTAAAGTTTTAGCTATGACGCTGAAACGGAATACGATGGCTTTAATTGTTGAGTTTGCAATTGTGATTCCTTACAGCTTTTTACTGAATAAATATGTGATTTTTACGCATAGCGAAGTTAAATCGCGTACTCAATTATTTAGATTTATAAATCTACAGTTCATTAACATGTTGTTAAACTATGTGTTATTGAAATTTTTTGTAGAAATGCTGGGAATCTATCCGACCATTTCGCGGTTGGTTGTATCAGTTGGCATTGCCGGATTTAGTTATCTCTACCAACATTACTTTACCTTCAGTGTTAAAAAAATTGGGGATAAGAAAGTTGCCAAAAAGCACTAATTTCTTTTTGAAAAGCAGGTTCAGCAGCATTTAGGTTAATCCGGCCCCGCCCTCATTTCAAATCCGCTCCCGATGAAAAATCGGGATTGCGTGTTTTTCATTAAGTCGGGTTTAGCTAGCCTTGGTCGTGGTTCTGTTTATGGTTGAGAGCACATTCCCAAAAAAACCATGTTGATGAGCACGGTCTGGTGTGATTAAACGGGATGGAAGCGGTATCCTTTTTACGCATTTGTAATGCGTAAAAGATTTAGCGAACAGCCCGGCTACCCATTGAAATGAAAGGCAGGTTTGGCTTTTCAAATGATTAATCTATTTATTAAAATTAGCATTTATTGCCTCAAACCTTTATTACGCTGTGCTGTTAATTTAAGCAGTCGCTTATTTGTTAACATAAAGGCAACACCATATATTAGCTCCCGACCAACTTATTTTCATAAACCATGAGCCATTTTAATGACTTTAATAATGCCCAGGTAGCCAAACTACCCAAGCATTTAAAACAGTTTATTGTTGACCAAAACTACGAGAAATATACGCCTATAGATCAGGCGGTTTGGCGGTATGTGATGCGACAAAATTATAGCTACCTAAAAAACGTGGCTTATTATCCATACATAAAGGGTTTACAAAGAGCGGGTTTGAGTATAGAACATATTCCTGATTTGCAAACCATGAATGACAATTTGGGTAAGATTGGTTGGGGTGCCGTTACTGTTGATGGTTTTATTCCGCCTGCAGCCTTTATGGAATATCAGGCTTACCGGGTTTTGGTTATTGCCGCTGATATCAGGCAAATTAACCACATTGAATATACGCCTGCTCCAGATATTATTCACGAAAGCGCTGGGCATGCGCCGATCATTGCAGATACTGACTATAACAATTACCTCAGTTACTTCGGTTCTATTGGCGCAAAAGCGATGTTCTCTGCCAAAGATTTTGAACTTTATGAAGCGATTAGAAAGCTCTCTATTTTGAAGGAAGCTGTTGATGCCAACGAAAGTGAAATCGCCAAAGCAGAAAAAGAACTTCGGTACATTAATGAGAATATGGGCGAACCATCTGAAATGGCTTTGCTGGGTCGGCTGCATTGGTGGACAGTGGAATATGGCTTAATCGGAACTTTGGAGAACCCAAAAATTTATGGTGCCGGATTACTTTCTTCCATCGGTGAAAGTGCGAGTTGCATGCAAAGAGATGTTGAAAAAATTTGGTATAACATGGATACCATTAATTATGCTTACGACATTACTAAGCCACAGCCGCAATTATTTGTGACAGAAACTTTCCAGAATTTAATTGATGTTTTAGAAACCTTTGCAAATACCATGGCCTTTAGAGTTGGAGGTGCAGAAAGTGTGATGAAAGCTATTGCTTGCAAGAACGTTGCTACCGCAGTGTATAGCTCGGGTTTGCAGGTCAGCGGCGTATTTACTGATATTGGCCTAAACGCTGATGATGAAGTAACATTTATTAAAACAACCGGCGTTTCGGCATTGGCTTTCGCAGGAAAGCAGCTGCAAAATCACGGCAAAGATTATCACAAAGATGGGTTTTCCTCTCCCGTTGGAAGACTCAAAACTTCGCTAAGGGCCCTCGAAAATTATAGTGATGAAGAAATGGAAATGGCTGGGCTTTACCTCGGCAATAACACCAATTTGACCTTTGAAAGTGGCATTACTGTAGCGGGCAAGGTGAATAATATTTTAAAAAGAGCAGACAAAACAATATTAATCACCTTTGAGGAATGTACCGTTACCGAAGGCAATGGAAACATTTTATTTAAACCCGAATGGGGAGTTTACGACATGGCCGTTGGCGATAAAATTGCATCTGTATTTAATGGAGCTGCAGATAAAGATGCTTTCGAAGAAATTACCTTGGTTAGCTTGGAGAAAACTCAGCAAATCGCTTACGATGATAAGACCTTAAAACTTCATCAACTATATAAAAGCGTTCGGGAGATTAGGGAAAGCGGTGATCACTTAGCGCAGCTACCTGATATATTTGATCAACTTAGAACCAACCACAGGCAAGACTGGCTTTGTGTCTTGGAAATTCTAGAACTTGTTTACCATAAGAAAATCTACCATCAATTGGAAAGGGACGTTTTGATTTACCTTGAGCTTAAGGCAGCCAGAGAAGCCGATCATCGGAAATTGATTAATGATGGTTTGCATGTGATTAAATATCCGGTGAGCCAGTTAGTTGCGGAATAGTCGAAATGCAAATAATTTAAGCCTGCCAAAAATTGATTTTAATTGATTAAATTTGATTATGATAATTGAAATTCAGCAACCCGTTACTAAAGAAAAAGTACAAGAAGCAATAAAAAAAGTTTCGGAAGGAGCTGCAAAAAAAAGCTTACGTAAGCACTTCGGCAAACTTCAGCGTGGACTTGATGGCGTTGATTATCAACAAAAAATAAGAAACGAGTTCATTTAGTTTTGTTGCTGATACAAACTTTCTCATTAATGTTCACGAGGGTTTAGAAAAAACCGAACCCTTTCTAGATGGAACTGCAATCGTTTCAGTAATATCTGAAATTGAATTATTAGGCTGGCATTTGCTTAAGGAGAACGAGAGATTAGGACTAAAATCTTTATTAGAAGATTGTGTAATAATTGAATTGAATTCTGAAATAAAAAATATTGCGATCTCAATTCGTCAGCAATATCGAGTAAAAACTCCCGATGCGATAATCGCTGCCACTTCAAAATTTTTGCAAATCCCACTAGTTACCTCCGATAAAGGTTTTAAGTCGATAGTTGATATCGAACTAATTTTAATTTAGCAAACAACAGCACTTTCAAGCTGATATCAATCAAAAGAATAAAATGAATATCATAATTACCGGGGCAAGCAGCGGAATTGGTTTCGAAACAGCTTTAGAATTCAGTTTACAAAAAGAAAACAAAATTGTTGCCATAGCCCGTACTGCAGATAAATTGCGGAAGCTACTAGAAATTGCGAAGGGAATTAACCCTGATTGTACATTATTACCTGTAGAGTTTGACATCGTAAATGACGATTATGCAGCGCTTATTCCATTTTTGAAAGAGCGATTGGGGCATGTAGATATTTTGATTAACAATGCCGGTGCGTTAATTAATAAACCTTTTTTACAAACTACAGAAGCAGATCTTGCTGAAATGCTCCAAAGCAATGTGATCTCTCATTTCAGGATGACCCAACAAATTCTACAACTGATGCAAACTGGCGGACACATTGTAAACATTGGCAGTATGGGCGGTTTTCAGGGCAGTGTTAAATTTCCTGGATTGGCAGCATATTCTGCCAGTAAATCGGCTTTGCACACACTGACGGAATGCCTGGCTTTTGAATTGGCTGAAACCGGAATTAAAGTAAACTGTTTGGCCTTAGGCTCTGCTCAAACTGAAATGCTGGAGGCAGCGTTTCCGGGATATCAAAGTCCGGTTATGGCCTTTGAGATGGGTAAATATATTGCTGATTTCGCTAAAACCGGGCACAAATTTTTTAATGGAAAAGTATTGCCAGTTGCGGTAACTACACCCTAATAACAATTTTATAATGGTAATTTATCTTTTTGTTTAAAAGATTTGATTACTTTTCCTAAATTAAATGTAATCATAAGTCCTGTAATAAATTATACTTAAAACTAAATCTAAATTAATGGAAACAAACAAAAACTTCGGAACACCTGATAATGGCAAAACTGCCGCAATTGTTAGTTACATCACACTAATAGGATGGTTAATTTCCTATTTTGGCATGTATAAGGAAAATAAAACAGCCTTATCTACATATCATTTACGTCAATCACTTCTTCTTCACTTGAGTATGATTGTCCTTAACATTGCGCTTTCTATTATAATTATGATTATCCCAACTATTATTTTGGTATACGTAAGCTGGGTAGTATATGTCGGTTATCTTATATTAATGATTTTAGGTGCAATAAGTGCCAGCAATCAAGAACAGAAACCTTTACCTATATTTGGAAATAAAGCTCAAGAAGTGTTTTCAAGCATTTAAATCGATGTTTATTATAAAAACAAAAGAAGCTCAAGTAAACTTGGGCTTCTTTTGTTTTAACTGGTTTTCCACATTTTGAGCTCCCTTAGATTATTTTTCTATCTTTGGCTCCAACATATGAAGAAATTAATCATTCCAATTCTGTTTTTCATTTTGTCTGCAACCGCAGGAAAAGCTCAAACCATCATACCAGCACAATACCAGGAAATGGTTAAAAAACTGGTTGCTAATCTACCAAAAGAAGCTAAGGCTCCATCAGGTAATCAAGAAACAAAGTCTGAAACACTTATCGATTTTGCTAAAAGCATGTTAGGTATTCGCTACCGTTATGCTACAAGCAATCCGAAATTAGGTTTTGATTGTTCTGGTTTTGTAAGTTATGTTTTTAGCAATTTTGGTTTTAAGGTGCCGCGTTCATCACGTGAATTTAGTGGCGCAGGTAAAGAAACTAACCTGGAAAATGCAAAAGTTGGTGATGTTTTAATTTTTACAGGCAGTAATTCAAAGGTAAGACGTATCGGTCATGTAGGCATCGTTTATTCTATCGATGAAAACGGAATAAAGTTTATTCACGCCTCTTCAGGCAAGGCTCATAGCGTAACCATCACCGAGCTTAACGGACATTACAGAAACCGCTTCATGAAGATTGTAAGTATTTTATAGCGTTATTTCTTTAGGTACTTCCACATTCTCGGCTTTCCTTCGCCAAGCCATTCCAAAGCGGTTTCTAAACGCTTTTGTTTAGTAGCTTCAGTTTTTGCCTCTTCTAGCCAAATCACATACTCTCTTTTATTTGATTCGCTAAAATTCTGAAAAACACGTAACGCAACCGGATCGTTCTGTAAAGCATCAACAAGAAACTGAGGCACAATTAACGGCGGCTTTTCAGCACTTTTTGGTTTCGGCGGAAGTTTAATACCTGCTTCATTAAGCTGTATTGCCTGTTGAATATAAGCCATCAGCACTTCGTCTGGTGGTAAATCTGCAAACGTCCTGATTTTCCCGAGTGCACCCATAGCGTTCGTTCGATCTTTAAAAAGATTGAGCTCGTCTGTCATTAATGAGCCTTTCCAAAAACCAAAAGCACAATGATTTTTGAATGAAGCCATATGGCAAACCGGACCCTTGAGCTCAAAAAATGGCATGCTCCATTTCATCTTTTCTTCTATCCGGGCATCTGCTTTGTGAACTAGATTTCTCAAATGATCCAAAATTGGAATGGCGAATTCAGCAGAATTTATAATGTACTGATCAACCTGAACAATGGTGTGCATGATGTTGGGTTTTAGAAATTAAATTTAAAGTAAAACGACTTTTAAAGCAAGTGTTACCTCCCCGCTCTCAAGGAAGGTTTTGGCGAGTTCGTGCAGCTCTCGCTCCCTATTGGTAGCATCACCTATTGTGGCATCCAAAATTTCCTTCACCTCAGGATGCGAGCTTACCAAGTCAACTTCCTGCTCATCTGGCAGCACTTCAACATTCCCTAACATCCCCAAATCATTCCCGGTTAACACTTTAGATAAACGAACTGCTTTAGGCAAAGCATCCACCCCTATTCCGAGCTTAGCCAAAGGTTTGGCCACTTTAAACAAATTGTTTTCAGTAACCCGGCAGTACCAATCGCCACCCAAGCGGGCTACCAAATCAATTTTCTTTTGATCGATTTTCCCACTGTTATCCAAAATATCTTCATTGATGTGGATTAACTTTATTTCAGCGAGTATTAAATTACCAGCACCATGGTTATCGCCTAAAGGGATTACCTGATTAACCACACATTCAAACTGAACTGGTGCTTCTGAAACCCTTGGTGGAGTAACTAAATCAGATGCTAGCATTGTAAATCCTGCTTTTTCAAACTCATTCACGCCTTTTGCATATTCGGTACTGGCTAAACTCATTTGCTGTACCATATCGTAATTTACAATATTAATAACGCATTCTTTTACCTGTAATACGTTCTCCAATGTGTGTTTTGTGGTATTATCGCGAACCCTTCTTGCTGGCGAAAAGATACAAATGGGCGGCTTTGTGCTAAACATATTGAAAAAGCTAAAGGGACTTAAATTAATATTTCCGTCAGCATCAATAGTCGAGGCAAAGCAAATTGGACGAGGTGCAATAGCATATTGCAGATAATCCTGCAATTGAACAGCACTTAAATCTTCAGTTTTTAGGGTTAACAAAGTTGGAATGTTTTAGTTGGTGAAATGTTTTAACATTGGAAAGCGTGAAAGTTGGAATGTTTTTAATGTTGGAAAGTTGAAAATCAAGGAAAACGCTATTTATAAAATTAGCCCCACTATATTATACATCTTTATTAATCATGCCTTCGTCATTGCGATCCCGATTTTATCGGGAGAAGCAATCTCATTTGATAGCACGCTACCAAGAATGAGATTGCTTCGTACCTCGCCTGCCTTCCGCAGGCAGGCAATGACGACCGTTCTTAACACCACTTATATTGGTTTTTATGAAATAAATTTAACCCCGAGCATGACAGGGACATTCTACGTTACTGCATCAAAAAAAGTTTCGCCACTGTTGTTTTATTGTTTAAGGTAAACTTAAGTAAATCAAACCTAACAACAGCGAAAACGAACTACAATTGAGTAAAGCGCCCGCCTGCCGGACGGGCAAGAATGGCAGGGCTGCAGCAACAGAAATGAGGTGAACCCTGCTTTTCAAATTGTTTTATTTCTTCAAAGCCAAGATCGAAAAATCGGTATCTGCTTTTGTAATGTTATTGGTTAGCGCACCTAAACCTGTGATTTCCATTTCTACCACATCGCCGGGTTGCAACCATTGTGTTTTATAATTCGGATCATTTAATAAACCGGTTCCGTTCAGCTCGAGAAAGCAGCCCGTACCCACCGTTCCCGACCCAATTACGTCGCCTGGCAGAATGTCGACCCCATAAGCACAACGCTCAATGATCTCGGCAAAAGTCCAATCCATATCCGCAGCATTTCCCTGAGATACCTCAATACCGTTTACACGACAAGTCATTTTCAAATCGTAAGCATTCCCCACATGGCCTTCCTTTGCTGGTACTTTATATTTTTCAATTTCATCTGGCGTAACCAACCACGGTCCAATCACCGTAGAAAAGTCTTTCCCTTTCGCCGGACCAAGATTGAGCAGCATTTCTTCCATTTGTAGGGTGCGGGCACTCATGTCATTCATCACCATATACCCAGCGATGTAATCATCAGCCTCTGCTGCTTTAATATTTCTACCTTTTTTACCAATCACAATTGCCAGCTCAAGTTCGAAATCGAGTTTATCGAAGTGATCTGGCATACACTCAATTTCTCCCGTACCTTGAATAGCATTATGGTTTGTAAAATAAAATATAGGATACTCATCAAATTGAGGAATCATATCAACTTTGCGGTTTCTTCGTGCTGCTGCAACATGTTGCCTAAAAGCATAACCATCTCTACAACTGGTTGGGTGAGGAACCGGAGCCAAAATTTCATAAAAGATTTCCTCTTTCGCCAATAACGATCCATCATTAATTTGTAAATCAATTTTTTTTGCCCGTTCCATCAGTACTTCTCCGCCTTGCAAAAATTCATTCATTGTATCAGGAAGCAGCTTATCACAACTGTTTAAATTATAGATGTGGCCATCTATAAACAGGCCAAGGTGCTCTCTATCTTCAGTTTTATAACTTACTAATTTCATATAAATTTGGTTAAAGTACGTGGTAAAGCTAATAATTTACGACAGGAAAAGAAAAATGCCTGCACTATTTAAGTTCAGTATATTTTTGCAAATCTTTTTTAATTAATGGAAAATCTTTCTCCTCCAACCTTTTATAATATCGTTTGTTCGCAAAAAGTTCACCTGTTAACAGACCCAATGAAACGCCAACAGGAATACCAACTATGATCAAAACTACCGATTCCAGTACATTTGAGCTTTCTACCGAGAGGGCAAGAAAAACAAGGGCGCCTGCAATTGCAAATGGCGCCACTACTCCACGCCTGTGAATAAATAGCTTGTCAATATTTTCCGCTTTCAGTATGCTGGTATCACCATTATTTTTCACCAAAATAAGTTGTTTATTTTCTGCGGAATAGAAAAAACCACGGTATCGCTTGCCAGAGTGCTCAACAACCTTAATTTTATATTTCCATTTTTTTTGAGCCGATACGGTGAAGCAAGTCAGGAAGCAGATGAGGAGCGTTAAGAATATTTTCATCGAATTTTGGTTAGAATTAAAGATAAAGAAATTTCATCTTAAAAATAAAATCATTACTTTAGCATCATCAAAACCATGATTTTAAAAGCATTACATATCAATTTAGTGAACGACGCCATTGCTGCCCGTCGCTATAAAATGCTATCTAAATTAATCATGGCTCAATATTCTCTGTAATTCTCATCACCTTTCCCTATAAATTGAAACGCCGCTGCGTTTTGATTGTTTATTCTTTTAGATCTTATTTCTAACCTAACTTATATCATTATGCTTGTTTATCATAAATTGGGGCAGATACCAGCAAAACGTCATACGGTTTTCCGTAAGCCCGATGGAAATTTATACGCCGAAGAACTGGTTTCTACCGAAGGTTTTTCGAGTTTATATTCGTTGGTTTACCACTGCCATCCGCCTACCATTGTGAAACATTTAGGTGAACCTTACAGCGTGGAACCAAAAATTGCTCGTGAAAAGCACCTCAAACATACCAGCCTAATCGGTTTCAATATCAAGCCTGAAGATGATTTTTTAAAAAGCAGAAAACCCGTTTTGGTGAATAGCGATTTACATATCGTATTGGCCGCTCCGAAAAAATCAATGACTGATTATTTCTATAAAAACAGCCAGGCTGATGAAATGATCTTCATTCATGAGGGTTCGGGTAAACTGAAAACGGGTTTCGGGGAAATTAAATTTGCTTACGGAGATTATCTGATCATTCCAAGGGGAACAATTTATCAAATGGAATTTGACAATGAGGTAAATAGATTGTTCATTGTTGAAAGTTTTAGTCCGATCAGGCCTCCAAAACGATACTTAAACCAGTATGGACAGTTAATGGAGCATTCGCCATACTGTGAAAGAGATTTAAGGTTACCTGAGAATTTGCAAACGCATGATGAATACGGCGATTTCAAGGTACTCATTAAAAAACAAGGCTTAATCTACCCTTACACTTACGGTACACATCCTTTTGACTATGTAGGCTGGGATGGATATCATTATCCTTACGCATTCTCGATCCACGATTTCGAGCCGATAACTGGCCGTCTGCATCAACCGCCTCCGGTACATCAAACATTTGAAGGGCATAATTTTGTGATTTGCTCTTTCGTTCCACGAAAATACGACTACCATCCAGATTCTATCCCGGCACCTTATAACCACAGCAATGTAGACAGCGATGAAGTGCTTTATTATGTCGATGGCGATTTTATGAGTCGAAAAAGCGTGGTTAAAGGACAAATTACGCTCCATCCCGGCGGTATTCCACATGGTCCGCATCCAGGAACAGTGGAAAAATCCATTGGAAAAGAAAAAACAGATGAGCTAGCCGTAATGATTGATCCTTTCAAACCGCTGATGCTTACGCAAGATGCAATTGATATAGAAGATGAAAATTACCACAAAAGCTGGCAGATTAATATAGAATAGGTGGTTGGGATAAGGAAGTCCAATGCTATAGAGCGTAGTTACACAGCAATTAAAATCGACTTTAGGCTTATCAAAATAAAATCATCCGATCTCGGCCGCCCGACTTCGGACTTAGTAAAAATTTAAATCCTCGGATATCTAAATCGGATTCCGGACTATCAAAAAAAATATGGAAACACTAACATTCGCAGAGAAAATAGCTAAGGCACAGGATTTTCTGCCTATTAATGGAACAGATTATATAGAATTTTACGTGGGCAATGCAAAACAAGCTGCTCATTATTACAAAACCGCTTTTGGCTTCCAAAGCTTGGCTTATGCCGGTCCGGAAACTGGTGTTCGCGATAGAGCCTCTTATGTTTTACAACAGGGAAAAATCAGGTTAATCCTAACCACGGCCTTGAAATCTGACCATCCAATTGCAGAACATGTTAAAAAACATGGCGACGGCGTTAAAGTGCTTGCCCTTTGGGTTGATGATGCTTATAGTGCATTCGAAGAAACGACGAAACGCGGCGCAAAACCCTACATGGAACCTAAAACATTAACTGATGAAAATGGTGAGGTTAAAATGAGCGGTATTTACACCTATGGAGAAACGGTGCACATGTTTATCGAAAGAAAAAACTATTCTGGCACTTTTATGCCAGGTTATCGGGTTTGGGAAAGTGACTATAAACCTGCAGATGCCGGGCTTTTATACATCGATCATTGTGTGGGCAATGTAGGTTGGAACAGGATGAATGAAGCAGTACAGTGGTACGAAGACGTAATGGGCTTTGTAAATATCCTGTCTTTTGATGACAAACAAATCAATACGGAATATTCAGCTTTGATGAGCAAGGTAATGAGTAATGGTAATGGTTTCTCAAAATTCCCTATTAATGAGCCCGCAGAAGGTAAAAAGAAATCGCAAATTGAGGAGTACTTAGAATACTATGAAGGTGAAGGCGTACAACATATTGCAGTAGCTACGAAAGACATTGTTCACACAGTGAGAGAACTTAAATCTCGTGGAGTTGAATTTTTGAGTGCGCCACCTGAAGCTTATTATGATATGATGCCACAACGGGTAGGCAAAATTGATGAAGAAATTTCGTTGCTGGAAAGTTTAGGGATTTTAGTTGATTGTGATGAAGAAGGCTATTTACTCCAGATTTTTACCAAACCGGTAGAAGATCGCCCGACACTATTTTTCGAAATTATCCAACGTAAGGGTGCTCAAAGTTTCGGTGCAGGAAATTTCAAAGCATTATTCGAATCTTTAGAACGTGAACAAGAGTTAAGGGGAAATTTGTAGGTTTTGCAAAAGAAACCGTCGTTGCGAGATACGAAGCAATCTCTTTAAACTGAGATTGCTTCGTTACTTACTGATTTATAGGTATTTGCTTTTTCAAATTATTTGATTAGTTTTAGGTACACACAAAAAAACCAAATAATTATGAGAACAAAATTAACCTTGCTGATCCTTTTGATGATCACATTCAAAGGATTTTCACAAAACAAATCTGAAACCATTCAAACCATCAATCAACTATTAGCTAGTGCTATTGGCGGTACTGACAGTATCTTAATTAAAGGGCAGATTACTCAGTTGAAAATTACAGAAAATGCTTTTAAAGTTGATGATGACGGCAAAAGCGGTCACTTTATAATCAAACTCGAGAGCGAAAATGAATCAATTAAAAAAGACGGTATGACGATGATCAGCGATTGGAAAGGCTTTAAGGTTCATCCGTCAACTAACAACACAACGTTGAAAACGATCTATCCAATTTTCGAGAAAAGAGATGGCGAACCAGAGAACGATAAAAATGGAATTAAATACTATTGTTTGGCTGGAAATGAGGACAAACTGATTGCCTCTCTGTTACACCTACAAAACCTGTATTCAAAAAAATAACTTAAACAAAAAGCCAGATGACCTGGCTTTTTGTTTTCATTTAAAGCACTTCGCCGAAGTGTTTATAATTGGATTTGATGGTATCGAAAACCTCCGTCATTTTTCCACCCAGCATTAACTTCGCCATCGATTCTGTCATTCCTTTTATTTGCGCCCACTCTATTTTTGGCGGCATGGCCAGCGCATTAGGATTTGTCATAATATTTAGCAGCACCGGTCCGCTTTCGGTTAATGCGTTAGCAATAGCGGTTTCTACTTCATCAGGCTTTGAAACTGTTATACCTTTGAAACCCATGGCTTGTGCTACTAGTGCAAAGTCAGGGTTAATCATATCGGTTTCATTATCTGGCAAGCCATCAACTTCCATTTCAAGTTTCACCATTCCAAGTGCCCTGTTATTAAAAACAACCAATTTTATAGGAAGGTTGTACTGTTTAATCGTAGCCAAATCACCAAGTAACATTGATAAACCGCCATCTCCGCATAAGGCAATTACTGGCTGTTCCGGATGTGCAAGAGCAGCGCCAATTGCCATAGGCATTGCATTAGCCATAGAACCGTGGTTAAACGAGCCTAACATTTTGCGTTTACCTGTACCATCAATAAACCGGGCTCCCCACACGCAACACATTCCGGTATCAACCGTAAAAATCGCATCATGAGCAGCCAAACGATTTATGGTTTCAGCCACAAATTCAGGTTGAATTTTATTTTCCTCGCCTTGATCCTTTACATAAACCTGTTGGTTTTCCTTTACCTTTTCGTAAAATTCAAGTTGGGCTTTCAAAAATTTATCATCTGTTTTATCCTTCAATAGCGGAAGAAGTGCTTTCAAAGAATCAGCTACATCGCCACACAAACCCATGGTTAATTTCGCTCTTCTTCCAAGTCGTTCTGGTCTTTCATCTATCTGAATTATTTTGTTCTTCACCGGCATGAAGTTCACGTAAGGAAAATCGGTTCCCAATAGAAGCACCAAATCTGCCTCATGCATGGCATGATAACCAGAGGGTTGCCCTAAAAGACCAGTCATCCCTACCGAATATGGGTTATCATATTGAATACCCATTTTCCCCCTGAATGAAAAGCCAATTGGTGCTTTTAACTTTGAAGCCAGTTCTACCACTTCATCATGCGCCTCTGATGCACCAATACCGCAATAAATCATCACTTTCTTTTCCTCGTTCAGCAGCTCAGCCAATGCAGCTAATTCTTCATCTGAAGGACGAATGACAGGCTTGTTGCGGAATATTTGCATCGCAGTAACACTTTCCACGGCATCCATTTCGGCCACATCACCGGGTAAGCCAAAAACCGAAACGCCTTTTTTATGGATAGCGGTTTGAATAGCCGTTTGAAACATACGTGGAGCTTGTTCGGCAGTGGTAGCCAACTGATTATAGTAACTACAATCGTCAAAAAGTTTTATGGTGTTGGTTTCCTGAAAAAATTCAGTTCCAAATTCGCCGGTAGGAATAGTAGATGCAATGGCAATCACCGGCACATGAGATCGGTGCGCATCGTAAAGGCCATTTATTAAGTGAACATGCCCCGGACCGCAACTTCCTGCGCAACATGCTATTCCGTCTAGCTCAG
Organism: Pedobacter sp. AC212; assembly: GCF_979258625.1. Lineage (NCBI taxonomy): Bacteria > Pseudomonadati > Bacteroidota > Sphingobacteriia > Sphingobacteriales > Sphingobacteriaceae > Pedobacter > Pedobacter sp. AC212. The sequence continues at coordinate 1,884,274 of NZ_OZ409870.1, read as the reverse complement.
CTTCAGCTGCTGCTGCAAAAGCACCCGCTTCTTCATTCCGGACATGAATCCATTTAATTTTACCATTTCGCCTTACTGCATCATTGAAATAATTCAGACTATCGCCAGTAACGGCATAAACCCTTTTCACACCAGCTTCAACAAGCATTTCTACAAGTTGCTCAGCAACATTTTTGGCCATACAATTTTAGATTATGATCAACATCACTATGATGATGACAGGTTATAAATATTCTCTTGCTTACAATTGTTTGCAGCCAGAAAAAGAAATAATCGAATCTGACTGTTTACAGACTGGGAATCCGACCGAGATTATCTTCTTCACTAAAACTTCATAAATGAAATGCACCTTTGAATAACAAAATACGAAGCGATTTCTGTTTTGTTAAATTCTAAAAACTCATAATTAGTTTTTTAGTTTTCCGGTTACCCTTATCTGATACCTCATGTGTTGCAAAACACATGAGGTTTTTTTATTCTGTACTTTCTTTAAGCATCTGATATAAATCAGTAGCTGCGCCATCAAACTTGTTTCCGTTAACATAAAATGAAGGCGTACCATTTACGCCACTTCTCACGCCGCTCTCAAAATCATCTTCTACCTTTTGTTTCACATCAGCATTGGTACTATCCGCTTGAAATTTTTCAATATCCAAACCAATCGTTTCTGCTAATTCATCAAATAAATCTTCATCCAAACGATATTGGTTTTCGTAAAGTGCATCATGCATCTCCCAAAACTTACCTTGCAAGGCTGCTGCTTCAGCAGCTATTGCAGCTGGAAAAGCGAATGGATGTGCTTCCTGTAGTGGAAAATTCCTAAATACGAAGTTGATCTGATCCCCAAAAGTTTCTTCAATTTCTTTTACAATTGGATAAGCATCCCCACAGTAAGGACATTGATAATCGCCATATTCTACAATGGTAATTGGTGCATCTTGTTTTCCCTGTGCATGATCTTTCTCCGTAACTTCCGGTTTTAGCTTACTCATAGTTTCTATTTTTATCTAATGCTTCTAATGCATCCAAAATTCCATCAGCCCCTGGGTTTACTGCCGTAGGCGATAAATAGCTCCAGGCAATTTTTCCCTCTTTATCAATAACAAAAAGTGCCCGCTTACTTTCTCCAACCTTTTCATCATATACGCCATAAACCTTAGATACGGCTCCTTTTGGCTCAAAATCTGCCAGGAGCGGGAAATGCAGATTTCGGTCCTTTTCAAAAGCCAGGTGGCACCAAACACTATCCACAGAAATTCCAAAAATTTGAGCATCGTGTTTACTAAAATACTTCAGCATTTCATTGTAAAGCGCCATCTGGTCGCTGCAAACCGGACTCCAGTCTGCCGGGTAAAATGCCAAGATCACATTTTTACCTAAAAAATCTTTTAACTTAATTTTTTGATCGGGAGTGGCATTCAATTCAAAATCTGGTGCCTTGGTTCCTTTTTCTAACATGTTATGGGGTTTAAGAATTCAAATATATAACCAACACGAGTAAGTAGATGTTGTTTTTAGTTGAGGTAATTGCTAACCGAGCTTCTGCCGTTTGATGAGGTAAGCCTGCAGAATCGGATAAAATCCATCGTTGATATCTGCATCTACCAAGTCAATTTTGTTTTGAGCGCATTTCAAAGCAAGCTCTTGTCTATAAGCAGAGACTGAAGCTTTGTAATTTTCTTTCACCTGGTTCGCATGAACTTTAATAGTGGCTCCTGTTTCCATATCCACAAACTGATATGGGCGGTTTTCAAAATCAAAGTCCACTTCTTTTGCTTTATCAACCACGTTGAATACCACAACTTCGTGTTTATTAAATTTCAAATGCTGTAAAGCATCAAAAAAATCGTCGGTTGCTTGGTTGTTGATTTGAGTACTAAACAAGTCACTGAAAATAATTACGAGAGACCGTTTGTGAATCAATTCTGCCACCTGGTGTAAAGCGCCACTTAAGTTTGTATGGGCATTCAACTTTGGGTTCTCCAAGAGATCTTCCAGCTGAGCAAACAAAAATTTTTGATGGGCGGTTGTAGATTTTGCCGGAGAATTCAGCAATACCTCGTCAGCAAAAAGGCTTAAACCAAAGGCATCACGCTGCCTTTTTAACAAATACATGAGTGAAGCACTGGCCTCGATGGCGAAGGTAAGCTTATTTTTTTTCGGTTCCGGAAAATACATCGAAGAGGAAACATCAATTACAAACTGGCAGCGTAAATTGGTTTCCTCTTCAAAGCGCTTGCTATAAAGCTTATCAGTTTTAGCGTAGAGCTTCCAGTCGATATTTTTTACGTTATCGCCATTATTGTATTGGCGATGTTCAGCAAACTCCACCGAAAATCCATGAAAAGGACTTTTATGCAGCCCGGTGATAAAGCCTTCAACTACTTGCTTTGCTAATAATTCCAGATTGCCAAAACTGGTTTCATTTTCATACTTTACCGTCTGCATATCGTAAAGCTAATAAAAGATTTATGAATTAAAATAGGTTTTTAGCATTCATAACGACATAATATTTCAGAAACAGCAGAGATGAGATTTTTTTGAAAACGGTTTTGGTTGACACGAGGTTTAGATGGAAGGATTTCCGCTATCGGATGGTGTTTTCACCTGCCGAAACCTCAAAAGATGGTTGGTGAGGACACCAACTATTAAGGCGAGGATTGCAGGCCTATTTGTCTATCTTTTGATGTACTCAACTACTAACCAACTACATTCTATCGGCTGGTGTCTCCACCAGCCGAGCCCTCAAGAGATGGTTGGTGAGGACACCAACCATTAGTACGATGATTGCAAGCCTATCTATCGGCTGGTGTCTCCACCAGCCGAAATTATCTACTTTTTGGCTATCTTATATAAGTTGCCATTATCAGTCACTGCGTAAAGTACTCCATCCTTTTCTACCAGATCTCTAAAGCGCTCGCCTTTACCTTCCAATAAATGCTCCTCGCCAACAACCTTGTTTTCTTTGATTACTAACCGAATAATATGTGAGCCACTTAATCCGCCGACAAACAAATTCCCTTTCCACTCGGGTATTATGCTGCTATTGTAAAAAGCAATCGAGCCTGGAGAAATTACAGGGTTCCAATAGTAAACCGGTTGCTCCATACCCTCCTTTTGTTGAATGCCTTCTCCAACTGCCTTTCCACTATATTCAATACCATAGGTGATAATTGGCCAGCCGTAATTTTTGCCGGGTTTAATTAAGTTTAGCTCATCGCCACCACGTGGACCGAATTCCGCTTCCCATAAATCGCCAGTTTGTGGATTAATGGCCAAACCATCTGGATTACGCAAGCCATAAGCATAAATTTCAGGCCGTGCATCTGCTTTTCCAGCAAAAGGTCCATTAGGTACAGCTTTACCTTCTGTTGTTAAATGAAGAATTTTGCCCAAAGAAGAGTTTAAATGTTGTGCCTGAATTCTTATTTCTCTATCCGAACGTTCTCCGGTGCTCACAAACATATCTCCGTTTTTATCGAAAACAATTCTCGACCCGTACTGCAATTTACCCGTATGGGCCGGTGTGGCACGATAAATTACTTTTTGATTTTCAATCTTCGTCTCATCAGCAGACAGTTTTCCTTTTGCTATTGCAAGCACAACCCCTGTAGTTTGTGGTTCTGAATACGCAAAATAGACCATTCTATTTTTTGCGAAATTAGGATCAAGCGTGACATCCAACAAACCACCCTGACCAGAGGCATCTACCTTTGGCAGGCCTGTGATTTTCTTGCTTGATTTTCCATCAGCAGTAAGCACCACCATGGTTCCTTGCTTTTGCGTAATCAGAAATCCGCCATTGGGTAAAACCGAAATTGCCCATGGATTTTCAAGCTTACCGTTGATGATCGATATTTCTAACGGAGTGGAAGTTTTTATGCCAGCAATACGGGTTTGACCAGTGAAAGCTGGTTTATAATCGGCAGTTGGTTTGCCGGATTCTACAGGACTTTGGGCAGCTACATCTGTAACGCTAAAACAATTTACAGCTACTGCAGCGATGAATATACCTAATACCTTGTTGTTAATTAATTTCATGGGGATATGGATTTTTAATTTAAAGAAACGAAAATATTTCTTCATAAAAAAACCCGTATCCTTTTAAAGAACCCGGGTTTTAAATATGTTACAAGCTTAAGCTAAATGCTCAGACTGATAATTGTCCTAGCTTAAAACTTCAGCTTTTTTCTTAAGCCAATTGCTTGTTTAATTTTTCAGCTAATACTGATTTTGGAACTGCACCAACTTGTTTGTCAACAACCTGACCGTCTTTAAAGTATAATAAAGCTGGAATATTGCGGATACCGAATTGTGTCGAAATTTGAGGGTTATTATCAACGTTCACTTTTCCAACAACTGCTTTACCATCGTATTCTTTCGCAATTTCTTCTACTACAGGACCAACCATGCGACAAGGGCCACACCATTCTGCCCAAAAATCTACTAATACGGGTTTATCTGATTTTAATACAAGCTCCTCGAAGTTTGCATCTGTGATTTCTAATGCCATAATTATTTTTTTTATGTTCAAATATAGGTATTCAATTGTAATGCCAACTATAGTGTAATGTCAATTTGACATTGTTGTGGTTTGTTTCATTTAACACTTATTAAGAGTAAGTAAGCAATCTTTCTAATCTAGATTTTTACTCTTAAACGCCAGAAACTTAATTTAACTTATAGTTTACAACATTGAGCCCGACCAATTGTTCTAAGAACTTATTGTTAGGATTGATTTTCAAATTCTTCGAAGGCAGATCCAACATAATTTGCTTCTCAGTATCGAAAACAGCGAAGTTAAGTTGGCAGTTTTGCTGCTCTGAATTTGCCTTATTGTCCGCTAAAATAAGTTCAATTTCCCGCATCAACTCTTCATTCACACGTTCAATCGGCACTTGGATGGTTAAACTCTTAGCCAGCTTATCCCTCAATTCAGACATTAAATTTATGGCCGTTATTTTAAACTCCCAATCACCTGCTTTACCAAAGCGTTCACCCACTCTACCTCTGATTTGTAAAAAGTAACCTTCGGTTAAAAAAGATTTGAATTTCAGAAAATCTTCTCCGAATAGCGCCATTTCGCAAGCATCCTCATAATCTTCAAATACAAATGTCCCGAAAGGCTTACCAGTCTTCGTAATTCTTTGAGATGCCGCTACGACCAAACCACCCACACAAAGTTCACGGTTTTGAAGTTTAGCAAATTCAGCTAATACTTCTTCATTGGTATCGCCCATCCTTACTTTATTGATGATGCTAAGTTGCCTTACGCCATGGGTACAAAACTTATCGAGTTCCAATTTATAATTATCCAGTGGATGGCCTGAAAGGAAAATCCCAATTGCATCTTTTTCATACTTCAATCGATCCATCAAAGCCCATTCAGGAGAAACCGGTAAAGTGGGTTCTAATATTAAATCGGCCTTTGAACCACCAAATAATGACCCTTGCGAAGTACTTTCATTATTTTGAAAGTCGTTAGCAAACTTGATGATTTTTTCGATCCCATTCATTTTATCGTTCGGACCTATATAAAAATACTGTGCCCGATGGCCGCCAAACGCATCAAAAGCACCGCTATAAACGAAACTTTCATATGCCTTTTTATTTACAATACGGGTATTAGATCGCTTTGCGAAATCGTAAACAGAAGCATAAGGACCATTTCCCAATCGCTCTTCGATAATACTTTCTACTGCTTTCTCGCCTACTCCTTTAACCGCCGACATACCGAAACGCACCTCGCCCCTAACATTTACAGAGAACTTTAAATCAGATTCGTTAACATCAGGGCCTAAAACCGTCACGCCCATCTGTCTACATTCTTCCATAAAGAAAGCTACCTGTTTAATATCGCTCATATTATTGGAAAGTACCGCAGCCATATATTCTGCCGGGTAATGCGCCTTCAAATACGCCGTTTGGTAAGCAATCCAAGCGTAACAAGTAGAGTGCGATTTGTTAAACGCGTAAGAGGCAAATGCTTCCCAATCTTTCCAGATTTTTTCGAGCGTTGTAGCATCATGACCTTTTTCTGCCGCCTGTTTTACAAATTTAGGCTTCATTTTATCCAAAACGTCTTTCTGCTTTTTACCCATCGCCTTCCGCAAAACGTCGGCCTCACCTTTGGTAAAACCTGCTAATTTTTGGGATAAAAGCATCACCTGCTCCTGATAAACAGTGATACCATAAGTTTCCTTCAGGTATTCTTCGCAAGCATCTAAATCATATTGTATTTCTTCTTCGCCATTTTTCCGCCTAACAAAACTTGGAATATATTCCATCGGTCCTGGGCGATAAAGCGCATTCATGGCAATTAAATCGTCAAAAACCGTAGGCTTCAGTTCCTTCATATACTTTTGCATACCCGGACTCTCATACTGGAAAATCCCAATCGTTTCACCACGCTGGAAAAGCTCATAAGTCATTACATCATCAATTGGGAACGTATCCGGATCGAGATTAATGCCATGCCTTTTCTTTACCAGTTTAACGGTATCTTTTATTAACGTAAGGGTTTTTAAACCCAAAAAGTCCATTTTTAAGAGACCAGCACTTTCTACAACGGAGTTATCAAATTGCGTAACATATAAATCAGAATCCTTTGCGGTAGCCACCGGAACGAAGTTGGTGATATCGCTTGGCGTAATAATTACCCCGCAGGCATGGATACCTGTATTTCTTAATGAACCCTCTAAAACTTGTGCTTGCTGAATAGTTTCTGCACTTAGGTCTTTTAAAAGCCCCATCGCTTTTAACTCCTGAACACGCTCGTATTCATCCGGGCGAAGCGCATCTTTCAGTGCTTTCTCATCCAGGTTGAAGATTTTTGCGAGCTTCATATTTGGAATCAGCTTCGCTATTTTATCTGCCTCGAATAAAGGCAAATCTAAAACCCTGGCAGTATCACGGATGGAAGATTTCGCTGCCATGGTACCGTAGGTAATAATTTGGGCAACCTGACTGGAGCCGTATTTATTAATTACGTATTCCATTACTCTACCACGACCCTCATCGTCAAAGTCAATATCGATATCGGGCATGGAAACACGATCCGGATTTAAGAAACGCTCAAAAAGGAGATCGTACTTTATTGGGTCGATGTTGGTAATCCAAAGGCAATAAGCTACTACAGAGCCTGCAGCTGAACCACGGCCCGGACCAACAGACACATCTCTGCGACGGGCTTCAGCAATAAAATCCTGCACAATCAAAAAGTAACCCGGGTAGCCCGTTTTCTCGATGGTAGCCAGCTCAAAATCTAATCGTTCGGTAACCTCTGGTGTTAATACGCCATATCGTTTTTTTGCTCCCTCGTAGGTTAAATGTCGTAAAAATTTATTTTCTCCACGTTTTCCTCCATCATTTTCATCTTCAGCAACCAAAAATTCTTCAGGGATATCAAATTTCGGCAAGAGTACTTCACGAGCAAGCTTGTAGGTTTCTATCTTATCTACAACCTCTTGTATATTTAAAATGGCTTCGGGCAAATCAGCAAAAAGCGCTTTCATTTCCTCACCCGATTTAAAGTAGTATTCCTGGTTCGGCAAACCATATCGGTAACCGCGGCCGCGACCAATTGGCGTGGCTTGCTTTTCACCATCTTTTACACAAAGGAGAATATCATGCGCATTCGCATCCTTTTTATTGATGTAATAGGTGTTATTGGTCGCAATCAGCTTCACTTCATGCTTGCGGGCCAGCGCAACAAGCGAAGCATTAACGCGGTCTTCATCTTCCTGATTGTGGCGCATCACTTCTACATAGAAATCTTCGCCGAATTTTTCTTTCCACCAAACCAAAGCTTCTTCAGCCTGGTTTTCACCCATATTTAAAAGCTTATTCGAAATCTCTCCCGAAAGGTTTCCAGATAACACAATAATATCATCTTTATACTGCTCAATTACATTTCTATCAATACGTGGAACGTAATAAAACCCTTTTGTATAAGCAATAGAAGACATTTTGGCTAAATTGTGATAGCCTTTTTTGTTCTTCGCTAACAGCACCATTTGGTAACCATTATCCTTCACCGTTCTATTTAAGTGATCATCGCAAACAAAAAACTCTACCCCAATAATTGGTGTCATTACCACTTCAGTTGGCCGTTCTCCAGCTTCAATGGCTTCTGCATTCTTAGCTTCAGCTGCTTTATTGTGGTTTAAAACTGCATTTACAAAGTGAAAAGCACCCATCATATTGGCATGATCCGTCATGGCTACAGCAGGCATTTTTTGTGCTGCAGCTGCTTTTATAAGAGCAGGAATACTGATTGTACTTTGTAATACCGAAAATTGCGTGTGATTATGTAAATGCACAAAAGTTGCCGCAGCAAGCTCTTGTTTATTTTCTGCAAGCTCTTGCTTAGAAACCCCTCCACCTTCAGCCTTTTGAAGGCGTTTACGAATCTCATCAGAAGCGGCCTTTAGGTTAACATGCGGGATTCCGAAGTCTGGAATGGAACCAGCATTATATTCCCGAAAACGCGGAAAATATTCTGCATCAACTAAAAGTTCTTCTTTTTTGAAAACCTCTTTTTTAATTAACTCCAGAAAACAACGCGTTGTGGCTTCAACATCGGCAGTGGCGTTATGGGCTTCATTAAACGGAACGCCAAATAGATATGAGTGTAATTCCGTTAATGTGGGCAATTTAAATCTACCGCCTCTACCTCCCGGAAGTTTTAAAAGCTCTGCAGTTACTTCCGTACAGGTATCTAAAACAGGCATTTCTGCCATGCGGTTTTCAACCCCAAAACGGTGAAACTCACATCCCATAATGTTTACATCAAAGCCTACATTTTGACCTACAATGAATTTCGCTTTTGATAAAACAGCATTAAATTTTTCTAAAACCTCAGCTAATGAAATGCCCTGCTCGGCTGCAAGTTCAGTAGAAATGCCATGGATTCGCTCCGCATCGTAAGGGATATTAAACCCCTCTGGACGAACCAAATAATCCTGATGCTCAACCATCCTCCCCATCTCATCATGCAATTGCCAGGCAATTTGAATACAACGCGGCCAATTATCCGTATCGGTAATTGGAGCATTGTAATTACGTGGCAAACCCGTGGTTTCAGTATCAAAAATTAAGTACATATTATTTGTAAAGAATTAGCCGTTGTAGAATATAAACGGTTCATCAAAAATAGACAATTTGGCCAGCGGATTTGTCAAATTTTATCAACAAAAGAATAAAGTGTTGATGCGCTCTGTCCACCGAAATTTATAATCTCGGCTATAGGTGATATATAAATTTGAAATCCAAAACTTTTATATCTAATGGATACAAATACCGTCTGTCAATGCTCACCTAAATGAGTTTAAATGAGATCAGTTTCTCAAGGCTGACGAAATTACAGCAGCAAACATAAAGTTGATAAAAGCGTTTCATAAGCTCGTATTTGTTTTTATCTTCGATAGATAATTAACAGCAAACCTTAAAATTAAATATATGAAAGTAACGGTTGTAGGTGCGGGCGCAGTTGGCGCTACTTGTGCAGATAATATTGCCAGAAAAGAATTAGCGAATGAACTTGTTTTGTTAGATATTAAAGAAGGTTTTGCCGAAGGTAAAGCCATTGATATGATGCAAACTACTACGCTTTTGGGCTTCGACACAAAAATTACTGGTGTAACCAACGATTATAGTAAAACAGCAGGATCTGATGTTGTTGTAATTACTTCAGGCTTACCGCGTAAACCCGGCATGACCCGTGAAGAGCTTATTGGCATCAATGCTGGAATTGTTAAAGGTGTTGCAGAAAATATTTTAAAGTTCTCTCCAGAAGCGATCATTATTGTGATTAGTAACCCGATGGATACCATGACCTATTTGGCTTTAAAATCTTTAGGATTACCAAAAAACCGAATTATCGGTATGGGTGGAACGCTTGATAGTTCTCGCTTTAAATTCTATTTATCGCAGGCACTAGATTGCAATCCAAATGATTTACAGGGTTTTGTTATTGGCGGCCATGGCGATACCACTATGATTCCGCTCACTCGTTTAGCTACCTATCAAAGTTTACCGGTAAGCAATTTGTTAGATAAAGATACGCTTGATAAAGTAGCTGCTGATACGATGGTTGGCGGCGCAACTTTAACCGGACTAATCGGAACTTCTGCCTGGTATGCACCGGGTGCAGCGGGAGCCGCTCTAGTAGAAGCTATTCTTCGCGATGAAAAAAAATTATTTACCTGCTGTGTTTCTCTGGAAGGAGAATACGGACAAGAAGATATATGCCTGGGCGTGCCTGTAATTATTGGTCGCAGTGGCTGGGAGAAGATCATCGATTTTAAATTAACTGATGACGAACAAGCGGCATTTAATAAAAGTGCTGATGCAGTTAGAAATATGAACAGCGTTTTAGCGGAGATGAAACTAGTTTAAATGAGTTCAATTTCCATCCCATTAAAATTAATAAACTTACAAGACGATGGCTTCCACCTTTTGGTGGAAGTTGTTGTTTTTAAGGAAAAGCATTTTGCCGTTTTAGATACCGGTGCATCAAGAAGTGTGTTCGATAAAAAACTAATTGAGCAACATCTGGCTGAAACTTTGCAGGTTTCAGAAGAAATAAATGCCGCAACATTATTTACCACAACAAGTACTATTCAGGCTACTATTCCCGAAGTTAAGATAGGAAGGCTGAAGATTAAAAACTACGAAACTGTTGCTTTTGATCTGCAGTCTGTTACTGATACCTATCAGCAATTCGGCCATCCACCAATTATCGGAATTATTGGTGGTGATATTTTGATGCAATATAAAGCGGTTATCAATTACGAAAAATCGACACTTAGACTTACAAATAATCCCAGTGAAAAAAGATATTATTGATCGAAATGATATTGTCTTATTGGTGGATTCATTTTATCAAAAAGTTCAGCAAAATGAGCGCATTGGTCCGATATTTACCCAGGTAATGCAAGTAGATTGGGCCCATCACCTCCCTAAAATGTACGACTTTTGGGAAAGCATCTTATTCGGAAAAGCAATATACAAGGGAAATCCCATGCTCACCCATTTCGATATTAACAAAAAAGCATCTTTAAAAAACGAAGAATTTGACACCTGGAAAAACATCTTTTTTAATACCGTTGATGAATTATTCGACGGAGAAAACGCTACAGTAATTAAGCAAAAAGCCCAATCTATAGCAGATTTAATGCACTTTAAATTAAATTCACCAAAATCCAACATCAATATCGTTTAGTATTGTTTCATTTTTGATGGTTTCTTACTAAATTTAGATAACCAAATAAATTAATCATGAAATTTTTAAAAGTACTGCTAGGCATCATTGTCTTATTAGCAATCATTATTTTAGTGGGTGGTTTACTTCTGCCAAAAAATTACTCAGTTTCCAGGTCGACAGTAATTAATGCACCAGATAGCATTATTTATAAAAACATTGCTGATTTTAAGGAATTCTACAAATGGAATCCATGGGCAAAAATGGAGCCGAGCGCTGAGGTATCATTTACAGGAACGCCAGGCAATCCAGGTCATCAATATAACTGGAAAGGGAAAGAAACCGGAGCTGGTTATATGAAAATCACTTCCGTAAATCCCAACAAAAACATCAACATCGATTTAATGTTTATTGAGCCATTTGAAAGCTTGGCTGATACAGAATTTGATATTATGCCAGAAGGAACTGCTAACAAGGTAACCTGGACGATGAGCGGAGAAAACAACATCATTAGCAAATGGATGTGTTTAGTAATGGGTGGAATGGATAAAATGATCGGTAAAGATTTTGAAAGCGGATTGGCAAGCCTGAAAGAAAAATCAGAGAAAGGGAATTAATCGGATTTAAGTCTTGCAAGCCTCTTAGTTTTCATAATTAAGAGGCTTTGTTTTTTGGTTATTTTTTGACAAACAAACATTTATGCCGTTATTGCGTTAAAAATCAATAATCTTATAATTTACGATCAGTAGATTTTCTTATTTCCTAATTTTAGATTATTAACCAACGAATGAATATATTATTAGTAGAAGACGAGCCAAACGTGGTTTCTGTAATTTCAAGAGGTTTAAGTGATGAAGGTTTTACAGTGAGTGTTGCGCCTGACGGATTGATCGGAAAGCAGCTCGCGGCAGACAATCAATTCGATTTAATTATACTTGACATCATGCTTCCAGGTATAAATGGATTGGAACTTTGCAAAATCATCAAATCAGAAACGCCAAACGTTCCTGTTATTATGCTCACCGCTTTAGGCACTACAGAAAATGTGGTTAATGGTTTAGATAACGGTGCTGATGATTACCTAATAAAGCCATTTAAATTTGCTGAGCTTTTTGCCCGTATTCGAATGCTGCTTCGTAGATATAATGGTGCTGCCAATCTAGATCAGATTATTAACATCGTAGATCTGCAGATTAATCTGACTGCAAAAACGGTTAAGCGCAATAATCAAGAAATTATATTAACGGCTACAGAATACCGTTTACTGGAGTTTATGGCGAAAAATAAGTCTAAAATTTTATCTCGAATAGATATTTTGGAAAGCGTTTGGGATATTGATTTTAATTTGGGCACCAACGTGGTTGATGTATATGTAAACTACCTCCGTAAAAAAATAGATAAACATGCTGATCAAAAACTGATTCATACAGCGGTAGGTTTAGGCTATGTTTTAAAAGGTTAACAAATGAACATTGCCAAAAAGATCACCCTATTATTTGCCATACTTTCAGCAGTAATTATTTCATTATTAAGTGGATTTGTTTGGTATTTTTCTAATGAATTTGCTTTTGAAGATTTTTATAAACGCTTAGAAGCCAGGGTAAATATTTCTGCGCAAATTAAGCTTTATGAAGATGCCAATAACCCTGCCTACGCCAAAATGCGTAACCGGTATCTGGAACGTTTACCATCGGAAAAGGCATTTATTTTTGAAGCTAAAGACATCAGTAAACATCGAATTGACAGTGTTTTGCCACAAAGCTTTTATAAGAAAATAAATGCGGGCTCTATGTCGCGTTATCGGTCAGAAAATCACTTTTATGCAGGCAAAGCCTTCAAAATAAACAATAAAGATTATCTGGTTATTGTTTCTGCAAATGATCCGGTGGGTTTTAGGGAATTGAAAGATCTTCAGCGGATCCTTCTTATTGGTTTTTTCCTCTCTGTTCTACTCTCCTTTGTGGTTGGATGGAAATTTTCCAATTATATGTTGATGCCTTTGCGGAACATCATTAAAAGTGTTAAAAAGATAAAAGCAGAAAACCTGCATATGCGGTTAGAAGTAAAAAGTGGCAGCGATGAGATGTCGCAATTGGCGCAAACATTTAACAACATGCTAAACCGGTTAGAAACTGCTTTTGAAACGCAGAACAATTTTATCAGTAATGCTTCCCACGAACTTCGAACACCATTAACAGTAATTAGTGGAGAGGTAGAACTGGCCATGCGGGCCAATACCGATCCACAGAAGCAGCAGTTAGCTTTAGAAAAAATTAAAGGTGAGGCCGAAAGATTGGAACATATTTTAACCAGTTTGTTAGGTCTGGCACAATCTGGCTTTAATGGAAAAAACCAACCCTGGGAACTGGTTAGGATGGATGAGTTGCTTTGGGAAATTAAAGCTTCAGTAAATCAGGTTCATCCAGAAAGTAAAATAGAAATAGACTTTTCTAAACTCCCCGATGACGATGAATTATTGAGTTTGAAAATCAATAAAAACCTGATTAAACTTGCCCTTACCAATATTGTAAGCAATGCATGTAAATATTCGAATGATAAATTGGTAAACGTTGCCATCGAAACAAGTGCTAATTCGCTTTCAATCGCAGTTACCGACCAAGGTATTGGAATTCCACAAACAGATATTCAACATATTTTTGAACCATTTTACAGGGCTTCAAACACAAATGACTTTAAAGGCTACGGAATAGGGCTACCTCTATCATTGAACATCATTAGATTACATCGCGGCAGCATTGCTATTAAATCGCAGGAAGGAATAGGTACAGAAATTAAAGTTTTACTACCGCTTACCAGTATTTACTAAGCTATTGGTTAAATCTCTTTCTTAAATTCCATAAAATTTCTAATTTTGCCTACAATTACTAGATAATTGAACATTTCTACAACCTGCATCTCTGGGTTTTATTAATTCTAATCCCGTTCTAATCTTATTCTTATTTCGCTGTAATCTTATGGCTGTAAACTTGTATAAATATTTATTCATTTAACAAGATAAAGCCATGAAAACAGTATTAGTACCAACAGATTTCAATTTAGAGAGTACAAAAATCATTGATGGTTTAACGCAGACTCAACCCAACGAAACCTTCAATATAATTTTTGTCCACGCATTTAAGTTATCAGACTCTATTACTGATATGTTAATGTTAAGCCGAAGAAGCAGAGATTACGAAAACATTAGCGACGAGTTTTACCAGACTTTGAATAATTACAAGGCGAAGTTTACTAATCAAATAGATACCATTGGTATAGAGTATTTCTATGGTAGCACAGTTGCTGCTTTCAAAAATTTCATCGAAGCTTTTGAGGTAGACTTTATTGCCTATCCTAAAGATTATAACTTTAAGCAAATCAACAAGTATAGTATCGATCCAAAAGTTCTAACCGCCCGTTGTGGCCGCGAAGTGTTGGAATTAAATATCATGACGCTTCATAATCAAGAAAATTTAATCGAAACTAAAATTCATGAAAACGAATTAAAAGCGGCAAACGCCTAATTATTAACGAAATAAACTTAAGACCATGCTGTTACGAAATAATATTCCCCTCACCTATATATTTGGAAAGATTAAAAAAGAATTGCTTTTTGTAATTGCTTATTCAGTTGGAATCGTCATTCTTTATCAAAACTTTCATGTTACCCGAATCTCAATTCCCATTACAGTGCCAGCTTTGCTGGGTACCATTATTTCTCTGTTGCTAGCGTTCAGATCGAACCAAGCTTACGATAGATGGTGGGAAGCTAGGATTTTATGGGGTGCCATTGTTAACGATTCCAGATCACTTTCCAGACAGATCCTTTCTTTTGTAGAAAACCCATATGGTTCTGATGAGATTGAACGTTTCAAAGAAAAATTCATCAAAAGGCAAATTGCCTGGACTTATGCACTAAGTCAAGCTTTAAGAGGATTTAATCCACGCAAAGGCCTAGAACAATATTTATCTGCTGATGAAATGGAGTTCATTAAAAGACGTAAAAATGTTACTGCCACCCTGTTGGAATTACATGCGATGGATTTGAAGAAAGCTTTGAATGAAGGCTGGATTAACAAATATCAACAAATTGAAATCGACAAAACGCTTACCGCTTTGTGTAACCATATGGGAGGCTGTGAACGGATTAAGAACACCGTTTTTCCGGTAACTTATAGTAAATATATCAACATGTCGATTCATTTATTCATTGTTTTATTGCCGTTTGGCTTGATTGAATATTTCGGTTACATGGAAGTTCCATTGGTTGTTGCTATTGCTGCCTTTTTCCTTTTGGTAGAGAAAATGGCTGTTCACCTGCAAGATCCGTTCGAAAACAAACCAACCGATACACCCACCACTACTATTTGTAGAACAATTGAGCGTGATCTTTGCCAAATGATTGATGACAACAAAATACTGGAAGATAAGCCACAAACTGAATTAGCTCAGGTTGGCTCATATTACATCTTATAAAATCTTAATTCTTAGTTCTATTCCAGGTTTGGAATAGGTTAGTTAAAAACGATAGGTCTTTTCCCTGGATGGGGAAAAGCCTATTTATTTTTGTGCCATGCTATAACATCTACACGTTCAAAGCTTTTTCCTCAGGTGAGGAATAAACCTAAGCAGCATATCTAGCTTTAAAAACCTCTTTTAATTTATTTGAACCTAATTGCTTTTAATGGCGAAACTTTGCTGATGAGCAGAGAGGGAATAATTAATACGATTAAACAAACCAGAACGGTTAAAACGTTTAAACCTAATACATCTAAAAAATGAAATTCTATTGGTGCATAAGCCAAAAAATACGATGATTGGTTCAGTTTAAAAATATGTGTTGCCTGTTGAAAGAACCCTAAGCCGAGGCCTAAAATATTTCCAAGCAGTAAGCCAATCCCTACGAGATAGGCAGCATTGTACAAGAAAATTTTCATAATGCTCCAGTTGCTCGCCCCGAATGATTTAAGCATTCCAATCATATTTGTACGCTCTAAAATCATAATTAACAATGCAGTAACCATATTAATTACCCCAACAATAAGCATTAAAATTAATAAAACCCTTGTGTTTACATCTAGTAAACCCAACCAGGTAAATATATTTGGAAAGTTTTCGATAATGGAAAACGAACGCAGATTTTGGGGTAAACTTTCAAAAATATCTGCCGAAACTTTATTAATAGCTTTGAAGCTTTTTATCCGGATTTCTATCCCACCAATTTGATCTGGCTTCCAGTTGTTTAAGCGTTTAATGATATTTAAGTTCCCAAGCACAAAGCTTTTGTCGATATCTTCCACCCCAATATCATAAATCCCCACAATTTTAAATTTACGTGGGCGCAACTGGTTTTGAACAAAATACATAATGAAATCGTCTCCAGTTTTAAGCTTCAACCGATTGGCTGTATAATTGGAAACCAGCAATTCCTGCATGGCAGCAGTGCTATCTGTAAAATCGATAATAGTTCCGCTTATAATGTGCTGTTTAATGTAATCCCAGTTGTAGGTTTTGTCGACACCCTTAAAATTAATGCCTTCAATTTCATCATTGGCCGATAAAATAGCTGGCTTGGTAGCAAAAGGATAGAAATATTCTACATCCGGATTATTGGTTAGCTTCTTTCTGGTTTCGCTATCCAGCACAAATGGAGAATGTTCAAAAGAGTTATTTAAATCATAACGAGTTATTTGCACATCGCCCAGATAACCCCGAACTTTATCTTGAATTTCGGTTTTAAAGCCTTTAATGATGGCGATAGTCAGAATCATTACGGCAAGGCTAAGCATTACACCTGCAATGGCTATGCGAACGATGAGTTTGGAAAATGGTCGCTCAGATTTAATAGCGATACGGCCGGCTATAAAGTATTCGAAATTCAATTTGATTATTTTGTAACAGCAAAAATGCTTAAATCCTTTTTAAAAATGGTATATATTTGGAATATATTGGTCAACTTTAAACAACATCCAAATAACAATAATCAAATAAGTAGCTAAATTGTTTTGTTGATTAACATCCAAAACCAAATCGTAAAATTTATCCCAAATGAAGAAATACATCAGTTTTGCACTAACCTCACTAATTGCCCTTTCTGCTTGTGGGCAGGGACCGAAAACTTTAGAGCAAGAAGTTGGAAAAGGCATTCCAAATAAAAAAACAGTTATTAGAAAAACTAATATTCCTGTAGAAACAACTATTAAAACTGGAGCGGAACAAACCGAAAAATACTTGCCGCTTTTAAAAGGAAAACGTGTAGGGATGGTTGTTAATCCGACATCAATTATCGGTACGCAAACATCGGTTGATAGCTTATTGAAACTCGGTGTTAAAATTCAAAAAATATTTGGCCCGGAGCATGGTTTTAGAGGCGATGCAAGTGCGGGGGTTAAAATAGATGATGCGATTGATGCCAAAACCGGAATTAAAGCTGTTTCACTTTACGGAAAGCACAGTACCCCAACTACAGAAGACTTGGCTGATATTGATGTGATGATATTTGATATTCAGGATGTTGGTGTGCGTTTTTACACCTACATTAACACTTTGCAACATGTTATGGAAGCTTGTGCTCTCAATAAAAAAGAGCTCTTGATATTGGATCGTCCAAATCCTAATGGTTATTTAATTGATGGCCCAATACTGGATCCTAAATTTAAATCTGGTATCGGTATTCAACCTATTCCAATTGCACACGGACTAACTGTTGGCGAATATGCGCAAATGCTTAACGGCGAAGGGTGGCTAAAAGACAAGGTAAAATGCAAAATCACAGTAATTAAAAATGCAAACTATAACCATGATATGGAATACGTGTTGCCAGTAAAACCATCGCCAAATTTAAATACTGCGCAATCTATATTGCTATACCCATCTACCTGTTTATTCGAAGGAACATATTTAAATCACGGTCGTGGTACAATGTTTCCTTTTACCATTGTGGGCGCACCGTACCTGAAAGGGAAATTCGATTTCAGTTTTACACCAAAAAGCATCAAAGGCATGTCAGAAACGCCATTGTTTCAAGATCAGGTTTGCTACGGTTTGGATTTAAGGAAATATGATACTGCTGAACTTCGCAAAACAAAACAGGTTAATATTTCCTGGTTGATTGAATTATATAATGCCTCGCCGAAGAAAGAAGATTTTTTTAACAATAAGTTGAGTAAAGAAATGGGAACGATTGAAAAACTAGTAGGCGTTGGCGATTTTAGGCAACAAGTAATTGATGGGAAAAGCGAACAGGAAATTAGAGCAAGTTGGGAGCCGGGATTGAGTGCCTACAAAAAAATGAGATTAAAATATCTGCTTTATAAATAATGAGGCAATGAGTGAAGATGGAATGAGTGAATGATTGAGTGAGTGATCAGAACCAATAATTGAAACAATACTGCTAAAAACGTTGTTTTGAAAAGAGATAATGGTATTCATCATAGTCTAACACAAAAATCAATCATTTACATTATGAGCGGTCCAAAAAAAGAAAATAATAATCCAGGAAGTAATTATCAGGAAGAAGTACCTAAAGGCAGGGAGCCGGAAGATCATAAAACGGTGAGAAAACCGAATGACAGCTTGCCAAATAAACCGCCAAAAACAGAAAATCCAGCTAAGCAGCGGGAAAATGAAGAACAGCCGATAAACCCAATCAAAAAGGCTCCCAAAGAATAATTTAAATAGATTTATATGAAAGCCAAGTTTTTGAACTTGGCTTTTATTTTGACAACTACTTTACTTTCAAAGCGAAATAGAATGTCGACCCTTCCCCTTCTTCACTTTCAACCCATATTCTGCCACCTTCATTTTTGACAATTTCTGAAGAGATGTATAGCCCGAGCCCCAAGCCTGGATAAGTATGCTGAAGATTTCCACCTACCCGGTAAAACTGATCAAAAACCAAATGTTGTAAGTCTCTGGAAATACCAATTCCGTAATCTCGAACGCTCAAAATTACTTCATCATCATCCAAATAACTTGCTACGAAAATACTTTCGGCATCGTTGGAATATTTAATTGCGTTTGAAAGAAAATTAACAATTACCTGCCCTATTCGCTCCTTATCGGCATAAACTGAAGCATTGCTATTCACATCTAATTCGATCCGATGTTGTGAGGTGGTATGCTGTATTTCATCGACCATTTCATTCACCAGCGCATCAAACTCAAAATCAACGGGATTAAATGTCATCTTTCCTGATTGAATTTTAGTAACGTCGAGCAAATCGCCAATTAATCCGGTTAACCTGTTAAGTTGTATGTCCATCTTATGAACCATATTGGCTTTCTTTTCATCGCCTTCTTTGCGAATCATCTTTTCAAGCACCTGTGTGTAAGCCTTAATACTGGTTACAGGCGTCTTCAATTCGTGACTGGCAATGCCTAAAAACTCATCTTTCTGTTTTTGAAGCTGAACCAGTTTCGTAACATCAGTAGCGCAGTGCAAAATGGCATAAACTTCCCCTTCCGCATTGTGCAAAGGCTTATAGGTAAAGTTAAACCATTGAGGCTTCATCTCCCCATCTACAGGCAAAAATGCCATCTGCTGATCTGCATGGTAAGGTACACCTGTACGATAAACCTCTTTCAATAAGTTGATAAAGGGTTGGCCTTTCAGTTCTGGAATTGCCTCTTCGAATGGCAAACCAATAATGCTTTTATCTTTGCCCCAAAACTTGAGCATTTCATCATTCACGATAGATACGATAATATCTTCTGTTTCATAATAAGCTGTGGCCATGGGCGTATCAAGCACCAAATTTTTAAAGCGCCGTTCACTTTCTTCAAAAGCCAGACGAGATTTTACCTGGATGCTTACGTCATTAGCAACCACCATTACCCCTGTTATATTTTTGTCTTTATCACGAATGGGATCATAAACAAAGTTGAAATAGCAATCTTCTAGTACACCATTAAATTCCAGTTTTGCAAAAGTTTCATAACCATAATGTGCTACACCGTTTTGATAAACATCCTGCAATAATTTAGGAAAAGGCTGATTTTTGATTTCAGGTAAGGCATCGATTATTTTTTGCCCCAAGATACTTTTGTCTTTTCCCCAAATTTTAAGAAGCTCATCATTCGCATCTTCAACTACAAAATCATTACCTCGAAGTATCCCAATGGCAACCGGTGCATCGTAAATCATTTGCCTAAAAAGCTCTTCACTTTCTTTACACTTCAACTTAGCGTTTACCAATTCTGTAACATCTGTAGCATTATTTAAAATTGCCCAAACTTTACCATTTTCGTCTTTTAAAGGTTTGTAAATAAAATCAAAGTAAAACGTTTGAAGAATACCATTATTAATCAACTCAACTTTATCTTCCTTTGCCTCGTAGGCAATACCGGTTTCAAAAACATTTTTTAATATCTGGATAAATGGTTGACCATTTAATTCTGGCAAAGCAACATCTAAAGGCATTCCAATTACAGACTCATCTTTTCCCCAAGCTTTCAAAATCGCTTTATTGGCAATCTCGATGATGAGTTGTTCTCCTACGTACAAACCAATAGGCATCGCCGATTCTTCAGTTATGATAGAAAATAAAGAAGCTTTGTCTTGTAAATTTATTCGCATACTATTAAACAAAGTTAATCAATCTACTTACTGCCTGTAGCTTTTAAAAAAGATAAAAGCACTTTTTCATCATGCTCTAAACCTACTTTTCCGATGGTTTTATGGTTATTCATTTTCTTCAAATACTTTTCAAGTTCATTGTTCTCGTAAGCGGTAATTAAAATTGGATATACGTAAGAACTTTTACAAACTGCCCGGGTATTACCCAATTTTTTAGCCACACAATCTAAAACACTAACTACCGTTTTCTTGGTATTAAGTTCCCAATCTTTGTCTGCCGCACATTTAGAAAACTGACGTAAGGCTTCAAGCGTTCCTCCCCAGGTTCTAAAATCCTTTGCGGTAAAATCATTACCTGTTATTTCTTTAATGTAGTTATTAATTTTTCCAGAGTCGATCCCTCTATGCTCCTTACCATTTGTATAATATTGGAATAAATCCTGGCCAGGAATATCGCGGCATTTTTTTACAAGTTTAGCCAGGCTTCTGTCGTTGAGTACCACATTTTGCTTGACTCCTTTTTTACCAATAAAATCGATATGAATTTTACTCCCATTTATTTTAACATGCTTGTCTCTCAATGTCGTGAGTCCGAAAGAGCCATAAAGTTGCTTATAACTTTCATTGCCAACCCGAATTAAAGTTTTTTGAAGAACATCAACAGAAATTGCAAGCACTTTCCGCTCATCCAATTCTTTACGTTTTAAATCCTTAGCCAGTTTTTTTCTTGCTTCGGGTAAGGCTTTACCGAACTCATATAATCTAAAATATTTATCATCAGAGCGACGGCTTGTCCACTTTGGATGGTATTTATACTGTTTTCTCCCCGCAGCGTCGATTCCCGTAACCTGCAGATAAGCATTTGGCTTGTTGGCTATCCATACTTTTTGCCAGGCTGGCGGAATAACTAAAGATTTGATTCGGTCGAGATGTTTTTCATCCTTTATTTGTTGGCCATCCTTGTCTTCATAATGAAATTTACCGGGTTTACCTTTACGATAAATACCAGGCATGGAATCGGTTACGTAAACCAATCCGCTAGCTTTAACCACATCTTTCCCTTGTACCATTTTAACCTATAAGGATGATTTATTTTTAGTTATTTTGCAAAAAACTTAATGTAAATATTTACGTTGATTTAGAAACACAACACTTTCGTATGAAAATAGTTTTTATGGGTACGCCCGATTTTGCAGTGGCCTCGTTGGATGCTTTGGTTAAAGCCGATTTTGATATTGTAGCAGTTATAACAGCTCCTGACAAACCAGCTGGTCGCGGACAAAAACTAAATGAAAGTGCAGTAAAAAAATATGCTGTTGAGCATGAAATTCCGGTTTTACAGCCCGAAAAATTAAAAAACCCCGAGTTTTTAGACCAACTAAAATCATTTGATGCAGATTTACAAGTGGTTGTAGCTTTTAGAATGTTACCCGAGGTGGTTTGGAACATGCCAAAGAAGGGAACTATAAATCTACATGGATCGCTTCTGCCACAATATCGGGGGGCTGCTCCAATTAACCACGCTATTATTAATGGGGAAAAGGAAAGCGGCGTAACCACTTTTTTCTTAACCCATGAAATTGACACAGGCGATATTATTCAAAGCGCCACTACCCCTATAGCTGATGATGAAACTGCCGGTGAACTTCATGATAAACTAATGCAGATTGGCGCAGAGCTATTGGTTAAAACGGTTAAAGCGATTAAGGAGGATAATTACCAGGAACAGCCTCAACCACAGAGCGAGGTATTGAAACATGCACCAAAAATTTTTAAAGAAGATTGCAAAATAGATTGGAATCAGCCTGCACAACAGGTCTATAATCTCGTTCGCGGCCTGAGCCCTTATCCAACAGCATTCACATTTTTAAATGATAAAACCCTAAAAGTGTTTAAAGCGGAACTGGAAAGTAAAGAGCCAGGAATTGCAGCAGGTGGCTTTTTAACGGATGGAAAAACTTACCTGAAATTTGCTGCGAAAGACGGCTTTATCAAACTGATTGATATTCAATATGAAGGTAAAAAACGAATGTTAATTGAAGATTTTCTCCGAGGAATGAGGTTGTAATTCTTGTTAGTAATAATTCAATTTTAAAGATTATTCAGCTTATCAACTAAAAACTTCGAAACCTCATTAAAATAACGCTTCCTGCCGTAGCCCATTACCCATTGAATACCTTGAGTTGCATTAGTGATGAAAACTTCTTCCGCTTCTTTCAAAATTTCAGGGTTTATTTGAGCCTCAGTCAGAGTTAGATCATTCATTCTACACAACTGCATCACAGCGCTCCGCATTACTCCGCTAATACATCCTTCGGTTAAAGCTGGTGTGTAAATTTGATCGTTATAAACAATAAATACATTTGCGCTAATGCTTTCGCACAAAAAACCATTTTGATTTAAAATCATGGCTTCATCCAAACGGTTTTGGCTCTTGAAAATTCCCGCCATCACGTAAGGCAATGAGTTGGATGTTTTGAAGTTTGACAGCTTGTTTATTGGCTTCGTAATTTCGTCGTAAACATCAATAATTAACCCTTTATTATTCAGTTCGTATCGATTGCTTTGCAGCGGTATGCCTTCCAACACATATCCGGCCTTATTAATTTCGGGTGTGTAAACTCCAGCTCCCTGACGATAAACCGATAATCGGAACCGAACATTACCATTCCATCTATTCTTTTTAGCGAGATCGGCTGTTTTTTGGCGAAGAAAATAATCATCCATTAAAGCATGTCCATCCATTTTCAGTGCCTTCATTCCGCCAACTAAACGGTCTGCATGAAAATCTGCAAACTGCAATTTATTGTCAATCATCCGCATGCTTTCAAACAGCCCGTCGCCAAATTTGAAACTTCTGTTAGAAGCTGTCAGGATGGGAACATCAACCGCATGAAATTCATCGTTAAAAAGAAGGTACTGTTGAGACATATTTTATGATACAGCAATATAATTTTCCCATTTATTCAATGCAGCTTTAAAATCGCTAGGTAGAGGTGATTCAAAATGCATATATTCCTTTGTTGTTGGATGAATAAAACCTAAACTTTGTGCATGTAAAGCCTGCCTGGGTAGCAACTTAAAACAGTTATCTACAAATTGCTTGTATTTATTAAACGTAGTTCCTTTCAAAATCTTATCGCCTCCATACATTGCATCGCTAAATAGCGGATGCCCGATGTGCTGCATGTGAGCTCTAATTTGATGGGTACGACCAGTTTCCAATTCGCAACTGATGAGCGTAACATAGCCTAAACGCTTCAAAACTTTATAATGGGTTACCGACCATTTCCCTTTTGCTTCCTCATCGTAAATATCCATCACCCGCCTATCTTTCACACTTCTACCAATATAACCGGTAACCGTTCCATCGTTTTCTACATCGCCCCATACTAAGGCAATGTACTTTCTGGTTATGCTGTGATCAAAAAACTGCCTTGCTAAATGCGTAATCGATTTCTCGTTTTTACTGATAAGAAGTAGTCCCGAGGTGTCTTTATCAATTCTATGGACCAGCCCAGGCCGTCCATCGTTGCCTGGTAGTTGAGGCAATTGTTCAAAATGGAAAGCCAAAGCGTTAACTAAAGTTCCTGTATAATTATTAAAACCTGGGTGAACAACCATTCCAGCCACTTTATTGACCACCAGCAAATCGCTATCCTCGTAAATAATATCAAGTGGAATATCTTCGGGATAAACTTCAGTGTCGCGAGGAGGATGAGGCAAAACAATTGAAATTTCATCAAAAGGCTTCACCTTATAACTTGCCTTTATCTGCTTTTGATTAACCAAAACATTGCCCGCATCAATTGCATTTTGAATCCGATTCCGAGAAGCATTCTCCACACGAACCATTAAAAATTTATCAATGCGCAACAAAG
The DNA here is from genome assembly GCF_979258625.1 of Pedobacter sp. AC212. NCBI lineage: Bacteria > Pseudomonadati > Bacteroidota > Sphingobacteriia > Sphingobacteriales > Sphingobacteriaceae > Pedobacter > Pedobacter sp. AC212. Next base: position 1,859,616 of record NZ_OZ409870.1, on the reverse strand, counting down.
ATTGCCCTTTGTCTACAATGATTTTTAAATGTTCATATAATTCCTGCTCTTCCGATTCCTGCAACTCTACCTCATTTTCCATGGTGCAAAAATAACCTTTTGAGCCCAAGATTTTTTACTGTAATTAAGTTTTACTAAAATTAGTTCTATTGATTTATAAAGTATACAACCACTGCTAAAAATAAAAACAAACGTATCCCTATTGATGGACAGCAAGTTAAATTCATGTTAAGAAATTAATTTATTTGTCAATAAAACAATATTGGCTTATTTTTTGTAGTTGTGATGATCTAATCGATAACAATTATGAAAAATTTTACTCAAAACGTTAAGATTGTGCTTAATTTTTTTCCTTACTTAGTTAGGAAAATATACTTTAAGTAGAGTAAATCTAAAAAAAACGCTAAAAAAACACTTGCATTCAACAGGTGTTTTTTATTTTTACAGGTGTTTCAAAATATCTACAGTCCTGTCCAAAAATTAAAAATTAATCCATTTAGCAATCTATTTGTTAAACGAGATGATTTAATTGATCCTTACATTTCTGGGAACAAATGGCGTAAACTAAAATATATTTTAGAAAATGCCATACAGCAGAATAAAAACCACCTGGTTACCTTCGGAGGCGCATATTCCAATCATTTGGTAGCCACCGCAGCGGCAGCAGCAAAATTTGGCTTTCACTCTACAGCATTTGTTCGTGGGGAAGAAGTTAAAAACGAAATGCTTTTACTTTGTTCCCTTTATGGAATGAAACTCATTTTTACTGATCGGGAAGGTTACAAGGATAAATCGTTATTGTTCGAGAAAAAATTTGGCCAGGATAAAAACGCTTATTTTATTGATGAAGGTGGCGCATCAACAGAAGCCGTTCTGGGTTGCACAGAAATTATTGATGAGCTAACAGAAACCTACGATCACATCTTTGTTGCAGCAGGAACAGGAACTACAGCTGCTGGCCTGTTAAAAGCGATACAAAATAATAGCCTGAATACTCAACTCCATGTTATACCCGTGTTAAAAGGCGGAGAGTTTATCCGAGACGAAATTTCTAAATACACTGAAATCTCCGAAAATCTCAACCTGCATACCACATATCATTTTGGTGGTTATGCCAAAACGCAACCTGAATTAATAGCATTCATTAAAAGCTTCACCGCTCAAACCGGAATATTAATCGATCCAGTTTACACGGCAAAAATGTTTTATTCCATCTTTGATCTTCAGAAGAAAGGTGAAATTAAAGCAACGGATAAAATATTAGCCATCCATACCGGTGGTTTACTAGGAATCTTGGGAATGAAGGATAAGTTTTAGCTATTGCGTAAAGGGAAATTCTGCTGCAGCAAAAAATAATTTTTCATTTCAAAGCACCATATTTTAGCGGAATCATGTCGTTTCTCCCAAAAAAGTTTTCCACATTAAAGAAGTCCAGCACCTGTTTTTGTCTATAATCATACTTTAAACTGTTTAAACCTATTTTTTGCATTGATGGTACAAAAAGTGCTTAAATTTTGATTTTAGGCACATTTAACTAAATTTGATTTATACCAACATCAAATTTATGTACCAATTAACAGTACCTGCCGATCGCGTTAACGAGTCTCTTAGTAAACACATTTTGGCCGATGGTTTCGACCTGACCTATGATATGGAGAAAAGCCATGGTGCATACATATACGACTCAAAATACAATAGAACACTACTTGATTTTTTTACCTGCTTTGCATCAGTCCCTTTGGGCTATAATCATCCAAAAATGGTTAACGACGAAAGCTTTAAGAAAAACTTGTTATTGGCTGCTATGGCAAACCCATCAAATTCTGATGTATACACACAACAATACGCCCAGTTTTTAGAAACTTTTTCAAGAGTTGGCATTCCGGATCATTTGCCCCACGCTTTTTTTATTGCCGGTGGAGCATTGGCCGTTGAAAATGCAATTAAGGTAGCCATGGACTGGAAAGTGCAGAAAAATTTTGCCAAGGGTTATACCGAAGAAAAAGGCTTTAAAGTTTTGCACTTCGAAAGAGCTTTTCATGGCAGGTCTGGCTATACCTTAAGCTTAACAAATACACTACCAGATAAAACCAAATGGTTTGCCAAATTCGACTGGCCCAGAGTTTCTATTCCCGATGTTAAATTTCCCCTCTCAGACAGCAATTTAGATCGTGCTATCCAAACCGAAGAGGATTCTATTGCACAAATTAAAAAAGCCTTTGCTGAGAATAAGGATGATATATGTGCTATTATCATCGAGCCAATTCAATCTGAAGGCGGCGATAATCACTTGCGTGAGGAATTTTTAATTCAACTCAAAACACTGGCTGATGAAAATGATGCTTTCTTGATTTTTGATGAAGTTCAAACCGGAGTCGGCTTAACAGGAAAATTTTGGTGTCACCAGTATTTCAGCGAAAAAGCTCGACCAGATATTGTTGCATTTGGTAAGAAAATGCAGGTTTGCGGTATTTTAGTTGGGAACAAGGTAGATCAGATTGAAACCAACGTATTTAAAGTTCCAAGCAGAATCAACTCTACATGGGGCGGAAATTTGGTAGATATGGTTCGCTCATCTCAAATCCTTCAGATAGTTGAAGAAGATAAATTATGCGAAAACGCGGCTCAGGTTGGAGCATACCTTAAAGACAACCTCTCCAAGTTTGCCCAGAAATTCGATAAAATGAGCAACGTTCGCGGCCGGGGATTACTCTGCTCTTTCGACTTTCCAAATAAAGAAATGCGGAATGATTTTATTAGCAAAGGACTTGCACAAAACGTGATGTTTTTGGGTTGTGGGGAGAAAACAATTCGTTTCCGCCCAGCACTTTGCATAGAACAAAAACATATTGACGAAGGCCTGACGGTTATGGAAAAAATATTGCCTTTATTGTAGCCATGAGTCGAAAATCACTTATTTATTTAATTTCCGCAGCGGTTGTAATTTTAGTCTTCCTTATGGTAAAAGATACTTTTAACCAGCCTGGAATTGAAGAGATGAAAGCTGGATTTAAAGAGATAGTGAAGTATAGAAATGCGAATAATACTGGCCCAGTACAGCGTATTTACGCAGTTACAGTTAAAGATTCCATTTGGAAAGAAATGGAGGATTATGGTAATTTAATGCCACACACCAAATATGGAAATACCAAAGTTTACTTCTTTATGGAAAGCGCAAATGTGCCTCAAACACTGCAGCCAGGAGAAGTAAACTTTGATCCTCAATTTAATAACTCATGCATCGCCTTATACGAGAAAAGTGCAATGAGCCAGGTGGTATTTAATAAGTATCCATTTTAAAATCATTTTTCCCACGCAGGTGGAAATACTAATTCTTTTTCCCTCAGTAGGTGTCTTCACAAACAGAAAAATAATGGGTTAGTTATTTGGAAATGAGCGGTTTGAAGCTTTTGGCATTTTCAGTCCCGTTTTCCCTCCTGCCGATGAAAATCGGCATCCGTCCACCCGTGTTTATAAATAAAGTTTGATGCTTTTGGGTAAATATACCCACCGTTTGAAAAACAGAACTACATTAAATAAACCAGACAGAAGCGGCAGCTCCCGATTTTTCATCGGGAGTACAGCGAATGGCGGGACTAAAGGATCTATGAAAGACTGACTTTCATTTCCAAATCAAACACCAAGTAACAAATTCATCGTGCCTTATACAAATGCCGAAAAGCCGGTAATCGCTCTACCTACAATTAGTGTATTAATCTCTTTAGTACCTTCATACGAGTAAATGGCTTCTGCATCGGCCACAAAGCGAGCCACATTATATTCCAATAAAATTCCATTCCCGCCCATTACTTCGCGGGCTTTGCTCACTACATCACGGGTACGTAAGGAGCAGAAAACCTTCGCTAGCGAGGCATGTTCGTCTTTCAACAGGCCTTGATCTTGCAATTGCGACAGCCGAAAGCACAGCGTTTGCATCGCAGTTAAATTCGATAACATTTCTACCAGATGATTCTGGATTAACTGAAACGACGCAATGGGTTTCCCGAATTGTTTTCGAGTTCTGGTATATTCCAGCGCATTTTCGTAGGCACCACGGGCACAGCCAACGGCTTGCCAGGCAACACCTGCTCTTGTCATTTGTAAAACCTTTGCTGTATCCTTAAATGAATTGGCATTTTGTAAGCGATCAACCTCCATCACTTCACAGTTGGTTAACGTAATGATTCCGTTCTGAACGATGCGAAGGGCCATTTTGTCCTGCATCTTTTCTACTGCAAAACCTGGATTGTCCTTTTTTACGATAAAGCCTTTTACTTCATTGTCGGCTTCATCACGAGCCCAGATGATTAAAATATCGGCAAAAGTTGCATTACCGATCCACTTCTTTTGTCCATTTAAAATCCATTTACCGCCTACATTTCTGCAGGTTGTTGTCAAACCGCCTGCAGCAGCTGAGCCTACTTCAGGCTCTGTTAAACCAAAGGCGCCTATAATTTTAAATTGCTGCATAAGTGGCAGCCATTGTTGTTTTTGTTCTTCCGAGCCGCATAAGTAAATAGAACCCATGGCTAAACCACTTTGAACCCCAAAAAAGGTAGATATCGAAGTATCGATTCTGGCCATTTCCATAGCCAAAATGCCCTCCATTAAATTCGATTTTCCGGGACAGCCATAACCTTGATAAGTTAAGCCACAGATGTTTAGCTCAGCGAGTTTGGGGATAATTTCGAAGGGGAATTCTGCCTTATTCCAGTAGTGATTTACAATTGGCTTAACTTCTTTTTCTAAAAAAGCCCTCACCTTTAATTGCAAAGCCCTGTCTTCATCCTTCAAGGCCTCATCTCCCAAGTGATAAAAATCACCTTCAATTGGTGGTAATTCTTTCTTTTTACCAGAGCCTCCACCCATCATTTTCATCATTCCCGATATTTGCTTATCATCAAGATTTGAAATGGTTTCGACCATTTTAGGCAAGTCAACTTTTTTCGATAAAGCATCTAACTTAGCAAAATCTACGTGTTTGAAGAGATTGTATGCATTTTTAAGTGAAGAGAATATATTCGCCATTATTATTCGTTTTGAGAATAACAAATGAGTGACGCTTTTGTTGGATTATCCTATTTCGTTATCATGAGGAACGATGAATCCAGCTACATGCAGGAAGCAGTAATAACAACTTGCAGAATTTCGCTGAATTATTTAATCGACAGTTAGCTGAACCTATCGCTTTAAGTTGCTGAAATAAATTCAGCATGACGACCGTCTAATAAACTGAATAGATAAAAAACCTCAAATCTTTAAAAGTATGTTGGAAAATAATGAAATTTACCTCAAGTCAAATAAATTCTCAACACCCAACAACTTTCTTGAAGTAAAACCCTCGCCAAAAGTAGCGCCAATGCTTTTACCAAACTCCCTCGACCGACCAATTACGGTTTCAAAAAACTCTGGCGAAGAAATATAGGTTTGCAAGCCGTCTACATCAGGATTATAGAATTGCGTTTTGAAAGCTTTAATGGATTCAATTTTTTTATCCATGTGATCAGAAATATCAACGATAATATCTGGCTTTAAATAACGATCTTGGATATATTGCAATAGCAATCTTGGTCGGTGAGCCGACTGGTTTACACCATTTAACACAGTTTCTATTTTAGGAAGTCCTGATAAAAAAACAGAATCGTACACCAAATCTCCTGCCCTACCATGATCTGGGTGACGATCTTCGAGTGCATTGCTTAAAATAATTTCAGGCTGATATTTTCTGATCATTTTGATCACTTCGAGCCTATGAGACTCATCGTTTTGAAAAAATCCGTCGCGAAGCCGAAGATTTTCGCGGGCGTGCAAGCCTAGAATTTTAGCAGAATCTGCGGCTTCTTCATCTCTGGTTTCTGCGGTTCCACGGGTTCCTAATTCACCACGTGTCAAATCTACAATTCCAACTTTTTTACCTAAGGCAATGTGCTTTAAAATAGTTCCTGAGCAGCAAAGTTCTGCATCATCAGGATGAACGGCTATTACTAAAATATCTAACTTCATTATTTATGATTGGAATTTTCATTCAATAGTTGATGGACTTTCTTTTTGATTTTTGAACTCAAAGGTTTAGTGAATGGAAAATAAAAATCAACCAACTCTCCTTTTCTATTCAAAAGATATTTATGAAAATTCCACCGGGGTTTAGCGTTTAGCTTACCATTCTGCTTCTTCTCACTTAAAAAGAGATAAAGTGGATGCGCATTTGCGCCACGGACCATAATTTTATCGAAAACCGGAAATTTTACGCCATGATTAACTTCGCAAAAACTGACTATATCTGATCCATCTAGCGGTTCTTGTTTGCCAAAATCATTCGTAGGGAAACCCAAAATCTCGAAGTCAGGATGATCGATTTCGTCCTTCAATTGCTGCAGCTCTTTCAACTGCGGCGTGAAGCCACATTCAGACGCAGTGTTTACAATCAAAACAACTTTATTTCGATAAGCCGATAAAGGCTGATCTTCACCACTGATCTTCTTAACTTTAAAGGAATAAATATTGGGAATGCTTTTTTGCATTAGATTATTGATAAAATCCAGAAGTACGAATGATCGATTCTATATCTCTATCTTCGTTAGGATTATAGGTGCTTTTTAAATTATGCCCCACTACTCTGGCCACAATCTGATAAGAGAACGCAGCGAACCCACCCTTGGTTTGCTTAACAATATCATAAGTGGTTCGGCCAACTTCCCTGTCAATAAGCTTAGTAAGTATTTGTCCCTGCGTAATGGTTAACTCCTTTATTTCACGGTTAAACATGTCTTTAATTTCCTTATCACACTGTTTAACCAATTTCTTTTGTTCTCTTTTTTCAGGTGTTCTTGCTATTTCCTCTTCTAATTGCTCATATCTCCGCTTCGCGAATTTAGCATAAGGCATTACTTTTAAAACGTTGTAGCGCAAGCGATTATAGGCTGCTTTCTCTGCAGGCGATTTCCATATCCTGTTTCCATAAATGCTCACATCCAACAACTGCATCCAGGGTATCATCACACCATTATCATTTGTTGATGCTACACGAATGGTATCTGCTTTACCCAGTTTTGGAAAAACCGGTTGGACAGGGTCTTGAGCTTTTAGCTTTTCACTAAAAATCATGACAATAAACAGAATGATTAGCCCTTTAAATTTCATAAATTTATACCTTCACAAAGTTAGGTGTTATTTCATATATTAGTCGTTCAACAGAACTAATATAAGTTTTATTAACAGATAAGACGAAAATTTTTACGCAAAAAAAACAAATGAAAACAGAGTTAGTGATTGATTTAGAGGCGGAAAAGCAAGAGATTCTTAAAAGATATAGGGCATTACTGAGGGCAAGCAAATCTACCTTGCAAAAAGGAGATAAAAAAGAGATTCGAAAAGCTTTTGATATGGCATTGGAAAGCCATAAAGACATGCGTCGTAAATCTGGCGAGCCCTATATTTACCATCCAATTGCTGTGGCTCAAATTGCTGCAGAAGAAATTGGCTTAGGTACTACTTCAATTGTTTGTGCCCTGCTTCACGATGTGGTAGAAGATACTGACATTACTTTAGAAGATATTGAGCGTGAATTTGGCAAGAAAACCGCGAAAATTATTGATGGATTAACCAAAATTTCAGGCGTTTTCGATACTAATAGTTCTTTGCAGGCAGAGAATTTCCGTAAAATGTTGCTTACGCTGGCGGATGATGTTCGTGTGATTTTGATCAAACTTGCAGATCGTTTGCATAACATGCGCACCATGGATTTTATGCCTCGCCATAAGCAACTTAAAATCGCTTCGGAAACGATTTATTTATATGCGCCACTCGCCCATCGACTAGGTTTATACGCTATAAAATCAGAATTGGAAGATCTTTCGATGAAATATCTTGATCCTGATACCTATAAATTTATTGCTAAAAAACTAAACGAGAAAAAGGCAGAACGGGCATTATTCATCAAAAAATTTGTTGAGCCAATTGATGAAATTGTTCACGAACAGGGTTTGGTAGCTGATGTGTATGGCCGCCCAAAATCTATTCATTCGATCTGGAATAAGATGAAAAAGAAAAACATTCCTTTCGAGGAAGTTTATGATCTTTTTGCCATTAGAATTATTTTGGATAGCGCTTATGAAAACGAAAAAGCCGATTGTTGGAAAGCTTATTCGATTGTTACAGATTTATACCGCCCTAATCCCGATCGTTTACGCGATTGGGTTTCTTCTCCTAAAGGAAATGGTTATGAAAGTTTGCACACCACCGTAATGGGGCCTCGTGGGCAATGGGTAGAAGTTCAAATCCGTACGCAACGGATGAATGAAATTGCCGAAAAAGGTTTTGCAGCTCACTGGAAATACAAAGAATCGAGCAATGATAACGGTTTGGATCAATGGATTCAAAAAGTTAGAGAAATGCTCAATAATCCTGAAGCCAATGCTTTGGATTTTCTTGATGATTTTAAAATGAATCTGTTTTCGGATGAGATTTTCATCTTTACACCAAAAGGAGCATTAATTCAATTGCCTTTGGGTGCTACAGCTTTAGATTTTGCCTTTGAAATTCATACCGGCGTGGGCGCTACATGTATTGGAGCGAAGGTTAACCATAAATTAGTGCCAATTTCTTACAAGCTCCAAAATGGAGATCAGGTAGAGATTATCACTTCCAGTAAGCAGACACCGAAAGAAGACTGGCTGAATATTGTGGTTACGGCGAAGGCAAAGTCAAAAATTAAATCATCTTTAAAAGAAGAAAAACGCAAAATTGCTGATAACGGTAAGGAGATTTTAGAACGTAAACTGAAATCGTTGAAGATTACTTACAATACTGACAACTTGCAGAAACTGAGTTATTTCTTTAAACTGCCATCAACACAAGAGCTTTTTGTTAATGTGGCTTTAGGTAAAATTGAGCTTAAAGACATTAAGGAGTATTTAAATACGGAGAAAGAAGTAGAGAGCCGTGCACCAGAACGCCCTGAAAACCTATCTGTTGATGGGATCAAGAATAAAATTAAAGGCGGTGATTCTGATATTCTTTTGATTGGCGAAGACATGCAGCGTATTGATTATACTCTTGCTGCATGTTGCAATCCCATCCCTGGTGATGACGTTTTTGGCTTTATTACGGTTAGTGATGGCATAAAAATCCACAGGACAAATTGCCCGAATGCGGCACAACTGATGGCTAATTACGGCTACCGCGTGGTAAAAGCGAAGTGGAATAAACAGCAGGAATTAACTTTCTTAACGGGCTTGCGTATTGTTGGAATTGATGATGTGGGATTGATCAATAACATCACCAGGGTAATTTCAACAGATTTTAAGGTTAACATGAGATCAATTACGGTTGATACCAACGAAGGAATTTTTGACGGTTCTATTATGATTTTTGTAAATGATACCGAACATTTGGAGAACCTTATTCGGAACTTGTTAAAAGTGAAAGGCGTTACAGGAGTAACCCGGTTTGATGCATAGCCAATTGAGATTAAAGTTGAAAGGACTGAAGAATGCTTTAGCTATTTTAAAACATTAAGGTAAATGAAAACACTAATGTTTCTGCTCCTATTAGTTGCACTTGGGTGTAAGGAAAAAGCACTTAACAAATCTTCTCAGCAAAATAAAACTTCCTCGATTTTAAACACTTCTGAAAAAAATACGAAGGTAAAAACGGTACAATCATGGAATGATGAAACCAAAGTTATTGAAGAGAAAGATATTCTGTTAGGGAATCTCAATGGTAAATCAATTATTTTTGACCGCACTACTTATGATTATGGCGATGGGAATGCAACGATCTACATGGAGAATGGTAACAAAAAACTGGTTTTGTTTACTTATGATTACGATGGTTACCATGCGGGAGATATAAAGTTGGTACATCTAGTAAATCACCCTTTTGTTTACCTCACTTCTACGCATAGTCACGGTCATTTTCGGGGCAAACTTTATGCACTGGATTTAGCCGCTGGTAAAGCAAACTTGGTCGATGAAAGCAAAATAAGGCATTTAGCTGAAGATATAGGATCTTTTAAAAAACGAGACCTGGAATTTAGAAATGAGAATGGGCTGTTATTAGACAAATACAAAAATATTACCTCGGAAGATTACTATAGAAATAAGGAAGGCGAGAACTGCACTTACAAATGTTCTTTCAAATTAAAAAAAATAAAAAACAACACTTATGTTTTGGTATTGGTTAAAGGGAATATGATTTGTCGGTATTAATTTTAATACTTGCGCTTAGTTAGTGGGTCGTTTTATATCCTTAAAACACTTAAGCTTAGATCAGCCAAACTATTCTTACAACATTTCAACAATCTAAAAATTAAACAGTCAAACAATTTAACTACCTTTGAACGGAGTTTAAAAACTATGTCTGAACAAAATACAAATGAGCTCGTTCGCAAGATTTTTGAGGCTTATTTAGAGAACAAAAATCTACGCAAAACACCTGAGCGTTTCGCTATCCTGGAAGAAATATATTCCCGAAACGATCACTTTGATGTTGAAACCCTGTACATCCACATGAAAAATCAGAAGTATCGCGTAAGCCGTGCTACGGTTTATAACACGCTGGAATTATTGGTTTCGTGTGACCTGGTTACCAAACACCAGTTTGGTAAAAACATGGCGCAATTCGAAAAATCTTATGGCTATCGTCAACACGATCACGTGATTTGTATTGAGTGCGGAAAGGTAGTAGAATTTTGCGATCCCCGTATTCACCAAATTCAAACGATGGTGGGTGATCTTTTAAAATTTGACGTAAAACACCATTCGTTAAACCTTTATGGCTTTTGCTCAGATTGCAGCATGGCCAGAAAAGTAAATGAAACCGCCGGAGCGGCAAAACTTGAAGCAAATTAAATCAATCCACAAAATAAAACCAGATTAAATTTTTAATAATGACGCAAGTAGATGTACTTCTCGGCCTACAATGGGGCGACGAAGGAAAGGGAAAAATCGTTGATGTACTCAGTCCAAAATATGATCTTATTGCCCGTTTTCAGGGTGGCCCAAATGCCGGACATACTTTAGAGTTCGATGGCAAGAAATTCGTTTTAAATACTATCCCATCAGGAATTTTCAACGAAAAAACCATGAACCTTATTGGTAATGGCGTAGTTATCGATCCAATCATTTTAAAAAGAGAGCTAGATAATTTAAAAAAAGCTGGTCATGATCCAGTTGCTGAAGGCAAATTGGTGATTGCCCGTAAAGCACACTTAATTTTACCAACCCACCAATTATTGGATGCCGCTAACGAGGCTCGGATGGGCAAGAATAAAATCGGCTCGACATTAAAAGGCATCGGTCCAACTTATATGGATAAAACCGGCCGTAACGGTTTACGCGTTGGTGATACCACTCTTCCTGATTTTAAAGAGCGTTATACCAAGTTGGTAGAGAAACATACTGAAATCCTTTCGCATTATGAAGGTTTTGAATATGATTTGACTGAAAAAGAAGCCTCTTTCTTTGAAGCAATTGAATTCTTGAAAAGTATACCTCATGTAGATAGCGAGCATTTTGTTAATGGATACCTAAGAGAAGGAAAAGCGGTTTTGGCCGAAGGTGCGCAAGGTACCTTGTTAGATGTTGATTTCGGTTCATATCCGTTCGTAACTTCGAGCAATACTACCACTGCAGGTGCTTGTACAGGTTTAGGCATTGCGCCAAACAAAGTTGGTGCAGTTTACGGTATTTTCAAAGCATATTGTACGCGTGTTGGCGGCGGTCCTTTCCCAACCGAATTAGATAACGAAGTGGGTGAAAACCTTCGTGCTTTAGGTCACGAATTTGGTGCAACTACAGGCCGTGCCCGTCGTTGTGGCTGGATCGATCTTCCTGCATTAAAGTATGCGATCATGCTGAACGGTGTTACCGAATTAATTATGATGAAAGCCGATGTATTGGACACTTTCGATACAATTTACGCTTGTACCCATTACGAATATAATGGTGAAACCATCGATTACATGCCTTACGATATCATTTCAATTGAACCAAAACCGGTGTTGAAAGCAATTGAAGGTTGGGCTACAGATGTAACTAAAATTACTTCTGTTGAAGAAATTCCAGCGAAATTGAACGATTACATCGCATTCTTGGAAAAAGAATTAGAAGTGCCAATTAAGTTCCTTTCAGTAGGACCAGATAGAGCACAAACTTTAGAATTACGCTAGTAGGCTACTCATCTCGAGTGTAACGGAGAGATCGTTTCATTAGCTAACCATAAAAACATTAAAGCAATCCATTTTGGGTTGCTTTTTTTATTTGGAAAGCTCAGCAACCACTACTATTAACGTTACTCCCGCCAATGTTTCAAGTCCCGATTGAAAGCTGATTGGAAATTGAAAGAATGTGCAGCGGGAGCTTTCCTCTTATGTCGGGTTTAGTTACCTTTGCCGCAGCTTGAAAACCTCACAAACCAAATCTGATTTTAAACAAAAAGCTTTGCATTGGGCAAACCAATTCGAAGTTTGCTGCTTTTTAGATTCAAACCAATATTTAGATACTTATTCGGCATACGATTTTATTATCGCTGCTGGTGTTCAAAAAGAGTTACAACATTCTAGCAAAAATGCTTTTGAAGCATTGAAAGTGTTTTATGAAAAAGACAAACAATGGATGTTGGGTTTCTTCAGCTACGACCTTAAAAATGAAATTGAAGACCTTCAATCGAATAACATCGATCACTTAAATTTCCCAGATTTATACTTTTTTATCCCAAAGTATTTAATTGCCTGTAGAGACGGTAAAGCGAATGTTCTAATTGGATCCGATTCACTGTTAGATGAAATCAATAATTTTAATCTAACAGAAAAGGTTATAAAACAGCAGGTAAACATTAACCAAAGAATTAGCCGAAATCAATATACAGAAAGCGTCGAAAAACTCAAAAACCACATTCTTCGTGGCGACATCTACGAAGTCAATTTCTGTCAGGAGTTTTTTGCTGAGAATGCAGAAATTAACCCTGTGGAAACTTTCAGCCTTTTAAATGAGATTTCTCCTACTCCTTTTGCCGGATATTTCAAAGTGTACAATCAATATATCTTATCAGCTACACCAGAGCGTTTTCTTTGCAAACGGGGACCAAAGTTAATTTCGCAACCCATTAAAGGTACGGCGAGGAGAAGTGATAATCCAAGTGAAGACGAGAATATCAAAATCCAACTCAGAAACGACGTGAAGGAACAGTCAGAAAATGTGATGATTGTAGATTTGGTTCGCAACGATTTAACCAAATCAGCGGTTAAAGGTTCAGTAAGAGTGGAAGAGCTGTTCGGCATCTACAGTTTCCCACAGGTACATCAAATGGTTTCGACTATAAGTTGTCAGCTCGATCCTGAGGTTCATTTTATCGATGCCATCCGAAATGCTTTCCCAATGGGCTCAATGACTGGTGCACCCAAAGTTAAAGCCATGCAACTGATCGAACAATACGAGAAAACAAAAAGAGGAGTTTACTCAGGCTCATTTGGCTGTATCAGCCCTAATGGAGATTTCGACTTTAATGTAGTGATTAGAAGTATTCTGTATAATGCAGCTAACAAATACTTATCATTTCAGGTTGGCGGAGCAATAACTTACCAATGCGATCCTGAGAAAGAATACGAAGAATGTTTACTTAAGGCTAGTGCAATTTTGAAAGTACTAGGCCGTCGTTAGTCGTTAGTCGTTAGTCGTTAGTCGTTAGTCGTTAGTCGTTAGTCGTTAGTCGTTAGTCAAAAACAGCAGGCCAAATAACTTGTTTTCACCTCAATAAAAAAGGTGGAAATTTTGCTGAGCAAATCTTTCCACCTTTAACTTTTTACTTTATACTTTTTACTTTACACTTTATACTCTATTTCTTGTAATACTTCATTGCCTCTGGCAAATCCCTTTGTATTTGTGCAATACGAGATTGATCTGTAGGGTGAGTACTTAAAAATGCTGGTGGTTTTTGCGAACCTGCACTTGCTTGTGCCATTCTCTGCCAAAAACCGATCGCTGTACTAGGATTATAACCGGCCATTGCCATAAATGATAAACCCATTTTATCTGCTTCCAACTCTTGATTTCTACCGTATTTTAAAATAGTCAATTGTCCACCTATACCATAAGCCTGGTTAATATAATCTGCGTATTTTGAGTTAGAAGATGCAGCGCCGACTAATGCACCTCCTACTTGTGCTGCCTGCATTTGCGAAGCCCGCTCGGCCGAATGTTGAGCAATAGCATGTGCAACTTCATGACCCATTACGGTAGCCAAACCCGCTTCATCTTTCGTTACAGGTAAAATACCTGTGTAAACAGCAATTTTTCCCCCTGGCATACACCAGGCATTTATTTCTTTACTATCGATTAAATTATATTCCCATTTATAATTTTTAATCTGTTCGCCATAACCATTCTGGTTCATATATTGAGTTACGGCAGCAGCAATTTTTTGCCCAACACGCTTTACCATAGCGGCGTTGCTGTTGTTAGATGCAACTACTTTAGTTTGAGGATCACTTAACAATTGTTGATATCCTATTGCAGCTTGTTGTTGCAATGAACTATCGTCTACCAAACTAAGTCTGCTTCTACCAGTTAATGGAACTGTAGAACATGAATTAAATAATAGAATACCAGCAACACTTGCTGTTAAAAATAACTTTTTCATATTGAGAATTTAAATGATCAGTGATACTTGTTTTGCAAGCTGAATTAGTAAACAGCAAGACAACAAATATGTTTTGAGTGAATGTGTTTTTGTTAATTAACCAGTTTTTTTCTTAAACAAATACACTTTTGATTCTTTGCCTTTAAGCAATCTCTCGAGATTTTTTTGGTGGGTAACTAAAATCAAAATACATACAACCATTCCATATAACACTTCAGATTTTATAGAAACCTGAAACAAAAAAACGACACTTAATGGAAATGTAAAACCTGCACAAATGGAGCTTAAGGATACATATTTCGTTAATAATAGCACAACCACAAAAACCAGAACACAAAGCATAGATGCTTCGAAGTTAACTGCCAAAATCATTCCAAAAAGAGTAGCAACGCCTTTGCCCCCACGGAAACCGGCGAAAACAGGAAATAAATGCCCCATCACGGCTGTAACGCCTAGGGCAAGTTTGTAATTGATAAATACAACGGAGGTCTCTGGACCAGTAACGGACATACCTATGAGATAAGCTAAATTGGTAGCGGTGTAGCCTTTAGCAATATCAATAATCATTACGGCTATACCAGCTTTCTTACCCAACACCCTGAATGTGTTGGTAGCACCTGCATTTCCACTTCCATATTCCCTTACATCAACGCCATAAAACGCCTGACCGAGCCATACAGCAGTTGGTATTGATCCAAAAAGATAGGCAACTAATAATGCACTGAGAGAATAAACCGTAACCATAGCCTACAATGATACAAAAAATAAGCCTTCCATTTTATAGCAAATCATTTAGTATGCCTTTAAACTAATGTCTAAACTTTTAACAGAATGCGTAAGTGCACCTATTGATATAAAATCTACACCACAGGCTGCATATTCAGCAACGTTCTCTTCTGTAATTCCACCCGATGCTTCGGTGATAAACTTACCATCTATGAGTTTTATGGCAGCTCTTAAATTATCAAAGCTAAAATTATCCAACATGATACGATCAACACCACCAATGGCCAATACTGCAGACAATTCCTCAATATTCCTCACTTCGATCTCGATTTGTAGCGATTTTTGGTTGTCTTTAAGATATTGTTGAGCAGCTCCAATTGCATTTGAAATTCCGCCAGCATAATCCACATGGTTATCCTTAATCAAAATCATGTCGTACAAACCAATTCTATGGTTTACACCTCCACCAATCCTTACGGCCCATTTCTCCAGATAACGCAAACCAGGTGTCGTTTTACGTGTATCTAATATTTGAGTCTTCGTCCCTTTTAAAAGCGAAACAATGCGATTGGTTTTAGTTGCTATCCCGCTCATTCTTTGCATGCAATTTAATACCAAGCGTTCTGCAATGAGAATGGAATGTGTAC
The DNA here is from genome assembly GCF_979258625.1 of Pedobacter sp. AC212. Taxonomy (NCBI): domain Bacteria; kingdom Pseudomonadati; phylum Bacteroidota; class Sphingobacteriia; order Sphingobacteriales; family Sphingobacteriaceae; genus Pedobacter; species Pedobacter sp. AC212. The sequence goes on along the minus strand of NZ_OZ409870.1, from coordinate 1,843,606 downwards.
TTCCTGCTACCGTTAGACCAATATCTCCGAATTTAACACTTGCTCCATCATTGATCAATACATCAACCTTTAAATCGGCATCTACCTCTTTAAAAATTTCTACTGCTAGTTCCATACCCGCTAAAATGCCATCTTCTTTGATAATCAATTTGGCCTTTCCTAATGTTCCGGCTGGAATAGTTGATAATGAAGTATGATCGCCATCGCCAACATCCTCAGCTAATGCATTTTTTATGAACTGGTGTATAAGTTGAATATCCAAAATACAGATTTTAAGGGGCAAAAATAAGAATTATTTTTTAGCAGACAATTTACTGACAGATTTAAACCGAAGCTGAATTTATTAATCAGTATCGAAAATCATCAATAGCTCTTCATTAGCTATAAGGCATTTTATAAAGTTCAGTCTAAAACGAAATAGTGATTGTCGGGATAAATAAAAAGCCTTGTTTTAAAAGGAAGCTAAAGAATTGATTAATCCTTAGCAGGTTCGATTCGTAATTCGGTAATTAAGAAGCTATTATTTAATTTCTTCATGGTTACTGAAACTCTAAAAGTTTCTTTTGAAGTGCTTAAAAGAATAACACCGAAACGGTAATTAGGATTAGTATTAATTTTGTGGAAAATACTTGTTTTTACTGGCGGATGTTTGATGAAAAAATCTCGTAATATTTGTTCTCCCTGTGCTTTTGAGTATACATCTTCATCATCAATAATGATAAGTTCGATAGTTGATGCGAAATTTTTTGCAATTTCTTTAGCGTTACTAGATTTAAAATACGAAGATAAATCATCAATAATATCAGCCTGAAAGGCTTTAGGACTAAATAATGATGATAAACTAATAATTAGAAAAAACAAGCTCCGGATCATTTCTGTATTTTATAATCTCGGTATAGCTAAAATTATGCCATTAGCTTATCAAAAAATGGATTACATAATTTGTATAAGCTTCAATAAAGTTATATTTGCCCTGATATCAAAACACTAAAACATGTTTTAAATGAAAATGTTTTATCAGTGTTCAATTAAATTTTAAAATTAATATGATAACTAATAAAAAACTTGCGCTTATAATTTTAGATGGCTGGGGTTACGGAAGAAAAGATAATTCGGATGCTGCCTATGCTGCCAATACTCCTTTTTTCGATTCATTAATTAAAAATTATCCCAACTCAAAACTTGAAGCTTCTGGTGAAGCGGTGGGTCTGCCAGCCGGACAAATGGGAAATTCGGAAGTAGGCCACATGAATTTAGGCGCAGGCAGAGTAGTTTATCAAGAACTTGGAAGAATTAATAAATCCATCGCAGATAGGGAATTACATGTTAACCCGATTTTATTAGCTGCTTTTGATTATGCAAAGCAAAATAATAAAGCTGTGCATTTCATTGGACTGGTTTCAAATGGCGGAGTTCATGCCCATATCGAACACTTAAAAGCTTTGTGTGATGCCGCAAATGAAGCACATGTTGAAAAAACTTTTGTCCATGCTTTCTTAGACGGAAGGGATACAGACCCAAATTCTGGTTTAGGTTTTATTAGCGATCTTCAAAATCACATCGAAAACACATCGGCTAAATTAGCTACCATGGTTGGTCGCTACTATGCAATGGACCGCGATAATCGTTGGGAACGTGTGAAACAAGCTTATGATGTAATCGTTAACGGTATTGGCGAAAGAACGCAAGATGCTTTGGCTACGATTAAAAAATCTTATCAGAATGGTGTAACAGATGAGTTTTTGCAACCAGTTGTACTTACCCAGGATAATGGCGAGCCAGTGGCCACCATTAAGAATGATGATGTGGTAATTTGCTTCAATTTCCGTACAGATAGAGGAAGAGAAATTACAACTGCGCTAACGCAAAAAGATTTTCCGGAGCAACACATGCATAAATTGCCATTGTATTATGTTACGATGACTACCTATGATGAAAGCTTTGAAAAAGTAAATGTTATTTTTACAAAAGACGATTTGACGAAAACGATCGGTGAAGTTTTAGCCGAAAACAATAAAAATCAAATTCGCATTGCTGAAACTGAAAAATATCCTCACGTAACTTTCTTTTTCTCTGGAGGAAGAGAAACTGAATTCGCTAACGAAAAACGTATTTTAATACCTTCTCCAAAAGTAGCAACTTACGATTTACAACCGGAGATGAGTGCTGCAGGAATTACCGAAGCCATTAATGCCGAGATGGAAACAGGTTGGCCAGACTTTATTTGCTTAAACTTCGCCAACCCTGACATGGTAGGCCATACAGGTGTTTTCGATGCCGTAGTAAAAGCGGTTGAAACTGCCGACAAGTGCGCAGAAATTGTAGTGCGCAAAGGAATGGAAAATGGCTACTCCTTCATCTTGTTAGCAGATCATGGAAATTCAGAATATATGGTAAATGGCGACGGTTCTGTTAATACTGCCCACACCACCAATCTTGTTCCTTGTATTTTAATCGACAGCGACTATAACACCATTGCTGATGGTAAATTAGGCGATATTGCTCCTACTGTTTTGAAAATTTTAGGTGTTCCAATTCCTGAAGAAATGACAGGAAATGTGTTAGTATAATGAATAGAAGAATTTATATTTTACTCCTTGCTGTTGCCTTTGTTTCTTGCAATGAAGAGAAAAAATCTAAAGCAAATACAAATTTGATGTACTTTGATTTGAAAGGATATTTCGAAAAAGAGGCTGTTCGTTTGCAGAAACTTAATCCGGTAGTGAACAAAACAGTATCAGTTAACGGCAAGCAAGAAAGTAAAAAAATTAAGATAGCAGACTGGAAGAAAGAATTTGCTGTGTTTATTAATGCTGATATTAACAAAGCTTCTTGGAGGGGAAGTTTTGATATTAGCGAGCAAAATGGCGTAGACTATTATACTTCAGATAGTAAGAAAATACCGATCAAGAGGGTTGCAATCAAATGGAACGGTGAGAGAGCAGGTCTAATAGAAGTTATCATCGCTAATAAAAACATCCTTTTTCAATCTAACGATACTTTACGCTATTATCCTGATAGCTTGTACGCGATCAAAAAACAGCAAAAAATAAAGCTGTTGAACACTAAGATTTATCAAATTATTGGGAAATTGAAATAAAAAAAACAGGCTTTGAAATTTCAAAGCCTGTTTTTTTTTGTCTTTATTTTAATGAAGCAATTTGCGCTTTATCATAGGCAACCCAATCAATGATATCCTTCCGTAGCGGCTGCATAGTTAGCACTTTTTGAAAATCTGCAATTGAATTGTTAAACAGCGCAACACATGCAGTTTTCTCATCTTTCCGTTTTGCCTTATACGATCTAAAAATTGCATAGTCTTTATAAGCTAAAGCACGATTTTGAAACATTTGCGTATCCTCATCGCCATTAATTTCAATGGCCTTGGTAAAATCTTTAATTGCAGCGGTATAAAAATTTTCACGCATGGTGTTTAATGATTCCTTTGGGTCGTTCGCTATATTTAACCTTGCTTTTCCACGATAGTAGTATGCAGAAACTTCTGATGGTTTTACTGTAATTAAACGACTGTATGTTTCAATACATTTTTCATATTGAGCATTTTGAAAATATGAATAGCCTAACATCTGCAAAATTTTAGCATTCTCTGGCGTTTTAGCATCGGCTTTCTCCAGTTGGGTAACGGCAGTTTTATAATCTCCTTTAATCATTGCCTGCATGCTCCGCTCGTAATTGTTTTGTGCAAAACTGCTGGTAGATGATAATATGATTAATCCTGAAAATTGCGTGTCTAAAATAGTTCATGTAACGAATAATATGTTTTTGTAATTCTACCGCCAAAAAAGACGAAATTTGTTGCAATATAATCCTATTCTGATAATTTAAAAGTTTTTTAATTTTTGGAAATAAAAAAGTTCTATATTAAACAATAGCTTAAACGTTAAAAACTTCATAATATGATATTGGCCGAAACAATATATTACTCTGCCTTTTTAACATAAGATTAATGGTATTTCTACTTTGGCACAAGAGTTGGAAATATTAGTTGAATAACATAAATAAACAAAGTGAAGACGATTGAACTGCCAGTTTGTCGTTAGAGGAAAAGTGATAATGAGTAAAGAAGATATATTTGATTTCCATAATGCCATGCCGATAATAAATGAGGATACAGAGTTTTTTCCCTTAATGTCTCAACAAGACGAGGAGGAAATGAACAACGAGGAAACACCTGAAACCCTGGCGATTTTGCCATTGAGAAATACTGTTTTATTCCCTGGAGTGGTAATTCCGATTACCGTTGGAAGAGACAAATCAATAAAATTAATTAAAGAAGCTTACAAAGGAAACAAGATTATTGGAGTAGTTTCTCAAAAGGATGTTTCGATAGAAGATCCAACTTTTGAGCAACTTAACACCGTTGGTACAGTAGCAAACATTATAAAGTTACTGCAAATGCCTGATGGCAATACCACCGTAATTATCCAGGGTAAGCAGCGTTTTAGCCTAATTGAAGAGGTGCAAAACGAACCTTATATTAAGGCTATAGTTAAAAAATTCGAAGAGCAAAAACACAAAGCCGATAAGGAGTTTAAAACCTTAATTGCTTCTATTCGCGAAATGTCAGCTCAAATTATTCAGCTGTCGCCAAATATTCCAAGTGAGGCGAGTATCGCACTTAAAAACATCGAAAGCAATTCATTTTTGATCAATTTCATTTCTTCAAATATGAATGCCGAAATGGCCGATAAGCAAAAAATCCTTGAAATGGACAAATTGCAGGAACGGGCGCAGAAAGTAATGGAGCTTTTGATGGTAGAACTACAGATGTTGGAATTGAGAAACCAAATTCAATCCAAAGTCCGTACTGATCTTGACAAACAACAACGCGATTACTTCTTAAATCAACAGCTAAAAACAATTCAGGAAGAATTAGGTGGAAACTCTGCCGATTTAGAATTTGATGCCCTTCAGGAAAAAGCCAAAAAGAAAAAATGGGGACAACCTGTTGCTGATCATTTCGATAAAGAATTAGATAAACTGGGAAGAATGAATCCGGCAGCGCCAGATTATTCTGTTCAGCTCAATTACCTGGAATTGCTTTTAGATTTACCTTGGAGTGAATTTACCAAAGACAATTTCGATTTAAAACGTGCCCAACGGATTTTAGATAAAGATCATTTCGGTCTGGAAAAAGTAAAGCAACGTATTGTTGAATATTTAGCAGTTTTGAAGCTAAAACGCGATATGAAAGCGCCGATCCTTTGTTTAGTTGGCCCTCCGGGAGTTGGTAAAACATCTTTAGGAAAATCAATTGCCAAAGCATTGGGGCGTAAATATGTTCGTATGGCTTTGGGCGGTATTCGCGATGAAGCTGAAATTCGTGGTCACCGCAAAACTTACATCGGTGCCATGCCAGGGCGTATTATTTCATCAATCAAAAAAGCGGGCGCAGATAACCCTGTGTTTGTATTGGATGAGATTGATAAGGTTGGAACTGACCACCGTGGCGATCCATCATCAGCTTTGCTGGAAGTGTTGGATCCAGAACAGAATAACGCTTTCTATGACCATTACGTTGAGGTAGATTACGATTTATCAAATATTTTATTCATCGCTACCGCAAACTCACTAAGTACTATACAGCCAGCTTTGCTAGATCGTATGGAGATTATCGAGGTGAATGGCTACACGATTGAAGAAAAAATTGAGATTGCCAAAAAATACCTTTTGCCTAAGCAAAAGGAAAACCACGGTTTGCAAAACAAGGATATTAATCTAAAACCTGCTTTGATTGAAAAAGTAATTGAAGATTATACTCGTGAATCTGGAGTACGTGGTTTGGAGAAAAAAATTGGCTCCCTGGTTCGTGGTGTAGCTACCAAGCTTGCAATGGAAGAAGAGTATAATGTTACGCTAACGAATGACGACGTTGAACGTATTTTAGGCGCACCTATTTACGATAAAGATTTATACGAAGGCAATGAAGTTGCTGGTGTAGTTACAGGCTTGGCCTGGACAAGTGTTGGTGGCGATATTTTATTTATCGAATCGAGCTTGAGTCCTGGTAAAGGCAAGTTAACTTTAACCGGTAATTTAGGCGATGTGATGAAAGAATCAGCAGTGATTGCACTAGCCTATTTACGTGCTCATGCTGCAGAATTTGGCATCGATTACACTTTATTTGATAACTGGGATGTTCACGTTCACGTACCCGCCGGTGCTACGCCAAAAGATGGCCCATCAGCTGGCATTACCATGCTTACTGCTTTAACATCGGCATTTACACAAAGAAAGGTTAAGCAACATTTAGCCATGACCGGAGAGATTACCCTACGTGGTAAAGTACTTCCGGTTGGCGGAATTAAAGAGAAAATCCTTGCGGCAAAAAGGGCGAATATCAAAGAAATTATTCTTTGTAAAAGCAACCGTAAAGATATTTTAGAAATCAAGGAAAGCTATATCAAAGACCTTAAATTTCATTACGTAACAGAAATGAGTGAGGTGATTGAATTGGCGCTAACAAAAAACAAAGTTAAAAAGCCATTGGATTTGAGCATTAAAGTAGCTCCAATAGTCAACTAAATTGTAATCTTTTAGCTGATTGATCAATAATCCAATAACTATAAATACATTTATAGCCCCGATAAAGTATCGGGGCTTTTTTATGAAATCACTTTTCACCACCCTACTTCTTGGTTTAATTTCTTTAGGCTGTTTTGCACAATCATTTAAAAATGAGTTTGGTTTTAAAACTGAAAATGATGCGTATTTAGCCACTCTAAATGATCGTTACTATACCAATGGCCTGTTCATCTATTTTCGCAGAGCGATAGATCCTGCTAAGTTTTCTGAAAAAGTGGAGAAGAAAACCTATGAAATTTCAGCCGGACAAAAAATGTATACCCCTTACTGGGGTCAGGTAGCTAAGAAGGAAGATCAAGATAGACCTTTTGCTGGCTATTTATACGCTGGAGGCACTTATTCAATCTTTTATAAAAATGAAAGTGTATTGGAAACGAGCCTAGAACTCGGTGCCGTTGGACCAAACTTTCTGGCCAAAGAAGCACAAGAATTCTTGCATAAAACAGTAGGCTTTTATTCGGCCGACTGGATGGGAATATCAAATTAAAAATGTAATTAGCGGTTAATTTAGCAGCCAACTATAGTAAACTTCTAATTCGATCTAATGATAATGTGGTAGATTTAAGCGGAACCGGCTATGCAAAACCTGGGAACAACTTTTTCTGGCCTGGGTGCTTCAGTCTTGTTTAGAGCGGGCAGATTAAACCGAGCTCTTCGAACAGTGCTTACCACAATGCAGTAATTGGAAATTCAAAAACTGCGGCTTTAAATAAATCAGAGTTTTTCTTCTACTTAAAGCCACAGTTAAATGTAGTTGCTTACGATGCAACCATACAAGGAAGTTTATTTAATGACGATAGTCCTTTAACATTTGGAGTAAAACCAATAGTTTTTGAACAACAATTTGGCGTAAATTATAGTTCAAAAAGATTCACCATTGATTTTAATATCATCTTTAAAACCAAAGAAGTTAAAAGTATAGCCAAAGCACAAAATTATGGCGGCTTAAGTTTGTATTATAGATTTGGGAAGATTTAATTACTCAAAATTTGGCTTTTTTCTTAATTGTTTTTTATCACCATTTACCGATTTATTTTTCAATCGCTTTTGGATAACTGCCTTTGGAATTTTCGTAGGCTTTCTTTTTTTCTGAATTTGAAGAGACCGTTTAAGCAGATCGATCAGTTTAGCAATGGTTTTCTCTTTATTAAGCAGCTGACTTCGGTCTTCTTGCGAAACAATATGCAATAAGCCATCATTGTCCATTCGGTTATCAAGTCGCGATTTTAAAAGCACCTTTTCCTCTTCATTAAAAAAAGTGGCATTTTCCAAATCAAAGATTAATTCGACTTTACTGGAAACTTTATTAACGTTTTGCCCACCCTTTCCCCCACTTCTGGAGGTTTTGAAGGTAACTGACTTTAAAATTTCTTCTCGTGTGGGTAACATCATGCAAAAGTATAAAGAATAGTAATCTAAAAAAAGCAACTAAATCCACCGCTTTTTTTACCTTTGCAAACAGAATGAAAAAGAACTTGGTTATAGCTATTGATGGCTACTCATCTTGCGGAAAAAGCACTTTAGCAAAAGCATTGGCTAAAAATTAGGTTTTATTTATGTAGATAGTGGTGCGATGTATCGGGCTGTAACGCTGTATTTCGGAAGGAATGAAATTGATATTTATAATGACGAAGCCGTTACTGATGCGCTACAACACATCGAATTAAATTTCCATCTCGTGATTATGAATCACACATTATCTCTGAACGGAGAAGAAGTTTCTGATGAGATTCGTTTGATGCCTGTTTCTGAAAATGTGAGCGAAGTTTCTGCTCATAAAATTGTTCGCCATGAAATGGTTAAGCAACAACAACGCACTGGGCAAATCGAAAAATATTGTAATGGACGGGCGTGATATCGGTACCACCGTTTTTCCAAACGCACCCTTAAAGTTCTTCATGACAGCTGATCCCAAAATTAGAGCAGAGCGCAGGTTTAAAGAACTGGAAAGCAAGGGCAATAATCAAACCACTTTAGAAGAAGTGTTTGAAAACCTTGCACATCGAGATTATGCTGATACCACACGCAAAGGAAAGCCCCCTGGTTAGGGCCGATGACGCTATAATTTTAGACAATACCAATTTAACACAAGAAGAACAATTGGCTTTTGCACTGGAAAAAGTTGAACCATTGCTTCCTAATTGATATTAAATTTATTCAGTTGGTTTAAATTTCATATTTTTAGCTGCTAACCATTAAGCTACTATGAAATTAAAACAATATTCTTCTGTACTATTTTTCCTGTTTGCTGTCATCTCTTTTAATGCTTCTGCACAAAAGGGCTGGATTAACCTTTTCAATGGAAAAGATTTAAAAGATTGGAACATTAAAATTGCCAAACACGATTACAAGGATAATTATGCAAATACATTTCGGGTAAAAAATGGCTTAATGACCGTAGGTTATGAAGGCTACAAAGAATTTGACAAACAGTACGGTCACATTTTTTACAAAAAACCATTTTCCTACTACTTATTAAGGGTTACCTACCGTTTTGTTGGCGATCAAGCCAAAGGTGGTGAGGGCTGGGCAACAGAGAAACAGCGGTGCCATGCTGCATTGTCAGGATCCAGCTACGATGTTAAAAGATCAGGATTTTCCTATTTCTATAGAAGCACAGATTTTAGGTGGTGATGGAGAACATACACGCCACACCAGCAATGTGTGCACGCCCGGAACCCTAATAAATTACGATGGCAAATTGTTTACAGGCCATTGCATGGATTCTAAATCGAAAACTTATGCTGGAGACCAGTGGGTAACCGCAGATTTTTTAGTACTTGGCGATTCAGTAGTTAAACACATTATAGCTGGAGAAGTTGTATTGGAATATACAAAACCACAAGTGGGAGGCGGAAGTGTAACTAACTTCGATCCTAAAGTTAAGATAGATGGCACCCCATTAAAATCTGGTTACATTTCCCTTCAAAGCGAAAGCCATCCGATTGAATTTAAAACAGTGAAACTTTTCGATTTAGCTCCATACGCTAAAAACCAGGCAAAACTTGATCAATTAATTGATAAAATCCTTAAAGAATAACAACACTTATCCCCTATTGTTATGAATGATTGAAATGCTATTGCTAACCGTTACTAAATGATCTGATGCTCAAAACTCATTCAATTAAGAAGCTTACCTTTTTACTATTTTTCTTTTGCACAACATTAACATTTGCACAGAAAGCTTACAAAGTTAATGAAATTCCAGACCCTAAAAATAATGGTGGCGGTTGGGTGAGTAATCCGGATGGAATCCTCACCGCTGATGATGTTGCCAATGTTAACAGCTCAATTTCAAGGTTCGAAAAAGAAACCAATGTTCAGGTAGCGGTTGTAATTGTAAATAATTTCGATACTAATCAGGAAGACTTTGATTTTGCTTATGAGCTTTTTAACACTTGGGGAATTGGGCAAAAAAGCAGTAACAATGGCTTGCTTTTATTTATTGCTAAAGATCGGAGGAAGTATCGTTTTATTACGGGCACAGGAACTGAGGGGGTTCTACCCGATGTAAAACTGAAACACATTGCAGAACAAAACCTAATTCCGGCTTTTAGAGAAAATGATTTCGGAACAGGGATAATCAATACCATCAATGCAATTGGCGTGATCATCCTAAACCCAGACAACAAATCGGAACTTAACCAATTCTTTACTCAAAAAGAAGATAACAACAACCTTGAAAAGTTTTGGATACCTATTGTTGTTATCATAGTAGCCTTCTTCGGAGTGTTTAAATTGGTAAACAGACAAACTAAAAAAACAAATACCATACAAGCTAAAGGCAAATCTGATCTAGAAAAATCAATTACCAACGGCTGTGCCGGACTTTTCATGTTTGTTTTCATCAGTATTTTTGCACTCGTATTTTTTGATGGGTTTGGTTTATTTTCGAAGATCAAATTATCCCATATACCTTTCATTTTATACGGCGTTTTAGCGATAGGCCTCTTTTTTAGATATCTATACCATATCTCTACATTGAGAAAAACATATTATGATGATAAGAATTTCTTTAACGCGGTAACTGATTTCAATAAAAAGAATTTTTGGATGGTCATTTTTTCTCCGCTGATATTATTTGCACTGATAAATTATCTATTTAAACGTACGAAGAACATCGATAGATTTAAGCCTGTTCTTGATAGCCAAAAACGAGAAATGATTCGTTTAGATAGAGACATTAACATTGAGGGCAAACCTTTTTTAACTGGCGGACAGCGGGCGGAAGAAATAGCAAAATCTTATGATTACGATATCTGGGAAAGTGCTGACCATAAAGAGCATATTATTAAACAATGGCCAGCTGAAGAATATAATGATTTAACTGAATGCCCAAAATGCAGTTTTAGAACTTATAAACTAAATAAAAAAGTTACGGTAACAGCTGCAACTTACAGTCATGATGGGCAGGCTAAGCTTATTAATGAATGTAGTTGCTGTAAAAATGTCGAATTTATAAAATGGATTGTATTGCCAATGTTGGTAGAATCCAAATCTTCTTCCAGCTCGTCATCAAGCAGCAGCAGCTCGTCATCTTCATCAAGCAGTTGGGGCGGTGGCAGCAGTAGCGGCGGTGGTTCGGGGGGAAGTTGGTAAACGGATTATAGCAAGATAATGTGAAGCTTATGAAAGTATTTTTTAATTTTGCCTGCGTTAGCACGATGTTTGCTTATTCGAGTTTCCATATTTTTATTAATTGCTATTGCTAAAATCCCAGAAACATGATTAGAATTTTCTTTTTGATAACTGCTCTTTTTTTAATATCCAACTTTGTTCATGCCCAAGAAACTTATCGGGTAAAGGCAGACAAGTTGCGAGTGAGAGCGAGCAGTGATCCTAAAAGCAAAGTGGTAGCTAACCTAATGCAAAACGAGAATATTACTGTTTTGGATGCAAGTGATGCAAAATTTTATAAAATAAAAATCAAGAATGGTGAAGGCTGGGTAAGTAAAGATTTCATCGAAAAAGTTCCTTCCACTACTCCTGCCTCAACGCCGCCAGCAACAACTCCACAAACCACAACGGTGCAAAACAATCCAGCTGATAGCACAGCAGATGTTATTTATCGCGTAACTACTGATAACTTAAGAGTTAGACAAAAAGCCGATCCAAAAAGTAAAGTCATTGGTTATCTACCCGAAAATGAAAATGTTGCGGTTATCGATTCAGCTGACGCCAGTTATTTCAAAATTAAGGTTACCAATGGCGAAGGCTGGGTAAGTAAAGAATTTTTGGTAAGGGTTTCGCCAGTTAAGGCTCCAATTAAAAAGCATACTACTTCCATTGAGATTCCTTCAATTGATAAGGATTATTCTAACATTATCTTCTTCGTGGTTGTTGCTTTGGTAATGGGTACTATTTTGTATTTCATTTTCAAATACTCAAACCAAAATAAAATTCTGATTGGTATTTCAGCCATTGTAGTTTTGGTAGTGATTTATTTTTGCTTCGTTACTTTTATTCAACCTAAAAAAGTTTCAGGCACATTTATAAGCGATAGCGAAACCCAATATAAAACGTTCGATTTCGGTACAAAAGACTCTGTTATTGTAAAAGATACTTATACAGATTCTACCTTTGCTACGAAATATGTTATCGAAGGTGATATGATTAAAATGTACGACCAACAAAACATGATTCTCCTGTTAATAAGAGATGAAAACACGTTGGTTGGAGAAGGATTTACAAGAGGAACCTTTACAAAGAAGTAGACTATAAATTGTATATTTGATATATGAAAGTGTTACTCGAAATACCTGACAATAAGGCGTCTTCATTAATGGAAGTATTGAATAGCATTCCTTATGTTAAAACAAAAACCATTATTGAACCTAAAGAGATTTTAAAAGCAGAAATAAAAGAAGCAGTTAAAGAATTGAACTTGATACGACAAGGAAAGTTGAAGGGAATATCTGCAGAACAATTGCTTAATGAGTTATAGTATAATAGCAGTTCCAAGCTTTAGGAAAGAACTAAAAAGACTTGCGAAAAAATACAATTCTTTAAAAGATGAAATATCATCTTTATTCCACAGTCTTGAAGAAAATCCGACAATCGGCACTCCTATTGGAAAAAACTGCTATAAAATCTGAATTGCAATTTCATCAAAAGGCAAAGGAAAATCTGGCGGAGCTCGAATTATAACAAACTTCATTGTAACTGATTCAACAGTATATTTACTTTCGATTTATGATAAATCTGAAAAGGATAGTATTTCAGATAGGGAGCTTGTTGAGCTATTAAATGAGATTTCTGAATAGCAGATAACATTGTTTATAGCTTTATGTTGTTTCTTACACAATCTTTGTTTCTAAACCCGGTAGCGGCGGCGGCCCCCGATTTTTCATGGGGGCTACAGCGAATGACGGGACTAGAGCAACCGAAGAATTACTGAATGCTCATTTTCAAATCCTAATATAAATCACATCAAAATTATTTGAATTTTACGATCTAGATGCTCAAATAAATTTAGCATGACGATTGGCAGAATTATAATAACCTTAAAATCAGCAACATTTATTAAAAAAATCTTTTCTATTAATTAAAATATTTTTACCTTTGCTCTCCCTAAATAGGGAAAAAAGGAGATAATTAATTAATGGCTAAAAAACAAGTAGCAGAAAAAGAATTAGCAGCTAAAACAGCTGAGCTTCAGGGAGAAGGCGGACGCCTGACTGAAAAAGAAACTATTGAATCAGAAGCTGATTCAGTTTCGATCGAATCGATCAAATCATCATTAGCAACACCAACCGAAGATTTCGATTGGGATGCAGATGAAAAAGTTTTCGGTAATTACAATGATGCAGACCGTAAAAAGTTTGAAGATATGTATGCTGGAACATTCAATCAGATCACTAAAGGTGAAATCATTAGCGGTATCGTTGTTTCAATTAACAACAAAGACGTAGTATTAAACGTTGGTTTTAAATCAGACGGTTTAGTTTCTACTTCAGAATTCCGTGATACACCTGATTTAAAAATCGGCGATTCAGTTGACGTTTTCGTTGAAGCACCAGAAGATGCTAATGGTCAATTGATCCTTTCTCGCAAAAGAGCAAAAACTCAAAGATCTTGGGAAGCTATTAACGAGGCTCTTGAAAATGATAGAATCATCAACGGTTTCGTTAAGAGCCGTACTAAAGGTGGTTTAATTGTTGATATCATGGGCGTTGAAGCTTTCTTACCAGGTTCTCAAATTGATATTAAACCTATCCGTGATTACGATGTTTACGTTGGTAAAACAATGGAATTCAAAGTTGTTAAAATTAACCATGAGTTTAAAAACGTAGTAGTTTCTCATAAAGTGTTAATTGAAGACGATTTAGAATCACAAAAAGTAGAAATCGTTTCTAAATTAGAAAAAGGACAGGTATTAGAAGGTACTGTTAAAAACATTACTGATTTCGGTGTGTTCATCGATTTAGGTGGTGTTGATGGTTTACTTCACATTACTGATATTTCTTGGGGCCGCATAGAGCATCCAAAAGAAGTATTATCATTAGATGAAAAAATCAACGTGGTTGTTTTAGATTTCGATGATGAGAAAAAACGTATCGCTTTAGGCTTAAAACAATTAACTCCACACCCTTGGGAAAACTTAAGTACTGACATTCAAGTTGGTTCTAAAGTAAAAGGAAAAATCGTAACTGTTGCAGATTACGGTGCTTTCTTAGAAATCATCCCAGGTGTTGAAGGTTTAATCCACGTTTCTGAAATGAGCTGGTCACAAAACTTAAGAAATCCACAAGAATTCTTAAAAGTTGGTGATGAGATCGAAGCTGAAGTTTTAACTTTAGATAGAGACGAGCGCAAAATGAGCTTAGGTATTAAACAATTATCTAACGATCCATGGCAAGAAGTTGCTGCTAAATTCCCAGTTGGAAGCAAGCACAAAGCAACTGTTAAAAACATGACTAACTTCGGTGTTTTTGTTGAAATCGAAGAAGGTATTGATGGTTTAATCCACATCTCTGATTTATCTTGGTCTAAAAAAGTAAACCACCCTAATGAATTCACTAAAGTTGGTGATGTATTAGACGTTGTTGTTTTAGAACTTGATGTTGATAACCGTAAATTAAGCCTTGGTCACAAACAATTGGAAGAAAACCCTTGGGATACTTTCGAAACGATCTTTACTTTAGATTCGGTTCACCAAGGAACAGTTGTTAAAGTAACTGATAAAGGTGCTGTTATTGCTTTACCATACGGTGTAGAAGGTTTCGTACCAACTAAACACATGGTTAAAGAAGATGGTACTTCAGTTAAAGCAGAAGAAACTAACGATTTCAAAATCATCGAGTTTAACAAAGAAGCTAAACGCATCGTTGTTTCTCACGCTCGTATTTGGGAAGAAGTTAAAGCTGAAGCTGTAGCAGAAGAAAGAAATGCTAAGAAAAAAGAAGCTAAAGCTGCTGTAACTGCAGTTAAGAAAGTTAAAGATTCTGTAGAGAAATCTACTTTAGGAGATTTAGACGTATTGGCTCAATTGAAATCGCAATTAGAAGGCGAAGAAAGCAAAGCTAAAAAAGGCTAGTTCTTTTTAACTGAATATATTAATCCCGATAGCGAAAGTTATCGGGATTTTTTTTACCTCGCCCTATGAAAGGCAGAAGTTTTTGTTGTTTCAATGCAGTCCCTCTCCTAAAAGAGAGGGAAACAATGGAAGGCGGTTTTAACCTATTTTAGCTTTCCACTGCCCGCAAAATTCCTCTCTTCAAGGATAGGGACAGTAGCTACCGAGTTCTACTTCTAACTTTAATAGGGTGAGGTTTTTTATTAACAATCTTTCCTTAAAGAAAGAGAAACCATGGAAAGTGGTTTTAACGTACTTCACTCCCAGTATCTACAAAATCGCTTTGGCTAAAACGGGAAACGATGAAGGGCGTTATAACCTTGCTTTCCATTGTCCATAAAATCCCTCTCTTCAAGGAGAGGGACAGTAGCAAGCAAGTTCTACTTCTAACTTCAATAGGGTGAGGTTTTTGAAAACGAAAGCAAGTACCAATCGGTAACTCCTGGCCCGCTATTCATTCAATATTTTCCAAACCTATAAGGTCTTTGAGACCTTATAGGTTTAACAAAAAGGATTTCACTCCCATCGGGTTTAGGTAACATCAGTACTTCGTTAACCAAAACCTTTCCTTTCATCCGTTTAGAATTATTACTTTTGAAAAAGGAAACCATTCTAGTATGAAGAAGATTATTTTTTTGTTTTTATCATTTGCTTTTTGCTACCATCTTTCTGCCCAGGAAGTAAACATCATTCCACAGCCTGTAAGTATTAAAACTGGCTTAAGCACAGAAAAATTTATAATCGATAAAAACACTGAAATTATTTCGAATGATTCATTATCCAACTCAGCATTATTTCTACAAAATTATATTCAAAAATATTACGATCTCAAAGTTCGGATTAACCCTAATTCAACAGCTAAAAAAAACATAATCAAACTAGAAATAGTTACTCGATTACTAAAAAGTTCAAACGAATACGAACTGATAAGCAACTACGAGCAAATAGTAATTTATGCCAATTCAGAAAATGGACTTTTTTATGGTGTACAAACATTGATTCAATTATTACCTCAAGTAAAAACAGAACAATTAATTATTCCATCAGTATCCATAACCGATTATCCCCGCTTCGATTACCGCGGAATGCACTTAGATGTAAGTCGCCATTTTTTTGACGTGGAATTTGTTAAGCAATACATTGATTACCTGGCCCTGCACAAAATGAACTATTTTCATTGGCATTTAACCGATGACCACGGCTGGAGAATCGAGATTAAAAAGTACCCGAAGCTCACCGAAATTGGTGCCTGGCGTTACGGTAGCATCATCGGTTTATGGCCAGGAAAAGGCAATGAAAACATTAAATATCAGGTTTTGCCCACAGCAATTAATATTACTCCAAAAGATGCTGTGATCAAAACTGATGGGATTAAACATGGTGGGTTTTATACGCAAGAGCAAATAAAAGAAGTGGTGGAATATGCGGCTAAACGCTACATTACTATAATTCCAGAAATTGAAATGCCAGCCCACAGTATGGCTGTTCTGGCTGCTTACCCAGAATTAGGAACAGAACCGAATAAAAAATATACCGTTGCCGAAACCTGGGGAATGATGAACAAATACAATAACGTTTTGCAAGCCTCAGACACCACATTCAAATTTTTAGAAAATGTACTCACAGAAATAATGGATTTGTTTCCATCGCAATATATCCATATCGGTGGCGATGAAGCCTCTAAAGTTTGGTGGAAACAGTCTCCTGTTTCTCAACAAATTATGAAGGCGAATAATTTAAAATCGGAAAGCGAATTACAAAGTTACTTCATCCGCAGGATTGAGAAATTTGTAAATAGCAAAGGCAAAACCATCATTGGCTGGAATGAAATTTTGCAGGGTGGCTTAGCACCAAATGCAGTAGTAATGAGTTGGCAAGGTGAAAAAGGCGGCATTGAAGCAGCGAAACAAAACCATAAAGCCATCATGACCCCTGAAAATAAATTGTATTTTAACCATGCGCAATTTGTTAAGGAAGATAGCTTAACCGCTGGTAAACCTTCACTTTTGGCTGATGTTTACAATTATGAGCCTATTCCTGCAGAACTTGATGCAGAGCAGGCGAAGTACATCTGGGGTGGCCAAGGCTGTTTATGGAGTGAGTATATCACTAATCCGGCAAAAGTACAATACCAGCTATTTCCTAGATTAGATGCTTTGAGCGAAATCTTGTGGAGCCCAAAAGAAAAGAAAAATTATGCTGATTTTCAAAAACGTTTGAAAACACAATTTAAACGATACGATTTGATAGGGATAGAATATTCAAAAAAGTATCTTGAAAATTGATTATCCAACCTTACACTTCATAAATAACTGTTTTAATCTCAATACAGTTCCTTCTAATAATTATTCCAATCTTTGCCTCAAAATTAAACTATGCGTAAAGTCTTTGCAGTTATTTGCACCTTGATTACACTATTTGTACTTAAAGAAACGATAAATATTTTCATTACCGACGAAGCAGATATTGTTAAACAGCGAAGCATATTTATCGTAATCGCCCTGAGTATTTCAATCCCTATGGTGATTTTAACGCTTTGGCTGTGGAAACCTAGAAATAATCAGGAACAGGATTAATCGATAAAGCGCTGCTTTAGTTCTGGTGTCGGTAGCCAGCAACTCTCCTGCCTTCCCCACCACTTATAGCGGTTTTTGGCGATAATATCATAAAACCAATCACGAATAAATTTTGGAACGAGGATAAACACATAAAGTGTTGGCCATAAGCCGTTCAATTTTCTGGCAATCTTTAACGCAGCTGCTGATTTTGTATAAAGCTGACCATCTTCAAGTAGAATAATAGAATTAAGCTGATTTAGATCGACATTGAATTTGGGTAAGACAGCTTTGGCGTATTCGCCTTGCAAAGCGGTAAACTTAAATAGATTTTTTTTATCACGTTCAATCGCAAATTGGACTGAAGCATTACACAGGTTACAAACACCATCGAAAAAAATTACCCGTTCCATTTACAAATATAAAAACTTCAGCGCTTATTATATTTTCAATGAATGCTTATGAATGTCATTTAATGTTAGAGGAATTCAAAGCACGGCCTATTTAGTTGAATAGAAGATCATTTGTTGTGATAAATGCCTATTTACGCATATAATCAAAATTCAACAAATTAACAATCAAACACTTTGGTAATTTGCCTTGAGAACTTTCAACTTTCTGCTTTCAACTTTCTACTTTTTCCCTATATTTGCCCAATCCTTCTTCAATGCAAAAGAAAACACTTCTTGACGGACAAAAAATTCAGATTACAATTAAGAGGCTTTGCCATCAATTAATTGAAAACCACGATGATTTCGCGAATACCGTTTTAATTGGCATCCAGCCACGCGGTATCTTTCTTGCCGATCGCATTCATCAAGAGCTCGAAACCATTCTAAAAAACAAAAAAATTTTAAAGGGAAACCTCGACATTACTTTTTTTAGGGATGATTTTAGGCGTAAAGATGGATTGGTAACAGCAAGTAGCAATTCCATTGATTTCATTATTGAGGGCAAAAAAGTGATCCTCATTGATGATGTACTTTGGACCGGAAGAACCATTAGAGCTGCACTTGATGCGTTACTCGCTTATGGCCGACCAGAGAAAGTAGAACTGTTGGTGCTGATTGATCGCAGGTTTAGTAGACATTTACCTATCGAACCCGATTACATTGGTCATCAGGTGGATAGCTTAAATTCACAGCAAGTGAAAGTAACCTGGGCAAGTGAAGGAAGTGAAGACAAAGTGATTTTATTATCCGAAAAACAATAATATAAAAATGGCAGCAGACAAACTATCAACCCGACATCTTTTAGGCATTAAAGATATTAACCGGAATGATATCGAATTGATTTTCGAAACTGCAGATAATTTCAAAGAAGTAATTAATAGGCCCATTAAAAAGGTTCCTTCACTTCGGGACATTACCATTGCCAATATTTTCTTTGAAAATTCTACCCGCACAAAACTTTCTTTTGAACTTGCTGAAAAGAGGTTATCAGCAGATGTGGTAAACTTCGCTGCATCATCATCATCAGTGAGCAAAGGAGAAACATTGATTGATACGGTTAACAACATTCTATCGATGAAAGTCGACATGGTGGTGATGCGTCATCCCTATGCAGGAGCAGGTCAGTTTTTGAGCAAACATGTAAAAGCGCAAATTGTAAATGCTGGCGACGGGGCTCATGAACACCCAACCCAGGCTTTACTTGATGCTTTCTCCATCCGCCAGAAATTAGGCGATGTGAGTGGGAAGAAAGTGGTTATTGTTGGAGATATTTTGCACTCTCGGGTAGCAATCTCTAACATCCTTTGTCTACAGCGTTTAGGTGCGGAAGTGATGGTTTGCGGACCAACCACTTTAATTCCCAAACACATCCATCAACTTGGAGTAAAAGTTGAACATAACTTAATTAAAGCACTGAATTGGTGCGATGTAGCGAACATGCTTCGCATTCAACTGGAGCGTCAGGATATTAAATATTTTCCATCTTTGAGAGAATACGCCATGATGTATGGCCTAAATAAACAGATTCTCGATAACCTCGATAAGGAAATAATCGTCATGCACCCGGGCCCGATTAATCGTGGTGTGGAGATTACAAGTGATGTTGCCGACAGTAAACAATCCATCATTTTAGAACAGGTAGAAAACGGTGTGGCTATTAGAATGGCTGTACTTTATTTACTAGCAAGCCAAGGGTAAGTTAGTTCAATAGTCATTGGTTCATCAGTCATTTTTTACTAGCGGGCGAAAAATTCTAGTGAATTAAACTCCGACTAATAGTTACCTACTACACAATCGAGAGTTTCCATAATTTTGGCTCATTTCACCAATGAACTAATGACTATTGAACGACTGACTCAGTCTAATTTTCAACATTCAACTTTCTTCTATACCAATTTTGAAAACCCTTCGTTTATTTGTGTTATTAACAGATGTTAATTACTTATGTTGATAAACAATGATACTATTTCTAATTTAGTACCAACCATATTTGAAACCGATGCAGAAAAAATACTTACTAATTCCGCTATTCATGGCAGGAAGTTTTACCACTTATGCGCAAGTTAGCGCAGTGCAAAACCTCAATAAAAACTACCAGACTGGCTTAGAATTATTAGACAAAGAAAAATATACCGCTGCTGCACAGCAGTTTAAACTTGTTGAACAACAACGCTATAAACCGTCTACGCAAACCGAAAGCAATGCTGAACTATCTCTACTTAAAGAGAATGCAAAATTTTATGCAGCCGTTTGTGCGTTAGAATTAACTAATAGTGATGCAGAAAGTTTATTTCAAGCTTTTATCCGTGATTATCCTTTAAATCCCAATACAAAACTGGCCTATTTTTATGTAGGAAAAACTTATTTTGGTCAAAAAAATTACAAGAAAGCGCTAGAATGGTTCGAAAAAACTGATCCGTCTACCCTATCAGCCAAACAACGTAACGAATATCAATTTAAGCAGGGTTACTCCTATTTTGAGCTGCAAGACTATGAAAAAGCAGAACCACTATTCGAGAAAGTAAAAAAAGAGGAAGGCGATTTCCAAGAAAGTGCGACTTACTATTTTGCTTACATCAACTACCTAAATAAAGAATACAAAACTGCATTAGCTAATTTTGAAAAGCTGAAAGGATCACCAACCTATGAAGCAAGTTATCCATACTACATCACCTCAATGTATTATTTGGATGAACGCTACGATGATGTAATCAGCTATGCACTAGAATCTATTCAAAAAACCAAACAACAGTTCGAACCTGAAATGTTGAGTTTAGTTGCTGCTTCTTACTTTGCGAAATCGGAATTTAAGAACGCTGAAAAGTATTTTGCAGAGTTTTATGCTAAAGATAAAAGCGAAACCAAAAACAACTTATTCATTTACCAATATGGATATTCGTTGTTCCAGAATAAAAAGTATAAAGAATCTGTTGCCATTTTAGAAAAGTTAAACAACGATGACATTTATCTCCAAAACGGAATGCATACTTTGGGTAAGGCATTTATCCAATTGGGCAACAAACAAAAAGCACAAAGTGCATTTTTCAGAGCTTCACGTTTAGATTTTGATAAAACCATTCAAGAAGAAGCCTGGTTAAGTTATGCCAAGTTAAGCTATGAGTTAGATTTCCATCAACAAGCTTTAGAAGCAACACAAGGATTTTTGAAAACTTTTCCAAAATCTCGTAAAATTAACGAAGCTAAAACCTTGTTAGGAGAAGTACTTTTAACCACTAAAAACTATCAGGCGGCAGTTGATATTTTGGAACCGATTCCGGATAAAACCCTTGAGGCTAAAGAAGCCTACCAAAAGGTTACTTATTTCCGTGGGTTAGAATTTTATAATGAAAGAGCTTTTCCGAATGCCTTATCAATGTTTTTACGTTCTGATAAATTTCCGGAAGACAATGAGATCCACGCTTTAAATACTTATTGGAAAGCCGAAGCAATGTACGAACTACGGAAATATGGCGAAGCCGTTTCTACATTCGAAAAGTTTTTGAAAATGCCTGATGCCGATAAAACCGGCGTTTATAACTTTGCCAATTACGCCCTCGCCTATTCTGCATTTGAGGATGAGAAATATGCTAAGTCAGCAACCTATTTCGAGAAATTTCTCCAGGGAAATGATAAAGATCAAAAAACCATTGATGATGCAACTATTCGTTTGGCCGATTCTTATTTCGTAAATAAAACTTACGGAAACGCGATGACCAATTACAACAGAATCATTGACAGGCATACTACATCTGAAGATTACGCCACTTTTCAAAAAGGAATGATCCAGGGTTTGGAAAACCAATACGATGCGAAAATTGCGACCATGCAAACGTTGTTGTCAAAATTCCCTAACTCTAATTATGCAGATGATGCGGGTTTTGAAACAGCCTATACTTATTTTAACAAAGGCGATTTCGATAAATCGAAGTCAGATCTTGTTGCTTTGGTGGCAAAATACCCACGTAGCAGTTATGTTCCAAAAGCATTAGTGACTATTGGATTGGTTCAATACAACCAAGATCAGGACGATGTAGCTTTAGAATCATTCAAAAAAGTAATCCGCGATTATCCTACATCTGAAGAGGCTAAACAAGCGATGGAATCTATTAAAAACATTTATGTAGATAAAGGTGATGCAAATGGATTTATCCAATATGCCAACACCACTCCGCTTGGCAACTATTCAGATAACGAGCAAGACAACATCATTTTTGCGGCGGCGAATAACCTTTACTTAAAGGGCGATGCCAACGGCGCTTTCCAGGCGGTTAATGCTTATTTTGATAAATTCCCTAAAGCTAACCACGAAAAAGAAGCGAAATTTATCAGGGCAGAATCTTTGGTTAAACTAGGTCGCCCTGATGAAGCAATACCTGATTATGAATTTATATTAAATGATTGGACAAGCGACTATACCGAACGATCATTGGTGAGCATTTCTCAATTGTTCCTCAACCAGAAAAAATATAATGAAGCAATTGTTTATTTGAAAAGATTAGAAACTACAACAGATTATAAAGCACATTACAGTTTTGCCATCAACAACTTATTAAAAGCATATACAGCTTTAAATATGCCTGATGATATGTTGAAATACGCTAAGCTGACAAATGAATCTGAAAAAGCTTCGGAAGAAGAAAAGAATAGTTCTGGCTTGTTTTCTGGTAAAGCTTATTTGCTAAAAGGAGATACCACAACTGCGGTTAAAGAATTTAAAAACGTTGTGGCTAAAACCAAAACGGCTGCCGCTGCCGAGGCAAAATACAACCTTGCACTTATCGAATACAACAAAGGCGATTTCAAAACATCAACTAAAACTTGTTTTGATATTGTGAACAACATGGCTTCACATGATTATTGGGTAGCTAAAGCCTTTATCTTGTTATCTGATAATTATGTTGCCCTGAAAGATAACTTGCAAGCAAAAAGTACACTTCTAAGTATAATTGATAATTACGAAGGCAAGGATGATATCATTCCGACAGCCAAAGAGAAACTAGAAAAACTAAACCAGAAGAAGTAGAATTATGAAGTCGATTAAATATATATATAGTTTGCTGTTTTTTGCTGCTGCTGGTTTAACAACTGTCCAGGCACAGGAAAAGAAAGCTGAAGAAAAGGCCGTAGTGAGTGAGGAAATTGAAGTTGTTCGCCCTTACAAACCTATTTTGGCTGAAGCCGTTAAACTGAGAAGAAGTCCGAATTTGGATGACGTAAAAACTTATAAAGCGAAATTAAATTACAGCGTAACAGACAAAAAGTTAGAGCTAAACAGCGATATTCAAAAATTACAAGCGCAGCAGCTTGCAGAAGAGAAGGCAAGTATTTTAGTAAATAACTATGTAAAAGGCGCATTTGGTTCACTTTCTACATTATTAGGCGAAGCTTACTTTAATACTGGAAAAGATGAAGGTTTACAGCTTGGCGGTTATTTCAAACATTTTAGCCAGGAAGGTAAATTAAACAAACAGAACAGCAGTCAACAACAATTAAGCATTTTTGGCCGTAGTATTTTAGAGGAAAATACAGTAAGTGGACGTTTAAATTTTGAAAGAAATGGCACCTACTTTTACGGCTTGGATAATGCAAACCCAACCTTAAATCCAAACCCTGACAAACAAGCTTTAACGCTTTTAGAATTAGAGGGTGAGTTGGTTAAAAACTTCACCGAAGATGAGGACGCATTGAGTTATGCGGTGAAAGCTAATGCTTATTTATGGAATGACCGTTTTAGCGCCAAAGAAAGTTATCTTTCACTAAATGGATACCTAAACAAAAGAATCAGTTCATTTAATTTAGGTTTGGCAGCATCTACAGAATTTGGGAATACCAAAGACGCACTAACAAGCGTAGGAAATAACTTACTCCGCCTAAATCCTTATATCCGTTTGCAGGTTAAAGGAGCAAAAGTTACGGCAGGAATTAATTTCGTTCAGGAATTCGGTGCATTCAGCAGTTCAAGAATTTTCCCGGCAGTAACTGCTGATTTCACCCTCGTACCTGATTACTTACAGGTTTTCGGAGAAGTTAAGGGTGATGTAAACAGAAACTCAATGAAAGGCTTAACAGATGAAAATCCATGGTTGAATAGCAATATCTTGATTAAAAATACGGTTGAAAAGTTAAGCATTAGTGCGGGAATTAAAGGAACTGGTGGACCAGGCTTTGGCTACAAGGCCCGTTTTTATATGAAGCAGTTTGACGATCTTCCTTTATTCATTAATAACTTCGATAATTTTAACAAGTTTGATGTCATTTATGATTTTGGCAAAACGAAATTGACTGGCTTAGAAGGTGAAATCTCAATCCAGGTAAGCGATGCATTAAAGTGGACTGGAAAGTTAAATATTGATGATTGGAAGCCTGCTCAAGAAACTTATTCGTGGTTTAAACCAGGATTAAAGGTTAGCTCAAACTTCGTTTATACTTATAATAAAAAGCTGAGTTTTAATGCAGCTGTGGTAATGCAAGATGATGTAAAAGCGAAAGTTAATGTTCAACAACCAGTAAATCCACTACAGTATTTGGTGCCAAATACCAGCATCGAACGTATAGAAACAGTTAAAGGATTTGTAGATTTGGGCATCGGTGCAGATTATCGCATCAACAACAAATTTTCTGTTTTTGCAAAAGCCAATAACCTGTTGAATTCGAAATATAACCGCTTTTTATATTATCAGGTTAACGGGTTAAATGTTTTCGGCGGACTAACTTATTCATTTTAAATACATTAGATTAATTATTGCGTAGGTTTAGAAAAAACGCTTAATTTTACCGGAATGGATATCTTATCATACCTTTTGGAACTTTTGCAACAGCGCAAAGAAGTTGGCATTACCGGCTTGGGCACCTTCTATAAAAAGAAGTTTCCAGGCAGGTACGATAAGGAAAAACAATCATTTTTACCACCAAGTTATGCTCTGGCATTTACATCTGATGTAAAAAATGATGAGGCCCTAACCAATTTTATTGCTTCTGAAAGAAATATTTCAGCCGAGAGTTCATCTTATTACATTTCGCAATTTGTAGATGAAGTGAACCAAAAACTGGAAGTAGAACATGAGGCTGATCTTGAGAATTTGGGTCGATTATATTTCACAGAGCACGAAGGTCTAAGCTTTGATGCGGCTAAAAATATAAACTACGGATCAGAATTTTATGGTCTACCCGCATTGCCTGAAATCATTTCAGATCAACAGCAAACGGATGCCACTGACAAAGATGATGAGGTATATGATGAAATAGCCGAAGCACCAAATGCACCTGTTCAGCCTAAAGAAACAGCCCATATACATCCTATTATTGAAAATGTAAAATTGGATGAAGTAGAAGATGATTTGCGCAATACTTTAAAGCACACTACAAAATCAGGCGAAGAAGTTACTGATGCGCCAGATTTTATAAAAGAACAGCATACCGAACATCCAAACAGATTTGGCCATACGCCAGAAAATGAGGAGGCCGTAAGGGCTTTGACACCCGAGGAAATCGAAGTGCCGGAAAGTATTGTTCAACAACATGAAGAACATCCAAACCGTTTCGGGCACACTCCAGAAAGCGAAGAGGAAAAAACTTATATCAATCTGGAAGATGAAACTGCAAAAGATGAGCCTGTAATTGAAGCGCCTGAGTTTATTAAAGAGCAACATGCCGAGCATCCAAACCGATTTGGTCACGATCCGATTGTTCAAGAAACATTCGAGGAAGAAAAAAGATCTATTTGGCTAAAAGTGCTCCTCATCATTTTCGGAATTCTGTTGATTGGAGTGATCATCTATTTTGCCAAACCAGATTTGTTTAAACAGCAGGCTGCGTTACAAACTACCACACCTGCAGTTGTGCCAGATTCACCAAAAACACAAATAGATACTGCAAAGGCAAAACAAGATTCGATAGCTAAAACAGACAGTACTTTAAAAGCGAATCAAATTGCTACGCCAAAAGTTGATTCTTCAGCGCTAAAAAAAGTGGGTCCTACTCCATCCAATGCTCCGTTGGCTACAGAGAAATCAATGTTTCATGTAATAGCGGTTTCTTACGAAACAGAAGCAGCAGCATTAAGATACATTGAAAAAGTAAAAAAAATTGGCCTTAATGCAACTATCGCAAAAATGGAAGGCAGAAGAAAAAAGGTAAGTATTGCGAGTTTCCCCACTAAAGAGGAGGCAGAAAAGCAAAAAGAAATTCTACAAAAACGATTAAAAGGAACAGGATTTTACGTTAAAGAAATAAAAAACAACACACAACCATAATGATAACTTTATTAATTCAAGACACCACACAAGCACTTCAAGATACAGCGAATGCAGTTAACCAGGCACTAACGCAACCAGAGCCAGAATTACATTTCATCGATCTGCTTTTTAAAGGTGGATGGGTGATGCTGCCTTTGGCATTATTAGCCTTTTTAGCCTTAATCATATTTGTTGAACGTTATTTAACCATCAAAAAGGCCACGAAAGATGAGTCGAATTTAATGGGACAAATCAGATCATATATTCAATCTGGAAATTTAGATGGGGCAATGTCGCTGTTAAGAAACAACAACTCCCCTCTTAGTCGCATGTTGCAAAAAGGCTTAAAACGCATTGGCCGCCCAATTAAAGAAATCGAAGGTGCTATTGAAAATGTTGGTAAACTAGAGGTTGCTAAACTTGAAAAAAATATCAGTATCCTAGGTATTGTTGCAGGTATCGCTCCGATGTTGGGTTTCGTAGGTACCATTGTTGGGGTAATTACAATTTTCCATCAGGTATCCATTAAAGGTGCTATTGAAATTGGAACTATTTCTGGTGGTTTGTATACTAAAATGATCACTTCAGCAACAGGTTTAATCATTGGTATTATCGCTTACGTACTTTACCATATTCTAAATATCATGGTAGAAAAAATCATCCTAAAAATGGAAACGGATGCAATTGACTTTATTGATTTATTAGAAGAGCCAGGTAAATAATGAACTTACGCAAAAGAACAAAAGGGTCAGTAGAAGTACACACTTCAGCGTTGAACGATATTATGTTCTTCCTGATGCTGTTCTTCCTTTTGGCATCTGCAGTGGTTAACCCAACTGTAGTAAAATTGTTGTTGCCGCAGTCGTCAAGCGGGCAGCAATCTACTGCTAAAAAAGCAGTTACAGTTACTATAGACGAAAATTTAAAATATTCCGTTGATAAGAAACCAGTTACAATGGAGCAATTGGAGCCAACTTTAGCCGCTTACCAAAAACTGGCTCCAGATATGACCATCCTTTTATATGTATCTCGTAACGTTACTTATCAAGATGGTTTTGTTGTTAATGATATAGCAAATAAGTTAAAATTGAAGCTTGTTGTGGCTGTTGAGCCTAAAAAATAATGGATTACAAAGCACAAAATATAAATAACGAAGAAAACAATTATCCGAAGGCTGTAGCTATTGCCAGTGGGATAATGGGGTTTTTATTGTTGATTAGCTTTTTTATTGTAATTAATTCCTTTCAACCACCTGAAGATTTAGGCATGGGTGGTATGGTGGTTAACTATGGTACTTCTGCCGAGGGGATGGGCGATGATTACACGAGCATCGAGGAGCCTTCCGCTGATCCAAATGCAAATGGAAAAGCACCAGATAAAGTAACACCCGAAGAAAAAGTTACTCCGACAACAACTACAGAAAATTCTGATAAGGAAGTTCAAACTCAGAATACGGAAGATGCTATTGCGGTAAATACAAAACCTACAAAAACAACCAACACAGCGCCGACTACCGTTACAGAAGATAAACCTTCGAAACCAGTTATCAATCAAAATGCGCTTTATAAGGGCAAAAAAAATACGGGTCAGGGTCAGGGAGATGGAACCGGCAGCACAGCTGGAAACCAGGGATCAGTTAATGGTGATCCCTTAGCACCGAATTATGGTGAAGGAGGATCTGGTTATGGAAACAAGCCTATTGAACTTCGACGTTTTTCAAACCTGGTCATTCCGAAAGATGATGGACAAGTGAGAGGGAGGATTGCTATTAGGATCTATTTCAATAAATCTGGAAGAATTACAGATGCCAGACAAGAACTGAAAGGGTCTACTATAACCGATAGAGAACTGGTTGAGAAATGTGTTCAAGCGGTAAAAAACTCATCTTTAACAAGTTCTGGCGTAGGCGGAGATAATCAAACCGGAGTGGTGGTCTTCAACTTTAAAGTTAACTAAAACAACTATTACTATAATTCAGCATCTGAGGTGAATTACCAGCAAACGCTTGATTATTTATATAGCAAACTCCCAATGTTTACACGTGTGGGGGCTTCTGCTTTTAAAAAAGACCTCACTAATACCATCATATTTTGCAATGCTCTTGATAATCCGCAGGATAAATTCAAGAGCATACATGTTGCCGGTACAAACGGAAAAGGGTCTACCTCGCACATGCTTGCGGCAATTTTACAAGCCGAAGGTTATAAAACTGGTTTGTATACCTCCCCTCATTTAAAAGATTTTCGCGAGCGTATCCGCATCAATGGAAAAATGATTAGTAAAACGGAAGTGGTTTCCTTCGTAAAAAATCAACAAAAGTTGATAAACGAAGTAGAACCATCTTTTTTCGAAGTCACTGTTGCACTGGCTTTTGATCATTTTGCAAAACATAAAGTAGATATTGCGGTTATTGAGGTTGGTTTGGGGGGCAGGTTGGACTCAACCAACATCATTCAACCAGAGCTTTCGGTTATTACCAACATCAGCATGGACCACACCAATATGCTGGGCAATACCATAGAAGAGATTGCTGGAGAAAAAGCTGGCATTATCAAAAGGAATACGCCGGTAATTATTGGCGAAACCCAGCCGAAGTCTGCAGTTGTTTTCCAACAAAAAGCAAAGGAAATGAATGCATCAATTGTTTTCGCCGATGCACAAATGGTTGTTAAGGATTTTAAGATCGTAAACACGAAATTATCGCTAAATATTGATCAAAATCATCAGATCAGATTTAAGAATTTGATAACGGATTTAACGGGCACTTATCAACAAAAAAATATTTTAACTGTTTTACAAGCCATTGAAATTCTGAATGAGTTATCTACTTTCAAAATATCTGATAAGAGTATTTATAATGGATTAAAGCAAGTTAAAAAGTTAACAGCTTTACAGGGCCGCTGGCAAACTCTATCTAAAAACCCATTGGTTATTTGCGATACCGGCCACAACGAAGCTGGAATTGCTGAAGTGATAAAGAACATTAACCAAACACCATTCGAAAATTTACACATTGTTTTCGGCATGGTAAAAGACAAGGATATTTCAAAGGTACTTTCCATGATGCCAAAAAATGCAACCTATTACTTTTGCAAACCCGATCTGGAAAGGGCTATGAATGCTACTGAACTTAAAGCGCAAGCACTAACTTATTCACTAATTGGAAATGATTATCCATCGGTTGTTCAAGCTAAGGAAACAGCTGTCAAAAATGCTAAAAAAAACGATTTGGTGTTTATTGGCGGTAGCACATTCGTTGTTGCCGAAGCGTTATAAAATCTTTACATAATCTTCAAAATTTCTTCATTTGAAAAGTGTTACTTTAGTCTTTTAACTAAAAACAGAATGAAGAAAATTTCTTATTTACTTATTTCCCTATCTATTTTTTCCTTTACAACAGCAAATGCTCAGGCAAAAAAAGCCACGGCCAATACAGCTAAAGCTTTCCCTAGCGAAATTGCTCGCCCAAAATTAGTGGTGGGTTTAGTGGTCGATCAAATGAGATGGGATTATTTATATCGCTTTTATAATCGTTATTCAAATGGTGGTTTTAAAAGACTAATAAACGAAGGTTTTTCGGTTGAAAATACGCTGATTCCATACACACCAACTTACACCGCTGTTGGTCATACCACCATTTATACCGGTTCAGTTCCAGCAGTTCATGGAATTATCGGTAATGATTGGTACGATTCAGAAACTAAGAAAAACGTGTATTGTACCGAAGATTCTACGGTTGTAACCGTTGGAAGCAGCCCTTCTCCTGAAGGTAACATGTCACCTAAAAACATGCTTACCACAACCATAACTGATGAATTAAGATTAGCAACAAACTTCAAAGGAAAAGTTATAGGGATCTCTTTAAAAGATAGAGGTTCGATCCTACCAGCTGGTCATGCAGCAAATGCAGCTTATTGGTATCAGGGTAGCACTGGCAACTGGATTACAAGCAGTTATTATATGAAGGAGGTTCCGATGTGGATTGCTGATTATAATAAGATGAAGCTTGCAAATAAATTTTATGCAAAAAATTGGGAAACATTATATCCAATTAACACCTACACAAACAGCACAGCTGATGAAAAAGCTTACGAAGGCAAAAGCAGTGTGTTTCCACATCTCTTAACTCAAAACATTGATAAAAACTTTGATGCTATTAGAAGTACCCCATACGGTAACACCATTACTTTAGATCTAGCAAAACTTGCAATTTTATCAGAAGATTTGGGACAAGATAATATTACTGATTTCCTTGCGGTAAGTTGTTCATCAACAGATTATGTTGGCCATGCTTACGGACCAAATTCTGTAGAACTTGAAGATACCTATTTACGTTTAGACAAAGATTTTGAAGACTTTTTCAATTATTTAGATAAAAAAGTGGGTAAAGGGAATTACACCCTATTTTTAAGTGCCGATCATGCGGTTGCACACGTTCCAGCCTTTATGAAAGAAAATAAACTTCCGGCAGGTATCGTAAGTGATAGAGATATTGTTTTTAAATTGAATGCTTTTCTAAATGAAAAATTCAAGGTTAACAATGTAGTTTTAAAATCAATGAATAATCAAATCCATTTCGATCACGATAAAACCGATAATGGAAATGTGAGTTTCGATGTGATTAAAGCCGCTTCAATCGAATTTTTGAAACGATTGGAGGGTTTTGCAAACGTAGTTGATGTTTCAAGAGTTTCCTTAGCAACGCTACCTGAAGTTCAGAAAAGAATGATCACAAATGGTTATAATGCTCGCAGAAGTGGCGATTTATACTATATTTTAAATCCAAACTGGTTTAATGGAAGCAGCACAGGTACAACTCACGGCAATTGGAATCCTTACGATGCGCACATTCCCTTGGTATTTATGGGCTGGGGAATTAAACCTGGCGCAACGAATAAAACCCATTACATGACAGATATAGCACCGACCTTAGCTGCGTTGCTCCATATTCAAATGCCAAATGGCACCGTAGGTGAACCCATCACAGAAATCACCAATAAATAAACAACGAAGCCAACTAGATTTAGTTGGCTTCGTTGTTTATAAAGAGTATCAATACCATTATACAAGCATCAAATTGCAAGGATTTGCTACATTTGTTCATCCAAATATAGTCTCAATAAGCATTGCAGAATTTCATTTTGTGAGATCTTAAATCCTATAGTATGCAACAAGTAGAAATATACAAGCCAAAAAATAAAATTCGTTTTGTCACTGCCGCTTCCCTTTTTGATGGTCATGATGCAACCATAAATATCATGCGTCGAATTTTACAGTCATCCGGGGCCGAAGTAATTCACCTTGGTCATAATCGCTCAGTTGATGAAGTGGTAAACTGTGCTATTCAAGAAGACGTTCAGGGAATTGCAATGACATCGTATCAAGGCGGGCATATCGAATATTTTAAATATATGTATGATCTGTTGCAGGAACGTGGATCTGGTCATATCAAGATATTTGCAGGCGGAGGTGGGGTAATCTTACCCACAGAAATTGAAGAATTGGAATCCTATGGAATCTCTAAAATCTATTCGCCTGATGATGGAAGAAAGATGGGATTGCAGGGAATGATCAATGATATGTTGATCAAAACAGACTTTGTAACCAAGGCAGAAATCACAGATGAACTAAAAACGATTCCGAATAAAGAGATCACAGCAATTGCTGGAGCAATAACCGTAGCCGAAAATGATCCCGAAGGGGCTCAGGAATTTGTTAACGAACTAAAAAAATTATCGCTAAACAACAATGCTCCTATTCTCGGAATAACCGGAACGGGTGGTGCTGGAAAGTCGTCGCTGGTAGATGAACTGGTACGTAGATTTTTGGTTGAAGTGCCAGATAAAACCCTTGCGATTATTTCCGTTGATCCTTCGAAAAGGAAAACCGGTGGTGCCCTTCTCGGAGATCGTATCCGAATGAATGCAATCAATAATCCGAGAGTTTATATGAGGTCGCTTGCAACCCGACAAGCAAACCTTGCATTATCAATAAATGTACAGGAAAGTATAGACATTTGCAAAGCTGCTGGTTACGACCTTATTATTGTAGAGACTTCCGGAATTGGCCAGTCTGATACAGAAATTACAGAACACTGTGATGTTTCTCTATATGTGATGACACCTGAATTTGGTGCAGCTACACAGCTCGAAAAAATCGATATGCTCGATTTTGCTGACCTCGTTGCCATCAATAAATTCGATAAACGTGGTGCCTTGGATGCACTTCGCGATGTAAGAAAACAATATAAACGCAACCACAATATTTTTGATGCGAAGGATGAAGAGATTCCCGTTTACGGAACCATGGCTTCCCAATTCAACGACCCTGGGATGAACAACTTATTTGTGGCCTTGATGGACAAAATTAGAGTCAAAACATATACAGATTTCAAGGCAAAAATGGAATTAACTTCAGATCAGTCGGAGAAAATCTACATCATTCCACCTGATCGGATCCGTTATTTAGCAGAAATAGCAGAATCAAGCCAAATGTATAACGAGTGGGTTGATAAACAGGTTGGTATAGCAAGAAAGATGTATCAGCTTAAAGGCGTAATCGATTTGGCTGTTGAAAATGAATCTTTAGGGCTGGGCAGCGGTTTAGAAAATGCTTATACTTTTTTTGAAGAACAGTTAGACGGTGATTGTAAACGGCTGTTGCGTCAATGGCCTGATACCAAACGAGCTTATAAAGAGGAGTATTTTATTTATAAAGTTCGTGATAAAGAAATTAGGCAGCCCCTGTTTTATGAGTCCCTGTCTAAATTACAAATCCCAAAGGTTTCACTTCCGCGTTATGAGGATTGGGGAGACGTGTTAAGATGGCTGTTAACAGAGAATCTTCCAGGTGAATTTCCTTATGCCGCAGGCGTATTTCCGCTTAAACGTGAAGGCGAAGACCCGACAAGAATGTTCGCCGGCGAGGGTGGTCCTGAAAGAACCAACAAACGTTTTCATTATGTATCACTCGGACAACCGGCTCATCGCTTGTCTACAGCATTCGATTCTGTAACTTTATATGGTGAGGATCCTCATATTAGACCAGATATTTATGGCAAAATTGGTAATTCAGGTGTAAGTATCGCAACCATAGACGATGCCAAGAAACTGTATTCAGGTTTCGACCTTTGTGCACCGTCTACATCGGTTTCAATGACAATCAATGGCCCTGCCCCCATGTTATTAGGATTTTTCATGAACGCTGCGATAGATCAGCAATGTGAAAAATACATTATCGAAAACGGTTTGGAAGCTGAAGTAGAACAAAAAATACAGGAAATCTTTAAAAATAGTAATTCAGAAAGACCAAAGTATAACAGCGACTTACCAACGGGTAACAATGGTCTTGGCTTAATGCTACTTGGTGTAACTGGCGATGAAGTATTGCCAGCTGACGTTTATGCACAAATTAAAGCAAAGGCCATCAGTGCTGTGCGTGGAACTGTACAGGCTGATATCCTTAAAGAAGATCAGGCTCAAAATACCTGCATATTTTCTACCGAATTCGCTTTGAGAATGATGGGAGACATTCAAAAATATTTCATTGATGAAAAGGTAAGAAATTTTTATTCCGTGTCAATTTCAGGTTATCATATTGCCGAAGCTGGAGCAAATCCAATTTCACAGCTTGCTTTTACCTTAAGTAATGGTTTTACATTTGTTGAATATTATTTGAGCAGAGGCATGCATATCGATGAATTTGCGCCGAACTTATCTTTCTTTTTCTCTAATGGAATCGATCCCGAGTACGCGGTTATTGGCAGGGTAGCCAGACGAATCTGGGCGAAAGCGATTAAAAACAAATACAAAGGAAACGATCGGTCGCAGAAACTCAAATACCATATCCAAACATCAGGCAGATCATTACATGCACAGGAGATCGATTTTAATGATATCAGAACTACCTTGCAAGCACTTTATGCAATTTACGATAACTGCAATTCGCTCCACACTAATGCTTATGACGAAGCCATCACTACCCCTACCGAAGAATCAGTACGCAGAGCCATGGCAATTCAGCTCATCATCAACAGAGAATTGGGCTTGGCAAAAAATGAAAATCCGCTGCAGGGAGCCTTTATTATCGAAGAACTCACCGACCTTGTCGAAAATGCCGTGCTTCAAGAATTTAAAAGAATTAATGATCGTGGCGGAGTTTTAGGAGCCATGGAAACCATGTATCAACGTGGTAAGATCCAGGAAGAAAGCTTGTACTATGAAACCTTGAAACACACTGGAGAATTTCCAATAGTTGGGGTAAATACTTTTTTGAATAAAAATGGTTCTCCTACTATTGTTCCTGGAGAAGTAATTAGAGCTACCGAAGAAGAAAAGCAATATCAAATTGCGGCACTTCAAAAATTTCAGGATCGAAACGAAAATAAATCTTCGTCGCTGCTTAGACAGTTACAAAAATCAGCAATTGCAGGAGAGAACATTTTTGAGCAACTGATGGAGGTATGTAAGGTTTGTTCGTTAGGTCAAATTAGCAATGCGCTCTATGAAGTAGGCGGTCAATACCGCAGAAACATGTAGAACAAAAAAGGGTTCTTCTTAATAAAGAACCCTTTCAAAAATATATTTATATCGTTTAGCCTGCAATCCAGGTAAACTTATAGTCCATAGTTGGATTTTTCATACGCTCAGCAACACGTAACAAACGAGAAGGTAGAGCCATAATATAATCACGAGCCTTTTCACCCGCATCATTTAAATCACGCATCCCTTCTATTTTCCAATCTTCAATCAGCGATTGCATGATTTCAACGTAGTCAACAGCCGTATAAACACCTAAACGTTGCGCTGCGTCAGTAAAATGACCGAAGGTTTGTCCAATTTTTAAACCAACCTCACGTAAAAAGTGAGCTGGCATTACAATCTTTTTCCGCATCATATCTTCAAACGCAATCATAGCTTCATTCGGATCAACTTCAAAAATACGATTCATGAAGTCTTTATAAGCCTTAGCATGTCTCGCTTCATCAGATGCAATGGTTCCACACATCTTAGAAAGCAAAGTGTCACCATCTTTTTTAGCCAAAGATGCCACACGTCTGTGTGATATATTAGTAGCTAACTCCTGAAACGAAGTATAAATGAAATTACGATAAGGGTCATGTCCTGTACCAATATCAAAACCATCTGCAATCAGATATTGAGTAGATATCTCCATCTGGCGCATATCCACCCTGCCCGACAAATACAAATACTTATTCAATAAGTCACCATGACGGTTTTCTTCAGCGGTCCAGTGTCTGTTCCATTTCATCCATCCGCCATCTTCTTTCATACTTGGCCCCTGAACCATAGCTAACCACGATTCATAAGTAGGTAAAGCTTCCTCGGTGATAGTATCACCAACTAAAACTGCAACTAAATCGTAAGATAAATCTTTGGCATTCTCCCTTAAAATCCTGATGTCCTGATAAAAGTTTTCACTCGTAGAATCAGGAAGAAAATCTGATGGTTGCCAATTGGTGTCAATTGGTTTAAGATAGGTTTCCATCATATCAAGCATATATTTTTCAATATGCACCATTACTTCCCTTCTTTTATCTGCAAAAAAACTCATTATTTGTGTTTATATATTGTTGTGTCAAAGATAACCAAATATTATGGCAAACTACATGTTAATAACACATTTACAACGATTCAGTTTCAAAATCGTTCCAAATAAGTGCCGATAAGTTGTTTTTGGAAAAGAACATCACCGTTTCATTTCTTCTTCAGTCCCGCTGTCCCTTCAATCTTTTTGTTTAAGGTATATTGGCTTTGAGCGGCAGCGGTACAAAAAGGATTTTCGTACCATCAGGTTTATCAGACCCAGGGGGGTGTTTTATCGTTCGGGCCTGCTTTCCCGCAGGTATGCAAAACCGGGTCCACCCAGCTATATGACCTATATTCCTATATGGTTCAACAACTCAAGGCAGATCTGTGATTATCTACCCATGAACGCAATGAACACTGCTGTTTTATGCCGAGAGCCTTGCTATCTGATAAACAGAGAAAGTCTTAAAAACCGGATCCATCCAGCTATATGACCTATATCCCCTATATGGTTCAACAACTCCAGACAGATCTAGATTAATGTAGCCATGAAAGCAATAGGAGCATTTCTTAAGGAAAGTTACTCTCTGTTCCCTGCCCTTTATTCTTTTCTCCCCTTGAATTACAGAACCGTTTTAAACGAAGAAACCCCATCAGCTGTTGCTGACGGGGTTCTCGCTAATGCCCTTTTGGGGCTTTAAGATTTGGCACCGACCTACTCTCCCACGTGTTACCGCAGTACCATCGGCTCTGGTGGGCTTAACTTCTCTGTTCGGAATGGGAAGAGGTGGACACCACCGATATAGGCACCTAAATGTTTTTAAATAGTATATAGTATTTAGTCGTTGGTATTTAGACATCTAATCTATCTACCAAGTACCCAGTACCAACTACTAAATGACATATTATTGAAAGAAGTTATGTTAGAAGAACAAACAACAGTCTGTTTGCTTTGAAAGCTTCGGATGATTAGTACTACTCGACTGTGCTGTCGCCAGCTTTACATCTGTAGCCTATCAACGTAGTAGTCTTCTACGGTCCTATATGGAATTCTCATCTCGTGGCTAGTTTCGCACTTAGATGCTTTCAGCGCTTATCTATTCCCAGCGTAGCTACTCTGCAATGCCCCTGGCGGAACAACAGATTCACTAGAGGCTAGTCCAACCCGGTCCTCTCGTACTAAGGTCAGCCCCACTCAAAATTCCTACGCCCACAACAGATAGGGACCGAACTGTCTCGCGACGTTCTGAACCCAGCTCGCGTGCCACTTTAATCGGCGAACAGCCGAACCCTTGGGACCTTCTCCAGCCCCAGGATGTGACGAGCCGACATCGAGGTGCCAAACCTCCCCGTCGATATGAGCTCTTGGGGGAGATCAGCCTGTTATCCCCAGCGTACCTTTTATCCTTTGAGCGATGGCCCTTCCATGCAGAACCACCGGATCACTATATCCGTCTTTCGACCCTGATCGACCTGTATGTCTCACAGTCAAGCAAGCTTATGCTATTGCACTCCGCGTACGGTTACCAAGCGTACTGAGCTTACCTTTGAAAGCCTCCGTTACCTTTTTGGAGGCGACCACCCCAGTCAAACTACCCATCAAACAATGTCTCCCGCTAGGCGGGATTAGACACCGAATACAGAAAGGGTGGTATTTCAACGTTGGCTCCACGACGCCTAGCGACGCCGCTTCAAAGCCTCCCACCTATCCTACACATCCTGTATCCAATGTCAATGTTAAATTGTAGTGAAGGTGCATGGGGTCTTTCCGTCCCGTTGCGGGTACCCGGCGTCTTCACCGGGACCACAATTTCACCGAGCTCATGGCTGAGACAGCGCCCAGATCGTTACACCATTCGTGCAGGTCGGAACTTACCCGACAAGGAATTTCGCTACCTTAGGACCGTTATAGTTACGGCCGCCGTTTACTGGGGCTTCGATTCAATGCTTCTCCTTGCGGATGACATCCCCTCTTAACCTTCCAGCACCGGGCAGGTGTCAGGCCTTATACCTCATCTTTCGATTTTGCAAAGCCATGTGTTTTTGTTAAACAGTCGCCTGGGCCTTTTCACTGCGGCTGACATTGCTGCCAGCGCCCCTTCTCCCGAAGTTACAGGGCCATTTTGCCGAGTTCCTTAGCCATGATTCACTCGAGCACCTTAGAATCCTCTTCCCGGATACCTGTGTCGGTTTGCGGTACGGGTTTTTATAACCTGAAGCTTAGCGGTTTTTCTTGGAAGTCTGATTACCTGCGCTATCCACTCACCCGAAGGCTTGCGGTACTATCGACTTTCAGCTAGATCGGCGGATTTGCCTACCGTTCCATTACCTACTGTCTTTAACGATCTATTCCGTCAGATCGCGGCAGTGTCACTACTCCGTCCCCACATCGCAGTTATAAAAAGTACTGGAATATTAACCAGTTGTCCATCGAATTTCCCCTTCGGGTTCTCCTTAGGTCCCGACTGACCCTGATCCGATTAGCGTTGATCAGGAAACCTTATCCTTTCGGTGGGCGGGTTTCTCTCCCGCCTTATCGTTACTTATGCCTACATTTGCTTTTCTAGAAGCTCCAGCACCCATTACCAGATACCTTCGCTGCCGCTAGAATGCTCCCCTACCGATATATTTCAATCCCATAGCTTCGGTGTACAATTTAATGCCCGTTTATTATCCATGCCCGATCGCTCGACTAGTGAGCTGTTACGCACTCTTTAAATGAATGGCTGCTTCCAAGCCAACATCCTAGCTGTCTGTGCAATCGGACCTCGTTAGTTCAACTTAACTGTAACTTGGGGACCTTAGCTGATGGTCTGGGTTCTTTCCCTCTCGGCGCGTGACCTTAGCACCCCGCGCCTCACTGCAGATCATATTTCATAGCATTCGGAGTTTGTCTGGATTTGGTAGGATTTGACTCCCCCGCACCCAATCAGTAGCTCTACCTCTATGAAACTTAATATCCACGCTGTTCCTAAAAACATTTCGGGGAGTACGAGCTATTTCCCAGTTTGATTAGCCTTTCACCCCTACCCACAGATCATCCGGAAACTTTTCAACGTTTATCGGTTCGGTCCTCCAGTACGTGTTACCGCACCTTCAACCTGTCCATGGGTAGATCACAAGGTTTCGCGTCTACCCCCTCTGACTATACGCCCTATTCAGACTCGCTTTCGCTTCGGATCCGTGCCTGAAGCACTTAACCTTGCCAGAGAGGAGTAACTCGTAGGCTCATTATGCAAAAGGCACGCCGTCACACCACTTGGATGCTCCGACCGCTTGTAAGTACACGGTTTCAGGTTCTATTTCACTCCCCTGTTCGGGGTTCTTTTCACCTTTCCCTCACGGTACTGGTTCACTATCGGTCTCTCAGGAGTATTTAGCCTTACCGGATGGTGCCGGCAGATTCCCACAAGGCGTCTCCGACCTCGCGGTACTCAGGATACTGCTAGACTAGCATTCTATACGTGTACCGGGCTATCACCGTGTATCGCTGGGCTTCCCATCCCATTCCACTTCTGTTTGCTAATGCCATGTCGCAGTCCTACAACCCCACCTATGCCGTAACATGGATGGTTTGGGCTCTTTCCCTTTCGCTCGCCACTACTCAGGAAATCATTGTTATTTTCTCTTCCTCTGCTTACTTAGATGTTTCAGTTCGGCAGGTTTGCTCATTATATGTGACTGGTCTTCAACCAGCCGGGTTGCCCCATTCGGAAATCTTCGGATCAATTCCTATTTGCAAATACCCGAAGCTTATCGCAGCTTATCACGTCCTTCATCGCCTCTGAGAGCCAAGGCATCCCCCGTGTACTCTTTATTACTTTCTTCTACTCATATGCCTTTTGCGCCATATGGTATGCTTTTTTTGCTCTTGTTATGATGTCTCATGCTTAGCGGTCTCTTGCGATTCCTTTAAGCGAGCACAAACACAACAGTCGCCTATTGTTGTTTGCTCTTCTTTTTTAACTTCTTCCAATATGTCAAAGAACTTTACCAAGGCTGAAGATCGAAGGTATAAAGGTTTAGGATTTCATCGTCCTATACCTAAGCTCCGTTTCAGCTTCGTTAGTCAAAAACTGCGGTCTCGAACCGTTTCTTGTAGTCCTTAGTACTCAGTATATAGTACTTAGATTATCACAAGTGCCCCATGGCGTTTCTTTTCTTTCTTTCAATCTGTCAATGATGACCACCGATCCCGGTGATGTGTTTTCTTACTGTGGAGAATAACGGAGTCGAACCGTTGACCTCCTGCGTGCAAGGCAGGCGCTCTAGCCAGCTGAGCTAATCCCCCAGGATTATTAAAGTAGTCCCGTCCAGATTTGAACTGGAGACCCCTACATTATCAGTGTAGTGCTCTAACCAGGCTGAGCTACGGGACTGTGCTTTTCGGTGTGGCATTCTTTGCGGTTAGTATATTACCGCTACCGCTCCATTTGCTTTACCTAGCTTTCGTTCCGATGTCTTTTGGTTACCAGACAACCGTCATTTCTTCTGGGTGTTTTCTTTTTTGTTTCTCTTGTTTTGAAATATCATGTTGCGCAGTGAGTAGTCAACTCCACTCCAGAAAGGAGGTATTCCAGCCGCACCTTCCGGTACGGCTACCTTGTTACGACTTAGCCCCAGTTATCGGTTTTACCCTAGGACGCTCCTTTCGGTTACATACTTTAGGTACCCCCAACTTCCATGGCTTGACGGGCGGTGTGTACAAGGCCCGGGAACGTATTCACCGCGTCATTGCTGATACGCGATTACTAGCGAATCCAACTTCATGGGGTCGAGTTGCAGACCCCAATCCGAACTGTGAATGGCTTTGTGAGATTCGCATCATATTGCTATGTAGCTGCCCTCTGTACCATCCATTGTAGCACGTGTGTAGCCCCGGACGTAAGGGCCATGATGACTTGACGTCGTCCCCTCCTTCCTCTCTGTTTGCACAGGCAGTCTGTTTAGAGTCCCCACCATAACGTGCTGGCAACTAAACATAGGGGTTGCGCTCGTTGCGGGACTTAACCCAACACCTCACGGCACGAGCTGACGACAGCCATGCAGCACCTAGTTTCGTGTGATTGCTCACTGATCCATCTCTGGATCATTCACTAACTTTCAAGCCCGGGTAAGGTTCCTCGCGTATCATCGAATTAAACCACATGCTCCTCCGCTTGTGCGGGCCCCCGTCAATTCCTTTGAGTTTCACTCTTGCGAGCGTACTCCCCAGGTGGAACACTTAACGCTTTCGCTTAGCCGCTGACTGTGTATCGCCAACAGCGAGTGTTCATCGTTTAGGGCGTGGACTACCAGGGTATCTAATCCTGTTTGATCCCCACGCTTTCGTGCCTCAGCGTCAATAAGACCATAGTAAGCTGCCTTCGCAATCGGTGTTCTGAGACATATCTATGCATTTCACCGCTACTTGTCTCATTCCGCCTACCTCTAGTCCATTCAAGCCCATCAGTATCAAGGGCACTGCGATAGTTGAGCTACCGTCTTTCACCCCTGACTTAACAGGCCGCCTACGCACCCTTTAAACCCAATAAATCCGGATAACGCTTGGATCCTCCGTATTACCGCGGCTGCTGGCACGGAGTTAGCCGATCCTTATTCCTTCGGTACATTCAGCTATTTACACGTAAATAGGTTTATTCCCGAATAAAAGCAGTTTACAACCCATAGGGCAGTCTTCCTGCACGCGGCATGGCTGGTTCAGAGTTGCCTCCATTGACCAATATTCCTTACTGCTGCCTCCCGTAGGAGTCTGGTCCGTGTCTCAGTACCAGTGTGGGGGGCCATCCTCTCAGATCCCCTAGTCATCGTCGCCTTGGTGGGCCGTTACCCCGCCAACTAGCTAATGACACGCATGCCCATCTCCATCCCATAAATGTTTGATCATTGGATAATGCCATCCTGTGATTTTATGCGGTATTAATCCGGATTTCTCCGGGCTATCCCCCAGATGAAGGTAGGTTGCATACGCGTTACGCACCCGTGCGCCGGTCTCAAAGAAGCAAGCCTCTTCTACCCCTCGACTTGCATGTATTAGGCCTGCCGCTAGCGTTCATCCTGAGCCAGGATCAAACTCTCCATTGTAAAATGTGTTGTAAGATTCTGACCAGTTTTAACTATCGTTAAAAATAGTCTTCTTTTGTTTTGTCCGTTGGACATTGACTTTAAAATGTAATAAGGAACTCTGTACTTGAATTCGTACTTCATTACCCCACTACGCATCATTGACATCTCTTTTAAGAACTTATCGACAATCGCCTCACGGCTTGTCTTTATATATCTGCTCGCTTCAGTTGGGCATGAGTCTTGATCGTCTCTTCCCTGTTTCCGCTCGTTTCAATCTTTTTGTTTCTGGTCTTCCGCGACATCCGCCGCTCGACTTTTTCCCTTTCCTTTCGGTTGGGAGTGCAAAGGTAGAAAACTTTTTCGGACTTCCAAATAAAATAATTTTTATTTTTTCGTTCCCCGTTTTCTTTCTGCTTTTCAATTTTCCGCTTTTTCAGGCGGCTTCCCGTTCCTTCCGAACCGGGCTGCAAAGGTAGCGATCTTTTTCTTTTCCGCAAATTTATTTTGAAATAAATTATTGGCCTTTCTCCCCTCTCACATTCCCCAGATCCATCTTTTCACTGCAACCGTTTCCTCCGAAGCGGGATGCAAAAGTAGAAAAAATTCCGCTCCCACCAAATACTCCACTCCCTTTTTTTTGATCTTTATTGTAAAAGCCTGTTTTTCAAGCGGAAAATTATTCGATAACAGCAAAACAAATAGGGCGATCGGGTGTACGCTTCGGAAAATCACACCCAAAGGACCCTGGTCGAGCTATCGGGAGCAGGAAAACATAGGATGGACTGATGATGCAAAATGTGAGCTTTCTTGGGTTTTTGAACCATATAGAGATATAGAAAATATAGGTTTTAAAGCGCAGAGGTCGTTTTGGCTTCAGCGGCCGCCGTGATTTTGGCCTTCGGCCATGAGCTTTTTGTTTTATGAACCAGATAGAAATATAGGACATATAGATTGGACGGTATATTGGTAGCTTAGCTACTAAGCCGGAATAGTAAGGGTTTCGGTGTAATTGTTTTAGGTTTATTGGATAGGATAGGGTTTGTTTCTCCCAAAAGCTGCGCCACGTAAGCCGATCAAAGTAGAAAAATCCATATTTGATGCCTGCAACAGGGACGCACCTAATTTTTAAAGAAATCAATTTAAACGCGGAACAAGATTAAAATTCTAGTAATTGGGAACAGTGCTTTCAAAAATAAATATGTATAGCATATATATTATAGGAGTAGAACTAATGTGTATGTTAAAAATTGTTAACTATATATATGTAGTGGGTTGTATTGCATAGCTTAGCGGCGAATTGTTTTTATTGATGTTATCGTATTATTAATTATCTTTGCAGAATGTTTAAAGTTAAACACTTAATTATTTTAGTATTTGTTGCCGCATTGGGTATTGCGGGTTGTAAAAGTCGTTTTGAGAAATTGAGGGCGAGTAACGACGTTGCGAAAAAATATCAAGAGGCACTTCGTTTGTATAATAAGAGAGATTACAGTAAAGCATTGGTACTTTTTGAAGATCTTTCGCAGAAATATCGTGGGCGTGCAGAAGCTGAAGATTTAAACTATTATTATGCTTACACTTTATATAGATTAAGCGATTATACAACGGCCAGATATCAGTTTAAAAGCTTTGCAGATACTTATCCGGCTAGTAAAAATGCTGAAGAGGCTCGCTATATGGGCGCTTATTGCTATTACCTGGAATCACCTGCTTTTTCGTTAGATCAAGAAAACACTTATAAGGCTATTGATGCATTGCAATTATTTATCAACTTATACCCAACGAGTGATCGTGCCGCTGCTGCAGGTAAATACATTGCGACATTGCGAGGCAAGTTGGAAGATAAGGCTTTTGAGAATGCCAAAATGTACCTGACTACTGGTCCAAGTAATGTTGATAATTACAGAGCTGCTGTTATTGCTTTAAAAAATGCACAACGAGATTATCCAGATATCAAATATGCAGAAGAGATGGATTATCTCATGATAAAAGCTCAGTATCTGTACGCAAAAAACAGCTACATTATTCGCCAGGAAGATCGTTATAATGAAGCCATAGAACTATATACAGAATTTACAGAAAACCATCCTGAAAGCAAGTTTACTAAAGAAGCTAAGCAACTTAAACAAGATGTTGAGGATGGCATTGCTACTACCAAACAAGAGCTGGCTTTATATGCGGCTGACCAAGAAAAATATAAGCAGATGTTGATTAGGACTGGTAGATTAAAAGATACCGTTTCTTTAAAACCAACTACTGCCGATAACACGAATATTAAAAATTAATCAATACATGAATACTAACAAACCTGCTGTACCGAACACTACAGTGACTAGAAACGTTCACGATTTAGATAAAACTACAGATAACTTATATGAATCTTTAGTTGTAATTGCCAAAAGAGCAAATCAGATTTCTAACAACGTGAAAGAAGAGCTTCACGGTAAATTGGCAGAATTTGCATCGAGCAACGATAACTTAGAAGAGATTTTTGAAAACCGTGAGCAAATTGAAATCAGCAAGCACTATGAGCGTATGCCAAAGCCTGTTTTGGTTGCAATTGATGAAT
This sequence comes from Pedobacter sp. AC212, assembly GCF_979258625.1. Taxonomy (NCBI): domain Bacteria; kingdom Pseudomonadati; phylum Bacteroidota; class Sphingobacteriia; order Sphingobacteriales; family Sphingobacteriaceae; genus Pedobacter; species Pedobacter sp. AC212. Next base: position 1,799,001 of record NZ_OZ409870.1, on the reverse strand, counting down.
TTTTAAACGAGAAAATTTATCACAGAAATCCTGCTAAAGAACAAAAATAATTAGCGAAGAGCAAGGGGCATAGCGCTTTCTTAAGCATGTTTAGTGCTCTAAGTCTAGCTTTATGCCAAACAGTTCATGCTAAAAAATAAAAATATTATCCTTGGCGTTTGCGGCAGCATTGCAGCTTATAAGTCGGCTATTCTGGTTCGATTACTGATTAAAGCTGGTGCAAACGTTAAGGTTATCCTGACCCCCGATGGCGCAAATTTCATTACGCCACTTACCCTTGCTACGCTTTCTAAAAATCCTGTTTATACCCGATACTTCGAAGAGGAAACCGGTGTTTGGAGCAACCATGTTGAACTTGGTTTATGGGCCGATTTAATTATTATTGCACCGATTAGTGCGAATACGCTGGCTAAACTTGCTTCAGGTATTTGTGATAATTTGCTAACTGCCGTATATCTTTCTGCAAAATGTGATGTTTATGTTGCACCTGCAATGGATTTAGATATGTGGAAACATGAAAGTACACAAACCAACATTTCAAAAATTTATAGCTTTGGCAATACGGTTATTTCTCCTAGTAGTGGCGAATTAGCCAGTGGACTTCACGGTGAGGGAAGAATGGCGGAACCGGAGGAGATTATTTCTTTTCTTGATGAATCGATTAAAGCCTTGCAGCCTTTACATGGTAAAAAAGTAATGGTTACCGCCGGCCCAACTTATGAAGCTATTGACCCTGTTAGATTTATCGGGAACCATTCGTCGGGAAAGATGGGTTTTGCTTTGGCTGATGAATTGACGAACCTCGGCGCCGAAGTAACACTAGTTGCCGGACCAACCGCACAAATATCATCAACAGATTTAAAAAGGCTGGATGTAGTAAGTGCAGAAGAAATGCTGAACGCCTGTATGTCAATTTCTCCAGCTATGGATATTATAGTGATGTGTGCAGCTGTTGCAGATTATCGTCCAAAAGTGGTTGCTACCCAAAAAATTAAAAAGCAAGAATCTGAATTGACTTTAGAACTGGAAAAGACCGTTGATATTTTGGCGACTTTAGGAAAGAACAAAAAAGACAGTCAGATTTTAGTTGGATTTGCATTGGAAACCAATGATGAAGAAAACTATGCTAAAGGTAAGTTGGAAAAGAAAAATCTAGATTTAGTGGTTCTAAATTCCTTAAATGATAAAGGTGCAGGATTTAAATCGGATACGAATAAAATTACTATTTTTAACAAAGCATTAGAGCGATCTGTTTACGAAATGAAGTCGAAAACAGATGTAGCTAAAGACATTTGTGCTGCTATTTTAAAGATTTCAAGATGATAAAAAAAATTGTTTGGATATTGCTATTGATGGGTTTGGGGAAAGTGCAAGCACAAGAACTAAATGCGAGAGTAACAGTTTTGGCTCCTCAGGTTTCAAATATGAGTAAGCCCACCCTGGAAGCGTTGCAAAGAACAATTCGTGATTTTTTAAACAATAATAAATTTAGTAGCGAAAGTTATAAACCACAAGAACGAATTGATTGTAGCTTCGTAATTACAATTAACTCTTGGGACGGTGGTTCTGGATACATAGCCGAGGCACAAATTCAAAGTAGCAGACCGGTTTTCAACAGCTCGTATAACAGTACTTTATTGAACATGAGTGACAAAAATTTTGATTTCAGTTACAATGATGGCTCTACGATTGATTTTTCCGATCAGAATTATATCTCTAACATTAGTGCACTTCTCTCCTATTATGCCTATACTATTATCGGTTTAGATAAAGACAGCTTTGCAAGAATGGGAGGCAATAACTACTTCAAAAAAGCACAGAATATTATCAATCTTGCTCAAGCATCAGGTAATACCGGATGGAAGGCGGCAGATGGGTTGCGTAATCGTTTTTGGTTTAATGAAAACGTATTGAATCCAGTTTTCAGCGAATTGAGAGCCTTTATTTATACCTATCACTTAAATGGTTTAGATCAACTTACAGATAACGATAAAGGCTTAACACAGATTGTCTCTGCACTACCAGCTTTACAGCAAATGGATAAACAGAAGTTGGGATCCATCTTTCCAAACGTTTATTTTGCTTCTAAAGCTGAAGAAGTGACCAATGTATTATCAAAGTTGAATACCCAAGAACGTATGAAGGCTTATAACATGCTTGCTGAAATAGATCCAGCAAATATTGGTAAATACGAAGGCTTGAAAAAAAATTAATACTTTTTTCATCTTCTCAAATCTTTAGTTGAGTAATATTTGTACAAGCTTTGGTGCACATCAGCATTGTGTTCTTGATCGAATTTTAACTAAAGATGCAACACTTTAAACTTGCCTGCGTCTTATCTCCAGGAGAGGCTTCTAGCTTTCCGGTTATTCCCCTATTCTAAAAAAAAATATTAAAATATTTTGAATATACGAATATCTTCGTACATTCGATTACGAAATAATTCGTAGAACGGTAACATATGACGCATAGCAACATCAAACCCACAGAAGGCGAAATGGAAATTTTACAAGTACTTTGGCAAAAAGGCTTGGCTACAGTAAGAGAGGTATATGAGGCTTTGAATAAAAAAGATTCTGGTTATACCACCACTTTGAAATTAATGCAAATTATGCATGAGAAAGGCCTGGTAGAAAGGGATACCAACCAAAAGACGCACATCTACAAAGCTATTGTGAGCAAAGATAAAACTGAGAAACAAATGGTGAGCAAGATGATTGATAATGTATTTAATGGTTCGGCAGCTCGGTTAGTCATGCAGGCTTTAGGTAACCACAGCGCTAGCGCCGATGAGCTTGATGAAATTAAAAAATATTTAGATGGCCTTAAGTAAGGCAAAGTTGAAGGGGACGGTTTAGGGTTTAGATCCCTAAAATTTATCAGCAAAAAATCAATAAGAAATAAAACCACCATTATGGAAACTTTATTACAACAATTTATCAAAGCATTTGGCTGGAGCATTTTAAATTCGCTCTGGCAAAGCGCCCTTATTTACGGAGTTTTGTTTATCATCCTACTAAGTGTGCCAAAAATGGCTGCAAGATATAAACACAATTTGGCTTTCGGGTCTATCGTATTAATGTTCACCGGCTTTGTGTACAATTTTTTGAGCAAGATCACATTTAATACTCCGAAAGAAGCAATCATCAGTAATGTTGAAGCAGTACAGCTTCACCAATATTTCAATAACCTCCCTCTCAGCTTTAGTAGCAAGGCAGAGCAGTACTTCCCTATGGTTGCGGCTTTCTACATTATCGGAATCTTTTTACAACTTTTTGTAATTAGCAAAGGTTATCACCAGCTTGCTAAATTTAAGAAAGATAGCTTAAGCGCTATCCCTGTAAGTTGGAAAATAATATTTGACGAAGTTACCCTGAAACTTCAAATTAATAAAGCGGTCAAATTCCAGCTGTCGTCAATTGTGAATGTTCCGTTAGTAATTGGCTATTTAAAGCCGGTAGTTTTATTTCCGGTGGCACTGGTAAATCAGTTGGATAATGATCAGGTTGAGGCTATTCTTATCCATGAATTATCCCATATCAGAAGAAATGATTACTTACTTAACCTAATTAAAACTGGAATCGAAACGTTGTTGTTCTACAATCCCTTTGTGTGGATGGCGGGGAGATTTATCCATATCGAACGCGAACATGCTTGCGATGATCTGGTATTGAAGCTGACTGGGAAGCCTCTAAATTATGCTCATGCATTACTTAAGTTAGAACTTTTAAAAGATAAAAGCAGTCCGGCTTATGCTTTAGCAGCAACCGGAAAGACACAAAATTTATATCAACGTATAAAAAGAATCACGAATATGAAAACGAATTATTTAAATGTCAAACAGCAGATGGCTGCGCTAACTTTAGGGGTGGCATGCTTATTTTCTATCGCATGGATTAATCCTGCAACAACGAAAAAGGTAAATAAAACCATGGTTAGGCAACAAATGATTGCTACTTCTCATGATCGGAAAAATTTAAAAACTATTGTTTGCCTTGATACGACTAAGAAGCGCAAGATTAAGATAGTAACGATAGATGCCAATGGTAAAAAAACGGAATATAACTCCGTAAAAGAAATGCCGGACAGTTTAAGGAGAGATTTTTATAAGGATGAAGTTTTCTCAGGAAATAGGGTTTTTAGGATGAACATTGATTCCGGATTTGGATTTAAAGATTCATTGTTTCAAGCTAAACTTTATAAAAAATTCAATTCGCCAGAGGCGCAAGCGAAATGGAAAAAATTTGGTGAAGATGTAGCCAAACAGTACAACTCGCCGGAGGCACAGGCAAAATGGAAGAAATTCGGTGAAGATATCGCAAAAGAATATAACTCTCCAGAGGCACAAGCTAAATGGAGAAAGCTAAGTGACGATATGATTGCTAAAATGAACAATCCTGAGTTTAGGGCACAACTCGATCATGCTCGGATTAAAAGCTTAAAAGGGATTGATCGTACTAAATTAGCTGAGCTAGCAAGAATTAATTCAGACTCATTATTTATCAATATGAATGACAATATTGCATTTGGAATGGATGGAACATCGATTTATATGAATCAAAACTCAAGTAATAATACTAATAAGGTTAAACAAACAAGAGAGTATCAAAAATTGAAGCAAAAATTCGACAATGAAGTAAAAGAGCTTAAAGAAAAAATGGAAAAGGCAGAGCGTAAGGAAAGAAAAGAGAACTAAACCAAACATGCAAATATTAAACGGCGAAGATTATTCTTCGCCGTTTTTGTTTTTAGGCATTTGTTAAAATAACTTTTTTTAATTTCGTACTCAGTATGCTACAAAAACTTTCTATTCGTAATTACGCATTAATCGATAGTTTGGATATCGAATTTGATAAAGGTTTAAATATTATCACTGGTGAAACAGGTGCTGGTAAATCGATCATTCTAGGTGCGCTGTCATTGATACTGGGTCAGCGGGCAGAGAGCAAATACTTTTTTAACCAAGATAAAAAATGCGTTATTGAAGGTGTTTTTGCATTGGCTGATGAACTCTTGAGAGAAATTTTTGAAGAAAACGACTTAGACTTTTCTAATGAGACCATTTTAAGGAGAGAGATTTCGATTGATGGAAAAACAAGGTCGTTTATAAATGATACACCAGTTAACCTGTCCATTTTGAAGCAAATTGGCGAAAAGTTAATCGATATTCATTCACAACATGCTACCCAAGAAATTAATGATGCCGATTTTCAATTGCTCATTGTAGATTCGTTGGCTAATCATAAAGCTTTATTATTTGAATACCGAAATCATTTTAAAAAATTAAAGCAAGATAGCAGCCGTTTAAAAAAATTAATTAGTGATGCTGACGAGGCCCGAAGCAAACAAGATTACGAACAGTTTTTGTTTAACGAGTTAGAGCAAGCTAACTTAAAAGAAGGCGAGCAAGAAGATTTAGAACTAGAGCTGGAGAAACTTACCCATGCCGAAACGATAAAAAGGGCTTTACTCAATTCCAGTGCTTTACTAAATGAAAGTGAACCTTCGGCAATGCAGATATTAAAGGAAGCCCAGCTGCAGCTACAAAGTATAGAAAAGTTCGATCCCGCTATCAATATACTTTTCGAGCGTTTAAAATCATCAATAATCGAAATTAAAGACATTGCAGATGAAGTTTCGAGCTTGGAAGAAAACACTGTACACAGCGCTGATCGTTTAGAAATCATCAATCAACGACTAGATTCATTTTATTCTTTGCAGCAAAAACATCGCGTAACTAACAATAATGAGTTATTGGCTATTCAAAGCCAATTAGAAAATAATTTAAATCAGTTGTTAAGTTCTGATGAAAACATTGAAAAACTTCAAAAGGAAATTGAGCAGCTTAAAATTGATCTTACGAAGCAGGCAAATCAGCTGAGTTCAAACAGAAAAAAGGCAATTAGAACAGTTGAAGATCAAACGAGCAATACTTTGAAAAAAGTGGGTATGCCGAATGCCAAATTGGTTTTAAAGCAACAACAACAAATAGAATTAGGCAAAGATGGCCTCGACGAAATCTCCTTACTATTTTCTGCAAATGCTGGTCAAGCCCCTGCTCCGGTAAATAAAGTAGCATCTGGAGGAGAATTATCAAGGTTGATGCTGGCCATTAAAGCTTTGCTTGCTCAACATACTTCATTACCGACCATAATTTTTGATGAAATTGATACGGGAATTTCCGGAGAAACGGCACTAAAGGTGGGCGAAGTAATATCAGCCCTTGGAGGAAATATGCAGGTAATTTCTATTACTCACCTACCGCAAATTGCGGCCAAAGGTAAATCTCACTATTTTGTGCATAAAAATGAAGCTGGAGGAAAAACCACCACTGGCATTCGTAAACTAAAACAGGAAGAAAGAGTAGCGGTTATAGCGGAAATGTTAAGTGGTAAAACCCCAGGCGCATCGGCAATTGAGAATGCAAAGGAACTTTTGGGATAGATTCATCTCCTCGGAGGTTGCCAAGTGAAGATTAATTCGGAAAAAGAGCACATAAAATTTCAGTGGCTGCATTGCAAAATTCGCATTAATCCAAATTAACTATTAACTTAGTTGATATTTATATTTATGAGATCAGCTTCACTTTTATTCCTCCTATTTTTCACCATTCATTTCTGCTCTGCCCAACAATTTACATTATCTGGCTCCATAAAAGATAAACGTGGTGAAGCCTTACCTGGTACCGGAATTTTTGTGAGCGGCTACAAGATCGCTACGGTTGCTGATAATAATGGGGAATATCAGTTACCACTTAAACCGGGTAATTATGATATTTTATTTCAGTTAATTGGTTATAAAGCCGTAAGTAAAAATGTAATTATATCGGATAAGCCTATAAAGTTGGATGTCTTTTTAGAAGAAAGCATTACCCAATTATCAGAGGTAACGATTAAACCAGATCCAAACCGAACTTACTATATAGGCATGTTTCGTGATTTTTTTATCGGCACAACAGAAAACGCTGCTGATTGTAAAATAATGAATCCGAATGTGTTGCTTATTGATTACGATAAGGAGTTAAATCGGCTTAGCGTAAAAACCAATGAATTTTTGATTATAGAAAACAAGGCTTTAGGCTATAACATTAAGTATTTAATTAAACAGTTTGAATGGGATAGTAAAACAAGGGTGATCTACTATGAGGGCTTTCCATATTATGAAGATTTGAAAGGTTCGGAAAGAAAACAAAAGATTTGGACAAAGAAACGTTTAGCTGCTTATTTGGGTTCACCGCAGCACTTCTTTAAATCTCTTTATCAAAATAAAGCAACGGAGGAAGGATTCATCATCAACAAAATAATCACAAAAGTTAACCCAGACAGACCTTCGGATAGTTTAATCAATGCCAATTTGAAACGTTTAACTAAAATGCAAATGAGCATAACGGGCAAAATTGTCATTGGTGGTAGTAAGGATGATTCTTTGAACTATTGGATGAACAAAAAAAAATTAAGTAAAGGAATTTCCATTTTAAATCGGGCTCCGATTTTGCAAGACACACTCGTTAAAACCTTTAATGCGAACATTAAGGCCGTCAATTTCACCGATAAGCTTTATGTAATTTATACAAAAGATACCGAAAGCCCACTTTTTACAGATCGCCTTGGACAATCTATTTCCAGACCTTTAGACATGCCAAACTATCAGATTTCGACAATCGATTTACAGGTGGCTCCTGTTTATTTTTATGAGAATGGAGGAGTTTACAATCCTCGATCGATGTTATATTCTGGTTATTGGGCTTGGGAAAAAATTGCTGATAGTGTTCCGATGGATTATATCCCAATGAATAAGCGCTAAACTAATGTTAAAATTTTAAAATAATTTTCTGAATTCGTAATATTACGGCTTTTGGTTACATTCGCTCTCATGATTAAAAGCCTGTTGGCATCGTTATTTTTCATTTTTATTGGTACCTGTGCCATTGCTCAAAATACATTTACCATTAGCGGAATTGTTAGAGATAATAAAGATGGATTGCCTGGGGCAAGTATTTATCTAAGTGGTTATAAAATTGCAACTGTAGCAGATAATGACGGGAAATTTAAACTCCCAAACTTGAAGCCCGGCAGTTATGATCTGCTTGTTCAGATTGTGGGTTATCTCCCCTACTCCAAAAGCGTTATTATTTCGGATAAATCAGTGGTTGTTGATCTGGTTTTAAAAGAAAATGTAGCACAATTAGACGAAGTGGTTGTTCGGGCAGATCCAAATCGTCAAAAATATATCAACCAGTTTAAAGAGTTTTTTATTGGCAAATCGCCAAATGCGCTTCAGTGCAAAATACTAAACCCCCAGGTACTTAATGTAGATTTTGACATTACTAAAAGTACTTTAACAGTAACCACAACTGAGTTTCTTATAGTTGAAAACAAGGCGCTCGGCTATCGACTAAAGTATATGCTTGATCATTTTGAGTATAACTCCAGAACGCACATCATTTATTATTCTGGCCACCCATTTTTCGAAGAGCTAAAAGCTTCGGCAGCAAAAAAGAAAAAATATATTGCTGCTCGTGAAACCGCGTATTATGGTTCCTCTCAACATTTTTTCAGATCGCTGTATGCTGGAAAAAGTAAGGAAGAAGGGTTTATCATTAACAAAATGATTAAAATTCCCAACCCAAATCGGTATCCAGAATACGTGATTAATAGTACACTTGAGAAGATAAAAACCCTTCCAGGAAAAACAGGCATAAGAAAAACTGCTGGCAAAATTGATACTGCCTTGCTTAACTTCTGGACCAAGCAACAGGCAATGCCCCGAACCATTGATAAGTTTTCAAGAGGCGATGTTTTGCCCGATACTTTAGTGCATGATTTTAATGAAAACATGAAATACCTTAGTTATACCGATGCCCTAATTATTCAGTATACAAAAGAAAAAGAATCGCTGGCTTATTCCAATACCGGTTTTTGGATTTTCAGACCATTAGATGTTCCAGAAAATGAAATATCAGTTGCAAACTTAACAGGCCCAGGTGTACGATTTTACGAGAATGGTGGTATTCATGATTCCAGAGCGCTTTTATATGAGGGATTTTGGGCTTACGAGAAAGTGGCAGATATGGTCCCGATGGATTACGTACCACTTTCAAAGTAAGCATTTATTTAATCCTCAAACTAATATAATCGCTTAGGGCACTTTCTATTTCATTTTGAACCACAGTAATAGCATAAGTATTCAAGGCATCTTTGTTGGGTTTAGCATCTTCAAATCTTGTAGTATCCTTACCTACATCGCCTAATAAAATTTTATTTTTGTTATCAATTCTATACACTCTATAACCCGTTATACCCTCTTGCATTGTTTTATCCCACGAAATGGAAATTTTACCGTCTATTTCATTTGAGTTAAGATTATAAACAGGTAAAACTTTGAACTTTAGCGCATTGATGGTTGCATTTACCTTTAAATCGCTAGCATAGTTATTTCCAATGGCTTGTAATGCATATTCATAGCTTGTGCTAGCATTAGCTGTACTGTCTATAAAACTATTGGTTGCTGAGATTAAAGGGTCTGTACTCATTTTTGCGAATTTTTCTTCTCCGACAATTTTGCGCCAAAGATTGAATCCTAAAATGTTTTCATCAACTTTATTGTTCCAATAAATTAACACGTTGTTGCCCAACCGTTTTGCCATAACATTTATAGGTGTTGCTACAGAAATAACGCTTGGGGAAACAACATTAATAATCGCGGATAAGGGGCTGATATCATACGAGGTATTTACAGCTTTTACGCCATACGTTAAAGTTTTTCCTTTATATCCGTTAGGCAAAACATCATCAAAAGTAACAGTCAAACTATCACTTAAAATTAAGTCTGTTATTTGGGTTAAAGTATCTAATTCACTGCCTCTGTACACATAATAACCTCTTGTATAAAACTCGGGCCTTGTCCAGCTAAGGTGAATTTTACCATTATTTTGAACAGCATCTATTGTTGCTGGAGCAAGCGCTTTTTTATTGGCTTTTAGCATTCCCTTTATGCGGGCGCTTGGATAACCATTTCCATATTGTGTAACGGGCACTAACATGTAAAAATAATTTTTTACCGGATGTATTTTTTTATCAAAGAAAATGGTGTCTTGTGGTGAAGCAGATCCGATCAATTTATAGTCTGCACTATCGTAACTGTCCGCTCGATAAATGTAAATCGCATTCATATTTGGTGTTCCATCCAATTGCCAACTCAATTTTATCGCATTTTCTTTTTCTAAACTTACCGTGTTAATTTTGTTAAAACTTGGGGCATTATTGTGAGCAATGTTTGCAACTCTTACCGTGTCAGAGGTTAACCCTTCATTTCCAAGTTCATCAAATGGTACAGCAAAATACTGATAGGTTTTCCCTTTCTCTAGTAGTGTATCAACACTAAGGAACACCAGAGTATCACCTTGGCGAACTGATCCGGTTAAGCTACCAACTGGTTGAAATTTTGTTTGCATATAAGTGCTGCGAAAAACTTTTATCCCAGCAGGCATATTTGTGTTTTGAGAAAAGTATTTCAGCACCATTTTATCGTTAAATGGTTCGATATGCATTGTACTTAAAAAAAAGTCTGGTTTTCTAACCGCTGGAAAACTACCTGAAATTATTTTTTCGCTAAGGGTTCGTTGTCCGCTGACGGTAATGTTGGTAATTTTATATTCGTATTTGATATTCGGCAGGGCAGAATCATCATAATATGCCGTTTTTAAAGCTTCCCGGTATGCCGGTGTATAGCCATAAAATGCAACAGAATCTAAAGTGACGGCTCTAGAAATCATATCCCAAATTCGAGGAAATAATCTTTTATCAGGCATACTGAAAACTTCGTAATGGCGGGCTGCAGTATTCAAATCGGCCAGAAAAAGGGCCGAATCTTGTTCAAAATGCAATGTTGATAATTCCTTCCAGTCTTCTCTTGGCGATTTCCTGCTGATTTTAAAATATGTCGACCTTGGAATTTCTTTACCGAGATCGATGAAGTTTCCAGCAGCTGCACTGCTCACACTCTGGGCATTTGCATTCCAAGCAAAAAATAAACTTACTGTTGTAAAAAGGACGATGAGCTTTTTCATATGATCTCTTTTAAAATTTATTTATTGGTTTGGCACTTATTATTGTCAGCACAAGTATCTGATGTCAGATTAAACGATATGTTAGTGCTTTGACCGCCACCTACAGCCAGGCTACCCCTCGCAGCCATCGCAATAGAACCACTTTTACTGATATCAGCCAGTCCAAAAATGCTTTGTTTTACCTCGTAATTTAATTTTACGCTATTACAGAAATCAAACTTTGCTTGTTCTTTTAGCGCATATTTCAGCCTTGCGGTTAAATCAACTTCTATCCCACCTGATGCGCTAGTGCCCGTAATAGAAGCCATTGAAACCCTCACTGAACCGAATGCGCCAGCTTGAAGTGTAAAATTAGGCACATTAGCAAAATTCATTTGTAAGAGTGCATCTACACCGCATTCGGCTACTAAACCAATAGAAACCAGAGGGATTACCGGAGGTAAATCTATTTTCAGTTTGTAAGGTTCAAATAAATCTTTACGCCCGGCTACAATGAATCCCGTTAAATCAAATTTCCCGCAATCGGGTAATTTATGGTGATTAAACTGGGTTACCCTATCCACTACATTTTGAGGGAGTGAACTGTAATTTCCAACTAAAAACCCTGCCTTAAATGGGCTTATTATCGGAACCGGAACAGTTACGCTTGCCGCTATAAATGTGTAAAAACCATTTTTATCAATCATTATTTCGGCTTCGCCGGATGCACTTGCAGCGCCAATGTCAACCTTTTCCATTTGCAGGTTACCAAGAATACGTTTTTCGGGCCAATCGAAAACCATATTCATTTTGCCAAATGGTGTATTTGCCCCGCTTACTTTAATGGTACCAGAATCGTAAGCAACTTCGCCAAAGACTTTAAAAGTTAGCGGGTTTGGATCAGCAAAACCTTTAATTGGTGTATTGTCTTTCTGTTTTAGCGAACCGGTAAAACTTAAATAATCCCAATCGTTATTTTTAACCGATGTGCTTGCGCTCGAGATAATTAAATTGGTGTTTGATCCGAATGCAATCTTTGGTAAATCAGTAGACGTGTTAACCATTTTAATGGAAATATTATCACCCGTTTTGTTAAGCAGCACCGGAATTTCTGGCAACTGGTTTGGTTCATAAACTGTTCCATATAAATTGATCACATTATCTGCCAAGGTTTTAGCAGTGCTAATCTTGTTTCCAAATTTATCAGTAAAATCTGCCGTTTTGGAATTGAACACTACGTAGCCTTTGCCAATATCAAATTTAACTTCTTCAAATGCAGGTTTCGATTCTAGTTTGCCATTAACTTTGCTGTATTTAAAGCCGCCATAAAATTTCTGTAACCTTGGTATTTTTAAATTCACATCCCCAAGTATTGTAAAATCATTTTGTGATGATTCAATCATTATGGGTTTAAAATCAATTTGATTAAAGGCAGTTACTGATTTTGAGTTTGGCGAGAAATCGACATATTGTTCTCCAGAACTCACTAAAGTAGCCGCGGTAATACCAATACCTTGTGGAATTCCTGGCAAAGGCTGAATGCTACCGGCTTCCTTACCATTTTTCCCCAACATTCTTAATATGTAATGTGCTTTTAAGTCATCACCTATTTTTGGATCGAGACCAAAAGTTGGCTCAACATCCGCAGCAACATTTACATCAACAATGCCACCTAAGCTTAATTTCTTCACGTTTACTTCACTAATCAAGAGAGCATCGTTGCGGAGCCTAAATTTTTTGAAAGGGATATTTAACACTCCAGTTTTGATCATGTTATTGCTGCTCGCTAATGCTACAATACCTCCTTCATCGGTAGAAAACTTCCATTGTGGGATGGTAATCGTCCATTTCTCCATGGTTAAATTCAATGGTGATGCGCTTGAAATCGTTCCGACACTATTCTGATCAATTTTCAATTCAGGAAGTTTTAAGGTAATTACGTCGCCAAGCGTACTTACTTTTGTAGCCGTAATGGTTGGTAATAACCTAATTTTGCCATCAATAAAGTAAGTTGAATCTGCTGAGGTGTGCGCATCAAATTCCAAAAGTTTAAATTTAATATCACCTCCGTTGGCTTCAGAAAAATAGTATTTAGGCGTGGTGGCGTTTGGAGATCCAGTGGCAAGTAAATTAATGGTGTTATTCAATACCCCGTTTTTTTTCGTTGCAAAATAAAAGCTTGTATTATCAAATTTTAAAAAGCTGCTTGGATAGTTAAAAGAGTTATCCGTTATTTTAACTTTTGCCTGGAATGTACCTGTGTTATCCGTTACCTTTTTTACCAGTATTTGGCTGCCATTAGCCAACACATCAGCATAATAACTTTGTCTAAATCTTGTTTTTAATTGTTTTGCATCTAGTAAAATATCGCCTACCGGAACCGCTATTTTTTTACCCGATGCATCTGCAGTGATTTTAACTTCAACCTTATTAAAAATGATTTTCTTACTTTCATCTGCCAACTTAAAATCACTACTGGTTTGTTTTACATCTAGATCTCCCGACAGTTTGTAGTTTCCAGATGCCATAGCGCTAGCTTCTTTAAGGTTAACATGATAACCCAACAACTTATCTCCTTCAAAATCAACCTTAGTTAAATCAAAATTGGCTTTTAATTGAGATGCCGCAAGCGTAATCGTTTGACCGATAATGGTACCATCGTTAATTTCCGGTCCGTAAGCAGTCAATTTTATTTTAGTGCCATATCCAGCTAAGCCTTTTAATTCATAAGAACCATCCGGTTTAGTAGTGGTTTGAATAGTAGATGCGCCAATGCCATTATCAACATAAACTGTTGCATTAGGTAACTTTAATTTATTAACGGTTACGACTCCCGAAATGGTAAAGCCTTTATCAAGAATAATTTTTTCCTCCTTAAAATAAGGCGTTTCTAAATTTGTTAGCGAGAACTCTTTGCCAATATAACCTGAAGAGGCAGGAGGAACAATTTTTACTACAAAATTCTTCTCTGCAATATTCATAAAATTAACATACACAATACCTTTACTATCTGTAACATAAGTGTATTCCAGTAATTTAATATTGGCATTTGGCACAGGTTCGCCCGAAGAATTGGTGACTACAAATTTGATTCTGTGCTCTCTTGTGGTCAAAACTATTGCACCCATCTCGGTATTTCCTTTTGATGAAACGGCGATGCTTTTGGTTTCGTTAAAATATTTTAAATCATTTGGAATAATTTCAATGTAGGCCGACTTATTTGGGGCGATGTAAGCATTGAAGGTTTGTTTACAATCGCTGATAAAGGTATTTGTAAAGGTGGTATTAACTTTAACTCCTCCAAAAGTAGTTGTTCCAGTAGAGCCAGAATTATTACCAATTTTTTTGGTTACACATTCCGATTCTGTTTCTTGAATGAAACTGCTACCGGTGATTTTATATAGCGCAGGTATGGGCTCTCCTTTGGCATTTACGATATGGCCGGTAACAGATGCTGAAGGTTTATAGTATAAATTATTGAAAACCTTTTGCCCAAGCTGCATATTGTTAATCTCATAATACCATTTTTCCTTTGGTGATTCTTTACCGGTTGAATCGTGGGTAACATAGCCATCAATTTGAATTGAAATTTTTGCTGTTATTCCTATTAGCGCCACCGATTTGAAACTAAAATACCCGTAACTATCAATTGGAAGAAAGTAGAATATTCCGCCCACGTTAATTCTCGCGGTAACTTTTTCTTTATTTGCACCAATCCCTTCGCCACTAATGCTGTTTATTAACCTCCCGGCAACAATTGGATTATCGCGTTCAAGTTGAGTATCTTGATTAAAAGTTGGTTCTACAAATTCATTATTAAAGAGAAATGTTTTTCCTAAGAACACTGTTCGATCAATATCAGCATCGTGTAGGTAAAAATTTGTAGTATTTGGCTTGTATGAGCTCGCAATATTGGCTTCATCCTTAAAAATCGGCACGAAAGTATAACCTCTACTTTGCAGTACGTGATTAAAGGTCAAGCCTCCTTTTTTGCTCGAGCCATAATCTACCAGGTTTGGATCGGTAGGCAGCTTTTCCTCAAACAAAACGTTGTTAAATTTTCTACCTTCTGCCAATAATCCACTGTGGTTCGATCTGCGGAGTTCGATAGGAACACTCGTGATATGTTCATTATCCAAACCTAACTTCTTATCGTATTTTTCTTTTTTATAAAGGCTGATGTTAACTTTTGCCGATCGCACAAAAGCATACAGCGAACCCACATCTAAGGTTTGTAGCGGGTTTATCTCGATGTTATTATCCGGGCTGCAAAACAAATCCATATCATCTACCACTAAACGGTAAACCATTTTTAAAGTACACGGACCGTTAGAGCCAACATTAAATGATTTCACAACGGTATAATCTGGCAAAAGAGGCGCTGGTCCTGAAGCTCTACTGGCCAATAATTCATTATCATCATAAAAACCGAATGCACCATTTAAAAGCGTAAACTTTTTAGCCTGCACTTGTTTAACTTTAACTGATGAACTTACATCGTAAGAGTTTGATAATCCGCCGGTAGTAACAGTACTAACTGCCGTGATTACTTTGCCTCCGGCCATTGTTGTAATACCATTCCCCATCTGCGAAAGCGCATCTTTTACAGGGCTTTGCGTAAACGGATCCAAAAGTGGATTTGTGGCATCAGCCATTACCTGGTTTATAAATTGATTTTTTAATGCGTTTGCATCGCCCATCCCGGTAAATTGCGATTGCCAAATATCTTTCAATGTCGTTGCTGCCGGGTTTGTTTGTGGCGGTGTTGGTATTGGTGGAGCCTTTACAACAAATGAAAACAAATTTTTAGAAACCGTTACAGAATCCCATATTGGAATATCGACAAAATTAAATGAGCCATCACTCGTGGTGGTAGTCGGTTTAAGGCTTTTTTTAACGTTATCTACGTATTCATAAAATTTTGCATCTTCTTTAGTACTTCTATCCGATCCATTTGCATTTACCCCACTAACTTGGATACCTACAAATTGATTATTCAGAATGCTGGTAGGCAACGCATAAGATTTTCCACCGGCTTGTTCTGTAAAAACCAAAAACGGTTCCAAATGCACTTTGGCATTTTGCATTGGCATGGCGCCGCCAACTCCGTCAGAATATCTATATAATAATCGGCCCTTAATGTTGGCAATAGGTGCTTGCTCAGTTGTCCAATTCAAGGTTTTTTCTACTTCAAAACTTGCTGTTCCTACGGCTTTGAAACTATCGTAATTTTTGTTTGATTTTTTGCCAGGGATCAATATCGTATTCTGAAATGCAAATGGCTCATCTATAATAACGGCTTTAGTTTTAGGGTCCAAAACATTAATATAATAGGTATCATCGGTATTCCCTTTACAAATTAGTTTGGCAAAACTTACTACGGCTTCAGGTAATGTGGCACTAGCGTTTATTTTGGTTAAATCTGTTGATGTTTTATAAACCATCTCTGGCACCTGCCCAGTAATGCTACCTAATTTCCTATAAAGGGTTGATTTGTTAGATGGCAATCCTTGCCCTTCATATATCGGGATTCCTCCATCCTTACTTAAACGGTAAATGGTTACCTGCAAATCATTTAATGCTTCGCGAACGCGAACCACATCTTTAGTTTCTTTCTGCATGTAGGCTTTTTGAATGTAAGCCTTAGTGATATGTAAATTTAACTGATAGGATTTAACCAGCGAAGTAAAATCTCCCACGTTAAATTCTTGTCCGGTTCCATTTAGTTCAACAGTACGATCTGGTTCTCCGTAATAATTATTAGTTGGAAAATCAATTGTATAATAAGCTACTAAATTCCCTGATAAAGCCTTTACGGTTTCGGTAACTTTTGCGGTAAACCTACCATCGCTACTGGTTTTTACTAAATAAGATGATGGCTCTTGGGGATTAACGCTGGCAACACTAATATTATCTTTAATGGTTTTGCCAGATTGATCAACCGTTTTAAAAAACTTATTTAACCTTATGGTACCATATATAGGATAGGTTTGATCATTTTCGAAATGGTATTGTACTTTTCCTTTTAAGGTTAATATTACTGGTTTCGCAAGCGTATCGGCGATTTTTTGATAAATGAAACTACCTGTCACACTTTCGCCAGCCAATTCATTATATGACAACATCAAACTTTTTGAAAAAGCATTTGATTGAAAACCAGCCGGAAGGTCAAGCTCTCCCACACCTTTCTTGCGGTAGGCTTTAATTTTAAATTCATACGAACGCTTATCTACGAAAGTTCCACTACCTAAATCAGTAAATGAGAAACTATCAAACCCATTTTGACTGGCTACAATGGTATTCTTAATTTTATCTTTAATTTCTATGTTGTACCTAAGCGTCTTGTCATCAGGCTTATTTATACCATCAACATAACCATAATCAATAGCTTTTTCCGAAGTTTTATCTTCATCTCTGTTAATGAGTTTCCAACGGATGTAAAGTGGGAATTTATTATTCACAGCAATAGGCTTACCAAAATTTGATGGGTTTGGAAGCAGAATTTCAATGTTTTTTATTGTAGCTTGTTCTACTTGTGCAACCGTTCCAAACGTAAAAACGTTAGCGCCGCTTTTACCATCATTTTTAAAAATTGTTTTTCCTGATGGGTCTATTGCCTGAACCCGCCAGGCATAAGTTTTTCCAACTACCAATGGCTGATCAGATGGATTTAAAGTATATGAAGTGGTAATTATATTTTTATTGATCAATGGAAATGATGTTGCGTTTAAAATCTGATTAGGATCAGACTTAACCAATGGCATTTCTGCAATCTGCAAAAGATATTGTGTCCCAACAGGTGTAAAACCAGGATTAATCCAATTGAAAACAACTGATTGAGGTTTGATTGCCGGAACCGACTCATTAACACTCGGACCAACCAATACCGGTGCGTCTGGGTAAGCTATTGAAATGGTTGTACAGCCTAATGGAGCAGCAGATGAAAGCACTTGATTGCTTTGAATGTCAACCGCCTGAATACAAAAGGTATAATTTCCTTCAGGCAATCTGGAGGTATAAATTAACCTGCTTTTATCTATTCCATAAACATTTAAGGTATTTAAGTCGAAAATATCCTTTAATGCCAACCCGTTTAACTGCTTGGTTTCATTTGGATTTAAAGTAATAGGTTGTAAAGGAACATAATTGGATTTTGTGGTGATTTTGATCCCATTATCACCCTCAAGCTGGCCCGTTAATTTTATACTTCTCGCTGTAGAAGTTAAATTCTGAACGATCAATAATACTTTTGATGCATTTGAGCCTGAATAATCAGCGTAGTATGGAGAGTATGGCGGTACAATAGTAACATTCACATTTACCGATTGAGCATCTGCATCTTTAGCACAGAATGATAACATCAGCCCTAATATTAATATGAATATTCCTTTGGAAAACTTAAGAAATCGTCTAAAATTGATCATAGCTTGAGTGTTAAAATGAGTGTACTAAACCAACATTTGTACGTAACTCATTAAATGTTGGCAGTGTAATATCTTTTGAATTACTTTTTAAATAGTTGAGCGAAATATTGGCAGCATCGCGTTTGCCCAAACGGTATGAACCATTTAAATTGGTATTAAAAACGGTTCCGGCATCCAAATCGTTATTTCGCTGAAGCTGATAACTTGCCGACAGGTTTAAGCCTACCTTACCTTTATCGATACTTTTGGACAAGCCCAAGGTTGGTCCATAAAAAATGGATTTACCAAAGGCAACATTTGCAATGGTATAATTAATATTGGCATTGGCACCAAAAGATTTTTTCGGTAAGCCAAACTGGTAGGAAAAATTAAGCGTTTTACTATCCGATTTGCTGTTTGGGGCAGTAAACTCATTAAGATCAACCAGCGATTGAATATTGGCAACCAAAATAAATCCGTGAGCTACCGCTTCGCGATTGATATTGTATCGAAAAACAGAGCTCAGATTATGGTTCGTTCTGGCAATTCGAAGTACATCCAAAACTGGGTTTAAGCCGCGATCTTGCGTAATACCAAAATTGGTATACCGTAAATCAATCCCGTAGGCAGGTTTATTGAAGGAGATATTGGCTGAACCGATTTTTCGGTTAGAGCGAAAAGACTTATCTCGCAACAGGTTATCGTTCTGCAAACCGAAACTACCGCCAACCTGCAATTGATTTTTAAATAATCTAAAGGCAGTTTCTACCGTATAATTTTGCACATCAGTTTCAAAGTAATAAGCACCCATACTTTTATAATCGGGATCAACTCTTCGATACTTCAGTTTTACACTATAAAAGTTTGCATTATAGCCTAAGCTGGTTTGTGCTGCTGTGAGTAATTGGGTAGACGAGTTAAGAGTCACTAATTTCTTTATAAAACTTATTCTATCTAGCTGAATATTTTCAACGGTATCCGAGAGCACATTTCTGGTGAAAATACTCCCTGAAAAATCCATATCAAAAACAAAGCGTTTTAAAAAACTGAACTTGGAGGAGAAACCCAATACCATATTTTCTGATGGTGTTAAAAGAATCGAAGTCGGCTTAATGGCTAATGAATTAATATCATCTTTACCATTTAAAAAGATAATATCAAAGTGGTTTCGGTCTGTTCCTAAGCCAAGTTTAACGCTGTAGGCAGTACGTTTATATGCAGGTTGTTGCGCTAAAGCTAAAGGCTGATTCAAATCTTCTTCAATGGCCTTGTTAAATCTGCCATAAATAAAACCGAAACGTAGTTTGCCTGGATTTAACTCAACTCCTCCACCCAAAAAATTATGCCCTGCCAAGGTAAATGGAGAAAACTCCAAACTGCGCCAACCTGCATGGACGGTTGCCCATTTATAGGTTGGGCTAATGCCGTATTGGTTAAATGGCTGGGTGTAGCTTCTCTGCTGATCGCTAACTACAACTGTAAAAGGAAAAGACACACCGTACAAAGAAAGTGATGGTGCGCCATTAAAAATATAAGAAAATGCTCTTTGCCTTGCTGGTATTCCGTTAACGTTATAGGTACCGAAACCCAATCCTATTGAGCCATTTATTGTGATGGGTTTTTGTTTACCGATGTTACCTATATCTTGGGCGCTAACGGCTAGGGAGCATATAAATACAAGCGAAAATCCTGCAATTAAAATTGATAAGCGTTTCATAATACATTGATTTTAAGGATGCGTTAAAAAAATCAGCAGGTGATGAACCTGCTGATAAAAGCGTTATCATTGTATTTTTCTGAAATCTTTATCGCTTAAATTGAGCTTTTGCATGGCCTGAAGCATAGGCGATTGATTTGGATTTATTGTACCTAGCGTCCCAATTGAACTAGGCGGGATAATTACTATCCTAACCTTATCTACCGCATAAGATTGGTGGGTGGCAAATGGGTTTCCATATGATATTCTTACCTTTGCATCGGTTGGATTGATGCGCAGATTGGATACATAAGTTACTGTATAGCCAGGTGTTTTTTCGGTATAGTTTAATTGTTGCCAGCTATAACTTCCACCACCTGAATTTTTGCGAATGTAAACCATTACTACACCATTTTTTGCCGATGTATAATTGGCCGCAGGGATGTTAAAAACAGTGGATGTATCATTCACGGCCACACCTTGTTTTCTTAAAACATAATTATCAACTTGTAAAACCCAGCTAAATGCTACATTATCGGCAGTTTCCAATGCAATTACATTCGCATTTCCGTCATTCCCTTTTAGCGATGTTCCAGAGCCCCAAACACCATTATTTTTCGGACCATAAATGGTATAGGTACTAATGTCGATATAGAAATCGCCGGTCAATCCTACTCCTCCATTTGGTGCACCAACGCCATTAAGAATGGTGCTACCGTTAGTGCCATTAGTACCGTTTGCACCCCTTAATGAAATACCAGCACCCCAACCTGCTGCCGTTTTTGGTCCGTAAAGCATTACCGTAAACCTACCAATAAAGTAATCGCCTATTTTGCCTAATACAGGATCAGGAAAATAATCTCCACCGTAAATAACTGTTCCATCTGCTCCAGCCGGACCTGTTGGACCTTGCGCACCATCGGCACCTCTTAGCAATATTGGAATTCCCCATCCGTCAGCATTTTTTGGCCCGTATAGTAAATAACTTCTTTTATCCAGATAGTAATCACCGTTCGCCCCAATTGTAGAATCGGGAGGTGTTATACCGCTATAGGTCACACTGCCATTCGTTCCATTGGTTCCATTTGTACCGTTAGCTCCGTTTGTGCCATTGGCTCCATTTGTACCATTTGTGCCGTTCGTACCTCTTAAAACGAGTGGCGTTCCCCATCCAGCAACCGTTTTTGGTCCATATAAATTCCCCGTATTTTTATCAAGATAATAGTCTCCATTAACACCAATTGTTACAACCGGCGTTCCTGAACCACTATAAATAATACTACCGTCTTTACCTGCAGCACCAGTTGGGCCTTGTGCACCATCTGCACCTCTTAATAAAATTGGAATTCCCCAACCGATAGCAGCAGTTTTGGGTCCGTAAAGTAAGAAGTTAGTTTTATCGAGATAGAAATCGCCATTGGTACCCAAAGCAGCTGCAGGTGAACCTGTTCCACTTAAAGTTGTACTTCCATTTGTGCCATTAGTACCGTTTGTCCCGTTCGTGCCATTAGTTCCGTTAGTTCCTGATGAGCCAGTTGCACCCGTGGCACCGGTAGCACCAGTTGCGCCGGTAGCACCGGTAGCACCGGTGGCTCCTGTAGCACCCATCAAAGTTAATGGTGAGCCCCAACCTGTGGCAAGTTTTGGTCCGTATAATTGGGCATTTGTAATATTTAAATAGTAATCACCCGGTTTACCAACAGCGATCGACGGCGCAGTATTTCCACTGTAGATGATGCTTCCATCTGCACCTGCTGCACCAACCGCCCCAACTGGGCCGGCTGGGCCAATTGGTCCTGCCGGACCTTCTGGTCCAGTTAAACCATCTTTGGTACAAGAACTAATTATCGCTGTAAGTAAAAAAATTAAGCCGAATAGGTAACTTTTTTTCATAATAGTAGAGTTAAGATTGTCTGTTTAGAGATTACTTATTGAAGATAACTGTAGATCAGGCCATCACTATTTTATTATCGACGAACGTATCGGTATAATCGGCAAAGGAATCACCAAAGCATTTTGGATTTTTTAAAACGCCGGATCCATTGAATTTGGCCGATAAATCACCTTGAATTTCCCTTCTGTAAACTTTACGCTTCGCTCGGGGTTGGTTTCGTAAACGGCATACATTGTTGGTGAAAATGTTCCCTCAATAACATAAGCTTCTTTGTTGGATTTATCTATTTTGGTAATTTGAACAGTATTTTCCTGAATTGGAACCTCTGGCGTAACGCTAGCCAATTCCTTATCAGAACTTTTTGCCTCAGGAAAATAAAATACCCCGCTCAACATTCCATTATCATTTCTGGTTGACGGATAATTGCCTACCGCTAATTCTTTAGCAGAGTGAAAAGATACATCAACCCTCGAGCCGTCTTCGGCTTCGGCATAAATAGAAAATTGATGTCCCAATTGTTTATAGCTCACATTGTATTCCTTAAATTCTTTTGAGGGAAATGCTTCCCACAATTTTCCCTTTATTTTCACAGAAAAGTATTCATCAGCTTGTTTAATCTCTGATTGGGCAGGTGATGAATCTGATTTGGTTTGGGTAGAATTGCAGGAAATGCATACAGAAAGCGTTAGCAACCAGAAGCACGAGCAAATGGTTTTCTTAACATTTAGATTAATTTTCATTTCGGTTTATTTAGCACATAAACCTATTTATATCAGTGAAAATTTGGTTATTAAAATCTATAAAGGGATATAAATAATCGTTAAACAGCTATTGGAAGGTAATCGAAACTTCGGTGATTTTTGGAGTGCTCACAATGCCCACTTTTGCATTAAGTTTTAGGCTGAGTTCTCTCACAATTAACAGGCCATAACCTGATGATTTACTGCCAACGTCATTTTGATTTAATAATTCAGCTATTTTAGTTAGCGGTATCTCATCGCCGTTATTGCTTATGGATAAATATTTTTTCCCTTCGCCATCAAAGCCTGCATTTAAACCAATATTGCCATTTTGATGAGAATGATTGATGGCGTTTTGTAATAGATTACGAATAATAATGATCAGAAAGTTTTCATCACTTTCAATAGTTCCAAATCGTGTTTTGGCTATTTCCAGAGTTAAATTCTTTGCATCAGCTTGGCTCGTCATCAAAGCAATAGATTGTTCGAAAAGTAAGGTTATGTCTATAGCATCAATTTCAAGCTGGAAATTTTCCATTTGGCTCTTAGACCATAACAGTAAATCTTCCATGGTAGCTAACAAATTTTTAGAAGATTGCATCAATTTTTCTTGATTTTTTTCCTTCTCGTCTATTGAAATATTAACTGTGATTTGTTGCAACCTTAAAAAGGTAAAAAGTTGACTTACAGGACTTCTTAAATCATGAGAGATAATACTGAAGAGCTTCGTTTTCGTTTGATTTGCTTGATCCAATTGGTTGTTGATGATATCCAACTGTTGATTTTTCTTATCTAAAAGCAAATTAGCCTTTTTCTTATTTATATAAATCCGATAAAAAAGTATGGAAATGAGCAATGCCAGAAAAACACAAATGATAAGAATAGTTTGATATTGCCTTTGCTGCTTAATTTCTTTATTTTGCGCATCGCTTTGCGCATTCAAAAATTTAATCCTTTGCTCTTTTTCGGCATTTTTATATTTAAATTCAATTGCATTAATACCTTCTCTACTTTTCGCAAAGTATATACTATCGCGAATTAAATTGTATTTATTAAAAAATTGATAGGCTTTTTGATGATTATTTAACTGCTGATAATTCTGTGCCAACTTGAGTAATATTCCGGCAAAAATATCCTTATTAAAATTGTAAGAGTTTGGCAAAGCCTGCTCTAAATAATAGACTGATTTGGCATGTTTTTTCTGTTCGTATAATAGATGGCCCATTAAGGTTGTTGCCAGTAAAATAGTTTCCTTACTTTCAGAAGTGATGGCCAGGCTATAAGCATCCATTGTATACTTATTTGCTAAATTCATTTCCTTCTTTTTGAGGTGATATTCACCAAAGAGCCGATTTGCAGCACTTAGAGGTGCAGTTTCATAAAAATAATCTTTCACCATAGCCTTATATACCTTTCGATAATAAAACATGGCGCTATCGGTTTTATCAATATTTAAATAGGCTTTCTCCAAGTTGATGGACATACGCACTCTGCCGCCTGTATATTGCGCAAAATAGGGTTCTGATCTTTTTAAATAATTTATGGCACTTTGATTTTGATTCAAGTCTAAATATAAACTCCCCAAATTTGAGAGGGCTAAACCTAAATCAATTTGAGATTTATGATCCTTTTTCTTTTGATAGAAATATTCTTTAGTTGATAACGAATTCAAAGATGTTTCAATAGCTTGTTCGTAATCGCCATTGTATAAATAGTATTCGCTCAAGGCCGATAACAATTCATCTTTGATAGCAATATCTTTAACTGTAGTCTGCAACTCTATTAACCGTTTATTATAGCGATTCATTTCAGCAAATCTTCCTGTATAACGATACAGATAATTAATTTGCCGTATGGCGGCAACCTCATTTCCAATATCATTTCCCCTTTGTGCACTACCAATACTCTTCTTTAGATAGAAAAAAGCGCTATCGTAATTGAGCTGAATTTTATAGGTTAATCCTGTTAAATATTCCAGTCGATACAAATTCTTAAAATCGCTACGTTGAGTAGCATTCAAACCGCGTTTACAAACCTTTATTAAATCAGAAAAGTCGATAAATTTGCCGCTGGCGGAAATATAATTGAAAAGGGAATAACAGTACTGATTATATGCTTCTGCTTTTTTCCTCGCTACTTTATATTTTTGGAAATTTGGTTCAGGAGGTTTCTGAGCGAATATGCTTTGCCATAAAATTGACAAAACGATCAATAAAAAGAAACGATAGTACCTAAACATATTGATTATGAACCTTAAAACTTCATAAACGTAGCGATAATTCTAATTTGGTATTTTTGTAATAGGTTTTCCCAATGGGTAATATTTTGCCCGCTATACAAACTTCTTTGTGCCCGATGGTGCTTATCTTATCTTTAAGCACTGCGTAACTTCTATGGATCCTCATAAATTTACCAGAAGGCAATGAATCGATAAACCTCGTTAAGGTGGCAAGTGTTAAATGAACCTTAGTTTCTGTTACAATTTTAGTATAATCGCCAAAAGCTTCTAAATATAAAATGTCGTTAACATTTACACTTTTAGTGGTTATACCATCTTTAAAAACAACATTTTCCCTTTCGAATAGTACATCATAGGCTTCAGCCTTATTTTTAAGTTGTTTAAAATCCAACAATCTTTTTACTGTATTTTCAAAACGATCGCTCTCTAATGGCTTTAAAATGTAATCAAAAACTTTAAGTTGAAAACCCTCTAAAGCATATTCTGGATGGGAAGAAATGATGATATTTATGGTATTGAAATTCTTGATAGTTCTGATAAAATCCAAGCCATTAATCTCTGGCATATCTATATCAATAAATAAAATATCGGGCTTAAGATGGAAAGTATTCAAAGCTTCAATGCAGTTGCCAAAACTACCAGTAAGCTGTAAACCTGCTGAATTATTGATTTCATTCTCAACCGATTGCCGATCTAGATCGCAATCATCTATAACAATGCATGACAAAGGAGCGTTCATTTATGCAGGATTTTGGTAGCCTAAACTTAACAAAAATAATACATTTATCTATCAGGTGAAATTAAATAAAAATTATCAACACCGACATCTGTTTGCTAAAAAAATTAGTAATTTTATTCTAATGATTAGCGAAGAAGAGAAAACATATTTTAAAGGAAGAGGTGCACAAGTTAATCCTCATAACAAATTCTTAAAAGATGTTTATGTAAAGGAACACGATGAAGGCATTGATGATTGGGAAGAATCCGATCGAAAAACATCCTTTATTTTTGAAAATTCAAAATCTATTGTCAACAAAGTGGATAGTCCAGATGTTGGAATGGCTTATTCCTTAAATCCATATCAGGGTTGCGAACATGGTTGCACCTATTGTTATGCCCGCAATTCACATCAATATTGGGGATACAGCGCTGGGCTGGAGTTCGAAAGGAAAATTATTGTAAAAAAGGATGCTCCCTTACTTTTCAAAAAGTTTCTGGAGAAAAAAGGATGGGATGCTGCTACCATCTCCTTATCAGGAAATACCGATTGCTATCAGCCCGCCGAAAGGAAGTTTAAACTGACCAGGCAATTGCTAGAAATTGCTTTAGAATATAAACAACCTATCGGGATGATAACCAAAAATTCGCTGATTCTTCGCGACAGTGACATTTTGCAAGAAATGGCAAAACTCAATTTATGCATGGTCTATGTATCCATCAACAGCTTGAACGAAGATTTGCGACAAGTGATGGAGCCGAGAACAACCACTTCAAAACAACGACTAAAAATTGTAGAAGAGTTAAGCAAAGCTGGAATACCAATGGGCGTAATGGTGGCCCCGCTTGTACCGGGTTTGAGCGACCACGAAATCCCTACGATATTAAAAGCAGTTGCAAATGCTGGAGCTATAAAATCAGGATATACCATAGTACGGCTAAACGGGGCTATTGGCCAAATTTTTGAAGATTGGTTAAGGAAAAATTTTCCTGATCGGTTTGATAAGGTTTGGCACATGATTCAAAGTTGCCATGGCGGAACGGTAAACGACAGTCGTTTTGGCGACAGAATGCGTGGAGAGGGAAATATAGCAAAGATGATCAGCGATAGTTTTAGATTGCATGCCAGACTGAACGGCTTGAATAAAAAGGAAATTATCTTAAACCATTCACTTTTTAAAGTGCCTAACGATCAAATGTCACTCTTTTAATTTGTTTGTTTAAATGATAAAACATAGTTTTAAACCATGAATATTGCATTAGTGACTTATTTAGATCAGGGGAAATATGATTCAGATACCGTTGAAAGCGAAGATGATAGACTCTTAGACTTTCTGCAGGCGAAAGGATTAAACATTCAAAAAGTAATATGGAATGATCCAAATACCAACTGGGAAAATTATCAACTTGCCATTTTAAAATCGCCGTGGGATTATTTTGATTTAATTGAGCAGTTTCACCAGTGGCTCAGCCTGCTCGAAGATAAAAAAGTAAAACTGCTCAATCCAATTGATGTGGTGAGGTGGAATACCCATAAACACTACTTAAAGGAAATTCAGCAAGCTGGGTTAAAGATTACACCAAGCATTTTTCTTGAAAGAGATGAAAAAATTGACTTCAATATATTTTTCGAAAAGTTCCAAACCAAAAAACTGATTGTAAAACCCTGTGTAAGCGGCGGCGCCAAAAATACCTTCAAGGTTACTGCAACGAATGTAAAAGAAATTGAAGAGAAGTTAACAGATTTGATCAAAACAGAAGACTTTATTATTCAGCCTTTTCTGCCAGAAATTTTGGAGAGCGGCGAATGGTCTTTCATTTTTTTTAACGGCGTCTACAGTCACGCTCTAATTAAGCAAGCCAAACGTGGAGATTTTAGGGTTCAGCCGGCACACGGCGGTTCAGTACATCCTCAAAATCCCGATCAAAAATTAATTGAAACCGCAGCCAGATACGTTCGCCAATTTGCAAAAAATTGTCTTTATGCCAGAGTGGATGGTGTTTTCGTAGATGGTGATTTTTTATTGATGGAACTGGAATTAATTGAGCCGTTTCTTTTTCTAAATAACGATCAACAAAATTATGAGCGCTATTATAAAGCATTAACTGAACTAACAGAAGATTTATAATGGAATAATTATCCTCGAATCAATATCCACGAAGTTGATACGTTTTGGCTGGTTACATTTTTGCTGCAAACACCTGGGTCCAGAAAGTTCCCGATCTGGCAGCTCCCATCTCTTTGAAATTTGCATTCATCATGTTTTTGCAATGTCCCTCACTTTTCAGCCAGTCGTTAAAAACCTGTATCTCGGTAGTTTGACCTGAGGCTATATTTTCTCCAACGACTTTCCAAATATAACCTGTGGCCGTTACCCGATTGCCAACGCTAGTTCCATCTGCAGATTCGTGCTGCATTTTATTGATAGACAGCATGTATTTGCTTTGCGTAATCGCAGCCAGCGTCAAATTAGCATTCCATGTTACACCAGCAACGGGTGGCATTTTTGTAGTGCCACAATTGCAACCCGCCAAGCGTGTATCATTTACTAATTTCAACATTAAATCATTGTTTAAGTTAGTCTGGGCAGCACTTTCCGTTTTCGCTTGAGGTGTCTGATTTTCATCATTAGCAATATTGATGTTTTTCTTACAGGATGTAGCCAGGCAAATCATTGCTAAACACATCATCGGGACAAATGATTTCATTAGATAGGATTGATTTCTGAGCGAAATATACAGCGAAATCAAACAACAAAAAATTTAAATTTTCAATATTTTATTGCCATTCAACCTATTCAAAGCATTATCGATGCATTTTGTAATCCTACAAATACAGTACTCAAAAAACTTTGTAAAACAAAAAACTCCCAATTTTCATTGGGAGTTTCATTTTATTTACTTGAAGAATCTTCTTCTTTTTTAGGCTCTTCTTTTTTCGCTTCGCCTTTTTTGTGATTGACTGAAATCAATTCTGTTTCCTTATCGTAATCGATTTCTAAAACATCGCCTTCAGTTAATTCACCTTTAAGAATTTCTTCTGCAATTGGATCTTCTAAATACTTCTGAATGGCACGTTTTAATGGACGTGCGCCAAAATTACTGTCGAAGCCTTTATCTGCAATATAGTCCTTCGCATTTTCAGTTAGTGCAATTTCGTAACCTAAAGTATGTACACGACCGAATAAAGCTTTTAATTCAATATCAATGATTCTGAAAATTTCATCTTTACCTAAGCTATTGAATACCACTACATCATCAACACGATTTAAAAACTCAGGAGCAAAAGCACGTTTCAATGCACTTTCAATTACACCGCGGCTGTGGGAATCGGCCTGATTGGTTTTAGCAGAAGTAGAAAAACCAACACCTTGACCAAAATCTTTTAGCTGACGGGCACCAATGTTTGATGTCATAATGATGATTGTATTTCTAAAATCAACTTTTCTACCTAAACTATCGGTTAATTGTCCTTCATCTAAAACCTGTAATAAAATATTGAATACATCTGGGTGCGCTTTTTCAATCTCATCCAATAAGATTACAGCATAAGGTTTTCTTCTAACTTTTTCAGTTAACTGGCCACCTTCTTCGTAACCTACGTATCCTGGAGGCGCTCCCACCAAACGTGATACCGCAAATTTCTCCATGTATTCACTCATATCAATTTGAATTAGTGAATCATCACTATCAAACATGAAACGAGCCAACTCTTTTGCTAATTCTGTTTTACCAACACCTGTAGGGCCTAAGAAGATAAATGAACCGATTGGTTTTTTAGGATCTTTCAATCCAGCTCTTGTACGTTGGATGGCTTTAGTCAATTTCTTAATTGCATCATCCTGACCAATAATTTTTTCGGCCACTTTATCGTACATGTTCAATAGCTTCTGGCTATCAGTTTGCCCAACACGTTGCACCGGAATACCAGTCATCATTGCAACCACTTCCGCTACGTTATCTTCCGATACTTCGTAACGTTTAGTTTTAGTTTCCGCTTCCCACTCCGCTTTAGCTTTATCTAATTCTTCAATTAAATTCTTCTCTGTATCCCGAAGTTTAGCAGCTTCTTCATATTTCTGACTGCGAACAACTTTATTTTTCTCTAACTTAATATCTTCGATTTTAGCCTCGATATCAATAATGTTTTGCGGAACATGAATGTTCGTCAAGTGAACTCTCGAACCTGCTTCATCTAAAGCATCAATCGCTTTATCTGGCAAGAAACGGTCAGAAATATAACGAGAAGTTAAAGTTACACAGGCCTGAATCGCTTCATCAGTGTAAGTTACACCATGGTGCTCTTCGTACTTATCTTTAATTCGGGTTAAAATTTCAACAGTTTCGTCTGGCGTAGCCGGTTCAACCATCACTTTTTGGAAACGACGATCTAAAGCACCATCTTTTTCAATATACTGACGGTATTCGTCTAAAGTAGTTGCACCAATACATTGAATTTCTCCCCTTGCCAAAGCCGGTTTAAACATGTTCGAAGCATCAAGAGAACCCGATGCGCCACCTGCTCCAACAATGGTGTGAATTTCATCAATAAATAAAATTACATCAGTAGATTTTTCAAGCTCGTTCATTACGGCTTTCATACGCTCCTCAAACTGTCCACGGTATTTTGTACCGGCCACTAGTGATGCTAAATCCAATGTAACTACACGCTTGCCAAACAGCACACGCGAAACTTTGCGTTGAACAATACGTAAGGCTAAACCTTCAGCAATTGCCGATTTACCTACTCCAGGCTCTCCAATCAAAATTGGATTGTTCTTTTTTCTACGAGACAAAATCTGCGATACACGCTCGATTTCTTTCTCACGGCCAACGATCGGATCTAAACGACCTTCTTCCGCAGCCTTTGTTAAATCACGACCGAAGTTATCTAAAACCGGAGTTTTTGATTTAATATCCGAAACCTTTTTAGGTGTACTAAAGCTCTCTTCCTCACGATAATCATCATCGCCACCAGTTGATGCGCTGTTTGAAATATCGTCTCTGAAACCATTTTTATTCACTTCAACCTCCTGTTTAAAAACATCATAAGTAACACCATATTGTAGTAGAATTTGCGAGGCGATGTTATCATCATCCCTTAAAACCGACAACAATAAATGTTCAGTACCAATTAAATCGCTTTTAAATATTTTAGCTTCTAAGTAAGTAATTTTTAAAACTTTTTCTGCCTGTTTAGTTAACGGAATATTACCCAAGTTAACTGTAACACTCGAAGTGCCGCGAACAGCATCTTCAATTGAGCGGCGCAATTTACCGGTATCAACTCCTAACGATCGTAAAATTTTTATGGCCATGCCATCGCCTTCGCGAATCAGGCCTAATAATAAATGCTCGGTTCCAATGTAATCATGCCCTAAACGGAGCGCTTCCTCCCTACTAAAAGAGATTACATCTTTAACCTGTGGTGAAAATTTTGCTTCCATAATACCTTTCTTAACAGCTACGTCCCTAAACTATAAAATATATTATAAAAAGAGTACCTGCTGTTTTCTTTATTTTATCAACAATTGCGCCATCAAGGTGGAGAAACAGGCTTTTGTAACCTTAATCTTCCAGAAATCAACGTAAGAATTTCGTTAAGATAATATTAAATTACTTTATATATATCTACGTAATAAGTGTTTTATAAGTTTTAAGGCAGATTTTTAGTACTAACCTTAATGCCGCTTTAAATATTGTCGGTTTTTTGTAAGGAAATTCACACCAACTCATACTGACAAATTGTAACCTTTTACATAAGCAATTTACAAGTTTTGACAGTAAATAAAAAGATATTGACATCATTTATCAACTAAACTACAAAACTTAATGGCGGGCAAATAAAGATTCTGCTTAATCACTAATGAATTAACCTTTTACAAATGATTTTGTTTTCTGGAAAAGGCAGGCCGTTAGCTGCTGTTTGGGCAAGCCCCGCTAACACTACAAGTCCGTTTGTGTAGAAAAAACACAATCCGGGCTTTCCGCTAATATCGGGTTTAATTAACAAATAAAATACATCTATCAACGTAGACTATTCAAGGGGCAGAACGAATTTTCTGCGGTTTGAAAAGCCATCGCATCAGTAGTCAAAAATAATTTATTCCAAAAAAATCTAAGCCCAAATAACTAACGTATATGTAACTGATTTTGACAATTAATATGGCACCTCGCTACCAACGGTTTTTTATTATACTTTTTTTGCTGCTTGCTTTTGCCGGCAGAATAGTGGTATATGCAATTCCGGTTACGCAGGTAGCCAAAGAAGTGATCAAGAAAAATTCGACTGATGAAACTGATAAGTCATCTTCAGAAAAACAAAACCAACTGGAAGAAAAAGTGAAACTAACAGATCTTGATTTGAACAATATTCTAAATTTTGAATTTTCCAATCTCAACAGTGCAAATCAGCTTTCATTCTCCGGCAATTTCATTTTAGCTTATTGCCATCTTCAGGTACCTGAACAACCCCCGAAATAGTAGCCTACCTAGCTCCTATTTTTTCAATTAAATAATTACTAAAACTACAATCATGATGAAATCTAGACATTTCTTCATAATGGCACTTTTTGCCCTTATGACCCCAATTTTATTTTCTGCCTGCAAAAAAGACAGAAATAATCCGATGGAAACACTTGTTCCGGGCCCGGATTTAAATTTTTACGCCTTAACATCCGACAGCAAATTGTTGATGATCAACGCTAAAAACCCTTCTTCTGCAACGTCGACAGTAAGCATTTCTGGCTTACAACAAGGTGAAACGCTTTTAGGGATAGATTTCCGCCCTGCTACCGGACAGCTTTATGGCATTGGCAGCACTAGCCGCTTATATGTTATCGATCAGAAAACAGGTGCAGCAAGATCCATTTCTGCCGCCCCTTTTACTACATTATTATCTGGTACATCAGTAGGTTTCGATTTCAATCCAACGGTAGATCGTATTCGTGTGGTAACCAATAATGGTCAAAACCTTCGTTTAAACCCAGAAACGGGTACAGTAATGATTGTAGATGGCGCCATCAACGGTGTTACAAATGCAAAAGTTACTTCGGTAGCTTATACACAAAATAAAGCCGGTGCCACAGCAACCGTTCTTTTTGATATTGATGCAGCTACGGATAAACTTTATAAACAAGATCCACCGAATGATGGAAAACTAGTTGAAGTTGGAAGCTTAGGTTTCGATGTTGAAGAAGCTGGTGGTTTCGATATTAATCCTGATGGAACTGTGGCTATTGCAGCACTATCGGTTGCAGGAACTTCATCTCTTTTCACTATTGATACCAATACTGGTAAAGCATCAAAAATTGGAAACCTTCCTGCAAATATTACAGGTTTAGCTATTCCAACTGAGCCTGTTGCTTATGCAGTTTCTAACAATAATGAGTTATTAATTTTCAATCCAATGGCTGCAACACCAACAGTTGCGGTTAAAACGATTGCTGGCATTCAAACTGGCGAACAAATTTTAGGTATAGATTTCCGTCCATTAAACGGACAACTGTATGCTTTAGGCAGCAGCAGCAGAATCTATACCATTAACACTTCTTCTGGCGCAGCTACATCTGTAGGTACAACTCCATTTAGCACTTTGTTAAGTGGCACACAATTCGGCTTCGATTTCAATCCAACTGTCGATCGCATCAGGATTGTAAGTAATGCTGGCCAGAACTTAAGGTTCAACCCATTGGATGGAAGTGTAATTGTAGATGGAACGTTAAATCCAGCAACTACCGGAATCACTGGTGCAGCTTATACCAATAACTTTTTTGGCGCAACTACAACAGTTTTATTTGATATTGATTCAAATAGCGATAAGTTGGTAAAACAAGATAATCCAAACGGTGGATTGTTGGTTGACGTAGGTGCTTTAGGTGTTAATGTTGAGGCAAGCAACGGCTTTGATATCGGCGGCACTAGTGGCTTAGCTTATGGTTTATTTACTGTGGGTACAACTCAGAGAGTTTACAGCGTAAACTTAACTACTGGAGCAGCTACTGCTGGTGCAACAGTAACTAATGCTTCTAGAGGTTTTGCTTTAGGCTTAGGTTTTTAATTACTATATTTTATTGATGAATGGCTGCAGTATAATTACTGCGGTCATTTTTTTTGGCATACTAATTCTGGCTATCACTTAGATTTTTGTTTCAAAATAAGCATCTTTGCAGAAATAAAATTCCATTATGTCTGACGAAAAAATAATCTTTTCAATGGCTGGAGTGAGTAAAATCTATCCACCACAAAAACAGGTTTTAAAAAATATTTACTTATCATTTTTCTACGGTGCTAAAATTGGCGTTGTTGGTTTAAACGGTTCTGGTAAATCATCTTTACTAAAAATAATTGCCGGCTTAGATAAATCCATACAGGGCGAAGTAGTGTTTTCGCCAGGTTACTCTGTAGGTTATCTTGCGCAGGAACCAATTCTTGATCCTGAGAAAACAGTACGGGAAGTGGTTGAAGAAGGTGTTGCCGAAGTAACTGCTATTTTAAAAGAATACGAAGAAGTAAATGAAGCTTTCGGCTTGGAAGAAAATTATTCTGACGCCGATAAGATGGATAAATTAATGGCTCGCCAGGGCGAACTACAAGATAAAATCGATGCTTTAGGTGCCTGGGAGATTGATTCGAGATTAGAAAGAGCAATGGATGCTTTGCGCTGCCCTGATCCGGAAACTAAAATTGGCGTACTTTCAGGTGGTGAACGCCGCCGCGTGGCCATGTGCCGCTTGTTGCTTCAAAAACCCGATGTTTTATTATTGGATGAGCCAACTAACCACTTGGATGCAGAAAGTATCGATTGGTTAGAGCAATTCTTACAAAACTACGAAGGAACCGTTATCGCCGTAACCCACGATAGGTATTTCTTAGACAATGTAGCCGGATGGATTTTGGAGCTGGATCGCGGTGAAGGTATTCCCTGGAAAGGCAATTATTCCTCATGGCTAGATCAGAAGGCCAAACGTTTGGCACAAGAAGATAAAACAGAAAGTAAACGTCAAAAAGCTTTGGAGCGTGAATTGGAATGGGTACGCATGGCACCAAAAGCCCGTCATGCAAAATCTAAGGCTCGTTTAGCAAATTACGACAAGCTGGCATCTGAGGATGGAAAAGAAAGAGAAGATAAATTGGAGCTTTTTATCCCTGCGGGTCCTCGCTTGGGGAACGTGGTAATCGAAGCAACGAATGTAACTAAAGCTTATGGCGATAAAGTTTTGTTTGATAACTTAAACTTTTCGTTGCCACCGGCCGGTATTGTCGGCATTATTGGTCCAAATGGTGCAGGTAAAACAACTTTATTCCGCTTAATTACCGGACAGGAAGAACCAGATAATGGAACCTTCCGTGTGGGTGAAACTGTCGAGCTGGGTTATGTAGATCAAATGCATAATGATTTGGATGCAGATAAAACCGTTTACGAAAACATTACTGATGGTTTGGATAACATTCAATTGGGAACCAAAGCAGTAAATGGCCGTGCTTATGTTTCTAAATTCAACTTCAACGGGGGCGATCAACAGAAAAAAGTAGGTATTTTATCGGGTGGAGAACGTAATCGAGTTCACTTGGCTATCACTTTAAAGAAAGGTGCAAACGTACTTTTGCTCGATGAGCCGACGAATGATATTGATGTGAACACTTTACGGGCATTAGAAGAAGCTTTAGAAAACTTCGGTGGTTGTGCCGTGGTTATTAGTCACGATAGGTGGTTTTTAGACAGGATTTGTACACACATTTTAGCTTTTGAAGGCAATTCTGAAGTTTATTTCTTCGAAGGAAATTATTCTGATTACGAGGAAAATAGAAAGAAACGCTTGGGAGATGTAGCTCCGAAACGAATTAGATATAAAAAACTAAACTAGTAACAAAAAGTCCCGAGTAAAATCGGGACTTCTTGTTTTATCAATTTAATGTGAACTTGTAATAAACGGACCATTCGGTTGCTGACTTTCTTTAGCTTTTCGCTTTCCTCTAAAAAAGAAATAAAGATTAAGAAACAGCATAATTCCCAGGTAAATAGAAAATCCTCCGATTTTAGAACTTAGGGCTTCAACTAAATCCTGGTAGCTATTAGAATAGATAGTTATTTTCATGATTAAAAGCGCAAAACCAACATTCAATAAATAAAATCCTGTTTCGAAAAGTTTATTTGTTGCATTTGCAATCTCCTCTCTTCCTTTAAAAATATCGAGCATGTAAATCTTACTATTTTTAAATAATGTTTTTGAAACATAAAAAGTTAAGAAAAGTGCTACTGGTAAATAGACAGCATAACCGATTAAAATTTTGGTAGTTTCCATGACTAAATTTTTAGATTGTTATTTAATTAATTTATGAATGGTATTGGTAAGCAAAAAAATATTCGAATAATGTAATACTGAAAGTATGCAGATGATTATGGCCACTTTGCTAGCCAAAACTTCTGCGAGTTGCAGTGAGTTGTTAATGGTTTCCCAACCTATCAGCGTCATAGCGCAATAGCCGATATTAACCAAATAGTAACAAACCAAAAGCGATTTGTTAATTTGTTGGCACAATTCCAAATGATCAGGAATCAGCGCAGCGACAAAAATATTACCGTTTCGATAGCAAATTTTTCCCACTATCACGATGATAAAAACAATTACTGAAATGAAGATGCCGTAACCTAATAAATTGTAATTCATTTTACCAGTTTTTAATAATCATCAACCCCATCCTATCCAGTCAAAATTCAGTAGCATTAAATCCACATACTTTCATTTTGATGAAGTAAATGTAAACACTATTTTCTGTATTTTCAAATATTATTGAAAGTTTAAATAAAAAAATAAACCCATGCCCGTTAGCCATGGATTTATTTTATTTTCTTCTTCTTAAGATTTTATCTATGGCTTGTTCTGTTACGGTTTCCATTACCTTGTAACCAGCAAAATTTGGATGTACTCCGTCTTCAGTATATTCGGCTTTTTGTCCATTTCTTTCGTCTACCAATGGTGTCCAATAATCCAAAATAGTAAAACGGTTGGCTTTTGCATAGGCAACAATTTCATCATTAAGCGAAATAATCTGATCTGCCACGCCTTTTAAATTTTTATTCCAGGGGTACTCGTAAATGGGCAAATATTTGCAGAGAATAACCTTAATATGATTTTTCTTCGCCAATTCTGTCATTGATTTGATGTTGTTTAAAACCGTTTCGTTGCTTACGTGGCCTTTGTTTCCAGCCAAATCATTGCTACCTGCTAAAATGATAACTGCTTTCGGTTTCAGGTTAATAACATCCTGCCTAAACCTAATTAATAATTGGGGAGAGATTTGTCCGCTTATTCCTCTATCTATATAAGGGTTGCGCTTAAAATATTCGGGATCTTTCTGTTTCCAGAATTCGAATATTGAACTACCTAAAAACACTACTCTTTTCTCGCCCTTTGCTGCCGGGGCCAACAATTCGCTTTCTCGCTTATATTTGGAAAGCGCCGCCCAATCGTCGGAAAAATCTTCTTTTTTATTTGAATCGGGTTGTTGGGCAAATAAGGTTACAGAGCTTAAGGCAAATAGGAATATTAATATCTTAATTTTCATTAACATGGGATGTTGTTAATCAATTTACTTTTTCTCTTCTCTCGGGCCTCTTTTATAGATTACCAAACCATTTAAAAAATTACGCAAAATCTGATCTCCACAGGGTTTGAAATTTTCATGGTCTTCATTCCTAAAAATATCGCCCAATTCAGCTTTTGTAACTTTAAATCCTACTAAATCGCAAATGGTAATTATATCATCTGTTTTTAATGACAGTGCGACTCTTAATTTTTTTAATATATCGTTATTGCTCATGTTTTGTTTTTAATTATTGAATTTTGATTGAGTGAATTAGGGATTGATGTTAATTATTGAATTCTGAATGAGTGAATGATTGAATAATGCTCGTCACTTTACTGCCCAATCTTTCAACCTTCAACCTTCAACTCCTAACTCGCTATCTCCAGTTTCAATTTCTTTCCTTTAATTTTCTCGCCAGCCAATGTGCGCATCAATTGATCAGCTTTTGCTCGCTTTACAGCTACATAGCTGGTGGTATCTTTCACTTCTATCAATCCCAACTCCTCTTTGGCAAGTCCACCTTTTTGCAAGAATAAACCTACTATATCTATTTTATTAATTTTATCTTTCTTTCCGTGAGCCAAATACAAGGTTACCCACTCACTGGCTTCTGGAACAGCATAATTGTCTTTAAGCTCTTCCTCTTCTATATTTTCCGGAATGTACTTATAATTTTCTTCAGGGGTAATTACAGCATAAGCAGTTCCCTTTGCATGCATCCTGGCTGTACGTCCATTTCGATGAATATAGGCATCTTCAGTATAGGGCAGCTGATAGTGAACGATGTATTCAATTTCAGGGATATCGAGCCCACGGGCGGCCAAATCTGTTGTAATTAAAATTTTGTGACTGCCGTTTCTGAATTTCAATAGTGCTTTCTCCCTATCAATCTGCTCCATTCCGCCATGAAAAACATCGTGTCCTAAACCATGCTCAAACAAAATATCACTAATTCGATCTACCGTTTCACGGTGATTACAGAACACTAGCGTATTTTTGTTCCCTATCTTACTCAATAACCTAAATACGGTTTCCAACTTATCTGCCGCTGGCGCCGTTACCTTTTTTAGTACTAAATCTGGCTTGGCTTTCAAGTTTTTTGAAAAATCGATATCCACAGGATTTTTCAATTTCACAAAGGCAGGAATCTCTTCCATTTTTGTAGCCGAAGTAAGAATTCGTTGCTTCAAAGATAAAAGCTTGCCGATGATGTAAGACATATCCGATTCGAAACCAAACTCCAAAGATTTATCAAACTCATCAAGAATTAAATTTTCAACGAAAGATTCATCAAAATTCTGGTGTTCCAAATGATAAGCAATCCGACCTGGCGTACCAATTAATACAGCAGGCGGATGAGTAAGATTATTTTTTTCTACCCGAACGGCATGTCCTCCATAGCAACAATTAACCTTAAATGGAGTTCCCATTTGTTTAAAAACCTGTTCAATTTGCAAAGCAAGTTCTCTTGAAGGCACCAAAATCATGGCTTGAACACCTTTAACTTCGGGTTTTAATTTTTGCAGTAAGGGCAATAGAAAAGCCAAGGTCTTGCCAGATCCGGTTGGCGCAATCAGCAATACATCGTTGCCGGATTTTACTGCCTTTAAAGCAGCCTCCTGCATCTCATTAAGCTTGGTAATATTTAATCTTTTTAAGGCGTCCTCTATCATTTCGCCAAAGATAAGCATTTCGATTGGCCCTTATAAAATTCAATTAGAACTTAAACAGCCTTGATTTAAGTTTTCTAATGGCAGAAAAGCTGAAACGTTTTTCCAATAACATTAACATGCTACCACGTTTGGCCATTGAGGAGTTAACTTTTTCTGTTACAAGATCAACAGATGATTTTAATCTATCAGTTAAATCATCCGCAAATTTATTGGCTCTGCTGTTTTGCAAAAGCTGAAGTTCTTGAATTAATTCTGCTCTCATAATCATCGAATTTTAATATGAAATGTAACCAATAAAACGTCCGTTAAGTTGTAATTAATATGAATCAATTGATATTAATTACATTTAAAACACTTAACTTGTTGAAAACTAAGTTTTTGTTAACAAATAAACAACCTAACTTAACATCAATTTAATTTCTAGCTCCTATTTTTATATAAACCCAAGTACCATTTGTGCCAAAGAGATTCCTTTGGAATTAACCTTAAAAAACAATTTAGTGTATGACCTGGAAAAAATTTAGCGGAGAAATCATCCAATCTTCTATCCTTGAAGAAGTAGAGCAAGCCATTATCCGAGAAACAGAAAATGGCTACAAACTGAAAGTCTGTATCGGAACCGATTCGCAAGTTAAGGGACTGACAACCGATTTTGCAACGGTTATCGTACTGCTAAGAGAGCATCATGGTGGCTTCATGTACATCCATCAGGAAAAAAGCACTCAACAAGTGGGTATAAAAGAAAGAATGTTGATGGAGGTTCAAAAATCAATCGAAACTGCTTATTCTATTTGCGATTTGCTGGATATTTATGATGTTGCTTTAGAAGTTCATGCAGATATTAACACCAATCCTTCATTCAAATCGAACAAGGCACTAAACGATGCCATGGGATATATTTTGAGTATGGGTTTTATTTTCAAGGCCAAACCTGAAGCATTTGCCAGCTCTACCTGCGCAGATAAAATGGTACACTAGTTTTGCAAAGAAAATTTATAAGAGTATCTTTAAAATAAATCATTTGTATGAAGAAGATATTTCTTTTATTATCTCTGGCTTTTTCGATTAACACATTTGCGCAGACAAGCGATGAAGGCTCGTACACAAAAGTTGGTGATACAGCGCCTACTTTTACATTCGAAATCGAAAAAGGCAAAATTGTAGATTTAGCCGATTTTAAGGGTAAATTAATTTTAATTAACCTTTTTGCCACCTGGTGCCCACCCTGCAATACCGAGTTGCCACTGGTGCAAAAACAAATTTGGGATAAGCATAAAAACGACAAAAACTTTCAATTTTTTGTATTTGGAAGAGAG
Source organism: Pedobacter sp. AC212 (assembly GCF_979258625.1). NCBI lineage: Bacteria > Pseudomonadati > Bacteroidota > Sphingobacteriia > Sphingobacteriales > Sphingobacteriaceae > Pedobacter > Pedobacter sp. AC212. The sequence goes on along the minus strand of NZ_OZ409870.1, from coordinate 1,758,687 downwards.
GAAGGATGGGACAAATTAATACCCTATAAAACTAAACGAGGTTTTACATTTCCTATTCTTCCTGATGTAGACAGAAGTATTTTCAGCAAATTCGCAAAACAATCTATCCCTCGAAACATTTTGATTGATCAAAATGGGAAGATCATTTATCAATCTATTGGCTATGAAGAAAAAGAATTTCAGCTCCTGGTAAAATTGATCGATGATAAATTAAATGCTGCAGCTAACACAAAATAACGGTAAATGTGTTTATGTATAAAAATCTGATTTGAAATTACATAGGACAGAATTCACTCAAAAACTTCCCATTAGCATAGAAAAAGCCTGGGATTTTTTCTCTTCGCCGTTAAATCTGGCAGAAATTACGCCAGCTGATATGACTTTCGATGTTACTTCACCTAATATGGAGAACACAAAAATGTATCCCGGTTTGATTATCACTTATAAGGTATCACCACTTCTGGGAATAAAGCTCGATTGGGTTACGGAAATTACCCACGTAAAAGATCAGGAATATTTTATAGATGAGCAGCGCTTTGGACCATTTGCCTTTTGGCATCATCAGCACCAGTTTAAACCAATAGATAGCGGTGTGTTAATGCATGATATTTTGCATTACAGCGTAGGCTGGGGACCAATCGGTAATGTAGCAAACGCAGTTGTGGTGAAGAACAAAATCAAAGGTATATTTGATTTTCGTTACCAAAAGGTAGAAGAGCTTTTTGGAAAACCATAGCCTACCACTTATTGGTAGAAATGGTTTTTTCTTTTGCAGGTACTGGTGCTTTTTTATCTGTAGCCAAATACTTTTTAAACGTATCACTTAATTTTGCAACTTTTGCATAGGCTCCGGCTTGAACATCTCTCCAAGACCCTGCATTTAATTTATCTGCTTGTTTTTCGAGTGGCGTTGCAACGTTTGTTTTGGCTACGAAATTACCATAGCGATCTCGTTGATAAGGAATGTAGGTAAAATCAGTTAACCAATAGCGATACTTCCCTTGCTTAACCTGGAAAGAAAGATTATAGTTTAGTTCGCCGCTAGGATGACCAACAACTAGAACAGTTTTATCGATTATTAATTTTCCTGTAGCTAAAATAGAAGTATCTGTGCGTTCTGTTATTTTTAATGATTTTTTGTTAGTGGTAAAAAATTCTGTTGCCCGATCTATCAAGACCGACTTATCAAGGCTTTGAGAATCAACAACTTTATAATAAATATACTTACCATTTTCATCTTTAGGAAATTGCTTTTCCTGAGCCGAGAGCTCAATTGTTAAAAGTAAGAGAAAAATTGCGAGTGTATATTTCATATTAATGGTGTTAATCGGAACCTAAGTTAAAAAAAAGCCGCCAGTTTAGATGGACTGGCGGCTTGGTAAATATTGATTGCTTTTAGAAAGCGTAAACTGCTGCTAATGAAAACTGCCCGGCATTTGGAGCAGCCATTCCATTTTCCTTTGCAAATGGTTTGGTTCCGCTATGATCTAATCTAACTTCGGGAATGAAAGTTAAGCCTCCCGATTTTATGTTTGCTGTTAGCGTAACTGAAGTATACTTTTCACCCTCAATACCACCTACATTTTTGTATTTAAAATACTCACCTCTTAAACCCAACGCAACAGCGTCGGTAAATGCATATTGAGGATATAGTGCTGCACCAGCATAGCCGCCAGCATCATGATTGATATCATAGTTGGCTGCGTTTAAACCCAACTTGAACTTATCTGTAATTTGATAAGCAGTAGTTAAATCAGCAATTGTACCATAACCACCACCACCAGCACCAGATAATACGTTCAAATATGCAGTCCAGCCTTCAACAGGAGAAACCATTAACTGGCCACCAATACTTGATACGCCACGAGTTGCCGTATAAACATTCCAATCGTTGAACAAACCAGCCATTAAACTTACTTTATCAGAGAACTTATAGGTTGCTTTAATTCCCGCATTTTGAAAAGGGCCATTGGTGAATAAGTACGAAGTAGAGTAGTTAAAATTTCCTACCGGAGATATTACTTCATAACCAATAAATGTTCCCATGTAACCTGCCGTCATAGAAAACTGATCTGTAAAATCGTAGTTGACGTATAAGTTTTGAATATGGAAAGATGATCCATCATCAGAAGCATCTAAAATTGATTGGGTTTGGCCTCTTGGTCCGAATGAAAGTTCACCTACGAATGATGCTTTTCCGGTTTTTTTCTTCAAAACCAAATCAATCATCCCTAATGATACTGAATTATGATCTGATGCAAATGAAGTTCCGATATTGGGTTGTTTAGCAAAATCGTACTTAAAATAGGTATCAACCGAGCCCGAAATTTCGAGTGGAGATGTTGGCGTTTCTTGAGCGAGGGCGCAGCTAGCGCTGGCCATTGCGAAAATAGCAGTTAAAAATTTCTTCATGTTTGAGCTTTATTTGGGTTTAGATATTATTAAAAGGTTAGGCTATTGGTTCTGTTAAAGGGCTATTTTTTTCAATGTAGATAGCTCTCTCTTCCACTAACAATGTACCTTGAGAATACTTTTCATTATGTTGCGATTCATCAAGTCCCATTTCTTCTTCCTCTTCTGATACACGAATTGGTTGAATTAAGTTGATGAATTTAAAGATGATGAAAGACACCACAAAACTGAAGATGATTACGATTACGGCACCTTTAACCTGAGTAAAGAAAAACTCAGTACCACCATACAATAAACCATCAGCACCAATGCTGTTTACCGTTTTAGTTGCGAAAACACCTGTTAAAATCATCCCAACAATACCACCAACACCATGGCAAGGGAATACATCCAAAGTATCATCTAAGCTTGTTTTTTGTTTCCATGAAACAACCAGGTTAGAGATTACTGATGCAATAACACCAATAAAGATACTTGAAGGAATACTTACAAAACCAGCACCTGGAGTAATAGCCACTAAACCAACTACCGCTCCAATACAGAAACCTAGAACGGATGGTTTTTTGCCTCTCGCTACATCAAAGAACATCCATGATAAACCTGCCGCACCTGCCGCAGTATTCGTGGTTAAAAAAGCTGAAACTGCTAAAGAGTTTGCTCCTAAAGCCGAACCTGCGTTAAAGCCGAACCAACCGAACCAAAGTAAACCTGTACCAATTAATACGTAAGGAATATTTGCAGGCGGAACTTCTTTATGCTCTAAGTGAGATTTTCTACGTTTTAACACCAACGCTCCCGCTAAAGCAGCCATACCAGCTGAAATGTGAACAACTGTACCACCAGCAAAATCAAGAACACCCATTTTTAATAAGAATCCTTCTGGCGACCATGTCCAGTGTGCCAATGGCGAATAAACGAAAATGGCAAACAATACAATAAACAAAATGTATGAAGTAAATTTGATACGTTCAGCTACAGCACCAACAACCAAACCTGGAGTGATGATGGCGAACATAAGTTGGAACACAGCGAAAAGCGATAAAGGAATAGTACCCCAAGCTGGTCCAGAGTTTACACCTTGAAAGAACAAATAAGTTGAAGGATTTCCAATAAATCCACCTATTGATTCTCCAAATGCAAGACTGAAACCTACAACTGTCCAAAGAACAGTAATAACCCCCGCCGCAACTACACTTTTAATCATAGTTGATAGTACATTTTTACGGTGAACCATACCACCATAGAAAAATGCAAGACCAGGAGTCATTAAAAACACCAAAGCTGCCGAAATTAAAACGAAGGCAATATCAGGTGCACTGTATTTTCCGTCGTCAAAATTTGGAAGTAAAGGAATAAATAGTGCTGCAATTGCCACAATCATTAAGACTGCGAAGGGCGCATACTGTTTGAGGGAAAATTTACTCATGTTTTTTAGTTTAATTTGTTTGTTTTAATAAATCTCTTAATAATTCAATAATTATTTCGATAAAAATACGACATATTGTAATTTTTACACCATTTAATTAAATAATTATAACAAAAACAGCAGATTTTTGTAAAACAAAGCAAAAAAAAGGGCTAAAAATGAAACGATAACAAAAAACGACACTTTTTATAGGCGCATTTTAACAAAAACAAAATCGCGTATTTTGAAAGAATAACAAGTTTTTATCAATTTTTTGAAGAATATTATCACATTAAAGATGTAAAACAAAAAAATCCTGCGATAATTCGCAGGATTTGGTAAAAAATTTAATAAAAAGTAAATAATTAGCCTAAATAAAGAGAGCCTTGAACAACCTCTCTTTTTTCAAGTGCTTTATCTATATATGTTTGAATTGCCGATTTATTTAACCCCCAATTTGGCGCAATTAGCAAATCCCAATCAGAAATTCCAAATAAACGCTGAATTACAATATCTGGCCGTAGCATCGGAATAAGTTCGCAGAGCAAATCTGTATATTCTTCTAGGGTAAAAAGCTTAAAGGGTTCTTTTTTATACTTCGCACCCATTATAGAGCCTTCTACAATATGAAGATGGTGAAATTTAACAAACTTAATTTGAGGGAAACGGTTGATTTCATGAATATAGCCATGCATCATTTCCTTAGTTTCCCAGGGGAAACCAAAGATGGTGTGCACACAAAGATCGAGTTTACTATTTTCCAGAAGCTTAACCGCGGCTACAAATTCTCCATGGCTGCAGCCTCTGTTAATCTGTTCTAACGTTTCATCATAAATGGATTCCATTCCCATTTCCAAATCAACGTCGAAACGATCGGCGTAACTTTCCAGCAAAGCCACCTTTTCTGCGTCGATACAATCAGGACGAGTTCCTACCGAAAAACCAACAATATCTTCTGTATTTACTGATAGTGCTTCATCATACATCATCTTTAAATAATGCGTTGGCGCATAAGTATTGGTATTTGGCTGGAAGTAAACGATAAACTTATCAGCTTTATAACTGGTTCTCGCCCGTTTAATCCCCTCCTCCAATTGCTCTCTGATGGTAGGCATCTTGCGTGACGGCTCGGGCGTAAAAGAATCTACGTTACAATAAGTGCAACCACCAAAACCCTTACTACCATCTCTGTTAGGGCAGGTAAAACCACCATCTACAATTACTTTAAATACACGCTGGCCGTTATATTTTTCACGTAGATGTGTGCCATAATTTTTATATCCCTTTATACCTAAATCAACCTGTGTTCCCATTGCCGCAAAAATACACAAATAGATTTAAGTATAAGTTTTTAGCTTTTAAGTTTACATATCGATCATAATTTTTAAAAAATCAAAACAGTATTCCATTTGAATGTGGCTTTTTAGGTGGCTACCGCAACGGGTAATCTCTAAAAGTATTTTATGGCTGTGGGGTTTACGGATTGAGTTTCATGCAATTGTTGAAATTAACTAAACCCGACTGTTGCGGAAATCCTTTTTATAAACCTTGTAGGTTTCGGCGTAGCCGTTTGAAAACCTATAAGGTTTAAATAAAAAGATTGGAGTGAAGGCGGGACTTCGGAAACCGATGGACACAGAAACCTGCTTTTCGAATAGAAAATTAGGCTACAGACATTATTACACAAAAAAGGAGCAAATAAATCTGCTCCCTTACAATGTCAACTTTCTAATATCAATTTTAAACTGAACCTTCTTTTTTTCTATTGATAAAGAAATATACCGGAACACCAAGTAAAACAATGATAAGCCCAGGCCAGGTATATTGTTGTTTATATATCAAAAGCAAGATGCAAAATGCAGCACCAATTAATAAGTAGATAATTGGCGTTATTGGATATAACCAGGTTTTATATGGCCTTTCTAAATTGGGTTGCTTCAATCTTAAATATATAACGCCAAAAACGGTGATCATATAAAATAGCACGATAACAAAAGAAATCATATCTAATAAGTTGCCGTATTGGCCGCTCAAACATAAAACCGAGGCCCAGATTCCTTGCATCCAAAGTGATTTTTCAGGCACGCCGTTTTTATTGTTTTCGAGAGCAGCTTTGAAAAACATTCCGTCTTGTGCCATGGTTTGAAAAACCCTTGCTCCTGCTAGCACGATACCATTTACACAGCCGAAAGTAGAAACCATTACCAGAACAGCCATTACAATTGTTCCGATCCCACTTCCAAAAATTTGTTCGGATGCAGCAACAGCAACCCGATCATTAGCAGCAAAAGCAATGCTATCTCTACCTAAGGTATTCAGATAAATGAAGTTAACCAATAGATAAAGAATCATTACTGCCGAAGTGCCCAAAACCATCGATCGGACAACATTTTTCTTTGGATTTTCAATTTCTCCCGAAACGAAGGTTACATTTTCCCATGCTACACTGGAAAAAACCGAGCCCACCATTGCAGCGGCAATACCGCCCATAATAGTCATTCCGGAAATAGATTCCCAGCCCGATTTGGTCAAATTACCAGCCGAATCTGTTTTAAGATTATTAAACGCATCCCAACCGAAACTCATATTTTCAGACCAGAAATTGCTCTTCACCAACAGGAAACCTAAGATAATTAAGCCGATTAAAGCCACAATTTTAGATCCTGTAAAGATATTTTGCAATATTTTCCCGCTTTCTACCCCTTTCGTGTTGATATAAGTGAGCAATAAGATTACACCGATCGCTAAAATCTGGATCCAGGTAATTTTATATCCACCACTTTGAAAAATCGGAGCGGCATCGCTTAAAGCGGGTATTAAATAGGCGGTAAATTTTCCGAAGGCTACCGCAACAGCTGCAATGGTACCCGTTTGGATTACTGTAAAAAGTCCCCAGCCATAAAGGAAGCCCATCATTTTACCAAAAATTTCTTTGAGGTAAGTGTATTGACCTCCTGCTTTTGGAAACATTGCAGATAACTCTCCATAACTAATTGCAGCAGCAACCGTCATTACCCCCGTAATTACCCAAACTACAATTAACCAGTAGCCAGAGCCGAGGTTTCTCATGATATCGGCGCTGACAATGAAGATTCCGCTACCAATCATTGATCCCATTACCAACATCGCAGCATCAAAAAGACCTAATTTTCTTTTCGTAGATCCCTTTTCCTGAAGATTTTCCATTTTAAATTTTTAGTTTGGTTTTTAGTTGTAGTTAGCGGCTAATTTATTTATAAAAATACAGAAAGCAACTTCTTGCTTTGTATTATTTTAATGAAGATGAAATGCCTGAATGACATTTAGCCTTAAGAATGCGTTGGAAATTCCGCACTTCAGTCATTCCTTCATTCTCTATTATTTTATTTAACCACAAGGAAATAAAATTATTATATTGCTAAACTAATAACCAAAATGCTAAAATCAATGTTCTTTACTTATGAGGGTAATTTTATGAACTTGATATCAACAAACCAATAACCAAATATTAACTATGAATTTTTTACAAGACAACTTAATTTACACTATTCCGGCGTTGGGCCTAGTTGGAATAATTGTGATGATGATTAAAAGCGCCTGGGTAAACAAGCAAGATGCAGGCGATAAAAACATGCAGGAACTTGCTGGCTATATTGCCGATGGTGCAATGGCTTTTTTAAAAGCTGAATGGAAAGTTTTGAGCATTTTTGCTGTATTTACAGCGGCTTTGCTTGCTTATTCAGGAACCATTACCGAAATCAATGGTGTTCCCATGCATTCTAGCTGGATTATCTCGATTTCATTTCTTATCGGCGCATTCTTTTCTGCAAGCGCTGGTTATATCGGAATGAAATCGGCGACTAAAGCTAACGTAAGAACTACACAAGCTGCAAGGACTAGCTTAAAACAAGCGCTAAAAGTTTCGTTTACCGGCGGAACGGTGATGGGCTTAGGGGTAGCTGGATTAGCCGTATTGGGACTAGGTGGTTTATTCATCGTCTTTTTAAAATATTTTAATGTAGTATCGGTTAATAGCGTAGAGATGAAAACCGCTATCGAAGTATTAACCGGGTTTTCGTTAGGAGCTGAATCAATTGCTTTATTTGCCCGCGTAGGCGGCGGTATTTACACAAAAGCTGCCGATGTAGGGGCCGATTTAGTGGGTAAAGTAGAAGCGGGTATTCCTGAAGATGATGTACGTAACCCGGCAACAATTGCCGATAATGTGGGTGATAATGTGGGTGACGTTGCCGGAATGGGCGCCGATTTATTCGGTTCATACGTGGCGACAATTTTAGCAACGATGGTTTTAGGCCAGGAAATAGATGTGAAAGATAATTTTGGCGGGATGTCTCCAATCCTTTTACCTATGGTTATTTGCGGCCTGGGTATTATCTTCTCTATTATCGGAACGTGGTTCGTTACCATTAAAGATGAAAAATCAAATGTTCAAAATGCGCTGAACCTGGGAAATTGGTCTTCAATTATCATCACCGCAGTTGCCTCATTCTTCATCGTAAAATGGATGTTGCCTGAAACTTTGAATTTACGTGGATATCAGTTTTCTAGCATAAACGTTTTCTATGCCATCATGGTCGGTTTAGTAGTGGGTACCATAATGAGTATCGTTACCGAGTACTACACCGCTATGGGCAAAGGTCCTGTAAACTCAATTATTCAACAATCGTCTACAGGTCATGCTACGAATATCATTGCTGGTTTATCTGTAGGAATGAAATCGACGGTTATTCCTATTTTGGTATTAGCTGGCGGGATCATGTCGTCTTATTACTTTGCCGGGCTATACGGAGTAGCTATTGCTGCTGCCGGAATGATGGCAACTACCGCTATGCAATTGGCCATTGATGCTTTTGGTCCGATTGCAGATAATGCTGGTGGTATCGCAGAGATGAGCCAGCTCCCTCCAGAGGTTAGAGAAAGAACAGATAATTTAGATGCAGTTGGAAATACTACTGCAGCTACTGGAAAAGGATTTGCTATTGCCTCTGCTGCTTTAACCTCATTGGCTTTGTTTGCTGCATTTGTTGGAATTGCTGGCATTAGTGCTATCGATATTTACAAAGCACCGGTTTTAGCAGGCTTGTTTGTGGGTGGAATGATTCCTTTTATTTTCTCGGCTCTATGTATTCAGGCGGTTGGAAAGGCTGCGATGGATATGGTTCAGGAAGTTCGCAGGCAGTTTCGTGAAATTCCAGGCATTATGGAGTATAAAGCAAAGCCTGAATATGAAAAATGCGTAGCCATTTCAACAAAGGCTTCAATCAGAGAAATGATGCTTCCTGGTGCCATTGCACTTATTACACCTATTATTATTGGGTTTGCTTTCGGGCCAGAAGTTTTAGGTGGTTTGTTAGCTGGGGTTACCGTAACGGGCGTATTGATGGGAATTTTTCAAAGTAACGCTGGTGGTGCCTGGGACAATGCCAAAAAATCTTTTGAGCAAGGTGTAATGATCAATGGCGAAATGTTTTATAAAAAGTCAGAACCACATAAAGCTTCGGTAACCGGGGATACCGTTGGCGATCCTTTCAAAGATACATCTGGCCCATCAATGAATATTTTAATCAAATTGATGTCGATTGTTTCATTGGTTATTGCTCCATACATCGCAGTTACGGCAATCCCTGGCAATCATCAACAGGAAGTTAGGAAAGAAATCAAGATTCAGCAGAAAATCGATGCATCTGGCAATATAATTAACGATACTTTGATCAATAGTACCGATACTTTAACGCACTAACTGTAAAATCATAGAGAGATTAAGACTTAAAAGGGGTTTTTAGCAAAATCCCTTTTTGTTTTTCGCAATTTTTATTTAGGTTTACCGCTTATTATCATAAAATCAACAAACATAAAAGACTAAACAAATTATGAATCTAAAAAAGCCTATTGATGTGCTTATAGCAGAATCTGCTGAAAGTGGAGAGGGCACACTCAAACGTACGCTAAGCAGTACGAGCCTTGTTGCATTGGGTATTGGAGCTATTATTGGGGCAGGTTTATTCTCTTTAACTGGTATCGCTGCTGCAGACCACGCTGGTCCGGCTGTAACCTTATCATTTGTATTGGCTGCTGTAGGCTGTGCTTTCGCTGGGTTATGTTATGCAGAATTTGCATCTATGATTCCGGTTGCGGGTAGTGCTTATACTTACTCTTACGCCACCATGGGCGAATTTATGGCATGGGTAATCGGTTGGGATTTAGTATTGGAATATGCACTTGGAGCGGCCACAGTTGGTGTATCCTGGTCTGGCTATTTTAATAAACTCCTCCACGAGTTCGGAATGGAAATGCCGCTATATTTAACAAAATCTTTTGCTGAAGTAGATGGCGGCGGAATTAACCTTCCTGCTGTTGTTATCGTTTCCTTATTATCACTCATGCTAATCCGTGGTACCAAAGAATCAGCTAGTCTTAACAATATTTTGGTAATTGTAAAAGTTACTGTTGTAATTGTATTTATTGCGCTTGGATGGAAATTTATCAATCCTGCTAACCACACGCCATATATTCCAGAAAATACTGGTGTTAAAGGTGAATTTGGTATCTCTGGTATCGCCGCTGGTGCCGCTTTAGTATTCTTCGCATTTATTGGTTTTGATGCTGTTTCTACAGCGGCTCAGGAAGCTAAAAACCCTCAAAAAGGAATGCCGATCGGTATCTTAGGCTCACTAGTAGTTTGTACCATACTTTATGTATTGTTTGCACACGTAATGACAGGATTAGTTCCTTATTCTGTCTTTAAAGGTGATGCATCTCCAGCAGCTACTGCATTTAAAGTAACAGGATATAGTTGGTTGCAAATGGGATTAATCATTGCCATTTTAGCAGGTTACACTTCCGTAATCCTGGTAATGTTAATGGGACAATCAAGGGTATTTTATACCATGTCTAAAGATGGTTTATTGCCTAAATTCTTCAGTAGCATTCACTCTAAATTCAGAACGCCATTTAAAACCAACATCTTCTTTATGTTCTTTGTGAGCATATTCGCTGGTTTTGTTCCGGTAACTGATTTAGGCCACATGGTTTCGATAGGAACTTTATTCGCTTTCTCATTGGTTTGCATCGGCGTAATGTTGTTACGTAAAACTGATCCAGATAGAGCAAGGCCATTTAGAACACCGTTGGTGCCATTTGTGCCAATTATGGGCGTAATTGTTTGTGTTTATTTAATGTCGTCGTTACCAATAGAAGCATGGATTCGTTTAGCAATCTGGATGGCTTTAGGTGTATCGATTTACTTCTTCTACGGAAAAGGAAATTCAGTACTCAGAAATAAAGGAAAAGTGGTTACTCCAGTTGATCCTCCAAAACCAGAATTATAGAATTAAATATTTAAAGCCTCGAGAAATCGGGGCTTTTTTGTGCCATTTATTTTGGTAAAGATTTTATTGATATACCTTTGCAGAAAATCAGCTACATGAACCAACCATTTTTATCGGCATTTGGTAAATACATTATTGGTATTTTATTTTTGTTCGTTATTTCTTCAAATGCTTTTGCACAACGCACTATAAATGATATCATAGATTCTACAACGGTGAATCACCTGTTAATCATCTCCAAGAAATATGGTTCATTATCATTTAGCGGTTATATGCAACCTCAGTTTCAGGTGGCCCAAACGAACGGTACACAAGCAGAATATCAGGGTGGCAATTTTGGCGAGTTCACCAATAATCGTTTTCGTTTAAGACGAGGCAGGCTAAGGGCCGATTATATGATATTGAATGATGACCAAAGTCCATCTACTTATTTTGTTTTGCAATTTGATGGAACTGAGCAGGGCGTTAATATCAGGGATTTTTGGGGCCGTTATTATGAAAACAAGTGGAAGCTACTCCACATCACTTTGGGGCTTTCCGGCCGTCCTTTTGGAAATGAATTACAACTCTCCTCTTCAGTAAGGGAAGCACCAGAACGTGGCCGGATGTCGCAGATTTTAATGAAGACCGAACGCGATTTGGGCGTCACTTTTACCTTTAATCCAAGATGGAAAGACGCTATGCTCAAAAATTTCGTACTCGATTTAGGTGTTTACAATGGCCAAGGTTTAGCTGGTCCAGGAGAATTTGATAACAGTAAAGACGTAATTGCAAGGTTAAGCCATAAACCTTATAAAATAAAAAGCGTGGGTTTATCCATTGCTGGCGGAATAAGTACCTTGCAAGGCGGACTAAACCATCGCTTGCCTGTGAGTTATAAGATGGATAATCAAAATGGCATTATGAGCATGGTTAAAGATTCTTCTGCTTCAACTATCAATAAGGTTGCTCCGAGGAAGTATTATGGAGCGGACATCCAGCTTGCAACATCAACCAAAAGCTGGAAATCGGAATTAAGAGCAGAGGTGATTTCCGGGCTCCAATCTGCAACGGCCACAACTTCGACCACGCCTGGCTCTTACCCCGTCGATAATAAATCTGTTCCGTTGCCCTATTATACCAGAAACTTTAATGGTGCTTATTTCACTTTTGTGCAAACCTTAAATAGCACAGATAACCAACTTATCTTAAAATATGATTGGTACGATCCCAATTCGAAAGTTAAAGGGATGGATATCTCGGCAACCAAAGGCTTAACTGCTGCTGACGTTCGCTTTGATACCTTTGGCTTCGGCTTTTTGCACCATTTTAATCCACACTTTAAAGCCGTTTTATACTACGATATCATCAAGAATGAATCGACCCAAATACCAGATTATACAGATGATAGAAAAGACAATGTGTTTACTTTAAGAACCCAGTTCTATTTCTAAAGAATTTGTTGATAAGGATTTAATACAAATTGACTTACCTTTATTAAAATTGCACCCTATGAAATTCGATTTTTTAAAGTTCGACTTCAACCAAATTTTAACCACCACAATGGTTATTTTTGCCATTATCGATATTTTAGGTTCAATTCCGGTAGTGATAGAGCTACGCAAAAAAGCAGGTCATATCGAATCAGAAAAGGCTTCTATCGTAGCTACAGCCTTGATGATTTTATTTCTTTTCTTAGGAGAATCGCTTCTTAAGGTAATCGGTCTCGATGTAGAATCATTTGCTATTGCAGGCTCATTTGTAATTTTCTTCATTGCAATGGAAATGGTTTTAGGTTTGACCATTTTTAAAGAAGAAGCCCCTGAAACGGTTTCAATCGTACCACTGGCTTTCCCGTTAATTGCAGGTGCAGGAACGATGACAACATTACTCTCTCTGAAGACTGAATATCAAACGCAAAACATTTTAGTGGGCATTATTTTGAATATGCTTTTTGTTTACTTCGTTTTAAAAAATACGGAGAGATTGGAAAAATTATTTGGAAAAACAGGATTAAATATCCTTCGCAAAGCGTTTGGAGTAATTTTATTAGCCATTGCAATTAAATTATTCAGGAACAATACGGGGCTTTAGGGATTATTTTAAAGATTCGTCATCCTCCATTTATTTCAAGGTTCAATACCGCAAAAAAGATGATGTAGCTTCGTTTTTCATTACAAGCTAAGTCGTCATTGCGAGGAGATACGACGAAGCAATCTTAATGCGATCGCTACCTGCTATAGTTGTAGGATTGCTTCGTGCCTCGCAATGACAATCATTGTATTAAATGACAATCCTAAAATCAATCTGTAACAATAATTTCGTATATTCATCTAGACATAAAGCTAACCAAAATGAACAGCTTTGAGGAATATACATTAATAATTGGGGCGATTGCTGTTTTAATCGAAGCAGTGAAGTACGTTAAAAAGAATTTCAAATCATGGTTTGAGCATGTATAGTCTGTGCATTAAAACAAGTTCACAAATTTTCTTGAAATAATCCAGTAGTCTTAATTAATCCTGGCGCTTAATCAATCTGGCCACAAACATCGTATCAGCGTTGTTTTGATAACCTTTAATAAGCTCCATTTTTTCTAAAGTCAGCGGCAAAGTTTCCAAGAGGTGATTAACAACATCTTCATTTTCGGCAGCAAAAGCCGAGCAGGTAATGTAAACCAAAGGCTTTCCAGGCTTAAGATATTTAACCACGTTAGTGGCAATGGCCTTTTGTATCGTTGCGAATTGATCTATCTTCCGTTCCTCAAAAAAAGTAAGCATTTCTGGCGTTCTCCCCCAGGTACCCGAACCTGTGCATGGAGCATCTAAAATAATCCCATCGAACTGATAATGATGAAGTATCTGATCATTATTTCTCAAAAGATCGAGTTCTTTTTTATGGTATTTTCTTATGCCTGCAAAACGAAATCGTTCATCTAAATTCAATAGAACTGACTCTCGTAAATCACTTACTAACAATTCTATTACGGGCTCCAAACTGTGTAAAAGCAAGGTTTTCCCACCAGATGCGGCGCAACAGTCCCACCATTTATCCCATTTATTGGGTAAAAAATATTCTCCAGTATATTGTGAAGATAAATCCTGCACCTGATAAGATCCTTCTTTTAAAACGGTTTCCAACTTTGTACCATTTGGTAGAGCTAATGCAGTTTTTGATACCTGCTTTACGTCAATATTTTCACTTCTTAGTTGATCAATAATCTGCTCTGCCTGACCCTCCGCAACCCTGATAAATAAATCAGGTTGTGTAAAAAATGATCTTAAAAAATCTTTTTTATTTAAACTTTCAGATAATTTTTCTTGGTGAGGATAGACATCTGTTAATACAAATGCTGGAAATTTCTCTTTGACTTTTTCTAACTTTTCCAGCAATGAAAGTTGTATCTGATCTGTAAATTCTGGAAAGTTTTTCTCTACAATAGGACTTAGCGTGTCATGGCAAAGAAAATCTGCAATGCTTAACCTTTGCTCTTGATTCAATTGCAAAAGCGCTTTGCCCAATCTATAAAAGCTGTAAACATGCCGTGTTGCCCATCGCCTATCGGAAGAACCCATTTGTTTATTTTGCTTAAAATAACCAGGCAAAAATCGATGCAGTGGCAAACTGCCATCGTAATGGGTTAAAATTTGTTCAAAGGCACGTAACTGATGATCAGCTCTCATAAAAAAAAGGGAAGTAATGATATTATTCGATAATATTTAGGGCAAAGTTTTTATACTTCAAAAGCATTAAACTGGTATTAATATAGCCTAATTTTTCATCATGAATAAAAGAAAAATTGTTGTGTAAACCTTTGTACTTTTCTTTGGTAATGTACTCCAAATAATTTTCACCGTACTGATCTAACAGTTTACCGAAATAAACCCCAATATCGAATCCTTTAAAAGCATATTCTCCAGGCTCAAAGCCATATAGGCGCCGATATTTTTTTATAAATGAGGTTACCGCAGTACTTTTATAATCAATTTTATAAGATGAACTCACTATCGTATTTAATGCCTGTACCTTTTCTGTTGGATAATTTTGTTTCACCCAGTTTGGATGACCGAATAAGTTTATGTTATAACCTCCTGTAGGAAGATTTTTTAATTTATACAGTTTGTCTATGGTGGGTAAAACGAAGGCTCTATCCGCTGAAGTAACAATAACTGCATATTGTTTGCCTTTTATCATTTTGGTTTCCAAGGTATATGCCGACGCATACTCCTGCACAATAAATTTAGGATTACTTTGCAAATATGTTCTCAAAGGAGCAGCGAACTGCTCATCCTCACTTTTTCTAGGGTTGATTAAAACCACAATCGTATTAGCAGGGTTGAAATTCCTGGTGATATAGGTAGCTATTTTCTTGCCATGCAAATCGATATTGTTCACAATTGAAATCAGATTTGGATTATTGAATTCTGATGGACTTGAAGCCGCTAAAGGCGAAACTACCGGGATATTATTTTCTTTGGAATAGGATGCAATAAATTTTTGTCCATCAGGAAAAACAGGCCCAACAATTAAGTTGCTTTGTTTAAAACGCTCATTTTTGTAAAGCATCGAAATATGGGCATTATCATCCTGGGTATCGAAAACATTCAATTTAAAGTTTAGTCCGGATGCAGCCGCTGAATCAATTCCAAGCTTAAATCCCTGATAAAAATCAATCGGCATTGCATACTTTTCTACATCCGCCTTGGTAGCGGTTTTTAAATTGATTTCATCAAGTCTAAATGGTGCTAATAACGAGATGCTAGCTTGAGTAAACTTCTTTACAGGTTTCTTCTTTTCTTCAGGTTTTTCCTTTTCAACAGGTTTACTGGTTGGTGGTTTGGGTGTTCTTATTTTTGGTGAACAAGCACCTAAAACCAAAGTGAAAAGCAGTAATATCCAGTAACCGTTTTTTAAATTCATACCTATCTTTTTAACAAAATATGCCAGCAAAAGTTTATTCACTTTGCTAGCATACTTCAATACTTGTTTTAAATGATTCTTAAGATTTTAAAAATCAGGATTCTCAAATCTTTATTCCCACTCAATAGTTGCAGGTGGTTTCGAGCTGATATCGTACACCACCCTATTGATACCTTTAACCCTATTGATAATTTCATTGGAAATCTTCGCCAATAATGGATAAGGCAAATGGCACCAGTCGGCTGTCATGCCATCCACTGATTCAACAGCTCTAAGTGCAATTACGTTTTCGTAAGTACGCTCATCACCCATTACCCCTACCGATTGAACCGGCAAAAAGATAGAACCCGCCTGCCAAACTTTATCGTATAAACCAGCAGCTTTAAGTTCATTGATATAAATCGCGTCTGCATCTTGTAAAATGGCAACTTTCTCTGCTGTAACTTCTCCCAAAATACGGATTCCTAAACCTGGCCCAGGGAAAGGATGGCGACCTAATATCACATCATCAATACCTAAAGCTTTACCCACTCTTCTTACCTCATCTTTAAACAATGTTTTTAATGGCTCCACAACTTTTAACTTCATAAAATCGGGCAAACCACCTACATTATGATGTGATTTGATAGTAGCAGATGGACCATTAACGGAGATTGACTCGATTACATCAGGATAAATAGTACCCTGACCCAACCAGTTCACTCCGGTTACCTCGTGTGCAGCGTCATCAAAAACCTCAATGAAAACACGACCAATGGCTTTACGTTTCAATTCAGGATCAGTAACTCCAGCAAGTTGACTTAAAAACCGATCTTTAGCATCGATCCCTTTGATGTTTAAACCCATGTGTTTGTATTGTTCCAATACCTGGGCATATTCATCTTTACGAAGCAAACCATTATCAACAAAGATGCAATGTAAATTTGCACCAATTGCTTTATGCAATAAAACAGCAGCAACACTACTATCAACACCGCCAGATAAGCCTAAAACAACTTTATCATTACCCAAGGTAGATTGCAATTCTGCAATAGTAGTTTCGATAAATGCTGTTGAAGTCCAATCCTGACTACAGCCACAAATATCTACCAAAAAGTTTTCCAATAGAACTTTTCCATCAATACTGTGTGTTACTTCAGGGTGAAATTGTATCGCATAAGTATTTGAATCTTTAATGTGATAAGCTGCAACCTTAACGCTTTCTGTGCTGGCAATTAACTCTGCATTTTCTGGCAAATCTGTAATGGTATCGCCATGGCTCATCCAAACCTGAGAATCGATATTGATGCCTTTAAAAAGTTTATTTTCCTGGTTAACAAAGCTTAGGTTAGCACGACCATATTCGCGTGTTGAAGAAGCACGAACCTGACCACCAGTTTGTTGCGCAATATATTGAGCACCATAACATACAGCCAATAATGGATATTTGGTATGATAGTTTGATAGATCAATTTGTGGAGCATCATCCTGACGAACTGAATATGGGCTACCTGAAAAGATAACACCTTTTACATCCTCGGTAATTTCAGGAAGATTGTTGAATGGATATATTTCACAGTAAATATTTAGTTCGCGAACTCTACGAGCGATGAGTTGTGTAAATTGCGAACCAAAATCGACGATAATGATTTTTTCTTGCATCCGCAAAGATAGATAAAGAAAGGGAATTGTTAAATTGTTTTAGAGTTATTTATAATCAAATCTATTGTTAGTTAATGGTTTTCAGTTACCAGTTGTTATCAGCAGCTGGACCCTTCCATAATTTATAAATTCTAACAATTATCAATTTACAGTTTTAGCTTTCCATTAACTTTACCTCTACCCCAAACTTCCTCAAGAAATCAACACCTTCATCACTCGGCAAACCTTTGTATGCTGCGTAAGATTTTGAATAATAAACCAATTTAATTCCTGATGACAAAATTAATCTGGCACAGGCGATACAGGGTGATAACGTGGTATAGAGTGTGCATCCTTCAATCTTGGAGCCATTTTTAGAAGCGTATAGAATAGCATTTTCTTCTGCATGAAGCGCCAACGAACAGCTTCCCTTGCTGTCTCTTGCACAACCGTGTTCTGGCCATTCTTCGTCACAATTATGTGTTCCTGCTGGCGGCCCATTATAGCCGATAGAGATGATTCTGGTATCTTTTGTTAAAACCGCACCGACATGGGCACGTACGCAATGCGAACGTTCCGCTAAATCAGTAGCGAGATTCATAAATATGGTATCGAAACTTGGTTTATTAGTCATGCTTAAAATAAAAAAGCCACGAAGCAGTTTAACTTCGTGGCTGTAAAAATACTTTATTAAAAATTAATGTCCGCCAGAAATTTTCTGATCAAAATTAATTCCTTGTGATCTTAAAATTCCACTTACTCTCCAGGCGTAGAAAGCAAGATAGGCGAAACACGAGATACCAACAATGTAACTGTATTGAATACCGGTATACTCCGATACTGCCCCTTGTAACCAACTGATAATTCCACCGCCCATAATCATCATAATTAGGAAACTACTTCCCTGACTGGTGTGCTTTCCTAAACCACTTACTGCTAAAGTGAAAATACATGGCCACAATGTGCTACAAAATAAACCTACGCTTGTGATAGCATAAACACTAACCATTCCAGTGGTAAACATTCCGATAAGTAACGCAAGTATGCCAATTGCAGAAAATATTAATAGCATTCTTGCCGGATTTCCTTTACTCGCCATGTCAGCAATAATCAATACTAAAATGATTAATCCATAAACGTAGAATGGAGCCAAGTCGTGATCGGCAATGGCATTAACCGCTAAGAAAATTCCAAAAGCTAAATATGGCGCAACAAATCTTAATATTTTTTGAGTCTGGATGTTATCGGTGAAAGCTTCTACAGCTCCGGTCCATCTACCAATCATCATACTTGCCCAGTATAGTGAAATATAAGGTGCAATATCATGCAATGCGAAACCTAAATCTTTCTCCATATAAGCAGGTAAATTACTTGCTGTAGATACTTCTACACCCACATAAACAAAAATTGCAATCATTCCCAAAACCAATTGTGGGAACTTCAAGGCAGATCCTTTTGCACCTTTTTCTTCTATTTTCGCTTCAACCAACGCTGGTCTATCTGGTAAAGAAGATAATTTTAAGAATATCGCGACAGCAATGAAGGCAACCCCTAGAATTAGATAAGGAATCTTAACACTTTCGATACTAATATCTGAACTTGCATTTGCTGCCGAACCGAAAATGGCAAAACTTACAATAAGTGGTCCAATGGTAGTTCCGAAGTTATTGATACCGCCTGCAAGGGTGAGTCGCTGTGAACCCGTTTTAATTGGACCCAAGGCAATTGCTAAAGGGTTGGCAACGGTTTGTTGTAGCGAAAAACCTAATGCAACGATAAATAAACCGGACAACATTAGCGGGAACGATGCCAAATTTGCCGCCGGATAAAATAATAGTGTACCTAAAGCCGAAATCACAAGACCTAACGCAAGTGAGTTTTTATAGCCTAGTTTATTTACAATGTCTTGCCCGATTAGCACCGAAATTCCGTTATAGATAAGCGCACCCACGGTGTAGGCAATATAAAATGCCAGTGAAACCAACTGACTTTCAGCTTGTGATAAATCAAAAGCTTTCTTGAAAACCGGAATTAAAATATCATTACTTGCGGCAACAAAGCCCCAAAAAAAGAATACGGTTACCAAGGGAATAAATTGGGCCCACTTGGTTTGTGTTTGTTCTGAACTCATGTTTAAAATATAGTTTTAGTGGGGCTAAACTTAGATAAAAAAAAATTAAAAAATAGTAACTTTTATGCAACTTATGCAACAAAAATAAATGCACCATCTTTAGGTATAAAATTGCATATTCGCATATTATAAACAATACAATACATGTTTGAAGCCATATTATTAGGTATTGGGGCAGGGATTATTTCGTCGTTTTTAACAGGTCCGGTATTTTTTGCAATGATTAAAACCAGTATAGAAAGAGGCTTTATGGCAGGGTTTTCTTTAGCTATTGGGGTTATAATTAGTGATGTTATATTAATCGCATTAGTCCTTTTTGGAAGTCAGTTTTTCGATTATAAAGCTAGCTTCGACAAATATGTCGGTACCATTGGAGGTATTTTCTTACTCGCCGTAGGAATATATTATCTGGTTTCAAAAATGAAGGTAAATTACGATTCCGCAACCCTCCAGAAGATCAGCAAAAGAGGTTATGTTTTAAAGGGATTTCTGATGTGCATCCTCACTCCTTCTACCTTAATGTTCTGGATTATTGTAAGCGGAATAATATCTGTTAAGCTGAATAACATGCTGAACGAAAAATTGGTTTGCTTTTTTATCGCGATGGTTACTCAGCTGAGCATAGATGGAGCAAAGAGTTTCTATTCAAGTAAACTCAGATACAAAATAAAGGAAGACGCCCTAAAAACACTTAATAAAATTGCAGGGGTAATTATTATTCTATTTGCATTTTGGCTTATTTACAAAACGTATGTTCAGTTTTATGCGTAGAATACTCACTAAAGTACGTCATCGAGATTATAAATATCAACATAATCCAATAGCTTCCCACCAGCGCAGTTTTCCATTTTTTGCAAACGATAATAGGAACGGCTGCCTTTTTTAAAAAATACCTGCGCACCAGTTTTTTCACAAGGCACACCGCCGTTGTTATCTTTGATATACGTGATTATCGTTCCTTCGAAGGAAATTCTGTTGGCGTCCAATCTTTTCAAACGTCCATCAATTTTAAGGTATTCATTGTCGGTATTCGTTTGCTCCCCCTTTATGGAGAACCATTTACTGTCCTTTTTAAGGATTTCGGCCGAACCCTTTTCACTTTCAAAACTGATCCATTGCAAACTTATCGGAACACGTTTGCTCACGTTTATTTCTACTTTAGGAATACGGCTCTTGATATCTTCCTTTACATTTTTTAAGGTATCATTCAATTCTGAAAGCTTGGTTGAAATACTATCGCTTGTATTGTCGATAGCGTTTGTAACTTGTTGTTGATTACTTTCAGAACAGCTTAAGCCTAAACAAACGGTAGATATCAGGCAAAATTTTATTAGGTTTTTCATAGTGGAGAATTAACATTTACACCCTTCTAAATGTTTTTCGCTGTCAAAGAAGATGTGCAATCTACAAGAACAAAGAATGATAAAACGTTTACCAAATGAGGCTAATAATCTCCAATAACGTGGCAAGAGTGTCACTTTCTATATAATATCAAACACAAATGAATTTAAATTTTTTGGACAAAAAAAATAGCCCGCATAAATGCGGGCTATTCAAATTCAAAATATCTAAGGATTAATATGCCCTTTGATTATTCCCTTCTTTCCAGTTAATGAAAGCTTTGTTCACTACTTTATTGCCACCTGGAGTTGGATAATTACCAGAGAAATACCAGTCACCTTTGTTTTTCGGACAAGCTTCATGCAAGTTCTCCAAACTTTGATAAATTACTTCTACCTCGGCAACAGTGCCTTTAGGTGTGATAATCTGCGCAATTTTAGCGGAAATTTCTTCCGGAGTGAAGGGTTTGTAAATCTCTTTTACATGATTCACGATTTCTTCTTTCGGAAGTAATAATGAAGCTTTACATTTTGCATAAACATCTTCAATCACCTGCCACATGCCACGCTCAGTTAATAACTGAATTGCAGCATCGAAAGCAACAAACTGCCCCATTCTGCTCATATCAATACCGTAACAATCTGGGTAACGAATTTGAGGTGCAGATGAAACAATGATAATTTTCTTAGGATGTAAACGATCTACGATTTTAATAATACTTTGTTTTAAAGTAGTACCCCGAACAATTGAATCATCCAAGGCTACCAAAGTATCCTGATGGTTATTGATAATACCATAAGTGGTATCATAAACGTGGGCCACCATTTCACTTCTATCCGCATCCTGCGTAATAAAAGTTCGCAGTTTCACATCTTTTACAGCCAGCTTTTCAACCCGGGGTGCAAGAGATAACAATTCCTCCAGCTGCTCATCAGATAACTCCTCTTTTTTATGTAGAAGAATATCTTTTTGATGCCTGCGTACATATTGTTGCACACCATCAACCATACCAAAGAAAGCCACTTCAGCAGTGTTTGGTATAAAAGAGAAAACGGTGTTTTTTAAATCGTAGTGAACGGCCTGAAGAATTTTATCGCTCAATAAACGACCTAATTGCTTGCGTTCGCGGTAAATTTCTACATCACTTCCTTTTGAGAAATAGATGCGTTCGAACGAACAAGATAATCTTTCGGTAGGCTCACGGAACTGCTCCATGCTTACCTCGCCGTTTTTCTTGATAATTAAAGCATGACCAGGATCGATCTCCTTAACATCTTTAAACTGGATGTTGAAAGCAGTTTGTAGTGCTGGTCGTTCAGAAGCAGCCACTACAATCTCATCATCATAATAGTAATAGGCTGGACGAATACCTGCCGGATCACGCATGATGAATGAATCGCCGTTACCCACCATACCGCAGATAGAATAGCCACCATCCCAGGTTTTAGCCGAGCGGCGAAGAATATTTGCGATATCTAAATGATCAGAAATTTTGTGCGTGATGGCCACATTGTCGTGTCCCTCTTTTTTATATTGATCGAAAAGTTCTTGATTTTCATCATCCAAAAAGTGACCAATTTTTTCTAAAACAGTAACGGTATCGGCTTTTTCTTTTGGATGCTGACCTAACTCATAGAGTTGCTCCAATAACTCATCAACATTCGTCATGTTGAAGTTACCTGCAATAACCAGGTTACGGGTCATCCAGTTGTTTTGCCTTAAGAAAGGGTGGCAGTTTTCAATACTATTTTTACCATGTGTACCATAACGCAAATGGCCCAATAACACCTCGCCGATAAAGCTAACATTGTTTTTGAGCCACTCTGTATCCTGCATTAATTCAGGGGTGTTTTCTTGTATATCTACGAATTTGTTTTGAACATACTCGAAGATATCTGCTACCGCATTCGAAGCCATGCTCCGGTATCGGCTAATGTACCTACTGCCAGGTTTCATATCCAATTTAATGGTGGCAATACCTGCGCCATCCTGGCCCCGGTTATGCTGTTTTTCCATTAAAAGATATAATTTGTTAAGGCCGTAAAGTGCTGTACCGTACTTTTGCTGGTAGTAAGAAAGTGGTTTTAACAGGCGAATAAAAGCGATTCCGCATTCGTGTTTTATCTGATCACTCATTGTGTGGGTTTGAAGCCGCAAAGTTATCCTTTTAAATAATCACAACCTAAACAAAAGTATTTTCTTTTGTCACAATGAGGTTAATTTGGAATGCAATAGACCTTAATTAGTTGTAAACCAAATAATGCTAAATTATCTGGAATTGTTCTAAATAGTTTTGTTGATAACTGTTAAATCTCTATGTTTGCGCCATTATTAAGATTTAGTCTAAATTGAAGAAACTTTACATTTCATTATTAGTTTTGGTTTGTCTTGCCGGGATGGCGCAAGCGCAAAACGTTGTTACCGGAAAAGTGGTAGACCCTGAAAACAAGCCGCTAGAGCTTGTAAACATTAAAGTTGTTGAAACCAATCAGTATACAATAACTGATAAAGCTGGGGTTTTTAGAATAAATGGCTCCGAAACCAATAATAATCTAACCCTCGAATTCTCCTATATTGGTTATCAGAAACTAAGCTTTCCAATTACTGTTAAAGCAGGAGAAACCAATCTCGGAAACATCAGCCTAAAGGTTTTAGATTTAAGCTTGGAGAACATTGAAATCAATGCGAAGCGGAACTATTCGGGTTCCAGCAACTCATCATTAGTTATTACTAGAGACTTAATTGAACAAACACCGGCGCTAAGTGTGAATGATTTATTAAATCAAATCCCCAATAGAAAAATTCAACCTCCGTCTTTGCAAAATGTACAAAATATTAATCTGAGAGCTGCATACGAACCAACGACTAATGGAAAAGGAAGTTTTGAATTAAATAATGCGTTTGGTATAGCCATCATAATGGATGGCAACACTCTAAGTAACAATGCCAACATGCAAAGTTTTAATCCGGGCCGAATTGGTGGAGTTGGATCTTCTTTTGTGACGAGTGGCTCATATGGAATCAGAGGAACAGGGAATGACGGAAATAATTATACCGGAGATTACACTTTCGGAGGGACGGATTTACGCCAAATCCCTGCAGATAATATTGAAAGCATCGAAGTTATTGCAGGAGTAGCCCCTGCTAAATACGGCGATCTAACCGATGGAGCAATCATCATTGAGCGCCAGGCAGGTAAATCACCAGCTTATTTACGAATGCAATTAAGAGATAATGCGACCTCTTACGGTTTTTCAAAAGGTTTCGAAATCAGCCCGAAATATGGCTCAGTAAACGTTGGGATTAATTATGTGAATTCGTTTCAAGATAATCGAGATAAACTTAAAGCCTATAGACGTATTAATGGCAATGCGATGTGGACAAATTCCTTCGGAAAATCAAAGCAGCTGAAAAACACTTTTAGTCTAGATTATGGTAGAAACTTAGACGGGATTAAATACGATCCTGATGATGAAAAAAGTACCAGGACAAAATTTGATAGCTGGAACTTTAGCGTAGCGAATAGAAGCAATTATCGCTTGGAAAAAGGTTTCCTGAAAAATATTGGTTTAAATTTAAGGTATGCAGAAGGCCATCAGGTAAGTTATAAAGAGGAATTGGTAAATGATGCTTACGTTTTATACAGTACCGCAACCACTACCGGAATCCACGAGGGATATTATGACTCTGGCATTTATACGGCAAAATCTCTTATCGACGGTCGGCCAATTAATGCCTCAGCATCTTTAGATTTCACCGGAGGATTTGAAACAGGAAATCTCATTCACAATTTATCCTTTGGCGGGAGTTTTAGTTATGCCGCTAATAAAGGACTTGGCCAAACGATAGACCCAAATGAACCGAGAGGAACAGCACGAGTTGCAAGTACATCCTTAGGAACAAAAAGCTCAGAGCGTTATTATGATTTTCGATTGGCGCTCTCGCAAAAAGATTTGGGTTTTTACATCGAAGACGTTTTTACAGCAACAGTACTGGGTAAACCACTAAATATAAGAGCTGGTATTCGTTCGGATATTCAAAATGGCTACGCTTCTCTTTCGCCAAGAACAAATATTAATTACGAGGTGAACAAAAACTTAAGATTTGGATTGGCATATGGTCTATCGTACAAATCTCCAGGTTTAGCGCAGCGATATCCAGGACCAACGTTTTTTGAAATCCCACTATTGAATGCCTACAATGGCAAAGTTAACGAAAGTACTTATCTAGTATACGTTGAAAGATATGAGCCAACAAGTGCAGGTTTGAAGCCTTCTAAAAGCGAAAGCATTGAGCTTTCGGCTCAAATTAAAATAGACAAATTTAATTTGTCGCTTTCTGTTTTCAATAAAAAATCCAGAAACGGAATATCCACTGTTCAAAACTTACAGACCATTGAACTTCCAACCTATACAGCAACAATTAATCCTGGAGCTAAACCGACAATTCAAACTAAAGGAGTACAACCCTATGCAATTAGTTATTCTTATTTTAAAAACGACCTAGCATCCAATAATCAAGGTTTCGAAGTGATCATAAATTCTCCTCAAATAAAGGAGTTGAAAACTACCTTCAATATTAGTGGCGGCCTTTTTCGGACTTCGTATTTGAGTACCTCTAACAGTTTAAGCAATAAGCTTCCAAGTATAATTCCAACTGACCCAAATTACGCCTATATCGGAGTATATGAACCAATAAATAAAAGATCTTATTTCAGTAATGGTAGAATCACAAGTGTTACTCACATACCTAAACTGAGTTTGGTTGTTTCATTTGTCGCGGAGTTTGATATTCTAGACAAAAGTAGAACAAATGCAAGTTCTAGAATCCCGCTAGGCTACTATAAGAGATACAACCAATATATTGCTATCAGCAACTTCGATCGTAACAATTCCTCTTACGGCCATCTTTATATCACTCCGCAAGAGCAGTCGGAAAACGACCTTCCAAGGATTATATCCAACTACCACTTAAGCATAGCAAAGGAGATAAAAAAGCGTTTTAAGTTTGCTTTCAATGTGTATAATGTATTTAATCACCGTCCTTATTACATCACTCCAACTGGTACCTACCGATATCCAAATAGCACACCAACATTTGGCGCCGAATTATCTATAAAACTTTAAAAGATGAAAAAAATAATCACTATTATTTCATGTATCTCATTGCTGCTAATCGCATGCAAAAAATACCAAGGCGATATTCCTGAAATTCATCCTGTTAAATTTCAGATACTTACCTCTTATGCTTCGCAGGATTTAGGGAAATTATTGCCAAAATCAAAAATTGAAGTAACGATCAAAAACACAAAAAACAATGTACTTCAAAAATATACCACCAGCAACGATGGTACGGTGCTGTTAGATTCGATTTCTCCTGGTGTTTATGATATTTCAGCAATGATAAAAATATCTGCTACCGATTATACAGCACTTACTGGAGAAAGCGTAGACAAAGAAGTTGTATTTAATGCATCAGAAAAATCAAGAACAATTACTATAGAGGATAATCAAAATATATCACTAAAATTAATTTCTGGATCTACAGGTCCCTGGGTAATCAAGCAAATTTATTATGCTGGCTCGAATACTACTACTGGAGCATCATTCCGTGATCAATTTATAGAAATATACAACAATTCTGATTCAGTTCTTTTTGCGGATAGTTTGTACATCGCTGAAGCGCTAGGCATTCAAAACTTCACCTCAACAAACATTTACAGGCAAAATAATAATCAGTATGATTGGTCAAAAGCACAAGGTATGCCAAGCGATATCGACGCGAATAATTCATACATCTACACAAGAGCACTTTTAATGATCCCAGGGAATGGTAGCCAATATCCTGTTAAACCTGGCGAAAGCATTGTATTAGCACAAACTGCCTTAAACCACAAAGCTCCTTTTACAGGGACAGACGGAAAAACAATCACAGCAAGAGATCCATCGCTAACCATTGATTTGAGCGGTGCAGATTTTGAAGCTTATTATGCCCCGTTTTTACCTAAACCCTTAGCCTCGGATATAGATAATCCAAGTGTTCCGAATGTCGATGTACTATCATACAGCGGGACGGATCTGATATTTGACAATCCAGGAAGAATGGGATATGTTATTTTCAAGAACAAGGGAACTACTGAGATTAAGAAATTGCCTCAATACTCTTTTCCAACTATTGCGCCACCACAAGCCAATGCCGATAAATATTATCAAATTCCAATCGACTTTATTATAGATGGGGTCGAAATTCAGCCTAGTAGCGCCGCTTCTAGGGTTCCAAAAAAATTGGGTGCTTCTATAGATGCGCTTTATACTTATGCTCCTAATGGTGCTTATTCTTCCCAATCCGTTATACGAAAAACAGAGACGACAGTAAATGGAAGAAGGATTTTAAAAGACACGAATAACTCCGCTGAAGATTTTGACTATTTCCCACTCGCAATCCCTCGTGAATTTAAATAAGCAGCTAACAGAAAAAAGAAATGAAGAACACCTTTTTATACGCACTTTTATTTTTTGGCACTTTATCTACTGCGTTTGGACAAAAGCAGGATTCGATAATGGTAGGCATGCGCAATAAATTATTTTCAGTTGACTCGTCATTATTCAGCAGTTACACATTTGCAAAGTCAAGTCCGTTCTATATTAAAAAACTAATGCCTAAAACTTTTAACACTTTAACTGTTGGTCAAGGTTTTGAACAAGGACATTTAATGAAATCTCAGGATGCGACTAAACTTTCAAACACATTTTTGAGTACCGAAGGAGTTTCACAGCTAAACTCTATCACGGTCTGGGGACAATTTTCCTATAATAGAATCATAGAAGATAGCACACGTTTTTCTCATCAAACGCGTAATAATATTGCTAATCCATATTATTTTGGCTCTTTAAAAAATGTAAGTTATCAGAGATCGATTTACAAATTAAAGGCCTTCGCCAATAAAAATATATTGAATGATAAGCTACATATTGGGCTAGGAGCTGATTATAGGATCGGCGATCATTACTCAACAAACGACCCAAGAGGGAATGTAAACGATTACCAATTAAATTTAGTTGGGACGATTGGCTACAATATCACAAAAGCACTATCTATTGGCGCTGCATACCGCTTTGGGTATGGTCTTGAAAAAGTAAACGTAGCATATAAAAATGCCAGTCTTAATCAAGGAAGAGTGAGTCCAGAGTTTACCAACTACCTAATCAATGGTTATGGAGAAGCTGGAGAATATAATGAAGCCAGAACTGTTCAAAATAATCAAAACAGAAATGGAATTGATGTATATCTAACTTATGAATCAACAAGTATTGGTAGCTTTAACCTGAACTACCAAACATCCAAAGAAAAACAACAATTTGATTACAGAGCCTCTGATGGAATAACAAGCTTCATAAACTTTAACCTGGTAAAAGAAAGTTATCGCCTGTTTTGGTTAAAAGAACTATCTGAAGGCGGAATAAGTGTAGATTTAAATTACATTACTAACAAAGGAGATAACTATCTTAATAATTATTTGGCAAACAGCTACCTGTTCAACAACAATCTCATCTCAGCTGCTGGAGTTTACACCATCAAGAAAAACAACCTCATACACAACATTGGTTTAAGCTTAAATAAATACGAAGAACGTAGACAGGATGGCTTAGCCGGAAATGATATCCGTTTTAATCAATTGAATTATGCTTTAAGCTACGGCTTTAATCACAATGGTAAAAACAATCATAACTGGGGAATCAGTATATCTGCTTTATATAATCATTACCTTGATTCTGATTTTAAAGTACTGCTTGCCAATGAAGGTATCTTCACAAGAACTGTAATCTATCATGACTATTCCTATAACACAACCTCAAAATTTGGAGGAAATTTTACCGCCGACTATAGCATCCCCATGTTTCGACAAGTCCAAACTGGGATTAAGGTGGGACTTAGTTACTGGAAAAGGGATGATTTAAAAGATTTCGGACGTGTCTTAGCAAGCGCCCCCGGCAAAGACCGCTTTTCTTCCAATATCAGCTTAAATCTGTATTTTTAGCCTTATGAATAAAGTTTTCCTCACGCTTGCCCTAATCTTTACCGGATTAATCCTACTATCATTTCAATCAACAAATTTCAACGATGATGAGGAACTGAGCATAGATAGCTTGCGCAAAGTTTATTCAAAACCTACAGATCAATGGCCAAAGCCGACTGTAGATAAAGGAGCTGTTTTTCAAGAATTGGGAGAACTTCCGCCCTCTCCCGTCGATTTAAAAAATGATTCCGTTAAAAAGGTTGTTGAACTGGGTAAAATCCTATTTTTCGATCCTCGTTTATCCGGTTCCAATCAAATTTCCTGCTCGAGCTGCCATGCACCAGATTTACATTGGTCTGATGGCCGTCAGGTTTCTGTTGGACATGATCATTTAACAAACATCCGTAATGCGCCCTCTTTAGAAAACGTATGGTTTTACAAACGTTTGTTTTGGGATGGACGAGCAGCGAGTTTGGAAGAACAGGCAGAAAGCCCGGTGGCGGCACATAATGAGATGCACCAGGATATGAAAACTTTATCCAAAAAGTTGAGCAAAATAAAAGGATATCAACCATTCTTCGTTGATGCTTTTGGATCGAAGACCATCACCAACAAAAGGATATTCGAAAGTCTGGCCACTTTTCAACGCAGCATTGTAAGCAGGAGAACACCATTCGATCGTTTCCTGGCTAGAGATAAGAAGGCATTGACCGATCAACAGTTAGTGGGTTTACATTTATTCCGCACCAAAGCCCGTTGTATTAATTGCCATAATGGTCCGTTATTTACTGATAATGAGTTCCACAACGATGGGTTAACTTATTTCAAACGTAAATATGAAGACTTAGGCTTGTACAATGTAACCAAGAAACCGGAAGATGTAGGTAAATTTAAAACGCCTGGATTGAGAAATGTAATGAAAACCGCACCTTGGTTCCATAATGGTTTATTCCCAGATATGGATGGTGTGATGAACATGTACAATGTGGGCATGCCCGTTCAGAGGGTTCGGGCAGAACAAACAAATGACCCACTATTGCCTAAGAACGATAAGTTGTTAAAAGGCTTAATGTTGAGTAAAGCAGAAAAGGATGCGGTGGTTTCTTTTCTAGAGGCCCTCTCTTCGCCTACAATTTTAACTAGGGTAGAGAAATTGCCGCAGTAATCGGTTTCGAGTTTTTGAGTTACCGGTTGCCAGTTATGAGTTATCAGTTACAAGTCTAGTCGTACAAAAAGTGCATTAATCATTAGCGAGCGTATTAGGATTCCCACCTGCGTGGGAATGACGGAATGGTTAGTGAATTGGCTAAACTCCAGACACAGCCACCAACAATGAACGGTCGTCATCCTCAGCTTGACTGGGGATCTTAAACCGCAAAATAAGCAAACGTAATTTTAACAGCAACGCATTAGGATTCCCACCTGCGTGGGAATGACGGAATGTTTTAATGAATTGGCCAAACTCCAGACACAGCCACTAACAATGAATGGTCGTCATCCTCAGCTTGACTGGGGATCTTAAACCGCAAAACAAGCAAACGTAATTTTAACAGCAAAGCAATAGGATTCCCACCTGCGTAGGAATGACGGAATGGTTAGAGAATTCGCTAAACTCCAGACACAGCCACCAACAACGAACGGTCGTCATCCTCAGCTTGACTGGGGATTCTAATGCCAAAAACAGTCAAAATTAATTTCAACAGTGAGCGCTTTAAGATTCCCATTTGAGTGGGAATGATGGGTGGTTTGTGATGACCTATCTAACGCATAGCATTTACATGCGCCCTGAATTCAATTCCTCACCAAAAAAAATAGAAGCCTGGGCATCAAAAGCCAGCGGATCGCCACTGGTGTAAAAAGACTTAAGTCCGTCTTTACTTAACTTCGTTTCTATCTCAGGATGTCTTCCTAAATAATCAACCAAGCTTTTGGCTACAATTTCTCCCTGAGTTAGAATATTAATGTAGTCAGGCAAAACCATTTTTAACTTTGGCATAAGTAAGGGATAATGTGTGCAAGCCAAAAGAACGCAGTCTATTTCAGCAGACTGTTCCATTAACCGATTACAATATTCGTCGATAAAAAAATCAGCACCAGATTGCAAATGCTCATTGTTTTCTATTAAGGGCACCCACATCGGGCAACTTTGCTGATATACCTTAACCTCTGGAAAAAACTTATTAATCTCTAATAAATAGGATTGCGAATTTACAGTTCCGCGAGTACCCATTACGCCAACATGGCCGCTGGATGTAAAGCTGCC
Source organism: Pedobacter sp. AC212 (assembly GCF_979258625.1). NCBI lineage: Bacteria > Pseudomonadati > Bacteroidota > Sphingobacteriia > Sphingobacteriales > Sphingobacteriaceae > Pedobacter > Pedobacter sp. AC212. The sequence goes on along the minus strand of NZ_OZ409870.1, from coordinate 1,727,271 downwards.
AATAACCTCCGCCGTTGGCCTGATGACACCTAAAACCCTTTTATCTGAATACTTAACAGGTAAATCTTTTTGTTGGATAGTTCTTAAAGCTTTTGCAGAAGCAGTATTACAAGCCAGGATAACCAATTCACAGCCCTGTGCGAAAAGCCATTCTACACATTCGAGGGTATATTTGTAAATCGTATCAAAAGAATGATCACCGTAAGGAGAACGGGCATTATCGCCTAGATAGATATAATTGTAATCGGGCAATTGATCAGCTATCGACCGAAAAACAGTTAAGCCACCATAACCTGAATCGAAAATACCTATAGGCGAACTTTTTTGCATCACCGTAAAGATATTATTTTATTGTTGAAAAGTTGGGAGGTTGGAAAGTTGGATGATGACCAAAAAAAGCGGAACCAAATTACTTTGATTCCGCTTTATATTTTTCACATAACCTAGAGACTCTAGACTTATGACTCAAGACTTATTTCTTAGGAGCTGGTGCTTTAGCTGCAGTAGCAGAAATACCTAATTTAGTTTTAACTGCTGAAGTGATATCATCACCACCTTCCCAGAAAACCAGGTTATTTCCACCTTGTCCGTTTGCGATATCGAAAACGTAAGCCAAACCTTTTTCTTTCGCTACAGCAGAAATTGCAGTAGCTACCTTAGCTTGAATAGGTTGAAATAACTCACCTTGTTTAGTACCAACATCTTGAGATGCTTTAGTACGGGCATCAGTAATGCGTTTTTCTAAATCCTGTAATGCTTGGCCAGCAGCTTGTAATTCTTTACCAACTGATTCTTTATTTGCTTCGCTTAAAGTTTTTTCTTTAGCTTGGGCTGCAGCCAATTGAGTTTGATATTCTTTGATCATCGCATCAATTTCTGCTTGTTTAGTTTTACCCAAAGTTTCTAAGGTAGTTTGAGCCGCTTTAGCTTCAGGAAGATTTGCAAACACATCTTCTGAATTAATGTGACCTAATTTTTGTTGCGCACTTGCCATATTCGCTGTAAACATTAACCCTGCTGCTACAAAGAATACGTTAATTAACTTTCTCATCGTTCTATTTTACTTTTTTATTTTTTTTGTTTGTTTTCTAAAATCTAAGGGGGCGAATATACTAATTTTTTCCAGCCCCTGGCTTGTAACCTAATTTCACAATTACATCATTACTAACATCGTAGCTGCTGCTTGCATAAATCATCATGGTTGCTTCACTGCTTTTGTCAAAAATGAAATCAAGATATTTAGCCTTCGCAATCTGTTTAATTACATCAGAAACTTTCTCTTGAATTGGCTTGATCAATTTTGCTCTGCTTTGAAAAAGCTCACCATCTGGTCCGAATTTTTGGCGCTGAAACTCTTTCGCCTGTTTTTCTTTCTCAATGATTTCGTTTTCGCGGCGTTTGCGCATATCATCAGTTAACAATACCTGATCTGCCTGATAGGCTTTGTACATCCGGTCGATTTCAGAAAAATTCTGGTCAACTTGTTGTTGCCATTGTTTAGATGCTACTTCTAATTGGCTTAATGCAGACTTATATTCTGGCATCTGTTTCAAAATATACTCGGTGTCTACATAAGCAAACTTTTGGGCATAAGCGCCAAAGGTTGTGCATAATAAAAATGCGATAAAAAGATACTTCTTCATTTGTGTGTGTATTTAATGATTCGTTATAACCTAAGCTTTTAATAAACTCAACTTAAGGCGTTTTATTACATATTTAGTTAAATTTTTATACTTTATCAATTAAAATCCACCTAATTGTTGTGCGATACTGAAGTGGAACTGGCCTTTGTTCGAATCAGGTAATCCTGGAATCGCATCAAAACCGTAACCATAATCAATGCCCAATAAACCAAATATCGGTAGAAAGATTCTCGCACCCACACCAACTGATCTTCTCACGTTGAAAGGATTAAAATCACTAAACTTATTCCAGGTGTTACCACCTTCGGCAAAAGCCAATACGAAAGCAGTAGCTTGTTGACTTGCAATAACTGGATAACGTGCCTCTAAAACATACTTGGTGTAAATCGGACTACCAGATTGTTGTGCAATACGAGGATCTGAACCTACTGGAATAACTGTATTGTTTGCATAACCACGCATCGCGATTAGTTCTGAGCCTTGTAAGAAATCAAATCCTTGCATACCATCACCACCTAATTTGAAACGCTCAAACGCTGATTGACCTACTGCACTGTTGTATTGGCCCAAGAAACCGAACTGTGCCTGTGCTTTAATTACTAAATTACCTGCAACACGTTGGTACCATTGCGAATCAAATTTCCACTTGTGGTATTCAGTAAAGCGATATTTCTCTTTATCAGGTGCGGTTGCATAATTCACTTTATTAAATAATGAATATGGAGGCGTTGCCTGAATAGTGAAACGAATAAATGAACCCGATTTAGGGAAAATTGGCGAATCTCTTGAGTCACGGCTGATTTCTTGAGATAAGTTTAAATTGTAAGAAGTACCCGAAGTAAATAAATAACCTGGGTAGTTACTTAAAATATACTGCTGTAAGTTAACGGCATGGCTCAACTGGAAATAATTATCCGGCCAGTTTAATCTTCTACCCAAACTCACGGTAACACCATTTAAACGGATTTTCTGGAATTGAGAGTTGTCTGAATTTAAACCGTTTGACTGTAGTGAGGTAAAAGCACTTACACCAAAACTTACTGGTTTTTCTCCACCAAACCATGGCTGAGAGAAAGAGAAGCTATAAGATTGATAGTATTTACCATTCGTTTGTCCACGTAAACTTAGTTTTTGTCCATCTCCTTTTGGAAGTGGTTTATAAGCTTTCAGGTTGAACAAGTTTCTTAATGAGAAGTTATTGAAAGTTAAACCCAGTGTACCGATAATACGTCCACCACCAAAACCACCTGATAACTCAATCTGATCTGAAGGTTTCTCCTCTACTGCATACTCAATATCAACTGTTCCATCTGCAGGATTCGGACGAGGAGTTGGAACTGTCTTCGATTCATCGAAGTTACCTAACTGACCAATCTCACGAATGGTACGAATTAAATCACTTTTATTAAATTTTTGCCCTGGCTTGGTACGAATCTCCCGTAACACAACCTTATCATTGGTAATCGTGTTCCCTTTTAAAGTGATTCTATTGTTGGTGTATTGCGGCCCTTCATACATACGCATTTCTACGTCAACCGTATCGCCATAAATTTTGGTTTGTACAGGATCAATATTGAAAGTTAAATAGCCATTATCGGTGTACATGCTGTTGATGTCGCCACCATTTTCACCACCACCGTTTAATTTCTTGTTTAACCTTTCTTCACTGAATACATCACCTTTCTCAATGGTTAAAACTTTATTTAAAATACTATCAGGATAGATGGCATTTCCAGCCCAGGTAATATTACCGAAGTAATATTTCTTTCCTTCATATAAATCCATTTTAATATTTACCCTTTTCTTATTGTATTGGTAAATGCTATCTTTCAGTAATTCAGCATCACGGTATCCTTTTTCATGCATCTTACCAATCATCTTCACTTTATTCTCTTCATATTTTTCTTTAGAGAATTTTCCTGAACCCCAAAAACGCCACCATGCAAATTGCTTAGGATTTTTTAAGTACTTTCTAAGCTTAGCAGCTTTAAAATCTTTGTTTCCGGTAAATTCGATACGTTGAACTTTTACACGGCTACCTTTATTAATATTAGCTTCCAATACCACGCTATTTTCAGCATTTGGGTCTTTACGCGTTTTGTAATCTATTGTAGTGAAAAAATATCCTTTATCTAACATGTACTTCTTTACAATAGCCGAAGTAGTGTTGTATAAGTTGTCGTTTACAATTTTCCCGGTTTTATCATTAAGTTTTTCCTGAATAGCCGTTTTTTGCGATTTACTGATTCCCTTTAAATCGATTGAACTTAAACGAGGACGTTCAACCACTTCGATTTCGAAATACACAGAATCCTGAACAAATTTTTCGATATTAATTTTAACATCATCAAACAATCCCTGCGCCCAAAGCGTTTTAATGGCATCAGAAGTAGCCTCACCAGGAAGGGTAACTTTATCTCCCCTTGTTAATTTTGATAAGGTGATTAATACATCTTTATCGAGATATTGTGTTCCTGTAACGGTTGTACCACCAATGATATATTCTTTTGGACTAAAATAATCGAGATCTAAGCCTCCAACTTTTAAAGATGGGGTTGCTGGCGCCTTACCTGTCGGACGTATTTGCGCAAAGGCTGGAGCAGCTAAAATGACTAGGATTAAAACTTGAAATATTCTTTTCATTAAAATAATTTGTTCAGTAATGGCCACGAAGGTAACAATGTTTTTTTTAGCAAAATTTACATTTGCCATGTTTCCCTTATTATGGTTTCATTTATCGTATAAAAGTGGTGCTAAGTTAGTTTAAACGCTTGTTAAAAAGTGTTAAAAGAAAAATTAGTTCAATTGTTCGCTAATTTTTCCGAAACGGCGTTCGCGTTTTTGATAGTCAACAATAGCCTCAAAGAGATCTTGTCTTCTAAAATCTGGCCACAAAACATCAGTGAAATAAAACTCCGTATAAGCCATTTGCCAAAGCAAATAATTACTTATCCGATGTTCGCCACTTGTTCTGATCATTAACTCCGGGTCAGGAATATTTACGGTTGTAAGTTTCGATGAAAAGAGATCCTCATCGATATCATCCATTGAGATTGTATTATCTTTTACGGCCTCAGCAATTTTTCTAGCCGCCTCAACAATTTCCCATTTTGCACTATAGCTAAGCGCCAGCGTCAAGGTACATTTTTCGTTGTGGGCGGTTTTATCCATTGCTTCTTTCAAATCATCAATACACTCTTGTGGTAGTGATGATATGTTGCCGATAGCATTAAGCTTAACTTTATTTTTGTTGAGCGTTTCGGTTTCTCTGTTAATTGTCGAGATCAGAATTTGCATCAAAGCATCAACCTCTTCCTTCGGACGATTCCAGTTTTCAGTAGAAAAAGCATAAAGAGTTAAGTATTCAATACCTACTTCAACACAGCCTTCTACAATATCTTTTACAGAAAGTACACCTTGCTCATGCCCAAAAACACGTACCTTTCCCTGGCCTTTTGCCCATCTTCCATTCCCATCCATGATAACGGCAATGTGCTTTGGCAGGCGGCTATAGTCTATTTGTTCTTTAAAATCCATTAATTAAGTCAAAATCAGCTTAAAACGAGTAGCATTTTGAGGATACAAAGGTAAAAGATATGCCAACACTAACAAATAGATAAGTGTCCCTTTTTCTAAAATCTCCTCTTTGGGTTCCTGCAACACCAATCTGACCGATAGATGGATCGGATAAATTGATGCGGTTTCCATCTGAACCAACAAATACCTGTTTATCGCTATCCGGATACCTTCCACTAACGTCGTCAATATAGTCAGTCAACGGCGTTCTATAGCCTAACTCGGTGAAAACACTCCAGGTATCTTTATAATTGTATCGTAAACCCACACCATAAGGAATGGTTAAAACGGCATTTTTATATCCATTCTCCTGTCCTTCCGTAGCCAGTCTATCCAAACGATAGGTTTCACCGTCGTATTTAACTTTTGGTTTAAATACCACAAAACCAGCACCGGCAAATAAGTAAGGTGTAAATTGACGGGTTCCACCACCCAAATTATAATTAAAAAAATTGAAATCGATCAGCGCACTTAATTCGTTTAAGGAAGTATTAAAACTTAAGTTCCTTTCTCTGAACTGTGCATTGTTTGATTGTGAATCTTTAGCCTGAATTTGGCCATAAGTATAGTTTAATCTTACTCCTAAGTATTGATTGAAGTTTTTCTTTCCATAAACTCCGGCCGAAATACCACTCACTTTTAAAGGATGGTTCTGATTAAGATCACCCATGTATCCTGCGCCACCGCCCATCAGCCCTATTTCCCAATTGCCCTCTTGAGCAAAAGATATTTTTCCTCCGGTAATAAGAAATAAGATGATGATTAGGAGTTTATTTAGCGTCATACTTAGTAGTTACGGGTATCTATGCCCCATAATAATTTATTCCTTAACGTGTTTAAGTAGGTTTCATTGTTAAGACGAATAAGATTTATGCAAAAGTCGGCTTTTTTTATGGATATTTTAACTGAACGCTCAACCGTTACGGTTCTACTATCACACGAAACCAAAAATTTAGATTCTCTGGCCTCCACTTCAAAGGACAATTTATTATCATCAGGAAGCACTACTGGCCGCACATTTAGATTGTGGGGTGCAATAGGCGTAACCACGAAATTTTCTGAATCTGGATAAATAATTGGTCCACCGCAGCTTAGCGAGTATGCCGTGGAACCCGTTGGAGTGGCAATAATTAAACCGTCGGCCCAGTACGAATTGATAAATTCATCATTCATTGATGCATGAATAATCATCATAGCCGAATTGTCTCGCCTGTGGATGGTGATGTCGTTCAGCGCAAAATTTTCTTCACCAAATAATCCATTATCCGATTCTAAAACCAAAAGTGAACGCGTATCTAAGCTATATTCTTTATTTACCAATGCGTTAAGCGCCGATTCAATTTCGTTTTTATTGATACTGGCCAAAAAGCCCAAACGACCAAAATTGATCCCGATAACAGGAATATTCGAGTCGCGAATTAACGAAAGGGTATCAAGCAAAGTTCCATCCCCACCTAAACTTAAAAGCACATCTGCATGATCTTTAAGTTCCTTATGATTATGAAAAATCACCGTATTGGCTGGCAACTTAATTTTACCGTGAAGCGATGTTTTAAACTTAGAATATAAAACGGCTTGAATATTATGAGTGGCCAGAAAATTAAAAACCTCTTGCACATAGGGTAAAACTGTATCGTTAAAATCCCTCCCGTAAATTGCGATCCTCATAAAATATTTAAACGTTTAGATAGTTCATGAAAGAATCATAACGTTCCTGAGAACCATCGTCAATTTGTGTGTTGTTGTAAACTTCCTTCACCAGGTAATCGTACCTTTCAAAAGAAGCCACAAGCGATGTAATTTCTGTTTTATTAACTTTTAAAGTGACTTCCATACGAGTGGAATCATCAAAAGTATTGACATAAGACGATAAGATCTGAGCATTATCAGCTTCGACAATTTGTGAGATATGTGCCAAAGAATTATCCCGGTTACTGATTTCCAACACAATAATTCCGCCCGGCTCATTAACAGCATACTGTTCAGCCACGGCATCAACCATGTTGTTAATAGAAATTAAGCCCAGGTAGTTTTTTTGCTGATCGACAACCGGTACAGCGGTTAGTTTTAGCTGGCTCATCAAACGAATCACATCATAAGTGTGTGCGTCGCTTAAGGTAAAAACGTTTAAAAAATTAACGCCAGAATCCGTCAAAATTGTATCGTGCTTGCTGATGTTTAATAAATCATCTTCGGAAACTAAACCCAATAAAGAAGCTTCGCTAAGAACTGGCATGTGCTTCACTTTAAATTCGTTCATACGATCTAAAGCTTTTTGCACCGTGTCATCAGCTCTTAATGATGGGATAGCATTCGATATGATTTCTTCAGCAAACATTATTTAAGTAAAATTCTATCTAAAAATTTCTCCAGATAACCATTAAATATCTCCGGATGCTCCATCATAGGGGCATGACCGCACTTATCAACCCAGTTCAATTCAGAATTAGGCAACAATTGATGGAATTCTTCTGCCACTTCTGGCGGTGTAACTTTATCATTCTTTCCCCAAATCAATGAAACAGGGATGGTTATTTTAGAAAGTTCCTTGGCCATATTGTGGCGAATTGCCGACTTAGCCATGGTTAAAATTCTAATCACCCGAGATCGGTCGTTGACGGTTTTAAACACATCATCAACCAGGTCCTTTGTTGCCGTTGCTGGATCGTAAAAAGTAAATTCTACCTTTTCTTTTATATAATCATAACTTTCACGACGTGGGAATGAACCTCCGAAAGCGTTTTCGTATAAGCCAGAGCTACCTGTTAAAACCAAAGCCTTAACAAATTCCTGATGCGCCACTGTAAAAACCAAACCTACGTGACCCCCTAAGGAATTACCCACCAAAACCACTTGATTTAATCCTTTAAATTTTAGAAAACGATGTAAGTACCTCGAAAGTGCTTTAACGCCTAAAGTTAAAATTGGCAAATCGTAAATAGGTAGAATGGGAATAATTACATGATAACGATCTTTAAATTGCTCTATAACACGCTCCCAGTTACTCAATTCGCCCATTAAACCATGCAGCAATACCAACTTTTCGCCTTTTCCAGCTTCAATGTATTTAAATCCGTCTTCTTCAATTATCTGGTATGTCATATATATTATAGGTGGTATTGTGCACTAAGTTAGTAGAGTAAAATTAAATTTTCGCATTTCTATGCCATTTTTCTGAAATAAAACCAATAACGGTATAAAAACCTTCGTTAAAGTATAAAGATGCAACTATCAAGTATCAAGATGGTTGCTAGATTCATTTTACTTTTGTCTTTTACCTTTAGTCGTTAAGCTTAACTACGCGAGCTTCTCTTTTACAATTTCAGCTATTAATTTACCATCTGCCTTACCTGCAAGTTCTTTATTGGCCAAACCCATCACCCTCCCCATATCTTTAACCGATGTGGCACCAGATTGTTTGATCACGTTTTCGATAATCACTGCAACCTCAGCCCTATCTAACTGCTGTGGCAAAAATTGGTTAATTACCGCAATTTCTTCCTCCTCTACCTGAAACAAATCTTCACGATTTTGTTGCTTGTAAATATCAGCCGACTCACGGCGTTGCTTGATTAGCTTTTGAAGAATTTTCAGTTCCGTTTCTTCGGTAATCTCTTCTGACGAACCTTTTTCGGTTTTAGCCAACAGTAAAGCCGCTTTAATTGCCCTTAATCCTCTTAGTTGAGCATTATCTTTAGCCAGCATGGCTTTTTTTATTTCTTGATCTATGGTATTTGATATCATTTTTTCTGTTATGAATTATGGGGTACCTGTAATGGGTAATGAGTTGTGGGTTACCTGTTTGAGCTACCTTTTAAACACCTAAACTGCAAACTCGCAACCGGTAACTGGCAACCCACTACTTTAATTTCTATTGATAATCGTTGCCGTAGCCTGTACAGTTGGCATAATCAGCATATCGTTTATATTTACATGTTTCGGGCGACTTACTACGTACCAAATCGCATCTGCTATATCATCGGCGATAAGTGGTTCCAGGTTTTCGTACACTTTTTTAGCCCTGTCTTCATCTCCTTTAAATCGTACCACCGAAAATTCAGTTTCCACCATACCTGGATTAATTTCAGTCACCTTAATTCCATGAGGCAAAAGATCGATCCGCATACCTTTACTTAATGCATCAACAGCATGTTTGCTGGCACAATATACGTTTCCGTTTGGATAAACTTCCTTTCCAGCAATTGAACCGATATTAATGATATGGCCTGATTGATTTGGAATCATCCAGTTAGAAACAATTTTGGTAACATACAGCAATCCTTTAACATTGGTATCAATCATGGTATCCCAATCATTGGTATCTCCCTTATCAATCGGATCCAAGCCCTGGCTTAAACCAGCATTGTTAACTAATACATCAACATTTTTCCAATCTGCAGGTAAATTTTCCAACACGGTTGATAAACTTTCCTTGTCACGAACATCAGCCAAAACCTGCTTAATTTCGATGGCATATTTATCAGCCAAATGATGCGAAAGTTTCGCCAAACGATCTTCGCGACGGGCAAGTAAAATTAAGTGATAACCTTGTTGGGCGAAGGTGTGCGCACAAGCTTCGCCAATACCAGAAGTTGCGCCTGTAATTAATGCAATTTTAGACATGTTTACGAATAATTTAGCTTCAGTTTAACCAGGAGCATTGCTGCAATTGGTTTTATTAACGCAGGCAAAGGTAAGTTTTTTTGAATTGTACGGCTATTGAAAAATTAAACTGAACGTTAATTGACGTAATTTTAACTTATCAATCGGATTAGCAAAAGCAGTATCGTCGTGCTGAAGCAAATCATTGGTTGAGTAGGCCACCTTAATTTCGGGCGACATTTTGAAGTACTCGAAATACAAGTCGAAACCTATTCCAGTTTCATAGGATAGATAATTGCGTTGATTTTTCAGCAACTTGTTTATCGGTGTTTCGCCTTCATCGAAGAATTTCTTTTTCGAAGCAATATCAATCGAATATTTAGCACCGCCCAACCAGTAAGCCCTAAAGTTGTTCATGCGGTTCGATTTAACTTTTATACCTATCGGAAACTCGAACATGGTTGCCTGAACCTTCTTATCGATTAAGGTTTGATAATTTTTCGTTTGGCCATTGCCGAGATCAATGGGATCTAATGGTAAGTACTCATACGTCACCACACGATCACTAAAAATCAATGATGGAGTTGCACGAATATCAAAATTCTCTGCCAAGCGCCTGTTCATCACAAAACCTAACCCAAAGCCCTGCGAAGGTGGACTTGAAATAGCATTTAAGGAATTTGTAACCGGCAAACCCGAATTCGGATCATAAGACACGCCCAAAGAATTTGGCACTTCGTAAAAAGGCGCCCGCCAGTTTTCTTTTTTAAGAATTTTGTATTCTGCAGAAATATATTGAAAATTAAACCCAAAGCTCCAATCCTCATCATCAATTCCCCCACCCCAGTTCTGAGCCAGGCAAGCTGTAGAAATTGTGAATAACGAAAAGATGAGGCTTAATTTTTTTATCATTTAGTACCGACGTAGATTGAACTTATTCCAAACGTTAAAATTCTTTGTTTGGTACTTTTGAAACCAACTTTTTCCATAAGGGTTGTAAAATCACTTCCATCAGGAAAAGCGGCTACAGATTCGGGTAAATAAGTGTAAGCTCTGGCATCTTTCGAAAACAACTTTCCGAAGAAGGGTGTAACATGAAGGAAGTAAAAATTATACAGTTGCTTTACTGGAAAAACACGGGGTTTTGAAAATTCTAAAATGACCATTTTGCCGTTGGGTTTTAAAACCCTGTACATATCTGTTAAACCTTTTTCGAGGTTTTCGAAATTACGAACGCCGTATGCGCAGGTAATGGCATCGAAAGTATTGTCTTCAAAATGCAGGCCTTCCGAATCGCCTAACTGAACGGTAAAAGTTTCGTTTAAGCTGCGCTCGTTTATCTTTTTCTTAGCCACATCTAGCATTCCCTCAGAAATATCTACACCAATCACTTTCTCAGGATGAAGTTTTTTAATTGCTTCGAAAGCAAAATCACCCGTTCCTGTGGCTACATCCAGTAAATTTCTCGGTTGAATGGATACCAATTCTTTAATTGCTTTTTTACGCCACAGTACATCAATCCCTAAAGAAAGAAAATGGTTCAAAAAATCGTAGGTACCCGAAATATTGTTAAACATAGTTGCAACCTGCTCTTTCTTGGTTGCGTCTTCTACTTGATAAGGAGTGATATTCTGATTCATGGTATGGGGCAAAGATAGGGAAAAAGTCCGAAGTCGGGAGTCAATAGTCGGAAGTCCAAAGTATCAAAAGATATCAAAAGCGATAAAAAGATAAATTTAAACCAAAGGTGGATTACAGATGACTTTAAATGCAGTTTTGGAGAGCAGATAGACTATATGCTTGAGCGAATTTTACAATATCAAGAGATTGCAGATTTAGACTAAAGGCTTCGGACTTCGGACTTCCGACTCAAAACCCTACCTTTGCAATATGGTTATCAAAACGGCAACATTTGTTTGCAGCAACACCCAGATTTCGGCTTTACCTATACCAACAATGCCAGAGTATGCATTTATTGGCCGGTCAAATGTGGGCAAATCTTCTTTAATTAACATGTTGGTTAATCAACATGGACTAGCAAAAACCTCTCAGCGACCAGGAAAAACGCAACTGATTAATCATTTTCTAATTAATGAGAAATGGTACATTGTCGATTTGCCGGGTTACGGCTATGCAAAGGTTTCTAAAACCAGTAGAGAAAAGTGGGAGAAATTCATTCGTGCATATATTACCAAAAGAGAAAGCTTACAGTGTGTTTTCGTATTGATAGACAGCCGGCTAGAACCACAACAGATTGACATTGAGTTTTGCTATTGGTTGGGCGAAAAACAAATTCCATTTTCGTTGATTTTCACTAAGGCAGATAAACAAGGCATGACCACCACTCAAAAAAACGTAGCTGCTTTTAAGAAAAAGTTAGGTGAATTTTTTGAAGAAATCCCTGCAACCTTTATTACGTCAGCCGAAAAAGGAAACGGAAAAGATGAAGTTTTAAATTTCATCACAGAGGTGAATCAAGATTTTGTGGTTCCATCAGACTATAAAAAGTTTTAAGCATTTCGTCGTTTTCAAAGAAGCTTGAAATCTTAACATAACAATATTCGTATATCAGTAAATGAAAAAATACTTTTCACTCGTATTATTCGCTCACTCGGTTTTTGCTTTACCGTTTGCAATGATTGGGTTCTTCCTGGGCGTTACCACTACCGAAAATCCTTTTTCTTGGTATAAATTAATTTTGGTACTGCTTTGTATGGTTTTCGCCAGAAATGCTGCAATGGCGTTTAACCGCTATTTGGATAGAAACATTGATGCCAAAAACCCACGAACCAAAATGCGGGATATTCCAGCGGGAAAAGTGTCTGCTAACGAGGCATTAATTTTCGTAATTGCAAACTGCGTATTTTTTGCCGTTACCACCTACTTTATCAATCCGCTTTGCTTCTATCTATCGCCTGTGGCGCTTTTCGTTGTGTTATTTTACAGCTACACCAAAAGATTTACCGCATTGTGTCACCTTGTTTTAGGCTTAGGTTTATCGCTGGCCCCTATTGGCGCCTATATTGCAGTAACCGGGCATTTTGCTTTGGTACCGGTGTTATACTCTTTGACGGTTCTGTTTTGGGTAAGTGGATTTGATATTATTTATGCCTTACAGGATGAAGATTTCGACCGTGAAGAAAAATTACATTCTATTCCATCTGCACTTGGCATAAAAAATGCACTTAATGTGTCGGTTTTATTGCATGTACTCTCTGCAATCTGTGTGATCCTACCAGTATTTTTTACCGAATTTAGCTGGGTTTATTATGTTGGGATCATATTTTTCTGTTCGATGTTGATTTATCAGCACCTGCTGGTAAAACCAAATGATATTAGTAAAGTAAACAGAGCGTTTCAAACTTTAAACGGATATGCATCAGTGGTGTTTGCTATTTGCTTTTTAATCGACGCTTACATCAGGACCAAATAACAATAAATGATAGAATGAATGAGTTTTGAATGATAGAATGTTCTGCAATATACTATCAATCACTCATCCAAAATTCAATAATTACTAAAATATGATTATAGAAAAAAAAATCAGAACATATATTCCTCAGGATTTAGCCATCACTTGGGAAAGCTTAGCACCGCTTTTTACCGAACTACAAAACTGCGAAATTAACAATGTAGATGAGTTGGAACAGTGGTTAAAAGATCGCTCCGAACTGGAGGCCGCTTTGGAAGAAGATTTCGCCTGGCGATACATAAAGATGAGTTGTGATACGGCAAATGAAGAGTTAGTTAAAAACTTCCAGTATTTCGCAGAGGAAATTGAACCCAAAATTTCTCCTTTATCAAATGAATTGAATAAGAAGTTTGTCGATAGTCCTTTTATGGATGATCTAGACAAAGAAAAGTTCTTCGTTTATAGCAGAGCGATTAAAAAAGCTTTGGAAATTTATAGAGAGGAAAACATCGAACTTTTTACTCAATTGCAAGTTAAACAACAGAAATATCAAGGCATTACTGGTGCCATGAGTGTTGAAATTAATGGGCAGGAATATACACTGGAACAGGCTTCCATTTTTATAAAGGATTTAAATCGCGAGGTCCGGGAGAATGCATGGAAAACCATTCAACAGCGCCGGTTAATCGATAAGGACGATTTAAACATCCTGTTTGATGAACTGATTAAATTGCGTAACCAGGTTGCTTTGAATGCTGGCTTTGCAAACTATCGCGATTATATGTTTCAGGCTTTGGGCCGTTTTGATTATACACCACAAGATTGCTACGATTTTGCCAATGCGATTGAAAAGGAAATCGTTCCTATCTTAAAGGAACAAGCCGAAAAACGCCGTGAGGCTTTGGGTTTAGATACGCTAAGACCTTGGGATATGGAGGTTAGTGTAAGCGGGAAACCTGCATTGAAACCTTTTAACAACGGCGCTGAATTGATTGATAAAAGTATCGCCTGTTTTAACGCCATTGATGAAAAGTTGGGCACCAAGCTAGCTACAATGAAAGCCAATAATCTTTTTGATGTAGAAAGCAGAAAAGGTAAAGCGCCAGGTGGATACAACTATCCTTTGGCGGAAACCGGTGCACCATTTATCTTTATGAATTCGGCTAACTCGCTTCGCGATTTAACCACCATGGTTCATGAAGGTGGCCACGCCATCCATACTTTTCTAACGGCAAACTTAGAATTAAATGATTTTAAGCATTGCCCATCTGAAGTTGCTGAACTGGCATCAATGAGTATGGAATTGATTTCAATGGATAATTGGAATGTTTATTTCGATAATGAGGAAGATTTGATTCGTGCCAAAAAGGAGCAATTGGCTGATGTTTTAAAAACATTGCCATGGGTGGCGGTAATCGATCAGTTTCAGCATTGGATTTACACCAACCCTAATCATACTGCGGCTGATCGTGAAGAGACTTTCAAGCAAATATACAACCGTTTTGGTGCAGGCTTCGCCGATTGGACAGACCTGGATCAACAATTTGGTAATGTTTGGCAGAAACAGTTGCACTTATTTGAGGTTCCGTTTTACTATATTGAATATGCTATTGCGCAGTTAGGTGCGATTGCAGTTTGGAAAAACTATAAGGAAAATCCTAAAAAAGCGCTAGAACAGTATTTGGCAGCACTTTCTCTAGGTTATACCAAACCAATGAATGAGATTTATGAAACGGCAGGAATCAAGTTCGATTTTAGTGCAGAATATGTTAAAGAGTTGGCTGCTTTTGTAAAAGAAGAGCTAGAGAAATTAGGATAGATTGAGGTTTAGGGTTTAGGGTTTAGGGTTTAGGGTTTAGGGTTTAGGGTTTAGGGACAGGTCTTTAAACCTAAATTAGTTTTAAATAAAAGAAAGTCGCAGTGTTTGCTGCGACTATTTTTTTGATGTTGGTTGATTAAGCGACCGCCATCCTGATTCTAGTCGTAGCGTCTCGCTACGAATCTTCAAGGCAAAAATCTGCGAAATCTCCGTAATCTGCGGGAAAAAATTAATCGCAAGGAATGGCCAGCTGATTATAGTTTTAGCGTCTCACTAAGACGCTATAGCAAACTAAAATAGATCTCCCGCTGATCTCACAGATTTCCGCAGAGCAAATTTTTAACAGCGAAATTTTAGTCGTAGCGGTTCGTTTAAGCTTTGCAAAAACAAAAAATCTGCGAAATCTCCGTAATCTGCGGGAAAAAATTCATCGCAAGGAATGGCAAGCTGATTATAGTTCTAGCATTTCGCTAAAACGCTATAGAAAACGTAAAATAGATATCCCGCTGATCTCACAGATTGACGCAGAGCAACTTGTTAATAGCCAAACTTTAATCATATTGTTGCACATCATCTCTGCCAAAGCAAAAAATCTGCAGAAATTCCTCGTAATCTGCGGGAGAAAAATAAAGCGTATAAACTTCCCGCCGATTCAAGGACAATACTAATTAGCTAAGCAGTAACCTCATCCTTCTTTCTGGTTTTCATAATCAAAACCATTATCGCTACCGAAATCACAATCATCACTAAATAACTGAAACTCAAATTACGTTCATCTTTTGCCGGGAACAAATTCACGATGCCATAACTTAGAAAGGAAACGATTACATAAGTAATTCCGCCTGTTAAACCTCCTGCTATACCTGCATTTTTAGGGAATTTGCTTAGGCAGAATGTGAAATAATTATTGAAAGTAAAACCAGCTCCAATGTGAATAATGAAAGCGAAAAAAATCAGTGAAAATAAATTCGATACAAAATTTAAGCTAACGATCATTAAAGCTACAAACACTACCTGAAGTAGCGAATTGAGCATTAATCTTCTAAAAAAAGGCTTATTGATGGTTGCTTTTCCTATAAAACCACCAACCATCCAGGCGAAGCCCAAAACCAAAGAACTATAACCTGCGACAACTGGAGAATAATGCAGTTCGTGTTCAATAATAAATGGCCCGGTCATGTTATAAACCATTACCATACAGTAGGCAAGGCCAAGCATCACGATACCAAGCGTAAAACTGGTTGTTTTTACCATACTTAAATAAATATTGCTAATCTTTTTCAGTTGAAAATCTGTAAAATGTGTCAGCGTTTCTCCACTAAACAAAAATTCCAACAAGGCAAAAACTAAAGCGAAACCTGCAAGGAAGTAAAAGTTAGATTCCCAACCAAAAGACGTTTGTAAATAACCGCCTACAAAAGGCGCTATAATTGGCCCGGTAGACCAAATAATGGAAAACAGACTCAAATAATGCTTTAACTTATCGCCTGTAAACAAATCGACAAAATATGCCCTTTTAGCCACGACTACTGCACCAACAGAAAGACCATGAACAATCCTCATTAAATAAATAAGGTAAATATTATGGGTGATAGCAATAATTATACTCGCCGCCGCAAATATCAACAAGCTGTATAACCCAATTTTGTACCGTCCAAAACTATCCAGCAAACTCCCTACAAAGAGCTGAGCAACGCCGTAGCTGATCAGAAAAATACTTAATGTCAATTGAACCTGAACACTACTGATGTTCATTTCGCCTGCCATTGTAGGTAGCGATGGAATGTAAATATCTGTGGCAAAACCAGAGAGTGGAATAAGGGTGAATGCCAGAATTGTGGCTATGCCTTGATTTTTTTCTTTTATCGCCGGTCGATGTGTAATAGAAGATGTCATTGTTGAGGAATTGAATGGATATTTGAAACCATCACTAAATAATGCGGCAAAAGTAGTATTTTATCACAATGCCCATTTATCAGTAAGCCAATAAACACATCAAGATTACAAAAGAGTGGTATTTTTACTTTTGAAACAGAATAGTTGAAGGATTTTATAGACTAAAGCACCATCTTTTACTTCAAAAAACATTCGAAAATGAATGTAGAGAAATTTATATCTTGCTTTAAACGTTTTTAACCGATATTTTTTTAAGTTTGAAGAATACAACAACCAGGCAAAAATGTTCGAAAAGCTATTTAGAAAGAAATCTATCTCCAAAATTTTAAAAGATGCAGCAAGCGGCTATGGCGATCATGAAAATACGCTTCATAAAACATTAGGGGTACGAGATTTAACTGCGTTTGGTATTGCGGCCATTATTGGTGCTGGTATTTTTAGCACCATTGGTAAAGCCAGTGCAGATGGTGGTCCGGCGGTGATATTTTTGTTCATTTTTACCGCTGTTGCTTGTAGTTTTGCGGCTTTTGCTTATGCAGAATTTGCTTCAATGGTTCCGGTTTCGGGCAGTGCATACACTTATTCTTACGTAGCATTTGGCGAGTTGGTGGCCTGGATTATTGGCTGGTCGCTCATCATGGAATACTCGATAGGAAATATCACGGTAGCCATTTCTTGGTCTGATTACTTTACCGGATTACTCTCTTCTATTAAAATACCATTTTTAGACATTCACGGAATCCATGTTCCCGACTGGGCAACAATGGATTATTTGAGTGCTTATAACGGACATAAAATTGCTGAAGCTTTATCGGCGGCAGGCAAAAATCTTAATGATTTGGATTCTGCTACAGCTTTAGCGAATAACGCTTGGTTAACCGCTCCACAAATTGGAGGCTTCCACTTGGTTGCTGACATTCCCGCCCTAGGAATTATTATTTTGATTACTTGGTTAATTTACCGCGGAATGAAAGAAAGCCGTAATGCCAGCAATGCAATGGTTGTGGTGAAGCTGGCTGTTATTTTATTGGTGCTTGCGGTTGGTATATTTTATGTTGATACCAATAATTGGAACCCTTTTGCGCCAAACGGAGTTTCGGGGGTTTTGAAAGGTGTTTCTGCAGTTTTTTTCGCTTATATCGGTTTCGATGCAATTTCTACAACAGCGGAAGAATGTAAAAATCCGCAACGTGATTTGCCCCGTGGAATGATGTGGGCTATTATCATTTGTACCATTTTATATGTTGCTATTGCCCTGGTTTTAACTGGAATTGTAAAATCTGATACGCTTGCAGTGGGCGATCCACTGGCATTTGTTTTTGATCAAATCAATTTAAAATTGATGAGTGGCATCATTGCCGTAAGTGCTGTTTTCGCAATGGCTAGTGTGCTGTTAGTGTTTCAAATGGGGCAACCACGTATTTGGATGAGCATGAGTCGCGATGGATTGTTACCAAAGTCTTTTTCAAAAATCCACCCGAAATACAAAACACCATCATTCGCGACCATCGTAGTCGGCTTCGTTGTTGCTGTTCCGTCGTTATTTATGAACTTAACCATCGTAACCGATCTTTGTTCGATAGGAACTTTGTTTGCCTTTGTATTGGTTTGTGCCGGGGTTTTGGTATTGCAAAACCGTCCAGACGTGCAACGTGGCAAGTTTAAAATCCCTTATGTAAATAGCAAATTTATCGTTCCAATTGCTTTTATTGCAGCAGTAGTATTCGCTTTCACCCAATACGGCAAAGAAACAAAAGCATTCCTTTTAAACTCTCCTAAAACAGTCGCCACGGTTAATTTTGTGACTTCCTTAAACGGAGAAGAATTAAAAATTGTAAGAGAAGAAATTGTAAAAAATGCGGCTCCACAGATTATGTTGGCCGATAAAGTTGACGCTGAGTCTTATTTGAGCGCATTACCTGGAGATCGTTACGAACAATTTATCTCTGCTTCTAAAATTTCAGTCGAAAAAAAGTATGAGAGTGGCTGGAGCCTTTTCAAACACAAAATACCGATGTGGATCTTCTTGATCATTTGTCTGATTATCTGCTATTACTGCATTACACATAATCTTTCTCTGATTCCGGTTCTGGGCCTTATAAGTTGCTTATACATGATGTGCGAATTGGGAATTTCCAACTGGATTGGTTTTGGTATCTGGCTGGTTGTTGGCTTAGTGGTCTATTTCGCGTACGGATATAAGCATAGCAAGTTGGCACAAGAGGTTTAATGGGTTATGATCCTTTATTACATCATCGCCGATCCATTAGGTTAAAAGGATTTGATTATTCTAGCGCAGGAGCATATTTTATTACAATTTGTTGCGAAGATAGGTTACATAGATTTGGAAAAGTAACTGACGGCGAGATGATTTTGAATGATTGCGGAATGATTGCATACAATGAGTGGCATAATTTAGCTGAAAGATTCTTGAATTTCGAGCTGGATGTTTTTCAAATTATGCCGAATCACATGCATGGAATAATAGTTTTGTCTGATGAAATAGTTGTCGGGGCAACCCTTGCGGTTGCCCAAGAAGAAAGTGACACAAGGGCAACCGCAAGGGTTGCCCCGACAATATCCGATATAGTCGGAGCGTATAAATCAATTGTTTCTAACTCTTGCTTAGACCTGTTCAAACTAAAAAACAAAACTATGGGAAAATTCTGGCAGAGGAATTACTACGAACATGTAATCCGG
Source organism: Pedobacter sp. AC212 (assembly GCF_979258625.1). NCBI lineage: Bacteria > Pseudomonadati > Bacteroidota > Sphingobacteriia > Sphingobacteriales > Sphingobacteriaceae > Pedobacter > Pedobacter sp. AC212. The sequence continues at coordinate 1,707,623 of NZ_OZ409870.1, read as the reverse complement.
AATGAAAATGCTTATAATAATATCTCCAATTATATTTTGAACAACCCTAAAAAATGGGATGAAGACACATTTCAATAAAAAACCCATTTCATTCGTTTGAATAAAATGGGTTACTGACCTGATTAGGAATCAATGTTAATCTAATTTTCTTTTTTCTTAATAAAAGCCAGTGCCGTAATCATCACTAATCCTAATGCAGAGGCAATCATAAAAGTATTACCAGACTTAAGGTGGTAGATTTTAGCAGCCGGACCTGAGATAAAAAGACAAATGCCGAGTATTAAAATTGCAGTTCTCATGGGTTAAACCGGTAATCTGTTGAGTTCAATATCGTCAGGAGTAACAAAAATTAAAGGCACTTTCTCTACATCTACATAGCTGCTATCCAAACCAAAACTTCGTTCTTCTGATAAACTCATTTTCTTTAACAGAAAATAATAGTCCATGATTTGTCTTTCGTAAAAACTCAATTTTGTAAACTTAGAAAGGTGTTTCTCCAACAGTACGAACCTAAAATCGCCCGCAATTTTATGCTTATTTAAAGATTTGTATTGACTCGTAATATCAATCTCGCCATTTTTCACCAGCTCTTCAACCACTTTACGGTACAGCAAATTTACCCTTTGCTCTATCCTGAAACCTAAGCGGAAATCAATACGAATAAGCTTTCCGGGAATCAAGAATTCCACTTTATAATCTAAAGTATAAGGCTCGTCCATAACATCTACGTGAACCAACCAATAAACATCGGCACGTTTTGGTTCCTTTTGAATGATAGAGTAAATGATTTTTGATTCTATCTCTGTTTTAAAATTTGCACTGGTGAGGTAAACCAATTGTGAGGAGTACTTTGGAACCGTTTCATCATTACTCAATTCACTCAATATTTGGTAGTAATCTTCAATTTCTACGTATTTAACAAAACGGTTTTTAATTTTGCGAGAGTTGTACCAAGTCCACATTACACTTAACAAACCGCAACTAATCAACAGCGTTACCCATCCACCATGAACAAACTTAGCCATGTTACCTACTAGGAATGTTAGTTCAATAATAGTGTAAACACCAACGAAAATAATGATCAAGTATTTAGGAAACTTTTTCCGCAGCATATAAACGGCTACTAAAACCGTTGTCATCAAGAAGGTAAGATTAATAGCTAAGCCATAAGCACCTTCCATATCATCGGATCTTTTGAAATAAAGCACAATTAAAATACAGCCGATACAAAGTAACCAGTTGATAGATGGCACATATAATTGTCCTTTTTGAACACTAGGATAGTTGATTTTAACTTTTGGCCAAAGGTTCAACCTTACTGCTTCAGAAATTAAGGTAAATGAACCAGAAATCATGGCTTGCGAGGCAATTACAGCTGCAGTGGTAGCCAGAATAACCATATAAATAACGAGATTTTGTGGTACCAATTGGAAGAAAGGATTTTCCAACGGATTTCTAGGATTATAATTCGGGTGGCTCAGTACCCACGCTCCCTGACCCAAATAATTCAAAATCAGGGTTAGTTTTACAAAGATCCAACTGATGCGAATATTATCTTTACCACAATGACCTAAATCGCTATAAAGTGCCTCAGCACCTGTGGTACATAGGAATACACCACCCAAAATCACCAACGCACTTGGGTTGGTAACAAGTAAATGAATAGCGTAGTAAGGATTTAGTGCCTTAAACACAGATGGATCATCCATCACATGAGATATACCTGTGATGCCCAATGCGGCAAACCAAAAAAACATGATAGGTCCGAAAAGCTTCCCTACCAAATTGGTTCCAAATTGCTGAATAACAAACAGTAAAGTAATAATTCCGATTACAATCGGCAATACCGGAACCGTCGGGAAGTTTAGTTTTAAACCTTCAATGGCCGAAGTTACCGTAATACTCGGTGTAATCATTCCATCTGCCAACAAAGCGGCACCTCCGATAATTGCAGGAATAACCAACCATTTAGCTTTTTTGCGAACCAAAGAATAAAGTGAGAAAATTCCGCCTTCACCTCTATTATCAGCCCTTAAGGTTATAATTACATATTTTATGGTGGTCTGGAGCGTCAAAGTCCAGATGATGCATGAAAGTGCACCCAATACGACATCCGAACTGATGGGTTGCCCTGCATCAAATACTGATTTAAAAATTGCTTTGAGCGTGTACAATGGTGATGTACCGATATCGCCGAACACAATTCCCAAACTTACCAGAACTCCTCCGGCCGTTAACGCGTTGACATTTTTATGATCTGACACTTCGTTGATATTTTTAGTGCGTCAAAAGTAAACTAACTATAACAAATTAACAACCATAATATTGTGTAATTTTCACACTATGAAAAACAAAATTAATTGTTAAATTGTGTTAAATTATAACAGAACCATAAAATGTTTAATTTCTTTGTTTTTAATTAATACATTTGCTTAACAAATTTGATGAAACTCTACCCACTAACGTTGCTCACAAAACTTGCATGCATTTTATGCATCGCTTTGTTGTGCAATGTTAATTCTTGGGCCCAACAAGCTGATAGTATTCATATTAGCTTAAAAAACAGAGTCAAAAAAACAAGTAGAGTTCCGGAGATTAAAGCAAATATTCAGCCATACCGACCATTGTTCGGAACCTTAGGTACTTCAGGAATGTTCAACACTTATTCTGGAAGCGCAAAGCCTACAAATATTGCTGCAACGAAAGATAAATTACTTACCATAGTTAAAATTTATCCTAACCCTGTTGAAGACCAGCTAAATATTATTTTATCGATAGGAAAAGACGGCACCCAGACCACGGTTAAAATTATTGATTTATTGGGCAATGAAGTGGTTACGCTTGCCAACGAGAGGCTGAATGCAGGTGAACAAACCAGAACCTTTAATATCCCGAGCCGATTAAATGCTGGCATCTACTTTTTAAGAGTAATGGCGGGTTCAGAAAGCCAGGTAAAACGCATCTCTGTTTTATAAGCACAATTTCTTTTCTATTTTTGACTCTTCGGGAACCTTTTCCTAAAAAATACCTCATAAAATTAATTTAGTATGAAAATCATCGCTATTGGTCGCAATTATGCCGAACATGCAAAAGAATTAAATAATCCCATTCCTACAACGCCCGTAATTTTTATGAAACCCGATACGGCGTTATTGAAGGATAATAAACCTTTTTATTTGCCAGAATTTTCTAACGATGTTCATTATGAATTAGAAGTGGTGTTGAAAATTTGTAAAGAGGGCAAACATATCGCTGAAAAGTTTGCGGCAAATTATTATGACGAAATTGGTTTGGGTATTGATTTCACAGCGAGAGATATTCAAAGTAAGCACAAAGAAAAAGGTTTGCCATGGGAACTTGCAAAAAGTTTCGATAGCTCTGCCCCCATCAGTATCTTCTTGCCTAAATCTGATTTTGAAAATTTGTATGATTTAAACTTCGAGTTGAAGATCAATGGCGAAACTCGTCAGAAAGGATATACCAAAGATTTACTCTTCTCGTTTGAAAAGATAATCAGTTTTGTTTCACAATACATTACCTTAAAAAAAGGCGATTTAATTTTTACCGGTACACCTGAGGGGGTAGGGAAAATTAATCAGGGCGATAAACTGGAAGCATGGTTAGAAGAAAAGCAACTGTTGAATTTTGATGTAAAATAAAGAATGATAAAAATCCCGATTCGTAACTTGTTCAAGACCTCTTTCCTTATTTGTTTTTCTTTATTAGCTCACTTCGCACAGGCGCAACAAATATTTAGCACCAATAAATACCCAATAACCGATTTTCGTCAGCCTTTAGATATTACTCCTCCTGCCCTGGCGGGATCATTTGGAGAAATTCGCGGCAACCATTTCCACTCTGGGATCGACTTCCGGACAAATCAACGCGAAGGGTATCCGGTTTATGCGGTTGCAGACGGGTACATTTCCCGCCTCAGGGTTCAAAATAGTGGCTTCGGCTTGGCACTTTACATCAATCATCCAAATGGATTTACCACTGTTTATGGCCACTTACAACGCTTTTCTCCAAAAATAGCAACCCTTGTAAAAGATTTGGAATACGAAAAAAAATCATTCGAAATTGATGAGTTTCCTGAAGCCACACTTATTCCTGTTCGTAAGGGCGAAGTAATTGCCTGGTCGGGTAATCGGGGCAGTTCTGGAGGGCCGCATTTACATTTTGAAATTAGAGATACCAAAACAGAAGAAACCATAAACCCACAATTTTTCGGCATTAACATTCCTGATAATATCCCGCCGGTAATTCATGGTTTATATGTTTACCGTTTAAATGGAAAAACTTTTAACGAATTTACGCCGAAACAAGCCATTGGCATTAGTGGTGCAGCAGGCAGTTACAAAGCAATTGCTCCGGTTAGCTTAACCGGCGAAGTTGGTTTTGGCGTTGTGGTAACGGACAGGCACAATGGTTTATCTGGTACAAATGGTGTTTATTCTATCCAACTGGAGCTTGACGGCAAAATGATTTATACGTCTGCCTTAGAACGTTTTTCTTTTGAGAACAGCAAAGCGATTAATTCACACATCGATTATCCAACTTATATCAACACGAAAAGAAGTATTCAAAAAAGTTTTGTCGATCCCGGAAATCCCCTGAAAATTTATAGCGGGTTGGTGAATAGCGGAAGAATTAACTTTAATGATGGCGCAACGCACCAGCTTCGATATATCATAACCGATTCAAAAGGAAACGCATCAATATTGCCTTTTACGGTAAATGCTGGGACAGCTTCTCTCGCTGCTCCTGTTATCCCGGCGGGTTTAATTTTTCCTTATAGCAAAGCCAGTGAATTTAATAGCGATGAAATCAAAGTGGTTATTCCGCAAGGCACTTTATATAACGACTTAAATTTTGTGTATAAAAAATTGCCTAAACCAGCTGGAAACGCATATTCTGCCATACATCAAATTCATAATAGATTTACTCCGCTACATATTGGATTTAATTTATGGATAAAAGCCGATGCCCTTCCCGAAAGTTTACGTGATAAAGCTTTGATAGTAAGCACAGGCGGTTCATCACAAGGTGGTTCGTTCGATAACGGGTACTTAAAGGCGACACCAAAGAATTTCGGCAGTTTTTATATTGCTGTTGATACCATTGCGCCCAGAATTGTCCCTACTAATATTACCGATGGAAAAAGTATGGCGGGGTTATCAAAAATGACTTTCAAAATCAGTGATAATCTTTCTGGAATAAAAAATTTTAGCGGCTACATTGATGGCAAATGGGTTTTAATGGAATTTGATACAAAAACAGCAACCCTATGGCACAGCTTTGATGATAGAACAGGCTCTGGAAAACACACTTTTGAGTTGGTGGTAACAGATGGCAAAGATAATGTGAAGCGTTATGCCATTTCATTTTTCAGATAGTTGTATCAATCTTCTTTGACGCTTATGTTTGACCAATACAATTTTGCGGCCTAACGCATTCAAAATAGCATCTATTTAGCCACTTAGCCCCGGGTGCAGCGGTACACTGCAGCAAGGAGGGCACCGACGATGCGAAGCGTACAAGCGCAACACGGGAAGAATGGAGGTGTAGCGTACAGAATTGCGCTCCAAAAAAAGAATTAATAAGTGAATTTTCAGCTAAATCAAAAATCTGAAACCTAATAATGTCATCTTTTAACATTCATTGAACACTATAACAGGTTAAACTGTTTAAATTGCAATCTCAAAATAGTCAGTTTACATCTAAAATCATTTATATATGGCCGAATTAAAGGAAGGCGATCAAGCACCTTCAATTACATCCAAAGATCAAAACGGAACCGCGGTTTCGTTGAGCGATTACCAAGGCAAAACAGTGGTACTGTATTTTTATCCGAAAGACGATACACCTGGCTGCACAGCCGAAGCCTGCGATTTTAGAGACAATTACCAGGGTTTGCAAGCTAAGGGAATTGTGGTTTTGGGTGTAAGTGTTGATGACGAAAAATCGCACCAGAAATTTGTAACTAAACACAACCTGCCTTTTACTTTACTGGCAGATACTGATCAAAAAATTGTGACTGATTATGGGGTTTGGGCAGAAAAAAACATGTATGGCAAAAAATACATGGGTACGGTTCGCACTACTTTCATTATTGATGGTGATGGCAAAATTACCCACATCATCAAAAAAGTTGACACTAAAAACGCTACTCAGCAAGTACTCGATTTAATCAATAACTAATTATGATATAGCAGTTAAAATATTAACTTTGCTATGTAACAACAACCTCTTATTTTAATGAAACATACAATAAAAGAGCTAGAAGATATTGCCTCGCAAATCAGAAGAGATATCGTAAGAATGGTTCACGGCTGCCAATCTGGCCATCCGGGCGCTTCGCTAGGATGTGCAGATTTTTTTACCGCTTTATATTTTGAAGTATTGAACCACAAAACAGACTTCACGATGGAAGGTAAAGGAGAAGATTTATTCTTCCTATCTAACGGACATATTTCACCAGTTTGGTACAGTACATTGGCACACGCTGGTTATTTCGATAAAAGTGAATTGGCTACTTTCCGTAAATTGGATTCAAGGTTGCAAGGTCACCCAACCACACATGAGCATCTACCAGGAATCCGCATCGCTTCGGGTTCATTAGGTCAGGGTTTATCAGTGGCTATTGGCGCTGCCTTAGCTAAGAAACTAAACGGTGATCATTCTCACATTTTTGCTTTATTAGGTGATGGCGAATTGCAAGAAGGACAAAACTGGGAAGCTGCGATGTTTGCCCCTTTCAACAAAGTTGATCATTTAATTGCTTCGGTAGATTACAATGGCCAGCAAATTGACGGACCAACAAGTAAAGTTTTGGCTTTAGATGATTTACAAGCAAAATTCGAAGCTTTTGGATGGCATGTAATTAATACTGATGGTAACGATATGCAAGCGATTGTTGAAGGTTTACATTATGCAAAAACATTAACCGGAAAAGGCAAACCAATTTTAAATTTAATGAGCACGCAAATGGGTGCAGGTGTAGATTATATGGTTGGCTCACATAAATGGCATGGTACGGCTCCAAATGATGAGCAATTGGCTTCAGCTTTAGCGCAATTACCAGAAACTTTAGGGGATTATTAACCCCCTAGCCCCCTGAAGGGGGAACTAATAGCAGGATAAAAAACAAACAATATAATTATCCTAATTCCTAACTAGGAGTAAATAACTTTTAATTTTAACTACAAATAAAGCCCCTTTAGGGGTTTGGGGTATGAAAAAATACACTTATACAGAAAAAAAAGATACACGTTCGGGATTTGGTGCTGGCTTACATGAGGCAGGAAAAAAGAACGAAAACGTTGTAGCATTGTGTGCTGATTTAGTTGGATCGCTTAAAATGGATGCTTTTATCAAAGATTTTCCCGAGCGTTTTACTCAGGTTGGTATTGCCGAAGCAAACATGATTGGTATAGCAGCAGGTATGACGATTGGTGGCAAAATTCCTTTTACCGGAACTTTCGCTAACTTTTCTACCGGTCGTGTTTACGATCAGATTCGTCAATCGGTAGCTTATTCAAATAAAAACGTTAAAATTTGTGCATCTCACGCTGGTTTAACTTTGGGTGAAGATGGTGCAACACACCAGATTTTAGAAGATATCGGTTTAATGAAAATGTTGCCAGGCATGGTAGTAATCAATCCTTGCGATTATAACCAAACCAAAGCGGCAACCATGGCCATCGCGGAGTATGAAGGTCCGGTTTATTTGCGTTTCGGTCGCCCGGTAATTCCGGTATTTACAGATCCTGATCAAAAATTTGAGATTGGTAAAGCCTGGATGGTTAACGAAGGAAAAGATGTAACCATTATTGCAACTGGCCACATGGTTTGGAAAGCAATCGAGGCTGGTGAAAAATTAGCAGAATTAGGTATCGATGCGGAAATTATCAATATCCACACCATTAAACCTTTGGATGATGAAGCGATCTTAAAATCAGTAAAGAAAACTGGTTGTGTGGTTACATGTGAAGAGCATAATAAATTTGGTGGTTTGGGCGAAAGTGTTGCCCGCTTGTTGACTACTGAATTGCCTACACCGCAGGAGTTTGTAGCTACGAACGATACTTTTGGCGAGAGCGGAACACCAGATCAATTGATGTCGAAATATGGCTTAGATGCTATAAACATTGTTGAAGCGGTTCAAAAAGTAATCGGAAGAAAAAAAGCATAAAATTTTTAGTATAAAAATGGAAATAGAGAATGGGGAAGAGGAAATAGAGAATCTGCTAATGCAGCGTAATTTCTGATCACCTATTCCCTACTTCTATTTCCTATTTACCATTTCCTCTTATACAATTCGTACCCTCCTTCAAAAAAAACCTCTCCTAGAAAAATAGATGAAACAAGTTGAAGATTCAGAAATTCTTGCCCTTTTTGCCGTCGAGAAAACCCGAAATGAAGCTTTTAACTTGTTATTAAAAAAATATCAGCAGAAAATTTATTGGCACATTCGCAGGTTAGTGCTCAACCACGATGATTGCGATGATCTATTACAGGAAGTTTTCGTAAAGGTTTGGAAAAACCTCGATAAATTTAGAAGTGATTCTCAACTTTATACCTGGATCTATCGCATCGCTACCAATGAATCCATTACATTTTTAAATAAGCAAAAGCAAAGAAACAACACGCCATTGGATGAAGTATCATCTGAATTGGCTGATAACCTGGTTGCCTCGTCCTACTTTAATGGCGATAAACTGGAGCTTAAACTACAAAAAGCTATTCTTACCCTTCCCGAAAAACAACGGATTATTTTCAACATGAAATATTTTGATGATATGAAATATGAAGAAATTTCGGAAGTTTTAGGCACATCAGTTGGCGCCTTAAAAGCATCATTTCATATCGCAGCAAAAAAAATTGAAGCAATTATCACAAATGATGAAATTGATTTTTAAACCTTTTCATCTTAATTCAATCATATATCTGTGATGAACGAAAATATAGAAGATAACGATTGGAAAAAGGATGCACCAAGCTTAGCAGCAATGGGCAAAAACAATCCTTTTACTGTTCCGAATAATTATTTCGACAGTGTAGAGGAGATAGTGCATTCAAACATTTTTTTAGATGGATTGAAAAAAAAGGCCAATAATCGCGACTTTGCAGTTCCGCAGGATTACTTTGAAGATTTAACGGAACGTATTGAAACAAATATCAGATTAACGGAACTGCCCAAAGCAGCAAACACCTTCGCTGTCCCCGAAAATTATTTTGACACTTTACAAAACAGAATTTCGGATAAAATTGCAGCTGAAGCACCACAAAAAACTGCGAAAATTGTTCCGCTTTGGAGAAGAAGCCTGGTTAAATATGCAAGTGCAGCCTGCTTCGTTTTAATTGCTTCATTTGGTGCTTACTTTTATCAAAACAGCAGTTCTATTCCTGTTGCTCAAACCCAACCGGCCGATTTTGCAAGCGAGCAAATGTTGTATGACATAGATGAAAGTACAATTATTGAACATTTAGAAGCACAAAATACGACAGCTTCAAAAACTACTTCTGCCTCAGATACAGAAATGGAAAACTATATATTGAGTAATTTCTCTTCGAGTGATTTAACTCATGAATTAAATAATTAATTAGAAATGAAGAATTTATTATTCGTTGCTTTAATGTTTTTATTACCCACTACCCTTTTGGCACAAAGGCCAAAAAATGAGGAGATAGAATCATTGAAAATTGCCTTTTTTACCCAAAAACTTGATTTATCGCCAGAAGAAGCTAAAATATTCTGGCCGATTTATAACGATATGCAAGCAGAGCAAAATGCTTTACGTAAGGAAAGGATGCAAAAAATGATCTCTTACAGGAAAACTACTGAAATTGACAATTTAAGCGACGCCCAGGTACAAAGTTTAATTACCAGCGAGTTTGATTTTAAACAAAGAGATCTTAACCTTGATAAAAAATACTACAACCGTTTAAAGTCTAATCTACCGATCAAAGTGGTTGGAAAATTTTACAGAGCTCAGGAAGGCTTCAAGCGAGAATTGCTCAATCGCTTTAAAGGCGGACCGAGAAACTAATTGAAAGACTTGCTTAAATGCAAGTCTTTTTTTGTTCTAAAGCCTACTGCAAATCCGTACTTTTGTGCCATGCTTACCCAACGTCAGTTGTTTTTACAACACAATGCACAAACCTCTCCAGAACCTTTAATGCTCGAATTTGTAAGGGCTAAAGGCGTGTATATTTACGATTCATCTGATAAAAAACACCTCGATCTTATTGCCGGTATTGGCGTAAGTAATGTGGGCCATTGCCATCCAGCGGTGGTTAAAGCCATACAAAAGCAAGCCGAAACCTATATGCACTTAATGGTGTATGGAGAATATATACAAACGCCACAGGTAAATTTTGCAAAGGCATTAGCCGATATTTTACCCCCAAGTTTAAGCTGTACTTACTTTTTAAATTCAGGAACAGAAGCGGTTGAGGGCGCCATGAAATTGGCTAAACGTTATACGGGCAGGACTGGATTTATTGCCTGTAAAAATGCTTATCATGGCAGTACACAAGGAGCTGAAAGTTTAATGGAAAGCGATTTCTACTCTTCAGGATATGGACCGTTTTTACCAAATGTAAGTTTCATTGAACACAATAACTTAGCTAATCTTGATAAAATAACAGAAGAAATAGCCGCTGTTTTTATAGAACCCATTCAGGGTGAGGCTGGAATTCGCGTTGCCGATTTAAGTTACATGCTGGCATTAAGAGCAAAATGTACCGAAACCAAAACGCTGTTGATTTTCGATGAAATTCAATCTGGTTTTGGCAGAAGCGGAAAAATGTTTGCTTTCGAACATTATAATGTTGTTCCTGATGTTTTACTTTTAGCCAAAGGAATTGGTGGGGGAATGCCCATTGCTGCATTCATCAGTTCGTTGGAAATCATGTCGGTACTATCGCACACACCAATATTAGGCCACATGACAACCTTTGGCGGCCATCCGGTTTGCTGTGCAGCGGGCTTGGCTACCTTAAGAACATTGGTAGACAATAATATAGTAGAGACAGTAGAAGAAAAGGGTCAACTTTTTAAGTCGTTGCTGAAACATAAAGCTATTAAAGAAATAAGAGGCAAAGGTTTAATGCTTGCGGTAGAATTTGAAAGCTTCGAAATCAACAAAAAAATTATAGATGCCTGTATTTTAGATGGCATATTATCGGATTGGTTTTTACATTGCAGCAACTCCATGCGCATCGCTCCTCCTTTGATCATCACCAAAGAGGAAATAGAAGAAGCCTGCCAGATCATTTTAAAAAATATTAACTTAGTTGTTGAGCTGAAAAACTAAAGCTTAATGATCAAAGAAAAAACTTGGTTTAAAACTGACTTGTAAATTCGAAAGCAATAAAACATATATTCTTTACACCCAATCTTGATACTTGCTACTAAATACTTAATACTCATATGAACGTACTCATAGTTGAAGATGAAAAAGGCCTGGCGCTCGAAATGGATGAATTTCTAAGCAAAGAGGGTTTCATTGTAGAGCATGCCTGGAAAAAGTCCTCCGCCGAGGAAAAGATTTTTGTAAACAATTATGACTTCATTTTACTTGACTTAGGCTTGCCTGATGGTGATGGTTTTGAGGTTTTAAAACAGTTAAAAGGGTTAAAAGACCGTGATGACGCAGTGATAATTTTGACCGCCAGAAGCGCAGTAGACGACCGCATTAAAGGTTTAGATGAAGGGGCAGATGATTATTTACCAAAGCCCTTCTCGCTGAATGAGCTATTAGCCCGCATGCATGCCATTACCCGGAGAAAGCACAAGTTAGAAAAAAATGAAATCAACATTCACGATTTCTTGCTGAATATTCAAAATAGAACGGTCTCTTTTGGCGAAGAAAGGCTAAACCTCACCAAAAAGGAATTCGAAATTTTCAATTATCTGGTGCTAAATAAAAATCGGGTAGTTTCAAGGATGAGTTTAACTGAGCATGTTTGGGGCGATATTTTAGAAGTCAATTCTGATTCGAACTTTGTGGATGTGCATGTAAAAAACCTAAGAAAAAAGCTGACTGCGATTAGCCCGATAGATTGGTTTGAAACCGTGAGAAGTATCGGTTATAGGATCAATTGTTGATCAAGTCGGAAGAGTGAAATTCGACGAAGGAAGTTTGAAGCATATTTGAAGCCTATTCCACAAGTACACCAATGAAACAAATGAGTCATTGAACTATTTGAACCAACCAAATGAAGTTACAGGTTAAGTTTTCTTTGTATAATGCCATCACTAAAATTGCAATCATTGTGGTATTGGGAGGGATTATACTATTCTCCCTAGATAACATTGCCTTTAACCAACTTGATAACCGGTTAGTAAAAAAGAAGAATCGAATTATTGAGCACCTCAACGAAAACGAGATTGACAGCCTGCTAAACAAAGAACAATCGTTTACAGATTATAATATTTTAAAAGAAGAATTCATCGTTTTAACAGATATATCTGATAATCAAAAAAAAGCTTCAGCTACAATTATTACTGAAAAACGTGAAATTGAAGGCGATGTTGAGGTATACAGAATTCTCAATTATAAATTTTCATACCACACCAATTGGTACAATTTAGAGATCGGCGAATCGATGACTGCGCTCTCGTCGATTAAAAATACCATTAGATTTTATATGTTGATGGTTTTGTTCGCTGCGTTAATCATCACTTTAATGACCGATTATTTCTTTTCCAATTATTTGCTGAAACCTTTTTATACCATTATCGATAAAAAGATAAACCTCGTTAACGACCCTGCTCATTACAATTACGATAACATTCCAACCAGCACGGATGATTTTAAAATTTTAGACAATAGTATAAATTCTTTGATGAGAAAAATTAGTACGCTGTTTGCACTAGAAAAGCAGTTTATAGCCAATGTTTCTCATGAATTATTGACCCCAATCTCTGTTTTAAGCACTCGTTTCGAGAATATGCTAAATACACCAGATATTCCGGAAGAGCATGAAAACAAAATTTACGCTTCCCTGAAAACGCTAAATAGATTAAAGGTTATTATCAACAGTCTGCTATTGATATCCAAAGTGGAGAATAATCAATATTTGAAAACTGAAGAAATTAGTCTGAAACAAGAGATAAATGATATTTATGAAGATCTGGAAGATAGAATTTTAGATAAGAACATCCGCTATGATTTATCCATTACAAAAGATTTCAAGTTTTTGGGGAATAAAGCACTCATCCATATATTATTGAACAACCTAATTAATAATGCAATAAAATATAATGTGGCCGGCAGTTTCATCAACATTACAGGGCAAACTGTGCAGCATCATTACAAACTGACCATAAGTGATGGCGGCGTGGGCATGAATAAAGAACTATTGACAAATGCCTTCGACCGCTTTAAACGGGGAAATACGGAGGAGAATGGTTTCGGCTTAGGCTTGGCAATTGTACAAAGTATAGCCAAATTTCACAATATTGAAGTCGAAATTCAATCTGAAGAAAATAAATGCACAAGCATTTCTCTTATTTTTTAAAATGAAATTGCACTGATACGCTTATTGCTAACTGCTTAAGCAAATCGTTACCTTTGTATTAATGCAATTATCGTTTCTGAAGAAAATATTTTTATTATCCTTTACCACTTTGCTGCTGGCCATTTCCGGATTAAAAGCGCAAAAAATTGTGGAGGTAAATGACAGCATTCCGCAGCATATATTCACGTTTAACGAAATAGAATTTTTTGAAGATGCAAAAAACGAGTTTACGTTTGAACAGATAAAAAGTAAAAATTTCGATCAAAAATTCAAAGGAAGCATATCCAGCACACCACAAACTAAAAATCTAAACAAAACTTATTGGTTCAGGATTAAAATCAAGAACAATGAAAAGGCAAGGAAGCCATTTTTGTTAGAATTTTTCGATCAAACGATTGATCAGATTACGGCATATATCCCTCAAAGCGATCAGCGTTATAAAATCGAAATTCTTGGTGATGCAAACGCTTTTAATAAACGCCTGATCCACCATAAAAATTTTGAAATCCCCGTTCAAAATGAGGGTAACGACGCTCAAGTTTATTATTTCAAGATCAGTTCTTCCCAGATTGCGGACGTAATTATCGTGTTAAGATCAGCCGAATGGTTTATATCTTATGCCCTGGATGAATATTTCTATTTTGGAATATTTTATGGGATGATTTTGGTCTTTAGCTTTTATAACCTCATTATGTTTATCGCCATTCGGCAGAAACAGTATTTATATTATGTTCTTTATAATTTAAGTGTTGGCTTTTTCGAAATGAGCAGTGATGGCATTGCCTATCAGTACTTATGGCCAAATTCTCCGGTGTGGAATCAGGTGGCTTATGCGTTCGCACTATGTGCAACCAGCATTTTTGCCTTATTATTTACACGAGAATTGTTGTTTGTTAAAGCCAAAGCACCGAAATTAAATCAGCTCATTGTTGGTGTAATTGTAGTTCGGTTAATCTTTTTTGCTTACTGTTACCTCTTCGACCAAACGCTTTTCAGCTTCAAATTTATCGAGGCTATTCCATTGGCTGTTGCATTTTTTACTGGTATCTACATTTATAAAAATGGTTATCAGCCAGCACGTTTTTTTGTATTGGGCTATACCTTTTTGTTTCTTGGCTTTGCAATGAAATTTCTGATCATGCTAGGTTTTAGCTGGCTGAACTTTGGAGTAGTAAGCTATTATAGTTTGAGCTTTTGTTTCGTATTGGAAATGGTTTTTCTATCGTTTGCCATTGGCGATAAAGTTCGATTGCTGAAGCTAAAGAAAGATAAAGCACAGCAGAAAATCATCAAACAGATGGCAATTAATGCAAAGTTGAAAGACACTGTTAACCAGGAACTAGAAACCAAAGTAGAAGAACGCACGCGGGAGGTTTACCATAAATCGATCATTATCGAGAGTAAAAACCAGGCTTTAGAAGAAGCGAACGCTTTACTGCAAAAACAGGCTGAAGAAATTTCGAGAATGAACGTACTGCTGGAACAGGATAATGAAGAACTTCAAACCAGTGTAGAGAAAGTAACGCGTGATCGGGTGATGAATACCGAGGTCGACTTTGAGGAATTCAGCAAGATCTATCCTGACAAGGAAACCTGTTACCAATTTTTAGCGGAACTGAAATGGAACAAAGGCTATCATTGCCGTAAATGCAGTAACGACCATTATTTTTCCGGCCATATTTTACACAGTCGCCGCTGTAGCAAATGCGGCTATGAAGAATCGGTTACTACTTACACCATTTTTCACAACACAAGAATTCCGATCAATAAAGCCTTCTACATGATCTTCCTGATCTATTCTTCAAAAGGAAAAATCTCCTCGCATAAGCTTTCCGAATTGCTTTCCATTAGGCAAAGCACCTGCTGGACGTTTGGCACCAGAATCAAAAAAGTGATGGATGACCGTAAGAAAACGCTAAAAAAAGGTGGGAAAAATGGGTGGAGCCAATTGGTGATCGAGTAAATCGACATCGAATTCCGCTATTTTCAAGCTGGATTAGCAACAAAATCTTAACAAATAGTTAAGGTATTTAAGCGTATCATTTTCCCACTGGCAGCATGCTTAGTTTAATTGCTTAAGTGCTGATAATCAATGCAAAAACCTAAATTTTAACTGTGGTACTTAAGCGTATCAAAAACAACACAAAGAACTAATTATCAGTAACTTACATCAAATTTAATCTATCAAAAACTTGTTTTTAACATTAAATGAGTAGTAACTTTACATCCTATAACAATTAACAAGAGCAAAAATTATGAGAAAAAAGTTTACATTGCTTATGGTATGTATTCTATGCGGAATCTCTTTGAGTATGGCACAGAATGTAACTATAAAAGGGCTGGTAAAAGATCAAAAAGGTCTGCCCCTGCCTGGAGTTTCTGTAAAAGTTAAAGGAACTAACCAAGGTGCTTCAACCGCAGATAATGGAACATACACCATATCTGCTCCACAAAATTCAACATTAGAATTTTCTTTTATCGGTTTTAAAGCCGTTGAAGAAACAGTAAATAACCGTACAACAATTAATGTGACGTTATCTGATGATAACCAACAATTAAACGAAGTTGTAGTAATTGGTTATGGTACTACTACAAAGAAAGATTTAACCACCGCTGTTGTTTCGGTATCATCAAAAGATCTCGAAAATCAGCCAATTACCAACCCGTTGCAAGCCATTCAAGGTCGTGCGGCTGGTGTACAGGTAAGTTCTCAGTCTGGTAAACCCGGTGCAGGAATTTCCATCAGCATCAGGGGAAATACTTCAATTACTGCATCCAATAGCCCGCTATATGTTATTGACGGAGTAACTTCAAGAGATGCAAGTTTTGTAAATGCAAACGACATTGAGTCGATGACGATTTTGAAAGACGCATCTGCTGCAGCCATTTATGGTTCAAGCGGTGCAAATGGTGTGGTTTTGATTACCACCAAAAAAGGTTCTGCAGGTAAATTAAAAGTAGCGTTCAATGCTTTTACAGGTTTTTCTAACTTCTGGCAAGAACAAGAAGTGTTAAACAGCGATCAATACGTTGGTTTAATGAGAGAATTAGGTTACACCTCTTTTGGAGGCACCAATAATACCGATTGGCAAAAAGAAACCTTTGGAACGGGCAAACAAAATCAATATCAGGTTTCACTTTCTGGCGGTACTAAAAGTGGTCAATACTATTTCTCTACTGGCTACCAGCAAGATCAGGGTGTTGTTGCACCAGCGAAATTAGATCGTTTGACGGCTAACTTCAACGGTACGCAAAACATTACGCCCTGGTTAAAATTAACCGGAAATGCAGTATTGACATCCAGCAACTCTATCGATGTTGGCGATAATAGCAGTGTTTCTCGTGGTGGTGTTATCTTGGGTGCATTAACAACCCCTCCTACCATTGGTATTTTTGCACCTAACGGTCAATACACTACTATTCCGAATGCAGGTGGTTGGGACAATCCTCTGGCTTTAGCATTCGGTTCTGATAACAGAAATAGAAACTTTAGATTTATTGGAGCTTTCGGTGCACAATTGAATTTCACTAAAGATTTATATTTGAAATCTACTATCAGCACTAATAATAACAGAAACTTCTACCGTTATTTTACAGATAATTTCCTGACTACTTATGGTCGCCAGGAAAGAGGTGTTGTACGTGATAACACGACTAGAGAAGGTGTTTGGTTGAATGAAAACATCTTAAACTACACTAAGAATGTAGGCAAAAATGCTTTCACAGCAACAGGTGGTTATACGATTCAATCATCAGATTGGAAATACAACAACAATGAATCTACCCGCTTTTATGATGCAGCAGGCAATCCAACAGCACCATCCGTAGCCTTAACTATTCCACAACGTGCGCAATGGAGCAAGCAATCTTATTTGGCACGTGTAACTTATGCTTACGATAGTAAATACTTGTTCAGTTCAAATTTTAGGGCCGATGGTTCATCAAGATTTGCTAAAGAAAACCGTTTCGGTTATTTCCCTTCAGTTTCTGCTGGATGGAGAATTTCTGGCGAAAACTTTATGAAAGAAAGCAAAACCATTGATGATTTAAAACTTCGTGGTAGTTGGGGTAAAGTGGGTAACGATGAAGGTATTGGAGATTACGCTTACTTAAAACTATACAGCGTAAATGCACAAGGCGAATACAATCTTCAAAATCCGGCTAATAATGCATTAACTTGGGAAAAAACGACCCAAACCAATATTGGTTTGGATTTAACCATGTTTAAAAGCAGAATTACTTTCAGCGCTGATGCTTACTTGAAAAAGACAAATGATTTATTGATCAACGTCCAACTGCCTCCATCGTCGGGTTTTGGAAGCCAGGCTTATAACGTTGGCTCAATGGAAAATAAGGGTTTAGAGTTTACTTTATCCACCAAAAACTTCGATCGTGAAAAATTCAAATGGACTACCGATTTAAACTTCTCACTTAACCGTAACAAGGTTACCGATTTAGGTTCTACAACACAATCGTTGGATTTTGCGGGTATTTATGAGCGTGATGCAGCTGTAAGAGTGGTTACAGGAATGCCATTAGGAAGCTTTTACGGATATCAATTTACTGGTGTTAATCCAGCTACCGGTGCGGCGATGTATGCTGACACGAATAACAATGGTGTAACTGGTTCTGCTGATCCAGGTGATAGAACTTTTATCGGTTCTGCTCAGCCTAAGTTTATCTACGGAGTGACCAATAATTTAACTTACGGGAATTGGAATTTGAATATCTTTTTCCAGGGTGTTCAAGGAAGCCAATTGTTTAATGCAACCAGAATTGACTTAGAGGGAATGTTTGATTCTAAAAATCAATCTGCTGTGGTATTGAACAGATGGACTACCCCAGGCCAGATTACCAATATTCCAAAAGCGCTAAGAAGCAGTTCAGAAAATTCATTAACGTCTAGCCGCTTTGTAGAAGATGCCTCCTACTTACGTTTAAAAACGGCTACGCTCTCTTACAGCTTTGGTCAGTCAGTTTTAGAAAAATTAAAAATGAGCAAAATTACCTTGTTTGCAACAGGTTACAACTTGCTTACTTTCACTAACTATTCTGGTCTAGATCCAGAGGTAAATGTGAGCGATGCAAATGGTCCAAACATGGGCGTTGATTTTGGAACTTATCCTCAATCTAGAAGTATATTATTCGGTGTTAATATTGGATTTTAAGAATTAAGAAAATGAAACTAAAAATATATTCATTAGTAGCCGCAGCAGTATTGACTATTACGATGCAAAGCGGTTGCAAAAAAGATTTCCTTGATAAACAACCATTTAACCAGGTTACTGGCGATGTGGCGTTTACAACAGCTGCTGGAGCAGAGAAACTAATTTCGGGTACTTATGGAGGCATGTATAATGACTACCATATTTGGGATTACATGGTAAATGGCGACGTAACCTCTGATAATGCTTATGCAGGCGGCGATAACCCTGCAAATATTCAAATAGATTTATTCACCACAAACTCCACTAATGGAAACGTTGGCCGGGATTGGAGTGGATTATATTCGAACATTAAAAATGCAAATGAGGTACTGGAAAATGTACCTAACATTCAGGATCCAGCTTTAGATGCCAGTGGTAGAAGAGGTCAGATTTTGGGAGAAGCAGCTACCTTGCGGGCTTATTTTTACTTCCATTTAGTACGTTTATGGGGCGGTGTTCCTTTAGTACTAAAATCGCCAACTACTTTGGAAGAAATGCAAAAATCCCGTTCTTCTGTTGATGAAGTGTATGCTCAAATCATTAAAGATTTAGAATATGCCTTGCCACTGGTACGCACAAGCGCTCCAAACAAAGGAATCATTACAAAAGGTATCGTAAACGCATTATTAGCTAAAGTTTACGCTTCAAAACCTAATCCAGATTGGACAAAGGTGCAGCAATATGCTGATGCAACCATCAATGGAGGTTATTCATTAATTGGTTCTTTTGATCAACTGTTTGATGGCGCACATAAAAACAATAGCGAATCGATATGGGAAATGCAGTACGATGGCTGGGGTGGTCCTTCTGGTCGTGGTAACTGGATGACTGGTGTTATTGTCGGCACAGGATGGAAACGTTTTTGTACACCAACAAATGATTTAGTGGCTGCGTTTGATTCCGAAGGTGATGTGATCCGTAAAAATACGAGTATTAGTTTTAAAAACGTATCTACAGAGGGATGGTCTGATGATTATTGGTCGAAGTCCAATTATCCTTTCATTAACAAATACAGAAATGATGATTTGGCTAACTCTTATATTATTCGTTTGGCCGACATTAAATTATTAAAGGCAGAAGCTTTAAATGAGTTAAGCGCATCAGGATGGTCAGCAGCAGCTCCAATTGTAAATGAAATTCGCGGACGTGTGAAGTTAGGTATTACTCCAGCTGCAAATCAAGCTGATATGCGTTTAGCAATCGAAAAAGAAAGACGTTTAGAATTAGCTTTTGAAGGTCATCGCTGGTTCGATTTATTAAGAACAAATAGAGCGGTTGCAGTGATGAACAACCAAAAAAATGGCAGCGGCGCTAACCTAAATTATAATGTTACTGCGGGAAAATTATTGTTCCCGATCCCTCAGGCAGAATGGGATAGAAATCCGAATATTCGCTAGACGAAAGGTGACGCATTTGATCAGTTCAATCCTACGGATAAGCGTTGATCATAAAATTTTATCACACACAAATCAAATTTAAAGGGCGGAGCTTATAAAAGCTTCGCTCCTTTATATCATCCTACCCTATTTTATAAAAACCGAAAAAGCTAATGAAATCTATCTACAATATTAGCCTTGCTGTAAGTCTATTCTTCGCAGCTTGTGCCTGTAGAAAAAATACCACTACAGCCAATCAAGAAAAGCCAACCAATTCCGATCCCATTAAAACCGAAGTGGGTTTTTGGCTGACCAAGGGAGACCAGTCTCAGCTCTTGAGCAAACAGAATGTGGCGCTAAACTTCAGCGAATCCACAAATTCTAATCCCACGATTGAAGTAGATCAGAATACAACTTTCCAG
Organism: Pedobacter sp. AC212; assembly: GCF_979258625.1. NCBI lineage: Bacteria > Pseudomonadati > Bacteroidota > Sphingobacteriia > Sphingobacteriales > Sphingobacteriaceae > Pedobacter > Pedobacter sp. AC212. The sequence goes on along the minus strand of NZ_OZ409870.1, from coordinate 1,687,088 downwards.
GAAATTGATGGGTTTGGCTATACCTTAACCGGTGGAAGTGCAACTTTAATTAATGCATTGCCCGCAGCCGAGAAAGATAAACTACTACATGAACTTTTCGCCTCAGCTGATGATGCAATTTCTGTAAACTATATCCGGGTAAGCATCGGTGCATCCGATTTGAGTGCCTACCCTTTTACCTATAACGATTTGGGTGATGGCGAAACCGACGAAGCCTTGGCAAAATTTACCATTGCGAAAGAACAAACGGATTTAATTCCAGTTTTGAAAAAAATTGTAGCCATTAATCCGAAGATTAAGATTTTGGGTTCTCCGTGGACTGCTCCTACCTGGATGAAAACCAATAAAAGTTATATTGGAGGTAATCTAAAACCAGAATACTATCAAGCTTACGCGAAGTATCTGGTGAAATATATCCAGGCAATGAAAGCCGAAGGCATTACAATTGATGCCATTACGCCACAAAATGAACCCCTACATCCTGGGAATAACCCAAGTATGTACATGTCGGCAGAAGAGCAAGCCAGCTTTATTAAAACAGCCTTAGGACCGATATTCAAAAGCAGTGGTATTGCTACAAAAATCATTATTTATGATCACAATGCCGATAAGCCAGAATACCCGATTACTGTTTTAAACGATGCTGAGGCCAAGAAGTATATCGACGGTTCGGCATTTCATTTATATGCGGGGCCAATCTCTGCGCTAACACAAGTTCATAATGCGCATCCAGATAAGAATGTTTATTTTACAGAGCAATGGGTTGGTGGACCAAGTAATTTTGGAGAGGATTTGAAATGGCATGTTTCAACCTTAATAATCGGCGCTACCCGTAACTGGAGCAGGAATGTTTTAGAATGGAATTTGGCTGCCGATCCGAATTACAATCCACATACCGATAAGGGCGGCTGTACATCTTGTTTAGGGGCGATTACCATTGCACCTGCAATTAGCAGAAATGTTGCTTACTATGTTATTGCTCATGCGGCTAAATTTGTTCCGGCTGGTTCTGTTCGGATAGCTTCAAACATTACAAATAACCTTCAAAACGTAGCCTTTAAAACACCAGATGGCAAAAAAGTCTTGATCGTTTGTAATAACAATAGTAACGAAACAAACTTTAATATTCGTTTTGATGGAAAAATAGTAACGAGTACTTTGGATAAAGGTGCCGTTGGAACTTATAAATGGTAAAAATTTTGTTTAATTGTTTAGATGGCCCCGCTAAAGCGGGGTTTTCTATTTAGTGGATATTTATTTCTCATCAAATCTTGGCAGGCTGTTTGCGTTAACTTGTTCATCAATCCTTAAGAAATGAAAAAATTAATCCCTACCCTCAGCATTGCTGTTTGTTTAATGGCGGCTTGCCAATCTAAAAATACCGATTCCGATGCTGGAGATTCAACTTCGGCCAATTCTAAAGAAATTGACCAGTCAAAGCAATGTTATCAATCCATAAAAAACAGAGATACGGCAAATCTATCTTTAAATATGGAAGATGAAAAAGTAACCGGATCGCTATCATATAATCTATTCGAAAAGGATAAAAATAACGGAGTAATCTCTGGAATAGTGAAAGGTGATACCATCATTGCGGATTATACATTTCAATCTGAAGGTACTACCTCTACCCGTCAGGTGGTATGGTTAAAACAAAATGACCAGTTAGTTGAAGGTTTTGGAGATGTAGAAGAAGTGGATGGAAAAACTCAATTTAAAGACTTAGGAAAACTCGGCTTTGGTAAGTCTCTTGTTTTTAATAAAATCGATTGTAAATAAAAAATGGGCTTGTAAAAACAAGCCCATTTTTTATTTCGGAAAGTCGTTTATTTTACTGCTTCTTGTGCTGCAGCTCCCCATTCTTTGCTAACTTTAGTCATGTAGTCGGTATATTTTTGAACTTCATCGGGTTTCAGTTTGGTTGCCCAAGTAGATGCTGTTTGAGCCCAGGTAGAATATTTTGTAGTCAAAGCCTTAACCTGGGTTTCGTTTTTGCTTTTTAATGCGGCAAGATATTCATCTTTCAGCTTCGCATATTCCGCTAAACCCTTATTCACTTCATCACTCGAAAAGGATGGAACATCAGATTTTACTTCTTCAGTCTTAACTGTTGTTTTTACTGTTGTATCTCCACTAACAATCGTAGTATCGCTGCTCTTCGTTGTTTTTGTGGTGTTTTCGCATGAAACAAGCGCAGCAGCTAATAGGCCCACTGCCGCAACTGATAAAATTGTTTTTTTCATAAAATTTGGTTTTGCTTTGCATAACCTATGCAAAAAACAATGCCAAACATTTAAAACTTCCTAAGGCAGCTTTGACTAGCTATTGGCAATGACAATAAAATATCATGGGGATTTGGTGACGTTAATTGGGGAAAAAAAATACCAATACTGAATTACATATTTTCGAAACGCTCCCAAAATCCGTCAATAGGTAATTTGGCAAAAATGTTTACCGGCTCCTTTTTTACAGGGTGCAAAAACTGTAACCTGCGTGCATGAAGGCAGATGCTTCCTTTGCGACTACCTCGTGGATAACCGTATTTATTATCCCCTACAATCGGGCAGTCCATCGACGATAACTGAACCCTGATTTGGTGCGATCGGCCCGTAATTGGATCAACTTCTAAAAGATAATAACCATCTAAATTTCCAATTAAGCGGTAAGAAAGTTCTGCTCTTTGGCTATTGGCTACTTCATTTTTATAATAAGTAACCACATTTTTCTGCGGATTTTTAATTAGCCAGTGAATTAGCGTAGCAGCTTCCTTTTCGGGTTTGTTTCTTACAACGGCCCAATAAGTTTTTTTTACTTCGCGATTTTTAAAAGCAGCATTCATGCGCTCTAAAGCCTTACTGGTTTTGGCAAATAAGATTACGCCGCTAACCGGTCTATCCAAACGATGCACCACGCCTAAAAAGGCGCCGTTCGGCTTATTATATTTTTTAGCAATGTATTTCTTTACCTGTTCATCTAAAGGTTCATCGCCGGTTTCATCCACCTGAACGATATCTCCCGCTCTTTTATTAATGGCAATGAGATGGTTATCTTCAAAAAGTATGTCTTTTTCAGTGATTGGCATAAATCAGTTGTGAGTTATAAGTTTCAAGTTATAAGTCATGTTCCCATAACCTACAACCCATAACCTGTAACTAGTATTGTTCTTTATCGTTAGGGAAATCGTTAGCTTTTACATCACGGATATAGGATTGGGCGGCACCCAAAATTTCTTCGTATAGATTTAGATACTGACGCAGGAAACGTGGTTTAAAACCTTTTGTTAAACCAATCATATCGTTAACGACCAAAACTTGGCCATCGCAATGCGAACCTGCACCAATACCAATAGTAGGAATATGTAAACTTTCAGAAACCTCCTTACCAAGTGCAGCGGGAATTTTTTCTAAAACAATACTAAAACAACCAGCTGCTTGAAGCGCCAATACATCAGATTTTAATTTGTTTGCTTCCTCCTCTTCTTTGGCTCTAACAGTGTAAGTTCCGAATTTATAAATAGATTGAGGCGTTAAACCCAGGTGCCCCATAACCGGAATCCCGGCTGTAATAATGCGTTGAACGGATTCGATAATTTCTTCGCCACCTTCCAGCTTCACACCGTGTGCACCCGACTCTTTCATAATTCTGATCGCAGAATTTAAGGCTTCTTTAGAATTGCCCTGGTAAGAGCCAAAAGGAAGATCGACTACTACGAAAGCACGTTTAACAGCCCTGATAACCGACGCAGCATGATAAATCATTTGATCTAACGTAATTGGTAAAGTTGTTTCATGCCCGGCCATTACATTAGAAGCAGAATCTCCAACCAGTAGTACGTCCAATCCGGCATCATCTAAGATGGTAGCCATGGAATAATCATAAGCCGTAAGCATTGATATTTTTTCACCACGCTGTTTCATTTCCTGCAAAATGTGCGTGGTTATTCTTTTGATTTCTTTATGTACTGACATTGGTTTTATTTTGCTGTTTCAAAAGTATCGTTTTTTCTTTAAAAAGAGGCCGAAGCGCAAAGCTAAAAGACCAAAGCTGCGAGAAATGAAAGCTGGCCAGCAGTTCTGCCTTAAGCTTTACGTTCTCAACTTTATACCTCAAACCTATTTCATATTTTTCTTTACATTTACAATGTTAAACCCTATCTTTGTACCCCGAAATGAAAGGGATTTATTCATCTTTTTTTGCCCCAAGCAAATACGGCTCAATTGCCGAGAGACATCCTTTTTTCAACTCTTTTTTAAATCAAAATCCATATTGTAATTACCATGACTAACTACACCAAGTTACCTGCGATTTTATTACTGGCCGATGGCACAGTTTTTTACGGCAAAGCTGCTGGAAAAATTGGCACCACTACTGGCGAAATTTGTTTTAACACCGGGATGACAGGATACCAGGAGATTTTTACTGATCCAAGTTACTTTGGCCAGATCATGGTAACCACTAATTCCCACATTGGTAATTACGGCATCCAAAGAGAGGAAATTGAATCTGACTCTATTAAAATAGCAGGTTTGGTTTGTAAAAACTATAACATTGTTTACAGTCGTAAACAAGCTACAGAATCTATTCAGGATTATTTCCAGAACGACAATTTAGTCGCTATTTCTGATATTGACACCCGTGCTTTGGTTCGCCACATTCGTGATAAAGGTGCAATGAATGCCATCATCTCATCAGAAATTACTGATCTTGATGAATTAAAAAAGAAATTATCGGAAGTACCTTCTATGGAAGGTTTAGAGCTTTCCTCTCAGGTAAGTACAAAAGAGCCATACTTCTACGGAAATCCAGAGGCCAGCTTAAAAGTTGCTGCTCTTGATCTTGGTATTAAGAAAAACATTCTTCGCAGCTTCGAAAACCGTGATATTTATGTTCAGGTTTTCCCTGCTAAAACTAAGTTTGCTGAAATGGAAAAATTCAATCCGGATGGTTATTTTATTTCAAACGGCCCTGGCGATCCATCGGTAATGCCTTATGCGGTAGAAACAATTCAGGAAATATTAACAGAAGATAAACCATTGTTCGGCATTTGTTTAGGTCACCAATTGCTGGCTGAAGCGAACGGAATCGGTACCATGAAAATGTTTAACGGCCACCGTGGCTTAAACCACCCGGTTAAAAACATTATTAAAAATCACTGCGAGGTGACTTCTCAAAACCATGGTTTCGGTGTAATTCCGGATGAAGTGAGAAACTCAGATAAAGTAGAAATTACACACGTAAACCTGAACGATAAATCTATTGAGGGTATTCGCGTGAAAGGGAAGAAAGCATTTTCGGTACAATATCACCCTGAATCTTCTCCAGGCCCACATGATTCTCGCTACTTATTTGATGATTTTGTAAACGTAATGAAAGGTGAGTTAACCTGGTAGCTTCAAGCTGAAAGATAAAAGCTTAAAGACTAGAGCGAAATATTAAAAATCTGCGAATCTGCGGCTCAAATCAAAGCTGAAGATTCGCAGATTTGCTTTTAACGGATCCCGCATTGGGTTGTTCCATCATCCTGAAAACATTTTACAAAAAGTTCTTAAAAATTCATTTCTAATTCATTTAAAGCTCCTTACATTCGCAACATGGAAACAAAAAAAGCCATCATCACGGTCACAGACCTGGTAAAAAAGTATGATGATTTCGTGGCCGTTCAGGGATTAAGTTTTGAAGTTTATGAAAACGAAATATTTGGTTTGCTTGGACCAAACGGTGCTGGTAAAACAACAACGCTGGAAATCATTGAAACCTTAAGACCTAAAACCTCAGGAGAAATTGTAGTTGATGGCTTTTCAGTTGATAAAAATCCACAGGAAATAAAGCAGATTATTGGTGTGCAGTTACAGGCGGCAGGTTATTACCCAAATCTTAACCTTATTGAGCTGATCGAGCTTTTTGCTGGTTTGTATGGCGCAAATATTAAACCAATGGAAATGCTTGAAAAAGTAAACCTTCAGGATAAGGCAAAGGCAAAATACAAAGCTTTATCCGGTGGCCAAAAGCAAAGGTTTTCCATTGCAACAACGCTGATCAATCAGCCAAAAATTATTTTTCTTGATGAGCCTACCACGGGCTTGGATCCGCAGGCCAGGAGAAATCTTTGGGATTTGATAACGGAAATCAGAGATGCCGGAACTACAGTAGTCATCACCACCCATTATATGGATGAGGCCGAGCAACTTTGCGATCGTGTGGCTTTTGTAGAACGAGGGCAGATAATCGCTTTGGATACACCAGATAATTTAATTGACCAATTGGTGAATAGTGGTTTTGAGCGTAAAAAGGAAGTTAAGAAAGCCAATCTGGAAGATGTTTTTATCAACCTGACTGGAAAAGAATGGAGAGAATAAAAATATTTTTTTTGTAAAGAAATTACAGCAATCAAATTAATGTTACTACCCCTTTACGTTTTAGTCCGGATTTTCATCGGGAGCTGCCACTTAAATCGGGTTTAAGAAAAATAGTAAAATCACTATTAATCATAAATAGTAAATGAAAAAATACAGCAATACTACTGCCACCTTAGCATTAGCAAAAGCAAGTTTCCGTTCTATTATGCGGAGTCCATCTGCGGTGGTTTTTACCCTTGCCTTCCCTTTAATTTTTATTTTGGTATTTGGATTTTTAGGCGGTGGTGGAACCAGAATAGATGTCGGCGTCAATCCAGGGTCGGACGTAAATAATCCGGTTATTGCAATGCTTGCAAAGACGGGCATGATCAGATTGGTGAAAGATAAATCGAAAGAAGATTTTGATAAATTACTGGAGAAGGGAAATATCGATGCCATGATTGATGTTCACAGAAAAGTGAACAGCGCAGCATACTCCGTGAATGTGGTATATACATCAGCTTCAAGAGATAAAGGTGGCATTTTAAAATCGGTACTGAATAGTGTTTTTTATGATAAAACTTTAAAGCCTACCGTTGCCGAAATAAAAGAAAGCACCATCACCGGGCGTGAATATAAAACCATCGATTTTATTTTGCCGGGTCAGTTAGGCTTTTCATTGTTAAGCACAGGAGTTTTCGGAACGGCGTTTGTGTTTTTAAGTTTACGCCAAACACTTGTAATTAAACGTTTCTTTGCTACGCCGGTAAAAAGATCGAGCATTGTTATTGGCGAAGGGATTGCAAGGATAGGTTTTGCGCTAATTGGTGCAGTTTTTATCATACTACTGGGCCATTTCTTTTTTGGCTTCACCCTGGTTCATGGTGCGGTCACGGTCGTCAATATGCTCATATTGGCTACCATGGGCATCATTGTATTTATGGGTTTTGGTTTTATCATTTCAGGCATTGCCAAAAGCGAAAGCATGGTCCCTCCTATTTCTAACATTGTCACCCTTCCCCAATTTTTGTTATCAGGAACATTTTTTTCCATCGAAGCCTTCCCAACATGGCTGCAACCCATCAGCAGAGCGCTGCCTTTAACATATCTGAATGATGCAATGAGAAAGGTGGCTTTTGAAGGCGCTGGTCTTTGGGATGTGAAATTCCAGATTATGATTCTTTTTATTTGGGGAATTGTAATTTATGCAATAGCAGTGAAGGTATTTAAGTGGGAATAGCAATCATTTCATTCTGCTAAAGAACTCAATAAAATGGCTGTTTTGGTAAATGTAAATGGCCATCGCCATCATGGTTAAAGCTACCCAAAGTACTACGGCTATAAACGATTGAAGAAATACTTTTGTTGTGCCAACAACTCCGCTTTGTTGCATAAAACCTTTGTAAGCATAGGTATAGTAGATAATTTGAATAGCTAGACCAATGGAGGGCACAATAGGTAACCAAGGCGTATTTTTAGCCAATGCTTCTAACGGGAAAGCCAGGAAAGTGAAAGCCAGGTTCGAAAAACTAACGAAAAATACATTTGCAACAAAGTGCTCTGCATAATTATACTGCCTTTTATAGTAAATAAGCCAGAAAAATAGTGCAAAAAACGGCACCGCAATCATGGCGAGGATGTTTCCGTACTTCGAAGTAAAATAGCGAACATTAGCACCTCTTTTGATCATCTCTATTACCTCAGCCTTTTTTACTGGATCTGGTATATTTTGAACGCTGACTGGTATCTCAGGATTGTGGCTAACACTTACAGGACTAAAAAAAGTATTTGATAAAACGAAAAGACCAGCAAGAATTAAAAAGAAAGTGAATGGATTAAAGTATTTCTTTCGCTTACCCCCAATATATTCTCTAGCTACTGTACCGGGTTTTACCAGCAACTCTTTCAACAGATAAAAAATTCCCTTATCGGCATGGGTAAAGGCATGAAAGAATTCATGGAAAATATGCCCCAACGTAAACCGATGCACATGAATTTCTTGCCCACATTTACTGCAATACTTATCATCAGTTCTAGCTAAGGCATTACAATTGGAACAATGGCTTACCTTCATCTTCAGTTTAGTTTTGTTTGATAACCTAAACTAGCAAATTTATATCCAAACTTCAAATCAAGAAAAATGCTGATAATCGTTAATAAATTAGAATAGACATTTATACACATTAGTGTCTGATAAAAATAGAACGAGATAACCTAAGCCATCCCTTATTTTAAACCGTTAGTTAATACACAAAAAAGTATGTTTAAAGATATAAATTTTCTGAACAACCGGTATTTTCCCAATTGCTAGGCTCGATCAGCCGCTCGCCTTTTACCACCTTAGTTAATGCTCACGATGCGGATTGTTATAGCTAGCGATGTAAATCGTGGGAACACTTGAAAACGCAATTGCAATAATTAAGCACATAATATTGTATTATTTAAATAGGGCTTTTAAAGCCAGCTTGAAACAATGTGATTAGCTACTGCTGTTTTAAAATACATAATGAACAAAACAATAAATATCGGATAGATTAATTTTTTATAACAAACGATATTAGTATCTTTGTGTGTGTGGAATATTGATTTAACAGATCTCGAGGAATTAAAACCTCATGCTGACAGGCTATTTGAAAAAAAAAGACGTCTGGATGAGTCACGTCCGCTACCTAATAGCGCCTTAACTAGAATAAGAAATGATCTAAGTTTAGAATGGACATATAACTCAAATAGTATTGAGGGTAATACACTAAGTTTAAGGGAAACCCGAATGGTTTTGCAAGAAGGCATCACAATAAAAGGTAAATCACTCGTAGAACATTTCGAAGCACATAATCATGAAAAAGCGATTGATTATCTATACAGCCTTGTCAATAAAAATTACACCTTAAGAAGCATTGATATACTTTCTCTTCACGGCTTGGTTCTTCGCAGTATTGAAGACGATTATGCTGGTCGAATAAGAAATGGTGGTGTTCGCATCCTTGGCGCTAATTTTACACCACCAAATGCTAATAAAGTTTCTGATTTATTAGATGAACTTATCTATTTTGTAAATGAAAATAAAGATGGTTTAAACGACATTTTATTATCCACAATTTTTCACCACAAATTAGTTTGGATTCATCCATTTTTTGATGGTAATGGCCGAACCGTTAGGCTCGCCATGAACTTGCTTTTAATGCGAAATGGCTTTCCTCCGGCAATTATTTTAAAAAATGATAGAAAAAAATATTACGAAGCTTTAAACCAAGCAAACAAAGGTAGTTATCACAAACTTTATTTGCTTATGCTACAAGCTTCAGAACGCTCATTAAATATTTACCTTAATGCTATGCCTGATAGCCTTTATGGTGAATACGAACCAATATCCCAAATCGTTTCCGAGCCCGAGTTTAAGTATGGGCAAGAATATGTAAGTTTATTGGCTCGACAAGGCAAAATTGACGCCTACAAAGAAGGCAGAAATTGGTTAACCACTAGAGATGCCATTAACAACTATATAAAAGCCAGAAAACGTGATCGTTAACGTTTTTTAACTTTTGATGATTAGTTATTAAGGTAATTTTAACGAAAATTATTTAATGAAAAATCTATCTATTTTCTGCATTCTTATTTCATTTACTTTTTCGGCAAAAGCTCAATATAAATTTCTATCTAACAATAGTTCAAACCAGTACAATGTCAAAATTTTTGTTGCCGATTGCGCAGATGGCTTGTGTGGAGGTAAGGCAACCATCATTCTATATGATAAAATATCAGATAAAGAATTGGAAACATTCCACTCTCCTGATTTAGATTTTAGCCTCAATGGCAACCAAGACGCAAAAATAGGCTGGCTCGATTTGGGAAAGTATCAGAGTCCGCTGATTTTTGGTGATTTTAATTTCGACGGCATTGAAGATTTAGCAATACGAAATGGAAGTAAAGGGCTGTACATGAGTCCATCTTATGATATTTATCTGGCGACCAACAACAAATTCTTGTTAAGTAAAGAATTAACCAAGCTGGCAAGTGAAAACCTGGGGATGTTTGGTATTGATAAGAAAAATAAGCTACTCAGCGTTGAGCAGAAAAACGGTTGCTGCTACCAGCAAACGATCAGTTACCGCATTGATAAAAAGAATGTTCTTGCTGAAGTTTCGTCGGTAATTGAAGATTCCAGCATCGGCGATGACGTTACCGTGATTATAACAAAAGTGGTGAATGGCAAAACGCAACGCACTGTGCAAAAATATAAGACCAAGGATTACTATTCAGAAAACTAAAGCGCTGCCTTAACCAAAAACGGAAGTATTTCTTTTTGAAAACTAACAAAGTTTTTGCGAACATCAGAATCGCTTACCGAGGTAAAAGCGAAAGAGAAAACAATGCTTTTACTGGCTTTAAGTAGAAATGCCAAACCTTCTCTCCTTGCGGGATTGTTTTTAAAGGTCTCGAGCTCCAGGTAGGCTGCCAATAAAAGTGCCTCAAGCTGATCAGATAAATGTTTTAAAAACTCTTGTGAGTTGGCATTTTCCCGTACAAAATCCCAACCGATAAATTCATTACAGGCAGTGAAAGAAAGTCTGCTGGTTTTCATCACCAACGCTTTAAGATGCTCCTCCTCCGAGCCGTAGCTTACCTTATTGTTAATTATTTCATGCAGGTTCTGATCCAGATAATCCATTAAGATGCTATCTAAAACCTGTTCCTTACTTTCAAAATATTTATAAATGGTTGCTTTTGCTATCCTTGCTTTTTTTGCAATTTCGTTAACACTTGTTTTGTGATAACCATATTTTCTAAAAAGTTCTTTGGCAGCTTTTTTTACTGTTTCTTTAATTTTTTCAGCTTCCATTAATTCCTGACGTTTATTGTAGTATTGCCTTGTAAAGACACACTATATGTTTTTAAAGTTCTTTCTGCAGGTGCTTTCTGCGGCGTACCATCGAGAAGAGAAAATTTTGCACCCGAACACGGATCTGTAGCCGTTAAACCGCTATCATCGGGAACAATTTTGCATTTGCTATCTGGATTCACGGTGCTGCAGCGATCGAAAGCTACAAAACCACCAAGTGGCGTTCTAACGATCACCAAACCTGCTATTCCATTATTTGGAACCAATAATACATTGTTTACCGCTTTTATTCCGAATTCTACCAAGGTAACATTATAATTAACCGGTACATCTGGAATAAAGTTTTCTTCTTTGCCGCAGCTAACAAACAGAAAACACACGAACAGAATACTAAAGAGATACCTCATGATTAAATCAAGGCAGATTTATACTGGTTCAAAAAGCGAACATCGTTTTCTGAGAAAAGACGTAAATCTTTAATCACATATTTAAGATTTGTAATTCTTTCTATTCCCATACCAAAGGCAAAACCACTGTATTTTTTCGAGTCGATGCCACAGTTTTCCAATACATTTGGATCTACCATTCCACAACCTAAAATTTCTACCCAACCGCTGTACTTACACATGTTACAACCTGCACCTTTACAAATGGTACAAGAGATATCCATTTCGGCAGATGGCTCAGTAAATGGGAAATATGACGGACGGAAACGCACCTGAGTACCTTCACCGTACAATTCCTGAACAAAATAAAATAAGGTTTGCTTTAAATCCGCAAACGACACATTCTCATCTACATACAAACCTTCAATCTGGTGAAAAAAGCAATGTGCTCTTGCAGAAATGGCTTCGTTGCGGTAAACTCTTCCCGGCATAATGGCACGGAAAGGCGGTTGCCCTTGTTCCATCATACGTACCTGAACAGATGAAGTATGTGTACGCAAAGCGATATCACCTTTTTCGCCGCCTTTTTTAATGAAGAATGTATCCTGCATATCTCTCGCAGGGTGTTCCTCAGGGAAGTTTAAGGCAGAGAAATTGTGCCAGTCATCCTCAATTTCCGGCCCCTCGGCAACAGTAAAACCCAGTTTAGCAAAAATCTCCACAATCTCCCTACGCACCAAAGCCAGCGGGTGACGGGATCCGATTTCAAATCCTTCACCTGGTAACGTCAAATCAAGACTAACATCTTCAGTTTTTGAGCTATTACTTTCTGTAGATTCTTTTAAGGTTTGATATTTAGATTCGGCAAGTTGTTTAAACTCATTTAAAACTTTACCTAATGATCTTTTTTCTTCAGTTGAGACAGTTTTGAATTCTTCAAAAATTTCTTTGATAATTCCTTTACTGCCTAAATATTTGATACGGAATTGCTCCAGTTCGTCAGCTTTTTCTGTTACGAAAGCATTTATCTTTTCCGAGTATTGTGTGATTTTATCCTGCAACATGGCTTCAAATATACGGCAAATAATCTAAAATTTTAAGTGATAACGGGTTCAAATAATCAGTTTACAATATCATTATAAAAGAAAATGAACTCAAAACGAAAAAAGCCGCAATTAAGCAGCTTTCTTAAATCATATAAAACTTATAGAAGTTAAATCACTCCTAATTCTTTACCAACTTTTGTAAAAGCAGCAATGGCTTTATCCAAGTGGTGTTGCTCATGACCTGCTGAGAGCTGCACACGGATCCGGGCTTTACCTTGCGGAACTACAGGATAGAAAAATCCGATCACATAAATACCTTCATCTAGCATTTTTGCCGCAAACTCCTGCGCTATTTTAGCATCGTAAAGCATTACCGGTACAATTGGGTGAAAGCCTGGTTTGATATCAAAGCCAGCTTCAGTCATTTTTTGACGGAAATATTTGGTGTTGCTTTCCAGCTTATCCCTAAGCGATGTAGTTTCGCTCAACATATCCAATACCGCGATTGATGCTCCAGCGATAGCAGGCGCTAAAGTATTGGAGAATAAATATGGACGAGAACGCTGACGCAACATATCGATAATTTCTTTTTTACCAGAAGTGAAACCGCCAGAAGCGCCTCCCAATGCTTTTCCTAAGGTACCGGTGATGATATCAATCCGATCCATTACATTGAAATGCTCGTGAGTACCTCTACCCGTTTTACCAATAAAGCCAGAGCAGTGCGATTCATCAATCATGATCAGCGCTTCATATTGATCAGCCAGGTCAGCGATTTTGTCAAGCGGCGCTACTGATCCATCCATAGAAAAAGCACCATCAGTAACAATGATCCTATGTCTGCAATCTTTGGCAGCAATCAGTTGCTTTTCCAAATCTTCCATATCGGCATTTTTATAACGGAAACGCTGTGCTTTACACAAACGAACGCCATCAATAATAGAAGCGTGGTTTAATTCATCAGAAATAATTGCATCTTCAGCATTAAACAAAGGTTCAAAAACGCCCCCATTGGCATCAAAGGCAGCAGCATATAAAATGGTATCTTCCGTACCTAAAAATTGAGATATTTTCGCTTCCAATTCCTTATGAACATCCTGCGTTCCGCAGATAAAACGAACCGAAGACATTCCATAGCCATGATCATCAATCGCTTTTTTTGCCGCCTCGATTACTTTAGGATGCGAAGAAAGACCCAGGTAATTATTTGCACAAAAATTGATCACCTCTGCACCGCCGCTTACTTTAATATCTGCACCTTGTGGTGTTATGATTATGCGTTCGCGTTTAAATAACCCAGCGTTTTCTATTTCTTCAAGTTCTTTTTGGAGAACAGGTTTAAGTGTTTTATACATGGCTTTTTTAATATTTTTTCTTTTTCCAAAGTTATAAAAAAAACTTCTTGGCAACTTAAAACCACCTTGATTGCTTGTAACTATTTAAGCGCAAACGTTTGATATTTTATCAAAATGCGCTTTTGAATCCTTTATAAAAGATATCAAACGGCTAAAAGCTTATTTTTTATTCAACTTAACAAACTTTAACACACCACTATGTGTATAGTGTTAAAACTTATTCGATATTTATAGCTTACTAACTAATAAACATGACCCGACTCTGCGCACTCATCCTTCTTTGTTGTTTAACCCAGCTGGCAATAGCACAACAATATACGGTTAGCGGAACAATTAAGGATACAGGCGGACAACCAGTTCCTTTTGCATCAGTTTACATTAAAAATACCACTACCGGAACATCGGCAAATGTTGATGGGAAATACGCTATTAAACTTGAAAAAGGTGATCATATCATAAGCTACCGGGCAGTTGGTTATAAACAACAGGATTATAAGGTAAAGTTATCGGAAACCATTAACCACGACGTGATCCTGGCATCTGAAAGTTATACCCTTGAAAATGTAACCATTAAAGGCAATGCCGAAGACCCTGCATTTGAGATTATTAGAAAAGCCATAAAGCAGCGCAAAACACATTTAGAAGAGGTAAATGCCTTTACCTGCGATGTTTATATCAAGGGCGTACAAAGGTTAAAAGGCGCACCCAAGAAATTTATGGGCAGAGATATTCAAAAGGTTATGGAATTGGATTCGAACCGACAAGGGATTCTTTACCTTTCTGAATCAAACAGTAAATTTAGTTTCCGCAGACCTAACGATGTTCATGAAGAAATGATTTCTTCGAAAGTGGCCGGAAGAAATAATGCTTTCAGTTTTAATAAGGCTTCTGATTTAATTATCAATTTTTATGATAATTATCTACTGGAAAACAAGCTCAGTGCAAGAGGTTTTATTTCGCCTATTGCTGATAATGCCCTTTTTTACTACAAATATAAGTTGGTTGGCGAATCCAAAGAAAACGGCGAATTGATTCATAAAATTCAAGTGATTCCCCGAAGGGAAAACGATCCTGTTTTTAGAGGCTACATTTATATTATAGATGAAAGCTGGAGAATTTACAATACGGATGTTTACCTGACGGAGAAATCAGGTATCAATTTTATTGACACGCTAAATATTAATCAGCAATTCACGAAAGTTAAAGACACTTATATGCCAACGAACATCAATTTTCAGTTCGCCGGCAGCGTTTTAGGGTTTAAATTTGCGGGCTATTTTGTCGGCGTTTACAGCAATTATGATCTCGACCCTAAGTTTCCTAAAGACCGCTTCAATGGAGAAATATTGAAGATTACCAAAGCGGTGAATAAGAAAGATTCCCTTTACTGGATCAATAATCGCCCTATTCCCTTGACCCCGGATGAGCAGCTAAACTATATCAAAAAAGACAGTATTGCTAAGCGGAAAGAGTCGAAAGTTTATTTGGATTCGTTAGAGAAAGAGAACAATGAGTTTAAGATCACTAAATTATTACTCAGGGGCTATAGTAAAAACGATCGCTACGATAAGCACTATTTAAATTTTGATCCTGTTTTAAAATCCATCTTTTATAATACCGTGGAGGGATTTGCCATTAAATATGGGGTAACTTATCGCCAGGATTTCGAAAATAGACGCTCCTATTCCATCAGACCGGAGCTGAGATACGGTTTTGCCAACAAAAAGTTAACCGGAAGCTTAACCGGAAATTATTATTACGATCCATTGAAACGTGCCTCTTTTGGCGGCTCTTTCGGTAATGGAATTTTTGATTTAAATAACCTGGGTTCGATGACCCCTCTGGGAAATACCATTAACTCTTTACTTTATGAAAAGAATTTCCCGAAATTTTACGAAAAAAGCTTTGTGAGTTTATATACCACAAGAGAGTTGGCCAGCGGTTTGCAGGCCAGTTTAAGTGCAGATTATAGTAAAAGCAACACCTTAACCAACAGTACAAATTTTAAGTTTTTTGATGCGAAAGACAGGGAGTTTACCTCAAACAATCCATTCTCTCCAAATGCAGAAATACCACTTTTTCCTACCTATAAATCATTTAGCGCAACGGCAAGTTTAACCTATACCATCGGGCAAAAATACATTACCCGCCCTGATGGAAAGTTTTATACCGAATCTAACTTCCCTAAAATTACAGTGCTGTATAAAAAAGGATTTAATGGTGTTTTGGGTAGCGATATTGATTATGATTTTGCTAAAGTTGAAATAGCGCAAGACCGGATAGGTTTAGGCTTATGGGGTTATACTTCCTTCCTTGTTGGTGCCGGAAAATTTCTAAATAATGACAAGGTTTACTACCCGGAATACAAACATTTTTCCGGTAACATTTCTACTATCTTCCCACCAAACTTAAGGAAGTTTCAGTACCTCGATTTCTATCAGTTTAGCACCAATCAACAATATTTTGAGGCCCATGTTGAGCACAATTTTGCAGGCTTTTTCTTAAATAAAGTACCATTATTACGCAAAGCGAAGCTTGAGGAATTTATTGGTGGAGGCTATTTATCATCACCTGAAAAAAGAAATTATAAGGAATTTTATTTCGGTATACAACGATTGGTACTAAGAGTGAGTTATGGTTTTGCTTATGATGGCCCAACAAAATTGACTCAAGGATTTAGAATAGCGTACGGTTTTTAAAAGGTAAAAGGTTGAAAGTAGTAAGGTTGATGGTTTTCCTTCAATCTTTTGCCTTTTTACCTTCTGCCTTTTTTTATTATCTTTGCCCCGCTTTAAACGCCGTTTGCAACGGTATCAATAGCGTTATGAAAAAATATCAAACACTTCTTTACTATTGCTATAGTTACATAGCAGAGGCAGAACAATTTGCTGCCGATCACCTAAAATTTTGTAAATCATTGAATTTAGTTGGCCGTATTATAGTGGCTGATGAAGGTTTGAATGGCACTGTTTCTGGTAGCCCCGAATCATGTGAGGCTTACATGAAAGCCATCCATGCAGATGAGCGTTTTGCAAAAACAGAATTTAAAATTGATGAGGTGGAAGAACCATCGTTTCTGAAAATGCATTGCCGTTATAAATCGGAGATTGTTCATTCTGGCTTACGGGATACTTCAATCATCAATCCGAATGAGAAAACAGGAAAACATTTGGAGCCTACAGAATTCATGAAAATGAAAGATGATGAAGACGTCGTGATTCTAGATGTTCGCTCAAATTATGAGCATAATTTAGGGAAGTTTAAAAATGCCATCACCCTTGATATTGAAAATTTCAGAGATTTTCCGGAGCAGATTAACCAGCTCGCCCAATATAAAGACAAGAAGATTTTAACCTATTGCACTGGCGGTATTAAGTGCGAAAAAGCTTCTGCGCTATTGCTTCACCATGGTTTTAACGATGTGTATCAATTGCATGGTGGCATTATCAAATATGGCAAAGAAGCTGGCGGAAAGGATTTTGAAGGCAAATGTTATGTTTTCGATAACCGTATTGCCGTTGACGTTAATGAGGTTAATCCAACTGTGGTTTCAGTTTGTTATAACTGTGGAAAAACCACACCTAAAATGATCAACTGTGCTAATCCAGAGTGTAATGAGCACATTACGCAATGCGATGAATGCGGCGAAGAGTTACAAGGATGCTGTTCCACAGCTTGTACTACAAATCCGCGTAAACGCCCATATGATGGAACCGGATACTATGTAAAAGTGCCACAGCCTGTTGCTAGAAAGACAGCGGAAACATCAGTTGTATAGCTTACCTGTTCATTATTCTGTAGTTGATTATTAATCGATCATAAACTTTGTTTCCATTTTTTTTTGCTTTATCATAGGTAAGATATGTCATTCTGAACCTGTCGAAGGACGCATTGAATTGCCTGCAATAGCGCTTCGACAAGCTCACCGTGACAATGTCTGTGGCAAATTATTTTATAATACAACCTCCCAAAACGACGTTGCGCTTGTCGCAATATCAAATTTAATTTGCTGTTAAATTTGCAGCAACATCACTTCTTTTAAAAAATACCGCTTATCTTTATCACATTATCTTTTTGTCCCAAACAATCTAAAACAGTATACATTGACAGAGTTAGTGCCAGAGAAAAAGGCTGTAAGCCAAAGTATTGATTTCTATAAAATCTTCAGGGTATTTTTAAGTCGCTGGTATTGGGTTGCTTTTACCGTAACCGTTGCGCTTTGCGGCGCATGGCTTTATTTATGGTACACCCCTCCCATTTATCAAACCAGTGCATCATTAAAATTAGAAGATAGCAATCCTGCTATTAGCACAGGTGGCCAGGCAGCCATGCAAAATTATAACTACACCGACAAAATTCAGGCAGAGAGTTTTACCATTCGCAGTAATGAAGTGATTGCAAATGCTGTTAAAACGCTTGATTATAAAATCAGCTATTACTTAAAAGGCCGCGTGAGAACCACGGAGCTTTACCCAAATGTGCCTTTCGTTATCGAAATTATTAAGCAAGACAGCGTAAATTTTGGCAGATCACTATATTCGGTCAAAGGAATTGACAATCAAAGTTTTCAAATTTCTTCAGCTGATAATGAGGATGCCAAATCGACCATAAAGTACGGACAGAGCATAGATATGGGAAATATGACCTTTCGGATTAAAGACAAAATCCCGATTAACAGCACCTACCAATTCAAATTTAATAGCAAAGAAGATTTTATAGGCCGTGCAATGGGCGGCTTAAACATAGGTGAGGCTGCCCGTTTTACCAACGTAATGAGCTTGAGCCAAACGGATGCCAATGCCGTTTTTGCTGCAGATATTCTAAATGCGATCATGAAGGAATACGTGAAGTATGATGTGATTCAGCGAAGAAGATCGGCCAGGCAAACGGTAGATTTTATTGATAATCAACTCGGTTTTATCAATACCGAGGCAGGAAAGTCAGGCAGTACCCTAGCCAATTATAAAACACAAAATAAAATGGTCGACATGAGTTCCTCTACTGCGATGACAGTAGGGAAACTTGCAGACTTTGAAAAACAGAAAACAGAACTCAATCTTAAATTGCTGGGCATTAAACAGTTGGAGGAACAGATCAACAACAACCGAAATAAAGTAGAAATTGGGGTTGATTTAGAAGGCGATTTAAGTACAGGCTTGGGCGCACTGGTTACGCAGCTCAATACATTACTAGCTAATAGGGAAATAAAGCTTAATCAATTTAACCCCGAATCGCAACCCGTTAAACAGGTGGAGCAACAGATCGCTAATGTAAAATCGGGCATTAGAAGCAGCATTCAGGGCATGCGTAAAAATAACGAGGCCACTATCCGCTACATCGATAATCAAATTGCAGGGGTTACCCAAAGCATGAGCACTATCCCGGTAAAGGAGCAAAACTTTGTGAAACTGCAAACCAACTTCGAAGTAAACAATAAAGTAAGATCATATTTATCAGAAAAGAAACTCGAAGCGGAGATGAACGCCGCAGCTATTGTTCCGGGTGCATCCATTGTAAACCCGGCCTACCCTTCTTACTATGCCATTTCTCCAAACAGCAGCAAAGCTTACAGCACAGCACTTATGCTAGGTTTGGCCTCAGGTTTTGGCTTGATTTTATTGGTTCGTTTTTTAAACCCATACATTTACGATAAGGAAACTGTTGAAGGATTGACGCATACGCCTATCATTGGTGTGATCCGCAAATTTCCAGATTATATAGACCAGGATAGCAGACAAGCACTTTCGTTATCAAAACCCAAATCTGTTTTTGCAGAATCGGTGAGATCAGTTCGAACGAACTTAAGTTTTCTGGCAAACCACAAGGCCAGCAAGGTCATTTGTATCACTTCAGAAATTTCAGGAGAAGGGAAATCATTTGTTACGATTAACCTTGCCAGTACTTTGGCCTTGATAGAGAAAAGAGTGATCCTGGTTGCAGCCGATTTGCGTAAATCTAAATTGCACAAGGCTTTTGGGAGTGACAATAAAAAAGGATTGAGTTCATTGCTTTCCGGTCAGGCTAGCTTAGAAGAGGTGATGATTCATGATGAAGTTCATCATATCGATTTTATCCCTTCCGGACCTGTTCCTCCAAATCCTTCAGAATTACTGCACACTGCGGCGATGAAAGATTTACTAAAAAAACTGGAAGCCGATTATGATTATGTTTTGGTAGATACCGCACCAGTTGGTTTGGTTTCTGATGCCATTCCATTAATCCGGTCTTCTGATATTAACTTGTTTGTGATTCGTTCTGGAGTTTCACAACAAAGAGCCGCTAACATTCCCGAGCGTTTATCGAGAGAATATGGATTGAGTAATTTAGCGATCATTTTGAATGCATTCGGCGATGATGCGCTTTATGCTAACTATTATACAACAGATTATTCTCGTGGCGGCGGCAACAGTACCTACTATTATTCTGATTATTCTGGATATTCAGGTTCTGGATATTACGATGACGAAAATAGAAAGTGGTGGATGTTTTGGAAGAAAAAGTAGTTTGAGATCTAATGAAGATTTTGGCAACCAGACCAATTGGAATTGCACAATAGAAAACATTCCGTGGTAGATAAATGACATCAAAGCACTGTCTATGCACACCGATCTATTGGCGTTTTTTCAGCAAGCCCTATTTCTTTAAAATTCGTTTCATTTGATTTTAAAGAAATCGATCAACAATCCAGAAATATTAATTGACATTTCGCAATAATTTAAGAAGAAAAAAAACGGTTTTAACATTAGAATTGAGTAGTTTTGATTCTATATTGCTCCTGACAAATTAAAATTTATAAACCACAATCTCATTGATGATTGCTCGTCCCATTTGGTTAAATTTTTCTTATATCTACAAATTAAGAACCCTTGTAGTTTTCTTACAAGGACAATCTTTGATCTATTCTGTTTTTTTTATCGTAGCTTCCAGTAATCGGGATCAACTCTCCACGATGATCGGAACTTTCAATCTAGATTTCGCTTATGATTGATCAAAACTATAAATGGTTTCCTGTTTATACGCGATCAAGAGCTGAGAAAAAAGCTTATGATGAATTGCTGCGCAAAGGCATTAAGGCTTATCTGCCACTAAAAAAAACATTAAAACAATGGAGCGACCGGAAAAAAATCATAGAAGAGCCTTTAATTAAATCCTATCTCTTCGTCCATATCTCAACTAAAGAGCATAGCGAAGTTTTAATGACGAACGGGATTTCAAGGTTTCTCTATTTTTCTGGAAAAATAGCTTCTATGCCCGACCAGCAAATCGATCAACTGAAGTTATTATTGGCTACCGACGAAGAGTTGGAAGTTTTCGACCATGAGATTAAACCAGGGCAGAAAGTGCTGATTAAAGCTGGACCTTTTAAAGATATGATTGCAGAAATGGTTTCAGTACACAATAAACAACGTATTATTTTACGTTTAGATAATATCGGATATTCCATTGAAATTAATACCTCGATGGCATTTGTGGAACCGATTTAAGTATAGAAAATGTTAAAAGTCGTTATTGCGAGGAGGAACGACGCGGCAATCTGTCTTTTACGCCGTATAACCCTTGAGGGAAAGAAAAAAAACCTCATCCCCCGCTCCCGAAGAAATGTCGGGACAGTCCTCTCCTGAAAAAGAGGGAGCTAGAATGAAGGGCTTTCTGTTAGGTAAAATGCAGACGAGGCTGATGGAATTATTCGTAGTAGAAACAGTGGAAGGCATCGCAGGGCAGTAGATATAAAATCAATAAATTGAACAGTTAGCATAAACTGTTTGGTTTTAGAAAACATAAAAAGATGTTGCGCTTAAGTGAGACAGCATCTTAGCTTAATCAGTTCCTTTTTACAAAAAAAAAATGTGACTGAGAGGGCGAAGCTGTGTTCGGCCATCATCTTTCGTGGTTTTAAGAATAAGCTTAACTCAATCTAAAATCGTCATTCGTACATCGTAATTTAATGTGTCGTATCGCTGGTATAATTGATCAAAACCAAAATCCTGAACAACTTTTTAGAGATGTTCAGCTGATGTGCGACAGCATGAAACATGGCGGGCCAGATGATGAAGGTTTTTTTGCAGCGCCTGCATTGGGTTTGCAGTTTGGCCATCGACGATTGGCCTTGATAGACCTTACCACAAATGGCCATCAGCCGATGAGTGACCCGGATAAAAATTTAACCATCACTTTTAATGGGGAAATTTATAACTATCTCGAATTAAAAAAGGAATTAACCGCTGAGGGATTAATTTTCAATACCCAAAGCGATACAGAAGTAATCCTGGCTGCATATCAATTTTGGGGAGTGGAAAGCTTCAAAAAGTTCGCTGGAATGTTTGCTTTTGCCATTTACGATAAAGTTAAGCAAATCACTTTTTTGGTGAGAGATCAAATCGGGATCAAGCCACTTTATTATACAGCGGCTGACAATCGTTTAATTTTCGCCTCTGAAGTAAAAGCATTCAAAGCATGCTCCTATCCTTTTGAAGAAAACCCTGATTGGAAAATTTATTTCCTGGCTTTCGGTCACATCCCGCATCCCTTCACTACCCTGCAGGAAGTGGAATCACTAGATCCTGGACATTTCTTAAAATGGGATCATCAAGGAAATAACTTCTTTATAGCTTCATTTAAAGAAGACCTCAAGCCGAAAACGGTTTTTGATCAGCAGAAAGCAAGCCAATTGATCGCACAGAAATTGGAACATGCTGTAAAGCAAACTTTGATTGCAGATGCGCCACTTGGTGTATTTTTGAGCGGAGGAATTGACTCCAGTATTATCACCCTTTTGGCAGATCAAAGCATTGGAAAAAACTTAAAAAGTTTGTCTATTAATTTTGAAGAGGAAGCTTATTCGGAGGAACGTTTTCAAAAAATAATTGCCGATCAAATTAATGGAGCGCATCATAGTTACCAGGTTAAGGAAGCAGATTTATCAGCAAACTTTGATCAAATTTTGGAAGCCATGGATCAGCCGACAAATGACGGCATTAATTCCTGGTTTGTTACGCAATATGCAAAAGCTGATGGTTTAAAAGCGGTGCTCTCTGGAATTGGTGCGGATGAACTTTTAGGTGGATATCCTTCTTTCAAAAGAGTGAAATTAATCAAAAGGTTAAAACGCACCCCTCGTTCTCTTTTGAGATTATCGGCATATATCCCTCATGATAAACTCAAGCGAATTTCCTATTTAAGTTACCAAAACCCAATTGGGGAGTATCTTTTTTAAGGGGATTTTTCACGCCTCAAGCCATTGCCAAAATATTAAATATTGATCAAAAAAGAATTGATCAGTTGTTGGAAGATTTCCCGATTAACAAGTCGATTGATTTATTGGAAGGAGAAGAAAGAATTGCGTGGATGGAAGCCCACCTATTTATGCAGAATCAACTCTTAAAAGACACCGATTTTATGAGCATGCATCATGGCATAGAAGTTCGGGTACCGTTTTTAGATCAGGATTTTTTAGCAACAATACACAACATTGCAAATCAACAAAGGTTTCCAGTCCGCCCAAAAGGATTGTTGATCGATGCTTTTAAATATATACTTCCAGAATCCATTTGGAACCGACCTAAAATGGGTTTTACTTTCCCTTTGCAACAATGGTTTTTAAAGAACGAAAAAATTGTAAATGAAAAAAGTTATGATGGGCATACCCTTCAATTGATCAGAAAATTCAAAGCAGGGAAATTGCATTGGTCGAAAGCTTTTGCATTGTACCAGATAGCCAAAAGCGATAATAATTGAAAAACGAAAAGATTCTTTTTTTAAGCTTGTATACCTATAGTTTAACAGGTGGCATTGAAAAGGTCTGCAGAACATTTATCGAGGTTATGGAGGAACTGAAAAGTATCCATAAAATCAAAGGTCATTTGACTTTATCACTGCACGACTTAAAAAATGTTAGCAATCATAAAGGCCTTAACGGCAACAAATTTTTACTTGGATTAGCAATATTAAAAAACGCTTTTACCGCCGATACCATTATATTAAGTCACGTTCACCTTCTACCCTTTGCCAAGCTGATCAGAAAATTGAGCCCTAGAAAACGGATTATTTTGTTTGCGCATGGCATTGAAGTTTGGAAACCCTTAGCAAAATGGAAACGGGAATTTTTAAACGGAATTGAAATTTGGGCAGTAAGTCGATATACAGCGGAACAGCTTCAAAAAATAAACCATGTTCAAAATAAAGACATCAAAATTTTGAATAACAGTTTACCGCGGAGCTATTCTTATTCTTCGACGGAAAGCTTAAAGGCCAATACGCAGGATCGATATCGGATTTCCACAGATGATCAAGTGGTGCTAACCGTTTGCAGATTATCATCATTGGAACAATACAAAGGCTATGACATGGTTTTATTGGCTTTAAAGGATGTAATCAAAACATCTCCAAAGGTAAAATACATTATTGCTGGCAAAGCCGATGAAACAGAAAAACAAAGAGTTTTACAGCTTATTCAAGATTGCAAACTGCAAGACCATGTTATTTTAGCAGGCTATATAAATGATCAAGAATTAAAGGATCTCTATCAACTGGCTGATGTTTTTGCCATGCCGAGCAAGGGTGAAGGCTTCGGGTTGGTTTATTTAGAAGCAATTGCCAGTGGATGTAAGGTTTTAGCAGGTAATGCAGATGGCAGCAGAGATGCTTTATTAGATGGAGAATTAGGCTTATTAGTAGATCCTGAAGATAGCGACGCAATTTATCAGGAATTAATTCAGCTTTTGGCACAACCACTGACTGAAGATGAGATTGCTCAAAGACAGCAAATGGTTGAAACACATTTTGGCTTTGAAAGGTATGTAGAGCAAGTGGAGGAATTGCTGACCTCAGCCCCTGCATAAACTCATTGGTAAACCCGTCATCTCGAACGAGGCACAGGAGAGATCTTTGAAAGACAAATTGCAAAATGAGATCTCTCCAACATAAAAAATGTTGTTCGAGAGGACGACGGAAACAAAAATAGAATTAGATATTAATTTTGGATCATAAAGAAGAACATAGTTGGACCATTGAAGCAAAAGCTTCTTTATTTGATTTGAAATTGAATGAGGTTTGGGCTTACCGAGATTTGTTGTGGCTATTGGTAAGAAGAGATTTTGTTTCTTTTTATAAACAGACCATTTTAGGCCCGCTTTGGTTTTTTATCCAGCCGCTGTTTACCACGATTATTTTCACGTTTATTTTTGGAAACCTCGCTGGTATCTCCACAGATGGATTACCCAAACCTTTATTCTACATGGCGGGTATAACGGCATGGAATTACTTTGCAGACTGCTTAACCAAAACATCTACGGTGTTTAAAGATAATGCGGGGATATTTGGCAAAGTATACTTTCCAAGACTCATTATGCCGCTCAGTATTGTGGTAAGCAACTTAGTTCGTTTTGGGGTGCAAATGCTATTATTCCTTTTAATGATGGGTTATTATCATTTTGTTGTAGGTGCAGCATTCAATGTGACTTGGGCAATTTCCTTATTTCCCATCATTGTAGCATTGATGGCTTTATTGGGTTTAGGCGCAGGAATGATTATTTCCGCCATGACCACTAAATACCGTGATCTGGCTTTCTTAGTTACGTTTGGAGTACAGCTCTTGATGTATGCGACGACGGTAATCTATCCCCTATCCGAAGCTTTTAAAAAATACCCAGCCTACGCATGGATTATAGAATATAACCCCATGACCCCCATCATCGAAACTTTTCGCTATGGCTTTTTGGGAGAAGGAAGTCTTAGCTGGGGGAGTATAGGCTATGCTTGCGGAGTTACGTTTGCATTGCTTCTAATAGGTGTTGTGGTATTTAATAAAGTAGAACGGAATTTTGTGGATACGGTTTAATGAGGTTGAGATCGAGGTTGAGGCCTAATTGAGATTGAGACCAAGGCTGAAATTAAATTTTAAGATTGGTAAACATAAAGCCTACACCGCAACATTAAACTTAACCTTAACCTAAGCCTTAGTCTAAATCTTAACCTTCAACCTCAATGTATTACGATTTCACTGAAATGCCTGTTTGGAAACTATCTATGGAGTATGCTGTTGAAATATTTAAATTAACGGTTGATCTACCTAAGCAAGAAGATTACGCACTAACTTCCCAAATCAGAAGATCTTCCGTTTCAGTTTCGGATAATTTAGCTGAAGGTTTTGGAAGGGAGACAAATCTCGATAAAAAAAGATTTTATGTAACGTCTAGAGGATCTTTATTAGAATCAAAAAACCAACTTATTTATGGACAAAAAGTAGGGCATTTTGATGTACAAAAAGTTAGCAGTTTAATCGTACTTAATGAACAAATACATTTTGAACTTAACAAGCTGATTAAAAGTTTAAGAACTATTTATCCTTAATTTAGTCCTTAACCTCAACCTCATAACCTTGTCAAACATCGCAATAAAAGTAGAAAATTTAAGCAAAGCTTATCAGCTGGGCCAGATTGGAACTGGAACGATCAGTCGTGATTTGGAGCGCTGGTATGCCCGCATGCGGGGCAAAGAAGATCCATTTTTAAGGATTGGTGAAAGCAACAATCAGAATACCAAAAGTGAAAGTGATGTGGTTTGGAGTTTAAAAGACATCAACTTCGAAATCGAACAAGGTGATGCTGTAGGGATTATTGGTCGGAATGGAGCTGGCAAGAGTACACTGTTAAAAATTTTAAGTAAGGTTACCGCTCCTACTACAGGAAGGATTTCTGGGAAAGGTAGAATTGCCAGTTTACTGGAAGTGGGAACGGGTTTCCATCCTGAACTTTCTGGACGAGAAAATATCTTTCTCAATGGTGCCATTTTAGGCATGCGCAAAAAAGAGATCCAACGCAAATTGGAGGAGATTGTGGATTTCGCAGGCATCGAACGTTATTTAGATACACCCGTTAAAAGATATTCATCTGGCATGTATGTAAGGCTGGCTTTTGCTGTGGCGGCTCATCTAGAATCTGAAATTTTAATTGTTGACGAGGTGTTAGCAGTCGGTGATGCGGAGTTTCAGAAAAAGTGCTTGGGAAAGATGGGTGAAGTGAGCAAAGGCGAAGGGAGGACGGTGTTATTTGTGAGCCATAATATGGGAAGTATTATTGAGCTATGTAAATCTGCAATTGTTTTACAAAACGGATTCGTTAATTATAGAGGTAAAGTAACCGGGGCAGTTCAGAAATATTCTCAAAGTTATATTAGTGAAACAAATAATATTTGGAAAAGTGAAACCATTAAAAAGAATCCACATATATATGAAGTTCAAATACAGCTATTGGGTAGCCAGCCTTATCATAAACTTGTAATGGATGTTACAACTGGTTCTGACGGGAATTTTGCATCTGCATTTATTGCATTTGACATTCAGAATGGATTTGGAACAACTATTTTACAAGCAATACCTAAACTTGACCCCTTTATAGACTTTGATGAAAAAAATAAAAAAAAATCCTATGAAATTGAATTAAATGGTTTGATACCTGACAATTATAGCCTGTCAATTTGGATTGGCCCACACAACGACCATACCTATGATTGGCAAAGAGAAATTGTTTCTTTCGAAATAATAAATTCTCCCCAGTCAAAAAGAACTTTTCCTCACAGCACAAGCAATGGATCTATAATCGCCAATAGTACTATAATTAATTAAAGAAATGAAAAAATGGACAAAAAAATTTATTAATAAACTTGGTTTCTCAATACACAGAATTAATGATGTTCAATTCAATTTAGTGCAATCATTTCAAAAAATTTATACGAAATACCAGTCATACACCATGATTCCAGAAAATTTATATACCGAAAATCTAGTTCTGTGCAATCAATTTTTATCAATTGAAGGCAATATTGTAGAATGTGGAGTTTGGCGAGGTGGAATGATGGCGGGCTTAGCTGAAATGGCTGGAAAGCACAAAAAATATTATCTATTTGATAGTTTTGAAGGCTTACCAAAAGCAAAAGAAATTGATGGGAAAGCAGCAATAGAATGGCAAAGAAATATCAACGGAGAAAACTACTTTAATAATTGTACCGCTGAAATTGAATTTGCCACTGAAGCGATGAATTTAGCTGGTGTTGAGTTCAAACTAGTTAAGGGTTGGTTTAACGAAACATTGCCTACTTATAAAATGGAAGAGCCTATTGCGATATTAAGGCTAGATGGAGACTGGTACGAATCAACAATGGATTGTCTTAAATATTTATATCCAAAAGTAAATACACATGGTGTAATTATTTTAGATGATTATTTTGCTTGGGATGGATGTAGTAGAGCTGTACATGATTATTTATCTTCAATCTCATCAACCAGCAGAATATATACCAGCGCACAAGGCATTTGTTATATCATAAAAAATGATGGATATGGAACAACCTAATTACATCCATACACCAGATATACATAATACCAAAGCTGCTGAAGAAGTTTTACCTTTTCTTTTTGAATTTTTTAATTGTAAATCGGTAATAGATATTGGTTGCGGTACCGGAACATGGCTTTCAGTCGCTAAAGATTTAGGTGCAACAGTTATAGGTTTAGATGGAAACTTAACTCAGGATAAGCTCTTCATTAATGAAGAAGAATTCAGATTACATGATCTAACATTACCAATTAGTTTTAATCAAAAATACGATTTAGCAATCTCTTTAGAAGTAGTAGAACATTTACCTTTAGAAGCAGCGGAAACTATAGTACAAACTTTAGCAAATGCCAGCGACATTATATTGTTTTCTGCCGCAATACCAAATCAAGGAGGACAAAATCATATTAATGAACAATGGCCTGCCTATTGGAAAAACCTTTTCGAGAAAAAAGAATTTTATCCAATAGATTTATTAAGGCCAATATTCTGGGATAATATGAATGTGGAATGGTGGTATAAGCAAAATATGTTAATCTATGCAACAAGAGATAAAATAAAACAATTTAGCTTGAATGAAAATAACACAGTAAACGCCTACGTTCATCCTGAACTTTTTAACAGTAAAGTAAATCAACTTAACGGGTTAGAAGAAACAATTATCCGTGAACAGAAACAGCCAAAATTTCTTCCATCACTTAAAAAGGTTTTAAAATCATTGATAAGATGATTGAATATCTAAAAGGAATTTCTGTTGTCGTGTGTTGCTACAATAGCGCAGAACGTCTACCCGAAACCATAAAACATTTGGCATTACAGAAAGTTGATAAAGCTATACAATGGGAGATTATTCTAGTAGATAATGCCTCTACTGATAATCTAATAATTGTAGCTAGAAATGAATGGGAAAGGAATAATATCTCTGCGGTTAGTTTTAGAATAATTAATGAAGAACAACCAGGGTTAAGCAATGCAAGAAACAAAGGTGTTATTGAAGCAAAATATGAATACATTCTTTTTTGTGATGATGATAACTGGTTACATAAAGATTACTTAAATAATGCATACAAAATCATAAGTACTAATAGTGCTATTGGTGCATTAGGTGGCCAGAGTAATTTTGTTTCAGATATTGATATGTTGCCAAGCTGGTTTGATAATTATAAAAGTGGTTATGCAATAGGATCACAAGCAGAATGTTCAGGTTTTGTAACTAATAGGCACTTTTTGTGGGGTAGTGGTTTAGTACTTAAAAAAAAAATTTACTTACAAGCTTTCAAAAACTTGCCTTCACTACTATCAGATAGAAAGGGGAAACTACTGAGTTCTGGTGGCGATTCAGAAATTTGCATGAGATTTATATTGCTTGGTTATGAACTATATTATTCATCAGATTTAAAATTTACTCATTTCATCCCTAAATCTAGATTAACAGAGGAATATCGAGATAAATTGCTTATCGGATTTGATGAATGCCAAGAAATTTTAAGTAAATACATGCTTGTAATACGCTACTCATTAATATCTAATAAAGTTCGATTGATTGTATTCATTAAAAGTTTTTTAAAATTTTTGTTGGCAAAAACAAATTTGTCAAAAAAATGGGACACTAAATATGAAGCGAATGTGATATATATAATAAGTGGGTTTAGATTATTTCCAATTGATAATATCATTATACCTATTAAAGATTTGATAAAACTAAAAAGCTAAATTCTGTGAATAAAATTTTTAAAGCCTAATATGGAATTAAAAAGTACTTTCTTCTCCATTATAATTCCCACATTAAACTCAGAAAAAACTATAGATAAATGTTTAGCAAGCATATTAACTCAAAAGTTTGAAGATTTTGAAATTCTGATAATTGATGGGTTGTCAAAAGATGAAACATTAAATATCGCAATTGCTTATAATGATCCAAGAATTAAAATTCATAGTGAAATTGACAATGGCATTTATGATGCCATGAATAAAGGAATTGCTTTAGCAAAAGGAGAATGGCTTTATTTTATGGGTAGTGATGACTATTTATTGTGGGATATATTATATCAAATTTTTAAAACTACAAAAAAAAATAAAAATTATAAATTGATTTATGGAAATATTCAGTTTCAGGGTGAGTTAATAACTAAAAAACTAAATATCAAAAAATATGATATAATTAGAGGTACTATTTGCCACCAAGCTGTATTCTACAAAGCTGTTTTGTTTAAGGATCTAGGAATATATTCTGTTGAGTATCTATATATATCTGATTGGATTTTCAACATAAAAGTATTTCTATCTTCTCATAAAGTTAAATATATTGACTTACCTGTAGCAGTATTTGGTACGAGTGGAAAAAGCAATGAAAACATGGAGATTACCATAGCAGAATATAACCATTATCGCAAAAGAATTGTTTCTGAACTAAGCATACAACAATATATTTGTTATAAACTTCATAATCTTTCAAGAAAAATTTTAAAAGCATATTATAATGTTTAATAATTTTCTTTACCTATTGTCAAACCACTATAATTATTCTAAAATGATTTGTGATGATGCTGGACCAGGCTATGCCGCTAGCCGTAACTGGGCTACCACTCACATTAAAACTGACCTCCCAGTCGATAAAATTCTTATTGTCGATAATAGAATATCAGCTAGTGATTTTACCCTGCTTAATAAAATAATCGATTTAAATTGTCATACAATCATATTTAGAGTTGGAGATGGTATGGAAGAAGCAATAGACAATGCTAACATCCAATATTTATTATCTCTGCAACCAGATAAAAATCTCTTTTTCTACAGCACCTATAGTGAAGACTATGTTCAATATCTACTTAAACAAAAACATGGTAATGACAAAATTTTTACAATTCCATATGCTTATAATAAAGATAAAGAGACAGAGATTGACTTTGTTAATCGGAAAAAAAAGATTTTGATAAGTGGAAGCCTTGCCCCTGAAGCTTATCCGCTTCGATGGTATTTTCATATAAACACTTATCATAAGTTGTGGGCATATGGAAAAGTTAAATATCTCAAGCATCCAGGATATCCTGATGTTGGTCAAAGGTTACAGCACTCAATGATTGGAAAAAATTATCTTGATTACTTAACTCAGTTCAGATTCATGTTAGTAACACCAAATAAAATTGACTATGAATTGTTAAAATTCCGGGAATGTGCATATGCTGGTTGCTGCTTAGTTGGTGATTTGGCTAGCTCCATAAATATTTCAAAAGAACTATTGCCAGGATTGATTTCCTTAGATAAACCTATCAAAGATCAAGTCAACTTATTAATGAAACTGAACGACTATGATATACTTAAAAGTATAAATGACTATCGTAGATGGTTCCATATTAATCGCGATGAAAAAACACTAAATGTGGGTTTACTAGAAAGAATTAATGCAAGCAGATATACACAATAGACCTATACAGTCTTTATGGATAGGTAATAAACTATCTGTGAGTGAACAACTATGTATTAAATCATTTTTAAAAAACGGGCACGAGTTTCATTTATATACTTATGAAGAAGTCGCTGGTATACCTGATGGAACAATTGTTATGAATGCAAGTGATATCATGGCCTTAAGTAATAAATATGAAATTAAAAAAGGCTTTGGGGCAAATTCCAAAGCTCCATTTTCAGACATCTTTAGACTAAATCTTTTACACAAAAAAGGTGGATGGTGGGTTGACATGGATGTGATTTGCCTAAAAAACTTTAATACACTTCCACTAGAGATTATTACTACTAGTTTAGAAATCCCGGAAGGTGACTATGCCAATATAAATGTTTTATCCTTTCCTCCAAATCACCCATTTATAAAAGAATGCTTGAATAAATGGGAAGAATTTAACATTAATAACCTTTATTACGCAGTTGGAGTTGACCTTGTAAAAAGTGTAGTTGAGATAAATAATAATAAGAAATTCACAGTTAACCATTCATTGTTTAACCCAATTAGCTATAGATTAAGTAGATACATTTTCACAGTCTCTGTGTATCAGATACCTTTAATAAATTTATATAAAAAACTAAAGAAACAGGAGATAATAGAACTTCCAAGTGAAAACAGTTTTGCTATTCATTTATGGAACGAAAGCTTAAAATCGTTAAATAGAAAACATTCTAGATTCAGTCTTTTTGAACAATTAAAAAGAAAATACTTATAAGTTGAATGAAATTTAAAAATAAAAAATTGCAAACCAATTTAAATTATGAATTTGATGCTGCATATTATATCAATCTAGATTATCGATCAGATCGGCGTGCAAAATTTGAATCTAAAACAAAGTATTTAGGGATTGAGAAAATATTAAGAATAAAAGCCATTGAAGGAATAGATGTTGATTTATTAAATTGGCCAGGAACGGCAGGTGAATTAGCGATAAGAGAGAGCCATATTTATACTCTTGAACATGCACAAAGAAATAAATTTAATAAATTTATAATCTTCGAGGATGATGCTATTATACCCAAAAATTTTAAACTGGCATTTTCAGATTTTTTAAGAATGGTACCAACTAATTGGGATATGCTGTATTTATATGCAGAGAATCATTACCTAGCTCCTGAAGATATTGGTAATGACATATTAAAATTAAAAAATACATTAGGGCTAGTGGCTATTGTTTATAACTCAAAATCCTTAGAACGAATTATCTACAAATTAAAAAACGATCTTCGATGGGTTGATTCTGTTATGGCAGACCTTCATATAGAATTGAATGTTTATGCACCTCGAAAATCTATAGTAAAACATTCCTTTGGATATAGCGATAACATTGGTAAATATATTGACTATAAGAATCGAAGGTTAACTCGATATTTGGCTAAAGCACTAAACTTTATTAACGGTAAATAAAAATGTCCCATAATCCATATAAAGCACTTTTTCCTCTATTCAAAGAAAAATCAAACTTGCTGTCAATAGAAGAGTTCCATTCTAAAATCAACCTAGTATTTCATAATATTGAATCTAAATATTATGATTCTCTTCAACAAGGGATGTGGAAAAATCTTCCTGAACAATTAGCACTTCTACTAAAAAGTCTAGATAATGTAATTATTGGAAATAATCTAACAGCATTAGATGTTGGATGTGGTACTGGTTTAGCGACTGCAATCCTCTTGGAAGCAAATCTAGGCAATTACATAAGTAAAGTAACGCTATTAGATACGTCACCAGGCATGATTAAACAAGCAATAAAACGATCAAAAAAATGGGGTAAAAATGTTAAGGCATTTTGTGGTCATTTAAGTGAATTAGATGAAAAATTCGATTTAATTATTGTGAGTTCCGTTCTACATCACATTCCGAACTTAGAAGTTTTTTTTAATGAATTGAATGAAAAGTTGAATGAAAATGGTATACTAATCACACTTCAAGATCCTTTGTCTGAATCTGTAAACTCTAATAAATACCAAAATCGCTGTGAATTACTTAGTGATACTGTTTTTGTTAAAGAACCATATACGGTAAAAAAAATATGGAAAGGTTTGTTCAGAAGAATTAAGGCATTTTTCAATCCAATTCATTATATGGAAGAAGTTAATAATGAATTAATAAAACAAAATATTGTCCATACTAAATTAGAGCCTGGAGAAATGTGGAGTGTAACAGATATTCATGTTGAAGGATTACCATATTCTAATAAAAAAGGAATATCTATAAAAGCACTTGAAAAATTTAATAAAGAGCTTCAGCTTTTAAATTATGTAACTTATTGTTTTTTTGGACCATTGAAGCATTACTTGCCAGAGAAATTTAAAGTTATGGAAAAAGAACTTACTGACTCAAATGATAAGTACGGTAGAAATTTTGGAAGTATCTGGATTAAAAAGAACTTGAATAAAAATAATCTTAGTTTATAAATTGAATATTCTTTTTATCCTCCCAGAATTTTATCCACATTCAGGTGCTGGGATTTCTACATATTACTTACATTATCTAAATGCTTTAAAAAATTCTATACATAATATTAAAGTAATTGTGGGAAGCGGTTATGTACAAATCAATGAAAATTATATCTACAATGGAATAACTGTAGAATATTTAAAACCTCACATATATGATTTGTATTTCCAAAAATTTCAAAAGTATGAATTATTCCCAGAGTACAGAAGTAATATAGCTTCAGCATGGGCGATGTGGGAACAATCAAATGAAGGTGCAGGATTTGATATTATTGAATGTACCGATTTTGGGTTAGGTTTTATACCGTGGTTAATAAACCGTAATAAACCTGTTATAACAAGACTACATGGTAGTGCTGGGCAAATAGATTTGCATGAACCTAAGCTAAAACAAGGTTTAGAGGGAGATTTAAATAGATATACTGAGTTAACATTATTAAATTTTTCGGATAGACTTATTACTCACAGCCAAACTAATCTAAATTATTGGCAACAAATACTACCTAATAAGAAAATATATTTTTTGAAACCAGTTTTTATAGCTGCCGAAAACAAGTCTTCAAACGTTAATAAAGAAAATTATGGTATAGTTTGTGGACGCGTTCAAGAATGGAAAGGTCCAGATATTTTGTGCGACGCATTGTTACAATTAGAAGATGATATAGTAATAAAATGGTGCGGCCGCGACACAAAATTTGAAGATAAAATTTCCAAATCAGCTAATTTGAGAAAAAATTATCCAAATATTTGGGGGAAAAAAATTATTGAGGTGGGTTCTATTGAAAATAGTAGCATTTTTGAGATTCAAAAAAAAGCTAGTTATGCTATAATACCTTCAATTTGGGATGTTTATAATTTTACAGGCTTAGAATATATGAATTTTGGTACAATTTTAATATGCTCAGATGGTGCAGGAATTTCTGAATTAATAGTACATGGTGTTAATGGATATAAATTCGCAAAAAATGATGCTAAGGATTTGGCAGAGTGTATTAAACTAGTTTTATCACTTGATAAAAAAACATCTAATTTAATTATTGAGAATGCCTATCAAACATTAAAATCTGAACTCTGCACAGAAGAATTGATTGCATTAAATTTATTTCACTATAATGAAGTGATAGATTGTTTTTCACTACAAAAATCGAATATTTACACAAATACCATCTATGAGCCATCTGATGAAATCCTTTCTATTGATATTATTTTAAACAAACTGCCGTTAAAGAAGCTTATACGTTATTTAATAAGAAGAATTAAGTACAAATACATTTCATGAATACAATTGCCCTTTGTATTCCAGCTTATAATGCCGCGTGGTGCTTGCCTCGTTTATTAAAGTCTGCATTAAATCAAGCAATACCTTTTGATGAGATTTTAGTTTACAATGATTGCAGTACCGATAATACTTCTGAGATAGCATTAAGTTTTGGAGCAATAGTTTTATCCGGCACTGTAAATAAAGGATGTTCGTTTGGAAAAAATGAGCTAGCCAAGATTTCAAAATCTGAATGGTTGCATTTCCATGATGCAGATGATGAACTTTTGCCAAATTTCACTAACCTATCCCATAGATGGATAAATAAACAGGAATGCCCCGATGTTATCTTATTTGACTACGAATATAGAGATAATGACACTAATAAACTGTTAGGGATAAGAAAATTCGATAATTTTTTATTAGAAAAGGATGCAGTTAAGTATTCAATTATGGAACAAATAAATCCATTCTGTGGCTTATACAACAAGAGAGCCTTTCTGGATGCTGGTGGTTATGATACCGATTCAAAAGTGTTATACAATGAAGATTGTGCTATGCATATTTCTCTTGCAATAAATGGATTATCTTTTTGTAGTGAGCCAGAACTTAGCATAATTAATTATTACGTAAAAAATTCAATGTCACAAGATAATGCGCAAAAATGTGCTATCGCTAGATACCATGTATTAAAAAAAATCAGCGTAAGCCATGGTAATCAATATGCTGAAGAAATATCAAACCAACTTTGGTTATGTATA
Organism: Pedobacter sp. AC212; assembly: GCF_979258625.1. Taxonomy (NCBI): domain Bacteria; kingdom Pseudomonadati; phylum Bacteroidota; class Sphingobacteriia; order Sphingobacteriales; family Sphingobacteriaceae; genus Pedobacter; species Pedobacter sp. AC212. The sequence goes on along the minus strand of NZ_OZ409870.1, from coordinate 1,650,858 downwards.
TCATCATTATCGATGTTTGAAGAATGGGGTTATATAAAACAAGCATTGGCAATAAGTAAACACCTAGATTACCCTAGTTCGACAACGGGCAGTAAATTATTTAATAGTTTAACCAAAATTAATCCTTTTTTTGCAGTTTGGTTAAGGGAGAAGCTCATTAGACTTTTCAAACCACAAATCAGAAATCATGGATAATCCGCTTGTTTCAATAATTATCCCGGTGTACAATGCTGAGAAATACTTGAGGGAATGCATTGAATCCGCTATTAGTCAAACATGGAATAATAAAGAAATCATAATAATTGATGATTGTTCCTCAGATAATTCTTTAGAAATAGCTATGTCTTATGAATCACAAGTAATTCGAGTATACAGGCGCAATGAAAATAGAGGCCAATGTTCTGCAAGTAATTTTGGAATATTGAAATCAAAAGGAGACTTTATAAAATTTTTAGATGCTGATGATATTTTAGATCATGATTTTATAAGTAAATGCTTTAGCGAAACCATTGACAATACACTAATGTATTTTTCCGGATGCAGTGATTTTCATAGTCCATTCAATAAAAGTAATTCGGTTCCATACAAATATGAATTCTGGAAGACAATGCAGCCAATTGATTTTCTTTTAAGTCCAATAAGTAATATGAGGCAAGGGGGGCGTTGGATTATCCCTAAAAAAATTATTGATGATGGAGGTTTATGGAACGAATCATTAAGTTTAATTAATGATTATGAATATTTCACTAGGCTATGTCTTAAAGCAAAAGAAATAAAATTTATTCCCGAAGCCATTTTATATTACCGCCAAACTGAGAATTCCTTATCAGGCTTGCGTTCAAAAAAATCGTTTCGTTCCGCAATTAAGGCCATTGATCTATCCACTGATCTTCTTTTGAATAAAGAAAATACAAAACGAGTAAAACTCTATTCTGCTAATATGTATCAAGCTTATATACATACGATGTATCCGGAGTATAAAACACTTCGCTACGAAACTCAAATTAAAATCAATAAGTTAGGTGGGTCTAATATAAAATTTTACTCGGCTGGAAAAACCAAATTAATAAGTGCTTTATTTGGCTGGAAGATAGCCTCTATTTTTCGACATACCTATCAAAAATTAGTGAGTAACTTACTGTTTTAACAAAATTATTAGTAAGTAATTGAGTATATCAAAATTTAACATTAAATGCAAATTTGCAGTTTAAGTTCTAATTATTTATCTAAATTATATAGCTGAAAATTAACTAGAAATGTATCTCAAAAACATCCCATTTATCTATACAACAGGTTTAAAAATTAAGCATTACTTTTTAAATCGAGCAACAAGAAAGTATATAAAATTATATTTAAATGAGGCAAAAAAATCCAAATTGCAATTAGGAACTGGACAAAATTATTTATTAGATTGGCTTAATACGGATTATTTTCCTAGAAATCAGATATACTTTTTAGATGTAACTAAAGCTTTTGCCATTCCTTCAGATAGTTTTGATTTTGTATTTAGTGAGCATCAAATAGAACACATTCACTACAAAGACGCTCGTTTTATGTTGCATGAAGTATTTAGGGTATTAAAAAAAGGTGGGGTTCTAAGAATATGCACACCTGATCTAAAAGCTTATTTATCAAGCTATTTTAAGGACAAGGGATATAAAAAACCTTATACAAAGGATATAACTGATAACTGGATAAGAACTGGTTTTCATGATGCTAAAAATTATGTGCCGTCAATGCATTAGGAAAATATATCATTCTTTGTAAATGATTTATTCTATAATTATGAGCACAAATTTATTTTTGACAGCATTACCTTGATGAGCCTTTTAATTGAAGTTGGATTCACAAAGGTTGTACAAGTTAAACCAACAATTTCTAAGTTTAAAGAACTAAACAACATAGAGTCACACAAAGGTATTTCCATTCCATTTACGTTAGCTGTTGAAACTATAAGATAAGAATGAAAAAAAATATTTTAACGATTGCTACAGGTAAAACTATTTATATTGACATGGCAGTTAATCTTATTCGTTCTTTTTTATGGTGGCATCCTCATACCTCAATAAGCTTCCAGCTTGTTACAGATCAACCTCAGCATTTGCCGGCTGATATAATAAATAAAATAGAAATTATACAAATTCAAGTTAACCAATATGGCATTGGTTTTTCAACTAAATTATATTTAGATAAATTTGCAAAAGATGGGCAGACTTTATTTATTGATAGCGATTGCTTGATATTTGGCTCCTTAGAATCACTCTTCGAAAAATTTAAAGGCCATTCTGTATCAGTAGTAGGTGGTTATATTTTCGATGGCGAATGGTTTGGAGACATTAAAAAGATATGTGCAAATAACAAAATTGACAAATTACCAAAATTTAACGGGGGTATTTATTATTTAGAAAAAGGAGATTTAGCAACAAAACTCTATAAAGATGCTAGGAAGATTGAAAAACGATATGATGAAATTGGCTTTATTAGATTACGAAACCAACCCAATGACGAAGTAATAATGGCTTTATCAATGCAGTTAAATGACCAAAAACCCATTGTTGATGATGGAAGTATTATGAGTGATTTACAAGCTTGTCAAGGACCATATAAATTGGATGTTATCAATGGAAAAGCAAATCTACACAACCCTCCATACCCTAACCCTAAACATCAAAAGTGGTATCCCTTTGAGAGAGTTTCTCCTTCAATAGTCCATTTTTTAGGCGATTGTACGTCAGACTATCCTTATAAATTAGAAAGTTATAAATTAAATCTAGCACTAGCTAAAAAGCTTAGTCCATTAAGTATATTGAGTATCAACTTAAAAATGAAATACTCTAATCAATTTAGAATTTTTCTGAAAAATACATTCCGCCCTATTTACAGAAAACTATTTGGGCTTAGAGCAATAAAAAAATCTGAAAGAAATTGAATTCCAATATTAAAGAGTTGAAAAGTAATATTGATGTATCTATTGTGATTCCAACATATAATAGGTTATGGTGTTTACCAAAAGCTATAAATAGTTGTCGAAATACTAGGTGTATAACTGAAATTATCATTGTTGATGATGGAAGTACTGATGGGACTTGGGATTGGCTTAACCAACAAAATGATCTAAAAATTTTGTATCAACAAAACCAAGGTCAAACCTATGCCATCAACGCAGGAACTAATATTGCCGAAGGCAAATACATTAGGTTTTTAGATAGTGACGATTTTTTAAATAGTGAATATATTGATAAACAATTTGAAGCTGCAGAACTGCAAAATGCTGATTTAGTATATTCTGATGTATCTATATATATTAATAAAGACAACAGTACAATAAATAACAGCACAAGTAAAGAGTGGAAAGATTTTATGAGCATACAACTTGGCAACGGCTATGGTAGCCATTTTCTGGCTATGTTATTTAAAACTGAATTAGTTAAAAAAACACCTCGAAGGCCTGACTTCGCATTTAGAGAAGATAGACTCTTTTTATTGGAATATGGATTGTTAGACCCAAAGATTTCGTTTGTTCCTGGTTGCGCAGGTTATTGGGTAAAGCATGAGAATCAAATGCAATCTAATTATTATGGAATAAAGGCGCAAGTTGTAAATTGGCAACATTTAGGCATTTACAAAAAAATCTTAAAAATGTTAAATGATTCGAACAAACTTAAGCAATGTTATAAAGATTCTAGTTGCACAGTATTATGGCCTTTAGCACATTGGATAGCAATATATGATTTAAAAGAAGCCAAAGAGGTTGTAAATTGGATATTTGAGTTAAACCCAAATTTTACTAATCCAGAGAAAGGAATTTTAGGCTTTCTTTACAGAAAAATAGGTTTTATTAAAACTGAAAAGTTATTACGATTAAGAAGAATATTGCTATTGCGAAATGGATAAAGTTTTAAATCTTTTTTATGAAGAACCAGAATTAGATCGATGGTTCAAATTTGACAAATATCCCAGAAAAATTATTAGAAGAATAATCAGAGGAAAAGCAAAGCCTGGTGGAGTAATGATGATTGCTCTGGAATTAATGAAAGGATTAGATCTGTTAAAAATACCTTATCGATTTAATGATTATAAGTATGCAAAGTCAAATGAAAGTGAATTAGTTTGTGTTATAGGAAAACCACATATTATATTTGAAAAAAGGTTAAAAAATCCAATTCTTTTTGGAGCAGGAGTATTCTCACACCCAGTAGATTGCATTGATTTTTTTTTAAGATATCCTAATGTAAAAAAAATGCTCGTGCCTGGTGAATGGATGCGCAAAATGTGTGAGCCTTTTTACAGTAATAAAGTAGAATCTTGGCCAGTTGGAATAAATACTGAAAAATGGTCTCCAAGTATTAAAAAAAATGAGCTTACCATAGACTTTTTAATTTATGATAAAATTAGATGGGAACGTCAGTTTTACGAGAAAGAAATTATTAATCCAATAATTAAGAAATTGGAGAGACATGGCTTAACTTACAGTATTATCCATTATGGAGAATACAATCATCGTGATTTAATAAATGAACTGAGTTTGGCAAAAGCCGTGATTTTCCTTTGCGAACATGAAACACAAGGTATTGCTTATCAACAGATATTAGCAACCAACACACCGATTTTAGCTTGGGACAGAGGTGGATTTTGGCAAGATCCTTATTATTATCCCCATCAAGTCAAATATCAACCAGTAAGCTCAGTACCATATTGGGATGAACGTTGTGGAATGAAGTTTAAAGACTTTAACGATTTCACTTACACATTACTACTATTTTATAAAAATTTAGGGAATAGAAACTTTAAGCCACGAAAATTTATCTTAGAAAATTTAACGCTTGAAATTTCTGCCCAAAAATATCTAAATATAATTAATTCCATTAATGAAGATATTGCAAATAGTTAATCCCTCACTCCCCTTTCCTGTACAAACTTCTGGTGGCACAGAAAGAGTTGTTGAATATTTGATAGAAGAGTTGTTAAATAATAAACATGAGATTACCTTAATGGGACATAACGACTCCCAAGCAGATTCGAGAATCAAGTTTATACCGATTGGCACATATTTGAGTAAGAAGACAACAATTTTAAAGATATGGTTTCATCTGCTGACGAATAAATATGATGTTGTACACAATCATGGTCGATTAGTTTATTTCCTACCAATCATGTACAGTCACGTTAGAAAACTTCATACTTTCCATACAGCAGAACTAGATGGAAAAAGCTTTCGGGATTTTATAGATGCAAAACCTGCAAATTTGACCTACACCCCTTGTGCTAAATGGATACAGGACAAATATGAATCTATAGGAGGAAACTGGAACTACGTTAACAATAGTCTTCCACTTGCAAAATACACTTTCTCCTCTTCAGAAATAACTGATGATTTACCCTTGGTTATCATTTGCAGAATGGGTCCAACCAAAGGAGTTACCGATGCGATTGAGATAGCCAGGTTAGGAAATAGAAAACTTGTTATTGCCGGTATTGTTGGTGATTATCCGCACGAGATTGAATGGTTTAATCAAGCTGTGGCGGCTGAATGCGATGACAAAATAAGTTTTATCGGACCAGTAGATGACCAGCAAAAGAATGAACTTTTAAAAAATGCTGCTGCTCTCCTTATGCTAAGTAATACTCCCGATGCATTCAATCTTACACTTTTGGAAGCAAATGCATGTGGGTGTCCTGTAATTAGTTTTGATAGGTATTTTGCCCCAACTTTCATCGTAAATGGATTTAATGGATTTATGGGAAAAAGCATTGAAGAACTTGTAGAATTTTTGCCTAGACTAAAAGATATTAACAGAAACAATTGCCGTAAACACTTCGAAGATTTATACACTTCAACCACTATGACAAAAAAATATCTAGAACTATATAAGCAAAAAGTTACGTAATTTGAAAATACTCCTGATTATGGATCCTGGTATTCCGGTACCTCCTCCATTATACGGTGGACATGAACGTTTGGTTTATATGTTTGCAGAAGAATACACCAAATTGGGCCACGAAGTTATTTTGCTGGCCGGTCCTGATTCTAAAATATCAGGCAATGTATTCTCTTTCGGGAAAAATGATCTAGAAAGAAACAAATGGCAAAAATTTAAAGAACTATTGTTTACTTGGTTTTTTCTTTTTAAAAATAGAAAAAAAATTGATCTCATTCATAACTTTGGTCGTTTAGCTTATTTATTACCTATATTAAATTCTGATGCAACTAAAATTATGACTTATGGTAGAGCTGTAAATCAAAAAGGTATCAAAATTATTATGGCGCTTCCAAATAAAAATCTAATTTATACGGCTTGTAGCAATTACTGTGTATCAACCGGTAATATTGCTGGTAATTGGAAAACCGTTTATAATGCAATAGATTTTTCTAAATATCAAGTAAATATTACAGTTTCAGATAAGGCTCCATTAATATTTTTAGGTAGATTAGATAAAATCAAAGGCTTGCACACGGCAATACAAGTAGCTAAAGAAACAGGAAATAGACTTTTAATTGGAGGAAACATCCCAACTACCAAAGACAATCTATCATATTTTGATGAAGTACTTAGACCACAATTTGATGACAAACAAATTATTTATTTAGGTGCTTTAAATGATGATGAAAAAAACAAGTATTTAGGGCAAGCAAAAGCACTACTCTTTCCAATTGAATGGGACGAGCCTTTTGGAATGGTAATGGCAGAAGCTATGGCTTGTGGTACTCCAGTAATTGCCTTTAATCGAGGTTCGGTACCAGAAGTTGTAATTGATGGTTTAAATGGTTATTGTTGTGACACAGTAGATCAAATGATTTACTCCTTATCTAAAATTAATAAAATAGATAGAAGCCAAGTTAGGAAAGATGCTGAGAGTAGGTTTTCATCAAAATTAATTGCAAAACAATATCTTGCATTAAAATAAACTTAAATATTATATAATTTCTTGCAAAAACTATTATTAATTTCTTCTGGTCAGCCAAGTTTAAATCCACGTTTAGTAAAAGAAGCGGATGCCTTAGCGGATGAAGGATATTATGTTGCTGTCATGTACCAATATTGGAACGAATGGGGAACTGAACTAGATTTAGAACTCCTAAAAAATAAAAAATGGAAAGCAATAAGAATAGGAGGCTCCCCTAATACACAAAGAACTATTTATTGGCTAACTAGATTAAATTTTAAATTTTTCATCTTTTTAGCAAATAAATTCAACTATAAATTTAATATTGGAGAGAATGCTATTGGTCGTTGTTCTAATCTTTTATTGAAGAATGCCTCTAAAGTTAAAGTAGATTTATATATAGCACACAATTTAGGTGCTTTACCCTCAGCAGTAAAAGCCGCAAAAAAAAACAATGCCAAATGTGGTTTCGATGCTGAAGATTTCCACAGGCAAGAAATAAACGATGATAGTAATTCGAAGCCATTTCAACTTGCTAAATTTATTGAAGACAAATATGTTAGTGAAGTAGATTACTTTACTGCCGCTAGTCCGTTGATTGCAGCAGAATATCAAAAGCTTTATCGAAGTTTAAAACCAATTGTGATAAACAATGTTTTCTCAAATGATTTTTTACAAAATGTTAATCAAAATAAACAAACCAATGAATTAAAATTGTTTTGGTTTTCACAAACTATTGGGAAGGGTCGAGGTATTGAAGATGCCATTCTGGCTATTGGCTCTTTAAAACGAAGCCATATCAATTTAACACTCTTAGGGAATATTGATACAGTACATCTATCATATTTTTATAATTTAGCATTAAAGCATGGTCTATCAAAAGATCAATTAATTTTTAAAAAACCAATTTCTCCAGATACAATTTTCAATTTAGCTAACAATTATGATATTGGTTTAGCATTAGAGCCCGGTTTTTGTTTAAATAATAATATTGCATTATCTAATAAGATATATACATACCTTACCTCTGGATTAGCAGTAATCGCTTCAGAAACAACTGCTCAAAAAGAATTTATAATAGCAAACCCGAACATTGGCAAATCGTATCCCAATGGTGATATAAATGCGTTGGCTTCGATAATCACTCAATATGATAATGACAGAGATTTATTATATCAAACAAGATTAGCCTCTTCTACTTTAGCCAAAGAAAAAATGAATTGGGAAATTGAAAGTAAAAAATTCATCGAACTTATTGAAATGACTTTAAAGGATTGAAAAAACTCCTCATCATTTCCCCTTACTTCCCCCCTGTTAATGCTGCAGATATGCATCGAGTACGTATGAGCTTACCGTATTTTGCAGAAAACGGCTGGGAGGTAGAAGTTGTAACTATTGACCCAAAGTTTAGTGAGTTCGATAAAGACGATTTTTTAACTCGAAACCTGCCAGATAATTTATTAATCCATCAAGTAAAAGCTTTACCAAAAACATTGACCAGCAAAGTTGGTTTAGGCAGTATTGCGATGAGATCGCTTTGGCATTATAAAAAGTATGTTGATCAATTATTAAAAAAGCAACATTTTGATTTAATCTATTTCTCTACCACACAATTCCCTTTGCTAATTCTGGGTCATCATTGGAAAAAAAAGTTTAACATAAGTTATGTTATTGACATGCAAGATCCATGGCATTCTGAGTATTACCAAGGTAAACCAAAATCAGAAAGGCCACCAAAATATTGGTTTTCATACAAACTTAATAAGTATTTAGAACCAATTGCGATGAGAAATGTAAGCGGATTGATTAGTGTTTCACAAGGATATATTGATACTTTACTAGCAAGCTATCCTCATTTGAAATATATACCAAATAAGGTTATTACTTTTGGTGCTTTTCAACCAGATTTTGATTTTGTCAATGCAAATACAAAACTATTCAACTTGCCATTTCAAAAGCAATACAGTTTAATTGATATCGTATATGTTGGTAGAGGAGGCCATGATATGCATAAGGCAGCTAGTCTACTATTTGCTGCATTTGGAAGAGGTTTAAGTTCTGATCCAAAACATTTCGAAAGGTTACGGTTTCATTTTATAGGCACTAGTTATGCTCCGAAAGGTCAAGGATCCGCAAGTATAAAACCGATAGCGGATGAAATGGGGCTAGATGAATTTGTGAATGAACAAACCGATCGCATACCTTACTACGAGGGTATCAATTGTCTTACTCAGGCTGATGCATTAGTTATTTTAGGTTCTGATGATTGCAATTATACCGCCTCGAAACTTTATCCCTACATTTTAGCAGACAAACCACTTTTAGCGATTTTACATCCAAACAGCAGTGTTAATACAATTATTAAAACTTGCAATTCTGGTAAATCGGTATCGCTCGTTGAAGAAGAAAACACAATGGATCAAATTCACAACGAACTTTTAAGCTTTATTACCAAAGGGAAAGTGAGAAATACAGATTGGGAAGCATTTAAAGTTTATGATGCTAGAAATATGACTAAATCTCAATGTGAATTATTTAATGAAATTGTGAATTGAAGAATTTAATTGCGAGGTTAATTTTAAGAAGGAAATTATTTAAAGGCCAGTTTAGATTATTTTTATGGCTATTCAGAAAGAATTTTTTTCTGAGAAAAAAAACCAATACAAAACCTATCATTGGCAATTTTCGCATCAACGTTGATATCAAAAACTTCATTGATGCCTGCATTTATTTTACCGGTGATTATGAGCCCTATTTAAAAATGCATTTTACTAAATTAATAACACCTGGTATGGTTGTTTTGGATGTGGGTGCTAATATTGGCTTTCATACTTTATACTTTGCAGAATTGACAGGAAAAACCGGTAAAGTAATTGCGTTTGAGCCTATCGCAGTAAATTTTAAAGCTTTACAAAAAAATTTAGCACTAAATAATGTGCCACAGGTTATGCCGGTTAATAAAGCACTTGGTAGCGAGAATTCATTTTTAAATCTTCATATTGATGAAAATGCGATTAATCCTGGGGCATTTAACTTATTCGAAGAAGGCGATAAAAACACTAAAATAGAATGTGTTAAAGGGGATGATTACTTGTCAGAATATAAGATTGATAATGTTGATTTCATAAAAATTGATGTTGAAGGCTTCGAACTTGAGGTTTTGAAAGGTTTGATAAAAATAATTAAAAATTCCAAACCCATTATTATTTTTGAATACGATGAAAACTATCAGGCTAAGCTAAATGAAGATCCTAAAGCAATCATTCACTTTCTAGCAAATTTTCGTTATCAGTTTTTTTGTATTGATGGTTATGGCATCTTGAAGTCACTGCATGTTGATGATGAAATTAAAAGTTCAGAAATTTTGGCCTTACCAATAAATTAAAGCTTAACCTAGCTCTCAATCTCGATCTTTTTGAATAAACTAGCCATCATCATTACCCACCCTATACAATACTATGTGCCTGTGCTACAGCTATTAGCAAAACAATGCCAGCTAAAAGTATTTTACACTTGGGGAAAAGATGGAGTAATGGCCAAGCAAGACCCTGGGTTTGGCAAAACCATCGCGTGGGATTTGCCCTTATTGGAGAATTATGATTATGAAATACTAGAAAACATTTCAAAAAACCCAGGTTCTCATCATGGTAAAGGGATTATCAATCCAAATATTATTAACAAAATTGAAAAATTCTCTCCAAATGCCATTTTAATTTATGGCTATATTTACTATAGTCATTTTAAAGTGATGCGCCATTTTAAAGGCAAAACTCCTATATGGTTTAGGGGCGATTCTACATTATTAGATGAAAAAACAGGAGTTAAAAGTTGGTTAAAAAAAAGTTATCTCAAATGGGTATATCGACATGTTGATAGGGCTTTTTACGTAGGTTCGGCCAATAAAGCTTATTTCAAAGCATTCGGATTAAAGGAAGAGCAATTGGTATTTGCGCCACATGCTGTAGACAATGATCGCTTTGCTATGGATAGAAATCAAGAAGCATCAGAATTACGACAAAAATTTAACATTGCTGCCAATGAGATTTTAATTTTATTTGCTGGTAAGCTAGAGACCAAGAAAAATCCTGAGTTTTTGCTAAGGGCTTTTATTGAATTGAGCATGAAAGATGCGCATTTGCTATTTGTAGGGAATGGTCATCTCGAAAAGCGTCTCAAATCTCAGGTGTCAAATCTCAAATATCAAAACATTCATTTTCTAGACTTTCAAAATCAGACACAAATGCCTGTTGTCTATCAGGCTTGTGGCCTTTTTGTTCTACCTTCGCAAGGCCCAGGTGAGACTTGGGGTTTAGCTGTTAATGAAGCCATGGCTTGTGGCAAAGCTCTACTAATATCAGATAAAGTAGGTTGCGCTGCCGACTTAGTTCAAGTAGGTATCAATGGAGAAATCTTTCAGGCTAATAATGAAAATGATCTCAAAAAAAAGCTGTTTTATATGGTAAATGATCCAATAAAATTGATGGAGATGGGCAAAGTAAGTAGAAAACTCATACAAGATTGGTCATTTGAGAAACAGGCTAAACAAATTTTAAATTTGCTTGATGAAACCCACTAAACATATCTTTTATTTGCTTTTGTATTTGCCTTTCATTCTGGCCTGGATATGTCAGTCATTACCTCACACCTCTTATCTTATGGCTTGGTTGGGATCATTTTTTATTTTCTTGGTTTCCTATAAAGGTTGGATCAAAAAATTACCCGATGACTTGCCCTTATTTGAACAGTTATTAAGACCCATATTCTTCCTTCAGATTGTATTTGCGGGCTACATGGCCTGTACCTCCATATTTTATTACGCAAATGCACTGGGCTATGAGTATTTAACATACGTAGGCAATCCTCATCTCATCTCTGGCAACATTTACGAATCTATTGCAAAATGTCAGCGATATTATGTGCTAGGCCATGCCGCTTTGGCTCATGGCATAATTGCCAACATGAACTATCCTATAGAAAAAAAATATAAGATATACGCACCTTCTATGAGTAATCTATTGTTAGGGATTTCATTTTTATGCCTACCATTAGGTTATTTATTTTCTAAAATTGGCGCACTAAGTCAATTTAGCGTTCAACTAAGTGGATTAAGCTTTGTGGCTGGATCTATTGCACTTGCTTTCGCCATAAGGGAAAACAAGCGAGTAAATTTATGGGCAGCCGGAGGATTGTTTGTATTGAACCTTCTTGCCGCCTTAAGTTCAGGTTTTAAAGAACCTATTATCATTTGTGTTTTGCTTTTGGGCATATTCCTTCTACCTGTTTATGGGAAAAAAGTGTTACCGGTTTTATTTTCTGTCCTTCTGATCCTATTTTTTGTTCTACCTACATTTATTGGAAATTTCAGAAAAATGGTTTCTGAAGGAGCTGATGTGATCACCGCCAGAGATAAGAGCTTAGACCGAATTGTTAGCGGTGATAACCTGATGGAAGATTTGAGTGACGACAACTGGTTATTTTTAGTTGGCCGCTTCTCAGAGATTGATATGTTTATAAAGTATACTCAATCAACACCCTACTTTGTGCCTTATTATAAAACGACTTTGGTACAAAATGGTATTCTTACAGTCATACCGCGTTTTCTTTGGTCGGGCAAACCCGATGTGGAGCAAATGGTTATGAATAGAGTTTACACTGCTGGAGTGGTTGACCGGATGTCGATCGTATCGGCAAAGCCAGCCTTCATTGTAGATTGTTATCTTTCTTATGGGATCATTGGTATTTGGATAGGTTTGTTTTTGTATGGATATAGTGCTCAATGGATATCCAATCTCGCTGAAAAAATGTTTGGAGGTTATTTCCTCGGCACAGCAGTAATGTTTGCTGGCTTATTTCAAATTTTGTGGCGAGGGAATAGTTTGGAGTTTTTATTTAACGCAATCTTTTGGAGTTTGGTGACGATGTTTATATTCCAGATGATTTTTAAGGCAAGAGGAATTTTATACCAAGTGGATTAATTTTTTTTGATTGGAATGGCATTAAAAATTATACACATCACCGCTTCTTATAAACCCGCATATATTTATGGTGGACCGATTCAGAGCGTTGGAAAGCTATGTGAGGAACTTTGCAAGAACAAGGAACAAGGAGCAAAGAGCAAAGATGGTTTCCAAGTTTTCACCACCACTGCCAACGGTAATAGGGAACTGAATGTTGAAACTGGAAAACAACAAAATGTTGAAGGTGTACATGTTACCTATTTTAAACGTTGGACGAAAGACCATAGCCATTTTTCATCAACGCTGTTGAGACGCTTGCGAAGGGAAATTCTACGTTGCGCTCCGGATGATAAACTAGTGATTCATATACATGCCTGGTGGAATTTAGTCTCGGTTTTAAGTTGTTTGGTTGCAAAATGGTATCAGATTCCGGTTATTTTATCTCCTAGAGGGATGTTAACTGCCTACACGCAAGCGAACAGAAATGCCATTGCGAAAAAAATTATTCATAACTCATTTGGAAAACGACTGCTGCAATACTGCCACATCCATGCTACGAGCAACCAGGAACAGGCTGATATCTTAAAAATTGTTCAACCAAAAAGTATTTCGGTGATTCCAAATTTGGTAAATCTCGCAGAGGGCAGAGAGCGAAAAGCCAAGAGCGAAGACTGTGATTTCCTCAAGTTAATCTTCTTATCACGCGTTGAAGAAAAAAAAGGATTGGAGCTATTGTTTGATGCTTTAAGTTCTATAGAGATTCCTTGGATGCTAACTATTGCAGGTAGTGGGGACAAAAATTATGTTGAAAGTTTAAAGTTAAAAGTTGAAAGCTTAAAGCTGAGTGATCAAACCCAATGGATTGGCCACGTTGATAATGAGCATAAGTTTGAATTAATGGCTGATCATGACTTGCTTGTGCTTACATCTTATAATGAGAATTTCGCCAATGTGGTTGTCGAAAGCTTAAGCGTCGGTACACCTGTGCTCGTGAGTAAAAATGTTGGACTTGCTGACTACGTAAAAAGTAATGAGCTTGGTTGGGTGTGTAGCCTTACTTCTGAAAGCATTAAGAATAATCTACTTGAGGCTTTTGAAGATTCCAGTAAAAGGGAAAGGACTAGAAATTCTGCACCTACGATCGTCGCGAAAGACTTCAACGATGAAACATTGGTAGAAAAATACCTCGAGTTGTATAGAGGCCTTATAAACAAAAATGGCAAATAAAAACTTCAGCTTTATCATCCTCACATTCAACGAAGAAATTCATTTACCCAGATTATTAGAATCAATTAGGGGATTGAAGGCGCCTATTTTTATCTTGGATAGCGGCAGCATAGATAATACCATTGCAATAGCCGATCAATATCAGGCCGAGGTTAAAGTTAATGAGTTTATTAATCACCCGCAGCAATGGGATTTCGCATTAAAAAATTTTGGAATTGAAACGCCTTGGACTATTGGCTTAGATGCTGATCAGATCGTAACGCCGGAACTTTACCAAATGCTCGAAAGTTTTGACAATCAGAAATATAAAAACATTAATAGCATTTATTTCAATCGCAAAAACTATTTCCAAGGCGATTGGATTCGCTATGGGGGCTATTACCCTATTTACCTGCTGAAAATGTTTAGGACTGGGATTGGTTATTCTGATCTTAACGAAAATATGGATCACCGCTTCATTGCTCCAGGCGAAACAGTGATTTGGAAAGCAGGACATCTAATAGAAGAAAACTTAAAAGAAAACGACATTGATTTTTGGTTTAAAAAACACGAGCGCTACAGTGATTTAATTGCCCAGGAAGAGATAGAAAGAATGCAAAACTTGAGGATTCAATCGATTAAACCAAATCTTTTCGGAAATCCTGATGAAAAAAAGGCCTGGCTAAAACGCTTATGGTGGAGATTACCTTTAGGTTTACGACCATATTTGTACTACACCTATCGAATGGTTTTCAAGTTTGGTTTTTTGGATAGTAAAACAGCTCGTCACTTTCATTACCTACAAGGATTATGGTTTAGAAAGCTTGTCGATCGGAAAATTAAGGAGAAGATTAATGCTAGTGAATAATATCAATTTAATTAAACTCTAAACCTCATTCTTAACCTCAACCTTAAACATTATATTTAAATTTACTTTTCTTTATGGACGAAATACAGATTAGAACAGCCAAGAAACAAGCAGACAAAAAAGCAATTAAGTTCGTAGTTACATTATTTGTACTTTACATCCTTTTTAGTCAGGGGAATATTTTTATGAACAGTGTGATGAAGCCAACTGGTCGCTATTATAACCCCTACATTGCTGAGCATTTTGATTACATTCAAGGATTAAAAACAGCATTGATTAAACCTGCTGTTTGGATTATTAAATTGTTCGGTTTTTACGCTATTCATAACGAAATGGACGTCATGGTGGTGAATGGGCCCTATCTGCGAATTAATTATTCTTGTTTAGGTTTAGGCGTAATGAGTTTCCTAGCTGCTTTTGTATTGGCTTTTCCCGCATCCTGGAAATCAACCTTTAAAATGCTCATCATTGGAATTATATCAATCTACCTTTTGAATATTGGCAGAATAGCCGGCCTGGGTTTACTGTTTGGCTTTTTCCAAAGTCAAAGAAACTATTTCGAATATCACCATGAGATTTTTAATGTTCTGGTATATATCGTTATTTTCATTATGCTTTATATCTGGATCAGGAAAAATACAAAGGTGAAAGGAATCGAGAAGAATGAGAAGGCAATTATTGAAACTAAGAGTTAGAAAATATTAAATACACAATAAGCATTGTCAGAAACACAATTAAGTAAAAACTTCAATACTGGTGATTTTAAGATTGGTGCTTCCAAGCTGAAGCAGTTTCTATGGTATTACATTGATGTTTTTTTCTTCAAAAGTAGGTTAATACCTGTAAGCGGAATACTTGTGATGTTGTTGAGGTTGTTTGGGGCAAAAATTGGCAAAGAAGTACGCATCAAACCAGGCATTCATATTAAATACCCATGGAAACTAGAGGTTGGTGATTACAGCTGGTTAGCAGACTGTTATATAGAAAATCTGGAAATGGTAAAAATAGGACAAAACTGCTGCATATCGCAACAAGCTGTTTTGATTACCGGCAACCATAACTATAAAAACCAAACTTTTGATCTGATTACCTCGCCTATCCTATTGGAAAATGGTGTTTGGATTGGCGCAACTGCGAAAGTTTGTCCGGGTGTAGTATTATCATCCCATGCAGTGCTAACTATGGGTAGCGTAGCAACTTCTAATTTAGTTGCTTATGGTATTTATCAAGGTAATCCAGCGATAAAGATTAAAGATAGAATAATCATTTAGTTGGAAAGATTAGCATTTAATTAGCCACTTACTGTGGCTTTTTTTATGCCTAAAATATCCTCAATAAAACGCCCGCCACCATCACCTCAATCTTAAAATACACAATAATCATATTGCCTTCATTCTAAATTAAAAACAAAGCCTTACCTTGGGTGGGAATATGCAGCTCTTAACCATACTAGTTAGCATTACCTGCTTTTTTCTGCTTTTATTTTCGCTGAATCTGTTCTTTGCAAAAAGTGGGATTAGAAGACAGAACATCTTACTTTCGCTGGTATTTTTCGCCCGGTTCGGCCAGATTTTTACTGCCATACTAATGAATTCGGGACAAACGAATGCTCTGAGATTATTTTTTCAGGGCTTCACTCCATTATATTTCGCTGCTCCTGCATGTTTTTACCTGTATATCAGCGGTTTCTTACGTCGCAAGCGTCGCTTAAAAAAATGGGAATGGCTTCATTTCATTCCCGCCCTTGTGGCAATTATACATGTTATTCCATGGCAGGGTGGGGCAAACTTTAACTGGAAAGCAATCGGCGATCAATTAGGCGAAAACGGCTACCTCTCCCTACAATTAAGGAGCGGTTTATTTCCAGCATATTTTCACAATTTACTTAGGCCAATACTGATTATAGTCTATATGTGTTTGTGCTGGCGAGCTGTATTGACTACGAAAAGTCATAGTCCCGACCTTAAAAAAGAAGAAAAAGATTGGCTCTTGTTTTTATTAAGCGCTGCTACTTTTTTTCAGACGGCCGGGTTACTTCCCCTCCTATTTAGATCGATGCAAATTCCGCTATACAACCATTTCTTTATCGCTTTAAATTGCTCGGTACTATTACTCATCCTTATTTATGCGCTTCATCGCCCGCGGATTTTTTATGGGTATTTGCTTATAGCCATAAATGGTGAACAGCGGAAAACGGAATCCGAAACTGATTCAATACTCGATCAAGCTATTATTCTCCAGAATGACGACACCGTAGATGGTAAGCAGATTACGCTGCATTCAAATAGAAAAAATAATATACCGCTGCAGCAAATTTCATTGTATTCGGTTCTGATGAAAGATGCATTAGAAAATGAACAGCTCTATTTAAATTCCCAGCTACAAATAATCGATGTGGCCAATAAAATTAACATCCCCGTTCACCACTGTTCCTTTGTACTGAACAAACACATTGGCAAAAACTTCCGCGATTGGATCAATGGGTATCGCGTTTCTCATTTCCTGCTGCACTATCCGCTGCAATCGGAAAAAATGACGATTGAAGCCATCGCTCAAGAATCAGGATTTAAAAACCAAGCCACATTTTACAATGCGTTCAAAAAGGAAAAAGGACTGATGCCAAAAGCCTACTTTCAGAAAAAAGCCTCGGAAAAAGACATGGAAGGTGATCTTTTAGCCTAACGATTGAATCGTTAGATATCAATACGGTCATAAACCTGGTTTCTTTCTTGCAGAGGAGATACATTTGAACAAGTAATCAACCATCGTTTATTGATGGTTGATTACGCAATTTGTCTATCCCTATTAGTCCTGAACCAAATGATCACAACTTCTGTAAGCCGTGAATTTCTACAGCCTTTTTTTAATTATTTAACGGAATTTAATTCCTTATCCCGAGAGTTTATCTCCCAATTGGAACGAGAATGTCAGCTCCTTCAGATCAGAAAAAACAAGTATATTCTTTCTCCAATTGATACTAACAATGCCATGTATTTCTTACTAAACGGAAGTGTAAGAGGGTTCATTAAAGAGCAAGGCAAAGACATCAGTACCAGATTTGCTTTTGAAAATGAACTGATTGAAGCCATCAAACATCCGATGGATCAATCTCATTATTCCGTCGAATATTTGCAGGCCATTGAAGATTGCCAACTTATCAGAATCCCCTATCAGCTGAGCGACTTTCTTTACTCGAGCTATCCAGAAGCCAATTTAATCGGGAGGAAAATTCTCCAAAAACAATATCACGATGCAGCCGAGCGATCTATGCTGGCACGGATTCCTACCGCGATAGGACGATATGCAAAAATTGAAAGAACTAAATTAGACTCCCTTCGCGTTCCACAACGTTATCTAGCCAGTTATCTCGGCATGCGTTTGGAAACACTGAGTAGAATCAAAAATAAATGTACTGACATAAAAATGTCCAATACGGCTTGATGGAACCCATGAACAATTGAAACACTTTGGTTAATAATGTTGATAATTAGCGGAATTAAACCGATTTTGGTGTCACATATCATTTTTTATGAACATTATCTTAGCATCAACCTCAACACTATATGGAGGTAACTATTTAGAATATCTTAAGTACGAACTAATCAGGTTATATGCTGGTGTGACCGAGATTGTCTTTATTCCGTTTGCCCGACCAGGAGGAATTTCACATGACGATTATACGCAGAAAGCCTTTGACTTTTTCGCGGAACTGAATATAAAAGTTGTCGGCTTGCATGAATTTGACGACAAAAAAGCGGCACTAAATCATGCTCAAGGTTTTTTCACTGGTGGCGGCAATACCTTTCTCTTGGTAAAAGTGCTTCACGATTTGGCGCTAATGCCGGTATTAAAAGAAAACATCGTTAACGGAAAACCTTATTTAGGTTGCAGCGCAGGCAGCAATATCGGTGGAATTAACATGAAAACTACCAACGACATGCCCATTGTTTATCCATCTTCATTCGATTGCATGAGTCTGGTTCCTTTCAATATCAACCCCCATTATCTTGATCCAAATCCTGATTCGAAGCACAATGGCGAAACCAGGGAAACCAGAATTGCTGAGTTTTTAACTCAAAATACACAAAAAGTAGTCGGACTGAGAGAAGGGAATTGGATTAGAAGGCTTGGTGATAAAATCACGGTAGAAGGATCTGAACAAACCAGAATTTTCGAACAAGGAAAAGCGCCTTATGAATTAGCTCCTGGCAGCTTGCTATAATGTTAAATTGTTGCATCATTCCCTTATTTTCTGTAAATTGAATTAACCAAAATATAGAAGTTATGAAACTACTACAGAAAATTCAAGCTTGGGGAGATCAGCATCATCCAAAATGGTTAGATTATTTTAGAATTTTGTTGGGTCTCATTTTAGTATGGAAAGGAATTTCGTTCTATACCGATATGGAAGCCTTTAGCTATTTAATGAGAGGCGCCGTATTGGGAACAGCAGTAAGCATAAGTTTGCTAGCCCACTTGATTGTCGTATTGCACATTTTAGGCGGTATTTGCATTGCATTAGGTACCCATACCAGGCTGTTTTGCCTATTAAATCTGCCTATTCTTATTGGGGCGGTATTTTTTATCAATATATCAGGTGGAATTTTTAAACCCTATTCAGAATTCTGGTTCTCCTCTCTAGTACTAATTGGATTGATTTGTTTCATTGTTGAAGGCAACGGAATCTTATCTGTTGAGCGAGAACGAGCCATGAGTTAAGGTATTTTTGAGGCTGATGGAAAATATAAATAAGGCTAACTAAATGATTAACAAGCGCTAATATTTAAACTATAATATTAAAGCGAAAATCATTTGCAGATTAGCGCCAAGTTCGTACTTTTGCAGCGGAGAGCTGGCAGAGTGGTCGAATGCGGCAGTCTTGAAAACTGTTGACTGTAACAGGTCCGGGGGTTCGAATCCCTCGCTCTCCGCATTAACGCAAAAGGAGTCCTTAGGGGCTCCTTTTGTTGTTTCAGGACAATTCGGGGACAAAAGAAAACCCAATCCAACCATCAGCATTTTAAAGAAAAATAGTCTTTTAATTCTTAACGAGATGAGGTGTATTTATTAGCGCTAAACAAATCCGTTAATTTTGAAGTTATTTATCGCCAAGTCTATCTTAAGAGAAAAATGTGAAGCCAGCCTTTATCGAAATATATCCACTTCCTAACGATTCGATCGGTCTGTTTGACGATCATTCCAAACAGAATTGTGATATCTGTCGGAAATTTGGGATGTCAATGAGGATAATAGTTGTATGATTTCCTATCTTAATAAGAATTAAACAAGCAAATCCTCAGATCATAAAATTAATATAGATGAAAAATCGGATAGCCGTCTTAATCACCCTTATGCTTGGAACAGCTATGGCTGCACTCGATAGCAGCATTGTCAACGTTTCGCTACCTGTTATCCAGAAACAGTTCGGAGCAAGTATTAATGGCATAGAATGGGTTATTCTGGGTTATATGATATCTTTTTGCCTTTTTATTCCTTTAACCAACTGGCTGAAAAATAGAATCGGATATTATAATCTTTTCATCGCAAGCGTTATCATATTTACTACCGGTTCATTGCTTTGTAGTTTATCCACCAACTTATCTTTTTTAATCGCGGCAAGGATATTTCAAGCGATTGGAGGTGGGGCAATCACGCCAACATCATTGGCCATTTTAACCGATAGCTTTCCAAAAGAACAGCGAGGTTCTGCGATTGGCTGGTGGGGCATAGGAAATGTTATGGGACCCGCGATTGGTCCAACGTTGGGTGGTGTACTTACTTACTATTTCGAATGGCCATCGATATTCTACATTAATATTCCAATCGGAATTATTACCATAATCATGAGCGTATTTTTTTTAGGATTTCTTAAAAAGCAACCTAAGCTCAAACCTTCATTCGACCTGGGCGGCTATGCATATTTCGGCATATTTATCATATTGTTACAGTTAAGCCTTACCATGATCACTGATCCTGATATCGCACCATGGCAATATGGAGTAGGTCTGGCTGTTTCCATCGTATTTTTATTTTTATTTATCCGTTCATCCAAAAAAGATAATCCTCTTATTGACCTCACCGTTTTCAAGTCCGCAACATTCATCAATTGTTCCGTAATTATTCTGATCCGCTCACTCGCATTATATGGCGGATTATTTTTTCTTCCATTTCTCTTACAGGGATTGATGGGCTATTCGGAGATTGAAACGGGCCTATTGTTATTACCAAACGCATTGATGATGCTTTTATTGAGACCATACGCTGGTAAACTTGCCGACAGAGGGGTGATCAGAAATCCTTCGGTAGTGGGCATCGTTATGATAGCAATTTCGATGGCTGAATTTGCTTTCATGAATTCGGACAGCCACATCTGGTTTATCATACTGGCAATGGCGGTACGTGGCTTTGGCATGAGTTTATTGGTTTCACCTGTTTCAACATCACTTTTAAATTCTATAAATGCCGGGCAAACGGCTACGGCAACATCAATAAACAGTCTCTTACAGCAAGTTGGGGGCTCTGTCGGAATTGCCATTAGTGGAATAATGCATACTTATATCAATAAGTACTATTTACAACTCGGTAGAACTACGGAAATTGCAGAGCATTTTGCATTGCAGGATGGATTTCTTATTTCTGCAGTCATCATCGCATTCGCGATCATCCCGGCCTTAAAACTACCGAATAGAAATAAAGTAGATAAGCTTACTGCGGTGAAGCTAACGAGCTTGAGGTAGCTTGGCTTATAGACACAATTTATAGGAAAATTGATATTACTGATGTCCAAATTTTTAGAAAACAATGCAGTAGTATCCTCCTATTCCGGTAAATAAGAATTGAAATTCTCGAAAGCTTGGATATCCTCCAGTTCCATATTCAAGACTTTTTAAAGCTCACCATGTGAGATGCAGTAACTATCGTTCAAGCCCGCTGAAAGCTCTTGTTAGATACAGAATCCAAGAATAGCCCTTTTGTACCATTCCAATTGATAAAGTTCTTAACTAATTTTATTGATAATCTCTATGGAAAAGAATCACGTTTATGCACCAAGTTTTATGGGCCTGACACAGGTAGATCATAAAACACTAGAACTTATCGCTCTCGGTTATTCCTACAAAGAAATTGCAGATAAGCTCTCCCTGTCGGAAAAAGCGGTTGAAAAAATTAAACTGGAAATGCTGTCGAAAACCAAATCCCGAAACAGTGCTTCGCTAATTTCATTTGCCTATAAATACGGCCTGCTGAAAGTGTAATTAATAATTGCACAAATTTTTCTCATCAATATGTATTTAAACCTCAAAAGCCCGATAAAATATCAGGCTTTTGGGGTTTAATAAATAAATTCAGCTAAACATGCTTCGGCTGCTACCGAAGCATGTTTTTATCATCCGCGTTATTGCGTAGGATTTTGTGTCAACTTACCAGGATAAGAGTTGATTGCACTTTGAGGGATATAATAAACAACTCTAAAATCGCTCGCCTGTACATCTACCGTCTGATTTTGAGGCCCTGGATATCTGCGTACCAAGGGTTTACCATTACGAAATACATCAAAGCTTCTTTCGGCTTGATATGCCAATTCAAGTTGTCTTTCTTTATCGATCAGATCGCCTGCGTTGGCCGATGTTAATGCACTATAGCCACCATTAACAATCGAACGCGTTCTGATCAGATTTAAATCTACAAGGGCATCACTATAACGCTGCAATTTAGCGTAAGCTTCCGCCCGGTTCAAATATATTTCTCCAAGCCGGCTAATCACCGGCGAATGGAGGTGTGAATTTTCTCCCTCTCGAGAATCCTTTACGATGTAGAATTGTGGATATACCCGGTTTAAGCTGATAAAGAAATCGATTACTCCGGTATAAGTTTTACCATTTTTATAATTGATACTGTAAATTTCCTGGGCAGCATCTACTGGTGTTAAAGTATATACATCCGTCCCTTCGGTGCAGGTAATGGTGCTTCCGTTTCGGGTGATGTTTGCCTGAACATAATTTAAGGTATTGGCCGCATCATCTTTGATAAATCTAAAAACTTCTGTATAAGCCCCTGAGGTATTGGTAGCATAAGTGGGCTCAATAAAAGCTGCTCTGGCATCTACAATTTTATATTTAGTTGGTCGCCAGTCGTTTCTACCGGTTTCATTTAACAAATCGATATATTTTGCACTGGCATACATTTCGCCCCAACCTTGACCCCCAATATTGGCATACATCCCGCCAATGCCATAGTAATGGTCTGATCCAGAAAACTCAGAAGCTACCCTTTTAATTGCGAAGATGGTTTCTCTATTGTTTTCTGGCAAAAAGGTATTGTACTTCATAAAATCTGCTCTAGGCAAAAGGCTATATCGGCTGGTCGCGTTAATCACTTTTGTGGCATAATCTACCGACAATTGTGCATAAGTTTGATTGGGACTTTGATAGGTTCCACTCATGTACAAATAAACCCTGGAAAGCAAAGCCTGAGCAGCCTCTTTGGAAGCAAAAATAGATCCTTTATTGATATTGATCAGTTCTTCTGCCTTTTTCAAATCTGCAATAACCTGCTCGTAAGTAGCTTTAACCGTCGATCTGTCGGGCAAAGTTAAGTTAATCACATCCGGAGGCGTTCCATTTACAATTGGCACCCCGAGGTTGGTTTCTGGATTTTGGTAATATGGTCGGCCATAAGCCCGCACAAGGTAAAAATATACCATGCCCCGAATAAAATAACATTCGCCTAGCTTACTATCTAAAGTTGTGCTTTTGCCTTGAGGGATGATATTAATAATATTTGAAGCTTGGGCGATAGCTTTGTATCCACTATCCCAAAAAGTGGATAACCTTGCGTTATTGGGCGTTCTGGCAAAGGAGATAAATTCATAAAAAGGATCAGTAGAAGAACCCCTTATCATGATGTTGTCTCCAGCATATTCACCTAAACGATGCATCGGATCAGACCAGGCCTTTAACTGGGCATAGGTTCCATTGAGTAGTGCATCTATCGACTCTTCCGGATTATTATTTATCTTTTCTGACTGCAAGGAACCAAAAGGTTCTCTATCGATTTTGCAGGATGAGATGGCAATCACTGCCAACAATATGATTATGATCTTTTTCATTTTATAATGATTAGAATGAAACATTAATACCAAACATGAATTTCCTGGTCATTGGGTACACCGAAGGCCCCGCGGTAAACAAAACGCTTCCGTCAGATTCACTAACAGGTATCTCCGGATCTACACCTGAATATTTTGTGATGACGAACAGGTTTTCTCCGGAAATAAAAGCTCTTAGATTTTTGATCTTGTACTTCTTCAAATCAAAATTATAACCCAAAGCCAACGAGCGCATTCTGAAAAAATCATTGCTTTCGATATACCTTGACGACACTAAATTTCCTTTATCCTGATTGTTGTAACGGGCAACCGGATGTGTGGCGATGTCTCCCGGTTTTTGCCATCTCGACCAACCTTCCATCAAAACCATTTGGTTTCTATCGGTATAAGTACCATCAGCATCATATTCCTGACGGGAATAGTTATAAACCTTACCGCCCAATGAGTAACCAAAAACTGCATTTAAATCAAAGTTTTTATATTTCAGATAAGTAGTAATCCCTCCGAATAAATCAGGAGAAGCCTTATCCAACTTTTCATCAGTAGCTTTTGAATAATCTGAAGTGGTTGTTCTGGAAAGCTCATTTCCTTGAGCATCTCTTGTTACTGTATACCAGGTTGGCTTACCATCAGCTGGATTTACGCCCGCCCATTCTTTCATATAATAAGTATCAACTGGCAGGCCAATCTGAATTACCCGGTTTGCTGAACCTGCAATACCTGCACCATCACCCACTATTAACGGTTTTGCGGTATAGCTTCCATCTGCGTTGCGGGTTTTATAAATATCAGTCAATTTGTTTTTATTGTGACCAAGATTTACATCCAAGCTCCAGGTAAAATCTTTAGTTCTGAAAATATCTCCTCCCAGGGCAACTTCAATACCTTTATTGCTCATTTTACCAATATTCTGTGTGATACTGGTAATTCCTGTCAAGCCAGAGATGGGTACATTATATAGAATGTTGTCTGTTTTCTTGATGTAGTAATCTACCGTTAGTCTAGCTCTATTGTTAAAAGCATTCACATCCAATCCCAGGCCACTAGTATACGTTTCTTCCCAGGTTAAATTTTGATTACCTATTTGACTAATTAACAACCCGGGAATACCATTATAACCAGCTGCTGGATTTACGGCATACAAATCAAACTGCGGATACAAACTGGCCGGACGATTACCCACTGAGCCGTAGGCAGCACGAATTTTCAGCATGTCGATGTATTTCGCTTTGAACCATTCCTCTCTGCTGATGTTCCATCCACCACTTACAGAGAAGAAATTGCCGTATTTCTTTCCAAAATTTGAAGCACCATCTCTACGAAGTGATACCTGTGCCAAATACCTGCCATCATAATCATAATTGGAATTAAACAACATAGACTGTACCGCCCACTGACTAATTCCTCCTCTGGTTCGCTCTGGTTTTGCGGTTACATCCAGCACTTCAAATCCAGGAACAATACCTGTACCATAAGCATCCAAAGTTTTACTACTGAAATCGTTAAACTCATAGCCTGCCAATGCATTTAGGTTATGCTTTCCCCAGTTATTGGTGTAACGCAAAATCTGGTTGGTATACCTTCTTGTGTATTCCGAACGGTAATCGGTTACCCTTCCGTTTACACTTAAACCACCATTAGATCGTGGATCGGTATAACCTGCGGCAGCATAACTGTTGTAGCGGTAATTATTAACTGATGCAAAAGTAAGGTTCTTGGTAATTTTGATATCGAAATCTAAATTCCCCATGAATTCATAATTTACATTCGAACCTTTATTCCATTGCAAATCGTATAAATAGTTTGTGCTGGCAGTGTTTACCCATAGCGGTGAGCGGTGAGGCACTAAATTTCCATTAGCATCGAAAGCACTATCCCAAGGTAAATTCGAGTAAATAGAGGTTACCGAATATTGCCGATCAGAAACGCTACGTCTTGATCCTACCAGAGATGGCTTTACCGTTAGCCATGAAAAAGGCATATAGGTGGTATTTAATCTGAAATTATACCGTTCATAATCGTAACCCCTGATTGCGCCAGATTCATCATAATAACCTACAGACAAAAACGACTGCAGCTTTTCTGTTCCGCCCTGAAGCGAAACATTATGATTTTGGTTGAAGCCGGTCTTTGTAGCTAAATCCCACCAATCAAAATTACTGTCACGCAAATCGGGTTTCCATCGCGGAAAGCTGATGGTATTCGCATTTGCGAAAGAGGCAAAATAATCATACAGTTCCGCACCATCCATCATTTTCAGGTTCCCGTTGGTTAACTGGTTTACCCCTGTTCGAGAACTCACATCAACTGTCATCTGACCAGATTTAGCCCTTTTTGTAGTCACAACAATAACGCCGTTAGCGCCCTGAGAACCATAAATGGCTGTTGACGCAGCATCTTTTAGAACCGTGATCGATTCGATATCTTCCGGGTTAAGCTCTCCTGGGCTTGAGCCAACAATAACTCCATCGAGTACCCATAATGGATTGGTTGTTCCATTCAAGGTGGCCTGACCGCGAATAATTACCGCAGCTGTTGCTCCCGGCTTACCAGAACCTGGTGCAACAAATAAACCAGGCGTTTTCCCCGCCAACAGGTTTTGTACATTCGGAGAAGTCACATTTTTTAGTTTGTCGGCACTGATGGTACTTAATGCGCCCGTTAAACTTTGGCGTTTCTGTACGCTATACCCTACCACTACAAGCTCGCTAAGTGTTTCTGCAGATTCAGAAAGCGTAACTACACCAACAGTGGTTCCGCTGATGATCACTTCTTTGCTGGCAAAACCAATTGAGCTGATTACCAGCGTTTCCCCAGCTTTTGCTTCGATACTGAAAACCCCTGAATTATTTGATGAGGTTACACGGTTTGTTCCTTTTACTGTGATACTTGCACCTGGGATGACGCCTCCTTTCGCATCTTTTACCGTTCCGGTGATGGCTTCAAATGCTGAAGTTTCAATGAAATTGGTTAAGGTATGTTCTAAATCATTTGGTTCCCTATGCAGTGCAAAATGATGCGATATGTTCGCTGGATTTAATTTTGCAGATAGTGGCGTTTCTGCATGAACGGTAATGGACGTACCCAATTCAAAGAGGGTCAGTATCACCACTATGGCAAAAAATCGCGTTTTGTCTGGTTTCTGGTTAGTTGTTAGTTTCATTTAGTTAAGGTTTTGTTGGAATGGTTTAATCAATTTTTAGGATTACATTTCATTTTTAGGTTTGATTTTCTTCATCATGATTTCCGTTAATGTTTTGCTGACTAAGGTTTTTATCTTGAATAATCTCTTCGAACCGAGGGATGCTATCGATGTATCGATTCAATAACTGGATCTGGTTTTGTGCCCTGTTCAGGTTATGATTTGGATAATCGGCACCATAATAAATATCCCCGTTTAAGAAGTCGGTTAAGAAGCGTAGTGCCTGCATGAAAATCATAAACTGACCTGAATAGATGAATAACTGCTGCTCTGAAGGCGTTAATACCGTGCCCATTTCGCTCATGTATCCACTATAAATCGCTTCGAAAATGTCAACGCGAACAGCGATCTGCTTAAAATCGGTTTCCTCTTCGGTTACTGGTGAAAGATAGGTCCGCATCATATCTCCTACATCGCTAATAAAATAGCCTGGCATTAGCGTATCCAAATCGATAATGCACATCCCAAGTCCGGTGTCTTCGTGTAGCAATACATTGCTTATTTTGGTATCATGATGGAATGTTCTGATTTTGAGAATATCAGCTTTTAGGATATTATTATATAGATTAGCAATATCCATGTGCCTATTAATTTCTGCAATTGCACCTGCTGCCAATGATAATCTTGTCTCATCGGCAAGTTCTACAGCTTTTTGATACTGACTCACCCGTAGATTTAAATTATGGAAGTCTGGAAGAGAGACACTCAAACTCGAGGCATCAAAATCGTTCAGCAGGCAGGTAAATTTCCCAAACTGCTTCGCTGCCTCATAGGCTTGTTTAGGATGCTCCACCTTCTCAATAGTAATTGACTTCTGAATGAAAGGGAAACACCTGAAAGCAAATCCATCAATATGCAGCACAGATTGGCCTGAAGTAGTTTTAACTGGCCCCACGAATAAATATTCTGGTGCCTTTTCTTCCAGATAATGCTGCAAACGAACGATATTATCGATGATTTTTTCGGGTGCAGCAAAAATATCAGTATTGATTTGCTGAAGAATAAAATCTCGATCAGCGGTACTAACCTTCCAGGTGTTATTAATTAAACCTCCGCCGAACAGACGGTACTTTGTTTCAGATCCGTCCAGACCAAACGCCTTGAGAACTTCTAGTATCATATTATGTATTACTGATTTTTTATTATTGACTGAAAGACCGGCTTAAGCGACTAAAAACCACTATCATCTAATGCGAAAACATTTTTACGATCTTTCCATTTTCCTTTTGTGAAATCAGGAAATTTTTGAGGCATATTACCTTCTTTTAAAGATTTGGTAGAAAGTGGGGTAATTACGCTCATGGTTACAGAGTCGTAAACATCAATTGGCGTTTGCCTTTTTTGTTTTACCGCCTGAATAAATCCGTTGAACACAAACCAATCCATTCCTCCGTGGCCAGCTCCAACGGCTTCTTTCTCATATTTTTTCCAAAGTGGATGATCATATTTTTCAAACCATTCTTTCACTGGTTCCCATTTGTGATCGCCTTTGGAGTTTTTTTCTATATAGATGGACTTGTTCACATCCATCCAAATTCCATCTGTACCCTGTACCCTAAAACCGATCGAATATGGGCGAGGCAGGTGCACATCATGGCTAAGCATTACGGTTTCGCCATTGGCGCAGTTGATGAGCGTGGTGGTAACATCTCCGTTTTTGTAATTGATTTTAGCGTTTTGATGTCCTGGAGACATATCTTCAACATAGGCAGCTAAACCTCTGGCTTTTGAACTGAATGACACCAGGTTGGTGAAGCGATTGCCGCGGTTGATATCTGCATACTGGATTATTGGACCAGCGCCATGGGTTGGATAGAGATCTCCATCCTGATCGATATTAAATTGGGTACGCCATTGGGCTTCACTTCTGGCATTAGGTCCAAACTCCACTCCACCGCCATAATAGTCTTTTCCATTATTGAAAAGCACATTTCTAAGGTTATGTTGATAACCCCCTTCTAGGTGAACCAGTTCTCCAAAAATTCCCTGCCTAACCATGTTCAAAGCAGCCATTACATCACGCCTGTAACACACGTTTTCCAAGGTCATGTATGGCATCCCTGTTTTTTCTGATGTATTTACAATGTCCCAATGGTCTTGCACTGTTAGGCCTGCTATTACCTCGCAACCTACATATTTACCAGTCTTCATCGCATCAACAGCCTGGTCTTTATGAAACTGCCAAGGGGTAGCAATAATGACTGCATCGATATCTTTTATCTCTAGAAGTTTTTTATAAGCATCAACACCGCCAGTAAATTCTTTGGCTGCGGGTCTGCCTGCTTTGGCAATTGCAGATCTACATATTTTCAGTGAGCTTTCCTGTGTATCGCAGATTGCTACAATCTCTACATCGTCGCGTAAAAGTCCTTCAGAAATGTGACTCATTCCCCTGGCCCCTACACCAATGTAACCAAGCTTTACCTTGTTGTTATCTGATTTTGCAAAAAGTGTTCCGCCTGGTAAAATCGTAAGCCCAGCGGCAGTTAAAGTGCTGTTTTTAATAAAATCTCGACGCTCCATTTTTTCTTGTTATGTGTTATTTTAAATACTTGCTCTGTGAAGTATTTATAAAACTAGAAGCTATTGAAGCGAAAAGCTAGAAAGTGAACATACAAAGCTTAGGACAAAAGAATGTACAGATAAGCCGTTTAAAAACAAATAGTTACCTCAGCATATTTAATAAAATGTACACCGAACAATCAGCTTAAAATGGAAAAAATTGATTAAATGGAACTAATTTGTCTGTAGCAGGAGATGAATTAATAAGAAACACCGGTTTTGAGATCGAACAATTGTGGAGACTTTGCGATTCCCACCCCGTTAAATAGAATTTTAATGCCGAGTATTTTACCAATTGACTGATTATAAGCACTGTTGAGCATCAGCTTATTGTTGATAAATAACGAGACTTTCTTATTTTTTACTAAAAGCCTTACATTTCCACCTTTGGCAAAATCGTAAGTCATTTTATTCAGATTTTTAGAACTCCCCATGGCTTTAACTTCAGAAAAGTGATACTCAGAAAAAGCCGCACAACTGGGTTTGACCATTAACACCCTGTGCCGGCCTTCACTTCCAAGAATGAGAATGCTCGTCTGCATACAGGCTATGCCTGGTCTGCTTTCTTCAGTTCGTAAATAGGTACTAAAGGAGAAGTTATCGCCATCCACTTCACTGGTATGAATATTACTAAAACCTATTAAAAATGGTTTAGAAAGGTTGAGGCCTGCAGAATCTAATTGGCTAGTGGAAACATAGAGACTATCTTTCGGCAACGGCCTGAGCTTGGCAATTGGAAAAGCACTCAACGAGTCATTTCCCGAATTTGCCACCCAACCCTTAGTTTGCATAGAAACGGTGATGGTATCAATCGCTTTATTATGGTGCAAAAGGCGCACATGAACGACTCCGGGATTTTTGAAAAACTGCACCACCTCTTGGTTTACTTTTATCGGCGTGATGGGTCCCTCATCCATAAAATCTATGGCAAACTGGTTATCCTCGCTTAATGTTCCCTTATGCGATAATTTAAACACAGCCGTATGCGGTACTTCTCCATTCGGATTTTCACAAAACAGCTTCACCTCTCCAGGTTTAATTTCCTCACTTTTGGTATAATATAGGAGAGCAATAGTTAAACATACCGTTAGCAGGACAGCTAGGCTAAGATAAAACCGAAATCTTTGTGTAGTAAATTTGTTATGCGATGTGGCTTCAACAGCCTTGGTATCTACGTTAAGCGTTGCCTTAGCTGCTGGCGTTTCCAACGGGGAGAAACGATTAATCAGCTCAAACTCCTGCCAATCTCTGTAGCCAATAAATTGTGCAAGGGCATCACGAGTGGCTTTTTGAGGATAGTACCGTGTTGGTGTTTTTAACCTTCCGAAGATTCTTTTGAGTGTATTTTCGCTTAAGTAAACTTTGGTTTGCCGGCCTAACTGACTATTTAAATTATTGTAATCTGCAGATCGCCAATCTGCGATTGGTTTTGAACCCATTTTCTCTTCGATCTTCTTACAGCATAAATCTAAGACTTCGAAGAAACGCTTGTCGTCAACCTGTTTAGGGATAGGTGTCATCTTTTAAGTTTTATTTGAAGCTGTTTCAAATACCTTAATAGGGTCTGAATATTTGAAACCAGCACCCAACGACTTACCTGCTCAATGACGCCAGTAAACCTGTTTACAAAAAGCCAAAGCTAGGGATTACCGCAAATTTCAAATAAATACGCTTCACTCCAATCAACAATGCTGATCGAGAAAAAGCGGATGATTTAGGTTTTTGAAATAACTTGTTGTAAGATGGTAAAAAGATCTGAAGAAAATCAACGCAAACGTTTGTCTGTTTTTCAAAAACACCTTTAACGGTATGGAATTGATTGATGCGGGTTCGCATTAGAATATGTGCAAGACGTTTTGATAAACCTGGGGACGACCACCATAAATTATGAAAAATAAGATATCCTCATGATGAGGATATCCCTACGCTGCCGCCCCTGCCGTGAATTTAATCCTGGCTTTTTGCCCAGTTAGGGCTTCTTTCGGTTTTTATTATTCGATTAATTTTACTCTTCTTTAATTTTATTCCAGATATCCTTGTACAAATCTTCATGTCGTTTAAACTGAGCATGCACATAAGGGCACATTGGGATAATCATCAATCCGTTTTCCCTAACATAGGCTACCATTGCATCGAGCAACATTTTGGCATAGCCCATTCCTTCTTTTTCTGGCTCAACCTCTGTGTGATAAACGGTCAGGTCTTTTCCGGTAATATCGAAGATCATCTCCCCAACCTTCCCATCCTCATCATAGATATCGAATGAACTTGGTTCGCCTTGCTGGATATTTAATTTTACTTCTGCCATTTTTTTAAATTAATTTTAAAGATAATTTATGTAAATCTTCGTTTAAATACTCCTATTAATGCGTTCCAAATTCATTAACTGCTACTAATAGTTTCCGGTTACTCCTAATTCCAAACCTCTCAGTTCTGCCAGGCCGCGTAAACGCCCAATGGCCGAATAACCTGGGTTGGTGTGCTTTGCAAGATCATCCAGCATCTGGTGCCCGTGATCCGGACGGAAAGGAATCGGCTGTTCTCTTTTCGCATTTTCTTCCGTTAGTGCTTTCATTATCTCGAACATGTTTACATCGCCGCCCAAATGGTCGGCCTCGTAGAAACTGCCGTCATCATCTTTTTTAACATTGCGCAGATGCGCAAAATAAACCCGCTCTTTAACTGCGTTAAAAATCGCCAAGGTGTCGTTTTTCATTCCCGCACCCAAAGATCCGGTACAAAAACAAACGCCGTTAAAAGCCTGGTTTACCTCGTTGATGATATATTCAAAATCTTCCAGCGTACTCGCTATCCGTGGCAGACCTAAAATTGGATAAGGCGGGTCATCAGGATGGATCGTCATCTTTATCCCTTCTTCGGTACAAACTCCGGCAATGGCGTTAAGGAAAAATTTCAGGTTTTCTTTCAGTCCCTGCGTACCGATTGCTGCATATTCGTTTATGCTGGCTCTCAGGGTTTCCAGTTCAATTTCTTTTTCGTTGGGAATGCCCATCAGGACATTGATGCGCAGATCCTGCAGTTCCGCCTCGTTAAGCGTGGCGAATTTTTCGTTTGCTCTTTTGAGGATGGATGAATTGTAATCAGCCTCTGCATTTTCTCTCTTCAGAATATGCAGATCAAAGATGGCTAGATCGATCCAGTCGAAATAAAGTGCCTTTGATCCATCGGCCATTTCCAGATCGAGCTGGGTACGTGTCCAGTCCAGAACAGGCATAAAATTATAGCATACCGTTTTGATGCCGCACTGCGACAGGTTGCGCAGTGAAATCCGGTAATTTTCCAGGTAGTGTTCCGCATCATGTCTGCGGGTTTTGATCGCCTCGTGAACCGGTACGCTTTCCACTACCGCCCAGGTTAAACCTGCAGCTTCAATAATCGCTTTGCGTTCCCTGATATCTTCCAAAGGCCAAACCTCGCCATGTGGAATGTGGTGCAAAGCAGTTACAATTCCGGTGGCACCGGCCTGTTTAACATCCTGCAAACTCACTGGGTCGTTAGGGCCATACCAGCGCCAGGTTTGTTCCAGTTTTTTATATTTCATCTCCATAATTTAAACTCCCGAAAAAGCACCAAAACCACCATCAACGGTGATGTTTTCCCCATTTACAAATCTTGAGGCATCACTTAAAAGATAAATCAATGCCCCGATCAGTTCCTCGGGCGCACCAAACCTTTTGAAAGGTGTTTTTGAAAGAATCGCATTACCTCTGGCCGTTAATGAACCATCTTCATTGGTTAAAAGGGCTCTGTTCTGGTTGGTAATAAAAAAGCCCGGAACAATGGCGTTCATCCTTACTTTGTCGCCATATCGGTTGGCCAGCTCTACGGCCATCCATTTGGTATAACTGTCTATCGATGATTTTGCCAGTGAATAACCCAAAACCCTGGTTACCGCCTGTGTTGCCGAAACGGATGAAATATTCACGATGCTTCCGCCGTTCTTGGCAATTTCTCTACCAAAGATCTGTGTGGGTACCAGTGTTCCAAAAAGATTCAGATCGAAGGCCTGTTTCAAAGCTGAGATGTTCAAATTAAAGACATCGCTGCCAGGCTGGACTACGGCTTCCGCAATATTACCGCCTGCACCATTCACCAGCGCATCTATACGACCAAAGGTGCTGATAATCTCTGCATTCGCATCGATCAGGTTTTGCTCATTAAGTACATCGGCAAGGATGTAGATTGCTTTGCCACCAGCATTTGTAACCGTTTCGGCCCTTAAACGGGCAACTTCCTCATTTCTGCCGATAATAGCAATGGTTGCCCCGGCGGAGGCAATTCCGTTTATAAATGCTTCGCCCAAAACCCCGGTTGCCCCGGTTACCACCACAACTTTATTTTTGAGCGAAAACAGGTGCTCGATATTTTCTGCCATTCTTTATTCGTTTATTTTCACTGGCCTCATTCCGACCAGATCAATTGGATATTTATGTATGTAATTAGTTGAAATACGACAACTCTATTTACTTCTAAGAAGTGCCTCTAAATAATAATAGTCAGCATAATTAATCGGCACATCGATTTCTGATTTAGCTGGTCGATGCCCGGTGCTATGCTCCAAAATAAAACCATAGTTGTCGCCGATTTTACTGGTATATTTTGTACTCAGCGAATATAGAATTTTATCTGCTGCAGCTTTATATTTTTTTGCATTTCCACTGTATTTCGCCAATTCGTACAGTGCAGAAGCTGTTATAGCTGCCGCAGAAGCATCTCTGGAAACATTTGGAATATTCGGATCATTATAATCCCAATAAGGAATACCATCAGCTGGGGTAACTTTGCTATTGAGGATAAAACCAGCGATTCCATCCGCCTGAGCCAGATAAGCCTTATTTTTGGTTTCTCTAAAGCAAAGCGTGTATCCATATAGCGCCCAGGCTTGTCCACGAGCCCAGGCAGACTCATTGGCGTAACCTTGTGCAGTCAGCTTTTGAAGAATATTTCCACTTTTAAGTGTATCATAATCAATTACGTGATAAGAACTAAAATCGGGGCGGAAATGATTTTTAATGGTATGATCCGCATGAGATACAGCGATTTTGTAAAAT
Source organism: Pedobacter sp. AC212 (assembly GCF_979258625.1). Taxonomy (NCBI): domain Bacteria; kingdom Pseudomonadati; phylum Bacteroidota; class Sphingobacteriia; order Sphingobacteriales; family Sphingobacteriaceae; genus Pedobacter; species Pedobacter sp. AC212. The sequence goes on along the minus strand of NZ_OZ409870.1, from coordinate 1,616,000 downwards.
GAGGAATCACCAGTTATTTTCGTGGCTTCAAAAAGGAGTTCCAGATTCATCATGTTGTCGATAATTACTGGATATTTCCACTTGTCGCCATTGTGATCCCATGATTTTAGCACTCCGGCAGTTTTGTTAAAACGGGTGGAAAGCGATTTTGCAGCCTGAATGATTACCGCTTTATAGGCAGTATCGCCAGTTAAGCGGTACCCATTTCCAAAGGGACCATAAATCATAAATCCTAAATCATGTGTTCCCCGGTTATATTGTTCTTTTTTGATATCTTCCGTATATTTTCTAGCCAGATTTAACCACTTTTTATCTTTCGTATACTGATAGAAATACCATAATTCAGCAGGAAAAAATCCACTTGTCCAATCTCTGGAAACCACCATTTTGAATTGCCCTTTCTCCACTGTTCGTGGTGAAACCAGGTTTGGTTTTATCAGGCGGGCCGAATCAACATTTTTAATTAATATATCGGTTTGTTTTGCAGCAGAGGCGAAAGCCTGCTTCACATTAACTTTCTGAGCTTTTGCCAAATTGAATGACAAAGCACATAATAACATCATCTTAATTTTCATACTATAACCAAATTAAAGGATTGCGGATAGGCAGGTTTCGGATTACCTCTTCTACCTGCGGTTTGTGATCTAATTTCTTCCATGCTGAATACCACGATGATTGATTGTACCGAACCGCACCAACCAATAAAAACGGCTGTGCAACCGGCCAATTTTCCCAGTACATTACATCGGGTTTTAAAGGCCATTTGCTCTTATCAACAATAAACGGATAAAGATATTCAATACCTTTTTTAATTGATTTTCCATCAGCAGTTTCAAAGTTAAAAAGATTGTCTTTCGGCGTTGATAAAATCTGACAAATCATTGTCATGGCATCCAGATTAAAAATGGAATAGCCATAGGCTTTAGTTCTGGCAATTTCTAATGGAAAACTTCCGTCATTCCCCATTTGATTGGGCAGCAGGATAGTTTTGTATCTCACCCGCAAAGAGTCGAGCATATTTTCATCGCCACATAACTTTGCAAATGATGCCACTTGCATGGCCCAACATGTAGCATGGTTATTTTTGACAGTTTTTTCCTGGATTCCGGGAACAGAGGTATTGAGCCAAAGAGTATAATCTGCAAACCATTTCTTAACACCCGACAAAGTTGCTTTATCGAAAGCTTTCGCTTTTTGCATCACCAAAGCACCCTGGGCCACTTCCATCAGGTGGATAGTATCGATAATACCATAATTGCGGCCGGTGAACCTACCTTTCACTGCCTGAGCAAAAAGTAGGTTCGGATTCATTAACGTATTGCTATCAATAAACCAGGCTTGAAAATGTTTGAGGGCCTGTTTAACATACTTTTCATCACCCGTAATTTTATAAGCTGATGCCAAAGCGCCAATAATTTTGCTGAATCTGATCATCATTTTGCGATGCTCCACAAAGTTATCCGGATTGGTTAAGCCATCCTTACTGATGTATGGCCCGTCTGGATTTTTGGGATCAGGCCACCAATAATCCGCCTCTGAAAAGAAATCATGCTTCCCACCAGCACTTCGGGGAGAAGATGAAGCTGTAATGGTTATCGGAGCCTGAGTCAATGCCCATGCAGACTCTGCCAAAATTTGTTTTTTTAATAATAGTTCCGCTTGTTTTGCCAGATCGGAAGGCCCCTTTTCCGAATGCTGATCAGCCCCAGAAAATGCCGTTCCAACAACAGAAGAAACGGCGATTAGTAATATAAAAAAGATTTTCTTCATCATTTATAATTCTTGGAAAACTGTAGGAATACCATCTGAAACGACAGAGGCAATACTTTTCCCTTTATTTAATTTGACTTTTATCGTTGCTCTACCGTTATAGGCCTGCACTTTTCTAGCGCCTGAAGATGTGCCCAGGTTATCAAGTAATTTACCATCGCCGGTGAGGCCGAAATTAATCCAGTTCATGGCATCCAGACATTGTACCCCATTACTATCAAACAGCTTCACTTCTAAAGTAGCCACATCATCTTGCTGACTAATTTTTGTGAGGGTCATCTTTGCAGGTTTACTCCATTTTTCTGTCTGATAATTGAATTTAATCTCATCCGTTACCGTAACGTTACCCTTTTTCGCGATTACTTTTACCGTATTTTCTCCTTTGATAAAAGGGAGGTTCCACCGCAGACCGGCCGCAGGGAAATCCTGACTATTGCGTTTTTTGATTCCAAAACTTTTGCCATTGAGGAAAATTTCGGCTTCGTTACAGTTTGAATATACTTTCACCATTTTTTCTTCGCCCTCATCGCCCCAACGTACAGGCCAGCTATGGCCATAAATATGCGCCATCGGTTTCTGGATCCAGTAAGACTGAAAAACATAGTAAGACTCTTTTTTGGTAAAATCTCTTTCCACTACCCCTTTTTGGTTCATGTAGGGTACAGGGTTTTCAGGACGGACAGGTGTAGAAAAATCTTTGAACGGCCAATACGCAGTACCGCTAAGCCATGGCATATTTTCCTGTTCTTTTAAATGCCAATCAATCAGGTTAGTGATGTACGATTCACTCCAATCTCCATCCTTGGAAATTCTGGCGCCACCACCATACAAAGAGGCATCGCCAGCCCTTTCATCAGCTTTGCCGCCGGTTTTGATTTTGCTCAGCGCTTTATCCGGGTTTTCCGAATGGCGCCCTGCATGACTATCGCCGCCCCATTCTACATGTAAAAAGCGTTTTACTTTGGCAAATTCATCTTCAGATGCCTTCTTATAATCCGTGTAAACGCCACGATACCAACCCGCCCAGATAGAAGGCGAATACACATCTACAATGTCAGCACAGAAGTCGCACCTTCTGATTGCGGTATATCTGGAAGCGTCCATTTCATGAGAAATGTTATTAAGTTCCTTCATAAATGTTCTGATCTTTTCCTTGTCGAATTCCGGAAAATCGCCTGGCCAGTCATTTTCATTTCCCAAGCCCCAGATTATTATAGAAGGATGATTGGAGTGTTGTTCGATCATGTTTTTCAACATCGTTCGGGCTTGATTTTTGTAAACATCACCACCCAAACCGCCTCTGCACCACGGGATCTCTTCCCAAACTAAAATGCCAAGACTATCGCAAAGATTAAGCACAATTTTAGATTGCTGGTAGTGGCCCAAACGGATAAAGTTAACGCCCATATCCTTCATCATTTGCATTTCAGTGCGAATCATATCCTCCGTCATCGCCGCAGCTACACCAGCATGATCTTCGTGGCGATGGGTTCCACGTAATAACAAGCGCTTTCCGTTTAATTGAAAAGGCCCCTTTTCCACAAAATTAATATGCCTGAAACCCACCTTTTCTTCACCCTTATAAGTTCCGGCAGAAGAAGTGATTTCGTAGCTAAGGGTGTATTGAAGTGGATCATCAACAGTCCAGAGTTGAGGTTTGTTAAACTGGAAAGTCCACAGATCGAGGTCGCTACCCAAGTTATTCAACTTCTTATCCTGTTTTGCGATAACTTTACCCAGTGGATTTATTAATTTTAGTTGAACGGTTGCATCCGATAAGCCTGTTGGATTGTAAAATCTGCCTTTTACATTCAGCTTTGCTACTTTTCCCTGTGCATCAGTTTCTGCCTTGACAAACATTTTATCAACGGAAAGTGCAGGCGTGTAAACCAGATTTAGGTAGCGGTAAATGCCGCCATAAATATTAAAATCAGATAGATCGGACGGAATCATCTCCAGATCTCTGGAATTATCAGTGCGAATAGAAACCGGAATTTTCCCTTTAAACTGCTTTTGATAGGCCTCACTTTTTTTGAAAGCCGCAACCGCATCGGTAATATCAGCGGTCCACTCATCATAGCCACCTACATGTGAAGCCACTTTTGTAGTGTGTACGTACACATCAGTCTTTTGTCCAGCGCCTTCAAAATGCAGAATGGTTCTGCCATTTTTGTATGGATTTTCTACTAAAAGCTGCGTACGATACCATGCCGGGCCCTGATAGTAATTCACATCCGGGTCAACCGCATCGGTTGCATTAACGCAATGTGGTAAGTTCACTTTTTGCCAAAGTGGAACAGATTCAGGATTCCCTACCCCTACGGGGCGAACGGCTTCCCAGATTCCACCCAAATCTTGTTTCAGAAATTCCCAGTTTTGGTTTAGGCGAACTGACTTTTGCGCCCAAGTAATGTTACTAGATAAAAGTAAAGCAACGACAACTGAATATTTTAAGTACTTATACATTTTATAATTAATAAATTTTTCTGAGTTGAATAGCATTTAAAACCGCTTTACCCGTGATGGCATTGAAACTAATGGTAATACCCTTATTTCCTTGAACTGAAATTCGTGTTTTCTTTTTAACTGCAGTAGCATAACCATAATCGGTTGCTAAATTTACATGCGGCATAAACATATCGCCATTAATCAGCACGTTAAAAGTTCTATATTCTTCAATTTCTTTTTTGTGGTTATTATCCAGGTTGTAAGCTAAAGCTTCTTTTGTTGCTCCTCCTAATAATTCTGCAAAGTGGATTGTGAGTTCATACTCCCCATCTGGCACATCGAACTTAAATTCTTTGATACCAACCTGTTGGGTTTGATAAACCGGATCATCGTTAGTATCCAGAACATTTTTGTCGCTGCCATAACTTATTCTGTTATTGGTTCCTTTAAAAGCTTCTCCACCGATATATCCCCATGATCCTTTTCTATAAGGCTGATCTGGCATCCAAACCTGGTGTTCCTGATCATCAAGATAAATTCTTTTCGAACCTAACAGCACATTCATCTGCTGGAAAGAAATTTTATCCGTAAAAGAATAAGGTTGCAATTGAAAGTTGATTTCCGCCTGATCGCTCAGATTACCTGAAACTACCCGTGCCTGATTCAGGCCGTTAACAAATGGAACTTTCCAATCTATAATATGATCTACAGCTTCTTTGATCCCAAGGCTTACTCCATTCAAAAATAATTCAGCTGATTTTAAATTGGTAGCGACTTGTACATTCTGCGTACTCACTGCTTTACCAGAATCAGCAAGGGCAGTACGGTCTTTCCAATGAGCCGATGTTATTGTTAAATATGGCTTTTTTGAAAGATAAGCCTGATAAAGAAAGTAGGTGTCTTTCGGTTTTCTTCCAATGGTTAACAAACCCTTGTTATTGATATGCGGCATGGTTTCTTCACGGGTTTCCGAATTGAAATCAGCCAGATTCCAGGCCATTCCACCGGCCACGAAGGGTCTGCTTAACATGGCATTGAGATAAACCTGATTGAATTTTATGGCATACTCCACACTTTTGTCGAACCTGACAGGATCTGTCGATCTGATTCTTGGATCTGCATCAGCGCCATATTCAGTTACCATGAAAGGCGTGTTTGGCAATTCTTTATGATGACGGTCGAGAAATTTAGCAAAATCTGCCGGCACACCCGAGTACCATCCTGAATATAAATTCCAGCCGACAATCATAGGTATTTTGGTAAGGCCAACTTTATTGTAAAGATCCCAGGCGCCGTGATTTACCAGTAGCGTATATCGTGATGGATCGAGCTTACGCGTTAAACTATCCAGCTTTTCGGCCAGTTCTCTGATGTGATCGAAATAGATTTGCTGTCGAGGCTTATCATCTGCAAACTTTGGCCGCAATAGAATTTCGTTCATATAAGCCCAGATGATTACGCTAGGGTGGTTAAAATTCTGACTGATCATTTCCCGCTGCATATCCAGACAGTTCTTGGTAAAGGCTGCTGATTCGGTAATGGTATTTACTACCGGAATTTCTACAGAGGCGAGAATTCCAAGCCGATCGCAGGCCTCCAAAATAACTGGGTCTTGTGGATAATGGGCCACCCGCAAAAAATTTCCGCCCATTTCTTTTAGTAACTCCACATCCCTGATTTGAAGTGCATCGGGAACAGCATTTCCCAGGTTTTCGTAATCCTGATGACGACTTGCCCCAATCAACTTAAGCGGTTTACCATTCAAAAAGAATCCTTCGTTGGCATCAAACTTGAACCACCGAAAGCCAATCGGGTTCGAAACCTGATCAATCGGTTTTTTTGTTTTTGCATCTAAAATCTGGGAAACCAAACGGTAGCGATATGGCTTTTCTGGAGACCACAAAAGAGGGCCTTTAATAGATTTCAGGTTTTGAACAATAGATTTATTCTCGCCTTTTTTTAAATTGACCTCTACTACTTCTTTGGTAATAAGTCTACCCTCATTATCGTAAAGTTGTTGTAAAACCCTTATCTTTTTATCTGTTGCAGCATCATTTTTAACATAAGTATTTACTTTGACGGTTGCAGAGTTGGTAGTTACCTGCGGCGTATTAATGAAAACGCCGGAACTACCGCTCTCGCTTTGCGAAAAATGTATTGCATCGGTCATCAGCAGATTAACATTCCTGTAAACCCCTCCAAAAAAGGTAAAATCAGCAGTGAGGGGCGGAATATCTTCGTTGAAGCGGTTGGTAACCCGTACTTCCAACAAATCGTTTTTAAAATTTAAGAAACCTGTAATGGCTACAACAAATCTGTTGTAGCTACCGATATGCTTACCTGCCGATTTTCCATTGACTAATACTTCTGCTTCCTGGCCAACACCATTGAAGATTAAAAAAATCTGTTTCCCTTTCGCCGATTCGTCAAATTTTAAATTTCTAGTGTAAATTCCCAATCCCCTGTAATAACCGGGCTCATCATCCAGTACATCTTGCACATTCCAGGTATGGGGAATGTTTATATTTTGATTTGGCCCTTCATCTTTACGAAATTGCCATTGATCATTCAGGCTTATTAGTTTTCTTCCACCCATTTGAGCAGAGGAAAAGGAAGCAAAAAAGAGCAATGAGGCAAGTAAATAAAGAAATTTTAATTTTAGCATAAACAGGATCGGATTGATTTCAATAGAAAGGGAATGGTTTTAAATTGTCTGCGCTAAATTTAATTTACCTCCCTGCCGAAACCGGCATGGGAGGTATTATTATAAGCTTCTAAATTGTTTAAAGTACTAACGGATTTCAATAAATCGCTTGAATGCCTGAGTGAAAGTACCAACCGTATATTGTTGTGTGGTGTTGGTAACCAGATTAATTTCAATTCTTCGTGTACCAGGTGCCTGATTATTCAGCACCTTAAAATAAAGCGTGTCAATCTTAGTTTCGGCCTTTGGAAATACCAAAGAATAAACTCCGTTAGGCGAAGTAATTTTGTTTCCGCTTCTATCAACTACTTCAAAATCTTGCCCTACAACAGCAGGGTTGGTAATTCCGGTGGTAACAAGTGCATATTGTGCGGCAGGATCATAATCACGCAGGTAGGAAGAATGGAACTTCACCGGAAATTTGATCAGAGCAGTTTGGTTTCTAAGTACAGATGCTGTAGCGGTGTTGTTCCATGGGATAGAGAAAAAGCCTGCATAATAATAATTCTCTAATTCTGGTACGCCAACAGGATCTGTTTCTAATTTATCACAACTTGAAAACAATGCAGTGCTAAACAAGATTGCTGTCAAAAACTTGATGTGTAATAATTTCATAATTATATTTTTAATTCCAGTTTGGATTTTGCTTAATGTTGTTTCCACTCAAACTAATTTCCTGTAAGGGAACGGGATATAAATAATCTCTGAGTGGGTTAAATGCCCTGTTGTTGGCGGCTTCTACTACTAAAACACCATCGGCATTTAAAACTAAGGTTGCCGGAAGCGTTCCTACCCATTCAACAGCATTGTATTTGGCACCGAGCAAAGCTTTTGGCAACACGGATTCTGCGGTTTTCCACCTGATTAAATCTCCATATCTAAAACCTTCTAATGATAATTCGACTGTTCTTTCTCTTCTGATCTCTTCACGCATACTCAGTCCGTTTGCTGCAACGAAAGCATTTGTTAAGCGTACATTTAAACCAGCCCTGGTTCTGATCAGGTTAATGGATAAATCCAGATCAGCATCAGAAATGGTTTCATTTAACTCATATTTAGCTTCTGCGTAGGTTAATAAAACTTCCGCGTAGCGGATAAGTGGTTTGTGTACTGTTGAATTATTATTGGTGGTCCAATCTTGAGCATTAAACCCTTTTTTGGCGGCAAATGCCGATCTTGAGCCTAAGGAAGTACCCGGAACCCATGGGCGCTGGTAAGCTTGTTCTCCACTTCTGAACACCAACGTTGTAATTCGGGGATCACGATTATCCAAAATCGTGTTGTATGATGTTTCTGCTGCTTCATTAACAAACAATGGAGATCTGGATGCCGATGGAGAATTATCGGTATTAAAAGCAGGCAAGCCATCTCGGTATAAAAACATGCGGATCAGGTTTCTTGTCGGTGCAATTCTACCGTTTTCCAAATCGCGGGAAGTGTTATGCACCAAACCGATAGCCGATGTACCTCCGTATAATTTTACAAAAACATTTTCAGTATTGGCTGCGCCTTCACCATCGTGGGTAAACATGCCCTGATAGCTGGCAAAAAGACGGTGACCCTGCCCCATTACCTGTGTAGAGGCATCAACTGCGATTTGAAGGTGCTTTTGATAATCGGCAATTCCGAAGAACTTCATACGCGTACCTTCATTTAAAGCAATACGTGCTTTTAAGGCCCAGGCAGCGCTTTTGGTCACCCGGCCATATTGTAATGCAGGTAATGCGGCCCGTGTTGGCAACCAGGTTGCTGCGAAATCCAAATCATCATACATCGCCTGTACAACCAGTAAACGTTCTGTACTTGGCATTGATAATTCTGGCGCATCAACGCCAAGTGTTTTCAAAATTAAGGGCACATTGCCATATTTTTGAACAAGGTTAAAATAAGCATAAGCTCTGAAAAACCTGGCTTCGGCAAAATAACGGTTTTTAATGGCATCACTAACCTGTGCTTTTGTGCCTTTCTCTAAAATATTGTTGGCCGTAAAAATATGCTGGTAAGGTACTCTCCAGTCATCACTAGTACCCGGTACGCCGCGGTTTCCATTGCTCACCTGGTTAAGGCCGCCTTGGTTAACATTGTCATCTGCCCGGTTATCTATGGTGTATCCGGCCAATTGCTGATACATCCGGTTTGCGGCATTCATTAAATCACTTTCGGTGTTCCAGAAGGTATTATCTGTTAATTCTGTTTCCGGTAACCGATCTAGCTTATTGCATGCATTAAATGTCGACACAATTAATATGGCTGCAAAAAATACTTTATATGTTGTTTTCATATCAATCATTTTATAAGGTAATATTTAATCCGAACGATACAGAACGGTAGAAAGGGTATGCTTGTGCACTTACATCATTTCCAACTTCCGGATCGAAAACACTTAGCACATCTGTTTTCTCAAACAAATCCTGCCCTGCTACATAAACCCTTAAGTTTTGGAAAATTTTATTTTGTGGTTTGAAGTTATACCCTAGTGTTAGATTTTTCAGGCGGATATAATTTCCATTCTGCACCCATTTATCTGATGGCCTGAAGTTATGGGCACTGGTTTGAAACATACGTGGAAAAAACGCATTGGGGTTTTCTGGCGACCATCGATCCAGGTGAATTGACCATGGCATGTTCGCAGTTCCTAAAATCGGAGATAATGTATTTTCATCGATCAAGAAAGCTCTTTTTGCAACGCCCTGAAAAAATACGGTGATGTCAAATCCTTTCCAGGATGCGCCTAAATCCAGGCCAAAAGTATATCTGGCGTTAGTGGTACCAAGGTTTACCAAATCTCCTGAATTGGTTGGCGTACCACCACCCGCATCAATCACTCCGTTGCCGTCTAAATCCAGATATTTCACATCACCTGCAGCAGGATTGGCAAAGAACGGATATCTCACCCTTGCTTTGTAAGCATCTGCTTCTGCTTGCGTTTGAAAGTATCCATCAGTTTTATAACCCCAAACGGTATTTAGCGGATAGCCCTGTAAAATTTCTACCACACCGGCATTCGCTACTGAGTTTCGGCCATCATATTTAGTTACTTCATTTTGATTATCAGCAACGTTAAATCCTATTCTATAATCACCATTTTTAAAGGTATCTCTCCATTTTAATTCAAGCTCCCAACCCCAGCTTTTAAGTTCGCCCACATTTAATTTTGGCACATTTACACCGATGGTGCTTGGCAGAAATAAATCGGCCAACATATCTTTATTATATTTTACATAATAATCTGCTGTTAAGGTTAGCTTGTTTTTGAAAAGGCCGGCATCAATCCCAATATTGCTCGACTGAACGGTTTCCCAGGTTTTATTAGCCGAAGCCAATTGGTTTTGATAGAGATACTGGGTTTTCAAACCGTTAAAGATTACTCTGTTCTGGTTGTCAATCCCGATGCCGCTGGTGATCAAAGGAAAATAGTCGTAGAAACCTAACACAGCACCGTTACCAACCTGTCCCCAGGAGCCTCTAAGTTTTAAATTGCTTACAAAAGGCACATTATCCTTGAAGAATTGCTCTTCGCTGATTCTCCATCCAGCTGAGAATGCCGGGAAGACCTGAAAACGATTTTCAGGCGCTAACCTCGAACTTCCATCGTAACGAACTACGGCTTCAAATAAGTATTTTTCATCGTAATTGTAATTGAAACGGCCGAAAACAGAACCAAAAGCCCAGGTTTCAACTTTGTCTTTATTGGTTTTAGTTGCAGCATCACCAAAATTTAAACTAAAGAAATCGTTCGTTACCATTCCAGTTGCACTGGCAGAGAATTCGTCTTTTTTATACTGTTCAAAAGAAGCACCACCTAAAATTTTAAAGCTGTGTTTGTTAAGCTGTAAATCGTACGAAATTTGGCCGGTTAAATTATCCTGATAACTTTTATTTTTGGTCAAATCGAGCTGATTTAACGCATTAAGCGTATTACGAACGGTGTTGGTACTTCTTCCATACCAGTTTAAAGTTCTTTTATTCGATTCATAATTATAGAAACCGTAATTACGTGAAGCGTTTAAATCTACAGTAAGGCCTTTAACGAAATTTTTGGCCGTGATATTTATCTTTCCAACGAAGTTATCGAAGTCACTTCTTTGAAAACCTGCATTTTTTTCAATATCAACAGGGTTTAATTGCAAATCACCATTGTAGATATTCCCTGTTACATCTTCTTTTGGTACATACAGCGATTGTCTGGTACGTACGCGGTAAAGCAAATCGATAATATTGCCCGTACTGTAAGAATTTTCGTTTACCTGAGATCCGGCATAACTCAAAATCGCTCCAACAGATAAATATTTGTTGATCTCCGAGTTTACAGAAAGGCGCATTGTTTTAACAGAGTTGTCATCAGGACCGAAACGCATTACACCGTCTCTTTTAAAATAACTGCCAGACAATAGGTAATTTAACTCTTGCTTTCCTCCTCCAATTGATAAATTATATTTCTGTGAGGCATTAACCTTATCCATACCTTCTTTAATCCAGTTGGTATTATCGTAGTAATCCCAGCGATCGGCGGTTTGGTTTTCGCGATAATTAAAGTTGGGATTTTTAAGCCACTCAATTTGCTCAGGAGTAAACTCTCTGGCGCCAGTTGCATTTAACCGTGCCTCATCAATTAAAGTTTGTTCATCCCAAGAGTTAAGCCTTTGCGGTTGTCTTGCGGTAATGTTTAAACTGTAGTTATTACTAAAGTTGATGCGTGTTTTGCCACTTGCACCCTTTTTTGTGGTCACCAGAATTACACCACCGGCCGCACGTGCGCCGTAAATTGAGGCGGCAGCAGCATCTTTTAACACCGAAATATTCTCGATATCATCAGGATTGATTAAGGCCAGATCCATTTCCACACCATCAACCAAGGTTAGTGCTGCTGTAGTATTTGCAGAAGAAAAGCCCCTGATTCTAATCCCCAATCCTTCAGCACCAGGTTTACCACTACCCCGGGTAATGGTAACTCCTGGCGATATCCCTTGTAATGCCGCAATTGCATTTGGCACCGGACGATCTTGAAGTTGTTTTCCATCAACCTGTGCTACTGCACCGGTTAAGTTTACTTTTTTCTGCGTTCCATAACCTATTACCACAACATCATTTAGGCCTTGCGAATCATCAGCAAGGCTCACATTAATTGTGGTTTTCCCTGCTACGGCGACTTCTTTGCTTGCGAAACCAATGTATGCGAATACCAGCACAGCACCTGGGGAAGTCGTTCTAATGGTATATCTCCCGCTTTCATCTGTAACCGCACCAATTTGAGATCCCTTTACTTTAACGCTTACACCAGGCATGGTGATGCCTTTTTCATCTCTAACTGTCCCTGTCACAGTGCTTTGAGCAAAAGCTGTACTATTAATAAGTAGCGTAAATGCAATAACAGCTATAATCTTTGCCTTTGGGAAAGGATTAATCATATTAGCTGCTAAAGCGCTCAAAAGAAAATAAAATCTCTTCATAATTTATATCGATATTAATCTGTTTAGTGAAACCTAATGCATACCAATGCCACTCTTACTATGGCAATAGCCTAATAAGTTTTTGTGGAATAAATTGATTGCATGAGCTTCAGGCTATTTAATTGTGCCTAAATAGTCTGCTTTTTAAAATGAATGGATATGACTAGAATGGCATATACCAGAGATTTTGATGCTCTTTTTTTTGTTGAAACTCTTGCATTTCAAAGAAAAGCAAGGCGACAGCTGATGCTGAGTAGAGTAATTTTTTTTCATGTTTATTTGGTTAGTTTTCTTTAATAAATCTAATTTATGGAAGCAAATAAGAAATTTTCAAGCCTGATTAACAATAAACGCTTAAAATGGGTTTAAACTATATTTCAAACGTTTGAAATAATAGCTGATTTTTGCTTAACTATGTAGTACCCTATTATTAAGTTATATGCAGAATACCCCCGGTAACCTTAAAATATTTGGCAGAAAAATTAAAGATGTCAATATCGACAGTGTCTAAGGCATTAAATAATTATCCTACTATAAACGAATTTACTAAAAAGCGTGTTCAGGATCTGGCTACTGAATTACACTTTACGCCAAATAAATCGGCCATTAACCTTAAACAGGGACGATCGAAAATTATTGGTATTATTTTACCAAATCTGCTTGACCACTTTTTTACCAGAAGTGTTTATGGCCTGGAACAATTTGCTTCAAAACATGGATATAACGTAATTATCAGCCAGTCGCACGATAGTTTAGAAAAAGAAATCCAATCTGCCAACATGTTGCTGCAAACCCGTGTGGATGGATTAATTGTAGCCATTTCCAAACACACTCAAGATTTCTCTCATTTTAACGAGTTTGAAAAAATGGGCACCCCTGTGGTTTACTACACCCGGAATCCTAGTTTTAACCTCAGTTGCCACAAGGTTTTGTGCAATACTTTTCAGGGTGCCTATCAAGCTACCAAATTTCTAATCGAGCGGGGGCATCAAAATATCGCCTATTTGGGTGGACCGAAAATGATCAGCTTTACCCATGATAGATTTAATGGTTACATTCATGCGCTTAAAGACCATGGCATTCCCTTTTCTGCAGAACTCGTGGCTTATACTGATTTTGATAAAGAAAGTACTATTACCGCAATCAAAAATTTGTTTTCATCTGAAGATAAAATACCCACTGCACTAGTGGCCTTTAAAGAGCCGATTTTGTTTGATGCGATGAAATATCTTCGTTCGGTTAACCATCCAAACTTTCAACAATTGGAATGCATCGGTTTTGGCAATACCTCATTTATCAGCTATTTTAATTCGCCTCCGGTTGCTTCTATTGAAGAAAATCCTGAATCTGTAGGCGAAAATGCAATGAAACTTCTTTTGCAGCTTTTAAACAGAAATATTGACACAAACGATTATCAGAAGATATTGGTCGATTGTAAGTTAGTTGTTCATTAGCAATTATTTTAGTGAAGGATACACTTTGGTTGCTCTTTGAACAATGGACAATGCCTGATCTTTGTTGAACTTATTCAACTGCTGATATGGCCATTTCTTCTTTTCTTCCAAATATGGGATGAGCCATTCTACAGCTTTCTGCAAACCAACATTATTCTTGTTTTTTGTATGGTACAGGTCTACGCCAACATGCTGAGCCAGCTTGGCTATCTTCATCCATGCATCAAGATTCATATTTACATAATCCCAGGAGTTAGTCCGGGCAGTTTCTAAAGGCTGGCGACCATCGGTATCAAATTGCACATCAAGTCTGGGAATGGTGATGGAGGTAAGCGTTCTTTTAGCCAATTCTTTGTTATCCAGAAACAAGGCAAAATCGATTACCTGCAAATCATAATTGGTACCATGATTATTTTTTTCCAACCTTTCGCTTTTGCCATTGGCACTATCGGTTAACCACTTTAAATAAGCACTGAACCAGTTCTTCACGCCGCTTACCGTCTCCGGATTTAAGGATTTACTCTTTTGCAACAGCGCAATGGCTTCTGGAATATCTATCAAGCCGCGGGTTTCGATAATGCCAATGCCACGGCCGTCATTTAATCCTGGAACATATTGTGCAAAGGTAAGGCTGGGATTCATCCGTGTTGCGGTATCAACAAAAAAAACGGCCAACAACTCATTGGCTCTTTTAGCATATTTCTCCTCACCAGAAAGATAATAACCCAGGGCCAGGTCGTTTAGTGTAGAAGTCAAATCTCCAATTTGTGCCCGATCATTGAGTTTATAAATCTCCGGGTTTCTACGTCCATCTTTTCTGATGTAAGGCTCTCCGTTAGCTTTTGTTGGATCGGGCCACCAATAAGGCGCCTGACTTAAATAATCGTGAATATCGCCAGAAGGCGCAATTTTAGTTTTTTTGAAGGTAACTGAATACGGCCCTTTTAGTAGGGCACGATCAGCCCGGCTAATTTGTTCATTGCTTAACTTTGAAATGAATTGTTCTTTCAAAACTTGCAAGGTTGATTCATCATTAATTAAGAGTTTAAATTTTTCTTGTCCCGTTGCTGTTGATGAAAACAAGAATACAGTTGCAAAGAGAAAAATAATCGATCTGATCATTAGCACTAAATGAATTTAAGAATTTTGTTAACTGATGATTTAGATTTGATGCCTGTCCGATTTAACAGGCATCAAATTTAAATTCATATTAATATCTCCACGGATAGATAAGCGCCCCGAATACATGGATTTGGCCATTGGTGGCGAGTAAACCGGCAGTGGCTGCATTTGTAGCATCGTTATATCTTAATGGAGAAAAATCGCTGCTTACGATTCTAAAATTCAGGCGGCTTTCCGGATCGAAACCATAAACCTGACCTGGTGTTAAGCTATTTACGCGGTTGAGTATCCGATCGCCGGAAACATTTAAATTTGGTGTAGTTCCGGCAAGGTACCATCCAAGCAGCGACTTATCTGTAGCACTAGCGCCAGAGGGCAAAAGTGTAGGCAATGAAGAGTTGGTGGTTGTACCGTTTTCAAACCCATAATTTTCGATTGCGATAAGTGATAAGAAAAAATTTCTCACATCTTCTTTAGGATAATCTGACCAGTTTTTAACCGGAACACCATCTACAGAACCATCGGTTTTTAATTTCAAAGTACCATCGGTGTTTTTACTAACTAAAGGAAACGAAAACCACATGCCGGCAGTTGGAACATTACTGGTAGTCACTACCACTCCGTTTGTGGTGCGTGTAGGCAACACTCGGATGGCTTCGTTCTTTAAGAAAACAAAGGTACGGCCGGGTTTTTCGTATTCGGCCAGATCAATACCTGCGTACTCCAAACCAAGTTGCATCCACTTAAAAATGGTATCGTTGGGTACAACCGGATTTTTACCCCGATCTAATAAATACTGTTTCGCCGATTTATTGATGTGCGCATCAAGTATATTTTTTTGAAACTCATAATCTACTTGTTTATCAAGGCCAAACATCGAACATCCTGAAATGATGGTGGCCACGGTTAAGAAACCGATTAATAATAAATTTATCTTTTTCATTTTCAATTCTCTAATTAATAAGGTTGGCTTTGAACCAGTAAACTATTTGAATACAGCACCCTTGTTGCCAATGGCCAGTAATATCTTCTTTTATCGCTACCCCAGCCTACTGCCGGATTGCCTCTTGAGCTTTGACGGGCAATTAAAATAGGATCCATTACTTCTTTAACGCGATCTGTTCTAACCAGATCAAACCAACGTACCCCTTCGCCAAAAAGTTCATACTGTCTTTCCTGCAAAATTTCCATCTCGAGCGTACTTTCCGTAAAAGAGGTAGCTACCACCTGCGGCACACCAGCTCTGGCTTTTATTAAATTCAAGTATTTCACTGCATTTGCTCTATCACCGATTTTATTAAGCGACTCAGCATAAAGAAGATACATTCCGCTCAAACGGTACATTGGTGCATAAACATTCGTTTCTCTGGTGCCAGGTAAACTGCTGTTATAAATTGTTGGTGTAAAATTGTATCCGGCTGTTGCTGTTGGGGCAACATAATTTCCGGCGTATAGCTTCCAAACGCTCCTATCCCTGATCGGCTGGTTTGTTGCTGAAGTAATATTATATGTTTGTTTTACCCGTAAATCTGTCGTGGCCGAAACTGTGCCATAGAGTTGAACTGACTTACGAGGCCAATCGGTCCACAAGGGGTCGGCCATTCTGATGAAAGGCTCATTATCGGTTCTTGATGTTCCGGCCATACAGGCGCATCCATTTGCAAGAAAATCCCAGTTGATATAAAAGATCGTTTCCACGCTGGTTGCAGGATTTACGAATTGTGTGTTCCATGTAGTTCCTGGCTGAAGATCTGTCAAGGCCCCACCAGAACCATCCGCTCCGGTACCCGATACATTATAAACTTTGCCCGTTGGCGCTTTAGCTGCGAACAAACGTTTAAACCAGATATTGGCATTGGCATAGTCTTTTCTCCACATGTATAAGTCGGCCATAATGGAACATATTGCACCTTCGCCCAAATACCAGGTAACCGGGGTTTGATTTTTAAGGGTAAGGTCGTATGCGGTTGTTAAATCTTTAATACATTGATCAAGTATTTTTGCCTGCGGATCTTTTGCTTGTTCGGCCTGGTCGCCCAGTTTTTCATAAGGCTCCAAACGTAATGGCGCATCGCCCCAAACCCGGGCAATCCAGAAATAACAAAGTGCCCTCATGGCATAAGATTGCGCCATATAACTGGCTTCTTTGGCCTGTGTTAAAGCGCCAATGGTACCAATGGGTGCATAATTTTTAACTTCTGGAATCTTTTTGATTAATAAATTGGCTCTGGAAATGGTACTGTATAAAAAAGTCCAGTCAGCCCAGGTATTCAATGCCGTGAGTCCGTTTAAATGAATTTCATCTGTGGAGTTTACGCTATAGGTATCACGCCTTTCCCAGTTATCCGATCTGGATTCTCCCCACCACATCTGGCGGTTTTGGTATTGGCCGTCGCCCATCATTGTTTGTTGAAACTCGCCGTACATACCCGCCAAAGCTGCATCTGCTTCGAGTGAACTTCTCAGGAACGTACTCAAAGTGCCCTCCGAAATTGGCTGCTCATCTATTGCTTTTTTACATCCTCCAAAAGCCAATAATAAGCTTAAGAATGTTATTGTAAATATCTTTTTCATTGTATAAAATTAAAATCCGATGTTAATACCAAAACCCAACTCTCTTCTCTTAGGATATTTGCCGGTGTCATCTCCGGGAGTTAAACCTGAGGATGCGGAAAATTCCGGATCATAACCCGTATAATTGGTGTAGGTAAGCAAATTAACACCGTAAACATAGGCCGAAAGGCTTCTTGTAAATAGTTTTTTAGCGATTTTTGAATCAAGCCTGTAGGTAAATCTGGCGTTAGACAACCTGATGAAACTGGCATCTTCTAAAAAGTAACTGTTTCCTCCAGATCGCTGGCTTCCCCTGATATTTTTATCTGGATAATAAGGATAAGTAGATTGATCTCCCTGTTTGGTCCAGGCACCATAAATCGCCTCTGGTAAGGATGGATTGCCATTATTTGCAAAATTGGTTAGATTTTGTTTAAACTGGTTATACACCTGGCCACCAATTGTAGCGTTGATGATGAAGGAAAGGGACAGGTTTTTGTAGGTAAAGTTATTTACAAAACCCAGGTAAAAATCTGGTTGCGCATTTCCAATCACATGCCGATCGCCCTCATTGATAAAGCCATCATTATTGGTATCTTCCCATTCGGTATCTCCTCCAAGCAGTACTGCTCCATCACTGTTTTTTTTCTGCACAATTGTACCTGCGTAACGCTGCCCGTCGAGTTCATAATAACTTGCGGTCGATGCTACAGGATCTGCAGCTGTACCGCGGACAGGGTATTTAACGGTTATACCAACGGGAGTTAATCTTCGTCCATCAGGTGTGTAGGCATTCGAGGCGTCATATTCATATACACCAAGATTTTTCCATCCATAAAAATCACCAATCTTACCACCTTCTCTCACCAGATAATTTGCGTTACCGCCACTTACTCCGCCCAAACCTACAGCTATAAATTGTTCGCCGTTGTAAAGTGATTTAATACGGCCACGTTCTATTGAAAGATTGGCGTTCACCGTCCAATTGAAGTTTTTCGAAGCTACGGGAGACCCAGAAACAGCAAACTCAAGGCCTTTATTCTGAATATTGCCCACGTTTACTTTGATGGTATTATAGCCAGTTTCTTTTGGCATTTGCCTGTCGTACAACAGGTCTTTTGTATCTCTGAGGTATGCATCAACAGTTAATGAAAGTCGGCCTTTCAAAAAACTTAAATCAAGACCCAGGTTTTTGGTAATTGTTGTTTCCCATTTTAGTGCTGTGTTACTAAAAGTAGGTGTTGTCGAAATTCCGCTCACTCCATTGTAACTGTTCCCTCCGATTTCTACTCTTGGAATGGATTCATAAGGACTAATTGCATCGTTACCCAAGCTGCCATAGCTGAATCTTAACTTACCGTCGTATAAAATCTTTTTGAGCGAAGAGAAGATTTTTTCATCACTAAAGCGCCATGCTGCCGAACCGGCAAGGAAATTCCCTGCCCTGTTGTCGACCCCAAATCTTGATGAAGCATCATTGCGATATACCCCCTGAAGAATGTACCGGCTTTTGTAGTTATAATTCGCTCTTGCAAAGTAAGAACCAGTGGAAACCGCTGATGCAGAAACCCGTTGAGCACTCAATACCGAGATATTTGAGCCAGTGATTGTGTTCACATTTTCCAGTACGAAATTGGTACCGCTTAAAGTGATATCATCAAACCGAACCCGGTCTCTTGATACGCCCAATGTTGCTGCGAAATTATGATCTTTGATACTTTTGTTATAGTTTAAATAAGCTTGTCCTTCGTAATAGAAGCGCTTACTTGTAGCATTGGTTGCGGCGTTATTATCGCCATTTTGATTGGTTACATACCGTGGCGAAAAGAATACGCGTTGCCCATTATCCAGCTGCGTATTTAAGGCGGCGGTAAACCTTAGGTTTTTAAGGATATCGTAGTTTAGCGTACTTACAAATTGAGCCTTGTAATCCTCCCGGGTATTCACTTCCAATAAGGCATTGGCAATAGGGTTTCTCTTGTTATTGATGAAACTGGTTAGCGTACCATTGGGATAATAAATCAGATAACTCGAGGGTCGGTCGAAAACGGGCCGGATAGAGTTTCCGATATTGGCATAATTTCCAGTCTGCCTGTAAAAAGAAATATTGGTCGAAATCTTAAGTTTTTTCGATGCCTGATATTCCACATTCGTTCTAGACTGTATTCTTTTGTTGTAGGTATTTAAAGCAATCCCTTGATCGTCGAGATAATTTAAGCTGGTAGAATAGGTAAGCCCTTTTGACCCGCCGCTTAATGACAGGCGGACATCGTGCTTTTTAGCCAGGTTACCGAGTAATAATTTCTGCAGATCATTTGCAGAATTTAAGCCTGGGTTTAATGAATCTGTTAAAACCGCTAACTGACCCTGCAATTGACGATAATACCGAATATCAGCAGAATTTGACTGCTGTATCTCATGAGCGATGCGGCCCATTGTAAATACATACTGCAGATCTATTCGTGGACTCCCTTCCAAGCCTCTTTTAGTTGTAATCAAAATTACTCCATTTGCTGCCCTCGAACCATAAATGGAAGCAGAAGCTGCATCCTTAAGTACTTCGATATTTTGGATATCATTAGGATTGATGGCTGCCGCATTGGGCGTAATTACACCATCTATTACATATAGAGGCGCTGTACCCTGGCCTTCAGAGGAAAAGGTAGAAGGACCACGAATGGTAATAGAGCCTTCAGCCCCTGGCTCTCCGTTATCATTAACTACCAGCACTCCGGCGGCCTGGCCTTGTAAAGCATCGAACAAATTTAGTGGCTGCCTTTCTTCAATCTCCTTAGCGGTAATGGTAGAAGTTGAAGAAGCCAGGTCTTTCTTTCTGGAAGTTCCGCCATAGCCAGTGACTACAACTTCATCAAGCTCACCCACATTTTCGACAAGCGTTACGTTAACAACGGTTCTATTGCCAACAGGAATTTCCTTTTGACCGTAGCCCACATAACTGAATACCAATATTGCCTGTGCATTGGGCACCGTTATGGTGTACTTGCCATTTGGATCTGTGCTGGCTGCAGTATTTGTATTTTTTACTTGAACGCTTACACCTGGTAATCCGGCAGTTTTATCAGATACTGTACCTGATATTTTAATCTGCGCATAGGCTGATTGTAAACCTGTAATGCAGATTCCTATCAATACAAGAATTAAAACTGTTAAAGTACGGCTGAGGTAGGTCCGATGATGGTGATGGGTAAAGGGTTTTCTCATAATTATCTATTTTGGTTAGTTATGCATTAAATGCTGCAGATTACGATGGGCATAGCAATTTCACACAGGCAAAATCGCTGTTATAGCATACCGCATTTTCTACAGTAAAAAATTAAAATTCCGGCTTAAAAATCTAGTTGTATTTTTTGTCGAAAGAAATGTTAATGAGTTTTGGTGTTTTTATGTATTTGGTTAGTTATGAATTAAAAGTACAATGAAAAAGAAAAAATTTATTTCAAGAAATCTAAAAACATCGCTTAAACTGCTCTGAAAACAATTTCAAACGATTGAATAATATTTCAACCGGTTAAAATCGAAGGTAAAAAACACTTGTGAAAATTCAACTGTAAAGGCAGTTAACTTGTAAATATTGAAAGCGTTCTGCATCAGCATGAGTTAATAGTTCTAGTCACTTCATGCCTATTATCTACGGCTAGACTTATAAATACAGTTACATTTTGAAATAATCGCAAGCATTTTATACTTACCTCGACACCCGTGTAAATACTTGTCCGTTTATTTGCAAATACTATATTTTCCATATCTTTATCGAATCAATTCCTATTTTACATGCAACAGTCAGTCTTAATCCGTAACAATGTAAATGTTATTGGAAAAGGAAATCAGGTTATGCTATTCGCACATGGTTTTGGTTGCGATCAAAATGCCTGGCAATTTATTATAGATGGCTTTACAGCAGATTATAAAGTTGTACTATTCGATTATACCGGTTCGGGTAAATCGGATATTGGACAGTACGACTCTTATAAATACAGCAAGCTAGATGGTTATGCACAAGATGTGCTTGAAATTTGCGAGGCCTTAGCATTAAAGGACGTTATTTTTGTAGGGCACTCTGTGAGCTGTATGATCGGACTTCTAGCCGCCAACCAAAAGCCTGAATACTTTTCGACGTTAGTTTTTGTGGGTCCCTCGGCCAGATACCTAAACGAAGGGGATTATTTCGGCGGCTTTGAAAAAGCTGACCTGGAAAATCTTTTTGATTTTATGGATAGCAATTACCTGGGTTGGTCAAGTAAAATGGCTCCAGCCATCATGGGCAATCCTGACCGACCTGCACTCGGAGGATTTTTAACCGAGAGTTTTTGTTCTACTGATCCAAAAGTGGCCAGAGACTTCGCCAGGGTTACTTTTTTCTCTGATAATCGGGCAGATCTGTCGAAATTAAAAATTAAAAGTTTGACGCTGCAATGTGCCGACGATATTATAGCGCCTAATAGTGCTGGCGAATTTGTTTATCAGCATGTCCCTGGAAACGAGATCGTTTTCTTAGAGGCGACTGGCCACTGCCCACATATTAGTGAACCCGAAGAAACAATTCGGGCTATTAAAACGTTCATTACCTAACATGAGCTATCCTGACGAATCAATGAGCGGCAAAAATCATTTACTAGAAACCCTTATTAATTCAGATGAGTTATATCATACAGCGCCATGTGGCTATTTTTCGCTCTCCACGAAGGGTGAAATTATCAAAATAAACCATACCCTACTTCATTGGTTGGGCTTTTCAGAACAGGAATTATTAGGAACAAAGTTCGCCGCTCTTTTACCAAAGGGTGGCCAAATGCATTTTGAAATGTTCTTTCTACCTATGGTAAAGATAGATGGTGGAGTAAAAGAACTTAGTTACGGACTGCTAAAAAAGGATGGCAACTCCTTATCAACATTACTAAACGCGAATACCATCCGTGATAAAAACGGCGACATTAAAGCGGTTAACGTAGTGGTGGTTGATGTAACAGAACGCAAAAATTACGAAAGAGAACTGCTTAATGCAAAGAGTTTAGCCGAAAATGAGCAGAAACGGCTTGAATTTATGGCAGATCTTGCTCCAGAAATGATCTGGACGGCATCTTCTACTGGCCGGATAAGTTATGTTAATGCCCGGTTCTGCAAATATTTCAATTGTACAAAAAATGAGACCCGATCTTCGTTCGTCCTCTCAAAAATTCATCAACTAGATTTAAGAAAATTACTCACGAGTTGGTATGCCTGCCAAACAGGCGGTTCAGATTTAAATGAAACGATTAGGTTAGTTAATCAGGAAGGCAATTATGAATGGCATCAAATCAAAGCTTCACTATTTGTAGATAATCACGGCGAACAAATCAATTGGTTCGGCTCTTGTACCAATGTAGAAGAACATATTAGTCAGTTAAAAAAGAAAGACGAGTTCATCAATATCGCCAGTCACGAATTAAAAACACCACTTACCAGTTTAAAGGCCATCCTTCAACTGATGCAACGGATGAAGGGGGAAACGAGCGAACGTATGTTGAGCCTTATTGAAAAAGCCAATCACAATATTTCTAGAGTTACTGAAATGGTGGAGGATTTATTAAATACCAGCCAGATGAATGATGGCCAATTGCGATTAAGCAAGAGCAATTTCAATGTGGTTGAAATGATTGGCAGCTGTGTACATCACATTCGGGTTGAAGACCATTACAAAATCATCACCGAAGGCGATAAAACTATATCAGTGTATGCAGATGAAAGCCGGATAGAGCAAGTGGTAACAAACTTTATTACTAATGCGATGAAATATGCTCCAGAAAGTTATCTCATCAAAATCAATATTGAAAATATTGAAGGCTTTGTGCGCATCACGGTAAGTGATGAAGGACCAGGAATACCTGCAGAGAAAACACCACACCTTTTCGACCGCTACTACCAGATTAATACCACTGGCGGGAAATATTCGGGCCTTGGTTTAGGACTGTTTATATGCGCCGAAATTGTAAAGCAACATGGAGGAGAGATAGGCGTAGAAAGCACCGTTGGTAGCGGCAGTTCTTTTTGGTTTACCTTACCTCTTTCATAAAAAACATCAAATCAAACCGCAGTAGCCTGCTCCATTGACCTTTTTTAACGGATTTTTTGAGTAACTGATTTAATCTTTCTTACCACTGTAATCTTTGGATGCTCAGCTCATCAGCAATGCATCCTTACCTACTTCAACAGGATATCACCAGCCTTATCTCCTGAGGCATATACTGCCAACAGGTTACCCCGAGTTTTTATAAACGCTTGGGGCCAATAGAATGCCTTCACATTTTTGATACCCGAGTAGTGAAATTACGACCAACCAGAATTTCCCGGGAACGGCATTGATTTACGAGCCTGTTTGGTGGGATAAGTAGTGGAAAACTTGAGTCAGTTGTTTATTACCTTCAAACTAGCGGATACTACCGAAATATATCTGATTAATACCTGAATGAAGAATCTGGCACTTTATTTTGCTATCAATTGGCTAGTTTGCTTAAAATTATTGTCCGGATGGATAAGGTTTACAGTTAATGTGGGCAGGATGCCAAAAGGTATCCTTGCCTCTTTTTCCAATGTATATAGGACTATCTCTTAAAAACAAAAAGATTTTAAAACGATAAATTGATACCAAACATGAAAATTTCACCAGATATGGTAATTGAAGTTCCATTAAAAGGAATCGCAAAAAAACTTTCACCAGCAATATTTAAATATGAAAATAACTTTTGCGTGCTCTACGGCGAAGATGCTCAAACAGGCATATATGGTTGCGGTATTTCCGTTGAAGATGCCTTGATCGATTGGGAGCATCAGCTTAACAAAGCATTGAGTAACGACGTAGACGTTAAGCGTTTAATTGCAAATGTTAATCCACCTGAAAACGTACAACATTTCTTAGAAACTTATAGAAGTAACGCCAAAAAGGATAATTCAGCTTATAATCCTAAGCGCAATTTTTAGCATCAATCCTGGCTAACGCTGGGGCTCACCTTTCAATTCAGGCGATCAATACATCATCATCTTTTTCAGGTGATGCCTGCCAAGATCGCAAACCTGACACTTGCTAATTCTTGATCCATATAGCCTATTTATCATAATTTATTAACCAAGAAGATAAATCAACCGACAAAAAATACCGTAGTAAATTACGTACTATTTCTATACAAAGCGGGTAGTTTTCGCCAAACTTCAATTATTTTTTATTGTTTTTTATATGGAGCCCAGGGCTAGTAAAATAGCTGATGTAACTGAAAAATGTAACGGAACGGGCAAGCCAGCAATAAAATTTAAATAGTTAAAAACTAATAAATAATAATAACAATAAAATCGATACTATGGCAAAACAAAGCAACAGTGCAACGATGCCGAACGGGCATTTGCACGAATTATTTGTAGATGAATTAAGAGATATTTTAGGCGCAGAAAAACAACTGTTAAAAGGACTGAAAAAACTATCGGATGCCGCTGGAAGTGAAAAACTGAAACAAGCGTTTGATACACATTACGAACAAACTGAAGGGCAAATTGAACGACTTAAAAACGTTTTCAGTTCAATAGATTTAACCGCCAGAGCAAAAAAATGTAAAGCAATGGCTGGCCTTTTGGAAGAAGCTGAAGAGATTATCGAAAGTTTCTCTGATCAGCCAGAAGTTTTGGATGCAGCCTTGATTTCTGCAGCTCAGAAAGTAGAGCATTATGAGATCGCAAGTTATGGTTGTCTGGTTACTTATGCCAATTTAATGCAGCATACAGAAGCCGAAGAGCTTTTAAGGCAAACGCTTGAAGAAGAAAAGGAAACAGATGTTTTACTTACCGAAATTGCCATTAGTGAGGCAAATGCCGGGGCGGAACAAAATCAAGAAAAATAAATAATATTATCCAGGAGACAGCGATGAGATTCATCGCTGTTTTTTTGTTAATCGAATACTGGAATTAAATGCAACTCATGCCCTATTAACTAGAGGCGAAGATTAGTGGTTTAAATTTCAAATCAAGCTATGGCCAGGAAACTGACCAGTCATCTGGAGCATCTGGCTTGTCGCCAGTTGTATTTTCTGATGACTCTTTAAAATTTCTTTTGGTAAGATCTCGGCTGGCGACTGTACCCAAAACATCATAAATTTCTTTTTCTCCATTATCAGTCGAGAGTTCGGATTCAGGATGATTTTTAAGTTTTTGATGCAGTTTTTTACCGGGTTTTTGCTTTTTATTTTTCATGGTAAATTTTAATGTTTAATAAAAGGTTAGCGAAAAGAGTGAATTCACAAAAAGCGACCTCATTAACTATGAACTGTACAGAAGTTATCGCAACAAACAGCTTAATTTTCGATTTATCACAGCGAATTGAAACGCTTTCAACTAATCAATGATGAACTATTAATAAAATAAGGTTATGAAACACACTCAGAATGATAAAATAAATGAAGGGGGATTTGATGCTCCCAAAACACCTGTTAGAGATGCTGCTGAGAATATTATCGAAGGCGCCAACCAAGAAGATCAATTGGAACAGATGAAAAAGCAAGCTGAAAAAGATTCAGCAGATTCAACGAAGTCACATGAAATTGGTACACCTCCAAACAAGGGCAGGGAGCCAAAATCAGGAGAATAAATAAACCGGCAAGCCCTAGCAGAAAAATTGCACTGACCACTACGGCCAGTGCATCCCATTAACTACCAATTAATTTATGGATTTACTTTATTTTTTAGCGTTGTTGCACCACGAAGGTGTTCTTCTAAAGTAGGTAATTTCATAGCGGCCATTGAACGCAAATCAGCATCAGGTACCCCAAACTCATCTGCCGCAGTTCTAAAAAGATTTACAGCATCCTGGTGAGACTGAACCATTATATTAACAAACTCTTTGTCGAAATTGGTACCGCTCAAAGCTGATAATCTTTCCAAATTTTGTTGTTCTTTTGCCTGCAGCCCGTCTGGAACATTCCAGCCTTTTCCAGCTGCAAGATTTTTCATTTGCTCGCCGGCAGCAGTGTGGTCGGTAACCATGTGCTCCCCATAGTGCTTCACATCCGCATCAACTCCTTTAGTCACCGCCATGGCTCCCGCGGCAATTTCAAAATTATTGCTGCTCGATGCCCTGTTCACAAAATCCTGATTACTCAAAGTATAATCTCTGTCGTGATCATTGTCTTTACAAGCGCCTAGCGCTAAAGTTGCGACGAATAAAATCATCGCCATTACATTTTTCTTGTTCATAGTATAAGTGTTTTTTAATCTTATTGCTACAACAGCCCGCTAAATACAGCTGTTTAGCTAAAAAATAAAACAGGTAATTCGCCTACTTACACCCAGTATTTTAACGTGGTTGGTTGGCTACTTACCCCTAATTACCTGGCCTTGACCAGGTTGGTTTGTGGTTCGGATCATCCAAAACCCTAATAGAAAAACCAATGCAGATCCTCCTAAAAAGGCAAAATCATATTGGTTTTTGTGTTGGGCATATTCATAAACATGATGAAGGTTAAGCCATAGGTGATTAAGCAAACCTTCCAAAATATTAAATATGGCCCAGCCCATTAGCAAACCGCCAGCGAGTAATCTTCCAGATCTGTTTACCGCTTGATGGACAGGAAGTCGCCAAAGCATGACCACCCCAGCAATTACTGTTATTAAACACAGGGAATGAAAAATCCCATCCCAAAACATGTTTATACTCTTGCCTACATAATCGGTTGCGGCTATTTGTGCTGAAAACATTTCATGCCATTGCAGGATCTGGTGAAATAAAATCCCATCTATAAAACCTCCTAAGCCCACGCCCAAAACCAAAGCTGCCATGCCCAGAGGTGCCAGTAACACATTTTTCGTAGTTGCTAGAAGCAATTGCTTACTTCTCTCCCGTATTCTCCAAACTTTGTTTATGATGATTAATAACAGTATGATAACCGCAAAACCAGCAAGCAATTGAATGAGATGAATCCGAAATTGATTGCCATAAATTCCCTCCCGGACTAAGCGATTACAAGAGATACAAGCCTTTGCAGATGGCGAAAACAAAAGCGATAGCCAGCAAAAAACTGCAACCTTTTTTAATCCACGCACCTTATTAATTGGCTTTACTTTTACCATCAGTGGTATCTTTAGATGTGGTATCTGATTCACTTTTGATGTCGCGATCTTTGTCTCCGGCCTTTACAGAACCACTACCGGGGTGAGAATCTGCTGGGCTATTGTTTCCAGATGTACAGCTTAAAAAGAGAACGAAAAATAGTATGAAGCAGAATTGGTTGAGAAATTTTTGCATGGCAGATAGGTTTGATGAGCCGAATACCCTACATATCCGGCTCTTTTGAGCATCATCAAAATTTATGGTAAAAGCGAATCGGCAATGTTGCCCATTATACCCTTGTCTAATTTTTCCATTTGTTCGGTTTGCGCATAACCTTTTGGGTCAGGTTTGCCTAAATCCGGAATAGGAATATCGGGCACTGCGTTTAGCACAGTGAATGTCCCTTTTCCATCTATCGAAGGACCAGAAGTCCATCTTCCCTGCGCAGTGGCAGATTGATCGATATGTGTACCTACAAATGCGTAATCGTACTCAGGAACATGTGATGCAGTCGGAAAAGAATTCGGAATCGGCAAGTTTACGGTAGGTCCACCAAGTTCTTCCAAAACAGCCAGCCACTGGTTCTGATGCATTGCATCCCTGGTAATGAGAAAGGAAAGCATATCTTTCATACCGCTATCATCGGTGAGTTCGTAAAGTCTGGTAGCGAGCACCCTGCCTGTTGATTCGGCCATTACATTGGCATACATATCTGCAGCGATATTTCCACTGCCTACCACCCAGGAGCCATTAAACGGGACACCATTACTATCAACCGCCATTGCGGCAAGGCCGGAAGAAAGTACCTGACGAGGGTCCATGCCACCAAGAATATCGCTGACTAAAGGATTTTCACCTGCAATTTTGTCTTTTAACTCATTTGTAGCCCCATCTAAATTCAGCGCTACTGCAGTGCATAACATTTCAATATGCGAAATTTCTTCTGTACCGGTATCCAATAACATATCCCGGTATTTACTCGGACCACGGTTTCCCCAAGCTTGAAAAAGGTATTGCAGGCATACCCTAATCTCACCTTCAATGCCGCCGATGGCTTGTTGTAAAAGTTTCGCAAATGCCGGGTTAGGCTTGTCTACTCGTACTTTGTACTGTAAATTACTGTCGTGATAAAACATAGTTTTCTTATTAGTTTGAAAATAATTAGCAACTGAGCCAGTACTTATGATTTGTACCAGCTAATTAAAAAACCTGTAAAATTTTCAAAAGTTCGATAGCGAAATACGGGTTATGAAATTAAAATCCTCGAGAGGGAAAGTGATAAGTACGGGTAAGTTTCAATTTCGATAAGTATCGAAATTGATCACCCAAACCAAGCAGCATATCATTTAATAATTCAATAATGGTTCAGTTCCTGGACCTGCGGGATAACAGAATTTTCTTTTTAGCTAAACATCGATCGCTTTTATACTGTTTTTTAAAGGCGGGCAGGCGCTAATCTGCCAAAGCATTGCAGAAAAAGCAATCTATTTATTTCTGAATAATTTAAATAAGTACTATGAACAATCGCGATGGAAATAGAACTAGCCTTTGGCAAGCGGAAACGAAGCTATCTGAAGAAAAAACTACAACTGACAACCAAACATTTGATGTACTGATTATTGGTGCGGGCATCACTGGTGCAACTACCGCATTAAACTTGCAACGAAAGGGAAAGCGTTGTTTGTTGGTTGATGGACACCAGGCCGCCTTTGGCACAACCGGTGGTACCTCTGCACATTTGAATACCTTTTTAGATGCTACCTATCCTGAAATTGATAGCGATTTTGGAAAGGAAACTTCAAAATTAATTGCCGATGCGGCGAAGAGAACCATCAAGCAAATTGAAACGAACGTTGAAAGCCTTGGCATTGCAGCTGATTTCGAATACAAGGATGGGTATCTTTTTTCACAGAACGAAAAGGAAACCGGCCAACTTGAGGAAATCTTCGAATCGTCACAGCAGGCTGGCGTGGAGGTAGAAGTCGCAAACGAAAATGGCGTGGAAATTCCTTTCAAGAAAGCATTAAAATTTGCTAACCAGGCGCAGTTCCATCCGGTAAAATATGTAAATGGAATAATTGAGGAGTTTTTGAAGCTGGGTGGCGAGTTTCTCGAAAACACCTTCATTACCGAGGTGGCTTATGAAGGAAAAATTCATCACGCCAAATCAGGAGAGGAGGAATGTTTAGCTGAAAATGTCTTTTGGGCTACACATATTCCGCCGGGGATTAACCTGCTATCACTCCGGAATGCGCCGTACCGAAGTTATGCAATTGCCGCTGAATTGGCTAGTGGAAATTATCCCGATTGTTTATCCTACGATATGAAAGAGCCTTACCATTATTTCAGAAGTCATGAAATTGAGGGGAAAAAATTCTTAATCATCGGTGGCGAAGATCATAAAACTGGCCATGATGATCCCTTAGCAGCCTTTAGAGCATTGGAAGAATATGCCTTTAATCATTTTGATATTTCCACTGTACGTTACCGGTGGTCGTCACAATATTATGTTCCTGTTGATGGACTGCCTTATATTGGCCAGCTACCAGGAGGCGCCGAAAACACTTTTCTAGCCACTGGCTTTAACGGAAACGGGATGATTTTTGGTTCTTTAGCAGGGGAAATGATTACCGATTTAATTCTGGGAAATAAGAATCCGCTGTCAGAAATTCTAAGCCCTTCGCGATTGAAACCTATTGCAGGTTTCAGTGAATTTGTAAAGGAAAATGCCGATGTTACGTACCGCTTTATCGCAGATCGTTTCAATACAGAGCTCATTGCCTCTACAAAAGAAATACATTTTAACGAAGGTAAGGTGGTGACTTTAGATGGCAAAAAAGTAGCCATTTACAAAGATCCGGCAGGTAAGATTACTGCACTTAAGCCAGTTTGTACGCATGCAGGCTGTATTGTGCATTGGAATACGTCAGAAAAATCGTGGGATTGTCCTTGCCATGGCGGTCGCTTTTCTACTGATGGCACGGTATTAACTGGTCCTCCAACGATTGGCCTGGAGAAAATAGATCTGAGCAAATAAATCAACATGTAAACCACGTATAGTTAATGCTTCTATTTATTTAAAGTAATTACCACATCAAAATCGGGTAGAAATTGCATCGCCATGCGACGATAAAAAATGTTGTATAAATAAAACTGTTAGAAAATGAGAAAACTTTCAAGAAAGGCACATGGCGTAATCGATTATATTTCTGTAGCATTTATGTGTGCAGCACCCTGGCTATTTGGTTTTATCGGCAATTGGCCCGCGGCAACCTTATTTTTCGCTTCCGCAGCGCTAGTGCTGATCCTTTCCTTATTTACAAATTACGAATTAGGACTTAAAAGAAACCTGCCAATGGCTTTTCATTTGGATATGGATATGACACTCGGGCTCGTTTTAGCCGTTTCACCCTGGCTTTTTGGCTTCTATTCTGAAGTTTATCTGCCACATGTTTTAATGGGAATTTTTGCCATCATCGCTGGTTTAGTAACCGAAACCAAATCGCTATATAAGGGTGTACAAAT
This sequence comes from Pedobacter sp. AC212, assembly GCF_979258625.1. NCBI lineage: Bacteria > Pseudomonadati > Bacteroidota > Sphingobacteriia > Sphingobacteriales > Sphingobacteriaceae > Pedobacter > Pedobacter sp. AC212. The sequence continues at coordinate 1,584,890 of NZ_OZ409870.1, read as the reverse complement.
GTAACTCTGAGACTTAATTAACAGCGCACCTTTAAAAAACAAGAAGGTGCGCTATTCTCCATCCCCCTATTTTCCCTCACCTATTCCCCATCCCCATTTCCCATTCCCTATTCCCTATTTCCCATTCCCCCTATTCCCCCTATTCCCCGTATTTACCTCAACAAAAAACCAACCCGAATTCTCTTCGAAATTTAATTTGATGGACTAAAAAAACGCGTTGCTCCAAATACGTAAAATGCCCGTAAAGTACCTGTTTGCAAGGCAGAGCCTATTTTTTCTCTCTTTTTGCTAATACATTTGATTTTTGTTTTAAGCTTATGATCATAGAAAAAATCATCAAAATTAATGGCTCAAGCTGGGCATTTTGGAAGGCACTAAGTTCACCACTCTTTTATGCTGAACGTGGAGGACATTATGAATGCGATTGGAAAACAAATAGTCCTATCATTTGGATAGATCATTTGGGAAGGCGGTTCCATGGTAAATTACTTCAATTCAAAAGCCGGAAATATTTAAGCTTTTTGAGGTATGAAGATCACAAACACACCGCCGTTAGGTCTATTATTAGTTATCAAACCCTGCTACTTGGCGGTAACCTGGTTATTAAACTTTCAATTAACCTGATAAGAGATTGTGAACGAAACGAGTTGGAGCAATATAGCAAATGGGCAGATCAACATTTATTTAACCTGAACCAACTTACGCAAAGTATAAATAGCGGTTTCGAAGATGCTAAGTATTTAGCATCATAAACACTAATGGTATAAATATTGGCCATCTAGAACAATTCATTATGAGAAAGCATCATTCAAAAATTTTGGTATTAGATGACGACCAAAGTAACGCGGAAGCCATACAAGCGGTTTTAGAAGAACAATCTTTCGAGGTTTCCAGCATCTGCAGTTCAAATGAACTGATGTCGTCTATTCAAAAATTTAAACCCGATTTGATCATCATGGATATTTTGCTCGACATGGCCGATGGCAGAACGCTTTGTAATCAAATCAAAGTAGGCTTTCAAACTGCTCATATTCCGGTTTTGCTTATCACAGCGATGCTCGAATCGCAGGCGTTGAAAGTTCCGAACCGAGCAGATGCCATCATTTTTAAACCTTTTGATTGTTCGAGTTTGTACCGAAAAGTATCAACACTGATTCATTAAACCAATTTATTTAGTCCCCAGAAGATAACGGGCAGGATTAAATGAAGATTTAACCACATAAATTTATTATATCAATGAGAACAGGTAAAATTCTCTCCTACAATAGCAAAGCTGGAATAGGCTTAATTGAAGATGATAATAACCAGCGGATTAAATTCTATATCGAGGATTGTAAAACGAGGCCATACAGTGGCAATGAAGTATATTTCACCATCAGTTTTCGCAATGGAAGTTTGATTGCAGGAAACATTAGGATGTATAAAGTTGCTAAAGCAAGGTATTAATTTGGAGCTGAACTTGTGATAAAACTATTCACTGACTGTGCTGTTCCAAACCAATACAACCACACTAAAGGGTTGAAGCAGCAATGTTTCCCCTTTTAAAAATTGCTGTTTGTTATCTTTTGGAGGTATATTGTGCATGCAGAATTCAGGGTCGTTTGAATCCAGAATTTTTTCTACCTCGTCGGTATCTGCACTAATTTGATAAAGCATTTCCTGATCACCAAAATTGAATAAGCATTTTGCCACCTGGGTTTTAGCGCTATCCGTTCGTACCAATTCCAAAACTTTATCTGAAAGGATATTGGTTTTTACAAACTGTCTATCCCGGGTTTGGAACGCGGAAAATGATTGCCGGATGGCGATTAACTTTTTATACCAGGCCAATAAACAGGCAGATTCTGGATCTGAAAGCTGATTCCAGTTTAGTTTTGAATCAATAAAGGTGCTGAGTGCGCCTGGATCTGCGGGTTCTGAGATCCCATTAAAAGATTCAAACTCCTTTTTGCGTCCATTTTTAACCGCTTCAAGTAAGTCAGGGTCGCTATGATCTACAAAAAAATGAAAGGGTGTCTTTGCTCCAAACTCTTCTCCCATAAATAACATAGGGATATATGGTGATAGCAAACTTGGTACACAGGATAGTTTCAGCCTATCAAAATCGAAAAAAGAAGCTGTTCGCTCTCCGTTTGGCCTATTCCCTGTTTGATCGTGGTTATCATTAAAAACCACAAAATGATCAGGAGATATTCCTATTGAACAAGCACCATGCCTCTTTTTTCTCACCTCCACAAATTCGCCACTATGTACAAAACCTTGATCGAAAGCTTTTGCGAGGTGAGTTATTTTCCCAAAGCCAGCATAGCGTTCCTTGTCGCAAGGATTAAGTAACTCATAAACGGCATGCTGAAAATCATCCAGCCATTGCGCTCTAAATCCAAATCCACCTCGTGAGCGAGGCATCACTACTTTTGGATTATTGGTATCGCTTTCGGCAATGAGATAAACCTGGCGACCCGTACGTTGAACAATAGATTGAATCCGATCAGCAGCTTCATCCCAAATATGCACGGCACTCGAATCGTAAATTTCATGTACGGCATCACATCTTAAACCATCAATATGGAAGTGTTTAAACCAGTACTCCATGTTATCAAGAATAAAAGTCCGCACCCCATCACTCCATTCACCGTCAAGGTTTAAAGCTTCTCCCCATGGTGTGGTGTATTTCTTGCTGAAATACGGCCCATATTGTTTGAAGTAGTTCCCTTCCGGACCTAAATGATTGTAAATTACATCCAAAATAACGGCAATCCCTTTCTTATGGCAGCTATCGACTAACTTTTTAAGTGCATTTGGTTCTCCGTAATTTTTTTGCGGGGCATAAGGATAAACCACATCGTAGCCCCAGTTTCTGCTTCCCGGAAACTGGGCTACCGGCATTAATTCAATTGCATTTATGCCAAGTGCTATCAAATAATCAAGGTGTGCGATAACGGCTTCAAAAGTTCCAGCTTCGCTGAAAGTACCTACATGGAGTTCGTAAATAACCAGTTGCTCAAACGGAATGCCCTTCCATAGCTGATCATTCCAGCGGTATTCTTCATGGTCAATTACGCAGGAAGGCCCATGCACGCCATTTGGTTGAGCATGTGAGGCAGGATCAGGAAAAAACTCGCCCTCTATTCCAAAAAGATATTTTGTATTCGATGATATTTGATCTAAGGTAATTTCATGGTAACCATCAGCAAGCTCTTTCATCAGATAATCTGTCTGATTGGGGTAAACAATCCGAAGGCTTACATTTTCTTTTTCAGGAGCCCAAACCCGAAACCTACAAGTTCCTGCCCGATACAATAATCCCGTTTCCATCTAAATGTCAAGTCAATTTTATAATCAAAGCTTCATCAGCTCCTAGCAAATAACCGGCACTGAAAAATTTATTTGCAATACCTTCTACAGTTGAAAGCACAACTTCGCCTGAATAAGATTTGTCAGTGTTAAATTCCGCTGGCGAATGGCTAAAGTTTAGTACGACTAAGTAGCCGTTTTCTTCATCAACTTCGCGGATGTAGGCCAGAAGTTGCGCTGTTTTAATTACAGGCCGGTAATTTCCATATTTTAAAATCGGAGTAGATTGCCTTAATGCGATGAGGTTTTTGTATAACATTAGCATCGATTGAGCATCTTGTTTTTGTGCTTCTACATTGATAAGCTGATAATTTCCAGCTAAACGCAACCATGGTTTTGTATCACTAAAACCTCCATTGTCACTATCATCCCATTGCATTGGCGTACGGGCCGGATCTCTGCTTAAATTTTTATCGGGCATATTTAATCCCTGCGGATCTTTTATCTCCTCTTTAGGGATCATCACATCTTCCATTCCGATCTCATCTCCGTAATACATGGTGGGCGTTCCCCTCAGGGTTAACAGTAAAACTGCCGCCACCCTTGCCTGGGCTGCGCCAACTTTGCTTAATATTCTCCGCTGGTCGTGATTTCCCAGTACCCAGTTTGGCCATCCATTTTCGGGCAAGGCACCTTCATAAAGATCGATGGCCAGGCCAATGGCTTCAGGGTTCCAGGGTGTATCCAATAATAGAAAATTAAATGGCATGTGCGCACCATCATCATCAGCGCCATAATAGGCCATTAATTTTTGAATCGGCAAGTAAATCTCCCCAATCATCATCCTATCCTCATAGCTATTCAACAGGTGGCGCATTTTCGAAATAATCTGGTGCACCTCGGGTTGATCGGTAGAAAAAACAGGCAAAAGCTTATTGTAGGTGGCCATATCGGGGGTATAATCCGGGTTAGCAGGGTTATCTCTCAGCAACAGATCTTTTATCATATGCCAAATCACATCCACGCGAAACCCATCTACGCCTTTATCCAGCCAAAATTTCATTTCGTTTAACATGGCTTCCACTACCGCCTCATTTCTCCAGTTTAAATCGGGTTGCTCGGCCAAAAAACCATGATAATAATATTGTTTTGTAGGCTCATGCCATTCCCAGGCACTTCCCCCAAACATGGCCAGCCAATTATTTGGAACATTACCTTCTGAAGCGGCATCTTTCCAGATATACCAATCACGTTTGGGATCATCTATTGACGATTTTGAGGCTAAAAACCACGGATGTTGATCGGAGGTGTGGTTGGGCACAAAATCCAGAATCAGCTTCATTCCTCTGGAATGGACTTCACGAAGCAAATGATCGAAATGTTCAAGGTTACCAAATATGGGATCAACATTTCGGTAGTCGGCAATATCATATCCAAAATCTGCCATAGGTGATGGATAAATAGGAGAAATCCAGATACTTTCTATTCCAAGCCAGGTTAGGTAATCTAACTTTTCTATGATGCCGTTAATGTCTCCAATACCATCGCTATTAGTGTCTTTAAACGATCGGGGATAAATCTGATAAATGATGGTTTCTTTCCACCACAGTTCTGAAGGTTGTTTATTCATTTAGAGATTCGTATTTACAACTTGCTCTTAAAACAACACATTATTTTGAGAAGTAGTTTTCGCCACACCTACTTATTTGAAATGTAAAAAATACCCGCCCCGTAACCTTTTAAATGAATAGAATACCTGAAATAAAAACATCCCAAACAGTAGAATAAATCTGATGGTTTTTAAATTATAAAGTATAACAGATTATGGAAAAGCAGAAAAGAAATGCTCGAAGGGATAGAATCTCCATAGCAAACAGAAACGACAAATTGGAGCCAATGGTGCAGGCGGCAGAAATCGACCGTATAATGGAAGCTCCAGCAAATGCAACTTATAGTCGCGATTCGAGAGGAAAAATCTCAGTGCTAAAATGGAAAGCACCCACAAATGGAATCGCAGGACTTTTATAGGTGCTTACAAGACAGCGGAAAAACCGCTGTTTTTTATGCGTATAAACTTCGTTGTTTTTCGCAAAACCAGCGGTCTTTTAAAGCTGTTTTCTATACAAAGCATTGGTTTATAAAACATTACCAACAAGATATTTCAAGATACCTAAATGTATGCGACAAAAACTTACCTGCAAGCAAAGCCTTTTGCTTGCGCTGACTATATTTATGATGGCTACCGGCTGCAATTCTTATCAAAGAGACCAGCAAATTAAGGCCGATATTACCATGAAAGCAAAGGAGGACGTAAATTTCGCCGGTCTTCATTTTACAGTAAACGAAAGGAAGCTGACCATTTGGGGGAACTGCCCAACTACAAAATCAAAATTGGCGGTGATGCAAAAGCTAAAGAGCATCCACGTAATTAAAAACATTGATGAGCACATTATGATTTGCCCGGTGCTGATAAGCGATAATTTTTCCCTGAAACAACAAACTGACAGTATATTGGCCAAACACCCGCAAGCCTGGGCTGATTTAAAAGGCAATACCATTACTGTTTATGGAAAGTTGAAGGCCCAAACAGTAACCGACGTTTTCAATGCCATTCAGGAGCGCAACCCAAATGGAATTTCAATAAACAAAACCTTCAGCTATTCTAAATAATTCAAATTCATTCAATCATGAAACAAGAAGAAATTCATTGGGGAGATTGGCATCGCATGCTTTTTGGCATTGCACCACCCTCATTTTTAATCGAGGTGCTCGTTAGAACCATGATTGTTTATTTACTGTTACTGGTTACGCTACGTTTATTGGGTAAGCGCATGGGCGGTCAGTTAACGATATCCGAACTGGCGGTAATGCTTACACTCGGGGCAATTATTTCTGTACCGATGCAGATGCCCGACAGGGGTTTGTTGCAGGGATTAGTGGTATTGGTTTGTGCCGTAATTTTTCAAAGAGGACTGAATTATTTTGCTTTGAAAAGCAAGGTTGTTGAGCGTATTACTCAAGGGCGTGAAAGCCTTTTGGTTGCCGATGGCGTAATTGCTGTAGATCGTTTGGCAAGCATGAAAATTTCCAGAGATCAGCTACTGGCAGAATTGCGGTGCCAGAAAATTTACAACCTGGGCGAAATTAACCGGGTTTACCTGGAAGCTTCTGGCTTATTTTCCATATTTAAATATCCATCACCCAAACCAGGTTTGTTATTGTTACCACCAGGTGAAAAAGACCATGTGGATCAATTTGCAATTAAACAGGATGAAAAAGTCTGTTTAAATTGTGGGAACAGTGCAAAATCAAAAAGTGATATAGATAAGAATTGCGATCACTGTGGCGCAAAAGATTGGGTTACCGCCGTAATTGCCAAATAACATGAAAGAGTACGAAATTAATATAACTGATATTCATCGCATTTTATTTGGCGATGTACCCTATCATTTCTTTATCGAAGTGATTATTCGGGTAACGGTGATCTATATCTTATTAATGCTTTCTATGCGGATGATGGGCAAAAGAATGTCATCTCAATTAAGCAGAAATGAAATGGCAGCGGTGGCTTCGCTGGCGGCAGCAATTGGTGTTCCGTTGATGAGTCCAGATAGGGGTTTGCTTCCTGCCGTGGTTATTGCCATTATCATTGTTAGCTACCAAATGTTTATCGCATGGAAAGCCGCAGTTAACAGAAAATTTGAATCTATTACACAAGATAAATTCGATACTTTAGTAAAGGATGGCGTTCTGGAGCTCGATACCATGCTGGCTACCAGAGTAAGCACCGAACGCATTTTTGCACAACTCCGATCGGAAGGAATTAGTCATTTGGGTATGGTTGGCCGTTTATATTTTGAAGCAGGAGGTTTTTTTAGCTTGGTAGAAAATCCTGATCCAAGCCCGGGACTTTCCGTCATACCTGTTTGGGATGAAGCCTTCTCCATCCAGGCTCACCAAAAAACAGATTTAATGGTTTGTGATAAGTGTGGTGCTTTTAAAACTGACGAAAATTTAAACCGGAATGGTGGCTGCAAGCACTGTAAAAATAAAACCTGGGTACAGGCAGTAACCAAAACTGATTCATAGTTAAAATCAAGTGATCGCAGAATGATCGCCATTGCGAAGGCAGGGCCTAATCTTTCCAGACGGATAGATTGCTGCTGGCCTGCAACTAAGAAAGGATTAACACAAAAAAGAGGCTTTTTAGGGCCTCTTTTTCATTATAACTAAATCACTTTATTTAAATCGTTATTCTACCACCGGTTACCGGGATAGTGGCTCCGGCAATATAACTCGCATCATTGGATGCCAGGAATACATACGCTGGCGCTACCTCTGCAGGTTGTCCGGCACGTTCCATTGGTGTATCTTTTCCAAATTCTTCATGTTCAGGAATGGTAGATGGTATTAATGGTGTCCAAATTGGACCTGGAGCCACCGCGTTTACACGGATTCCTTTTCCATTCATTAGTAAAATCTGGCTGAGGTTTGCGGTAAAATTTTGAATGGCACCCTTGGTTGCCGCGTAGGGTAAAAGTTGCTCGCTTGGCGAATAAGCATTTACCGAAGTAGTATTGATGATACTGCTACCTGGTTTAAGGTGAGGTTCTGCAGCCTTGCATAGAAAAAACATCGCGGTAATATTGGTGCGAAACGTACGCTCCCACTCTTCACTCGGAATTTCGCTTAATGATTTTCTGGCCATTTGAAAAGCGGCATTGTTAACCAAAATATCCAGGCCACCCAATTCACTGATGGCACTATCAATAATCGATTGGCAATGCGATTCATCCTGAATATCTCCTTTAACCAGAACTGCTTTTCTCCCTGCCTCTTCCACATATTTAGCCGTAGTTTTTGCATCTTCATCTTCACTATCATCTAAATAACTAATTAACACATCAGCACCTTCGCGGGCAAAAGCAATCGCCACCGCTCGGCCAATTCCTGAGTCGCCACCGGTAATAATGGCTTTTTTACCTGTTAATTTACCGCTGCCTTTATATGATTCTTCTCCATGATCGGCTTTCGGTTCAAGATCAGACTCTGTTCCTGGTGGCTGCTGATCTTGTTTAGGAAATGGTGGCTTCGGATACTGATCGGATGGATCTTGCGCATTTTTATTTTCTTCTGTCATCGTCTTATATTATTTAATAAACGGATTATACATCGTTTAAAAAACCCGATAAAAAATAGAAAGGTTTTAAAAATATCACATTATAAAATTGATTTGAGTCATATTTTATCCGGTTATTAGACAAGCGATTTCCAAAACTTTTAGCACTACAGGTTGTTCTGATGATAACCTATTGTTATCTTGCATTACAACTATGAGCAAATTAAATAGAATACGAATCGATTATCGCTATAAAAATTGGGGCAAAACAGAAAGAATTGTTTGCGAACAAGATGCTGAAGATGATTATTTATTTGTGCTATTAAAACAAGGGCAGAATGTTGGCACCATTTACAAAGCAGGCAAAATATGGAAATCTAGTCACAACAACATTTTCCTTCCTGCCGATATTGCTAAAATTGGTGAATTAATTGATGAACACCTACAACAACAAACGGGCAAACCAATGTTTATGAGGTAAAATGCTGGTTTTCCCTTGCCTCCAAAAAACGCAGAGTTTTTTTTCTCAATCTGGTGAGATTTAATTTCGTTTTGCGGCGGAATAAATTCAGTTCAGTAAGCGATTACGCTTTTGAAATAGTTCCTTAACGCTCCTATTCCATAAAAACATCTCGTTTAAGTTGATCGAAAATTCAATATCTCACTTTCAGGCCTCATCTACTAAGTTTAAATACGCAATTTTTTAGGATGAATACTGAATGTTATCGCAAGGGATATATTTAGCGGATAATTCGTTATTTTTATATTCCAAATAGAAGTGAATGTCGAAAATATTAGTATTAGATAACGATTTAGGCAATGCTGACGTAATACAACTGGTATTGGAAGAACAAAACCATCAAGTTAAAAATATTAATCAGGCTGATCTGTTAAATGACTCCATTGAAAATTTCAAGCCCGATTTAATTGTGATGGATATTATTCTGGATGTAGCTGATGGCAGAGATTTATGCAACCTCGTCAAAAGAAATCGTGATACCGGGCATATTCCGATTATGTTAATTACTGCTTTGTTAGAATCGCAGGTGGACGACATTTCCTGTAAAGCAGATGGTATCATTTTTAAGCCTTTCGATTATAATAAATTAACCAGAATGGTTGATAGGCTAATCGTACTAAGAAGGGACGCACCTAACTAATGAATCTCAATACAATAAAAACGATCTTGATCTACTCTCTTGAGCAAATGAAAATCTAATCATCTATAATATCTATCCCTTTATCAATAAAGCTTCAATATGAGAACATCCTATTCAATAACTTTTTTCGCTTACACCAAAATTGAAAAATATATTACACCCGTATTTGTACCCGCACATACTTGCGTTTAGTACCTAGTAAAAAACAAGTACTTTATTCTTTAAAGGAATATTTATCTTGTCGCATTGCTTTTTTTAAAAAAAATCATCCATCTTTTTCCTAATAATCTCTGTAATGAAACGCTATCTCAATCAAGGGATTTTAATCAAAAACATGTGCGTTCCTGGTTATAATTAAGGCATAGTTTAAATTAAAATCCAAGTATAAAACCTTCAACAAAATCGCAGCGATTAATTTTAATGGATTAAATTAGCGCCATGAAGGGAAAACACAGTCATTCAAAAATGAAAAAACAAGGTACAATAAACCTGGAGCGATTGCAGATAAAAGGTGAAGGAGATTTGACAAAAATTGAAGTTGATGCTTTTCCCATCATAGGTCTTGGCGGCGCAAGCGGATCATTGCCTGCATTTGAACAGTTTTTTAAACACATGCCTCTCGATTCGGGCATGGCTTTCGTTGCTGTAATCCATCAGGATGAGAACGATCCCTTCGATTATCTCGGGGCACTGCAATCTTTTACAGATATGCAGGTATCTGAAGCAGTGGATGGGGTAAAAGTAGCGCCAAATAACGTTTATTTATCTCCATGCAATTACGATATAGGCATCCACGATCGCCATTTGTTGTTATTTCAGGCCAATCGAGAAAAAGGTGCGCACATGTGTATCGATCACTTTTTTCAAAGTTTAGCTGAAGATCAGTGGAATATGGCCGTCGGCATTGTTTTCTCTGGCTTAGGTGCCGATGGAGAAACAGGGGTGCGAATGATCAAAGAAAAACTGGGCATGACCATGATTCAGAACCCCGAAAGTGCTGAATTTGCAAGTATGCCGCTGGCTTCCATTAAAACCTACCAGGCAGATTACATTCTGTTTCCGGAAGAAATGCCCGGCAAGTTGATAAAATACTTAAATCACCCTGCCCTGGGCGTTTCGTTAGAAGATATCGATTTTGATAAAAGCAATAAAGTTCACATTCAAAAAATAATCATGCTTTTACGCTCGCATACGGGCCATGATTTTAGTTTGTACAAAAAGAACACCATATCCAGGCGAATTGAGCGCCGCATTGCTTTTCATCAATTAGCAGATTATGAACATTATGTAAATTATTTACGGGAAAACCCTTTGGAGATTGATGTGCTGTTTAATGAGCTTTTAATCGGGGTAACTAAATTTTTTAGAGATAGGCACGCGTTCGACCAGCTACGCGATCAGATTTACCCACAGCTGAGACGCAAAAATGCCGATGAGCCCATTCGGGTATGGGTTGCGGGATGTTCAACCGGAGAAGAAGCTTACACTATTGCCATTATTTTAACCGAATACCTGGATGCACTTGATTTAAAGCGTAAACCCAAAGCGCAAATTTTTGCTACAGATTTAGATTCCAATGCGATTGAAGTGGCCAGAGCTGGCTTTTATTTTTCAAACATTGTTTCAGAGCTTAGTCCGCAGCGCCTCGAGCGCTTTTTTATAAAAAAGAACAACGGCTATGTAGTGAAAAAAGAAATTAGGGAAATGATTGTATTTGCACAACATAACCTGATTAAAGATGCGCCTTTTACCCGTTTAGATCTACTTTGCTGCCGCAATGTGATGATTTACCTCACTACCGAGCTGCAGCGGAAAATCATTCCCATCTTCCACTATTCACTAAATGTGAACGGACTTTTATTTTTAGGTCCTGCCGAATCGGTGAGTGGTTTTCAGGAATTTTTTAATAACATCGATTCGAAGTGGAAAATTTTCGAACGGAAAGAAGGTGTTCCATCCATGGGCAAGCTACTCGATTTTCCGTTTCATATTGCCAATCAGGATAAATTGGTAAAATCAGAAAGTAGCACAAAAGGTGGCAAGCAGCACCCGATAGCAGAACATTTCAACAAGGTTTTGCTCGATAATTATACTCCCCCATCGCTGCTGTTAAACGATAAAGGCGAAATACTTTATATCAATGGTTCTACCCAAAGGTTTATCCAATTACATCCCGGCGAAGCGGTGATGAATATTCACCGAATGATTCGGGAGGAATTGAAATACGTGTTGGGCAATGCGATACATCAGGCGCATGCAAGAAAAAGCCGGATAGAAGTTAACGATCTTAAACTCAAAGATCAGGATAAACAACTGGTAGTCAGTATTGTGGTCGATTACATTCATGAAATGGCATTGCAGGGCATGTTATTGGTTACTTTTCACGAAAGTGTTGCAAAAAAAACGACGCGTAAAACTAAGCCAACCCATAATGTGAGCGAAGCTGTAGTAGAAGAACTGGAAAAAGAATTAAGCTATACCAAGCAACAGTTACACACCACTATAGAACAAATGGAAACCTCTCTGGAGGAGCTTAAATCAACCAATGAGGAACTCCAGAGTACCAATGAAGAATTACAAAGTACCAACGAAGAGGCTTTAACCACAAAAGAAGAAATGCAATCGCTTAATGAAGAGCTGATGACGATCAATCTTCAATATCAAACCAAGGCCGAAGAATTAACGCAGTTAAATAACGACATGAAAAACCTGCTTGATAATATCGAGATAGGTACTATATTTTTAGATAATCAACTGAATATCCTTCGTTTTACGCCCCAGGTTACCAAACTCTTCAATGTAATTCTTTCGGATGTTGGCCGGTCGATTACCCACATTGTATCGAATTTCGAATATCCGGCCATCGAAAAAACCATAAACGAAGTAATTTCTACTTTAAATGGACGCGAGCTGGAGGTGAAAACGAAAAAAAATGACTGGTATAATCTTCGCATTATGCCTTACCGCACAATGGATAACTTTATTAGTGGTGCAGTACTTACGTTTACTAAAATAACACCGTTAAAATCATTAACCGGGCAAATTCAGGGCTTATTAAAATATACCCAAAGTGTAATTGATCAATTTTCTGAAGCTACCGTAATTTTAGATTCTGAAAGAAAAGTATTGGCCTGCAATAAATCTTTTTCAAGCCTGTTTCACCTCATGGTTTCAGAAATCAGAGAACTTTCTTTTTTAGAAATTGTTAGTAATAAATGGAATATGGAACTGTTGGCAGAAAAACTATCTGTACCAGTACCTGTTGAAGAAAAATTTTATGAACAACATCATTTCAACGGCATTGGCTTGTTGAATTTAGAAATATCAATACAAAGGACTACAGCTGACGCAGATGGACTGGACCTTTTGATACTTAAGTTTAAGGAAAAATAAATTGAAAAATAAGGATACCATAACTACCGAAACGGTTTCTGGTGCGCTTAGAGCAAGGGCCGAACAACTGTTGTTAAAAAGTTCGGCAATTGGCAATGGGAATGAAGAAGAGTCGGTTAGATTATTTAATGAGCTTGAGCTTTATGAACTCGAGCTGCAATTACAAAACGAAGAATTAAAAGCGTCACACCAATCGCTCGAAATTGAGCGAATGAAATTTGGAGAATTATTTAATGCAGCACCCGTTGGTTACCTTATTTTAGATGAAGATGGTTTCATCCGGGAAATTAACCAAACGGGTTCATCACTTTTATATATCCCCCGGGGAAGTATAAGCGGCACAAAATTCGAAGCGTTTATTGTTAAAGATTCGCTCCATACGTTTAATGCTTTCTTTGCAGATTTAGCAACAGCACAGGAGCGTTTAAGTTGCGAGGTTAGAATTAAAACGAAGAACACCTTAACCAAATATGTGCAGCTCGATGGAATTAAAGGAACATCAGCTTTATATGGTTACAATTCTTATTATGTTACGATCACTGATGTTACACAGACCAAAAAATCGCAACAGGCTTTGTGGGAAACCACCGAGCGGCTTAACCAGACCTTAAAGGCCTCACTTACGGGCACCTGGATGGTTAAAGCAAGAGGTAAAGCGATCTTTTTAGATGGGTATAGCAAAGATATACTGAACATTAACAACGGCGTTGAGCAACCCGATTTACTGTCACTTACTCATTTATTTGTTGAAGAAGACCGACCGAAGCTTGATTTTTTGTTCTCCAACTGTGTCGATAATCTTGAAATTGATCTTCAGCTCAGATTAAAGCAACATAGAAAAACACCAAAAATTATTCTGGTAAAAGGCAAGGCGGTACATCCGCTTTATGGCGAAAGCTACTTTGCGGGTATTTTAACTGATATAACAGATCGGGTACGAAACCTGGAAATAGCCGAAGAAAACGAAAAATTTAACCGCCGAATGTTGCGCAAGGCAGCTATTGAGGCACAGGAAAAAGAACGATCGAGAATAAGTGCGGCCCTGCATGATAGCGTTTGCCAAACCCTTTATGGAATCCGTTTTAACCTTGGCCGCCTAAACAAGCAAAAGGTAATAGGTGGCGAATTTGATAACATTAACTTCATGCTCAATGAAGCTATCAACGAGCTCAGAACAATATCTGTAGAACTCACACCATCTATCTTAAAAGATTTCGGTTTTACCGCAGGGATAAATGATATGGTACAACGCCTTAACCAGATCGGGTTTAAAGTAAATACCACCATAGATAAACGAAGTAACTCATTAAGCAAAGAAACGCAACTCTACACTTTCCGCATTATACAAGAACTGTTAAACAATAGCATTAAACACTCCGGCACCAATAGTGCAACCGTGAATTTGTGCATGGAAAAAGATGAGGTAAATATTGTTGTTAAAGATGAAGGACAAGGCTTTGCCCACAACCTGGAAGACTCCTTTAAACAAGGATCGGGTTTACGAGGAATTAAAAACAGGGTTTCATTACTAAACGGAAAAATAGAAATCAAAAATGAGAAAGGAGCACACTTCGCAATTTCCTTTCCAGCAAAAGATTAAAATTAAAATTCAATGGATAAACAGGAAATCAGAAATATTATTGTAATTGGCGCATCTGCCGGAGGAATCTCTGCAGTATCCAAATTACTCTCTACACTTCCTCATGATATAGATGCAGCGATATTTATCGTTATTCATTTAAGCAGGGACGCTAATCCGCTTACGGTACTTTCGATATTAAACCGACATTCGAATGTATCAGTACAAATCCCTGAAAATAATACGCCTATAGCAAAAGGAAAAGCTTACCTCGCTCCTATCGATGCACATATGGTGATTACCAAAGGCACCATTTCGATAACAAAGGGAGCAAAGGAAAACTATTGGCGCCCCGCTATCGATGTTCTTTTCCGCACCGCAGCCGCCGCTTACGATTCTTGCGTAACCGGGATTATCCTTACAGGTTTATTAGATGATGGTACATCGGGCATGATCGCCATTAAAGAAGCTGGAGGAAAATGTATTGTACAGGAACCAGATGAGGCCGAATTTGCCGATATGCCAACCAGCGTAATCAATAACATTGATGTTGACTATAGAGTACCTTTAGTAGATATGGGTTTTATTTTATCAGATATTTATACAAGAGAAGCCTGCGAGCCTTCTTCAGTTTCTGAAAAGCTAAAAAAAGAATCAGAAATAACCATACGGATGGTAAGTGGTTACGAACAAACCAGCGAACTTGGTGAAGCTACGGCATTAACCTGCCCGGATTGTGGTGGCGTATTAACCAAAATTGAGGAGCAGGCCAACATCAGGTACCGCTGCTTTACCGGACATTCATTTACTGATCATGTTTTACAGCAAAAGTATATCGAAAAAACAGAGGAAACGCTGTGGGTGGCGATAAGAATGATGGAGGAACGCCGCAATTTCATTCTCACCAATCGTTTAAAACTGGAACAACCTGTAAGTTTGGCACAAGATCAAACCAGAAGAGCTTCAGAGTTAAAAGACCACATAGAAAGACTAAAAGGAATGCTCGAATTGGTGAGTAAACCTATCGAATAGATGGAATTATGTTAAAGATTATACTTGCCGAAGATCACGTGATCGTAAGGAACGGCATTAAATTATTATTGGAAGCGCAGCCTGGAGTGGAAGTGATTGCCGAAGCGAGAAATGGATTGGAAGTGCTTGATTTACTCCATTCTGGCATGCAACCGGATATTGTACTCACCGATATCAACATGCCAGAAATGGATGGAATTGAATTGATCAAAAAGCTTAAAACAGATTTCCCTTCTGTTAAAGCCATTGTGTTATCTATGCTCGATAATGAAAAATATGTGGCTCAGGCATTTTTAGAAGGAAGCTGCGGTTATCTTTTAAAAAATGTAAATGAAGATGAAATGCTTTTTGCCCTAAAAACAGTGAATAATGGCACCAAATATCTTTGTACAGAGCTGTCGCAAAAATTACTCGATCGTTTTACCCAAAACCTGGTGCAGCAATCAGAACTGGCTAACCAACGCATTGATTTATCCATGCGGGAGATTGAAGTTTTGCATCTAATTGCTGAGGGATTTACCAATCAGGAAATGGCCGATAAACTATTTTTAAGCAAAAGAACAGTTGAAGGGCACAGGCAAATGCTCATCGATAAAACAGGCTCGAAAAATACTGCCGCCTTAATCCGCTTTGCCGTAGTAAATGGCTTTTTAAATTAATTTAAACTGCCGATATATTACACAATGCTCATATACTAGTGTAGATTTTTGATACAACTTTAAGAAGTAGAAATACTTGTAGCGCTAAGCGAAATACCGATTTGTTATATTTTAGGAGTTGAAGCAATGGCTGAAATATGGCGTTTTGTAAGCGATAAGCATCATTTATAGCCAAAAGGGTATTTACACCGAAGCTTTTTTCTGATTTCTGTGGAATACCCTTTGTGGCTGATTAGCTAAAATCGAACCACATGGACGCTATAGAATTTTCAGATCACATCAGTAATCAAATGGGCAGGCTTAGGTCAAATGCATTAAAATTTACAAAGAATTTAGATGATGCAGACGACCTTGTGCAAGAGACCCTGATTAAAGCTTTTCGTTTTAGTAAAAAATTTGAAGAAGGTACCAATTTCAAAGGATGGCTATTCATGATTATGCGCAATACATTCATCAATTCCTATCGGAAGGTGGCTAAAAAAAGAGCGATAATGAGTAGTAGCGATGATTTAGCAGACTCCTCCATGTTGCTTGGCGCTGTTGCCAATGAATCTGCAGGAAAACTCATGATTCAAGATATCGAAAAGGCACTCAGTTTATTGCCCGACAGCTACAGATTGCCGTTTATTGCCTACGTTGAAGGATATAAGTACAGTGAAATAGCCGAAGAACTTAATTTGCCTTTAGGAACCATAAAAACGCATATCCACATGGCCCGGGCGCTGCTCAGGAAATACCTTAAAAATTACAATATCAGAAACGTTAGCGGCGATTTTAATTAAATGCTGATAAACCACCCAATGACCTATTCAATTGCAATTTGCCAAAACCAGAATAATTTTTGACGGTTGTATCAATGAAGAGCCTGTTTAATTTCAATGGAAATGAGTAATTGCTGAGTGCCAACCACTAAAGCTTATTATTTCAGTTCTACAGGCCTGAAGATTATTTAACCTAATAATATGCAACCAGAAAGAGCTTTCATTGGCACCTCAGGCTGGCATTATCCGCATTGGGAGAATATTTTTTATCCGGCTGATCTTAAAAAAAAGGATCAGCTGGAATATTATACTTCGAAGTTTAAAACAGTTGAACTAAATAATTCCTTTTACCGCCAGCCAAAAAAGGCCAATTTCGAAGCCTGGCGAGATAGCGTGCCCGATGATTTTATTTTTGCAGTAAAAGCCAATCGCTATTTTACCCATTTAAAAAAGCTGAAAGTGACAACCGTCGATGTCAATAATTTCCTCGATGCCTGTGCTGCATTGGGCGAAAAGCTGGGTCCGATACTTTTTCAGCTTCCTCCAAAATGGAAACTAAATATCGAGCGCTTAGATTCTTTTCTGAAAATGCTACCCAAAGGTTTTCAATATACTTTTGAGTTTAGAGAAAGTTCATGGTATACCCCTGCTGTTTACGACCTGCTTGAGCAACATAACTGCGCCTTCTGCATATACCATCTGGCAGGGCATCAATCGCCAATTTTAACCACTGCCAATTTTGTTTACGTCAGGCTGCATGGCCCTGGAGATAAATATCAAGGGAAATATGATCAAAAACAGCTGACCGAATGGGCACAGCTGGCTAAAAAATGGCTGGCAGAAAAAAAACAGGTTTATTTCTATTTCGATAATGATCAGGATGCTTATGCGGCAATGAATGCGCTCGATTTACAAAAAATGATTAATGACTAATTGCATTGTTTTAGTGTGTAAAGCCTCCGTAGAATGGAACACACCTCCTTGTGTTTTATACTGAAATCTTCCTAAAAAATACTTGTTTTTATCGCAACAGATAATTGAATAATCATACAAAACGCTGTACAACAACTGGTTGCGAAAAAAACTTATTTAAATGGTTTGATTTTGAGAGGAGTTCAAACTAAACTTTCCAAATTGAGATCGTGTTGCTTCTATAACTTAGATTCAAGTTATGAAGGAAGAATTTTACAGTGTTTTATTTCCCAAATAGTTTCTGATGATAGTACAATTTCAGAAACTCTAGTCAATCATTTTCAATCACTCAAAACTTTAATTTAATGTATGTACTTGGCATCAACGCTGTTTTCCACGATTCATCAGCTTGTATATTAAAAAATGGCCAGCTCTTAGCTGCCGCAGAAGAAGAGCGTTTTACTCATTTTAAACATGGCAAACGCCCTATCCCATTTAGCACCTACGAGCTACCTTTTCACGCGATCGATTATTGTCTTAAAGTTGCCGGCATTCATTTAAAAGATGTCGATCATATTGCATATTCTTTCGACCCTTATTTATTAATTCCGGAAGGGCAAGCGCAGGATGCTTACTGCAAAATCCCTTTTGCGCCACAAAAATTTCAGCAGGCTAGCCATACAAATCCCTGGGATAATTTATTCTTATCATTGATTTTAAATGCGCCCGCACAGTTGGTTGATGGATGGCCTCACCATTTGCAAAAGCGTTTTTACGGCAGCACTGTGAACGATTGGCAGTGGCATTTCGTAGAGCATCATACGGCTCACGCTGCAAGCGCTTATTACCCATCTCCTTTTAATGAGGCTGCCATTTTAACTTTGGATGGACGTGGAGAAACGACCTCTACAACCTATGGAATTGGCACTGGAACCGAAATGCTGCGGATAAGTGAAGTGCCGCTACCTCATTCGCTAGGTCTACTTTATGAAAATTTAACGACACATTTGGGCTTCCTTCATTCTTCTGATGAATATAAAGTGATGGCTTTGGCCTCGTATGGAAAACCAGAATTTATCAAGGATTTCAGAGAGATCATCCAACTTGGAAAGAATGGACAATATACTATCGAAAATGAAAACCTCACCGCGAGGTTTGGTCCTGCACGCTTAAGGCATGAGCCATTTACGGCATTTCATTTTGATCTGGCCCGTTCGCTACAATATGTGCTGGAAGAATCGGCGTTAGAACTGGTTAATTATCTTCAGAGCACCACAAAAAGTAAGAATTTAGTGATGGCAGGTGGCGTTGCGCTCAATTGCGTACTCAATGCTCGGATCCGCGATCTAAGCAATTTCGACCAGGTTTGGGTACAGCCGGCAGCTGGCGATTCGGGAACGGCGCTTGGCGCAGCGATCTATGTTGATTTGCAGGAACGTAAACCAAAGCAACGCGATTTTATAATGGATCATGTGTATTGGGGTCCTTCATTTTCTGATGATGAAAGCGAGGCCTTTTTGAAACTTGCAAAAATACCTTATCAAAAAATGGAAAATCCCGCACAAGAGACTGCCGAATTACTTGCAAAAGATATGATTATTGGCTGGTTCCAGGGGAGAATGGAGTTTGGCCCGAGAGCGTTAGGAAGCAGATCAATTCTTGCGTCGCCCATTTCACCACAAATGCAGGCACGGTTAAATGAAGTAAAAGATCGTGAAGATTTTAGACCAGTGGCACCCGTAGTGCTCGAAGAAGAGGCCCATCTTTGGTTTAAAGATGCGCAAAAATCGCCCTTTATGCTTTTCGTACACGATGTATTGCCCGAAGCGGCAGATAAAATCCCAGCGGTAAGGCATACCGACGGAACGGCGAGAATTCAAACCATCAACCAGGATCAACATCCGGCTTACTACGCTTTATTAAAAGCTTTCAAAGAGAAAACTGGCGTCCCGGTTTTGGTCAATACTTCATTTAATACTTTAGGAAAACCCATTGTATGCACTCCTAGAGATGCAGTGGAGTGTTTCTGGGGTTCGCCATTCGATGCTTTAATTATGGGTTCTTTTTTAATCTTGAAAAATGATGCAGAAAAAAATATCAGTCGTTATTCCAACTTACAACAGGCCGAAATTACTGCTTAAATGTTTATCGGCGTTAGAAAGACAAACCTTAAACGCGGATGACTTTGAGATTTTAGTGGTACATGATGGGCCTTACTCCGCAACAGATGATGAATTACTAGAGTTAAAAAATCTCAGGCTAAACCTGTCTTTACTACATACCAGCACCAAAAAAGGCCCGGCTGCTGCCCGGAACTTAGGATGGTTGCAAGCCAAGCATGAGTTAATTGCTTTTACAGATGATGATTGCTTGCCCGATGAAAATTGGTTATTGAAAATTCTGGAAAATTATCACTTCGAAAAAATGGTGGCCTACACTGGCAGAACTGTCGTTCCGCTACCCAAACAGCCCAGTGATTTTGAAATGAATACGGCAGGTTTAGAAACAGCTGCCTTTATAACGGCAAACTGCGCATGCACCAAACAGGCATTAATAGAGGTTGGTGGTTTTGATGAACGTTTTGGTTTAGCGTGGCGGGAAGACTCTGATTTAGAATTTAAGCTGATTCAAAATAAAATTCCTATTTGGCGAAACAACGCTGCTGTTGTTGTTCACCCAGTACGATCGGCAAAATGGGGCGTAAGTTTAAAAGAACAAAAAAAAGGGTTGTATGATGTGCTGCTTTTCAAAAAGTATCCTGAACTATACAAGCAGAAAATTCATCAATCAATATTGAATTACTACCTGATCATTTTACTTTTTTTGCTTTCGATAATAGCACTGAGCACTGGACATAAAAACTTGGCTAAACTGGCTATTATTTTAATGCTCTTACCGCTGGGTGGCTTTTTCCTCAGGCGTATAAAGCACACTCAAAAGTTAGCAGGGCACCTATCAGAAATGCTGGTTACTTCTTTGCTGATTCCATTTCTTTCTGTTTACTGGAGAGGATACGGCATGTTAAAATTTAGAAAATTACTTTTTTAATGTTATCGAACAGAAACGAAATAAGACAAATTGCAGTTTTTAGGGCACTACAGCTGGGTGACATTTTATGCAGTATTCCAGCTCTAAGAAATTTACGCCTAAATTTTCCGGCAGCGCATATCAGTTACATTGGTTTGCCCGGAAGCAAAAGCTTGATTGAACGTTTTTCTACTTATTTTGATGAGTTTATCCCATTTCCTGGTTATCCAGGTTTGCCTGAACAGGATTTCGACGAGAGTGAATTTAAAAGGTTTTCAGAAGAAATCCACCATAAATATTATGATTTGATTCTTCAGATGCAGGGAAATGGCACCATCGTTAATGATATGCTAGCTAAACTGGAGCCAAAAAATCTGGCTGGTTTTTCTATCGATGAAGATGAGCTGATCAGTAATCCTTTAATGATGCGTTATCCCAATTTTGAGCATGAAAGCTCTCGCCACCTTAAATTAATATCCGCTTTGGGACTTAAAGTAGATGACACCGAAATGGAATATCCACTTTTTGATGATGATTATAAAAGGTTTGAAGCACAGCAATTTCCCCTTACGGAGAAATATATTTGCATCCATCCTGGCTCGAGAGCGGCGTGGCGTCAATGGCCTGCTTCTTATTTTGCTCAAATTGCAGATTTGTGTTTTGCCCATGGCTTTCAAATTGTTTTAACAGGCACGAAAGATGAGGCAGAACTCGCCTTCAACGTTAGCTGCGAAATGCGACAAAAGCCCCTTAATTTAACAGGGAAAACAGATTTAGGCACATTAGGGGTTTTGGTCAAAAATTCATCAGGTTTGGTTGCCAACTGCACCGGCATATCACATATCGCGGCAGGCCTCAAAGTAAAAAGTGTAATTATTAGCATGGATGGAGAGCCAGAGCGATGGGCGCCCACCGACCGATCCATCCATTACACCATAGATTGGACGAAGTCTCCAAATTTTGAAACCGTAAAACAAGCCGTTATTGATCACTTACTTCTCGCAGTACCGAATCAAGCGCATCAATTACCTCTTGCGGACTCGGATAAGGGATAAACTGCTGATACAATTTATCGTTGACGAAACGGATAATTTGATTGGAGCTTTGTAAAGTTACAGGAACAGAGTATTCCAGAACGCTGTGTAAAGTGTGATAGGGTTTATGTTGCGGATTGCTTTGCGCATACAAAGCGATCAACGTTTTTTGATACGCAACGGCCAAATGCATGGGACCTGTGTTAACGCTAACCATACACTTGGCCTGTTTAATGATTGCAGCTAAGCCCGCTAAATCTAACTTTCCAGCTAAATTTAATACCTTGCCAGCTATTTGTTTTGCAAGCGAATCATTAAACTCATTCTCCTCCTTCGATCCGG
This sequence comes from Pedobacter sp. AC212, assembly GCF_979258625.1. NCBI lineage: Bacteria > Pseudomonadati > Bacteroidota > Sphingobacteriia > Sphingobacteriales > Sphingobacteriaceae > Pedobacter > Pedobacter sp. AC212. The sequence continues at coordinate 1,562,578 of NZ_OZ409870.1, read as the reverse complement.
TAAGCACAATAGGCAGGCGATATTTTTCATAAAGCATATTTCCAATTTCTATCCAATGTGATTTAGGATACTGCCGCTTTTTTTCGGATACACCTGCATGTAAAACAAAATAACCAGCAGGAGATAATTTGAAATCACTCATCACCTGCGCCTGTATTGCTACTGATGGCTCTTTTATGCTGATCTGTTTATTTGTGATCTCTCCACCTAAAAAGCCAGCCAGGTTCAAATCCCGCTCAACCTGATGACGGATGGTAAAAAAAGGTTCATCATCGGGCAACCAATGGGTAAGTAAGCCATAAAGATTCTCTTTCGCATAAGCCGCCCGTAGCGGAATCTCTGCCAGATAAGCAAGCATGAGGCAAGGAGCCGGATTTTGACTATAGACGTTGAAAACCACACAGGCATCGAAAGATTTTTCCTTCAAGCGATCTATTAAAGCAGTTAAATTTTCGTTCTGCGGAGTCTCGAATTTTAACCAGGGAAGATCAAATACGATAGTGGCATCAATTTCTCCTATCATTCCAGCTACAGCCGCAGCTTTAGCCGAACAAAGCACAGTAATCTTGCAATTGGAAACATTTTTTAAGGCTCGAATAGCTGGACTAGACATGAGCAAATCGCCCATATTATCAGGACGAATGACCAACACGTTTTTGCAATCGCTAAAATTCATCAGTTAACGGTTATGGCGGAAACAAAGGCATTGCTTTCCCTTATTTTACTAATGGTTTTCGTAGTAGAGCGATCGGCCACCATAGGAAGGAAAATTATTTCACAACCCAGTTTTTTGAGTATCTCTCCTTCAGGAAGATATTTACCCTGATAATCGCCACCTTTAACAAAGGTGTTTGGTTTTACCAGCTTCAGCAGTGATATTGGCGTATCGTCTCCTGCCTTTCCGAATGGGATAATAAAATCGATGCAGCTTAGCTCAGAAAGCACCTCTACCCTATCTTGAAGTTTATTTATTGGCCGGCTTTCTCCTTTTAATCTTTTAATGCTTTCATCATTATTCAGTCCAACGATCAACACATCTCCGCGGGCTTTTGCTCCTTTCAAATAACTTACATGTCCGCTATGAAGAATATCGAAACAGCCATTAGTAAATACAATCTTTTTACCTTGCATTTTCAAAAGTGCTATGGCTTCACGAATGTATTTCTGGTTTTGCATTAATTTGCTTCGGGAAGAAAATCCTTGCATCCATTCAGTTAAATTTAACACAGCAGTTTGAGGTTTTGATACCACCTGGTGAGCAGCGGTAATGGCTAAATCTGTTACAATTGTTAAATTGGCACCGCTGGTAAAAGCCATCATAGCTGTTGCCAAAAATGTATCGCCGGCACCACTTACACTAGGATTTGCGACAGCTGGCACAGCTTTGTGAAACTTAAATTTTCCTTGATCAAACACACAAACCCCTTGCTCATCTAAAGTTAGAAAAATAGTTTCAGCCGCAGTTTTTCGGTAGAGCGATTCTCCCCAGGTGTACATCTCTTCAAGATTTGGTCGGATTGAACTTTTATAATCCATCAAAGCCGCTGCTTCCTGATAATTAGGTTTCAGTAGGTTGGGTTTGATATGAAGATATTGTTGGGTATTTTTGCTGTCTATTGCGATAATTTTACGACCTGTGGTGTTGAGCTTGCCAATCTCGTCAATCAGATTTGTGCCCATTATCCCTTTGCCATAATCGGCAATAATAACTCCATCTATTTCAGAGTAGATGCCTTTGAGCTTATGAATCACCAGTTGTTCCGTATCGTTATCCAATAGCGCCGTTGAGCCTTCATCAAAGCGAACCAATAGTTGACTATCAGAGCTTATTCGGGTTTTAAACAAGGTTGATCTTTTCTCTGATTTGATGATTAGATCTGATTTAATTTCTGCTGATGCTAATAGCTTAAACGCCATTTCAGCATGTTCATCATTGCCGCAAACACTTATAAAAAACACTTCGGCGCCTAAGGCAGATAGGTTTGCCGCAACATTTGCTGCGCCGCCAAGGCAGTATTTCTTTTCCTGAATATCGATCACCGGAACGCTGGCTTCTGGTGCAATCCGGTTGCAGCTTCCCTTAAAATAGGCATCAATAATCAACTCTCCAATTACCAGAACTTTTTTTGATTTGAACTTTTTTATAAGATTTATATCTTCAGAAATCATGATGCTTAAAATAAATTTTTATTCAATTCTATATCACTATGTGGATGAAAACCATTTTCGAAGCGATTGATGAACGCTGTTGCTGCACCGAAATCAGCAGCAATATAATCTGGAACACGATGTTCGCTACTTTGTAAATCCCATTCAGTTTCGTTTCCGTTATCAATCAAAATCGCTTTGCAGCCCACTGATTTCCCAGCCTGCACATCATTCAAAATATCACCAATCATCCAGCTTTGTGATAAATCTATGTTATGCGTTCTTGCCGCTTCCACCAGCATTCCGGGTTTTGGTTTTCGGCAATTACAAACTTTGGCATAACGTTCAATTTTACCGCTTGGGTAATGTGGACAAAAGTAGAAACCATCAATTTTAACCTGATATTCCTGTAACAGGCTGATCATTTTGTTTTGGACGCCTTGTAAGTCTTCCATTTCAAATAAGCCTTTAGCCACGCCAGCTTGATTTGAAACGACGATGAGTTTAAATTTCTTTTGTAATTCATATAAACTTTCAGCAACATGTTCGTTCAAAGTAATCCTATCGGGCACAACATTATAGGGAATATCAGGGATCAGTGTTCCGTCTTTATCCAAAAAAATTGCGGCGCTAGCTTCCATAACTTCCAAGTCTGCTGCCGTTAACTAAATAAGTTCCTGCAGTACTTATATCCTGACTATTTACAGGTAATGCCCGCTCTTTTGCCACCGTTTTATTGGTATAAAGTGCATTGAACAAACGATTTTCGATAATGGTACACAGCAAATGAACCAAATGAAGGTGCAATTCTTGAATTCTTTGGGTACTATCTGAAGGAACAACAAGATTTAAGTGCCCGAAATGAATTGATTTTCCACCATTTTTGCCCAGCATATTAATGCAAAACATTCCTTTTTTTCTGGCCATTTGCATGGCTTTTATAATGTTGTCCGAATTACCACTTGTGCTCATACAAAGCAGAATATCTCCCTCGCATCCAAATGCCTGTACCTGCCTTGCAAATACATCGTCATAGCCAAAATCGTTTGCCCATGCAGTAATTATTGCAGTATCAGAATTGAGCGAAATGGCTGGTAAACCTTTGCGGTGCGGCACTTCAAAACGCCCAACCAACTCAGCAACAAAATGCTGACTTTCGGCTGCACTGCCACCATTACCGCAAACCAGAACTTTGTTGCCAGCTTTTAAAGCTTTGGCTATTGTTGATCCTGCTAAAGATATTTCTGATGAAAGTGTTTTTGCTGTTTTTTGAAAGGTTGCCGCAGCCTCCTCAAAAGCAGCGCCTATCATGCCTAGTTCAGTTTCCTGGATATCTATTTTCCTTGTGCTGATACTTTCGTAACAATCAGCCATCATATCGGCTACCTGCTGCCAGGTAAAATACTGATTTACATGCTGAATAGCGTTTCTACTCATCTCATCTATCAGCTCTTGATTGAACAAAAGTCCATTAAGTGTATTGGCTAAAGCTTCTGGATCTTTTGGATTTACCAGATAACCCGTAACGCCATCAACTACGGTGTGTTTAATGCCTCCAACTCTCGATCCGATTACCGGTGTGCCACAAGCCATCGATTCCAGCGGGGTAATTCCAAATGGTTCATACCAGGGAACGGTGAGAAAAACATCAGCTGCGCTGTAATAGTATTTTAGCTCATCCCGATTTTTTCTACCGGCGAAAATCACTTTATCTGAAATGCCCAAATCAATTGCCAACTGCAAAAGCCTGTTCCTTTCTTCATCATTTTCAATATCGGCTTGCTCTCCGCCTACTATAATTAAGCGGCTAGGCTTTTGATGGTCGATTTTGGCAAAAGCCTCTATTACATGATCAATTCCTTTACGCCTAACCATCCTTCCCAATTGCAACACAATATGTTCATCATCTTTTAAATTGAGTAACGAACGGCATTCGGATTTTGAAACTGGAAAAAAATGCTCAGGATTGAAACCACAAGGAATCGTTAATATCTTTTCGGGGGCGGCCTGGTAATAGTTGATTAAATCAGATTGATCTTGCGGGCACTCGGCAATAATTTTATCTGCATTTTTAACAATTAACCGTTCAAGGTCGATCCGTTCTGCAGGAAATTTATCCATTGTTCCTTGATGAAGAGACCTGATATGACCTAAAGCATGGAAGGTAATGACGAAAGGCACATCCAAACGTTCCTTTAATTCCATAGCCACCAAACCCGACATAAAGAAATTGGCGTGGATCAGTTCATAGTTAAGTTTATTTACACTTATAAATCTTTCCATTTCGCGGCGAAAATCAAGCATATAAGGTAAAAGTTCTTCCTTTGCTATTGCCTTAGCGGGTCCGGCGGCAACCAAAATAACCCTAACACCCGGTGCAAATTCGTGTATTTCCTGATCACCAGGATTATCTCTTCTGGTAAAAATATCAACTTCATAACCCTTTTTAGCCAATTGTATCGCCAGTTCTGCTACGTATACATTTTGACCACCATTATCTGTACCGCCTAATAGTGCCAGCGGTGAGGCATGCTCGCTTATAAATGCAATTTTGTTTTCCATCAGTATATAATTAGTTTTAATGGTGATGAAGCCATGCCTATCGGAGGCCGCTATCAGATTTAGTCATCCCACTTTGTGGTTTGAAAAATCAGGATGATTTCATGTTAGGTAATTTGATAAGTGTTTACATTCCGTACAACATCCTGGAAAGTTGATTGCCAATCGTTTACAAAACGTTTAATATCAAAATGTTCTCTGGCATGTTGATGGGCGTTTAAACCCAGCTCTTTTGCTTTTACAGGCTGTTCGAGCAGCATTTGCATAAAATCGATCATCTGCGAAACATCGGTTGAAACAAACCCAGAATAGCCATTTTTAATTTGCACAGCCATTTCTGTAGTTGCCAAACCCACAATTGGCAAACCAATCATCATCGCTTCGCATACCGCCAGGCCTAAACTGGTATACCTAATGGGGTTAAAGAAAAACCGGTATTGTGCTATAAAATCAGGCAGTTGTGGATGCAGCACTTCTCCAATTCCGTAATCTTCGGCGCCCATACCTACTAAATCAATAGGAATTCGCTCCCTTACCTGTTCAAATATATCCAGGCCAAGCATTCGTCCACGGGTGGGTAAATTGTTAATCACTACAATTCCCTTTGCTATATTACCTGTGTAAATGGGTTGTTGTGGTAATACGCCATGTGATATTACCCGTGTTTTTAAGCCGCGGCAATCCCACATTAAAGCATTAAAATGAGTAACGTGTACAATCAAAACGTCGTCCTGCGTCACAGGATGTTTTGCATTTGTAGGATGATCCCATGGAGGATCATGCTCAATATATATTTTGGGTAACGTTTGCTGAGATTCGGATAATATTTCATACTGATCTTTAAGATAATTTTCATCCGTTTGAAAAAGAATGATATCAAAATCAAGGTTTTTAACCTCTGTTGCATCAACCTCAATCACGTTATCACCAAAAGGATAAGTAGTTCCCCTGCCTACATAACCTGTCGATCTATCGCTATTAATCGGAATGTATATATCATAATCACCTTGAGAAAGATAGAGCAAATAGCTACCGTGAATATGCCAGGTGAAAATTCTTAGTCGCTCAGTAAAAATATTCTTCATTATTTTTTCTTGTTAACAAAAAAGCTCCACGAAACTGACGTGGAACTTTTTAAATCAGGTTTTCAAAGGGGATAAACCAGAGAATACCATCTCTGTCCCTTTTCTTGAATTTTTAAATCAATTTGCAGTGCAAACTACGGCATTGGGGTAGTTGTGCTGGTCGTATCCTGCATGGTACTATCAGTTGTGGTAGTATCCTGCATTGGCGAAGTTGCATCCATCGAACTCATAGAAGTATCAGCACTTGCTGAATCTGCATTATTTGATTTTGAATCGGAGTTACAAGACACTGCTAAAATGGCTAGCGTGCCTAATAAAAAAATGTAGTTTTTCATCGTTTCTTTGTTAAGGGGTTACTAATGAAAAAGCCTTTTTTAATTGCAAAAGTTTTATCATTTCGGTAAGCGTTACTAAAACAAGTATTTCCCGAGGAAGTAACCCGTAGTTTCCGTAAGCCCTTCTAAACTGGATAAATGATTAAAATAATTGACGATTGAGAACCCTTGAGAATAAGATGAATGACTTAACCTTCGCAGAGCCAGGTAAGGGTTTCTCCTCGGCAGTTTTAATAAAGAAAAAACAAAAAATGATGTTCAACGTTCTGAAATAAACACCTTAAGTTGAAAAAAGAGAACTTCCCGGAAAAGATTTGCCCTACTTGCGAACGCCCATTTTCCTGGCGAAAAAAATGGAAGCTAAATTGGGATGATGTTATTTATTGCAGTTTGAAATGCAAAACACACAAAAAAAAGTAGAGATACTGAAATACGCTAATATTTACGCTCCACTAGAGGAAAGTAGAGCGATGAGATATTTAGTTTTTAGAGAAACGATAAAATGTAAAGAAACATTTCATTGGTTTAATAGGCGACGAAACAGATTAAACCAATGAAGTACTGAGCTTAATAGCCATCCATTTCATCGTCGACATAACAATATAGCCACCTTTCTCCAGGTTCTGAAGAAATTACGACAGGATGGCTTACTTTTTTGCAGTGGTGCGACATGTGTTGCATGGGTGAAGAATCGCAGCACAAAGTAACCCCACAGGTTTGGCAGGTACGTAAATGTACCCAGTCACTTCCTATCTTGATGCACTCTTCGCAAGCGTATTCTTTAGCCACTTTAAGCGTTTTTATAGCCTTGATGTGTTGGCAAATTCCATTGTTTTCCATAGTTAAAGTTTTGATAAGTATTGATGAACTTGAGTAACAGCCATAGCGCCTTCGCCTACTGCCGATGCTACTCTCTTGACCGAATTTACCCTGACATCGCCCGCTGCAAAAGATCCTGGTACGCTGGTTTCTAAATGATAAGGTAATCGATCCTGATTCCAGCAATTTTTATATTGATCTAAGCTGACAACATCATTACCAGTGTATAAATAACCATTTTTATCTCTACAAATCGCAGTTTCAGCAGCCCATTCTGTATTGGGTTTGCCACCTATACAAATGAAAAGCTTGGAGGTATCATGCCAGTTTTCGGTTCCTTGTTCACTGTTTACAATTTTAATGCGCTGCAGATAATCATCTCCTTCAAGCGCTGTAACTTGCGAATGGTACAACACATGAATATTACTGATGCTGGCAATACGCTGAATCAAATAATCTGACAAGGTTTCGGCAAGATTTCCTTTTCTTATCACCATAAAAACACGCCTAGCGAAACCAGAGAAATAGGTTGCAGCTTGTCCGGCAGAATTTCCACCACCGATAATATAAAGGTCTTTATCCTGACAAAAGAAGGCTTCACTTGCACCGGCCCCGTAGTAAACCCCCTTATGGAAAAAACGATTTTCATCGGGAAGGTTTAACCTTGCATACTCTACTCCCGTTGCACAAATATTGGTTTTAGCCACTAATTTTTCTCCAGAAGCAAAATCGACATGAATTTTATTATCGTAAAAAGTCCCTTTAATACCCTCCTTTAACAGCAAAATTTCAACGCCAAATTTCAATGCCTGTTGCCTTGCCCTTTCGGCAAGGTTTGCCCCCGAAATACCTTCTGGAAAACCGAGATAATTCTCAATCAAAGAACTGGTACCCGCCTGACCTCCAATAGCTTCACGCTCGATTAAAATAGTTTTTAAACCTTCGGATGCCGCATAAACTGCAGCACTTAAGCCTGCAGGACCAGCGCCATAAATTGACAGATCATACTCTGCATATTTCGGTTGGGTAATCCAGCCCAAATTACAGGCAATTTGCTCCAGCGTAGGATCGACAATTACCTTCCCATCAGGGAATTCAATTACTGGCAATTTATGTGGGTTATTATAAGAGGTAATGCCTTGCCCCCACCCCAAATCATCATGGGTAATATCAAACCAATCGAAATCTACCACACTTCGCTTTAAAAAATCTCGTATCGGATAAATTTCAGGAGAATCGGGGATGCCGTATAATTTCAGTTTATTCATATGCTAAGCAAATCATTCAAATAAATTCTCAAAATATTTAAATTGTATATCAATTTTTGTACTAAACCTCTATTATTAAACTCAGTGTCAAACTATCTGATGTATAAAATGATGTAGGGCGCTATCAATATTAGCTAAAAATTAAAAGCTATCCAAATCAACAAAATAATTAACCCCAAAAATCTAAATATCAATAAAAAACACATCGTTCTAAGGCGCCCTACCTTTATTTTTACTAATTTTATTAAAAAATCAGACTTATGAAGAAAATTTATTTAACGCTACTTTGTGCCATGATGGCTTTTTGTAGTCTCGCTCAAACCGGATCACAGAAGGAAGATATTATTAAAAAAATTAACGGTGATGAGCTTAAAGGAAGACTTATTCGTGTAACTGATAGTGATGTATCGTTTGTTTACACTGGAGAAACCGCAGAATACATCATAAAAAAATCAGATATCGCTCAAATTCTTCATTCCAGTGGCCGCACCGAAGTTATTTCACAGCAAGTGCAATCCTCTCAAATCAGACAGAACGACCAAATTACCATGGTTGCGAGCCCTGCAGATCACCATAACAAAATAGCCATTTTACCCTTCACATTTCTGATGGATAACCAGCCCGGAGCTGATGCCATTGGTATGAAAGCGCAACAAGATACTTATGCGTTATTAAGCCAACATGCTGCTGGTTACACCATTCTTGATCCACGGACTACAAACGCGAAACTTGTGCAGGCTGGCATTACCAAAGATAAAATGATTGGATTTACCATGAAAAATTTGGCTGATGTTTTAGGGGTAGAATATATTATTGATGGTACAGTAGCCCAGAACAAAGCTTATCAAACAAGTTATACATCGACAAGTGATAATACAAGTGTGAAAAGAGATGATGATGATAAAATTAAGAAAGTTTCGACTTATGGCTCATCAAGTAGCAACGCCGCACAGCGATTTGATGTACGTGTAAGCCTTCAAATTTATATGGATAATAACGCTAGTATTTATAATGCAAACCATCAAGCGCTTTTTAGCAACACCGACGGATCTTATGGCGCACCCTTAGAATATTTGCTTAAAAGATGTCCGCTTTACAGAAAATAAATTCATAAAAATCTTTGCAAAGGGTTTGTTCTTAACTGGACAAACCCTTTTTATTTCTCAAAAATACTCAAATATTTCGCCTTTGGCATCTCAGCCAATTCTTATTTAGAATAATTAAAAATAATTTTCTAATCTCATTTTAATTTCTTTCTTTTGCGCCAACTAAGAATTAATCTAAATAAGATGTATAAAAAATTTACCCTATTTTTTACTTTGATAATACTGGTTTTCTTGACACGGGGAACAGTATTAGCCCAATCAAAAAACGGATCGGTATCTGGATCCGTAAAAACGAGTGATGGAAATCCAGCGGCTTTCGTAAGTGTTGGTCTAAAAAACACATCGAAAACAGCGCAAAGCGATGAAAGCGGAAACTTCACTATCAAAAATGTAGCTCCTGGAAATTATACTTTAAAAGTATCTGCTGTTGGCGTATCAGCTCAAGAAAAGCAAGTTTCAGTTACAGCTGGCGAAACAGCAACAGTATCTTTTTCTATTGCAGAATCGTCTTCGCAATTGAAAGAAGTGGCCATTAACGGATATAGAACACCTAATACAAAACCAGTAAACCTAGGTAAAATTGCAATTGCGCCAAGAGATCTGCCGCAGGCAGTTCAAATTATCGGCACACAAGTTATTGCCGATCAACAAGTAAATAGTTTGGGCGATGTAATGAAGAATATTAACGGAGTGGCGTTGGGTGCCAACCGTGGCTCTGTTGGAGAAAATTTTTATGCCAGAGGTTATAGTTTAGGTTCGAACAATGTTTTTAAAAACGGTGCCAGAACTACCATTGGTGGAAGTCCTGAAGCCAGCACACTAGAATCAGTTGAAGTTTTAAAAGGTAGTGCTGCCTTATTGTATGGTGGCGTGAGTGGTGGTGCTGTGGTAAACATGGTGACTAAAAAACCTAAATTCGAATATGGAGGTGAGGTTTCTATGCGTGTAGGTAGTTATGATTTGTACAAGCCAATTGTAGATCTGTATGGACCTATTTCTGATAAAATTGCCTTCAGAGTTATCGGTACCTACGAATCTGCTGGAAGTTATAGGGATAATGTATCGTCGAAAAGATTTTATGTTAACCCTTCGTTGTTATACAAAATAAATGATAAAACTGAAGTAATAGTACAAGGAGATTATCTAAAAAGTAATTTTACTCCCGATTTTGGTATAGGGACTATCGGCAACAAATTATCGCCCTTAGGCAGAAATGTTTTTATAAATACCGCATGGGCTTATAACAAAACCAACACAGCAACAGCACAAGCGGCTATCAATCATAAATTTAATGCAGACTGGAAATTGAATGTCAGTGCTTCATTACAATCTTACAATCGCGATTACTTTTCCGCTGAACGTCCTGCAGCGAGCGCTACAGGGATTTGGAACCGTGCCTTAACTCGATCGGATATTGAAGAATTCACCTTTAATCAACAGATCAATTTGACAGGCGCTTTTGAAACAGGGAGTATTAAACATATCTTACTTGTTGGGGCCGATGCAGATCAGGCTAGTACTAAATCAGGAGGCTTTTCGCCAACAGCAATACTACCTGCAGGTAATAACCCTACCTATTACGACACTGTAAATTTACTAGATCCTTTATCGTTTGACAAACCAAGCAACTACAATATGCCTGCAACTACTTTATTAACGAATACAGAGGCATCTGTATTTAGAATGGGTGGTTTTGTTCAGGATTTGGTAAGCCTTACAGAGCAATTTAAAGTTTTGGCAGGTATCCGTTGGTCATTTCAAAAAACGCCTACTACTGATATCACGACTATTGCCAGCGGAGGGGTAAATAAAGGTACAGCAGTAGATAAAATTGATAAAGCATTCTCTCCTAAATTCGGGATTATTTACGAACCGTTAAAAAGCACATCTGTGTATGTTAGCTACTCCAATAACTTTACATCTAATACCGGAATTGATATAGAGACAAATGGCCCGATGGGTCCATCTATAATTGATCAGTATGAAGCTGGCGTTAAAAACGATTTCCTCGGAGGAAAACTCTCAGCAAATTTAACAGTATACAGAATTAAGAATGATAAGTTCGCTCAAACTGCACTTGCAGATCCAACAAAACGAGAGTTTTCAGGAGCGACAGCTAGCGATGGTGTAGAACTGGATTTATCAGGAACAATAGTGTCAGGACTGAATTTTCTAGCAGGTTATAGCTACAACTATACGCGTTATACCTCTACCATTGCAACTGGTATTGTTGAGGGAGAACGTGTAGTAGGTACCACAAAAAATACAGCTAACGCCACATTGTTTTATACCTTTCAAAATGGAGATCTTAAAGGCTTAAAGCTCGGTGCGTCCGCATTTTATACAGGTGATAGAAATGGAGGAAGAAACACAACAAAAAATAATTCATCATCGGGTATTATTCCATTGAGCGCATTTACTACTTTAGATTTCTCAGCAGGATACAGCTGGAAAAAATTCTCACTTTTGGCTAAAATATCAAACATCACAAACGAGTTGAATTATTTCGTTCATGAGAATTATAGTGTTAACCCAATTGCACCACGTCAGTTCTTAACCACACTTTCATATAAATTTTAGTTAAAACGACAATCATAATCTAACCCTAAAGCCAAAAGCTTTGGGGTTTTTTATTTAAATAATTTTCATCAAAAATGGCGACAAATTAGCCAGATCAACGATCGTAACATTAACGCCTGAAACACTTTATTTATTTAAAAAATATACTAACTTTGATTTAAGCTTAGTAATTGTACTTTGTACACTAAGCAGGTTAAAAAATCAACAAAAAATCAAATAGAAATGAGCATAATAGTTAATGTCCATGCCAGACAAATCCTGGATTCGAGAGGCAATCCAACAGTAGAAGTTGAAGTAGTTACAGAAGCAGGCGCTTTTGGCCGTGCAGCTGTACCAAGCGGTGCATCTACCGGGCAATATGAAGCTGTTGAATTACGTGATGGAGATAAATCGACCTATTTAGGAAAAGGTGTTTTAAAAGCTGTTGAAAATGTAAATACTAAAATCGCCACTGCTTTACGAGGTATTGATGTTTTCGAGCAAAACGCTATCGATAAATTAATGTTGGAGCTTGATGGTACTGAAAACAAAGGTAATTTAGGTGCTAATGCAATTTTAGGCGTTTCTTTAGCTGTTGCTAAAGCTGCTGCCGATGAAATTGGTCAGCCTTTATACCGCTACATTGGTGGCGTTAACGCAAATACTTTACCGATTCCGATGATGAATATCATTAATGGTGGTTCTCACTCTGATGCCCCGATCGCATTCCAGGAGTTTATGATTATGCCAGTTGGTGCACCATCTTTCTCGGAAGCTTTACGTTGGGGAACTGAAGTTTTCCATAGCTTGAAGAAAATTCTTCACGATAGAGGTCTATCAACTGCTGTAGGTGATGAAGGTGGCTTCGCTCCTACTTTTGATGGTACTGAAGATGCAATCGAAACAGTTTTAAAAGCGATTGAAACGGCTGGTTACAAACCAGGTTCTCAAATTTGTTTGGCATTAGATTGTGCATCATCTGAGTTTTACAAAGATGGTAAATACGATTACACTAAATTTGAAGGCGCTACCGGCGTAATTCGTTCAAGCGAAGAGCAAGCACAATATTTAGCCGATCTTTCAGCAAAATATCCAATTATCTCTATTGAAGATGGTATGGATGAAAATGACTGGACAGGTTGGAAAAGCTTAACAGATAAAATTGGCGACCATGTACAATTGGTTGGTGATGATTTATTTGTTACAAACGTTACGCGTTTACAACGTGGTATCGATGAAGACACTGCAAACTCAATCTTGGTAAAAGTTAACCAAATTGGTTCTCTAACTGAAACCATCAATGCAGTAACTTTGGCTCAAAACAACGGTTATACTTCAGTAATGAGTCACCGTTCTGGAGAAACTGAAGATGTTACCATTGCTGATTTAGCTGTTGCATTGAACTGCGGACAGATTAAAACAGGTTCTGCATCTCGTTCAGACAGGATTGCAAAATACAATCAATTATTACGTATTGAAGAAGAGTTAGGCGAAAACGCTCGTTTCATCGGTTCTAAATTTAAATACGCTAAGAAATAAACCCCTAAATCCCCTAAAGGGGACTTAAGGAAATGCCGTAAAGCCCCTTTAGGGGTTTGGGGTGTTAACAAGTTGAAAAACTTATTTATAGAACATCCGGAGATTTAAAATCTTCGGATGTTTTTTTATACATTTACGTTATTGCGAGGCACGAAGCAATCTTACTACCAAAGCGAAGCTAAAAAACCTATCGCTTTAAGATTGCTTCGTACCTCGCAATCACGATTTTTTCGAGAGAATTATGAAACGTTTAATAGACCTTTTCCGTAATAAATATTTCCTTGCAACGGCTGCTTTTGCGGTTTGGATGCTGTTTTTTGATAAAAATGACATGATGTCGCAATACGAATACCGGAGCCAGGCGAATAAATTACAAGAAGAAAAGGAGTATTTCGAAAAAGAAACCGCTCAGGTTAAAAAAGATCTAAACGAACTGAGTACCAATCTAAATACCGCTGAAAAATTCGCTCGCGAAAAGTATTTCATGAAAAAAGATAACGAAGATGTTTTTGTTATTATTCATGAGGAAAAGAAGGATTAACCTATACAACAACCAATGCGCACTTCTAAATTACTTGCCTCCGCTCTTGTCCTTATTTTTTTATCTGCCAGTTGTAACTTTAGCCGAACCTATTTGAATCGGGAGGAAGATAAACAGGAGGCTGTTAAGGTTGTAGATCAGTTTTACGATCGGGTTGCCGAAGGCAAATATGACGCTGTGGATACACTCTTTAGCTCAGAATTTTGGAAAGTTACGTCAAAAGAAAAACTTCATAATCTCTTAATTAAGAAGAAAGAAAAACTTGGCAAGCTTAATACTAAAATACTCGCTAAGTGGGAAACTAAAAGAATTGAGAGCAGCAATCCCTCGTCAAATTATGCTTTGTTATATGATAATAAATATGATAAATTCGAAGCCAAAGAATCTTTTAGGTTGGTAATGGAAAAGAACCAGATTAAGATAATTGCCTTCAATACTAATTCAGACGCCTTTCTTCAATAATCTCCGAGAAAATTTCTACGGGGTATTGCAATTAAAATTTCTCCCGATATGCTCCACATTTTATACATCATCGCTATTACTGCCGAAGCCATGACCGCTGCGCTATCTGCTGGCAGAAGAGATATGGATTGGGTTGGTGTTTGTATTATTGCCTGGGTTACAGCCTTAGGCGGTGGAACAGTTAGAAATGTATTGTTCGGTCATTATCCGATGAGTTGGGTTGAACATCCTGAATACCTGGTTATTACCGCTGCCGCTGCTTTGCTCGCTGCATTCATCGCTTCTGTAATGACGAAACTTAAAAAACTATTTCTATACCTCGATGCAATGGGCTTGGTTGTGTTTACAATTATCGGTTGCCAGGTTGCACAGCAAATGCATTTGCCCTATCTAATCGTTTTATTCAGTGGAATGATCACTGGCTGTGCCGGCGGTGTGCTAAGAGATGTGCTTTGTAATGAAGTTCCGTTTCTTTTCAGGAAAGAAATTTATGCCAGTGCGGCAATCGTTACTGGAGCAGTTTATATCGGCGTGGAACATTTCCATGGAAGTGAAATTCTAGCCACCATCCTTGCTGCTGTGATAGGTTTAACGCTCAGACTACTTTCGATAAAATATAAATGGCACATGCCCAAATTTGTTTATAAGGAGGAGTGGCACTAGTTTAGTTTGTAGTTGTCAGTTTTGATGTAAAACAAGCCCCCCTAAATTTTAGGCAAAACCAAGAGCAGCACAAGAATGAATTAGATACCCAGCTTTGTGCCCTCTGCGCCCTTTACTTTGTGTTCTTTTCGGTTAATAGGCACCCAAAACTTTAATCGCTTAATTCAAACCTTATAGTTCCCCATTTCTTTTCCTTAAAAACCACTCAACGCTTAGCAAAATCAGGATCAACCCAAATAACCATTTAAGATTGATGAGTTCGTCATACTTACGGTCTTCGTAGCTGATAGTTTTAATATTCTCGTTTTTCAGGATTTCATCGGCTATTTTTAATAAATCTGCTGGCATAAAAAGCCTGCCATTGCTTTGTTTAGAAATGGTATTGAGCAATTGGTGATTAGCGGTTGTTTGCTGATATTCTGCTATGAGCGCATTCACATAAAAACTTCCTGCAGCGGTAAATTTTTGACCACCTAAAGAAGTATTGGCTACATAAGAATAATTCCCTGCAGGCATTTCTCCGGCATCGAGTAGATAGCCTTTGTCTGTTTTCGAGAAAACGTAATTAAAAAGTTTCCCGGCATCATTTTTTATTTGCAAGTTCACTTCAGGCTCGTTTACGGGCTGATAACTTTCATTGTAAAGCGTTCCATTGAATTGAACCGGTTCATTTTCATCGTAAGCAGATTTAGATGAAAAAACTTTAAATCTTCTCTTATCATCCTTTACCGAAAGATATTGAACGGTTTGAGAAATTAAGTTATTTATACTTGATTGTTCAATCTCATTTTCAGCGGCTGATAACTTCCATCGCCACAGGCCCTCACCCATTAAATAACCGGCTTTTAAACCATTTTCATTAGTGAAAAACAGTAAGGGTTGTTGCGTACTCACTTTGCCTATCCGCTGATTAAAAACTGGGCTGGCACTTGCATTTACTGTCAATCTACCGAAAGGCATCAATAATGGATCGAGACCCGAAAACTGCTTTTTGTCTTCCTCTGATAAATTGAAGCTGGTAAATCCATTTGCAAAATCTGGATAAACCTCTTGAACAGAGCCGTTAGCAGCACTTAAATTAACTTGATTCTGAATTTGGTTGAAAGCATTCACATTGCTTTGTGCACCTAAAATATACCATATTGGCTTCTTTAAAGCCGTCACCTTTTGCAAAAATGACGCAGAAATATTCTGCGCATCCGGCAACTGGTACAACACAATCAAATCAAATTTCGATGGATCTATCGCATTCAAATCATCCGCCAATGCGAGTTTAGCTTCGTAATGTTTGTTGAGAGAAATCGCTTCTTTTAAAACCCCCAGATCCGGATGCGGAGCTGCAGCAGCTAATAATACCTTTTGTCTGCCATCAATTACTTCTACATAGAACGTTTGTGAATTATTTTTTGTCGTAATTTCATTAGACAGTGCACCAACCTGAACGGTATACTTTTGCACACCAATTTTACCAGCATGTAATTTAACAGAAACCGTTTTAACAAATGAATTTCCAATAATTGCAATATTTTGTTGCTCAACTTTAGCACCGTTCTGACTCACCGTTAAAGCCGTATTTTCTCGGTCGCTTTGGAACGCCTGCACCTGAACTTCTATCGTAAAATCATCGTCTAAATAAACGATATTGTTATAGTTTACATTCGAAATTAAAATATCCCGCTTTGGAACACTATCGCCCAAAGCAATGGTATATACTGGTGAATTGATCTGATTGATACTGTATAAAGGATTCCCGCCGTGGTTAAAGATCCCGTCCGTTGCCAGAACGATTGCTCCAACGTTTCTGTTGGTATATTCATCTCTTATTTTTTGAAAAAAAGCACTTGCATCGGTTAGCTTCCCCTGGTTCTTAAAATTGAAACCGTCGCCAACAGAATCGCCAAAGTTGTAGGCTTTTACCTCATACTTGTCTGAAAGTCTATCGTAGAGGGCCTTTAGGTTTTGTTCGTATAATTTTTGGTCGAAACCAGCTGCTTTAGCCTGGCCGACCGACAGTGAATTATCTTGGCCGATAATGATGACAGGCTTATCTAAATGGTAATTAAGTGTTTTGATTAAAGGCGCAAATAGTAGCCAGGCAATAGCGGCAACAGCAATAATTCTGATGGCAGTTAACCCATATTTCAGTTTCTTATCAAGATTTTTATTGCTCCGATATAGCAGCCAGGCATATAAAATTCCCAAAGCGAGGCAACCTATGAAATACAAAATAGAAGTACCGGCAAAAAAACTGTTCATATTTTATAAAGATGCTAATTTTGTATTTAACCGCAAAGAAAGGTATTGAAGCTTTTTCCATGGAGATTTTAATGTTTGCAAATTTTGCAACGGAAACACTGAAAGCACGGAAAAATGGTTTTCATTCCGTGTAAATCTGTGTTTCCGTGCCATGCTTTACATATAAATATTTAGCTTTAGCCAAACCAAATTTCATGAAATTAATCTTTTTAACGTTTCTTTTATCCATCAGTATAATGGCCAGTGCCCAAAACAATTTCAAAGCAACCCAAATTAAATTCGAACGAGTAGAAAAAGCTTACAACGAGAAATGGGGAACTTTAGAAAAATTCGTGAAAGCTGCTGATTTTGGCAATGATTTTTCCATGCTCATTAACGCCTATAAAGCCGAGGGAAAATTAGAAGTCTGGTTAAAATCTAAATCAGCCAAAAGCTATTCTTTATTCAGAACTTACGATTTCTGTGCGCATTCTGGTACTCTTGGTCCGAAAGTTATAGAAGGCGACGGGCAAACACCCGAAGGATTTTATTATATCAATGTTTTTAATCCGATGAGTAATTTTCATCTATCGCTCGGGGTTAATTATCCAAATGCAGTTGAC
Organism: Pedobacter sp. AC212; assembly: GCF_979258625.1. Taxonomy (NCBI): domain Bacteria; kingdom Pseudomonadati; phylum Bacteroidota; class Sphingobacteriia; order Sphingobacteriales; family Sphingobacteriaceae; genus Pedobacter; species Pedobacter sp. AC212. Next base: position 1,544,636 of record NZ_OZ409870.1, on the reverse strand, counting down.
TTAGCCAGAACAGGCAAAAACAGAAAAACTGGCGGCGACATTTACATCCATGGCAATTGCGTAACCGTGGGTTGTATTCCCCTTACGGATGAAAAAATTAAAGAAGTTTATGTTTTAGGTGTGGAGGCAAGAAATAACGGACAGGATAAAATTCCGGTTAATATTTATCCCTTTAAAATGACAAATGCCAATATGCAAAAGTATTCAGCTCAATTTCCTGCACAGCTTAGCTTTTGGAAAACCTTACAGCCAGGCTATTTGGCCTTTGAGAAAAATAAAACTACCGTAAATATCACGGAAGTTAAGGGGAAGTATGTCATTTCTTACTAATTGCTTTATCAGCATTAGTCCCATCATAATCCAAACTATCGATTACCCAACGTTTATTATCAATCTTTGTTAAAGAAAAAATCAGCTGATTAAATTTTGAAATATCGAATTTGACCAGTGCCTTATTGTAAATCAAATAGATTTCTGACAGGTGGCCTTCTTCAATGTGGTCTAGAATTTCTTCCGGCTCAAAGCCAAAAAGCAAATCACATTCCAATCCAGGAACCGGCCCAAAATAATCGACAATAGGGTGTTTTATTAATGTATCTGAAATACTTTTATATAAGGCTCTTAAATTACCTAAGAACGAATCAGACACATAATTAGACTTCTTAAAATTAGACAAATACTCATCAACACTTTTCATATCAACTCTTAATACACTGTCTTTTTTAATAGTATCTTCATTATAACCATTGACTATTGGAGATGTCATCAATTTTGATTCACTTTCTTTATACCACCTTAAGAAATCTATGATAGTTATTTTTATTTGACTCTCGTTTTGATTTTGCTGGCCAAAAACAATTGAACAGAAAAATAACATTAGCAATATTGAGATTAAGCGTTTCATGTAGTTTAATTGATAGAACTAAGCTAAATAAAAATTACTTAGAACAAAAAAGGTAGAAAGTAAACCTTGATTGCTGGTCGAGATTTATAATCTCGATCGATTGATTTATGGATTTGTAATCCATATGCTTCGACGATTAAAAAGACGGGATTGCAAATTCCGACTAGTGAGTAATGAACGGGAAATTTTTAGTAAAAAATGTGTTGCGCTTTTCACAACCAGGTTTTAAAATTAGAAACCTCCTTTAACTTTTTTTCTTCGTTGAATTAAATAGGTTATGACAAATGTAGTTCCAGCTACTATTAACACATCAGTTATAAAAGCTAAAACAATAAAATTGTGTCTGGTTTCTGGTTCAGGATATCTTTTACCTCCCGAATATTCATAAAAAGAGAAAGGGAAACCCATCGAGTTATTACCATCAGATGCACTATTAAAACTAAACGATAGTAAAAATATGAGTATCGTAACACCAACACTAATTAAAATTCTTTTTCTCATAGCCATCATGTAAAAGCTTGCTAGTCGAAATTTACAAGCTCGATCGATTGAATTGTGGATTTGGAATCCATATTTTTAGATGATTAGAAAGAGGGATTGCAAATCCCGACTAGCGATACGTGTTAAAATTCTTTTTCTCATAGCCATCATAGAAACGCTTGCTGGTCGAGATTTGTAATCTCGATCGATTGAATTATGGATTCGTTATCCATATTTTTGAATGATTAAAAAGACGGGATTGCAAATCCCGACTAGCGATAATCCCGACTAGCGAGACTAATTAAATTTTTTTTTCTCATAGCCATCATATAAACTGTAAAAGGTGGAAGTAACCCCCCCACCTTAAACATTTAAACCTTTTGACTTTCTTTTACAGCATCCCGCCGCAAACAGAAAGCGTTTGCCCGGTTACGTAAGCGCTCATATCCGATGCCAAGAACACACAAACATTTGCAATATCTTCCGTTTCACCAGCACGTTTTAATGGAATATCTTTTTCCCAGCCAGCAACAACCGCAGGGTCTAAAACCTCAGTCATCTCTGTACGGATAAAACCTGGAGCAACGACGTTAGCACGAATATTTCTTGAGCCTAATTCTTTAGCAACTGATTTTGTAAAACCGATAATTCCGGCTTTTGATGCGGCATAGTTCGCTTGACCTGCGTTGCCTGTAATACCAACTACAGAACTCATATTGATAAAAACACCTTTACGGGCTTTCATCATTACTTTAGAAGCAGCTTTAGTTACATTGAAGATCGATTTTAAGTTGATATTGATAACATCATCCCAGTTCTCTTCGCTCATGCGCATCAACAAACCATCTTTAGTAATACCGGCGTTATTCACAACAATGTCGATTGCTCCAAATTCGGCTACAATATCATTGATTAATTGTTCCGCCTGATCAAATTTTGAGGCGTCAGAACGGTAACCTTTAACTTTTGTGCCAAAGCTTTGCAATTCTTGCTCCAAAGCCTCGCCTTTTTCTACTGATGATAAATATGTAAAAGCAACGTTAGCGCCTTGCTCAGCAAATTTTTCAGCTATTTTACGACCAATACCTTTAGATGCCCCTGTAATTAATGCTGTTTTTCCTTCTAGTAATTTCATAACCCCTAAATCCCCTAAAGGGGACTTTTATATAATGTATAAAAATTTAAACTGTTGTAAAGTTAATACTTAAAACGAAATTGACTAATGACTTTCGACTTAAGACTAACGACCTAAACCGCTGGCTCCTGCTGGCTCAAGCAATGAAAACTGCCTAAGCCCCAAATAATATCGACTGAATTGATGCCAATTACCCTTCTATCCGGGAAACAACCTTGAATAATATCCAATGCTTTTTGGTCATTCACATCATCGAAAACGGGAACAATTACAGCTGCATTTGCAATATAAAAATTAGCATAAGAAGCAGGCAATCGAGTATCTTCAAAAATTACTGGCGATGGCATTGGCAGCTCCACAATGTTCAGCGAGCGACCATCTTTCAGTTTCATTGCCTTTAAAGCTTCCAGGTTTTCCTGCAACAGGAGATAGTTTTCATCCAGCGGGTTGCTTTCCACAACGGTTAGAACAGTATCTTCATTCACGAAACGTGTGATATCATCAATATGACCGTCAGTATCGTCGCCTACAATTCCATCACCTAACCACAAAACCTGCTCCTGTCCATAATACTCAAGCAGGTATTTTTCTATCTGCTCTTTAGTTAAATGCGGATTGCGATTTTCGTTGAGCAAACAAGCCGTTGTGGTTAAAATGGTTCCTGCACCATTGAATTCTACAGAACCACCTTCCATTACGATATCAGGAATAAATAAAGGCAAATCAAAATGTTGAGCAATTTTTGTTGGCACTACATCATCCAAATCAAAAGGAGGATATTTTCCGCCCCAGGCATTGTAACCCCAATCTACTACCGCTTTTTCGTTTCCCTTAACCACAAACGCTGGGCCATGGTCACGGCACCAGGCATCGTTCGTTTCATTGAAATAGAATTCAATCTGCGATAAATCAGCACCAACTTTTGTTAATTCAGCGATAGCAAAAACCTTCATTTCCTCGTCCTTAACATTTATACGAACTATTTCGCCTTCTGCAACAGCTTTAATGAATTCACAGTATGGCTTGTAAATCGTTTCGATTTTTCCTGGCCAACTCGCCTCTTTATGCGGCCAACTTAACCAAGTGGCTTCATGTTTCGCCCATTCAGCAGGGAAAACATAGCCCTGTTTTTTCGGAGAATAATCGAATTGATTGATATTTAAATGTTCTTTGGGTGGGAAATTTGACATTTTATTTTGTCTTATAATTTTAGAGGTGTCACATTGAGCTTGGCGAAATTTTAAGTTCTTCGACAGGCTCAGGATGACACCTAGGAATATAGCTTAAACTCTCTACTTTAACCTTTCGATTTAATCGTTATCAATATATCTTTTCGTAATCGGCTGGTAAGAGTCAATCCTTCTATCTCTCAAAAACGGCCAGTGCTTACGCATGAAATCACTTTGATCTAAATCCAGCTCTACCACTTCGGTTTCTTCCTGATCGTGTGAAGCCAGATAAAGCAGTTTACCTTGTGCGTTGGTTGCAAAACTTCCTCCCCAGAATTTCATTCTTCCTTCCTGCTCAAAACCCACACGATTTACACTTACAACCGGAACGCCGTTGGCTACTGAATGCGAACGTTGAATGGTTTGCCATGCATTATATTGGTCTTTATTGGTTTCTTCATCCTGTGTTGTATCCCAACCAATTGCAGTTGGATAAAACATAATATCAGCGCCCATCAAAGCGGTAATCCGTGATGCTTCCGGATACCACTGATCCCAACAAATCAAGATACCAATTTTGGCAAACTTGGTTTCGAAAACCTTGTACCCTAAATCACCCGGAGTAAAATAGAATTTTTCATAGTAAGCTGGATCATCAGGGATATGCATTTTACGGTATTTCCCTAAATAGGAACCATCAGCATCCAAAACAGCGGTTGTATTGTGGTACAAGCCTTCAGCACGTTTCTCAAATAAAGAAGCGATTACCACAACGCCAAGCTCCTTAGCTACCTCCTGTAAAGCAGCAGTCGATGGCCCAGGAATTTTCTCAGCTAAATCGAAGTTATCGTAATCTTCTACATCGCAGAAATATAAAGAAGTAAAAAGCTCTTGCAAGCATACGATTTGCGCACCTTTCGCGGCTGCCTCTCTTACTTTTACAATTGCTTTATCTAAATTTTCCTGCTTATCTTTAGTACAAGTCATTTGTACCAAGCCAACTTTTACTTTCTTCATTTCTTAAAATTATTGGATGAAAGAATGATAGAATGAATGAATTTGTAAAGCATTCAACCATTTCCCAAAGGGATGCCTTTGGTACAAAATTCTTTCACTCTAAATTAGGTTGCAAAGTTACTATTTTGTTTAAAAGTAGAAGGGCATAATTATGTAATTGTTTTTTGAAAAGCAATGGCAGTACTTAAATTATTGTTAGTCGGGCTATCCGTTAAATCTTTTTGTGATTGCTACATTTTAACCTTGTCGAAGTGCAACAAAAAGGATATCACTCCTATCCCGTTTAGGTGGCGAATCTTCTGCCACTATTCTTGATTGCAAAGCGTATAAATTTGGCTGAAGCCTTCAAAAACTCTACATTATTCAGGCAGCTAAAGCAGCCTGCAATGAACAGCCAATCTAATAGACACATCGCATTTCATTGCCGTTCGGCTTCAGCCAACGGATACTAAAAAAGGCCTCGATTTTCATCGAGGCCATTTACATTTAAAATCAAATTAAGGATGAATGTTATCCCTTTTAGGTATTGGTTTTGTTTCTACAATTTCGGCAACCGCTATCACCTCTTTTCGTTGTTGCGGGTCCATTAGCTCCATTAACTTCAAGCCTAATAAACCATCCATTGCTGTGCCGCCATTATTACCCCCATTTCCACCAATCAACACATCAGGAATTAGCTTAACATTACCTTTAGATAATTCTTCGGTAATTTTATAACGCGTAAAGTTTTCGCCACCCAAAGCCTTAACAGCTAATTCATAGGCTTCGGCCGTAGATTTACCGATAGCTAAAATTTTCCCAGCTTCGGCTCCACCTGTTAAAGAAATTTGTTCAGCTTCTGCCGAAGCCCTTAACTTAATCGCTTCAGAATCTGCTTGTGCCCTTGCTTTTGTTGCTTCGGCTTCTGCATGTGCCCTCATTTTGGTTGCTTCTGCTTCGGCACCAACAGCTAATTTCACACCGGCTGCATCACCTTCCGATTTTTTTACCGTTGCACTTGCGGTACGCTCGGCAATCTCCACACTTTGTTGTGCCTTAACAATGTCCTTTTGCATATCAGCAATAGCAGTTTCTTTTTCCATTCCCTGACGTGTTTCCTGTGCTTGTTTCTGGGTTTCATAAGTTACTTTTTGCTCTTCTGCAATTTTACGATCGGTTAAGGTTTTCATCAACGATTCTGGTGGAACAATGTCGCCAATCAAGGTATCAACTGCGTTTACATTATATTCATCAAGCACTTTTCGGATATGTTCTTTTGCAGATTCTTGACGTTCTTTACGCGTACTTAAGAAAGCGATCACATCGCTTCCCTGTGCCGAGTTACGGAAATAGTTACCAATAGTTGGTTCCAAAACCTGCGAAACCAAGTTTACCATGTTACCAAAACGGGCAATTACTTTTGGTGCTTCAGTTGTTGGAACATGAATAATTTGAGCTACATCCAAATTGAAAGGAAAACCGTCTTTGGAACGTACTGTAATGGTAGATAAATTTTTATCCAAATTATGTGCTTCACTTCTTGCAGATGCCCAGTTTAAAACCAGGTTTGTTGTAGGCACTAATTCCACTTTCATAATGTACTTGTTAATTGGATATTTACCGGGGCCAAGTGGTTCTAGCCAAACCCCTTTCGAGCCTTTCCCAACAATGTTACCATGTTTAAAATCGGCACCGGTTAAATCGTTTCCATCGGTACCAATAAAGGAGATCACCACGCCTACATAGCCAATCGCGATTTCAGTCATCGGAATTTCCTCCAACTGAATAGCCCAAGGATTAAGGTTGTAAGAACCTGCTAAAATTACTTGTGGCTGTAATCCCCTATTTCCTCCAGCTTTGATAAAATTATCAAAGTTCTGGAAATTGTTATGTCCTTCTACCAATTTACCAGCAATCTGGTTGGCTTCAATCGGCAAACCATCAAGGGTTGTTACAATACCCACCATACTTTCCTGAATACGAATCATATCGGTAACGGAAACTTGAAAAAGCATGGTGTTTATACGATACGAACCTGAAGTAATGTAGGAGGTCTGCCGGCCTCTCTGACCTCCGTTTTCCAGGAACTTTACAGCATCCTGAAAATTATCAGATTCTACTCGTTGTCCGAGGATATTTCCGGTGGGAATTTCCGAACCATCTTTGGCCATGATTAAACCAATTTTACCTTCTGGAATGATGGTAAATTGTTCCATGGTTACGCTATACTGCCAAAACCACATTCCAAAATATAATCCAGGCGCTAATGTTTTACCTTGGAAACCCGCTTCGCCTTTTACGGCAATGATACGCCCGTCGGGCAGTTCTCTGTCTGAACCAAAGAGCACGAATTTTTTGGTAATTAACCCGATTCTATCTTCGGGAACAATGACCATCCCAAATAAGAAGCGTAAAATATATTTGTATAAAACCATGCACAACAGTGCCACTAAAACCCACCAGTAATTAGAAATGAGCGCTTCCATAATAATATGTATTTTCTATTTTTTCTGCTGATAAACCATTTATCAGCTAGCATATTGTTATCAAAAGGAATGCGCCATTTACAAAAAACACTCAAGGTAAGAATATATATTTCTTTCCATTTTAAGGGCTCAGATCTGATTTGAGACAACGCATTTATAAAATACCAACTGAACTTGACATTTCTGAGAATGACCGAATAGACAAAAGAAAAAGAGTCAAAATTAAGGGTTTAGATATGGAGTGATTTGTTCGAACGAAAACCTGGCAAAATTTAAATTTTTCTTACTTTAAGCTGTCCTATTTCGGACCTTAAGATGTGACTAATAAAATAGACGGTTTGTTTTTGTTGGTGTTTATTCACTTACTTAAGTAATATAAACCCGATTGAATGGATGCCAATTTTTTTCTAATTGGCAGGAAGAAAAGCGGGGCTGATATAGCCCAAAAGTGCAGAACATTGCTTTTCAAAAAAATTGAAGCAGATTGAATTTAGTATAGAGATGCTTTTAAGATTTTGCAAGTTAATTACACTCCTATCTCTTCCCTGTATTGTTGTTGTAACTCGAAAAGGCATTTAGCGCATAAACAACCATCGTATAACTCAGAAATGTATTGAACTTCGTTAATGCTCAATTGTACCACGCTACACTGACATTTAGTGTATGAATTTGCCTTGCATTCAATAGCCGTTCCGCATCTTTCGCAGGGAATGATTTCGTGTTTGCTATGTTTTTGGGTGTTCATTGGTTCAATGGTCAGTAGTTCATTGGTATTTGGCGCATTACAGTAATGAACCATTGACAGATGAACTATTAAACTAAAACCAAAAGTAAGGACAAAAAATAAGGTTTTGAGCGTTTGCCCAAAACCTTACGATATTATTAGATTCGTCATCCTGAACTTGTTTCAGGAACTATTCGAACAGATGCTGAAATAAATTCAGCAAGACGATCGTTTTAAAAGTCCCCTTTAGGGAATTTAGGGGTTTAACCTGAACAGCTAATGCAGCCTTCTTCCATTGAACAAACTGGTCCGTCAACGATTTCTTCTGCAACCTGGTCTTGAGTCATTTCAGCAGGAATAACTGCTTCAATTGCCTTACCACCTTGGTTTTCTACAGTAAATTTAACCGCTTGAGATGCTGCTTGAGTACGTAAGTAATACATACCGGTTTTCAAACCTTTCTCCCATGCATAGAAGTGCATTGAAGTTAATTTTGAAGTATTCGGTGCATTTACGAACAAATTCAATGATTGTGATTGACAGATATATGCGCCACGATCTGCAGCCATATCGATGATGTTACGCATCTTAATCTCCCAAACAGTTTTGTACAATTCTTTAATATAATCAGGAATTGCAGCAATACCTTGGATTGAACCGTTAGCCAATATGATCTGGTTTTTCATATCGTTGTTCCACAAACCTAATGCTACTAAGTCTTTTAATAAGTGTTTGTTTACTACTACGAACTCTCCACTTAATACACGACGGGTGTAAATGTTTGAGGTATATGGTTCGAAGCATTCGTTGTTACCTAGAATTTGAGAGGTAGATGCAGTTGGCATTGGCGCAACCAATAATGAGTTGTATACACCATCTTTAACTACTTTCTTACGTAAAGCATCCCAATCCCATCTTCCGCTATCTGGTGTTACATTCCATAAATCAAACTGGAATTTACCTTTTGATAATGGCGAACCTTTAAACGTTTGGTAGGGACCATTTTTCACAGCTAAATCGTTTGAAGCTGTCATCGATGCGAAATAAATCGTTTCGAAAATATCTTTGTTTAAACGTTTTGCCTCATCACTTTCGAAAGGTAAGCGCAATAAAATAAAGGCATCGGCCAAACCTTGAACACCTAAACCAACCGGACGGTGACGCATGTTTGAGTTTTCAGCTTCCTGAACCGGATAATAGTTATGGTCGATGATCTTATTCAGGTTTAAAGTAGCCTGATAAGTTACATCGTATAATTTTTGGTGATCGAAAGCGCCATTGATTACAAAACGTGGTAAAGCTAATGATGCCAGGTTACAAACCGCAACCTCATCTTTAGAAGTGTACTCAATAATCTCCGTACATAAGTTAGAAGACTTGATTGTACCCAGGTTTTGTTGGTTAGATTTGCTGTTAGCTGCATCTTTAAATAACATGTAAGGTGTACCTGTCTCAATTTGAGAATCTAAAATAGCAAACCAAAGTTCTTGAGCTTTGATCGTTTTACGTCCACGGCCTTCAACTTCATATTTCGTATAAAGATCTTCAAATTCTTTACCGAAACAATCTGCTAAACCTGGAGCTTCGTGCGGGCAGAATAATGTCCAATCGCCATTGTCTTTAACACGTTGCATAAACAAATCGTTAATCCAAAGCGCATAGAATAAATCACGGGCACGCATTTCTTCTTTACCGTGGTTTTTACGTAAGTCTAAGAATTCGAAAACATCTGCATGCCATGGTTCCAAATAAATAGCGAAAGCACCTTTACGTTTGCCTCCGCCCTGATCTACATAACGGGCAGTATCGTTAAATACACGCAACATTGGAATGATACCGTTACTCGTACCGTTTGTACCGCCAATATACGAACCCGTTGCACGGATGTTGTGGATGCTTAAACCAATACCACCAGCACTTTGAGAAATTTTAGCGGTTTGTTTTAATGTATCATAAATCCCTTCAATGCTGTCATCTTGCATAGTTAATAAGAAACATGAAGACATTTGAGGTTTAGGTGTAGCGGCGTTGAACAAAGTCGGAGTAGCATGGGTAAACCAACGCTCGCTCATTAAGTTATACGTTTTAATTGCACTCTCGATATCCTCTTTGTGGATACCAACAGAAACACGCATGAATAAGTGTTGCGGACGCTCAACAATTTTACCGTTCACTTTTAAAAGGTAAGATTTCTCTAACGTTTTGAAACCGAAATAGTCGAAACCAAAATCACGGTCGTAAATGATAGAACTATCTAATATATCTTTGTTTTTTTCGATGATTTCGTACACATCATCAGCGATAAGCGGTGCTGCTTTCTGCGCTTTCGGGTCGAAATATTCGTACAACATTTTCATCGTACCCGAGAATGACTTGGTAGTGTTCTTATGCAAGTTAGAAACCGCGATACGCGAAGCTAACAAAGCATAATCAGGATGTTTCGTAGTTAACGATGCAGCAGTTTCTGCAGCAAGGTTATCCAACTCTGAAGTGGTTACGCCATCATATAAACCTTCGATTACCTTTTTGGCAACATCGATTGGGTCTACCAGTTCTGCGTTTAAACCATAGCACAGTTTTTGAATTCTGGCTGTGATTTTGTCAAATTGCACCGCCTCTTTGCGGCCATCTCTTTTTAGTACGAACATAATTTTTGAGATTTTTCTTTAATGATTGAATGAGTGAGTTTTGAATGAGTGATTTTCTTATCAACCTTTCGAACCAACTCGTAATGTTTTATTTATTTTTCCGAATGATAAAAGAGCATTCTATCATTCATTAATTCAAAATTTTAACTAGAAGTCTTCGTCTAAAGAAAACGCTTGTTTGTTGTTATCAGCAGAAGTTAATACACCACTTTTCTGGTAATCGCCAACGCGTTTTTCAAAGAAATTAGTTTTACCCTGCAATGAAATCATTTCCATAAAATCGAACGGATTGGTTGCATTATAGATTTTCTTATAACCCAATTCCTGTAACCATCTATCGGCCACAAATTCGATGTATTGGCTCATCAACTTCGCGTTCATTCCGATTAGAGCAACCGGTAATGCATCGGTAATAAATTCTTTTTCAATCTCAACCGCATCGCTGATGATAGAATGAACTTGCTCTTCACTCAATTTATTGCTTAACATGCTATATAACAAGCAAGCAAATTCGCAGTGCGAACCTTCATCTCTGGAAATTAACTCGTTACTGAAAGTTAATCCTGGCATTAAACCACGTTTTTTCAACCAGAAGATAGAACAAAAACTTCCGCTGAAGAAAATACCTTCAACAGCAGCAAACGCTACCAAACGCTCAGCAAAAGTTCCGTTTTCAATCCAGCGAAGCGCCCATTCTGCCTTTCTTTTTACTGCCGGAACAGTATCAATAGCGTGGAATAAACGATCTTTTTCTTCAGGATCTTTGATATAAGTATCAATTAATAAAGCATAGGTTTCGGCATGGATGTTTTCCATCATAATCTGGAAACCATAAAAACAACGAGCTTCTGGCAACTGCACTTCACTCATGAAATTTACCGCCAGGTTTTCGTTAACAATACCATCACTAGCAGAAAAGAAAGCAAGGATGTGAGAAATGAAATGTCTTTCGCCATCATTTAAACTATCCCAGTGCTTTTGGTCATCAGAAAGATCGATTTCTTCTGCTGTCCAGAAACTAGCTTCGGTCTTTTTATACATTTCCCAAATTGCCGGGTATTTTATCGGCAAAAGCACAAATCTATCTTTGTTTTCTTGTAGTAATAATTCCTGTTCCATATCTGATACTTTAATATTTTATTCCATTTTAGTTAGAGCCGACAAAACCACGCATCCACCAATTTTATATAGTGATTGAAATGTTTCGTATTAAAACTCTAAGGCAAGTGTTAACCCTTGGCGAATGACAAACAACAGAGTCTTTAGTCGGGAAAATTTAGATTTGTTATCAGAGTGATACACCTGTAAATTACTAAAAACTAAGCTTTTATATTTGTTTTCAAACGCAAGAAGTTAAAGAACTTTGTTATAACAAATATATACACCGGGGGGCTTTTTTGTGAACCAAAGTTGTTAACACTACGGTGAATCTGGTGGAGAAAACGATCAGCTAAATATCATTTTCAAGCGAAAAAAAAGCTAATCGTTTCTTTTCAAGGGTTTAGCAAACCAAAATAAGTGTTAATAACTTAAATTTGAGGTGTATAGCAAGTGTACAATAGAGCAAAAAGGAATATTACTCCAGACTGTAACTTAGATTTACTTTAGCTATGCCTTTATGATAGATACCAATCTCTTTAGCAGCGCTTTCTGATAGATCTATTGCCAATCTTTTAGAGAAAGGACCGCGATCATTTACCTTTACCGTTACTGATTTTCCGTTGTCGGGATTGGTTACTTTGATCATTGTGCCGAATGGCAAAGTGCGGTGAGCGGCGGTGAATTTTTTGGCTCTGTATTTGGCGCCGCTGGTGGTGCGGCGGCCTTCGAATTTTCTGTGATAGTAAGTTGCAAGAACTGTTTTGCTAACGCTGTCTGGTTCATTTGAGGGACCGGATTGCTTTGCTTGACCTTGTAAAAACAGGAAACAAAAACTTAATAACAGAAGATACTTCATAGGCTAAAATTTTTATATCGAGCCTGCAAATATAAGCATTTAGTTTATAATCAACAATTTGTGGAAAAACAGCCTGATTTTCAACAACAAAAAAGGCGTACAACTTGTCGCTGTACGCCTCTACCTAACCTCACTACATCCACCTTATTTCTTATCTGGCACAAAATTCATCGAGATAGAATTTACGCAATGACGAGTGTCTTTAGCAGTAAATCCTTCTCCTGTAAAAACGTGACCTAAGTGTGCACCACAGTTGGCACAAACTATTTCTGTACGCGATCCATCAGCGTCAGGAATCCGTTTTACAGCACCCTTAATTTCATCGTCGAAAGCCGGCCAACCACAACGGGCATCAAACTTACTTTCCGAACGGTACAACTCCGCATTGCAACGTTTACAAGTATATGTTCCTTTATCTGTGGTATGCTCATACTTCCCTGTGCCAGGATATTCTGTTCCTTTATTAACAATTACTCTTTCTTCTTCGGGTGTTAATGTGTTCCAGTTCATTTTCTTTTTTATAATATTTTCTGATGACTGCGCTGATTTTGTTTCTTTCCTTTCTTGCTTTTGTGCGCAAGCAGAAAGACTTCCAATCAAAACAACAGCCGAGATCAAAAATAGTTTATTTAACATCGTTTTCATACTACAATATACGCTACAAATTTTGTTTTGGTTTGTGGGTTTAAAGGTTTGGCTTAGTGTTTACAAAGGAATGATAAATCATCATCCTAACAGCTTGCTTAACCAGGAAATAAAAGAAGAATTGCCACGGAAACACGGAATACACGGAACTGATATCAAAAACCCATATTAGTATTTGCTTGGATACAAACATCAGTGTAGATACCTACTAAAATTGCTTAAAAAACAACTCGTCGTATTTCAAGCGTTGGCCCGCCAAAATTCAATACTAAACCAACTTTACAATCAGCACATTTCAAGTAATTTATAGTTTGCGCTAGATCTTCATTTGCAATTCCACTTTTTGATTTTATTTCCAGTATGACCGAATCGAAAACCATAAAATCAGCATAAAAACTATGTGGCAACAAAATATCTTTATAAAAAACCGGGTAATGCTTTTCACGTTCGTAATGGTAGCCCCTACTTTCCAATTCAATACAAAGCGCATCTTTGTAAACGATCTCCAGAAAACCGCAGCCTAAATCTTTATGAACTTCGATTGCAGCATTAATAATTAAGTTAGTTTCATTTTTATAGGGAAGATTATCTTGCCTTATTTGATAATCCATAAAAGATAATTTTAACTAATCTAATCAAATTTCTTTGTTTTCTTTTTTAACGTTTGCTTTCCCACACTCTGAAAAAAAAATTTTTTCATTCTCTTTCACCTTTTTTAAATTCCGTGTCTTCCGTGTTTCCGTGGCAAATAATATTCACCCCTTTTATTAATTCCTTAACAATCAAGATCGCCTTCAACAAAAATTTTTTCACCAATCCCTTCCATTTTCTTTTTCCCTTTTTAAGTTTCCGTGTCTTCCGTGTTTCCGTGGCAAATAACTAAGCATACGAAAAAAGCGTCCCGAAGTTAATCGAAACGCTTTCATTTATGTAAATTTTAAAATCTTACTTTGCTAATTCTTCCGCCATTGCAGCGCCAATTTCAGCAGGACTTTCTACTACACGAATACCACACTCACGCATGATTTTCATTTTAGCAGCAGCTGTATCATCAGCACCACCTACAATTGCGCCAGCGTGACCCATCCTACGTCCGGCAGGAGCAGTTTGACCAGCGATGAAACCAACAACAGGCTTAGTACCGTTTTCTTTAATCCAACGAGCAGCCTCTGCTTCCATTCCACCACCAATTTCACCAATCATGATGATACCATGAGTTTCAGGATCGTTCATTAATAATTTTACCGCTTCAACTGTTGGCGTACCAATAATCGGATCACCACCGATACCAATAGCAGTAGTAATACCTAAACCAGCTTTAACAACCTGATCTACCGCTTCGTAAGTTAAAGTTCCTGATTTTGAAACCACACCTACATGACCTTTTTTGAAGATAAAACCTGGCATGATACCAATTTTAGCTTCATCAGCAGTAATTACACCTGGGCAGTTAGGGCCAATAAGCGTAACATCACGGTCAGAAATATATTCTTTAACCTGAATCATATCCTTAGTTGGGATACCTTCAGTAATACAAACAATCACTTTAATGCCACCATCGGCAGCCTCCATAATCGCGTCAGCAGCAAAAGCCGGTGGAACGAAAATGATAGATACATTTGCTCCTGTTTTATCAACAGCATCTTTAACAGTATTAAAAACAGGCTTTTCTAAATGTAATTGCCCACCTTTGCCAGGCGTAACACCACCAACTACGTTTGTACCGTACGCCAACATTTGTTCTGCGTGGTATGTTCCTTCGTTTCCGGTAAAACCCTGAACGATAACCTTAGAATCTTTATTTACTAAAACGCTCATGTATCAATATTTTTTTGTGCAAAGCTAATATTATTGACTGGAAAGTCAAGCTTAAAAATAGATTATTTAGCCCATTTTTTCATGAAAATGTAAGGAGTTCGCCTATGGCAGCTGTGGTCCTGCTATTCACTTTACTCCGTTGCACTCCGTGTTCGTTGCTATCAGGTTTATTTAACAAAATTTCTTCGCCTTTGGCAACCCCAAGCAAAACGCCTAATTTTACTTAAGCCTAAAGCTGCAAGTAGAAAGACTAAAGCTAAAAGCAGGATGCAAAATAATACAGCCAAAAAGAGTGTAACATGAAAAACAAGGTTTTTATCCTTCTTACATTATTGATAACCATTGCTTTTGGCGCCAAAGCGCAAAGTAACGACACGTCGAAATACATATTACAAAACGATATCGAAGTGGCTAAAAAAGAACCCGGCACACACAAGGGTGGTGGCGAAACCATTGGATACAATTTCTTTGGTGATGCCAAAAATCTTAAAACGGCTTTCCGTAAAAGGATTTTGAAACCCGGTTCATCCATCGGCTATCATTTGCAAAAAGAAGATGAAATATATTATGTTATCAGTGGAAATGGAACCATGCAAATGAACGGCAAAACTTTCCCCGTTAAACCTGGCGATGCGATTTTAACGCGTCCGGGGAGTTCGCATGGCATTAAGCCAAACGATGATAATGATTTAACTATTCTGATTGTTTACGAGAAAAAATAGGTTAGTTAAAGTATTAAAATCCCTCAATTCACCAATCGGGATTACAAATCCCGACCAACACAATTACAAATACCAAACAGCTAACAGCAATAAACCGGCTTAAATACTTTTCTTTTTGCAATAACCTTAAATGAGCTATCATGCTGAGGAACGAAGCATCTGCAACTTATGAAACGACACTTCGTTCCTCCGCATGACAGAAATTTATAAAAGAGATGAAACCAAAAGCCGGACTAACTTTAATGGTTAATCCGGCTTTGCTTTTCTAATTATTTTGATCTAAGCTTTAGATTTCTCAGCCTTTGTCTCAGATTTCCATCCTTTCGCCCACTCTGCTTGTGCAGCATCATCTTGAAAAGTCCAAGCCACAAAACGGCTGATTTTTTGTCCCTGGCTCATTTGCACCGTACGCACTTCGAAGGCATTTGCATTAACCAAAGCGCTGTAGATACTTTTTAAGTTAGCACTTTTCGATACCAATGAAGTAAACCATAACACCTGGTTTTTAATCTGTGCGCTTTGAATAATCATTTGCTCCACGAAAGCTCGTTCACCTCCTGGGCACCAAAGCTCAGCCTTGTTTCCACCGAAGTTTAGAACGTGTTTTACTTCTTTTTCGTTACCACCCAAGTTACGCCATTTCTGGCGGGTGCCTTGCTCGGCTTCTTTTAAAGATGCATGAAAAGGCGGATTGCAAACCACAGCATCGAAACGCTCTTTTGCACCCACAATATTTCTAAAAATACCCATTTTAGAAGATTGCTGACGGATTTCTACCGCACCC
Organism: Pedobacter sp. AC212; assembly: GCF_979258625.1. Lineage (NCBI taxonomy): Bacteria > Pseudomonadati > Bacteroidota > Sphingobacteriia > Sphingobacteriales > Sphingobacteriaceae > Pedobacter > Pedobacter sp. AC212. The sequence goes on along the minus strand of NZ_OZ409870.1, from coordinate 1,528,168 downwards.
TGCAATGGCTTATTTGCTTCGATAATTCGTTTAGCAGAATCGACAGAAAGCGGATCAATTTCAGAACCTACGAAATTCCAACCATATTCCTGATGACCAACAATTGGGTAAATACAATTTGCACCCACGCCGATATCAAGTACATTTATATTCGCTCCTTTGGGATTTTTACCCTTGTTGCTCGACCCTAAAAGATCGGCAACATAGTGAATGTAATCAGCCCTGCCTGGTATCGGCGGACAAAGAAAATCCTGAGGAATATCCCATTGAGAGATATTATAAAAATATTTTAGTAATGCTCTGTTAAGTGCTTTAACGGCATTTTGATCTGCAAAATCAATAGAATCATCGTTATGCTCATTTTTAAAAACGAAGCGTTTCAATTCTTTTGATGCAGCAGTAAGTTGTTTGAAATTGTAACGCGAACGGTGTTTGTTGCGTGGATGTAACTCGCTTTTTTCTTTGCGGTTATTTTGTTCTTCTTGAGCCAATGTGATCTGGTTTAACTAAACATGCTGTGTGCATGTTTCTGGCACAAAGGTAAGTTAAATAGTTCGGAGTTGCGAGTTTGGAGTTTGAAGATAGCAAGGCCCTGAACATAGCTCGAAGTTTTACTTTTTTACTTTGGAGGTAGCAAGGCGTTGAAAATCGATTGGAGTTGAGGGTTTATAATCTGGAGTAGAAAGGCTCACTCTTAGCATTCCGCATAATGTTTGAAACTGCTAGACCCTGCTCCCAGAATTCTTAACTCCAAACTCACAACTTCAAGCTAACTTTCCTCATTTTTCTCAATCGCCGCTGGCTGGATTGCTTTTAAATACTTTGCCTGATCAAACTGATTTTCGCTTTTGGCAATTACAATTGTAGCCACACCGTTTCCAATGACGTTGGTAATGGCTCGTGCTTCACTCATAAAACGATCGACACCAATTAAAATAGAAATATGCTCAATGGGCATTATTTTTAAAGCCGTAAGCGTAGAAACCAACACGATAAAACCGCTTCCTGTAACGCCCGCAGCACCTTTTGAGGTAACCATCAATACACCTAAAACAGTAATCTGCTGACCCAGAGATAAATCAACATGAAAAACCTGACAAAGAAAAATAACCGCCATGGCCAGGTAAATTGCTGTTCCATCTAAATTAAAAGAATACCCTGTTGGGATGACTAAACCCACCACAGATTTATCGCAACCGATAGCTTCCATTTTTTGCATCATACTAGGCAAAGCTGATTCAGAAGAAGAGGTACCCAAAACAATCAAAATCTCCTGCCGGATAAATTTAAGATAAGCCCACAAGCTGAACTTATAATACCTACAGATGCCATTGAGCACCACAAAAATGAATAAAATACAAGTTAGATAAACCGAACCCATTAGTTTAGCCATCCCAAAAATACTCTGCAAACCATGTGTACCAATGCTAAAAGCCATGCCGCCGAAAGCACCAATCGGCGCCAAACGCATAATCACTTTCATGATTTTAAATAGCACTTTCGAAATCTTATCAAAGGCATTTAACACAGAAGTACCCTCGCCTCCTAGTTTGTTTAAACCATATCCGAATAGAATGGCAAAAAGCAAAATTTGGAGAATATTTCCTTCAGCAAAAGCTGCGATCACATTATGGGGAATAATATGCAAGAAAAACTCAGCCCAATTCATGTCTTTTGCCTGCTCCGCATAACCCGAAATTTTTGAAGCGTCGCCTGCTTTCGCAATTACACCTGCTCCGGGTTTAAGCACATTTGCAACCAGCAAACCGACTGCTATGGCTACGGTACTTACGATTTCAAAATACAACAATGCCTTTCCTCCTACTCGGCCCACTTTTTTCATGTCACCCATGTGGGCAATTCCCAAAACAATGGTGAAGAAAATAATAGGCGCAATGAGCATACTAATCAGGTTAATAAAACCTTGACTAATTAATTTGGCTGTCGATGCGAACTCAGGAAAGTATGTCCCAACAAAAATCCCGATGATAATTGCGACGATAACCTGAAATGTTAAATTAGAAAAGATTGCCTTCATTGTTATGTTTTGAGGATTGAAATATAACTTATTTTTTTGTTTCCGTTAATGTTTGAAACTCAAAACTTACAACCGTTAAAACAAGTAAGCCTATTTGAAGAAAATTCAAATAGGCTTATTATGTTGAGCTTTTTTCGAGAAGCGTGAAATATGTTTTAACCAGTCCTTAGAAAAGCTCAGGGTGACAAAGTGGAGATATACCTCCTATATCCTTCTCACGTTGAGCTTTTTGAAACGCTTTAAGGTTTAATATCAATTACATCTCCCGCGGTAAAAATTCCAAATTCGGCTTGCTTAAATTTTAGTAAACCTTTATCTGTTTTTTTCGACTCCTTTGGATTAGCCAATCTAATCACCTGACTTTCGCCAGCTACCGTAGCTTTATTGCCATGAACAATAATTGCTGTACTTTCATCGATACCGACACAAACCAAATCAGGATGGGCCGCAAGGGCAGAAATTAAACGGTTATAGCGGTTTCTTTTCAAAAAATGCTGATCAATAATGGTATTTTCCAACAAACCCATTCCCGGCGAAAATTCAATGTTTTTATCCCAAAGCTTGTTAAAAGTTTCTTTGTAAACGGTATCTAAAAGTTGTTTTCCGGTAATCATATATTTACTCATTACCGCAGCGCCAGCGCTTGTTCCGGCAATGGTAGCGCCGTTTTGATAAGCTTTGTGAATGGCGGTGTAAACTGGTGTATTCAAAACCACGTTCATAAAACGGCTTTGATCGCCGCCCAGGATATAAATCAGCTTTGCTCCGGCTAAAGAATCAGTCCATTTTTTATCATTTGCATCATGCTTTGCAAAATTGAAGTTTTTAACTACCCTGGGATCAAGCTTTTGCAACTGAGTGGAAAGTGTGCCAAAACCAACATCTGGAACTTCACTGGCCATTGGCAAAACAATAATGTAATCACTCGGTTTTAATTCCGCAGTATTAAGCATTTGCTTCATTAATTCATCAGAACGATTGCCTCCGCCGATGATAAAGAGATTTCCTTTTGCAGCTTTACTTTGTGCATTCAGCATTAAGGAATAGCCAACTAAAGCAAATAATAGAAATAACTTTTTCATTATTTATAAATGTTTACTTCAATTTTTCCGTCAGCAGTAATTGCACCGCGATACATGCCTTCAGTATTAAAAGGCATCGCAATATTTCCTTTTTTATCCAAAGCAATTAAGCCACCATCGCCACCCATTTTACCAACTTTGTCTAGTGCCATTTTAGATGCTACGGCAACAGACAAACCTTTGTATTCCATTAAATCGGAAATGGTTTTGGCTACTACATTACGGATGTAAAACTCCCCCCAACCAGTGCAAGAAACACCAGCTGTTTCATTATTACAATAAGTTCCAGAACCAATAATTGGCGCATCGCCCACGCGACCATATTTTTTGTTGGTCATTCCACCTGTAGAAGTACCGGCAGCCAAATTACCTGCTTTATCTAAGGCCACGCAACCTACTGTACCGAATTTGTAATCGTGGTTTTTACTTCCTAATAATTCTGATTTTTTACTTCCATGATCCAAAACCGCTTTGGTTGAATCTTCCTTAATCGCTTGTTGCAAGCCATCCCAACGCTCTTTAGTCCAGTAATATTTTGGATCAACAATTTCTAAACCAGCGTCCTTTGCGAATAGATCCGCACCGGCGCCAACCATCATCACATGCTCCGATTTTTCCATCACCGCTCTTGCTGCAGAAATTGGGTTTTTTACTGTGGTTACTCCGGCAACGGCTCCGGCCATTAATGTTTTTCCATCCATAATGGCGGCGTCGAGTTCGTTTTTACCATCGTGGGTAAAAACCGCACCTTTACCAGCGTTGAAATGCGGATCGTTTTCTAACACATGAATGGTTGCTTCCACTGCATCTAAACTGGTTTTGCCCGACTTAATTTTTTCATAACCTGCCTGCAAAGCCTGCGTTAAAACGGCAATATAAGCAGCTTCCTTTTCAGGTGTCATATTCTTTTTTAAAATGGTTCCGGCACCGCCGTGAATAACCATTACATATTTTTTCTGCTGTGCAGAAACATTCAATGCTAATACAGAGAATAGTAATACCGTAAGTAATTTCAATGTTTTCATTTTATTTTATTGATCTCTTTTATTTAAAACTCCGTTATCAATCCACCACCAATACCATTTTCCACCGGTGGCTTCACTTGCCTTAAAGTTAGCAACATTAAAGCTTCCACCACCATTAACCGAGGCAGCAATTTCATAAACTGCCAACGCTTTTTCACCATTGCTCCAGATTGCCTTTTTAAATGGTTCCAATTGCTCGGGTTGTTTACCAGCATCAGAAGAAATGAAATAAGCATAGCTGTAAGGTCTGGTTACCGAATAATCTCCAAAAACTTTAGCCATTCCATCCTTATCAATGCAAACCGCGGTACGCTCATCAGCAGCGATGCATTTGGCTGGTGTTTTCCAATCTTTATTTATCCTACCTAAAAACACGACCGATCTTCCCTCCCGATCGCGGGTTAAATAATGCTGATCGGTAATTACATTCTGCAAATATGGCGCTTTCAAAAAGTCGTTGTTGTAAAGCGTAGCGTTGGCGTCATAAGGATTTGCTAAAGCTTGTGCAGAAGTAAGGCCGCCCGTTTCCCCGCTATAGTAAAAGCCACCCAAAACGGCACAACCCGCACTTGTTCCACCAACTGGTGCCTTTTTATTATTTAACAGATAATTTAATGCCTGCTCGGTTTTTGTTCCTTTCCAGTTTCTCATATAATCAGATTGATCGCCACCGGCGATAAAAACCATTTCAGCATTGCGGATGATGTAAGCTACGGTATCATTATTAGCCAATTCTTTCGTGTTGATTAACAAAGTTTCAACGGAATTTACACTACCCAAACCATTGATATATGGATTGTAAGCATCAGTTCCGGTAGCACGTAAAACTACCACATCTCCTCCTCCACTTCTTTCTATCATCCATTTAAAAGCGGCATCAACGTCGGCCCCACCCCCCATTAAAACCATTCCACCATTTGTAGATTTTACTACGTTGGAACTATCGCCAACAATACCGATTGAGGCAGGTCGGCGTTTAGCCACAGGTGTGGCCGTACCACTACCTGTTGGTTGAGGTTTTGGACTTTCAGTTGTTTTACTGCAGCCCATTACAGAAAAACAGCAAGCCACCAAAATGATAAGAAAAGATTGTTTCATTTTAAAATTTACTAGGTTAAATGATGATCACCCAAAGCTTGTCGAAAGCTAACAGATATCTCTATTTGCGTTTCGACAAGCTCAACGTGACAAGACTCATGCAATATTCACTTATGATTTACCTAATAATTAGGATTTTGAATCGTTTGCTTGTTTACTGAAATTTCTGCTGCTGGAATTGGAAACGAATATTGCGCCTGGGTAGTTGGCAAAGTAACTGCCCCTGAAGCATTTGCAGCATCAACAGCCAGTCTTACGACAGGCAAATTCCTTCTTTTTAAATCGAAAAAACGATGACCTTCAAACGCTAATTCCTTGTAACGCTCTTCCATAATGGCCGCTATTAATGTTGGCTTATCAGCGAAAGTAGCATTTACATATCCGTTGATACGGGCATTACGTAAAGCATTTAAATCTCCAGCGGCGTCACCAATAGATTCTGCTTCAGCTTCCGCTTTAATTAAATACATCTCACCTGTACGGAATAATTTAATATCTGTTAAACCCGGAGCTGTTGATGTACCGCCAATATATTTATTAACCAGGTACTGTGATCTTGTTCCGGTTCTGGTAGCATCAAATCTGATATAAGCTGAATAGCGTAAATCATTCACTTTATCAAAAGTATTAATCAATTTCTGAGCTGGCGCATACAAGACAATTCCTCCAGCCTGGCGGAAATAAAAATCGCCTAGTCTTGAATCGGTTGTTCCCACACGTTTTGCCTTCCAAATCACTTCACTATCATTGGCATCAGTCCAAATACCTGGGAATTGCGCTTTAGTGGCCAGTGGAAAAGCAGCAATGGCTTCATTGGCATAGGCAATTGCTTCACTCCAATTTTTCTCATACAAAGCTAATCTTGCTTGAATAGCGGATACAACTGCTTTTGTAATGCGTGTTTTATCCGTAAATGTTGTTGGAATTAGCGGTTTTGCTGCAATAAGATCTGCTTTTGCATTAGCAACAACTACTTCGAAATTATCTCTCGCTGGATAACTAATGGTTGAGAACTGCATATAAGGAACACCTAACGCACCTGTTTGATATGCCGAAGCATAGTTACGAAGCAATTCGAAATGAAAATAAGCTCTTAAGGCCAACAACTCACCACGATAACGAGCAGCAGTTGTTGCATCTGCTCCAGTCAACGTAAGGGCATCCAGTCCTGCTAAAGTTCTGTTTACACGATCAATAGCGACGTAAAAAGTATAATATTGCGAAGTAACAGAACCGCTCCCAGCGTTATATAACCACCTAAAGGCATCACTATTACCAACTGTGTTTTCCGTTGGAAAAGTAGCCTCATCAGAAACGGTTGAGGTAACACCAATAGTACCTCCATCTAAAAGCGCATAGGCACCTAAAACACCTAAATTAATATCACTGATATTTCTGTATGCCTTATCTGGAGAAATGGTATCTGTAGGAACCAAATCTAATTTCTTGCATGACGATGCCGTAAGAACCAACAAAGAAAATATAAGGATGTATTTTTGATATATTTTATTAATCATTGCTGTAAATTTTAAAAGTTAACATTTAAACCAGCTGTATAAGTTCTGGTATTTGGATATTGGAAGCGACCATATACTGCATTATTTTCAGGATCTAAACCTCTCCATTTGGTCCAGGTGAATAAGTTCTGACCTTGAACAAAAATTTTAACTCCTTTGATAATTTTGGTTTTTTCTAATAAGCTTTTTGGCAGCGAGTAACCAATGTTCACGTTTCTTAATCTTAAGAAAGATGCATCCTGAATATCTTTTGAAGTAAAGTTTCTTGGAAGATCGAACTTCTGCAAAATCGCATCATCACCGGCATCACCAAGAACCTGCCATCTGTTTTCTAACATCCTAACCGTTTGGTTACTGGTTGCATAACGTTGATTCTCGTTGTAAAAATCTTCATTATTCCAACGCATTACGTTAGTCACGAAAGAAAATAATGCCGATGCCGTAATGCCTTTATAACTTAGTGAAGTGTTAAAACCACCAGTAAACGTTGGGTATAGACTGCCAGAATTGGTAGTGCTTTGTGTATTAACGTTGTAAGCTGTCGTAATTGATCCATCTAAATTGTAGTATTGTGGCTCTCCGGTTTGAGGATTTACACCGGCCCAATCTGGAGCATAATACGTTCCATAAGGCAAACCTACTTTCAAAATCCTTGAGTCGCCATCAGGATAAGAATCTACTAAATCGGTAACGTGAAGGATTTTATTTTTATTGTAACCTGCATTTACACCCACAGTCCAGATAAACTCCTGGTTCTTGATTACATCGCCACTTACATCAAATTCCACACCTCTGTTTCTCATTACACCAGCACTTAAATTTAACTCGCTAAAACCAGATGTTGCAGAAAGCGGCTGATTAATAAACATGTTAGTTGTTTTACGATTATAGTAATCAACCGTAATACGCAACCTATTTTTAAACATGGCCAAATCAAAACCTGTGTTAAATTCTTTTACATACTCCCAATCGAAAGCATCGTTACCCGGAGTTGTGGCTCTAATTGCAGATGCGCCACCGTATGAAGTGTTAACCGCATAAGTTGGTAAATAAAGGAAATCTCCTCCAAAAGGACTTGCAGTAATACCGTAGCTTCCTCTAACTCTTAAATCATTGATGAGCTCGTTATTTTTTAAAAATTCCTCTCCTTTAGCGTTCCAATTTGCACCAAATGAATAGAAGCCATGCCATTTGTTTTGTGGAGCAACTCGTGTAGATCCATCATAACGGTAACTTCCCGTTAAGGTATATTTATCATCATACGTATACCTGGCTACCCCCATGATAGATGCCAATGCATTTTTAGTTTTTCCGCCAGTGGTACTTGGTAAAAAAGTAGCACTACCATTTGTTGCACCTGCCGGCGTTTCTGGCAAACGGCCATCAATACCGTATGCACTGAAGCCAAACGAATTGTAGTTGTTGTACACATATTCGTAGAATGCAGAAGCTTCAAAATCGTGTATTTCATTAAATTTCTTAGCGTAAGTTAAACCAGTGGTAGAAATGATATTAAAGTTTCTTCTGCTTGCGTCAGTTAACCTTCCTCTCCCACCCAATGTATTGGCCACACTTCTCGATCCATAATAAGAATCTGGGTTAATAAACTGTTGGTCTGTCGACTGACGATAATCAATACCTGCTCTTGTTGTTACTTTTAACTCTGGTAAAATCTGATAAGCGAAATTAGTGCTGATAATAGACTTAAATTGTTCTGTTTTATCTGAAGAATTCAATAAACGTTCTAAAGCCTGACTACCCTCACGCTGATCTAAAATAAAATATTGAGATCTGTTTCCCGGATGCACCAGAGTACCATCAGATGCATATGGATTTTCGTAAGGCAAGGCATAATAAACAGAAGCCATTGCGGTACCAGCACCTGTACCACCCTCGCCTTCGGTGAAGCTAGATTGAGAATAACCAATGGCAACATTTGTGCTTCCGCTGAATTTGCCATCATTAAAATCAAGGTTACTTCTTAACGAGTAACGGTCAAGACCTGTACGTTTTGCAACGCCTTCCTGGCTATAGTAATTTAAGGAATTGTAAAAACGAAGTTTGTCATTACCACCGCTTACACTTACCTGTTGTTCTTGAAATTTACCTCGCTGAAAGAAAATATCCCGCCAATCGGTATTGATTTGTTTTAAACTGTCGATAATATAATCAGCACGGGCACGAGTTGCAGGTGTTCCGGCAGCATAAGTAGGATTTTTTGGCGAATACGTCCAACCCGGACCGATGTTACGGCCAAAACTTGCCCCAATTTCCTCTTCAAACTGCAAACGTTGTTGGGTGTTCATCATTTCGAAATTTGGTCTGCTCAAATTTGAAAAACCATATTGGGAAGTATAATTCACCGCTAATCTGCCTGCCTTACCTTTTTTAGTGGTCAAAACAATAACACCATTCGATCCTCTTGAACCATAAAGCGCTTTAGCAGAAGCATCTTTTAACACAGTTGCAGATTCAATATCTTCTGGATTGATGGTTTGAAAATAACCTGCTTCAATTGGTACACCATCTAAAACAAAAAGTGGCGTAGATGAACCATTTATACTTCCAATACCGCGAATGACAACTGATGCACTCTGACCTGGCTGTCCGGAAGTAGAAATTACACTCATTCCCGGAACGCGGCCTTGTAAAATTTGATCAACAGTTAATCCTGGAACGGTATTAATTTTATCGGCCGATACCAACGAACTTGCCGCAGCAGATTGTGTTTTGGTATAATTGGTATAACCGGTTACCACTACATCGCTCAATGTTCCGGCAGATGGCGATAATTTAACAGCACCCATTTGCGATTTTGCAGCAATCTCTTTATCGGTATATCCTATGTAAGAAATCACTAAAACTGCGTTTTCATCTACATTTCTAACGGTAAAGTTACCGTTGCTATCACTTACGGTACTAGCCGATTGTCCTTTAACCCGTACTGAAGCGCCTGGCATTGGGTTTCCGTTTTCATCAACAACTTTTCCGGTTACATCTATAGCTTTTAAGCTTTCGTTATTGGATGATTTAGGAAAAATCAGAATGGTATTGTCTTTAATTTCCCAACCAAATGGTTGTGATTTTAGCGTTTGCGTTAATACTTCACTTAGCTCTGCATTTTTTAGATCGATGGTTACAGGCTTTGATTTTTGCTGAACTAAATCGGTATCATACAAAAAGAAATAACCAGTTTGGCGTTTAATTTCTTTTAAAACACGTACCAATGGAACATTCTTTTGGCTAATATTAATGCGTTGAGAAAATGCATTCGCACTTACCTGAACACATAAAATAGTCATTAGAAAAACAAATATTTTCATAGTTCTAATAATTTTTTGGTTTAAATAGTTTGCAGTAAAGCCCTTTGTTTTTTCTGACAAGAGATTACTACTTCGAGTGTAAAAGTTCATACATTCAGTTTGGTTTAAGGTTAAATTGATTAGTTATTGTTTGATCGGCTCTGAAGCCAGTAGTTATTCTTAATTATGTTTTTGAGATCACTTTTAGTCGCTTCCCTTCGGTGAGTTGAAATTTGATGTTACCCGTTTTCTCCAGCATGGCCAAAACTTGTGATAACTTCGATTTTCTTGGCACCATGCCATTGTATCTTTTATTGGGAAGCGATGAATAGTCGATTTTTACATCGTACCACCGCTCCAGTTGAATCAAAACATCCCGCAGCTCCGAATCGTTAAAACGGAATAGTCCATTTTTCCAGGCCACTTGGTCATCAAGGTCTACATCATTTGATACATGGATAAAAGCATTTTCTGCTATTCCCGCTATTGCCTGCTCGCCAGGTTTTAAAATTTTATTAGATTTTTGATTACTAATTTTGATACTACCCTCTAACAGTGTGGTTTTTATGGTTTTGTCATCCATATAACTGTTGATGTTGAAATGTGTTCCCAATACTTCCACATCCTGGTTTTTGCTTTTTACGTGGAATGGTTTCGTTTTATTTTTAGCCACTTCAAAATAAGCTTCGCCTGTTAATTGAACCGAACGCTCATTACCAACAAATACTTCTGGGTATCTTAATGAGGAAGCAGCGTTTAGCCAAACTTTCGTCCCGTCGGGCAAAACAATTTGATATTGACCACCATTCGGGGTTTCGATGGTATTAAATGAAACACTTGATTTATCAAAACTTTCACGGTTAAGAACAGTATAAACCAATTTCCCATCTTCAGTTTTCGAGATGCTAATTCCGTTTGTATTACTGATGTTTGCAGCTGTATTGACATCAAGAACCACTTTTTTCCCATTCGCTAATGTTAAAATGGCCTTGTCTAAACCAGGAAGTACATCTAAATTTTCTACCTTGGCTTTAGTTGTACTTGAACTGGATATTATTTTTTGATCTCTCAGGAAAAATATGCTTCCGCAAACCAGTACCAATGAAGCGGCGATCGAAATGTATTTATAAAATGAAATTAGAGTAGATTTTTTATCAGCAGCGATTTTATTTTGAATAGCTTTGAAGTTCTGATCTTCCAAGAATTGAAGTTCTTCGTTCGGCACCTGTCCGGAAATATCTCTTTTTCCAAGAAAATTATAATATTCGTCAATAAAAGAAATCTCTTCAGCACTTGCCTTGCCAGATAGATAGCGTTTAATAATATCGTTTAACTCATTCTTGGGTTTGAAGGCGCTCATTTTTCTGGCTTTTCTTATACTGTACCAGAAAAGAAAAAATATCCCAAAATAAATTCAAATATTTTTCAAAAAAAGTCGGTAAAAAATTTTTTAATTGAAAAAAGCGAAATAAAACGAGACCAGAAACACAAATAGGTGTGTTAATCGAAATTTTAGCGCATGGGTGGCAGTAGTTAATTGATTTTGCACCGTTTTTTGCGATATATTTAGCTGGACAGAAATTTTTGCAGTAGATAAACCTTCAAAATAGTGTAACAAGAAGATTTTTCTACGCTTTTCCGGGAGTGCTTTGATAAATAATTCCAGTAAACCTTTTACTTCCCGATCTAACAATTCCCCATCTGCTTGCAATGGAGATATCAATTGGTTTTCAAAAGATTCTGTAAAAAAGCTATTTTTTGGTGTTCTGGAGATATGTTTCAACACCTGAAACTTTACCGCGGTATGCAGGTAAGCCAGTGGATTTTCCAATTCCAGTATTTCTCGTCTGTTCCAAAGATCGGCGAAAACATTTTGGATTACATCCTGGCATTTTTCCTTTTCTGGCAAACGTTTATAAGCGGCGTTATAAAGCTCTACCCAATAAAGTTTGTAAATTTTTCCAAATGCTGCCTCGTCTCCTTGCTTTAGTAAGTCAAAAAGTACCTTATCGTGCTCACTATTTCTCGACGCGTTCAATAATCAGGTTTATAGGAAACCCAAACATAATCATTTTTAAGAACTTTTGGCGATCCCTCCGGACGAGAATTGCAAATCGTAAAGCTTTTTGTAATAACCGTTTAGCTTCAGCAATTGTTGGTGAGTTCCCTTCTCTTTAATTTCGCCTTTATCAAGTACGATAATTTGATTGGCTTTCTGAATGGTTGATAAACGGTGTGCGATCACGATGGAAGTTCTTCCTTCCATCAGGTTATCGATCGCCTTCTGAATCAATAATTCGGTTTCTGTATCTACCGATGATGTCGCCTCATCCAGAACCAAAATGGCTGGATTGTGCACCAAAGCCCTGATGAAGGAAATTAATTGCGCCTGACCTGCAGAAAGTGTAGCACCTCTCTCCATCACATTATATTGATAGCCGCCTGGCAAACGCTCGATAAATTCATGAGCACCTACTTTTTTTGCTGCATTCACCACTTCCTCAATCGTGATTTCAGCATTATTTAAGGTGATGTTATTTAGGATTGTATCCGAAAACAAGAAAACGTCCTGCAGAACTGTGGCAATATTTCTTCTCAGATAGTCGAGTTCAAAATCTTCAATTTTTATTCCGTCGACCGTAATTTCGCCTTTTTTAACTTCGTAAAAGCGATTTAAGATGTTAATGGTAGATGATTTTCCCGCACCAGTAGCCCCCACCAAGGCCACAGTTTCTCCAGCTTTCACTTCGAAAGTTAAATCTTTCAATACGTACTGCTCGTCGTTATAAGCAAACCAAACGTTTTTAAACTCGATATTTCCATCCAGTTTCGCTGGCTTTTCGGTTCCATTGTTAACGGTCACTTCGTTGGTATCTAAAACCTTAAAAACCCGCTCTGCTCCAACCATTCCCATCTGTAGGGTATTAAATTTATCCGCCAGTTGGCGAATCGGCGTAAAAACCATCCCCAGATACATAATAAATTGGGTGATGGTTCCTGGCGTAACGTCAATCGGTTTCGCTAAAATACTTTTTGCGCCGTACCAAACCAGCAAACCTAAAGACATTGCCGAAATCAGTTCTACAACTGGAAAAAAGATAGAATAATACCAGTTGGAACGGATATTGGCATCGCGATAGCGTTTATTTATCGCATAAAACTTTTTGTATTCCTGCCTTTCACGGGCAAAATACTGTACGATAGAAACCCCGGTAATATGTTCTTGCAAAAAAGTGTTCAGGTTAGAAACCTCATTTCTAATTTCCTGGAATGCCACCTTAATGGCTTTCTGAAATTTTCTAGTGGCTACAATCAATAAAGGGATCGGCAATAGCACCACGAGACTTAATTCCCAATCGGTATAAAGCATTACGCCAACAATTACCACCACTTGCAACGAATCGCCAATCATCGAGATTAAACCTTCCGAAAATATATCAGCGATGGTTTCCAAATCAGAGACTGTCCTGGTAATTAACTGTCCGATAGGCGTTTTATCGAAATATTTCAACCGTAGACTGGTAATATGATTGAAAACTTTTATCCGCAAATCGCGAATAACAGATTGGCCCAGCGTATTGGTTAACAGCGTGTGATTATATTGAATCAGCGTTTGCAAGATCAACATAAAAATCATCAGCATGGTCATTTGTACCAGGCCAGAATAGTTTCCCAAGAGGATATAATGATCGAGGGTGTATTTGATTAAAAAAGGCCGGACTGGGGAAATGGCTGCCAGCAAAACCGTTAAAATAACCGACCAAACAAAAACAGCACGATAAGGCTTCACGTATTGAAAAATACGTTTAAGCAATCCTGTGTTATATACTTCGCCTGTTACTGCCATTTGTCTGTTGTCTGTTATCTGTTATCTGTTATCTGTTTAGAAATTGTTTCGGCTATAGGTTTAATTAACCTAAAAATTCTTTTTGCACCCGACCGGTAACCCATAACCGGTAACTGTTAACATTTTTTTTTAAAAACCTTTTTTTCGCACCCCGACCGGTAACTGTTAACTGAAAACCGGTAACCGCTAACTGATTTTACTTTATATACGGGTATTCAACTTTAACTAAATATAAACCGCATGCAGGAACTGACTGACCAGCTTTGCTGCGATTTTTGCTTTCAATTATTCCTTTAAATTCTTCGAGTGTTATTTCATGTTTTCCTACTCTAACCAAAGTGCCCATTATTGCCCGAACCATGTTTCTTAAAAAGCGATCAGCTTGAATGGTAAAAACCAAACCGTCTTCTAGAGCTTCGAAGCTAGCTTCTACAATTTTACAATTATTAGTAAAAGTTTGGGTATTTGATTTACTGAAACAAGAAAAATCGATGTACTCCATCAATATAGCAGCTGCCTGATTCATTAATGCTATATCAAGCCTATCTTTAACCAACCAAGATCGATTTAATTTAAAAGGATCTTTTTCGAAATGCAGATAATATTTATAGGCTCTCGCACTGGCATCAAAACGAGCATGTGCGCTGTCTTCAACCGGAATAATTCTTTTCGCAGCAATTTGGTAAGGCAGCATGGCATTTATTCCTGCTACCGCCTGTATCACTTTCGATTCTTCCAGATCTTCCACATCGAAATGCGCAAAGAACTCCGTAGCATGAACCCCAGAATCCGTCCGGCCGCAGCCCAAAGTTTCTATTGGCTGACGATAAAATGTGGACATTGCTTTATCCAAAAGCTCCTGCACAGTTATTGCATTGGGCTGAATTTGCCAACCGTGATATAAGCTGCCATCATAAGCAATTTGTATGAAATACCTTTTTTTACTCAAAGCGCTGCAAAAATACTTTTTTCCTTTTACTTCAAAGGACAAGCATTCCAAATTACATTCAAATGATTCTTATTCAGATTTAGCGACACCCTTTTCATCAAGTTGCCATTTATTGTTGTAGAATCCGGTTAATTTTATACCCTTGCTTCCTTGTTTGGGTAGATCGGATGAAAAAATCATAAAATCAGGAAACCCACTTCCACCAGCAAAATATTGATTGGCATAAGCCACTTTTGTACCTACAGCACCTGTTCCAGCAACAACACCAATTAAAAGCTTGGGATCTTTTTGAGGCCAAATATAATATGCAGCTAGGTCAGCTCCTTTCCATTGATGTTTTCCAGCCGTTATTTGCGTATTGCTTACCTGAATCGGACAATCTTTCAGGAGTGCTTTCCATGCGCTGTTATTTTCCGAATTACCATACAAAATGATATTTCTCCCTGCATATTTCGAACCCAAAAATTCTTTGTCCGTAATGATATCCACAGCTCCGTTGCCACAGTAATACCAGCTTTCCGCATCATATTTTGCTTTATTTAAGTTAGCTTGATTGGCATAAGCATTGCCTTTGGTGCCAACAACAAATATCATATTGTAATTAAAGGCTTCTTTAAACCTACCAGATCTAAGCGGATTCTTATTTTGAACATTAATTCCTTTTGCAATTTGCCACTGTTGATCATACTTTTCCAGTGTTAGTGTATCGTGATCGGTTTGCGTGATGTAATTGATATCAGCTAAACTATCCAAAGTGATTTTAACACTAGTTTTAACGCCAAATTCTGTTAAGGCTAAACGCAACATCTCAATATTTTCTGTTCTACCAGTTATGGATGAAGACTTCCTATCTCTGTTCAAAATTATCCGGCTGTATTGTAAAGGCTGAATTTGCTGATGAATTGTAGCCCAGCGATAAGTTGCAGAAATACCCGGACTGGAGGTAATGAAATCAATATGGTTGACAGCAGAATCAGCTTCGATGTTATGCCATTTAAAAAAATTAAATATTGGCGGCCAATCTACACTTTGATCACCAAACCAATGTTCGCCACCTGGATATTCGTAATAGCTAAAATCAGGATGAAAATCTGCCAGCACTTTTTTCATTTGTCGGGCGTAACTTACAGGAACAACTCGATCTGCATCGCCATGCAAAATATACACCCCAAGCTGTTTATAGTTAGTGGCTAATTTTGGCACATCGCTTTGATTTCCCGCTCTCAGCAACATCTTTTCGATCATATTTTTGCTGCTATCTGGAATTTTACCATCCGCAGAGCCATAATCTTTTAAGGAAGCATAACCAGCCGCCGGAGCAATGGCTGCCCACTTATCGGGATAGGTGGCACCTAAAAACCAGGTACCGTGTCCGCCCATAGAGTGACCAGTAAGGTAAATCTGCTTTTCATTCGGTTTAAATTGTTTTTTCACCAGTTCCAAAACCTCAAGCGCATCCTGACGCCCCCAATCTTCCCAGTTAAAACCGCGTGGCCGGCGATTGGTAGCAGCTGCAACTGTACCCCAATCTTTTGACTTGTAAGCCCGTGCCTGCCCTATTGCTTCTACCCCAGCGCCGTGTACAGAAAGAAACAAGGCTGAATTAGTCTTCCAACCACCTAGTTGAGGAGTTACGGCAAAATATTGCAAACTGCCATCTATTTTACTGATAAAGGTTTGCTTATAACTTGATGAACCCTTTACGGCTTCAACTGACAAGGTTTGCTGATCAGCAATTTTTCCATTTTTTAATAGCTGAATCTCCAGATTATAATTACCTTCCGCTCTAACTGCGCTGGCGTCGAATTCGAAAATCGACTTTCTCATACTTAATTTTAAGATTTTCGCGATCCGTTTTTCTTTCTGCCTGCCATTCAAAATTGTTTTTATCTGTAAAGAATCTTCATCATTTAAAGAAGAATTGCTAATGGTTATGGCACCTTTCAATATTCCGTTTATTTCATTGACTACAATATGAGGTAGCGTGAGGTCATCTGTATGGATGATTAACGGTTTAACATTTACAATGATTCTTGGCAGAATGCTTGCACCGCGAACAAAAAGTTCGTTAACTCCTTTTTTCAATTGCACAGGGATGTGCATATAACCAGACCCGTAAGGATCGCCCATATGTGGAGTACCATTAAAAAACAGTGTATTACCGCCAATTACGTTCAAAATGGCCGTTTGCGCTTTTGGAGAAGTATAGCTTAAGTAGATGTAATCGGAACCTCTGTCTATACCTCCCGGATTTAAAAAAGGATTGTTGGTGGTTTGCGTCGACCTTCTGGTAAATACACTGAAACGACCATTTGCATCTGCTTTAATTGCTTTCCAAAGAATTTTTTCACCGTTCACACTGCTAGTAAATTCGCCCCTTTCATTTGGCGTTTGTAAGGTGCCGTTTGCCATTTTATAGGCTAGCTGATCGGTGTATATTGCCTCACGGCCATAGCGACTTCCGCTGGCCACCGTAAGTGCATTTTCAAATTTAAGGGTATCTTGAGCAAAAGCTTTTGATGCCGCAATTAAAATAATTAAGGTAAATAAGTGTTTTAACATAAATCGTTTTATTGAGTGATGCGAGTTTGAATTAAATTAGTTTTTATAACTGAAGGGCGTCGTAATTTATCTGAACAATTGGTTTTGACTAATATCCGCTATAAATTTCAGATCATCATTAAAAAAAGGGTCTACCACTCATTTTCACCTATTTGTTACATTAATGAAATAAGCTTACGGTGATAAATTTAAAAATTTGACAGTAGTTGATTAGCAGAGCAAGAAAATGTTTTTTTAAGGATGAAATAGAATTCCTATAATTGCCTATTATTTTAAATTAACATGATACAAAGAATACAAACCATTTGGCTATTACTAGCAGCTTTAACATTGGCGTTAATGATTTTCTTTCCAATTGCATTCAAAGAAACAGGGCCAACTGTAGCTGAGATTTATACGAATGGCTTACATAAAGCGGTTATAGGAAAGTCCGGTTCAGGAGTAACTGTGAGTGACTTCCTTCCGTTGTTTATCACCAATATCGCGGTAGCTTTAATGAGTTTTGCCAACATCTTCAATTTCAAACGAAGAAGTGTTCAAAAAAGAATAGCGATTCTAAACATCGTGTTGATTATTGGTTTTGCTTTTTGGTGCAGTGTTTACGCCAAACAACTTCCTGGAGGAATTGATGGCGCAAGTTTTGGAGTAGGTGCCTACCTACCCGCTCTTGCAATCTTATTTATAATTTTAGCCATTTTTGGCATTAATAAAGATGAGAGGTTAATTCGCTCTGCTGAAAGGTTGCGTTAATATTGTGCTGTTTTTGCCTTTTAAACCCGATTGAAACGAAAATACTTTTTACCCCAGCCCCTAAAGGGGCTTAAGGCAAAGTCCCCTTCAGGGGATTTAGGGGTAAAAGATTGCAGTGTAAAGCGGGACTGATTTAAACCACAGAAAGCAGGATTTGATTTTCAAATTTTGCAGCTATTAACAAACATTTCGCTGCTAATTTACCTTCGTCTATTTTCTATTTCCAATACCATCTTACCCTTAATTTCTTTCTTGCTTATTTTCAATTATTTAGCTCAAAAAACTATTTAACTAACTATCAATAAAATACGGAATATTAACCGTACCTTTGCGGCTCAATTAAAAATAAAAGACGAATGACAAACCCATTTCAATTATTGGGGATAAGTGATGACGTCGTTAATGCCGTAAAGGACCTTGGATTTGAAACTCCAACGCCTATTCAGGAGCAAAGTATTCCTGTACTGTTAGAAGGCACTAATGATTTTGTTGGTTTGGCCCAAACAGGAACAGGAAAAACAGCCGCATTTGGTTTGCCGCTGTTAGAACTAATCGATTTTAAAGTTAATAAACCACAGGCATTAATTTTATGCCCTACCCGTGAGTTATGCTTACAGATCGCTAACGACCTTAAAAACTTTTCTAAAAACGTTGCTAATGCCCACGTTGTTGCCGTTTACGGTGGCGCGAACATTATGCAACAACTACGTGAAATACGCCAAGGCGTTCAAATCGTAGTGGCCACGCCCGGCCGTATGTTGGATATCATTGGCCGTAAGGCAATTGATTTTTCAAACGTTAAATATGTTGTGCTTGATGAAGCTGACGAGATGTTAAACATGGGTTTCCAGGATGACATCAACGACATTTTATCAACTACTCCTGATGACAAAAAAACCTGGTTATTCTCGGCTACAATGCCGGCAGAAGTTCGCCGTATTGCTAAAAAATACATGAACGAGCCTGTAGAGTTAACCATGGGCACAAAAAACACTGGTAACGTTAACATCGAACACGAATATTATATTGTTCGTGCCCGTGATAAATACGCTGCCTTAAAACGTATTGTAGATTTCAACCCTGAAATTTTTGCCGTAGTATTTTGTAAAACCAAATTGGATACACAAGATGTTGCTGAGCACTTAATTAAAGATGGTTACAATGCTGATGCTTTACACGGCGATTTATCGCAACAACAACGTGATAAAGTAATGCAACGTTTCCGTGAGCGCAACATGCAATTGTTAATTGCTACTGATGTTGCTGCCCGTGGTATCGATGTAAACAATGTAACTCACGTAATTAACTATTCTTTACCTGATGAAATTGAGAGTTATACCCACCGTTCTGGCCGTACTGGTCGTGCTGGTAAAACTGGTATTTCAATTTGTATCATCAACTCTAAAGAACTTGGTAAAATCCGTCAGTTGGAGCGCATTATTGGTAAACAATTTACTAAAGCTGAGCTTCCTACCGGATTTGATGTTTGTGAAAAACAATTATTCTCATTGGTACACAAAGTACATAATGTAGAAGTTAATGTGGAGCAAATTGATCAATACATTCCGCGTATTATGGATGAATTTAAAGATTTATCTAAAGAGGATGTAATCAAACGTTTTGCTTCTTTAGAATTTAACCGTTTCTTAGACTACTATTCTAAAGCACCTGATTTAAATGCAGCTGTTGGCGATGATCGTGGCGAAAGAGGTGAACGTGGGGAAAGACGCGGACGTGGTAGCGAAGGTTACACCCGTTTGTTTATCAACTTAGGTTCGGTAGATGAATTTACCCGTGGCGATATGTTATCATTTATCTGTAACAACGGAAAAATTGCTGGCAAAAGCGTTGGTAAAATCGACTTGAAAGGTGTTTTCTCTTTCTTTGAGGTGGAAGATGATGTTGCTGATAAAGTTTTCGAAGGCTTTAAATCTGTTGAGTTTAACGGTCGTGCAGTACGTATCGAGAAAAGCGGAGATGGTGGTCGTGGCGAAGGTGCTGGCGAAAGACGCGGTGGCGGTGAAAGACGTAGCGGTGGTTTCGGCGGTGAACGCAGAAGTGGCGGTGGCGGTGGTTACCGTGGCGGCAGCGGCGGTGGCGACAGAAGAAGTTCTGGCGGTAGCGGTCGTAGAGAAGGCGGAAGCAGAGAAGGTGGAAACGCTGGTGGTGGTTTCAGAGATTTCTCTGGACGTAGCCGTGATGAAAAAGGTGGAAGTAGAGAAGGTGGAAGCGGACGCAGAGAAGGTGGAAGTAGAGAAGGCGGAAGTGGCGAACGCAGAAAAAAATGGTAAATCACTAAAACCAAATATTTTAGAAGCCGTCCTGTCTATTCAGGACGGCTTTTTTTATTATAAAGGTTTTTGAACAGATGAAATTTGATTGCTGTAAGTGATTAATTTTCATTTAAAAGGTTTTGATCGCTTATAAATATCCAAAAATGAAAGGCTTTCGTTTTTATTTTAGTTAGCGGTAATGGGAAATGCCACACCAACATAACATCTCAACCCCGATTCGGGTACAAACAACCTCAATTTGGTTACATTTACTCTTTAAAGGAAGACGAACTTTGCATTGTAAAACTTAAAATGTAAAACGATGCAAAAAGTAAAATTTAAAAACAGAAATTGGGACACAGTAGCCAATCTTCATTTGCCCGACAATTTTGATGAAACAAAGAATTATCCCGCTATTGTTTGCGTTCATCCGGGAGGCAGCGTAAAAGAACAAACCGCAGGTTTTTATGCCGGAAAACTTGCCCAAAAAGGGTTTATTGCTTTGGCTTATGATGCTTCTTTTCAAGGCGAAAGCGGTGGAGAGCCAAGATATTTTGAAGACCCAACCAGTCGTGTAGAAGACTTATGCTATGCCGTAGACTATCTTACTACATTATATTTTGTAGATAAAAACCACATCGGTTTATTGGGTATTTGCGCAGGCGGTGGTTATGCTGCAAATGCAGCATTGAAAGAAAGGCGAATAAAAGCTTTGGCTACAATTTCAGGAGTAAACATAGGCCGAGCATTCAGAGAAGCAAATTTTTTAGAAACATTAGAATCTATTTCTACGCAACGAACTGCGGAAGCCAACGGTGCAGAGCCGATGATTACCAATTGGACACCCAATTCTTCCGAAGAAGCAAAAAAGGCAGGCATAAACGATTTGGATATGTTAGAGGCTATTGATTATTACAGAACGCCAAGAGGCGAATTCCCTACTTCAAACAATAAATTGCTTTTTGCAAGTACGGCGAACTTAATCATGTTTGACGCTTTTCACCTCGCTGATTTTTTATTGACACAACCCTTATTGATTATCGTTGGAGACAAAGTTGGTTCTTTCGGTTCTTACAGAGATGGCTTTGACTTATACAAAAAAGCCGTTTCTAAAAACAAAAAAATCCATATCGTAAATGGTGCAGGTCATTATGATTTATACGACAAACCCGAAGCAACAGCAGAAGCATTAGATGAACTAGTGCCATTCTTTCAGGAAAACCTTTTGCAGAAATAATGACTTTTTTTCTAAAAATAACCGGAGTAATCTTGCTCATTGCAGGTTGCGTTCTAACATACAAACCAAACATAATCAGCAAAATTCCCTTACCCGAAAATCCATATCAAATGATTGAAATACGGGTTAAATGGGGATTTTTAATTGGATTAGGGATTTTCTTAACTTTTTTCAATGAATGGAGTAATTGGAAATTAAGCGTTTTTGCAGTATTGTTTTTTCTAACTTTAGGAATTATCATAGCCCGATTAGTTGGGGTTTGCTTTAGACGGTTTTTTTTCAAAACAATTACTTTGGCTAACCATAGAAGTTGTTGCATTAATTATCTTTAGAATTTTATTTAGATATGCAGACCATTAATTCTTTATCCGAATTTCATCGCTTACTATCCATTCCTCCCCCTTCACATCCGTTGGTTAGTGTGGTTTTGGTTTCTGAAATACACGCTGTAGATTCTGATTTGTGGAAACATTTTTCTACTGATTTTTATACGATATCTCTAAAAAACAATATCCAATCCAAAGTAAAATACGGACAGCAATATTATGATTTTGACAAGGGAACAATGATTTTTACTGCACCTAAACAAGTCCAATCGGTTAAACTAGAGAAAACCAACGCTTTTAACGAAACGATTGGAACAGGATACGTGTTATTTTTTCACTCTGATTTTTTGAAAAAACACCCATTGCAAAGCACAATCAAAAACTATGGTTTCTTTTCCTATTCCATAAATGAAGCGCTGCATCTTTCTGACCAAGAAGAAAAAAATGTTATTGAGATATTTCAAAAAATAGAAAAAGAATACCAGCATATTGACAAGCATACACAAGATATTATTCTGTCGCAAATTGATTTGCTTTTGAACTATTGCAATCGTTTTTACGAACGTCAATTCATTACCCGAAAAGTTGTAAACAATGATTTACTTTCTAAAATGGAAAATCTATTGAACGATTACTTTAATAACACGGAAACGCTAAAAAATGGATTGCCGACAGTTGAATATTTAGCCAATCAACTTCATTTTTCTGCAAATTATTTAAGCGATATGTTGCGTTTGCTAACAGGACAAAATGCCCAACAGCACATTCACGAAAAACTCATTGAAAAAGCAAAAGAAAAACTTTTGACGACAAACTTATCCGTAAACGAAATTGCTTATGAATTAGGTTTTGAGCAATCGCAATCCTTCAACCGACTTTTCAAAAAGAAAACTGAAATGTCTCCCTTAAAGTACAGACAATCGTTTAATTAAATTTTCACTTCCCAATTGTTTTAACAACAAGAAAATAAAAAGCAAAAGTACTCTTGCCGTTTGTAATTTCTTAACCAAGCTAGTGAACAAATTACTTGCCATCAATATAAAAATCACTCTACAAACAGAGAAACATACCTAATGATTGATCTATTCAAAAAATTCCCAATTTTAACCACCGAAAGGCTTAGACTTAGACAATTATCTCATGATGATCAGCTGAATATTTTCGCTTTGCGTTCTGATGCAGTAATAAACAAATATCTCGATAGAAAACCAAGCACAACAGTTGAGGATGCCTTACGATTTATAGACAACGTTAATGAAAATATAAGAAATAACACCTCCATTTACTGGGCAATTACCCTAATAAAAACTAAAACTTTTGTGGGCACCATTTGCCTTTACAATTTCTCCACTAAAAATAATAGTTGCGAAGTCGGCTACGAGTTAAAAACAAACTTTCAAGGGCAGGGCATTATGAAAGAAGCACTGGAGGTAGTTATAAATTACACTTTTGAAACCTTGCAGTTTTGCCAAATCATTGCATTTACACATAAAGGAAATCAGAAATCTACCAAATTATTAACGACACTTCAATTTTCTAAATCTGAAGATCTATTGACTGAAAACCCTGATATCAGTATTTTCAAGTTAGCTCGATTGAATTAAAAACAGAATGTATTGACCTATGATGCGGTTGCCGATAAATCCAGCCCGACCGACATTACCATACTCGAAATTTATGCTGATACTGCTGCATACGAAGCGCACATCACTACCGCTCATTTTAAAAAGTATAAAGAAACGGTTAAGGATATGGTGAAATCGTTAGAACTTGTTGATGTTAACCTCATTGGTAGTGGAAAGAAACCTGATTAATAATACAGCAAAACCATACCGTAAAAAGCGTATATCGCACCCAAAGCATGCAAAATAGATGACAAACATCATATAATCAAACCATTAGTAATTATATTTAGTATAACCTAATAACTAAATATAAAATTATGAGCAGACATGGCGCACTTTATCAGGACATCGTTCCTTTTACATCTCGATTTTACGACAAAGGAAAATTCGGCAGAATTTTTCCCTCACTGCCACCTTTCGCAACAGACACTACTAAAGTCAGGGAGGCTTTAAAAGACATTGGCAAAAAAGGCGGCATCATGGACGCTAAAGATGATATGAATCAAGATCCTATCAATTTAATTACCGATCCTACACTACAAGTCAACAATCCGAACTCACCGATTATGGGAGCGGGTATGACTTTCTTAGGCCAATTTATCGATCATGATATCACTTTTGATCCAACTTCCAGTTTGGAAAGGCAATCGGATCCAGAATTTATAGAGAATTTCAGAACACCAAGCCTGGCTTTGGATAATGTATACGGCAGCGGTCCTGGAGCTTCTCCGCACCTTTACGATCAATCTGACGGCATGGGCATAAAAATGCTGCTTCATCCCCTAACTAGCCAAGGTAAAGACGGAATAAATAAATTTGATTTACCTCGAAATTCCCAAAATACCGCATTAATAGGCGATCCGAGAAACGATGAAAATTTAATAGTTTCTCAGCTGCAAGTACTTTTTTTACAATTTCATAATAAATTGGTTGATGCGATTCGGGTTAAATGGCCCACAAAATCACCTTCAGTAGTTTTTAACGAGGCGCAAGAGCTTGTTCGCTGGCATTACCAATGGATTTTGCTTCACGAGTTTTTGCCGCTCCTATGTGGTGAAAATGTAGTAAACGATGTACTCACTAACGGCCGAAAATTTTATGGCTGGCATAATCAGCCTTACATTCCTGTAGAATTTTCGGTGGCAGCGTATCGTTTTGGACACAGCCAAATCCGTCCGTCCTACCGTGCGAATTTTGGAACAGCAAACAAGCCAAACCCAACGCCATTTTTTGCTGATATTTTCGATTTCGCTGCCGACCATCATAGTCCGGACCCTAATGATTTACGAGGCGGCAAGAGAGCTGATAGACGCTTTATAGATTGGCATACCTTCTTTAATTTGGGCGATGGAAGTATGAGACCGAATAAGCTGATAGATACAAAAATATCTTCTCCCTTATTTCAACTCCCAGGTTTTGCATCTGGCGATGTGATTTCTTTGGCATCTCGCAATTTACTTAGAAGTTTAACCTTTAGTATGCCATCGGGCCAACGTGTTGCACATGCAATGAGATTTAAGCCAATGGAAGCTGAAATATTCAACGACTTAAAGCACTATAAAGTCAATTTTGAAAACAGCACACCATTGTGGTTTTATATACTAAAAGAAGCAGAAGTTCAACAAATGGGTTTAAAACTCGGAGATGTTGGAGGAAGAATTGTAACTGAAGTATTTGTAGGTTTATTAGAAGGTGATAATACTTCCTTTATAAGCCAAAATCCATTCTGGAAACCAAGCTTACCTTGCTGGGAAGCTTATCGTAGCAATAAGCATTTTACCATGGCCGATCTATGTAGAATTGCCGAAGGAAAAGTGCCAATTGAATTTTAAAAAGGAAGGCATCAATATCTCGTTCAAACGATTGCTATCTATCCATGGTTCTCTCAACCGCTCTATAATTTTAGAGCGGTTTTTTTTACGTTGTTTTCAATACCTATGCAATCGTTAAAATTTATTTAAGTATTGTAAAATAGTAGTTCGGCTTTACAAATATTCTTAAATTGCATTACTTTCGCTAATTATGCAGGCAAAATATATTTCCTATCAGGAAACTGGCTCTTTTTCAAAACTGGTTTTGGATTATATCAATGATGAAGAACAGTTAAGGCCTTTTTACAGTTATCGTCCTGATATGGATGGTTTAGCCCAGGCAATAGAAAACAGGAATTTTTCCGGAGATCGAAACATTTTGGTTGATGTTCTAAAAAGCCAATACCAGCACATTCAAACCAATAAATCGGTAACAAAAAACATCGAACTTCTGGCTTCTGAAAATACTTTTACAGTAACTACAGGCCATCAACTTAATCTTTTTACTGGCCCCTTATATTTTATTTACAAGATCGTTACCGCAATAAATCTAGCGATCGAGTTAAAGATGGCCCATCCTGATAAAAATTTTGTGCCTGTTTATTGGATGGCCACAGAAGATCATGATTTTGAAGAAATTAATCACGTAAGTGTTGATGAAAAAAACATCAGTTGGATACAAACCACCAATGGTGCTACCGGCAGGTTAAGTACCAAAACTGTCGCTGCTGCAGTAACCGCTTACAAAGGCTATTTGGGTATTTCGAAAAATGGAAAGCACATTGCTAAACTGGTAGAAAAAGCTTACCTGGAACATGATAATTTAGCTGATGCTACACGTTATCTGGTAAATAAATTATTTGAAAAATACGGTTTGGTAATCGTTAATGCAGATGAAGCGGCATTAAAAAAGATTTTCGCGAGCGTAATAGCTGATGATGTGAGGCAGCATAACAGTTCTAAAAATATCGACTCTACCTCTAACCAGCTCGAGGAAAAAGGCTACAAAACCCAGGTTAACGGCAGGGATATCAATTTCTTTTATCTCAAAGATGATTTGCGGGAACGTTTAATTTTTGAAGATGGGAAATACCTGGTCAATCATACTGACATCAGTTTTACCGAGGATGAACTGTTGGCAGAAATCGCATCGAACCCCGAACGGTTCAGTCCGAATGTGGTGATGCGGCCAATGTACCAGGAAATAATTTTGCCAAACATCGCTTACATCGGCGGGGGCGCTGAAGTAGCTTATTGGATGCAGCTAAAAGCCAATTTCGATTTTTATAAAGTAGATTTTCCGGTGTTGTTGCTCCGTAATTCTGCTTTATTGATTGATAAACGCAGTGCCGAAAATTTATACAGTCTGGGTTTTTCTCTGGAGGATATCTTTTTACCGGTTGAAGAGTTGAAAAATCTGTGGGTAAAGAAAAACTCGACTGCCCAGCTTAGCCTAGCCGATGAAACCCGTGCTATCAATAGTATTTTTGACCAGATTAAGTTAAATGCTTATAAAATTGATAAAACCCTTTCCGTTTCTACCGATACTGCAAAGCAGAAAACAAACCGCTTGCTAGCCAACCTAGAAAAGAAACTCTTTAGAGCTGAAAAACGAAAGCATGAAATGGCGTTGGTACAAATTGAAAATGTTAAAAAGCGACTTTTTCCTAATGGTACCATGCAAGAAAGAACTTTGAATATCGCACCAATGTATGTTAACTACGGGGAAGATTTTCTTTCATCCTGCATAGAAAACTTCGAGCCACTTGGCGGCGATTTTACCCTACTCTTACCCTAAACAAATCGTCATTGCGAGGCACGAAGCAATCCCTTTGAATAGATTGCTTCGTACCTCGCAATGACGACAAATTGATGCAAAAATGAACTTTATAACCTTTACCGAATCACACCTCCGAGCCTTCACCTACAACGTTTTTAAAAAAATGGGCTGCTCTGATGAACACGCTGAGCTTGCTACCGATGTATTAATTCGTTCTGATTTACGTGGAATTGATTCACATGGTGTGGCCCGTTTAAGTGGCTATGTTCGTTTATGGGAGAAAAATAGAATCAATGCCACACCCAACATTAGAATTGTACATGAAACGCCGACCACTGCAACCGTTGACGGCGATGCGGGTTTGGGTTTGGTTGTTGCACCTTTCGCAATGAAAGTAGCAATCGAAAAAGCAGAGAAATACGGAAGCGGATGGGTTTCAGTAAAAAACTCTAACCATTTCGGGATTGCGGGCTACCATGCTTTAATGGCGGTAGAAAAAGACATGATCGGCATCAGCATGACCAATGCAAGTCCGCTGGTTGCGCCAACATACACCAATGAGCGATTACTTGGAACCAACCCAATGTGTTACGCATTTCCGGCAGGGAAATATCCTCCGGT
Source organism: Pedobacter sp. AC212 (assembly GCF_979258625.1). NCBI lineage: Bacteria > Pseudomonadati > Bacteroidota > Sphingobacteriia > Sphingobacteriales > Sphingobacteriaceae > Pedobacter > Pedobacter sp. AC212. The sequence continues at coordinate 1,500,325 of NZ_OZ409870.1, read as the reverse complement.
AATTGTAGATATGGCTACCTCTGCTGCTGCAAATGGAAAATTAGAAATTGCACAAAGGGCTAACAAACCTATCCCTGAAGGTTGGGTACAGGATAAAAACGGAAAAAATTCAATTGATCCTAACGAATTGAAAAGTGGGGGTTCGCTCCTGCCTTTGGGTAGTGATAAGGATCATGGAAGTCATAAAGGTTACGGATTGAGTGCTACAGTTGATATTTTATCGGCTGTGCTTTCAGGTGCAAACTATGGCCCATGGGTACCACCTTTTGTTGCTTTTTTAGAACCCTCTGCAAACCCGGTTGGTGAAGGTTTAGGCCATTTCTTAGGTGCAATGCGTGTCGACGGTTTCCGCCCTGCCGAAGAATTCAAAAATCACCTGGATAACTGGGTGGAACGTTTTAAAACTGCAAAAACAATTGATCCTGATAAGAAAGTAATTATACCTGGCGAACCGGAACATGAGTTTGAACAAGAGAGAAAATTGAGTGGAATACCTTTGATCGACGTTGTAGTAAAAGATTTGAATGAGTTAGCCGAAAAATTAGGAATTGGAGGTTTAAATTAAAGAAAAAGCCGCGAGTGTAACCAGCACTCACGGCGATAACTAACTAAGTACATATGGTTAACCTACCATAAAAAGGCAAAATCTTTCGGCTAAAATGAGGGGCAGCGTTATAATACTTTAAGCGTTTCCTTTAACCATAACGCTTTACTCGAAGCGCCAATGATGATTCTAAAATCCCCTGGTTCAATCACAGATTTCATTTTTGCATTGAACATTTTCAGCATTTCTGGCTCGATTTCAAACACAATCTCTTTACTTTCTCCTGGTTTCAATGCAATTCTCTTGAATCCTTTAAGTTCCAATACTGGCCTAACAATGGTAGCCAACATATCCCGAATATAAAGTTGAGCAACTTCTTCACCTGCCCGATTGCCGATATTTTTTAGTTTAAAAGTGGCTGTAACCTTCTCGTTTTGATTAATTTCACGTTTACTCAAAACCAATTCACTGTATTCAAATTTTGTATAACTCAAGCCGTAACCAAATGGAAATAGCGGTTCTCCACTGAGGTTATTGTAATCATCGCCACGCCCGGTTGGTTTATGATTATACACCAATGGCAATTGCGATTCATGTACCGGGTAGGTTATCGGCAATCGCCCTGCAGGATTATAATCGCCAAAAAGCGTTTCCGCTATTGCGTTTCCTCCTTCTTCCCCCGGATACCAAACATTTAAAACCGCAGGTACATGATCGATCCAATTATTCATCGTAATTGCACTTCCACCAACCAATAGCACCACAACGGGCTTACCACTTTTAACCATTTCATTGATTAACTGTTCCTGATTTCCAGGCAAGTTCAACATGGCCCGATCTTGAAATTCACCCTCTTTTATACCGGCAGCAATCACCACAACATCTGCTTGTTTGGCAAGCGAAACGGCTTCAGCAAGCTCCTTGTCAACATTATTAATCACTTCAAAATCAGAAATGAATTTGATGTAGGCATTGCCTTTCGTTTCTTGAAATTCGATGCGGATGGCATATTTTTTATCTTTTTCAAAATTAAAAGAGATCAGGCGGCTATGATAAGAAGTTTTCTCCCATTGATCGATCAACAATTTATCGTTGATAAAAAGCCTGAAACCATCATTCCCTTCTAAGCCGATCTTGAATGCTCCGGTTTGTGGGGCGACTAAATTTCCGGTCCACCTTACCGAGTATTGATCTTTTGCAAGTTTGCGGTCGGGAGCATAAAGGGTCCACATGAAATCGATTTTCTTGTCGATTCTGGTAACCGCAGGTAAGCCGCTGAAATTCAAATTATCAAAATATTCGGCCTTTAATCCCCTTGCTGTATCGGTACGTAAAAAATTAGCTGGGATAATTTGGTAGAATTTAGGATCGCGACTGCTTCCTTTTGCATACACCACGTTGGCTGCTTGTCCCACCCTTTTCCTGATTCCTTCCAGAATACTGATTTTGCCGTTTCCAGAACCGCTATACCCCCCTAGACGTGCTTCAGTAGCATCTTCACCCAGTACTAAAATCTTCTTGTCAGCATTTAAAGGAAGTAATGATTGCTCATTTTTTAACAGCACAAATGACTTTTGGGCGGCTGCTTTTGCTACAGATTTATTGCGTTTATCGCTTACAGCTTTTTCAGCATCCCTTTCTGATACATATGGATTTTCGAAAAGACCCAGTTCAAACTTTGCTTTCAAAACCCTTGAAACGGCATCATCGATTCGGCTTTTCGAAATTGAACCATCCAAAAAAGGCGGGATGAAGAGTTTATAGTGATCAAATTCAGTTTGAAAAATCACATCTAACCCGCCTTCAATGGCTTGTATGGTAGATTGTGCATAGCCTGTTGCGGTATGATGCAATACACTGGCTCCACCAACGGCTCCTGCATCAGAGATTACGAAACCTCCGAAAGCCCAATCGTTTTTTAACTTTTGCGTAAGCAATTGATAATTCGACGTTGCCGGAGTTCCATCAACAGAATTGTAAGCCGTCATCAGCGATCTGCTTTTGCCTTGTTTTATCGCCACTTCAAAAGGTGGATAATAGATTTCCTTCATCATCCGCTCATTGAAATGGATAGGATAGCTGTCGCGACCGCCATCGCCCACATTTGCAATAAAGTGTTTAGGTGTGGTAATGATGTTTTGCTTTTCGAATGCGCTGACAAAAGCCAAACCCATTTGCGAAGAAAGGAAGGGATCTTCACCGTACGTTTCTTCCGTCCTGCCCCAACGCACATCTGACGCGATGTTTACAACCGGCGTCAAAATATCTCTAATTCCTCTCACTTTAGTTTCTCCAGCTATTGCCCGAGCAACATTAGCCATATTTTCGGTATCAAAACTCGCTGCCAGCCCGATTGCCTGAGGAAAAGCGGTTGCACCTTGGCGCACCAAACCATGAAGGGCTTCATCAAAAGGAATAATCGGAATGCCCAACCGGGTTTCAGTCATAAAGAATTTCTGAATGGCGTTAATTTTCTTAGCCAGTGTGAACGCATTTTCTGAAGTATTGTAGGTCATCATTTGATTGGCACCACCACCACCTTGAGATACAGCACTTACCTGTAAACCAAAAATCCCATTCTGGTAACGCTTTTTATCAACCCCATCAAGGTCGCCGGGAATCATAAATAGTTGCCAGAATTTTTCTTCCGGAGTCATTCTCGCCAGCAAATCCTTTACCCTATCATCGATGCTTGACTTCGCATCTTTGTAAACAGGGGTTGTTTGCTTTTGTGCAAATGTATTTATTGCATCAAGAGAAAAAATAGTTATCCCAAGAATGGCTACAAAACATTTTATCTTCATAGGGTTTAATTTTATTGCGCTGTAAACTCAAAAGCAAGCGCTGCCGTACGATCAACTTTAGGAATAGAAACGCAGGTTTCTCCATCAACACCTTTCCATTTTACTTTGTTACCTGTGGAAAGCAAAATGATTTCAGTGCCTTTTTTGGGTGCGTTTCCTTTCCATTTCACCATATCTGGTATTGTTTGCTCTGCTAAGCAATGAATTGCAAATCTCTTTTTGGAATCTTTACTTTGAGTAAACCAGGTTTGTCTGTCGTGATAATCTTTTGTGATGCGGGTACCATAAATTGCTTTTCCATTTTTAGAAGTCCACTTTCCAATTTCATTAAGCTGTTTGGTTACCTCATCAGGGAGCGTTCCATCTGGCTTGGGCCCAACACCAAGTAATAAACTGCCACCTTTTGCGACAATTTCTACCAGTTTATGAACTACTTCTGTGGAAGATTTATATTGATCGTTAGGTACAAAGCCCCAGGCACCGCCTAAAGTCATGCAACTTTCCCAGGGATAATCCAATTGTTTTTCCGGAATCCGTTGTTCAGGCGTTTGGTAGTTTTCGTAAGGACCATGAACAGTTCTATCAACCATTAACAACCCTGGCTGTGCTTTCCTTGCCATTGCAGCAATTTTCGGCATATCAATATCCTGGCTCCATTTAGGGATATTTGCACCCCACGACAGCACCTCTTCATTCACGGTTTCCAAAGGACGAACCCAGCCCCCATCAAGCCAAAGAATATCTACACTGCCGTAGTTATTCATTAATTCTCCGATTTGTTTGTAGGTAAAATCCTTGAATTTATTCCAACGCCATGGATATTTTTTGATATCGTAATTATTGTTTCGATCTGCCGTAGCATACTTTTGCCACCAATAATATTGCGAATGCCAATCAGGTTTAGAAAAGTAGGCACCGATCATGAAGCCATCTTTTCTAAAAGCATCAAAAACATATTTTGCAACATCTGCCTTTGGGTTATTGGCAAAAGGTCCTTTGGCAATGCTGAAATCGCTTTGCTTGGTATCAAACATGGCAAAACCATCATGGTGTTTGGTAGTAAAAACGAGATATTTCATTCCTGCAGCTTTTCCCGCAGCCGACCATTGCTCGGGGTTGAATTTGGTTGGATTGAACTGCTTGCTAAAATCCCAATACCATTTTTTATAGTCTTCGTAAGCAATGGTAGAATCTCTTTCGATCCAATCTTCAGAGCAGATAGACCAAGATTCGATAATTCCTGGAACAGCATACAAACCCCAATGGATGATCATGCCAAACTTTTTATCCTGCCACTGCTCTAGTTTCTCTTTAACCAAAGGATCTTTTGGCCACTCGTAAGTGGAAGATTGTTTTACGATATCATTGCGTTCCTGAGCGGAGGAAAAAGCAATTGAAAGTGAAAATAGATAAAAGGAAAATATTAATCTTTTCATATCAATGTCGTGAGTTTTTTTTATCGTTGATCTGTAGTCTATTAATCAAATTGACTGTTTTCGATTATTAGGCCGGCAGCTGCTAGTAATTCTGCCTCATCAGTTAGCGTAGATATCTTGATTTTGGTTTGGCCTGCAATTCTTGGTATACAGAATTCATTTATCGCTTGTTGGATAGGGGGCAGCAACATTTCTCCGGCCTTTGCTCCTCTTCCACTTAACACGATGCATTCTGGGTTAAGAATATGAATTAATGTTGATAACCCCTTTCCTAACTGAAATCCGGCTTTAGATAAAATAGAAACTGCTAAGGGATCTTGAGCGATTACAGCATCCAAAAAATGATCTCTTTGATGTTTAGTTTTATCTTTAAACAACTCTTTCATACTAGATTCGGCGCCATTTGCTAAAGCCTGTTCAGCTTTTTCTGCCATCACGAGCAATGAAGTATCAACCTCTAAACACCCCCTTTTTCCGCAAGAACATAAATTGTTACTATCTGATAGGGGAATATGGCTAAACTCACCAGCATAGCCCGTACTTCCTCTGTAAAGTTGGCCGTTGATAATCATACCAAGCCCCGTTCCCCAGCCAATATTTACAACCATTACTTCTTTTAAATCCATTGCCTCACCGAAATTGAGTTCGGCCAAAGCGATTAAACTTGAATCATTATCAATAAAAACCGGAAGTTTCACTGCTGAAGAAATAAATTCGCGTAATGTTAACCCATTATTAATTGGAAGATAGGACAGGTTTATACCTAGTTCTGCATTCACAAAACCTGGCATTCCAATCCCTATACCTAAAATATCTTTTCTTTTTATTTTTGATCTATCAATACTCTCATTAATAAAGTTTACCAGTGTAGAAACATCGCTTTTGTCATCAGACAAGTCGAAATCCAGATATTGCATGGGTACGATTAACTTTCTAGACATATCATAAACGGTAAGTCTGGTAATAAGTTGATCCATGGCAATGGCCACAATAAATTTATTATGATTTGGGTTAAGCAGGTACATGGAAGGGCGTCGACCGCCAGTAGAAGGTGCTAATCCTTGTTCTATAATATAACCTTCAGCCATCAAATTGTTGACAACAGAGGTAACCAATGGTAAACTCTTTTTGGTGAGCTTACTTAAATCGGTTAATGACAGCGCTATTTTATAATAGAGATGCTTGATAATATCAGCTTTTAAACGCTGACCTTTCTCGATGATAACAGACATCTGAACTAAATTTTAATGATAATAATAAGTCTAAGCAAGCTCGGTTATTTTAATAAGAGCTTCTCATCGCCCTCTTTGTATGGAAGAAACAGCATTAACATCGTCATCATCTCATCACTTGATTTCATATCATTAGCTGAAAAAACCATTTTAGGAGGATTATTAGGGTTGTTAGGGTTATTTTTCGAGTTATCGTAAGTAGCCTCCATTGTTAAAATGGACCCCTTCGGAATTTTTATCAGTTGCTTGAAACGATAAATTTCTTGCCATCTAAAATCCCATGATGGAATAGAAACTAAATTAATCGTTTTTCCATCTGGTGTTACTGCATAAGCTTTAAAATCTTTTCCCAACAGATGCATATGTGGCCAAATATATAATAAGGACTGATCTTTCGGTGTAACTATCTTTAAGTTAAATTTCTTCACAGAATCAGCAGGAATCATGAAGTAAGGATCAATTGAATTTTCTCCAACTCCAGCAGAACCCAAACTGACTACATCTATTTTCCTCTCTATTGGTGTCTTTTTAAAGAAAAAATTAACCCCTGAAATGCTTTCTTCCTCCTTTGCTGATGGACCATAATGAATGGTAAGTAGAATTACGCCTCTTTTTGGCATTACCCAACCTAAATTAGCCGGATAGGATTCGAATGATGTTCCCGGAATCCAACCCCCATAGTAGGTCATTTCCTTTTTAAAGGGCATATATTGATCATAAGCAGATCGGTCGCCATCTGTTAAATTTACATAGTCGGCCGCACTATTGATATCTACACCATCCGCTACCGGATGTATGGCGAAATTTGCATGATGAATAAGTTTCTTATTTGAGGAGAAAAATTCAATCGCCTCTACATTTTTTTCTTCGCCGAGCTCAAATGGTATCTTGAAAACGATGAAACGTTCTTCCCTATCTGATTTGACGATGAAGGGCTTCATTGTTTTTAAAACCAGTTCTGGCGTACGGCTGTATTGTGTTCCTTCTATATAATCCTGTTGCAATTTACCTTTAGCCTTAACTGTACCCTGAGGCATTTTATCGTCAACCCAGGCACTAATCATTTTCTTTTCAGCTTCACTTAACGACCGATCATTCTCAAAACTTCGGTAATGATTATCTGGCTTCCAGGGCGGCATAAAACCAGATTGGGTCACTTTTTTTATAAAGCTTCCTCTTTTTGAAACATCTTCATAGGTTAATAATGCAAAAGGTGCCGCTTCTCCTGGCCGGTGGCAGGGTGTGCATTTATTTTTAATTATTGGTGCAATATGCTCATAGTAGGTTAATTTCTGACTAAAACCCCATTTAACCACCAGTAAGGTAATAAGTAATAACAAAATTTTCTTCATTTTATTTGTCGTTAATTAAGCAGCCAACTGGCTTAGTAATTTTAACAGGGTAGTTGGGTGTAGTCAGGTTTGCAAGGGCGTCATTTAAGTAATGCGACGTGATAACTTTGCGTTTAACTCCAAGGCTCTCGGCCCAGTTATCAATTAATCCACGATATTTCAGTGCGCCTTGTTGATCGATTAAGATAACTTCTGGAGTAGTGGTGGCATTCAATGCTGAAGTTAATAATTTCAAATCGTCTACTAACAAAGGGAAACCTACCTTATATTCATCCTTGAACGCAGATATTTCCTTCAGTTTATAAGCATTTCCGGGAATTAAGCCCAGTATTTCCACGTTTGGATATTTTAATTTTAATGCGTTAAGTTCCGCTACATAATTTTGACATAGCGGACATTCTGGAGACAGGAAAACAAAAGCCGTAGCCTTACCAGCCATGATATGATCTGTTTTTCCATTTAATGCCTTTAACGGAATTTTTTGCAGCTTTTGAACGGAAATTTTGCTTTGGGCCTTCGCTCCGTAAATGCTTAAATTAACTAGCAATAAATAGGTGAAAATTCTAAACATCCTCTTAATATAAAAAACTCCCGGCTTTCACCAGGAGTTTTTGAAAAAAATTTATTTCTTATCCCACCAAACTCTTCCGGTAATATCACTTGGTCCCTGACCAAAATCAGGATCTGCCTGCATTGCTTTGTAGGCATCTGTAATATTCTGATAGTTTAGATTTGTAATTGACGGGATGCTTAATGCAGCTCTTCTTGGAATAGATTGCTCGGTACCCGAGGCTATAATCCTTTCAAGCGCAACAACAGTTGTGGTATTTGGCATACCTGTTCTTTTAAAAATTGCCCAGGCCTCGTTAGGCTGTTTAAAAAAGTTAAGGTAAGCCTGACTAATAATTTGATCCAGACCTTTGGCTGCATCATACTTAACTGGCGTTTTAGCCAGATAGTTGCTAATTTCCGTCGCTGTTACGGCTTGATAATTAGCAGCACCTGTGCGATCAATAATTTTAGCTTTGTTTGCAAGATCATCATATAACCTGATAGATGCTTCTACACCTTTATTATACCAGCTTTCAGCGCTTTCTGATGTTACGCCTCTTGCTGCTAACTCAGCACGCATAAAACAAACATCAGGATAAGTAATCAAAGGAAATGCGTTCATCCCTGTACCTCCATTTTCACCAGCGGCAAAAAGGCGTGGTTGAATCAGTGATAAGGTATCCATCACCTGAGGCACACTTTGTCCACTTGCATTCCTTACCGTGATAGTGATGTTATTAAGGAATTTAGCAAAGTCTGGCGCAGCAGAAGCATCCGGACTTGTAGCAACACCATAATATCTTCTCGGATCGAAGGTTGAAGAAGCTGGAACTTTACCTTGTGCTTTAGCCAGATCGAAATTGGTTTGACTAAATAAATTCTCCTGATAGAAAAACCTGATTCGAGGATCGGAATTGGTATACATGAAATCAACAATTGGCCTAGGAGCACGCAGGTTCCCAGCCGACCAGTCTCCACCATCTGCGTAGTTGGCATTGGCTCTAAAAATCCAACTTTCATTCGCATTATCGATCAAACCACCTGGGGCGGCTAAAATATCCAATACTTTAGTTCTCATTTTAGCAGCATCTCTCTTCATTAAACGCATCGCTATTCTCAATCTTGTTGAGTTCGCAACTTTTATCCATTTGGCCACGTCACCCTGAAAAAACAGGTCGTTTTTACCAAAAGAAGTTTGTGCAACAGGTTGCGTTGCACTTAAAGTTGTTACTGCGCTTTTTAATTGAGCGTCAAGAATATCAAATAATTCAGGCTGAGTGTTATATTTTGGTGTTTCAGTACCGCCATATCTCACCATAAATGCATCTGTGTATGGAATGCTGCCACTAATATCAGAAACATAAAAGGCATAATAAGCCTTAACTATTTTTGCAATTTCGACTTCATGTACTCTTTTTGCCTGTTCTTCTGCAGACATTTTTCTAATCAGCTGTTCTACATCTGTAAGGTTACCACCTACTGCAGGATAGAAAATGCCATAACGAACGTTTCTTAAACTGCCAGATTCTGAAATAAATGTTACACTATTTCCAGCAAGTGGTGTTAACATTTGCATCCAAGGCATAATGCCTCTGAAGTTATCATAATAAGCTTCGAAACGGTCTCCTTGAATACTTGCAACAGCATTCATAAATTGTTGTTCCGGAGTAATTACATCGATCAGCTGAGGATTGGTGTTAAGTTCAACAAACTTCTCCTTTTTACAGCCTGTAAAGGTCAGCCCAATTAAAGCTGTACAGGTTAAACCTATTTTATATATCGTTTTCATTTCAATTTCTTTTTTAAATTACTATAAAGAACCTTTTAATGAGAATGCAAATGTACGTACGTAAGGCATACCTCCGTATTCTGCAAAAGCTCCTGCAGTATTATTGAACAAACCTTCAGGATTAAGATGATCTGGTAAACTGTTGTATAGGTAAGTTAAATTCCTTGCGATTACACTTACGTTAATTCGGTTGAAACTAAGTTTTTCTGTGAATTTTTTAGGTAAAGTATATCCTACCGAAACCTCTCTTAGTGCAACCCAGCTATTTTCGAATGTAGAATATTCTCTAATACCTGTAGACCATTGTGTTAAACGTGCATAATGAACACGGGCGCTTACTGGCTGAATTAGCCCTCTGTTAACAGCTTCCTGGAAAGTTAAACCAGAAACATTAACATTACTGATTGTTGTACCTGCTGCAAAAACACCTTCAGGGATGATACCATCATTTGCAATGATATTTCCTTGTGCATCTTTTCTAGGTAAACCACCTAAATCAGCAGAACGGCCAAATAACGTGCTTTCAAATGCACCGAAATTTGTGCCATATTGATGTGTTCCAGAAGCTATTAAACCACCTACTTTAGCATCAATTTGGAAATTAACGTTAAAGTTTTTATACCTGATATTATTGATTAAGCTTCCGTTATACTTTTCCATCATACTACCCAAATTTTTGTTGCCCTGGCCTAAATCACCACTTCTCCAATAACTTCCATTTGCTTTTAAAAGCTTTTGACCGCTGTTAGGATCAGTAGCATAACCATAACCAGTATAAATACTTCCATATTCTTGCCCTGCAACAGCAACTGAACTCATGTCAGCTCCAAATGCATAGCCCAAAGTGTAAGTATCCACGCCTGGAGCTAATTCAATAATTTTATTGCGATTGCGAGCAAAGTTCAAGGTGGTATTCCATTCAAGATTGTTCGACTTGATTGGTGTACCAGTCAATAGTATTTCGATACCCTTGTTCTGAATGTTTCCTGCATTAAATAGTTTTTGACGAACTCCAGACTCAGACGGCAATGCCAATGACAAAATCTGATTAGTTGTATTCTTTTTATAGAATGAGAAATCTATTCCAAATCGATCATTAAAGAAACGTAATTCTGCTCCCAATTCAATTTCCTTAGTTAACTCATTTTTCAATTGTGAGTTTCCTAAAGTATATTCAGGATATCCATATCTAGGCATTTGAACGCCATTTTCATCAATATAAGTGCTTAAAAACGAATATTTCCCTTTACTCGTTGTGTACGGAGCCGTTCCCAATCCGGTGTGACCATAATTGGCTCTTAATTTACCGTATGAAAGAAATGCAAAATCATCGTTATTTTTCAAAGATTCAGAAAAAACGTAAGATAAACCTACTGAAGGATATAGATAACTATAATCGCCACTACCATCAGGATAAGTTAAAGTTGAAGACCAATCGTTTCTTACACTATAGTTTAACGTAAGCATATTTTTATAAGAGAAATCTCCGTAAGCATATACTGCATCGGTACGTTGGCTTCCATCTATCGAAAAGTCAGTAACTGCTGTATTTACAGAGTTTCCGATAAAGAACTTACCCGGATCTTTCAATCCTCCGTCAGTTCTAGTACGGGTGTAGTTATTACCAAAATCTTTAGTGGTTTCGGCACCAACACTTAAGCTTAGGCTGAAATTATCTGTAATTTGCTTGTTTCCATTTAATAAAAACTGGAACCTTGTACTTCTTTGATCTGATTGGCTTTTAGCATATTCGCCTCCGGTAAAGCCAACACCTGTACCAATATTTTTTGTTTCCTGTGAAGTATTGATCTGGTTTAACGTACCACGTAAAACTGCGTTTAACCATGGTCTGATATTGGCTGTAATATCAAGGTTACCTCTAAAATTGTTTTCACGTTGTCTAACATTGGTATTATAGATCGACCACCAAAGCGGGGCTAAACCATATGGGTCATCGCTACCTGTTAAGATACCGCCATTTGTTGGACTAATATATTTGTCTTTCCAATAGTTGGTATCATAGCTTCTTGGATTCGCGTAAACCAAGGCAAATAAAGGATTATTATTATTTGACTGGTTAACCGGATTAAAACTATTACTAGTGGTATAATTTACACCGGCGTTAATTTCGAATAGTTTAGCAAATTTATGCGAACCTCTAAAATCGAAAGCGTCCCGCTCAAATTTATTATTTGGCAAAATACCTGTGCTGAAAAGTTTAGTATATGAAAGACGGAAAGTTCCGTTTTCGTTAGCACCCTGGAATGCAAGATTTGAATTGCTGTAGTTTCCTAATTTATAGGCATCAAGTAGATTATTTGGCTTTGCATCCCATGTAATTATCCTACCATCAATGTCCTTAACCTGACTTCCGTCGAATCTTGGACCAAAGCTCCAAAAATAGTTAGCGGCATCAACCTGTGGAATACCATCGGTACCTTTCGTAAATGTTGGATTAATACCTGCACCGAAGTCATTCTGTAAATCCATAGTCCGGTAAGCCTCCTCGATTGTTTGAGTATGCGAAAATGAAATTCCTAAACCCTGGCCAGCTTTACCTTTTTTAGAGGTGATCAAAAGCACTCCATTCTGGGCTCTCGAACCATATAAAGAACTTGCAGCAGCACCTTTCAATACGGTTATGCTTTCATAATCATCAGCATTTAAGTTTTTCATGATGTTACCAAAATCCTGGGCACCATTACCATATGAGTCAGCTCCTGAAACACCTGGCTGAATCAAAACTCCATCAATCACAACTAAAGGTTGAGTATTCGGACTTAATGAAGAGTTCCCCCTGATTCTGATTCTTGATGATGACTGCGGACCGCCTGTTCCCTGGTTGATCACAACACCAGCTACTTTACCCTGCAAAGCATTTACAATGTTTGGTTCATTGGCACGAACCAAATCATCGCCTTTTACATCTTGAATAGAATAACTCAACTTTCTGGTTTGTTGCTTCACTCCAAAACCTGTTGTTACTACTACTTCATCGAGGGCTTTAGAATCTTCTTTCAGAGAGATGTCTATTGATGAACGATTTTCAACTGGTATTTCAGTTCTTAAATATCCAATTGCTGAGAAAACAATAGATTCTCCAGGATTTAGAGAAAGACTATATTTTCCGTTTGCATCAGTTTGGGTTGCCCGCTTCGTTCCTTTTACAGAAACGCTAACCCCAGGCACGGGGTTTCCGGTTACATCTTTAACGGTACCAGTAACCGTTTTTTGAGCATACGCACCTATAAACAATAATGTTAATAAGAATGCAGTAAATAGCCCTTTGTAGATTTTTTTCATTACAAATGAATTTAGTTAATAAATAGTTTGGTTGTCGGTTTTGTGAAGATTGTTTCTGTTCTGTAATAATAATAGTTTGATTAGGTTTAAAATATTCTTGCCACTAATAGTTAATCTGTATTGTGCTAACGTACTCGATGTAATCGTAAATTTGAAGCACTCTATCGCTGTAGTTATCAGGCGATAAAAGTGAAAGCTTGGTTGTTTGTAACAAACTTAATAAATAAATTTAAAACTTATCACAAACTTATTAATTTTTTTTAAAAGTTTGTTGCAAAACAAAAAAAGGCCTAGATCTCTCTAAGCCTTTTTTTGTTTTGATTTTCCGGGAAAAACTAGTCAATTCCTCTAAATAACCTGCTCCATCTTATTTTACTAAAGAAAGATGCGTCACTATCCCAACTCATCCAAATAAATAATGCTTTACCTACAATATGATCTTCGGGAACGAAACCCCAGTAACGTGAATCTGCTGAATTATGGCGATTATCTCCCATCATCCAGTAATAATTCATTTTAAAAGTATAAGTGGTTGCCACTTTATCATTGATGTACCAAACGCCATCCTTTTTCTCTACTTTATTTCCTTCATAAGTTCTGATGGCTCTGTAGTAAAGTGGCATTGTCACACTATCTATTTTCACAGTCCAACCTTTGGCGGGCACTTTAATTGGCCCGAAGTTATCCCGGTTCCAAACCCGATTTGGATCGTGAGGGAAAACTCCACCCTGCTCGGGACCGGCAGCATCAGGACTTAGCGTTACCGAACTGATAAAATCAAAAGCTTTTAATTTATCAGCTATTTCTGGTGAAGCATTTACGATATAGGTATTTTCAGCAATTGCAGGACTATTACCCAAATCCAATTTAAATTCATCAAGCGCAGCGTAATTAAAATCCATGGTTTTAAACACGATTTTATAAGGCATCATGCCCGTATTTTTCAATGGCTCTTGCTTTCCGTTTACAACAGCAACGCCGTTAGCCATCGAAATTACATCACCAGAAATGGCGATGCAACGCTTAATAAAGTTTTCTCGTTTATCAACAGGCCGATCAACAATCGTAAAGTTGTTCCGAACTTGCTCTCTACCCATGTTACGAACCATATTGTAGTAACTATCTGACTGATTTTCTACGGCAACGGTATCACCTTCCGGAAAATTGAAAACCACTACGTCATTTCTTTTTATTTCGGATAAGCCAGGCAAACGGTGATATTTCCATTGAACGCCATCCCAATAGGCCTTTGTTGATGTTGTTAACGGCATCGTGTGGTGTGCAAACGGGAAAGCAACCGGTGTCATCGGGATGCGGGCTCCATAATTAACTTTACTCACAAAAAGAAAGTCGCCAATTAATAAAGAACGCTCCATTGATCCAGATGGAATAGTGTAAGCCTCAATAAAGAAAACACGAATAATGGTTGCTGCCACTACAGCAAAAACAATGGCATCGACCCATTCTCTTGTTTTTGTTTTTTTCTTTTTAGTGGCATCTGTTTTTCGTTGCCAGAATTTATAATTCATATTAGTTTATGCTATTAAAGCCCCACACCAACCCTCCCCAAAAGGGAGGGAGCGCAAAGCGACTTAAAATCTTTGTTCTTTATTTCTTGCTCTTTGTTATTTGCTCCTTAATCTTTATTCCTTGCTCCTTAATCCTTGCTCCTCACTCTTCCTGCTCGCTCCTATTCAAAAATATCAGTGATACTGAAAAATCCTTTTTTGTCTTTAAGCCACTCTGCAGCAACCACAGCACCTAAAGCAAAACCTGCTCTGCTGTGTGCTGTATGTTTAATTTCTATGTCGTCTACCTCGCTGCTGTAAATCACCGTATGCGTTCCTGGTATGTTTTCAATGCGATGCGATTCAATGAGCAGTTGATCTGCTTTCGGGAAAGCTTCTACATCTGTTCCTACAACTTCATTTAACCACTCCGTCTTTCTCTCTAAATTATCTACGATACCTTCCGCTATTGTAATTGCTGTACCACTTGGCGCATCTAATTTTTGTGTGTGATGAATTTCTTCCACTTGAACCTCATAGGCCGGGTAGTTATTCATCAGCTTTGCTAAAGTTTGATTTAACTTAAAAAACAAATTAACGCCAATACTGAAGTTAGACCCATAGAGCAAAGTATTGTTACTCGTATTACAGTCATTTTTAACTTCCTGCAGTTTGCCGTACCAACCTGTTGTACCTACCACGACAGGAACATTTGCATCGAAACACGCACTAATGTTATTTAAAACCGAATCAGGTGTACTAAAATCAATAGCCACATCTGCCGATTTTAGGTTCTGCCTGGTTAAATCATCCTGGTTATCAATGGATATTTTTAGCACGATTTCATGACCGCGTTCAAGGGCAAATTTTTCTATAATCTGTCCCATTTTGCCATAACCTAAAAGCGCAATTTTCATGGATTTATTTTTAAAAAGTTAGAGATAATTTTAAGGCTGGCATGGCTCTAAAGCTATACATGCTGTTTGAATTTATCAATGTAGGAACCGCTCTGAAGGATAATTTATCATCGATATTAAAGAAGTGCAAACGAGCCGCAACGTAAGCATCTACCACGTTCGCGATGTAAACTAAACCGTATGAGAAAAGTACAATTTGCTTGTTTCTCCTGTAAGTATCTTTACCGGTAGTTATTCCCGAAGTAGAAAACTCACTTCCATCCGCTTTGATAAATGGCCCATTAGGATCTGCCTTACCGCCGTTATTATTCCGATACTGTAATTCTTTCAGGTACAAATCATATTGTTTACTACTCTCGATATACGACAGCGTCAATACGGTGAACCCACCATAAATGGCACCTATTTTACCTATGGTGTAAATGCGTTGAAAGGTAAGATTTTTACCCGCCCTGGAACCATCATTCAATAATTGCAGATTGTAAATCTGGCCAAGTCCGGGCAATATTAATGATTTTAAAACTGCTTTTCTCCCAGCAACTTTACCAGGGTTTACATATTTGGATTTAACTGAATCACGCTGCGTCATTACTTTAGGCGAATCTACTTTCATAGGCCTATAGTTACGACTTTTCAGCGTATCAGTTGCTTTTGATACTGTATCTTCTACCTGAGCCGAAGCTTGGTTTACCAGAAAAAACGTAACCGCAGCAACCAGTATTAAAAGCTTATTGAAATGCATTACCAGTCTAATAATTCTAAAATTCGGTTCAAATCGTCGTCACTCATAAAAGGAATCTCGATGGCGCCTTTGCCATTCTGCGAAACCTTTAATTTTACACGGGTAGCAAATTTAGAAGCCAGATCATCCTGCAGTTTTTGATATTGAAAAGAAACGCCCTTTACTGCTGGCTTTTCTTCGATTTTAAGTGGGGAATGCTGTAAATTACGAACCAGTTCTTCAACTTTACGCACCGACAAACCTTTATCTAAAATCTCCTGATGGATAAATAATTGTTTATCAACACCATCAACATTAATCAAAGCACGGGCATGCCCCATCGATATTCTTTGATCGCGGATGGAGGCTTGAATGGCTGGTGGAAGTTTCAACAAACGCAAATAGTTGGTCACTGTGGTACGGTTTTTCCCAACCCTTTCGCCCAACTGTTCTTGTTTTAAACCCACTTCATCAATCATCCTCTGGAAACTTAATGCCACCTCAATGGCATTTAGGTTTTCTCTTTGGATGTTTTCGATCAATGCCATTTCCAACATCTGTTGGTCGTTAGCACTGCGAATATATGCCGGTACTTGTGTTAAGCCTGCTAGTTTTGAAGCCCTAAATCTACGCTCACCAGAAATTAACTGGTATTTGTTTGCGCCGATTTTTCTTACCGTAATGGGCTGGATTAACCCTTGCACTTTGATGGAATCTGCTAGCTCATTTAAAGCTACCTGATCAAACTCGGTACGTGGTTGATAGGGATTGGTTTCAACTTCCGTTAAACTTACATGACTGATATTACCAATCTGCTCGGTTTCACTTACAGCATTTACTTGCTGTTTTGGTGGATGAGAAGATTCGCTATCATCTAAAAGCGCACTTAACCCTCTTCCTAAACCTGTTTTTCGCTGAAAAGATGTCATCTATAATTTATAAAGTTGCTGTATCTATATTTTCTTCTTCTTTTAACAGTCCGTTTTTCTTCACGATTTCTCGGGCAAGATTGAGGTAATTAATTGCGCCTTTGCAATTGGCATCATGCATAATTACCGAAACGCCATAACTTGGCGCCTCACTTAAACGGGTATTTCGCTGAATAATGGTATCAAAAACCAACTCATGGAAATGCGTACGAACCTCTTCAACCACCTGGTTTGATAAACGTAAACGAACATCGTACATGGTTAATAAGATTCCTTCTATTTCCAATTCAGGGTTTAAACGGTTTTGAACAATTTTAATTGTATTTAACAATTTGCCCAAACCCTCTAACGCGAAATATTCGCATTGAACCGGAATAATAACCGAATCGGCCGCTGTTAAAGCATTGATGGTAATTAATCCTAAGGAAGGAGAACAATCGATGATAATGAAATCGTACTGATCTTTAATTTTTTCTAAAACCGCTTTCATTTTATACTCACGGTTATTGAGATTGATCATTTCAATTTCGGCACCAACCAAATCAATATGCGCAGGTAACAAATCTAAATTCGGAGTATCTGTTTTTTGGATAGCCTGGGCAGGGTCGATATCGTTGATGATACACTCGTAGATACTGTCCTTGATATTCCGGGGATCAAAACCAATACCTGAAGTTGAATTCGCCTGAGGATCAGCATCTACTAATAAAGTTTTGTATTCTAAAACGGCTAAACTCGCCGCAAGGTTTATAGATGAAGTTGTTTTACCAACACCACCTTTTTGATTTGCTAATGCAATTATTTTGCTCATCTATCTATCCGAAATTTAATAATGCGTATTTGGGCGCTGTTTATTTATGCCTTTAAATCGGCAAAAAGTTCTATTTTTGCGTTATTTACGCCCTTTTTATCAATCAGCTAAGATACAAACTATATGGTAATTTTAGCAAGAAGGTCTATCGGGTTTTAAACATCTTATTAACAATTCATCCATGATCACAATTATAGCTGCCACCAACCGACCCAATAGTAACACGCTAAAAATTGCTAAATATTACCAGGCGCAACTGAAAATAAAAGGCTACGAGGCTGGCGTTTTTAGTTTAGAAGATTTGCCTGCAGATATTTTAAATACGGATATGTTCGGGAAGCGGTCGCCAGCATTTCAAAAAATCCAGAATTTGATTAGTGAGACAGACAAGTTTATTTTTGTGATGCCTGAATACAATGGAAGTTATCCCGGAGTGTTGAAGGTAATGATTGACGCCGCCGATTTCCCAGGAAGTTTTTATGATAAAAAAGCAGCCCTGGTTGGTTTATCATCTGGCAAATATGGAAACATTCGTGGAGTAGATCATTTCACTGGGGTGTGCCATTATATTCATCTGAATGTGCTTCCATTGAGGATACATATCCCTAACATCAAACAAGAACTGGATGCAAATGGGAGTTTATTTCAAGAAGACACAGTTAAATTTACGAATGAACAGATAGATAAATTCATCAACTTTTAACCAGGATCTTGAAGGACTTAAAGATTTTAAGATCAATGTCTTCACTCGTTGCATGCCTGTGCTCGTTTCTAACGAGTGCAAAATAGCTTATCGATTTAATCGATTCTGTGCCTGTACTTGTCTCCAATAGATACAACACAAGTCACTATTTTTCTAAAGCGTAAACCGCAAAGGAAGCTAGCCAGTGATCGCCACCATAATTACCGGCAAAAACCAGAGGCAATGCATTAGCTAAAAATTTGTTAGCTGTGCTTTCAAAATGTTTTTTCCATTTATGGTTTTCTGGCAATTCTTTCGCAATTCCTTTCATGCACCATGCCCGTGTGAAGGATAAACCCACTAAATGAACGCCCTGATAATCGTTTATATCGCTGATGATCGGCAGATCGCTAATCCTATCGATACTTCTTTTTTCATAGAATTGATTTAGCCAGTTTACAAAGTCTTTTTTTGGAAGAACCCGCCTCATTAAATCGGCTATCTCTAAACTTGGCGAAAAGAAATCAGATCCATCTGGCTCAAGGTAAGCTGGAGTTGCCTTGTTATCTAAATAGAAAGCTTTTGCCTTTTCTTCAATCTGTTTTTCGAATGCCACATCTTTAAAAGTTCTTGCCCAATCTAAGGCAAACACTAAACCAAATGCCGTATTAGGATGTACGCCTGTTCTGTTAGGGTAAGTCTGCTTTGGCAAATAGGCTTTCCATAGCTTTAAAATCTGTTGCGTTAAGGGTTGCAACGCGGCATGCCATTTTTTAGCATTCGGATTATCCCAGGTGTACAATTCCTGATCAAGCTTTAATAACCAGGCCCAGCCGTAAGTGCGCTCATAAGTACTGGCCACCTGATATTTAGTGAAATACTCTGCCTCGGCTTTCATCTTATCAGGTGAAAAGGTTTTATCCAAAACCGCAATAATTTCAGTCTTGCTTTTAAGATCAGGAACCGTTTTTAGCAATCGCAGCAACATCCAATGCCCGTGGACAGAACTATGCCAATCTAAACAACCATAAAAAGCGGGATGCAGTTCACTTGGCAGCAGCCTTCCATCAACTGCTGTATTGGCCACATGCGAAGTTTTATTGGGAAATT
Source organism: Pedobacter sp. AC212 (assembly GCF_979258625.1). Lineage (NCBI taxonomy): Bacteria > Pseudomonadati > Bacteroidota > Sphingobacteriia > Sphingobacteriales > Sphingobacteriaceae > Pedobacter > Pedobacter sp. AC212. The sequence continues at coordinate 1,480,635 of NZ_OZ409870.1, read as the reverse complement.
CCTGAATAATGCATCCAAGCGGCATCTTAGCCAGCTTTTCTGCAACATCAGCAGTTAAAGTGGGTACAACCTGTGCCGAAGCAAATACGAACGAGAATATAAGAATGCAAAAGGAAAAGCTTTTTTTCATGATTGATTTAATTATAAGCCATTTAAATTATCATAGGGAATGATCTCATAACCATTTCAAATCTCTCACACCATCGGTTTTTAAGCTCCAAACCTGATCCATTTATCACCTTCGTGGCCGAAGATAAAAGAACCAGGGTGAAGCATTTCAGCCATATCTTCAATCAGCGACACAGCATTTTCCGCTGATCTTTCCCGGTTAACATCATCATTAAGCAAAATGATTCGGTTGTTTTTTACTGCTTGCCAATCGGCATCTAAAACAGAAGGAACCTCTCTCATCAGATCGGTAAGGGTTTTTCCAGGTTGGTAATAAATAATAAAAGCAGCACTCATCACGTCGGACTCGATCATTCCTCCAGCTAAAGCAATCTCTTCTGTAAGGAAATAACTTGGATTATTGTTTACATCCAATAAAGCCACCGGCATTTTATCCATAAACTTAATTTTATGCTCAACTATATCCAAACGCTCCTGTAAATCATCACGTTTTGTAGCATCCAAGCCAATAAATAAATCGTTTAAAAAAGACATCTGCATTAAATTTATTAATTTGTGCAAAAATAACATTCCTTACCGCATGCAAGGCTCATTTAGATATATATTTTGGATTTTTTGTCTTATCATCTGCATTTCCTGCAAACAAAAAAGTATTAACAGCGACAAAAAAGTGTTCAATATCAATCTGGATCAAGGCCTGACTTCTCTCGATCCAGCATTTGCCCGAAACCAAAATGCAATTTGGATGACCAACCAAATTTTTAACGGCCTGGTGCAGATAGATTCATCGTTGCAAACTGTTCCGTGTATTGCAAAAAGCTGGGCGGTTTCTGCAGACGCAATGACCTACACGTTCAACTTACGCAATGATGTTTACTTTCAGGATGATGAAATTTTTAAAAACGGAAAGGGAAGAAAAGTTGTTGCCAGCGATTTTGCCTATTCATTCTACAGGTTAATCGATCCAAAAGTAGCTTCCTCTGGCGGTTGGATTTTTAGTGACAAAGTCAAAGATCAATCGAGTTTTATTGCAATAAACGACAGTACTTTTAAAATTCAGCTGGTTCGTCCTTTTCCACCATTTATGAATTTACTCACTACACAATATTGTTCGGTGGTGCCAAAAGAAGTGGTGGAGCATTACGGTAAAGATTTTCGAAGTCACCCGGTGGGGACAGGCCCTTTTAAATTTAAATACTGGAAAGAGGGAGAAATTTTGGTTCTATTAAAAAATGAACATTATTTCGAAAAAGATAAGGCAGGAATACAATTACCTTATTTAGATGCTGTTAAAGCTACTTTTATCACCGACAAACAAAGTGGTTTTATGAGTTTTTTAAAGAAAGACCTCGATTTTTATTACAACGTTGATGGAAGCTACCGTGATGATATCCTGACGAAAAGTGGTAAGATGAGCACCAAATATAAAGGTAAGTTTACCTTAACCAAAAGCCCGTATCTGTGTACGGAATACGTCGGCATTTTGGTTGATTCAAATTTAGCCCTGGTAAAAAACTCTCCACTGAAAATTAGGAAAATCAGACAAGCTATTAATTACGCCATTGATCGCGACAAGTTGATTAGATATTTGCGCAATGGGATCGGCATCGCCGCAACATCTGGGTTCATACCGAAAGGCATGCCTGGATTCGATAGTGTTGCCGTTCGAGGTTACTCCTACAACCCAAAGCTTTCAGCCAAACTGTTAAAGGAAGCGGGTTTCCCTGATGGAAAGGGTTTGCCGGAAATCACCTTGAATACTACCACTACTTATAAAGACTTAATTGAGTTTATCCAGGGAGAATTGACAAACGTGGGCATCAAAGTTAAAATCGATGTGAGTCCGAGCGCAAGTTTGAGAGATTTAATGTCCAAAAACAGTGTGAATTTTTTCCGTGGTTCATGGCTAGCCGATTATGCAGATGGCGAAAATTTTCTTTCTATGTTCTATTCCAAAAACAAAGTTCCCTTCGGCCCAAATTACTTTGCCTTTTACAATAAGGAATTTGATCGGTTATTTGAACAAAGTTATTACGAAACCGATAACGAAAAGCGTTTTGCACTGTACCGAAAAATGGACCAGCTGGTGATGGACAACTCACCTGTGGTGCCATTATTTTACGATCAATCTGTAGTGATGCTACAAAATAACATTAGTGGCTATGCATTTAACGCATTAAGCCTAATGATTTTGAAAGGCATTAAAAAGGATTAATAACCTCACTTTTCTCTATCCATCAGCTTGCGTTTTAAAAAATCTGCCGTGGCATCACTCACTTTTACGCCATTAGAAAACTTCATCCAATGGTGGGTGTCATCAGGAATAGCCAGAAATTCAAAATCCATCTGTAAATCTTCAAAGCGTTTCGCTAAATCTACACTTTGATTAAAAGCTACGTTGCGATCATCATCAGCATGGATGATCAAGGTCGGGGAAGTCCAGGTTTTAACATAGGTAACTGGTGAAGATTCGGTTGCAATTTTCGCCGCCAAATCCGCATCGGGAGCAGGGGTTTTCCCTTCGATCGCTACACTACTAAATCGACTGTTTACGCCATGGATATCTACACCTGCAGCAAACAGTTTAGAATCTTTCCCGAGGGCTAAAGCCGTTAAGTAACCGCCATAAGAGCCGCCATAAATCCCTATCCGTTTAGGATCGATATTGGCTTGATTCGCTAACCACTCCCCTGCAGCCTTTATATCCTGATATTCTGAAGCACCTTGAGCTCCGGCATTTTTAGGCTTGTGAAAATCATATCCATAACCCAAACCCAAACGGTAATTTACAGAAAGCACCGTAAAACCCATACTCACCAGGTACTGATTCAAAGCATAATCAATGGAGTAATAATCCATCGGACTCCAGCCTAAATACATTTGGCGTTGGGGTCCGCCGTGAACATAAACAATGGCCGGGTGATTTTTAGCAGCTTTTCTAGGAGAAAAAAGTTGTCCATAAACGGTATTGCCATCAGCCGCTTTGAAACTAACATGTTTTGGAGTTACCATTTCCGATAGCGGAAAATCTTTTGGAATCAATTCTTCACCAATTAGATTTATGGTCCCTCCTGCTTTCAAAAGCGCTGGCAACAAGGGCCGCTGTGCCGTAGCACTTAAACAAAATACCTGTTTTGCATCACCCGAAAATACTGGATAAGCTTCGATACCCAAACCCAAACTCAAAGGTTTCATATTTGCTTTGTCCACATCAACAGTATAGATATGTCTTCGGTCTAAATCGTGAACGTCCTTGCCGGTGTTGGATGCAAACACCAAAGTTTTTTTATCGATACTTAATTTGATGTTTTCAACGGTGAAGTTACCAGGAGTAAGTAATATTTTTTGCGAGCCATCGGCTTTCATGGAATACAAATGTGGCCAACCATCCTCATATGAAGCAAAAACAATTCTGTTATTGGCCCACATTAAGTTCGCCCCACCTTCTATCGATGGAAAAGATCCACGTAATGTTTCTTGGGCCTTCCAAATCTGTTTGCCTTTTTCTGTTTTAAGATCAACTGTCCAAATGGCCCAGGGTTGGTGTTTGGCTTTTAATATAGAATCTGTTTCTCCGCCAACTCCTTGCGTCCTGATAAACGCAATAGCATCTCCATCGGGCGACCAAACAGGAGAATTATCTTTGGAAAATGATGGCAACAACCATTTAATTGGCGTTTTTTGATCTTGATAAATCCCTATGAATGAATGATCGGTACGATTACTTACAAATGCGATCTTCTCCCCATCAGGCGACCATTTATAGGAAGTGTTAGATCCTTTTACGCTGATAATATTTTTTGCGGGTGAAGCACCATCTGCCGGGCTTAGATAAATCTGACCTCCTTTTGCAAAGAGGAGCTGATTGCCTTTTGGTGAAAACACAGGGTAATCACCTTCGGAAATTAAATTTATTTTACCCCCCGAAAATGGAACGGTAAAAATTTCTACCTTGGGTGGGGTTGGTAAAGAAGCCGCATTTACTGAACCGCCGTCTCTTCCACCATGATCGCCACCTTTTACAAAAACAATCCATTGGCCATCAGCAGAAATAGAAAGACTGGTCAGCTCCTGTCCATCATCTTCATTGAAGTTGGTTATTTTTACCGCTTTATAATCTGGAGCTTCGGCAGTATAAATATTTCGTTTACCTTGTTCATTAGCTGCCCAGGCAATTTTGGAACCTACTGGAGATGCTACCAATTGCGATGGAAAAGGATAACTAAGTACGGATTTAATGGAAAATGATTGCGCAAAAGCTGAGGCTATTGAAGCAAATACCAGTAAAGTAAAAAGCGCTTTCTTCATTGTAGGAAATTTCTGGATAATTTATCAAAAAAAAGCCCTAACCAGTAAATGGGAAGGGCTTGAAAATTGTTTTTTATAAAATTGTTACTGATCCCACCATAATCTTGTGGTTCTTGGTACATCAACAGGAACGTTCGCTCCATTTTTACTTCTTTCACCCTGAGTGTAATCCAAACGGCGAATGAAAGTTGGCAATGCATTATTCACTGGCAATGTAAAATCTTTGTATTTATAATCGAAACGGCGAGCATCATTCCAGGCTTCTGGATTGAGGTAGGTGGCGATATATTTTTCTTTAAAGATTAAATCTTTAGTAAGCGCAGCTGCACCTACAGAAACCGTAGGCCTTGCTAAATAAGCAGCCTTATCTGTTGCTTCAACCTGAAATTTATCCATGTTCGCAGAAATTCCTGCCAAATACGCGTTATATGATCTCGTTCTGTCGGTATCAAAAGCAGCTTCTGCTTCAATAAATTTTAGCTCTGCGTAGGTTACCAGAAAAATTGGAGAAGTGTTTCCGCTCCAGGGAGAATTCTGTGAAATATAGTTTTCATTTTTCAAAGTGTTTGCTCCGGGAGGTCGATTACCTGCTCCGTTTACAGTGCCAATCCATTTTCCATCAACGGTTAAGTCAGTAATTTTTGGTAGTCGTGGATCAATCGGACCAGGATATGATGTTCCGTTTAATGCGTCTATCAATTGCTCAGACAACCAACCACCTAAAGATTGCTGTGAATTGCTTAGCGCAACTCCGGCCCAAAAATTACGCTCTCTAAAAGTCTGCATTCTTGCATCTTCATTGTTATTAGCGATTGATTTGCTCACAGCATCTAAAACAGCAGCCGGATTGTAGCTAGCAGTTTTACTTACTTTATTCAATAGCCGGGCTTTCAAAGCGTAAGCAAACTTTAACCAGTTGGCTCTTTCAGTTGCAGGAGTAGTGCCATAAATTAAATCGCTGGCTGCCGCTAATTTTACCGCTGAGTTTGTTTTTGCCAACTCCACAATGGCCTCATCAATCAAAGCCATAGAAGATGCATAAACATCTTGTTGCTTATCATACTTCGGAACTAAATTATTAATATTGAAAGCTTCAGAAAAAGGAGCATCGCCCCATAAATCATTCACCATGATCAAATTGTAGGCAATGATCACATCGGCAACGCCCTTATATTCACTTGAATTTTGAGCAATCGCTAGCTTTTTCATTTCATTAGCATCAGCCATAGCAAAATATAATGCATCCCAGGTACCGCTAAAATCTATGGCCTGGTAAGTATCGCCGGCGCCATTGGCAGCAGGATTGGCTGTATACTGCACGTAAGGCAAAATAATACTCGCCACATTATAGTTATTTAAACCCGCTTTATAAGTAGATGTTGCTAATAAGGCGTTTAAGGTTGGGTTAGCAACCTGGTTTGGATTATCTGATAGTTTATCAAAGTAACTATCCTTACAGCCTTGCAAACCTAATGTTGCAATCATGGCCGAAAACAAGGTATATTTTATAATCTTTTGCATCTTAATTCTTTTTAAAAACCAACATTAAGCGTGAACAGAATCTGACGTGAAGATGGATAGGTAAATCCTGCAGAGCCATCATTGTTGCTTCCTGCATCATAAGAACTTGATTCAGGATCTACGCCGTAATATTTTGTCCATAACCACAAATTGTTTCCAGTAACAGACAGCGAAGCATTTTTAATTGCTTTTGCAGGTAACCATTTTGCTGGGAAACGGTAAGACAAACTCGCTGAACGTAAACGTACCCAGGAAGCATCAGATACAAATGGCTCTGATACATTTCTGTAATAAATCCGGTAATAACCCTCGCCGTAATTCACACCATCGGGTCCGGTAGTTTGACCGAGCCAAACCTGTTTGGTATTCGGCGTTCCATTTGCAAGTACACCTTCAAATGTTTTAAACGATCTTCTGTCGGTGGTGTAATCTGGCAAGCCAAATGCCGAATAAAAATCTTCTAACCAGTTATATTTCTCGAAACCTAAACGGGCATCAAACAACACGTTTAAGCTAAAGTTTTTGTAGTTGAACGTGTTTCCTAAACCAATAATATAATCTGGTTGAGAGTTACCTAACAATCTTTGTGTGCCACCAGAAATGATTGGAAAACCATTTGTTCCGATTAGCAAAGGAAGATTTTTATCTAAAACGATTGGATCTTGAGGGTTTGGAGAATATCTCTGGAAATAACTTCCATAAATATTTCCGTAAGGCTGGCCTTCTATCAGTTTCATGGTTACCCCAGCATTTCCATAACCTCTCGCAGCGCCATACACAATCTCTTTAATGCCATTAGGCATGTTAAGCACCTTGTTTCTATTTGCCGAAAGGTTAAGGTTTACGCTCCAGTTGAAATCTTTACCTACAATTGGTTTACCATTAATTACCAATTCTACACCTCGGTTACGAATATCGCCCGCATTAATTGATTTGGTTACATAGCCTACAGCTGATGAAATCTGGGTTTGAATAATTTGATCCTGACTTAATGAATAATAGTAAGTGAAGTCAAATCCCAAGCGGTTTTTGAAAAACGACATTTCCAAACCTGCCTCGTAGGTGTTTGTAAACTCTGGTAATAAATCAGGGTTACCCAGGTTAGAAGCAATTGTTAAACCACCTGTACCGGTTGGTAAACTACCGTAAGGAGAATAGCCTGTAAAAGTAGAATATTCCGAAGCATCCTTACCAATCCGTGCATAAGATAACCTTAATTTAGCCTGATTGATTACTGATGGCAGTTTTAAATGATCAGAGAAAACATAGCTTAAACTTGCAGAAGGATAAAAGAATGATCTGTTTTCTTTTGGCAAAGTTGAAGTGATATCATTTCTTCCTGTAACGGTTAAGAACAGATAATTCTTATAATCAAACGTAGCCTCTCCAAAATAACCCACCAAACGCTTTTCGCGGAGGTTTTGGCTTAGCGTTACCACCCCTGCATTAGTAAGATTAAAGAAATTATAAATCCCTAAAATACTGCCCAAGGTTCCAATTTCTTTAATTCGTCTGTCGTAAAGTTCTTGCCCTAATCTTAAAGTACCTGTGATGTCTTCCCCTAATTTAGTTGTAAAAGTAGCAACTAAAGTACTGTTCAACGTTCTAAATTTGGTATTGTACTCACCATAAAAGCCCTGCTCATTATCATACATCGCTTCACCGGTATACATTGGACCACGAGCTGTTCTCACCCTGTTATCATTGTAAGTATCGATACCAAAACGGTACGATAGATTTAACCATTTTGCTGGATCATAACTTAAACTTGCACCACCAATGAAGCGGTTCACATCGCCTTTAAGCTTATTATTAGCGGTTCCCCAAATCGGATTATTTGTTCCAAAATATTTTTGAGAACCATCTGCATTTTCATAATCAGAAACATCGTATCGAGGTGAAAAATAAGCTAAACCTTCTCCAAACCGATCGGCGGCATAAGTATAACCACCAGAATTGGTAAAGTTCATGTTAACAGAAGCCTTAAACTTAGGACTGATAATGAGATCGGTATTTAGTCTTGCAGATAAGTTTTTATTATCCGTATTAGGCATCATCCCTTTTTGGTAAAGTTGCGAGATTGAGGAGAAAAATTTAATAGCATCACTTCCACCAGTTAATGAAACCGAATTTTTAACCTGCTGTCCAGTGCCAAAAGCCTGATCATAATTATTAAAAAGCTTATCAGGATGGGTTGGATCAATTAATTTTGCTTCAGCAATTGTTGGCCCCCATGCTGGTCCGATACCACCTGGAGGATTGGTATAAACACCTAAAACCCCTTGTGTATATTCTGTTTGAACTTTCGGACTGATTAACACATTTTCGAAGCCATAAGTACTATTGAAATTTACCTGAATTCCATTTTGTTTACCTCTTTTTGTGGTAATTACCACTACGCCGTTTGCCCCTCTTAAACCATATAAAGCTGTCGCTGCACCACCTTTCAAGATGTTAATGGTTTCAATATCTTCAGGATTTACATCAGAAGCTCTATTGGTTACCCCTCTCGAGCCATAAGAATTACCACCTGGATTTGCACCCACAGTTGAAGTTGAGTTATCAATCTGTACTCCATCTATAACATAGAGTGGATCGCCAGAAATGTTTGGGTCAATGGAGTTTACACCCCTAACCCTGATACTTGCACCCTGACCAGGACCGCCACCAGTACTTGAAATAGTAGCACCAGCAACTTTTCCCTGTAACGCATTAACTAAATTGGGCTGATGGTTATAGTTTAAATCTTCCGATTTAACCGTTTGTGCAGCATAACCTAATGACTTTGCCTGCCTGGTAATCCCTAAAGCTGTAGAAACGGTAACTTCTTCAAGCTGTTGTGAATCTGAAGCCAATGCCAAAGCAATTGTAGTTCTGTTACCAACGGTAACTTCCTGTGTTTTGTAACCGATTAAACTGACTACTAAAACTGCAGATGAAGAAGGTACCTGAATAGTAAAACTACCATTACTATCAGTTGATGTTCCGGTAGTGCTTCCTTTTATTTTAACGCTGGCACCAGGTAATGGCCCAGAATCATCAGAAGAAGTAATTTTTCCTGTTACTGTTTTTACCTGAGCCATAGAAGAAAGACCCGTTAGCAAAACACACAAAAAAAATAGTGAGGTAAAGATTTTTCTCATATCTCTATTATTTAGGTTAAGGTTTGTTAGTTAGATGCAATATATAGTTTTTATAAATAAAAAACCGCATAAAAACTGAGCAAAAACTGGTTAACTTTAAATAAATAATGAAAATTGCCATAAAACCTGCAACAAGAATCAGACATATTGAAATTATACCGCAAAAACATGCATAATCTTTGCTAAACAAATGGGTTACAAGATAATTTTCAGGCACTAAGTGTATTTTATACACCGTTAACAAAAAAGCCTTCGATTTTTATCGAAGGCTTTAATATTTGATTCTAAATTTTATTGTTGAATGCCGCCCATTCCGCCACCACCTTGTTGTTGGTCTTGTTTAGCATCATCATTTTTAATTTTTTTCTTTTCTGTGAATTTCAATTTACCAAAACTATAACTGAAGTTAACTCCAAAAGAACGAAGCGGATAGTAGATATTCATGCTTTGATATATTGTACCTGTAGCATTTATCGCATTATTTACTGTTTTAATATGAAGATCTTTTGTAAATGGATTTAACACGTTCACACCAATGCTTCCTTTTTTCTTAAATAAATCCTTTTTAAATGAAGCACCGTAAATATAAAACGGATCTGTAACGCCTTGATAAGTACGCACTCTCGAAGTAATAACATTGAATAGTTCAAAATTATATCCTTTACCGAAACCGTAAGCCGAACGTACAAACCAATTGAAATTGAAGTAAGTTCCAGTATTAACATTCGTTTCGTTATTCGTTACCGAGTAAGTACTACCAACAAAATTGGTCATCAATGTCCATTTTGGTTTAGGATTGTAAGAACCGAACAAGTTGAAGCCATAGGTTTCTGCAGTACCCACATTAATATACGAACTCAAGGTTTTGTTAATTCCATTTTCTGTAACAGGTGAGATAGAACGCTCTATTACGCCACCTGTACGACGATAAAATAATGAAGCCGTAATAACTGAACCTTTGATATAAGTGTTGTAACCCAATTCAAAATTCTGACTTAACTCAGGATCCAATTGTGGGTTACCTTGCATGATATTAAACTGGTCGCTTTCGTTACGGAAAGGATTCAGATAATTCTGGGTTGGTCTTTGAACACGGCGATTATAGCTCAATTTCAAAGTAGCCCCACCTTTTAAAGTTCTTGAAAGAATGGCACTTGGAAACAAGTTCAAATAATCATTTTTCTGGATTCCGCTGTTCTGAGTATTAAAATCAATCTGTGTATATTCTGCTCTGACACCACCTTTGAATTTCCATTTTTTTGATAAATCGAAAGCAATTACACCGTAAGCGGCACCTACATTCTGGTTATAATCGAAATCTTGTGCAGCAATATCAAACTGACTTTTAATATCACGCAAAATAGCTTTTGCACCAACCTCTAAAACGGTAGCTTTTGAAAACGGATAGGTGTAATCCGTTTGAAAAGTATACTCATTGTTTTTACCTGTATTGTTGCTATTGGTAATTAAGCCTGTCGGGAAAGCTGCAGAGGTAAGTGTATTACTGAAACGTGTGGGATTTCTACCTGCGGAAAGCTGTGCAGAAATGGAAAATTCTTCTCCTTCCTTCTTACTCGTTTTACGGTAATCCACGTTCCAATCTAAATTCCTGAAGGTCATTTCCATATCTCCAATATTTGCTGCACCAATGTTGTTGATGATATAATTGGTTTCACTTGGTCCTCCGTTAGAAAAGCTATTGATTTTAGCTGTTGTACTTATGTTATTGTACGCATTAAAATCGTAATCTAAACCCAGGCTTCCGTTGTAGCCATCACGTCTCCACTTAGAAAATCCATTTTGCGAAATGCTATTGGTTGTACCGTTCAAATAAGTGGTATTGGTTATAAATTCTGTAAGCGATTTTTGCGGATAAGCCAGGTTAGTACCTAAACTGGTGTTCACACTTAAGCGACCAGTTTTAGCAGTTAAGTTAAACGCTCCATTGTTCTGGCGTGTTCCAACTGATGCATTAACACTTCCGCTAACACCTTGTGCGGTAGATTTTTTAGTGATGATATTTATGATACCTCCCGATCCTTCAGCATCGTATTTTGCCGAGGGACTGGTAATCACTTCAACACTTTTAATTTGTTCTGCCGGAATCATTTTCAAGGCATCAGCTACACTGCTGGCCATTGTTCCTGAAGGCTTACCGTTAATTAACACACGAACAGCCCCGCCACGCAACTGTACATTTCCCGTCGCATCAACCGATAACATGGGCACTTTACGCATCACATCTGTAGCATCGCCACCGGCATTAGTTCCGTCAGCTTCAGCATTATATACCATTCTGTCGATCTTATTTTCGATCACTGCTTTTGTTCCCTGAACCTGTACATCAGCCAACGTATTTTCTGTTGAAGAAATATAAATGGTTCCTAAATTCTGATCGGGTTTTGCCGGCGTGGTGTTAACCAAAATAGTTTTGGTTTTGTAGCCCATAAAACCGATCATCAACTTATAAGAATCAGGCGCAACATTTTGCAATGATAATTTTCCTTTCGGATCTGTTACCCCACCGTTTACTGATCTATTATCCTTTGTATTAATAAGCGAAACTGTTGCGTAATCTATAGGCTGTTTGGTAACAGAATCTAAAATGGTTGCCGTAACGCGGCCAAAAACGGTTGGTTTTTTTGCACCTCCACCTAAACCACCGGGAAATTGGGCCTGAGCGTTGATAAATATTCCCAGCGATAGGATTAAGAGTAAAATTCTTTTCATATTAGTTAGTTAATCTTTGGTTATTAGTCGGCGGAAGAGGCTATTTGTTACAATGCAGGAGAATACTTTTTCGCGACTTCGTTAATTTAGTCGGCAAAGGTGCAAATTTTTCAGACAATAACAGCGTAAAAATGATAGACCACTAGAAATGTAAAAGGAAAGAAAAACAGATTACAAAGAAGCAACAAAAACATGCTTTTTATCCGTCATTCAATTTCATTTGGTAGTGATAGCGATATGACTACGGAGTGCAAATATCCTTAGAAAGAATAGATCTTTTCCAGAACATTGAAGCATTGAACGAACCGAAGTAGCTTAAGTAAGAGACATTAGAGGATAAAATCAATATGCACTGTCTAACCACCGCATATTGATTTTATCAGGGAAAAATGGATTCTGCCAACAGAATTGACTATACTTTTCTTATTTTAATAATTCGCATCCAGTGTAAAACCTTCATTACCGGATAGGTTGGATCAAACTCCCACCATTTAGTAGCAAAGTTTGGACTATTAGGTTTTTTATGGTGATTATTCTGAAACAACTCGCCCATTAATAAGAAATCCCATGGTAAAGAGTTCTTGCTATGGTCATCGTTATCGTGGTTAGAATAACCATATTTATGCCCGCACCAGTTAACAATGGCGCCATGTAACGGCCCCATTAAAAAATGGATTGGCAATAAAATAAACAACCACCAATGGTTTGCAAACATGATATAAAAACCGATATAAAATAAACCACAAGCAATTCTCCATAACCAAGAATTTCCAATCTTATCAACAATTGGCCATTCAGGATAATTGCCCTGAAAAGCCGGCTCAGGCTGTATCTTAAACTGTAAATAGTTCATATACATATTCTTTGTAGCGATCATCATCCCGAAAACATCTTTAAAAAAATGCGGGGAATGCGGATCCTTTTCCGTATCACTATAAGCATGGTGCATACGATGCAAAATAGCGTAAGCCCTCGGATTTAAGAATGATGAACCTTGAGAAATAAGTAAAATTAAGTAAAAGAATTTTTCCCAGAAAGGCTCCATCTTAAACATTTTGTGCGATGAATAACGGTGAAGGAAAAAGGTTTGGCTAAATAAGGATAAGAACCAATGGCAAAGAAAGAAAAGGAGGATAATCATGTATTGTGTGTATGCTTTATTAACGTATTTTATCTACGTTTAGTTTTTGGCGGTTAGAAAACCAAGGTATCGAAAGGAGGAGTTATAATAATCCTGCCCGATTAAAACGAGCAGGATCTAAAAAAATATTATCTGCCAAAATCATCCTGAACGCGAACGATATCACTTTCATCAGATGGGTTTGATGCATCCGTATGTTGCCAAATTTCAGCTACAACACCCCAGTCATCTAAACCGATTAAACGGTGGCGTTCACCTTGTTGTAATTTAATTTGATCTTTTGGGGCGTATGTTTTTACTTCACCCTCTTCGTCAGTCTGGCTGGTTTTAATGCCTACTGTGCCGGTAACCACTTGCCAGATTTCAGCTCTGCGGTGGTGGTATTGCCATGATAAACGGGTATTCGGAGCAACGATCAATATTTTCGGACTTAACTTACCGCCAATTTTTAAACTCTCTACATCTAAGCCATCAAAATAAGTATCAGCGAATTGTTGAGCCTGCGCCTCATCAATTACAAAGAAACCGCCCCAAGGACGTGTTTCATCGCGGTTTACCACATTAAAACCTTCAATCTTTAAACGTTGTGCAACGCTGTCAAATATTTCTTTTTTATCGTTTGTCATTACTAATTAAGTTTTTTTAAAGCAAAGAGACTGTAAACAATTTTGGTTGATCACAATCTACAGTTTTGGCAAAAATAATGCTTATAAATTAAAAACTCCTTTTTACCGCTGCATTTTTTAGTAATATTTTCGAGCCGTTCAAAGTCTGGAGAAAGCGAAAAGTTTAATCTGCCGCTGTCGAGAGGAAAAGATTAACTTCGATGTTGAATCAGAAAAATATTTCTGTATAAATTGGATAGTCGTTAAAACTTTGGTACTGGAAGGTTATTCATTTGGAAGCGCTTCAACTTTTAGTTTGGGGAAACGAAGCGATATCAACGTTATTTTACTTTAGCGAAAGCTATATTTTGTGAATCCTGTTCTGCACTAAGCTCTTGGGCTTTGATTTTATTCATGGCCATTTCAATAGTAACAGAGGCATTTGGTTTTTGATATTGATCAGAGATAGACGCTGTAACGGATAATATTTGTTTAAGTGTGGCAAAGAATTGACGATCCTTATTTTTTACATATTGTAAATCTCTACCAGATTCACTATAGCTCCTATTTACATTTTCAGCACAGTTTTTCTGGTAAGCATCCAACATTAGCAACTTGTTTGTAATAGCCTCTAACGCTTTTTTCGACAATAAAAAACCTTTTATTTCTACCACTTCATTGTTTTTTAAAACATAGGTATGGCCATCAAAGGCAACTAATGAATTGGAGTTAAAAATTGATTTGGCTACTGGGAGCGAAATGCGTAACCGTTTAATTAAGCTTTTATTGAATTGGTATCGCTGATCAGCCAATTGCTTAACATATTGGTTACCATCAATAGCCTGATTTATATTCTGTGCATCAGCATGATAAATAAAACTGAAGATGAGAATAGCGATAATGAAGATGTTTTTCATGCTTAATTTTTGATTCTCAAAATAACACAAAAATTTTCAAATTATGTACAATAAAGTTTACAATTTACTTTACACTTGAACAACTAAAAGTTGTATAGCTAATTTTGCAGTAATTTTTAGCACAAAAAAAAGCCGATTTAACTTAATAAATCGGCTTCTTGCGGAAAACGTCGAATTGAATATTAGGCTAATGTGTGCAATAGACGGCCAAAATATTTTTTAAGTAATACCTGAGTTTTAATTGCAATTACACAGCCTTGGTACAATTTTGTCAACCGAGTTGATTTTCTAGTCTTATCTAACTATCCTCAACTTTGTTGTTAAACTATTTCACTTCAAATGTAATGAGTACTGCTGCATGATCTGATGGATATTTTATATCATGCTTTTCCAGAACCTTTGATATTAATGGTATGATATCATCGCCTTTAAAATAAATATAATCAATTCTATCTCTAAATGCTTCCGGGAATTGAGGACTCCATGTGATGCCCCTTTCTTTTAATGGGTCGGGATGTAGTACTCGATACGCATCTTTAAAGCCGGCCTTCTCTAATAAGATTCCAGTTGGAAATGGCATAACGTGTCCCTTATTTAAGTGTTTTGTGGCAGTTGTCCAATCTAAGTGAGAACCAGTATTAAAATCTCCGCAAAAGATAATAGGTATATTTTGTTTTAATTCTTTTTTCATTGCATTAAGAATATCATTCATCTTAGCTGCATTAACCCTTTGTTGTTTACTCATCCATGATGCGCTATCGAGTTTTACATTTTTCTCTAAACCATCCCAATAATCGAAAGGGTAGTTAATCCAGTTTGTAACAAACCATATTTGCTTTCCATCACCCAGGTAGATATGTGCACCACCATTATTGAAGGGCGCCTCACCTTCTATCGTATCCCCGATTGGAAATCGACTCATGATGGAGAGATTAGTGCTACGCAAATAGAAATAATAACCCAACGCGTCAGCAATTCGGGCCCCTGACCCATAGGTTTCCTGCATTGAAATGATATCAGCACCTGATGACCTAATCACATCAACAATTCGCATCGGACCAACATATTTACCAGTTTCATTTCCACCATGCCAGATATTGTAATTCATTACGCTGACTTTCTGTGGATTAAAATTCGTTTTACTTTTGGTTGGCTTGCCAGCCGCTGGTTCATAACCTGAGAGTATTTGTTTTGAATCTAATATTCCATCAAAAACTAGAACCTCATCAATCATTCCATTAAATGTGTCCCATTGTAGTAACTCACCTTTTGCTACTCCTCCAATATTCAGTTGAGATTCCTTATTTAATCCAGCCAATTGTGGGGTTGCATAAATAGCCACATTAATACCATCATAATATAAACGAACTTCTTTCTTTAGATGATCAAATGAATAGACCAGCTGATGCCAATCCCCGTCGGTAATGGGCTGACGTTGAAAAGTGGGTTTGTAATCGTATCTGATCTTACCTTTAAATCCGCTCCAATACCAGGCCCCGTTAGATTGCTTTCCCAATTCCAGAACATTTGACGAACCATCAGGCAATTTCGTAGTGGTTGTTAGCACAGCATAACTTTCATCATCTTGTATAGAAGCTTTCACCCAAACTGAAATGGTATATGATCCGTGAGCTATTGACGGAGGCAACTTCCTTTGAATCGGCTGTCGAAACGCAGCCCTTTCGCTAAGGTCTAAACAATCACCGCTTATCCCTTTTGAAGTTTGGTAACCAGTTAAGTCAGTTTTACTAAAATGTTCTTCGAATAATATTTTATGCTGTGCTTTAGCAAAAAAGGTAGTCACGATAAGTATTGTTGCTAATACCGCTTTCATTAATTCTTATTTTTAATACCTATGGATAGTGTTCCACAATTCTAGAGATCATTCAGTTTTAAAAAGCATTGCTTTGAAAACAATCTACTATGCCTGAGCTTTTCTATGAAAATGGTCAAGCATAGTGAATCGATGATCTTGTTTCTAACTACTCTACTTTACAGTCCACATCACTCCGTTAGTCGTATCTCCATCGGGATATTGACTGGCAACGGCAGCTGCAACATTTGATGGATTATTTTGATATTCATCTGTTGGATAAATCCATCGCTTTGGAACTTTCCCACCATTTAACGTTCCCGGGCCAACACTAAAAGAAGGTATCCCCGTTCTGCGTTGATCATAAAATGGTTCCCATCCAGAATTCATAAAGAATGAGATGTATTTTTGCGTAAGTATCATGGTTAAGCCATTGCTGGCATCATATTTAACCAAATTTTCATTCAAATAATTAGTGGCCGTTGAGCCAGTAATCTTATAGAACGCAAGTGAGGCGAGTATACCATTGTTATAATGACTTTCAGCACTTCCAGTCGTCCAGCCTCTCACAATACCTTCTGCAATTAGAAATTCCTGTTCTGCGTAGCTAAGTAAAATCATGGGCTCGTTGGCAGGAGCGGCAAGACTTGAATACCGTTTGGCGAGTAAGGAAGCGTTTGCGGCAGAACTTTGTTGTGCGGCCGGCGTTAAACCAGCGTCAACTCCGTTATAGCTTGAAAATATGCCTGCGGTCTGCCCAGCTATGGGTTCTGCAAAAGAAAATATTCTCGGATCTCTCCGTGCTTTCAATAAATTCACAAACGATAATTCAGGAGAAACTAAAGAAGCTACACTTAAGCTTCCTGCAGTTGGGTAATAATTGCTTATATCTGAAGTGTTATAAACAATCTGTGCATTATCGGCAATACTTGTCATCAAAGGATATTTGGATGGATTTGATACAATGGAATTAAACTGAGATTTGATATCAATCTTGGAATTGCCTTCGCGTTTTGATAAATGGATTAACATCCTCAACCGGTAAGCGTTGGCCAATTGCTTCCATCGCTTAATAGTTCCCCCGTAAATAATATCGCCACTAATGGCAGTTCCACCTTCTACCAATTGCGAATTTGCCAATTCCAATTCGTTTAAAATGCCTGCATAAACATCTTCTTGTGTAGAATATTTTGGTTTTTCAATTCCACTTTCTACCATTAAAGCTTCTGCATAAGGCACATCGCCGAAGGTATCCGTTAATTGGCTAAACAATATTGCTCTGAATAAATGGCCTAAACCTGCATAACTGGTATTTCCCTGAGCAAGTTCTTCCATTTTCTTTACCTGCCTTAAAGTATTATATGCACCAAAAGACGAGCGACTCCAGTTGTAGTTAACATATTCGCTTGGGCGTTCGTAATAGGTTAGGTGCCGTACAGCATAAGCAGAACCCATCGGATCAACATTGAATACCGAATTACAAATATTTGTTAGCAACAGTGCAGGTGTTGCTGTAGTAGGTAAATTTGGGTTTTCTAAATAATAATCGAATTTTTTACAAGCGCCCAGCGATAGTAAAACTGTAAACAAAACAGTGATTTTCTTTATATTCATGACAATATCTTTAGTGTCTAAAACTTTAAATTTAAATTGAACCCGATATTGCGGGTGGTTGGTTCTGCTAACGAAAAATCTGTATAACCATCAGGATCCATGTAAGGAACTTTAGACCATAATGCAAGATTACGCCCTACAATTGATGCACTTAAACCTTTGAAAGGTGTTTTCTTCAGGAACGCTGCAGGGATTTGATAGCTGAATATAATTTCTCTCAATTTTACGAAAGTCCGGTCATATAAGTTGGCACCTTCTACACCGTTTGCATAGTTTGCAAATACAAAATCTACATAGTTAACTGACGTTGTATTTGGGGCAAACGTACGGGTATCGCTGGTTATATTTCCTTTTAGGTCATAGGTTACTGTTCCCCCGGTTTGAACTACACCACCATTATTATAGGTTTTTTTGTTGGCATATGCATCTTCTCTGAAACTATTTGCTGTAGCAGGATGCATACCGCCTTCATACATTTTGGCCTCTAAGCCGTTAAACATTACGCCACCAACACGTCCATCTATGGAGAAGCTCAAACCGAAATTTTTGTATCTAAATGCATTGATCACTCCAAATTCCCAATCAGGGCCGGTATAACCAAGATTTATCACTTGATTGATGTATTGCGGAATTCCCGATTGGTGAACAATTTGACCATCTGGTGATCGTTGCCAATCGTACCCACGAAAAACATCAGTTCTGTCTCCGACTCCCACACCGCCTCGTATTAAATCACCGTTAGAATATTCTTCAACTGTTCTGCGTAATCTCGAATAATTGGCCGTAATATTCCAGCTGAAATCTCTCGTTCTTATAGGCTCACCACTTAGAACAAGTTCAATACCACGGCGTCTATATTTATCTCCATTGGTTTGGGCCGATGTAAAACCTGTTGCAATAGATAAAGGGATGGATACCACATTATCTACCAGGTCATAATTAAAATAGGTAAAGTCTAACCCAATTCTATTCCTTAAAAACCGTACTTCAGCTCCATATTCCTGAGAAACAGTTTTATTTGGCTTTAAACCTGGCAAAAGAATTGAGCCTGGCGTAATTAATGATGGATTTCCAGCCCAACGTGAACCAACTGTATAGTTTGTTAAGGTACTATAAGGACTCACATCAGTTTTTGCATTTGCTAATGCCCCTCTTAATTTAACCATTGATATTACTTCTGGTAGTTTAACCATTTCAGATACGATTAAACTCAACGAAGCTGAGGGATAAAAATAGGTATTATATGGTAGATTGTAAGGCTGAAGACCAGTCGTTACGACCTGTTACGCTAAGGGTTGCTATCCTTTTATAATTTAAATCGACAGAACCGTAAGCGCTGTATACCAGTTTTTCGGTTAATGAATTGGAAGATTTAAGGGGATCTCTCGAGTTTGCGAGGTTATACCACTCCGGAACTGCTAAACCACCAACTGTATTAGAGGCAAGCCCATTCGCCTGATCAAGGCGGCTACTTGCTCCTGCTCTTGCAGAAACATTAAAATCCTTTAAAAACGTTTTGTTATAAGATAATAATACATCAGTAACCACACGTAAAGTATTGTTTTTACTCAAACTGTAATTTCCAAACGGCGCTGCATCTGTTCCATAGTTGATATAACTGTATGGAATTTTACTATCGCTATTGGCCTGGTTATTAGTAATCCCTCCCCTAACCAATAGTTTCAGGTCTTTATTAAAGTCGTAGGTCATGTTCGCCTGTGCAACCACAACATCATTTGTGTACTTACGAACCTTCTCTCCTGCCAGAAACCATGGATTATTGTACCAACTGTAATTATAAGTAAACTGTTCTGTACCCTCACGCCCTGGTTTCCAATAATTTCTTAGGTCATTGATATCTACTTCTGGGCCCATCCACAACACGATGTTGTATAAATAGTTATCTGGGGAATAACCCGAAGTTGGATAGTTTGGAGAATATTGTTTGTTGTAGGATAGGCTTGCTTCTGCTCTTAATTTATCATTTATTTTAAGGCTACCGGCTAAATTCAAAGTAGTAGAATTTAGTTTTGTTCCAGGTACCTGCCCTTGTTGATAAACCTGCGATGCCGATATTCTATAGTCAGCACGATCGGTACTGCCTGCAAAATTAATGTTGTGAGTAGTTAGCAAACCGTTATTTAAAAAACTTTTTAGGTTATCATCACTTCTCGTAATCCAAGGTAACGGAATAAGCTTTCCTGTGGCCTGATCTCTCGGACTATTGTATTGCGCAATTTCGACAAAACCACTTTTAGTGGTCGGATCTGGCACATTAAGCTTTGGGCCCCATACATAGCCATAACCATCGTTTATTCCCCCGCCCTTTCCATCTACAAAAGAATACTGTCCATTAAATCCCATTCCATACTCTGATTGGGTTTCTGGGATACGCAAAAAACCAGCTTGGAATTGAGTGCTTGTGTTATAGGCCATTTCTAAACCTGGCGCACCTCCCTTACCTTTTTTGGTGGTATCATTATGGCGCCATTTTGAGCCAATGAGCCGTACAGCGCAGCGGACGCCGTTCCTTTGAGTACAGTTACATTTTCAATATCATCAGCATTAAGACTCCACATATCAAAATTTGCAGGCGCAGGTACTCCGTCAATCACGATTGTTGTACCAGCTCCTCTTAAAGTAATTCCAGGATTTTCAAAAAGGGTAGTTTTGGTTTGAACTTGCAAACCAGCTACTTTTCCTACTAAACTAGTCGCTACGTTGGCTTCTCTAGCAACCTGCAATGCTGCACCTTTAACTTCTTGAACGGCATAGGTAATCTGACGTTTCTCTTTAGTAATACCAAGCGCAGTTACAACAACCTCTTGCATTAAAATCTGAGATGATTTAAGAATTACATCAATACGGGTTTTGCCGTTTATTGCAATTTGTTGTTGTTCAAATCCGACATAGCTCAATATTAGGGTTCCGTTTTCAGGTGCTTTAATAACAAATTGCCCGTTGGCATCTGTTACTGTAGCGGTTTTAGTTCTATCTTTTACCACAACCGATACCCCTGAAAGTACTCCTACTGAATCTCTGACTGTCCCGGAAATCGAAATATCTTGTTGACCGGTATTGACAGCCTTTTTATCATCAGCAATACTGCTAATAATAATTGTTCTGGCAATTTGCTTGTAACTCATTTTCCTCGAACTCAGCAATTCAGTTAATACCTGATCGAGCGAAGCATGCTTAACATCAATTGTCACTGGTCGCGATTGTTTTAGCAATAAATCATTATAAAAAAACTTAAGTTTTGTTTGCTTTCCAATTTCTGAAAGCACTTTAACCAGTGGGTAATCTTTTACTGAGAGATTAATCTCTTGTGCATTACCGGAAGCAAATAAAGCACTTGTGAAAAAAAGAACCAGAAACACAGTCAATTTCATGGCAATAATAATTTTAGTCGATTTTGAATAGTTCACAGGACTGCCATTCGGCTTTTTGCCGTAGCGGAAATAATTCATAATTTTGAGTAGTTAGAGTTGTTTACAGTTGTTCAGCTTTGCATTTTTACGGGGGTGCCGGAATCACCCTCGTTTAAATTTTGTTTGGTAGTTTATTTCATTCATAGTTACAGTTATTTATTTGGTTTAAATTTGATTATTAAATTCTTCTTATTTATTTCAAATTTCGCTAATGTAATGGGCTTTAGCATTTCTAAAACCTCTGAAAGATTGGCTTTCCTATCTATGCTGCCAGTGTAAAGTTCGTTCGGCACTACTCCTTCATAGCTTAACTCAACATCATACCAATTGGAAATCTCATTCATGATATTTTCCAAACGGTCATTTTTGAAATAAAAGTAGCCGTCTTTCCAAGCCGTTGTCTGTTCTAGATCGGCATCTCGGACTTGAATGTTCTTCTCTGCTTTACGAACTATCGCCTGTTTACCTGGAATCAACTTTACAGATTGACCAAGCGCTGAAACCATTACCGAACCCTCAGTCAAGGTTGCCTTCAGATTAGAAAACTGATCTGAATTTATGTTAAATTCGGTACCCAAAGCTTTGACAGTAGTATTACCAGTTTGGGCAATAAAGGGCATCTTTGGATTTTTAGCGACCTGGAAATAGGCTTCACCTGTTAGATAAACCCTACGCTCTGCACCGTTGAATCGCGTAGGAAAACGCAGTGAGGAGGAAGCATTTAGCCAGACTTTCGAGCCATCTGGCAATAGAAGCTCGTAACTACTTCCCTTTGGAACAATTAACGTATTAGTTAAAATTTTTTCCTCTTCTCCGCTGTCGCGATAAACTAACTGTCCGTGTTCATAGGCAATCGTTGTCCCGTCAGACTCAGTCAGTGCTGTTTTATCATTATTCAATTCAACAGTACGGCCATTAGAAAGTATCAGTGTGGCTTTTTTACCTACGGGCAGTACATCATTAGCATAGCCATAAGCATTGCTTTGGATAATTTGTGTATCAGTATGTTTCAACCAATTCCAACAAGCCAGGCATACCAAAATAGTGGCCGCTATTCCACCGATCCATAATAACCGATGCCTTGAACTGACATTTTTTGAAGGGATTTCTCTTTTACTTTTGATACTTAAAAACAAGCGTTCTTTAACGTTATCGACAATGAGAGTTACGTTATCGCCAGAATCAAGTGTTTTTTCCAATTCATTCTTCACCAGAATAGTCAAATCCTCTGGAACCACGTCTTTCTCAAAATAGCTTAAAATTTCTTTTAAATCGCTATCCGAATAACGGTCTTCCAAATAGGAATTAAACAACTGAATTACTTTTGAATCTTTTTTCAACTTCTTAATTTTATACTAATACGAACAACTCTAAAAAAGTCACTAGTATAAAATATTTTTTTTTAAGAAGGTTGTTATTGGCCTTAAAAACGAACTGCTGAAGCAATCAAAATTGCGATCAAACATTGGAAATAGGATGAGCCGGAAAGTTGAGCCCGAATGTGCTTATTTGCTTTTACAAGATGATTACTTATCGTATTTACAGAAATTCCTAACAAGTTACTGATCTCTTCGTATGATTTCCCTTCAAGTTTACAAAGCTTAAAAACCAACCGGCTTTGTGGAGATAAACTTTCCAGTATCTTATTTAGAAAATCTCTTTTTTGGTGATCGTCGAATATTTCTTCGATATGGGTGTAACTTAAATTCTGATTTACCGCTAAATGTTTCTCGAAAGATTTGATTTTCGCTGCCTTTCTAAAGAAATCGATTACCATGTTATGAGCTATACGATAAAGATAGGCACGGAATGAAAGATTCTGATCCAACTGGGAACGGTTCTCCCAGATTTTGAGGAAAAGATCATGCAGGAGATCTTCCACCATTGACTCCGATTTCAATAACCTCAATAAATTCTGGGCAATCTGTGTTTTGTATCTATCATACAACATCTCAAAAGCCACCTCATCGCCAAACCTTAGCCTCTCCACTAAATCAAAATCAGAAATAACATGCACCTTTTGGTTCAACTTTTCCATTAATAAAGAGTATACTGACAACAATTTTTGACGTTATTTCATCTAGATTAAATTAAATGAGATAAGTCTATCTAACTCTACAAGTTAGCGGCAATTATTAAATTTATAAAAATTATTTTAGATTCAAAGTTACATCGCGGGTGTTAAGACTATATGAAAACTATTTAAAGAAATATCCTCTACAGGAATAAGTGACTAGCTCCTCCGTCACCAGGTTACTCTTCCAACAACAAAATTAACACTTGATTAACAGGGCGTTAGTTTGTTACCACAAAAAAAAGCTCGGCTATTAACTTGCTTTAAACTACAATATGGAATTTTAGGCGCACAAGATAAAGGTGTTTAAAGTTGTACGCTGGAGTCTGCAACAGTGCTAAACCATACAAACTTCAGAATCTCTTCAGAATTCGATGATAGCTTTGGCCTTTCGGCCAGAATGAATATCAAACCAATGAACATCTTTAAAAAATTAAATAGTTTATTTCAGTACAGATTTGGACCTGTATTACTTGCTGTGATTTTGCTATGCATCGCTTCGCTGCTGACCAGGATTTCGCTCTTAGTTTATTCCTCGGCATCTTTTGAGTGGAGTTCAACAAATCTCATCAAGGTATTTGTGATTGGCCTATTCTATGATCTGGCAGCTGCTTCTTATGCAATAATCCCCCTTATTCTTTATCTGTGGATTTTTCCATCGAGATGGTACAGCAAAAAAATAAGTAAGATATTAATCCTTGCCTATTTTTTTGTGGTAATATTCACGCTTATTTTTAATGCAATTTCCGAATGGATTTTCTGGGAAGAGTTTTCGGTGCGCTATAACTTTATTGCGGTCGATTACCTGGTTTACACTACTGAAGTTATCGGAAATATCAGGCAGTCATACCCTGTTGCATCCATTTTAACGATCCTTCTTGTCCTTTCAGCATTTATCACCTACTTATTAAGGAAAAAAGTGTGGGAATCTACCCTTATTCCAATGCGTTTTGCAAAGCGTTCAAAGTTTCTATTGCTATTTCTTATCGCTCCGATTGCGACCTACTTTTTAGTTAACCATAACTGGAAAAATCACAGTCGCAATCAATATGTAAATGAACTTTCGGGCAATGGCATGTACGATTTTGGCTTTGCCTTTTGGCACAACCAGTTAGATTACGATACATTTTATAAGACTATGCCACTGGAAAAAGCATTGTCTATCATCAGAAAAGATCTTGATTTTGTGGCTGCTAACGAAAGAGACCGCAACACCATCAGGAATATCAAAGCTGATTCGGCTGAAAAGAGAATGAACGTCATCCTGATAAGCGTAGAAAGTTTGAGTGCAGAATTCCTGGGGAGTTATGGCAATACGCAAGGCATCACACCCAATCTGGATTCACTTGCAAAAGAGGGTCTGCTGTTCACCAATTTATATGCTTCAGGTACTCGAACGGTTCGTGGCCTGGAGGCATTATCACTTTGCATTCCGCCAACACCAGGGCAATCTATCGTTAAACGCCCTAACAACAAAAATCTCTTTACGTTGGGCAGTGTATTTCAATCTAAAGGCTACAGCAGCAGGTTTATCTATGGCGGTTATGGCTACTTTGATAATATGAACGAGTTCTTTTCTCAAAATGGTTATCAAGTCACTGACCGAAATGCATTGAGTGAAAAGGAAATCCATTATGAAAATACCTGGGGTGTTGCCGATGAAGACCTTTTTACACTTTCGCTCAGGGAACTGGACAAGGATTACAAAAGCAAAAAAACTTTCTTTGCGCACATCATGACGGTTTCTAACCACAGGCCATACACTTATCCGGAAGGCCGCATTGATATTCCATCACATACCGGGCGAGAAGGCGCCGTGAAATATACCGATTACGCGATTGGAAGATTTATCAGAGAAGCAAAACTTAAACCCTGGTTTGAGAATACGCTTTTCGTCATCGTTGCAGATCATTGCGCATCAAGTGCCGGAAAGGTTGAACTTCCAGTTGATAAATACCATATTCCAATGATTATGTATTCACCAGCACATATTAAGCCTGGCAAATTCGAAAAACTTGTGGCACAGATCGATATTGGTCCTTCAATATTAGGATTGCTCAACTTTAGCTATCAAAGTAAATTCTTTGGCCAGGATGTTTTTAAAATGAAAGACCAGCAGCAAAGGGCATTTATCAGTACCTATCAGAGCTTAGGATATATTAGGAACAACAAACTTATCATTTTAGATCCAAACAGGAAAGTAAGCACGTTTACGCCGGATTTCAAAACCGGGGCTTCCAAATTAATCCCTTCTGAAAGTTGGCTAACAGATGAGGCCATTGCGAATTACCAATTGGCGTCTTACTTGTATTCAAGTGGCGGATATCATCAATAAATCTATCTCACATATCCTTAAAACAACAGAAAACCCTACTTGTCACTACGTTTGGCATTGCAAAACATGTTGGTTAAAGCCTATGGAGAAAGCTTACGTTAACAATCAATTATGAAAAATCTACTATTTATTGCACTCGTTGCGATTTCATCGGCAATACCTTGGGAACAGAACTTTGAAACTGCCCAGAAAAATGCGAAGGAGCAGCACAAGCTTATTCTCCTGAATTTTTCGGGCTCTGATTGGTGCGGTCCATGTATTAGAATGCATAGTGAAATTTTTGCTGATCAGGGATTTATAAAAATGGCAACAGCAAACCTGGTGATGATTAATGCAGATTTTCCTAGAAACAAGAAAAAACAGCCTGCCGAACCAATTAAGAAGCAGAACGAAATGTTGGCCGATAAATATAACCCTCTGGGGAAATTTCCTTATACAGTAATTCTGGATCAGGATGGAAAAGTACTCAAAGCGTATGATGGGTTGCCAAATCAAACTGCAGGTGAATTTGCAAACGAGCTTCAAAGAATCTGCGATGCAAAAAGATAGAGAATTACAGCTCCCTAAAGCTTTCAAACTTACAGAGCGCTTGATGGGAAATACTTTTGAGCTAACCGTTGTTGCAAACAGCGAAGACTGGGCAATGCAAAAGATCAGGCTCGCAATTGATGAGATAAAAAGAATTGAAAAACTATTCACCACGTTTGATGAGAATAGTCAAACCAATCAAATTAATAGTCAAGCTGGAATTGGGCGGGTAAAAGTTGATCCTGAAGTTTATCAGCTGATAGAACGTTCCATACGGATATCAGCAATTACAGATGGTGCATTCGATCTTACTTACGGCTCTATTGATAGGAAGTTATGGAACTTCGATAGTACTATGACACGTCTTCCCGATAGCGAAACGGCCAGATCAATGGTGAGATTGATCAATTATAAAAACATCATTCTT
Organism: Pedobacter sp. AC212; assembly: GCF_979258625.1. Classification (NCBI taxonomy): domain Bacteria; kingdom Pseudomonadati; phylum Bacteroidota; class Sphingobacteriia; order Sphingobacteriales; family Sphingobacteriaceae; genus Pedobacter; species Pedobacter sp. AC212. The sequence goes on along the minus strand of NZ_OZ409870.1, from coordinate 1,453,919 downwards.
GATCCTAAAAATAATACCGTAATGCTTAAAGAAAAGGGAATGCGGATAGGATTTGGAGGAATAGGAAAAGGTTATGCGGCCGAAATGGCAAAGTCTCTTTTAAAAAAAGAAGGAGTAGACGCTGGAATTGTAAATGCTTCTGGCGACCTCACCACTTGGGGCACACAGCCCAATGGGGAGCCATGGACAATTGGTATTGTTGATCCGGATCATAAAAACACCCCATTTTCTTATCTTAACGTAACCGATATGGCAGTTGCTACATCTGGCAATTATGAAAAGTTTGTAAACATTGGCGGCAAAAAGTATTCGCACACCATTAATCCCAAAACCGGCCTTCCAGTTACCGGCATAAAAAGCGTAACCATTATTAGTCCAAATGCAGAAATAGCAGATGCCATGGCGACTCCAGTTACCGTAATGGGGATTTCAGCAGGTTTGGATATGATCAACCAAATTAATTACCTGGGCTGCATCATTGTAGACGACAATAATAAAATCTATACCAGTAAAAATATCAACCTAAAATGAAAGCAAAATTGATCAAACGAATGGTCGTGGTAGCAATGGCACTTGGTGTATTGCTCTTTGTACCTTCCTGCACAACAGTTAAAGAATATCAAAAGAACAGATTAAACGATGCAGAAATGATTCTAGGGAATAGGAAGATTGAGAAGACTGAGCTCAGCTTTCAAGGATACCGGGAAGGTGCTTCGGGCGCAAACTCAGGAAAAAGCGGCGGTGGTTGTGGATGTAATTAAGAAGATAAACACATGAAAAAAATATTTTTAACTGCAGCGGCTGTTTTCGCATTGTTGCATTCATTTGCCCAAACAACACCAAAAGACAGTACTGGTTTTCAGAGCAGAAAACTTAAACTGGATGAGGTAAATCTAGTTTCGAGTTATTATACACAAGATGGAAACAATGCTGCTGTTACGGGCGGTATCGGCTCACAAAAACTCACTGATATTGCCAACGTATTTGATGTGAAAATGGTTAAATATGATGCTAAATCACGCAAACATACTTTTGGTCTTGAAGTGGGGATCGATCATTATACTTCCGCATCATCGGATATGATCGATCTTCAGGCAAACTCTTCTGCCTCACATGCCGATACCAGAATTTATCCTTCGTTAAGCTGGAACATTGAAAATGAAAAGAAAGGAACCACTTTAGCATTCGGTCTTTCTTCATCAACAGAATTCGATTACCAATCATTTGGTGGTAACGTGAGTTTCTCTACCAAAACCAAGGACAAAAGTGGGGAGTTTACTGCTAAATTGCAAACTTACCTGGATCAGGTTACTTTAATTCAGCCGATTGAACTGAGAACAAATACCATGGACCATGAGCAGTATGGATCGGCAGCACGAAATACATTTGCAGGTTCTTTATCATACTCACAAATTATTAATGAAAGATTTCAGGTGATGTTGCTGGCCGATGTGGTGCAACAGAATGGCTATCTTAGTCTTCCTTTTCATAGGGTTTATTTTAAAGATAACACTGTGCACCAGGAAAATCTTCCAGACAGCAGGGTTAAAATCCCGCTGGGTTTTAGGGCAAACTACTTTATTGGCAATAACCTGATCATTAAAACATATTACCGTTACTATACCGATAACTGGGGACTTAAATCTCACACCGCGGACATAGAAGTGCCTATCAAAATCAATTCTTTCTTCTCCATTAGCCCTTTCTATAGATATTATACTCAAACGGCAGCCAAATATTTCGCTCCGTTCCAAACGCATACTGCGGCAGATCAATATTACAACAGCAATTATGATTTATCTAAGTTCAACAGTAATTTTTATGGTGCAGGTATTCGGTTCGCTCCACCGAAGGGCGTATTGGGTATGCAACATTTCAGCATGCTCGAAATTAGATATGGGCATTATGCCAAAAACATTAACATGAGTTCGGATATTATTTCATTGAACATCAAATACAAATAAGGCTACTTTAGCTATCTTGTAGCAATTTCAACATACATGAAAATACTGGTTATAGAGGACGAGCCTACGTTACGGACAAACATTATCGAATACCTGATGGCAGAAGGTAACGTATGCGACCAAGCTAAAACTTTTGCTGAGGCTGCGCAAAAAACCGCCATTTACAGTTATGATTGTATCTTGTTGGATCTTACCTTACCAGATGGTGATGGGCTAAAATTGCTGGCCGATTTTAAAAAGATGGAGCGGAAAGATGGCGTCATCATTATTACCGCAAGAAATTCGGTTGATCAACGTATAGAAGGCCTTAGCCTGGGGGCGGATGATTATCTTATTAAGCCATTTCATCTTTCAGAACTTAGCGCAAGGATCATGGCGGTTATCCGTAGGCGCACCTTTAATGGAAGTGATCTTGTAGTATTTAATGAGCTAACCATTGATATTCAAGCCAAAGAAGTTAAAGTAAACGGTAAGGGCATCAGTTTAACCAGAAAAGAGTTTGATTTATTGATATATTTTGTAGCTAACAGATCGAAAGTAATCGCCAAGTCTGCCGCAGTGGAACACATATGGGGCGATCATGCAGATATGGCAGACAGTTTTGACTTTATTTACACTCACATCAAGAATATCCGTAAAAAGCTAGTAGATGCCGGTGCAAAGGATTATTTTCATTCTGTTTATGGCGTAGGATATAAATTTACCGATCAATGAAGCTTTTTTCCCGATACAATCAAATTCTTTTAGCGACGGCATTTTTTGGTCTCTGCATGATTGGCTATCTCTTCTACCTTACAATGGGTCGATACCTTAATCAACAGGTAGACCGTTATCTTGAAGAGGAACAGTTGGAAGTAAGGGAAAATGCCCGTTCAATAAATTCCGACAATGCACACGAAATTTTTAAAGACCTGGTAGTAGACTATCAAAAAATCCAACGAATATCCATCAAAAAGCATTTTGCAGATACTGCTTTTTTCAACCCAAAAAAACAAATCAGGGAATCAGCAAGGTATCTCAAAGAAGATTTGCTTTTAAATGGGCAGCCAGTTAGGGTAACGGTTATTGTTTCAAAAATTGCCCATAGCGAACAAATAAAGGGCATTTTCTTAAGCATCATGCTTCCGGTTGCTGCCCTTTTTGTGCTTCTTTTAGTGGTAAACCGCATGATGATAGCAAGACTTTGGAAACCATTTAATGAACTCCTTCTTAACCTAAAATCATTTAATCTCAATCAACAGGATAACTTTAGGCAAGTTGAAACTCCCATCTTAGAATTTAGAGAACTAAATAATGCAATAGCAGAAATTTCTCAACGCATCCGGTCAGAATATAGAGAGATTAAGCTTTTTACCGAAAATGCTTCACATGAAATGATGACACCGATTGCGGTAATCAACTCTAAACTTGAAATGATGCTCCAGAGTGATGAGCTTAGCGAACAGCAGGGTAAAGATATACACGAACTTTATAAGGCGACTTCGAAGCTCACTAAGCTGAACCAATCGTTGCTGTTATTGGTAAAAATTGACAATAACCTATTGAGAGACCAGCAAGAAGTTGATATAAAAAATGTAATTGAGGAAAGGATAGGCTATTTTCAAGAACTGTTGCATAACAAGAAGATTTCATTCAATCTTGAACTGGATGAGAAAACGCTTTTGATGAGTAAATTTTTGGCCGAAACGCTGATAGATAATCTTATTGGAAATGCAATCAGGCATAACCACGTGGGCGGTAATATCCACCTATTGCTTACTAAGGATAAGCTCAAGATTACCAACACGAGCACTCTTCCCGCTATTGACCCGCAACATGCATTTGAGCGTTTTTACAAGGGAATGCAGTCTGAAGGAATGGGGCTTGGATTGGCCATTGTGAAACAGATTGCTTTGCTCCATAAATTTAAAATCTCGTACAGCCATCAGGATGGCAAACATACTTTCTGTCTTGATTTTTAAAGCTAATTATAGCTAGATCAGGGTAAGACACCAGTTATTGACTGTTACTTTTTTTGGAAAGTATGATAAACAGGCTCTAAGTAGGTACATTGTAGCTAACATTTGATAAGATTGGCATTTGATAGCTCATAAATTGTTGTCTCCAAACGATATCTAAAAGCGATTTTATATTCACAATTTAAGTGTCCGGCTGAGTTTTTTGAATTCTCAACCACCAAATCCATCTGAAAGGGTTAAAGGCTATGCCCCCTTATTTCTCACTTTACGATTTATCTTAATTTTAAAAAAATCACCTCATATGGGATTATTGTTTTGCGTTATACGATGTCCCTTGTTTCCAGCCCAATCTATTTATTTTTTACTGATAGAGTAAAATCCGAAAATTTTTGATTTCGCATTCAATAACTTATCCTTAAAATGTATCCTTTCTTCCTTGATTTGTATAATTTGAAGCAGAGCTCATATCCTAATTTTGTTTCATAATTTAAGTGTGAATAATGAAAGATAGCAAAAAGACAATAGCAGTGATTGGAGCAACAGGCTCACAAGGTTCAAGCGTAGTAAAAATTCTTGCAAACGAAGGCTCTTTTAATGTGAGAGCACTAACACGTAATCCAGAAAATTATTCTGGCAAGGCGCATGAAGCAGTGTATGCAGACCTGACCGATTTGCAGTCATTAAAGGAAGCTTTAAATGATGCTTACGGCGTATTTGTAGTAACCAACTATTGGGGAGGTGCAGACGAAATTGGCCAGGGGAAAAATGCCGTCGAAGCTGCAAAGGCAGTGGGAATAGAGCATTTTGTTTGGTCCACGCTTCCTGATGTTGAATCAATTAGCAATGGTGAATTCGACGTTCCTTTTTTTACAAACAAATCAAAGGTAGATGATGCAGTGAAAAATGCGGGATTTAGGTACTCAACATTTGTAGAAGCTCCATTCTATTTCCAAAATCTTGCATCTTGGCTTGCACCACAACAGCAGCAAGACGGCACAATTGGTTGGGCGCTACCACTAGATCCAACAAAAGAAGTAGTACATTGGTCAGACATCAACGATATGGGGAAAATTGTGGCAGGCGCATTTTCGCAGCCAGAAAAAGCAGGCAATGGCAATTACCTTACATTGGCAACAGAATTGTTCAGTTTTAACGATATTATCTCGACTTACAAAAAGTACGGTAAAGTGTATAGCTATTCACAGCTCTCAGGCGCAGTATTTTCAACTCTTATGGAAGGAGGAAAAGGGGTAGCAGATATGTTTGGGTTTTGTGAAAAATATACCTATATGGGCCCGGGTTCCGCTTCACGAATAGAATTTGCCAAAGAAATAGCTACTAGTAAATATGTAAGTTTTGAGGAATGGATAAATCAAAATAGTTAGGAAGACAGGTTAGATACCAAAACATATAACACTGAGAGGCTTCTCAAATAATAAGCAAGCCTTAAAACATCCAGGCAATAGTTCTAATAAAACTCATTGTCTGGTTAGTCTAGAGCTATCAAATATTGGAGTCACATGGATTTATTTAAATATTATTTAATAGCAAAGACCGATAACTTAATTTAGATATAAATCGTAACTTCTGCATCAATACATGAAACATTTCAAAACTATAACTGAAGTATACAAAACAAATGGATTTCCTCCACCAGAAAATCCATTGCTTGGGGTATTAACATTTAAAGAAATAAGAGACTGCGCATTTGTTTACTCAGAATTCACGTTAGGTTTTTATAAGATTGCTTTGAAAAAGGTGAAGTCTGGTACGCTAATGTATGGAAAGACAAAATATGATAGCGATACCGGTTCTATGTTCTTTATGAAACCCAACCAAATCATACAGATGAATAACATTGAATTGGAAGAGAATGGATTCATCATCTTTATAGATGAAGATTACCTGGTCAACCATCCGCTTTATGCTACGATTAAAAAATACGGCTACTTCGATTATGAGGCCAATGAGGCACTGCATCTGTCTCCTAAAGAAGAAGAAACCATTTGGGCTATCTTTAATAAATTACGTGAGGAATATTACAACAACCAGGATAATCTCAGTAGAGAAATAATGATAGGCTATGTTGAGTCGATTCTCAAATATTCATCGAGATTTTATAATCGGCAGTTCTTGAATCGGACTGTTTTATCAGGCACAATAATTTCTAAGTTTACAGATATACTAAAAGTTTACTTTGAGAGCGGAAATCTGCAAGCCCATGGACTGCCAACTGTAAAATATATGGCTTCCAGGTTATCGTTATCTGCAGGATATCTAAGTGATTTACTGAAACAGGAAACCGGTAAGACCGCCATAGACCATATCCACCTGGCGTTAATCCTCGAAGCGAAAAACATATTGATGAGTACAAACATCAACATATCAGAGACTGCATTCCAACTTGGTTTTGAAAACCCTCCCTATTTTTCTAGACTATTTAAAAAAGCTGTCGGGATTACCCCATCCGAATTTCGGAACCAGTTTATGAATTAACGGAGGAAAAAGTATACTCAGACAGTTAGCATGGCAACTGGATCCAACTGAGTTTGATTAAAGCGTCTATTTATTCCCTATTCAAAAATAATAATTCGGGGTTTTTGAATTTGCGAAAGTATTGACAAACTAATTTAAATAAGAAAAACCCTTAAAACTTAATTTAAGGGTTTGATTTAATGTAGTGGAGAATATCGGATTGAAAAATTCGCCTAATATTTCTCCGTAGATGCCTTTTTGATACTCTGAGAGGGGTTTTACTTTTCTCATTTCGCTACTTTTAAGAGGTATTTGGCAGACTTTTGTCAGACTTTTTACCCTTGGTTTCTATCTTAAAATTAAGAAAAAACCAGCTTTATTGCAAGAGAAACTGGTTTTTATTCTCATAGGATTTGAGTTCCAAAGGACATAACTGTCAGACTTTTACCTAAAGACTTTAAACGTCTGTTAAATATATGAGATAAATACCTGATAATGAATATATTAATCAACAGTAAAATTTCAGCATTCGAGGTCTACATATCAAACAATTAATACCCTTCACGAAATAGCTGATTGTAATTCCCAATGGTTCTGATCTACATCAATAACTTTAAACTTTCAAGATAAAAATTGCAAAAATCTTTTGTAATGTCTAGGGATTGTGCCCTCTCGGAGGAATACTTTGAACACTTAAGTGCGTTCTTACAGGTGCTTGGGCCAATTGTCGATGACTTAAAGAGCAAAGGATTTATATAAAAATCTAGTTTTTCGGAAAAGTGGCAACCGTTGTACTAAAAATATAAAACACAAAAATTTGGCAAATATGAATGAGATTAGTTGTGCCTTTTTTCATTGATAAGGACGCACCGATGAATTCTATTGGAGATTCCGCTAGGATTAATCAAGTCATTTTGGAACTTAAGATTAGAAAACCCAAATGCAGGTAAAAGGTCATATCTGATCCTTTAAACTTATACTTGCGACAATGAGTTTATCAATGCGAATAACCTGTATATTCGACCTAACTCTAATAAACTCAACGGACACGCATTGGGTAAATCGTAGTAGACTGACCCCCATCTCGCCAGTAAAAGTATATTACAGCACACTATTTTTAGAGCATTTGAAAAATAATTAACAATTGGTGCAAAGGGGTCAAATAAGTTGGTTTATTCAGCATAGGGGTAAATTCGTTTTTATAAGGGAGCAATACCGATTGGGGCCTCTCATCAAGACCCTAGTGACAATTATTGGAGCCGGGGTACTCCTTCGCGCATACATTGGTGGCAAGTACTGTTTAAGCAACAAATGGGGCTATCTACTGAGATTTTGCGTCATTGGCTGGATAAACCTAAGTACATTGACCCGTCTCACCTGAAATAAAATTGTTGTAAAATTTTGTTTGTCTGCATTTTAGTGAATTGGCGAAAGGGGGTCAAATGAATTGGTTTGTGCACCCAAATACAATTTGCAACCGCTTAATTGAATAAATTTTACATGGTCGCTTTTAAGATCCGTTTCGGACTAATTTGATTATATTTTATATTAGCGATATCTATTACTTACTCTACTTATAATCTAATTATCTGGTATAAACGCTCCAAATATGAAAAAACCACAAATTGTCAGTGTTCCTATTGAGGAATTTGCTAACTATCTTCAAAAAGATGCACTCAAAACGTTAAATAAATCGCTTGCATTAATCGCTAGCCCAACAGAGACTGAATTGAAAAATTACGATGAATGGATAGCTCAGGCTGCATTGCTCGATACCAATGTGGTCTACCATATATTTACCGTTACCAAGTCACTAAACACACAACTTGTCAATCAGGTCCTTATGGACCTGATGCCACATTTTCACAAGGCAAGTGATAATGCCAGTTTTGTCAAATTGTTGAAGGACATGTTATTTCTCATTGATGAACTCTGGATAAATCGAAGCGGCAAAGATGCATACTTACTTACTGAGGGAATCAATTGTTTCAACGCCCTGCTCGATCTGAATACAAATAATACGCTAAACAAGAAATGCTCCAAGATAGTTGGTACCACTTTAGCGAACATCGCTCGTTACCTCGATAAAGATTATGAAAGCGAGCAAGCGGTAGGAACCTTACTTACAGCGATAGTATTTTGCAAAGATTATGATAAGAAATTTACGCTAAAATTGTGCGAAGATGCTATTGGTCTGGCGTATCGTTATATCGAAGAAGATGTTTCAGTTCTTTTAGCCCAAACTGTTAATGTATTGTGTGAATATGCAGAAGATGATGAAGAGCAAAAACTTGTTGCCTATGATTCCCTAGAGGGCTTATTGCGTTATATCATATTAAAATATCAAAAAGATAAAGACTACAATGCAGGCGAATTCTTTTTGGATAATATACTCTACCTCCTAAAAACATATGGATATCTGTCAAGTTTAGGCTACTTATATTTTGGGATCCCTGGTATCGAAAGACCAAAACATTTGCCAGATTTGCAGGTCTTTATCTTTCCAATATGGGAAGGCGCGTCAGCTAGCTGGTTTAAGAACATAAGTGAAATTTCCATTCCATACATCACTGAGATGGCTGATGCTAGATTCAATTTGTTACCGACAAGGAAAGAATTGATGGTAAACTTTAATTCTTGGGCAATCAATTACTCTAAGATGTTAAATTCAATACCTCACGGGCAATCGATCCTAAAAGAAGAAGATTTGGACTCGATGCTGCTCAATCTAAAACATGAGCTTGTTCATGTTTACAGTTTGTTCGGAACTGTCGGATTAACACTTGACATCATGAGATGGACGTTAGTAGACCTGGAGTCACTGTTACTTGCCTATGGGCATTCCGGACACAATGATTCACTCTTCAAGGCTTTTATAGCTAAGGGACGGCCAGCAGAATTGATGGGTGCAGATTTGAATATTCTGGCACTCACTGAACGTTCAGCAGTAATTGAAAGTAAGATAAAGACATATGAACAGATCTGGACCCCATGGTTTGAGGGGCTTGCCCTTTATGGTGAATTTACTGACGACCCGACGGTAGACAGTGAAATCGAGTCTCCAATGACTTCGGTAATGAGCAATCTTGTAGATTTTATCCCTGATCCTGCTATTAAGGATCGGGCAAGTTTTATGAATGCTGGCAAGGCTCAACGAGAAAAGCTGGAGAGGTGTTACAGTAAGGCATTAAATGAGACGGGGAGATATGTTTTACGACCTTACCTGACCAGCTACCATAAGCAATATCTTCCGGGATATTTCACAGTCAGAGCTGTTGTGAAAAAATGGCGTTCGAAACTTGGAAAGAGATTGATGAAGAGCGACCAAGCTTTTCGGATTTTGCTTCACCTGACTCGCTATTCCGGAGAGGAGCTAATCCCGGATCTTTCTATACCTGCTGATGAGTTCAAAGAAGTAGCGATCCAGAGTCACCTAAAATGGTTGGAAATGATTTCAGATGTTGATGCCGCGGACTTGATATTTTTGATAGAAGCTGGAGACAGCTCGAATCAGCAGGGATTTACTTGGATGGATGGAAAACTAATCCATGATCCGAATGAACTTGCGAAAATGGGCAGTAGACAGGCAAATTTTATTAAAAAGAAATCCAGAGAACTACTATCTACTTACATTGGTAAAAACCACAATTCTGACCGCTTTAAGCATCAAAGAACGCAGAAGCTGGCAAAAGAGATTGCAAAATTTGCGGAAAAAACTAGCGCGAAATCTTTCGTTCTAACTGCTTCGAATGAGGATCTCGTTAATCGCAATATAATCATGCCGTTAGCCTTTACACAGACGCCATTTTGGTTGATGGCAGAGAGTAAGCGGCTTTGCTGTTTAATAAGAACTCGGGAAAAGGATTCTACAACTGGCAATCCTTCCTATAACCTAACCTCATTCGCACTCAGCAATGAAGATTTCACCTACTTAACCGAGCATGTAGAAAAACATGGCAGCTCATATATTGAAGTCACCAGAGCTGTATTTCTGGGAGGGGCAAAAAAATCATTAGTCAGCAGCAATCATTACCTGGTTTACAAACTCGGTGATTGGATTAAAATCCAAAGTGCGGGATTAATCTACTCCAATCCAATTGAGCCTGATGTTGAGGCAATTATACGCTCAAGATTTACTTCGCATAACGGCCTGTATTTTAAGGATTTAATTAACAGCTCAGGCCTACCTTGCACTATAAGAACACAGGAATGGTTGACAAGAAGTGTCTGGACAGCTGTTGATGTAGGTGGACAAGAAATGGATCTTACCGAATGGGCAGAAAAAGTAAATGAGCTATGTACTGCTAATCTTGAAAATCATACAGAAATTATCGATAGACTTAGTTTAGAAATGTTGAATTTTGTTTACTCAGATATGCAGCTAGCGAAAAAGGTGTTTGACTCGGGATTGGATGTGGCAGCGAGCTATGAAAACTCTGTTACACAAATTGTAACGTACTTGTTTGAAAGTGCTAAAGCTAGTGAAGAGGTTAGTGTAGAATTATTTGAAAATCAAACTTTTTTTAAACCAATATAATCAAAATGTATACGACAGTAATTATAAATGATGAAGCAATTGAGATTGCTATCAAAAAAGTAAACGACATTCATAAAAAACAAAATGAAAACACGTTAAATGGGATATTAGATGCAGAAATCTTCGGTAAAATGGAAGAGGAATGGGAAAATTTCACAAAAGCAATACATGAAACTTTCATTTTTGGAAAAGAATACACCCGTGAAAAGATAGATCGGATCATCACTAAGGTTGAGGGGTTCATAAATAACGGCAAACAAAAAGCGAGGGAGATTCACAACTGGTTCAAAACCTCTCTTCAGGTGTTCATGAAAAGCCTTATTACTGCCGGATTTCAATCCGTTCCTGAGTCAATTGTTATCGGTACAGATACTTTCACTATACAAAGTCTAAGTTGCAACCAAAAAATTGGCTTGGGTGGTTCTCTAAAAGCAAATTTTATGGAAGCTGTAGAATTAACGGCTAATGGAGAAATTGAAATCGGAGTATCCTACGGGAAATAATCTAAGGAAATCAAGATTCTCATCTCCTATCAGTAATTAATTTGATAATGCCGCTGACTGCTCAGTGGCGTTATCCTTTTTGCCTGGACGCTTCCTTTGTATTCTAATCTTTTTACAAGGTGGAGATTTTGGTAGCTTTGACCATATCGTTTCGGAATTTAGGGTCAGTATGTTTCTGTCTAAACTGACCACCCCAATAAACTTATAAATAATAGGTTAGAAATGGATCGTATTGTCTTTTAAACTGGCCAATCCGACACGAAATCGCTTGATCAACGAAGGCGTAATCTCCAACCAGGCAACAGAATGTTATTTTCAATATCCCGCTGGATTGCCAAAATCACCTGATTGACATTAGGAATTTCACTTTAGGGCGCTATATCAATTTGATAAACCATTTAAGGAAAGGGAACCTGGATTGAGTGAATATAAAACATACAAAACTAACAGCCTGACTCTATCCCTACCAGAAAAGCCTTTACTTCAGACTTATGTCCGATAAATAAGGAATATAAAAGAATTTAATTTTGTGAATACCTCAAAACCAACCTATACGTGATAAATTTCTTTAAACAACAAAAGCGGAATCTAACAGATTCCGCAAGCAACAAAAACGAACAGGGCAGAATCGAAGTTGGAAATGCAAATCATCAAATTCCGACCACTGTGTATAGAATTGGCTATCACCTTTAACACTTGCAATCCCATCAATCAAAAAAGTGAAAGCAAAAAACCAGCAGAATTGCTTGATTAAATAGCTATACATTTTGTAGACGGAGGTGTTAAGCATGAGGAATCTACGAAACAATAGGTCAATCCGTCAGGATGATTTTGCTCCCTCCAACAATAACCAACAATTCCATTGTCAAGATTTAGAATCTGCTTTTTAAGTTCAACACCATTACCAAAATCACTTAATCGTTGCGCGAATGCATTCACATCTTGATAATTAAGTGGGCTTACAGTAACATCAGTTAGTTTCACACCCAAATCCTTTTGTTGAAATGCATTAAATTGCTCTATCAAATTCTCAAAAGTTTGCGTATGAGGTGGTGCATCAAAATATGTTTTAAATAGAGGATTTGCAACATCGATACCCACTTCATTTAAACTAAATAGGGCATGATAAATTAGCAAACACTCTGACAAATCGATCACATCTACCGATTCGCATGATATCTCAGTTTCGGTAATATAATATTTATCATTTGCTTTTTGGATTGCTATATCAGTGGCAATTTTAATCGAGTCTGTAAAGAAGAAAAGGCCTGCAGCATTTTTTCTACCCATTCCCTGATATTCATACGCGGTAAAATCTTCACGCCATTCAGTTGGGGGTATAATGTAATCCCCACGAAACATTTTAAAACCTTTGTTTAATTTTTTAATCATTTTTATTAATTTTAATAATAAGATAACCTATGCCAACTCATTTTTAAAGGTCAAAATAAATTTTTCTTTTTGTTGAAACCAATCCCCCTAAACCGACGTCTTAATGATTACCAATCGTTAAACAATACTTTCTATGCAAACCATCACAAATGATCAAAATTATCAGTTTGCACTGCAGACCATTGAAAAGCTATTGGCCAAAGGCTCGCAAGCCATCTCAGTAGAAGAAATCTCACTCGTAACCACCTTAAGACATCGGGCCTCTGCTTACGAAAGGGCAAAGTATGACCATAGCGATACCCAATCCCTGCAAATGATTTAAAAGGCGTTAAGAAAACCTATACCGGCATCAATCCTTCATTACCAAAACTATAATATCCGTCGGGAGATAAAATAAGATGATCAAACACCTCTATTCCCAACAACTTACCTCCAGCTTTTAACCTCCCGGTCAGATTAATATCGGCCGCACTTGGCAACAATTACCAACTTGGATGATTGTGCCAGAATAATTCCATGTGCTCCGCACTTCAGCGCCACAGAGAAAATTACTTTCGGATCCACCAATACCCCCGCGAATCCTCCACTCGCTGCCATTACAACTCCCAATACCCTATTCGACCTGTTTAAAAGCAGTATTTTAAACTCTTCCAAAAGCTCCATCCGATCTTCATTCCAACCCTTTCTTAATATCTCATAAGCCTGTATTGACGAAGTCACCTTCGGACGTTCCATAGCTTTAAACCCTGGGCGGTAACTCACTTGAATTTCCGACACCTTAAATTGCAATTTTTTCCACAATCTTGCTGAATTAATTTATGGTGCAACCAAAAAGGTGATGCCCTGCCAAAGCAAAAGGAGGAACGGAATAAATGGACAAGAGGGCAAAGGCCACAGGAGCGTTTATGCCGGAAATTCCTTTGCATGCCAGGGCATCCACCTTAACTTGGCAGCAATAAAGAGTCAGTCAAAAAAAGTCTGTTTATACCCCATCGTAATGAAGAACAGTATTCAGGGAGAGCAGCTATCCAAAAGTTTTTACAATCTGCTTAGAGTTGTATGTAGCTAATATATTGTACATAGGGATATTCTTATCTTGGAATAAAATTGGGTTAGTTTGGAATGGCCTTCAAGGGCTCATGAAAAATCGTATATAAAGAACCACCACCAACCATAATAAAAAATTAGTCGAGGTCTTAATACTTTTAGGTTCAAGATAAAAGTAATAAACTCAAAGTTGGGAAATATCATTATCATTTTGAATGGACATTTGAATAATTAGCTAATGATTATGTGTTAAAAGCTTGTTAAGCTGAAACATAATCTCGCTATGAAATATTAATAAAAGATATATATTTACGATTAGGCTAAATCACTCTCATAATGGATATCGATAAGTTTACCAAAATAATCGAAAGCTGCCACCTAAATTTTCTTATCGGGTCAGGTGCATCTCGGAATTTCTTTGAAACATTAGGCAATGTTGAAAATCTTTTAACAGATTTATCATTGGAAAAAAAATCTGATGAAAGGGATATCGTAGAAGCTTCAATCAAAAATGATTATTACACAAAAGGTATTGAAGGCAATATCCACATATTAAATCATTCATTGTTAAGAGATAGAAAAGATCTTAATGATACTAAAACAAACTATCAGGAATTTCTCAGTGCAATTAACATAATTTTGATAAAAAGAAGAAGTACATTAATCGGCAAGCAGGCGAATTTGTTTACAACAAATATGGATCTCTTCTTGGACAAGACACTCGAAGACCTAAATCTGGAATATAACGATGGGTTCTCAGGCAAACTTAATCCGACCTTTTCAACGAGTAACTATAGAAAAAGTATCTTTCAAAAAAGTCCGCATTACGAAAATCAAGCTGAAATCCCCTTGTTCAATTTATTTAAACTCCATGGATCGGTAACCTGGAAAGCACAGGAAGATAAAATCATTTTTGATAAAAATTTAAGTATTTTAAATAATGTCAAAAAAACAGATCCTGGGAATGACTTAATCATAGAGTTTAATCATGAGAATGGTGAACCGAAGAAGATAAAAAAATTAATTTCCGATGCTGTTAATTATCAGAAATCGAAAAAAGTAGACGCATTTCTAAGTGCCTATAGCCAAATGGTTATAATAAATCCTACTAAGGATAAATTTAGCACCACAACCACTCAGTATACTTTTTATGAATTATTAAGAATGTACTCTAATGAATTGGAGAAAGAGAATTCAGTGCTATTTGTTTTCGGTTTTTCATTTGCCGATGAACATATTAGAGAAATTACTAAACGGGTAGCCAATTCTAATCCAACACTACTGGTTTGTGTATTCGCTTATGATCTGAATGCAAAAAATGATATTGCCAGCAAACTAGTATTGACAGATTTCAAGTTTAACAACCTTGAAATCATTATTGCTGGAAGCTTTCTGGAAGTAAACAAAGTCTGGTTTTCTAATCTTGCGAGGCAACTGGATACCAATCAGTATCCCAAAGAATTAGTAAAGGAAGAGACTAAGTAATTATGGAAGAAATTGATTCAGTAATTAAAATCGGTGTCGTTACCGCAGTCCGAGGCCGTAGTGTTGAGTTGCAGGTAGATACCAGTAAAAATGTATCCCATTTGCTCTTCAGGGGAGAACTTATAAAAAATGTTTCTGTAGGTAGTTACATTAAAATAGCAAAGGGATTTTCGCATCTTGTTGGCAAGATTGAAGGTGAGTTTATCACTCAGGATAAGATCTTAATACAAACACCTTATGTCAAGCAACAGCAAAAAGTTAAAAGAATTCTACAAATTAGCTTAGTTGGCTTCTTAGAATCGAAAACTTTCAAACAAGGAATAAAAGAGTTACCATTGATTGATAACGAAGTTTTCTTATTAACACAATCCGAATTTAACCTGGTTCATAAATTTGTTCATGACGGGGAGGAAACATTTGTTCTTGGAAATTTAGCTCAAGAAAAAGGAAAAGCGATAGAATTAAGTATAGATAGGTTAATGGCTAGTCACATCGGTATATTCGGAAATACGGGCTCCGGTAAATCCTATACGCTGGCTAAGCTCTATCATGAGATCATTAATAAATTTAAGGATGAAAAAAAATTTCAGCAGAATGCTCGATTCCTACTAATTGATTTTAATGGAGAATATGCATTGCCAAAAGTTGAGCAAAATGTTAAAGATGATGTGATAATTAACGAAAGATATAAACGCATATATAGACTTTCAACCGGCCGAAATGGAAGTAAATTAAAATTTCCTGTATTGCCAAGAACACTAAAAGACGAACAATTCTGGTCATTAATTTTGCATTGTACTGAAAAAACACAGACACCATTTGTGTCTAGAACACTTAAAAATGAATTTATCGATAATAATATTCGTACTAATGATGGTTTTAGAAAACTGATATCTGTAACGCTGCAAAGCATCTTCACTAAAGTAGAACAAAACCAGGAACGTAATATGGCGTTCACTTTTATGGAAGAACTATCGCGTTTCGGATTAGAAAACAAAATCGATGGATTTAAAGCTCTCTTCTCTGACTATAGGAAAAACTTGAACTTCACACCCAGAGAAAAGGTTTACATATATGGTGGCATAAAATCTTCAGATGCTGAGTTCATTACTAAAGTAATAACTGAAAAAACACATGCATTAACACCAGACATTACTAATCTCTCAGAAATCCACATTATTCGCCTAAAAATTATTTTTAATTTTTACCATGAAGTCCAAAAAGGCTTTTCAAACAAAGAGCATATTGGTCCTGTAATGGGAAGATTAGACGATAGAATTTCAGATTTAGAGAAAGTAATAACGGTTGACCCAAATTTAAAGGATGATGCAATTCTTTCAATAATTTCGCTCAAAGATGTCAATATGCAAATGAGAAAGATATTGCCCATGATTATTTGCAAACAGGTTTATGAAGATAAAAAGGAAAAATTTGAAAAACACAAATACCTAAATATCATCATAGATGAAGCTCATAATATATTATCATATAATTCTGAACGTGAAAACGAGACATGGAAAGATCACCGATTAGAAACATTTGAAGAAATAATAAAGGAAGGTCGAAAATTTGGAGTTTTTTTGACAATCGCAAGCCAAAGACCATCAGACATCTCGACAACAATAATCTCCCAATTACATAATTACTTTTTGCATCGTTTAATTAACAATAAGGATATTGAGGCGGTAGAGAAGACAATCTCGTATCTCGATAAAGTTTCTTTCGATTCGCTACCAATACTTCCACAAGGAACATGTATTCTTGCTGGATTAGCAGCTCAATTGCCAATTGTAATCGAAGTTGAGAAAATATCTGAACAATTCAGGCCATTCAATGAAACTATGTGTCTTACCGTAAACTGGAGGGGTTAGCCCATCAAATAATGAATCATTATAAGTTGCAGTTTTCAAAATAGCAGTAATTTAAGAATATTGATACGAATGATGAATCTCAATTTCCATTATCAGAAAACAAGAGAATGTTTAGCATAGTATAAAAAAATATTTAATGGTGACATGATCAAGCCTTAAAAAAACCAGATAATAGATTGAGAACAGTTGATTGGTTTTGAGTTTTAGTTTTTGCAGACATATTCATGATAATGGGATGATTATATATAGTCTCCACGGTTGGCTCTTTTTTTTCTGGGTTTTCTGGTTGAAAATAATTTTTATCTAACCGTTCAAGCGCATCCAACAATCCGGGTGGATTGTTGTAATACGAATTCACTTCATTCCGCTCATATAATTCTTTAGACTTATACGCATACCAATAAAGGAGCGGTCTGTAAGAATCATAATAGAAATCTAATGTATCGAAATACTTATTTGATGATTTTTTCATCGATAACAACTGATAAAAACCAATCAAATCATCCAATTTATGCCGCTGTTCTGAATCATGAATATAAAATTCTGAAGCACTTTTAAACTGCTGATCATATACATGTTTGAATTTCTTAAAGATTTCTTTTTCAGAAAACTTGTCTACATACCTATTGATATACGCTTCTCCTAGAACAAAATTGGCATACTCTTCATATTGTAAACATTTCTTCAAAGTTGCCCAAGCCTGTCTTCGAGTAAGCCTAAATTCTGTGGACATAAAAAATTTATGCAATTCAATAAATTCATTGATATTAGAATACTTTCGACTATCCACAAAATCTCTTCTTTGATAATAGAGCGTGATGATAAGGCCTGCAAATGCGAGTGCGGAAAATAGCGTGTCTAAACGCTCTACTGTAGAATCCAGATCATAAGAATCACTTTCGAGCAGGTTGACTAACGGCGGATAGAACCACCATAAAATTACAATTGCGATAAGTGCACTTAAATAAGCTGCTAAAGAATATTTGTTGTTGGTCTTCATTGAGAGAGTTAAATAGTTGAAGATAAGTATTTTCTTGAAGTGTTCAATATCTACCTGAAGAAATAATATTTTTAAATTTTTTTCTTTATTTTCCCAGATGGATGAAAAGTATTTCTGTCAGAAATGTGGTGGCTTAAGAAACCATATTCAGCTTTTTGAGAAAAAGATTACTGGAGGTGAAGATGAATATAATTTTCAATGGATTCGTAGGTACCAAATTATAGAATGTGCTGGTTGCGAAAACATTTCATTTTTAGAAAAATACGGTGATAACTTCATGATGAGGGAAGATTCGCATGGCGAACCTGAATATTATGAAAATAGTGATATCTACCCTCCTTACCTAAAGGTTGGTGAAGAGCTCAGAAATGTTTATCAAATTCCAGAAGTAATCAAAAATCTTTACAAGGAGACAATAAATGCACTAAAGGTAGATGCTTTATTATTGGCTGCTGCGGGGTTTAGGGCAATTATAGAAGCAATATGTAATCATTTAAAAATCAGTAAAGCCAATTTGGAAACTCGGATTAATCTGTTATTCGAGGGTGGACATCTAAGCAAGAGTGAATCCCGAAGATTGCATTCAGCAAGGTTTCTGGGTAACAATGCACTTCATGAGATTGAAACGCCAAAGCAGGAACAACTGGATATTCTACTAAGAATAATTAATCACCTACTAAGTAATCTCTTTATCAATGATAAATTAATTAAAGGAAAATTAGACATGCCACTTGATAGTTACTTGGAATTCACAAATGTGGTGTTACGACTTCTCAAGAAAGAAATGATTGGTAATACGATTTCATTAGAAGATGTCTTAGGAAAAACTAAAAGGTTAATTTCGACTAAGGATTATAAAACTTTTAAAACAGATTTTCTTATTGATGTAATTGATGGCAAACACGAATCTCTTCAAGCTATTGACAAAGAAAAACCTACGTTCAAGGTATTAAACGTCCCAAAGCTCACAATGGAATTTGACTTGTAAACTAATAAAACACCAACTCTATTTTTATCATACCCATTCATTGCGTTTTATATTCCTATCAGAGTACACAGTTGATAACCTTCCTTTTCCACATGGAAAATATTGATACATTACCTATTGATTTAAAAGCAGTTATCCTTTAAATTTACTTCATCAAATTATCTTTTCAATTTCAGACTTGGGATTTTTAGCGTTTAGCTTACCATAAATTGCCAAAAAAATTCTATGGGAAAAAGAAAACAAGTGCGCCCAGAAAAATAGTTCAAACAACGGATCAGATTGTAATGCAACTCCTACCCCCTGAAATCAGGGACTTGCTGAAAAATACACATTATCTAGAAAAACCAATCCAATTGACCCCTTTCCGCCAAAACACCAATGTAAAGATAAACAATAATTTACAGTGAATATATTTCTAGTGAGACGGGGTCAATCTATTCTGGTTTATCCACTCCATTGGAGCATTCATCGTAATATCCCTGGTTAGCATCAGGATTTTTTCTTTTGACAGAATATTTCTTGCAACCTCTCCTATCGATTGACAATTACCGTTGATCAGGATTTTTTCCAACCGTTTATAGGTATCTTCATGACCCTTAAAATAATCGGATGAGTCAGCAGCTGTTCTGGATTTTTAGATTTCTTCCTTGCATAATCTTGCTTTTTAAATTGGCTTCAGCATTTTCGAGTTCCGAGAAAAATGCCCGACCACAAGGGCGCAAGATTTTTTTGTGTATACAAAAATACATCTTGCAAAACACCCGAGTGGTTAAAGTATTGCTGCAATTAACTCTAATTTGAAGTGCTTATTATAATTTCTTTTTTGGAAAATGTAGGCTTTGAAGGTGGCTTCAGTAATTGGAATGTAGGTTATTTTGGTCCGTAGATTTACCCGGATTTGTCGATAATAAATAGAAGATCCAGATTTAATTCTTGGTCTATAACTGCACATTTGATTTTGAGTGATCATAATTAATGGATTAAAATCAAATATGCGAAGTATCAATAATACTAATTGGTACTTAAGTGCGCAATCCTGTGTTTTGTAGGATGAGAACGCACCATAAAAAAACTGATGCCTTTAATGCTCATCAAAACTGAGTCACTACTAACTGGGCAATCCGTTTGCAATTGACACCATACAGGCAAAAATCATGTAATTTTAAAACAGTTTTCCGATATATTGCCAAATAATGAAAAATAGGTCCGATGAGGTCAAATTAATTGGCATATCCAATTACACAAAACAATTTAATTTTTACAGAGAGTGGTCTTTATGAAGAAGACTCTCATTCCATATCTAAAATCTGCGCTGAGGTCAACTGGACTCCAGGAGATACCAGTAAAGTGATGCATACCAATACCGGAATTATCGGTACCATGGGGACAGGTAAAACGCAGTTCACCAAATCACTCATTACCCAACTGGCTCGCCAAGGCAAAAACAATGTTGATCAGCGTCCAATCGGCATATTGATATTCGATTATAAGGGTGATTACATCAATTCAGAATTTGTAGAGACCACAGGCGCTAAAGTGCATAAACTTTATCACTTGCCCTATAACCCATTGGCAATTGATATTGGTCAAAACCCAATGCCATTGTTACCGCTTCACATCGCTTCAACCCTTCAAGAAACCATTTCTAACGCCTTTGGTTTAGGTGCGAAACAAAAGGCTTTCCTGAAAGAAGTCATCATGCAAGCCTACGAAGAAAAAGGGATTCAAAAAGCAGATGAATCCACTTGGACCAAGACTGCCCCAACCATTTCCGATCTTTGCGAAATTTATCTAGAAGATGAAAAGATGGCCATCGACAGTTTACACGCTGCATTAAAACAGCTCTACGACTTTGAAATCTTCCAACCAGATGGCAAAAAAACGGCATCCCTGTTTGACTTAATTGATGGGGTCACAGTTATTAATCTATCAGGCTATAGTCCAGACATCCAAAACTTAGTAGTGGCCATCACCTTAGATGCTTTTTATTCTCAGATGCAAAAAACTGGACACAGCAGAATTGAAGGTAATATCAGGCAGTTAACCAATATGGTTTTGGTGGATGAGGCGGATAATTTCTTGAGTAAAAACTTTGGTGCGCTCAGAAAAATTCTAAAAGAAGGGCGCGAGTTTGGTGTAGGAACCATTTTATCTACACAGTTCTTGAATCATTTCTCAACGGGTGACAATGAATATGACCAATATATCTTGACCTGGATTATTCATAGGGTAAATGACGTGAAAGTGAAAGACATCGATTCTCTATTTTCGATTACCGACAAAGACCAAAAAGATAAATTGGTACAAATCATTAAAAAGCTGGAGAAGCATCATAGTGTTGTCAATCTGGCTGGATCGCCACCCATTATGATTGAAGATTTAGCTTTTTGGAAATTGATTAGCTAACCGTCAAAATAAGATGAGACATAACCAAAAAGACTTGCAGCGAAAATCTGCAAGTCTTTTCTTATTTGATAGTGAAAATAATTTAATTTTCCTCTAGCGCAGCTGCAACCTCATCTTGTAAAGGTATGGGAACTAACGCTGCGCAAGCGACAACAAACGGTATCACATCCTCTATTAGATTCTCGCAAACAAAACGGTATTCCCCATTTGCCAAAGCTTCCAAATTAAAGCGTTCCCTCAGTTCCCAAAAACCCTGCATGCGCTTACCATCATGTAGTACCCAAGAGTGATTAGCCTGTGATAGGGATAGACCATTAACCAGCCTCAAACGAGCAAAACCCGAATACTGTGCGTAGCTTTGAGGCACATTAAGTGTAGCGTTCGTCAAGTCTTCTCTTGTTCTAAGCTCAAGTACAAATGGATTACAATGATAACCACTGAGCGCGGAAACCTTAAAAGTTTCAATTGTTGGCACCTTCCAATCTAAATCTTTTATGGTAAAAATTGCCTGACGAATCATTTCAGGATATTCCAGTAAATACCAATTTAAAGTATTTTTTGGCAAGGTACTACGCACACTTTTCCAATGATTTTCACAAAATTGCAGAACATTTAGATTTCGGTCCCTTCTAATAAAAAGATCAAAAAGCTTAGCCAGTGGCTCCCTAATTTCGCCGTCTGGCAAGGCCATTACTCTGTGCCATCTATCAACTCTTCCCCATAATCGCATTTCTCCGATGCTCGTTCCAGCAATATGTGTCCCCATGTATCCTAAGGAAATCAATAAACGAATCAGACCATGCGTATCCTTCGCACCCATCAAAGCTAAAAAGTCTGGAACAATAAGATCAAGCTCAGCTGGCGAATATCGTTTAAGATCAACATTAAAAAGTAATCCTCGGAATGACCAATTATCTTCTAAACGCTGAACTAAAGATTTCAAGGCAAGATCAGTCTTGAAATATTCATATTTATCCTGCTCATATTTGACATATCTTAATGAACTAACACTTGAATTTTGCAGTGCACCGTAAGCATCCTGTGGATGATAAACTGCGCCAAGTACATTTAAAATCTGTCCAAAATCTTCAGTTCGAATATCAGTTGCTAGCGTGAAATTTTTGCGACTCTTCTGATTGATATTGTTCAAGTAATTCCTGCAAATACGCAAGTAATCTCTTAAATTCTCTTCTACTTCAGTATTATCTTTTTTGTTAACATAAATTAACCAGGCAAAAAACAACAATTTATCTGTAGCATCTATGAGAGATTCATTTAACACTGCACCAATTATATTCGTGACTCCCTCATGCCTAACCCGGTCAGCAGCGATTTCTTCCTTAATATAAATTTGGTTGAAATAATCATCATAGCTATCTAAATTTCTAGAACAAATAAATTCCATTGACTGAATCAAAAACACAATATTATCCTTATCACTGTAGATTTTCATCATCAGCTCCTCAGAAAAAACAAAGTTTTTCTCTTGGGTGTTGCTTTTATGGAAAAGTAGCTCGGTGATCGAGGTGATTAGCGCCAGCAAATAAGCTCCAGAAGCCTTACTTCTATCTTCGGTATCTTTAACCCCACGACTGAGCAACCAAACTTTATCCAACCAACCTTTATCAATGGCCTGGGAAAAACGCTCATGCAAATCTAAATCTACAGCATGAATAGCGCCTTCAAGTAATGCCTTTAGGTTTTCAAAATCTGTAAGTCCTTTACCCCGGGCATTCATTTTAATGTACAAACTATCCCCTTTTCCATGCTCAGGAATATCAATAAGATAAAACCCAATTGAATTTTTATCAAGAAGCGTTTCAGCTTTAATACCACCAAAGTTCGAGGCAATATGTTTTAACATCACCATCGCCGATTGTACCGTAGGATCTTTCATCCAGCGTTCATGGAACCAACTTTGATCTTGGATTATTGAAGGTAAATTCCAAGTCTTACCTTGCTCAATTTTCATCTGTATCTCCTGATAGAGATTCAATACATGGCTTTCCTTATTCAAACCTTCAAAAAATTCATTAGAAGATACCCTTGAACGGTAAGAAATTCGACTAAAAGCATCCAAGTTTTCTAAAAGCTTTCCTTGAGTGAAAAACAGATACCAATGAATTAGATACAAGGTCGTTAGTCGCTGCTGTCCGTCTAAAGGAATAAACTTTTCACTAGACAAATACCCATACACAAAATCAAGTTCTAGTGGCTCTATATTTTCCGCCTGATTTTGAACTGCCAAGAGCTGGCCGTGAATGGCTTCTAGGAATTTTTTACGAATCTTTTTTGTTCGAACGTCTTCTCGGCCCTGCGCATAATCGCGCTGAATCATCGGAATCTCTATTCCTTGCGGAATTTGCTTATCAAATAAATCTACATTGTTTTCTAGTAAATCCCAAAGCGTATATATTTTGCTATTTGCCATTATATTTTTTCTGTTTGTAATGTATCAATCAACTGCTGAATTTTTGACATGTAAGTTTTCCTATCAGCAATGGTCCAGTTGAACAAGTTACTTGGATAATCACTGTAATACTTTAAGAAAACATTTTTCGTCGCCTGAGGTATAAAAGCGCCTTCCCGTTCTTTATCCATTATTTTTTTTCTTTTTACTGAAAAGACTCTTTTCCCAAGTGATGAATTACTACGTGCATCTAAAAGCGCTATATTGGAAATATGATTGACGTCAACCCATGGATCTAAGTCACTCTCCTCTTCTTCTTTAAGTATTTTGTGCTCCGAAAGGAAATCAATTACGCTTGAAGCTAATTCCTCAAATTCACTTTTTAGGTCCCCGGGTTTTGCTATAGGTAGTATTGCGGTCTGAAAATGTTGAATTTCCGCGGCCAATTCAAGATTACCCATAATGCCTGAACGTTCAACTTCTGCCAGATGTTCAACCATCCAATCTGCATAATCTTTTTGCGACACTTCTTCCGCATTCTGCGCATGAATGTGCTCTAAAGTCCACTTATTTTTTTTACTCTTTAGCAGTCCGAATGGGAATCGCTGTGAGACATCCTTACTACTATTAGCACTGAGTACATTAAAGAGCACCATTACTTTTTGGAGTTGGGAATTGTGGTCATTATAATAAAGATCTTTTATTGCAACTGCGCTAACGGTCGAATATGCAAGATCAGCTAGCCTTGCTTTAAAACGGGTTTTGTTATCCTCTTTATAGTGCTTTAATAACTTAAGTAAATCCATACCATCATATATCAAATAACCGATTAAATGGTGAAGTTCTTTGTCTGCATGCCACTCTTCCAAGATTGAAAAGCAGTTCTTAACTTCTTTCCATTCGTCTTCTAGGAGCATTAAAAACGGGGCTGGTTTAATCTTAGCTGCTGCAAAACGCTCATAAAAAAAACGGAATGAGCTATGTTCATCTCTTAGAACTGCGTCGTTCATGCGAGCGACCAAATCGAAGATAAAATCGATACGGGTAGCAGTATCGTTCTCTTTGTGATTGATGAAATCCCACAGACTGTTCTGCTGAAGACCATACTCGATCTGATTCCAATCACTGGCTAGTTCAACCTGTCTAAAATTTAAATTGATTGACTTAATTTTATCTGATGAAGCCTGTACATTAAGGTTGTCACTACTCAAAAATATTGCCTTAATTAATTCAGCGCCGGTTAGTGCAATTTTACCAACGTTTAGACGGGTAAATATTTTGACTGAGTCTTCGCGGTCTTCATCTGCATCACCTTTAGGTTGAAGCTCATACCAGATTATTTCTAATAGGCCTGCTAAATAAAACAAATATTTATGGCGTTTAACCGGGGTACGCAGATCCTTTGTTTCTGCCCAATCATTAATGACCTGGTACGCTTCACTAATATGAGCATAATCAGGATTCTCATAATTAGATTGATTACCCTTTAAAGCAAGCAAAAATCCTGTACAACCCTTTCTAGTTTCATAATCAAGAGTAAACAAAGTACTAGCATCTGTAGAAAGTCGCAGTAAAATCAAATACAAAGTGGTTAATCTCTGCTGCCCATCAATCAGTTCAAAACGAGCCTTCGGTTCGAGCGTTTTTACCACAATAGGTTGGAGACAGTAACTTTCTATGCCACTTGTTTCTGCCTCATCGATATCTGAGAGTAATTCCTTAACTTGTTTGATATCCCACCGGTAACCACGCTGGTAAGAAGGTATATAAAAAGTATATTCAGGATTTATGATTTCTTCGAGTTTAATCCTATCGATAATGTTGGTCTCAGTCATAGATGTAAATGGTCTTAAGGGCGATTTATAACGTTAATTAAATTTAAAAACGACAAGACGCATTATAAATAGCCGCTTGCCAGAAAATATTAGAGTATAAAAATTTAACCTACTGTAAAAAATTACAGATAAAATCCCACAAAAGGATTTCGTCGGTTAAAGCATTTTAGGGCATTGGAGAGGTCATTCCATGGAGGCAGGGCAATGGCCGAATAGAGTTGTTTCATTTGATGTTAATTTAGAGATTAGAGCTGTGCTCAAAAATTATAATAATTATTCAGATTTCAAGATAATATGTAACCTTTCTTTCTTTAAAATCTTTTCTAATACCTCTAAAAACCGGAGATGTGTTCTAAAAATTCAACATTCCCTGTGGGGATTAATTTGTCTTTTTCAAAAACTTTAGATATCCCTAGGGTAAGGGAGATTATTTTTATGTATGGTTCATAATTTTACATTATCAAATGAAGAGAAATATTATGACACACAAAGATAAGTCTCCAAATCTCGAAGTTCGCAATCAAGAACTGTTCGATATTATCTCAGATCTAGCTAGAAAGGTTAATGACATCCATCGTTTGCACTTTTCAGAAGATCAATTAAAAAAGTGTAAAAATCAAAAACAAAGGTTTCTTGCAGAGATCTTGATAAGTCCTGCAAGAAACCCTAAGAAAATTTAAATGGCTGGAATGGCTTTGTCCGACCTAACGAATTTTAGCAGTTCTTTCAGATAAGTTTCCGTTTCTGAGAGACTTCCATGCCTATTGGCCGAACAGATTTCTGCGAGGGTCCATCCTGCCCGGAATTTTCTTACGTTTGACAGGTGCTTAAACGAATAGAGTGTATAATTTTTATCCAACAAATTTGTTGCCTCCAAACATTTTTTGAATCGATTATAGGCGTAATTTTCTGCGCACATACTCCGTGAGATAAATGTTTGGCCAGAACCGAGCAGAAAATATTCTTTGTCGAATTTTTCTATCTTTAGTTTATCCAGTTCAACTCTTAGGCTCACATCAATATTTACAGGGATTGATTTTTTATTCTTCGACACGGTACCCGGTACTGTAATAATATTTTCCTCCAGATCAATATACTTCAATTGAAGAAATCTAAGTTCCTTTGGACGGATGCAGGTGTAATAAATCATCCGTACAAATAGCTGACAATATTTATCATGCTTATCAAGCCAGTCCATGATAACCTTGAAATCACGTTCCGTGAAAACCTGATGGGACTGTGTCGGCATTTTTTTTCGTGTCTCGCAATCAGTTACAGGATTCTCGGAAATATATTTATTAACCTTTAAGTAACGAAAGAAATTATTGAGGCCGATCCTGCAGTTATTATAGGTTACCCCAGCCCATTTTTCCTCCCTTTCCTTGAAATTGAGAAAATCGGTTATCTCAAAATCACTGATCGTATTTACCTTTTTACTTCCCCCATAATACTTGATAAAAGAATTGATTGTTGAACGGTAAGTACTGATTGATTTGGGCCTGGTTCCTTTGGCTTTATGATAGGATTCAAAAAGAACCAATGCTTCATTTAGGTCGATGCCAATGAGTTCCTTTTTTAGGCGAGCATTGGCATGCTCATCCAATGGGTTCCAACCGCCTTCGAGTGCAATCCGGTAAGCTTCACACAGATTATTAAAGTTTTTAAGCTTTTGCCTTGGATCTTTAATCCGATTAAGCCTTCTGGTCACCCTGATCCGCTCCATCCGCTCTTCTGCCGCATTGTGAAAAAAGAACTCCACGTACCAACTTTGCTTAGCCACTTCTTTTTCCATCGTACTCCCCGCAGGAACCCTGGTTATCGTTCTTCCCTTTACGACACGGGGGACAGTATATGGCAACTCAGGAATTTCCATAAGCTCAAAATTAGAGCCACGAGGAGTTCTTCCCTGGAACTTACGTTCAGGATAACTACTGATTTTTTCTTTTTCTTCTGAAGAATTTTGATTTTTTCGCCGTGCCAGACGGGGCGAATTCTTTGTTCCCGAGGCGTTTAGTGGCAGACTTGTGTTAGAGTTTGAAGGTAGAAATTCATCTAAGTTATTGACTTTCAATAACTTAGATGAACCCGTGGAGAATATCGGATTCGAACCGATCACCTCTTCACTGCCAGCGAAGCGCTCTAGCCAAATGAGCTAATCCCCCATATTTTTATCACTCATCGATCAAATTCCCAATGATCAATGTTATTCCAAGCAATCATCCCTTTCAAGCCGAGCGAAGCGCTCTAGCCAAATGAGCTAATCCCCCATGTTTTTGTTACTCATTGATCAAATTCCAATGATCAATGTTATTCCAAGCAATCATCCCTTTCAAGCCGAGCGAAGCGCTCTAGCCAAATGAGCTAATCCCCTATGTTTTAATATGCAAAAACTCAAGGTAATTTCAATCAAAATAGCTTTTATATGAAATATCTCCTTGCGCCAGCAAAAATAGCAAATACTTTCTCTAAACCAAATGAAATTAAAATTTCAGTTTAACAGTAAATAAACTCATAAAACAAACAATGCTCATTGCGGAGGGTAGCGGATATTGAATAAATAAAAAAAGCAAAAATGTTGCAGTGATTAACAACATGCAAAACATAAATGCTTTGAATAAAGAACCCATACAACACATGGCTATGGTGGCTACAATATAAATGGGGATTATAACTGCGGTTAGAAACATTAACCGAAAATAACCTGCAGATATTAAGTGGTAATTACCTAAATATTAACTTCTTGATCTTTGATTCAACAGCGACTGATATTCATCCACAAATTGAGATACATGAAAACCATCCATCAAAGCATGATTGACGTGAATTGAAATTCCCATCACCTTGCGCCCATTTTCATCTCTTACCTTTCCAAATGAAATTTTAGGACAACTATCGTGATAAGAAAATTTTCTTGCATGAGACATCGAGGTAAAATTTAACCAGGGCAATGCTGAATAGTGGATTACGTTTTCGCCCGATGATGAAGGAATTAATCCAGTGCTTTGTTGAACATTCTCAATTTCGCTAAGCGCTTCGTTTTTGAATTTATCAAAATCAGGGTCGAAATCCATGTAGCCAAAGCCGAAGGTTCCGTTGGGGCGATTGATGGTTGTAGCAGCGTTCACCGAATCGTATTTCCACACCTCACCATCAATGATTCTATAGCGAAATCCCTCAACTTTGTTAGCTGCAGCTAGCGATTTGTGTAAATAAAGCAAGAAGAATGAAACGCCGGTTTCCTTTGCTTCCTGATAAGTTGATGTACAATCTACATCTACCGTAACACCGAAGAATGGCTCCTCGAAGGTGTTAAAAAATTCAAAATGATCTTTTCTGATCCAGGTATCTATATCTATTTTTTCTTTCATTCAATTAATTTTGGTAAAACATCAGCCAAACTCTCCATTTGGTAAAAGTTAGGATGTTCGATGGTATGATCAATCCGCTCGTGCACCCAGGTAGTGTGGAAGGGAATATGAACTGCATGGCCACCAAGTGCCAGTACTGGTAAAACATCCGATTTTAATGAATTGCCAAGCATTAAAAATTCTTCTGGCTTGCAATCGAGGTGTTTCATCAATTTTTGATAATCCCGCTCCTGCTTGTCGCTCATAATTTCGATGTGATGGAAATAGTGATCTAAACCAGATTTTGTAAGCTTGCGTTGTTGATCTAACAAATCGCCTTTGGTGGCCACAACTAACCGATATTTGCCATGTAGTGCTTTCAAAACTTCTTCTACACCATCTAATAGTTCAATGGGTTTGTTTAACATTTCCTGCCCCAACTGTATGGCTTTGTTAATTACTTCTGGATTTACCTTCCCTTCGGTGATTCTCAAAACGGTTTCAATCATGCTCAACATAAAACCTTTAATTCCGTAGCCATAAAGCGGCAAGTTGTCTATTTCCGTTTTTAGCAATTCTGCAACAACACTGTGATGGGGCATAAAATCTTCCAGCAAGCCTGCAAACTTTTCTTCAGTTTCCCGGAAATAAGGTTCGTTTACCCAAAGGGTATCATCAGCATCAAATGCGATTACCGTAATTTGATTGTTCATGGTTATAACAGTAATTTAGTGCTGCAAATGTAAATCAACCTTTCGCTATCAGAAAGGACATTTGTCCCTTATTGTAAATTATGCTACGTACCAACCTCGTCTTTTTGTCTTTCATCGAACGTTATGTCGAGGAAAATACGGCATCGAATATAACTTTAAAGACCTTCCCTTCAGGATTTAGATTCATTACGCAGGGAGAAAAAATCAAAAATATATACATCATTAAAGAAGGCATTACCAAATGCTTTATCTCCGAAGAAAATGGGAAAGACTTTATTATAGAATTTTTAGGAAAAGGAGAAGTTGCCGGAGAATTGGAAGCGATAAAAAAGATCGACTGTCTTTGCAATGTAGAGGCCATTAGCGAAATAATGGTATTTGCCATCCCTGATCATGTATTTATCTCCTTAATAGAAAACAACTTAGAGTTTAACAAAATTCTGTTACAAGAGTTATCTACAAGAATCATACAAACCAGCTCAAGAGCCTCGTTTCAGCAGCTTTATACATTGGAATATGGTTTATTAAAACTTTTAAAACTGCAAACCGAAGAGCAAATTTTGATTTCGAAAGAAGATATGGCCGCTTACCTGGGGATTTCTGTGAGGAGCTTTAACCGAACGCTACAACAAGTTAAAGCTAAAAATGAGGATCGTGGTATAATGAAAGTATTAGAGAGCCTGGGGTAATAATTTTCTATAAATGAATCAAATTAAAGAAATGGGTGGCGTAAGAATTGGCATGTTTAAAGCATCTTGGCCACTCGCATCAATCGAAATTGATGATTATAAATTAGAAGTTGATGCATCCATAAGGGGTAAATTTGTTTTTGGCAAAACAGATATTGTGTCCATAACAGCAGAACGATCACTATTTAGGAGTGGTTTGAGAATTAATCATCGGGTAGAAAAGTTTAATAAGAACATTGTATTCTATCCGCAAACTTCAGCGGCAAGTTTGGTTGGAAAAATCCATCAACTTGGTTTTTTAGATTCAACCATTAAAACACCGAGGGCAGTTGAAATAGAGATAAAAGCACTTCAGGAGCAATCGGGTTTCCCGATAAAAATGCCCATAGTTATCGGGATAGTTATCGTATGGAATTTACTGTTTTTAGCAGATTTCTTAAATCTTTTTTCCAACAAACCCGAACACTCTTTCACGGGAATCGGGGCGAATTTGGCGCTAACGATGGTATTTATCACAGCCCTGCTAATGCTTATTTCAGATTTTTTTAGGCAAATTATTTTAAAAGATGGTGTTAATATAAAATCCATCAGATCATTTCTCTTTTTTATCCTTTTGATAACGGGATTTATGTTTTGTTTTAATTTTTTGGTTTGAAAACTATCAACATATCGTTCGATTTTATTAAGGGTTTGTTGTAGATGCAGAAATTGTTAACATCAATATTTTAGACACAATGATGCAATAAATCATAAAAGTTTGATAGAAGTCATAAAATCTTTTTTTAGTTTTATATCAGAATAGTTCATCTACAATAAAACAACTTATAATAATTTTAAAGCAAGAAACATGAATGTAGCAGACGTTTTTAAAAACAATGAAACATGGATATCCGATAAATTATCGTTAAATCCAGATTATTTTACAGAGTTAGCAAAAGGACAAACGCCTGAATTTTTATATATCGGTTGCTCTGATAGCCGCGTAACTGCCGAAGATTTGATGGGTATTAAACCTGGAGAAGCTTTTGTACACCGTAACGTAGCCAATTTAGTTAACAATGTGGATCTAAATGTGATGACCGTTCTAAATTATTCGGTACGCCATTTAAAGGTAAACCATGTGGTAGTTTGCGGTCACTACAATTGTGGTGGCGTAAAAGCGGCAATGCAACCGGCAGATATGGGGATCTTAAACCCTTGGTTAAGAAATATCCGCGATGTTTACCGCCTCCACAGAGATGAATTAAATGCTATTGAGAATGAAGGAAAACGTTACGATAGACTGGTTGAATTAAACGTTCAGGAGCAATGTGTAAACTTGCTTAAAACTGCAGCTGTTCAGGAAGCCATTACCGAACGTGGATTAACTGTTCACGGTTGGGTTTTCGACATCCGTACTGGTAAATTAGTTGATTTGAAAATTGATTTCGAAGAAATTTTAAAGGATATCAAAGAAATTTATAATCTTTATTAGAAGGGAGTTCTGAGTCATCAGTCCTGAGTCTTTAGTCGGAAGTACGCTGTTGTTACTTAGCACTCAATTAAAAACTATACAATAAAGAAGACCGATGTATGAAACTTGGAAAATTTATCCTTCCAATTTCATGCATCGGTCTTTTCTTACTTGGGACTCCAGACTCGGGACTAGAGACTTCAGACTAAGGACTCACTAACGTCCCATCCAACCGCCATCAACGGTTAAAATTGTGCCGTGTACGTAATCGCTGGCGCTAGAAGCCAAGAATAAAGTTGGGCCTTTAAAATCTTCAGGCGTTCCCCACCTTCCTGCAGGAATACGAGAAAGAATTGAAGTGCTCCTATCCTGATCTTCTCTCAATGCCGTAGTATTATCCGTTGCGATATATCCCGGTGCAATGGCATTTACATTTACACCTTTTGATGCCCATTCGTTAGCAAAAGCTTTGGTTAATGAACCAATGGCGCCTTTACTCGCCGCATAACCAGGAACGGTAATTCCGCCCTGAAAAGTTAATAATGATGCTGTAAAGATCACTTTTCCGCTACCACGGGCAATCATCTCTCTACCAATTTCTCTGGTTAAAATAAAAGGAGCAGTTTGGTTAACCGCAATTACCTCATCCCACATATCATCAGGATGTTCTGCAATGGGTTTACGTAAAATGGTCCCGGCATTGTTTACCAAAATATCAATTACAGGATGGTCTGCTTTAACTTTCGCTGCAAACTCCAACGTGCTTTCGCGGTTACCAAAATCGCATTGATAGGCATAAAATTTTCTGCCTAAAGCAGTTACTTCTTTTTCTACGGCACTTCCTTCAAGTTCCAGACTTGCCGAAACGCCAATAATATCTGCACCAGCTTCTGCCAGAGCTAAAGCCATGGCTTTACCAATTCCTCTTTTGCAACCGGTTACTAATGCAGTTTTACCTGCTAAATCAAATATGTTTGACATTTTTATATTGTTATTTTTATAATCCGTCATTGCGATCCCGATTCTTCATCGGGAGAAGCAATCTCATTCGTAATTTATTTATCAAATGAGATTGCTTCGTACCTCGCAATTACGGTCACTTTATTTCTGTTTGACTACAATAAAAAGCTCCTACTTCAACTCCGTAATGGCACAGTGATCCATATCGCCATAATCTAAATTTTCACCAGCCATACCCCAAATGAAAGTATAATTGCTTGTACCTGCACCCGAATGGATAGACCAGTTTGGAGAAATCACGGCCTGATCATTTTGCATCCAGATATGGCGGGTTTCTTGTGGCTGCCCCATAAAATGGCAAACACTTTGCCCCTGCGGAACTTCGAAATAAAAATAAGCTTCCATTCTCCTATCGTGGGTGTGTGCTGGCATCGTATTCCAAACACTACCAGATTTCAGCTCCGTCATTCCCATTTGCAACTGGCAAGTGGGCAATACGCTATTGACCAAAAGCTTGTTAATTACCCTATGGTTAGCCGTTTCAGGTGTACCCAACTCCACAATTTCCGCATCAGCTTTGCTTACTTTTTTTGTTGGATATTTGTGGTGCGCTGGAGCAGAATTTAAATATAATTTTGCAGGTTGAGCAGCATCAGCCGATTCGAAAGTTACCTCTTTAGTTTCCTTACCAATATATAAAGCCTCTTTATATTCCAGTTCGAAAGTTTCACCATCTGCAGTAACAATGGCTTTTCCGCCAACATTAATCATCCCTAACTCTCTCCTCTCCAGGAAATAATTAGCTTTTAAATCATCGGGATTTGGGAGCGCCAATTTTCCGTTTACCGGCATTGCACCGCCAACAATATACCTGTCAAAATGAGATAAAGTTAAATTAACTTGGTTAGCCTCAAAAACGTTTTCGATTAAAAAATTTTCACGCAAGGATGCGGTATCCATTTGTTTAACTTCCTTTGGACTTTGAGCGTAACGGCTTTCGAATTTATTCATTGGTTAAAATTTGAGATAAGATTTAGAATCGAAAATCAATTCCTTTTTCGCAAATATATTTATACGATGTTTAAAAATGTAACGAAACCTAAACTTTATTAAGCAATGGAATGGATACAGAAACTAAATATAGAAACTAAACCTACCAGCGGTTTATAAATACCACTTCTTATATCTTGCCAAAGCCTCTAAATAATAGTAATCAGCATAAACTAATGGCACATCTATTTCGCTGTTTAAAGGATAAGCGCCAGTACTGTGCATCAGCAAAAAACCTCCGTTTTCGCCAAGTTTGGCTCTGTAAGCATTACTCGCCAAAGAATAAATCATGGTTTCTGCAGCAGATTTAAATTCAGTTTTTTCTCTATCAGCTGTAAATTGTGCAAGTTCCAACAATGCCGAAGCCATAATTGCTCCAGCCGAAGCATCGCGTTTTGCAAAAGGAACGCCTTGTGCATCAAAATCCCAAAAAGGAATTTTATCTGCTGGCAAATTAGGATGATTTAAAATAAAATGGGCAATTCCTTTGGCTTGTTTTAAATAGTTTTCATCCTTTGTAAACCGGTACATCATGGTGTAACCGTATAGAGCCCATGCTTGTCCGCGGCTCCATGCAGAACAATCTGCCGCCCCTTGCCAGGTTGCTTTTCTTTTTACCGCACCGGTTTCCGGATTATAGTCAATTACATGAAACGAACTGAAATCCGGGCGAAAGTGATTTTTTAAAGTTGTATTGGAATGGATGACAGCAATTTCCTTAAATTTTTTATCTCCGCCGTTATCCGTTGCCCAATTTAACATCTCGAGGTTCATCATGTTATCAATGATTACCGGATAATTCCAATATTTACCTTTATTCCACGATTGGATTGCCTTCACATTATCATGATAACGGGTAGAAAGCGATTCTGCAGATCGTTGAATAATGGCTTTATATTCGGGCTTCCCCGTCAGGCGATAAGCATTTCCAAAGCTACAATACATCATAAAACCCAAATCATGATTACCCGTGAAGGTTTGATTCGCCTCGATAACTTTTAAAGCATCTTCAGCTTCTTTTTTGATACTTTCGTTTTTGGTCTGCTCATAAATATACCACAGGCTACCCGAGTAAAATCCACTGCACCACCATTGAATATCATAGTTAACATGTTTTCCATTTTGATAGGTTTGCGGCGTTTTACCGGCAGGAATGCCCTTTGCTAAAAATTTATATTGATCGGCAGCAAACTTAAATTCATCACTAATAAGCTGTGCCATTGGCTTTCGCACATTGTTTTGTGCAAAGGAAACTGAATTCAAAAGAACCAGTAATGAGATGATTAAACTATTTTTATTCATGAGTTTAGTTGTGTTTTTTTAATTTAAAATGTTGTATTTAAGGGTTGATCCTGCCAATGCACCAACCGGAAGATCACAGGTGATTATTTTATTGCTTTTCAGCTTAGGGGTTTTTATTTCGATCTGAACTTTTGAATTTTCTTGTGTAGGGTCTGCAATAAAAACAAGCGGATTCGTCGCGTTCAAATGTTTGATCTGAACGATACATGGCTTATCTACCTTTACTGCTATACCATCATAACTAAGCGCTCCAGCTTGATAAAAAACAACTTGCAATATACTCAACCTGTTGTGCATTACCGCTTGGATATCCTTTGTATTTTGGATGACTTTAATCGCATCAAGCGGATACTTTTGCATAGCAGCAGCTCCAATATCAGGAACCACAACGTAGGCATAACTCGCATCATGTGGTTGTACACCATGGTTAAACCAACTTTTAAAAACCTTGCCCGAGACTTCCTTTTTTTCCTGAAATTGATTAATGCGATACCAATTTCCGACCTGGTTTTGTTGGGTTACTTTTACATCTCCACCAGCTGGAAAAAAATAGCCAATACTATCATGAAGCAAAAAACTTTTATCTTCAATAACCTTGCCCCGCAGCCAGGATTGATTAATGGTTGTTGTAATGACTTGTGAAGAAGCACTGTTAATTCCGGCGCCGAGGCAAACAACTTCTTTATCGAAAAAAAACCAGGCCTTTTTTGCCTGAACACTATCATAGTCTAGGTCGTAAGCTGAAACGCCATAAACACCATCGCTTACCCCGCCTACAAATTTGGTTGTTCCAGGAATCCCCCATTCTTTTTTGATGGTTGACCCGTTATCGTCAGCATAATCTCTGCTTGTAGTTCCAGGAATTTTATCCCATTCCCATAGCGGCATAATGTTGGCATATTCTGATCCGCTTCGCTGAATGTTGGTTGCGCCATCCGACAAAAATTTACCAAGCACATTTTCATTGTTTCCTCTTTCGGTGCGTAAGGTTCTTACAGAAGCCGTTTGTACACTAAAAGTATATTGAGGCCTTACCTGCAGTGTGTAACCACTTTTCCAATAAACCGTATTCGATGGTTCGATCTGATAATTTGCGGGTTTTTGATGTGATGTTCTCCATTTAGAAGCTTCCCAATAGGCAGCATTTTTCTTATCGAACATTTTTATTTTATTCACCATTCCAGATACATGGGCATTTAACGAATCCTGCCGACTAATCCCTCTTCCTCTCACATTAAAATCGTAAAACGAGCCTCGAATGGTTTTCAAAAAAGTATCCTTTAGGTAACTCGCCAAAATATCGAGTTGGGTTTTTGGTAAAGCATATTCCGTATCCCTTAAATAATAAGCTGCGTTTACCGAATTACCGGCAAATACCCGTCCGTAACTCGCGATGGCCTGCTGCTTACCATGTTGATAATAACTTCCATCTACCTGAACACCTTCTTTACCATCTTCAACCGCAATGGGTTCAAAAAGATATTTTGCAGCCGAATCCAAAGTATTTTTATTTTGTGTTAAACAAGCACGGTACAAATAATGTAAAGCTTCATCTGATGTATTGGCTCCATCGCCAACTTTTAGTTTGCGAACCATCCTTTGAATTAAAGCTTTCTCCAGCTCAACTGGCAATTGAGTTTTGGCATTCCGCATCAGAATTAAGGTTTGTCCGATAGCCTGCGGATAAAAAATATCATTGTACCACCAGTTTTTATTTTTCGGATTCCTGTCCAGCCAATTTTGAAGCGCTTTGGTTATTGCCCCATAAATTTCCTGGTTTCCATAAAATTTATTGGTCGGACGGATATAAGCCGTAGCCATTTCTTTAATTCTTTTCAAAGGATCGTACTGTGCATCGGCATAATTGATATCTGTCCAGCTTCCATTGGCTTTTAATTTTGTCAAATCCTTTGTAATCCTTTTTGCTAGAAAGACATCATTAATACCGGTCTGTAAATCTGCGCTGATGCGCTTTTCTATAGTTGAAAAGGGTTCTTTCTGCGCAAAAGCTGATACACTAATCATCAATAAAAACATGAGGAAAAGCTTTCGCTTTAGCCAAAGCAAATTAACCGGTAATAAGCAAGGGATCATTTTGTTCATAAGTGTAGGATATGGCTCTTTCGGTTACAAAATAACTTTAACATTAAATTCTTTCAGCACCATTTGGCTGTCATTTGGTGTGGTATTATAACTTGCAAACGTAATTTTGTACCTGCCAGCAGCCGCGTATTTATACGCGTAGGCAGACAATGCCGAAGCGGTAATATTTTTTACAGTTGCCGTTGGAATATCTGGAGCTATTCTTCCAACAAAAATTGGTTTACTGATGATCCAGCTCGTATTGGACGGAGCAGTTGCCGCACCACCAACAATAGTTAATGCTGTAGTTGTAGCCACCCACCTCGAACTGGCAGGCGACCAAACATTTCCAAATCTAGTCCAAAAGGCATTATCCGCTGCCAATGAACTTAAATTGTAAGTATAATCGCTAAGCACATTATTAACCAGAAAATTAGTAATGGTCCAGGTTCTTTGTGTTGATCCGGTAAGGCCTGTATATTTAAAGGCGATGAATAAACTATCATTGGCATCACTAACCAAATCGGACAGATTTACCTGCCCCGTGTTAACCGCTGTAGCACTTGTTGCAATGGGTGTTCTTGCTGTGATATTTGTCCAGGCTGCATTTACCACACTTGCCGAATCTTTGGCTGGCAGTTTATTGGTAGCCAAAACCTGGAGTGTATTATTTTGAGCACCAAATTGCGCTGAACTGGTAAAAGATAAGGTGGATGTTCCAAATGCCGATGAACGGGTTTTAAACTCATATTTATTACCTGGCGTTCCTGCCCAGAAAACAACGTTATCTGCATAACCACTAAAGTTGAATTTACAGGTATCGCCCAGTTTAAAAACCAGCGTATCGCCAATTGTGGAACGGGCATTTGTTAAAGCAATATCAACCGTTGGCACATCAGTGGTAAGATCTTTTTTGCAAGCTAAAAAACAAGTGCAGGCAATTAAGATAACATAGAATGAATTTTTCATTTCTTAATAATTTAGTGATTAATAACCTGGGTTTTGTTTCAGTGCTTTATTCAGATTTAGTTCGTATGTTGGTTTTGGCATCAGGCTATATCGAGGCGTTACGGTAATCAAACCTTGGTATCCGTTGATATTTCCATTGCCTGCAGTTACTCCATTGGCAGCCGCATAATTCCCGAAAGCCTGTAAATCGCCGGCAAAATTGCCCCATCTTACCAAGTCATACTTTCTAGAGGCTTCAAAACACATTTCACGCATGCGCTCATCACGAAGTGCCAACTGGAAATCTGCTTTATTTAAACCCGGAGTTAGCAAATGTTCCGATCCGTTAGTAATGGTTGCGGTAGCCGTTGCCGTAACCCCTGTAGTTGGTGCCGCGATAGTAACTGTAGGTACTGATGTAAAATAAGGTCCGGCAGTGGTTAAGTTTCCGCGACTCGTTAATTTAATTCCTGTTACCACACCTGCGGTTGTAACTACTGCAGTCGCCGTTGCGCCAGCCCCGCCACCGCCACTAATGGTAATCACCGGTGGATTTGCTGCTGAATAACCTGAACCCCCATTAACTACCGTGATATTTTTAACAATATTGCCGTACATGGTTCCATAACCGCGTTTGCGCACTTGGTTAATGGCATCGTAAGCAGCCGCATTTGGTCCGTTCACCTGGTTTTCAGCTTCTGCTTTGATTAACAGTACATCTGCATATCTAATTACCGGCCAATTGGCATTGTAAGTTCCGGTATTACGCATTTCTGCTGGTGCATATTCTCTTCTAAATTTGCCCGTATTCATTTGCCAGGGCGCTGAGCGATCTGTTTTTACCCTTGTTCCTGCTGATGCATTGGTTGTCCAGATATAATCTGGGCAATTCCAATCTCTCCTGGTATCAAGCGAAGCTTTATTAACCAACGTGCTGCTGGGTTCAACTTCATAGCTATCAAATAATTTCTTGGTAATCCGTACCCAACCAGCTGCTGAATATGAATTTTGTTCAAAAGTTCCGTTTATCAACAGAATAGCTGAAATGATTCCGTTGAAATTACCGATATCGTTACCCGTTTTATTGGTTACTCCGGCAGCTGCTCCTGCAGAACCCCAC
The DNA here is from genome assembly GCF_979258625.1 of Pedobacter sp. AC212. Lineage (NCBI taxonomy): Bacteria > Pseudomonadati > Bacteroidota > Sphingobacteriia > Sphingobacteriales > Sphingobacteriaceae > Pedobacter > Pedobacter sp. AC212. Next base: position 1,414,384 of record NZ_OZ409870.1, on the reverse strand, counting down.
TCTAATATATCTTCTTTTAAATCGTACTTATCCTGAAAAAGATTGATGAAAACTTGCTTATAATCTGGATTCAAAGCATGCTGACCAGAAGCAATAACCTTGTCGGCATACGTAATGGCATCGGCATATTTACTGGTATCATTAACCGGATAACCTGCCCAATAGAGGTAAACTCTAGCCAACATGGCTTGTACTGCTGTAATGGTAACCTGATCATTGTAACCTAAACTAGCTGCCGTGCGACCTTGTAATAAAGTTTCTGCTTCTTTTAAATCGGCAACAATCTGAGTATAGATGGCCGGCTGAGATGCCGCTGGAATGTTAACTTCAGATATACCTGGCTGATGCAATACCAACGGAACTTCGCCAAATTGAATGGTGAGCAAAAAGTAATTGTAGGCTCTCAAAAATAGTGCTTGTCCCTTGATATAGCCACGTTGCCTTTCATCCATGCTGGGTTTAGTAATGTTATCAATTAAAACATTGGCGTTATTGATGGCGATATAAGGATATTGCCAGCAATCCTGAACATAAGAGTGCCCGGCGTCATAAGTGTAATACAACCCACGGGTTTCATTGCTGGTCGCCCGATCGGGCAACATTTCATCGGTAGTACTTACAAAGTTAAAGTGATGCACCTGTCCGTACATTCGCTCCAACATCATGGTGCTATAAACTCCATTTAAAGCTACCTGAAGCTGATCGGCAGTGCTGTAGAAATTTACGGGCGAATAAAAATCTGTTGGTTCGGTATCGAGAAATTTTTTGCATGATGAAGATAATCCCATCACGAATAAAAAAGCCAAAATATATTTATGTTTCATTGTCTTATTTTTAATGATGATTAAAATGTTGCGTTTAAACCAAATGTTACGGTAAATGATTGCGGGTAAGTGCCATAATCAAAACCTGGTGTTAAATTACCCGGACGGGCAGAAGCTTCAGGATCTAAACCTGAATAATTGGTAAAAGTGAGTAAATTCTGTGCTGAGGCATTTAATCGTAATCTAGACATGCCAATGCTTTTAACCAATTTACTGCTGAAGTTATAACCAAGCTGAACGGTTTTCAATCTCAAATACGAACCATCCTCCACAACTCTTGACGAATAATTTGGGTTAACAAACCGCCCTGCTTTATAAAGTTCGTTACTTGGGTTGGTTGGCGTCCAACGGTTCTCGTAAGTTGCGTATTGGTTAAGGGTGAAATTTCTTACAATTCCGCCTTCAAAAACATAACGGTTGGCGTTGATGATATTATTGCCATAACTCCACTGCAGGAAAACACCCAGATCCCAGTTTTTATAGCTGAAGTTATTGCTAAAACCACCTGTGTGGATCGGTAATCCCCTACCGATGATGGTATAATCATTTGCGTTAATGGTTAAATCGCCATTTAAATCTTTGTACTTAATATCACCAGGTTGAACTGCTGCACCATTATTCGGGATATTGGGTTTAAGCGAATAAGTGCCGTTTGGCATCCGATCAAAATCGCTGTACTGGTAAATGCCATCGAAAATTAAACCATACATCTCTCCTACCGAGCGACCTTTTACCGAAATATATGGCGATAAACCTCTAAAACTGGTATCAAAGAAAGTTCCTGAACCAGAAAGCAATGAGTTCTGCCCCTCGGTTAATTCCAGGATTTTATTTTTATTAAAGCTGATGTTAAAGTTGCTACTCCAACGGAAGTTTTTGGTTACGATATTTGTACTGTTCAACGTAATTTCCAATCCCCTGTTCTCTAAACTTCCAATATTTTTGAAACCTGTTCCACTTTGCACACCATTTGCGAAAGGCAGATTTGCATTCAACAATAAATCATTGGTGGTGCGTTTGTAAACATCAAGCGTTAAACCCAAACGATTTTTAAGAAAGCTAAGGTCCAAACCGATATTCGTTTGCACATTGGTTTCCCATTTTAGATCGTAGTTTCCGGCAGCAGTAATTACCGACCCAATGGCTACAGGCTTGCCATTAAAAGAGTACCAATATTGGGTATTGGCTAAATTTAATTGAGGCAAATAGGCAAAGTCGCTTACCCGGTTATTTCCTGATTCGCCATAACCAATACGGAGCTTAGCATCCGACAGCCATTTCTGATCTTTTAAAAAGTTCTCCTGACTAAATCTCCAGCCTATACTTGCTGATGGAAAATAACCCCAACGGTTAGCTGGCGAAAATTTCGAAGATCCATCAGCCCTGAAACTTGCTGTAACCAGGTATTTACCTTTAAAATCATAATTTAACCGACCTAAAAACGACATCAGTGTCCAACGAGAACTGTTTACAGAAATCACCGTATTCGCTGCCGGAACAAGATCAAGGGCATCGAGTCCTAAACTTTCATTGGCAACCTGCGTAGCATAAATAGATCGAAATGAACTTTTATTTCGCTGTGCGGAATAACCCGCCAACACCGTTAAATTATGATCTTTGTTAAAGGTATTTTTATACGTTAAGGTATTATCACTTAACCAATTAAATACAGGACTATTGGAAATAGTACCATTTGGTCCTGATGAATTCCATTTACTGCCCGATTGCGTTTGAGAGTTATTGAAAATATTGGTTTCATTCACGTTATTGTTTATCCCGCCGGCTACTCTTAATTTTAATTTCGGCGTAAAAGCATATTCTGCATAACCATTGGCTGCAAGGTTGGTTGTTTTGTATTTTGTTTGTTGGTTTGATAAACTGATCAATGGATTTACCCGGTAATCCTGTGCCGAATTTCCTTCATTCGCCGGATCGTACAAACCGCCTAATAAATCAGAGTTGGCATCCTTTCCAGATAAAGCATTGGTTGGGCGATATCCCCAAACCGAATATAATAACACGGATGAAGCATAAAAATTCGTGGCAGAAATTGGCGTACCGAAGCTTTCGCTGTAAGCATAATTGACATTGATACCTGCTTTAAGTTTATCATTCACCTGTTGATCCAACACAAATCTGCCCTGGTAACGCTTGAATCCACTATAGATAATAATTCCTTTCTGATCGTTAAAATTCCCGGAAATGGAATAAGTAGTTTTATCGTTTCCGCCACGTAAAGCGATATCATGGTTTTGGTTTTGACCGGTTTGATAAACATAATCCTGCATATCCAAACCCTGCACATTTCTGTAATCATTTAATGTTGTTCCACCTTTAAGATAAGTAGAATCTGCAATCGCCTGATCCAGATCGCGAAGATATTTCACGTATTCATAAGGCCCCATTACCGGGATTTTTTCTGGTGCCTTTTGCAAACCATAATAAGCGTTATAAGTGAGCTGAGGTTTGCCTGCTTTTCCTTTTTTAGTAGTAATCAGTATCACACCATTTGATCCTCGGGCACCATAAATAGCTGTTGCGGAAGCATCTTTTAAAACATCGATACTTTCAATATCTGATGGATTGATAGAATTTGAATTTGCGTTTTCTGAGGGGAAACCATCAATCACATAAAGTGGAGAATTATCCTGAGAAATTGATCCCGCACCGCGGATCACAATATTTGCTGTAGCGCCAGGCTGACCATCACTGGTGGAAACCTGAACCCCGGCAACACGACCTGCTAAAGCCTGATCAAATGATTTTACTGGCGCCTGTTCCAAATCCTTCATGTTTACCGAACCAATTGCCCCGGTTAAATCGGCACGTTTGGTAGTTCCATAACCTACTACAACCACATCGCTTAAACCTGTGACTGCTGATTTCAAGGATACATTAATGGTGGTTCTGTTGCCAACCGTTATGATTTGCGAGGCATAACCAACATAGTTAAACACCAGCTGATCAGTGCTTAAAACCTGAATTTTGAACCTTCCGTTTCCGTCAGTTTGCGTGCTGGTTTTAGTGCCCTTTACCGAAATGGAAACACCCGGCACAGTTTGATTGGTTTCATCTGTAACCACACCGACAATGCTTTTGCTTTGCGCAAAAACGGTTGAAGTGCCCGTTAAAAAAATCGCAATGAGTAACAATAGTGTTGAATAATGAGGCAAACGCTTCCGCATGATCTCCTTACCCTGATTGTAGAGTTTATTCATAATTAATAGTTTATATTGGTTATTTCTTGCTTTCGCACAAGCCAGTTAAGATTGCGCTTCTTGCTTGAACAAACATAAGCGAAAAGCCATTTTAAGGAGGGATAAATTTCTAAATAAATAGGGTGAATTTTCTAAAAATTTGGCAGAAATGCTTTTAAACCATACTTTTAAGGGATCACAACCAAATTCACCAATTATTCCTTATGTTTTCGAATTCCTTTAAAAACTTGCTATTGGCAATCTTATTTTTTGGAATTACTTTTTCTGCAAAAACACAACAACCTATTTTATTTGATCATCTGGGAGTAGAGAAAGGATTATCGCAAACTTCAGTACTTTCTATTAGCCAGGATAAGAATGGCTTTATGTGGTTTGGTACACGTTACGGCCTAAACCGCTACGATGGTCATCGTATTAAAATTTATCAATACGCTGAAACGGATAGCAATTCGCTATCTAACAATTATGTAACTTCTATATTCTCCGATTCAAAAAAACGGCTCTGGATTGGAACCAGTGTAGGCTTAAATCTTTACGATGAAAGAAATGATGCCTTTAAAAGAATTGCAAGCCAGCCGAAAACAGCAAAAGGTTTAAGCAGTCATGTTATTAATTGCCTTACTGAAGATAGCAAAGGGAATATTTGGATCGGAACATTGAATGGATTGAACCTGTTAAAAAATGGTAAACTATCCGCTGTTACTAAATTCTTCAACACTAAAAATGGCGATGGTCTTTTCCATAATGTACGGTCAGTTAAAGAAGATCATCAAGGAAATATTTGGGTAGGCACTTCAAATGGTCTACTTAAAATGGTGCTGATAAAAGGCAAATATCAAACTACTGTTTTTAAAAACAACGGAAGCCCTGGAGATATCAGTGCGAATTACATTTCAAACATCACCGAAGATAAAAACTATAGAATTTGGGTCAGCACACAAAGTAACGGACTAAATTTATTCGATCCTGTAACTCAAAAATTTAAACGTTTTGAATTTTCAGCTGCCAATAAAAATACAATCGTGAGCAATACCATTCGGAATATGGTGATTGACGATGCAGGCAAGTTATGGATTGGCACACTGAATGGGATTAGCATCATGGATACCCAAAAGTTCACTTTCCAAAATCTGCAATTTGATCCTGACAATAAAAAAAGTTTAAACCAGAACTCTGTTCACAAATTATATAAAGACGATAATGGATCGATCTGGGTGGGTACTTATTTTGGTGGAATCAACATTAATTATCCCTACAGCACAGCGTTCACCGTTCACGATAGAAGCAGAAGTGAATCGAGCATCAACAACAATGTAATTAGTGGGTTTGCAGAAGACCAAAACAAAAATTTATGGATTGGTACTGAAGGCGGCGGGATTAGTTTATATAACAAATCGACTCAAACATTTAAGGCCTATCAAAATACTGGCGGTTCAAATGCCCTAAAATCAAATTTGGTTAAAACAGTGTTGTTTGCCAGCGATGGAAAATTATGGGTTGGTACGCATTCTGGAGGCCTAAATGTTTATGACCCCAAAACCGACCGTTTTAAAAGCTTCAATTTCAGCAATCAAAATGAAGACGTACCCGATGAAATCAGTGCAATTGTTGAAACACAATCTCAGCGCTTAATTGTGGCTACACAACGCAATGGAATCAAAATCTCCAATCCAGATAAAACCGAATTCAAAGACTTGCGGCTACCTGCTTCTATTCCTTCCTCTACTAAAGTAAAAGCTTTAATGGTTAATGATGCTAAAATCTATTTCGGCACAACAAATGGTTTTTTTATTTATGATGAAAATACGAATAGATTCTATACCGTTCTTGATCATCAGTTGAATAAACCGCTCAATTATTATGTAAACTGCATATCAAAAACCAAAGCGAATGAAATTTTTCTTGGCACTTACAACAGTGGATTATTGTTGTATGATCAGAAAAAAAATTCGATCAAGGCTTATACTACCAGAAATGGCTTGCCCCACGATAACGTTTTGGGTATGATAGAGGATGACAAGGGAAACCTTTGGATTAGCACAGCCAATGGACTTTCCATGTTCGACCGCTTGAAAAAGACCTTTAAAAATTATACGGTAGCCGATGGTTTACCCGGCAATGAATTTAATGCAAATGCGTTTTTTAAAAGCAGCAGTGGCGAACTGTTTTTTGGAGGATACAATGGTTTTATCAGCTTCTTTCCAGATCATATTCAGAGCAATGATAAAGCATCCAAAGTGATTATCACCGAATTGAAACTTCAGAATAAAACTGTGAAAATTAATGGCAACGATGGCTTGCTTGATGAAAATATAAGTTTGAAAGATAAACTGGTTTTTGAAAGTGATCAAAATACATTTAGCTTAAGCTTTGCGCTTTTGAATTTCATTAAACCAGAAAAAAACAAATATGCCTATAAGTTAGATGGCTTTGAAAAAAGCTGGAACGAGGTAAGTATGCCAACAGCAACCTACACCAATCTGCCTGCTGGAAGTTATACTTTTCTGGTTAAAGGCATCAACAACGATGGTGTTTTAAGCGCCAATACTGGAAAAATAAAAATCATTGTAAATCCTCCGTTTTACCGCACCTGGTGGGCATATCTATTTTATTTCTGCATAATTGCCGCCGTGTTGTTTGTGATTGCCCGCTATGTTTTGATCAGGGCACTGCTCAAAAAAGAGAAGGAAGTGAATGAACACAAGCTGGAATTTTTCACCAATATTTCACACGAAATCCGAACTCCATTAACCTTAATTGTTGGGCCATTAGAGCAATTGATTGAGAATGCAAAAGATAACCCCACATTAAACCGCGATTTGCAACCGATTAAAAACAATGCCGATCGTTTGATGAATCTGGTAACCGAACTGCTCGATTTTAGAAAGGCTGAAAGTGGTAAAATGGCACTTCATGTGAGTCCTGGAGACTTCGTAAAGTTTTGTAAGGAGATTTTTATGGCCTTTCAAAATATGGCATTATCAAAAGAAATCGACTACACTTTTCAAGTCGCAAGCGCTCAGATAGAACTGTATTTTGATAAAGTACAAATGGAAAAGGTATTGTTCAACTTGCTTTCAAATGCTTTTAAGTTTACGCCAAACGGTGGAAAGATCAGTTTGGAAATCTCTAAGGAAAATGAGCTGGTTACCCTTAAAATTTGTGATAATGGAAAGGGAATTCCTTTGGAAAGTCAAGCCAATTTATTCAACAATTTTTACCAGGCAAATGCCAATACCACCATTGGCACTGGTTTGGGTTTATCTTTTTCGAAAAGCATTGTAGAATTGCACCACGGTAAAATTTCATTTCAAAGTTTGCCGGTAAACGGTAGTCAAAACGGCCAAACCTGTTTTAGCGTAAAACTGAAAACGGGAAAAGCGCATTTTAATTCTTCTGATTTTATTACAGATTACGTGTATTACGATGATGCCGTAAATTACAATTTACAAGAAAGGTTTGAACCTCAACCCGAAGAAACGACACCAGCCCTTCAGGATAAAAAAAGATATACTCTTTTGCTGGTGGAAGACAATGCCGAGGTAAGGAGCTTTATTAAAAATGCTTTATCTGCAGAATATAACATCCAGGAAAGTGAAAACGGAATGAAAGGATTGGAAAGCGCTATTGAACTCATCCCCGACCTGATTATAAGCGACGTAATGATGCCCGTAATGGATGGATTGGAACTGTGCCGCCAAATCAAAACCGACGAAAGAACCAGTCATATCCCTGTTATTTTATTAACCGCCAGATCAGCTTATGTTCATCAAATTAATGGTCTTGAAAATGGTGCAGATGCCTATATCATGAAACCTTTTAATTTAAAAATGCTGGAACTGAATATCAAAAACACGTTAACAGCAAGAGAAACCATTAAACATAAGTTCGCCCAAGTAATTACGCTTGAACCCAGCAATCTGATCATCAATAAAACTGAAGAAGGTTTCCTGATGAAGATTATGCAAATCATCGAAAATCATATTTCCGACCCCCAGTTTGATGTACCCACCTTATCGGCAGAGATTGGCATGAGCCAGCCCATACTGTACAAAAAAATCAGGGCACTTACCGACCTTTCGGTAAACGACTTCATTAAATCTTTAAGAATAAAAAGAGCTGCACAACTATTAAAACAAAACGCTGGCAATATAGCCGAGGTTGCCTATGCCGTCGGTTTTAACGATAGAAAATACTTTAGTTTGGAGTTTAAGAAACATTTTGGTAAAACGCCAAGCGAATTTATACAGGAGGGAAAGGTTTAGCGTTGCTCAACTATGAACTCATCTTTCAAGACGGACGAAGCCTTACCTTCCCACCCACTAAACTTCTTAAGGCAGAACATAAATATAACGATTGAAAACAAAATCCCACCAAATCATAAAACAATCTCATGACATTCACGTTACATTTCTAATTAATCTATCTAACCATTTTAAAACAAAAACCTATGTTAAAAAAATGTTTAATGGTAATGGCATTAGCAATTGCGCTGTCATCCTGTAAGAAAGATCCGGAGAATGTGCTGGAAAATGAAGAAAAACTAGCAATGGATGCTGAACTCAAAGTAAGTTTAGCCGGCGATCAATCATTAACGACACAAGGAGCTCCCTTAAAAGTCTGTATCGATAAACTGAGTGATAGCCGCCCCATTATTTTAGGGCAAGATGATGAAATTTCTGGCAGAGGTGTAGCGGTTAAAGGCACAAAATGGCCTAATGGTAAAACGCTAAGAGTTTTTTTCATCAACGGCGGACAAATTGTTCGCGATAATGTGATGAAATTTGCTAGAAGATGGGCGAACCATGCAAACTTGCGTTTTGTAGTGGCTCAAAGTAGAGCAGAATCAGACATCAGAGTTGGATTTAAACTGAATGGAGATTTAGGAAATTGGTCGTGGATTGGCACAGATGCTAATTACCATAGAGGAGAACAAACCATGAATTTCGGCGATTTGGACAGAAACTCCAGTGATTATGCTTATAGTTTCTACGTCCTTCATGAATTTGGCCATGCCATCGGACTAGGACATGAACATTTAAGTCCCCTAGCTAACATTAATTGGGATAAACCAGTAGTTTATCAATATTACATGGGTCCGCCAAACAATTGGACTCGTGCACAGGTAACCAGTAATATATTTGATAAGTATAAACCAAGGGAAGTTCGCAATACCGCTTACGATACCAAATCTATCATGCATTATTGGATTCCAAATGAATTTACACTAGATGACTTCAGTGTGGATGAAAATGCATACTTATCTGATAAAGATAAAATTTTCATCAAACGCATTTACCCTGATTAATATTTTAAAAAAAGACCGGCTTCTAGTCGGTCTTTTCTTTAGTATAAAAATAGTGAATCGGAAATCCAAGTTTCTTATTTTGCGCTTTCTAGGTTTGCATCCTATAACACCTGTTGGCCGGGGAATCAAAAGCGAGTTTTAACAAAGTAATATTCACTCTAAGCAATATTTTCCAGATACCGCAAAACCTCTTCTTTTTTCCTGCTTGAAACCAGGATGTTTTCTTTGTTTTCCATTTGCAAATAACCTTCCCGATAATATTTTTTAACGTATTTAAAATTAACCAGATAGGATTGATGACATCTTAAGAAGCCGAATGGCGTAAGTAAACCTTCATATTCTTTCAGGCCTTTTGATACTACAATTTCACGCCCGTCATTTAGAAAAAAGCTGGTATAACCTTTATCGCTTTTGCAAAACATGATGTTTTCTATTGCTACCACTTCAATATATTCTACGCTTTTTAAGGCGATGCGCTTGCTTGCCCCTACACCTTGTGCCAAATAGTGGTCTTTCGCAATGGCCAATTGTTGTTGCCCAAAACTTTCATGCTCCCGGTGGTGGTAACATTTGTTTAAAGTGGTAGTTAACGATACCTCATCAATGGGTTTAAGCAAATAACCAAAAGCGCCCAAATTTAGGGCCTGAATAGCATATTGATCGTAGGCAGTGAGAAAAACTACCTGAAAATCGTTGATTCCTATGGTGTGAAAAAGGTTGAAACTGTCACCATCCTTTAAGCGGATATCAGCTAAAATAATATCTGGCTTTAATTCAGGGATTTCCTTTTCGGCCACTGCTATTTCAGCAGCAAAGCCAACTACTTCCAAATAATCTATCTTTTTAACAATTTGCAAAATATGTTGCAAAATGCGGATTTCATCTTCCAAAATATAAAGTTTCATATCAATCTTTTTAATCGTTAATAACTGGTATTGTAATTTCGACGCTAACACCCCTCCAACCATGTGCTTTTTTGTCTTTTACTTCAAATGCCGCATGTTGGTTATTAGATTTAAACAGCAATTCAAACCGTTCTTTTAATATAATTTGAGCCAAGGATTGTTTTTTCGGCGTATTTGCTGGCTTTTCTACCAATCCACTACCATTATCATCCACCTCAATCAACAACAAATCACCCTTTAATTTAAAAGAAATCAGGAGCAAGCCTTTATAGGCAATATTTCGGAAACCATGCTCAATTGCATTTTCAACGAAAGGTTGGATCAGCATGGGCGGAATGAGAGTTTCGTTTACATCAAGTTGGTGATCTACATCAATTTGATAATCGAATACGCCTGCATAGCGCATTTGCTGCAGTTGGATGTAATTGTTTAACGAAGTTACCTCTTCAGCTATTTCAATAAAATCTTTCCTGTTTTGTTCTAAAATGCCACGTAACAAACCCGAAAATGATTTAAGATAGCGGACAGATTCATCAATATGTCCTGATGCTACTATACTTTGCAAATTGGCAATGGCATTGAAAATAAAGTGCGGATTTAACTGGGCTTGAAGCATTTTTTGCTCCATGTTAAGGCGTTGATTTTCTGATTTCAATAAATTATTTTTCGATTTCAAACGCTGCTGGCGATAGATGATAAAGAAGAAAGAAATTACCCCTATAAAAATAAGCACCAATAAAAACATCGATGAACGTTGTTGTTTAATAATCGTTTCATTCAATTTATTCCGACCTTTTAATTCTGCAATATTCCGATCTTTTTTTTCCGTTTCGTACTGCTCATGCATTTCTGCGACTTTAACAGCTTCGATGGCTTCATTATTTTTAAGTTCAATTCTGTGAGATGCTTGCGCAGCTTCAAGTGCTTTGGCATATTCGCCCTTCGATTTATACGCATCAATCAGCCCATCGTAATAAACGCTTTTTTGCTTTCCAGATAAATCATTTTTTTCGAATGCAATGCCTTCTTTGTAATACTTGATGGCAGAATCGGGTTGATTGTTCCTGGTAAAACTAGTGGCCAAATTGTTAAATGCAATATCGTTGAGGTTATCGGTTCTCTTCAGATAGTTAAAATATCTTTTACTGGAAACCACAGCTTTTGCCGATAGACCTTGCTGACTATAAATCTGCGCCTCGTTATCGTAAGTGCGGGCCAGTGCTAAGCTATCGCCAATTTGCCTGGCCAATATTCGAGCCTGGTTGTTGTAAAACTCCATTTTTTTGAAGTTTGCCAACCGGGAAGCCAATAGAAAAGAGATATCGAAATAGCGCTGTTTAACTGCTGGATGAGATTTAAACGGATGATTATTAAAGTAAACAGCTGCATATTCCAATGATTTTTTTGCGTTCTGATTTTGGAAGTAAGCCTGTGCCAGCAAATCGTAAAAACGATAAGTTAGTCGGCTATTTGCACCTTCTGCTAATTTCATGGCAGCAAATATTTTGCTTGTCAACGCAGACTCAACCATGGAGCCATTACCCATGTTTTGTGCCAGAATTCCATAGATTTTTAAAAGCGCTAATTCATCATTCGGTTTGATAGATTTTATCTTTTGATATTCATTTATCGAACTATCGCGTTTTTTTTCCATGCCATATTTTCTGGCTTTGAAATAGTGATAATATGGATTAGCCGCTTTATTTGCAGAATTACTTAATAGACTATCCTCCTTAAAAATCATTTTTTTAACCTTAAACGCCGGGAGCGTATCTAGAGCAATGATGAATGACAAATAATCTTTTTTACCAATAACAACCTGATTGGCCTTTTGCTGGCCGTTGCTTTTATCATCCCTATTTCTGCAAGAGGAAATAAATAGGAAACTCAAGATAGCGCAAATGGCTAATGCAGTTCTTGCAGTGATATTCATTAATGCGGAGGTTGACTTCTTTAAAATTTATAAATATTCTCTAAATATATAAATAGAAATTTCCCTAAAAGAATCAGTTGAACATTCGCAGTTTTTCATTCCATATCCGTATTACTTCAATACTTATTTGATTTTTCAAGGACCTTATTCAACTCGAACAGCAGAAATAGAAAGAAACCAAACGAATATCAGTTGCACATCAGCGGCTATAGGTTAGTCGTTTTTTTGAAACACATTTCTCTCCAAATTCAAATCGGAAATAAGAAACCATCCTCTGATTTCTAAAAACTATTAACCATTTACTTAAAACAAAAAATCATGAAAAAACTATTCTTTGCATTGATTTGCACCGCAATTGGCTTTAGCGCTTCAGCTAATAATTTAATATCAAAAAGAGATGCAACTACAGAAACTAAAATTGAAGCTACACCAACATTTAAAAGGAATAACAGCATTGAAACTGGAAAGCTAAGCGCAGAAAAACTGGGTTTCTTTCGCAGACAAATGAATTTCACTTTTACTGATGCCTGTGGCAAATCATACGTTGTATACGTTTCTGGTCCGAGTAGCGCATCTAACTACTCATTATGGGAAACCGCAAACATCCATTTTCGTGGAAATGTAATGGCTGACTATTGGGGTTGCTACAGAATGTAATCGTTTGTAAGGCTAACTGCTAACAAAATAGTATTCAATCTAAAAAATTAAAATAAAAAAGTTATGAAAAAAATATTAATCGCACTGGCCTTTGCCATGTTAGGAACTGCATCATTCGCCAGTGATGCTAAACCCGTGAAAACAACATCTATCATCAATAGTACCGTTGAAACAAGTTCGTTATCTACAAAAATAGTGAAGGTAAATGTTGGAAGTGAAACCAGCGCTCTATTGCGCAGAGAGAAAGTTTTCCTATATACGGATCCCTGTGGTGTCAAATGGCAAATTCACGTATTTGCTCCCGATGGCACTGATAACCTGAGCATGTTCCTGGTTGGCAACAACTTTTTTTGGCAAGGCGTTAATTCAAGTTCTGACGGTTGCTACCATAACCAACCATAATTTGTAAAAATTAAATAAAGTAAGAGGATGGTTTCTTTAATTAAAAATAAAATGAAAAAATACTTCAAGTTTATATTACCGGCATTACTATTAGGCGCTTTATATTCCTTTAAATATAAAAGCAGCGGGCAAGAAGATCAACCAACCGCAATGGCTTACTATCATTTTTACCACATTAAAGATAGTACCCAAACGGGTAGATTATATAGTGAAGATTTTATCCTGGCTTTTAATTCCCAAAAAAGTGTTTACAGTAGTCAAACCCGAGTTAAGCAAGATTCTACCGTTCAGGCCATTTTAGCCGCAGCAGAAGCCAAAAACAGCGATGTAGTGGATATGGGAACCTATTTACCCGTTACCGAAGATGATATCTACGTCAACAATGGTAAGATTTCAATTGTAAAAAACACTCCCCAACAACGTTATTTAATTACCGAAATTCCTGATAAAATCGATTGGAAGATTGACAAGGAAACCAAAGATTTGCTAGGTTACACTTGCCAAAAGGCTACTGGCATTTGCAAAGGCAGGAAATATACAGCCTGGTTTACAACAGATATTCCTGCGAGCTTTGGCCCGTGGAAACTACAGGGTTTACCAGGTTTAATTTTAGAAGCTTATGACGACCGTCATTTCATCAAATTTACCTGTACAAAATTGGTCACTCAAGAGGATCTTCAAAACGTTAAACCAATCAATATTCCAGCAGATGCAATTTCAACAAACATGAAAGAATATGAGCAAATGAAGAAAGCGCAGGCTGATGGTTTTAACATGTTCGGCAATGATAGTGGAATTACCGTTGATAAGATCACTTCAAACGGCGGAAATAATAATGCTGCCCCAAGAAAAAAATTCACCATCAATTATCCTTTGGAATTAACCGATTAAGCTCAAAGACTTGTTAACGAAAGGCTTCCTTTTATGTTTACCACTATTATTTTGTGCGGTATTTTTATCCGCACAAAATACCGTAGCTGTAAGTGGTTCGGTAAAAGATAGTATCGGCAATCCGGTGGCTTTAGCATCAATAGCTATCGTAAACCAAGCTGGGGCAGGCATTAGCTTTGGCACCACGAATGATAAAGGTTTGTTTAGATGTGATTTCCAAATCGGTAATGAAAGCTACGCTATAAAAGTGACCGCAATGGGTTTCCAGCATTTTTACCAGGCCATAGAACAAAAGAACAAGGAGCTGGTAAACGTGGTACTTATGCAAAAAAGTTATAAACTTGCAGAGGTTACCATCAAATCAAACACTAAAATCAGCCTATCGAGTGATACCTTGAAATACAGCGTTAAAGGTTTTCAGGAATCTAACGATCGGGTAATTGGTGATGTGATCAACCGCTTACCAGGAATTAAAATCGATGAAAATGGCGCCATAAGTTACAACGGTAAGCGCATTACCAATGTTTATATAGATGGTGATAATTTATTAGATGGCCGCTACAAAATGGCCACCAATAATGTTCCTGTGGGTGCCGTAGAGCAGGTGCAGGTGATAGAACGGGATCAACCCGTAAAGGCACTGAATGGTTTTGTAAGCAGCAATAATGTTTCGCTAAACATCAAACTTACCGATAGTGCCAAAACGATGATGGTGAATTCGGCTTATCTGGGTGCAGGCAATAAGGCTTACGTGGCCGAGCTAAATAACCTAATCTTCAATAAAAAAATAAAAGCCATCAACACCTTTAAAACCAACAACATTGGCAAAAACTTAGAAGCCGAACAGGCGGTTTTAGGTCAGTCTTTTGCTAATGAAGTGGCATTAAAACTCCCCAAAACCTTCCTATCAATGGAAAGTGAAACCCTGCCTAACCTGAAAGAAAAGTATTATTTGTTAAATAATGACTATGCCGGCAGCCTAAATGCTTTGATAAAAATGAAAGCCGACTGGGGCTTGCGCTTAAATTTATCTACACTCCAATTGAAGCGAAAATTCCAATACAATAACACCGTAAATTATTTTTTAGGCAATACCGATACCATCCGGTTTAATGAATTTCAAGACAACGTTTACAAATTAAATCAGTGGCACGCCGAAGCGCAACTTGAAAAAAATAGCAAATCCATTTATTTGAAATCAATTACAAAATTCGAAATTCCAAAATGGAAAAGGAATGGCAGTACCATACAAAATGAGCAAGATTTCGGGCAGAGCCAACCTACAAATCAGTTATCCATTAGTAATGAAACCAATTTGGTAAAGGCTTTAGGCGTGAATAACATTTTGCAATACAATGGTTTGGTACAATATTATAAAATAGATGAAAACCTGAAAATTGCGCCAGGCATTCAGCAAAATATTGTAAATGGAGGTGCTGACTACTTAGCGTTAAACCAGCAAGCCAGCACTAAAAACATATTCATCAATCAATCTGCCACTTTTAAAACCAAGTTTAATCGCTTTGTTTTATCGGCAGCAGCCGGTGCTTCTTACGAACATAATCGATTAAACAGCCAACTATATAAAACCGATAGCACCAATAATATCACATCGGTTGGGAACCAATTTAAAAACGATATTGGGTTTGATAATTTAGGCTTATATGGACGAATTTCGGTACTTTATCTTTTGAAAAAAGGATCAATTAATTTGGAGGCAAGTCCAACTCTTAACAACATCGATTATTCCGAGGCAGAGAAAAGCACTGCTAAAAAGAACACGTATTTTGTGTTGAACCCAATTATTGAGTTTAGAAAAAACCTGGGAAAGTATAGTGAGCTGAATGCAAGATTTGCCCAACAAACGCAATTTGGACAAGTTAACGATGTTTACAGTGGCACCATCTTAGTGAACTACCGGCAATTTAATTTTAACGACACACCTTTACCGAAAACAGATCTGACTAACATTAACTTCAGATATTCTTACCGAAAGCCACTAAAAATGCTTTTTTACAACCTTATGTTCGGCTTCGACAGAACAAATCAAAACTTTATCAATTCTTATACTTTGGATAGCGGACTAACAAAATCAGTGGCTATCGATTTCAGGAATACTATCGATCAGTATTCCTTAAATGGCAACATTTCTAAATACATCTTTCCACTCGAAATAAATATTGCTGCAAATGGAAGCCTAAGTATGCAAACAGGAAACAATTTTTATAACGGTGAGATTACGCCCTTTAAAAGCTATCAATTGAACACGGGATTAAGTCTAAGAAAAAAGCTGTTTTCGAAAGTTACACTATCGTTGGCCGGAGACTTAAGCAGATCATTAAATAAACAGGAAAGTTTAAGCGGACCAATTGAAAATGAATCGGCAAACGAAAAAATAAAGGGCGAATGGCTACACAATTTGAGTTCAGCGCTTTCTTATGCCCTAACTTATAATTTCGTTTCTTACCGCCAGTTTTCGCAAGAACCCATCCGCAATCAGTTTTTAGATTTCAACTTAAAATATGCCCCCACCAACTGGAAAAGCTTCTTCGAATTTCAATGCGTGAATTTGACTAATCAGCGAACCTACCAGCAGATTACCTCTTCTGCAAACCAATTATCAACTTACCAAATGCCATTGCGACCAAGAACTTTTCTAATCAAGTATTCATTTACTTTTTGAGTAAAAATTTTCAAATAATCGTACAGAACTATTAAATAATCATGTAGGGATATCAAATATAAACCTTTGGCTTTTGTAGCGATGATTAGTACTACATTTAAATTTAAATCAGAAAAAACATGAAAACTTATAATTACCTGGAAGTAAATCAAGGCAAGGGCGTTGGCTTTGCACTGGCATACGTTGCACTAATAGTTGTAATCTTATCTGTGGTTTTCGGAGGTTTTGGAGGCCTTGCAGATGCTGTAAATAATTTTGGCAGCAGTAAAGTGTTGGGATTTTTGGTAGGTATAGTGCTCATTCTACCCATTTTCTTTCTGATCAGGTTGATTTATCCAAAAGTAAGCATTCACACCAATACGACTATGCTGACCATCGTAAAGAAAAACCAGCCAGATTTACTTATTCATTATAATGAAATTTATGCAGTTGCACTTAATGCACAACGTTTAAACACACTTACGCTTTACGGGAAATCGAACGACGTGCTATTCCATATCCAGCCATTTAACAATCACCAGTTGATGCCTGAATTGGTTAATGAGATTACGAAAAGCAATGCTTTTAGGAAATCGGTTACACAAAAGAGACTGTTAAACACCACCTACGATATGATCGTTTATCAACGAAGTTATTGATTGTAAAGAAGTTCGCCAAGCCTCTAAAATCGACCACCATACTTCGAAAATTTTGCCAAAAAGATGAGTTAACATCGAAATCAATAAAACGACACACCAAAACCCATTAGCATTAAAATTAGCCCAATTAAAGTAGCCCTAACAGTAGATAAATAATAAAGTTTTTCAGGCATATTTTTTCATGCTATTGCCTTACTTTAATCAGATACAACAATTTGGCACTTGGTGAGTAAAAGGAAAATCCATTTGGCGAATGATAAAATGCCTGATTAAAAAGATCAGTGGCAGAACCAGCTTTCTCAACAGTAAATAAACTTGGTTTAAAGCCATTGTGCCGCTCTTTTTCTACAACCAGCTTTGGAACCATAAATTCAAATTTTTTCCCGGCAACTTCAGTTTCAAAAAAACCTTTCCCTCGCCAATTATATACGCTAAAACCGCCATCGCCACCACCAATAACATGATAATATTTCATCTTCTCCTCCTGGTAAAAGTATAAAAGCTTTACATCTTTAGGGATCTGGAAATCGACCTCTCCACTCCTGAAAACCTCTTTTCGATACCTAAATGGGCTTTCTTCATCTGGCACATTAAAATATCCCGGCAGTTGTTGCCACAACAACTGCCACTTTTTATCCTCGTAAAAATACGTCTGAAGATACCATACATCCTGATTTACCAGTGAAATCGAAAAATGATATTTTCCAGTTGCCTTTATCGCTTTGATTTTAGCTGATATTCTTTCGTTCGTCCAGCTATTATCTTTATTCCATTCAATCACTTCATGTCTGGTGGTATCGCCATCTAATGGCCAGGAATTATAATAGCCACCTTTATCGCTGGTGTACACAATAAATTCGCCTATAAAGTTGCCCCAATGGCTACTATAAGCAACATAAATAGAATCTAAAACTTTGCCGGTCTTATCTATTTTATAATATCGGTTATCATGTTTGGTATCTTCATCAACCTTGGCGTCACAATCAACAATTAGCTGATTATTTACCGATTCGAAAATCCGAATAGGGTTGGGTGAAGCGGCACTCGATACCACTACCCGGGCCATCAGTTTTACATCAAAAACAGCAGAGCGATAATGTTCATTAATCTCTTGAAATGAAGTGTATTTCCCTTCCAAGGGGGCGTCGTTGCGGTCGATAATTAGCCTGTTGTTATAATAATATAGTGATACCGCCAAACCAATTGCCAGTGTAATACCAATCCCCAGCCACATCTTTTTCATTTATTAAAACTGAAGATTATTTAAAAAACGTATAAACAACCTTAATTTCATTTGGTGTGGAATAACTATCATCGCCTCGTTTTTGAACACTTTGGAAAGCTTTAATGATCCCGTTTTCGAATTGATAAACCATTTTAGATGATTTATATTTATTTATATTTTCAACCACTAATTCTCCACTGTCGCTCATTGTAAAAGTCTTCGTTTGAGAATCTCCACCATAGCTTTCGGTCACGGTTAGTGGTAAAGTAAATTGGTTGTTGCTGTAACAAACACTGGAATTTCGGTCTGCATCGCTATAATCTAAACAAGTCTGGCCGTTTCTCGCTGCAATTTTATAGGCTTGACCACTATTTATTTTCATTTCTTCGTAATCTACCTTTTCAATCGAGTACCTATCAGATTCAAGAAACAACCTACCAACCATATTGAAAGTCTCCAACTTGTAATCATCCTTGGTAATGATCACATCATCCTGATAAAATAAGCGGGTTTTAATCTTTCCATCTCGGGAAATAGTTTGAGGCAAATTACTACTGTATTTTATGATTAGATGCTCGTCACCTTCATCAATATATTCTGTCAACTGTCCCATCTGGTTAAACTTAAAAGTAAGTTTTTCCTTTCCGCTAGGCAACAAGGAAATGCTGCTCACATTTTTTAGATTGATAAACTGAAAAGGTATAATATACTCTCCTAATATTTCCTGTTGCAAAAAGGCATTGATATTGGGTTCAACATCTTTGGCCGCACGGGTAGTCTGCATCAGTTTTTCAACCGTTAAGCTGTCTTTTTTAAAGCTGGCATAATAAGATGATGTTTTATTTACGTGAGCAGCTTTTCCAATCTGCTCTGTTAATTTAACCATTTTGTTGCCCTGCAAAATTTCGGCTTCAGGCTTTCCGCTCCAATAAATAAAACCTTCATGGCGCAACTGCCTGTCAAGAAGATTCAAATCTTGCTTGCCATTGTTGGCTACTTTGATAAAAGTATTTCGGTAAACGTGGTGATAATTAACTTCGTTTTCAGGAAAATTTTGATGCAATTCATCCCATTCTCTTTTAACCAAACCACGCATGCTGTAATAATCCGTACTTAAATCGGCGGCCTTTGGCTGACTGCGATAAGTTTTGCTTTCGCGATCTGCCATCCATTTCACATCATAAATTACAATCTGAGGTTTTCCTGCTTCCAGCACCAAGGTATCACAGTCGGTACAAATCTTTTCTTTTTCAAATTTAGCTTCTTGCGGAGAAACCATAATCATTGGAGGTGCAGCATATCCTGGTTGTTTATTGTCAGAAAGTGAAGGCGGAGGTGGAGGTGCTTCAACAACGTCTTTAACAATGGGTGGCGGCGGTCCAAAATATTTCCTAACCGTTTTTACAGCTTTTTTCTTTACTATTTTCTTTTGAGCAGCAGCTGTTCCTACTACTAATAAAGCAGTCATCATAAACAGCATTCTTCTTAAATATTTATTGAGCATAGCTTCTATCTTTAGGTTTATTTACTTAGATCTTTTGAGCGAACCCACACGAGCTTATTACTCGGTGCGAAACGATATACATCCTGCCACCACCTGGCTCCTCCGCGACAAGCCGTAAACAACAATTTCTTTTTTGGATCTAAAGTCACATCGCAAAGGCAATTGCATTTGGCATTGGAGTTGTCGGGCTCCAATAATTTTTCGAACCGCTTAGAATTTTGGTTGTATAGAAAAATGCTAAACTCCTGATATACGCCCATTCCGGCATCAGGGATAGAGAAAGCGATATCGTCATATCCATCAAAGTTATAATCGGCAATGTAGCTTCTACGGACTGGATTAGGCGAATCCAACGCCGGAAGGAGTGTATTGAACAACTTACCATCAGCATATTGAATACTTAATTTATGATGATCAAAATGATTAAAACTGATTAGCGCACCATGCAAAAGATATTGGTCGTTCTCCAGTGTCCCCTTCCCTTCCAACTGAACGAGATTAAACTTCTTGGCATCTTTCTTTCTCCAATACGAAGCCTTTTCTACAGCGTTTATATTATGCATCAGCGTGTAAGTTCCATTCACTTTACCATCAATCATTTCATCCCAGATAAAGGTTTCATCATCTGGCTGCCCATCACTCCTGCCGCTGGTGTCTCTTTTATAGCTTTTGATTCGCAAGGCGATATTTCCTGTTTGTCCCACATATTTAACAAAAGCTCCTTTACCTTGATCGCCGAAGTATAGATTTAATCGAAATGGCTTTGCTAAACCCACAGATTGCAGGATGTAAGGCTGAGCATTGCTTTTACAAAAAGTAAAAACCACTAAACAGATTAATATTGTAGAACATTTGTTGAGCATGAATTCGGATTTTTAACCGCTTTTAAAAGGAAGTATATTCTACCTGTTCACCATACTCATTGTAGCTGGTTCTATCTTTAAATTTGATTCGCGTTTTTTTGTCAGCGCTTTCCCTGTCTAAATCGTATAATTCGCTATCAAAGCGTTTTACTACACTACCCTTTTTATTAATAAGCGCATATGAATTATCTTTCATTTGTACCAGAGCGAGTTTTGAAGTGGTGAAGAAGCTATGTGCATATTGAAATTTAAAAGGAATAGCCAGCTGCCCGGCTGGGTTGATATATCCTTTTTCATTATTGCTATTTTCGACCAAAGCAAGGCCTTCGCTAAAGGGTTTTGCATCCTCCCAGCCTTTGGCCCCTAGATTAATGCGGATATTGTTCTGTTTATCTACAAAATAATATTTACTATCGGTATTGCCGTTTGGCTCTTTTTTGGCTTTTCGCACAAGTAGTAAACCGCTGTTATAACCACCGTAAATATCGTCGTACTTGTTCTGCGTTAAATTCGTTCCGTTTACATCAAAAACATTGGTTTTATTATTGCTCTTGGCCAGGAAAGAACTTCCATCTATCTCAACATCGTCATATCTAAAAGGCAGTACTACTTTGAAATTCCTGTCCAACACACCCTCCTTTCCATCCTCTGCCTTAGCCCACCAAAATTTCGAGCTTGTAAATTTTAAATTATCGTACTCCATCGGAAGAACAATTTTTCCGGTATTAATGTCAGCTACTCCGTTTAGCCCATTTGTTCTGGGTTCTATCTTCACATACCTACCATCAAAAATCTCCGTATCATCTATTTTATAAGCGACCTTTTCAACCGTTTGTGTTTTATAATTTATCCAGTAAGTGTTGTCAACATCTCCATACTGATCCCAGTAGTAATAGCGGTTTAACTTACGGAAATGCTCGTTAAACTGTGGCTGAATTACCCACTTGCCTTCTTTATTTAAAAAACCAGCCTTTTGTTTAGCAAAATCCATTGCAAGAAAATATTCCTCTGGCGCTTCGTCATATTTAAAGGTATAGTCAACATCGAAATTTTTCATTTGAGGCACACTATCGCTCACGGAGAAGCCAACGCTACTTACCGGACCTGCAAAGGTATAGATTGCCGTTTTTCTACTTCCTTTTTCAGCATCTGATAAAGCTGTCGGTGCCTGTGCTTTAAGCCATTTATCGAGGTCCTTTTCAGTTTTAATCTCGTCGGCTTTAACCCCATCTTTTGCTTTCTCTAGTATCTTAATATAATTTTCGTAAAGCTTTCTTTTTGCCGGCGTAATTTCGGTATTGCTGCTGCTTCCTTTTTCCGCTAAAACCCTTCCATCTTTATAATAGGCTTGTATTTTGATATCCCGATCGTTCTCTACATCAGGTAAACTACAATGTACCTGATTACCAACAATGGTATCTAACCGGATGATTCCATAAGGCGTTTTCACTTCAGGACTGTTCGGTGAAACTTTGTAGAGTGTTTTGCTGGCCACTGGAAGGCTTATTTTGTATTGAATACTCCGGATCGGTTTTGATGACATCAAGGCAATACTCTCGTTGAAGCTACTGGCCTTATAAATGTATTTCTCCAGGGCATTCATTCCTTCTTCATCAATAAACTCATATTCTTCGCCCTTATCTTTCTCTATTTTAGTATGTTTTTTACCGATACTGTCGAGCGTCAAATAACCCTTATTGGTTTCAGTTCCATCCATAAAAACAAACTTTTGAGGGGTAAAAACCGGCTCCATATCTGCATTGTGTAGAAAATAGCTACTTTCCTCACCCATTAAAGTCAGCAAATCATATTCATCTTTATCTAATGAAATCATATTATAGGGATACTGCAAGCTAGTACTCACTTCTAAATTTTTGAAAAAACGATAGAGTGCGCTATCACTAACGGCTTCTGTCCGTGTTGACTGGAAATTACTGGCTTTCTCTACTGAGAATTTCTCAGTAGTACCAGCGGTAATCATAATCCTGGTATCGCTCAGCTTGATAATGCCTTTCAAATTATTAATATCATCATCTATTTTAGCCAGCAAATCTTTTTTCGATTGCGCCATACAAGAACTAAAGAATACAACACTTAAAACGAGCAGGTATTTGTTGATTTTCATGATACAGGATTAAATATGACGATGCAAGATAGATTTTGGAGCATGCATCTCTACGAATTTATCAATCTTTAAGAAGTGAAAAAAAAGCGATTAGAATTCGTAGGGGTTGGGATGATATCTGGTGGGTTTTGACTATTATTTGTCTATTGATTAACAGGTGAACGACATAAATCTAGCTGTATATCATTCTACCAATCCTTTCAAAACAATTCTGCCGATTCTCTGCTTTTATAAATATGAAACCATCATGATTGTTCGACCCATATAGTGGAATGAATAAATCTGATACCTGCTTGTAATAGCAGCGTTTCATCACTCATTAAATTTATAAAAGATGAAGATTCTAAAAGCAATTTTGGCTGGCTTCGCTGGCGCAGCCGCCTTAAATATATTACACGAAACGGTTCGCAGGCTTGATGCCGATGCACCAAGAGTGGATTTGGTTGGAGAAGAAGCTTTAACCCGCTCCATGAACAGCCTTAACCTCGAAGCGCCAACAGGCAAAGACCTGTATGCCGCTACTTTAGCCGGCGACATTATTAGCAATACCATCTATTACAGTGCAATTGGCATGGCTGGAAGTAAAAATGTTTATTTAAAAGGAGCCCTTGCAGGTTTAACTGCTGGGCTGGGTGCCATTAAACTCCCAAAAGAAATGGGTTTAGATGATGAACCTGTAACCAAAACAGATAAAACCAAGTTGCTCACTGTAGCCTGGTATTTAATCGGTGGCTTGGTAACCGCAGCGGTATTTGATCAGTTTAAAAAGAAATAACTGTAGAACGGCTACCCTTTGTTCGAGACAACATTACACGTTGTTAACCCTTTGCTAACCCTTTCTATACCTATCGTTAACCCCTTTTTAACCCTTTGCTTACCCAAATAGTTAACTTTGACACTAGAAATGGTAAAATTTAGGTTATTAAGTGTTAACCTCATCATCCTCCTTGGCTTGCCTATTGCATGCCTATCCCAGTCCTAAGGCATGATGATGGCATTTTAAGGCATCTATAAATTCCTATTGATGCAATTTTCGTTCCTTTAGATATTTGATTAAATCTGCCGGGCGATCGCTTTGAATAAATACAGGGTTAAAATCTAGTAACCAACCCCAGCTTTCGGTTTTTTGATTTTGCTCCACTGCCCGATCATCATCGTGACCGCCATTGAGGGATGGCCACAAGCTGTTAAGCCAAACGATTTGATTTTTAGCAATCTGCGGAAGTTTTTTGAGATTAGCTAAGGTATCTGCACTGAAAATCGGTTGGATAACACTTTTCTCTGAACCTCGATAACCTTCTGTAATTTTTAAAGCATCAGGATTGGTCATATTAACCACCACCATAATGTAAGCTTCAGCAGGGATTTTCTCTGTTGAAATCAATTTTTCGTAAGGAATATTGTCGCCAACATTTACAACTGCTTGCTTAAGGGTTCCGGTTTCCTGCAAAACTTTAAATACCTCTGGCAAGTGATCGTTGCCCTTATCCACATTAATCAGAATTTTATCTTTCGCTACCATCATCAACTCTTTAAAGGTAGGAATTGGGTTTGCGGTTACTCTGCCTAATCCATTTCTCAGCTTAAATTTTCTAATTTCTTCTAATGTAAAATCACTCACTTTACCTTTTCCATTGGTGGTACGATCGATTGTATTATCATGCATCACCACCATCTGGCTATCTTTGGTCATTTTTACATCAAGCTCCATCATATCGAAACCTTTATCAATGCTATTTAACAAAGCATGCAGCGAGTTTTCAGGCGCATTTCTCCAGTCGCCACGATGTGCTACCACTAGAATTTCTTTATGGGTACGATTAAAAACCTGCTCCAGTTTTTGGGCAGGATTTTGTGCAAGAGCAGAAGTTAGGTTTATCGCTCCCGCGAAAAACACAAGAAAAGAAAATCTGATTTTCATCATTTAATTTTGATAAAAAGTGCCTGTATCACCATTTTAATCCTTCGAAAAACTCAGGATGAAAACCTTAAATGATGATACAGGCGCTAATGTTTGCTAATAAAAATAATTAATATCCTGGGTTTTGGTACATTTTTGCAGGATCTAACTTGAACTCATCAAAAGGAATAGGGAAATATCTATCTTTTGTGGTGAAATTACTCAACTTTGCATTGCCAAAGTTAGCTTGAGATTTTGCTCTGAAATAAGTAACCAGTTCAGCAGTGGTAAAGTTACGCAGCAAATCAAACCACCTGTGGTTTTCAAAAGCCAACTCTACCCTACGCTCATGTAAAATTGCCAGTTTTAGTGTTGGATATTTTGAGCTATAAGCCGCGTTGTTACGTGCCACAGCGTATAAAGGCACACCAGCTCTTGCCCTAACCATATCCAAATATTGTATCGCAACCGCATCATTGCCTTGCAACATATTCACTTCTGCCAACATTAAAATAATATCTGCAAAACGCATTAAAGGAAAATTATTTCCGCCGTAGCCGTTAACCGTTGCCGCTTCACTAGCATCTCGGTATTTGGTAATAAACCAATCCAGCACTCTGGTATCAGCAGCATATTTAATAGAGAAATCTTTACGTGGATCGCCGGTTTCATAATCTAAAACTAAATCAGGAGTTACGTTGCCTCCAACTCCAGTTGGTGCTCTTCTCGAATTAATGGTTTCGCCGAAAGCCTGGTTATTTGCGGCGATGCTCGAAGCGTAAGTGATGTTTCCCTGAAGGTTTACTATTTCGAATATTACCTCTGGATTGTTTGTTCTCTTCGTTACATCAAACACATCTGCATAAGGAATAGCTGCAAGTGTGTTGAAAGTCTTCAGGTTGTACGCTGCTAATAAGTATGTATTTGCATTGGTTAAATTCTCTGCTTTGCCATTTTCTAACGTAGTGGCCATCGTTAAATAAACCTGACCTAGCAAACCATTTATAGCAGCTTTAGAAGCTCTGCCTGCTAGAGCACCCGTAGCCAAGTTTGGAAGATTACTATTTAATGCATCTTTCAAATCAGTTACAATTTGTGCATAAACCGTTGCTTGTGGTTGTCTGAAAGTATTTTCAACCACTTCATTATTACTCGTTAATTGTTTGGTTACCAATGGCACATCGCCCCATTTTCTTACCAAATGAAAGTAGATTAATGCCCTAACAAATTTTGTTTCTGCCAGGTATTGGGCTTTCAAATTGGCATCAGTAAATGGCACTTTATCAATATTCGAAGTAATTACGTTACATCTGGTAATGGTGGAATAAAGACTTACCCAATGGTTTTTTAAATAAGTGTTACTGGGTAGAATACTAAAATCTCCAAACTGGAAAGGCTCTCCTGCATTCGATTGATTATCGTTTATACCGGTATTATCTGAACGTTGCTCTGTATACAAATTGCTGCTTTCTCCAATGTTGTTGCTGCTTCTTAGTGATTGATAAACACCATTTACGGCAAGCAAAACATCATTTGGCGAAGTAAAGAACTGTTCAACCGTTACCGCATTGGGGTCGGTTTGTTCAAGGAAATCTTTTTTACAGGCTGATAAAGAAATCAAGCCTACAAAAATTAAGAATATACTTTTTTTCATTTTGATCTATTTTAATGATTTCAGGGCTAGATTAAAAAGTTAATTTAATACCTAGGTTATAGGCTCTGGCCAATGGATAATTACCGTAATCTACACCCGGGGTTAAGTTTGCACCGGCATTATAATCTACTTCAGGATTGTAACCTTTGTAATCGGTAATGGTGAATGCATTATCAACACTTCCAAAAACTCTTATATTTTCTACATGAAGGGTTTTGGCAACCATTTTAGGGAAATTATAACCTAATGTGATGTTTGTACACCTTAAATACGATCCATCCTGTACATAAAATGAGGACAAACGCGTACTGTTACTTTGCGTACCTGCACGGGAAGCACGGTAATTTAAACCGCTCCCTGGATTTGCTGCATTACGGTACCGATCTGCAACTTCTGCATATTGATTGCCTGATCCTTCAAAGTTATAGAGGTAATAATCCTGACCATCCAACACATCGTTACCTTGCGATCCATTGAAAGAAGCCCTGATATCAAATGATTTATAATTTGCATTCACTGCGAAACCGTAGGTAAAATCCGGGTAAGGGTTGCCAATTACTTTCTTATCAGCATCGTTAACAACGCCATCGCCATTGGTGTCTTCAAAATACAAATCGCCTACCTTGTAAGGATTAGATTGTGCAGAAGATGGTGCAACTTTACCTAATAATTCTGGTGTTACCCTACCAGCAACCTGGTAACCATAAAACATACCAATCGATTGACCTTCTTGTGTAATATGCGTAATGTACTGTCGCTCTGCACCCACACTAAAAATGGTGCTGTTTCCACCCAAATTAAGCACTTTGTTGCTGTTAAAAGAGATATTTCCGCTTAAGCCTAAGTTGAAATTATCGGTGCTGACCACACGACCGTCCAATTGGAAATCGAAACCTTTATTTCTGACTTTACTATCTCTTAAATTAGTTAAAATGCTTGATGAGCCAGAAATTGCAGAAATAGGCTGGTTGAATAATAAATTGTAAGATAAACTGTAATAGTAGTTGGCAATAAAAGAGAGGCGACCATTGAAGAAACTTAAATCCGTACCGAAATTGTATTGTGATGTGGACTCCCAACCCAGGTTCTGATCTTTAATACCGCCAGCCCAAACTGCAGTTGCAATCGCATTTCCAAATACAACACCACCTGGGCTGCTCATGGTTTGCGTATGGTTGTTATCGCCAATATTGTTGTTACCGCTTAAACCCCAACTTGCTCTTAATTTAACGGTAGAACCTTTACCAAGGAAGTCGTTATACCAGCTTTCTTGAGATAGATTCCAGCCTGCCGCTGCTGATGCAAAAGCACCCCACTTATTGTTTGGACCAAACCTTGATGAACCGTCCATACGGAAAGTACCACTCAAATAGTATTTGCTATCGAAATTGTAGCTGGCACGACCAAAATACGACAATAAGGTGGTGACGTATTTATTTGCCGAATTCAGCACAAAATCTGTATTCGCGGCACCTTTATCGGATATTTCACCGATTTTATCGCTTGTAAAACCCGTTGCGGTTACCCTTACTAAATCACTTGTGGTACGTTGAGCAGAATATCCACCCAAAATATCCAGATTGTGTTTGCCAAAAGTTTTGTTGTAATCCAATGTAAATTCGGCCAGCTTATCTACCTGTGTTAAGTTTTGGGCTACTGCATTTGCAGCCGCAATTGATGATGGAGAACCGGGTGCATTTCCGCCACCGTTACTTAAACTGGTGGGGCGGTAATAATCATACTTTTCACTGTAGTTGTTCGTACCTAAATTGGCCTTGAAATTTAAACCAGTTAAAATTTCGAAGTTGGCATAAGCATTATAAGTATTTCTGTTTCCAAGACGATTAACTTTCGTTTCATTAACCGTTGCTACCGGATTTTCTAAACCTTGATAACCAAATTGATTTGCCAAAGCAGACATGCCATATTTTATCGGGTTACCGTTTGCATCTCTTGCAGGCAGGTATGGCAAGTAAAGCAATGCCGACATCATCGGACTAAAGCGACCTTCTCCAACCTCTTTATTATTGGTTTGCGTAAGCGAGATATTGGCGCCTACTTTTAATTTTTTACTTACCTGCCCTTCAATATTCGAGCGAAAATTTAAAGCCCGCATAGCGGTATTGGTTACAATGCCATCTTGATCCTGGTATCCACCACTTACAAAGTATTTAATGTCTTTGTTTCCACCAGAAAATGCCAGGTTATGGCGCTGGAAAAATGCGTTTCGATACAATTCATCCTGCCAGTCGGTATTAAATGCAGGTGCCTTTGCCGTTTGACTAGCAAAATCATAAATATCTTCGGGTATACTTACCGATGATCCATTACCGACATTGGAAGTTCTGGCGGTGTTATTGTCAGAAAACATCGAATCATTCCAGGTTTTGCCGGCATTTACTACTAAATCTTTATAAGCGTTGTTTCGGCCATCAATCATCAGTTGAATAAACTGCGATGCATCCAATAGCTTCACCTTTTTGTGCAATTGAGTTACCCCAGCTTGCACATCATATTGGAAACGGCCTTTACCATCCTTACCTCTTTTAGTGGTAATCATCACCACACCACCAGAAGCCCGTGAACCATAAATAGCAGCTGAAGCCGCATCTTTCAAAATATCAATGGTTTCAATATCTTCAGGGTTGATGAATACATTATTTCCAGAAGGATAACCGTCTATTACATATAACGGATTTGAACTTGCATTGATTGAACCTACACCCCTAACCCGAATTTTAGTTCCGGCGTATGGTGCACCACTGGTTTGCGATACCTGCACACCAGCAACCTTACCTACTAAAGCCTGACCAACCGTTGGCGCACTCAGATTCATTTCGCTTGCCTTTACACTGCTAATGGCCCCTGTTACATCCGATTTTCTAATTTTTTGATAACCGATTGCAACTACCTCATTTAAGGTATTGTTACTTTCTTTTAATTTAACATTAATCGTTTTACTTCCTGAAACTAAAATTTCCTGCGTTTCGTATCCAATAAATGAGAAAACCAAGGTCGCACCATTGGCCACATCTATCGTAAATCTTCCATCGCCATCGGTTGAGGTTGTTCTTTTGGTTTGTTTGTCATAAATGCTAACGCCCGGAAGTGGCTGGCCTTTTTCATCTGTAACTGTTCCGCTAATAGCAGCCAGGCGATTGTTTAATTTAACGATTGAAGAATTTTCGCCAGAAATAACGGCAAAGGCTGTGGAATTGCAAAGAGCCAATAAACCAATGGGCACAAGCATTTTCCTACAGGTATGTTTAATACCTGCTGCTGAAAAAAATGATATCATCTTTTTTGTATTAGTTTGTTTTTAGAATTTAATATTTGTTGATGTTTTGAAGGGTTGTAAGCTTTAATTTACATAGGCTAATTATTTTGGCAAAAGCTATTCGGAGCGCCTTTTACGGACGCAAAACTAGGTGTGTACTTTTAACACTATGTATGGAACATATTAACTCTACAATAACAACAGCCGGGCATTGTTAAGCCTGTGTTAAATAATTTTCAATCGATAAAATTAAGTTGCTGAACGGGAGTAAGATGATGAAAACTTGTAGTGCGAAATTTTGTTTCCTTAAGTAAATCATCCGGTATGCAGCTACGTTTTATATTTATTTTCTTCGTCTATATCTCGCTCGTCTCTTGTAAATCAGGCACTGTCAATTTATTTAAAGCGGCTAGCCCGCATGAACAATATAAACGCAAACTAGAAACCGCAGGACTGGATAAAACCGCCATGGGATCAGCTTGGATTAATGCCTCATCGGCCAGCATGCAGAAAGCACTGACCATCAAAATTCCTTACAAGGAAACGGGTTATTTTGACGCTGGAAAAATTCCAGCAGCCGCTTATCAGTTTTCAGCCACAAAAGGACAAAAACTCACCATCAGTTTGGAGAAAAAACCTGCAGCATCAGCGCTTTATTTGGATCTGTGGTACCTTGCCGATATCAACAACCCAAAAAGAATCGCTTCGGCTGATACCCTTAACAGTCCCATCCAGCATGAAATTGAGGATACCGGAAATTATTTGATCAGATTGCAGCCCGAACTATTACAAAGTGTGGAATACACGATAACCATTACTACTGGCCCATCGCTGGCTTTTCCGACCACATCAAAAAGCAAAAGTATTGGCAGTTTTTGGGGCGATGGACGAGATAACAATGCCCGTAAACATGAAGGCGTTGATATCTTCGGACCGGCGAGAAGTCCGGTTTTAGCGAGCGCCGATGGAACCATCACCCGGGTAAATGAAAATAATTTAGGCGGAAGAGTAGTTTGGTTACGCCCAAAAGGAAAAGATTACACCCTCTATTATGCGCATTTGGACAAGCAAATTGCAGTGGAAGGTCGGGAAATAAAACTAGGAGATACCTTGGGTTTAATGGGGAATACGGGGAATGCAAAAACTACCGCTCCACACCTTCATTTTGGCATTTACACTTTCGGTGGCGCAATAAATCCCTTACCGTTTATCGATCCGGTTACCAAAACCCCAGCTAACATTTCTGCCGCCATTTCGAACCTGAACAAAACTTTGAGAACATCATCGAAAAGTACTTTCTATAGCTCCACCCAAAAAAGTGGCACTATCGCAACGCTAAATTCGGGTACAATTATTAACGTCAACTCCGCAACAGAAAATTTGTATAAAGCGGAACTGCCTGATGGAACTACTGGTTTTATCGACAGTAAATCGCTTGTTCAAACTACCAAACCATTAAAAAAGATAAGAATAAATATGAACCAGCAAAAAGTGTTCGATCAGCCAGACAGCCTTGCAGCAGTGAAGCTGAATTTAAAAACTGGAGCCACGGTAAATGTTTTGGGTAATTTCAACAGCTATCAATTAATCAGCGATGAAAATTCGCAAATTGGCTGGATAGTTAAGTAATTTTGGGCATGAAGATATTTCAGCAAGCCTTTGCGCTTCGAGAGAGAAGACGCGGTTTCCATATCATTACTGACGAAATAGAGGATGCGCTTCCCGAAATTTTAGAACTAAAGGTGGGAATCTGTCAGGTATTTATTCAGCACACCTCCGCTTCGCTAACGATAAATGAAAATGCAGATCCAACGGTTCGTATGGATTTTGAAATGTTTTTTAATAAAACAGTTAAAGAAAACGATCCGGATTATGAACATGATTACGAAGGATCGGATGATATGCCAGCGCATTTAAAATCGGCACTTTTGGGAAGTTCGGTGACTATCCCTATTCGTAACGGAAGATTGGCGTTGGGTACCTGGCAAGGTGTTTACCTCTGTGAACACCGCAACAGAGGCGGCCAAAGAAAATTAGTGGTTACGGCCTGGGGTGAATAAATATGTTCGTCATTGCGAAGCCAATTTTTCATTTGGCTGTGGCGGCAACCGCATTTACATCTTAAATCATATTTCTCGATTGTGAATGAGGAATTGGTCGAATCTATTTATCTTCTTCTTTCTTTACTTGTTCTACTATCTCAGGATGATTATCCTGAATCGATTTTCTGGTTGACTCCACCTCCACTTCTTTTGTGGTAACAGCATAGTGTGCCGGGTAAATTTCCGATCCGTAGGCAATGGCATAAGCTTTAGTAAATTCTGCTCCAAAATATAAAATGATTGAAGAATAATAAGTCCATAAAAGTACAATAATTAATGACCCTGCTGCACCATAAGTACCCCCAACATCGCTTTGTCCAATATAAACGGATATGGCAAACTTACCAATCATAAAAAGCACAGCCGTTACCACAGCTCCGGCCAAAACATCTTTCCATTTGATGATGGCATCTGGCAAAACTTTAAAGATAACTGCAAAAATTAAAGTAATTACGCTCAAGGTAACCACCAGGTTAATCACATAAAATATGTAGAAAGAAACATCGGCAAAGCGGGCTTGGAGCCTGTCGCTAAATCCATCTAAAACTGATGATATCGCTAAGGAAACCAATAGTACAAAGCCCAAACTGATAATTACTGAAAAAGATAAAAACCTATTTTGTAGCATTTTCACCCAACCATGTTTTGGCTTGGCTTTTAAGCCCCAAATGGTATTAATTGAATCTTGTATATCGCCGAAAATAGTGGTAGAACCAATAAGCAAGGTCACAATACCAATGATTAGGGCAATAGTACCTTTGTCATCCAAATAGGCATTTTTAATTAGTTCTTGTAGTGAGGTAGCTGATTCGCGACCGAGAAAACCAACTAATTGTTCGTACACCTTACCTTCTGCAATTTCTCTACCTAAAAAGATGCCGCATAGCGAAATGATCACAACCAATAGCGGAGCCATAGAAAACACGGTATAATACGCAAGAGAACCACTTAGCTTGGTTACTTTATGATCGCCAAAGCCAGTAAATGATGCTTTTAATACGCCCCAAATTCCTTTTAATGTTACCTTTTGCTTTGCCATAAATACGTAGAGTAAGATGAATGATCTAAACTCTAAACCGTGTATATTTTGAATTGTTTGTATTTTATCGATTTATCAGAACAGGAATTCGATATCCAGCCACTTATTCTTTGACATGGAGATGCTCCAACTAACATTCAAAACATTCTTTCGAACCGATTTATAGATGATGATTATTCAAACGGTTTTGAATATAGCAGATACGATTGTGTTGAGATTCTCACTAAAAATTAAAGAGGCTGTATCATAAATAAGAATGTCATCCTGAGCCTGTCGAAGGGTTTGCGAAATACGCCTTTTGGGCGTTTCGACAAGCTCAACGTGACAAAATTCAAAGATAAACTGATTTATGAGACAACCTCTTGGTAACGAGTATTCTTTATTTATTTCGCCTTTATCCAAACGGCCAGGTCATTTACCAAACCTTCAGATACATTTACCGGTGTTTGATATTGGCCCATACTTCCTTTTTCTGTTTGCGGACTTAACAAGTGATTCAAATCAGGATAATATTTTAACGTGGCATTCTTTTTCTTCGATAACGCCGAATTCCATAAATCGAAATCAGTTTTGCTCACCTGGAAATCATTTCCACCTTGCAGCACGTAAATCTTTTTAGTTAAACTTTTAGCGGTATTCACCTGATTGTAAGTATTTAAATCGACCCAATACTTAGCAGGCAAACCCAATATAGATGAATCTGGTTTGATGGTGGTACCCAATTGTGTGATTCTGCTTTTATTGATTTGTACGATGGCATCATCCAGATATTTTTTGTTTTCTGCAGTCGTATCCTTCGACAAATCGAACATATATTTGTTTTGTTCTGCAATAATATCACTCAACTTTCTGGCAGGGGCAGCAGCCAATATAATTCCAGTTACATCTGGAGAAGTTGCTGCAAGTTTTGGTGCCAACATGCCACCTAAACTGTGGCCAAAAACATAAATGCTTTTTGGGTTTGCACCTACAACGGCTTTAGCTGCTGTAATTGCTGCTGCTGCATCGTCCAAAACCTCTTCTTTTACAGTATAAGGTTTCGAAAATTCATTAGGATAAACTAGAGTTCTTTTTACATAACGAACAGAACCAATACCTTTGGAGGCCAAACCGCCTGCTAAATCTTTGAAAGGCTTATTGGCACCTATAGTTTCGTCCATATCGCTGGGGCCCGAACCATGCACAAAAACCACCATCGGAAAGTTTTTTACATTCTTAGGCGTGGTTACTATTGCCGCTAACTGCTTGCCGGCAACACCTACATACACCTGTTTCTCGCTATATAAGTTGGTATCAGCATAAACCGGTTTTGCATAAGCCACATTACTTTTAGCTGGCGCAAGGAAAATACCGACAATTTTTTGTGCTTTATTAAACCCAAGAATAAAATTTTGTGCGCCGTTAGCAAATTTTCCTTCAACAGTTACTGCGAAAAACTGGCCTTGTGCTTTACTTTGAATGGCATCGAAACTTTCTGCCTTACCATATTTGGTACCTATATCAAACCAAAGTTTCTTTAAATTTTCTTCACTGAGTTTTGTTTTTAAGGTATCATCAAAAAATGCATGTGCATCATTAAATTTCTCTTCCTGTAGCACTTTAAAAAAATCGTTTGCGCTGTTAAACAATTGTATTACATTCTGAGAAAATGCTGTAGTGGTAAACAGCAATGCAATAACAAATAAAATACTTCTCTTCATCATAAATCTTGTGTCGGTTTGGAATTCACAAGTATCAAAGTTAAGAATATTTGCCTTTTAAAAAGGGATTAATGAAGGGAGAATAGGTTTTAACGTTTTTTAACATTCCACCTCTCTACCATAAAGTTAGCGGTAAAATACAATCACAAAATACGCTTCGTTTTTTTCAAATTTATAGGTGACTCATATATATAAAAATAGAGTCTGTAGGATTTATTCAGCACCAAATGCACCTGGCTGGAGTATTGCCTTTTAACGCTCCCACGTTAAAAACCAGAACAATTTTGGCCACTTAGCCCTGGGCGAAGCGGTACCCTGCAGCAAGGTGGGGAAACCACCGAAGCGAAGCGTACAAGCAAAGCACAGGAAGAAAGAAAATAGCGAGAACAAGCTTTGCGCTTCACAAAATGGGAATCAAACGTTTTTAAATATATTTTTTATCGAAATTAATTAGCCAGGTATTGCCAAATCGATCTACTAAATCGCCGAACAAGGCGCCCCAAAAAGTTTTCTGTAATGGGTTTACTGGTATCCCTCCTTTTGAAAGTTTTTCATAAAAGGCTATTGTTTCTTCTTCCGAATCGCAATTTAGCATTAGTGAAACCGCATTGCCCTTGACCAAACCAGCATCAACCACCATATCGGTTCCCATAATTACTATCTCGTTGGAGGTAAGCACCGCATGCAAAATTTTATCTGCCATAATTTGAGGCATATTGCCTGCCATTGGCGATTCGCCGATGCTTTGAAATGTTAACTCGCCACCAAGGCAATCGTGGTAAAAGCGCATGGCCTCTCTACAATTTCCGTTAAAGGTTAAATATGAGTTGATGTTAGCCAATTTAGTTCCTCCTTTTAATCTCCAACCATGCGGCGCAAATCGCGACTTTGTTGATATTGTTCGATTCCATACTCCCCCGAATTTTTAGCTTGAACAAAAATAACTGCTTAATGTAAGACCAAAAGAAGAAGAAACGACAATTATTGGGGTTGTTTACGACAAAGACCGTTGTTATATTTGTTTAGTCGAAACCGATGAAAAACAGGTAGATAACCAAATACAAAAAAATTGAATGAAACATGTATCGATTTTAGTTCCGGAAACTGCTGTCATTGAAGCCATCGCGGATCCTAGATATTTATTTACTGCAGTGAATGAATTTTTACAGGCATCTGGAAAACAACCGCTTTTTAAAGTGGAGCTTGTCGCCGCATCAAAAGAAGTAAGATTAAACAATAATCTGTTTTCGGTCCACCCAGATAAGCTTTTAGAAGATATAGATCAAACTGACTTGATTTTTATACCGGCCATAAGCGGAAACGTGAATAATGCAATTGAATCAAATGAAATCCTTTTTCCATGGATTGTAAAACACCACGCCCGGGGTTCGGAGGTGGCATCACTTTGCATGGGTGCATTTTTATTGGCATCTACAGGTTTGTTAGACGGTAAAAAATGTTCTACGCATTGGTTATTTTCCAGCCAGTTTAGGGCCATGTTTCCGAACGTAGATTTAGTTGATGGAAGTATTATTACCGAATCGCAGGGAATCTACTCCAGCGGAGGCGCCAACTCCTACTGGAATTTACTTTTGTACCTGATAGAGAAATATACGGACAGGGATACCGCGATTTTAGCAGCTAAATATTTTGCGATAGATATTGATAGAGAAAGTCAGCTGGCTTTTATGATGTTTCAAGGCCAAAAAGGTCATGAAGATGAAAAGATAAAAAAGGCGCAGGAGTTTATTGATGGCAATTATCAGGAAAAAATTACGGTAGACCAATTGGCCGATCTCCTGGCTTTAGGAAGAAGAAGTTTTGAGCGCCGTTTTAAAAGTGCCACGAAAAATACAGTAATCGAATATATTCAACGGGTTAAAATAGAAGCCGCCAAACGGAGCTTTGAATCGAGCCGAAAAAACATCACTGAGGTGATGTTTGATGTGGGCTATACCGACAATAAATCTTTCAGAGATGTTTTTAAAAAAATTACGGGTTGTACACCAATTGAATATAGAAATAAGTACCATAAAGAAGTTCCGGTGTTGCAAGCTTAACTTTTTTTCAAAAAAAAGATACCACCATACAATAATTTCAATTCTCAGCGTTTATGTATGTGAGAGCGTTAATTTAGATGACGGGGATACTGCCTTAATGGTGGGATCCCCGTTTCTTTTTGCAGCAGTTTTTTCGAAATTATAGGGCATAAAAAAAGGGATAATTTTATAAAATGTCCCTTTTTGATATATGATGGAGGTAAGAATTTTAGTTGTTCACATCAGAAAAATCAGCAGTTTTCTTTTGAGTATAATCATTAACACTTTTCAATCTTTTTGGTTTTAATATTAAGTATAAACCTACTCCAATAAAGGCTAAAGCCGCTGTAATTCTGGAGATTTCAAAATCGAAAACAACAATATGCTTTAATGTAAATATTGCGCCGATAATAGTTAATGCCAACCAGCTACTGCCTTGATAATTTTTACGGTAACCTAGCCATAAGCCAGCGCCTAACATAATGGTATGCCAACTTAAAATCCAATGTGGAATATCTAAACCTGAATTTCTTAATAAGAATACTGTTCCGATAGCGACAATTAAAATGCCCAACCCTAATTGTTTATCTGCTTGATTTTTTTTGAAGAAAGTTTCCATAACCGTTTTGTTTTATGATTCAAATGTATCACAGAAACAGGAGGTGGGAAATGGCTTTCCTCTGAATAAGTTTAAAACGTCGGTAAGTGAAACAAAACCGTCGGTTAAAATATTTTTATTTTTTTGAAGGAGGTCATTTTCTCGGTAAAATTATTCGAAAATGATAATTTCATCACCTTTACTCATGATCACAGTAGAAGTAAGCTCAATGAACAGCCCGTGAGCGAGCAAACCATCAATTTGATTCAGTTCGTGGCTTAATTGAGTAGGATTATTGATGAGTCCGAAATTTGCATCGATAATAAAATTACCATTGTCGGTGATGAAAGGCTGGGAATTTTTAATTCTTTTATTTCCTTTACCCCCTAGTTTTTCTATTTGATTAAAAACGTATTGGTAGGCTAACGGGATCACCTCAATTGGAACGGTAAAAGCGCCTAGTAGAGTCACTTTTTTTGAAGCATCGGTAACAATAATTGATTTTTTGCTCAAGGATGCCATAATTTTTTCGCGGAACAGCGCTCCTCCACCACCTTTAATCAAATCGAGCGATTCGGTAAATTCATCAGCACCGTCGATACTAATATCAATAGATGATAAATCGCCAAGTGGGAGAATTTCGATACCAAAAGATTTAGCTAATTCTTCGGTATGAATAGAACTTGTGGCGGCTTGAATTTTAAAGCCATCTTGTACCATTTTACCGAGTTCTTTTATAGCAAATGTTGCCGTAGAGCCCGTACCTAAACCAACTAAATCTCCTTCTTTTACAAATTTTATTGCGGCTTTAGCTGCAGCTAATTTTTCAGCATCTTGTTGAGTGGTTTCCATGGAAGTAAAAATAGAGAATTATGCGTTTTAGTAGCCACAGATTTGCAGATTATTTTTGTGCTATTACTATTATTTTAAGCGATTAAATCGCTTTGTTATTAATGCGCTCGTTAGAAACGAGCGCAGGCAAGAATTTCGGCAATGCTCACGCTCGTTTCTAACGAGCGTGGAATAGTTAATCGTATTTTACGATTGTTTCAAACGATTAAATCGCTTTGTTATCGATGCACTAGCTAGAAACGAGCGCAGGCTAAAACAAAAAAATTATTGCCATTAAGCAATAATTCCTTTTTTTAACGTTTATATAATTGAGAGCGTTAATTTAGATGATGGGGATTCTGCGATAATGTGGAATCCCCATTTCTTTTAGATCTTATTTTTGGGTTAAAAATCGGACTGAAGGTAGCAAGCTTCAGTCCGATTTTTTTTTATCTCTCCGTAGACATAGAGTAAGGGAAATCTACAGGTTTTGAACCTCTAACTTTATTTGGCGTTGCTCCCATGCTAAAGTTTAACACAGCTCCCTTTTGCAATCCACTGTGGCTGATCCAATTTTTAGAATATGGCTTACCATTCATTTGCAGCGACTGCACATAACGGTTGCTATCGCTGTTTGCAGCAGCATTAATAACCACTTGTTTACCGTTCTCTAGTGTTAGCGTTACCTTTTTAAATAATGGCGCACCTAACACATATTGATCAACCGCAGGCGTTACCGGATAAAATCCCATAGCTGAGAAAACATACCATGCAGAAGTCTGTCCGTTATCTTCATCTCCGCAATAACCATCTGGCGTAGCTTTGTACATTCTATTCATCGTTTCGCGAACCCAATATTGTGTTTTATAAGGTGCACCCCCATAATTGTACAAATAAATCATGTGTTGAATCGGCTGGTTTCCATGTGCATACTGACCCATGTTTGCAATCTGCATTTCACGAATTTCGTGAATCACACCCCCATAAGCACTTTCATCAAACACTGGAGGCATAGAGAAAACTGAATCCAGTTTGGTTACAAATTTATCGTGACCACCCATCAGCTTCGCTAATCCATCAACATCCTGGAAAACTGACCAGGTGTAATGCCAGCTGTTGCCTTCTGTAAATGCACCACCCCATTTAAAAGGGCTAAACGGACTCTGGAAAGTACCATCCTGATTTTTGCCTCTCATCAATCCCGAAGCCGGATCAAAAAGATTTTTGTAGTTCATTGCTCTTTTTTTGTAGATATTAATCTCTGAAGCAGGTTTACCTAAAGCTCTACCCAACTGATAAATCGTAAAATCATCATAAGCGTACTCTAACGTTTTGGCCGCATTTTCATTTTTCTTCACATCAAAAGGCACGTAACCCAATTCATTGTAGTACTTCACGCCATCACGACCAACGGCTTCCACCGGACCTTCATTATTGGCACCATGTTTTAGTGCATCCCATAAAGTTTGAATATCGTAGCCACGCAAGCCTTTAATGTAAGCATCAGAAACTACCGAAGCCGAGTTGTTACCCACCATAATGTTGGCATAACCTGGGCTGCTCCATTCTGGCAGCCAACCACCTTCTTTATAATCATTAATTAATCCTTCCTGCATCTCTTTGTTAATGGATGGATAAACCAAGTTTAAGAAAGGATATAATGCTCTGAATGTATCCCAGAAGCCAGTTCCAGCGAACATATAACCAGGAAGTGTTTTGCCATTATAAGGGCTCCAGTGTACAACTTTGTTACTCGCATCAACCTCATATAATTTATTCGGGAAAAATAATGTACGGTATAAGCAAGAATAAAAAGTACGCATTTGATCAATTGAACCACCTTCAACCGCAATTTTGTTTAACGTTTTGTTCCAGATTGCTCTTCCTTTAGCTTTTGTAGCATCGAAGCCATCGTTCGCCAATTCTCTTTTTAGGTTCAAATCAGCTTGCTCAAAACTGATAAATGATGAAGCTACTTTAGCAGTAACCTGCTCACCCTTTTTAGTACTGAAACCAATGATGGCACCGCTATGATCGCTTTCCAATTCCAGTTCATCATCTTTAAGATTTTTGCCGCTCCAGGTTTTAGCCAGTTTAAAATCTTTGTTGAAATAGACTACAAAGTAATTTTTAAAGTTTTTTGGTAATGGACCACGGGCGTATTTAGTAGTGTAACCAATAATCTTGCGTTCAGCAGGGATAATTTTAATGTACGATCCTTTGTTTAAGGCATCTACAACCACATAAGAACTATCCGTTTTAGGAAAGGTAAATCTGAATTGAGCAGCTCTTTCCGTAGGGGTAATTTCAGTGGTTACATCTGCATCAGCCAGATAAACACTATAATAGTAGGGCTTGGAAACTTCTGCTTTATGGCTAAACCAGCTCGCACGGTCGTCTTCATTGAACCTTAATTTACCAGTAACAGGCATAATAGTGAAAGCTGCATAGTCGTTCATCCATGGCGAAGGCTGGTGCGTTTGTTTAAATCCACGGATTTTGTCAGCATCATAAGTATAGGCCCAGCCATCGCCCATTTTGCCGGTTTGTGGCGTCCACATATTCATTCCCCATGGTAAACCGATGGCAGGATAAGTGTTTCCGTTTGATAAACTAGGTTTAGATTGTGTTCCCATTAAAGGATTGATCCAATCTACCGGATCGGTAATTTTGCCAACTGTTTGTGCAAAACCAGCAGTAGCTGCAAAGCTTAACAGAGCGATAAATAACTTTTTCATTTATTTGGTGTGTTTGAGATAATATTGAGATTATTGTTAACAGTCGCTGACCGTACATTTGCTGATGCAATAAT
Source organism: Pedobacter sp. AC212 (assembly GCF_979258625.1). Taxonomy (NCBI): domain Bacteria; kingdom Pseudomonadati; phylum Bacteroidota; class Sphingobacteriia; order Sphingobacteriales; family Sphingobacteriaceae; genus Pedobacter; species Pedobacter sp. AC212. The sequence goes on along the minus strand of NZ_OZ409870.1, from coordinate 1,373,256 downwards.
CATCATTGATTTTTATGTTGATATGAGTTTAAATTTCTGGATTTTTGATGTAATCAGACCAAAGCGTATCTAAATCTTTACCTGTTAATTTAGTCCAAATGTCAGCTTTATAGCTATGATCTCTTAATGATTTATCGACAGCCTTGATGGTTCCTGCTTTTACATTTTTCTCTATCCAGGCAAAAAAACGAGCTGTAATTCTGTAGCTGTTTTTGTATGTATGTTCTGGTTTTAAAGCAGGTAGCGTCCATTTGGCACCAGCATTGTCTACACCAAATTTATATCGGGCATAATCTGCAATGCCTTCGGTTAACCAGCCTGGCCCTACACTGCTACCATAATCCTGAACAATATGCATCACTTCGTGAGTAACTACATCAATATCTTCTGGGTGTTTTACCATCCAAATAGAACTGTAAGTTACCACGCCATTGGCCGTTGCGGCAACACCTTTGTATGCTGTATCAACGAAGAACTTAACAGTTTTCAACGTTTTAGGATTATATTCCTTTGCTAATTCAGGATAGACCTCAAAAAAAGTTTCGATCATGCGTTTTTTTAGTTGTGGATCGAGTGCTGCAAAGTTACTTTCAAACGTTAAAGTATAGCCTTTACGCTTAATCATTTCTTGTGCTTTTAAATGAAATAACGAGGCGCTTATTATGGTAAATAAGAATATCAGGACTGATGTTTTTTTCATTGGATATCTAAGTTTTTGTTGTGGTTAGCATTATTATCCTGCAAAATAAAAATAATATGTAAAACGTTTTAGTAAACTGCTATTTATTTTTATAACATTTTTGATTGGGAGAATTTAAAGGCTAAAAAAAACCTCAAACGATAAAAGAGCCATCGAGTATTAAATCCGTTGGCTCTTATATATTCATTTCGAAATCACACTAATCTATATCCTTATTTGTAAGATATAAGGCCCATAATTCGTCAACATTCTTCCCAGTAATTTGCTTCCACGAATCGGATGTGTAGGTATTATTTTTAAGTTGTGTATTAAGCTGAGCAATGGTATTTGGCTTTTGGTATTTATCTACCCATAGTAAGAATCGGGCAGTTACCCTATAGCCCATTCTGTAATGTTGCCTAGGATCAACTGGAGGTAAACTCCAATCTGCTGCAACATTATTAAGTCCATACTGAAACCGGCCACAATCTGCCAGGCCTTCTAAAAGCCACTCCGGACCCATCGCTTTAAAATCTTGCACAATATGCATCAGCTCATGGGTAACCAGATCGGTATCTTCCTGATGCTGCGATAGCCAGTTGGCACCAATCAATATTTTGCCCTTGCCTGAAATAGCCACTTTTTTATAATTGGTATCAATAGAAAGGATAACCGTTTTGGTGGCATCTGGATTAAAAGCCTTAACCATTTTAGGGTAAACCTCGAAGAAAGTATTGGCTAGTTTTTGCGCCAATTCCTCTGTGATAAATGTGGAGTTATCTAAAAATTCAAGGGTATATTCCCCACGTTTGATCCGTTGATCACCTTGTGCAAATGTTTTTGAGTTTAGTAGAAAAACAATGAAAGAGAGTATTAAGATAGATTTTTTCATATGATTATTTTGATTTTTTGTCGCTGTATTTTAATTCCACCTGATTCGGGTTTTTACTGTAATCTTCCCAAAGTTGATCAATAGTTTTACCCGTTAAGTTTGTCCAGGATTCTCCTGTATATTGGTGGGCTCTTAACTGCTGATCCAATGCCGCAATTAAACCCGGTTTCACATTTTGCTCCAGCCAGGCGAAGAATCTGGCTGTAATTCTATAGCTATTGGTATAGCTCTGTTTATCATTAAATGCGGGCAAACTCCATTTTGAACCCACATTATCAACGCCATTTTTATAACGAACATAATCGGCAATTCCTTCTGTTAACCATACCGGACCAGCCGAATAGCCGTAACCCTGAACAATATGCATCGTTTCATGTGTAACCACATCAATATCAGTTGGATGTGCCTTCATATACCCTGCGCTAAACAAAATTCTATTACCGCTGGCTTCTGCAACCGCTTTATAAGCCGTATCAACCACAAAAAGGACATCTTTAGTCGATCTATTATTGAAGGTTTTAACCAGTGTTGGATAAATTTCAAAATAAGTATCGATTAAATTTTGTCTTACCGTTGGATCCAGATTTGGATCTTTGCTAATGAATGTAAGCCTATAACCTTTCTTCTTCTTGGTACTGTAAAAAGACCAGCTTCTGGTTAGAGCTACCTGCAACTCCTTATTAATCTTTTTTAAAGGTTTTCCTTTGATCCAATCGCTGTTTACTTTAATCTCTCCTGCTTTCGCTTTAATCGTTTCTGTTTCGCCATTGGCGATTTCGAGCACTACATCACGTTTCGTTCGGTAACCATCAGCTGATGCGAAATAAGGGTATTGCATATTAAAAGCTAATGTTAAATGGCTTTTCGTTTCAGCACTTAATAAATTTGAAGGATCGGAGATTGTAATGGCAAATTCTCGTTTTTTCTGAGCCAATGCACCTAATGAGCAGGAAATCAGAACGAAAAGCAATATTCTTTTTATCATTATTTTTGTTTTTATTTTAACTACCACCATTCGAGGTATCATTTATTGATGATCTGCATTTAAAACATCAATAGAATTTAAACTGAATGAAGTTATCGAACTAATATTAAATCAATTATTCTTTATAAATAAAAAAACACCGGGCCTAAACCCGGTGTAAATTATTTACCAACCTGTATTTTGAACAATTACAGGAACTTTTTGAATTTCTCCATTTGGTATTGGCCACAGATAGTGTTTCTTTTGAAATACCCTATTTTCAACCACCACCGGAGTAAAAAATCCTGGTGCATTTTGTGTAATGTTTAAGCCTCTAATTTGAGTATCAGTTGTTTCTGCAATCTTCCATTCTCTGGTATAGAAATAACGATCCCACTCAAAAGCTAACTCCACACGTCTTTCTCGGCGGATAGCTTCTCGCATATTTGCAGGAACTGCAATTGCTCCTGCGCCGCTTCCATAAGGGGCGATGCCCGCTCTTGTACGGATTCTGTTTAGGTACACGAGAATATCTGGATCAGATGGATTGGATTCTTGCAATGCTTCGATATAATCCAGATAAATTTCTACCAATCTGATCACAGTGAAAATCGGTCTACCAGTTGTCCATCCTGCAACAGTAAGGTGCTTTCTTGATGTGTAACCCGTTTTTGTATAGTCATTATTCGCAATAGCACCTTTACCAGCATTACCGCTATTGGTAAAATCTGTAATGATGTTTGATTGAGGATTGATCCATTTACGGCCACTATAAGTAATGCTCGAGTAGAAACGCGGCTCGCGATTTACGAACATATTGCTGATTGACCTGGTCGCATTTTGATCATTGGGATCGGGGGCCTGATAATTAGAAAATCCGTTAGCAGTATAGGTTGGATCATTTTCTATCGGTAAGCCATTTGCTGTAAAAAATGCATCAACCAGTTGTTGCGATGGAGATAAAAATGAGCCGCCTTTATCACCTCCGGATGCACCGTTATGATTCGGCGCCAATGAATATTGGTAAAGCGTTACATCACCACCTCTACCAAAGATGATTTCTGAATTCCATCCATTTAAAAACACATCTCTTGTAGCGATAAAAGCCCTGTTGAAAGCTGTGTTTGGCAAACCAGATGGTGTTGCCGAAATATTATAAAGTGCATAGCTAGAGTAATTTGGATTATCTAAAAATGCTTTTGCAGCAGTAGCCAATTTGGTCCATTTTGCTACACTGTATGTTTGATTGATCAATTGTTTTCCATCTTGATTTCTCAAACCAGCGTAATCTGCGTTTCCATTAAATAACGGACGAGCAGCCGTTAGCAGTGTTTTAATTTTATAAGCGTCGGCAACTGATGCTGTGATGTGACCAAAATCTTCATTTGCCTGTGGTGTAGCTGGAAGACCTGCCGCTGCAGCTGTTAACTCGCTTACCACATAATCTACACATTCATCCATCGAGTTACGTGGCTTACTAATGGCTTCAAGCGGTGCATCCGATTGAATTGGCTCATTACCCAATAAAACCACAGGGCCGTATTGTCTGATTAAATGGTAATAATAAATCGCCCTAAGTGCTCTAGCTTCATTTAAATAACGGGTTACCAAATCGATACCACCAATATTACAATCGGTACATTTGGCAACATTGGCCATAAATGTACTAGCCGCCTGAATACCGCGGTAATAGTTTTGCCAGTGATAATTCACTTGTCCGCTGGTTGCATCCCAGGCACCGGTATTAACGTTTTCGGTGAAATTTGGCAAGGTGTAATCTGCTTCATCAGATGCGGCTGTCCAAGGACCACTATTGCCCAATGCACTTGGTGAACGATCTTGATTTTGATCAGGTAAAGTTGAATAAACGTTTGCTAACGCCTGATCTACAGTGCTTTTTCTTTGATACTGTTGTTCGAATGTCAACCGATCATCAGGCACTTGATTCAAAAATTTCTTACAGCCGTAATTACCAATGATCAGTAAAGTCCCAACTGTATATATAAATATCTTTTTCATGCTGTTATTATTAAAAATTAGCGGTTAAACCCAAAGAGTAGTTAGACGTTAGTGGATAACGGGTACCATTATTTGTGTTAAGCTCTGGATCCCAGAGTTTAAATTTACTGATGGTAAACACGTTGTATCCCATGCCGTAAATTCTTAGGCGTTTGATACCTAATTTTTTGATGCCTTCTTTTAGGGTGTAACCGAAATCTGCGTTTTTCAATCTAATGAAACTGATATCGCGAAGCCACCAAGTACTCGACTGATAGTTGTTACTATTTGTTCCGCCGTACGATAAACGAGGATAAACAGCATCTTGACGAGGGTTGGTTGGCGTCCAACGATCTGCTGCAACCGCTAACATATTGCCTAAACCACCAGAGTTTGCGAATGAAGGAATGTTTAAAAGAATATCGGCATTATCCTGACCTTGGAAGAATAATCCGAAATCGAAGTTTTTGTACGTTAACGAGAAACCAAAACCATAAGTAGTACTTGGAAGATCTCCTCTACCAATAATTGTTCTATCAAATGAGTCGATTTTACCATCTCCATTTAAATCCTTATATTTTATATCACCTGGCATTAGGGTACCAAACTGCGTTGGACTTGCATTGATTTCTGCCTGACTATCGAACAATTTCTCGGCGATATAACCTACACGGGTAGCTGCCAGCACATTAAATCCACGTTGTTCCATCCACGGGTAAGCTTGTGGCGCCTGATCGTTTTCAATTACTTTATCTTTATTAAATGTAACGTTAGCTCTTAAGTTTAAGCCCCAATCCTGACCCAACTGTGCATCATATTGAATCGTTCCATCGATACCTTTATTTTCTACCACACCGAGATTTCCAATTGGCGTGTTCGCCAGGCCAATGTAATTTGGCACTGTTCCCCTGGTAATGAATTGATTTTTTCTCCTCTCCTGGAAGAAATCGACAATTAATGATAGGTTATTGTTAAATGTTTTTAACTCGAATCCTAAATCCTGTTTACGTGTTTCAGCCCAGGTTACATCTACACCATAAGCCGTTACTCCTAAACCACCCGGAGAAATGCCTCCATTTTGACCGAAAGTATAACCGCTTGCACTGCCTACCTTGGTTAAATAATAAAAACGTTGACTTTCATCAATTACATAGTTTCCGCCACTGCCTCCACTACCAACAATACCATCAGAATAGCGGAATTTAACCATTTGGATTGCATCTTTTAATGGCTCAAAGAATTTCTCGTTTGATAATAGCCATCCCAAACCAAATGCAGGGAAAAATCCGTAGCGTTTATCTGGCGCAAAGTTTTCAGAACCATTATAACCTACGTTTGCTTCGAAGAAATACTTATCATCATAAGCATAAGTAGCACGACTGGCAATACCTTGTAAACGATATGGGAGCGAAAGCGTTAAATTACCTGCAAATGGCGTAGTATTATCATTTTGGTTATACAACAATAAACCCGTTACGGCATGTTTACCAAAAGTACGGTTGTAATTAATGGCAGCCTCCACATATATTTTCTTATCTCCACCATTACCAATACCATAATTTAAAAATTCCTGGCCTTGAAGGATCAACCCATATTTGTAGCCCGAAGCTGGATTTCCAGGTACGATATAGGGATCGTTAGGATTAATTCTATACAAACTTTCTCTTCTGGTTCTGTTCACCGAACTATTGGTATTCACATCAAACGAGAACATGGTTGTAGCTGATAAACCCGGAGTAATTTCTTTTAAATCCTGAGTTAAACGGATGTTCGAATAAAGCTGAGTGCTGTATCCTACTCTATATCCATTTCTGGTTACATCACCATATGGGTTACGTTGATCGGCCTGTGGACTGATTCCTGGTAAACTTCCGTTCGGATATAATATCGGGAATGAAGTTGGATTGATTAAAAACGCCTGATTAAAAATATCTTGTGCCAGCAAGTTACTTGGATAACTGGTTTGGGCCAAAATCCCTTTAATCCCTAGATCTAACTTAGTAGTACCGGTAATATCCCAGTTTAAGTTAGCACTTACATTATAGCGTTCAAAATTTTGTTTAGCAGCATCATTTACGGCCTCATCGGTTTTAAATAAACCATTTTCGCCATAATAACCTAATGAAACATAATATTTTGCATTACTTACACCACCAGATAAGTTGGCGGTAACCGATCTGTTTCTACCAAAATCCCTGTAAATGGCGTCGAACCAGTCAACATTTGGATAGAGAATTGGATCTGCACCCGATTGCGTTTTTTGGATGGCATCAATAGAGTATGCTGGCGTAAAAGCACCTGCAGCACCAGCTCTTAAATAGTCAGAATATTTGGCTTCATTGGCTAAATTCATATAATCTACCCCATCAATCAAATCTGGTTTTTTAGTGAATCTGCTAATGCCTTCGTAATACTCCACATTAATACGAGGGGCGCCAATTTTACCTTGTTTGGTATTGATCAAGATTACCCCATTTGCACCGCGAATACCATATACGGCAGTTGCAGCAGCATCTTTTAGTACAGTGAAGTTTTCTACATCATAAACACTGATATCATTTAGGTTACGGTTTGGAACCCCATCAATAATTACCAGCGGGCCTCTATCGTTTGCGGTTAAAGAGGATACTCCACGAATAAAAATATCTGAGCCGGTAGCACCAGGCTCACCATTTCTTGATACGTTTACCACACCCGGAATACGACCAGCCAACAACTGACTCATACTAGAAACTGGTTGTCTTAGTTCTGATGCTTTAACTGATGACTGTGCACCAACTAAGCTTTCCTTTTTCTGCGTACCGAAACCTACAATTGCAACCTCTTTCAAGTCTGCACCTGTAGTTTCTATTAAACGGATATCAAGCACCGTTTGCGTACCTACTGTAATTTCCTGGGTATCGTAACCTACATAAGTAATAACAAGTACAGCATTTTGATCTGGCACTGTTATAGTAAAAGCACCATTTACATCGGCTGCAGCACTAATAGATGCGCCCTTTACTTTAACTCCTGCACCTGGTAATGGTAAACCAGCAGCATCTTTAATAATACCACGGATCACGATATCGGCTTTGGCCTGCGATAGCAAAACCGAACTATTTATTTTAATAGCAGATGCGTTGGCTGTAGCATAAAAACCGCTGCTCAAAGCCAATGCAACTGCAATAGCCTTTGAAGCAAAATTTTTAAACCTGAGCTTACCCTCCGTTAAATTTGTAAGTTTTTTCATCATAATTTTTTGTTAGTATAAATTGTTCAGGTTATTGTTGTTCTTCAGGTACTTCAATTAAACGCCATTCTGATAACTGGAAAAGCGAACCACTCCCAACAGCAGAAATGCTGATGCGATAATGATTGTAAAGCACTTTGTTTTTAAAGCTGTAAGTTTTCGTCAGGTTACGACCAGAAAATGTTTCGCCAGTTCTGGTGTCTAAATCAACCCAAGTGGTTCCATCTGTAGATCCACTAAACTTCCAATCTTTCGGATCTCTGCCAGGTGCATCACCACCCGATGTTAAGGTGTAAGAAGCCACTTGTTGAGGTGATGGAAAAGATAATTGCATGTAGAAATTAGTCTGATAGGGATTGATTAAAAATTTCGAATTGAAATCGTTATCAATCACTTTCGCAGACCCTTCGCCTCCTGAGGATCCGGCGCCATTTTCGATGTTTACCGATAGTATTGCTTTTGCGGTAACATCTACTTTGGCCTTCCAGGTAAAAAGATCGACGGTAGGATATTCCTCCTTACCACACCCAAGAAGCAAGGTAAATACTGCAAGAAGGCAGAAAGCTTTCTTAGCATTTTGAAAAAAAATCATAATTAATAAATTAAAATTGTTAGTTGGTTGCGTATGAGAATACAGCAGATAAAACCTTTTGCAGAATTTTTAAGAATTTAGCACGCAAACTTCGTCCACATGAATACATTACGTGGTTCTTTAGCTTTATCGCTATTTCCAACGTAAAAAGTATTCACTCAAAAATTACTTACCCTGATATCGAGCAACTTGATGATGATTTTAATTTTTGAAAAATCAATCCGGCTCTACTTGTCAGGCAGCTTATTTTAAGGATTAAGATATACCATAACATCACTAATCTTTTACTATTAATGAGTCTTGATAATTATTGAATTTCTGTAGTTCGTTTGGTAACTTCTCTAATAAGAATCTGATTTAGGTAATTTAATCGCCATATCATTCGAGATGTTAGTTATGCATCTCTACAATCCTTCTTGCTGGAAAAAGAATTGCGATCGTTCATCCTTATCAGGGAAATGGTGTGAGTTTGGTTTTTTTCATATTGGTTGGCTTAGGTTGTTGGTTAAATTATATTAAGCTTATTATTGGAACAGGGATACATGTTAAAGAATATATACTAAAACATGCTAAAACGTTTTAGTATAAATCTCTAAAAAAAACCCGCACATTGGCGGACATTTAAGAAATCGAAAAATGCTAAAACGTTTTATTACTCCAATAATAAGCACTTTAAGAGTTTTTGCAAAGTCAAAAATTTGTTACAATGAAAAAATAAAGCTTTAAATCAGATTTTACCTAAAAAAACCTCCTGAAGTTGTACTATTTACTTGTTATTCCAAGGTTTAAGAACTAATAGAGTTAAACTTTTCATCGCAACAGCTTGCTGCGCCAATTAATGCTGCATGCTCTTTCAATTCTGAAATTTTGATTGCTGCATGAATACCATTTCCTTTTAAAGTTGCAATAAGTTCAGGCGAAAATTCATTAAATGCCTGAGCAATATTTCCTCCAACGATTACCGTATCAATTTTATTTTTATTGATAATTGGAATTAAGAATTGTGCAAGATTATAACCAAACTCCATAAAAACCTGAGTAGCCAGATGATCAGTCTTCACTGCTTCTACCAGTTCCTTTACGCCATCTAGATTAGTTCCACTCAAATGTTTGTACCTTTTTACAAACCAACGGGTTGCCAGATAATCTTCTGCAATACCATCTAAAAATGATGAGTTCCATAAATCAGCATCGGTTGCTTTCTGGTTGATACAAATGGATGAACCTAAGCCAGTACCTAATGTTAAGCCTAAAACATTCGCGTTACCTTTTGCTGCTCCCGCAAATACTTCTCCCTGCAAGAAGCCTGCAGCATCATTAATAAAATGAATATGATCAGCAGGAATATCCAGGTGGGCAGCTAATTCATCTTTCACATTTACTTGATACAACGACTTAAATTTATCCTGATCTTTTATAAGTGAAATGCCATTCTCATAATCAAACGGCCCTGGCATCGCAATTCCAACAAACCTTGAATCTTTTGCTACACCCTCAAAAGCATCATTAATAATTTCCACCCAAGCCTTTAATATAACTTCTTTATCCTCTTGTGAGTTGACAGCACTACGTTTAATTGAATTCGTAATTAAGCTTCTCGTTTCTAAATCTATCAGTGCGGCCGTAATATGCGAACCGCCAATATCGACACCTAATGCCACAGGCTTTTCCATTCTTTTCTCTATATTTCTGTAAAAATAATCATTTCTAGCTATTACTAAAACGTTAAACTAATTAGTTAACGAAAATGGCTTATCAGCCTTCAATAAACCTCTATTTAAATCAGGCTTGTTTCTCATTTCCAGTTTTAATGTACCCCCATTAAGTAAATCCTGGTGTGTTATAAAATTTCGGGTGTATGTTTTACCATTTAACGTTGCCGATTTGATATACACATTTGTTGCGCTGTTTTCTGGTGCTTCAATAATAAATTGTTTGCCATTCTCTAGGTTAATAGTTGTTTTCTTAAACATCGGACTGCCAAACACATATTCGCCTGTTCCCGGTGTAACGCTGTAAAAGCCTAATGCACTTAATACATACCAAGATGAGGTTTGTCCCTGATCTTCGTCGCCCGGATAACCATTTTCAGTTGCATTGTAGAGCTTGCTCATCACCTCACGGGCGTGAAACTGTGCTTTCCAAGGTTGGTTGGCATAATTATACAGATATACCATGTGCTGAATGGGCTGGTTGCCATGCGCATATTGGCCCATGTTTGCCATTACCATCTCTGTCATTTCGTGAATCATACCGCCGTATGTACCCACCTTTACATCATTAGGCTGCGAAAATACGGAATCTAACTTACCAACAAAATTTTCATTTCCGCCCATCATGTTGATCAGGCCTTTTGTATCTTGAAAAACCGACCATTGCCAATGCCAGGCATTACCTTCGGTAAAAGGCCCACCCCATTCAATAGGATCAAAATTTGGTGCCCAGTTCCCGTTTGAATCTTTGCCTCTCATAAAGCGAGTGGCAGGATCGTAAACGTTTTTATAATTATACATCTGGCGCTCAAAAATATCCATGTAAAACTTATTTCCAGTCATTTTCGCTAGCTCATATCCACAATAATCATCATAGGCATACTCTAATGTTTTAGCAGTTGCTTCACGATATTTTGGATAGGGCACATAACCCAATTGATAATAGTCACGCCAACCGTCACGGCCATTTGCTGGCCCCCAAGGCCCTTTATTGGTAGCTTCGTGTAGGTAGGCTTCCAATGCTTTTTTCGGATCGAAAGTGCGGAAGCCCTTTGCCCACGCATCCGCAAATAAAGAAATGGCATGGTTCCCGATCATACTTCCAGCCTCACTTGGAAAAGACCAGGATGGCAACCAACCACATTGTTCGTAAGCTTCAATCATGGCCTGCATGTATCGGCCATGCATTTCAGGATGAAGTAAAGTATTTAGCGGGAACTGCGCCCTAAAAGTATCCCAAAAACCCGTGTCGGTGTACATGTAACCTGCATGTACCGTCCCATCGTAAGGACTAAAATAATGCGGTTTGCCACTTGCATCTATCTCGTAAAATTTTCGCGAGAAAAGGCTGGCACGGAAAAAACACGAATAAAATGTCTCCATGTCGGCTTGCGTTCCACCTTCTACCACAATTTTATTCAACGATTTATTCCATACGACAGCTCCTTTTGCTTTTGTTTGCTCCAAAGTTTTGTCTGCGCCTAATTCGGTTTTTAAGTTTAACTCTGCTTGAGCTAAGCTGATATAAGAAGAAGCAGTTTTAACCTGCACTTTGGCGCCTGCTTTAAATTCTATATAGGCACCTTTCCCTAGGCCATCAGCAAAAGTCGAATCTGCTTTAACCGTATTCCCTTTATTTTCCCAGGTGCCATACGCTTTTATCGGCTGATCAAATCTTAATACGAAATAACTTTTCCAGCCTTTTTTAAAGCCTTCGCCATTGTTTACATAACCCGTTATTTTGTTTTCCTTCGGATAAATCTGAACCCCGCTTAACCTGGTGTAGCCATCAAGAATTAAAAAGCTTTTTTTGCCTTTGGGATAAGTAAAACGTAAATGTGCCCCACGTTCTGACGGAGAAATTTCGGTTGTGATTTTATTCTCAAATGTAACTTTGTAATAATTTGGCTTTGCCACTTCATCGGCATGACTAAACTTTGTTTCACGTTTGTTTTCATCAACTACTAACTCATCTATCATCGGCATCAAAGAAAAAACCGCATAATCTCTACTCCATGAACTGCATTGGTGTGCTTGCTGAAACCCCCTTATTTTATCTTTGAAATATTGGTATTTCCATCCATCGCCATTTCTACCGGTTTGAGGTGTCCAGGTATGCATGCCGAAAGGCAAAGCCGTGGTTGGATAAGTATTGCCTCTTGTTAATTCGTGCTTGGAATTTGTTCCTTGCAGCGTGTTTACATAATTAACCAAATCTTTTTGCTGTGCCAATAACCCTTTGGCTGCAAGGCAAATTAAAATGGTAGTTAAAAATTTAAATTTCATTTGTGTGTGTTTGTTTTTACTAATTACCTCGAAAGAAATCAATCTTTAATTATCTATCGTCATTTCGAACGAAATTAATTTTCGCTCTTTTCTCGTCATCTCGAACGAAATCAATTTTTCATTGATTGAGGAGAGATCTCACTTCAAAAATCAATCCTTCTAATGAGATTTCTCCATCGCTAAAAGCTCATTTCAAATGTTTATTCTGCTTACCAGCTGATGTTAACCTGTACACCTTCACTGAAATTCTCAAAGCCTAACAACAGTGTTCTTGATTTTTCATCCCACTCATATTTGGTAAGGGATAATTCTTTTCCGCTTGAGCTTGCCGTAACTTTTGTTGGTTTATTCGCCAAAAGAATGCGCATAATGTTATTGGTTTTTGAAGGGCTTTTTGCTAAAAATTGATAAGATTTTTTTGTCGAAACCTCATCCGTTACCCTTGCCGCCGCAGCCAAAACCTGAGGTTTGCTTTTATTCTCTGCTTTATCTACATCAAATAAATAAGCCTGTGAATTGGGTTTAATGGTTTTTGTATTCAAAATCGGTAGCGCAGGATCAAAAAGATCGATGAAAGTTCCATTCAAAGTTACTGGCAATTTGCTTTGACTTTCATCCAATACTGCGGCAATAACAAATGGTCCACGTTCTAAAACAAAGTTGTTTTTTAGAACCAAATTTCCTGCTTTTGCATCATTCTCATAAGCTTTTTTAACTGTAGCCATAAATCCCTCATCACCGCTCTTTTTCATAATCAGCTCCTTTGGGTCTTTGCGTACCAGGTAAACTTTGCCTTTACCCACTCCATAAATCCCGCCGCTTTCGCTTAAAGGCACACCCAATAAACCGAATAAATGCTCTGATGGGGCTTTGAAGGTGTTTCCATTGCTATTCCACCATTCTTTCACATTCTGGAATGGATCGTTATCTCTACCGTAATAAAGCAAAACGCCGCCCGCTTTTACCCATTTGCTTAACTCCTGGTGGAAATCAGCAGAAAGCGGTTTCATGTTGGCGTAACTCATGATCAAGACTTTAATATCTTTTAAAGTATTTTTATTGGCGAGGTTTTCAATATGAACAGTTTCTACCGGAATGCCTTGTTTAAGTAATGGAATGGCCATTCCATAAAAGTTAGACAACTGAGGATCATCGTAGCCCTGATGAGTTGGAAAACGTTGAAACATCATGGAATTGGAAAGTAAAACCCCAATACCATGGCTCCCATTTAATGTGTTTTTCGAAAGTGGCATTTGGTTTAAAGAGTTGACCATGATTTGCATTTGAGTGGCGTAGGCTGGGGAAATCGACTGACGCTCTTTCATTCCTTCCACCGGAAACTTACCTCTATAAATGCGGTTTGGCCATGGCATTACTTCGTAATTATCGACCATTGGATACAGTAATTCAGCAGTGAATGTAGCCTCATAATTCACTTTGTAATCATCCCAAGATCTTGCTCTATCTTCAATCGGATCTGTCAAAAAATAGATTTTCCTACCAGTTGGTGCCGTCATCGAAACCATAGAACCATACTCCAAAAATGCATTTTCAAATACCCGTTCTTTCATCAACCCGTCGTAATAAATTGGCTCCCGAGAGGTACCTGTCCACACCTGAGCAATGTAACCGTCCATCCCTTCCAGGTTAGCCAAGCTTGCCTCCGGACTTACAATTTGCCATGAAGAATAATTAATGAGCGAGTGCGTTGGCACGAAACATTTTACTCTTTTTCCTTTGCTTTCGCTATAGGTTTTTACATAGGTAAACACTTCTTTTAATGCATTGAAATAGAGTTGATATTTAAGTTTGGAAGATAAGTAAGTGGCCTCAGGCGATTCATGCTGGGCCATCCAGGGGAAACCATAGTATTTTTGCCATTCATTTTTGAAGGTTTGGCTATAACCTGCACGGGCCCAAAACTCGGGTTCTTCCAAATAAATCGCAGTGACACCGGCATCAATGGCCCGCTTTACGTGGCTCTTCATATAAGTCAGAAAACTCGCTGTAGGAACGATATAGGGTACATCTTTTCCATGCCAAATGGTTTCGCCATTATGCATCATCTGGCCTTCATCCAAGTGGTTTTTTCCGTCCCATTCGCCTAAGAAATAATCTTTGTACTGGCCCCACGCAATACCGGTCATAAATTGTACTTCATAACCTTTATCGCGATAGCCTTTAACACGTTCTTCAAATTTCCCGCCATCATCGTTAATGCCGTAAACCATTGCAATGTCCGATCGAACATCGTAATCCGGGCTCCATGGTGCCGAAACTTGAAATGAAGTTTTCTGCTTCGATTTGATTTGGGCAAATACATCGCCTTGCGAAGTTAAACCAGTCGCCAATGCCGAAAGAGCCACATAAAACTTGAGGTTTTTCATATCGATGTCTAGTTAGCAGGAGCGAATAATTGCATGAAAGTCACCGCACTACTTGATTCGTAAGATTGAACAATGCCTGTTGGGCAGGGTGCTTTGTAATTGCGGTGCATAATTCCGCGGCCAAAATCACGGTTCCCCCAGGCTGTATTGGCGTTAAAAATTGCCCATTTAGCGTAATCACCTGCCGGATAAGCTTTGGCCAGATCGGATAAATATTGGGCAAAAATTGCTTTTAGTACCCCTTGCTCATTCCAATCTCCTTCGGCAGGCAGAATACCACTCGGGTCGCTCATGGTATTTTTGGTATAATTGGCGGCGATTTTTGCATCGTCTAAATAACTTTGCGTATTGGTATTTTTATACAATAAAACCGCAGCGCCAATGAGCGTTCCCTGGTTGTAAGTGTAATCTTCGAAGCCAGGGTTGTTATCGCCAACCTTATGATCGGCTACCCTGCCTTTGGCAATATCGAATAAGTTTATCCGTGACCATGCGTAAATTTCTTTCGCTTTGGTTAAATAAGCTTCTTCTTTGGTGATATTATACAAACGCATTGCTGCAATGACTGTTGGAAAATTTATGCAGGCGTTTTTGCCACTGTGCTTAAAATCCCAAAACATACCACCTTTAACCGGATCGTAAGAACCGCTCCACACTTTAGCAAAGCCAGATTTAGCCTTGTCAAGGTAGGCTTGATTTTTGGTGATTTCATAAGCACGGGTAAGCGACATAATCCACCACATCATGTCATCATAAATAAACCACTCAACCGAGTTATCCCAATTGTAATTATCGTAACGTTTGGCGCCTCCGTCGTACATATCAGTAATCAATTTGTAGTAAGCGGGGTCTTTAGTGCGCTCGTAAATATTCATTACGTTGTCCCAGTAAATGGCTTGGGTCCAAATGGCGGCTAGACCTTTTTTTTCGGTAGTGCTGTAATAAAGTTTATCTGCAGGACTATAGTAAATGGTATTGAAGGAATTGAAAGCGATAGTGGCTTCGGCAGCAGTAAAACTTGTTGGGGTGGGTGGCGGTAAAGTTGGTGGTTTTGTTGCAGGCGCTTCAGTGCCTTTTTTGCTACAAGAGCTGATTGAAATTGCGATAGTTAAACTTAAAAACGCAATTAGTATTTTAAGTTTGCGAAGATTTTTAGGTAAAGATCTATTTTCCATAATATGTGGTTCTTATGGCATGAAAAGAATATCAGGGCGGCACTTACATAGGTAAATCATGTAAGCACCACCTGATTTTAGTTATTTTGATGTTTCATTTCTGAAACTACCAACCTGGATTCTGCACCATTAAATCATCAGAGTTAACATCTTTTGCAGGAATTGGGAATAAGTAATGCCTCTTAGTGAAAGTTCTGGTTTCGAAAGGAATCACCGTTAAAAAGTTTGGTAAATTTTGAGTGATATTTAAGCCATAGATTGGTCCATTATCTGTAGTTTCAGCAATTTTCCATCTTCTGGTATCAAAATATCTTACGTTTTCAAAAGCCAATTCCGATCTGCGCTCATTTCTGATGGCTTGTCTCATTGCAGCCTGATCTGCCGGAGCCGTAATCTGACCTGTACCTGAACCATATTGAGGAATACCCGCTCTTTGTCTGATTTGATTTAAATAATTTAAAATATCAGGATCGCCTGGAGTAGATTCATTTAAAGCTTCTACATAATCTAAAAATAAATTACCTACACGATACAGGATACCAGCACGGTTACTCTCATTCCAGTTGCCTAAACCCATTGCTTTTCTAACCGCATAACCAGTAACGGTATAATCGTTACCACCAGTGGCTTTACCAGAGTTACCATTGTTATTGAATTGTGTGATCACATTACCAAACCTGGTATTCAACCAAACACTGTTATGGTAGGTAATATTTACATAAAAACGTGGTTCACGGTTAACCCATTGGTTATAAGTTTCTGTTGCAATCGGACTCCCTGGCGCTTGATAGTTAGTAAAACCAGAAGTTACGTAACCTGATAGCGGATCGGTAATGCTACGACCATTTGCAGTAAAAAAAGCGTCTACCTGATTTTGGGTTGCGCCTAAGCCTGCAGATCCCCTTACTTCCGAGTTTGAACCACTGTGGTAAGGTGTCATTTCATATTGCCTGCCACCAATTGAAGCATCCAATCTGGACATAATAATTTCACTATTGAATTTATCTAAAAAGACATCACGACAAGATAAATAAGCATTTAAGCTTCCATCTGCATTGTTTTTTCTTAATAAGCTGTATGTACCCGGTACAAACTGGGTAATGTAGGCCTTGTAAGCATCAGAAGCTCTTTTCCATTTTGTTGCATCGTAGGTTTGACTAATCAGTTGTTTTCCGTCTTTGTTTTTAAGGTTAGCTAAATCGGCGTTGCCATTGAAAAGTGGACTTGCTGCCAACAAATAAGCTTGTAAGCGATAGGCTAATGCTTGTCCTTTGGTAATTCTTCCATAATCCCTGTCGTTACCTGCTGCAACTGGTAAATTATCTGCAGCACTTTGCAATTCGGAAGTGATATAGTTGATGCATTCATCAAAGCTATTTCTAGGTAAACGGATACTTTCAGTTGGCGCATCAGGTTCGATTACATTTTCGCCTAAAATGATTACCGGACCGTAAATACGAACTAAATAAAAGTAATAAATTGCTCTAAGTGCTCTTGCCTCGTTTTTGTATTGATTGATTAACTGAGGCGTGATATCCTGGCTAACTTTATCAATGTTTGCCATAAAGAAACTCGCAGAACGAATACCTCTGTAAAAATTATTCCAATACCCATTAACGAAGCCGGAGTTTGCATCCCAACTACCAATATTTACGTTATTCGCCTGGTTAAAGCCCCAAACAAATTCAGCTTCGTCTGATGCGCCTGTCCAAACACCAGCGCTTCTACCTACATCCGGATTTCTTTGACCAAATTCATCAGGAATTAAACTGTAAACGTTTGCTAAAAATTTTTCTGCCGTAGCACGGTTAGTAAAGGTTTCTTCGAGGGTTAGCCTATCATTAGGCACCTGATCTAGAAAACCTTTTTTACAAGATGTAGCCAAAGTTAAGCAAGCTACAAATGCAATAAATATGTATTTTTTCATGATTTCTGATTCTTAAAATTTAACATTAATACCTAAGGACAATGTTTTGGTGATTGGATACTTCGAACCATTTGCTCTTCCGCCAGTATTTAACTCCGGATCCCATAGTTTCCAATCACTGAAGGTTAACAAGTTGTTTCCAATCAAATAAATTGCTGCATTTTTTAGATAAATTTTCTCAGCAAATTTTGTTGGAAGATTGTAGCTCAATTGAGCTGATTTTAAACGCAAGAAGTTAACATCTTTAACCCACCATGAGCTCTCTAAAGTATTGTTGGTATTGTCAGCTTCACCATAAGCTAAACGGGGATAAAAAGCATCTTGTCTTGGGCTTGATGGTGTCCATCTGTCGGTTGCAATTTCATAAGCATTACTTAAACCGCCACCACCATTAAATGGAAATATACCTGAACCACCTAACATAATGTCAGCACCGTGAGTACCTTGGAAAAACGTGCTTAATGCAAAACCTTTGTATGATGCACTTAAGCCAAAACCATAAACTTTATTTGGAACATCACCTCTACCAATTTGAGTTTTATCATAATCGTTGATTAATCCATCACCATTTAAATCGCTGTATTTGATATCACCAGGACGTAGATTGCTTTTTGATCCTGGCGCTGCACTTGCATCGATCTCGGCTTGTGTATCATATAATTTCTCTGCAACGTAACCAAATCTTGATAATACATTCGTTCCAACACGGTTCATCCATGGATAAGGTTGTGCAGGACGATCATCAGCAATAATTTTATCTTTATTATAAGTAAAGGTTCCTCGTACACCAAAATCAACTTGACCCACTTTAAAGTTATACTCCAAAGTCGCATCGATACCACGGTTATCCACTTCACCTAAATTACCATAAGGCTGATTGGTTAACCCAACATAACCTGGGATAGACTGACGCTGAAAGAAAATACCGGTACGTTGCTCTTTAAATAAATCGACAATTAAATAAAGATTGTCTTTCAATGTTCTGATTTCCATACCTAAATCTTGCTTACGCGATTCGGCCCAAACTACATCAACACCATAATCAGTTACGTTAATTCCGCTTATTCCGTTATCGTAGCCTTTACCATATTGATATCCGGCAGCACCATCAGATACTAACGTCAAATAAGCAAATCTTCTTCCAACCAAATCAGCATTGGAGATTTTACCAATACCGGTTATACCATCAGAGTACCTAAATTTTAAGAATGAAATGGTGTTTTTCATGCCTTCCCAAAATTTCTCGTTTGATGGAATCCATCCCACTCCGAAAGCTGGGAATGTACCGTATCTGTTATCTGGCGAAAATAATTCTGAGCCGTTGTATCCAAAGTTGGCTTCTACAAAATAGCGGTCATCATAAGAATAGGTACCACGAGCGGCAACCCCAATAAATCTTTCCGGAATTGAAGCGGTAAAATCGCCTGCAAATGGATTGGTATAATCCTGTGTGTAAGCTAAAATCAAACCTCCAACGCGGTGTTTTCCAAAGGCTCTATCATAGTTTACGGCACCTTCCGTATAAAACTTTCTGTTTCCACCTCTTGATGGCTCGAAACTTAAATAGTTACCCCCACTGGTAAACGATTGAAATAAATCTAAACTTCCATCTGCTTTGTAAGGGTTATTAATATCTCTAATGAAGTAAGTACTCTCTCTTTTTGATCTTCTGATAAAGTTTTCATTATAGTTATCAAAAGCTACCATTGCAGTTGCAGTTAAACCTTCAGTTACCATCTTCAAATCCTGAGTTAACCTCATATTGGTGTACAATTGATTTCTAAATTCTGTACGATAACCTCTTCTAGTTAAATCAGCATAAGGATTTCTAAAACCTCCGTTAG
Source organism: Pedobacter sp. AC212 (assembly GCF_979258625.1). Taxonomy (NCBI): domain Bacteria; kingdom Pseudomonadati; phylum Bacteroidota; class Sphingobacteriia; order Sphingobacteriales; family Sphingobacteriaceae; genus Pedobacter; species Pedobacter sp. AC212. The sequence goes on along the minus strand of NZ_OZ409870.1, from coordinate 1,353,568 downwards.
AAGAACGACCTGGAATTAAACCACCTGGATAAATTTTTGGATATTCTACTGGAGATACATCCAATGCTGATGTAAAGATACTTTCGGTATTTTCTCCAGGATAATTACCCGTTGAAACATAACCTTGGATGCCTAAATCCAATTTGGTGGTATTAGTCAGCTTTAAATTTAAATTACTGGTGAAGTTGTAACGGGTATAATTTAATGCTGAATTATATTGGGCCAAATCATCCGTTTTTAAGAAACCACCTTCGTTGTAATACGCTAAGGAGACATAATATTGGGCATTATCAACACCACCACTTGCATTTAAGTTTGCTCTTCGAGTACTGCTATATTTATCAAACAACTCATCCATCCAGTTTACATTAGGGTAAACCAACGGATCTACACCTGAAGCCGTTCTGTTAATATAGTCTTGCGAATATTTTGCAGCCTGACCTCTTCCCGTCAAGGCTTCATTCGCAAGATTCATGTAAGTAACACCATCTAAAGCTTCAGGATGTCTAACGAATGTACTTAAACCTTCGTTATAATCGAAAAAGATGGCAGGTTTACCCACTTTACCAGTTTTAGTTTTAACAATGATTACCCCGTTTGCACCTCTAACTCCGTAAACGGCTGTACCAGATGCATCTTTTAGAACGGTAAACGACTCAATATCTTCTGCATCAATTGCCGAAATCGAACGTTCTACTCCATCTACCAAAACTAAAGGCGCACTAGAACCACTAAAAGTTGCAATACCACGAATCCAGATATCTGCGGTACTTCTTCCCGGCTCACCAGATCTTTGTACTCCAACTACACCCGCAATTCTACCTGCTAATGATTGAGTTACGCTTGCTACGGGTTGCTTTAATTCTTTTGAATTGATGGTAGATTGTGCACCAATCAAGGAAACTTTACGTTGCGTACCGAAACCCACAACTGCAACTTCCTCTAAAGAATTAGAACTTGGAACCAGTTGAATCGCAAGATTTTTCTGACTACCTACAGTTACTTCTTTTGGCTCGTAGCCTACATAAGAAATGATCAATACAGAAGATTCTGAAGGCACACTGATGCTAAATGCTCCATTTATATCAGTAGCCGCAACAGCTAAAGATCCTTTGACCTTCACACTGGCGCCTGGAATTGGGGTTCCGGTTTCATCTTTAATAATACCTCTGATTACAATGTCGGCAAAAGGTGCTTTTAGTTCCTTTGTTGCCTTTGGCGATGTATTAATATTTATTGCATTTGCCGATGCATTAAATGTTAATCCGAGTGCCAAGGATAGTGCACCTAACTTGCAGGCGCTCTCCTTCGTCATAAGCGTGAGCTTAATGAGCCTAGTAAATTTTTTGTTCATATTGGTTGGTTTTGTACTTGGTTAGTTATCTTTTCAGATGGGTTTGTTAGTTTTTTTGTTCGTTTATGTTATTTAGTAAGTGAATAATTTGTTTATTTATTAGCCCAGTGATCAGCAAGCATTTTGATGAAGTATCCGCCTACCACACTCCTCGCCTGAAAACCCGCTTTTTTTCCGCTGATGGTTTCATGCCAATCGCTTAATGGCACCTTATCCGAAGTTTCACTGGCAAATTTGTGTATGGGTTTGATAAACTTTTGAAATTCCTGATGATTGTCGCTCAAGGTTGCTGTCCACATAATCCAATCAGATTTTGTATAAGCTTTGCGACTATCAAGCGGTAAACCAAAAGCATTTTGCTTGGTTAAATAGTAGTTGATTTCTTTGCGGTAAACATCATTCGGAAATAAATTCAGCTTCAATAGTTTATCCCAAATCAGGTTATATTTCTGGCTCCAGGTGTTTTTATCATTGAAGGTTAATGCGTAATGGTCGCCGGCATCGGCAAGTTTTTGCCAATTTTTGGCCATATCCAATGCAGCATTTCTATACTTCAAGGCTACATCTGTTTTGCCCAACTGCTCCGCAAGCTGTGCATAAACACCCAAGCCAACAATTGCTTTTACCGATAAATTCGCGTTTCGAGCCAAATGACCAGCGAAATCATCGGTGCATAATTGGTTCGCTGGATCGAAACCTTCTTTCAAAAGATAGTTAGCCCATCTCGACATTTCTTTCCAGTGCTTCTCTGCATAACCGGCATTACCTTCGGCTTTGGCAATGGCACCCACCAAAATGATCATATTTCCCGCTTCTTCAACCGGCATATCTTCGCCATAAATTTGCCCATTGGCTACAGGATAAGTACCAATATCGTGCGCTGGGTAATCCTTATTCCATTTTCCGCTTTCTGAATAGTAGAAAATTCCATTGAGCATTCCTTTTAATAATTCAGGGTTGTAAAGCAAATATTGCGGTGCCGATGGATAAGTAACATCTACGGTATTGATAAAACCGCCACTAAAATTCTCCTTCGACAGAAATAAAATATCGCCATTTGGGGCATAGACAATTTTGTGCGCTGCAATACTTTGGCGATAAGCCAATTTGCACATATCGGCATATTCCTTGCCACCAGCTTTAGTGGCATCGGCGTCTAACTTAGCATCAAAAGCTTTTGTTTTTGCTTTAAGTATTGGGTAATCATCATTAGCTTGTGTAAGTTGGCTCTCAAAAGTGCTTGATGGAGAAGTTCTCCAGATTGGCAATAATTGATCTCCGAAATATTCAATTGATTTTAGGTCATCATAACCCAGCATCACATATTTTTCAACTGACTTTGCGCCAACGGAACCAAAAGGGATAACAGTGCTCAAATCTTGTGTTTTAACATTTACAGCTTGTGAAGCTTGCGGGTATTGACCAGACTTAAAACTATTTAAATTCGCAATTTGATTACCGATGAACTGTTTTGCACCAAATTTAGTTGGAACAGCAACATACATGTACCCCCAATCAATTCGTAAATCATCATTTTTCTTTTTTAGAATCGGTTGTTCTACCGTACCTGCTTTTAAAATGGATAAATTATTGTTGGTATTTTTCCAAACGGAAACAGCCTGATTAGGCGTATTAACGGCTAAATTGGATGAAGCACTAAAATAGATATCAACCTTGTGTGCTTTCCCATCAGCAGATTTTACAGCGTAAGTAATATAGCTAATCGGCCTTGCCGTTAATTTGATATCGTTTAATAACAGTGGCGAAGTGAAAGTTACTTTTAAGTTTACACCACCGCATTTAAAATCGTAAATGGTATTGGTGGCTTCAACGGCTACATTGGTTTGTGTTGCTTTTAATACTTGAGAACCATTCGGAATTTCTTCTACAATTCCTGCGTCAAGATGCCTTCCCCCTGCTGTATTTTTACAGTCAATAGCTAAAAGGTTTTCGCCAGGATTTAAAATGCCCTCTTCAATAGGAATATAAATGTATTCGTGTACCCAACCGTCTTTCTCATAAATCGTTTTACCATTTAGATAAACGATAACATTGTCATCATGACTAAGTTTTAAATATTTTTTAGCTGATGAAGATTTCCTAACTGAAAACTTTCTGCGATAATAAATTTCATCTGTATTCCATTTTGTCTTGGCCGTATTATCGTCGCCAAATGGAGCCTCATTCTTTTTCCAATCGCTGTCATCAAAACCTAAGCTGTTCCAACCTGTTGCCGGCTTTTTAAATGTATAACTAGCCTGGTAACCGGTTTCATCGGCAGCTGGCAAAATTGTTTTATAGTTTTTCGATTCAGCTCCTAGAAAACGATAAAACTTGCCATCAACTTTAGCCACACCTAAAAGCGATTGTTCTTTGCCTGTCCAATGTTTGGTTACCGAATTGTTTAATCCATCGCCAAAAGACCAAATGCTTAAATAGGTATCGTGAGCAATTAAGGGATAAGCTGGAGCCTTATCTTGAGCTTGAACATTAAAATGTAAGATGCAGCAAAACGCAAAGAAGTATAGTTTTCTCATAAACAGAATATTTGGTTACGTTAAACGTTTTACTAATCTGACAAATCACTTTCTTTCAATTTAAGTTAAAAGAAAAAAAATTAAATATTGATTTGAGATTGACCTAGGCCTAAAACATAAAACGTTTTACTAATCCAATATTAAAGAATTAAATTCCATATTAAAATAGACGGAACGCAACATTTTAGTTACAGGAAACAGAAACTATCTTTCAATGAGTTTTGCAGGAATAATCACCTTTTGATTTTCTGCTTTGGCTTTAGAAGAGAGCTGATTTAGAATGAGTTGTATAACAGTTTCGGCAATTTCTTCGAGGGGTTGTTGAACAGCAGAAATACTAGGCGTATGAAGTTCAAAAACCTCATGATCATCATAGGCAATAACCGAAAAGTCATCTCCTATTTGCTTATTAAGTTGTTTTAGGGCTTTTAAACCACTAATGGCTAAATAATTGGTAGCAAATAGTACCGCATCGATTTCTTTTGAAAGGAACAGGTTTTTCATTTCTTCTATGGTTTCGGTTTCATCCTGATTGAAATGAATTTTGAGTACCAGCTCGTCCGAATAGGTAATCTGATGATCGATCAAAGCTTGTTTATAACCATCAAAACGTTCCACGATTTGTTCTACATCGATATCAGTAGTTACAAGGGCAATTTTTCGCTTACCATTTTTGATGAAACTTTCTATAGATTGATAAGAGGCTTTAAAATGATCGGCACCTACATAATGAGTTTCCACATCCGATAAATTTCTATCGAACAAAATCACAGGTTTATTATCCGCCAGTAAAGCATTAATATCTTCTTCGATTCCTTTTGTAGGTGAGATGATATAACCATCAACCTTCCTCGATTTAAACATGTTGATTAAGTCTTTAGCCTTTTCAACATCATTTTCGGTACTGGAATAAATGATTTTATAGCCCTTTTTATACGCTTTATCTTCTATTAAGCGAGCAATACGGGAAAAGAATGAGTTGGAAATATCTTCAATAATTAATCCGATAATGTTCGAGTTACCTGTACGTAAACTCCTGGCAATTTGATTGGGTTTATAACCACTTTCTTTAATAATCTCTTCCACTTTCTTAATCACAGCTTCGCTAATCGATTTCTCTTTTGCTTTACCATTTATGATAAATGAAACTGTTGTGATAGATACACCTGCCTTAACGGCGATATCTTTTATGGAAAGGGTTTTCATTTTTTAGCGCTTCAGATAATGTATTGTGATAAGTCTCCCGTATTTATACCGGGATTTTTCAATTTTTGCTAATATAAAGCATCTTGATTAATATTTTCTTAATATTAATGGATTTAGGTTCTGCGGTTTTGTAAAATATTCATACCTGATTGTTAAGGTTTAGTTAAAACAGAAAAGGCACATTTAAGTGCCTTTTCTGTTGAATTAATAACCTGGATTTTGTTTTAGGTTTGGGTTAAGTGCAATTTGTTGCTGTGGTATTGGATATAATTGTCTGTTTGCATTGGTTGGCTTATGATCCCACCAATCCGTTGTTGCAAATTTTCCAAAACGTATCAAATCGTCGCGACGGAATCCTTCAAAAATGAACTCACGTCCACGCTCTACCAACAATTCATCTAAAGTTAACGTTGTCGTTGTATATTGATTTGCAGGCCAATCTGCTGCTGCAAAAGCTCTTACTTTGCAATCGTTAATCAACTTTACCGCCTCCGCAGTGGCCGTGCCCCCATTTTTACGCATTAAAGCTTCTGCTTTGGCAAAATAAATCCATGTTAAACGATAGATGTTCCAATCCGTATTGTTATAAACATTACTCGGTTGTGTAGTTGCGTTTGCAACTTGATTACCCAGTTTATATTTATTAAAACGTACACCGCTGTTTTCTTCACCTTCGCTCATGTTAGAAACAGTAGATCCAGTTTTATTTTTCTGTATATTATCCACAAACTCCAACTGCTTACCATCATATTCATTTCCACCAGTTGCAATTAGTGGTTGGCCGTTATCAAAACGTGTCATTTTACCTTCCAGTAACCATGTTCTTTTTCTTAAATCGGCATCAACATACTTGGTAAAATTTCCTGGCACAACTACAATACCATCATTACCATTTCTACTTCCGCCATAAATAAACTGCTGATTAAAGTGGTAAAAATCGCTTGGAAAACCTGGTTGAAAATTAGCTCTCTGAAATTCGTATGCTACAGAGAAAATAGTTTCTTTACTTAAATCATTATCAGGTTTAAACTGATCGGTGATATTAGGATCCAAAGCCATGTTGCCGTTCATTCCACCAGCTTGGTTGGAAATTATTTTATCCGCAGCTGCGATGCAATCATCCCAACGGGCAGTGCCTGTCCATGCTTCAGCATTTAAGTAAAGCTCTACCAGCATGGCATAACCTCCAGCCTGGCTCATTCTACCTAACATGGCTTTTGATAGTTTTGGCGCTTTTTCTATATTATCCTTAATTTCTTTTTCAATGAAATTAAACACTTCAGTTCGGCTCATTGTAGATGGCCTAGCTGGCTCTCCAACCACAGTAACTACCGGGATGTTACCAAACAAATCCATCAATTTTAAATAATGATAAGCCCTGAACAACTTAAGTTCGGCTAGAAAAGCATCCTTCTCCTGTTGAGTAATTCCCAACTGTCCAGCATCCCGTTTTTCTAAATTTTCGATTGGCACGTTACATAAACCCACACCCCAATACATAAGCGACCAGGCATTATTTATTCCACCTTCATCAACCGTCCAGGTGTGGTAATGTAGTCTTTTCCATTTACCACCATCCTCACCGTGGCGACCTTTGGTTGGCCAGGCAAGTTGATCGGCAGAAAGCTCGGCTAAGCGCCACCAGCCATCCTGCCCTGCTGAAGTTCCCCATGCATTTGCATGCGTATATGGCCTCAAAACAGCAGAGATAATTTCATTTTTGTTGGTGTAAAAATTCTCACTACTAATGGTATCATACAAATTCTCATCTAGTTTCGTACAACCGTTTGCCGTAATTAACAGCATTGCTGCTAAACACGATGAATATATTTTATTTAATGTTTTCATGTTATTCAGTTTAAAATCCAAAGCTTACACCTAATAAGAAAGATGAGGTGCTTGGGTAAGGCCCTCTACCATCTACACCTAAAACACCATCGTTTGCTGGTTGGCCTAAGCCTGTATCCTTAACAAAATCCGGGTCGTTACCTGTGTATTTTGTAAAAGTGGCCAAGTTTTGTCCAGTGATATAAGCTCTCAAATTTCGGATGTTTTTCGATTTCAGCTTGAAAGTATATCCGAAGGTTACCTCGTCAATTTTTAAGAAACTACCATCCTCGATATAATAATCGGAGTACATGTAGGTATCATTAATCTGAGCATACTTATCAAATGCAGAACTTAACAAATTGGTACCCGAAACTTTGTTACCGTAAGAAAGTGCAGTAGTATTTAAAATTTGGTAATCAAATTTACCTCTTAAGAAAACACGCAAATCGAACTGTTTATAATTAAAGCTATTGGTTAACGATAAATAATATTTTGGGATAGCATTACCGATCACCGCCAAATCTGTTTGATCTCTATTAAATGAGTTATTGATTTGGTCATTCCTCACCGGCTGACCATTTCTATTAAAGAATAACCATTTTCCATCGGCAGTAAAGCCAGCGAAGCGTTTACCCCAGAAATCGCCAATCTTACCGCCTTCGTAAATACGGATGGAGTTACCTAAATCTCCAAAACCGCCTATCCCAGATGTAGAAAGATAATCTCTTTTATATTCGCTATTTGAATAAGAATCTAATTTATTGCTTGTGGTACTTGCAGCTAAATCAATGTTGTATTTAAAATCTTTTCCCTTAACGGCTTGATAGCTTAATGCCAGCTCAATACCTTTTGCAGAAATCGATCCTACGTTTGTATAAATCGACGAACGCACAAATGGCGGTTGTGGTGAATCGTAATTATCCAATAAATCTTTGGTTACGCGTTTAAACAAATCTAATGATCCGGAAAGACGGCTCGAAAAAAGCGTGAAATCTAAACCTAAGTTAATCTCTTGTTTCTTTTCCCATCTCAAATTTGGATTTGGGTTGGTGTTCGGACCATAGGTTTCGCGATATTGGCCATCAGGATAAAGATAAACTCCACCGGTACCTAATGTTACCAAAGATGCATAGTTCGAAATACCTGAATTACCAGTTTCGCCATATCCAACTCTCACTTTCAAATTATTCACCCATTTCACGTTCTCCATAAATTTTTCTTCGGTAACTGTCCAACCGGCAGAAACGGCAGGGAAATTTGCCCATTTATTATTTACACCAAAACGTGATGAGCCTTCTCTACGCAAAATGGCTTGTAAGTAATACCTGTTTTTGAAGGTGTAGTTCACCCTTCCGAAAAAAGCAATTAGCGTATTGTCATTTTTAAAACTTCCTAGAAATGCTTTACCAGCAGACAATTGATTACCTGCATTTAAATTATTTTCTTGGAACTGGTCGTTTAAGAAACCTAAGTTTCCGGCGTTAAAACCCTCATTAACTTCATAGCGGTAACTATAGCCACCAATTGCGGTCAAGCTGTGGTCGTCGCCAAATGTAGTTGCATATTGTAAAGTTGGCTCTACGTTAAAATTCTGCTCCAAAACAGTTGACCTGGCGGCATAACCTCCATTTTTATAAATGTCATTCTCTAAGGAATATTCGCCAAATACCGAGCGATATGATCCATCAATGTAGCTGTTGCGTTGAACGGCACCAAAAACGGAAGCTTTGAAACCTTTAAAAATCTCGTATTCTGCTTTAGCATCAATAGAGCTGGTTTGTTGTTGTCTTTTGTTGGTTTCTTGCTCTAACCTGGCCAATTCGTTGGTTGCATTCGGATCAAAAAACCAGCTCCCGTCAGGGTTGTAATAAGATTGGGTAGGGTTCCTGGTTAACTGATTTTCCCAGCCACCGCCGCCCAGCAAATCTCCTTTATTAAAATTGGTCGATAAGTTTACCTGTGTAAATAATTTATCGTCAAGACCTTTAGAGTTTAAGTTCAATCTTATCCCGTATTCCGTACGACGATTATTTTTTGCAAAACCCTGTAAATCGCGATAGTTGATACTGGCCCTGTAACTTGTCTTTTCAGAACCGCCAGACATAGAAAGGTTATGGTTCTGACTTAAGTTTTCCTTATTCACTAAATCATTAAATGGATCAAGCGAAGCACCATAATCCTGGCGATCGAACTGTCCACTTCGGATTTTCTCTCTGAATTCATCTACAGTTAAAAAATCTGGTCTTTGATACAAATATTCTTTACGCAAATAGCCTGAATAATCGAAACGTGCTGGCCCTGCTTTACCTTTTTTAGTGGTAACTAGAATTACGCCGGCATTTGCCCTTGTACCATAAATTGCGGCACCCGAGCCATCTTTAAGCACACTAAATGATGCGATATCATCTTGCTGCAAAAGATCTAAATTTCCTCCCGGAATTCCATCAATAACAATTAGCGGACTTTGGCTACCCGTTACAGATGTTACCCCACGAAGCTGCACACCTACACCTGAATTTGGGTTAGATCCGCCCGTTCGGGTAATTTGCAAACCTGCAACTTTACCTTGTAATAAATCCAGCGGGTTTCGCGACCCACTTTGCCTAAATTGAGAAGTATCTACCGTGGCAATTGCCGATGTTACCTCTTTGGCCTTTAGGGTACCATAACCCACTACTACCACTTCATCCAATTTTTGCGAAGCTGATGGTACAAGATTGACTGTTAATGGTGCTGTACCATTACCAGCAGGAATAGATTTGGTTTGATAACCGATATAACTGAATACTAAAACATCAGTTGGAGCAGTAACAGCTATAGAAAATCGCCCATTTTCTTGAGTCACAGAACCGCCGGTTTTACCTTGAATTTTGATTCCAACTCCAGGTAAACCGATTTTTTTTTCGTCTAAAACCACGCCGGTAATTGTCTTTTGTCCGGCGGCACTGGCTGGTGCAGTAGCGGGGCCATCTTTTGGCGGTGCTGCCTGCACCGGACTTGCACCACCTAATGGATTTACCGGTGCCTTAACAGAATCTGCAGGTACTGGCGTTGGGACCTTTTTAGTAGTGTCTCTTTTTGTGGTGTCTTGCTGAAAATAATAATGATTGAAACTTTTGGTTTCTCCCATCGATTTAGCAAACAACAGGGGGCTCGAAATTAGGAACAGGCATAGGAATCCTGCAATCCTGAGTAGAATGTTTCTCATTGGCACTCATTAGTTTAGTTTATAATTAGTTACGCTATGCGTCTAACTTTCTCTTAATTAACGAGGGCGAGGGATGATTAATTAGGTACGATTAGAATTACGCAAAACGATTTAGTAACGCTTAAAAGAGACATTTGTTTTAAAAAAAATGAAAAAGTTTTTTTTGAGAAACTATTTTTTCGATGAATATTGATAAATCAGCTTCGCGGTTTTGGCAGATGCGCCCGGTTTTCCCATCAAACGGAGTAACTCCTGGTAGTTGTGAAGCATTATTTCTCGGCCATCGCCTTCCACAATAATTTGAAGCTCTTCGCCCACTTTTTTAGTGTTACAATCTTCCTGAATAAGCTCGGTTACAATCTTTTTATTCACGATTAAATTTACCAGGGAAATGAATTTAATTTTCACTAACATCCTGGCGATAGCAATAGAAATTGCCCCTCCACGATAAACCACCACCTGCGGAACTTTAAACAAAGCAGTTTCTAAGGTAGCTGTGCCCGAGGCCACAATTGCAGCATGGGCATGATGCAATAAGTTATAGGTGTTATTAAATAAAAGTTTAACTTTTTTGGAGCCTATAAACTGCTGATAATAACGTTCATCGAAAGTTGGTGCGGCAGCAATGGCGAATTGATAGGCGGGAAATTGATCTGTAATGCTGAGCATTACCGGTAATAAACGCTCAATTTCTTGTTTTCTGCTCCCAGGCAATAACGCAATGATTTTCTGTTCAGCTAAATTGTTTTGGGAGATAAAATCTGGATCAGGAGAAAAGGCAGCTTGCTCATCCAAAAGTGGATTTCCAACATAATCCACTTTCATACCCCATTCTTTATAAAAATCTACCTCGAAAGGTAAGATGCAAAACATATGGTCAACAACCTTTTTGATTTTAAGCACCCGCTTCTGATTCCAGGCCCAAATTTTTGGAGAGATATAATAACAAACCCGGATGTTATTTTCTTTGGCAAATTCAGCTATTTTTAAATTGAAGCCTGGAAAATCAATTAGGATCAATACATCGGGTTGCCAGCCTAAAATATCAGCTTTGCACTTTTTAAGGTTTTTAAAAATTGTTCTTAAATTCAACACTACTTCCGTAAAACCCATAAAGGCCATATCAGCATAGTGCTTTACTAACTCGCCCCCTTCGGCCTGCATTTTATCGCCGCCAAAATAACGAAACACAGCCTCACTGTCTTCGAGCTTTAATGCCTTCATTAAGTTTGCACCATGTAAATCGCCTGATGCTTCGCCGGCTACGAGGTAGTATTTCATTTTGGTATATCACTTATCATCATTGTGAGGCACGAAGCAATCTTAAGGCGGATGTACTTCATGAGATTGCTTCGTGCCTCGCAATAAACGGTTATATTTATTAAAAAACCTTGTAGGCGAAGAAAATAAATGCACACAAAAATGTTGCAGCTAAAATTCCTCTGCCAATATTAAGCTTATTGTATTTAAAAAAATGTTGCATCGCGTAAGCATTAACAGCAATGCCACCGATGTAAAGCAAATCGGCCTTAGCCAGCGATGCCACGTGATGAATGATATACCAAGCCAGTCCACATAAAATGGCTGGTAATATTAAACCTATCGCCAGACCAATCCAGACAGAATCAGTGAGTTTCCTTAACTTATCGCTCATACTTATGTAGAGATTAAGATTAGCCTAAATTGATTCCATCAGGAGCAGAAATAGTGGTTTTTCCTTGATCGGATTTCGAAATATCACCATCAATAAAATTCCATCCATTTAAAGTTTGAATGGCATGATGCGCCGTTAAATCGAACTGTACTGGCACAACTGAAACATAGCCATGTTCCAATGCCCAAACATCTGTATCTTCACCCTTATCAAAATTTTCAAAAACACCTGTTAACCAATAATATGGTCGTTTGTATGGATCAACACGCTCATCAAATTCCTCCATCCACTTAGCATTAGCTTGCCTACAAACTTTTACGCCTTTGAGTTGATCACCCTTCGGAAAATTTACGTTTAACAAAACGCCTTCTGGCAAACCATTTTCAAGCACCTGGAGACAAATATCTTTAATGTACTTTTTGGTATGACTAAAATCCGCATCGGCAGCAAAATCATCCATTGAAAACCCAATAGAAGGGATTTTTTCGATGGCACCTTCAACCGCGGCAGACATGGTACCTGAGTATAAAACATTAATGGAGTTATTTAAACCGTGATTAATACCCGAAACGCAAAGATCGGGCTTCTTGCCCTTGAAAATTTTATTTACTCCAAGCTTTACACAATCTACTGGAGTGCCGCTACATTTGTACATCTCCACACCATCATAAAGATTTACTTTATCAAAACGAATGGGTTTACCGATAGTAATTGCATGCCCCATTCCGCTTTGTGGACTATCCGGCGCAACCACAACCACATGTCCAATTTCCTGCATTACCTCCATCAAATTTTTAATTCCGGTAGCGGTAATACCATCGTCATTTACTACTAAAATAGTTGGCTTTGCTTTGTGCTTTGTCATGCTGGTAAAAATACAGATTATAAAATCAAGGCACAATAAAGCGCTATTTTATCTGCGAAAATCATTTATTAACTATCTAAAAGAATATATTTTTTAAAGCATTTCATTCGATGCCGGAAAGCATATATATTTGATTAAACAACTTATTAATGTGAGGATTGGATTTAAAAGTTCAGTACTTCAATCACTATCATAAACCAAACGAATGAAAATCAAACTATTTACATTAGCTTGTTTTCTTGTTGCAAGTTCGGCGGCTAAGGCCCAAACTGCTTACCAATGGAAAACAGGAACCTCAGGCGGTTACAGCTATAAATACGTAACCAACGATCCTACAAAATCTCGCTTCTACACGCTAAAAAACGGACTTACTGTAATTTTATCGCAGAATAATAAAGAACCAAACATTACTTATAAAATGGCTGTAAGGGCTGGTAGCAATACAGACCCGAGAACAAATACCGGCTTAGCCCACTACTTGGAGCACCTTCTATTTAAAGGGACCGATAAATTTGGAACCCTAAACTATGCGAAAGAAAAACCTCTGCTAGACAAAGTGGAGGCACTTTACGAAACTTATAACAAAACAACTGATCCGGCTAAACGCAAGGAGATTTACAAAGAAATTGATAAGGTTTCTGGCGAAGCATCTGAATATTCTATTGCAAATGAATATGATAAAATGATGAAAGCCATTGGCAGTAACTCTACCAATGCGCACACCTCAGTCGAGGAAACAGTGTACGAAGAAGATCTTCCATCGAATAATATTGATCGGTTTTTATCTCTTCAGGCAGAGCGTTTCCGTGCCCCAGTTTTCCGTATTTTCCACACCGAATTGGAAGCCGTTTACGAAGAGAAAAACATTGGTATGGACAACGATGGGCGTAAAATGTATGAGAAAATGCTTTATGCCCTATTTCCAACACATAACTACGGCCAACAAACCACAATTGGTACTATTGAGCATTTAAAAAACCCATCGCTGGTAGAAATCAGAAAATATTACAACAAATATTATGTGCCAAATAATATGGCCTTAATCATGTCTGGAGATATTAATTATGATGATTTGATCAAAAAAATCGATAAGAATTTCTCTTATATGGTTTCGAAGCCATTGGCACTGTATAATCCAGCACCAGAGAAACCACTTACTCAGATACAAAAGGTTGATATTTATGGTCCGAGTGCAGAAAACCTTTACATTGCTTACCGCGGTTATGCCCAAAATACCCGTCAAAGTTTGCTATTGGATTTAATCGGCAGTATCCTATCAAACGGAAAAGCTGGTTTAATGGATATCAACATCAATAAACAACAGAAAATGTTGAGGGCTAACGCGGGTTATAATTCAATGAAAGATTATGGCGTTTTCATTTTATCAGGTTCGCCAAAAGCCGGACAAACTTTAGAAGAGGCTCAGAAACTGTTATTAGAACAAGTAGATCTACTTAAAAAAGGTGAATTTGATGAAAGCTTAATTAAGGCTACTGTTGCCAACATTAAATTAGCTGAATTGCAAGGTTACGATAACAACGATGTTCGAGCTGATGCCACAATGAATTCGTTTATCCAAAACCGCGGTACAGAATGGGACAAAACGCTGGCCTCTACCGATGCAATGGCAAAGGTTACCAAAAAGGAAATTGTTGATTTTGCCAACCAGTTTTTCATCAACAACTATGCGGTTCTTCTCAAACATAAAGGAGAAGACAAAAGCATCATGAAAGTAGAAAAACCGACGATTACTGCTGTAAAAACTAATGCAAACGAGGTTTCTCCTTTCACAAAAACAATTATCAGTTCTCCAATTAAACCCATTGCACCTAAATTTTTAGATTACAAAAAGGACTTAAATTTTGGTAAAGCTGGCATAGCTGATGTAATCTCTGTGCAGAACACAGAAAACGGTATTTTCCGAATGGGCTATCGTTTTGAAATGGGTTCTTATAATTACAAGTTATTGCCTTACGCGGCTCAATATTTTGCTTTTTTAAGTACCGATAAATATTCGGCAGAAGATATTAGCAAGGCTTTTTATAACTTGGCCTGTAACTACAATATTAATGTTGGTACAGAAGTGACAACTGTTTCTTTAAGCGGTTTGCAAGAAAACTTTGATAAAGCTGTAGCCCTTTTAGAAGATGTTTTAGCGAATTGTAAGCCGAACGAAAAAGCACTCGAAGATTTAAAAGGCCGTTTATTAAAATCAAGAGAAAATGCGAAATTAAATAAATCATCAATTTTAGGTGGCTTGATGAGCTACGCCCAATATGGTGCGGACAATCCTTTTAACTATGGATTAAGCAATGATGAAATCAAAAACCTGAAATCGTCTGATTTGATTTATTTGTTGCACAACCTAACCAACTACAAACACACGATTACTTATTTCGGTCCGAAGGCTTTAGATGCCTTCTCGGCAGACATAGCGAAGGTTCATGCTTTGGGTAAGGATTTTACTCCAGCAGCACCAATGAAAAAATTTGTTTATACCACGACAGATTCTAACAAAGTTTACTTTGCAGATTACGATATGGTACAGGCAGAAATTCGCTGGGTACGCAATGCGGGCTTATACGATCCTACCAACGCAGCTAAAATTGGCCTGTTTAACAATTATTTTGGTGGTGGCATGGGCTCTATCGTGTTCCAAACCATTCGCGAATCTAAAGCCTTGGCTTATTCTACTTTCGCGGTTTATTCTTCACCAAATAGCAAAGACAAAGAGAATAGCATGGTGGCTTATGTGGGTACGCAAGCCGATAAAATGAATGAAGCCGTAGCTGGAATGAACGAACTTTTAACGGTATTGCCGGAGTCGGACAAATCTTTCGATCTTTCGAAAAACAACTCTTTAAATGGAATTGAAACTGCAAGGATAACCAAAGATGGCATTATCTATTCCTATTTAGCTGATAAAAAATTAGGTTTCGATCATGATTCTCGTATTGATGAATATGCTGCGTTGAAACCCTTAAGCTTCGCAGATGTAAAATCATTTCACAATGGAAATATCTCAGGCAAGCCTTACAACTATTGTGTGGTAGCCTCAGAGAAAAAAATTAACATGGCCGATTTAGCCAAATATGGCGCTGTTACTAAATTAAGTTTAGAGCAGATATTTGGATACTAAGAAAGGTTGAGGGTAAAAAGGCGGAGGGTTTAAGGTAAAAGCCCAAGGTCCTTAAATAATTGAAAGCGTTCTGGTATAAAAGCCGGAACGCTTTTTTATTGGCCATTTTTATAAAAAAAGCGAACAGTCTATCTATCAAGAACCACAATAGATTCAAAGTGATATGCGGCTCAATTTGAAAATGACTGTGCAGTAGACTATGGATAAAGCAGTCCCACTATCCGCTGTAGTCCCGCTTGAAAAAATCGGGAGCTGCCGCTTCTATTGGGTTTAATAACATTGTTGTGTGCAAAAAAAGCACCACCGAAAGGCAGTGCTTCACCAGGAATGAGCGTTATTGAAAACCTTATTTCTTCATATAATCAATCACCACGCCATTTGCCATTAGCTTTTTGTTCGCACTTGCTAACTTACTTCCTGCAGGTGTTTCTACAATTAAAACGGATTGATTGCCAGCAATAGAAATACTACTCTTGGAGGTTACGTTTTTGGCAATAAATTTTTGCGAAATGGCATCATATAGATCTACTTTTTTTGTTCCCTTTACTTTGTAAACAAGAGCTTTATTTTGGGCATAAGGGTTGTAAATCAAATAGGTTGGGTAAGCTTTGTTTTTATAGAAATCAGTAGCTAGAACATCTAATTTTAAAATGGCTTCTACATTTGTTTTTTCTACAATTGCACCAAATATACCTACGTGGCCGCTTCCATAAACACTAAATTGAGAAACATCAGGATTTTTGCCTGGCACCCACTTCGGTCCATCGCCTTGTGCCACCGGACCTTTTTTATCCATGTAAAGCGTATCGAAAGTAGAAGTTTTGGCAAAACCCTCATAAGCAATTACACCTTTCGTAACTGCTACTTTCTCAGGAATAGTTTGCCTATCGGCAGGAATATATTGCGGATAAAAAAATCGCGAAGCATTTACCGCATTCAACATCCATTTTCCAATGGCGTTGGCATATGCCGGATCATAGCGAACAGTTGGCACCAATGGCCAGGCCGCATCGAATGTATTCATCAAAAAGCCATAACCACCATGATCTACCGTGCTTCCTACCACACCAGAAATATCGTAGCCATTCCATTTCCCAGTCAAAACGCCCCAACCTTCGCGGCAAACCGCGGTTCCATCAAACGTCCAGCCTAATAATTTTTGAACATCAAAATTTGTTCCTTGCTCAACGTTCATCCTTGCCGCCAAATAGGCTCCGAAAGGCATCAGCAGTTCGTAAGTTGGATTAATCTTATTGCTTTCCAGCGCTGTCATCGCACTAATGGCACCTTTCAAGTATCTTTTATCGCCAAACTTTTTATAAGCCGAATACAATACCCAGGCATGGCCAGCAGCGGCATCTTGTTGTGCACAAATCTGGTTTTTCATGGGCTTCATTGCTGCATAATCAAAATACGAGTAGTTGTAATCGCCTTTCAGAATAGAATCTGCCTTGTAAAACTTCTCAGCAATACTTTTGGCAATCCAGTCGAAATCTTTTTCATTAGGATATTGCTCGTAAACAGCATAAAACAACACATTCGGGTAAACGTCATACCACCAGTCTCTACCATAACCGCCACCTAAAAGTGCCACTTCCGGAGCAGTATTATTCATCATAATATTCCACTTGGTATCGCGGTTAAAGTAGTTTTTCAGCATGGCGGCGTAGTTTACTCCGTTCTGTTTACTCTTATCAATCCCGATTAAGCTGGCACCCATCACCGCACCCATGTTGGCCAAAGCCTCGTGAAACATGCCTTTGTTGTTCTTCCCCTGACGAACGTCACCAACAGCGGTATAAATCCCCATCACTGGCTGATCGAAATTTTTGCGGGTGCTATCCATCCAAATCATTGGCCAATATTCGCCTTTGGCATTGAGATCGTAAACGGTTTTATCGAAGTTTTGGGCCATCAATTTCCAATCAATAATTTTTAATGGCTGAGGCAGATTTGCCATCTCTTCTACCCTACTCAACTTAAGCTGTTTTACTTGTGCTTGCGCTACGCCATAACTCAAGGCAAGCGACAATGCGAAAAGAATTTTGAAATTAAATCTCATATTTTCTGTATTTCGGTCGGTGAAAATACCGACTAAGATTGATCAATTTATTTTATATGGGAGCAACCACACCAGGTTCTTCATTACTTAAAATGGGTGCTTCTTCTATATTTTCTATTTTGCCCTGCTTAATAATTCCTTTTGCTACCCAATAAGAGGCTAACTGTAAAATTGCTACAATAATAATGGCATAACGCAGAGCAATTTCAACAGAAAAACAATAAGCTAAGATCAAAAATGTACCCGCTCCTGTTAATCGGCCAATATAAAGACCTGCTTCATGATTTAAGATATAAGCAAATTCGCTTCTTTTCTCTTTCTTGGTCAAGATATCGATTACACTAAACTGAATGGGGAAATACGCTAAATCCAGCAACGGTTTGGCCAGTAACAAGAACAACATAAAAAGGATTACCCCCAGGCTGCTGTACAAAACCCCGTTAATTACCGCAGCAATTGCAAAGAGCACCAAGCCTGTCCCAAATATATAAAGACGGTGTTTAGCCGAAGTATTTCTACCTATAATGTACATCGCTATCGCAGCAATAATGGCACCGATAGATTGCGCCGTACCTAACGCACCTTCTTTACCAACTAAAAGCATAATTAACATGGCAGGTGCGGTTACCAAAAAGCCTTGAACCAACCCTTTTAAAGTAGCCAAACGCAGTAATTTATACCAATACGGATCGAATTTAAAATAAACAAATTTCTTTTCTGTAGGATTTTGAAAGTTGCCTCTGAAACACATGATGGAAGCCAGAATCGTAATCACGAAAACCATTCCCGTTACAATTTTGTAAGCCAAATGTGCGCCACCAGTTACAGCATTAAATTCGATAAACCACCCAATAAGTACGGGAATCACCACCGCGATAATGGTGTAGAAAAAGGTTTCTAAACCATAATAATAGTTTCGGTTTTCATCATTGGTAATGGCTAATGCAAGGAAATCTCGGTTGGCCCAATAAAAACCGAACGACATGCCCATAATCAATCCTGCAATACCAATTCCGGTATTATCCAAAGTGGTTAACGACATCATCACCATCATCGAAACTCCACTTAACATCATACCCAGGGAATACAATGTTTTAATAGAGAATTTACTCAGCAAATAGCCATTCAAGAAAAACGTAATTGGAATACCGGTATAAATTGTCAATTGATAAATTACAACTTTAACTGGATCGTTGGAACTTCGCATTACATAAGCCGCCACAAAAATATCGATTACAGGAAGTACAATACTGTAAATCAAGTTGGTTAAAGTAAGTACCCTGAAATTGTACGACTGATTTTTGAAGTGCGCAATTTCTGATTTTAGTTTAGTTAGCATGGCTATATTTTAATTGCGATAAAATATCTTGAATAGAAAACTTGGCACCGCACACAAATTCATCGGCAGCACCGTAATAAATAGTGAGTTCATCACCATTGATGGTATGGCCGTTTGTAAAAACCACCTGACCGAAAAAGCCACACATTTCATACTCGGCCGTCGGACGCATTATCGGTTCATCCGTTTGTGCCAGTACTTTCGAAGGATCGTTCAAATCCATCAAAAAAGCGCCTAAACAATATTGATGTTCGGCATTTGCGCCGTGGTAAATTTCCAACCAACCTTTATCAGTTTTAATTGGAGCCGCACCTGCACCAACCCGTTTGCTATCCCAATTATTTTTGCGGGTTTTGATGATACATTTATGGTTTCCCCAATGGATTCCATCAGGAGATTCGGCCAACCAGATGTAGTTACCCCCCAAATCTACACTGCTAGGGCGATGAAGGGTATAAAATTTCCCATTGATTTTTTCTTCGAAAACGGCACAATCCTTATTATGGGGAGGAATAATCATCCCATGTTTTTCAAAGGTTTTCCAGTCTTTTGTGGTTCGCATCCCCACACCCACGCCATGCTCGGAAACGGCGGTAAAAGTTAAATAGTAAGTACCATCAATTAACGCTACGCGACAATCCTCGATACCAAAAGCTTCATCAGGGCCTTCACCTTGTAACAAAGGGTAGCCTTCTGGCTGATAAAAATTAATGCCATCATCGCTACAAACCAAACGCAAATGCGAAAGGGTGGTTAAATAATCTGCTCCTCTATAATTGATTACCCGAGGATCATCAGCTACCAAATCGGGATCATTTTCTTTTATTGCAATAATCTCAATACCATTGCCTTTTAAAACCGGAAATGATATAATTCCATTTTTTTGCTCGGGCCTTTCCGCTACGCGAATGAGTAACCAGGTTTTATTTTGGAACGTAAAAACTCCGGGATTAAGCAAACAAGCAATCTCTAATCCTGGTATACTTGGAACTAAATCCTTTGGAGATAAAATAGGGTTCTGCAGAAATCTTTTAGCACTATCTGTCATAATATTAGTGAATAGTTATCCATTAGCCGATAAAAAACCGACTTGAATAGCGTTTGAAAAAATTAATTGTTGCCTGCCAAATCAATAACAAACAACAATTAATTAACGGTTAGTAACCTGGGTTTTGTTTTAGTGTCCCTGCAGAAGCATCTACCTCAGCCTGTGGTAGCGGATATAGATAATGCTTATCCTGGAAATTTTTGCCTTTACCAGTCATTACCGTTTTCGCTAATTTCCAGCGTTTAAGATCCAACATTCTTTGCGATTCGAAACCCAATTCGACTCTGCGTTCAGAGACTATCCAGTTTTTGATAGTTGCTTTGTCGCTTGAGGCAGCACGATCTGGCAATGTACCTGCTGGTGGCATTACACCTAAAGCACTTACACTTGTTCTTGCTCTTGCCCTAATTTGATTAATAATGGTTACTGCATCAGCATATTGACCCAATTCGTTTTGAGCCTCAGCTTTCCATAGCAATACATCAGCATATCTGATGTAAATTTTGTTGTTGGCAGCATCATCGTTTCCTTTGTTCGATCCATTTGTACTACCCAATAACTTATTTACGTTTTGATTTGGCACATCAACCGTATAAAGTTTTCTTGGATCGTTGGCCTCAAAAGCATTTAGAAAATCGGTACTCGGAGCGAAGAAACCCCAACCCAATGGCGCACAAATACCATTGCCTTTTAGTGGATTTTGATTTGACTGATGATCGTAAACAAAGATATTTTCATTTTCGGCGAACTCTTTCGTTTGATTAAAGCTATCGAAATAATTTGCGTTTAAGCTATAAAAACCTAATCCTTGAAGTTCATTTACACTCGTTACTACATCAGCCCATTTTTCGGTATATAACGCTGATTTTGCCAACAGTGCAATAGCCGACCCTTTATTTGCTCTCCATCTCTCAGTTGCCGAGCTGTATTTTGCATTTGGCAATAAACCTTTTGCTAAATTTAAATCAGCTTTAATTCTATCCCAAACTAAGTTTTTCTCTGCCCTAACAGCAACTTCAAATGCTTCCTGGTATGTACTTACTGGTTTTAAGATCAATGGCACATCGCCAAAATTGGTAACCAATGAGAAATAATAATACGATCTTAAGAAATAAGCTTCTCCAAGGAGCTGGTTTTTACGAGCTGTGGTTATTCCTGTAATCGCCTCAATATCGGTTTTAGTTAATAATTCGATGGCGATATTTAATCTTTTTATCCCTTCATAATCATATTTCCATAAACCATTAGGTCCGCCATTGGTAGATGTAAATGTGAAATTGTTTACATCATCCATCCAAGGCTGATCACCATCTGGATTCCACTTCTTCTCCATATCATCTGAGGCAATATCCTGCATCACCAAATCGTTTTGAAAAACTAAGCCTCCTGCCCAATCCCATTGCGCTAAAATATTTAAGCGGTTAGATAATAACTGATAGGCAGAGTTAACGGAGTTTTCTACTGTTCCAAGTGTTGGGGTGGTATTTACCTGTTCTAAGGTAGTTAAACCTATCGCTTCGGTAGTAAGTTGCTTTTTGCAACCCGCAAATGTTAATACACTAAACACTGCGCTTATAAATAATATTCTTTTCATAATACTTGTGCAAAAAAGGTTTATAAACTAATTTTTAAACCAACAATAAATGCTTTCGATTGTGGGTAAGTGCCTTGATCAATTAATGAGGTCGACTCTGGATCTAAACCTGTATAATCTGTTACTGTTAATAAATTCTGCCCTGATGCATACAAACGCACATTTCTAACGCCAATCTTCTTCACATCGAAAGTATAACCTACTTCGATGTTTTTCAGTCTTAAGTACGACGCATCTTCTACAAATACGCTGGAAACGTTACCACCACCATTGTTATTGAAGGTTACTCGAGGTAAAGTATTACTCGTACTAGGTCCGTTCCAGCTATCCAAAACCGATGTCATCGAATTAAACGGACGGCTGTCGAAGTTGATAATCTGTTTTAAATCGTTATAGCGATCTACCCCTTGTACACCTTGTAATAAGAATGAGAAATCGAACTTTTTAAATGATGAGGAGAAAGCAAATCCGTAAGTCAATTTTGGAACCGGATTTCCGATAAATGTTCTATCATCAGCATTGATCTGACCATCGCCATTCAAATCTTTGAATTTGATATCGCCTGGCAAAGCACCATTCGCATTCGAATATAAATAGCTGCTTACTTCTGCTGGTGTTTGATAAATACCATCGAATACTAAACCAAAATATGAATTAATTGGCTGTCCAGTTTCTGTTCTGGTATGTGTTCTATCATCGTTGATGTTTTTTACAAACTCTTGCAGTTTATTAACTCGGTTTGTTAAAGTAGCAATGTTTGCATTCACGTTGTATTTAAAAGCATGTTCCTGGTTTCTAAAATTTAAACCAAACTCAAAACCTTTATTGGTCACTTCGCCTGCGTTTACGTAGGTACGATCGATAACACCAACAGACACCGCTGGCAAACCAACCGTTAATAAGATATCATCCGTTTTCTTTACAAAATAATCTGCAGTAAATGATAGTCTGTTTTTAAGCACTCCGAAATCGATACCGAAGTTGGTTTGTGTAGTGGTTTCCCATTTCACATCCGGATTACCGTAACGTACTACATTCACGATGCCTCCAGATTCTGAAACCAAAGTTTGATAAGTGTTATTTGGAATTTCCTGATTACCAGCCTGGCCCCAGCTTCCTCTCAGTTTTAATTCAGAAATCCATTGCGCATCTTTCATAAACTCTTCGTTGGAGATAATCCATCCGGCAGACGCCGATGGGAAATAGCCCCACTTGTTTGTTGGTCCGAAACGGGATGAACCATCAGCCCTTAAAGTGGCTGTAGCAAAATATTTATTGTCGAAATTGTAAGTTCCGCTACCAAAAAACGATACCAAATTAAACTCACTTGCCGAACCCGAATTGTAAATATTAGTCAAGCTTCCATAATCCAAGTACTGAAAACCTGAAGTACTTTTATCAAAATTCTGTCTGCTGCCACCAATTGCAGACGACTTGCTGGAAATATTTTCAGCACCTAATAAGAAATTCACATTGTGCTTTTGCGCAAAGGTTTTTACATAATTTAAGGTATTTGTAAAAGTAAAGTTCATTACTTCACCTCTGTTTTCATCTAAATTATTGGGCTTGTTGTTTCTGCCCTTACCTGGATAAAGCTCATCAGGATTGTTGTCGTTATCATCTCCATAATTTTGAGCGAAGTTTTTATTATGCGTAAAACTGATATCTACACCTACACTTGACCTGAATGTTAAAGATTTATCGCTTAAGAACGCATATTCCGCATAGAGGTTTCCAAAAGTTTGGAAGGTTTTACGCTTATCGTTGGTAAAATTGACGATAGCGATAGGATTTGAACTGAATTCGAAATTTTTATCCCAGCCGTTATTATTGCCCGTATAAAAAGGTAAATCGGTGTAGGGATTTGCTGCCGAATAAGTAGGGTCAGTTACACGTTTATATACCCCCAAAACTGGCGGACGCAATAATGCATGGCGGATAACCCCCGGTACATCACCACTTGAAGACAGTTTATCCTGCTTAGCAAAGCTTAATTGTAGGTTTGTGCCCACTTTAAAACGATCTGTGATATTGGCATTTACATTTGATCTGAAATTAAAACGTTCGTAACCATCATGATCCTGAACCACAATACCATCTTGCTTGTAATAGCCAGTTGAAATTAAATACTGAACCTGATCGGAGCCCCCATTTACAGAAGCCTGAAGATTTTTCGATTTTCCAGTTTCGAATAATTCCCCTAACCAATCTGTATCGGATAAATCATTCCTACTTCTGGCAGCCTGATATGGACTTACTGCATTTGCTGCATTGCCTAAAGTATTGTGCCATGCCCTGTCTTTTATTGTTAAGTATTGGTCGGCGTTAAGCATTTTTGGCAAGTTTGTGGCTTGATGAAAGCCTGCAAAGTACTCAACATTGATGTTTGCCTTTCCTTTACTGCCACTAATAGTCGTAATTACAACCACACCATTAGCCGCACGAGATCCATAAATAGCACCTGCAGCAGCATCTTTTAAAACCGTCATCGATTTTACATCGCTCTGGTTTAAAAAAGAAATGTCGCGGGTAGGTACCCCATCAATTACATAAAGTACATCGTTGTTACCTAAAGTACCCTCGCCCCTAATTCTAAGCTTTATACCATCACCTGGAGCACCTGTATTGGCAGCAACAAATACACCTGCAACCTGACCTTGAAGTGCCTGAGCAACATCAACAATTCTGGTTTTCTGCAAATCGTTCATATCAACCGTTGCAACTGAACCTGTAATTGCCGCTTTCTTTTGAGAGGTATAACCAACTACCACTACATCGTTTAATGATTGTGATGAGGGTTTTAAAGAGATGTTCAAACTCCCGCCTGTCGGTGATAAAGTGGTGGCGTTGTAGCCTATATAAGTAAAAGTTACTGTTTGACTTGAACCCGGCTGAAGGGTTAAAACATATACTCCATTTCCATCGGTAGAAGTTTTGTTTTGTGTGTTGGTTTGCATCACCACAACACCAGGCAAAGGCTGAGTAGTTTCATCTGTAACCTTACCTGTTATTTTAGTTTGCGCATAACTTGTAAAACCCGTAACGGCTAAGAACAAGAAAACCAACGATGCATAGATACGTCTGTTTTTTTTCATAAAGATTTATATTTGATTGAGAGCAAATATAGCCTGGAAGCTGTGCAACAATAGTGTACTATAATAACATTTTAGTTCACTATTATTTCAAAAGAGCGTTTTGAAGGCATTTTGCTTAAAAAATTTCTGTTGGGCTTGTTCCCTCGTGCTGTTTCTGGCGGTATTCATTTGGGGCCAGATGATAAATCTTTTTAAACTCCCTGAAGAAGTAAGATTTATTGTTAAAACCTGTTAAGTAGAAAATTTCGGACACATTCAGTTTCGAATTTTGGAGTAAAACCGCAGCATGTTTTAACCGAATTCTTTTGATGAACTCAGAGGGTGTCATCCCCGCCAAAGTTTTTAATTTTCGATACAATTGCATTTTGCTGATGCATAAAATATCTTCCAGTTTCGAGGCATCTAGATCTGGTTCTGCTAAATTATCCTCCACCGCTTTTACCAACGCATTTAGAAATTCTTTATCACCCTGCTCCAAATCAACATCCACAAATTGGTTGTTTATATTTCGGTCTTTAATTAAATGATTCATGCGGTTTCGGTAGTCTAATAGTTTCCGCACCCGCATTTGTAAATAGTTGACATGGAAAGGCTTTGAAATATAGGCATCAGCCCCAGTTTCATAACCTTCAATTTTGCTTTCTTCCGTACCCTTGGCCGATAACATGATAAAAGGGATGTGGCAGGTTGAAGGTGCTGTTTTAACGTGCTTGCAGAGTTCAAGCCCATCCATATCCGGCATCATTACGTCGCTAATGATAATATCCGGCGTATTATTTTTTAGAAATTCCAGTGCCGACCTACCGTTCTCGGCTTCGTAAACAATGTATAAATCTTTCAAGATGTTTCTAATCAAGAATCGCAAGGAAGCATCATCTTCAACAACTAAAATACTCGATGGGGCAAAGCCTTTTAAATCATCAATTAAAGCAATTTTATTATTTTCTTCGGTAGTTTCTTCGTTGTAGGGCTTCAGTATCGATTCAAATAAATAAGATGGAGCCGAGGCCACAACCTCATTTTCTTTGCCTTCTATAGTTTGCTGAAGTTTAAGTTTGAAATTGAAATAGATCCAATCGTCTTCTAAATAGACCTGAATGTTCCCGTCCATAATCGAGATCAGTTCTTTTGTAAAGGCTAAGCCAATGCCCGTGCTTTGTTTTTCAAACTGATTGCCACCACCGATGTAGAATTCTTTAAAAATATGCTTTAAATCTGCCTCTTTAAGTTGGCAGCCAGAATTGCCTACAACGATTTCCAAATCCTGGGTTTCGGAATCAAAATTTGCTTTAAAAACAATTTCCTGCTCCTTACCTGAATGTTTAAATGCGTTCGAAAGCAAATTAAAAAGCACTTTTTCAAACTTATCTTTATCTATAAATCCAGCAATTCCTTGTTGAATATCGCGGGCAAATTTTTGTTGGTTTTTTTCTGCAGCAGGCACAAAAAGTTGAGTTAAGCTATTCAGTAACTTGCTAATATCGAAATAATCGTCGCTACGTGTTAAATAGCCGGCTTCAGCTTTTCTAAATTCTAATAATTGCTGCACCAAATAAGTTAAGCGGGCGGTGTGTTGATGCACAATCGAGAGAAAATAATTCTTATCAATTGATTTATCTAGCGTATTACGCTTTTGCATGAAATGCTCTACAGAGCCTAGAATGAGCGTTAAAGGGGTTTGAATTTCGTGGGCTATATTGGTAAAGAAATTAATTCGTTGTAAATGCACTTCTTCATCTTTTTGCCTGAACAGATACTCCCGCTCCAGCTTAAATTTCATTTCCAACCTGTTTTTTCGGTATACATGAAAGGCATATCCACCAATAATTAACAGGAACAGATAAAATGCATAAGCTGGATAGGTTAGCCAGAAATATTGTCTTACATCTAGCCTAAGCGCAACAACGTCCTTGGTCCAGATTCCTTCGCCATTACTCCAACGCACCAACAGTTCATATTTACCCGGAGGGATATTGTAGTAGGCGATTTTTCCATCGGTACCGGTATAACGCCAGTTTTGATCAAGGCCTTGAAGTTTATAGGCAAACTCATTTTTGGATGCACTAAAATAGTTGAGCGCATTAAAAGAGAATTGGAAGAAATTGCTTTTACGCTCCAACTCGAATGTTGGAGCGCTTTTCTGTGTACCCTTAACAATAAGGTACTGATTATTTTGAAATTCCTTTCCACCAAGCTGCAAATCAGAAATCAACAAGTTGGGCTGTTTGGTGTTTTCGACAATATTTTTTGGCAAGAAATAATTAAATCCATAAATCCCCCCAAAGAGCAGGTTATTATTTGCTGTTTTAAAAGCTGCTCCATCGCTAAACTCATTGCTTTGTAAACCATCGCTTTCCTGATAGTTGGCTATGCTGTTGTTGGCTGGATTTATTTTGGCCAAACCTTTATTGGTACTTAGCCAAATATTTCCCATCACATCTTCCTGAATGGCATGGATCGTGTTATTTGGTAATCCTTTATCGGTTGTTATTTTTATAAATTTCGGTTTATCTTTTAAAGATTCGTCGTACGATAAATAATTAAGGCCATAACTGGTACCAATCCATAGCCGGTTTTTACGATCATAAAATAGTGATAAAACATCACTGTGCGACAAGCTCCCTTCATAGCCAAAAGCCTTATAGGTTTTAAACTTTCCGGTTTTTTTGTTCAATACGCTTAATCCCCCATACCTACAAGCAATCCATAAGCGATTGTCCTTTCCTTGAGCCAAGGCATAAATAATATCATTTACGGGTCCATTTTTTTCCACTGATGAAGACGAGTATTGCTTAAAATGCTGAATGGAAATCGATTGATCCGGATTTCGAACGAGCTTGAGGTGAACCAAACCATAACCACTGGTTCCCATCCAAATAGAACCATCAGGATCTTGAATAATAGCATAAACCGACTTAAACTCAGGAAGCTTGTTAGTATTGCGAATATCTTTCCAATTGAATAGTTTATTCAACTTTAAATCAAACACAGAAAGTCCTTTACCATCAGTACCTATGTAAATAAATTGGTTTGCACCTTTTTGAATTGCAAAAACGGAGTTGTTTTCTAACCCGGAGTTCACATCAATTTTTTTCGGCTTGTTAGTTGCCCTATCCTCCGACCAAAAATTGTTAAAAATTAAAACACCGTTTCCTTTGGTCCCAACCCATAAATTTCCACCCTCTTCTGCAAAAGCTCTTATGGGTTTATTGATATTGGTACCGTTTACTTTGGTTAATAAGCCGAAAAAATTTTCTTTTGGGTAAATCTGAACCAAACCATTCCCGTCTGTACCTAACCATAATATCTGATCGGTACCTACATTTAAAGCGGTAATTTTAAGGTTGTCGACAGCAGCAACTTCATTTTTTAAAAAACTTGATGCTTTGAAGTCTGAATCAAAAACACTCAAGCCCTGGTTTTCCCATGCAATTATATAATGAGATTTATAAAACGAAACTGCTTTGATCTTTTTTTTTGGCCAGTCAATGGGCACTTCAGCAAAGTTTTGATCAAGTAGAAATTGGCTTTCGGTAGTAGTTGTGAAAATAATTTTACCATTGATGATAAAGAAATTGCTTATTCCCTTAGGATTGGTGAACCTTTTTTCAATCTGTAAAGTCTTCTGCCCAACTTTGGCCAACTTAAGTTCTCCAGATTTATTAAGGTAACAAAGTTGATTGCCCACAAAATTCATTTTAACAATGACTTCATGGCTCTTGAATTGTTGAAAGGCTATGAATTGGTCTATTTCAAAATCGTATCTGCTTAAAACTCCATTTGCTGAAAAACAAAAAACCATCCCATCATTGCTTATAATAAGGTCGTATTCATTCTCTCTTATTTTCTGTGGTGAGGTATTTTTATAAAAATAACGGCTAAACTTACCTGAAACTTTATTGTAGCGAGAAATACCACCGATGGTATTTATCCAGATATTATTTTTTTGATCTTCTTTAATGGATAAAATTACATTGCTCCCTATGCTGTTCTCTATTTTATCAATATTATGGTTGTATACAGTAAAATTAGCTCCGTCATACCGGTTTAAACCATCCCAGGTGCCAACCCATAAAAGCTGGTCTTTATCTTGAAATATTGAATTAATTGAGCTGTTTGATAATCCATTTCGATTATCGAGCTGGCGATAATAGAAAGAAACTTTCGGCTTCACATCTTCCGCATAAATATGCTCTAACGAGATAAATCCCATCAAAAACAAAAAGACAACAAACGCTTTACTCATAGTAGGCTTGCAATTAAAAACTTGTTGGTTGGCTATAAACTTGGGATGATTAAAACTACTCAAAAAAATTGAATTAGCCGGACAGAAATATGCTTAAACGAAAACAGGCGGTCAAATTTGACCGCCTGTTTTTCATCATCATAACAAATGATTATAAGGAATTAATCCACTTTACCAGTTCGTCTCTTCCTTTACCTGTTTTTTGCTGAAGTCTCCCTAATAACTCATCATCTTGCCCCTCATCGTGCTTCAAATCATCATCAGTTAAATCGGCATAAGCTTGTTTAACTTTTCCTTTTATTTCGTTCCACTTTCCTTTAATTTCTAACTTATCCATTTTGAGTTTTTTTTTAAGTAAATCAAATTTTAATCTATTTTATCAACAACCATCTCCAACTTTTGTTTCGAAATGCGCTTTTGAAACGATATTAAATGTTAAAACCAATCATTCTTAAATGTTTTAAATAAAAATTTTGTTACATTGATTTATCATTCCTCTAACTATAAACCATTATTAACTAAAACTAAAATTTGATGAAAAAACTACTATTAAGTATGATTTTATCTTTCGGTTTGATTTCGCTTGCTTTCGCACAAGATAAAGTCATAACCGGGAAAGTTACCTCTAACAGTTCAGGGCCTTTGCCTGGTGTTAGTGTGTACGTAAAAGGAGCCGCTTCAAATGGTACTCAAACCGATGCAACTGGTTCATACAAACTAAGCGTACCAGCAAACGCAAAAACATTGGTTTTCACATTTATCGGATTTAAAACCAAGGAAATAGCTATAACAGGCAGCACAGTCAATGCCAGTTTAGACGAAGAAAATACCACCTTATCTGATGTGGTGGTAGTGGGTTACGGGACGCAGAATCGTCGAGATGTAACAGGTTCGATCGCCAAAATTACATCTGCAGATTTGAAAGATCGGCCCCTTGCTACTATCGAAAGTGCATTGCAAGGAAAAGCGCCAGGTGTATTTATAAATTCAAGCAGTGGCAAGTTAGGCCAAGCGCTTCAGATTAGGGTTAGAGGAATATCATCTATTTCCGCTAGCAACCAACCCTTATTTGTAATTGACGGTGTCCCAATTGTTAGTGATGCCTTAGGAACTTACACTGAGGCAGACAATCCACTTGCAGCTATTAGTCCTGATGATATAGAATCAATGGAAGTACTAAAAGATGCGGCTTCTGCGGCTATTTATGGGGCAAGGGGTTCAAATGGAGTTGTTTTAATTACGACCAAAAAAGGTAAACAAGGCAGAACCAATATTGACTTTGGATATTATGCAGGCTTTAGCGATCCGACGAAAAAAGGCGAATTTTTAAACGCTGCACAGTATAAACAATTAATGGAAGAATCATTCAAGAACGTTGATTACGATGGTTATGCTAATTCTTCTGAATTGTGGGCAGATTATACAGGAACAAATGATTGGGATGGCACTGCAGATGCAAATTGGGTAGATGCATCCTTTAGAAGAGGCCATGTACAACAATATAACTTGAATATTAATGGAGGTGATGCCAAAACTCGTTTTTTAATTTCTGGTAATTACAGTAATAATGATGGTATCATTGTGAGCAACAGATATGTTCGTACTGGCGGTAGAATGAGCCTAGACCATACAGTTTCAAAATTTCTTGATATTGGTGGGGCAATAAACATATCAAAAGTAGATAATTATCGTATCCCTACAGACAATGCATTTTCAAATCCTTTGCAATTAAATGCGCTGCCTCCAATACAACCTATTTACGATGCATCTGGTGAACTAAATAATAATACAGTTTATTATAACTCATTAATTGATATTGCAAACGGCAGTAACCTATCTACCACATACAGAACATTTGCAAATGCTTACGCCAGTTTAAAAATTACACCTGATTTGGTTTTTAGAAGCGAATATGGTTTCGATTTCAACAATTTGGAAGAAGAGCAATATCTTGGCTCAAAAACGCAAGATGGTGGTAGTACAAGTGGGTATGGAAATGATTACAATGCAAAATCGATTAACTTTAATACCAATAATACATTAAACTATACCAAAGTATTTAATGAAAAACATAGCCTAAACGTATTAGGTGGTTTTACTTTTCAAGATACCAAATTTAGATATGGCACAGTAACCGGAACAGGCTTTCCGTCTGATAGGTTTGTTAAAATTGCCAGTGCAGCAACAATTTCGGCAGGAAGTTCTTTTGAAACCGAATACTCATTTGTTTCATATCTGGCTAGAGTAAATTACAAATATGATGACAAATATTTAGTAAGTGCTTCGGTTAGAACAGATGGTTCATCAAGATTTGGGGCAAACAACAGGTATGGTACTTTCCCGGCAGCATCATTGGGATGGATTGCAACAAATGAAGACTTTTTAAAAACAAGCACATGGCTGAGTTTATTGAAAGTTAGAGCAAGTTATGGATTAACTGGTAATGCGGAAATCGGAAATTTCGCATCGAGAACATTGTATGGCGGCGTTAACTATGCAGGTACTGCAGGAACTCTTCCAAATCAGCTTGGCGATCCTAACTTAACATGGGAGAACACATCAAACTTTAACATCGGTTTAGATTTTGGTTTCTTATCAGATAGAATTACAGGTACTATTGAAGCGTATAAGAAAAAAACCACAGATTTATTACTTAATGTTCCAATTGCAGCAACCAATGGCTTTACTTCAATTACACAGAACATTGGCGATATGCAGAATAAAGGTTTGGAATTCTCATTAAATACCAGAAATTTTGTAGGCGAATTTAAATGGACTACTTCATTTAATATTGCATTTAATAGAAACAAAATTCTACGTTTGGTAGATGGCCAGCCAATTTTTACTGGCGGAAGATTTCTGGGCAGAATTGCAGAGGGTGAACCATTTGGATATTTTTATGGGAAAGCTTACGCTGGTGTAGATCCAAATAATGGTGATGCTATTTATTATATCGATGCAAGTAGAACTGCAACCACAAATAGCTACAATACAGCACAAAACCAAAAAATCGGCGATCCAAATGCAAAATATTACGGGGGATTTGGAAATCGTTTTTCATACAAAAATTTTGATTTAGATATTCAAACCCAATTTGTTCAGGGCAATGATATTTATAATATGGCTGGTGGTTTTCAATCTGCCAATGGAGATTATTTTGACAACCAAACAATTGATCAGCTAAATTATTGGACAACCTCAAATAGAATTACATCTATACCACAACCTAGATTTGATTCTGCAAATGGTACAAGACCATCTTCGAGGTACATTCAAGACGGTTCTTATTTAAGGGTTAAGAGTGTCATTTTCGGTTATAATTTACCAAAAGAATTTATAACAAAATACAAATTACAGAATGTTAGAATTTACGCTTCGGCACAGAATTTATTCACAATCACCGGATATAATGGATATGATCCCGAAGTAAATACGCCTGCGGGTTCATCTCTACAAACCAATAATATCCAAATAGGACACGATTTTTATACACCTCCACAAGCCAGAACAATAACTTTTGGTGTAAACATTGGGCTTTAATGGATATAAATATTAGAAATATGAAAAATTATTATAAAAGTATATTGGCCGCTAGTATTATTATACTAACTGCTTCCTCTTGTAAAAAGCAATTGGAAATCGAGCCAAAGCAATCAATTTCATCTGATGTGGCGCTATCTACAACAGCTGATGTTCAAAACGCATTAATAGGTGCATATACAGTATTAGCAACTGGAGATTTATACGGCACTAACCTTGTTTTTCTTCCAGATATATATGCCAGCAATGGATATTTGAACTGGACAGGTTCATTTAGTACCTACAGAGATATCTCAAATAAAGCAATTATCTCTACTAATGCTGATGTATTAAGAACATGGGTATCTGCTTATAGGGCCATAAACGTAGCAAATACAGTTTTATCAGCTTCGAGCGTGGTTAGCAATGCAACAACCAAAAATAATATTGAGGGCAAAGCTCTATTCATTAGAGGAATTATGCATTTTGAACTCGTAAGATTATATGCGCAACCCTTTGATGCTGCAGGAACAAACAATGGCCCAGGTGTACCAATTATTACGAAAGCAGTGCAAAGCACAAGTGATGTTGTTACTAATGTACCAAGAAATACTATTGCAGATGTTTATACAGCTGTCGAAAATGATCTTAAATCATCAATTACAAAACTTGAAGGTGCCGATGAAAAGTATGCTTCAATGGCGTTTTTGGCCAGAGTATATCTTCAAGAAGGAAAATATGCATTGGCTAGAGATCTTGCTAATGACATTATTAACAACAGTTCGTATTCGTTAATAATTACATCTTTAGAAGCTCCATTTAGAACCAGAAATTCAAGTGAAGGTATTTTTGAAATCGCTCAAAATGAGCAGAGCAATGCAGGCTCATCAAATGATGGATTAGCCACTTTCTATGCAAGTTATGAAAATTCAACTGGCGGCAACGTTGGTCGTGGAGATGCAAGTGTTAACACTGCTTTTTATAATGCATTCGAAACTGGCGATAAAAGACAAACAGATTTAATTTATACAGGTACAGGTGCAAAAAACGGTTTATTCACTAAAAAATGGTATGATTATTTTGGAAACATTCCTGTTGCCCGCATTACAGAACAATACTTAATTAGAGCAGAATGCAACTTTAGATTAGGTACAGTAATTGGAGCTACACCAGCTGCTGACATCAACAGATTAAGAACAAGAGCTGGCCTAGGTAATGTGGTTCCTACACTTGCCATAATACTAAATGAGCGTGAAAAAGAATTAGCTTATGAAGGATTTAGATTGCATGATTACAAACGTACAAAGCGTACACTAGGTACCTTTGTTTATAACGATCCTAAACTTGTTTTCCCTATACCAGATCGTGAGTTATCTGCTAATAAAGGTTTAGTTCAAAATCCAGGATATTAACCACAATTTATTAAACCAAAAATGCCGATCAAATGATCGGCATTTTTTGTTACTTTGAATGTTTAAATCTATTTCAGCGCTTTAGAAGCCGCTATAATTTCTTCTACCACGCCTGGATCCAACAAAGTTGAAGTATCGCCTAAATTAGCGGTATCACCCTCAGCAATTTTTCTTAAAATTCGACGCATAATTTTACCCGAACGTGTTTTTGGCAAGCCAGACACGAAAAGGATTTTATCTGGTTTGGCAATGGCACCAATTACCCGGGTAACCGTTTGCAAAATATCTTTTTTAGTCAGTTCTGCTTCACCATGCATTTCTGGATTAATTACGAAAGCATAAATTCCTTGTCCTTTTACATCATGCGGATAGCCTACCACTGCACTTTCAACCACGCCAGCATGCATATTGATGGCGTTTTCTACTTCCGCAGTACCAATTCTATGACCAGAAACATTCAAAACATCATCAACCCTACCAGTGATTCTATAGTATCCATCCTCATCGCGTAAGCAGCCATCTCCAGTAAAATATAAATTCTCATAAGTGGAAAAATAGGTTTGCTTGCATCTCTCATGATCGCCATAGGTGGTACGTAACATTCCAGGCCATGGAAACTTAATACAAAGATTTCCACTTACGCCATTGCCTTCAATTTCTTTACCATTTTCATCTACCAAAATAGGCTGAATACCTGGCAGAGGCAAAGTGGCGTAACTTGGTTTTGTCGGCGTTACCGTGGCGATTGGCGAGATCATAATTCCTCCGGTTTCGGTTTGCCACCAGGTATCAACAATTGGTGCTTTACCATGTCCAATTTTTTCGTCAAACCAATGCCAGGCCTCTTCGTTTATAGGTTCTCCTACAGAGCCGAGCACACGAATAGAACTTAAATCTTTTCCTTGTAACGGTTCCTCGCCAAAGCTCATTAATGAACGTATAGCAGTTGGTGCGGTGTATAATGTATTTACTTTATGTTTTTCTACAATATCCCAAAAGCGAGAAGCATTAGGGTAAGTTGGAATCCCTTCAAATAATACAGATGTTGCCCCTTGAGAAAGCGGTCCGTAAACGATGTACGAGTGCCCTGTAATCCAACCGATATCAGCGGTACAGAAATAAACTTCTCCTGGTTGATAATTGAATACATTTGTGAAGGTATAACCAGCATAAACCATGTATCCGCCGCAAGTATGTACCACGCCTTTTGGTTTACCTGTAGAGCCCGAAGTGTACAAAATGAACAACATATCTTCTGCATCCATCTCTTCGGCTTCGCAGATATCATTAACATGTTTAACTTCATCCTCCCACCATACATCTCTACCCTTCAACATGGAAACCGGCGTACGCACATGCGTAAGCACAATACATTTTTCTACGGTAGGGCAGCCGATGAGCGCATCGTCAATTACATCTTTCAACGGAATTTGTTTATTTCCGCGATAGGCACCATCTGCAGTAATTACCAATTTACATTGCGAATCGTTAATCCGATCGGCAATGGATTTAGCAGAAAAACCACCAAAAATTACCGAGTGAACGGCTCCTATTCTGGCACAACCCAGCACTGCAATTGCCAGCTCAGGAACCATAGGCATATAGATGCAAATCCGGTCGCCTTTTTTTGCTCCGTTACGTTTTAAAACATTGGCAAAACGGCACACTCGTTCGTGCAACATCTTATACGTTAGGGTAACACTTTCTTCTTCAGGATTATTGGGCTCCCAAATGATGGCAGGTTTATCACCGTTCTTTTCTAAGTGACGATCCAGGCAGTTTTCGGTGATGTTTAGTTTGGCGCCCTCGAACCATTTAATGTCTGGCTCGTTAAAATTCCATGATAAAACTTTAAACCAAGGTTTTCTCCACTGAAAGTTCTGTGCAACCTCGCCCCAAAATTGTTCTGGGTTTTCGATACTTTTTTTATAATCTTCTTCGTATTGTTTAAAAGATGTAATTTGCATGGTGCTCGTTATATATTTGGGATTACTAGCGGCTAATTTAAATAAATAATTATTAGCGCAAATATTCAAATCGTATCAAAATGGATATGGCCAATGAAAATTGAAAAAATATAGAAAATATTTACAGCCCCTCTTGTTGTTTACAATTATTATTCAGATATTTGCACACTCTTAAAAAAATTAAGCGACGATATTTTAACAACTATATTTACAAGTCATGTCAAGAGTTTGTGATTTAACAGGAAAAATGGCAATGAAAGGTAATAACGTATCACACTCGAACGTTAAAACCAAACGCAAATTTTATCCTAATTTGAAACTTCAGAAATTTTATATCCCTGAAGAAGACCGTTGGATTACGTTGAAAGTTTCTACTTCAGCGATTAAAACCATCAATAAAGTGGGTATTAGCGAAGCGATTAACCGTTTCGTAAAAAAAGGATTTTTGTAAAAAACATTAACTGTTGAGATTAACAGTTTACAATTAATATTAAAATGGCAAAAAAAGGTAACAGAGTTCAGGTTATTTTAGAATGTACTGAGCACAAAGAAAGTGGCATGCCAGGTATGTCTAGATATATTTCTACGAAAAACCGTAAAAACACTACTGAGCGTTTAGAATTGAAAAAATTCAACCCGGTATTGAGAAAAGTAACCGTACACAAAGAAATTAAATAAGATTGGTGATTTATAATAGAAGGTTAGGGTGAGGAACCCCCATTCTATCATTCTATCAATCTATCATTCAATCATTAAAATTATAAGAACATGGCAAAGAAAGTAGTTGCAACCCTTAAAACAGGTACAGGTAAAGAATATTCGAAAGTGATCACAATGGTTAAATCACCAAAAACTGGTGCTTACTCATTCAAAGAACTTATCGTTCATAACGACCACGTAAAAGATGCTATCGCATCTAAATAAGGTTAATATTTTTTAATCAGAAAATATTAAAGGCCGTTCCGTTTTAACCGGGAGGGCTTTTTTTGTTATAGCAAATTTAGATATGGGCTTATTTGATTTTTTCAAAAAGAAGGAAACTGCTCCAGAGGCTCAAGAAGCTTTGGATAAAGGTTTAGAAAAAACTAAAGATGGTTTCTTTAATAAAATTACCAAAGCTGTTGCCGGAAAATCAACAGTTGATGACGAAGTACTCGATAATCTCGAAGAGGTTTTGGTTACTTCTGATGTTGGAGTAAGCACCACGTTAAAAATCATCAAACGGATTGAAGAACGCGTTTCTAAAGACAAATACCTTAACACGTCTGAATTAAATTTCATTTTAAGAGATGAAATTCAATTACTACTTTCTGAAAATAACAGCAACGATTTCCGTCAATTTGAGTATGGCGACCACAAACCCTATGTAATTATGGTGGTTGGTGTTAATGGCGTTGGTAAAACAACCACCATTGGCAAGTTGGCTCACAAGTTAAAAGAATCTGGCCTTAAAGTTGTTTTAGGTGCTGCAGATACTTTTAGAGCTGCTGCTGTAGATCAAATTAAACTTTGGGGAGAACGTGTTGGTGTAAGAGTTGTTGCCCAACCGATGGGATCTGATCCTGCCTCTGTTGCTTTTGACACTTTACAATCGGCTGTGGCCAATGGCGAAGATGTAGTAATTATTGATACTGCCGGACGTTTACACAATAAAGTCGGCTTAATGAATGAGTTGGGCAAAATTAAGCAGGTGATGCAAAAGGTTGTTCCGGGTGCGCCACATGAAATTTTGCTTGTATTAGATGCTTCAACCGGGCAAAATGCTTTTGAGCAATGCAAACAATTTACCGAAGCTACCGATGTAAATGCTTTAGCGATTACTAAATTAGATGGAACGGCTAAAGGTGGTGTGGTAATTGGCATTTCCGATCAGTTTAAAATTCCAGTAAAATATATTGGCGTAGGAGAAAAGATAGTCGATTTGCAGCTTTTTGATAAGAAAGAGTTTGTGAATAGCTTGTTTAAATAATGAATGCACTTCGTGTTTGATTACACCGATTCAATGATTACACTGATT
Organism: Pedobacter sp. AC212; assembly: GCF_979258625.1. Classification (NCBI taxonomy): domain Bacteria; kingdom Pseudomonadati; phylum Bacteroidota; class Sphingobacteriia; order Sphingobacteriales; family Sphingobacteriaceae; genus Pedobacter; species Pedobacter sp. AC212. The sequence goes on along the minus strand of NZ_OZ409870.1, from coordinate 1,315,476 downwards.
TTTGTGTAAATTCACTAATGGAGGAATATGAAAATGACGAGCTAACACAAACTATAATTGGATGCTGTTATAAGGTGCATACGTATCTAGGTCCAGGCTTTCTGGAAAAGATCTATGTAAATGCCCTTAAAATTAAATTACAGCAGACCGGATTAAAATTCGAGATAGAGAAAGAATATATAGTGTTGTTCGAAGATCAGATAATAGGTAAGTTTAGATGTGATCTTATAGTGGAAGAAAAAATCATCGTAGAGCTTAAATCAGTAACTGGTTATCAACCAAAATTATTTCAAAATCAATTGATCTCTTATCTAAAAGCGAGCAAAATTAAAACAGGTTTATTGATCAATTTTGGAAACACCAGTTGTGAAGTCAAAAGAATATCGGTATAATCTTTCAAATAAATACACGCTAAAATCTGTGAAATCATAGAATCTGTGGAATCAACCCGCAAGGAAGCGTAAATAATAATATTATGAATACCAAAATAGTAAAAAGTAAAACCGCAATTAAACAACCCAAAATAAACGTAATTACTTTGGGTTGCTCTAAGAATATATACGATTCGGAAGTATTGATGGGGCAGCTACGTGGAAATAACTTAAACGTTGTTCACGAGTCTGATAAGATGGGGAAAGATGATATTGTAGTAATCAATACCTGCGGTTTTATTGATAATGCTAAACAAGAATCTATTGATACCATTCTCCAATTCAGCGAACTAAAGGAAGCAGGCAAAATTGGCAAAGTGGTAGTAACAGGATGTTTGTCTGAACGTTACAAACCAGAACTAGAATCGGAAATTACCAACGTGGATGCTTTTTTTGGCACCAACGATTTACAAAATATACTACACGAGTTAGGCGCAAACTACAAACATGAACTTATTGGCGAACGTTTATTAACTACGCCATCTCACTTTGCCTATTTCAAAATAGCCGAAGGTTGTAACCGTCCTTGTTCATTTTGTGCTATCCCGCTGATGCGTGGAAAACACATGAGTAAACCGATGGAAGAGCTGGTTAATGAAGCCAAAATTCTAGCTAAAAACGGCACAAAAGAGTTGATTCTAATTGCACAGGATTTAACTTACTACGGCTTAGATCTGTATGGCGTTAGAAAGTTAGATGAGCTTATGCGTCGTTTATCTGATGTTCCTGGTATTGAATGGATTCGTTTACAATACGCCTACCCTTCTGGTTTCCCGATGGAAATTTTGGATGCCATGAATGAGCGTGATAATATTTGCAAATATCTGGATATGCCGCTTCAACACATTACAGATAATATGTTGAAATCAATGCGTCGTGGTACAACGAAACAAAAAACCATTGATTTGGTGAACCAAATTAGAGATAAGGTGCCTAATATTGCGATGAGAACTACTTTAATTTGTGGTTATCCGGGCGAAACAGAACACGATTTTGAGGAAATGAAACAGTGGGTTGAAGAAACCAAGTTTGATCGTTTAGGTTGTTTTACCTATTCTCATGAAGAGAAAACTCATGCACACACCCTAGTTGATGATGTTGCTGATGAAGTTAAACAACAACGTGTAGATGAGATCATGGAAATACAGCAAGGCATTTCATATGATATTAACCAGGAAAAGGTAGGGCAGACTTTCAAAGTTTTGGTTGACAAAAAGGAGGGCGATTTCTTTGTTGGAAGAACAGAATTTGATTCACCGGAAGTAGATAACGAGGTTTTAATCGATGCTGCAACAGGTTATGCTGCAAATGGCAGTTTTGTAAATGTTAAAATAGACAGAGCTGAAGATTTTGATTTATACGGAACAATAGTTTAAAAAATTTATAAAATAAAAAAGCCTCGGTTTGAAATTTTCAACCGAGGCTTTTTGCTGTTCATTATTTTAGTTCTTTTTTTCTACTCTGGTTTTGATTTGACTTGGTTTTAACCAAATTTTTGCACCTTTTGAGTTTACGTAATACTTTTCGTTTTTAGCATTGATGTAAACATCAGAACCATCTGGTGCCATTTTGCCTTTCCAGGTTTTATCCGCTACTTTCGAACCGCCTTTCACTGCAACTTCGGCAGTTTTATTACCAACCGATTTTGCACCTTTTCCAATGGCTTTACCGGTTTTATCTAGTGCTTTACCAACATCTGTTTTTTTCTCTTGTGCATTAACACTTAAGCTTACACCGCCAAATAATGCGAGTGTTAATAATCCTATTGCAAATTTCTTTTTCATGACAGTTATTTTTTATTTAGTGTAGAACGCAATAACAGCCAATTTGTTTTAATTAGGATTACTATAAAATGTTAAATAAACCTTATTGAAGTGATATCCTTTTTGGCGCAAAAATTTTAATCCCAGCAGTATCACAAACAAAAAGATAAAACGAAAAAAAGGACTGCAGTAACCGATTAACAGTTCATTGCTTTACAGCTATTAATTTATTTTCTCGGCAAGTAACTTCATCTCCATTTGAGGCGATCGGTTTTCATATAAAATATTGTGAACGGCTTTACTAATTGGCATATCTACATTAAATTCAAGGTTTTTAATGTGCATACATTTGGCCGCATAATAGCCCTCAGCAATCATATTCATTTCTAGCTGCGCTGATTTTACAGTATAACCCTTGCCAACCATATTGCCAAAAGTACGGTTGCGGCTAAATTGAGAATAAGCTGTAACCAATAAATCGCCCAAATAGGCAGATTCCATAATGTCGCGGTTGATGGGGTGAACGGCATCAACGAAACGTTTTATTTCTCTAATGGCATTGCTAATTAATACCGCCTGGAAGTTATCGCCGTAACCTATACCGTGACAAATTCCGCTGGCTACAGCATAAATATTTTTTAAAACAGCAGCGTATTCTGTCCCGAAAATATCATCAGAAACGTTGGTTTTGATGTAATGGGTATTTAATAATGACGCAAAACCTGAGGCCTTTTCAATATCTGTACAGGCAATAGTGAGGTAAGATAGTTTTTCGAAAGCAACCTCTTCGGCATGGCAAGGGCCGCTAACCACCAAAATATCATGATATGGAATGGCGTAACGCTCATGTAAAAATTCTCCAATAATCAGGTTATCTTCTGGTACGATACCTTTAATCGCAGAAACAATCTTTTTCCCTTTTAGATCATCACTAGTAATTGCCGAAAGCGTTTCCTTTATGAAGGCGGCAGGTACGTTTAGGATCACAAAATCAGCAGCGCTAATAATTTCTTTTACGTTTGAAGACAAGTGGTCATCTGCCAATTTTATCTCAACAGAACTTAAGTAGTGTGGGTTATGCTTAAACTTTTTAATGTGATCGATAGCCACTTCATTGCGCATCCACCAATAAATTTCTTTTTCGGATAAATTATCAGAAAGCATTTTAACAATGGCAGTCGCCCAGCTCCCGCCCCCTATCATCGCTATTTTAGGTACCATGTTATAAAAAAGGTTTTAAGGTAAAAGGTGTTTCAAGAAAAAGATGTAAGGTAAAAGGTGTAAGCCTTAAGGTATAGACTTGATGTCTCTAAACCTTAAACCTTACACCCCTAACCTTGGTTTACAACTTAAACCATTGCGCAAGTTACTATTTCTTGCGATTAATTATAAACTACTTCTTGCCGTCTTTGTTAAACAACTGGTCTTTAGCTGTTTTTTCTACAACCATACCGTCTTTTAACTTATTTTGGATTGCTGAATAAGGACCTGTTACAATTTCCTGGCCAGCTTTTACACCCGATTTAACGATGATAAACTGATCATTCTGGATTCCTGTATTCACTTCAACTTTCTTCACCTTTTTCGTTTTGGCATCAAAAGTATATACGAATTGTTTTATTTTCTTATCGGTTAATTTCGACTTCTGCTTATCGGTATTTTCCTGATTCCCGCTATTTTTGTCGCCTTCGCCAGCCTTACCACTTTCGGTGAATACGGCCTGAATTGGAACAGCTAAACCATTAACGGTTTCGCTTTCAATGTCAACAGTGGCCGACATTCCCGGGCGGAAAATAGATTGTTGTTTGCCTTCCATTACTTCTGTAATTCTGATTTTTACAGAGAAATTTGTTACCTGATCTACTGATGTTGAAGTAGTTGTTCCAACCGCTGTTGATGAACTTGCGATTTCTGTTACCACACCTCTAAATTTTTTATCAGCAAAAGCATCAACCTCAATAGAAGCTTTATCGCCCACTTTAACACGGGTAATATCGTTTTCATTTACATCTACATTTACTTCCATTGATGAAAGATTGGAAATACGCATAATTTCGGTACCAGCCATTTGCGAGGTTCCCAAAATACGATCGCCCAATTCGATTGATAGTTTTGAAACTACACCATCTGCCGGAGCATAAATGGTCGTTCTTGCTAAATTTGCCCCTGCTTCCTTTACATTTGCACCTGTTTGCTCTAAAGTAAATTTAGCACCAGTTACATTTTCTTTTGCACTGGCTAAGGTTGCTTTAGCTGTTAAATAGGCAGCTTTGGCGGCATCAAATTCTGATGCTGATATCACTTTTTTATTAAACAATTCTACATTACGTTTATACGTAGCTTCTGCATTAACGAAATTAGCTTGATTTTGAGCTAATTGTTGTTGTGCGGCAGCAACACTTGCTTTCTGAGCGTTATATGAAGCCACTGTACGCTCATAACCCGATTGCAAAATATCTGGACGAACTTTACAAAGTAATTGGCCGGCTTTAACAATATCGCCTTCTTTAACTTTCAGTTCTACCACTTCTCCCGATACCTCAGAACTTAATTTAACTTCGGTTTCTGGTTGAATTTTACCACTTGCAGTTACTGTTTCTACCACAGTTTTATCTGATGCTTTATCTACAGTAACTTTTTCAATTTTTTCGCCACCTATAACGCCAGTTACCGCCAACACGGCTAAAATGGCAAGAATGACACCAATGGTAATTAATATGTGCTTCAGTTTCATAATTGTTTAATGTATTTCGTTGTTTTATTTTCGCTTCGCGGATGATTACACTGATTTAGTGATTTCACAGATTATTGTGTTTTTTTACTTTAGTTTTAGATCTTTATTCTTTGATCCTCATTCCTTGCTCTTATTTAAAAAGTAATTTGTTTCCCCAGGTAATAGTCAATTACTTTTGCTCTAAATAAAAGATCGTATTTGGCTTGTATAAAATCGATCTCAGCTTTGTTTCTATTTGTTTGTGCAGTACTGTAATCCAGTGAGTTTACCAATCCGACATTGTAACGTTGTTCAACCACATAAAAAGCATCTTTCTGTGCATCAAATGCGTTTTGAGTCGATCTATAACGACTTTCAGCTGCTCTTAAGTCTGTTGTAGCTTGAAAAATAACTTTGTTAAGGTTGTTTTTTGCCAGCTGCTCAGATGTTAACGAGTTCTGATAAGTAATTTTCGCCCGACGAACACTTGAGCGGGCAGAAAACCCATTAAATATTGGAATTTGCAAGCTCATACCTATACTCTGCCCCAAGCGCTGATTGATTTGATCGGCAAAAGATGACTGGGGAAATTGGCCAGCATAATTAAATTGGTAAGAATAAGATGTATTTAAACCTGCTCCTAAACTTAACGATGGATAGTAAGCACCTTTAGCTACCGCAATTGCTTGTTTGGCCGCCAATGACCTCAGACCCGCTAATTTAATATCTGGAAATATACTTAAGGCATTATTGTAAATTTCTTCTGCGCTGGTATTCGTTACTGCTGCTTTAACATTGTCAATCAATGGCGCCTGCACAACAAAACGTTGGTTAGGTTGCATTTCCATCAATTGTCCAAGTGTTAAGTAGGAAATGGAAAGTGCGTTTTGTGCATTTGTAAGGTTTAACTCTGCAGTTGCCACTTGAGATTTTGCTTGAGAAATATCTGCCAGAGTTTTATTACCTGCATCCAATAAAGCATTTTCTCTTACTAAAGTTTTATTGGCAATATCCAATTGTTCTTTAGAAGCTTTTTCTAAATCTGAATTATACAAAACCTGAAGATAGGCGGTAACAACATTTAAAATCAAATCATTTTTGATTTTTTCTACGTTACTCTTATCCGCCTCCAAAAGCGTTTTGTTTTGTTTAATCTGGTTAATTTTTGTTAACCCCTGAAATAAATCGACATTGGTACTTAAATTACCACTCGTAAATAATGAGGTTTGGTTGGTAACCTGAAATGTAGTTTGATCCAAACCACGACCAAAAGTTAAATTTGGATTTATACTGGCATTCAAATTTGGATAAAGTGCATATTTAGATTGTGTTAAATTTTCTTCACTCAGCGCCGCACTAAAAGCAGCTTGTTTAATGTTTAAGTTATTTTTCAGCGTATTTTCAACCGCTTGTTCAATGGTGATTACTTCTTGCGCCTTAACATTTTGACCAAAGCTTAGTGCTAATAACAATGCAGATCCGGTAAGTAACTTATTCTTGGTAAACATTTTCATAATTTGTTTCAAATCTATATAAACAACTTTAATAATTTCAATCTGTACAGGCATTTACTAACTTTGGTTGTAAAATGTACCTGATCAAATCGCCGCTTCTGCTAAAATGGTATTATCCATCATTGTTATGGAATAAATCCCGCACCGAAAAAGTTATTTATTTGACCTTTGACGATGGACCTATACCCAATGTTACAGATTTTGTTTTAAAAACTTTGAAAGCTTTTAACGCAAAGGCCACATTTTTCTGTATTGGCGATAATATTGTAAAACATCCCGAAGTTTACGCTCGTGTAATAAACGACGGACATGCCATCGGAAACCACACTTTTAACCATTTAAAAGGATGGAAAACCGACAATGAAACCTATATCGAAAATATCCTTAAGTGCCAGGAAATCACCCAAACCCATCTTTTCAGGCCTCCTTATGGAAGGATAAAAAAGTCTCAAGTCAAAAGTCTGCAGTCATTAGTTCTCAAAACGCAATCCGACTCAAGACTAAAAACTAAAGACTCTGGACTCAACATCGTAATGTGGGATGTACTCAGTGGCGATTTTGACATTAATCTTTCGCCCGAAAAGTGCTTCCAAAACGTGATCAAACACACCGAAAATGGTTCGATAGTGGTATTTCATGATAGTTTGAAAGCTTTCGATCGTTTGGAGTTCACATTGCCAAGGGTGTTAAAATATTTTTCGGATAAAGGTTTCACTTTTTCAACGCTGTAGCCTTTAGCCAATCCTGTGCCATAGAAAATTAGCGTCGTTAGTTCCCTGTATAAGGTTATAATAGCATGAATGCATTTCAAGATACGTTCGTAAATGAACATTAATGTTCGTTTATGGACAGTTATATAACTTATACTAAAAGGTATAACTGAGGGGTTATTTAAATTTATTCTTTGAGCTAAATGAAGAAATAATTACTACGTTTTCATGACTTCATTTTCAATCATTTACAGTAATTTAGAACAATTCCAAATTACTTAATAGCCTGCCCGAATTATATTTAAGGGTTATTTTTGCTATTTTTGTTTTGACCAAAATATTGAGCTTAATTGGCTTAATAACACAAATTAATTTACAACAACATATTCTTTTTCACACGACAGGAAATAAGCATTTTCGCTACCTAAACCTACAAGAAAGAGAATAAAATATCTAAGATGAGTATTTATAACGATTATATCCAGGAGATTGAAGACAGAAAAGCTCAAGGTCTTCACCCTAAACCTATTGATGGCGCTGAGCTGCTGAGTGAAATCATCACGCAAATTAAAAACGTAAATAATTTTAACAGAGAAGAAGCTGTTAATTTTTTCATCTACAATACTTTGCCCGGAACCACTGGCGCAGCAGTTGTAAAGGCACAGTTTTTAAAAGAAATAATTTTAGGTGAAGCGGTAGTTGCAGAAATTACTCCAGATTTTGCTTTCGAACTGCTATCGCACATGAAGGGCGGACCTTCTATCAAAGTTTTATTAGATATCGCTCTGGCAGATAATGGCGATAAAGCCCATAAAGCTGCTAATGTGCTTAAAACACAGGTTTTCTTATACGATGCAGATACAGATCGATTAAAAGAGGCTTATCATAATGGAAATGAGATCGCTAAAGAGATTTTGGAAAGCTATGCACAGGCTGAGTTTTTCACAAAACTCCCTGAGGTAGCCGAAGAAATTAAAGTAGTAACGTTTATTGCTGGTATTGGCGACATTTCTACAGATTTATTGTCTCCAGGAAATCAGGCGCACTCCCGTTCTGACCGTGAATTGCATGGAAAATGCATGATTACGCCAGAAGCTCAGGAAGAAATTCAGGCTTTACAGGCACAGCATCCGGATAAAAGTGTGATGTTAGTTGCTGAAAAAGGTACGATGGGCGTGGGTTCTTCTCGCATGTCGGGAGTAAACAATGTAGCCCTTTGGACAGGTAAAAAATCTAGTCCTTACATTCCATTTGTAAACATAGCGCCTATTGTTGGTGGTACTAATGGCATTTCCCCAATTTTCCTTACCACAGTTGATGTAACAGGTGGTATTGGTATCGACCTTAAAAACTGGGTAAAAAAGATTGATGAAAATGGCAACGTGATCCGCAATGAAAACGATGAACCTATCTTGGAACAGGTTTATTCCATTGAAACAGGCACTGTACTGACCATCAATACCAGAACAAAAAAATTATATAACGGCGAGTTTGAATTAATTGATATTTCAAAAGCGCTAACTCCGCAAAAAATGGAGTTTATCAAAGCTGGCGGTTCATACGCTATTGTGTTTGGTAAAAAAATCCAAACCTTCGCAGCTAAAACTTTGGGTATTGAAGCTCCAATCGTTTTTGCCCCAGCTAAAGAAGTTTCTATTGCAGGCCAAGGTTTAACTGCTGTAGAAAAAATCTTCAACAGAAATGCTGTGGGTTTAACTCAAGGTAAAATTTTACACGCTGGTTCTGATGTTCGTGTGGAAGTAAACATTGTTGGTTCTCAGGATACCACCGGTTTGATGACCGCCCAGGAGTTAGAGGCAATGGCTGCGACTGTCATATCACCAATTGTTGATGGCGCTTACCAATCGGGTTGCCACACGGCATCTGTGTGGGATAAAAAAGCCCAAGCCAACATTCCTAAATTGATGAAATTTATGAATGAGTTTGGTGTAATTACCGCCCGCGACCCTAAAGGTGAATACCACGCAATGACCGATGTGATTCATAAAGTACTGAATGACATTACCATTGACGAATGGGCAATCATTATCGGTGGCGATTCGCACACCCGTATGTCTAAAGGCGTGGCTTTCGGTGCCGATTCTGGCACTGTGGCACTAGCGCTGGCAACTGGTGAGGCTTCAATGCCAATTCCTGAATCGGTTAAGGTAACTTTCAAAGGTGCCATGAAAACGCACATGGATTTCCGTGATGTGGTACACGCGACCCAATTACAAATGTTGCAGCAATTTGATGGCGAAAATGTATTCCAGGGTCGTATTATTGAAGTTCACATTGGAACTTTATTAGCCGATCAGGCTTTTACTTTTACCGATTGGACAGCAGAGATGAAAGCAAAAGCATCTATTTGCATTTCACAGGATGATACTTTAATTCAATCTTTAGAAATTGCTAAAAATCGGATTCAAATCATGATAGACAAAGGTATGGACAACCATAACCAGGTGCTACAAGGCTTAATCAACAAAGCAAACAAACGTATTGAGGAAATAAAAACAGGCATCAAACCTGCTTTAATGCCAGATGATAATGCGAAATATTATGCAGAGGTAGTCATTGATTTGGATTTAATTGAAGAGCCAATGATTGCCGATCCGGATGTGAACAATGTTGACGTTTCTAAACGCTACACCCATGATACCATCAGAGATTTAACTTTCTACGGAGGCGATAAAAAGGTAGACCTTGGCTTCGTTGGATCTTGCATGGTTCACAAAGACGATTTGAAAATCGTTTCGCAAATGTTAAGAAATGTAGAGCAAAAAACAGGAACAGTTTCTTTCAAAGCTCCGTTAGTGGTTGCTGCCCCTACTTATAATATCATTGATGAATTAAAAGCGGAAGGTGATTGGGAATACCTGCAAAAGTATTCTGGATTTGAATTTAGCGATGCATTGCCGAAAAGTTCAGCCCGTACAGAATATGAAAACATCATGTACTTAGAGCGTCCAGGCTGTAACTTATGTATGGGTAACCAGGAAAAAGCAGCAAAAGGAGATACCGTCATGGCAACTTCAACCCGCTTGTTCCAGGGCCGTGTGGTAGAAGATAGAGATGGTAAAAAAGGTGAGTCTTTATTGGCTTCCACTCCTGTAGTCGTTCTTTCTGCAATTTTAGGTCGTATTCCAAGTATTGAAGAATATAAAACTGCAGTTGAAGGTATTAACTTAACCAAGTTTACCCCTGTTTCTACCAAATTATAAGAAACAAAAATCTGCATTTATTGTTATTAAATTAGAGGCTGTCTGACTTATCAGATAGCCTCTTTAATTATGCAAAAACAGCATAGAATGTTTTTAAATTAGATTTTTTGACAAATCATAAAAATAAGTCTGTCAAAAAATGTTTAATTTAGTTTGTATTGAAATTGATAATAATTTTTAAAAAATAAAGTATGGCTTTCGACATAGACATGATTAAGAAGGTTTACGCAAATTTCGGCCCGCGTGTAGATGCGGCCCGTAAAATTGTAGGCAGACCTTTAACATTATCAGAAAAAATATTATACGCCCACCTTTGGGATGGCGATCCTAAAAAATCATTTTCTCGTGGAACTGATTATGTAGATTTCGCTCCAGACCGTGTAGCAATGCAAGATGCTACCGCACAAATGGCACTTTTGCAATTTATGCAAGCTGGTCGTCCACAAGTTGCTGTTCCATCAACGGTTCATTGCGATCACTTAATTACTGCTAAAGAAGGTGCAGCGATAGATCTTCCTCATGCAAGGACAGAAAGTGCAGAAGTTTTTGATTTCTTATCTTCTGTATCCAATAAATATGGAATCGGTTTCTGGAAACCAGGTGCAGGTATTATTCACCAGGTAGTTTTAGAAAATTATGCTTTCCCTGGCGGAATGATGATTGGAACCGACTCACACACCGTTAATGCTGGTGGTTTGGGCATGGTTGCAATTGGTGTTGGCGGTGCCGATGCTTGCGATGTGATGGCGGGTTTACCTTGGGAACTTAAATTCCCTAAATTAATCGGTGTTAAGTTAACCGGTAAATTAAACGGTTGGACCGCAGCAAAAGATGTGATTTTAAAAGTTGCAGGTATCTTAACCGTAAAAGGTGGTACCGGTGCAATTGTGGAATATTTTGGTGATGGTGCAATCAACTTAAGCTGTACAGGTAAAGGTACCATTTGCAATATGGGGGCTGAAATCGGTGCAACCACATCTACTTTCGGTTATGATGAAAGCATGGAACGTTACTTACGCTCAACTGATCGCAATGAAGTAGCTGACGAAGCCAATAAGATAAAAGAATATTTAACTGGTGATGCTGAAGTGTATGCTGACCCTGAAAACTATTTCGATCAGGTAATCGAAATTGATTTAGATACATTAGAACCCTACTTAAACGGTCCGTTTACGCCAGATTTGGCTACTCCGGTTTCGCAGATGAAAGTAGAGGCAGAGAAAAACGGATGGCCTTTGAAAGTGGAATGGGGCTTAATTGGTTCTTGTACCAATTCTTCCTACGAAGATTTGTCAAGAGCTGCATCCATCGCTAACCAGGCTATTTCAAAAGGTTTGGTAACGAAAGCTGAGTTTGGCATCAATCCTGGTTCTGAGCAAGTACGTTACACGGCTGATCGTGACGGTTATTTAAAAACCTTCGAAGATTTGGACGCTACAATTTTCACCAATGCCTGCGGCCCATGTATTGGAATGTGGGATAGAACCGGTGCAGAAAAGGCAGAGAAAAACACGATCGTTCACTCGTTTAACAGAAACTTTGCAAAACGTGCCGATGGTAACCCGAACACTTACGCCTTTGTTGCATCGCCAGAAATGGTTGCTGCCATTGCAATTGCGGGTGATTTAGGTTTTAACCCATTAACAGATACGCTTACAAATGATAAAGGTGAACAAGTTAAATTAGACCCTCCTACCGGCTTTGAATTACCTACTAAAGGTTTTGCTGTTGAAGATGCGGGTTATCAGGCGCCAGCAGAAGATGGTTCAAAGGTAGAAGTTTTAGTTTCTCCGACCTCTCACCGCTTGCAATTGCTTGATCCATTTACACCTTGGGAAGGCACAGATTTAAAAGGCTTGAAACTTTTAATCAAAGCAAAAGGCAAATGTACAACAGATCATATTTCAATGGCTGGTCCGTGGTTAAAATTCCGTGGTCACTTAGATAACATTTCGAACAACATGTTAATCGGTGCAGTGAATTACTTCAACGATAAAACAGACAGTGTTAAAAATGAATTAACAGGAGAATATGGTCCTGTTCCGGCAACACAACGCGATTATAAAGCAGCAGGTTTCGGATCGATCGTTATTGGTGATGAAAATTATGGCGAAGGCTCATCACGTGAGCATGCCGCGATGGAACCTCGTCATCTTGGAGTTCGTGCAGTTTTAGTAAAATCTTTTGCCCGTATCCACGAAACCAACCTGAAAAAGCAAGGAATGTTAGGTTTAACTTTTGCTGATAAAGACGATTACGACAAAATTTTAGAAGGCGATACAGTTGATATTTTAGGGTTGACAGAGTTTGCTCCAGATAAGCCACTCACTTTGGTTTTACACCATGCAGATGGAACTGAGGAATCTTTCCCGGTTAATCACAGTTATAATGCACAGCAAATCGACTGGTTTAAGGCCGGCGGTGCGTTAAATATCATCAGAGCTGAGGCTGCAGCGAAAGCTGGACTTTAGTTAGTCTTGAGTCTTCAGTCAGAAGTCTGCAGTTTACATATTGTAAATCCCGCTTTGAGCAAAATCAGGGCGGGATTTTTTTATTTGGAAAGCAGATGCAGTGATTTTTTTAACGGTTCGGTCCCGCTAATGCTACAAGCCCCGAAGAAAATCGGGAGCTTTTCGCGAATATCGGGTTTAGGTACTTAGACTGTTGCGAAAAACCTACTCAAATTCATGACCACAATCAAGGCATCGGATCACTTCTATTTTCGGTAGCCGATAATTAAATATTCCGAATAGGTTAAATTTGTTATACCTTTTTTCTGATCGGTGAAGATTTTTAGATCCGCATTTTGGACAAATGACCAACTCTTCAGCCATGGGGTTTTCCTCCACTTGGCTGTCAATATCTTCAAGCTGGTGATCTTCTATCAACAGCTTATTAATCGCTTCAAAGTCCCTTTCAAAAACGATAAGCTTAATACCTCCTATGGCCTGATTGTAGAGCGGGTTGATCGTGGCCACATTTTCATCGGCAAGGAAACACGCAAAACCCGAATCTTCTAGTCTAGCCCTGATAATATTGGCTTCCATTGGATCGTAGTAAGTACTATAAACTATGGTCTTGTCGTTCATGAGTTCAAGATAATCATATTTCTAACAGATCTAAAAAAGATAAGACCGCAGATTCTCTCCGATTTTTTAAATCTGCGTTTCTTATCTGCGAAGATCTGCGGGAAAACAGCCTTAGTTTTTCAAAAATTCCTGCCACCAATAACCCGAATACTTGATGGTGCGTTTCAATGTTTTAAAATCAGTGTGAACAAGCCCAAAGCGGGCGTTGAAGCCTTCAGCCCATTCAAAATTGTCCATTAATGTCCAGGCCATATAACCCGTGATGTTAATTCCATCGCTTTTTGCCTTAAGTAACGCCTCCAGATATATCTTAAAATATTCAATCCGCTCTGCATCTACAATATTGCCATTGTCTACCTTATCATGGTAGGCGGCTCCATTTTCGGTAATCATCAAATTCTTAATGTTCGGATAGGCAGCAAATTGCTTAATGATATTGTAAAAACTATTGGCATTAATTTCCCAACCCATTGCGGTATGTGGTTTTTTACGGCTTTTGGCTTTTACCTCCCAGGCCTGGATTACTGGAATAAATGCATTGTATTTAATTGTTAGTGGAAAATAGTTCTGCAAACCAATAAAATCGAAATCAAATTTCATCCTATCCTGCAAACGCCAGGTTCCATATTCCATTTGAAATTTCTCCAAAACTTCCCAATCTCCAGTTGGAAAGCCCAAACCTTGTGCCGGCTCTACAAAAAGTCTATTCATCAAACAATCTACTCGCTTGGCAGCCAGTAAATCGTTATCGCTATGCGTGTGAGGAATAATCTCTGAGCAAGAATAAGTGGTTCCGATATTGGCATTACTGACCTCTGCCCTCAAGATTTTCCCACCCTCAGCCTGTGCTAGAGCAGTATGTAACACAGCAGGAAAAAAATTGCTTAATCCGGTTTTTCCTGGTGCATGGATGCCTAGCATGTAACCCAGTGAAGTGTAACCAAACGGCTCATTCAACACGATCCAATTTTTGACTTTGTCGCCATATTCGAGCGCACAAATACTCACAAATGCATTGAAGGCTGCATTAATACTGAAACTGGTCCATCCACCCTCATCTTCCAAAGCCTGAGGCAAATCCCAATGATAGAGTGTGATATAAGGCGTAATTCCATGACTTAAACATTCATCTATTATACGATGGTAAAAACGTAATCCCTCTTGGTTAACCTCTCCTCTGCCAGCAGGTAAAATCCTCGACCATGCAATGGAAAACCTGAATATCTTAAAACCTAATAATTTCACCAAAGCAATGTCTTCCTGATAACGATGATAAAAATCGCAGGCAACATTCATCTTATGACCATTTTTAATTTTCCCATTTCGATTGGAAAAGTTATCCCAAATGGACGGCCCCTTACCATAAGAACTGGTAGCGCCTTCAATTTGTGGTGCCGCTGTAGCTACTCCCCATAAAAAGTCCGATCCAAAATCACTTGCTTTAATCATAGTCTTATCTTACTGCCTCAAGTTGCAACTTTAATATTAACAAAACATTAACTTACATTACAGCACAAAAAGAAAACATTTTTTAATAGTTTTACTGATGCGCTTTTCATTAATTCTCTTTTTATTCTTAATATTTTGCTCGAAACTTTGGGCAAATTTTTCTCCGCCAATAAATGATGAATTAGTAAATGCAGTAAACATCCCAAACACTACCGGATTCTGTAGCGTTGATGCGGCCTATAGTAATGTTGAAGCCACCGCATCGACTATTTATAATAAACCTACAAGTTGGGTAGCAATCGGAAAAGATGTTTGGTTTAAGTTTACCGCTACAAAATATGATGTTAATATTTCAGTAAGTGGCCAGGTTAATTCGAGCAGCACCAATACACTATTAAATCCCCTAATAGCACTCTATACCTTTGACCCTCTTAGTAACGCTGTATCAGAAATACCTGTTTCAACAACTCCATCAAATAATGTAAACGTATTATACAAAGGAGGTTTAAAACTTGGCGAGATATATTACATTAGAGTTAGCGCACAGAATGATAATACAGGAACTTTTAAACTTTGTGTAGACAATTATTTCCCACCCCTTCAGCCTGGACAAGATTGCGGTACGTTTTCAATACTCTGCAGCAAAGAAACTTTTACTCAACTTAATGTAGCAGGTGGAGGTAACAATCTGAGTGAAACTGTTGGCACTTGCCTGGATGGTAATGAAGCCAACACCGCCTGGTACATGTTCAAAGCTTCTAAAGCAGGTAGTTTCACTTTTACAATTACACCAACCGTTACTACCAACGATATTGACTGGATATTTTATGATTTGGGATTGAATGGAAATTGTGGCAACATGAATCCTTCAACTGCGATAAGATGTGCTGCCGGTAGTGGGGTTACCTGTACACCAAGCTATTTCAAAACTGGACTTAGTTTAACTGAAACGGATTTAACAGAGCAGAGCGGGTGTGGCTTAGGACAAAATGGTTTTTTGAAATATGTTGATTTAATTGAAGATCATGTGTATGCTATTCTGATTAATAATTTTGATCAGGCGAACAATGGCTTCACTTTAGAATTTGGGGGAGATGCAGATTTAGCAGGACCAAGTGCTGAAATAGCTGTAGAGAAGTTAAACCCGTGTACAGATAGCCAGGCGTATGTATTTGAAAGTATTGCCGCTAATTATGCAGACTTAAAATGGTCATTTGGTGAAGGTGCAAGTTTAGCAACCGCAGATGGCATTGGCCCCTACACCATCACTTACAACACACCGGGAGAAAAAGTTGTTGTGCTCGAAGCCAAAGGGAGCAATGGTTGTAGTGTGATAACCACAAAGAACTTTATCGTCGCTAAAACGCCCGATAAACCCACTATCACAGCATCTGATTTGACCTTATGCCAAGGCGATGTGCTGCAACTTTCAACACCATTTCTGAACCTTGCTACTTACCACTGGAGCGGACCAAATGGCTTCACTTCTACCGAACAAAACCCGGCTATACCGAACGTGGGTCCTGAACATATTGGAATTTATAAACTATATGTACAAGTTGGAGACTGCATTAGTGAAGAAAATTCATTGGAAATTCTTTCCGTTGATTTGAAACCAGAGGCGGCATTCTCTATTGTAGTAAATAACAAATGTGAAGCGAATCAGAGTTTTTCATTCGTGAATGCATCTAAAAATTATACCAAGCTTAAATGGGATTTCGGTTTATCAGTGCGAACAAATACCGATGCTGCAAACAACGGTAAAGTAATCACTTTTGATACGCCAGGACTGAAAACGATTACTTTAACCATTGAAACTGACAACGGCTGTGTAGCTATCGCTACCCAAGAAATTCTGGTAGAGTTGAAGCCTGAAATTCCAGAAATTTCGATCAACAAACCAGCTTTCTGCATAAACGATTTAATAAGACTTTCCGTTCCCCAACAGGAAAACATGAGTTACCTGTGGACAGGCCCAGACAATTTTACGGCAACCAACAGTAGCGTGGAAATACCGGTAGCTAATTTCAACAAAGCCGGAGAATACAAAATTGTACTCACTTTAGGAACTTGCAGCTCTGATCCTACAAGTATAATTGTACCTCCAATCGCCAGAATCCCGATAGCGGGTTTCTATACCGAACCTTCTTTTAATGTCAAGTTTTCAGTGCCTGCCCCAATCGTTTTTACAAATACTTCTCAATTTGGAGATTATTTTGAGTGGCACTTTGGTGATGGAACTTTTTCCTCTGAAAAAAGCCCTACACATACCTTTCAAACGGATGGGACTTTTAAGATTACTTTGACGGCATTTTCAAATAATGGTTGTTGGAATTCGATCACTCAAGGCGATTTGATCGTAAGAAAAGAAGCTTCAATATTTACACCAAATGCATTTTCGCCAAACGGCGATGGTGTAAACGATGAATTTGTAGTAGGCATTACTAATCTAAAAAGGTATAGAATTCAAATTTATAACCGATATGGCAATCAGTTATTTTTTACCGATAATATTTTCGACAATTGGAAAGGAACCTTTAAAAATACCGAGCTACCAACAGGTGTTTATTATTATGTAATTCTCGGAACTCATTTAAACAATAATACCGTTAAATATACAGGATCGGTTACGCTATTGCGATAAATTAATCTAAGCTTAAGCCGATCTGTTTCAATAAAATTGCGGCATTAAAGGTAGAACAAGGTCCCTGTTTCAGTTTATAATCGAACTCCATTTCTCCGTTTATGATTTGAATATCAAAATGAAAGTTTCTTAAAGTAGTAGAATGATCCTCTTTCAAATCGGCCAATTGTAAATCGTGTGTGGCAAATAAACCTGGCGTTTTTTCTGCAATCAGCTTTTCTACAAAAACCTTCGACCCTAAATATTTGTCCTTACTATTGGTTCCACGCAACATTTCATCAATAAGTACAAACGTATTTTTGTCTTGTTCGATATTCTTTAAAATCATTTTCAAACGATCTAGCTCAGCTTTAAAAGTGGAGGTACTTTCATTTAAAGAATCTTTAATTCTCATATAGCTGTTAATGGAAAAAACAGATAATCTTAATGACCTGGCGCAAACAGGACCGCCTGCATAAGCTAAAACCATATTGATGCCGAGCGTTCTCAGAAAAGTACTTTTCCCTGCCATATTTGATCCGGTTACAATGTCGACTGTTGGCTTTGTTTCAAGGTAAAAATCATTGTTAACCCTTCGCTCAACAGAAATTAGCGGGTGCCCAATTTCAGTTCCGCTCAATTGAAAACCTTCATCGATTGAAGGAAAAACCCAGTCTGGCTGGTTATGAGCTAAAGTGGCCAATGAAATAATTTCTTCGAAATCACCCAAATGGTTGAGTGCCGAAATAACATCTTTTGAAGAGCTTTGGTACCATTTATCCAGACTGATACAACATTGCAAATCCCACAGAAATAATCCATTCAAAAAGCCTCCAACAATCAGATTTAGCCTTGCATCAAACTTCTGAATTACTTTTGATAATGTCTTGATTTCTTTACTTACCGGAATCTTTGAGGTAAATAACTGCAGAATATAGCTGCTTTTCCATGGTTGATTTTCGGTCCACTTTATGGCCTCGGCGTAACTGTTTAATAATCCTGAACCGCCACCAAAACTGTAAAAAACCAGATTAATTTTTGAATTTAAAAAGATATTTATGCCTAAATGAATAAAAACAAAAAGCCCTAAAATATTTCCAGATAAACCGCCAATAAAAATGGAGGATAAAACTAAGCCAAAGGTAATATATGGAGCAACGGCAACGTAAACCCGCAGCAATTTTTTACGGACAAAGGCAAGTTGCAGTCCCAAATCTCCTGCCAATTGCGTTTTAATCTGTTCAATTTTCTCAATATTATGACCGTGTAAGTTGGCTCTAAAATCAAATGTTTCTTCAATTTTTTCCTGTACTTCTTTAATGGCTTCTTGTCGGGCCAAAATTTCAGCTTTGATTGATTTATGCGATAAACGCTCTGCTAACAAATCTTTGCCGGTTTTAGTATAACATCTGTTTACCAAAGAAAATAGCGAGGCACGGCCAAAAATATCTAAGTCTGATGAATATGGATGAGATTCAGATTCAAACACACTCCCATCCTCATAACCATTTAGTTTGCCATTCAGTTGGTTCCATTCGTTTTGGTAAACCCATAATAATTGCTTTTGATAGTCAATTTCACGGTCTAATCTTGCTTGTTTCCTTACCACAAATACAAACCCTATCACCGGAAGCAGCAACGCAAATTGGATCAATGTTCTGCTGTTATCATCGGCAGAATTTAACAGTGAAACAAAGAACAATATTTCAGCTAAAAATAGACCTATTCGTACCAGCGAAAGCTGATCGATAAGCTTTTTTGTTGCTTCAATCTTAGTTGTAACCTCATTAATTTTTTGGCTATAGCCAGATATAATTTGTGCTTGTGTTTTTAACATTATCTTTGAATGGCAGAAAATTCTAAAGATAGCAAAATATTAAATGAAGATTACTTTAATCGCCATTGGCAAAACGGAGGATAAGTATTTAATTGAGGGGATTGAAAAATACATCAATAGATTAAAGCACTATATAAACTTTACATTTTTGCCTTTGCCTGATGTGAAAAATGTTAAGAATTTAAGCGAGGCGCAGCAGAAAGCAAAAGAGGCTGAATTGCTGCACAAACAAATTAATAATGGCGATGTTGTTATTCTATTGGATGAGAAAGGTAAAAAATATTCTTCAATCGAGTTTTCCAATTACCTGAATAAGCAAATGATTGGCAGTGTTCAACATTTAATTTTTATTATTGGCGGGCCATACGGATTTGACGAAACCATTTACAAGCGGGCAAATGGGCTTATTTCCTTATCTGATATGACTTTTTCACATCAAATGATCCGCTTGTTTTTTGTAGAGCAGTTGTATCGAGGATTTAGCATTTTGAAAGGTGAACCCTATCACCATGCATAACCTGAAGGAGAGAAACGAGAGGTAAAATATGGAATCGGCATTCCAAAAACATCATAAAATAAAAAGATATGTTAGATAAATATAAACGCAATTACCGATATAGAAGTAACCAGAGTGGCAACAATAAAATGCTTTGGATCAGCATTATCATTTCATTAATTATTGTGGTAATCCTGTATTATTTCTTTTAAGGCAAAAAAAAACACCAAGCTTTTGCCTGGTGTTTTAGATAACATTTAGAAAAAACTAAACGCCTTTTTTACTTGTCATGCTTGCTTTTTTAGCAGGAGCAGATGTTTTTGTAGTTGCTTTCGCGCTTCCAGATGCTTTTGTAGCAGTTGATTTTGTTTTCTTATCAGCAGCAACTTTTTCTTCAGCCAATTTAACCTCAGCCGGAGAACCTGGAGTATCAGGTGTATCTTCGGTAAACAAAGGTAAATCTTTCAATAAGTTATACCAGGTGATGATTTTCTTCATATCAGAAGCGTATACTTTTTCCTGATCGTGACCTGGAGCCACTTCCAAAAAGTACGAACGTAAATCACCTTTTAAATCTGGAGTAGATCCTTTTTCAGAAATTTTAGCAAAAATATCAGCCAATTTAATTTCTTCTTCCTCACCATAAACCGTAATATCTTCTAACGAAGCTAACTTAGTATTGGTAATATTAGCTACAACTTTAGTTTTTTGGGCATCTAAACCCTCCAAAATGTAACCTACTTTATTTTGTCCAACCAGCTTAAATAAACCTGGTCTGCCAGATACGGCAACAATTCCTCTTAAATTCATATTCTATTTTGTTAAGCGGTTAGCGGTTGGGGTTTAGCGGTTTAAACGCTTATCGCCAAACGCTCAACGCAATTTAATCTTCAATAATTTCAATTCCTAAAATTTTATCTCCCTGGCGGATATCGTCCACAAGGTCAACATTTTCAACTGCTTTACCAAAAACAGTGTGGTTGCGATCTAAGTGTGCAGTATTTGTTCTGCTATGGCAAATAAAGAATTGAGAACCCCCGGTGTTACGGCCAGCGTGTGCCATTGATAACACACCACGATCATGATATTGGTTTTCGCCAGTTAACTCACAATCTATTTTATAACCCGGACCACCTGTACCTGGCATTCCTGTTGCACCATCTTTAGAATTTGGGCAACCTGTTTGAACCATGAAATCAGGAATTACGCGGTGAAAAGTTACACCATCATAGAAACCTTCGTTTGCTAATTTTTTAAAGTTTGCAACTGCTTTCGGAGCATCTTGTTCAAAGAACTCAACAGTCATATTTCCTTTTTCAGTTTTTATTATTGCTTTACTCATATCAATTGTGTGTACTGGTTTTAAATTTTGATCACCTTAAAAACTCCGTGTTTTTAAAAGTAGAGGGCAAAAATAGCAAAATTGTAGAACTCATACAGCATTAAATTTTTCTAAACAATTTAAATGAGGTATTTTAGTGTTTTACACTCCATCGATTTGAAAAATAAATATTATATCTTACTCATTTGCCTGTTAAGCAGTTTTGTTGCTCATGCCTCATCGTTATTGGTTTATATGGATGAAGATCAAAAAAACCACCTTAAAGCTTACGGCATTGCCTACTGGACCATCAGCAAACAGGTGGAAGTAGATTGGCTTTTGAACTATCGTGGCGGAAGTTTTCTAATCAAGTATAATAAAACAGTTGAAGACGAGCTTAAAATCAGGGGCGTTTCTTATGAAGTAATGTCTGATGCTAAAGTGGTTAATCTTTTAAACGAAATTAGCGATCCATCAGTTAATATGGAGATGGTAAAACTGGAGAAAACACCTAAAATTGCCGTCTATTCGCCTAAAAGCAAATTACCCTGGGATGATGCCGTGACACTGGTTTTAACTTATGCGGAAATACCATACGATGTAATTTACGACGATGATATTCTACAGGATAAACTTACCAAATACGATTGGCTCCATTTGCATCACGAAGATTTCACTGGACAATATGGTCGCTTCTGGTCTTCATTTCGATATGCCACCTGGTACCAGGAAGATGTAAAAAACCAGGAAGCGTTGGCTAAAAAATTGGGCTTCAAAAAAGTTTCAGAAATGAAACTTTCAGTAGCCAAACACATTAAAGAATATTGTGCCGGTGGTGGCTTTATGTTTGCCATGTGCTCCGGAACGGATAGTTTTGACATTGCCCTAGCTGCAGATGGGGTTGATATTTGCGCCCAAATGTTTGATGGAGATGCTGCTGACCCAAATGCACAATCGAAATTAGATTTTAATAAAAGCCTGGCTTTCCAAAACTTCAAACTGGATAACAACCCGATGAATTATGAATTTTCGGATATTGATGTTACCCAAAACCGATCGCTTAATCAGAGCAATGACTACTTTACATTATTTGATTTCTCTGCCAAGTGGGATTTGGTTCCAACCATGCTTACCCAAAACCACTATAAGGTAATCAAAGGTTTCATGGGTCAAACGACAGCATTTAAAAAATCGGTTGTGAAACCAAGCGTAACTGTTTTAGGGGAAAACAAAGGTGCCGCAGAAGTACGTTATCTTCACGGAGAAATAGGCAAAGGGCAATTTACCTTTTATGGAGGGCATGATCCTGAAGATTACCAGCATGCCGTTGGCGACCCACCTACCGATTTAAATTTACATCCAAATTCTGCAGGTTATCGGTTAATCTTAAACAATGTTTTGTTCCCCGCGGCAAAAAAGAAACCCCAAAAAACATAATCTAACAGCTAAGTTTGTCTCCTATCAGCGAATATTCCTGTTCTGTATACAAAATAAAACATTGAGTAGTCAGTCATTACTATACAACTTCGAGTGATAAAAATCAAATAAAAACCACTGTTAACCAATTATTTATACTGATTAAGCGATCAGCAATATATAGTTTGGCACAGCTTTTGGAAAGTGGCAGGTAATTAACATTGAAAACAAAAATTCTTTTACCTAAAGAAAAAATATCATGAAAAAGTTATTACTAAGCGCCTCTGTAGTTTTATTAGCAACAGGTGCATTTGCCCAATCAACAATGACAGGATCTGACGCAAGATTTGGAATAAAAGCGGGTGTCAATTTATCTAAATTCCGTGCAAGCGATTTTAATGGCAGCAAAGAATTTAACGATAACGTACAAAACAATGTAGGATTTAACGTTACAGCTTTCGCCGATTTTGGAGTAGGAAACAATTTCTTTATTCAACCAGGAGTATCGCTTCAAAACAAAGGTGCTAAGTTTGAGCAGACTAATACTATTGCTGGGGTTACCAATACTACTTCAAACAAAGTAAATTTAATGGCTATTGAAGTGCCTATCAATGCAGTATTCAGAATTCCTACAGGTGATGCTGGAGCAATCCAGATTTCAGCTGGTCCTTACGTTGGTTTTAATATCTCTGGAAAAAACAAGTTTGAAACAGTAACTACTGGTGGTAATGCTGCAGGAACAGTTTCCGATGAAAATGATTTAGAATTTGGTAGCAGCACAGATAAAGATTACGCTTCAACAGATTTCGGTGCTAACTTTGGTTTAGCATATCGTACTAACTCTGGCTTCTTAGTAGGTGCAAATTATGGTTTAGGTTTATCAAACCTGGTTCCTAAAGATTCAAGATCTGGTGATGGTAAATTAACTAACCGCGTATTAGGTTTCTCAGTTGGTTATTCTTTCTAAGCCTAAGTAATTAATAAAAGCTTAAAAAAAATGGCATTCTGGTTTCTTCAGAATGCCATTTTTTTATGCGAGTAAGTTTTGGTTAATCATAAAAATTCCAGCTCACTCCGAACTTCAACAAAGCATCTTGCATAGGATATCGATTAACGGTATAATAACCTGGAGAGAACAATCCCTGGTTAACATAATCGTATTTAATAAACAGATTCGCCCGTTTTAAATTTGCTTTGATGTATACGTCTATAACAGGTTCTGATTTGAAAACGCGATCGCTCCCCACATAAAATTGGGCTGTGGCTGGAGAATAAGAGTAATTAGCATATTCAGAATTGTACCTCACATCAAAACCTATATTCGCTTTTAATACTTTGAAAAAGGTTTGATCCAGATAAAAACTATTGTAGGTATAAAACTCTGGTGTTCTCAAAATCGCATTTTTATCTGTTTTTTGGTAAGCGATGTAATTTTCTAAAACAAACTTTCCAAAACGCCATTTCTTGGATAGATCGAATCTGATTAAACTGATATCTTCCCCTTCCTGCACCGGCTTAATCGCAGTTGTTCCATAAGTATTATCTGCAGCGAAATACAAATAGTTACTGGTTAAAAAATATTTGGCACCAGCTGTGAAACCATATTTATCATTAATAAAATTGAAAGAAGCATTGGCTACTTTTGTATTCTTAAAGTTCTGGTTATCCCATCTGTAGTGATTCCCGTGATAATAATTAAATATTGCAGCGGGCGATTGATTTTGCGCATAAGCACCTAACTCAATTCTCCCAACTGATTTACTGAGCAATATTCTACTCTTAGCTTCATATAAATAGTCGCCTGCATTTTCACCTTGCAGTATTTGTTGCACATCTAAATTTAAATCGATATTCGATGTAAAACGATAACCTGCGGCTCCTAAAATAGTGATGTTTTGATAAGCAAACTGACTTTGTTCATACGCTGATCCATCTTCTTTATTTCCTAAATATTTGTGTTGATAATAATCGTGGCGAATACCTGCATCCACTTTTAGTTCATTTTTAATAACAGTTGAATTTTTCGGACGAAGGAAAAAGCTGTAAAGAAATTCATTTTTTACATGTTGAACATGCGTTGAATCGTTGGTAAAAGTTTGACTTGCAAACCCTTCCGGCAATACGCCGTAACTGTCGGTTTCATTTTTAGCAAAATCGTAACTGTCGTTATTGTATTCAACCGTGTAGGTTACTTTGTTGGTGGGTAAAACAGCGCTGTTGAAATTTGCAGAGGTATCTATCCGGCCAACGTAATAGGTTTGTTTTAAAAACACTGTATTCTTTCGATACAAATTCCTTGCTGTGGTTAACTTCACAGTTTCTGCATCTCTGCTGATTTTATTATAGCCCGGATTGAAGATAGTCGAATCTAATGTTGATCCGTTTTCGTAAGCCCGCATGGTGTTAAAAATTGCAGAAGCCCACATATTATAGCGTTTGCTGGGCGATTGATACCAGGAAAAAACGGCAACATTTAAGTTATCTCCCCGCTGTCTGCTGTAAAATCCCCTCGAATCTCCCCTATTGAAATTGACGCCGGCATTCCAGTTTTTCTTAATATTTTGGCTGTGAATGGCTTTAAAGAGCTGCTCCTTTTGTCCAGCACTAACTAAGTACAAGCTAGTATATGGTGAGCGTGCCTGATAATAAATAATATCTTCAGGGGTTAGTGCATAGTAATCCAACGAATGAAAACCAGCATCGAAACCAATGCGTTTGCTGGGTTCGTAAAGTAAAGGGCGGGCTGCCAAACCCATGTTCCCATTATTTATGGTTGGATTTTGCGGTTGTAGCAGTGGACTGTAGTTCTGAATATTCCTCGTCGACGTATCTAGCGGCAACAACACAATACTATCCCTACTTAAACCGAGTTTAGTAAAGCGAATGAATTTTGCCGTAAAAACGACAGAATCCTTTGCATCAAGTTTTTTTCTAATAGAATCGGCTTCTGATTTATCGTTGATATTTGTTTTTAAATCTTGTGCAAAAGATTTTTGAAAACCCGAAAGCAACAAAATAATAAAGCAGAATTGAGCAACTTTAAGCATCTTATAGTTCAGCAATTAAGCGGGTTAAAATTTCGGTCATTTTAGGTTCAGCTTTAGCCGCAGCTTCTAAAATTTCATCCAGGTTAAAGGGTTGCAAATCTTCAGGAAAACCTTCATCAGTTAAAACCGAAATAGCAAAAACCGGCAAACCGGCGTGGTTGGCTACAATAACTTCTGGCACGGTACTCATCCCAACGGCATCACCACCAATCAAACGCAAATATTTATATTCAGCCTTGGTTTCCAAATTCGGACCAGAAACAGCAACATATACCCCTTTGTGGCATTTAATGTCTAAAGTTTTTGCAATATTTAAAGCTTTCGCAGTTATCAAACGGTTGTAAGGTTCGCTCATATCAGGAAAACGAGGTCCCAAAGAGCTTTCAATTAAACCCCTTAATGGATTATCAGGCTGAAGATTAATGTGATCTTCAATAATCATTAAATCGCCCTTTTTAAACTCAGGATTTAAAGAGCCCGCAGCGTTTGAAACAATTAGGTTTTCTATGCCTAAACCTTTCATTACCCTAACAGGAAAAGTGATTTGCTGCATACTGTAACCTTCGTAATAATGCAAACGACCCTGCATGGCCACAATTTTTTTCCCGTTTAGAGAGCCGAATATGAGTTTGCCGCTATGAAATTCTAAGGTAGAGATAGGGAAATTTGGAATGTTTGAATACATCAACTGATGTTCTACTTCTATCTCCTTTACTAAACCGCCTAATCCGGTTCCTAAAATAATGCCTATTTCTGGCGCAAAGTTTTCAGTTTTACGTTTTATATACTCAACGGTTTCTTCTATTGCTCTTAACATAGTTTAAAATAAGTTCATCAAAGGTAATCTTATCTTCTTCAAATAATTCAACCTCGATGGGTAAAAAATATACTGGTAAATTTATCAGTAAATTTTCAAATCCCGCAGCTTTTAAACGTTTGCTATCCTTTTCTGTTGTGATGATAATTTTTTCTTTTTTCTCCTCCGCATCAAATGCCGCCTTGAATTTCTTTATATCATCTGTTTTGAAAGCGTAATGATCTGGAAATTCTTCATGTTTAATCGTTTTGGAATACTTCTCAAGCTCTTCAATTAGCGGGGCAGGATTTGCGATTCCAGTGAGTAAGAAGATTTGAAAATCTTTTATATCATCCAACGAACGACTTTCATTGTGATATAAATGTTCTAGCTTGCCGTATTTTAAATAAGAATGCAAAACTTTTTGAGTCGAGTTAGGTTGCAGCTCGTTGATAGACGCCTGCTGCGCAACATGTAACAAAGGCACCGGGGCTTTGGTTACCAATAGAACATCTGCCCGTTTACGTGATGCAAAAACATCTCTTAAATTTCCTGCCGGAAGAAGAAACTGAAGGGTACCCAATTTTCTGAATTCGAACAATAAGATATTGAAACCGGCCATTACTGCCCGATGTTGGTAAGCATCATCCAAAATGATTAAATCGTGGTTTTCTTTTAACTTTTCTATTCCAGCTACCCTATCTTCGCAAACAGCTACAGTAACATTTTCGAATTTTTGAAAATACTGTAGAGGTTCATCCCCAATGGTTTCGGCAGTTGCACTTGCATCCGCCAAGATAAAACCTTTCGTTTTGCGGCCATATCCCCTACTCAAAATTGCAATTTTATAGTCGGCCAAAAGCCTTACCAAATATTCTGTAGTTGGCGTTTTCCCCGATCCGCCAACGGCTAAATTGCCTACGCAAATTACGGGAAGATCGAATTTGACAGCACGCATAATGCCCCAATCGTACAACTTTTTACGAAGCGTAATTGCCATTCCATAAATCAGTGAAAAAGGAAGAAGTAAAAGACGTAGATATTTTAGTAACATAGTTGTGCTTTCAAAAGTAGGGAATATTTAAAAATATGAGGCATTCTTGGCAAACCTGCCCTATAAGGCAACCTCTAAAACACAAAAAGGTTTGTTGGATTTTGATAAGAATTTTTTAAACTCGGAAAGCAATACCTGCCTTTCAATTTTAGTTAATCGGGCTTTTTGCTAAATCTTTTATTAGTAAAGTTACTAACTCTAACAGGCGATGCGCTTATTGGAGTTAGTAACTTTCAAATCCTTTTTTGTAGTAAACGATCATAGCAAATCTAAATAGCAACAAGCAGATCCAGATATTGCAAAATAAAAAGTATTCACATTTACGTTCAACTGGCTGAATGAAACTTTAATACACTACGAATATAAATTCAGTTTCTGATAAATACTTAAAATTCAGTATCATTGTTGATTAACAATATATAATTTAATGTCTCGAAATAAGCGTTTAGTAGTCGGTCAAGGCCAAATCAGCGGCTATATTTCTATTTTTTTAGCAGTCTTAGCATTGTTAGGGATTTTGTGTTTCCACTACCCTGAAAAACTGACCACTCCAGAATTTCGTGAAATTTACACCAAAAACAGCATGGAAGCGCTGATGCTTGGTGGCGTTATAGCTTCATTCTTTTTTGCCGCTTTAAGTATCATTCTAAGCAAAAAACTTAAATACGGCTGGCCTGGTTTTGCTTTGGCAGCACTGGCGGTAATATTAGGTGCCTTAAGCGTTGAAGGTAGAGATGTTGCTAAATCCAGCTGGCATTTTGGCTTAGATTGGATGATCCTGGATCTTCTATTGATGGTCGCCATTTTTGTTCCTTTAGAGTTGTTTTTCCCGAAAAATAATGATCAAACTAAATTCCATGAGGAATGGCGTACTGATTTAACCTACTTTGTAATCAGTCATTTATTTATCCAGTTTTTCGGCATCGTCACTCAAAAACCGGCTGTGTTATTCTTTGGCTGGATGGGACTAGATAAATTACATACCTGGATTCAAGGCTTGCCGTTTATTGTGGCACTTTTCTTAGCCTTTTTTACCACAGATTTATTCCAATATTGGGCACATCGTTTTTTCCATACACGTGTTTCTTTGTGGCGTTTCCACTCTATTCATCATTCTACCCAGAACATGGATTGGCTGGCAGGAAGCAGAACTCATTTTATTGATATTTTCTTTACCCGGGCCATGACCTTCATCCCGTTATACATTTTGGGTTTTTCTTCTACAGTATTTAACGTCTATATCATCTTCATTGCCATTCACGCTGTTCTTATTCATGCCAATACAAGAATAAACTTCGGTCCGCTGAAGTATATTTTTACCACACCCCAATACCATCATTGGCACCACTGTGAAGATCCTAAATATTATGGCCATAACTTCGCATCAATATTTCCATTTATTGATATGATATTCGGAACCTATTATTTACCAGGCAAAGAGTGGCCTGCAGGAACTGGGGTACATGAGGCAGAATACCCGAAAGGTTTTGTAAAACAAACGATTTATCCATTTACAAAAAGTCCCTTTGATACTGACCTGAAAATGGAAGAAAGAAGTGACCGATAGCTTCACATAAAATGCCCTAACAAATTTTGAACAAAGGACAGATATAAAGTGTTACCTTGTATATCTGTAATCCTTTATGCCACTTAAAACAGAAATCTTAATTATTGGAGGTGGCTTAGCTGGCTTAACGGCGTCGCTCCACCTTAATAAATTGGGTTTTGACGTTACCTTAATTGAGAAATCTACTTATCCTCACCACAAAGTTTGCGGAGAGTACATTTCAAACGAGGTTCTACCTTATTTTAATTGGCTTGGCATTGATATCGAAAATTTCTTCCCACCTCAAATTACCCACTTACAGTTTACCTCTATCTCCGGGAAAGAGATTAATACAGCGCTGCCTCTTGGTGGTTTTGGCCTGAGCCGCTATACGCTTGATT
This sequence comes from Pedobacter sp. AC212, assembly GCF_979258625.1. Classification (NCBI taxonomy): domain Bacteria; kingdom Pseudomonadati; phylum Bacteroidota; class Sphingobacteriia; order Sphingobacteriales; family Sphingobacteriaceae; genus Pedobacter; species Pedobacter sp. AC212. The sequence continues at coordinate 1,286,046 of NZ_OZ409870.1, read as the reverse complement.
ATCACTTGTACAAATTAGCGATCAACAGAGGGATAAATGTGATCGAAAATACGGTATCAAATGTGCTTTACCTTAAAGATGAATTTCTGGTAGAAACAATGTCTGGAGAAAATTACAGTGCTGCGTATGTAATAGGTGCTTATGGAAAACGTTCGTCAATCGATGTAAAACTAAATCGAAACTTCATCAATAAAAAATCTCCCTATTTAGCAGTTAAAGCACACTACAACTGTGATTTTCCGAATAATACGGTTAGTTTAAATAATTTTGATGGGGGCTACTGTGGCGTTTCAAAAGTCGAAAATGATCATCTAAACGTTTGCTATTTGGCAAATTACGAAAGCTTTAAACGACAAAAAAATATATTGGCTTTTCAAGAAAATGTACTGTATAAAAATAACAATCTAAAAAAAATTCTTCAAGGAGCAGAGATGCTTTTCGATGCACCGCTAACGATCAGTCAGATATCTTTTGCAGCAAAGGAACCAATATTAAACCATATTTTGATGATTGGCGATACTGCCGGTTTAATTCATCCACTTTGTGGAAACGGCATGGCAATGGCAATCCATAGCGCTAAAATAGCAAGCGAATTAATCGCAAAGCAAATTGCAAATCACTCACCAAGAGCCATTCTGGAAAAAGAATATACGGCAGCATGGCAAAAACTCTTTAAAAATAGATTAGTGTTTGGAAGAATTTTAAGCCATATTTTAAAAACCAATACTTATGAAAATGTAGCCATGATTTCCTTACATGCAATGCCATTTATACTGAACAAGATAATTAAACATACCCATGGACAACCAATTACAATAAACAACTAATGTCTATAAATACAAAGTTTAGAAGTACTGCGCCAGAATTAATGGATGACTTTGAAATGAAAGGAGACATTCTGCGTGATGCATTAGACAAAATTGCCAGTATTAACAAGCTATTAGGAGGCAATAAAGTTACCCTCGATGGCATAAAAACATTACTAAAAAACAAACCGAAAACCCAATTGCTGCGTATTACTGATATAGGTTGCGGCAATGGCGACATGCTGAGGACGTTGGCAGATTATGCGGATAAAAATAACTTGAATTTTAGTTTAACCGGAATAGATGCGAATCAGTTTACCATCGATCACGCAGAAAGTTTATCAGAAAACTATTCCAATATCACTTATCAGTGTAGAGATATTTTTGATGATACGGTTACAGAAGAATACTGTGACATTTTTATTTGTACACTAACCTTGCACCATTTCAAAGATGAAGAAATAATTCACCTTTTAAATCGGTTTAAATCTTCTGCTAAAGTTGGTATTGTGATCAATGATTTGGAAAGAAGCGCTTTAGCTTACCGGCTTTTTCAAGCCTTGTGTTTTGTATTCGGCTTAAATCACATGTCAAGAGAAGATGGCTTAGTTTCCATTCTCCGTGGTTTTAAGCGGGAAGATTTAGAAAACTATACGAAAGAATTGAATTTTAATTACAGCTCAATCAAGTGGAAGTGGGCTTTTCGATATCAATGGATTATTAAGACAATATGAGCGTAGTTGTAAAAGCAGTAGCCAAAGCCTTACCCGACTTTTGGCGAGAAACAGCAGATATTATTCCATTTTTAGATGGCTGGCTAAAAGATCATGATGAACGCTTTGTTAGAAAAGTAAAAAAGATTTTCGAAGGCGCTGCCGTTGATAGACGTTATTCATTTATGTCGCCGGAGGAGGTTTTTAGTGATTTAAGTTTTGAGGAGCGGAATAATATTTATGCAAGAGAAGGTATAAAACTTGGAAGCCAATGTTTAAAAAACGCACTTGAAAAGGCAGCGTGGCAACCAGAAGATTTAGATTATATCATCACCGTAAGTTGCACAGGGATTATGATCCCATCTCTTGATGCCTACCTGATCAACAACCTGAAGCTCCGGCAAGATATTGTGCGGCTGCCAGTAACCGAAATGGGTTGCGCCGCAGGTGTTTCAGGAATGATTTATGCCAAAAACTTTTTAAAATCCAATCCAGGCAAACGGGCAGCAGTTGTTGCAGTTGAATCGCCAACATCAACCTTTTTGCTGAACGACTTTTCGATGGCCAACGTTGTGAGTGCAGCCATTTTTGGTGATGGCGCCGCTTGTGTATTGTTAAGCTCCCACGAAAATGACGAAGGGCCAAAAATTTTAGCTGAGGAAATGTATCACTTTTACGATGCTGAAGAAATGATGGGATTCAAATTGACCAATTCAGGACTTCAAATGGTTTTGGATATTGAAGTTCCGGAAACAATTGCTTCCCATTTCCCACAGATTATCCATCCCTTCTTAACAAAAAACAATCTTGAAATTAAGGATATCGACCATCTCATATTTCATCCCGGAGGTAAAAAAATAATTCAGGTTGTGGAAGCTTTGTTTAGCGAACTAGGGAAAAACATCAATGAAACCAAGGAAGTATTACGGCTTTACGGAAATATGAGTAGCGCTACTGTTTTATATGTCCTGGAACGGTATCTTGATAAACAACCTGCACCAGGAGAAAACGGATTAATGTTAAGTTTCGGGCCAGGATTTTCTGCGCAACGAATCCTTTTACAATGGTGATATGACCGCGACGGAAATACTTGCAAAAATGCCCTATGGGAAAGATTTCCTTTTCGTTGATGAAATATTAAAATTCGACGAAAATGGAATTACCGGCACTTATTTATTCAAAAGGGATTTGGTCTTTTATGAGAGCCACTTTGAAAATAATCCAGTTACGCCAGGGGTAATATTAACGGAAACGATGGCACAGATTGGCTTGGTTTGTTTTGGAATTTATTTGTTAAAAGATCAGGAGGCTAACGCCAAACCGGCTTTTGCTATGACTTCTAACTCAATAGAATTTCTGAAACCTGTTTATCCGGGAGAGAAAGTTTGGGTAACGAGTGAAAAAATATACTTCAGGTTTAATAAACTAAGCTGCAAGGTTGTGATGAAAAATTCGATCGGCGAAATATTGTGTAAAGGAACTATTGCAGGCATGCTAATTCAACAGGGTAATGGATAACAACAGAGTAGTGATAACAGGCTTAGGTGTTTGTGCTCCGAACGCTACCAACATCCCCAATTTTGTGCATGCGCTTAAAAACGGCATCTCCGGCATTACACATCAAAGCGATTTAGAAGCCTTGGGATTTTCATGCCAAATAGCAGGCAAACCTCCAATTACAGAAAATAGAATTGCACAATATTTCAGTCCACTCGAATTAAGAAACCTTAACAGTACCGGCATAGTTTACGGTGTAATTGCGGCTTTAGATGCATGGGAAAATGCCGGCCTGAAGCTTAGCGACACCAATGAACCAGATTGGGATAGCGGAACCGTTTTTGGCACCGGCACCTCCGGGATCGATAAATTTCGATGGGCTATTAACAAAATCGATGATATGGAAATACGAAAGCTTGGTAGTTCTGTAGTGGTGCAAACGATGGCTAGTGGCGTAAGTGCATTTATTGCAGGCAAAATTGGCCTGGGTAACCAGGTGAGCACCAATTCATCTGCCTGCGCAACTGGTGTGGAAAGTATTTTACTGGCTTATGATCGAATTAAATCGGGAAGAGCAAAACGGATGCTTGCAGGAAGCACCAGTGATAGCGGCCCTTACATTTGGGGTGGCTTTGATGCCATGAAAGTTTGCAACTACAAACACAATGCTGAGCCGGAAAAAGGTAGCCGGCCAATGAGCGCAACTGCCAGCGGATTTGTGCCTGGAAGTGGCGCTGGTGCACTCGTACTGGAGTCCCTTGAAAGCGCATTGTTACGTAAAGCACCAATTTACGCTGAAGTTTTAGGAGGCGATTTAAACTCTGGCGGCCAACGTGGCCTAGGCACCATGACTGCGCCAAACCCGGTTGCCGTACAAAGATGCATCAAAAAAGCTATTGATAATGCTGGCATTCGGGCTGATGAAATAGAGGTGATAAACGGGCATTTAACTGCTACCACTAAAGATGCGCTGGAGATTGAAAATTGGAAAGCTGCCCTAAATACATCCAAAGATAAATTTCCCTATATTAATTCACTTAAAGGTTTGGTTGGCCATTGTATTAGCGCAGCCGGAAGCATAGAAACCGTAGCTTCTGTGCTCCAGTTAAGCGAAGGCTTTATCTTTCCAAACGTTAACTGCGAAGATTTAAATCCGTCCATAGCTGATTTAATCGACGAATCTCGAATTCCACAGCAGTTGATTAACAAACAATTTAATTACCTGGCCAAGGCAAGTTTCGGTTTTGGCGATGTAAATGCATGTATCATCCTTAAGAAATACAATTATGAGTAAAGAAGAAATTATTGCAGAACTTAAAAATATCATTAAACCATACAGCGAAGAAACTATCGCTTTGCAAAGCATTGATGATGAAACTGATTTTTTAAAAGATCTAAAAATAAATTCTGCCAACCTGGTTGATATTGTGCTTGATATTGAAGATCGGTTTAATATCGAAATAGATAACGATTCAATGGCAAAAATGCTGACAGTTAAAGCCACAGTAGATATTATTGAGAATAAAAGTCAGGATAATGCTGGGTAATGATATTGTAGATCTGAAGTTTGCAAAGCTTCACTACAATTGGCGGAGAAAAGGTTACCTCAATAAAATTTTTTCCGCCAGTGAGCTACAACTTATAAAAAGTTCCAGAAGCGAAGGTACAATGGTGTGGCTATTATGGAGCATGAAAGAGGCAGCCTATAAGTGTTATAACCGGTTAACTTCCGAAAGGCTTTTTAATCCAAAGGCTTTCGAATGTGCACTTTTCAGTTCTTGCAATAATCGTGCGAATGGCGTGGTAAAACGAAATGGTCAATCTTTTTTTACAAAAACCGAAATAAGCAAAAATTATGTTCATACACTCGCTTATTCTGGCACGTTGATGCTGGATCATTTATCTGTCCATCATCATCAAAACGATGCAGCATATTCAGTTGCTTTTGCACACTCCACCAACTGTTCATTACAAAAAGACAGAAACCAACTCCCCGAGGTAGTAGATAAAAAAACACAGCAAAAACACATGGCTTCGATTAGCCATGATGGCCGGTATTTATGCATCGCTTTTTTAAAAGTTTGACAGTCTAAAACGGGAATAATCCCCTATTTTCTTTACAGAATAATAGAATTGCATCCCTCAAAAAGCCTTATCTTTGTTTAAATCATAAAAAATAAAATATGCTTAAAGGATTTTTTAACGTACCCACTCCGGTAAACGAACCTATATTAAATTATGGCCCAGGCAGTAAAGAACGCGTACTTCTAAAGGAAGCGCTTGCCGAGGCTCGCTCACACCAACAAGACATTCCGATGTACATTGGCGGCAAACAAGTTCATACCGATAAAAAAGGTAAAGTTGTTCCACCACATGATCATCAACATATTTTAGCCCAATTTAGCATTGGCGATAAAACACACATTACACAAGCAATTGATGCAGCTTTGGCTGCAAAACAAGATTGGGAAAACCTTTCTTGGGAACATAGAGCAGCAATATTTTTAAAAGCTGCTGATTTAATTGCGGGCAAATACCGTTATAAGCTAAACGCTGCGACGATGTTAGGTCAAAGCAAAAATGCTTATCAGGCAGAAATTGATGCCGCTTGTGAGCTGATTGATTTCTTACGTTTTAACGTAAGCTACATGGCTGATATTTACAAACAACAACCTCCGGTTTCGCCTCGTGGAAGCTGGAATAGAGTGGAACAACGCCCACTTGAAGGTTTCGTTTTTGCTTTAACACCTTTCAACTTCACCGCTATTGCGGCAAATTTACCTGCCTCGGCAGCGATGATGGGAAATGTTGTGGTTTGGAAACCTGCCGATACACAAGTTTATGCGGCTAACCTTTTAATGGAAATTTTCCGTGAGGCTGGCTTACCCGATGGCGTTGTGAATTTAGTTTACGCCGACGGACCAGAAACAGGCGAGGTGATTTTTAATCATCCTGATTTTGCGGGTATTCACTTTACTGGTTCTACAAAAGTGTTCCAGGAAATCTGGAAAACGATTGGAACCAACATCCATAAGTACAAATCTTATCCTCGTATTGTGGGCGAAACCGGTGGAAAAGATTTCATCCTAGTTCATCCTTCTGCACAAACTGACATCGCAAGCACAGCCATTGTTCGTGGCGCTTTCGAATATCAAGGGCAAAAATGTTCGGCTGCAAGTCGTGTTTATATTGCTGAAAGCCTTTGGCCAGAAATTAAAGAACAAATGCTTCGCGATATCGCATCGTTTAAAATGGGTGGAACCGAAGATTTTACCAACTTCATTAACGCCGTTATTGATGAACGCTCTTTTGATAAGTTGGCTAAATACATTGATCAAGCGAAGAAAGATACAGGCGTAGAAATTATTGCCGGCGGTAATTATGATAAGAGCAAAGGTTATTTTGTTGAGCCAACCGTTTTAGTGGTCGACGACCCGAAATACACCACCATGTGTGAAGAGTTGTTCGGTCCTGTTTTAACAGTTTACGTATATGCTGACCAAGATTTTGATTCCATTTTGGAAGTGATTGATACAACCTCGCCATACGCTTTAACAGGTGCATTAATTGCACAAGATCGCTATGCGATTGATAAGGCAAGTCATGCTTTACGCAATTCGGCTGGTAACTTTTACATCAATGATAAATGTACCGGAGCTGTTGTTGGTCAGCAGCCATTTGGTGGCGCCAGAGGTTCAGGCACTAATGATAAAGCGGGATCGATGATTAATTTATTACGTTGGGTTTCTCCACGCACCATTAAAGAAGTTTTCGAATCGCCAACTGATTATCGTTATCCGTTCTTAGCTGAAGATTAATATTTTTCATGCTGGGCTTGTCTAAGCATTAATATATTTTAAAACCCCTGAGCAATCAGGGGTTTTTCTTTTTAAAAGGATTTAGAAAGCAAAGGCAGGCGAAACTTTAACGACAGTCGGGTTTTTATAAAAGGTACAGTTTGTTAATTTTTAAACCCGACAATAGCGAAAATCCTCTTTGTTGCTGTTTAAAGTTACTAACTCTAATTTGCACATGCATATTTAGAGTTAGTAACTTTGCAAACATCTATCTTACTGAGGGTTAATTTATTTCATAAAAATCAATATAATGAGGAGAAGAGCGGTCGTCATTGCCTGCCTGCGGCTGGCAGGCGACGCACGAAGCAATCTCCTTTAATAAAATAATACCACAAATGAGATTGTGCCAAAGGCATTCCTCGGGAGCTCTCCCGATAAAATTAGTATCGCCTGCCTGCCTGCCTGCGGCAGGCAGGCGTGGAAAGTTAAAAATGTCAACGGTAGGATGACGGCTGTTCATGGTCGGTGAGACACCGACCATTATGGGAAGCTTAAGATGACGGCCATTTATAAAAATCTTTCATGATTTGGAACCAGCAAGCATTAGCGTACAGCCACCTCGTCATTCCCGCGTAGGCGGGAATCTTAAAGCGCTGTAAAGGAAATAAGAATAAGATCCCCAGGCAAGCTGAGGATGACGACCGTTTATAGAAGCCGTTCATGGTTTGTAGAGCTAACAAGTAGCAGAAAATGTGGTCGTAATTGCCTGCCTGCCGCAGGCAAAGATGGAAAGTTAAAAATGTTAATGGTAGGAACAAAACATCTGTCTCAGCGGTTGCAGATACTTCGTTCCTCAGCATGACAGCATATCCAGAGTTGCTGCAACAAAAAAACATTTCGCTGCAATGTCGTTTACTTACAAAATGTTTCGCAACTATTTAGGGCTGCAGGGTGTAAAAGCCACTTTTTTTAATTTTTAAACCCGACAATAGCGAAAATCCTTTTTGTTGCTGTTTAAAGTTACTAACTCTAATTTGCACGTGCATATTTAGAGTTAGTAACTTTGCAAACAAAAAGATTGGAGCGAATGGCGGGGCAACAGTATCCACAAAGTGCGAAACATTCATTTCCAAATCCCGCAAAACTATCACAGGGTTTAACTGTTCTATAGATAAATAAAAATACCATGGAAAATCAGGAAGAAAAAAACTCGAATTTAGGAGATAAAAATATTGATAATTCAGCAGAGAGATCTAATATGCCCGATCAACAAGTTCCACGCCATCGTAGTGATGAGCAGAGCGATAAAAACAAGATAAAATCTGATGCAGGGCACTTAGGAAGAGATTTCGGAAGAGGTGATTTTGGATCGGAAGAGGCACGTGCAGATGCAGAAAAAGGCAATAAAGGAGAAGCTGGCAATATGCCAAATACCGAAGAAAAATAAAGCCCCGGTTTTACCAGGGCTTTTAAAACTAATTATACTATCGGCATGTGTTTTTAACCCACCTTAAACGCAGGCGTAACATCATCAAGGCAGCTACAAGTAACTTTCATATCTTTAATGATGCCTGTTTTAAGGCTGTAAACCCATGCATGTACCGCTAAATCCTGACCGTTGGCCCAGGCAGCCTGTACAATGGAAGTATTCATAATATTTGATGCCCCTTCAATGGCGTTCAATTCTACCAACCGATCAAAACGTTGATCGGGATCTTTAATGGTTGCCATTTCACGCTCATGGGTACGATACACATCGCGAATGTTTCGCAACCAGTTATCTATAATCCCTACTTGTTTATTGCCCAGGGCAGCCTTTACCCCACCGCAACCGTAATGGCCACAAACAATTACGTGTTTTACTTTTAAAACATTAACTGAATAATCCAGTACCGAAAGCATATTCATATCGGTATGTACCACCACATTGGCAATGTTTCTATGTACAAAAATGTCGCCTGGTTTAGTATTTGTAATCTGGTTTGCCGGAACCCGGCTGTCTGAACAACCAATCCATAATACGGGTGGATTTTGACCTTCGGATAATTTATCAAAGAAATTCGGATCACGATCAATCTTATCCTTTACCCAATCTCTGTTTCCTTGCAAAAGGGTTTCGTAACTGATGTTTTCTGTCTCTATTGTTTTTGCGCACATGGCTGTTATTTATTAATATCCTCTACTACTTTATTGGTTAATTTCGGTACAGTATAATGTTTCTGTACGTTCTCTAATGTTACAATAATACCCTTGGTATAGGCATTATGCTTGTAATTGAAAATGGTTTCCAATACATCCGGGTCGATGTACCTGGCGTTTGAACCATCGATTATTACATTTGTTTCGCGAGGAATATTCGTTAAAACTACTTGTATCGCTGCTTTATTTAAGAAAGAAACTTCTTCTGCCAGTTTAATTCTGATGTTCTTTTTATCGCCTTCGTTGGTAATTCTATAAAAGTAAGGATTACGCATGTTTGTACGCAACAGATAAAATATCGACACCAACATGCCTATCGCAACACCTTTTAGCAAATCAGTAAACAATACGGCTACAACTGTAACTACAAAAGGTACAAACTGGTCCCAACCTTTGTGGTACATGTGTTTAAATAACCCGATTCTAGTGAGTTTATAACCCGTTACCAATAAAATTGCCGCGAGGCAAGACAGGGGAATCATATTGATGATTTTCGGAATAAACAGCAATGAAAGCAGCAGCCAAACGCCATGAAAAATTGCCGACATTTTAGTTCTGCCGCCAGAGTTTACGTTTGCAGAACTTCTCACTATTACGGAAGTCATTGGTAAACCACCAACCATACCGCTGGTAATATTACCAATTCCCTGAGCAATTAACTCTCGGTTTGTTGGGGATACACGTTTAATGGGGTCAATTTTATCCACCGCCTCTATACTCAGCAGCGTTTCCAAACTGGCTACCACCGCAATGGTTAGTGCCACAATGTAAACATTTTTATTTCCTAGCTGATTAAAATCGGGCATAGTAAACAACCCTAAAAACCCGTTAAAACCATCTATCACTGGAATTTTAACCATCTGATCAGCCCTTAACGGATACGCAGTACCGGCAAAAATCATCGTTCCGATTACGCCGATTATTACTACAATTAACGGTGCAGGTACAATGGCCAGTTGCCTTATTTTCGGCCAGATGATTAGTATGGCAATGGACAATAAACTGATGGCTACCGCAGCGAGACTAAAATGACTGATTGCTGCTGATATAGCTGAAAATGTATTTTCGTGATCTTGCTGAAAAAAACCTTCATCACCACTGAAATCGGTATCAACACCTAAGGCATGCGGAAGCTGTTTCAAAATTAAAATTAAACCAATAGCGGCCAGCATCCCTTCGATAACACTCGAAGGAAAATAATTACCGATGGTACCTGCCTTTATTAATCCTAAAATTAACTGAAAAACCCCAGCGAGCACAACTGCTAACAGGAATGTTGGATATGGGCCCAAAGAGGTGATCGCTCCAAAAACGATTACGGTTAAACCCGCGGCCGGTCCGCTTACGCTGAGCTGAGATCCACTAACAGAAGCAACAACAATCCCTCCAATTATACCGGTAATAAGGCCGGCAAATAACGGTGCACCCGAAGCAAGTGCAATACCTAAACAAAGTGGCAATGCCACCAAAAAAACAACAATACTTGATGGAAGATCTTTCTTTAAATTCTTGGCAAGAAAATATTTCTTCACGTCCGAACCTGAAAAGGCCGGGTTAAACTTTTGCATAACGATATAATTATCTAGTAAATTTTAACGAATAAATCGCGAGGAAAGGTGTTGTTGAACCTGTTGAGTATTTGCTCAGCAGCTTAAACATGTTTGCATATTAAACCTATCCCAAAAAGAAAAAACTAGATAAAATTTGGTGGCGGTGTTGGAACTGTAGGATGATATGGATCTACATACCGCTTGAAATGCTCAATAAAACTGCTCTTCAAAAAGAAATGACTGGAAGAGAACTCGTAAGAAAAGATGGGATGGTTTAGCTCGATAAGCTTGAAATCGGAGAATTTTGCAATGTCTTTGGCGGAGTCTTTACCGCCTTCATGCTCTAACTCGATTTGCATGATTACAGCGTTCATAATTTCCTTATCGATACTGGAACAAAACACAGGCGCACCAGAAATAGCCATCTTCGCGGAGAAGATTAGCATAAATGCTGCAACGATTGTGTATTTGTATTTTCTCAAAAACATTTTTTCTAATCTTATTCTAATGTTGTTTGCAAAAATAAACGGATAATTGGTTTTTCAGCACAATGGGTTGTAAAATATTTGTAATACGACAATTTATTCGCTAATTAAACCCGTATTCTTCTGATATTCAATTTAGTAAAATAGTTTTAAAGCATCAAGCTAACAAGCCTTTAATTAAATTTCCAGGTTCAAGGAGCGCTTTATGTATGGATTACTTACGCTATAATTATGCATAGAATTAAAAGTCCCATCAGTTTTCGTTTTATAGACATTAAACTATAAGTGGAAAGATGAAGACCCCTCTCTTACAAACTTCTCCACTTAAGCTTGCATTACCGTTGTTAATTTTTAATTTTAAATCCACATATTATCAGCAATGGATAAGAAAATAGCATTACTTCAAGATAAAATTAACCAGGCAAAGCTTGGTGGCGGCCAGGCTCGAATAGATAGCCAACATAAAAAAGGTAAACTTACGGCCCGGGAACGCATTCACTTTTTAATGGATGAAGGTAGTTTTGAAGAAATTGGTATGCTCGTTACCCATCGCAGTACGGATTTCGGGATGGAACGCGAAAAATTTCTGGGAGATGGTGTAGTCACCGGCTATGGAACCATTAACGGCAGGCTTACCTATGTGTTCTCTCAAGATTTTACTGTTTTTGGAGGATCGCTTTCTGAAACGCATGCAGAAAAAATTTGCAAGTTAATGGATTTGGCCATGAAAAATGGTTCACCTTTAATTGGCTTAAACGACAGCGGAGGTGCCCGAATTCAAGAAGGAGTAGTTTCTTTAGGCGGTTATGCTGATATCTTTTATAAAAATGTTCAGGCCTCGGGTGTTATCCCGCAACTTTCTGCTATTATGGGGCCATGTGCCGGAGGTGCGGTGTATTCACCTGCCATTACCGATTTCATTTTGATGGTAGAGAACACTTCCTACATGTTTGTAACCGGGCCAAATGTAGTGAAGACGGTAACGCATGAAGAAGTAACCTCGGAGGAATTGGGTGGTGCAACTACGCATGCCACAAAATCGGGTGTGACACATTTTGCCTGCGCCAATGAAGTTGAAGCCATTAACCATGTTAAGCAACTCCTGAGTTATATGCCTCAGAACTGCGAGGAAATACCCACTCCACTTCATTACGAAAGTAGCGACGAAAGCAGAACTGCTTTAGATACTTTTATGCCTCAAAATGCATCTCACCCTTATGACATTCGCGAAATTATTGCAGAGGTTACTGACGCAGATAGTTTTCTGGAAGTTCATAAAGACTTTGCTGAAAATATTGTGGTTGGTTTTGCCCGTTTGGCTGGACGAAGCATTGGTATTGTAGCCAATCAACCTGCTTATCTGGCAGGCGTTTTAGATAGCAATTCTTCAACTAAAGCGGCTCGTTTTGTTCGTTTCTGCGATTGTTTTAATATTCCTCTACTGGTTTTTGAAGATGTTCCAGGTTTTTTACCAGGAACCGATCAGGAATGGAACGGCATTATTACCAACGGTGCGAAATTGCTTTATGCTTTTAGCGAGGCTACTGTGCCACGAATTACTGTAATTACCAGGAAAGCTTATGGCGGTGCTTACGATGTGATGAACAGCAAGCACATTGGCGCTGATATGAACTATGCGTGGCCAAGTGCTGAAATAGCGGTGATGGGTGCGAAAGGAGCTGCAGAAATTATCTTTAAAAAGGAAATTACTACTGCAGAAAACCCTCAGGAGAAATGGCTGGAGAAAGAAAAACTGTATTCGGATATCTTTGCCAACCCTTACCGTGCCGCCGAACGTGGCTTTATTGATGAAGTTATCGAACCTTCGCAAACCCGGATAAAACTAATTAAAGCTTTTAAAATGTTGGAAAACAAAGTGGTTAACAATCCTCGTAAAAAACATGGAAATATACCTTTGTAAATGGAGTAAAGATAAAAGAGCAAACATTAACCTTTAGCTACCTTCGTCCCCCGCACTTTCAACTTTGAATTCTTTACTTTAAACTTTTCCTTTAGATGCTAAAACGCATAGACATCCTCCTCATGGCCTTCTGCACCGGCCTCATTGTTGCTAATATTTATTATTGCCAACCATTAGTTATTTTAATTGCAGAAGAGTTTAAATTAACCGAAACTTACGCAGGCAGAATTACCTACATCACTCAGATTGGTTATGCTTTTGGTTTGTTTTTACTTGTGCCGCTGGGCGATATGTTTGAGCGAAAAAAGCAGATTTTGATTATAACAGGTATGGCTATTTTGGCACTGTTAACAGCAGCCGTTTCACATTCTTTTTTCTTATTGGAAATCGCCTCTCTGCTGATTGGCATCTGCTCCATTGTACCTCAATTAATACTGCCTTTAGCCGCCAATCTGAGTACTGATGAAAATCGTGGTGCCAACATTGGCATGATTATGAGCGGCTTGCTGGTAGGTATTCTGGCCTCTCGAGCAGTAAGCGGAAGTATTGGTTTCTGGCTTGGCTGGAGGGCAGTTTATTATATCGCCGCAGGTATTTGTTTATTACTTATTGCCTTAATGGCGAAACGCTTTCCTCAAAGCTTTCCGGCTTTTAAGGGAAGTTACAAGCAATTAATGAGCTCGATGTTTAGCTATATTAAATCTCAACCTGTGCTCCGCGAAACTTCCATTATCAACTTTTTGGCCTTCGCTATTATTAGTGCTTTCTGGACAACCATGGTTTTGTTTTTAGCCAATCCCCCGTTTAATTTTCAAACCTTGCAAATTGGTTTGTTTGGCATTGCCGGCGCTGCCGGTGCACTAGCTGCACCGCTTGTAGGCAAACTAAGCGATGGCAACAACCCTCGCAAAAATTTAATGATCGGGTTTATCCTGCAACTCATCAGTGTAGCTTTATTTTACTTCACTGGCAACCACTTATACCTTTTTGTGATTGGCATTGTACTCATCGATATTGGTCAGCAAGCCATTCATGTAACCAACCAAACCAGAATTTACACCCTCATACCCGAGGCGAGAAATCGCTTAAATACAATTTTTATGTCGGTTAGTTTTATTGGCGCCAGTTGTGGTTCGGCCTTAGGCTTATGGCTTTGGTCACAAGGCGGCTGGGCTATGTTTTGCTACGGCTTGACGGCAATTATCCTCATCAATATTTTAATTTATCTATTCTACGGCAGAAAAAAATTATCTAAATCAATACTCAATACATGACATCTAAAAACGCAATCAAACTTACACTAGCTATTTTAATTTGTAGCTTATCTATTTCTAAATCTAAAGCCCAAGATAGTACAACGGTTACGCAACCGGTAGAAGTAGTTTCTTTGAATAAAATAAGGCTATCGCTACTTGGTCTTAATTTCGAAAGAGAACAAAAAGTAGGCAAAACAACATCAGTTTACTTTGGTGGTGGTGCAGAGGGAACTTTTATCTATCAAACAGAGATATTTTTTGATAACGATTTTAATTTCACCACTAATACAAAATCCGATTTTAAGATTTATCCAGTTTTGAATGCAGGATTTAGGCATTATTACAACTTCGAGAAAAGAGTAAAAAAGGGCAGAAAAACAATAAACAACAATGCCGGTTATCTAGGCTTGGATGTTTTAGGAATTATTCCAACGGAAAGCAATACAATTTATGGCTATCAAATTAACGTAATGCCACAATGGGGCTTTCAAACCTGGATAGGCAGAAAAATAAATTTCGAATTAGCACTTGGTCCAATCGTTTCATTTACAAAAGTAGATACCTATTTTAATGCTGGGGGAAAACTAGGATTTAACTTTCTTTTATAATCATGCCTCTAGTACAGATCGAACAAATATTCCCTTCGCTAACCTGGCGTATCCGTCATGAAGTAATGTATCCGGAACTTCCTTTTGAGGCTGTAAAACTTCCAGAGGATTTTGATGGACTTCACTTTGGCTTATACGCCGATCACAAATTAACTGGCGTTGTTTCATTATTTCATGATGGCGATGTTTACCAATTTAGAAAACTCGCTATTTTAAACGAAGCACAAAAATCTGGTTATGGATCACAACTAATGGAATATATCTTGGATTTTTGTAAAATTCAGAAAGCAAGCAAGCTCTGGTGCAATGCAAGGGTAAATGCTAAGGAATTTTATTATAAATTTGGATTCTATGAAACCGACAAAACATTTTTTAAAGATGGTTATGATTTCGTAGTAATGGAGAAAGAATTTTAGATTGTAGATTGACGAATGACGATTTAATACCTCGCCTGTTCGAATTTGTAAAGCTAAAATCATAAATATAATCTGATTGATGACTTGGTCTGCTACCTGCAGATCCAAAATCGTGAATCTAACATCATAAATAAATATGGCTAAGAAAAAAGAAGACGCTAACCTGCCAAAAACGGAGGATAAGAAAAAACATGTAACTGTTGTAACCAAAAATTCGTTACAATTTTTAGAAGAATACATCAACAATCCTGCTCCAACAGGTTACGAATGGGAAGGCCAAAAATTATGGCTAAACTATTTAAAACCATACATTGATGAGCATTTTGTAGACAATTACGGAACTGCAGTCGGTGTAATTAACCCGAAAGCTCCTTACAAAGTGGTAATAGAAGCGCATGCCGATGAAATTTCATGGTATGTAAACTACATTACCAGTGATGGTTTAATTTATGTCATCCGTAATGGTGGTTCTGACCATCAAATTGCGCCATCGAAACGTGTGAATATCCATACGGAGAAAGGCCTGGTTAAAGCAGTTTTCGGCTGGCCAGCTATCCATACGCGTCATGGCGAAAAGGAACAGGCGCCAGAATTGAAAAATATTTTCCTGGATTGCGGTTGCACTACAAAAGAAGAAGTAGAAAAATTGGGCATCCATGTGGGCTGCGTAATCACCTACGAAGATGAATTTATGGTATTAAACGATCGCTATTATGTTGGTCGTGCTTTAGATAACCGCGTTGGTGGTTTTATGATTGCCGAAGTTGCCCGTTTATTGAAAGAGAACAAGAAAAAACTACCTTTCGGTTTATACATTGTAAACTCTGTACAGGAAGAAATAGGCTTACGTGGAGCAGAAATGATTGCGCAACGCATTAAACCAAATGTGGCCATTGTAACTGATGTAACCCATGATACAACCACGCCAATGATCAACAAGAATACGCAAGGCGATTTATCAGCAGGTAAAGGTCCGGTGGTTTCTTACGCTCCGGCAGTTCAAACCAATTTGAATAAATTACTAATCAAAACGGCTGAGAAAAACGAAATTCCATTCCAACGCCAGGCTTCTTCACGCTCAACGGGAACGGATACCGATGCATTTGCTTACTCAAACGGTGGGGTTCCTTCGGCTTTAATATCTTTGCCTTTACGCTACATGCATACCACAGTAGAAATGGTGCACAAAGAAGATGTTGATAATGTGATTAGCTTAATTTACGAAAGCTTGTTGAACATTAAAGACGGTCAGGATTTTAGAGAATTTAAATAAAAATTTGGGAAAAGCTGACTAGCTGACCAACCTTTTCAAATTTTAGTCTCATTGAGCTTGTCGAAATACATCATTGTAATTTCGACAAGCCTTTCGACGACTGTTAGCAACCTTTCGGAGGCCGTAGGTTCTTGAAAACAAAAGCGCTACAAATGTTTCCATAAGCAGCGCTTTGTCATTGATGAGAAACGTAAAAAAATTACTTAATATTTAAGTCGGTTGCCCCCTTAACATCGGTAGATATTTCTCCGAGAATCCCAGCATTTACATTCTGTGCGGTGTAAATTTTAACAAAATCAATTGTACTTAAGCTAACCTTTTTACCTGCGCCATCAACCGCCCAAGCGATATCGAAACTATTGTACAATTTGGTTTTATAATCATCGCCAGTTGAATAGCTATCGGTGTATCCCCAATCGAACGCAGCATTGGTTACAATGCCCGAAGTACTGAGTGTCGAAGGCAATAAGGTTCCTTTGAACGTAATCTTATCTTGATTGGAAGCAAACAAAGGATAAAAATTGATGCGTTTCGCACTGTTATTTACAACACCACTATTGCCTTGGTTATCTGTCCAAGCAACATTTGCAGCAGCTTTTGGGTTAGTGTAAGTAATTTCATAGTTTTTAATAGTAGTTGTCTTTTCGTACTCGCTTCCAGCCAGTTCAAACCACTCATCATCTGGCAAACCATTACCGTTTTTATCCTGACTTACCATTACAATACCCGGCTCTGCAAAAGCATAGGGTGGACCGAAAGGGTTTCCATAGATGGCCAAATCGGCCCCGTTTTGGTTAACAACAGAATGGTCAAAGCCGAAAACAATGTAACCGCCAAAACCACCCAAAGAAACCATGTTGTTTGTACTCCCAATCAATTTTTGTGCTTGTTCTGGCGAGCCTAAACTTGCATTGTTAATGTGCTGACCAGGTGCTGGCGCATACTCGAAAACTTTACTGATAAATTTGCTACTGGTTGGTGTTACTGCAATTACAGGTACAGGAACATTAATGGTATAAGTATGCGAAAAACTGCCTGCCCCATTATAGCCTTTGTATTCGATAATATATGTACCAGAAGTAGTGGGAATAAAAGCGAAATTATACGCGGTACTTACTACTTTTCCATCCAATTTCCATTCGTGCTGGAAGCCTCTGCCGTCATTTGAAACTGCATATAATTCCGTTTTCGCATTCACTTTTCCAGTGAGGGAATTTTCAGTGATCCCCATTTTTCCATCAGGAGCAGTTTCTGCATCTTTTTTGCAACCGAAAAATAGGGTTGCAACCAGTAATACTGCAACTAGGTAATTGTTAATTTTCATTATTATATATTGATTGTTAAATTATTTAGTGTAGAAAACCAGGTGAGCAGGAATATCTCCTGTGGATACCGAAAACTTCTTTTTACCATTATTATCGATGGAATATAAAGTTCCTGGCGTAACATAATCCTTTGCATCGGTGATGTAAACGCCAGATGAGATGGGGTCAACCGCGATTCCATAAGGCATTACAATTTCTTTATCAGTGCCATCACTAATGAAGCCGCCTGGAATAATGGTTTCATCTTTCACATTGATTTTTGAATAAGAAATTACATTAGACATGGTTGCATTGCTCCAGGCGGTGCTAATGATGTAAGTAAAATCTTTATCAATTGCGAAATTGCTTGCTTCAATATCGAACTTCTTTTTTACCGCTTCCGTCTTCGTATCAACCACATACAAATTCGATTTTATATCACCATAATTTCCTCTGGAAGTAACATATAAATCACCATATTGATCTGCTTTTACACGGTGAAGGTTGATGGCAACATCAATGCGCTTAATTTCTTTATTGGTTGCCAGATCAACGACAGATAAGGTTCGCTCGTAATTGCTGCTGGTATAACCTCCAGAATTGGCTACATAAAGTCTATCGCCAACAACGGCCATTTCTTCTGGCTCACGGCCTACTGTGATTTTAGCATCCAATTTATAAGTTGCCGTATCTACAACTGCAACAAAACCCTCGTAAGCGGTTACGTATGCTTTGTTTTTATAAAATGTAAGGTATCTACAGTTCGAAATATCTACTTGAGCTAGTTTTTTTGCTGTTTTAACATCAAGGATTTCCAATTTTCCAGATCCATTTACAATTACATAAAGCTTAGAACCATAAATTTTGATATCATTCCCTACATCGCCCAAACCTAATGTAGCAGATGGGTTTGCTTGTCCGTAAATATTTTTTCTATAAACACCGGTAGCATAATCATAATAATCTATGGAGGCTTTATTCGAACCCCAATTTCCTTCGTTTAAAACATATAGTCCATTTACAGCTGTAATTCCCTGGCCAGGAAGTTGAGTTTGTTCTTCAGGAGTAACGCCTTTATCTTTCCGGCAAGACCACAAAATTGTAGTGAAGCAAAGTGCAGTTAATACTTTAATTGATAGCGATTTTTTCATTTTAGGTTAATTAAATTTGGTGATAAGTGTGATCCTGAAATTTCTTCCAGGCATTGGATAATTGAGTACCACATCGTAGTATTGATTAAATACATTATTTACTTCTGCAGCAATACTATAATTTACTTTTGCGTAATTGAAGGCAAACCTGACAATCAAATCATGTGTGTACCATGGCTCTACGTAGTTTACAGGGATGTTTGCCTTCTGGCTATAACGTTCGCCGGTGTAGATATAACTATAATTGAAGCTGATATTTTGATAGTCTAAGCCCAGCATTAAAGCGCCGCTATTCAATGGGATGTACGGAATCTGCTGACCAAAAACGGTACTATTCTGCGTAATATCGATGGCCTTTTCATAGGTATAATTGAATTTTGTGTTCAAATTAAAACCATTAAAATTCCAGTTGCTTTGGATGTTGGTTTCCAAACCTTTGATTTCTACTTTACCCAGGTTAACCATGCTCCACCTGAAGGGACTGAGCGTAGGAATGGCAATGATTTTATCGCGTACGGTGTTGTAATAAATATCTGTTTGGATAGAAATTTGAGTGAGCTTTACGGCCTCAAAGAATTTGGAATAAGTGAAACCTAAATCGTATTGCTTGGTATATTCTGGACTTAAATTACTGTTCCCAATCAGCGTGTAGTACAAATCGTTAAAGGTTGGCATCCTAAAAATGGATTTGTAAAAAGCCCTTAATCGGAAATCGTTATATTTAAAAGGCTGCCACGAGGCCATCATTGTCGGTGTATATTCTGTTTTATCGCGAGCTGAGGAATTGGTTTTCACCTGATCATTAACCAACGTTGCCAACACGTTACCTTGGATACTCAGGCGTTGCCAGTTAAATTTTGAAGCAAGAGCAATTAAAGCAGTCTGCCTTTTAGGATAGGCAAAGTTTTCCAGATTGGCATCTAATTGCTGATAACTGTAATCGGTTGATAAGGAAATATCCCAACATTTAAGAATCCGATATTGATTGGCTAACGATAAATATATTTCTTGCTGGGCATAACGATTGTCTAAAGCGCCAAAGAGTGAAACCCTTTCCGGATCGAGATATCGGATAAAATCGTAAGCGTATTTTGCATTTGCCAAGAATTGATACCTTTGATCTGTTTTGCTTTGATAGGAAGATTGAACAAAGAAATTATCATCCCATTGACGCTGGCTAAAATCAAACTTGTTTGCCACAATAGCGCCGGGCAAACCCCTCTCGCTATCGTAATTATAAATCCTCAGTTGCCATTTACTGCTATCGGCGGTATTGCCAAACAGCGCTGCTTCAAATCTTTTAGCAAAAATATCACCATTATGCCTTACTACTGTGGTGTCATAAACACTGTTGGTGTACCAATATTTGTATTTTCCATCCGCATGAATCAATTCTGCGTTTAGGCTTAGCGATAAACGGTCAGTGAAACGTTGATGAAAAATAGCCGATGGATCGAACAAGCCAAAGGAGCCGCCCTTTAAACTTAACTTTAAACTTCGGCGCTGGCCAAGATCGAATACAGGGCTTTGCGTTTTTAAATAAAGCGAACTGGCAGATGCAAATGCTTTTGCTGGCATCAGTAGTTCACTTTTCTGACCGCTATAAAGTGAAATTTCTTCGAGGTTATCCAAAGAATATTTACCCAAATCTACCTGCCCGTTTTGTGCATTTCCCAATTGTATCCCATCATAAAAAACTGCAGTATGGTTGCTACCCATGCTGCGAACGTTAATGGTTTTTAAGCCACCAATGCCCCCGTAATCTTTTAACTGTACTCCAGAAAAGTATCTGATGGCATCAGCAACAGAGAGCGCATTTAATTTTTTTAATGCCGTTCCGCTTAATATTTGCAAGGGTGTTGGCGAAATGTTTTGTAATAATTTTCGCTGATGCCGAATCTCGACTTCTTTTAAATTATTTGCCTTCAATGAGTCAGTTTGGGCAAGGGCAGATTGAGGCATAAGAATGCCTGTCCAGAAAATGAACGATAGGAACAGATAATATTTTATGCCATTAAAGGCATGTAAAAACCTAAACATTTTGTTGTGAGTTTAATCCCCACAGCAAACAGAATTACAAGAAATGAAAATACGGAATACCGAAAGTACCTCATCTCTAGCTTCAATCCCCGAAAGCTATGAAATATTGCAAGAGGCAGGTCTTCTGACTTACTCCCGGTTTTCTTGCCTTCCCACCTCGAAATCGGGGCAGTGGCTTAAAGAATAGAAAATCCGTTAATGGAGCTTACAGCTGCGGGACAGTTTTGGATTTACACCAAATTCCCTTTTAATTCCGGGTGTTAACCGGAAACCAAAAGCATGGCAAAGGTAGCCAAATTTTGAAAAGATTTTAGAAAAGTTTAGCCGCTGTTGAAATTTCTCAGAAAGCAAAAATTTCTTGCGGTTGTGGAAACTCACCTACTCGAGGCACTAGCATTTGAGGCTAGCATAAATTTGAGCTTTTAAACTTTCTTAATTAATCAATTTTAAAAAGCTTAAAAATTTGCAAAGCTATTTTGCTGATGCTTATTGTTCTACGTTACTAATTTCGATCCATACCGGGCAATGATCGCTTGTTTTTTCCCAGCCCCGAACATGCTTATCTACTCCAGCGCTTAAAAGTTTACTTTCTAATTGTGGGCTCAGAAGAAAATGATCAATGCGTAAACCGGCGTTACGGCCGTAGGCATTTCTGAAATAATCGAAAAAGGTATAAATCACTTCTTCGGGATACAGCTTTCTAATGGCATCTGTCCAACCCTGTGCTACCAGGTTATGGAAAGCTTCACGCACTTCCGGCCTGAAAAGCGCATCGTCAACCCATCGTTCCGGTTTATAAACGTCCAATTCAGTCGGCATCACATTGTAATCTCCTGCAAGCACTACGGGTAAATTAAATTCTAAAAGTTTCGCTGCATGGAGTGTTAACCGTTCAAACCAAGCCAATTTATATTCCAATTTTGGCCCAGGCGCAGGATTTCCATTTGGCAAATACAAGCAACCCACCACAACCCCATTGATCATGGCTTCAATATATCTACTGTGTAAATCTTCAGGATCACCAGGCAAACCGCGTTTAAGTTCCTTTATTTCATGTCCACGAGATAAAATAGCCACCCCATTCCAGCTTTTTTGTCCATGCCAGATAGCGTTGTAGCCGGCTTCGAGAATAGCCTTTTCGGGAAATTTCTCATCAGGCGCTTTTAATTCCTGTAAACAAACTACATCAGGCTTCGTTTCTTCGAGCCACTTTAATAAAACTGGTAAGCGCCCATTTACGCCGTTTACATTGTAGGTTGCTATTCTCATCGCTATAAAAAATTGATGAGGCTAAATTAATGAACAAATTTTTCCCTACAAGTTAAAATGGAATTAAAATTCAACTCGCTTTAACTTTAAAACATCTAAAAATCACGAAAAACTGATTAATTTTTCATTAATTGAAAGCATTTGTAATTTTTGCGCTTATCTTGCAATTATATTTAATCACTCCCGTTAGTAAATGTCTGAAGTTGCAATAAACATCCCAAAAGGTAACCAGAAGGATATTCATCAGTTATATGATAAGTATGCTGGAATGCTTTTAGGTTTTATAAGAGGTACGGTTCAAGATCATCTTAAATCAGAAGAAATTTTAGTTAAAATTATCTCTGCATTTGTATTGGAAACAAATGGCCAGCCTACTTCCTGGTTGCAGTTAAGGCAATTTGCAAGATTTAAATTGCCCGAATTTTCTTCTATAAATAATGAAAAACTAAGCGGTAATCACACGAATAATGAGTATTTAAATCTGCTGGATGAGGAGGAGCAATATATTTTCCAAATGGTTTATTATCAAGGAAAATCTATCAATCAACTTGTAGATTTATTAAATAAGAGTGAAAATATATTGCGTACCCAGTTGAAATCATCAATAGATAAAATCAGGAAAGCTCGTGGAAATTAAACAACTGATAGATAGCGGCCTAATGGAAACCTATGTTATGGGAGTGGCCACCGACGATGAAATTCAGCAAGTTTTGCGGGCAAAAAAACAGTTTCCAGAATTTGCCGAAGCGTTAACAAAGTTAGAAATGGATATGGAAATCCTTGCGCAAAGTATGGCTGTTCCGCCTCCAGCCAATGCATTATCCAAAATCGAACAAGAAGTAAATGAGATTATACTTCGTGAGCAAAATTTAAAGCTATACACTGAAACTGAAAGCAAGTTTAAGCATGCGGAACAAGAAAAAGTAAAACAAGACCGCTATATAGAAGTTGAGTCCGAATCGAACCAAATGCGCATCAGCAAAGCCTGGAGATGGGTTTTTGCGGCTGTTTTTGTTTTGGGCAAGATATTTTTAGGATTCGCGATCTACTTTTATCTCGAAAACAGACAGGCACAAGAACAGATTAAAGATTTGAAATTAGAGATTAACCAAATCAAAACTGTTAAGTAATCTATAGTGATAAAATATTATTTCCTAAAACGATAACAGGGTTTGCTGGTTATAGTTAATATAATTTAGCAATATGAACAATCAGTCATCAGAAAACGGAAATCCCAAGTTATATATGTTACTGTTGGGCTCAAAGGCGCCCAAAAGAAATGTGGAGCAACACGATTATTTCTTCGGCATTGCCAACTCATTAAAAGAATTGGTGCCAGAAATTAAAGCATTTTGGCCTGAGGCTGGCAATAGTATTCATATCGATGGCTGGCGTGAGGTAAACCAGGTTGATGGTTTTCGAATTGAAGTTAAGCCTCGAACGGCTGACCATTCATCCGCTCCCCATAAACTATTTTTTATCAACCTCGGTGGTTATCAATCCGGGAAGTTAGAAGAACAACATTATATCGTTCTTGGCGTAAAAGATGATCGGGCCTCGGCCATTCAGGACGCAAAGAAAACTGTTTTTTTTAAGACTAATTCAGTTAAAGGCGCCAACTCCCATATTGATGAAAAATATGGTATCGACATTGATGACATTTACAGGGTTGAGGATATACTAAGTCCGCAGCATAAAGAAAAATACCATATTAAGATTACACCAAACGCTACCCTTCCTGATGATGAGATTCATTTAGGTTATTTTAAACTCGATAAAATCTAGAAATACGTACTCCTTAAATATCTAAGCTAAACCTTTCTAAAAAAAACATGTTATTAGTTTACAACAAAAACCAATAATATGAAAAAGTTAGTTTATTTGATGGCCGTTTCCGTTTCGGCCTTAGCATTTCAAGCATGTGGCGGTGGAAATAAAGACGCCAAAGAAACAGCTGATAGCTTAAACATGAGTAAAGATACCACAAGCAACACGGCTGCAACTGGTGGCATATCAGTTGACAATGAAGATGCAAAATTTGCAACACAGGCAGCAGTAGGCGGAATGGCAGAAGTTGAAATGGGCAAACTTGCCCTACAAAAAAGCAGCAATGCACAGGTAAAAGAGTTTGCTACCATGATGGTAAATGATCACGGAAAAGCAAATACCGAATTAATGGAAATTGCAGCTGCTAAAAATATCACTTTACCATCGACTGTTGATGATGACCACAAAAAGAAAATGGACGATTTAAGTAAAAAGTCAGGATCTGATTTTGATAAAGCTTATGTTGATGCCATGGTTGATGGACATAAATCGACTTTAAAATTGATGGAAGATGAATCGAAAGATGGCGCTGATGCAGAACTTAAAGCTTTTGCTACCAAAACGGCTCCGGTAGTACAAACGCATTTAACTATGATCAATAAAATTAAAGATGGAATGAAATAAATTTCCATCCCAATAAAAAAATCGAGGCAGACGCCTCGATTTTTTTATGCACTTAGTTTTTTCATTACCTGTTCGGATGCCGCCTCGCAGAAGTCAATCCCCGAATAATCAGGATTATACCCACCTATGTAGGGAACGGCTAAAATATAAACACGTTCACTGGCAGTACCGTCTTCATCCACTACCTGAAAATAATCGTTAATGGTAATCCCTGGAACACGGAGAGAGAAATGCCCATTCTCAGTTTTCTCTACTAATTTATTCCCTTTTTTGTACGCTTCACTTCCTTTTTTAATATCCTTAAAGTTCAATTTTGCAGGGCTAACAATGCCCCCATCAATTAAACCTTGAAAAGGGAAATCTTCAAAAGATAAATGAGGCTGCCCTACACAATCGATAAACATTTTATAATGCTCGGCAATTGGCTTCCCATTTTCGTCTTCATAGTGGTAAGTAGCACCTCCTTTAGGATTTGGCTCTACCCTGCTATCTTCGCCAACAGATACAATATCGAGCACCCCGGCATCGTGGAGCGCCATTAAATCGCGACAAGAACTTTGAGGAACAAATGCAATTACAATTGAAATGAGTGGCATTAATACTTTTTGAAGCCTTTGCATATCTTCAGCAGGAAGATATTTTGCAGGGTAATTCATGGCAAAGCTCAGAACTGCCAAAACCTCTTTCCAATAAATTGATTCTCTTTTTTCGATCGACTTTTCTGCTTCCGCATATTCTTTCTTAAACAAATCGAATGGCGGCAATTTCTCCCGATAATCCATCATGGCCTCTACGAATGTTTCAAGATCCATATCTTTTATCCGTTCGTAAAACTTCGGCTCTTTCTTTTTAAACTGTTGTTTAAAGTTTCGGTCAAAAACAAAATCCAGGGATATAAAACCTCCATTTTTCTTGATATGATCTTGTACCTGCTTTTTGGTGAGCGTATTATCTTTTCCTAAATGGCTATCCTCCAAATGAAACCTAATGGCTGGTAAAAGGCCATTTCTGGAGTGCATGATAATTTTAAATTTACTGCTATTAGCATCTAATTTGAAAAGATAGGTCCCATCGTCATTCTGTGTAAACGTACCGTTGCTACGGGCAAGTGTTCGTATAGCGTCAACCGCGGTAAGAGATGATCCTTTAAGTGCTATAGAGTGGTTACAACGTAAAGCCAACTTTTTTGGTGGGTATGGCGAATCGAAATAGTTCGGGATTTTCCCTTCATGTTTTTTGGGCCAATTGTGGCCGGTACAAATAATAATTTCATCAAAAATCCCATCCTCTTTTCCATCTACTTTTACCGTAACTTTTTTTGTGCCTTTATCATCCAGAACATCCGTTATCGTGGTGTTTAAATGAACTTTTGTAATAATGGATTTTTTTTCTGCTTGTTCCATCAGCAAATCGAATTGTGCAGAAAGGTATTCTCCAAAAAACAATCGAGGCAAAACCTTGTATTCATTAAATTTTTCAGAATCAATGTCGAACTTTTTTAAAATACTTTTTGGGGCAATTTTAACCCAATCTTCAATAGAATTGAAAATAATGGGTATTTCATTATCAGATACATTTGTAATATGTTCTACTTCTGCACCTTCACTACTGTAAGGCATACCGGAGCCAAGATGTGCTTTCCGTTCAAAAATTTCTATCTCCAGATTTTTTAGTTCAGACTCAATAAGTCTTTTATACATAAAAAGGCCACTGGGGCCTCCACCAAGTATAGCAATTCTTTTTTTAGTAGTTTTTAGGCTCATTTAATAATGTAAAAAGGCGATATAATTAAAAAATTTCTTTGAATTATAAAGAAACCTTTCTTACAATCATTAAAAGCGAAAATTGTTTTGATGCAATGTTAAAAACCAGCTCGATTAGCGCATCACCTTTTGACGGTTTTCTCGATGTAAAACCTCATTAATTGCAGCCTGAAGTTTAGAAAATACCACCGGCTTCACTAGAAACATGTCTCCGTTAGCCCCAAAGGCCTCTAAAGCGTATTGATCGTACGAGGTTACAAAAAATATAAACCTCACTTTATCGCGAAGCACCTTTGCAACATCCAAACCACTGATATCCATTTTAATATCTAAAAATAAAAAGTCGATCTTATCTTCATCTTTAATGTTAATAATAGCTTCAGCTGGTTCGGTATAAGTTTCGGTTACATGCAGCCCTGGTATTTGATCTAGGAAGTTGGCGAGAACATCTATGCTGAGTTGATCATCATCAACGATTACACATTTATATAAAGTATTTTTTGAGTAGTCCATTTAGATTTTTTTACGATAGGAGCAAACCATAAGCCAAATATTGCGTTACAACCTGTAGTTTTTTGACTACATCGATGTTTTTACTCCTTTATCATCGAAAACCTTCTTGATCAATTAGCGTTATAAAAAGAGATAATGAGCTATGGAACGATTAAAAAGATTTCTTTCGGCACAGGAAAAAGACTATAAATTAGCGCTTTCAGAAATAAAAAAAGGAAAGAAAACCAGTCATTGGATGTGGTATATATTTCCTCAGATTATCGGGCTAGGTCACAGTGAAACCGCTAAATTTTATTCGCTACGCGATTTAAAAGAAGCGCAAGATTTTTTGGAGCATCCAATATTAGGAAAAAGATTAATAGAAATTACAGCGGAAGTGATCAAACATAAAAACAAAACTGCCCATGAAATTTTTGGATCTCCTGATGATTTGAAATTTCACTCATCGATGACATTATTTTCTTTGATACCTGGAAGCGATGCATTATTCAATACCGCATTGCAGACCTTTTTCAGCGGCAGGCCAGATATAAAAACAATTGAAATTTGCACACAATAATTTGGATAGATTAAAACCAATGTGCTAATTTGCTGTTTCAATTATAATTCATTCATGTTTGAGCGCATGTTTGGGTTTAGATATGGGATAGGCTTAATGCCTATCCTTTTTTTGTTCTATCTATATTAATAGATCGACAAATAAAATAGGAACCTCTGCAGACTTCAATTTCACTATATAAAACTGATGCAAACAGATTAGCCATACTCGCTGGTAGATATTTGAGATTGGCCTTTGAGTTATCAACATTTATTTCATTTTGTGTAAAATTATTTTTTTCAACCAAACTAACATTTCACTAAATTGTTTTCCATAAACAAAAGACAAAAAAAGTCCTGTGAGCGGGTGATCCGCGGAGGGCAGGCACACCATAAAAAGGGAAATCCTTTTAAAAAAATGATAGCCACTTATTTCAAAATGAGTGGCTATTCTTATTTCTATTGATCTAAGTCGTTTAGCCTATCTACTTCAATGCTTGATGGTTGATTGTCAAAAGCATAATAATTATTTTGAAATCATTTATTAAATTCATCCTTCAATTATCTACCATTGCCATTATTATTTCCGTCATTGCCTGTCGACGGCAGGCAATGACGACTATCTTTTTTAATAATTTTTATCTCCAAAAACCATGAACGGTCGTCATCCTCAGCTTGCCTGGGGATCTGAATCCCATTTCCTTTATACTGCATTAAGATTCCCGCCTTCGCGAGAATGACGAGGTGTCTGATAAAGAAGAGCTGCTTTCGCAACTTGGAAAACATAAAGCGGCCAAATCCTGCGTTTATGTAAAAAAACTGGGAGATATTAATATAGAAGTATTAAAATTAGTTATAAAAAACTCCATAACTGCTATCCAAAATCAGTATCCGGCGTTAACGAAATAAACATTGTTGTAAATAAGAAGTTACGCTTAGTAAAATTAAATTTTCCAATATTTGAACTTCTCATATTTCAACTAAAACCAAGGAAATGATTAAAAAACTACGATTTTATTTTTTAATAGCAGGAGTGTGCATTTCAATCCATGCAAATTCGCAAGATGCTATTAGTTATCAAACTCCTCCAAAAGAAATAGCCGATTTACTACTGGCAAAACCTACTCCGGGTGTAAGTATAGATGGTAAAGCCGAGTGGATATTATTTAGCGAACGCAACTCTTATCCTTCTGTTGAAGAGTTGGCGATGCCAGAATATCGTATTGCGGGATTAAGGCTAAACCCCAATAACTATTCACCTAGCAGACAGAACTATATAAACAATTTCAGTCTGAAAAATATCAAATCAAACCAGACTTTTCAGGTTACCGGTTTGCCAAGTCCGCTGTATGCAGGCAACATAAGCTGGAATCCAGCGGAGAACAAAATTGCTTTTACAAACACTACACAGAAAGGTGTTGATTTATACGTGATTGATATGGCGACAAAAAAAGCCATGAAAATTAACAAAGCATTTTTAAACGTCGTTTTAGGAAGCGGATTAACCTGGTTAAATGATAATACCATTGTTTATCGCACGGTGACTAAACCAGCAAGTGCAGCACCAACAAAACCATTAATGCCGAAAGGTCCAACCATCCAACAAAACTTAGGAAAGGCTGCTCCAAGTGCTACCTACCAGGATTTGATTAAATCTCCTTTTGATGAGCAACTGTTCGAATTCTTTGCGACTTCGCAACTGGTTAAAAATACTGCTGGTGTAGAAACGCCTATTGGCAAGCCAGCCATTTATCAACGCGTAAATATCTCTCCAGATAAAAACTACATGATGGTAGAAACCATTCGCAAACCGTTTTCTTACCTGGTTTCGGCTTTTGGCTTTCCATCAACAGTAACCATTACCGATTTAACGGGTAAACCGGTAAAAGTTATTGCCGAATTACCATCATCAGAAGGAACGCCTTCAGGTTACGATAACACACAAAATGTGGCTCGCGGCTTTGATTGGAGAGATGATGAACCTGCAACCATCGTTTGGGCGAAACCGCTTGACAGTGGCTTAATCAAAAAGAATGTACCATTCCATGATGCGGTTTATGCTTTAAGTGCTCCATTTACCGGAACAGAAAAAGAATTGTTTAAAACGCAAACTCGTTTCCGTGGAGTACAGTGGGGCGATGCAAACCTTGCCTTAATTATGGAAGGCTTGAGAAGCAAACAAACTTCGAAAGTGAGCAGATACAACCCAGCAACAGGAGCTGTTGAAGAACTATATAGTCGAAACCAAACAGATGCTTACGGAAATCCAGGCTCGCCTGTTACCGTAAAAAATAAGTATGGCCGCCAGGTGATTAAAACTGTTGATAACGGCACAAAATTATTGATGAATAATCCTGTAGGCTCGTCAGAAAAAGGCGATTTACCTTTCTTAGCTAAATTTGATTTATCAACCAAAAAGAATGAGATCATTTGGCGCAGCGCAGAAGGAACTTTTGAATATGTGAGCGACGTAATTAATCCTGATAAATTGGTTTTACTTACCCGCAAGGAAAGTCAGAAACTTGTTCCTAATTATTTCATCAAAAATTTAATGCTTCGGATAGCAGATCAGCCAATCACTGATTTTGCAAACCCATATCCTTCGCTAGACGGCATTACCAAAGAAAAAATATCTTACAAACGTGCCGATGGTGTAGATTTAACTGGCGACTTATATTTACCAAAAGGTTATAACAAAGAAAAAGACGGACCATTACCAACATTGATTTGGGCTTACCCACGTGAGTTTAATTCTGCAGCAGATGCTGCCCAAATTCGGGGCTCGAAAGATAAATTTACCGCCATTAGTTGGGGTTCACCAATTTATTGGGTAACTCGGGGATATGCCATTTTAGATAATGCAGAAATGCCAATCGTAGCAAAAGATGGTAAAAAGCCTAACGATACTTTTATAGAACAGTTAAAGTTAAATGCAGAAGCTGCAATAAAAAAGCTATCTGATTTAGGTGTTGGAGATAAAAAACGGATGGCTGTAGGCGGCCATAGTTATGGTGCTTTTATGACCGCTAATTTATTGGCCCACACCGATCTTTTTGCAGCAGGAATTGCCCGAAGTGGTGCTTATAACCGAACTTTGACGCCATTTGGCTTTCAAAATGAGGAACGCACATACTGGCAGGTACCACAATTGTATTATGAGATGAGTCCTTTTAGTTATGCAGACAAGATAAAAACACCGCTTCTATTAATTCACGGTGATTCTGATGATAACCCAGGAACATTCCCAATTAACAGTGAGCGTTTGTTCAATGCCATAAAAGGTGCAGGCGGAACTACACGTTTTGTATTCTTGCCTTATGAAGCGCATGGATACCGTGGTAAAGAAAATATCCTCCACACCCTTTGGGAAGAAGACCAATGGCTGGAAAAATATGTTAAAGGCAAAAAATAATTTCTCTTTATCGTTATAATTTAAAAGCTCCGAAATTTTTCGGAGCTTTTTTTATGCCCAATGAATTCCGAATCATTTTTTATTCCAAAAATTCTGTCATTTAGACTTACATTTATCTCATCAAAATTGAACATTACAACTACTTATTTGTTTAAATGCCATGGACTATATCGATTACTATAAAATCCTTGATTTAAAAAAAGATGCCTCAACTGATGATATCAAAAAAGCATATCGAAAGTTAGCCAGAAAACATCATCCCGATTTAAATCCAAATAATGAAGAGGCCAACAAAAAATTCCAGCAGATAAATGAGGCCAATGAAGTTTTAAGTGATCCTGATAAGCGGAAAAAATACGATAAGTACGGAAAAGATTGGCAGCACGCTGATCAGCTAGATGCACAGGAACAACAGCGCCGGCAATATCAGTCTCCAGGTGGTGGTAGCAGTTACTCTGGCGGTTTTGGCGGAGAAGACTTCTCTGATTTTTTTTCATCCATGTTTGGCGGCGGTGGCGGTCGCAGCAGTCGCAATTCTCCATTTAAAGGGCAGGATTATAATGCCGATTTACAGCTTAATTTAGTAGATGCTTACACTACGCACAAGCAAACTTTGACGGTTAATGGAAAACAAGTTCGTATCAGCATTCCAGCTGGAGTAGAAAATGGACAAAAAATTAAATTGACAGGATATGGAGCGCCAGGCGTAAATAATGGCCCTCCCGGAGATTTATACATCAAATTTAATATCAGCGACCATCCCCGATTTAAAAGAAAGGGCAATGATATTTATATACAGGAAGAGGTAGATTTATACACTGCAATTTTAGGAGGAGAAAAAATTGTTGAAACCCTTAACGGAAAAGTGAAATTAAAAATACCCGAAGGTACCCAACCTGATACCACCTTACGTTTAAAAGGAAAAGGTTTTCCTATTTACAAAAAAGAAGATCAATTCGGTGATTTATATGTAAAGTGGCAGGTTAAGTTGCCGACCAATCTTAATCCTGAACAAAAAGAATTATTCGAAAAACTTTCCAAAAGCTAACCAATATGGAAAACAATCTGATATCAATTGAGGATGTTTGCGTACATCATCAGGTACAAATAAATTTTATTCAGTCTTTAGAAGACTTTGGTTTGATTCACACTACAGTAATCAAAAAAAGCATTTGGCTGGATAGTGATGAACTTTCAAAGCTGGAAAAATATCTGCGTTTGAGCCACGATTTAGACATTAACCTGGAAGGCTTGCATGCTGTTGCTCATTTATTAACTCAGTTAAACGATATGCAGGAAGAGATTCTATCTCTCAGAAACGAACTAAATTATTATAAGCAAATCAATTAATTAGCAAAGACAATCGTTTGTGCAAAAATTTGCCGTAAAAGCAGCGACCAAAACGCATTCTTTTTAAGATTAGTTTCTTAAATTGGCAATCTAATTTTTAAAAAATGAGTGATTTGTCTTCCAGGTTCATCGAAAAAATAAAATTATCTTATGCACCAACTGGCTCTTATATTTATTTAGGAGCAGGAATGTTAGATGGGGAAGTTTACGGAGCTGCAGAAGTAAACCTGTCTTTAAAGATGATGAATAGACATGGGCTCATTGCTGGTGCTACCGGTACCGGAAAAACAAGGACACTACAGTTACTTGCGGAGCAACTTTCAGATGCGGGTGTTCCGGTTTTCATGTTGGATGTAAAGGGTGACTTATCGGGTTTAAACCAAGCGGGAACCATCAATCCAAAAATTGAAGAACGATCTCAACAGCTAAATAAAGCTTTTTCTCCTTCGGGATTTCCATTAGAAATATATTCTTTGTCTGGCAAAATGGGTGCTCAAATGAGGGCTACCGTTTTGGAGTTTGGGCCTACCCTTTTATCAAAGGTGTTGGATTTAAACGATACGCAATCGGGCGTAATGGCAGTAATTTTTAAATATGCCGACGACAATAAAATGCCGATTATTGATTTAAATGATTTAAAAAAGCTGGTTTCTTATCTTTCTGAAGGTGCTGGTGCAGCAGAAATTAAGGAAAGTTACGGCAGCATTTCTACCTCAACATCTGGCACCATTCTTCGAAAAATTGTGGCCATTGAGCAGCAGGGTTTAGGCGGAATGTTTGGAGAAAAATCATTTGATATCCAGGATTTATTTGAACGTGTAGATGGAAAAGGAATAATTAGTCTGTTAAATATTTCAGATGTTCAAAACCAACCCGTTTTATACTCCACCTTTTTATTGAGTTTATTAGCAGAGTTATTTAATACAATGCCCGAGGTTGGCGATTTGGATAAACCAAAACTCGTGTTCTTTTTCGATGAAGCCCATTTATTATTTAAGAATTCATCGAAGGCTTTTTTAGAGCAAATCGAAACCATAATCAGATTAATCAGATCAAAAGGAATTGGCGTTTTCTTTTGTACACAAGCGCCAACAGATGTACCCGAAAGTGTGTTAGGACAGCTCGGCAACCGAGTGCAACATGCTTTGAGAGCATTTACACCAAACGATGTGGATGCACTTAAGAAAACGGTAAACACTTATCCAAAATCAGAATTTTACGAAATCGATAAGGTATTAACTTCGCT
The DNA here is from genome assembly GCF_979258625.1 of Pedobacter sp. AC212. Classification (NCBI taxonomy): domain Bacteria; kingdom Pseudomonadati; phylum Bacteroidota; class Sphingobacteriia; order Sphingobacteriales; family Sphingobacteriaceae; genus Pedobacter; species Pedobacter sp. AC212. The sequence continues at coordinate 1,252,489 of NZ_OZ409870.1, read as the reverse complement.
GGGTACTGGTCAGGCATTAATTACGGTACTGAATGAGAAAGGAATCCCTACAGAAGTTTCGGCAACCATGCTTACCCCTCCGCGGGCATTGATGGGTCCGTTGACTACTGCAGATTTTGATAAAGTGATTCAATCAAGTCAGATGTATGCGAAGTACAAAGACGCGATCGACCCGGAGAGTGCTTATGATATTTTAACCAAACGAATTAACGAACAAACTGCCGCGGCCGAACAAGAGAAACAAGAAGTTGAGGCAAAAAAACAAGAGGAAGCCGAAAACAAACCAAAGCCTGGTGAAAAAAGTATTGTTGAACAGGTAATGGGCGCTACAATTACACGCCAAATTGGTAAAGAAATTGTAAGAGGAATTTTCGGTATGCTAACAGGGAAAAAAACAAGAAGTAAAAGCGGTGGCTTCTTTGGTTTTTAAGATAAATTTAATGCAATAGTACAAAACACCTATATAATAATTAACGCTCAAAAGAGTATTTTCGCGATGTAATGTTCTCTAGCTACTGATATTAATTGTAGCAAAAGAGATTAGATCATAAAAAAAAGATAAAGAATGAAACCTACCTTATTAATACTGGCAGCTGGAATGGCAAGCCGTTATGGAAGTATGAAACAAATTGATGGCTTTGGCCCGAATGGCGAAACCATTATTGATTATTCAATCTACGATGCTATTAACGCTGGCTTTGGTAAAGTTGTATTTATCATTAAAGAAGAATTTGTAGAAAATTTCAAAGCTATTTTCGAACCTAAACTCCAAGGAAAAATTGAAACAGACTATGTTTTTCAAAACTTCGACTTAAAGCAGTTTGGTATCGAGGAAGAAATTTACAGAGAAAAACCATGGGGAACAGCTCACGCTATTTTATCTGGCAGAGAAGCAGTTAAAGAGCCATTTTGCGTAATTAACGCTGATGACTATTATGGCTTTGATGCTTTCAAAAAGATGGCTGACTTTTTAAATAACGAAGCTACAGATAGCAATTTCTCGATCATTGGTTATGAAATAGGAAAAACACTTTCTGAGTTTGGAGCCGTATCAAGAGGAGTTTGTAAAGTAGATGAATCGGGCAACTTAACCGAAATTGTGGAACGTACAAAAGTTTACCCTAAAGATGGAAAAATTTTCTATGAGGAAGATGAAGAAGAATTTCCATTAGATTTTAGCACACCAGTTTCAATGAACTTCTGGGGCTTTACTCCTGCTGTTTTCAAAATTACTGAAGAATTATTTGTTGAGTTTGCAAAGGCAAACAAAGATAAACCTAAAGCAGAATTTTTTATTCCTTTAATTGGCGAAAACCTGGTTAAAAGTAATACCGCAACTTTTAAAGTAGTACCAACTTCTAACAAATGGTTTGGTGTAACCTATAAAGAAGATAAACCTTTCGTTCAGGATTCTATTGATCAATTGGTTAAAAACGGAACATATCCGACCAAATTATGGAGCTAGATTTAGACTCTGAAGTTTTAAGCGCATACGGATATACCAAAGAAAATATTCAAATAACACAAATAGGTACGGGTTTAATTAACCGTACTTATTTGCTTTCGCCCCTATCGGAAGACAAAAAGTATATCCTTCAAAACATTAATACTTCGGTTTTTAAAAATCCACAAGCAATTGCCAATAATCTCAAAGCAATAGCTGATTATTTATCAAAAAATTACAAAGATTATCTATTTATTAAGCCAATTTCTACCCTAAGTGGCGAAGAAATGGCTTTAATTCAGAACGAATATTGGAGGATGCTGCCATTCGTTTCTAATACAGTTTCGCTTGACGTATTAAGTGATCCGAAACAAGCTTATGAAGCAGCAAAACAATTTGGAAAATTAAGCAGGTTATTAAATAATTTCAATACCACCTCACTTAAACCTACCATACCAGGCTTTCATGATTTGGGTTTGCGTTATGAGCAGTTTATGCTGGCTTTGAACCAAACCAGCAAACAATTTAAAGGCTTGGCGAAGCTAGAAATAGACAGTGCGCTCCATCACCGCTATATTCTTGATTATTACAATTCCTATGCGCATCGTGGCGACTTTCCTGATCGTGTAATGCATCACGATACAAAAATCAGCAACGTACTTCTAGATGCCGAAACTTATATCGGTGTTTGCGTAATCGACCTTGATACTATTATGCCTGGGAAATTCATTTCCGACTTAGGCGATATGATGCGTACTTATCTTTGTGCTTATTCGGAAAATGAAACTGATTTAAGCAGAATTAAGATCAGGCTCCCTTATTTTGAAGCCATGGTTAAGGGTTATTTATCAGAAATGAAAAGCATCCTTACTGAGACTGAGAAAGAACTCATTTTATTTTCAGGAAAATATATTATATACATGCAAGCCCTGAGATTTTTGACCGATTATCTCAATGGAAACGTGTATTATACTATCTCATACCCTACACAAAACTTAGATAGAACAAAAAATCAATTTAAGCTACTAAGCGAACTGTCTGAAAATGAAAAAGTTTTACAGGGAATGATTGAAGAGTGTTTATAATCTATATTCGGTTTGCTAAGCCAACTGGCGATGAAATTGATTAATGATTTCACATAGCTAACAGCTATTTTTTGGATTTGGTACTAGGATCAATCTCATCTATTGCCTTGCCCGTTATTTGGGATGATAGCAGCATAATAATTTCCGAATAATCTGATTCATATTCTTCAATTTCAAGTAGAACACCAAATTCTTCATCCTTTATCCTTACTCCATTGTCACTTACACCACTTCTAATCAATTTTCCATTATCATAATATTCAAAGGCAAATGTCATTGACGTTTCGCTTATTAAAAACTTTAATACCTTTCCATGTTTATGGAAGTTTTCTAGTTTTAAATTATAGACTATTAAAACGTCACTAAAGGTTAATAAAGTTCCGCTTAAAATTTCAGTAACAAACATTTCGTCATCATTTTCAAAACTACTGGTTGCATTCTCAAAAGCAAAATCACCATTAACTTCGGTAACAGTAGAAATATTTAACTGTTGTGCTCCTCTTAAAACATTTGATATTTTAGCGCCAATCGCAATTCCGTATACATTTAATCCCATAATGAGTTACTTTGATAAACTTTCAGAAAAGGTACTAAACTCTATTCTAATTATTCATTTTTAGCAAAAGCTATTCTAAAATACCTAATCGTATTATCCCTAAACCCGATTGTAGTGGCATACTTTTGGTTTTTTCTGCCAAAAGATAAAGCGGGGCTGCAGTTTCCGAAAAGTACCGAACCGTTCATTTCCCCAAAAAAAAAGTCGTCATTGCGAGGTACGAAGCAATCCTACAACTTTAGATGAAATAACAAGCGCATTAAGATTGCTTCGTACCTCGCAATGACGACTTATAATAAAAGCGTCCCGATTTTCACATCGGGACGCTTTTATTTTATACTCCCAAGACTTTCGCCTCAGGACTGAAGACTCAAAGACTTATTTCTCTTCTTTTACTTCTTCGAAATCAACATCAGTAACATTGTCACCGCCACCTTGAGGCTGACCATCAGCTTGTGGTTGCTCACCACCTTGAGGCTGACCGCCATCTTTGTACATTTCTTCAGAAGCTACGTTCCATGCTGCTTGCAATTCAGCAGAAGCTGCATCGATATCTGCGAAGTTACGAGATAAGTGAGCTGCTTTTAATTTCTCTAAACCAGCTTCGATTGGCGCTTTTTTATCAGCAGATAATTTATCACCAAACTCTTTCAATTGTTTCTCAGTAGAGAAGATTAAAGCATCAGCACCGTTGATTTTATCAGCTTCTTCTTTTTGCTTAGCATCATCTGCTGCATTAGCTTCAGCTTCTTCTTTCATTTTTTTGATCTCAGCATCAGTTAAACCTGAAGATGCTTCGATACGGATTTTTTGCTCTTTACCAGTAGCTTTATCTTTTGCACTTACGTGTAAAATACCGTTCGCATCAATATCAAAAGATACTTCTACTTGAGGCACACCACGAGGTGCTGGTGGAATACCATCTAAAATGAAACGACCAATTGTACGGTTTTGGCCAGCCATTGGGCGCTCACCTTGTAAAATGTGGATTTCTACTGAAGGCTGGTTATCAGCTGCAGTTGAGAAAGTTTCCGATTTTTTAGTTGGGATAGTTGTGTTCGACTCGATTAATTTAGTCATTACACCACCCATAGTTTCGATACCTAATGATAAAGGTGTAACGTCTAATAACAATACATCTTTTACATCACCAGTTAACACACCACCTTGAATAGCAGCACCAATTGCTACAACCTCATCAGGGTTAACACCTTTACTTGGCTCTTTACCGAAGAAAGCTTTAACAGCATCCTGAATTGCAGGGATACGAGTTGAACCACCTACTAAGATAATTTCGTCGATATCGCTTGTGCTTAAACCAGCATTTTTCAATGCAGATTTACAAGGCTCAATAGTACGTTTGATTAAGCTATCAGCTAATTGCTCAAATTTAGCACGAGATAATGTACGTACTAAGTGTTTAGGGCCGCTAGCATCAGCAGTAATATATGGCAAGTTAATTTCTGTAGAAGTTGTGCTTGATAACTCAATTTTAGCTTTCTCAGCAGCTTCTTTTAAACGTTGTAATGCCATTGGATCTTTCGCAAGGTCCATGCTGTTTTCTGATTTAAACTCTTCAGTTAACCAATCGATAATGATGTGGTCAAAATCATCACCACCTAAGTGAGTATCACCATCAGTAGATTTTACTTCGAAAACGCCATCACCTAATTCTAAAACAGAAACGTCATGTGTACCACCACCGCAATCGAACACAACAATTTTCATGTCTTTGTGTGCTTTATCTAAGCCATAAGCTAAAGCAGCTGCAGTTGGCTCGTTAATGATACGTTTTACAGTTAAACCTGCAATTTCACCTGCTTCTTTCGTAGCCTGGCGTTGTGCATCATTAAAGTAAGCTGGCACAGTAATAACTGCTTCAGTAACTTCCTGACCCAAGAAATCTTCAGCAGTTTTTTTCATTTTTTGTAGAATCATTGCAGAAATCTCCTGTGGAGTATATTTTCTGTCGTCGATTTCTACACGAGGTGTGTTGTTATCACCTTTAACAACTTTATAAGGTACACGTCCAGCTTCTTTCGCACTTTCGTCGTAGCTGTTACCCATAAAGCGTTTAATCGAATATATCGTTTTTGTTGGGTTGGTTATAGCCTGACGTTTAGCAGGCTCGCCAACTTTACGCTCACCGTTTTCTGCAAAAGCAACAATAGACGGTGTAGTACGTTTACCCTCACTGTTCGCGATAACTACAGGCTCATTGCCCTCCATTACGCTCACGCAAGAGTTTGTTGTTCCTAAGTCTATTCCAATAATTTTTCCCATTGTATTTTTGTTTTCTCTTTTTAAAGTATTATAATTTCTACAGCTATTAAACAATGCTTGTGCCAATTGGGTTTTGGCAGAAATTATTGCTAAAAGACTGATAAAATGTAAAAAATGATGTCTTTTATTACTGACAGCATGACAGAAAGAAGACTAAAGGTTAAAGCTGAAAGACTAAAGTGAAAGGCAATTTAAATAATTTGAAAACGAACAGTAGTAGTTCTTCGGAATCACCTGTCCCGCTGTACGTTTCAATCTTTTATTTGTAGAGTTGACAACTTTCTTCCTTATCAGCTATTAAAGTTGTCAACTCTCAAAACAAATAAAAGTATTTTCACTCCCATCGGGTTTATGAACGCAGTTTGTAGCTTTTGGGATCGTTTCCCCTACCACAACCTTTCAAAGTAGCAAGAATTGGCCTCAGCCTGAGTGGCGAAAATCGTTGAAATCGTTATCAAATCCTTTTACAAACCACAAACTAAAAGAATTTGCAGGCTGTGTAGTCGATTTAGAGCAAAGGCAAAGCCCTCAAATTAGTTTCAAAACGATTTGACGCCTTTTTACCCAATCAGGCGCAAGCTTTGATTATTCATTAGTGTCTATTTTTTTTTAATGGTATTCATGAGCTCTCAGAAAAGCTCGGTTTTTGTTTCTTTTTATCAAGAAAAAGAAAAAAGCCTGTCTGGCCAAGACAGAATTTATTGTACCTTCAATTACCAAATCAAATTATCATGCAATTAGCAGCACAAATCATCATTGGCCTGGTGGCCGCCATTCACATTTATATTTTATGGCTGGAAATGTTCGCTTGGACAACCAAAGCTCCAAAAGTTTTCAAAAGCATCCCTGAAGAGTTATTCCCAAAAACAAAAACACTGGCCGCAAACCAAGGCCTGTACAACGGTTTTTTGGCGGCTGGTTTAATTTGGTCGCTCTGCATTACCGATCATCACTGGAGACTATACGTCGCGATATTTTTCTTAACCTGTGTAATCATTGCAGGTATTTACGGCGCCACAACAGCGAGTAAGAAAATTCTTTATGTACAATCTATCCCAGCATTGGTAGCCATGATTCTATTGCATTTGAAATAATTTAATAACATCGACATCTAACCATATAAGACATTTAAGTTCCATTTAAGTGCTCGGCTTATATTTTCTTACATTTCTTATATGGTCATTTTTTTTCTGAACTAGCTCTTGAATAAAAAGTTCGTTGAAACGGTCGTCATTGCGAGGCACGAAGTAGGCAAATCCTATAGATTTAAAAGTCGTTCCAAATGATGATAACCAATTCCAAAGTAGGCTTTACTTGCTTTAATTTTCTCGAGGATTTCTTCTTTATTCTTTGCTCCTTTATCCTTACTCTTAATCCCTACAACCAGTACATTCTTTGGCGTGTGTGCATCAGAAATAAATTCGAAAACTTTCGTTTTATAACCGAAGTATTCCAAAATTAAAGCACGAATACCATCGGTCACCATTTCAGCCTGACGTTCTAAGAAGATGCCATATTTAGTTAAAAATGAAACATCGTTTTTCACTTTGTTTTGCTCAATTTCTCTTCTGATTTGTTTATGGCAACATGGTGCAACAACAATTAATTCAGCATTGGCTTTGATGCCTTTATATATCGCATCATCCGTGGCGGTATCACAAGCATGGAGTGCAATGAGCAAATTCACATCTTCAGCGTTGTAATCTTCAATGGTTCCCTGAACAAAATTAAGGTGATCGTAAGCAGATTTACTGGCAACTGAATTACACAAATCAACCATATCTTTGCGATACTCTACCCCTACCACTTCAGAATTTAACTTTAAAACTGAATGCAAATAATCATACAAGGCAAAAGTTAAATAACCTTTACCCGAGCCCATATCAGCAACTTTTTTAATGGTTCCCTCAGGCAGTTCCTTAATTAACGAACTTAAAATTTCAACGTAATGGTTAATCTGACGGAACTTGTCCTGTGCATTTTTAAAAACCTTTCCATCAGTATCAGTAATCTTTAGTTCTGTTAAATATGGTTTCGACTCCGGTTTTATCAATCTCGATTTCTCTTTATCATGATTCTCTGTCGGAACTTCTTTCGTTGAAGCTTTCGTTTCTCTCAAAACAATTTTACCATTATTCAGCTCTTCAAGAATTAAGTCTCTTTCGGTGGTAAAAAGTGTTCCGATTTTAAAACCAGTTGTCAGGTATTCAGAAATTAAATTAATACCTTCATTCAGATCAAGATTCTTCACCACATCACGGGTTTTGTACCGGAATGTGAAAGTCAATTTACTTTCTCGTTTAATCAAAACCGAGCGAACCAGAATTTGCTTTAGCGCTTCTTCATTTCCTTTGTAATTACCCAGGGAAACTTTCACAAAGTTTTTAGAAGATAAGCTTAAATCTAAAGCGGAAGTAAATTGTTCAATCTGTTCTGAAAATACCATCTATAATTAATAAAACACAAAGATAATTCATTTTATTTGGAGATTAGCGAGGTCTAAATAATGTAACAATGAAGCGACTATTTCAGCTTACCACTTAATTAACTGATTAAGTATGATATCAAATATCCGTCTCTAATCAAATGAAGCAAAATATTTTCCTAATACGATTTAGTTCATACTAAAATGAAGTTTACTCAGAAATCATCTAAATTGAACAATTGCTTTTATTTCCTAAAAATTAGCTTTAGATTAGGATATCATTTAATTCTAACCAAAACAAATGAGTGAATTTCAAATAAAAAAATCGCCAACGGTGTATGATGCTATTATTGTAGGATCTGGAGCTGGTGGTGGGATGGCGGCATACGTTTTAGCGAATGCCGGACAAAAAGTTTTAATGCTTGAGGCAGGGCAATATTTCGATCCAAGAATAGATGCCCATCAGCTGAAGTGGCCTTGGGAATCTCCACGAAGAGGAGCAAGTACGGTCCGTCCGTTTGGCGATTTTGATGCCTCATATGGCGGCTGGGAATTAGAAGGGGAACCCTACACTACCAAAGATAAAACGGAATTTGAATGGTTCAGATCTCGAATGCTTGGCGGCAGAACGAATCACTGGGGAAGAATATCGCTCAGAATGGGTCCTCTGGATTTTCAGGCAAAAGATGGTTTAACAGATGATTGGCCAATTACCTACGATGATGTTAAACCATTTTACGATAAAGTTGATCGCTTGATTGGCATTTATGGTACTAAAGAAGGACTACCAAACGAGCCTGATGGCATCTTCATGAAACCACCAAAGCCAAGATTAACTGAATTATTTATCAAAAAAGGAGCTGATAAAGCAGGCGTTAAAGTGATTGCTGGTCGTGGATCGGTATTAACAGAACCATTACCCAATAACAGCGACAGGGCACCTTGTTTTTATTGTGGCCAATGTGGAAGAAGCTGTAAGGTTTACGGCGATTTCTCTTCTTCTTCTTGTTTGGTTATCCCGGCTGTAAAAACTGGGAATTTAACGGTTATTACTGATGCCATGGTGCGTGAGGTAATCACTGATAAAGATGGGTCGGCGAAAGGGGTTTCTTATGTAAATAGAAAAGATTTACAAGAATATCAGGTAAATGGAAAAATGGTTATCCTTGGTGCCAGTGCTTGCGAATCTGCCCGTATTTTATTGAACTCGAAATCTTCGTCACATCCTAATGGCTTGGCAAACAGCAGTGGCATTGTGGGTAAGTATTTACATGATTCTACCGGCGTAAGTGTTTCAGGTTTCCTTCCGCAGTTAATGGATAGAAAACGTTATAATGAGGATGGTTTAGGAAGTGTACACATCTATTCGCCATGGTGGCTGGATAATAAAAAACTCAATTTTCCTCGAGGATATCACATCGAGTACTGGGGCGGTATGGGTATGCCAGCTTATGGTTTTGGGGGCGGTGTAACGCAAATGAATGGCATGGTTCCAGGTAGAGATGGAAAAATGAAAGATGCCGGCGGCTACGGAAAATCATTAAAAGATGATTACCGTCGTTTTTATGGCACCACCGTTGGTATGGCAGGCCGAGGAACCGCAATAGCCCGGGAAGATAACTATTGCGAAATTGATCCAAATGCAGTTGACAAATTCGGAATTCCAGTTCTCAGGTTTCACTATAAATGGGCAAAGGAAGAAATTCTACAGGCTAAACACATGCAGGATACTTTCCTTCACATGATGAAAGAAATGGGTGGCGTGGTTACGTCAGAAATCCAGGGGCCAGAAACCAATTATGGTTTATTACCTCCTGGAAAAATCATTCACGAAGTGGGTACTATCCGCATGGGCGATGACCCGAAAAAATCAGCACTGAACAAATATTGCCAGGCACACGATTGCAAAAATCTTTTTGTTGTTGATGCAGGTCCATTTGTACAACAAGGTGATAAAAACGCAACCTGGACTATTCTTGCGCTCTCCATGCGTACGGCAGAATACATTTTAGCGCAAAAGAAAAAACAAAACATTTAAAGAATTACAACATGAACAGACGTGATTCCCTAAAAGCAATTGGCTTAACAGCAGTAAGTACTGCAGTGTTATTAGAAGCCTGCAAGCAACCCGAAAACACCGGCGACAAACCTATTCCACAAGAAACGAAAGCAGAGGCTGGACGTGAACAGTGGGAAATAGACCGGGATAAAGAACTAAAAGCGGAAACTTATTTCACTAAACATGAAATGGCAACCATAACTGTTTTAGCAGATATTATAATTCCTAAAGATGATGTCTCTGGAAGTGCCTCTGATGCCAAAGTACCAGAGTTTATTGAATTTATTGTAAAAGATATCCCCGAACATAAAGTGCCTATGCGTGGTGGCTTAAAATGGCTGGACGTTTATTGCTTCAATAAATTTAGCAGATCTTTTGTAGATGCTTCTGCAGAACAGCAAATTTCAATTATTGATGAAATTGCCTATCCAAAAAAGGCGAAACCTGAAGTTCGGGCAGGCGTTACTTTTTTTAACCGAATGAGAAGCTTAACGGCTTCTGGTTTCTACACTACAGAAATCGGTGTGAAAGATATTGGTTATGCAGGAAACGCACCAAACCAATGGACTGGTGTACCAGCTGATGTATTGAAGCAATATGGAATGGAAAATGTAAAAGTTTAATTTTCCTCTTCAGTGAAGCCAGAAACCCAATTCTGGCTTCTTTAATTTAATAAGCTAAATAACCTCAATTAAAAAATGAAAAAATTAACCCTGTTATCTTTCCTTGTGTGCATAACCTACAGTGTATTTGCACAGAATAGCCCTAGCCAACACGCCAACTATTTTAATGGTTTCCAACGCACAAAAGATACAAATCCTGATTCAGCGATTTACTTTCTCACCAATTTGGCAATGCTTGAATCAAATGCAACTGATGATTTGTTGCACAACAGTTTTGCTCAAAGTTTTATGCTCGGATCAAGAGAAGAGTTATTGAAAGATCCCGAATTCCTTGCTCACCTCAAAAAATTCAACGTTACGGTTGATTCTGCCCGACGTAAGTTTGCTGAAGAGCAATTTAATGCTTACATCATTCTCGACAAAACAAAAAACAGTGTAAATAAACAGATCAAGGAAAATATCTATCCTATTTGGAAATGGGTTGAAGCTATGAAAAATAAAGACAATGCCATCGAACTACAAAACATAGGTAACGAATATCTATCCTACCTAAATGAAGATTCTGACTTTTACAATCAAAGGAAAGCAAGATACGGTTTGATGATTTCGGGTATAATGAATAAGAGTGATCAGCTGAAGCCTCTGGCGGTTAAATTACAAGATTTGATTTACGATAATCTAAAACAATATATAAGTACTCACTCTACACAAAACGAGCTGTCGCGAGAGGAAAAAATGGACCGGGCATGGTATAGATACATGTTCGCTTCCATAAATTTTATTTCTGCAGGCAACACGATAGATAAAGCCGATCAAATTAAGTTCTTAAAATTGGCTTCTGAATTCAGCCCTGATGCGCTAGACAACACCGTTAAATATGCCTATTTTTACGATATGTTTTTTCTTTTTAACAAAGAGAAATATTCTTTCGAAGAAGACTATTTAGCTACGATAGCAAGCGATGACGACAAGCTTAAAATGGTTATGGCCATGTCTATGAAAGATCCAAAATATAAAGCAAGTGCCAAGGCCTTATACAAAGAACGTGGCAAGTTTGGTGAATATTGGTTAACTGAATTCAATAAAAACGGCAAAATTGCCCCTATATTTTCGTTGGCGAAATTGGATGGAAGCTTATATCAGATGGTAAACAACAATAATCAATGGACATTAGTAGACTTTTGGGGTACTTGGTGTTCGCCATGTAGGAAAGAGCATCCCGATTTGCAAAGCACGTACCAAAAAACTCAAGATGGCAAATTGCCGAACCTAAATATTATCACTATTGCAAGTAATGACAACGAACAGGCTGTTAGGGCTTACATGAAAGAGTTTAGTTATACTTTTCCCGTTGCTATGTCAGATAATCAAATAGAAAGTGCGTACAAAGTCGCTTCATGGCCATCGAAATTTTTGGTTAGTCCGCAAGGAAAATATGTGGTAATCCCCTTTGGTGTAGATTGGCAAAAATATATAGCTGATTATATTAATTGATCATGGTCTACCTTTTTTAGAGAAAAGTTGAGAGTCTATTACCTCGGTTTTATAGGCTTTAAATCTTTTCTCTAATTTTTTCTTCCCGTCTTTAATATCCATTGGTGATACTAATATGGTAAAATCAAAAACCAATATTTCACCTTTCTTACACTTCACTAATCCTGTAGAGAAATCAGTAAGCATTGAACTTCCCTTAATATTAATTTGCAATACATCTTTATCTTCATTTCGCCAGCCATTTCTAATATGGTGGCTATCTGCATTTTTATACTGATCAAAACTTATAAAAAGCGCCGCATTATCATTTCCAATTAAAACTTCTGGCTTAACTTTATCTACCATTTTCCAGCTCCACTTTACGGTATCTGGTCTTATATTTCCGTCGTTTCCTAATCCCACTAAGTACTTTGAGGCATTTTTTTCAAATGGAATATGGAAGTTAATATTTGAAAAGTTAATATCATTTAAAGCTTTCAGTTCTACATGAAACTTAGCAATCCCATCTGCATTCATTACAGCCTGTACGTGGTGTAACATATTGGCAGAAGAGCTTGTAGCATCCCAGGAAATGGAATTTGAACTTTCGGATAATATGTTAAATGTGTTTGCAACTACCTTCTCCTGTATTTTAGAAGATGTAAACAGATGAAAATGTATGGGCTCATAAAACAAGTTGGTAGATTTATCACCGAAAGCTTTTAAATCAGAATCATAGTAGGATTGGATTTGCTTTGGAAAACCATCAGTATTAATTTCTAATTTTCTACCGGAAATAGATATTACTTTATCAGCAACAGATATTACTTTCTGCTGAGCTATACTTGAAAAGCTCAAGAAAAGTAGAATAATGAAGAATGACTTGTTCATTTTAGGGGTTACAATTACAATCCAATATAAACAAAAAAGTCCTGCTCTTTCGAACAGGACTTTTTAAAATTTTAAAGCAGAATAAATTATTCTCCTTTTGGTTCTTCAGTAGCAGGAGCTTCTTCAGTAGTAGCTTCTGGAGCAACTTCTTCAGCAGTTTCAGCTTTCGCTTCAGCAGCTTTAGGAGCAGCAGCAGTTTTACTTCTACCACGACGAGTAGTTTTCTTCTCTTCTTTAGCCTCTACATCTTTACCGTAAACTTCGTTATAATCTACCAATTCAATTAAAGCCATCTCAGCGTTATCACCTAAACGGTTGTTTAATTTAATGATACGAGTGTAACCACCTGGACGATTTGCAACTTTCTCAGCTATTTCGCGGAATAAAATAGTTACTACTTCTTTATCTTGTAAGTAAGCAAATACAGTACGACGTGAGTGAGTAGTATCATTTTTTGATTTAGTGATAATTGGCTCAACATAAGTACGTAAAGCTTTTGCTTTAGCTAAAGTTGTTGTAATTCTTTTGTGCAAAATAAGTGATGATGCCATATTGGCTAACATCGCTTTTCTGTGACTTGCAGTTCTACCTAAGTGGTTTACTTTTTTACCGTGTCTCATTGTTTTTTTATAAAGTGTATACCGTCTCTGTCTCAGAGGGAATTATACACAGTGAATATTATTATATTTATAGAAGAGTTTGGATTCAAGACTAATGACTCCGAACTCTAGACTATTTTTTATTCTTCGTCTAATTTAAATTTAGACAGGTTCATACCGAAAGATAAACCTTTTGATTTTACTAGTTCTTGAATCTCTGTTAAAGATTTCTTACCGAAGTTTCTGAATTTCAACATATCAGCAACATCGTAAGATACTAAATCAGCTAAAGTACGGATATCAGCAGCTTTTAAGCAGTTTAATGCTCTAACTGAAAGATCCATATCCACTAATTCAGTTTTAAGGATTTTACGCATGTGTAAAATTTCTTCATCCACTTCTTTAGTTTCTTCTTTTGCTTGAGATTCTAATACCAAGTTCTCATCAGAGAATAACATAAAGTGTTGGATAAGAATCTTAGCCGCTTCTTTTAATGCTTCTTCTGGATGAATTGAACCATCAGTTGAAATATCTAATACCAATTTCTCATAATCCGTTTTTTGTTCAACACGGAAGTTTTCAATTGTGTATTTAACATTTTTCATTGGTGTGTAGATCGAATCGATCGCGATAACACCTACAACAGCATCAGCAACTTTATTTTCTTCAGCAGGTACATAACCACGTCCTTTATTGATGGTTAATTCCACTTCTAAAGTTACAGATTTGTCCATGTTGCAAATAACATGCTCAGGATTTAAAACTGTAAAGTTGTTAGAGAATTTAGTGATATCACCAGCTTTGAATTGATCTTGGCCGTTAACAATGATGAATACTTTTTCAGCATCACCAGAATCACCAGTTTTCTTAAAACGAACTTGCTTTAAGTTTAAGATGATATCAGTTAAATCTTCTACAACACCTTTCATGGTAGAAAACTCATGCGAAACGCCTGAAAAACGAATAGTAGTAATAGCATAACCTTCTAATGAAGAAAGTAATATTCTTCTTAAGGCATTACCAATTGTTACACCGAAACCGGGCTCTAAAGGACGAAATTCAAATGTGCCATCGAAATCTGTTGATTTCTGCATGATCACTTTATCAGGTTTCTGAAATGCTAAAATTGCCATTTATAATTTTTTAAATTCGTTATTGAATATATAGTAACAAGAAAAAAGTTAATTACCCTTTCGAGGTAATTAACTATCTTATTTATTACTTTGAGTATAACTCGATGATTAAGTTTTCCTTAATGTTTTCAGGAATTTCATCACGTTGTGGGTAGGTTAAGAATTTACCAGTTAATTCACCAGCATTCCACTCTAACCAAGAGAACTTATTAATTGTTCTACCTGCAACTGAGTTACTAATTGATTCTAATGATTTTGATTTCTCACGAACCGCAACAACATCACCAGCTTTTAACTGATATGAAGGGATATTTACAACTTCACCATTCACGGTTACGTGTTTATGGCTAACTAACTGGCGTGCACCAGAACGGGTTGTTGCAATACCTAAACGGTAAACTGTGTTATCTAAACGTGCTTCTAATAATTGAAGTAAGTTATCACCTGTAATACCAGCACGTGAAGATGCTTTTTTAAACAAGTTACTGAACTGCTTTTCTAATACACCATAAGTATATTTTACTTTTTGTTTCTCCATTAACTGGATTGCATACTCAGATTGTTTTCCTCTCCTTTTTGAAACGCCATGTTGGCCAGGAGGATAATTTTTTCTGTCTAACACCTTATCAGGACCGAAGATTGGTTCTCTGAATTTACGGGCGATTTTTGATTTTGGGCCTGTATATCTTGCCATTTTTTTCTGTTTTTAAAGTACCATTCAGCCTGTAACTGAAGATTCTTAGCTTTAAAATTAATTAAACTCTTCTCTTTTTAGGAGGACGACATCCGTTGTGAGGAAGTGGAGTAATATCTTTGATAGATGTTACTTCGATACCTGCTACTTGCAAAGTTCTGATTGCAGATTCACGACCTGAACCAGGACCTTTTACAAACACTTCAACTTTACGTAAACCTAAATCAAATGCAACTTTACCGCAATCTGAAGCTGCTTGACCAGCTGCATACGGTGTGTTCTTTTTAGAACCTTTAAAGCCCATTTTACCAGCAGAAGACCATGAAATAGTCTGTCCGTTGTTGTTGGTTAACGTAACGATGATGTTGTTGAAAGTAGCATTGATATGTGCCTGACCAACAGGCTCAATTACAACGATACGTTTTTTTGTTACTTTTTTACTCTTAGCCATGTTATCTTTTAGATTTTAGATATGAGACTTGAGATATGAGACTTTCTCTACCCCGATACTCAATATCCTACTTTTTATCTTTTGTTCCAGATTTGAGCAGATTAAATAGACATGATACTCACATCTAAAACCTCAATCTCCTATCTATCTATTACTTAGTAGCTTTTTTCTTGTTAGCAACTGTTTTTCTCTTACCCTTACGAGTACGTGAGTTGTTTTTGGTACGCTGACCACGAGAAGGTAAACCTTTTCTGTGACGTAAACCACGGTAACAACCAATATCCATTAAACGTTTAATGTTTAATTGAACCTCTGATCTTAAAGCACCTTCTACTTTAATTTCATCGTTAATCATTGTACGGATTGCTGATAACTCATCATCAGACCAATCTTGCACTTTCTTGTTTAGATCGATACCTGCAGTAGTTAAAATACGTTGTGCAGTAGTTCTCCCAATACCATAGATATAAGTTAAACCAATCTCTCCTCTTTTGTTTCTTGGTAAATCAATACCTGAAATCCTTGCCATATTTATTTATCTTTTGAAGTAATTCCGAACGGCGGGCCACCGTTGTGCGGTACATTACAATGTTTTTTAATTACCCTTGACGTTGCTTGTATTTAGGATTTTTCTTGTTAATAACGTAAAGTTTACCTTTACGGCGAATAATCTTGCAATCAGCGCTACGTTTTTTAATTGATGATCTAACTTTCATTTTATTTGTATCTATAGGTTATGCGCCCTTTTGTTAAATCATAAGGCGACATTTCCAGTTTTACTTTGTCACCAGGAAGAATTTTGATGTAGTGCATCCGCATCTTTCCTGAAATATGAGCAATAATCTCGTGTCCGTTCTCAAGTTCTACTCGGAACATCGCATTCGATAATGCTTCTCTTATTACTCCGTCTTGTTCAATTGAGGCTTGTTTAGCCATATTTTGTTGATTGTTACTTAATTAGCTGCTTCTAAACAGGGTTGCAAAATTAAATAAAAAATTTTAATTATTTATTTTTTTTGTTGTAAAACTTCTTCAATTAATGAAAACGTTGATAAAACGTCTGCTTTGCCCTTTTTTATCGCCACCGTGTGTTCAAAATGTGCTGATGGTTTATTGTCTTTACTCGTCACCGTCCATCCATCATTGTGAAACAGTACGCCAGCAACACCGGCATTGATCATCGGTTCAATAGCAATCACTAATCCTTCTTCCAGTTTCGGACCAACACCGCGTTTCCCATAATTTGGAACCTCTGGTTTTTCGTGAAGCTTTACACCAACACCATGCCCTACTAACTCTCTTACCACACCAAAACCGTGAGCTTCTGCATGCTGCTGAACAGCAAAGCCGATATCTCCAACACGCATTCCGCTTACCGCCTTGTCAATTGCTAAATCAAGGCAATGTTTGGTTACCTCAACTAACTTTTGTTTTTCGGCATCAACTTCTCCAATAGAAAATGTATAAGCCGAATCGCCAAAGTATCCGTTCTTGATCACACCACAATCCACCGAAATTAAATCACCCTCTCGTATGATGTATTCGCTCGGGAAAC
Organism: Pedobacter sp. AC212; assembly: GCF_979258625.1. Taxonomy (NCBI): domain Bacteria; kingdom Pseudomonadati; phylum Bacteroidota; class Sphingobacteriia; order Sphingobacteriales; family Sphingobacteriaceae; genus Pedobacter; species Pedobacter sp. AC212. Next base: position 1,235,218 of record NZ_OZ409870.1, on the reverse strand, counting down.
CATGAACAACATGTTCATTTGGCGATATGCATAAAGAGTAAGGAAAGCCATTATAATTTAAAAATGCAGGTATCGCACCATGATCATTAATAAACTCAAATGCCAGCTTATCTAAGGCTAAAGTGGTGATGCCTGCCTTGATTACCTTTGCCACTTCAGCCAAAGTTTTTGAAACAAGCATTGAACTTTCTCTTATTAACTCAATCTCTTCAAGAGACTTGTAATAGATTCTAGACATTCATTTTAAGTTTCGAATGCGTAAATTGTAAATGAGTGAAGAGCTGTTGGGCCATTCACTCATTCTATCATTCAAAAGTTTTAATCAATTTTGTTCAGCCTACAAAGCTGCGTTGCTACTTGCAGCAGGTACGCCTGTTCTGCCAGTAACTCTACCAGTTTTCATTAATCCATCGTAATGACGCATCAATAAATAACTTTCAATTTGTTGTAAAGTGTCTAAGACAACACCCACTAAAATCAATAGTGATGTACCACCAAAGAAATGAGCAAATTCTTGTTTAATACCAAATTTCACCGCAATTGAAGGTAGTATAGCAATAATCGCTAAAAATACTGCACCTGGAAAAGTGATTTTAGAAATTACATCATCAATGAAAGTCGATGTTGCAAAGCCTGGCTTAACGCCTGGAATAAAACCACCATTTTTCTTCATATCGTCACTCATTTGAGTTGGATTTACTGTAATAGCAGTATAGAAGAAAGTAAATGCGATAATTAAAAATGCGAAAGTTAAGCTATACGCTAATGAAGTAGTATTGCTAAACTGAATTAACCATGAACCTTGCAATGAAGGAACGAATTGTGTTAAAGCACCTGGAATAAACATCAAAGCCTGAGCAAAAATGATTGGCATAACACCGGCAGCATTTACCTTTAATGGAATGTATTGACGAACACCACCAAACTGGCGGTTACCAACAATTTTCTTTGCGTATTGCACTGGTACCTTACGTACACCTTGTACAATTAAAATGGTAAACATTACCACTGCAAACAAGGCAACAATCTCTAAAACTAAGGCAACCGGGCCTCCACCTTCACTGGCAGAACCTACACGTGCACTAAACTCTTGAGAAATTGCAATAGGTAAACGAGCAATAATACCAACCATAATGATTAGTGAAGTACCGTTACCAATACCTTTATCAGTTATTTTTTCACCTAACCACATTACAAATAATGTACCTGCCGTTAATACAAACGTAGATAACACTAAAAATAAGGTATTTGGTAATAAAATAGCTTCTGCCGGAACCTGCGTTTTAACGTAACCTACAGATTGAACGATTGTAATCGCTACCGTAAGGTAACGAGTGATCTGGTTCATTTTCTTTCTACCACTTTCGCCTTCTTTCTGCATTTTTTGGAAAGAAGGAACAGCAATACCTAATAGTTGCACCACAATGGATGCAGAGATATAAGGCATTACCCCCAATGCTAAAATAGACACACGAGAGAACGAACCTCCGGCAAACATATCCAGAATGCCTAAAAGTCCTGATTTTTCGTTAGCGCCTAAAGCAGTTGGATCTACACCTGGCAAAACCACGTGAGATACAAAACGGTATACCAAAAGAATTAAGAGCGTAAACAATATACGCTCTTTTAATTCTTCAATTTTCCAGATATTACTTAAAGTAGTAAATAGCTTCTTCATTTAATAATTACAATTTTACAATTGAACCACCTGCAGCTTCAATAGCTTTTTGTGCGGTTGCAGAAAACGCATGTGCAGTTATTTCTAATTTTGCTTTTACTTCACCACGACCTAAAATTTTAACTAAGTCGTTTTTTGAAGCTAAACCATGCGCTTGTAAAGCAGCGAAATCAATAGTTGTTAAGTTATGTTTTTCGGCTAATGCTTGTAAAACATCTAAGTTAACACCAACATATTCGGTACGGTTAATTGGTTTGAAACCAACTTTAGGCACACGACGTTGTAAAGGCATTTGACCACCTTCAAAACCGATTTTGGTTTTGTGACCAGAACGAGAACCCGCACCTTTGTGACCACGGGTTGAAGTACCACCACGACCAGAACCTGTACCACGACCAATTCTTTTGTTGTTTTTTGTAGAACCTACTGCAGGTTTTAAATTACTTAAATTCATTTTTTTGAATTTGTGTTGCCCTTCGCTTTCACTAAACAGGTACAACGATAAATAAATAATGATTGAATTTTGAATGATTGAATGTTAGCAATTTGCCTATTCATTCACTCAAAACTCATTCATTTTGATAATTGTCTTAAATTGCTTCGATAGCTACTAAGTGGTTCACTTTGCGAACCATACCAATAATTTGTGGTGTAGCTTCTACCTCAACACTTTGATTCATTTTAGATAAACCTAAAGCTTGAACGGTTCTTTTTTGGCGCTCGCTTCTGTCGATAACGCTTTTTACTTGTGTTATTTTGATCTTAGCCATGATATTATCCGTTAAATACTTTGTTTAAATCTATACCACGAGTTTGAGCTACTGTATAAGCATCACGCATTTTTGTTAACGCATCTACAGTTGCTTTTACCACGTTGTGTGGGTTTGATGAACCTTTAGATTTTGCTAATACGTTATGAACGCCAGCACTTTCTAATACAGCACGCATCGCACCACCAGCAATTACTCCGGTACCTACTGCAGCTGGTTTGATTAAAACAAAACCACCTGAGAATTTACCGATCTGCTCGTGAGGAACTGTACCGTGTAAAATTGGAACTTTAACTAAGTTCTTTTTAGCATCATCCACACCCTTAGCGATTGCTTCTGTTACTTCTTTCGCTTTACCTAAACCGAAACCAACAACACCGTTCTCATCTCCAACAACAACAATTGCTGAGAAGCTGAAAGTACGACCACCTTTGGTTACTTTGGCAACACGTTGTATACTAACCAAACGATCCTTTAATTCGATATCGGTGGTTTTAACTCTTTTTATATTGATAGTTGACATCTTACTTTTTCTTCAGATTAAAATACTAAACCAGCTTCGCGGGCACCCTCTGCCAACGATTTTACACGACCGTGGTATAAATAGCCATTTCTATCGAAAACAACTTCTTTAACACCAGCAGCGATTGCTTTTTCAGCAACTAATTTGCCTACTGCAACTGATTGGTCGCTTTTGTTACCTGTTCCAGAAAAATCTTTTGATAAAGATGATGCTGAAGCTATTGTAGTACCGGTTACATCGTTAATTACCTGCGCATAAATCCCTTTATTGCTTCTATATACAGATAACCTTGGACGCTCTTCCGAACCGGTAAGTCTTTTTCTGATCCCTTTTTTAATACGATCTCTTCTTGATAATTTTTTACCTGCCATGATTACTATTTTTTAGACGCTGATTTACCTGCTTTTCTTCTTAACACTTCACCTACAAACTTGATACCTTTACCTTTGTATGGCTCTGGTGCACGTAACGAACGGATTTTCGCTGCTACCTGACCGATCAATTGTTTGTCAATACTTTCTAAAATGATTTTAGGAGTTTGACCTTTTTCTGAAGATGTAGTTACTTTAATCTCTTCTGGTAATTGAAATACATAATGGTGAGAATAACCTAAAACTAGATCTAGTGTATTACCTTGGTTTGTAGCACGGTAACCAACACCTACTAATTCTTGAGTTAATTTATAACCTTCTGTAACACCAACAACCATGTTGTTAAGCAATGAGCGATATAAACCGTGTAATGCTTTATGTTTCTTTTGTTCTGATGGACGTTGAACTGTTAAAATTCCATCTTCTTGACTTACAGTGATATCTGAATCTACTGCTTGTGTTAATTCACCTTTAGGGCCTTTTACACTTACTACGTTATCTTTCGATACAGTAATGGTAACACCTGCAGGGATTGTAATTGGGGCTTTTCCTATTCTTGACATTGTGCTGTTCTCCTAATATTAATAAACGTGACACAATACCTCACCACCAATGTTTAATTTGGCTGCTTCTTTATCAGTCATTACACCTTTAGAAGTAGATAAGATTGCGATACCTAAACCGTTTAATACTCTTGGCATATTTTCAACACCAGCATAGTTTCTCAAACCTGGTTTACTTACTCGCACTAATGTACGAATAGCAGGAACTTTAGTAATTGGATTGTATTTCAATGCAATTTTAATGATGCCTTGAACTGTTGTATCTTCAAACTTGTAGTTCGCGATGTAACCTTTATCGAAAAGAACTTTAGTAATTTCTTTTTTAAGGTTTGATGCAGGAATTTCTACAACACGGTGGTTGGCCTTAATGGCATTCCTTACTCTTGTTAAATAATCTGCTATTGGATCTGTATTCATTATTTATTGTTTTTGATAGTGGTTTCCTTCTGCTACTCAGCTGTGGGACCTGCTATCGGTTAAAATTCTTTTTTAGTATATATACAATAGTATAAAGTATAAAGACCAATTGATCTAAATACTTTATACTAATTACTTTATACTTTTATTACCAAGATGCTTTTTTAACACCTGGTATTTTACCGTCTAGTGCCATTTGGCGAAACGTTACCCTTGAAATACCAAAGGTACGCATATAACCACGTGGACGACCAGTTAATTTACAACGGTTGTGTAAACGTACTGGAGATGAGTTTTTAGGTAATTTATCTAAACCCTCGAAATCTCCTGCAGCTTTTAATACTGCACGTTTTTCAGCGTATCTAGCTACCAATTTTTGGCGCTTAACTTCGCGTGCTTTTACACCTTCTTTTGCCATTATTCTGCTGTTTTTTGATTTTTAAATGGTAATCCGAATTGTTTCAATAACTCAAGAGCCTCAACGTCAGATTTTGCCGAAGTTACGAAAGTTATATCCATCCCTAAAATTTTATTGATTTTATCTATATTAATCTCTGGGAAGATGATTTGCTCAGTTACACCTAATGTGTAATTTCCTTTACCATCAAAACCTTTATCGTTAATACCTTTAAAATCACGGATACGTGGTAAAGCTACAGAAATCAAACGATCTAAGAACTCATACATATTGTTATCACGTAATGTTACGCGTACACCTACTGGCATACCTTTACGTAATTTAAAGTTAGAGATATCTTTCTTAGAGTTAGCCGGAACCGCTTGCTGACCAGTAATAGTAGTCAACTCAACGATTGTGGTATCCATAATCTTTTTATCAGTAACAGAAAAACGACCAACACCCTGATTGATACAGATTTTTTCCAATTTAGGAACCTGCATTACAGTTTTGTACTGAAATTTCTCTTTTAATGCATTTACAACTTCTTCTTTGTATTTGCTTTTTAATCTAGGTGTAGCCATTATTTAATTTCCTCCCCTGAAATTTTAGCAACTCTAACGATTTTACCATCAGCGTTAAGTTTACGACCAACGCGAGTGGCTTTACCAGATTTTGGATCAACCAACATCAAGTTAGAAATGTGAAGAGCAGCTTCTTTTTTAATAATACCACCGTTCGGATTTGCAGCATTTGGTTTAGTATGTTTAGACACTAAGTTAACGCCTTCTACAATGGCTCTGTTTTTATCTATTTGTACTGAAAGTACTTTTCCTTGTTGACCTTTTGAATCGCCAGCAATTACTTTAACTAAATCTCCAGTGCGGATTTTAAGTTTTGATGGTGTATTTACTTTGTTTCCCATTTTATAATACCTCCGGTGCTAATGATACAATTTTCATGAATTGTTTTTCACGTAGTTCTCTCGCAACCGGGCCAAAGATACGTGTACCTCTTGGCTCATCCTGTGCGTTCAATAATACAGCAGCATTATCGTCAAAACGGATATAAGAACCATCTTTACGACGGATTTCTTTTTTAGTTCTTACAACAACTGCTTTTGAAACTGTACCTTTTTTAATATTACCTGACGGTAATGCGCTTTTTACGGTAACAACTACTTTATCACCAATTGAAGCATAACGTTTGCCGGTTCCACCTAGCACGCGAATTACTAATACTTCTTTTGCGCCGCTGTTATCAGCAACGTTTAATCTCGATTCCTGTTGTACCATCTTATTTAGCTCTTTCTAAAATTTGTACCAATCTCCAGTTCTTGTTTTTACTCAAGGGACGAGTTTCCATAATCAATACTGTATCACCGATACCGCATTCGTTTTTCTCGTCGTGAGCCATAAATTTGGTAGTTTTCTTAACGAACTTACCATAAATCGGGTGCTTTACTTTACGTTCCACGCTCACTACAACAGATTTATCCATCTTGTTGCTTACCACTAATCCCGTTCTTGTTTTTCTTAATTGTCTTTCCATGTCGACTCTCAAATTATTTAGTTTCAGTAGCTGACTCAGTGTTTTTCACTTTAGTCAACTCAGTGTTTAAACGGGCTATGTCTTTCCTTACTTTCGCAATACGCGAAGGATTTTCGATAGCTGAAATAGTGTGTGCGAACTTTAATTTTGATAAGTTCTCTTTTTCTTCCGCAATCTTAGCTACTAATTCTTCTTTTGAAAGCCCTGTGATTTCTGAATTTTTCATTTTTCTTTTTTTTAAGTTGAGTGTAGCGGTTATAATAAACAAGTATTTACAACATTCACCTCAACATTTTACTATGCTTCTACGTAATCTCTACGTACTACGAATTTGGTTTGGATTGGTAATTTCTGAGCTGCTAAACGCAATGCTTCTTTAGCTACTTCTAAAGGCACACCTTCAGCTTCGAAAATTACGCGTCCAGGTCTAACAACTGCTACCCAATACTCAGGAGCACCTTTACCTTTACCCATACGTACCTCAGCAGGTTTTTTAGTTACTGGTTTGTCCGGGAAAATTCTGATCCATACCTGGCCTTCACGTTTCATGAAACGGGTTACCGCGATACGAGCAGCCTCTATCTGGCGACTTGTAATCCAAGTTGCTTCTAAAGATTTGATACCGAAAGATCCGAATGCTAATTCAGCTCCACGAGAAGCTAAACCCTTCATTCTGCCTTTTTGCATCTTCCTGAACTTCGTTCTTTTTGGCTGTAACATTTTATTTTGTTCTAATCGTTAAACGATGTTAATAAATCAATTATTTACGAGGACCTCTGTTAGCGCCTGCGCCACCACCTCTGTTTGCACCACCTTGGCCTGGACCACGACCGCCGCCTTGGTTTCCACCACGTCTGTCGTTACCACCGCCACGGTTATCTCTTCCACCACCACGGTTATCTCTTCCACCGAAAGCTGGTTTATCTGATGCGCCTTTTGGACCGTTGTTTGTTGAACCGATGTTTGGAGACAAATCACGTTTTCCATAAACCTCACCTTTACAGATCCATACTTTAACGCCGATTTTACCATAAGTGGTTAAAGCTTCAGCTAAAGCATAGTCAATATCAGCACGGAATGTATGCAAAGGCACTCTTCCTTCTTTGTACTGCTCAGTACGTGCCATCTCAGCACCACCTAAACGACCAGAAGTCATGATTTTGATACCTTCAGCACCCATACGCATGGTTGATGCGATAGAAGATTTCATTGCTCTACGGAATGAGATCCTTGCTTCTAATTGTTTTGCAACACCTTCTGCAACTAATTGTGCATCAAGTTCTGGGCGTTTAATCTCGAAAATGTTAATTTGAATTTCCTTTTTAGTCAATTTCTTTAACTCTTCTTTGATTTTATCAACCTCAGCACCTGCTTTACCGATTACGATACCTGGGCGAGCTGTGTGGATTGTTACCGTGATACGTTTTAACGTACGCTCGATAACCACTTTAGCAACACCACCTTTAGCGATACGAGCAGAAAGGTATTTTCTTATTTTCTCATCTTCAACTAATTTATCGGAGTAGTTGTTGCCACCGAACCAGTTAGAATCCCATCCTTTGATGATACCTAACCTGTTACCTATTGGATTTGCTTTTTGTCCCATTTCCTAAAATTAGTTTTGAGTTGTTTCTGTACTTTTACTATCTACAATCAGCGTAACGTGGTTTGAACGCTTACGAATTCTATATCCACGGCCTTGAGGTGCTGGACGTAAACGTTTAAGTTGACGACCACCATCTACCATAATGGTTTTAACAAATAACTCACTTCCATCAGAAGTTTTGCCATTTTTAGCTTCCCAGTTGTTGATAGCAGATAATAATAATTTCTCAACTCTTATTGCTGCTTCTTTATTGGTAAACTTTAAAACACTTAATGCTTTTTCTACACGTTCACCTCTGATAAGATCTACAACCAAACGCATCTTACGCGGTGAGGTTGGACAATTGTTTAATTTTGCTATTGCTTCCATTGTCTAATTATTTTTTCTTTTCAGCGTGTCCTCTGAATGTTCTGGTTGGAGCAAATTCTCCCAACTTGTGACCAACCATGTTTTCTGTAACATACACAGGGATAAATTTATTACCATTGTGTACTGCAAATGTATGATTAACGAAATCTGGTGAAATCATTGATCTACGAGACCAAGTTTTGATTACAGACTTTTTGCCTGAATCATTCATAGAGTTTACTTTTTTCTCTACGTTATGGTCAATATAAGGTCCTTTTTTTATCGAACGAGCCATTATTTCTTCCTTCTCTCTATGATGTAACGATTAGAATATTTTTTAAGTTCTCTGGTTTTGTAGCCTTTAGCTAAAACGCCATTTCTTGAACGTGGGTGACCACCTGATGATCTACCTTCACCACCACCCATTGGGTGATCGACAGGGTTCATCGCTACCGGTCTAGTTCTCGGACGACGGCCCAACCAACGTTTACGACCAGCTTTACCTAATACTTCATTTGCGTGATCTGAGTTAGATACCGCACCGATAGTAGCAAGACAAGTAGTCAAGATTAAACGGGTTTCGCCTGAAGGCATTTTCAAAGTAGCATATTTACCATCGCGGGCAGCTAATTGTGCATAAGCACCTGCACTACGAGCTAATTGTGCTCCTTTTCCAGGGTGAATCTCCACGTTGTGGATGATAGAACCTAATGGAATGTTCGATAATTTTAAAGTGTTACCTACTTCTGGAGCTGCTGTTTCGCCCGATAATAATACCGAACCAACTTGCAAACCTTCTGGAGCAATAATGTAACGCTTCTCGCCATCTGCATAATGTAATAATGCGATGCGGGCAGTACGGTTTGGATCGTATTCAACAGTAGCTACTGTTGCAGGAATATCGAATTTATCGCGTTTGAAGTCGATTAAACGATATGATTTTTTATGACCACCACCCATGTAGCGCATAGTCATTTTACCTGTGTTGTTACGTCCACCAGACTTTTTTGATGATACAACCAATGATTTTTCGGGCTTGGTTGCTGTAATCTCCGTAAAACTAGCACCAACTCTGAAGCGGGTACCTGGAGTAACTGGTTTAAATTTTCTTAAGCCCATAGTTATAATTAATTATTAAATTAAAGAGTTGCGTAATAATCTATTGTTTCGCCGTCTTTTAACGTTACGATTGCTTTTTTGTATTTCGGGCTACGGCCAGAAACAAAACCTGCTTTAGTGTAACGAGATTTCGCTTTTCCATCAACAACCATGGTGTTAACTGCAACGATGGTTACACCGTACAATTTCTCAATAGCCGCTTTGATTTGGATTTTGTTAGCCTTGTGGTTAACAGCGAATGTGAAACGGTTAGATTTTTCAGTTAAAGCTGAAGCTTTTTCGGTTAATATTGGTTTTTTTAAAATTTCCATATTACTTGGCAAATGCCTCCTCCAAAGTTTTAACAGAATCTGCAGTTAACACAAGTACACCAGCGTTTAATACATCATAAGTATTTAAATCTGCTGCCGAGATTACTTTAGTTTTCTGAACGTTTCTGCTTGATAAATAGATATTATTATTTTGTGCAGGTAAAACCAATAAAGTTTTTTGAGTACCTACGTTTAACGCAGCCAATAAACTTGTATAGTTTTTTGTTTTAGCTGTATCGAAGTTGAAATCTTCTAAAACTACCACGCTGTTATCTTTTGCTTTATAAGCTAAAGCAGATTTACGTGCTAATGATTTTAATTTCTTGTTCAATTTAAAGCTATAATCACGTGGTTGAGGACCGAAAACACGACCACCACCGTTAAATAACGGAGATTTAATGCTACCAGCTCTGGCACCACCTGTACCTTTTTGCTTGTATAGTTTACGAGTTGAACCAGCAATCTCATTACGTTGTTTAGATTTATGAGTACCTTGACGTTGGTTAGCCAAATACTGTTTTACATCTAAATAAATCGCGTGGTCGTTAGGCTCGATACCAAATACCGATTCAGGAAGTTGCACCTTGGCACCTGTTTCTTTACCTGAAATGTTTAATACTTTAACTTCCATCTGATTACTTGTCTAAGATTACGTAAGAACCTTTAGCTCCTGGAATGGAACCACTAACTACTAATAGGTTTTGCTCAGCATAAACTTTCAAAACCTGTAAGTTTTGAACTTTTACTCTGTCTCCACCTGTTCTTCCTGCCATGCGCATTCCTTTGAATACACGTGAAGGGAATGATGATGCTCCCAATGAACCTGGGGCACGTAAACGGTTATGCTGACCGTGAGTCTGCATACCAACACCGGCAAATCCGTGGCGTTTTACAACACCTTGAAAACCTTTACCTTTTGAGGTACCCACAACATCAACAAAATCGCCTTCTGCGAATGCATCAACGGTTACTACATCACCTAAATTAAGTGAAGTTGTAAACGAATCGAATTCAACAAGTTTGCGTTTCGGAGTTGTGTTTGCTTTCGCGAAATGGCCTTTTAACGGTTGAGTTGTGTTTTTCTCTTTTTTTTCATCGTAACCCAATTGGATTGATGAATACCCGTCTTTTTCTTCGGTTTTCACTTGTGTAACTACACAAGGCCCAGCCTCGATTACCGTACAAGGAATGTTTCTTCCTTCGGCATCAAAGATACTGGTCATTCCTACTTTTTTTCCAATAATTCCTGACATTTTATCTTTTCTTTTTAACACCCATCGAAGCAGTAGGGCTTCGTTCAAGGTGGTTGTACATCCCCCGAAAGGGACGGCAAAGATAGACAAGAATTATTAATTTTCAAATAGTTAGCCAAATATTTTTTCAAATAAATTGTTGATATGTTGGCTTTTAACTTTTAACCAGATGTTAATGTGCCAAACCACCATTTAAACTGATGGTTATGATGGCAAGGATGATAAATCCGATAAGAACATAGAGATAATCTTTCTCTATCAAAAAGCTAAATATGGCAAAAATGATGCGGGCGATTGGGGTAAAAATGAGCATTAGGATACCAAACTGAACAATGGCATCGCCATGAAAGCTCGATAAGCCTTTAAAAATCTCACCAATAGATGAAAATTTTGAGAGTTCTGGTTTAAAAACTTTATAATCGGTTATTACCCCTTTGTTATGGATAAGGAAAATGACACCACCAATCAGTACAATACTCATCGATATGATTACACCAGCACGCAGAAGCGTACCCAATACAACCTGGATATCCTTATCGCTAATATTTTCGTTTTTCTCTTCGTTCATTTTACAAGCCGCTAATTCCTTTGTAAATCATTTGTAGTGCTAAAAAAGTAACTACAACTGCAAAAACAATTTTTAGTTTGTCGGTCTTAGTTCGCAACAAAACTTTCGATCCAATCGAAGCGCCGGTTAAAACTCCAATACAAACGGGCATTGCAATTCCAGGATCTATCTGACCGCGATGCAAATAAACAATCGCACTTGCAGCTGCCGTTACACCCATCATAAAGTTACTCGTGGTTGTAGAAACCTTAAAAGGCAAACGCATTATGTTATCCATCGCAATTACTTTTAAAGCACCGCTGCCAATACCTAAAAGACCAGAAAGCGTACCAGCAAAAAGCATCATCGCAAAGCCAGCAGGCACATTTTTAACTGCATAAGGATGATCTACGCCTTTATCAGGATAACTACTGTTAAGTTTGAAAAATTTTGCCCATTTATCAGTCTTGTCTAAAGTGGTATGATCGATCTTTTTCTTCAACGTCATGATGGCGGAGAAAATTAAGATGCAACCGAATATGATGGCGATATAATTTGCATTGAGATAAACGGCTACTACTGCGCCAGAAATGGCTCCTATCGTAGTGGCAATTTCGAGAAACATACCAATTCGAATATTTGTAATTCCTTCTTTTACATAGGCTGCCGCAGAACCCGATGAAGTGGCTATTACCGAAACAATTGATGCACCGATGGCATAATGGATATCAACCCCTAATGCTAGTGTTAATAGAGGGATAATAATTACACCCCCACCCAAGCCTGTTAATGAACCTAATAAACCTGCCAAAAAAGCGCCTAACAAAACGATGATGGTAAATAACAAAACCGACATGCGGGCAAATATAAGGGACAGTTTTTGGCTAAACGAAGGATTTATGGAATAAAATAAAGTCTATATATTATATGGATGATATAAATTGGGACCTGGTAATTAAAATTTATCAACGTGTTACAGGTGTTAGCTACGCTCTATTCTCACTCTCTTTTTAACGACCGTGTTAGCAGTTATTAATTTCAATCATGCTGTAGTATAACTATAGCATACGTCGAAAACAGGTGCAAACTGAAAATTTAACTCAGGATTTTTGATGAAGCTTACTCTCCTTATTGATATCCATATTTTTGAAAGTCTCAATGAGTTCGTAAGCAATTTGCCTAACCGTTGCTGGTATTGGATTGATTGTATTTTTGTTTACATGAGCATCAGTAAGCTTCCATCCTGATGTATCTATAACTATTTGATCATTCCCGGCTAGCGCTTTTGTGATTTTAGCTCTCGTAAATGCAATTGAACTGGAATCAACTATTATCTTTTTGTTGTTCCACCAGTTTTCTAACGATACTCTAATCAGATTAGACTGCTCAAGCTTCGGCAGATAATCCCAGCCTGCTCCTTTTGTATGCTCCAGCTTTAACAAGCCAATAAAGTTGTTTATACTTTTCGATTGATAAGTTTCTGAACTACAGCTAAGCTGAATGTGATTAAGCTTTAATTTAGTAAGTAATGATTTGGATTGTTCAGCATTCTGGAATAGGATCAAAACTCGTTTAGCAATTTGAGAAACCACCTGTTTATTTCCCAAATCATATTCCTGGCATAAACTTTCAATATCAGCCAAATGAGTTTGCAATTCAACAACTAATTCTGATTTTCCCACTACTTCCCTAACCTCCTAATCATTTCCGCACTCAGGTCTCTCCCATCATTCAATCGATTGGCAAAAAATGATTTTGCAGCCTCAAAATGTTCCTTATATCCTTTCAAATCACCGTATCCTATTATCGATGCCCATTCATGAACAGCGGTATGAAATTCCAAATCGTCGCCGCGGATAGATTTATCGTATAAAGCGGTGGTGATCGATTCTTCCAACATCTCCTCATTTTTGAAAAGATACTCAGCTATGCCAAGCCTCAATTTAAAAGGAGGGGTTTGACAAATTAGGTTATCATAAGGATTTACGCCCATTTTATACCAGGCATAAACCATACTTAGCAAACTTAAGTGCGAATTTGGCTTTTGTTTATGATTTGCATCAGAAAGGCTAAATTCTTTCATAATGTTGTCATCAAGGAGCAGAAGCGTTCTGCTCTCATGAAATACAAAATCGCGGGCAGCATAAATTTTCTCCCTAAATTCAATTTCATTTTCACAAATCATCAGCTTATATAATTCAGATTCTGCCTGAGCGTAGTATTTCACCTGCTTCTGGGCATAAGGATTCAATATTGCTAAGCCAGCATAAATATGTGATTTGTAACTAAAAATTCTGAGCGTGGTTAAGATTTTCACATTATCTATTCCGCCAGCATAAGCTGGGTTATCCCATGGAAAGAAACCTGCATTTTTCCATGCTGAACCCATACTCTCGAAGCCCATGTGGGTAACGGCTTGTGTATCGGCCACAATACGGTCATGCTCACGATAATCGTCCATTTCGATAATATTCGATTTAAGCGAACGGTAAACGGCTAAAGCTTTAGCATAAACTTCATCGGAAGCCCGGTGGCGAACGACCACCAGCGTTTGCCCTTCTGGACTAAAAGCAGGCCCGTGTAAAGAGTGGCAGGTTACAATCTGTGTATCATCTGGAAGATGTTTCTCAAAAGCTGCAATTTCCGGATGTTTAACAGAGGTTTGTCCGGATACAATTGCGCCGAACTTTGTAGAACGGGCAAACGTAGAAACTACTTCATCAATCTTTTCTGCTTCCACACAGTAAATTATAAAGTCTGATTTGCGGGCCACTTCATGACCATCAATTAATACCTCGATTCCTTTCGGCTCTAATTCATTTTTTAAATCCGAAAACCTTAAAGGCATATCTGCCCCGCATACTTTATAACCTTCGCTTGCAAACGACAGCGCATATAATTTGCCCATATCGCCCAAACCGATAATTCCTATTTGCATGAGGCAAATGTAATCTATCAATAAGTAAATTATAATAAAACGTAGATAAAATTGTTATTTAACAGATAACGAAAACGCACAACAATTAAAATCTATAAAGCCATTAGTTAAAAATTATTAACTAGGAAATAGATAAAAATGTAGTTTTACACTCAAACACCTATATTTAAACTATGCAGAAAATTAAACACACCCTATTGTTTTTAGGCGCTATGCTATTTTTAAACATTGCTTTTGGTCAAACTTTGCCAGATACAACAAAAAACACCGATCCATCGCTAAATGGCCAGTATCAGTTTATGTTAAAAAAATCTAAGAGTTTATATGGCGCAAGGCTGATTAACCCTTCAAGATTATCTGGAGTGTGGAAAAGTGTAAACGATACCTTGAGGAAAGAACGCAAACAACTGCAAGAGGCAAAACAAGAAATTAAAACACAGGCACAAACCATTTCTACATTGAAAGGCGAAGTTTCTGGAAAAGAAAACTCATTGGCAGATGCCACAGCTTCCGTTAATGAAATTAAATTTCTGGGGATATCTGTTAACAAAGGAACCTATAACACCATCGTTTGGGCAATTATTATTATTCTGGGCGCTGGCTTGGCAATAGTAATTTTTCAATCTGGTAAATATAGAAAGGAAGCGACTTACAGAACACAGCTTTACCAGGAAGTTGCAGATGAATTCCAGGCACACAAGGTTAAAGCGAAAGATAAAGAAATGAAGTTGGCTCGTGAACTTCAGGACGAAAGAAATAGATGGGATGATTCTCGAGGAAGATAGTTGAGATTGAGATCAAGATCAAGGTTGGGGCAAAAATCTCAACCTTGATCTTGATCTCAACCAAATTAGGTTTCAGATGGAAATGAAATTCCTTTAATATTTCGATATAAATCTACAGCATAAAGATCAGTCATCCCCGAAACAAAGTCTAATACACTTTGGGTGCGGGAGTAAATATCAGGCAAATCAGTATGGTATTGCTTTGGTATCAGTTTTACCAACTTTTTATAATAGTGCGTGTTGTTATTCAAAGCTGGCACAAACTCCTCCAGTAAACCCGCCATAATTTTGTAACCTGCAACTTCTTTTTGAATCACTGAAGAGAAATTGTAAATGCGTTCAATAGAAACTTTCTCAATTTCTTTCCACGCAGAGCGATATGGTTCTGGTATCAGATCTGTAAGGCTATTATTCAAAGTTCCCTGAAGCAAACTTTCTTGTTCACGATAAAAAATGTCTGCGCAAATGTTGGTTAATGTATTTATTGCCTTCGCTCGAAGAAGACCAATTTTGGCATCATCATCCTCATAATCATTTTTAAGTCTATCTTCGATAGTTTTTGAATTCGCGAAAGGCAGCAAATAATTTTTCACCTCCTCGTAAGAAAGAATTTTTAAACGATGTGCGTCTTCCAAATCAATAATGCTATAACAAATATCGTCAGCAGCTTCTACCAGATAAACCAAAGGATGGCGTTTGTAAATTAAATATTCGTTTTCTTCTTTCTCAAGGTGAAGCTCATCCGCAATTCTTTTAAACGTTTCTTCCTCTGACTGGAAAAAACCATACTTTTTCCGGTGCAACAAACCTTTTTGTTTGCCTGCAATAGAAGCGCAAGGATACTTTGCAATTGAGGCCAGTGTAGAATAAGTAAGTGCATAGGCATCATTACCTTTGCCCTTTAGGGGATGAGTAAGAATCCTGATCGCATTCGCATTGCCCTCAAAATTTATCAAATCATGCCATTGCGATTCATTCATTTTATTTTGATAAACCTTGCCATCTCCATCAGTAAAATAACGTGAAATCGCAGCTTCTCCAGAATGCCCGAAGGCAGGATTTCCTAAATCGTGAGCGAGCGATGCAGCTGCAACAATATTTCCAACTTCATTTATAAGTGGAACATCTTTTATTAACTGAGGATTTTTTTCCTCCAAAGTATTCAGGAAAATATTCGCCATGGAACGAGCAACGCTTGCTACTTCCAAACTATGAGTTAAACGGTTATGAACAAAAACGCTTCCAGGTAATGGAAATACTTGAGTTTTATTTTGCAAACGTCTAAAAGGCGACGAAAATATTAATCTATCGTAATCTCTTTGAAAATCCGATCTTGCTTTATCTCTATCACCCGTCCAACTTTCTTGGCCAAATCGTTTATTTGAAAGTAAATTTTTCCACTCCATTTTTAAAATTTGGCGCAAGTTAGTTAAAAGCAGAAAATCCCATCAATAATAATTTAGAGAAACTTGACTTAAAACCATTTTTGCTTAAAGCTGTTCTTAATAAAAAATACAATTATGAAAACGAGTATTTATAATAAGGAAGAGCATATTGAAGGTTATGTTAGCAATGGTGACGATAGCACTAAATCAAAGCTTCAAAAGGAATACGAAAAAGGAAATGAGGGCAACGAAGTAACCAGTTATGGACAAGAAAGCGATGCAATAGCAGGCAATATAGCTGCTAAGGATGGCTTTGATAACAGCGGAACGCAGGGGAAGGATTCTTTAAGTGATGATGCTTATAATAGTAAAGATAAACACCCCACAGTTGAAAGTTCTGCAAGTAAAACTGGAAGTTCTTCGGATGATTTTGATTCGCCAAGCCAAAAAGAAATTAACCAAAGAGATGAAGATGATGTTTTAAATACTGGAATTTAAGAGGCTTATTATGGGATTACTAAAATATGTTGTAATTGGGGCGGTGGCCGTTTACGGTTTTAAATATGCCAGCAAAAAAAGAGAAATTGACGGAAAATCACTATTGGATGATTTAAAAGATGGTTTGAACGATGCTTTTTGTCAAGCCAAGGAATACAAAAACAGATTAGCGATGGACTATAATCAAACTACAAAACTTTACTGACATCAACAACTACTTTATACTACAAAATTTGATTTATATCAATTACTTTTAGGACTGAAAATTTGCAATAAGTTTGTTTAATTAGCAAATTTGCAAACACATTAGCACTCGCAGCCACATCTTAATCATCCTAAGGCTAAAACTAATTTATTGGGCTATAAAAATGGCTACTTTAAAAAACATCTAGCTGTTGAGTACTATCAGAATTATTCCTCTACCGGAAAAATCATTAACTATAAAGAGGGATTTTAACGAATCCTTCTTTATAAATCTTTCCCACCCAAACCTTTCTCATCGATACTATTTCTACTTCCAATATCTTCACCTTGACTTAGATTTTCGTTCTTTAAATTATCTATTGTATTGGATTCATTTTCTGTATTAGAAATATGATCCTTACTTGGCGTGTTTTTACGCTTAAACTCAGAGTCGCTAATGGTATGGCCATAAGTTGCCTCTCCATTATCCCATTCTATATTACGATCAGTATTTTCATTTTGATCATTTCTGTTATTATCAAGCTCCTTGTTCATCACACCTAAAAATTTAATCCGTTAATATGAATAACACCTAGATGGTTAATAAGGTTTAAACAATTTACAAATACGTTAGATTACCTAATCTCACTAGCTAAAGTTTAGCGGATAATTATTCAGGTGTAATTAAATACACTATTTCAAGAAAGAATTTGCACCTCCGTTCCATTGTGATAAAGGTAGTTAACAATGATCAGCGCTGCCATAAAAAAGGCGTATAAATACATCGCTTTTACGTATTTAAACAGAGATTATGGACGCTTGATTATATCGATATTTGATTTGACTATCCAACAACCTCAAATTTGAAAATCCCTATAAAGGTAATAATAGCCGATAACCACCCCATTATTAGAAACGGTATCACATCGTTAGTTGGAACCCAGGATAATATCGAAGTTATTGCCGAAGCTTCAAAGGGCTTCGAGGTAATCGATTTTTTGGAGAAAGGGAATCTTCCAGATATACTTATAACAGATATTGAAACGCCCGACTTGGATGGAATTGAATTGACCAAATTGATCAAAAGTAACTATCCACAAATTAAAGTCTTAATCTTAACGTCTGTTGATCAAGAAAAATTAATTACTAAATGCTTTGATGCTGGTGCCGATGGTTACTTGTTAAAGAATGTGACTACATCAGAAATTGTGTTCGCAGTTGAACAACTTAACGCAGGTTACAAATACCTCAGCACTTCAATTGGGATGAAATTACTGGATCCAGTTCAGAAAAAATATTCGGTAGAAGCAGGAAGCATGAAACGGAGTGTTCAGTTTTCGAAACGAGAAATGACAATACTAAAGCTCATTGCCGAAGGCTTTACCAATACTGAAATTGCAGATAAACTATTTACAAGTAAGAGAACAATAGAGGGCAATCGACAAAATTTGCTACATAAAACAGGCAAAAAAAATACTGCTGAGTTAATCGGTTTTGCAATTAGAAATGCAATTATTGATTAGCTTTCAATCCACTCCTTTACTTTGGTCAGATTTAACAGGAACATCTGTATCCTTTATACTTGATCCATTCTCATCTCTATGTTTAGGTGGATTGTCCATTCTGCTCTCCTCCAATTCTGAAAAATCGCTTCCTTTCTGATTTCCAACTTCCCCATGCGAAGAGGGTTTTTCCTTTAATTCTTCTTCAGGATTGGCAAAATCCTGACCCTCGATAGGAAGATTTTCTTCCTTTTTAGTTGGTTTATTCATATCATTTAAACGAATAAAAACCTAATTTGTTTAACGGCTAGTTTAAACATATTTGCCGCCAGAGAATCCGTGATTTATTACGCTAAGCTTCTCTTAAATGCTTATTGAAATCCCATAATGGCAACCAAAAACATCCAGGTCAGAAACTGCTATTCCATACGCCTCACAAAAAATAGGGCAAAAAAAAATCCTGACTTTCATCAGGATTTTTAATCTTTTTAAAATCAATTAAACTTTGATTTCAACCTCAACACCGCTAGGTAATTCAAGTTTCATTAAAGCATCAACTGTTTTAGAGTTAGAGCTATAAATATCTAATAAGCGTTTGTAAGCGCATAATTGAAATTGCTCTCTAGCTTTTTTGTTTACGTGTGGAGAACGCAATACAGTAAAGATTTTTTTCTCTGTAGGAAGTGGAATTGGACCACTTACAACTGCACCCGTAGGTTTAACAGTTTTTACGATTTTCTCAGCAGATTTATCTACCAAGTTGTAATCGTAAGATTTTAATTTAATTCTGATTCTTTGGCTCATCTTATTTTTAATTATGATTTCCTGTTAGAGCTATTAACAACAGAAATCGGATTTATTTTTTTAGTAGCAAGTATTTAGTATCGAGTATCAAGACCGATAATCCATCTTGATACTTGATACTTTTATCTTAATACTAAGAATTAGTCTTCAGATTTTACTCTTCCTTTTGATTTAGCAATTACTTCATCCTGTACGTTTTTAGGCGCTGCTTCGTAATGGTCAAATTCCATTGTAGAAGTTGCACGACCTGAAGTGATAGTACGTAACTGCGTTACATAACCAAACATTTCAGAAAGAGGCACAGTTGCTTTAATTACTTGGGCACCGTTACGTGTATCCATACCTAATAACTGACCACGACGACGGTTCATATCACCGATTACATCACCCATGTTTTCTTCAGGGGTTAAGATTTCGATTTTCATGATTGGCTCCATCAAAGTTGGTTTACATTTAGGTAAAGCTTCACGATATGCCATTTTAGCTGCAAGCTCAAATGATAAAGCATCTGAATCGACTGCGTGGAATGAACCATCAATCAAACGTACTTTCATATCAGGAAGTGGATAACCTGCTAACACACCGTTAACCATCGCTGCTGCGAAACCTTTTTCTACTGAAGGAATAAACTCACGTGGAATTGAACCACCTGTAATTTCATTTACGAATTGTAAACCACCTTTTTCGAAATCAGCATCGATTGGCGAGATAACCACTTGGATATCGGCAAATTTACCGCGACCACCAGATTGTTTCTTATAAGTTTCACGGTGTTGAGTAGTACCGAAAATAGCTTCTTTGTAAGCTACTTGTGGTGCACCTTGGTTAACTTCAACTTTAAATTCGCGTTTTAAACGGTCAATTAAAATATCTAAGTGTAATTCACCCATACCAGAGATAACCGTTTGACCAGTTTCCTGATCAGTTTGAACTCTAAAAGTAGGATCTTCTTCAGCCAATTTAGCTAAGCCCATACCCAATTTATCAACGTCAGCTTGAGTTTTAGGCTCAATAGCTAAACCAATAACTGGCTCAGGGAAATCCATAGATTCTAAAACGATTGGGTGTTTCTCATCACATAGTGTATCACCAGTTTTGATATCTTTAAATCCAACTACAGCAGCAATATCACCCGCAGCCACGTTTGGCACTGGGTTTTGCTTGTTAGCATGCATTTGGAAGATACGAGAAATACGCTCTTTACTTTCAGAACGAGCATTGTAAATGTAAGAACCAGCTTCTAAGTTACCCGAGTAAACACGGATAAAACATAAACGGCCTACAAATGGGTCAGTTGCAATTTTAAATGCTAAAGCTGCAAATGGCTCATTAATGCTTGGTTTTAATAAAACTTCTTCGTTAGTATCTGGATTAGTACCAATTACACCTTCGCTATCCATAGGTGAAGGCAATAATTCCATCACATAATCAAGCATAGTTTGTACACCTTTGTTTTTAAAAGATGAACCACAAACCATAGGAACAATTTTAGCATCTAAAACAGCCGCACGTAAAGCATCTAAAATTTCACGTTCAGTAATTGAGTTAGGATCTTCGAAGAATTTCTCCATCAAAGTCTCATCATAATCAGCTACTGATTCCAGTAATTTTTCTCTCCACTCAGCAACCTCATCTAACATATCATCAGGAATTGGCACTTCAGTAAAGGTCATACCTTTATCATGCTCATTCCAAACAATACCACGGTTGTTAATTAAATCAACCACACCTTTAAATGCATCTTCAGAACCGATAGGTAATTGCAATGGAACTGCATTACTACCTAACATATCTTTAACCTGCTTAACAACTTTTAAGAAGTCAGCTCCAGAACGGTCCATTTTGTTAACGAAACCAATACGAGGAACCGCATAATTGTTGGCTAAACGCCAGTTGGTTTCTGATTGAGGCTCAACACCATCAACTGCAGAAAACAAGAATACCAAACCATCTAATACACGTAACGAACGGTTTACCTCTACGGTAAAATCCACGTGACCTGGTGTATCAATAACGTTTACATGATATTTTTGACCTCTGTAATTCCAATCAACAGTAGTTGCAGCAGAAGTAATGGTGATACCACGCTCTTGCTCTTGTGCCATCCAGTCCATTGTTGCAGCACCTTCGTGCACCTCACCAATTTTATGACTCACACCAGCATAATAAAGGATACGCTCTGTTGTTGTAGTTTTACCTGCATCAATGTGAGCTGCAATTCCAATATTTCTTGTAAATTTTAAATCTCTTGCCATCTTATGTTTTTGATTTATCTGATTTTAAATGATTACACCGATTATGTAAAAACAAATCGGTGTAATTTATCTAATCAGTATAATCTTCTAATTAAATCTGTGTAATCTTACTAATCTGTTAATCCTAATTACTAGAATCTGAAGTGAGAGAACGCTTTGTTAGCCTCAGCCATTTTGTGCGTATCTTCTTTCTTCTTAACAGCAGCACCTTCACCTTTAGCAGCAGCTACCATTTCACCAGCTAATTTCTCTTTCATGGTTTTTTCGCCACGTTTACGAGCGTATGAAATTAACCATTTCATACCTAAAGCTGTTTTACGTTCTGGTCTAACCTCAGTTGGAACCTGGAAGTTAGCACCACCAACACGACGAGATTTAACCTCTACAGCTGGCATAATGTTAGTTAAAGCACGTTTGAAGATCTCTAAACCGTTTTCGCCTGCTTTTTTCTCAGCAATTTCAACAGCATCGTAAAAAATAGAGTAAGCGATAGATTTTTTTCCATCGTACATCATATTGTTTACAAAACGAGTTACTTGAACATCGTTAAATTTTGGATCAGGAAGAATAATTCTCTTTTTTGGTTTTGACTTTCTCATTTCTTATTTCCTCCCGATTATTTTTTCTTTCCTTTAGCAGGAGCTGCAGCAGCTTGACCTGGCTTAGGACGTTTAGTACCATATTTCGAACGACGTTGGTTACGACCAGCAACGCCTGATGTATCTAATGCACCACGGATGATGTGGTAACGTACACCTGGTAAATCTTTCACACGACCACCACGAATCAAAACGATTGAGTGTTCCTGTAAGTTGTGACCTTCCCCAGGAATGTATGCATTCACCTCTTTACCGTTCGTTAAACGAACACGGGCTACTTTACGCATTGCTGAGTTTGGTTTTTTAGGGGTAGTGGTGTACACACGTGTACATACACCTCTTCGCTGTGGACAGCTGTCCAACGCTGGAGACTTACTCTTGAACTCCAGTGCTACTCTACCTTTTCTAACTAATTGTTGAATAGTTGGCATTGTGCTTTTTTAATTTTTTATTTAATTATTTACCGCTCCCCCGGCATCCTCGCAGATAGCCCATAAAACGGACTGCAAAAGTAGAACAATTCTTTTTATAAATCAAGGGGTTAGCGCAAAAAATTTAGCGTGTTGAGTTTTTAGTTTGGAGTTGAAGATTAAGGGGTTGCGAATTTAAGCGGAAACCAAATTTACCTGCCCACAGCGGTTACATCGATTTCTATCTGCATCCCATCTAATGCTAGTCTCGAAACTGGTATTAGAGTATTCACGGGAAACTTCAAATCAGGCCATATTTTTCGAGATGCAGCAATCAAAATTTCATGTTTACTTGAATCATAGTCAACCACAAGTGTGGTCAACTTTACAACATCACTCCACAGCAATCCTTCACTTTTAAGTGCGATCTCAATATTTTCAAACACAATATCTACCTGTACCTTGAAATCATTACTTAAAACGCCATCCATATTGCTACCACCTTGCCCAGCTATAAATATTATTTTACTATTGGAGTTAACGGTTGCAATATGAGAGTATCCATGAGGTTTTGGATCATATAATCCTTCTGGATTTTTTATTTCGAAATTCTGGTTTTTCATCTGCTATATTTAAAGGGGGAAGATAAACAGACTGGATTCCTTAATAGTCAGCGAAACGTAATAGCTGATTTGATGTGACAACGAACTTAAGACAGTTAACCTAGCACGAGGGATGAAAATTAATTTACTGTACTTCTGGGGTCGAATTAAAACAAATGTATTCTATCCCACAGTTTGTGCTCCAACCAATTGTTCTAATCTAATTTTATGGTTTCTCTTGGAGACGGTAGCAATTTTATATTCAGATTCTTCATAATGCTCAATTGATAGTGTAAGCAATTCAAGTTCATCAGCTTGCTTAGAGTCTAGCACAATATCATTTCGTACTAACCAATAGGCCTTTTTAAAGCTAACTCATACTCTTCCTGTATTTTAACTATTTTTAATATCGCTAATTTCCACCTCATAATGAGTTTCATTTAATTACAATCCTTAAAACCATCTTTTAGAACTTTCAATTTAGCGGCTGCAGCCTCCAATTCTTTTGGTGGTTTGCCATAATCATAAGTGATTTTATGAGTTATCCCATCTGCTGTTACCGAAATCCATTCCGCACCTCCATCGGCACAATCTGGGCAACCAATCACTTCAGGCAAATTAGCAATCTGGCTCGCATCTAATAAATCTTTAATTGAATTTACTTCTTCATCAGAAATGTTTTTTGAACAAGTTTTTGTATCAGGTGTTTGTCCATGTTTGCTCTTTGTAAAAGTAAGTTTAGCATCACTAATTGAAATACTTTGAACACAATATCCACCGCACATTCCAAAAGAAGTACCATAACTAATACTATTTAAATTTTTGATTTTTCCCTTTTTACAGGTTGAGAAAAGTAAAACACTCAAAACACTCACCATAAATATTAGATTCGTTTTCATACACAGATTGGATTATATTTAAAGATAATATTTATCCTTAATAAAAAACCGCGAAAACTTAGGGAGTCTTGCGGATTAAATCTATTTACTTCCTAATTCACCGTACTTCTCGGATTACTTTTCTCACTTTTAGAGCCAACTTTTGTAATCTTATAATTCAACGAAACATAAAAATATCTGGTGATCGAATTAAAACGAATGTCTTCTATCCTACTGCCATTTACAGTTCTATCGATATTGGTATTTTGATTTAAAATATCAAATCCTTTTAAGCTTAGTGTTATTCTGCGCTGCATAAAATATTGATCTAAACCAGCATTGAGCAGAAATACATTGTTATTAAAGCCATCGGCTCTACCGGCAGCCCCATTGTGGTTTAGTTCTGTATTGATCCTCGTATTTTTAATAAACTCATAGCTTAGGCTAGCACTATTTGAGAAATTAAAATATTTATTATCCAGCGCACTTGGCTGCGAATTATTTACCTTGCTATACTGGACTCCAATATAAATTCCGGCGTTTAATTTATCATCAATATCATAGCTAAAGTTTGCATTCGGTCCAAAATTATATCGATTGGTAATATTTCTTTCCTGGTTAATAAATGAAGTGTTGTGCGAAAGTGACAGATTGACTCCATACCCCATTCTTAGTCCCTTTAACTTAGTTGGCTGCCCAAAATAAGTACCGGTATTGATGTAATAGTTACCATCTACATTAACGGGCTGAACATATTGTACACCATCTACATAATTAATGCTGTTCCCAACATCATCCAGGGCATAATTCACTAAAAAGTAACCATTCCAGTATTTATTATTGTCGGCACTGAACGTATTAAAATTAACTGACATGCGGTGACTTTTTCTGGCCTCCAACTCTGGATTACCTATCCTTTGATAAAGCGGATTGCTGTTATTTTGAACAGGCTGCAAATCATTTACCGAAGGAAGATTCACGTTGGCGTTATAATTCAACTGTAAAGTGTGCTTATTCTTATTCCTGAAACTAATGTTTAATCGAGGCAAAATATTGTAATATTTCTTATCTATATTATTAGTGTTTACACCAGAACTGCTAAAAGTTGAGGCATCTAACCCTGTTTCCTGAAATCCCAAACCAAAATTGTAAGTCCATTCCGTGCGGTTATAAATGAGCCCTAGCCTGGCGGTTTGTGTCCATGTTTTGTTCTCGAGTGTATTCGAAAAATCTGGAACAACAGCATCATAAGTGTTATTTAATGGATTGTAACTTAAAGTTAACTGCTGCGCATCTACTTTACCCTCGTTGCGGATATAAGCTATATTGCTATTCAATTTTTTATCCACAATTGGGCGAATGTAATTTACTGCAACACTATAGTTTTGCGACTTATTTTCCTGCTCTGCCTGCTGGTTTAAATCGGTTACATCGACAACCCCCGCTCTATAATTGTTTATTAGCGATTTATTTAGCCAATTGGAGTTGAAAGTATTTTGCGAACCATTTAAACCAATAATAATCGATCCTTTCTTTAATCGCCTTGTGGCAGAAAGCTCTCCAAAAAAAGCAGGGGTAGAATTTCTTTGGTCCAGGAGCTGACTACCTTCATTAATTTTTCCAGTGAGATCAAAAGCAGAATTGAAATTTCTATTATTGATATTGGTGGTGTAATTAAGAATTGCATTTGAGCGAAAAGTTAGATCGGTAAGCGAATCTGGATGGTATTCTACTTTGAAATTGAATCGATGCGCTTGGTTATCAGAATTGCGGTTTGAAACTTCGTCAGTTCTAAGTACATCATCTTGATTAATATCCTGAACGTTCGAAAACCGATTACCTAAACCTTTGCTGAAATATGTGAAGTAGCTGCTACTTAAAGTCAATTTATCCTTCGCACCCCAGCTGTTACTAAAGTTTAATCCGCCACTGTGCGTAGTTACTTCGCCAATGGCACTATTATCAAAAACACCTGAACCGCCAATGGTTGTTCGTCCGTTATTTACGTTGATGGAAAATCCTCCGCCTCCGGGAGGGGCAAAAAGGTTACCAATGTTTCCACTGGTAAAACTATTTAAATCTTCGTATTGAAAACTGGCATTACTTACATTATTGCTCATCCCTAAAATGGCGAACTGCATTTTTTTAGTGAAGTGGTTGGCGCTTAAATAGCCGCTATACCGATCGGTAGTGCCGCCAGATAAATTGGCATTGCCGAACCACCCATTCTTTTTATCCTCTTTAATGGTGAGGTTGAGGACTTTTTCCCGCTGTCCATCATCAATCCCTGTAGCTTTTGCCTCTAAGGTTTTGGCATCTATCAACTGAACTTTTGCGATCACATCGGCTGGTAAATTTTTGGTAGCTGTCTTTGGGTCGGTACCAAAAAAATCTTTTCCATCAACGGTTAATCGGGTTACTTTTTGTCCTTGCACTAAAATGCTACCATCTTTATCAATGGTTACGCCAGGGAGTTTTTTTAACAAATCTTCAACTGCAGCATTGGGTTGCGTTTTATACGCATCGGCATTAAACTCAACGGTATCTTTTTTCACAGTTGCCGTGGCATATTTTCCTGCTACCGAAACATCTTTTAAAGCTATCGCATCTTCTTTCATTTTCAATACCCCTAAATCAATATTCTTTCCTGAAAATGTGAGGGTTTTTAAAATTGGATTATAGCCCATTGCGGATATTTTCAAGGTATAATCGCCCTTACTAATATCTTTAAAAAGGAACTCCCCTGCTTTGTTGGTAACCACGCCAACTTTTTTATTTGAATCAATTTTGCTTGACAAAATAATGCCGACATACTCAAGCGCTAAGTTTGTTTTACTATCAATAGTTTTTCCGGTGATGATAGTATTCTCCTGTGCGAAGACTTTCGTAGATAAAAGGAATAGCAAAATCAATAAATAAGGTTTCATATCTGAGTTTGTTTTTTTGTTTCGTATTGAGAAGTTAGGCTCAATGTTCAGATATAAGACGCAAGAAAAATTAAAGTGTGACAGTCGACGGTTTATTTTTAATAAAAACAGTTAAAATGTTAGCCCAACATCAACCTACTTAGTAAGCAATTTGATATTTGTGGCTTTGAATCTGTTATTTACAATTTTACCAGATACTTCGGCTTTGCTTACAGCGTTACAGAAACCGTGTTCGCCATGCGCATCGCCAAAATCATCTATTCCTTTTCCATCAACAAAATAAGACTTGCCATTTATTCTAATGGCTAATTCACAATCTTTACCTTTCATTTTAAACTGGCATTCGCCACATGCAATTTCTACCACCTGGTTAGTGATCAATTGATTTGATACCTGTTTTTTAGAGCCGGTTTGGGCTTTTAAACCGAAACTGAATAGTGTAAAAAGCAAAAGGATAGCTACATTTTTCATTATGTCTATTTTTTCAAATGTAGGTTTTGTTGGCAAAAGAATCACAAGTCTATGTAAAATAAACCTGGTAGCAGCGAATACGGATCCCGATATTTCATCGTGAGAAATAAAGCGCTAGCCTGCCCGGGCAGGAATAACAGGACTGATGTTTCCGAAGCAGTACTGAAGTAGCGTTTTCGATGTCTTTTTTTGCCACGGAAACACAGAAGGCACGGAAGTTTAAATCTTTCGGCAGGATCAAGATGGCAGGCTTAAACGCAAAAAAAGGGATATGCAAATTGCACATCCCTTTCGATATTCAGCTTCGGACTTCCGACTTAGGACTTCCGACTCTTTTTTAGTAACGATATTCGTCTGACTTGAATGGACCTTCAACCGGAACGCCAATATAATCAGCCTGGTGTTGATCTAAAACATCTAATTCTACACCGATTTTTTCTAAGTGTAAACGAGCAACTTTCTCATCTAAATACTTAGGTAAAACGTAAACTTTGTTTTCGTATTTATCTGTGTTCGTCCAAAGCTCTAATTGTGCTAAAGTTTGGTTGGTAAATGAGTTACTCATTACGAAACTTGGGTGACCAGTTGCGCAACCTAAGTTTACCAAACGACCTTCGGCCAATAAGATGATATCTTTACCTTCGATAGTATATTTATCTACCTGAGGCTTGATTTCAACTTTGGTTGAACCATATTTTTCATTTAACCAGGCAACATCGATTTCGTTATCGAAGTGACCGATGTTACAAACGATCGCTTTGTCTTTCATTGTTAAAAAATGCTCGCCACGAACAATATCACGGTTACCCGTTGTGGTTACAATAATATCTGCTTCTTTAACGGCAGTAGCGAATTTTTTAACTTCATAACCTTCCATTGCAGCTTGTAAAGCACAAATCGGGTCAATTTCAGTTACAATTACACGTACACCTTGTGAACTTAAAGATTCTGCAGAACCTTTACCCACATCGCCATAACCGCAAACAACAGCTACTTTACCAGCCATCATCACGTCAGTTGCACGACGAATTGCATCAACCAATGATTCACGACATCCGTATTTGTTATCAAATTTTGATTTAGTTACAGAATCGTTAACGTTAATTGCAGGTAAGTGCAATGTTCCGTTTTTCATTCTTTCGTATAAACGGTGAACACCAGTGGTTGTTTCTTCTGATAAACCTTTAATGCCAGCAATTAATTCTGGGTATTTATCAAAAACCATATTGGTTAAATCGCCACCATCATCCAAAATCATGTTTAGTGGTTGTTGCTCCGTACCAAAGTGTAAAGTTTGCTCAATACACCAGTCGAATTCTTCTTCGTTTAAACCTTTCCAGGCATAAACCTGAATACCAGCAGCGGCAATTGCAGCAGCAGCATGATCTTGTGTTGAGAAAATATTGCAAGATGACCAGGTAACTTCAGCACCTAAAGCCACTAACGTTTCAATTAGAACAGCCGTTTGAATCGTCATATGCAGACAGCCTGCAATACGAGCACCTTTTAACGGTTGCGTTGGGCCGAATTCTTTACGTAAACTCATCAAACCTGGCATTTCTGCTTCGGCTAATTCGATTTCTTTACGGCCCCATTCTGCCAGTGAAATGTCCTTAACTTTGTAAGGGATATAAGTTGTCTCTACTGATGACATATTTTATTTGTTTTAAATGTGGAACAAAGTTACGGCATAGCTTTGTGAAAGCCAAATAATTAAAAGAGCAAGCTGGTTTATAAAATGTAAAATAAAGGAGCGTTTCTGGAAAGATTTTGAAAAGCAAATTCAGTGTATTTTCGGCTATTTCAGTCCCGCCATACACTGTAGCTCCGATAAAAAAAATCGGAGGCTGCTGTTTCTGCCGGGTTTAGGTTACCAATATCCGTATCACTTTTGTAAAACTGCATGATGCAAAACAAACCTTTGATTTTCAGTTTATTATTTCTTAAATTGATTCAACCAAATAAATCAATTATGAAAACAGTAAAACACCTTCTCGATACCAAACAAGCAAGAGTGATATCAGTACCTGAGAATATTTCGGTATTAGATGCGCTCAAAATAATGACAGAGAAAAACATAAGTGCCATGCTGGTGATGGAAAACGAAAAACTTACCGGTATTTTTACAGAACGCGACTATGCCCGCAAGATCATCCTTCAGGGTAAATCTTCGAAGGACACCCTAATCAAAGAAGTAATGACTGCTGATCCGATCACCATTAATACCAGTGATTCCATTGACCATTGTATGCAACTCATGACGGAAAAGCACATTCGTCACTTACCTATTGTTGTAAACAACGAAGTAAAAGGAATGATGTCAATTGGCGATGTGGTAAAATTTATTATTGCCGACCAAAAGCAAACGATATCGCAGTTGGAAAGTTATATTAGTGGATAAATAGAAAATGAAAAGTTGAAGGTGAAAAGTTTAAAGCTGAAAGCCTCGAGCATAAACTTAAACCCTATCATTCCGACCGGCTAAATTCAGCATTTTTGCCTCGCTTCGTTCGGAATGATAGGTTTAATCTTAAACTTTTATGTCAGACTATTTCCACCGCCATTCGCCAGCAATGGTTAACGGCTCCTTTAAGTTTTGCGATTCTAGAAACGTTTTTAATTCTTCGTCATCTTGTAAACCCACTGGAATTTTGGGCGTATTGGCTAAAGCATAAGTTAGCATAGCACTATAACGAACGGTGTTTTTTAGTTCTTGCTCATCAACCAGTTTGAAAGAGTCTCCATCAGAATGATAAAAAGGACCGGAGTTATTTGGCAACTTTCCGCCAAAGCCACCGCCTGTCGGAATTCCTTCTAACATGAATGGTTGGTGATCGCTATGTAAACCTGCGCCAGCATTGAACAGATTCTTGAAGCCAGTGTCAATTTTTACAATATCAGCGCCCCAAGCGGTAAATAAATCTTTCATTTCAGCACGAGAGGTCGAAAACCCTTTGGGATCATTGGTCATGTCGTAATTCAGCATGAACTTAACTTGACCAAGGTTTTTATCTTCTTTAGCCTGATCAATATAGGCTTTAGAACCTAGTAAACCCTGCTCTTCGCCCATAAACAGCACAAATTCCACTGTTCGTTTCGTTTTTAAGTTTAACTTTTTAAAGGTACGGGCCATATCCATAATGGCAAACGAGCCGATCCCGTTATCAATTGCTCCAGTAGCTAAATCCCAGCTATCTAAATGCCCACCAACAACAATTTTATCTTTTGGTATTTCGGTTCCTTTGAAAATAGCGATCACATTTCTTGCCTTGATTAAACCTGAAAAATTCATCATGCCAATATGCGCCATTTGCGTTTTGCTTTTTAGTTTTTCTTTGAGTGCCATCCCATCTTCCAAGCCAATGCAAACCGCAGGAATTGGAATAAGTTTACCTGTAACAGATGCTGTGCCCGTTAACAAAACACCATCTTTTACGGTGTTAACGATAATTACCCCAATGGCACCATATTTAGTAGCGATGGCAGTTTTTTCTGAACGGTGCAATGATTTTGTTCCGGCGGGAGAACCTGGCAAAACACCAAGGTAAATCAAAGCAATTTTCCCTTTAAATTTTGAAGGATTGGTTTGGTAATCCTTTTCCAACCCATTTCCGGCATCAACAATTTCTCCTGTGATATTTGCACTAACAGGAGAATGTGCCAAAGTAACGGCCTTAACTGCAGCTAAGCTATTTTTGTCTGCGCCAATTTCTACAGTGATTGTTTCTCTCGCCCAACTTTCCACTTCAAAAGGTTGGAACTTTACTTCGCAACCGTAAGATTTTAATAAGTTGTATGCATATTGCTCTGCCTTTGCTCCATTAGCTGAACCCGTTAACCGGTGACCGATATTTTCAGTTTCGTACTTAAGTGTTTGATATGCTTTGGAATTTTGTTGTACTTCGGTATTGATTTTCGCGAAAACGCCTCCAAATTGATCTTGAGCATTTGCGAATAAAGCACTACAAAGAAGTGCCGCTGATAAAAAGTATTTCATGAATATGGTTTGCTGATTGATGGGTTGAAAGTACAAATTTTACGGTTAGCTATTAAGCTGTAACGTTTATTTTGCTTATGGATTAGTGGATTACTCTTAAAATTCTGCGAAAATCAGCGTGATCTGCGGGAGACCATGGTGCAAATACAAATGAATATTATTGGTTTTAGCGAAAAATATTTCCCGCAGATTTAATAGAATTTTCACAGATTTAAGTGCTTAACTCTGCAAACATTTGCGGAATAAATAAATCATCATTCTACAGAAAGGGCCCAGAAAACAAGCAACTCAATTCGGTCTTCAGTAAAACGATATAAAAACGAACAATTTTTATGAAGAATCCCTTTTCTCACATCTTTTCCCTGATAAATATTTTCAAATAATTGAGGATTCAACGAAACTAATTTGAAAATTTTATTTGATCGGCCTATAAAATGATTTACGTATTTCTGGCCCCAAAATTCATCCAAATATTCAAGAATATAGATGTAAGTTTCTCTAGCTGTGGGAGTCCAAATGATTTTTCGAGCCAATTATTTTACGTATTTCGTATTTACGTACTCCATAAAATCTTCATGCAAAACGAAATTTTCATTGTCAGCTTCTGTTAAAAACTTATTAAGCAATTGTGATATATGACTTGGTAAAGGGGTATTGTCAATTTCCTTTATTGGCTCCATTTTTACATTCAAAGCATCCAAAGCATCTTTTACTGCTTTGGTTTGTGCTGTACTTTCAGTCTGAATTATAAATGTTTGCATGATCAAATATAATGAATAATTCTTAGGATTTTTCGATGTTGATATCAGCGGAGGATTGGCGCTGTTTCAATACAACAGGTATATAAACCTGATTTAAATGGCAGCCCCCGATTTTCTCGGGGCTATAATGAAAAGCAGGACTACCGTTAAAATGAAATAGCGCCTTTGCTTTCCCAAACCTCTGTAATCGCACACGAAATTTCAGCTTTAGAGCAATGCGCTTAATTACCTTGCATTTTTGATCTGAATAAGCTATACCATAAGAAATGTAAGGGGATATAAGATTTAGCGCTGGGGAAACTATTGATGCGCTGCTTTCTTCTTCGGGAAAACCAGTGATGCCACAATACTGATCACCAGAATACTCAAAATTACAATTAATGAATGTTGCGTGGTGAAACCCAATTTCTCTAAATAAACGTGACCCAACATTTTTACCCCAATAAATGCCAATAAAACAGCCAAACCAGCCTTTAGATAATGGAATTTATGGATAATGTTAACCAGTAAGAAAAACATTGACCTCAAGCCCATAATGGCAAAAATATTGGAGAAAAACACAATATAAGGGTCTTTAGTTACTGCAAAAATTGCGGGAATAGAATCGACAGCAAATAATAAATCGGTAAATTCTACTATGAGTAAGACCAAAAATAATGGCGTAACGAATCTTTTATGGTTAATGGTGACGAAAAAGTTCTTGCCCTCGTATTTTGGATGGATAGAGAATATTTTCGAGGCCCATTTCACCACCGGATGATTTTCTGGATCTATCTTTTCTTCTCCTTTGCTGAAGAACATTTTTATACCGGTGAAAACTAGAAACGCACCAAACAGATACAAGATCCATGCAAACTTAGCGATCAACGCTGCACCAACGAAGATAAAAATGAAACGCATGATAATAGCGCCCAGGATACCCCAGAATAAAACGCGGTGATAATACTTTTCTTCCACTGCAAATGCAGAAAATATCAATACAATAACAAAGATATTATCAACAGATAAGGCATACTCAATTACATAACCAGTTAAAAATTCCAATCCTAAATTTTGCCTGTAAGTAGAGAGACTGGCCTGGAAATCATTAGCATTTAAGGTTATATGGTGTTGATGCTTGGTTACAATTTCCTGTAAATGGGCAAAATCCCTTATTCCATGCAGCTGATGACCTTCGGTAAGTAGAAGAAAGTAAAAACCGATGGCTAAACCTACCATGATAACACTCATGATACCTGCCTGTTTCAGGCTGATTACATGTTCCTTTTTGCTAAAAAGACCCAAATCTAAAGCCAGTACCAGCACAATAAATAAAAGGAAACCTAAACTGAAGAGTAATTCGCTGCTCATTATTTTTTACGTTCGGTAGTGTAAAGTACTAATTGTTCTAAGCCAGTTCTGGCTTCTCCTGCATCAAATTGATGCAAAATATCAAATGCAGCATTCTGGTATTCCAGCATTTTTTGGTTGGCATAATAAACACCTTGTTGTGCATTAACAAAATCGATAATCTGTTGAATCTTTAACGGATCATCCTGATGATTTTTCACCAGATTGATTATCCGTTTTCTATCTGCTTTGTCAGCCTTATTCAACGCGTATATTAGTGGCAAAGTCACTTTTTTCTCTTTAATATCAATTCCTAAAGGCTTGCCTACGTCATCCGTACCAAAATCAAAAGTGTCATCTTTAATTTGAAAAGCAATTCCAACTTTTTCACCAAATAGGCGCATCTTTTCAATTATTTCATCACTTGCACCAGCAGAAGCTGCTCCTGCAGCACAACAGGAAGCAATTAAAGAAGCTGTTTTCTGCCTAATCACATCGAAATACAACTCTTCCGAAATATCCATCTTTCGCACTTTTTCCACCTGCAACAATTCACCCTCGCTCATTTGCTTTACTGCTTCTGATACAATTTGTAACAATCTGTGTTCGTTATTGTTTACGGAAAGTAGCAATCCTTTGGCCAATAAATAATCGCCGACTAAAACAGCAATTTTATTTTTCCATAACGCATTGATGGAGAAAAAGCCCCGGCGCTCGTAAGCATTATCAACTACATCATCATGTACAAGTGTAGCTGTGTGCAAAAGCTCCACCAAAGCAGCACCACGATGGGTAGATTCGGTAATTCCGCCGCACAGTTTAGCTGCAAAAAACACAAACATCGGTCGCATTTGTTTGCCCTTTTGCTTTACAATATAATGGGTAATCCTATCCAGCAATGGAGCATCGCTGTGCATAGAATCTTTAAAGGTTTTTTCAAACGCTTTAATATCGGCTGCTATAGGTTTTTTTATCTGATCGATTCCCGGCATTAAGTCGAAAAATTTTGATTGCAAACTTAAGCTAATTTCCCATAAAAAGTGAATCAATAACGTTAATATTAAGGATTTGAAAAGCATCGGAAGTGCCATAAACTGCTTCAGTCCTGCGCTCCGCTTTACTTCTCCCAATGAAGAATTGGGATTCGTGTTCGCTCCGATCAGGTTTAACAACATCAGTCTCTGCAATAAATCCCCTCGAAAGCCAAACCATTATTTAATATATTCTTTGTTATTTCGGCTAAACCGCTACATTTAATGCAGTAATTTGTTAGAATGAAAAGGCGTTACAAAGTTCTATTCGGGGTTTCAGCACTGTTGGCGATCAGCTATTTGCTTGGCCCAAAACCTAAAAAACCATTGTATAACGCAGCGTTAATACAAGTTCCGGAATTGAACGAGCTGGAAGGCTATGTTCAAAATATTGAGCAACTCAATAAAATTAAACCGGGCAATGAAGCAGAAATTATTTGGGCTAATGGCGCACAGCAGCAAACCGAATATGCAGTAGTTTATTTACATGGATTTTCTGCATCAAAAACTGAAGGAAACCCGGTTCACCTAAATTTAGCGAAGGCGATTGGCGCCAATTTATACCTATCACGATTAGCCGATCACGGTATTGATACCATTGCACCTATGCAAAATTTTACTGCTGACCGATTGTGGGAGAGCAGTAAACTGGCCTATGCCATCGGTAAAAAACTCGGAAAAAAGGTAATTCTAGTTGGCACTTCTACGGGTGGTACGGTTGCGTTAAAATTAGCGGCAACCTACCCAGAGATTAATAGTTTAATCTTACTTTCTCCGAATGTGGCCATAAACGATAAAAATGCCTGGTTGTTAAATAATCCATGGGGCTTACAAATTGCCAGAAAAGTTGTTGGAGGCGACGAAAGAAAAGTGGAGGGTAGAACTGACGAATATCGAAAATACTGGTACACCAATTACCGGATAGAATCTTTGGTAGAACTACAGGAATTTATTGAAGGAACGATGACCAGAAGTACCTTCCAAAAAGTAAAACAACCTTTGCTGATGTTGTATTACTACAAAAGCTTAACAGAACAAGATCCGGTTGTACGCGTAGATGCGATGTTAAAAATGTTTACTGAGTTAGGAACACCAGATCATTTGAAACGGAAAATAGCCATTCCAGGAGCCGGAAATCATGTTTTGGGTTCGTATCTTACCTCAAAAGATTTACCTAGTGTAGAAACTGCTATTCATAATTTTGTAGAAAATATTTTAAAACTACAGCTGAAACATCCTTTACCTATCGCTGAGGAAGAAATTAATCCCGTATAATTGACGCCTAAAGCCATAAAATAATGAGATTTCTTCTTTCAATCCTTTTTCTTTTTACTGCGAATTGTGTTTCTGCACAAAACACAAAGCCCAATCAATCTTTCGAAATTGGTACAATCGAAGAAATTCATTCGGCTATTTTAAATGAAACCAGAAAATTAAATATTTATCTGCCGGTTGGATATTCGGCAGATACGTTGAAAACATGCCCTGTAATTTATCTTTTAGATGGATCTGCGAATGAAGACTTTATACACATCGCCGGCCTCGCTCAGTTCTTAACTATGATTGAGAAAATGCCTCCAACCATTGTTGTTGGTATTGCTAATGTAGATAGGAAGCGTGACTTCACCTTTCCAACAACTATTAAAAAAGATCTGCTGGATTTTCCAACCACAGGTTTTTCAAGCAAATTCATCTCTTTTATTGAGAAGGAACTACAACCCTTCATCCATTCTAAATACACTACAAGTAGCTCAAAAACTATTATAGGGCAATCGCTAGGCGGATTACTGGCTACAGAAATTTTGTTAAAGAAACCGCAGCTTTTCTCCAATTACCTGATTGTAAGTCCGAGTCTTTGGTGGAATAATGAATCGTTGCTCCGCAACCCATTAACAGAAATAAATAAAACTGATGGCAAAAAAGTTTATATAGCTGTTGGCAAAGAAGGCCAAAAGATGGAAGATGATGCTAAAAACCTAGCTGACTTGATTCGTATGAATAAAAAAATATCAGTGAAGTTTAATCCTTTACCAAAAGAGAGTCACCTCACTATTTTGCACAACAGCGCCTATCAAGGTCTGGAATTCTTATTTGATGCTAACGCAAATTAATTGATGATATTGCGGATAATCATTTCGGCATGAACTCTTGAATTTTCGATAAAGAGTTTGTGTGTATCCAATCCTCCACAAACCACACCGGCCAAATAGAGACCTTTGACATTGGTTTCCATGGTTTCTTCATTATAGACCGGACAAAGACTTTCCGGCAAATCAATTCCGAACCTTTTCAACATCGAAAAATCTGGCTGGTAACCTGTCATAGCGATTACAAAATCATTGGCAATTGTTTTAATACCATCAGGCGTTTTAATATCAACTTCGCCTTCTCTAATTTCGAGTAATTCTGAATGGAAATGAGCAGTGATTGCTCCTTCTTTAATCCTGTTTTCAATATCTGGACGAACCCAATATTTTACGTGAGGACCCATTTCGCCGCTGCGAACCACCATTGTAACATTTGCCCCTTTACGGTAAGTTTCTAAAGCAGCATCAACGCCAGAATTGTTTGCTCCAACTACTACCACATTTTGAAAAGCATACAAATGCGGATCTTTGTAATAATGAGTCACTTTGGGCAAATCTTCGCCAGGGATATTCATTAATAATGGAACGTCATAAAATCCTGTAGCTACCACTACATTTTTTGCAGTATAACTTGCCTTTGTCGTACTAACTTCAAAGTCCTCACCTTGTTTCAAAACCTGTTTAACTGTTTCAAAAAGGTTGATTTTTAAATCGAACTTTTCAGCAACTCTACGATAATATTCAACGGCTTCGTTGCGATTTGGTTTCGGGTTGATGGTAACAAAGGGCGTATCACCAATCTCCAGCTTTTGAGACGTGGAAAAGAATGTCATGAAAACCGGATAATTAAAAAGGCTGTTTACTAAAGCACCCTTTTCAATAATCAGGTAGCTCAAATTAGCCTTCTGCGCTTCAATTGCACAAGCCATTCCAATCGGCCCAGCGCCAATGATGATGATATCGTATTGAGTAGATTTTGTCAATTTTAATGATTTAAAAGATAATAGAGATTTGGAATAGGAGAGTGCTTATTTATACGGAAATTGGGAATAGGAAATAGATAAGTACTTACATCAATTTACTTCTCAATAGAAATTTGCGAATAGGTATTGATCAAATGTTTTAATCAACCGCATTAATAATAGATATGCGTTTTTCTATTTCCAAATTTTCTATTTCCCATTCACTACTTTCCACTTCCTGCTAAACTTTCATCGCCTTACTCGGGCAAGCAAAATCGGTTCTTTTTAAACCTGTATTCTTAATAGCCCCGTAACCACCAGCGATATCAATTACATGCTCTACGCCACGAGATTTTAGAATAGAGGCCGCAATCATCGATCGGTAACCGCCCGCACAATGAATATAATAAGTTTTATTTGGGTCAATCTCTCCCATCCAATCGTTAATAAAATCCAAAGGGCGACTTAAAGTAAATTCCAAATGTTCCGATTCATATTCACCCGGTTTACGAACATCAAGGGCGATTATTTCTTGTTCTGTTACGGCTTTTTCAAAAATTTCTGCTGAAATGGTTTCGATAGTATCAATTTCTTTTCCGGCATCAGTCCACCGTTCAAAACCACCATTCAGATATCCAATTGTACTGTCATAACCCACACGAGTTAAGCGGGTGATGGTTTCCTCCTCTTTTCCTCCATCAGTAATCAACAAAATGGGTTGATTTAAATCGGTAATTAGTGCGCCAACCCAAGGGGCAAACTGCCCATTCAGGCCGATGTTAATGGCATTAGGAATAAATCCTTTTGCAAAGACTTGTGGGTCGCGGGTATCGAGCATAATTGCTCCGGTTTGGTTCGCGGTATCTTCAAAAGCTTGTGGCGTTAAAGCATTTAAACCTTTTTCATAAATGCCATCAATACTTTCTACACCGCCTTTATTTATCGCAGCATTTTTAGCAAAATACTGTGGAGGAGGCATAATACCATCCGTAACTTCTGATATAAATTGTTCTTTGGTTTGTGCCTTAAGTGCGTAATTCACTTCTTTTTGATGACCTAAGGTATCAAAAGTTTCCTTGCTCATGCTTTTTCCGCAAGCAGAACCCGCACCATGTGCAGGATACACTATCACATCATCGGCTAAGGGCTTGATTTTTTCATTTAGAGAATCGTAAAGCATTCCTGCTAAATCTTCCATGGTTAAATTACCTTTCTGCGCTAAATCCGGACGACCAACATCTCCTATAAATAGCGTATCGCCACTAAAAATACAATGATCTTTTCCATTCTCATCAGTTAATAAATAAGTGGTCGATTCTAAGGTATGACCAGGCGTATGCAAAGCCGTAATGGTTAAATCGCCTATTTGGAACTTCTCGCCATCTTTAGCAATGTGCGATTCAAATTCTGTTTTGGCGGTTGGTCCGTAGATAATTTTAGCGCCAGATTTATCGGCTAAATCCACGTGGCCAGAAACAAAATCTGCATGAAAATGGGTTTCAAAAATATACTTAATTATTGCGCCAGCTTTCTCAGCTTTCTTCAAATAAGTTCCAACTTCTCTCAGTGGATCTATAATCGCAGCTTCGCCGTTACTTTCAATGTAATAAGCGGCCTCTGCCAAACACCCAGTATATATTTGTTCTATTTTCATGATTTATCTGTTTGTCACCCTGAATCTATTTCAGGGTCTTATTGAATAGATGCTGAATCAAGTTCAGCATGACGGATTTATTAACAAAAATAGTGCTAAATACGAACAACCGAAATGATGGTGCTCATAATTGCAGAAGTTTTACTTACCGAATTTCTTGATGAACCCTTGTTTGATGTTTTTTTGCAGTAATTGGCCACCTAAGCCCGATAGTAGTGAAATACTTTTTGTAGCTCAACCGATGGGAGTTGCGAACACATTGACAAAAAGATTAAACGGATAGCGGGAGTTGCCTTAAAAAATGCACCTGCATTTGCCTTTCAAACCAATAATTAATCTTTTGTTAATTCACCACGTAATGATTCATCCATTAACTTCCGGCTTTCTTCTAAAGGTAAGCCGAGGCCTAAAACATACATTAGTTTAGTTACCGCAGCTTCAAAAGTAAGGTCGTAACCACTAATAATGCCCATTTTTAATAACTCGCGACTGGTTTCGTACCTACCTAAGTGCACCGATCCCTTTTTGCATTGAGAAATATCGATGATGATTTTACCGTTTAAAATAGCCTTGCGAAGACTATCTAAAAACCATTGGGCAGTAGTGGTATTGCCAGATCCAAAAGCTTCTAAAATGATGGCGTCGACTTTAGAATCGGTAATCGCTGACACAGCCTGAGGCGTTATGCCTGGATATAACTTTAACACACCGATGTTAGAATTAAAGTTGGTATTGAGTTTAAGTTTCCCATCTGGCGCTTTCATTACATAATTGGTGTTGAATTGCAAATGCACACCAGCTTCGGCCAAAACAGGATAATTTGGTGAACGGAAAGCCTCAAACTTTTCGCTATTGTATTTTATAGAACGATTACCTCTGAATAACTGAGCGTCGAAATAAATGCAAACTTCCGGAAACAGTGATTTTCCATCCTCTTTTGTCGCTGCGATTTCCAACGCAGTGATGAGATTTTCCTTTGCATCTGTCCTGATTTCGCCGATGGGCAGCTGAGAACCTGTTAAAACAACAGCTTTACCTAAATTTTCGAGCATAAAACTGAGCGCCGAGGCCGTAAAAGCCATGGTATCTGAGCCATGCAAAATAACAAAGCCGTCATAAAGATCATATTTGGTGTTAATCAACTCTGCCAAAGTTTTCCAAATCTCTGGATCCATGTTAGAAGAATCTAATACAGGAGTGAACGAGTGAACATCTAAATGATAATCTAAACGACTTAATTCCGGAACATTTTCTTTAATCTGTTCGAAATTGAAAGGAATTAACATTCCGTTTACGGGATCGTTTACCATACCGATGGTACCACCGGTATAAATTATTAGAATCTTTGTCATTTGGTTGGTTTTGGTTGCTCAACGCAAAGAAACTAAAAATTTAGAGATGAAAATAGTTATTTTTAATATTGATAATTATTTAGGCGAATTTGGCATTTTATTTATGAGATTGATTATATAGCTAAACAAAAATGAAATATTAATTATAACTGTTAATACAACGAATATAATTGAGTGATAGTTTTGCGCTGATACTGGTCGGAATTGAGATTGAGAAGGTGGCTAAACTGAATTGTTTGAATGAACGATCTACAGGAAGAACTCGGGATGAACGATCCGCATGAGCGATCGTCAACCTGAATTTATTTCAGGATCTTAATGGTTATGCTAAAAACGAAGAAAGGAAAAATCAGTATAAGCTGAGAAAAAAATCAACAATCGAAGCGATCCATGGCAAAAAATCTGCGAAATTTGCGGCATCAGCGGGAAAAATCAAATCGACTCAATTAGAAACGAAAATCTCCCGCAGATTAAGGTGATTTACGCAGAAACTACCGTGATTTAAACACCAAAAATCTTTTTTGAATTTTCAGTAGTTACATCGGCGATCGCTTCCACCGAAACACCATAAATATCAGCTAATTTTTGAGCAATGTAAATTAGATAACTGCTTTCATTTGGTTTTCCACGAAAAGGAACAGGCGCTAAATATGGTGAATCAGTTTCAAGAACTAAATTTTCCAAAGGAATTTCCGACAAAACAAGATCTAGTCCTGCTTTTTTATAGGTTACTACGCCTCCAATGCCTAAATAGAAATTTAAATCGATGGCTTGTTTAGCTTGAGCTAAATTGCCGGTAAAGCAATGAAATATTCCCCGCAGCTTTTCGTCACGCTCGCTTTCTAATACCTCAAAAACTTCATCGAAAGCCTCACGACAGTGAATTACGATTGGTAAGCCGAGTTTTTTTGCCCAAGCAATTTGTTTGCGGAAGGCGTCTTGCTGAATAGTTAATGTGGTTTTATCCCAATATAAATCAATTCCTATTTCACCAATGGCATAAATTTTTCTGCCAGCAATGCTTTGGTAAATTTCATCTAAAACTGACAGATAATCTTCCTTCACATCACATGGATGAAGACCAGCCATTGCAAAACAATTCTCTGGATATTTGCTTACCAAATCATCAATCATTGCAATCGATTTGACATCAACATTGGGAAGAAAAAGTCTATTTACATCATTTTCAAAGCAACGTTCCATTAACTGGCTTTGCTTTTCAGCATCTTGCTCATAATATAAATGGGTATGGGTATCGGTAAAAATCATTTCTTTAGTGTAAAATGGATGATGTATGAACTGGCCGTCATTGC
The DNA here is from genome assembly GCF_979258625.1 of Pedobacter sp. AC212. Classification (NCBI taxonomy): domain Bacteria; kingdom Pseudomonadati; phylum Bacteroidota; class Sphingobacteriia; order Sphingobacteriales; family Sphingobacteriaceae; genus Pedobacter; species Pedobacter sp. AC212. The sequence continues at coordinate 1,193,041 of NZ_OZ409870.1, read as the reverse complement.
GAGGAACGAAGCAATCCTAATCCCCTATTGGCAACCTTATGTCATAAGATTGATCCGTGCCTCGCAAGGATGAAAGCCTAATCTTTTTGCTTAACTTTTTTGATGACCTTCTCTTTTTTGACTTCGGACTTTTGACTCACGACTTCAGACTGATGACTAAACTCCCACTCCATTTCCTTTTTCAAAAATTTTCCGGTCAAGCTAATTGGGTTTTGGATCAAACCTTCGGGCGTACCCTCGAAAAGAATTCTTCCCCTCCGGCTCCGCCTTCTTCTCCCAAATCAATTACCCAATCGGCCACCTTAACTACATCCAGGTTGTGCTCAATCACTAAAATGGTATTTCCTTTATCTACAAGCTCCTGCAGAACTCCCAAAAGCACATTGATATCTTCAAAGTGAAGTCCTGTAGTAGGTTCATCTAAAATATAAAAGGTTTTTCCGGTGTCTTTCTTCGAAAGTTCAGTAGCCAACTTAACCCGCTGTGCTTCACCACCAGATAAAGTAACCGATGATTGTCCTAAAGTGATATAACCTAAGCCAACATCCTTAAGGGTTTTGATCTTACGATAAATGATCGGAATATTTTCGAAAAACACGCAGGCGTCTTCTATACTCATGTCCAGCACATCACTAATAGATTTTCCACGGAAACGAACTTCTAAAGTTTCTCTATTGTAGCGCTTTCCACCGCATTCTTCGCAAGGAACCTGAACGTCTGGTAAAAAGTTCATCTCTATTACCTTCAATCCAGCGCCCTGGCAAGTTTCGCATCTTCCTCCTTTTACATTAAAAGAGAAACGGCCAGGTTTATAACCCCGAATTTTCGCTTCAGGAAGTTGTACAAATAGATTTCTGATATCAGAAAAAACACCCGTATATGTTGATGGATTTGAACGTGGCGTTCTCCCGATTGGAGCCTGATCAATTTCAATCACCTTATCTATTTCTTTTAAACCAGTAATTTTTTCGTAAGGAAGCGGTGTTTTCTTCGCTCTAAAAAAATGGTGATTTAAAATTGGATACAGCGTTTCTGTAATCAAACTCGACTTCCCTGATCCTGAAACCCCAGTTACCGCAATAAATTTGCCTAAAGGAAAATCTACAGAAACTTCTTTCAGGTTATGACCTGTAGCTTTAATGATGGAAAGTTTGTGTCCATTCCCTTTTCTACGAACCTTCGGCGTTTCTATCTTTTTCTCGCCATTTAAGTATGCCGCGGTTAAGGTTTTCGATTTTAAAATTTCTTTCGCAGTTCCTTCAGCAACTACTGTTCCGCCATGAATCCCTGCTCCTGGCCCAACATCAATCACCCAATCGGCTTCCAAAATCATATCCTTATCGTGTTCAACAACCAAAACGGTATTACCTAAATCACGGAGATTTTTTAACGCATTAATCAGGCGCTCGTTATCTCGCTGGTGTAAACCGATACTTGGCTCATCCAGAATGTACATTACATTCATTAGTTGCGAACCGATTTGAGTAGCCAAACGGATCCGTTGTGCTTCTCCACCAGAAAGCGTACGGGCAGTACGATCTAACGTTAGATAAGTTAGACCAACATCGGTTAAGAAACCAATCCTCGCTTTTATCTCTTTTAAAATTTCTTTTGCGATAATATGCTGGCGATCAGAAAGCCGGTCATCAACATGCTCAAACCAGGCATGAAGATTATTGATATCCATCGAAGCAAGCTCAAAAATATTTTTGCCATCAACCTTGAAATGTAAACTTTCCTTTTTCAAACGAGCACCATGGCACTCCGGACAAGTTTTCAATTTCCGAAAAGCATCCATATCATCAGATGCAGATTCGCTTCGCTTCTCGTTCTGCTCCTCTAACATTTTAATTATACCATCGAAAGTGATGTTATAATTCTGAACATTCCATTTGTTATATTCTACTTCAACTTTGATCAGATCATGAGAACCATTTAAAATAATATTGATCACCTCATCACTCAATTTATCAATCGGTGTAGATAAAGAGAAACTGTATTTTTTTGCCAAAGCTTTTAATACCTGGAACATCCAGATATCGCGATATTCGCCAAGTGGAGCCAAACCACCATTTAAGATGCTCAATTTTGGATTCGGCATAACCGATTCCTTATCCACAACGAAGATATATCCCAAACCATCACAACGTTCGCAAGCACCATAAGGTGAGTTAAACGAAAAACTATTTGGCTGAGGCTCATCGTAAGAAATACCGGTAGTTGGGCACATCAGGAATTTACTGAAGTGAGCGACATTATTATCCTTATCACTGATTTTGATGACGCCTTTACCCATTTTCATGGCCGTTTGAACCGAATCCAAAAGACGCTTCTTGTCTTTATCATCAACAATTAAACGATCAATAACCACTTCAATATCGTGGATTTTATAACGATCGACCTGCATTTTGGCCGTAATATCTTTGATTTCTCCATCAACGCGAACTTTAACATAACCTTGTTTACGGATTTGTTCAAAAAGCTCACGATAATGGCCTTTTCTACCCTTAACTACAGGCGCCAGAATGTTTACAGCACTCCCATCAAATTTATTGAAGATGTTTTGCAGAATCTGATCTTCGCTCATGCGTTCCATTTTCTCACCTGTATTGTACGAGTAAGCATCGGCTACACGGGCGTAAAGCAAACGCATAAAATCATAAATCTCAGTGATGGTTCCAACGGTAGAGCGTGGATTCTTACTGGTGGTTTTTTGTTCAATGGCAATTACCGGACTTAAACCAGATACCTTGTCTACATCAGGGCGCTCCATCCCCCCCATAAACTGTCGGCTGTAAGCACTAAATGTTTCCATGTAGCGGCGCTGGCCTTCTGCGTAAATGGTATCAAAAGCTAAGGATGATTTCCCACTTCCACTTAAACCGGTAATCACTACCAGTTGGTTTCGGGGGAAACTTACATCTATATTTTTTAAATTATGTACCCTCGCACCATATACTTCTACATCTTTTTGCTCGCCGAGGTCGACAGATTTATTGCTCATATTTTGTTCAAAAGTTGGGATGAAATTCAGGCTGAAAACACACTAAATTTCAATCCGCAAAAATGCTAAAAATTTTATCAAAAAGAAAGTCTAAACCAATCTGTATTAAGGATTAATTGTCATAATGTTTACTCCTGTTTCGCAGAAAACCTGACGAAAAACCGAAACGCAAATAGCCATAGTGATCCTGGAAGTAAATGTTATAATTATCTTCTCCATAATAACCAACTGCAGCCATCAGAAACACGTTATTCATAAACGGAAAACTGTAATTGAAGTTAACTTCAGCATTTAACCGCTTCTGTAAATTCATTAGATTTTTCGATGGAATTTTATTCACTGCGTAAGAAATCTCACTATTTAAACGCCAGGTTTCCTTCTCGGTTTTAACATTCGCTTTGTTTCTGGCTTTTTTTTCAATATCATCGTATTTTCTCAAGGAGAAATTATAGACGATCCTTGTAAAGCCAAAACCCAAATCCAGGGCAGGTTCATATCTAAAGAATTTATGCCATTGCAAGCCTACACGATGATTAACGGAATAATAATTTTCATCGGTGCGGCCTGGAATAAGATGACCAAATCGATATGATGCGGTTAAATAGTTGGCATTAAAATTCCCCGTAAGGGTGTTGACCGTTCCATCCGGATTAATCGCCTCTTGGTCCTGCCCATTAGAATGGTGCGTAAACGCCATCTCTGCATACTTGTAATTTTCAGGATTGGTATTTAAGCGAGCATATGCAGCAAAACCTAAACGATAACTCGGCGTTCGAACGCCAGCAGAAAATTCATTTCTAACCCTTACGGTAAAATCGGGAATAATTGCGAACGCTATTGGTGATTTATAACTGCCCAAAAGCATATAAGTTGTAGTTAACCTGCCATTGATTACATATTTTGATGGCGCACCGAGTTCGCCTGCAGGAGAAGTATAGGAAAAATCGGCGTTTTCTTTGTATAGATTTACGTATTGTTTATTTGCAACTTCTCTTTTGATGGAGAGTGAATCTTTATCCATACTTTGCGCAAAAGCAAATAGGCAGAAAAGATTAAAAAAAATAAAATAAAGAAAATGTTTTTTCATCAATCAATAAACGTCGGTTTTTGACTCTTGGTTTTTGGGCAACGGGTTTTAAAGGAGTTAATAGTTGAGCCAAACTCTTATATTCGCTTAAAGATGTTTAAAACGAAATGGGTTGCGTAAAGCTAGCGGTTGACTGCAACTTTACCAACAAGCTGACTATAACCAATGACAACTAAGGAGATAATTATAGTGCTGGTAATCCATGTCATTCTCCCGTTGATAGGACTTTTATATTTTTTGATGCTAATTAGGCAGATAAAAAATGAAGAGATATTGAATGCCCCGATACCAGAACTACTTATGGTTTTTGTAACTTATGGAGGACTTTTACTTGTTGTACTTACGACATTACTTTGGAAATGGTCAGGAATGGCTTCTGTAGGGAGTTTGTATTTAACTCTTGTAGCACCAATTTTTATGGGGCTAATTGCTTATAGACATCGGCTGACAAGGACAATCTCCAAGTATCATAATTGGACATACATCTCAGGAATTTTATATTTTATAATTGCACCTCTGACATTCGGACTACTATTTCTTGCAAGAAAAAACTAAACAGCGTAATAAAACTGTAGGTAACAATGATTTGATAAAGTCCGAAAATCTTTTCTTCAAGCTCTCCATGCTTCTAGTAATTTCACTCACTCCCACATCTCCAAGCATTATAACGTTACATTAACAAAGTCTCATCCTTTACCACTCAATCGTCGTTCCATTTTCTGTCGGGCGACCGGTACACACCAAAACCCTACCCCGCTCAATCTCTTCATCAGTTAGCACTTCGTTGTAATCCATCCGGACATTGCCTTTAGTACAGTTGGCTACGCAAGTACTGCAAACACCGCCGCGACAACTGTAAGGAAGTTTAATTTTATTCTCCAGTGCCACATCTAAAATTCGCTTTGGCCATGGAATATCGAGGTTGTAACGTGTACCCTGAAAACATAAAATTACAGAGTAGCTATTTTTATCAACCACTTTCTCCGTACTATCATCTTCATCAACTTCATCTTCTGGCAATACAAAAGTTTCTCTTTTAATCTGCTTGATATCAAAACCCATCCCTAACAAAGTAATTCTACACAAATCCATATAAATAATTGGCCCGCAAGTATAGAATAAAGCATCCTCTCTTTTGAAGTGCAAATGTTCTTTGAGTAACTTTTCGATATAAAATTTGTTCAAACGGGCAGTCATCAGGTTTTTGCTATTGCTAAATACCCAAACAATTTTTAATCTTTCGGGATATTTTTGCTGCCACTCGTTAAGTTCATCGTAAAACAGCGCATCTTCTTTTGATCGGTTACTATATATTAAAGTGATCAAGGAATATTTCTCTCTTACCAAAGCGGTTTTTAAAATGGAGAAAAGCGGCGTAATGCCAACTCCGGCTGCAAAAAGAAACAGATCTCTTTTTAATTGCTCCTCAGGCAAATAACTAAACAAACCCTGGGGTTCTTGTGCATAAAGAATATCATTAAGCGCTGTTTTATGGTGCAAAAACCTGGAAATCTCTCCATTCTCTACCCGCTTAACGGTAATCGCAAGCGGCTCATCTACATCTGGTGAGCTGTTAAATGAATACGACCGACGCACTTCTCTGTTTTTACCTTCAAAAATCAAGGACACAAACTGACCAGCAAGATATTTTGGATAATTGCCTTCTACATCCTCAAATTGGAATGTAATGTTATCTCCGGGTTGATTGATGATATTGTTAATGCGAAGTTTGAACATAGTTAGGATCAAAGATAAAGGAACAAGGATTAAAGAACAAGGAGCAAAGATTAATACCCTAAGAAGAGTCCAAGATCTCCCATCACCATATAAAAAAGGAAAACTGAAAATGTGTGACCAAAAACAACTGGATGAAATTTAAAAGCACAGAAACTAAAGCTGGAAGACTGGGCAAAACGAACGCTCATCGTCTATTTAATAAAGATATCTGTTAATCTGCGGCCAATGATGAAATCATCTGCATAAAAAAAGCGTCCAGAATTAAATCCGGACGCCTTACCAAATGCTTTGTTTTTACCTTAATAATGTTATTCGCCGTTATAGGCCAATAATACTCGCTCTTTTTTGTATCCGTAGCGTTTCGGATGTTCCATAATCTGCTTCATCGAAATTACTTTATAAACGTAGCCACCGGTTTCGCGGTTTAACTTCATTTTGTAATAATTGTCTTGATTTTGATTATTGATCTGCTTACGCAAGCGGCCATCGCCTACGTTATAGGCTGCAGCAACTAAAGTCCAGCTCTCTAAACCTCTATACATTTCTTTAATGTATTTACAGGCAGCAACTGTAGATTTTCGCAAATTATAGCGTTCATCAACACTGCTGTTTACCTTTAGGCCGTAAGTACGGGCTGTACCAGGCATAAATTGCCAAATACCAGCAGCACCTTTTGGCGAAACACCCATAGCCGTTCCAGATTCAACCAGAGCTAAATACTTGAAATCATTAGGGATTCCGTAAGCAGCAAGAATTGGTTCAATTACCGGGAACCATTTGGCTGCTTTTTGATGCAAAACATTTGTTTGCATGTGCTTGAAATTGTGTGCGGCAAGAATTTTTTTCATTTTTCTCTCTACCTTTTTATCGCCTAATGGCAAGGTTTCATCCGCGAAGTTTAACTGAGCCATTAACGACTGAGGTTTGGCTACCTCTACAACTTTTACGCTGTCAGTTTTTGTTATTGTAGTGTTTAAATTTGCTTCTTTTGAAAGACTTTTTGGTACTAAGGGCATTTGGTAAGTGAACACTTTTGCCAAGATAAATAGTGTTGCCACTACCGCAAATGGTACGCTGTGTTTCTTTAACATCTTCCTCCTTTTTTTGGTGAACTTATATAAAAACGTCGGCAAAGCTAAAAAATAATAACCACATTATCAAATAGTTACAGAAATACCCTCTGAAATCGGCGTCTAAAGTGCTTTAAACGTGGATTTTAAATTTTGATTTTTCGATGCTTTTTTCTATTTTAGAGGCTATTTTTTGATTAAAATTTTCGCTACTCAACAATTGTAATGTTCATCAATTTTTCATAAATTTGCAGCCCGCATTTTAGGATGCGGCTAAAAGCGTATCATGATAAATAAAGACAACAGGAACAGTCGGGATGACAAGTCCAAATCGGGAAACCGGAGAACAGAAGGCAGAAGCAATGATGCCGGATCTGATAGAAGAAAATCAGACGACAAAGACAGTAAATTCAAAAAATCATCCGACTCAAGAGATAACTTCAGACCTAGAAGTTCAGACAATAAAGATTTCAAATCAAAATCATTCGGAGACAAAAAAGATTTCAAACCTAGATCAGGAAGCCGCGATTTCAAATCGAAAGATTCGGAACCACAAAGTTTTAAATTTGGCGATCGTGAATTCAAATCGAAAGATTCTGGAGCAAGATCAGAAGAACGTAGCTACAAATCAAAAGATGGCGGATCAAGGGATTACAAATCAAAAAGTGGCGATCGCGACTTCAAGCCGAGAGAAGGTGGATCAAGAGATTACAAACCAAGAACAGGAGATAGAGATTTTAAATCAAGAGAAGGTGGCTCAAGAGATTATAAACCAAGAACAGGAGAGCGTGGAGAGCGTGATTTCAAATCTAAGGATGGAGATTCGAGAGATTTTAAACCGAGAACTGGCGAACGTGACTTCAAACCAAGAGAAGGTGGACCGAGAGATTATAAACCAAGAACCGGCGAACGCGATTTCAAATCGAAAGATGGTGGATCAAGAGATTTTAAACCAAGAGAAGGTGGTTACAAGGATTTCAAATCCAAAGGCAAATCTGATGGATTCAGACCAAGTGCTGGAAGTTCAAGAGATGTAAAACCAAGGGAAGCAAGAGAAGGCGATTCTCGTCCGTTTAGAAAACGCGAAGAATCGCAACCTAGAGATACAGAGTTTAACCGTCCGGAAAGAACGGTGATTGCACCTGCACGCAAAACAAACGAAGACAAAGGCCTTATTCGCCTTAATAGATATATTTCAAACGCCGGCATTTGCTCTCGCCGTAAAGCTGATGAGTTAATTGCTGCAGGCGTAGTAACAGTAAATGGCGAAGCTGTTACAGAATTAGGCCATAAAGTTGATCCAGCAAAAGATTTAATTCGTTACAATGGCGAATTACTTAAGCGGGAGAAAAAAGTTTATGTGTTGTTAAACAAGCCGAAGGATTACATCACAACAACAGATGATCCTCAAGAGCGCCGTACTGTAATGCAATTGGTAGACAAAGCTAGTCGTGAGCGCATTTACCCAGTTGGCCGCTTAGATCGTAACACAACTGGTTTATTGTTGATGACAAATGATGGTGATTTAGCGGATAAATTATCGCACCCAAAAAATGGCATCACCAAAATTTACAATGTTGAGTTAGACAAATCATTATCTCAGGGAGATTTAAATAAAATCGCTTTCGGTTTAGAGCTTGAGGATGGCTTGATTAAACCAGACAACATCTCGTACGTTGCCGGTGGAACCAAAAAAGAAATCGGTATTCAAATTCACAGCGGTAAAAACAGAATTGTTCGTCGTATTTTCGAACACCTGGGTTATAGCGTAGAGAAATTAGATCGCGTAGTTTATGGCAACTTAACTAAAAAAGATTTACCTCGAGGAAGATGGAGATACCTGGAAGATCATGAGTTAATCCAGATTAAACATTTAATCAAATAATATTTAAAGGCAATCGAACGATTGCCTTTTCTGTTTGAGCACAACTCGTTACCGATCATTTTCTAAATCGCTAACCTCCTTGCTTAAAATTGCAGCAAACTTTTTTTTCGCCATATTTGTTTCTATAATAGTCATCATCATGAAAAAAAACATCATCATATTTTTAATGTCACTTCTATCAACCATTGCTTTTGCACAAAAAACCAATTACAACCTGCTGGTCGGCACATACACCGCACCCGGCAAAAGCGAAGGGATTTATACCTACAACTTTAATACTGCTACCGCAGCATCGAATTTAAAGCAGATTGCAAAAGGGATCGCCAATCCAAGCTATCTGGCAGTTTCGCCCGATAACAATTTCGTTTATGCCGTAAATGAAACTGGAAATACCAGCACCGTTAGCGCATTTAGTTATGATCAAAAAACCGGATTATTAAGTTTTTTAAACAAAGTTGATACTCATGGCGCTGATCCTTGTTTCGTTACTGTTGATAATAAAAATGTAATTGTAGCGAACTACAGTGGCGGTAGTTTAGCGGTTTTTCCACGCAATGCCGATGGCTCTTTAAGCGAAGCCAGCCAGGTGATTCAGCATACCGGAAAAAGTATCGATCCGAAAGGCAGACAAAAAAGTACTCATGTTCACATGGTGAAATTTACGCCTGACAAAAAACATCTTGTCGTTAATGACTTGGGAGAAGACCAGATTTATATTTACAATTATAATCCGACAGGCAAAGACAAAACACTTACCGAAAAAAAGGTTTTAAAAACAAATGCCGGAACCGGACCGAGACACATCACTTTTACTCCAAATGGAAAGTTTGCCTACCTCGTACATGAATTTAATGGAAGCATAACTGCTTTTAGCTATTTGAACGGAAATCTAACTAAGCTACAGGAAATCGGAACCACGCCTAAAAACTTTTCAGGATCGGTTGATGCGGCTGATATCCACGTCTCTGCAGATGGAAAATTCCTTTATGAAACTAACCGTGGCGATGCAAACAGCATTTCTGCATTTTCAATCCTCCCAACAGGTAAACTCAAATTTATAGAGACAGTGAGTACATTAGGTAAAGGACCACGAAATTACACCATAGATCCAAGTGGCAAGTACTTATTAATTGGCCATCAATACACCAATAACATTGTCGTTTTTAATCGGAATAAAATGACTGGAAAGCTTACCGATAGTGGTAAACGAATTGAAGTGGGTGCGCCTGTTTGTCTTGTCTTTAATTAAAAAAAATGGAAGATTTCGACTGGACCAGCTTTACCTTGAAGATCGCCATCAAAGCAAAGCTGGAGGATATCTATGACGCATGGACCAAGGCAGGAGAAATTGAAAAATGGTTTTTAAGCAGTTCGCAATTTTATGACGAGAACCATGTGCAGTTGAGCAAATCGCAAAAGGTACTTAAGGGTGATTTATACCAATGGATCTGGTATTTGTATGATGATGTGGAGCATGGGCGAATAACCGAAGCAAATGGTAAAAATCATTTTCAGTTCACCTTTGCTGGCGATTGCGTAGTAGATATTCTCCTTCGGGAAGAATACGAATATGTAATAGTTGAACTCACTCAAAATAATATTCCAACTGATGATCAATCGAAGCGAAATATTCGAATAGGTTGCCATGGAGGCTGGAGTTTCTACCTAGTAAATTTGAAATCAGTTTACGAGGGCGGCTTAGATTTGCGCAATAAAGACAATCGCTTTAAACCAATGCTGAATAATTAGATTTCTAATCATTTCCGAAAATAAATTCGTCATTACGAGGTTCGAAGCAATCTATTACGAAAGAGATTGCTTCGTGCCTCGCGATGACGACCGTTTTAGAAAATGACGGAATAGCAGTTTTTGTGAAAATTTGCTACAAACAAAAAAAAAGACCTGCCAAGCAAGTCTTTCATTTATATTTTTATTTAAAATTACGCAGGTTCTGCTACCCTTGCAACATTACGATAAGGATATTCATTAAAAATATGTCTACGGGCAAAGCGGCCTGGAGAATCTGCGTTAACTAATTTAACATAGATTGCTTTTGGCACATCAAAATATTCGTAAGCACTGCCATCGTAAAATTGAATGTTTAATACTTGTTGCTTGTATTCAAAATCCTGAATGTTTGATAAAGTTGTAGTTTGCGTATAGGTTTCTATATTTTGCTCGCGGGTTTCTGGTGCAATACTTACTAAAAAATGGTAAGCTTCGATAATCTCCTTACTTCTTGCTTCTGCATCTAATTTCTCTTCTTCTTGCTGAAATTTGTCTGGGTGACAATCTTTCATTAACGTACGGTATATCGATTTAAGATCCTTTAATTCAGCCTCTTTATCTACGTTCAAAAGCTTTCTGTAATCAACTATTTTTTTCATTTATGCTAACCTATTTTTAGTTTTCAAGAAATCAGTTTTCATTTTGTGTGATCGATGATTTCGAAGGCGCAAAGATACAATTTATAATCATTTGATTTTGAGAAAGTTTAATTTAATTACCTACGGTCATTCGGAAAGGAAATACAGGCAGCAAAACTTCTTAAATCGACATCTAACATCTGCGAAAGTCACCTAAAAAACATCAGGTGACTTCTCCAGATAAAAGGGATTAAAATTATTTTGTTAAACCATTCTCAGGCTTCAGTTCTTCCAAAATTGGTGTTGTTAAAGATTTAACTGACTTCTGCATCACATCATTTTTCTGCTCGAAAATAACAATGTCATTTTTTCCAACTTTTAACCAACAACCGGGAACATATAGAGTTTGTTGAGGGCCAACGCTCCAATAACGGCCAATATTTATTCCATTAATAAACACGATGCCTTTGCCAAAAGAGCGCATATCTAAAAATGTATCTCCCGTTTTAGCTAGCGTAAAATTCCCTTGGTAAATTGCTGGTTTGCCCGCAGTAGCCGTGTTTTTAGCCGATGTGATATTTGGTACCACATCCATAGGCAATTTATACATATCCCAGTTTCCGGTGATGGTTTGGCCATTGATGATTACGGGCGAAACAATTCCCTTAAAGCTGTTCACGATCTTAGCACCGTAGTTGATGCGTCCCATATTCTCCACAATAATATCCAACGTCGCATTAAATGGAATGTCAATTTCGCAGTCGTATTTTTTATAATAACTGTTCAATTCTGCCACTTTCGTCCCATTCACATAAACAATGGCATAATCGCGAAGGCCAGCTAATTCCAGTTTGCCACTTATAGGCTGATTGAATTTTTTACTGTACCAAACGTAACCATGTCCTTGGTTAAGTTCTTCAAACGTTAAGGGCTTATCGTCATTAACTGGAACAATTTTGCTTTTAATATCCTCTAAATCTACTGCCTTAGTTAATGCAATAGTCGAAATTGAAATAACAGGATTTTTTGCTGGTACCGCAGGAGTTGTAGCGGTCTTAAGCATCGAGCGTAAGGTGTCGTACTTTTTGGTTGCCCAGCCGGCTTCGCTAATAGGCGCATCATAATCGTAACTGGTTAAATCAGGTTGAATATCATGCTTGTTGTCATAATTGGCTCCTGAGGTAAAACCAAAATTTGTGCCCCCATGAACCATATAATAATTAAAGGAAACACCGGCATCCAAATATTTTTGAGTCTGCTTGGCTGTACTTTTATAAGAAACCTTTGGAAAAGGTTCTGCCCAATGGTCTAGCCAACCCGGATAAAATTCGGCAACCATGTAAGGGCCTTTGCCTCCATTATATTGATTGACAATTTCTTTCAGTTTAGTAACATCATCTTCACCATTTGCAGTTGGTAAAGCGCCAGGTAATGCGCCTCCTTCAAAAAGCCAGCTGCCGTCAGAAGTGAAAAAAGGTATATCAAAACCAACATCTTTCAGTTGCTGAAACACGGCAGCGCTATATTTTTTGTGATCTTCGAGACTAATATCTTTCCGTTGCGCTACGTAGGATCCAAATTCATTTTCTCCCTGAACCATTACAATTGGTCCACCGTTGCTAACTAAAAGTGGCTTAACCTGACCATATAAGGCTGTAAAATAAGCTTTCGTTGCTGCTAAATATTGAGGATTATTACCTCGAATTACCATTCCAGGAATTTTGGTTAGAAACCATGGATAGCCGCCAAACTCCCATTCGGCACAAACATATGGCCCGGGGCGAAGGATTACGAACAGCCCCTCTTCTTCAGCAATTTTGATGTATTCGGCTATGTCTTTGTTTCCCGATTTGAAATCCCAAACGCCAGGTGCAATCTCATGATAATTCCAGAAAACATAGGTTGCTACTGCATTCAAACCCATTGCTTTCATCATTTTCAAACGGTGGCGCCAATAAGGTTTCGGGATTCTCGAATAGTGCATTTCGCCACTATGAATTTGGATCGGCTTTCCATCTAAAAGGAAATTTCCATCTGCAATAGCGAAGGTGTGTTTTACAGCTACCTTTTTAGATTGGGCATTTACTGCTACCGCAATGCCCAGTAGCAGTGCAAGCATAAAAATTTTTGCTCTCATACGTTTATTAAAAGTTTCATTTCTAATCGGAATCAACCGAATAACAGGCACATATTTATTCAAAAATAATTCACTTAAAATTTAAGTTCTCTTAAAAAGAGCAAGTTTCTGCCATTTTTAAAGGATTTTTTTCAGACTTAAGTCAAACGTTTGATTGCGTTCAACTTCGCGGAAACGAATATTTTTTTCTATAAATAATATGCCCAAACCTTTAAATATAAGCGTTTAGGCAATAAAAAACCAAATTTTAGTATTTCGCCTGCAGCGAATTTTCAATCACCTCTTTATAGTAATCAACATAATAAGGTAGGATTTTTTTCAGATCAAAATCCTGCGCTCTTGTAAATGCATTTTCCTTAAAATATTTCAGCGTTTCATCATTACTTAAAATGGTTATCGCTTTATTAGCCATGTCTTCAACATCACCAACATCGCACATGTAACCACAATAATCATCAATATTTAATTCAGGCAAACCACCAGCATTTGAAGTAATTGCAGGCACTTTGCAAGCCATTGCTTCCAGGGCAGCCAAACCAAAGCTTTCTGATTCTGAAGGCATCAAAAACAAATCAGAAACCGATAAAATTTCTTCAACTGCATCTTGTTTACCCAAGAAACGCACATGATCGTCAATCCCTAAAGATCGGCAAAGCTGTTCATCGTAAGACCTTTCCGGACCGTCGCCAACCATTAAGAGTTTTGAAGGAATAACAGCCTGTACTTTTTCGAAAATCCGAATCACATCTGAAGTGCGCTTCACTTTCCGGAAATTTGAAGTATGAATTAAAATACGTTCATTATTGGGCGCAATCGCCTTTTTAAAGTGATCTTTTGCCTGCAGGCTAAAACGACTGAAGTCGATAAAATTCGGAATCACCTTAATTTCTTTAGTGATTGCAAAATGATTATAAGTATCCTCTTTTAAATCCTGAGAAACGGTTGTTACACCATCGCTTTGATTGATTGAAAAGGTTACTACAGGCTTATAGGTTGGATCTTTACCTACCAAAGTGATATCGGTACCATGCAAAGTGGTCACAACCGGAATATGAATGCCATAACTGGCTAAAATCTGCTTAGCCATGAAAGCTGCAGACGCGTGTGGAATGGCGTAATGCACATGCAAAACATCCAACTGCTCGAAACGAACCACATCTACCAGTTTGCTCGCCAAAGCAGATTCATAGGGTGCATAGTCGAAAAGTGGATAATCCCTTACAGAAACCTCATGATAAAAAAGGTTTGCAGAAAAAAAGTCAAGCCTGGCAGGCTGGCTATAGGTAATAAAGTGAACCTGGTGACCCTCGTTGGCGAGTGCTTTTCCAAGCTCCGTTGCAACTACTCCACTACCACCAAAAGTGGGGTAGCAAACAATTCCTATCTTCATCTGTAAATGTGTTGTTAACAACACAAATGTAGCCCATTTTTAGCTGAAATGCATGTCGGGATATTGCAATAAAAACTGAGTTATGGTGATAAGTTTTGGAGCTTTAGAGAAATAAGTGATAAGGCAGGCTTGTTAAGGTGGGACGCAGATTCGCAGATTTTCTTTTTAACTAAGTGTAACTCCAAAATCAAGAAGCTGAGACTAGCACTTAAGGTATTCTATAGGACCGAGAAAGTTAATTTCTATTTACTATTGATTATTCTTTTGTGTTGAAGAGATTTGTCAGTAAAATTAACAAGTAAGCCTATCTGCAAATTCGAGATCTTTAAATAATTTAAAACTTGAGCATAATGCTCGTCAACTATTATACTGCTGGATTTCACCTCAAGAATTATTTTATCATCAATCACAAAATCAGCATAAAATTTATGCTTAAGAATGACCTCCTTGTAATTAATCAAAAATTCTTTTTCTCTTTCATAAGAGATACCTATAGATACTAACTCATATTCAAAAGCATCTTTATATACTATTTCAGAAAACCCTTTTGGATCCGATGAATTTCCATAGTAATCCCTATTATTAAATGACATTCTTCTTGAAAAGGATAATCATCTCCATTGTAATAGGTGCTCATAATAAATAATTTAAAAAAATCTGCGAATCTGCGGCTAACACTATTTGTAATCAAAAATAATCTGCGGTTTTTTGTACCCTAGTTTGCGTTCCTCGCCTTGTATTTGAGTACGAATGTCTTCTACTTTCGCAATTTGTTTATTGTATCGCTCCAAAGCCTTTTGTGCATCATCAGCATCTCCTTTGGCTTTTTTCGTCAATTTTTCTGCAGCTTTTTGATCGACCATCGTTCCAGATTTGTTGATATTTTCACTATGCTTTTCAGAAGAAGCTTTGGCATTTCCATTTGCTTCTAGAAGCTTCAATCGCAATTTTTCTACATCAGCCTCTTCTTCCGCTTCTTTAATTTTAAGCTCTAAAACTTTCATACTCATTTTCAATACCTCAACTCTGGTATTTAAAACCCCTAATGAATCTTTCGAAACTTTCGCGTTATAAGTTTGCGCCATAGCCGGAATAGATGCAAATCCTAGCAAACCAGCAAATATTAATTTCTTCATAACAATCATTTATCGATTGCATATTTCAATTAAAATGCCTAAAGCGAAAAAATACCTTCAACGTATAGCTGTGGCATTAAATGAATTATAGAGAAGTTTTAGATGCTGATTTTTGAGAAAATTTTTACCCGGAAATTATTTCAGGTTTCTCATTTCCTCTTTAATCACAAGAAAAAGTTCGTTTGGTCTTTGGGTGCCGATGAAATATTCCAGGCCATCCCGATCCGTTAAAACAACGGCATCTTTACCTGAAGAATAAAAGCGAATGGTGCCTTTAGTATGAAGATTATAAACCGGGTTATTAAAAAAATAACGGCTGTAAGTTGCCTTACGAACATCAACAATGCTATTTAAATCAATTTTAACGCGTTTTGTAGTCCAAAGGCCATCTAAGATCATACTGCCATTATCAACTACAATTTTATACTGGATTAAGAAAAGCAGTAACATGGAAACACCGATAATGCCGAAGCCAACCACCAAAAATAAGTCTTGGGTGTTATCGCGATCGCGTTCGTAAACATAAGCTGCAAAACAGAAAGCGGCCATTATTAACCTGATGAAAATGCGAACATAATCGCGACCGATATATTGTTTTTCGATGTAGGCGTATTTGCTTTCCACTTATTTTTTTTTGAGTTCGAATATAACAACTTTTTTTGTTGCTGCGGTTAATTTGTATCGATTATCCTGACGCATACCCACAATCCAAACGATATCGCCATTCCCGTTTACTAAAATCGGTGTGGTGGCTTTTAAATGAATTGGCACCTTTTCATCAATAAAATAATCGCTCACCTTTTTGGGCTGTCGCATACCCAAGGGGATAAACTTATCGCCATTCTGCCAATTTCTTACTATCAGCGGAAAAATTAATTTATCCGCATTAACGAAGGCTTTGTAATGATCGACTTCGAATTTTATTTCAGAAGAAAACGAAAGTGCTATTTCATCCTTTCCAAATAGGATATTTTGTGTTGATGGGTGAATAAACTGATTGAAGATTGAGTCAACATTCTTTTCGGCGATTACCAGATAATCTCTATTGATAATAGCCTGATGAGTTGAGCTGAAAAAATGCGTACCACTCAATGAATTTAAATGACTTAAAATTTCCTGAACAACCGATTCTGTAAATCCATAAGGTTTTAGCAATTCGAATAGCAGCAGCCTTTTTGGATTCAGCTTTACTATTTCATCCATTGCAATGTAAATGCCATCACCTTTTTTATTGAGAATTTTTGTAGCTAATTTTTCCGCCTCTATATTTAGAAATGTCTCTACTTCGGCAAATCGAACGGCATTTTCTATAAAGGTTTTTTCCAAATCTGGATTGATCTCTTTAAGTTTTGGAACTACGCCTAACCTAATTTTATTTCTGGTATAGTGTGTACTTTGATTCGAACTGTCTTCAACGAAATCTAAATGATTTTTGTCGATTATTTCATCAATCTCATTTCGATTTAAAAACAATAATGGCCTGATTAAATGTTGTCGCTTTGGTAAAATGCCGTGTAAGCCACTTATTCCTGTACCACGAGTAAGGTTGATTAACATGGTTTCTACCGTATCGTTTTGATGGTGTGCCGAAGCAACCAAATCGTAACCGTATTTTATCCTAATTTCTTCGAACCACTGGTAACGCAAATCTCGGGCAGCCATCTGGGTAGAAATTTTATTTTCTGCGGCATATTTTTTGGTATCAAAATGCGTTAGGTAAAAAGGAACATCAAGACTTGCAGAAAGCATTTTAACAAAATTTTCATCACGTTGCGCTTCATCACCTCTTAAGTTAAAATTACAATGCGCCACACCTATATTAACGCCTATTGCCTTAAACAAATGCAACATTAAAACCGAATCTTTCCCGCCGCTTATGGCTAAAAGAATCTTATTATCCCTGGCAAACAGCTCATGCTGATTAATAAAATCCTGAAATTGTTTTAAGGGTAACATCCACCAAAAATATTTAATTTTAACTGGTATTCCGAACGTTCGGAACAAAAAACTAACTTTGTAAAGTGCAAAAACTATTTGTCTTTTTATTTTTAATATTCTTTCCGGTATATCTTTTTAGCCAACAAAAGGCAACAAAGATCAAAATTGTTTCGTTTGCGAAAATAAGTGGCGATACAAAAAATAAGATCAGCTACTTACGCTTTCCCGTTTTCCAGCAAGATAACGCAACACTAACCTGCGATAGTGCTGTATTTTACAGTGAGCGAAACTATTTCGAGGCCTTTAAAAATGTTCACATTAATCAATTAACAACTGATATCTACTCTGATCAATTGGAATATGATGGAAATAAAAAGCAGGCACACTTAACCGGAAATGTGAGAATGGTCGATCCGACATCGGTTTTAACAACAAATGTTTTGGATTATAATACCTTGAGCAAAATCGGGACCTACACCAGTGGAGGAAAAATAGTAAATCAAGATGTAACGCTTACCAGTAAGAATGGTTACTATTTTAGCACCTCTAGCGATGCTTACTTTCGCTACAATGTAGTTGTAGTTACGCCTCAAGTAACCATCAAATCGGATACATTGCGTTACAATACCCAAACCAAATGGACATATTTTTACGGTCCTACCAACATTAAAGGAAAAGACGATAACCTTTACACAGAAAATGGCGCCTATAATACGGCGACAGAAGATGCCTATTTTGGGAAGAAAAATTTATATACGCAAGGTACAAGATCTTTAAAGGGGGATAGTCTTTATTATTTTGGAAAAATAGGTTATGGCAAAGCGGTTAAAAACATTGTTTTTTCAGATACGAAGGACAAAATGAAAATGTTTGGCGATTTAGGTTATTACTACAAAGCCGATCAACGGACACTCGTAACCCGAAATGCTTATTTAGGTATTGGTACTGAAGATTCGGTTTTGGTGAAAGGAAAAAAACGCCCGGATAGTTTATGGATGGGTGCGGATACCCTGGAAACCCAAATGGTATTACAAAAAACCTTAAAGTTGATTCCAAAAATTTCTATCAAAGCAGATAACGAAGTTGGAGAAGACGATGAAGAAGATGGCGGAACTAAAGAAAAGAAAGAAAACCCAAATCAGCAAACACCAACAAGAGGCGCTGATAAAGTAGTTGGAGAAAAGGTTAAAAACGATAAAAAAGCCAAAAACAAATCGAAGAATGAGGCTAGTCCAAATGATGAAAAGAGTTTATCCGTTAGTAAATCTACAGACAGTTTAAATATAGATTCTTTAAGTAAAATTCCACCTAAAATAAAGGGGGATAGTACAATAAATCTGCTTAAGGCGAAAGCAGATTCTATTGTTAAAAATCAGCCGAAATTAAAGCAGGATAGCTTAACCAAAAAACTTACTGCAAAGGCTGGCGAGATAAAAAATATTAATCCATTAAAAGTGGATAGTTTATTGAAGCCTGCGTTGAAAGTAGTAACCAAAGATGGCTTAAATAAAACCTTAGCCGGTTTAAAAGGTGCCCTAAAAAACGATACCGCAAAATTCAATCCGGCAGATACCGTTCAGGCCAGGATAATTAAGGCTTATCACGGCGTGAAAATTTTCAAAACAAATATTCAGGCTAAAACCGATAGTTTATTTTACACCAGCGCCGACTCTACCCTTCGTTGTTTTCTAAATCCGATTATTTGGTCAGAAGGATCACAGCAAATTGCAGATACGATTTATGTTCAGTTCAAAAACAAGAAGTTAAACAACCTGCAAGCCATTAAAAATGCTTTCTTAGTAAACACACCAAAAGATTCTTTGCGTTTTAACCAGATAAAAGGCAGATTAATGACTGGCTTTTTTAAAAATGGCAAGCTCAAAACTATGTACGTTGATGGTAATGCTGAAAGTATTTACTACACGCAGGATGATAGCACAAAGGTTTACAAGGAAATGAATCAGACTTTGAGCAGTAGGATTAAATTTATTTTCCAGGATAATGAAAATGATATTGAAGACATTGTTTACATTAAAGGTGTTGAAGGTGCGCTAAACCCAGAAAATAAGGTTGCTAAAGATAACGTGTTAAAAGGCTTTTCATGGAAACCTAAAGAAAGACCAAAAGCTAAGAAAGATGCCGTTGGCTCTTCGGGCAAAACGAAATCAAAAAGTAAAACACCTCCCGCTAAAACTAATTTGGCAAGCAAGGGTACCGTTCCAGCTCAAAAAAATGTTAACAAGATTCCTACTAAAACGGTAACACTACCCAATGGAAAAGTAAACTTTAATTTGAACAAAAATGTGCCTTTGGCTAACCCTTTAGATACAGTTAATTTTGGGATTAAACCTATTTTGCCAAAAGTAGATACATTAAAGAAAGCGATAAAGAAGTTGTAAATTACTGCAAACGGAGTTTTACAAGCACCTGTAACGTCCTTGCGAAAACATTCTCCGATTCTTCATCGGTAATGTTTGTGGCAATCTCTAACATAGCGTAACCTTCCAATCGTCATTTTAGTTCTATTTCTTTGTTGTTAGTTACCTCAATGAGATTGCCACGCCCGATGAAAAATCGGGACTCGCAATGACGTTTAGCCGGCTTTCAAAAACTCAATCATCTTTTTTAGCGCAATGGCTCTATGGCTAATCTTGTTTTTTTCAGCCATATCCATTTCTGCAAAAGTAGCATCATAACCATCAGGTTGAAAGATTGGGTCGTAACCAAATCCTTTTGATCCAGTTAAGTGTTGAGTTATCGTACCTTCAATCGTTCCTTCGAAAATATGATTAACACCATTCAGCATTAAAGAAATAACAGTTTTAAACCGTGCTTTACGATTGTGTTGCCCTTCCAGTTTTTGCAAAACCAGCTGCATATTTTCTAAGCTATCTCTATTCCCACCGTATCTTGCAGAAAAAACGCCAGGCTCATTATTTAAGGCTTCTACCTCTAAACCACTGTCATCAGCAAAGCAATCTAAATTAAAATTCGCTACAACATATTTACTCTTTAAAGTGGCATTCCCTTCAAATGTGTTAGCAGTTTCGGGTATATCTACATTACAGCCAATATCATTCAGATTTAAAACCTCATATTCTCCAACCAATGCCAG
Source organism: Pedobacter sp. AC212 (assembly GCF_979258625.1). Taxonomy (NCBI): domain Bacteria; kingdom Pseudomonadati; phylum Bacteroidota; class Sphingobacteriia; order Sphingobacteriales; family Sphingobacteriaceae; genus Pedobacter; species Pedobacter sp. AC212. The sequence goes on along the minus strand of NZ_OZ409870.1, from coordinate 1,172,176 downwards.
GCGGATTTCTTCTGTTTTATGTTGATTATTGGTGGCAAAAACAAGTTTATTCATGCTGTTAGATGGAAAATAGTAAATAGGTAATGGGATAAACAGATTCTGATATTTAAAATCTATAACTTAATTTTTTGCAAATTTCCCCAAAGTAATTTCTTAGCGGTTAAATCGCTATCCAATTGATGAAGGTTGGGTGCAAAGATGATTTTTGTACTTTCATGCTCAATAATTTCATTCTGCCAAACCACATTCAGTTTCAGATCAGAAATTTCTACCCCAAACGAAAGCATAATTGCCGGCTTAAAAAACTCATGGAAATCAACATAGTCGGTTCCCATATATTGTGTATAATTCACTACCGCAAAGTCGGGCGTACTCAAATCTACTGCCTTAACAATCTTGCGCAGCAATTCCCTTCCTTCAGGAGTGCTTACATCATTCAGTTTATCATTCACTAAAATCAAAACCGACTTTTTATTTCCGCCCAAAAATTTAAAGGTTTTTGGTAATTTTGGTTCAGCTAAAACACGGGGAATTTCTACTTGAGGGGTGTAGCTTTTAGCAGATCCTTCATTTGTTTCTACTGAAAATGACTCACTTTTAGGTTGTAAAACTTTTTCTTCAATTAAATCAGTCTCAGATACAATCGGGTTACTAACAGGCTTTTCGTTATCAACAAGTGCGATTTGAACAGACTCATCCTTCACTAAAAAAATATCTTCAGTAAAAAATAAGCGTAAAGCATTCTCATTGTTGGTAAGCTGGTTTTCCATTTGTATTTTTGTAGGATAATAATTTCTGTTAAAATTAGTTAAATATCTTATAATAGCGCCGCTAATTGTTACTTTTATCCCTTAAAATTTATAGAGTGCTCTGCTTAAAAAAGGCTTGTTGCTTATTTATTTTTAGTATTATTTTCGGTTATTCGTTTGCACAAAACGTGGCTGCAATCAATGGTAAATCAATAAGTAGCAAAGAGTTTTTATGGGCTTATAAAAAGAGTCATAATGGTATTTCGAATACGGATTATGCTAGTTTGGAAAACTATTTGACCTTGTATATAAATTTTAAATTGAAAGTCCTGGATGCCAGAGAAATGGGTTTAGATAAGAATTCCATTTATCAGGAAGAGATTAAAACTTACGAAACTGCACTAGTAGCACATAAAAAGACTGATGCAAGACATAAGGATCAGGATTTTTTGCTCAATGAATATAAAGAAGGCGTTTTGATGTTCAACATCTCCGAAAAAAAGATTTGGAACAAAGCGCAAGACGATGAGCAAGCATTACAGGAATTTTATAATAAAAACCAACAGAATTACAATAAGCCATTGAGTGATGTGAGAGGCCAGGTAATAGCCGATTACCAGCAAAGCCTGGAGGAAAACTGGCTGAAAGGGCTTAGACAAAAACACCAGATTAAGATTAATGAGCAAGAGTTAAGAAAACTCGCAAAACAGTAACTCTATTTTGGTAAAAGATTAGTATTAAATTTGCAAAATATAACACAAAGAATGAAGAAGTTTTTTTTAGTAGCAACAGCATTAATTTGCACATTGTTAAACAGTTATGCCCAACCAGGAAAACATAACATCGATAAAGTTGCTGCTGTGGTAGGTAATAATATTATTTTACTATCAGATTTGAATCAGGAGTATACACAGTACCTATACCAGGGAAACCCTCCAAACGAGAGCATAAAGTGTAAAATTTTACAAAACACCCTGACCCAAAAACTGCTGAAACAACAGGCAGAAATCGATTCGGTTATGGTAGAAGATGGCCAGGTAGACGATGAGGTTGATAAACGTATGCGTTCGATGATGCAACGTGCCGGTGGGCAGGAGCGTTTAGAGCAATTCTTAAATAAATCGGTTTTGCAATATAAGGATGAGATGAGACCAACGATTAAAGATGGTTTAATCGCTCAGAAAATGCAAGGTAAAATCACCGAAAATATTAATGTTACGCCAATGGAGGTTGAAAAATACTTCAAATCGTTGGGTGATAGCATTCCAGAATTTAACACAGAAGTTGAAGTTGGAGAGATCATTCTGGATCCAAAATTATCAAGAGCTGAAAAGCAAAGATTTAGGGATAAAATTGAAGCGTTACGTTTAAGAATTAAAGGTGGCGACGATTTTGGAGTTCTGGCTAAAACATATTCTGAAGATCCGGGATCATCTGCAGATGGTGGAGATTTAGGTTTCTTTGATAGAAGTATGATGGCAAAGGAATTTACAGCCTGGGCTTTTAAACTTAAAGCAGGAGAAATTTCTCCGGTATTTGAAACTGAATTTGGTTTCCACATCCTTCAGGTAATTGAACGTCGTGGTGAGCAGGTTCACGCCCGTCACATCTTAGTGAGACCCGCAACAACACCAGAAAGCTTAACCCGCTTAAAGCTTCATGCCGATAGTGTTTACAACAAAATCATCGCTAACAAACTATCATTCGCAGCTGCGGCAAACTTATATTCAGACAATAAAGAATCGAAATATAATGGCGGTATGATGCTAAACGCAGAAAATGTTCAAGCCAGAACTACTTTTATCCCTATCGATAAATTAGATCCATCCGTATTTTTGGTAATCGATACTATGAAAATTGGCGGCATTTCTAAGCCTGATTTATATACTGCAGCTGATGGCAAACAAGGCTATCGCTTACTTTATTTAAAATCTAAAATTCCGCCTCACAAAGCGAACATGGCACAAGATTTTCCAAAAATTAGAGACGCCGCTCAAAGTGATAAAATAAATCGTACTTTAAGCGAATGGTTTGAAAAACGTCGTGAAAGTACTTACATTAAAATCGACGACGAGTTTAATACCTGCGATGAACTAAAAATTTGGACTAAGACCACTACAGCCGCAAAATAACACGAATGCAGTACAAAAACGAAGTAGAAGCCGTTGACGCACTTCATCACACTTTCAACAAAATTAAAACCGAAATTAGTAAGGTTGTTGTTGGACAAGATGATATCATTAAATCAGTTTTAATCGCCATTTTTAGTAACGGACATTGTTTGTTGGTTGGCGTACCCGGATTGGCTAAAACTTTACTCGTTCAAACTATTGCCTCGGTTTTAGATCTGGATTTTAATAGAATTCAATTTACCCCCGACTTAATGCCAAGCGATATCATTGGCGCAGAGATATTAGGAGAAGACAGGCACTTTAAATTTATTAAAGGTCCTGTTTTTTCGAATATTATTTTAGCTGATGAGATTAACCGTACTCCGCCAAAAACGCAGGCCGCTTTACTAGAGGCCATGCAGGAAAAATCGGTTACAGCAGCTGGCTTAACCCATACCTTACCAAAGCCGTTCTTTGTGTTGGCTACGCAAAACCCAATTGAACAAGAAGGGACTTATCCCCTACCCGAAGCGCAACTTGATCGTTTCATGTTCAATATTCAATTAAATTATCCGGCATTTGCCGATGAGCTGAATATTGTTAAAAATACTACAAGCAATAAAACCATAGCGCTCGAGAAAATTATTCAAGCTGATGATATTCTGTTTTTCCAAAAGCTGATTCGCGATATTCCAGTAACGGATAATGTTTTGGAATATGCGGTAAAGCTGGCTTCTAAAACCCGACCAAATAGTGAGTTTGCAACAGAAGCGGTAAACAAATATATTAGCTGGGGTGCCGGGCCAAGAGCATCACAATTTTTGGTTTTAGGTGCAAAATGCCATGCGGCTATTTCAGGAAAATATGCTCCAGACATTGAAGATGTTCAAGCGGTAGCAGAACCTATTTTACGCCACCGTATTGTTAGAAATTACCGTGCTGAAGCAGAAGGATTATCAATAGAAAAGATCATAAAAGATCTGTTATAGAAGTTCAATCCAATTTAGAAGAGGTTGTCTTATAAATCAATTTATCTTTGAATCTTGTCACGTTGAGCTTTTCTAAACTCCCCAAAAGGCATATTTCGCAAGTCCTTCGACAGGCTCAGGATGACATTTCTTATTTGTCATAAAGCCTCTTTTGTAACACCTATGTAATCGGCTTTCTGAAATAAGATAGAAGAGCAGGTTGTATCATTTTAATCAATGATCGAATACGCCTGTTGCCATTTTAAATGTGAAAGATAGATTGGAAAAGCAATCAAATAATTTAACCTACAGCAGATGGTTACTTTATAATTTAGGATAATTGTTCTTATCTTTATGCCAATTAAAAAGCAAAATTTTTCAAATCAAAAATATTTAACATGTCAGCTCACGATTCACACGCACCAGTTCATCAAACAAAAGGCATTTGGGCATTGCCATTAACAGCTTGGATTATTGTTTTAATCCTTCTTGTAGCCTTTACCAGACCAATTTTCGTTGACGCACCAGAAGGATCTGGTCACCATGAAACAGAGAAACCGCATTCAAAAGCAGAAGAGGCTGAATCATCACATCACTAGGATTAAGGTGAAGGTCAAAAATTAAAAGTTTATACCGACTAGTTCAGATAGCGATAGAAAAAAGCGTCCCGAGGTTAAAATCGAGACGCTTTTTTTGTAGTTCAAATTTATTTCAGCTGCCCCATTAAGTTCGGGAAATCGGTAATTACACCATCAACGCCCAGACTCATAAAATATTTAATTTCCTTTAAACTATTCACCGTCCACGGAATAATTTTGATGCCCATGGCATGGCAGCGATCTACCAATCCTTTACCTACTAAAACCGAATATGGACTGTAAATGGTAGGCTTGAAACCTAATTTTTCAATATAATCTTCGAAGGGTTCTTTTTCATCAATCAAAAGCGAAGTTTGTATTTTAGGATATTTCTCATGCAAATACTGGAGCGTTCGCATATCAAAAGATTGAATAATTACCCGTTTCGAAATCTTTTTTGCGTTGACCACTTCCATAATCAATTCTACAAACTCAGCAGGCTCAGGATGAAAATCGTTATCTCCATTTTTAATTGTTTTCGTTTCAATACTATAAACAGGCTTTTTTAACCTTTTTTCTTTCACATAAGTTTCTACCGCGTCAATCGTCTCACGAAGCAAAGGCTTATAGGCTTTAAACTTCACCTGACCGGGAAAACGAGCATGAACTTTACTTCCAACATCAAACGTCTTCACCTCCTCGTAATCCATTTTGTAAATGTTGTATTTCTTTTGGTCTTTCAAAGAAATCGGTTTACCATTCGGCATTAAAGAAATTTCATTGTTAAAATAGGGCTCTTGAGATAGCACAACTTTTTTATCTTTCGAAATAACGGCATCCATCTCGATGGTCGTTACCCCTAAATCGAGGGCTTTAAGCATACCTTCAACTGTATTTTCGGGCATTATTCCACGTGCCCCAGCTTTACCCTGTAAATCAAATTTTTGCTTTTGAGCCGAAACCTGTAAAAATGTAAGCGAGAGCAGAAGTATGATCTGTAATCTTTTATTCATGAACTTAAAACGTAAAATGATTTGTTATTATATTTTCTGGAGCGCATAAACAGTACTATTTTTAATGTTGTTCCCGCTTTTCGCTTTACTCTCCCTAGAAAACCGCGATTCGTGCCCGCGTCAATCGGGGCTAAAAGGAAACGAAAGTGCAAAGAACAGCTCTATAGCACATAAAAAAAGGGCTATCTTTTTAGGAGAGCCCTTGTAATTCACGTTGTAAATTTATCTTTCTGCAGGTACAAAAGCCTGAACAATTAAGTTCCAACTGGCATCTGCAGCTTTTTCATAAACAAAAACGTAGTTAAAACTTTCGCGTAAATCGGCTTTATAATCTATTGTGGCCACGCCATAAGTATAAGCCAAATCACTTCCAATTGCCTTATCAACACCAGTTGTTTTTAAGTTAATTTTACTAATCATTCCGTTATAAAAAGAAATGATTTTGCCTTTTCCGTTAATGGCTTCGTTACCTGGAAATAACAGACGGGCATCTTCTGTTAAAAAGCCACCAAAAGCGGCAATACCATGTGTTTTCAAAAGCGTGTTCAAAGTTTTTTCAGTTGTAGAAATGATATCCTTTCCAGCCTTTAATTGTTTCTCATTCAAGAATTTTGGGGCAACATGGTCTTTTGGTTCAATAAATTTCGGAGCAGATTTATCTAAAGGTTTATTGCTCGATGTGCCTAAATCAATGGCTAATTTCCACTTGCCATTCTCCGATTTCCAAATGGATAGATACTGACCATATTTTTTCTCCGAACCACTCACCGCGTAAGGGCCGGTAGTGAAACCTAAATCGCCACTACGGGAAACCTTTGCTAAATTTGGTTCCCAGGTAACGGTATTTTCATCTGTTTTCTTTGCATTGTAAAACGTTCTAACATTTACCGGATTCGGCCTGAAAACCAACGCACTTGCTAGTGAATACTCCAGATAAGCATCTTTATCTCCATTTTTTGCAATAGATTTTGCGAAATCTTTTTCTGCACTTACCAATGACTTCGTGGTTCCATCATTTTTTTGTGCCCATGCACCAATTGCCAAAAGTGATAATATTGCAGTTGAAAATAATTGTTTCATTATAAATTTTAGATATATGTTTGGCGAATATAGAATTTTTTAGATACCGTCTTTTCAAAAGTAATTAACAATTACACATTTTATTTTTCACGATAAATCGTTTCCAGAACAGTCTGCCCGGTTGCTTTAAGGGTATTTTTGTCAATATTTGCGAGGTTATCCAGTTGGGTATGCCAATTGATATAGAAACCACTGTTATCGTTATAGTGAATAATATCAATGGATGGCACTCCAGCTTTGTTCATCCAGAAATGATCATCAACAATTTTCCCGCTCGGAATGCGGGCAAAGTACGATGAATAACCAATTTCGTTACCAATATCCCAAACCCTGTTCACTACGTCAGGCGCTGCCTGCCTCGAAATTTCATCTTGCGTAAACTGGGCATTCCCACCACCAACCATGTCGAGATTAATCCCGTAACCAGCTTTATAGCCTGCAGCAATCGCATTTTTTGCCCAAAATTGTGAGCCTAAACACCAGGTTACCTCGTCGGGCGTTTCATCATTTGCTTTACCATAGTCTTCCAAATCCCACAATACAAAATCAATACCTACGTTTGGCGATTTTTTCTGAATTTGCCTTGCAATTTCAAGGATCACACCAACACCACTGCCCCCATCATTTGCCGCATCGAAAGGCTTATTGTGGTTTGCAGGATTCGAATCCTGATCAGAAAACGGACGGGCATCCCAATGGGCCGTAATTAAAACCCTTGTTTTATTTTCAGGATTAAAACTGGCCAAAATGTTTTTCAGTTGGAAGGTCTTGCCATCGTAAGTTTGCGTTTTCTCTCCTTGAATTTTGACCTCAGCACCAAATGACTTCAATTTATTAACCAAATATTCTGCACATTTTTGGTGCGCCAAAGTACCAGGAATTCTTGGTCCAAAATCAACCTGTGCTTTCACATAAGCATAAGCACTATCTGCATTAAATTCTGGCGAAACTAAAGTTATAGCTGCATTTGTCTCGGTATCGCTAGCCTTATCTGATTTATTTTTACAGGCCTGAAAGCTCAGTAAAGCAATTAGAGGCCAAAATAAAAGTTTTTTATTCATTGTTAATGTTAAATTATGAAGGAGATTGCCACGAATATTACCGATGAAAAATTGGAGAATATTCTCGCAAGGACGGAAGAGCGGGGTATCAAAAAAATCAAGTCCATCAATAAGTTCGTCATTGCGAGTCCGGATTTTTCATCTGGACGTGGCAATCTCATTGATGCTTCTAATTATTAAACCACAGGATCCTCACTAAACCTAAACCTTACTCCAGGTCGTTCCTTCTTTGCTATCCTTTAGTTGAATCCCCAACTCCTGTAATCTAATTCTAATTTTATCTGAGGTAGCATAATCTTTATTGGCTTTCGCTTCAGTACGAAGATCGATCACCATTTCCAAAACACCATTTAAATCGTTGCTGCCAGCATCTTCGTCTTTCAAACCTAAAATATCGAAAACAAAATCGTTCACTAATGCTTTCAGCTGCTCAAGAGATTCAGCTGAAATCTTCGCCTTTCCATCGTAAACTGTATTAATAATTCTTACCGCCTCAAACAGCTCTGCAATTAAAATCGGACTATTAAAATCATCATTCATTGCGGCAATGCACTTCTCTTTAAGGGCAACAATATCGAAATCATTTTGATCAGAAACGGCTAATTTGTCCAGCAAACTCACTGCAGCCATCAACCTGCGGAAACCTTTTTCAGAAGCATCAAGCGCATCATTAGAAAAATCTAAAGTACTGCGATAATGTGCCTGAAGCATGAAAAACTTAACCGTCATCGGGCTATAACCTTTTCGCAAAAGCGGATGGGCACCGGTAAATAATTCCAGCGGCAGAAAACCATTGCCAGCCGATTTAGACATTCGCGTTCCATTTACGGTAAGCATATTGGTGTGCATCCAATAACGGGCAGGTTGTTTGTGACTGCAAGCTTCAGATTGTGCAATTTCATTGGTGTGGTGCGTAGCGGCTAAATCCATCCCTCCACCGTGAATATCAAATTCATCGCCCAGGTATTTTGCGCTCATGGCAGAACATTCGATATGCCAACCCGGAAAACCTAATCCCCAGGGCGATTGCCACTGCATTAAAGTTTCAGGCTTCGCTTTAATCCATAAGGCAAAATCCAAACGCCCACGTTTCTCATCTTGTCCGCCTAACTCTCGGGTATTATTCAACATATCCTCTAAATTGCGATTGGTGAGGATAGTATAATTATATTCTTTACTGTATTTTTCTACATCAAAATAAACATTTCCGCCCACCTCATAACCATAGCCATTGGCAATAATTACTTTTATCATCTCAATTTGTTCGATAATGTGGCCAGTGGCTGTTGGTTCGATGCTCGGTGGCAAGGTATTAAACATCCGTAACACATCATGAAAACCCAGAGTGTACTTTTGTACAATTTCCATAGGCTCTAACTGTTCCAGCTTCGCACGTTTTGCAAACTTATCATCACCTTCATCCCTATCTCCCTCCAAGTGTCCTGCATCGGTTATATTACGCACATAACGAACTTTAAAACCTAAATATTTCAGGTATCTGAAAATCAAATCGAAAGAAATAAATGTACGGCAATTGCCCAAATGCACATCGCTATATACGGTAGGTCCGCAAACATACATGCCCACATGAGCAGCGTTTAACGGTTGAAAAAGTTCTTTTTTACGCGAAAGGGTATTGTAAAGCTGTAAGCCAGTATTCATACTGCAAATGTAATATTTACCAGCGTAAAGTTTTAAGAATGCTTCATTGTTTAACTGACCGATGAGATAATTGACAATTCTTAAATCAAAAGAAGCATTTTTTAGAAAGGTACTGTAGTGCTATTCGGGTAATGCAGTCCGCCTTTTCCTGCCCGACCGGCAGGCGGGAGCTAATTCCCCGATGAAAAAAGAATCGGGGGATACCGCTTCAATGCGGTTTAGAAACTATGTTTTGAGCCATTACTCATTCTACTAAGTACAACTGCTGTGGCTATATCAATTTTTTTAGTCAATCGTCATTCCCTTGAAGTCAGGAATGACGATCGTTCTAATGATTAATTCTTCAACTTATCTTTAAATATTTTCTCCAGTTTTTGCATTTTTGGCAAAATTACCGCTCTGCAATATGGCTCACTGCCATTTTTCAGGTAATAGTTTTGATGATAATTTTCGGCTACATAAAAAGGTTTCGCAGCCTCGATAGCAGTGACCACAGGTTTGCCAAAAGCGTTTTTCTTGTTCAATTCTGCTTTATACTTAGAAGCTAAATCTTTTTGTTCAGCGTTATGATAAAAAACTACCGATCGATACTGTGTACCCGAATCTGCACCCTGGCGGTTTAGTGTAGTGGGATCATGGCTTTTCCAAAAAACTTCCAACAACTCATCGTAAGTAATCACCATTGGGTTATAAGTAATCTCTAAAACCTCTGCGTGTCCTGTTGCACCTGTACAAACTTCTTCATAAGTTGGGTTTGCTAAGCGCCCTCCTTCATATCCAGATTTTACAGCGGTAACACCTTTAAGCCTTTGAAATATGGCCTCTGTACACCAAAAACAACCCATTCCAAATGTGGCCTTCTCAGTTTTTTTCCCCTGCGCCTGAACTTGGTTCAATGCCAGGATTGATAATAAAATTAAAATTATTTTTTTCATTTTGTGTGTTAGTTATTGAAGCAGCTTTCATTTGCATTCGTTAATAATATTACGAAAATAAAGTGCAACTAGTTTGTGTGGACACAATAATGGATTTTGAATGACAATCGCAACAAATTGTTAACTCATCTGTTAATGTTAATAACTTAAATTACTGGTAATTAAATTTTTATAGCTACAATTTTAGCCACGATCGCACTTATTAACAATTCTTTTTTAAATTCGTATCACATTAAAAATAAATTTATGTCTACACCGTATATTCCTTGTTTGGATTTAGGTTCTTATATCAACGGAACTGAAGAAGAACGTAAAAAATTCTCTGATGAGTTGGGCAGAGCCTTCAACGATTCGGGGTTTGTAACCATCACCAATCATGGTTTAAGTCAGGAATTGATTGATAAGCTTTATGACAATATTAAAGCTGCATTTTCACTTCCTGTAGAAACCAAAAGGAAATACGAGAAGCCAGAATTGGCCGGACAACGCGGTTACACCAGTGCCGGTAAAGAAACAGCAAAGGGTGCTAAAACACCAGATTTGAAAGAGTTTTGGCAAATTGGACAGGAAGTTACCGATGGCGACCCAGTGAAAGAGGAATATCCGGACAACGAAGTGTTAGAAGAGCTTCCAGAATTTAACAAAGTAACTGGCGATATCTACAAAAAACTCCAGGAAAATGGCACACACTTATTACGTGCCATTGCTACTTACCTGGAATTGCCAGTTGATTATTTTGACAAACATGTGCATAACGGAAATTCGATTTTAAGAGGCATTCACTACTTTCCTATTGAAAACCCGGAATTAATTCCTGATGATGCCGTTCGTGCCGGCGCACATGAAGACATCAATTTAATCACCCTTTTAATTGGAGCCAGCGCAGACGGCTTGGAGGTTTTAACCCGCAGCAATGAATGGTTGCCAATTAAAGCACACCACACCGATATCGTTGTAAATGTAGGCGACATGCTGCAACGTTTAACCAATAACAAATTAAAATCAACCACACATAGAGTGGTAAATCCACCTCGCGAATTGATGAAAACTTCTCGTTTCTCAGTTCCATTTTTCTTACATCCACGCAGTGATATGGATTTGACAAGTCTGCCTTCAACGATTGATGCCGAACATCCGAAGGCTTATAGCGACATGACAGCTGGCGAATATCTTGATGAAAGACTTAGAGAAATTGGGCTGAAGAAATAAAGCCTCACCTAAATCCTCCCCCAAGGGAAGGACCGCGACAGGCTCAAATTTGAATAAAAGCACCGATTAATTCGGTGCTTTTTTTGTTACTTTAAAATTATGTATTCAATCAATTTAGAAATTTTTAAGGAAATACAAGGAATTGGTTCTGCTTCGGGCATTATTTCTAAGCTGGATTTGCTTTACATTATTGGTGATAACAGCGGTTACCTGAATGAGTCCAATATCAAAAGTGAAAAACTACGAAAAATTCAAATCTTACCTGGTAGTGAACTAAAAGGCTTAGAAAACATTCCTAAACCACAAAAGCCAGATTTCGAAGTGCTTTGTCAAAATGCCAATCAGTTTTATATTTTAGGATCAGGGTCTACCTCAAAAAGAAATTTGATGGTAGAATTTGACACTAAATCACAACGAATCCTAACAAAAGACTTGACAAGTATCTATCAAAAAATGAAGGTCATTGCAAAAATTAACGATGAAAATTTCAACATCGAAGGAGCAATTTTTAACGGTCGGTTCTGGTTGCTTTTTAACAGGGGAAATGGCAACGATGGCAAAAACGGAATATTCCGCATCCTTGAAAAAGATTTAGCAAAGGCTGAAAAAATAGCTTTTACCAGTTTGAAGCTCGCTAACATTAACCATGTAGAATCTTCGTTTACCGACGCAGTACTTGTTAATAACGATGTCTATTTCATCTCTACGGCCGAAGATACCAAATCAACTTATACCGATGGAGATATCCTGGGCAGTTTTATCGGCAGTATAAATCCAGAAAGTTTGAAACTCAACTTTTCCTACAGGATCCCTGGCTTACATAAGTTTGAAGGGATTTCATTATTCAGGAAAACGGCAAGTACACTTGAATTTTTACTCTGTGAAGATAGAGATACGGATGAACTGAAAACCACCGTTTATAAATTGCGATTATCCGTATAATTGATAAATTTTTATGGCTAATCAGTTATTTCTAAGAGATTATCAAAATCTCTTCAACCTTTTTGATAATATTTATCCACTAAAGGATGAAATAAAATCGGCCATCATTGCCAACAGTGAGGTTATTGAAGTTGCAAAAAAAACAAAACTTTTAAGTGTTGACGAGCGCAGCAACACCATTTACTTTATTGTAAAAGGAGCCGCTAGAATATTCTATCTCGATAAAGAAGGTAAAGAAACAAATACCTGGTTTTTATTCGAAAATCAACTTCTCATTTCTGTCTACAGCTTTTATACAGGCAATCCGAGTTTTGAATACATTGAAACTTTAGAACACTGCAAACTAATTGCTGTAAAAAGAGAAAAACTGGATGAACTATACTTAAACTTTATGGAATTTAACTTTTCAGGCAGAAAGTTAACCGAATTTTACCACATGCGGAACGAGATACAAGCAAACGAACTGCGTATGTTGAGCGCAAAAGAACGGTATCAAAATTTACTGGAAAGAAATCCTCAACTCTTTCAAAGGGTATCTTTAGGACACATTGCTTCATATTTGGGGATCTCTCAAGAAACCTTAAGTAGAATTAGAAAGCAAAAATAATTTTTTGACTTTTGTCAAAAGCCAGCAGACTAACACACCATAGATTTGAGCAATAAATTTTAAATCTATGTTAATCATCATTTTTATCGTATTTGGTTTTTGCTTTTTACTCGAAAGGATTAAACCTGGCTGGAAATTGCCAAACGTTTCCACATGGACCATCAGGGTTTTAGGAGTTAACTTCATTCAGTTAAGTATAGTTGTCTTAGCTGGATTTACCTGGGAAAAATGGCTCTCATCTATCTCCGTTTTTCAACTCTCTCATTTTGTTCCCAATTGGCTCGGCGGTATTATTGCCTATTTTATTGCCACATTTATTTTTTATTGGTGGCATCGCTGGAGGCATACTGTTGATTTTTTATGGCTGGGTTTTCACCAAATTCACCACAGTCCGCAACGCCTAGAAGTGATTACCTCATTCTACAAACATCCCTTAGAAATGACAGTAAATTCGATTATTGGAAGTCTTTTGGTTTACACATTATTAGGGCTCAATCCTGAAGCCGGAGCCATCTATACTTTATGCACAGCACTTGGAGAATTTTTTTATCATACAAACGTGAAAACACCACAATGGATTGGGTACATTTTTCAGCGACCAGAAATGCACCGAATTCATCATCAATATGAAAAACATAGCAATAATTATGGCGACATTGTATGGTGGGATATGCTATTTGGCACCTATGAAAATCCAAAGGAATTTAAAAGCACCTGCGGATTTGATGATGAAAAGGAGCAAAGACTATTGGAGATGATCAAATTTAAAGATGTGCATGAACATTAAGTCATTTTCGATTGTTTTATCGGCTGGTGTCTACACCAGCCGAATTTAAATTCTAGTAGCATAATGCTTATCTTCATCAAAATTTTAATCTATGAAAAAACGCTTCTTGACACTTTTATTTCTGTTATCCGCTACGCAGTTCGCCTTCTCACAAACTCAAGATATTAAAGACCTCTACTGGGACTTTTTGCAAATCAGATTGGAGGTAAGTGAAAAAAGCAAAGCCATTAATTTAGCAGAAGCATTAATTAAAAGATCATCCGAATTAAACCAAAAACAATTGGGTAGTGTAACCTATCACCTGGCAAGGCTTTATGAAGAAACCGATCAAATGAATCTTGCGATTCCATATTATGAAAGAAGTATCAAAATAACGCCTGGATATTACGTGCCTTATCTTGCTTTAGGAAATCATTATTTTAAGGACTGCCAGGCGATGATTAAAAAGATGAATGCCGCAGTTGATTCAAAAAGCGTTGTCATTTATGGCAAATTGGTAGAAGATTATAAAAAACTATCGACAAAAACCGCTGCATATTTAGAAAAATCTTACGCCTGCGACCCGGATGATTCGACTAAAGGTATCATCACTTATCTGTATCAAACATCTAAAAACAATGAAGCGCTTAAAACATTTGATACACGAATAAAGAAACTTTCTGATAATTGCATCACCTTATTGGATGATGAATAATTGAAATATTCGTCAGTGCGGGGTACGAAGCAATCTATTAAGCTTCAATCGCTTTGTACCTTGCAATGACGTGATTCTAAACTTAGCAATAACGAATATTAACCCTATTCTATTTCTTCGATTCGTCAATCGCTTTGTTAATTACATCTTGAATCCGTCCTCTGATTCTTAAGTTCCCAAGCTTATCGCTCACGCTTGGATTAACCCTATTGGAAAGGAAAACATATACCAAACCTCTTGATGGATCTACCCAAACACAAGTGCCTGTGTACCCGGTATGCCCATAAGTTTGCGGTGAAGCCAGATTGGATGGGTAGTGTTTTGTACTATCCGGGTCCCAACGATCGAAACCTAAACCACGGCGGCTCACATTTGATTGTTTTGATGTAAACATATCAACCGTTTCTGGTTTAAAATATTGCGTACCACCATAAGTTCCACGGTTTAGCAACATTTGGTAAATAATGGCCAAATCATTGGCACTGGAGAATAAGCCCGCATGACCAGAAACACCGCCAGCCAAGGCCGCACCCTGATCGTGAACATAACCTACTAAAAGCGTTTTTCTAAAATAGGTATCCTGCTCCGTAGGGATAATTTGATCTCTACCGAAACGATTTCTAGGTAAAAATCCGGCCGTCTGCATCCCCAAAGGTTTGTAGAAGTTTTCGTATGTATATTGGTTTAACGGTTCCTCACTAATATGCTCTACAATATCTTTCATAACGTACATACTAATGTCGCTGTAAACATATTGCCCTCTGGTTTTAATAGGCGAATTGAGCATTTTTGGCCACATGAAATCCTTAAAAAAGTCTTTTTTGATATAATAACCATCGGCAACCTTTGTTGGGAAAGCAGCAGAAGAATCTACGCTGTAATCGCCTGTTTTTACGTAATTGTGGAATGGAATATAGGGAATAAAACCAGCCTGGTGCAGCATCACCTCTCGAACTTGAATGTTGTTCATAGGTGTGGTTCGGGCTTTCGGAATATAGGCGCCGATATTAGTATCCAATTTCAACTTCCCCTCCTCGAACAAACGCATTACCGAAGGTGTGGTGGCTGTAACTTTCGTTACCGAAGCCAAATCGAAAATATCGGTAACCTTATCAGGAAGATTAGTATCATAAGTGTGTGTTCCGTAAGCCTTATTAAAAATCACTTTCCCATCCTTCGCCACCAAAACCACCAAACCTGGGGCTGCCTTTTCTCTAATGGTTTCCTCGGCAATCGCATCAATTTCTTTTAGGTTATTAGAGTTTACACCAGCATCTTCTGGCACAGTATATTTCAACCGGGTTTTGTCAGTTGTAAAGCCAGAGCCTATGGTATATTTTGCAGAATAGGCTTTAGTTAATTTATTTACCGCTGCAATGCCACCAAAAATATATTGCGGAACAATGGCCGCCGCGTCTGCAGTATTTTCTCCCGTCCAAATAATGGGCGACTGGAGTAAATCAAACGATTTTAATGCTGTTCCATTTCCAAAAAGGGAAATGATCACCTTTTTTGTTTTGCTTAAACTGTTAATAAAATTGATGTATTTGGCATTGTTGGTTTGCTGATCATCAATGGCAATCAGCACAACGTTGAAATACTTAAGGTCGTCTTCCAGATCATTCAAGTTTACGCTATCCTTATATTTATCTGCAGAAAACGATGTAATTTTATCATATTTGTTAGCTAAACTATCAAAAACTAAGCTGTAAGAAAACCCCAGACTTACTGAGGCAATGTTTATTTTATCGAGAGATTTTAAGGGTATAACAGCATCTTTATTGTTCAGCAAAATGGTTGAACTGGTAATGTTATTGGCAACAGAAAGCTTTTTTTCGTTTGTAGCATGGTCTTGGGCACAAGCCATTAAACATAAAACATTAAAGAAACTCGCTACGGCCAGAATGACTAATCTATTTCGCTTCATATACTTTTTCTCCGTTCAAATAGGTTTTTAAAACTTTGGTTTTTAATATGTTTTGTGGGGTTGATGTTAAAATATCATGATCAAGAATAACAAAATCGGCAAACTTACCTTTTTCTAAACTGCCTTTTTCCTTTTCTTCAAAATTCGCTTTTGCGGCCCAAATGGTCATTCCACGTAAAGCTTCTTCTGGTGTAAGCGCATTTTCCATTTGAAAACCGCCTTTCGGAAAACCCTTTCCATCTTCTCTTACTGTTGCAGCATAAAACGTTAATAATGGATTAATGTTTTCCACCGGAAAATCAGTTCCCAGGGGTATCCAGCCATTTTGTTTAAGGAGTTGTTTATAGGCATAAGCATCTTTAACCCGCTCTGGCCCCAATCTTTCTCCAGCCCAATACATATCCGAAGTAGCGTGTGTTGGCTGAACGGAAGGAATAATATTCGCTTTTCCAAAAAGAGCGAAATCATTTGAGTTTACCACCTGAGCATGCTCAATTCTCCAGCGTTTATCGTTTTTGCCTTTGAGCACTTTATTATAAATGTTGAGCATTAACCGGTTGGCAGAATCGCCAATGGCATGGGTGCACATTTGAAAATTATGCGCTGCAATTTTTGCAGCTACCTCCTCAAAATGCTTCTGATTGCTCAACAAGAAACCGCTTTTCGCTGGCATATCGTTGTAAGGATGCAATAAACATGCTCCTCTTGATCCCAAAGCGCCATCAGCATAAACTTTAAATGAGCGAACATTTAGTCGATCGGTTTTTATCGCTCCGCGTTTAAACAGGTAATCATAATTTTGTTCAGCATCGGATAACATGACATATAAACGCATTTTCAACTTTCCGTTCTTTTGCATTTTTTCGATAAAATCTACCGCTTGGAAGGGTAAGCCACAATCATCGATCGTTGTTAAGCCAGCGGCAAAACAATTTGTTTGCGCATCGGTTAAAATTTTAGTTGCCAGTTTTTCATCTGGGGAAGGAATTTTGCTATCTACAAGGCCAACCGCATTATCAATTAAAACTCCCGTCAATTTCCCGTTTGCGGTAAGCATATCACCACCCACTAATTTCTGCTCGCCTTTTATCCCAGCTTCATCGAAGGCTTTTTGATTAACCACAGCAGCATGTCCATCTACGCGATTTAACAATACTGGCCGGTTTGGAAACAATTCCGTTAATTTTTCATTGGTGGGGAAAGCTTTATGTTCCCAATCATTTTGATCCCAGCCATTGCCAATTAACCAACCATCCGGATGGGTTTTAGCGAACGCTTTCAATCTCTCCAAAATCTCGTCCCAGGATTTGGTATCCCTTAAATCTGCTGTTTGCAGGCTTTGTCCGTATCCAAAAAAATGTGCATGTGCATCAATAAAACCTGGGTAAACAGATTTTCCATCGGCATCAACTTCTTCTTTAGCCTCGTATTTTGACTGAATATCTTTTGAAGAACCTAAACTTAGAATTTTTCCATCTTTAACGGCAAAAGCTTCAACTTTTTCGAATTGATCATTAACAGTATAAATAGTGGCATTATAAATGATCAGGTCAGCTTGTTCTTTTTTCCCGCAGGAAGAAAAAAACAACGCCAAAGAAAGGACGCAGAGAAATGATTTCATGTTGTTAAAGATAGAAAATTGAAATGAATTGGCTTTGTAAAATGCCGATTACGAAATTGGTTAGCTCTTAAATTCGGCTGGCGATCATTAATATTTTCTTATCAAGATTAAAAGGAGATGCACAATTGATAGGTGATGTTCAAGTCAAAAGACTTAGGACTTCAGACTGTTGACTTTGGACTTTTTCGAACCGTCATTTACATGTTGAGTTTTAAACAAAGCCAAATCCTTAAGCTTATTTTGCATAATTTAGCAAATTCACTTTGCCCTAATACATGACTGATATTATTCACTTATTGCCTGATGCTGTTGCCAATCAAATTGCTGCCGGAGAAGTTGTTCAACGACCTGCTTCTGCTGTAAAAGAATTACTTGAAAATTCAATTGATGCTGGCGCAGATAAAATTCAATTGGTGATAAAAGATGCCGGAAAAGCACTCATTCAGATCGTTGACAATGGTTGCGGCATGAGCGTTACCGATGCCAGAATGTGTTTCGAGCGCCACGCCACCTCAAAAGTAAAAAAGGCCGAAGATTTATTTGCTATTCGTACAATGGGTTTTCGTGGCGAAGCGATGGCTTCGATAGCTGCAATTTCTCAGGTAGAAATGAAAACCCGCCGCCATGAAGACGAAATTGGTACCTGCATTTCTATTGAAGGTGCTGTAGTAACAGCACAAGAACCGGTGGCGACGCCTGCGGGCACACAGATTGCCATTAAAAATTTGTTTTACAATACCCCTGCCCGTCGTAATTTTTTAAAGAGCAATCCGGTAGAAATGCGTCATATTATTGATGAATTTACAAGGGTGGCACTAGCACACCCGACCGTATTTTTCAGCTTGCATCATGACGGAACAGAAATTTTTAACCTCCCAAAAGGGAACTTGAAACAACGTATTGTCCACATTTTCGGCAATAATTACAACGAGCGATTGGTTCCTGTAGAAGAGGAAACAACCATCATTAATTTAAAAGGCTACATCGGAAAACCGGCTTTCGCCAAGAAAACCCGTGGCGAGCAATTCTTTTTTGTAAACAATCGATTTATTAAAGATCCGTATTTAAATCACGCTGTAAGTTCGGCTTTTGAAGATCTTTTGCCAGATGATAGCTACCCGTTATACGTCCTCTTCATTGAAATTGATCCTTCAAAAATTGATGTAAACGTTCACCCTACCAAAACGGAGATTAAGTATTTAGATGAAAAATCTATTTATGCGATTATGAAATCGGCGGTTAAGCGTTCTATTGGCAGATATAACATCTCTCCTACTTTAGATTTTGATCAGGAAACGGGTTTCAGCAACATGATTACGCAAAAAGCAGTGGAAGATATTGTTCCGCCTAGTATTAATTTCAATCCCGATTTTAATCCTTTTGCCAGCGACAGCAGTTCCACTTCGGGATATGCCACCTCATCAAGAAACTATGAAGCAAAACCGAGTGCTAAAAACTGGGGCTCGCTTTATGAAGTGGTGGAGCAACCGGTGATCGAACAAACATCGTTTTACAACGACGAACCGGTTTTTGAAACGAAGCAAAAGCAATATATGCAATTGCATAACCGTTACATTGTTTCGCAGATTAAATCGGGTTTAATGGTTATCGATCAACAAATGGCACACGAGCGTATTCTTTATGAACGATTTCTAGTACATTTAGACGATAGGAAAGGCGCATCGCAACAAAGTTTATTTCCGCAAACCATTACCCTTAACGCCAACGATTTCGAACTGGCCAAAAGTTTATTGGACGATATAAAGAGTTTAGGCTTCGATGTACGTGAATTCGGAAAAAATACGTTGGTTGTAGAAGGTGTTCCGGTTGATTTAGGAAGCAGCAATATTAATGAAACACAGCTATTTGAGCAACTAATTGAAGGTTTTAAAAACTCTCAGCAGGAATTAAAGTTAACTAAAAGAGATAGCCTGGCTCGAACCCTGGCAAAAAACAGTGCTATAAAAGCGGGAACCGCATTAAGCCAGGAAGAAATGAATACGCTAATTGATGAACTTTTTGCCTGTAAAACTCCTAATTTTAGCGTGAGCGGAAAACCAGTAATTCAAACCATAACCTTGGGAGAATTAGATAAAAAGTTTGAAAAGTAAGGGCGAAGAGTAAGGAATAAGGAGCAAGGGACAAAGAGCAAAGAGCCTGGAGCAAAGAGCAAAGAGCCAGGAACAAAGAGCAAAGATTCCTGAATAAAGAAAATAGAAAAACATAACAATAACGCTTTAAACTCCTCCCTTCTGGGGAGGTTGGGTGGGGCAAATAAATTCATAAATGAACAACCTGTATATCCCTCCAATAGTTAAAAACCTACTAATTATTAACATTCTCTTTTTTGTGGGAACTTATTTTTTAAGTTCTACCATTAATTTGGAAGATATGTTAGCGGTTTATTATTTTGACTCTCCCAAATTTGGCGGCTGGCAAGTAATCACTTATATGTTTATGCATGGTGGTATTGCTCACATTTTCTTTAATATGTTTGCGCTTTACTCCTTCGGTAGTTTATTGGAAACGCGTTGGGGAGGCAAAAAATTCCTGATATTTTATTTGATAACTGGCCTGGGCGCTTTATTACTCCAATGGGCAGTTCAAGCCATAGAGGTTAACCAAATTATTGGCCATTTTACGCTGTACGAAGGCTGGCAAAATCAAATAAAAAGTCAGGCAGATTACCAAACCATAGGACAAATTTACGGTGGAGGCATGTTAGGAGCATCTGGAGCAGTATTCGGGTTGTTAGTAGCTTTTGGAATGTTATATCCAAATGCTGAACTTTATATTATGTTTATTCCGGTACCGGTTAAAGCCAAATATATCATCCCATTTTATATTTTAGTTGAATTATTTTTAGGCGTTAGTCGTTTCGAAGGCGATTCAATTGCACATTACGCACACTTAGGCGGTGCTTTAATCGGCTTCATCCTGGTTAAAATTTGGAAAGATAAGAACACAAACTTTTATACTTACTATGAATAATACGGTTAAAGATTTAAAGTTTAAGATTTTTCAATCGGGCAATCCGCTATTTCTATATATAGGAATAAACGTGATTATCTTTTTGGTTACCGCCATTATTGCTGTATTCTTATTTTTAGGCAGAACCGATTTCATCATTGGAGATTGGATTAGAGAATATTTTGGCGTACCGGCTCAAATTACCGCTTTGCCAACCCGATTCTATACCATTTTCACCTACATGTTTTTCCATGATGGCTTTCTACACCTGCTGTTTAACATGCTTGGTTTATTCTGGTTTGGTAATATCTTTATGAACTTTTTGAAGTCCCGTCAATTTCATTTTGTTTATCTCGCAGGCGGGTTAGTTGGCGCTTTAATTTATATCGCCGGGTTAAATATCATTCCTGCCTTTGCTGATGGAATAATAAACAGAACTGTTGTTGGTTCTTCGGCTGCGGTAATGGCTATCATTGTGGCCACGGCTACACTGGTACCAAACTATAGCATTATGCTCTTGCTTTTTGGAGAAGTAAAAATAAAATGGGTGGCCATTGTATATTTCCTGTTGTCGTTTTTAGGCTTATCGTCTGCTAATGCAGGAGGGAATTTAGCGCATATCGGAGGCGCACTTCTGGGTTTCATCTTTATTAAAAGTTTGCAAAAAGGGAGCGACTGGAGCAAGATCTTCGAACGCAAACCTAAACTAAAGGTTGTACGCAATGAAAAACCTACTCCGAGAAAACCGGTTTTTAATGAGGTTTCTCAACAGGAAATTGATGCCATTTTAGATAAAATATCTTCATCAGGTTACGATAAACTATCTGCTACAGAGAAAGAAAAACTTTTTAAAGCAAGCAAAGATTAATGGCGAAAAAGAAATACAATTTCTTCGATAAACTTTTACTACCTGTTGCAGTACTACTGGCAATTGCTTTAATACTTGGTACTGTTGCCGGCAATATGGATCCACGCAAACATGCATTAATTGCATTTTTTGGTCTGGCTTATCCCTATGTATTATTTTTTCATATCATTTTTTTGGCTTGGTGGTGCATTAGTAAAAAATGGGTTTTTGCTATTGTAAGCATCATTGTTATTGCTTTTGGTTTTAAAACCTTAAAGGCAACTTTTTCATTTGGCGGCGATAAAGGTGGCCCGGAAAAAGTAGAGAATAGCATCAGAATGATGACCTACAATGTACATACTTTTAAACTTTATGGAGGCGAGAATGATGAGTCGGTAAAAGAAAAGATGCTTAAAGTAGTGAAAGATGAGAATCCGGATATTATCTGTTTCCAGGAATTTTATACCCGCTTTAAAGGCAACTTTGATATTATCGATAGCTTAAAAACGGTTTTAAAATTAAAGCATTTCTATTTCGTACCAACTAATAAAAACGACTTCGAGGCTTACGGGCTGGCTATTTTCACTAAATATCCGATAGTAGGTAGTGGTAAAATCCCTTTCGTAGATGGTTACAATGGCAACATGAGCATCTATGCAGATTTAAATATCTCGGGCAAAACACTTCGGGTGTACAATGTTCACTTCCAATCTATTTCGTTTGAAAAACAGGATTACGAATATTTGGACAAGGTTAAAGAAATGAATACCCAGCTTCAACCTTCAAAACGAATTTTGCGTATGCTTAAAAGTGCGTTTCTAAAACGCAGCGGCCAGGTAGATTTGATGAAAAAGGAAATGGCGTCATGTAAAACCCCCTATTTAATCGCCGGAGATTTCAATGATACTCCAGCATCGTATGTGGTTACTCAAATTACAGAGGGCTTAAACAATGCTTTCGTTAAAAAAGGATCGGGTATGGGCAAAACTTACAATGGTAAATTCCCCAACTTTCAAATTGATTATATTTTAACCTCAAAAAATCTTGAAGTGTTAAACTATAACATCACCGAAGCGAAGTTATCAGATCATTTCCCAGTAAGAAGCGACTTAAAGTTTGCCGAATAAACGCTCAAATTTGTTTATCACCTTTTCTATTACCGATTGCTTTCTTACCATACATCAACAAAACAGGAATTTGTAATGATGATATTTGACGCACAAAATTGAAAGAAAATATCATGAGCTTAATAGATGCACTAAACTGGCGTTACGCAGTTAAAAAAATGAATGGTCAGCCTGTAGAACAAGATAAAGTTGATCAAATTATACAAGCAGCTTTATTGGCACCAACTTCTTCGGGCTTGCAGCCGTTTAAAGTTATTGTAATTACCAATCAAGAATTGAAAGAAAAAATTGCTCCCATTGCTTATAACCAATCACAGATTATTGATTCATCACATCTATTGGTTTTTGCAGCGCAAGAAAATTATACTGACGAAGGTATCGATAAAGTGTTCGATAGAATGAATACAGAACGTGGTTTACCTTTAGATACAACTGATGCTTACAAAAACCAGTTGAAAGGGATGATCTTGTCGAAACCAGCAGAAGAAAACTTTCACCACGCTGCTAAACAAGCTTACATTGCCTTTGGTATCGCACTTGCTCAAGCTGCCCTTTTAAAAGTAGATTCTACTCCAATGGAAGGCTTTAATGCTGCAGAATTAGATGAATTATTAGGCTTGGATAAAAAACAATTAAAAAGTGTAACTTTATTGCCATTGGGCCATAGAGACGAAGCCGGAGACTGGTTGGTGAACATGAAAAAAGTACGCACACCTTTAAACGAATTCGTAATCGAATACAAATAAGAAATTCACATCCAAAGGTATAACAGAACAAGCTATTTAAAAGTAGCTTGTTTTTTTATGCCCTTTTTTTGACCTAACTTCTTTTATGTAAAAAAATGTTAAAGATGCATACAATTTAGGTGCTCTATTTTTAATTGGATATATTTACCTTTTAGTATTTAATTTCCAATTCATGAAGATTTTTAGATTACCGTTTTTAATATTTTCAATCTTATCACTCCTAAATTTATCTTCGTCGGCACAAACTGATACCGTTAGCATCAATACTTTAATAGCGAAAACCAGTAAAGTTCTAAACGATTATCCTGCTGAAAAAATTTATCTTCATTTCGATAAGCCTTATTATGCCATTGCCGATACCGTGTGGTTTAAGGCTTATGTAACGGAAAATCAAAATTTCTTATCGGGCATAAGCAAAATCGTTTATGTTGATGTGATCAACCAAAAGGATTCGCTTATCCAAACCTTGAAGTTGCCTATTGTAGGTGGCGTGGCAAACGGAAGTTTTCCATTAGATCAGGTAAACTATAAACAAGGAAACTACCATATTCGGGCTTACACCATGTGGATGTTAAATTTCGACGATCCGAGTTATTTCAACAAAACTTTTTACGTGGGTGAGGCAATAGACAAAGAAGTTAAAACGCATATCACTTACAAGAATACTTCGACAGATAAGCTGGAGAAAATTGACGCCCGTATTCAGTTTAAAGATGCAAACAATAAGCCTTACGCAAATAGAAACGTAAGCTGGCAGGTGGTAACAAGCTTTACAGTAATTGCAAAAGGCAGAGGAACTACCGATGCGAACGGCTACCTGACCATCGCCATGACTGCCAATCAAAAAGCCGAATATCAGCTTAAAAAAGGTGAGCTGATTACGGCTATTAATACTACAGAGAAAGATCTGGTGAGCAATAGTTTTCAGCTGGAGAATGCCATCGTTACTAAAGATTTTCAACTTTTTCCTGAAGCGGGAACTCTGATTGCGGGCCTAACCAATAAAGTCGCCTTTAAAGCTATTAAAAGTGATGGTTTGGGGATTAATTCAAAAGGTACCATAACCGATAATGATGGTAAACAGGTTGCCACATTTACGGCACAAAGATTAGGAATGGGAAGCTTTAATTTGTTTGCCGAAAGTGGAAAAACTTACAAAGCCAATGTAACCTTTGCCGATGGAACGACACAAAGTTATTCGCTACCAGCAGTTAACGAATCAGGCATTTTAGTAAATATCGATAATAGCAATCCGGAAAATGTTGCGGTTAAAATTATTTCAAATGACACTTTTTTCCAGCAGAACCAGGGCAAGAAATTTTACCTGGTTGCGCAAAGCAAAGGCGTTATTTGTTATGGTGCCCAAACTGCACTTTCATCTAAAGAATACAGCACCACTATTTTGAAATCTAAATTCCCAATGGGAATTGCCCAGTTTACACTATTTACAGATGCAGGAAAACCTTTAAGCGAGAGATTGGTTTTCGTTCAAAATAAAAATGCATTAAATGTTGCACTATCAACCCCTACACCAACATCCGGAGTTAAGAAAAAAGTTAAAGTGAATATCGCCGCCAAAAAAGATGGCGCTCCGGTAGAAGGTACATTTTCTATTGCGGTAGTTGATGAGAGCAAAGTTCCCTCGAGTGAAGATGGGGCTACAACGATCTTAACCGGCTTACTTTTAAGCAGCGACCTGAAAGGATACATTGAAAAACCAAATTATTACTTCAACGCACCCGATGCGAAGAAAAATGCCGACCTGGACGTTTTATTGCTTACCCAAGGATATCGATCGTTTAAATACACTGACATTTTAAGTAGCAAATTGCCAAAAATCAGCTTCTTGCCTGAACAGGGTATCGACCTTACGGGTGTTTTAAGAATGAATAATGGTATTCCTGTAAGAAAGGGTACGATACTGGTAACCATACCAGATAAGCGTTTCAATTCGCAGGTGACTACAGATCCGGTGGGTAATTTTAAGATACAAAATCTGGTGTTAAATGATTCATCAAAAGTAACCATCTCGGCCAAATATAATGTGAACTATAAAGCCATGACGATTAGTTTAAATGGATCGCCAACTCCTGCCTTAACCAGAAATTTTAGTGCGGCAGAAGAGGTTTTAAATATTGATAGCGCATTAACCACTTACTTAGATAATAGTAAAAAGCAGTATGCCTATTTACACACTTTAAAAGATGTGACCATTAAAGCGGCTACAATACCAAAGGTGAGCCACAAAGATTATCCTGCTTTAAGTGGTTTAAGTCAAATTGCCGACCATGAGATAACAGGCGATAGATTACAAGGCTGTAATTTGCTGATTAACTGTTTGCAAACGATGATGGCTGGTGTAACTTATATGGATAATAATTTTTATGTGAGCAGAGATTATAATCAAGGAAACAGAACGCCAATGGGCATTTTCATCAATGGAATGAATGTGGATGTGAATCAGATTAATACCTTAAATGCATCAGAAATAGAATCGATAGAAATCTTTTTAAGAGATGAGCTCGGCTTGGTAAACAGAGCAAACAATGTAAACGGGGTAATCGTAATCAATCAGAAAAAAGCACCGAAAGGACAAAAGATATCGAAAGCACAACTTTTGGATATGTTGCCTAAAAACTACGAGCTTACCTTCTCTCCGCAGGGATATAACAAGGAAAAACAGTTTTACTCGCCACGTTATGATGTACCGGCAAACATGAACAGAAATGATCTGCGCACCACTATTTATTGGAATCCAAAAATTGTAACAGATGCCACTGGAAATTCTTCGGTAGAATTTTACAACGCCGATGGTAAAGGGCAATATAAAGTGATTATAGAAGGTATTGACGCCAACGGAAATATTGGTCGATCGGTAATGAAATATTTGGTGAAGTAGAAAAGCAATATTCGCATGATAATTTGATCGGAATCTTGAAGCGCTTTCTACCTGTCGCTTCAAGATTTTCGAATTTTCGTGACCATTTATGATGATTTCTTTAAAACATTGAAATACCAACTGTCGTCGTCTCGAACGCAGTTTTTCACTGCGGAGAGATCTCTTCCGATACATATCAAGTAGATTTCTCAATCGCGAAAAGCTCATTTCGAAATGACGGCGATCAATACAAAATGAATGTGAAGTAAGGGTATTGTTTGAAGGGTAAGAGTGATTCTTCGAAAATTCAACACCAACTGTCGTCATCTCGAACGCAGTTTTTCACTGCGGAGAGATCTCTTCCGATACATACAATGTAGATTTCTCAATCGCGAAAAGCTCATTTTGAAATGACGGCGATTAATACAAAATGAATGTGAAGTAAAGGTATTGTTTGAAGGATAAGAGTGATTCTTCGAAAATTCAACACCAACTTTCGTCATCTCGAACGCAGTTTTTCACTGCGGAGAGATCTCTTCCAATACATATCAAGTAGATTTCTCAATCGCGAAAAGCTCATTTCGAAATGACGGCGATTAATACAAAATGAATGTGAAGTAAAGGTATTGTTTGAAGGATAAGCGTGATTCTTCGAAAATTCAACACCAACTGTCGTCATCTCGAACGCAGTTTTTCACTGCGGAGAGATCTCTTCTGATACATATCAGGTGGATTTCTCAATCGCGAAAGCTCATTTCGAAATGACGGCGATCAATACAAAATGACTTTAAAATAAAGTATTATTTGAAGGATAAGAATGATTCTCCAAAAAATCAACACAACCGGCGTTATCTCGAACGCATTATTTCACTGCGGAGAGATCTCTTCCAACAAACTCTTTTAAGTAAAAACAAATACTAATAAATTGGATAAGGAATTTGCTTGCCATTAAGGCCAGCCAGAATATTCTCCACTATTAACTCGGCCATTGCCGCTCTGGTTTCTTCGGTAGCGGAGCCAATATGCGGCAAAACGGCAACACTTTCCATAAATAATAAAGGATTATTTTTATCCATTGGCTCCGGATTGGTAACATCCAAACCTGCACCCCAAATAATCTTTTCTTCCAAAGCTTGGATTAAGTCTTTTTCATTATGGATGCCGCCCCGAGCTGTATTAATAAAAATAGCATTCGGCTTCATTTTCTTGAATACATCAATCGCAAATTTACCTTTAGTTTCGTCCGTCAAAGCAGTATGAACGGTCAATACATCACTTTGTTCCAAAAGTTCATCGAATGAAACATATTTGGCATTAAGGTCTTTTTCGGCATTCTCATTTCTAGATCGATTATGGTAAATCACCTCCATGCCGTATGCGGCTTTGCATTTCCTCGCCATTTCCAAACCAATTTTACCTAAACCAAAAACACCAAGCGTTTTGCCGCTAATTTCAATACCCAGTTCTGTTGAAGGCTCGTATTTTTCCCACTTGCCATCTATAATTTTCCTGTACGAAAAGAAAGCTTTTCTTGATACCGCTATCATCAATAAAAAAGCAGTTTCGGCTGTTGCGGCACTTAAAACACCAGGCGTGTTTCCAACAGGGATATTTAATTTCTTGGCAGTTTCTACATCAACCTGATCAAAACCAACCGAATGAAGTGCTATTACTTTTAAATGGTTGCTGGCATTTAAAAAATCGGCATTAATTTTATTCGGACCAACACTTATAAACCCATCTTGATCCTTGCAGGCTTCTATTAGCTCTTCAGGCGTAATTTGTCGTGTTTCTTTCCACTGGGTAATTTGTATATGATGATCTTCCAATTGCTGCAAAGCAATAGGCGCAATGTTTCCACTTATAAATACTTTCATACTCATCAAACAGCAAATAATTATGGGTGTTTTAGCAAAAAAATATTAGCCATTATTTAACCTCAATGCTCAGCTTTTGATAGGTGTGTGCGCTGAAATATCCTAAAGCATTATTCGAAATATTTGATGGTGGGTTAGCAGGTGTAGTGCCTTGATTTGGCCCACGGCCAGATTGCTGGCTTAAGGTATACCAGTAATCAAAAATATTAGAATCAATACTTTCGGCCTCTACGCTAATTTTATCTCCAGACTTCAACCCATCATCGTCATCATCATCCGATTCGTAAAAAAGCTGAATGCGCAATTTATTTCCATTAGTCAAGCGATCATTATTTACATATATTCTCCGTGAAAATAGATTATTTACGTAAAGATTGAAGTGATAAAAATTGGTTTCGTTTTCAGGATCAACTAAATAGGCGGCTGCAGTTTTACGTTCATTGCCAAAGAAAGAATTGCTTACCACGCCTACCGAATCCAATTTTACCCGGTTTGGCATTTTAGAACTTGCGGTATAAGTTTTACCTTCTACACTTACATTTAAGTTATAGGTATTACCAGAAATGCCACGCATTGCCTGCACATAAACGCCTGGCGTTTTTTCCATAAAGGTATATCTGCTTCCTTTATCATCAGTTACGATAACAGTGGCGCCAGATACTTTCGGATAAATGCCCTTCTCATCATAGCCAACAGTCTTAGTGATCACGATCTGTTGATCAATGAGCTGATCGTTAATATTGCCTTCGATTACAATTTGCGCAGCTGCGTTATTGGTATCCACTTCAATAATCTTTTTACAGGAAATAAAGCATAAACTCAAAACAGCTATATATAGAATAAATTTCTTCATGGTTTTAAAATTTAAAGTTCCAGGTTACCGATGGAATAATACCGAATAAGGATGTTTGTTCGGCCACAGTTTTACTTGGATCAGTCGGATCGTTAATAAATTCGACAGAATAAGGATTTTTTCTACCCGAGGCATTATACACGCCAAAATTCCAGCTCGATTGAAATCTGCCTTTATTTCTACCTTCAAGCGTTGCGCTTAAATCTAACCGCATATTGTAGGGCATTCTACCGGCATTTCTTTGGGTGTAATAATATACGGTTTGGCCGCCGACATTGTATTTCCCTGCCGGATAAGTCACCGCATTTCCTGTGCTGTAAATTAAACTCGAAGAAAAAGTCCAGCGTTTATTTAAGTTATAAATCCCCACAAACGATACATCGTGGGTACGATCTTGCCTAGATGGGAAATAATTACCATTGTTCAACTCTGAAAACTTTCTTTCCGTTCTTGATAATGTGTAGCCCACCCAACCATTCAACTTTCCAAACTTCTTTTTAAAGAACAATTCCAAGCCATAAGCCCTGCCCGTTCCATATAAAAGTTCTGATTCTACGTTTGAATTGCCCAACAGTTCAGCAGCATCTCTGTAATCAATTTGATTTTGCATCCATTTGTAATACACTTCGCCAGAGAATTCATAGTTATTTTCAGCAAAATTTCTGAAATAACCAACAGCAACCTGATCTGCAATTTCTGGTTTGATGTTATTGCTACTCAACACATATTGATCTGTTGGAGAGCTCGATGTAGCATTGGTTAAAATGTGGATATTCTGCGTATTTCTGTTATAAGAAGCTTTAACAGAATTTTCTTCATTAAACAAATAGCTCAACGAAAAACGCGGCTCCAGGTTTAAATAATTCTTATAAAACTTACCACTTTCTACTTTATCTGATGATAAAATATTGCCATCAGGATCGTAACTACCGAAATTACCCGGCCCTAATAATGAAAATGCAGCCAATCTAAGTCCGTATAATAAATTCAGTTTTTCAGTTACCGCCCATTCATCAGAAACATATATGGCACTTTCTAAACCATAGCGTTTTTCTTGCGTAAGCGGATTAACCTGCGATTCCTGACTGGTGGTAATGTCAATTGGAGAAATTCGGTGGTGCGTGGCATTTAATCCAAAACGCAAAGTGTGCTTGTTGCTAAAATATTGAAAATCCTCTTTAAAGTTGAAATCCCGCACTAATGAGGTCGCCTTGAAATTGGTTACATCATTTAACAACCTCACCGTATAATTGTAGTTATTGTAAATTAATGAGGTATTGGAAAATAAACGATCATTAAAAATATGATTTAAACGGATTGTTGTGGTTACATTTCCCCAGTTATTCTCAAAAAGATCTTTAACCCCAATATTATCTTTACCAAAATAACCTGAGATATAAATGGTGTTTTTATCGTTGATTTTGTAATTGGCTTTTGCATTGATATCGTAGAAATTCAAAGTGCTTCCATTTATCGATGAATCTGGCGAAGCCCTTAAAAACAAATCAATATAAGTTCGTCGAAAGCTCACCATAAATGAACCTTTATCTTTTACAATCGGCCCTTCTGCTTTCAATCGCGAAGCGATCAACCCAATTCCACCCTGAAACTTAAATTCCTTGTTATTCCCATCGTCCATTTTAACATCTAAAACCGACGATAACCTACCCCCATATTGCGCTGGCATACCGCCTTTGTATAGACTTACATCTTTAATGGCATCGGCGTTAAACGTGGAGAAGAAGCCCAATAAGTGCGATGAATTGTAAACCACAGCCTCATCTAAAATAATTAAATTTTGATCGGCAGCACCTCCACGAACATAAAAACCCGTATTTCCTTCGCCTCCGGATTTTACACCAGGCAAAAGTTGAATAGTTTTCAAAACGTCCTTCTCACCCAATAAAACAGGAATAGAGTTTAACGATTTCATATCAATACGCTCTAAACCCATTTGTGCGCTTTTTACGTTTTCATTTTTACGGTTATTGGCACTCACCGTAACTTCGGCTAAATCATTTGCATCCTTTAATTCTTCGTTAACTTTTGTATCCTTATTCAGATTGATAGTTTTTATAACACTTGCAAACCCCGTGTAGCTTATTGTTACGGTATAAATTCCTTCTGGTTGAGTAAGGGCAAAATAACCGTAATTATTGGTTAGCGTACCTGCTGAAGTTGCACCAGTAATTTTAACCGTAGCGCCGATAAGTGTTTCGCCAGAACTCGCATCGCGAATAGTGCCACTTAAAGTAAATTTATTTTGTGCGAAAAGGGTTAAACTAAAAAAACTAAGGAAGAAAATGAGCAAATACGGTTTTAACGGCATGTTTAACTGATCTGATTTTTAAGATGTTTTCAAATGTACGAATTTGAACCGTCTATCTTTTTATCAAATGCTTTTCAACAGCCTTTTTCCAAATGGCGTAACCCGCAGCATTCATGTGCAACATATCGCCCACAAACAATTCAGGACGGTTTTCCCCATCCCTGGTAAGCATTAAAGGATAGATATCTACATATTTGGCATCAACCTGTTCGCTTATAAATTTTTTGATCAGTGTATTGGAAGCAACGGCCTTTTCTCTAAATTTATCTCTACTCGGACTTGGTTTTATCGAGATATAAACGATGGGCACGTTTGGCAATTTGGCTCTGATGGAGTTAAATAATTTTATGGTTCTGTTGAGTACGCTATCTGCAGTAGTTTTGGGGTCTGGAAGATCATTTTCACCAACATACAATACAATTTGGCGTGGATGGTAAGGGAAAACGATATCGTTTAAATAGTAAGTAATGTCGTTGGTTACTGCGCCGCCAATACCACGGTTCAAAGCGTTGTATTTTGCAAAAACCTGTGTTAAATCATCCCATTTTCTAATTGATGAACTGCCTACAAACAAAACCGGGTTAACCGGCGGTTGAAACATTTTATCGTACTTTTTAATTGTCTGTACATCATCCCAAAATGGAGGCTTCGATTGGCTGAACGCAGTAAGTAAAACCAGTTGTGAGAGCAGTAGTGTAAAAAATATTTTTTTCATATCAATCGTCATTGTTCAATTGCACAATATAACAATCATCAAATGAAATTTATATAAAAAGACTGTGACTGACTGGCCACGTGATTAATTAGCTATTTCTTGGTCATTATTTCCTGGATTCCTTCTGTCAGCTTTTTAACTTTCACATACCCAGCCATAGAGGTATTTCTTTTATCGAAGTTAATTTCGAGCCATCCAGAGTTAGCTTTTAAATTGAATTTATCCTCTCCATTCAAATTCACTAACAAATCGATATTTTGCTCGAGTGGTAGTTTATTGTTTAATGCACTGTCTAAATATTCGTTTAATTGGCGGGTTTTAGCTTCATCAAATTTTGCTGTAAACTTAAATCCTGTATTGGTATCTACAGTTTTCAGGGATAAATTTCCGTCCTTCGTTTTGCAGCCTAAGCTAAAAGATGCCAATAAAATTGAAGTAATGTATAATAATATTTTCATGTTGATTTGTTTTAATTACTGATTAATAATTGTTCAATTGCTAATCCAGGCAAGACTCAAGACTGTGGACTTTCTACTTTGGGCTCCAAACTCTCAACTCCAAGCTCCAATCTAAGAACCAGCTCTGTTTTTAATATCCTCGGTAGCCGTATTTCTTGATCTGGCCGACTTCACATTTTGGTTTCCGAAACCATAGCTAATGCTAAAATTCGCTCTTCTGCTGGTGTAACGATTGGTAACGGTCATGTTTACATTCTGATAAATCAAGCTGCCTGCCCAGTAATTCGTCAGAAATATATCGTCCATATTTAATCTAAGCTTAAGTTTTTTATTGAGCATGCTTTTCTGAATCCCAGCGTTAAAGGCATATTGCGTAACTGTGGTTCGCTCTACACCAGAAACACGCGGCGTATTTAACCAAAAATTAATTTCTATGCTGAAGTTTTGGGGTAATGTAAAAGAACTGGAGCTGTATAAATTTACTGCTGCCTGGCCTGCGCTGTATGCTCCGCCTTCTAGATTGCCATCTTCAAATTTGCTATAATAAACGCTGGCGTTATTTTGCATGTTCCACCATTTAGCAATCTTAATCGGTACATATACACCAGCAGAAAAATTCTGGAAACGACCTAAGTTTTGCCTGATCACACTGATCACCCTGGTTTCATCATTTTGCTGACTAATTTGGGTAATCATATCTCGTGTATCTGAGTAACCCAATGTTAAGGAAGCTTCCTTATAGCTATAATTAATTTCGAAGCTATTTGTAAATTGTGGTTTCAAATATGGATTTCCCTGATCCAAAGCTAATGGGTCCATATAAAAAACAAATGGGTTGAGCTGTTGATAATTAGGACGATCTACCCTGCGGCTGTAGGAATAACGAATATTATGCTTTTCGCTGATTTTTTGGTTAACAAATGCAGTAGGAAACAAGGAAAGGTAATTTCTGTCAACCTCTTTATTATCCGTAATCGAATTTCCGTTCGAGTGTGTATGTTCGGCTCTTAAACCAAGCTGAATTTGCCATACCTTCCACTCTTTAGAGAAGTTGGCATAAGCTGCATTGATATTTTCTTTGTAAACGAAATTGTTCGATTTCCCTAAATCATTTTGCCAAACGCCTGATGAAAATTGTTCAGATAAAAAATCATTATTGGTTACCACATAACTACTTTTCAAGCCAGTTTCAATTTTCATTGTTTTAGAAAGTGGAAGCGTTAAGTCAGTTTTAGCGGCGTAAACATTAATTTTTGCATCAGTAGTATTACGCAAAGTTGTTTTATTGTCCGAGTTTCCACTGGCATTTAAATAGTTAGCCAAAAAGTTCTCTTCCTTTTCATTGCTAAAGCCTGAGTAATCTGCATCGAAAGTTAAGCTCTTCCCATTTTTATCGAAATCGTGCTTAATATTAAAATTTGCCGTTAAATTGCTGGCTGGCGAAGTAGAATAAGCATCTTGCAGAATAGCACTTAAAGTGGATATTCCATTTTGCATTGCATTGATATTTGTATTACTAAAATTGGTAAGCTTGGTTTTAACCGTATTGGCATCCAGCATTACGCCGAAAACAGTTTTCTCTGATGCATAATAATCCGTACCCAATTTGCCTTGAAAACCTAAACCCTTATTCTTGCGATCGAAATTTTGAGTGAGCGAACTGGCCAAACCATTGGCTAAAGTGGTACGATTTAAGAATATATTATTGAAGTTGGATTTTCTGGCCATGGCGCCGTTGCCAAAAACATTCCATTTTCCTTGCCTATGATTTAAATTCAAATTCACTCCGGCACGGTATAAATCAGTTGGCGAATTGGGCATTAATGCTTGTCCGCCATTAAAAGAAATTGTTCCGTTTGTACCATAAGCTTTGTTTCTCTTTAGTTTGATGTTAATAATTCCTGCGTTTCCGGCAGCATCATACTTTGATGAAGGATTGGTGATCAATTCTATGGTAGAGATTTGTTCCGCACTCATATTGCTCAACAATGCGGTAACATCTGCCCCTGATAAGAAATTGGTTTTTCCATCTATCATAATCAAAACTCCCGAATTATTGTTGAGCTTAATTTGTTCACTTTGCCTATCAATTTGCACGCCTGGTGCTTTCTCCAAAACGTCCAGGGCTGTCCCGTCAGTTGCGGTGATACTATTTTCTACGTTTAAAACTGTTTTATCAATTTGATGCTCAATAAATGGTTTTTTACCTGAAATACTTACTTCTTTCAATTGCTTGGTTAAACCTTCCAATTTAATACTGGGCATTTTTAGATCAGCTGTTAATAAAATTCGATCCGTTTTTAAACTTTTATAGCCTACAATAGAAACTGACAAAAGATAACTTCCACTCCTTAACTGGGTGATTTCGTAATCTCCATCTTGATTGCTGGAAATGCTTTTTACCACACTTGTATCTGCAAAGTTCATTACTCTAATGATGGCAAAAGGTAAAGCTGTCTCTTTTTCATCAACAATTTTCCCTGTTATTATATAGAAATTTTGGGCAAAGGAAACCCCACACACCATTAGGCATGCCATTAGCACTAGTAACTTTTTCATGATTTTTTCTTAATGCCTTTTGAGGCGATTTGAAACGCTGATGGTTTAATTATTGTTTAGGCCAAGCTCTTCTTTAACTTCTTTGATCCTGTTCGATATTGAATCTTGATAAAGGCTATCTGCAGTTCTATCTTTCTGCGCAAATTCCAGATCGATCAGTTCCTTCTTCAACTTTTTATTTTTTATAGCTTCCTCTTTCAATTGTGCAACACATTTCAAACCATCTTCGGTCATCTTCCATGTGCTGTAATCGTTTTTATCATTTTCAATTTCGCCACAATCCCAGGTTCCATAATTGTTTAAGTATCGGTAAGTATCTTCTTTTAGAATCACCTTTGTACCCACCGGAATCTCTAGTTTTAGTCGAACCTCTTGGTTTCTCCAAATGGTTCCTTTTCTTAATTGAAAACGAGGATTGAAAACAAGATTAGAGTCTTTTAAAACATATTTATAATCGATATTCTGCGCATTTTGTAAAGCACTTTGAAAAGTTTTCCCTTGAGATTCATATTTCTGCGTTAAGCGGGTAGCCAACGTTGCACTTTTTTCAATATCAATACGGATGTTATTTGGCATTACAAAAGGTCCGTTCTCAAAATCTTCGGTAACAATTTGTCTTCTTTGGTTTGCATCAATACGGTAAGTCACACTATCTTCCTTACTAAAATATTTGCTTCTATCAATATCAATTATATAGGTTTTATAAGATTTTAAATCGGCAGTTTGCGCCAATTCTGCATGCTGTTTAAATTCTGAAGAAATTTTAGCTGCGTGGTAACCAGCCATTGCTACACCAACCAGCCAAATAATTAACAAAGCGAAAGAAAGTGTTTTATTAATAGCCTGTTTGTTAAAAGCCACACGGATAGAAAACAATACCAAAGCTAAAATGGGTACAAAAAATACGATAAAAGCGCTAAATAAGATTACGCCTCTATTGCTTTCATCTACAATAGAGAATGGAAAATATTCGTATACACTCGAATCCCAAAATCCTTGAAATGCGGCAAAACCTACAATTAACGATAGCAAGAATACGACTCCAAATAGTACAATAAAACCTGCTACAACCTTAAAAATAATTTTTCCTGTTCCAGAAATAAATCGCCCAAACCAATCGAAAAATTCACCGATAAAAATGCCAATTTGTCCAAATATCGACCCGGTGTGCTTACCAGCAATTGCTAAATCTTGTTTAACGGCTAGCAATTCCTCATCCAAATTCTTTTGAAAACCTTGCAAGTTGGCTGGTTCGCCTTTCATTTCCATACGCTCGATACGTGATTTTGCTTTTGGCATAATAATCCAAAGGATTGCATAAATCAAAAAGCCTGCGCCACCTAAAAACAATGTAAGCAAAGCCGCTACACGAATCCATTTTGCGTCGGTATTTACATAGTGCGCAATACCTGCACACACCCCTGCAATCACCCGTTCATCCATATCGCGGTATAACTTTTTCTCAGCCTGAAACTGATAATTGGTATTCGCAACCGGCTCTTCGTCGTTTTCTTCTACCGTATCAAAATCCTGTACACGACCCATTTGGGTAATCACTGCATTTACATCAACCGAGCTAACCACTTGTTTTTTCTGTTCTTCCAATTGCTCTGTTAATAACTCTGCAATTCGATTTTCGATATCCGTTACAATTTCTAAATCGTCAGCGTGGTTAACGAAATGTTGCTTCACTTCGTTTAAATAAACCTTTAAGAGTTCGTAGGCACTTTCTTCAATATGAATAATCGTATTCCCAATATTTATGATGATGGTCTTTTCCATTTCTTTTTTACTATTTATGAATTGGCTCCTTTTTGTGAAACACCTACAGCATAAGCCAACTCTTGCCAGGTTTGATCTAATTGTGATAAAATATCCTTACCAACTTGGGTTAAGGTATAATATTTACGGGGCGGGCCTGAGGTAGATTCTACCCAGTTGTAGCTTAACAAACCATTGTTTTTAAGCCTGGTTAATAATGGATATAATGTGCCCTCAACTACCAATAGTTTTGCCGTCCTTAATTCGGCAATAATATCCGAAGCGTAAATTTCGCCACGTGAGATGATTGATAAAACACAGTATTCCAGAATTCCCTTCCGCATTTGTGTTTGCGTATTTTCTGCTATCATAATACAAAGATATATGTTTTATATTGTACTATGCAATACATAGTACTAAAATAAATATAAATATAAATTTAATTAGTTGATTTAAAGCACTTTAATTTTTTTTAATAATTTATAAGTTTTTAATATTGATGTGAAATCACTAAATTTTATGGAAAGCAATGACAGTAATTCTTCGGTTTTAGCAGTCCCGCTATCCTTATAGTCCCAATTTTGGAAGAAAAACTGGGAGCTATTTGGCTCTATCGGGTTTAGTTTGGTTAGGTTCGTGCAAGAAAAGCCG
This sequence comes from Pedobacter sp. AC212, assembly GCF_979258625.1. Lineage (NCBI taxonomy): Bacteria > Pseudomonadati > Bacteroidota > Sphingobacteriia > Sphingobacteriales > Sphingobacteriaceae > Pedobacter > Pedobacter sp. AC212. The sequence goes on along the minus strand of NZ_OZ409870.1, from coordinate 1,134,461 downwards.
ATACAACTTCATCAAAAAAACCTAGCATCAAAAATCTTCTCTGCAATAATAAGTCGTCATTTCCATTACGGTAGAAATCTTAAATCGATCATTCTTTCTACAATATTTCATTTACAACTAAACCAAGGCTGTCTATCAAATCCAATAATAAAGACAAACAATCACTATAAACAAGGTAGATTTAATATATTTTAATAATTTTGTGGCATATTAACTTTGTTCATGAAAAAATCTATTGCCAGCATTGTTGCAGAGGCAAACGAAAGTGGAGAGGGCTCACTTAAAAGAACCTTAGGTCCGATTAACTTAATACTTATAGGCGTAGGTCTAACACTTGGTGCCGGACTATTTTCTATTACAGGTTTGGCAGCAGCCAATCATTCTGGTCCGGCGGTTACCCTTTCTTTTGTAATTGCAGCTTTAGGTTGTGGTTTTGCAGCTTTGTGTTATGCAGAGTTTGCGTCTATGATACCTGTTGCCGGTAGCGCCTACACCTACTCTTATGCTACGATGGGCGAGCTTTTTGCCTGGATTATTGGCTGGGATTTAGTGCTCGAATATTCAGTTGGTTGTGCAACGGTAGCCATTAGCTGGTCTCAATATTTAACCCGCTTTTTGGGCAGTTTAGGAATTTATTTGCCGCCACAGCTTACCCTCTCGCCTTTCGAGACGGCTAAACTTGCCGATGGATCTACGGTTAATGGAATTATAAATATCCCTGCTGCACTAGTGGTGGTTTTAATGACTGCAATTTTGATCAGAGGTACCAAAGGATCGGCAATTGTAAATGGAATCATCGTATTTTTAAAGGTGGGCGTGGTTTTGGTTTTCATTGCGTTAGGCTGGCAATATATCGATCCTGCAAATTATCATCCATACATCCCAGAAAATACAGGCACTTTTGGGCAATTTGGATGGAGCGGAATTTTACGAGGGGCAGGATTGGTTTTCTTCGTTTTTATTGGCTTTGATGCAGTAGCAGCTTCGGCCCAAGAAACTAAAAACCCAGGAAGAGATTTACCGATAGGCATTATTGGTTCGCTGTTAGTCTGTACAGTTTTATTTGGTTTATTCGGACATGTAATGACAGGCTTAGCCAACTACAAGGAATTTGCCAACAGTGGCGCACCAGTGGCCATAGCCATCGAAAAAACACCTTATGGCTGGTTAAGTCAGGCGATAATATTGGCGATTTTAATCGGTTACACTTCGGTTATTCTAATTGATTTAATGGCGCAATCGCGGATGTTTTATTCCATTAGTAAAGATGGTTTGTTACCCAAAATGTTTTCTGATGTTCACTCGAAATTTAAAACCCCGTGGAAATCAAACATCATTTTATGTATTTTCATATCCCTTTTCGCCGCATTTGTACCGATGAATGTGGTGGGCGAAATGACAAGTATCGGAACATTGCTTGCATTTTTGATGGTTTGTGTAGGTATTCTAATCTTACGGAAAACTGATCCGGAAGCGAAACGCCCTTTTAGGGTTCCTTTGGTACCACTAATTCCTATTTTAGGTATTTTAACATGCGTAGCGATGATGATATTTTTACCCGCCGACACCTGGATTCGGCTTATCGTTTGGTTAGGAATTGGTTTAGCTATTTATTTCTTTTACGGAAAAAAGCATAGCAAAATACGGGCAAAATAACACACAACCTAATTATGGTTTGTTGCTTTTTATCTACAATTGTAATTGATTGTAAAACAATATCTTGACAATTCGCAGCTAAAATCGGAAGTAGCTAACAAATAATAAGAAGTTATCCACAATTTATTAAAATATATAAATCGTGGCTTAGGATTTGAAATAGAAAAAATACCTATTTAAAATATTTTCCTATGATACTTAAATTAGACACTTCCGTTTTTAAACTCAGCAGACATAAAGCTGAAACCATTGAAAAAGTGGCAACTCCGCTAACAAAACAACAGTGGGTTACTGCCGACAGAATAGTAATGGCAGCCATGTTTATTTTTACAGCTCTTGGTGCTATTTTATTCTAGTTTCTGATGATTCTTAAAAATCTTCAGCAATCAATTCTTTATTTATCATTACAGCAGCCAAAGTTCCACTTGCTGTTATTACAGAAAGCGACCTAAACAAGGTTGTACAATCTCCTGCGGCATAAACACCCTTAACAGTTGTTTGCTGTTGCTCATCAATTTTTACTGTTTTCAGTTCTGTTAGCTCAAAGCCCAATTGTTGATCAAAATTTATATGCTGATCCACCTCTGGCCTCATATAGATGGCTTTCAATTTCAGCTCATTCCCGTTTTTAAACCTTACAGTTTCTAAGATTCCATCAGTATGTTCCAATTCGTCAATTTCATCTTCAACAATTTTAATTGATTTTGACAGTAGCTTATCGGTTTGCTCAAGAGTCAACGCTGATTTTCCATTGGTTAATATGGTGAGGTCTTTATTCCAAAGGTTTAAATTTTTTGCCATTTCAAAAGCATGATCTCCATTCATGAATAAGCCTATTTTTTCATCTTTAACTTCAAAACCATGGCAATATGGGCAATGAATAACCGAAATTGCCCAGCATTCTTTTAAACCTGTAATATCAGGTAAGTTATCTTTTAAACCGGTTGCCAAAAGTAATTTCCGGGCAGTAAAACGATTACCGTTCTTAAGTTCAATCTGAAACACATTCTCAATTTTTTTAGCTACCAACACCTCCCCATCTAAAAATTCTACGGTTGGATATTTAAGGACTTCAGCCTTAGCTATCGAACTGATTTGAGCAGGAGTTTGCCCATCGTGGGTAAGAAAATTATGTGAATGCGGCGTCTGTTTATTGCAAGGTTTGCCACCATCAATTACCAAAACCTTTCTGGTTGCCCGTCCTAAAGTAAGTGCAGCCGACAAGCCTGCATAACTACCTCCGATAATAATTACATCATAATCCATATCTTTTATTTTGATCAAAAATGAAAATAAATAAACATAAATGCAATATTGTTGCATTAAATATTTGTCATTTTTTATAAACCATAGCTTTAATAAAATGGCCGTAGTAAAAGCGTTGTTCGATTATCTCATATTGGTGGTTTTCAAAATAGGTATTCATATCTACTAGTTTCTTTGCCTCCACATTGCTAATTACACTAAAAAACGTATACATCGTTTTTAGAAAAAGTTGCTGCCACCATTTGCCATTAGTGGATTGAGTTACAAAGTCGGCCATCAGCCATAAGCCGTTATCCTTAATAGCTGAATTCAGTTTTCTAAAAACTTCACTGCATCTTTCTGGCGAAAAATTATCGAATAAAAATGGGGTCATGATGACATCGAAATATCCATCGGCACTAAACTCTTCAACGCCAGAATGCACAAATACCACATCGTTATCGCCACATTTTCTAGCTTTGGAAAGCGTGATCATTTCTGAAGATATCTCGACATAGGTAATTTTCAAACCTGATTGCTGGCGTTTTGCTATTTCTTCTAAAATCCATCCAGTGCCGCCGCCAACAATTAAAAGCCTACTATTTGGGGTAATATATTTGAGCTGATTTATTTGAGCCTTGACCTGTGATTTTCCAAATACCAGCCGGCTTAAGAAATCGTAATATTTTGCAATTCTATCGTAGTTATTGATCATTGTAATTGGCTACAAAAATAATTAATGCACAAATTGCATTCCCAATATGCCGCAAAGTGCTTTGATTAAAATTAATCCATCTATCACCATTAAATAGTAAAGAATATTTTTACGCTTGTGCATAGAATATGCCACATAAATGGTTAGCAAAAATGGAAAAACGTTGCACAGCACCTGAGGAAGGCCAAAATCTTTGTAACTGGCAAAAACTCCAAGAGAAATTAAGCCAACCAACAATAGGGGAATTAAAATACTAAAAATCGTTTTACGCAAGCCGTAACGCACCACAAAAGTTCTTAAATGCTTATTGGCATCGGTAGGATAATCTTTGATATCAAATATAATGGCGTTAACAGTACAAAACATCCAATTTTTAACGAAAAGCCAAGTCCATAGCACAGAATCATGATAATCAATACCAGTTTCTATTTTGAGCATAATGAGCGGGAGCACATTTGCACAACACGCCCAAACAAATCCAATAACAAATGCCTTTAACCAACCAGTGTTTCGAAGATTAAATTGCAAAAAAGACTTTGGCAATAGGCCATAATAGAGTGCAGCAGCCACCACAACAGTTATAATAGCGGCCCAATAGATCGCCGGAAGTGTTAAAAAATGTTGTGAATTTTGATAAAGTAAATTTACCGCCAAAATAACGCAGAGTACAAAAAGCAATAACTGACTGATATTGATTAGTTTTTTGTGTTCAAAGTACCACTGTGTTCTTGGGTTTGTAGTTGACGGTTGAGTGGAAACTTTATTATAAGCATATGTATAATAAATAGTTGGAGCTAGAAATAATAGCAGATAATAATTTAATGAATTAAAGGGCAGCCTCAATTGAAAAGTGGCTTCCAATGTTAACGCTACAGCAAGAATGCCGACGAAATAGTTTCCGAAAAAGATAAAGCGGATTATTTTAGTTGACATCAGCTTTCATTTTGCATGTGGCAATTTCGGATATAATATTGACTTAAAATATAAAATCCATAAAAAAAGCCTCTCAGTTTCCTGAAAGGCTTAGTGATGGTTTCTTAAATTCCAGATTGATCTAATTGCCTTAATTCAGTTGAAAAAATTAATTTTTCTATCAGCTTTTTGCTTTTCCAAGATTTAATTTGCTTTTCCATCTTAAAGGCATCGCTCTTGAAATTGAAACTTCGCGTCCAAACAATCTTCCAGTCACCTGTGTGACCAGTAAAACCAGAGTGATTTGAATTATGTGTTTTTAATCTAGATTCGATATTACTAGTTGAGCCAACATAGTATTTATCACGAATTTTCGAATACAATATATATGTTGAGAACATTTTTAAAGGTATGCAAAATCTCAACTAATCAAAAAAGCCTCTCAGTTTCCTGAAAGGCTTAGTGTGGGAAATGAGGGGTTCGAACCCCCGACCTTCCCGAATGATAATGTCGGGATGCTCTGAACCAGCTTACCCAGTTTCATTAAATAAAAAAGCCTCTCAGTTTCCTGAAAGGCTTAGTGTGGGAAATGAGGGGTTCGAACCCCCGACCCCCTCGGTGTAAACGAGGTGCTCTGAACCAGCTGAGCTAATTTCCCTTTGAAAAAAGGCTTTATTATTAATCTTTCAAATCCTTGAAAGTAGGTGTGGGAAATGAGGGGTTCGAACCCCCGACCCCCTCGGTGTAAACGAGGTGCTCTGAACCAGCTGAGCTAATTTCCCTTTATTTCAATTTGTCAACCTTTGTAGTCCCCGACCCTCCCGACTGATAACGTCGGGATGCTCTGAACCAGCTGAGCTAATTTCCCTTTATTTCAATTTGTCAACCTTTGTAGTCCCCGACCCTCCCGACTGATAATGTCGGGATGCTCTGAACCAGCTGAGCTAATTTCCCTTTATTTCAATTTGTCAACCTTTGTAGTCCCCGACCCTCCCGACTGATAACGTCGGGATGCTCTGAACCAGCTGAGCTAATTTCCCTTTATTTCAATTTGTCAACCTTTGTAGTCCCCGACCCTCCCGACTGATCACGTCGGGATGCTCTGAACCAGCTGAGCTAATTTCCCTTTCCTTTTGGGAATGCAAATATAGTGCTATAATATTGTTTCGCAAATCTTTTTTATTTTTTTTCAGCTCAACAAAGTTTCTAATATTTTATGCGATTGTACTTCGCCAAAAGAGGAAGTATGTAAGGTATAGAAAACCAATATCTTATCCAACAGAAACCGCCGCTGATTGTTGTTCATCTTGATTTCCGAAATTTTTTCTAGCGAGGTTTCGAATAATAAAACAAACCCTAGTGCGTCTTCTAACTGAAGATAATTTGCATGAATGGGCACCCTAGAAACGAACTCCCCTTCCTGTAAATCAAAATAAAGCTGATCATTTCTCCGCTTTGCATTTGGCGAAAAGCCTAAAAACCGGGTTAATTTCAAAAGAAAGGACAAGTGAAAATTTGGATTTATTTCTTCAGCTTCATCAAACCAGGCTATAGCGTTAAAAATATAATCAAACAAGTTTTCATCAGCCGATTGCTGTCGGATACTCTTGTAAAGCACTTCATTTAGAAATATAACAATGCTGGTTTTAATAATATCATAAGGAATACTTTTAAAAACGGGTGTCTGCCTCACTTCAGAAACCCGTTGAATATTGGTGTTTGCCTTATGATAGACAACCATATCAAGCAAATGAAGTGATTGCAACATATTCATTTTAACCTTAGCTTTAGGCTTTTTAACACCGTTTATAAGATAAGATTGCATACCAAATTTATCAGTTAGCACTTGTACAATTACACTACTTTCGCTGTAATTGGTCGTCTTTAAAACTATGCCCCTCACTTTATGCAACATGCTGCCCAAACATTTTTTTCAAAAGTATGTTATTTGTGCAAAATAAATTGAGCAAAAAAACACTCCAATTTGTAAATAAGATTAGTTTTGCCCTTATCATTAAAATTAAACTAGATAACACATGTGGGTTAAGCTATCAAGGTTTATTCTTCAGAACCGTATTGCAATCATAATATTTTTCGTATTGGGTACAGTTTTTATGGCCTATCAAGCCAAAAATGTAAAACTTTCCTATACGGGAAGCAAAATTTTGCCTGTTACTGATAGCGCATTTATAAAATACAATAACTTCAAAAAAACTTTCGGAGAAGACGGAAGTGTAATGGTGGTTGGGATCCAATCGCCCAACATATTTAAGAAAGATGTTTACAATCACTGGGTTCAACTCTCCAATGAAATCCAGAAATTAAAAGGTATAAAAGCAGTTTTATCTTCCGGACGGATATTCCAATTAGAGAAAGATACCGTTGAGCAAAAGTTTGTTTTAAAAGCTATTCCAAATGGGGCGGTGAAAACCGATTCGGAAATGGACTCGATAAAAAAGGCATTGTTTAATACGCCATTTTTTGAAGGATTGGTTTATAATAAACAGAATGCCACCTTAATGGCAATTACCTTTGATACTAAAATATTAAACTCTGCTGAACGAAACCCCATTTTAAAACAGATTGAAGAAAAAGCTAAAGCTTTTGAATCAAAAACTAAAATTCAGGTACACATTTCGGGATTGCCTTACATCCGTACCGCCGTTAGCAAATTGGTTAGTAATGAGTTTGTTTTGTTTTTGGGCCTATCGATTTTAGTATCTGCCATTATTCTACTGATTTTTTTCAGGAAATTCTACGCTGTTTTCTTCCCGATTCTGGTGGTAGTAATGGGCGTAATTTGGAGCATTGGTACTTTGGTATTATTCGGCTTTGAGTTAACGATTTTAACAGGATTAATTCCGCCGCTGATTGTAATTATCGGCATACCAAACAGTATTTTGCTGCTTAACAAGTATCAAAACGAATTAAGAAAAGGTGTTTCGAAAGAACAGGCATTAAGCGTTACCATTGAAAGGATCGCAGTTACCACACTCATTGCCAATATTACTGCCGCCATTGGTTTTGGCGTGTTATACTTTACAGGAAGCGAATTACTGATGCAGTTTGGTAGCGTTGCATCGATAAATGTAATGATTACCTGGTTGATGTGTCTATGCCTAATTCCGATTATTTTCAGCTATTTGCCAGCGCCTAAACTGAAAGCCCAAAACCATGTTGAAGAAGGTTTTCTACATAAATTACTGGTTAAAACAGATTTGGTTGTTCAACATAAAAGCAGCTTAATTTATATCGGCACGATTGTAATCTCCATTATTGCTATTATAGGAGTGATGAAAATTAATGTGAATGGATATGTTGTAGATGACTTACCGAAAAGCTCAACAATTTTAAGGGATTTAAAATTCTTTGAGAAAAATTTTGAGGGGATTTTGCCACTTGAAGTGAGCGTAGACACCAAGAAAAAGAATGGTGTTTTCAACCTGACGAATTTGAAAAGAATGGAAAAAATGGAGAAGATGATTGCTGCCTATCCAGAATTTTCGCGTTCGATTTCAGTTAATATGGGGCTAAAATATGCTACACAAGCTTTTTACAACAACGATACTGCATTTTTCCGTTTGCCGGATAATATGGAGAAAAACTTTATTCTCGCATACATTGCCAGCGGAGGAAAAGGAAACGCAAGCTTATTAACCAACTTCGTGAGCAAAGGCAATCAAAGTACAAGGATTAGTTTTCAGATGGCAGATGTGGGGTCCAAACGTTTAGATGCAATAATGGCTGAACTAAAACCACGTATTGATAGCATTTTACCTCCCGATAAGTTTGATGTGGAATTAACGGGTTCGAGCATTATCTTTTCTAAGGGAACGGATTACATGTTGAAACATTTATTTGAAAGCATTGGCCTGGCAATTGTCTTAATCTCACTTTTACGTCTGGCGCAATTCAAAAGCGTGGGCATTATGTTTATTTCCTTGCTACCGAATATCGTTCCATTGATTATTACCGCGGGAATTATGGGCTATTTTGGGATTTCCCTTAAACCCTCAACCATTTTAATTTTCACCATTGCTTTTGGATTGGCATCAGATCAAACCATATATTTCCTAACCCGTTACCAGCAAGAACTAAACTTGACTAACTATTCTGTTCCGAAAGTAATTACCGATACAATTACTGAAACTGGGGTAAGCATGACACATATTGCGTTGATTCTGTTCTTCGGTTTCGGCATTTTTACGGCCTCCACCTTTGGCGGCACTGTAATTTTAGGGTTACTACTTTCGATAACATTATTTGTAGCCTTGATTTTTAACTTAACCCTATTACCTGCCTTGGTGTTGTGGCTGGATAAAAAGAAAGTTAGAAAAGTGATTTCTGATGAAGAATCGGCGAAAAATGCTGGTGAGTTTGATCACTAGGAAATTTCAAACCTTATAGGTTTTAAAAACCTTTAAGGTTTATTACTATATTTAGGTAAAAATTGACATGAAATATTTAGATAAATTTCATCCCGACAATTTTTACCACATCTTTAATCACGCTGTTGGCAAAGAAAATCTTTTCAAAAATCACGATAATTATATTTTTTTCCTTTCCAGGCTCAATAATTATTTATCGCCGATAGCAAAAACTTTTTGTTATTGCTTGATGCCCAATCATTTTCACCTCCTCATTCAAATCAGAGAAGAAAATACAATAAGAATTTCAGCTAACAACTATGATGAAAGCTTTGATTTTCATAAGTTTATCATGCAAAAGCTGAGCAATTTCCTCAACGGTTACGCCAAAGCATTTAATAAGCAGAGTAATAGAAAAGGTGCACTTTTCTTAGATTTTACTAAAAGAATTAAAATTAAAGATGAATCGTATTTCACGAGATTAATAAATTACATTCATCAAAACCCTGTGCATCATAATTTTTGTAAATTCCCAGCAGAATGGGATTATTCATCTTATAATTCAATTATCTCAATAAACAAATCTTCAAAGTTAGAAAGAAAAGCAGTTTTCGATTGGTTCGGTGGGATTGAAGAATTTGTAGATTTTCATCAAAAAGAAAAATTTACTGAATTGGATTTTCCAAACCTATAAGGTTTTAAACTCTATAGGTTTATCCCGCTACTCCGTAACAGCCTTTTCCTCCTCATCATCTACCGGGACCTCCACCGTCGGGTCGGTAATAATTTCTGCGTTCCCGTCTTTGTCCTGCTTTGCAAACAATACCGGATATAACATCCATAATGCACCAACCATTACCAGTATGCCGGCCAGGATTTGAAAATAGCGAGCCCAGCTAACTTCATTCGCACTCAAAATTCGGTAAGCGACAAATGACAATACACCAAAAATAAGAACTAAAACGGCTTTTTGTAATTTCAGGAGCTTGATCATGGGGAGTTTCTTTTGTTTTGGATAATATGGACTAAAACAAAGATTAGTCCAATAAGTTCGAGCAGGCCACAGAAATAAAATGCGAACAACATAAAATCCCGGTTAGCAGGACTGATAATGGCAACAATAGGCAGTGCAATTACAGCTATAATCATCAACGAAAGCCCGAAATTAAATAATTTCACATTAAAAGTATTTACATCAAAACTACCAAAATTCAGTCAATTTTTTTAACTTTGCATCCTTAATTTTTTGAGGTACTTAATTGATGTATAGCGAATTTAAACAATTGGACCTTGCCAAAATGGGGCAAGAAATACTGGATTTTTGGAAAGAAGAAAACATCTTTGAAAAGAGCATTTCGTCTCGTCCGAAATCTAATCCGTTTACTTTTTACGAGGGACCGCCGTCTGCTAATGGCATGCCGGGCATTCACCACGTAATGGCTCGTGCTATTAAGGATATTTTTTGCCGCTACAAAACAATTAAAGGTTATCAGGTTAAAAGAAAAGCGGGTTGGGATACACACGGCTTACCCGTTGAGCTTGGCACCGAAAAAGAATTAGGCATTACTAAAGAAGATATCGGCAGAACCATTTCTATCGAAGATTATAATGAAGCCTGTAAAAAAACAGTGATGCGTTACACTGATGTGTGGAACGACTTGACTGAAAAAATGGGCTATTGGGTAGATATGGATGATCCATACATTACTTACAAATCGAAATACATGGAATCGGTTTGGTGGCTTTTAAAGCAGATTTACGATAAAGGATTAATTTACAAAGGCTACACCATCCAACCGTATTCACCAAAAGCAGGAACAGGCTTAAGTTCGCACGAGGTAAACCAACCAGGCGCTTACCGCGATGTAACTGACACCACAATTGTTGCGCAATTCAAGGCTTTGCCTGATACTTTGCCTTCCTTTTTGAAAGAAGCTGGAGATATTTATTTGTTGGCCTGGACCACAACTCCGTGGACTTTACCATCGAATACGGCGCTAACTGTCGGACCGAAAATTGACTATGTTTTAGTTAAAACTTTTAACCAGTATACTTTCTTGCCAACCAATGTAATTTTGGCGAAAAGCCTGGTTGGGAAACAGTTTGGCAAAGGTTTTTTTGAAAGTAACGAAGCTGAAGATTTTGCTAATTTCAAAGCTGGTGATAACCTGCCTGCCGGCAAGGCAGGAAAGATTCCTTACCAAATCCTTACCGAATGCAAAGGAACCGAACTGGTTGGCATAAAATATGAACAACTTTTAACCTACGCTTTACCATACAACAATCCTGAAAATGCTTTCCGCGTAATTTCTGGCGATTTTGTAACTACCGAAGACGGTACTGGTATTGTACACACCGCACCAACGTTCGGTGCTGATGATGCTAAAGTTGCCAAAGAAGCCGTTCCAGAAATTCCACCAATGTTGGTGATGGATGATCATGATATCCTTGTTCCGTTGGTAGATTTGCAAGGGAAATTCACTAAGCATGTTGGCCCTTTCGCTGGCAAATATGTTAAGAATGAATATTACAATGCTGGTGAAGCACCTGAAAAATCGGTTGATGTTGAAATCGCGATTTTATTAAAGGAAGAAAATAAGGCCTTCAAAGTAGAAAAATATGTCCACAGTTACCCACATAGCTGGAGAACTGATGAGCCACTTTTATATTATCCTTTAGACTCTTGGTTTATCAAGGTAACTGATGTTAAAGACAGAATGTTCGACCTCAACGAAACCATCAACTGGAAACCAAAATCTACAGGTGAAGGTCGTTTTGGCAATTGGTTAAAAAATGCCAACGATTGGAATTTATCGCGTTCGAGATATTGGGGAATTCCTTTGCCAATCTGGAGAACAGAGGATAAAAAAGAAGAAGTTTTAATTGGCTCTGTTGAAGAGCTTTATAACGCCATCGAAAAATCAATCGCAGCAGGTTTTCAAAAAGAAAATCCGTTTAAAGGTTTCGAGGTTGGCAACATGTCTGAAGAGAACTACAACCTGATCGACTTGCATAAAAATGTAGTGGATCAAATTACTTTGGTATCTCCATCAGGCAAACCAATGACTCGTGAAAGTGATTTAATTGATGTTTGGTTCGATTCTGGTGCTATGCCTTATGCACAGTGGCACTACCCTTTCGAAAACAAAGAAAGCATTGATGGAAACGAAGATTTTCCGGCAGATTTCATTGCCGAAGGTGTAGACCAAACCCGTGGTTGGTTTTATACTTTACATGCCATTTCTACATTGGTTTTTGATAAGGTAGCCTACAAAAATGTAGTTTCAAATGGCTTGGTATTGGATAAAAACGGGCAGAAAATGTCTAAACGTTTGGGCAATGCTGCTGATCCTTTCCAAACTATTAACGAATATGGTGCTGATGCTACGCGTTGGTACATGATTTCGAACGCAAACCCTTGGGATAATTTAAAATTTGATATCGAAGGAATTGCAGAAGTTCGCCGTAAATTCTTTGGAACACTTTACAACACTTACGCTTTTTTTGCTTTATACGCTAATATCGATAAGTTCGAAATCGACAAAAACAATTTAAGCAATGTGGCAGATAGAACGGAGTTAGACCGGTGGATTTTATCGTTGCTGCAAACCTTAATCAATGAAGTGGATGAGGCTTACAATGCCTACGAACCTACTAAAGCTACCCGTGCTATCCAGGCTTTTGTTGATGAACACCTAAGTAACTGGTACATCAGATTAAGTCGACGCCGTTTTTGGAAGGGTGAAATGACTGATGACAAACGTGCCGCTTATGAAACGCTTTACACGTGTTTAGAAACTTTAGCACAGCTGATGAGTCCGGTAGCACCTTTCTTTGCCGATTGGTTGTACAGAAACTTAAGTATCAACGATAAAAATGCCGAACAATCTGTTCACTTAACATTGTGGACACCAGCAGACGAAAGCTTAATCGATACAGATTTAAATGAGCGCATGGTTTATGCTCAGGATATTTCTTCGATGGTTTTATCATTGCGTAAAAAGTCGAGCATCAATGTTCGTCAGCCTTTAGAAAAAATCTTAATCCCTTCTTTAAGTAGTGATTTTGAGCAAAAAATTTCGAAAGTTGCTGATTATATCCTTTCAGAAACCAATGTTAAACATATCGAATTTATCACTGATACACATGGCATTGTAAAGAAAAAAGTTAAACCGAACTTTAAGGTTTTAGGTGCGAAAGTGGGTAAAAGCATGAAAGCCGTTGCAGATGCAATCAACAATTTCAGTCAGGAGGATATTTTCACTTTAGAAAAAGAAGGACAAATAAATATCTCAACTGACTTTAAACTCGGTGACAGTATTTCATACGATGTACAACTTTTAGATGTTGAAATCATTGCAGAAGATATTCCAGGATGGCAGGTGACTAATTTAGGTAGCTTAACGGTTGCTTTGGATGTAACTATTTCTGAAGAATTAAAACAAGAAGGAATTTCCCGTGAGCTGGTGAACAGAATTCAAAATTTACGTAAAGAATTAAATTTTGAAGTGACAGATAGGATTAAAGTGGCTTTACAAAATGATAACCTGGTTAGAGCAGCAGTTGCAAAAAACAAGGCCTACATTTGCGCAGAAATTTTAGCCGACGAATTAGAATTAACAGATGGAGCGTTTAGCTCAAACAAAATCACTATAGACGATGTTGAACTAAGCATTTCAGTAACTAAAATATAAATCCATATCTTAGAAAACTAAATTAAAAAAATGGAAAACAGTAACAAAACACGCTACTCAGACAGTGAACTTCAAGAATTTAAAGAACTGATTCAAGATAAATTACGCATTGCGAAAGAAGAACTTAATGCATTAACATCATCATTAAGTAACCCTAACGCTAATGGAACGGAAGATACTTCAGGTGCTTACAAAACTTTAGAAGATGGTTCGGCAACCATGGAAAAAGAGCAAATCAATCAATTAGCTGCCCGCCAGAAAAAATTTATCGACAATTTGGAGAATGCATTGGTGCGTATCGAAAACAAAACTTATGGCATTTGCCGCGAGACTGGGAAATTAATTCAGAAAGAACGTTTACGTGCGGTTCCACATGCTACTTTAAGCATGGAAGCTAAATTAAAGCAAAGTTAATGAAAGGCTATACAAAACCTTTATTAGTTATCTTTTTAGTTTTACTTGCTGACCAAGCGCTTAAAATTTGGGTAAAAACCAATATGGAGATTGGCCAGGAGATTATATTTTTTGGAAAATCTGGCTTGCATTTTACTGAAAATCCTGGAATGGCATTCGGAATGGAGTTTGGTGGCGAATTCGGTAAATTAGCTTTATCAATCTTTAGAATTATTGCCGTTGGCGGAATCGGTTACGGCTTACATTATCTGATCAAGAAAAAGTATCATAGAGGATTGATATTAAACGTCTCCTTAATTTTCGTTGGCGCATTGGGCAACATTATCGATTGTGTATTTTATGGCGCAATATTCGATAAAGGAATGGTTTACAATGCTTCATTTAATGATTACTCCAGATACGAAGGTCTCGCTAAATTTTCATCCGATGGATATTCTTCGTTTCTTCACGGAAATGTTGTAGATATGTTTTACTTTCCTCTATTAACAGGTCATTTTCCAAGCTGGATACCTATTTGGGGCGGTGATGAATTTGTATTTTTCAGACCCGTTTTTAACCTTGCTGATGCTGCAATTTCAGTCGGGGTAATACTGATCCTTATCTTCCAGAAAAACTACTTTAAAGAAGATGTTAAAGATGAAGTGGGGATTAATAGTGAGATTGTTGAAGATTAGTATTTCAAAGTCGTCAACTTTTTAGCGATAGCGCTATTAAAGTTGATAACTTTAAATATTTATAAGCCCAATTCTTAATTGAGATGGGCTTTTTTGTCCAATGCCCCGTTATGAGTAGCAAAGCGCTGATTAAAAATGATAAACTTTCTTGATATATCTTACCTGAAACTTGGAAACGACAAGCAGCAAAAAGCCTATCAGGTTATAACTGATCATGCCATTTTGGAAAAGCTTGCTCAATACAATCCGATTTTGGTTGGCACGATTCCTATCAACATCGACATAGAGAAAAGCGATTTAGATATCATTTGTTATGCTAAGGATAGAGAAGAATTTAGGAAGAAGTTGGTGCATCATTTTCATTATATGAAAGGCTTCATCATTTCTGAAAATCAGAAGCTACAGTCAGTGAAAGCAAACTTCTTTATTAATGATTTTGAATTTGAAATTTTTGGTCAAAATATTCCTACCGAACTACAAAATGCTTATCGCCATATGCTCGTTCAGCATAAAATACTTCAAGAACTAGGGGAGGATTTTAGAACCCGAATTATTGAATTAAAAAGACAGGGTTACAAAACAGAACCTGCATTTGCTAAATTGTTAGCGCTAAAAGGAGATGCTTATGAGGAACTTTTGAAGTTGGAGATATAGTTACTCCCCTATTCGTCATTTCGACTGAAGCACGGCGGAATGGAGAAATCCTTCTAATGAAGCTTGCGTATTAAAAGATTTCTCCACTGCGGTCTAAATGACGACCAAATCAATAACCTCAATCCCCAAACAACAAACAAATCAAGTAACCAACAAAGTAAGCGAGCAAATCATACACGCTAAAATAAGTTCCTAATACTACACTCCAAAACTTGTTATCCTGTAAGCCCAACCAATTTACATAATGAAAGAGTTGCAAGAATTCGATAACGAAAGAGAAAATTAACACACCTAAAGCAAGCTTCTTATAGTTTGTTTTGAGAAATATCATCAGGAAAGCATAGATCAAAACTACCACCAATACATCGCCACCGAAAGGCCGTATGTAAGCGTCGTGCAAGTATTTTGCAATTAAAATTTCGACAATAAATATTCCGATGAATATGAGCAGGAATTTCAGATTGAACGTTAAATGCATTTTCAAATATATCGATTACATTAATTCATTAACAACCCTCCTGTTAAGAAACCTCATTTGCCATCATACATAAACGGTCGTCACCCTGAATTTATTTCAGGGTCTTAAGGGCAAAGCGGCTTAGCATTAAAGATGCTGAACTAAATTCAGCATGACGAGACGGCTAACAAAAGTATTATAATCAATGCTTCGTGCCTCACAATGACGAATTTGTTGGAAATCAAAAAAGCCTCAACAAAATGTCAAGGCTTTATATTTTAAAAGAATAATATTAGCGATTTAAACGCCTAACAACAATCTCGCTGGATCTTCTAATAATTGTTTAACACGAACTAAGAAACCAACAGACTCACGTCCGTCAATAATTCTGTGATCGTATGATAAAGCAACGTACATCATCGGACGAATAACCACCTCACCTTTTTCGGCAATAGGGCGCTCAATAATGTTGTGCATACCTAAAATTGCAGATTGTGGTGCGTTGATGATTGGTGTAGACATCATTGAACCAAATACACCACCATTAGTAATGGTGAAAGTTCCACCTGTCATTTCTTCGATCGTTAATTTGCCATCGCGGGCTTTGAGTGCTAAAGCTAAAACAGATTTTTCAATCTCTGCTAAGCTCATACTTTCAGCATTACGAATTACAGGAACAACTAAACCTTTCGGCGCTGAAACTGCTATAGAAACATCAGCGAAGTTATTATAAACAATTTCTTCACCATCAATGCGAGCATTAACTGCTGGAAAATCTTTCAGCGCTTCTGTAACCGCTTTGGTAAAAAAGCTCATGAAACCTAAACCTACACCATATTTTTCTTTAAAGGAATCTTTATATTTTCCGCGTAGATCCATAATCGGCTTCATATTAACCTCGTTGAAAGTGGTTAACATTGCAGTTTCATTTTTAACCGAAACCAAGCGTTTCGCTACTGTTTTACGCAGTGGCGACATCTTCTCACGACGTTCGTCACGAGCGCCTGCCGGAGCTGCAGCTGCAACAGGGGCACTAGCTTTAGGAGCCTCTGGTTTTTTACCAGCTTCTGCTTTTACAGCATCATCTTTGGTAATGCGACCATCAACACCTGTACCTTTAACAGCACCAGCATCAATACCTTTTTCAGCAAGAATTTTTCCAGCTGCAGGAGACGGGGTTCCAGTAGCATAGCTCTCGCCAGATGCTTTCTCAGCAACAGGTGCTGATGTTTTATCTTCAGCTACAACGGCTTTATCTTCTGCTTTTGGAGCCTCTGCCTTCGCAGGAGCTGCGCCACCATCTTCAATTTTACAAACTACTGCGCCAATAGCTAAAGTATCGCCTTCAGCAGCTATGGTTTTTAAAGTTCCAGCTTGTTCTGCGGTTAATTCGAAAGTAGCCTTGTCTGATTCTAATTCAGCAATAACTTCATCCATTTCAACAACATCGCCATCGTTTTTTATCCAACGTGATAAAACAACTTCGGTTATCGACTCACCAACTGGTGGAACCTTTATCTCTAAACTCATATTTTTAAAATTGTAATTTTTGTTGTTATATGTTTAAGATTGCAAAGTTGAAATGTTTTAGATGCTAAACCCTCTACGTTAAACCCTGCAATCCTTTACCTCAAATTAATCGGCTTCTGCCATCTTTTTGCTCGCTTTTTTTGCCGCTTCTTTAACTTCTTCTTTTTTAATCGGAAGTTCTAAAGCTTTAGCTAAAATATAAGCCTGCTGGTTGGCATGTTGTTTAGCAAAACCTGTTGCAGTACTGCTACTTTCTTTTCTAGAAATTACATCAATACCTTTCAATTCAGTTTTATATAATCTGCGGAATAAATATGGCCAGGCACCCATGTTCTCTGGTTCTTCCTGAACCCAGAAAATTTCATTGGCATTTTTATATTTTTTCTTAATAGCTTCCATTTGATCAATAGGTGTAGGATATAATTGTTCTACACGAACTATTGCCACATGTTTAACCTGATCAGCCTGTTGTTTTTCTAATAATTCGTAATAGATTTTTCCACTACAGAAAACGATTCTGGTTACCTCCGCAACTTTAACGTTTACATCATCTATTACTTCTTTAAAACCGCCCTCTGTAAATTCCTCAAGTTTCGATACACAAGCAGGGTGACGTAACAAACTCTTAGGTGTAAATACAACTAATGGTTTACGGAAATCGCGTTTAAACTGGCGGCGTAAAACGTGGAAGAAGTTTGCAGGTGTTGTACAATTTGCTACTTGCATATTATAATCTGCACAAAGCTCCATAAAACGTTCGATACGTGCCGAAGAGTGTTCTGGTCCCTGACCTTCATAACCATGAGGCAATAACATTACCAAACCGTTTTCGCGTTGCCATTTTGTTTCCGCACTGGCGATATATTGATCGACAACAATTTGTGCTCCGTTAAAGAAATCTCCAAACTGTGCTTCCCAAATGGTTAATGCATTCGGATTGGCCATAGCATAACCATATTCAAATCCTAATACACCATATTCTGATAAGTGTGAATTGTAAATATCAAATGTTGCCTGCTGATCTGAAATATTAGCTAATGGTACATATTCTTCTTCGCTATCTTCCAATGTTAAAACCGCATGACGGTGTGAGAAAGTACCACGCTCAACATCCTGACCACTTAAACGAACCCGTTTGCCTTCTGATAACAAAGTACCATAAGCCAACTGCTCGCCCATTGCCCAATCGAAAATATTAGTTTCGTTAACCATTTTGGTCCGTTCCGAAAATAATTTTTCAATTTTTTTGAAGAACTTTTTATTTGATGGTAAAGTGGTAATGCGCTTCCCAATTTCTAGCAAGGTAGATTTTTTAACTGCCGTAACCGGCGATGTTAAGAAATCTTTAGGAGTAGCCATACGTAAATCGGCCCAGGCACCACCAAATTTGATCTCAGCGTTTCCAGCAACATATTCTTTCGCTTCGTTTAAGCGTTCCTGCAAAATACCACGGAAATCTTTTTCCAATTCTTTCGCTAAACCCGCTTCTAACTTGCCTTCTTTAGTAAGTTGCTCGATATAAATTTCCCTTGGATTAGGGTGTTTTTCAATTGTTTTGTAAAGTAACGGTTGTGTGAATTTCGGCTCATCAGATTCATTGTGACCGAAACGACGATAACATAAAATATCGATAAAAACATCATTTTTATATTTCTGACGATATTCCATTGCCAGGTTAATTGCATAAACCAAAGCTTCAGGATCATCTCCATTTACATGGAAAACTGGCGATAAAGTAACTTTTGCAATGTCGGTACAGTAAGTACTTGTACGGGCATCTTTATAATTTGTGGTAAAACCGATTTGGTTATTAATCACCAGATGGATGGTTCCACCGGTTTTATAACCTTCAAGGCCTGCCATTTGAATTACTTCGTAAACAATACCCTGACCGGCAACTGAAGCATCTCCGTGAATCAAAATCGGTGCTAAACGAGAGTTATCGCCACCGTATTTGAAATCGATTTTCGAACGACTCATGCCTTCTACAACACCATCTACAGTTTCTAAGTGAGATGGATTTGGGCAAAGACTTAAGTGAACGCTTTTGCCTGCAACCGTAGTTACATCAGTAGAATAACCTAAGTGATATTTTACATCGCCACCAAAAGGAGTTTCTGGGTTGTAGCTTTTGCCTTCAAATTCAGCAAAAATATCTTTATAAGTTTTTTGCATAATATTAGCCAGCACGTTCAAACGACCGCGGTGCGCCATACCGATTACAAACTCCTCAATTCCTAATTCAGCACCTTTTTCGATTACCGAATCTAATGCTGGAATCAAAGCCTCTGCACCTTCTAAAGAGAAACGTTTCTGACCTAAAAATTTTGTACCTAAGAAATTCTCGAAACTTACTGCTTCATTTAATTTTCTAAGAATGCGTTTTTTTTCGTCAATTGAAAAATTAGGCGTATTACGTGCACTTTCCATTTTCTGTTGAATCCAGTTCAACACTTCAGGCGTACGTAAAAATTTATATTCTGCTCCGATTGAGCTTGTATAAGTCTGTTTTAAGAAAGCAACAATATCTTTCAGTTTGGCAGCACCGATACCAATTTCAACACCTGAGTTAAAAACCGTTTCTAAATCTGCATCAGATAAACCGAAATTTGCAAGGTCTAATGTAGGTTGGTGTTTGCGTCTTTCGCGAACAGGATTGGTATGTGTAAACAAGTGACCGCGGGTTCTGTAACCATCAATCAAATTTAAAACACTAACTTCTTTTAAAAATTGTTCCGGAGTTTCGGCTGTAACCGTTGGGGCTTCAGAACCTCTTCCGAAATCAAAACCCTCAAAAAACTTTTGCCAACCAAACTCAACTGATTCAGGATCTTGCTGATACGACTGATATAAAGAATCTATATATTCGGCGTTTTCGCCACTAAGATATGATAAACTACCCATTATTTACTGTTTACTATAAGCATTACAAAATTAGAATTTTACCTTATATAAATGGTAAAAAACTGGATTAATTGCACAAAAAAATATATTTAGAAACATTCTGACTTTCAGGCGAATTTATATCGCAAGGAATTAAAATAATTACTGCTCATGGTTAAGCAAAAGGCAAGCCAATAATTAATTAGTGAATGAGAGAATTAGCGAAATGAAGGAATGATAAAATAATTCGATTGGAAAACAATGCTTCAAAATGCATAATTAGCTACGAGGCCCAGGTTAAAGCATAATTCCCTTTCGGATCAAGATTTTTGATGTTTTTATCGAGATCAAAAACGCTTTTCGATTTTTGATCGTTTCCAACGCCGGCAACATTTGCCCAATTGCCCCAATTACTCGCAGGATTATAATCGATTAGTTTCTCTTCAAAATATGCCGCACCAAAAACCCAGCTCACTTCTAAATTATTTATTAAATAAAGTGCGGCTGTTTGTCGTGCAATATTTGAAATAAATCCAGTCTGGTTAAGCTCTGTCATCACTGCATCAACAACTGCAAAACCAGTCTGACCGTTTTTCCATTTCGTAAAATTCTCCTGTTCATTTTCAACATCAACTAAACCCTGGCTACCAAAACCATTCGGGTTAAAGAAGGTGTTACCGTATTTTTTGAACATAAAACGGAAATAATCCCGCCAAAGTAATCCTAACAAAACATGATTGAACATGGCTTTTGTATTGGGCATTCCTTCCATTTTTTTTATTTCCCAATATACCTTTCTAGGTGATAAACAACCCATGGCCAGCCATGCGGAAAGCTTTGAAGCAAGAATTAAGTTTTTAGAAGTAGCAGCTTGTTGCATAGCCACAGTCACTTTTTGAAGATGCGCTAATCCTTCAGCTTCGCCACCGGCAAACTCAAAATCAGCACGTTGATCTTTCTCTTGTGGAAGCAGATTCAGTTCTTCTAATGATAAAAGTGTTCCCCAATCGATAACTTCGGCAACATTGATCCGATCTGGCGCTGGTATACACGGCTTAATAATCGAGTCACGTTCAATTTTCTTTTTGAATTGATTAAAAGCATCGGGAATATCTTTGATTGGAAAAGGAAGATCTTCTTTATTATATAAAGTATGGCCGATGAAATGTTTCAGGTTGACACGTAATTTCCAAAGGGCATTTTCTACTAAAGTAGAAACATGGGTTTCTTCTCTCGCTACTTCGCGATGATGATACACTTCGGTAATTTCATATTCCTGAACCAATTGAGGAATGATGTCCTCTGGGTTTCCTTCAGCTATTAAAAGGTTGCCACCAATTTGTTTTAGTGAAGAGCGAAGTCCTAAAACACTTTCTAAAATGAATTGAGCCCGAATGTTGCCAGTTTTAAGTGTGTCATATTTAGTTTCACCAAATTGACGGTGATCTAAAATATAAACTGGCAAAATCGAATCAGACTTAGCAATAGCCTCCACCAGCATTTCATTATCATGCAAACGGAGATCATTTCTAAACCAGACTAAAATTTTTTTGGACATCTTAATATTTCGAAAAGGGTGTTAAGAACGTAATCACAAATTTATCTTATTTTTTGTCGGCATCAAAAACCACGAATTTTCTTTACAAATACTCAACAAAAATTACCGTTATGGAAAAATAGAAAATCGTACATCCTGTATTCAGCATCCATTTCTAATACATAATAAGAAAAAAATGAAACGAATCCTAATTGCACTATTATTTCCTTTTGCTGCTTTTGCTCAACAACAAATTAAAACTAAAGCCATTTTACAAAGTGTAACGGTATACAATAACGGTGCGCAACTCACGCATTCAGGCAAAGTGAGTCTTCCAGCCGGAACATCGGAAATTGTAATCAACAATATATCTGGACGGGTGAATGAAAATTCTATTCAGGTTGGGGTAACTGCGGGCGTAACGATTTTGGCGGTGCAATTCAACAAAGATTTTTTGAATACTGATGCAGCTAACCCAGAGATTAAAAAATTGAATGATAGTTTGAAAATCGTTTCCGGAGAGTTGACTAAAATTAAAAATGCAAAAACTATAGAAGAACAAACTTTAGTTTTATTGGATGAAAACCGAAAATCGGGCGGTACAAACAACGGCACGAACGTATCAGAGTTGATTAAATTAGCCGAATATTACCGTACTAAAAGTGCTGAAGTGAGGGCGGCTATTTCTGCGCTGGCATTAACTGAAGAAAAACAAAATCAAAAACTTACTGCTTTGCAACAACAAATTGCAGAATTAAGAAACAGCCCAAATCAACAATTAGGACAACTTGTTTTACAGTTAATGTCTAAAGATAGTGCCGAAGCCAGCTATAACGTGTCATATGTAAGCCCGGCTGCAAACTGGTTAGCCAGTTATGATATTAAGTCGATGAGTACAGCAAAACCACTTGGCATAGTCTATAAGGCTGCGATTACACAAAGTACAGGTTTGGATTGGAAGAAAGTAAAGCTTTCCTTATCAACCGGAAATCCTAATTATAATATCACTGCACCTAATCTAAGTCCGTGGTTTGTATCTACCAATCAACCACAAATACGGATCAGAGGCATGGCCTCCCCAATTATGAGAGAGGAAAAAAGCCTTTATGAAGTGGTCGTAACTGATTATTCGAATGCAAAAAAGTCAGAAGCAGCTGTATCAACTATCAACAACTACACATCGGTTAACGAAACTCAACTTGGGGTTACCTTTGATATTGATATTCCATATGATGTAAATAGTGACAACAAACCACATACGGTTTCATTTAAAGAATATGAGGTACCTGCTAAATACAAATATTACGCAGCACCAAAATTAAGTGCCGACGCCTTTTTACTGGCTGATGTTATTGATTGGGAGAAGTTGAATCTTCAAGCGGGAAATGCCAATATTATTTTTGAAGGCACCTACACCGGAAAATCATTTATCAACCCTGCGAATATTTTGGATACGCTGAGTTTGAGTATGGGGAAGGATAAAAAAATTATCATCACTAAAGAAAAACAGGAAGATTTTAGTAGCACTAAATTTATTGGGTCGAACAGAAAACAACTTTTCACGTATTTAATCAAGATTAGGAATACTAAGAAGGAGGCGATTGATCTAACATTGAAAGACCAATATCCGTTATCTTCTGAAAGTGATATTGAAATTGAATTATTGGAAAGCAACGGCGCAGAAGTTAATAAAGAAACAGGAATGCTTTCATGGCAATTGACAATTGCGCCAAATGAAACCAAAACCATTAAGCTAAGCTATTCTGTTAAGGCACCAAAAAATAGGATAATTGCAGGGTTGTAGATTTATTTTCGGCATTAAGATCCCCACTTATGCAAGGATGACGGACTTAACGAAATTAGTTCGGTTCCGTCATTCCCAATTTAATTGGGAATCTTAAAGCACGAGAGTAGCGCTCGATCGTTGTAAGATCCCCGCATACGCGAGGATGACGGACTTGCGGTTGGACCTCCAAACCCCCAACTCTAAACTCCGGACTTCCTACTAAAAACAAACCCTTTTGTATCTTTGGTGTTTTACACACATGGCAAAAAAGATTCTGATAACTGGAGCAACTGGACTTGTGGGCAAGGAACTCAAAACCCAGCTTTTGAATAAAGG
This sequence comes from Pedobacter sp. AC212, assembly GCF_979258625.1. Classification (NCBI taxonomy): domain Bacteria; kingdom Pseudomonadati; phylum Bacteroidota; class Sphingobacteriia; order Sphingobacteriales; family Sphingobacteriaceae; genus Pedobacter; species Pedobacter sp. AC212. Next base: position 1,110,601 of record NZ_OZ409870.1, on the reverse strand, counting down.
ATACGAGGTAAATACGCTATCCCGAAAAAAGAGTTCCGATCCGAATAATTTCGTGTGGGACGTTTACAAAGGAACAATCGATTCCAGATGTATAGAAGGTGTAGAGTCAATTATTCATTTGGCCGGCGAACCCGTAGCAGAAAAAAAATGGACTGATGAGCGCAAAAAACAGATTATTGATAGTCGGGTAAAATCAACGGAATTACTTTATCAAACCATTCAAAACAAATCTGATCATCAAATAAAATCATTTATTTCAGCATCGGCGGTGGGCTTTTATGGCGATTGCGGAGATGAAATTTTGACCGAAAACAGTGTCAATGGTTATGGCTTTTTAGCTGAATGTTGCAAACTTTGGGAAGATGCTGTTAATAAAGGCAAGAAACTGAGCTTACGCATTGTTAAACTTAGAACTGGAATCGTTTTAAGCAATGAGGGCGGTGCACTACCACAATTGGATAAACCTATCAAGCTTTTTGTAGGTTCGGCTTTAGGAACTGGTAAACAGTGGACGCCCTGGCTGCATATTGATGACATGGTTGCCATGTATGTTTACGCCTTGGAAAATGTTAAAATGGAAGATTCATACAATGCCTGTGCTCCATTTCCCGTAACCAACATTGGTTTAACCAAAGCCATTTCGAAACATTTGAACCGCCCTTTTTGGCCAATAAAGGTTCCGAAAAAAGTAATAGAATTGTTGTTGGGCGAACGAGCAGAAGCGGTTTTGATGAGCAATAACACATCAGCTCAAAAAATCCTGGATGCTGGCTTCAAGTTTAAATTTACAGATTTAGATGAAGCACTTACCAGTCTCTATCATAAATAATCTTATTTTAAGCCCTCAAAGCATATTCTTAAATGAAGACACCCATCACCATTTTTTGGTTCCGCCGCGATTTGAGACTAGAAGATAACGCAGGCCTTTATCACGCCTTAAATAATGGCACACCTGCACTTGCGCTCTTTATATTCGATAAAAACATTTTAGATAAATTATCTGAAGATGATGCCCGGGTTACTTTCATTTTTCAAACTATCGAAAGTTTAAAAAAAGAACTACAACAACACGGATCAGACTTATTAGTGAAGTACGGAACTCCAGAAAAAATCTGGCCTCAAATTTTAAAAGATTATAAGGTTGAGGAGGTTTATACCAATCATGATTACGAACCTTATGCCCGTGAACGCGATGATAATTTGGCAGAATTTTTAACCAGTGAAGAAATCGCTTTTAGAACCTTTAAAGATCAGGTGATATTTGAGAAAGATGAAATTTTAAAAGGCGATAAAACTCCATACACCGTATTTACGCCCTATTATAAACAGTGGCAGGCAAAGCTCGATGATTTTTATTTTAAGGCTTATCCAACAAAAAAGTACTTCAAAAACCTTTTTCAGACCGAACATTTAGTGCTGCCCACACTAAAAGAAATGGGATTCAAAGCGAGTAACCAGGAATTCCCAAAAATTAATTACAAAAATAAACTGGATGACTACGCAGAGGAACGAGATTTCCCTGCTATGGAAAGTACAACCAGAATTGGTTTGCACCTAAGATTTGGTACTGTAAGTATTCGTAAGGCCGTAAAAGATGCTGTAGAGGCAAAATCAAATGTTTGGTTATCTGAATTAGCCTGGAGAGAGTTCTACATGATGATCCTCTGGCATTTCCCGTATGCTGCCAATGATTCTTTTAAAAAGCAGTACGATAAAATAAAATGGCGCAATAACGAAACAGAATTTAAAGCTTGGTGCGAAGGAAACACGGGTTATCCGATAGTGGACGCCGGAATGCGACAGCTCAATGAAACTGGGTTTATGCATAACCGTGTGAGGATGGTTGTAGCAAGTTTTTTATCGAAACATTTATTAATCGATTGGCGCTGGGGTGAAAATTATTTCGCCGAAAAGCTTCTTGATTATGAAATGGCCAGCAACGTTGGTGGTTGGCAATGGGCTGCGGGCTCAGGAAATGATGCTGCGCCGTATTTCCGCGTTTTTAATCCTGAATTGCAAACCAAAAGATTTGATCCAAAATTTGAGTACATTAAAAAATGGGTGCCAGAATATGGGACAAAAAAATATGCCCAACCAATAGTTGAGCATACATTTGCACGAGAAAGAGTGCTTAAAGTATTTAAAGAAGCGTTATCTTAATTGGTAACGCTAACGATTTCAATATCAAAATCTAAAGACGTATTCGGGGAAATAGTATTAAATCCTGAACGACCATAAGCATATGCCGATGGCAAAATCATTCTGAACTTGGTTCCAACTTTAAATTTTGGAATCATAATTTGCCAACCCGATACCAAACCGGATAGTGTAAGTGAGAGACCATCTGCAGATGAATCAAATACAGCGCCATCTAATGTTCTTCCTGTATATTTAACGTTGACTGTACTTCCAATACCATTAACAGCCTCTCCTGTTCCTAAAGTATTTACAATGTAATAAATTCCACTAGGATCTTTCGTTGCAGTAAGCCCTTTAGAAGTTAAAAAAGTTGTAATGCGGTTGTCATCTAATAATGCCTGCTTTTGGTAAGGATAGGTTGTCACTATTAAATCGACAATTTCGTTTGATGGAATATTTCCAGCACCGTTTCTTCCAAAAGCCAAATAAGAAGGCAAAAGTATTCTTGCCACTCCACCAGGCTTTAGCGCCAATAAAGCAGTTCTTATCGCAGGAATAGAATAAAAACCCTGTGGATTTGAAGTTGTAACTAGTGATGAATTATAAAACTGATCGGTATAACCTACAAACGTGCCTAAGTTCGATAATAGTGGAGACTGTAAGTATGTAGACCCTGTAGATAAAGACTTAACCGTTAAGTTATAAAGAACTGAATCTGGATTTTTAAAATTATTGCCTGTTCCAGGTGAAGTTACCTGATAAAAGAATCCTGATTTATCCGGATCGGGCAACATTACAGCACTTAAGTTATTTTTTGATATGTATGAAGCTATTGTTGCACTCTCTGTAGCCTGAATAGTTTCATACTCTTTCTTACATGCAGAAAGGAAAACAACAGTCAGTAAACAAGTTAAGAAACTTAGTTTGGTAAATTTATTCATTTAGTTTGTAACGTCTGTAAGTGTTATATTGAAATCGAGGATAGAATTAGCTGGAACTAAAGATGATGGAGATCTTGTTCCATATGCATAATATGATGGGATAATCAATCTGATTTTACCACCTTTTTGTATTTTAGGAATACCGAACTGCCAGCCTGTAATTACGCCACCTAACGAAAATTTTATTGGAGTACCTTTTGAACTGTCGAAAAGTGTGCCGTTGAGCAGTTTGCCTTCATAATCTGCAGTAATCTGCGTTGAAGTGGTGTAAGTAATACTACCCGAACCAGGTGCAATAATTTGGTAAAATATACCTGAAGGATCTTTTATCCCTGATATGTTATTTGCCTTTACGAAAGCGCCAATTGCAGCAGTATCGGCTTTAAACTGAGGTAGTGGATCGTAATCCTCTACCGCCTCATCTTTTTTACATGCAGCGAAGAACCCAACAACGCAAAGCAATAATAATATATACTTGAATTTTAGCATCATCCGCAAAAATAAGCTTTTAATACGGATGCTACAATTTTTAACCAAATTTAACATTCAAATCAAAAGTTGTAGGTTATAGGTTATAAGTAGAATTTATGAACAAGCAAAACTAAATCTATTACCACTCGACTTATCGACATCCAAACTTATAACTTACAACCTATAACATACCACTTAAAAAATATACTTATTCGCCTCAATCAATTGCTGTGCAACTCTTTGACGGGCATCTTTAACATTAAAAGGTTCAACTTTGGTGAAACGACGTAAGCCAACCAGCATCATGCGCTGTTCATCGCCTTCTGCGAAAGCCCAAAGCGCTTCTTTACCAGCTTTGGCAATACCATCAACAGCTTCAACCATATATATTCTCAATAAATCCAGCTGACCATTAATTGCGGCTTCACCTTTTGTAGCAGCCAGTTTTTCGGTTCTCAATAAAGCGGACTCGAAAACATAAACATAACTCGCCATATCTGCGATATTCATTAAAATTTCCTGCTCCTTGCTCAAAGACATCATTAATTTTTGAACCGCAGCACCCGCAACCATCAAGGTAGCTTTTTTCAGATTGGCAAGAACTTTTTTCTCAGCAGCAAATAATGTGGTGTCTTCTTCGCCAAAATCTGGAATGCTCATTAACTCTGCAGCAACCGCCGTGGCCGGTGTCATCAGATCAAGCTCACCTTTCATGGCTCTTTTCAGCATCATATCAACCGTTAACAAACGGTTAATCTCGTTCGTACCTTCAAAAATTCTGTTGATACGGGCATCACGGTAGGCTCTATCCATTGGTGCATCGGCACTAAAACCCATTCCTCCATAAATTTGAACCCCCTCGTCTACCGTATAATCCAATGCTTCGGAACCCCAAACTTTTAAAATGGCACACTCAACAGCAAACTGTTCTACCGATTTTAACCTGGCCTTTCCAGATTCCATTCCGCCAGCAACCAATTGCTCATAGGTGTCATCAATGTTTTGTCCGGCACGATAATTAGCTGCATCAACCGCGTAAAGTTTCGAAGCAATTTCTGCAATCTTAAAGCGAATGGCACCGTATTTCGAAATCGGGCGACCAAATTGGCTACGTTCATTTGAATAGTTAATGGCCGTATTTAAAGTTGCTTTTGATGCACCAATTGCTGCCGCTGATAATTTTATGCGACCGATATTTAAAATGTTAACCGCGATTTTGAAACCATTCTCCCGCTCGCTTAACATATTTTCAACCGGAACAAGGCAATCGTTAAAGAAAACCTGACGCGTAGAAGAACCCTTGATACCCATTTTATGCTCCTCTGGATTCATGGTGATGCCACCGAAATCTTTCTCCACAATAAAAGCAGTTAGGTTTTTATCATCATCAATTTTGGCAAAAACGATAAAGATATCTGCGAAACCCCCGTTGGTAATCCACATCTTTTGCCCGTTAATGATGTAATGTTTGCCATCATCGCTCAACTTGGCTTTTGTTTTTCCGGAGTTTGCATCCGAGCCCGAATTCGGTTCTGTTAAGCAGTAAGCTGCTTTCCATTCACCAGAGCCTAGTTTAGGAATATATTTCGCTTTCTGTTCTTCGTTTCCATAATAAAGGATAGGCAATGTACCAATTCCGGTGTGTGCTGACAGTGCTACTGCAAAAGAGTGACCAGCGCCAACGACATCAGCAACTAACATAGAGGTATTAAAATTTTTGCCAAAGCCCCCATATTCTTCCGGGACAGAAACCCCAAGAATACCCAATTCGCCAGCTTTTGTTAAAAGCGTTGGCATTAATTCAGGATCTTCCTGTTTATCAATTTTATCTAAGTTTGGATAAACCTCAGCTTCCAGAAAATCGCGACAAGTTTGCGCAATCATTTGTTGCTCTTCATCAAATTCTTCAGGAATAAATACATCCTGGTAAGCCGTTTCTTTAATTAAGAATTCGCCGCCTTTAATTGTTTTCTTTTCAGTTGTTTCCATCTTTGTAGTATCTAGTAGCGACACATTGAAAATCGCTTAATTTTTATTTTTTCATTTTGCCTAACACGGTCGTCATTGCGAGGCACGAAGCAATCCAATTCGCGAGTGAGATTGCTTCGTGCCTCGCAATGACGATGTGCCTAAGTCAATCTCCTATAACATCTCAAAAATTCCTGCTGCTCCTTGTCCTGTACCAACGCACATGGTAACCATGCCATATTTCTTGTCTTGTCTTTTCAGCTCATTCATCATTTGCACCGAAAGTTTTGCACCTGTACAACCCAGAGGGTGACCCAATGCAATGGCTCCACCGTTTACGTTAATGATATCTGGATTTAAATCGAGTGTTCTGATGATGGCTAGAGACTGCGATGCAAAAGCTTCGTTCAGTTCAATTAGATCGATATCATCTTGTTTTAAACCTGCTTGTTTTAATGCTTTTGGGATGGCCTCAATTGGACCAATTCCCATAATTCTTGGTGGAACTCCAGCGATGCCATAACTTACTAATCTTGCTATTGGTTCAACATTAAGTTCCTTCATTTTTTTTTCAGAAACAACGAGAACAAAGGCTGCGCCATCAGATGTTTGTGACGAATTACCAGCGGTTACACTTCCTACAGCATCAAAAACAGGCTTTAATTTTGCCAGTTTCTCTAACGTGGTATCTGCTCGCGGACCTTCATCAGTATCCACGACATAAGAACGCGTTTTCTTTTTAAGGTTCTCATCCAAATAATTTTCGTTAACCGTAATTGGCAAAACGCCATCTTTTAAATAACCGTTTTTTATGGCATGAATAGCTTTCTCATGAGATTTCAAGGAAAATGCATCCTGGTCTTCGCGACTCACATTGTATTCTTTCGCAACGGCTTCGGCAGTTAGTCCCATTCCCCAATACCAATCGGGATTGTTTTTCGCAACCTCTGGATTTGGAACGAGTTTCCAACCTCCAAACGGCATTCCACTCATTACTTCTACCCCACCAGCGATAATACAATCAGCCATTCCGGCTTTAATTTTCGCTACTGCAGTGGCAATTGTTTCTAAACCAGATGCGCAATATCGATTTACGGTAACACCCGGAACCTTGTCCGTATTCAAACCCATTAGTGAAATCATCCGGCCAATATTTAAGCCTTGTTCCGCTTCGGGCGTGGCGTTACCCACAATTACATCGTCAATTTGTTCTTTATCTAAATTTGGAACCGATGCCACTAAAGCGCTTATCACTTCAGCTGCTAAATCATCAGCTCTGGTAAAACGGAATACGCCTCGGGGTGCTTTACCCACTGCTGTGCGATATCCGGCTATAATATATGCTTCCATTTTATCGAGTATTTTGATGGCTATCCGCCAATATTATCTTTTTATTATACGCACTTCCCTTACTATTGCCGTCATTGCGAGGCACGAAGCAATCTTAATGCTATAGAAAACCCTTAGTTGTAAGATTGCTTCGTACCTCGCAATGACGAAGTGGCTAAGCAAATCTCCCATCTATTTGTTAATTCCTTAACGGTTTCCCTTTTGTTATAATCGACTGAATTCTTTCCAATGATTTTCTTTCTCCTGCAAGAGATAAAAATGCCTCTCTTTCCAAATCCAATAAATATTGTTCGCTTACTTCTGTTGGGGAGGATAAATCGCCACCACACATGACGTAACCTAATTTTTCGGAGATTTTTTTATCATGTTCAGAAATAAAATGACCGGCGTACATGCTATTTGCTCCCGCATACACAATTCCTAAACCTTGTTTTCCCAACACTTTAATATCTGTCCGCTGAACAGGTTTGGTATAACCTGCATCTGCCAGTTCAATCGCTTTTGCTTTAGCATCGGCCAGTAAACGGTTGCGGTTCATCGAAATTGAGAATTTATCCTTTTGCAAATAGCCCAACTCGTAGGCTTCATAACCTGAAGTCGATACTTTAGCCATACCAATGGTTAAGAAACGATCTTTCAATGCATTTTGAACAATCTGGTCGTCTTTATATTCATCCGATGCCCGCAGCGCAAACTCTTTTGTTCCGCCGCCACCGGGAATAACGCCGACACCAAACTCCACCAAGCCCATATAAGTTTCTGCTGACAATTGAACATGATCGGCATGTAAGCTAAACTCGCAGCCACCACCCAAGGTTAAATTGTGTGGTGCAACCACAACCGGGATGGAAGAGTAACGAATACGCATCGAAGTGTTCTGGAACATTCGGATAGCCATATTCAACTCATCCCATTCCTGCTCTACCGCCATCATGAAAATCATCCCCACATTTGCGCCAGCAGAAAAGTTTGCACCATCATTACCGATTACTAAACCACGATAATCTTTCTCTGCCATATCAATGGCTTTGTTAATTCCTGAGATTACATCGCCACCGATGGTATTCATTTTGGTATGGAATTCTACATTTAAAATGCCATCACCTAAATCAATGATAGAAACGCCAGAATTTTTCCAAAGTGTTTTATTCTCGCGGATGTTATCTAAAATGATAAATTCATCCGTTCCTGGTAAGGCTTTGTAAGATTTTGTTGGAATATCATAGTATTTTTTAACGCCGCTTTCTACCTTATAAAAAGAAGTATTTCCTGCATCAAGCATTTCTTGAACCCAAGCGGCAGCTTTATTTCCATATTGCTCCATTCCCTCAATTGCTTCTTTCAAACCTACCGCATCCCAAAGCTCAAAAGGTCCAAGCTCCCAACCAAAACCTGCACGCATCGCATCATCAATGCGGTACAATTCATCAGAAATTTCCGGAATCCTATCAGATACGTACTCAAATAATCCAAATGAAGAATGACGGAATAACTCGCCTGCCTTATCTTTTCCTTTCGCAAAAATCTTCATGCGTTCGCGAAGATTTTCAACTGGCTTGGTCATTTCTAATGTAGCCGATTTAACTTTTTGCTGAGGTTTGTATTCTAAAGTTTTCAAATCCAAGGCAAGGATTTCGGTTTTGCCGTCGGCAGCTTTAGTTTTTTTATAGAAACCCTGTTTGGTTTTATCGCCAAGCCATTTGTTCTCCTCCATCTTTTTAACATAGTCAGGAAGTTTAAATAACTCATGTGCTTTATCATCAGGACAATTATCGTAAAGTCCTTTGGCTACTTTAATCATGGTATCCAAACCAACCACATCAGAAGTACGGAAGGTAGCCGATTTTGGTCTACCCAAAGCTGGACCGGTAAATTTATCTACCTCTTCGACTGTTAAATCCAATTTTTCGACCAAATGCAATAAGGCCATAATTGAATATACTCCAACTCTATTGGCAATAAAGGCTGGCGTATCTTTACATAAAACGGTGGTTTTACCTAAAAATTTATCGCCATAATGCATTAAGAAATCAACTATTTCCGGTTTGGTATACGGCGTTGGAATAATTTCCAATAGCTTTAAATAACGCGGCGGATTGAAAAAGTGTGTTCCACAGAAATGTGCTTTAAAATCATCGCTTCTGCCATCGGCCATTAAATGAATGGGGATACCGGAAGTATTCGAGGTAATTAATGTACCTGGTTTGCGAAATTGCTCTACCTGCTCGAAAACTTTTTTCTTGATATCAAGATTTTCAACAACTACTTCAATTACCCAATCAAAGCCAGCAATTTTCGACATATCATCTTCGAAATTCCCGGTTTTAATTTTATTCAATACTTTTTTAGAATAAACCGGCGATGGATTTGTTTTGACAGCCGTTTGCAAAGCCGTATTAACAATCCGGTTTTTTACCACTGGTTTGTCTAACGTCAGTCCTTTTGCCTGTTCTTCTGGAGTAAGTTCTTTTGGGGCGATATCTAAAAGTAAAACCTCAACCCCAATATTGGCAAAATGGCATGCAATACGCGAACCCATAATCCCCGAACCTAAAACAGCAACTTTATTAATGCTTCGTTTCATCAGTTTTTGTCTATTATATTATTTGTCTGATGGAGCTTACACTGATAAAATTTTAGCATTTTATCAGTGACGGTTCATCAGTCATTATTTATTTTTCTTTTGGTCTGATGGAACCTACTTCAAAACCTGAGCCCATTGGTAAACTCATGCAAAGCAGGTTTCATCACAAAATATATTTAATCAACAGTATATGCTACCGTAATATCATTAAGTTTTATTAACAGATTAATGAATGTTTCTTTCTCTTTTTTAGAGAAGTGTTCATCCAAATATTCATTAAATTTTCGCACAACCCCTTTTGCCAGGTGCTTCTTTTCTTTTCCGAAATCGGTTAAAAAAACCTTCACCGAACGTTTATCGCCTATGGAGGTTTCGCGGTAAATAAGCTTAGCTTCTTCCATATTATTTAACATTCTGGAAAGGCTGGTCGCTTTTACGCCAAGCAAGGCAGCCAAATTGGAAACGGCAGTACCCTCTTCATCATTTATGTTTATCAGCATATAACCAATAGCCTGTGTTATGCCAAAAGTAGAGGCCATTTGATTATACTTGTTAAACATGTTTTGCCATGCAAACTTCACGTGATAATCTATTGTTTGCTGTTGTTTCATTTTAATAATTTATTATGCTTGCATAACAAAGCTAATGAATGTATTTTATTATTCCAATAGGGAAATTGAAAATTTTTTGTCATAAAAAAAGCCCCCGATTTTCATCGGAGGCTCTCAAAAATTTATTTACCTACTAGTATAAAGTAAACTCTACACGACGGTTTTGTTGACGACCAGCTGCAGTTTTGTTAGTTGCAATTGGTTGACCCATTCCGTAGCCAGTAGCTTCGATACGAGATGCATTTGCACCTTGAGAAACTAAATAAGCTTTTACAGATTCTGCTCTTTCTTTAGATAAACGTAAGTTTAATTCTTTAGATCCAGTGTTATCAGTATGACCTGCTAATTTTAAGCTGAAGTTTTTCTCTACTAATAAAGCTGCTACTCTGTTTAACGAAGCATAAGATTTAGAGCGGATAGTTGCTTTACCTAAATCGAATTCTAAGTTTTTAATCGCTTCATTAACTACTTTACGATCTTCTTCAGTAACTATTGTTACTTGTGGTTTCGGAGCCACTAACGGACAACCAGAACCATCAACAACAGTACCAGCAGGAGTACCTGGGCATTTATCTAATTTATCAGCAACACCATCACCATCTGTATCTTTTAACAGATCATTCATTTCTGAACGTAATTTTGCATTTTCAGCTTTTTGAGCATCTAAATCAGATTTCAAAGCATTTGCTGTATTTTTTGCAGCCAATGCCTCATCATAAGTTGCAGCTACTGGGTTGTGGAAAGCCAATTGTTTTCCAGTACCCAATGCAAATTCTAAACCAGCGTAACCATAGTTGTATTTATCATTAGCCGGGCCTCTGTGTAATCCATCAAGATTATCTCCGTCAACATAGTTGATTGTCCAACCTAAATCGATATTAATTCCATCAGATACTTTGAATTTTGCACCAACACCTACAGGGATGATTAATTCTTTGATTGTTTTACCACCAGCAAATTCAGTTGTTCCTGCTGCAGTAGTAATAGTTGGTTTGTAACCAGCTAAACCAGCACCAACTGAAGTATATAATTGCAATGCGTTTTCTTTTTTGAACATATCAATATTGAACATATTCACAACTGCATTTAAACTTCCTGAATACTCTAATTGAGTTTCAAATGCTGTTACCGGAGAACTATTTACCAATCCACTTTCAAAAGGCTCTGAATTATCAGCCTTTAATTTACCTCTTACTCCATCTAAACGCAATGAGAAATACGGCGTGAATTGTTTTTTGATGTAAAGACCATAACCAAAACTGGTTTTGTTATTACTAAAATCATTTTTTCCACCCAATGGCGATAGCGGAGTCAATGCACCAGCATTAACACCAATAGACCAAGTTCTGAACTGAGACGTGGATGTTGCTGGTTCCTGAGCCATTGCTACAGTACCTGCAAATAATCCGGCTAATACAACCGGTAGGGACTTGATTAAATTTGATTTCATATTTTTTAATATAACGTTGATATGCGTTGCCCAGCATACACAATTGCTATACCAAAAAGAGAAAATTTAAAAAATACTTATCCACTTTAACACTTAGTAACCCAGAGCGGTATCATCTCCCCGTGGATCTGCACCCGCTTGGTAAGCGCCCCATTTGGTTCTTAAAATAGCATCGACCCTTCCAATTGCACCACGGTTGATGATTTTATAGCCTTTAGCTTCCAACTTTTGTGTTGATAAACTATCTATTGCATCCTTTTCTACATAAACTTCATCTGGCAGCCATTGATGGTGAAATTTTTTAGCAGCAACAGCAGCTTGCATATTCATGTCAAAATCGACTACATTAATGATGGTTTGAAAAACAGAAGTAATGATCGTAGATCCACCTGGGGTACCCACAACCATGAAAAGTTTTCCCTCTTTTTCTACAATAGTTGGAGTCATAGAGCTTAACATCCGTTTATTTGGTGCAATAGCATTGGCTTCGCCACCCACCAAACCATACATATTTGGCGCTCCTGGCTTAACCGAGAAATCATCCATTTCATTATTCAATAAAAAGCCACCACCTTTAACCACAACCAAGGATCCATAAGAGCCGTTTAAGGTTGTTGTTATCGAAACTGCATTTCCTTCATGATCCACAATAGAAAAATGCGTGGTTTCTTCGCTTTCTTTACCTTTGATTACTCCGGCTAAAATTTGATCGCTAGGTATTGCGGCGGCCCAATTAAGGTTCGCCATTCTTCGTTTATTGTAAACAGGATCTAACAATTCTTTCTGAGGAACGCTATAAAAATCCGGATCGCCAAGATGGGTGGCCCTGTCAGCATACACTCTTCTTTCTGCTTCAACAATAACCTGTACTGTTGAATCTGAGTTATGTCCCCATTTTTTCAATGGAAATGGCTCAACCGATTGTAGCAATTGAATAAGCGCTATGCCACCGCTAGAAGTTGGCGGCATTGTAATAATTTTATAACCCCGATAACTCCCTATTATAGGTTTGCGCCAAACCGCCCGGTAGTTTTTTAAATCTTCTTTGGTAATTAAGCCTTTTCCACGCTGCATTTCTGCCACGATAGAATCAGCAACCGCTCCTTCATAAAAGCCTGCCTTACCTTTTTGTTGAATAAGCTTTAAAGTATTCGCTAATTCGGTTTGCACTAATAAACTGTTCTCTTGCCAGGTGCTTTCCAGGTTAACCAAAGCAGTTCCGTTAATATTAATATCCATCAATTTTCGGTGCAAGCCGTTCAGTTCAGCGGATTGGCGCTTGGTAATTTTGAAACCATTCTCTGCCAAATCAATTGCTGGCTGAACAACCTCTTTCCAGGAAAGTTTACCATATTTTTGATGAGCCTCTACCATACCGGCAACCGAACCCGGAACCCCTGCGGCTAAATGCCCGAATAAGCTTTTATCAACAATTGGATTCCCTGCAGAATCTAAGTACATGTCTCTGCTTGCTGATGAAGCCGCTTTCTCGCGAAAATCCAGTGCATTCACTTCGCCCTTTGCAGAACGATAAACCATAAAGCCGCCACCACCAATGTTTCCAGCATTTGGATACACTACAGCTAACGCAAATTGAACAGCAACAGCCGCATCAACAGCGTTGCCGCCTTTTTTTAAAATATCAATACCAACTTTTGATGCTTCGGGATGTGCCGTAACAACCATCCCATTTTTAAATTCCCCGCTGTTGTTTTTCCCGAGCTGACCGCTTACACAGCTGGCAAAAACAATGACTAATACGATTAGTGTTGAACTAATTTTAAGTTTAGTTAGGCGCTTTATAGTTCTCTGCATCTTTATATATTTTTTCGATGATATTGGCATTTTTTTCGGTAATAACTTTTCGTTTCAAGCTTAGTTTTGGCGTTAACTCGCCGCCATCAATACTCCATTCTTTTGGAAGTAAAGCAAATCTTTTCACTTGCTCCCACTTGCCAAAATCTACGCTGGCAGCCTCAATTACCTCATTGTATTTTGCTAAAACCTGATCGTTTTTTATAATCTCTTCATTTGTAGTAAAAGCGATTCCTTTTTTGCCTGCCCAGGTTTTTAATGTTTCGAAGTTAGGAACAATTAACGCAGATGGAAATTTTTTATTCTCACCCAAAACCATAATCTGCTCAATAAAAATCGACTCCTTATATTTGTTTTCCAACATTTGAGGTGCAACATATTTTCCACCAGCGGTTTTAAACATTTCCTTTTTACGATCGGTAATTTTGAGAAAACGACCATCCACTAACTCGCCAATATCGCCAGTATGGAACCATCCGTCCTGGTCAATAGCTTCTTCTGTTAAATCGGGGCGATTATAATAACCTTTCATCACCTGATGGCCACGGGTTAGCACCTCGCCATCCGAAGCGATTTTCACCTCAACACCCTTAATCACCTCCCCAACAGTGCCGAACATGGTACCGCCAAAATGATTTACCGTAATTACAGGCGAAGTTTCGGTTAAACCATAGCCTTCGAAAACAGGCATCCCAGCAGCCCAGAAGATCCGGGCCAAACGCGGATTTAAAGCGGCGCCACCAGAAACAATTACCACGATCTCTCCACCAAGCGCCTCCTGCCATTTCTTAAAAACCAATTTCCTGGCAATGCCCAATTTCAAATTATACCATGCACTTGCGTCTGTGGTATATTTTTCGGCCAACGCTACCGACCAAAAGAAAATCCCCTTCTTAATACCAGTAAGCGATTTCCCTTTCTCCATTATTTTATCATAAACTTTCTCAAGCAAACGGGGTACGGTTGAAAATGCATTTGGTTTTACATGTTGAATATCGGCAACTATGGTATCCATGCTTTCGGCATAATAAATACTTGTTCTATTATATAAGTACAAATAAATAATCATGCGTTCGAATATGTGCGAAAGCGGTAAAAAGCTCAAACTCTTATTTACACCTTCTGGCATCACGACAGATGAATTTACAAAGTTGGCCACCAGATTATGGTGCGTCAACATTACTCCTTTCGGGGTGCCCGTCGTCCCTGATGTATAAATGAGTGTTAATATATCTTCAGGTTCTACTTTTGATCTATATTCGTCGAGGTTAATTGCCTGGCTGTTTTCCCCATCAGCAATAAGCGTTTTCCATGATTTAACGCCTTCAACATCGCTAAAACTGAAAATTTTTATATCTGGGTTAATGGCATCTGCACATGGCTTTATTTTTTTATATAAATCACCATCTGATACAAATACTATCGAAATTTCTGCATCCTTTAAAATAAACTGAATATCGTGTTCTGCTAAAGTAGGATAAAGCGGGATCTGGTAGGCCCCAATTTGATTAGCTGCAAAATCGGCAATATTCCATTCTGGTCTATTATGAGACATTACCGCAACCCTTCCACCCTTTGCAATACCAAGATTAATTAATCCACGACTTAAATTGTCTACAGTAGCAGAAAAATCTGCAGTACTGTAATTAACCCAATTGCCATTAATTTTTCCATTGATAAACTCTTGCTTCGGATCTTCCAGGTTATATCGTAGGAGGTCGAATACCCTTGTAATTTCTGCAGCCATATCTTTTTATTATTATTTGGTTAAGTTAAAAAAATCAAACATAAAGATGTGCTAGCCTTATGTTTTTGATCGATAAAATTTTGCATTTATGAGTGAATCTTAAAGCAACTTCTACATCGAAAAATTTAAATAAACTTAAGAAATCAAAAATTACTATGCAAGCATTGTTTTTTATAGCTTTAAAATTTTTACCGTAAAAACATAAACGGCATTAAAGTTGTTAAGCTGATTAAATATTTGAAAAACGTTATTTACTTTAAAATTTGATTATGAAAAAGCTATTTACAATTTTAGGATGCATTGCATTATTTGCATTGACGACAACGAGTGTTAAAGCACAGAATTACAAAACAGGTTTAGGATTAGGAATAGACTTTGGAGACGGCGCAACATTGGTTGGCCCATCTGTTAGACACCATTTCAGCAGAAGTGCAGCTTTACAAGGTGAAGTTTTATTTGGTGGTAACTCTACAACCTTACAAGCATTTTTACAATATAATGCTTCAATTCCTGGCGCAAAAGGCTTAGATTGGTATTTAGGTGGTGGTCCATCAGTACAATTGTATGATGGTGGTTCTAACTTTTATTTAGTACCAATGGTTGGTTTAGATTATAAAATTAGCGGTGCACCGTTAGCAATTGCTTTAGATTGGAGACCAAGATTATATCTAGGTGATGGCGATAGCGATTTTAACGCTGGAAGATTTGGTTTAGGCTTCAGATATACTTTTTAAGCAAAAAGCTTAAATAATAAAGCGAAAAGCTTGATACGAAAAAAGCCGCTGGAAAATTTCCAGCGGCTTTTTTATTGACTTAATTTTGAACTCAAGACCGATAACTCGAGAATCTAAAATTATTTACCTGTCCATTTTTTGAACACCGCTTTTTGTGCCGGCGTTGCATTCTGATTAATGGTAGCTTTTAAACGTACGCTAGGGTTTTCTTTCAAAGTAAGTGAAATCTCTTTCTCCAAACCATCACGTTTAATTTTAAGTTTCAATACATCGCCGATATTTTTTCCTGAAACAACAGGTAAGGTTTCTAATGATAACATTGGGCTTTTTAGTCTGATATTGGCCAAAGCATCGTTCACCGAAATATTGTCTAACGAAATGATTTCATCATTAACATTCAAACCAGCAACCCATGCAGCAGAATTTCTAGTAATTGAAGAAACTGAAATCGTACCATTATTGGTTAACTGGCCTGCGGCACCGCTTACTGGTTTATTAGGCGTTGCATTTTCAGTAGTCATATCAACTCCGGCGTAACCTAAATATTTCACATATTCCGCATCATCTACACCATTAACATATTTAGCCCAAAAATTGGTAAAACTAATACCCGAAATTTTTTCGACCATTGCTTTAAATTCAGCATCGGTATAACCACGTTTTAGAGTTTTGCATTGTAAATACATGGCTTTCATTACATCATCTAAACTTTTGGCACCCTTTGTTGCATTGATAATTTCCAAATCCATCAATATTCCGATTACTTCACCTTTACTGTAATAAGAAATGGAATTATTTTTGGAGTTTTCGTTCGGACGGTAACCAATAATCCAGGCATCGTAACTAGAAGCAGCAGCTGATTGATATTTTGCTCCAGGCGTATTAATCACCGTACCGATGGCGCCAGCAAGATCGTTCACAAAAGTAGCATCATCATTAAAACCCGCTCTGTGCATGTATTTATTTTCATAGTATGAAGTAAATCCTTCAGCCACCCAAAGGTTGGTGGTATAGTTTTCGTTATCGTAATCAAACGGACCTAAAGCAACCGGGCGTAAACGCTTAACGTTCCATAAATGGTGATACTCATGGGCAACCAAAGCTAAAAAGCCTTTGTAACCTGCTTCGGTGTTGTAAGCATTTCGCGTAGCACCTAAAGTAGTAGAGTTTAAATGCTCTAAACCGCCGCCGCCTCTTAAAAAGTTGTGAACGATGAATGTATAATGTTTGTTAGGATTTTCGCCATAAACCGCAGTAATTTCTTCTACAATTTTAGCCATATCCACTTTCAATTTCTCTTTATCATAATTACCGCCGCCATACATCGCAACCTCATGACGAACGCCAGCTGCATTAAATTCGAAAATGTCCTGGTTACCTACCTCTATCGGGCTATCGTATAAAATATCGAAATCGCTTGCACGGTAAGTAAACTGCTGGCCAGCAACCGGCTCTAAACCTGTAGAAACTTTACTCCAGGTATTGAATGGAACAATTTTCACTGTACTTGGTGATTTAATCATTCCATCAGGATGCATAAAAATTCCTGTTGATGATAGAAAGGCATGAGATTCATCAATGAAAGGCGTACGTACCGAAATTTCGAAAGCGTAAACACGGTAGTTAATTTTTATCTCAGCAGCTTTAGCAGAAAATATTCTCCAGGTATTTTTTCTCACTTTTTCAACACGGGCCTGCTTACCTCCAGCCGTTGCCTTAAACTCTTCTACACTTTTCTCAAACTCGCGAACAAGATAAGAACCTGGAGTCCACACTGGCATTTTTACATCAACATAATCTTTTGCCAAACCAGAAATATTCATCTGAACTTCAGCATAATGTGCTTGTGGCTCTTTAAAAGAAACCTCAAAAGCAATTTTTACTTGTGCATTTGCTGCCATAAAACATGTTAGTATTAAAACTAAACTTAAAATTGATTTTTTGATTAACATATTGGGGTATTTTGTCAGCAAAAATATGGTAATTGATGAAGTTTTTGAATTTTAAACGAAAATTAGATCGAGCCGAGGCATATAAAACTCCGAAGTCAGCCGTGATAAGTCTTTAGATATAATCTATAAACCATAGCCTTTGTAATGAAAGTTGATTTAAAAAGTATGGCAACTTATTCAAAAAGGCATTTTATTAAATTAACAATCCATACTTTGAATTATAGACTAAGACCTTAGAATTAACTTGGTAACATCCTTAATACAACAAATTTAGGACTAAACTATTTGAATATTTTTACACTCTTATTCTTACGTTAATTCAATTTTAACGTTCAGATAAGCAAGACACAAATATAAACATGAAGAAAAGGTATATTTTTTATGCTGTTTTTGCTATTGGCTTGGCCTATTTAGTATACTACAGAATTAACGCAAACAAAAAACTAGAAGGTAAAGGCGGGGCTGCTGGTGCTTCTGCTAAAGGTGGGGCTGGCAAAGGTGGAGCTGCAGGCGCACCCATGGTAGTTGATGGCATTGTGGTAAAACCAACATCATTTAATAACGACCTGGAAGTAACCGGAGCCATTGAAGCCAATGAATCTGTAGTGCTCAAAAGTGAGGTTGCCGGTTTGGTAACTGGAATTTATTTTAAGGAAGGAACTAATGTAGCTAAAGGCTCAGTATTAGTTAAAATTAACGACAGAGATATTCAGGCACAATTACAAGAAGCCTTAACCAAACAAAAACTATCTGGCACTACCGAAAACAGGTCGAAACAATTGCTGGAAAAAGGCGCAATCAGTCAGGAGGAGTACGATATTTCACTTGCCGATTTGAGATCGCTACAATCGCAAACCCAATTAATCAGGGCGCAATTGGCCAAAACAACTATCCGTGCTCCATTTTCGGGCAGAATTGGTTTAAGAAGTATTTCTGCAGGAACCTATTTAACACCTTCTACAGTCATCGCAAACCTGGTAAACACCAATCCGGTTAAAGTTACGTTTTCGGTGCCTGAAAAATATGCAGGGCAGATTAACCTGGGCTCATCAATCGCATTTACAACCGATGGATCTTCAAAACAAAATACAGGGAAAGTATATGCCATAGAACCGGGAATAAATACAGCCACCAGAACATTGCAAATTAGGGCATTGGCGCCTAATGCAGATAACAGCTTGTTACCAGGCTCATTTGCCAAGATAAAGCTTGCGTTAAACACCCTTCAAAATGCCATCCTTATTCCTAACCAGGCCATTATTCCGGTTTTGAAAGGCAAAATCGTTTACATCAAGAAAAACGGAAAAGCCCAGGAAGTAAAGGTAGAAGCTGGAACCCGGACAGATGAAAACATTGTAATCACTTCTGGTCTTAAAGCTGGCGATACGGTTTTAACTACTGGCTCAATGGCCTTGAAAAAAGATGCTCCTGTGAAAGTAAATCTGGTTAAAGAATAATTATGAGTATCTCTACAACGAGCATAAAAAGGCCTGTTCTTGCCATTGTAATGAACCTGCTGATTGTCCTTTTCGGGATAATTGGTTATACATTTCTGGGCGTAAGAGAATTTCCTTCTATCGATCCGACCGTGGTTTCGGTGCGAACCTCCTACCCTGGAGCAAACTCTGATATTATTGAATCGCAGATTACGGAGCCGCTGGAAAAATCAATCAACTCAATTGATGGAATTCGGAATATTTCTTCTTCCAGTAACCAGGGAACAAGTAACATTACAGTAGAGTTTAACCTTGATAAAAACATTGAGGAAGCAACAAATGATGTTCGCGATAAAGTTTCGCAGGCAGCAAGAAATTTACCCCGCGATATTGATGGTTTGCCCATTGTAAGCAAAGCTGATGCAAACTCTGATCCTATCCTTTCGATGACGATACAGAGTGATAAGCGCAATACCTTGCAGCTTAGTGATTTTGCAGAAAATGTGATTGCCGATCGGATCCAAACCATCCCTGGAGTGAGTAGTGTGCAGATTCAGGGGCAACGGAAATATTCCATGCGGATTTGGATGGATCCAAATAAGTTAAGTGCCTATGGACTCACCTCTCAAGACATCGTAACCGCACTAGATAATGAAAACGTAGAGCTTCCTTCGGGTAAAATTACGGGCGAAACCACCGAACTTACCGTAAAAACTTTGGGTAAACTGGTTAACGAAGAACAGTTCAATAATCTGATTCTTAAATCAGATAGCAACCAGGTTGTTAAGCTTAAGGATGTTGGTTACGCAACTTTAGGCTCAGAAAATGAAGAGACTGTGTTACGTGAATCTGGGAAACCAATGGTTGCAGTGGCTATCATTCCTCAACCTGGAGCCAATTACCTCGATATCAGTAAAGAATTTTATAATCGCTTTGATAAATTAAAGGCAGATATGCCTGATGATATTAAGCTGAATGTTTCGCTGGATAATACCTTATTTATTAAAAGATCGGTAACAGAGGTGGCTGAAACCATCGGCCTATCCTTAGTTTTAGTAATCTTAATTATTTATCTTTTCTTCAGAGACTGGGGAATCGCTTTCAGACCGCTCATTGATATACCGGTATCCTTAATTTTCACTTTTTTTGTGATGTACGCTTTCGGGTTTTCGATTAATGTTTTGAGTTTACTGGCGATTGTTTTAGCTACAGGTTTGGTGGTTGATGATGGGATTGTAGTTACTGAAAACATTTTTAAAAAGGTTGAGGAAGGGATGTCGCCATTTGAAGCTGCGATTAAAGGCTCAAATGAAATTTTCTTTGCGGTAATATCCATCTCCATCACACTTGCAGCTGTTTTCTTACCAGTAATTTTCTTACAGGGATTTGTTGGGAGATTATTTAGAGAATTTGGAGTAGTAATTGGTGCAGCTGTTCTTATTTCTGCCTTTGTATCGTTAACGTTAACTCCAATGTTAAATGCCTATCTGATGAAAAAAGGCGGGCATAAACCTTCTAAATTCTATAACTGGACAGAGCCCTATTTTATTAAACTTAATGATGCTTATGCATGCAATCTGAATAAATTTTTAGATAAACGATGGCTTTCCATTCCCATTATTGTGATATGTATGGGCTTGATTTTCTTATTTTGGAAGTTGTTGCCTAAAGAAACCGCCCCGTACGATGATCGAAGCGCCATCAATATGACTGCAACTTTACCTGAAGGTGCATCATTTACTTCGACAGATAAATTCATCATGAAATTAAATCAAATGGTGATTGATTCCGTTTCGGAGAAGAATGTAAATATTACCATTACAGCACCTGGTTTTGGTGGTGCGGGTTCAACAAATATGGGTTTCGTGAGGATGGGTTTGGTTGACCCTGAGAAACGTGAACGTTCGCAAAAAGAAATTGCTGACATGCTCACGAAAATCACAAAAAAATATACGGAGGGTAAAGTGATTGTCAACCAGCAGCCTACTATTTCTGTGGGTAGAAGAGGTGGTTTACCCATCAGTTATATCATCCAGGCACAAAACTTCGAAAAGTTAAGAGAGAAAGTACCTTTATTTATGGAGGCTGTTGCTAAAGATCCAACTTTTACGGTATCTGATGTTAACTTAAAATTCAATAAGCCAGAAATCAACCTGACTATAGATCGTGATAAAGCGAAAAACCTTGGTGTATCAATTTCTGCCATTGCACAAACCCTAAACCTTGGTTTAAGTGGTCAAAGGTTCTCTTACTTCTTTATGAATGGCAAACAATATCAGGTAATTGGTCAGTTTGACCGGGGCGATAGGAAAGATCCTTTGGATTTAAGTTCAGTTTACGTTCGTAGTGATAAAGGCGAATTAATCCAGCTTGATAATTTGGTTACAGCAAAAGAAGAAAGCAGTCCACCGCAATTATATAGAAATAATCGTTTTATTTCTGCAACTGTTTCTGCAGGTTTAGCGCCAGGTAAAAGCATTGGCGAAGGGATAGATGCCATGGATAAAATTGCAGCCAGCGTTTTAGATGAAACTTTCTCTACCGATTTAAGCGGCGAATCAAGAGATTTTAAAGAAAGTTCTTCAAATACATTCTTCGCTTTTGGCCTGGCATTGTTGCTAGTCTATTTAATTCTATCAGCACAATTTGAAAGTTTTAAAGACCCTATCATTATCATCTTAACTGTTCCAATGGCCGTTGCCGGGGCATTTTTATCGCTTTGGTTGTGCGGTCAAAGCTGGAATATCTTCAGCCAGATTGGAACCATTATGCTAATTGGCTTGGTAACCAAAAATGGTATTTTGATCGTGGAGTTTGCCAATCAGCTAAAAGAAAAAGGTATGGCCATACCAGAGGCTATTCGCGAAGCATCGGTTTCTCGTTTACGTCCAATTTTAATGACCAGTTTGGCCATTGCCATAGGTGCACTACCAATTGCCCTGGCTTTGGGCGCTGCAGCAAAAAGCAGAATGAGTATGGGAACCGTAATTGTTGGCGGAACTTTGTTTTCGCTGGTATTAACGCTTTTTGTAATCCCAGCCATTTACTCGTATTGGGCAAAACCATACAATCCAAATAAACAACTAAAAGATGCTGACCGTTTTGAGCATGAAGCAACACATATAGCAGAATAAGATGAGTAAGCAACTAACCATATCCATACTTTTTCTGTGTCTATCCATTTCTGGGTTTGCACAAGAAAAACTCAGCTTGCGGGAAGCCATTACCATTGCGCTTCAAAATAATTACGACATAAAAATAAGCAAGAACGAAATAAAGATTGCGCAAAACAACGCTAACATTGGCAACGCAGGGATGCTGCCCACCATTGAGGGGGTTTACAGTAACGGTGGAAGTATTCAAAATACAAGGCAAACACCCGTAACCGGAGAAGACAGAGTGATCCGCGGAGCGAGAAGTACCAATAACAGTTATGGCGCCGATTTAAACTGGACGATCTTTGATGGCTTCACGATGTTTGCGAACTATGATCGTTTAAAAGAATTGCAGAAACAAGGAGAAATAAACACCCGGCTTACCATTCTAACCACCGTATCCGATGTAATTACGGCTTATTATGATATTGTAAGGCAGCAGCAATTACTGGTAGCCGCTGATAGTGCAATTGATGTTTCCGTGTGGCGCAGCAATATTGCTAAAACTAAATTACAACTGGGCCGAGGGTCGAAATTAGATGTTTTAACAGCCCAGGTAGATTATAATACCGACACTTCTAACTACATTCAAATTAAGAATTTTCTTCAGGTCGCTAAGGTTCGTTTAAATCAATTATTAGTTAGAGATATTAGCACTGGCTTTACAGTTGTAGACAGAATAGACGTTGATAAAGGCATTTTATTTAGCAAACAGGCAGAAATTGCGGAGCTTCAAAATCCAAACGTCCAGAATGCGTTTATCAATCAAAAAATTTCTTCATTAAACCTTAAAGCCATTAAAGGAGCCAGATACCCGGCAATTAGTTTAAACTCTGGTTACAGCAGGGCCAAAAGCACAAGTCCGACTGGATTTAACCAGCGTTTTGCGGCGAATGGATTTACCTATGGCGTAACGGCAAGTTTAAATTTATTTAACGGTTTTTTGCAGCGACAGCAAGAGCGCAATGCCAAAATTGATATTGAAAATTCATCACTTAATTTGAGTAAAACCAAGCTTGATGTAAATTCGCAACTATTAACGGCCTATCAAAATTACGCTACGTATCTCGATTTAATTAAACTGGAACAACGTAACGTAGATATTGCGAAAGAGAATTTAGATATCACCATGGCGAAATATAAATTAGGAAGTATTGCCCCGCTAGAGCTTAGAGAGGCACAACGCAATGCCATTGACGCTCAAAATCGATTTATCGAGATGCAATATCAGGCTAAAATTGCAGAAACCACGTTGAAAGAGATTAGTGGTAACATAGATTTATCCAATTAATTTTTATATTTATTCCTATGATACTTGTTGCAGATAGTGGCTCTTCGAAAACAGATTGGATGGGCTATCTTAATGGCGAAACCATAAAATTTAACACCCCCGGAATAAATCCTTACTTTTTAAGTGAGCAGGATATTAGCAAGCTCATTTCGAAAAATGAAACGGTGATGCAATATGCAGAACAGGTAAAAGAAATATACTTTTTTGGTGCAGGTTGTTCGTCGCCTGATAAGCACGAAGTGGTATCGAATGGCTTGTCGGAGATATTTAAAAATGCTTTCATTTCAGTAGATCATGATCTTTTAGGATCCGTTTATGCTACTTGCGGCAACGCAGAAGGGTTAAATTGTATTTTGGGCACTGGCTCAAACATTTGCTATTTCGACGGTAAAAAAATTCACGATGGCCATCATGGTTTAGGTTATGTTTTAGGAGATGAAGGCTCTGGAACATTTTTCGGCAAGAAAGTATTACTTGCTTATTTATACAACAAAATGCCATCTGGTTTAGCCGCAGAGTTTAAAAAAGCTTTCCCTACAGAAAAAGACCAGATTATCACTAATGTATACCAGAAAGCTTTTCCAAATATTTATTTGGCCAGCTTTAGCCGTTTTATGGCTAGTCATAAAGAACATCCTTTTATTCAGGACATTCTAAGAACAGGCTTTCAGGAATTTGTTGATACCAATATAAAAGATTATCCAAAGCATCAAGATGTTCCTTGTCATTTTGTAGGCTCTATAGCTTTTTATTATCAAGAGGAGTTGGTAGAAGTTTTGCAAGCTAACGGAATAGAACCAGGCAAAATTTTACAAAAACCAATAGAAGACTTGTTTAACTTCATTCTTCAAAAGGAAGGAATTGTACAGCAAGCTGGAGAAAGCGATAGCGTTATTTCTAAAATAAACTAAACGTTAAATTTTTTTGAAGATTTTAAACATAACAATATACATTTTGTTATAATTTTAAGGGCGCATAAATTGCTTTAAATATATGAAGAGAATATTGGTAGTTGACGATGACATTGAGGTTTTAGAAACCATACAGTTAATACTCGAAATTGGTGGCTTTAAAGTTTCGGCACTAAACGATGGCGAAGAAGTTTTTAACAGAATTGAGAGTTTCAATCCAGATTTAATTTTACTTGATATTTCTTTGGGCCATATTGATGGCAGGGTATTGTGCGAGCAATTGAAATCAATAGAAAGCACTTCGAAAATTCCAATCTTGTTGATTTCTGGTTTATATGATCAGAAAGATTTTACAACATTAAATTATGGTCAGGATGACTTTTTATCGAAACCTTTTCAAATGGATGTTTTATTAAAGAAGATTACCAAAATATTAAGCCTGGAAGAAAACGAACCAAGCTTTCTGTTGAATTAAAAAGAGAGATTTAAAAATATAAAGCCAAGGAGACAAAACTACTTTGCTTTTTTTATTGCAGCTGATGACTAAGATCCCCAGTCAGGCTGAGGATGACGATCGTTCATGAAAATCGTTTCAGGTTTCAGGCGGTGCGGTCACCGACCGATAGGATAAGGAGACAAAACTACTTGGCTTTTTTTATTGCAGCTGATGACTGAGATTCCTTGTGAAGCTGAGGATGACGACCGCTCATGAGAATCGTTTCAGGTTTCGGGCGGTGAGGACACCGACCGATAGGATAAAGCTGATGATGACGACCCTCCATAGAATCGTTGAGAAATTGGTATCCACCAATCGATAATTAACATCCCGAATGAGATTGCCGCAGCCAATGAAGAATTGGCTGCGCAATGACGACGAAAAAACGCTGTCAATTTGGCAAACAAAAGGCTTTGGAACAAGCCTTGATATGCAGGATGTAGATTAAACAATTTATTTACATATATGAGCATACAGGAAAAAGGAAATATCTCGATACATACAGAGAATATTTTCCCGATAATTAAGAAGTTTTTATACTCTGATAACGAGATTTTTCTTCGTGAGTTGGTTTCTAACGCAGTAGATGCGGTTCAGAAAATTAAAAGACTAGGTTCATTAGGTCAGTTTAACGGCGAAGTTGGTCAACCTTTGGTACAGGTTGCGGTTGATAAAGACGCAAAAACCATTACCATTAGCGACAATGGTTTGGGTATGACGGCCGAAGAAATTAAAAAATACATCAATCAAGTTGCATTTTCTGGCGCAAGTGAATTTGTAGAAAAATTTAAAGATGCTAAAGATGCAAACGAAATCATCGGAAAATTCGGGTTAGGTTTTTACTCGGCTTTCATGGTTGCTGATTTAGTTGAAATTCAAACCTTATCTTACAAGGATGGTGCAGAACCAGCTCGTTGGGTATGCGATGGAAGTACTGAATTCGAAATTACTGAAGGAACTAAAACTACCCGTGGCACTGATATCATTCTTCATGTAAATAAAGATTCTGAAGAGTTTTTAGAGGAATCGAAATTGCAGGAAATCCTTGATAAATACGCTAAATTTTTGCCTGTTCCGATCAAATTCGGCACTAAAAGCGAATCTGTTGAAGACGGTGAAGATGAAGAAGGCAAGAAAAAATATAAAGATGTAGAAGTTGATAATATCATCAATACAACTAATCCAATCTGGACAAAAGCGCCTGCAGATTTGTCAGATGAGGACTATTTAAACTTTTACCGCGAATTGTATCCATTTAGTGAAGAGCCATTATTCTGGATTCACTTAAATGTAGATTATCCATTTAATTTAACAGGCGTATTGTATTTCCCTAAGTTGAAAAACGACTTCGAAATGCAACGCAACAAAATCAAATTATACTCTCGCCAGGTATTTATTACCGATGAGGTGAAAGATATTGTTCCTGAGTTTTTAATGTTGTTACATGGTGTAATCGATTCTCCTGATATTCCATTAAATGTATCGCGTAGCTTCTTGCAAGCAGATAGCAACGTTAAAAAAATCAACAACTATATAACCAAAAAAGTTGCTGATAAATTATCGGAGCTGTTTAACAAAGACCGCAAATCGTTCGAAGATAAATGGAAAGATATCGGTTTGTTTGTTAAATATGGTATGATTAGCGAAGAGAAATTTTACGACAAAGCTAAAGATTTCGCATTGGTTGGAAATACCAAAAATGAACTATTCACTTTAAACGAGTACAAAGAAAAAGTTGCTCCGTTGCAAACTGATAAAAACGGAACAGTAGTGTATTTATATTCGAACGATGCTTCGAAACAGGATGCTTTCATTCAATCGGCCAACAAAAAAGATTATGATGTATTGGTTTTAGATTCACCAATTGATAATCACTTTATTCAGCAACTAGAGCAAAAGCTAGAAAAAACCTCTATTAAACGTGTTGATTCGAGCGTTGCTGATAAGTTAATTGAGAAAGACGAAGTTAATGAACATGTGTTAAGTGAGGATCAGGTAAAGGAAGTGACCACGATTTTTGAAAAAGCAATTACCAAACCAGGTATGCAGGTAGAAGTTGTAGCGTTAAATCCTGATGAATTACCGGTAACTATAACCATGGACGAATTTATGCGTCGGATGAAAGACATGGCTGCAATGGGCGGTGGAATGGGCTTTTATGGCCAAATGCCTGATAGCTATAAAGTGGCTATTAACGGCAACCACAAGCTGGTAAGCAAAATTTTGAAAGCAGAAGGCGAAGAGCAAAGCAATTTGGCTAAGCAAGCTGTAGATTTAGCTTTATTGGCGCAAGGCATGTTAACGGGTGCAGAATTAACAGCATTTGTGAGCAGAAGCGTTGAACTAATTTAATTTACAATAACCATTATTTAAAAGGGAGAAGCCGAAAGACTTCTCCCTTTTTTTGGGCATAAAAAAAAGCCCTGTAAAAGGACTTTAGTTCATCTAGAATTTCGGGACTCTTAGATTAAATAATATATTAACTGGCTACAGACTTTTGCTCAACGTTGAAGTAATCTTTATGTTCTTCAATTAATTTTGCAATTGTCGCCGCTTTAGTATCAGTAATTTTAAACTCAAATAATGGCTCCTGATTTTTTTTCGATTTAACCATTTTCTCAGTATAGAAGCGATAAACCAAACCATTTGTTAGCAAACCGTATTTTGCCTTAGTTTTACGGAAATACTTTGATAAACGAGAATCGTGGATATCAAGACTATCTTCATGGTGCTTGCACTCCACCAAAATAGTTGGCTCACCATCTTTCATAATAGTGTAATCTACTTTCTTACTTTTTTTAACACCAAAATCCAAAACTGCTTCAGATTGAACTTCTGAAGGATCAAATCCTAAAATTTGAATAAATGGCATTACCAATGCGTTCCTGGTTAAGTCTTCATTTTGAACTTGAGGAAGCATCTTCTTAATTCTTACTGCAAACTGACCAATTTCGTCTTTAAGTTCCATGTTGAGTATTTGTAATTTCTATGTTTTTCATTTGTGCTGTGCCAAATTCACTTACCACTATTAGCTGATCCCAGTATTGTATTGCCTGTTTTTAATTTTCTTATCCACAGGCTACACAAGCTTGGGTAGGCAGATGTAAAGGGTTAATTAATCTATTTACTTTTTAAAGGCAAATCAATTAATTATCTGTTTTTGGCAAACAGTATAAAGATTATTAAAAAGAAATGAGTACGTTATTTTTTTACATCAACCATGTGGATTATTACACGAAACCAAGTTTTTCTTGTAGTAAGAAAATGGCAACAGGCTTTTTTTTAGGCAAGAAGTAATTTGATTATATTTTTCTTTAACTTGCATTAAAATCATTCCAAACTCATATTTATCATATCATGAATCTAAAATGCGTTGTCATCGATGACGAACAACATGCGATTGAGGTACTTACGGACCATATAGCAGAAATGCCGGGACTAACAGTATTCAAGACTTTTACAAGTCCAGTTCAAGCCTTAACCGAAATTAGCATTGACGACGAGATAGATCTCCTCTTCATGGATATTGATATGCCTGGAATTAATGGCTTAGAACTCGCCAAAAATATCCGAGAGAAAGCTAAGTATTTAGTTTTCACTACCGCACATCCTGACTATGCTTTACAAGCTTTTGATGTTCAATCAGATCAATATCTATTAAAGCCGATTTCATTTGCAAAATTTGCTTTAGGTATTGATAGAATTTTGAAGAAGGAGGCAAATAATGCCAAAGCTACTTCAAAAGATGCCGAACAGGTGGCGGCACTTTATATTAAAGGCGACCACAAATATGCTTTTTCCAATATTGCTATTGATGAAATACTTTACATAAAAGCACTTCAGAATTATATTCAAATCATTACCAAGGGTGAAACGCACACCACCTACCTTACATTAAAGGAGATTGAAAAAGCTTTAGAGAACCACGCATTTATTAGAGTTAATAAATCGAATATAGTTGCTAAAGCAGCAATCAAAAAGGTAGATGGAAATATAATCCGTCTTGTAAATAATGAAATGATTCAGATTGGCGAAGGCTATAAAGAAGCTTTCTTCGCCTACGTACAAAGTAGTTTATTGAAATCGAACAGAAGTCAGTAGACTATAAATCTACGATGTAGCTAGACATAACAGTTGCATGACTCATATCGCCAGTTGGGTTAGTAACGTAGTTATTTTTAGCTTTGATGTTTTTATAAACGAATACAGTTTTTTTAGTGATTTTTGGAGCCATTTGAGTTTTCATGATATTATAAATTTAAGGTTTAATATTATTGCTATTTATTTCTGTAAAGTTGCAACGTAAATATTACCTTCTATACTTTTTTACACAAACACTCGGTTTCAGGAGATAAAAACCCTAAATTAATAGATCAAACCACAAAAATGACGCTAATTCATCTAAAATCATTTTTCAAAAAGCACAAGCTTCACTTCCTTATTTGGGGACTTTATATCTTATATGAGGTTTTTATTTTAGGATTAGTAACCGGACAATTTCGTCCAATTGGTGCATATATATTAATATATGTAACTAACATATCAGTATTTTATTCTAATGGTTATCTTTCTGGAAAAGCTTTGAAAAGTGATGATAACATTCCATATTATATTAAACTTCCCCTAATCATCCTTTTTTCACTTTTTGCATATATTTTAGCGTCATTCATATTAGTGATGTTTTTTGGAGTGATCGGTCTTGTGGAAAAACAAACGCTTGAAACTTTTGATAGAAAGTTTGTTTTAGCGTGTATTTATCGATCCTCACTATTTATTGGTTATTCAATAGGATACATTTATATTCTAAAGTATCTTGAAGATAGAAAAAAGGTGGAGGCTTTGGAACGCCAGAGTCTCGTTACACAAATAGAAAAACAGGCTTTAGAGAATGATTTGGTTCAATCCCAAAATAACTTTCTTCGCAGCCAGATTAACCCTCACTTTCTTTTCAATACCTTAAATTTTATATACAACGACGCCCGTAAAAAAGCGCCAATGGCCGCCGATGCTATTATGAACCTGGCGGAAATGATGCGTTATGCTTTAAAAAGACCAGAAGCTTCGGAAATGGTTCCATTAAGCGAGGAAGTAGAACAAATTGAACACTTAATCAACCTTCATCAACTTAGAACAGCAAATGCTATTAATTTAAATTTAGAGGTTAATGGCGATTTGTTCGGTTTAAGGTTTCCACCACTTATTTTATTAACCCTGGTAGAAAACATATTTAAGCATGGTAATGTAACCCACTCCACTCAACCGGCTATCATTAAAATTGATTATGAGAACAATAATTTAAACATCAGCACCATTAACATGGTGAATGACAATAAAGGAAAAGAACATGAAAGTCACCACGTTGGTATCGACAACATCAATAAAAGGCTAGCCAATTTTTACAAGGATGATTATATTTTCAGATACTACAAAGACCCCTTAAATCGATACATAACCGAAATAGATGTGCAGGTAATTAATCCAATGTCTAAATTAAACCTTAACCAATAGCTCTTCTGCGCTGAAGGTCCTTAAGTAAAAAATAATACATTACCATTTCATTCGTCCGTTGATCTTTGTTGAACAATCGGTTAACATGCATGTGCATTAGATCAGTAAAGAGTTTTACTTTTCTGTTCCCGTCAGTTAATTTAAGTACGCCGATAAATGATTGCTTAAAACGGTCGAAATTTTCGTTTTGTTTTGGATCAAAATTTGGCGCAGTTTTATATTGTTGATATTGCTGGTTGAGTTTTTTGAAATCTGTCGCTTCCAAATGATGCTCTTTATTGAACGAATCGGAAATCATGCTTGTTACTTTTAACATCACTTCAGAGTCGAAAACGACAGCTTTCAACAGTTCATCTACCAAATAAGAACACCATTTATACTTGGTAAAAGCATCTGTTTGCTGCTGCAACTGCGATAGAACAAAATCACTATCAACAGAGAAATGATTTTCAACATCCGAAATGATTTCTGCCCCATATCTTTCCAACTCTCGTTTGTAGGTTTTTAACTGAAAATCTGAAACCAAACCACTCGCGATATAATCCTGCAGATAATCCGCTAACGCAGAAACCAATGCTTGTCCGTCTTCGTTGTTGTGCAGTAAAATCCTCAAACGTAAATGGTTCCCATTTTCGTTGTACCTGATAAAGAACCACGATTTTATCTGCGGTGAAAATTGATCTAAAAAAGATGGGATCACCCCAATTAACAATTCATCGGAACGTTGTTGATGACAATAAATTTCGAAATATAGCCACTCCTTTCCAGGAAGAAATACCTTCTGAACAGGAATTGCATTATTATTACTGCTAATTTCAATATTTTTGTAAATGCTATTGTTATGATACAGGTTTAAAATAAACTGACTTACATAAGGCTTTTGAGCCTGATCTACAATAACATCATTTTTGGGCAAGATGACTTCCTCTAAATATAATTTATTCTGCTTTTGGATAAATTGAAGAAAAGCATTCAAATCCTCATCACTATCTAAACCGAAGCATAAAGTTTGATCTGATAAACCCGCTTTAAAGTACTTGCTAACCCCGATTTGTGTAAGATAAGAACGGCAATCTTCAATAGAGACGGCTGTTTTATTGGGGTAGAATTGTGTTTTGCTTACTCGCCATTTTGCACCGCTTAATACAATATTATGAAACTGAAAGCGTGGATAAAAATCCAGATCGGGAAAAATGCTATCAAGGGATAGTGACAATGAAGTTTGCAGACCCTGATGCTGCAAATCGCACAAGAGTCTAAACACCGACAAATCTGACCGGGTGTAATTATAAGCCGAAGCCATTCGGGGAATAAGCCTTTTATTTAAGCTCTTAGATCTAAGAATGACTTCGTTATTACTCACCGAAATTTGAATATCACCTAGTGAAAGAGGTGCTGATGATGTATCGAAATTCAGTATGGATAACTGATGCCCGTAAATCTGCTTTCTACGATTGATATTATCCACATTGGTTTCAACGAGGTAAGCAACATCAAAAAAAAGTACTTCGGGATTTGCATTTTGCTCAATTGCCGATGTTTCCTTGCAAAACTGTTCTACAGCTTTATCGGCGATAGAAAACCGCCCGGTTAAGGCATTTGCGGTTACACCGCCAATTTGATCAACAAAAATTAAATCATCCGCTAACGACATTAAAAGGCTAAATGAATTTGGCAGAATACTTTCACTTTCATTTGTTTCAAACGCTAGTTTATTCAAATAAATAGGTTCCTTGTTTTCAAAATCAGCTACAGAAAGTTTTGTTTTTAAGATTGATTTTAGATCTTGTTTGTCTTCAGCATTCTTTTTCTTCGAATTAAACTGCGCTACAAAATCATCTTCGCTTACCTGCTCCAATTCATCGTAGCCTACACCCATTTCAGGGTCGAGTGCTATGGAAAGTGGAACTTCCTGCTGATCGAACTTATTTTTAAATCTCGAAATAAAGCTTTTAAGCGCTTCACGCTCATCAGATTTCAATATTTTTGATAAAAGATCGATCATTGTCGGTATCGGCTTCAATAAACGTTCATCTAAACCACCTGCAATTACTTTTCTTTCTGCAATTAAATATTCTGGGAGATTGCTATCATCGATTCCAATTCTTTCGAAATAATCTTCCCCTATCACATTAGGATCAAACTCCGTAAAAAGAAGTTGGATGGAGTGCATCTCATGAAGCAATTCTAAAAATTCGACCTTACCCGCTTCATCTACACCCAGTGTGTTAATCAAATCATTTAATGCAATCGGTTTGGCACAAGATTCGAGAATTTGCATTACAGATTCATTTTGATCAATCTCTGCCAGTTCGAAAACCCCATCCGTACAGGCAATATACCTGATGCTGTTGAGTGTTGAATAATAGCTAGTGTTGCTGAACAGTTGAACGTTATCAGCCATCAATTTTTCGAAATCAAACTGAAGTTCATTGCGATATGGCCAATCGATAAACTGATGAACGATCTGCTCATTGTTTACAATGATTTTGCTCTCGCTTTCATTAAAGGCATCTGCCAAAAAGCTGAAACTTGCAAATGTGCCGTAAGGTGTTGAGCGATATTTTGCCCGGTTGAAATATTTCCATATTGTGAAGAAAATTTTTGATGGCAGCTTTCTCAGTTCATGGGCTTCTACGTCTTTTATGGTTTCGTAAAAGGAAGATGATGAAATAGAAATGGCTTTTTTAAGTTCATCCCAACTACTTTCAAGATCAGCTTGATGTGAAAATTTCGGCGTTCTGAAAATAATGGAGGGATGAATCAGGGGTTTCATAGCGATATTTTATTGGGCGAAAATTACAAAGATTAATATTAAAACCCACATGGTATATCAAGTAAAAAGCCATCTCCAAAACTGAAGACGGCTTTAAGAAGAGACATAATTAAATTTTATTTCTTTGTAACTTTAAATTCTGTACGCCTGTTTTTGGCTCTTCCATCTGGATTATCTTTTTTCTTCTTGCCCTTTCCAATCTCGTTTGGTGCAATAGGCATCGATTCTCCATAACCTTTAGATGTTAACCGGGATTCGGAAATTCCTTTGCTAACCAGGTAATCGACGCAAGATTTCGCCCTTTGGTTTGATAAATTTAAATTGTATTCATCGGTACCTATATTATCGGTATGCGAACCCAACTCAATCTCCATCTCTGGATTATCTTCCAAAATTGGGATAAGAAAATCCAGTACTTTTTTAGATGGCTCCGTAAGTTCTGCACTGTTAAACTCGTAATAAATATTATCTAAGGCAATTGGAATTCCTAGTTTAAAAGGACTTAGACAATAATCTTTATAAATCATAGTATCGGCTTTCGCAAGCTCCTCGTAAGAGTAATTTTTGGTGATGGAGAAATAATTATCCTTCGCAAAAAGCAACTTTACAGGCCGTTTTGAATCTGTTCTGAACGTATATTTACCATCTGTGCCAGTGGTTTGTTTTTGATTGTTTTCTATGTTAGAAAAAGTCACTGTTGCTCCTGCCAATGGCAATTTTGTTTTGCAATCGGTAAGAATGCCGCTGATGTTGAAAAACTCCTTTTTAACTTCGAAAACCTCTAAACAGCATGATGATTCCCTATCAGAACTAATGTAACCCTTTGTGCCTTGATCATCAATTGCGGTAAAATAAATATCATCTTTCGAGGAATTGAATGGATAACCCAGGTTTTTAGGCACGGTCCAGGTAATTAAATCTCCTTCGGCTTCGAAAAAATCCAAGCCACCCAAGCCCACTCTTCCATCGGTACTAAACAACAATTTTCTGGTTATGGTATTGTAATATGGCGCACGTTCATCATCTTCTGTATTAATGGTTGGCCCCATATTTACTGCCTGACCTAAAGTTCCATCTTCGCGGAGCGCACAGTACCATAAATCGAACTTTCCGTAGCCTCCACTTCTATCAGACGAAAAAAGTAAAAATTTTCCATCTGCCGTTACATATGGCTGGCTCGAGTTAAAGTCTTTACTATTGATCTCTAATCCTACAGGTACCGGATCAGACCATTTATTATCCATTTTTGTTGCGGTATAAATCGCATATTTCTCCCGTTCTCTCCAGTAAGTAAAATACACCCTGT
Organism: Pedobacter sp. AC212; assembly: GCF_979258625.1. Classification (NCBI taxonomy): domain Bacteria; kingdom Pseudomonadati; phylum Bacteroidota; class Sphingobacteriia; order Sphingobacteriales; family Sphingobacteriaceae; genus Pedobacter; species Pedobacter sp. AC212. The sequence goes on along the minus strand of NZ_OZ409870.1, from coordinate 1,075,960 downwards.
TTCCATCAGGGGTAAAGCTTGCCGCAGCAACTTCTATGCTTTTCGGCAGATTGAGGTCCATCATTTTAACCGAAATATCAGATACCTTTAAATCGCTTTTGGTAGTATACAGGTTGTTAATGAACGGATTTGCCTTTGTGGAAATTTGCACATCGCCGGCATCGGTTTTCACAACATCCTTTTTTCCCGTAATAGATACAGGACGAGAAGATGTAAAATAAAAATCATTGCCCAATTTAACTGGAGCATAATTAGATCCTAATCCATTTACATTATTGGCCAGCTTTCTAACCTCCACCATTCTCGGAAAGCGCATTTCCTCAAGTGCAAATTTGCAAGAGGCAATCTCCTTGTTTGCGTTTTTAACTAATGGATCGTTTGGATTCTTCGAGATAAAAGTTTCAAAGGCCTGAATAGCAGGTGTGAATTTTTTATTGGCTCTTAAACATTCCGCGTAATAAAATTGAGCCTTGCGGTAACGTGTATTGGCAAAGGTTATCGCTACTGCATAATACTTTTCTGCCTCCGCATATTCTCTATATAAACGACTAGATTCTGCAAGGTTATAAATTGATTCTTCATAATCTTCCATCACTTTATCATCCTTTGCAGTTTTTCTCTCTGTACCATAAGGCAAGATGGCCTGTGTGCTATCGCCAGTAATTTTTAATGCCTTTTTGTAAAAGGTTGATGCCGCGTAATAATCTTTGTTCTCGAAATAAGTATCAGCAACTCTTTTGTAATTGACTACAAATTGAGCATTTGCATAGCCAAAAGATGCTAAAAATAAAAACAGTAGTATTCTTTTCATTTTAAATTATTATAAACGTGGACAGAAGAAATTTGGACCGATGATGCCATTTCGCCCAATAAGCGAGATAGACAATTCAAAACCGCCGTTACTGTTTGAAGCTCTGCTGAAATTTGAAGTATTAACATCATAACTTAGTCCGAAAACCATATTTTGCAATTGCAAGCCTACAAAAGCTATGGCCGCATCTTTTACACGATAATTACCACCAAAAAGAATATTTGATGATGGATTAATATTCAACTGTGCGTATGCCCCTAAAGAAATTTCATTGGTGTTTCCCTGATACATGACCAATGCATTTGGAACGATATCTAACAACTCCGACGCCCGGATCCTGGCGCCGCCATGCCCGGTAAAACGTACCGGAATGCGAGAATTTGAACCGGAAAAACGATCAACAGGCATGGTGAGGTGGGCAGCACTTGCACCAACGAAGACATTTACACTCTTATTTGGGTTACCATCAAAGTACATAATACCTGCATTTACATCGGGCACTAATGAAGATTGAGACTGGAAGGTTTCGCCGCTCATCATGCCGCCATCATAGCCAGAAATTGGATTAAACTGGTTACCAAAGCGGCCCTGTGAAAAATCGAAGCTTCTGTTGATAATCCCAGCCTGCAAACCGAAACTAATCATTTGCAAACCCTCGAAACCGAACCTCAAACGATACGAACCAGACACAAGAGCCGTTAGATAATTGAAATCCAACTCACCAGCTCTTTGGTTTAATACTGTAGCGCCAAAAGCAAGGTTTTTCTTTGGCGCCATATCAAAAGAAGCCCCGCCAGTAAGGAACGAGCTATTTAGGGCTCCCCACTGCTGTTTAAAATTTAAACTTGCCCTGTAATCTCCATCAACCACCCCCGTTAAAGCCGGGTTTAGCCAAAGAGGGTACGCATAGTACTGAGAAAAATGTGGATCTGTTTGAGCAAATGATTTAGCTGTGCAGATAACCAAGCCCAAAACAGCTACATATACTTTTAAATTCGAAATTATTTTCATGGAATTTGATTTTTTCTGTTTATAAATTAATCTGCACATCGTTATCTCAATAAAGTAACTGTTCCTTTTTTAATCACAGTTGATCCATCCGTTAACTGAACCTCTACCATAAATACATATACACCGATTGGTTGATTAACACCTTTGAAAGTTCCATCCCATCCGTTAGCAACGTTATCAGATTGGAAAATTAATTGGCCCCATTGTGTATAAATAGACATTTTGGCACTTGCTATGGTATTTCCATAAATTAAGAACACATCATTTTTACCATCGTTATTCGGTGTAAATGCATTCGGAATATAAATCTGGTTACCCAATGGATTACTTGCTTTACCGGTTACCGGGGTAGAATTTGCACTGGTTTGGCAATCTAACTGGCCTTTAGCTCTAACAATTATGGTAACAGCCTGATCTGGTTTTAAACCTGAAGCCAGGTAACCTGTTCCTACTGCAGCTTGCCAGGTTAAACCGTTATCCGTTGAAACCTCGTAGCCTGTTGCGCCATTAACCGCCGCCCATGCAAACGTTACACTATTTGGTGTAGTAGATTGAACGACAACCGAAGGCGAAACTAACACTGGTAGCACAGTTACAGTAACCGCTGTTCTTGTTGGGCTTGCACAACCACCCACCGCAATACTTTCCACATAGAAAATAGTGGTGGTAGTAATGTTAGGTGTAGTAAATGTAATGCCCTCGCCAATCGAACTTCCGTTTGAACTGGTTGTGTACCATCTGTAGATTAAACCTGATACTGGATTGTTAACGGTTAAGATGGTATTGCTTCCCGCACAAATAGTCGCATTTGCGGCAGTAACCGAAGCAGGCGCCACTGGCACTGGTAACGCAACCACATTTACCGGGGTTCTTGTTGATGATAAACAAGATCCATTTGCACCTTCTACATAATAAGTAGTGTTGGTTGTTATTGCCGGTGTTGTGAAAGAACTTCCCGTTCCTGCAATTACACCTCCAACCGGTGTGTTATACCAATTGTAAACCACATTTGCTTGTGGATTTGAAACGGTTAACACTGCCGAGTTTCCAATACAAATGCTCACATTTGCTGATGTAACCGTTGGAACATTAGGTTTCTGATTAACCGTTACGGTGACTTTTACTCTTCCACCATTATTATTACATCCTCCAGCGCCCACTGCTTGTACATAATAATCGGTAGTGGTATTGATTACCGAAGTGGTGTAAGAAGTACCAGTGAACAATAAACTACCACCAGTTGAAGCAGTGTACCACTCATAGGTTACACCTGTTTGTGCATTTGTAACCGTAAGTGTGGTTGGCTCGCCAGAACATATACTGGTTCCTGCCGTTGCCACTATAGGACTGTTAGGAATAGCACTCACTGTGATCGCTATTGCAACCGCATTTGAAGCTACATTTTCGCATTTATTATCTCCCCTCACGGTTACATAATAGGTGGTATTGGAAGTTAATGCAGGTGTAGTGAATGATGCACCTGTAAAGACTACCGATGTTAGCGCTGCATTGCTATACCAGGTAAAAATTGGATTAGTAACCATGGTGCTCGTTGCAGTTAATGTTGTTATGCCACTGGTACATACTGTAGTTGTTCCGCTAACAGCCAGATCAGTTGCTAAAGCTCTAGGGTTTACAATGATCGTTACCGGTTTAGCGTTTGCAGCTGTGTTCTCACATTTATTACTTCCTTTAACAGTTACATAATAAGTGGTAGTGGTGCTTAAAGCTGACGTTGTAAAAATCGGACCAACAAATGCCACGCTGGTTAACGAAGCATCGTTGTACCAGGTAAATACCGGACTAGTTACGGTTGTAGAACTTGCATTGATTGTTGCTGTTCCCGAACCACAGATTACTGTTGGATTTGATAGCGTGATATCTACTGCCGTAGCCACTTCGTTTACCGTTACCGTAACTACTTTCGCTGTTGATGCAGAACTTTCGCATCTGTTATCGCCCTTAACAGTTAGGTAGTATCTTGTTGTTGCGGTTAGTGGCGATGTATTAAATGTTGCGCCTACAAATGCAACCGAAGTTAAGGCCGCATCGTTGTACCAGGTAAATACCGGGTTGGTAACCGTTGTAGTTGTTGCCACTAACGCTGCAGATGAACCTGCACAGATTGAAGCATCGCTGGCAGTAACATCACTTGCACTGGCGACTGTAGTTACAATTATCGCTACTGCTTTTGCACTGGCTGCCGAATTTTCACACTTGTTATCTCCTTTCACCGTTACATAATAGGTAGTATTGGCTGATAATACCGATGTTGTAAATACTGCACCTGTAAATACTACATTATTAAGTGCCGCATCACTATACCAGGTAAATACCGGATTGGTAACAGTAGTGCTCGATGCGGTTAAGGTTGTGCCCGAACCGTTACATATTGACGTTGTTCCTGTAGTGGTAATATCACTTGCTACCGCTATTGGGTTTACAATGATTGTTACCGGTTTAGCGCTCGCAGCTGCGTTCTCACATCTATTACTTCCTTTCACAGTAACATAATAAGTGGTAGTGGTGCTTAAAGCTGGCGTTGTAAAAATCGGACCGACAAATGCCACGCTGGTTAAAGAAGCATCGTTGTACCAGGTAAACACCGGACTAGTTACGGTTGTAGAACTTGCATTGATTGTTGCTGTTCCCGACCCACAGATTACTGCTGAATTTGACAGCGTGATATCTGCTGCAGTAGCCACATCATTTACCGTTACCGTAACTACTTTTGCTGTTGATGCAGAACTTTCGCATCTGTTATCGCCCTTAACAGTTAGGTAGTATCTTGTTGTTGCGGTTAGTGGCGATGTATTAAATGTTGCACCTACGAATGCAACCGAAGTTAAGGCAGCGTCGTTGTACCAGGTAAATACCGGGTTGGTAACTGTTGTACTTGTTGCCACTAACGCTGCAGATGAACCTGCACAGATTGACGCATCGTTGGCAGTAACATCACTTGCACTGGCAACCGGTGTTACAGTTATGATTATCGCTTTGCCATTTCCAGCAGCGTTCTCACATTTATTATCCCCTTTAACAGTTACATAATAAGTGGTATTTGCTGATAATACCGGTGTGGTAAAGGTACTGCCCACAGCAGAGATGTTGGTTAAAGCTGCATCACTGTACCAGGTAAATTGCGGGTTGGTTACATTTGGCGAACTGGCCGTAAGTACAATTGAAGATCCTGCACAAGCCGTTGTACCGCCCGTTACAATAATATCAGTAGGTGTAGCAAGCGGGTTAACCGTCACCACAACAGTTGTAGCATTCGCCGCAGTATTTTCACATCTGTTGGTTCCTTTAACTGTTACATAATAGGTGGTAGTTCCTGTTAAGTTATTTACAGTAAAAATTGGACCGGTAAATGCTACGCTGGTTAATGATGGATCATTATACCAGGTAAATACAGGATCAGTAACAGTTAGGCTCGAAGCTACTAACACAGTTGATGAACCCGAACAAATTTGTGTATTGGCCACTGTGATATCGGCTGCAGTTCCAAATTCTTTAACTGTTACCGTGATCACTTTAGCTGCATTAGGCTGATTTTCACATTTGTTATCGCCCTTCACAGTTACATAATAAGTAGCGTTATTGTTTAAGCTACCCGTATTAAACGATGCTCCGGTAAACACTGCATTTGATAATGCGGCATCGCTATACCAGGTAAATATCGGATTTATGATTGCGGCAGCTGAAACGGATAATAATGCACTTTCGCCCTTACAAATTGAGGTGATGCCATTTACATTAATATCACCAGCTGTAGCGTATGGGTTTACCGTAATCGTAATCGCTCTTGCTGTGCTCGCTGTGTTTTCACATTTATTATCTCCCTTAACCGTTACGTAGTAAGTTGTATTAGCCGTTAAGACAGGGGTAGTAAATTGTGAAGTTGTATTGACTACGGTAGTTAAGCTTGCATCGCTATACCAGGTAAACACCGGATTAGTTACTGTAGTGCTTTGGGCATTCAGGGTAACTGATGCTCCGCCGCAAACCGATGTTGGTCCGCTTAGAATGATATCTGTTGCTACTGCTACAGGATTAATGTTAACCGAAACCTCTCTTCCATTACCAGCAGTGTTCGCACATCTGTTGTCGCCGCTAACGCTAACATAAAACTTAGTTGGGGCGGTAATTGCAGGAGTAGTAAAGGTTGCGGTATTACCAGCCAATAACTGGGTTAAGGCAGCATCGCTATACCAATTAAACACGGGATTAGGGATGGTACTTGTTGCGGTTAATACAGTAGTTCCGGTTGCGCAAAGCGATGTATTGCCGGTTACGGTAATATCGCTGGCTAAAGCCGCTGGATTTACAGTAACCGAAATTTTCGTTCTTGTTGGGTTGGCGCAAGCATTAGCACTAACTGCCTCTACATAATAGTCATACGTTCCAACTGATAAATTTGCTGGCGTTGTGAATTTATTATTATTGGTTACCAAGAGGTTACCATTTACAGGTTGATCGTACCAATTATAAGTGATACCCGTTACAGCAACCACACTTAACTCAACCGGTGTATTTAAACAAGTTGTTAATGGATTACCTGTAGAAGGAACTGGTGGCGTTGGCGGAGCCAGAACGGTAACCGTTGCTTTTACTTTAACTGTTTCGCAACCATCAGCACTAGCAGTTACAGCATATTCATAAGTACCTGCTGCTAACGTCGGGTCGGTTGTGAAGGTCGCCCCATTTTTTCCTGTATATGTTGTTCCTGCATACCATTTGTAAGTAATTCCTGCCTGAGGATTTTGAACACTTAGTGTTGCAGCAGAACCCTGACATACACTTACAGTATTGGTAGTTAAAGTAGGTGTAACGATGGTTTTTTGTGCATAATCAAAATTTATGGTTGTTAAAGCACCAAGTAAACCGGCATTTAATCTCAACTCCACTTCATCAAAACGACTTGTTGGAACAATGGTTAATATTCCCGAGTTGCTACCAGCTAATAACCTCAAACTAATTAATGGGTTTGATACTGCAGTAACATCGCCATTACTGTTTCCATTTAAATAAGTGGTTACAGTAACGTTTGGTAATAGGCCCAATGATAATAACTGACCTGGAGTGGTAATTTTTAGTCTTAAAGTATCACCAACATTTGAAATAGATGAGAATTTTAATCTTTGATAAACTGACGATCCTAATAATCCGACAGGAATAACTAATGTTGAGCCCGTATTTATATTGCCATCAATTGCACTATTTGGATTAATTACACCTGCTCCTACGCTTATACCTCCTGATACACCATTGGTTTGTGATATCGCAGCACCACATGGAGTAGGCACTGGTGAACCATTAGGAATTACTGTTACATCAACACGTGCTCTAGTTGCAGAAGTACATCCGCCAGGGATGGTGGCTTCAACAAAATAAGATGTGTTTCCTGTGAGTGGTGGTGTAACAAAATTACTTGTTGCAGAATTTGTAGTGCTGAAAACCGGAGTTGTTCCCGTTTCGGTGGTGTACCAGTTAATCGTTACTCCTGCTGTGCTCGAAGTGGCAGTTAAAGAGGCTACCGACCCTTCTGTAATGGTCACAGCCGATGGAGTTACAACAGGAACTTCAATGTTACCGATGGTAATGGTTGCTATAGCTTTATCAGATGTTGAACCGCAGCTATTCACTGCTTCAACACGATAAGTGCTGTTTGCAATAACATTAGAAACCGTAAAGGTTGGTCCATCGAAACCTGCCTGATAAACATCTGCACTATTGTACCATCTGTAGGTAGTTCCAGCAATAGGATTTTTAACCTGGAATATAACCGAAGCATTTAGACAGGTTTCCACGTCTGGTGATAATAATTCTGGTTGCAATGGCGCCGGAGTAACGGACACATTTACTGCCGTCCTGTAACTCACACAACCCGATGCAGATACAGCTGCTACAAAGAACTTAGTATCGGCAGTTAAAGTTGGAGTAGTAAAAATAATGCCATCCTTGCCTGTAAGGTAAGTACCGGCAGCATCATACCATCTATAGGTTAAATTTGATGATGGATTGCTTACTGTTAACTGAGTAGTTTGACCTTCGCATGCGGTTACATTTGCAGAAACAACTGTTGGTGCAACCAGAATGCGCTGTGCATAATTGAAGTTTAACGAGGTTAATGCAGAAGCAATTCCTCCGTTTAATCTCACCTCAACCCCATCAAATGTTGCCGTCGGCACAAACGTAAGTAAAGCTTGAGTATCTCCACTTAGTAACTGAACATTTAATAACCCACTATTTACTGTTCTCGAATCGCCGTTGCTGGTGGTTCCAAGATAGGTGGTGATTTGTGTATTACCCAAAACACTTAATGAAAGCAATCTTCCAGGCGCTGAAACCAACACCCTCACGGTATCGCCTAAAGTAGATACCGAACCAAAACTTGCCCTTTGGAAAACCGATCCGCCTAAGGCGCCCACTGGTAAAATTAATGAAGATCCTGTTTGGGTATCATTATCAATGGCTAAACCGGGGTTAAATACACCAGCCAGCAAGCCTAAACCTACAACACCGTTGGTTTGTGCTATTGCCGCTTCGCAAGGAACAGGATTAGGAGCTCCTCCCGTGTTCACGGTAACCGTAATCTGAGCCCGAGCAGTTGAAGCACATCCATTTGCAGAAACGGCTTCAACATAATAAGTGGTGGTAGTGGTTAATGCTGGCGTAACATAAGTTGGACCAACATAAACCGGAGTAGTAGATGCTGCTGAATTATACCAATTGAAAGTAACATTTGCTTCTGATGAGCTAGCTGTTAAAATTGCAGTTTGCCCTGGTGCTACTGAAGACGAGCTTGTTGCCAATACAGGTAACGATGGTGCAGGATTAACCAGAACCAATACTGTCGCCCTGCCTGTGCTCACGCAACTTCCTTGTGAGGCCTCTACGTAATACGTGGTGTTAGCGGTAAGTGCCGGAGTAGTTACCGTTGCACCTGTTAAAACCGGAGTTCCACCAGTTTGAGTACTGTACCAATTGTACGTTACCCCAGCAATTGGATTGCTTACAGATAATGTAGCCGGGCTACCTGCACAGCTCGCAGCAACCGTTGCTACTGTAGGTACAGCCAAGGCTGGTGTTACCGTAACCGTTACCGGAATACGGTTTGGATTTGCACAAGTACCTCTTGATACCTGAATGTAATAAGTTGTTGTAGCGGTTAACGCTGGAGTGGTAAAAGTAGCTCCCGTGGCAACTTCATCGCCAGCGGCATTATACCAGGCTATAGTTGTACCTCCATTTGCCGTTGCGGTTAAAGTAGCAGTACTACCTGCACAAATGGTTTGTGAGCCAGCAGTAATAGTTGGATTTGGATATACGATTGTTGCGCCATAAACATCTAAACTAGTTACAGCAGAAACTACACCACCGAAACGTATCTCTACCCGATCAAATGGTGCGCCAGCTAAAATGCTTGCGGCAAATCGGCTTCCACTTAAAAGTTGAAGATTAACAAGTGACGACCCCAACTGTACTGTTCTTACAACAGTAGTTCCGTTTAAAATGGTTACGGTTGTATTATTAAGGAGCTGAAGATCCAATAAACCGCCTGGCAAAGCCAAATCCAAGCGAACACTATCGGTAGCGGTACCCGCTATTGGAAATCTTAATTGTTGATATCCGCTTGATGCGACACCAACCGCTAAAGTGATTCTTGTAAAATTATTCGGATCGGTATCTGTAGAGTTCCCTGCTCCGGAAATTCCGCACAACAAGCAAATGCCAGTAATGCCACTGCTTTGACTATTGGCTGCATTACATGCGGTGCCAGTACCAACAGGAATAACAGTTACGGTAACCGGAACCCTGCTTGCACTTACGCAACCATTGCTATTGGTGGTTTCAACATAATATGTTGTTGTAGAATTTAACGCTGGTGTAGTAAATGAAGTTCCAGATCCAACTTGTGTACCGCCAGTAGCTGCATCAAACCAGGTAATGGTATTACCTGAATCAGCTGTTGCCAATAAAGTAGTTGATTGATTTGGATTGATGACCTGGTTATTAGTAGATACAGTTGCTAAAGTTGCCGGCGGATTTATTGAAACCGTTACCGCTGTTCTGGCACTTACTGCAGTTCCAGAAACCGCCTCAACATAAAATACAGTTTGAGCAGTTATTGCCCCTGTTGTAAATACACCAGTATTGTTGGTTGCCAACGGTGTGGAACCTGTTGCTCCGTACAAATTATAAGTGACACCAGCAATTGGGTTGCTTACAGTTAACGTAGCTGGCGAACCAGAACAAACTGCAACATTCGCTACCACAGGCGCATTTACCGTTACCGTGATGCTGTAACCTGTTGTGGCTACATTACCATTGGCATCTCTTGCAGTTAGCGAGACGGTATAATTGCCTCCCAAAGTTGGTACGCCTGTAATTTCCCTGGTATTGGTATTAAAATTTAATCCAGGAGGAAGATTGGTTGCAGTATAAGTGTAAGGGCCTGTACCTCCTGTAACTTCCGGAAGTGTTTGTGTTGGATAGCTGGTACCTACTACGCCATTTGGCAATGTTGCTGAAGGCAAGTTTAGTGCACCTATTACTTTCAGTGCATAATTATTACTTGCGGTTCTACCCTCGCTATCAACAACGCTTACAGTTACCACATAATTTCCAGCTTGTGTTGGAACACCAGTAATTTCGCGTGTGCCAGGGTTAAATTGTAATCCTGCCGGAAGATTGGTTGCCGTATAAGTATATGGACCAACGCCGCCAATTGCAGCAGGAATAGTTTGAGCAGGATAATTTACGTTTTCATTGCCGTCTGCCAATGTTGCTGGCGGCAGCGTTAACGGATCGATAACTGTAATAGAATAAGTTGTAGTAGCCGTTTTTCCTGTAGAATCAGTTACTGTAACTGGAATTGGGAAAGTACCAGATTGTGTTGGCGTTCCAGAGATTTCTCTTGTAGCCGGGTTAAATGTTAATCCCGTTGGTAAACCTGTTGCTACATAGCTATATGGCATTGTTCCACCAATTGCAGACGGAATGGTTTGGGTAGGATAAACTAATCCATTTGTTCCGTTTGCCAGGCTTGCTGCCGGTAATGATAATGGATCGGTTACTTTTAAAGTATAGTTTGAAGTGATGGAATATCCATTAGCATCAGTAACTGTTACCGGGATAATATAATTCCCAGGTTGAGTAGGTGTACCCGTAATTTCTCTGGTTGTTGGATTGAAACTTAATCCAGGAGGAAGACTTACAGCAGAATAAGTTAATGGCCCTGTACCACCAGTTGCGGCAGGGATGGTTTGTGTGGGATATAATGTTCCGGTTACGCCATCAGGTAACGCAGCGCCTGCCAAAGCCAATGCTGGCGTTATTGCGAAATTAAATGTTGCCGTTGCCGAACAATTTTTAGTATCTGTAGCAACTACTGAAAATGTTGGATCTCCTGCGGAAGTTGGTGTGCCCGTGATTAATCCTGAACTAGATAAGGATAAACCTGCCGGCAAAGTGCTTCCCGATGCTAAGGCATAAGTGAAGCCCGGTGTACCACCTGTGGCTAATGGTAATTGTTGATTGTATGGGAGCGAGATGCTTGCATTTGTTAATGTACTGCCATTAAATACAATAGTAGGATTTACAGTTATGGTAATCGGAGTTCTGGTTGGATTTGAACACAAAACACCGTTGATCAATTTATTAACCTGAAGGTAATAAGTTGTATTGGATGAAAGCGCTGGTGTTGTAAAATCACCACCGTCAGGATTTAAAACAGTTGCACTTATTGGGCTATCGAAATAGTTCACAGTAGTTCCTGTTACCGGTGTAACAGACAATTTAGCTGTAGTACCAGCACAAATAGATTGAGCACCAGAGATAATGGTTGGATTTGGATAAATAACCGTTGCACCATAAATATCTAAGCTGCTTACTGCTGAAACTACACCTCCGAAACTTACCTGAACGCGGTCATAGGCTCCGCCTGCAACTAATGTCGAGGCAAATCTTCCTCCACCCAAAAGCGTTAGCGATAACAATCCTCCATTTATCTGAACTGATTTTACAACTGTTGTTCCATTTAAAACCGTTAAGGTAATGTTATTCAAAACGCCAACGTCGGCCAAACCACCTGGCAAACCTAAGTTTAACCGAATACTATCTGTGGCCACACCTACATTTGGAAAAATAAGTTGTTGCACACCTGTTGCTCCAACCCCCACACCTAATGTTAATCTGGTAAAGTTATTTGGATTAGCATCAGTAGAATTTCCTGCGCCTGTTATGCCACATGCAATACAGATTCCGGTAATTGCTGTGTTCTGGCTTCCAGCAGCATTACATGCCGTAGTACCTGAAGTGGGAATAACCGTAACGGTAACCGGAACACGAGAAGTGCTTGGGCAACCCGCTGAACTGGTGGTTTGAGCATAATAAGTTTTATTTGCCGATAGCGCTGGTGTAGTAAATGAAGCACTGGTGCTTACCGGATTTCCACCTGTTGCAGCTTCATACCAGGCAATGGTATTTCCTGCATCAAAAGTAGCTGTCAATGTAGCTGTTTGACCAGCATTGATAGCAATATTACTGCTTGCGACTGTAGGTAACGTTGCCGGTGGATTTACCGAAACAACAACCGAAGTTTTTGAACTTACCGCGGTACCAGAAACAGCATCGATGTAAAAAGTAGTTTGAGTGGTTACTACTGGTGTATTAAATATTCCAGTTGTATTAGTTTGTATTGGCGTATTGCCAGTTGAATTGTATAATCTATAATTGATGTTTGCCCCAGAGATAAGATTGCTTACCGATAAGGTTGCACCCACACCCGAACAAACCGTGGCAGATGCAACTATTGGCGCATTAATATTGACATTAAGCGTATAGGTTGTTGTGGCACTGTTACCACCAGCATCTGTTGCGGTTAAAGATATCCCAAAAGTTCCTCCTTCAGTTGGGGTACCTGAAATTTCTCTTGTGTTCGGATTAAAAGTCATTCCTTGCGGCAAACCAGTTGCTGTATAGGCATAAGGTGAAGTTCCTCCAGATACTGCTGGTAAAGTTCTGGCTGGATAAGCCGTTCCAACCGTTCCATCTGCCAATGTAATTGATGGCAAATTGAGGGTTCCAATTACTGTTAAAGGATAAGATCTGCTTGCCGTTCTTCCACCACCATCGGTAACCGTAATTAAAATAGAATAGTTACCTGCTTGTGCTGGCGTACCCGAAATGCTGCGGGTGCTCGGATCAAAAGTAATTCCTGTAGGAAGATTTGAAGCAACATAAGTGTAAGCTCCTGAACCTCCAGTGGCTGGAAGAATGATTTGTGATGGGTAAACAGTTTTTTCAGTTCCATCAGCAAGGCTAGTTGGCGGCAATACCAGTGGATCCAATATGGTAATAGAATAAACAGTTGTTACCGTTTTACCATCAGCATCCGTAGCCGTAACAGACACTGGATAGGTACCTGCCAAAGTTGGCGTTCCCGCTATCGCTCTGGTGCCAGGTGTAAATGTTAATCCTGCCGGTAAACCTGTAGCTGCATAAGCATAAGGTCCTGTACCGCCCGTAGCTGCAGGGATAATTTGTGGAGTATAATTTGTTCCGGTTGTTCCATTTGCTAAAGTTGCAGGTGGCAGAACGAATGGATCGGTTACTTTAAGTGTATAATTGGATGTTACCGTATTGCCGTTTGCATCGGTAACAGTAACCAGAACAGTATTATTGCCTGGTACCGTTGGCGTTCCGGTAATTTCTCTTGTTGTTTCATTAAAGGTTAAACCAGCAGGAACGTCGGTAGCTGCATAAGTGTAAGGACCTGTACCGCCTGTAGCAGCTGGAATAATCTGAGTAGGATACGAAACATTAGTTACTCCGTCTGGCAATGCACCTGGAACCAAAGTCAAGGGCCCTGTAACGGTGAGAGTGAAAGTTGCGGTTGCACTACAGCCCTTCGTATCCGTTGCAACTATAGAAAAGCTATAGTTATTGGCAACAGTTGGCCTGCCAGCTATATCTCCAGTTGTAGAAAGTGTTAATCCGGCCGGTAAGGTGCTACCCGCAGCTAAAGCATAGGTAAAACCTGGCGTTCCACCTGTAGCAGGCGAAATTTGTTTATTATAAGTTGAACCACTTGTTGCATTTGTAAGCGTGCCACCAGCAAAATTAATGATTGGATTTACCGTTACGGTCACTGGAACACGTACAGATTCTGCTGTACAGCCTGCTCTAAGTGAGGCAACATAATAAGTTTTATTTGCCGTTAATGCTGGCGTTGTAAAAGTGCCATTATAAGTCTGTGTTGATACAGCATTTCCTCCATCGGCAACGTCATACCATATCAACTGATTTCCGAGCGCAGTGGTAGCTTGTAAGTTAGCACTTGTATTGTAACAGACATTAACTGCATTTGAAACCGGTGCCGTAAACGTTGGAAATGCAGGGCTTCTACTAATGTCATAAATCTCTACATACTGAGTAATATTAGCACTTACGAGTGTCGATAATCTCACTGAAACCCGATCAAAAGCAACCCCCGGAGCGAATGGTACTGTTACGGCCTGACCACTATTTAACAAGCCCAGCAAATCTAAGCCCAGTAAGCTGGATGCCGCAGCACTGTAAACGGGCGTATTTCCGCGGTAAGCAGTAACCCTTAAATTATCGAACAGCTTTAGGTTTACCAAAGCAGGCGAAGTTCTGAAACGTAAATTTATATTATCGGTTGTATTTGACAGTGTAGGAAAGTAAACGTTTACACTTTTTGAGGCCGCTACGCCCAACACGCCTGTGCTTAGGTTATAGAAACTATTTTTATCATTATCTATTACCTTTTGAAAATCGAAATTTTCTGCTCCAGCCAGGTTCAATGCATCTAACGAGATGCCCTCTGCATCAAAATTTGCATAGGTATTTACATCGCAATTATCATTTCCATCGATAGTGTAGGCATAATAAACATTGGTTTTGCCAATAGTAGTAAGTAAAAGACCAGTGGTTCTGTCAACAACATAAACCTGATCGTAAATTTCATTTGGGGTGATGGCAATAAAAGTGTAGCCATTCTTATCTTTAACTATTTTAATATTTGAGTTATTATCGAAACCTGAAGCACTCGATCGACTTAAAATAGTGGTTCCATTGGGACGTAGAGCTCCAACCTCAAATTGATGGTTTCCGATAACCAGCGTTCCAACAATGTCTGCTACGAGCCCTCCTAATGTTCCTCCTAACAAGCCGTTTAGGGCCGATTGATCGAAATCAATTCTGATATAGGTGGTTTTATTTGCCGCAACGCTGCTTGGAAATTTTAAATTTATTCCGCCAGAATAGGAACCTGCGCCCAACGCTACCCCCCCATACGAATTAAGTGTAGCAAAATTAGCATCACTGGTACTGATCGCATTGTTGATATTATCTACACGGGATGGACTAAATGAAAAAGGCTTAATTTCAGTAACTGAATTTGCATAATTTTTTGTTTGCGCATACGAAACAGAACCGAAGAACGTTAGTAAAGTGATGATTGCGAATGCAAGCGCACAGCGAATTGTTCCTTTATGGGAATGAGAGGTAAAGATTTTCATCATGTCAGGCGTAATTGGGGATGATTGATTGTGTTTAGTACTCGTACATAAACATTTCAATGACAAATCTACATTTCGCATGAACATGCTTTCTATCCATTCTTGTTCATTATATTTTCGAAATTTTCATTCATTTTGTTCATCCGTTCAATTAACATTTATTTAATTTCCTGCATTGTGAAATTATGATGACATTAGCGAAGTCATCCCTGTAAATTAATGAATACTAACGAACTCCTCTCTGAACTCAGGAAGTTTGTACTTATAAAGTCGGGATTAAAAAATATAGATCCTTCTCACTGTAAGCTTATTTCTGAGTATATATTTCAAGAAACTAAAAACTATGTTAGTGAAACCACTATCAAAAGGTTTTTTGGCTTCGCAAACACGCAACACAAATTTTCTTTGTTTACTTTGAACAGCTTATCACAATACATAGGCTATTCAGACTGGAATACATTCTGTAAGGAAAAAGAAACTCAGGTTTCAGCTGAACAGAGCACCTGGGAAACACTCAAACTAAAAGCGAAGTATATCAGTGACATTGCGTTGGTTTCAAAGAAAAATAATTCAGGCATTCCTTTCGGGTACACGGCCAATAGGAGTTTCTATTATCCTGATTTCGATTATTTTTTAAATAACGATTATCAGTTTACCACTTTGAGTGCATTGCCTGGCCAAGGTAAATCTATCCTACTGGCACATTTGGTTCATCACTTTTTTTATTCGGAACAAGCATTGTATAAAAATGATATTGTTTTGTTAATGAACGTGAATAGTATCAATACGATTATCCGAAATGGACTAACGTTAAAACAATGGTTTTTAAAGGAGTTTAAATTTGAAAGCGTTAACGATTTAATTAGTTTTTTCAAAGTTCATCCAGAAAAAAAAGAGGGCCGGTTTATATTAATCGTTGATGGAATTGACGAATTTCTCACCAAGACAGAATATTTACAAACATTTATAGATTTTTTATACAGTATAGAAGAAAACAACTTCTTAAAAATGGTATTTGGTTTACGAACCAATAGTTGGATTAATCTGCAGCCTGTTATAACAGGCTCGGCTTTTTTAACAAAGAGTTGGTATAATGGCTTGTTTTACGATCTTGATGTACTTAGCAATGTTCCTCCTTTAAGTACCGAAGAAATACTGAATATATTAAGCCAGCTTGAAGATAAAACGGTTATTCAAGATGAAGTGAGCCCTGCCCTCTTGACCCAATTTAAAACGCCGTTTTGGTTGCAAGTATATTATCAATTAAAAATTGATAATCTTGCCCTCGAATTAAATAATACGCTTCTATGTTATGAGATTATTAATTATTTCTTAGAAAAGAAAATCTTTTTAGCTAAAAAAAGTACCGAGAAAATATATCTCCTAAAAAAAATAAGCGGACGTATATCTAAAGGAAATAAAGGTCTTCGTGTGGCTAAAGAAGCTATTCTTGACATTGTAAATCAGTATCCTGACGCTTATCAAGATTTGTTGTACGATGGTATTCTAATTGAAGAAAAGCGGCTTAGCACTGCAATACCCACAGAAATTGTTCGCTTTTTGAACGATGATATCTATACTTATTTCATTTTTATTCAAATCACCGAACGCTTTGATTACAAACCAGGCAAGGAATTTTTTGAATACATTTTAGCAACCTTTCTGCCAGGAACAGTATTAAGATATCACATTTTAAATTGGGCTATACGCTTCTGTATCAACAGAAATGAAATTTCTGAGTTAAAAAACATCTTGAAGCTATCATTTACGAATGAAGAAAAAAACATGTCGTTTGATTTCATTTGCAATGTTTCGAAATATGAGCTAAGTAAGCCCAACTCCAACTTCAATAAACAAAGTATCGACTTAAATTTTATTGATATTTTGGCTACAGGCCGAACAATGAGTAAACTTTATAAGGAAACCATCAAAACTATTTCGGATAATGTATTAAATGAGGATGTCCAGATTATGCTATTGGTTATCGAATGCAATATCGCTTTAATCGACGTAGACAAAGCTTCGTTGATTAGCGCAATGCATGCACTTAAACGCCATTACAAAAGATTAAATGAGTTATTCCCCATAAACCCTTACGACATCCTTTTATATTTCATGAATAACCTTACGGGAAAACCACATGAAAGTAAAACACTGGAAGATAAGATCATCAGGCTCTGCCAAAAAATTGATAAGAGTGAACCTTTAAGCAACAAACTAATTACTACACCCGAAATTCTGGCCTATCGATTGGTTTTATTGGCTTTATTCGCACAGAAAAATTATGCTGAATGCCACCGTTTTATTATGGCTATTCTAAATAAATATCCTAATATCTTTAATGTACGCCATTCGGTCTTCTCTCCATTTCTATTGCTACAATTAGGGCATACCTATCTTAAACTCAACTATTATAAGAAGGCTAAAAGAGTTTTAGAATTTATGGAGAAAGTGATAGAATGCGACTATACTTACTACACCAATTTTATTAGCGTAGGTTTTAGTTTATTCAAGGCGAGCTTTTATAACTGCACAGACAATTATGAGCAAGCAGTTACCGAGATAGAAGCAGGCTTAAAAATGGCTTTCAAAAACGATTTTAGAGTCTATGAAGTTTCGTTGCTTTTGTTAAAAATAGATGCATTAAAGCATTGTGATAAACCCGAAGAGGTATCAAATGCAATAAAAGAATTATTTAAATTTATATCGATAAACAAAATTTCGATGCCGGAGTATGCCAACTTGAATAATTTCGAATTCGAACAATCCTTTAAGATTTTAAAGTCTTATAAATAAGAAAATGCCCTTATGATTAATCAAAAGGGCATTCTTATTTATTCAATGTGATTAGATTATTTGATCAAGTTATAAAGTTCATCCAACTTAGGAGAAAGTACAATTTCGATTCTTCTATTTTTGCTTCTTCCATCTGCACTTGCATTTGAACCGAGCGGCTGAAATTCTCCTTTACCTGTGGCCGTCATTCTAACGCTTTCTACCTTCTCATTATCTGTTAAATAACGTACCACCGAAGTTGCCCTTAACACACTTAAATCCCAATTATCTTTAATTTGACCTAAGTTGTTTATTTTTTGATTGTCGGTATGGCCTTCTACAGCAATGTTAATTTCTGGTTGTTGCTTTAAAACATTAGCCAACTGTGTTAGTGCCTGCTTCCCTTTTTCATCTATGATAATACTACCTGATGGAAATAACAATTTATCTGTTAGCGAAACATAAACCTTTCCATTTTTAATTTCTACAGTTAAGCCGCTTTTGGCGAAGCCGAGCAGTGCTTGTTGCAACTTCTCTTTTAATGAATTGGTTGCTTCATCGCGTTTACGCAAAACCTCTTCCACCTCTTTTAAACGCTTTTCCCGGGCAGCCAGATCGCCAGATAGCTTTGTAATTTCGGTGGTCGAATTATTCTTTAGCTTTTTATAGTTTGCATCTACTTCATTGTAACTGCTTTGCAAATCTCTTAATTCTTCAGCCATCAAAGTGGTGTCTTTCTTAAGTTTCGCAACCTCTTTCTCTAAATTTTCAATTTTTACCAAGCCCTCATTAAAGGCAGTATATAAAGAATCTTTGCTACCCAATAAAGCTTTATATTTTTTTGGCGATAAAACCACGCATGAGGTAAAGGATGAAATGAATAAAAGAATGACAAAAGCTAAGAAGGTATTTTTCATATTATAGAATCAAGATTTTAGTATCAAGTACAAGTCCTATCAAGGGTTAAACATTAACTGTTGGTTATTTTGAGTGTTGAATTAAAAGTTGATTATTGCTCAATGGCATTTCGTAAAAATGCAACTAATGGTTGTATTGTTGCAAAAGAACTTATCAACTTATTAACGAGATCAGCTTTAAAAAAGTCTTCATCTTTTAGTGGCATGGTCGCCTCAAAGCTTTTTAACTTTAAAAACTCGATGTTTGGATCTGCAGGATCATAGCCCTTCGGCGCATTTTTTAGGGCATTTGTTGTGCCCAATGTGAAATTTGCTTTGAATGCTTTGGCTTCGATAATGCTTTTGAACTCATCAATATTGTAATCTATTTCCTGGCGGATAAGTTTAACATGTGGTGCTTCGGGCATCCAATAACCGCCTGCAATAAAGCTTTTACCCGGTTGGATGTGTAAATAATAACCAGGTTCATTACCGCCTTTGCTCTTGGCAGAAAACCAAATGCCAAAGTTATTTTTATACGGGTCTTTATTTTTACTGAAACGCACATCACGATAAATACGCATTAAGCTCTTCTTCGCATCAGTTTCTGAGGAAATTAAGGGATCTACCTTGGCCAGCTCCGGTATAAGCGCTGCTACAAGTTTCAGAGTATCTTCTTTCGCTTCCTCGTATCTAGGTTTATTTTCTGCAAACCATTCGCGGTTGTTATTTTCCGCTACCTCTTTGATAAATTTTAAGGTTTCTTTTTTTAGCATATAGATATGATTAACCGGATAAGCCGTACAACAGCCATCCAATTTAGAATCTTCAATAATTAATATATCGTGTTAAACACTCAAACTTAAAACTCCTGACTTTTATTGATCGTAATAAGCTTTATACTTAATATTCGGCGACAATACATGAAGCAAAATAATACGTGAGTAGCGGTAATTAAAAGGATAAAGAATAAAACAACCAGCAAAAATCGCAATCAAATAATGCCAAAAAGTTGCATCAGTTAGTGGACCGAAAAACAGGTAGGTAATAAAGCTTACAAGGAGCATTTCGATTACATTCATGGCATAACTAACGTACATGGCCGCATAGAAATATCCAGGTTCAATTTCTATCCGCTGCGCACAATAACTGCAAATTTCTTTGGTATGCTGAATGTTCCAGCCATACATACTGCCCGTAAATATATCTCCCCTGCGACAGTGTGGGCATTTGCAGTTTACGATTGCAGAAAGCTTGGAAGTTTTACCAGACATGTTTAGTTTAAATGAAAAGGTTCTTTTTTCATATTTAACGCCACATTTTTCTTGCGGTATTTCTTATACCAAATCACCCCAATTACTATTGCCATAATGTAAGGAATGGCCAGTAAATATAAAACACCCGTATTTAAACCAGCCGAAACGGTATTGCCATTTTTTACCCCCTGCTCTGCATTGATGCTACACATGGCGCATTGTGCTTGTGCATTAGCAGTGAAAAGTAAAATGCAGGCAATTGAAAATAAGATAAAAGTGAATGTCTTTTTCATCATTGCAAATATAAGATTTAACGTGTGAGGGGTAGCAAAAATTATGTCATAAAAAAACCCCGCTGATGAGGCGGGGTTTGTGGGAGAGAGAAAATTTTTAAACTATTAAGTGATTACTTCATCTTTACTTAATTGCCTTTTCCAAAAAATAAAGACTATTAATAAAACCACATTAATTGCGATAAACAAATACGAACCTTCAAAAACCCAAGAAATAAGGTTTAACACAATAAGCATGGTACAGCTTATTTTAAACTGTCCTATTTTTTTATAATGAATTTTATAGTCATATAGGCCTGATAAGACAAAAAGAATAGCCAGAATTAATCCTAGCATTTTCACCTCAAAAGAATAAACTTTCTCGTTAATTAATATAAAACATACATGGTTCGACAAAAAAATCAAATAGCCTAGTATTTGCCTTACAATGATTTGCATTGGAGATTTTATAAATGATTTATAATAAAGATATGCACAGTTAAATTCGCCTTATATTTTAAAATTAACATCGATTTTTAAACTAAAAAATTTACAGAAAACCCCGCTGATGAGGCGGGGTTTAAATGAGATCTCTTAGATAAAGTTTAAAATATCGGCACTAATTTTAACGTCCCAGCGGCATTGTCATAATATCCATTAGGATAACCTACTGCTGCCGGCTTTCTCGTCAATACCTTAACTGTGATGCCATTAACGGTTACAGGTTCTAAAAACTCAATACCTGTAGGTGTAACCCTAAAAGAGTACACGTCTGTAAGCGACTCTAATTCCATAAACCAACCAAAAGTAAGCGGAATATTACCAGTAGAAGTTTCAAATCTATAAGAGTTTGGTGCGTAGTAAATTTGCCATGCAGCTTTGTAACTGGCGATTACTGTAGCAGGATTTGCTGGCATAGGTACCATTACAATACGAGTGCCTCTTTTTCTACCTTTTAAAATTACAGAATCAGCGTCAGCTTTCGTTACTAAAAACTCTAGATCGCCACCCAAGCCACCATCGTTACTTACTAACCCCGTAATCGCTCCAGGTGCAGCAAAATAAGCTAAAATTGAGTTGTAGGTATCAAAAGTTAATATCGGACCAGCACCAGGATAAACCTTATAAGAACTGGTTACATTACTTGCCGTGTAATCTCCTTGTACATTTACATCCGTAGCGGAGGTGAAATTAACAAATAAATTAACCCCACCATAAGGCGCATCTGTTCCTGGATAATATTGCATAATCCAGCCATTTGGCTTACTTCTCAAAACGGTTTGTGCATTAGCAACCGCTGCGTTTAAGCGAACTGTTGGGCTATCCTCAAATATTCTATCTTTCTTTTTATCACAAGCAGCAAAAAAAGAAGACTAGCCATTAGTAATAAATAATAATTTCTTTTCATAATATAATAAGCTTATAATGATGTTTGATCAAAAGTGGCCAAATTGGCTTTTCTATTTACAATGTTAGCTCTTAACACATCCATATCTATATTCCAAACCGTTAACATGTAGTTTTTTACTGCTATAAGTTTGTTATTGATAATTGTTCTTCCAGCAGCTGTACTTCCAGTTACATTTAACATCGCGTTAAATTGAGTCGCAGATAATGTAATATAAAATGAATAGAGTTCAGCAAAATCTTCTTTAGCAGAACTACTCGCATAAGGGGAAATAAAACCAGCAGCAAGTGCTGCACCATTACCAGCCGCTCCTGTGCCCCAAACGGTACTCCAAATGTCATCAACATACGTATTTCCAGATATTGCTTGGAAACTGGATGGGAAATCGGTTGTTTGATTTAATATATGTTGAAATTCATGATGAATGGTATGAAAATAACTATCAGTCAAGAAATCAGGATTAACACCTGTTGTTGCATTTAGTGAATTCACCTCATATAAGGTGATTTTCTTAGCACCTTCAGCAGTACCTAAAATTCTGGTTCCATTGTTATTATAGGCCGCTGAACCAATAAAATTAATCAATTTAGGAAAATATTTTTTAATGAATATTTTACTTCCAGTAACCTCATCATAAGGCTCAAAGCCTAAATATTTAAACAACTTGGTTAAGCGAATAGAGCTAGTATAACTCGCCGGAAGCAAATTATAGTTCAAACTTGACTCTTTATCAACATATTTATATAAAATATCTACATTATAATTTAATACATAGTTATTATAGATATAATTATCTAGTGGGTTTTTTTCAATGGTTGAATCGACGAACACACTGTTCGCATCCAACTTTTCTTTTTTACAGGCGCTCAATACTAGTGTGCTTGCAAAAAGAATTAAATAAATATTTTTAAATTTCATGTCTATCTTGGATTAGGGGTTAAACCAGAACTGATTACATCTTGAGGCAATTGTAATGCTCTTCTATTATCTCTAACTACTAAAGTATTTGAACTAATTGGGCCAACTGCTCCTGCTACAATTGTACGCCTTGTAATTTCAATACCATAACGTTTTACATCAAACCAACGCAAACCTGTTAGCAAAGTTTCTGCTCTTCTGTAAAACAATAGTGCATGTAACATATTTTCCTGTGTACCAGCTTCAATCACAAACTCTGCATTAAATTTCTTTTTCGGAGTTGAAACTGCTGGTGTAGAATAGGCAAATCCGTTAGCCCAAGCGTTAATAGAAGCCTCGGTTAACACAGGTGTTGCTACCGTATAAGTATTGTTCACAAAAAGTTGCATATCAGCAATAGCAGGAGCGTAGTTTTTTAATTGGATATTTGCTTCAGCTCTGGTTAGCAACGCTTCTTCTGCAGTAAATGGAGTAAAAACACTATGTGTATAACCGATACCTGCTACAGGATCTGTGTATTCAAACTGGTAAGAAACATGTGGTAGCAATACTTTATCCAAATTTGCCCCTGAATAAGTATAGGTTCTAACTCTATAGGCCGGAAGAGCCGTTCCATAATTGAAATGTGGAGTTCTGGTTGTTAAGATAGATTCTTGTCTGGCAATATAATTTCCATGAGAATATCTGCTTCCAGTGTAATAGTTACCAAATGCTAATGCAGCAGCAGATGCTGGCGTACTAATTAAAAAGTTAGCTTTGATCGTACTGGCATTGTATTCTCTGGTGGTATTTGCAAAATTTGCAGAAAAAGTAGAGATATATGACCAATCACGAAGATATGCTGCAGGAGAATTGTTAAAAGATGCTGTTGCATAACTTACAGCTTTTGCCCAATCACCTTTATACAAAAATAGTCTTGCGGCAAAAGCATTTGCTGCAGACTTATTAAAGTGATATTTGGCTACATTGGCATTAGAATAAGAAGCATCATTAATTAATGGTACCCCAGCTTCTATATCCTTGATCATTAAATCGTATACCTCTGCAACTGTGTTTCGCTCATACTTTGGATTAAGGGTAGTTTCCGATTTTGTCATATAAGTGATACCCAAATCAGTGGTTGATTTTGTTGGAGAATAATGCTGAGCAAAAACATTTACCAATATAAAGTGGCCGTAAGCTCGTGCTACCAAAGCTTCTCCTTTAGCAGCAGTTAATGATGCAGGATTACCTTGTTCTTCTATGGCAGCAAGGGCAGCGTTTGCACTAGCTATCGCACTATAACAGCCGCTCCATAATCTATCGATACCATCATTATTGGTTTCAGTTATATCCTGCCAATTAAATGCCTGAGTCGAAAACCTATCGCTGTAAGGATTTGTATCACCATAATCGTCAACATTATCTGAAGACAGTTCGGTTGGTAAAACATAAGAATTTTGAGGGTAAGCAGAGACCAACATCTTTGATATTTTTTCCGTACTGTTTAGTTCCGCTCTATTGTCAGGCAATTCATCCAAATATTTCTTACAAGAAGAAATGTTTAAGATAGCGATTGCACTAATGGCTATGAATAAAAATTTATTTTTCATCTTTAATTTCTTTAATTAAAATCCAACTCTTAAAGTTAAAGTATATTGTTTTGGTATTGGCAATGCCACACCACCAGCATTTACAAACTCCGGATCTTGTCCGTTCAGCTTCTTATCTGCATAAAGCAGCCATAAATTAGTGGCATTTAAACGTAAGCCTAAGTTTGCTAATCCTAATTTAGCCAGTTTTGCTTTAGGGAAATCGTATCCCAAAGAGATATCTTTTAATCTAATAAAATCACCTTTAGCAACATTTGCCGAAGAGTAATTGTAAGAATTATAAGCAATACTGTAATCACTGTCATTCCTTAGGTATCTTGTGTCTAGAATTACTGGTACGTTAGTTCTTAATTCATCACCAGGAACAGTCCATGCATCAAAAAATTCTCTTGTATTAGCATCTAAATCGGTGTAACCCGTTCTAAATGCTGGATCTAAACGCACTACGTTCCCGTAAGAATAAGTTACAAAAACATTCAGTTTGAAGTTTTTGTAAGCGAAAATATTTCCAAAACTACCTAAATGTGTAGGCTCTAACGTTCCTTCATATTTTAGGAAATCCACTTTATCTCTATTTTGAAGGTAAACTCCTGATACCGTCTCTGTTCCATCATCATTGATAAATACTGGAAGACCATCATTTTGTATTCTTACAAAAGGAATTGAAAATAATGAACGAGCTGGGTAGCCTTTCAAACCATAACCTGTTCCCGTAATATAATCAATTACTCTAGCGTTATTTTCTGATTCTGTTACCTTATTGGTTGCATGAGTGTATATAAAATTAGCTGTCCACGAAAAATCTCCCTTTTTCAAAACTGTACCAGCAATACTTACCTCGATACCGCTAGACTTCATTGCTGCCACATTACCATATTTAGTAATTTCACCACCTAAGCCTTGAGTATTTACAATACCAATTAGATCAAAGTTGTTTCTTTTGTACCAATCTACATCTATGGCCAACCTATTTTTAAACAAACCTAAGCTTGCACCTAAGTTTAACTCATGTTTCTTTTCAAAGGTTAAATCAGAATTCTCTAAATTATCAATTTGTAAACCTGTTTCCCTGTCGCCTGCAGTTGGTCTCCAAGGATTATAACTGCTGTATATTGCTTGTGAATTGGTTACATAGCTTGGTCCTCTGTTAGCTGATAAGCCATAAGATCCTTTCAAAGACAGGTTAGAAAATGGTGTATTCAATTCCTGAAAGAATTTTTCTTCCATTACATTCCAAAGCCCTGACACACTCCAGGTAGGTAACCACCTGGCTGAAGTTGATCTACCCAAACGGTTTGAACCTTCATATCTTCCTGTTGCCTTTATGGTATATCTATTATCGTAAGTATATGCTCCTTCACCAAAAAATGCCACTTCTTTACTTCGGGTATTTCCTACCCTGAAATATTCTGTATTTTCTTCAGCACCTCTCTTAAACACGCGGTAATCAGTAAAAGGAATTTCTCCTAATCCATACTGCAATCCCCAACCTCTATTCCAATTATTATTTCTCGATATCTCACTTAATGTAGATCCACCAACAAAATCAACTGTATGCTTGTCTGCAAATGTCTCATTATATTGTGCTGTAAGGCGAAAATCATTACTAGTCATTTTATAATCAGTACGATTGTAGATACCTCCTGAAGGTAAAATAGATACAGGAACCGCATATAATATACTTGGATCAGTATATAAATATGGATTTGCATCTCTTATGATTGTTGTACCCATGGCACGGTATGCCATTGCCTGATTGGATTCATCTTTTATATAATGTTGTTGAGATGTTTGTTGATATCTAGTAGATGCGAGAAAGCCAAAGTCTAACGTTTTTAAAGCTTTCCATCTTAACTCACCTTGAAACTTAACATCCGCAACATTTACATCCATGTAATTGTTCTCCATCTCTTTTAATATATTAAATGGAGCATAATTTCTGGTATAGGTTTCGTTCGGATCTAACGTCCTAGATGAGTTTAATGCATAAGAAAAAGGATTGA
Source organism: Pedobacter sp. AC212 (assembly GCF_979258625.1). Taxonomy (NCBI): domain Bacteria; kingdom Pseudomonadati; phylum Bacteroidota; class Sphingobacteriia; order Sphingobacteriales; family Sphingobacteriaceae; genus Pedobacter; species Pedobacter sp. AC212. The sequence continues at coordinate 1,049,471 of NZ_OZ409870.1, read as the reverse complement.
TATCAAAATCTCGACCAACTGTTCCAAACACCACATCAGTAGATTGTCCCAAAGTACCAGGCGCTCTTTGATCTCTATAAGATCCATTAGAGAGTATGGTTAATTTCAAATTATCACGCAAATTATAAGTAGCGTTAAAATTTGCAGTATACCTTTTAAACTTACTTTGTTTAGACCATCCTGGATCAGAAATAGCACTTAAAGAAGAGAAATATTGTGCTTTTTCTGTTCCAGAACTCATGCTGATCGAATGATTTTGAGCAATGTTCGTACTAAATAATTCATCAAACCAATCGGTATTTCGGTATTCTGCCTCTCTTAGATAAGCATTTTTTGCCTCTTGCGTATTTAGTAATTGACCCGAATTAATCAATTGATACATTTTTCCGTAAACTCCGCTATTCGGCGCATTTGATACGCTTGAGTTATTTAACCAACCTCTTTGCTCCAACATTTGGTAAACGCCCATTTGTTCCTGGGAGTTCATGATGTTAAAGTTATTATATGAAGGTATTGCACGTGTAGTGAATTCAGAAACATAATTCAACGAATTCACACCCACTCTACCTCTTTTGGTTGTGATTACAATAACACCACCCATGCCTTTTGCTCCGTAAATTGAAGTTGCGGCACCGTCTTTTAAAATCTGAAATGACTCAATATCATTTGAGTTTAATCCACCTACTGCAGAACTAATTAAAGTCAGTGCGTCACCTGACGATAAGGCATCAGAACTTATGTCGGCCACGTCCTCTAAAATAACACCATCAACAACCCAAAGAGGCTTTGAACTACCGTAAATAGAAGTTGCCCCACGCACTCTAATTTTAGGTGCTGTACCAAAGGTTCCTGTAGTATTTTGAACAACAACTCCAGCAACTTTTCCATCTAACATCCTACTAGGATCTGGTAAACCACCAATTTCTGCATCCGATACTTTTAATCTTGATGTAGCACCAGTAAATGTTCTTTTATCTACCTGAGTACCCATACCTGTAACTACTACATCATCTAGCTGACCTGCATCTTCCTGCAAAGAAATATCAATAGTATTCCTTCCATTAACTGCTACTTCCACCGTCTTATAGCCAATTGATGCAAAAGATAACGTTGCGCCATCCTGAACGGTTATTTGGTATTGTCCTTGACCATTCGTGGATATGGCATTGGAAGCCCCTTTCTCTTTCACACTTACACCGGGCAATGGCGATCCGTCTTTTTTGTCTCGAACAGTACCTTTTACTGTAATCACTCTTTCGGATTTGATAAGCTTAGCACCATCTTTTGTTGTGGACCTAGCTTCTACTGAAGGAAGAAAGGTACAGCAAAAGAGCCCCAAAAGGCAATAGCTGAGTCTCCCTACATGTTTTTTGTAGATTTTCTTCATAGAAATTAATTGATTAGTTTATTTAAGTTTTAATGCGAAACGCCTTCAGTCTTCACAAAAAGCGAAAACGAGGAATTTATAATTAATAGTTAGTTTGTTTGTTTTTAAAAATTATTTGGGGATAATTTTTACTAATATAAAAATTATTTAATAAAAAAGTAGTTTCTGGAATAAATACAGATTACAAATTTTTAAATAGTATCGAAATGAAACGAAAGTTAAGAATGAATGCGTAGTACTAGTTGGGCAATATATGTAAAACTAGCTATAATAAGGTGATATCATCAAATAAACGATTACCCCGGTTACAGCAACATAAAGCCACATCGGGAAAGTAATCCTTGCAATTTTTCTATGCTTGTCAAAACGTTCGGCCAGTGCCCTAACAAAAGTAACTAATACAAAAGGAATGATAATTACCGACAGGCAGATATGAGTGATGAGAATAAAATAATAGATGTATTTAATAGCGCCCTCACCTCCAAATTTTGTCGAATCAGCTGTCATGTGATAAGCCACATACATCCCTAAGAAACCTACAGATAAGCCAATGGCTACTTTCATCAGGTTCTCATGAAGCTTTTGTTTGCCGTTTTTTATTGCCCAAACGGCAATTACCAATACAATGGCTGTTATACCATTTATCGTGGCATAGATTGGTGGCAAAAAAGACAGCGGCTTTACATCGTAACCAAGTTTCCTTAAGTTAACTCCGAACAACAATGCAACTACCAAAGGTATGGCGATTGACAATACAACAATCCACTTATTATATTTCGTTTCAACTGATGACTTCATTTCTACTTGTGCCCTTAAATGCTTTTTATTTTAAACTTTTCGCTTTCAACTTTAACCTACCTGCCATCCTTCAAATTGCGTAGATATTCTGCTATAAGCACTTTTATCTCATCCTCTAATCTACTTTTGGCTTCGGGATTATCAATTTCATACATGCCTCTGATTCGATGTTGAACATCTATCAATAATATTTTGTTGCCAAATATGAAATTGGGTTTATCCTTTGATTCATCTTTAATTACATCAAGCAAAAGCCCTTTTCGTATTAAAGGATAGGTAGTTGCTGTATCTCCGATAAGCAAATCCCATTTACCAGGCTTGGCCTGAAATTGATTGGCATAATCAACAACTTTGTTTTTATCATCTGGATTTACAGAGATACTTAAAAAGCGGACCAGTGGCTTTTTAGTGTAACCAGCTGACAACTCACTGATGTATTTAGCCACATCTCTACTCATCGCATCAGCAAAGAAAAGATTAAGAACAATTATTTTATCCTTTACAGAATCGAGATTAATAATTGCACCTTGTTGATTGACGAGGCTAAAATCAGGAATTTGGTGATAAATGGTATCTGGAATTTTTTTCCCTTTAACGGAATGAAACGTAGATGCTACTACCTTTTCTCCGAATATGGGCAAGCTCTTATACCTGTTTTTAGCAAACTGTGGCAATAAGTAAAAAAACAAAAATCCTGGTATAGCCAATATGCTTACCAGGATTAATACCTTTTTAATTGGGCTTCTTTTCATTAATGGCTCATCATGTGGATGTTAAGAAATCCACCCTCAATTAACATTAAAACGATGAAGTAAATAATGAAAATGAACGATACTGTTAGTGATAATTGTAGCCCGAGTTTCTCATACTTTAAGTGCATAAAGTAAGCCACAATATAGAATGCCTTTACCAGCGTTAACGCAATGTATAAGAAGTTTCCAACACCATGAGAAATGTATCCCTTTGGTAAAATCACCAACGCGATAATAAATTCAATTACCGTAATCAATAATAAGATACCGAATACCTGCCAAATTTTTCTTTTGCTTAGGCCTGCGTGTTCTTCGTGTTCGTGTCCTTCTGTTGTATGTGAATGATGTTCTGACATGATAATATTTTTAGATATGATAAATTAAACCAAATAGAAGAATGTAAATACAAACACCCAAACTAAATCTACAAAGTGCCAGTACAAACCAACCTTTTCAACCATTAAATAGTGACCTCTTTTTTCGAAAGTTCCGTTAATAGTCATGATTAAGATAATGATATTGATTAACACACCACTAAATACGTGGAAACCGTGGAAACCTGTAATAGTAAAGAAAAGGTTTGAAAACTGTTGCGCTGCTACCAAAGAAACATCACCAGAAAACAAATGTTTTAATTCTTCCGCTGATGGAATTTCTCCCCATCCAAATCCTTCGTGGAATAAGTGAGTCCATTCTAAAGCCTGACAGCCCAAGAACATGAAACCACCAATAATAGTAGCCACCATCCACCAGATTACTTCTTTTTTAGAACGTCTGTGTCCTGCTTCTACGGCTAATACCATCGTTACAGAACTCATGATTAAAATGAAGGTCATGATACCCACAAATACTAATGGATAACCACTATCTGCAAGACCAGGTACGGATTGGAAAACCAAATCAGGATCTGGCCATGTTAATTTTGAAAAACGCTGAGCGCCATAATAGATCAATAGCGATGAAAAAGTAAAAGCATCTGACAAAAGGAAAAACCACATCATGATTTTACCATATTCTACCGACCACGGAGAACGACCACCATTCCATGGTCCGGTTTTAACTTGATCTAATTGTGATACTGAATTCATTTGGAAATAGTATAATAGTTTGTTAACAAATTTAACGGTTCAAAAGTAAAAAAACATACAGATATATCCATAATATATCTATAAAATGCCAAAAAATAGATGCGATTTCCATGCGATATTGGCTTTTTGCTAATGGAATATTTCTGTAGCTCCCCACTAAAGCACTAATTATTAATAAAGCGCCAGCTATAATGTGTAGCAGGTGAATAAAACTCACCACATAAATAAACGAAATTGCTGCATTATTACCTACCAGGGTTGCACCTGTTTTGATCATACTGCCCCATGCATTAAACTGCATCACACCAAAAGCAATAGCCAATAGCACAGTCACCAAAAGCAAATTTCTTTGTAAGCTGAAATTTAATTTACGCAATGCCCTTGATGCTAAGAAAAGCGTAATACTACTGCCAATAATCACCAGACTAGAATAGATAAAGGCATCGGGCAAAACTAAACCATGACCTTTTCCCTTGGATGCAGAAAACACAAGATAATAACTTGTAAAACCACCGAACATAATTGTTGATGATACTACAAATAACCATACTATAAATTTTCTTGGCTTTGGATCAAATGTATCTTGGATATTTTCCATTGTTAGAACCATAAATTATTTTGCTATAAAATTTAATAATAAACCCAACTGTACGGCCGGGATGTAAAAAAACGAACAGAACATTACTTTTTTTGCATCAACTAATTCTCTGTTTAATAAAAGTTTTAAAGCTAACCAGCTAAAAATAAGCCCGGCTATTAGCGATAAACCAGCGATGTAATAACCACCGAAGCCGTAAAAGGTCGGCAATAAACTTACCGGAATCAAAATTAACGTACTTACAAAAGTTAATAAAGCAGTCGCCTTATCGCGTTTTTTAGTAGGTAAAAGTCTGAAACCAGCTTTTTTGTAATCATCATCCAACACCCATGCAATTGCCCAAAAATGTGGAAACTGCCAAACGAATTGGATTAAAAATAATATTCCTGCAATGTAATAATCAATTTCATGAAACATCTCCGCTTTCAAACTTCCGAATGCTGCCAGGTAACCGATAAGTGGTGGCAATGCACCAGGTATAGCTCCAACAAAAACCGCAATCGGTGACTTGCGTTTCAAAGGTGTATAAGCAAACGCATAAAGCAAGATCGAAAACACAGATAGTAGTCCAGTCTCTAAGTTAAGTCTTCCAAGTAACCACGTTCCTACGAAAGCCATAAACACGCCCAAAATTAAGCCCTGTCCGGTTGTCATTCTCCCTGCAGGCATTGGTCTATCTTTGGTACGAGACATGAGTTTATCTAAGTCTTTCTCAATAATTTCATTGAAACAATTTGCAGCTGCTGTTACTAAAAATCCACCAGCGATTAAAATGCCCCAATTTCCCCAATCAATAGACGGAATATGGCCTCTGCCTACTTGCATTTTCTGACCGATCAAAAATGATATCGATGCAGAAAATACTACCGTAAACGATAGCCTGAACTTGATAAGTTTAGAAAAATCAGAAATAACTTGTTTCAATTTTCTTTTTATTATTGCTTATAAGTACTTGTACGGTAAACCAGCAAGTACAAATAAAATTGTAAACTAAATAGCAGCGTAGAAAACAAAATGTGTATGGCTTGCGCTGCCGGTGGAAATGCGATATAAGCTAAAGCAAAGCCACTTAAAATTTGTATGAGAAGCGTGATTAAAATAAAACGGGCAGTTAACAATGGGGCTGCTTTTCCGCTGAAGCGATCAATAACCATTTTATAAACGATCGCATTTGCAACTACTACTAATATGGCCAAGTCGCGATGATATGAAAAAACAGAACCCACTTTTGCTATCCAACTTCCTCTGAGATTGTAAGAAAGTGATTTAGCAATTACATCCACCGACTCTCTTACCTCAGTACCTAATATGATTTGAACAACACTAACAATCAAGGTGAAAAGCAAAAATCCTTTTAGCCATAATATGCGGTACATGATTACGGATTGTGGTTTGTTCAGCTGTTTCGCATAGTTATAAGTATATATCGAAATGGCTAAAATTACAATGGCCAATAACATGTGTACGGTAACTACCCACTGTGCTAGGTTTGTCGAAACCACAATAGAACCAAGCCAGGCTTGATATCCCACTACTAGAATATTTAGGATACTTAAAAAAATGATCCTCTTTGCTGATTTTCTATAGGTAAAAGAGTATACCGCTGTCAAAAGCAAAAATATTCCTGCAACAACTCCCGTTAAACGGTTAATATATTCTACCCAAGTTTTTGCCGGATTGAATTCTTCAGGCAGAGTAATACTTTTATCGTTCCTGATGCTATCCGCCAATTCAACTTTGCCCATACTCTCTAGGTATTTAGCAAATTTTTCGTTCTTTTTTAATCTTCCGGCAACATACTTCTCTTTATAATCGGCAGGAAGCTGAGATACGTCAGTAGGTGGAATATAACGGTCAAAACATTTTGGCCAATCAGGACAACCCATACCCGAGCCGGTACTGCGAACGATACCGCCGGCAAGTATAACCAATAGCGTAACTATAATGGTTATGAAATTGATCCTAATAAAACGTTGTTCTGATCTGCTGACCATATATCTTTTAAGATGAAAAGGGTATCCGGATAAGCAGAAACTTAATCAGATACCCCTTTTAAAATTGTAATAAAGCTAAAAGCTAGTGATTCTTTTTTACAGGATTAGCTATTTCCCAATCTTGTTGAATTTTCTCTGCTTCAGCATTTCCTTCAAAATCATGAGGCAAGTTTGAACTCATGGTTTGAGAGAAAGGAACCGTTTGTGGGATAAAATCCACATCATGTCCTGGTTTGCTATAGTCATAAGGCCATCTGTAAACTGTTGGAATTTCTCCTGGCCAGTTACCGTGGATATGTTCAACTGGTGCAGTCCACTCTAAAGTATTTGATTCCCAAGGATTTTGAGGAGCCTTTTTACCTTTGAATATTGAATAGAAGAAATTGAACAAGAATGCTACTTGAGCCAATGCTGCCATAATAGCTGCCCATGTTACAAAAACGTTTACTGTTAACCATTTTTTCATGAATTCGAATTCAGTGAAAGCATAGTAACGACGAGGTACACCATCTAAACCTAAGAAGTGAAGTGGGAAGAATACCAGGTAAGCCGCGATGAAAGTTAACCAGAAATGTAAGTAACCTAATTTAGCATTCATCATTCTACCAAACATTCTTGGAAACCAGTGATAAACACCAGCAAGCATACCAAAAATTGCTGCAGAACCCATTACCAAGTGGAAGTGGGCAACTACAAAATAAGTATCGTGTAGATTAATATCCAATGAAGCGTTACCTAAGAAGATACCGGTTAAACCACCAGAGATAAAGAATGATACTAAACCAATAGCGAACAACATGGCTGGAGTGAAACGGATATTACCTCTCCATAGCGTAGCTAAATAGTTAAATGTTTTTACTGCTGAAGGTACGGCAATAATCAATGTGGTAATCATAAACACACCACCCAGCAGCGGGTTCATACCAGTTACAAACATGTGGTGACCCCATACGATGAATGAAAGTACGGTAATACCAATTAATGAATAAACCATCGCGTGGTAACCAAAGATTGGTTTACGTGAGTTTACCGAGATTACTTCAGATGAGATACCCAAAGCTGGCATAATTACAATATACACCTCAGGGTGACCTAAGAACCAGAACAAGTGTTGCCATAAAATTGGAGAACCACCTTCATTTGGTAAAATATCTGTACCTAAAACAATATCAGATAAATAGAAACTTGTTCCAAAACTACGATCGAATACCATCAATACCACCCCAGCTACAAGAACAGGGAAAGATAAGATACCTAATATAGCCGTTAAAAAGAAGGCCCAAATGGTTAACGGCATTTTCCAAAGGTCCATACCTTTAGTACGCATATTTAAGATCGTACTCACATAGTTGATACCCCCCATTAACGATGATGCCACGAAAAGTACCATACTAATTAACCATAATGTCATCCCCATACCAGAACCTGGCATTGCCTTCGCAACTACAGATAAAGGAGGATAAACGGTCCAACCACCAGAAGCAGGTCCTGTTTGGATGAAGAACGAAGACATCATGATCACACAAGCCATAAAGAAGAACCAGTATGAAAGCATATTTAAGAATGGCGAAGCCATATCTCTTGCACCAATTTGCAATGGAATAAGTAAGTTACTAAAAGTACCACTAAGCCCTGCAGTTAACACGAAGAATACCATGATGGTACCGTGAATGGTAACTAATGCTAAATAAAAGTCAGGTTTGATACGACCGCCTTCAGCCCATTTTCCTAAAAAAGTTTCTAAGAATGGAAAGTTTTGATCTGGCCAAGCCAATTGAATACGGAATAAAATTGATAAGCCCATTGCAATTACGGCCATAATGATACCCGTAATTAGGAATTGCTTAGCAATCATTTTGTGATCCATGCTGAAGATATACTTCGAAATCAACGTCTCCTTGTGGTGTCCGTGATCAGCGTGGTCGTGATTGTGTTCGTCGTGTAATGCTATTGTTGACATATTCTTTTCGCTCCTGCTTAATATTATTTATTTAAAGCCATTTGGTTTCCTTTCACAGCTGCCGAATCGGTTGCTGATGAATCTCCCTCTGCTGCTGGTTTAGCAGGTGCAGGTGCCACAGGCAAATTAAATTGTTTTCTTAAATCGTCGTTTAAGTATGTTTTTTGTTCTGCAATCCATGTTTTGTATTCAGCTTCTGATACTACACGTACATCTTTTTGCATGTTATAGTGACCAGATCCACAAATTTTAGCACAGTAGAAAAGGAACTTAAAATTAGGATCATTGGTTTCCTCCTGCATTTGACGGGTAGTCTTTGTTGGAGTAAATTCAAAAATAGTTTGCATACCTGGTACAGTATTCAACTGAACTCTGAAGTGAGGCATGTAAAAACTATGGATTACATCTTTACTGTTTAAGATCAACTTAACAGGCTTACCAACCGGGATAACCATCTCGTCAGCCATTTCGTCATCACGAGAATTCAAATCTTTAAAATCAATACCTAAAGTATTTGATGCAGTTGTTAATTTATAGTTTTTCTTTCCTACAATACCATCAGCACCTGGGTAACGGATAGACCATTTAAACTGCTCAGATGTTACTTCGATTTGAAGTGGTTTGTTATTAGGATCTTCAACTTTGAAGAAGATTGATCTCCACGTTAAGAAACCCATCAACACTAAAACTGTTAATACTAAGGCTGGAACGATTGTCCAGATCTTCTCAATGGTATTATTGTGTGGATAGTAGTAAGCTTTTCTTTTTGCCGAATACTTGTAGATGTAAGCGAAACCAAATAATAAAATGTGCGTAGCAATGAATACAATGGTGGTGATGATTAATGTTAAGTTAAACATTTCATCAATCTTCTTTCCATGTTCTGATGCAGCATCAGGCAATAACATAGAACCATGAACGGTATATTCCCAATATACACCGTACAAACCTAAAACCAAGAACAATGCAAATAAGCTTGCATGTACCCCGTTCCAGTTGATACCAATTGGCTTACCTTGCGCTTCGCGGCTTAATTCATATACTTTTATTGCTTTACCAATAATAGCGATGAATACACATACGGCAAGAAATATCAGCGTATAAAAAATTACTGATTTGTAAACCTCTCCCATATCAACTTTCGGTGCCGCTGCAGCACCTGCTGCTGCCTCTTGCGCAAAAGCGCTGGTGTTTGCAAAAACAGTAAGTAATACTGCCAAAGCCGCGGTCGTTTTATTCGTGATAAACTTTCTTAAACTCATTTCCTTAAAAGTAGTACGCTGTACTTCTATAATAATAATTAAATATTTGCTCTATACTATCACCTATTAAAGCTGGTGATGCAAACTTTCTTGTAATAACGGATGATTCTTTGCAATTAAAGGTTTCTTGCTTAAGTTGCTTAGAACGGTAAAGGTAAACAATCCTACAAAACCTAAGGCAGTACCGATTTCAACAATACCGAAACCATTGTGTCCATCTTCTACAGCACCTGGCATAATCATTTGGTAGTAATCTACCCAGTGACCTAACAATACTACGATCGAAACGAATAACAACTTCGCATCTGTTCTCTTGTTGTCTCTATCCATTAATAATAAAACCGGAGCCAAGAAGTTCATCGCCAGGTTTAAGAAAAACCAGAATTTGTAATATTCAAAGCGTTTGTAGAAATAAACAGTTTCCTCTGGCATGTTTGCATAGTAAATTAATAAGAACTGTGCGAACCATACGTAAGTCCAGAAGATAGAGAAACCGAAGATAAATTGACCTAAGTTATGTAAGTGGCTATTGTTAACCCATTGCATATAACCAGCTCTTCTTAATAAGATGATGATGATTGCGATAGTAGCTAAACTACTCACCCACATTGCGGCAAAGTTGTACCAACCGAACATGGTTGAGAACCAGTGCGCTTCTAATGACATGATGGTATCGAAAGCAAAAATCGGTGTAGTAAAACCGTAAATTACCAGGAAGATACAAGCATTTTTAAAGCTCTTTCTGTATGAAGCTAATCCACCAGCTAAATCTTCATTATATGAAAGTTTAGTAAAACTGATTGCAAATGCACTGTAAACACCCAAAAATACTACCATACGACCTAAGAAGAATGGTACATTCAAGAATACGGCCTTACCTGCGATTAATGAATCGTAATTAGGGCTATTTGGATCAGTTAATCCATCAGCATGCCAGTGATGGTATAAATTATGTGTATATAACCCAGCAGAAATAATCACGATCAGGATTATAGAAGCAATAGGCAAGGTTTTGGCCAATGCCTGTGGTACACGTAAAATTGAAGCAGACCATCCTGCTTGCGCAACAAATTGAACGGCTAGGAAAAACATACCTGACATACAAACGCATGCAAAGTAATATCCCATAAGCAACAGGTTAGCAAAAGTACGCTCATGCATTACTTTATCACCAGTAAAACCGTAACCAATAGCAATAGCACCTAATATGATACCAACAATGCTCAAGGTTTTTACTTTACCTGTAAACTCAAACTGTTCACTAAAATTAATATTGTGAGTTCCCATTTATATTCTGCTTTACTATTGTCCTTTTTGTAATTGTTGAACATACATCACTACTTTCCAACGATCTGTTGGCGTAATTTGTGAAGCATGCGAGCCCATGTTATTTACACCGTAAGTAATGGTGTGGTATATTTTACCTGCAGTAAGATCTACCATATTACCACCACGAGATGATGCTCCTGTTTGGTATGCCGGTACACCGCTAAATTTCTCAATTTTTACCAAATGACCTTGTCCATCACCTTTTTCGCCGTGACAAGGGCTACAGAAAACATTGAATAAGTGTTTTCCTTGTGCCAAATTAACGGTATCAACAGGCAATGGATTTACCATACTTACACCCGCCGCTTCGTAACCTTCTTTAGTGTTAGGAAATTCGTCGTACTCTGTAAACCCAACAGGTTTTGTGTTTGCTGGTGGCGTTTGTGCAGCCTGACCTTTAAAACTAGCCAGTAATTTATTAGCCGTATCAACAGGTTGATCCGGGTTTAATGCTAATGCATCATACATATTTCTGGCATATTCTAAACCAGTACTGCGTTTATCTTTACAAGCGGATACTGTAGCTGCGAAAGCGATAGCTAAAAACGCTGTATAAACAAATTTATTCTTATTCATAGCTAATGTACTTCCTTTCATTATACTTTACTTCTAAAGCACCTGCATCTTTTAATAAACCATCAATAACAGTATGCGCTGCGTTATCTTTTGCATCAACAGCGATTACAAAACGATCGTCTGTTGCACGAAGATCCATTACTCTTGGCGCTCTTCCTGGAAACAAATGCGTAGAAGCATAATAAGTTAAAACCATACCGAAAGCACAAAACAATACAGTAAGCTCGAACATTATCGGAATAAAATCCGGCAATGCAAATGATGGCTTACCACCAATGTTTACTTTCCAATCGATTACTGCGCAAAAATAAATTAATGCAAAAGCTGCGCAAGTTCCAGTGATACCAAAGCAAAATGCTGCAATATCAATTCTCGATCTTTTAATCCCTAATTTGGCTTCTATTCCGTGTATAGGCATTGGCGTATAAACATCGTAAATGCTTACACCATTTTCCTGAAGCTTTTCGATGCCATGCATCATTTCATCAGGATCACCAAAGCTGCCTAAAATATATTTGATATCACTCATTGTTATATTTTTGCGTAATCTTCTTGTTTAACACTATCAAATTTCTGTAACGACTCTACGTATTCTGCTACGTATTCTTTGTTCTCATGTCCGTCTTTAATCTGTTTCATTTTCGCTTGCTCACTTGCAGATTTTAATAATAATTTAACTTCTGCGATCGCGATTGAAGGCAATACCCTTAAGAATAATAAGAATAAAGTAAAGAACAAACCGATTGAACCTACGAACACACTCACATCAACCCAGGTTGGATAAAACATTGCCCAACTCGAAGGGATATAATCACGGTGTAATGAGGTAACGATAATTACGAAACGTTCGAACCACATACCTACGTTTACTACGATTGATAAAATCCAGGTAGCTTTAATGCTTAAACGGATCTTTTTGAACCATAACAATTGAGGAGAGATTACGTTACAGGTCATCATCATCCAATACGACCACCAGTATGGACCAGTAGAACGGTTGATGAAGGCATATTGCTCATACTCAGAACCTGAATACCATGCAATGAAGAACTCAGTTAAGTAAGCCACACCCACAATTGATCCTGTTAAGATGATGATTTTATTCATCGACTCAATGTGGAACATGGTGATGTAGTTTTCAAGACCCAATACTTTACGTGCTACCAACAATAATGTTAACACCATTGCAAAGCCTGAGAAAATCGCTCCCGCTACGAAATATGGAGGAAAGATTGTGGTGTGCCATCCTGGAATTACTGATGTTGCAAAGTCCATTGATACAATAGTGTGTACCGAAAGTACTAATGGAGTTGAAATACCAGCGAGGATTAATGATACCGCCTCGAAACGTTGCCAGGTTTTAACACTTCCACTCCATCCGAATGAAAAGATAGAATAGATTTTTCTGCGTGTTCCTACTGCACGATCACGAATAGTTGCGATATCTGGCAACAAACCTGTGTACCAGAATAATAATGATACCGAGAAGTAAGTAGAGATGGCAAACATATCCCAAACCAATGGTGAGTTAAAGTTTACCCAAAGTGAACCGAACTGATTTGGCAATGGTAAAACCCAATAAGCCAACCACGGACGCCCCATGTGTGATACGACGTACGTTGCTGCACAGATAACGGCGAAAATTGTCATCGCCTCTGCAGAACGGTTAATGGAGTTACGCCAGTTTTGACGGAAAAGCAATAGTACCGCTGAAATTAGCGTTCCGGCGTGGCCGATACCTACCCACCATACGAAACCGGTGATATCCCATGCCCATCCAACTGTTTTATTTAAGCCCCATGCACCGATACCATTCCAAAAAGTGTAACTCACAGCTACAACCCAAAGTAAAGCACCTAATGCTGAAACGATGAAACCAATCCACCAAGCCTTGTTCGGCTTGTTTTCTACCGGTCCTAAAATATCATCCGTAATTTTTGCATACGTGATATTATCGCCGGTAATTAATGGTTCTCTAAGTATTGATTCGTTATGTCCTGACATAATTTGTATTTTCTTTATACTAAAGCTTACGCTTGTACTGTTGTATCTGTGTTTCTAATTTTTGTCATGTATCCGATACCTGGTTTCACGTTGATTTCTTCTAATACGTAGTAGATACGCTCAGAACGTAATGCTTTTGAAACCTCTGAATTTGGATCGTTTGAATCACCAAATATGATTGCATTTGCTGAACAAGCTTCCTGACAAGCCATTTTGATATCGCCATCTTTTAATGGGCGTTTCTCTAATTTAGCTTGTAACTTTCCACCCTGAATACGTTGGATACACATTGAGCATTTCTCCATTACACCACGAGAACGGGTAGTAACATCAGGATTCAATACCAATTGAGTAAACTCATTATTTAAGTAGTTATCGAAACGTGAATCATTCCAGTAGTTAAACCAGTTAAAACGACGAACTTTATACGGACAGTTATTCGCACAGTAACGTGTACCTACGCAACGGTTATAAGCCATATGGTTTAAACCATCACTTGAGTGTACAGTTGCCAATACCGGACAAACTGTTTCGCAAGGTGCGTGATCACAGTGTTGACACAACATTGGTTGGTGAACCACAGAAACGTGATCTAAATCTTCCAATTTAGCAATCTCTTTTTCTTTGGTTACATCACCATCTTTGGTTTCGTAGCTATAGTAACGATCAATACGAATCCAGTGCATTTCACGACGACGGCGAACCTCATCACGACCCACTACAGGAATATTATTTTCTACATTACAAGCAACAATACAAGAACCACAACCTGTACAAGCATTCAAATCGATTGCCATTACCCAGTTGTTACCTGGTTTCTCATAAGCATCCCAAAGATCATAATCTTTGTGTTCACCTTTGTGGTTACCAGCAGAAGCATCTTTCAAATATTCTTTGAATGTAGCTTCTTTGATTACAGCACGACCTTCGAAAGAGTGGTGAGTTTGTGTTTGAGCCAATTCATAGTAACCGCCTGTTGGGGTAATGGTTACATTGCTGGCATATTGCATTGTTCCGTTTAGGAAAGAGATAAAAGGGAAAGCATTTTTACCTACCTCGTTACCAGCTTTACCAACTTTAGTACGGCCATAACCTAACGCGATAGATGCTGTTCCTTGTGCTTGTCCTGGCTGGATCAATACCGGAAGATCTACAGAATGTCCATTGCTACCTTTTACAGTAACTACATCAAATTCCTTAACCTTTAATTTTTCCGCGAATTTTGGTGCAAGTGCAACATAGTTATCCCAGGTTACTTTTGAAACCGGATCTGGTAATTCTTGCAAAAATGCATTGTTGGCGTTTTTACCATCACGCATTGGAACACTTTCGTAAACCTGCAATTCTACCTGGTCGCCACCTTTTGCTAAAGCTTTGCTGGTGCTTACGATTGACGTAGCAACTTGCGCTAATGATTGAGTGAAAGAATAACTACCAGCTGCTTTTGGAGCTACTGTAACTACACCTTTCTCTAAAACATCATTCCATTTTAAACCAATTGCTGGCAACATTTTGGTTTCCCAGTTGTTGCGAACAAATTGATAGTAATTTTTAACAGGAGCATCAGCCCAAACCAATAAACTCTCTTCTGCCTGACGGCTGTTGAAAACTGGATTGATGGTAGGTTGAACAATTGAATAATATCCTTCGTAAGCATTTGCATCACCCCACGACTCTAAATAGTTATGGTTAATTGCAATGGCATCACAAAGTGAAGCTGTTTCATCAGCTCTATCTGAGAAAGAGATTTTTGCAGGAACTTTAGCTAAAGCCTTAGTAAATGCATCAATATTCATGAAATCGTAAGCAGGGTTACTGTTTAAAAATAAAACAGCACCAACTTCACCACGACTCATTTCGGCAACTAGACCGTTAAATTCAGCATCGTTACCTGCATATAAATAGCAAGGATTATCTAAATCGATTGTAGTGCCATAACTTCCGATAGCGGAGTTAATAGCATTTACTAAAATTTGAGTAGAAACATCGTTAGAACCGCACACTACAAGGCCTTTACCTTTGTTTTGTACTAATTCTTTTGCTACCAATTTAATTACTTTATCAGCAGTGGTGTTGTTTCCAAGTGTACCTCCAGCTAAAGACTGACCAGTAATTGCATTATATAAAGCGATTAAAGCAGGTCCTTCTTCTGATAATTTAATCGGAACACGCGTATCAGCATTTGTACCCGTTAGGCTCATTCCACTTTCAAATTGAATGTGGCGGCTCATTTTTTTGTTTTCTAACGATTTGTAGTTACGGTTAGAAGTATATTGAGCTGTAAACTCTTCTCCGCTAATCCAGGTTCCTAAGAAATCGGCAGCGAAACTTACAATTAAGTCAGCTTTATCGAAGTTATATTTTGGCAATACTGCTTTACCAAAGCTGTTTTGGTTAGCCTGAATAATTCCGGTATAAGAAACCGCATCATACTGAACTAATTTAGCCGCTGGATATTTTGTAATAAACTGCGCTAAAACAGCATTTGTTGATGGACTGTTAACTGTAGAAGCAACTACGCGGATTTTCTTACCGCCTGCCTGTGCTTTTGCCAATTCGCTTTTTACAAAGCTATCTAACTTAGCCCAGGTAGTTTCTTCGTTTTTAAGAACTGGCGCTTTTAATTTCGATACATCATAAAGATCTAACACAGAAGCTTGCGCTCTTGCATCAGTACCGCGATAAAATTCGCCTGCATTAGGGTTTGGTTCAATTTTAATCGGACGACCCTCTCTTGTTTTAACTAAAATACTTTGGCCGTTAAAGCTCGAAGTATAATAGTTAGGAATACCAGGCGTAACCTCTTCAGGTTTTACCAGGTAAGGAATAGATTTATGAACCGGGGCTGTTTGACATGCTGCCAAAGTAACTGCACCTAAACCAAAACCTAACGCCTTTAAAAAGTCGCGGCGTGGGGTAACGGTACTTAACCCTGCTTCATTTAAAACATCTTCTATTGGAAGTGGCTCGGCGAATTCGTTTTTGCTATTCTTAACAAAATCGGGTGTATTATTATACTCCTCTAAGCCTTTCCAGTATTTTTTGTTGCTTTCCATTTAAGCTATATTACTGTTTATTCGAACGTTCTTACTAAACTCTATCTATTAATAGTGGCATTTACCACACTCTAAACCACCCAATAACGCTGGGGTAACTTTCTCGCCTTTTTTAATTTTCTCATGAGCTTCGATAACCTTAGCATAGAAAGCATTATTTTTCTGACCAGAAATATCTGTTTCCTTGTGACAGTTAATACACCATTTCATGGTTAATGGAGAATATTGGTAGATCTCTTCCATTGTATTAACCGGACCGTGACATGCGAAACATACAGGCTCTGTTGGTTGTAATCCTTTTGCTTTACGAATAGCATCTTCTGCAACTACTACGTGTTGAGAGTGGTTGAAGTAAGCAAAATCCGGAAGGTTGTGTACACGTACCCATTCCATTGGTTTCTCTTTGCTCTTATCGTATTGTTGTGTCTCAGGATCGTAACCTAAAGCATTGTAGATTTTTTTGATCTCTGGAGAAATCTCACCATCATAATTATCTCTTGCCTGAACAGCTTTGTGGCAGTTCATACAAACATTTAGTGATGGAATAGTAGCATTCTTAGATTTGAAAGCACCATTGTGGCAATACTGACAGTCGATTTGATTGATACCAGCGTGTAGCTCATGTGAGAATTTAATCGGCTGAACTGGTTGATAACCGGTGTGAACACCTGTGTTCCACATACCCATCCAACCCCAAGATCCTAAAGCAATTACCAAACACAAGATGAAGAACATCACGAACTTCTTGTTTTTGAACATTTTACGAACACCTACCTTTAACGGCACATCTTCTTCAATTTCAATACCTTGTTTCTGTAAGATTAAACGCTCTAGCAATTTAGATGCACGACCTAAAATTACCAGGATTAGAATACCTACCAATACAATAGCAACGATACCAGCGATCGATAAGCCAGATGTACCGCTTTCTCCAGCACCAGCTTTTGGCGCATTTGGATCAACAGCAGCTTTAGGCTCGCCTTCTTTGATGTATGCTAAAATGCTTTTAACTTTTTCCTCATCTAACTCAGGGAAAGAAGTCATCGCAACTTTACCATTTTCGTTAAATAATTTAACTGCTTCCGGATTGCCGGCAGCAATCATCCCTTGCGAATTAGGAATCCATTTTAATAAGAACTCTTCAGAGTGGCGATCACTCACCCCTGTTAAAGCAGGACCTACCAATTTGGCATCTAATGCATGGCATGATGAACATTTAGCTCTGAAAAGCGTTCTCCCCTCTTTAGCATCCTGAGCACTAACGGTTGAAACCGCCATTACAGTAACTGCTGAAAACACGAATAACGACTTCCAAACGCTTTTTAAAATCATCGAGATATCTCTCATAATGAACACTTTATACTTATTTAATTTACTTTTTGTTGTGAAATTGATGCCTGAACTGATGTAGCTCCACCAAAACTTGAACAAAAGTATAACTTATTAATAAATCCCATGACATAATAGTGACCGGAAATACAATTTATAATCATTCTAAACAAATGATGTTTCAGGCCACTCAGGCAATAAAAATGCCCATTTTTTGATCTTTATCTAAAATGGGCATCAAGCTTCAATTTTGTTTTATCAAAATGTTATTCTTATTGCTTTAATATCCAGGCAAACATCAGCGGTGCTACAATTGTTGCATCACTTTCTACGATGAACTTTGGTGTATTGATATCTAACTTACCCCAGGTAATTTTTTCATTCGGAACAGCTCCAGAGTAGGAACCGTATGAAGTTGTAGAATCAGAAATCTGGCAGAAATAGCTCCAGAAAGGAATATTTTCCATTTCCATATCTTGATATAACATTGGCACCACGCAGATTGGGAAATCACCAGCAATACCACCACCGATCTGGAAGAAACCAATTCCTTTACCACCGCTGTTTGCGATATACCAATCGGCTAACCAACCCATATATTCAATACCACCTTTTACAGTAGTCGCCGTTAGCTCTTTTTTCATTACGTAGGAAGCAAAAATATTGCCCATAGTTGAATCTTCCCATCCTGGAACCACAATTGGAAGATTTTTTTCAGCAGCAGCTAACATCCACGAATTTTTTGGATCAATTTCATAATATTGCTCTAAATCGCCACTTAAAAGCATTTTGTACATAAACTCATGCGGGAAATAGCGTTCGCCTGCTGCTTCAGCGTCCATCCAGATTTTTTGAATGTGTTTTTGCAAACGACGGAAAGCCTCTTCTTCAGGAATACAAGTATCAGTAACGCGGTTGTAATGGTTTTCTAATAAATCCCACTCATCCTGCGGACTCAAATCACGGTAGTTAGGCACACGTTTATAATGCGAATGCGCTACCAGGTTCATTATATCCTCTTCCAGATTAGCTCCTGTACAAGAAATGATAGATACCTTATCCTGGCGGATCATTTCTGCAAGCGAAATACCCAATTCAGCAGTACTCATTGCACCGGCTAGGGTAATCATCATTTTACCACCTTCATCCAAATGCGTTTCGTAGCCCTTAGCCGCATCCATCATCGCCGCAGCATTAAAATGGAGATAATTACGCTCCATAAACTGAGATATTGGTCCTCTAGTATTGCTCATTTTGTTATGTATTATTTTTCGCAAAAGTAGGCATTTAGCCCGAAAGGATAAAACATTAAAAGTATTTGGAGCTAGGAGTCAAAAGTTTGAAATTCATTGTGACACTCGTTAACAGTAATTCCGAACATCAAAAAAGATTAACGCAGAAACAATCAGCGATAATCACCTTAATCTGCGGGAGAAATTATTCCGCTTATAAGAATATAGTCTTTTTCCCATGGTCGGTGTCCCCACAGACCATTATCTGTTTGTCAGCGTTTCGGTCTGTAAAGACACAGACCGAGGCGTTAAAGTCCGTTTTGCTTAAAATTACAGCTTTGGTTGCTATTTTGGATAACAAAATCAATACTTATAACTTATTTTCCTTTCCCATGGTCTGTGTCCCCGCAGACCATTTCCTGTTTGTTTGCGTTTCGGTCTGTGAGGACACAGACCGAGGTGTTGAATTGATCAACCCTGTCTGCCGCAGGCAAGCAATGACGGAAATTAAAAACGTCAATGGTTAGCATGCCGAAGTATTTTTTTTGAAAAGCAGATGCTGCAATATTATTAAAGGCAGTCCGGCTTTTTGGTACAAGGCCCAACGAAAAGTTGGCCGCTTTCCCCGTTAATCCGGTTTAGGTGGCCCAGGCCTTGCTACTATTAAAAAATCCCAAGCCACTGTCATAAAACAGCTATCGCCCGTCAGTAAATAATTCTTAATAAAAAAATGAGTTAATTTGCGGCAATGAAAAAAGTTTATTTTCTCCTGGTTTTTGTGTTCCTATCTGGAAGTTCATTTGCTCAAATGAAATTGATAAAAAAGTTGCTATCAAACGAAAAAGATACTTTACGCAAAGCAAGCTTTTTGCCCATTCCTTCCTTTGGATATGCCCAGGAAACCGGTTTTCAGTTTGGTGTTGGTGCAATTGTGGGTTTTTATGCTGATCGGTTGGATACCACAAATCGTCCATCATCTTTAACCTTAAATCTGAACTACTCTACCTTGAAAGCTTACAATATGAGTTCGCTCATTGATATTTGGGGAAAAGGAAATAAGCTCCATTACATTGGCGAATTGCGTTTCAAACGCATGCCTTTTAATTTTTATGGCATTGGCAACAGCACCGAAGAAGCTAATGAAGATAAATTGATCCAGCAGCAGATTAAAGTTTTGCTTCAGGCAGAGAAACAGTTATTGCCAAAGGCCTATACCGGGGTTTCGCTAGGTTTTGAAAACTACAAATATAAGGATGTAGTTGCCGATGGAATTTTTAACAGCGACCCATATTATAATAATAGAACTGGTAGCGTTTTATATCTAGGTGTTTCGCAAAGTTATGACGCCAGGAATAATAACAACTACACCACCAAAGGCTTTTTCATCAGAGGTACGTATCAATATGCACCTGATATTTTTTCGGAGGGCAATTTTACAGGTAGCCAGATAAAAATTGATGTAAGGAATTTCTGGCGATTGAACAAAAGCTTCGCAGTAGGCGTACAAGGATTGTATAATACCGTGTTAGGCAGCAATACACCTGTTTATCTGTTACCACAAATTGGTAACGACGAAATGATGCGTGGCTACTATGGCGGGCGCTATCGCGATAAAAACTTATTGGCGGCGCAGGCGGAATTAAGGTACCGTTATAGCAGTCGTTTCGGCGCTACGCTATTTGGCGGAACCGGAACCGTTTGGGGTGTTGATGATTTCTCTACCGATTCTTTCAAGCCAAATTATGGCGCTGGACTTCGGTATTTCTTCGATCCGGAGAAAGGAATCAGCGTTCGTTTAGACTACGGAATTGGCGAGAAAAGACCAAATGAAAAGCGTCAAAGTGGATTTTACATCAGTATCGCGGAAGCGTTTTAATTGACCAACACATCTTTACGAGGAGGAACGACGCCGCAATCTAATTCAGCAACTGCAATTGTGGCAATGACTTTTGGTCAGTAATAAGTTTAATTGCTCCGCCTTCGCTCCTCTTCATTTCCTGATTTACGATCCGTTTGTTTCAGTTTCTCATTTCCGAAATTAAATCGGGCAGTGATTCGTAACTGTCTGGCATCGTAATAATTATTGTAATCTTGTTTAATGTTATTGATTAAACTGCTAAACCGATACCTATTGGATTTCAGCAAATCGTTTGCGCTTAACGATAGCTGAAGTTTTTTATTGAGCAGCAAGGTCTTCACTCCAAAATCTAAATTATACTGGCTTTTAATTTCATTTAACCCTTCAGCTGTCGGAAATTGAAACCAAAAATTAACATCTGCCAAAACAGTTTTGCTTTTATTTATGGTAAATTGATTTGAAGTAGAAAAGTATGCGCCCATTCTGCTCAAATTTGTTTGTGTTTGCAAAATTGCCGACTTCGATACATTGTAAAAAACATCAAACTGATTAATGGTTTGCCAATTTTCGAATGGGTTTGACACTAGAGAATTACTAAACTGGTAACTATATCCGGTGATGAAGTTTACGGGTTTAGTGGCTTGGGTATTTGAATTTACATCGATAAAATTCACATCAGCAAAACCATTAGTGGCACCGCTAAACGATAAAGTACTGGTGAGAGAACTTTTGTAAGTGTGCGAAAGCTCGATGTTGTGATTATAAGACGGCTGCAAAAACGGGTTACCTTCAGTATAAACATATTGATTGCTGTACCACCGAAATGGATTTAACTTGCGGTAGGCAGGTCGGTTAATTCTACGCCCATAATTAATGCTCCATGCACTTTGATTGCCAGCACGATAAGTTGCGTAGAAAGTAGGAAACAACTGCAGATAATTAGACTTTATTTTTTGATTAACTGAATTTCCATTTATCTGGGTGTATTCCGACCGCAAGCCAAGTTGAAAATCCCACTTTTTAATGGTCTCATTCACATTAGCATACAAGGCCTGAGTGTTTTCATGATAAATAAATAAATTGCTTTGATTCAAATCGACTTCATAAATATCATTCCGTTTTCTATAAAAAGCAATATCGCTTTCGTTCGTGATAAAACTAAGTTTGGTACCGAACGAAACTTTAAAATTTTTATAAGGCAAATCTACATCTGCTTTTAGCGTATAAAGTGCAATTCCTTGTTTGCTCGTTGATAAATATTCTGCAAATGATCCCGGTATTATAGCACCATCGCCGAAAAAACTCTGGTTATTGAAAGCCCGATTTTTATCGTCGGCAAAGGTAAACCAGTCAGCATTTATGGTAAGCTGTTTGCCTGTTGAATCGAAATTTTGTTTCAAAAACAGATTTGCAGAATGATAATGGGAGCTGATTTCTGCATTTGCATCAGAATTTAGGATAGAATCTAGCTGTTGATTGACGTTAGACACCCTGGTTTTTATATTCTCTTCCGAATGAAAATCTGTATAACCGCCATTGTACGCAGCACCAAGCATTGTTTTTTTGGAAATTTGATAATCCAATCCAATTTGCCCGCTTGGTACCGTTCTGAAATTCCGATCTTTGTTAACTACGTTCCAGCTTTGCGAAGGGTAGAAAATAGTACTTTGTTCAAATGGTACAATGGAACCTTTTCTGATGTTGAAGGTTGAATTAACGGCAATTTTATCTTTTCGATAACTCACATTTCCACCCATGGAAGCCGTTTGATGTGAAGCTTGCGTAAAAATCGTATTAACGGAACCTTTTAAACCTTCAGCTGTTGTTTTTTTTAGTACGATATTAATCAAGCCGTTATTCCCCTGTGCATCATACTTTGCCGGAGGATTGGTAATCACATCTATTTTCGAAATTTGATCAGATGGAATAGATTTGAGATAATTAGATAAGTCATCCTGACTCAGCTGTACCAATTTATCATTCACCATCACATTAACACCACCTTTGCCCACGAGTGAAACCTGATCATTTACTACCCGAACGCCTGGAACTTTGGACAATAATTCAAGCGCATCGCTACCGATTGCAGTCACGCTATTTTCTACGTTAAATATTGTTCGATCAATTCTTTTTTCCAATAAAGGCCTTTTTGAATTGATTTGAACATCGGCAAGCTCATTCGAAGCTGTTTCTAGTTTAACGTTAATGGAAGTGTCTCTTGATAATTGGATACTTTTCTGCTGTGTATTAAAGCCAACTGCCGAAAAGGTGATTAAATACTCGCCGCCGCTGATGTTTAAAAAAGAATAAATACCCAAGGTATCTGATTGGGTATATTTTAGCCTTTTAGCCACATCTATTAATTTTATCGAAACATTCGGCTGTGCATTGGTTTGTTCGGTTTCAATTTTACCCAATAAATTAAATTGGGCTTTTGCTTGAAAAGCAAACAAAGATAGAAGACCACTGAACATGAAATTTCGAACTAGCATAATCTTTAACAACCTCGTTTTGAGAACATGACAAACCCATCTAATATTAAATTACTGATTTTACGAAGGTTGCTTTCCTGAGTGATAAAATCCAGACTTTTTTGATCGGTAATATTCCCTAATTCAATCAAAACTGCTGGCGTTTTGGATTCTCTTAACAACAACAAACTTGCATCTTTAAGAGAATCTTGAACTGGCGTCCCCTTCACTTGTTTAAGTTTTTCTAAGATATTTGCGCCTAGTTCTTCTGCTATTTTAATGTTCTTATTTAATTTCGAAACATAAACCTCTATGCCGCCGAAGGCCACGGGACCATTTTTAGGCATTGCATTATGATGAATAGATATAAAAGCAGTAGCAGGTTGAACAGGTAATCGATCGCGAAGCGATACATACTCATCACTACTTCTGGTTAACCGAACTTTGATGCCTCGTTTGGCAGCCTCTTCTTTTAAAATGTTTACGGCTCTCAAATTCATGTCTTTTTCCCTTTGCCCATCCAGGGCAACCGAAGCTGCATCTCTGCCTCCATGTCCTGCATCAAGAACCAATACCACTTCTGCTTCGTTGAATGCAGATTTCGCATTTGGATCTAAAACTATTGCTGTTTTGAAATAATCTTGCTTGTAAACCTTAACATGAGTAAAATAATTTCCATTTTCTGCCACATTTTTTGTTACAATAACTTCTTTACGGTTTACAAAGGCTAATAAGCAAAGCGCAATTATTGGAATAAATGAAAAGTAAATGAGCTTTTTCATATTGGAGTTTGGTTTTTTGTAAAACATCATAATTCTTTTCTTTAATGGCAGTTTACTAAAACTATGCGCCAACAGCGTACTTGAAGGCATGGCCAAATTCAACAATAAAGATGCATAAGCCTTTTTATCAGCGGTTTTTAGTGTTTCCTGATCAGCCAAAAACTCGTGATTATGATCGATCGCATTTCTCCAGAAATAAATGATGGGATTGAACCATAAAATACAGACTGCTAAATTTACCAGGATCTTGTCTACAGCGTGGCCTTGTGTTACATGAGCCGACTCGTGCTGAACTACCAAATCTCTTTCATTTTCTATTAAGCTTTCATCGATAATGATTTGATTTAAAAAGGAGCAATTTTTTATTTGTGCATCAGGTTTAACCAGAATAAGTTTACCATTTTGAAAGGATTTGTATTTTGTGATAGAACGCTGAACGATACCCATCATAATAACCATTCGTAAAATTAATGCCAGCAAAACGGCACCATACACATAAGATACTAACTGACTCCAATGAATTGGCAAATCACTCATTGGCTGATTATCATCAAAATCTTGTTCAAAAGCAGCTTCATTGCTATAAGCTACCTTAACTGGTGTTTCTTGCTGATTGATCGAAATTTCCCTTGTACTTTCTACTGTTAAAGCCGGAATGACGAAACTAAAAAGCAATGCAGTTAATAAGAATAAACGGTTAAGTTTAAAGAAAGTAAGTTTCGATAACAAAAAATGATAGGCTATGAAGAGGATAACCGTACAAGCCGAAACTTTTAGTAAATACAGTAAAATCATGATTTTTGATTTTGGTGAATGATCTTTTGGATTTCTTCTATATCGCTTTCACTCAATTTTTCTTCTTTAACCATAAAGGATAATAAACTGGCTGGTGAATTATCAAAATAGCCAGAAAACAGTTTAGAAAATGTTGTCTTGGCATAATCATCTTTATCGATGGCAGGAAAATACTCATAGGTTTTTCCATAAGCTTTATAGTTTACATAACCTTTCTTTTCTAAAAGCCTTACGATAGATGAAATAGTATTATATGGTGGTTTTGGTTCGTCATCCAGCTCATCGATAATATTTTTTACGAAAGCTTTCTTTAGCTTCCATAAAACCTGCATAATCCGCTCTTCCGTTTTGGTTAATTCTTCCATACCCAAATTTATAACTTATTTTTCAGTTATACAACTATAAAATAAGTTATATTATTGATTTATCAGTTTTCAACTTGACTATCACAGGGTAAAATATACTAGGTCAACCTATTATGGCAAAAATTAAAATGAATTACCCTAAAGTTTTGAGAAGGTATTACACTAGATGAATAGCCAATATGCAGCTGTCTTTGTTTTTAAACCCGATCGAAGCGAGATGTTCCCCGATTTTTTATCGGGAGCAGAAGCGGGAACGGGACAGAAAGCCGCCACGAAACAGAGGACTGATCATTTCCAAATAATTGATCGGCAAAATAACTTCTGAAATTAGTGACTTAATCCAGCCAATGCATTAATGGTTAAAGCCACAATTATCGTGTTGAAAATAAAAGCGATTAAACTGTGCAGCAATGAAAGCCGACGAATTTGACGGGAAGAAATTTCGACATCGGAAACCTGAAAAGTCATTCCTAAAACGAAAGAAAAGTAGGCAAAATCAACAAAATCTGGCGATTCATTGCCGGGAAAATCCAATCCTGAGCCTTTTCCATTTTCGTTATCGCCATAAAAAAGATGCGCATAACGCATGCTGAAAGTGGTATGCACCAGGAACCACGACAAAAACATTCCTGACAAGGCAATAACCAATGAGAGCGGTTTGATATCTTTATTGATTAACAGAAGAATTACAGCCAACAAACCGGCGAAGGTAGAAACCAAAACAATTGCAAAAATCTCTTCCTTAGTTTCATCTTGAATTTTTGCTTTTAAGCAGGTTTCGATAGGTGATGTTTTGAAAAACATGAACCAGTGCAGTGATATCAGCATTAAACTAAAAATATCCCAGCCAAACATCACGTGGGTGAGCATGTCAGTTTTTAAGAGCAACGAGCCGAAAAAACCTAAAACCCCCACAAAAAAGCTAATTAGCAAAATATACAATGCCGATAACTTCTGGATACCTTCAAGTTTGGGTTCGATTTTCATACTGGTTTGTTTACTGATTAAATTTCAGCTTGAAATGCTCTTTGGCTTGTCCTTTTTTGAAATAAACCAATCCAATCCAAAACAAATCAACTGTTACTGTTACTTCTGGATGGTTTTTGATCTCTTCCCAAGCTTCCTTCATTCCCTGGCTCCAGTAAATATCATCAAAAATGAGCAAAGAATTTTCGGTAACTTTTGGCAAACACCATTTAAAGTAATTTAAGGTAGCATCTTTGCGGTGGTTGCCATCAATATAAACGAAATCGAGGCTTGGCTGCTTAGCAATAATATCGGGTAAAATGAGGTCGAAATTACCTACATGAAGCTCAATGTTATTTAGATCGAGATCCTGGAAATTTCTCTTTGCCACCTCGGCCGTTTGAGGACAGCCCTCTATAGTAATAATTTCAGCTTCGGGACAAGCTTTCGCCAAGTATGATGAGGTAATTCCTAAACAAGTGCCCAGTTCGATTGCTGTTTTTGGATTAGTGTTTTCTGCTAGCCGATAAATAAGTTTAGCTAACCGCGGACTTTTAAGTGCATTTTTAGCGATTTCACTAATCTTCTTTGTTCGGTTCTTATTAAGATGAGAACCTGCCCCCAGATCTGTGACGGTGATTTTGGAATCGTCAGAAAAAAGTTTTTTTCTTTGCTCTTCTATATTTTTGTATTGAGATTTCTCGCTAAAATCGTAAATTACCGCATCAGCTAGCTTGTATACGAATGGTGAATGCGTTCCATGACGGGTTTTCGCTGTTAAACGATGTTTAATGTAATCGGTAATAAATTGAAATAGCATAATATTGCAAAAGTAATTAAACGCGGCAAACGTGTGTATGTTTTATGGAAAATATCGGAGAGATAAGCGCATTAGTTAAATTATTGGATGATCCGGATGAAGAAGTTTATCAGCATGTTGAGCAAAAACTGCTCGAATATGGTGGTGAAGTGATTCACTATCTGGAAAATGCCTGGGAGCAATCTTTTGATGGGCTTTTGCAGGAACGAATTGAAAACATTGTTCACCAAATCCAATTTAAAACGGTTAAAGAAGATTTGAATTTATGGTATTTGAGCGGTGCTTTCGATTTGATGCAGGGTGCGCTCATCATTAACCGTTATCAATATCCTGATTTGGATGAACAAAAAGTGATTAACCAAATAGAGGAAATTAAAAGAGATATCTGGCTGGGCTTACAATACGAAATGAGTTCGGTAGAAAAGGTAAAATTGATTAACCATGTTTTGTACCAACAATATGGTTTTGGTGGCAACACAAAAAATCACCACGACCCTCAAAACTCTTATTTAAACCAGGTTTTGGAGAGCAAAAAAGGCAATCAAATATCGTTAGCCATCATTTACTCTACCCTTGCCCAGAAATTGGATTTGCCAATTTATGGTATTAATTTGCCTCAGCATTTCATTTTGGGTTTTATAGATGAAAGTAAACAAGAAGGAACTGAATACGGCGTGTTGTTTTACATTAATGCGTTTAACCGAGGAAATATTTTTGGCAAACATGATGTTGATCAGTTCCTGCGCCAACTAAATTTAGAATCACTCCCAGAATATTACAGGCCATGCAGCAATACAGATATCATTCGCAGGGTAATTAGGAATTTGATTTCTGCTTACGAAAATGCCGGTGCAACAGAAAAAGTGAGAGAACTGAACGAACTGCAAAATATTATTGCCGAACCTTAAACATCCTAAAAATTGAAAAAAATCTCCCCTCTGTCTTTTTCTTCATTTATTATTTTCGCAGGATTTATCTGCTTTGCAAATAATCTTCAAGCACAAAAAATAGCTAAGCCAAATGTAATAGCCTATTACACTGGTGGCGGCGAAACTTTAATAGACAGCTTCCCTGTAGAGAAACTGAGCCATTTAATTTACAGCTTTGGGCATGTTAAAGGCGATAGCCTGAACATTAAAAGTGCTAAAGATTCGGCTTTGATTTCGAAAATGGTGGCATTAAAGAGCCGCAATAAAGATTTGAAAGTGATGATTGCCATGGGAGGTTGGAGTGCTTGCGAACCCTGCTCGGAAGTATTCAGCAGAAAAAACGGACGGGAAACTTTTGCCAAAACCACTAAAGAACTATTGGATTATTTCCATGCAGACGGAATCGATATCGACTGGGAATATCCTGCAGTAGTGGGTTACCCAGGCCATAGATACACAGAAGCTGATAAACACAACTTCACTCTATTGATTCAGGAGTTGCGCAAAAAACTGGGCAAAAAAGCCGAGATTAGTTTTGCTGCCGGAGGTACAAAAAACTGTATAGATTCTTGTTTTGAGTGGCAAAAAGTAATGCCTTTAGTAGATCGCGTAAACTTAATGAGCTACGACCTGGTAAGCGGTTATGCCACACAAAGCGGGCACCATACACCACTTTTCTCTACGCCGCAACAACAACTTTCTGCAGATTGGGCCATAAATGAAATGATTAAAGTAGGCGTTCCACCCCAAAAAATTGCTTTAGGTGCAGCTTTCTATTCAAGAATTTTCCAAAACACTACGGATGCCAACCATGGGTTATATCAACCAACAAAATTCTTAAGTGGCGTTTCTTATAAGAATTTCCCAGATCAGTTTACGGTAGACAAAGGTTTTCAATACTATTGGGATGATGTAGCCAAAGCGCCATATTATTACAATGCCGCTTCAAAACAACTTGTTACTTTCGATGACCCAAAATCAATTGCTTTAAAAACCAAATATGTAGTTGACCATAATTTAAACGGTATTATGTTTTGGGAGTTAACGGATGATGCTTATTCCAATGGACTGGTAGATGTTATAGCTGAAACTTTAAAGAAATAAAAAAGCCGCAAATTAAATTGCGGCTACTCAATATTTCCATTGCTATTTACAGTCCCAGGTTAAGGTATTCGATATTTGATATTCATCGGTTAAAATAAGTTTACCAGACTCATTTTGATAACTTTTGGTAGCTAAAATAATTGATGTGGCATTCCCTTTTGCATCGAACTGATATTTATGATCAACAACATCCTGTGCGGATATAACGCCATTTGTTGGATTAACATGTGAAATAGTCGATTTGATCAATACGTTTTTAGATTGGATGCCGTAGTATTTGCCCGGAAAATAATCTACATGGCCTGTAAGCGGATCGGCCATTTCATAAGTATTCACCGCAGCCGAACCTGAATATTCGTAAACAGTAATCTCCTGTTCGCCACCACTTGCAAAAGTTACGACTGATTTAGTGAGGTTACCACCAGTGTAAGTAATTACATCTGTAGAATTTAATTCTCCATTTACATAGTTCTTTACCATAGCAAGGTAACCCTCTGCATTGTAGGTATAGTCCCTCTTGATATCGTAACTTATTCCGTTAATCTGAATATAATCTGGAGACGAACTGCTCACTGCTCTTCCGTTTGATAACGAAATTTCACTAACTTTTCCGTCCGGATCAGTTGCAGTAATTTTATTCATTGAGTAAGCATAATTGAGAATTTCATCATTACTTACTCCCTTGATTACCTTACCAGACGCATCGTAAGTAAAACTGAGATTGAAATCTCCAAAACCAGGCAATGTTAAAACCAGATTGCTCAGCTTACAGTTGTTCCCATTCGGGTCGTTATAATTGATTTCCTTTTGACAGCTTGCGATAGAAATAATGGCAATAACAGCCACCATTGCAAGTTTAATTTTATGATTCATTTGGCCAGATTTAGAGCGTAAATTGTTGGCTACAAATATATTAAAATTATTCTTTCCAGAAACTATTGGCTTTTAGCCCAGATTAGAAATTTCCTTTTACTTTAAATTTTTGAACTTTTAACCATCCGGCCATCAGGCTAAACCAGTCGGTGGTGCTCGTTTTGTTAATTAGCCCGAAGCCATGACCGCCTTTTTCAAAATAGAAAAGGTTACTTGGAACTTTAGCAGCAAGTAATGCTTTATGCATTAATTCGCTATTTGCTACAGGTACGGTTTTGTCATCTTTAGCGTGTACGAAATAAGTTGGAGGTGTTTTTTTAGTTACATTTTCATTTGCAGAAAAGTACCTTTTTAACGAATCTGGCGGATTTGGCCCTAATAGATTTTTCATCGTCCCTGTGTGTACCGATTCTTCGAAACTAATTACTGGATAAACCAGCACACCGAAGCTTGGTCGTAAATCTATTTTTTCCGGGTTCGCTATTTTTAAATCGTTATAATGTGTTTCTAAGGTAGAGGCGAAGTGTCCACCTGCCGAAAAGCCCATTATCCCTATCTTATTGCTTTTGATATTGTATTGTTTAGCAGCCTTTCTTACTAAATAAATGGCTTGCTGTGCATCCTGAAGCAATGCGTAAGTTTTATCAACCATGATTTGATCACTCGGCAAACGATATTTTAAAACAAAAGCGGTTACCCCAATGGCATTGAAACGTTTGGCTACATCTGTTCCCTCATGACTAAAAGCAAGCGCTCCATAACCACCCCCCGGGCAAATAATTATTGCTGTTCCGGTGGCGATATCTTTTGGCGCTTCAAATACCGTAAGTGTTGGTATCGAAACCTTCGTAACGCTTAATGTACCATTAGATCTTACCTCGGTATTTTCGACATAAGTTGAGGGTGTAGGCTTTGCCCCTGGAATGCTATCAGTATACAAAGGAATTACTTCTTGTGCTTGCATCGAAAAAAAACAAAAGAGCATCATTAAGGTTAGTAATATTTTATTCATTGGAAAAGTTATTTGGATTTAAGCAACTCAATTGCTCTACTCTGGCGAAATCTTTATCATTATCTGCTATTAATATTAAATCGTGCACTAAAGAGGTAGCTGCTATCAACGCGTCAGGTAACTTTAAATTATAGTTTTTTCTTATTCTAATTGTTTCTGTAATAACCCCATTTTCTAAACCCAATATCAGCGCACCAGATACAAATCTTTGATAGATGATGATGTCATCAGGATTTTTGGGTTTCCACACTTGCAACTCTATTTCTGAAATGAATGAGATTACCGCTTCAGTATCAACAACGTTATCCATGAAAGTTAAGCCATCAGATGGGAAGGTACCATTAAGATACTTTATAGCCGCTGAGGTGTCAATCAAATATCTCTTTGCCATTCACCACGCAAATCATTAAGCTGAGCATCGATTGCTCCTGCGCTCATAGGTTCTTTAATTTGATTTCTTAACGCAGATATTTTCACAGAGTTTTTTAGAACTTTTATAAGTTTTAGTTCCTCTAGCTCTTTCAAAATTTTATAAGCCTTTTCGTTTGTTAACTCAATAGTCAGCGTATTCATAATAATATGGGGATTAAATAAAACTGTCCGCAAATCAAATATACAAAAAGTAAAATTTAGATGTGAGTTTTAAAATTCCATTAAATAAGCTTTCAAAAAGTCGTTGATATCACCATTTAAAACGGCATCAGGGTTAGAGGTTTGATAGTTGGTACGGTGATCTTTAACCCTTCGGTCATCGAGCACATAACTTCTAATCTGCGAACCCCATTCTATCTTTTTCTTCGATCCTTCTACCGCAGCAATGGCTTCATTGCGTTTACGTTCTTCAATTTCATATAATTGAGATTTAAGTAAACGAATAGCATTCTCTTTATTCTGCAACTGCGATCTCGACTCCTGATTTTTGATGATGATACCCGATGGTTTGTGGTACAAACGAACAGCGGTTTCCACTTTATTTACGTTCTGTCCACCGGCTCCACCTGCTCTAAAAGTTTCAAATTCAATATCTGCCGGATTGATGTCAATCTGAATGGTATCATCAACCAACGGATAAACGTAAACCGATGCAAAAGAAGTATGGCGACGGGCATTCGAATCAAACGGAGAAATACGCACCAGACGATGAACGCCGTTTTCCCCTTTCAAATAGCCATAAGAAAAGTCGCCATCAAACTGAAGCGTAACCGATTTTATTCCTGCAATCTCCCCTTCCTGACTATCTTGTTCGGTAATTTTGTAACCATTTTTATCGCCCCACATCATATACATCCGCATGAGCATGTAGGCCCAGTCGCAACTTTCGGTTCCTCCAGCACCGGCCGTAATTTGCACCACGGCGGAGAGTTGATCTTCTTTGTTACGGAGCATATTTTTGAGCTCCAGTTCTTCTACTGAAGTTTTGCTGATCTCAAATTGCTCTTGGAGTTCTGTTTCTGATGCATCGCCAGATTGAAAAAACTCAAACATCACTGCTGCATCTTCTACCGCATTATTGGTTTGATTAAATCCATCTGTCCATTTTTTCTTTGAACTGATTTCTGCTAATATTTTTTCTGCTTTTTTTGGGTCGTCCCAGAAATTGGGCGCCATCGTTAATTTTTCCTCTTCACGGACGGCGTATAGTAGCTCATCGACGTCAAAGATGCCTCCTCAGAGACGTTACTCTGTCTCTTAAATCCTGAATCTGTTCTTTGGTCATAATGGCAAATATATAAAATTGAGTTGATTTAACTGACCAGATCGATTGATTTAAAACTCGTTCTTACTTCTTCATCCCCATATAATCCAGCGTTAAATTGGATAATAATTTTACGCCTAACACAAAGCCACTTTCATCCAAATAAAAATCAGGGGTATGATGAGAAGCCGTTTTTAAAGGATCTTTACCCTTTGGCATGCCACCAAGAAAGACAAACAAGCCTGGTATTTTTTCCTGAAAAAATGAAAAGTCTTCAGCGCCAGTAACAGGCGGCTTAAGCATTACATTGTCGGCTCCGGCAGTTGCTTTCATACTTGGAAGCATTTTTTCTGTTAATGCGATATCATTGAATGTTACCGGATAATGATTGCTATATGGAATTTTAACTTCTGCAGTTCCACCACCAGCCTCGGCTGTTTTAGTGGCAATGGTTTTAATACGCTCGATGAACATCGCTTCATCTTCTTTGCTGAAATTACGAACCGTTCCGAGCATTTCTACCTTTTCAGGAATGATGTTCGAACGAACGCCACCATTTATAGCGCCAATAGTGACCACTCCTGGGTTTTCCGTAACATTTAAATTTCTACTAACGATGGTTTGAAGATTGTTTACAATTTGTGCTGAAATGACGATTGGATCAATACTGCTCCAAGGGTAAGCACCATGCGCTTGCCGGCCTGTAACCGTAATTTTCATATCATTTACCGCGGCCATTGTTCCACCCGGGCGATAGGTTACTTTCCCAACTTCTGTTTGTGCATTGATGTGTAAGCCAAAAATAGCTTCAACTTTTGGGTTTTCCAGTACGCCTTCCTTAATCATCAAAGCGGCACCGCCTTCTTCTCCTGCCGGAACACCTTCTTCTGCGGGTTGAAAAATGAATTTTACTGTACCAGGGATATCCTTTTTCATAGATGCCAGGACCTCTGCTACGCCCATTAAAATGGCCATGTGGCTATCATGACCGCAAGCATGCATTACACCAACTTCTTGTCCGTTATAATGTGTCTTTACTTTTGAAGCGAAAGGAATATTTACTCGCTCGGTAACAGGCAGGCCATCCATATCCGCCCGTAATGCAACCACCGGACCAGGCTTACCACCTTTTAAAATGCCAACCACACCAGTTTTAGCAACGCCCGTTTTTACCATTATGCCCAACGATTCGAGATGCTTTGCAATGATTTCCGCTGTTCTGGTTTCGGTATTGCCCAATTCAGGATGTTCATGAAAATCTCTTCGCCAGGCGATTACTTTTTGTTCTAACGCATCAGCTTTTTTGGCAACAGATGAATGTAAATCTGATTGCTGAGCAAGGCTGGCTAACGAAATCAGCAGAAAAGGGATGATGTATAATTTCTTCATAGGAGATGATTAGTTGAATGGCTAATTTAACAAGAAAAAGCTGTATCATATAAACAATCTGTTATTTTCAGCCTGTCGAATTACTTATTAAAACACCAATTAAGGCGTTTCGACAAGCTCAACGTGACAAAGTTGAAGATGTTTAGATTTATGATACAGCTTCTTTCAATTTAAAAATCGCTAATTAAACATGCCTTTCAGCTTATCTAATATCCCACCTTCGGCAGGATTTTCATCATTTTGGTTAGCTGCAGGCGCTTGTCCGCCTCCGTTAAACATCCCAATTACATCGCTCACATCAAATTTACCATCACTTCCACCAGCCAAACTGCCCAGTACATCTTTAATATTGAACGAACTATCATTTGGATCGGCAGTTTTTTGGGTTAGTTTTCCAATGATTACGGGGATTACCGTTGCAGCCAATTTTTTAGCTGTTTCTGCATTTATGCCTAAACCCGCTAATTTATCTGTAAAACTTCCAGCTGCCTGCTGTGTAACCGCTGATCCTTCTGCATTTCCAGAATTAAAAATTTCGGCTAATCCACCTACATTTCCAGAGGAAATTTGATCTTTTAACGTATCAAAAATGGAACCTGAAGCCGCTTGAATTACCTGTTCATTTTGCTCATTTGGAATTTCGCTGTTATTTACAACGCTGTCCTGTACGTTTTCACGCACCAATTCATTTAAATTTTCTAACATATCGTTTGTTATTTATTTTATTGTTGGGTGCAAAATTTCAACGGGGACTAATATTAAAGTTACACTATAGATTCAACAATAAAAATTCTTATGGATTTTTGAACATTAAAAGACAGAATTAAAAATTTGCTTTATTACTTTTACAAAAAACAAAGACTATGCTACCAAAAATAAATTTTACTGAAACCGAGGCATATAAATACCTGGCCGATCATTTTATAGATATTAATCAAAAAAGCATTAAAGATCTTTTCGCAGAAGATGCAGATCGTTTCAACAAATTTTCTGTTTTTTTTGAAGATATCTTGCTAGACTACAGCAAGAATAGAATTACAGATGAAACCTTGGCTTTGTTAATTCAACTGGCCCGCGAGTGTAAATTAGACGAAGCCATTAAAGCCATGTACAATGGCGATAAAATTAATGAAACTGAAGATCGTTCTGTACTTCATATTGCACTGCGTAATTTAAGCAATATACCCATTTTGGCTGATGGCAAGGATGTAATGCCTGAAGTAAATGCCGTGCTTGCCAAAATGGAAAAATTTAGCAACAGCATTATCAGTGGTGAATGGAAAGGTTATACAGGAAAAGCCATTACCGATATTGTGAACATAGGAATCGGAGGTTCAGATTTAGGACCTGTAATGGTTACCGAAGCCTTGAAACACTACAAGAACCATCTGAATATTCACTTCGTTTCTAATATTGATGGAACGCACATCGCTGAAACCCTTTCAGGATTAAACGCAGAAACGACTTTGTTTTTGGTGGCTTCGAAAACATTTACTACACAAGAAACCATGACCAATGCGCATTCTGCCCGCTCGTGGTTTTTAGAAAATGGTGGTAAAGAGAATGATATTGCCAAACATTTTGCTGCCTTATCTACCAATGCTAAAGATGTTTCAGCTTTTGGAATTGATACCGAAAACATGTTCGAATTTTGGGACTGGGTTGGCGGCCGGTATTCTTTATGGAGTGCAATTGGTTTATCTATTTCATTAAGTATTGGCTTCGATAATTTTAAAGAACTTTTAGCTGGTGCCCATGCAACAGATAACCACTTTAAAACCGCAGAATTTGAAAGCAACATTCCTGTAATTTTAGGATTATTAGGCGTTTGGTATATTAATTTTTACAATGCAGAAACGCAGGTAATTTTACCTTACGATCAATATATGCATCGCTTTGCAGCGTATTTCCAACAGGGAGATATGGAAAGCAACGGCAAACATGTAGATAGAAATGGCAACGAAGTTGATTATGAAACAGGGCCAATTATTTGGGGCGAGCCTGGTACAAATGGGCAGCATGCATTTTATCAACTGATCCATCAAGGTACCAGAATTATTCCTGCTGATTTTATCGCTCCGGCTCAAAGCTTAAATCCACTGGGAGACCATCACCCGATTTTACTATCTAACTTTTTTGCGCAGACCGAAGCTTTAATGAACGGTAAAACCGAAGAAGAGGTTACCGAAGAACTGAAAAAAGATGGCAAGTCGGCAGAAGACATTTCAAAAATTGCTCCGTTTAAAGTTTTTGAAGGAAACAGACCAACGAACTCTATTTTATTGAAAAAAATTACGCCATACACTTTAGGGAGCTTGGTAGCTATGTATGAGCACAAAATTTTTGTTCAGGGTGTCATATGGAATATTTTCAGCTTTGATCAGTGGGGTGTGGAGTTAGGTAAACAATTGGCTAAAAAAATTCTTCCAGAGTTGGAAGGTGATGAGAAAGTGGCGAGCCACGACAGTTCGACCAATGGTTTGATTAATCAATATAAGACTTGGAGGTAAAACCTACAGGTAGTTTTGGCTTTTGAAAAGAAAATCAAACAAAGTTTAGCAAAAAGCGAGTTTTATACTCGCTTTTTCTATTTATAATCAATATTTTAGGGCACCCTTAGCCAAGTGGCAAATCCAAATTAACTTATTAATGAAATTTTCTCTCGCTTCTCGCCTTTGATTGTTTCTAATCATTAAAAACAAATTACGAATGAAAAAAAGATTTCTTTTTGCTTCGGCCCTTTCCATTTTATGTTTAAGTGCCTCTGCTCAAAAAGTACAATTTACGGAGTTCGACCTTGACAATGGTCTTCACGTTATTTTACATCAAGACAAAACCGCACCTGTAGTAGCCGTTTCTGTAATGTATCATGTTGGTTCGAAAGATGAAGAAACAGAGCGCACAGGCTTTGCACACTTTTTCGAGCATTTATTATTTGAAGGATCGGATAATATCAAACGCGGTGAATTTATGAAATTGGTGAGTAGCAATGGCGGGCAGAACAATGCAAATACCTCTCAAGATCGTACTTTTTATTATGAAGTGTTCCCCTCAAATCAATTGGAATTAGGCCTTTGGTTAGAAAGTGAAAGAATGTTGCACCCTGTAATTAATGAAGTTGGCGTAAAAACCCAAAATGAAGTTGTTAAAGAGGAAAAACGATTGCGAATTGATAATGCGCCTTACGGAAAGTTTACCGAAAAAATATTCTCACAGTTGTTTGCTGGCCATCCTTATCGTTGGCAGCCAATTGGCTCAATGGAACATTTAGATGCTGCAAAACTTAGTGAATTCATTGCGTTCTTTAAAAAATATTATATCCCTAACAATGCGGTTTTAACTATTGCTGGCGATTTAGATATCGAAAAAACCAAAGGTCTGGTTAAAGCTTATTTTAACGAGGTACCAAAAGGAGCACCGGTTGTTCGCAAGGAGTTCAAGCTACCAGAAATCACCAAAGAGATTATCGATACCGCTTACGATGCCAATATTCAAATTCCGGCAATATTTGCAGCGTATCGCGTACCGGGAATGAAAAGCAGAGATAGCAAAGTATTAGGTATGATCAGCTCTATTTTATCGGGTGGCGGAAGCTCAAGATTGAGTACTAAAATGGTTGATGAAAAGAAAACAGCCTTACAAGTAGCGGCTTTCAATTACAGTTTAGAGGATTACGGTGCTTATATCACTTTAGCCCTACCAAATAAAAACACCCCACTAAACGATTTATTGAAAGATATCGATGAAGAAGTATCGCGTTTACAAACGGATTTAATCAGCGAAAGCGATTATAAAAAGTTGCAGAATAAATTTGAAAACGATTACGTAAGCGCTAACAGCAGAATGCTCGGAGTTGCCGAAAATTTAGCTGCAGGTTACACCTTCCACGATAAAGATACAAACGACATCAACAAAGAATTAGAAATAATAAGATCGATTACCCGTGAGGAAATCAGAGACGTTGCTAAGAAATACCTAGGCAAAAATCAACGAGTTGTTTTGTATTACTTACCTAAGAAATAAGTGCTTTATATCTTACATTATTTAAAATCATGAAAAAATTATTCATAATAGCTGCAATTTCCTTATTGGCTCAAGGTATTTCGGCACAAACTATAAATCGCAGTCAAAAACCAAAACCTGGTCCGGCGCCTGTAATTACTATTGGCGATCCGGTAATTTATAAACTGGCCAACGGCATCACTGTTTTAGTGGTAGAAAATCATAAGTTACCGAAAATCTCAGCGAGCTATAGTATCGATGCTGGTCCGATTACCGAAAGCACTAAAGCTGGCGTGGTGGGCTTAATGGGAAGCATGTTAAATGAAGGAACAACCGCTAAAACCAAGGTCCAATTCGATGAGGCGGTAGATCAATTAGGTGCCGATGTTGGCGCTAGTGCATCGGGAGGTTCGGCTTCAGCTTTAACCCGTTATTTTCCTCAGGCTTTCGCTTTAATGGCAGAAAGTATTAGAAAGCCCGCATTCCCTGAAGCTTCTTTTGAAAAGATAAAATCTCAAACAATCACGGGGTTAAAATCAAACGAAAAAAATGCCAAAGCAATATCTTCACGTGTGGTAGATGCCCTGGCTTATGGAAAAAATCATCCTAACGGAGAATTTGAGACGGAAGCATCTATTAACGGTTTAACTTTGGCTGATGTGAAAAACGCTTATGCCAAATACATCACTCCATCTAGAGGTTATTTAACTTTTGTTGGCGATATTAAACCAGAAGCGGCAAAAGCGCTTGCAGAAAAAGCATTCGGCGATTGGAAAGGCGCAACATTGACTTTACCTACATTAGCAAAAGTGAGCAATCCTGCTAAAACTGAAGTTGATGTAATCAATGTAAGCAACGCGGTACAATCTGAAATTACGGTGGTAAATTTAATCGACTTACCAATGAGCAATCCTGATTACTTTCCACTTCTATTAGCTAATCAAATCTTAGGCGGAGGTTCGGAATCCAGATTATTTATGAATCTACGTGAAAAACATGGCTTTACTTATGGCGCCTATTCTAGCACAGGCGCCGGACGATTTCAGTCGAAATTCTCCGCTAACGCAGCCGTTAGAAATGAAAAAGTTGATAGTGCCGTAGTTGAATTTTTGAAAGAGATAAATACCATCCGTACGGCAAAGGTATCTGCGGAGGAGCTGCAAAATGCAAAAAACCTTTATAATGGAAGCTTTGCATTAGGCCTCGAAAACCCTGCCCGTATTGCTGGCTTTGCTAGCAGTATTTTGATTAATGATTTACCTAAAGATTTTTACCGTACTTACTTACAAAAATTAAATGCGGTAACAGCTGACGACATTTTAAGGGTTGCCAAAAAATATTACAATCATGACAATACCCGTGTAGTAATTGTTGGAAAAACGGAAGCTTTTATTCCAGGCTTAAAGAAAGCTGG
This sequence comes from Pedobacter sp. AC212, assembly GCF_979258625.1. Classification (NCBI taxonomy): domain Bacteria; kingdom Pseudomonadati; phylum Bacteroidota; class Sphingobacteriia; order Sphingobacteriales; family Sphingobacteriaceae; genus Pedobacter; species Pedobacter sp. AC212. The sequence goes on along the minus strand of NZ_OZ409870.1, from coordinate 1,009,630 downwards.
GTTTACAGTCAATCAATTTGATAGTTACGCAATGCCTGTTACAGCTGCCGCTACTACTAGCACAGCCACTACAAAAGCTGCTAAAGATGTTATAGCAAGTTACATTGCAGCAATAGGTGGAGAAGCAGCGATTAAGAAGATCACGTCGTTACAACAAAATGGTGAAATGGACATGCAGGGCAACAAGTTAACTGTAACCATGAAAAACATGGCGCCGAACTCAAATAGCATGGAAATATCTATGATGGGACAAACTGCAATGAAACAAGTTTTTAATGGAACCACGGGATATGCCACGCAAATGGGGCAAAAGAAAGAATTAACTGGAGATGACCTGACAGAAAAGAAAGAGGAAAAAGGTTTGGTAAGTCAATTGTACTATGCCACTGATGGCTGGAAAGTTGAATCGGCGGGAACAGCAAAAGTAGGAACAGCCGACGCTTATAAGTTAGCAATTACTTCACCATCTGGCAAAAAGAAAACTGAATATTATGATGTCAAGACTGGTTTGCTTTTGAAAGATGAAAAAACGGTAACAAAGGGCACTGTAGAAATTAGTCAATCGACGGAGTATGGTGATTACAAGAAAGTAGAAGACCTATTATTTCCTCATTCATTGACGCAAAGCGTCCAAACTCCACAAGGCTCGCAAGAGTTTGCCATTATAATTAAGGAAATTAAAGTGAATCCGCCCCTAAAAGCAGAAGAATTTAATTAACGAGTTATTTTGAAGATAGAAAGCCGTTGCATTTAAAATGTAACGGCTTTTTATTTTTGGTGACTATCTTTACTTTTTCATCATGATCATTTATGGAATGTTTGAAACTTGCACATCTTTAAATTGTTATACTTTAAAACACACAAGTTATGAAACAATTAAGATTAATACTGAGCTTGGTTTTGGTGAGCTCATCATTATCATTATTCGCACAGACAGATAAACAAACCACAGAAAAAATAATTAAAGAGCAGAACTATACATTTGTAGCCAATTCTGCGATCCCGATGGCTAATATGGATGTTTCAAGAGTTTTGGAAAGAATGCCCGGAAATCCAAGTGGATCTTACATCAATTTATCAGGAAGTAACTACGACTTAACAGTAACTAAGGATAGCATTATTGCTTACTTACCATTTTATGGAAGAGCATTTAGTGCACCATATAACCCGAATGAAGGCGGAATAAAGTTTACTTCAAAAGATTTTACTTACAAGCAAACTGTGAGTAAAAAAGGTGCCTATACTGTTCAGATAAATACGAAGGATGTTAAAAGGGAAAATTATAGGTTTACGTTAAATGTTTCTACAAGTGGATACGCTACTTTAGTTGCCTCGGGAAACAATAGGCAACCGATTACTTTTAATGGGGTATTGCAAGAGTCGAAGAAGAAAGATTAAAATTTATAAGAAGGAGGTGGAAATCTAATCCTGTATTGGGCATTAAGATCCCCAGTCAAGCTGAGGATGACGCCCGTTTATACAAACCGTTCATGATTTGGAATAAGCAACCAGTATCGCACAGCCATCCCGTCATTCCCGCGTAGGCGGGAATCTTAAAGCGACAAATACGTAAATATGATAAAGATCCCCAGGCAAGCTGAGGATGACGGCCGTTTATACAAAACGTTCATGGTTTGGAATCAGCAAGCAGTATCGCATAGCCACTTCGTCATTCCGCGTAGGCGGGAATCTTAAAGCGACATGTAAGAGGTAGGATTAAGATCCCCAGTCAAGCTGAGGATGACGGCCGTTTATACAAAACGTTCATGATTTGGAATAAGCAATCAGTATCGCACAGCCACTTCGTCATTCCCGCGTAGGCGGGAATTTTAAAGCGATAGATAAGAAATTGCGTTAAGATTTCCAGGCAAGCTGAGGATGACGGCCGCTTATACCGACCGTTCATGGTTTGAAATCAGCGAACAGTATCGCACAGCCATCCCGTCATTTCCGCGTAGGCGGGAATCTTAAAGCGATAGATAAGAAATATGAGTAAGATCCCCAGTCAAGCTGAGGATGACGACCGATTATGCGAAACGTTTATGATTTGGAATTAGCAAGCATTTTTAGATATGGCAAGCTGAGGATGACGGCCGTTTATAGCAGTCGTCTTTGCCTGCCTGCAGAAGGCAGGCGAGGCAAAGACTTAGATTAAAAACATTAATTTTAGAATGAAGACTGTTCGTGGTCGGTGTTCTACCGACCATTTGAGAATTATCTTTACTTCTTTACCAACTGAATCTGATAAATATGGGGCCATTTTTTACCCGTTACAAACAGGCTTTTTGTTGCTTTATCGTAGGCAATCCCGTTCAGCACATTGTTCGCCTTTTCGTCTTCGGTTTTGAAATTATCTGCAGAAAAAATCCCTGCCAAATTGATACGTGCTTCAACAGCGCCATTATCTGGGTTGATGATCAAAATATCGTTTGTGGTGTAAACATTAGCGTAGATTTTTCCATCGATAACTTCTAATTCATTAAGATTTTGAATTGGCCCTTTATTGTCATAAACATCAATAGAACCGATGCGGTTGTACTTATCTTTATCTAAAAAGAAGATTGTATTTGAACCATCTGTGTTAAGCACCTTTTCTCCATCAAAAGCTAAACCCCAACCCTCTCTTCCGGTAGTGTAAGAAAATTCTGAAAGTTTTTTCATGGTAGCTTTGTCGTAAACAAAACCCACTTTTTCACGATAGGTAAGTTGAATGATTTTATCACCAATAACCGTGATTCCCTCTGCAAAATATTGTTTATCAACCGGTGTTGATTGAACTATTTTACCTGTTGATGGTTCTACTTTGCGCAGACTCGAATGGCCGTAATCGCCAGCGCTTTCATAAAAAAATCCATCATGATATTCTAAACCTTCCACGTATGAAGCAGTATCGTGAGGCAGTGTTTTAATTACTTTGTAAGTATATTCCACTGGTGCCTGTGCAGCCAATACATTAATATTGGTCGTTAGCTCTTCAGCTTCTGTACCTTCGTAAATTTTGGCAGTTAAAATATGGCTTCCCAGCTTCAATCCTGCTGTTTTAAGCTTAACGACCGAAGTGTCCGTTTTAGCGATAACTTTAGCTGTATCAATTAAATAGACAACAGAATCTACTCTCTTGTCCTTTCCAAATTGAACTTTAACTTCAAATTCATTTCCAACAGGAACATTTAAGCCAATCATCGGCGATAAGAAACTTCTATATTCCCCTGGTTTATCATCCTTGCATGAGCTGACAAATACAACGATAATTGCGATGAAAAGTGAGTTTTTGATTTGGTTATTCTTCAGGCCAAAAAGCATCTTCAATGTGATTTAGGTTATAACTTTTATTTTTTGTAAAGGTAATCGCAATTATATCAAAACGAATATCATTTTGATGATTCATAATTTCTATATATTCAGTTGCGGCCAGCTCCATTTGTTTCCGCTTTCCATCATGTACAAACTCCTCCGGCTGGCCAAAGGCAACAGATGTTCGGGCTTTTACCTCCACGAAAACCATAATTCCATCTTTATACACTATTAAATCTATCTCCGATTTACCATGCGTCCAGTTCTCGTCCAGCACTTCGTAACCTTTACCCTCTAAATATTGTTTTGCAATACTTTCTCCTTCTCTCCCTAAATCGTTATGAATTGCCATTTTGATGAATTATTGAATAATCGATTTTTGAATGAGTGAATGATACCTGTATGAAGAAATGAATAAACTGCCCTGATCTAAAAATCCCTAAGTCTTGTTAATTCTGATCCTATTTCACAATTACTGAACCTAAGAACTTAGATATTTCCCGTTCCACTCCTTTAATTACACCGTAACGCTGCATTAAAATCATTTGGTTATCTGCATCCTTTTCGTCTTTGATTTCTTTTAACAAATTGGTCAAAATCTTATCAACCTTTCTTTTCTTCAGATGAAAGATACCTCCTAAAATGGTTGCTTTGAGGTTCATACTTTCATCTTTAACGTAAATCAGGTGTTTATTAAGCCAGTTTTCACTTAAAGCATATTCTGATGTAGAAAGCGTGATAGCTAAATCTGCAAGGTCGCGATCTTCATGTTTTATAAAATGATTTGCAGTCGGTAATCTTCCGTTGTCAATCTCCGTTTTATAATGCTCGATAATCCTTTTACAAAGCGAATTCTCAAAGTCGACGTCTGCCAGGTTTTGCATAATAAACGAACCGATATACATGTCATCGATTTTGTCCCAATTTACAAATTCATGCCCGTAAGTTAACAACAAGCGTACTATTTCCTTCTCCTGAATTTCGTCTGTTCCCGAAGCTGTTTGTTGGCTATCCGGGCCAGCATTGTCATCCCAAAAATCGTCTGGCGGCCCTAACGGCTCAGGGGGACCAGAAGAATAAGGATTACTATTGTTGTTTGAAAAATTACTTTGAGCCCTTTGATTGCTTTCGAAGTTTTTCTTCACTTTGTTTGAGCGCATTTTATTCAACTCGCTCATCAAAATCTTTTCTTCAATTTCAAGCAGGCTGCTCGATTCACGAACAAAAACCGACGCCTTAATTGGGTCAGGGATTTTCGCAATACTTTCTACAATATCGCGGATAATTCCAGCCCTCTTTATCGGATCATCGCCAGCATCCTTCAATAAAACATTGGCCTTGTAAAGGATAAAATCTTTTCGATTTTGCTCTAAATAAGTCTTGAAAGCGCCAGCACCTACATGATGCATATAGGAATCGGGATCATGCCCATCGGGAAATGAAACGATCTTAACGTTTAGTCCCTCTTCCAGAATCATATCCAAACCACGCAATGAAGCCTTTATCCCGGCGGCATCACCATCAAATAAAATCGTAATATTTTGCGTGAAACGACCAATAAGTTTAATCTGTTCAACAGTTAAAGAAGTTCCGGACGAAGCGACAACATTTTCTATACCTGCCTGATGTACAGAAAGTACATCGGCATATCCTTCGGCCAGATAACAGTTATCCAAATCTCGAATTGCCTTCTTCGCATGGAACAAGCCATAAAGAACATTCGATTTGTGATAAATTTCGCTTTCGGGAGAGTTTACATATTTAGGTACGTTTTTATCGGTTTTGAGGGTTCTGCCACCAAAGCCAATTACCCTGCCTGTAAAACCATGAATAGGAAACATCACCCGGCCACGAAAGCGGTCGTAAATTTTCCCATTATCGTTTTTGATAGATAATCCGGTAGATTCTAAAAACTCTAGTTTATGACCTGCATTGGTAGCGCTTTGAGTCAGTGCATCCCAAACATCGGGCGAATAACCTACTTCAAATTTCCTAAGGATATCTTCCCGAAAACCACGCTCTTTAAAATAGCTGAGTCCAATTCCTTTCCCTTCATCTGTTTCCCAAAGTTGTTTTACAAAAAATGTTGATGCAAATTGAGATACGATGTACAAACTTTCTTTGGCGCTTTGTGCCTCGGCATCTTGCGGCGTGAGTTCAGTCTCCTCAACCTCAATATTGTATTTGTTGGCTAAAAACTTAAGCGCTTCCGGATACGAATATTTCTCGTGATCCATGATAAAACGCACCGAATCGCCTCCTTTTCCGCATCCAAAGCATTTGTAAATCCCCTTGGTTACCGAAACGTGGAAAGAAGGGGTTTTTTCGCCATGGAACGGGCAATTGCCAATTAAACTAGTTCCGCGTTTTTTTAAGTGCACAAAATCCCCTACTACCTCCTCAATTCGGGCAATATCCATTATCTTATCTATCGTTTCGCGGTTTATCATAACCCCAAACCCCTAAAGGGGCTTTTCCTTTCTTTCGTTTTAATACCTATTCCCAAAACTTTGTTTTTATATCGCTTTATGGAATTTTACGTTTATCATACTATTTCATCCTTGCCAGTAATTGCCCCTCTAGGGGACTAGGGGGTTATTTCACCAAAGGCAATAACTGATCAGCCACCAATTTATTTCCAACCTCGTTTAAATGAACACGATCTGTAGTTAAAATACCTTTATCTTTGTCCTCAGGGTTGTTTTTCGCTTCGTAGTCAGTGAAGATTTTCCTCAAATCGCAGATAGGTAAATTATTTTTTGCAGCCAGCTTTCTTATTCCTTCAGAATATTTATTTAAGTCTGCATCAAGTTCATTCGTCCCGTCTTTCTTTTCTCCCACAACAGATGGTGTAACTAAAACCACCTTACTACCTACACCCTGAATTTTGTTAATCAGAGCTTGATAAAATTTTAAATATTTGTCATAATCAGTTCCGGTATGTGATGATTGTTTGTGCCAAACATCATTAATCCCCACATAAATAACTACCAGATCTGGTTTTTTATTTAATACATCATCTTCCAAGCGCAAATACAAATCGTACACTTTGTTGCCACCAATACCAGCTCCTGTAACAGCATACTTGGTAGAATCTAAAGCTTTTTTTATTAAGGTAACATAGCCATTTTTCGAAACGCCTTGCTGCGTGATAGAGTCTCCAAAGAAGATAATATGTTTTGGTTTAAATGTCATTGAAGTCAATGCAATTAGGCAAAAGCTTAGTAAAATGCCTGTTCTGAATAAATTTTTCATTGAAATATAGGTTTGATTATTTTTGATCAATCTTTTTTAGATCCAGATCCTGAAAATCGAAACTAAAATCGGTTAATGGAGAAATTGCCTCCATTTTAAAGCCTGTAGGTTTTCCTTCGGTATCAAGCGAAAAGTTCACAAATGCATCCGCATCCATACTTCTATCGTACCATTTAACAATAAAAGTATTGCCTTTGTAATACACCATATCGCCGGTTAACTTTGGGGAGTTTCTTGCCTGGAAATGCATTTTCCCATTTACATTGCTAATGGTAACTACACCAAACCAAACATCGTTGTAAGTACCGAAATAATTTTTTAAGTCTGGCTTGTTAATACCGTCTTTTTGAGCAGAGGCGATATCAGCCCAAATTTTATCAGTCACTTTTTTAGCGTCTTCCTTATCTTCTTTCTCACTGTCGGTTACTTCTTTAACTCTGTCTTTGCCCTTGATACCGAAATAGCCATCCTTAATGGCTTCAGTAATTGCAGTAAAAGCGCCTCCAGATTGTTGATTCGTCAGCACGATAATTCCCAATTTCAAATCTGGTATTAAAGTTACTTCACTTACCATTCCGGCCAGACCACCGGTATGCTCAGCCACCATATAACCTTTTTCATCACTCAAAAACCAACCTAATCCATAACCAAAGAAATGCCTGTTATAATCGCCTTTTCCCGCAGGGATGATGCTGTGCAAGGTCCACATTCTGTTCTGCGAAGCTCTGCTAAATAAGGTTTTGTCTAATTTCTCGCCATACTTCCCTCCGTTTAATTGCATAATCGCCCATTTGCTCAAATCTGCTACGCTCGAATTCATTCCGCCAGCGGCATTGCTATTCTCGGAGAAATCTTTTGGGATGACTGATACTTTCCCATTCACAGGCGCATGTGCATCAATAATATTCGTCTTATCTTTTAATCGATTAAAAGAAAGCGCAGTTTTATTCATGCCTAATGGTTGCGCAATTTTTTGCTCAATAAAATCTTCATATTTCATTCCAGAAATCCGTTCGATTACTTCGCCTGCCACGATGTAAAGTAAGTTATCGTAATCCCATTTGGTACGGAAACTAGAAACAGGTTTGAGATACCTTAAGTTGTGAATGATTTGTTTTTTTGAAACCGTGGAAGAATCAGGCCAAATCATTAAATCACCAGCACCAAGACCTAATCCACTTCTATGCGAAAGTAAATCACTGATGGTAAACTCAGAAGTAACATATGCATCGTATAATTTAAACTCGGGAATAATGTCGGTTACTTTCTTGTCCCAGGTAATTTTCTTTTCATCTACCAGCATGGCTAAGGCTGCTGCTGTAAATGCTTTGGTGTTCGAGGCAATACCGAAAAGGGTATTTTCATCAACCTTTAAGTTATTTTTTAAAGACCGAACACCATAACCTTTGGCGTGGATTACCTTTCCATCTTTTACTACTGCTACAGCAATACCAGGAACATTTAAAGCAGTTAAGGTTTTTTCTGCAACACTGTCGATTTGTTTAGATGTAAGTATCTGAGCAGACAGATTCGTACTGCAAAAGATCAGTAGAAAACTCGCCTGTATAAAGATTTTTTGAAATGATAATCGCATGGAGGGTGGGTTTAAATATCGCTTAAAAATAATCATTCTTTCAGGGGCATTTTTCGCCTACTTATCCTTTTCGAGCTTATAATTTTTATGTACAATGAGGAAGCTTGCCCGCTCTTCTTTTTTGAAAGGGTAGTCCCAATTGCCCTGATACGTAATCTTGGTAGGGAGTTTATCATCGCCGAAATAACCCATTTCGATATTCATTTGAACATCAAAATCAAAGAGCATGTTGCCATATTTCATATCAACATAACGCCCCAAAATATTGAAATTTCGTTTATCAAAAATTGTAACCAGTTCTTTGATCATGATGCCATCTTTTGTCCAACTGGAGATATCTGGTTTGACAGAAACTTTAAAGCGATAAACAGGAATGGAATCTAAATAAGTGCCACTGGTAAACGCATAATCATAATACTGGCGCATATTTGCCGAAAAAATTTCTGTTTTACTGCCAATAAATGGCACTTTAACTGGCCGACCGGGATTGAAGATTAGCGTTTTTAACTTGTTTTTGTAGCTCTCGTTAGTACCACCTTTTCCGTCAGCGGCTGGTGCATTGGGCACAAAATCGGTGTTATAAGCATTCATAAAAATGTAATCGAACATTTCTACCGTATATAATTGATACTTACCGTTTTTCTTATAAAGGTTACCACTTTCTTCTTTCACCAAATACTCCATTTTATACTGGCCGGCGTTGTTGTGCTTTATTTTCCGATAAATTTTTCCATCAACTTTGTTTTTCTTGTTATAGCTGAAGATTCTGTTTTCAGCTATGAAGCTGTAGCGCTTCATGTCTCTGAATGATTGATAGAAAGATGTATCATTTACCACTTTATTAATGAAGGTTTCGATGTTTAACCGCTCCGCCTTGATATTCACTACAGAATCTAAAGTAATTGTTTTAATCGTATCGGGATTAAAACGAGGAATTTCTTGAGCAAAACCACTAAAAATGAAAGCGGATAAAATGGTAATCAAAAATAATTTCTTCATGTATAATGGTATATAATATGGTGATGTAAGTGAGATCTTGATTGTTCCACTACATCAATTAATTTCCGAGCTGCTTTAGGGCGATATAAGCCATTAAACCAGTAGAAATTTTAAGTGCATCCTCGTCGATATCAAACTTTGGCGTATGCACAGAATACTGCGTATCCTTTGCTGCGTTACCAGTACCTAAACGATAAAAACAAGCATCTGTTACCTGAGAGTAGAAAGAAAAATCTTCAGCAGCCATCCAAATGTCTAAATCAATTACATTTTCTTTGCCTAAAAATTCCTCAGCAAATGATCTGGCATTAGCCGTTAATTTTTCCTCATTGATAAGGAAAGGATAGCCCTTGTGGATATCAAAATCACAACTTCCGCCCATGGCTTCGGCAATACCTTCGGCCATTTTTTTCATGCGTTTATGTGCCTCTGCTCTCCAATCTTCATCCAAAGTTCTAAAAGTGCCTTCAATTTTAACTTCATTTGGAATGATGTTGGTGGCGCCATTTGCCGTTACTTTACCGAACGACAAAACCGATGGCAAACGCGGATCGGCATTACGGGAAACGATTTGCTGTAAGGCAATAATGATATGTGAGGCAATTAAAACCGGATCGATATTTTGGTGCGGCTGTGCGCCGTGGCCACCTTTTCCGGTTACGGTCACGTATAACTCATCGGTTGATGCCATATAAATACCCGAACGAAAACCAACTTTACCCGACTCAATTAAAGGCATCACATGCTGACCAACGATGTAATTTGGCTTCGGATTTTCAAGAACACCTTCCTTAATCATGATACTCGCACCACCTGGTAACAGCTCTTCTGCAGGTTGGAAGATCAATTTGATAGTACCACCAAATTCAGCCTTCAATTGATTTAGGATATAAGCTGAACCTAAAAGTGAAGAGGTGTGTACATCGTGACCACAGGCATGCATTACGCCTGGATTCTTAGACGCATATGGTTTATCGTTCGCTTCCAGAATTGGCAAGGCATCCATATCAGCACGTAAAGCAATCACCTTATCTGATGCTAAATTTCCTTTAATTAAACCTACAACGCCTGTGTTTGCGCAATCGGTAAATTCGATTCCCCAAGCCGATAGCTTGTCTTTGACAAATTTTGAAGTTTCGAACTCTTGATAAGATAATTCAGGATTGGCGTGAATATGTTGACGGTAACCCACTACATCATTAAAAATAGAGGCAGCAAGTTCTTGGATTTTATTTTTGATCATCAGTGATAGTCGTATCTAATTGTGGCGCATTAATTTTTTCCCTAAAAATAAACAATGTTGGGAAAGCAGGTCGGATTTCATTCATCAAACGTTGTGCTTCTAAACGTGTTCTAAAATCGCCCACTCTAATGTAATAATTAGGCTCCTTGTAAATAAGGTAAGTATTAAATTTTGGGTAGAGACTTTTAAATCGGGCCTGTTGATTAAACACTTCTCTCCTATCCGAACCGTAAAATATTTGCACCCGATAGCCATAAGAAGAGACAATTGGCTTACCTATTTTCACTTCACCAGTAGTTTTGTAAACTTCGGAACGCTTTGCGATCAAACTATCGATGAGTGGATCTTTTATAACAGTTACTTCGCCTCGCTGAGCAAAAGATGCTGAAAACAGAAATAAGCTTAGTATTAGCGTGAGTATTATCTTCATTTGTAATTAACCATGATCATTCCAGAATTGTTTAAAAACAAGAATGCCGAATTCTTCGCAAAAATCGGCATTCTTTATGGGTTGTGCAAATGGTAGTTTTATTCTTCGTAACTGTCTAAAATCAGGAAAATGATATTTATTTATTATAATGAAACCGACATTGAATTACCGCACACTGTTGATCTTTACCTTTAGTACCCGAAACTTGATATACTAAACGATGTTCACCGGTAATACGCCGAGACCAAAACCCCTTTAAATTATGTTTCAAAGGCTCCGGTTTACCTAAGCCATGAAATGGAGTTCTTTTGATGTCTTTAAGCAAGTCCCTAATTTTTTTCTCAGCTTCAATATCATTATCTCTCCAATACTCAAAGTCTTCCCATCCTTCTTCTGTAAATACAATGTTCATATATTATACTTCGTCATCAAGTATAAAGTGTTTCACATTACCTTTTTTCACGCTTTCAATCGAACTTTCTAATCGTTTACGATTAGCCTCTGTCGACATTAAATGTGCTGTTTCTGTCAGTGCATTATATTCCTTAATAGAAATTACAACTACAGCTTCATCCTCATTATTATTGCGAGGAACAATTAAAATATCTTCTGTTGAACACACCTCATCAAAATAGCTCTTCATGTTATTCCTCAGTGAAGAAATTGTTACAGCTTTCATAAAAACAATTTTAGTACTTGCAAATGTACACCAAATTGTACGTTGTTGCAAATTACCAAAATAAAAAAAGCCTTAGCGAGTGCTAAGACTTTAATATTCATGATTAAAAACTCCTTTACAAATTCGCTCCGTGGCAGTTTTTAAACTTTTTGCCACTTCCACATGGGCAAGGCTCATTACGTCCAACGGTTGCTTCTTTACGAATCGGTTGTTGCGGAACGGCCTCGCGGGTATCGCCAAATTCTACACCTGGCTGCTCAGCACCAAACTCTTGCTTAGTAGTCTGCAATTTCGGTTGTTTAACAGGTGCGGGTGCTTCTCTAACCTCATCAGCTTCTTGCTGAACAGGAATACCGCCTTTATACAAGAAACTTACTACTTCTTTATTCACTGCGTTAAGCATGTTTTTAAACAAGTTAAAAGCTTCCATTTTGTAAATCACCAATGGATCTTTCTGCTCATAAACTGCATTTTGAACAGATTGCTTCAAATCATCCATTTCACGTAAATGCTCTTTCCAGCTATCATCAATCAAGGCCAGAACAATTGTTTTTTCAAATGAACGAATAACTTCTTTTCCCTTATTATCAATTGCTTTCTTTAAATCAACAGCAACCTGAATTCCACGGATACCATCGGTAAATGGAACTACAATTTGCTCTATGTGCTCACCACGTTCTTCGTAAACCTGAGTTAAAACGGGTAACGACTGGTGAATAATGGCTTCTGACTTACGAGCGTAAAATGATTCAGCCTCTTCAAATAAACGCTCTGTTAATTGCGCTACATTGGTAGACGAGAAATCTTTCTCTGTAATTTCAGTGTCCAAAGAGAAGTTTTTAATTACTTCCAGTTTAAAACCATCGTAATTTCCTTCTTGTTTATACTCATTAACGATATCTTCAGCAACATCATAAACCATGTTGTTCATATCTACATCTAAACGCTCGCCAAAAAGGGCATTTTTACGTTTAGCATAAATAACAGTACGTTGAGAGTTCATCACATCATCGTACTCCAGCAAACGTTTACGGATACCAAAGTTGTTTTCCTCTACTTTCTTTTGAGCACGTTCGATAGATTTGGTAATCATCGAATGTTGAATCACTTCGCCATCTTCGATACCCATACGAACCATAATGCTTGAAATTCTTTCAGAACCGAATAAACGCATTAAGTTATCTTCTAACGAAACGAAGAATTGTGACGAACCTGGATCGCCCTGACGACCAGCACGACCGCGTAACTGCCTGTCTACACGACGAGACTCATGACGCTCAGTACCCACAATTGCCAAACCACCAGCTTCTTTAACACCTGCGCCTAATTTAATATCGGTACCACGACCAGCCATGTTGGTTGCAATAGTTACTGTTCCTGCTTGACCAGCTTCTGCAACAATATCAGCCTCTTTTTGGTGCATTTTTGCATTCAGTACGTTGTGCTTAATTCCCCGAAGCTTCAACATACGGCTCAATAATTCGGAAATCTCTACCGATGTTGTACCTACAAGCACTGGTCGGCCTGCTTCAGTTAATTTTACAATCTCATCGGCAACGGCATTATACTTCTCCCGAACAGTACGGTAAACATAATCCTGCTGATCCAGACGTGAAATGTTTCTATTGGTGGGAATTTCAACCACGTCTAATTTATAGATCGACCAGAATTCGCCTGCTTCCGTGGTTGCTGTACCCGTCATACCGCAAAGTTTGTGGTACATACGGAAATAGTTTTGCAGCGTTACAGTAGCATAAGTTTGAGTTGCATCTTCAACCTTAACATTTTCTTTAGCCTCAATAGCCTGGTGTAAACCGTCAGAGTAACGACGGCCATCCATAATACGACCCGTTTGCTCATCAACAATTTTAATTTTCCCTTCATCGATGATGTATTCCACATCAATTTCGAACAAAGTATAGGCTTTTAATAATTGATTTACCGAATGAATTCGCTCTGCTTTAACAGAATAATCACGCATTAAAGCATCTTTTTGAACAACCTTTTCTTCTAAAGGCATATCAGATTTTTCCAATTCAGCTACTTCAGTACCAACATCTGGCAATACAAAGAAATGAGGATCTTCCCCAGATTGAGTAATCAATTCGATACCTTTCTCCGTTAACTCTACCTGATTGTTTTTCTCATCTATATAGAAATACAATTCCGAATCAACCTTAGGCATATTCTTAGATTGATCAGCCATGTAGTAGTTTTCAGTTTTCAACAACAAACCACGAACACCGCTTTCACTCAAAAATTTAATTAATGCTTTATTCTTTGGCAAACCGCGGTAAGCACGTAATAGCGCCAAACCACCTTCACCTTCTTCGGTACCGGTGTTACCTGCATTGATTAACTTTTTAGCCTCATTTAAAGCAGAAGAAACATAAGCTTTCTGGGCATTTACCAAACGCTCAATACGAGGTTTTAATTCATAAAACTCGTGCTCATCTCCACGAGGAATAGGACCTGAAATAATTAATGGTGTACGGGCATCATCAATCAAAACTGAATCGACCTCATCAACCATGGCAAAATGTTGTTTACGCTGCACCAATTGATCAGGTGTTTGCGACATATTGTCACGCAGGTAATCAAAGCCAAATTCGTTATTGGTTCCGTAAGTAATATCTGCCGCATAAGCTTTTCTTCTCTCCTCAGAGTTTGGCTCATGCTTATCAATACAATCGACACTAATTCCGTGGAATTCGAATAGTGGACCATTCCACTCACTATCCCTACGGGCCAAATAATCATTCACCGTTACAATGTGAACACCTTGACCGGCAAGCGCATTTAAATATGCTGGCAAGGTAGAAACCAAAGTTTTACCCTCACCAGTAGCCATTTCGGCAATTTTACCACTGTGCAAAACAATACCACCAATTAACTGGACATCGTAGTGAACCATGTTCCATACTACTTCGGTACCCGCGGCATCCCAGCGATTAGCCCATTGAGCTTTGTCGCCAACGATTTTCACATTGCTTTTACGAGCAGCATAATCTCTATCAAACTGTGTGGCCGTTACTTCTAGATAATCGTTCTCGCTTAAACGACGAGAAGTTTCCTTAACTACAGCAAATGCTTCAGGAAGAATCTCCAATAGCACTTTTTCCAATTCAGTATCACGCTCTTTACCTAAAGCATCAACCTGATCGTAGATGGCAGTTTTTTGATGAAGATCCAAACCATCTCCTTCAGCATCAGCTTTTAACGCAGCAATTTTACTATCGATATCAGCTAAAAAAGAAGCTATTTTTTCTTTGAATTGGATGGTTTTCCCACGTAATTCGTCGTTACTAAGTACCGATAGTTTACTAAATTGTTCATTTATGGCAACAACCAATGGCTGAATTGCCTTTATATCTCTCTCTGATTTACTTCCGAAAATCTTCGCTAAAAATCCTAACATTATTGTATTTTAAATCTTATTTATTATTGAAAAAGGGTTGATTCCAACAACCAGAATATTGACTTGTAATAAGTCAATTGGGCTGCTGAGGGTTTAAATGGGAATAAAATCTTTTAAAAAGATCCAGAAAAACGAAATTATGGACTATTGTTTTTTGGCTTTTTACGGATGGTCAAATCAGAGATTAACTGATTTACACATATATATTTAACAGTTTTTGATGGAGCTTGGGTACCGCTTAAGGCAAGCGCACTGTAAGATAATAAGTAAGGGTTATGCTCCTCATTTAACTGAATGGAAGCCTTCCCGGGGTTATTTACACTAATTTTGTGCTCACTACAATATTCGTTCAATATCCTTAGCCCTTCAACACGCTCGGCTTTTGCCAAGTGTGTTAAGCTAAAAAATACAAGAGATATGGTAACGAGGTGTTTCATTAATTTGCGGCAAAGCTAGTTTTAATCTTTTACAAAATGAAATTACACCTACTCAAAAACTATACCCCTAATTTCGAATCCTTTATTTGACACCTTTTTTTGCTACAAAGTAAGAAGAATTCATTTTCATGAATCAATTACTGACAAAAAACACTACAGTTGACATACATTCAAAGTAAAGTTGTTCCATCATTTTTATTTGCAAAAGAGGTTAGGAAATACTGACGTCCTTTTTTAATTTTATACCATGCCGCAAAAAGTAATTACGATAGGTTATCGGAAGATAATTGACGATTCAAGCCTAAACCATTGGGATAAGTTTATACATGAAGACAGTTTTTTAGAATTCCAAATGCAATCGCAGCTTTTCAATCAGGAAGAAAAGTACAATACATTTGCCGAGCTAATTTTAAATGTACCAGAGGCAGATAAACTTCACTTTTTAGTAAGTGCAGCCATTACAGGTTATCTAAGACAACTGAATGGCATTATTCCAGATATTTTGGATAACCTTGGAAGAAAATTTCTACCCTTTGAAAATTTTAAATTTGAGATTATTAATTCCGACATCAATGACATCGAACAACATAAGGTTGCTATTAACTTTTTTTCTAAACCCATGATCTGGCATGATAGCCTTCATCACTATTTATTGCTCTCGCCATACAGTGAGGTAACGGAGCCGGAGGTGTTTACTCATCTTCTTCAAATTCAACCGTTTGTAAGTATTTATTCTATAAAAACAATTTAATAATGGGGTTAACACCTGACAAATTATTCCTTGCTGATGAACGTGGCCTAAAAACAACGGATACATTAAAAAGATATAGCACATTTTACTTTGAACAATTTTTTAGCGAGCAGCATGCCATAGGAAATTTATTTATCTGCAATGATGATTCTATTGCTGCTGGCAAAATGATCTTTTTTCTTTCCAAGGAAGATTCTTATCAATTATTTTTTCCCATTACAGGAAGAATAGATATTGTTCAGGGAGGGAAAGAATTTGGAGTTGAGACTGGTGAAGTACAGGTTTTAAATTTAGGTAAAGGTGAGGTTTTAGAAATCAGCAATCCTTATCCAACTAAGGAAATCAATTATATCCAGTTGGGAATTACCACCGATTTGTTCTTGCTTAGGGCAAGCGAAATGTTATTTAAATTCGATTTTGAGAAAGATAAAAACCATTTCATTGAAATTGTTAATCATGCTAAACTTCCGTTCAAGCTAAATGCAGGTAGTTTTACCAATGGCCAGGAATTGATTTATAAGATCCAAAGCAAAGTTCACAAACTCTTTTTTTTAGTAATTGATGGCACCTTTGAAATTGAAGGAAGAATATTAAAAGCCAGGGATGGTTTGTCGCTCTGGGATTTAGAACAGGTTCGCATTTTATCATTGAGCGATAACGCAGTCATTTTAGTATTGGAGCATCTGTAGCAAATATGATCCAGCTGAATCACGACTAAGTCTTTCGATAAATCATGCACTTGAAGAATGCAAGCTGGCAGATGTCCATTGTTTTCGACGTTTTGAATCCAACGTTACTATTCAAACTTTTCTAGCTAGTTTTTTGATTTCATCCTCTCTCGCTATCTTTCTGCTTTCACCCAAATATGACACCCCGCTTAAATTAATCCAAATCGAAACTTTTACCTTTAATAATCCGTTAATACACATACATGAGAGGTTTTCGTTTTTCTGATTATAAGCCTGGCGATACGCCACAAGGTGGGTTTGATGAGTTGCTGAAATTGTTTAGCGAACTGCTTAACTATACAGCAGGTGATGCGGCAGAGGCTCTAAGCTGGCTCAATGAACTCGACAAGCAATACAAACTAACAAATAATGATTATGGCATTGGGAATTTCATCGATGACCTGAAAGAAAAAGGCTACCTGACTGAAGACAATCAGTCGGGAGAGTTTAAAATTACCGCCAAAACAGAACAGACTATCCGAAAATCGGCCTTGGACGAGATTTTTGGAAAGCTGAAAAAATCTGGCAGAGGCAATCACAATAGCAACCAATCGGGTATTGGTGAAGAGAAAAATGCCGATAGACGTGAGTATAGTTTTGGCGATAGTTTAGACCAGATCGATATGACTGCCTCTATCCAAAATGCTCAAATCAACCATGGAATTGGCGATTTTACCCTAACTGATAGAGATTTAGAGGTAGAGGAAAAGGATTTTAAAACACTTACCTCAACCGTGTTGATGATCGACATTTCGCATTCCATGATTTTATATGGGGAGGACAGAATTACTCCCGCCAAAAAAGTGGCGATGGCCTTAGCCGAACTCATTAAAACGAAGTACCCAAAAGATACATTAGACATTGTGGTTTTTGGTAATGATGCCTGGCCGATTACTGTTAAAGATTTGCCTTACCTTCAAGTTGGCCCCTATCACACCAATACTTTTGCTGGTTTAGAGTTGGCTACAGATTTACTCCGCCGCCGCAAAACACATAACAAGCAAATTTTTATGATTACAGATGGCAAGCCAACCTGTTTGAAAGAAAATGGAAAGTACTACAAAAACAGCATGGGGTTAGATAGAAAGGTGATTAACAAAACCTTAAATATGGCTGCACAATGTAAGCGATTGAAAATTCCAATCACCACGTTTATGATTGCAAAAGACCCCTACCTTCAACAATTTGTTCGCCAGTTTACCGAAATTAATGGTGGAAGAGCTTTTTACAGCTCTCTAAACGGATTAGGTGAATACATTTTTGAAGATTACATTAAGAATAGAAGAAAGACTGTAAAATAGAAATAAGAACAAAGATAAAAGAGCAAAGATTATATTTTCACAATTATAACTTTAATCCTTTATCCTTACTCCAATATATGCAAAACACAACATTAGGCCAGTTAAAGGCAACAAATTATAAATCTCGGAGTGTAAAAGAAGAACTTAGAGAGAACTTAATCAAGGTACTTAGAGATAAGAAAACGGAATTCGAAGGAATTATCGGTTACGATGAAACGGTGATTCCGGAGTTGCAAACTGCAATTCTTTCCCGTCATAATATTTTACTTCTCGGTTTACGCGGACAGGCTAAAACACGTATTGCCCGTTTAATGGTAAACCTATTAGATGAATATGTTCCGTACGTTGCTGGAAGTGAAATTTTCGATGACCCATTGAACCCTATTTCATGGTATGCGAAAAACGAAATTGCTACTAAAGGTGATGAAACCGAGATTGCCTGGTTACACCGCAGCGAGCGTTATACCGAAAAATTGGCTACGCCGGATGTTACCGTTGCCGATTTAATTGGTGATGTTGATCCGATTAAGGCCGCCACTTTAAAACTGACTTACAACGATGAGCGTGTTATTCACTTCGGTTTAATTCCAAGAGCGCACCGCAGTATTTTCGTTATTAACGAATTGCCAGATCTGCAAGCTCGTATCCAGGTGGCTCTGTTTAACATGCTCCAGGAAAAAGATATACAAATTCGTGGTTTCAAACTCCGTTTGCCTTTGGATATCCAATTTGTGTTTACGGCAAATCCAGAAGATTACACCAATCGGGGAAGCATTGTTACACCGTTGAAAGATAGAATTGAAAGTCAGATTTTAACCCACTATCCGAAAAGCATCGAAATTTCCCGTAAAATTACTTTTCAAGAAGCCAAACTCACCAGCGAGCAACGAGCTAATATTGAAGCGGATGGGTTGGTTAAAGATTTAGTGGAGCAAATTGCTTTCGAGGCACGTAAAAGCGAATACATTGATCAGAAATCGGGGGTATCGGCAAGACTAACCATTTCAGCTTATGAGAATTTAATAAGCACAGCCGAAAGAAGGATGTTAATTTCTGGTGAGAAAAACACTTTTGTTCGTTTATCTGACTTGGCTGGCATTATCCCTGCTATTACCGGTAAAATAGAATTGGTTTACGAAGGTGAATTGGAAGGGCCTGCGCATGTAGCAACAACTCTAATCGGTAAGGCAGTTAAAACCTTATTTGCCCGCTATTTCCCAGATCCTGAAAAGGCAAAGAAAACTAAAACGGCTAATCCATATACTGAAATTACCGAGTGGTTTACTGAAGGAAATAATATCGATGTTACCGATACCTTGACCAATGCACAATACAAAAAGGCATTGATGCTGGTTCCAAGTTTATATGATACGGTTAAGAAATTTCATCCTAAATTAAGTGAAAACCAAACCCTTCTTTTGATGGAATTTGTGTTGCACGGTCTCGCAGAATATTCTCAATTGAGCAAAAACTATTTGAACGGAGGTTTTGGATTCTCAGATATGTTTGGCAGTTTATTTAATGCCGAGTTTGACGAGGAAGAAGATGAAGACGATTTTAGGTAGTAATTAATGAAAGACTTAATAAATTCTAGAATAAATTAAATGGAATTTAACGGATATCTTCTATCGCTGAGGCTAAATCGGCAAAATCTTCCAGAAAGATATCCGTTTAATATTCCTTGTTTAAAATCTTTTGAAGAATTGGTTTTTCATCCAAAAGTAACGTTTCTAACTGGTGAAAATGGAGTTGGCAAATCGACATTAACTGAGGCAATCGCCGTTAATCTTGGCTTTAATGCTGAAGGAGGAAGTAAGAATTTCAATTTCAAAAGTACTGAAACCCATTCCGATTTACACAACTATTTAACAATAGCCAAAAGTTTTAAGAAACCAAGAGATGGTTTTTTCTTAAGGGGTGAAAGTTTTTATAATGTTGCCAGCGAGATTGACAAACTTGATGAAGAAGTTGGAGGACCAAAAATCATTGACTCCTACGGTGGGCTTTCGTTGCATAGGCAATCTCATGGGCAGTCATTTTGGTCACTGTTTATGAATCGATTTAACGGAAATGGTGTTTATATTCTGGATGAGCCAGAATCGGCACTTTCTGCAACTAAGCAAATTGCAATGTTATCCAAAATTAACAGCTTGGTTAATCAAAATGCCCAATTTATCATTACCACACATTCTCCGATATTGCTGGCATACCCAAATGCAGCAATTTATGAAATGGCTGAAGAAGATATAACGAGGGTGAGCTATGAGGAAACTGAAGTTTATCGGGTTTACAAATCCTTTCTAGATAACCCTAACAGAATTCTAAATAGTTTATTGACTGCAAATACTTAATTTAGCAGACCAATAGAGTACCCAAATTTTTAATTTAAATCGAACAACCCGAGTATGGGAAGACTTCCTTTCATCATCGTTGCCTGTATATTTATTATTGCATTCGATATTTATTGCTACAAAGCAATCGTTTCTGTTTTTAAAAACTGGAAACCACGCACCAAAAAGGTTTTTGGAATTTTATATTGGTCTTATAGTATTCTTTTAATTGTTGGCGTTTTCGCCGGAATTTATTTAAACCTGTTTCTTACTTTAAGAGCTATCATTTTAGTCGCCTTCTTTCTCACAGTAGCCTGCAAATTTGCAATGCTGCCATTTTTAGTGCTCGATGATTTACGTAGGTTATTCATAAAGATTTTCAGAAAAAAACCTACAGCAGAAGACCAGCCAATAAGCGAAGCAGAACCGATTTCACGTTCAGAGTTTCTAGTTAAAGCTGGTTTAGTAGCAGCAGCAGTTCCTTTAACTTCCTTAAGCTGGGGCATTATCTCGGGTGCTTACGATTATCAGGTTAGAAAGGTAAATCTAATTCTACCTAATCTTCCAAAAGCTTTCGATGGAATTACGATGGCCCAAATTTCCGATATCCATTCTGGTAGTTTTTATAACAAAACCGCGGTTAAAGGTGGTATAGAAATGCTGATGGGCGAAAAACCTGATTTTGTTTTCTTCACCGGAGATTTGGTTAATAACCTCACCAATGAAGTCAAAGATTACCAGGATATTTTCGCAAAAGTGAAAGCGCCATTGGGCGTGTATTCCTCTTTAGGTAACCATGATTATGGCGACTACTATTTTGGCAAAACATCATCTCCGGCAAAAGTTAAAAACTTAAAGGATATGGTTGATGTCCATAAAATTATGGGTTACGATTTGTTGATGAACGAACACCGCAGGTTAAAAGTAGATGGTGAAGAAATTGGCATTTTAGGTATAGAAAACTGGGGAATGGGCCGTTTTCCAAAATATGGTAAAATGGAACTGGCTGTTCAAAATACTGATGACCTGCCGGTGAAATTATTGCTCAGTCATGACCCTTCGCATTGGCGGGGTGAAGTGCTACAAAAATACCCGCAAATTGATGCAATGTTCAGTGGCCATACCCATGGAATGCAGTTTGGCGTTCGCTTAAAAGAATACCAATGGAGCCCGGTGCAATACATATATAAAGAATGGGCCGGATTGTATCAGGAGCAAAAACAACAGCTTTACGTTAACGTAGGTTATGGATTTTTAGGCTATCCGGGAAGAGTAGGAATTTTGCCAGAAATAACGGTATTTACGTTGAAAAGAGCGTAGAGAATTTTGAATTAGAAAATTGATGGAATGAGAGAATGTGCGATAACCTAAAACATTCTCTCATTCAAAACTCAATCATCCAATCATTTCTTATCCCGCATTAAAACGATAACCCACACCGCGAACGGTTTGCAGCAATTGCGGATTATCAGGATTCAATTCAATTTTTTTACGCAGGCGAACAATGTGCATATCCAATGTTCGGGTGTTAACATCAGAATTGTAACCCCAAACCACCAACATCAACTCATCGCGATTAATTACTTTTCCAGGATTGCGCAAGAAATAAAGCAAAATCCGGTTTTCTAAAATGGTAAGCTCAATTTTCTTTCCATCTCTAAATAAAGTATGAATATTCGGATGATGCTCCATGTTACCGAAACGGTGAATTTCTGCGGTATCTTTATTTACGATGAATTTTACTTTGCTTTCCAGCATCGCAACCAAAACATCCATATTAAATGGCTTGGTAATGTAATCTGATGCGCCAAAGTTATAAGCATCAATTTTATCAACATCCTGTGCCTTAGCCGTCATCATAATGATTAGATTTTCGAAACCTTGTTTACGAACACTTTCACAAACCTCGGCACCTTGCTTTCCTGGCATCATCCAGTCCAATAAAACAATATCTGGCTGGTCGGCTATAATCATCCGCTCACCCGATTCGCCATCATTGGCTTCTAAAACATTATAGCCTTCAGTTTTTAAACGATGTGCGACTAAAAAGCGAAGATTTTCATCATCCTCAACAATTAATATTTTTACTTCTTTAGACATTTTTGTGTGTTTATATGTTGTAAAGTTCAAAGGTTGAGATGTTAACCATGGCAAACAAAATCACAACATTCAGACTTTATAGTATTTTAATTTTCAATGCATTAAGCTCAAATAGCCTCAATCGCATTTCTACTTTTAACTTTCTACTTTGAACTATTGTAAGGCAGCACAATTTTAAACTCCGTGCCATTCCCCACTTTGCTCTTAACCGAGATTTCTCCCTGCATAAAGTTAACCAGTTCTTTACAAAATGCCAAACCTAAGCCTACACTTCCCATTTGGTTGTATTCATTCTGTATCCTGAAAAACTTTTTAAATATATTGTTTAATTCAGATGCCGGAATACCAATTCCTTTATCCGCAAACCTAAAAACCAAAACACCCTTAATTAGCTTTGCGCTAATGTGAAGTATCTTGTGAGCAGGTTTAGAATATTTATAAGCGTTTTCTGCTAAATTATCGAAAAGGCTTCCTAATAACACCGGGTCTGTAATAAAGGTTTTAAACCCTACAACTTCATAAGTAATTTTAAAATCAGGATGTTTTAACGTGTGCGATTCAATTGTACTTTCGATGAAGTCTTCAATATTTACCTGCTCCTGGTTAAGCTTTATGGCTTTGTTTTCAATTTGAGTAAAAGCCAGTAACTTGTTCATTAAGCCATTGAGTTTATCCGCTTCTTCATCTAAAATTTTTCCATAAAGTTGCTGTTCTTTTTGACTTAATGCAGTTGCACTTTTAATGTTGTTGCCTGCAATTTTAATTACACTAACCGGTGTTTTAAACTCATGGGTAAGGTTGTTGACAAAATCATATTGAAGCTTAAACATTTTACTGTTGATGTTGAGATTACGATAGATTAGAAAAGCTACCAACAACAATACGCCATACACCAAAAGCAATACTAAAGCAATCGGCATAAAGTAAATAAATATCTCTTTTTTGATATATGATTTTGACGAGGTGAAATATAATTTGAAATCAGAAAATGCACCCGGCAGCGCAATTTCAGTAGTCATATTCTCATCAGAGGTATCAATTGGGTCATAGGTTAATGGCTCAACTTCAATCTTTTGATACAACAATGGTCTTGTATTAATTACCTTGATCTTATTTGGGTCAAGTTGAAATACCAACATATCCTGCTGATAAACCGGCAAAGGGTTCAGCTTATGGCGCATCATATCCTTGTAGATTTTTAGATCTTCGCGTCGGGGAATGTTTAGGTAAGTGATTTTATTTGATTTTACCACAGAAAAATTCGTGAAAAGTTCTTCCTGGGTGGGTACAGCTGCAGTATCTAATAGGTCTACAAAGGTTACCAGCTTGTAAGCCATTGCATTAAAATCATCTCCAACTTTAAAAGAACGTGTATCATATTCAGAAAACAGTTTTACCGAATCTGGTGCTACGGTTTTACCAAATTGATAGATGGATTTCGGTCCGATGGATAGATTACCAACGTTCATCCCGTCTTTCACAGCAACGTTTTTTACCTCAGTATCATAAAAAGTAACTTTCGAGATAAATGGATATTTAATCGTTACCGTATCTACAAATTTTGCCGCAGTTGCAGAATCCAAAAAGCCATTATAATATGAAATTTCAGGCATTTTGTTCTGAAAAAAATCGTTATAAGCTTTAATGCTTTGCTCTAAAACGTTTACTTTTTCTGATACAAATTCGTTTTCAATAGACTTTTTACTGAAATTAAAAGCCAAAAATAATGATAGAATAAATAGAATCGAGATGAGAACAATAAAGGTAACGCCAAGCGAGAAATTTTTGCGATAACCACTTTTTTTGTCGAGGGCCATAATTTATTTCTTGCTCAGATTTGTTTTTAAAAACTCTTCCAACGCTTTATACAATGCAGTTCTTCCTTGCTGGCGTAATACAGGGTTTGGCCCTTCTTCTTTCTCAATATAGGTAACTGGCACATTTCTCTTTTTCAATTCCTTAATAAACTGAACACCTTCTGCTACATTTACCCGTGGATCTTTAGGGTTTTGCGCAATAAAAACCGGCGTTTTAAAACGATCGGCATGGAATACGGGTGATGCAAAACGCATATAATCTGTATCGGTTACCGGATTGCCAACAATTTCATAATACATTTGCAGGTTCGATTTTAAAAACGGAGGAATGGTTTTCAGATAACTAAACAAGTTAATTACTCCAGAATTTGATCCGCCGCAGCTGTAAAGATCGGGATTTTTATACAAACAGTTTAATGCAATATAACCACCAAAACCATTCCCATAAATAGCCACTTTTTTAGGATTTGCGATTTGCTTTTCGATTAGCCAACGCACACCATCGTTTACATCTTCCTGTATCTTATCGCTCCACTGCTTAAAACCAGCTGCATAAAATGATTTACCATAACCCGTCGATCCTCTGTAGTTTACCTGCAAAACAGCATAACCCCGACTGGCCAAAAACTGTACTTCAGCATTATAACCCCAACTATTTCTTCCCCCGGCCCATTATGCGGCAATACCACAACAGGCAAATTTGTTGCTTTTTTGTTTTTCGGGAGCGTGAGGTACCCATTAATGGTTAAACTATCGCGACTTTTGAAACTAATCGGCTTCATATCGCACATCATCTCTTCTTTAATGGAAGAATTGATATCAGTGAGTTTTTTTAATTTATTATCACCTGCAGTGTATAAGTAGTACGAACCTGGGCTTTTATCGGTAAAAGTTCTAATTACAAAAACTTTTTCCTGCTTGTCTTTATCCATTATCCGCCATTCGGAGCCTGGCAAATTTAAATCAATTTTACTGTAGGTATCTCTAGAATCGCTATCCAGATAGTATTTTTGCTTCTTCCAGGTTTCGCAGGTTACAAACAGCATTTTCTTTTTTGCCCGTGAATATCTCGCATCCACTACATTCAAAGTGTCGTTTGCAAACAGCACTTTCTTTTCTTTACCTGTTTTCAAATCAAGAGAAACTAGCGCATTTTTATCCCTATTCACATTCGATATCGCATAAAGCACATTTGGCTCTTGCTCTGAAAATGCCACAGGTCGGAAAGTGGTTTCAAAATTGTTGCTGAAAACCGGCTGAAACGACTGATTTTCATTTTCGCGATATAAAAGTGTTTCGTTTACACCATCACTGGCGATAGCAATTTTTAAGACACCTTTATTATCAGTCATCCATTCGGTAATATTCCCTGGATTTTTAGCCGCGATATCCATTTGGCCATTCCTCACATTTAAACGATAAACATCAAACACTGTAGAATCTCTTTTATTGGATGCAACAATGATATATTTATCATCAATAAGCTGATCTTCAATAACCTTTAGACGTGTTTTTTCATTTGCACTAAGTTGTACCTGCTTGCTTCCATCTTTGTTAATTACAAAAATATCCGAACGCCGGTCTTTAGATTCATCTTCAGTGTAATAGATCAATTCATTATTGCTTGTCCAAAAATGAAAACTGATTGTTTTTTCAGTTAAATGCGTCAGCTGAACACTATTTCCAGTGGCCAGATCTTCAACAAAGAGATCGAGTTTCTTATCCTGAAGTTTCAAGTACGATAAACTTTTACCATCCGGAGAGATGTGATAATAAGCTTTATCAAACGTTTTAAAAAAATCATCTACAGGTATAGTCTCCCCCTTTTGCGGATTCTTACATCCCCAAACTGAAGCTATTAAAACAAATAGAATAATTCTTTTTAACATAAATTAATTTCTCACGGGATGACAAAAATAAGGAACCCTGTTAGTTTACTATGCTTTACACCAACAATGTTACTTATCAAAATGAGATGCCAACGGGCTCAATTTAGTATTTAAAAAATAGAGACAAAATAAATTGCAGGTAACATTATTATTGGAATTAATAAGCCTTTGCCTTAGCTTTCAACTAAATCCATTTAGTTAATGTTTACCAATCGGGTTTTTAGCTTTCAGCCTTTTTAATTACTTTTAAACCTTATAATTGGCATAATGAATAGACTAATCGTATTTGTATTTTTCTTGTTAACATTAGGTGCTAATGCGCAAGTTTTACGGCTAAATCCACCTATTACTGCCGATAATACGTCGTTAATTATTCAATATTATCGTGATGGGGAATATGAAAAAGCTGTCGTTTTATTAGAGAAAGTTTTTGCCAGCCCAAATAATGAAGGCTATTTTGATATTTATTTCAATTCTCTTTTAAAATTAAAACGTTACGATGTTGCCGAAAAAGCTGTAAAGAAGCTCATTCGCCAAAGTCCAGAAAATGATGCCTATCCTGTTGCATTAGGCAAGCTCTATCAAGAAAAGTGCGATATTCAGGCAGCTAATAAAATTTTTAATGAGGTTATTAATAAATTACCGAAGGATGAGTTTAAAATCCGTAGTCTGGCCAATAGCTTTTATAGATTTGAAAATTATGATTTCGCTGTTCAAACTTTTAAACAAGGCAGGAAAATACTGGGTAATGATGAGTTTTTTGTTTACGAGCTTTTAAACATCTACCGTTTTAAAAAGGATAAACTCATGCTCATGCAGG
This sequence comes from Pedobacter sp. AC212, assembly GCF_979258625.1. Taxonomy (NCBI): domain Bacteria; kingdom Pseudomonadati; phylum Bacteroidota; class Sphingobacteriia; order Sphingobacteriales; family Sphingobacteriaceae; genus Pedobacter; species Pedobacter sp. AC212. The sequence continues at coordinate 982,545 of NZ_OZ409870.1, read as the reverse complement.
AATATCTAGATGCATTGGCCACACTCCCACAGTTACTGCCACAAGCGCAAGCCATCTTGCCTGTAATTTTTGATGACAAGGCCGATTATCAAACCTTTCAGACAGGTATTTTAAAAAAGATTCAAAGATTTCCAGATGCAGAGGTTTACATCCAGTTATTAACCTGGAATTACATTCAACAGCAAGAGTTCGACATGGCTTTGCGCCAGCTGATTGCTTTTGATAAACGCACTAAGGCCGATGGCGGCACTTTGTTTAATGCGATATATACTTTCGTTGATAATAGCGCTTATGAAACTGCTATCAAAGCTTATGAGTACCTGCTCACTAAAGGTAAGGATAACCCATACTATTTACCATCCAAAATTGAACTGTTAAATACCAAATACAATATCCAAACTACTGGCAAACCAATTTTAGCAGACCTTAATTTATTAGCCAAAGATTATCAAACTCTGCTAGATGAAAATGGAAAAAATAAAAACACTTTATTCGCGATTAAGAAATTAGCGAATCTGCATGCATATTATTTAAATCAGGCTGAGAAGGCCGAAAAAGGTTTAGAAGAAGCTTTGCAAATGCCAGGATTAAGTAGCCAGGATCTTGGCCAGCTGAAACTTGATTTGGGTGATGTTTACATTCTTACCAACCAACCTTGGGAGGCCTTTTTGGTATATGAGCAAGTGAGTAAACAGTTTGAAGGTCAATCCATAGGAAACGAGGCTCGTTTTCGAAGTGCAAAACTTTCCTTTTATCAGGGTAATTTTGAATACAGTAATGGCCAATGCCAGGTATTAAAGGCTGCGACCTCACAATTAATCGCTAACGATGCTTTGAATTTAAGTCTATTAATTTCTGATAATATTCAAACCCCTACAGATAGTAATGCTTTGAAAATGTACGCTGATGCAGAGATGTTGATTTTTAGAAATTTACCGGCAAAAGCAGTCAATAAGCTAGATAGTATAGCCATTGCTTATCCGCAAAATGGCCTTGCTGATGCAGTCATGATGACCAAGGCAAAAATCTTTATTAAATCAAACGAATTCCAAAAAGCTGCAGAGATTCTAAAAAAAGTAAGCGAAGATTTTAAAGATGGTATCTGGACTGATGATGCGCTGTTTACACTTGGCGATTTGTACGAGAAAAAACTGAACGACATTGTACAGGCTAAACTTTATTTCCAAAAACTGATTACCGATTATCCCGGCAGCATGTTCAGTGCAGAAGCCCGCAAAAGGTTTAGAAACTTACGGGGAGATGGGGTTTAATGCAGCATTAGTTCGAAAAGATAATCAACAAAAACCGTAAATTAACTTCTGTTTAATGCTCCACTATGATAGAAACCGATCGGCTTATTTTAAAACCATTGCTTCATGATCAACTATTAAAATATATTCTCGATGATCATTCCCTTGAAAAAGAATTCGGACTTTTACCTACCAAAAAAAATATTTCGAAATCGTTACACGATGCACTTCAGCAAACTATTTTACCCAACGTTTTCGATAAAGATAAAGACTATCTCTATCACACCTTGTGGGTAATTATTTCTAAATCAGACCAAAAAATGGTTGGCGATATTTGCTTTGTTGGCGAACCCGACGCTGATGGAGAAATTGAAATTGGCTATGGCACTTACGAAGATTTTAGGGGCAAAGGCTTTATGACCGAGGCAGTGGGCAGAATAATTGAATGGGCAAGAGAACAACCAAAGGTTAAATCAATTTATGCTGCTACTGAAAAGAGTAATGTAGCCTCCTATTCCATTCTGGAAAAAAACCATTTTGTAAATATTGGTGAGGTAGATGATATGTTAAGTTGGGAAATCGAATTAAAATGATTGCTAAACGACAATCTCGAAGAGACTTAAACTGATTCCCTCATAGTGTTTAGGCAAACCTTCCGATTTTTCGAGTGTAACTACGCCAACATAATCAAAACCGCAGCCAGTATAATATGCTAAAAGCTTCTCATTATCAGCCCAGGTATCCATACGAATATATTTGATATCGTTTTTGGCTGCATAACCTTTTGCCCACTTGATAATTTCTTTTACGAAAGAACAACCACGATAAGCAGGGTGCGTAACGATACGATGAATGTAAATTGAATCGTGGTCGCGGTCGCCCCAAATGAGTTGATCATTAAAGGTTACTGCAAATACACAAGCTACTTCGCCATCAACTAAAATTTTAAATTGGCGGTTATCTGTAATTTCCGTTTCTACCAACTCCCTGCTAAAGCCTTGCCAGTGTTTGTTAAATACTTTTTTTTGATGAGCAACGGCCATATCGTAAAAGTCGAAAATGGTATCTATATCTAAAAGCTGGCTATTTTTTACTTCGATTTGCATGGTGTAAATGTAAAAAGATTGATTTTGGCTTGCAGTAATTTGAAAAATATCTCTTTGTGATTTGTTTCTAACTTCACCATGATGGTAAAAAAACAGGGGCCGTTTTCCTATAGAATGCGACCCCTGCTTATCTTATCATAACTTTGTTATACTTCTGTTAACCTCAGTCTTTCCTGCTTATTTCTGTCGGAAAAATATTTGAATTGGCGATCCTGAAAAATCAAAATTCTCTCTTAATTTATTCTCAATGAAACGTTTATATGGATCTTTAATATATTGAGGCAAATTACAGAAGAATGCAAACATTGGCGAGGTACCGTTAATTTGCGTAATGTATTTTATTTTAATGTGTTTACCTTTCAATGCCGGAGGGGGAAACTTTTCGATCAACGGCAACATTACATCATTTAATTTCGATGTAGGAATTTTCTTTCCACGGTTTTTGTAAACCTCTAAAGCAGCTTCAATTGCTTTGAAAATACGTTGTTTATTTAATACCGAAGTAAATACAATAGGCACATCGGTAAACGGACGAATACGCTCGTGAATTTGCTCCTCGAAAGCTTTCATTGTTTGTGTATTTTTCTCAATCAAATCCCATTTGTTGATTAAGATTACGATACCTTTCTTATTTTTTTCAGCAAGGTGGAAAATATTAATATCCTGACTTTCGATACCTTCTACCGCATCAATCATCAATACCACTACATCAGCCTCTTCCAAAGCTTTGATGGTACGCATTACCGAATAAAATTCTAAGTTTTCTTTAACCTTGGTTTTTTTACGCAATCCCGCAGTATCAATCAGCATAAATTCATGCCCAAATTGGTTATAATGAATTTTGATCGAATCGCGGGTGGTACCAGCATTTGCAGTTACAATATTGCGTTCTTTCCCGATTAAAGCATTAACCAAAGATGATTTACCTACATTTGGGCGACCAGCAATGGTAATTTTTGGCAGTTGATTTTCTTCTTCAGGGATATCTTCGAAATTTTTAACGATTTCGTCTAACAACTCACCCGTACCGGAACCAGTCATTGATGATAGTGGATACACTTCGCCTAAACCAAAGCCATAAAAAGTATGGATTTCATTGTACAGTGCAGTATTATCTACTTTGTTTGCGCAAACAAAAACAGGTTTCTTACTTCTGCGTAAAACCTGGGCAATATCATCATCCAAATCGGTAATGCCTGTCGTTACATCAACCATGAATACTAAAATGCTTGCTTCTTCAATAGCAATCATTACCTGCTCGCGAATGGCCGCTTCGTAAACATCTTCAGAATTGGCTACGTAACCACCGGTATCAATTACGGTAAATTGCTTGTCCGTCCACTCGCCAACGCCGTAGTGTCTGTCGCGGGTTACGCCGCTCATATCATCTACAATTGCCTTGCGACTTTCAGTTAATCTATTAAAAAGGGTGCTTTTGCCTACGTTTGGCCTGCCTACGATGGCGATAATATTACTCATTTTGTATTTATGATTGTAAATTTACGATTGTAGATTTTCTATCACAAACGTAAAAATTGTTAAGTCTATATCAATTAGCCATTGATTATCAACTCCTAACCGATTTATTTCGGGCTGCAAAGGTACGGTTAATTATCGTAACCAAAGCTCTTTAGGTAATTCTTTTTGCTTCTCCAATCAGGAATTACTTTTACAAACAACTCTAAAAACACTTTCGAATCCAAAAATTTCTCTACTTCCAAACGGGCTTCTGTACCTACTTTTTTAAGCATGCTGCCACCAGTACCAATTAAAATATTTTTTTGTGAGTCGCGTTCTACCACAATCTCAGCCATGATCCGAACCATGCTACCTTTACCGTTTTTAAGTTCTTCTTCCTTAAAACTTTTAACAATTACCTCGGTACTGTAAGGAATTTCTTTCTGGTAGTTCAAGAAAATCTTTTCGCGGATGATCTCCGAAACGAAGAAACGCTCCGAGCGGTCGGTCAATTCTTCCTTATCATAATAAGCCGGATGTTCAGGCAATAACTGCAAAACATGATCTAAAATTCCATCTACATTATGTTTATGTAAGGCCGAAATGGCATAAATAGAAATGGGATTTAGCTTTTCTTGCCAATAAGCAATTTTTTCATCAACCTGCTCTTGCAACGCTTTGTCGATTTTATTAATCAACACGATTGTAGGAATATCACGGTTTAGTATTTTCTCTAAAACATCATCTTCATCATGCGTTTCGTTGATGTCTGTAACGAATAAAAGTACATCGGCATCGGTCAAAGATCCGTTCACAAAGCTCATCATACTCTCTTGCAAAGAGTATTTTGGCTTAATAATACCCGGAGTATCAGAAAAAACGATCTGATAATCTTCCTCATTTACGATACCTAAAATACGATGTCTTGTGGTTTGCGCTTTAGGAGTTATGATGCTAAGTCGCTCGCCAACAAGCACATTCATTAGGGTAGATTTGCCAACATTGGGTTTACCTATTATACTAACAAAACCTGCTTTATGCGCCATAGAAATATTTTTAAAAAAAAATTTGCAGCACAAAGAAACGAATTATATCTTTGCATTCCAATTCGGAAACAGAGTTAAGGATTTAATTCAAGTGAAAAAACGAGTTGTATATAATGCGGGGTGGAGCAGTTGGTAGCTCGTCGGGCTCATAACCCGAAGGTCGCACGTTCGAGTCGTGTCCCCGCTACCAAGTAGTCTGAAGTCGTCAGTACCAAGTCCGAAGTCTTATTGACTCAAGACTGAGAACTAAAGACTCAAGACTGATTTAATGGCCCGTTCGTCTAGGGGTGAGGACGCCAGATTTTCATTCTGGAAACAGGGGTTCGATTCCCCTACGGGCTACGAAACCGCTTAATTAAATGGCGGTTTTTTTATCAGTTTCAACACTGCAAAATTGAGGTTGGTAATACCGTAAAAATACAATGTAATGCGGGGTGGAGCAGTTGGTAGCTCGTCGGGCTCATAACCCGAAGGTCGCACGTTCGAGTCGTGTCCCCGCTACTAAGTAGTCTGAAGTCGTCAGTACCAAGTCCAAAGTCTTATTGACTCAAGACTGAGAACTAAAGATTCAAGACTGATTTTAATGGCCCGTTCGTCTAGGGGTGAGGACGCCAGATTTTCATTCTGGAAACAGGGGTTCGATTCCCCTACGGGCTACAGAAAGCGATTTGTTCATTCAAATCGCTTTTTTATTTTGAGCACTAATTCTTTCCCAACCTTCAAACTTTAGGATGCGCCCGATTACCAACAGACTTATCATAATCTTTTGAATTATCCTTAAAATAAAATCCATAGCTGATAATCAGCACCACGATTGCGATGCCTAATATTAACAGGGTAGCACTGCTTTTTATTACGGTTTGCAGGCTCACCACTTCGATATTCCAAATTCTTAAACCCAATATGCCTACAAAGGCGATAACAAGAAGAACAATAAAAATTCCAATAATCTTTTTCATAACGGTTTCTTTAAAACTTATTTAGCCATTCTGTTTTCTTTTGATCAAACTCCTGTTGCGTAATAATACCCTCATCTAAAAGAAGTTTTAGCTGTTGCAATTTCGCAACCGGGTCGGCAGCAGAATTGTCAATCTGTTCGTTGCGTATAGTATCGAAAGTTTTTCCAATCTCCATACCTACCCCAAACTGTAAACCTGCTCCTGCCAAACCGCCTTCATTCCGGGCGGCATCTCTTAAGGCTCTTAACTTTTCAAGCTCTACATAAGTTAAACCACCTTCTCCTGCAGCCATAGCATCGGCAGTAATATCTGCAATCTTTCCAATTCGTTCTTTTGTGGCCTCATCAAACACTGTCCCATTAAGTTTGAAATCCGTTAAAACGAAACCCAGGTTACTTACCTCATTATTAATCTGATCTTTTATATTTTGCGAAAGCAGTGGCAGTTGCGCATCAATGTTTTGATAAGATACGCTACCTTGTGCTAGTGAAGAGGCAATGCCTTGCGGAAAACGACTTTGGAGCATTTGCCTTGCATCAAGAACAGTGTATTGATCTGACGAGCCAATTACATTACTGAATAAATGTTTTGCATCAGCTATCTTAAACGAAAACGAACCATTTGCACCAAGCTCAACTGGAATCTTATAAACGGGATCAATGTATTTAATCGCTTGAACGGTACCCCATCCCTGGTTTACATTTTCTGATGTACGGTAGAAATAAATTTTCAGTTTGTGTTCACTTTCAAAAGCAGTACGCAATTTCAATAGCGTGGTAATGAAAGGATGGTTATCAGTTTCCAGATCATAAATGCCCTCTGCTGTAATTTCATCGGTTAGCTTCCCTTCGTAAACCAACAAGGCACCCTGCCCTGGCCCTAGAATTAATTTACTGGCATTTTTAAGTTCATCGTTACCAGATGGAAATTTGTATACTAAAATCTCTGGATTTTGATTATCCCACTCAATTACCTGAGATAGCTGGTTTTTGAAAAAGTTTATTATTCCCATGGTTTACCTTAATTTAAATTCTTTAATTAATTTTCCATCCATCCCAATAGCGAGGAGGAAATTGCCTGCTCTGACCACAAATCCATCTTTATACCGAATGCCATCAAGGAAATTTTCATGAGTTGGAACTGGATAGCTAAAGATTAACTTACCGTTTTTTGCATCAATGCATTGAATATTAGTTGGTGATTTATCTGCCGGGGTTTTATCGGTAGCGATAACTACATAGTCGTTATCACTAAATAGAATTTTAGGATCAAAATACACCCTGCCTGGGGTGAGATCGGTGTAAGAACGGAGGACATCCCAAAGAAAATAGTTGAGTATTTTTTTACCTCTATAATTCATCCAGCTTAAATGCACATAATAATCAGGTCCGCCCTCATTATCTTTCATGGTATATTTAAACAATTGTATTTTCTCTTCAGGGTAATCATCACTATGCAACGAAAACTTATATTGTGTTTTTAGCTTTTCATTTATTTCTTCTTTCTCAAAAGCAGGTTGGCTGGCGCTCATTTCATCTTTGTTGTAAATTTTATCAATCAATGGGAAAAAGAAAACATTTATACCCTCGTTACTCATTAAGTTAAAGGCTTCCCCGTTGCTATCATATGCAAACTCTGCGTTTGCAATACCACTTGCCAGCGCTGTATGATTTTTAAATAAGCTTTGCGTTACATCAATTGGTGAATAATTTTCTTTATCGATTTTATAGATGGTTGTTTTATTGACGATGGCATATAAATCGCCGTTGCTAAATTGTTTTAATTTAAAATTGTTACTATTCGAAATACTAAAAGTCCCTATTTTTTGTGTCTTAAGTTCTTTATCTGATATCAAATCGTAAAAACTAATATATGTACCTGTTTCATTTTCATCATCATTACCCGAATACCTGCGGGCGCCAACAACAACAACAATGGGCTGTCCATTTTTATCAGCATAAGCCAACTGCTCTTGAGAATACCAATTAAATTCTGGCCGAACATATTCGTTAACATTTTTGCTTTTTTTGCCTACAAAAAGTAATGGAACTATCAATGCAACAACGAAAAATGCAGCGACTACCGAGCCAATGATTAGACCGATTTTTTTACCTCCTCCTGTATTAATTTGAGGGGTATTGTAATTTATATTGTGGTTAATGTTGATGTCGTCATTATCCAAAAAATATTCGGTGTTGCAACTGCTGCAAATAAAATGATCAGCCTTGATTTCTGTTTTACCTATGCTGCCACAGTGCGGACATTTAATTGCTTTAATTTGTTTTGCCATTTATGGTAAAATATTTAATTCGTTCCACATCAATGTTCAATATTAAAGCCATCATCGTTATGTTTGTTTCCAAAATGTATATGTGTTTATATCTGTTTATTATTTGTGAGGTATGTATTGATATTCGTTTCTGATGTTCAGCTTAATGGCTTGCTATTTATTAGAAATGTGGTTTCCGATCTAGATTTCGTCTGAAAATAACTACATTAACAATCCATCAATTACCTGGTATGCGAAGAATTAATATCATCGAGGCAACCCAAAACGATTATGAAATATTGATCAAAGTATGGGAAGCATCCGTAAGGGCAACACATCATTTTTTAAGCGAGAGGGATATTCTAACTTATAAGCAACTGATTTTATCCAAATATTTCGATCTAGTTGATCTATTTTGTTTCAAAGCGCATGATGTTATCCTGGGATTTTTAGGTTTATCAAATGATAATATTCAAATGCTATTTATTGATCCAAGTGCAAGAGGCAAAGGAATTGGTAAAGAATTGATGAAATTTGCGATCGAAGAAAAGAAGGCAACAAAGGTGGATGTAAACGAGCAAAATGAACAAGCGGTAGGCTTTTATAAACATTTGGGCTTCGTTATAATGGAACGCTTTGAAAACGATGATGCAGGTAAACCGTACCCTATTTTAGCTATGGAGTTAGCAAAATAAAATTGTTTGATAAACGGTCAGCAATTACCTGTTGGCGTTTACTATTACCAAATTATTGCTGAAGGAGGTAGTAAAAAATTATCGGGTAGTGTGCTTATTGTACGATAGCCAGAAAGAAAATATCTTCAAAAGCTTCTAAACTTGGTTTAGAAACCACAACTTTTAACAGCCACGCCAAAGATAAAGTACCATCCGTTTTCAATCTGAAAATCTGTGACTAATTTTTCATTATTGGCGGATCTCCTCATTTGCTTAAGCATTATTTCATTGAAATATAGTCAGGCCCTTAGAACTTTCAATCCTGTAGAATGTTGTTATTCATATTCATTTAATAAGAAGATAATGGCAAAGGAAAAGAAGAAAAAGGACAGCAAGAAAAAGGGCGGAAAGAAGAAAGACAAAAAAACAAAGAAAAAAGGTCAGAAGAAGAATAAGCTTGGCGTAAAAAATTCGTTGGTTAATAACATCAATGCCCGTAAAAAGAAGGGCAAATCCCGCTCAAAAAAGAAATCGAAGATTAGCAAGAAAGCTTATAAAAAAATGCAAAATGGCTGGAAGAAAAAGTAAGCTAAAAGAATTGTACCAAATGATTTTAATATAGCGCTAAAAAAGTGAAAATCTACACCGATATCAAAAGGGTATTACTTTCCCAAAGGATAGCAGCATCCTTTGTGAAAGTTATTAACTTTATACCATGGCTTTTAACAGAGAAATTCACACCCGGGAAACTTGTAATACCAGTTTAAATGCAGTACGAGATGCCCTTTATGTTTTAAATGGAAAATGGAAGTTGCCATTGATATTAACTCTTCAGGATGGCCCGAAACGTTTTAATGAAATTCAAAAGTCGTTAGGTGATATTACCCCTAAAATTTTATCGAAAGAATTGAAGGAATTGGAACTGAACGAATTTGTACTGCGTAAAGTGTTCGCTACCACTCCTGTGACTGTTACTTACGAACTCACTGCATACAGTGGATCTTTAGATAAAGTGATTGACGAACTTAGAAATTGGGGAATGCAACACCGCGAAAGATTAGTGGCCAGCAGAAAGACTGATGGTATTTTAGAAGAAGTTGAAGCTTAAATGAACAGGATAAGTTTCATACTCTCCACCCCAATAAAACTCTCCTCTTTTCGGACTTATAAAAGTTTAAATTCCCTATTTACATGATTATCTGTAATATCGGTTATCTTTGCCCAAAATAAAAGCGATGGCGGTATTACATAAAAAAGAAGAAAAAATTCAGGCAGTGCTGGGTAGGTTGCCTAAAAAATATACAGACGAGCAATTTGTAGAGATGTTTATCAGACTTTATTCGAAGGATTGGGGCAAAATTAAATCGGCTTACATTAAACAATCTCAAGATAAAGAACCTGGCCACATCATTAATATGCCAAAGCCAGAGGTTTATTTAAGACAGATTTTAGTTAACTACTTACAAAATGTAGATGCTCCTAAAGCTGCAGAAGCCAAAGAAGAAATGAAAGTTGAGGCTCCTGCCGTTGAGCGTAAAGCACCAGCTAAGAAAAAAGACGTGACAGCCGAAGAAGCTATTGCTGAACCAAAAAAAGCTAAAGCACCTGTAAAAAAGAAAACAGAAGTTACTGATGAAGAAATTGTTGCAGCACCAAAGAAGGTTAAAGCACCAGCTAAGAAAAAAGAGGTTGCAGAAGAAACAGTTGCAGAAGTAAAAAAAACCAAAGCGCCAGCTAAGAAAAAAGTTGTGGTTGAGGAAGAAATAGTAGCTACTGAAAAGAAACCTAAGGCGGCAGCAAAGAAGCCCGCAGCAAAAAAATAAAAATATTTTCTGCTCAATATAATAAATCGGCTTTTTAGCTGTTTATATATTTGAGAGCGTTAATTTAGATGACGGGGATAGGTCGGTATGATTTATCCCCGTTCTTTTTTAACAGGATTTTTTTTACTCGTTCCGCTGAATTTATTTCGGCATTTTATAGCATGAAAAATGCTAAAACACATTCCCATTGCCGACTAAACAAAAAAAAGCCGTCCCGAATGGAACGACTTCAACAATTAAACTAACCTGCAAATTACTTATCAATCATTTTATAATAACGAACATAATCTACTTCCATTTTTTGTGGCCAGATGGAAGCATCTACACCTTGAGCTCCTCCCCAATCGCCACCAACAGCAATGTTTAAAAGCAAATGGAATTTTTTATCGAAAGGCCAGGTTTTGTATCCCGTTCCCTCATTGGCAAACTCGAAAACTTTAACATCATCGAAGTAGCCTCGAATGGCATAGGGCGTCCAATCAACACGGTATAAATGAAAGGCAGTGCTCACGTCATCAATTTTCTTAGTACTCGATTTTTGGGTGTTAATTTTAAAATAATAAGCTTCGGTATGCGTAGTAAAATGAACCATATCCTGGTCGTAACCTACATGCTCCATAATATCAATTTCTCCCGATTTTGGCCAATCTCCGTAGAAACGGTCGGTGGGTAACATCCAGATGGCTGGCCATGTTCCTTTTCCAAAAGGCAGCTTCGCTTTTATTTCGAAACGCCCATATAAAGCATCCAGCTTATTTCTGGTTACCATTCTAGCTGATGAATAATCTCTTCCACCCATACTTTCTTTCTTCGCTGTGATGGTTAGAAGCCCGCCCGCCACATTGGCATTATTGGTAGTGTTGGTATAAAACTGGAGTTCGTTGTTGCCCCAGCCACTTCCACCGGTATCGTAATCCCAATTGCTTGTCAACGGTGCTCCGGTATTCGTAAATTCATCGGCCCAGGTTGGTGAGGTTTCAAACGTCCATCCTTTATCTACCGGCGGCCCCGCAGGTGTTGGCGGAACATATACCAAACCATTATCATCAGTGCCTTTAGAACATGAACTTAACCCAATTACAGCAAAAGCAAATGCAGCAAAAATCTGTTTCGTGAAATATTTTCTTGTCTTGATCATCATATCGATATATAAAGATCAGCTGGCCTTAAAATCCAACTGATCTAGCACAATTTTATTTGAATTCGAAGTCATCTATGTAAAAGAGCCCTGGGTTTGGATGCCCTTCTCCACCAAGCTGAACCACAATTTTATCGTAGAGCGTTTGCCCGCTGATACCTGAAAAATCGAACTCTAGTTGCGTCCATGTATTATATTGAACAGCCGTTAATGTTTTCACAATTTCGGTTTGAGTTTGCCAGGCATTGCCACCCAGCAAAGAGTTTTGTAGTTTTACTGAAACGGTTGCTGGTGTTTTAGTAAAATCATTTCCGCCAGGGAAGAAAACTTTTAACCTCACCTTATTTGTAGTGGCTAAGTTAAATCGATATGGCAGGGTTACGTTTAAATTCCCATACTGACCATCGCCTCCGGCTTTTTTCTCATAATAACCCACTTTTGCAGATGTATTTACTGGGAACTTGGCAGGATTATCATAAGGCCTAACAAAATCTACATTCTCTGCAGTCCAGGTAAAATTTGCCGTAGTTTGGAAATCATCACTTAAATTGGCCGCTTGCAATGGTTTTTGAATTATAGGCCGCACATAACCTTTTTTAACGAGTTTCAAATACCAGGCATTTCCAGCATTTGCTTTATCTAAACAACGCAGCCACATTTCATTCTCGTTTAACGATAAAATTTGATATTGAGATACGCCCAAATAATAACTGATAAAACCTCCGCCAGAAATAGTTAAGTATTTTACTCCATTGGTTTCTGTTACCAACCAGGTTAAGTTAGTTGCCGGCGTATAGTTTACCGTTGGATCATTTGATCCAGCCGGGCCACCAATTCCAGGCGCATTTGCAGCATTGGCAAAGGTTGTTCCTTTATTATCGTAGGTATATTTTAAGGCATTCATGTTAAAGGTCATCTCGTCGTCGTAAAAACCCTGTCCGTTTTTTTCATCTGCCGCAGCCTGATACCAATCGGGTGCTTGCGAAGTAATTGGACCAACACCTAAATGACCTGCAGATTTTTGATCAATAACCCAGGTGAAACCTGCAGCATTGGATAAGCCACCAGATAATGTGGTAAAGGCTGGATCAGTAAGCATAGCAGGATTTGTTGCTGCAATCACTACCGTTTTGGTACTCGAAACAGAACCTCCTGCAGTTGCAATTGTTAATTTTACGGTGTAAGTTCCGGCGAGCGGATAAGAAGCAGTCACCGTATTTCCATCAGCTGTAGCGCCATTGCCAAGATCCCACAGGGCCTTAAAACCAGGAGATTGATTGACTAATGTAACCACATTGGCATTTGTTGTGGTTGGCGTAACCGTAAATTTCACTTGATCTGCCGTTGGTGCAGCATCCAGCTCTTTATCGTTATTTTCTTTTTTGCAAGCGCTAAAGCTTAGCACAAACAGCAGGCTTAAAAACCCAGCTGTTTGTTTAATGATATAATTTAATTTCATGATATATCTAATTAATTATAGCCTGGATTTTGTTTAATTACGCCTTTTGTCAAGTCGATTTCTTGTTGAGGAACTGGCAGTAATTCGCTTTTGCCCGCTTTGAAACCCAATGGACCCAATACGGCAACAGCTCTGTTTGTACGTACCAAATCGAAAAAACGATGTCCTTCAAAAGCCAACTCAAGTCTGCGCTCATTGTAAATATTATCAAGTGTTGCAGGTACCGGGGTTAAACCTACCCTGGCCCGAACGGCAGTTAATAATTCCAAAGCTCTCGTTGCATTGCCTCCTGATCTTACTAAAGCTTCTGCTTCCATTAAGTACGTATCTGCTAAACGCATTTCAATTTCATCTATTGGCCAGTTTAGTTCGGCAACCCCGCTATTTGAACGATATGCCTTTAATGGCGCATATTTTTTAATAAAATAATTGGTATTCTGATAACGAGCGGTATAAGTAGCACCAGCAGCTTTTAGCGCAGTACCGTCTATAATAGAAGTTGCAAAACGTGGATCAGCTTTCATGGCATTTACTAAATCGAGCGTTACAGGGCAAAAGCCCCATCCTGCAGAGTAAGTATCGCCATTATAGCTATCCATGCCAATAAATTGGGGTGCAACATTTCCTTCGCCACCATTTACCCAACCCCAATCGCCCCAGGCAGATAAGGTAGAGTGAGGAATTTCTAAAATTACTTCTGAATTAAATTTATTATCAGGTCTGAAAATATCAGCATAATTTGGAAGCAAGGCATAACCATATTCATTTCCGGTTTTATTCACATCATTAAATAGCGTTGCGGCTTCTGCCAATTTGCTATTGTCATTTTGAAAAAGTAACACCTTGCCTAATAGTGCTTTTGCCGTTCCTCTAGAAATTCTACCTTTTTCATTAGCGGCTACCGTTGGTGGCAAACTAGGAAAGGCTTCTCTCAAATCTTTCTCTACTTGTGCATAAATTGCTGTAGGCGCCGATTGTGTTTGTGTGTAAAGATCGGCCGTTGGTATTTGTTTGGTAATTAACGGAACATTACCAAAAAACCGAACTAAATCAAAATAGAAGTATGCCCGTAAAAATTTAGCTTCTGCTGTTATTCTAGATTTAAAACCAGCACTTAAATTTGTGGCTTTCTCAATTTTATCTAAAATAATATTCGCCCTGTTTATTCCAGTGAAATTTTTAGACCATAAACCAACCTGCGGCCCCAACCTCGAATCCATATTGAAGTTATCGTATGCTACCCAGCCTGGCTGATCGGAAGCATTACCTCCACCTGCCCAGCAATCATCAGATGCAGCACTTAATAAGGGCTGCTTCATGGTGTAACCACCACTTGTGCCCCACTGCATCACATCGTAAACGGCAACTAAGCCCTGATAAACTTCGGTTTCATTGCGATAAAAGTTTTCTTCAGTCGCAGTTCCTTTCGGCGTTAACTCCAGAAAGTCTTTTTTGCAGGAAACCAGTAACTGCATGATGGCCAAAATGGCTATCGAATATTTTATATGTTTAGTTTTCATCTCTATATTATTAAAATCCAACATTTACACCTACAAAGAACGATCTTGCCTGTGGGTAGAAACCGCGATCGACACCTAAACTACCCCCACCAATTTCCGGATCGTAACCATTGTATTTAGTTAGCGTAAATAGGTTATTTGCCATTACATAAAATTTAAGGTTATCTAAGCCCACCTTATTCACAAGTGTTTTTGGCAAAGTATATCCAAGCTGAACGTTTTTCAATCTGAAATAAGCACCACTCTCTAAAAACAAATTAGAAACACGGCTATAATTTTTATTATCATCGGCCAATGTAGCCCGAGGAACCGTATTGCTTGTTCCCTCACCTGTCCAACGGTTTAAAATATTAGTGGTGTAGTTTGATGGACTTAAATCGAACCTTCTTAGTCCATTAAATATCATGTTTCCAGAAACACCCTGGCCAAAAATGGAAACATCAAAGCCTTTGTATTTAGCTGAAAATGTTAAGCCATAAGTAAAGTTGGGGTTAGATCTTCCTAAGAAAGTTCTATCCGCATCACTAATTACACCGTCGCCATTTAAATCCAAAAATTTAATATCGCCAGGTTTTGCATTTGGCTGAATTAATGCACCAGCACCATTTTTGTAATTGTTAATTTCTGCCTGGTTTTGAAATAAGCCAGCAGTTTGGTAACCGAAAAATGAATCGACAGATTGGCCAACCGCAACACGGGTAACTTCTAAACTTTGCGGCGTAATCGTTTGCCTGCTTGGTATGTAATCTTTATCGGCTCCTAACAGCGTTACTTCATTTTTGATGAACGCTGCGTTACCTGCTATACGAAAACTTACTTCGCCAACTCTTTTGTTCCAACCCAATTCGATCTCGAAACCGCGGTTGTATAAATCCGCTGTATTAGCATACGGACCAGAGTTGCCCACATAAGATGGAACCACTTGCTGCAACAACATGCCATAAGTTTTCTTATTGAAATAACTGGTTGATAAAGTAATGCCTTCAAACAAAGTCGCATCGAAACCTAGATCGAAAGATGAGGTCTCTTCCCACTTTAAATCAGGATTTGAAAGTGCATTCGGACTTACTCCATTGGTCAACGTCTGTCCAGATGCTGTTCCTAATGAGTAATTTCTTCCTCCGCTTACGGTTGCTAAGTAGCTAAAATCAGGAATGTTATCATTACCGTTAACACCGTAAGAACCACGGAATTTTAAAAAGGTTACGATGTTGTTTTTTGGCCAGAAATCTTCTCTCGAAGCTACCCAACCAGCAGATCCTGAAGGAAAATAACCGTATTTATTGTTTGGACCGAAGCGTGATGATCCATCTCTACGAATGATACCCGTGAACAAATATTTCTCATCATAATTGTAAATAAGCCTTCCAAAAATAGAGTTTAAGGTGTTTTGATATTCTCCACCATAAAAATCCGAATTGGTTCTGGCTACCGGAAATTGCAATGAAGCATCCCGAATGTTATCAACCGGAATACCCTCTTTAATACCACCATTTGTTTCGCCTTTGTTTTTCTGCGCCGAGTAACCCACTAAGGCGGTAATTACATGCTTTCCAATAGTTTTATCATAACTCAAAGTATTCTCTAATGACCAAAATAAACCGCGGTTACTATCTCTGGTGTAAGCGGTTAAAGTAGATTGATTGATTGAATTGAGGTAATAAATCGGACGGAATGATTGTCCACCCCAGAAAGCTAAATCCACACCACCTGTACTTCTCAGCTTCAACCCTTTTAAAAATTCAACTTCAACAAATGCATTTCCAACTACTTTATCGCTCCAAGAGTTACCTTGAGCAACCTGCAAAGCGGCTACCGGATTCAATATTTCCGATTGTGCATAGTCAGATATCCCATAAGGAAAACCTGCATCATTTCTAACCACCGGATTATTTAGATACTTTGGTAAACCATATTTTGCAGGATCAGTCTCCACAATTGGTGTAATTGGATCCATATTGATGGCACGGCTTAATGGCGAACCATACTCGGTATTGGTACTTACACCAATTGAATTGATTCGGGTATAACCGATTGAGTTTCCAAATTTGATATTCTTGGTGATTTTATGCTCGAAATTAAATCTGGCTGTAAATCTTTTAAACTTCGAATTTTGCGTGGCCACGATACCATCCTGATCGAAATAACTGAAAGAGCCGTAATAAACTGATTTATCATTACCCCCGCTCATGTTTAAATCGTGGTTTTGAATCATCGCTTTGTTGTTAAAAACAGCTTCCTGCCAATCCGTTCCTTCACCATACTGCGCCGGATTTGGGAAACGAACTCCTGTAACACCATCTGCCAATTGCGATTCATTATAAATGGTGGCGTATTGCGTGGCATTTAATAAATTTAACTTGGTAGAAGGAGCTTGCGTACCAATGTAATTATTGTATTCTACACGAATACGACCAGTATTTGAGCCTTTTTTTGTAGATACAATGATAACGCCATTTGCTGCACGGGTACCATAAATAGCTGCCGAAGCGGCGTCTTTTAAAACCTCAATCGATTCTATATCCGATTGATTTAAAAATTCGATCCCACCGTTAATCACTACTCCATCAACTACATATAAAGGATTAGCGTTATTAATATTCGCAATACCACGAATTCTAACTACGCCGCCATCTCCAGGCTGACCAGAGCTCGTAGTAACCGTTACGCCCGAAGCTCTACCTTGCAAAGATTGTTCAATACGCACCACAGGCATATCTTTCAAATCAGTAGCTTTTACTGAAGCAATGGCACCCGTTACTACGCTTTTCTTTTGCGTTCCGTAGCCGATAACAACAGCATCGGCCAGTAAACCTGCTTGTGGGGTAAGCGTTATCGTTAATCCATTTGAGGCCGTAACTTCCTTGTTTTCATAACCGATGTAAGACACTACTAAAATCGCACCTTCAGTTACATCTTTTAACGAAAATGCACCAGTTACATCCGTTACTGCACCAAGGTTAGAACCCTTTACCTTTACGCTGGCTCCTGCCATAGGCTGGCCGTTTTCATCCACTACCTTTCCTCGTATATCAACAAAAGATCGAATAATTAACGGCATGCCTTCAATAGGCTTACGGTGAATAATAATGGTATTATTTTTTATTGTGTAACCCAACGGTTGCTCGCTAAAAATGCGTCTTAAAGCTTCTTTAATATCGGTATTTTTAATTTCGATGGTTACCGGTTTTGCTTCTTTCAACACATCGAGATCATAGAGAAAGTTATAACCTACGCTTTTATTAAGCTTACGAAAAACATTCAAGAGCGAGGTATTTTTTTCTGATAGGGTTACGTTTTGTGCATTGGCAGCTCCGTAACTGAGCTGTAAAAAGGAAGTGATTAGTACGACAAAAGTCAATTTCATAATCAGCAGAAATTTAAACAGGCGCCCTTTAGGTTGGGGCAGCCATTCAGTATAAAAATTCATATATTTGGTTATTAGGTTTAGAATAGTTGTATCTCACAATTTTACGATTAGAATAAGGCCTTTATTATAGCTGGGAGCGTTGCCGCGCTTCCAGTTTTTTAGTTAAGCCGTACTCTAAAAACCATCAAAGATGATGAAAAGCGTATAGGTTATGGCATAACTAAAATCCTCCTTCCGTCAATTTTAAAATGTACCGCATCAGTTGTTTGAAGCATATCCAACACTTCATTTACGCTGTTGAAACGAGAAATCCGTCCGCCGAAAGTCTTGTTGATTTTTTTACCTCGATAGTCAATCTCTACATTGTACCAACGGGCAATTTTATTCATAATCGTTTCTATATTCTCTTCATTAAAGCTAAAGAAACCATCTTTCCAGGCTATCGCTTCCTCGGCATCAACTGCCGAAACCATTATTGATGGCGATGAAAGGCTGATAAGCGACTGCTGTCCTGGCTTAAGTAATGCTGATCTAGTGGATTGAATATTTTTGACTTTCACGCTACCTTCCAACAAAGTTGTTTTATTGCCTGGTTCATTGTTATAAGCGTTGATATTAAAATGCGTTCCCAACACCTCTACTTCCTGGTTTCTTCCAGAAGCTAACTCCGTTTTAACTGTAAAGGGAATTCTTTTGCTGTTGTTATCCAAACGTTTGGCCACTTCAAAATAAGCCTCGCCTTTTAATTCAACCAATCTTTTTGTCTGATCAAAAACCGTAGGATATCTTAACGATGATTCTGCGTTTAACCACACTTTTGTACCATCAGGAAGATTAATTTGATACTGCCCACCACGAGGGGTCTCAATGGTGTTATATAAATCTTTTTTTGCGCTTGAAGTCGAAGCAACTGTGTAAATTAATTCGCCATTTTTAGTTTTGATAATATTTATTCCGGCCTGGCTTGCAATTACACCGTTTGAAGCGTCGGTGAGTGAAATTTTCGATCCATCGGCTAGCGTTAGCGTTGCTTTATTTCCTCCTGGCTTAATAATTTTCTGTTCCGTTTTGTTTAAGGCTTGCTTGGTTTCCGTATTTTTTTGAACCTCCCGATTAACAACTACACCAATAAAGAAAAGCACTACTGCAGCAGCAGCAAGCTTTAGCCAAAGCTTTCTACCGTGCCCGGTTTTAATTTGGGTTTCCTCTTGAATGGCAGCCCACATTTGGTTGCGGGCATCTGCCAATTCTGAATGGCTTACATCAGCGTGTTTACCCGATAGCTCATTTAAGTGCCACGATTCTACCAAAGCTTTTTCTTCTTCAGTACAAAGGCCGGCGCTATATTTTTTTAAAAGTTTTTCAACTTCCTCTTTACTCATCACTTCAATATATTTGGCTAATTAAATACATGTAGGTTGAGGAAACCCTAGGTAGTAGATGAAAATGAAAATATTTTTATTTTTTTTAAAAATGTTTAGAAAAGCAAGTCCTGCATTTCATTTTCGCGTATGTTCCTGCCACATGCTCATACGCCTTCAGGCCTTAGCCACAAGGCCGGTATCCGCCATGTCAGGTTTAGAAATGAGGTGATGTGCACAAACTCAGGTTTCCTAAACGCGATTGTTGCGATAATACTTTTTGTTGCAATCATGTTAATGATTACCAACTTTAACAAAAAGATTAAAGCAAAAGCGGGACTGAAGAAACCGATAAGCAGAAATTTGCTTTCCAAAAATTTATTTGATCAATAAGATGGTTGCCAATAACAAAAATGAAGTTAATTTCAAGTGTAAAACTTTGAGCGCATTGCTCATTTGCTTTTTAACGGTTTTATCTGATAAATGAAGAATTTCTGCTATTTGCTTTTGACTCAAATGCTGTTGGCGACTCATTTCAAATATCTGACGCATTTTTGGAGGCAGCAATGAAACCTCCTTTTCTATTAAAGAGGCAAATTCCTTTTCACGAATATAATCGTCGGTTACATAATCGCCCTTTAAAGAAAAATCTTCCAGCGATTGTAAATAATTCGAACGCGATTTATTTTTATCCAACCAATCGAAAACTTTATAACGTACTGCGGTGTACAAATAGTTAGAGAGTTGAGATTTGATTTGAATATTTGGATTGCTCCACAGGTAAACGAAAATTTCCTGAACAATATCACGGGCATCTTCCCTGTCTGACACCATTTTACAGGCATAGATATACAACAAACCATTAAAGCGTTCGTAAATTTCCTCAAAGGCAAATTTATTTCCATCCTGCATGAGGATGAAAAGTTCGTGATCAGTTAATGATTTATAAGCAGGCATTTGGTTAGAATGATTAAACGAATGTAAGAAATTGTTTGGCTTAAATCCTAAATAAAATTGAACAACTCCTAGCTAACTTAAACGTTTTATTAACGCTTATTTGGTTATTATACACACTATTGTAAACTTCAATGTTTTAATTGGCATATCGGGAAAAGTCGATATACATTTGCATCATGGATCAGGTAGAAATTTTCAAAGCTTTATCAAACAAAACCCGTTTACAAATTCTAAACTGGCTAAAAAGTCCTGCCGAATACTTTCCAGAGCAACCAAATGCCGATTTTGAAAACGTTGGCGTGTGTGTAGGACAAATTCAAAATAAAGCCGGTTTATCACAAAGTACCATTTCCGAATACCTGTCTATTCTACAGCGGGCAGACTTAGTTTGCGCCACAAGGGTTGGCCAGTGGACCTACTACAAACGTAACCATGAAGGCATTGAAAAATTAAGCAAAATCATCAATACAGAATTATAAAAATTAATCATATGAACACAGATAGTTTATTTAAGCCATTTAGCTTAAAATCATTAAACATAAAAAATAGAATTGTAATGGCACCAATGACGAGGTCGTTTTCTCCGAATGGAATTCCGACTGATGCCGTTGCCGAATACTATGCAAAAAGAGCTGCCGGCCAGGTTGGTTTAATTCTTTCAGAAGGAACAGTGATTAACCGTCCATCATCCTCTGCCGATCCTAACATTCCTCACTTTTATGGCGAAAAAGCTTTAGCGGGATGGGAAAAAGTGATTAACGAAGTTCATACCGCTGGCGGACAAATGGGGCCACAAATCTGGCACCAGGGCGTCCATGCAAACCATGCTTCGGGCTGGTTGCCAAGTGCTCCTTTTGAAGGGCCATCAAGTTTAAACAGTCCTGGTTTTGAAAACGGTGTACCGATGACTGACGCTGCCATTGCTGATACAATTGCGGCTTATGGTCAAGCTGCCGCAGATGCCAAAGCATTAGGTTTTGATACCGTAGAAATTCATGGTGCTCACCAATACTTAATT
This sequence comes from Pedobacter sp. AC212, assembly GCF_979258625.1. Classification (NCBI taxonomy): domain Bacteria; kingdom Pseudomonadati; phylum Bacteroidota; class Sphingobacteriia; order Sphingobacteriales; family Sphingobacteriaceae; genus Pedobacter; species Pedobacter sp. AC212. Next base: position 961,137 of record NZ_OZ409870.1, on the reverse strand, counting down.
GATCAGTTTTTTTGGGATGCAACCAATAACCGCACCGACATTTATGGTGGAAAAACTTTAGCTGAACGCACACGGTTCGCTGTTGAAGTAATTAAAGAAGTACGTAAACGTGTAGGTGAAGATTTCGCCTTAATTATTCGCTTGTCACAATTTAAACCTTCAGCATATGATTTTAAATTAGCCAAGAATGAATCAGAAATGGAACAATGGTTAACGCCAATGGCTGATGCGGGAATTGATATTTTCCACTGCTCACAACGCCGTTTCTGGGAAACTGAATTTGAAGGTTCTGATTTGAACTTTGCAGGCTGGGCAAAAAAATTAACGGGAAAAACAACCATCTCGGTGGGTTCTGTTGGTTTAAGTGGCGATTTCTTTGGTGCTTTCGCTGGTCAAAGCTCAGAGCCAAGCTCATTGGATGAATTGGTGCGTAGAATGGATTGTGGAGACTTCGATTTGGTAGCTGTTGGCCGCCCGTTATTGGCTGATCCAAACTGGGTTGAAAAAATCAAAAACAACCAAATGGATGAGCTGAAAGGTTTCAGCAAAGAAGCATTAGCAGAATTAGTGTAATTTTTCTTTCTGAATATATAATGGAAAACACCTCAGCAATGAGGTGTTTTTTTTAAACCATGATTTTGCCTGAGCTTGCTCGTTAGCGTTCAATGCCTGCGCTCGTTTCTAACGAGCGCAAAAGAGCTTAGCGATTACAATCGCACTTAGTAAAAACCAAATCCGTAGGTTTTTCCACTGCGGTCGAAAGGACGATGAGATCTGGTTCTCGACAAATAAAATTTTATGCCTGCGCTCGTTGCTAACGAGCGCAAAATAGCTTAGCGATTTATTCACGTTTAAATAAAACCAAATCCAAAGATTTCTCCACTGCGGTCGAAAAGGACAATGAGATTTTGTCTCGACAAATAAAATTTTCTTAAATTCACACCATAAACAAAGGAACTCCCATGTCAAACATATCCCTTATTATCGAAGAAAGACCGGCGAATATCGGCAACTTTATGGTAGGCAGACTACTTCCTTTCCGGGAAAAACGAATGGTTGGTCCATTTGCGTTTATCGACCATATGGGGCCAGCAGCAATGAGCGACCATGAAAACCTGGACGTTCCGCCTCATCCACACATCGGTTTATCTACACTTACCTTTTTGTTCGAAGGAGAAATAGAACATCGCGATAGCTTAGGAACGGATATTATTATTAAACCAGGGCAAGTAAACTGGATGACAGCCGGTAGCGGAATTGCTCACTCAGAAAGAACTCCGAAACATCTGCGACAAACCGATAAAATGCTTCATGGTCTGCAAATTTGGGTAGCGCTGCCTAAAGCTTTGGAACAAATGGATCCCGAGTTTTTCCATGTAGAAGAAACAAATATTCCGAGTTGGGAGCAAGATGGCGTTAATATTAAACTTATTGCAGGCGAGGCTTTTGGAAAAAAATCTCCGGTTCCGGTTTATTGCCCACTTTACTTTATCGAAATTAAAAGCACAACTAGGCAAAAGCTCAGTATTGGAAACGATCTTTTTGGCGAAAGTGCATTGTATATTTTAGAGGGTGGAATTGAAAGTGAAGGACATCTTTTCGAACCGCGATTAATTTTAATTGCGAACGATGCCAAGCTGTGTGAATTTACCATGCTCGAAAATACAACTGTCTATATTTTTGGAGGAGAACCTTTTCCTGAAGAAAGATTTATTTATTGGAATTTTGTAGCATCGGAGAGAGAATTGATTGAGCAAGCGAAACAAGATTGGTTAGAACGAAAATTTAAACCCGTACCAGGCGAAACCGACTTTGTTCCTTTGCCAAATCAAAACCCTTATCAGAAGAAATAATATGGAGATTAATCAAGTAAACAACGAAAAAAACGGCTATTTCGAAGCTATAGAAAATAATGTTCAGGCAGGCAAAATGAGTTATGTTTGGGCTGGCGAAACGAAAATTATTATCGATCATACAGAAGTTAATCCAGAGTTTTCGGGCAAAGGGATTGGCAAACAGCTGTTAATGGCTGTAGTTCAAAATGCCCGCGAAAATAAAATTAAAATACTTCCACTTTGTCCTTTCGCTAAAAGTGTGTTCGACAAAGACGAAACGATACGCGATGTTTTGTTTTAGCGAATTTATTCCTCTAACAAAGCCTGCTTAATTTTCTCAGCTGCTTCGGCCAGCTCTTCCTGGGTTGGCTTTAGCTTCTCCTTGGCAAAGTTCATATCGGCTACACTATTCATCGGTATTAAGTGAATATGAGCATGCGGAACCTCTAATCCAATAACCGAAACGCCAACTTTTTTGCAAGGAAAGGCGGTCTTCACTCCTTTTGCCACAATTTTGGCAAACATCCAAAGGCCAACATATAAATCTTCATCCATATCGAAAATATAATCTACTTCGATTTTAGGAATAACTAAAACGTGGCCAGCGGTTAAGGGCTGAACATCTAAAAAGGCTAAATACTCAACAGTTTCTGCAACAACATGCGCTGGTATTTCTCCTGCAACAATTTTTGAAAAGATAGTCATAAGTCAGTTGTGGGTTATCAGTTATGAGTTACAGGTTTGGGCTTACAACCTGTAACCCATAACTCCCAACTTCTTTTATCTAGAGATTTCTAAAACTTCGAATTGCATTTTACCTGCAGGCACTTCAATTTCGGCAAATTCGCCAACAGATTTACCTAACAAGCCTTGTGCAATAGGCGATTTTACAGAAATTTTTCCTGTTTTTAAATCGGCCTCCGTTTCGGCTACCAACTGATAAGTCATGGTGGCACCGTTTTTAACATTTTTAATTTTTACAATTGATAATGCCAATACCTTCGATAAATCCAATTTCGATTCATCAATCAGGCGGGCATTTGCCAATGTATTCTTTAATTTTGAGATTTTGGCCTCATGCAAACCTTGTGCTTCTTTAGCAGCGTCATACTCTGCATTTTCCGATAAATCACCCTTATCTCTCGCCTCAGCAATTGCTTTAGATATTAGCTGACGGCCGGTGGTAGTTAAATAATGAACTTCTTCTTTCAGTTTATCTAACCCCTCTTGTGTGTAATACGTTACCTCTGTCATTGCTCTATTAATTTTATTCAAACGCTATAAAAAACAAACAAGACTACATAGTTGGTTTGCTACATAGTCTTGCTTCAATTATAACGAAGATAAATTGTGGAAATTACAAAAGCAAATAAAAGATCAGGATTTTTAGATTTTAACATCGAGTTGCCACTAATCACCACATTAATAAACCTTCACTCCCTAAACCAATCTTCTTTCGCTTAAAATTAAAAAGTAACATTCAAACCGATACTCATTTAAAATTCATTCAATTATGATATTTTAGTCGAAATTATTTAAAAATGAAAAAGTTATTTTCTTTACTCCTCCTTGTCGGACTAGGAAGTTATACGCTTTCGGCGCAAGAGCTATATATGCCACGAAATATAAAGGCAGCTTACGATAGAGGAACCCGCTCTATGAACGGTAATCCTGGCGCCAACTATTGGCAAAATCATGGCAAATACACCATGGATATTAAAGTAGATGCCGCTACGAAAATGGTTAGCGGACAAGAAGAAATTTTGTACAGCAATAACAGCAACGATACGCTAAAAACCTTGGCTATTCGTTTTGTGAACAATTTACACAAGCCAACTTCTCCACGTGGAGGTGCTGTAAGCGAAGATTTTTTAACTACAGGCCTAAACATTTCTTCGTTTTCTGTTGATGGAGAAACGTATAAAGTAGATTCAAAAAACTGGGGAACAGTTGGCAATGTGCGTTTGAAAAAGCCATTAAACCCAAAGTCAAAAGTATCTGTTAAAATAGGATGGGATTATCCTTTATCAAAAGAAAGCGGTCGCGAAGGACAGATTGATCCAAACTCGTTCTTTGTGGCTTACAGCTATCCCCGTATTTCTGTTTATGATGATTACAATGGTTGGGACAGGATTCCACATACAGATAGAGCGGAATTTTACAATGATTTTAACGATTATGTTTTTTCAGTAACGGCACCAAAAAACTATGTAGTTTATGCTACCGGCGATTTTTTAAATCCTGATGAAGTATTGCAGCCGGAAATTTCCGCTCGATTGAAAAAATCATACGATACAGATGGAGTAATTAATATTGCCACTGCTGATGAATTGAAAAATGGTAAAGTAACGGTTCAAAAAGATTGGAATACCTGGAAATTTAAGGCCAATCATATTCCTGATGTAACTTTTGCCATGAGCAATCACTACGTTTGGGATGGTGGAAGTGTTGTGGTAGATTCAAAAAGCGGCCGCAGGGCAAGTGCACAGGCAGCCTATAACCCAACAACAGGAAAAGATTTTTTAAATTCGGTAAAATACAACATTAATGCACTGGCATGGTTTTCGAATAACTGGCCTGGCATCCCTTATCCTTACGCTAAAAGCATTGCTTTTCAAGGCTTTGCAGATATGGAATATCCGATGATGGTTAATGATTCTAACTTCGGCGATCCGGTTTTCGCTCAACTGGTTCAGGATCATGAGGTGGCGCATACCTATTTTCCTTTTTTCATGGGCATAAATGAAACCCGTTATGCTTATATGGATGAAGGCTGGGCAACTACTTTCGAATATTTAATCGGCATTGCCGAACATGGCAAAAAAGCTGCTGATGATTTTTACAAAAAATTTAGGGTTAACAGCTATATTAACGATAAATCTGCAGAAGAAGATCAACCCGTAATTTCGATGTCTGACCAGGTTTCTGGTGCCGGGTATGGAAATAACTCTTACGGTAAGGCTTCGTTAAGCTATCTTGCATTGAAAGATATGTTGGGCGATGATTTATTTAAAAAAGCACTTCATCATTACATGAACACTTGGAATGGTAAACATCCCATCCCGTGGGATTATTTTAATTCAATGAATACAGGATCAGGCCAGAATTTAAACTGGTTCTTTCAGAACTGGTTTTTCACCAATCACTACCTCGATTTGGCCCTGAGTAACCCGCAAATTTCATCAGGAAAAGTAACGTTTGTAATTAAAAATGTTGGCGGTTTTGCTATTCCATTTGATATTCTGGTTACCGATACGGAAGGTAAAACAGAAACCATTCATAAAACACCAGCAGTTTGGAAAGTGAATCAGAAAGAATTCACTATGACGATTAACACCAACCGTAAAATAAAGTCGATTACTTTGGATAATGGTATTTATGTAGATGCTACTCCAAATGATAACGTTTTTGTTGTAAAATAATTAACCGTTTAAAGTTGGCAGTTTAAGAGTGAAAACGGCCAACTTTAAACTTTTCACTATCTACTTTATACTTTCCACTAAATACTAGCTATTCTCCGCTTTACAAACAGGCTGGTGTTTAACAGGAAAATTTAATGAGTTGGCGATAAAACACATTTTGTTCGCTTCTACATGCAACGACTCTGCCAATTCAAAATGTTCCTTATCTGCTATTAAAACCTTTGGATGTAGGGTTACTTCCTTAAACTTACCACTTCCATCTGCCGATTCTTCCATTGTGCCAACAGCCTCATCTTTATAATCGATAACTACTATTTCGTTTTTAGAACATAGGTGCAAATACCAAAGCATGTGGCAACTGGAAATAGAAGCCAATAACAAATCTTCGGGGTTATATTTAGATTTATCGCCAAGAAAGGCAGAATCTGATGAACCAGAAATATCGCTTTTTCCTTGGACAGAAATAACGTAATCGCGATCGTAAGAGCGGTAATCCATTGTTCCAGAACCCTTATTGCCCGTCCAGGTTACGGTTGTAGTGTATAAATGATCTTTCGGCATGATATAATTTAGTTAGAAATTGTATTCCAATTTAGGAAATAAGGGTGGAAACTACGAGAAGAAATCGCAATTGTTTCTTAATTTAGAATCAAAATGAAAAAATTTCCCGCCCAAAATTAGAAATTGAATAGACTTAATCACATCCCATGACCAAAACTCACACCACTAACTATTTCGATACTTTTATTGAGGTAGCAGAAGATTGTCCGGTTAGCCACGGAGAAATACCAAAACCAAAAGGAAACAATAAAACGGTTGCCGAATTACAGTTTGAAATGATCTCAAAAAAGCCTTACAAATACTCATCTGATGATGTGTTATTTCAAGTTTTCGCAGAAAGAAACGATATCAGCGAAGCAGAAAAAGATGAAGCCAACAAAAGCTTTTTCTCGAAAGGACAACCTTGTTTTCGTGCTTCACCTTTAACAAAACGATATGGCTTTGGCGTTCACTCCAACCACGAAGGCAAAATTGCTATTTATGGAATGGAAACAGAAGAATACACAAAGCTATCGTCCGATTCTGGAATTAAAACAGTAAAAGCCATGCGTACCTCAAAAAAATAATTCTAGAGTCTAAAAAGAAAGTCCCTCCAGTTTTTGAGCCAAAACTTCCGATATCTTGCGATAAGAATCGAAGGTCCAGCCGCCAACATGCGGTGTCAAAATCACTTTTTCATTTTTGGCCAGTTCTTTATACCAATCTTGCTCACCCAGGGCCGGAAATTTTTCAGTTTGTAATACATCTAGTCCAGCACCTAAAATTTTACATGATGAGATGGCATTTAAAACGGCTTTTGTGTTTACAATTTCCCCTCTGGCGGTATTGATAAAGAAAATGGGCTTTTTAAAATGGAAAAAATATTCATCATCAACCATCTGTTTGGTTTCGGCAGTGAGTGGAATGTGCAAACTGAGCACATCGCTGTGCTTGACAATTTCTTCCATACTTACTTCACGGGCGAACGCATCAGAAAAGCCAGTTTTATATTTATCGTAAGCCATTACATCAACCTCAAAGCCAGCCAGTTTTTTAGCGAAAATTTGCCCCATAAAGCCATAACCAATAATGCCAACTTTTTTTCCTTTTAATTCGTACCCTCGGTTTCCTTCTCGATCCCAAACCCCGTTTCTGATCTCCATATCAGCCCTGCGGAAGTTATTCATCAGCGATAAAAGCAAACCTGTGGCATGTTCGCCCACCGCATCGCAATTACCTTCTGGGGCGTTAATTAACTCGATACCTCGTTCGAAAGCAATTTTATCATCGATATTATCTAAACCAGCACCGGCACGGGCCACAAATTTCAGGTTTGGAGCCGCCGCGAAAAGCTCAGCATCAATCCTGAATTTGGTACGAACAGCAATACCGACGTAGTCTTTTATTTTTTCTAACGTCTGCTGTCTGGTAATTTCAGGTTCATCATCAACCTGATAGCCCAATGCCACCGCCTGCTCTTTAAAAGCGGGATGTAAATCATCAACGATTAATATTTTTTTCATCTCGAACAAAAGTAACAATTTAGATATTGGCCATTTATAATATTGTTCAATTGTTTTCCTGTTTCACTAACAGAAATATGCCTGGCAACTTAAATGTGGACAAAAATTGCTCACAAAAATATTACTATAAAATGGCTGTAATAAAATAGTTACGCCTCCTTAATTAAACTTAGTTGCCGTTACTTTGTCTCCCTTTACAAAAACACACAACAAATAATATATTTTAATGAGAATTTTTAAATCAAGGACGATACAAATTACCCTTCTATTCTTAAGTTTATCCTTTAGCCTTTTCGCCCAAACTGGAGGCAAGGCAAAAATAATCGGTGTACTTAAAGATGCCAAAACACAAGAAACCATCCCATTTGCAACGGCTGTTTTAATTGATAAAGCAACAGCTAAAAATGCTAAAATAGCTCAAACCGATGCAAATGGCGCTTTTGTAATGGCCGATTTACCTACAGGAACCTTTACTTTCAAAATTAGTTTTGTTGGCTACCAAACCATGGTACGCGATAACGTAAACATTACCTCAACCACCGGAACTTTAAACTTTGGCGATATTAAAATGAATACCGCAAAAGGAAATATTTTGAGCGAGGTTACGGTAACCGGACAGAAACAGGGTATGCAAATGGGCATTGATAAAAAGATTTTTGCTGTAGATCAAAGTGTAATTAGCGAAGGTGGTTCTGCCGGCGATTTACTACAAAATGTTCCATCCGTTTCTACAGATATGGACGGAAATGTGAGCCTACGTGGATCGAGTGGCGTTAGGGTTTTAATTGATGGCAAACCTTCACTTATTGCCGGTGGTAACGTGGCGCAAATTCTCCAGTCTATCCCAGCAAGTTCTATCGAAAGTGTAGAGGTAATTACCAACCCGTCATCTAAATATGATGCGGAAGGCCAATCTGGTATCATCAATATTGTGCTAAAGAAAAATACTAAACTTGGGTTTAACGGTTCGGTGGCTTTAACTGCCGGTAACCGCGACAACTACAATGGCAATACCAATTTAAGTTTTCAAAATAGTAAAGTAAACCTTTACGGAAACTACAGCTATCGTTACGGCAATAGAATTGGTGGTGGCTTCCAGGATATTACTTATAAAAGCCCAACCACTTCAACTGCTTTTGCAAACCAAAATACTTCATCCACTTCGTTGGATAAGGGACATAATGCTAAAGCAGGTTTAGATTATTACATCACTCCTAAAAGCATTGTAAGTTTATCGGGTGGTTTTAACTCAAGGGAAAATGACCGCGATGAATTTGTTGACATCAGACAATTGCGCTCTAATTTGAGTCCGGTTTTACTAAGCAATAGAAGCAATACCAATAAAGGTGATGGAAGCAGTTATGATTTAAATTTGGATTACGTTCAAAAATTTAAAAAACCGAAAGAGGAATTAACTTTCAATTTTGGTTACTCATATGGAACGAATAATAATGATCAGGCATACAGCACAACTTTTACCAACCAAAATGGAAATGCGGTAAACATCAATCCAAGTTTACAACGCATTTTTAATACTGGCGATAACACAAATTATAACATCCAGGCTGATTACACTTTGCCAGTGGGTAAAGCAGGTAAAATTGAAACCGGTTACCGCAGCCAAATTCGTTTAGGAGATAACGATCAATATGCAGATTCGATTTTAACCAATACTGAAATTTACATTCGTAATAACAAATTGATTAATGATTTTAACAGCAAAGATCAGGTTCATGCGCTTTACCTAAACTATCAAAATCAGATAAAAGATTTTGGTTACCAAATCGGCTTAAGAGCTGAAGATGCCCGTTTAGATACCCATCTGGAAGGATATAACGGCAATAACCTAGTAGCAAGTGAAGGAAACATCCATTACAAAAGGTTATATCCAAGTGTATTTTTAACGCAAAAATTAAAAGGTGAGCAAACCGTTCAGTTGAGCTATACACGCCGTGTAAATCGTCCTCGCCCATGGGATACCAATCCATTTTTAGATGTATCCGATCCTTTAAATTACAGAGCAGGTAATCCAAATTTATATCCGGAAGATGTACACTCTTTTGAATTGGGTTACAGCAAATATTTCAAAAAGGTAACCTTAACATCCAGCTTATATTTCCGCCAAACTAACGACGTTATTCAAAGGGTAAGAAGTGTGCCCGATGCGAACGGTATTATCACCACAACACCACAAAACTTAACCCGCCAACAAAATAGTGGTTTAGAATTAATTGGTCGCTTCGATTTAATTAAAGCGTTAAACTTTACTACGAACGTAAATTTATATCAACAGAAATTTGAAGGTGATGAAAGATTTAACATTGCCAGCAGAAGTGGTTTTAGCTGGAATGGAAATATCACTGGAAATTTAACTGTTGCAAAAAACGTATCTATTCAGGTTCGTGCCGATTACAGAGCACCAGAAGTGATGGCGCAAGGTAAACGGAACGCGATGTACGGTATTGATGGCGGAGCTAAATACGATTTCCCTAATAAAAAAGCCTCGCTTAGTTTCAACATTAGAGACGTCTTTAATACCCGCAGATGGAGCATGACTACGGATGATAACTTTACGTATATCGATTTTGCCCGACGCATGCAAGGAACAATGGGTAACCTAACGTTTTCTTACCGCTTCGGAAAAACCACATTCAATTTAAATAAAACTAAGAAAAAGGACGATCAGCAAGACAATCGTCCTGATGAAGGCTCATTTTAATTTTGAAAAAGGCGTTTAAAAAGATATTTTTAAACGCCTTTTTTATAAACGCTAACCAAACATTGAAAAAACGTCTCCCTAAATTTTGTCTTACTTTCTTGATTCTATTTTCAGGAGTCATGGCTTTTGCCGCCGAAAAAGGAACGATTAGTGGCAAAGTGGTAGAAGAAGTTGGTGGTTTATCTATTCCCTCAGCTATCATTTCGGTATATCTTGGAGATGCAGAACAACCTTTGATTACTTCTACAAGTGATGATGACGGTTTTTTAAGCATCAAAAATCTGAAAAGCGGAAACTATCGCATTAAAATTAGTTTTGTTGGTTATGCACCTTTGGTGGTAAACGGGATCATCATCACCGACAAAGATTTTGATAAAAACTTAGGATCATTAAAACTCAGCTCAGAGCAAAATTCACTGCAGGAAGTAACCATTACCGTACAGAAACCTGCAATAGAATTTGGTGCCGATGGTGTAACCTATAACGTCGGGTCCACTTTGCTAGCAGAAGGCAGCACTGCGACAGATGTGTTAAAAAATGTACCCATGGTACAGGTTGATATCGATGGGAATGCAACTATTGCCGGCAAAAAAAGCACCCGTGTTTTTATTGATGGAAAGCCATCTGATTATATGACATCGAACATTGCCGATCTTTTGAATGTACTTCCATCAGATGCAATTGAAAAAATCGAAGTGCTCACCAACCCACCTGCAAAATACAGTGGCGACGGGGAAGGAATCATCAATATTGTGATGAAAAAAGGGTTTAAGGTAGGGTTTAATGGCAATATCGGCGTAGCAGGTGGTGTGCAAGGAAATGGAAATGCCAATACGAATGCTTCCTACCGTGGAAAAAATTATGCTATTAATGGAAGTGCAGCCTATCGTTATAACGTGGGCAAGGGTGAAAATAATAGTTATAGAGAAAACTTCTTTCCTGATACAACATTTTATTACGATCAAAGCGGTGCCAACAAAAGCAAAAGCAGAGGTGCCAATTTTAGGTTGGGTTTTGATTGGGACATTACGCCAAAGCAAAATATTCGCTTATCAACCAATTATAACGACAATACATCTTCATCCAATTCAGCAAACGAGCTGCGCTATTTAAGTGATCAACTCATTGAAAAACGACTGCGCAACCAAGCCAATACAGGCGATGGGAACAGCAACAACTTCGTAATTAATGCCGATTACAAGCTACAGACTGATACGAGTGGCGGAAACCTATCGATTGGGTTAACATTTAATACCAATGGGAGTTCAGATCTTCGAACCTATAATACCTCCTATTTACCCATTGGTATTTCGCGAGCAACCTTGCAAAAAAACAATAATGATATTGGAAATAATGGCATCACTTTTAACCTTGACTATGATAAACCGGTATTTAAAAAAAGAGATCGTGTTGAGTTAGGTCTTGCTTATAACTACAGAAAAAATGACAACGACTTATTGGTCGAAAATTTCAATTTTCAAACGCAGCAATTTGTAACCAATGATAGGTTGAGTAATCAATTTTTATACAATGAAAACATTCTGGCTGGATATGCATCATACAATTATCGTAATGCAGGTTGGGGCGTAAAAACGGGGGTTAGAACCGAATTAACAGACGTGGCTTTCGATCTTTCGACAGGAGAAAACTATAATGTAAAGCCTTATCTAAGTATTTTCCCCAACCTTTCGGTTAATAAATTTTTCCGCAAACGTTATAATTTTGGCGCAACATACAGCGTTCGTATCAACAGACCAAGAGAAAACACCTTGAATCCACAGGTTAATAATGTAGATACGTTGAATATTTCTTATGGTAATCCGAACCTTTCGCCCTCCTACACACACCAAATGGATATTAGTTTCGGGGCATTTGGGCAGAAATGGTCTTTTACGCCCCGCATTTCTTATTCCACTAGTCAGGGTGTAATTGAAAGATTTAGAACAGTTACCTTAATTCCAGGTTCTACTTCAGCTCGATCGGAAAGCACTTTCGATAACGTTGGGACAAACAATTCTCTGGCTTTGATTCTAATTGGAAATTATCGTCCTACGAATAAAATATCAGCCAATGGGAATTTCAGTGTGATTCAGAGTAATTATACTTCAAAATTAAATTCGGCCTTGAATAGAGATGGATTAAGCATTAGGGGAACTTTTGGCTTTTCTATGCAACTTCCACAGAAAATTGCTTTCGAATCAAATTTAAATTATGCCAATAACGTAAGTGCCCAGGGAAGAAACAAGGGTTCGGTAACTTCGAGTTTCTCTGCCAGAAAAATGTTTTTTAGCAACAGATTAAATTTCAGGGTTACACTAAACGATATTTTTGGAAATCGAAATAACACCATTTATAACGAAGGTGAAAACTTTAGATTGAAGAGTTTTTCTACGAATAATACGCAGAATTTCATATTCAGCCTAAACTATAGATTTACGAAGATTGCAAAAAAAAATCCACCACCTCCCCCAGCAACACCACGATAAATTTTATTTAGGATAGGATATTTGTAATTTGCGTAATGGAAGAAAAAAACCCCTGGAAAACGCTGGAAAGTGACTTAAAGTATGACAACAACTGGATTAGTGTCACCGAACATCAAGTGATCAATCCATCGGGTGGAGAAGGAATTTACGGTGAAGTACACTTTAAAAACTTAGCTATTGGCATTTTGCCGCTCGATGAAGATTACAATACCTGGCTGGTAGGCCAGTATCGCTTTCCATTAAAAGCTTATAGCTGGGAAATTCCCGAAGGTGGGGGACCACTCGGCGAAGATCCATTAGAAAGTGCCAGAAGAGAACTGCTGGAAGAAACAGGCATGAGCGCAAGCAATTGGAAAGAAATTCAACGCATGCATTTGTCAAACTCAGTGAGCGATGAATTAAGCATCATTTACGTAGCTACGGGCTTAATTCAAGGCATTGCAATGCCAGAAGAAACCGAAGAATTAGTGGTTAAAAAAGTCTCGTTTGATGAGGCTTTCGAAATGGTGATGAAAAATGAAATTACGGATTCAATGAGTGTGGCGGCAATTTTAAAAGCGAAGCTGATGATTATGGAAAACCTGATTTGATGTTTATTTTATCATAAAATGTTCCTAACGGAACATGAAAAATCACATTTTTTTTTCTACCGAGGAGACATCCCTACGGGATATGTGGGCGCTTAGAAAAAAGTGAAATTTACATATCGATTTTATGGAGGATAACCAACCCCGATTCATGGCAATTCAAAAATGAAAATTATGGTTCGATAATTATATCAAAAATGGATTCAACTTTTTACCACATGTTCCGTAGGAACATTTCCTCGGTAGAACAATTATGCACCATACATTTTCGTTCCGTAGGAACGTTTCATGAAGATAAGCATCAAAATATTAACCACAAGCTATCATGAAATGTTCCTAACGGAACATGAAAAAATCATATTTTTTTTTCTACCGAGGAGATATCCCTACGGGATATTTGGGCGCTTATAAAAAATGAAATTTACATATCGATTTTATCGAGGATCACCAACCCCGATACATGGGCAATTTAAAAAATGAAAATTATTGTTCTATAATTATATCAAAAATGGATTCCAACTTTTTACCACATGTTCCGTAGGAACATCTCCCCGGTAGAAATTATGCACCATACATTTTCGTTCCGTAGGAACGTTTCATGAAAATAAACATCAAAATATTACCCCAAGCTATCATGAAATGTTCCTTACGGAACATGAAAAACCACGAATTCTTTGTATCGAGGAGATATCCCTACGGGATATTTGGGCGCTTAAAAAAATGAAAATTTATGCCTTGATTTTAATGATATATATCAAAACCGGATGTCACATGTTCCGTAGGAACATCTCCTCGGTAGAAAATATGCGCCATACATTTTCGTTCCGTAGGAACGTTTCATGAAAATAAACAACAAAATATTATCCCAAGCTATCATGAAATTGGTTATATTCATTAAAAAATGATATGCCAAACACCTACACCCAAATACACATCCAATTTGTTTTTGCGGTGAAATACCGAGCGGCACTAATTGGGGCAGAATGGGAGGATAATTTGCAAAAATATATCACCGGAATCTTCCAGAACAATAACCACAAAATGATTCAGATCAATAACATGCCGGATCATATCCATATTTTGGTTGGAATACGTCCACATCAATCTATTTCGAGCTTAATTCAAAACGTCAAAACCGAAAGTTCAAAATGGATTAACGATCAAAATTTATCTAAATCGAAATTTTCATGGCAAGAAAGTTATGGGGCATTCTCTTATTCAAAAAGTGACTTACCAAACGTAATTCAATATATCCACAATCAAAAAGAGCATCACAAAAAAGAAAGCTTTCTAAGCGAGTACGCTAAATTTTTAAAAGATTTCGAAATTGAGTTCGAGGACAAATACATCTTCAAGGAACCAGAATAATTTATATTATCTTTGTTGCTTTATTTTAAAACCAGATGAGCAAATTTTTCGGCTATATACTTACTCCAATATTTTACATTTTCTTTGGTTTAATGCTGTGCATTTTCCATCCCATTCAATGGATTTGCTATAAATTATTTGGCTATAAAGCGCACAAAACGTCGGTTGATATTTTAAATTTCTTCTTAACCTATTGCCAGATATTTTTATTTAATTCCATCAGTTTCAAGAATGAATACGATCTCCCAACCGATCGGCCAATCATATTTGCGGCTAACCATCAAAGCATGTACGATATCCCATCGTTGATTTGGTTTTTAAGAAAGTACAGTGCAAAATTTATCTCCAAAATCGAACTCACAAAAGGGATTCCATCTATCTCTATTAACTTACGTTTAGGTGGCGGAGCCAATATCAACAGAAAGGACAATAAACAAGCCATATCAGAAATCATCAAACTTGGCCGTAGAATGAAAGAAAATAACTGGAGCACGGTTATTTTTCCTGAAGGTACCAGGGCTAAAGACGGGATGGTAAAGCAATTTCAATTCGGAGGAATCGCGACCATTTTGAAAGCAGTTCCAAATGCATTAGTAGTGCCAATAGCCATCGAAAACTCGTGGAAAATTGTTCGCTTTGGAATGTTTCCTTTAACAACTGGCCATGCGTTAAAATGGACGGTTTTGAAACCGATAGAACCAGGGCTAAAAACGCCAAACGAAATTACGCTGGAAGCCGAGACAGAAATTAGAAAAATATTAAATCAATCAATATAACATGAAAATTGTGAGATACTTTTTTATTATATTTCTTCTCATTGGATTACAATCTTCTGCACAAACCAGCAAGCTTTCTAACTCTTTATTTTGGGAAATAACCGGAAAGGATTTGACAAAACCATCTTATCTATTTGGAACTTACCATTTTGCTGGCAAAGACTTTCTGGATAGTATGCATAACGTAAATAATAAGCTCGATGCTTCTGATATGGTTATTGGCGAACTACTTTTTACAGACAGCCTTTTGGCAAAAAAGCTGTCAAAATATATGTTAATGAACGGCAATACCTTAGATAAAATTTTGACTGAGCAAGAGTATAAACTTGTCGGCGATTATTTAATAAAAATTGCCAAAGTTGATATTAATAGTCTAAAGTATTTAAATCCAATGGCAGTGAAAGTGATGATATTGCAGTTCACGTCGCCGGTTACATTTAGTAAAGAAAATACTGCAATTGATGCTTATTTTCAAGAATATGGAAATTTACACAATAAAGCCGTTATCGGATTAGAAACTATAGAAGAGCAAGGCAAAATCCTTTTCGGAGCAAGTATCGAAAGGCAAAAAAAGCAGTTGCTTGATAATGTCCTGAATTACGAAAAATACAAAAAGCTAGCCGAAGAGGGTTTTGAAGCCTTTAAAGCGCAAGACCTGAATAAGATTGAAAAATCGTTCCAGGAAACTGACGAATTTACACCAGAAGAATTTGAAGTGCTGCTTAAAAATAGAAATATAGCATGGATTAAAAAGCTACCTTCCCTAATAAAAAATAAAAGCGCCTTTATTGCTGTAGGCGTTGGCCATTTGGTTGGTGAGTGGGGTTTAATTAATCTCCTACAAAAAGAGGGCTATACAGTAACACCAATTAAAACAAACTAAATATTCTTGTTGCCAATAACTCTGAAAAATTCATCGCGATAAGTGTCTCCTACCGGAATTATTTTGGTGTTAATGGTAATCCTACTGCGCTCTATACTTTCAATTTTATCAACAGCCACAATGTACGATTTATGTACGCGAATGAACTGACTCTGTGGTAAAGCCTCTTCCATTTTCTTCATGCTTTGGAGCGTAATGATGCGTTCATCTTTGGTGAAGATCGAAATGTAGTCTTTCAACCCTTCGATATACAAAATATCGTGAAGGTAGATTTTCTGAATTTTATGCTCTGTTTTTACAAAAATATAATCCTGAACGGGATTGGCTGGAGCAGAGAAAGCTGCCGGGGTAATAATTGGCTGTGCTACACTGGCAGGCGCTTCTACTGGTTTATGCTGTTTGTGAACCTTCTCCACTGCTTTGTAAAAGCGATCGAAAGCAATAGGTTTCAGCAAATAGTCAGAAACATTTAAATCGTAGCTTTCTAACGCGTACTGTGGGTATGCTGTAGTTAAAATATAGTGGCATTTAGTCCCTGCGATTTTTAAAAACTGAATCCCCGTTAGCTCTGGCATTTGAATATCTAAAAACACCAGATCAATACCCCCACCCTGAACAACCTGTAATGCTTCAATTGGATTCTCGCATCGCTTCACCATCGTTAAAAACGGAACTTTGGAGATATAATCTTCCAAAATATCAAGCGCTAATGGCTCATCATCAACAACAATACAGTTTAAGTTCATTTTTAGGTTTAGTTTTAATTCAAGGATTCAAAAATGGTCAATTCGTCAAAGCCGGTTGGCAAATTAAATATCGATCATTAGTTCACAGGTGTAATGAGTAGCCGAATTTACAACATTTAATTTATATCTGTCTGGATATACCAGCTGTAATCGTCTTTCTACGTTAGGCAAACCAATTCCGCCTTGAGCATCCTTATTCTGCTGATTTTTCTTATTGATCACGCTAAAGTGTAGGATCTTTTGGTTCGCAATGATATTAATTTTAACCGGGTTTTCCGGATCATTCACCACGCCATGTTTAAACGCATTCTCTACAAATGAAATCAGCATCAGCGGCACTATTTTTTGATCGTCAATTTCTCCATTTAGGGTAAGTTCGATAAAAGCACCATCCTTAAATCTTATTTTTTGCAGTTCTATGTAGTTCGTTAAATAATCAACCTCCTTGCTTAAAGCTACCGTTGGGGTATTGCTTTCATAAATCATGTAACGCATAATCTCCGAAAGCTTCATAATCGCATCTGCTGTCTTATCTGATTTTTGATAGGCCAGTGAATAGATGTTATTTAGGGAGTTGAAAAGAAAATGCGGATTAAGCTGCGATTTCAAAAACTGCAGCTCCATTTCCCGACGCTCACTTTCCAGGTTACGTTGAATGCGTTCGTTAGAAAACCAATCAGCAGCAAATTTAATGAGGCAACTTGAGACCAAGAAGAATCCACACAAAAACAATTGTGCGAAAAAGTATTGATCTGCCTGCAGTGTTTTCGGCTTTCCTTCCATGATGTAATCCATCATATCTTTAGGATTTAAAACCGCTACAACAGTTTTAATTAATGCCGCAGCGCCTAACAAAAGAACAAACGCCAACATGTATAGAAAATATTTCTTCCTTTTTTTAATGAGCTGGGGAATAAGGATTAAATAGTTTATATAAAAGAGGGAAATATTTATTATACCAAATAGCACAAGGGAGAGTAAAAAATGTTTAACACTTTTTACCTGAGAATCAAAAAAGACATCTAACGCAATTATTAATATTATAAATGCCCAGAAAATTCCGTGAAGTATTAATGGTCCTTTGCTTTTTTTCATTTAATATACTTTGAAAGAGGAAGCAGCTTATTGCTAATCTTTCCGCATCCAAAATAAATAAACTTTCTTTTTAAACCGCACACAATCTACCAACAGGCATTTTTTTTCTACCAACAGGCAAACAGCCAAATTTTATCGACAAACTCCAAATCTCATCGATAAACGCCAAAAATGCCTGTTTATCTAGAATCTTGAACACTTGGTATAATACATTTTAGCAAGCAATTCGAATGCTGTTCCTTTGAATCATCAAAACGAAAACAAAATGAAAAAGTTAGTAAACACCTCGCCATTTTTACTTTTATTAGTTCCAGTATTCATGATGATTATTTTAACGCTTACGGTAAATACAAATCAAAATGATGCTGAAGTTGTGGTAAAACCTACATCAAGCACTAATACTATCGCAAAACAAGTATCAGCGGTTTTCAAATAAGGTAATGAGTAATTATGCAATCGAAACTGTAGGCTTAAACTTTAGCTTTGGTAACCAAACCATTATAAAAGATTTATCCTTACAAGTACCAAAGGGTAGTATTTATGGTTTTTTAGGCCCTAATGGTGCTGGTAAAACCACTACAATAAAAATCCTGCTTAATTTATTAAAATCGCCGGCAGATCAGGTTTTTATTTTTGGGAAAGAAATCAACAGTAATCGCATTGCCACACTTAAAAAAATTGGAGCCTTGGTAGAGCAACCTGCTATCTATGGCCATCTTTCTGGTAAAGAAAACTTAATTAATCGCTGCCTCCTACTCAGGATTCCAAAAAGCAAAGTCGCAGAAATGCTGGCTTTAGTAGGCTTAACCGATGCAGGTGATAAAAAGGCTGGTAAATATTCTCTAGGAATGAAACAACGTTTGGGCATAGCCCTGGCCCTGGTTTCAGACCCGGAATTACTACTGCTTGACGAACCAACCAATGGCTTAGATCCCAACGGGATTATCGAAATTAGAAACCTGATGATCGAATTAGCCACCAAACACAACAAAACTATTTTAGTATCTAGCCATTTATTGGCTGAGATTGAAAGAACTGCTACTCATGTAGGCATAATTAACAAAGGCCAATTATTATTTCAAGGCACGATTGATGAACTTCATCTGCTAAGCAAACCGATGGTCGAAATAGAAGTAGATCAAATTGAGAATGCAAGTGCTTTTTTGATTAAAGCAGGCTATGAAATCGCTTCCAAAACAGATAACAAAATAACCGTTCCTTTTTCTTCACCTGCCGATAGCGGAAAGCTCAATACACTACTCATCCAAAATGGATTCACAGTAAGCAGCCTCTCCAAGCAACGCAAAGATTTGGAAAACCTTTTTCTTGATATTACCAAAAACAACTAAAATGCGCTCCATCTACATTTCATTAGTTTCCGAGTTTTATAAATCCAGGAAAACCCTTGCCTTTTGGGCCGCAATTTTACTTCCGGTTGTAATATGCAGCTTGGTAAGTTTTGGTTTTTATTCAGGTGCTGATAAAATTCTGAAATTAAACGCACCCGGCATGATGCTTTGGATAAGATACGCCGGTGCCACCCTGAACGTTATGGGGATATTGGTAATGCCTTTTTATGTAATGTTTATGGCTTTTTCGGTTAATAATATAGAGCACAAAAACGATACATGGAAAAGCCTTTTCGCCCAACCGTTAAACAAATTCTCTATCTATACCGCTAAATACCTATTTGCGATTACGCTGATATTCATTTGTTTGTTTCTTTTTGCTACGCTAACCTATGGTTTCGGCCATCTATTGCAAGTTTTAGTTCCAAAATATACGTTCAGTCAATACAACCCATCCAACTTCCTCATTAACTCTTATAGCAAGTTATTTTTGTCATCCCTGGGCATTTTGTCCCTTCAATTTATCTTTAGCTTAATCTGGGGCGATTTTCTTAAACCCATTGGCATCGGTTTCGTAGGCACTATTATGGGCATTGTAGCAGGCATGGTTAACTGGACGTACGCCTATCTTATTCCATACAGTCTGCCTGCCTTGGCTTTGCAAGTTACACAGGTAAAAAAAGGAAAAGATCCATTAGATTTTGAAATTTTCGCTAGAGAAATTTGGGTAAGTCTAATTTATGCAGGGGTATTATTTATCGCGGGTTACTTTATTGTAACCAGAAAAAGTATTAAATAATATTTTTGAAAAGCAATAGCTGCATTTCATTTTAATGTTAGTCCTTCTTTACACTACAAGTCCGTTTCAAAAATTTTGTGCTTAGGTAAGGCATATGCATCGAAACCTCTATTAGTTCTCAATTGGAATACGGGCTTTCCGTTTCAATAAGGTTTAGATAATTCAGGCTGTTACTCTCAAGTTTGGCAACTGTTATGCCGCAAAAGCCCTTTGTAAAAATATCGGGAGATTCTAATTGTAGAAAAGCTAAAATGTAATTTAGCACTTAAACCAACCTACTTCTTAAAATGATCAAAAGATTTACAATCACAGCAATGGCTTTTAGCCTTTGCTTTTCTGCGTTTGCGCAAGATGCACCAGATGCTGCCATAGTACAAAAAATACGCAAGGCTGGCCTGGAGAATTCAAAAGTGATGGATATTGCCTTCAACTTAACTGATGTTTCCGGTCCTCGTTTGTCTAACTCTCCTGGTTTAAAACGAGCGCAAGACTGGGCAGTAAAACAACTTACGGAGTGGGGTTTGAAAAATGCACACCTCGAAGCCTGGGGAACATTTGGCAAAGGCTGGCAAGTAGATAAATATTACGCTGCAACCACCGCTCCTTTTTATCACCCGATTATTGCCTCTCCAAAAGCATGGACCCCAGGAACAAATGGCCCAATAAAATCAGAAGTAGTTTTAATCAAAGCAGATAGTGTTGCCGATTTAGCGAAATATAAAGGTAAACTCGCGGGCAAAATTGTAATGATGGATCAAGGTGCTCCACTTACAAGCGGATTGAAGCCAGATTTTTCACGATATGCCGATTCTACGCTGGCGCAGATGGCAGCGGCAAAACCTGCAACTGGCGCTCCTCGTCAACGTGCTGCCACCGGGCCAATGGCCGATCGTATGGCGCAAATGATGAAAATGCGTGAAGTGCGTGCAGCCATGAGCGCCATGTTAGTCGAAGAAAAAGTGGCTCTGATCTTAACTTATGCCCGCGGCGGACAAGGAACTTTCTTCACCAGCAATGGCGCCTCTTATGCCTTAGATGCTAAACCAGTTTCTCCTGAACTTGAAGTTGCTGCCGAAGATTTTTTACATATTTTACGTTTGCTTCGTGCTGGCAAACCAGTAGAGGTAGAAGCTGATATCAAAACTTCATTTTATGCTCAAGACCCTCAGGGCTACAACGTAATAGCTGAAATTCCGGGAACCGATAAAAAATTAAAGGATGAAGTGATTATGATTGGAGGCCACTTCGATTCGTGGCATGCCGCAACTGGCGCTACCGATAATGCCGCTGGTTCTGCCGTAATGATGGAAGCCATGCGAATTTTAAAAGCCATCGATTTTAAACCTAAGCGCACCATCCGCATCGCACTTTGGAGTTCTGAAGAGCAAGGACTATTTGGTTCAAGAGGTTACGTAGCCAAACATTTTGGCGATCCGAAAACGATGGCTTTAACACCAGATCAGAAGAAAATTTCGGCTTATTACAATTTAGATAACGGTACAGGCAAAATTCGCGGTATTTATTTACAAGGAAACGCAGCAGCCGGACCTATATTCCAAAGTTGGCTAAGTCCGTTTAATGATCTTGGAGCTACAACGGTAACGATTAACAACACTGGCGGAACCGATCACCAGGCCTTTGATGCAGTGGGCATTCCGGGTTTCCAATTTATACAAGACCCCGCCGATTATAATACCCGTACGCACCACAGCAACATGGATACTTATGACAGATTGGTGGAAGATGATCTGAAACAATCGGCAACTATTGTCGCTTCTTTCGTTTATAATACTTCCCAACGTGATGCACAAATTCCAAGAAAAGAATTGCCAGTAGCACAAGCCGCAAAACCATAATTAATTAAAATGCAAAAGCCTGCTAATTTGACCATAAAGTCAAACGGCAGGCTTTGCTTTTTAGAGAGAGGGTGCGTTAAATATGTATATTTTAATCTTTAGTAAGATAATATCCGCTGCTTAAATGCCCACACAATAAGCTGATACGAGTTTCGCAGATCTAGCTTTCTAACCATGTTCCGCCTGTGTGTATTTACGGTATGCTCGCTAATAAAAAGCATATCGCCTATTTCTTTGCTGTTATAACCTTTTGATAATAGCTTTACTATTTCAATTTCCCTTTCCGTTATCAAGTTATTGCTTTCTTGAAGATGGATGTTGTTTGTCATTGTAAATTAAATTGTAGGGTGATCATTAATTCATCACAAAGAAGACTCCTGGTTACCCCGCAAAAATTCGGGATCTTTTTATTATGGGATAGACAACTTTGGGATGTGCAACACTAAATTCTCATTCTTTATTGCATTTCAAAAGTATGTCGACGTACCTATATATGAGTAGTATGTTTTACCCTAAATAAAAAGGTGTTTTTACGGTATTAAAATTCATAGTGGCTATTGCCAGAAACTATCTAAATAACGACTTTAGAAGACCAAAATCAAACCTACTGTAATAATGAGCAAAAATTCGAATTTCCAACCTATTGATAAGAAGGTTGCACAAGATATGGTTAACGCATATGCCGAACAGGCTAGCAAAGATCCAAAATCTTACACCAAAGCAATCTGGTTTCCTGCAGCACAAATCTTAGAAATGGCCAAAACAATTGCCGATGGAAAACACGATGGTTTGCGAATTTATAATGCTCAATACACAGCCAATTCCATAGAAGGATTGCCAAAAGAATATGAAGGAAGAAACACGGTATTACTAGTGCCAACCTTTGCTGCTGGCTACAGCAACCCACTTGGCGAATTAACCGAAGAACATGAAGATGATTTGGAAGATATTGAAAACAGAGGCGAACTTTGTCCTAACGTATGCCAGGGAACCGGACTTTAAAGAATGAATTTTACATCACCGATAGTTATAGCCGAAATAATGTGCCTTATAGGTGCAGTTATATTTTTAAGAAATGATAAAAGCATTTTTTGGAAATTAAATATTGCCTATCTTCTTCTGGCGTTATTAACGGAAGCTGCAGGAAGTTATATGTCCTCTAAAAGAGAAAACAATCTTTGGTTATTTAACTCTTTTGTGTTTTTCGAAATTAGCTTCATTTTTATTGGCATCTGGCATTGCCTGAAAAATTATTTAATCCCTAAGCCTATTATATATGTAGGGCTAGGGATCGTCTATTCGATTTATTTTGGCTTTATTGCCAAAGATTCGATTATGGTGTTTAACTCGACTGCTGTAACAGTAATGTCGGTAGTTTTTAGCCTCTACTGCCTTTATTATTATTATCTCCTGTTAAATGACGAAAAATTTATTGAAATCAAATATCATCCAGAATTTTGGTGGATAACAGGTGTATTGTTTTATTATTTTGGTGGAACGGTTTGTAATTTATTAAGTGATGTATTTGATGTTCGTTTCGGCAAAAGTTTCACCCTCAGGTACGCTATTACCATAGCATTGAATTTCATTTTATATAGCGTTTGGACTTATTCTTACTTATGCAGAGCGAAACAACAAAAATTGCGATCTTAGTTGTTCTTGCAACTTTGATTTTCTTACTAATGCCTGTTTTTTTGATTATGTACATCCGTTCGTATAATCGGCATAAGAAAAACCACATTTTAGAGAAACAACACATGCAACAGCAGTTTGAGGCAGAGATGCTTCAAGCCAGAATTGAAGTGCAAGATAATACCATGCAAGCTATTGCAACAGAACTGCATGATAATGTAGGACAACTATTAAGTTTAACCACATTGACCCTAAATTCAATTAATCTTGATCATAGCGACAAAGCCACTGTCAAAATAGAAAATTCCTTATCTCTGGTCAACAAATCTATCAAAGAGTTAAGAGAACTTGCCAAACTTTTACATGGTGAGCAAATAGTAGAAAACGGTTTAGGCAATGCTTTGCAACAAGAAATAAACTGGCTGGAAAAAACAGGTAGTTACGAATTGCAGGTGAGCAATCAACTTCATAATCTGCAGGAAAACTCCCCAGATAAAGACTTAATTATTTTACGCTTGCTACAGGAAATCATCAACAACATCATCAAACATGCAAACGCTACTTCAATCAGTTTTAATGCATACTATGAGGATAAAAAATTATATTTAAATGTTGAAGAAAATGGAGTAGGTTTCAATTACGAAAAGGCTAAAGCAAATAAAGCAGGGTTGGGATTAAGTTCTATTTCAAAGCGCATTGAAATGATAAATGGTAAATTGGCTTTAAATTCAACTCCAAATAAAGGCACTAACATCCTAATCGAAATCCCATATCCCTAAATCATGTTACCTCAACCTATATCCATTGCCATAGTTGATGATCATACCCTATTCCGTTCTGGATTAGCCAGCTTATTAGACGAATTTGACGAAATTAAGGTGGTATTTGAAGGGAAAAATGGTCAGGATTTACAACATAAAATTGTAAATCATCCAGATGTTAAACTCCTATTAATGGATATTAATATGCCAGTAATGGATGGATTTGCAGCCACCAAGTGGGTAAAGGAGCACCATCCTAATATAAATGTATTGGCATTGAGCATGCTAGAAGATGAAAAAGCCATTATTGGAATGCTAAGGGCTGGCGCAAGCGGATATATGCTTAAAGAGTCAACACCTAACGACCTTCTCATGGCCATTAAAGCTGTTGTTGAAAAAGGGTTTTACATCAACGACCTGGTATCGGGCAGGCTTTTGGTTGCTTTAAAAAATAGCGATTCAGGCCCAATCTTCAGCACAAGGGAACTTGCATTTTTGCAACATTGCAGTACCGAACATACCTACAAAGAAATTGCCGACATGATGAATGTAAGCCCGCGAACTGTTGACAACTACCGGGAATCATTATTTGCCAAACTCAATATCCGATCTCGTACAGGATTGGTGGTTTATGCGATCAAGAATAACCTAATTACCATATAATCAGCACCGCTGAAAATCTTTACCTATTAAAAACTTGATAAATAATTTGCATAACTAAATAATTAGTTTTAACTTTAGTTAAGGCATTTGCCTAAAGCTTATCTCTATTTATTAAATATTATGGAAATTAAAGATCTAACCAAAGCAGAAGAACAGCTTATGCAGGTATTGTGGCAGTTGGAAAAAGCATTTGTAAAAGAGGTTATCGATGAACTTCCCTTGCCAAAACCCGCCTATAATACAGTTTCAACAATTATCAGAATTTTAGAGACAAAAGGTTTTATTGGCCATGAGGCCTTTGGAAAAGCCCATCAATATTTCCCGCTCATCAGCAAAGAAGAATATAAACGCCACGCCACCGAAAAGTTACTCGGCAACTATTTCGAGAATTCAGTAGAAAGTATGTTTTCTTTCTTCGTGAAAGAAGAGAAGTTAGATTTAAGTGATGTGGATGAAATTTTAAAAATGATTGATAAAATTAAACATAAGCCAAAATGAGTTTTGCGCACTACCTACTTCAGGTGAACTTATACTTAATTGTTTTTTATGGCTTTTATAAATTACTTTTAGATAAGGAAACCTACTTTTTACTCAACCGAATTTACCTGGTAAGTGCTGGTGTATTATCATTATCTATTCCATTTATCCGACTGGAATGGCTTACTGAGCAAAAGGCGGCACAGCAGGTTTATACATCGGTAAATTGGGAAGCCGTATTGGAAAAAGCTACTATTGTAAGCGATAACAGCAATGGCTTTAATTGGGGTAATGCGTTTGTGTACATCTATTGTGCAGGTATAATCTTCTGCTTAGGCAAGCTTGCTTACAATTTACTCTCAGTACAGAAGCTGATAAAAAATGCGAAATCGGGTTCTGCTTTTTCTTTTTTTAGTAAAAAAGTCGTCGATCAGAATTTGCCACTAATGGCGGTGATTGATGTACATGAAGAAGCCCATATTAAACAATGGCATACCGCAGATATTTTGTTTTTTGAGATTATTGGAGTTTTTACCTGGATAAATCCAATCATTTATTTCTACAAAAAATCCATTAAAAATATTCACGAATTTTTAGCAGATGAGCATGCTGCAGCATTTCAAGGTGATAAAGCTGAATATGCGATGCTCATCTTAAGTCAGTCGTTCGGAATTTCTCCCAATCGCCTTACCAATGGTTTCTTTGATAAATCACTCATCAAGAAACGGATCTTTATGTTGCAAAAAGAAAGATCAAAGAAAATAGCCATTTTGAAGTATGGCTTCTTTATTCCGCTTTTTGCAATTCTCATTATTTTCTCCTCAGCAACGGTAAGAAAAAATGAAAAGCTGATTTCGATTAGCAATCAAATACCACTGGATAAACCTATTGAAATGGTTCAGGAAATAATTATTCCTGAGCCAGCATTTGCTCCAGAAAAATTATCTACCACTGAGATCATTCCTACAGCAGAAAAAGTAGCCGGAAATTGGAACAACTTTTACGCCTTCATGGCCAGATCGATAAAATATCCATCCGAAGCTCAGAAAAACAACCTTCAGGGCAATACTCAGATAAAATTCACCCTTCAAAACAATAAGGTAACAAACGTAAGCAGTGTTTTGAATTTGGGCGACGGCTGCGATGAAGAAGTAATGAAAGCCATTTTGTCATACAGAAAATTTGAAAATCTGCCTAATGGTAAATACACGTTGAAAGTAGGTTTCACGCTTTCCGGAAATAAGGCCCCGCTTATAAATAAAGAGACCATTAAACTGGCTACCTACCAAAAACTTTCTAATATTAATATTATTGGCTATTCTTCGCCTATAGAAAGTGGTAGTGAGGAGGATAAGTTAGACAAGGTTTTTGACTTCGTTTCTATAGAGAAACAGCCGGAGTTTCCCGGAGGGATATCTAAGTTTTATGAGTATTTAAGCAAGACCATAAAGTATCCAAAATCAGCACAAGAAAATAATGTACAGGGAAAAGTTTTTCTATCCTTCATCGTCGAAAAAGATGGTTCGCTTAGCGATGCTTTGATAACCCGCGGCTTAGGCAGTGGATTAGATGAGGAAGCCTTAAGGGTAATAAAAAGTTCACCAAGATGGAATCCTGGGATAACGGATGGTAAACCCGTTAGGGTAAAATACCACATCAACGTGAATTTCACACTAAATGTTGATGATGAGGTGAAGAAAGCAACTCGGATTAAAGGCCTTTCTACGAGCAACGTTTTTAACAACTCGAAATTTGATGGTGTTGTGGTATTAAATGGAAAAGTGAGCCAAAACGGTTTTGATTTTACCAAGATTGATAATCGCAATATTCAATCGGTTTCGGTACTAAAAGATGCTGCAGCAACAAGTTTATACGGAGATAAGGGAAAAAACGGCGTGCTCATCATTACGACAAAAAATAACGATTTTAGAAAAGCAAGTGACACGGAACTTAGGTTAGATACCAACACACCGACTCTTAAAATAAGATAATTAAGATCAACGGATATGAAAAGAATATTAACGATTGTTATAGCGCTGAGTTTGGCCTATAGTGTAAAGGCACAAACGAAACCTGATAGCACCAAAACACCAAGCATTACTTTACGTGGTACAGCTACATCTGTTACGGAGCCCCTTATTGTAATTGACGGAAATAAGCAATATCAACGGGGAACGGCATCGATGGCTGGTGTGGATCCAAATAATATCAAATCGATAAATATTTTGAAAGATGCTGCATCAACCACTAAATATGGCCCTGACGGATTTGCCGGTGTTATTGAAATTAAAACTAAAAACGGTTTAGCAGGAATTTATAATAAGAACATAGATTCAAATAGCGTCGGCCTTAAGGGCAAAATTACCGGACTAAGTTTTCGCCCGAATGCTACAGGTGTGATCCGAAATTACAAGAGAAAAGATTCTGACCCAAAAGTGATTATTAGAAATCTGTTGCAAAAAGATTCCGACCCAAAAGCTAATCCAATTTATGTGGTTGATGGCAAGCAAGTAGACGACATAGGAACACTTGACCCAAATACAATTGAATCAATTAATGTACTGAAAGATGCTGCTGGAAAATCACAGTATGGTGAATCAGGCGCAAATGGAGTAGTTATTATTACTACAAAAGTTCCTAAAAAAGAAGTTCAAAAGAAAAACTAAATAAAAACTTTAATACTATTTAACCATGAGAAAGCTAATGATTTTAGCCCTAACGAGCATTGCCATGCTTACCAATTCGGTAAAAGCACAAAAAATTTATGATTTTGTTTCTGTTGAGAAACAACCATCATACCCGGGCGGGATGGTAAAATTTTATGACTACTTAAGCAAAGAAATTAAGTATCCTAAGGTTGCTAAAGAACAAAAAACACAAGGAAAGGTCTTTTTAAGCTTCACAGTTGAAAAAGATGGCAAACTAGCTGATGTGACTGTTGTTAGAAGCCTATCAAAAGAAACGGATGCAGAGGCCGTAAGAGTGATTAAAAATTCTACGAACTGGAATCCTGGCGTACTTGACGGAAAGCCAGTAAGAGTGAAGTACAACATTGCTGTTAACTTCAATTTTTCGGAAGATAAAACAAATCAAAAAACAAGCAATAAATCAGGGTTGACACCTGAATTTCCTGGGGAACAGAGAAGCTTTATAGCTATTTGGCTAAAAAAATTAAATACCCAAAAGAAGCACAGAAAAATAATGTCCAAGGAAAAGTTTTTCTTGAATTTAACGTAGAAAAAAATGGAACCTTAACAGATATTGTTGTAACCAGAGGGCTATCCAAAGAAACTGATGAAGAAGCATTGAGGGTAATGAAAGCAGCCCCAAGGTGGAATCCGGCAATTGGTACAGATGGCCATCCTGTTAAAACTAAATACCGCATGACGGTGAATTTCACGTTGTCTTAACATTTTATAACGCTCTCAACATCGCAAAGTCTTAATTTCAACATTAAGATTTTGCGATTTTTTATTTGTTATGAGTGGAAGAGATATATTTGCAAATGAAAAAATTCTCGTTAACGCTAATCACATTCATTTGCTTTGTAACCGCAGCATTGGCACAGCAAAATCAGCCTCCCGATCAAAATTTATTGTTTTTGGTTGACGGAACATTCATGAGCAAAAATGAAGCGGCAAAAATTAACAGAGATAGTATAGAAACACTCACTGTAATTAAAGAAAAACAGCATAAAAAAGTATTTGGTGTTAATGATGAGGGCGGGCTTGTAATCGTAATTACAAAAGCAAAAATTAATAGCGCTGAAAATGTATTGATAAAAGAAAAAATTTCTAAAATCGATTTCAAGACAACATCCAGTATAGTCAAAGCTCCTTCACTAGCAAAACCATCCAGAGACTCTATTCCTAATGGTGTTTTTGATTTTATTTCGATTGAAAAGCAGCCCTGAATTTCCTGGTGGATTAAAAGCATTTTACAGCTTTTTAAATGAAAATATCAAATACCCTAAAGAAGCAGCAAAAAGGCAAATTCAAGGACGAGTATTCTTGTCTTTCATTGTTGAAAAAGACGGCAGCCTAACTAGCATTAAAGTAATTAGAGGTTTAAGTTTTGACATTAATGATGAAGCTGTAAGGGTGCTTTCATCCTCACCAAACTGGAATCCAGGTATTCATTTTGGAGTGCCTGTGAGGGTAAAGTATAACATCAATGTGAACTTTAGTCTTTGATTGGTGAACCAAATCTATTAACCACAAAACCCCAGCTAAAATAGTCGGGGTTTTATGTTTTCTCTCCTGTCTCGGAACACTAAATTTATAAAATATTTAATGTATATACAAATAATACAAAATAAAATTTCTAATTAGATATTTTTTTAATATGCTAACATAGAATATTTGCAACTTTAGCAAACTTTTATTTTGATGATCACATCCCATTTAAGAATTCGCCTCTTCAAATTTTTTACTCGTGCACCGCAGCGCACCGAAAATAATCGAATCTAATCAAGTTCTATCTTGGCAAAATTTACAAAATAAAAAGCCCCCATAAATATGGAGGCTTAAGAATCCGGTAACTAAACCGAACGCACAGTATAATTTTAAACCGTTTCTTCTGAAACAAATTTTGCAGATGCAAAATCACGATTCATCAAAGCAATATTTTCTAAAGAGATTCCTTTAGGGCATTCCGCTTCACATGCACCTGTATTGGTACAATTACCGAAACCTTCAGCATCCATTTGTGCTACCATGCTTTGTACACGACGATAACGTTCTGGCTGGCCTTGTGGTAATAACGCCAGCTGAGAAATTTTCGCAGAAACGAACAACATTGCCGAAGCATTTTTACATGTAGCCACACAAGCGCCACAACCTATACAAGCTGCCGCTTCGAAAGCAGCATCTGCTTTCATTTTTGGAATCGGTAAGTTGTTAGCATCTTGTGCGTTTCCTGTGTTTACAGAAATAAAGCCACCAGCTGCAATCACTCTATCAAATGCAGAACGATCTACAGTCAAATCTTTTACCACTGGAAAAGCTGCTGCTCTCCAAGGCTCCACAACGATAGTATCACCATCTTTGAATGAACGCATGTGCAATTGACAGGTAGTTACCAAGTCTTTCGGACCATGCGGACGACCGTTGATGAACATCGAACACATTCCGCAGATACCCTCACGGCAATCGTGGTCGAATACCACCGGCTCTTCACCTTTAGTAATCAGATCTTCGTTTAACACATCGAACATCTCCAAGAAAGACATATCCGGAGAAATACCAGACAATTTATAATCGACCAAAGCACCTTTGGTTTTGTTATTTTTCTGACGCCAAACTTTTAGCGTTAAGTTCATATTTCCTGTACTCATGATATTGAGATTTTAGGTAGTTAGTACTTAGTAGTTAGTATTTAGAAGGAAGTTATCTAAGTACTAAATACTAATATCTAAATACTATTTATAACTTCTTTGTGCTACTTTAATATTTTCAAACTTTAATTCTTCTTTATGAAGTTCAAAGTTTACACCTTCTTTAAATTCCCAGGCCGCCACGTAAGCAAAGTTTTCATCGTCACGTAAAGCCTCGCCCTCTTCTGTTTGATACTCTTCACGGAAGTGACCACCACAACTTTCGTTACGGTTTAAAGCATCAATACACATTAGTTCGCCCAATTCGATGAAATCAGCAACACGGCCTGCTTTCTCTAACTCCGGATTTAATTCTTCTGCTACACCAGGTACACGAACATTACTCCAGAATTCAGCACGTAAAGCTCTGATTTCCTCAATAGCTTCTTTCAGGCCTTTTTCATTACGAGCCATACCACATTTTTCCCACATGATGTGGCCCAAACGTTTGTGGAAATGATCTACTGATTTGGTTCCTTTAATGTTGATCAGCTTGTTAAGAATTCCTTTCGCTCGCTCTTCTGCTTCTACGAATGCTGGATGATCTGTAGGGATAGCTTTTACAGAAATCTCTTTAGATAAGTAAGCACCAATCGTGTATGGAAGCACGAAATATCCATCAGCTAAACCTTGCATTAAAGCAGAAGCACCTAAACGGTTCGCACCATGATCGGAGAAGTTAGCTTCACCAGTACAATATAAACCAGGTACAGAAGTCATTAAGTTATAATCAACCCAAAGCCCGCCCATTGTGTAGTGAACCGCTGGATAGATACGCATTGGCGTTTCGTAAGGATTCTCACCGGTAATCTGAGCATACATATCAAATAAGTTTCCGTATTTCTCTTTAATAACGGCTGTTCCTAAACGCATACAGGTTTCTTTATCAGGATTATGAATACCTGATTTAGAAGCTTCGATTCTACCGTAGCGTTCAGTATTCGCTTTAAAATCTAAATAAACAGCCAGTTTTGAAGCACCTACACCATAACCTGCATCACAACGCTCTTTTGCTGCCCTAGAGGCCACATCACGAGGCACAAGGTTACCAAAAGCAGGATAACGACGCTCTAAATAATAATCTCTTTCATCTTCAGGAATTTCTGAAGCTTTACGGTTATCATCTTTCTTTTTAGGAACCCAGATACGTCCATCATTACGTAAGGATTCAGACATCAGGGTTAATTTAGATTGGTGATCACCAGAAACTGGAATACAAGTTGGGTGAATTTGAGTGTAACACGGATTGGCGAAATAAGCACCTTGTTTATGTGCTTTCCATGCCGCCGTAACGTTACTGCCCATTGCGTTTGTAGAAAGGTAAAAGACGTTACCGTAACCACCTGTTCCCAAAACAACTGCATGACCAAAGTGACGCTCAATTTCGCCAGTGATTAGGTTACGGGCGATAATACCACGAGCCTTGCCATCAATTTTAACCACTTCAAGCATTTCATGGCGGGTATACATTTCTACTTTACCCATACCAATCTGGCGTTCTAAAGCAGAATAAGCACCTAATAATAATTGCTGACCAGTTTGACCGGCTGCATAAAATGTGCGTTGAACTTGCGTACCACCGAATGAACGGTTATCTAACAAACCACCGTATTCGCGAGCTAAGGGAACACCCTGAGCCACACATTGATCTATAATGTTAGCACTTACCTCAGCCAGGCGATGCACATTCGCTTCGCGGGCTCTGTAATCGCCACCTTTAATTGTATCGTAAAACAAACGATAGGTACTATCACCATCATTCTGGTAATTTTTTGCTGCGTTAATACCACCCTGAGCCGCAATAGAGTGCGCTCTGCGTGGTGAATCCTGAAAGCAAAAACACTTTACCTTGTAACCCATTTCAGCTAAAGTTGCAGCTGCAGAAGCACCCGCTAAACCAGAACCTACAATAATTACTTCAATAGTTCTTTTGTTCGATGGGTTAACCAAAGGCACAGAAGACTTATACTTGGTCCATTTGGAGGTTAATTCGCCTTCTGGAATATTTGAATTAATATCTGACATATCTCTTTTGTGCTAAAAACTTAATCAATTAAATGAGTATATACTGCAATCGGCATCAAAGCGAAAACAAGCGATATAATAATCGAATACCAAACACTTGTGCTTTTAATAATGCCGTTGTATTTTGAATGATTCCATCCCATAGTTTGAAATGCCGAAGCAAAACCATGAAGTAGGTGATAACACAATGAAATCATTAACAAAACATAGGCAACTACACGTACAGGATCCTGGAATTTTTCTCTCATTACCGCATAAAGATCTTCGTGACCGTTAGCATCTACCGTTGGAATACCCGTAAAGCGAGAAACTACCCAGAAATCTTTCAGGTGAATTACAAGGAAAATCAACAACAAAGTACCTAGCAAGCCCATAGAGCGGCTATACCATTTACTGTTGGCGCTTCCATTATAAACAGCATAGTTTTCTGGTCTTGCTTTTCTATTTTGAATAGTCAAGTTTACCGCCTGGTAAATGTGAACCAGTAAACCTATAAACAATATGTACTCCCCAGCTCTGATAATCCAGTTTGTCGCCATAAAATGGGCTCCAATATTGAAAGTCAAACCATTATCGTCAAGAAATATCAACGAATTAATACCAGCATGTACAATTAAAAAGAGTATCAGGAATATTCCTGTAACACCCATAACGTATTTTCTTCCTATTGATGAAGAAAGCGCATTTCCGAAACCACTCATTTGATTAGGATTTATATCTAAATTTCTTGCAAAAGTATCTAATTATGAGTTTAATTTATAAACGATTATGACAAAACGCCGATAAAACATTTATTTAGAAACATTCTAAAAGCATTGTAGATTTTTCTTCGGAAATTCAATAACAACTATCCTCACATCATTATCGGATAAGCAAAATTAATCCATCTTATAATTTAACAAAAGCTACAGCAAATAATCAAATCATCATTCTAAAAGAAATGTCAACGATTTTTTATCGAGAATCATTTTTTACCGCTAGATTCTTATATTCATTCATAAAATGTTTTTTTTATGAAACGTAACGCCATCTTGTTAGCTCCAATTTCTTTGATTTTATTCTCATGCGGAAGCATGAGGAAGCAAACAACGAATCCTCAGGCATTTAAATACAATTATTGTACTCCTACGCGTCCATACATTAATTCCACTGGATTTTTCGAGGAAAAAACGGCCACTGATCTATCTGCTATAGAAGCACTTTCTAAACACGATCAATTGCTGTGTCATTTGCTTGGCTTAAGTAATGAGATCAATGTGCTTCTACGCCTGAAAAAAGAAGGGACAAATAATGGCGATTATCTCAGGTTAAAACAAAAAATAAATAGCCGTATTGGTTTAGCGCAAGCACAACTAACGGCTGTTGCCGCAGAACTTGATTGTGAAGGCGAACGATCTGATATGGCAGCAGACTATCTGGATGGGCTAAACAGTAAACGAAATCGGCAGCTCACCGTCGGTTCGGTGGTTATAGGTGCCCTCACTACGGTTGTAAGTGCAGTAGCAAAGAATAATACGCAAACTATTGTGGGCATAAGTGGAGGCTTAGTTAGCGCTGGTCTTGGTGCAATGACTATTAATCCAAAGGGGAAAAAGGTGGAGTTTTACCATGAACATAACCTTTTAAGAACCATTTGGCGGGATGGAGAAAAGAATACTGATTACCCGGATTTTGTATGGAAAATGCTCAATGAAAAGCAATTCAGCTCAAGCGGTAACGTGACTTTAATTAATAGTATTAAAAACCGCTGGCTAAAGTTCGAGTTTAATGGGGGCGTAGATGTCGATGAAGAAAAATTGCTGTTTGGGGATGGTGGGCTTTACGGAGCTGATGATTTACACACACGCTCTGCGATGATTAACCAACTGCAATCTACCATAAGATCAATCCATCAGGATTTTATCAGCCTAATGAGTTTGGTCGATTCGATATAAAAACAAGAAGAAACAATTAATCCTCAAAGATCAATCCACCTTCCTGCAAATTATTTTGCACAAAAAAAGTCCTGATTTTCATCAGGACTTTTTACGATTTATGTGTTCGAGTTTTCTTAAGCTACTTTTACATTTACCGCGTTTAGGCCTTTTCTACCCTCTTCTACATCGTAGTTTACGGTATCATTCTCGCGAATGTTGTCAATTAAGCCTGAAGCATGAACAAAAATTTCGGCATCGCCATTAGATGGAGTGATAAATCCGAAACCTTTAGTTTCATTAAAAAATTTTACTGTTCCTTGTTGCATTATATTGTATTTTAATTTGTTTCAAAGATAATGTTAATTACCTATAAATCAATTTTTTATTTTTATTTATTCAAATAAAGCTAATTATATTGATTCATTGCTATTTAAACCACTATTTGGATGCATTAGCCTATTCAATCATTTGCCATATTTTCCATTTCAAACATCTATATCAACTAAAATAGCCTTTCAGATAATCAAATAGTTTGTTTTAACTGCACACCAGCTCATGCTTTTCGCAATAATCGATCCTTACCTCTTCAGTCATTTTGATCTTAAATATAGAATTGGATTTGCCTGCCGTTTCCTCACTCAAAACCAGCAGTTCATTATCAATCTCATGCAATAACATTTTTGGGCTAGTATAGGTTAATGAAACCACGTGAGCAGCCTTGTTTAACAAATCTGAATCTATTATTTCAAGTTCAGCCCATTCAAATTTGATTGCATTTCCATCTTCATCTTTTAAAATTGGAATCTGATGTTCTAATTTCTCAATAACATCCATTACCGAATAGTGGAGCTTCTGATGTAAGTCTTTGGCTTTTTTATTAGCCAAAATCATTTGAGAAAACGTATTTAACCGCTCGCCAGAAGTATATGGTTTAGATTTTTCTTGAAATTCTTTATAGGTATCGTGAAAAATTCGTCGTTCGAAATCCGATCGGCACATAAAATTAAAATACTGTTTAGCACTAATGTTGATATAAGCCAAAGCCATAATTATTCGGTTTTAATTCTGGTCAAATATGAAATCATAAAAATCTGATTGCTACAAATACTCCTTATTAATCGGTATATGCGAAACTAAATAGCAAAAATGAATTTAAAATGAACTGTCATTAGCTAAAACGAATAATCATTACTATTCGCTTCAATCATAAAAATAAAAATTCGAAAAGCAGGTTTCTATGCCTTTGGATAAGAATAGTCCTGCCATCCGCTTTACTCACCCGAAAAAAGGGGTTCGTGTTCGCTCTTGTCAGGTTTAGAAAACATAAAACAATACAATAAACCAAAAATGTAAGCTACAGAATGGCACTTTCACCACTGCAAGAGCGAATAGACATTCCGTTCTGCTAATCCCATTTTTATTAAAACTCTTTATATCCTCATGGGTTAATTACATACAATAATAGCTAACCAAAAAAATATGGAAACGAGAAACAACCACGCATTAATTCAGGCCTTATTAGATTGCGCTATGGCATGCGAACATTGCGGTTCTTCAAGCCTGAAGGAAGAGCAAGATATTGCAATGATGGTAGATTGCATTAAATTGAATAGAGATTGTGCGGACATTTGCACCCAGGCAGCACGATTGCTTCAACGCGATTCGGTAATCGGTAGACAATATCTTTTGTTATGTGAAGAAATTTGTCGTGTATGCGCAGAAGAATGCAGCAACCACGACCATGAACATTGCAGACAATGTGCGGTTGCTTGCGAAGAATGTGCCGATGCCTGCCATGCTAACCACCAACCTATTGAGCAAGATTAATTGCAAAAAAAAATGTCCCGATGATTAAATCGGGACATTTTTTATGTATCGCTCTGCCTGAATTATTGAGCTGGGAAACTAAAATTATAAGTTCCTTGTTCGCCCACACCAGAAATACTAATCATATTATTTCTACCCTGAGGTAGCGCCTTCTGAACATCGGCAACCGAATTTACTGGCTGACCATTCACTTTCGTAATGATTAAACCTTTTTCTACTCCGATGTTATCAAATGCCTTACCGGTAACAACCGATGTTACCACCACCCCGCTATTAATTCCAAACTTGGTTTTTTGAGCCTGGGTTGCCGGAGCAAACGTTGCACCTAACTTAGAAACCTCTACATTTTTAGTAGCTGCATTATTGGCTGTTAATCCGATGCTAGATTCCCCTTTTAAAGTAACGGTTATATCTTTCAAGGAACCATCTCTTAAAACACTTAGCTTCACTTTGTCTCCAGGATTCATACGGCCAATTCTTTCCTGCAAATCAGGAGAATCATTTATAACAACACCATCTACTTTTTTAATGATATCGCCTTTTTTAATTCCAGCAGCAGCACCACCGCCACCAGCTACCACATCACTTACATATAATCCGCTTACTTCTGATGTTGTAATACCTTCTGGTTTTTCATCACCACTTAGAGGGTAAAAATTAACACCAATGTATCCACGTTTTACCATTCCATATTTCATAAAATCATCAACGATTTTACGGGCTAAATTTACAGGAATAGCAAAGCCATAACCTTGATTGTATCCACTTTGTGAAGCAATTGCAGAGTTAATACCTACTAATTCTCCATTTGCATTTACTAACGCTCCGCCACTATTACCTGGGTTAATGGCCGCATCGGTTTGAATAAAAGATTCGATACTGGTGTTTGCAGGCGCCTGTGGCCTTTTACCAGTACGTTGATATTCGCGATATTCTTCTTCGGTAATCTCATTACCTTGTTGCTCACGACCGATAATGCCAATACTTCTATTTTTTGCACTCACGATACCCGCCGTAACTGTTGTCTGTAAATCGAGAGGGAACCCTACTGCCAATACCCATTCTCCTACCTGAACATTATCAGAATTACCCATTTTTACAACAGGTAAACCAGTAGCATTAACTTTAATTAAAGCTAAATCTGTGTTAGGATCGCGACCAATCACTTTGGCTTCTACTTTACGTCGGTCAGTTAATACTACCTCAACCTTCGATGCATTTTCTACCACGTGATTATTGGTAACAATATAACCATCCTGACTAATAATTACACCAGAACCTGATGCTGCTCGTGGTTGGCGTTGCATCTGGCGACCGCCGCCTCCAAAGAAATCATCGAACATATCAAATGGCGATGAGTTTCTCGATCCACCACCACTTTTGGCTTCATAAGTTGTTTTAATGTGTACCACTCCTGGTGCAACCGCGGCTGCAGCCTGGGTAAAATCAGCTGTGCCAGCCGATGATACTTTAAGTGGGTTATTGGCGAAATATAAATTCTGCTTTTCAGAAATCGTACTGCCAGTTTGATTGCGTTCAAATAGTTTGTAACCTCCAATTGCTGCTGCCC
The DNA here is from genome assembly GCF_979258625.1 of Pedobacter sp. AC212. Taxonomy (NCBI): domain Bacteria; kingdom Pseudomonadati; phylum Bacteroidota; class Sphingobacteriia; order Sphingobacteriales; family Sphingobacteriaceae; genus Pedobacter; species Pedobacter sp. AC212. Next base: position 922,908 of record NZ_OZ409870.1, on the reverse strand, counting down.
CACCTATAAAAGCAGCCAACACCGTAATACCTAATATTTTTTTCATGTGTTTGTATATTGTTTTTAATGGTCATGAAGCTATCAAAAGCAATTAATTACTTTTTTTATTCGTTTAGCTTTTGATGGTTTCATGTGTTTGTATATTGTTTTTTAAATCCCCTGATTATTACAAGCATTAATGCTAGCTAATTGTTTGCTTATAACATTCGTTGTTATTTTTAATGGTTGCTAGAGCAATATTCACTTTGTTTTAAGCAGATTGCCCCGGCAGTTTTTATCTGCTCAAATTTTCTTTAACAAGTTTATTCAAATTTAATACCATATAAACGATATTTGTATCAGTTAAGCACCACAAGCCATGTTAAAAAATGTTAAAACCTTTAACCCAGGCTTTGCGGTTACTAATTGCATCTCAAATATTGCATAAAAAAATGAAGGTTTCATGAAAATTAATTTCTTTAAATACCAGGGAGCGGGCAATGATTTCATTCTGATAGATCATACCATGAAACAATTAGAAGATATTGATAATGAGTTGATTGAACAACTTTGCGATAGAAGATTCGGCATTGGCGCAGATGGATTAATGTTTTTAACCCAACATGATGATTACGATTTTGAAATGCATTATTTCAATGCGGATGGTAAGTTAGGTAGCATGTGCGGTAATGGCGGCAGGTGCATTGTGGCATTTGCCAAACAACTCGGTATTATTCAAAATGAAACAAACTTTTTGGCAGTAGACGGACCGCATTATGCCAGAATTTCAGAATCAGGAGATTGGGTAGAGTTACAAATGATTGATGTTGACAGCATTACCAATGATGGTGAAGCATTTGTTTTAAATACCGGCTCTCCACATTACGTTGCTTTACAAAGTGATTTAAAAAATTTCGATGTTTTTACACAGGGAAAAAACATTAGATACAATGAAGTTTATAGCGAAAAAGGAATTAATGTAAATTTCGTTGAAGATAATGGCGATCATTTATTTGTGAGAACTTACGAACGTGGCGTGGAAGATGAAACCTATGCGTGCGGTACCGGCGTAACTGCTGTTGCAATGGCTATGGCGAAATACAAAAACCAAACCGGCCATATCAAAACCAATATAAAAGTTTTGGGTGGAGATATCAAAATAGAGTTTGATTACGATGGAAATGAATTTACAAACGTATTTTTATGCGGGCCGGCAAAATTGGTTTTTGAAGGAGAAGTTGGATAACGCCAATCGATTGATAATAACCTTTCGGGCACTAATCTACTCGCACTAGAGTAACCCGATTTTTCTAAAGTGTATATTTCACACTAAGGAAATAAAATAATGACTGTTTTTCCAAACAAAATCTTTAACAATTCTGCTAATAGAAGAGGGTTATTTAACATCGGTTAACATCTGTCTCAAGATATTTACACAATAATTTCGAAGAGAAAGTAACGATATCCCGCTTAAAAACAAGCATTTAACACCCAAAATAGCCCTTTGCAAATAAAAAATAAATCAATCGATTGATTAAATGACAGAAATTGGACAGACTTAAATTCTTTTAGGCTTTATTTTTGGGCAGAAATCGGCAAGTTGAAAACCACCATTCACTGCGCTTTCAAATCCGGAAATTAAAATTTAAATACACACAAAAATAGTCCATGAGAAAAGTAACAACTCTCGTTTTTGGCATGAGCATCGCTATTGTTTTAGCATCATGCGGAAATAATGATGAACAGAAGAAAGCCGCAGCAGCAGCAGCGGCTGGTCCCCAAGCCTACCCTGTTTTTACGGTTAACGCACAAACCACAGAACTAAATTCAGATTATCCAGCAACCATCGAAGGAATTCAAAATATCGATATCCGCCCTAAGGTTGATGGTTTCATTCAAAAAATATTGGTAGATGAAGGTGCAGTTGTTAAAAAAGGGCAATTACTTTTCACCATAATGGCACCACAATATGAGCAAGAGGTTAGAACGGCGAGAGCTGCGATTAGCAGTGCAGAGGCTGATGTAAATGCAGCCCAACTCCAGGTTAATAAAACACGCCCTCTAGTGGAGAAAGACATCATTAGCAAATACGATTTAGATGCAGCGCAGTTAACCTTGCAAAGTAGAAAAGCAGCGTTAGCGCAAGCAAGAGCTGCGTTAGCAAATGCTCAGGTAAATTTGGGTTATACTTCTATCACAAGCCCTGTTGATGGCGTGGTTGGTAGCCTTCCCTTCAGAACCGGAAGTTTAGTGAGCAGCTCAAGTACAGAGCCTCTTACTACAGTTTCAAATACATCTAAAGTGTATGCTTACTTCTCACTTAATGAAAAACAATTATTAGATTTTTCTAAAACATATAAAGGGAGCACATTGGCACAGCAGATGAAAAACATTCCGGCAGTTAGTTTGGTATTGGCTGATGGAACTGTTTATGCGCAAAATGGTAAGATCGAATCTATCAATGGCCAAATTAATACAGCTACCGGTTCTGCAAGTTTAAGAGCTACTTTCCCCAATCCAGTTTCTTTATTAAAAAATGGTGCAAGTGCTTCGGTTCGTGTACCGCAAAAAGTTGAAAATGCAATTCTTGTTCCTCAAAAATCAACAATCGATTTACAGGGAAAAAAATTCGTTTACGTGTTAGGCGATTCCTCAAAAATTATCAGTACCGAAATTCAGATTATGGATTTAGCTAAAGATAAATTTTATGTGGTAACGAAAGGTTTAAAAGCTGGCGATAAAATCGTTCTGGAAGGGTTTCAATCTTTAAAAGATGGAGCTAAAATTAAACCAGAAGAACAAAGTGCCGATTCAGTTTATGCTGATATAAAAAAATAAAGATATCATCACTGCAGTCAAAATATCAGTGTAATCAATATTAAATATGTTTAAGAAATTTATAGAAAGACCAGTACTATCTACGGTTATATCCATTATCATCGTTATTCTCGGTGTTTTAGGTTTAGCTACTTTACCGGTTTCGCAATATCCAGAGATAGCACCACCTACAGTACAGGTTTCCACTTCGTACCAAGGTGCCAATGCAGATGTGGTAATGAATAGCGTTGTTGTTCCGCTTGAAGAGCAAATTAATGGTGTGGAAGACATGACGTACATGACTTCAAGCGCCAGTAACGATGGTACTGCAACCATCACAGTTAATTTTAAATTGGGTACAAACCCCGATTTGGCAGCAGTAAACGTTCAAAACAGGGTGGCAAGGGCAACCAGTTTGTTACCTGCCGAGGTAACCCGATCGGGTGTAATTACAGCCAAAAGACAAGCGAGTAACGTTTTGATTTTTGGTTTGTACAGTGATGATCCATCTTATGATCAAAAGTTTTTACAGAATTACGCCAACATCAACATCATTCCGCAAATTAAGCGTATTAACGGTGTTGGTGATGCCAGCGCATTCGGAACGTTGGATTATACCATGCGTATTTGGTTGAAACCAGATATTATGGCCACTTACGGGTTAGTTCCAAGTGACGTAAATACGGCTTTGGCCGATCAAAACGTGGAAGCCGCTCCAGGGCAATTTGGTGAACAAGGCGATCAGGCTTTTCAATACACACTAAAATATACTGGCCGTTTAAAAGATGAAGCACAATTTGGCAACATCATTATTAAATCGACTGCCAGCGGACAAATTCTTCGCTTAAAAGATATTGCAAGAATTGAATTAGGTGCTCAAAGCTATGCCAGTTCTGTAAAATTTAATGGGAAGCAAGCTTTAGGTATTGCCATCAACCAAACAGCAGGATCGAATGCGAAAGAAGTAATTGAAAACTCCATTAAAACTTTGGATGAAGCTCAAAAATCTTTTCCTAAAGGGGTTCATTATTCTACCCTGGTTAACGTAAATGATTTCTTGGATGCCTCGATTGAAAAAGTAATCCACACGTTGATTGAAGCTTTTATCCTGGTATTCTTAGTGGTATTTATCTTCTTACAAGATTTCCGTTCTACATTAATTCCAGCGATAAGTGTTCCGGTAGCCATTATTGGTACCTTCTTCTTTTTAAGTTTGTTCGGTTTTACCATTAACTTACTTACGCTATTTGCACTCGTGCTCGCCATCGGTATTGTAGTGGATGATGCGATTGTGGTGGTGGAGGCGGTCCACGCCAAGCTTGATGAAGGTTACACTGATGCAAAAAAAGCCACGGTTGATGCAATGGATGATATTAGTGGTGCCATCATTTCCATCACATTGGTAATGGCTGCAGTATTTATTCCGGTAAGTTTTATACAAGGCTCATCAGGAGTATTTTACAAACAGTTTGGTTTAACACTGGCCATTTCGATTATTTTATCAGCTGTAAATGCGTTAACCCTGAGTCCGGCATTGTGTGCTTTGTTTTTAAAACCACACAAAGACGATCATGGGAAAAAGAAAAACTTTTTAGAGCGTTTTTATGCTGCATTTAATACTTCCTTTGATGCCGTTACCGGAAAATATAAAAAGTCTGTTAGCTTTCTATCCAGAACAAAATGGCTGGTTGGCGTAGGTATTTTGTTTTTCACAGGTCTTTTAATATGGACAATGAATACTACTCCAAAAGGTTTTGTACCAAATGAGGATTTGGGAACAATTATGTCTGATATTTCATTGCCTGCGGGAACTTCTCAAGAGGAAACCAATATTGTGATTGCAAAAATCGACAGCATCGCACATAAAATCCCTGAAATCAAAAACACTTTGAGAGTAGTTGGCCGAAGCATGATTAGTGGTTCTGGAAGTTCGTACGGGATGGTAATTTCACGATTAACCCCTTGGGATGAACGTAAAGGGCGTGATGTTAAAACCATTATTGGTGAATTATTTGCTAAAACGGCTACGATTAAAGGTGCTAAAATTATTTTTTTCGCACCGCCAACCATTCAGGGTTTTGGTACCAGTGGAGGTTTTGAGTTCCAATTGCAAGATAAAACTGGTGGTGATATTAAAAAGTTTAATGAAGTTGGTAACGGATTTTTAGCGGCTTTAAGTCAGCGTCCGGAAATTCAATATGCTTCTACCTCCTTTAACCCTAACTTCCCACAATATCAAATTGATGTTAACGTGGCAAAAGTAAAACAAGCAGGCCTGAACGTGAGTGATGTGTTGGGCGTAATGCAAGGTTACTATGGTGGGGTTTATGCATCAAACTTTAATAAATTTGGTAAACAATTTAGGGTAATGTATCAGGCTGAAGCGGCGTATCGTTCAAATGAACAAACGTTAACGCGTATTTTTGTTCGAAATCCTTCTGGCCAAATGGCACCAATTTCGGAGTTTATTACCCTTACCAAAGTTTACGGGCCACAAGCAATTTCCCGTTTCAACTTGTTTACATCAATTGCTGTTACAGGGAATCCAAATGCAGGTTATAGTTCTGGAGATGCGCTTGCAGCCGTTCAGGAAGAAGCTGCGAAACATTTACCTGCAGGATATGGATATGAGTTTTCGGGGTTATCTCGTGAAGAGATGAGCAGCGGTAGCCAGACCATATTCATTTTCTTACTGTGCGTAATTTTCGTTTATTTCTTGTTGGCAGCCCAATATGAAAGTTATATTTTACCGTTGGCAGTATTAATATCACTCCCAATCGGTTTGGCGGGAACCTTTATTTTCGATAAAATTTTCGGTATCGATAATAACATTTATACCCAAATTACACTCATTATGCTCGTTGGTTTGTTAGCGAAGAATGCAATTTTGATTGTAGAATATGCGGTGGATAGACGACGCAAAGGCATGAGTATTGTAAATGCGGCTATTGATGGCGCAACCGCTCGTTTACGGCCAATCTTGATGACTTCATTTGCATTTATCCTTGGATTACTTCCACTAATGCTTTCATCTGGTGTTGGTGCATCAGGAAATAAATCAATTGGAACGGGTGCCGTTGGGGGAATGTTAATCGGTACCATTTTCGGTATTTTTGTAATTCCGGCATTGTTCATTGTCTTCCAGTCGTTGCAAGAAAGAGTAAGCAATAAATCTCCTTTTGACGAAGGAATTGAAAAAGAGCAAACTCCTGAAGAATACGAATTAGCAACCGCTAACAGTAAACATTAATTTAATCCGAACATGAAATTCACATATAAGTATTCCTTTTTAATTGGTATTTCCATTCTTACCTTAAGCGCTTGCGTAACGCAAAAATACGAACGTCCGCAGGTTAAGAATGAAGGTTTATACCGGGATAATAATACAACAGATACAACAACCATGGCAGATTTGCCATGGAAAAGCCTATTTTCTGATACGACCTTGCAATCGCTGATTCAGCAGGGAATCAATCAAAATCTGGATCTTAAACAAGCCATTGAACGGATCAAAATTTCTGAAGCTACCTTACGTCAAAGTCGTGCAGCGTTTTTACCCAGCTTACAAGCTGATGTTTCCGTTACTGATGCAAAACAGTCTCAAGCGGCGCTGAATTTTCCAGCGGGAATCAACATTAACTTAGAAACCCAAACATACAGAGCTGCTTTAAGCACGGCCTGGGAAGCTGATATTTGGGGCAAACTGAGTAGCGCAAAACGGGCTGCCTTTGCAACCTTACTACAAAGCGATGCGGCAAAACGTGCCGTTCAAACGCAGTTAATAGCCACTATCGCAAATAACTATTATACTTTATTGGCTTTAGATAAACAATTGGCAATTACGGAGCAAACGATCAAAATCAGAACGCAGGATGTAGAAACCATGAAAGCGCTAAAAGAAGGCGCTGTTGTAAATGGTGCGGCTGTAGTTCAAAGTGAGGCCAATCTTTATGCCGCTCAGGTAACACTCCCTGATTTAAAAAGAAGCATTAAAGAAGCCGAAAATGCTTTGAACATTGTTTTAGCACAAGCACCTGGAACAATTAATCGCACCAATTTAGATCAGCAAATTCCTTATACCAATTTGCAAACTGGTGTTTCTGCGCAACTCTTGCAGAACCGTCCGGATGTTATTGCAGCAGAATTCGGATTTAGATCTGCATTTGAAAATACCAACGTAGCTAAAACTTATTTCTATCCGGCTTTAACTTTGACGGCTACAGGTGGCTTAACGAGTTTACAGCTGAGCAATTTTTTCGATAATTCTATATTCTATAATTTAGTTGGAGGATTAACCCAACCCATTTTTGCTAAAGGTGCCAATAAAGCCCGCTTAACAACTGCACAGGCAAATCAGCAAATAGCATTTTATGCTTTTCAGCAAGCACTTTTAACTGGTGGACAAGAGGTTTCAAACGCTTTGTATGCTTACCAAACTGCTGCTGAAAAAGAGGAAACAAGAGCAAAACAGATTGCTTCATTAACAAAAGCAGTTGATTTTACTAAAGAGTTATTGCGCTACAGTTCTGCAACAAATTATACCGACGTTTTGACCTCAGAACAGAGTTTGTTAACTGCTCAGTTAAGTGGAATAAATGATAGATTACAAAAACTTCAGTCTGTAGTTAATTTATACAGAGCATTAGGTGGCGGTTGGAAATAACCGATTGATTCTGGGTTTAAGAATTACGACTTAGATTTTCGAAAGTCTGCAACAATCGTAATTCTTAAACCCAAAATCTTAAATTAAAGGTTTATAAAAAGCGAAAAGGTTAAGCAATTGCCTATCATTCGTAATTCGTAAATCTAAAATCGTAAATCAACGATACATTCCTTTGCCATCAATAAAATCAATCACCTTATCTGGCAAAAAGAATTGAACGTTCTTTCCTTCTTTAATTGCTTTTCTGATAAATGTTGAGGAGATCTCCATTAAAGGTGTATCTGTGAACGTGATTGATGGATGATTTATCCACTCGGTAACATCAGCCCCCGGACGCGGGTAAACGTAAATCTGGTAGTTTTCCAACAGTACTTCGTAATTCTTCCATTTCTTAAAAGAAACCAGATTATCAGCTCCCATAATCAACACAAATTCTTTTGTTGGATAACGTTCATGCAAATAGGTTAACGTATCTATGGTATATGAGGGTTGCGGTAAGGAAAACTCAATATCGCTAACGCGAATGTGATCTGTATTTTCAGTAGCTAATTGTGCCATTTCCAAACGATCATACATGTTGGTTAGGCCTTTTTTATCTTTTAACGGATTATGTGGAGAAACCACTAGCCATACCTCATCAAGACCTGAATGATTAGCCATGTAATTGGCAATGATCAGATGCCCAGTATGAATAGGATTATAAGAACCGAAAAATAGGCCAGTTTTCAATTTGCAGTTTTCAGTTAGAGGGTTTACCAAATCGTCATTTTGAGACAGGAAGCAATTTTACCCGAGCATTTAAATTTAGGCCGTCAAAAGAGATTGCTTCGTTCCTCGCAATGACGACCGAAGATAGAGTTCGTTAACTCCTTATAAAATCGCCCACCAATTTCTCAGCCTCGGCACATGCTGTAGCTAAATCGTAATTTTTTAGTATCACATCGAACTTATCAGCGTAGGTTAATTCTTTTTCTGCTTTAATAAAACGCTCTTGCAGCTTTTCATGGCTATCCGTTCCTCTTCCGCTTAAACGTTCTTTCAATACTTCTAACGATGGTGGTTGAACAAAAATAGCCAATGCATCTTCCTCATATTTACGCTTTAAACGAATGCCGCCTTCTACATCAATATCAAAGATAACGTGCTTCCCATCATTCCAGATACGCTCAATTTCGGAGCGTAAGGTACCATAAAAAGTACCATTGTAAACTTCCTCAAACTCCACAAATTCCTGGCGTGCCACTTTATGCAAAAACTCTTCTTTCGAGATGAAGTAGTAGTCGTTTTCATGGGTTTCAGCACCCCTTAACTCACGTGTTGTTGCAGAAATTGAAAAGCTTAACTCCGGAAACTTGCTTAATAAATGGTGTACAATAGTGGTTTTGCCGGCTCCAGATGGCGCTGAAAATATGATTAATTTGCCTTGTTTCATGTTGTAAGCTGAAAGCAAAAAGCTGAAAGACCAAAGCTGCTTTACGCATTAGTCTCTAGTCTTTCTCCTTATAATACGTTTAATAACTGTTCTTTAATTTTCTCTAGCTCTTCCTTCATACCCACAACGTATTGCTGCATTTGAGCATCGTTTGCTTTTGCACCCATTGTGTTTATTTCTCTTCCAATCTCTTGTGAAATGAAACCCATTTTTTTTCCATTTGCTTCTTTACTTGCTAAAGTTTGCAAGAAATAATCGCAATGACTTTTCAAACGTGTTTTCTCTTCGGTGATATCAATTTTATCAATATAGTAGATCAATTCCTGTTCAAAACGATTTTGATCGATGTTTACCTTTCCAACTGCGTCGTCTAAAAACTGGGAGAATTTATCGCGTATGGCGGCAATTCTTTTTGGTTCCAGTTCTTCAACAGATTTGAAATAAGAAAGAATATTTTTTATCCTAAGCTCTAAATCGGCTTTCAAAACTGCTCCTTCATCTTCTCTAAACTTGTTGAAGTTAGCTAAAGCTTGATTAAAGATTTGATAAAGGTTGTTCCATTCATCCTCACTCACACTCTCCTCTTTATATGAAATTACATCAGGAAAGGTTAAAGCAGTTTGAAGTAGATTGGTACTGTTGGCTCCTAACTCGGTATTAACGGAAGTGAGTTGATTATAGTAATGCGCAAGTAATGCAGTATTAATAGTGGCACCAGTCACTTCCCCGTTGGCACGTTCTACATTAATACTCAAACTCACTTTGCCACGTTCGATATCTTTACTGCAAACATTGCGCAGTATTAATTCTTTATCAGAAAAAGCTTTAGGATATTTTAAGTTAAGCTCAAGAAATTTACTGTTGAGCGATTTGATTTCGACACTGTATTTTGCATTTGCATAATCGGCTGTTGCTAAGCCGTATCCTGTCATGGATTTTATCATGCGCAAAGATAGAAAAATTAGTTTAGAGTTTGCGATTGAGGTTTATGCTTTAAAATCATGACAATTAATTCTCAATTTTTTCTATTGATTTCGCCTTAACGTTTATTTAACAAATTAAAGGTTAACAAATGTTAATTTTACAAAAAATATCCAGTCGATGAAAGCATTCCTCATTCTACTTTCAGCATCCATATTCATGGCGATCGGTAGTAGAATCTATGCACAAGATATTTTAGTTAAAGGGGTTATCATAGAAAAAGGCACTAACATTCGGATAGCTTTAGGTGTTATAACTAATAAAAATACCGGCAAAGCAGTCGGCAGTAACGATTTGGGTTTTTTCGATATCAAAGCAAAATCGGGAGATACATTATTAATTGAAAAAAGAAATTTTGTATCCCAGCAATTTGTGGTTAATTACAATAAAGATGTTTTAATTTACTTAATCAGGGCGAGCACTACCCTTGAGGAGGTAACGATAAAGGGGAAAACAAAAATAGAAGACATGCAGGAAATCAGAAGAGAATTTAAGCGACAGGGATCTTTTTATGAAGGCAAACCTCCCTTAGCATTGCTTAACCCTTTAAGCGGAAGTCCGCTAACTTTTTTTTATGAGTTATTCGGCAAAACACCTGCGAAAGCACGACGTTTTAAACGTTATTATGATAATGAATTGAAATTGATGCAAGTAGATCATTTTTTTAATAAAACATTAATCAACAAGTATACTGATCTTGAAGGCCGAAATTTAGATAAATTTATACTTGATTATTTACCAACAGTTGAAATGATTAAAGGCTGGAACAATTACGATGCTGCAAACTATATAAAGCTATCTGCCAAAAAATTTACAGATACTTTGAAAAATTAATACCAATGAAATTTATAAAAATTAATGTCTTCCTAATATTTTTAATACTGATCAACTTTAGTGTAAAAGCACAAGACTTTATTGTTAAGGGTGTTGTTTTTGAAAAAGGAGCGAATATCCGGGTTGCCCTAGCAGAAATTACCAACCTACGAACCAATTTGGGTGTAGGAAGCAATGATTTAGGTTTTTTTCAGCTAAAAGCTAAAGTTGGCGACACTTTACTCATCACTAAAAGAAATTTAACAGACCAAAGAGTCATCATAAAAGGTACTCAAGATATTTTGATTTATTTAGTGAGAGAAAGCACCATGCTGAACGAAGTGACTATTGTCGGCAATACCAAAAAGCAAGATTTAGCAGAAATCAAGAGAGAATTTCAGAACAAGGGGGTTTATAATGGAGGGAAGTCTTCATTTTTGTCAGCCATTTTTCAACCGTTAAATGGTCTTTATAACTTAATTGGTAAAGAACCTAAGAACGCCCGAAGGTTTGGACGCTATGCAGATAATGAAATTAAACAATCGCAAATAGATGTTTATTTTAACCAATCTATCATCAAGAATAATACAGAATTGAGAGGTGATACGCTGGAACGTTATATGCTGGATTGCAGACCCGCTTTTGATAAGGCTCAATATTGGAACAGCTACGACTATATCAAGTACATTAAAGAGTCATCAAAGAAGTTTACCGATACGTTGGGGAAAGGGAAGTAGTTATCAGTTGCCAGTTTTCAGTTACCGGTTTTCAGATGCCAGTTACCGGTTGCCGGTAATAAGTTAGAGGTTGCCAGTTTTTAGTTCGTAGTTGGCGATTACAAATTAAATGACCAATCATTTTACCTTAAATAGATAATGCTTCGCAGGCTTTTTCTGCAGCAAGTTTCTCTGCATTTTTCTTATTGTAATCTCTACCGGTACCATGCTTTTCACCATCTACAATGGCGCTAATGGTAAATAGTTTTGCGCTTTCGCCTTCGCCATTCTGAGCAAGCTCAAAAGTAACATCCTTACCGTGGCGTTGACACCATTCAATAAGTTTACTTTTGAAATTGGTTTCCGTAAGTTCTAATGTATGAATATCGATATGAGGCTTAACTATTCTTCTAAGCAAAAACTCCTTAGTAAAATTGTAACCCTTATCCATATAAATGGCGCCGACGATGGCTTCGAAAGCATCGCCCAACATAGAATTGTGTTTAGTTTGGATACTAACCGAACGTTGATCGAATTGGATTAACTTATCAAAACCTATTTTTTTTGCCAATTGGTTTAGATTAGCTCGATTAACAATTTTAGAACGCATTTCAGTTAAGAAACCTTCTTCCTTATAAGGATAGTGCTTAAAAAGAAGTTCGGCTATAACCGAACCTAAAACTGCATCGCCAAGAAACTCTAATCGTTCATTGCTACTCCTGCTACCATTTTTTAAAACTTTGGCTACAGACCGATGCCTGAAAGCCATTTTATAAAGCGTAACATTGCCAGGAACAAAGCCTAAAATATTTTTCAGCTTTTTAACAAACTCCTTTTCAGGAGAGAGATAAAGTTTATATAATTTTAATATCGGCATTAAATAAATAACACAATTAGCGGCTAATAAGCATATTTAACTAAGTTATCTATTTTTAATTAGCATACAAAATTATATAGCAAAGCTGAATAAATTAATCTTCGTATTTCTTGAAAATTACTGAAGCATTATGACCACCAAAACCAAAAGTATTACTTAATGCAGCTCTAACTTCGCGTTTTTGAGCTTTGTTAAAAGTAAAATTCAATTTAGGATCAAAGGCAGGATCATCTGTGAAGTGATTAATTGTAGGAGGTACAATATCATTTTGAACAGACAGAATTGCGGCAATCGCTTCAATAGCTCCGGCGGCACCTAATAAGTGGCCCGTCATTGATTTTGTTGAACTGATGTTTAAGCGGTAGGCATCCTCTCCGAAAAGATCAGCAATGGCTTTAGTTTCACTAATATCGCCAAGTGGCGTAGAAGTTCCATGAACATTGATGTAATCGATATCAGCAGTAGTTAAACCTGCATCTCTCAAAGCGTTAGTCATTACCATTCTTGCACCTAAACCTTCCGGGTGCGGAGCAGTAATGTGATTTGCATCAGCACTCATCCCTCCACCCACAAGTTCTGCATAAATTTTTGCACCCCTTGCTTTGGCATGTTCAAGTTCTTCCAAAATAATAGTTCCTGCGCCTTCACCAGCCACAAAGCCATCACGGTCTTTATCAAAAGGACGCGAAGCGGTTTGAGGATCATCGTTGCGTGTAGATAATGCATGCATGGCGTTAAAACCACCCATTCCTGCTTCATTAATAATGGCTTCTGAACCACCACTGATGATCACATCTGCCATACCCAAACGGATATAGTTAAATGCATCAATCATCGCATTGGTAGAGGAAGCACATGCCGAAACAGTTGCAAAATTTGGCCCACGTAAGCCATATTTGATAGAGATATGCCCTGGAGCGATATCAATAATCATCTTAGGAATAAAAAATGGATTGTATCTTGGCGTACCATCTCCCTTGGCGAAATTCGAAATTTCATCAAGAAAGGTTTTCAATCCACCTATGCCAGCGCCCCAAATAACACCGATTCTGTTGGTATCTAATTTCTCGAAATCAAAACCACCATCTTTTACAGCCTCATCTGTTGCTACTAAAGCATATTGTACAAACGGATCTAGCTTGCGGGCTTCCTTTTTCTCCAGAAAATCTTCCGGATTGAAGTTTTTTACCTCACATGCGAATTTGGTTTTAAACTTTTCAGTATTAAAACCCACAATAGGAGCAGCGCCACTCACCCCGTTAGTCAATCCTTCCCAAAAATCAGGAACATTATTGCCTATAGGAGTGAGCGCACCCAACCCTGTTACTACTACTCTTTTTAATTCCATTTATACTGAAAAAGCGTAATTCTATTTAACGTTTTTTTCCAAATAAGCAATCGCTTGACCAACTGTACCGATGGTTTCAGCCTGATCGTCAGGGATAGCTACATTAAATTCTTTTTCAAATTCCATAATCAATTCTACGGTATCTAAAGAATCTGCACCCAAATCGTTGGTGAATGAAGCCTCTGGCGTAACTTCGCTTTCGTCAACACCTAGTTTTTCTACGATAATAGCCTTAACTCTTGAAGCAATATCAGACATAATTTTATAATTTAATGGTTAAATAATTCTGTGCAAAGAAAAATAAATTCTTACAATTTTCAAATGTTTTTATTTCGACACCTAAATTTGGCTCTCAAATAACAAGCGAATATAGAATTAGTTTTTTAATTTCGTTCTGTAAATAATTTATTTCGACTTGAATAGAACTTACCTGAAATTAACGTTAGACCTTGATTTTATACTAATTGCGATCACAGCACCCCTAAAAGACTATGTGCTATGCCACAAAATTAATACGAGGTTGAACACCGAATTTGAGAAAATTGAAGACCATGAAATATTTTTTAACATTGATGAACCGGCGTGGTCTTTCTCTAAATATTATTTTTTTGTAGAGCAAGGCGAGATTGAATATTACCTTATTAGTAACAGAAGTAGCGATGGTTTGCTGGTTCCTGAAATGGGAAATGTAGATTTTTTTATCATAATTAAGGAATTTATCGACAAGGAAGATCTTAATTATTTAATTAATGGATTAAACAAACTGCCTGATATTCAAGTTGCTGCAAAAATAGATCCAACCAAATTAAAGAGTAAAGAGAATTTGGTAATATAAAAATTATATACTTGGTGTATTAAATACACTATATTTGACGGTTATAAACAACGAACAAAAAACAAAATATATAAAATTTAATGCAGTTTAATTATTTTAGATAATTAATTAGCGTTTTCTGAAACTGCATTGCTAAAATCAAATAATTAAATGAAACCTTTTCATTCAAGAACTAAAATTGTTGCTACGCTTGGGCCAGCATCAGCAAAACCAGAAGTATTATATAGTATGTTTAACGCAGGTTTGGATGTTTGCCGTCTAAATTTCTCGCATGGTTCTCAAGCAGATCATCAGGCCGTTTTAGATACCATCCGCGATTTAAATAAAAAATACGATTATAATGTAGGTATCCTTGCAGATTTACAAGGCCCAAAAATTCGTATCGGTTTAGTAAAAGAAGGCGGGATTAACTTAATTAATGGTAAAACCACCGTTATCACTACACAAGAATGTATTGGTAACGAAGAACGTATTTATATAACGTATCAGAACTTTCCTCAAGATGTTCAGGCAGGTGAAATCATCCTTTTGGATGATGGAAAACTGCAAATGAAAGTTATCTCTACCAATCTTAAAGATGAGGTGCTTTGTGAGATCGTTCACGGCGGAATCTTAACTTCAAGAAAAGGAGTAAACCTTCCAAAACACAAAGGTTTCTATCCCATCTTTAACTCCAGAAGATAGAGAAAACCTGGAATTCGTTTTAGAAAATGATGTAGAATGGATAGGTTTATCTTTCGTTCGTAAAGCTGAAGATATTATCGAACTGAAAAAAATTATTGCAGAACGTGGTAAAACTGCCCGTGTAATTGCAAAAATTGAAAAACCAGAAGCTATTGCCAATATCGATGAAATTATAGCGGTTACCGATGGTATTATGGTTGCCCGTGGAGATTTGGGTGTTGAATGCCCAATGGAAGAAGTTCCTTTATTACAAAAAATGATTGTTGCTAAATGTAGAGCAGCTTCAAAACCTGTAATTGTAGCCACTCAAATGCTGGAAAGTATGATCACTACGCCTCGCCCGACTCGTGCAGAGGTGAATGACGTAGCCAATTCAGTACTAGATGGTGCAGATGCGGTAATGTTAAGTGGTGAAACTTCAGTTGGAGAATTTCCTTTGATCGTTATAGAAACGATGCAGAAAATCATTCAAAACATTGAGCAAAACAATTATCCATTTAATCCAGATAAGTTTTTGAAACCAAAATCTGCATCTTTTTTAAGCGATGCAATTTGCGATTCTGCTTGTTTCTTAGCTAAGCAAACCAATGCTGTTGGTATTGTATCAATGACTTTAAGTGGTTATACTGCTTTTGAAATTTCTAGCCACAGACCGGAGGCTTTAACTTTCATCTTCACGAGTAATAGAGCACTTTTAAATGCAGTTAGCTTATTATGGGGCGTTAGAGGTTTTTACTATGATAAATGGGAAAGTACAGACAACACCATTATTGAGGTGAACGAATTCTTAAAAAGCAAAAAATTGGTTAAGCAAGGCGATATTTTAATTAATACTGCGGCAATTCCAATAGAAGCAAAAGGAAAAACCAATATGTTAAAAATTACAGTTGTTGATTAATTTAACAACTCATCAAATAAAAATGCTTCCTGTGAAAATTGGAAGCATTTTTTTTGAATAAAAAAATTACTTTTGCAAACCACTGAGGAGAGGTGTCAGTCCAAAGGACCCCTACGGGGAGTGGTCGATCGAGCACGCTTGGAAAGCGTGTGATAGTATTTAAATAGTTTGTATACTTATTTTAAAATATAGTATGTTTTATAGTTACATTCTAAAAAGCTTAAAAGATGGAAGATATTATTATGGCAGTACCGAGAATTTGGAAGCAAGACTGATTAAACATAATAAAGGAGATGTGAAATCTACAAAAGGCAGACGACCTCTTATTATTCATTTTCATGAAATGTTTAGTACAAGAGGTGAAGCTTTTAGAAGAGAACAATATTACAAATCGGTAAATGGTTACAGTTATTTGAAACAAGAAAAAATTATATAATCCGGAGAGGTGTCAGAGTGGTCGATCGAGCACGCTTGGAAAGCGTGTGTACTTAACGGTACCGCGGGTTCGAATCCCGCTCTCTCCGCAAAATGCTATCTTTTTTAAGATGGCATTTTTTATTTAAGCTGTTAGCGTAACCTAGCTTAAGCTTATTTTAGAAACCTTAATTTGTATTATTCTTGCTAAATTAATCTGATCTCACGAAACACTCTTAATTTTATCCCAAAGATTAACCAACTGACTATTATGAATAAATATTGGCTAACTGCAATTGCCCTGTCCATAATGACTTCGGCAGATGCGCAGCAGAAAGTTTTAACCGAAAAAGATTATGAACATGCGGAAAGCTTTATGGCTTACAACACTTCTAAATACATTGATAGTGTAGGTGTTACACCCAATTGGCTTGAAGGTGATAACTTTTGGTTTACTATTAAAAATGCTAATGGTACACAAACCTTTTTGGTAAATCCTGACAAGAAAACGAAAACCTTAACTACAGAATATGGAAAAGGTTTGGCCTCGCCTCCTCCTACTGCAAGAAGAAGGGGCGGTGGCGATGAAGTACTTTCTCCTGATGGAAAAAAAGCCATTTTGATTAAAGATTATAATTTATATGTGAAAGATGTGGCATCAAGCAAACTCACTCAGTTAACTACTGATGGCGTGAAAGATTATGGTTACGCAACTGACAATGCTGGTTGGAGACATAGCGATGCGCCGATCTTACGCTGGTCGCCAGATTCTAAGAAAATTACAACTTTCCAGCAAGACCAAAGAAATTCGAAAGATATGTATTTGGTAACCACCAATGTTGGTGCTCCAAAATTAGAGACCTGGAAATATCCATTGCCGGGAGATAAAGAAATCCCTACCATCAGACGTGTGATTATCGATATCGAAACCCCAAAGGTAATTTCTTTAAACATTGCACCTGATCCGCACCGTGGTACTTTGAGTGATGACATTTCGAGCAGTGGAACTTTTGATGATATTGATTGGAAGGCTGATGGATCGGAAGTTGCTTTTGTATCTACCTCGAGAGACCACAAAAATGAGAAATTTCGCATCGCAAATGCAAGCACAGGTGATGTACGAGAAGTATTTGAAGAAACCGCAAAAACACAATTCGAATCGGGTCAAGGCACCATTAATTGGAGATACTTACCAGCAAGCAAAGAAATAATTTGGTATTCTGAACGGGATAATTGGGGTCATTTATATCTTTATGACGCCACTACGGGCAAAGTAAAAAATCAAATTACAAAAGGAGATTGGGTAGTTACAAGGTTGCTTAAAGTGGATGAAAAAACACGTATGCTTTATTTCATTGCCAATGGTCAAGATAAATTGAATCCCTATTTTGGCCACTTTTTTACGATTGGTTTCGATGGTAAAAACTTAAAAGATTTAACACCAGAACTAGGTAACCACATGGTTACTTTCTCCCCATCAGGAAAATTTTTCATCGATAATTATTCTCAACCTAACGTTCCAGCGAATGTTGTTTTAAAGGACATAAATGGCAAGGTAGTTAGCGAACTAGCTAAAACGGATGTTTCGAGATTAACAGCAACAGGCTGGAAAGCGCCTGCACCAATTACTGTAAAAGCCAATGATGGCAAGACTGACATTTACGGTTTGGTATTTACGCCATCAAAAATGGATGCCACTAAAAAATATCCGGTAATCGATTACATTTATCCAGGTCCACAAGGTGGAAGTGTGGGCAGCTGGTTCTTTTCAGCATCGCGTGGCGATAACCAAGCTTTAGCAGAATTAGGTTTTATTGTAGTGGTACTTGAAGGAACAAGTAACCCAGGTCGATCTAAAAGCTACCACGACATGAATTATGGCAATATGGCCGAAAATACATTGCCGGATCAAATCACTGCGATCAAACAACTGGCTACCAAATACCCAATTGATACGGCCAAAGTTGGTATCTGGGGGCATTCTGGCGGTGGGTTTGCAACAGCGGCAGCAATGTTCCGCTACCCAGATTTCTTTAAGGTAGGAATATCAGAATCAGGAAACCACGACAATAGAAATTATGAGGATGATTGGGGCGAACGCTACAATGGATTAGCAGAAAACGTAGATTATGCAGCGCAAGCCAATCAAACTTATGCCAAAAATTTAAAAGGAAAGCTGATGTTGGTTCATGGAATGATGGATGATAACGTACCACCTTATAATACTTTATTAGTTGTGGAAGCTTTACAAAAGGCTAATAAAAGTTTCGATTTAGTGATTTTCCCGAATAGTGCACATGGTTATGGTCCGTATTCTGCTTACATGATGAGAAGAAGATGGGATTATTTTGTACAGCATTTATTAGGAGCTGAGCCGCCTAAAGATTATAAAATGGTCGGCACAGTGATTAAGTAACACATACAAAAGGGTTTTGATAGTATCGAAACCCTTTTGTATTTCCAAACAAGGTTAATCTATGTTAAAATTTTAATAGACATTTAATTATCCTTTAGATTAGCTAGCAATGAAATATTTCTTCTTCTTTGTGCTAATCATGATCTCCAATCGCTTATTTTCCCAACAAATTAGCGGACAAGTGTTGGATCATATTTCCAGAATTCCGATCGAAAATGCGGTAGTCAAATACGGAAATGAAGTAAGCATAACCTCGAGTACCGGAAAATTTTCATTTCCGAAAAATCCGTCTATCCAAATTTTAAAAATTAATAAGTTAGGCTATGAAGAAAAGGAATTAAATCTAAATAACAACTTTAAAGATGTAATCGTCCTTTTGCGTTCGGTTGCTATCAATTTAAATGATGTTACCATTTATTCTAAAAGAGATTACCTTAAAGACTCGTTGCAGATACGGGAAGATTTCGCAAAGGTTTTCGCTTATAAAGACCCATCCATTAAAGATGTACTGGTTAAGAAAGGTTTGCGCTATAAAACGCCAGGATCAAACCTGGTTTCCAACTCCACTTCCTCTATTTTAAGTCTGGATGTTTTAAGAACAATTGGTTTACTCACAAAGAATAAAAATTCACTTTCAAAATTAAAGAAAGTGCAGTTAAAAGATGAGGAAACAAATTATATCAATAATCGTTTCTCACCAGAAAAAATAAGTTCCATCACTAAACTGGAAGATGATTCATTAAATAATTTTATTGAAATATATCGTCCTTCTGCTGCCGAAATTAGAAAAATGAATGATTATGAAATACTGATGTATGTGAAGCGAAGCTACGTAGATTTTATTAAGCCAAACAAAGATTAACTTTAAAAGTTAATTATTAAACATCAATTTAAATGGGAAAAACGAGATCACTTAACAACGTTATTATTACCGGAAGCACAGGTATGGTTGGCGAAGGTGTATTAATCCAGTGCCTAAATAACCCCGAAATAGATTCAATTTTGGTAATTAACCGGAAACCATGCGGTTATGTTCATGCTAAACTTAAGGAAATTGTTCACCAGGATTTTTTTAATTTCAAAGCTATCGAAGATGAACTGAAAGGTTACAACGCTTGCTTCTTCTGTCTTGGTATTTCATCAGTTGGGGTTGATAACGATACTTATTATCGCATGACTTATACACTTACGATGCATGTTGCAGATACTTTGGTTAAGTTAAATGATAATATGACTTTTTGTTATGTTTCTGGCAGTGGAACAGATATAAATGGAAGATTAAACTGGCAGAAGGTAAAAGGTAAAACAGAAAGCGAATTAACCAAATTACCTTTTAAGCAGGTTTATCACTTCCGCCCGGGTTTTATCAAACCACTTAAAGGACAAAAATTTGCCCACAATTTTTATAAGTATATCAACTGGATGTTTCCTATTGGAAGAAAATTTTTCCCGAATGGTTTTTGTACGATGACCGAACTCGGAGATGCGATGATTAATACATTATATTATCAAAGCGAAAGAAGAATTTTGGAAGGAAAAGATATTATTAAGCTGGCTAAAGAATTTTCTTGAAATCGAAAATTAATGAAGTAAAACGGAAGATGGTTTTGGGCTCTTAACCCGTACCAATCTTCCGTTTTGAATTTTACGCTATTTCTTATTATCAACTTTACGTTGATTATCTTTATTCGATGTTTGATCGGAACGCTGACCTCCACCATTCATTATTCCCTGCATTTTCTTGTCAACTTTTACATCGTGATTTGCTCTGTCTGCAATCGAACTTCCTTGGGTTGTAGGATTGTTCTTAGGTGTATTTACATTTTTCATGGCAATAAATTTTAAGTTAAACATTTATTCCGAGCGCCATTATATTAACCGACTATTACTGATTATGTTTTATTTTTTTTGAGGATGGAGTCGGCAATCCAACTTCCGATAAGTATACTATTATATTTTAATGTTGAAAAAATTGATCAATAATGGATTTAACTTTTGCTTCCCGTTGCTGATAATTTCCACTAATTAGATTATAATTTATCCCTCGGCTTTCTAATTCGGCCTTAAATAAATTGAACATTTCTTGCCTTCTATCGCCGAAATCCCTTAAATCATCGGCTACCCATTCCACATCAATATCCAACAAAAAATATAAATCGTAAACAATTTCATTTTCAAGCACCGTTAAAACTTCTGGCACAACACCTAAATAATGCTGCGAATAAATTTTGGTAGTGATTAAATCTGTATCGCAAAAAAGTACTTTGTTAGCAATTTTTGTTTTTCCCTTTACTCTTTCCGTTTGTGCAAAGCCAATCTTAATTATATCATCAACAGAAATATCATTCGATGATATCAGCTCTCTTGCCACTTCAGGAACAAATTCTGTTTGATAATGTAGTGCCATTTTTTCTGCCAATGTTGATTTTCCGGTACTTTCAGGTCCATAGAAGCAAACTCGTTTTACAAAATGCGGCTTAACTACATCAGGAATGAATCTCCAATATTTAAAAGGATTGGTTCGAATCATCGTTGCCGAAACTGGAATCTCCATTCGTTTAAAATCGCATAAAATATGCACAGCTTCCAGATTAAAGGCAAAGGGTTCTCCGTATTCTTCTGAACTAATAAGCACATCAATTTTCGGATAAACCTCCCTCATGCGATTTGCCCAAATTTTAGTACGAGGCATAAGTGCTAATGCTTCATCATCAAAATCATCAGCAATTATGCAAGGCTTGATTTTAGGTTCTGATTTAAAAATTTCTTTGATCCAACTAAATCTTTTTTCAGCATCAATGGGATCTTGGTGAGTAAAGCTCATGGAAACAATAAGTTCATCGCAATGCGATGCGGCAAATTGTATTAACCGAATATGTCCATTGTGAATAGGCATAAATTTTCCAATTACCAAACCTCTTATCATTCGGTTTTACTGTAGCTTTTATATTCTTTAATCCAATTCCATAAAGCAAAGGCTGCAATGATGGTGAAAAGAATATATTCGACACCAAAAAACATTGCGCCTTTCAAAAAGTATAAATAGGTCGCTACAACATCAATCATTAGCCAAATAATCCAACATTCTATTCGCTTTTGAATCATTAAAAATGTAGTAATTACACTCATCACTAGAATAAATGAATCGACAAAGGGATAGGCGCTTGGCAGGTTAAAAACAAATGGGAACCAGTTATGTAACTGTCCGGCCAGTGTACCGATTAATACTGTTCCAACTATACCGACAGCTAAAAAGATCAGAAACTGCTTTCTGGGCATAAAGCTTATCTTCAACTGTTTCTTTATGTCTTCTTCTTCCGGCTTCGGATTGGCCCATCGCCACCAGCCGAGAATGTTGGTAACGAAAAAGAAACCCATTAAAAACATATCAGGATAAAGCTGTATCTGGTAATAAAAAAAGCTGATAAAAACACATTGACAATACCTGCCGGCCAACTCCAGATGTTTGCCCTTGCAGATAAAATAACCGAAATAACCCCTGTAACTACTGCAAAAAATTCGAGATAGCTCATCGGGTAATCAAGAACTGTAAAAAAGATGCTTTTGGTACTAAAAAAATCCATCCTCAAGTTAGATAAGTTTCAATCTAAATTAGAACATAATATTGTAGTTAGATACTGAAGGTTAAACAAAAATTGAAAACCAAATGTTGTTCAAACTAATTAACCGATAAGTTCTAACCGAATCCTTAATCAATTTCGAGATTATAATTCAATTAAATGGCAAACGGGCTTAAGCTATTGCTTTTTACCAGACTTATTGTTTGAATGTAAGTTGTTGCCAGCTGTGTATGCTTAGCCAATTTTCAATTTGCAAAATTTGTATCTTTGTACATATTACATGGGAAAACAAAAATTTTATGATACTGCGATTAAGCAGGAACGAGCCGTTTTGGTTGGCGTTGTTACTCCAGGAGAAAAGGAAGAGCAAACAAAAGAATATTTAGATGAATTGGCTTTTCTTGTTGATACAGCAGGAGGACAAGTAGAGAAAGTATTTACTCAAAAAATGCTGAAGCCTGAGCGGGCAACATTTGTGGGTACAGGAAAGCTAGAGGAGATTAAAGCTTATGTAAAATCGGAAGAGATTGATACCGTTGTTTTTGATGACGAACTTTCACCCTCACAGTTGCGGAATATTGATCGTGAGTTGGGTGTAAAAGTTTTAGATCGAAGCAATCTGATCCTCGACATTTTTGCCAGCAGAGCCCAAACGGCACAAGCAAAAACGCAGGTAGAATTAGCTCAACTTCAATATGTATTGCCACGACTAACGGGTATGTGGACTCACTTAGAGCGCCAAAAGGGTGGTATTGGTATGCGTGGACCTGGAGAAACGCAAATTGAGAGTGATAGACGTATTATTTTAAATAAGATTTCGCTACTGAAGGAGCGGTTAAGAAATATAGATAGACAAAACGAAACTCAGCGAAAAAATCGTGGTCAGCTGATTCGCGTAGCTTTAGTAGGATATACCAACGTGGGCAAGTCTACTATCATGAACATGCTTTCCAAATCGGAAGTATTTGCCGAAAATAAGCTTTTTGCCACGCTGGATACTACGGTTAGAAAAGTGGTAATTGAAAACTTGCCTTTCTTACTTTCAGATACTGTTGGGTTTATCAGAAAACTACCCCATCATTTGGTAGAGTGCTTTAAATCGACCCTTGATGAAGTTCGCGAAGCTGATTTATTGATTCACGTTGTAGATGTTTCACATCCAAATTTCGAGGATCAGATTAACACTGTAAACGAAACACTAAAAGATATCGGCGCCATTGATAAGGATATGATTTTGGTGTTTAATAAAATTGATGCCTACGTTTCGCCAGAAGTGGAAGATGAGGACGATGATGGTAAATTAAGCATTGATGAATTTAAGAAAAGCTGGATGAGCCATGGAAAGGTCCCAGTGTTATTTATATCGGCTACAGAAAAAGAAAACATTGAAGAGTTTAAAACATTGTTATATGATAAGGTAAAAGCGGCACATGTAGCCAGGTATCCTTACGATAGCAATTTGTTATATTAATTAAGAATCCGTCGTTGCGAGCCATCAGCAATCTATTTGCAAGTAAGATTGTTTGGCATCTCTCAATGACGAAAAAATAAAATTTATGGAAAGTAAACGTCAGCAGAAATTTGCAGGAGTACTACAAGAGGAGTTAGCACAGGTTTTTCAGCGTGAGGGTGGAGCATTTTTACCGAATACGCTGGTAACGATTACACGTGTTCGCGTATCGCCAGATTTGGCTGTAGCAAAGGTATATTTGAGTTTTTTTAATACTACCAATACTACTTTATCCATTAATACGGTAAATGCTCATGCTGGTGAAATTCGATATAAACTAGGCGCCAGAATCCGCCATCAGGTTAGAGTGGTGCCAGAGCTTACTTTTTTTGTAGATGATACAAATGAATATGTAGAGCGCATGGATCACTTGTTTGATAAAATTGCTAAAGAACCGAGACAAAAAGAAGAAGGCGAAGAATAGTTATCGTGAGAAAATTAAGAGAACCGGTAAACTTCTTTACACATTTTATACCCGCATTGGTAGCGATACCAGCGGGTTATTTTTTGCTCCAAAAATGCGAAACACCAATTCAATTCACCGCAGCCTGGATTTACAGCATTGCTACATTTATTTTGTTTGGCGTAAGTGCCACTTATCACGGTTTTCCTGCTAGTGATTATGGTATTCGCTTTTGGCAAAAATTTGATCATTGCTGCATTTATTTGATGATTGCAGGATCATATACCCCGACTGCCCTACTAGTTTTTGATGGATGGTTACGCTGGAGTTTATTTGCTATTGTATGGTTAATTGCAATAATTGGTTGCCTTTTAAAAATTTTTAACAAACTCAAAAGCACTGCTATATCCCTCGCCATTTATATTTTAATGGGCTGTTTAATTGTTCCACTGCTACAAAAAATGCTCGGCACATTGCCCTTGGGAGCCATTTTTTGGTTATTATTCGGTGGCATTTTCTACATCGGTGGCACGTATTATTACGCAAAGGATAAACAAATGTTTCGCTGGATGCATAGCCACGAGCTGTGGCATCTCTTTGTTATTGGAGGTGCATTGTCACATTACATTTATAATTACGTTTATATTTTTGATCAGCTTTAATGAAAACCTTTGAACAAATTATTAACGAAAATGCATCTGCCATTCAAAAAATTGTCGACTTTAATCTTAAACAAGATCAACTTTTACCCCTCGATTTTACTGACTCGAATTTAGAATTGACTGATGCAATTTTAAACGATACAGATGTTTTTTCTGAGTGGATTAACCAAAAACTCATCGCCGCTAAAGCTCGCTATGGTATCGGCGGTTACAATGAGCACCGTACGATTTATTCGCGAAGTGCTCATTTTAGTAGTGCAGAAGAACCCCGGCGGTTACATTTGGGGGTAGATATTTGGGGCGAAGCTGGAACTTCAATTTATAATTTTTACGATGCCGAGGTTCATAGTTTTGCCAACAACAATGCTTTTGGTGATTATGGTGCCACAATTATCTTAAGCTACAATATCGAGGGTTTCAAATTCCATGCGCTTTATGGTCACTTGAGTTTAGCATCAATTAACCATTTGAAAGTAGGCAAAATGATTTTAGCCGGAAAAAAAATTGCCGAACTCGGCATTAAAGAAGAAAATGGCAACTGGCCACCTCACCTTCATTTTCAACTGATAAAAAATATCGAAAACTACGAAGGCGACTATCCTGGCGTTTGTAAGTTTAGCGAAAGAAACCAATACCTGGGGAATTGCCCAGACCCGAACGTGATCTTAAAATTTACGTTTAACAGGCAACAATAAAATATTCGAAATAATCTGGCATAACTGATTTAAACATTATTAACCTTCCTGTTGTTATCTTTTTACAATTGTGACGTTTATATTCCACGAAAGCATATCTGCAGTGCGACTAAAACCGTAAATTAGTAATTATGAAAAGGCTAGTTACCATCTTTTTAATATTTTGCTGTTCGGCTGCGATGGCACAGTTGCAATTTAAAACAGGCAAGGATGGTTTTACGAATTTCTTAAGAGAAAAAACCATTTACCCCTCATTTTCAAAAAATAACTGTATCCAGGGTACCGTAAACATCAGTTTTAAATTAGATGAAAAAGGAAATGTTTATTCCTCACGAGTAACCAAAAGCATTTTAAGCGAATTGGACGAAGAAGCATTGCGGTTGGTGAGGCTAAGCAGTGGTAAATGGAAAGTTCCTGTCGGTTATGATACCACAACAGCAGTGATAGTACCCGTTAATTTTAAGCTTTCTGGTTTTAATTGCGAAGGTAAATCGAGTAGAGATATGCAAGATGCCATTCGTAGTTACCAGGCGGAAGAAGGTTTGACAAATTCTGTGATTAATTTTTATAAAAACATTGATCAGGCAAAACCAGGACAAGAAACACAGATTATTGCTATTAAAAACCAGTTGGGTATTGACGACGATTATTTAAATGAGCGAATTGATAACGGCTTAAAAAAAATTAAACAAGGTGATAAACAAGGTGCTTGCGAAGATTTTTTGTTTGTAAAAAATATGGGTAGTAGTTTAGCAGATCAGTATCTTGCCAAATACTGTAACTAAATGAGAACTGCCACTAAGTTTTTTGCCCTGTTAGATGTTATTAGCATTTTACTCCTTGCTAAACAATTTTGGGCAATTATTACCCATATTAATGAAATACCCGATCAACTTTTATCTCAAATTAGAGTTGTTTTAACGCTTCCTATGTTTTTGTCGTTATTTCTATCGGCAGTTGGCTTATTTCTTTTCAAAAAATTTGGTTTTATTACCTACTTTATCCAATTCTCATTCAGGTTAATCGTTTGGATATTTTCCATTGGCTTTATAACCTTTTTGCCCGAGATTTTAAATTTAGGCGACCGCTGGTTCGATATACTATTTAAAATATGTTTTATTGCTGAGTTTTTCAGACTCTACTTTACCATTCAAATCTATCGGAATAATAGCCTATCATAAAATATGCTAATATGATGTTTTGAATAAATAAAACTATTAAATTTGATTATGACAGCAGTAGAAATCAAAAAAGAGATAAACAAGGCTTTGGATCAAGTTCCAGAAAAGCTTCTTGTTGATATTTTGGATTTAATTAAAGAAGTTCAACTAGAAAGAACTTCTAATTCAACTTTGACTTCAAACTTTAAAAAAATTCTATCCGAAGATAGTGAGGTACTTCATAAACTTGCTCAATGATTTCAATCAAGGAAACCGAAATTATACACAACATATTAATTGATAAGTTTGGAGGAAGTAAAGGAGTTCGCGATTTTGGTTTACTTGAATCTGCTTTAGCTAGACCCTTCGCTACATTCAACGATGAAGATTTATATCCAACACCAATAGAGAAAGCTTCAGCTATTTTAGAAAGTATTGTGATAAATCATCCTTTTGTAGATGGTAATAAAAGAACTGCATATACTTTGATGCGACTCATCTTATTAGAAAATGGATTAGATATTACAGCTGGTCAGCAGCAAAAATATGATCTGGTAATCTCTGCAAGTATGGGGGAATTTCGTTTTGATGATATCAGGAATTGGATCCAGAATAATTTAAAAAAATAAAAAACCGCAAAAATATTAATAAAATTTCTTAATCTATTTTACACGATAACCGTTATCGCAGCGGGTAAAATATGGGCTTCAACCGTATTTATTTTACCTATATATTCGCCATCAACCTGAAAATGAGCCTTGTGTTTGGAGGAAATTTTAATTGCCGATGTTTGGAAAATTTCTACTTTTTTAGGGTTAAATGGAAGGCGTGTAATCCAAACTTTCAATATCTCCAGGTATGAATAATCTTTAACCAAAACGATTTCAAAAAGTTCATCGTCCAACTTTCCATCAGGATTAATTTTTAAGCCCGAGCCATACATCGTCGCATTTGCAATGGCTACCATGGCTGCTTTCGATTTAATGGTCTCGCCCTTAATATTCAGTTCAACATCCATGCGTTTATGATTCCATAAGGCATGCCATGTCGCTTTAGCATATCCCCACATTCCACGCCCGGGCAAAGTATCAAACTTCTTTACCAAGTAAGCATTAAATCCCAGATCAGATAGATGAATGCATATTTCCTCATTTATTTTAACCACGTGGATCTTTTGGGCTTTCCCATTTTTCAGTAAATCAAGTGCTTCGGTAATTTCCTGAGGTATTCCCAGCTCCTTGGCCATCCCGTTTGCAGATCCTGCGGGGATAATCCCAATTGGAATTTCTTTATTTAACAAACACTCGGCCACCAGTTTCAACGTTCCGTCTCCGCCAACGGCAACCACACGGTCGGGTTGCGACTGTTCGATTTTAGCTTTTATTTTATCTAACGAACAATCATCTGGCAATTCAAAAAGTTCGATGCTCACATCTCCTCCTTTGAAGTGAGTAGAAATTACTTCTTTTAAATTAATATCGTGACTTCCAGAACCTGGATTAATGATAAATAGCAATTTCATGTTTTAGCCTTAAATGCGTTACTTCACAAACAACTTTTAATTCACTCTGTTTTAACTTCGATGAATAAATCTGTAAGCGTAAAAATTTACCATGGCTATGGCCACAAACATAACCTCGTAGTTTACGGCCATGTTTTTAAAAAAAGGGCTAAAACATCTCAAATTTACAGCAACAATATTTTCGTAAATATTATTCATCTACTGAAACTTTTCATCTTAAAACCCTATCCTTTAGTTAACATTAGGTTGCAGTTTTTCGATCAAACCATTTACAATAAAACTGAAAAAGATGGTTTCTTTAAATTTGAATGGGAAGCGCTACACGATGTAGAAGCGGGCTGGCATTTTTTAAAAGTTGAAGCTTTAGATGAAAATAACCAGGTTTTAGCTGCTAACGAGGGCAAAGTTTATGTACCGCACATTACACAGTATGCTTTCATTTCTGATATTGATGATACCGTTATGATTTCACACTCGGCTACTATCGGAAGAAGGTTGAGAGAACTTTTTATCAAAAATCCGCACACCAGAAAAACATTTCCAGATGCCTCCAGTCATTACCAGCAGCTAGCGTTATCCCATACCGAAAAGAACCAGCCTAATCCTTTTTTTTATGTAAGCAGCAGCGAATGGAACCTTTACGATTATTTGGTGGAAACATTTAAGTTTAACAAATTGCCAGATGGTGCTTTTTTACTGAACACTTTAAAACGCTGGAGCGATTTAATTAAAACCGGTAAAACTGGTCATGAAGGTAAATTGCTCCGGGTAATGCGTATTTTGGATGCCTTTCCGAACCAAAAGTTTATTTTTTTTGGCGATAATTCACAGCAGGATCCATTCATATATGCCTCCATTGTTGAAAAATATCCAAAAAATATCGAAGCGGTTTACATTCGAAATATTCGTCCTGAAAAAGAAAATGAAACCCGCGAACTACTTCAGAAAATAGAAGCGAAAAATGTTTGTGCCTGCTTATTTAAAAATAGTAATGAGGCCATTGCGCACTCTAAAAAAATTGGTTTAATACAATAGTTTTTGGAGCGCAATATCTTGTTTTCATTGGGTAATTTGTTCCCGCTTTTCATTTCATGCCTCGCTACGCTTCGGGCATTCCATTACAATCGGGGCTAGTAACCAAAACCTGCAGCCTTTTACGAAATTGACTTACCAAAGGGCGTGAAAGCCAAATTCATCAATTTAAAATGCTGCCTGCCAAAAGGAATCCCGATAATGGTAATGCAGAATAAAATGCCAAATAACAAATGCGTTAGCGCAATCCAAAAACCGCCACAAACCAGCCAAAGGATATTCATGATGGTAGATAGACAACCTGTGTTAGATGAAGTATCGGTGATTTTAACGCCAAACGGAGCTAACCCAACAATGGCAAACTTAAAACACTGGATGCCGAAAGGAATACCTACAATGGTTAAGCATAGGATTAAACCACCAATAATATATTCGAAAAATATAAAAATTCCGCCAAAAATAATCCAGATGATATTGCCTAAGAAGTTCATTCAATTTTTTAGGTTAAGATATATATTGGCCTAAAATGTTACACTGCGAAATTGATTTCTGTTTTTTCATTGATTGATTCTTATTAATTTACACTCACACACAAAAGAAACAAATCATGAAAAAATTATTAATTGCGTCGGCACTTGCCGCCTGCTTCGCAACCAGTATTGCAAAAGCCCAAACTGTAAGTGGACTCAGGTTGAGCGAATTAAAAACGGATTACATTCAGTTTAAACCTATTTCCAGAACATTCTCCGAGAAAGTATTTATCGCTGTAGATTATGGGCAAAATGTACAATATGTAGAAGACAGTTTTATTAAAGATGATGATGGAAAAAGGATGGAATTTAAATCTGCGATGGATTTTTTGAATAAAGTTAAATCTTATGGATACGAGCTTTTTCAAGTCTTTTCCGAACAAACTGGAGCCGACAGTAGCAGGCCCGTGTATGTACTTAAAAGAAAATAGCACACCAAAAATCTGAGGCTTTCTGGTCATTTAAAGTCTCCATAATTTAAGCAAAAAGAGCCAATCCAATTTTAATTAGCTCTTTTTGTTAACATGACCGAAATTTTTGCTGTGCTTATGAATTAGGTTTAAAAATTTCTTCTGAACTTTTTTAAATTTTAAATAAAATCTAAGGTGTTAAACTTCTTATTTAAAATATCTGCATTGTTTACATCCAGCCATTTATCTAAAATGGTGCCGTAAACCTGTCTAAAATCCAGCTGATATTTCAAATCGCCAGTATCTAAATCACTTAAATTCGGAGCGCTGTTAAATATCCCCTGTTTTTTCAATCTTCCGCCAAAAACGAACATATTATTTGCGGTACCGTGATCTGTCCCGTTACTTGCATTCTGCTCTACGCGACGGCCAAATTCCGAAAAAGTAACCACTAAAGTATCTTCCAGTTTATTGTTCGATTTTAAGTCTTTCAAAAACGCAGCCATGCCTTCGCTGTATTGTTTCAGCAAATTTCCCTGCTGGTTTATTTGGTTAACGTGTGTATCGAAACCGCTCAGAGAAACGTAATATACCCTGGTTTTCAATCCAGATGATATAAATTTGGATACCGTTTTCAATTGGTTTGCAAAACCACTTTGAGGATAGGTGGATTTCGATTGGTAAATTTTAGACGTATTTTGAATGTAACTTGCCGATGATTGTGTCTCAATCATAGTCTTGTACAAATAACCTAAATTATCTTCATCCAAATGCTCCTTATCGCTCTTCAGCATGGCCTTAAAAAAAGGATCGTTAGTATTGCGATATAAAGCCGCTGGATCTTTGAGCGCTATTCCTTTCTTGGTGTGTCCTTTCATCGCCAAAGAAAGTGAGTCATCAACCTCTATGGCAGTGTAAGGAAATTTACAGGTTTGGCAATTGCTATCGAGGTATCTTCCTATCCAACCGGTAGATAAAAACTGATTGCTATCACTTCCTGTTTGCCAAATATCCATCGAACGGAAATGTGAACGATCTGGGTTTGGATACCCAACATCGTTGATAATCGTCATCCAGCCTTGATCGTAAATTTCCTGCAGTGCCTGCATATTCGGATTCAAACCTTGCATATCATTCAGCTTAATCACCTCTTCTGGTTTAATAGCAATGCCCTTACGTTTCTGATAATAAATATCGTTTCCAAATGGAACAACGGTATTTAAGCCATCATTCCCACCAGAAAGCTGCACCACCACCAAATTTTTATATAAACTTAGCTCATCAAGCGCCATCGCCTCAAGTGGTTTCATAAATGCAGGCACAAACAACGAACCTGCTGCTACAAAACCTGTATTTCTTAAAAAGTTTCTTCTGTTCATCTTCTTATTTTTTAATTGATGATTTAGCAAAGTTGATATTCGGGCATGCTTGTAATTTCTACAGCTGTGCTTCGTAAACCCTTATTATCGGCAACCATTCTGGTTATTTTATCGTTCAATTTAGGTTGCAACAAGAATTCCGTAAGCTCCACAGGAGTTAATCCTTTGGGTAGAGTATCTAAAAATTTTGGCCAATCGGCCTGGGCATTTACGTACGATTTTGGCTTCTTGGTGTTGTTAGCCATGGTTGTAGCAGTTCTGCTCAATGCAATTACAGCTTCATCTTCCGGATCGGCTTTACCGCTAAAATCGATTTCGCCATCATTTAAAACCAACGAAGGGATCCGCATTCTGAGCATCAGCGATGAGCTATCAATCCAATTTTGCCCACCTGGCCAACCTGCCACGTTTGGTGGATTGAATAGGTATTGCCCCAAACTACTTTGGAGTTGAATGAGTACTTGCGGTTTATTGTAGGTAACAAAAAATTCGCGACTTAAACCAATCAAAAACTCGGCAGGCGATTTAATTTTAGTACCCACATTTTCCGGGCTGTAAAACCAATCGGCGGTAAACAATTTCCGCATCATTTCGGATATATCGTATTTAGCGTTATAAAAATGGTTTGCCAATTCTTTAACGTGTTCTTCATTAGGAGTATCATTTACAAAAAACCTATAAATTTTTCTGCTGATGAAAGTTGCCGTTTCAGGTTTATCCAAAATAATATCGATGATATTTTCGCCTTCAAAATTTCCAATTTTACCGAAAAAGGTTTTGGTACCATCATCATGCTGGTTCTTTCTAAAAAAGAAAGTTCCATCTTTATCGTAGGTCCAACCGGTAAAAGCCCTGGCCGACTCTTTAATATCATTTTCCGTGTAATTACCTCTTCCCAAAGTAAATAACTCCATCAATTCACGGGCAAAATTTTCGTTCGGTTTACCTTTTTTGTTCTGCTGGTTATTGAGATACTGCAACATCGCAGGTGATTTTGAAACTTCAATTAAAAGTGTTCTGAAGCTTCCTAAACCATGTTGACGCTGTATGTTGTTGAGTTGTTGTGCATACATCGGGTTATTGCTCCGGCAGGCAAAATGTCCATGCCAAAACAGTGTCATCTTCTCTCGCAATGGGCTATCAGTATTGATCATCTTACTCACCCAGGCAATATTCAAATCGCGACTGACCTCATTCTGCATCTGAACAATCTCCCTACGCATTTTCTTTTCATCATCAGTTAAATCTTTTTTCGCGTACAAGCCAGCTTGAACCAGCATTTGCCTTCTCGATTCGCCATCGTTTACCAAAGTGATGGCATCGTCTTTTTTAGGTTCTTCAAGTAACCCATCAACTACTTTGTTGATGTTCTTTTTGCTTAGCTTATTTAAATCAGGATATGAAATACCGAAGCCTGCACGGTTGTAAAGATGCTTTACTTTGATGAAATTATCTTTTGCGCTCATAATGGACAATTTAACAGTATGACATAAAATAAACGTAAGGGTTTAATGTTTGTTTTCTTTCTTATTTTCGCACATGTTTTTTCAACTCCTTGAAGATGACTATGGTTTCCCTGATCCTAAGTTAGCTGAACCCGATGGTTTACTGGCAATTGGTGGTGATTTAAGTGTAGATCGATTACTCAACGCGTATTCAAATGGGATATTTCCATGGTTTAGCGAGGGCGATCCTATTTTATGGTATGCCCCGCATGAACGATGTGTAATTTATCCCGATAAAATAAAGATCAGTAAAAGCATGAGAAAAGTTTTAGCTGCTGAAACTTTTGCAATTACTGTTGATAAAGCATTTACTGATGTAATTTTAAATTGCGCCAATACACCACGTAAAGGCCAGGATGGCACATGGATTACTGATGAAATGCAAAAAGCTTACATCAATTTACACGAACAAGGTTTTGCCCACAGTATTGAAGTTTGGTTAAAAGATACTTTGGTAGGCGGATTATACGGCCTAAAA
The DNA here is from genome assembly GCF_979258625.1 of Pedobacter sp. AC212. Classification (NCBI taxonomy): domain Bacteria; kingdom Pseudomonadati; phylum Bacteroidota; class Sphingobacteriia; order Sphingobacteriales; family Sphingobacteriaceae; genus Pedobacter; species Pedobacter sp. AC212. Next base: position 889,168 of record NZ_OZ409870.1, on the reverse strand, counting down.
ATTAATCATGTTTTTTGTGGCGAAAGTATGTTTAGCCATGTCAGTAACGCTTCGAAAGTTGCCTTAATTCATTTAAGCAAATTAAATGTTGAATTAATTGACTGTCAAATCCCTAATGATCATCTTTTGAGTTTGGGTGCAGAAATGATCGATATGGAAGATTATCTCGACATATTGCAGGAAAAAAGAAACCTTCCATCGAAATAGCAATTTTCGGCATGCTGAACTAATCATCCTCAAAACGAAGGCAATAAAAAAACCTGCAAGTTCACATTTGCAGGTTTCAATTTCTAGGTCTATAATTCTCTAACCCAAATATTTCTAAAGCTAATCGGCGGACTAGGATCGCCATGATCTTGCAACTTTATTGATGCTGGACCATGCTTTTTATATTCTGGCGCACCAATGTACCTGGTTTCTCCTTTAAGTAAGAAGTTGTTTTGCAATAGTACACCATTTAGTAAAACAGTTACACTTGCAGGTTTTTTAACCGAACCATCTTCATTAAAACGAGGTGCATTCCAGATGATATCGTAGTACTGCCATTCTCCTGGTTTCTTGTTTGCATTGGCTAACGGAGTGCCTTGTTTGTAAACACTTCCAGTTTGGCCGTTTACATAGGTTTTGTTGTTATAAGCATCCATAATCTGAATTTCATAACCGTCATCACCACCTCCAGTCGACGCTAAAAACACTCCGCTATTGCCTCTCGCTTGTCCTTCACCAGTAATATTTGCAGGAATTTTCCATTCCATATGCAATTGATAATCGGTAAACTTTTTATTCGTTTCGATATTCCCCGTACCTTTTTTAACAGTAAAAAAACCATCGTCTATTGTCCAGGCGGCAGGTTTTGTAGGGTCTTTTACCGAATGCCATGCATCCAGGTTTCTACCATCAAATAATATAATGGCATCCGAAGGTGCATTTTGAGGGAGTTGACCTGGTGAAACAACTTTAGGAACGGGTTCCCAAACCTCGGTAGTTTTAGGGTCTTTGGCTGGATCTATCTTCTTTTCCTGTGCAATTGCTGACATGCCTAGTAAAGTTGGGATAATAAATAATGCGTACTTGCTCATAGTTATTGATTAACATTTAAAGTTAACCAGTTTATTAAGAAATGAAAGTTTCGTATTGAATTTATTACTACAACTCTGTAGAAATGATGGTTTCTTTAATCACGATATCATTTGATTCTAAATCCAAATCTTGCTGCTGTTCTGCCAAATCGCGGGCAGGGCAATAACCTGTAATGCCGCGGTATAATAATCCGGCACCAACTGCTGCGCCTGTAGCCCCAATTACCGGATGAGAAAAAATGCTGGTTAAACCTTTAAACAAAAGGTAGGAACCTACCACCCCAGATAATATGCGCTCAGAACGTGAGGTGTTTTGAAATAATTCTGGGTACTTCCAAGCCTCTTTAACATTATTCAAGGCTGTATTTAAATTTTCATTTGTCATGATCGTAGATTTTAAATTCTAGGATATAACAAATTGATTTTGATAGAGTTTTAGGATTACCTTAATAAATCTTTTATATCATCTTTACTAAGCGATTTAAAGAAGCTTTCTTCGGTGGTAATTAATGAATTGGCCAAAGACTTTTTGCGATTTTGCAACGCAAGAATCTTTTCCTCAACAGTATCTTTCGCAATAAATTTATAAATAAAAACCTTTTTATCTTGCCCAATCCGGTGTGTTCTATCAATGGCTTGCTGTTCTACCGCAGGATTCCACCATGGATCCAGGATGAAGACATAATCTGCCTGAGTAAGATTTAAACCTACCCCACCAGCTTTGATAGAAATCAAAAACACTTTTAAATTTTCATTCTGTTGAAATTCCGAAACAATCTCACCGCGATTTCGGGTTGCACCATCTAAATACGCAAAAGGAATGTGTTCTGCTTCGAAGTGCTTTTTAAATATATCCAGATGTTTTACAAACTGAGAAAACACCAACACTTTATGTCCTCCCTTTAACACATTATCAAGCGTATGGATTACGTTTTCGAACTTGCCTGAATCAGAATCGTAGGTTCCATCGATCATTACCGGATGGTTAGCCAGTTGGCGCAGTGCGGTTAAACCTTGCAGAAGCTGAACCTGTTTTTGTGCAAAAGTGCCATTATCCATACTCTCCAGTAAGTCATTGCGGTAGGCAGATTTGGTTTTTTCGTAATACGCAGCCTGATCTTCGCTCATATCGCAATAAATTACCTGCTCGGTTTTTGGAGGTAATTCTGCGGCCACCTGTTCCTTGGTTCTGCGAAGTACAAAAGGTTTTATTAGAGACTGGAGTTTTCGTGCTTTTTCTTCATCCTTCTTTTTTTCGATGGCCTGTACATATTCATCATAAAAAAAGGCTTGCGTACCCAATAAACCAGGGTTTAAAAAGGTAAGCTGCGACCATAAATCGCCTACTGAATTTTCTACTGGGGTACCGCTAAGAATCAGTCGGTGTTTAGATTTCAAGCTTCGAACGGATTTGAATGATTTAGAAGCCGGATTTTTAATATTCTGGCTTTCATCCAAAATAACATAATTGAAGTAAAAGTTTTTTAACTCTTCTATGTCTACCCTGGTCACACCGTAAGTGGTAATAATAATATCGTAGCTAGCAAACTTGGCTACATCTTTATTCCGATTACTACCCGTATGGGCATAAATTTTCAGCTTTGGGGTAAATTTTTTTGCCTCGGTAAGCCAGTTATAAATTAACGAAGTAGGCATAATAATCAAGGAAGTAGATTGTAATCCCGCAGCCTGATCATCTTCTTTTACTTTTTGCAACATAGCCAGCGTTTGGATGGTTTTACCCAAACCCATATCATCAGCCAAACAACCACCAAAGTTATATTCCCTTAAAAAGCTAAACCAATTGTAACCAGCTTTTTGGTAATCGCGTAAACTGCCCTTAAAATTAACTGGCATTTGTGTATCGGCGATATCCTCAAAATCTACCAATCGTTGTAGTTTGCGTTCTAAAGTTACATTCGCCAAACTGTCTTCAGCCAAATCATTTATTAAACCAATATGATGCTTTTTTAACTTTATCCCACCGGTAGTTTCGGCAAGGCTAAACAGGCTTCCGTATTGGGTAAACCATTTTTCTGGGATGATGGCTACCTCTCCATCGGGAAGCAAAAACTCTCTACGTTTGTGTAGAATATGTTGTTTTAATGAAAGGAAAGGAATCTGGTATTTACCGAACCAAACTACGGCGTTGATATCGAACCAATCGTTACCTTCCTTTACCTCTAAATCAATTTTATTGGCTCCGAAAACAAAACGCTTTTGTCCTGTGGCTTGTTCTATTTCGAAGCCTGCGGCAAGCAAAATTTCGATATGCTCGTTCACCCAATTTATGGCTGCATAACTCGGGTTTTCTTCTTCTATAGCAACCTCTAAATTACTAAAAAGCGAGCTTGTTTTTTTTAACCCTAGTGATAAAAGTAAGTTGTATTGTTTCTTCTCCCAATCTGCTGAACGTTTTATACGATGGAAAATATAGTTGTCATCAGTCTTCTCTAAACGAACGGTTACTCGGTGTGCATTTTCGACAGGAAAGGTATATTCGCCATACTTAAAATATAACTGAATTTGCGATAAGCCGCCATCTACATATAAAACCTTTATAATTGGAATTGCCTCAAACTGCTCTGTTCTGATCTCAAAACCCTCGGCGTAAACATGGTGCTTTTCGATAAGTGGAGCAACAAATTTTTCAAAATAAGTTGCCTCGGTAGCTTTCGGAATAGCAATGTATCGTTTTGCTAAAAATGGCTGTAGTTTTTTTCCTTCTATATCCTGATCAAAAAAGTAAAGTACATCATTTAATAATAACCAGGCAGGTTTGTTACTAATAATCTGCGCCTCCTTAAACATGAATTCGATGCGGAGGTTTTGATATTTTATGGTAGGGAAATACCTTGTTTCGGTTTCATTTCTACGGAAGTGAAAAAGGATTGAAGCAGGTTCGGCAGCCAATTCGATTTTACGCTCAACTGGCCACCCGTCTTTATCCATTACGTAAAGCTCATTTTTAACCTTTAATATCTCGAGTGCTTCGGCAAGTTTCTTTTCTATTTTAGGGCGAACACTATCATAGAATTTAACATCGAAGATTTTGGTGAAAAACTCGGTAGGTCTGATTAGCTTTTTATAGTATTTTTTGATTACAGAATCTTGCTCTATATCATCCAAAATCTTAATTAGCTTATAGTCGATTTCAGTTAAGCAAGCTGCAAATTCTTCTGCGGTATGGGTAAAAATTCGTTGATAGGTAAATGAGAAATCACCTTGTGGATTCAATTGAACAATATGAGGCTCAATTAAATAGCCTAAATACTCATGTTTGCACAAAGAGTACACCACTTTACAAGGTTTAGAACTATCGACGCGTAACATTGATGGGGATAAAATTTTTCTAAGCTACCTCGCTTAAAAAACTTTAAACTTACAATATTTTCAGGTTACATCAAAAGAAGTGTAACATTTTAGCGAAGAATTATTTCTTAATTTTTGGAAGCTTTTATTTTTATCTACTGGCTGATTAAAATATCATATTTAGTAAGAAGGCCCGCTAAGCCGGATTGAGAAAATTTAGCTTTTTTTATCCGATTATTATCCGGATCTATAGAATAATTATACGACGTTTTAAAATCGGCTTTTTCTAGAATCGTTTTATCAAAAGTTGCGCTCAATAAATCGCAATTATCGAAAATGGAATTAGATAAATCGCATTCAGAAAAATCAACTTCGTGGAGTTGTGAATTTATAAATTCGGTCTTTTTTATTTTGAGTTTATAAAAGGAAGAATGATCCATTTTACAATTATTAAAGCGGAAAGCTAAACCAAAATCATTGCAACTTTCGAAGCGCAAACCGAGCATTTTACAATCGTTAAAGCTTACTTCATTAAATGTTGTTTTGGTTAAGTTCGCTAAGCTTAGGTTACAAGAAATAAATTCGCAATCGAGGAATTTTACACCACTTAAATCGGAGCTAGAGAAATTACAACCAATGAATTTACAGTTTTCGTATTCTGCTTTTGATAATGAACGTAAAGTAAAATCTTCTTTATTGAAGATTTGTTCGGCGATGTAACTTTCTGACATTTGATTGCAAATTTTCTCAAAACAAAGATAAAAATTATAGCTGCTGGTAGGGAAATCAATGAAAGAAAATGCTCATTAAACTAAGGCAGATATTAGTCAAAAGATGAATATCGGCGTAATGCAGGTAATCATCTGTAACTAATCCTATCTACAATAGTTAAGTTCAATTAAGAAATAGCAATTTTTTTAATCCCCGTTTATCCCAACCTACAATCCATCACCAAACTTATAATTAGGCAAAATGCTTACTGGCAACTTCCCTTTTGGCACCAAACGGTTATTAATTACCGCAGCTGCCGAAACTTGCATATAGTCTTCTTTTTGGTAAGCCACTATTAAACCTTTGCTGTTTTCCAGGCCTGGTAAAGCAGATAAGTTATAGGGATTTGCAAAAAGAGAAAATATGGTATTCTTTGTTGAAAGTTCCTTAATGAAATTTTTTACACCTGCGTTTAATGGAATGTTATTTCCTGGTCTGGCTCTACTGTCGTGAATTCCTACAATTACCTGATCAAAAGCGCCAATTTCTCTAGCTACGTTAGATATTTGAGTTGACGTTGCATCCTTATCCAAAACGTAATAAACAGAGTTGTAAAATCCTTTTGAGATCTCTTTTTGGAATCTGGTAACCGATGGAACACCAATACTGATAATGGCTGTCCTTCTAATTGGCACCATATTTTTAATGTAGTCTTTTCCTTTAAGTAAAGTAACCGACGCATTGGCCAATTCCTGCACCAATGCAGTACTTGTGCCTCTATTTACACCCGCAACAATCCCTTGGGTAACCACCGAATCTCTGCTGCCCAAACCTGCCCAATATTTCGCAGTTAATATTTTCCTCACACTTTCATCAATGGCTTTCATGTCGATTCTACCTTGCCTTACCGCTTTACGTACTAAGGTTATGGCTCTGTCGCTGTTTTCAGAAAGCTCTAGAATGTCATTTCCTGCAATAATGCCCAACAAATCAGCCTCACCATTTTTGAAATATTTCACTACGCCTTTCATATCCATGGCATCAGAAATAATTAAGCCCTTAAAACCTAAACGTTGCTTCAAAATCCCCGTAACGATTGGTTTTGACAGTGTTGATGGTAGATTTGGGGTGTTATCTAAAGACGGAATATTCATGTGAGCAATCATCACACCTGATGCACCTTGCTTAATTAGTTCTCTGAAAGGATACATCTCCAAACTATCCAAGCGAGCCGCTGTAAAGGTAAGTTGAGGAAGATCGTAATGCGAATCTACATCCGTATCGCCATGGCCAGGGAAATGTTTTAAGGTGGTTAGTAAACCGCCATCTTGCATCCCTTTCATGTAAGCGCCGGTTTTAGTTGCTACATTATATTTATTCTCACCGAACGAGCGATAATTGATTACAGGATTTTTTGGATTATTATTGATATCAGCATCAGGAGCTAAGTTCATTTGCATGCCCATTCGCTTAAAATCTTTGGCCACTTCCTGCCCCATTCTATAAATCAAATCCTTGTTCTGGATAGCTCCAAGCGTCATTTGGTAGGGAAACGAAATAGTACTATCCAAACGCATACCCAAACCCCACTCGCCATCATTTGCCACGATTAAAGGAACACGACTTACTTTTTGGTAAGCATTTGTAGCACGGGCTTGCCTTACTGGTCCGCCCTGGAAAAATATTACTCCTCCCAACTGCTCTCTTTTTATTACCAAACCTACCGAATCGGTATATTTCTGACCTAGATTGGTATGCGCCCGAACGAAAAACATTTGGGCAATCTTTTCTCTACGATTAAGTTTTTTAAAAACAGAATCAACCCATTTGGGCTGATTGGCTAACATTTCTAGATAGGTAGGCTTTTGCGCATGAGCTGAATATGCAGCTATACATAATATTACAATTAGGAATATATTCTTTTTCACGTTGTTTTGTTGTGACGGCTAAATTAATAAGTAATAAGCGAATAAAACAAAAACCAAACCAAGTAATTAATTTAATACAATAGGTTGTAGCAAGCTATGCAGATGATTAATGCTTTTGAAATAAAAATTTAGAAGTGAGCATTATGTAACTCTTCTCTAAATGAGCCAGCCGCTAACGGCTATTTATAGAAAGAAGAAGGATTTTCGAAACCTCAAAAAACAAGTCATGTTTAAATTCCTACTATGTCTTTTTTCTTTTTTTGCTTCATTGTTTTTGGGATAATGGCTAAAATCTCTTCTTTCAAGGCATTCAACATTCTCATTTTAATGAAGTTTTTGTGTGTAACCAAACTAATTTCCCTTACAGGTTCTGGAGATTTGAAATGACGGATTTTATTAGTTTGTTTGGCATTTAATTCTGCAATGGCCAATTCGGGTAGCAATGTTGCACCACCGTTTAAATCTACCATCCGCACCAATGTTTCTACACTGCCAGTATTATATTCCAAACCCTGTAATCTATTGTTTTTTGTTGATCGGCAAATGTTCAACACCTGGTTTCTCATACAATGTCCTTCATTTAATAACCAAATGTTTTCATCGTTAAGGTCTTCAGCATCCACAGCTTTCTTTTTGTAAAGCTTACTGTTCTTGCTAATGTAACTTACAAAGTTTTCGTAATACAATGGCGATTCGATAATGTTAGCATCTGTTAAAGGAGTGGCCAAAATCCCACAATCCAGTACACCTGTTTTTAAGTGATGAATAATATCTTCGGTGGTATATTCCCAAATGAGGAGTTTTAGTTCAGGGTATTTTTCCAGCATTGCTGAAATTACCTGAGGCAATAAGTATGGGGCCACGGTAGGTATAACTCCGATTCGCAATTCGCCAAGTACATCTTGTTGCTGGCTATTGATGAGCTCTTTTACCTTTCCACTTTCCTGTAAAATGATTCTGGCTTGTGCAATTATTTGCGCACCGATTTCAGTTGGAGATACTGGCTGTTTGCTTCTATCGAAGATTTTAACGCTTAGCAATTCCTCCAATTTTTGCACTTGCATGCTTAATGTCGGTTGCGTTACAAAACATTTCTCTGCAGCAATAACAAAACTTCTGTAAGTATCTACCGCAACAATGTATTCAAGCTGAACTAAAGTCATTATAGTTAAAATTGATTAATTTCTTCAAATATATCAATTTTAACTATCAAAAAATATAGCTTGATTTAATACCTGCTTTGAAAATCCTGGTAGGCCAATTCAATCCCCTCTCTCAATTCGATTTTATGCTTCCATCCTAAATTGTGCAGTTTAGTTACATCCATTAATTTACGCGGGGTACCATCAGGTTTTGAAGAGTCAAATACAAGCTCACCTTCAAACTGCAACACCTCTTTGATCAGCAGCGCTAAATCTTTTATGGTAAGATCATGGCCTGTGCCAATGTTGATCAGGTTAGGCTCACTATAATTTTGCATCAGATAGAAACAGGCATCAGCTAAATCATCAGCAAATAAAAACTCCCTCATCGGGGTACCCGAACCCCAAACCGAAACGCTTTGATGGTCATTAATTTTCGCCTCATGGATTTTCCTGATTAGCGCAGGCAAAACATGTGAATTTTCAGGGTGGTAGTTGTCGTTATAGCCGTAGAGATTTGTTGGCATTACCGAGATAAAATTACATCCATATTGATCACGATACGCATCGCACATTTTAATCCCTGCAATTTTAGCAATGGCATATGGTTCATTGGTGTGCTCCAATGTGCCGGTTAAAAGGTAATCTTCCTTTAACGGCTGTGGCGCCAATTTTGGATAAATACAGCTTGAGCCTAGAAACATCAATTTCTTAACACCACTTAAATAAGCATTATGAATTACATTATTTTGGATGGCTAAGTTTTCATACAGGAAGTCTGCCCGGTAAGTATTATTGGCTACAATACCGCCTACTTTGGCCGCAGCAAGAAACACATAATCTGGTTTTTCTGCATCAAAAAACTCGGTTACGGCATGTTGATTTCTTAAATCTAATTCAGCAGAAGTTCTGGTGATCAAATTAGTGAAACCTTCTGCTTCCAGCTTACGGAGAATTGCCGAACCAACCATACCACGGTGGCCAGCAATGTATATTTTAGCGCTCTTTTCCAATGTATTGCTTTTAAATAATCTGCAAAAATACGATTGATAAACTGAAAAGGAATCATTATGGCAGGAAAAACAACTCTGGATAAATGTTTTAATTGTAAATTTGCCGAAAAAAAACTTTTGGGTAAAGATAAACTTAGACGTTTTGCAGAGATAGAAACTTTTGCAAACGTATATCAATTAGAGGAAGGGAAAGCGCTTAAAGGCCAATGGGCTGCTGAACATTTCAAAAATGAAAATCCCGTTGTACTGGAGCTGGCTTGTGGCAAAGGCGAATACACGGTAAATTTGGCAACATTATTTCCTGAGAAAAATTTTATCGGTGTAGATTATAAAGGCAACCGTATCTGGCGTGGGGCAAAAACCGCCATTGAAGAAGGAATTGACAACGTTGCGTTTTTAAGAATTCAAATCGAGAATTTGCTGGATTATTTTGCTGAGGGAGAAATCGACGAAATCTGGATTACTTTTCCCGACCCTCAACCACAAGACAGCAGAGAGAAAAAACGCTTAACTTTCCCCGTGTTTTTAAATCGCTACAAAACAGTTTTGAAACCAGGTGGTAAGGTAAATCTAAAAACGGATAACGACCAGCTTTATGCCTACACTTGTGAAAAAGTGGAGGAACTAAACCTGGTTGTACATAAAAATACTGATCATTTGTACACATCTGATTTAGCAGATAACGTGTTATCGATTAAAACTTATTACGAAAAGAAGTATTTGCTTCACGATAAAAATATTAATTACATTCAGTTTTCATTCGAATAATGGATACCAACTTTTACGAAATGGTGTATGAGATTGCCCGCTTAATTCCGAAAGGAAGAGTGACTTCTTATGGCGCTATTGCGAAGAGTTTAGGCGCCGCAAAATCATCTCGAATGGTTGGGCATGCCATGAGTTATGCTGGCACCGCACATCCGAAAGTACCTGCCCACCGGGTGGTAAACAGCAGTGGTTTGCTTACGGGGAAATTTCATTTCGACCCGCCAGAACTGATGGAGGAATTGCTGTTGAAAGAAGGTGTAGAAGTGAAAAATGATAAGGTAGTTAATTTTAAAAAGGTATTCTGGAATCCGATGGATTTGGAGGAATAGCCAGTTTCAGTTTTCAGTTTTCAATTCTCAGTTTCCAATTTGGAATTTCCAATTATCAAAATTTAATCATTCAAAAATTCAATCATTCAAAAATTATTATGGGAAAGTTAGTAGAAGAATTTAACGGCTATCGTGAAAAAATGAACGATAGAATAATGGAAACTGCCAATACAAACATCAAACGTTTCTTCGCTTTGGATACCACTTCTTATGCCGAAGGTGCCCTTGACGTCAAAACAAAAGAAATGTTAGGCCTGGTGGCTTCAATGGTTTTGCGCTGCGATGATTGCATTAAATATCACTTAGGGAAATGTTATGGTGCAGGCGTAAACAGTGATGAAATGAACGAAATCTTCATGATCGCTAATTTGGTAGGTGGCAGTATCGTTATTCCACATTATAGAAGAGCGGTAGAGTATTGGGATGAACTTTTAGGTAGTTGAGAGATGGGTGTTTAGAGTGATATTTCCTAGAACGATCACAATACACAAAGTCGTCATTTCGAGCGGAGTGCAACGCAGCCGAGAAATCTGCTTAGATAGATCTCTCCATTTCGCTGCGCTTCAGTCGAGATGACGATCGGTTTATAAATAAATCATTGGCAAATTATACTTTTATGCAAAACTCCCAACTACAAACTCAAAACTCACAAACACGCTGCTCCTGGGCAACTTCCGACCCACTTTACGTAAAATACCATGATGAAGAATGGGGAAAGCCTGTTTATGATGATAAAATATTATTTGAGTTTTTACTGTTGGAGGGAGCACAGGCCGGCTTAAGTTGGATTACCATTCTAAAAAGAAGAGAAAATTACAAGAATGCGTTCGCGAACTTTGAAGTAGGCAAAGTAGCAGCTTTTGATGATCAAGATGTAGAACGGCTATTGAACGATCCGGGCATCATCAGGAACAAGTTAAAGGTAAGTGGTGCGATTACGAATGCCAGATTATTTATCGAAATACAAAAGGAATTTGGGAGCTTCTCAAGCTACATCTGGGGATTTATTCCTGCTGGAAAACCTATCGAAAATAATATAGAAAAGATGAGTGACGTTCCTGCCAGAACAGAATTATCTGATGCCATTAGCAAAGACATGAAAAAGCGTGGCTTCAAATTTTTTGGAACCACCATATGTTATGCTTTTATGCAAGCCACCGGAATGGTCAATGATCATTTATTAAACTGTTGCGCCAGATAAGAGCAGCTATTTTTTCGTGGAGTTGTACGCTTTGATCAACTCAATTACTTCGCGACTATCAAACGATACACTATTCTCCACTTTAGCTTTTATACTCTCATTATCTCCGATTTTTTGAAGCAAAATTGTTTTCACGCTTGCTTTTTTATCTTCATCGGTAATGGCTTTCATGGGTACTTCCTGTAACGGACCAGCACCTGGCTTTTCAATAAAATAACGCACAGCAGGTGCTCCGGCTGGTCGCTCTGGCGCTGCACTTCTTCCTCCACCAATATTGATTCCTCCACCCATTCCCATGCCTCCAAATCCACCTGTTCCAGTTCCAATACCAACTGAAGGCCTAAACCTTACTTTTTTATCTTTTGTCGGTGGCATCAAAGTTCCTCCTCCGAAAGCATAAAGGTTAACGGCTCCCAATTCAATCACTTTCACAAAACGATATTCAAAATTACGGCCATTAGCAAAGCCCTTACTTAGGTAGCTATCGCCATTCCAGAAAAAATTCTTTACATCCTTCGCTGGAAGTATAACATCAGCTTCGTCATTTGCACTAATTAATACAGAGAAATAATCGGTACCTTTTATAGTACCACGGATCACATCATCATTATTTTTAAGAATGAAATCCTGAGCGAAGGAACCGGTACCAACAGAGAGAAATAAAAGAATACTTAATAAAATTTTCATCGTGACTGTGCTTCTCACAAATAACGCTACAAATTATTGAAATGTATTAATTCAAGTTAATTTTAATGTTACCAGCATTTATATCGCTGTGTTTTTGTTGGAAGTTTAAAAAAGCATCTTTCATTTTACCATAAGCATAACCTTTAGCATTCGATAGATTTTTACCTAGGGCATAAAATTTATTAAGCACGTAAATATTAAAGAGAAAATTTTTCAAATCATTATCTGCCTGCGTATCCGAAAATACTTTAATTAAATTCTCTCGGTCTACAAAAGAAGCAATTCCTACCTTCATATTGAGGTACTGCATTTCTTCATTTATCAACTGCTTGGCATCTACAAAAACATCAGCTGTTTTAGTTATTGCTTCAATTTTAAGTAAATGTGGTGCAATTTCCCGTGCCAACATCTCTTTCGATACCAATACCAATCCTTCAGGAATGTAGTAAAGGGAATCAGTATGGTAAGGATCAACATATAGCACAACCTGCTCTTTGGTAGAAGGATTAGTTAAGGTATAACGGTCTACAATTCCAGACTTACCAGCGGTGCTCGATCTACTTGTAAAATCAATTGCAGTACCGTTTGGCCACCTAAACGAACTTTCCAATTTGGCCATGCGCAATTTCAATAAAGATCTATCTGCAAGATTAGTAAATGCACCAGTGGCGATCGGTCTTTCTACCGACGTTCCATAGCCTTTGCTATAGCCTTTTAAATTTTCAAAAGTGATGTAAGTAATTAGCGAATCGGAAGGAAGCTGAGCCTTTGCAAAGCCAATAATCAGACAAAAAATCAGCGTAGGGAATGTTTTCATAAAGCGTTTTTTATTGATGATGTTGAAAATACATTAATTCAATAAAAGAATTTGTTTTTTGTTGAAAAACCTGTTTACGGTTATGGGGAACTTTGGTTACTTTTATCATATGAATAAAAAACTCTTTCTTTTAGATGGGATGGCGCTGATGTACCGGGCACATTTTGCGTTGAGTAAAAATCCCCGTTTTACCTCCACAGGAATAAATACATCGGCCGTTATGGGCTTTACCAATACTTTGCTGGATGTATTAAAGAAAGAAAAACCTACACATATTGCCGTGGTTTTCGACACCGAAGCCCCTACAGAAAGACACACCTCTTTCGAAGCATATAAGGCTCATCGGCAGGCTATGCCTGAAGATTTAGCAGCCGCCATGCCTTTTGTAATCAAACTAATTACCGGCTTTAATATCCCGGTAATTACTTCCGATGGTTATGAGGCCGATGATATTATCGGAACATTGGCCAAAAAAGCAGAACAAAAAGGTTATCAGGTTTTTTGTATGACGCCTGATAAGGACTTTGCACAACTGGTATCAGAAAATATTTTCATTTACAAACCAGCTCGTATGGGTAATGGAATGGAAATTTTGGGTGTGAAAGAGATTTTAACCAAATGGGAAATAGAAAACGTACTGCAGGTTATCGATATTTTAGGTTTATGGGGAGATGCCGTTGATAACATCCCAGGAATCCCTGGTATTGGTGAAAAAACTGCGAAAGCACTCATCAAGCAGTATGGTTCGATGGAGAATATTATTGCGCATTCACACGAACTCAAAGGTAAGCAGCGAGAAAATGTAGAGAATTTTGCGGAGCAAGGATTAATTTCAAAAAAATTAGCCACAATTCAGCTTGATGTACCTGTCGAGTTAGATGAAGCCAGCTTAGAACTTTGCGACCCTAGTCGCGATTTATTGGAACCATTGTTTACCGAACTGGAGTTTAGAACACTCGGCAGACGGGTTTTTGGAGATGAATTTTCAGTAACTACAGCGAGGTTTCAGGAAGGAACACAAACTGATCTTTTCGGAAATCAATCTGGCGAAGCGATTCAATATACCGATACCATTGAAGAAGAACCGGCGGAAAAACTTCCGGCCAAAACGATTGAAAATACCGAGCATGATTATGTTTTAGTAGAAACGGCAGCGCAAAGAGCAGATTTAATTAAGCTTTTGCTAGCTGAAAAAAGGATTTCTTTTGATACAGAAACGACTGGCACTGACGCTAACATGGCTGAGCTGGTTGGATTATCCTTCTCCATAAAACCAGGGTCTGGCTATTACATTCCCGTTTCGGCAATAAGAGAAGAAGCACAGGCGGTAGTTGATGAGTTTAGGGTGGTGCTTGAAAATGAGCAGATAGAAAAAATCGGACAGAACACAAAATATGACATATTAGTACTGAAATGGTACGGTGTGCAAGTAAAGGGAAAGTTGTTCGATACCATGCTTGCTCACTACCTTATCGATCCGGATACGCGTCATGGGATGGATGTACTTTCTGAGAACTATCTAGGTTATTCGCCAATTTCCATTACCAAATTGATTGGCGCAAAAGGTAAAAATCAATTAACCATGCGTGATGTTCCAGTGATTGATGTGGTAGATTATGCTGCCGAAGACGCCGATGTAACGCTGCAGCTGGCCCATATTTTTGAGCCGAAATTGAAAGAACTTAATGCTGCCAAATTAGCAGAGGAAATTGAAAATCCATTGGTTTATGTTCTTGCTGACATTGAAAAAGAAGGTGTAAGGATTGATATTGACACCCTTATCGCCTACTCAAAAGAGCTGGAAACCGATATCATTAAATTTGAACAAAATGTATATGATAAAGCAGGGATAAAATTCAATTTAGCCTCTCCAAAACAATTGGGAGAAGTTTTATTCGATAAACTTCAATTAGACCCTAAAGCAAAAAAAACTAAAACAGGTCAGTACCAAACCGGCGAAGATGTGCTTACCGCCTTAGCCAGTAAAAGCGACATCGTAAAAGATATCCTGGATTTTCGCCAGTTGCAAAAATTGAAATCGACTTATGTAGACGCTTTGCCTTTAATGGTAAATCCGAAAACGGGACGAGTGCACACATCCTATAATCAGGCTGTTGCCGCCACAGGGAGGTTGAGTTCTAACAATCCGAATTTACAAAACATCCCTATTCGCACTGAACGCGGTCGCGAAGTAAGGAAGGCTTTTATTGCCCGTGATGAAAACCACATTCTGCTTTCTGCGGATTATTCGCAGATTGAGTTGAGGATTATTGCTGAAATTAGCAAAGAGGAGAACATGCTCGATGCATTCAGCAAAAATATCGATATCCACACCGCTACCGCCGCAAAAGTATATGGAATTAGCATTGAAGAGGTTGACAGTACGCAACGCAGAAATGCAAAGGCCGTAAACTTTGGAATAATCTATGGCCAATCTGCATTCGGACTTTCGCAGAACTTAGGTATTCCGCGGAAAGAGGCTGCTGACATTATCGAACAATATTTCACTCAATATCCTGGTATTAAGCGTTACATGAGCGATACGATGAACTTCGCCCGTGAAAATGGCTTTGTAGAAACCATAATGGGCAGAAGGCGGTATTTGCGTGATATTAATTCTGCAAATCAAACCGTACGTGGTTTTGCAGAACGAAATGCCATTAACGCACCAATTCAAGGTTCTGCCGCCGATATGATTAAGATTGCAATGATCAATATTCACAAAGAAATGAAAGCGCAAAACCTACAATCAACGATGACCATGCAAGTACATGATGAGTTGGTGTTTGATGTATTGAAATCTGAAAAAGAGGTGATGAAAGCAATCATTCAAGATAAAATGGCAAATGCGATTAAATTAACGGTTCCAATCGTTGTTGAAATTGGTGAAGGAGATAATTGGCTTGCTGCACATTAAGAAATTTTATTCTTATCTTCATTAAAACTTCATCCCGATTAATCAATTTTATATCAACAAATAAACGAGTAAAAAAAAATTAAAGACATGAAAAAATTATTGAGTTTAATCGCAATCGCAGCATTTGGTTTAACTACAGCATTTGCACAAACACCAGCAGCAACGCCAGCTAAAGCTAAAACAGTTGTTAAAAAAGAAGTAAAAACTACTGTTGCACCTGTAAAAGCAGGTGTAAAATCGGAAGCTAAAAAGGTAGAAACTAAAACGACTACCACCGCTGCAAAAATGAAAGCTGATGGAACACCAGATATGCGCTTTAAAGAAAATAAAACAAAAGCTGTAACGAAAGTTGTTGGTCCAACAAAAAAAGATGGAACAGCTGACATGCGTTACAAAGCAAACAAAGCTGCCGCTAAAAAGAATTAGGTTTAGTTTTATAATTTGAAAGGGTTCCTGATGTAAAATCGGAACCCTTTTTTATTTTATCAGAATTTAAATAAGCCACAAATTTCCAGTTAATAAAAGATCTGCAAATCTGTGGCTTACTATTTTTACAATGCTATTGTTTCTCCAACTTTTGGCAACAATAAGGTTTTGCTTTCTCTCTTGAATTTTGATACAGCCTCATCTTCATCAATGCTGATCGGAGGAAAAGTATTGTAATGAACACCTATGATTTGATCGCAGTTAATGTATTTTGCTGCAATGATCGCATCATCAACGTCCATGGTGTAATGACCGCCAAGAGGCAAAATGGCATAATCTAACTTGTACAAATCAGCCAAGAGTTTCATTTCAATAGTTAATGCTGTATCGCCGGCGAAATAGATCTGTTTTCCGCCTAACTCCAACACGAAGCCAGCAGGGTTGCCACCGTAACTACCATCGGGGTTTGAACTGCTATGCACCGCCCAAACTGTACGCAGCTTACCAAAAGAAAGCTTCTGAACCCCAAAATTGATATCAGTTACCTTTTCGATCCCTTGTTCTTTAATCCATTTGGCTACTTCAACCATTGCAATCACCTCTGCACCGGTTTGGTTGGCCAGCTCAACTAAATCTGCAACGTGATCGCCGTGACCATGACTAACTAAAATATAGTCAGCCTCAATTTTAGAGGTATCAATATCTTTCGCTAAAGGGTTTGATTTTATAAAAGGATCAAAAAGAAATTTTTTTCCATCTGCCTCTAAAAGGAAGCAAGATTGGCCGTAATAAGTAAATGTCATAACGCGTTTATCGAAGGTGAATATAAATTTAGAAGTAGTAAAAAACTTAATTTATTGACCAAACATTCCGCCCAAACCACCTAACATATCTGCGGCTGAGGCTTGCATTTCTGTAGCACTAACCTCTTCGGCATTAGCCAGAGCTTTGTTAATTGCCGTTAATAACAATTCTTCTAACTCTTCTTTATCTGCATTTTCCAAAAATGTTTCATTAATTGAAACGCCTGTTATTGCTTTGTTTGCGGTTGCTGTAATCTTTATGGCGCCGTTCTCCACCTCTCCAAAAACAGAAATAGTATCTAAACGCTTTTTAATTTCTTCCGCTTTTTGTTGCGCTGCTAATAATTTATCGAACATAATTTGTTGTTTTATTAATAAGTTAAATTTACCTAAAATTGTTTTCGAACGCTATTATAAAAAAAACCTCGCAGGTTTTTGAAACCTGCGAGGTTTAGATTATTTAATCTTCATCGCTTCCTGGCAAGCTGCCATTGCCGTGGTAGGCACCTTTTCTGATTATCGGCATGCCCAGGTGTTTGTATAAATCATCAAGATGCATTAAACTTCCGTTGGTCAAATTCCCCAGAAAAATTACAATAATATTTTTGTCAAGATCGCGAACGTAGATATGTCTGAAACCGTGCCACCAGCCTGTATGATAAACTACTTTGTCCATCTTTTCCCCATCAAACATCCGCCATCCATAGCCGTAATTAAAGTGCCCGTTAACAGGCTTGTTGCGACCAACATAAGATGAGTCAGTACTTTTTTTGCTAAGTAACCTTCCATTTTTTAGATACTTATCATAAAGCACCAGATCATGAACAGTGCTGTAAATTCCCTTATCACCAACTGGTCCGTCTAAAAAGTTTTGGGCAACAGAGTATCTAAAGCTATTGCGATCATGCCCGACTACATCAACAGGAATTTTTTCATATTCAGTCGTACTGTAAACGTGAGTATTTTTCATCCCTGCAGGTTTGAAAATATGCTCCATCATATATTGAGAAAAACGTTGACCTGTTACTTTCTCAATAATTGCCCCTAATACCATAAAATTGGAGTTGTTATAGTGAAAGCGATCATCAGGTTTCACATAACGATTTGGCTTGCGTTCTGCAATCACATCCATTACTTCTTGGTTACTCACCCCTTTTTTCATGTTGCGTTTTTCCTTACGCCAAATGTCATCAATGAAATAAACATAATTCATCATTCCACTACGATGTGTCAGCAATAGTTTTACTGTAATTCCATCATAAGGAAAATTTGGGAAGAATTTTTTGACGTTATCATCTAACGAAAGTTTTCCGGCCTCGACCAGTTGCATAATAGCGGTTCCAGTGAACGTTTTGGTAATGGAGGCAAGTTCGAATTCAGAAGAAATTTTCAAACTATCGCGATGCAAGTAATCGGCCCAACCTATCGCTTTCTCGTACAGAATTTTGCCATCTTTAGCAACAAGCATATTCCCATTGAAGCCGTACTTTTTATGTAGGTTTTGTACAAAATCGGCGATCCACTTATCACCTTTGGCAGGGTCGTAGGCGATTAAAAGGCTATCTGCTTTATCATCTTCCTTTACACGGATCTTTGCATCGGCAGCTTTTTTTTCTTCCGATTTTTTGGTGTTGCAGGCAGTAAATAGGGTAACAGAGAGCGCTAAAGCTGAACAGAAATATCTAAAATTCATTAATATTAAGGATAGTGTATTTAAAACCCGAAAATTAAAGAATTTTAGACGGTTAAATAGAAAGAGTTTTAAACATTTGCGCAATTCTGGTTATACCAGCACTCAAATAAATGACCCTTGCTACCATAAACAGGATCGTTATCTGGATTTTTCACTTTTGCAATGTCATCATCTGCCTCTGGTCGTTCTTCAGGCTTACCATATTTTATGTTATATTCAAGCCCGTTTGGGTAGGCACCAACTACTGTAAAATCTTCACTTGAATTCAGTTTCATGTGCGCAACTCCAGCAGGAATAACGACAACATCACCTTTATCCAGTTCGATGCAAACACCATGATCGCCTCCAAACTGTACTTCAGCTTTACCGCAAAAAACACCCATTACCTCGTGGGTATTGCTATGATAATGTTGATAATCGAAAATACCATCAACCCAGGCATTGGTATAGCCATTTTGCGCAAAAACTTTTTTAATTACTTCATCTGTATCATCTGGATGAATTAAAAAAGCACCCTTATATATCATTAGAGGTAATTTGGCATTGTTAGGGAAGTTTCCATTCTCTTCAATTGTATGTGATACGAGATAAGCCTCTTGTATTAATTTTTCTTTGTCCATGATTGAGGGGTTTGGTTAATTAACAAAATAAAGAAGAAAGGGTTTAGGATTTTGTTGGATGGTTATGTGGTTAAATTTTGGTGCTCATGAAATTTACTATTTTTCGAGGAAATCAACTGGAAATTATTAGCGTATATCTATTGATTTCTCCCGCAGATCAAAAAGATTCTCGCAGATTTATTTTTATAAGCAACCAGAGTCAACATTTGGTGCCCTTCAAATCGTTTTCATCTGCGAAATCAACGGAAAATTATTAGCATATATCTATTGATTTCTCCCGCAGATCAAAAAGATTCTCGCAGATTTTTTTTTATAAGCAACCAGAGTCAACATTTGGTGCCCTTCAATCGTTTTCATCTGCGAAATCAGTGTTAATCAGCTGAAACTATTAGCCTATAACCCTTAATTTCCCTATAAATCAGAACAAATTCACGCAGATTTTTAGTTACATTAGAATAATCATCCAAAGGCAACTTAAATAATTTAACTATGGATGAAAATGATCTTTCTTATCAAATTAGAGGAGCAATCTTTACAACATATAACGCTTTGGGGCCTGGCCTTTTAGAGTCTGCATACGAAGCAGTGTTAGCTTATATACTGACTGAAAATGGCCTACAAGTTGAACAACAAGTTCAGTTGCCGATAATTTTCAATGATATCGAACTCGATGCCGGTTATAGAATCGACCTGTTAATAAACAGATTAATTATTGTCGAAATAAAAGCAGTAGAAAATTTAGCTCCAGTTCACCACAAGCAAGTGTTAACTTATTTAAAACTTTCTGGTTTAAAATTGGGATTGCTTGTTAACTTCAATTCGGTCGACATCAAAAATTCCATTTTCCGAAAGGTGAATGGACTATAAATACTAATGTACTTACAAACAAAGATCTGCGTAAATCACCTTAATCTGCGGGAGAATTTATGGCTAAAATGCTGTCAAATCAAAAAGCCACTCCGGTAAAGGAATGGCTTTAATATATTGCTCAGTTCGAAAACTGAAAATGATAAACTGTAAACTGCTTACGCTAACAATCTAATCGGCTCTTCTAATAAACCTTTTAGCGTTTGTAAGAATTGTGCTCCAGTTGCACCATCAACCACACGGTGATCGCAACCTAGAGTCAACTTCATCACGTTACCCGGAACAACAGCACCGTTTTTAACAACAGGAACTTGTTGAATAGCACCAACAGATAAAATTGCACCATCAGGTGAGTTGATGATCGATGTAAACTCATCAATACCAAACATACCTAAATTAGAAACTGTGAAAGTCGATCCTTCCCAGTCCGCAGGTTGTAATTTCTTAGCTTTTGCTTTACCACCAAAGTCTTTTACTTCAGCAGAAATGTGCGATAAAGATTTACCATCAGCAAAACGAACCACAGGCACTAATAAACCATCTTCAACAGCCATAGCAACGCCAATGTTAGTATGTTCGTTGAAACGGATTTTATCACCACCCCATGATGAATTAACTGCTGGATGTTTTTTCAACGCAACAGCAACGGCTTTAATTACGATATCGTTGAAGGAAACTTTAACAGGAGCAACAGCATTGATTGCCGTACGGGCAGCCATTGCGTTATCCATATCAATACTTACGGTTAAGTAAAAATGTGGTGCTGTAAATAAACTTTCTGCTAAACGTTTTGCAATTACTTTACGCATTTGCGAAACAGGCTGTTCTGTATATTTCACCTCGCCAACAAAAGTTGGGATCACTGGCGCAGCAGCAGTAGCTTTTTCAGCAGCAGCCGGAGCTGATTCTGATTTCGCCGGTGCAGCAGCAGGTTTATAGTTTTCGATATCTTTTTTAATGATACGGCCACCTTCTGCACTACCAGCAACTTGTGATAAATCGATTCCTTTATCTTTAGCAATTTTCTTAGCCAATGGCGATGCTTTTACGCGACTATCAGAAGAACTTTCTGCCACTGGAGCAGATGAACCAGCATCAGCAGTTGTTGCTTGTTTTTCTTCTTTCGGAGCTTCTTCTTTGCTTTCAGCTTTTGCAGCCGGAGCAGAACCGCCCGCTAAAATACCACTCACATCAGTTCCTTCCGGACCAACAATGGCGATAATTCCGTTTACTTTAGCCGCCTCACCTTTTTCTACACCAATGTGTAATAAAGTACCAGTTGCATAACCCATCACTTCCATAGTTGCCTTATCGGTTTCTACATCCGCTAAAACATCATCATCCTTAACCTGGTCGCCAACTTTTTTATGCCATTCAGCAATAACGCCTTCAGTCATGGTATCGCTTAGCAAAGGCATACGAATTACGGTAACGCCTTTTGCTGCTAATTCTTCCTCGCTTAAACCACCACCTTGAGCAGGGGCAGCTTCTTCTTTTTTCTCTTCAGCCTTTGGTGCTTCAGCGCTTTCAGCTTTCGGAGCTTCGCCACCTTTTTCAGCATCTAACGCTGCCTGAAAATCTTCACCTTCTTTACCAATAACGGCCATAACAGCATCAACAGGAACAGCCTCACCTTCTTTTACACCAACGTATAAAAGTGTACCATCCCAATAAGATTCCATGTCCATTGTTGCTTTGTCAGTTTCTACTTCTGCCAAAACATCGCCGCTTTTCACTTTATCGCCCACTTTTTTATGCCACTTCGCCAAAACCCCTTCGGTCATGGTGTCGCTCATTTTGGGCATTTTAATTACATCAGCCATTATATCTAATTAATTGAAATCTTTTAAAATTAGTCCATTACGTAAGGGTAGTTCTCCGTCATATACACATCTTTGTATAATTCAGATGCTTCTGGCCAAGGAGATTCTTCAGCAAACTTAACCGCTTGATCTACGGTAGCTTTAACTTTAGCTTCTACTTCTTCAATCCAAGCTTGGTCAGCATATTTTTCTTTCAAAATAGTTTCTCTTGCCAATTCAACCGGATCTTTTGCTTTATAATCTTCTAATTCTTCTTTAGTACGGTATTTTGCCGGATCAGACATTGAGTGACCACGGTAACGGTAAGTTCTCATTTCTAAGAAAGTAGGTCCTTCACCTTTACGGGCACGTTGAATTGCTTCATCCATCGCGTTATGTACCGCAACTGGGTCCATGCCATCAACCGGAGCACATGGCATATCAAAACCTAAACCAATTTTATAAATATCAGTCATGTTGGTGGTACGTTGTACCGAAGTACCCATTGCATAACCATTGTTTTCGCAAACAAAAATTACAGGCAATTTCCACAACATAGCCATGTTAAAAGTTTCGTTTAATGCACCCTGGCGCACAGCACCATCGCCCATATAACAAATATTAACGTTATCTGTTCCTTTATATTTTTCTGCAAAAGCAACACCAGCACCTAGTGGAATCTGACCTCCAACAATGGCATGGCCACCATAAAAATTATGTTCTTTGCTAAACATGTGCATAGAACCACCTTTACCTTTAGAGCATCCAGTAGCTTTACCATACATTTCTGCCATAATGCTGTCGGCACTAACACCTAAAGCCAAAGCATGAGCGTGATCACGGTAAGTAGTAATCATCGAATCGCCTTTTTGCATTGCAGATATGGCGCCTGCAACTACAGCCTCTTGTCCAATGTATAAATGACAAAAGCCACGAATTTTTTGTTGTCCGTATAATTGGCCTGTTTTTTCTTCGAATTTGCGCATAAGCAACATCGATTCGAACCATTTTAACCAAGTATCTTTATTTATTTCTACTGCACTCATTTTAGGATATTTGTTTTTTTGCGACAGCAAATCTAATTTTTTTATTGTAATTTTTGGCACTTTTAAGTGTAAAAACATCATACACTTTAATACAATCGTACATTTAACAGTTGTTTTCTCATCAAAAGTTTTTGATACCGCCTATTTTGCCTAAATCATCGATTTTACGGAAATTAAAATCACAGTTTATCAAGCTATCGCTTTCAAATAATGGTAAAATTTAATTCTGCAAAATCCTATTAAGTCCTAATTTATTAATTTTTATTTGAAAGGCAAATACAGATGCCTTTAAGTAAAAGTAGCCCCGCCATTCGCATTATCTTTTTTGTCATTTTTTATGATCAAAGGAAAGAATCTACCACAAAAAAGGATAATTGCTACTGTCGGGCTTAAGTTGGCATGGCTTTGTGCATTTTATTAAAGATTTTAAACCTACTCCCCTCCTTGAAAATAAAGAGGGGAGTAGGTTTATGCTGAAAATTCTAATCTGCTGCTATAAAATAGGGTTTGATGCACCAACCTAACACCTTCAAACAAAAGACTGTTAATCAATGGCAACTCCCCTCCTAATTTACGAGGAACAAGGGGTGGTTATTTTGGAAAATTGTATTTTACCAAGAACAAATGAACCCACCAAGGTTCAAACCTTATAGAACGAAAATACTTTTATTGCTTAATATGCTGCTACAAAATAGGGTTTGATGCACCAACCTAACATCTTCGAACAAAAGACTGTTAATCAATGGCAACTCCCCTCCTAATTTAGGAGGGGCAGGGGGTGGTTATTTTGGAACATTGTATTTTACCAAGAACAAATGAACCAACCTAGGTTCAAACCTGATAGAACGAAAATACTTTTATTGCTTTTGAAAGTTACTAGCTCTATTATGTTACTGGCTATTTAGAGCGAGTAACTTTGCAATAAAAGATTCTATGGATAGCAGGGCTTTCGGAATCGACGAAGAAAAAAACTTGCTTTTCAAAACAATTTTAGGTGTCTTATCTTCGTTTCTAACAAGCCGAAAACGTTGAAATGTTAATAACTTTCACTTTTTAACAAGTTACATTTGGATAACATTTGTATAATTAATACTTTTGGCAACCAACAATAAGCCCATGTGGTTTACGTTACTGTGTAAGTGAATACCCAAACATAACTGTATAACATGATTAAAAAATTTTTGTTTTCATCCCTAATCGCTATTTGCACGTTCTCAGCCGCATTTGCGCAAACAAAAACAAAAGAATCTGGTAAAGAATTAAACGATCCCGACAACTTAGCTTCACAATATTTCTCGCAAGTAATGGGTGTTGCTGTAGATGCGACTTCAAACTTAAAATTATACAAGTTTGTTTACGAATGGATCGGAACGCCATATAGCTATGGTGGAAACACCAAAAGAGGCATCGATTGCTCGGCATTCACTAAAGCGATTTACGACAAAGTTTTCAACACTACCATCAGAAGAAATTCACGCGATATTTTTAGCATGGTAGATCCATTATCTAAAGATGATTTAAAAGAAGGCGATTTAGTTTTCTTTAAAATAAAAAGCAGAAGTATTTCACATATTGGTATTTATTTGGGAGATAATCGCTTTGCACATGCATCAAGTTCTCGTGGTGTGGTAATCAGCAACTTAAACGAACCTTACTACAGCCGCTATTTTTACAAAGGCGGTCGGATCTTAGAATCGTTTAAAAAGGAATTCACAGTAGAATAAAGCAACTTACAATCTTAAATTTAAGTTTTTAGATTGAACACATACGATCCTCCTGAAGCAATTTTGGAGGATTTTTTTATACCTTATAAATTAATTAATGAAATTCTCGAGCAGCTTAATTTTATCATTTCTTACCATATTCATTGTTTTAAGTTGTACCAATAACAAAGCACAAGTGGTTGCAGCTGGTGCGAAACAAGATACCATCATCAGGA
The DNA here is from genome assembly GCF_979258625.1 of Pedobacter sp. AC212. Lineage (NCBI taxonomy): Bacteria > Pseudomonadati > Bacteroidota > Sphingobacteriia > Sphingobacteriales > Sphingobacteriaceae > Pedobacter > Pedobacter sp. AC212. The sequence continues at coordinate 864,068 of NZ_OZ409870.1, read as the reverse complement.
AATTAAAAGATACCATTTCAATTACTGCTGTTGGCGATATCATGCTGGGCTCGGCTTTTCCTTCAAAAATTAACCTACCACCAGATGATGCCGTTAACAGTTTTCAGGCCGTTGATAGTTTATTGAAAGGCGACATCGTTTTCGGAAATTTAGAAGGATGTTTCTTAGATTCGGGTAATTCAAATAAGTGCAATGGCGTTAACCCCAATAGCTGTTATGCCTTTAGAATGCCAGAACGTTATGCCGGTATTTATAAAAAGGCTGGCTTTAATGTATTAAGTATTGCCAATAATCATGTTGGTGATTTTGATACCAGAGGAAGAAAAAATACTGCAAAAGTTTTAGACTCTTTAAAAATCCATTATGCTGGACAGGTAAATAAACCTTTCGAAATTTTTGAAAAGGACAGCGTTAAATATGGCTTCTGTGCTTTTGCGCCTAATGAAAATACGGTTTCTATTAATAAAATCGATAGTGCTAAAGCATTGGTTGCCCGCTTGAAAAAGCAGGTAGATATTGTTATCGTGTCTTTTCATGGTGGTGGCGAAGGCGCCAGATTTGAACACGTTCCACGAAAAAACGAAATATTTTATAGGGAAAATCGCGGTAATGTTTACAAGTTTGCGCATGCTGTAATTGATGCTGGTGCTGATGTAGTGCTTGGGCATGGGCCACATGTAACCCGAGCCGTGGAAGTTTATAAAAATAAATTTATTGCCTATAGCCTCGGAAATTTTTGCACTTATGGCATGTTTAGCCTGAAAGGCAATAATGGAATCGCACCATTAGTACAATTAAAGATAAATAGTAAAGGTGATTTTCTTTATGCTGATGTAACCTCGATACAGCAGGATAAAGTTAATAGGCTAACTATCGATAATAACCACAGGGCATTTAAGCGAATAAAGGAATTAACGGATATGGATTTTTTTGGACATCAATTAAAATTTGAGGACAATAAAATAGTAATGAAAGAAAACTTATCTGTTGACACTCAACCTCAACCTTAGTCTCAACTTCAATCTCCAATCATGAAAAAAGGATTAATTCTCCACTATATTATTGGTATAGCCGCAGCGATTTTAGTTTTAGCTGCAGCCTACTACATCAATCAAAATCCAAAGAATTTATTATCGGCAGGAATTATCATTTTAGCCGGATGCCTGGTTGCTTTTAGCCAGTATCAAATTATAAAAAGCAAGAAGCAGAAATAACTTCTACGCTTCGTCTTTCGTATTCTTCACCAAACCAATTCCGGAAACGAAGAAGATCAATCCAATTATACCGTAAACCAACAATCCTCTGGTTTGCTGACTGTGTTGTACAAATCCATATCCAGCATAAATTAATCCGATGATGCCTAAAATGGTTAATATAGTTCCGAAAGTGCGTTTAATATTCATAGTTTTAAAATTATCAGAGTAAATACAATATAAAGCGGTTTTTGTTTTATTCGTTACTTATGCCAACGGATAAAAAAAATAAAGCCACAAATTTTCAGCGTTTAAAGCTAATAATCTGTGGCTTAAGATTAATGATCTGTTGAACTAACCCTTACCTACCAAACGCCTAACCTATTTGCTGGCGCAACATACATTTTTGCAGTTGTAGGAATATTAAAGGCCTTATAAAATGCTTCCATGTTATATACTGGGCCGTTTACTCTAAACATTTCCGGACTGTGTGGGTCTGTTTTTAAGCGAACCCGCATACTTTCATCGCGATTTTTCATTCTCCAAACTTGGGCAAAACCTAAGAAGAAACGTTGATCGGGGGTAAAACCATCAATCTTGTCCATACCTTTTCCTTGCTTGGTTAATTTAAATGCATCATAAGCGATATTTAAACCACCTATATCTGCAAGATTTTCACCTAAAGTAAGCGCTCCGTTTACATGTTGGTTATCTAAAAGTGTAAATTTATCATAAAAAGCGGCAACCTTATCTGCTTTCGTTTTGAATTTGGCGGCATCCTCCTTTGTCCACCACTCTTTCAAGTTTCCGGCTGCATCATATTGTCTTCCCTGGTCGTCGAAACCATGAGTCATTTCATGCCCAATCACGGCGCCAATAGCTCCGTAATTAATTGCATCATCGGCATTAAAGGCAAAAAATGGAAACTGAAGAATACCTGCAGGGAAAACAATCTCATTAAAAGAAGGATTGTAATAAGCGTTGACTGTTGGAGGTGTCATTCCCCATTCAGTTTTATCTACTGGCTTGCCCAATTTATCCATCATTTCTTTGTACGCATGTTTTTTAGCTGACTGAAGATTTGCAAAAAAGGTAGTTTTAGAGATCTCTACATCATCGTATTTCTTCCATTTATCGGTGTAACCGATTTTTTTTACGAAGGCATTTAACTTTTCCAATGCTTTCTTTTTGGTTTCGGCTGTCATCCAATCTACTTTTTTAATACGTTCTTCATACACCTTTTGAAGATTATCAACCAATTCTACCATTCTCTTTTTAGCTTCTGGTTTAAAATACTCTTCTGTGTATAATTGCCCTAAAAGGTCCCCTAGGTTAAGATCGGTGTTATTAACCATTGATTTCCATCTTTCCGTAGGTAACTGACGGCCTGTAAGCGTTTTATCAAAAAACTCAAATCTGGCATCTCTAAATTTTTGTGTTAATGCATAGGCATTTTCATTTAGGGCATCGAACTTTAATTTCTCCTTCCAAATTTGGATTGGCTGTGTTTTAATTAAGTTTGATAGTGTTTGATAGTATTTCGGTTGTCGAACAATAATGGTGTCTACGTTAGCGCCTAATTTGGTTAAAACAGACTTGACATCGAGATTTGGAAGCTGTTTTTGAAAATCGGAAACAGCAAACTTGTTATAATTTTTTTGAGGATCGCGTTGCTCAACAGGTGTAAAATGACTTTGTGCTAAAGCCGTTTCGAGTTTAAGTATATCATTGGCATACTTCACCCCATTTAGTGAATCGCCAGAAAGGGCAAATATTTTAGAAATGTAAGCCAAATATTGTTCTCTTATTTTTTTAGCCTTTTCATCCTGATCAAGGTAATAACTTCGCTCTGGTAAATTGATGCCTGATTGATAGAAAATCAAAGCATTTTTTTGACTGCTTTTATCATCTGGCTCCACTCCGAAAGCCAATAAATCGCCTTCGCCGTTTTTAAACCCCTCGGCAATGAAATTGATTAATTCGTTTGCATTTTTTATATTATCAATTTTTGATAACAAGGGCATTATTGGCGTCGTCCCCAATTTTTCAATGGTTAATGAATCCATTCCACTGGCATAAAAATCACCTACCTTTTGTGCTATACTTCCTTTTGTCGCATTACTTTTGGCAGATTTCTCTAATATTTCTTTAAGATTTTTTATGTTATCATCATATAGCGTATAAAAAGACCCCCAACCTGTTTGCGTTTTCGGGATTTTTACATTTTTCATCCATTTGCCATTGGCATACAGAAAAAAATTATCGCCAGGTTTTACGGTGGTGTCCATCCCCGCAGTGTCAAAAAATACCGTTCGTGTATCTGTGCTGCTGGTGGTTTGATGGCTTTTATCATTTTGACAGGCGGCGAGTAGCAACAATGCTGCGGCTGGCAATAACAATTTCTTTTTCATGTATATATAAATTTAGTTTGCGGATATACTAAAGCTACAAAACAACCCTGTAGTTTCTACGAATTTTTATAACTTCATAAAAAAAACTTATTATGCAATACACGATCTACATTCTCGGTTTCATCGGAATTATTATTTTGTTAAGCTCCTTTGTTACCGTTAAACAAGGAACAATAGCTGTAGTAACGGTTTTCGGAAAATATCGAAGGCAGCTTCGCCCCGGTTTGAACTTCAAAATACCGTTAATTGAACAGATTTACTCTCGTATTTCTATTCAAAACCGTTCGGTAGAATTATCGTTCCAGGCAGTAACGCAAGATCAGGCGAACGTTTACTTCAAAGCCATGCTTCTATATTCTGTAGTTAATCAGGATGAGGAAACAATAAAAAACGTAGCCTTTAAATTTGTTGATGCAACGAATTTAATGCAGGCATTAATCAGAACTATTGAAGGTTCCATTCGTGCTTATGTAGCTACACAAAAACAAGCAAACGTATTGGCTCAGCGTAATGAGATTGTGCTGCATGTAAAGGAACAAATTGACCAGGTATTAGATGGATGGGGTTACCATTTACAAGATCTTCAATTAAATGATATTACTTTTGATGAAGAGATCATGCGTTCAATGAGTCGTGTGGTGGCATCAAATAACTTAAAGGCTGCTGCAGAAAATGAAGGTCAGGCTTTGCTAATTACCAAAACAAAAGGTGCAGAAGCGGATGGTAATGCCATTAAAATTGCCGCAACTGCAGAACGTGAAGCTGCTCAACTCCGTGGGCAAGGTATTGCTTTGTTTAGAGAAGAGGTAGCAAAAGGGATGACCAATGCGGCACATGAAATGCAGCAAGCGAACCTAGACACATCGGTAATTCTCTTCACCATGTGGACGGAAGCCATTAAACAATTTGCAGAGTACGGCGAAGGCAATATCATTTTCTTAGATGGTAGCACCGAAGGCATGAACAAAACAATGAAGGAAATGATGGCTATGCAATTGAGCCAGAATCCGATTAAGCCTTCATAAACATTTGATATTAACGAAAGAAGCCCGATTAGATAATTCTAATCGGGCTTCTTTGTTTTGCATTTGATTTATAGCTTTGGTGCTGTTGCAATCCCCAAATTCATCACATAATTACCAGATTGCTGCATAAAGTCCCCCATCACTTTTAAAGATTCATCTTCAATAAAATCAAACGTATCTTGTTTCGTTACTTTTTCACCCTTTTTAATAGCTGGCAAGCCTCTCAACGCTCTTAATTCATTTTGTCGAGCTAAAGATTTTGCTTCCTGAGCATCACGTTCAGCTTTTAATTTATTTTCATTCAACGTTACCGATACTTCCGCATCACGTTTTTTCAGGTCAGCGATATCTTGTTTAATAAATTTAAAATCTAACGAGTTTGCTATACGCTGTTCGCTGTTTTTTATTAAACCAGCTTTAACTGCTGATAAATTAGCAACCGCCTTGAAGTTCGAGCTCGGAATTACATCCCAAGGTAATGCTGATGGCTCTGTATCTTCTCCAATTTTATCCATTGGATAAAGCGATGGAAACACAACATCAGGTGTTACCCCTTTATGTTGTGTACTGCTACCTGCTACACGGTAAAATTTCGCCATGGTTAAATTAATCTGACCAAGATTAATATCAGCTGGATTTGCTCCGCTTGGAGAAGTACCAATAGTTTTGTCTCTGGTAACTAAACCCGCAATTTTTTGCAGCATACCAGGATTAACCAATTTATTTAAATCAATTGAGGATTGAACGGTACCTTTTCCATAACTCTGGCTCCCCATAATAATTCCTCTTCCATAATCTTGAATAGCTCCTGCAAAAATTTCTGATGCCGATGCACTTAAACGATCAATCATGACTCCGAAAGGACCATCCCATGCTACGCCAGATGTTTCATCTTCATCTACTTCAATTTTACCTCTTAAATCTTTAACCTGAACAACTGGGCCTTTATCGATAAACAAACCTGTTAATGAAATCGCTTCCACAAGAGAACCGCCGCCATTTCCACGCAAATCCATCACAATGGCATCCACTTTATCGATGTTTTTTAGTGAATCAACTAATTTTCTCACATCACGTGTAGTACTTTTATAGTTCTTATCGCCAGAATTTGCGGCTTTAAAATCTGCGTAAAAGGCTGGTAAAGAAATAATACCAATTTTATAGTTTTTGCCGTTTGAATTGATGGTTTTTACTTTCTTCTTAGCTGATTGATCTTCAAGGATAATTTTTTCCCTAACCAATTCGATAATTACCGGCTTAGAAGACATCTCTTTTCCTACAGGAATAACTTTCAAGCGAACTTTTGTGCCTTTTGGACCTTTAATTTTCGTAACAGTAACATCCAATCTCCAACCCACTACATCAACAAATTCGCCATCGCCTTGAGCAACTGCAATAATCCTGTCACCAGCGGTAAGTTGTTTTCCTTTAAATGCAGGTCCTCCTGGAATAATCTCCGAAATTTTAACAACTTCATTTTCGAGCTGTAATCTGGCACCAATACCTTCGAACGAACGAGACATTTCTTCGTTAAATTCAGTCGCTCTAGCGGGTACAAAATAGTTAGTGTGCGGATCAACTGATTCGGTAAATGCATCCATCAAAATTTGGAATACATCTTGATTATTAGTTTTCGAAGTTTGAGATTGAAGGTTTTGATAACGTTTTGTAAGTGTTTCTACGTTTTTCTCCTGTGCAGTACCAGCCAAGTTAAGATTGATTAACTCATATTTCACTCTTTTTTTCCAGGTTTCATTTAACGCAGTTGAAGAAACTGCCCATGGAAGCTTTTCACGGTCGTACACATAAGTATCGTTTTGATTAAAATCGTACTTGGTTTTTATTTGCGCTAAAGAGTATTTGAAATATTCGTTTAAACGTTTTGCATATACATTGTAAATATAAAATGGACCGCTTAAATCACCATTCTTGAAATCGTCGTCTAAAGTAGTTCTGTATTTCTCGAATTCTTTGATATCAGAAGCAAGAAAATAATTTTTCCCCTGATCTAAGGCCTTTATATATCTATCTAAAATTAAGGATGAAATAGAATCGTTAATCTGGATTTTTTTATAATTATAACTCTCGATAAGATTTACAACTTCCTTGATTACGAGCTTCTGTTGCTCATCGGGCATTACATTGGTAACGCCTTCCACAATCGGCTGTGGCTTTGGGTCGGCATGGCAAGCCAGTACCGCCGCAGTAAAAATTACAAAAAATATTCTCTTCAACATCTCTTTAAACGATTTAAAATCCATTTCAATATTATATAGCCAATATGATACCATTTTAACGAAAAAACAAAAAAGAGACAGCATTATTACTGTCTCTTGTTAAAAGGCTATCAAATCTAGCTAAAAGCTTTTTATTTAACAATTATTAAATTTTAACGAAAAATGGAGGTAATTGTTTTGCCATTAGGCCGGTAAGTAATTCTGGAATAGAAATTTACAATTGAACTACCTTGTAACCCAAGTACAAGGTGTATGCAAACCAGTTTTAAGGAAACTACGATTTCTTTTGGGCCGTTTTATTTGCGATAATCTCGCGGGCATCACTAATCTGAACTTTATATTGATTGGTTTTGATTGAGCTAGCTAACCATTCGGCGGTTTTTAGATCTCTTAAGGCGAGGGTAAAATCCTTTTTCTTTATTTTAACCTGCACAATTCCTAAAACCGATTCGATGTAAGAATTATTGCTTTTAAGTTGCTTGGCTAAAATACCTTGCTGGGTATAAAACCACATCGATTGTGTGTATTTACTGTTGGCAAGATAAACTTTCCCTAAAAGCTGATAGGTATTCATTAAACCGCTTCTGCTACCCATTTTAGAATAATTTTTGAGCGCAACATTTAAAAGAATCTGTTCAGCATCGCCGAAACGACCCAACTGGTAGTGCATATTGCTCATCTTGATGATGGCCTGACCATATTTGGAAAAGTTTTTAACGGCATTATATTCGAAAGCAGCTTTACCAAATAGTGTTAACGCTTCATTAAAATCACCTTTTTTTTCTAAATCTTCAGCGTCATCATAAAAAGAATTTCCATCTTCCAAATCGAACTTAGATACTGCAATAGTGATTGCACTTCCTCCATTTGGTTCCTGCATATCAGCCTTATCGATATTTTGAGCTTGTAGTTGAAATGACGCGAACAGGCTAAATAAAGCGAATAAATATTTGGACATGCAACAAAAATAATACTTTATATTCAATATTAGCTAAATACCTGTAAATTAACGTCGAAAGATGCCCAAACCATATAAGGATGTGAATCGCAATGGTAAATTTCCCCTGAAGATGTGATGCCGATTACCCCAGCGAACCCATCATATACTTTCAGTTCCAGAAAAGTTTTGTCACAGGCTTCTTTTAAGCTAAAGCCATCCGTTACCCGGGTAACAATTTTTGAAGCGGTTGCATTGCTTACAATATCCTCACCCACTCCAGTGCAAGAAATACCCGCATATTGATTGGCGTAATTCCCTGCTACTGTAGCCGAATCGCTTACCCGGCAAGGAATTTCAAAGCCTTTGCCACCAGTTGAAGTAGCGACAGCAAGATTGCCATCATCATCGAGCGCTACACAGCCCACCGTGCCTAAGTTATTTTGTTGATTTAGCTTCTCTTCGTATTCTGCTTGGCGTTGTTTGGTAATTGGACTGAAAAACTCATGACCGTTTTTCCGGGCAAAGTTTTGGGCACCACTTCCACTCAAAACACGGTCATCATAACTCAAGAGATCTTTAGCAATGTAAATCGGATTTTTTACATCTTCCACATTGATCACGCCACTAAACTTTTCAGTTTTGCCATCCATTAAAGATGCACTCAACCTCACCTTTCCATCGCTTTGGATCTGCGAACCAATGCCAGCATTAAACAGTTCATTATCTTCCAATAATGCAACAGTATAAACAGCAGTTTCTAAAGCGGTATGGGTTTTTAAATATTGATAACCAAGCGTAACAATTTCTGCTAAGGCGTCTTGCTTTGCTTTCTTTGTTTCTTGATTGGTTGATGACTCACTAAAAAAGCCACCATGTATAATTAGTTTCATTTTATTAGTATCAAGATTTTTTTATTCAGCATCAAGACTGATAACGCTCAACTGAATACTTATTTAAGCTACCGGGATCACTTTTGGATGATGAATCACCAGACTATGGTCGGTTAAGTCGTAAACATCACCATCACACATTACATGTACAACCATATTTTTTATTGATACAGGTTGCCCCATTTCTACATCTGTTAAATTGGTATCGGCCATTTGTCGGCCGTCTACCAAAATTACCATCCCAGATCCGATAGCTTCCATTACATGACCATCCGAAATAAAAAGACCGGTATCTTCGCCCAAACCTATGCCTAAAATACCCGGATTACTGGCTGCAGCGTACAATAAACGTCCAATTCTTCCGCGTTGAACAAAATGCGTATCGACAATTACATCATCAATAAAACCTAAGCCGCCCGTAATTTTAACTTCACCTTTTAATAGCGCATCCTTACTACTTCCCTGGTAAATCATGTTTTTTGAACTTGCTGCCGCTCCTGCAGATGTACCTGCAATTACAACTGCTTCGTTTTTATATTTCTCTAAGAGAATTTGATGAATTTTTGTTCCTCCGAATATTGATGAAAGCCTTAATTGATCGCCACCAGTAAAAATAATAACCTCAGCAGCAGCAATTCTTGCATAATTTTCATCGGAGTTTGCTTCCTCACGATTGGTAATATTTAGAACACCAACGTTATGCACATCTAATTGCGCATAAGCTTTGATATATTCTTCGCCAACTTTTTCAGGCATTAAAGAAGCAGTAGTAATAATTTCGAAGCGTGATTCAATATCTTTAACTGACTCAGTAGTGATTCTTTTTAAAATCCCACGCTCAAAAAAATTCATGTTTTCTGGTAAGCCGAATTGCGTTTCTGCAAAGCTGCCCGTGTTTATTGCTCCACCAATGATGATAAGTTTGCCTTTTGGAACCATTCTTTGTGTATTAGTAATGTATCAAAAAGCCCAAATATATCAGCTTAAGATAAAAAACACGACTTTTTTTGTCAATAATTACTCAATTGTTAACATTCGTTGAAATAAATCTTAAGAAAATTGGCTATTCTTTTCGTTGAAATAAAACAAATAGCGTTTTATTTTGATTTAGCTATTTGTGCTGTCAATTTCCAAAATAAATGTATAATTTACAATCATCAATTTTACTCCTTAAAATTGATTTAAAAAGGCCATCCCAACGCTTGGCTAACTAAAAAAACGACAAAATATTACATGAAGATATCGAACATACAAGTATTAAGAGGGCCAAATATCTGGTCCATCAGCAGGAAAAAACTTATCCAAATGCGCCTGGATTTAGAGGAGCTGGAACAACGGCCAACTAATACAATTGAAGGTTTCAGCGAGCGTATTGAAAAACTATTGCCGAGTATGTTTACACACCGATGCTCTAAAGGTGTGGAAGGTGGCTTTTTCTCCAGAGTAAAAGAGGGTACCTGGATGGGCCATGTTATTGAACATATTGCTTTGGAAATTCAAACCATTGCCGGTATGGAAACAGGATTTGGCCGTACCCGTCAAACTAAAACTGAAGGAATTTACAATGTCGTATTCAGTTATCTGGAAGAGAAAGTCGGCGTTTATGCAGCAGAAGCGGCAGTTAGAATTGCCGAAGCGCTAATTAACAATGAAGAGTATGATCTGGAGCACGACATCAGAAGGATGAAAGAAATCCGTGAGCTCGAAGCTTTAGGGCCAAGTACTGGCTCAATTGTTCAGGAGGCGGTAAGCAGAAATATTCCATGGATCCGTTTAAATAAAAGTTCGCTGGTGCAGTTGGGTTACGGTAAAAATCAGGTTCGTTTTAGAGCTACCATGACCGAAAAAACCAGCAGCATTGCTGTGGATATTGCCAGTAATAAAGAAGAAACTAAACGTTTATTAACCGAGGCAGCCATTCCGGTGGCATCAGGCGTTACAATTGCTAACCCTGATGACCTGGAAGCTTCAGTAAATAAGGTTGGCTTTCCTTTGGTTTTTAAACCGCTCGATGGAAATCATGGCAAAGGCGCAACCATAAATGTAAAAACAATGGAGGCCGCTAAAGCAGCTTTCGAGTATGCCAAAACTTATTCTCGCCGCGTAATTATTGAGAAATTCATCACCGGCTATGATTTTCGTGTTTTGGTAATTGACCATAAAGTAGTTGCCGCAGCACAACGCGATCCTGCCCATGTAAAAGGCAACGGTATTCATACCATTCAAGAATTAATTGATAAGGAAAATGAAGATCCTCGTCGTGGTTATGGCCATGAAAACGTATTAACAGAAATTTCTGTAGATCGTGACACGCTAGATTTACTTGCTAAAAAAGAATACACACTGGAAACCATTCCAGAAAAAGGCGAGGTTGTTTACTTAAAATCGACAGCAAACTTAAGCACAGGTGGAACATCTATTGATGTAACCGATATTGTTCATCCTCAAAATATTTTCATTTGCGAAAGAATTTCGAGGGTGATTGGTTTGGATATTTGTGGAATTGATATCATGGCGCAAAACCTGACGCAACCACTTACGGAAAATGGTGGGGTTGTATTGGAAGTAAACGCGGCACCGGGCTTCCGGATGCACCTGGCTCCAAGTGAAGGATTGCCGCGAAATGTAGCTGCTTCAGTGGTTGATATGCTTTATCCTCAGGGCAGATTATCACAAATTCCGATTATTGCTGTAACCGGCACTAACGGAAAAACAACTACCACTCGTTTAATCGCTCACATTATTAGAAGTAACGGTAAGCGGGTTGGTTTTACCACAAGCGACGGAGTTTATGTTCACAACACGATGTTGATGAAAGGTGACACAACAGGGCCAGTGAGTGCAGAATTTATTTTAAAAGACCCGACTGTTGAATTTGCTGTTTTAGAAACTGCCCGTGGCGGTATCTTGAGAGCAGGATTAGGGTTTAATGCTTGCGACATTGGGGTTGTTACTAATATTCAGGAAGATCATTTAGGTATTTCCGATATTCATAACCTGGATGATTTAACCCGTGTAAAAGCGGTGGTTATCGGAGCCGTTCGCCGAAAAGGTTGGGCAGTTTTAAATGCTGATAATGGTTATTGTGTAAAAATTGCCAGAGATGCCCGTTGTAATGTGGCTTACTTTAGCATGGATGAAAACAATCCTGTTATTAAAGATCATTGCAAAAAAGGTGGAATTGCGGCTATTTACGAAAACGGATTCATCACCATTAAAACGGGTGATTGGAAACTAAGGGTTGATAAAGCAACGCATATTCCTTTAACATTTGGCGGATCTGTTAACTTTATGATCCAAAATGTTTTGGCAGCAACACTTGCCGCTTACTTATGGGGCTACAAACCAGAAGATATTCGTTTATCGTTAGAAACCTTCATTCCTTCGGCTGCACATACCCCTGGAAGAATGAATGTTTTCAGATTCAAAGACTTTAAAGTTTTGGTAGATTTTGCCCACAATCCTGATGGATTTAACGGCGTGAAGGCTTATTTACAAAGTGTAGAATCAACAGAGCATGTTGGTATTATTTCTGGAACTGGCGACAGAAGAGATGAGGACATCATCGAAACAGCTCGTATCTCAGCGCAAATGTTTGATAAAATTTACATCTGTCAGGAGAAATATTTACGAGGAAGGCAGCAGCAGGAATTGATTGATTTGTTAGTAAAAGGAATTCAAGAAGTTGATCCAAATAAAGAGATTATCATCAATAACAAGAGCACAGAGTGTTTACAAATAGCGATTGATAATGCAAAGAAAGGTTCGTACTTGACCATTTTAAGTAACACGATTGATAATACCATTCAACGGGTTACCGAACATTTAGATAGGGAATTGGAAGCATAACCAGATATAAAAAACAAAACCACCTGATAAATATCAGGTGGTTTTTCTCATTTGACTAAAGCTAACTTACGCTTGAGAATCGCGTAATCTTTTGATCTCATCATGTGAAACTCTTAAAGCTGCTTTTTGATCCGAAATCAATTCTCTGATATTTGCCGGAAGGTCTTCTTCTTCCAAGGCCATTTTATACGCATTTTGAGCGGCATCTTCTCCAAACTCACAGTTGTTTAACACTGTTTGGCGATCGTGACCTGTAAATAAGGCTTTAACATCCATCCACGCTCTATAAATTTTTCCAGAATTAGTTGTTCCTGTTTCAATGTCTTCACCAAATGCAGCTACTTCTGTTGCCAAAGCCATTTTATATTTCTGGCTTTCCTCAATCATACTTAAAAATAATGATTTTAAATCTGCATCGCTATCTTTCAGTTCTGTACGGGCTTTTTCATAGCCTTCAATACGGTCGTTATTAATTTCAATGAGGTCGTTCAATACCTCTGCGGTTGCTGTTGTAGTTTTCATGTTCTTATTGATTTGATGTTACTATTTCAACATGAGTCAAAAGAAAAAAGTTTGTCATTTTTCAAAAAACAGCATTAAAACTGTCCTGAAGTTCCAAATGATTAAGGCTTAGTCTCATTTTTTTTACTGAAGCACTAATCACAAAACATAGAAGTATTTGTTTTTATAACTGCAAATTGCATATCAAACTAAAAGACGATGATGGCTATTTTTCAAAATCCCCCTGATGGCGGCACCATCTATACGGAAACCAATTTGAACAACTTATTTCCCGAACCACTTAATGCTCTTACAAGCTGTTTCTTTTTATGCATCGCTATATTTTGGACTTTCAAAGTTTGGGGTAAATTCAAACAAAATACTTTTCTTAGTCTTGCTTTAGTTTTGCTTTACATCGGAGGAATTGGAGGCACCACTTATCATTCTTTTAGGCGGTGGCCAATTTTTATCATGATGGATTGGATGCCGATAATGCTGCTCTGCCTTTCTGCTGGCGTATATTTTTTAGCCAAACTAACTAAATGGTATTTCGCTGTACTTATCATATTGCTATATGCTTTTTTCCAGTTTTATGTACGGAAATTATTTGCTGATGGCGATTTCCAGATTTTTATCAATATTAATTATGCCTTTATGGCTGCCTTAGTATTGTTTCCAGTTTTCGGCTATTTGTTAAAGACAGGCTGGAGAAACGGAAAATGGGTGGGTTTTGCTTTATTGGCATTTATTTTTGCACTTACATTTCGGATAGCCGATAAATGGGAAATATTGCAAATCGGTACTCATTTTCTATGGCATAGCTTTGGAGCAGTAGCCGCTTTTTGTATGCTCAAATACATCTATCTAGTTAACGAAAAAGATGCCCGACCCAATAATAATATTCTTTGAAGGTGTAAAAAGTATATCTTCGCTTTACACTAAACATAATATTATAAATGAAGAAATTACTGATTTTGGCTACGCTGATGTTGAGCCTGAATGTTGCATCCAATGCACAAAGTATATTGAGTAAAGTTGGTTCGGCTGCCGCGGCTTCTGGTTTGGATGTAAACAGTTTAACATCTGGGATATTAGGAAAACTTACTCCAGCGTTAAGCTTAACGCCTGCACAAAAGCCAACAGTTACCTCAATTGTTAAAGATTTTTTAGTGCAGAAAGCAACAGTTTTAGCTACGCAAAAAACCAACCCTACTGCAGCGCAAACAAAAATTGGCAAGCTGGTTTCTGGCTTAAAATCTAATTTAGGAACGATTTTGACGGTAGCACAGTTATCCAAATTTACTGCACTAAAACCTGCAGCACCATCAGCAACAAATGTATTATCGCAGTTGTTTTATTAAGGTTTTACTATCAAAAAATAATCAAGCCGCAGATTCGTAATATAAGTTTAATCAATTTCGAATGTGTGGCTGTATTTATTAATCTATTAGGGTTTTCTACCCATGGCATATAAAATTCCACCGTATAGATGTTTTAAAAACATATCATCTGTCCAGGTTTCTTTGGTATGCCCCATCGAAGTATAAAAAGATTTACCTCCATCGTATTCATGGTACCAACTAAATGGATGAAACTTTCCGTTTTTACCGCCATTATATGAATTTTCATCAATGGTTAACAATACCTTGATATCCGGATTGATGTCTTTAAAGTTGTACAGTTCGTCCTTGTGCATCCAAACTGAATCCTGAAGAAAACGGGTTGCTGGATGTTTACGGTCTTTAACGATAAACCTAGCTTCCTGAACCGCCGGGTGACTAATAAAGTAAGCTCCAGCCAACTTGCCATACCAAGGCCAATCGTATTCTGTATCTGTTGCAGCATGGATTCCTACATAGCCGCCGCCAGCCTGAATATAATGCTCAAATGCTACCTGTTGCTGATCATCCAAAACATCGCCAGTGGTATTTAAGAAAATTACAGCCGCGTATTTTTTAAGATTATTTTCAGTAAACTGTGCTGCATTTTCGGTGGTATCAACTAAAAAATGGTGCTGATTGCCAAGTTTTGCAATTGCAGTTTTCCCATCACTTATGGAGTTGTGCCTAAAGCCTTTTGTTTTTGAGAAAACTAAAACCCTTGCTGTCTTTTTATCGATGGCGAAACTTTGAGTTAGAAATATTAAGGCAACTAATACAAAAAAAGGAATAATCTTCTTCATAGAAATGGGTTTGGTTAGGTTCGTTTCAGTTGTAAAATTAAGAAAGTTGTTTGATAATTTCTTTACATCTTTCTTCAACTTGATTACAAACCGGGCCGAAAAGGTCGTTATCCCAATACGGATCTGTTACCTCATCCTCTGCTAAGAAAAGTTTAACCTTTTGCCGCTCATCATCTGTTCGGGCTAAACGCTTTACATCAGTTAAATTATTGCGATCCATAACCAAGATCAAATCATATTGGCTAAACATATTGTGGTTAAACTGTTGCGCCCTTTGCTGGCTTATATCATAACCCAAAACTTTAGCAGCAGCCACACTTCTTTTATCTGGCGCTTTTCCAATATGCCAATCGCCAGTTCCTGCCGATGCAATTTCCCAATTTAAACCTTGTTGCTTTGCAAGGTGTTTCATAATGCCCTCAGCCAAAGGAGATCGGCAAATATTCCCCAAGCATACCATTAAAACCTTTAAATTATTGGGCTTTGTAGACATAATCAAAAGTATAAACGGTGCCAGCGGCTGATGTGGTAGTTGTAGTTCGGGTTAATTTATTGCCCTTTAATGTGAATGGCGATTGTGGTGAAGAGGAAATAGTAATTTGCTCGCCTTCCCTGGTCCACGTTACTGGTTTACTATTCGGATCGTAAAATAAATCGCATAACGCACCATTTGAACCTGATGTAAATATGCCTTTGTCAGAAAATGTTAGTGTAGTAGTGGCAGCACAACTTTGAGGCCCCATAAGCTCCAAATAGTCTGTGCTGGTTTTGTTTCCAGATGTCATGGCAGGGCTTACCGTAACCGATTCAACACGCCAATTTTTACTGGAAAGTTTCTTATCCAAATCCTTTTTGCAAGAAAGTGTTAAGCAGATGGCGAGCAAGAGTAGTAATTTTTTCATCAGTTTTGTTTCATTGGTAACGGTTGATAGCATCATTACGCTACACCTAAAAGTATGAATTTTTTAAAAAAATAAAGCCTCATATTTTCAATATGAGGCTCAATATTAATAAGTTTCACTATCTGGCGGTATGCCATAATCTATGAATTTCTTTGATTTCTGTTCCTTCTTTTTTCCAAACCAACCTTTAACAGAGTTAAAGATCGCTGATAAGTGCTCAGCATCTAATGATTTTCCTACTTTTCCAGATACCAAACCTACAGCGGCTTTAGTTAAAAAGCCAGCACTTCGGAAAATGGTTTTGTTCATAAACATTGGCAGCAGGAGCGACATTGCTGTGCCACTGATGTTCAATTTTTCATCAGCCTTAAAAAAATTGCTTGGTGTTGCAAACTTCTTAATGAGTGCACCGAATGTAAACTGTTTTAAAAAGATTTTGCCATCGGTTTTGAGCATATTTTGTTTAAGTGTATACTCCACTTTTAACTCCAACTTTGCTGCTTGCAAATCTGCTAAAGTTCTGATGTTATACTTTCTCATCTTCTTCCTCCTTATCTGCAAGTTTGTCGAAATATTTTGTAATGGCTACGTTAATAATAGCTTTTTCAATGTATTTGTCTTTAGTTAAATAAACAATAACCGCCAACAAAAGGTATATCCCCGATACACAACCAAATCCTCGTGTATAGCTTCCCAAAACATCTGATAAGAAAAGAGCCAGAGTTACACTACCAAATAAAAATGCCAATATAAAACATACAATTACAGCAGTATTGGTAACTAAATCGGCAAATATTTTTGATACCTTTTCTACAAGGTAAAGTCTTGTATATTCAACTCTTGCTTCCAAAAAGCCTTTGGCGTCTTCAACAAGGTCTTCAATACTTTTTTCTTTATTTTCTTGCATAGTTTTAGATGGAATTTAAATGGGCGCCCGAAGCGCCCAATTAGTTATTATTTTTATGCGTGTTCAACGTCGTCACTGTACTCGTCTTCAACGCTTCTTAATTTCGTTTTAATTGAACTAACAACTTTATCCTTTAAACTTGATAAGTTATTAATCTCATCCGCAGCCTTATCTTTAATAGAATCTCCAAGATCTTTTAACGATTGGCTTAATTTGTCACGGGTTTCGTCACCTTTATCTGGTGCAAATAAGATACCTAAAGCGGCACCAGCAGCTAATCCTGCTAAAAGAGCAACTACTACTTTTGAGTTATCATTCATAATTAATTATTTTAAGGGTTTAACATTCACAATATAAGAAATACTATATTACATTATTGTTAAGCTATAAATTATAACTCATTAAGCTCATTATTTGTTTTAATTCTTTCCAATCTTTCTGATGCGAGCGTACTGGTTTCGTAAATCTTAACAAGCAAAATAAAATAAGATAATAATAGCGGACCAAAAACGAGTCCTAAAATTCCAAATAATGGGATACCAATAATTACGCCAATTACTGTGATTATGGGGTGAATGTTGCCAACTTTTTTTGCAATGATGAATCGAAGTACATTATCGATGTTAATGATAACAACAAAGCCGAAAATTAGCATCGCCCACCCGGCAAAGTTATTTCCGTTCGCAATTTGCAGGATAGCCGCTGGCACAAAAACCACAGGCGGCCCCAGAATAGGAACGAAAGATATAAAAGTGGTAATTACCCCCCAGAATACCGGGTCTTTATAACCTAAAATGTAAAACGATAAGCTCACCAGTGAACCCTGTACCAGGCAAATTAAACCCTGCCCCAATACGTTTGCATAAGTTGTATTTCTCATTTCATCGCCAAAGCGAAGTGCATTCTGTTCTCTAAGAGGTGCGTATTTAATTAAAGAACGTTCAAAGGTTTTGCGCTCGATGAGCATGAAGTATAGTAAAAAGTACATCACCAAAAGGCTTAGTATAATATTTACAGCACTAGAAATTAAGGAAGGAAATAACTCTGTTGCCCAGTTACCCAGCCGATTTAATCCATCTTGAATCACATCTTGATTGATATTAAAAGGAACTAAATGCTGAAGTTTAACCAATATATTTTTGAAAAATATTTCGTTGTTTTTAAGCTCAGATATTTTACTGATTACCATGCTGCTTAATGTATAAAATGGTAGCACAATCAGCAAAATACTGATCACGATTAGAAAAATAGCTACTAACCTTTTATTCCATCGTTTCACTTCAGCGAGGTGAATATAAGCTGGCCGCATGATGGTGTATAGCACCAAAGTACTGAGAATTGCACTAAAAATTGCTTGTAAAGAATACGCAATTAAAAGCCCGAGCGCTATAATAATAACGAGGTTGATGTTATTGCGTTGCTTAAATGAAAATACCGACATAAAGTGATGTTTGGTATTCTCTTAATAGCAAAAAGTTAGGTTTTGTTTTAGCCTATAAAGATTATTCCTGATCTTCAATCTTTATCGCCTTGATTTTATTGTATAGTGTTTTTCTATCGATGTTTAAGATTTGGGCTGCTTTTGTTTTATTGAAATTTGTTTCTTTTAACACGCCAAGAATCGTGTCATACTCTGCTTCTTGCGCAGCATTTTTCAAGTCTTTAGGCTTATCGCTATGCTTTGATTTTATTTGTTTCAAAACCTGTTCGCGATCGAAATCCTTGGCGTAGTTTGAAAGCTCTAATGGCAATACGTCAACCTGAATTTCATTTCCATCGGTTAACAATGAAACCCTGCGGATTACATTTTTCAGTTCCCTTACATTTCCTGGCCAGCTGTAATTGAGGAAACAATTTTTAACGCCTTCACTAAAACCCTTGATGTTTTTATTGAGTTCTTGATTTGCCACTGCTAAAAACTTATCGGCAAAGATTAAGATATCATTTCCTCGTTTTTTTAAGGAAGGGAGATGGATAGAAAATTCATTAAAGCGATGGAATAAATCCTCTCTAAATGTTCCCTTACCAATATTATCGACCAAATTTTCGTTTGTAGCCACAATAATGCGGACATCTAAATCAATTTCTTTAGTACTGCCAATACGTTTAACTTTTCTTTCCTGTACTGTTCTCAGCAAGGTGGCTTGAATTTCGTAAGATAAGTTACCTATCTCATCTAAAAATAACGTACCTCCATTTGCCTGTTCAAAGTGCCCAATTTTAGTGTAGAGTGCACCGGTAAATGAGCCTTTCTCATGGCCAAAAAATTCACTTCCGGCAAGTTCTTTAGTTAACGAACCGCAATCCATCGCTACAAAGGGCTTATCTCTTCTCAAACTATTTAAATGGATAGTTTTGGCTACACACTCTTTCCCTGTACCGCTTTTACCGGTTAAAATAATGCTATAAGAAGTTGGCGCTATTAACTGAATTTGTTTAAGCAAAGTGGCCGAAACCTCGCTTTGACCATCAATGTACTCGGTATAATTTACATAATCAGATTCTGTTTCATGTTTCTTTCCCGGTCTAGCTTTGTTTTCGTTGAGGGCTCTTTGTGTCTCAAGAGCTTTATTAATGGTATTTAAAATCTCATCAGGATATAGTGGTTTTGTAATATAATCGTAGGCACCTAATTTAATCAGCTCGACCGCTAATTTGATATCTGAGTAACCGGTAATGATAATTACACCAGTTGTGGGATAATTCTCTTTTATTTTAATTAAAATTTCTCTACCATCGGTGTCATCCAGGCGGTAATCGCATAAAACCAAATCAAACGCTTCATTCGTCATTATATCCAACGCGGAAGCACCGGTAATGGCGTTTGCCACCTCAAAACCATTCCTTGTAAGAAACTTAGATAATAATAAACCAATGTTTACTTCATCATCAACAATCAGAATCTTTTTTTTCATGAGCATCATCCGTTTTACACTATCTAAAGCTCTATAATCGGAAGAAAGAATCTATTTAGGGAGCGTAGAATAGTAGTACATAATTACTCAAAATAAATTGATTTGGGAAATATTTTCTACACTTATTTTAGTTCGCTATCGAATTAATCATACAATTTAACTACTTTCCGATAAAATTAGCTTTCCGCTTTTCTATAAAAGCTGATACGCCTTCTTTAAAATCAGAAGTTTCAAAACATTTTCCAAACTCCTCAATTTCAACATCGTAACCATTACTACTGGTAATGGATGCATTTACTGATTTAATTGCCGCAGCAATGGCCAGTGGCGCACGTTGTTTTATCAGGTTCAAAATCTCAGTCGATTTGCTAATGAGATCAGACAAAGGCACAGCATAATTAACAAGCCCAATTTTTTCCGCATCAACAGCGTTGATTAGGTTGGCTGAGGTAATTAATTCAATAGCTTTGCCTTTACCAACCAATTGCGTTAAACGCTGCGTGCCCCCGTAACCAGGAATCAATCCTAAAGTAACTTCTGGTAAGCCTAGTTTGGCTGTATCAGCTGCAACACGCATATGGCAAGCCATTGCCAGTTCCAATCCGCCGCCTAAAGCAAAACCATTAATGGCTGCGATAAACGGTTTTGAAGAATTTTCAATCGCATTAAAAACATTTTGCTGACCTTTTCGTGCCAACTCCTCACCTTGTTTACCGCTATAATCTGAAAACTCTTTAATATCTGCTCCGGCAACGAAAGCTTTTTCGCCAGAGCCAGTTAAGATTACCCCTCTTACCTCATCAGTTTCTGCCGCAAATTTTATCACCTCGGCTAATTCATCCAAAGTATCTTTATTCAATGCATTTAAAGCCTTTTCCCTGTTGATGGTAACGTATAGGATGTTTTCTTTTATTTCTGATATTAGATTCTGATATGCCATAACTTAAAAATTTCTATTTTCTATAACCCAATTTTTAATATACTCTACAATGCTTGCCATAGTTGTTCCAGGAGGAAATAATTCTCCAACACCTAACTCAGCAAGTTTTTTCCGATCACCTTCCGGGATAATTCCTCCTCCAGTTAATAATACATCATCAAGCTGTTTTTCCTTCATAAAATGAATAATTTTTGGAAAAACCGTCATGTGAGCCCCAGATAATATTGAAATTCCAATGGCATCAACATCTTCCTGCAAAGCCGTATTTACCACCATCTCTGGTGTCTGGCGCAGGCCGGTATAAATCACTTCCATACCTGCATCACGAAGTGAAGTAGCGATCACTTTAGCCCCTCTGTCATGACCATCAAGGCCTACTTTGGCAACTAAGACGCGTATCGGTCGGTTTAATACTTTGCTCATAATGAATATTAAGTTGAGGTAAATGTATTGAATTTTCTTTTACGGAAATAGGGTTTAGGGAAATGGATTTGAGGAAATAGGGATTAGGAAATAGATAATGGGAAATGGGAAGTAGGTGAGAGGCATAAGGCTAACAATTTCAACCTCAATCCAATCAAATAAGAAATAGAAACGAGCACCCACCCTATTTCCAATTCCCTATTCCCTAACCTTATTCGAATCAAATAAGAAACAGAAACAAGCGGCCAACCCATTTCCAATTAATTATTCCCCAAGCTACTGCTCAATATAATTCCATATTCTCCAATTCCCCTAATCTATTTTTTAATCATTACCTAATTACGCTCAATCTTTTTACATTTGCATTCCTAATTTACAGGTTTTTATGAGTGAAGAGAAGTCATTGAACTTTATTGAAGAAATTGTTGAGAACGACTTGAATAGTGGCAAGTATAAAACATTGGTTACGCGTTTTCCGCCTGAGCCGAATGGTTACTTACACATTGGCCATGCCAAAGCGATATGCTTAAACTTCGGACTAACACAAAAATACGGCGGTTACACCAACCTTCGTTTTGATGATACCAATCCGGTTACGGAAAAAACGGAATATGTAAATAGTCAGCAGGAAGATATTAAATGGCTGGGTTTTAATTGGAAAAACGAATTATACGCTTCAGATTATTTTGATCAACTATACGCATTTGCAGTTAGGCTTATTGAAAAAGGTTTAGCTTATGTTGATGAAAGTACGGCAGATGAGATTGCAGCTTTGAAAGGCACACCTACAGAACCTGGACAAGATAGCCCTTATCGCAACAGAAGCATAGCCGAAAATCTTGATATCTTCGGAAGAATGAAAAGCGGCGAATTTCCGGATGGTGCTTACACCTTGCGGGCGAAAATCGATATGGCTAGTCCGAATATGTTAATGCGTGACCCAATTGTTTACCGTATTAAACATGCAGAACATCACCGCACGGGCAACAAATGGTGCATTTATCCTATGTATGATTTTGCGCATGGACAAAGCGACAGTATAGAAAATATCACCCATTCCATTTGTACTTTAGAGTATGTTTCTCACCGTGAACTATACGATTGGTTTATAGAACAATTAGAAATATTCCCATCTAAGCAATATGAATTTGCCCGTTTAAACCTTACTTCAACAGTAATGAGTAAACGCAAACTGCTGCAACTGGTTAATGAGAATTTAGTTAGCGGATGGGACGACCCACGCATGCCTACCATTTCCGGTTTACGCAGAAGAGGCTTTACGCCAAAAAGTGTGCGTGAATTTTGCGAACGTATTGGTATTGCGAAACGTGAGAATTTAATTGAACTGAGCTTGTTGGAGTTTTGTATCCGTGAGGATTTAAATAAAACGGCGAACCGAGTGATGGCTGTTTTAGATCCTATTAAGTTAATCATTACCAATTATGAAAAAGGTACTGAAGATTTAATCGGCGAGAACAATCCGGAGGCTGAAGATCACGGCGGTACACGTGTGATTCCGTTTAGCAATGAACTTTGGATTGAGCGTGAAGATTTTATGGAAGTTCCGGCGAAGAAATGGTTCCGTTTGGCACCTGGGGCAATGGTTCGTTTAAAGTTCGCTTACATTGTGAAGTGCGAAGATTTTGTGAAAGATGAAAATGGAAACGTTACAGAAATCCATTGTACTTATATTCCTGAATCGAAAAGTGGAAATGATACCAGCGGAATTAACGTAAAAGGAACCATCCATTGGGTGAGCGCACAACATGCAAAAACAGCAGAAATTCGTTTGTACGACCGTTTGTTCACCTCCGAAACACCAGATGCTGAAGAAGGTGATTTTAAGGATTATTTAAACCCGGAAAGTTTAACGGTGTTGCCGAATGCTTATATCGAACCAGCCCTTGCTGATGCCGATTTAGATAGCCGTTATCAGTTTATTCGTAAAGGATATTTCTGTCTGGATAAAGATTCAACTGCTGATCAATTGGTTTTTAATAGAACGGTGACACTAAAGGATACTTTTAAGAAGCCCAATTAATCAACGCTTTTTTTAACTACACATAAACACGGATGAACACAGATTCATCCGTGTTTTTTTATGCTTATTGCAATCGAAAATTTCAACAGAAACGCAGAAATAAAACGCTATTCAGTTCCTTTGCAAAGTTTAAATGAAATAAAGCTGCCGACACGAACAACTTGTATTTTTGCTAATGTCTTAATACTTTGTATAAACATTGTACAACACCAAAATATCAACTGGTGTTAAAGTTTTAGTGATATCCGTTTGTATGAAATGGATTTTAAAGGCTTCGATTGCAGCGGGTAAGTTTGCCGTATTGTAACCAATGTATTTTAGCGCTTTTTCGGTATCGAAATCTGCCGGTGGATTCTTCAGTACATCATCATACCAAAAGCCAAATCCCTTATCCGCTAGCTTTTTCCATGGAAAATTTCTTGGGTCATTTTTACGGCCAGGTGCAATATCGGCATGGCCGATGAAGTTCGCTGTTGGAATATTATAGGTTTTCTTCAAGGTTGCAAGCAATTTAATCAAGCTGTTAATTTGTGCATCTTGCCAAACATCGCCAATACCGTTATTATCTAATTCAATACCGATTGATGAAGAATTCAAATCCGTATCCTTACCCCATTTACTTACGCCTGCATGGTTTGCACGAAGATAATTATTAACCATGTGCACAACTTTTCCATCTCTACTGATTACATAGTGAGCGCTTGTTCCAGCCCTGGTAGAGTGGAAGGTTTTGATGGTTTGGTTTAAACTATCTTGAGCCGTATGGTGGATAACTACGAAGTTGGGTTTGCGTATGCCAAAGTTTACAGAGCCAACCCAGGTTTGATTTGCTGCACTTAAAGAATCGTAAAGCTGCCCTGCAGGTGGCGTGCTGCTGATAATTTTCGAGAAATCTTTGGCTTTCGTTTTATAAACTTTTTCAGTTGCTGCATATTTATTAGATCCACACGAAGAAAGGAAAACTATAAGTGCCGTAACTAAAACTGGCGAATATTTAGGGAAATTAAATGATGACATGTTTTGATTTGTTGATTGTTGAAGTTACAAAGTTATGCGAAACTATCTCCAATGCATCAAACTTTATACAATGCTTTTAAATTTTACTAATTTAGCACCCATATCTATTAAATATGAACAAATTATACAAATCTACCATATACTTTTCGCTTGCAATTACTGGAACATTGTTCCTGTCGGGTTGCACTGGTGACACCAAAAGCAATACCGATAATGGTACCGTGGTAGAAAGAGATAGCTTAAATGAATATGTAGCGCAAAGACTTCCAATTTACGAACGCGTTAAGCTAACCAGTAACATTAACGATTTAAGCGTTAACGATCGAAAAATTTTGCCTTTGCTTATTCAGGCGGCAGAAATTATGGACGACTTGTACTGGAAGCAAGCCTATCCGGAACGCGACAGTTTGATGGCCACAATTAAGGACGAAAAAACCAGGGAATTTGTAAATATAAATTATGGTCCGTGGGATAGGTTGAACAATGAAAAACCTTTTGTTGCTGGTGTTGGCGCCAAGCCAGAAGGTGCTTCTTTTTATCCTTACGGGATCACGAAAGAAGAAATTGAGAAATCTGACTTGAAAGATAAGTATGGTGCCTATTCGGTGATCCAAAAAGATACTGCAGGTAAACTGACCACTGTTCCTTATCATGTTTTATTTGCTGCCGAATTGCAAAAGGCAAGTTCTCTTTTAAAACAAGCTGCTTTAATTGCCGAAGATGCAGGCTTAAAAAAGTATTTGAATTTACGAGCAGATGCTTTAGTTACTGACAATTTCACCGCCAGCGATTATGCCTGGTTGGATATGAAAACGAATGGCCTTGACATCATTATCGGCCCTATTGAAAATTACGAGGATAAACTTTTTAATGCCCGCACCAGTTATGAAGCTTACGTTTTAATTAAAGACAAAGAATGGAGCAAGCGCTTAGCTAAGTATGTAAAAATGCTTCCTGAACTGCAAAAAAACTTACCGGTTGTAGCCAAATATAAAACGGAAACGCCGGGAACAGACTCAGAATTGAACGCCTACGATGTGGTTTATTATGCAGGAGATTGTAATGCTGGTTCGAAAACCATTGCTGTAAATCTGCCCAACGATGAAAAAATTCAGCAAGAAAAAGGCACACGCAGATCGCAATTGAAAAATGCCATGCAAGCTAAATTTGATAAGATCCTGGTTCCTATTTCTAAAGAATTAATTGATGCTGACCAGCAAAAATATATCAAGTTTGATGCTTTTTTCGCCAACGTCATGTTTCACGAGGTAGCTCATGGTTTAGGTATTAAAAAAACGGTTACTGGAAAAGGTTTTGTTCGTGAAGTGCTGAAAGAACAATATAGCTGGCTTGAAGAAGGCAAAGCCGATGTTTTAGGTTTATATATGGTAACAGGTTTACTAAAAAAAGGTGAGTTATCTGGCGATATTAAAGATTACTACACCACCTTTATGGCTGGAATTTTAAGATCAGTAAGATTTGGCGTATCTGAAGCACATGGAAAAGCCAATATGCAATGTTTCAATTACTTTCAGGAAAAAGGTGCTTTTGAGCGTACCGATAAAGGAACCTATAAAGTTAACTACGAAAAATTTGCCACCGCAATGAATGAATTAAGCGCATTCATTATTACTTTGCAAGGTAATGGAGATAAAGTTGCTGTTGAAAAAGCGCAAAAGGAGAAAGCTGTAATTTCCTCAGAATTGCAAAAAGATTTAGATCGCTTAACCAGAAAAAACATTCCTGTTGATGTTGTTTTTGAACAGGGTGTAGATGTGTTGGGTGTAAAATAAAAACTCATTTTTAAAGTTGAAGCCGCAGATTTGCAGATTTTTCTGTTCGTCTGCGGTTTTTTTATGCACTGCTCTTCGTTCTATTAAGCCTGACAGAAACAAAAATCCTTTTAAATTAATTACACTTTCGTTTACAGTGAACAATCAATTTAAAAGATTGTAGTGGATGGCAGGGCTACATTGGCCACCTAATTCTGCCTTTGACTTTCTAAAATTAAATGGTCAATAAAAATACTTCATTCTTACTTTTTTTCTTCCTCCTGTAACCTTTCTTAAAAACCATCGTCTTACTGATAACTAAACAACGGAAACCGTTCGTTTCCCCAGCTAAACTTTAAATAATAAGGCAAAATAAAAAGGCGTCTAACCAGTCGCATGGAATTTCTTTGTCTTGATTTTTTAAAAACTAATACCATAAAAATGAAACTTTTTTACAAAATATCATTCCTTATTTTCGCCGCGTTTTCAGCGTTATCCGTTAATGCACAAACCGATACGAAATTTAATATTACAGGAAAAATTGTTGATGAAACAAAAAAGCCCGCTGACTTCGTAACTGTTGTACTTTACAAAGCAACTGATTCGAGCATTGTTAAAACTGCCTTGACAGATCAAAATGGCAGTTTCGGTTTCTCGGTTTCAAGCAAAGGAAATTACTTTTACAAAGCCAGTAATATGGGTTACAAAGTTTACAAAAGTAAAGTAGAAACGCTGGGCGATGATCAACAAATTGATTTTGGTACTATTCAACTGGTATCTACCACTCAAAATTTGAAAGAAGTTACCGTTGCCGCAAACGTTCCATTAGTAGAACGCAAAATGGATAGAACGGTAATGAATGTGGCCAGCAGTTCTATCGCGTCTGGTTCTACCGCATTGGAGTTACTACAGAAAGCGCCTGGGGTAAATGTAGATCAGAACGACAACATTTCGATGCAAGGTAAACAAGGCGTACTGATTCAAATAGATGGCAAACAGACTTATATGAGTAGCGGCGACGTAGCTAATTTGTTGAGAGGAATGCAAAGTTCGGAAATAGAAACTATCGAATTGATTACGAATCCATCAGCTAAATATGATGCAGCCGGTAACTCCGGAATTATCAATATTAAAACCAAAAAAAATAAAGGAGGTGGTACAAACGGAAGTTTGACGGGGGCTTTGGGAAGGGGGAAAAAATTTAGATCTAGTGCAGGTGGCAGCTTAAATCATCGTACGAAATCATTGAATCTGTTTGGAAACTATAACTATTACCAGAGAGACCGAGAGACTTTTATGGAAATAGACAGGATTGCAAATGTTTCGCCTAGCAACCGTTATTTCTCTCAACGCAGTGATTTTAGCAAAAAAAATCATGGACAAAATTTTAAAGTAGGCGCAGATTATTTTATCAATAAAAATAATACGCTTGGCATTTTGGTAACGGGTTACGAAGGAAGTAATATTGAAAACTCCGTTAATGCAACCCGAATTGGCGGTTCATTTACCCAACAGGATTCTTCGGTTTTAGCCAATAATGTGATTAGAAATAAGTACAACAACCTATCCTACAATTTAAATTACAAATCTGTTCTTGATACCGCAGGGCAGGAAATTACCATTGATTTGGATTATGGAAGATATAAAGGAAATGATGATGCAGATTATGTAAGCGACTACTTTTTTAATAACGGTAGCCTGATCAGGCCAACGGTGGTTACCAGAAACATCACGCCTTCGGTTATTAATATTAAGGCTTTCAAGGTTGATTACGCACTGCCACTGAAAAAACAGATGAAGTTAGAAGCGGGTTTAAAAAGTAGTTGGGTAACTACCGATAACAATTTAATTGCTGAACAATTTTTGAACAACAATTGGCAAAACAATGCTTTGCTTAGCAACCAATTTGTGTACGATGAAAATGTAAATGCAGCTTACGTTAATTTTAATAAACAATTCAAAAAAACCAGTATTCAACTCGGGTTGAGGGCAGAACAAACCAGTTCGAAAGGCAATTCAATAACGACCAATAAGATTATAGAACGCGAATATCTTGATTTTTTTCCAAGTGTTTTTATTAACCAAACATTGAACAAGAACAATGATATTAGTCTTTCCTACAGTCGCAGAATTGACCGACCAAGCTACGATGCTTTGAATCCTTTTGTTTACTTTTTAGACCAATATACTTACAGCCAGGGTAACCCATTTTTGAATCCGCAGTACACCAATAATTTTGAATTCACTTATTTGCTTAAGAAAAAGTATTCGGCCACATTGAATTATAGTAAAACTACCGATGTGATTACAGAGGTAATTCTTCCGGATAACGAAAAGCAGGCACTGTACCAAACCAACCAAAATATTGCCACTCAAAACGCATATTCATTGGTATTAAATGCTCCTGTAAATTTCACTAAATGGTGGAGTAGCAATAATAATTTAAATACGTTTCACATCAGGTTTAAAACGCCAGATATTGCCGGCCAATCGCTGGATAACAAGAGCACTTCTTTCCAGTTTAAATCGCAACACAGCTTTAAGATTCAGCCAGGTTTATCAGCCGAACTTAATTTCAGCTATGATAGTCCGGTTACTTTTGGTGTGATGGAAATTAGAACACGTTACGGCTTTGATGCAGGGATAAGCAAATCCTTTTTAGCGAAAAAAGCAAGTTTAAAGCTAGCTGCTAACGATATCTTCAATACGCAGATTAATAATATCAGAAGTGCATTTCCTGGACTTTATTACACTCTTTACGGACTGAACGATAGACAATCGGTAAGTTTAACGTTTACCTACCGATTTGGTAAAAACGAGATTAAACCAGCCCGTAACCGAAGTACAGGTTTGGAAGCCGAACAAGGCCGGATGAAAAATTAAATTGAGATGAGTAAGCCACCAACATATTGGTGGCTTTTTTGTGGAATGTCTTTTATGCTTTCATCTTATGTTTGAAAACAGAAAGCAAACCTTTAACTTCATGCCATGGAAACCGATTTAACTATTTCAGCGATTGATGCCTTACATAAAAACGCAGATCAGGCAATGCAGTTAAAAGATGGCGATACTTATTTCCAAGTATTTGATCCTTCTTTTCAATTTACCGGATCGGATAATAAAACTTTAAATCTTCGTGATTATAAGGCTGAGATCCAAGGTTTTTTCAGACGAGCAAAAAGCATAGAAACGAGCCATTACCGCATTAAATCATCTGTAGAAAATGAAATTTTTACGGAGAAAATCGCCAGGAAGTCGGTAATTATTAAACCTAA
Source organism: Pedobacter sp. AC212 (assembly GCF_979258625.1). NCBI lineage: Bacteria > Pseudomonadati > Bacteroidota > Sphingobacteriia > Sphingobacteriales > Sphingobacteriaceae > Pedobacter > Pedobacter sp. AC212. The sequence continues at coordinate 834,648 of NZ_OZ409870.1, read as the reverse complement.
CTTATTGGTCTTTTCAAAAAAGCAAACTATACAAACGGAAGAAATTTACCAATGGAGAAATTTAGGTGGAGAGTGGAAGGTGATTTCTATTGAAGTGGTTTTGGAAGAAAAGTATTAAATTATATCCTTTTGCCCCCCAGTGAATAGCTGCAATGAGATTGCCACAACACGATGAAGAATCGTTTTTCGCAATGACGGGGTGTGTTATAAAAATGATTGGATTTAAAATGAATGCATTTGGGCTGGCATATAAGTTGGATTTGTTTGTTGAGAATTTTTTGAACTAAATTGATTCCACTTGGCGTCATTGCGAAAATATTCTCCGATTTTTCATCGGTAATATTTGTGGCAATCTCCCTAAATGAGTTGCCTGCATATAGGCCAATGTCAATTGCTTTCAACAGTATCGGTAATTTATGAATGATTTAACCAGTTCGAAAAATCAAGTACATCTTCTTTTAAAAACTTTAAAACAAATTTGGTATTTTTGCCGCTTAATTTAGATTACAATATATGTTAAGAACAGTAACTTGTGGTGCACTTACCCTCAATAACTTAGGAGAAAGTGTTACCCTGTGTGGTTGGGTACAAAAATCGAGAGATTTGGGCGGCATGACTTTTATCGATATCCGCGACCGTTATGGTATTACACAACTGGTTTTTAACATGGATGACAATCGTGAACTCTGCGAAGCAGCACGTTCATTAGGTCGTGAGTTTGTAATTAAAACTACCGGAACCGTTGTAGAACGCAGCAACAAAAACCCAAAAATGTCAACCGGTGATGTAGAGATTAAAGTTTCTGCATTAGAAATTTTAAACGCTGCAAAATTGCCTCCATTCATGATTGATGATGAAACTGATGGTGGTGATGAACTGCGCATGAAATACCGTTATTTGGATTTACGTCGTAACCCAGTCCGTAACAATCTGGTTTTACGCCACAAAATGGCACAATCTGTTCGCCGTTATTTAGATGGTTTAGATTTTATTGAAGTAGAAACACCTGTTTTAATTAAATCTACGCCAGAAGGAGCAAGAGATTTCGTAGTGCCAAGCCGCATGAACGAAGGCGAGTTTTATGCTCTGCCTCAATCGCCACAAACATTTAAGCAATTGTTAATGGTTTCTGGTTTTGATAGGTATTTTCAGATTGTTAAATGTTTCAGAGATGAAGATTTAAGAGCCGACCGTCAGCCAGAGTTTACACAGATTGACTGTGAAATGTCGTTCGTCGAACAGGAAGATATACTGAACACTTTTGAAGGCTTAATTCGTACGCTATTTAAAGAAGTTCGCAATTATGATTTGCCTGAAGTTCCACGTATGCAATATGCAGATGCGATGCGTTTGTACGGATCTGATAAACCAGACACACGTTTCGACATGCAGTTTGTAGAGCTGAACGACTTAGTTAAAGGTAAAGGTTTTCCTGTTTTTGATAACGCTGAATTAGTAGTAGGTATCAATGCTAAAGGTGCGGCAAGTTACACCCGTAAACAGTTAGACGAGTTAACTGACTTTATCAAGCGCCCACAAATTGGTGCTACAGGATTAATTTATGCCCGCCACAATGAAGATGGAACTATAAAATCTTCTGTTGATAAATTCTTCAACGAAGAAGATTTAAAACAGTGGAGCGAAGCATTTGCTACTGAAAAAGGCGATTTGCTTTTAATCTTAGCAGGTTCGACAGATAAAGTACGTAAGCAGTTAAACGAACTTCGTTTAGAAATGGGTAACCGTTTAGGTTTACGCGATAAAAACACATTTTCTGCCCTTTGGGTATTGGACTTTCCGTTATTGGAATGGGATGAAGAAACGGAACGTTATCATGCCATGCACCATCCATTTACTTCACCAAAGCCAGAAGATATTGCTTTGTTAGATACCGACCCGAAAAACGTTCGTGCAAATGCTTATGATATGGTGATCAACGGAACTGAAATTGGCGGTGGTTCAATTCGTATTCATGATAGAGCATTGCAGGCTTTAATGTTCAAACATTTAGGTTTCAGTGCAGAAGAAGCACAAAAACAATTTGGTTTCTTGATGGATGCTTTCGAATTTGGCGCACCTCCACACGGTGGTATCGCTTTTGGTTTCGATCGTTTAACTTCAATTTTTGCTGGTTTGGATTCGATTCGTGACGTAATCGCTTTCCCTAAAAATAATTCAGGAAGAGATGTGATGATTGACAGTCCGAGCACTATAGACGATAAACAATTAAAAGAATTGAAAATCAAAACTGATTTGTAGACGTAATCCATTACAATTACAAAATACTATAAACAAAAAATGCGCTGATAACTTCAGCGCATTTTTTGTTTATTGGAATTCTTATCCATAAATATCATTCAGCATTTTTGCCAGGCGAACTCCACCTTTTAGCAGCTGCTGATTTAAGGTTTCTACCCAATCAAAATTGTAGCGGTAACTTAGTTTGGAATCTGGCTTAGTGGTTTCGTAAATTTTATTACAAACCAGGTAAGATTCATAAACATTTTCTTTCAAGCTGGTATTTTGCCAGTTGTACAATTGAACTGCAGAAGGATGGTTGATTGCTTTTGCATATTCGGTATAACTCAGTTGTTGATACTCAATTAACTGCTCATCCCAAACGCGGTGCAAGTTCGATTTTTCGTTAAACCACAAAACAGAAACGCGGTTTCCGCCTAAATCCTCTTTACGGGCAACATGCATGGGTTGACATAAATCCCCGGCCATATGCACCAACATCCGCAATGCTAATTTTTTTTCATCAGCTGTGCTGCCCGGTTTTTTTAAAACTGCAGTTAATTCAATTATTTTGTTGTACAGGTTGGGAGATTTCTCCGTTTCCAAGAAATTAAAAATTCCTTCTTTGGTTTGTCCGCCTGGTAAGTTTACGAAATGCCAGTTGTATAAATAATTATAGGTAGAATCCGACTTAATAAAATCGCCCCAGTTTGCGGACATGGCCAAGGTTTCTGAACCTAAAATGGCTTGAATCGCTTTGCGGGTTTTAGCCTTTAAATAACTATCGGCAATTTCACCTACCACTCTATGCCCTATCATTCCCCATGCATTAACTTGCGTTGGTAAATAAGCCAACAATCCAACAGCTGCGGCGATAATTAACTTTCTTTTAATTGATTTGAATTTCATTTTATAATTCTTTTTGTACGCAGGTAACTTTTTCTTTAAGTGATAATAAGATTTCCCGCTGATCGCTCATACTTTCCAGAATCAAGCTATCGGGAGATTTTCTTTTAATCAGGAAGTTTCTTTCGTACCTGCCGATGCGATAACAACCCGATATTTTTTGTTTGTAATTGGCATGAGTGAAGGTTGCTCCAACGATTAGCGTATCGCCTTTAACGGCATAAACTCCCTTAGCGTATTCTTTCCAAATGCCATTATTATAGCAGGAATCTTCGTAAAAGTTAACTTTGCTATGGGTTTCAAAATCGATGTAAACTGAATCGCAGCTAAACTTAAAATGATGTTTGGTGTAGTTACTCAATTTATTGCTGTAGGCAACAGAATCCTGATTCCAAACACCCTGCATAAAATCTTCGCCTTTGCCCTGAATGTTTGGCAAACGAGAACAAGAGCTTAAAATACTCAAAAGGTAGAAGGCAAAAGGAAGAAAATAGAGATGCTTCAATTGAATAACTCCTTTAATTTTTCCCAATGGATTAAACATAATATTAGTGAGCATACTATTTAAACTCATTCGGAGGGAATTGATTTGGAAAGCTTTTTTTCTCGTTAACCGTGTTGCTAATTAATATAAACAAACCGACAGCAAAACACATCCCGGAGAAAAAACTGATTACCCCACCGATGGTATAGTAACTTGTAGTTTGGGTCATCGAAAAACTTCCTGATCGCATAAGGTAAGGCATCAAAAGGCTGTAAAATCCAGTTAACACTAACGATAACCCCGAACCGATAAGCAATAATATAGAATCGGCCTTTACTTGTTTCGAAATATAATAACAACAAGCAATGAAGATTATTAATGGCGAGATAATGGAAACAAAGCCGATTAATGAGGTCAAAATTGATTCACCCATGTTTTTATATTTTGAATTCCAATTTGCACCATGCAAACTGAGTTTTTAATTGCTGTATTTTATTAAATAAACGCCTGCCTACGGCGGGCAAGCGATTGAAGCGGAAACCTTTTGATTAAACCTATGAGGTCTTTAAGACCTCATAGGTTTAAAAAACTTGTAGCAAAAAGCGGGGCTATCGAATCCGAAGAATGAATGGCCCTGCTTTTCTAAAAACCCCAAACCCCTAAAGGGGCTTTACTTTCCATCACCTAAACTATAGAAAGAAGTTCCTCCCCTCTGGGGAGGCTATGTGGGGCTTGTTATTTCAAACTTCCAACCATATCTTCCGGACGAACCCACTCATCAAATTGTTCGTTGGTTAACAAGCCCAGTTCAACTGCTGCCGCTTTCAATGTTTTATTTTCTTTATGTGCTTTCTTTGCAATTTTAGCTGCGTTCTCATAACCTACATGCGGGTTTAAAGCAGTAACCAACATCAATGAGTTTTGTAAATGTTTCTCAATTTCTGGTAGGTTCGCTGTAATTCCTTCTGCACATTTAACAGTAAACGAAACGCAAGCATCGCCAATTAAACGAGCAGATTGTAAAACGTTTGCAGCGATTAAAGGTTTGAAAACATTCAATTCAAAATGACCAGACATGCCACCAACTGAAACGGCCACGTCGTTACCAATCACCTGAGCGCAAACCATAGTCAACGCTTCAGGCTGGGTTGGGTTAACTTTACCTGGCATAATTGAAGAACCCGGCTCGTTATCAGGAATAACAATTTCACCGATGCCGCAACGCGGACCAGAACTTAACATACGCACATCATTAGCTACTTTCATTAAAGCAACAGCGGTACGTTTTAAAGCGCCAGAAAGTTCAACCATTGCATCGTGAGCAGCTAAAGCTTCGAATTTATTTGGTGCCGTAACAAAAGGCAAACCGGTTAGTTCAGCTATTTTTTGAGCCACCAAAACATCGTAACCTTTTGGCGTATTCAATCCTGTACCTACAGCCGTTCCACCCAAAGCCAATTCCGCAACCATAACCAAAGCATTTTTAATGGCTCTGATACTGTTATCGATTTGCTGAACATAACCCGAAAATTCTTGACCTAACGTTAAAGGCGTAGCATCCATAAAGTGCGTACGGCCAGTTTTAACGATGTTGCTAAACTCTTCCACTTTCGTAGCCAAAGCATTGCGCAATTTCTCTAAACCGGGAATGGTATTTTCTACCGTTAATTTATAGGCCGCAATATGCATTGCAGTTGGGTAAGTATCGTTAGATGATTGCGATTTGTTCACATCATCATTAGGGTGAAGCACTTTTTTATCATCGGCCAAGGCACCACCATTAATTACGTGAGCACGGTTTGCAATCACTTCGTTTCCGTTCATGTTACTCTGCGTACCAGAACCAGTTTGCCAAATTACCAATGGAAATTGATCGTCTAAATCACCGGCAATAATTTCATCACAAGCCTTTGCAATTAGTTCGGCTTTCTCTGCAGAAAGTACCCCAAGCTCTGTATTTGCTAAAGCTGCAGCTTTTTTCAAATAGCCAAAAGCGTGAATAATTTCTTTAGGCATTGAACCTTCAGGCCCGATTTTAAAGTTATTGCGTGAGCGTTCGGTTTGTGCACCCCAGTATTTGTCGGCAGGCACTTGCACCTCGCCCATGGTATCGTGTTCTATTCTGAAACTCATTATATTTTGATTTTTGTTGTCGCAAATTTAAGTTTTTTGCCTATAAAGCAAGGTATTATCTTCGATATTTACTGAGGTATTTCCTTCGGACTAATTACAGATGAGGAGATTTCACTAATTAGATTTTGGAAAGATGCTGAAGTGGTTTTTGGGGTAAGTTCGGCCCCGCTGATTCGCTGCAATCTTTTTGTTAAACCTTATAGGTTTATTTTACATTGCGCTATTAAACCTATAAGGTTTGCAAAAGTATTTCCGCTGCCATCGGGTTTAGATAGCTTAGGAAACTACTGCAAATAAAAGGTGCAAAGTGCAGGTTTTGGCTAAAGCCCCAAATGTATATCTTGTGTTCCGTTGGTTGAAACCAACGGCAAGTAATGGAATGCTACACATCGTTTCATCTATGTGAGACTAATCATTTGTTTTAAAAACACTCGCTATTTATTGCGGTTCGGCTTTAGCCAACGGAATCTAAATTCTGCTCCAAACCATTCAAATACTAAGTTGATAGTTTCATTTACTATTTTGGCATTTTGTAAGCCAAGTTTTAAGCAGAGGTTTATGAAAATATTTAATATATGAAAAAGATAATCTTAACATTTCTCAGCTTAATTATCATACTATTTACAGTTAATGCACAAAAGGGCATCAACTTCAATAAAAATTATGCAGCCGGAGGAAAGCTACTTATGTGTGTAGATAGTTCAGCCAAAAACGTTTACTATGCTTTAGGATTTCCTAATCAACCTCATACTTCATTTAATTATTTACCCGAAGTCAATAACTTAAGTATTCAAATTAACTTTCGCAAAAATATAAATATCGAACAATATCGGTATTCAATTATAGTAGATGATACACCCATAGCCGTTAATAAATCAATTGATAAAACGAAACTAAAAGACACTCATGCAGGGGGTGACGAAGAAATTTTTAGCTCAACATCACTTGGCGTTTTCCCTATAAAAGGCAAAATGATTACAATATTAGGTTATAGCATAGATAAACCTCAAGATGTTGATAAAACGATTTTTTACGGAAAACCTTTTTTCAAATCAAAAATCAACCATATTATTAAGCAATTTAAAACAGATAAGGGGTTTGATTATAGTCATATAGCTAATCCTAAAGAAAAAACGGATATTAAATTCGATGAAAAAGATGATTTATTAGATATTGTTAAAGACATATCAGATATTGATAATATGTACTCCTTATCGATAAAAGATAAGCTAACGGATAAAATAGTTTTCGAATCAAAGATGTGGAAATTTGGTGGCTATCAAAGTAAAGATAATGAGCCTTATCCATATGTAAAAATCGATAAAAACGTTTTTAAAAAGTCTGGAGATTATGAAATTATTATTCAACCATCAATTGATTGGACTAATTGTTTAGATTGCGATATTTCATCAAAAGAAGTAGAAAAATATACTTCAAGGTACACGCTATCAATAACATTAGATGAAGAAAGCTATACTAAAAAAGACTTTTTTTTATTCAGCATAATTATTGGCGGGTTGTGTGGAGCCATTTTTGTTGCAATTTTAAACAATCGCAAAAGAAAAGCTAAAAAGAAAATTGATGAAGAAATTAAACAAAAACAAACGGCTCAACTCCAACTCAATTCAGTTCGTTCACAACTCAACCCTCATTTTCTGTTTAACGCACTCGCTGGCATTCAAAACTTAATGAACAAAAACGAGATTGATAACGCCAATCGTTATCTAAGCAAATTTGCCCGCCTTACCAGAAATGTTTTAGATAGCAAAGAACTCATCAGTTTAATTGAAGAAAAAACCTTATTAGATGATTACCTGCAAATGGAACAGTTGCGATTCGGGTTTCGGTATAAGATTAATGCTTCAGCAGATTTAGACACCGAGAATATCGAAATACCAGCAATGTTATTACAACCATTTGTAGAAAACGCAGTTAAACATGGTATTGCCGAGAAGGGAAAAGATGGTGAAATTGCCGTTAGCTTTGAAAAGCAAGTTTCGAATTTAGTCCTTAAAATAACAGACAACGGCAGCGGTTTTGATACCACGCAAACATACGATGGCCTGGGCTTGGCTTTAAGCAAAAATAGAATATCTTTACTGAATACGGTTTACAAAGACACGGCTTTCGTTTTAGATATTCAATCTGATACAAACGGAACAACAGTTACAATTACTTTATCACAATGGTTATAAAATGAGGGCGATTTTAGTAGATGATGAGCTGGCAAATTTAGAAAACCTGCAGGTTTTGTTGGCGAAAAATTGCCCTAAGGTGAAAGTTGTTGCAATTGCCAACAACATTAATGATGCCTTTGAAAAAATAAATCTGCATCGCCCTGATTTACTTTTCCTTGATATTCAGATGGGTAAAACCACTGGTTTTGACCTGTTAAACCAGCTTGTCGATAAATCTTTTGAAGTTATTTTTGTTACCGCTTACGATAATTATGGGATTCAAGCGGTGAAGTTTGCTGCGCTGGATTATCTCCTCAAACCCGTCGATTCCGATGAATTGATGGTTGCTGTTTCAAAAGCGGAAAACCGAATTTCAAATAAAGTGAACGGTGAACAACTCAATTTTTTGCTCAATCAAATTAAACGTAGCGAGCCTGCTGTTCCTAAAATCGCCTTACCACAGCAGCACGAAATCCGTTATGTTTCTGTTGATGATATTGTACGTTGCGTTGCAGATAATACCTACACATTTTTTCATTTATCAAGTAGTGAGAAAATTTTAATCTCAAAACCGCTAAAAGAATATTCTGATTTATTAAAACCGCAAGGTTTTGTGAGGTCGCATCAAAGCCATTTGGTCAACCCCAAGTTTGTAAAAAGCTGGCTGAAAGAAGATGGTGGAACTTTATTGATGAACAACGGCGATAAAATTCCGGTCTCGAAACCGAATAGGGAGATGGTTAAAGCCATTTTGGGGAAATAAGCTAGCAAATTATGTTTCGGCAGGTGAGGACATTAGCCGATAGCAAAATTTTCATTATATTTAAATTATGAAAACGCTAAAATCGCTCTATTTAACTTTCAGTTTAGTTTGCTTAATAAACTTTGCACATGCTGCAATGTTGGGAACTCCAGAAATAATTATACTTCTTGTGGTTTGCATTTTATTAATGGTACCAATAGGATTGATCGTTTGGTTAATCGTTTATCTTGTAAAAAGGAACAACAGTTAAAGGGTCAACCTCATCCACGTTTCCATTTCTTAGGACTTAGGCTATAATGGAAGACAGCCACAACAAAAATAGTATCATCTTTAACATAGAAATGAATTCCGTAAGGGAAGATTGTTAAGGGAACTACTCTCATTTTCTTTAGATATCTGATTTGGAAATTTTCAGGATATCCGGAAAGGTATTTTATTCGACTATTAAAGTCGAATTCAAATCTGTTAGATAATTTCTCAGATATTTCGTCGTAGTAATCCAAGATTTTAAAGACATCTGTCAGCGCATCGTCGCTTATCTCTAAACTGTAAATCAAGATTTTCTTTGCTTGAGTTTGTCTTGAAATTCGGAGGCAGTATAAAACTTAGTATTCCCCTTTTCAATTTTTTCTAATCGCTCTTCTACAATATGCAGCTGCTCTTCCGTTACCGTATAGTTGCTATTAAATAAACTGGATTGCAAAAGATTAATGACAGCTAATTTCTCAGCATCATTTAACTTTAATAATTCTTCCTCTTTAATCATCATAGGTAAATATACAAAAAGCAAGTTTGAAATCCCCTGGTTTTTTAGCATGTTAGCTTTCTATTCATTCTCTGTGATAAAATTAATTATTGAAATAAATAAGTATTATCTAATTTCCCTAGTTTTTGCCTTTAAACACCTTTGATTTCGACCGAAGCGGAGAAATCTCTGTAATAAAAATTAAATCATAGCGAGTGCGTTAAGATTGCTTTCCCGAAAAATCGGGATAAACCGTGCCTCGCAATGACGAATTCTCTAGTTCTTACCAATAAAACATACCAGGAATCAAGTTGCCTTTTAACAAACCTCGCAGGTTTTAAAAACCTGCGAGGTTTACATCTTACATTTTTGTACTTTTGCGGCTATGTCAGTTATTAAACCCTCATTAGCAAAAGGCACTCGCGATTTTACGCCTGTTGAAATGGTGAAACGCAACTTTATTTACGATACCATAAAATCGGTTTTCAGGAAATATGGTTACGCAGAAATTCAAACACCAAGTTTTGAAAACCTATCTACCTTAACCGGAAAATATGGCGATGAAGGTGACAAATTGATCTTTAAAATTCTGAATAGCGGAGAATATTTAAAAGATGCAAAGAAGAAATCATTCGACTTTGCTCAGGATGACAACAGTAATCAATTGATTCCATTAATTTCCGAAAAAGCACTTCGCTACGATTTAACCGTTCCATTCGCTCGTTATGTAGTGATGCATCAACACGAGCTTACTTTACCTTTCAAGCGTTTTCAGGTGCAACCGGTTTGGAGAGCCGACCGGCCACAAAAAGGAAGATACCGCGAATTTTACCAATGTGATGTAGACGTTGTGGGTTCAGAAAGCTTGTTAAACGAAGCAGAATTCATTTTGATTTACAATGAAGCTTTGGCTAAATTAGGATTAAAAGATTTTACGGTAAAAATTAATAATAGAAAAATTCTATCAGGCATCGCCGAGATTATAGGTAAACCTGATTTGATTATTGATATGACTGTCGCCATCGATAAACTAGATAAAATTGGTTTAGATGGTGTAAGTAAAGAGTTGCTAGAACGTGGTTTTACAGAGGATGATTTGGAAAAGCTTCGTCCGGTAATTTTACTGGAAGGCACAAACGAGGAGAAATTAAGAAGTTTAAAAGAAGTTTTAGCTACTTCTGAAACTGGTTTAAAAGGCATTGCAGAAATCGAACAAGTTTTTGATTATGTAGAAAGCTTAATTTCTTATGCTTTACCACTTACCGCAAAACTTGAGTTAGATATCACTTTGGCTCGTGGATTAAACTATTATACAGGCTGTATTTTTGAAGTTAAAACCAACGAAGTTGCCATGGGCAGCATCGGCGGTGGTGGCAGATACGATGATTTAACAGGCATGTTCGGGCTGAAAGATTTAACTGGAGTTGGCGTTTCTTTCGGTGCAGACAGAATTTACGATGTTTTGGAAGAACTGAATCTTTTTCCTGCATCAGCGGAAATTGGAACGAAGGTCTTAATCAGTAATTTCGATGCTGAAGCAGAAAAGTTTGCCTTGCCTATTTTACAACAGTTCCGAAATGCAGGAATTGCAACGGAGCTTTATCCTACATCAGCGAAGCTGAAAAAGCAAATGGCCTATGCTGATGCTAAGAATATTCCCTATGTAATTTTAATTGGTGGCGATGAAATTGCAAGCGGCGAGTTGACACTAAAGGACATGCAAAGCGGTGAGCAGAAAAAACTGACAGTGCTGAGTATCTTAGATTTACTTAAATAAGTAATAATATTTTCGAAACTCAAAAAATTAAAACAATTTTCTATTCCAGATCATTATCTATTTATAAAACTCAAAAATTATGATAGACCCAGAAGACGAAGATTATTCGAACGATCCGAACGATGCTTTACGCAGAGAGGACGATACAGAAAACATCAATGAATTAGATGGCGACGATTCCAATATAGAACACGATAAAGACTTATTGGAACAAGCAGATGAAGCATCGAGATCATCATACGAATTAAACGTAGATGACTTAACGGATGAAGATGACTTAGATGACTAAAAAGAAAGCCGCAGATTTTCAGATTTAAATCTGCAAATCTGCGGCTTTTATTTTAACGTGAGTTCTATCCCCGGCTTACCTTCTACTTTATTTTGCTTTCGGTTTATAGGTTTCTGGATTAACCGCAGCAACCGTCCATCCCTTTAAAAAGGAGGTGATTTTCTTTACATCATGTCCTACTTTTTTCTTTCCATTAGCACCAATTTCGTCGGTTTCAAGATAAGATGAGTTTTCGATATGAAGCACTTTTCCTTTGCCATCCAAAACCACAAAAACTGGATAACCGAAGCGATTAGGAAATCCTAAGTATTTCATCGCCTCATCGTTATGGTGATCTTTATCCCAGTTTACTAAAACATATTCATAATTGTCGTTGATGGTTTGTTTTAGCACGGCAGATGTATCAACCAGGTTATGAAAAGCAATACACCAACTGCACCAATTTCCGCCAACCTGTACCAAAACATGTTTATTTGCTTTTGCAGCCTTTTCAGTGGCAGCTTTTAGGTCGGCCAAAGCATTTGACTCAGGGTTGTAAATATGAACGCCTTCTTTTTTCGCCTGACTAAATGCTGCACTTGAGATAAATACAGCAGTTAATATGATTAGTAATTTTTTCATGATGTCAATATAATAATGCAAAAATAATAAAGTCGACCGGATTAATAGATTACCAGCAGATTCTTTACAGAAGGAATACATTTTTCAATTGTATATCTTTGTTAAAATAATGGATTTTTTAGACTTACATACGCATAAAGCATCGCAGACTAAAGGTGTAACCAGCATTCAAAGTCTTTCACTTACTAGCGATATTTTTCTGGCGATGCCTAAAACCAAGCCAATTTCTATTGGCTTGCACCCATGGTATGCAACGTTAGAAAAGCTCGAAATCCAAATGAAATATTTAAGTGTTTTGGCCAGGCAGAAAAACGTGAAATTGATCGGCGAATGCGGTTTAGATAAACTGAAGGGCGAACCCCTGGCGAATCAATTGATTATTTTAGAAAGTCAGATAGCACTTGCAGAGGCGCTAAACAAACCCCTTATTTTGCACTGCGTAAAAGCCTATTCAGAATTGATCGAAATCAAATGTCGTTTGAATGTGAAAGTTCCAATGATTATTCATGGTTTTAACAAGAAGGCCGAAGTGGGGAAACAGCTAATCTCTAAAGGATTTCTCCTCTCTTTTGGCTCAGCGATTTTAAAGGAAAATTCGGGTGCACAAAAGCTGATCCAAGAAACGGACAACTTTTTTTTGGAAACTGATGATGCTGAAACTCCAATTGAAGAAATTTATCAAGCAGTAGCAAATTTGAAAAAATGTTCTGTTGATGAATTGAAAGCACGTATTTTTGCGGACTGGAAAAAGTTGAACCTGTTTTAACTAACCACAGATGGACACGGATAAACACTGATTATAGTTTTTTTTTTAAAGTGTTTAAAAATAATCAGCCACGGAAGCACGAGCTCACAGAAAAAATTCCGTGTTAATCTCTGTTTCCGTGGCAATAAAAAAATAAATTAATTGCAGATTTGCAATACAGATTAAAGATTTAATATCTGTGTTCATCCTTTTTATTTGTGGTAAAAAATTAAGCAAAATGTCTGATACAAGCTGGCTTTCTCGCTCCGCCCTTTTACTTGGCAATGATGGAATCGATAAATTACAATCGAAACACGTATTAGTAATCGGTTTGGGAGGCGTTGGTTCTTTTGCAGCAGAATTCATTTGCCGCTCTGGTATTGGCGAAATGACGATTGTTGACGGCGATGTGGTTGACCCTACCAATCGCAACCGGCAGTTGCCTGCTCTGGCCACCAATCATGGCGTGAGTAAGGCCGCAATTATGCAAGAGCGTTTATTGGCAATCAATCCCGAATTGAAACTACATGTTGTAAACACATTTCTCACACCAGAAAAATGTCGTGAAATTTTAGAGTCGAAATTTGATTACATCATGGATTGCATTGATAGCGTGATGCCGAAAATCACCTTGCTTTCTACTGCGCTGGAAAAAAATATTCCCATTGTAAGTTCAATGGGTGCCGGTGGCAAAATGGATCCCACTAAATTGAGCATTACGATGCTTCCTGACACTTACCAATGTGTTTTTGCCAGTTACGTTCGTAAAAGATTAAACAAATTGGTTGGCGCAGATAAAATTAAGGCCGTTTTTTCTACCGAAGAAATGGACAAAAATTCAATGATTATGACTGATGGAAGTAATTTCAAACGTTCTGCTTATGGCACCGTTTCCTATCTTCCTGCTGCATTTGGCGGTGCTTGTGCATCTGTAGTAATTAGAGATCTACTCGGGCTTTCAATAGAAATGGCCGAAAGGCCGGCGAGGATTAGTCGTAAAGCATTGGCCAAGAAGAAAAAGAAAAGTTCTTAGCGTTATTTTGTTCGTGAGGACACGAACCAAGGCATCAGTTTTCATTTGATTGTTGATATTCTCATTTCTGGAAAATTTTAAATTGTTGTAAGTTTAAAATTCGAAACAAGATCACTTCATGCCACAACCCGTAAAAATTCTTCAAGCTGCCGCAGGTTCGGGTAAAACGTTTAGTTTAACCGCACATTATCTTACTTTACTTTTTTCTGGCGACAATAAATACCGAGAAATTTTGGCTGTAACCTTTACTAATAAGGCTACTGAAGAAATGAAAACGCGTATTTTAGAGGTATTGCTGGGTTTTGCCAAAGGCGATGCATCAAGAAAGATCGAAGACTACCGTGTGCTAGTTCTGGCATCGCATCCAGAACTAAACGCGGAAAGCTTAAAGCTCAAAGCCGACGCCATCTATAGAAAAATCCTCCATGATTACAGTCGCTTTTCGGTGAGTACAATTGATGGTTTTGTACAAAAAGTAATTCGTGGTTTTGCTTTTGAATTAGGCTTGGAAAGTGGCTACAGTTTGGAAATGAATACCGAAAAGGTAAAAAAGGAACTGACTGCAAAACTGGAAAAATTGCTTGATGAGAAAGATAACTTATTGCAATGGATAGTAGAATTGGCATTAGACAGGATAAGCAACAATAAATCATGGAATTACAATACAGAGCTTTTAAATCTGGTAAGCGAAGTTTTTAAAGATAAGTTTTCATCTTTTGAAGTGGCTGTAAATAGTTTTGGAACTGAAAACACTGATATCGTTTTTAAAAAATACATCGATTTCTCTAAAAATCTCATTAAAAAATTTGAAACCGATTTAGTCGATCTGGCCGAAACGGCACTCGGAATTATTGAAGTAAGCGGTTTTTCTGCTGATGACTTTAAGGGTAAAAGTCGTTCACCGTTATTAAAGTTTAGAAGCATTATGACGGGCAACTTTGCTGACGTGGAGAAAGTGCTAAAACTTACTGATGATGAAGAAAATTGGTTTCCGAAAGGAAAATCAAACGAACTTTACAGTGAAATCAACCCGATTTTACATCAAATTGCAAACATCTACGGCACAGGAATTGGCGACTATACTTTAGCTAAGGCGTTTATCAGAAATGGATATTTTTTACGCTTAATGCAAGAAATAGCGGTTTTACTTACCCAATATCGGGAAGAAAATGAAACCCTTTTAATCAGCGATGCGCAAAAGTTGCTAAATGGAATAGCCCAGGATGCTGGTGAAAACCCATCCTTTATTTGGGAGAAAATGGGAAACCGGTACAGGAATTTTCTCTTCGACGAGTTTCAGGATACTTCCAGTAACCAATGGGATAGTTTTTTTCCACTGGTTGATAATGCTGTTTCTACCCACAACGGAAAACTCCATGACCATTTAATCGTGGGAGATGCCAAACAATCTATTTATCGCTGGCGAGATGGCGACTATAAATTATTACATCAAAAAGCCAAATCAAATTTGCAAGAACATAACGTTTTCGAAGATAAACTTTTAGAAAACTACCGCAGTACCGAAGAAATTATCAACTTCAATAACCAGCTTTACCAAAAACTGGCGGTGTTCTTACAAGATAAAATCAATAGTGAAATTCCAGCTGAGGATGAATTGTTAAACGGTTTCTGGAACCATCCAACTAATCAATACAACAACATCATCACTAATATTTATAAAGGTGTTGAACAAAATACGCATCCTAAAACTACCAAAGGCGGCATTATCAAAATCAAAAAAATTGAATTCGATAAACCAAAAGCCAACAGTGATGGAATCGTCGAAACCATTGTTACCGATGCAGAACCTGAAAACAAAAAGCAAGCCTCATTGGCAGAAATGCTTAATGAGGTAAGACTTTTAATAAATGAAAAAGCTTATCAGCAACGCGAAATAGGGATTTTGGTGCGTTCTAACGCAGAAGCAACAGAAGTGGTAAACGCACTAATGGAAGCTGGTCTGGACGTAATATCTGGCGAAGCCTTAAAAATCGCAAATAGTACGGCGATCAAACTCATCATTAACTTGCTGAAATTATTAGTCGTTAGTCCAGCCAATTCTGCTTTGTATAAAGCAAATTGTATTGCCTTATATGCCCAACTGCATGAAAACCCCATTAATGGCGATCATTATTTTGGACTGAAGGACACCTCGATGGAAAACCTGCAACATGTTTTGCCTGCAGATTTTTGTCTTAATTATAAAAGCTGGATGGCACTTCCCGTTTCGGAACTAATAGAGAAAATAATTAAGGCTTTCCAATTAGACACCTATCATAAAAACGGAATTAACCCATTTTTACCTTATCTGTTGGCATTTAGAGATTTAACCAATAAAGCATCGCGTCAGGGCGAAAAAGGCATCTCCTCATTTTTAGATTGGTGGGAAGAAGAAGGACATAACAAAAACCTACCGTCGCCCGAAACTGCAAATGCCATCCAGGTGATGACCATCCATAAATCAAAAGGCTTGGCTTTTAGAGCGGTATTTATTCCTTTTTGCGAGTGGCCATTAGGTGGAAAAGCCAACAACGCTTTTTGGGTACCCATGGAAGGGACGCCTTACGCCGATTTGCAGAGTGTTCCGCTTCAATTTACGAGCAGCTTAAAAGGTTCATCCGTAGCAAAATACTATCTGGAAGAACTTTTGATGAATTATATGGATGCTTTAAATAGCCTTTATGTGGCTACTACAAGGGCTAAAGATTATCTATACATTTCTTTTTCAGGCAAGAAGAAACCTTCACTAAGCCACATTGGCGATGCTGTTTTTAGTGCTTATGAACAAGATTTCGAACATACTGATGAAATCGCAATTGGCACCTTTTCAACCAAAGGCGATGGCATGGAGAGTTTAAAGGCATTGAACTTAACAGCCTACCCTACAACTGATCGGTTGGAAGATGTATACGAAGAAAGCGAGAACCGGCCACAACGATACATAGATAATATTACCAAATCTGGCAAGAAAGGGAGTAACCTGCATTTAATTTTGGCTGAAGTAAATAAAGCTGATGAAATTGCAGACATCGTTGAGAAATTGATTTTGGAGGGATTGATACTCGAAGAGGAGAAGGATGATTATATTACACAGGCATCATCGGTTTTGGCCCACCCAGAATTGAGCGCATTACTAAGTCAAAATGCCAATCAAATTAATGAAAAATCGATTGTTGGTATTGACGGTAAAACCTACCGGCCAGACAAGCTGGTGTTAAATGGAGAAAAAGTTTCTATTATCGATTACAAATTCACAGCTGAGGAAAGCCAAAGTCATATTGCTCAAATCACCAATTACAAAAACTTAATAGAGGCTATGGGCTACCAGGATGTTAAACCGTATTTGTTTTACGCCACCTTAGGCAAACTAAAAGCTGTTTAAAATATGAACCCATTTTTACAAGATGTTGCCAAAGATTTAGTAGCTAAGTTTGGTCAGAATTTGCAAGATTGTGCCATTGTGTTTAACAATAAGCGCCCAACTGCGTATTTACAAAAGCACCTTGCCGACATTTATCAGAAACCGTTTTGGAGTCCTTCATTTTACACAGTTTCTGAATTTTTTGCAGAGGCAACACCGCTAAAAATCGCCGATCATTATACCCAGTTTTTCACCCTTTACGACTGCTACATTCAGCTTTTAAAAAACGAAGGCATTGAAAAACTGCCCTCTATTGCAAAATTCCATAACATTGCCCGAATTATTTTAGGCGATTTTAGTCAGATTGATAATGATCTGGTTGACGCTACCAGGCTGTTTACAGAACTGGAAGATATTGCGGTGATTAACCAGCAGTTCGATTTCTTAACGGCAGAGCAAAAAGCCTTTTTATCGCAGTTCTGGCAATCTTATTCCGAAGGAAAATTTAAAAAACAGCAAGAGCTATTTATCCGGATGTGGCATCGAATGCCTCTATTGTACAATGAATTCCATCAACAGTTAAAAACCAAAGATTTTATTACCATGGCCCGCTTGTATAAAAACATCGGCGAGGGTACAAACGAAATCGATTTTACGGCTAAATACACTGGAAAAAAACTAGTGTTTATTGGGTTCAATGCACTAAGCAAAGCAGAAGCCAAGGCATTTAAACGCTGGCAGGATGAGGATAAAGCGATCTTTTATTTCGATACGGATAGTTATTACCTGGAAGATGAGATGCAGGAATCGGGATTGTTTTTAAGACGAAACTTAAAGCAGATAGGCCTGATCAACCAATTATCAAATGAAACCGGCTTCATCAAAACATCACCAAGAGCGGTAAATGTATTTAAAGTGCAAGGGCAAACGGCACAGGCAAAAATTGTAAATGAATTGCTGGCTAAGGAAAAAGAAATGATTTTAAATAATCAAGCCATAACTTCTACAGCGATTATTTTAGCAGATGAAAGTTTGCTAATTCCTTTAATGCAAACCATTCCATCAACTATTGAGGATAAAAAAATAGATGTAAATATTACCATGGGTTTTGGCCTGGCCAATTCTTCATTGTATGGTCTGGCCGATTTATGGTTAACAGTTCAATCTGAATTAAGCGCAAAAAAAACGATTAAATATCAAACTGCTGAAGCTTTTTTATCGCATCCGTTAACCGGAATAAGCGAAATCATGCGTCCGAAAATAATCGATGCATTAATTAAGGAGCAGCTTGCAGAAATTCCATACCAGCGCCTAACGCGACAAGGCGGTTTGTTAGCGAAGTTTTTTGAGCCTATACATTCTACAACTAACACAGTCACTATATTAAATGAGTTACTGGATTATGTTTTACATCGTGAGCTCGCAAGCAAAAGTTTAAAGAAGATTGATGCTGAATTATTTGGCAAAACCATTCAGGAACTTAACCGTTTGCAGGATACTTTACAGCACCATATCGATAAGTACAACAAGGAAATAGAGCTTAGTTTTGTGCTTTCGCTGATCCAAAAATCGCTGGCAGAAATTGCGGTTCCCTTGGAAGGAGATCCCCTGAGTGGAATTCAGATTATGGGCTTGCTGGAAAGTAGAAACCTAAACTTCGATCGGGTGATTATCTTGGGTTTAAATGAGGGGATTGTTCCGCAAGCTTCTACCTCGACTACCTTTATTCCTGATAGCTTAAGGAGGGTTTATGGTTTACCAGTGCTTGAAAATCAAGACGCCATTTCAGCTTACATGTTTTATCGTTTAATTCAACGGGCTCAAAATCTAGATTTTGTTTATAACAGTTTAACTGATGAAAGTAACAGCGGCGAACCCTCCAGATTTATTAAGCAATTAGAATATGAAAGCGGATTTAATTTCAATCATCAGGAGCTTCAGCTTGCTGTTAAAACGGAGCTCAAACGTGAGGAGGTTGTTTTAAAATCGGAAAAGGTTCAGGAAGTTTTAAACAAATACCTTTCGGGACAAAAATACCTTTCTGCTTCGGCCTTAACCACCTATATCTCCAATCCAATCGATTTCTTTTATAAATACATTGCCGGAATTGAAGAGCCAAAAGAAGTGGAAGAGACTGTAGAAGCCTATAAAGTTGGTTTAATTCTGCATTATGCGATGGAGCAATTTTACGAACAGCTGCGCATCGTATCGCCAGAAATTACGGCAGAAAGAATTAAAGAGAAGCGAAAAGATATTCCCGAACTAATTATTGAAGGCTTTGCCGATTCTTTATACGGCGATAAAAAAGAACCAAAAGAGATCCGCCTGACCCATGTAAAACGACTAGCCAAAACAATTAAATTAAATGGGATGGAAAAAATTGTGTTCGCTATTGTAAACGAGTATATCAATATTATTTTAAAACAGGATACCGAAGATGCACCATTTACTTTAATTGGCTTAGAGCAAAAGGGCAATGTCGAATTTAGCTTTGAAGCGAATGGCAAAAACCAACACATTAAGCTTTACGGCATTATCGATCGCGTTGATTTGAAAAGTGGTGGCTATAGAATTGTGGATTATAAAACGGGAAGCGATAAACTCAAGTATTCTTCCATAGAAGAGTGTTTCGATACGGATTGTGGCAACATTAACAAAGCGCTTATTCAAACGCTCTTTTATACTCACGTGTACGAGCAAATATCGAAGAACGAAAATGTGGAACCGAATCTTTATGTAGTCAAAACAATGAGTAAAGATGGGATCCATTTTACTGGCAAAGGCGGCCTGTTACGAAATGAATTTCTCGCATCAGAAAAACACGCCTTTTTAAATGCATTGAGGAGAAAGCTGAAAGAATTATTCGATTATAGTATTCCTTTTAGAGCCAGTCAAAATTCTGGAAATTATGTTTATTCTATTTATACAACACTTTTTGGGAGGTAAAAGAAAAGCTTAAAGACTAAAGAAGAAAGTCTAAACCAAAAATCCATAGCCTCATCGTCATTGCGAGGCACGAAGCAATCTTAAAACGTTCACTAATAAACCTACAGCATTAGGATTGCTTCGTGCCTCGCAATGACGATCATTTTTTTAAATATTTTGCATCCTTTGTGGTTAAACACTTAAATTTAAAAATGCTTACCCTCAACTTCACCAAATTTCCAATACTCGAAACCGAACGATTAATTCTTCGTGAACATTCGCTATCTGACGCGGAAACTTTATTCGCAATGCGTACCAATGAAACGGTAATGAAATACATCGACCGAGAAAGACCTCAAGATTTATTGGACATTCAAACATTTATCACCACATTAAATCAGGGTTTCGAAAATGGTGATAATTTGGCTTGGGTAATCGCATTAAAAGAAAATCCTGATGAAATGATTGGCTCCATTGGATATTGGAGAACTGATTTTGCCAATCACAGGGCAGAAATCGGCTATATGCTACACCCCGACTACTGGAGAAAAGGAATAATATCCGAAGCGCTAAAAAGAACAATTGATTTTGGCTTTGAATACATCAATCTGCATACCATTAAAGCAAATATCAATGTAGAAAACGATGCTTCCAGGCAAATGCTTATCAAACATGGCTTTGTTAAAGAGGCTCACTTTAAACAAGATTTTTATTTCAGAGGCCAGTTTTTAGATAGTGAGATTTATGGATTATTGAATCCGAATCACTAAACTTTATTAATACAACGAAATTACAGACGCAGATAGGGAAGTTTCGAGAAAAACCAAAAACCTGATACAAAAACAAGCTTAGTGGAAGCATTACAAAATATTATTTTAGCTAATGTAAAACAGACGTACAAGCTCGATCCAAAAAGCCTTAAAAATCACCATTATCAACCATAATTATTACAATATAGAGGTTTAATTCCCTTTGGTTTGGTAGCGATTAATAATTATATTTGCCACCGTTATTAAAATTTACAATGAGAGAAATCCAATTTAGAGAAGCACTACGTGAAGCCATGCAAGAAGAAATGCGCAAAGATGACCGCGTTTTTTTATTAGGTGAAGAAGTAGCAGAATATAACGGAGCGTACAAAGTAAGTCAGGGCATGCTTGATGAATTTGGTGCAAAACGTATTATCGATACCCCGATTGCCGAACTTGGTTTCGCAGGTATTGCAACTGGTGCTGCAACAGCAGGCCTTATTCCAATTGTGGAGTTCATGACTTTCAACTTCTCATTAGTAGCTATCGATCAAATTATCAACGGTGCTGCTAAAATTTTATCAATGAGTGGTGGTCAGTTCTCATGCCCAATGGTTTTCCGCGGTCCAACAGGTAACGCCGGTCAATTAGGTGCACAACACTCTCAAAACTTCGAAAACTGGTTTGCAAATACCCCAGGTTTAAAAGTTGTTGTTCCATCAACTCCTTATGATGCAAAAGGTTTATTAAAACAAGCAATCATCGATCCGGATCCAGTTATTTTCATGGAATCGGAAGTAATGTATGGCGATAAAGGTGACGTTCCTGCAGAAGAATATTATATCGAATTCGGTAAAGCAAATGTAACTAAACAAGGTACAGATGTAACTATCGTAACTTTCGGTAAAATGTTAACTCGTGTAGTTAATCCAGCAGTAGAGGAATTAACAAAAGAGGGAATCAATGTAGAAGTAATTGATTTACGTACTGTTCGCCCAATCGATTACGACACGATTATCGAATCTGTTAAGAAAACCAACCGTTTAGTAGTGGTAGAAGAAGCTTGGCCATTGGCATCACTTTCAGGTGAGATTGCTTTTATGGTTCAGAAAAAAGCGTTCGATTATTTAGATGCACCGGTTTTACGTATCACTTGCGCTGATGTTCCACTTCCATACTCGCCAACTTTAATTGCTGCTAGTTTACCAAATGCAGATAGAGTTGTTAAAGCGGTTAAAGAAGTAATGTACGCTACAAAATAATTTAAAAATGTCAGTCTGGGCGTAGCCGAAGACTAAAAATATAAAATCCTCCAAATTACTTTTGGAGGATTTTTTTTTGCAATCGATTTTAGCTTGATGCTCATCTCCCTACCCTCAATAATATTGGGAAATGCACATCTTTGGTGGCATCGTTTCCCCAAGCCTCTTTCAGTTCCGTAAACATATATTCTAAAGGATTTCTATCATTTGCTTTCTTGTAATGTTGAAGAGATGACCAGGTATTCAAATAGCCAATCATCTGATTGAAAGTCCATTTGGTTTTAATTTGAAAATGCGGTGCAATGATTTCTTCAAAAGGAAATGGAATGGTTTTATATCCTTCCTCAATATACCTCCGTTCGCTATCCCAATATTTACCTAAAATATCTTCGTAAAGCTTATGAATGGCTTTATCAACCTTTTTATCTATAAACATGATCCCGTAACCAATTACGGCCAGTAAGCCATTGGGCTTGAGTGTTCGTTTCACTTCAGAATAAAATGCTTCAAAATTAAACCAATGGATTGCCTGCGCTACCGTCACAAGATCAAAACTTTGATCGGGAACATTTATTTTTTCAGCAGGCGCTACGTCGTACACAATATTTGGCATTTTAAGCGCCTGTTTAAGCTGTTGCTCACTAATATCGGTCGCATATACTGACTTAAAATGCTGTGCTAAAACCCTGGCAACCTGTCCATTTCCTGTTGCGCAATCCCATGCGGCATCTTTGTTGTTCACCAAATTGAAAAGGTAATCATATAGCTCTTGAGGATATGTTGGTCGATAGATGGCATACTCAGCAGACTGGGTAGAAAAGTTATCTTTCATGCTTAATTTAATAAGTGGGTGCTAGAAATTGGTGACTTAATTTTTTGAATACTTTCTTGCAAATCAACTATTCTAAAACTATCTTACAAATTAAACAAAACTTACCACTTAGTGTTTAACTCGTTTGTTTAAAAAACAATCATTCTTTCACAGTAAGCATATGAATAAATCCAGAAATGATTTTCCGTCCGAAGACATGAATGACGTTAAACACAGGTTAAAATCTATCTTCGGTGGCTCTGTGGGCAATTTAGTAGAGTGGTACGATTGGTATACTTATTCTGCTTTTGCGTTATATTTTTCTCCCGTTTTTTTCCCTAACAGCAATCCTACTGCTCAACTCCTAAATACAGCCGGAATTTTTGCAGTAGGCTTTTTAATGCGACCAATCGGTGGGTGGTTATTTGGTAGCATTGCCGATAAAAAAGGCCGAAAAACCGCTATGGCATTATCAGTTTTCATCATGGCAATCGGTTCCTTAATTATTGGGTTGACACCGGGTTATAAGCAAATTGGCATTTTAGCACCATTGCTTTTGGTTTTTGCAAGACTAATTCAAGGTTTAAGTACGGGCGGAGAATACGGAACCTCTGCTACTTATTTAAGTGAGATGGCTTCCAAAAAACACCGTGGTTTTTATTCGAGCTTTCAATATGTAACCCTTATTGGCGGTCAGTTACTGGCTTTGGGTATCCAATTAATTTTGCAAAACTGGTTGCTTACTCCAGAACAACTCCATGATTGGGGCTGGCGAATACCATTTTTTATTGGTGCTATACTTTCCTTTATTGCACTTTATTTAAGACGACATATTGCCGAAACCTCAGCTTTCAAAAGCAAAGATAAAGAAGCAAAAAAAGGTGGAATTGCTGTGCTGATGAAATATCCGAAAGAAGTTTTTACGGTTGTTGGTTTAACACTGGGTGGAACAATTGCCTTTTATACTTTCAGTACTTACATGCAAAAATTCTTAGTTAATACTGTTCATTTAAGCAAAGAAACTTCAACAACGTTATCATTTATTTCGCTTTTAGTATTTGCTATTTTGCAACCATTGTTTGGCTTATTATCTGATAAAATTGGCAGGAAACCGTTATTAATTGGTTTTGGCGTCTTAGGTTCTGTTTGTACCGTTCCTATTTTAACTGGTTTAGCCAGCGAAACCAACACAACTATTATTTTCTTATTAATGATTGCTGCTTTAATCATTGTGAGTGGATACACCAGTATAAATGCCGTAGTAAAGGCTGAACTATTTCCGGCAGAGATTAGAGCTTTGGGCGTAGGACTTCCATATGCTTTAACCGTAGCCATTTTTGGCGGTACAGCCGAGTATTTTGCACTTTGGTTTAAAAATATCGGCCACGAAAATTACTTCTATTGGTATGTTACAGGTTGCATTTTAATTTCATTGATTTTGTATACAACCATGAAAGACACCAAACATCATTCAAAAATAGAGGAGTAAGCTAATGGCAGAATTTCGCGATTAAGAAAGAGATATTTTTTGCCCGCAGCCATCTAGATAGTGCATTGCTTATACTCCAAAGATAAAACATGAAGGTTAGTTCGCTTTCGGCTAAATGCCAATCAGTTGTTAGTAAGAATCCGTTTCCAAAATAATCAAATTTTATATATTTACAATTATGCAGAATCAAGCCCCTTTAGCCGAAAGAATGCGCCCTCAAAACCTCGATGAATATGTAGGGCAAAAACATTTGGTGGGTACAGGTGCGGTTTTGCGCAAAGCGATTGAAAGTAGTCAATTGCCATCAATGATTTTTTGGGGACCTCCCGGAGTCGGCAAAACCACTTTAGCTTATATCATTTCTCAGGCTTTAGATCGACCGTTTTTTAACCTCAGTGCAATCAATAGCGGAGTTAAAGATATACGAGAAGTGATTGATAAAGCCGCAGCCTTAAAAGACAGTTTTTTGGGTTTGCCTATTTTGTTCATAGATGAAATCCATCGGTTTAGCAAATCGCAACAGGATAGTCTGCTAGGTGCTGTAGAACGTGGATTGGTAACGCTAATCGGCGCCACCACAGAAAACCCTTCATTTGAAGTGATTTCCGCTTTGCTTTCCCGTTGCCAGGTCTATATTTTGAAATCCTTAACTGAAGAAGAGCTCGCAGGTTTGCTACAAACCGCAATAAAGAAGGACGATATTCTTGCGGCAAAAAAAATCACTATTAAAGAGCACGAAGCTTTAATTCGCTTAAGTGGCGGCGACGCCAGAAAGCTTTTAAATGTTTTAGAAATTGCCATTAACGGTATCGGCGGCGATAAAATAACCTTAACAAATGAAAATGTTTTGGCGCATGCACAGCAAAATCTGGCCCTGTACGATAAAGCAGGTGAACAACATTACGATATCATTTCAGCGTTTATAAAATCTATTCGTGGTAGCGATCCAAATGCAGCAGTTTACTGGCTAGCCAGAATGATTGAAGGTGGTGAAGATCCGCTTTTTATTGCCAGAAGATTGTTAATTCTTTCTTCAGAAGATATTGGAAATGCCAATCCAAATGCTTTGCTCCTGGCCAACAATTGTTTTACCGCTGTAAACGTAATCGGCTATCCCGAAGCCAGAATTATCTTATCGCAATGCGTAACCTATTTGGCCAGTTCGGCTAAAAGCAATGCATCTTACGAAGCCATTAATCATGCACAAGCACTAGTAAAGCAAACCGGAAACCTGCCTGTTCCTCTACACATTCGCAATGCGCCAACAAAGTTGATGAAGAACATTGGTTATGGAAAAGACTATAAATATTCGCATGGTTATGAAGGGAATTTTGAGCCACAAGAATATTTTCCGGACGAATTAAGTGGCACAAAACTTTACGACCCAGGGAAAAACCCGGCAGAAGAAAAGCTTCGAGAAAAGCTGAAACAAAATTGGAAAGACAAATACAATTATTAGTGTAACATTTGAAGGAAAACGTTAACTAATAGATAGAAACTAATACTAAACTTATATATGCTGAGTACTTTTTTGAGCCATCAAAGGAAATCCTTTTGGCGATCCAGAAATCGTGGCGGTAGTATCGCTACTCAAATTTTACTGGGATTTTTCATGCTGTATTTCCTGGCTGTTGCCGTTGGAATTGGTTTTGGAATGAATATCTTCCTACCTAAAGTTTTTAAAGGCGTAGATATCCTGACCAGTTTTAATGGAATAATCCTGTATTATTTCGCTTTTGACTTCGTAATGCGTTTGCAGCTACAAGAACTCCCTACCTTAAGCATTATTCCTTACTTGCATTTAAAAGTCCCGAAGTATAAAATCATCGGTTTTTTGAATATTAAAGCACTTTTTTCAGCTTTTAATCTCTGGCCGATTTTTCTATTTTTCCCTTTCA
The DNA here is from genome assembly GCF_979258625.1 of Pedobacter sp. AC212. Taxonomy (NCBI): domain Bacteria; kingdom Pseudomonadati; phylum Bacteroidota; class Sphingobacteriia; order Sphingobacteriales; family Sphingobacteriaceae; genus Pedobacter; species Pedobacter sp. AC212. The sequence continues at coordinate 808,242 of NZ_OZ409870.1, read as the reverse complement.
TCTTTACAGAAATAATTGATGAATATGGCGCTTTTGCTGCCTTAATGTATGTAGTAGCCATACTTTCCATTACCGTTTTCAATAACTACTTAATTCTCTATATCAAAAGAAAATCAATTACCAATGTGCTTTACACTTTGGGCGGCTTTATATTGATTGCTATTTTCGGTGCTTTAGAGTATTTCAAAATCATTTCATTAATTAGTGTTTCCGATACAGTTTTCAGGGCCATTGGCGAACGCCCATACCTGGGTTTCGCATTCACCATACTCGCTTTCGCGGTTTTTAAAATTAATTCTGACTTCTTATTAAAGAACTTATACGTCGAAGAATTAAGCACCAAGCAAGAGAAAAAAGTGAGTACTGACTATGCCTTCTTAAATCGTTTCGGCAAAGTTGGAGAGTTAGCGGCCCTGGAATTAAAACTTATTTTGCGCCACAAACGCTCCCGTTCATCAGTGATTCTTGGCTTATTTTTTCTGCTATATGGGTTCTTTTTCTATAGACAAAAACTAATCGACACCGATTCGTTTGGTAAGATGATGTTTGCAGGTATTTTCATGACAGGCGTATCTATCATTATTTACGGGCAATTTATGTTTGCCTGGCAAAGTTCACATTTTGATGGATTGTTAAGCAACAAAATAAACTTTAAAAATTTTATAAAAGCAAAGTTTTTGCTATTCACTATCGGCTCTACCATCATCAGCTTACTCTCTACATTTTATGGCTTCATGAGCTGGAAACTGGTCGTGATGCATTTAGTTTGTTACCTGTATAACATCGGTTTTGGTACAGTAATAGTACTTTATTTAGCCACATTCAATTATAAACGAATAGATATTACCAAAGCTGCAAGCTTTAATTATCAAGGTACAGGAGCCACACAATGGTTACTCATGTTTCCCTATGCGCTAACACCCATGTTGATGTATTTACCTTTTAGCTTATTAGATCTTCCCTATTGGGGATTATTTACCATAGGCGCCTTCGGAGTATTGATGCTTTTGATGAGGGGTTTCTGGGTTAACCTGATTACTGCAAAATTTGAAAAACAACGTTATAAAATAGCCGAAGGCTTTAGAGAATAATTATGATACTAGAGGTAAAAAAATTAAAGAAAGTTTATGGCGATAAAACAGTTGTAAACATTGATCATGTACAAATTAGAGCTGGCGAAACCATTGGTTTAGTCGGCAATAACGGCGCTGGTAAAACGACATTCTTCCGAATGATTTTAGATTTAATTCGCCCAACGGAAGGTGAAGTGTTATCGAAAGATAAAAACGTAGCAGACGGTGATGATTGGAAAAATTATACCGCATCATTTTTAGATGAAGGTTTTTTAATAGACTATTTAACCCCTGAAGAATATTTCACCTTTATTGGAAGCTTAAATAACTTAAGTGTAGCAGATGTTGGAGCCTACTTAACCCAATATGCAGATTTTTTCAATGGAGAAATTTTGAATAGTGGAAAGTATATCCGCGATTTTAGTAAAGGAAACCAAAATAAGGTAGGTATAGCAGCGGCATTGATGCAGAAACCTGAACTCCTGATATTGGATGAACCTTTCGCTAACCTCGATCCGACTACTCAGATCAGGTTGAAACAGCTTTTGAAAACTTACCCTGGCAACATGACTACCTTTATTTCTAGTCATGATTTAAACCATGTTACAGATGTTTGCAGTAGAATCATTTTGGTAGAAAAAGGCAAAGTAATCAAAGATTTTAAAACAGATGAAAACACCCTAAAAGAATTGGAGAGTTACTTCTCCGCTTAGATTTTGTACTAAGAATGATACAGATAAGAAGGGCTATGATTAAACATAGCTCTTTTTTTATACATGATAATATTTTAACAGGTGCTAAAACATTAAAATTCAATTAAAATAAGATTGGGTTATTTTTTGGCATCGTGTTTGAATACGAGTTGTAGAATTATAAATCTAGATTATTATGAGTATTTCAAAAGTAAAAATAGCAACATTAAGTATAGGGTTAGCAGTGGGTTCGATGGCATTCCAAAGTTGTGATAGTTTAACTAAAACACAAAAAGGTGCTGGTATAGGTGCTGCTGCAGGTGGTGTAGTAGGTGCGTTAATTGGCAAAAAAGCTGGTAATACAGCTGTTGGTGCGTTAATCGGTGGTGCTATTGGTGGTACAGCTGGGGCTTTTATTGGTCGCAGGATGGACAGACAGGCTGCTGAGATTCAAAAAGCAATTCCAAATGCTGAAGTAATTCGCGAAGGTGAAGGTATTATTGTAAAGTTTGACAGCGGTATTTTATTTGATTTTGATAAAACAGCTTTGAAAGATGCAGCAAAAACAAATGTTCAAAGTTTAGCAGCTTCTTTAAATCAATATCCTGATACTGATATTAAAGTAATTGGCCATACTGATAGCCGTGGTACAGAACAATATAACATGGGTTTATCAGAAAGAAGAGCAGCAGCAGTTAAAGCTTATGCAGTTTCTCAAGGTGTTCCGGCTTCTAGATTAGTAACCATTGGTAAAGGTTTTGCAGAACCAATTGCAGATAACGATACTGATGCTGGTCGTGCAGCTAACCGTCGTGTTGAGATTGTAATTGTTGCAAATGATGCATTGAAAAACACAGCAAAATCTCAAGGATAATATTTGCATATTCCCTCTACCTATGAGGTCATTATATATCCAACCCTGATGCTAAAACATCGGGGTTTTTTGTTTTTAGTTAAGCTTCGATAATTTCAGAATACGAAATTTATTTTATTTTATGAAATTTGCTTATATTTGCAATATGGTAATACTTATTAAGAAAACGCTTTTGTTATTTGCCGAAAAGTATCCATCATCTGTATCAGCATTAAACAATTGGTATTAAGTGGCGAAAAACGCTGATTGGAATAAATTTGCAGATCTTAAAAATGACTTCAATAGCGTAGATTATGTAGGTAATGATAGGTATGTATTTAATATAAAAGGTAATGATTTCAGAATTGTTGCGATGATATTTTTTGATATACGTACCGTTTACATTCGTTTTGTAGGCACCCATACAGAATATGATAAAATTGATTGTTCATTAATTTAAATTAAACAACATGTTAGATAAGATTAGAAATCAGGCACAATATAATTCAGTAATGGAACTGATAGAAAAATTAATTTCTAAAGCAACCACAAACGGTGGATTTCATTCACTTTCTACAGTAGAAAGTACAGAATTAGAAAACCTTAGTCTGTTAGCAGAGCAGTTTGAGGATAATGTTTTGAAAATAATGCCTTTACCATTAACCATAAATGCTGTTGTGCAGCATAAAATCAACGAATTAAATATTAACCAAGTTAAACTAGCCGAGATGTTAGGCTTGGGGGCGCCAAAGCTTTCTCAAATATTGAATGGAAAACGTGAGCCTGATGTTCCATTTTTAAAAGCATTGCATAGCAAATTAGGGATAAGTGGCGATTTCCTTCTTGAAAGTGTTTAAGAATATATATCATCAAAATAACCAATCACCAATGATTTCATGAGCATTTCTTGCTCCAACATCGTATAAGGTGGAATGGCTTTTATCAACTTCCAATGCGGCCAACCGTCTTGGTCAACGCCTTCCAATTCATAAAAATCCATCTCACTTAAAAGGCGGCAAGTAGCAATATGCATCAATTCTTCTTTTTGACGCTTGCTATACTTCTTTGGACCTTTTCCTAACTCCTGCACGCCTATTAAGAAAAGCATCACTTTTAAATCAGGAAAATCTGAATCAAATTCCTGTGCAATCCGCTCTTGTAAAACTTTCCATTTGGCATTAATCTCCGATGGTTTCATAGCTGCAAAGATAGATTTAAAAGAATCAAGCTGAAAGTGAAACTTTGATGATGAAAAGTAAAACTTTAATTCTAACTGCTACAAATACCGCATAAAAACTTATTTTAATTACATTTATAACCTATGAAAACAGATTCTAATAAAATAATTTCTGCAGGTTTATTGGCCTATGGCATGTCGGGCAAGGTATTTCATGCGCCATTTTTAAATGCTCACCACGGATTTAATTTAAAAGCGATTGTAGAGCGAAGCAAAAAAAATGCAATAAACGATTATCCAAATATTATAAGTTACAACAGTGTTGAGGAGTTATTGAACGATGAAGAGATTGAATTGGTTGTGGTAAACACACCAAATAACCTTCACTATGAACATGCTAAAGCAGCACTTCTAAAAGGAAAACACATTTTAGTGGAAAAGCCATTTACAGCTACATCTGCACAAGCTAAGGAGTTATTTCAATTGGCAGATGAAGTTGGTAAACAAATCATTTTTTATCAAAACCGCCGATGGGATAGCGATTTCACCTCGGTAAAAAAAGTGTTAGCGAGTGGTAAACTTGGCAAATTAAACGAAATGCATCTTCGTTACGATCGCTATAGAAATGTGATTGGGCCAAAAGCCTTTAAAGAACAGGCGGTAGAAGCAAGCGGCTTAATTTACGACCTTGGTCCACATCTTTTAGATCAGGTGATTAGCTTATTTGGAAAGCCAATTAGCTACCATAAAATATTAGGTAAAAATAGAGTGGGCACAGCAGTTGATGATTATTTCAGCATTCAACTTAGCTATCCCAACAGCGTTTTTGTATTTGTTACTTCGAGTATGTTGGTTGTAGATCCGCAGGCGGCTTTCGTTTTACATGGCGTAAATGGTAGCTTTATAAAGCAACGAGCCGACATCCAGGAAGAGCAGCTTTTGGCTGGAATGAAACTCACCGATAAAGGTTACGGCATCGAATTAGCGGGAAAAGAAGGATTATTAACTACAATTGACGCTGATGGAAAAAAAACAGAAGAAATTATCCCATCAGAATTAGGAAGTTATTTACCTCTTTTTGAAGCTGCATATCTTGCTTTAACAAACCAGGAAGATTATCCTGTTACCAGAGAGGATGTATTAACTCAGCTCGAGATTTTAGAAAGTTAGCATAATAATCACCACACAAATATTCACTAAATTATCGCCGATTAATAAATATGAATTCATTGCCATTTGCCTACCTCATCCCTATATTTTTAATTGCCATTTACTTGATTCTTAAAAAAAAGAAACTTAAAATTGATCCCCTCACTGATACGGATAAAAAAATACTAGACGATTATGTGGGTTACTATCATCAACTGGATTCGACAGATAAGCTGAGATTTGAGCAGAAGATAGCCGAATTTTTTGCCGCGGTTAAAATTGAACCGGTTGGCTTGGAAATGACCACTCTAGATGAGCTTTTAATTGCATCGAGTGCAGTTATCCCCATTTTCGGCTTTGCAGACTGGCAGTATAAAAACTTAAGTACGGTATTGTTATATCCTGATACGTTTGACAAAGATTTCCAGTTTGAAGGGGGAGAACGGCAAATAATGGGCATGGTTGGCAGTGGTTATATGAATGGTCAAATGATTTTATCTAGGTCGGCACTGCGACAAGGTTTCTCGAAAAGTGCTGGTAAAGAAAATACGGCAATTCATGAGTTTGTGCACCTTTTAGATAAATCAGATGGTGCAACAGATGGTGTACCCGAAGATTTAATTTCGCATGAGTATACCTTGCCGTGGATAAAAATGATGCACGAGGAAATGGCACGAATTGAAGATAATAAATCGGATATTAATCCTTATGCCATTACAAATGAAGCAGAATTTTTCGCTGTGGTATCAGAATATTTTTTCGAAAAGCCTTACTTGTTGAAAGAAAAGCACCCAGATTTATACCAGCAATTGAGCAGAATATTTGCACAACAACCTGCTAACTAGTTATCAACCCTCGCATCTAGCAGAAACAAATCAAGTAACCAATGAAGTTTTTCAAAATATTTTCCATACTTTTCTACCTGACTTTAAGTGCATTCGCACAAAAGACCTACGTACTGAAACAAAATTTTCCGATAGGTAAAAAGTATACCTTTTCAATGGTTTCTGATCAGATCATTAATCAGGAAATTTCAGGGCGAAAAATAAATCTCAATCAAAATATCGGCACCGATTATATTTTCGATATCCGCAATGGAGATAATATGAGTAAGGATATTGACGTGGTATACAGTCGCATCTTTATGAAATCATCGGGAATGGGAAATACGATGATGATGGATTCGAACGATCCAGATACGACAAAAATCAATCCCTTCAGAGGAATTAAAGGCGCATCTTTCAGGATGGAAATTGCGCCAGATGGCAGTATAAAATCACTGACGGGAATCGATGCAATGTTAAACAACATGACTTTCAGAATGTCAAAAGATTCATCGGTGATTCGCAGTTTAAAAACCTCATTGGCCAAACAGTTCAATTCGGAAGGCATGAAACAAACCATGGAATCATCCTTAAAAATTTATCCAGAAAAGCCTGTAAAAATTGGTGAAAGCTGGACGGTTGACACCAAAATGCAAATGACCATGCCTATTGAAACCATCACAAAATACACTTTGAAAGAGGTTAAAAATGGAGTCGCTTATCTAAATATATCTGGCAGTTTAACCTCAAAAGGTGATTTTGAAACGATGGGGAACAAAATGCAAACTGATTTGACCGGCACAAATAATGGCGATGTGGAACTGGATATGGAAACCGGCCTAATCCTGAAGAGCCATTTACGAATAGAATTAGCTGGTACAATGTCTGCAATGGGGCAAAAAATCAATTTTGAGCTTCAGGGAATCAATAAAATGACAGGTAAAGAAATGCAGAAAAATGCTATATCAAACCCGTAAGATCTTCGCTAAAGTTATTCGTTAATCACTTCACATCTATAAACTTCCAGTTAAAGCCACTAAAAATTCAGTAGGTATTTCAATGTGCGGAATATGTCCGCAAGCTTCAAATTCTATCAGTTTTGCTCCAGGAATCTTGGCCGCCGTTTGCTTTCCTAAAAATTTGTACTGACCATGCAAAACCTGTTGATCAGGAGTTAAAAGCCCTTTACCTACGATCGTTTTATCTTCCTTGCCAATAAATAAAACAGTTGGCACTTTTAAATTTTGAAACTCATACACTACTGGCTGCTCGTAAATCATAGTGAAAGTCATGGCTGCAACCTGTGCCCAACGCGGATAGTCGGCGCTGAAAGTAACTCCCCCGGCAACATTAACCAAATACTCATATTCAGGTTTCCAATAAGTAAAATAAGAACTCTGATAATATTTTCGAACGCTTTCTGCGGTGGTTTTTAGTTCTGTTTGATATTGCTGAGCTGTGTTTACATAAGGCACAAAGGTTTTATAATCCTCTAATCCAATTGGGTTTTCGAGCAATAATTTTTCGGTTCTATCTGGATAAAGCAATGCAAAACGCGTAGCCAACATGCCACCCATACTGTGCCCCAATACCACTGTTTTCTGAACGCCAAGAGTATCCAACAATTTTTTATTCCACGCGGCCATTTGATGGAAACTATAATGAATAAATGGTTTTGATGATTTGCCGAAACCAATCTGATCTGGAACAATAACCCGATAACCAATATCAGTTAAAGCTTTGATTACATTGCCCCAATAGTAACCACCAAAGTTTTTTCCATGAAATAACATCACGGTTTTACCGTTTGCCATCTTGGTAGGCGCTATGTCCATATACGCCATCTTCACATCCTGACCCTCAATTGATATAGGCAAAAATTTAACCGCGTATGGATATTTTACATTCTCTAAAGTGATGGACAGCGTATCAATTTTTTGTGCTTGCGAATACGTGATAGTGGAAAGTGAAAGGGCAAATAAAAGGAGAAACTTCTTCATGTTCATAATTATTTATGGCGATTATCAAAAGCGGATCCGCCTAATTTAATACTTATTTATACTTTTGACCAACCAAATAAATTAAAAACCATGCCTGTTTTTCAAATAAGTGAGAGGCCGTTAAGTCTGGATGTTTTAAGAAATATCACTTCAGAAAAAATGTCGATTGCCTTGAGTGATGATGCAATTTCTCGTATTGATAAGTGCAGAAACTACCTTGACGACAAATTAAAGCAGCATCAAGAGCCAATTTATGGCATTAACACAGGGTTTGGCTATTTGCAAAATGTTAAAGTTGAGGAAGAAAACCTTACCAAATTGCAGTACAACTTATTGCTTTCTCACGCTTGTGGCACAGGAAATGAAGTACCTGCTGAGATTGTAAAGTTAATGTTGCTTTTAAAAATTCAATCTCTAAGCTATGGTTATTCAGCCATTGCCTTATCTACTGTACAACGTTTAGTCGATTTTTACAATCATGATATTCTTCCAGTGGTTTACACTCAGGGTTCTTTGGGTGCATCAGGAGATTTAGCTCCTTTGGCCCATCTGGCTTTGCCTTTAATTGGTGAAGGCGAAGTTTACCATAAAGGTAAAAAGCTAAAAACGAATGATCTTTATCAACAACTGGACTGGCGGCCCTTATCGCTGAAACCAAAAGAAGGGTTGGCATTGATTAATGGAACTCAGTTTATGAGCGCCTATGGTATTCATATTTTATTGAAAACTGAACGCTTAAGCAATTGGGCAGATACAATTGCAGCCATTTCGATAGATGCCTTTGATTGCCGGATAGAGCCTTTTGATCATTTAAGTCATGATATTAGACCTCATAAAGGGCAACAGGAAACCGCAAAGAAAATCAAAGATTTGTTAAATGGGAGTGAGCTTATCGCAAGCGAGGGAAAACAAACGCAAGACCCTTACTCTTTTCGCTGTGTACCACAGGTTCATGGCGCCAGCAAAGATGCAATTGCTTATGTAAAGGCAGTTTTTGAAACGGAAATTAATTCGGTAACCGATAATCCAAATGTTTTTCCAGACGAAGATCGAATTATATCGGCGGGGAATTTCCATGGCCAGCCATTAGCTTTGAGTTTGGATTTCCTTTGTATTGCCCTAGCCGAATTGGGTTCCATTTCTGAAAGACGGGTTTTTCAACTTATTTCTGGTCAGCGGAATTTGCCTCCCTTTTTGATTGAAGATGCTGGATTAAACTCTGGTTTAATGATTGCCCAATATACCGCAGCATCCATTGCAAGCGAAAATAAACAACTTTGCACGCCTTCTTCGGTAGATAGTATTGTGAGCAGCAATGGTCAGGAAGACCACGTAAGCATGGGCGCAAATGGTGCTACAAAATGTTATCGGGTGGTAAAAAACCTTGAAAATATTCTGGCTATTGAATTACTTACAGCCGCCCAGGCGTTGGATTTACGTAAGCCTTTAAAATCATCAAAGGCGATAGAACATATGGTTTCAGCGTACAGGAAAGTGGTTAGCTTTAATAATGCCGACCGGATTCTGTCTGATGATATCAGGAATACAGTTCAATTTTTGAATGAGAATTAGATTTCGGTTGGTGATGACACCAACCGATAGACAAGAAAATATTTTTAGTGATTTAATTTTTCATCAATAGTTTTAGGTTTTTAGCAGAGGCATTTATCGCAGTCGAATCTGAAAAATTTCCATGTGCTTTGTTAACAAGCATGTCGGTTAAAACCACGCTCGATTTACCTTGAGTAGTAATGGAGAGGCTATCAATTTTATACTTATTTCGGTTCGATTTATCACCCTCAATAGCAATATGAGAATTTCCTTTGATTGCAATGGTTAAAACTTTGTATGATGTTCCGCTAGCCCTAAACTCACTATTATCTAAATTCAGATTGAGATCATCGACGTAATTATTACTTTGCGAAAAATTTAGGACATGATTGCCACTTACATTTAGCCTTCCAATTTTTGTGTTGGGATGGAACAACATACTCTGAAGATTATTCACATTCAACTCAAGCTGTTTAGTTTTTGCGTTGATTTCTAGCTGTAAAGCTTTGGTTACTGACAGTTGTTTAATTACTGGAGCAAAAATAACCAGGCTCAAAAAATCCATCTTTTTATCTCCTAAAGCTTTGCTTGAAATTTGGAGTACACCATTTGCATCCACAACAGCTATCAAGTTCTCGCTTTCATTTTCAGAAATCTTCATGCCACTTTCTGGATTTTCGACAAGCGTAATTTTTAAGATTGTACTTTCCGAAGCAGTTACATTTACTTTTTCGAATGTTTTATCCAGTTTTCGAAGTTTAAAATAAGGAGTAACAGCATCAAACTTATCTAAACTTTCACTATTCTTAATTATTTTATCTTCTGGCAAATAGTTGAACTTCACATTGATAGCAATAACCAAAATTGGTACAATAATGAGCAACAATGCTAGCGCTATTAATAATTTATTACTTGTTTTCATGTTCTAATCGTTAAAATTTTGCTCAACAAATGTTTCATATTTAGCTTTCAATTCATCAAAGCCAATATTTAATAAATAGATGTTCCTGAATACCACCGGTAATTCATCATCTATAAACTGTACTTTACGATAATTTTTAACCTGATCGATTGCACCTTCATCAACAAAAAAGCCAATACCTCTTTTATTATTGATGATGTTTTTATTTTGAAGCAACTCATAGGTACGCATCACGGTATTTGGGTTTACTTCCATTGCTACTGCAAGCTCTCTTACTGAAGGTACTTTTTCTTCGGCTTTCCATTTCCCTAGCAAAATATGTTCACAAACATAATCTGCTATTTGAAGGTATATCGCCTTATTATCTCTAAATTCCATATCTATACCTATTAAAATTAAACCTCTTTCTCTTTTAAACGAACGTAGGTAATCAGCCAAAAAATTAAAGTAAGCACTAACGTAATTAAGCAAAGGCTAAGCAATATATTTTCCTTGTCACCACCTATCGTTATCTTAGACTTACCTGTGGTTAAAACATCAGCGGCTTTATAAATGAGGTACAAACCAGCTGCCAGGAACAGCATTACTGATACCGCGGTTTTGATATAATGGAAACTCGTAAAATAAGCGGAACCCAATAAAAATATGCTAGTAATCAGAAATGGGAAACCAAAAAAAGCCATGCAGTATTCCCGATATTTTGCATCATTAAAAACTTGCGAAAAAATACTATCTACCGCTGCAACCGACGCTCCTTTATTGTTTAAACTTTTGAATTCGCTCAAATGCATATTTAAGTACTTCACGAAGGATATATCGATCAAATAAAAAATGATAATGTAACTCGCAAAACTGATTAAAGTAGTGTAGAAAACGCCACTCAAAAACTTTTCGAAAGTTGATGCTGGCGTCATTAACTCTAATATAGCTCTGGATTTTTGACCCAAAATAGAGAAGTAACTACTTGCTACAATACTAATGAAAAGGAAACCGAGCATTAAATAAATCCCGTATCTAAAACGCATGTCTAAATTCCCATCGTAGTCGAAATTATTATATTTGCTTGGCGATGGAATGTAATAAAGATAAAAACCAACAATAGCGCCAACCACTACTACCAGGCTAATAAGATAGATTTTTCCAAAATCCAGCCACTGTCTTTTAAGCAATAAGCCAAATCGATTAATATTAAATGTATTGTTCATGGCTTAATTAAATAAAGGTTTAAATTTGATTTTTTCGGCGAGAATAGCATTGAATAGTAGCTCGATATCTAATTTGCTATCTTCCTGATGATAATTTGGCATAACGGCATTGTAGCCAGATAACGATTGCTCAGCATAAATTATACTTGCATCTATTTCCTTAACCTTTTTGAAGGTTAGCTTCTCGGTAATTTCGTCTACAGATGCTTTTAAAGCAATATCATTTTCATCTAACATGATTACCGTGTCAATCAGGTTATCTAAATCCCTAACCTGGTGGGTCGAAATAATAATGCAACGATCGTCGGTTAAAGCTGAAGCCATAATTTTTCTGAATTGTGCTTTCGATGGGATATCTAATCCATTTGTCGGCTCATCCATAATAACCAGTTTGGCCTGCGTAGCCAAACCGAAAGCTATAATTACTTTCTTTTTCTGTCCATAACTCATATCAATTAGCTTTTGCGAAACTGGAATATCGAATTCTTTAAGCAAATCATCGAAGTAAGAATGATCGAAGTTTTTGTAAAACGGCGAATTGGCTTTGATATAAGCATCGATTTTTACGGCGGGGAGATAAAATTCTTCTGGAATGAAACAAATCTGCTCTAAAAGTGCTGGCTGTCTATCTTTAGGATTGTAACCCAAAACATTTAGTGTACCACTTTGGGCATAAACCAGACCTGCCAAATTTTTAAGCAAAGTAGATTTGCCTGCCCCGTTTTTACCAAGCAAACCATAAATATGGCCCGCCGTTAGCTGCAAACTTAAATTCTTAAACAACGGCTTATGCTTGCTATAACTAAAATTAAGACTATCAATTTGAATCATAATACTGTATTAGTTAAATAATACACTAATGTATAGCTTATTATTTAGATTCCAAATTTTTGGGTAGATATTTTTTTTTATAACCCCTTTGTAAAAACTAAGTTTAATATCCGTTGCATTAAAACTTCCTTAACAGTTGGATTGTATGTTTGTGAGAAAGCATTAAAAAATGGATAAAAATTGGGCATACCTACTTAGTCGTTTAGCAATTGGCTTAAGTTTTTTCGGTCACGGGTTGGTTCGGCTACCAAAGCTTACAGGTTTTAGCAATTGGATGGTTGGTCAATTTTCGAAATCATTTTTGCCCAATGCTTTGGTGGTTCCTTTCAGCTACATTTTACCCATTGCCGAATTTATTGCAGGCGTATTAATTATTTTGGGCTTGTTTACCCGACAAGGATTATTACTTGCAGGCTTAATTTCACTAACGCTTATTTTCGGCACTACTCTGATCGAAAACTGGGAAGCCTTACCCTCCCAATTGATACATGTTGCATTTGTGGCGGTGTTACTGGCACATTTACCATACAATACTTACGCAGTAGATAAAATCATAAAAAAATAATTATGGAATACAGAAAAATAGGAAATTCAGACTTAGAACTTTCTGCCATTACATTTGGTGCCTGGGCAGCTGGTGGATGGATGTGGGGAAGTACCGATAGAAATGATGCTATTAGAGCAATAAAAGCGGGTTACGATTTGGGTGTAACCTCAATAGATACCGCACCCATTTACGGACAGGGCGAAAGTGAAGAGATTGTGGGCGAAGCAGTGAAAGAAATCTCAAGAGATAAAATTCAACTAATTACCAAGTTTGGCATGCGCTGGGACTTGGAAAAAGGCAAGTTAGCCATGCAATCAAAAGATAACGATGGCAAAAATATCGACATTTATAAGTATGCCGGAAAAGAAAGTGTAATTTATGAGTGTGAACAATCTTTGAAAAGGCTGGGAACCGATTACATCGATCTATACCAAATCCATTGGGCCGATGAAACTACTCCTATCAGCGAAACTTTTGAAGCCGTTACCCGATTAATTGAACAGGGAAAAGTGCGTTATGCTGGTGTTTGTAATTACAATGTGGCACAGTTGAAAGAGGCAGATCAAACGTTGGAAATTATTTCCAATCAAATTCCTTTTAGTATGGTAAACCGTGGCGTTGAAGTAGAAACGGTTCCTTATTGTATAGAAAAAAACAAATCTATTTTGGCTTATAGCCCGATGGAGAGAGGTTTGCTCACCGGCAAAATGACTTCTGATTATCAATTTGAAGAAGGTGATCATCGCAAGGGAAACAAATTCTTCACTCCAGAAAGTATTCAAAAAACAAATGCATTTTTGGCAAAAATTAAGCCTTTGGCTGATGAAAAAAACGCAACCTTGTCTCAACTGGTTTTACGTTGGACAATCGAAAGACCTGGGATTACGATTGCCCTGGCTGGTGCTAGAAATGAGAAACAATCTGTTCAAAATGCGGAGGCTATCAATGTAAAATTGAGTACAGAAGAAATTCAATTCATCAATAACGAACTGCAAAACGCAGGTTTTTAAATATAAAACCCGTACACAAAATGGGGTCAAAATACGTTAATTTGCGTGCGGTAAAATCTAAATAATCATGTCAAAATTATTCTCTCCTTTCACCTTAAAGGATGTAACCTTAAAAAATAGAATTGTAATATCGCCAATGTGCCAATACTCTGCCGTGGATGGCTTTGCCAATGATTGGCATTTGGTACATTTAGGAAGCCGTGCTGTTGGTGGTGCGGGTTTAATTATCCAGGAAGCAACTGCTGTGCTTCCAGAGGGTAGAATTACCCATGCCGATTTAGGTATCTGGAAAGATGAGCATCTTGAAAAACTGAAGCAAATTGTTTCATTTATCCATGCAAACGGAGCAATTGCCGGTATCCAGCTGGCACATGCAGGCAGAAAAGCAAGTTGCGAGTTGCCTTGGAATGGCGGAGAACAAATTGCCGAAGGTGAAAACAGTTGGTTACCAGTTGGGCCATCTCCACTTCCATTCAAAAATGGACAAGTTATGCCTCATGAATTGAGCATTTCTGAAATTCAGGATATCGTTTTTGCTTTTAGAGCTGCTGCAAAACGGGCTTTAGAAGCAGGCTATAAAGTAGTGGAAATTCATGCAGCACACGGCTATCTGTTACATCAATTTTTTAGTCCGTTGAGCAACAACCGCACCGATGTTTATGGGGGAAGTTTTGAAAACCGCATTCGCCTGGTGATTGATGTGGTGGAAGCTGTGCAATCAGTCTGGCCGGAAAATCTACCGATTTTTGTGCGTATTTCTGCAACAGACTGGACCGAAAATGGTTGGAATGAACATGACTCGCTTCAATTGTCGGCAGTTTTAAAAGATAGAGGAGTTGATTTAATTGATACCTCATCTGGAGGAAATGTACCTGATGCTTTTATACCTGCAGGGCCAAATTATCAGGTTCCTTTTGCTGATAAAATCAGAAATGAAATTGGGATTTATACTGGTGCAGTTGGTATTATTGTTGACCCTCAACAGGCTGAAGATATTCTTCAGGAAGATAAAGCTGATTTGATTTTCATTGCCCGCGAATCACTTCGCGATGCTTATTTCCCAACCCATGCGGCACAGGTTTTAGGTGACGATACAGAATGGCCAAATCAATATGTTAGGGCAAAGCGGGAGACAGCTAAGAAGTTATAATTTTTTTGAAAGGTTGCCTCAGATTCGCAGGTTAAATTTATCGGTTGGTGTTTGCCAACCGATAAATAAAGTGTGTGGATATAGACCACGGAATGAGCGGCTATTTATTTATCAATAAAAGAATTTACTGGCGTTTAATATCATTTTGTCCGCATCCTGCAAAATACAATTCGGATAAATAGTGTAACCTGTCCACATTAAAGCTTGAGGATTTTCATTTGCGGGGTGAGGGAGCCCAAAAGCATGACCCAATTCGTGTCCGGCGCCGCCAATCCACCTAGAAACAGGCTCACTCATCTGACTGGTTAATCCCTTCAAATCGTTTTCCGGCATAGCTGTAAAGCCAATTGCGCCTGCTCCAGTAGTGCCTGAAGCATCAACGTACACCAGATAAATGTATTTTGACTCATCATAACCTGCACCTAGTAATGCTTTAGTATCACCTTTTGCGTTTCCGTAAAAATAAAATGAAGCATCGCCTGTATTTCCGTTTTGTTGGTTAAACCAAGCAGCTGGGTGAGAACTTTGTATGGTTTCGACCAACATATTTCCATTGGTTCGAAAGGTTTTGTTGCTGCCCAATGTAGTTTTGTACCAACTATTCAACTGGTTAATACAGCTACCAACGGCATCGATGTATGACTTTTTCAAAGCCTTATCTGATGGCACCAGGTAGATAACCCTTACTGTTAAACTGGCAGGATTAGGATTTGGTCCGGTAAAAGTTGTATTCTCTACATCAATAATATCATCTTTGCTTTTCGAACATGAAAGTAAGCCAATACCCATGAAAGTAACCAACAAAGCTATTTTAATAGTCTGTTTCATAATGCTTTATTTTCGTGAATAATTTGGGGATGATAAGTAAATAACGTATAAGGCGAAAAAATGTTTTAAAGGGAAGCCTGACCATGTAGATTTGAGTATATATCCAACAAAATAGCATTCTCCTTCCACCTTTATTTCAAGCGAAGACAAGGAATCTTTGACGAAAGCTAACAAAAAAACCAGCCGCAGCTTCACAAATAATCTGTGAGTCTGCGGCTAGTTTAATCAAAATGTACTTGTAATTATTTCGCTAAACTAAAAGGCACATATAGCCCGAAGGTGATATTTCTACCCACATTATAAATCCCGAAGTTTGGATTTTGGTAATCTAAGCGCCCGGGTTTGTATCTGCTTAAAGCATCATAATATTTCTGGTTTAAAATATTATTGGCCGACACAGATAATTTAACTGGTTGTTTCCCTAAATTGAAGGTAGCACCTAAACCGGCATTTAGTAAAGTGTATCCACTAGTTGGAGTTTCGAAAACATCATCAACACGAGTTTGCTTGAAGGCCGAATTAATTCCTACTGATAAATAAGCATCATTAGTACCTTTTATTTTAGGCTCGAAACGTAACTCGTTACGTAATGTTCCGGCAGGAATAAATGCCAATGGCTTACTTAATGAAGTATTCTGGGCATGTACATAACCAAAAGTATTTTCAAAATGAATAAAAGGAACCGGGTGAATGGTTAAAGTTGCCTCTGCACCATAAAGGTTTGCATTTACCTGGCCATAGCGGTACACCGGATAATCATCCCCTTCAGCATTGATGATCTCGCCGTTGTTCGATGCATAAATAAAATTATGTACATAGTTATTGTAAACGCTTGCACTTGCACTCACAATTTTCCCTTCATATTCCAAAGCAGCATCTACCTGGTAACTGCGTTCCGGACTTAAAGCTGAGTTACCAATTTCATACCTGAAAGTTCCTTCATGCACACCATTCGAGGCTAATTCTGCAGGGTTTGGAGCACGAAATGCAGAACCAGCATTTGCTTTAAAATTCCATTCCTCGTTAAATTGATGGGTGAAGCCTAACGCACCACTTACATTAGAGAACTTGTTTTGGAATGGGGCAAAAATTTCTTCGCCATCTTTAAACAACTGCTTACCATTATTCTTACGAAAATCGTAACGGGCACCAATGCTAAAAGTGTTGTTCTCCCAATTCTTCTTCGCAAATGCGAAAACACCTATTCCGTAGGTATTGTAATCTGGAATTAAAAACTCATCGTCAGCTTTATTCAAGCTCCGGCCAGCATCTGCGCTTAGGCCAAAAACTGGTTGCCATCCGTTGGTTTCATGTAAATAATATTTCAAATCGCCGGTAAACGTTTTCAAATCGAAAAACAATGCAGGTTCCGGACCATCTTCCAACTCTCTGCGTTGATTCTGTTGATAACCAAAATCAGCTTTCAAATTGCCATTCCCAAGAATAAAGTTATTGTTTAAAGCAATTTTAAAGTGACGAATATCCTGACGGGGATAATCTAATTCGCGATTTTTGAAATCGGAATTAATGAAAGTTTCGCCATTTTCTTTAACAAAGTTTCCGTTATCGTCTAGCGCAGGCTCATAAAAGCCAATGTTATTGCGGAAACTCGAAACGTTTAAGTGCGTATAGCCCCAGCTTTTGTTCAATCCAACCATCCCGCTTAAATCCGTTTCATTAAATCCAGAATTTGGGAAATATCCGGTAGGTGTTTTAAATGAATAGGCATTTTTGTAAGTTCCCCGGGCCCTCCAAACGAAACCATTTTCATTGCCATTAAGCATTAATGAGTTGGCTGTTAAACCGTTGTTGGTAGAATAATTGGTAATAAATTCGCCATTAATTTGTCCTTCTGGAGCTGTACTTGGCTCTAAAATATTAATCACGCCGCCTAATGCATCAGACCCATACATTAGCGAAGCCGCACCCCGCAGGATCTCAATTCTGTCGGATTTAAACTGATCAATTTCAATACCGTGCTCATCTCCCCATTGTTGTCCTTGCTGCTTTATTCCATCATCTAAAGTTACAATACGGTTATAACCCAAACCACGAATAACAGGCTTCGAAATTGACGGCCCGGTAGTGATTTGCGAAACTCCAGGCACTCTTGTTAATGCATCAATGAGGTTGGTAGATGGTGCCAGAAGCTGGTCTTTCCCCACTACTGCCGATGAGGCACTATTACGTTTGCTTGTGCTGCTGATGATGCTACCTGTAATCACAATTTCTTTGGTTTCAATCGCAGTAGGCTGCAGAGCGAATTCTAAAATTGGTGCATTGGCAAAATTGACAATTTTCGTTGCCGTTTTGTAACCAATATAATGTACCTCCACCAAATAACTCCCCTTATTTGGCAGGTTATTAAGCATAAACTCACCATCATTATTGGTGATAGCAGTAACCTTTAAATCGGGAATGTAAATGGTTGCGCCAGGTAGAGTTTGGTTGTTACTGGCATCAATAACTTTACCTTTAATATCTTTTAAAGCAAGTGCAAAAGCTGTATTGCCCAACAAAGTATATAGAATTACTAAGCCTATAAGCTGTAATCTTTTCATATTTTTTTATAATAAAACAGAATGAGTCAAAAAGGATAAATTAGCACTGATACAGCGCATAACTTACTTTATTTAACGAAAAAACAATTGATTAATCCATTTGATGGATTCAAAATTTTGGAAAGATTATGCCAAAGGAGGCCCACGCAAATCGGTGCGGAGCAGTGCTACATATGAGCTTTTCAAAATTGGCTGAGTAGAACTCAACAATTTTGCCGAAAGAAATATTCTGCAAATGTGGTGTGTTTGAACGTAATCCTTTTCGAAGCTGGCATTACAAATCAAACAGGTATCGCCATGAGATTGAACATGGCTAACGTGGTGACAATTGATTTCCTTTTTGGGAATAGTGATCTCCTGATGGTGGTGTAAAACACTCCAAGGGGTTAGGGCAATAGCA
The DNA here is from genome assembly GCF_979258625.1 of Pedobacter sp. AC212. Classification (NCBI taxonomy): domain Bacteria; kingdom Pseudomonadati; phylum Bacteroidota; class Sphingobacteriia; order Sphingobacteriales; family Sphingobacteriaceae; genus Pedobacter; species Pedobacter sp. AC212. The sequence continues at coordinate 789,469 of NZ_OZ409870.1, read as the reverse complement.
AAAACAATCAGCATAAATGCCGACAAATACTTTCTAACGCTTTGCCTATGCTTTTTCAATTTCCCAAAAGTAGCAAATGTTGTTCAATTCTATATCTTTGGAAAGTAACATTGCTTTTATCTATGAGCCAGAAACTAACCGATGGTTTAAACTTAAGCCAAAAACAAACTCCAAACGGAACTACACTAAGTTGTAAGGGATGGATTCAGGAAGCAGCATTACGCATGCTTTTAAATAATCTTGATCCTGATGTTGCAGAGCGACCAGAAGACTTAATTGTTTACGGCGGAAGGGGAAAAGCAGCAAGAAATAAGGAATCGCTTAGCTTGATTATAAAAGCATTGCGTGATTTGGAAAATGATGAAACACTTCTAATCCAATCTGGAAAACCAGTGGCCATTTTACCTACACATGCTGATGCACCTCGAGTTTTAATCTCTAATTCTCAACTCGTACCCAAATGGGCAACACAAAAGCATTTTGATGAACTGGAAGATAAAGGTTTGATGATGTATGGCCAAATGACTGCAGGTTCGTGGATTTACATTGGCTCGCAAGGCATTGTACAAGGCACTTATGAAACCTACTCTGCTTTGGCAAAAAAACATTTTGGCAACAGTTTAAAAGGAAAATTAAATGTTACCGCTGGCTTAGGTGGCATGGGTGGCGCCCAACCCTTGGCCATTACCATGAATGAAGGTGTTTGTTTAGCCGCCGAAGTTGAAGAATGGCGTATTAAAAAGCGTTTAGAAACCCGTTACATTGATGAAATCAGTTACAATATTGATGACGCAATTGATAAAGCATTAGTTTATAAAAAAGAAAATAAAGCGATTTCCATCGGCGTGGTTTGTAATGCTGTGGAACTATTACAGCGATTAATCGATAGAAATATTGTTCCGGATACCTTGACTGATCAAACATCGGCTCACGATCCTCTAATTGGTTATTTCCCGGAGGGATTAACTGTAAATGAAGCTACTGATTTAAGAAAAAATGATCCTGATGAATATGTAAAGCAATCTTATGCTACCATGGCGAAACATGTTAAACAGATGCTGGAATTGCAAAAACGTGGTGCGATTACTTTCGATTACGGCAATAATTTACGCGGTAGAGCATTGGAAGTTGGCGTAGAAAATGCTTTCGATTTTCCAGGCTTTGTTCCTGCATACATCCGCCCACTTTTCTGCGAAGGTAAAGGCCCGTTTAGGTGGGCTGCTTTAAGCGGCGATCCGCAGGATATTTACGAAACCGATAAATTGATATTAGAATTATTTCCAGAAAATAAAAGTTTACATCGCTGGATTAAAATGGCACAAGAGCGGATTGCTTTCCAAGGATTGCCCGCCCGTATTTGCTGGCTGGGCCAGGGTGAGCGGGAAAAGGCAGGCTTAGCTTTTAACAAACTGGTAGCCGAAGGGAAAGTTAAAGCGCCAATTGTAATCGGTCGCGACCATTTAGATACTGGATCTGTGGCCTCGCCAAACCGGGAAACCGAAGCTATGCTGGATGGCTCTGATGCGGTAGCAGACTGGCCAGTTCTAAATGCTTTGATTAATACCGCTGGTGGCGCAAGCTGGGTTTCACTGCATCATGGTGGTGGCGTTGGCATTGGTTATTCCATTCATGCAGGTATGGTTATCGTAGCCGATGGAACTCCTGAAGCCGAGGCGAGATTAAAAAGAGTGTTGCATAATGATCCGGCAATAGGCGTTATTCGACATGCTGATGCGGGTTACGATATTGCAAAAGATACCGCCAGAAAATTTAGATTGGGATTGAAGAAATAAATCCTACGAAGAATAAAAAGTTAAGTAGAAATGAAATTCATCAAGAAAAATATCGTCAACGGACTTTTCATTGCATTGCTGTTAGTAATTGTTTTTGTGCCCGATGCGAAAGCTTTGCTGATTAGAGGATTAATGGAAATCGGACTCTATTCTCCCACTATCACTGAATCTCCAAAAGCAGCAATGAATTTGAGTGGAATTAAGTTTCAGGATGCAAAAGGAAATGCTATTGATTTGGGCAACTTAAAGGGTAAAGTTATTTTCTTGAATTTTTGGGCAACCTGGTGCCCGCCATGTAGGGCTGAGATGCCTTCTATAAATAAATTGTACACGCAATTTAAAGATGATAAAAACGTGGTATTTATTTTTGCCGATGCAGATGGAGATTTGGAGAAATCGGTAAAGTTTATGACGAACAGAAAATATGAAATGCCTGTATTTAAGGTAACAAGCACTATTCCTGATCAAATTTTTTCTGGCGCTCTTCCCACAACTGTAATTTTCGATAAACAAGGAAGATTATCATTCAGGCATGAGGGAATTGCAAATTACGCCGATAAAAAGATTGTCGATTTTTTAAACAAACTAAAAGTTAGTGATTAGCTTTTAGTTTATAAAGTTTGAAACTGTAAGTCTTGAGATCGATACCGTAATTCCCAATAATTTTATCGGGCAACATTTCATAATCATCTTTCATCTTGTACAGGATGATATTATCTCGCTTTCTTCTTTTAATTGTCTTATCATTTATGTCTGGAAGAAATACCAGACTTTGCGTGTTTTCTCCTTGAATTTTATTTGGAAGATATTTTACTACCTTTTCTGTTTTGATGTCAGTTTTGATAATCTCACTACCCAAAATGTAGCCATTAGCCAATGATAATTTGATTTCAAAATTTTTGGTTTTGCAATAGTAATATTCAAACTCGAATGCTTTTTGAGCAAAAGTGCTTAAGCTAGCTATTAACAAAATGATGATTACTGCAGCTTTCATGTTTAATAATTTATAATTTAAGTTATACAATTTGCATGGTTTTTCATAGTTGCACCAGCCTAAGTGAATTAAACCTTATTGACGCGGCAGCCTCCGGTTTTTCAATCGGAGCTATAGCAGAAAGCTCCGTAGGAGTACCTTTGGGACAGGACTAATTTAACCTATTGATTCCAGCATCCCCTTTTCAAAAGATATATACATTTAACTATACATCGCTAATTATTTCCTTACTTTTGCCGCCATGATTTCATTTTTCGAGGCAAACTTAAAGCAACTTTCTATCCACCATACCGGCAATAAACTGGTAGAAGAATATTATAAATTATCTGATGCGCCATTAAAGATTGATGATGAAACTTTGAGCAATTTGTTAATGCAATATTTCTTGAAGCCTTTCGAAAAGGTAAATGAAGTCTACCGTTTTTACCATCCGAATGATAACCTAAATCTAAATGAGGTTTATCATTTTGCACACGAGATTTTTGAAAACAATGCGCTTTTTCATGAGGATTCGCAGCAATTGGCCAAGTATCTATATGATGTAGCCAACCATCCGAAAATAAAATCAGGCGAATTGTACGTGGGATACTTTGAAAAAGTACAAATTGAAGGTGAACAAATGGATGTGCTTGGAATTTTCAAATCGGAAACCAAAGACACTTATTTGAAAGTTTTTCCTAAAGATGACGGCTTTAATATGAGCTATGAGCAGGACGCCATTAGCATTAATAAACTGGATAAAGGCTGCTTGATTTTTAATACTGATAAAAGTGAAGGTTACAAAGTAGTGGTGTTGGATCAGGCAAAAAGCAGCAACGAATCTGCTGTTTATTGGAAAGATGAATTTTTGAAATTGAAGATCAGAAATGATAGCTACAACCAAACCAATAACGTTTTAGGTGTTTACAAGAACTTCGTAACTCAAAAACTGGATGATGACTATGAAATTAGCAAAGCAGATAAAATTGATCTCTTAAATCGTTCGATGAAGTATTTTAAAGAGAAGGAAACTTTTGATATTGAAGAATTCGGGAACGAAGTAATAGGCAATGCTGAAGGAATAGAATCGTTTAAAAACTACAAGAAAAACTACGAAGAAGAATACGAAAGCCCGATTGCAGACAACTTTGAGATTGCAGAATCGGCAGTAAAAAAGCAGGCTCGTGCTTACAAAAGTGTTTTAAAATTGGATAAAAATTTCCATATCTACATTCATGGCAACAAGGACATGATTGAGAAAGGTTACGATGATGATAAATCGATGAATTTTTATAAAGTTTATTTCAGAGAAGAAGAATAAGTTTTTTAGTCTGAAGTCGGCAATCCTTAGTCATGAGTCGTCTTTCGAAAACATCAACTCTGGACTAAAGACTCTCGACTGAGGACTTTGAACTATATCCGCTGTTGTGCTTTCAACGCCAAGTAGCGATTAATTACATTTACGGTAAGCTTTTGAGGCGGCGTTAGAATAGATAAAATTCCATGTTTACTTAATTCTTTAACCATCAATTTCTTCTCATAAATAAACTTCTCTGCGATGGTTTTATGGTATATTCCTTCCACATCTTTTGCAGGCTCGGTACTTAGCGATTTAAGCTCTGTATTTTCAAAAAATACAACCACTAACAAATGATATTTCGATATTCTTTTGAGGTAAGGCAGTTGGCGTTGCAAAGCAGAAAGGCTTTCAAAATTGGTAAAGAAAACCAATAAGCCTCGCTGTTTGATCACAACACGTACGCTACTGTACAAGGCTTCTAAATTGCTTTCTAAATAGCGGGTTTTTTCCTTGTAGAGCACATTCATAATGTTGCCCAGCTGGGCAGATTTCCGATCGGCCGGAACAATAGACCCGATCTGCTCTGAAATCGTAATCAAGCCTGCCTTATCTTCTTTAAGCATGGCTACTTTCGAGAGTGCAACTGTTGCGTTAATGGCATAATCAAGCAAACTCAACCCTTCAAAAGGCATACGCATTACCCGCGATTTATCGATAATGCAATATATATTTTGTGACCTTTCATCAGTATAGGTATTTACCATTAAGCCACCTTTTCTAGCAGTTGCTTTCCAATTGATGGTTCTAATATCATCGCCGCCCACATAGTTTTTTATCTGATCAAATTCGCTACTATTTCCGATTTTTCGGATTCTTTTAATGCCTAGCTCTGTTAAATGGCGAGAAACGGCCATCAGTTCATACTGACCAAGATTAATAAACGAAGGATAAACGGGTAGCACCTTTGCTCCATCAAAATTATATCGTCGACTAACCAAACCTAATGGAGAGCTGATGTAAGTCCTGATAAAACCAAACTCATATTCGCCACGCTTTGTTGGCCGTAAATTGTAGTGTATAGACTTTCTTTCTGCAGACTTTAGATTGAGCCTGAAATCTTTATCACGGAGCTGAAATTGAAAGGGTACTTCATCAATCACTCTGGCATTGACACTAAATCCATAACGATTTTTAATTTCAATTTGAACGGGATTTTCGTCGCCATTGCTTAGGCGTTTCGAAGTAAATCGCAGCGCTTCAATCCCCTGCTGAATTCTATAAAGAATAAAAACATCAACGAAAAATAATATAAGTACTACGCCAGTGACAATTTCAGGGATATCGCCAAGCCAAGCGAAGAAAAATTTCAGCAAAAAGAGCACTACACACAAACCTAAAGCCGCAAACAAACGATCATTAAGGAATAGATTGATATAATATTGCTGAAAGAATTTTTTCAATTGTTATGAATTTCTAAACGATTAATTTATTGACTCTAGATCTTAGACTCTTGACTGAAGACTTCGGACTACATCCTACCTCGGTACTTCTATTTTTTTAATAATTTGATTCACGATATCACTCGTAGTTAAACCTTCCATTTCCTTTTCAGGAGATAACAAAATGCGATGCGCCAATACAGGAACAGCAACGGTAATGATATCTTCAGGAGTTACAAAATCGCGGTTATTGATAGCAGCTAGGGCCTTTGCGCTATGCACAATAGCTAATGATGCCCTTGGGGAGGCACCCAAATAAAGTGACGGATTATTGCGGGTTTCATTTACAATCTTGGCAATGAATTCCAAAAGCTTTGGCTCCACAAAAAGGCTTCTAATTACTGCTCTCGCAGCCTGTATTTGCTGAACCGATAAAACAGGCTTCACATCGCTAGCCAAGGTTTTATTTACCAAAGAATGTTGCGCCATTAAAATTGCGGTTTCTTCTTCCAACGAAGGATATTTCACTTCTATTTTGAACAAAAACCGATCAAGTTGCGCCTCTGGCAAACGATAGGTTCCTTCTTGCTCTATGGGATTTTGGGTAGCCAACACCATAAAAGGTTCGTCCATGATGTAAGTTTGCCCATCAATGGTTACCTGGCGTTCTTCCATTACTTCAAACAAGGCAGATTGTGTTTTTGCTGGAGCACGGTTAATTTCATCAACTAAAATAATATTTCCAAAAATAGGACCTTTTCTAAACTCAAAATCACCTGTTTTGGTATTAAAAATTGGAGTTCCTAAAACATCAGAAGGCATTAAATCTGGCGTAAACTGAACTCTTGAAAATTGGGCATCGATTGATTTTGCCAATAATTTAGCACTTAATGTTTTGGCCACCCCCGGAACCCCTTCTATCAATATGTGCCCATCGGCAAGTAAGCCCACAATTAAAAAATCGATAACCTGCTTCTGTCCGACGATAATATTTCCAAGCACCTTTCTAATTTGCGCTACCGCTTCGGTTAAAGTGCTTAAATCTGTACGTTGGTTAAATTGTTCCTGCTCCATGGCTTTGGGTATTTTGATGAAAAAATTCTATGCTTTGATTTAGACTAATAAGTTCCTGATCACTTAAAGTGCTCATTTGTGGTATTTGTATAAAATATCGGGTTAGTGTTTTTGCCGACGGCTCGTTGATGCCTGTTTTTTCCATTAAGAGTGTGGCAAAATCTGCCCCAATCTCATTGGTTTTGAGAAAATACCTGGTTCGCAAATATTCCATAAAGTAATTAATTTTCTTTTTGGCAATATCCAGGTTATTTCGTTCGTGGTAATATACACTGCCTACCACATGCGCATATTCAACAGATGCATTTTTTAGAGGATCGGCAATGGGAATAATGCGCTGACGACGCTTAATTTCATAGAGTACAAAAATAACCAAACTAAAAATGGTGAGATAGTAAGCCCATTTAAGTTCTGGATGTTTAAAAAACACCCTCAAAACGTCCGTTGTTTCGTTCTTTTGCGCCGAAAAGTAATCATCAAAAATAACTTGATCACTTGTTTGGATATAACTTAGAGTTTTCGCAGCATATTCTGCACCGTATTTATCCAACATATTAAAGTTGGTATAAAAACCAGGTTCTGAAATTAAGAAAAGCGCACCTTTGCCATAATTATATTTAACAAAATTGGGTTGCTTATTATTATTTATCCCCAATACGATACCTTTTTTGAAATCGATTTTACTAAAATACTGTGTTCCAATACCTCTTTCGAAACCATAGTTGGCATCGGTTTTTAAATTGGGATTGGTAAAATTAAGCGAAGGCCGATCTGCCGACATCGTAGTAGAAGTTTCAATTTTCAATTCTTTTTCAAGCTTCCCAAAATCGTAACTGGCGATAAATACGGTATTTCCCGCTTGCATAAACTTCTTCATTTGATCGAAATCAGTTTTAGAAACATCGATCTTTTGAGCGATCAAAAAGTAGCTGGCATTATTAAAGTTTTGATCCTTCAAGGTATTGTAAACCGGCCGTTTCGATTCTTGAATTTTTGCCTTTGGAATAATATCCTTAATTCGATCTCTAATGATGAAAGTACCATAAGGAATTTTATCTGTAGCTAAATAGGTTGGTGCCCAGTTTGTGGGTGTGGGTTTATTATATTGGGCTACCAGATACAGCAATATCAATACAATGCCAATACCGAAATAAATTTTATAACTTCTCATTTAATTTTTCCGTTGAACTGGTTAAATGATTGGTTTATGGGCTCAAATTTATTTTCATCGATAGGGAAATCGCCATACCAGATATAATCAAACTGAAGGGTAAGCCTGCTAAAATCTTCCTTTAACTCGGGCTTACTAATTTCCATCAGGTAATTGTAATTCGTTTTATCGGGTTGCCATTGAATAATTTCGGCATCACTTAGTTTTTTTAAGGCTTTTAAATAAAGTAAGCGTACGGCTAATCGATATTTTCTTTCGCCTATTAATCTTTGTAATTCCTGGTCAAAATCAATCTCATGGATGTTTTCGGTAATTACATCGTAAGGCAAAATAGTTTCTTTTGATTTTTTACTGAAAATATTTTCGGTACCAATCGCTTTTATAAGAACGTATACTACTACAGCCACACCTAAACCAATAAAGAAATATCGCGATAGCGGATTTGTTGCAGCACCTGAAAATAATCGGCCAATCATATTCCAAAACCACATCCAGAATCTATCCCATAAGGAAAGTTGCCTCACTTGAAGTTCATCGTACTGAAACTCTTTTTGATCTTTGTAATTGCTAATTGCCTCTTTATCAAATTTTGCAGGCGTAATTTTGCTGCTATCTAATTGCATCACAGGTTTTGCCTGCTTCGGCTTTACAACAATTTGTGCATCACAATTTACAGCGAACAAAAACAGTAAAAACGAAAGAAGATATTTGATAAAGGACTTCGGCATTTTAGTATTCTTCTGGTCGCGTATCGATTGTTTTGTTTGCGCTGCCAAAGTTTGTAATGCGCTCCATTAACCCTGTGTTTTCTTTCTGCTCTAACAAACTAAAGTACGATAGTGAAATGGTAATAATAGGAATAATGGTAAATACCTGGCATAGCGACTGCAAAACGGTTGTGATCATACTCAAAGTCAAAGACATTTGGGGGTTTTTGCTGGTAAACATCCCTATCATATTGAATAATGTAGTGGGTAAAACTACCATGCTCATACATGAGTAAACGATTATCCAAACGATGATTAATGTTCCAAAAGTTACCCAAAAGTTATCTTTAATCATTGTAAAACTCCTGCTAAAAGAATAGCCAAAAGTTCCATTTTCAATCACCATAATGGGAAACATCATGGCTACAAAAGGGAACAAGTAAAAACCTGGTATTAAGCAGAAAATAAATCCAATAAACACCATCAGTATCAATACAATAGAACTACCAAAGATTCGGAAAAAGTAATATTTAAAGTACCCCCAAACTTCTTCCATGGTGGGAATTTGATTCCCTTTTTGAACATATAGGGCGATGTAGGATAAGATGGCCACGGTCATACTCGCATAAGTTGCCAATGAAAAAAGCAGCGACAAGAAATATTCTAAACCGTAGATATTGCCAAAAGAAAAGCCTCCGGTGCTTTTGTCACTACCGACTGTATTAATCATGTTTACCATTTTATATTGATAAACCAGCATTGATGACATGCTTGCCAAAACGAACAATCCACAAAAGGTGAAATAAGTTTTTAATAGTGGCTTAAAATTTTGGCGCATAAATGTGAATGTATCATTTATCACCTGCCCAAAATCTCTCCGTTTTTTGAATTCAATTTTCGCTATCATTACAAACTAAGCTTCTTAATAATTTTTACTGGATATATAAAGACGTACCAAATGATAAATATGGCAGACATTGTTAAAATGAATACACTTAAATAGATCGGCATTTCGGTGTGGCGAGTAACAAAGCTTTCGAAAAAGGCTGCTACTATAAAGATGGGAACTAAGCCCAGCACGATCTTCAAGCCATCTTTTGCGCCTCTAATTACCGATTCCATACGGGTATAGGTTTTCGGGAATAGAAAACTGTTGCCCAATACCAGGCCAGCAGCACCGGCTAAAACAATAGCCGAAATTTCTAGAGTGCCATGAATCCAGATCACCAATACAGATTGCAAGCCCAGGCCTTTACTGAAAAAGAAATATTGGAAGGACCCCAACATCACTCCGTTTCTAAATAGCGAAACGATTGATCCGAAGGAAAATATGATGCCTAAAACGAAGGTATATAAGGCTACATAAATGTTATTAAGCCCAATTTGAGTAAACATTAAAAATTCATTCGATTGTTTATAAACACCGAACGGATCTCCTTTTGCTATATTTTCATTGGTCATGTTTACATAATCATCGCCCATAATCAGGCGCACAAATGTATCATCGTATTTGGCCGATAAAGCTCCGATAGCGCATGAGATTAGAAAAAATATAAGTGCGTAATAGATTTGCTTACGGTGCTCAAAAAATAAAACCGGAAGTTCTGTTTTCCAGAAATGAATAAAGCGGTTCGATTTTTCTTTTTTGTTTTTATAAACTGCCTGATGAAGCTTAGAAGCTAACCCATTTAAATAGGCTGTAGTTTTGGAGTTCGGATAAAAGGTTTTGGCATAAGCCAAATCGTTGGTAATTTCGATAAACTGATTTGCAACTTCATCAGGGTTTGCCTGCCTCACACTTTCATAATGCTGCCACTTTTCCGAATTTTGTTTAACAAATAAAGCTTCTCTCATGTAAGGCGTAACCAAATAGTGGCTTAAAATAGCTAAATTTTTATGGATATAAAAAACGATTAATAATTAACTGGCAGCATGCTCATGTAATCGTTTAAAGGCATGTGGTTGGTTTTGCAAAAAGATTTATCGAGGATATTTAAACTCACAATTCGGGTTACACTAAAATCGCGATATTGGTTTCTAACATGGCACCACGCAATTAAATGCCAGCTAAAGGCATAGAAAATCAAGCCGATCGGCTCTACTTCCCTTTTGCTTTTTTCTTCTTTAGCATTGCTATATTCTAAAGCAACCATTCGTTTTTCAGAAATCGCTGTTTGAATTAGCGAAAGATATTCATAATTAAATTTCATACGCTCGGGCACCTGAAGCTTGATATGCGCATTCATTGCTTCGAGTTTCTCTTTCTGATTGTATTTTAAAACGGCTTTAACCTTTGTTAACGCTGCAGAATAATGCGTACGGATGGAGTTATCTGCAAAACCATTAACCAGGCTTTCTACCAAAAGCAATGCATTGGCTTCATCCATGTTAAAAGAAACCGGAGGTAAAAAGTAACCTTGAACCAGAAAATAACCCTTCGGCTGTTCAAAACCAACCGGAATTCCCTGCTCCTGTAATGCCTTAACATCGCGATAAACCGTACGCACACTAATTCCAAATCGTTCAGAAATCTTATCTGCAGAAATATATTTCTTAGACTGAAGTAAAGTTAAAATCCCGAAAAGACGATCTATGCGGTTCATTGTTTTTGGCCTCGGATAAAAGTAAAAAAATTGTCGCGGATAAAAGATCGGGCAAACAGATTATTTAAAATCTGCCGTTCAACATCAAACTTCCTTGGTATATTATTTGTATTAATAAGTTATGATGTTTTTTAACCAAAATTTTCGTTAAAGTAAAAGATAAAGTTCAAATAATGGCAGCCGTTATACAGAAACGTTTCTTCAGGGCAATTAAAAGTAAAGTGATCATTGGGTTTTTATTCGCCTGTTTTGCACTGCTTTTAGCTTGGGGTATCAGCAAGTTTGCTTTTACGCGAATGCTGAATACCGTTGAAGAAATTTCGGCTCCGAATGATCGCCTGAGGATCGTAAATGATCTATCGCATAAAATCGCCAGACTTGATCAGCTTCAGCGGGATGAGGCTTTTAACAAGCAAGGCAACTATAATTTCTTACGAGAATCTCGAAAACTGAGGTCGAGTTTAGACACATTGCGTAAACTTTATGCCAATGATTCGGCCCAGCTAGCCAGGATAAAATCGATCAAAAACTTACTTGCGCAACGCGATAAACAGTTTGTTTCTTATCTACAAGTTCGCGAAACGCTGGTAAATACCAAGTCCTTCTCAAACGAAGTAAAAAAATTGAATGAGCTTGTCGCCTCACGGGCAATGCAAACAGATAGCGCAGTTTTAACTACCGAAACTACAACTTCTACCACTACAGTTGCACCGCAGGAAGAAGAAAAATCGAGGGGCTTTTTGAGTAAACTTTTCGGGAAAAAAAAATCAGATGTTTATAAAATCATTAATGAAGAATTTAAAGTTCGGCGTGATACATTAAACGCCAAAGCGGAAGATAGTATTATGAAAAGTATGACGGGTTCGCTTAAAAATATTGAGCAAGAACAACGTCAGAAAAGTCAGAAGTTTTTAAAGCGGGAAGCCGAGCTATCAAATGCCAGCAACGCTTTAACCAATCAAATGCTTCAAATTTTAAGGGAGGTTGAAGGCCAGGCAGTGGCTCAAATAGATTTAAACGGAATTCAGGCAAAAGAAGTAGTTAACGACGGGATTACACAAATCACGGCCATCATTATTGCTTTCTTTTTGCTTACGGTAATATTACTTTATCTCATTTTGACTGACATTACCAAAAGCAACAGGTACAGGCGAGCACTCGAACTGGCAAAAGATGAAGCGGAATATCACGGAAAGGCAAAGCAACGCTTTCTATCAAACATGAGCCACGAAATTAGGACGCCTTTGCAATCTATATTAGGTTATGCCGAACTTATTTCCGAGCAAGATCATCCAAAGAAAAAAGATATCGATGCCATCTATCAATCATCCATTCACTTACTGCAAATTGTAAACGAAGTTCTTGACTATAACCGCATTATCTCCGGAGAGTTTACTTTCCAAAATCAGGTTTTTAGCGCCAAACAGATTGTAGATGAGGTGACCTCGGTGGTTCGCCCTCTAGCAGAAAAAAAATCACTCCAATTAATTACAGATTTAGATTTAGGCGATGTTGATTTTGTAAAAGGCGATGCTTTCAGACTCAAACAGATCCTCTTTAACCTATTGGGAAATGCTGTAAAGTTCACCTTGAAGGGAGAAATTAGCCTCCGAATATCATGCAAAAAACAACTCGATAATTTGCATTTTCATTTCACGATTAAAGATACCGGAATTGGATTTGAAGAAAAAGACATCTCGCGAATTTTCAATGAGTTCGAACAAATCGAATCGCCAGAACAATATGTACTGAACCAAACGGGCACAGGTTTAGGATTACCAATTGTAAAATCATTAATCGAAGCTCAGGGAGGTAGAATTCATGTAAAAAGTAAGCCCGGAACAGGCACCACTTTTAATATTTATTTAACTTATCTAGAAACTTCGGAACGTACAGCCCATGTTGATTTAGAAAATTATAAAATTGTGAACCCAGGCACAGTTTGGGTTATCGATGATGATCAACTCATACTGGATCTATGTGGCCTTATTTTTGAAAAAAATGAAATTCCCTTTCAAAGATTTAATCACGTTGCCGATATTTTACAGGAAAATCCCCCCAAGGATTTAAAATATGTGCTGGTTGATATGCGTTTGCCCGAGATGACAGGGATAGAGCTTTGCCATATCTTGAAGAAAAAACTGCCTCATACCGTTAAGTTTTATGCCATTACTGCTCAGGTTTTACCCGAAGAACGGGAAATGGTTTTGAGTGAGGGTTTTGATGGTTTGATTATGAAACCTTTCCGCAGCATTGATTTGCTTTCCATTTTTGATAAAATCAAAATTATAGAGGAGAAAGCTGAATTTGATTTTTCTTCCATCGAAAAAATGACTTTCGGAGATCAGCAGATGCTGGAAAAAATATTAACACGATTTAAAAAAGATTGCATTGAGGATGCAGAATCACTCAAAAATCATATACACGAAAACGATCAGGATAAAAGCAGGCTAATTGTTCATCGCCTTGCGGGTAGAACAGCGCAAATGGGATCAAAAAACTTAGCAAACGCATTTAGAACGCTCGAGTTAGAAATTGCTGAAAAAGGATTGTCTTCCGAAATTATAGCCGGGGTTTTTAATCAGTTGAAGAAATTGGATGGATTAATTAAGGCAATGGATGAAATGGAGTTGGTTGGGGAAGGATAACCTCACCCCTTCATCCCCTCACCTCGAAGAGAGGGGGCAGTGAGCAACACAGACCTATAATTTTTTAAAAGAATAGTAAAAAATAAATTTGTAAATCTGGGTTTAACTTACAATCCCCACAATCCCTTTCCAGAAGAGAGGGGGGTTAGGCAGCTATAAGCATCAGTTCTTCAAAAATCATTTCTCCAGAAAAAAAAAGTTATGGCAAAGGCTAAACAAATGAGGTTCAACTCACTTTCTATTAAATCCCTCTCTTCAAGGAGAGGACCGCACAGAAAAACAAAAACCTTTACCTTTAATAGGATGAGGTCTTCTATTCAATCCCATACCTTTCCATTTTAGCATAAAGCGTTTTCCTATCGATATTGAGCATTTTTGCTGCCTTACTTTTATTATGTTTCGCCTTGATCAAAGTTTCGGAGATAAGCATCTTTTCATTCTGCTCATTTACCGCTTTCAAATCTGATGAGCTGCCAGGCAGGGTTTGTTGGTTAACCGCCAGCATCATTTCATCTGGCAAAGCAGTAACCTGCGCAACATCGCCGGGCGTTAATAAAACCATGCGCTTAATTACATTGCTCAATTCACGCAAGTTTCCTGGCCAATCGTAATTCAGCAATAAAGATTTTGCTTCTGTAGAAACGCTTTTCACATTTCTATCCAAATCTCTATTTGATAAACTTATAAAATGATTGATGAATAGCTCCAAATCACCAGCTCGATCTCTTAAAGCAGGTAGTTGAATCTTAAACTCATTTAAGCGGTGATACAAATCCTCTCTAAATTCACCACCAGAAATGCTGTTTAATAAATCGTCGTTTGTGGCGGTAATTATGCGAACGTCAACTGCAATTTGTTTAGTACTGCCTAAAGGTTGAATAACACGTTCTTGCAAAGCTCGAAGTAACTTAATCTGGACTTCGTAGCTCAAATTCCCAACCTCATCTAAAAATAAAGTGCCTCCATTGGCAGCTTCAAACTGGCCCTTTTTATCGTTTAAGGCACCAGTAAAGGCTCCTTTCACATGGCCAAATAATTCGCTTGCCGCTAAATCTTTTGACAAAGCACCGCAATCAATAGCCACAAAAGGTTTGTCGGCTCTCTTGCTTTGTTGATGCAATGTTCGGGCAGCAAATTCTTTACCTGTTCCGCTTTCACCTTGAATAATTACCGACATATCAGTCGGTGCAACCAACGCAATGTGCTCATATAACCGATCAGCCGTTGCGCTTTTGCCTCTTATAAAATCAGAATCCGTTGACTCAATTTTAGTCTCTTTTAAATCCTTTTTGGTTAAAGAATTTTTGATAACCATTAAAAGTTCATCAGGGTTAACAGGCTTTGTAATATAATCGAAGGCGCCCATCTGCATAGATTTTACAGCGGTTCGCACATCATTAAAACTCGTCATTACCACAATTGGAGTAGATAAGCCCAAATTTCTGGAGTGTGTAATCACTTCAAAACCAATTCCATCGGGCAACCGATAATCAATTAAAAACAAATCAAATGTTTGATTTTCGATCAGTTTAAAAGATTGTTTAATATGGGTTACGAGTGTAACCTCGTGATTGTTTTTCGTTAAAAAACCTTCAAGTAATTGAGCAAATGTAGTATCATCTTCTAAAATCAGGATTTTCGCCATATACAAAAATAAGAAAAGCCAGACAAAGTCTGGCCATTCTTGTACTAGGTAGATGTAATAATTGGGATTTATTGAACCGGTTTACCATCTTTGTCAATTTTCACAGAACCTGTTTCTGCTTCTTTTTTAACATTGATTAGGTAATATTCTTTTGCGCCTTCTTTAACCGACCAAGCTTCAGTTGCGGTCCAACCTTTGTAAGCATCAGACTTTAATGCTGTTGTAACTGGCTCTGGAAGTTCTTCCAATTTAACTGGAGTTTTTACTGCGCTATCTTGAACTGCAACAATTGCAGCATTTTTAATTGTATTTACTTCACTCGCTTGTACTGCTGAGAATCCTGCAAATGCTAAGAACGCAGCTGATAATATTAACTTTTTCATGGTTTTTTAATTTTAATGTGTTGAAACTGCAAAAGCAATTTCATGGTTCTGGTTTAAATATGCGCAACCCAGAGGCTGCGCTTTTTGTTGATTATGCCTTATTTAGGGCAAATATTATTGAACTGGCTTACCGTCTTTGTCGATTTTTACAGAACCAGTTTCTGCTTCTTTTTTAACGTTAATTAAATAGTACTCTTTTGCACCTTCTTTAACCGACCATGCTTCAGTTGCTGTCCAACCTTTATAAGCATCAGATTTTAAAGCGGTTGTTACTGGCTCAGGTAATTCTTCCAATTTTACTGGAGTTTTAACTGCGCTATCTTGAACTGCAACAATTGCAGTGTTTTTGATTGAGTTTACTTCACTTGCTTGTACTGCTGAGAACCCTGCGAACGCTAAGAATGTAGCTGATAAAATGAACTTTTTCATAGTATATGATTTTTAAAATTTAATATGTGTAACAATACTTGCTATTGTTTCATAATGATGCCAAAGCTGGCACAGATATATAAATCACTTATTTTCAGAATATTAGATGTGTGCCGTAAAATAAATGTTGTGGAGTTTCTCCACACATTGGGGGTAATCACTACAACTCCAGTATAAATATCAAGAGAAACTGTATAATTGACGTAGATATTTGATTTGGAAAGCAAGCGCAGAAGCTATTTTTAAAGTTCGCCCCGCTGATGCTTCAAGCACCGAAAAAACCTGTGCGAACATGCAAGCACAAATAAAGTAATCATAAATACAGATGCTTAAATCGCTGGCTTTCCGCGTATATCGGGTTTATTTTACTGCTGTTTGTGCATACTAAATAAAACCACCCCCAGCCCCTCCTTGAAAATAAGGAGGGGAGCGCTGTTCAATAGTTCAAGAAATAGTTTAGAGATACCGACACCAAGATGTGCTGTTTAATAGCTCATGAAATGATGGAAACATACCGCCACTAAGATCTTTGAAGAAACTAAAATAATCACTGTCCAGCTTCCCTCCTAATTTAGGAGGGGCAAGGGGTGGTTAATCTATAAGCAACATTTTTTTTCCAGAAAATTTTTTATCAAAAGAATATTTTTTCTATACTTGCAGCCCGATAAAAAGCCTCCTTAGCTCAGCTGGTAGAGCAACTGACTTGTAATCAGTAGGTCATTGGTTCGATTCCGATAGGAGGCTCTTTTTATTTTCAAATTGTAGGTTACGATATGATACTTTGTCAAAATCCTTACTTTTCACCACAGCATTTTAGTCATCACTAGATCATAAATTCGTAGCGCAAAAATCTTAAATTCGCTGCATGCTAAAATACATTTCAGCCGATTGGATTTTCCCTGTAAATATTCCACCAATAAAAAACGGAGTAGTTGCAGTTAATCATGATGGCGAAATAACGGGAATCTTCACAGCAGCAGCCGTCGAAAATCTTAATGTAGAGATTGAAAAACATAGGGGCACAATCGTTCCAGGGTTCATCAACACCCATTGCCATTTAGAACTTTCGCACATGTTGGGCCTAATTCCAGAGCATACGGGCTTGGTAGAGTTTGTGCAGTGCATTATTAAAAGCAGGCAAGCTAACCCCGAACAGATGAGCACGGCGATGGAAAACGCCGATAAACAAATGCTTGAAAATGGAATTGTTGCCGTTGGCGATATCTCCAACCAAATTTCCTCCAAAGAAATAAAGCAAAACAGCAAAATTTATTACCACACTTTTGTGGAGGCTATGGGCTTTAATCCAGATAGGGCAAACGCCATCATGGATTATACAACAGCAATAAAAAACGAGTTTTCGCCATTACCGGCATCAGTTGTTCCGCATGCACCATATTCCGTTTCACCAGAACTATTTACTTTAATTAATACTGTCGCAGAAAAAGAGAATGCATTGATCAGCATTCACAACCAAGAAACTGTAAATGAAAATTCGTTTTTTCAAGATAAAACAGGTGGCTTTCTGTCACTCTATAAATTTTTAGGTCTAGATATTCAATTTTTCAAAGCAACCGGAAAAACTTCTTTGCAAAGTTGGCTGCCGTACATTAAAAAGCAAAAAACACTTCTCGTACACAATACCGTTTCAAACAAAGCAGATATTGAATTTGCGAAACAAAATCACCCAGATTTATATTGGTGCCTTTGTCCGCAGGCCAATTTATACATCGAAAATTCATTGCCTGATGTTGATCTACTCATCTCAGAAAATGTAAAAATCACCTTGGGTACCGATAGTTTGGCAAGCAACCATCAGTTGAATATTTTAGCGGAAATGAAAACCTTGCAAAAGCATAAAAATATTGCTTTTGATAAACTACTTCTTTGGGCAACGCTCAATGGAGCCGAGTTTTTAAATTTAAACACACACTTGGGAAGCATCGAGATTGGTAAAAAGCCAGGTCTTAATCTGATTCAGTTGTCAAATAATTTTATAATTGAAAGTGATCAAGTAATTAAACTCGTTTAACTAATGAACCCAATCTGCAAACTTTTCAATATAAAATATCCCATTATCCAGGCCGGAATGGTTTGGTGTAGTGGCTGGAAACTGGCATCTGCAGTTTCAAATGCTGGCGGTTTAGGTATTATCGGCGCTGGCTCCATGTATCCTGAAATACTACGGGAGCATATCCGGAAATGCAAACTCGCAACAGACAAACCTTTCGGTGTTAACATTCCTTTATTATACCCAAACATTCAGCAAATTATTGATATTGTAATAGAAGAAGGGGTGAAAATCATTTTTTCTTCGGCTGGTAACCCTGCCACGTGGACAAGCATTTTAAAAGAAAAAGGGATTACCGTTGTACACGTTATTTCAAATACGAAATTTGCCTTGAAAGCCCAGGAGGCTGGTGTAGATGCTATCGTGGCAGAGGGGTTCGAAGCCGGCGGACATAACGGTCGTGAGGAAACCACTACCATGTGTTTAATTCCCATGATTAAGGCTGCCGTAGCTATTCCTGTAATTGCTGCCGGTGGCATTGCAAGTGGAAAATCAATGTTGGCTGCTTTTGCACTTGGCGCCGATGCCGTTCAAATCGGTTCTGCTTTCGCCATTGCAGAAGAGTCATCTGCGCATCCATCATTTAAACAAAGAATAATCTCTGCAGCAGAGGGCGATACCAAACTCGCGATGAAAAAACTCGTTCCGGTAAGGCTATTAAAAAATGAATTTGCTGAAGCCGTTTCACAGGCTGAGGCTGAGGGTGCAGATAAAAATTTTTTGGTAGAGTTGCTAGGAAAAGCCAGAGCCAAACTTGGGATGTTTGAGGGCGATATGGAAAAAGGAGAGCTCGAAATCGGACAAATATCAGCGATGCTCAATGAAATCAAAGCCGCCAAACAGATTTTGGAGGAGATTTGGGAGGAATTTCTAGTTGGATTAAAGCAATTAAATGATTTGCATAATCAAATAAAGCATTAAAAAGCTTTGTTAACTTTGCAGCTCGAACACTTACATCAAATGAAACACATCAATATAAAGGTAACTGGAAAAGTGCAAGGCGTATTTTTTAGGGCAAGCACCAAAGCAGTCGCCGACCAAATGGGAATAAAGGGTTTTGTTAAGAATGAGAAAGACGGCTCGGTTTATATTGAGGCAGAAGCGGAGCAGTTTATCCTCGAACCCTTTATAGATTGGTGTAAGGAAGGTCCTGATAAATCTCTTGTGGATGATGTTCAAGTAAGTGAAGGAGAACTTAAAAATTTTAAGAACTTCGAAGTGGTTAAAAAGAATTTGCTTTGGTAAGGAGATTGACGATTTCGGATTGACGAATTACGATTTCAAACCTAAATCAGCTAAATTTACGCATAGTTATTAATCGATTTTTCTTTTAGAAAACCAAACGTTTCAATCTAAAACCTAAAATCCAAAATCTGAAAGCAATTGTCAGTATATAAAAAGTTTCTTGGGCAAACCATGGTTTATGGTATTAGTACCATTCTCTCGCGTTTGTTTAACTTCATTTTAACGCCAATTTACACAACGGTTTTTGCTCCTGGCGTGTATGGTGTTTTTACCAAAATGTTCAGTTATGTATCAATCATTAATCCAATTTTGGCTTTTGGAATGGAAACTACCTTTTTTAGGTATTTGAACAAACATGAGGACAAAAAAGAAGAGGTTTATAACAATAGCTTTATCGTCATCGCCTTCCTATCTACGCTGTTTTTAATCACAGCACTTGTTTTCTCTGATTTTTTGGCCAAGTATACGCTAAATGGAAATATCTCAGGCTTTGCAGATCAAAAATCATATATACACTTATTCGCATGGATCTTATTCGTTGATGCTATAAGTGTAATTCCTTTTGCAAAACTGAGAGCTGATGGAAAGCCATTTAGATATAGCGTGATTAAATTTACCAATATTGGTACTTTTATCGGTCTTAACTTGGTATTTATTTTTGTTATTCCGTTTTTGATAAAAAATGGAATACTCGATGAATGGCTGAACAGCTGGTATAAAGGAAGATGGGTTGGTTATGTTTTTGTGGCCAATCTAATTGCGAGCCTGGTTACGTTGCTTATGCTCTTACCACAATTCGCAGCCCTTCGGTTAAAATTTAACAAACAACTTTTCTACAATATGTTTGGCTATAGCTGGCCAGTTTTGGTGGCTAATTTATCTTTCATCATTAATGAAAATCTCGATAAGATTTTACTTGGTAAATATTTGCCCAACAACATTGCTAATCATGATGTAGGTATTTATGGTGCAGTATGTAAACTAGCTGTTTTCATTAGCATCTTTAATACAGCTTTCAGGTTGGGTGCAGAACCGTTTTTCTTTAGTCACGCTAAAAATGAAAATGCCAAACAAACGTATGCTACCATTTTATATTATTTTGTATTGGCATTATCAATCTTGTTTCTGGGGCTCACAGCTAATATCGAAATCATAAAACACTTCATCAATTCAAGGTATTGGTCTGGTTTAGATGCGGTTCCTGTTTTGCTATTTGGTTATGTATGTTTAGGCATATACATGAACTTATCGGTTTGGTATAGGCTATCCGATCAAACGCGATATGGTTTATATATATCATTAGTAGGAGCTGTTTTCACCATTGTGATGAATATCATTCTCATTCCGAAATATAGCTATATGGGATCTGCATGGGTATCTATGTTCGCCTATTTTATTATCATGGTTATTTCATACTGGCTGGGCCAAAAACATTACCCCATCCCGTATAAATTAAAGTCGATGGCAATCTATATACTGGTCTCCATTGTATCAGTGGGCTTATCGTTTTGGGTATTCAATCGTAACATCTATATTGGTAACACCATCCTATTGCTATTTCTTCTTGGAATATTCTATTTTGAAAAGGACAATGTAAAAAAGCTTTTAAGAAAGACAGCTTAAGTTATTACATCAAGAATGATATGCTAGTGGTATAGTTTTAACCTATAAATATGAACATAAAAATCATCAATAAATCCGAACATCCGCTGCCGCAATACGAAACAGCTCATGCTGCGGGAATGGATATGAGAGCATCAATTACAGAAGATATTATACTTAAACCTTTACAACGCCAGCTTATTTCGACAGGTTTGTATATCGAATTGCCAGTTGGTTACGAAGCCCAGATTCGTCCGAGAAGTGGCTTGGCATATAAACATGGAATCAGCATTGTCAATTCACCAGGAACAATTGATGCTGATTATCGTGGAGAGCTAAAAGTTTTATTGGTTAATTTATCAGATACTGAATTCAAAATCGTTAATGGAGATAGAATAGCACAAATGGTTATTGCGAAGCATGAAACAATTGAGTGGCAAGCGGTTAATGAATTAGGCGAAACCTTGAGAGGCGAAGGTGGTTACGGCCATACTGGCAAAGGCTAATGATAGAATTAGAGGATGATACATTGAGTGAATCAGGAGTTTAGTTGAACATTCATTCACTCAAAATTCAATTTTATGAATAAAACATATCTTTTTCTTGCGGCAATTATTTTAAACTTAAATGCTTTTGGGCAGATGCCTGTTGTATCTAATGCGGCAAGAGATAGCAATGCTGTAAAGCAATTGTTTTTTGCCGGTTTACGAGAAAAAATGTCGGATAATTATTTGCTCGCTGCCACTAATTTCAACAAGCTTGTTGGTTTAGATGCGAACAACCATGCTGCCTATTTTGAATTGGCCAATGCCAATATTCGTTTGGATAAATTAGCCGAGGCAGAACAGAATATTAAACAAGCCATCAAGTTAAATGGCAATAACCCATGGTATTACCGCACCTTAGGCGAGGTTTATAAACGCAGCAACAAAATGCCCGAATTGGTCGAGGTATTTTCACAATTAATTCGCCTCGACCCCGAAAATGACGCCTATTATTTCGATAAAGCAAATGCACTTTATTTATCCAATAAAACAGAGGACGCTAAAAAAGTTTACGATCAAATTGAAACAAAATTTGGAGAATCAAGAGATCTGATCACCGCCAGAAGAAGAGTACAATCAAACGGAAATACCTCAGAAAGTGATATTGTTAAACTGTTGGAAGGTAACCAAGCCGATGTAAAAAACTACCTCTATGCTGCGGGCCTCTTACTGCAAAAAGGCAATGATCCGGAAGCATTGAAAGTTTTGTTGAAAGCACATCAATTAGCGCCTGAAAATTTCGAAGTTAATTTAGCCCTTGCTGATATTTATCGTAAGCAAAAGAATGATGAAGCTGCTTTTTCATCTCTTAAACTGGCCTTCGGCAGTTCAGATATGCCTTTAACAGAAAAAGTAAAAATTGTATCGGCACTTTTTCAAAAAATAAATGAGCCGATCGTAGCGAAAAGCCTGACTGATTTAACCAAAATTGTTGCCGAACAAAATCCAAAAGATGCCAAAGCATTAGCTTTATATGGCGATGTACTGTATCAACAAAATAAGTTAAGAGAAGCACTGGTTCAATACCAGGAAGCGTTAAAGCTGAATGAACAAATTTATGCTGTTTGGGAACAGGTGATCAACATTCAATCCTTAATTGGGCACTATGCCGAAGCGGTAAAAGTGGGTGATGAAGCATTAACAATTTATCCAAACCAGGCCAGTTTATATTACTACATCGCTTATGCCTTGTGTAAATCAGGGAAGTTCGAAGCTGCTTTGAACAATCTTAAAACAGCATTACAGCTTGACACAGATAACAAGAGTTTACAAGCACAATCTTATGCGCTTCAGGGTGATATCCACATCAGCCAAAACAATTTTAATCAGGCAAAAATAGCTTTTGAAAAAGCAATTGCTACAGAGCCTGATAATTATCTCATCATGAATAATTATGCCTATTATCTGGCATTAAAAAATGATGATCTATCAAAAGCGGCGCAGTATGCAGAAACTGCCGCTAATGCAATGCCAACAAATTCATCGGTTGCAGATACTTATGCCTTTATCTTATTTAAGCAGCAAAAGTATGAACTGGCAAAAACCTGGATCGAAAAAGCCCTGCAAAACAATACAGATAAGAATAGTGTTTACTTGGAGCATTACGGAGATATCTTGTTTATGAAGGGCGAAAAAGATGCGGCTTTAGTACAATGGCAAAAGGCAAAAGATGCCGGAAATGCAAGTGAAGTTCTAATAAAAAAAATTAATGAAAAGAAATATTTTAAATAGCGCACTTATAATAAGTACAATTTGTTTTGCAACGGCTTGTAAGCCTAAAAAAGAAATTATTACAGCACCCACAAAGCCAGTAGAAACTCCTGCTGACAACACCAAAGCGGAAGCTTTATCGGCCATCAGCGATAAACAGTTGAAATTTAATACCCTTTCATTAAAAGCAAAGGCAACATTAAACATCTCTGGCGATGCAAATGATGTGACCATGAACTTTAAAATGAAAGACAAGGAGACTATTTGGGTAAGCATTACGGCTTTAGGTGGATTAGCAGAAGTTGCAAGGGCATTAATTACACCAGATAGCATCAAAATTATGAACAGGCTAAAGAGTGAGTATATTAAAAAGCCTTTCAGCTATATTTACACTTTTACCAACAAACAAGTTAATTTTAATACGCTTCAAAGCATTTTAACAGGAAATGCCATGGGCGAGTTTTTGACGCCGCAATCGGATGTTAAACAGGAAAATGGCGTTTGGGTAGTTTCAGGCAGGAAACAAGAACTTGATTATCGGTTGCTTTTTAATACGCTTTTGAAGGTTTCTGAAACGAATTTAAATGATTCGAAAAATGGACAGGCACTAAAAGTTAACTATACCGACTACCAAAAGTTGAACGAATCTCTTTTCCCAAGTGCACTTCAAATCAATACCTTATCTGGTGCGAAAAAAATCAACATCGATTTACAATATGTGAAAATTGATGGCAATGTTCCAGTTGATTTTCCGTTTAGTGTTCCAAAGAGGTACACAGTTATTAAATAGGATTTGGAGTGATCCAAAATTCCATGAAGAATAAGTGAAGATCGTTAAATGCGCCATTTTAATGGTTTAAGTATCTCAATTTTAATGTATTTTCCTATAAAATTTTTATACTTTTGGCTCAATGAAGCTACACAAACTCGTATTTATTCTGTTATTAAGCGGTTTTGCCTTTTCTGCGCTTGCGCAAACTGAAAGTCAATTAAGAAGGAAAAAAGAAGCTATACAGCGTGAAATTGAACAGCTCCAAAAAAATCTAAACAAAACTGCAAGCGGTAAAAAGCTTACGCTGCAGCAGATAAACGGCATTAATGCGCAAATCCGGTTGCGTCAGGAGAAAATAGGTACTATTAATTCTGAAATTAAAAACCTCGATAATCAAATCTCTCAGAACACAAATACCGTACATACTTTACAAGGTCAATTAGGCGATCTTAAAAAAGAGTATGCAGGCATGATTCGTTTTGCGCAAAGGAATAGAAATTCGTATGATAAAATGATGTTCATTTTTGCTTCAAAAGATTTCAATCAAGCTTACAAACGCATTAAATATTTACAACAATTCAGTCAATACCGTAAAAAACAGGCTGGATATATCGAAAATACGCAACAAGATCTTAACGGAAAGATCAGAGTTTTGGATAAAACTTTAAGAGAGAAAAGTGAGCTCCTGAAAGAACAGGAAAGAGAGAGAGAACGTTTAGGCAAAGATAAAAGCCAACAATCTGCCGTCCTTGGGAAATTAAGTAAACAAGAAAAGCAATTTGCGCAGGACATTGCTTCGAGACGAAGACAGCAAAAACAAATTGATGCCGCCATTAGTGCAGCCATTCAACGGGCAATTGAAGCTGCCAAGAGAAAGGCAGCAGAAGAAGCGAGAGTAGCTGCTGCTAAACGTGCTGCAGAAGAAAAAGCAGCTGCGGATAAGGCACGGGCGGAAAACAGACCTGCACCAGCCGCAACTAAAGCACCTGCAGTGAAAGAAAAAACCACCAGCGAGGCCTTAACGGCAACGCCAGAAGCTGCTCGTTTATCAGCAGGTTTTGAAGGAAATAGAGGGCGACTGCCATGGCCTGTTGCAACAGGTACAGTTACAGAACGTTTTGGTTTGCATAAGGTGGATCAGGCATCGTACACTAATGATGGTATTGATATTACCACTGCCGATGGCGCTGCAGTAAGGGCAGTTTTCGCGGGAAAAGTTTTGTTGGTTCAGTACATTCAAGGTCGAGGAGTTGTTATTATCATGCACGGTGAATATATTACTGTTTACCAAAATTTGAGAAATGTATCCGTTAGTACCGGAAATAACGTTGAGACCAAGCAAACGATTGGAGTGGTGGCCAATACCGGTGATGACGCAATTTTGAAATTCCAGGTTAGACGAGGCAACAGTGTATTAAATCCAGAGGCCTGGATTAGTAAATAAAGAAGACAGTTATAAATTGTATATATTTGTATAAAATAGATTAGTGATGTATCAAGGCACGTTATTAGAGTTTTTAAACATGGGTGGATCAGAGATCATACTCATTTTAGTGGTGGTTCTTTTGTTATTTGGAGGTAAAAAATTACCCGAACTAGCAAGAGGATTGGGAAAAGGAATCAGAGAGTTTAAAGATGCATCTGATGGTGTTAAGCGTGAAATCCATAGAAATATAAATGCCATGGACCTGGATAAAGAGGAAGCGGAAGAAACCGTTGCCAACAATAATAACGAACGCCATCACCCAACAGATGAAACTCCTGAAGAGGAAAAAGCGGGTCCGAATTTGACGAAAAATCATCCTTCAGTTAATCCCATTGATGAAACAGTAACTGACAATCAAAAAGCTTAAACAAAAAAGTTATGTTAAATACAACAATAGCAGCAATGCTTGGAACACCAGAAATTATCATTATCGCGGTAGTGGTTTTGTTATTGTTTGGTGGTAAAAAAATTCCTGAACTGATGAGAGGGTTAGGAAAAGGTGTTAAAGAATTTAAAGATGGTAAAGATGGCGTTGATGGAGAACAAGTAGATCCATCTAACCGTGATAAAACTATTTAATTGAAAAAAAGTTAAGTTTTGAAGAAATACAGCTCTCTTAAAGAGATCCAAACGCTCATTTCGCAGAAGCAATTAACTTTAACCGATTTATTGGCTTATTATTTTAAGCAAATTAATGAAAATGAACACCTCAATGCATTCAACGAGGTGTTTTTTTATTCGGCAGAAGTTCAGGCAAAAGCGGTACAACAGAAGATCGAAAATGGAACAGCAGGAAAACTTGCTGGAATGGTAATTGGAATAAAAGATAATATCTGTTATAAAGACCACGTCGTTACTGCATCGTCAAAAATGCTCGATGGTTTCGTATCTCCCTATTCGGCCACTGTTGTTGAAAGATTATTACAAGAAGATGCCGTAATTATAGGGCGTTTAAATTGTGATGAATTTGCCATGGGTGGATCTAATGAGACTTCCTATTTCGGACCTGCGAAAAACGCTGCCAATCCTGAATTGGTTCCAGGAGGTTCATCTGGCGGTTCGGCTGTTGCTGTTCAAGCAGACATGTGTTTAGCGGCATTGGGTACAGATACAGGTGGTTCTGTTCGTCAGCCCGCAGCCTTTTGTGGCCAAATTGGCTTGAAACCAACTTACGGAAGAATTTCCAGATATGGCGTTATTGCTTATGCATCCTCTTTCGATCAGGTTGGACCAATTACTTCTTCTGTTGAAGATACAGCGTTATTATTAGAAGTATTAGCGGGTGCAGATGAATACGATTCGACTGTTTCTCCGCTTGAAGTACCCGATTATCCAGCTCATTTATCGGATAGTAGAAAACAAAAAATAGCTGTTTTAAAAGAAACCATTGAAAGTGATGCACTTGATCCGGAAATTAAAGCGGCAATATTAACTTCAATTGAAGATTTGAAAGCGCAAGGCCATACGGTGGATTATGTTTCATTTGATCTTCTAGATTATCTTGTTCCTGCGTATTACATTTTAACCACGGCAGAAGCCTCATCCAACCTTTCTCGTTATGATGGCGTTCATTATGGTCACCGCAATACGGAAGCAAAATCATTAACCGAACTTTATAAATTGTCTAGGGCTGAAGGTTTTGGCGAAGAAGTTAAGAAACGAATTTTATTAGGGACGTTCGTTTTAAGTGCCGGTTACTATGATGCTTATTATCAAAAAGCGCAGCAAGTCCGCAGGTTAATTAGAGAAAAATTGGATCTTCTTTTCGAAGAATACGATTTAATTTTATCGCCAGTTGCCCCAACCACAGCCTTCGAAATCGGAAACAATGTACAAGATGCTTTGGTAATGTATATGGCAGATATTTTTACAGTTTTGCCTTCGTTAAGTGGCAACCCCGCAATTGCTTTGCCTTTAAGCAATAATAACGCAGGTTTACCGTTAAGTATTCAATTTATAGCCAAACATTTTGATGAAGCTAAACTTCTGGCTTTCTCTAAGGCATTTTTATCCAATTAATCTGACATTGAATATTCGATTTCAGAATTGATCATTGCAATTACAGTTTAGGTAAAAGGCTTGTAATTAAATTTAAGCAATGGTATTGTTAATTTCTGGCGGGCAGTATCACATCGCTAGAACAGGCATTGGTTTTTAACTATTATCAATGCTGAATAAACCAATAGCCCATGATTAAAAAATTACTTTTTGCATCTCTTCTTTGTCTTCCAGCATTTATCTTCCCAACATTTGCGCAGCAAATATTAAAATTAGATAGCATCTCTAAGAAGCAAAATAATATCTTCATCAATACAGATACCGTAGCTGTTCCCTCGATATATGAAAACCCATTGTTGATGGGGCAAAACTATATTTACAAGCTCAGGTTAGATTCTATTGTTAAAACCGTACCACTTCCTTATAACGAATACGTACAGCAATACATCGATATTTATGCTAAACGTAAAGATATGTTTGGCAAAATGATGGGACTATCCAACTACTATTTTCCAATTTTTGAAAAGGCCTTAAAGGATTTTGAAATTCCGCAGGAGATAAAATACCTCACCATTGTAGAATCGCAGATGAATCCACATGCCATATCAAGAGTGGGTGCGACAGGAATTTGGCAATTTATGTTCGGTACTGGAAAAGCATACGGTTTAAAAATGGATAATTTTGTCGATGAGCGAAAAGATCCTATCCAAGCCAGCTATGCTGCAGCACAGTATTTTAGAGATGCGTACGAAGAACTAGGAGACTGGCTTTTAGCCATTGCGGCTTACAATTGCGGCAAGGGGAATGTAACCCGGGCCATGATTAAAGCAAACTCAAGAGATTTTTGGGAAATCAGACAATTCCTGCCAAAAGAAACTAGAAATTATGTACCAGCATTTATAGCTGCAGTTTACGTGATGAATTACGCGAAGCATCACCAAATTAATGCTCAGGCTTGCAACATGTTTTTGAAAACCGACACCGTTCAAACGAGTCGTTTTGTTTCCTTAAGTAGCTTGGCGCAAGCTCTGAATGTTGATGAAACCTCACTTTTTGCCTTAAACCCAGCGTACAAAAAGAAAATTGTAAACGGTACGGAAGAGGAGCCCAAGCGCATAATAATGCCTAAGCTTAGGGATATTGATTATGCCAATGTTTATGAGGTATTGTACAACACCGATTTAGATATCAACATGCAAGTGGTACAAGCCAGTACGGATGATGCAAGAGATTTGCGTAAAAAGGCCGTTAAACCTTTTTCATCAAATACGGTGGTATACCATAAAGTTTCCGCAGGTCAAACGCTTACAACAGTTGCCAATAAATATGGCGTAGAAGTGCAGGACTTAAGAGTATGGAACGGTTTGAAAAGTAGAACTATCGTTCCTGGTCAAAGGCTCAAAGTGTTCGCCAAAAATCGTATTCAGCTTAAAGCACCTGTTTCTTATTCGAGTTACAAGGTGAAAACCGGCGATACCTTATCAGAGATTGCAGAAAAGTTTAACGGAGCAACTGTTCAAAGCATTAGGCGTGATAATAAACTCAGCAAAGCTGGTTTACAGGCTGGTATGGTTTTGAAGATCAGCAAGGGCTAGTTAAATTATAAACGAAGCATCTCTGTAACATTATCATCGATTCACATATAATTAACTTTCTCTTTATTTACACAATGTTAAAATAACTTTAATTTGCTTAAAATTATTTTAACATATCATGGATACCAGAAGAGAATTTCTCCGTAAATCTTTACTGCTTTCAGGCGCAACAGGATTAGCATCCGTTATGCCTTCATCAATTCAAAAAGCATTTGCAATCGATCCGGCCCCGGGAAGTACGTTTCTAGATGCCGAGCATGTGGTGATCCTGATGCAGGAAAATAGATCTTTCGACCACACATTTGGAAGTTTACAAGGTGTTCGCGGTTTTAATGATCCGAGAGCGGTTACATTACCCAACCAAAAGCCAGTTTGGTTTCAAACTGATGCTGTGGGCAACACTTATGCCCCATTTCGTTTAAATATTAAAGACACCAAGGTAACCTGGATGGGCTCATTGCCACATTCAAGAGCCAGTCAGGTTGACGCCTATAATGAAGGCAAATACGATAAATGGTTAATTGCTAAAAAGCCAGGCAATAAAAACTATGCACACATGCCACTCACTTTAGGGCACTATGTACGCGAAGATTTGCCTTTCAATTACGCTTTGGCAGATGCCTTTACCATTTGTGATCAAAACTTCTGCTCGGGCATGACGAGCACTACGCCAAACAGGTCTTTCTTCTGGACGGGAAAAATCACCCATGAGGAAAATGGCATTTTAAAAGCAAACATCAGAAACGATGATTTCGCCTACGGAAAACATGTTTGGAAAACCTTTCCTGAATTATTGGAAGAGAACAAAATTGCCTGGAAGTTTTATCAAAATGAAACCAGTTGCGGCGGCGGTTTTAAAGGTGAGGAACGGGCTTGGCTGGCCAATTTCGGCTGTAACTTATTGGAGTTTTTCAAAGCTTATAATGTTAAGTTTAAAGATAAATATGTAGAAAACCTGCAAAAACTTGTTGATACGCTACCTGCGGAGATTAATAAACTGCAAGAAGAAAGCCCCTCAAGTGATGCGGCAGCGAAAAAAATCCAGAGTGATTTAAAAAATAAAATGAAAGCATTGGATGATGCCACTGCGGATTTAAAAACATGGAATGAAAAGAACTTTGCCAAATTAACAGATGAGGAGAAAAGTCTCTTTTATCGGGCTTTTGTGGTAAACAAGAACGACCCTAATTATAGAAGTATTTCTTCAATTAAATATGACGACAACGGCAAAGAAAGAGAAGTAACTGTTCCAAAAGGAGATGTTTTACATCAATTTAGAGCTGATGTAAACAGCGGCAAATTACCTACTGTTTCCTGGCTCGCCGGACCGCAAAATTTCTCCGATCACCCGAGTGCGCCTTGGTATGGTGCCTGGTTGGTATCGGAAGTGATGGACATCTTAACCAAAAACCCCGAAGTTTGGAAGAAAACCGTATTCATTGTAACTTATGATGAAAATGATGGCTACTACGATCATGTGGTTCCGTTTTCCATTCCCGACAATAATAAACCAGAAACCGGAAAAGTTTCTAAAGGCATTGATACCGAAGTGGAGCATGTGCGTTTGGCAAATGAGCTTAAACAAGGAGTACCAGAAAAGGGAGCCAGAGAAGCCCCGATTGGTTTGGGCTTTAGAGTGCCGATGCTGATTGCTTCGCCTTGGAGTAGAGGCGGCAAAGTAAATTCGCAGGTTTTTGACCATACTTCTACGCTACAATTTTTAGAAGAATTCGTTAACCGAAAATACAACAAGAACATCCGCATTGAAAATATTAGTGAATGGAGAAGAACGATTTGTGGAAACCTGACTTCTGCATTTACACCCTTCGATGCGGCTTCAGAGAAATTACCGTTTTTACAACGCGATGCTTTTGTTGAAACCATATTTAACGCAAAATTTAAGGAGGAACCTAAAATTTCAAAAGCTGTAACAGATGCCGACTTAAAAAATGTAGAATTGAACACGAATTTTGCCAATATAATGTCGCAGCAAGAAAAAGGTATCCGCAAGGCTTGTGCTTTACCTTATCAATTGGCCAGTGAGGGTGCACTTCTTGCGGATAAAAAAAGTTTCCAAATTAAAATGTCGGCCAGTACAAAGCTATTTGGTAAAGGTGCTGTTGGTGCACCCTTTACGGTGTATTCGCCAGCAAAATTTAAAGCTGGTGAGCAAGAACAAATTTGCAGAAATTGGAATTTCGCGGTCAAAGCCGATGATGAACTCACTTACAATTGGCCATTGGAAGCCTATGAGGATGAAAAATACCACTTGCGTTTAAACGGACCCAATGGATTTTTCCGTGAGTTTATGGGTACAGCAAACGATCCACTTTTAAGCATTTCGGCAGACCATGAGCTGAATCGCCTTACCAAAGTGCCAACAGGAAATATTAAGCTTCTAATAAAAAATGAGGGTTTGAAGGCGATAAGTTTCCAGGTGAACGACCTTGCTTATAAAAAAGGTACGATTAAGAAAACTATTGCAGCCAATGGTGAAGAAACAATAGTGTTGGATTTAAAGTCGAGTTTCGGCTGGTACGACTTTGAAATGACTGCTAACACATTTGATTCATTTGCGCAACGATTTGCAGGAAGAATAGAGACTGGCAAAGAAACCTATACCGATCCGCTGATGGGAAGAGTTTAGCTCATTTTAAACCTCGCAGGTTTTAAACCTGCGAGCTTGCTACTCGTAAACCAGAGTTTTATAGCACCATCTGTTGTTTTTAAACCTTATTGCAGCGATATCCTTTTTGTTGCATCAACATTCAAATTCAGCAGAGAAATGAACAAAAAGATTAAGCGAAAAGAAGGACTGACTATTTATTATTGCTTGTAACGTTGCTTTACAAATTATCTGTTTGTTATTATGTTCCAAATTGTTAGAAAATTTTAGCCTAATTCGAATTAATTATTTGCTTGGATATTATTTTCTGCCTAGTAAAAGAATTGTACCTTTGCGGCGTCACTAATAAGTTACGTAATGAGTAAAACCACTAGAAAGCAAGATGCGCTTGATTACCACTCGCAAGGCCGTCCGGGAAAGATACAAGTAGTACCTACAAAACCTACAAATTCGCAAAGAGACTTAACTCTTGCCTATTCTCCAGGCGTTGCAGAGCCATGTTTAAAAATTGCTGAGAATACAGAAGATGTTTATAAATATACCGCAAAAGGAAATCTTGTTGCGGTAATTAGTAATGGTACAGCCGTTTTAGGCTTAGGCGATATCGGTCCGGAAGCTGGCAAACCAGTAATGGAAGGCAAAGGTTTGCTATTTAAAATTTTTGCTGATATTGATGTGTTTGATTTAGAGTTAGATACCAAAAATGTTGATGATTTTGTTAAAATCGTTAAAGCTTTAGAGCCAACATTTGGTGGCGTTAACTTAGAAGATATTAAAGCGCCAGAATGTTTCGAAATCGAGCGTCGCTTGAAAGAGGAAATGAACATTCCGGTGATGCATGATGACCAACACGGTACAGCAATTATTTCTGCTGCAGCATTGTTAAACGCCTGCGAAATCATCAAGAAAAAAATGGACAAGATTAAAATTGTGGTTAACGGTGCTGGCGCCGCTGCAATTTCTTGTACTAAATTATATGTTTCTTTAGGTGCTAAAAAAGAGAATATCGTGATGTGCGATCGTTCTGGCGTAATCCGTAAAGACCGTGAAAAGCTCGATGCGATTAAAGCTGAGTTTGCTACTGACAGAAAAATCGATACTTTGGCCGAAGCCATGAAAGATTCTGATGTTTTCATCGGATTATCATCTGCTGATTGCGTAACTGTTGAGATGTTAAACTCGATGGCAAAAAACCCAATCGTGTTTGCAATGGCAAATCCGAATCCGGAAATTGCTTACGAATTGGCAATTAAAACGCGTAAAGATATTATTATGGCTACTGGCCGTTCTGATTATCCTAATCAGGTAAACAACGTTTTAGGTTTTCCATATATTTTCCGCGGTGCGCTTGATGTTCGTGCAACAAGCATTAACGAACCAATGAAAATTGCTGCCGTTAAAGCAATTGCCGAATTGGCGAAAAAATCGGTTCCTGAGGCGGTAAACTTAGCTTACAATGCCCGTAACCTTAAATTTGGTAAGGAATACATTATCCCAAAACCCGTAGATTTTAGGTTGATTACTGAAGTTTCTACTGCTGTAGCGAAAGCAGCAATTGAAAGTGGCGTAGCCCGTAAAATCATTACCGATTGGGATGCTTATAACGAAGAATTAAGAAAACGCTTAGGATTGGACGATGCCATTATGCGCTCGATTACAACCAAAGCTAAAATGGACCCTAAACGGGTAGTATTTGCTGAGGCAGACAACTATAAAATTTTAAAAGCTGCTCAAATTGTAAAGGATGATAATATTGCTATTCCGATCCTGTTAGGAAATAGAGAAAAAATTCAGGCCATTATTGATGAACATGCTTTAGAATTGGAAGGTGTAGAAATCATCGACCAAATGCAGAATCCTGAAAAAACGAAACTATACGCGGAATCACTATACAAAAAGCGTCAACGTAAAGGGATTTCATTAAACGATGCTACAAAATTATTGAGAGACCGTAATTATTACGGTGCATCGATGGTAGAATTTGGCGAAGCTGATGCCATGATTTCTGGTTTAACAAAAGATTACGGATCGACCATTAAACCTGCTTTACGAGTTATTGGTGTAGATCCAAGTGTAAAACGTGTGGCAGGAATGTACATGATGATGACTAAAAAAGGCCCGATCTTTTTTGGTGATACCACCGTTAACGTAGATCCGACTGCAGAAGAATTGGTAGATATTACGCTATTGCTTGATAAATCGGTAAAACAATTCAACATTAAACCTCGTATTGCATTATTATCGTATTCTAACTTTGGTTCGAATGATGGTGTAACGCCAAACAAGGTTAGAGAAACGGCCAGATTACTTCACAAAAACCATCCAGATGTGGTAGTTGATGGAGAAATGCAAGGAAACTTTGCTATCAATAACGATTTATTAAAAGAAAATTTCCCATTTAGTACACTTGCTAAAGAGCCTGCAAATACTTTGGTTTTCCCTAATTTAGAATCGGGTAACATTGCTTATAAACTGTTACAGGAACTTGGAGGTGCAGAAGCTGTTGGTCCTATTTTACTTGGATTAAACAAGCCTGTTCATATTGTTCAGTTAGGAAGTTCGGTGCGAGAAATCGTAAATATGGTTACTATTGCAGTAGTAGATGTTCAGGCTAAAGAAGAAATTGCCGATTCATCAAAACGAAAAGGTATATTTACAAAAACAAACAAAAAATAAACAGATTTCGGATGCTCACGGGTTTGGTCTAAAACTACAAGATCATGCTATTAAATCTAAAATCGTAAACTGTAAATCGAAATGTACGCCTATATTGATGGTAAATTGACGTTCAAAAACCCGGCATTTGTTGTGGTTGAAGCCGGAGGTATAGGCTATCATATTAACATTTCTTTAAACACATATAGCGCTTTGGGCGATGCAGAAAGGTGCAAATTGTACACCTGGCTACATGTAAAAGAAGATGCACATACATTATACGGCTTCGCCGATGAGGGCGAACGCCGTTTATTTTTACACCTCATATCCGTATCAGGAATTGGACCCAATACAGGAAGAATGATCTTATCTTCCATTACTCCAATTGAAATTCAAACAGCAATTGTTAAAGCAGATTACCCTCTAATACAGCGTATTAAGGGTTTAGGCGCAAAAACAGCGCAACGTTTGGTGTTGGAATTACAAGACAAGCTTAAAAAAGAAGGCGCAGATTCATTAATTTCTATGCCTCAACACAATACAGTGAAAGATGAAGCGTTATCTGCATTGGTAATGCTCGGATTCGCCAAACAAACAGCCGAAAAAACTATTGATCAGATTTTAAAAGGGACAGAAGGAACACTTTCGGTAGAGCAACTAATTAAACAAGCTTTAAAAAATTTATAGATCTAACGGCCTTTGAAGAGAATTTCTACACTCCTATTTCTCATCCCACTTTTCTTATTTGCTACTAAAAACGCCTTCTCTCAAGCTGTTCCGAGCAAAGCTGATACAGCTACGCTTAAAAATAACTTTGGCTTACGCGAAAAACAACTCCTTGGTTTAGGTTCATCAACCAATCCTTTTTATCCATTACCCAATAATGTTAAAAGGCTTGTAGAGTACGATGCAAAAAACAAAAGATACATTGTTAAAGAGCTAATTGGCGACAAATACGTTACGCAAACGCAGTACTTAACGATTGATGAATACTCACGTTTAGTAAATAGCGAAATTAAAAGGGGTAACTGGAGAAGTATTTCCAATGCAGAGGTTAGCGATTACCGCAATACAGGCATCATTCCGAAAATTCAGGTGAATAGTAAAGCCTTCGAAAAACTTTTCGGTGGAACTACAATTGATATTCAACCTCGTGGTGAAGCAGAATTAACTTTCCTCGGTCGGATAAATAAAAACGAAAATCCGCTTTTTAATGAACGTCAGCGGGTACAAACCAATTTTGATTTTAACCAAAGAATTCAAATGGATTTGGTTGGAAACATTGGTACTAAACTTAAAATAAGAAGCAATTACAATACTGAGGCCCAATTCGATTTCGAAAACCAGATTAAACTGGATTATACGGGCGGTGCCGATGATATCATCAAAAAAATCGAAGCTGGTAATGTGAGTTTGCCATTAAATACCTCATTAATTACAGGTACGCAAGCACTTTTTGGTCTAAAAACGCAATTACAATTTGGTAAACTCAGCGTAACAAGTGTTTACACACAACAAAAATCAGAATCAAGGGAGCTTCGCATTACAAATGGTGCGCAACAAAATGAATTTCGGGTAAGTGCAGATAGTTACGAAGCGAATAAACACTTCTTTTTAGCGCAGTATTTCCGCAATAATTACAACAAACATTTAGCAAACGCACCCATTATCACTTCTCCTATTCAAATTACTAAAATAGAGGTTTGGATTACTAATAAAGCGGGATCAACAACCGATTCGAGAGATGTTTTGGGTTTATTGGATTTGGGCGAAAACCAACCTTATAACAATACTTTGCTTACCGGTGGAACTTCCGGTTTACCTGCCGGGTCTACCGCAACAGGTTTCCCACAGCAATCAAACAACTTAGTTGCTCAATTAAATACTTTTCAGGGTGGGGCGGCCAGATTTACAAATTCTAATGCCGTTATTTCATTCTTTCAATCTACCGGTGTTACTGATAACTTTGCTAAACTTACTTACGCCAGAAAATTAACTGAACGGGAGTTTACTTTCCAGCCTCAATTGGGTTACATCTCGCTAAATAACCCCCTAAACGGAGATGAAGTTTTAGCGGTTGCCTATCGTTATACCTACAATGGTGTTGAATATCAAGTGGGTGAATTTTCTACCGATGTAAGTTTCGATGCAGCGAATCCTAAGGTGCTTTACGCAAAATTGCTAAAGAACGATATCAACAAAATCAATTTGCCAACCTGGGATTTGATGATGAAAAACATCTATTCCATTGGTGGATACCAGATTAGTCCGGTTAATTTTAAACTGGATATTTTTAGGATTGATAACGAAACTGGTGTAGAAAAACCCATCATGACTGAAGGGCAAAATACTGCTAATAAACAGTGGATTGCCTTAACAGAGTTCGATAGATTAAATCAACAGAACGAACGAAAACCTGATGGGATTTTCGATTTCGTGGCCTCCAATAATGCATTTGGCTCGTACTTTTCATCAAGCAGCCAAAACCTAAACAGTCCTTTTGGATCAAACCTTTCGAGCACAGGTTTAGCCGTTTTAGCCAACAACACCAATACCGGTTATATTACTATCGATCCGGCAAATGGTAGAATTATTTTCCCTTTAATAGAACCTTTTGGAAAGGATTTAGCTTCGAAGTTTCTGCCAAGCGAGCAAGCGTTAATTGATAAATATACGTTTACGGCACTTTACGACTCAACGCAAACCATAGCCAAGCAGCTTTTTCAAAATCAAAATCGTTATGTTTTAAAAGGTAATTACCAATCAGAAATTTCATCGGAGTTTAGCTTAAATGCAATCAATGTTCCCGAAGGTTCGGTAAAGGTTTTTGCTGGTACAATGCCTTTAACTGAAGGGGTAGATTTTACTGTTGATTATCAGGGTGGAAGAGTAAGTATCATTAATCAAGCTTTGCTTACTTCTGGCCAGCCAATAAGAATTACAACCGAAAACAACGAATTATTTGGGCTTCAACAACGGTCGCTTTTTGGAACGCGTTTAGATTATCGTGTAAATAACAAGCTGAATTTGGGTGGTACGATCATGAACCTGACCGAAAAGCCACTTACGCAAAAAGTAAATTTAGGCGAAGAACCTATTTCCAACACCATTTGGGGTGCAGATATTAATTACAGTTCACCATCAAGATTTTTGACCAAGCTCGTAGACAAACTGCCGTTTTTATCTACTAAAGCACCATCAAGTGTTAATTTTTATGGGGAGTATGCTCAACTTATTCCTGGCCACCCAAGGGCCTTAAACTTTGCTGGTAGTAGAAATGGGGTAAGTTACCTGGACGATTTCGAAGCATCACGATCAATTATAGATTTGAAAAGCGCTATCTCCTGGCAGCTTTCAGGAACGCCACAAGATTTCGCTGAATCGCAATTGGTTGATAATTTGGAATATGGATACAACAGAGCGAGAATCGCTTTTTATAATATCGATCCTACGTTTTATAATTCTGCAGCATCTACCACGCCAGCAAACATTCGGAATAACAGAAACGAACTTTCTAATCACTACGTAAGGGAAGTAATTGAGCAGGAAGTGTTCCCATTCAAAGAAACCGCAACCGGGCAGGCTTTGAACATCACTACTTTGGATGTGGCTTATTATCCAACCGTTCGTGGTCCTTACAACTATGTTACTACCGGCTTTCAGCCCGACGGAAGGTTTATTGCTCCAAGAACCAAATGGGGTGGTTTCCAACGTAAAATCGAAACCAATGATTTTGAAGCCTTAAACGTAGGTTTTATCGAATTTTGGGTGCTTGATCCATTCATTTATAACAAATCAAATACCGCAGGTGGCGATCTTTTTTTCAATCTTGGTAATATTTCAGAAGATATTTTAAAAGACGGACGGAAATCATTGGAAAATGGTTTGCCCGCAGGCGAAGACCCATCTAAATATGATGTAACCAATTGGGGAAGAGTACCCAAATTACAACCGGTAATCCAGGCTTTCGATAACGATCCAGATGCCAGAAGGGCGCAAGATGTGGGTTTAGATGGTTTATCAGATGCGAATGAAAAAACAAAGTTTGCCACAGCCATCAATCAAATCAAAGCACAATTAAATGGCACCGCAGCAGCACTTATCGATGCCGATCCATCATCAGATAACTATACCTATTTCAGAGGTCCGCAATTGGACGCCATTAATGCTGGCATTTTGAAGCGTTACGAGAAATATAATGGTCCAGAAGGAAACTCAAAAACTTCACAACAATCTCAGGAAGAACTCGGCATCGAAAATTCTGCATCAACAGCATTGCCTGATGGTGAAGATATCAATCGCGACAACAACATGACGCAGAGCGATGAGTACTTTCAATACAAAGTTTCTATGCGCCAGAACGATTTAGTGGTAGGCCAGAATTTTGTTACGGATAAAGTGACCTCGCAGGTTAAGCTGGCAAACGGAAATACGCAGGCTGCAACCTGGTACCAATTCCGTGTGCCAATCTCCCAATATCAAAAGAAAGTAGGTAACATTCAGGATTTCAAATCCATTCGTTTTTTCAGAATGTTTATGACCAACTTTGCTGATACGACCATTTTACGTTTCGCCAAATTGCAGCTAATTCGTGGTGAATGGAGAGAATTCAATGCCAAAAATGAAGCCGACGAAGTGATTGTTGATCCATCGCTACCGGCTTTAACTCCAGATAATTCTACCATCGAGGTTTCTACGGTAAACATTGAAGAAAACGGTAAACGTTCTCCAATCCCTTATGTTACTCCTCCAGGCATTTTGCGTGAGCGTGATTACTCTAACTACAGGGGCGATACCCGTTTAAATGAACAATCGCTTTCTGTAACGGTAAAAAACCTACGTGATGGTTACGGGCGCTCGGCCTTTAAAACTGCTTACAGCGACTTCAGATCGTATAAGCGTTTAGAAATGTTTGTCCATGCTGAGGCGGTAAATAATCAGATATTAAATGATAGAGATGTTGCGGCGTTTTTAAGAATCGGTACCGACAATCAGGATAACTACTACGAATATGTGATGCCATTGAAGATTACGCAGCCAGGCACAAGCGATCCAGATGCGATATGGCCAGAAGCCAACCGGATGGATATTGATTTAACCTTATTCCAAAATGCCAAACTTGCCCGTAACGTGGCAAAACAAAGCAGCGGACAGCCATGGCCAATTAACGTTCCCTTCACTTACACTGATGGCGACAGAACCATTGTAGTTAAGGGCCAGCCAGATATGAGTAAAGTAAGGGTTTACATGTTGGGTGTTAAAAATCCGTTACGTGGTTTAGCCAATGCAGAAGCTGATGACGGTTTGGATAAAAATGCTTTGATTTGGTTTAATGAGATGCGTTTAACGGAATTTGATGAACGCGGTGGTTGGGCAGCAACGGCAAGGTTGAACCTAAAACTCGCAGATTTTGCCGATGTTAATATTTCTGGAAGTAAATCGACCATTGGTTTCGGAACCATTGATTCGAAAGTGAGCGAACGTAACCGGGCAGATAATGTGCTGTTGGATGTATCATCGGCGGTTGAATTAGGTAAATTTTTGCCGCAAAAATCAGGCGTCAAAATTCCGATGTTTGTAAACTATTCGAAACAGGTTTCTACGCCGCAGTTTAATCCGCGTACACCAGATATCGAATTAAAAAATGCACTCGATCAATCTACAAAAGCGCAAAAAGATTCTATTTTAAACTTCTCGCAGGATTATACCATTCGTAGAGGAATTAACTTTACCAATGTGCGTAAAGAACGCACTAACAATAGTAAACCGGTTCGCCTTTGGGATATTGAAAACTTTGCAGTGAGTTATGCTTTCACTGAATATAATCACCGCGATTTTATCAATCAAAGTAGTATTCAGAATACCTACAGAGGCTCGCTTCAATATAGCTATGCCAAAGAAGCGAAAACTTATGCTCCTTTCGAAAAGATTATTAAATCGAATATGTTGGCGCTGGTTCGCGATTTTAATTTCAGCATTTTCCCTAGTGCCATTAATTTTAGAATAGATGTTGACCGTTTATATTCAGAAAATACCTTAAGGAATAACGACCCTAACAATTCCATCCCTATTTACCAGAATGGGTTTGGAACTACTTTCAACAAGAACTTTAGAATGAGCAGAATTTATGGCATTGCCTGGAATTTAACCCGCTCATTACAGCTTGATTTTAATGCCACCAACTACTCCATCATCGATGAACCAGATGGAAGGTTAGAAGGTTTAAAACGCGATACCGTTTGGCAAAACTTAAAACGATTAGGCCGTACAACTGATTATAATCACAACTTAAATGTAACTTACAACCTGCCAATTGATAAAATTCCAGGCATGAATTGGGTAACGGTTAAAACACGTTACGGAACCAACTTTAACTGGCAAACCGAACCTTTATCTACCCTTTTAGATCCAAATATCAATTTAGGAAACACTATCCAAAACAGCAGAAATCTTCAGGTTAACCCAAGCTTGAATTTGGTTACGCTTTACAACAAATTTGGGTTCATCAGAAATGCAGGGAATAATCAAGATGGCGCAAAAGTTAAAAACTTCTTCATTAATTTATTAACCAGTGTTAAAAATTTAAATGCCAATTACGTTCAAACCAAAGGAATATTTTTGCCAGGTTACTTACCAACTACAAAGTATTTTGGAATTGACAACGCAACGGGCGCTCCTGGTTTAGGATTTGCTTTTGGTAGTCAACGCGATATTCGTGATATGGCCTTAAACAACGGGTGGTTAACAACCGATACTTTGCAGACGCAATTATATGTAAATACATTAAGAGAAGATTTGCAGTTTACTGGCCAGATAGAACCTTTTAAAGATTTGCGCATTACATTAAGAGCAAATAAAGCACAAACCCGAAATTTTTCTACCAATTTTAGGTACGAGGCCAGCGTAGGTTCATTTGAGAATTTGAGTGCCATCACCACCGGTGATTATAGCATTTCATACATCGCCTTGGGAACAGCGTTTAAAGAAAAAAACTCGAGTATCATCTCTACTTTGTTTAACCAGTTTATGGCAAACCGAATTATTGTTTCGAGGAGGCTGGGTGCACAAAATCCAAATTCTGGAGGACAAACGGCTGGTTATGCAGACGGTTATAGTAAGGAAAGTCAGGATGTAATTATTTCGGCTTTTATGGCAGCATATACCGGAAAAGATCCTGGTAAAATGAAGCTCAATGCTTTCCCTCGTATTCCGCTGCCAAACTGGACCTTAACTTATAATGGTTTAACCAGGATCCCTTTCATTGCCGATAAATTTTCTTCTGTAGATATTCGTCATGGTTATCGTTCAGCCTATAATATCAATGGTTTTAATTCCTTGTTGAGGTATGAAGAAAGTAATGGTTTCTCTGTAAATAGAGATGCAAATAATAATTTCTTGCCAGAATATCAGTTTGCTCAAGTTACCATTTCTGAATATTTTTCTCCATTGATTGGTGTAGATACAAGATTTAAAAATAACCTAACCGCAACTTTCGAGTTGAACAGATCGAGGTTGTTAGGCTTAAGTTTGGCTAATAGTCAATTGGCTCAGCTTTCTGAAAACAATATGGTTTTAGGTTTGGGTTACCGGACCAACAAATTCCGTTTTCCATTTGGATGGTTTAAAAGCCTAAAACTGGATAACAATATGGATTTTAAATTGGACGTAGCCATTCGTGATAATAAAACGGTTATTTATCGTGCCGATGTAACTGAGGCTGAAATTTCATCTGGAGCGAAGAACATTACTTTAAGACCTAGTGTTGATTACGTTTTGAATCAAAAATTCAACATCAAATTATTTTACGATTCAAACATTACAAAACCTTATACTTCGCAAACGTTTAATACTGCTTTTAGCAATTTCGGTTTCAGTTTGAGATTTACATTGAATTAGAAGAAATCATTCTAGTGATTAGGGATGAAATTTCAAAAATAAATAGCAGTACCTATTGAAAAAATCTTCGATATAAAGGAATGGAGCTATATAACTTTATGGCTACCATTACTTTTCAAAATGCCTTCAGACTCTGTACCAGCTAATTAATCTGTTATACGCAACAATCATAAATCTTAGAATTTGTAGTTGTAATTAGTCGAAACAAAACAATCTGGCTAAATTCTTGTTCATTTCATTCAAATGGAAAACAATAATATAGCTATCCCTAAAATTATGGGACTGGATGAGCAGGAAATTAAAGCACTTGAATTGATAGCAGAAGGTTTGACCTATAGTGAAATTAGCCAAAAACTCAACTTAAATGAGAATAAAATTGAATCTATAAGGAAAAACCTGATGGTTAAAACCAAAACAAAGAACAGCGCTTCATTAGTGTCGTTTGCTTATAAGTACGGCTTGCTTAAGATATAATAAAAGCCTCTCAACTTTTTGAAAAGGCTTTTAAAATATTTGGTTAGAAAAAACGCTCTGCTATAAGCATAGCAAAGCGTTACTATTTAATCTATCGTCCCGAATAAATTAACATTACAAACTTATCGAGTTTCGTTTATTCGCTAAATAGCCTTTTTGGGCCATTAACATTTTATTTTTTATCCATATGCCAGGCACATCTTTCCCTAGCAAGCTATAAGTCCAACCTTAGGCGATGCTAACTGATAACCTGGTAAAATTCTTTACCACAATAACATTTCAACATTCCAACATATTAGCTAACTTTGGCAAAACTAATTTATAAGAAATGAATTTTCCATCAGAATTAAAATACACTAAAGACCACGAGTGGGTTAAGGTTGAAGGCAATGAAGCATTTATCGGCATTACTGATTTCGCACAACGCGAATTAGGCGATATCGTTTATGTTGACATCAACAGCGTAGGCTCTGAAGTAACTAAAGAAGAAGTTTTCGGTACAGTTGAAGCAGTAAAAACAGTTTCAGATTTATATATGCCGGTAACAGGTACTGTTTTAGAGATCAATTCAGAATTAAATGATAATCCAGAGTTGGTTAATAGCGACCCTTATGGTAAAGGTTGGATGGTTAAAGTTTCATTATCTGATTTAGCTGAAGTAGAAGAATTATTAACTGCAGAAGCTTATCAAGCTTTAGTAGGCGCTTAATTTATCATATTTTGTACGAAGCACTGAAACGACAAAAATGGGCCATCTTCTGGACAATTGTTGTCTTGGTGCTTTGTAATATTAAATTACCCGATTCGGAAGGAAATGGATTTTTCTTCAAAGG
This sequence comes from Pedobacter sp. AC212, assembly GCF_979258625.1. Taxonomy (NCBI): domain Bacteria; kingdom Pseudomonadati; phylum Bacteroidota; class Sphingobacteriia; order Sphingobacteriales; family Sphingobacteriaceae; genus Pedobacter; species Pedobacter sp. AC212. The sequence continues at coordinate 745,796 of NZ_OZ409870.1, read as the reverse complement.
TTTTGATAAAATGGCCCACCTGGGCTTTTTCTTTATACTTTCTGTTTTATTATTCTATGGGAAGATAAAATATCAAAATAATTATGGTTTTAGAACGTTAACCATTTTTAAAATCATTTTGATTAATGCCATTATCGGCGGTACCATCGAAATATTACAGTGGAAAGTATTCACCTATCGCTCGGCAGAATGGTGGGATTTTGGCTGCGATATGTTGGGCGCTTTGATGGCCGTATTCAGTTACATATTACTTCACAAATTAAATCTTAATGAAAAAAATACTTAGTTTACTCATCGTTGGTGCATGCTTAAGCTTAAGTGGCTGCAGTATTTTTAAAAAAGGTTGTAACTGTCCAAAAGTTTATTATAAACCTTATCCTTCTCAAATTAGATAAATTCTATCGCTCGATTATCTCTTACGGCTACATCCCACCTGCTGTATTTAAAATGTTACCAAGCATTTAACACATCTTAACCAAACCTTTTAAACTTCGCTTAGTCTGATAGCTTAGTTTTGTATTAATATCTAATTTTTTCTAATGAAAAAGAACGTTCAAAGAGCAGTTTTTATTGTTCTTATTTTTTGCGGTTACTTCGCTCAAGCTCAAAATACCGGCGCTATTACTGGCAAAGTAGTCAGTGCTAAAGATAAAAAACCAGTTGATTACGCAACCATTGCGGTAAGAAGTTTAAAAGATTCGGCAGTTGTGGCTTCTGGCCAAAGCGATCCTGATGGAACGTTTAGCTTTAAAGCTATAGCCCCAGGAAAATACCGCATTTACGCAGCCTTTTTAGGGTTAAAAACGGCCACCAAAGATATTGAAGTGGCCAAGACCACTGTTAATGCCGGCGAAATTGCCATGACCGATGATGGACTTGACTTAAAGGATGTAAATGTTACGGCAAGTATTCCTGTGGTTGTTAAAACCGACACATTAGAATTTGATGCCAAATCAATTAAAGTGAGAGAAAATGCCGTGGTGGAAGATGTTTTAAAGAAACTCCCTGGTGTAGAAGTGGCAAAAGATGGAAGTATTAAAGCACAAGGTGAAACCGTTACGAAGGTTAAAGTAGATGGCAAGGAATTTTTCGGAAGTGATCCGCTTTTGGCTACAAAAAACCTTCCTGCAGATATGGTTGATAAAATTCAAGTGATTGATGAAATGTCTGAACAGTCGCAATTTTCTGGCGTTGATGATGGTACCCGAAGCAAGATCTTGAACATTACTACCAAAGCTGGAATGAAAAAAGGCTATTTTGGCAATAGCAGCATCGGTTATGGAACCAACGAAAGATATGATGCCAATATTAACGTAAACAAATTTGATAACGACCAACAATTCAGCGTAATTGGACAATTTAACAATGTAAACAAACAAAGCTTTGGCCAGGGTAACGGTGTTGGAAATGGTTTTGGCGGCGGTGGCCGTGGCAACTTTGGTGGTGGCGGTAGTGGCGCCGGTAGCGGAGGTATTACCAATACCAATGCTGGCGGTTTAAACTTTGCCGATACCTATAAAGACGGAACTCAAATTCAAGGTAGTTACTTTTTTAACCGATCGGATGTATCCAACCAGCAAACCAGTTTTACCCAAAACTTATTGGGAAACTCGATTACCACCGTTAACAATACCGCAGATAACAATACAGATCGAATCAATCATAGGTTTAATTTTATGATTGATACCAAGCTGGATTCATCAACAACAATTAAGATTCAGCCAAATGTTTCATTTACAGAATCTGATGCAACGAACTTAAGTACTTACAACAGAAATTTAATCGCTACTTCAACTACTGGAGATCAGCGCTATATTAGCAATTCAACCACGCCAAACATTGCTAATAATTTATTGATTCGTAAGAAGTTCAAAAGACGTGGCAGAACGATATCATTAAACGTAAATACCAGCATCAATAACAATGATGCAGATACTTACAATTATATCTCTGAAAGTAACACGGTGAATAATGTTACTACTCCATCACTTATTGATCAGTTGAATAAAGTAAATAGCAATTCGATTAATAACACGGCAAGAGTAGTTTACACCGAACCGCTTTCTAAAACAACAAGCCTGGAGCTAAATTACCAAAATGGCTATGCTCATGATAATCAAGGCAGACAAGTTCTGGATTTTAACTCAGCAAGCGGGCAGTATGATTTAGTTAATTTAGATTATACCAACATTTACGAAAACCAGACTTTAACAAATGCTGCAGGTGTAAGTTACACCACGAACGAGAAAAAATACAATTGGAATATCGGCTTAGCTGCTCAAAAAACCAACCGGGTAAATACCAATGTGACCACTGGTATGGTTAGAACTCAAAACTTTATCAATTTAACTCCTTCAGCTAACTTCAGATACAACTTTAGTAATGCCAGAAGATTAAATATACGATACAGAGGAAACACACAACAGCCAAGCATTAATCAAATTCAACCAATTCCTGATAATACCAATACGCAAAGTGTATTTGTGGGTAACCCTTTATTGAAACCAGCTTTTAATAATAATTTAACCATTAATTACAATAATTTCGACTTTGCAAAGAGCAGGATGTTTTTCGCGTTCATCAATTTAAGCCAAACATTCAACGCTATTGGAAACAGTAGTCAATTGGTTACAGACCAAAGTGATGTGGACTTTGGTAAAATCAGAACTACCTATGTAAATGTTGATGGTGTTTACTCTGGTACTGGAAGCGTAAATGTGGGTTTACCACTTCTCCCTGAACGTAAATTAAATTTAAATGCATCGTTAAATGCAAATTACAACCGAAACGTAAACTTTACTACAGCCAATAACAACCCTGCAGATTTAGTAAGAAATATTACCAATACTTACGCATTAACAAATCGCTACAGTTTGGTAACCAATTTTGATAAGTTCGATTTAACCGGAGGTATTTCTGGAACATACAACAGGGCCACGTATTCCGCTAATCCTGGTCAAACCACAAACTTTTATACGCTAAACCCAAGTTTCGATATTAGTTATGTATTCCCTGGAAATATCCGTTTAGCCATTGATTTGGATTATATTAAAAACACTGGCCGTGGCGAAGGTTATAACACCGAATTTACTTTGGTAAACTCTTACATCAGCCGTCAGTTCTTTAAAAATAGAGGGACATTTAAAGTTGCAGTAAATGATGCTTTTAACCAGAATCAAGGGATTAGCAGAACAGCTACCAACAATACCATTACCGATTTAAATTATAATGTTTTAAAGAGATACTTTATGTTCTCGTTTACTTACTCATTAACCCGCATCGGCGGAAGAAATATGAGTGGCGATATGCAGATGCCAAATCAAGGCGGAGGCGGCGGTCAGCGAATGAGAATGTAAGCTCAAAAAATTATTTAAAGTCTCGGTTTAGTAGCCGAGACTTTTTTTTAGTTCCAATTTATAACTGTTAAATCAACAGTTATGTATTTCAATTGTTACTTAAATCAAATAAACCTTTAATATCGTTGTTAGTCTCTATTTTTAAACCAGGAAACTAACCGAATGAAACAACTCTTTACCCTAATTTGTATTTTATTTTCATGCTATGCCTTTGCCCAAAACAATGGTTCTGTAAGTGGGCGTGTACTTCAATCAAAAGATAAAAAACCTATAGATTATGCATCTTTAGCCGTTAAAAATCTGTCAGACTCGAGCATGGTTGGTGCGGTGAGTACTACTGAAGATGGAAAATTTATTTTGAAGGGCCTTAAACCCGGCGACTACCGGATATATGCAGCCTTTCTGGGCTTGAAAAACACGACAAAAGATTTCGCGATTACAGCTGACAAACCGAATGCTGATGTTGGAGATATTATACTAGAAGGCGGGGCGATTGATCTTCAAACCGTTGAGATTAAGGCGGAGGTTCCACCGATTGTGGTAAAAAAGGATACGCTGGAATTTAATGCAAGCTCATTTAAAGTAGTGGAAAATGCAGTGGTAGAAGATTTACTAAAAAAGCTTCCAGGTGTTGAAGTAGACAAGGCAGGAACCGTAAAAGCTCAAGGTGAAACCATTACTAAAGTACGGGTAGATGGAAAAGAATTTTTTGGCAACGATCCACTATTGGCCACTAAAAACTTACCCGCCGATATGATTGATAAAATTCAGATTATCGATGAACTTTCTGATCAGGCTCAATTTACAGGAATTGACGATGGCACACGAACCAAGATCATTAACATCACCACTCGAAAAGACAAGAAAAACGGTTACTTCGGAAATACCACAGCTGGTTATGGCTCAGACGATCGATATGATATCAATGCCAATATCAACCATTTTGATCAGGATAGAAAGCTAAGCGTAATTGCTCAATTCAATAACGTAAATAAACAAAACTTCGGTGGCGGCTTAGGCGGTGGAAATGGCGGGAATAATGGAGGCAGAGGTGGCATAACCGATACAAAAGCTGCAGGTTTTAATTATAATGATACTTATTCCGATCAAACAGAAGTAAGCGTTAACTACTTCGTTAATAAATCTGAAAATCTAATCCTGAGGAATAGTGTTACCCAAAACTTTCTAGGTGATGTGACCACAATATTTAATAACAATCAAACGAATAATTCAGAGCGATTGAACCACCGTTTGGGTTTCATGGTTGATACCAAAATCGACTCACTTACTTCATTAAGGATCCAACCTAACATCAGTTATACCAATAACGAATCCCTAAATTTTAGTGAATATACCCGGGATTACAATACTTACCGCATTAATGGGTCGCAAACATTAACCAACCACGGTACATCTCCTTCCATTAGTAATAACATTTTGCTAAGAAAAAAATTCATGCGTCGCGGCAGAACATTATCATTGAATTTAAATACCAACATTAACAACAACGACAGTGAAAATTACAATGATAATCCTGAGACGAGAATTGAAGGGACGGTAGCCACTCAAAAACGCACCAACCAGTTAAACGATCAGGAAAGTGAATCCATCAACCAAAATACGCGTTTGGTATATACCGAGCCATTGAGCAATACATTAAGTTTCGAGCTGAATTATCAAAACGGATATAACCACAACACATCCGATCGGTTTACATACAATTTCAATCCTGCAACACTACAATACGATTTGCTCGATCAAACTTTTAGTAATTCTTATGAGAACACTATTTTAACCAACACCGCGGGTTTCAGTATTAATAAATCAGCAAAAAAATACAATTGGAATGCGGGTATGGCAGTTCAAAATACCGATCGAACGAACAACAACATTACCCGTGGATTTATCCTAAAGCAGAATGTATTTAACTATACGCCATCGGCCATGTTTAGGTATAACTTTAGTAATAGCAAAAGATTGGTTTTCAATTATCGGGGCAGAACCAATCAGCCCACTATACAGCAATTGCAACCTATTCCCAACAATACCAACACTCAAAATATTCCAGTCGGTAACCCCGATTTAAGGCCTGAATTTGATAATACATTGAGAATTGCCTACAACACTTTCACCGTGGGCAAAAATAGATCGCTTTTTGTAAACATCAACCTTATCCAAACCTCAAATAAAATAGCCAACAGCAGTAGTTTAATTCAAAGTGGACCAGATCAAGGCAAGCTAGCCATTACGCCAGTAAACGTAAACGGCGTGTATGCAGGTAGCGTGTCTTCATCATTAAGCCTCCCTTTAATGAGCGAGAATAAACTTAACTTTCACATTAACGTTTCAGGTAACTACGATCGCGATGTAAACTTCACCAATTCATTAAGAAACATCACCAACAGCTGGTCTATCACCAACGGTTACCGCCTGGTTTCTAATTTGGATAAGCTTGATTTAACGGCTGGTGTTAATGGTTCAATCAATCGTGCTACCTATTCTGTTCAACCAAATTCGAACACCCGTTTCTATACCTTCAGTCCAAATGTAAGTGTAAGTTATCTTTTCCCTGGCGATATCCGCTGGTCTGTAGATGCCCATTATAATCAGAATACCGGTCGCGGAGAAGCCTTTGACACTCATTTCACTTTGGTAAATTCTTACATTAGCAAACAGTTTTTTAAAAACCGCGGTACTTTCAAGGCTGCTGTAAACGATTTGTTAAATGAAAATCAGGGGATAAGCAGAACGGCAAACAACAACACCATACAAGATGTAAGCTTTAATGTGCTTAAACGTTATTTCATGTTTTCATTTACTTACTCGCTTAATAGAATGGGTGGCAAAAATCGAATCAGAGGAAATGAAGGTGGCGAAGGACGCCGACGTGGAGGTGAAGGAGGTTTTGGCGGCGGCCGACAACGCAATTAATCATTATTTAGTAAAACAAGATTTTTAACAGCAATGTTAACAGTCGTTATTTGGAATAAATCTAAAGAAAGGGTAACTTGCGCCTCAATTCAGCACATGAATAACCTAAGAGTAAAGGGATGATAAAGATCAAGAACTCGAAGGCTACGAAATACGAGTAAACAAGATCATATAATGAAACTTTCCAATCTAAAAGTAGGCGAAAAGGGCACTATCATTTCATTTACAGATCTCGATTTATCTGTTAAATTAATGGAAATGGGTTGCTTGCCTGGCGAGGTGGTAGAAGTAGAACGTTTTGCTCCGCTCGGCGATCCGATGGCTATTCGAGTTGCTGGATATCAGTTATGTTTGCGCAAAAGCGAAGCTGATGTTATTATCATTCAATAAATAAGCTGGTTTGGATATTAAAGTTGCATTAGTTGGTAATCCCAATACAGGTAAATCTACACTCTTTAACCGTTTAACGGGGTTAAATCAAAAAATCGGAAACTTTCCAGGCATTACTGTTGATAAAAAAACAGGATTTATGAAAATGCTTGATGGTAAACAGGCCGAAATTATAGATTTGCCTGGAACCTATAGCTTATATCCGAAAAGCAGCGATGAAAGTATCGTATTTCAGGTACTAGCCGACAAAGAAAACAGTAGTCATCCAGATGTTATTGTACTTATCGCTGACTCCTCAAACCTAAAACGCAACATGCTGTTGTACTCGCAGGTAGCCGATTTGGGTATTCCAATAATCTTAGCTTTAAACATGATTGATCTTGCCGAAAAACAAGGCATCAGTATTGATTTAAACAAGCTTTCAGAAAAATTAGGCATCCAGGTAGTATCCATTTCTGCAAGGAATAATATTGGTATCGACCGGTTGAAACAAGCCATCGCCAATACCACTAAGATTGCCACACAATTTCAAGATGTTGATGTGAACAGTTTAGCGCCTGCCGCAATCAACGCCATAAAATCGAAATTGAATTCTGATAATGATTACTTTGCCTTGCAGGTGTTGCATCAACACGAATATTTAACTTTCTTCAGCCCTCAAGAACAAGAAGAAATTGAACATATAGAACAATCGCACCATTTCGAATCGTCGAAAATTCAGGCAGCAGAAACCGTTGTTCGCTACCAACATTTGAGTAAAATTCTATCAGATGTAGTAACGGATAGCGGCAGGGCGCAAAAATTCTCTTTTAGCGATAAACTCGATGCAGTTTTAACCCACAAAGTTTGGGGTTTTGCCATTTTTCTACTGATTCTCTTTGTAATCTTTAACGCCATATTTGCATGGTCGGCCTACCCGATGGATTGGATTGAAAGTGGTTTTGGTTTCATCACTGAACTTGGTCACAAATATCTACCAGCAGGCATGCTTACCGATTTAGTACTCGATGGAATTATTGCTGGTTTAGGTGGAATATTCGTATTCATACCTCAAATTGCTATTCTATTTGCCTTTATTTCCATTTTAGAAGATACAGGCTATATGGCTCGTGTTACTTTCATGATGGATAAAATCATGAGTAAAGTGGGTTTAAACGGTAAATCTGTTGTACCCATGATTGGTGGTTTGGCCTGCGCAGTGCCTTCCATTATGGCCGCCCGAAATATCGAAAACTGGAAAGACAGAATGATTACCATTATGGTTACGCCATTGGTAAGTTGCTCCGCAAGGTTACCAGTTTACATTCTAATTATCTCATTAATTATCCCTTCAGAGAATGTATTAGGCATCTTCAACATGCAGGGTTTAGCGCTAATGATCATGTATTTGGTGGGTATCATTGCAGCGGTATTGGTTGCCTGGGTAATGAAAATCATTATTAAAACGAAAGAGCGGTCTTACTTCATCATGGAACTGCCCATTTACCGAATGCCAAGGTGGAAAAACGTTTTCTATACCATGTATGAGAAGTCGAAAACCTTTGTAATCGAAGCCGGGAAAGTGATTATTGCTATTTCTATTATCCTTTGGGTAATGGCGACATTTGGCCCCGGAGATCGCTTCGAAAACATTGATAAAAAATACGAATCAGCATTAGCAGATACGACTAAAAACACAACCCATATTGAAACATTAATCGCAACAGAAAAGCTCGAAAATTCTTATGTGGGCATTCTTGGGCATTGGATCGAACCTGCCATTCGTCCACTCGGTTACGATTGGAAAATCGGTATTGGGCTAATCACATCGTTTGCCGCCCGCGAAGCTTTTGTAGGTACAATGGCTACCATTTATAGCGTTGACGGTGGAGATGAAGATACCTCTACTATCCGTGAGCGCATGGCCGCATCAAAAAACACACGAACCAACTTGCCTGTTTATACTTTTGCAACTGGCGTATCGCTGATGTTGTTTTACGCTTTCGCAATGCAATGCATGAGTACCGTGGCTATTGTTTACCGCGAAACAAAGGGCTGGAAATGGCCTATCATTCAGTTGGTTTACATGACAGCCATGGCCTACTTTGCTGCACTCCTTGCTTATCAGTTGTTAAAGTAGCTTAATTTTTTCTCGACTGTCACCCTGAGCGAAGCCGAAAGGCCTTCTTATAAATATGATCATTAAGATTTGGAGAGCAAATTCCTCCATCTATTTATGTTTGTTCCCGCTTTCCGTTTTACTTTTCCCGAAGAAATTCGGGATTCGTGTTCACTGCAATCGGATCTAACTAACATGCAATTGTACTTCAATTGCCCATTTAATCGCAATTAATATAGGATTTCGAATCCTGCGCATGAGACTTCAGACTAAAGACTCCCAACTCCACATTAGCCCAACTCGATCTGCCTTTTAATGCTTTCTTCCAAAGAAATTAGCGTTTCTGTCCGTTGAATTCCATTAACCGCCTGAATTTCTTCGTTAAGCACATGGCGTAAATGATTCGTATCCCTACAAATAATTTTCGCGAACATACTATAAGATCCAGTGGTATAATGTAATTCTACCACCTCTTTGATTTTACATAATTGAGCAACAGCATCTTTATATTGTATTCCCTTCTCCAGGTAAATTCCTAAAAAAGCACAAATATCGTAACCCGCTTTCTGCGGATCGATAATCAGATGAGACCCTTTTATAATGCCCATCTCCTGCAATTTCTTCATTCTAACGTGGATTGTACCCCCAGATACGATTAAATCCTTGGCAATTTCCGTATAAGGTTTCGTTGCATCTTGCATTAACTGTTTCAATATATCGATATCGAGGTTGTCAATTTCTAAATTGGAATTGTCTTTTTTAAGCATATTTTTGAATTATGATAAGCGAATTTACAAATATTTATCAATATTATAAAAATAAAATTAAATGTTTAAAATATTTGCAAGGTATTGAGAGTTCTTTTACATTTGTATCAAGCAATTAACAAAAAGGGAACGTTCTTTCACAATTGCTGAACATAATGTAGGGTGGTGAAACAGGCAGACACACCTCCTTGTCTCGGTGGCGGAGAATAATGGGAAAACCAGCAATGGCTAACCACTCCTTGAAGGTTCGATTCCTTCCCCTACAGCGACTTAGTCCAGTCCTTAGTCAGTAGTCTTTAGACTCAGTACTTTCGACTCCAGACTGATGACTAAAATGTTGGGTGGTGAAATTGGCAGACACGCCTCCTTGTCTCGGTGGTGGGGAATAATGGGACAAACGCAGTTTATTGGGTTGACCACAATTAATTTTTTGAACTGTAGCTAACTACCCCTTGAAGGTTCGACTCCTTCCCCAACAGCATTTTTTATGAATAATAAGTTAGTTAATCGAGCAATCCTGGATAGGTTGCTCTTTTTCTTTTTTAGACTGTTTAGGTCGAAGTCGTCTTTATACTTATCCGGTGCCGATATTAAAATTGAGTTAATATTCAAATATTTCCTATATTTCGATCTATTGAAAGTGTTATACCACATTGATGAAAAAGAAAATCCAAATAAAAGATATAGCAAACGAATTAAATATATCCATCACTACCGTTTCTTTCGTGATCAATGGCAAAGCTCAAGAAAAAAATATAAGTAAAGCTGTTACTAAAAAGGTCCTTGATTTAGTCGAAAAATGGGGCTACCAGCCCAATACCCTTGCAAAGAGCTTGCGTACCGGAAAAACAAATGTAATTGGTTTTCTTGTCGACGATATTTCTGAACCTTTCTTTTCCCGTATAGCGCATCATTTAGATCAGAAAGCCTCTGAAAACGGATACAAGATTCTTTTCAGCAGTACGCACAACAGTTATGAAAAGGCTATCGAATTACTCCAGATATTTCGCGACCGGCATGTAGATGGATATATTATGGCCTTGCCAGAGGGATTTGAAGCGGAAACTAAAAAACTAATAGAAACCAATACTCCTGTTGTACTTTTTGATCGCTATGTGCCAGAACTGCAAACCGATTATGTGGTGATAGATAATGCAGGGGCAACCTTTAACGCTACACAACACCTGATTAATAACGGCTACCAAAATATTGGCTTTGTAACACTCGAAACAGATTTACAACAAATGGTTGATCGGTTAGCGGGTTATGAAAAAGCCATGGAGGAACATAAGCTTCCTGCTATTATCAAAAAGGTGAAATATCAACGTTCCGAATTAACTTCGATCGAACAAATGACAGCATTTTTTTCTTCGGAAAAGCAGCTTGATGCAGTAATTTTCTCTGCTAATTACATTTGCCTTGATGGCTTGCGAACGCTGAAACAAATGGAAATCTCACCTGCTTTAAAACCTGCTTTGCTATCTTTTGATGATTTTGAGCTACTCGAATTTTATACGCCACCTATAACTGCAGTTGCCCAGCCTGTACAGGAAATTGCAGAAAACCTGATGAAAATATTGCTTTCAAAACTGGAGTCGAAAGAACAGGAATTAGCTTTTAAGCAGATTGTGTTATCCACCAAATTAATCGAACGGGAATCTACCCTTCCAAAAAACCAGCATAAAAAAAGGGAATAAGATAGAACTTATTCCCTTTTTATTATTCTAATGATTGACAACCTAAACGGTCATTACATCTTTTTCCTTTGCTTCTGCATGCTTATCAACTTTAATGATATAAGCATCAGTTAATTTTTGCACTTCGGCTTCACCTGTCTTTATCTCATCGTCAGATACACCTTCTCCTTTTAACTTTTGTATTTTGGTATTTGCATCTTTGCGAATGTTACGAACGGTTATGCGTCCACGTTCTGCCTCTTCCTTTACTTTTTTAACCAGGTCTTTTCTACGTTCCTCAGTTAATGGTGGTACAACTAAACGAATTACAATACCATCATTTTGGGGGTTGATACCGATGTTTGCTACCTGAATAGCTTTTTCTATTGGCACTAATAACGATTTTTCCCAAGGCTGAATCACAATCGTTCTGGCATCAGGAGTGTTAATGCTAGATACTTGAGACAAGGCTGTTGAAGCACCATAATAATCTACAAAAATACCATCAAGCATTCCTGCAGAAGCCTTACCAGCTCTAATTTTAGTTAATTCTGATTCGCAATGATCGATAGCCTTATCCATAGAAGACTGGGCATCCATTAATTGCAATTGTATGAGTTCGTTCATAATATGTGTATTTCTACAAAAATAATAATTTAAGCTTTATTTCACCAAAGTACCAATGGGTTCTCCATTAGCAATTTTCATGAAATTACCGTGTTTATTCATATCAAACACAATAATAGGAACCTGGTTTTCTTCACATAAAGTAAAGGCAGTCATATCCATTACATTTAACCCTTTTGCATATACTTCTTTAAACGATATTTCATCGTATTTAGTCGCTAAAGGATCTTTTTCAGGATCTGCAGTGTAAATTCCGTCAACTCGTGTTCCTTTTAGAACTGCGTCTGCTTTAATTTCAATTGCCCTTAACGCAGCAGCAGAATCAGTAGTGAAGTATGGATTTCCTGTTCCGGCTCCAAAAATAACCACCCTACCTTTTTCCAAGTGGCGCACCGCTCTACGGCGAATAAATGGCTCACAAATTTGTTCCATTTTAATTGCAGTAAGCAAACGCGTTTTGATGCCCACTTTCTCTAACGCATCTTGCAATGCCATAGAGTTAATTACTGTAGCCAGCATGCCCATATAATCTGCTTGGGCTCTGTCCATTCCGCTTTTTTCAGCACTTAAACCTCTAAAAATATTCCCACCTCCAATTACGATTGCAATTTCTAAACCTTTATCGTGTACTGCTTTTATGTCTTCAGCATATTGTTTAACACGCTCATTGTCAATACCGTATTGTTTTTCGCCCATTAGCGATTCGCCGCTGAGCTTTAGTAGGATGCGTTTGTACTTCATGACCTCAAAAATAGGTAAATGTTTTAATGTTGGAAAGTATTAATGTTGAAACGTGAAATTAACTTTCTCTCCTTGAAATAAAATTTCCTTAACCTGAAGCAACTCATCTAAAATGATAAGATTTGCCGTGTAACCGACTTCAATTTTGCCAATATAATTCTGTAAACCCATAACTCTCGCAGGATATAGACTTGCCATCCTCAAGGCTTCGGGCAATTTAATATCGCAATGGTTTACGCAATTCTGTACCGCTTGTAACAACGTAATGTTTGAGCCCGATAATGTACCATCAGGCGTGATAAATTTATCGCCCTGCAACTGGTGTTGGTACGGACCAATATTGCAAGCTGTAACTGCATCGGTGATTAGAAACAAACGATTTTGCATTATTTTATGGCTCATTTTAATCACCTCAAAATCTACATGGCTACCATCTGCAATGATACTTGCCATTGCTGTGGGGTGATTAAATAAAGCAGTTGGCAAATTTGGCGCTCTATGATGAATTGATGGCATTGCATTAAACAAGTGAGTGGTAGTAGTTATGCCTTTATTATAAGCCTCAGTTGCTTGTTCAAAATTTGCATCGCTATGGCCCATAGATAGTACCACATGATGATCTAGTAATAGCTGAATCACATCATCATCTTGTAATTCTGGTGCGATAGTTGTCATTTTTACAACACCATCTGCATGCTCAAGTAATGCCTTAACCTCTTCAAAAGTTGCTTTTTTTATGAATTCGGCAATATGTGCGCCTCTTCGTTTCGCATTTAAATATGGGCCCTCTAAATGCAACCCCATAAAGCCTTTTGCCATTGGGCGATACGCCTTTGCAGCCTCAATTGCTTGATGAACAATTTCTGGAGAATTGGTGGCCACGCAAGCTAAAAAATTTGTAGTTCCCTTGCTGATTAAATCAGCATCCATTTGTGCTAAAGTTTCTGCTGTAGGAAATGCTGAAAACAAATTACCTCCACTCCCATAAATTTGTAATTCGATAAAGGCAGGAACAACATAGGCTCCATTTGCATCCAATATCTGGCATCCATTTGGAACTCCACTGGTGGAAATTTCTAAAATCTTTCCATCCTCTATAAATATAGTTTCACCTGAAACCTTATTATCGCTATCGAAATAACAACTATTAGTTACTGCTATCATACTTTGAATTAAAAATCATATGGTAAAAACCAGAATTTGAGTTTTGTTAAGAGTTTATTCTTAGATTTCGTAAATTTCTAAATTAATTATCAAAACATGAGTAAAAGGGAAAAGAAAAAAGCCTTAAATCCAACAAGAGTAGTAGATGATCAAACACCAGATGCTACAAACCTGGTTATCACTATTATCATCTCCCTTTATTTGTTGGTAGAATGTACCCCCAAGCTGCAAATTCAAGATCAAATGGGTATTCATTGGTTACTTCTTTCCATTCTAAACGGGGTTTCTCTTCTCTATATTTTTAGTAATAAATCTTTAATCGACACCATATCTCTAGCTACTTATTTGCGCAACGGCATATCCATCCTATACCTGATTTTTTTTGCTATTGCAGGAATTTCGTTGTTTGTTGCCATCAACCCAGTAGAAGGAATTGTTGTTTACAGTAGATTATTCACTTCCATTTTATGCTTTTTAGTTATTGGCATATTGCTAATGAAGCGATTACAAATACTTAAAAACATTGCATTAATCATTACCCTTATTGCAGCTTTTCAAGCATTTGAAACGGTAACTCAGTTTTATAGGGAAGTTGGAAAAATACCTATCGACACCCTTATTTATAATTTGCAAGGCACCAGTGGGAATAAAAATATATTCGCCGCAGCATTTGTAATTAAAATCCCCTTTATAATTTATTGCATTTTTACCAGGGAAGGATTTCTAAAATTCTTCTCGATTATTGGGCTAAGCCTATGTTTTTTCTCTCTATTTTTAATTAATGCCAGAAGCGCTTTTCTAGGTATATTTTTGAGCCTAATCATTTTAATAAGCACACTTGCTTATCTATACTGGAAAGAAAAGCAATTAAAGCAGTTTCTAGTTCGCTTTGCATTTATTGTTGTGGCATTTGTACTTCCATTTTTTATCAGCCAAAAAAGTTTGATGAATGCTACAAAAAACAAGTCTAATACTTATGGTACAGTAGCTTCAAGATTAAGCGGTATTGCTGATCAAACTTCAGAAAACTCAAACATTAGGTTAGCCTATTGGAAAGGAAGTTTGGAACTGATCAAAAAAAGCCCAATTCTTGGTGTAGGTTATGGCAATTGGAAAATTTACGCTCCTCTGTACACTAGCACCTTACTTAACGACAACATATTTTCCAAACATCCGCATAACGATTTCATTGAGATTGCTGGAGAAACGGGGATACCGAACTCCTTATTGTTTATCTCAATTTTTGCCTTGGCGCTATTGTTAACTATTAAAACTATTCGAAATAGTAATTCTAGTTTAAATACAAAAATAGTTGCCTCGATCGCTTTTGCTGCCTTAACAGGATATTTTGTAGATGCCTTTTTCAACTTCCCAGGAGAAAGACCTAATATCCAACTCCTTTTTGCCTTAGCATTAGCTATTCTTTTAACAAACTGGATGAGTTTAAAGCCAGCGAAAGATCTTCCCGCCAGCTTCGGATGGGTGAAAGGCTTTTCAATTATAATGTTGACGGTTTGTGCTGGGGCTGTTTATGTTAATGCCATGGTGTATACATCCTCCAAAGCTCAATACATAACAGACAATGATTTTGCCGCAATAGATAATATTCCAACTGCATTACCTAAGCTTAAGTTTGAGGAAGTAAAAAACATGTTTCCATCTATACCAAACATTGGTGAAAATTCTGAAACGATTGGATATAAAAAAGCCAGGTATCTGCACAAAGAAAAACGTTATGCAGAAGCTATCAAATTGTTAGATAGCGTACACAAACAAAGTCCGCACATTATTTATGACGACTATTTAAAATGCAATATCTATCTAGAAGAGAAAAAACTAGATAGTGCGTACAAATATGGAAAAAAGGCTTTTTATGCTAAACCTAGGCAATATTATTATTTTCGAATGGCTGCCTACTTAGCTATGGTACATAAAGATAATAGAGAGGTTGAGAAATTATTTAAAACCTACGATAGTTATAGACAAGATCAACAATCTTATTCTTATTACACTCAAGCACTCTACTACAGCGATTTCGACAAAGCAAAGCTATCAAAAATAGTAGGTGATGGACTTAAGAAATATCCGGCAGATACGACCATGGTCGAGTTAAAACGTTTCTTACCTTAATTTTAAATAGCTAAAATTAAAGCCAAAAAAAAGTCCCGATTTTCATCGGGACTTTTTAAATATTTGAAAAGCTTAAATTAAGCTCCTAATTGTACTCTTTTGAAAGCTGTTACAGTTAATCCTTTAGCCGTATTGTCTAAGAATTTACGAACATCCATTGAACCGTCTTTAACAAACTCTTGGTTTAATAAAGTACTGTCTTTGTAGAATTTGTTCAATTTACCAGCAGCGATTTTCTCAACCATTTCTTCTGGTTTACCTTCTTGACGAATTACGTCTTTAGCAATTTCGATTTCACGCTCAATAGTAGCAGGATCAACACCGTCTTTATCAACTGCAACCGGACTCATTGCAGCAATTTGCATTGCAACATCTTTACCAGCGTCAGTGATGTCAACACCATTAGCACCTTGGAATACTACCAAAACACCCATTTTACCGTTAGAGTGAATATAAGAAACGATTTTCTCGCCTGTTACATTTGCATACTCTTGGATAACGATTTTCTCGCCAATTTTACCAGTAAGTTCGGTTATAGTTTCTGCAACTGTACGTCCGTCTTCTAATTTAATTGCTTCTAACTCTTCTGCAGTAGCAGGATTGTTATCAACTGCAGCAGCTAAAACAGCCTGAGCAAGATTACGGAAATCCTCAACTTTAGAAACTGGTTCAGTTTCGCAAGCCAAAGCAACTAATTTACCATTTGTACCATCTGCTGAAACAGCGATTGATACCAAACCTTCAGATGTAGCATTACCAGAACGAGCGGCAGATACTTTTTGACCTTTTTTACGCAATAAATCAACAGCTGCTTCGAAATCGCCATTAGCTTCTACTAAAGCTTTTTTGCAATCCATCATACCAGCGCCAGTTTGTTGGCGTAGTTTATTTACATCAGCGGCAGTAATTTGTACTGTAGACATGTTTAAAAATTTTATAAGTTCCTTAAAATGTTAAAAGTTACAGGTTACAGGTTGCGGGATATACCTACAACTTATAACCTATAACTTATAACTTAATTATTCTTCTGTTTTAGTTTCTTCTGATGAAGGCGCTTCAGTTTCTGCTTCAGCAGTTACCTTTTTAGTAGTTGGTCTTTTTTCACCAGCTGCTCTAGGCTCTTTTGCTTCAGGAGCATCAGCTGCAACTTTCGCTGCTACTGCTTCTTTTTCAGCTTCATCATCTTTTTCGCGTTTGCGCTCATCTAAACCTTCTTCAATAGCTTTGATAATTACATCAGTAATTAAAGAGATTGATTTCGTAGCATCATCATTCGCTGGAATAGGGAAATCGATGTTAGAAGGATCAGAGTTTGTATCAACCATCGCAAAAGTTGGGATGTTTAATTTCAATGCTTCAGTTACTGCAATGTGTTCTTTCTTAACATCAATTAAGAATAAAGCTGCAGGTAAACGGTTTAAATCAGCAATACCACCTAAAAGTGATTCTAATTTAATACGCTCACGTTGAATCATCAAACGCTCTTTTTTAGAAAGTATCGAATAAGTACCATCTTTAGTCATTTTATCGATGGTAACCATCTTTTTAATTGACTTACGCACGGTAGCGAAGTTAGTTAACATACCACCTAACCAACGCTCGGTTACGAAAGGCATGTTTACTTTTTTAGCTTGCTCAGCTACGATTCCCTTTGCTTGTTTTTTTGTTGAAACAAATAATACTTTACGTCCTGATTTTACGATTTGTTTAATTGCAGCCGCAGCTTCTTCAGTTTTAGTTAAAGTTTTATTTAAATCTATAATGTGAATTCCATTACGCTCCATGAAAATGTAAGGAGCCATTTTTGGATTCCATTTACGGGTAAGGTGACCAAAGTGTACACCTGCATCCAATAAGTCTTGATAAGTTGTTCTTGCCATTGTTCTTGCCTCCTGTGATTAACGTTTACTGAATTGGAATTTCTTACGAGCTTTAGCACGTCCTGGTTTTTTACGCTCAACCATACGCATATCACGCGTCATTAGGCCTTTAGCACGTAATGCAGGTTTTTTCTCCGCATCTAGTTCAACAATCGCTTTAGCAATAGCTAAACGAACAGCTTCTGCTTGTCCTTTTACTCCACCACCTTGAACATTTACAGTGATATCGTAACGGCCAGTAAGCTCAGAAACTTCTAAACTTTGGTTTACGATATATTGCAAAGGTAAAGTTGGGAAATAAACTTTGTGATCTTTACCGTTAACGGTAATTGCTCCAGCACCATCTTTTAAGTAGATGCGTGCAACAGCTGTTTTTCTTCTTCCTGAAGTGTTAGTAACTGACATTTCTTAAAGTTTAATGGTTTTTGGAGATTGAGCTGCATGAGGGTGAGTTTCACCAGCATACACAAAAAGATTGGTGTAAAGTTTTTTACCCAATTTAGTTTTCGGTAACATACCACGTACCGCTTTCTCGATTACACGTTGAGGGTGTTTCGCCATTAACTCCTTAGGAGAAATAAAACGCTGACCACCTGGATAACCAGTATAAGAAACATATTGCTTTTCGCTGAATTTGTTTCCTGTCAATTTAACCTTGTCTGCATTGATAACAATAACATTATCTCCGCAGTCTACGTGTGGGGTGTACTCAGGCTTGTTTTTACCACGGATGATCATAGCGATCTTCGATGACAAGCGCCCCAAAATCTCGCCTTGTGCATCAACAACAATCCACTGTTTGTTAACAGTTTTCGCATTGGCAGAGACAGTTTTGTAACTTAACGTATTCACTTGCTTGTATTTAATTTATTAAACAATTTATTATTCCCATTAAATTTGGGACTGCAAAGATAGATAGAAAACTTTTATTATCAAATAGTTGAAGAGAAAAAAGTTGAATGTTATAAGTTAAAGGTTGAAAGTCTAAACGCCACAAGGGATAATTCCCCTATTTTAGAGGGGTACCTGAAAGGCGGGGTGTTTTTTAGTGATTTGGAAAGCAATAACAGTAGCTCTTTTGTTCGCTTCGTCCCGCCTTTTGTTTGCAATCTTTTTTGTTAATTCGATAGCCTTTCAAATTTCCGTCATTGCGAGGAGGAACGATGAAGCAATCTCATTTGTTCAGTTCAACAAAAAAGGATTTACACTGCAATCGGGTTTGTAGAACTTTGGCTTGCAATCCTATTAATGTGAACTTGCCAATATCTACAAAATCATCAGGCTTATCACCAGTTTATTTTATAAGCTGTTCTTTCTTTTTGATTAGTTCAAGTAAAAACATTTGGCAAATAGGTTCTTCCCCCTCTTCCAATCTTTGAGGTCACAAATTGTGACCTCAAAGATTGCCATTCGCTTTCGGTAAGTTGAAACATAAAATTTTCAGGAAATCGTTCTATATTTCTACGAATACTTTGATTTAAGACTTTCGTTTCAACTCCATAGAGTTCTGCCAAATCACTATCGAGCATCAATTTATGCCTACGTATTTCATAAATTTTGTTTAGTAAAATATCTTCAGGGATGATAGAAAGCATTTGTTTAACTGTCATATCAATATTGGAATTAAATTGAATATACAAATCGATTTGGTTTTAAGAGAGCAATGTGCAGCCGTAAAAAAACTAAAATTATCTATGCTCTTACTTTGCTTGAAAATCCTAATGGAAAACAAAAAATTAGAAATTCTTCTTTACATTGGTGCATCTAAAAAACATCTTACACTATAACTTATGTTCAACATCGAATTTCTATCTTCATTAAGCAAGAAAACTGAACTGCTAAACCGTAGTAGTTTTGATGTACAAAATTTTTGCAAAAACATTGATTGGCTACAAGAATGGAAGAGTTATTATCACGCCTACCGCAGCGATGAGCATATCAATTATGAAGATTATTGGTATTTGGATATATCCGATGAGGTTAATATGCGAAACCTTAATGTTTCTTCCAATTATATAGACGAAAGGAAACTGCATGAGGAAAATTTAAACCTGCTCGTAACCTTTTCTTGGTATCATCTTGAGAAAAACGGTTGGTTTACTAAATTAATTACCGGCAAAACAGAGAAGAAAGTTTGGGAAGCTAGACATGCAGATGTCGTGCTTGTGAAGGATCTACCGCAAATTGTGAAATATTTTGTAGAAGGAAACTTAGTGCAGCTTAATTTAATATTACCGAATGAAGGTGAGTATCAATTCGATAAACACTAAAACCTTGAACTCTTTTTAATCCTTCCGCACATGATCGGCTAATTTATAGCCAGCGCTATTCGGATTCTTATCCTCTAAACAAATCAGGATAATCAATGAAATAATCGGGATTAAAAATGATATCGAAAACCAAAACCAGAAATTCCTGCCAGTTCGTTTGGCTAAAAAACCGGCTAGCAATTGTGGCGACAACAATAACCCAAGTACAATTGTGCCTACTATAATTTCAGGCATGGTTTTGTTTATTGCTTTTGTGGATCAAGCGGGGGTGCAGAAAGTAATCCTTTGATATCGCTTTCAACCTCTTCTTCTTCGCCTTTTTTCTTTTTCTTCTTTTTATCTTTATTCGCTTTACCGCTCAAGCGCTCTTCGATAACTTTATCGTATTCAGTTTGCTGTTCGCCTTTTAACACGTTTCGGATATTTTTCGAAGTTTCGTTCTGTAGTTTATAAAATTTATCTACATCCTCATCTCTGGAGTTGCCCGCTTGTTGTCTTTTAATTAAATCGGCTTGTTCCTTAGCCTGATTATAGGTAAAGCGATAAATTACACTCTTTTGAGTATCATTCAGCTTCAATCTTTTATCCAAATCCTCCACATTTTTCTTCGCAATTTCATCTGGTGTTGGCATCTTATTCTGCTGTGCATTTGCCAAAACTACCACCCCAATCACTAAAAAAAATAAAAATATAATCTTCTTCATTTTGAATATTTTACAGTGGCGAAGTTACTTATTTATCTTAAAACAAGAAAGTCTCGATTTCCATCGAGACTTTCAAAATTTATCATAAGTGAAAACCTATAAAGCTTTTTTATAAAGTTCAGCAACAGCATCCCAGTTAACAGCATTCCAAATAGCCGCTAAATAATCAGGACGTTTGTTTTGATATTTTAAATAATAAGCATGCTCCCAAACATCGATGCCGAAAATTGGCGTACCTTTCACTTCAGCAACATCCATTAAAGGGTTATCTTGATTTGGAGTAGAAGAAACTTGAAGTTTTTTATCAGCACCAACTGATAACCAAGCCCAACCAGAACCGAAACGAGTTGCACCAGCATCTTGCAATTTAGTTTTTAGTTCAGCAAATGAACCAAATGTATCATTGATTGCTTTAGCTAAATCGCCAGTTGGCTCCCCACCTTTATTCGGACCTAAAACTTTCCAAAACAATGAGTGATTATAATGACCACCGCCATTGTTTCTTACTGCTGCAGGATATTTTGAAATGTTTTTAACAATTTCATCAATACTTAAACTTGCCTCAGGTTTACCTTCAACAGCTTTATTTAAGTTGGTAACATAAGCTTGATGATGTTTATCATGGTGAATTTCCATGGTAGTTTTATCAATATGCGGTTCTAATGCGTCGGTTGCGTACGGTAACGCAGGTAATTCAAAAGCCATAGTATTATGTTTTTAGATTTTAAAATGTTTCTGTAGCAAATATAACATTAGTAGGTTAAGATTTGTTCATGTAAATATCATCAAATCGTTTCCTTTCGATTCGTGATCAAAGAAATTGGAAGGATTTAAGCTTTGCAAAAGTTATCTGATTATCAAATTTACTAAACTCTAAATTTTAACTATCGCTTTTTAACAAAGAAATCCTTCATTAGATTTGCGGCTTCATCTGCCAAAACGCCACCTTTAAGTTCAGTTTTAGGATGCAGTAAATTTGCATTCTTTGAAATGAAACCACGCTTTTCTTCCCGGGCTCCGTATACAATTCTGCTGATTTGGGTCCAATAACTTGCGCCAGCGCACATTACACAAGGCTCGATGGTAACGTATAAAGTACAATCTCGAAGGTATTTGCCACCCAGGGTTTGAGCCGCCGAAAGTAAAAGCTTGCATTTCCGCATGCGCAGTTACATCGTTAAACTTTTCGGTTAAATTATAACCTCGCCCAACGATTCGGTTCTTGCTCACCACAATCGCACCAATAGGGATTTCATCTTCGGCCAACGCCTTTTTAGCTTCCTCCAAAGCCAGTTTCATGTAGTGAATATCTTCTGCTTCTGGGTTGGTTTCTTCGAAATTATAAAAACTCATACGGCAAATATAGTTTAATGTTTAGCTGATCTAAGGCCAACTCCCCAGCAGATTTCACAGAAAAGAATCGCAGATCTGGTTAAACCTCAATATGCATTAACTATCTGCGAAAATCAGCGTTGTTTATCATCTTAAATCTGCGGGCAAATAATTGCAGCATTAAATCAGTTTACTACCATTCGGAACCTTTTTATCAACAGCTGTTAAAACAATATCCCCATTTTCATCAGCGAAACCCGTTACTAAAAATTCAGACATAAACTTGCCAATCTGTTTCTTTGGAAAATTTATGACTCCTACAATTTGCCTTCCCGGTAATTCATCTAAGGTATAATGTTTAGTAATCTGTGCACTACTGGTTTTTATACCGAGTTCTCCAAAATCTACTCTCAATTTATAGGCTGGCCTGCGTGCTTCTGGAAACTCAAGGGCTTCCAGTACCGTTCCAACTCTCAAATCGACCTTTTCAAAATCATCCCAAGTAATTTGTTGCATAAGTTTGGTTTTTTTGCTTTAGTCTGCTAAGTTAATAAATACTGTATAATGTAGTTTCGGTTAAAAAATACAGCAAGATTCAAACGGTTGCATCGACCGTGGATAACCTTTTCACGGAACTTTAGAGTTGTTTTGGGTAGATTTTTGGAAATAATTTGCGAATTATAATTTAACAACTATCTTTATGCAACCGTTTGCATAACCAGATATTAATTTAATCAAAACAAATGTATTTATTAGGTATTGATCTTGGCACTTCGTCTATAAAAGTTGCAGTTGTAGAAGTGGCTAGTCAAAAATGTGTGGCAACAGCACAATATCCTGAACAAGAAACAGAGATAAAATCGGTTAAACCCGGGTGGGCTGAACAATCTCCATTAGATTGGTGGCACAATACGCAGCAAGCGATTTTAAAACTAAATGCGACCAAGTTATTCGATCCTAAAAATATTGCAGCCATTGGCATTGCCTATCAAATGCATGGTTTAGTGGTGGTAGACCGGGATCAAAATGTTTTGCGTGATAGTATTATCTGGTGTGATAGCAGGGCAGTTGAAATTGGCGAAAAAGCTTTTGACAAAATCGGACATGAAAAGGCTTTGAGTAGTTTGCTAAATTCGCCCGGAAATTTTACCGCATCAAAACTTGCCTGGGTAAAAGAAAACGAACCTGATATTTATCAAAAAATTGATAAAATAATGTTGCCAGGAGATTTCATTGCGATGAAATTAACTGGAGATATAACCACTAGCATATCAGCTTTATCAGAGGGGATTTTTTGGGATTTTCAGAAACACGAAATTTCCAAAGATGTGATCGATTGTTATGGATTAGATGACAGCATTATTCCAGAAGTAAATCAACTTTTTTCTTCTCACGGCCTTTTAAAGGAAGGCATTGCAAGGTTACTAGGACTAACACCCGGAATTCCTGTAGCTTATAAAGCTGGAGATCAGCCAAACAATGCGCTTTCGCTAAATGTGCTAAAACCTGGAGAAGTAGCAGCAACAGCCGGAACATCAGGCGTAATTTATGGTGTGAGCGAGAGCTTAACCTATGATAAACAATCCCGTGTAAATACGTTCGCCCATGTAACTTATTCTTTATCGGAAAAAAATACAGGTGTTTTGCTTTGTATTAATGGAACAGGAAGCATGTACCGCTGGGCGAAACACACTTTTGCGCCAAAATCAACTTATCAGGAATTAAACAATCTGGCCAGTCAGGCACCAATCGGGAGTAAGGGTTTGAAAGTTTTACCCTTCGGAAACGGGGCTGAACGTATGTTAAACAACAAATATACTGGCGCCCAACTCTTAGGTATCGATTTGAATACTCACAATCTATCAGATATTTTTCGGGCAGTTCAAGAAGGTATCGCTTTTTCTTTCAGGTATGGTCTGGATATCATGCGAGAGAACGGCATGACTCCAAAAGTAATTAGAGCAGGGCGGGCAAACCTTTTTTTAAGCGATGTTTTTGCACAAACCTTTGTTGATGTTACCGGAGTAGCCGTAGAACTTTATGAAAACGACGGAAGTGTTGGGGCGGCATTGGGAGCCGGCATTGGTGCGGGGATTTTCAAAACTGCAGAAGAAGCCTTCACCCAACATGAAGTGATTAAAACCTTAACTCCAAAAAATTCGGAAAAATATGAACCCATTTATCAGGAGTGGAAAGAAATATTAATTAAAGCATTAAAGTAGAATCACATAAAAAGATCACAATGACAAAAGTAGTAACAGGATCAAAAGAATTTTTCAAAGGCATCGATCAAATTCAGTTCGAAGGATTAGAAAGCGATAATCCATTAGCCTTTAGATGGTATGACGCAAATAAAATTGTGGCTGGCAAAACCATGAACGAGCACTTCAAATTTGCCTGTGCCTACTGGCATTCGTTCAACGGAAATGGAGCTGACCCATTCGGTGGTGCAACACATGTTTTCCCTTGGGATGAAAAAAGTGACGCTGTAGAAAGGGCTAAAGACAAAATGGATGCAGCGTTCGAGTTTATCACTAAAATGCAATTGCCTTACTATTGTTTTCACGATGTGGATGTGGTTGATTATGGTGACAACGTTGCGGAAAATGAACGTAGACTGCAAGCTTTAGTTGAATATGCAAAACAAAAGCAAGCAGATAGCGGCGTAAAATTATTATGGGGAACAGCAAATTTGTTTAGCCACAAACGCTACATGAACGGCGCTTCAACCAATCCAGATTTTCATGTTTTGGCGCATGGCGCTGCACAAGTTAAAGCAGCTTTAGATGCTACAATTGCACTCGGCGGCGAAAACTATGTTTTCTGGGGTGGAAGAGAAGGCTACATGAGCTTGCTTAACACCAACATGAAACGCGAGCAGGAACATTTGGCTAAGTTTTTACACACTGCAAAAGATTATGCCCGCAAACAAGGTTTTAAAGGAACTTTCTTCATCGAGCCTAAGCCATGTGAGCCATCTAAACACCAATATGATTATGACGCTGCAACCGTTAAAGGCTTTTTGCAGGAATATGATTTGTTAAAAGATTTTAAATTAAACCTGGAGGTAAACCATGCTACTTTGGCTGGACATACTTTCCAGCATGAGTTACAGGTTGCAGTAGATAATGGGTTATTGGGTTCTATTGATGCCAATCGAGGCGATTACCAAAATGGATGGGATACGGATCAATTCCCGAATGACATTAATGAATTAACCGAATCGATGCTGGTTATTTTAGAAGGTGGCGGTTTACAAGGTGGCGGCGTGAATTTCGACGCAAAAATCCGTCGTAACTCTACTGATGCAAAAGATTTGTTTTATGCACATGTTGGTGGAATGGATATTTTTGCCAGAGCATTAATTACAGCAGATGCCATTCTTCAAAAATCAGATTACAAAAAGGTAAGAGCAGATCGTTATGCTTCATTCGATAGCGGAAAAGGGGCTGAATTTGAACAAGGGAAGTTAAGTTTAGAAGATTTACGAAACTACGCTGCCGAAAATGGAGAGCCTGAAGTACGCAGTGGTAAACAAGAATATCTAGAAAATTTAATCAACAGATATATATAAAATCTTGCGAATAGAAATAATAAATGTCTTAATAACATTTTTAAATCAAATAAATTGAAATTTAATTTATGATTTTATTACATTTAGCCTTCTAAACCAAATAACTTATCTTAAATGAAAGTAACAGATTACATTATTTTTCTAGCCTATTTTGCGCTTGTAGCAATTTATGGTTTCTGGATTTACCACCGTAAAAAGCAAGCTCAAATGAGCAGTAAGGATTATTTCCTTGCGGAAGGATCGCTTACGTGGTGGGCAATTGGAACGTCGTTAATTGCCTCTAACATTAGTGCAGAGCAATTTGTGGCCATGAGTGGCGATGGATTTAAAATGGGATTGGCCATTTCTACCTACGAGTGGATGGCTGCTGCAACACTGGTTATTGTAGCAACATTTTTTATCCCGGTATATCTTAAAAATAAGATTTACACCATGCCGCAATTCTTAAGTCAGCGATACAATGGTACCGTTGCCATGATTATGGCGGTGTTTTGGTTGTTATTATATGTGGTAGTAAACTTAACGTCTATCCTCTATCTTGGTGCATTGGCCGTAAGTAGTATATCTGGTATAGGTTTCTGGTATTGCATGACAGGTTTAGCAGTCTTCGCCGTTATAATCGCTTTAGGCGGTATGAAGGTAATCGGTTATACCGACGTTATCCAAGTTGCATTTTTGATTTTTGGTGGTTTAGCTACAACTTATTTAGCATTAAACCTGGTGAGTGATCACTTCGGTGGCGATGGTGTGTTAGATGGTTTAGCATTTTTAAGAGAAAAAGCACCAGATCACTTCCACATGATTTTCAAAAAGGATAGTGCCAATTACGCTTCTTTACCAGGTATGACCGTTTTGTTGGGTGGTATGTGGATTGTAAACTTAAACTACTGGGGTTGTAATCAGTACATCACTCAACGTGCTTTAGGTGCCGATTTAAAAACAGCCAGAGCGGGTATATTATTTGCCGCATTTTTAAAGTTGTTGATGCCTTTAATAGTTGTTTTACCAGGTATTGCAGTATATATGTTGTATCAAGAAAAAACAGGTATTGATGTAAATTCGATGATGCCTGGTGGCGAACTTCGCCCGGATAGAGCCTATCCAACACTGCTTAACATTTTACCTACAGGCTTAAAAGGATTATCATTTGCGGCTTTAACCGCAGCAATTGTGGCTTCATTGGCTGGTAAAATTAATAGTATATCTACCATTTATACATTAGATATTTTCAAGAAACACATTCAAAAAGAAGCTTCTGAAAAGACTTTGGTGAGAACAGGAAGAATGGTTGTAATTATTGCAATGGCTATTGCAGTTGCTATATCTCCTTTCCTGGGTATTGATAAAAAAGGTGGATTTGAGTTTATTCAGGAATATACAGGATTTGTAAGTCCTGGTATTTTCGCCATGTTTATTCTTGGTTTCTTCTGGAAAAAAACGACCTCGAATGCAGCATTGTTCGCTACTATTGGCGGTTTCGGTTTATCAGTATTATTAAAATTCTTACCAGGAATGATGGATTTATCATTCTTGCATGACTTTGGTTTCTCTGTAGCAAATGCAGAAGGGGTTTACGAAATTCCTTTCTTAGATAGAATGGGCTTTGTATTTGTAATCTGTATTGTAGTGATGTTTACCATCAGTATGATTGAAAACAAAAAAGGCGATAAATCAAATGGTTTAGAGATAGATAGCAGCATGTTTAAGGTTGATCCAGGATTTGCAGTGGGATCTTTACTGGTTTGCGGAATATTAGTAGCACTTTACTCTATCTTTTGGTAGATGTGAAGTATTGATTTGAGAACGGCCTTCTGGATAAACCAGAAGGCCGTTTTTGTTTAATTGAAAATTGATAACTTTATGTTGGCTTGTAAACGATTAACGCTTTGGGTTTCGCGTTAACGATTGCAGCGGCATCCCCCGATTTTTCATCGGGGATATAGCGGAAAGCGTGTTAAAACGCCCTAATAAATTTATTATCTATGAAAGCACCAGATTATTATCAGCCAATTATGCCTTACCTATTGGTAAAGGATGCAGAAAGATTTATTAACTTTTTGAAGGTTGTATTTGATGCAGATATCAGGTTGATTGTTCCAAGAGAAGATGGAACGGTGATGCATGCTGAAGCCGTAATAGATAAGGGAACAATCATGTTCGCAAATGCGAATGAAAATTATCCATCATTCCCTGCCGGCATGTTTATTTTTTCTCCACGGGCAATTGCATTTTATGAGCAGGCGATCGCTTATGGAGCAAAATCAGTACAAGAACCCGACAGAAGAGAATATGGCTTAAGTGCAGGCTTTGAAGATAAATGGGGAAATGTATGGTGGGTTACTGTTCCTGACTAGGATAAATTATTGTCCACAAGGGCCATCGGGAATTTCCTTACTAATTTTAATCACCTTAGTAACTACCAAAGTAGAATCGAAATCTGCAGAAACTGTTGAAGTATCAGATTTTGCAATGTATCCCTCCAGCTCCACATATACCGGCTCGTAAGGTTTTTCGAAACCTAAGTTGCTGTAAGAGAGCTCTAAATTTTTAACGCTATCTGTAACCCAATATTCTCTCCCATCTTCACAAAGGGTGAAGGATTTCATTTCAGGCCCAAAACTATAGAGCCCTTTAACAATCTTCAATTTACTTTTTCCACCCTCAGCCTTTTCTGTTCTATTACAAGCGGTAACCGCCACGCCAAGGAGCACAACAAATACAAATGCTTGTTTAAATAATCTCATCCTATATATTTTGATTAATCTGATCTATCCTTTTAACACTAAGATTTGATGACAAAGCAGATGCCAAAAATGAAAAAGTGCCCACTGTGATAAATACTAAAATAAAGTCTTTCCACTTCAGTGCGATAGGATAGGAATTCACCAAAGTTCCTTCGCCCATTTTGATTAGACCAAATGTATGTTGAACATAATAAAAGCCGATACCAATTAAAAGACCAAATACACAGCCTGACATGGTGATCATCATTCCTTCCAGTAAAAAGATACGTTTTATAAGTTTTTTGCTTGCGCCTAAACTACTTAAAATAGCTATATCTTTTACTTTATCTATAACCAACATGGTTAGGGAGCCAACAATATTAAATATAGCAATTATTAAAATAAATGTTAAGATAATGTATACCATACTTTTTTCTGAATTGAAAATATGATGCAGAGAACTATTTTGTTCTGCCCTATTTTTTACCACGAAAGCAGTTCCAAGCTTTTCAGCGATCTGATCTTTATAACTATCTACATCAACATTCGGATTGAAATCAATTTCGATGGCAGAAACATTTTTACTTTCATCAAGTAGTTCTCTAGCAAAAGCGAGGGGAACGATAATGCCATTATCAAACTCTTGCTGTACCTCAAATACGCCACTTACGCGAATACTTTTAGCAATAAAATCATCTGTAGGATTTAAAGAGTTTACCGAAATATCTTTCTTGGGCGAATAAATTTCCAATTCGGTAAAGGGATCTAACGTATTTACTGCCAAATAACTTTGCAATGCAGAACCCATCACACCATTAAAGCCACTTTTATTTTGTAGGACAAACCTACCTTCTTTGATGGTACTATCTAATTTTGTGTTTTTCAAGTAATCGGCACTTACACCTTTAACCAAGCCCACAGCCTGTTTATCATTATATTTTAAAAGCGCCTTCTCTTGTAACACCTCTGAGAAAGCATAAACATCTTTGCTTTTCTTTAATGCATTAAAATAGGCCGTATTTGGATCGAAGGTTTTTCCCTTGGCCGGTGTAATGGCTATTTGAGGTGTAATGGTATCAAACATACCCAGCACTACCGTTTCTAAACCATTAAAAACCGAAAGGATAATAATCAAAGCGGCGCTACCCACCATAACACCAACCATTGATATGCCCGATATCAGGTTAATGGCATTGGTAGACTTTTCCGCAAACAAGTAACGTTTAGCAATATATAGCGCTGTATTCACCGGGTAAAGATAGTTATTAAATGATTGAAGGCTTAGAGAGTAAAGGAGACTATAAATCTATTCTGCATTTTAAAAAAAAGGATTGTGTTGTTTTTCGAAACCAATAGTTGTGGCAGGACCATGCCCTGGGTAAACCTTAGTTTCATCGGGTAAAACGAAAAGTTTTGATGAAATGTTTTGAATTAGTTGCTGATGATTTCCTCCAGGCAAATCTGTTCTTCCTATGCTTCCATAAAATAATACATCGCCACCTATCAAAACCGCATCAGCTTTGCTATAAAAACATAAATGTGCAGGCGAGTGCCCTGGAGCAAAAATTAATGCTAATGTGCTATCTCCGAAAGCGACGGTTCCGGTTTCAGGCAAAAACTCATCTGGTAAGGGCGAAACTTCATATTTACCAAAACCCATAGACGGCGCATAACTCGGCACCGCTTCCAGCACCTGCAGTTCACCTTTGTGAAATTTTGGCTTTAAACCATATGTATCAAATACAAACTTGTTCCCGAATACATGATCGAGATGACAATGTGTATTTAACAACAAAACTGGTTTAAGATTTTCTTGCTTAACAAAAGCTGTTAATTCATTTTGCTCATAACCTTCGTACATGCCTGGATCGATGATCACACATTCTTTGGTTTCATCATAAAGAACATAGGTGTTTTCACTGTAAGCGTTGAATGTGAATGTTTTTACGGTAATCATAGGTTGCTGTGAATAAAATTAGAGATATCAATAATAACATATTCTGGAATATTTGCTGGAATATTATACTCTGTTGGAATACTTAACTTACCCTCTCCCTCAGTGAAAGAATGATTGAGCTTTGGATAGCTCTTGATCACTACATTTTTGGATTTTCCAATTGCCTTTTTCCAGATATTGAGATCGGTTATGGTAACCTGATAATCTCTCTCACCTTGTAAGATTAATATAGGCAACTTTAATCTTTTCGCTGTTAAAACTTGATTTCGCTTATTAAGCTCAGTAAAGTAGCTTGCATTTGCTCCTAAAAGCACTTTATTTTGGTTCTTTATCGTGTCGGCATGAGCAATTTCTGCCGCTAGTTTTAAGTTTTGCTCCAGTGTTGCAGAATCCTTTATTAAGTAGCGAAATTGTTCGTTCAGCATTTCACCAATCGTTCGGGCAGGAGCTGCCAACATTATAATTCCCGACAATAACTTATTGTTTAAAGCAATTTCTGGGGCCAGTTGTGCGCCTAAACTATGTCCCAGCAAACCAATTTTTTTTGGGTTTACTTTATCTAATTTCTGAGCGAACAAAATTGCAGATGTAGCATCATCGACTACCTCATCCTTCACCCCAATATTTTGCCCATCAGCAGTCGATTTTTTGCCATAAATACGTGTGCGTTTATCATACCTTATTGTTGCAACTCCTTTCGCTGCCAAACCTAAAGCCAAATCGCGAAATGGCTTTAAGTTGCCAGTTTGCTCATCCATATTTTGAGGACCAGAACCATGAATTAATACCACAACAGGATAATTTTCACCTACTTTTGGTCGTGTTAACAAACCTGGTAATCTGAATTCTCCAGTTTCTATAGCTATACTTTCTTCCAGATAACTATCCTTTTTCACATAATTGGGATCAGTATACTTGGTAATATAGTTCTCGGCTGTGGTAAAAAGTCCGGTTATTTTATTTTCATTATTTATTGTTAAAGCGAAAACTGGCTTTGCCCGATCAAAAGCAACGGTAAGAAGTACATATTTTACATTCTTTTGAGTGTAAGGACTTGTTTTAATTACTGATTTAAAATCGCCGTAACTCGTTAGAAATTGCCTTTGTAACAATTTAATCTGTTCAAAACTTACTTTTGATTGAAACTCATTATCGAAGTAAGGGTAGGCTTTCTCTATATCTCCACCAATAAAAAAGTTGAAAAATTGATTGGCCTGTACCAGCGTACTATCTAATTGTGAATAGGCAGTTCGAGTAATCAGGAATAAGCCGATAATAAGTAAAGGAATTTTACGCATAAAGCTTTAATTTTTCCATCTAAACGTAGAGATCAAGGTATCAATATCCGTCTTAATGAATTTCACTACCGGTGCAATCGAATCAAATTGCGGTCGCTCGTTAAAATATAAAGCGCCTCTGAAATAATGTTTAGCGCTATCAGTTAAAAAAAACTGAACAGATGAAGCGGTATTACCTTCTATGGCATAATAAATGCCGTAGACCTTTTGTTTTGGATAATTGATGATTCGCTGATCGATGGCGCTCGCTTTAATGGTATGTTTAAAAGCCAGTTTCCTCGCATCTTCAACCATCTGGTTGTATTCCCCTTTACCCGAAACGTCGTAATAGGTGAGGTGCAGGTAGCCGTTAAATTGCTTAAAATGTAAGTTGTACCAATTCTCCCTAGCATCTCTACTTTGATCCTTTTCCAAGTGTGCGTAGACAGGATATTTAAATTGATAGGGAACAGGCTTGTTAAATTCTGTGTAGGCTTTCTTTGGAAATTCAATTCGGAAGTAGCCCTTTGGTTTCGGACTATAATCATTGTTTTGACAAGCAAAACAGGCCAAGGCTACAATGAATGCGATAAATATTAAGGGTTTGAATTTCATAACATTCTGGAATATTTTGCTTCCCTAGATAAAAGCAATTGACAACAGGGATAAGTTAAACTATTTATTCCAAATAGCCCAGGCTTTTTCTGCCTGTTTGTAAAGCATTTCCAGTCCGTTCTTTATTTGAGCGCCCTGTACCGCAGCTTTTGCCAAAAACGCAGTTTCTAAAGGATTATAAACCAGATCATAAGCCAAATGATCAGCTCCAAGTTGAGTATAATCGATATCAGGAAAGCTATCTGTATTTGGCGACATGCCCAGTGGAGTGGTATTGATGAGCAATTTATGCGACTTTAAAATCTCTGCCGTAATTTCTGAATATAAAATTGTGCCTTCAACAGGTTTGCGAACCACTATCCGGTATTCAATACCTAATTTCTCCAAAACATACTTAACGGCCTTCGCGGCACCACCATCGCCAAAAATTAATGCTTTACGGTGATGGTTAGCTAAAAGAGGTTCCAGTGATTTCTGAAAGCCATAGGCATCTGTGTTGAAACCCTTTAAATAGGTTTCGCCTTCAAATCTTTTAATACAGATACAATTTACGGCTCCAATTTTTTCTGCAGCTACTTCAATCTCATTTAAAAACGGTAATACACTAACTTTGTGAGGTATAGTAACGTTTAATCCGCGAAGCGACTGATTTTCAGAGAGCAGATCAGCTAAAGATTTTATATCCTCTATGGGGAAAAGTTCATACTGATGATTGGCAATTTTTTCATTGGCAAACTTTTCGGTAAAGTACTTTTTTGAAAAGGAATGGGATAATGGAAATCCAATTAAGCCGTATGTTTTCATAAGCAATGATGCATTATGCGAATCAAAAAGCAACCCATTGATCGTTCAATAAGATTGCTTTTTAATTGATAGTAACGATATAGATTATTTAGTTTGGTTGAGGAAGTAATCAAAAGTATCTCCTCGCAAGCCTAAACGAATAGTTTCTAAAGGAATAACTTCTGCCGGGGCGATATTGCCCAAGTTTACGTTTGTTCCAATTAGTTTGATAAACCAAACCTGTTGTTCTTTTTGAGGTGCTTCCCAAATGATGGTTTCTTCTGGAATTTGAGTTAATATTTCATCAACCAAACCTTCCCTCACTTCACCACTTCCGCGATAAATACCAACATTACCGCCTTCGCGAGCCTCTGCAATTACTTTCCAAGATCCTGCCTGAATTTCTGCCTGCATTAATTTAATCCATTTGTATGGAGCGAAAATTTTTGCTGCATCTTTACTTCCGACTTCAGAAATTACAGTTACCTGTTTTGCTAATTCGCTGATGTAACCGCACTTTAAGTCATGTTCAATTTCTATTGATCCATCAGAAACCTCTGCATATTCCATTCCGTATTGGTCTAAAATGCGCTGATAATCTTCAAATTGATTACGAATAATAAAGGCTTCGAAAAGCGTTCCACCAAAATAAGTAGGAATGCCTGCACTTTTATATAAAGCTAATTTCTCTTTAAGGTTTGGTGTAACGTGTGATGTAGCCCAACCTAATTTTACGATATCTGTATAAACGCCGGCAACTTCTATAAAATCTTCTACCTGGCGAAGGCTTAATCCCTTATCCATAACCATTGTATAGCCGCTTTGGCGAGGTTTAGATGGACGTTCAGGAACGTTTAATAATGGGTAATTCATATGCGTACAAAAGTGAAAAAAATTTTCAGATTTATTTGTTAAATTTTTCTCACAAGACTGTTACCTGATATATCGGTTTATCACGTTGATAATGGCACTGTTATCCTGTAACTGTGGCAAATATTCAAACAAAATATAATGCTTATCAGGATCGGTTGTTAAAGCAGTTTCCAGATAACCGAGTGCATCAGCATAATTTCCCATGGCAAAAAGATACGCCACCATTCGGTAATATAATTCTGCAGCTTCGGGATTATTTTTTATTGCTTCGGCCATTGTTTCCGATGCTTCCAGCAATTTTCCCTGCTCATAAAGCACCGTACTAAAATCCAGCCACGCCTCAATATCAAGTGGATTGTACTCCAAAACTTTTTCGTAAGCTACTATCGATTCCTCAATTTGCCCAAGTTTGTAATAGGCATCAGCCATTGCAAACCAGAAATCGGCATTCTCCGCTTCCAAATCGATTGCTTTTTTATAAAAATGCAGCGACTCGAAATAACGCTCTTCATGGTTTAAAGTAACCCCGATTCCGAACCAGGCATCAGCCATTTTCGGATCCATTTTTACCGATTTTTTGTAATAAGAACGGGCCTCATCCATCTTCTCGAGCTTTTCATAGCACTCTCCAATGGCACAATAAGTATCTGCATTGGGTTGCTCATACTCAAAGGTTTGCTTGTACACTTCAATAGCCTCATCGTATTTATCCAACTGCACTAATGCGTTTCCTTTGTTAAAATAAGCCGAACTAAAATCCTCTTTAATTAAGATTGCATAATCATAAGCATCAATTGCTTTTTCAAAAAGATTTAGTTTATGAAAACTGTTACCCAAGTTATACCAGGCGGCATAAGAGTAAGGATCGGTATCAATGTACTGCTGATAAAACTTAATGCTTTCTTCTTGTTTATCAAGCACATCATAACAGAAAGCCAGCTCGTACAAGCCATCCTGGTTTTCCATATTTTGCTCCAAGCTTAACTTAATGTAGGTAATTGCACTTTCATAATCGCCCATGCTCTGATGTACATAAGCAATTTGCAACAGAATTTCGTCTGTACTTTCAGCAAGGAGTAATGCTTTTTCGTAGTTTTCCAAAGCCTCGCTAAAACGCTCGGTATTTTGAAAAATATTACCACGAAGCAAATAAATATCAGGTTCTGATGGTTCTAATAATTCGGCTTTCTGCAATGAGATAAATGCCTGCTCATTATTATTGGTTAAAATATATAAGTGTGCTTGTTTAATCAAAAAAACGGTTGCATATGGATGCTGGCTAATTGCAAACTCAACTACCTGCAAAGCTTTAACCGGATCGTTTTTTTCGATGTAAAAATCTACAATATATTCGAAAGCACCGGCATCGAAGAAATACTGATCCTGGTTGCGGAGCATTTCTTCATAACGTTCTACAGAGCGTTGTGCGTCTTCGTTGGATTCAAAAAAGAATTCTTCTTCCATATTTAATAACTATTAAAGAACCGTGCCAATTCGCAGAAAAACACATTATAATTTTACTGATTTTAATTATCGATTTAATAAATAATTATTAACATCAAATGTTAAAACAAGCGTAAATAGCTGAAAATAAAGCTTATTAAGTGTGATTAAGATGTGTGGATAATGAATTCCTTTTATCAACATCGCGGTTCCTTTTCCCTTCTTTCACAAAAATAATATAAATTTATGGGAGTAACGTAATCGAGAAGTCATGAAAAGATGCGCCTTTTTAGCAGTTTTATTGAGTTTTATAGGCACAGGTGTATTTGCTCAAAGCGAAGAGAATGAGATTAAGCAAACTGTAAATAATTTGTTTACCGGAATGAAAAATGGTGACAGCACTCTGGCGAGATCTGCTTTTGCCAAAGATTGTATCATGCAAACCATTGTGAACAAAAATGGCAGTACAGCTGTTCGCACAGAGAAATTAGATGGCTTTATCAAGTTTATTGGCTCCCCTCACAAAGAAAAATTCGATGAGCGAATTGTGTTTACCAAAATATTAATAGATGGCCCACTGGCTTCTGTTTGGACCGATTATGGTTTTTATGTTGATGAAAAGTTTAGCCATTGCGGAGTTAATTCGTTTCAGTTGGTAAAAGGCGATAAAGGCTGGCAAATTGTTTATCTGATTGATACAAGGAGGAAAGATGCTTGTGGGTCTTTAGTTCAATAAATATTTGTCTCTACTACATTAACAATTGTTATCAAGTAATGTAAATAGCATGTAATATTAGAAGAATCTATCAGCATTAAATCCCACTTAATTTTCTTTTTGGTTATAATAAGAGTTAATTTAAGAAGCTATTATTACATTTGCGTATATATAACAAAGAAAATGGATTTAAACTTCACTATTCCGACCGAAAAGCGTATACAACGTTTACAGTATGAAAATCCTTGGTGGAGAACTGGGGAAGTTCAGGCTATATACCAAAACATGTCAAGAAGACTCTATTTTGATTTATTTTACCCGCATGTAAAAGAAATCGAAATAAAGCGAGCTATTGTACTTATGGGGCCGCGTAGAGTAGGAAAAACGGTAATGATGTTCCATGCTATTGATCAATTAATCAAAGAGAAAGTAGATCCACAGAAAATTGTTTTTATTGGAATAGACAATCCCATTTATATGAATTTGGGCTTAGAAGATTTGCTCATATTATCACAAAACGCCATTCAACTTCACTCACTCGAAGGATGTTTTATCTTTTTTGACGAAATCCAATATCTTAAGGATTGGGAACGGCATTTAAAGGTTCTTGTCGACCTATATCCTACAACAAAGTTCATAGTTTCAGGTTCAGCAGCAGCAGCAGCTTTGCGACTACAAAGTTCTGAAAGTGGTGCTGGTCGATTCACTGATTTTATGCTACCACCACTAACATTCCATGAATATATCCATTTGAAAGAGCTCAATAATCTTATTCACCTAAGAGAAATATTATATGCAGGAAAAAAGATACCCTATTATACCACACATGATAATAAAGCTTTAAACAAAGAATTTTTTCAATACCTAAATTTTGGAGGTTATCCAGAAGTTGTATTATCTGAAAAAATACAGAGTGATATGGGCAGATATGTGAAAAATGATATCGTTGATAAGGTACTGCTGAGGGATTTACCTAGTTTATATGGCATTAAAGATGTTCAAGAATTAAATAGCTTTTTTAGTTATCTAGCTTATAATACTGGCCATGAATTTTCATTCGAAAGAATAGCCAAAGAAAGCGGTATTCAAAAGGAAATTATCAAGAAATATCTTGAATATCTCGAAGCTGCTTTCTTGATTAAAGTAATTTATAAGGTCGACGATAATGCAAAAAGGTTTAAAAGAATAACGAGTTTTAAGGTCTACCTAACTAATCCATCGCTAAGAACTGCTTTGTTTTCGCCTATTGAAGAAACTGATCAAGAAACAGGCAATATGGTAGAAACTGCAATCTTTTCACAGTGGATGCATAGGGAAAATATGGACCTTAAATATGCAAGATGGAAAATGGGAAGATCAGAGGGCGAGGTAGATATGGTATCAATAGATAATAAACTTTTTAAACCACAGTGGTGTGTAGAAATAAAATGGAGCAATCGGTACTTTGATAAAATTAAAGAGCTAAATAGCCTTCTTTTTTTCTGCAAAAAAAATGGATTTAAAGCCTCTCTTGTAACCAGTATTGACATTTCGGCAAATAAAACCGTTGATGATGTAGAATTAACATTTCTTCCTGCAGCTGTTTATGCATACAATATTGGAGCGATCACATTAGAAAAGAAATCGTCTTAATATTATTAAAGCTCCACAGATTTTCACACCTGCAGAGCTTGCTTTTTGGAAAATGTTCTTTGATTATTCCTTCCCTAAATCTGCCGCAGCTTTCTTAAAGATTTCGGCTTGCTTATTTAGATTTGTTTTCGCCTCACCACTAGCCGATCCGGCCTGTTGTGATTTGCCTTGTGCTGTTGCCGCGTAAGCACCAGAAAGTTGTTTGTTTAAATAATTTTGCAGCTTCAATCGCTCAATAGCGTTGCTTATGCTTTTAACCCCTTTTTCGGTTACCGCTGGATTGGTATTCGCCCTTAAATACTGGAAATACTGTCCAATGACTCCAAAAATCTTGTTCTTATCGCCAGTTTCCATAATATTATCATAAAATGCTTGATGCTCATCCTTTGGATCGCTGATGTATAAAGCAGCTATTGATGACGCAATATGGTCTTTCGTATCTTGATCTAAAGAGGAAAGTGCTGTTAATCCTTCTTCTGTCTCAAGTTTAGTTAAACCCGCTACCGAGGCTGCAATCACCCGGTAAGATCTGTCTTTAACACCATCAACCAATAAGGCTTTGTAGGTTTGATCGCCTGTTTCTGCTAACTTATTAATTGCCGCCGCTCTTGCTTCGGTATTTTTATCACTTTTTGCCATTTGTAGTAATAAAGGTAATGCAGCAGCTTTAACTTCTGCATCATCTAAGTTCAGCCCTTCAATACTCAAAGCCCTTAAATCTCCTGATTTATCTTTCAAAGCATCCAACAAAATTTTCTGTCCGCTTTTAGCTTTACTCTGCATGATAAATTGCAAAGCTTCAATCCTATTGGCATAAGTTGGTGCATTTTTATATTGGAAATAATAGTTCTCGGCAACTTTGTTGTCGTTAATTTCCCCTACTACAATTTTATCGGCATCGAAATCAATTAAATCCGGCTTGGCGCTTACCTCAAAAGAAAAAGTTTGTTCCCGGCTGCTGATTAAAATTTCTTTAGAAATTTTTTGTCCGCCTGCATAAATATTTACTTTCACTGGCAATGTAAAATTTTGTACTGCAGCATCTTGTGTCTGCTTTACTTTAATCGTTGCTTTTTCGTTTTCATATCCAAAATCAACAGCTAAAATTGGGTGGCCGCCGGCATAATACCATTGGTTAAAATATGGACTCCAGTCTTTCCCAGTAATATCTTCCATGGCCAGGCGCAATTGATGTGTTTCGCCATTTTTGAACGCATTTGTGGTTAAATATTTGTTCAAGCCTTTATAAAAAGCCGCATCACCCATTTGATTTTTCATCGCATATAAAATCACAGAGCCTTTGGCATAGCTGATATTATCAAACATATCTTCCTTATCTTTATAATAAAAACGAGCTAAAATCGGGCTTTCACCATTTTTTGTAGAGCTGATGTACGACTGCAATTTTTCGTATCGCGATTTATCTTCCGCATCTTTTCCTTCATCATATCCATGCCAGATAATTTCGCCAAAGGTGGCAAAAGATTCGTTCATGGTTAAATTAGACCAGGATTCTGCCGTCACGTAATCGCCAAACCATTGGTGAAAAAGTTCGTGAGCAATGGTACCTTCTTCGTTTCCATCTAATAACTCACGATCTGTTTTTTGAATATGTTCGCCATGTAAAGTAGCGGTTGTATTCTCCATTGCACCCGATACATAATCTCTGGCCACCACCTGGGCATATTTATTCCATGGATAATCTACACCTAAAATGTCACTATAGAATTTCATCATCGTAGGCGTTTTACCGAAAATTTGCTTTGCAAATGGCGCATATTTTGGCTCTAGATAATAATTTACTTCTTTGCCTTTGTAAGTATCTTTAGTGATTTTGAAATCGCCCACTGCCATCATAAACAGATAAGGTGAGTGTGGCAAATCCATTTTCCAGGTATCTGTTCTGGTTCCATTGGTATTGGCTTTCTGGCTGATCAATTTCCCATTGGATAAGGTAGTATATTTCGATTGAACCGTCATCGAAATTTCCTGAGTGGTTTTCTGATCTGGCTTATCAATTGTTGGAAACCAGGCCGATGAAGATTCCGTTTCACCTTGAGTCCAGATTTGGATGGGTTTGGCTTTATCTGCACCGTCAGGATTGATAAAATACAGTCCTTTTGCATCAGTTATCGCAGCGCTGCCTTGCACTTTTAATTCATCCGGCTTTGCCGTATAAGCGATGTAAACCGTATATTTTTCTGCGTTTGTATATTTTTTGTTTAAGGTGATAAACAGTTTATTGTTTTCGTAAACATATTTTAGCGGGGTATTTCCTTTCGCACCTACCAATGCAACCGTTTTGATGTCCATCCCTTGGGCATCTAAAGTTAACGAATCGGTTGCATAGAAATGAGGCTTCAATGTTATCCATTCTTTACCGTACAGATAGCGCTTTGCATAATCAAAAGATACATCGAGTTTGGTATGTACCAGATCATTCACTTTGGTGGGCGTTACGCGATAAACAGATAAATTTGCCGATTGATCTACAGTTTTTTCTTGAGCTGAAAGCGTGTTTGTTGCCAAAATAGAAACCAGTATGGCGCTATAGATGAAAAATTTTTTATTCATATTTTATATTTTAATAAGTCAGTTGTGTTTAAAGCGATGTGTTAAGAATTATGACAAAGTAAACAACCAAATGTAACTTGCTTTATGTTAATTTTTTGTTTTTTTGTGTAAATCGTTAGATATATGAATACAGATATTCAATCCATTTTAAACAAACTGGGTGTTACCGAAAGCAATGCTGCTTTCAGCACCGGAAGCAATTGGGGAGGCGAATTGAACGCTGAAAAACTAGAAAGCTTCTCGCCGGTTGATGGTAAACTTATTGCAGAAACAAAAATTGCAAGCGCTACAGATTACGAAACAATTATTGCAAAAGCTCAAATTGCTTTCAATGATTGGAAAACTATTCCAGCTCCAAAAAGAGGCGAAATTGTTCGCCAGTTTGGCGATGCATTGAGAGAAAACAAAGATGCTTTAGGCACCCTGGTTTCTTACGAAATGGGGAAAAGTTTACAAGAAGGTTTTGGCGAAGTACAGGAAATGATTGATATCTGCGATTTTGCTGTGGGCTTATCGCGTCAGCTTTATGGCTTAACCATGCACAGTGAGCGCCCAAGCCATCGAATGTACGAGCAATGGCATCCGCTAGGGATTGTAGGAATTATTTCTGCTTTTAATTTCCCGGTAGCGGTTTGGGCATGGAATGCTGCTTTGGCATTGGTTTGTGGGAATGTTTGCATCTGGAAACCATCAGAAAAAACGCCTTTAACGGCTATCGCCTGTCAACATATCATTGCAAAGGTTTTAAAAGCGAATGATGTTGCTGAGGGGGTTTGCAATTTAATTATTGGGGATAAAGCTGTTGGCGAACTCATGACACATGATGGTCGGGTGCCATTAATTTCGGCAACCGGATCTACCCGAATGGGGAAACAGGTTGGTGCAGCCGTGGGAGCCCGTTTAGGTAAAAGTTTATTGGAACTGGGTGGAAACAATGCCATCATCATCTCCGAACATGCCGACTTAGACATGAGCTTAATCGGTGCGGTTTTTGGAGCCGTGGGTACCGCAGGTCAGCGTTGCACATCAACAAGGAGATTAATTATCCACGAAAGTGTTTATGATGCCTTTAAAGAAAAACTAGTTAAAGCATACGATCAGCTGCGCATTGGCGATCCGCTGGACCAGAACAACCACGTTGGTCCGCTGATTGATAAAGATGCGGTTGCGGCTTACCTCGATTCGATACAAAAATGTAAGGCAGAAGGCGGAAAATTTGTGGTTGAAGGTGGTATTTTGACAGGCGAACATTATAGCAGTGGCTGTTATGTGAAACCTTGCATTGCCGAGGTTCAAAATGATTTTAAAATTGTGCAACATGAAACTTTTGCGCCAATTTTATATTTGATCAAATACAAAACTTTAGAAGAAGCTATTGCTCTGCAAAATGGCGTTCCACAGGGATTATCATCTGCAATCATGACTTTGAATTTAAGGGAAGCGGAGCAATTTTTATCGGCTAAAGGATCTGATTGTGGTATTGCAAATGTGAATATTGGCACTTCTGGAGCCGAAATTGGTGGTGCATTTGGTGGTGAAAAGGAAACTGGTGGTGGTAGAGAAAGTGGTTCTGATGCGTGGAGAGCTTACATGAGAAGACAAACCAATACCATTAATTATTCGAATACGCTGCCATTGGCTCAAGGCATAAAGTTTGATTTGTAAATAAGAGGTTTGTTGTTGTGAAGCAATCTTACACCTATCAACGTGTTCTCAGACGAAATGCATTAGGATTGCTTCGTACCTCGCAATGACGTTAAAATTAAAGCTGCTAGATTAAACCTAGCAGCTCCTTTTCAATCTTCGCAAAAATCTTTTAAAATTATTTTTATAATATGGCTTGCCAAACGAGGTCTTGTACTGATTTGATATTACTTTCTTAAACAGTAAAATCGTCCATTTTAATTGAGAATCGCTTCCCATAATTGCATATCTCCTTCAATATACCCCGACAATAAGCCAGACCTATCTGGCAAAAACACAGTAATTATCTAAGAGTCAATCTTTATTGGCTACAGAAAAGCAAGCCGTAATGTAATGATTTCGAGATAATTGTTAAAAAAGGTTAAAGCATATAATTTAACTAAAATATTAGTTTTATATTCGGCAAACAAAACTAATCAAATCTATGAAACGCCTTCTCCTCTTGCTGTGCGGCTTTGTGCTCATTAATTTTAGCGCAAATGCACAAGGTTTACATTCCATTAAAGGAAGAACTATCGACACGGCATCTACCACGCTTCTAGCGGGTTCAACAATCGCCATTTTGAATTCAAAAGATTCTACACTTGTAAAATTTACCCGATCAGCTGAAAATGGATCATTCGAACTTAACGGAATTAAAAACGGAAAATTTATTCTCCTGGTTTCTTATCCAAAGTACGCCGATTTTGTTGATCATTTTACCCTCGATTCTACTACGCAGGTTAAAGATTATGGAAAAATCAATTTAACCGGAATGGCAAAAATTCTTGCTGATGTAATTATCAAAGGAAACAGGAATGCCATTAAAATTAAAGGTGATACCACGGAGTTTGATCCCAAAGCTTTTAACATTGAACCAAATTCGAAGGTTGAAGACCTGATTAAACAGTTTCCAGGTATTCAGGTAGATAAGGATGGAAAAATAACCGCACAAGGTAAAACCGTTCAAAAGGTACTGGTTGATGGTGAGGAGTTCTTCGGTGATGACCCCACATTAGTGACGAAAAACCT
Source organism: Pedobacter sp. AC212 (assembly GCF_979258625.1). Classification (NCBI taxonomy): domain Bacteria; kingdom Pseudomonadati; phylum Bacteroidota; class Sphingobacteriia; order Sphingobacteriales; family Sphingobacteriaceae; genus Pedobacter; species Pedobacter sp. AC212. The sequence goes on along the minus strand of NZ_OZ409870.1, from coordinate 702,849 downwards.
TCGTGCTGACATGGTAGAATCGGTTCAATTGTATGATAAAGCAAGTGATCAGGCAAGTTTTACCGGAATTGATGATGGCGAAAAAACCAAAACCCTTAATGTTAAACTGAAAGAAGATAAAAAGAATGGCTATTTCGGGAAAGTGCAGGGCGGATACGGAACCGACGATTTTTATAATGGTCAGTTCATGTTCAACAAGTTTTGGGGCAAGAAAAAATTCTCTGCTTATGGCATTTTAGGGAACAATGGAACTGTAGGTTTAGGTTGGGATGACCGGGATAAATATGGCGGCTCCAGCGGGATGACGATGACAGACGATGGTGGAATGTATTTCAGTTCTGGTGGTTCGGATGATTTTGATAGCTACGACGGACAATATAACGGGCAGGGAATTCCAGTTGCCCGCACCGGCGGTTTACACTTCGATAGCAAATGGAATAAAGATAAAGAATCGCTAAATACCAATTATAAAATCGGATCCATTAGAGTTAAAGGCGATAGAAATACCATCAGCCAAAACAACTTAAGTTCTGGCGTAATTAACAACGTTTCTGATCAATATACGGATAATGATATGTTCAGACAGAAGCTGGATGCAACTTATGAAGTAAAACTCGATTCGACACTTACATTAAAAGTAAATGTAGATGGCACATTGAAACAAAGTAATACGTTTAACGATTACAATACTTCGAGTACAGATGGAAACAATGATTTACTTAACACCACAAAAAGAACCTTAAAGAATAAGGTGGATGAGCAGATGTTCAACATCAATGGCTTGCTTACTAAACGGTTTCAGAAAAAAGGACGTACACTTTCATTAAACTTAAACCAGTCTATTACAAAGAGTAATAGCGATGGCTATTTAAACTCAGAAAACAGTTTTTATGAAGTTACAGGGAGAAGAGACAGCTTGATTAATCAATATAAAGTTAACGATATTACTAATAGTGCCTTCAAATCAAATTTGGCCTATACCGAACCTTTATCAAAAACCATGACGGTTATTGTAAATTACGGTTTGAGCTTAATGAATGGCAAATCAGATCGTAAATCATTCAACCAATCTGCCAGTGGTAACTACGATATTTTGGATACTGAATTTAGTAACGATTATGAATTGGATCAAATTATCAATCAAGGAGGTGCTATTTTCAACTACAAAAAAGGCAAAACGGTAATCAACTTTGGCTCTAAGTTTAGTGGTGTAGATTTTAAGCAAACCGACCTTTACAACAATGTGACTTACAACCGAAAGTTTGTAAATTATATGCCGCAAGCCTCGTATCAGTATAGGTTCTCTCAACAGAAATCGATCAGAATCAGTTACAATGGTAATACCAATCAACCCTCTTTAGATCAGATTCAGCCTATTCGTGTAAATACTGATCCCTTGAATATCTCGTTGGGTAATCCAGATTTAAGGCCATCTTTCAGAAGTAACATCAATGCAAACTATAATTCATATAAGGTACTTACAAATCAAAACGTTTACTTATACGGATCTTACTCATTTACTACAAATCCAATTGTGAGCGATGTAACCACAGATGCAAATACAGGTAGAAGCAGTTATAGAGCGGTAAATATCAACGATAAAATGTCATCCAATTTTTATGTTTATGCGCAAACAAGTAGAAAAATAAATGGCCTCGATATGAACGCTGGTATCGGATTAAATGGCAATGGCAACTCTTCGTATAATTACATCACTACCGTTAACAATGGGGTGGCTACAACAGCACTCAATAACACCAAAAATTATAGTTATGGGCTTGATATAAACTTGAATAAATATGTAGAGAAAAAATACAGCTTCTATTCACGTTTTGGGCCAACGTACAATATTTCACGGGCAAGTGTAGGTAATTTTGGCAACAGCGATGGTTGGGGCTGGACCGGATATGCCTCTGGAAATGTTCAACTGCCTGGTAAATTTGAAGTTAATACTGATGCACAATACGAGTTTAGGGGAAAAACCCAAACGTTTAACGAAACCTTCTCTCGTTTACTCTGGAATGCATCATTAACCAAAAAGTTTTTCAAATCAGACAACCTTAAATTAATGATGACGGTTAATGATATCCTAAATCAGAATGTTGGTTTCGATAGAACAGCCTACAACGGAAACATTACCCAAAGCAGCTACACCACCATCATGCGCTATTTTATGTTCTCTGTAATTTGGGATTTTAATAAAATGGGCGGCGGATTAAAAACTTCAAAATAATCATCATGAAAACTACACTTAAATATATCATTCTATTTGCTGTTATTTTCATCAGCAAAACTTTACAAGCGCAAAACATCCACTTTATTCAAAACGGTGTAATTGAGTTTGAAAAGAGATCGAACATGTACGCATTGATAAAGAAAAAAATCAATAAGGACAATGAAACCTACATGAATCAGGCGTTTGAGCAATACAAGAAAAACAATCCGCAATTTAAAGTTGCCAAAAGCACTTTAAGTTTTAACCGGGATAAAAGCTTATACAAATGGCCAACCGTTGAAGAAACAATGAATAATAACTGGTTAAATACAGATGTATTAGGGGATTTGAAAAACACCATCGCTACTAATTTCGATACGCAAAGTAGTATTACTCAAAAGAATGTTTACGAGGATACTTATTTAGTTAAAGATAGTGTTCGTAAAATCAACTGGAAAATAACAGATGAAACACGAGAAATTGCAGGTTACGAATGTCGCCGGGCAAATGCCGTGATTATGGATTCGGTTTATGTAGTGGCTTATTACTCGAATCAAATTGCGGTTTCTGGTGGCCCTGAGTCGTTTACGGGTTTGCCTGGGATGATTTTAGGCTTAGCTTTACCCCACGAAAATATAACCTGGTTTGCTACAAAAGTAACCGAAACTACAGTGCCGGAAAAAGACTTAACCGCACCAGTAAAAGGGAAACCAACAGATAATAAAGGTTTGAAAACTATTTTATTAGGCGCAATGAAGAATTGGGGAGAGTATGCTCATCCCATCTACAAAGCCTTTTCGTTATAAGTATCGGTGATATAATTATGCCTAAATTAGCATCATTATATCACCGAGAATGTACCAGGCACTATTTACTCATATTAATAAATTTATAGATTTGAGTAGCGAAGAACAAGATATTCTTACTTCACTACTCAAATCTTTTTCGTTTAAAAAGAAAGCTTATCTCCTAGAAGCTGGAGAAACCTGCCGGGCGAATTATTTTGTGGTAAAAGGTTGCTTAAGACTTTATTTTATAGACATTAAAGGAGCCGAACAAACCACTCAATTTGCAATCGAAAATTGGTGGATATCTGATTTAACCAGCTTTATCTTTCAAAAGCAATCAGATTTTTTCATCCAGGCGGCCGAGCAAACGGAAGTAATCGCTATCGAACATCATCACTATCAGGAAATGTTTGAAAAGCTCCCGAAATTGGAAAAATATTTTAGGCTAATTTATCAGAAACTGCATCAAGCCTCACAAATCAGAATCAAATATTTGTATAGCCAAACCGCTGAAGAGAGATATACCAACTTTAACAAACTTTTTCCTGAATTTGTACAGCGGGTGCCGCAATATATGCTGGCTTCTTACCTGGGCTTTACGCCAGAATTTTTAAGTAAAATCAGAGCCAAACGGTAGGCCTAAAAAACACCCTTTTCATTTCTTAATCTACATTAAGTTTTTTCATTTTTTAGATGATGACCTTTACATCGTAATCAAAAAACAAAAGAAATGGAAAATAGAATTAACATCCAAAAAGTAGAACCAGCAGCTTACCAAGCTATGTTTGGTTTAGAAAAATATTTATCAACAAGCACCGTAGATCCTATCCTTTTGGAGCTTATTAAATTGCGTGCTTCTCAAATTAATGGCTGTGCATTTTGCTTGAACATGCACTCGGCTGATGCCCGGAAAATGGGTGAAACAGAACAGCGGCTGTACCTTTTAAATGCCTGGAGAGAAACTACTTTATTTACAAAAGAAGAGGAAGCGGTTTTAGCACTAACAGAGGAAATTACCTTGATTAGCAATCACGTTTCGAACGAAACTTACAACAAGGCGGCAAGCTTTTTTGATGAAAAAACATTGGCTCAAATTATTATGGCCATTGTGACTATTAATGCCTGGAATAGAATTGCCATTAGCACCAAATTAACAGTTAGTTAAATGTTAAAGTAAAGGCACTAAAGCATATTGGTGCCTTTTAATTTGATTTCATTTTTTTAAGCTCCTCATAAACCAATCTAGCCACCGCTTTTGCGCCTTCAGGTTGAAAATGGGTATTGTCTTTTTGCCCTTTTGGATAAGCCTCGTATTTACCAGAATCCAAATTCATGAAATAGTTTTTCGTTACGAAATCATTTCCTTTTGAGGTAAAAAGCGCTGCTGAAAGTGATGTTAAGTCAATAATTGCTACATTTAATTCTGCAGCAACATCTTTAACCGCCTGGGGATATTCGCCATGAGCGCTACCCAACTTTCCATCTTTCCAGGGATAATTTCTGGTTACGGGCGTAATTAGTATGGGCACCGCACCTTTGGCTTTGGTTTCCAGCACATACATCCGAAGAAAATTTTTATAGCCGGGGATATCCACATATCGCTCTGGTTTATCTTTAGCGGCATCGTTATGCCCAAACTGGATTAAAACCAGATCATTTTTCTTTAGAGAATCTGTAACTTCTTTCCACCGCCCTTCGCTAAAAAAGGTTCGGGTGCTTCTCCCACCTTTGGCTTTATCCACTACCAATGCACTGTCGCTTCGTAGTAAATTGCCCAGGTTTTTAAGGCTGTCCTTTCTTAAAAACTGTTGCAAAACCTGGCCCCAACCCATCAAAGGAAAACGCTTTTGTTGATAATTATTTTCCAAAGAATAATCGGCAACAGTAGAATCGCCAATGAGATAAACTTTTACAGGATTTGGCTTGGGGCTAAACGAGATTAACGTTATTGCAATGGCCATTGCGGCGATTATAAATCTATATCTTTTCATGCTTTCATAAGATCTGTGTGAATGCAAAATTGGTTATTTGCAGCCTTTAATAAATTCTATTCCATGGTCTGTGTCCACACAGATCACTTCACTATTTCAGTTGGTAAGACAACAAAACAGCGTCAAGTCCGCGATTTGCCTCTTGAATTACAAAGATTTCTCGGCTGCGCTCGAAATGACGACGAGTCTATTCCGTAGTCTGTGTCCACACAGATCAGTTCACTATTTCAGTTGGTGAGACAAAAAAACAGCGTCAAGTCCACGATTTGCCTCTTGAATTACAAAGATTTCTCGGCTGCGCTCGAAGTGACGACGAGTCTATTCCGTGGTCTGTGTCCACACAGATCACTTCACTATTTCAATTGGTGAGACAAAAAAACGCGTCAAGTTCATGATTTGCTCTTTAAATTACAAAGATTTCTCTGCTGCGCTCGAAATGACGACAAGGCCATTCCATGGTCTGTTTCCACACAGATTATCTTTGCTATTTCTCTACTCTAAACCAATCGTATTCACCAATGCCCGAATCATTAATCTGCGTATCCCTTATGGCAAACAAACCCACTTTTGCGCCAATCCATTGCCCTGCAGTTGCCTGAAATTCATCGCCAACATTGCTGTAATTATTTCCATCTTCACTATAACTAAACTGGCATTTGGCGCCGTTTGAAACCTTAACCCTAAAATGAACAACACCAGATTTAAGCTTTGCAATTTCCTTTTCGTTCTCTGTTTTTCCTTTGTCGGCACTTTGGCAAACGCCATAAAATAAATAAATACCATCTTTTTTACTTTTGATGCTCAATTTAGCATAGCTTCTGCCCATTACAACCAGACCGGTTTGCTCATTTTCCAACTTCGGATTTGGCTTAAAGTTTACTTTCGTGGTAACAGTAAATTCATCAGCTGGAAACTTCTGCATCAACAAGTTCGGCACATCCCATAAGTTTTTAGCTTCGTCTGGAATTTTCGCCGTGTACAGCTTTAGAACACTTTTATTGGCATCTGTGAAAAGCCAGGTAGGTTGTTGGTTTGCCTGCCATTGCCATTGCAAGCCCAATTGCCAGGAATTAAATTCATCGCTTTCGGCAGGTGTTTCTATCGGATAAACCTTGCCCACGTTCGGCTTTTTGTAGGTGAGTACAGGTTCGCCAATCCCATCACCATCTTTGTCTGCACCAATAACCGGCCAGTTGTTTATCCATTTCATGGGTTGCAAATGAACTACCCTACCATAAGCGTCCTTATCCTGAAAATGTAAAAACCAATCTTCGCCATTTTGGGTATTCACCCAGGCGCCTTGATGTGGCCCATTTACCGTAGATTTTCCTTCGTCCATCGCCACCTTTCTTTCATAAGGGCCATAAACATTTTTGCTCCTCAATATCAATTGCCAACCTGTAGAAACTCCTCCTGCCGGTGCAAATAAATAATAATACCCATTGCGCTTATAAACTTTAGGCCCTTCAATGGTTGGATCTAATTCATGGCCATCGTAAACAATTCTTCCGGATTCCGTAGCTTCTAAACCATCGGCATTTAGGGGCATTACCGCCAAAACACTTTTAATACCAGCTCTGCTTCCCGCATAGGCATAAGCTAAATAAGCTTTCCCATCTTCATCCCAAAACGGACAAGGGTCGATCAATCCTTTGCCAGCGGCAACCAATTTTGGAGCAGACCATTCTCCTGTTATCGTTTTAGATTTAGTTACATAAATTCCGAAATCGGGATCAGGATAGTAGATATAAAATTCTCCGTTCCGGTACCGGATGGAAGGTGCCCAAACGCCATTTCCATGTTGGGTTTTTTCGAAATGTTCAAAAGGTGGCTGGCGTTTTAGCGCATGACCAATAATTTTCCAGTTCACCAAATCTTTTGAATGTAAGATGGGAAGACCTGGAACAGCATCAAAGCTGGAGGCAATCATATAAAAATCATCACCAACCCTGATGGCATCCGGATCAGAATAATCGGCATTGATCACCGGATTTTTATAGGTCCCGTTTCCCAGATCAGAAACCCAAACTTTAGACACATAAGTTGCTTTCGGAGCCTGTGCGAAAGAATTCAGGCAAAAGTAAGAAGTAAAAATAAGGGTTAATAAGAATTTCATGATCAATTATATTTTGGTTAGGAAAGCCATCACGTATTTGGAAAGCACTAAATATTTGCCTTTAAATAACGACTGCTCAAGCGCTAAGAACAAGATTAAACCTTTTTTTACTTTATCGCAACCCTTTACTGTGCAATCGTTCCCGACATCGTTTGCGGCATTTATAGTTCAGATAAGTTCGTTCAGAAAGCGATTTAATGTTTAAACTTGTTCATCACATGTTTTAAAAAAACGGCCACTTGGAATTTTATCCCTGCAGTGCCCATAATAATTTTAGCTAACCAAATCTTTATGAAAGTATTCATCTTGTTTTTATTTACTCTGGTTTCTTTAACAGCAGTTGCCACCGAGGTTAAGCCCGATTTCACTGTAGCTACTGACGGGAGCGGAAATTTCATAACTGTGCAAGAAGCCATTAACGCAGTGCCTGACTTCAGAAATAAGCTTACTGTGATTTTTATCAAAAAAGGAATTTATAAAGAAAAATTAATCCTCGCAGCTTCGAAGAAAAATGTAAAGTTTATTGGCGAAAGTTTAAACGAAACCATTTTAACTTACGATGATTATGCTCAAAAGAAAAATGCCTTTGGCGAAGATAAAGGAACATCAGGTTCATCGAGCTTTTACATTTACGGTGAAGGATTTTCGGCGGAGAATATCACATTTGAAAATTCATCTGGTCCGGTTGGACAAGCTGTAGCGGTTTGGGCTGGTGGAGATAAATCGACCTTTACGAATTGCAGGTTTTTGGGATTTCAGGATACGCTCTATACTTATGGAGCAAACAACCGTCAGTACTACAAAAACTGTTACATCGAAGGTACGGTTGATTATATTTTCGGTGCCGCCACTGCCTGGTTTGAAAACTGCACCCTTTATTGCAAAAAACAAGGTTATATTACCGCTGCATCAACATCCGATACCACAAAATATGGCTATGTTTTTAATAAATGTAAAATTACTGGCGATGCCGCAGCCAATAGCTTTTATCTTGGTCGCCCGTGGAGGCCTTACGCTAAAGTTGTTTTTTTAGGATGTGAACTTCCAGAAATTATCCGCCCCGAAGGTTGGAATAATTGGGGTAAAGAAAGCAATGAGCAAACGGCTTACTACGCTGAATACAAAAGTACAGGAAAAGGTGCAAACGCTAAAAAGCGGGTAAATTGGTCGCACCAACTCACCGAAGTTGAGTATAAAAGTTACATTTTGGAAAACGTTTTCCGAGAATGGAATCCGGAAGGGAAATAGCTAACCTAAGCAGCTGATTATCAATCTATAAATCACATTTAAAATATTCAATCTTGTTTTATTCTCCGGCAACGTTTGCATAGATTTCTCTTCGCTTTTAGCGGCAAACAACGTACACTTGTTATTACGATAACCAAGTATAATTTAACAGTACAAATAATGAAACATATTTCTGGTAGTTTATACCGTTCTAAAATCGCCCTCGCATGTATTTGTTTGTTTTCAGTAAGCGCATCAATGGCGCAGCAGAAACCCAGCATGCCCGTTATCCAACAGGTAAATATTAAAGCTGACACCACTAGTATTGTAAGTTTTGGTGCCAAAGGCGATGGTGTTTCGTTAAATACAGAAAGCATTAACAAAGCTATTGCAGCGGTTAGTCAGAAAGGCGGCGGTGTGGTTTTAATCCCTGGCGGTTTATGGTTAACAGGCCCTATCGAACTTAAAAGCAACGTAAATTTACACCTGAAACGCGATGCTTTGCTTCAGTTTACTGATGATTTTAATCAATATAAATTAGTAGAAGGCAACTGGGAAGGACAGCCAGCATGGCGTAACCAAAGCCCTATTTCAGGTTTCGATTTAGAAAACATAGCCATTACAGGCTCGGGGATTATTGATGGAAACGGCGGTGCCTGGCGCATGGTTAAACGCGATAAACTTACCGAATCGCAGTGGAAAAAATTAGTGGCTTCCGGAGGCTTGGTTAGTGAAGACGGAAAAATGTGGTATCCTTCAGAAAAAACACTAAAAAGGCTCGAAAACCAAAAATGCAGGGGTAGTTGCCGCAGGACAAAGCACTGCCGATTTGCAAAGTATAAAAGATTTTCTTCGCCCGAATTTGCTGGTGCTAACCAATTGCAAAAAAATCCTTTTAGAAGGCGTTACATTTCAAAACTCTCCGGCGTGGAACCTACATCCTTTGCTTTGCGAAGACTTAACATTAAGAAATTTGCAGGTTAAAAACCCATGGTTTGCACAAAATGGCGATGGTGTTGATATTGAATCTTGCAAAAATGTATTAATAGAGGGCAGCACTTTTGATGTTGGTGATGATGGAATCTGCATTAAATCGGGTAGAGATGAAGCTGGCCGCAAACGTGGCAAACCGACTGAAAACGTAATTATCAGAAACAACGTGGTTTATCACGCACATGGCGGTTTCGTTGTGGGAAGCGAAATGAGCGGTGGTGCTAAAAATATTTGGGTTTATGATTGCTCATTTATCGGCACTGATATTGGCATTCGCTTTAAAACTACCCGCGGTAGAGGTGGTGTAGTAGAAAATATTTATATCAATAACATCAACATGATTCATATCCCTGGTGAAGCGATTCTGTTCGACATGTATTATGCTGCCGTTGATCCAATTGTTTTGGCTGGTGAAAAACGCGAAGCCATAAAAACAGTTGTGGTGCCGGTAACTGAAGCCACTCCTCAGTTTAAAAATATTTATATCAAAGATGTAGTAGCCAATGGCGCTGAAAAAGCCATTTTCGTTCGGGGTTTACCTGAGATGAACATTAAAGATATTTACATGGAAAATGTAACCATCCAGGCAAAAAAAGGTGTGGAAATTATTGAAGGTACCGGCATTTATTTAAAAAATGTAAATGTGATTACAGAGGATACCAATCCGGTGGTAAAAATTCAGAACGGCAACAACATCAACTTTGATGGTTTTAAATATAAAGAGGGTTCGGCCTTATTGTTCGATATTTCTGGTGAAAAAACCAAGGGTGTTAAAGTTTCTGGAACAAATGTTTCGCAAGCCAAAAAACAATCAAATATTGGAGCTGAAGTAGCTAAAAAAGCATTGGAAATCTCAAAATAACAAACATGAAGAAATCACTTTTATATATCGCTATTGCATTTTTAGGGTTTTCAATTCTATCTCAAAGTGTATTTGCTCAAAAGAAACTTTCTGAGCAGCTAACCTTAACCGCAATGGAACAATTGTGGCAGGATACTACTATTTTAAAAGGCAAAAAAGGACCAAAATGGTCGTACGACATGGGTGTGGTTTTGGAAGGTGCTGCAGCGGTTTGGCGCAATACCGGTGATGGGAAATATTTCAAATACATCCAAAGTTCGATGGATGCCTATTTGGATAAAGAAGGCAACATCACTACTTATAAAGCAGAAGATTTTAATATCGATAACATTAAAAATGGCCGTGCTTTATTACTGTTGTATAAAGTTACTGGCCAGCAAAAATATTTGTTAGCGGTTAATAAGTTATACGATCAAGTTAAAAAACAGCCGAGAACTAAAGAAGGTGGTTTCTGGCATAAGAAGATTTATCCTAACCAAATGTGGCTGGATGGACTTTACATGGCCCAACCTTTTTACGCAGAATATGCAAAGCTGATGAAAAAAGATGCTGATTTCGATGACATCGCAAATCAGTTTATCTGGATGGAGAAAAATGCCCGGGATGCAAAAACAGGTTTGCTTTACCATGGTTACGATGAAAGTAGAGAAGAAAAGTGGGCAGATAAAAAAACAGGTCTTTCGCCAAACTTCTGGGGCAGGGCAATGGGTTGGTATATTATGGCACTGGTTGATGTGTTAGATAATTTTCCTAAAGGCCACCCAAAATACAAGGAGTTGTTAGCCATTTTAAACCGTACAGCAACAGCAACTGTAAAATATCAGGATGCAAAATCGGGCGTTTGGTGGGATATTTTAGATATGCCAACGCGAAAAGGTAATTACCTGGAAAGTTCAGCCTCAAGCATGTTTGTGTATGGTTTAGCCAAAGGAGTGCGAAACGGATGGTTGCCACAACCGTTTATGACTGCCGCAAACAAAGGTTACACTGGTTTAAAAAAAGAATTTGTTGAGAAAGCTGGCCAAGAACGCATTAATCTCACCAAAACCGTTTCTGTTTCTGGTTTGGGAGGAAAACCACGTTATCGCGACGGAAGTTTTGAATATTACATCAGTGAAAAGGTAATTACAAATGACCCGAAAGGGATGGGTGCGTTTATTTGTGCTGCTGCAGAAATGGAAGTTGCTGCCTTGCCAAAACCTGGAAAGGGTTTAAAGGTTACGGTAGATAATTTCTTCAACAATGAGTACATGACTGGCCCGACGGGCGATAAAATTCCGTTCCATTATTTATGGGAAGAGGATGATAACAATGGCTTCTCTTTATTCGGCAAAGTATTTAATGATGCGGGTGTAAAAACGTCGACATTGAAAACTGCCCCGACCACAACGAACTTAAAAGGTAGCAACATATATATCATTGTCGATCCGGATACGCAAACGGAAACTGCCAACCCAAACTTTATGAATGCTGAGCATGCCAAACAAGTTGCAGAATGGGTAAAAGCGGGCGGCGTTTTAGTATTGCTTTTAAATGATGTGGGTAACTGTGAAATTACCAAATTCAACGTGTTGCCAGAGCTGTTCGGAATCAAGTTTAACGAAGATAGCCGCAATAAAGTTCAGGGACAGAATTTTGAGCAGGGTGCAGTTAAAATCCCTGCAGGAAACTCGATTTTTAAAACAGCGAAGAAAGTGTACATCAAAGAGATTTCGACAATTGCGGCTAAAAGTCCTGCGGTTTCCGCTTTAACGGACAATGGAGATGTACTCATCGCGACAGCAAAATATGGTAAAGGAACTGTTTTCGCAGTTGGCGATCCTTGGTTTTACAATGAATACATTGATGGAAGAAAATTGCCGGAGGATTTAGAAAACTATAAAGCCACTAATGATTTAGTGAACTGGCTGATCAAGCAAGTGCCTGGCAAAAAGTAACTAAACCACAAATAAACAGGATAAACGCAGATAACATAGGACTAAGATACCCTGGTTTCAATTTGTGTTGATCTATTGTAAATGTGTGGTTGAATAACCAAACAAAAATGATAAAAATCAAAACATTATTCACCATTGCTTGCAGCATTCTATTGGCTTCTTGTTATGCGCAAATGCCTACAGATTCTACTGCAGAAAAAATGCTGGTTTATCAGCTTAGTAATGGAGGTTGGCCGAAGCAGCTGGAAGATAAAAGTGTGGTTAATTATGGCGCTACTTTAACACCAGAACTATTAGCAAAAGTAAAAGCGACTACTGATAAACATGCTACATTTGATAACAAAGCAACAAGTAGAGAAGTCGTTTATTTAATTGGCGCTTATAAGAAAACGCAGAATAAAGTCTACTTAAAGGCGGCAGAAAAAGGCCTCGATTATATTTTGGCAGCACAATACCCAAATGGAGGCTGGCCACAATATTATCCCGACCAATCTTTATATCGATCGCAAATTACTTTTAATGATGATGCGATGATCAATGTTTTGAACATCCTGCGGGATGTAGCAGAGAAAAAAAATGATTTTGATTTAGTGGATCAAAGGTATGTTGGCAGAGCTGAAAAGGCGATTGTAAAAGGTATCGATTGTATTTTAAAAACTCAGGTTAAACAAAAAGGAGAATTGAGCATTTGGGCCGCTCAATATGATAAGGATACCATGCTGCCTGCAAAAGCCAGAAACTTCGAACCGGCTTCATTGGCTACAAGCGAATCAGTTGGCATTATCCGCTTTTTAATGGGTATTAAAAGTCCATCAGCAGAAGTTAAAAAATCTATTGCAGCTGCAGTAAAGTGGTTTGATACCTACAAAATATCGGGTTACCGTTTCGACAGAGAAAAAGGCAAAACTGCAGCATTGGTTCAAGATAATAGCAGCATGGCCTGGGCCCGGTTTTACGATCTGGATAAAAATGTTCCCATCTTCGGCGATCGCGATAACTCAATCAAGTTAAAGTTAGAAGAGTTGATTCCAGAGCGAAGAAATGGCTACGCCTGGTACGGTAGCTGGGGCCAGAAATTAATTGAAAAGGAATACCCAAAGTGGTTAGCCACTAAGGGACAATAATAATTAAAATCACACTTCGTGCCTCGGCGCTTGGTGATTAAACAATAAAACATGCTTTTAAACAAAGAAAATCTAAAAAACATCAGCGGAGAAAAGGTGATCAAACCAACTGCTGAAATGTTGGAGTTACCAGAGAAGGTAATTCAGTTTGGCACTGGCGTTTTGCTACGCGGTTTACCTGATTATTTTATCGATAAAGCCAATCATCAGGGTATTTTCAACGGAAGAATTGTTGTGGTTAAAACTACTTCGAAAGCTGGAGTTGATGATTTTGCTGATCAGGATAATTTGTATACGCTAAGTGTTAAAGGTATTGAGGATGGCGTTGAGGTTGAAGAAAACATGATCAATTCATCAATTAGTCGTGTTTTATCTGCAACATCAGAGTGGGCAGAGATTTTAAAAACGGCACATCAGCCAGAACTGAAAGTGGTAATTTCGAATACCACAGAAGTTGGAATTGTGAAAAGCGAAGATAAAATTACTGATACTCCACCACAATCTTTTCCGGGGAAGCTATTGGCCTTTTTGCATGAAAGGTATAAAGCATTCAATGGATCGGAAGAAAGTGGAATGGTGATCGTACCAACTGAATTGATCAGCGATAACGCAGATAAGCTGAAAGAAATTGTTTTGGATTTAGCCGTTCAAAACAAGTTGGGTTGGGATTTCGAAAACTGGTTAAGAACTGCCAATCATTTTTGTAAAACATTAGTAGATAGAATTGTTCCTGGAAGACTGCCTGAAGCATCGCAAAAAGCATTGGAAGCAGAGTTGGGTTACACCGATGGCTTAATGATTATGGCAGAGCCTTTCAGACTTTGGGCCATCGAATCGGCGAGCGAAAAAGTGAAAGAAGTATTGTCATTTGCTTCGGCTGATAAAGGTGTTTTCATCGTACCTTCCATCGATAAATTTAAAGAACTTAAGCTTCGCTTGCTTAACGGTACACATACCATTAGTTGCGGATTAGCCATTTTAGCAGGTTTCCATACCGTTAAAGAAGCCATGGCAGATAAAGCATTCGCTAATCATGTTTTAAAATTGATGAAAGAGGAAATTGTTCCTGTGGTAGAAAGCGGCGACATTACCAAAGAAGAAGCATTAGCTTTTGCCGAAAGCGTTATCGATCGTTTCAGCAATCCATCATTAGCACACCAATGGCATGCCATTACCTTAAATTACACGCAAAAATTGCAGATGCGTAATATGCCTTTAATTAGAAGATATTATGCATTGAAAAATGAAGTTCCTCAATTAACTGCACTCGGCGTTGCTGCTTACATCATTTATATGAATGCTGCCAAAGAGGGCGATACTTATACGTCGACAATAAATGGAAAATCATTCCCGATACAAGATGAATTTGCAGAAGTATTGCACAATTACTGGAAAAACCCTGAAACTGTAGTAGACAGTACGTTGGGCGATAGAAGGCTTTGGGATAAAAACCTGAATAACTATCCTGGTTTTAATGCTGCGGTAAAATCTTATGTAGATTTATTACAAAATAAAGGTGCAAAAGAAACTTTGAGTAACTTGCACTAAGAAAGAACAAATTGAAATGGTTACTAGAATTTTAAAAATCCATCCTAACGATAACGTACTTGTTGCCTTGCAAGATCTTGCAAAAGGCGAAACCATTATACACGATGGCCAAGAATATACTTTACAGGATGATATTAAGGCCAAGCATAAATTTTTTATGCAGGATATGAATGCCGGAGATCACATTATTATGTATGGTGTTCTGGTTGGGAAGGCGCAACATTTTATCCTTAAAGGCGGCTTAATGGATACTGAAAACACTAAACATGCTTCAGATCCTTACGAGTTTAGACCTTATCACTATGAATGGCATGCGCCAGATGTATCCAAATTTGAAGGCAGAACATTCAATGGTTATATCCGCAATGATGGTCGCGTAGGAACAGCCAACTACTGGTTATTTATTCCTACTGTTTTTTGCGAAAACCGCAACCTTGATGTCATTCGCGAAGCCTTACATAATGAATTGGGTTATGCCGTAACCGATAAGTACAAAACGTATGCGCATCACCTTGTTGAGGCTTATAAAAATGGTGAAATCCTGGAAGAAGCAGATTCGAGCTCAATCGGACAAGCGAATCTTGCGGCTAACCGTATTTTCAAAAACGTTGATGGGATAAAGTTTTTGAACCATCAAGGTGGTTGTGGTGGTACACGTCAGGATGCTGCTGTGTTGAGCAAACTTTTAGCCGCTTATGCTGATCATCCAAATGTTGCCGGCGTTACCGTTTTAAGCTTGGGCTGCCAGAATTTGCAGGTAAAAGATTTTGTTGACGATTTGAAATTGCGTTCACCAAATTTTGATAAACCCTTATTCATTTTCGAACAACAACAATCGCAAAGCGAAGAACAATTAGTTAAAGAAGCGATTAGAAAAACCTTTATCGGTTTAACTGAAATTAATAAAATTGAGCGTCAGCCAGCGCCATTAAGCAAACTGGTTTTGGGTGTGAAATGTGGTGGTAGCGATGGTTTTAGTGGCATTAGCGCTAACCCAGCAGTTGGTTATACTTCTGATTTATTGGTAGGTCTGGGCGGAACTGTTCTTCTAGCCGAGTTTCCAGAACTTTGTGGCGCCGAACAACAATTGATCGATCGCACAAAAGACGAAACTGCAGCACGTAAGTTTATTCAGTTAATGACGGCTTACAATCAAGCAGCAGAAAACGTTGGCTCTGGATTTTTTATGAATCCATCTCCCGGTAATATTAAAGATGGTTTGATTACTGATGCCATTAAAAGTACTGGTGCCGCTAAAAAAGGCGGAACATCGCCTGTGGAAGATGTGTTGGATTATACCGAACCTGCTACAAAACCTGGTTTAAATTTGGTTTGTACACCAGGAAATGATGTGGAAGCTACTACTGGTAAAGCAGCATCGGGCGCAACATTGATCTTATTTACCACAGGCTTAGGTACACCAACAGGTAATCCGGTTTGCCCAACCATAAAAGTTTCTACCAATAATGCTTTAACTAAACGCATGGGCGATATTATCGATATCAACTGCGGACCAGTAATTGAAGGTGAGAAAACCATTGAGCAAATGGGTGAAGACATTTTAGAATATTGCATCAAAGCCGCAAGTGGCGAAGTAATTCCGAAAGCTGTACTCTTAAATCAAGACGACTTTATTCCATGGAAAAGAGGCGTTAGTCTTTAGTTGGGGGTTTGGAGTCGGAAGTCTTTAGTCCGAATTCCAGAGTCGAGTTTTCACAAACTATTGTTGCTTGCCTGGCGGCAGGCAGGCGAGGCACGAAGTAATCTGATTCATAAGATTGCTTTGTTCCTTTGAATAACGAGGGATATAAAACAAAATCCGTGGTCTGTGTCCTCACAGACCACATTAAAAAATACGATATAAAGATCGGCGTTTTGAAAATCTCAAATCTCGTATCTAATATCTCAAATCTCAAAAGAATGAAACCTTTTTTAGACGAAAATTTCCTTTTGCAAAATGAAACAGCTGAAAAGCTTTACCATGATTTCGCAAAATCGTTACCCATTATCGATTATCATAATCACTTAATTCCGGAGCAAATTGCAAACGATAAGCAGTTTGAAAATATTACACAGGTTTGGTTAGCAGGCGATCACTACAAATGGAGAGCCATGAGAGCCAACGGCGTTGATGAAAAATACATTACCGGCGACGCATCTGACTTTGAGAAATTTGAGAAATGGGCTGAAACGGTACCTTACACTTTGCGCAATCCTTTATACCATTGGACTCATTTAGAGCTGCAAAGGTATTTTGGAATTACCGATATTTTATCAGGCAAAACCGCTCGTAAAATTTACGATGAATGTTCTGCAAAGTTGCAAACACCAGAATATTCTGTTCGTGGATTGTTGGCAAAAATGAATGTGGAAGCGGTTTGTACAACTGATGATCCGCTGGATAGCTTAAACTTCCACCAGCAATTGGCAGCCGAAGGTGTAGCCTTAAAAATGTTGCCGGCTTTCCGCCCGGATAAGGCAATGAACAGTGATGATGTTGCCGGCTTAAACGATTACATTAACAAATTGGAAGGTGTTGTGGGTAAATCCATCTCCAACTTTCAAGAATATATTGACGCTTTAAAAAGCCGCCACGATTATTTTGCCGAAAACGGTTGCTCGGTTTCAGATCACGGCCTAGAGCAAATTTATGCCGAAGATTATACGGATGAAGAAATCAGCTCAATTTTTGATAAAATCCGTAGCAATCAGGAGATTTCTTACGAGGAAAACTTAAAATTCAAATCAGCTATGCTGATCTATTTTGCAGAATGGGATCATGAAAAAGGTTGGGTTCAGCAATATCACTTAGGTGCTTTAAGGAATAACAATGCTCGTATGTTACGCCAATTAGGTCCTGATACAGGATGGGATTCCATTGGCGATTTTAGTCAGGCGAGAATGCTTTCAAAATTTTTAAACCGTTTAGATAACCTGGACAAGCTGGCGAAAACCATTATCTACAACTTAAATCCTGCAGATAATGAACTCATTGCCACAATGATTGGAAATTTCAATGATGGTTCTGTTGCCGGTAAAGTTCAGTTTGGTTCTGCATGGTGGTTTTTAGATCAGAAAGATGGCATGATTAAACAATTAAATGCACTATCAAACATGGGGCTTCTAAGCCGTTTGGTGGGGATGTTGACAGATTCACGTAGTTTCTTGTCGTTCCCACGCCATGAATATTTCCGCCGGATTGTTTGCAATCTGTTTGGCGAAGATGTGGAGAATGGGGAATTGCCAAATGATATTGAGTGGGTAGGCAAGATAGTGCAGGATATTTCTTATTTTAACGCAAAAAATTACTTTACGTTTTAAATATAAATGGTCTGTGAGGACACAGACCATGGAAAGAGGTTTTAGTCCAGCCCCTCGGTCTGTGTCCGTATAGATAGAAACTGGATTTAATTAATGGCCTGTGAGGACACAGGCCATGGAGAAGAGATTTTAGTCCAGACCCCTCGGCCTGTGTCCTCACAGACCGAAACTGGATTTAATTAATGGCCTGAGACGACACAGGCCATGGCGAGAAAACCGATCAAACATATAATGAGTGACCAGATATCATCCTTGGTAAAAAAAGGAGAAAAAGTTTTAAGTTTCGGAGAAATCCTTTTGCGCATTTGCCCTGATATGGATGGGCAATGGTTAAAAGAAAGTAAGTTGCCTTTTTACGTTGGTGGCGCTGAACTAAATGCGGCCACTGCATTGGCGTTGTGGAACGTTCCATCTGCTTATTTATCGGCTATGCCAGATAATTCTGTTACCCGAGAGATTGAAGAGTATTTAAAAGTTAGAAATATTGATACCTCGCCAATGGTTTTTGGCGGCGATAGATTGGGGCTATACTATCTTCCAAAAGGGAAAGATTTAAAAAATGCCGGAGTAATTTACGATAGGGCAAATTCTTCTTATGCAGAATTGAAAGTTGGTCAGATTGATTGGGATAAAGTTTTTCAGGGGATTACCTGGTTCCATTTCAGCGCTATCTGTCCTGCAATAAACCAATCGATAGCTGATGTTTGCCTTGAAGCCCTAAAAGCAGCAAGTGAAAGAAATATTATTATTTCGTTAGACTTAAATTACAGAGCTAAGCTCTGGAAATATGGTAAAGATCCGATAGATGTTCTACCTGAGCTGGCAAAATATTGCACTTTAATCATGGGCAATGTTTGGGCAGCAAACAAGATGTTAGGTACTGCTCTTCACGAAGATTTAAAGCCAACAGAAGGTTATGCAAAGGAAACGTTACTACAACAAGCAACGGATACCTCTAAAGAAATATTAAGTTTGTTTCCAGCTTGTAAGGCTGTAGCCAATACCTTCCGTTTCGATAACGGAAAAGGAATAAAATACTATACCGCGATATACACAGCAGAGAAACTAACGGTATCTGAAGAATATGTTTCAGATGAAATTTTAGATAAAGTAGGCAGTGGTGATTGTTTTATGGCAGGATTAATTTATGGTTTTTATAACCAGTTACCTGTGGAAGAAACTTTAAATTTTGCAACCGCTGCAGCCTACGATAAATTATACATTCCAAGCGATGCCACGACTAGTACCGTAGCAGACATTGAAAAAAGAATAATACGCCATGATTAGTAACAAACACAAAATTTTAGATGCCATTTTAGAACAAGGTATGCTTCCGCTTTTCTATCAAGATAGCGAAACCGGAAGTGTAGAAATTTTACGCACTTTGTATAATGCAGGTGTCCGCGTTTTTGAATATACCAATCGTGGTAAATCGGCTTTGCCTAACTTTAAAAAGTTAAAAGAAGTACGTGATGCTGAAATGCCTGATCTTTATTTGGGTATTGGTACCATCAAAACAGCTGCTGATGCAAATGCTTTTATTGATGCCGGAACCGATTTTATAGTGGCGCCAATCGTAAACCCTGAGGTAGCTGAAATAGCGAATAAAATCGGGATGCTTTGGATTCCTGGATGTATGACGCCGACGGAAATTAGTATCGCACAGCAGCATAAAGCAATGTTAATTAAGATTTTCCCTGCCAATATTTTAGGCCCAGAATTCGTATCCTCAATAAAAGATTTATTCGCAGGGCAATTATTTATGCCTACAGGTGGCGTTGAAATTGATGCTGACAATTTAAAAACCTGGTTTAAGGCTGGCGTTTGTGCAGTAGGCATGGGCAGCAAATTAATTAGCAAAGATGTAATGGCAAAAGGCCTTTATGAAGAACTGGCAGACAATACCAAACTCGCACTCGACTTAATTAAGCAAAGCAAGTAAAATTTAAATACCACTAACCAAATGAATCAACCAAAAATAGGCAAATACCGATGGACGATATGTTTACTCCTGTTTCTTGCCACCACCATAAATTACTTAGATAGACAGGTACTTTCGTTAACATGGACAGATTTTATTAAACCAGAGTTTCACTGGGATAATAATGATTATGGAAATATTACTGCATTGTTCTCGATATTTTATGCCATTTCAATGCTTTTTGCTGGTCGTTTGGTTGATAAACTGGATACCAAAAAAGGCTTTTTATGGGCAATTGGTGTATGGTCGGTTGGTGCCTGTTTACACGCTTACTGCGGTATCGCTACTGCCGGAATCATCGAAGGCAATTGGTTTGTAGGCTTTGAAGGGGCAAAAGAAATTATTGGTAGAGTTAACGATACTGGAATGGTTGTTTCGGTAAGTGTTACTTTGTTCATCTTTGCAAGGTTTGTTTTGGCAGTAGGTGAAGCCGGGAATTTTCCTGCAGCAATTAAAGCCACTGCAGAATATTTCCCTAAAAAAGACCGTGCTTTTGCAACCAGTATCTTTAACGCAGGTGCTACTGTGGGTGCTTTGGCTGCTCCAATTACCATTCCTTTTATTGCAAAAGCTTATGGCTGGGAGATGTCTTTTATCATCATCGGTGCTTTAGGTTTTGTATGGATGGGCCTTTGGGTTTTCGTTTACAATAAACCAGAATTGCATAAAAGAGTAAGCGCAGAAGAGTTGGCTTACATTCAACAAGATTTAATTGCCGATAGAAAATTGGCCGATTATGTAGAAGAAACCAAAGAAAAAGTATCGTTTATCGATTGCTTCAAATACAAACAAACCTGGGCTTTTGCCTTTGGTAAATTTATGACAGACGGTGTATGGTGGTTCTTTTTGTTCTGGACACCAGCCTACCTTAAATCGGTTTACGGAATGGACTCTACCCAAAGTGCTTTACCTTTATTTGTACTTTATATGATTACGCTGCTATCCATTATCGGTGGTTGGTTGCCTACTTATTTTGTTGATAAAAAAGGCATGAACCCTTACGAAGGCAGAATGAGAGCCATGTTAATCTTCGCTTTCTTCCCGCTTTTAGCTTTGGCCGCACAACCTTTAGGTCATATTACTTATTGGATTCCGGTAATTATTATCGGTATTGCAGGGGCAGCACACCAGGCTTGGTCAGCAAATATTTTCTCTACCGTGGGCGATATGTTTCCTAAAAAAGCCATTGCAACTATTACCGGTATCGGTGGTATGGCAGGTGGTATCGGCTCTTTCATTATCAATAAAGGATCGGGTTTACTGTTTGATTATACAGGTAAAAATGAAATCATTTTTATGGGTTTCAAAGGTGAAGAAGCCGGTTATTTCATTATCTTCTCTATCTGTGCGGTTTGTTACTTAATCGGCTGGACAGTGATGAAAACATTGGTACCGAAGTATAAAGTTATCGAATTAGCATAATTATCAGGCTGAAGGATTTGCGAACCAACTAGGCAAAACCTTCAGCCTTAAAAATAAAATTAATCTATACTTAAACTATAGATTAACACAATTATAAACCCTAACAACCAAACCAACATTGAGCACCACGCTAAACCTCGAAAGTATTTTCGTTGAAGAGAGCCAAATTCCAGATGAATTTAGGCTCAAAGAAGAAATCAATCAAAAAGAGTTTCTATCTAATGGAGAAATGAAACCCTGGAACGGACCTTTTAACGAGGTTTTTTCTCCTGTTTGCATCAAAACTCCCGAAGGATACAAAAGAAAGCGCATCGGAAGTTTTCCAGTATGTACGGAAAAAGAATCTACTGAGGCTTTAGATGCAGCCGTAGCAGCTTACGATAATGGTCGCGGGCAATGGCCAACCATGAGCGTAGCTGATCGCATTAGCTGTGTAGAAAACTTTACGCACAAAATGCTGGAGCAAAAGGAAATTGTAGCTAAGCTGATTATGTGGGAAATCGGTAAGTCTTACGCCGATTCTATCAAAGAATTCGATCGCACGGTTGAATATATTTACGCAACCATCGATGCCTTGAAAGATATCGACAGGCAGTCTTCACGTTTCGAAATTGAGCAGGGAATTGTAGCGCAGGTACGTCGTTCGCCGCTGGGCGTTGTATTGTGTATGGGGCCATTTAATTATCCTTTAAATGAAACTTTTACCACTTTAATTCCGGCCCTGATTATGGGCAATACGCTTTTATTCAAACCACCTAAACACGGAACATTATTGCATTATCCATTGCTTGAAGCTTTCCGTTCAAGCTTTCCAAAAGGAGTTGTAAATACCATTTACGGTCGCGGAAATACCATTGTACCAGGTTTAATGAAATCAGGGAAAATCAATGTATTAACTTTGATCGGTTCGAGCAAGGTGGCAAACGAGCTTAAGAAGTTGCACCCCAAAGTAAATCGTTTAAGGGCTATTTTAGGCTTAGATGCTAAAAATGCAGCCATCATTACTAAAGATGCTGATCTGGATCTGGCGGTTTCTGAAACCGTTTTAGGATCGCTTTCCTTCAACGGCCAGCGTTGTACGGCTTTGAAAATTATCTACGTTCACCGCAGTCTTGCACAAGAATTTTTAAAACGCCTTTCTGCTGAAGTAGAAAAACTAAAGTTCGGAATGCCTTGGGAAAAGGGCGTAAACTTAACACCGCTACCTGAATTAAATAAACCTGAATATTTAAAAGACTGCATTGATGATGCCATTGCCCATGGCGCTAAAGTGGTAAACAAAAATGGCGGTCAAACTTTTGAAACGTTCGTTTATCCTGCCATTGTGTATCCGGTAAATAGCAACATGAAACTGTATCGAGAAGAGCAGTTTGGACCAATTGTTCCTGTTGTTCCTTTTGATGATTTGGAAGAACCTATTGAATATTTAATCGGCTCGCCTCACGGACAGCAAGTAAGTATTTTTAGCAGCAATGCAAATGTTATTTCTTCACTAATTGATCCTTTAGTTAATCAGGTAAGCCGGGTAAACATCAACTGCCAATGCCAACGTGGGCCAGATGTATTTCCTTTTACAGGTCGAAAAGATAGTGCCGAAGGAACACTTTCTGTTGTGGATGCTTTACGTTCTTTTTCTATCCGCTCATTGGTGGCCACCAAATTTACCGATGACAACAAAAAACTACTAAATGAAATTGTGAATGGAAATGATTCTAACTTCTTAAGTACGAAGTATATTTTTTAGCAGATAATTAATAAAAAGTTAGCCGCAGATTCACAGATTAGTCTTGGAATTTGCGGCTTTTTTGGCGTAAATAATAAATGATCAACTTGATATGAATAGTCATCATGCTGAATTTATTTCAACACCTTTCATGATATTAACACTAAAAAAACCTCATTCGTCCCGTAGGGACGTATCCTCGGTAGAAAAAAAAATAATAATTTCAATTTCGTTCCGTAGGAACGTTTCATGATCTTCTTTTTGAATTAATTAACACCCGTTAATCGCCCTATTTGTGACGTTGTTTTCTTCATGATACGTTCCTACGGAACGATGACATAACGTTTATCATGTTCTACCGATGAATCGTTCCTACGGAACGAAATTTATACGGGCGGCGATTGGGTGTTTGGTATCTGAAAAGAATATTAAACATGTTAATAAGGCCCTGAAATAAATTCTGGGTGAC
Organism: Pedobacter sp. AC212; assembly: GCF_979258625.1. NCBI lineage: Bacteria > Pseudomonadati > Bacteroidota > Sphingobacteriia > Sphingobacteriales > Sphingobacteriaceae > Pedobacter > Pedobacter sp. AC212. The sequence goes on along the minus strand of NZ_OZ409870.1, from coordinate 679,132 downwards.
GATTGGTTATAGAATGTGCTCTTAAGCCTTAAAAGGTATATTCTACATCTAAGCTAATAACCTAACAATATCTTTCGTTGGGAATTTACCTCAACACCTTTCATGATATCTTAACACTAGAAAAACCTTCATTCGTTCCGTAGGAACGTATCCTCGGTAGAAAAAATAATAATTTCAATTTCGCTCCGTAGGAACGTTTTATGATCTTCTTTTTGAATTAATTAACACCCATTAATCGCCCTATTCGTTACATCGTTTTCTTCATGAAACGTTCCTACGGAACGATGGCATAACGTTTATCATGTTCTACCAATGAAACGTTCCTACGGAACGAAATTTATACGGGTGGCAATCAGAGGTTTGGTATCTGAAAAGAATATTAAACATGTTAATAAGGTCCTGAAATAAATTCTGGGTAACGACTGGGTTAAAGATATTAGCAAAGTAATCTCACTCGCAAATGGCTACAGCAACCCTTTATTTCAATTTCTTCACCAAACTCAATTTGTTTTCTTTAATTCCCTGCACTACCAGACCAGCTATTTGTTGTGCACCATCTGGACTTAAATGTGTATCATCTTTTTTCCCTTTGTGGTAATTTACATATCCGGAATCAACATGCAGAAACAATTTTATAGATGCCTGATCACCTAATTTGTTCAATAACTTTTCTGTTTTAGCCAGCATATCAATCAGCGGAACCTTTAAAGAATCGGCAACCAATCTTGTAATTTTTGGATAATCGCCATGCGAATCTACGAGAACGCCATCCTTAAAACTTCTCCTCGAAATTGGTGTAAGCAATACGGGAATGGCCTTTTTACTTCTAGTTTCATTAACATAATTAACAAGGTTGATTTTGAAATCAGCTAAGGAAACACCAACCGTTGGCTTATCAATTTTTTCATCATTGTGCCCAAACTCAATAAATACATAATCGCCCGCTTTCAAATTATCCAAAACCGGTTGCCAACGCTTTTCAGCACGGAAAGATTTAGTACTTCTACCATTTGAAGCCCTGTTGTCTACTTTTACTTCCTCCTTAAAGAAAGGCTGCAATTCCATGCCCCAACCCGTTTCCGGGAACTTATCTGCTGCTTTATTTGCCGCAGTAGAATCGCCAATAATATATAGAACTATTTGTTTCTGTTGAGATTTGAAAGCAAATAATAGCACAAGAAGGGCCATGCCAAAGCCGGCATAAAATTTTGGTTTATTCATTATAAATTCGTTAAAGGATTCCAGTGATCAAATCCGCTGAGGATATTTTTAAGAGTGTATTTTTTAGCTTCTTTATCTGATAATTGTTTAGTCCATGGAAGTCGGGTTGATGGCGAAGCGCCCAAACCTACGCTTTGATATTCTGCATAAAGTGTGGTTTGTTCCTTATCGGGAAACATTTTGTCACCTTTCCAGGGATTCCATCCGGCAGGTAAAATATGTTTTCCTAATTCGCAGTGAATGAAAACCGTTTTGGCATATGGCCGCCATGGGCGTCCTAAATAAGCTTTGGAGACGGAAGAATCAGCAATGATTTTGCAATTCAAAAACACAAAACCGAAAGTTTGATTTCGTGAGGTTGAGGCCGCTGTAATGTAAGAATCGCTTAAATTTTTGATGGTACAATTCTGAAAAACTACGGTCGATTTCCCGAAAATAAAATCAGTTGTTCCTTCGATAAAGCAATCCTGGTAAAACTGGCGACTACTTTCTGTTGCCGCATACAACGTATCCTGATTGCCTGAAATGTTACAGTTCTTCGCTATAAAACGGTCGCCTTCTACATGTAATGCCACCGCCTGCCCAACACGACCAGCAGCGTTTACAATGCTTAGGTTTTCCAACGAAACATCATTGCCCTGAACTAAAATCGTGTAAGAAGTATAAGTAGACATTTTCTCCAAACCAAATGCATCTTTGCCTACAGAAACCGGTTTCCCTGAGTAATCACTGTTGGTGATGATGGTATGTTCTTTACTTTCTCCTATCAGTTTCAGGTTTATCTTCCAGGAAGGAATAACGATTTTTTCCTGATAGGTACCATCTTTAATTTTGATGATTAGCTGTTTTTCTCCTAAATCACGAATGGAATTGATGGCTTCCTGAATGGTTTTGTAGTTTCCAGTTCCATTTTGAGCAACCGTAATTTCTGCAGGGTATTTAGGATCCTGAGCATTTGCCTGAATGAAAGTAAATGCTAGAAAAAGAATAATGCAGTATTTAAAAAATGTGGGCTGACTCATGCTATAAATTTAAACGCTAGAATTTAAATTCCAATAAAAAAGGGCAGATAAAATCTGCCCTTGAATATAAATAGGGATATTAATTTCTCCACCTCGGATCTCCGACCCCATTAGTTCTCAAATCTGATTGGCTAATGGTAAAGTTACCTGCAGCTGCATTGGTAAATCCAGGATTTAAGGTAGTAAAGGTTCCTGTATCGTACTTCGCACCCGATGTTGCACTACCAGCCATATAGGTTGGTGCGTTGAAATAATTGTTTGCAATAAAGTTTGCTGGCACAATAATAGTTGAAGCCTGGTTGGTTAAAATACCTCCAGAATTGGCTATAATATTTTTAGAAGAATAAATTTCATGCTTAGCCAAACGAACATAAAATAATCTATTTGCAGCACCGTTGCAAACTCCATTTAATGTGTTTGTGGCCACAGTAATAATTGAGGCAAATGCTGGGAAGTTCGTAGAACCTGTTGGATCCATCCTGAAGAAATCTCTAGCGAGAACAGAATTATAAACCGTATTATTTGAGAAGTTTAGTGTTTTGGCCAAGCCAGTTCTAAAATCGATAAAATCACCTCCATTACATTCAATATTGCTGATTAAATTTCCTTTGATCGTTACTGATTCAATTAGCGCTTTAACATTTACATAAATAAATCCTTTCACGTAGTTTTTGATATTACTATTTTCAATCGAGAGGTTTCCGTAAGCAGCATCAGATGCATCGGTATAAACAATGGTTTGATTACCATCCAATGCACCTGTTCCATCAATATCCAGGTCTTTTAACGATAAGCCTGCGTTAGCCTTCATTCTAAATACAGCTCCTTTTATAATTGGCTTATCTGAAGGTTTTGCCCCTTTTATCGAGATCGTTTTTGTGATCAACAAATCTGCATTGATATTGTAAGTACCTGGAAAAAGGGCAAAAACATCACCAGCATTTGCGTTAGCAATTAAGGTAGTCAAGTTATCTGTAGGTGTTACGGCAATTGCTCCACCTAAATCAAGAGGAGTTGCAAAAGTAATGGTTCCACGAACTTTCGCACCGTTAAGCAGTTTTGCCGTGTATAAAGTTTCGCCTGTTAAACCGGTAACTACGGCTTCGCCTGCAGCAACTTCGGCGGCAGTAATGGTGCGGGTAATGTTGCCTGGAGTTAAGGTAATGGTAGTAGCTGCTTGCCCGGCGGGCCAGTTTAGCGCTACAGAAGTGGCCGTTAATTTAGCCGTATTTACATTCTGAAAAATTTGTTCTGCATCGGTTTTAGCAGTAGCCGTAACATATTTTGAATCTGTTACCCCTTCGCCAACCGCCTTTACACGGATGGAATATTGCGTATCGCCAGCCAAACCTGTCAAGGTATACGGCACTTGCAGAAATGTAATGTTATCAACTGTTTTTGTTGGCGTTCCTGAGAAATCAGCAGTTTCAAAAACTTCAATTGTATAAGTTTTTGCATTATTAACTGCCTTCCAGGTTAATCTAACGCCAGTTTTATCTACAATGGTAGCAGTTAAGCCTGTTGGCGAAAATGCCCTGTCTACTTGCAGTTTTGTAATTTCTTCTGTTACATCATCTTTACAACCCAATAAACTAATTGAGGTCAATACACAGAAAACGATGGTATATAGTTTATTTCTATTCATAACCTTGTTCATTATAAGTTCAAGTTTTTGTTGTTCAACAATCCGTTAGATGAGTCTAAGAAAACCTGCCATATCGGCCAAACCTGTTGTGCGTTTGGATCTTTAACAGCTAGCGCATCCCAATAAGTAGAAGCATCGCCTGTAGCCACCATCGTCCAGGCTTTATTAGCAGTATAACCTAAAGCCACACCCTGAGCATCGGTATCGCCAAAATTTAAACCATAAATCTCGACAGTTTCTCCATTGGCAGCTGTTTTATAATATATTTTTAACGGAAGTGCTGCATATTTACCTTGTCTGTTTTCTAATTGTTGCAACTTCGTTTTTGCTTCAGCGATTTTTGTGTTCAGCAAATTCCAGCGAATCAAATCACCTTTCCTCAACATTTCGCCTGTAAATTCCAATGCTCTTTCGTTTACAATGGCATCAAAAAATGTTTGCTTAGATGCCGTTGCAGACGCCATAAATGAAGTTACTTTTGCTGCATTGCCAGGGAAAGCACGATCGCGGATCATTTTTAGATATGGAGCTGCAGCAGCTGGCCCGTCCAACTCATTGATGGATTCAGCGGCCATTAAAACTACATCGGCATAACGCATATACATCCAATTCAAGCCGTCATCGTTGGTTGAGGTCACGCGTCTTTTCATCCATTCGTAACGGTACTTACCAAAATATAAACGGCCTAAACTCGAGGGAACCTGATATCCGCCTGTATCACCAGTGCCACCATCCCATTCGTAAGGTACAACGGTAACATCTCTTCTAACATCACCTGTTTCATACTCGTAAAGCATAATTGGGTTAGGTCCGTTGGTGCCACCTTTATTCTGACCGGTGTATTTATCTGTTTTTAAATGCTTCACTCCCAAATCAAAAATCACGCGGCCTCTACCTTCACTAAAAGGAATCTCCCAAATAGATTCTAATCCTGCTGCACCGGCCTCTTCATTAAGTTTTCTAAAAACTTCCTCGAAACCCAATAAGCGAAGTTTGCCACTATTAATAATATCTACACATTCTTTTTTAGCAATGGCATACATTTTATCTTTCGATAAATCGGCATCGGTACTTAAACGAACTGTACCATCCAAGCGTTGTGCATAACCACCTGCAGCCAAGGCCAAACGTGCTCTTAAACCTTTTGCAAAAGCCTTGCTTACACGCTCTACTTTAGCAGTTGTAGCATTTTCATTTGGCCATGGCAGATAACCTGCTGCTTCATCCAAATCTTTCAAAAGTTGTTTATAAATCACATCTCTATCATTTCTGGCCAGATAAGTTGTAGCTGTTGTAATCGGTTCGAAACGGGCAGGAACATCGCCCCAACCTTTAATTAAATCATTATATAAAACGGCACGAAGCGTTAATATCTCGCCTAGGATTTGTGCCATTTGAGGACTACTTGAAATGTTACCATAAGTTCGGATACCTCTAATTGCTAAGTTTGCTCGTTCAATGCCTTCATAAAACTTCGCCCAGGCATTGTTATCCGTATTCATCTGCCCGTTATTTACGTTCGCATTGTAATTTGAAAGCCGCGACTTATCATCAGCCGTTGCTTTTAAACCATTATTTACTTCAGTATCATTGTTGATGCCATAGAACACTAAAAAACGACCGCGATAAGAATTGGTTTCGCCAAAAGATTGGATAATTCCAGCAACCGCTCCTTCTGCTAAACCTGGCGTAGAAAAAATTACTGATTCATCCAAAGATGATTTAGTTGGTGCTTCCAGCGTCTTTTTACAACTATTTAAGGTAGTTATCCCTGCAATGAAAAACAGGATATATATAATCTTTTTCATATTCTTAAAAATTAGAAATTAACATTTAAACCAAATACAAACGACTGGCTTTTAGGGTAAGCCGAGTAATCTACTCCCGGCGTAAGGTTGGTTCTACGGCGGGTAGAAACCTCTGGATCGAAACCTGTGTAATTTGTTAACAACCAAAGGTTATAGGCCGAAGCATAAACCCTTAATTTTTTCATTTTCAGCTTTTCAGATATTCTTGATGGCAAAGTATAACCCAATGTTAATGTAGATAAACGCAAGAAAGATCCATCTTCTACAGCCCAATCACTTAAAACGAAAGTTTTCATATATGGCGACCATAAAGTAGTATTTGCATTCATCGCTGTAAGTTCAGCAGGATCGTTACTGATGGTTCCATCAGCACGAAGATTATTCCAGCGGCTACCGCTTTCCATAATGGAAATCATATTTCTGGAACTGTATTTACTGGTTGATGTATACTCAATTTTATTGGCATTGTAAATATCATTACCATAGCTCCAATTGAAGTAAGCACCAATATCAAAGCCATAAATTCTGGAATTAACTGAAAAACCTCCGGTATTTAACGGGTTTGCATTTCCAATAACCGTTCTGTCTGAAAGATCTATTTTGCCATCGCCGGAAAGGTCTTCAATTTTCATTGTACCCGGACGAATCGTTCCTAAAAATTCCTTGCCATCAACTACGCCTGGTTTTAAGGTCCAGGCACCAGTGGTTGCATTGTATCCAGAGAAATCAGAAACTTCATATCTTCCTGCATTGCGATAGCCATAAATTCTTCCAACTGATGATCCTTCTTCTACTAAATAATCGACATTAATTTCTGTTGATGCCCAATTGGATGTACCGTTGATGTTTTTAATTGCCCCCAATGAGATGATTTTGTTTCTGTTGAAGTTGATGTTGGCACTGAAACTCAAATCAAAATTTGTTTTTTTAATGGCATTCCAGTTCAATGAAAACTCCAGTCCTTTGTTTTGTGTTTCGCCAATATTGCGATATTGAAAATCGTAACCAGTACCGGCAACCGGAAATTGAAGTAATAAATCTTTCGTACGGTTTAAGTAGGCATCAATGGTACCGGTAAGTTGATAATTGAATAATGAAAAATCCAATCCGATATTTTTAGTTACCGTAGTTTCCCATTTCAAATCGGGGTTAGCCATGGTTTTTGATGCTGCCCAGTAGTTATTAAAGCCATTAACCCATGTGGTTACAGAGTTTTGGAAAGTCTGGTTCATTTGGCCGGGAGGAATATTATTGTTACCAGCCGTACCATAACTTGCTCTTAGTTTCAAATCTGTTAACCATGCTTTGGTTCCTTTCATAAAGTCTTCTTGCGAAACTCTCCAGGCACCAGAAACTGAAGGAAAATATCCCCATTGATTTTCTGGCGAAAATTTAGATGAACCATCTGCTCTGAACGTAGCGCTTAACAAGTATTTACCTTGAAAATCATAGTTTGCCCTTCCAAAAAATGAAAGTAACTTATCATCTGGAGAAAAGTTATTGTCAATTGAGTTGGCTTTTCCTTGCGTTGATAATACTCTTGCTTCCTGGAAACCAAAAGATTTTGGAAATCCATGCACCACATTGGTTAAAACACCCAATTCTGTTTTAATAAATTCCTGGCCCAATAACATATTCAGGTTATGATCTTTACCTAATATTTTACTGAAATTATAATTTAAGGTATTGGTGTTTCTGATGCTGTTTCTATTGGTATTGGTAAATATAATTGCCGGAAGATTCTGGTTCTCCGCGGACGGCACATTTCTAACGTAATAAGTTGTGGTGCCATAAAAGCGATCCATATCGTTTCTAAAACCATCATAACCTACTTCAGACCTCAATCTTAAATTTTCGATGATATCATAACTAATCGCCCCATTAATGTTGTAGGTTTTACGATGTACATACTGATCATTATCAGAAATAGAAATCAATGGATTGTAGAGATTAAATTCATCGTCCGTTTCGGTAGTAGTGGTTAATCCCGGTACTGGAAATGATGGATAAAGCATGGCATTTTTTAAACGGGAATCGGCAGAAGAAACCTCATTTTGTTCATTTGCACCACCACCTTTCGTTTTAGCATCTGCGTATCTCAAACCGAAATCAAGCGTTAAGCCTTTGTATAATTTGTGATTTAATTTGAAGTTGATGTTCTGTCTTTCGAAATCTGAAAGTTGCATAATGGCTTTGTCTTTCACAAAGCTATGACTTAAGCTGTACTTCGTTTTTTCACCACCGCCGCTAATGTTTAGGTTTTGGTTAAACGTAGTTCCAGTACGACCGAAAATGATTTCCTGCCAATCGTTAGCGGGTACATTTCTATACAAATCAATATCTTGATAGTTGCCAAAATATTGCGTGTAATCATTTGGTGTCTTGTCTAAAAGCGCCCTTTCATATTGCCAAGTAACATAGTCAATTGGTGGTAACACATCCAGTTTATTGGCCAACTGCTTAACGCCGGTAAAAACGTTGTAGCTTACCGATGTTTTGCCATCTTTACTATTTTTCGTAGTAACCAAAATTACCCCGTTTGCACCTCTCGATCCATAAATGGCGGTAGATGATGCGTCTTTTAATACGTCAATAGTCTCGATATCTTGCGGCGCTATATCAGCGATCGAAGCTACCGGGAAACCATCAACAATATAAAGTGGAGAATTATCACCAGTGATTGAACCGCCACCGCGAACACGAACCACTAAATCTGCATCGGGCGAACCTTCAGTAGTGGCAATGTTAATGCCGGCTACCCTACCTTGGATGGCTTCTAATGCAGAAGAAACGGGCGCCGCAGCAATCACATCTGCACCAACAGAAGAAACCGCTCCGGTTAAATCTTTCTTCCTAACCACACCATAACCAATATTAACGGTTACTTCTTGCAGTGTATTGGCATCTTCTTCTAAAGTGATATCCAATTTGCTTTGTTCAGCAAGTGTGATGGTTCTGGTTTTATACCCAATGTAAGTAAACGTAAGCACACCGCCCTTTTGAGGCACGGTAACTTTAAATACGCCATTTGCATCGGTACTGCCACCGGTTTTCGAATCTTTTACAGTTACACTAACGCCCACTAATGGTTGTCCGTCTGCCTTGTCTTTAACCGTTCCCGTAAACTGCTTGGTTTGTGCCCTGGCTACAGAAAACGCAAAAATAGATAGAAATGATAAAACGAGTAGAAATTTGCTCATAATTATTAAATTTTATTGAATATTTAATTGCTAAAGAATTGGGTAATTCATTGCAGAAAGAATATAATTCTATTGCAGCATGTTTTTGTTGGTTAATATTTGGTTAGATTGATGTAACAATTTTACAAACTTAAAATGGTTAGAAATCAGATTTAACCAAAAAAGTGTGCAAACGTTCCCAAAAACGTCTTTTTAACGCTTATTAATATAGCTTTCAAGAATGCCATAAAATATATTTTTTGTAACTTGTACGCATTGCCATAAAATGAGATTTGAAACTTCAACCATAAAAGACATTGCCAAGGCGCTCGGACTATCAACCTCGACGGTTTCCAGAGCTTTGCGAGATCGTTATGAGATTAGTGAAGAAACCAAAAAGCTTGTTTTAGCTTATGCGGAAAAGGTAAATTATCGGGCCAATCCGATAGCCCTAAGTTTAAAGGAAAGGCGAAGTTATTCCATCGGCATTATTGTGAGTGAGATTGCCAACAACTTCTTTTCACAGGTAATAAACGGTATAGAATCCATCGCCTATGATCGCGGCTACCACGTAATTATTTCTCAAAGTCACGAGTCGCACAAGCAGGAAAAACTTAACGTGGAGCATCTTGCATCAAGATCGATTGATGGTTTGCTCATCGCACTTTCTTCCGAAACACAAGACATCACGTATCTCCGGAATTTATATTCAAAAGGACTGCCGATCGTTTTTTTCGATCGCGTACCGGAAGATTTTGACACACACAAAGTGATTGCCAACAACTTCAAAGGTTCTTTTGACGCTACTGAACACCTGATTTTATCGGGGAAGAGAACGATTGCACATTTAACGAATTCTGAGAATTTATCCATCACCAAAGAGCGTTTAAAAGGCTATCAGGCGGCTTTGGCAAAATATCATATCGAATTTAAACCTGAATTAGTAAAATATTGCCAGCACGGAGGAATGCATTCTGCAGAACTGGAGCAAGCAGTAAAAGAACTTTTGCCTTATAAACCTGATGGTATTTTTATTTCCAGCGATAGACTAACCACCGGTTGTATCATGGCTTTGAAAAAAACCAATCCAGAGGTTGCCCATAAAATTGCCATTGCTGGTTTTACCAACTCCAACCTGGTCGAATTATTTTCTCCATCCCTAACATCGGTAAAACAGCCCGCTTTTGAAATGGGGCAAGTAGCTACAGAACTTTTAATTTCGATGATTGAGGCCAAGAGGGAAATTACTGAATTTGAGACTAAAATTCTTGACACTGAACTGGTAAGAATGCAGAAAAACATCGGAAACAGATTTTTGTAAAGCGGATTGCGTTGGGCGTCTTGCGGTAAGCGATTCCAAAGTTCAATTTTTCCGGCCACACAACTTAGAGGCTTGAGTAATTCACGAATCGAGACTTATGACTCACGACACCGAACTCCCAACTCCAAACTAATTATTACCTTTGCTGCATGGTAGAAATCGTATTAAAAAAGGGGAAAGAAAAAGCTGCACTACAAAGACATCCATGGGTATTTTCGGGCGCACTTGAAAAAGTAAAAGGAAAGCCTGAAAATGGAGAAGTGGTTAAAGTTTCCGCCTTTGATCATGAATTTCTAGCCTATGGCTATTTCAACAGTAATTCTAGAGTTGCCGTTCGTTTATTAGAATGGGATGAAACACAAATCATCGACAAAAAATGGTACGAAAAACGTTTAAAGCAGGCCATTGCTTCCCGTCAATCTATCCTTAACGAGGAAACCAATACCTGCCGTTTAGTATTCAGCGAAGCTGATTTCCTACCGGGTTTGATTGTCGATAAATATGCTGATTTTCTCTCTCTACAAATTTTAAGTTCCGGAATCGAGAGCGTTAAAAATGATATAGTAGAAATTTTAAAAGCGGAACTTCAACCCAAAGGAATTTTTGATAAAAGCGATGCTACTGCCCGTACTCATGAGGGTCTACCAGTTGAAAACGGCTTGCTTTGGGGTGAAAATCCGCCAGAGTTTTTAGAAGTTAAAGAGAACGGTATTGCTTATCATATCAACATCGCCGAAGGTCAAAAATCTGGCTTTTATTGCGATCAACGCGATAACAGAAAAATACTAGCCAGTTATACCAAGGGCAAAAAAGTATTGGATTGTTTTAGTTATAGTGGCGGTTTCAGTTTAAATAGTTTAGCAAATGAGGCAGCCAGTATTACCAGTGTAGACAGTTCTGGCTTAGCCATAGAAACCCTTAAACAAAATGTAGCGCTTAACAAATTTGATCCGGCTAAAGTTACAGCCATCCAATCTGATGTAAATAAACAGTTGAGAGTTTTTAAAGAGTCGGGCGAATTATTCGATGTAATTGTACTCGATCCACCAAAATATGCACCATCTCGTTCAGCCTTGGATAGAGCGGCAAGAGCCTACAAAGATTTGAATAGATTAGGTATGCTTTTGCTGGAGAAGGGCGGTTTACTGGCGACTTTCTCTTGTTCTGGCGCCGTAGATATCGAAACTTTCAAACAAATTATTGCCTGGGCAGCGCTTGATGCAGGTAAAGAAGTTCAAATCATTAAACAGTTTTGTCAACCTGAAGATCACCCGGTTAGAATTTCTTTTTCTGAAGGAGAATATTTGAAAGGTTTGTTGTTACGGGTTTTATAAACAATTATTAGCCACTGAAACACAGAAATGACGGAGCTTGAATGTTACTTTTCCGTGTTAATCCGTGTTTCCGTGGCAAAATTTATGCCTGCGCTCGTTTTTAATGAACGCAAAATAGTATAGCGATTGCATCGCGTAAAATTCTTAAAAACAGCTATTAATACGCTCGTTAGAAACGAGCGTGGGACTGAACTTTAAAAAAGTTATTAGCCACTGAAACACAGAAATCACGGAGCTTGAACGTTATTTACGCCTGCGCTCGTTTCTAACGAGCGCAAAATAGTTTAGCGATTCTATCGCGTAAAGTCCAAGAATAAAACAGCTATTAACACACTCGTTAGAAACGAGCGTGGGGATGATTATTAAAACAGCAAAATGCTAAATATCTTCCGAACTTTCCGGCAAACGATCGTATTCGCCCTTCCATGCATAAAACCCGAAAATCATCAAACCCAAACTAATCGGCAGGAAGATAAAAAGAATAATTCCCCATTGCAACATGGTATTTGTTCGTTCAATATCAGTATGGGTTAAGCCCACTTTTTCTACCGCCTGAATAAACAAAAAAGTCATCGCAACCGGCCCTAAAATCATCCATACTAAACCTAAAAATTTCTTTAACGCATTCATTTGTAAAATATTTAATCGTTAATACTTTCGTCCTTTTTGTTTGATAGATAAATGGTTCCTATGATCAAGCTTAATGTCGCAATTCCGATGGGATACCATAAACCAGATAATGGCGTTGAACCCGCAAAACTGGCAATTAAAGTAGCAATAAAAGGTACTAATCCGCCGAAAACACCATTGCCAATGTGGTATGGAAGCGACATAGAGGTGTAGCGGATTTTTGTTGGGAAAAGCTCCACTAAAAATGCAGCAATTGGACCATAAACCATGGTTACCAGTAAAATCTGAAAGAAAATCAGGCCTACAAATTTCCAAAAAACGGGTGTTGGCAGCACTTTATCTTTTACCATTTCGCCTCCCGAAATGATGCCTCGCTGACTCGATACCGTATCCGTTTTTACCACGTTAAAGCTGGCACCATTTTTCAACCTTACCTGAGTAGCCGAAGTTCTTAAGCTATCAGTGCTGTTGCCAATTAACAAGGCGCTTGAAGGGAGCGCTTTTGAGGTTAAAATATCGCTTTGTTCTACCTTGCTAAAATCAGTATCATCTAAAAATGTTTGATAAATTGGGCGATAGAAGATGATGCCCAAAAGCATTCCACTCAACATAATCCACTTCCTGCCAACTTTATCGCTCCATGCTCCGAATATTACAAAAAAAGGTGTCGCAAAAGCAATTCCCCAAAGTAAAATATAGCGTGAATCGTTGAAATCGAGCTTACAGGTATTTTCTAAAAAAGATTGTGCATAAAACTGACCTGTATACCAAATTACACCTTGCCCCATAGTGGCACCAAAAAGGGCAAGCAGCACCATTTTAAAATTGGCTTTGTTATTAAAGCTTTCTTTCAAAGGATTTTTAGAGATGTTGCCTTCCGCCTTCAGCTTAGAGAACATCGGCGATTCGTGCATCTTCATCCGGATATAGATAGACACTACAACCAATAAAATAGAAAGCAGGAATGGGATTCTCCAGCCCCAGTCGCCAAAAGTTTCGGCGCCCAAAATGTTCTTGGTAATCACAATAACGCCGAGCGACAAAAACAGCCCTAATGTAGCAGTAGTTTGAATCCAGCTGGTAAAAAATCCGCGTTTATCTTTTGGTGCATGTTCTGCCACATAGGTTGCTGCACCACCATATTCGCCACCGAGCGCTAAACCTTGAATTAAGCGTAAAATCAGCACTAAAATAGGCGCTGCATAGCCGATGCTTTTGTAAGACGGTATTAAACCAATAAAAAAAGTAGATCCGCCCATTAATACAAGGGTTAACAGGAACGTATATTTTCGGCCAATTAAATCGCCCAGGCGACCAAAAACCAATGCCCCAAATGGGCGAACGATAAAACCAGCCGCAAAAATGGCAAGAGTATTAATCAAGGCTGAAGCGCCTGCATCTTCTGGAAAAAGTTGATGACCAATAATAACAGCTAAGCTGCCGAAAATATAAAAGTCGTACCATTCGATTAGTGTGCCGAGTGATGAGGCACCGATTACTTTAAAGATATTGTTCTTTGGTAAAGTTTCGCTCATGAGATGTTGGGAATATTTGGTTTCCCAATATAAACATTTGCATGACAATCGGCAACCTGCGCTCTTTGTAACTATATTTGTTACACAAGCAAACATTTCAGCATTTGTTTTGTATTTTCAATCTCCATTAAACATGATATGCTTTTAATACAAAACATTAGACTAAGTAGAATTTTAAGAAACACCTGGCATGTTGATCTGATCATGATCGCTTCCTGCACCGCAGCATACTTCGTTAGAGAATATTTGATTGCCCACCATTTTGTCATCCCCACCATTATCCCAACTGTTTTGGGTACAGCGATAGCATTTTTTATCGGTTTTAATAATAACCAGGCTTACGACAGGTGGTGGGAAGCCCGCAAAATTTGGGGTGCCTTGGTAAATGATTCACGATCTTTTACAAGGGCTTTGCTTAATTATGTTGATGAAGACCCGGCTACCGCAAAGCGGATGATTTGTAGGCATATTGCATTTTTATATGCTTTAAAGGCTAGCCTGAGAGGCACCGTTGATGAGATATACATCAAGTATCTACCCGAAGAAGATCTGAAGGAAATTGAAAAGCATAACAATACGCACAATGCAATTCTAAATATTCAATCACGAGACCTGCAAAAGTTATCGAAAGGAAACCATATTGATGGGTTTAGATTTATTGAGATTAATGAAATGTTAGTGCGTTTCTCGGATTCGATGGGCATGAGCGAAAGGATAAAAAATACTATTTTCCCAACTACCTATTCCTATTTAACAAAGGTTTTTATTTGGTTATTCGTGGTTACTTTTACTTTGGTGATCAGTCAGGATGCAGGACCGGCATCAATCTTTTTAGGCTGGTTGATTGGTTTTGTGTTTGTATCCACTCAAATCAATGGGATGAGCCTGGTTGATCCGTTTGAGAATAATTCTGCAGGAATTCCATTAAATCAGATTACCAGAACAATTGAAATTAACCTGCTGCAAATGATGGAGGAGAATGAAATTCCAGAGCCTATTAAACCAATTAATGAAGAATATGTACTTTAGCTTTTAGCTAGCTTTTTCCCTATCCAAATTAACAATAGGGAGAGTATCCAAAAAAGAAACAGGCAGCCAAAGGCATTCAGTAGCGCTTTTGGATAGCCCAAATCAACCACATTAATAAATGGGTAAGGATATTGGTTGATTAAATATCCACGGATTACAATAAATATAATGTAGGCTAGTGGATAAAGCAACCAACTGAAAGCATCTCTATATTGCAGCGTTTGCTTGTTGACGAATAACATCCAAAATCCTAGAAATATTAGTGGATTAACAACATGGAGCAATTCGTCAGCAACCCTGGCCCATCCCACAGGGCGAAGTAAACCGCGTAACAACACGTTGTATATAATGCCTACTACAACAATGTAAACCGTTATTGCTGTTTGTGTTGATGGCCTGGAAAAGAAAACTCCTAATTTAGTCTTGCTAAACAGAATTATTGTAGTAAAGCAAATGGCCACAATAATATTTGTAGTGATGGTAAAAAAGGATAAGTATAATTTAGTAGTTGATAGAAAATCATAGTCAGCAGCTTTTAAACTTACTATAAATTGTAAAATTAAAGCAAACCAGACCACGGCGGCGCCGAATGCTAAATACATTTTAATAGCAGGAGATGACTTCATATTAGGGATGTGCTGATGGTTATGCAAGGTAAGTATTTACCCTCAATGCTTAGTAATAAGGAACATCGAATTTAAGTCATGACCGATTATTTACCCAGTGCTTGTAGCAGCCTCTCTTCAAATAGAATTGATCTTTCTTTGAATTCTTGATCAAGAAAAGAGATGTTGGCCATTGCGGAGATGATTTTACCGTTTTTATCCACAAGAATATTTGAAGGAAAGCCGTGGTTAATATTAAGCTTTGCGATGTCAGCCTTGCTTAAACTTACAATTTCGTATTGATAATTGTTCTTCGTTTGAAAACGTTTGGCTGTGAGTGGGACATCGTGAGTGATGCCTATAAAACGAACGCCTTTTTTAGCATATTTCTCCACTAATTTATTCAGTTCTGGCATCTCTGCAATACACGGCGGGCAGTTTTCAAACCAGAAGTTAATCACCACAATTTGATTGTTCAAACTTGTTTTTGAAAACATTTTCCGATTTGTTGTCAAGCCTTTGAAATAGGGTAAATCTTTTCCTATCAATTCTTCGAAAAAAGTTTCCTGAGTAGCCCATTTCACTGGGGTCTCTTGTGCTTTGGTGGTGAAGCCAAGAAGGAGAATAAAACAAAAAAAATAGGCTTTCATAAGCAGCAAAGATAAGCCAAATACGCCAATGCAACATTAAACAAAAAAGTCTTACCGAATTTCCAGCAAGACTCTTAGTTTGTTTGGTGATTATTTTGTTTTCAAAGATTTCTCGGCTTAGCCCAAATGGCGATTATTGCAATTCAGGCCTGTAAAAACTATTTGAAAGTAATTGAACCGTACTCAGTTTTAACGTTAACATTTGCTCCACCGCCGCTGCCGATTTTGCCTGCATATTTTCTGGTTTCGTCATCTTTACTCACTAAACTGGAACTAACATTAGCGCCATATTTAAAGCCAGAGTATGAAGTTGAAACATTGAAATTTCCATTAAATCGATCGGCGAAACCAAGTCCTACCGAAACATATTCGCCCCCGAAAGTGAAGCTTTTGCAGGCTGGAGTAATTTCGTTTACGTTTAACCTGTTATAATCCATATTGATATTGGCATCGCCATTAAGCGTACCCAAATTTACGTTTGAATATTCTGCATTAACGGCTATTTTACCCGCTGCCGCAATATTTAAATCGCCATAGGCCTGCTTAACTACGGTATTTCCTTTTACAGTGTTGATGTTTACTTTAGCATATTCGGCACTTAACAACAGGTTGCCGCCAATGTTACCTACTGTTAAACCTTTACCATACTGAACTTTGATATCTGCCGATCTTCTGATGGTGTTGATATTTACCCCAACGTACTCTGCATCTAACTCTAAAGTTCCTACAGCACCGATCGTTACCGGGCCGTTGTATTCATGTTTAACTACAGCAGCATTCATATCCTGAATATCGCACTTGCCGTACTGAACATTAATGTAATTGTTGCTGTTACTTAAATTTCCTGCCACCAAGTTTCCATATTGTACTTTTAATGAGGTTGGTCCGGAGAAATTCCCTACCTCAACATTACCATATTGCTGCAAAACAGATAGTGGGTTTGAGGCTGGCATGTATACCACATAATTAATTTTCACCTCTCGTCGCCAAGTAGTTACCCCATTTCTTACACCTCTTCCCCAACGGCCACTTCTATCAGCCAAATTGGTTTTTATCGAAACCACATCACCACTTTTAGTAGCATCAATATTAACCGCATCCAGCAATTTTTGCACATCATTATCCGAATTGCTAAACGCTTTAATGTCTATATCTACTTTAACTTCCTTCCTATCCCATGTTTTTACCACGATAGAGCCGTACTGATTATTCAGGTTTACTTTATCGCTATTATCAACGCTAAAGCTTTTTGAAAAACTTTTCGACCGTTCGGCATCCGCACCCGCTTGAACATCAGCGTTCACAGTTACACTGTTGTTAAGAGTTACCGAAGTTTTATTCACCGCGTAGGTATTGTTTGATGCTGTTACCACTACAGTCTGTTGAGCATTCGCTTTTCCGGCAATGAAAGCCACTAAGGCTAAAAATATTTTAATTGTTTTCATGTTGTTAATTGTTAGACATTTATTGGCTCCACCTGCCGACCGGTTTTGCCTTGAAATGTTGTGAGCGTATTATCTTATACTTAGTATTTGGTATAAAATAGCTAGATTGGGTTTTAAACTTACTAAGTTGTATGATAGAGTTCAAGTAAGCCACCCAAACTTTATACTTTATACTAACTACTTTATACTCTCCTCCTAAATCTGATTTACTTTTTTATAATCGTCTACTTGATTGATAATCAGCAATTGTTGTTTTAAAAGTTGTAATTGGATTTCGCGGTTTTTAACCATTGCTTTAACTACAAAAGTTTGGTTTGGCGACGTTGGAAGCTCCAACCTTAGTCGTTCATATTCTTCATCCAGTTTTGCCAAATCAGCAGTAAATTTTTTATAAAGCTCTGGGTTTGCTGAAGCGAAAATGGCCAGGCTATCTCTTTTCTCGGTGATTAATCCCGTAAAATGAACTTCTTTCTGTGCATAAGCTTCGTTAACATCCGCGATTTCTAAATCTTTGTTTTGCAACCTTCCGGCGTACAACCACACTAAACCGAAAACCACTACCAAACTTGCGGCTACACTCATCCATAAGTATAACTTTACTGGCTTTTTTTTATCTTGTTTTACCTGATTTTGTTTTGAATCTAACTCTAGCTCTATTTTGGCCCAAAGCCCCACTGGTGGCTCCATCACATCAAAAGCCTTTCGGTTCTCTTTAACAAAAGTTTCTAATCTGTTATTCATCTCTCATCCCTTTCTGTTCTAAAATACTTTTTAACTTTTTCTTCGCCCTCATGTATTGTGTGCGACTTGTGTTTTCACTTATTTTTAAAATATGTGCAATTTCTTCGTGGTCGTAACCTTCTAATAAATACAAATTTAATACCACTCGATAACCATCTGGAAGTTCTGAAATGGCATTCCTAACTTCCTCGGCCTGCAATTTAACTTCATATTCATCTGCAGAAATTTCATCAGGTATTTCTGATAACTCTTCCGTTCCAACAAATTCAAATTTACGCTTGCGCAGATAATTGATTGATTTGTTGATTACAATCTGCTTCAGCCAAAGCCCGAAAGTAGTTTCCTGTCTAAAATCTACAATCCTGGTAAATGCATCTAAAAAGGATTCTTGTAAAACATCTTCAGCTTCTTCTTCATAATTCAGAATTCGTAACGCCACATTATACATCGCCTTTGCATACAGTTTGTACAAATCAAACTGTGCTGCCCGGCTGCCCTGCATGCATGCTTTAACTAGCTCTAGGTTTTTATCTACGTAAACGGTTTCCAAAATTTTGAATATTCTGATTATAAGACAGGCGGGATTTTAAAACGTTGCATCAAGGTATAAAAAAAATTGAACAGCCTCCTTACTTTGAGGAGGATAAGGAAACTCAACTTTGTATAGATAGGTGCAGAACCAGGAGAAAAGCAGAAATAATTATTTATATGCGGTGGCTAATCTAATGGCTTCTTCAAGAATTTCATCTTTTCCTTCCTGTATGCCCTTAATCGTATTCTTCACCATCACATCAGGAACTACACCGTTTAAATGGTGTTTGCTCCCATCAGGGTTTTTAACAAGCATACCCGAATAAAAAAAGCGATATCCACCTGGCATCGAGATTAAATTTATATTGCCATTTGTACCAGAACTTGGCTGCCCCACAATTGTTGCTACTTTAAATTGCTTATAAGCAGATAAAAAGCTTTCAGTAGCGCTTTGACCGGTAGCATCAGCCAACAGGAATATTTTTGCTTTTACTATAGGCAAAGCAGGTTCAATAGTATAAGACCCTATAGCATATGATACTTTCTGATAATCTGGATACAATATTTGAGGTGTAAACATTCCACTATTTGAGGTTAGCTTTTTATCCGTTAAATGCGATAAAAATGTTTCTGTATCTTCATTTAAATAACCTCTCATGTCAACAATTACGGATTTTGCTTTCAAAATTTCAGCCATGTGTACCTCAGTTGTTGTTTTATTTAAATTAATATAGAAGATATCCTTCGATATCCACTCACTCTTCCCTCTATTATTTCGATCAGAGCCAGAAGTATATTCACTGTATGGGTAGGTTCTAGAAATATCGACCGAAATATTTTGGTTTTTTCTTTTCAAATTCAAATGAACAACTTCATCCTTTTTACCTTTTGTAAGAGCAATTGTACTTTTGGCGAGCTTCCATTGTGCCGAACCAGAAAAAAGCGAATCGGTAGATCGAAGAATATCGAATGGTTTTTTACCGTTAATTTGAATAAGTTCGTCACCTGCTTTAACCTGATCAATCAATCCAGAGTCGAGTACTTTTTTTACAACTATCTTTCCCTCTGCAACATCAAAAAGCAGTGGTAATGTAGCAATGTCTTTATTAGAGTCGCCATTCAAATCTACAAACATGTGACCATCGTTGAGGGAATTTGCAATCCACTTTAATGTTTTCAAAAAATCTTGATCTGTTTTATCAGAGAAAGCCCTTAATATACTTTTACTCCAAATTTCATCGGCATTCAATGAAGCATCATCCCAATAAGGATAAGAATGTTTTAAGGCATTATATAGAATGATAAGATCCGCTAATCTAATTTTTAAATCTGCGCCACTGATTTTAAATTCGCCCTGATCATCTTTCGGCCACGAATCATAAGCAAGTTTGATGAGTTCAGCCACTCGACTTTCATTCACTATAGGGTAGGTATGCTTTTCATTTCCGTACAAGGCCAAAGGAACAATGCATTTTATCCCAGGCACTAAGGTTTGTGTTATAATCTCACCAATTTTAAGCTCTTCTTCAAAAAATTTTTCATCGCCCTGAGGTTTAAAAATTCGAATAATTCTTCTATCGATTTTCGAATCCAATTGGTTTAACGCCACCATTTTTTTAACCAGTGGGATAATTGTTCCTTTATCCTCATTTATAACATTTAAACTGATGTTGTCAAAATTCAAAGATCCGGAGCCAAAATTAGTTTCTATGGCAATGGTAAATAATTCTAATTCAGGGTCAAAAATTCCTTCGAAAATATACTGCTTTTCGCTACTTGAAACAACAGAATCTTTAACAAAGTTGAGTTTACCCATATAAGGCTTTAAAACCAAAGCTTTAACATCTGATTTGACAGTAATATTTAAGATAAATTTTTTGCCCTTATATGCTACTACACTAATTGGTGAGATTATGGCAAATGCTCTTTGGTTAATTCTTTCTTCTGATACAGGATTAAACCTATTGATACGGATGCTATTGTAAATATTAGTGAAATAAGGAAGCTTTAAACCAACATGTTGCCAATAAATAGGAGTATATCCAACTAAGGTTGAAGGTGTTATTTGGCTTACATCAAATTTCAGATTTTCTTTTACAGAAATTTTTATGGTTGGCGCAAGCGGAAGAAACAATTCATTTAACGTGGTAACTAATTCTTGATCATTTTTAACATGAAGCATTTTTTGACTTCCATAAATAGCAAAACTTTGCCATTCAATTTTCGAAGCTTCATCTGAAGGATGGAAATATTGAATATAGCCATATAGCTTATTAAATGCGGTTAAATTGCGGATTTGCCGTTGAGTTTGTGTAAACCCTGTCAGAGAAGTAATAATTAGGAAGATTGTAAACAGGAACCGCATTGGCTGATGATTGATTAAAAACAGCTTAAGATAACGACTAATCCTTTTTGAAATTTAGTTTTAACAAACATTAACATCATTTCTGATCAACCAAAAAGGGCGATGTTTCCATCGCCCTTTTGCTATTATTTACTCAAATACATTGATTTATCTTTGTAAAGCTTGCGGAAGTAAGGATCTTCCAAGTCTTTAATGAAACGGATTGCTTCACCGGTAGATTTCATTTCCGGACCTAACTCTTTCGTCACCTCCGGGAATTTTTCGTAAGAGAAAACGGGCTCTTTAATTGCATAACCTTGAAGTTTACGCTCGATGGTGAAATCTTTCAGTTTCGCCACACCTAACATAATTTTAGCGGCAATATTAATGTAAGGAACATCGTAAGCCTTCGCGATGAAAGGAACTGTACGTGAAGCTCTTGGATTTGCTTCGATTACATAAACTTTCTCATCTTTAATGGCGAACTGAATGTTTAACAATCCACGAACATCTAAAGCTTTCGCTATTTTGATCGAGTATTCTTCCATCGATTTAGTCACGGATTCTGGTAAGCTGAAGGTTGGCAACACAGCGAATGAATCTCCCGAGTGAATACCTGCAGGCTCAATGTGTTCCATCATCCCTACAATGTGAACATCATCTCCATCAGAAATTGAATCTGACTCTGCTTCTTCTGCTCTATCTAAAAAGTGATCGATTAATACACGGTTGCCCGGTAAATCGCCCAATAATTTCACCACTGCTTTTTCAAGGTCTTCATCATTAATTACGATGCTCATACCTTGTCCACCCAAAACGTAACTCGGACGAACCAGAACCGGGTAGCCCACTTCGTTTGCTACAACGATGGCCTCCTCAGCATTTTCTGCTACACCGTATTTCGGATAAGGAATATCTAGTTCTTTTAACAAGTCGGAGAAACGTCCACGATCTTCGGCGATATCCATGTTCTCAAAAGAGGTTCCAATGATTTTGATACCTTTTTCAGTTAGTTTTTCAGCCATTTTCAAAGCAGTTTGTCCACCTAACTGAACGATAACACCCTCTGGTTTTTCTAGTTCGATAATCTCGCGAACATGCTCCCAGAAAACCGGCTCGAAGTATAATTTATCGGCCATGTTGAAATCGGTAGAAACCGTTTCAGGGTTACAATTAACCATGATGGCCTCAAAACCTGATTCTTTGGCTGCCAATAAACCGTGTACACAAGAGTAATCGAACTCAATACCCTGGCCAATGCGATTTGGACCCGAGCCTAATACGATTACTTTTTTGCGATCGGATGAAATAGACTCATTTTCTTCATCGAAAGATGAATAATAGTATGGCGTTTTTGCCGGGAATTCTGCCGCACAAGTATCCACCATTTTATACACCCTGTTTATACCCAAAGCTTTACGGCGGTCGTAAACTTCATCTTCGGTAACGTTGCCCAATAACCATGCAATCTGAATATCAGAGAAGCCTTTGGTTTTAAGCGTGAAGAAGAAATCTTGAGGGATGTTGTTTAGCGAGTAACGTTTCAATTCAACTTCTAAAGCAACAAGCTCCTGAATTTGATTTAAGAACCATTTATCAATTTTTGTTACCTTACGGATAGATTCCAAAGGCACGCCCATTGTCATGGCATCTTTTATTAAGAACAAACGGTTCCATGAAGCATGCTCCAAACCGTCCATAATTTCGTTAATGTTGCGGTTCTGGCGACCATCGGCGCCTAAACCAGCACGGCCAATCTCTAAACTCTGACAAGCTTTTTGTAGAGCTTCGATGAAGGTACGACCGATAGCCATTACCTCACCAACAGATTTCATTTGCAAACCTAATTCTTTGTTAGCGTCTTTAAACTTGTCGAAATTCCAACGAGGGATTTTAACAATTACGTAATCTAAAGTAGGTTCGAAATAAGCTGAAGTTGTTTTTGTAATCTGATTCTCGATTTCATCCAAGTTGTAACCGATGGCTAATTTGGCTGCAATTTTAGCGATTGGATAACCAGTGGCCTTACTTGCTAACGCTGATGAACGAGATACACGTGGGTTAATTTCGATGGCAATAATATCATCATTTGCAGGATTAACCGAGAACTGAACATTACAGCCGCCGGCAAAAGTTCCGATGGCTCGCATCATTTTAATCGCCTGGTTACGCATATCCTGGTAACAACGATCAGATAATGTCATGGCTGGCGCAACCGTTATAGAGTCGCCGGTATGAATCCCCATTGGGTCGAAGTTCTCAATCGAACAGATAATAATTACATTATCGTTGCTATCTCTAAGTAATTCTAATTCGTATTCTTTCCAACCTAAAACGGCTTGTTCTACTAAAACTTCGTGAGTTGGCGAAGCTTCTAAACCGCGTTTAAGTGCGGCATCAAATTCTTCTTTTTTGTGCACAAAACCACCACCAGAACCACCTAAGGTGTATGATGGACGGATTACCAATGGAAAACCGATTTCCTGAGCCGCTTCTTTACCTTCTAAAAATGAATTGGCAATTTTAGATGGCGCTACGCCTACACCTATATCAACCATTAACTGGCGGAAGGCTTCACGATTTTCTGTTTTTTCGATGGCTGCAACATCAACGCCGATCACCTTAACGCCATATTTTTCCCAAACACCCCGCTCAGAAGCTTCTACGCATAAGTTCAACGCAGTTTGGCCGCCCATAGTTGGCAATACTGCATCAATTCTTGGTAAATCTGGCGAATCAATGTGTTCTTGAAGAATAACTTCAATTGAATCAACAGATAAAGGGCGAAGATAAACGTGGTCGCCGATAACTTTATCCGTCATGATGGTTGCCGGATTTGAGTTGATGATCGAAACGGTGATTCCTTCTTCTTTCAAAGAAAGTGCCGCTTGAGAACCCGAGTAATCAAATTCACAGGCCTGGCCAATAATAATTGGTCCCGATCCGATAATTAATACTGAGCTTATGGAAGTGTCTTTAGGCATGATAAAGTTTAATACAATAATTAAAATTCTAAAGTTTTTTAACCTGTTAAGGCTGAAGAAGCAAGGAGGTGTTTTGCTTTTTGAGGAGGAAAATCCCAACTGTTCTGTCGGGATGCAAAGATAGGTTTTTTAGAAGTATTTTAATTGATTATTTTAAAATAAAACAATAGTCAATTTTTATGTAAAAGAGAGTCTCGAAACGGGATAATATTGACCAGTTCTAACCATATTTACAAAAAATCGTTCAGGATCTTCTGAGTACAAATTAGCAGTATCCGGTGAGTAGCCAATATGGGCATCTGGTAGAAATTGGGTTATTCCTCTAAATAAAATTGCTCTTTCTTCATCAGTGTTGCAGGTAAAAGTAACATGCAAATTATCATTGGTTAAAAACTGAAATTTCTTTTCTTCATTAATTGTAACTACAAAATAGAGTTTGGTTTTTTCAACAATAGGCATTACCCACACAATGTTTGTACTGTTTAAAGATATCAAGTCAATCCAGTAGCTGCTTCCTTTTAAAGCGCCATTAGAGTTGGTACCCCTAGAACTTATAATTAAAGGCCAAGCTACGCCGATTAAGATGATAATGTATACTCCAGTTAAAAGAGCATAACTTATACAAACAATAGGAACGGCGTAAATTAAGAACTTAAGAAACATGGCAGAGAAATTTGCAGCTGATATTTTTTTCCGCAAAAACTCTTCGAACTCTGTATTGAGTTCATTAATAGGAGGTAATTTTTTAATTATACGCTTTGCTTTTTTTTCCTCACAACCCATCTTAAGCAAATCATTGTAAATTTTTTCGTGATCAATTTTATACTGGTGTTTATTTATTGCATAATCCCAATATTCACTAAAATTAGATTGTTCAGAGTTTCCGCTTTCCTCAATAGGTTTATTTTCTAAAAAACCTCTTTTAATGAGCTCGGTATTTAGCGCTTGCTTAGCCTCAAAAATTAAATCTTTCTTGTTTTTCTCATAGAAACTGAGAAGTTCTTGATCAGAAAATTTGGCGTATTGTTTCTTAATACTATCTAGATGGTTCATCCCAATAATTTTATTAATAAATGGGATGTTTAATAAAGTTATTATTTTTCTGTTATTCCCCCAACATTTTAACCTCAAATTAATTGGTTAAGGCATTATTTCATTGGAATCTTTTCAATTAGAATGTCTTTCCAAGGCATCATAGTCTTTATCCGTATCTTACAAACACTTTCTTTAAATTGCTAAAGCGAAGATGCCTTGGCTAAGCCCCTGTTAATAGGCCCCTTCCACATATGAATAATACTTTCAGTGCATACAAAGTCAAACTTAAATCCTTTTGTTACCAAATCGCCGTTCCTTAATATTTCATCTATTCCGCAATCTATCGCAAATAATAATTGATCACCAACGAATAGTAAATAGCTACTTTGAAAAGCATAAAAAATATTTATTTGCATTACAAACAACTCATTAAACCTAATGAGTTTTGTTATCTATTACATTACTCTTTTTAAAATAATCGAATATGGTTCACGGATATTATTCCAAATTAATCAGCAAACAAGAAATCGGACAGCTAAAATGTCCAAAATGCGATGCTGTAAATGATATGCAATTGGAAACTTTTTGCAGAATTCATCATATACTATTCATTCCGTTTGTTGCAGGCAAAAAAACAGCCTATATCGGTTGTGGAAAATGTGGCACTCACTATTATCCGTCCGCATTTCCAGCTTATGAGCAACAAGCGATTGAATTTACAAAACAAACAAAAAAACGTTGGTATCACTTTTCAGGGCTTATACTGCTTTTGCTTTTTATAACTGGTGCGACAGTGCTGGTTTTTATGGGATCGCAGGAAAATAAAAAACGCATGGAAAATAATTTAACTGGCCTGAAACCTAATTGCGTTATTTTCTATCACAAAGCAAAAGACGTAAATACAAGCATGTTGGTGAGTAGAGTAGTAGCCGATACTGTTTTTGTACATGAGAATACTAAATCAACAAACGGAAGTGCCTATCAAATTGATGACTCTGATAATTACAAAGGGCAGGAAACCTATTTTTTAAAAAGCAAATTAAAACAATGGCTTAGTGAGGGTAAAATCAATGACATCACAGAACCACAGACTTATACAGATTAATTTTAAGACAATAAAGACATGAATTTAGTTGATCAGATTAACGCATCGAATAAGCGAAATAAAAAAAAAATAATCTTAATAGTGGTGGCTATTTTCATGTTGTCAATAGCGACTGCCATTTTACCGTTTTTTATTAATCCGAAAGCATTTTACGATTTTAAAGATGGAAAAGTATATTTCGGCGGCAAGGAGTTACGTTACATAAAAGCAAATGAATTTAGACCGCTTGATTATAGCGTAGCTGTAGACTGCACAAAGGTTTATTATAACGGCAATCCTGTTGACTTTGTGGATCGTAAGACATTCAAAAATTTGAATAAAGGATTTTACTTCGACAAGAACGGATTGTATTATGAAAAAACTTCCCTTTATTCAAAAAACAAACTGATGCCTTTGAAAGGAGATTATGATCAAGCAACCTTTCATTCTTTAGGATATCAAACCACGCTATTTGCTGATAAAACAAATTTATATGTTATCGATGTTTTCGGGGACCCGCCTTTAGAAAAAGTAGAAGTTCCTGGTCTTGATATAGCTACTTTACAATCGTTGCACAACAACTGGTTAAAAGATAAGAACAAAGTATATTTTGATGATTGGGGTAAAATAAAGGTTTGCCCAGAGATAGATGCTGCAACCTTTATTGTGCTTAACTACACTGTGGCCAAAGATAAAAACAAAGTATATTATATTACACGAGGGCTAAAATCAGATCAAAAGGAAGCTACAGAAAGGGCAGATTATGCCGTGTTGGATGGAGCTGATGCAACAACCTTTGAAATGCTCGATGATAAAGAATATCGCGATAAAAACAAAACGTGGACAATTTCAAGAGAAGGGGAAAAGGTAGAATATAATACGCCTGAAGGGAGAACAAAAAATTAGTGCTGTAATCCAATCTATTGCTGCAGTTTAATTTCGCCTAAATCAGTTGTTGCACTATCTTTCACGGCAACCTTTTCTATCAAAAAATCCTTGTAAGGAGCATTAGCCCTAATAGATATAGTATAAACGCCTTCTTTTAAATTCGTAAAAGTAAAAGCACCTTGATTCATCTGCGCCTTAACTGTATCTGTTCCGGCAATCAGTGAAATGCCTGCAACAGCATCGGTTGGATTAATCCGCCCAACTATTCCTCCTTGCTTAATCAGTGCAAAAGCAAAAAAGAAAACAGTTGATACCAGTAATGCGATTAAAAAAACTCCTAGCTTTTTCATTTTAATACATTTTAATAGTTAGAATCCAAATTTCCTCAGTAAACGTATGATATGCAAAAATTGTTTGTCGCAGAATTAGCACAGTAGACAAAATTGTGCTAATTCCTTGTCTGAATTTTTGTACAACATTTAAGAATTTAACCCTTACAGAAGTTAACAAAGCGTTAAAACCTGATTAGAATGTAACATATCTATAGTGTTAAACACACACGAAGTCATGTTTTCGTCATGAAAGCATAGTATCGAAAAAATTGGCAATAATGTTGTAATAAGCAGAACATATATGCGTTTTGTATATACTTTAGAAAAAGATCTAAAGCTTCCTCCGCGGAGTAGTTAACCGCAATGAGGATTTCTTCATAAATAGTTTGTTTGGTTTATTATCCGGTTAGAGGAGCCCTCCTCAACCGGATTTTTTCTTTTTCAGCCATTTTCCTTTACATTTGATTTGACAGTAAAAAATTTTAATGTGAGCCGATCTATAAGAAAAATCGCCATTGTAGGCCCTGAAAGCACAGGAAAATCAACCATGTCGCAGCTGCTTGCAAAATATTATAAAGTATCCTGGGTACCAGAATATGCCCGCTACTACTGCGAAAATTTAACTGCGCCTTACACTTTACAAGATGAGGTAAATATGTATTATGGTCAGGTAGCTTTGGAAGATGCGATTTTAGTGACAACAGAAAGTGAGTTCATTATCTGCGATACCACATTTGTAACCGTAAAAATCTGGAGCGATGAAATGCTGGGCGAAACGCCACAAATAGTTTTGGATGCTTTGCCGAAAAGACCATATGATCTTTATCTGCTGATGGATATCGATTTACCTTGGCAGGATGACCCTCTGCGAGATTTCCCCAATCAACGGGAATATTTTATGGAGGTTTGGCATAAGGAACTACAGGCTCTAAATGCTAACTATAAAGTGATTAGTGGTTTGGGTGAGGTTAGGATACAGCATGCTATTGCAGCAGTAGATCAATTTTTAGCTTTATAATTTGGAAAGCAATGGCAGCGGTTATAGGGCAAATTGTTCCCGCCCCCGCTTCTGCCACAATGAAAAATTGCGGGCATCTCGCTAGGGTCGGGTTTATGTGGCAACCTAGCAGCACAACTTTAGGTTAACTAAACCCGATTAAAATGAAAATCCTTTTTATATTTTTCAAGTTACTAACCCTTCTAGCGAAATTAAATAGGGTTAGTAACTTGATATAAAAAGATTGTAATGCAAGCGGGACTGCAAATTCCGATGACGCACCGAAATTGCTTTTCTAAAAAAGTAAAAAAGATAAATCTTTGAATATATTTTCTACATTTGCCCCATCATTAGGGGTGCCTTGTTTGTTATAAACACAAAAACGGGCTGAGATCATACCCATTTTAAGTAGAAAGTGAAAAGTAAAAAGTGAAAAGTTTGGTCAATCATCGAACTTTCAACTTTGAACCCTCAACTTTTAACTTGAATGCACCTGATCCGGGTAATGCCGGCGTAGGGATTGGAGTTATGGAAGTTTAACTGAAATCGGGAGTACCCCTATTTCCGATGGGTTTAACTAAAAACAAAAACATTGAAAAATTTACTTTTTGCAGCCCTTGTTGCAATGTTGCCTTTATTTGCATCGGCACAAAATTCGGTTACCGGAAAAGTTACCGATAACAATCAAAACGCCTTGCCTGGCGCAACCATTAAAATCAAAAATCAGCGAACAGCCGTATTAAGTGATGCCAATGGAAATTACACTCTGGCCAATTTAGCTGGTGGCAATTACACCATCGTAGTAAGTTATGTAGGCTACCGAACACAGGAAAAAGCGGTAAATCTAAATGGCAATGCCAGCTTAGACTTTGAGCTGGTTCAGCAAAACTTTCTGGCCGACGATGTTGTGGTTAGCGCCACCCGTGCATCGAAGAACTCTGCTACAACTTTTAGAAATCTTGACAAAGCGGAGCTGGCGAAAAATAATCTGGGCCAGGATTTACCTTATTTATTAAATCAGACCCCTTCAGTTGTGGTAACTTCCGATGCAGGAGCTGGTGTGGGCTATACCGGCCTTCGTATCAGGGGTAGCGATGCTACACGGATCAACGTTACACTTAACGGCATTCCATTAAACGATGCAGAAAGCCAGGGAAGTTTTTTTATCAACCTCCCAGATTTAGCTTCATCAGTTGATAACATCCAAATTCAGCGTGGTGTGGGCACATCTACAAATGGTGCAGGCGCTTTTGGAGGAAGTTTAAATATTCAAACCACTACTCGCCGAGATTCTGCTTATGCCGAACTGAACAATACTTATGGCTCTTACAATACCTGGAAAAACACGGTGAGTGTCGGCTCTGGTTTAATTGCAAACAAGTTTACTTTTGATGGGCGTTTATCACGGATAAAATCTGATGGCTATGTAGATCGTGCATCGTCAAACCTAAAATCATTTTTCGTTTCCGGAGCTTATTACGGCAAAAAAGATATCCTTCGTGCCAACGTATTCAGCGGTACAGAAAAAACCTACCAGGCCTGGAATGGGATAAGCGAAGAAATGCTGCTTACCAACCGCAGACATAACGATTTTACGTACGACAATCAAACCGATAATTATCAGCAAGATCATTATCAGTTATTCTATACCAGAAATATAACCAGCCAGCTGGTAGGCAATGCCGCCCTGCATTATACTTACGGACGGGGTTATTATGAAGAATACAAGGAAGATCGAAACCTCGAAGATTATGGAATTCCTCCTGTGGTTTTGGGTGGTGTTACACAAAACACATCCGATTTAGTTCGCCGCTTGTGGTTGGATAATGATTTTTATGGCGTAACCTACTCCCTAAATTATACACCAAAAAACGACCTGAATTTCGTTTTAGGTGGTGCTTACAACGAATATAAAGGCCGCCATTTTGACGAGGTAATTTGGGCACAATTTGCCAACTACGACGGAAGCGGATCCATCCGCCACCGGTATAATGATAATGACGCCTTCAAAACAGATTTCAATGTTTTCGGCAGAGCGAATTATCAGCTTGGAAAGTTCAACCTTTTTGGCGATCTGCAATATAGAAGAGTCTATTATTCCTACTTTGGTATAGATCCAAATGGTGATCCGGCTCAGCAAAATGCGACTTTGGACTTTTTCAATCCGAAGGCTGGAATAACTTATAATTTTAACGACAAAAGCAATGTGTATGCATCAGTTGCTGTTGGGAACAAGGAGCCAAACCGGAGAGATTTCACGGATTCTAACATCAACAGTCGCCCGAAACCAGAAAACCTAACAGATATTGAAGCGGGTTACCGTACGCAATTTTCTAATTTCAATGTTGGTATAAATGGTTTTGCCATGTTCTATAAAGATCAGCTAATCAACACAGGAAAATTAAATGATGTTGGGGGCCAAACCCGTCAAAATGTTCCTGATAGCTATAGAGCAGGGATTGAGGTAGATGGCAAATGGCAGATTTTCAAAAATTTATCGTGGGCTGCAACGGC
This sequence comes from Pedobacter sp. AC212, assembly GCF_979258625.1. Lineage (NCBI taxonomy): Bacteria > Pseudomonadati > Bacteroidota > Sphingobacteriia > Sphingobacteriales > Sphingobacteriaceae > Pedobacter > Pedobacter sp. AC212. The sequence continues at coordinate 648,258 of NZ_OZ409870.1, read as the reverse complement.
AACGTTTAGTCGGAACAAAATTAAGGAGTTTACAGAATTTATTTATGATGACGCCAACGGCGCTTTAACTACTTTTAGTTATAACAATACCAATATCGCTTTCTCACCTTCAATTATCGCATCAAGCGAGATTAATTATACTGTTTTACCAAATGCAAGCATTGCGTTTTTAAGCAAATATGTGGGCAAGCAAAATCTGGATAACACCTCGGCCGATTCACGAGTTCTTTCAAGTTTTTTTGTGAATGATGTTCGTTTAATGTACAATACGCCTTTGGTAGGAACAAAAAATGTAGGCCTAAGTTTACTCATCAACAATGTGTTCAGCACTTTATATGAAAGTAATGGCGGCACGTATCCCTATTTATATGCCGGTGATTTAAGCAGATCAAACTATTATTATCCGCAAGCTACCCGCAACTTTTTATTGAGTTTAAACGTGAAGTTTTAAAATAAGAGGGCGTAAGGATAGGCTTAAAGTTAAAAGCAACACGGCAACCAGTCGCAAAACTTTAGTACATTCGTCATTGCCTGCCTGCTGCGGGCAGGCAATAACGATTTTTTTGATCATGAAATACATTGAGAAGCTTCAATATATTACCTACGACATTCCTGACTTATCTCATATTGAGCAAGTGCAACTGGCTTGTGAAGCCGGTGCGAAGTGGATCCAATACCGTTGTTTAAGTAAAAACGAGGAGGAACTTTTAACCGACATCAATGCGGTTGCAGAAATTTGCGATGATTGGGGAACCACACTCATCGTTGCCAATCACATTCACCTCAATCGAAAAGCAGATATTCAGGGTTTCCACATCGAAGATAGCAACGCTGATTTCATCGCTTTGCGAAAATTAATAGGTGATGATATCACCTTAGGAGGCACAGCAAATTCAGTTGAAAATATAATTCGTTTGGCAGAGCAAGGCGTTGATTACGTTTTCTTAGGTCCATTCTCTGCAGTTGAAACCAACACGAATGGTTCTCCGCTTTTAGGTATCGATGGCTATTTAAATTCAATAAATCAACTTAAAGATTTAAATATCAACATCCCTGTTTTGGCCGCTGGCGGGATTAAAATTTATGATGTAGAACCGCTAATGCAAACTGGAATTTTTGGGATAGCAGTTTCTGAAGCGATTTATTCCGCTGATGATTTCATTCAGGCTTATCAGGATTTTTATGATTTGGTGAAAGGATAGTTATAGCCCAAAAAATCTAAAATCGTCATTCTAAAATCTTAAATTACCTTATCTTCGCAACATGTCTTCACATCACATTGTAAAAGAAAAACAAGAGCCTGCCTTATATATTGATGAGCTTGGCAATTTTAATGAAGAACTTTTAGGTCAGCTTTTAGAATGGAGCCCAACGCTTTTGGTCAACGGCGAAAATTACGATAAAATCGTTTCGTTGGGGCTGAAAGTAGATGTTTTGGTTAACGGAAGCAATCAGGAAGTACAGGAAGATACCAGGATTGTACAAGGCCCTGTTGATGCACTCATGGTCGCTATAAATTTTCTTTATGAACAAAGATACCCGGCAGTAAATGTAATTACCAGGAAGTTCGATCTGGAGAAATTTGCTGGTTTTGAAGATAAGATTAACATTGTTGTTTTTACCGAAAGGGCAAAGCATTATCCCATCAAATCTGGCTTTTCTGTTTGGAAACCGGCAGGAAGTCAGTTTCTCATCCATGGAAACCGATACCTGGAAGTTACTAATCTCATGCAAAATGAAGAAGAGGTTTTTGAAGTGGTAAATGATGGATTTGTGGAGTTTTCTTTTTCAGGACAACCCATTTTTATTAGTGAGCCGATATGATTACGCTAAGAAAAGCCAAAGAACAGGATATTGAGGTGATCAGAGCTATTGCCGCTGCAACCTGGCCATCAACCTATCTTGACATTATAGGCCAGGAACAAATCGATTACATGCTCGATAAAATGTATAGTAAAGGGGAATTACTCGGACAATTATTAGAGGGCCACATTTTCATCATTGCAGAAGATAACGAGAATCAATTTGGTTTTGCCGGCTACTCGATTATCGATCATGAAGAACGAATTTACAAATTACACAAGTTGTATGTTTTGCCTTCGGCACATGGAAAGGGCGTTGGTAAAATCTTGATTAACGAAGTTTTTAATCAGGTAAAAGATGCTGGCGGAACTGCCTTGCAACTCAATGTAAACAAACATAACAAGGCAAAAGACTTCTATTTAAAAGGTGGGTTTAACATCAAAGAATCTGTAAAACTGGATATCGGAGGAGGCTACTTCATGGATGATTATGTGATGGAGTATCGGTTTTAAATTTTCTCGGGATAATAAAATTAAGCCACAGATTTACAGATTCTAATCATTAATCTGCAAATCTGGGGCCTTTCTTTTTTCAAAGAATTCTCCACTTCGGTCGAAAGGAAAGTTTTATATCCTATTGCTTCAATTTCGGAATTCTTGTTGGCGCATCCGTTCCGTTTACAATGGAGGTTGCACTTTTAGCAATTGCTTTGATAGTTGAAAGAATATTTTCTACATCTAAAGTGCTGTATTCATCCTTAACGGTGTGGTAAAATTTATCTACATCAATTTGATCGGTACTGATGGTATGCGCCGGAACCCCTAAAGCAGCTAATGTTGCGTTATCACTTCTGTAAAATAAATTTTGTTCTGTGTATGGATCAGGGTGGAAAGTAAATTCTGTTCCTGCTAAGTTCTTTTGCAGAATTTTTCCAAAATCAGATTTATCGTAACCGGTAATGAAAGCGGTATTTTTCCCGAATTTCGAATCTTTACCGATCATTTCGATGTTGAACATGGCGACAACTTCATCCGGATTTAATTTGCTTGAGAAATATTTAGCCCCAAAACCTCCGATTTCTTCTGCGGTAAAAGCCACAAAAATCAATGTACGCTCGTTACTTTTTTGCGCTTTGTAGTATTTAGCCAATGCAATCATCGCTGTTGTTCCTGATGCATCATCATCGGCACCATTCGCTATACTATCACCATTTACCGTTTTAATCACACCTAAATGATCATAATGGCCAGAAAAAACAACCAGCTCTTTTGCTTTTGATTTGCCCGGAATCATTCCAGCAACATTAAACAAAGCCATTTTATTAACTTTTCCTTTCAATTCTACAGTAAACTCATCAGCTTTTTTAGCGCCTAATACAAAAACCTGAACAGCAGATTTGCCGGCTCCCATATCTTTCTCATCCAAAGTTGTCGGTTTATCAAAGTAAGCTTTATAGCGTTTGAAGTTTTCTAAAAATTTTTCATCCTTTAGCGCAAACTTATCATCAATCAAAATAATTTGATTTTTGCCCGTGGCCAACATAGCTCTAAACTGACTTATGAAAGGCTTCTCCGGATCCAAAACCACAACGGTAGCATTTGATTTATTGAGCGTGATATTTTCTTCATTAGCACCTGCAAGAATTACATTTTCAGAAGAAATTTCGCTTCCATCTATTTTGATGCTTTTGTTCACATTGGCTACCTGGTATTTATAAAAAGTCTGACGGAAACCTTTCTCACCAGCTAAAGGTTGTAAGCCTATTTTCTTAAATTCTGATTCGATAAACGTGGCTGCTTTATCTATTCCCGGCGTAAACGTACCGCGACCCTGCATTTCATCGCCACTTAAAGTTTTGATTAAATGATCAGTGTATTCTCTAGTAATTATTTTATCAATGTTTTGCGCCTGAAGCTGCAAACTTGCCATACCGACAAGCGTAAAAAGGAATATTTTTTTCATAATATATTTTTTCTATTTAGATTTCACTTGCGAGTTTAACCAATTATCTCTGAAATTTTGCATTGCGGGAGTTAATGTTCCACCAGTTTTCTCTATCGAAACAATTTCCAAAGCTGGGTTTTCGGTAAATGTTAGTTTTGTTGTTTTATTTTCGCCTCGATATTGATATTTAATTTCTACCACATCGCTTGGCTTATGAGATTTTGTGATGTTGTCTACAACTGATGCATCCGTTACATTTCGTCCGTCAATGCTCAAAATAACATCACCCACATCTAAACCTGCCTGATAAGCCGGTGTTCCCTGCAATGTTTGCATTAGCGTTACTTTGCTATCTGCCTGATTAAAGTTCCCCAAACCTGTATAGGCCTGGCCAGGCTTTGATTTGCGCAAAACAAATCCTGCATTTAATAGCAACTTTGTATAGTCGTTTTTCTCTTTACCATAAATGTACCTACCAAAAAAATCCTTCGCAAAAGCTTCATTTTTTGTTAAAGAAGCGAGGGATTTTTCCAAATCAGGAACGGTGTATGGAATTTCTGGCTTGCCATAAGCTTTCCATAAAGCCCGCATATAATCATCAAGGGTAAGTTTAAATTCCGAACGCAAGCGAAGATCTAGCGCCAAAGCTGTAGCGGCGCCATAAGTGTAATACGAAAGGAAAATGTTTCCCTTGTTGGTTTGATCAATCGCCACACCAGCATCAGCAAAAACAGCATATCTGCTTGCTTCGATGGGTGAGAAGTTTTTGGCTCCAGGCGACGTGAGCACAGCATTTACCATCCCATTAAAAGCCTGAGCAGCATTCTCAACCGTTTTTAAACCAGCCCGGGTTAAAAGCAAGCCACCATAATACTGCGTAAAACCTTCTGCAAGCCATAATTCATCACTGATATTTGAATGCTCAAAGTTAAATGGTTCTAATGTTTTGGGCCGCAAACGCTCTACATTCCAGCTGTGAAAATATTCATGAGAAAAAGTGCCCAATAAGTTGGATTCGTAACCCTCAATTTTTTCAGTACGCTGCACAATGGAAGTAGAGTTTCTATGCTCCATTCCATCGCCGGCATTGGTAGGATACACATCTTCCAAAAAGTAATAGTTGCCGTAATCATAAGTTGGAAAATCCCGCCAAACGGCATAATGTTCATCAACCATTTTTTTCAACATGCCAGCATAATTATCAATCGCCGCCTGTGTATCGTTTGAGTGGGCAATTAAATGGATGGTTTGCGTTTTTCCATCATGGTTTTTCACCTCCCATTTAGCCGTTTTATAATTGGCGATTTCTATGGGGCTATCCATAAAATATTGAAGATTGGCGGCATAAAAAGTATTTTTTTCTATGGGTTTGAGCTGAGTCGCCACTTTCCAGCCTTGCATTTCAGGGTATTTAAACTGCACTGTTCGGGACCGTGCATCCATCCCCACAGGGAAAGCAAAAGTTGCGGGGATATTCATATGGGCATGGGTTTCATCAAAGCCTGCATAAGTGCCATCAATCCAGTTTCCAAAAACCGTGTAAGTAATTTTAACCTCATTTCCATGTGAAGGAATTTCGTAAACATCGCCCGCTGTTTGATTAATCTTTAGTGGTTTTCCTCCTTGATCGAAGGCTTTAAAATGATACACGTTTTTACCAAATTCGTGTGTGGCATATCTTCCAGGAGATGATCTGCTCATTCTAACCTTTAAATTTCCGGCCGGAACATTGGCGATGCTCATGGCAATTTCAGCCTCGTGGTGGATTGCATTTGGAAATGAAACCACGTAACTTATTTCATTCTGAGCAAACGCAGAGAGCGACAACACACCCAACAGAGCGGCGCCTAAAAATTTCTTCATAAAAAAACGGTTTTGTGGTGGAAAAATACAAAAAATGAAACAGGTAAGATGTAAAATGGTTGATGGGTTGCCTCTATTCCCTATTTTCCATTTCCTATTCTACTCCTTATCCCAATCGTATTTTTCAAGTTCGCGGTAGGCTTTGCCCTTAATAATTTCCTTCCGTTTTGACGATTCGGCATCCACCCGGGTTTCATGAATATGATCGGCCACTTCGAAATGGAAATCTTTGTCTTTTTTTGATTGATAGATGGATACGTCATCGCCGTCGGCCGTAGCGAAATCATAAGGACCACGGGCACTCATTAGTTTTACAAACACAGGCAAACATTCGAAAAAGATAAACAGCAGACCAATAAAGGTTACTGCAATTGCGGTGTTATCATCTTTAGTACCATCAACGTTAAACTTCAGCTGACCTAAAGCCCAGTTTCTATCGGCAAAACCTGCAAGATCAGCCAAACTATCCAGCTGTTTTTTGGTGTATAATTTCTCATTAAACAAACCGTCAAATTCCTTTCGGTTATCAACAAAAGTTTCGGCTTTATTTATATTTGCTTTTAGCGAATCGAGTTCTGATTCGCGTTGTTTAATTTCCACCTCCTTACGTTTTGCATACGGACCGTAGCCCATAACGCCAGATGTTTCATTGGTTTTATTTCCAAAAATTTCGAAGTTAAGTTTCTGCCGATCCGCTTTGATTCCCTTCTCTAATGAATCTCTTGTGGCTTTTTGCTGGTTCAGTCTTCCAAATTCTACCTGGTATTTCTTTTCAAAGGCCTTATTTAGGGTATCAATTTTTGATCGCTGTCCGTTTAAATAACTTACTTTCAGCCGTTCTTTAATTTCCTTGTCAAAAATCTTCAATTCAATTGGCCGTGAAATGACCATACCAATCATTATGGCCAATAAAATCCTTGGGGTAGCTTGCAGTAGCTGTTTATTAGTGCTTGCGCTTTTATTGATGCTCGAAACAATATACCGGTCCATATTAAAAATGGCGGCACCCCACAAGAAACCGAAAATGATGGCAAAAACAACAGCTAAATCATCGCCTTTAAAAACGAAATACATGGCATAACCACCAGATAAAGCGGCAAATAAACCTGTAAAGAAGATGGTGGCACCAATGCCAGTATATTTATTTTGTTCTGTAGGATACTTTTCCAGCGTAGGGATGTGAGCGCCAGAGCAAAACCAAAAGAAACGGTTCAGTTTGTCCATTTGTAATGTTTATAATTAAACGCCTAAGGGTTTGATATGTTACAGATTTTTGAGAAAATATATGACGCCACTTTGTTCATTCTACTAAAATCGATTTTCCTATATTTGCATAAATAATTTTCAAGATGAAAGAAATATCAGTACAAGAATTAAAAGAAAAAATCGATAATAAAGAAGATTTTCAATTGATTGATGTTCGCGAAACATTCGAATACGAAGTTTCTAACCTTAACGGCGAGAACATTCCTTTAGGCGGGATTTTAATTGAGGCTGATAAAGTTGAAAAAGATAAGCCTGTAATTATTCAGTGCCGCAGCGGAAAAAGAAGTGCCGCAGCAGTGATGCAACTTGAAGCGCAGTATGGTTACGAAAACCTATACAATTTAAAAGGTGGGATTTTAGCCTGGCAAGAGGCTTACGATCCAAATATGCCAGTTTACTAAGAATCATTCGTCATTGCGAGGTACGACGCAATCTCTCTTAAAAATCAGATTGCTTCAGCTCGCTCAAACCTGGCTTCGCAATGACGACTTCTTACATTCGAAAATCACTCATTCAAAATTCACTCATTCAATCATTTCCACTATGGGTAAAAAATTTGCTTTAAATATTTTCTACAATCTGGCCATCATCCTTTCTATTTTTGGAATAGTTTGGTGTTACAACAACCACAAACCTTTACCAGGTGGTTTTTTAGTTGGTGTTGCGGCTTGCCTTGCCTATTTTAAATATCAGCTCGTGAAAGATCTGCGGAAGAACTTTAAAGAAAAAGATCAGAAGTAACACCTTCCAGTCCAAGCCCAGGTAAGTTTTTCAAGCTGTATTTCCCATTTTCAAAAGGCGGATCTGTAAAAGGATTATTTTTAGTTAACCAGGGGCCATCTAAATCTGCCCAATTACATAAAGGCGCCAAAGCCGCTGCAGCAAGGGTTGCACAACTCGTTTCGCTCATGCAACCAATCAATACTTTCATTCCGAAAGATTGCGCTTTCAGAATCATTTGATGACCTTCATACATTCCACAACTTTTCATCAGTTTTACGTTAATGCCATGGTAAGCACCTTTCAACTGATCCATATCTGCTAAACGCTGCACTGCCTCATCGGCCAGCAAAGGAACCGGACTACGTTCCGTTAGCCAGGCATTGCCCTCCAAATCGTTTTTATCCATAGGCTGTTCAATTAAAACCACCCCTTGGTTATGCAGCCAATAAATTAAATCGATGGCTTTAATTCTATCACTCCAACCTTGGTTAGCATCCACGTAAAGTGGCACATTTGTCAAACTACGGATGGTTTCAATAATTTCCCGGTCGTTATCTCTTCCCAATTTAACTTTTATCACCTTGAAATTCTCCGCATCTTTCAGTTTTTCGCGGATCACTTCCGGGGTATCAATCCCGATAGTGTAAGAAGTTACCGGCATTTCTGCTGGGTTGGCACCGTAAATTTCGTAGCAAGGTTTGTTTAAAATTTTTCCATTTATATCATTTAAAGCAATGTCTATGGCCGCTTTTATCGCCGGCTGACCAGGAGCAATACGATCCAGATAACTAATAATCTCTTCGAAATTAAAAGGGTGGACGAATTGGCTCAAATCTACCTCTTTTAAAAAGGCAGCTGCAGTTTCAAAACTTTCTCCCATGTATGGCACCATTGAAGCTTCTCCGTAACCCACCACATTTTCGTACTGGATTTTTAAAAGCATTACCGGTGTGCTTGTGCGGGTAAATTTGGAGATCGAAAAAGGGTGTTTTAATTCTAATTCGAATTGCTTGCAACTAATCTTCATTGTCTATCGTCTAATAAGTAAATAGGGCGGATATCGCTTTACAAAAGTATATTTGTTTATTAACGCAAACCACTCCTGCCATGAAAAACATTTCAAGATTACGGTATTTTATTTATTTATCCCTAATAATTTTAGGAGGATGTACCACAGGAAAAAATGCCTTACAAAAAGGTGATTACGATGCATCAGTTGCAAAGGCGGTAAGCAGATTGCAAAATTCGCCCAGAAACAGCGAGGCCATGCAGGTTTTGAAAACCGCTTATGATTTAGCCCTGCAAGATCATTTACGCAGAATTAACGAGGCAAAAATGTCGAACGATTTGTTTAGATGGGAATCTGTAATGTACGATTATCAGAAAATAAATCAGCTGGCAGATGAGATTAACAGTTGTCCGGCTTGTTTGGCAGTTGTTCCAACACCATCAAAATATATCAATGAAGTTGCAGAAAGCAAATACAATGCTGCAGTTGCGAGGTACAACTCAGGGATCGGTTATTTAAATGAACGTAACCGCTTAGCTGCAAAAAAGGCATATTACGAATTTGAAAAAGTGCAAAACCTACAGCCGAATTATAAAGATGTAAAAGCCAAAATGGATGATGCCTATTGGGCTGCCGTAACCCGCGTAGTTGTTCAACCTATTATTTTGAACGGCGGGCCGTATAAGTTGAGTGCTGATTATTTTCAGCAGCAAATTGATGAATTTATTGCCAATTATTCGCGGAATAAGTTTGTGATATTTTATGGCGAAGAACAGGCAACTACTCAAAAAATTATACCCGACCAGGTTTTAAGTTTAAATTTTGATGATTTCGTAGTCGGCCAAACTTATGTTAAAGAAAGAGTAGAAAAGCTTAAACGCGATAGTGTGGTAATCGGCGAAACCCGCGAACGTAAACCTATTTACGGAACGGTGAGTGCTACGCTGAGTATTTTTGAAAAGAATATTTCTTCATCAGGTTTGCTAGACATGACAATTATGGATTGGCAAAGCAAAAAAATTGTTCGTCAGCAGAAGTTTCCCGGCACTTTCGTTTGGCGAGACAGTTGGGGAAGTTACAAAGGAGACGACAGGGCGCTGAACAAAAATCAGTTAGCTATAACGAGAAAAAGAGAGGTTCTTCCGCCACCGCCAAGCACGATGTTTCTGGAGTTTACGAAGCCAATTTACAGCCAGCTAATTGATAATTTAAGCGGATTTTATAATAGTTATTAGCCCACCTTTCGTCATTGCGAGGAGGCTTTTTCAGCCGACGAAGCAATCTAAATTCCAATATTTCTAAAACCATGGTCTGTGTCCTCACAGACCATTTTACAGTTTCGGTCTGCGAGGACACAGACCGAGGAGCAAGGAATTACCAAATTAGCCGACATTTCGTCATTGCGAGGAGGCTTTTCGGCCGAGGAAGCAATCTAAATTCCAATATTTCTAAAACCATGGTCTGTGTCCTCACAGATCATTTTACAGTGTCGATCTGTGGGGACACAGACCGCGGAGCAAGTAATTACAAAATTAGCCCACATTTCGTCATTGCGAGGAGGCTTTTTCAGCCGACGAAGCAATCTCAATTCCAATATTTCTAAAACCATGGTCTGTGTCCTCACAGATCATTTTACAGTGTCGATCTGTGGGGACACAGACCGAGGAGCAAGGAATTACCAAATAAGCCACATCTCGTCATTGCGAGGAGGCTTTTTCAGCCGACGAAGCAATCTTATTGCAAAATTTCAAGAAATTATGGTCTGTGTCCTCACAGATTATTTTACACTTTTTCGATCTGTGGGGACATAGACCGAGGAGCTAAAACAAAGCCTTCAAAAACCATCATGTTGTAATCCCAGGGTTAAAATAAAATATCGCTAACAAGCAATAACGATATAATAACTAATATTGCAGTGATGAATACCGGCCTATACAATCCTTTCCAAAGTTTCGATTTCTTATACAAAAAATGTTTCCTAAGTGGCAACACTTTTAACTCTCCCGTAATCCAGGTTCTGCTAATTCCAAAATGGTTGTTGGAGCAGGCAGGATTAACAGGCGAGGAGCAAATTCAGTTTCTGGATGAAAGCATACGTTCTTATAATACCCTCGTGATTCCTGTTAATAGCGAAGTAAATGAGCAATTTTTAAATCCGCTGGAAGAAAAAATACAGCAAGCCTTTGCTACAGGTTATAGTGCTGTTTCAGCTTTGCCAGAGCTTGAGCTATTTAATTGGGTTGGGAAGTTTTTATATGGCTTCGTTTACATTGAAATGCATTCTGCTTTACGCAAGGAAATGACGGCAGATGGCTTGAACATGTCTCAATCGCTGATGATGAAGTTCGCCAACCTCAACTTTATGATGCAGAATATGTATACCAGCATCGAGTTCGAAGATTTCACACCCTGGTCGATCACGGTAGTAAAGCTGGAAGATGAGCAAACACCATTCAGTTTCAAAGATGAAATTAATACGCTTACCTTTTCGCTGAAGATGAAAGATTTTGGCATTATTGCTTGCTTGCAAGATAACGGAACCAATAAACGTTATCATCAGGAAATTATAAGTGAGGTGAAGGGTAAAGCACTTACGGCACAGCAATTTGAAGAGCTTACCGCTCGTTTTTACTACTCCGCTTATTTATTTAACCGCTTGCCAGAATACACATTTATGCCTGTTGAGGGCACAACCTACATTGAAGCGATGCCGCTTCGTGGGAATATGACCAAGCCTTTATTTGATGTTTGGCAGCACAAAATTTATGCACAAGTGCTGGAAAATTTCTGGAAACCCTGGGGATATGTAAAGTTCGAGATCATTAAAGACCCTGACCATCCGATGAGCTTTTTCGAAAGACCCTGTTTACCTGCTGCAGGATAATTACATTCCTAACTTTGCGCCTATTATTGCGAAAAAGTTTTGGAGGATGCCCGGCACAAAAATAATAGTGAAAATCAATCCGGTTAGTGCACCAAAAAAGTGGGCATCGTGATTAATATTGTCTCTCGAGTTTTTCGAAGCGTAAGCACAATAGGCTAAATAGATTCCCCCAAAAATTACTGCTGGAATAGAAAAAGGCAAAAATAAAATCCCAATTCCTGCCATAGGGTTAAAAAGGATGAAACTAAATAATACGCCGCTAATTGCACCAGAGGCGCCTAAACTATTGTAGTGAAAATCATTTTTATGTCTAAATACAGTTGGCAGATCACTCAATATCAAGGCTAAAAAATACATTAAGCCAAATTGCCAGCTGCCCATCATTTGCTCTAAGGTAAATGCAAAAGCATAGAATGTAAACATGTTAAAAAACAAGTGCATCCAATCGGCATGAATTAACCCGCTGGTTATTAGCGTATAAACATTTTTCCCTTTCGATACACTGTAAGGATGTAACATAAACTTACCGTATATGCTTTGATCGTAAAAGGCATACAAGCTGGTAACAATTGTAAAAACAAATATGATTGATGCTACAGGAGCAATGCTGAGGTATTCCATTTATTTATTTTAAGTTGAGCTTTACATCTGTTTCCAAACGAGCCACCGGGTATCTGTTATGTGTTTTCTCGTAATAATCAGAATTTTTATACACAAAATCAAGTTGCGCTGCCGCATTCTTGGCAAAGTCTGCATCTGATGCCTTTTTAGCCTCTAATTTATTTTTCAACTCGGGGTTGCTTTTGAGCAAATCAGCAGCAGTATCTTCAAAAACATAAGCCGAAAAATGTTCCTTCATATCCAAAATGGAATCGAAAAAATTCCAGCTGAAATAAGAGTCGGTGGCCTGTGGCTCCAGGGTTTCTACGATAAACCGGTTCGTTTTCTGGTTGGCGTACACCACAAAATCGCCAGCGTAGTATTGCAAAGTATTTTTAACTGGATTAACCATTACAGCAGAATGTAAATAGTGCCCTTCATACGGACGAGTAGCCGTTTTAAAATCGGTGATGTAATAGCTTTCTACGGAAATTTTGGTGTCTGTTTTGAGCTCTTCAACCTTCACTTTATTAAGTTTAAGCAATGCGATCACCCTATCCCATGCTTTCGGAATGATATAAGCTACTGGTTTTTGCACCGCAATAGCCGGTTCATAATTATTCCACTCTTTTATAGTTTTGGTAAACGGCTTATCCCGATCATAATATAACCGATCAAAACCACTTACTTCACTTTGCTTTTTACCGGCCTCAAAACCTTTAAAGGGCAAATCATTAGAAGAAGATTTGTTTAATTTCCAGGCCAGTGGAAATTCGGTTTGTTTTACCACCAGCTCATCCGCTTTGCGTTTATTTTCTTTAATAACCTGTGCATCACGCTGAACAACTTCAACATAGGTTTGAAGCAGTCTATAGGTTGCATCAACCCGCAAGTCATACGCTTTAAGCATATGCGTTTCTGGCATAAAACCAATGGTATTGTGCAAGGTAGTATAACCTGTAGAGTAGCGGGGCGATTCGATAAAACCAGCAATTCCCGTTTCTGGCACTTCGCCGAAGGAGTTTACATATGGAATCATCGGGTAACCTTTTTTCTCCATCATCGAATACAAATCTGGCACCAAAGTTTTAGTTAAATACTTTGATAAAAGAGCATTTAACTTGTCTTTTTGTGTTGGAATGAGCGTCATCACGTACTGGTAATCGGCACCGTTACTGGTATGGGTATCTACAAAAATTTCGGGTTGCCAGGTGTTAAAAATTAACTGAAAAGCTGCCGAATTTTTTGAATCGGTTTTGATGAAATCGCGGTTCAAATCTAAATTTTTGCTGTTTCCGCGAAAGCCATAGGCCAATGGGCCGTTTTGGTTTGCTCTTGAGGTAGAACTGCGGTTAAAACTTCCATCAATATTGTAAATAGGGATAATGCAAATCACCACATCTTTTGGAAGTCTATCTTCTTTTAACAGATCTCTTGCCAGCATCATGGAAGCATCAATACCTTCAGGTTCTCCCGGATGAATTCCATTATTGATAAGCAAAACAGCCTTATTGCCTTTCTTTATTTCGACAGGATCAAAAACTTTATCTTTTGATAAAACCAGCAAATGGAGTGGCTTGCCAAAATCGGTACTTCCATAAGTTAAAAGCTTCGCCTGAGGATAGTTCTTCGCAATATTCTCGTAGTAAGCAATTGCTGCATCGTAAGTGGTGGTTTCTTTTTTACCACTGTTTTCGAAAGGTGTTTTTTGTGCCATTGTTTCAAAAGATAAGATTAAAAAACAGATGACAAACAAATTTCTCATGCAAAAGATTTAAGAGAATGAATAGTGTTTAGAAGAACTTACGATACGCCTTTATATTTCCGAAGAAATATTTTACCCCTACACTGTAAACGTTAAATGTATCAGGATCATAGTTTTTAAATTTTGTTGAGGGATCGTTATAGCCATCTAAACCTTCGCCGAAAGTGAAATTGCTTTGTGCATTGAAGTTGATCACATAGCGAACATAACCGTAACCATCGTTGAGGTAGTAGTTAAATCCTAAGTTGATGGGAACAATTAAATTAACGCCCTTATCTTCACCAGGAAAAGGACCATAACCAGGATCGAAAGCAGCCCAGCTGGGTTTATAACGTACAATATCAGTAATGTTGTTATTTATTGCACCTATACCAATCCCAGCATAAATCCCCTTAATGGCTTCTAAAAAAGGTTTTCGCTCGTAAGGGATAAATTCACCCAAATGCAGTTTCAGATTTGCGGTAATACTGGTGTATTTGTTAATAAATTGTCGATTATGTGGGTCAGTAACAATATCACCGCCTTGCACCATTCCGTATTGTGCCTCTAAGCCACCTGTAATAAAAGGTGTAAAATGATAATTGATTTCGCCTTTTGCGGTATATCCCCAATTCCCTTCCACTACGTCGGTTTTAGAGTAATTGGCACCGCCGCCTAAACCCCACGACCATTTGAAGTAGTTTGATTGCGCAAACGACAACATGAATGATAAAGAGAATAAAACAGTTAGCGCACTTGTCTTCGGGAGGCGATAAGTCATATTGTTTTTTTACAAAAATAATATGTTTATTCAATATCTATAACTTTTACCTTTGAATTATGAGCAATTACATCAACTTTAACAATTCATTAGCGCATAGATTTATAAAGTATGCCAAAATAGATACACAATCTGATCCAAATTCTGCCACTTGCCCATCAACAGAGAAGCAAAAGAATTTAGGAAAAGTACTTGTTCAGGAGCTTTTGGAAATAGGCATTTCTGATGCTGAAATGGATGAGAATGGATACGTTTATGGAACCATTCCTGCTACGAGCGATAAAAATCTTCCTGTAATTTTTTTCTGTTCGCACATGGATACTTCACCAGATTGCAGCGGAGAAAATGTTAAACCGATTATCCATGACAATTATCAAGGGCAAGATTTGATATTGCCCGACGACAATAATATCGTAATTAAACTTGCAGAACATCGCGATTTAAAACAACAAATTGGAAACGATATCATTACTGCAAGTGGCACTACTTTATTAGGTGCCGATAACAAGGCCGGATTGGCGGAAATTATGGACGCGGCTGCTTTTTTAATGAATAATCCGGATGTTAAACACGGTACGATCAAAATTCTTTTTACCCCCGATGAAGAAATTGGAAGAGGTGTGGATAAGGCAAATCTTGAAAAATTAGGTGCTGATTTTGGTTATACTATAGATGGCGAAACTTTAGGATCAATTGAGGATGAAACATTTTCTGCCGATGAAGCAACATTAACCGTTAATGGCGTGAGTACACACCCCGGTTTTGCCAAAGGTAAAATGGAAAGTGCCATCAAAATTATAGCTGATATCATTGCTTCTTTACCAAAAGATACGCTCACCCCTGAAGCAACTCATCAAAAAGAAGGATTCATTCACCCAGTGAGTATCAGCGGCCAGGTTGAGCAAGCAGAGGCACATTTTATTATCAGAGATTTTACGAATGAGAAGCTAGCGGAACATGGTAAATTTTTGGACGTAACGGTAAAAAATGTTCTGCAAAATTATCCAAATTCCACCTACAATCTGGAGATAAAACCACAGTACAGAAACATGAAACAAGTGCTGGATAAACATCCAAAGATTGTGGAATATGGAATAGAAGCCATTGAAAGGGCAGGTGTGGTAGCCAAGCAACAAAGCATTCGTGGCGGCACCGATGGCTCACGCTTATCGTACATGGGCTTACCTTGTCCGAATATTTTTGCAGGAGAACATGCTTTTCATAGCAAGCAAGAATGGGTAAGCGTTCAGGATATGGAGAAAGCCGTACAAACCATTATTAACATTGCCGTAATCTGGGAAGAGAAAGGGTGAAGGTAGTTGGGAGTTGGGAGTTCGAAGTCTTAAAGCTACCGACTTTGGACTAAAGACTTTAGACTCACTATTCCCAACTCAACTTTGGCCAATATCCAACCGGATAATCTTCCCGCCTTTGCCGATTTGAAATTTAAAGAAAGTTTTAAAGTCGCCCCATTGGTCGGAGTGGAAATTGCCATAAACATCTAAGCCATTATTTTCCACTTGATCAATGCTGGTAAAGCGTTCATGTCCTAAAGCTTTTTTAAAGAAATTATTAAACTGAAGCTGGTTGCCGTCGTCATAAAATTTAACATCATCAGCAAACAAAGAGAACCAGGTTTTCTCATCGCCCTTTTGCAAGGCATTTATTGCAGCTTTAACTTTTAAATTCGATATTTTAGAGAGATCAACAGGCATATTTTATTGTTTTACGAGTGCCTTCCTAAATTAAACTGCAAACAAATAGTGCAACCTAAATAATCAGTGGCTTAATGGCAGACATAGAGATTTCATATCAAATTTAACAAAATAGTTTCCAAAGCACCGCATATTTATTACTTTTAAAATGTAATGATAACCCTCGAAAACAATTACCTGAAAATAAGTATTGCAGCAAAAGGTGCAGAACTTCAAGGCCTTTATAGCAAGGAAACTAAAATAGAATATTTGTGGAATGCCGACCCAAAATATTGGGCAAAACATAGTCCGGTGTTATTCCCAATTGTTGGGTCGCTTAAAGATGAACATTTCAAATATAATGGCGCTGAATACAAGTTGACACGCCATGGTTTTGCCCGCGATCATGTTTTTGCCGCTGAAAAGATAAGCGATACTGAAGTTGTTTTTACCTTATCGCAAAGCGATGAAACACTTAAGGTTTATCCTTTTTATTTTGAGCTTAAACTGATTTATAAATTGATAGACAGAAAGCTGAATTTAACTTACGAAGTAACCAATACCGGTACCAATGAAATGTTATTTTCTATTGGTGCGCACCCTGCATTTGCGGTTCCTAACATGCCAAACACCAGCTACGAAGATTACTATTTGGCTTTTAATACAGATGAGAAGTTAACTTACTGGAAACTGGAAGATGGTTTGGTTGCCAATGAAACTGAGTCTATTGAACTTAACGGGCATAAATTAAATTTAAAACACGAGCTATTTTATAATGATGCATTGGTTTTTAAAACGATGCAAAGCAGCTGTATTAGTTTGCTGAACAATAAAAATGATTACGGCCTGCATTTCCATTTCGAAGACTTTCCATTTTTTGGCATTTGGGCGGCGCCCGATGCTCCATTTGTATGTTTGGAGCCTTGGTGCGGCGTAGCCGATGGCGTAAATCATAATCAGGAACTGCAACAAAAGGAAGGTATTATCTCTTTAGCACCTCATAAAAACTGGACACGTTTTTGGGAGGTGGAGTGCTTTTAGTTAGTGAATTAGATCTTTTTTATTTGGTTTGTGGAGGCACCAACCAATAGAGAATTTAATGTTGTAGATCTTTTGCTTTAAGATCCCCGCATACGCGAGGATGACAACTAAACGTTGACACCAGGAAATTAGTTTGGTTGGTGGGCGGACAGGCTAACCATTAGAAAAGTCCCCGATACGAACGGTCGTCTTTCCCAATTTAATTGGAAATCTTAATGCAAGATGATGTTATAAATCTGGTTGGTGGAGACACCGACCAGTAGAAAAAATTTAAATCTTTTGCCTTAAGATCCCCGCATACGCGAGGATGACGGTTAAGCGTTGACACCGGGAAATTTAATCTGGTTGGTGGAGACACCAACCAGTAGAAACCTCATAGAAAAACATCATCATCATCCTCGCATCTGCTAGGATGACGATGATGAAAATCATTTAAATCTTTACATCCATTACCTTACCATTCTTTCTGCTGCTCTCTGCCATAAAACCCATAATATGGCTTTCTATAGATTCATCAATTGTGGAGGTTAATAATGCAGGGTTTTGCTGTGATACGGCTTGGCAAAAATCCTTAACCAAAAGCCAGTCGCCACCGCCGTGCCCGCTATTTTTATAGCCATCTACATCATCAGCTTTTGGAATAAATTTCGTTTCTTTTCTGGTCTTAAAATCATGCACCACCAACTCTGTCATATCGCCAACCATATCACCCATCGAACCCATAATCCGGGTTCTTCTATCATGGTATGAAGTAAAAGCTTCCATAGAAAAGTTTGCGGTTACGCTATCACTAAACTGAATACTGGTTACATAATGGTCTGGCTGGTCATTATCCATGCGATAAACACAACGACCATAATTTGTTGTTTTAAGTTTATCCATTATCGCCGCTTTTCTGTCGCTTGTACCTTCAGGAATATCCAAAACCGATGTCCGTGAGTTACGATCTACATATTCTTTAATCGCCGAATACGGACATTCCCGCTCCACCGCACATCCATCAGTGCATCGGGCGGTACTTCCTTCAGGCGCATTTTCTTTTTTAAACCATTTTAAATCGCCCATGGCCACAATACGCTGGGCTTTCTTATTAATCACCCACTTCATAATATCTAAATCGTGACAAGATTTAGCTAAAATTATAGGCGTTGTGGCTTTGGAATTATGCCAGTTTCCACGCACATAAGAATGTGCCATGTGGGTATGTTCAATAGGTTCGAAATGCTGAATGCTAATTACCTCGCCAATAGCGCCTTTTGCAATCAACTCTTTCATCTTTACAAAATATGGCGCATACCGCAATACATGGCAAACCGCAACAATTCTTCCCGTTTTCTTAGCCAAAGCCAAAATATCACGACATTCTTTTTCGGTAGGCGCAATGGGTTTTTCCAGCAGGATATCGTATCCCATCTTTAGTGCTTGCATACAAGGTTCGTAATGCAAATTATCAGGCATGGAAATAATAACGGCATCAGCCATTTTAGGTTTTTTAAATACATCCTCCCAGGTATTAAACCGATTTTCATCAGCAATTTTGTGCTTTTTAGCGTATCGTTCGTTTCTGTAAGCAATCGGTTCGGCCACACCGATTATTTTTATCTGATCGGGAAAACTTGCGGCAAAATTACCATAAACCGTGCCTCGGTTTCCTGCACCACAAGTAATTGCCGTAATGGGCTTTTCTAAGGGTTTATGCAAAGGATTATCAGCTATACGATAGCTGTAAGTATTATCCGCCAAGCGGGCAAGTACATCCGTACTCACTACGGTTGCGCCTAAACTTATACTTAAAGTTTTGAGTAAATTTCTGCGGTTCATAGGTGTTTGGTTTAGGTCGATTTATTTATTCAGTTTCAGTATGGCTAAAACAGGCAAGTGATCAGAAGCATACGTTTCATTAATTACCTGATGAGAAATCACCTCGAAATTATTTCCTTTTTTAAAGGCGATGTGATCGATGGTATTTTTAGGATTGATTACAGGTATTGTAAAACCACAGTCGGTACAGGTTCTAACAAATTGCCTGTCGAAAACTTTAACCACCTCCGAGCTAGTGTTGGCATTTAAATCGCCGGCAATAATCAGCGGAAGGGCTTCTGTGTCCGTTAACTTATTGATTTCGTTTACCTGCATCATTCTATTCTCTTCAGATTTCTGTGCATCGAGATGTGTTGACGCAAAACGGATTTTTCTTCCGTCGGGCAGTGTAGCCGTACCCATTCCCAATACCCGTGGTTCTGCTTTCGCTTCGCCGGTATTAGGCAACTTATAGGTTTGCGAATCGCTCAACGGATATTTCGAAAGTATTGCTACCCCGTAATCTCCGCCATCATGGTCTATCGCTTTAAAAAAATAGAAGTTCATCTTCAGCCTGGTGGCTAAAAAAACCGCTTCGTTCATGTTTCCCGAACGTTTCGTGTTTACATCAACTTCTTGCAAAGCAACTAAATCTGGTTTTTGCGCCTCAATCACTTTGGCTATGGCATCTAAATCAATCAAGCCTTCTTTTGCTTTGGATGGGGGGTTGGCGTGATGGATATTATACGTTAAAACTCGAATGGTGCTTTGATCGTTCCTTGTTATACTGGTTTTAGGAGAGCAAGAAAAAAGCAAAATGGTAAGAAGTAAAAAATAGGTAACGAAGTTAAATCTAGTCATTGTTTTGTTGGCTTAATGGCTTTTCGAATTTAAAAAATAAAACCAATCGAAAGAAATTGTAATACGATCGTTATAAAAAGAAACAAAACGCAATTTATCAAATGGCTTTCTGAGTTTTACGATCTCAAAATTGAGGAAACAACATGTACTTTATCCTGTTTAATTATTAATTCTTCAACAAAAAATATAAAAATTATGGATAATCAAGTAGAGAAAAACAAAGCGATTTGCAAGGTATTTTTTGATGAGCTGCTCAACAATGCCAATTTGGATGCCATTACTAAGTTCGTGGATAGTGGAGTTAAAGTGCATAAAACATTTCCTTGGCAACGCGAAGGCGAAAAAGCCTTTTACGATACGGTTGAGGTGTTTAAGCTGGGTTTTCCTGATTTAAAAATAAAATTCGACGACATTTTGGGCGATGGCGACAAAGTGATGTGCAAATTCACTGTAACGGGAACGCATAAAGAATCGTTTCTTAACATCCCAGCTACAGGGAAAAAGATCGAGTACGAGGAAGTAAACATCGTTCGTTTAAGAGATGAAAAAATTATTGAACATTGGGCAGTTGCCGACATTTATAGTTTGATGCAGAAGTTAACAGGAAGTGAAGTACACAATCTAGTTTAATAAGCCCCAAATTTGTCTCAACTCCCCCCTTTGTAAAATTTAGGTACTGCTTAACTTAGCAGAAATAGCAAAAATTTTATGAGAACCATGCATCCTTATTTAAACTTCGACGGCCAGGCTGAAGAAGCTTTCAATTTTTACAAATCGGTATTGGGCGGCGAATTTATCTTTTTTAAAAAAATGAGTGATGCGCCTAACGCGGATGAATTATCCGAAAATGAGCGAAATCGGGTTATGCATGTTGCACTTCCCATTAATGAGCATACTATTTTGATGGCATCAGATTGTATGCCTTCAGCAGGACATGTTATTAGAGAAGGTAATAATATGTATGTTCATCTCGCTGCAGAAAGCAGGGCAGATGCGGATCAACTTTTCAATGGTTTATCAGCAGGAGGAACTATAGAAATGCCCATGGAAGATATGTTTTGGGGCGATTATTTTGGAAGCTTCAAAGATAAATTTGGGATCCAATGGATGATTAATTTTGGGAGTTATTAGCTTAAAAAGCAATAAAAGGACCTTCAAACAAACAGAAGGTCCTTTTATTGTTACACAAACCATCAAAATCCCGTCTGCTTTAATTTGACATCATCTGGTCAAATACGTATTCTTGTTTCTTGCTTATTTTAATAATGTGAGCACAGGGCATACCATGAACAACGTAACTCCAGGTTTATTAAAAACCAAACAACATTTTATTATTCTTGATGGATTACGCGGCGTGGCTGCTTTGGCTATTGTTGCTTTCCATTTTTTGGAAGTGGTTTTTGAGTTCAGCAAAAATTTTCTTGGTCATGGGTTTTTAGCTGTCGATTTTTTCTTTTGCCTTTCGGGTTTCGTTATCGCCTATGCTTATGATGATCGCCTTGAAAAAATGGGCATTATGGAGTTTTTTAAATCCCGGATCATCAGGTTACATCCTCTGGTTATTTATGGTTCTGTATTAGGACTGCTAACTTTCATTTTCGATCCCTTTAGCGGTACCGCTGCCCAATATAGCATAGGCAAAATCACTTTATTGTTTTTAACTTCCGCCTTATTAATTCCTTTTCCAACAATGGAAGAGCGCTATTTTAACAACTTCGGTTTAAATGCGCCAGCCTGGTCTTTATTTTGGGAATATGTGGCGAACATTGTTTATGCATTTGTACTCTACAAATTGGCCAGAAAGTATTTAATGGCACTCGCTGGCGTTGCCGCTATTATTTTGGTAGTAGTTGCTTATCGTACGGGTTCATTATTGGGCGGTTGGGCCGGAGAAAATTTTTGGGAAGGTGGGGCAAGGATATTATACTCTTTTACAGCTGGCTTATTAATTTATCGCTCCAAATGGATCATTAAAAACAAGCTCGGTTTTGTTGGCTTATCCATCTTGCTGTTGTTCGCCTTTTTTATGCCTTATTCAAACTATAACTGGCTAACTGAATCACTAGTGGTTTTATTTTATTTCCCCCTTTTGGTTGCCTTAGGTGCCGGAACCGTTGCCACCCAGGGGTTAACCAAATTATGCACCTTTTTTGGCAAGATATCTTATCCTTTGTACATGACACATTACATGGCCATTTGGGTATTTGCCAATTATTACAATGCGTACAAACCAAAAGGAACAGAATTGGCTTTAGTAATTTCAGGTGGGGTAATCGCCTTAGTTTCCCTAGCCTATTTAACGATGATTATATTTGATATCCCTGTTAGAAAATACCTTTCTAAAAAGCGAATGAAGGCACTGTAAATCCATCTTAAGAAAATTTATAAATTTTTTAAAAATTTTAAAACAAACCAATTACACCTGTGTTTATAGTATAGTTTGTTTGGTTTAGTTTTATCGGTGGATACTTATAAGACATTCAATATAGCCTCATAGAGATATGAGGCTTTCTCATTTCCAGACTTTTTTAACCAAGCTATTATCTAAGACTATTTCCCTTTCTATATTAATCTGTTCCAAAAAATAAGTATCGTGAGATACAATTAAAAGTGTTCCCTTAAATTCGTTAATGGCTTCAGTTAATATTTCAACATTTTGAATATCGAGGTTGTTAGTGGGCTCATCGAAGATCATCATATCTGGTGCCGTATTCTTGATGGTTAGCAAGCAAAGCATCAACCTCATTTTTTCGCCCCCACTTAATGCACTGCAAGGCTTATCCCAGTCTTCTTTATTAAACAAAAACCGATTTAACCGAATTTTGATTTCATGTTCTTGTAACTCGCCGGTATTATATTGTTGTGCCTGCAGATAAACTGTGAGTTGATTATTGATTAAAGAATAATCCTGATCGATGTAAATTGCATCGTAGGTGGCGTTTTTAACTGTTCCTGTTTGAGGGAGCAACTCTCCTAAAATAATCTTGATCAAAGTAGATTTGCCAGATCCATTTATGCCTTTTAATGCAATTCTTTCACCACTTTTTATATCAAAATTAAGTGCCGAAAGCCAGAGCTTGTTATCACCATAGGCAAAGTTAATTTCCCTTGCCTCAATGAGTATTTTTCCATAGGGAAGATTGGATTGATCAAAGCCAATTTTCATCTGTCCAGCTAAAGGAATAGTGCTTCTTAACTCCGTTAATTCTTTACTGATGTTGCTAATTTTTTCACCATGCATTTGCTTAACACGAGCGGTACTGCCCTCAGCCTTGTTTTTCAAGGTATTCATTGATATGGTAGGTAAACCCGCTTTTTCTTGTTTCCTCTTTCCCCGGGCATCTAATTTTTGCTCCCTTTCAATAGTTTCACGGGCCACCACTTTCGCTTTTCGAAGCGTTTTTTCTTTGGCTTTAAGAGCATTAGATAGGGCTTCTTCTTCGCTCTGTTTTTGAGCCAAATAGAAATCGTAGTTTCCTCCGTAGGTATTGATTTCCCCTTGGCTCAATTCGTATGTGAGGTTAAGAAGATTGAGCAAAATACGGTCGTGACTTACAATAAGCAACGTTTTATTAGTTTCCTGGATAAACTTGTATAGTAAATCCCTGCTTTCCACATCAAGGTGATTACTCGGCTCATCCATCAAAATAATTTCTGGTTGATGAATAAAGATTCCAGCCAGGAAAACCTTGGTCTTTTGCCCACCACTTAGTAAATCCAGCTTTTGATTCAAGTCCGCTATTTCAAGTCCCCAATAGACAAAAGCTTCATGGCAACGCTCTTCAATAGTCCAATCATCCTGTAGAAGCGCAAAGTTTTCTGCACTTGCCTTGCCATCTAAAATTTCATGTAAAGCCGCAATTCGATCATTAATTTTTAGTGCTTCTGCAATGCTTAAATCATTAAACTGACCAAAAATTTGGGGAACCAGATAAGGTTGATCATCTGCCTGTAGCAAACCTTCAGTAACTTCTAAAGTTCCAGCCAAAAGATTGAGCAAAGTAGATTTACCCGAACCATTTTGACCAACTAAGGCTACTTTGTTATGGGCGTGAAGGGTAAAATTTAAACTAGAAAATAGTATATCCCGATTGGGATGTTGGTAGGCAACACCTTGTAAAGTAAGCATGATATCTTTGTTAAAACGTAAATAATTTCTGATCCAATGCAATTGGATACCGTTTGTTTTATCGAAAGAATTTGCTCTTACATTTTATACTGCGATGATTTACGACAAATTTAGTGATTTATCCAAAGTAATCAAATTCAAAGTCTTTGTCTCCCTAAATTTTGCCTGAATACGGTTTACCGACCAGCTATGTTAACCACCAAATTGCTGCCAATAATTGGAGTTTAGAGTATCCTTTTTTACTCAAAGGGATTGCAGTGAGCCAGTTTAAATGCAAATTATTTTTACTTTTATTTACTAATTAATTTAGTATTTTGCGGTTTGTAAAATCAAGATCGCATTATGGAAAATAAGGTTAGCATCAATAATAACAGTGTCGAGTTTTCGGGCATTACCAGAGATTACATGGAGGCCATTTCAGAGCTGATATGGAATGGTTTTGACGCCGGAGCAACTAAAATTGATCTTGTTTTTGATACCAATGAAATTGATTTCATTCCATCGATAGAAATTATTGATAACGGAAGTGGCATTAACCTCAATAATCTTAACCAAACCTTTGGGGCATTTCTCGATTCGTTAAAACGCAGTACCGACCATCGTTCATCTTACGTTCGGGGCAAAAAAGGCAAGGGTCGTTTTTCCTTTATTGCTTTTGCGCAAACTGCCATTTGGAATACTACATTTTTTGATGAAAATACACAGGCATTTACCACTTACGACATCACCATTAATGCCAGCAACAAAGATTTTTATGCCGATGAACACCAACAAAAGGGGGTAAAGAATGCATCGGGCACACGACTAAAACTGGTAAATCTTTTCGGTGTAACTGCCTATAATTTCACCAACGATGCCTTTATCAACCACCTCAAATCAGAATTTGGCTGGTTTTTATTGTTAAATAGCAAACACAATTTTCAGTTGTGCATTAATGGTGAAAGAATTATATATGAAGACCTTCTGGCCGACCACGAAATTTTTGAAAGGGAAATTGTAGATGCTTCCACATCGAGATTTATGTTTACCATTACCTTTGTTCGCTGGAACGAAAAAATTGGCGATAAGTTTTACTACTATTTTTTAAACAGCGATAAAAAAGAGGTTTTTAAACAGCTCACATCCTTTAACAATAACGCGATTAATTTTTATCACAGCGTTTATATCGAATCAGATTATTTTAATCTTTTTAATTTCAATGATACAGAAGAAACGGGAAATCTGTTTGGTTCCAATCCACAGAGTCCTATTTTTAAACAGTTAATTAAGGAGCTGCAAAAAATTGTCGTCAACAAGCAAAAGGAATTTGTAAAAAATAATGCTGCTGATGAATTAATTCAAAAGTTATTATTATCGGGTTCAATGCCCAAATTTGGAAATAACGATAACGATTTGAACCAAAAGGAGCTTTTCATCGAATTGGTGAAAGCGATTTACTGCATTCAGCCACGCATGTTTAAAGGCTTAAATGATGCACAAGAAAAACTGACCTTGAATCTTATCTTTTCCCAAATGAAGGATGCAGATTCGCTGTTGGCCCTGTTGGAAAACGTACTAAAACCCAATGAGGAAGAAAGTCAACAGCTTCACCGACTGATGTCTGCAACACATTTGATTTCTGATTGAAATTTTTAAAAAAGATTAGCATGGGTGTTTCTCTGGTGTTGGCACGGCTGTAAACATTGACGGAGATGATACCGGAGGAGAAAAAGGTCATATCCACCCAAAACCATAAACAAAAAAAGAGCGATTATAAATCGCTCTTTTTTTATATTTGAAGAAACTTGTCCCTCTTGAAAAATTATCTATTATTAATTCTACTCTCACTTATTCTTTTGTCCTGTAAAGAAAAAGCCTTTCATCCTATTCCAAATGCAAACTCATATTACTCAAAAGCAATCAAGCTTTACGAGTTAAACAACGATTCAGCTTTTTACTATTTCAACAAGGTAACTACGGATACTAACGTAGATAGTTTGACGATAGCCAAGGCTTATAACTATATGGCTACCATACAAACTGATGGCGGCGATTACTATGGCGCACAAGAGAGTGCAGTACAATCGTTTTCATTTTTGAATAAAAACAATCTGGAACATTACAGTTGTTTTGCCGCAAACTATAATATCTTAGGTTCAACATATGATGATTTGAAACTGCATGAATTGGCGATAGGCTACTATGATCAAGCCATACATTATAGCAGTGACCCGGAATCAATACTTACAATTAAGAATAATAAAGCGCTGGCTTTCCAAAAAGTTAAAGATTATGCCAAGGCTTTAACAATTTATAATCAAATCATCAGTCAAAAAATAAATCAAGTTGAGTACGCCCGTGTATCCTCAAATACAGCACGAACAAAATGGTTGCAAGATCCAAAATATAATCCCCTTCCACAGTTGCTAGCGGCATTAAATATTCGTAGAAAACTGGGAAATGAATGGGGTCTTAATGCCAGCTACGCTCACCTGGCAGATTACTATACCACCAAAAAGCCAGATTCGGCATTATTCTATGCTGAGGGTATGTACCAAATTGCAAGAAAGTTAGAGAGCCCAACAGATCAGCTGGAAGCTTTAGAAAAAATTATCAAACTTTCTCCTGCAAAAAAAATCAAGAAATATTTCGACGTGTATCAACACCTAAACGACAGCTTGCAAACAGCTCGCAGTGCGGCTAAAAATCAGTTTGCAGTAGTTAGATACAATTCCGAAAAGAGCAAGGCCGATAACTTAATCTTACAGAAAGACAATACCGAAAAACGATATCAAATTATCAAGCGAGAATTATTGCTGGCTTCTGGTTTAGTGGTTTTTACTGCAGTATCCATTAGTGCTTTCTTTTGGTATAAAAAAAGACAACAAAAAATGGAACTCGAAAAGGAAAGTGCCATTCAGGAAAACAGATTGAAAACATCAAAGAAAGTTCATGATGTTGTGGCAAACGGATTGTACCGCGTAATGAGTGAAATGGAAAATCAACCCGAAATTGATCGTGAAGCAATCATCGATAAAATTGAGGTCCTTTATGAAAAATCGAGAGATATTTCTTACGATAAACCCGAACATGATGTACAATCTTTCGAAGTAAAAATATCAGAAATACTTACCTCATTTGCTACGCCACAAACCAAAGTATTTATTGTGGGAAACTCCAATAAGTTGTGGGAAAAAGTGCAGCCAAATGTGCGATACGAACTCGAACAGGTTTTACAGGAGTTAATGGTTAATATGAAAAAGCACAGTAACGCCACAACCGTTGTATTGAAATTCGAACAGGAAGAAAACCAGGTTAATATTTTTTATACCGATAACGGAATTGGCATGCCTGAAAATAAAATTTTTAATAATGGATGGAAAAATACGGTTTCCCGTATAGATGGAATTGGAGGGAAACTTACCTTTGAAACCAAGCTGGAGAAAGGACTCAAAGTTCATATTTTTTTTCCAGTTTCTTAATTTAAAATAAAATGTTCAAAAGAGTATTAATTGCCGAAGACCACGAAAGCACGAGTATTTCAGTTAGAAAAACATTGGAAGATTTAGGAATTTCCAAAACTGAATACACTTACTATTGTGATGATGCATTTATGCAGATTCAAAAAAACTTAAGCGATGATCAACCTTTTGATTTGCTCATTACCGACCTTTCTTTTGAAGAAGATCATCGTACACAGAAACTTTCTGGTGGCTTGGCGTTAATTGAAGCCGTAAAAAAAACTCAACCACTCATCAAAATATTGGTATTTTCTGCGGAAACCAATCCGGCAATAATTGATAGTTTGTTTAAAAATTTGCGGATTGATGGCTATGTACGCAAGGCCCGCCATGATGCTAAAGATTTGAAAAAGGCCCTTGAGAATATTGCTCAACACAAAACCTATCTATCCGAAGATTTACGTCGTTCGCTAAAGCAAAAAAACGCCTTTGAGTTTACTGAATATGATGTAACCATTATTTCTTTGCTTTCCCAAGGCACTCCACAAAAAGATATTCCAACCTATTTATCACAGCATAAAATAAAACCTGTAAGCTTAAGTAGTCTCGAAAAACGGTTGGGTAATATTAAAGATTCGCTCGAATTTTCTAAGAACGAGCAGTTGGTTGCCTATTGTAAAGATTTGGGAATCATCTAAAACACTTCCCGCCATACGCCCTCGCAACGAAATTTCCAATAAGACCCTTTTCTCCATTAGGGTCATTTCGGCTACAAAATTTTTACATAAAAAACAATCTACATTACGGTTTCCCGTAAATCAAAACTTTTTTAATTCTGTAGTTTTGGCACTACATTATTATTGATAACTGCAATAACGCAGTATTTATCAAATCTATCGTCCTCCCGTTAACACATCCCAGGTTTATGATTAAAAGACAGATAGATGAAAAATTTTCTAACCCCCATAATCTTCACTTTCATAATCGGAAGTGCCAGTGCGCAAAAAAGTAAAATGCAAACCTTTCAATTAATGGAGCCTAATTTTAACAACAAAGTTATTGTTGGAACCATTTCTGAAATTTATAATACCCAAAGATTTGGTAAAAAATTATGGTGGGTAAAAATCGGAAATGATACCCTAATTCATGTTTGGGAAAAGCATTTTGATGCGGCAACCATGAAAGTTGGTGTAAAAAGACCATTCAATTCTATTAAACGCTTAGATAGCAATTGGTGGATGAAAGAAAAATCAGAAGTTAAATTCCGGGAAGCTGTTGACCAAAATGTCTTATCAGTTCAATAGTTAAATTCAGCTAATTTCTTTCTTACATTTTTTTGCTCCTTTACGGTTTCCCGTAATAATTGGTTGTGCTACACTTGTATTTTTGTAAACAAACCAAGAGATATTTTCAAAAGATAATACAATTAACACTCAATAACTCTCACAACATGCAGATTGCTTCGACATTCAGGGACGGAATGCGGGCAATCTTGCATTTTAAAATGTCTTGAATCCATCCCCCCAATGAAATCCCTATCTCTCATCCTTTTCCTTCTTACCAACATTGCTTGCATCGAAACCAAATCGGCGTACCTTTGCGATAGCGAGGGCGGTAAAAAATACCACTTCAAAAAAACTTGTCGTGGTTTAAGCAATTGCCAGCATAAAATCATTGAAACTACTTTAGACAAAGCAAAAAGCCAGGGCAAAACACAGTGTGGATGGGAAAAATAACTTTACTGATTTTATTGCTTTGGGTTAAGCCATTTGTTTCCGCTGAAGAAATAGATCCTGACCTCAAAAAAGCAACTTTCAGCGCCAAAGTCATCAGGATTATGGATGGCGACACCATGGAAGTTTTATATCAGAACACACCCATAAAAATTCGCCTGGCGCATATCGATTGTCCTGAGAAACGCGGCTCGCAGCCCTTTGGAAATAATGCCAAAACGGCCTTATCAAATTTATGCTTCGGGCAGCAGGTTAAGGTATATGGCGAAAAATACGACCGCTATAAAAGGTTAATCGCTGTGGTGGCAAATCAAAATAAACAGATTGTCAATCAGGAAATGATTAAACAGGGCATGGCCTGGCATTTTAAAAAGTATTCGTCAGACCCGCTCTACGCTCAACTGGAAATCAGCGCAAGGAAACGCAAAATAGGTTTATGGAGCGATGCACATCCTGTTGCGCCATGGGAATGGCGGAAGCCAAAAAACAGGCCATCGGTTAAAAGCATGTAGCCGAAAAATGCCTCGCAGGAGCATTAAATAATGCAATCAATCCACCCTCAGAAAAACTTTCGTAACCTTTCGTTGTTCCTTTTACAAATAAAGCATATCACGATGATTACACCAAAACCACTGCTCTCAGAAAACGTTAAAGATTTTATGGACTATGCCCTTGAGGTTATCAAATCTATGGATGGCGCACCAGAACACACCGCTGCAGATCGGCTGGTTGTAAATGAAAATATTACAAAGCTCAAAGAATATTTAGAGGCTGTTTCCACATCCTATAACGAAACGATACCGAATAATATGAATACCCCAACCGGTGACATACAGGCAAATTTTAGTGGCACAGGACATAGCTAAACGCTACTTTGCTGTTTTCCAACAAAAAAGCATCTCCCACTTGAGGAGATGCTCTTTAGTAAATAGCTGTTTTTTTAGCTTAACGTTTCAATTCAACTTCTGCTAAAACAGGAAAGTGATCAGAAGGAAACTTGCCGAAATAAGTATCCGTTAAAATTCCCCATCTGCTGGCGGTAAATTGTTTGCTCATAAAAATATGGTCGATAACACCATTACCCCGAGGCGTTCTAAACCCGTTAGCTGAAGCGTTATTTGCGTAAGGATATTTTACTGCACCGTAAACATCGCTAATGGCACCCGATTTGGCCAATGTTTGATACCACTCACTTTCTCTGCCGCCATTGAAATCGCCGGTTAGTAAAACGGGCGAGTTACCCGCAATTTCCTTAATTTTTTGGAGCATTAACTTGCTGCTTTCTCTGCGAGCAACCATAGCCTGATGGTCGTAATGTACATTAAAAGCATAAAACTGTTGTTTGTTTTTTAGGTCTTCCAGCAATACCCACGAGCAGATTCTGTTGCAACAAGTTGCATCCCAACCTTTACCTGGTTTATCCGGTGTTTGGGACAGCCAAAAGTCGCCGCTCTTTACCAGTTTAAATCTGTCTTTCTTGAAATAGATAGCTGAATGTTCCCCTCCATCTTTTCCATCATCGCGACCCTTACCGTAACGATCGTATTCTGGCAAGGCCGAAGAAATATCTGCCAACTGATTTTTAAGTGCTTCTTGCACCCCCAATACATCAAACTGATGAAAACGGATGAGATTTGCCACTATTGGAGCCCTGTCTTTCCACAAATTCCCACTATCTGCCGGATTATCGTACCTGATGTTGAATGTTCCAACTGTAATTTTTTGCGCCTGAACAGCAACTGATGTCAATAACATCAGTGCTGTTAATATATTTTTTATTTTCATCTCTATCTAGTTGATGTTATTGCCATCCCGGATTTTGCTTCAAATTCGGGTTACGCTGAAGATCGTTTAATGGAATTGGATAATAATAGTTCCGCTCATTCCATTTTCTTGGAATTTCATTCATCCAGGTCAACTCACCTGATGTACCATTTTTCAACTTTTGCGAGTTTGTTGCATTGCCGATGGTGTTCGAAACATCAACATAAGTTACACCTGCTGCACCTGGATTTGGCCTGGCGCCCTGATAAAATGCAACATCCAAAATACCATCTTCATTCAAATCCATGGGTGTATTTAACGAAGGAACGTAAAACCCGTTCCACTCTTGTTCCATTAGGGAACCGCGTTTCCATCTCAAAATATCAGGGAAACGCAAGCCTTCTAAGCTTAATTCGATACCACGCTCTCTTCTTACTTCCAAAATTGTCGCATCGGTAATGCCAGGAAAATAATTCGCTATTAAATAAGGATCGGCCAATATTGGTTTAGTAGATAATCCGGCAGTTATTCCTGCTCTGGCACGAAGCGCACCTACGGTTAAAGCCCAATCTGCATCAGTTAAAGTACCCAATTCGGCTTTTGCTTCAGCATAATTCAGCAAAACTTCAGCATAACGAAATAAAGCAATGGCGTTTGTATTAAGTGCCCCGGCATCAAAGTAGGTATCGTCTAAAGTCCATTTTATAGGTTGATAACCTGTAAAGGTGTAAGAGAAAACCGGTGGGGCAGGCACTGGCTGACCGCTGGTAATTCTTTTGTAATCGCCTAACCTAATGGTTTGTTTTAATCTTAAATCGCGGTTTTTTACTTCATCTTTAAAAACCATGGTCCGATAAGCCGGATCATTGGTAAATGGTGTACCATCTAATTTAAGGTAAGTGTTGATGAATGTACGGGTGAAACTTGCTTTTGCGCCGTAGGTACCACTCGTCCACCACCAGTTGGCCTCATTTAAAACGCCTAAATTAATATCGGCAACCGAGGCCTGTAATACCTCATTCGTTACAGGGGTGTTGCTGGTAAATACCTGGCGATAAGATAACCCCGGGCCACCGTTATTGTTAATGGAATATCCTCCGTTTTTGATTATTTCATTTGCTGCCGAAGCCGCCTCTTCCAACCATTTATTTGCAGTTGAAACCAGATTTAGTTCTGTGTGGTACTTTCTAAAAGTTCCTTCAAATAAACACAATCTCGATTTATAAGCATGGGCTACCCATTTGGTAACCGTGGTACGACTTGGATCGTTAGTCGCTTGAATGTTTGCGCAGGCAAAATTAATATCAGCCAATACTGAATCCATCACTAGTTCCCTTTTATCGCGACCAGCATTTAATGCCGGATCATCAATGTTTAAGGGTTTACCAATCCATGGCACATCGCCGAAACGCTTCACTTTTTCCATATAAAAGTAAGCCCTGAAATAACGGGCGATACCTAAATAATTATTGCGCACCGAAGCTGGCACCGCCGGATTATTACAATTGGCAATAAAATAATTGATGTTTCGCAAATCGCCCCAGCTCCATCCAGAGCTATTATTTGCTCCAAAACCGCCTTCTCTAATAAAATCCTGAACCGATCTCACTGCTAAATAATCAGACATTGCATCCTGACTGGTAGAGTTTTTCGGTAAAAAATCCATGTTATAAAATGAATTTGTATATAATTTCAGTCCGTTTTCAGTGCCAAAAACGGCATCTTTTGTGGCTGTTGATTCAGGTTTCTGATCTAACTTTTTACAAGCTGCCAAACTCAGGCAAGCCAATAAAGCCCATATATATTGTTTTTTCATCGTTGATTTTTCTATTTTATTGATTCTAAAATCCAATGTTTAAACCGAATGAAATACTTTTCATCAGTGGATAATTGTAACCATCGCCATTGGTGGGATTATTATTGATATCCTGATCTGCTGGTACAGCATTTTCTACATCAATTGTGTTTTTCACCACTTTGTACATCGGCGAATAGGTAAATAAGTTCTCACCAGAGAAAAACACCTTTGCCGTACGGGCGCCAATACGGTTAACCCATTTGGTTGGCAAGTTATAACCCACCTGAATATTTTTCATTCTTAAATAAGCAACATTTTGCAGGTAACGCGTTTGTGCCACACCTAAGGTACGGTTGGTATTGCTTGATGCCGCTCTAGACATTGTTCTTGGGAAATAGGCGTTTGTGTTTTCCGGTGTCCACATATTGCCTAAATGAAACGTTGGAATGTTATTGTACGGCCTGTTGTATTGCCCCCAAAACATTTCTGTTTCCGTACTAGGGTACCATTGTTGTTTACCAATTCCCTGAAAGAAAACAGAGAAAAAGATATTGTTCCAATCTGCACCCAAATTAATTCCATACATATATCTTGGAGCAGAATTACCAATGATTCTTCTATCTCCTGATTTGCCTACTTTATTCTCGCCAACATTAATTAAACCGTCGCCGTTTAAATCTCTCAATTTAATGTCTCCAGGAAACCAACGCCCTGTTGGAGAGGCACGCATCTGCGGATCTTGCTTGGCATGCGAAGCGATATCTGCCTCATCAATAAAGAAACCTTCCGTTTCATATCCCCAAATCTCTCCTAAAGTTTGCCCTTCATAATAATCATTCAACAATTTATCTGGATTGTTGTACTTATCAATTTTGGTTTTATTATCCGCCAGGGTAAGCCTTACATTATATTTGAAAGGTTTATTTTCATTGCCAAACCTGTCATTCCAGCTTACTGATACTTCCCAGCCACGTGTAGTTAAGTTAGCATAGTTTCCTTTAGGCACATCGGCACCAAAAACAGCTGGCGGAGTAAGGCCTGTGGTGAACATGTCGGTTGTTTTTCGGATGTAAGCATCTCCATTAAAAGTTAAGCGGCCCGAAAGCATGGTTAAATCTAAACCGAAATTGCTGGTTGTCGAGGTTTCCCAGGTTAAACCTTCAGGTAAAACAGCCGGATTACGGGTAGTTTGTGGTCTCGAGCCATTCAAAATCTGGCCGGATTGCGAAATGTTAAATTGCTCCTGAAAAGCATAAGATGCAATGTTACCGTTACCTAAAGATCCGTAAGAAGCTCTTAATTTTAAATCAGAGATGAATTTATCCGAAACTTTCCAAAACGGCTCTTTGTTAATTCTCCAACCCGCAGAAACGGAAGGGAAAAATCCGTAGCGCTGGTCGGCAGGAAACTTTGATGAACCATCATAGCGGGCATTTACTTCCACTAAATAACGATCTTTGAAGGAATAGTTCAACCTGGAGAAGCCACCTAAAATAGCCCATTGCTCGTAACCACCACCGGTAGTAACAGATTGGCCAAGTGCTAAGTTAAGATCGGTAGCATCTTCGAAAATAATTCCGTTACGTTGAACCGCAACCCTGTTATAGGTAGATTGTTCGTAGTTGTAACCCGCCATGGCTTTCAAATAATGGTCGCTGCCGAAACGATTTTCGTACTCTGCATAAATATTTGTAGCCAGATAGTTGGTTTCACGCAAATCGAACAACAAATCGTTAGTAGTGGTACCCACAAATGAAGTAACGCCACGAGTGCTGCTGTAAGGCACCTGAACCCTTCTTTGTTCTTTGTCGTTATTTGTATTTCTAAAAGTAAAATCGGCGTTAACCCTAAATTTATTATCAAAGAAATTACTTCTTAAACCGGTTATATTTCTGAAAACTTCACGCTTGGTATCGATTCCGTTTTTACCGTAGAAAAAATCACCTACAGTATAAGCAGAAGCGAAGGTTAAAGTGCCATCCGGATTGAACAAGGGCATGGTTGGCTTACCTTCATCGGCAATATTTCTCCAGATCCCACCGCCTTCACCCACGTTGATGGGGTTATGGTAATTCATGATGGAGTAATCGGCATTGTTTTCGATGCTTAACCAAGGGAAAACCTGTACCGATCCTCGGGCACGGATATTTTTCATATCGTAATCATCGCTGTTGTAGCGGAACAAACCATCCTGACTTAAGAAACGACCGGACACTAAAAACGAAGCTTTATCACTACCGCCACTCACGGAAAGATTATTTTCGAAAGCAGCTGTATTTTTCTTGTAAAGTTCAGCATAGTAATCCGTGCTACCGTAATAAGTGTATTCGCCCGTAATTGGGTTTACTTCAACCTGATTATAAGGCTGACCGGATTCTACACGTCTTTTAAACTCATCAAGATAGGCTTGTGAAAATTTCTGTGTTTTATTTGCATTTTGTGGAAAAGCACCATCGCCATTCACAAAGGCTTCTGCAAACATCTTTGCCCAGGTGTAACCGTCAGTAACAAAATCGGGTACCTGCAACGGACTTTTAATGGCGTAATTGGTAGAGTAACTTACATTCGTACGCCCCTTTTCGGCTTTCTTTGTGGTGATGAGCACTACGCCAAAAACCCCTCTGGCGCCATAAATAGCTGCCGATGCCGCATCTTTTAATATCGATACACTTTCAATGTCGTTCGGGTTTAACAAACTTGGGTCGCCCTCAAAACCATCAATAAGGATTAATGCGCTACCACCCTGGCCGATGGAAGTTGTACCCCGGATATTATAACTAGGAGACTGCGTTGGCTTACCGTCCATCATCTTTAAATTAAGATTGGGCAGTAAACCCTGAAGGCCTTGCGTAAGGTTGGAGATGGGTCTGTTTTCTAAACTTTTTGAAGTAATCTGATCAACAGCACCAGTAGCATTTTCTCTTTTCTGCGTTCCGTAACCCACTACCAGAACCTCGTTTAAAGATCCTGTTTCGCCTTTCAGCGTCACATTTAGCGGCGTTGTTTCACCAGCTTTTACGGCAATTTTTGTTAAGGTTGCGGTAGTATAAGAAATAAAGCTTACGGCAACACTGTAATTTCCTGCCGGAACACTCACGCTATAACTTCCGTCGTTATTGGCTTGAACTACCTTGTTTAATTCTTTAATTACGATACTGGCACCAGGAAGCGGCTCGCCTTTTTCATCAACAATTTTTCCGCTGATGGTACCTGGATTTTGTTTCGTGTTGGATAAGGAAACGCCGGATATTTTTTCAATGGCCCGGGATGGCGCTGTAATGGCACTCGTTAGCAGACATGCCAACGTAGCATATACCGCAATCTTCTGCGTCAACAGTAAAGGTTTTCTCATTGTTTGGTTTTTTGGCAATAAATGAATTCGTTAGCCACAAGGGGCTTTGATTATGCCGCAAAACTACCTGCCCGATATGAAGGCTATGTTAAATTACCTTAACCTCTTTAATTTTATAAATTGAAGAATGGGCGGACGATGAAAGTCCATTACTGATAAAATATAGCCAAATTCTGGTTTTTGGTCTCCATGCAAATCCCGATCTTTCGGATCATCAATAGCTTGTTGAAATATTATTTTCAAAAAAAATTAAAAAAGTGTAACACTTTTAAATAAGTTGCGACTACCCTATAGAACATACCTAATTAACACATTAAAAAGCTCCGAACTTGCCGTCTGCAGATCACATAACGGATAAAGAATTGATTGGCCTTTGCCTTAACGGGCATGAGGGCGGCTATACGGGATTGTATAACCGTTATGCCAGAAAGGTTTATAATTCGATTAGCAGAATTGTGAGTCACACAGGGGAAGCCGAAGATATTTTACAAGATACTTTTTGTGCGGTGTTTAGTGAAGTGGCAAAGTTAGATGGCGTATTGAACATTGAGGCTTGGGTGAGAAGAGCAGCAATAAACCGCTCTATTTCACACATCAGAAAAAGGAAAATTTTGTTTTCTGATATGGAAGAAATGGATTTAGAAAATGTAGCTGATGTAGAAGAAGATTTTGAGGTGTTGGATTGTAAGGTAGAAGATTTGAAGAAGAGTATTGAATCGCTTCCTGCTGGTTACAAAACCATCGTTAACCTGCATGTTTTTGAAAAACTGAACCATGAGGAAATTGCAGTGATGTTAGATTTAACAGCAACGAATGTAAGAACGCAATACCACAGGGCAAAGAAGAAGATTTTACTATCATTAAAAGATAAAGTTTATTATGAATGATCAATTGAAAGATTTTGTGGAGCGGAACAGGGAGGAATTCGATCATCTCGAAGCACCTGTTTTTGATATGCAACGCTTTAAACAGCAAGTTGCACCACAGGCTGCACCGAAGGCCAAAACGGTATCACTTTACAATAACAAAAAGTGGTGGCTTGCAGCATCCGTATTAATTGCCATTGCAGCAACCTGGTTTATTTTTGATCAGCAGCAGACAAAAAGCCCGGTTTACACGGCGGTAAAACCAAAAGTGATTCAGCCTCAACCAACAACCAGAAAGGCAGAATCAATACCCGCACCAACCGAAACGGCACCAGTGGAAGTGCAAAAAACAGTGACCTATCAGCCTCAAACAAAACATTTAAAAACAAAAACAACAACGGAGCAGACCACAAATAGCGATTATCAGGCATTAACAGATAGCAGCTCGGCAAGTGTAAGGCTGCTCGCCATTTTGGAAATAGAGAAATCAGAAAACATCAACAACCACGTGTTGAACATGCTTTCTAAAACGCTTAATCACGATGGAAATACCAATGTTCGCCTGGCAGCTTTGAGTGTGCTTCAAAAGTACAGTGCCGACCGCTATACCGCCTCGCTTTTGGTTAACGCTTTAAATAACCAGGACGATCCGATTGTGCAGCTTGGGCTGATTAGCTTTTTGGGTAAAATGAAAGGACTCAAGATCGATAATCAACTTAAATCGATTGCGAATAACCCGGAAACCTTTGCCGCGGTAAGAGATGAAGCTTATAACGTATTACTAAACCAAGACAAATTATAACATTTAAAAAAATAAAATCATGAAAAAACAATTTATCGTTCTTTTTTCTCTGCTTACGCTGGCGATAACCGCCTCTGCACAGAAAGAATACAAAATAAGCAAAACAAGTGGTCAGCTGAATTTACATGTTGCCGGTGCAATAGTAGAAGGGTATAGCGGAAACGAAATCATCTTTTCTTTGCCAGCCGGCGAAACGGAGAAAGTAGATGAGCGGGCAAAAGGACTTCGTGTAATCAGTGGCTCTGGTTTTGTAGATAACAGCGGTTTAGGTCTCGATATTTCAGAAAAGGGAACTGAAGTGAATGTGAATGTTGTGAACAAGAAAATTGATGGTGTTTTAACAATTAAAGTACCACAAAACATCAAGGTAACTTTTGCCAATCAGAGCAGCATTTACCAGGAAGATATCATTCTGAAAAACTTAAAGAATGAGCTCGAAATATCAACGAGTTACAATAAAATTAAACTGGAAAATAATACTGGACCGATGAATATTAAATCATTGTACGGAAGCATTGATGCCAGTTTTGTTGAGCCCATTAAAGGTCCGGTTTCTATCGTTTCTGTTTATGGCCATGTAGATGTATCGCTCCCTGTAAGTGTAAAGGCAAATGTAGATCTATCTACCAGCTATGGAAAATTATATGCTGCCGACGGACTTAAAATTGTTCTGGAGAAAAATGTTGCAGAAGAAAAGCCAAAAGATGAGGATTTAATTACCACGATTAAATCGGCAACGAATGAAGCTCTTCTTATTTCCGGCCTAACAAGCGGTAGCGGAACAATTATTTCCAATAATAAAAACATCAGGGTTGCAAACGGAATAGCTGTTTATGGTGGAAGAAGTTCTGAAGATATTAAAGGAAAAATAAATGGTGGTGGTGCCAATTTTATCCTTAAATCCAACTATGATAACGTTTATCTCCGCGTAAAATAATTCAATCTCAAATTTCCAATGGGCTTAGTGCCTGTTGGAACCTAAACCTTCACCTTATGAGAACATTTTTTTGCTGGCTTTTAATGGCCACGGTATCTTGTATTGCTTTTGCTCAGGAAACAATCAGTAAATCTTATCCAATCACTACCGGACAAACAGTAAAATTCGATTTCGATTTCCCAGAAATCATCAAAATAAGTAATTGGGATAAAAAAGAAATTGCTGTTGTGGCTACGGTTAAAGTTGATGGTGTTGCCGCTGAAGACGTTTTTAGCTTGATTGAAACTGAAACCAAAGATCAAATCTCCATTAAAAATAAACTCGAAATGGCCAAAATTCCACAACGTTTTTATGCTGTTACAAATGGTGTGAAAAGTATTTTCAATACCAAAGAAGAAATGAACGCTTTTTTGAGGGAAAAGGGCAGTACGGTGACAGCGAATTATCAAAGTCGAAATATCGAGATTAGTATTGAGATCAAGCTTCCGGCTAATACGAAAACTAACTTAAGCTCTACATATGGGATTGTAGAACTGGTTGATTTTGAAGGCCCGATAAAAATTGATGCAACTTATGGTGGTATCGATGCCAAGCTTCAGGAGAAAGCTATTGGCTCATTAAAAATGACTAACCGTTTTGGCAAAATTTATACTGACTTTAATTTCAAGCCGGAAGAAATTAAAGAGCAGCGTTTTTTTACTTCCATTAATGCGAATCCAGGCAAAGGTGCCAGCTACGATTTCAGCTCTTCTTATGGCCATATCTATTTAAGGAAGCCTTAATAATTGCTTCCAAAAACAACCGATTTGCATCAAAAAGAAAAATAATTTTCTTTTTGATGCAACCTTTGTTAACATTCAACGTCTTCTATCTAATTAACACTTAAAATCTAAATCATTTTCGATTCCCTTTTTATTTTACGAAATCCTCATCCTTCATGCATTACTTTAAACGCTTTCACCTCTTATTTACCATTTTACTGACCACAATTGTACTTCACACCTCCGCTCAGGAAAAGGGTGGTATTGTACAAGGAAAAGTGATCGATTCTGTTTCAAAAAAAGCACTCGAATTTATTACACTGGCCATCAAAAAAGATGGACAGGCTATTAAAACAACCGTTACAGCAGAAAACGGCACATTTAAATTTGATAAAATAGTTGCCGGCAAATACAGTTTAACAGCCATTGCTGTTGGCTATAATGCAAAGATTTTATCGTTCGAAATTAATGCCGAGAAACCTGATTTCAATGCGGGTCAGATTACTTTGGCTTCGCAGGTAAATAACCTGAATGAGGTTTCGGTGAGTGTAACCCGCCCGGTAATTAAGCAGGAAATTGATAGAATCAGTTATGATATTCAGGCCGACCCCGAAAGCAAAGTGTTGACCGCCCTGGATATGATGCGCAAGGTGCCATTGCTTTCTTTGGATGCTGATGATAACATCAAACTGAAAGGAAGTGGAAATTATAAAATCCTGATCAACGGAAAACCATCGAGCATGGTAGCGAGAAGTCCTAAAGATGTTTTGCGAGCCATGCCAGCCTCTTCCATTCAGAAAATTGAAGTCATCACCACGCCTCCGGCAAAATACGACAGCGAGGGTTTATCCGGGATCATCAACATCATCACCAATAAAAAAATTGATAACGGTTATAACGGCAGTTTAAATTTAAGACATCAGTTTCCGGCTGGCGGTCCCGGCATTGGCGGGTTTTTCACCGTAAAACAAGGGAAATTTGGCGTAACTGCTTACGGTGGAACTGGATTTTATAGCACGCCAACCACTCAAAATATCAATTCACGAACGACTTCAGGCGCCAACCCCTCTGAACTTTTAAACATCGGAAACCGAAAATTCAATAATAATTACCGCTACGGTGGTGCAGAATTGAGTTTTGAAATAGATACCTTAAACTTAATTACTGCAGAAATCAATCCCTATGGCGGCTACAACAAATCGGCAAATAATCAATCTTTTAGTCTAACCTCTCCGGCACAGGTTACCGCCTATGATTTAATTAGCAACAACCGTTTCGATTGGGGCGGCATTGATTTAAGTTTAAATTACCAGCTCGGTTTTAAAAGCAACAAAGAACGTTTGCTTACCTTTTCTTATAAATACAGCAACGGAACTAATCCGCAAAGAAACGAGTTGAATTTCATCAACCGCCAGAACTTTAACGATCCCAATTATATTCAGGAAAATGAAAGCCGCTCGAAGGAGCAGACTATACAGCTCGATTATGTTCATCCCGTAAAAAAACTGAATATTGAAGCTGGTTTGAAAGGGATCCTCAGAGATAACAACAGTAATTTTGAATTCAAAAGGCAGGTTAGTGGTGGCGATTATCAGATTGATCCGGCCCGGACAAACATTTTTAACAACAACCAGGATGTGATCGGCGCCTACAACTCTTACGCTTATAACTTAACCAACTGGGGTTTCAAAGCTGGGGTAAGGATAGAAGAAACATTTGTAAAAGCCGATTTCATCAGCAATGCCTCAAATGTAAATACCGATTATTTTAACATTATCCCTTCGTTTTCAGTTAACCGCAAGTTTAAAAATCAAAGCAGTTTAAACTTTGGTTTCACGCAAAGAATTGAACGCCCGGGAATAGATAATTTAAATCCATTCGTCGATCGTTCGGTGCCAAACTTCGAATACAGCGGAAATCCGGATCTTAAAGCCGTTTTGAGCAATAATTTTGATCTTACCTACAGTCGCTTCAAAAAAGGTTCTATCAACGCTGGGGTGGGCTATAACTTTGCCAACAACACCATTCAGAACATTTCAATTTACAACGATGCAGATAAAATTACCCGCAGTACCTTTGCAAACGTAGGGCGTAATAAAAACCTGACAGCCAATATCAACATCAATTATCCGCTTACCAAAAAGTGGAATCTTACGGTAAGTGGTAACGCTGGTTACGCCTGGCTGGAAGGCACAATTAATGGCTTAGCGACCAAAAATGAAGGTTTATCGGGCAGTATCTACCTCAATACAGGCTACAAATTTGAAAAAGATTGGCGGGCAAATGCAAGTTTTAACTACAGCTCTGCCGATGTTTTATTGCAGGGCAGATCCGGGCAATATTATTACATGTCGTTCAGCGGAAGCAAAGAGCTGGTGAAAGATAAGCTGACCATTTCGGCAGGTGTTAACAATCCGTTTATGAAATACCGCTACTATGAAACCTTAACAGAGGGGCCAAATTTTTCGCAGCGATACCGCGGACAAAATTATAATCGCTCTTTCAATGTAAGTTTAAACTGGAAATTTGGCAAACTCAAAGACGCCATTAAAAAAAATCAGCGGAGCATCAGTAACGATGATGTGAAATCAGGGGGAAGCAAATCAGGGAGCTAATATTCAATACCAAAGCCTGTTTCCATAGCAAACAGGCTTTGGCTAAGCATTAACATTCGCCATTGCGTTCGTCGATCTTTTTAAGGATGTAAGACAGGATCTTGGCAAAAATAACATAAGCCACAAAAACGAAGAAGCCCAGTTGCAAAGCCGAATTATTGGAAGTAACCGTTTTCAAGGTTTCATTCTCTATATTCAAACCAGAAAGCTGGCTTTTTAAAATGCCATTCAGGCCGATATAAGTCATCGCAATACCAACCACCATTACATCAGCCATATCCCATTTGCCCAAATCGAAGGCTAAAAACCGCAAAGCCTTTTTACTTCCGAAGAGGTGGGCACAGGCTACATGTAAACCTCTGGCTATAATCCTTAATAAAGGCAAAATCACTACAAAAAGCAATAACAGTACGCCCACCAATACCGAATCGAGTTTAGGCTGCTCGATCAAAGTACCTATAATGCCGAGAATACTTTTGCTCTGGAAAAATAACACCTGATTGGTGAAGGCAATTTTATCACCCAGCAAAGCGAATTCGAGGGTTTTAATTCGGGCATCCACTTCAATAATTGGCGAGATAATCCCTACGGTAAGCAATACCAGGGCAAACAATAACGACATGACAAATAACGGGGCATGCAACTGAACCTGTTTGCGTAAAAATAACCACATTAAAAA
Source organism: Pedobacter sp. AC212 (assembly GCF_979258625.1). Lineage (NCBI taxonomy): Bacteria > Pseudomonadati > Bacteroidota > Sphingobacteriia > Sphingobacteriales > Sphingobacteriaceae > Pedobacter > Pedobacter sp. AC212. The sequence goes on along the minus strand of NZ_OZ409870.1, from coordinate 605,369 downwards.
TGCAATGGAAATGCAGCCAAGCATAATCGAGCCAAAGGTCATGGTCATCTTTTTAATGTAAGCCAATTTGGTCTCAATAATTTTATCAAATGCAGTAGCATTCGCTGCATGGTATTTCTTGTAAATGTTACGTTCTACGGTAGTAATGGTGGTATCGCTATGGTCGTAGGTTTGCGCCTCCAACTCATCTACCTTACTGGTTGCAATGCCTTTAATTTTCTTTAAACTCCCCGGACTTGTAATTTTCACTACAATGGTTTTGGCAAACGAAGGTACCTGGGCATGCAGTTCATCCTGATCAACAAATGTGTTAAAAGCCAGCTTTTTGAGCTTGCCGCCAAGTCCCTTCTGTGGTTTGGTAATTTCGGCAACAGCCTGATTAATGAGCCCATGAAGTTCTTTTTCTACCTGTTTCCGCATTTCCAGTTTTTGCTCACCCGTGAGTTTGAAACCCTTCACCCTACGGTCGGCAACGGCAGAAATTTTATCGCCCCAGCGGTCTACAGAAAAAATACCAAAGGTGATGTTGTTAGATAAACTATAATCTTCTTTAATGCTTTTTTGCTCAACAGCAAGCTGATAAAAACGAAAACCCGCATAGGCTGCGCCAAGCAACAGGATACTTAATACAACAATGAGTACAAACGGAGCTGCCTTGCTCTTTCTGCCTGGAGTATCGGGAGTGGAAGAATTTGTCGCCATCATAATTAAAACCGGTTAATGCGCATCGTGTGGAGTAATAAATTTAAGTATGGTGGATAAAATCAATCCATAAAGCACAAAACTGATGAATATGATATAACCCGGTTGCAAAGCCGTGTTGTTTGTCGTGAGGATGGTGAGCGAATCATTTTTAATATTTAGTGCCTGGAGCTGCCCTTCTAACAATCCGTTCAAACCGATGTAAGCCATCAAAATCGCAATGACAATAACATCAGCCATGCTCCATTTTCCCGATTGGAAGGCGAAATATTTCACAACTCCATTCTCCGCCAATTTTTTATTGCCGAGCAAATGAATGCCAGTGGAAGTAAGTTTAACTACCGGAAACAAAATGCTAAAAGCGAGAATCAGCACCCCTACCAGGATAGAATCAATCCCTTCCTGACCAAGCAAAACCTTCACCACATCCATAATACTCTTACTCTGGAAAAACAACACCTGATCTTCAAATACAATATGTTCGCCAAGCAACACAAAATCTATAGAGCGAATACGGGCATCCACTTCAATCATAGAGGCAGTTAGGCCAACGGCAAGCAACATAAATGCAAAAAGGAGCGACATCACAAAAAGGGTAACGTGTAAATCGCGGCGCTTCCTTAAACCCCACCAAAAAGCCAAAACCACGGCTACGCAAGCCAGCATTCCATAAGAATATTGATAGGTTTGCGTACGTATTTTAGATAGCGAAGCCCTTAATTTGCTGTTCAACTCATCGGTGTTGTTTACTTTGTAACCTGCAAACAACCTTTTCAGTTCGGCTTGTTTGGCTACAAAAACACTGTCTTTCATTTCTTCGGTGGCCAGCTCATTAAATTCGCCAATAGCCATTTTACTCAACTCTTTCTTATTCTTTGGATCATCAACCTCGGCAATAATTTTTCTGGCGAAAGTGGGTACCTGTGCCCTTATGCTGTCAGAATTAACAAAGTTCTTGATGGCAAATTTTTGAATTTTACCGCTAATGGTTTTTTTAGGTTTATTAACCAGCGCCTCCGCCTTATCAATTAAAGCAAGTATTACCTTTTCTACTTCCTGTTGCAAAACGCGTTTTTGCTTTTTGGTCATTTTCAGGTTTCGTACCTGATGATGCACAATTCTGGATACATTATCTTTCCATTTTTGCACAGAAAATAATCCGTAGGTGATGTTGTTGATATTGGAATAATCTTCCTTAATATGCTCCTGCTGATCAGAAAGCTGATGCAACCTAAAACCGAAATAGCCCTCTACTCCAAGCAATACTGCCAGAGAAAGGATAAGCATCAGTTTAGGAAAGAAAGACTTTTTCTTCTCCATAGGGTTATGTTGTGTTTGCAAGATGATTGGTTTTGTATTGCCCCTACTCAAATTAACGTAATCGTTTTTAATTGAAACTGATCAGCTAAACGGGTTTACGATTTGGTTAGGTATCGGCAAATAAAACAGCGGTGTGCTTAAAAGGTTTTGATCCTGAAAAATAATGAATGCGGGCACTCCAAAGCCTGGCGCAATTTTTTTGCACCTAAATTTCTAATCAATATCTTTGCCGCCACATTAAAATAGGATACGTTAAGGAATGAATACCGAAAAAGAAGACATGGTATCTAACTGGATACAGGAAAACGGAAACCCGGCAATTGAAAAATTAACCAGCATCAACCAGAACACGGCCAGAAAGGTAAGCGAGGTTTTAATAGAGAAAGGAATAGATGCAGAAACTTTTGCCCAACTGGTAGATACGCAGCTGGCAGAAGTAAGCAAATGGCTGGCTGGCCATCATAATTTCAGCGAAAAAATGCTAAGTGAAATTACCGCAAAGATCGAAGCCAACTAAATTTCTGTTAGTTGAATTCTTGCCTAAAAGCAAGTGGAGAAAAATTGGTTTTCTTTTTAAATAAGGTGCTAAACGATTGCGCATGCTCAAAACCTAAATCGTAAGCAATTTCACTCACCGATAAATTTGTGGTGGAAAGTTTCTCTTTGGCTTTCTCAATTAACTTTTCATGAATGTGTTGTTGTGTATTTTGCCCGGTATGCACCCGCAACAAATCGCTTAAATAATTGGGCGAAAGGTTCATTTGCCCCGCCACATATTGTACCGTTAATAAACCATTGTTCTGGTTTTTCACAAAATAATCTTCCAGTAACCTTTCAAATTTGGATAGCAATTCATGGCTGTTATTTTTCCTGGTAATAAACTGCCGCTCGTAAAAGCGGTTTGAATAATTAAGAAGCAGCTCTATTTGTGAAAGAATAATTTCCTGGGTGTGTTTATCGATATGCACACATTCTTTATTTATTTTGTTTAAAATCGCAATTAGGTTATCCTCTTCTTCTGCTGATAAATGAAGTGCCTCATTTACCGCGTAGGAAAAAAAGCCGTATTGGTGAATAGTGTTTGCCAGGCTATGGCGAAGTAAAAAATCAGGGTGGAAGATGAGCAAATAACCCGAACCACATTCCATTTGATTCAAATCGAGATACTGAACCTGGTTTGGAGCAGTAAAACTGAGCACGCCTTTATCGTAATCATAATGCTGTTGCCCATACCTTATTTTGCCGGTAGCACCTCTTTTCAACGCCACGCAATAGAAACGATTGATAAAACCTTTCCAGATTTCATCCTCCAAAAAAATCGCCTGATCCAGATTAATGACGCTAACTAAAGGGTGTAATGGTTCCGGAAGCGATAATAACCGGTGAAATTGTGAAATCGAATTTATGGCATTCATGGATGTAATTTACAAATAAAAGGGAAAGAATTACGGCTGCATCACGGTGCAGCCGTGAAATTAATCGAGCAAGCCCATACTAAATTCGTCGTAGGCTTTGCCGGTATCCGTACCAAGAGGCACTATACTTTCTAATGTAGCTACATCAGCAGGTGTTAATTCTATCCTCGCCGCAGCCATATTTTGTTCCAAATACTTTCTTCTTTTAGTACCGGGAATAGGAACAATTCCTTTATTAATAATCCAGGCAATGGCCAATTGAGAAGCACTAACATTTTTATCTTTAGCTAAGGCTTCAATGGCTTCTACCAATTCGATATTTTTATGGAAGTGAGCTTCCTGAAAGCGTGGAATTGCCCTTCGGAAATCGTTTTCTGGTAAATCGCTCATTTTTTTAATATCGCCCGATAAAAAGCCACGACCAAGTGGTGAATATGCTACGAAACTGATTCCCAATTCTGTTAACGTTTGAAGTATGCCCCGCTCTTCTACTGTTCGCTCAAATAAAGAATATTCACTTTGAACAGCAGAAATCGGATGCACAGCATGTGCTCTTTTTACCGTTTCGGAAGATACCTCTGATAAACCGATATAACCTATCTTGCCTTCTTTAACCAGTTCACTCATGGCACCAACAGTTTCTTCAATTGGTGTGTTTTTATCCAACCGATGCATGTAATATAGATCGATATAATCAGTTTTTAGGTTTTTAAGTGATCGTTCTACCGCCATTTTCACATATTCCTTTTTCCCGTTAATAGCCCACGTTACTTTATTCTCTTCATTAATTTCCCAGCCGAATTTAGTGGCTATGATGTACTTATTCCGATCTGCTCCCATTGCTTTTGCAATAAGCTGTTCATTCTTCAAAGGACCGTACAAATCTGCAGTATCTAGAAAATTGCCACCCATTTCAAGCGATTTGTGAATGGTAGCAATCGCTTCAGTTTCATCTGCCGCTCCGTACATATTGGCATCTTCAAAACCCGTCATCCCCATACAGCCCAAACCAATTTGAGGTACAACTAAACCTTGATTGCCTAATTTAATCTTTTTAATTTCCATTTTCTGATGTTTTTGAATAACCAAAATTAGGCTTACGTTCTGGTATCAATGTTTGCAAAACCCCGAAAAATGTATGCAAAACAAAGGAGATTTTCGATTCATCACCGACAACAAAAATTCATCAAAAAAATTGATATTATCAGAATCTATTTAAAGATATAAAAGTATAGTTTTCATCTATTAATTTTTCACCACTAATCTAAGTCAAAAAAATAAGGTCATAAAAAAACAGCTACCCATTTCCAGACAGCTGCTTACCTATAAATAATTAGCGCTTATTTTGCTAAAACCATTGCATTTTGTGCGGCGTTCATAATCGCTTCTGAAGTGTATGAAGCAGATTGTTTGCTGGCAAATTTATCAATGTTAACGTTTTTGTTATTACTGGCAACCATCGTGCTTTGATCAGCTGTACCATTTAATTTTAGTACTGCGTCTTCTTTAACAACGGTGTATAAACTTCCGGCAGTGGCTTTGATTTTTACCGTGGCACTTTGATTTAAAAATAACTGGAGGTTTTTAACATCAAGGTTATTGGTGCTTAGCACTACCGATTGTCCGTAGGCTTCGATTCTTTCCAAATCTTTAACGGTAATGTTTAACGTCACCTGACTGTTTTCTAAAGAGTTGATAAAAAGTGTTCTGCCATCACTCATTACCGACGTTTTAGTTGCATCGTAACCGTCACCGCCTAAAATGCTCGTGCTGCTTCCCTGTGTTAAGTTAATTTTCACATTTCCACTTACCCAAATTCTTTTGAATGTAGGAACTGCGTTTACTTTTGTTTCTTTTTTGATTGGCGCTATAGCGAAGCTGCTCATTGCTGATGAAGTAAATACTACTGCTGTTAATGCTACTGCGAATAATGTTTTTGTTAAATTTTTCATGACTTTATATTTTAAGTTTCTTAATGTTTTCTGATAATAAGACGCCATCACCCCCAAAACGTTGCAGGGAAAAATGGTGTATTATACCAGCTTAAGTAACGATCAGACCAACGCCTGTAATTTGTCGACGAAAAGGAGTTGGTATAGCGATTAAAATTTCCAATGATGAGCATGTCACTCGCAACTCGTTGTCTAGACCGCAGTGGAGAAATCTTTTAAGCTGAATCTCGTCCGTTGTCATCCTGAGCTTGTCGAAGGATCTCTTTTCAATCATTCCTTTCGCCTCATCGGCGGCGGCCTCTTTCTTTTGTCTTGATACAAAAGAAACAAAACATCAAGGCTTGCATCTGATGTCGGCTATCCTCGTCGAAACTTCCATCGCGGCAACGCAAGTATTCCGACGAAGGGTCGGAACAGAACGCGTTGCCTTGTAGGTAGTATTTAACGTTAGTGCACAAGTTTCAACAGGCTTTCCTTCCGTCATATGCTAGGCCGGATAGCATGATGGCTATAGCATTTTGCAAAAACATCAATCCGTCATCTCCACCAACCAATCCGTTATCTAGACCGCAGTGGAGAGATCTTTTAAGCTGAATCTCGTCCGTTGTCATCCTGAGCCTAGTCGAAGGATCTCTTTCAATCATTCCTTTCGCCTCATCGGCGGCGGCCTCTTTCTTTTGTCTTGATACAAAAGAAACAAAACATCAAGGCTTGCATCTGATGTCGGCTATCCTTGTCGAAACTTCCATCGCGGCAACGCAAGTATTCCGACGAAGGGTCGGAACAGAACGCGTTGCCTTGTAGGTAGTATTTAACGTTAGTGCACAAGTTTCAACAGGCTTTCCTTCCATCATATGCTAGGCCGGATAGCATGATGGCTATAGCATTTTGCAAAAACATCAATCCGTCGTCTTCATCAACCAGTCCGTCATCTCGACCGCAGCGGAGAGATCTTTTAAGCTGAATCTCGTCCGTTGTCATCCTGAGCTTGTCGAAGGATCTCTTTTTCTCCTATACGGCATCAAACCATTTTTAAACCATATAGGTATATAGTACATATAGCCTTTCTCCATTCATCATCCGCAATGCCGGAAAACCCTACAGGAAAACCCTACAGGAAAACCGCCACATGAATCTTTCTGCTCATCATCATCCCACTCCAACCAATCCGTCATCTCGACCGTAGCGGAGAGATCTTTTAAGCTCAATCTCGTCCGTTGCCATCCTGAGCTTGTCGAAGAACCTCTTTTTCTCCTTGATTCAAACCAGTTTTAAACCATATAGGTATATAGTACATATAGCCTTTCTCCATTCATCATCCGCAATGCAGGAAGCCACCACAGGAAAAACCACCACATGAACCTTTCTGCTCATCGTCATCCCCCTCCACCAGTCCGTCATCCTCGCGTAGGCGGGGATCTTAAAGCAAATTAAATTTCCCCCTCTCCACAGTAAAAACCCAACAGCTAACTTCAAGAAAAAAGAATCATAAATTTTTCACTACTTTCGATTGTTCATCCAACTAAAAACGACGATTCTCCTATATGATCAGGTATTTCACTTTCAGCTTATCTATTGCCTTTATCTCCTGGATTGTTGGCATGATCATCACCGCACTGCTTTCCAAAACCAATTTTTATCAGCAACGACTTTCCAGCCTTAACTTCCTTAGCAACGAGAAGCTCAATACGGCACTCGGAATGCAACCTTTTAAATGGATTATCCTGCATAGCTTTTTTAAATATTTTAATCCAAAGCTATCCTTTAGTAAGAAAATAAAGGCGAGCGAATTAGGAACGTACAGATTGGAAATGATGAAGGCAGAACTTAATCACCTATTTGCTTTTTTGTTTATGGTGCCTTTCATCATATTCAGGCTGTATCAGGGGCTGTATTGGTTTGCCCTAGTGATGCTGATCGTCAACCTGATCATGAACCTCTACCCAACGTTATTACAACAGCAAAACAAAAGGCGAATCGACCGTTATCTTCAGATATTGAAACAGCGATCTGCTTCATTTGGTTAAACTCTTTCAGGTTAAATTAACCATATAGGCATATAGAACATATAGGTTTTTCTTTCTCTTAGGCTCAACCTATTCTAATTCCAAAATAGCTTACGTCATTGCAAGGCTAAGTTAGAGCGAGCCGAAGCAATCTCCTCTTTTACGTTGCATTTCCATTCAGCAAGTCTTTCCAATCAACCTCATCCAACAAATCCCATTCAAGAAATCCGTCATCCTCAGCTTGACTGGGGATCTTAAAGCACATAAAGAAACTCCTCTGGTGCAATTAACCATATAGGCATATAGAACATATAGGTTTTTCTCTCCAAAGTCTAACCTATTTCATAATTGCCAAAACCCACAACGTTAGCCATAACCCTGGAGCCGTCATTGCCTGCCTGCGGTAGGCGGGTGAAGGAAGTGCCTTCCGCTGACTGCGACTATCTGCTCGTTTATGCAAAAATTCCTTCAACAAATCCGTCATCCTCAGCTTGACTGGGGAATCCTAAAGCACAAGGACTAAACTAGAATTTTGTCTTCTATATTTTGATTCAGAAAAACGCAACCGCCTGCAATTCGACGTTGCTTTGCCACCTAATAAGGCCAACGCAGAACATCTCCGTTAACCTTCAATCCGGCCTGATTCCAAAGGAATCCCTTTGGGACAAATTCTTGGGGATGCACAGTCAAGGCCTAAGCAGAAACTTGAATACAAGAATTTTAAGCCGGTGTTTTTTGTTGCTTTTTGACATCAAAAAGCAAAAAGCCTGTCCGGCCAGGACAATAAAGTCTATCCTGATATCCTTTATACACTTGAAAGCCTAAACACACTCACCAAATCCGTCATCCTCAGCTTGACTGGGGACCTTAAAGCGCATAAAGAAACTCCTCTGGGTTAATTAACCATGTAGGCATATAGAACATATATGTTTTCTTTAAACTAATCTAAAGGAAATCTATCCTCGACCGTAGCGGAGAGATCTTTTAAGCTAGGTATCAATCTCACAACTTGTCATCCTGAGCTTGTCGAAGGATCTCTTTCGCCTCATCAGCAGCGGCCTCTTTCTTTTGTCTTGATACAAAAGAAACAAAACCGAGCCCTTCAGCGAGCTCATTAATACCTTTAAAACAATATAAACTATTAATAACATCAAGGCTTCCCGATGAATCGGGACACGTGCATCTGCTGTCGGGTAAATTCGTCAAAGCGTTTATGGCGGCATCACAAGCTGCGATGAAAAATCGCAGAATACGCGATGCCTTGATTTGTGGTTTTTGAACGTTGCTGCATAAGCTTTAACGTTTTCCCTCTTCCATCATCTCCTATGCCGGGAAGCAGGGTTATTATAGCAATGAGGAGATGACATTCTTTTACGAGCCTTTCTCTTTAAGGAGAAAGGTGCCGATAGGCGGATAGAGGTTTTTCCCCGCCCATCAGCTCCTATGCCGGAAAGCAGAGCGGCCATAGCGAGCGCCAACTTTTTAGGGCATAGTCATCTCGACCGTAGCGGAGAGATCTTTTAAGCTAGGTATCAATCTCGCAACTTGTCATCCTGAGCGTAGCAATAAATTCCGAGCTACGGTTGATTTTTTAACACCGCTCTATGTTCTTCTCCCCAACTTTCCAGGGCTTTGATCACCGGTTTTAGCGCATAACCTATTGGAGTGAGTTCATATTCTACACGGGGCGGAACCTCGGCATAAATTGTTCTGCTGATGATCTTATGCTCCTCCAGCTTTCGAAGTTGTAAGGTTAACATCCGTTCAGTAATGTTGGGTAATTTCTTCCGAAGTTCGCCGAACCTCATTTTTCCACTCAACAACCAGGAGCAAATCACTAAAGTCCACTGGCCGCCGATGATATTCGAGGCGTATGCTTCCGGACATTCATCCGCCAGGGCGATTTTATTGGCAAAGTTGGTTGATGTTTCTTTGATCTCACTCATTACTTACATTTTATATAGTACCTAACAATTGGCAGGCAATATACAAAACACCTGGTTAGGCAATAACTTTGTAGCATCATAAAAAATGAAAGAAATGAAAACATTAGTCATCGTCACTCATCCCAATATTGCAGAATCCGTCATCAACAAAAGATGGATTGAGGAACTGTCTAAATTCCCTGAAAGTTATACCATTCACCAATTGCATCAAGCTTATCCAGATGGAAAAATAGATGTCTTGGCAGAGCAACGCCTGATTGAACAGTATGATCAGATTGTATTTCAGTTCCCCTATTATTGGTTTAATTGCCCGGCGCTGTTAAAGAAATGGCTTGATGAGGTGCTCACCCATGGCTGGGCCTATGGGAGCAAAAGTGGATACCGAATGAAAGGAAAAAAGATTGCTTTGGCGATATCATTAGGCGTAGAAGAAAGTGAGTTAAGTTCTTCTGGCATCTATAAATATCCACTAAGCGAATTGATTAGACCCTTTGAACTCAGTTTTGAGTATGTAAAAGCTAATTATCAGCCACCGTTTGCTTTTTATGGAATGGAACATCAGGTTGATGAAAGCCATATCGATAAAGGCGTATCGTTATACCTGGAATACCTAAAGCATTTATCGGCTGGTCAAACCCTTTAATGTTATTGATCGACAGGCGTAGACGTAACTCGAGGATCATTCAATGACCTTAAGTTAAATCCACTGAAACGCAAAGAACTCACCAATAACGATTGATGAGTTCTTTCAATTAGCAAATCACCAAAGGCTGATCTCGTTGCTAACCAGTATTATTTTTACTGACTAGTATTTGAATGGTTGTGTGCCGCAATGGATTGACCTAAACTGCTTACCAGGTTTTCATCCAGGTGATCCATCGTACGCCACTTTGTACCTTCATGACCCGGTTCAGCATAGATTACGCCAATTTTGTTTTCACCTTGAAAAATGCGGTAAGTACCGTTCTCCTGTGGCGAAATGGTGTAAATTCCCTGCCCTGCGGTTACCGTAAAATCTGAATGTTCTGATACAGCAGCGGGCTTCACCTCGTCGTGCTCCACCTTATTTTCCTCCGCATGCTCTACCAACTGATGAATGGTGTGTCGTTCTTCTTCGCGGTTTTCAATGGCCGCATCAGAAATTACTCCAGATGGCGAAGTTTCCTGCCTTCTCGAGATCACATTACCACGATCGAAATGATGATGCGCATAAAAATCTGCAGGATCAAGCTCATGAATTTCTTCTTCTATGCGTAATGCCGCCGGACTTCCAATGGCTGATCTGATTTGCATTTCGGTGTCTCTCGTCACCTCGCCTATGATGTAGCGGGGCATGGCATTGTACTGATCTTCATGCAAAACCGGGATCACCACCTCCTTTTTATCCTCGCCTAGGTTGGCAAACCCGATCGGGATCAGGATAGCCTTATCTTCTATTGCAGTATGTTGATCATTAAGGTCAACAATGATATAACGAACCGCATTTTGCTCGGGATCGAATAGTAAATCCCGCACTTTTCCCACTGGTGTTTGGCTTTCATCAACCACAGGCCAGCCGGTGATATCTGCCTGTCCATCTGTAATCACGTAATCCTCATGGGCTAATTCTCTGAGGTTTAAATAAGTTATATTTCCTGAATTCATGTCTAATATTTAAGAGGATAAAAAATCTCATCCATCTTTTAAACATTACCTCAGGTAAATGGTTTTGGTTTATTCAACCGATTTGTAGGTACTAGAAATTTCGTCTTCTGTCGGTAAACCATTCAACCAATCCCTCATCCTTAACTCGACTGGGGATCTTTAAGCAAAAGGACTAAACTAGAATTTTGTCTTCTATATTTTTGATTCAGAAAAACGCAACCGCCTGCAATTCGACTTTGCTTTGCCACCTAATAAGGCCAACGCAGAACATCTCCGTTAACCTTCAATCCGGCCTGACAAATTCTTGGGGATGCACCGTCAAGGCCTAAGCAGAAACTTGAATACAAGAATTTTAAGCCGGTGTTTTTTGTTGCTTTTTGACATCAAAAAGCAAAAAGCCTGTCCGGCCAGGACAAATAAAGTCTAACCTGATATCCTTTAAACACTTGAAAGCCTAAACACACTCAGCACATCCATCATCCTCAGCTCGACTGGGGATCTTAAAGCACGAGGACAACTTAAATTTCAATTAACCATATAGGCATATAGAACATATAGGTTTTTTTCTCTTAGGTCCAACCCAGACGTTAATTCCCAAAACCCACAACGTCATCCATAACCCTAGAGCCGTCATTGCCTGCCTGCGGTAGGCGGGTGAAGGAAACGCCTTCCGCTGACTGCGACAATCTTCTCGTTAACGCAAATAATCCCATCAACCAATCCCGCCATCCTCAGCTTTGACTGGGGATCTTAAAGCACGTACAGATTAATTATCTTTAAAAAAAATTGCCATAAAAACAGGGCCTACCTCATCAACATCAAACTACCAGAAATACTTTTACAGTTTGTCGCCAGATGAATAGTATAGTAATATACCCCCACAGGAAGGATTTTCCCATTACTTTGCCCGTCAAATGCGATTCCGTAACCCCTGCTATTAAATACCACATTGCCTAAACGGTTAAAAACCTTTATGATGGCTTGAGGATACTGTTCAATATTCTTAATTATCCAGGTATCATTCGCCCCATCACCATTTGGTGAAAATGATGAAGAAACATCTACCGCTTTCTCGGCAAAAGTAACCGGCACTTCAGTACGTTTGCTTTCACAATTTCCATTAGCCAAACTCATGAAATACGATTTAGATTTTACCATTTCCAATGTAAATAAACCCATATTGTTTTCCATCAATGCCTGGCCGCCAGTTTCAAATTGATAAAGTTTATAGTTGCCTACAACGGGGTTTAACACCCTTATAGTTCCCTCACCTTCGCTACACAGCTTAACATCAGCTACTGCTGGCGCTTCAATCTCCTCTCCAATGTTGTCTATTACAAATTCTTTTTCTACAAAATTACAGCTGCTACCGCTGTTATCAGTTACCTTGAGTTTATAAAATCCGTATGGTACATTTACTAATATCGGCTGCCTACCCACAACCTCTTCCTGGTTGTTCAACCACTCGTACTGATAAGGCGCAACCCCACCCTTAATCATCACATTACTAATTGCTCCAAGGCCCATTGCACAATGATCAGCTTGATTATTTACCTGGGCAAAATCCAACATCAAGGGCTCAATACGCGAAACCGTATAGTCTTTATAATGTTGTTCACATTCTTTTTCATCCGTTAAAAACAAACTGTATTTACCGGTTTTCAATCCAGTTATCGTATTCGTATGGCCAATAGTAGCACCTGTTGCATCCGTCCAACGCAGTTTTGTTCCTGCATCAATACCCGAAGTTTGAACCGTGATCATACCCGAATCTTCACCACATGCGGCATCGGTAATCTTGTAAGTCAGTTCTGGAAAAACCTTTGCACTTTGCCTGATGATGTTGTACTCCAGCGTTTTGATACAGTAAGTATTAGCAATGGTTAATGTATACTTACCTGGCGCAAGGTTTACAACATCTATTTGATGGCCAATATCCAATCCAGCGTCATTTGTCCACTTGTAGGTTAACCGTTCAGAAGAACTAATCTTCAGGTTTTTTATCCAGCCATCATTGGTTGTACATCCTGCATTCCTTAAATCGTATGCGGAATCATCAACTGTTATTCCATTTTTTTCCTCAATGATGAAGGGATAAAAAAGTGATCCGCAAGTACCCTGGTCTTTAACTTCGACGGTATATTTACCAGCAGGTACTCCGCGTAAATTTGCTTCGGTACCCAAAATATCCTGCCTTTCATTTCGCCATATAAAAGTTATGGCTCCTTTTCCCGAAGCAATTAACCCCGTTATGTTGCCATTTTTGCGATCACAATCCGCATGTTCAGTCAGCATTTTTGTAAGATCTGCAACCGGAGCGCCTTCCGCAGGGATATTAAAGGGGCCAAAAACAACTGTACAGTTGTCGGTGGTAACCACTTTCAGTCTGTAATTACCCCCTTTAACATTTTGTAAAGTAAGCGCAGTTCCCTTAACCTCATCCGCATCATTTAACCAACTAACAGACTTCGTTTTTGCGGCTTCCAAATTTGATAAAAATACATTGCTAATTCCACCATTCTCCATGCTGCAGGTAGCAGGCTGTGTTTTCATCAAAGCGGTATACAACTGTGGCGTAACATCTTTTAGCTCCCAGGTAAAAGTTTGTGTTTTACAGGCCGTACCCAAAAATGCAGTAAAAGAATAAGTTCCAGGTGGCAGGTCTTTTAAATCGGCATTGGTGCCGATTAATTTTTTTTCTGCGTTTCGCCATTCAATGGCTGTAGCACCCTGCACCACAATTCCGGTAATTGAACCATTTGCCTGCTTGCAAGTAGGCTGTTTAATAATGTAATTACCCATTTGTAAACCCATCCCTAAAAACTCCGAGGTACGATTATTTAAAGTAGCCGATGCCGTAAAGCCGACATTTGCAGGAATGGTAATCTTCCAGTTTCCTTGCCCATCAGCAAAAGTACTTCCTAAATATTTCTTTGCATCACACTGGTAACATTCTCCATCCGAAAACACTTCAATTTCTGCATTAGGCGTAGCGGTTCCCTTTAAAGAACCATTATCGTATTCATCAATTTTAATAACCGGGATTTCTACTTTTGATTTTTCTGATTTATAGGTAATGGGCATGGATGAAATACAATAAATCGAATTTCTTTGCAATAAAATGTCGCCACAGTTATTTGCACTTACACCTGGTGTTCCCGGCCCAAAGCTTACCCGGTTGGCCATTACATTTTCTTCTCCAGGATTTTTCCCGCCAATGATCATATTGGAGCAGTTTTCCAAGCCTATAGTACTGTAAGCATATGATTTGCTTCCATCACTTCGTATCCCCATCCTGTTTCCCTGTATCTTTCCAGAATTGTGAATATTTTTGAAATCGAAACCACCACTCCCCAAAAAGGTATTATTGATGAGTTCTACATTCCTAAAATCCTGAATATACCCGCGGGCGCCAATACCTACACCTACGCTCTCCACCCCAAAACTGTTGTTTTTAACAATACACTTCTCACCGGTAGCCTCAACAGCTTGTGTAGTGGGGTTAATCCCTGATATCATTACCCCATAATCACGAAAACCCCAGAGGTTTCCTTCCTCCTTGGTGTCGCCTCCAACCATTACATCATCACATAACCTAAAATTGAGCGTACCGCCAAAGGCAGGGCCAACCGCTGTTCTCTTATCGGCTGCAATGCCAAACCAATTTGCCGAAACTTTAATGGTTTTACATTTAAACAGGTAAACATCGTAATCGCAGGTTAAGAAAATATTACCCTTTCCAACAGCTCCAATGGTAATATTGGTGCTTTGTGCAATATAAATCGGGCTAGCCCCCGGCCTCCAGCCGCAAAATTCGAAAAACTTAAACCATAAATTTCAAGATGGTTAACAGCAGTCCCTTTCAGTGCCGTTCTTTCGGTATAATCGGTATAAGGAATCACGGTTTCGATCGTTACTTTGGCATCAGATAAACCAAGCACCGCACCCGGTAGGGTAGTCCCGTCAATAACAAGATGAGAAGAAAGTATTAGTGGCGATTTCAAGCTAATGAGCCTGGCTGTAGCCGCAAAATGTATATAGTCAGTTTCAGCACTTCCATTGGCCCCCGCTTTTTCTAAAGCTTCTCTCAACGTGCCCGGCCCGCTGTCGAGTTGACTGCTCACTATAAATATCTCCGCATGGACCACACCAAAGGTGGATAAGAATAGCAACAAAAACAGTAATCGAAACATGGAGAGGGCGCAGTTTGTTAACAAAGCAAATGTAATAGAATTTAACCTTTTTTTATTAGCAGAAGAAAGGTGTTTAAAGAGCCTTTGAAGCTTAATTCTTTGCAAGATCTCTTCCTTGTAGGGAAACCGCTATAGCTAGCCAGCTCTCAACAAATCCGTCATCCTCAGCTTGACTGGGGATCTTAAAGCACGAGGACAACTTAAATTTCAATTAACCATATAAGGCATATAGAACATATAAGTTTTTCTTTCTCAAATTCCAATCCAGTTTATAATCTAAAAACCCAAAATGTCAGCCTTTAATCCTAAGGACGTCATTGCCTGCCTGCGGTAGGCGGGTGAAGGAAGTGCCTTTCGCTGACTGCGACAATCTCCTCTTTTACGTCGCATTTCCATTCAGCAAATCTTTCCAATCAACCCCATCCAACAAATCCGTCATCTCGACCGTAGCGGAGAGATCTTTAATCCAATTTTAGCCTCCTCGCTTGTCATCCTGAGCGTAGTCGAAGGATCATTTCAATCATTCCTTTCGCCTCATCGGCAGCAGCCTTCTTCTTTGTTCTTGATAACAAATAACCAAAACAGAGCCCTCAGCGAGCTCATGAATACCTTTAAAAAAACAATAACAAATTATTAATACCTCAAGGCTTGAATCTTAACACTTCATACCAGAAAGTTTTTTCCGCACAATATGGTAACTTCACAACATGAAAATAATCTTTTTAGCGCTCGCATTGCTCTTTTGTAGTCATGCGGGTTTTTCTCAGGAAAGCATCTGGACGAAACAACGCAAGATTTCCGAGGTGATCGATTTTGAAAAGAAACTTGATCCAGATGCAAAGTTTCTTTCAAAGAATGTAGGGCTTTACAAGGAATACTATCCCCTTGCAGATCATTACAAGACTGTAAATCCCGTTATTGTACAGCGTAAGCCGCTTGGTGTGCTCCCGGTTTATGCAGAATATTTTTATACGCGAAATGATTCGCTATTGCGCCTGGTTTCATACGACTGGGAAAAAGGGCGGTACGCCGACCTAAAAGATATGCTGGAGAGCCGCAAAGAACAGGCGGGAAAATCGGAAATCTATTTCAAAGAATATGAACAGATCAGACAGCAGCTCATTAAATCATTTGGCAAACCTGATCAGGCTGATGAACAGCCAAAAACAGTGAATGATGAAGGACAAAAATATCTTAACCAGAATACGCTTTGGGAGACTGATGACTATCATGCTGATCTAAACCTGATTTTTTCTGCCGGAACGCAGCGAATCAGGCTCACCCTTTATTGGAAAAAGTAGCTAATAAAAATTCATATTCAATTATGATTCTGCTTGGTTGCCATTATACTTGCCGTTCGATTTTAATTCGTTTGATCAAATCAGACAATAGCGGAAGGTATTAAACCGCAAAGCCCGGTACATATCTTGATGGATCGGGCTTCGAAACTCCGCACTCCGAAACTGGCAGTGTAAGGAGCACAAATATACCTTTTTTGATTAGCTTTGGAAACATTTTAACCCTCTTGAACACATCCCTCCAAAAATACCTTAAAGCCTTTAGCCACCTTAAACAAGGGCAAAAAATCTGATACAACCAAAAAACTTTCACTATTATGAATAGATTAATATTAGTTGGCAACGGTTTCGATTTGGCTCATGGCTTGAAAACGAGCTATAAAGATTTTATAATCTGGTACCTGACAAAATCTCTTGGCTGCGTAGGATATTCCCCAAAAATTCATGAAGACAGATTGTTAAAAATCACCTTTAAAGATTTAAATTCTTTTAATGATTTCTTTTCTGCCATTGGGTCAGGTTCATTTGTGTATAAGGTAACGAAACAAGATGTTAAGGATTTTATAGCTAATCATTTTGAAGAACAAACTATAAAAGCACTTTTGAATATTGATGAAGATAGTGTACCCGAACCCATAAGGGTGAGTGACAACGGTTTTCCTCCGAAGATTAATTACCATGGTTACCCTTTCCATATTCATATTATATCTGATTTTTTAAAAAGCTTAATAATTAATTGCCAAGATTGCAATTGGGTGGATATTGAAAATGAATATTTCGACC
Source organism: Pedobacter sp. AC212 (assembly GCF_979258625.1). Lineage (NCBI taxonomy): Bacteria > Pseudomonadati > Bacteroidota > Sphingobacteriia > Sphingobacteriales > Sphingobacteriaceae > Pedobacter > Pedobacter sp. AC212. Next base: position 588,110 of record NZ_OZ409870.1, on the reverse strand, counting down.
AGCTCAAGCTTTGTAGGTATAAGGGTGAGTTCGATATGAAAAAGGTAAGGCAATTAAATAGCGACTTCGCTTACATAAAGAATGAATTAGAGGAATACTTAGCCTTGCAGCAAGAAAAAGTAAATATCATACCAAAACTTTTAACTGCGATGGGCAGTAAATTCGATATTGGGGATTTTGAACCAGTAATGGGCTATGAAGACGCAAGGTTGGAATTGGGATATGATAAAACCGTAAAACCAGAAATAGCTCATAAATTGTATTTCCTTAATTTCAATTATACTGATAGCGTAGAGCCGTATCTTAATGCTTTAAACTCAATAAGGACAGATTTTTCGAATATGGAGATAAACTATATCCATGGGCAGTTGAACAAAACGGATAACCCAATAATTTTTGGTTTCGGCGATGAACATGATAAGCAGTATCTGGAATTTGAAGAGAATCGAAATAATGAACTTTTTGAGCATATCAAATCTTATCAATATCTACATACGCCCAATTACCGTAATTTATTAAAGTTTTTAAATAGTGGCCGTTATCAGGTATTTGTGATGGGCCACTCTTGTGGATTGTCAGACCGTACCATGTTTAAAGAAATTTTTGAACACGAAAATTGCAAAGCTATCAGGTTATTTCATTACAATGGCGATTTTCATGATAAGGTTATCAATGTAAGTAAGCATTTTAGTAACAAAGGCCACATGCGTAAACTCATAGTTGACTATAAAGTTGCCGATGCTTTTCCACAAATTAAAGACTAATCATTACCGCATATACTCAAAACCGTTATTCCCGGCAATGGTAATCAAAGGCTCAATAGTGCTTTTAAATTTCAGCTTATAGGCCTCCGGTAATTGCTGCACCCCACTTAAATCGGGGAAAATGCTTAAATAATCCTCCAGGTGCTTATCTTTCGGCAGCTTATATTTAATAATTTCGATAGCACTTTTTTGTAACCCATAAAATGCATCAAAGTATTTTTCCAGCCGCGGCAACTTATCGGATTTAACACTGTTGAAAGAAGGACAGGCCGGGATCAGGTTCCAGAACAAATCATGCGATACAAAGGCATAAGGAATAAAATGTTCTACAGCAAAGCTATCTTTTTGTAGCCTGGTATTGGTGTAAATGCAATCTACCCCACCTAACTCCGCTATCACCACATCCCATACTTTTCGTTGCTTAGCCAGGCCACTTCTTTTTGCCGGTTTAACCAACTTGTTTGGGATATCCGGAACATTAGGGTTGTGTTTTTGCAAATAAAGGCTCAGGTGCCAATAACAAAAGCTCTTTAAAATACCTGCATTTGCCTTAAGGTATTCTATCCAAACCGGGTTAATGGTAATATGGGTTTGATCAAGGGCGTAAAGGCAACCATTCTCAAAATTTTGCGATGCCTGATAGACTGCATTTTTTTTATCCGCTACAGAGGGTAACCACGGACTTAGAAAACGATGCGGCACCTGCTTATCAAAATGCCATAACAACCGCTGTGTTGCCGATATATTGGTATCGTTCAAACGTTGCTTGATCTTATTTCGATCTTCATCAATGCCGATCCCTTCAACACCTGCAATTTCCATTACCTTTTCGTGTAATTGATCCTGTTTACCAAAGCTTATCTTAAAATAGTTGATGGTATACCAACTCGCAGCCATCATGCCCGAAAATAATTTTTGCTTCGGAATAGCGTAATGTCCTTTTTCTACCTCATCTAAAATAGCCAGAAACCAATAGAATTTATAGGCTGCAGCAGTATTGTTAAAACTGGCAGCTAAAAGGTTTACCGGCAAGCGTTCGTGATAAGGTATCATAAGGGTGCAAGATATCGATTCTTATCAATCTCAAACTAAGTTTATACTAATTGATTGTTCTATGAACATGGCCGATGTACACAGCAAGGAAACCTGCTCCTACAAAATGCGCTGATTAAGGGTAAAATACAAACCCCTAAAAAAGAAGCTTTTTTATTTGAAAAAGATTTGCACCACAGCTGCAACTTGGATATGGAATTAGAAAAACCCAGGTTATAACTTTAGGGTAAAAATACAGTTATAAATGGAGACAGAGTTAAATTTCGCAGGGCTAATACCGATTACAAATTAACTGATAATCTAGCTCACTTTTTAGATTAGAACTATATATTACATAGAGATCATAAAAATCTTAATTTATTAAATCGGTGTTAAATTTTGTAGGTTTGTAATTTTGTTATAAATTGAACAATCTAAAACTCATGACCTCATCACTAACAGCGATTATCACGCCATTATCCGCACCTCAAAAGAAAATCAGAGCCGTTGATTTTTTCTGCTCTGGCGGCGGCATGAGCTACGGTATGCAGCAAGCAGGAATAGAAATTTTAGCAGGAATAGATTTTGATCAAAATTGCGAGGCAACTTATAAAGCAAATATCAAAGGTGCTGAGTTTATTCACGCTGATGTTTTTGATTTAAAGGCGAAAGTCTTACAAGAAAAACTTTCGTTAAAAAAAGGGGATGATAATCTTCTTCTAATTGGCTGCAGTCCGTGCCAATTTTGGAGTATTATAAATACGTCTAAAGAGAAGTCTACTCAGTCAAAAAACCTATTGAAAGAATTTCATCGCTTTGTTAAATATTTTAATCCAGGGTATGTTGTAGTGGAAAATGTCCCTGGCGTACTTAGGAGAAAAAAAGAAAGTGGCTTAGATGAGTTTATCAGCTGGCTAGAGAAAAAAAAATATAAGGTTCATTTTAAAGTTCATGAAGTCAGTAATTATGGTGTGCCTCAACATCGTAAAAGATTTACACTTATAGCAAATCGAGTTACTAAAGATGAACTTGCTCCAGTGGCAAATTCTGGAAGAAAATTAACCGTTAGGGATGTTTTAGGTGAGGAAAATGGTTTTCCTAGAATAACCCAAGGCCATATCGACAAATCAAAGTTCATGCATGCCGTAGCAGGGTTGAATGCACTTAACTTAGAGAGGTTGTCATTAACTCCACGCGACGGAGGCACAAGACTTGCTTATGTGTATGATAAAAGATTAGCAGCTCCTTGCCATTTTGGCAAAACAGACGGTTTTAAGGATATTTATGGCCGAATGTGGTGGGACAAGCCTGCTCCAACTATTACTACTAAATTTTTCAGCATCTCCAATGGAAGATTTGTTCATCCCGAAGAAGACAGAGCAATTTCACTAAGAGAAGGTGCAGTTTTGCAGTCCTTCCCTAAAGATTACATATTTATAACCAATAGTATAGCAAATACCGCTAGGATGATTGGAAATGCAGTACCTCCTAAATATGCTGAAGCAGTAGGTAGAGCAATTATACAAAACCATTTGAATGCAATTTAGAACTAAAGCTAGAGCAGTTGATTTATTAGGCAAAGGCCAAATTGCAGATTTGCCTACAGCTATAACTGAATTATGGAAAAATGGTTATGATGCATACGCAGATAATTTAAGAGCTGATTTATATAAACAAGGCTATAACGGTTTATCGAAGTCTTATTTTATCCTTTCTGATGATGGCAAAGGGATGTCAAGTACAGATATTCTTGATAAATGGTTAGTTTTAGGAACTGATTCCAAATCGCGTGCAGAATTAGATATAGAATCAGAAGATACTCTTTGGAAACGCCCTAGGATTAAGGCTGGTGAAAAGGGTATTGGCAGACTTTCTGTAGCTTATCTCGGAAATCCAATGTTGATGCTCACTAAAAAAACGGGTTATCCTTTACAAGCCGTATATTTTGACTGGCGATTATTGGAGAACTATAATCTATTTTTAGATGATATAGCAATCCCAATAGTAACTATTGATAACCTAGGTGAAATTGAAGATCATTTTAAAAAAATAAAATGTGAATTCTTAATTAATTTCAAAGGAGAGTCGTATCAAGAGAAATATGCAGTTAACAACTGGGGGATTATAGTGGATGATTTATCTGAAATTAAAGAATTAAGTGACTGGCAGGGTAAACAAAACGAAATAAAAGAAACTATCATTGATGAAACGGAAAGTGCCATTCTGGAACTGCCTATTTTGGATAAAATTCAGGAATTTTTCGGTAAGGAAGACGGTAATGGAACAATGTTCATTACCTTCAATCCCATCAATCAAATTTTGGAACTATCTGAAGGTGATAGCGATGGGTTAGAAGATAGGCAGTTTGTTATTTCTAGCCTAACGGGTTTTACAAACCCATTCAAAGATACCGATATTAGAATTTCCACTGAATTTAATATTTATAGCGAAGCTGAAAGTTATGATTTGTTAAATTCAAGAGGCAATTTTTTTACTAAGTCTGATTTCGATTTAGCTGATGTTTATATTAAAGGTGAGTTTGATGGCAATGGTGTCTTTTCCGGAAAAATTAGAATATATAATGACGTTATTGCTTATTCACATATAAACCCAAGAAAAAAAGACAAGCGATCATTCTATGGGATAATACCAATTGAACTAGGTTATTCGCAAGGGGAAGAAAAATCCACAAGTTTGGAAGAGATTAAATTTGATTATATAAGTGCAAAGGTAAAAGAATATGGTGGGTTATATATATTCAGAGACGATTTTAGAGTTTTACCCTATGGTAGGGAAAATGCAGATTTTTTAAACTTCGAACAAAGAAGATCAAAAAGAGCCGGAACTTATTACTTTTCATACCGTAGAATGTATGGATATTTAGACCTTACTAGAGAAAGGAATGAACATCTTAAAGATAAATCAAGCAGAGAAGGCTTAATTAATAATGCCCAATATCGAGCGTTTACAAGTGATGCAATCAATTTTTTTGTCACCTTAGCACAAGACTATTTTCAAACGAATCCTAAATTTTCATTATTTAGGGATAAACAAAAAGAAATAAATGATCAAAATGAAGCTTTGCAAGCAGATAAGGCTAGAGAGAAAGCCGAAAAAATTGCTTTTACAAAGGCATTAAATGATTATCCAAAAAAATTAGAAGCCCATCAGGCTATATATCAAGAACTACTTACTCAGCTAGATGAAAAATTAAATCAAATTGGCGTAGGATACTCAGAAGTAGAAGGAATATTAGACGAACTTCAAAAGATGGACATGGAATTTAAGTTACTAATTCCGAAAGTACCAAAAAGATACAAACCTACTGAAACTCAAAAAGAACGTTTATTTAAATTTGAAGATAAACTAACTAAATTTATCGAGTTGGTACATCCACAACGGGAAGAGTTAAATCAAAGAGCTCAACAGAAATTAGAAGTAAGGGATTTGAAAATCGATTTTACCAAAAAATATAATGGTTATATCTCTGCATTAGAACAATCAATTAAGCAGTATCAACAACGATTGCACATGAAATCGCAAAGTTTATCTAACGATTACAGCGAAAGGTCGAAAAGATTAGTCAATGCACTTAAAGAAAATAAAGATGGTATAATTGATAGTATAATTTCCAAAGAACAGGTGTTTGCGTTAACCCAGGAAGTTGAAAAAAACTATAATGGTTTGGCTGAGGAATTGGAAAGAACATTATTTCCCCTAGTAGAACATATAAGTAGACTGTCTTTTGATATTGACGAAGAGCAGGTTCAGGGAGCCTATAAAGCTCAATTTGATCAGATGAAGTATCAATGGGAGCAGACTCGTGATACTGCGCAATTAGGAATTGCAGTTGAAATTATTGATCATGAGTTTAATCAACTTTATGCAAAAATTAATAACCAGTTAAATGTTTTAAGTACTAATGCTGATGTTAAAAATATCAAAGAATTTAATTTTTTAGAAAAGAATTTTAAACAGTTAGAGGACAAATATGCATTACTATCTCCTCTATACAGAATATCCGGTGCTCAATTTAAAGAAGTAAGATGCGGAGCTATATTAGATTATCTGCAAGAATTTTTTGAGAACCAAATTAAGGAGTATAACATTTATTTTGATGTTTCTGAAGCTTTCGCTAATCATTATATAAATGTAAAAGAGCCCGTTATTTACACTGTATTTATCAATATAATTAATAATGCTATTTATTGGATGCGGAATAAAGAAGATAGGTGTATTAAGCTCGATTATTTAGGAGAAAATGACGAAATAGTTATCGCTAATTCTGGTGAAAAAATACCCGATTACAGATTAGAAAGAATTTTTGAGCTATTTTATTCACAACGTCCGAGCGGAAGAGGAATTGGATTATATCTATCTAAACAAAGTCTCAATGATGCTGGACTGGAAATATACGCTACCAACGATAAAATTTATAACACTTTAAAAGGTGCATGCTTTGTAATAAATAAATTAACCTCTCAAAATGTATAATCAAAAAGCATTCGATATACTTAATGCATCAATTACATCCGCTGTTTTTATTGATGATAAGGCTCGAGATTTCTTTTCGGATCAGCCCATTAATAATAATATACCTGAAGAAGCATTATCTATTGAACTCTTTAAGACTTTTAAAGATAATGGAAAAAGTTTATCTGTACACCGATTTGAACCTACGAATTTGGACAACGATAAGACATTAGATTATTTATTTAAAGGACGTGATCTCATACTTCTAGATTGGGAATTGGCGGATCTCTCAGGGCAAGAATACTCTTTAAGGCTATTGAACAAAGCTCTCAACACTTCGCATATAAATTTTTGTTGCATCTATTCAAACTCTAACAATTTTACCGAAATCCCACTTTTTCTGGATGGTTATTTCTCTGGCTTGAATAAAGGAGATTTTGAAAATATTAAAGATAGCTATGAATATATTGAAAGAGAAGAAATATTAAAACTTTGGAATAATGAAGACTCTGACGTCAATCGCTTTTTTGAAGAAAATCAGATTGATTTGGAAACATTTCCCGTAGCAAGCATAAAGAATAAACCAGCTGCCCTGTTAATTAAATATATCTATATCTCGTTGTCACTTGATAAGTTTCTGATACCGGAAGTGGCCGTAAATCAACATGAAGTTTTAAATGCTGGTAACGACTCGTTTATTATAAACAATACATTTATCTTGACATTAAAAAAAGATGCAGCTGAAGATTCAGACTATAACAATCTTTTAAAGAGGATATCAGAAATTATTATTAAGAATAAGGGAAGCTTTTTTCAACTATTAGGTTTAGAAATGCAGTCCATATTTAACTCAAACGAACGTTTTATCGATGAGGAAATTTTGAAAAGTTCTACTGAAGCTCTTTTTCGTTTTAGAAATCATTTGAAGAATGATAAGGCATTTGGAACAATTATCAAAAAACTGTTGATGGAACAAGCTACGTTGAAATTGCGGACTGCCAAGCTTGAATTATTGAAGCCTGAATTTCTCGACTTTAAGAGCAATGAGTTGAGGGGTGAGCCCATAGAGAAGGACGATCTTTTTCAATTAAATGTGTTTTACAACTCAGTAAAAGTTAAAAGTCTTAATGTTGATGATATTCCAAATCTGAACTTTGGTGATGTATTCAAGGATAGTAGCCATACTCACTATCTATGTATTACAGCCTTATGTGATTGTTATGAGCCAGGTAAAATTCAATTTAATTTTTATTTTGTTAAAGGCAGCGTATTAAAGGATAGAGATGCGGCACTAAGACTTGGAGACACGGCTTTTGTCAGTTTCCTACCTAATAACACCGCGGTATATTGGGGTGATCTTGAGAGTGCTAAATCGGAAAAGATAGCGCCCAAGAGACAAGAAGAGACGATGGATCAATACCGTCTTAGGAAGCTGGAGAATGAAATTAAAGGGTATAAGAATTTTCTATATAAACCGTTCTACATTAAACCAAAGGTTTTTAATGTGGAGAACAATAAGTTAATAGACAATAAAATCAGAATATGGGATATCACTAATAAAATTTTCGAAGAAGTAATTGATCAAAAATTGAATTATATTGAAGTTGAGTATGTAACTACTCTTAGAACCGACTATGCGCAAAGAATTGCTAATCACGCATTTGGTCATTCTGTAAGAGTTGGGGTTGACTTTGTTAAAATTTAGTCAAGTTGTTGCTAGAAATCACAAAACGAATCATTTTCTCAATATTTTGATTTGCGATTTTCCTAGCTAGCAATAAGCATTCATTCGCACTTCGTGAGGCTTGTTCAGAGTCATTTAGCATAATATAAATTCCACTTAAATTTAAGTAAAGTTTACATAGCTCATTGTTATCGGCTAACATTTTTTTTATTTCTATTGCTGAAAGCATAGTTTTTAATGCTTCTGTAATTTGACCAGTCTTTGTTTGAGTCTGAGCTAGAATACCTAATTGACTACTTTCTGCTTGTTTGTTTCCTATAAGACGAGATATTTCCAGTGCTTTCGAAACATAATATCGAGCACTTAAATATTCATTAAGAGCTATATGACAATTAGTTATATTCCCTAATATATTACTCTCAGTATATCTATTGCCGTTGGCCCGAGATATATCTAAAGCTTGTTTAAAATATTGGATAGCATTTGCGTTCCTGCCGACATGATGTAAAATATTAGCATATGCCTGTAATTGTACAGAAATATTATATTCATATCCAATTGCCTTTGTAACTGGAAGTGCCTTCTCAAAACACTGTAATGCTTCTTCAAAATTACCGAGACGATTATGTGCCATCCCCATGGTTCCAAGTTCACTTGAATATGCTTTGGCGTTATTATCATCAAAAGCAATCTTAATTGCTTTTTCAGCATGCGCAATAGTTTGTTGATTTTCTCCGATAGCATACAATAGCCTAGCAGCTATATGATGTTTAAATCCCTCTCCACTTATTTCGGTATTTATGGAATACCAGGAGTCTATTTTTGACTTCCAATTTGTTTCTAAAATGCATGCTTCAGGTATGAGTTCTAGTTGAAATGCATCAATCAAATTTTTAATAAAGACATCTGTGTTTTGGATTAGCCTTTTACCATTGTAATGCTTGAAAGGATTTTTCTCGATCTTTAATCTAATAGATTCAATTTTAGAATCGCTGGAGTTATGTTCAATATAAAAAATCTGAGAGGATGGATTTTTCAATGATGCTATAATCGGTACAAGATCAAAGTCAGAACAACTGTAACCTAAAACCATTACAGATCTACAGGTAGTCGAAGAAAAGATATGTCTTAAAAGATTTGTTCTTAAATCAAGATATCTATTAGACGCTAATTGTGATAAAGTAATAGCCATCTCTTCTTGAGCAGATGCACATCCATGAATCTTTACGATTTTTACTGACGCTTCATCCCAGTTTATGTTACAGAATTCTTTCTCTGTCTTATAAACTTTAAAATCCTTATCAAATTCTAATCCTTCTGAAACAAGCGCCGTTTCAATTAATAAGTCAAAATTTGTTGTATAGACGATCTTAACAAAACCACTCTTTATTAATTTTGCAATAAATAAGTGATTTGTATTTGGTGAACCTTCAGCGAATATATTTTGGAATTCCGTTATTTCTGATTCACTCAAAAGCTTTTCCATTATGTTTTCAAATGGGGTGTCACTATGCCAAAGGGCATTACACTCGATATCAGATAAGTCTATTTTTTTAAATAAAAAATCAAGCAATTGATTTACAACAGGTAATCCAGAATTTAAAGATATTCCTGCGCCACAAAAAATTGATAATTTACCTTCTTTTATTTCAGTAACAATTTCAGCTATCGTAGAAAAATTATCCATGGAACTTATCAAGTATTTCGACAATAGCATTATAGTGCGTGTCTTTCTTTGAAATAAACTTTTTAATAAAAATTTTTTGAGCGTCCTCAATTGTTTTACCATCTGTATTTCCAAAAAATAGGGCAGAAAATTCTACAAATTTTTCTTTAAAATCATCTGAATATACGACTGCATCTTTTCCAACGACTCTGAGTAGACTATTCGCTGTGTCGTCATCCCAAATAAACTCTTCTGGAATATTTAATGGGAGGTAATCCATATTGGTAGTTTGATAAAGCAAAAAATCTATTATGCTCTGTTTCTTTTGTGTTTGATTTCCTCCAGTTGCGTTTCCATCTACTCGAAATCCTAAAGATTTAAAATCAGAACCGGTGCTGTCAAACAATCTGCTATCTAGGAAAGTAAGGTCATCACTCTCTTTGAGAGTAAAGTTTGATGGATCAAAATGTGGTTTTGTTTTATCCCCATCCAGCAGAAGATATTTATTTAGTTCACCCTCCTGGCTATAAAGAACAGCGGATTTTTTAGCATGATCGGCTCCTCCTGGAAAAAATAATATATTGAATAATAAAGGATAATCCCCGCCTATTTCCTCTAAAACGGCTTCAATAAGCGTTTTTGCTGTTTTGTCTTCGACAACAATATTTTTCTGATGTTCTAAACTTATGCGCTCTCCTATATTGTCAAATACCTCTAAATGACTTGCGCTATTCATGATATTAAACTTGTCATTTTCAGTATAGAATAATTTAATTGCATTTTTAGGTAAAAACTCCACCAACTTTGGTGCATGTGTAGATATCACAATCTGTAGCTTCTTAGCCAAACATTGTTCTAACAGGAAGTATTTAAGGTTCCCTTGTGCCGCTGGATGTAATGACACTTCGGGTTCATCTAATATTACTAGGGAATGATTTTGAGCCTCTAAAATCGCATGTACAAGCTTTACAACAGCATACTCCCCTCTGCCAGCGAATGCTTCAGAATAATTCAGGTGATTCGTCGTGAAATATACCGTCGAACCTTTCCCGTCGTAAAAATCATGATTTACAATTTTACACTCGTTGTATGGCTTTCCTAAGATTTCAGCTATTGCTCTGACAGCGGTAGGAGAGAGGATTATAGGAATGCTGCTTTTTCTTTTTCTCGAAGTTATTTGCTTATTTTCTTTAATTGTTCGTTCAATATGTTTAGAGTATTTCCTTAGAACATCTTGTTTGGACTTCAATGTAATGCTTGAATTAAAATTCCCGAAATAGAAATATTTGTCAAACGCACTAAGTTCAGAACGAAAATCTAAGTAAATTACATCTTTTTCTAATGCAGCATTTCTTGCTCCATCAGGTAAAAGATCCATACCATATTTTTTGATTGGTCTAGATGGTTCCCAGTAATCAGCCCCCTTAGATTTACCAACCCTAGTTTTTATTACTTCTAATATATTATCACCTTTATCTTTATATCCATATATGAATGCGGGTTTCCGTCCTGCAGCGTTTATTATAGGGTCTAGGGAAGTAGAGAACCAGAAGCTACTTGTACTTTTACCTTGTGGGGCTCCAAAAAGTGCATGTAAAGCCGAACTTTTACCAGATCCATTTATTCCAGTTAAAACCGTGAAAGGGAAATTAAAATCAATACGACTGTCTATTTTCAAATTTTTGAAAATAGGAAATCTTATATATTCTATATAATTTTTAAAAGCTCCAGAACTGAATGCCTGATCTATTCTCTTGATTATTTTTTCTGTTTTCTCTTTGTTCATCATTTTAAAATGATTTGTTACTCCATCTCCATATTAAGGATGTTAAACTTAAAGTTTTCTCATTCACCAAAATTTTTCGCAAATGGTATTTTGAATATTCACTGGCTACTTTTGTGTGGAAATGGACTAATAGTGTTTCTGGATCAATCCCCATAAGATTTAAATCAAATAAAGTATGTATATCTGCTCGCAATAAAATTCCATTTGAAGGATGGTTATCATTACCCCCTCTATAAGGCTTGATATGTGCGGCTTCAAGGATATCTATAATTTTACAACCAGTAATCACACAAGTATTATTGTAACGGTTTAGTAAGCTTTGTCTAAATCTTTGCTGTCCTCTGCGTATCTTGATTGCTCTGAGTATTTGCTGCCTTTCGTCGAAATCGTTGTCGATATATGGCTCATCATCTATCACATCATAGCTTTCTTGAGGTTGTAGACTAATGTTTAATTCCTTCGTTTTTGTTAATTCTTGGTGAATGTCTTGAAACTGAGAAATTGCATCTATGCTTAGTAGCTGCATTGACATGTTCTGGTTGTAGCCATTTAGGTAAAATGGCTTTAGCAACGATAGCGAATTTTCTTTTGTTGCGGCTTTAAAAAAATCGAATATAGCGTTGTAGTCAACAGTAGATTTTTCTTCCTCTACTGGGTTTTCAAAAGTGTGCCCTTTATTGCATCGATATTTAGGAGAGCTATTCTTCCTTTTATCAATTGTTGTCCCTCCACATGTTGGGCATCTCCTCAAAGTTTTCGTACCTAACGATGTTTTAATTTTTGAGATTTTAGCAAAACCCAAAATTTTGTCTTTGTCTATTAGAATTGCAATATCCCCCGCTGCAATTTGCTTATGATTAGGGACGAAACTGTTATAGTTATAGGCTTTATCCAAAATATCTTTGTAACTATCAATGGTCTGTAGAGCTCTTTTATCTTCTGGAACAGTTTTCAATGCCCATAAGTTTATTGTTTTAGGTTTTACTCTATAAGTATTTGGCGAAGTCTTTTTGTCTATACTGAAAACTGACGGATTTTCTCTTATTCTTTTTCTAATTTGATCGGTGCCTATTTGATTAGCATTCTGTTTGGTTTTGCCAATATTTGTAAGTCTCGTTTGGATGTCATTGGCATTTAGGGGTCCATCCTCATCTTTTAAAACTTTATAAATATTAGAAAGGATAGTTTCTGTCATTCAAGTATTAGTTATTTATAGGATTTAGTAATCTTTTCATAAAATATTTCTTATCACCACAACGTCAACATCCCAACCATCTTAATACAAATAAGGCAACAAGTATTAAAATAGCCCACAAAAGCTTTTTGCTTTTATTCGGTCTAACTTCACCGCAACCCTCACATAGCTCTGGATCGGCTTCTATTTTGAAACCATATTTTTTTGCGCATTTTGAGCAATATTCCGCCATCTTTAGTTTGAAAAAAAACCTATTTCCATAATCTCAATAATTTTTTTTTCTTCGTCGCTTGTTTAGCTACCTAGTTTCTTTTTGTAGTTTTCAGCAAAATCCCGTAATGCTTTTACCATTTCAGGATTATTAACTTCCTTACTAGCTCCATTTTCTTTTACAATCACTTTCTTGGTCAACCCTAGAGCTAACAATCTTTTGTATTCGATCTGTAATGCTGAAGCAAGCCCAGTTTGCTTTCTATCTTGGGAACTAAGCAATTCGCTATTATCGACCTCCAAAACCTCTCCAACTTCATCTAAGCGTTTCAAACTAGGCTGAGCGATATTAGAGTTCCATTTGCTTATTGTTGTATCATCAATATCGAGATATAATGCCAAGGCAGCGACTTGAAGAGGCGAATCCTTGATGGCTTTAGCTATTTTATTTATCTTCTTAGACATTATATCAGAAAAAACTTGCATAATAGTCAAGTAATATTTATATTTGATTAGTTATTAGTTTTTTAGCGACAAATAGAGCGAGGCTTAGATCTGGCTTTAACGATGTCACTCATGGCAGAAACCGTCAAACTTTCCACATGAGATGTTCGTGAGTTCGCCGTGTCTATTGAGTTTTGCTATCTTCGTGATATCTTATTCAATAGGGCGGACTTCATGTTAGTCTTTTGTGGAATTCAGATTCTTCTGAATGGTTCTTGACGGTACCACTGCCAAAAGCAATGAAGTTCGCCCTATTGGTTTCTCACCAATCTGGTTTCCATCTGCTTTATTTGAGTTAGCATCGTTTTACATAAAACAACCGTTTATGAAAACGAAGAAATTAACCGCCATCAAACCCTACTGCTTCTTAACAGAAGTAGCACAAAATCATTCCCTCCAAAATTTGTTAAAGAACGTTATTTGTTCTCCATCCTAATGATTGCCAGAAATTCCAGGTAATAAAAAGCGCCCTAAATAAAAAGGGAGTATGCGGGCGATCGCATACCCGATTTGAGGAGGGGTTAATTTAAACTTGGTACCAGCCCCGTGATGATTAGGCACAGGTGTATTACTAGGTGTTTCGCGATTCCAAGGTAAGCATCTTTTTTCTAATGTCTATTACGGTTTACCGTAAAGTATACATAAATGTATGCTCGGGGCTGATTATTGCTTTGATTTTTATCAACAAACTCAATAATTAACCCGATGTGTAATGAAATCATTTAGCCATTATCCTTTCGACAGGCTCTTTGCTTTGAAGCCAAAAAACCCTGTGTAAAGCATGAACAAGCCCTGCCCGCTCCTTCTTTTTTGTAGAAAATTGGTGATTTAATAATGGTTTAAGGAACGGGTGGGGTTTGTCTTTCACTTCCTATTCAATGTGTAGCGCTTTAAGATCCCCGCCTACGCGAGGATGACGGATTGGTTGGAGGGGATTTGTTGAAGGGAAGCATCGCGTAAAAGAGAAGATTGCCGCAGTCGTGAAATACTCCTTCGCCCGCCTACCGCAGGCAGGCAATGACGTAAGGTGGTGTGGGATTGGGTTTGGAGTGGGTTTCTGCTCCTTGCTATCCGGCATAGGAAACGATGGAAGGAGAAAACGTTAAAGCTTTTTACAATAACGTTCAAATAACCACAGCCCAAGGCATCGCGTTCTTCCCGACCTTTCGTCGGGACTTGTGATGCCGACGTTTAAGCTTTGACGAATTTATCCGACATTGGATCCAAGCCTTGATTTTTGGTTACCTTTTTATCAAGAAACCTGCGAAGCAAGCTTGAGGACCAAAGCCAAAATAAAAACTACTGAAAAAAGGTAAAAGGCTGCCGCCGATGAGGCGAAAAAGATCCTTCGACAAGCTCAGGATGACAACTGGTGAGATTAATACCTGCTTTAAAAGATCTCTCCGCTACGGTCGAGATGACGGATGGTTAGTGCGGATGACGGATTGGCTGGACGGGATTTGTTGGATTGGGTTTGGGAGGTTTGATGCGGCCTAGCAAATGACGGATGTATAGCCCGTTGAAACCTTTGCACTAACGTTGAATTACCAGGAACAAGGCAACGCGTTCTGTTCCGACCCCTTCGTCGGAATACTTGCGTTGCCGCAATGGAAGTTTCGACGAGGATAGCCGACATCAGATGCACGTGTCCCGATTCATCGGGAAGCCTTGAGGTATTAATACTTTGTTATTGTTTTTTACAAGGTATTAATGAGCTCGCTGAAGGGCTCGGTTTTGCTACTTTTCTGTCAAGAGAAAAGTAGGAGGCCGCCGCCGATGAGGCGAAAGAGATCCTTCGACAAGCTCAGGATGACAACTGGCGAGATTAATACCTGCTTTAAAAGATCTCTCCGCTACGGTCGAGATGACGGATTTTCGGGAGGGATTTGTTGGACGGAATTTGTCTAAGGGAAGCATCGCGTAGACGAGGAGATTGCTTCGGCTCGCTCTTGTCCGGCCTCGCCCGCCTACCGCAGGCAGGCAATGAAGATGATTTGAGGGGATTTATTTTAAGGATTTATGAAAACATGCTATAGCCGTCCTGCGTTCCCTCCCTTCTGGGGAGGGTTAGGGTGGGGCTTTTACGACACAATGCTATAGCCGCCCAGAGCTCCCTCTCTTAAAGGAAAGGATAACGGATTTGTTGGAAGGGATTTATTGAAGTATTTATGACACAATGCTATAGCCGCCCAGAGCTCCCTCTCTTAAAGGAGAGGGCGGGGGGTGAGGTCTAAACAAACTAAACATGAAAAAAATAATACTTTTTACTGTAATGGCATTGCTATTCCTGAATTTTTGGGCAGGCGCACAGGCCCAGGAACGCCTAATCGTTGGCGATAAAGTGCCCAATGTAGTATTCTCAACGGTACTCAATTATAAAGACAGCACCATTCAGCTCTCACAATTCAGGGGGAAAGCGGTGATTCTTGATTTTTGGGCAACCTATTGTACAGCCTGTTTAAAGGAGTTTCCAAAAATGGACTCCCTGCAACGCCAGTACGCTAAAAACCTGCAAATCATTTTAATGGATGCCTATACCAAAGACACGAAAGCTGTATTACAGGCATTTTTAGAAGAGAGGCTGCATGCCGACAGGGGCTTTTCGATGCCACTGGTGCAATATAGTGAAGCCATAAAAAGGGTTTTCCCTATCAAAAGTATGCCGCACTACATCTGGATTGGAGCAGATGGACGCATTAAAGCCATTACGCGGGCAGATCAGGTTAAGCCTGCAAACATCGAACGGTTGATTGCAGGCTTAACGCTTAACCTCAAACTTAAAAAAGACTAGCCATGAACGACAATCATTTTAACGCTAAAAAAATGAAGTGGAACTTCATGATCATCAGTACGCTCATCATCTTATCGATGCTGGCATTTGTTACGGCCTATGCGCAAAACCCTTCGAAAATTTCAGGTAAGGTAACAGATTTAGATGGCCGCCCGGTTGGGGCGAGTGTGAGGTTTAAAGGAGGGATGCTGCTTGCCGATGGCAGGAACGGCGAATTTACCATCCCTTTTGTTAAACCTGGCGATACCATACGCTTTACTGCTTTGGGCTATACCAGCCTGACAAAAGTTTACCATCGGGAGGGCGATTTTCTCCTCATTAAAATGACCGAAGAAGTGAAGCAACTGGAAGATGTGGTGGTACAAACCGGTTATCAAACGGTAAAGCCAAACGAGATTAATGGCGCTGTTTCGCTGATTAATGAGCAGGCGCTTCAAAGCCGGGTGGGTACCAATATCCTCGACAGGATTATTGGTCAAAGCAGCGGATTGATGCAGCAAACCGGCAAAAGCAATGGCAATCCTCAAAACACCACCAACCTGAGCATCCGAGGCCTGGGCACTATTAATGGCCCTTTGGATCCGCTGATTGTACTCGATGGTTTTATTTATGAAGGCGACATCGGCAACATCAATCCGAACGACGTAGAAAGTGTTTCGGTTTTGAAGGATGCGGCGGCTGCATCAATTTGGGGCGCCAGGGCAGGCAATGGAGTGATTGTGATCACCAGTAAGCGTGGAAAATTAAACCAGGCCATGCAGATTTCCTTTGGAGCCAATTATTTTTCACAGGCATTGCCTAAGCTGAAAGAAATGAATCAACTGGAAGCCCGTGATTACATCATGGTGGAGCGGCAATTATTTGATGCGGGTTATTTTAATGATAGGATCACCACCACGCCTTTTTATGCGCTCACGCCAGCGGTAGAAATTTTATTGGCCATGCGCAATGGGTCGCTTAATCAGCAAAGCGGGGCAGCTCAATTGGAAGCCCTGAGCAAAAATGATACCCGCCAATCGTATCTGGATAATTTCTATACCCATGCAGTTACCCAACAATACAATCTGAATGTAAAGGGTGGTGGAGAACGGAACAGTTACTTATTTGGAATTGCTTACGATCGGGCTAAAGGAGAAACCTACACCACAAATAACAAACTGAACCTTCATTTTGCCAACGATTTTAAAATTATTAAAAACCTCGATTTAAGCACCAATATCTATTACACCAACAGTACAGCGAATAGCGGCCGGCCCGCATATAACAGTTTATCCGTTGGCGGTCGTTTTCCGGCTTATCTCGATTTTGCATCAAGCGATAAATTGGCTTATCAATACCGTTCGGCCTATACCGATACTTTGGCAGGAGGCAAATTGCTCGATTGGGCTTACTATCCGCTCGACGATTATAACCATGATGGGTATAAAAGAAAAACGCAGGAATTTTTTGCCAACGCAGGCTTGCGCTATCAGATCATGAGCGGCTTAAATTTACAGTTGAGCTACCAATACCAGAAACAGAATTCGGCATATACCCAAACGGCCGATGCGCAGAGCTACGCTGCCCGGAACCTGGTAAATACCTTTAGTCAATATGATCAAAGTACAGGCTTGATCAAATATATCGTGCCAAAGGGCGGCATCCTGAATATGGATCAAACGGAAGTGTATTCTCAAACCGGGCGGGCGCAGTTTAATTACAACAAGCTATTGGGCCTGCATGCCATTAATGCCATTTTGGGGGCTGAAATGCGTTCGGCAAGCACCAGTGGCCATGCCAGCAGGCGTTTGGGTTATCAGGCCGATCCGCTCTATTTTAGTGTGGTGGATGAATTAACCCCTTATCCTGAATTGTTAACCGGTAATTACAGTCAGCTGGCAGGAGGCAATACTATAACGCAAACCGACTACAGGTTTGTAAGTTTATATGCCAATATTGCCTACAGTTATAAAGGGCGCTATACCCTAAGCAGCAGTGTTCGCCGTGATGGCTCTAATATATTTGGAGCGAATACCAACGATAAATGGAAACCTTTGTGGAGCGCAGGTTTGGGATGGAAACTGGCGGAAGAAAGTTTTTATACCCTGGATTGGCTGCCGGTATTCACATTAACCAGCACTTTCGGTTATAGTGGCAATGTAGATTTAAGCAGAAGCGCATCGGCAATTGCCGGATATGCCAACAACACAGTAACCGGTTTTCCGATTACCAGGGTAAACACCATTGGCAACCCCAGTTTGCGCTGGGAGCAATTGTCGCAACTCAACTTCAAGGTTGATTTTGAACTGAAGAGGCAGCGATTCACCGGATCGTTTTCCTGGTACCTTAAAAAAGGAGCTGATTTGTACGGCAATGCTCCTTACGATTATACCACCTGGGGCGGCAGAGATGATTTAGTGAGGAATATCGCCAACATGAAAGGTTACGGTTTCGATTTGGATTTACACAGCAGAAACATCCATGGGGGTCGTTTCAGTTGGAATACCGATTTATACCTTAGTTATAACCAAAGTAAAACAACCAAGTATTATAATCAATATGGTGTTAATATCGTCAGTCTCCTCTCGGGAGGCACCTTTATTACCCCACTGGAAGGCTATCCACTCTACTCCATTGCAGCCTACAAATGGGGCGGCTTGGATGGGCAGGGCAATCCGCAAGGTTACCTGAAGGGGCAATTGAGTACAGACTATAATGCCATTGCCGAAGAGGCCGGGCAAACTGGTGCTAACCTGGAATATAAAGGAACTGCCAGCCCTACCTATTTCGGATCGTTAATCAATACCTTTAGCTGGAAGCAGTTGAGCTTATCCTTCAATATCAATTATAAACTCGGCTATCAGGTGCGGAAACCTGCAATTGCTTACAGTCAGTTGATCAGCAATGGGATCGGCAATAAGGAGTTTGCCACACGCTGGCAAAAACCAGGTGATGAGCGCACGACCGATGTACCTGCTTTCATTTATCCTGTTAATGGTAACCGTGATGCTTTCTATGCAGGCGCAACCGCCAACATTATGCCTGGCGATCACATCAGGCTGGATTACATTCGTTTGGCTTATACTTTCAGTACAGCAACCTGGAAGTTTCCTTTCCGCAACCTGGAGGCATATACAGGCCTGCAAAATGCCGGCATTTTATGGAAAGCCAATCATGATGATTACGATCCGGATTATACCCATGTCATCCCACCAGGCCGCCAGTTCACCTTTGGCTTAAGAGGCTCATTTTAAATTCAAAAACGATGAAAAAGAAATACACAATAGCAATCATTATGGGGCTCTATGCCACCATTGCCATATTGGGCTGTAAAAAATATCTGGAAATAAAATCCGATGCGAAGCTTGTGATCCCGAAAACACTTGCTGATGCGCAGGGATTACTGGATGATGCGAATTTAATGAACCTGAGAACTACGCCTTCATTTGGCGAGGCTTCAAGCGATGACTTTTTCCTGCCGCCAGCCAGTTACAACGCTATTATTACCCGGGGGCAGGAAGCTTATACCTGGCAACCTACTGCTTACCGCTATCAAAATGATTGGAGCATGGGCTACCTTGCCGTTTACAATAGCAATTTAAGTCTGGAGCTATTGGATGATATCACCCGCGATACGGCAAATGCGGAGGCCTGGGATCATGTTAAGGGCAGTGCCTTATTTTTCAGGGCCTATTATTTCCTGATGCTGAATAGCCAGTTTGGTTTAGCCTATGATCAGTCAGCAGTTTCCAATCCAGGAATTCCGCTGCGTTTAAATACCGATTTTAACAGCCCATCAGTAAGGGCAAGCGTGAGCGAGGTTTATCAGCAGGTGATTGAGGATGCCACCAGAGCAATCGATTTATTACCCAACTATCCGCAGCATGTGATGCGCCCATCAAAAGGGGCGGCGGCGGCCTTGCTTTCGCGGTGTTATCTCTACATGCATCAATATGATCTGGCTTTAAAATATGCTGCTGAAGCGCTTAAGTTAAATAACAAGCTCATGAATTTCAACGGCGATACGGATCTGTTAGCATTGAGTAACGCTGTACCTGTTAAAAAATTTAATAAAGAAACCATTTGGTATGCAGAATTATCAACCAGTTTTGGTGTAACTACAACTGCCAGAATAAGGATTGATTCTAATTTATATGCCAGTTATGGTCCAAATGATTTAAGGAAAACTGCGTTTTTTAAAGCCGCCGCACCGTACCAGCAATTTAAAGGGAACTATACCGGAAGCGCTACAGTTTATTTTTCAGGGTTTGCAACTGACGAGCTTTATTTAAATAGCGCAGAGTCTAAGGCCTATCTTAATGATTTGCCTGGCGCAATGGCCGATTTAAACACTTTATTGAAGAGCAGGTGGAAAAACTCAGTAGCTTTTGTACCTATAACGGCAGTCGACAGAATTGATGCCCTGGATAAAATCAGATTAGAACGGAGAAAGGAGCTTTTAATGCGGGGCCTGCGCTTCGGTGATTTGAAGCGATACAACAAAGAAGGTGCGAACATTATCCTGAAAAGATTAGTGAACGGCAAAACCTATACACTTTTGCCAAATGCAGGCTATTATGCATTACCGATCCCCACAGATATTATTGAGGCTTCGGGCATGCCACAAAATTAAAAAAAGGGCAGATAAATTTATCTGCCCTTTGCCGTTTTATCAAATTGATGTACTATTGAATACTACGGTTTTGAATTTCCATGCTGGCATCTGCACTTCCTGCTACGTACGCATTGGCTGATGAGATGGCACTCGCATTTAGATTTAAGGTAGATTTCAATGTTGGGGTAGCACCTGCATTTACATAGGCCGCATCTACTTTTATTAAACAGGCTTGTTCCTGCTCCTGATCACAATCTCCTGCTGTTGCATCATAAACCCATTTGCTTTCATCTTCTACGTTAGCTTCGCTATGATTGGCATCATTGAAACGAAAGGTGTATTGGATTCTCTTTGCACTGCTTTCTGTTTTAAAGGCAGATCCTGTGAAAACCAATGTTAATCCGAAAGCGGCGGCCAACAGGCCTTTGCTTAAATTTTTAATGTTTGTATTCATGTTTTAATACTGCTTGTTTGCATTTGAAAAAGCAGTGAAAAAGTTTAGTTTAAGGTTTGGGCTTTCGCCCCTTTTTTAAAATAATTTATGCTGTAACGGCTAACCTCCTTCCTTTTTTGCTCATGGTGTAAAGACAAAAACTATTGATGGCGATTAAAATCAGATTGAATTTTAAATGATTTTTCCAGCTCATTTTGGAAATGAAGCCCCCGCAGCTGCAAGGCCTTTCAGGGAAAGCCCCATTAAGAACCAGTAAAATGTAAATGGTAAACGCTATCAAAAGCACTAAGGAAAGGATTAGGCCGGTTAACTTTTTACCGCTCATTAAAAGGAAGGCCGCTAAGGCCTCGCTAATCAATAATCCGTAAGTTAATATGCCCTGAAAAAAGAGGGGAAAAGGCTGATCAGCCATTTGATTTTGGTAATGATTAAAATCGATGATTTTGATAAAAAAGGCGTAAGTCCACAAAGCGATGAGCAGCATCAACCCTGCTGTATTTAAAAGATTACCGATGATTAACCTGCTTTTCATATCCCTCGTTTTGAATAGAATAAAGCTAGCCGGATAAGGAAGAGTAACGGGGGCTAGAATTGCACCGAATGCAAGCTTAATTTGCAGCGCTTATAATCAATTCGGCTTTGGGCGGTTGAGTTAATCCATCTGATGGATGATTTACATGGAGATATTGGCTTCAGCTGCATGCGCAGGTTTTAGCCATAACGCAAATGTTTGATGGTGCTGATGCTCATGCCCAAAAAGGAGGAAATATCTTTCAGGCCGGCATGCAGCAATAAGGAAGAATGGTATTTCATCAGGAATGCGTAGCGGGCAGCACTTTCGGCATGTTGAATCAAATCAAGATGTTCACTAAGTTTTTGATTGATGCGCTCCAGATAGCCCTGACTAATCAAGTAGTATTCCGGAAAAAGGTGGTTGAGGTGCTTGAGGTGAATATACGATAGGGCAATTACCGTACTTTGCTGATCGAGTGAGATGGTGGTTCTGGCTGGGGTTTGGCTAAAAAGGCCATCAAGCGGCAAGATCAACTCATTCTGCCAGTACCATAAAGTTAAATCTTCCGCAGTATTTTCATCTACACGGTGTACCCTTGCCGAACCCGATGGCAGATACCAGATGTGTTTTGGAATTTTACCGGCCTCTAACAGCTTGGAGTTTTTGGGCAATACTTTTTCGGTAACACTTTCTTCCAGGTATTCAGTCAACCCTTCGGATAGCGGATGGTATTGACTCAGGTGTTTTGTAAAATCATTGAAGGTGGTCATGGTCGTATTTAGGATGAATTGGATCCAAATGTACAGGGGATGTGAGCTAATAGGGATGGTTGTGTTTTACTCTCCGCAACAAAGTATCGGTCAATGCACTGCGGATTTCAGGATGTGCCTACTGATATTCAATGGTAAAAGTGAGTGTTTCTTCTTGTGTAAACCCTTCAACAGATGAATATTTACCCTTCGTATCTTCATGCACAATAACCACCTTGTCTTGTGTTTCGGAGCGGGCAGCAGTAGTGGCCGCCTTGACTAGCACGACAGGAAGCCGGTTTTCAATAAAGTAAGCGCTTTTAACCGCGGCCATGGCAATAAATTCGTTGCTTAATGCAGTAAGGAAAATAATCTGGCTTTCGGCCAGGTTAAAATTCCCCGTTAACCACCTCCTGAAATCGGCGATGATTGCTGCTGCTTCAAACTTTAATTGGGCGTCGGGCAATTGGTAAAGCTGCCTCAAAAGTTCGGATAAACCTTCGGGACTAAGTTCATTTTTATCCATAGTATTCGTTTTAATCTTGCACACCATTGTGCTCTTCAAACTTAGAGATCAATCTAAAGCCAACAAAATACAGACGAGCGGGAAAACCATAAAGTGTCCATTTACAGCGCTATTTGACACCAAATAGCTCGCAATTTGCCCAAAACCAGGTATAAATGGTCCATAATAATTACCTGGGTAAGCTTAAAAATAAGGTAGATAAGCGGTTTAGCAGCGGTGTTTTCAGTGGATAAGAAATAAATTTTATACCTTTTAAGCCTAAACGAAACGTAACCTGTAAAACCATTGAAATCCAGATTAACCAATAAAACCTATTTACCTCTGGCATCCCGTTTAATCCTCGCTGTTACTGCTGCTTTTTATATAGTAGTGGAAGGACAGCAAAGGCCGGTTTGGGTTGTCATTTTTGACCCTAACGTAATCATCACCATCATATTCAGTATTGGGATTGCATTCATTTTAATTGCCATCATTCATCAGAGCACTAAAACGCTGGATCATTATCATCCCTGGCACCGCAACTTCAACAAACGCCTGGCTTTTCAATTGCTCTGCTGCGCCTTGTTTCCTATTGCACTTGATTTAGCGCTTGTGAAGTACTTTTTTTGGTTATTTCGCTACGATTTCTCAAAAAGCAATTATCTAACTTCCGAATTTCCATTGGTGAAGTTACTGATCTATGGCTTTAATCTCTGGTACTACTTCGTTTATTCCAGCAATCAGCCAATCGCTAATGATTCTCCGGAACTTGCTCCTCCGGATTCACCCGGAAGCGAATCGAGTGAATCCTCTGCGGTACAGTTACCATTATTGGCGTTCAATGGGAGCATGGGAATCAATAAAAGGGTTTTTCATGTAAGAGATTTAAATTGCTACAAACGGGAGTCGAATGCAGGCATGGCACTTTTAAAAGACAATACCATTTGGTTTATCGATTTCAAAACCGATGAGTTGGAAGCGAAACTTAATCCACAAGATTTCTTCAAAATCAACCGAAACGTGATTATTGGTTTCGACACTATTGAAACGTATAAAAACGATGGTAAAGGAGGTATGCTAATCTTAAAAAGCGGAATTAATTTTGATGGATCTGTATCGGTAACGCGAAACCGTTATCCGAAATTTAAAGTTGCCTTTAAAGAATATATCGAGAGGCAATAGTGTCCTTTTTCAATATGTTAAAAAGATTGCTTTTGTGTATAATTTCATTGAAATAATAGCTGTTTTTATATCCTTCTTTAAGTAAATTTAATCATCGGTCAGTGCATAGTTACAAGTAATATTATTAGGCAACATTTAATCGAATCATGAAACGATTACTGCTGTTGCCGGCAATTAAGACTTTGAATTATGAAAAAGATCGATACCCTCATTCAAATCCTTTATAAAATTTATCTTTTGTTAAAGGAACACCCCAATCTTTTATTGTCTTCGCCACCGCTTATGCCTGAAGAGGAACAAATGACCCGTCAGGAGGTTAAAGATTATTTAAAAATTAGCGAGAGCACCTACAAGCGTAAAGTAAAAGATGGCACATTAAGGCCAATCAAAATGCCTGGTGGCGATCGGTTTTACAAGCGTGAATTGCTGGCGGCTTTCCAGGAAAGCTATCGAAAAGGAAGATTATAATTTCTTCACCCTTTCTGGCACAAAGGTTAACCCTTACTTTACCCCATGTAAACCTTTTCTTTACCTATCCTGTACCTATCCTATACCCTTTCATTACCTCGCAGTAACCCTTAAGGTTAAGTGAAGCTTTGGTGTTGGTTCGCGAGCGCTAACCAGATTGTCCTGGCTGCGCAAGGAAAGCATGTCGTAATTTACAAGAGAGATTTTTTGCTTTTTTTATCAAGAACAATGGAGGTTGCTTCCATGGAGGCGAAAGATCCTTCGATTACGCTCAGGATGACAACTGGCGAGATTAACACCCGTCTTAAAAGATCTCTCCGCTACCGTCGAGATCACGGAATGGTTGGATGAGGGATTGGTATTTCTGCATATCGCTATAGCAATCATATTATCAGGCCTGGCAAATGATGAAAGGAGAAAAGCTATATGTTCTATATGCCTATATGGTTCAAAACCTAAATGATTGTAATCTTACTGGGAAAGATTGAAGAGGTCCTTCGACAAGCTCAGGATGACATCGGCTCAGGGCTGGACCAAGCTTAAAAGATCTCTCCGCTACCGCCGAGATAACGGGCTGGCTGGATGAGAGATTGGTATTTCTGCATATCGCTATAGCAATCATGTTATCCGGCCTGGCAAATGATGAAAGGAGAAAAACTATATGTTCTATATGTCTATATGGTTCAAACCTGAGAGATTGTAATCTTACTGGGAAAGATTGAAGAGGTCCTTCGACAAGCTCAGGATGACATCTGCTTAGGGCTGGACCATGCTTAAAAGATTTCTCCGCTACCGCCGAGATAACGGGCTGGCTGGATGAGAGATTGGTATTTCTGCATATCGCTATAGCAATCATGTTATCCGGCCTGGCAAATGATGAAAGGAGAAAAACTATATGTTCTATATGTCTATATGGTTCAAAACCTGAGAGATTGTAATCTTACTGGGAAAGATTGAAGAGGTCCTTCGACAAGCTCAGGATGACATCTGCTTAGGGCTGGACCATGCTTAAAAGATCTCTCCGCTACCGCCGAGATAACGGGCTGGCTGGATGAGAGATTGGTATTTCTGCATATCGCTATAGCAATCATGTTATCCGGTCTGGCAAATGATGAAGGAAAAAAACTATATGTTCTATATGCCTATATGGTTCAAAACCTAACTGATTGTAATCTTACTGGGAAAGATTGAAGAGGTCCTTCGACAAGCTCAGGATGACAACTGGCGAGATTAATACCCGTCTTAAAAGATCTCTCCGCTACGGTCAAGATGACGGAATGGTTGGATGAGGGATTGGTATTTCTGCATATCACTATAGCAATCATGTAATCCGGCCTGGCAAATGATGAAAGGAGAAAAACTATATGTTCTATATGCCTATATGGTTCAAAACCTAACTGATTGTAATCTTACTGGGAAAGATTGAAGAGGTCCTTCGACAAGCTCAGGATGACAACTGCTCAGGGCTGAACCAAGCTTAAAAGATCTCTCCGCTACGTTCGAGATAACGGGCTGGTTGGGTGAGGGATCGGTATTTCTGCATATCGCTATAGCAATCATGTTATCCGGCCTGGCAAATGATGAAAAGAGAAAAACTATATGTTCTATATGCCTATATGGTTCAAAACCTAACTGATTGTAATCTTACTTGGAAAGATTGAAGAGGTCCTTCGACAAGCTCAGGATGACATCGGCTCAGGGCTGGACCAAGCTTAAAAGATCTCTCCGCTACCGCCGAGATAACGGGCTGGCTGGATGAGAGATTGGTATTTCTGCATATCGCTATAGCAATCATGTTATCCGGCCTGGCAAATGATGAAAGGAGAAAAACTATATGTTCTATATGTCTACATGGTTCAAAACCTAAATGATTGTAATCTTACTGGGAAAGATTGAAGAGGTCCTTCGACAAGCTCAGGATGACAACTGGCGAGATTAATACCCGTTTTAAAAGATCTCTCCGCTGCGGTCGAGATGACGGATTGGTTGGATGAGGGATTGGTAGTTCTGCATATCACTATAGCAATCATGTTATCCAGCCTGGCAAATGATGAAAGGAGAAAAGCTATATGTTCTATATGCCTATATGGTTCAAAACCTAAACGATTTCGATCCGTAAAAGAGAATTGCATCGTCTATGGTTCACTTCAGCCCATAATAGATCATCTCGTCCCAATACAGCCTAAAATGCATTTCAGCCTAATAATGTGGACTATGTTTGATCATGGATTTCAAAATATACCGGTATTCAACATCCATTTAAACAATGATCACATTTTAAAATTTAACATTATGGGAAGTTATTCAAAAGGTGCCAACGGCACATTCTCTGGTAAAGTAGGAAGCGTTGTAGGTAGTAGCTGGCGTAGTATTGATTATCTAAAAGGTTTACCGAAAAAAAGCACCAAAGTGGCAACGATAGACCAGATTACACAACGGGCAAAATTTGCCCTGGCTCCTCTTTATCTAAGGCCAATCAAAGACATTCTTAATATTGGTTTTGGTGATAAAAAGTTAAACAAGATCACGGGCTATAATGCTGCAGTGAAAGTATTTTTAACACAGGCCGTGGGTGGGGTTTATCCTGATTTTGAAATCGATTTTTCAAAGATGGTAATGAGCAAGGGCTCACTGTCAGTATTCCATGGTCTCGGCTCTACATTGCAGGGAAGCGATTTAATCTTAACCTGGCAAAACATCTTGAACAGGTACAATTCGTTTGCCGATGATGCATTAATTGTCATTATTTTCAATGAAACAAAAATGATGTATCTCATTTATGAGGAAATGAGCCGGGCTGATTTAACCTATACCGTTAGCATAGGGCCTGAATTTGCCGGGGATGTATTTTATACCTGGGCGTTTGCTTTAAAAAGAGAAGGCGATGTTGTAGCCAACAGTCAATACCTTGGTTCGTTTACCATGCCTTAATTAATCACTTAAAGTCTGCTTGATGGGGCACCTTTTGAAAGCCAAAAGCCAATTGGGATGTTCCCCATCAGGCAGCTTTTCTTAAAAATCAAAATCATGAAAACACTATTATTAGGCAGCCAGGCGCTGCTCAAAATTCCATTCATTCATCTGGTAATGCCTTTGCTTCTTTTAGGTTTATGGTTCAGCCTCCCAAAGATTATTGGCTACCTGGAGCCCACTGCTGGCCTGCTTGATGCCGGAGTTGTTCAAGTAATTCTATTGAGTTTTACTTGCTATTTCATACTACTAATTTTCTGCTGGTTGTTGCTTAACCGTTTTTGGCGCTTGGCCGGCCTCACCCAAACTAAACAGATGGTTTCACAATTTCAAACATTAATGACATGGCAACAATTAGGATTTTACTGGGCATCTTTTGCCTTGCTGCTTTTGGCTGGAGTGGGCTGCCTGGAGGCGGTTTTGTAGGTCGGGCTGGGTTTGGAGCTGGAACTTTGGAGTCGGCAGTTGCTAGTAAGCAGTTGCCAGCCTTTAGTGTGGCTTACAGAAAAGCAAAGCCTTTGCATCTTATTTCCAGAAAGGTAGCCCCTTATGCGGATAAAAATGCCATTATCTCCATAGCACAATCTCAGATCGGTGTGCGGGAGGCTACAGGCAAAAACGACGGTTTAAACGTAGCGCAATACCTTGCCTATACCGGAGAGCAGAAGGGAGCGCCCTGGTGTGCCGCCTTTGTAAGCTGGGTATTTGGAAGGGCGGGTTTCGGTCAGCCTAAAACCGCCTGGAGCCCTGCGCTGTTTCCGCTACAAAATCGAACGACTGACATCCAACCTGCAACTGTATTTGGCATCTATTTTCCCGCTTTAAAAAGGATTGCCCATTGTGGTTTTGTAGAGCGCCTGGAGGGGCACTGGATCATCACCATTGAAGGCAATACAAACGTTGCCGGAAGCAGGGAAGGTGATGGTGTGTATCGAAAACGGAGATTGCTGAATACGGTCAAGTATTTTGCCGATTGGACCAAAGGGAAGGAGGAAGCAAAGCATGAGAAATTTTAGACTGTTATTGATGATCATCAGCCTCACCACCGCCTGTGGGAGTATTAAAGATAAACAGCTTCTGAAAGCAAGTACCTCCGAAGCGGAAGCCATTGAAATAAATACGGATTTATCGATCGCTGCTACCACCAATGAATTAATTACCGACAGTTCCCGGCAGGATTACCTGGTGGAGATTTCACCCCTTGGCGTTTTCACTTATGATGCCGTTAACGGATACAAAGGCATGGCCAGCCAATTGTTATGGAAAGGAAAATTACAGCAACAAAGGCAGATGAAGCGCCAGGAGAATCAACTCATTGGCGTTAATTACCGGCAAACCCAGACCACAAAAATAAAGAAGACTCAATTGGAGGAACATCTCAAAAAATCAGATTGGGGTTCAGCCATTTGGCTTTGGCTTGCAGTAGCCGGTGGGATATTCCTTGCTTGGGTGATCCTGGATTCAAGGTTGCGAAAGAAGTTGGCAATGATTTAAATTAAACGGCGCACAATAAACGGGGTATCTGACCGTATAATATACGAGAGCGTTAATTTAGATCAAACGGGAATTGTCCAAAATTGGATGATTCCCGTTTTCTTTTAGGGTACTCATAAAAAAAGCCTTAAAGGTGGTCTTTAAGGCCTAAGGGCTAATATAAAAAGTGGTCCCGACGAGAATCGAACTCAATGCATTTAAAGGCATTTAGAAGCACCTTTCACGATATTTTTATTCAAAACTCACCTGTTACTCACCACAGATATCAGTCTAAATATTGCAATATCTAATGAGCTAAATTTCGTAATAAGATATCAGAAAAACAAGCTAATAATATGGATACACTTTCTTCTCGAACTTTTTTTTATCGACTATTACAAATGAACACTAGCAAGATTGAACACTCAAAGCGTCAACCTTGGATTTCCCAAATTAAGTTCCTTTTTTGAGACATTAACTTAAAAGGAATCTTAAGTCCTATCAAAAGCCAAGTGGAAAAATAAGAGCCCTGTTTAGATCTAAGACTGAAATATCCAAATTAAGGGCTCTCAAAAAGTCGTTGTCAACTAATTTTGCGCTGAATCAATATCAGTATTTTACACTGATATTGTTATTTGAGGTTGGTTTCATACTAACATCCTGTTCGACTAAGCCCTTAGGAAAAAATAATGTTACGTTATTGAAGGCTGCTTATGATGAGATTGAAATGAGTTATAAATTTATTTCCAAATCGGGAAAGAATATATTATCTCAAATGTCTAGATCCATAATGGGTATTGATATGAGCATAAAGATCCTTGAAAATTGCACGAATCCGAACTAAGCTTAGTGTTTGCCATAGAATATATAGTTGGGTTACGTAACGTCAGGAATTTAGGCGGTGCGTTAATATGTTTGCCATCGCATATGCAATAATGTGTCATTCATAATGGGAAACAATGTTCTAAAAGGCCGAGCCAGTTTGCCTCTTTTATTTTAGCTGATTAAGATCAATAGACGAAGGAGATCAGTTAATTTAATTTGGATGAATGAACTTTATCTTTTCGTTAGCATTAGTTATTTCACGCGAACGGGTGAAACAGATAAATATTGTTAAAAAATAAACAACCTTAAAGTTTAATTTATTCTCTCTTGTTGTTACTAATCAGGCACTTATAAAAACCGTTTGTCAATAACATTCGTTTCTTAATTAACCTCGCACTTAAAGGCGATAAATTAAAGGAGTAGCCGAAAACCTCAAACAGAGTAGGCAAAATTAAAATTAAAACGTTATGAAACTTCAAGAGTTAAATTTAAACGAAATGAAAGAAATCAACGGTGGTGGTTTATTTGGTGGTAATGATTCATCGAATTCAGGTGGATTATTAGGATCAATTGGAATTGGTAATTTATTATCATTTTCGAATGAAACACAAGACGGAGATGAATCGAGTAAAACCTCGTTCTCTTTAGGGAATAACATTGGTGGAAGCTTACAAGGGTTATTCCAAAGCTTAACTAGCTAATTTTATTAAGCTCAATTAATTAAAAGGGATTCTTACCAGAATCCCTTTTTTACATTATTAAAAAATGGAACGTCATGGAAAATTTATCTAAAGAACAAATGATGGGTATTAATGGGGGTGGAATTTTTGGGAATAATTATAATGCTACCGGAATTTCTATCCATGCATCATCAGAAAGTTTATTGAGCATAACATTTGTTAGTAATTATGGTGATCGCCGTAACGAAACCAAAATCTCAATAGGGAACAATATCGATCTCGGCTTAGGGCTCGTCAATAGAAATCAATAGAAATATCAAGAAAAAGACCATGAATATTGGTCTTTTTTTATGTTCGCGAAAACCAAATTAATTGAAATGCGTATATAAAATTTAGATATGGACAGTGATAAATACATATTTCCTAAAGAGATTATTGAAAATACAGCAGAGTACCATTTTCATTCTCATAATTCTTATACCAAGGTAATTTATCAGGTTATTCTGGTGGTCCTTGTTATTTCCTTTTTTGCAATCTTTTTAATTAAAGTTGATGTGAATGTTAAAAGCACAGGCCTTTTCCGGCCTACTGCAGAGCGAAATGAAATAAAGCCACTAATTGCTGGGAGGATTGATTCTCTATTTGTAAAAGAGAATATGCATGTTAAAGCTGGCCAGGTTTTACTTACCATTAAAAAGGAAAACATAGAAAGTCAGGATGCTTTAAATCAGTTTCAGCAAACCGACGTAAAAGATCAATTACATGATTTGGGTTTGCTGATTAGCGCTTACAAACGAAATGATTGGTCGAAAAAGTTACCCCTCAAATCTGGCGTTTATGGCCAGCAATATAGTTTTTTTATGCAGCGGGTTACCGAAGCTAAAGCCCGTTATCAACTGGCGCTGAAAAATTTTGAGCGTTATGCTTATTTGTATAACCGCAAGGCTGTTTCAGGAGTTGAATATGATGAAATGAAACTTAAAAAAGACAACGTTTTTAATGAGTTGGGGCTAATCGGTGAAGAACAGGGCAGCAAATGGCAGATGGAACTAAATCAACTTTCCATCCAAAACCAGCAACTTGGCACCAGAGATAAACAATACGAAGAAGAGAAAGAATTTTATACCATTAAAGCTCCCTTAACAGGCACTGTACAACAACTAAAAGGAATACAGCCCGGAAGTTCTGTTTCTGCAAATGAGATTCTAGGAGAAATTTCTCCAGATTCCGGGTTAATTGCGGAAACTTATGTGCAACCCAAAGATATTGGTTTATTAAAAGTGGGTACTAAGGCCAGGTTCCAGATTGATGCCTACAATTATAACGAATGGGGAATGGCGACCGGAAAAGTAATTTCTGTTTCCAGCGATGTTTTTATGCAAAATGGATCTCAGCCTTTTTTCAAAGTCCGTTGCTTGCTCGATGAAAACAGCTTAAAACTCAAAAACGGCTATACGGGTAAAATAAAAAAAGGGATGACGCTGCAGGCAAGGTTTTTCGTAACCAGAAGAACGCTGTTTCAATTGTTATATGATAAAGCTGACGACTGGTTGAACCCAAATGTAATACCAGAAAGCAAAGAAAATCAAGTGTCTAGCCTATGAAATCATTAAGTCAAATTTTTAAGGCTTTTAGCTCAAAACTCGCTTCAAATAAGAAAGCTAAACGCAGCATAATCAAACAGCATGATGTAACAGATTGTGGCGCCGCTTGCTTAGCTTCAATTTCCATTCACTATGGATTGGATTTGCCAATTGCCAGAATAAGGCAATATGCCGGAACTGATAAAAAAGGAACTAATGTTTTAGGGTTGATCGAGGCTTCATCCAGGCTAGGTTTTTCGGCAAAGGGTGTAAAGGCTACTTATGACAATCTTTTCACTATACCTACACCCGTTATTGCCCACGTTAACCACAATAACTTAGCCCATTACATTGTACTTTATAAGGTAACTGAAAATTATGTGGAGGTAATGGACCCGGCTTATGGAGAAATGCAGCGATTAACGCCAAATGAATTTAGGCAAAAATGGACCGGCGTTTTAATTATGTTGCTTCCTGGCGATGATTTTACCGCTGGAACAGAACGAATTTCACTCGAAAAACGGTTTTTATACCTTTTGATGCCGCATAAGTCGATATTGGTTCAGGTGTTAATTGGTGCCATTTTTTACACTATTTTAGGATTATCTACTTCCATATTTTTGCAGAAAATAGTTGATAATGTGCTGCCGGAAGGCAATACCAACTTGCTTAATTTGATGGGCACGGTGATGATTATCATCATTCTCCTGCAAATTTTTATCAACTATGCAAAAACACTTTTAACAATAAAAACTGGTCAGCAAATAGATGCAAGGTTGATTTTAGGTTATTATAAGCATCTGCTAAAATTGCCACAGGCATTTTTTGATACGATGAGGGTCGGAGAAATTATTTCCAGGATGAACGATGCAGTAAAAATCAGGGCCTTTATTAATGATGTGCTGGTGGGTTTTGCAGTCAATATTTTTATCCTCATTTTCTCTTTTGCGCTAATGTTTACCTATTACTGGAAACTTGCGCTAATTATGCTTACCGTTATTCCGTTGTATGCATTAGTTTATTATATTTCGAATCGTTTGAATAAGACTACACAACGGCAGCTGATGGAAAAGAGTGCCGAACTGGAAAATCAACTGGTGGAATCGGTTAATTCGGTAAGCACGATTAAACGTTTCGGGTTGGAAAATTTTTCTAATTTAAAAACAGAAATCAGATTTATAAACTTGCTGAAAACAGTTTACACTTCAGGTACTAACTCTCTTTTGGTGGGTAATGCGAGTGGTTTTATTTCGAGTACATTTTCAGTTATTTTGCTTTGGGCTGGAGCAAGTTTTGTACTTCAAAATCTAATAACACCAGGCGAACTGCTTTCTTTTTACGCTATTATTGGCTATTTCACAGGTCCGGTTATTAGTTTAATTGGAATGAACAAAGTGTTTCAGGATGCCCGGATTGCAGCAGACAGGCTTTTTGAAATTATGGATTTGGAGCGGGAGAAGACTGAAAACCGGATGGATATTACCACTGATATGATTGGTGATATTGAATTTAAAAAGGTTAATTTTAGGTATGGTACACGGGTTACTGTCTTTGAAGGTTTCGACCTCCACATCCCAAAGGGAAAAATAACAGCTGTGGTAGGCGAGAGTGGCTCAGGCAAAACCACTTTACTTTCTTTACTCCAAAATATTTATCCATTGCAATCTGGCAGTATTATGATTGGTGAGTTCGACATCAATTACATCACCAACGAAAGTTTAAGAAAACTCGTTGCCGTAGTACCTCAAGATGTGCATCTTTTTGCTGGAAATGTGATTGAAAACATAGCTGTTGGTGAAATGGAGCCAGATATGAAAAAGATTATCCGCATTTGTGCGCAACTAAATATTATGGATTTTATTGAGCGTTTGCCAAACGGATTTGATACTTACCTTGGTGAGAATGCTACAAATTTATCTGGTGGACAACGCCAGCGTCTGGCTATTGCCCGGGCCTTATATCGGGATCCTGAAATCCTCATTTTGGATGAAGCCACATCATCATTAGATTCTTCATCAGAAGAGCACATTCACAATGCAATATCTTTACTTCGTGAGCAGGGAAAAACCATTATTTTAATCGCTCACCGCCTAAGCACCGTGGTTAATGCCGATAAAATTGTAGTGCTTAAAGAAGGGAAATTAATAGAAGAAGGAACGCATCAAGAATTGGTGAAATTGGATGGAATGTATACCAGCATGTGGCATAAACAATTTCCATCAATTACCGATGCTATAAAGAAAACGAAGGCAAGAAAAGTTGAGCCTAAAAGTTGAAATTTAATTTAGGCTCCTGTATTATTTTTGAGAGTCTTGAATAACCTTAGCCTTTATCTCGCAGATGGGATGGTCCTTATATCGCTCTAAAATTTCCCTTGCCTCTGGAAGGATAGGGATATGCGAGGGTGTCTCAGTTTTTGTCCTGGATGTAAATATCCATTTCTTGCCATCATCGCCAATCTGGATCTCACTTCTCTTGAGTTTTTGCACATCTATGTACGCCAGTCCGGTGTAGCAGCTGAATACAAAAATGTCCCTTACCTGAACGTGGCGCTGTACATGGAGCCTTTTCGACCGCATGGCATCTAGCTCTGCCTGCGTCAGAAAGGTCCTTGGAGAAGGCTTGGCAGTTAATTTATAATGAAGAAAAGGGTTGGCGACAATCCAGCCGCTTGCAAGGCTGAAAAATATGATCTTCTTTAAATGAACGATATACTTCTGCGCAGATATAGCCATGCACTGCTTTTCAACTCTAAGGTAATGCTCGTATCCGGTAATGAAGCCAAAGTCTACTTTGATCAAAGGATAATCAGGTTTATCTAACGTTGCTTTGATGTATTCTTTCAGATGTTTTATCGAGCTCTTGTAGGTCTTAAGTGTGTTCTTGCTATAGCCATTTCCGATGAGTTCGGCAACCTTTATATTATGCTCCTCAAATATTTCGAGAATCATTTTCGACCGGGTACCTTTCCCGAGATAATGGTTGCGGATCGCCTCAGCATCAATTTCCTCGTCACGATCTATCATGCTAGTGTGAATCTTTCGGATCTTTCCTACGACACTCCCCATATAATCGTTGAGGGCACGGCTTTCCTTGCGGGTACCCTTGACCCTGTTACGACTGTTGTCCCATTGATCGGGATCAATTTGCCTTCCGATAGAGATCTCTGATCTTTTCCCGCCAGTGCTGATGCGAAGGTAAATTGGTGAAAGGCCATCTTCACTGTGTTTTTTTTGCTTTTTCAGATAGAAAAGCAGGCTGAAGTTCTGATTCATACGCTTGAATTACTAGGTTAACAAAGTTAGATTTGCAACCCGACTAAATCAAGATGTTCGGAATTCGAACATGCTGACAATCAGTGTTTTAGACTCAATCCGTGGTAGAAATTCGATTCTTTCCAAAACTCACCGAATTACTCACCCAAGTGGGTGAAAACAGCCTGTTTTTGATGGTTTTTGATAAAAAACAAAATCCTGCAACATATTGATTTACAGGATTTTGAATCGTTTTAAAACACATAAAAGTGGTCCCGACGAGAATCGAACTCATATCTAAAGTTTAGGAAACTTCTATTCTATCCGTTGAACTACGGGACCAAGTTTGATTAAACTTATAATAAATAGTTTATTACAATCTGATAATCAATTAATTGACAGCATAAAATAATGATTTATTGCTATTGAAAAATTAATTATTTCTGCAAATATAATAAAACTTTTAACTCAAAAACACCAATTTTTAGATTGGTTTGGCGCATCTGGTGACGCAGATTTCTGAGTTTCGCCCCTTATAAAAGATGAATAAAACCTGCCCTATCAACCTTTCCTCAAAAGGGTGGCTTAAGTGATGAAGAGTAAAGTTTTGTAGGTTTATACATATACACCATAGAGTGGCAGATAGAGACAGACGAAAGAAGATAAGAGATGAAC
This sequence comes from Pedobacter sp. AC212, assembly GCF_979258625.1. Lineage (NCBI taxonomy): Bacteria > Pseudomonadati > Bacteroidota > Sphingobacteriia > Sphingobacteriales > Sphingobacteriaceae > Pedobacter > Pedobacter sp. AC212. Next base: position 552,079 of record NZ_OZ409870.1, on the reverse strand, counting down.
GCCGTCTAAAAGCACAAAAGGAAGAAGACAGCCTTCCAATGTTTACTGAGAAATTTAAAAGCTTAGTCTTTGCTGTGCAATTACCAGTTCTCACACATTTTCTCAGTTCGCAGGCGGTGAGCAACTATAAACGCTATATTTGGTTCTAATGAAATCATCAATAGTAAACGCATTAATATCAATTTTAGCCCTGTTTTTAATAGCATTGGGCTTTTACTGTTTATCAAATGCATGGACGGTTGCCAATGGCAACGGGACATTATATTTAATTAGTGGTTTTATAGTTGGTGGAACTGGAGTCGGTCTGTTTATTTATCTAGTAACAGCCGCGAAGGACTAAGGAATAAAACATAACGTTGCATCGTTCTTCGAACTTTACTGCAACGATGGTCGCTCAATACGCATCTTCGGTACGCGTTCTTTATAAAAACCTATCAGTTTACTCTTTTCAAGTCCAACTTGATCAACACATGATCTACTTCTATTTTGTTGCCATTAACATAATACGGCGGGCTCATCGCATGGGTGATATCGCCTGTTAGCGCCAAAGAGCCATCGGATTCTTTTACAACATTCCAGTTATTGACAAAGTAAATACCTTTCCCTCCTAAACTAAGATTGATGTCTTTGCCATATTTATTTGAGGTGAAAGGAATTGTTATTGCGTTATTATATGAATCCAGAATACTTACATTACCTCCATCAAAGGTTAATTTGATCTGGACATCAGACTCGGGAATATAAGGAGTGATTTGGTGGTTATTGGAATCGAAGTAAGCTATGCTGTATCCATTGCTAATCCATTCCCCTTGAAGTGTTAGGTCAGGCCTATCCTTTTTACAGCTCACAAATAGAAGGGCTAGTAGCATTATTGAGAGGGAGTTTTTCATATTATATAGTAAGCAGCAATTATAGCAATCTCGCTAAACAAATCGTTCCATACTTGACAAATTAACGATTTGATAACACTTAGAATAAGTTCGTAGAATTGATACAGAAATCTCACCAATCGCTTGTGTTAAAACGTCGATCGGATACCGTTGCGGTGCAACTGCTGATCCTCACACATTCTCTCAGTTTCCCGGCGGTGAGCATAATTACAATCCAATTAAAACCACTATCTTGACTTACATTATCTTTTCAAATGTTTGCAGAATTTATCGATAGACCAACTTCAGGCGAGTATCAAGAAAAGCACTTCGGAAATACTGATACTGATTGTTCTTGGGTTAAATTTACTAGCATTAACGGAGAGGAATGGGTGGGCTCATTTCAAAAAGGATGGCTTGATCAATCACTGATAGTTAGACTAATGGATAATCGCAAATATGCTTTTGTTATAGCTAGCGGTTCAGCCTATCTAATTAATATCGCAACTCATCAATTAGTCTATAACGCAGAAACATCATATGTTAAAACGGTTTTGGTAGATGATGAGCAACTTATTGTTTACTATTCAAATGGTTTTGACTTAAGATTAGTTGACATACACGGTAATGAAACTTGTCTATTCGAGTATAGCGGCTTCGATGATATTGAGCTGACTAATATAACGGGTAGTAAGCTATATGCAACCTATTTTGATTACCAAGATATTACTAAGCAATTTCAAATCGAAGTAGATTTGCTTACAAAGAAAGTACTCGATTCGTTTTACAATGTTCAACCATCAGTAATAAGCAGTGAAACACAGATTATAGATAAACCAAGGCCATGGTGGAAGTTCTGGTAGTTGTGATTAGCACAACTTCCTACCATATCTGTTTTATCAATCTCTTCGATATAAAAATGGGCGCTACTGCTAGTCGTTATAAAAGGTAGACAGTTGTAGTCGTATTCGTCTTACCTCTTAAATACAACATCGATAACAAAGCACTGTAGCATATCCAAAACTTCCTCTTAACATTAGTTAATGCAACTATTTTAGATATTGTATATCTTACTTACTCAACTATCATGAACTATAAATTTAACAATCCAAAAAACACAGCTTGCTTTGTTTGCAAGCATGTTCTTAACAAACAAAGACCAATACTATATATAACACATGAAGCGGAAGATGGCTTTTGGCAATTCTTATGTGGGCATGATGACCATCAAAATGATGACGATTACAAAGTGATTTCACTAGAAGAAGTAACTGCAATTGATGAATCTATAAACGATTTATATGAAATGCCAGTGGGTATTGGTGCAACCCGCGAAAGTCAATCTTGTAAATGGGAACCTTTCAATCTTGATTGATTTAGCAAATACCAAAGATGTCTTTATACATCTGCCCCAAATGTGACATTAAAAGCTTTACATGAGCTATCGAAGGTGAACATATCTCTTAACAAATTGAGGTTGTTATTCCTGTGGCTATTTAGCTTTCGAAGATGAACGGCTAGAGCGTATTTGTAAAGTATGCAGGCAAAACTCAGAATCACTTTTGAAAGATGAGTTGAGAGAGCATTGGTGGTGATTGACTTGTGAGCAAGAGGCTGACCATTGATATCCATAAGTTAAACCTTCCCCTTAAAAGAAAGAAAAGCATTGAAAGCTGGATATTAAGAAGTGACGCTGGGAAGTATCTATACAACAATACACGAATTTAAGCTTGTCTTCCCAAGACGCCAAAAGGAACTACGGCATAAACGCTCATGTAGCCAACGCACGACCTATTTATTAGGGGTAACAATTTTGGGTTGTGTAAATATAATTTGGCGCATCTGTTGGCGCAAAACCAATATTTAACCTTAACTAAATAACTTTCAATGTTTCGGATGATATCCTTGGAGGAGGCTATCCTAAACAATAGCGGATGTTATCTGTTGCATTATATATTCACCTCATATTTTTGTTATGGATACGAAAATGATCTGGGCTAATCTGGCCGTAAAAGACCTTGCCCGAACCGCTGAATTTTACAATGCGCTTGGCTTTAAACAAAATGGGGAGCAAACTACCGATCTGGTGAGCTTTTCTTTTGGCAATAATAATTTCATTATTCATTTCTTTACGGAACAGCAATTTACCAATGCAGCAAAGTTAGAAAGCACGGCGCTTCACACCGGAACTGAAATTATATTTAGTCTCTCTGCAGAGAGCCGCGAAGAAGTTGATGCCTGGTTTGAAAAGACGAAGGCTGCTGGAGCCACTATTTACGCCGGGAAAGAAAATTATCAAAAAGGTTACACCTTTGGCTTTTCGGATCCAGACGGACATAAGTTTAACGTGCTTTATTGGCCGTCTTAATTTGAAATTTACTTTCGAAAAACCCGTTGAAAAGAGTCGCTAAAGGCTAACCTACATATAGCATAAAAAATCAGCAGATGCAATATTGTGCATCTGCTGATGTGATCACTTTTTAACTTGTGTGTCTAAAGTGCTTGAGGTAACGTTTAAATACACGAGCGATTCACTTGTGTTTAACCTAAATTATACATCAGTTAGTTCCAGATGTACATTCCTAAATACGAATTCACTTTCAAGTTGGATTTTCAGAAATCATCCTCATCATTCATTTAATTGATTTAGTGACACATAGAATGAGTACAATATCATTATTTGATTAAAAAATAGGCTTAAACCAGGAAGGATTTACAAGCTGATGTGTACTAGTGAAATAATAAAATAATTGCTATTTATGCTCTCAGAGGCATTCTGCACCTAGTGTGGAATCCGACAACAAAAATCTGCGCTTAATCGACATATATTTTAATCAGAATTTTGAAGATTATCTGGAAGGATTGTACCACAAAATCATTCCCGAGGTAATTGAGAAAAAATTAAGCTTTGAAGATCCTAAAATTGCCCGCCGAATGGCCGAGCTTGACAAGGTCTTTGGCTTAACGTATTACCCAGAAAGCAGCAGGCTTTACTCGATCGATATGGACCAAGCTAAGAACAATTGGCTACGTAATGGGAAGAATTTATGTCCCGCTTACAAAGATTTGAATATCGCTTAAATAAGCTAACTTGCTCCTGTCAACATTTCGAATTTAAGTGCCTCCAGTAAGCTAATCACACAAATGCTCCAACGAATATTCCACCATATCTTAATCACTCTTTTTTTCCTGTTAACAATAAATGCAAATCTTGCTTTTGCGCAAAAAAAGATTGTAAAGGAAACCATTGTTGATAGTTTGACTTTCTTGCAGAACAGGAAAATAGTAAATAGCTTAAATTCTAAAGTATGGCTCAAGAGGGATTTCATTCTTGATAGCATCCAAATTCCTTATCGACTGCTTTTACCTAAAGCACCTAAACCCGGCAAGAAGAGTTACCCTTTAGTGATTACTTTTCATAACTCCACCAGAATTGGAAATGACAATGAGCAACAACTGGAGCCACTGGCAAAAATCTGGCTCCGACCTGAAATTTATCATGATTATCCATGCTATGTGGTGGCACCGCAATTTAACAGGCGATCGTCCAATTATGCGAAGGATGAGGCGGGTACTTTAATTGCAAAACCTTCTGCGGATGTTTCTGCTTTATTGAAATTGATTGACCAATTGACAGATGAATATCCTGATATTGATCGAAATAGAATCTACCTGATCGGCTACTCAATGGGTGCCTCTACTGCACAAAATCTACTGAACCTGGCGCCAGACAAATTTGCAGCAACAGTTTCTATCGCAGCCGTTTCAGATTTCTCTAACCTTCAAAAGATTAGTCAAAAAAACATTTGGCTCATCCATGGCGAAAAAGACGATGAAAACCCTTACCAGAGTAGCTTGGCTTTGTTTAATCGATTGGTTTCCGACAAAAATCTCGTTTTCACAACCTTTACCAATTTAAACCATAACAACATTGTAATCCCCTTTTTATTAACTGAGGAGATTCCAAAATGGCTGTTTAGCAAACGGAAATAATTTTTGAGAAAACAATGATCGCACCTGCAGGAAACCAGTATCTGTTCAATCGGAATTTGATGTTGAAGGCGAAGCGAATTTGGCTTTACCTGCTACTTTTTGGCGGCTCATTAATCGTCTTAATCGTTGCAGCGATGATCGACCCAAATGCTGGAAAAGGGATTAACGGATTGACTGTCAAAAATCGATACAGCCAAAGAAATATCAACCCTTTAATGCTAAAGTACACCACTGGCATCCGCTCTATTTTTGCAGATCGCAAAGGAGATATCTGGTTTGGCAGTCACCAGGAGGGTGTTGCGCTGCTTCATAAAGGGAAATTTCAATATTTTAGTAAGGCGAACGGTTTAAGTGATCATCAGGTAAGGAACATTTATGAAGATAAAAATGGTATCGTTTGGTTTGAGTGCGGCAGGGGCTTAAGCCGATATCAAGACGGTAAAATGGCAGTTTATAGCCAGAAGGATTACCATAAAAAAAACGACTGGAAGCTCAACGAGAACAGTATTTGGTTTAAGGGAAATGAGATGGAAGCCTATAATCAGCTTGAAGGCAACCCCGGCGTATACGAATATGATGGAAAAAAGCTCTACTACCGTACATTTCCTATTCGTTCCAGAATAGGGCATGAAAATCATTTCTCAATTTCCACGGCTTTTGTGAAAGGCAAAAATGGCAGACTTTGGTTTGGCTCCTATGGCGCAGTAGTGGGCTATGATGGGAACAATTTTAAAATTCTGAACGACTCGACTCTGGGTTTGAGCGATAAAACCAGGCGGCTTCACGCCAGAGCCATCATGGAAGATCGTGAAGGCAACCTTTGGATTGGCAACAACGGGATAGGTGTATTGAGATACGACGGCAATAAGACTGTTAATTTTACTGTTGAACAAAAACTTAGAAAAGCCGACACCGGGGGGAATTCGTTAGAAAAAGTTTTTGCACTTGCAGAGGATCAGGCTGGAAATATCTGGTTTGGAACCGTAGGATCTGGTGTATGGCGATATGATGGAAAGTTGATGAAAAATTTTACTAAAGCAGATGGGCTGGAGAGCCAACACATCTGGACAATCTACAAAACCCCGCAAGGCGAATTGTGGTTCGGCGGCGCAAACCCAAGTGGAGTATACCAGTTAACAGGAGATAGGTTTGAAAGGAAATTTTGAACTTTAGATCCGTAAGTTAAACTACCAAGCCAATAGGTCGCAGCTGCTACTGTGGCTTATGGCTTGGCAGGTTTAGTTTGAAATCAAACTTTTTATTTTTTATCAGTGCAAAAATTATTACGCAATTTCAATATTTTCTATCCCCTTTTCTAAAGCAGTTTCTTTTAGATCAGGCATATTTACGCCTTCTACTCTGAAAACAGTAACATCTGTCATTCCCAGAAAGCCGAGAACAGCTTTCAAATAAGGTGCGGCAAAATCATACGCCTGCATCGGCCCATCAGAATATACGCCACCAGAGGCAATGGCCAGATAAACTTTTTTCCCTTTAACTAAACCTTCAGGTCCGCTTGCTCCGTACTGAAAGGTAACGCCAGCTCTGGCGATGTGATCAATCCATGCTTTAAGCGTAGAATGGATGCCGAAATTGTAAAAAGGTACACCAATTACTAAAATGTCAGCATCTTTTATTTCCTGAATCGCCTCATCAGAATGTTGTACCGCAAGCCGATTTTCAGGACTTCTCTGTTCAACAGGCATATAAAAAGCGTTGAGATGCGCTTCCTCCAGGTGAGGGAAATGCTTGTTGATAAGATTACTCTCCTTAACCTTTGATCCTGGGTATTTCGATTGAATTTTATCGACAATGGCATTACCTAGTTTAATGCTCATGGAGGCCTCTCCACGAGGACTTGAAATAATATGAAGGATATTTTTCATCTGTATATATTTTTTTAAGGGTGATGAAGCGATCAGATTGATTCATTCCACTAAGTGGTTTCGAAAAAATATGAGGCTTCCTGTTTTTAAATTTACCAGACAAATTTAGCCGTAACACCTGAGCAAACCTCCTTACTATCCCAAAGGGTAGTGCTATCCTTTGGGATAGCCTCAATAAAATCAGGCACAAAAAAAGCCCCGAATAACTCCGGGGCTTGATGCAAATCCTAATGATATATTATCGAATAATACTACCTTCTTGAAACTTTTCAACCGGCGCAACAAAAGTTAATTTACCTTCCGAATTTTCGGCCATCAAAATCATTCCCTGTGATAAAATTCCTTTAATTTCACGGGGAGCAAGATTAACAATCATGCTCACTTGCTTGCCGATAATATCTTCTGGCTTATAATATTCTGCAATACCTGAAACTACGGTTCGTTCATCAATACCGGTATTTACGGTTAGTTTTAATAACTTTTTGGTTTTCTCTACCTTTTCGGCCGCTACGATGGTTGCCACACGGATATCCATTGCAGAAAAATCATCGAAATTAATATTCTCTTTAGCAGGAGTAGCCACAACAGCACTCGCGGCATTGGTTGCTTTACTTTGATTCAGTTTTTCAATCTGAAAATCGATTTCAGCATCTTCAATTTTCTCGAAAAGAAGTACGCCTTCTCCAATCTGGTGACCGCGTTTAAGCAAACTCACACTTCCGGCATCATCCCAATCATGACCACCATTCACCAGCATCTTCATCAACTTCTCGGCTGTAAACGGTAAGAAAGGCTCAATTAAGATTTGAATATTTGCTGCGATTTGGAGCGACAAGTGCAAAATGGTCCTTACACGGTCTTCATCTGTTTTAATCAGCTTCCAGGGTTCAGTTTCTGCTAAATATTTATTCCCCAAACGGGCAACATTCATCACTTCAGATAATGCCTCTCTAAAACGATAATTCTCAATTGAAGCCGATATTTTTGCCGGATAACCTGCCAGCTCATCAATTACAGCTTGATCAACTTCAGTAATTTCCATGCAGGTGGGCACAATCCCATTGAAATATTTATGTGTAAGTACCACTACACGGTTTACAAAATTGCCAAGTATAGCGACAAGCTCGTTATTGTTTCTGGCCTGAAAATCTTTCCAGGTAAAATCGTTATCCTTTGTTTCCGGTGCTGTTGCGGTAAGTACATAACGTAACACATCTTGTTTGCCTTCAAACTCACGCAGGTATTCGTTTAACCAAACCGCCCAGTTTTTAGAGGTAGAAATTTTCTGTCCTTCGAGGTTTAGAAACTCATTGGCTGGTACATTGTCGGCCAGGGTATACTCGCCATGCGCCATTAACATGGCCGGGAAAATGATGCAGTGAAAAACAATATTATCCTTGCCAATGAAATGTACCAATTTGGTTTCATCACTTTTCCAATATTCCTCCCAACCACATTTATCCGCTTCGTAATTACTGATGTAATATTCTTCCGCTTTTGGATTCCAAACATCGAGTTTGGCATAGTTACAAAGTTCTTTTGTGGCAGAGATATAGCCAATCGGTGCATCGAACCACACATACAATACTTTACCTTCGGCATCGCGAAGCGGAACACGTACGCCCCAATCTAAATCGCGAGTCATGGCCCGGGGCTGTAATCCAGCATTCAACCAGCTTTGGCATTGTCCGTAAACATTTGGTCGCCACTCTTTATGGCTTTCAATATAAGTCCGAAGGCGATCTTCATATTGATCTAAAGGTAAAAACCAGTTTTTAGTTTCCTTTAAGATGGGTTTATCTCCTGAAAGCGTAGATTTTGGATTAATTAAATCGGTAGCATTTAAAGTAGAACCACAATTCTCACACTGATCGCCATAGGCGTTCTCATTGCCACATTTTGGGCAAGTACCCGTGATGTATCGGTCGGCTAAAAATTGTTTCGCCGTAGGATCATAATATTGCTCGGTAATTTCTTCGGTAAACACACCTTTATCATAAAGGGTTTTAAAAAAATCTGAAGCCGTTTGATGATGGGTTTGAGAAGAGGTACGGTGATAAATATCGAAAGAAACCCCAAACTCTTTAAAGGAATCGCCGATAATTTTATGGTATTTATCTACTACTTCCTGAGGAGTAATTCCTTCGCGTTTTGCCTTCAAAGTAATTGGCACACCGTTTTCATCCGACCCACAGATGAACTTCACATCGCGTTTATTCGACCGAAGGTAGCGAGCATATATATCAGCAGGAATGTAAACACCCGCAAGGTGCCCAATATGTACGGGTCCATTGGTATATGGAAGCGCTGCCGTTACGGTATATCTTTTTATTTTACTATTATCCAAAACAATTTTTATTAATTTGGCAAAGATAAGTGTTTTAAAGATGATTAAGCAGCCCCCGTATTTAAAAAAAGGAGATAAGATTGCCATAGTTTGTCCGGCAAAGAAATTACCTAAATCCATTGATAGTGCAATTTCCATTCTGGAAAATTGGGGCTTAGAAGTTATAGTGGGCGAAAGCGTATATGCAAGTCACCATCAGTTTGCCGGTACAGATCAATTGAGAACCCAAGATATTCAGCGTTTTTTGGATGATGAAACCGTGAAAGCGATTATCTGCGGTCGCGGAGGTTATGGCACCATCCGAATTATCGACGAGCTTGATTTTACAAAGTTTAAGCAGAACCCGAAATGGTTTATTGGATTTAGTGATGTGACGATTTTACTATCGCACATTATAGCGCAAACCCAGATGCAATGCTTACATGCGCAAATGCCTTACACTTTCGATGAATCTACCCCTGAAGCTTTAGCATCATTAAAAAAGGTGATTTTTGGTGAGCGGCAAACTTATCATTATAACAGCGAATTTAATAATCAACCGGGTGTTGGAACAGGCATTTTAATAGGTGGAAATTTAACATTACTTGTCATGATGCAGGGATCAGTTTCGGAGATGGATTTTGATGATAAAATTTTATTTCTCGAAGATGTGGGTGAGCAAGAGTACAGTATTGATAGAATGCTGAGAATGCTGAAGCGTGCCGGAAAGCTAAAAAACCTTCGAGGCTTAATTATCGGAGCATTTAATGAAATAGCAGAAGAGAAGATCTCTTTTGGCCAAACGGCAGAGCAGGTAATTTGGGATATCGTGAAAGATTACGATTATCCTGTTTGTTTCAATTTCCCCACCGGACATATTGAAAATAATTTAAGTATGGTTTTAGGGGCTGAAGTAGAATTAAAAGTAGAAAAAAACGACGTTCAATTTAAATATTTATAACATGGCAATTTTTGATAGTTTGGGTAAGTATCGCAATACTGGCCTAATAATTCTCCGCATTGGTTTAGGGGTGATGTTTATTATTCATGGTTTTCCAAAATTGGCTGGCGGTCCTTCTGGCTGGGCAGGTTTAGGCGGCAGCATGAAAGTTGTCGGCATTGATTTCTTACCCGTTTTTTGGGGCTTTATGGCTGCCGTAGCTGAAACCTTTGGCGGCTTCTTGTTAATTGTGGGGTTATTTTTTCGCCCTGCCTGTATGTTATTGGTTTTTACAATGGCTATAGCCGCTTTGGTTCATTTTGGAAAAGGCGATGGCCTGAGAGGCGCAAGCCATGCAATAGAGTTGGGTATTGTATTTTTCAGCTTGATTTTTATCGGCCCTGGAAAATATAGTGTAGATAAGAAGTAAGTTATTTTTGATTAACGCAAAAAGCCAGCGAATGCTGGCTTTTTGCGTTAAGAATGGTCATGACTAATTTTGTGTAGCCAATTTGTTATTCTGTATTTCTGTTGCCGAGATCGGCCAAATGTAACCAGCAGTATTGAAAGGAATAGCTGGAGCTGTACCCTGCGGACCACTTTTAGCTACGAAACCCGCACCTAAACGCATGATATCTGGAGATCTAAATCCTTCGCCTAAAAGTTCTATTCTTCTTTCTGTGAGAATGGTTGCTTTAAGGTTTGCAGGAAATAAGTCTGCCGCAGGAAATACGTAAGTAGGGTTTGAACGCTGTCTAACTGCGGTTAGTAATGCGATAGAACGGTTAGGATCACTTACTACTGTTGCTTCTGCTAAGTTTAATAAAACTTCGGCATATCTGATTACTGGAATGTAATCTGTATAGGGAGAAGGTTTTTTAAACTTGGTTAAATAGGTATTTGCACCTACTGCTGTAGTTAAGGCTTTTCTAGCATCTGGTGAAGCTGCAGCAAATGCAGCATTACCAAATATACCAGCGGTATTTAGGAAATATTCCTGATTTCCGCCTAAACTTTCTAAATTGTAGTAATAAGCCAATTGATTTTGTGTACCAGGTGCATCAAGCTCCGTCATCGGAAAAGATAAAAGCGCTTCAGGCCCAACATAATTTCCACCAAAAACATTAGCAATACTGGCATCTAATCTATTTGCCACACCAGTAGTAGCAGTAAATGGTGCGGTGGCTGTTACAATTTTGTTTGCTTCAGTTACAACAGAAGCTAGGTTGCCCATTGATAAATATACACGCGTTTTTAATGCGATTGCCGTATTTCTCGAGGCTCTGGTTGCTATTAGCGTTAAAGCCAAATCTGGCTCTGCCTCATTCAAATCTTTCAAAATCTGCGTATAAACCTCAGCTACGGTACTTCTTTTTAAATCATTTCCTGTTAAATCTTTTTCAGCCCTAAGCCTTAACGGTACGCCTAAACTTGCGCCGTTATCAGTGATATAAGGTTTAGCATAAAGTTGCAAAAGACTGTAATAGCATAATGCCCGCATTACTTTTGCTTCCGCAATGTATTGTTTGGATAATGCAGGTGTCAAAATCGCCGAATTTGCCGTGATCCCTTCCATCACTAAATTAGCTCTGTTAACTGCCGCGTAGATGGCACCCCACAAACCAGTAACTTCACTAGTATTAGATACCAGGTTGAAGCGCCAGGTTTCTAGGTTTGTAACACCGTTTGGTTTATTAACAATAAATTCTTCCCCGCGAATGTCGTTATAAACCAAATAACGCCCCCCATAAAAGTTGCCATTTTTTACTCCTGCGTAAACACCTCTGAGCTCAGAAAGTATTCGATCAGGATTTGAAAATGCCTCTTCAGTTGGCAATGATGTTTTCGGTGCTGTATCTAGAAAATCCTTTTTACAAGCGGTTGTAAACAACAACGGCGCAGCAACAAAAAGGTATTTTATTTTATTATTTATATTAATTTTCATATTTACCTAAGTTTAAAATCCAACATTAATACCAAAAGTGAATGTTCTCGCAGATGGAACTGAGTTTCTATCCACACCAGGTGCTAAACTTCCACTGTTTCCTGTGGCTGTCGAGTTACCATTCACCGACACCTCAGGATCTGGTCCCGGATAGTTAGAAATGATCCATAAGTTGCTCGATTGTGCATAAACCCTTACATTAGAAATTCCATATTTATTCAAAAATTCTTTCGGTAAAGTATAACCTAAAGCGAGGTTACGAACCTTTAAAAAGTTACCAGAGAATACATTTTGTGATTGTGCAAACGCAGAACCATTGGATACGTTATCGCCGTAAACCAAACGAGGAATATCGGTAACCTGACCAGGTGTAGTCCATCTGTCCATCATTCCGGCTTCATTATTCCAGAAACGCTGATCGCGAAGACCTGCCAATGATCCGTAATAAACTTTATTACCACCTGAAAAGGTTAAACCTAATGTTAAGTCGAATGCTTTGTAACGGAAATTATTGTCTAAACCACCAAACCACTTTGGAATTGCCTGACCGGTGATGGTGGCATCTAAAGCTGCATCAATTGCTGGTGCATTTGTTCCTGCATTTGGTCCGTCTAAATATTGGTAACGGGCTGCTGCTGCTCTTTGAAAGCTAAACCTTAGTTTTTGTCCAAACCTGTTTACAAAAATTCGCTCTCCGGTAGCTGGATCAACACCTGCAGTTGGTACCGTATAAATTGATCCGATAGGATAACCTACACGAGTAATGTTAGCCGTTTCCAATTGGGTAACTCCAAATAAGTCAGCGTTGTTATTTCCCAATGCAGTCACTTCATTTTTTAAAGTACTAAAGGTAAATGAGGTCGACCACGAGAAGTTATCATTGTCTATATTTTTAGAGTTAACTGCAAACTCAAATCCTTTGTTATACATCTTACCAACGTTAGTTGTGATAGCATTTCCAGGAATACCTTTAGATGGCGATTGAGGTGCATTTTGCACTAAATTATCTATATTATTATGATAATAATCAACATCCAATGAGAAACGACCGCCTAAGAATTCTAAGTTTACACCAACATCTGCTTTTTTACTTGTTTCCCAGGTTAAGTTGGGATTACCCGCCTGAGTGAAAGACAGTGCGGCATCTGAACCATATAAGCCCGGACTGTATAAATATAAAGCAGGGTAGTTTCCGATATTAATGTTACCAACCTCTCCATAACTACCACGAATTTTAACACGAGTTAATATTTTGCTGATTCCAGATTCTTTGTAGAAATTTTCTTCAGAAATAGCCCAACCAGCCGAAGCGCCACCAAAGTTACCGTATTTGTTACCATCAGATAAACCAGAGTAACCATCACGGCGGAATGAGCCCGTTAAGTAATATTTCTTTTTATAGTCATAGTTTACGCTTCCGAAAAATGAACGGAAAGCGTTGTCAAACTGTACTAAGTTGGCCGGTGTAATTGCACCAAATGAACCTTGATAAACCTCAATAAAAGGATCGATTACATTTTGACGGGTAGCACCGTAACCATAAGCCTTAGTGTACTGATCTTCAGCACCGATAAAAGCACCAACGGTATGATCGCCAAAAGTATTGGCATAGTTTAAAGTGTTAGACCAGTTCCATCTGCTATTTTTTACGTAGTTACTTGTTGCACCGCCATTATAAGCAAATCCATCACCCTGCAGGCGATTTACAAAAACATTATTATCAAGCTTTAAATTATCAATACTGTAATTGGTTTTAAAAGTTAAACCTTTAAGGATTTGAACCGAAACATACCCATTAGCGATTAAGCGGTCACTTTCGGAAGTATTCCTATCCATATTAACCAAAGCAGCAGCATTTGGATAGTTAGATGCAATTAAATTTGCCCCTAAACCTATTGCTGAACCTGCAACGTTGTACGAGCCATCTTCATTGTATGGAGAGACGTTCGGTGGCAAAACTAGCGCCAAACGACCTAAACCACCTGTATTAAATGATGATCCTGGAAGTGAACCTGTATTTGGTGCACGATTTAGCGTATTACTGTAAGAAAAGTTGGTTCCGATCGTTACATTTTTAAACAACTTATGATCTAAGTTTACGCGGCCATTTTTTCTTTCGAATGAGTTATTGATGATGAAACCCTCCTGGTTGCTGTAACCCAAGGAAACAAAGTAAGAAGTTTTTTCACTTGCTCCAGAAAAGTTTAAAGCATGGTTTTGAGAAGTGGCCGTTCTATAAGCATAGTCATACCAATTCGTCTCAACCTGAGAACCATCAGATCTGGTTTGTAGGAAAAATGCAGGAGCCAAACCGATATTGGTTCTAGCTTCATTTTTGATTTGAACATATTCTGCGGCATTTAATAAAGGATTAAGATTTTGAGCTTTAGATGACCCCACCCATCCTTCGTAATTTACCTTTGTTGTTCCTTGCTTACCTTTTTTAGTGGTGATTACCACTACGCCATTGGCTGCTCTTGAACCATAAATAGCTGAAGAAGCCGCATCTTTTAAAATGTCGATAGACTCGATATCTGCTGGATTGATATCACCCAAAGCATTACCAGCAGCGCTATTACTAGATTGATCACCTGTAAAAACGGGAATACCATCAACAATGATTAATGGGTAAGAACTTAAAGAGATGGAATTAACACCACGAACCCTAAATACAGGCGGGTTGTTTAACAAACCATTTGGTTGAATGATGTTAACACCAGCAGCTTTACCCGCTAAAGCTTGCTCAAAACTTTGAACAGGCTGATTTTTTAGTTTCTCACCACTTACGCTGGCGATGGAACCAGTTACGTCTCTTTTGGCCTGAGTGGTATAACCTGTAACCACGACATCAGATAAGGTTTTTGAATCACCTGATAGTGTAACATTAAGCACATTCCCCGAGCCGATTGGGCGCGTTTGAGTTGAAAAGCCGATGTAAGAAAATTCTAATGCTGAGGCTTGTGAGGTGATTCTGATTGAATATTTACCATCTGCAGCTGTTGTGGTTCCGCCTGCAGCCCCTTTAATTTTTACACTTACTCCAGGGAGCGGCAAGCCGTCTTCCTTTCCTGTAACTGTACCAGTGATTGTTCTGTCTTGAGCTATAGCACTTCCTGCTATAAACAATAGAATGAACAAACTTTGTAGAAGTTTTTTCATAAAATTTTGTTTGGTTTAGTTAATGATTTTCTAAATATAAAATTTAACAACCTGTAATACAAATTTTACATAATAAAAAATAAGCGTTAAAAATCTAAAACGCTGCATAAAGCCATATAAAAAGGCTAATAAAGCCATAAATTAGCCCAACTCCATTAATATATTATCTAAAAAAAGATACTATAATCGAATTAAACCTACAGTAACAAAAATTTTCATCAAAGTATGAGCTCAAAACTTTTTACTTGTGGGAGAAGATTAAATATTTAAGGTTTATAAAAATATTTAATGCGATTTATAACCGATTTCGACAACATTCGGCATACATCACAGGTATCCTGACGCCAGTAACGCTTTTTCATGAATTTAAATTAGTTGTTTGATTTATTAAGCTTTGTGAGTTCCAATGTGATATTTAAAGTATTGTAAATCAAATATTACAACCTGATTCGCAATTAGAAAAACAGATTAGAGATGTTATGACTTTAGATTACTATAAGAGTTTACTAATGGTGTTCTTTCTATAAAACAAGGTTATTTAAATGTCGACAATCCAAGCAATAGCTATGGACACAGTCTACTAAAAACAAAAAAAGGTCTCAACTATACGCTGAGACCTTTAAAATAATAAGATGATTTAACCTACCATCCTGGATTCTGAACCAGGTTTGGATTTAAGATAATATCATTTGTTGGCAACCCCCAAACAAATTTCGGATCAGATGCTGCAATTGTTAAGCCAGTAAAACCCGTCGAATTTTGAACAGCAGCAGGAACTTGAGCAGTTCCCCTAGTAAATCCTTGACCCCATCGTTTCAAATCAAACAAATGGAAACCATCAAAATTTAGCTCACGAGTACGTTCGGCTCTTACCTCGTTGATTAAAGCTGGGCCAGTTAGGCCAGATAATGCTGTTAATCCACGAGCAGTACGAAGTGCATTTAAAGCCGTTAAAGCATTGCCACTTTGACTTAAATTAGCAGCAGCTTCGGCAGCAATTGCATAAACCTCACCTATACGAAAAATCTTATTTGCATTTTGATAATTAGTAAACTGCGTAGTAAACAGGGCTGGATTTCCTGGAAATTTATTAACTAACCAAACATTAGGATAATTGATGCCCTGCATACGGATCAACTTTTGCTCGAAATAAACGCCCTTCCTTATATCAGTAGCATCATAGCTATCAACCACGGTTTGTGTTGGGATAAAGTCTGGAGCGAAAAAGCCACCTGCACCATTTAAACCCAAATATATGGCGTTCGTATTTACAGTTTCGGCTAATGTCGCATTTATACGCATAATATCTTCTTGTGCTGCATCTGTAGCCCAATACGATTTTAATCCAGCAGCAGTAGTATAAAGTGGGTACCTTCCGGAGGCAATTAAGGTATTTGCAGCATCATAAGCTCCTTGCCAATCCTGCATATCTAGTCTAACTCTAGCTTCTAATGCCAATACAGCATCTGGAGTGAAATATCTTGCTCCTTTTATATTAGCTCTTTTGGTATTGAGAGATTTAGCATAGGCTAAATCTGCTAAAATCTGATCGTATGTAGCTTTAACTGTAGCCCTTGCAGGTTTTGCTGCCAAATCAAATTCGGTAACCAATGGAATACCAGGATCACTTGCTGCAGTAGCTGGATTATATGCTTTTGCAAATCTTTTCACTAATTCGTGAAAGTAGTATGCTCTAGCCATTCTCGCATCAGCTTTGTAGGTGTTTAAACTGTCTGTTTGTGCTCCGGCAGAGGCTTGTATTTGCTCGTAACCCTTAATAACTACGTTAACATTTGATAAACCTGAATAATATCCCTGATAAACACCAGCGAAATCGTCATTATTTAAAAAACTTCCCCAACGGTGAGGGGCTCCATTTCTGTTTCCAAAATCTATTGAAGCATTCAATTGATCTCCTTGTACTTCTTGTAAAATGTTATAACTACCATAAACACGGCCTCTTAATGCCGAATATATCCCTGAATTCCAATATTTGGCATCGAGAACGCTATTAAAACCGGTAGATATATCAACGGCATCATATGGCTTTAGATCCAGCTTTTTACATGAAGTAATTGCTGTAAAAGTCAATGCGGCCCCTACTAATCCCAAAATTATATTTTTCATAACTTTATTATATTTTAAAGTATATCTCTTATTTATTAAAATGTCAATTGCATACCGAAACCAACTTGTCTGGTATTAGGGTTAACGCCTAAGGTTAAGTTAGAATCTACCTCTGGATCTGGACCAGTATAATCAGTAAATGTTAAAAGATTTCTTGATACAAAGAAAATCTTTGCACCTTTAACTACTTTCGTATGGCTCAATATTGACTGGGGTAAGTTATATGCCAATTGAACGTTCTTTAATCTTAAAAAAGAAGCATCTTCAATTAATCTGCTGTCAAATTGAGTAAACTGTTGAGTAAGATTCGGAAATGTAGCATTTTGCCCAGGAGTTTTCCAGTAGTCTAAGACTGTTACTGCTTGGTTGAAACCTGAAAATGTAGTAGGGTTCTCAAAGAAATACCTATCGTTATTGATTAAGTATTTACCTTGTGAGAACGTGAAGTCTACACTTAAGGAAAGTCCTTCATAGCCAGCATTGAAACCGAAGCCACCGTTCAACCACGGATAGCGTTCAATACCAGTATTTTGTTGCAAGTTAGCTGCCGAGAACGTGCTTGTAACTGCATTAGGATCTGTTCTTGTATTAATACTTCCATCGCCTGCATTAGGGATATACCATTGAGGCAAACCATTTGCTGGGTTAACA
The DNA here is from genome assembly GCF_979258625.1 of Pedobacter sp. AC212. NCBI lineage: Bacteria > Pseudomonadati > Bacteroidota > Sphingobacteriia > Sphingobacteriales > Sphingobacteriaceae > Pedobacter > Pedobacter sp. AC212. Next base: position 534,183 of record NZ_OZ409870.1, on the reverse strand, counting down.
CCCGCCCACATCGGATAAACGAAAGAAACAGGTTGGCCTATTGCCCAAAGTACCCCAGTTCCAGAATTTACGAAGTAATTCTTACCCTGAAATAATTCTGTGATTTTGTTTTTGTTAAAGTTGGCATTGATGTACGGTGTAATAAACGCGTTGTGCTCGTCATTAGTCCAAACATCAAAATTTAAACTTACATCTAAACCTTTATTTTCCAAAGCACCGACATTTGTTCTAACCAGTGAATAGCCTGTTGTAAATACTTGAGGCACATTGAATAACTGTCTACTTGTTTCGCGGAAATAGAGCTCCACATCTAATCGGAAACGTTTTAAAAACTCTGCTCTGAAACCAAAAGATGTTTTTTGTTGTTTTTCCCATCCCAAATCTGGGTTTCCAGCTGTATTCTGCAAAACAGTAGATAAACCATTATAATTAGTACCACCAGCTGCAGTAGCTAAATTGTCATAATTACCAATCGCTGAGTTACCACTCGTTCCTGTACTTGCTCTAACTGTTAAATCATTTAACCATTCAACATCTTTAAGGAAACTCTCTTCTTTAGCCTTCCACATTCCACCAACGGACCAAAATATTGCGCTTTTATTGTTCACGCCAAAGCGAGAAGATTTATCTTCGCGAATCGAACCATCAATGTAGTATCTGTTATTGTAGTTATATTCTAAACGTCCAAACAAAGACTTAAATGAGTATTCAGTTTTAAATGAACTCACGCCTCTGTTAGTAGCATTACCGTTTTGCAAGATAAATAAATTATCATTTGGCAGACCAACCGTACTACCACCAAATTCTTGTGTAGTTCCATCTACATATTCCTGGCCAACTAAAGCAGTGAAGTTATTTTTACTTAATGAAAACTTATATTCTAGTGTATTGGTAACTGTTTTATTGATCCTTCTTGAATAATACTCAGAAAGTGTACCAGCCCCAGGAAATGCTGCATAAGAAGGTAACCTTGCATCTGTAGTTCTATCAATAAAACCATCAATACCAGCTTGTGATTTAAAAGTCAAATTTTTAACAGGTGTAATTTCTACGAAACCACTTGGCGTAAAAGTTAAACGATTTCTGTTGTAAGGTGTATTGTCAGCCAAATACCTAGGGCTGTATCGACCCCATCCAGGAATTAACGTACCATAATACTCATTTCCATTTGCATCGAAAGGAGAGAACCAAGGCTGGGCTAACAAAGCCAACGGACCGTTCGTATCATTACCAGCTAAAGGGTTAGTTTGTGTATCAGAACTACCACCAGCAAGATTTAAACCCAATTTCATGTAATCGTTCAGGGTTGTAGTGAGATTCGATCTTAACGTATAACGGTCAAAATTTGAACGGAATCTATTACCTTCACTATCGAAAAAACTTCCTGAAATATAGTATGAAGTTTTACCCCCTCCACCAGAAACAGTTATATCCGTTTGGTATGTAGGCACATCCTTTTTAAAATAATAATCATACCATTTAGTGTCGTTAGGGTATTGCGCCAGAAGTGTAGCTGTTTGAGCGGCAGTTCTTAAGCCTTGCTCAATTTGCAACTGGCTTAATTGCGCTGTATTAAGAAAGTTTCTATAAAATTTATCGCTTGCAGGATTTGCAACCGAATACTGTCCTTGGACTGTAATTGTTGCGTCTTGTCCTATTTTACCTCGCTTTGTCGTAACATAAATAACACCATTTGCAGCACGTGCACCATAAATAGAAGTGGCTGACGCATCTTTTAGAACCGATATATTTTCGATATCATTTGGATTTGTATTCAGAATGGTTGATTCATCTACCTGGATACCATCCAATAGGAAAAGTGGCGCATTACTCGCACCCAAAGATCCTACTCCATGCAATCTTATGGATGATGTTGCAGATGGCTCACCTGACGATGTGAAAACTTGTAATCCTGAAACTTTACCTTGCATAGCATCGAAAGCATTTGCTACCGGCTTACTCTCTACGGTTCTTGCACCTACAACAGCGACCGTACCAACGGTAGATGAAATTCTCCTGCCTGAACCATAACCGCTAACTACAACCTCGTCCAATACTCTCGAATCACTTTCAAGAGCAATGTTCAAGATATTACCATTTGCAGGAATAGATTTAGTGATTTTTGTGTAACCAACAGAGGTAAATTCAATTTCTACCACACCTGCTCCAACACTTATCGAATAGCGACCATTAACATCGCTGGTGGTACCACCTGTACCATTTTTTACTCTGATACTAGTACCAGGGAGAGGTAATCCATCCTCTTTAGCGGTAACTGTACCTGTAATTGTTCGGTTTTGTGCCCATGCAGATCCAGCAAGTAGCATTAACACGAACAAACTTTGTAGAAGTTTTTTCATGAAATTTAAGTTAGTTAGTGATTGATTTGTTTGAACATCTAATTTAAATATTACAACAGATTTCTTCGCATGAGCCTATAGAAAAAACACAATTAATAGGAATAGCAAACAACTATGACAATAAAATTACGATAGTATTAAAACTGTATTAGTCAAATACATAAAGAGTGAGTTATATATTGCTTTGAGCCGGTTAGGGGAAAATCCTATGGGAACAGGTATAACATTTACAGTTTCCAGATATTAAAATTGTGTATGGATAACTAGAAATCTACACTGATATTTGATATTATGTATCACTTTTTCTGAGATTAGTTAGCTAAACAATAATCCGCTTTTCGAAGAGAACGGGAAGTTGCACCTATCAGAGTTGGTGAATCATTTACCATAAATTTTGGAAGTTAAAAAAAAATGCCTCTAAAAAGCTGATAACTTTATAGAGGCATTACATTTTACTAGAATTTTATAACATTATTTTTCCCAAAAAATCTTATTGGTAAAAATGTCAATAATTGGCACATTCGCACCGTTGTTTGCTAGCTCATTTTGAGGATAGGGGATACGTAATGGTAATTTACCTCCACTAGCATTATTAATACCTACAGGCAAGTTAGAAGGAAATCCAGTCCGACGATATTCTGTCCATGCCTCGTGGCCATTGAAGCCATTGTTTGCAATCCACTTTTGAGTGATAATCGCTTCAAATTGTTTATCTGGAGTTCCAGCAACAGCCCAGTTAACTAGCGGCTGTGTAGAAGTGGTGTAATAGGTTGTAGCTGCTGCCGCTGTAGAGCCTAAAATCTTGAAAGACTCTTGGATTCCGGCTTGATATGCTGCTTGAGCACCTGCGTTTCCTCCTGGAAGGTAGCCTTTCAACATAGCTTCAGCTTGTAGAAAAAAGCCTTCCGCTGCAGTCATTAAATATGCTGGTTTAGAAAATCCGCTATTAGCACTTGAAGGTAATACCCCAGCACCAACCGCCGAATAGTTATCTTTTTTAGTGGTCGTTGTTGCTGTTGTTCCTGGATATACTCCAACATAGGTAGCTCCTGGTGCTACCGGTGTAACTGCAGGTCTGTAAAGCAAGCCTACACGTGGATCATTATTAGCTAATAAAAAGTCAACTGCGTACTTATTGCCTCTGGTTGCTTGATAATTTGATGTTTCTGCACCATTAACTTGGAAGCCAATTGCACCATATAATGGATTATACTTCCCGGCCTGATTAAAATAGCCCGGATTAACTCCTACATTCTCTCCCGCAGCCAAAAAAGACTTACCTGCCAATGTCGCAAATCCCGCAGCTACTTTCGTTGCTCTAGACTGAATCAAAGATTGTCTTAAAAGAACACGAAGCTTTAGTGTATTAGCAAATCTTATCCATTTATTCATTGCAACAGCTGGAGCTGTTGTTATTGAACCATTACCAAAAATGATGTCACTTGATGTAGAAGGATTATCGCCTGTTGCTGTAGTATTGATAATGGCAATACTTGCATCAATAGTAGAAAGTATTCCATCATATATATCTTCAGCTTTATCATATTTTGCAGATAATAAATCTGTACCCTTCAAAGCGTCCTTGTAAGGAACATCTCCCCAAGTATCAACTAACAATTGAAAATTATAAGCCTGCATAATTTTTGCAATTGCCTGGGCATTTACTTTTCCGTTAATTGTTGATTGAGTCTCTACATATTTTAGGTCGTTTAATGCGTCTGCGTAAAGTGTTGTCCATACTCCATCATATGTAGATGATGTGAAGGCATACGTTTCCTGTGGTTGGTAGAATGCAAAGTCAGGAGACTGAGCCCAATTCCCAGCTAACAAATTACCCAGTATATTAAAGTTGTTGTTTACAACAGTCCCTGTCGAAGCTAAGGCCGCAGGCAGTACAAGTTCTGGAGTAGTAGTTGTTGGTGTATTTGGATTACTATTAATATCCAAAAAGTTTTTTTCACAACCACTTAGCGAGACTGCTAATGATAAAAAGGCTACTCCCTTTATGATATTTTTGATTTTCATTTTCTTAGATTTTATTATAACTAAAAACTAGCACTTAAGGTAATACCAAAGGTACGTGTAGAAGGTATACTAGTAAATTCTCTTCCTTGTGAATTGTTGGTACCGAAAATACTTGCCTCAGGATCTACATAAATATTTGATTTTGGAGTCCATAATAAAATATTTGCACCAGATACAGCAACGCTCACTCTTCCAAAAGGAGTTTTATTTAATAAATTAGCAGGTAGTCTATATGTTAAAGAGATATCTCTTAACTTCAAGAATGCTGCGTCGATAATATTGGATTCTGCAATTTGGGCATAATTTCCGTACCAAAAATCATAACTACCGCTACGTGTTTTCACTGAAGTATTCGGGATAAAATTACCAGAATTTAACGGAGACTCTATTACTGAATTAGGGTAAACAAATGGCTGACGGCCATATTCAACAGTTTCTAAGCTCGATCCTGTAAAGGTAAGTTGGCTTTTTGTTCCTGAAAAAAGTACATTTCCCGAACGAAAATCCAAAGTTGTGGAAAGAGAAAACGCTTTATAAGAGATTGTGTTGTTAAATCCTAAAATATGTTTAGGATTAACTTGTCCTAAATTTCTCAACGTCGGATCTTTTCTAATGAAACCAGTGGTTGCATCTACAACAACCCTACCTTCTGAATCTCTTAAATATGCTCCCCCTACCAACGAGATTGGTTGTCCAACAATTGCTGTAGGAACAGGATCACCACCACCAAGCGATAACTGCTTAGAATCCTGATATAATGACTCAACTATATTTTTATTGTTTGTATAAGTAAAACTAAAATTCCAAGAAAAACCATCGCGGTTTGCGAAAGGGTTACCTTTCAACGCCACCTCAATACCTTTGTTTGTAACTAAACCAGCATTAACAGTTGCAGCGGTGAAACCTGTTGATGATGCCACACCAATGTTAATGATTTGACCATCCGTTTTAGTATTGTAATAAGTAAAGTCTAAACCTAACTTATCTTTCAAAAATGACAATTCAGCTCCAACCTCAAATGCCTTTGTAAATTCAGGTTTCAAGTTTGGATTTGGCGTTGTATTAGATAACGAGAAAGCTGCAAGTGAGCTATAAGGGAAGTTGGTAGCTGGACCAAATGTTGGCTGCAAGCTATATGCACCGGCATCAGACCCTACTTTAGAATAACTTGCTCTAATTTTCGCATATGATAACACGTCATTATCTTTTAATGACTCTATTGCTGAAGTAGGAATGAAACTTAAATTTACAGAAGGATAGAAATATGAATTATTATCTTCAGGAAGAGTAGAAGAAATATCATTTCTTAAAGTTCCGTTTAAGAATAAATAATTCCTGTATCCTACGGTTAGATCTCCTGCCCATCCGATTAAACGCTTCTTGTTAATGCTTTCACTACCTCCTAATTCTCCTACTCTATTAGAGAGATTGAAAAAACCTGGTGTAGAAAGCGCACTTGCTGAAGCAGTTAAATTCCGAGTATCTACCTGGCGAACGTTGTTCAATAGAATTAATGTAGCATTGAAATCTTTATTCAAATCCTTTTTAAATGTTAGCAATAAATCTGAGTTCATAATCCTGTTTGAAAATGCATTTTCAGTTATTGCGCCTGGAGTTGCAGTTGGACGTTGTCCTGCACCAAAGGTTGTTTTTTCAAATGTTGATTTCGTTCTGCTAGAGGCATAATCAGTTCCCAATCTCCAAGTAACATTCAACCATTTAGTTGGATCGTAACCTACTTGGAAACTACCTAGAAAACGATCTAGATTATCAGCATATCTATTATTAGCTATATTGTAGTAAGGGTTAGGCTGATATCCATTGAAATACCCCTGTGTAGTAGCAAACTCATAGTTTTTCCAATCTTTGAAGTCTTCAAGATTGATCTGACGACTGGTATTCAAAACAGCATCCATAACACTATTATTTCCACCACCAACGAAAGAGGTATTAGTTAGGTTCTTATTGTAACTGATGTTAGCACTTACGTTGAAATTATTAGCCAGCTTTGTAGCTCCAGATAATTTGAATGTGTTTCTTCTAAACTTGTCGCCAGGAACAACACCTTTAACTTCATTGTCAGAAAGTGAGGCATAAAATGAGCCTTTTTCACTTCCACCTTGAAATGAAACTGAATTCTGAAAATTTGTTCCTGTATCGAAGAAGTTTTTGATGTTATCTTCAACAGCACTGTAAGGAATCATTAGTTTATTACCATTAGCAAGAGTAGGACCAGACTGAACGATAGAACCGTCTAATTTTGGCCCCCAGTTTGTGTTCTCGATTGGATCATATTCTGTAACAGACACACCATTAACAATATCCGTTTCATAACCAGAACCGTACTCGTTTTGAACTTTTGGTAATTTTTGAACGTTATCTATTTGGAAAGTTGAAACAACATTGATTTCCATTTTTTTATTTCTAGAAGCTGCATCCTTTCCTGTTTTTGTTGTTATGATTATCGCTCCATTTACACCTTGAGAACCGTATAATGCGGCAGCATTCGCTCCTTTTAAAACTGTCACAGATTCAATGTCATCAGGATTAATATCACCTACACGGTTTCCAACGTCAACTTGATTTGCTGAAGTTGAAGAAGGCTGTCTAGCACCATTATCAATAGGAACTCCGTCAATCACAAATAATGGCTGTTGTTCGCCCTGTAAAGACCTGATACCTCTCATAGTAATACGTGTTGCAGTGTTAACACCACCACTCGAACGACCAATTTGAACTCCAGCAGTTTTACCGGTTAATCCATTTATTAAGTTGGTCTGTCTACCATTTGTTAAGTCCTGTGCTTTAACAACATCAGCAGAATAACCTAGTGACGCTCTATCTTTTTCTATACCGACAGCGGTCACAACCACTTCATTAAGAACTTTGGCGTCTGAAATCAGACTAATATTAATTATTGAAGCCGAACCAAGTGATTTTGTCTGCTTCACATAGCCAATATAGCTGAATTCAAGCGAAGTCGCAGTACTTGGAACTCTTAGAGAGTACTTACCATCAGCACCTGTTACCGTGCCACCGGCTGCACCTAGGATTTTTACACTTACCCCTGGGATAGGCTGCTTGTCATCCGAGGAAGTAACTGTTCCTGTGATTGTTCGGTCTTGAGCCATTGCAGTTACTGAAATGAACATCAAGATGAACAAACTTTGTAGAAGTTTTTTCATTTTTACGAAATAAGTTAGTTAATGATTAATGATTGGCCTAATTTAAGAGTTGTTGAGCACGTTAGAAAATTTTTCTTAACATATTTTAACATAGTTTTAATCTTGCTCCAATAAAAGAGCTGAAACGATCATAAGAAATTAATAATCAGAATATTACAGTTTTACTCACCTGTAATCAATGAATAGATTTACGAATTTTTTGTTGGATAATTTTAACTTATAAGGCCAAAATAAACCAGTGTTATCAGAATTTAAGAGGCAATTATGAGCGAATTTCGCCTTATTGTTGATAAAAATCAAGAAAAAAACCCTAATAATTAGATAAGAATGTAACTCACTGCAATAGATCATATTACTAATAACTACAAAATAGAATATTCCCAAAAAGTGTCTTGCCACCTTCCCAAAAGTTTCTAAAAAGAGGATCGTTTGCCAGATAAACTACCTGGCCTTTACCAAAATCCTGGACACCAATTAACAAACCTGATTTTAGCTCTTCTCTTACCTTTTTTCCAACGACACCAGCCATTAAACTTTTATCATTTACCTGACCAACATTCCAACCTTTTGTAAAAGGCTCATAAATTTTACGATCTGTTTTTAGCGTATAGTAGAATTTACCCAAACCGTAGGAGAAGGGGTGAGATGCATCTAAATTTACTTTATAGATTGCGCCTGGAATAGCAAATTCGAAATCATCTTTATCTTTGTTTTTAAACAGAAGTTTACTTGGCTCCGGTTTTTCATCCTTTTTAACCACCGCTTCCTTCTTTTTAATATCATAACCCTTTTTCTCCAGAACACTCTCGATAGCATCCTCCATTAAAATCAGTTTTCCACCTTTATTTAACCAGGCGGTTAAGCCCTCACCTATAAAAGGACCGTAACTTCCATCAGGAAGAATCAAAGTATTTACCTTATTGATATCCAAATTGTTGAAATCTTTTGCATTAATGATGCTTGGCGAAAGATTTAAATCATGCTCCAAATAAAACCAAGCCTCGCCAAAAGCTAAAGAAGAAACCTCATTTCCTGATGCAATTGCAATTTTAGGCTGTTTTAAAATAGGATAAACATTAGAGCCAAAGTCTTTCCCCTTTTCTACAAAACCACTGGTTATGCCTCGTACGGGTTTATCAAATTTCTTCGCCACCACTACAACCTTATCTTTTAAACCTTTAACCGTCTTTTCGTTTTCAGTTCTTAAAACAATTAAGGTTCCGGCAGGATAATCTCTACCAGCTACCGTGAAGGCTTGATCTGATTGCCTCACTTTTATATTTTCTTTCTGTAAATTAATTAAAACACCAGCATCTTCAGCTGATCCCCAAGAAAATAACCAAGCCAAGGGTTTGTCAATGTCGTTAGATGTTGGGTCGGCAACAGATAGATCAGGATATTTGCCCTTAAAACTTTCTTTACTGGCATAAGCTTTCAAACCATATACATAAGGCAGCGCCCAAGCTGTTATATCATAGGTGTTCGAGTCGGTAACAAAAGTTTGGGGCTCCAGCAACACATTGGCCAGTACTGCTCTAGGCTGTTGAATATTTACAATCAAGTCGTTTCGATCGATAGAGAAATTCTCCTCTTTTTGGGTATCGTAGTCATATCCTCTACCCGATTTGTCTGCGCCATAAGCATACTGAATTTTATTTTTACTTAACAGTTCCGCCAATTTTTTCAATCTGGAAATATTACTTGCCTTAATGATATAGGTTTTATAAGCTCCCGGAGCTGCTATCAATTCTTGTTGGAAGTATTTTTTATATTCCTCCATTAACTTCGCCTGATTTTGAGAAGATACTTCGACCGTTGACATGCCCGTTGCGAAATGATGGGCAATTCTATCTTTCAACGTAAGCGTATCACCATCATTTGTAACCACAGATAAACCTGCCTTGATCCCTCCTTGCTCATAAGTCATACCGATTGAGCCGTTATACAAGGGATAAGTATCGCCGTAAGATGGATAAAGTAAGTCGAACCGCTCTTTAGTGAAATACTGCCAACCTTCAGCATCGAAATATTTAGCATTATTTTTCCCTACAACCACTTGAAAACTTCTTTGCCAAGGGGTAATATCCTGATGAACAGGTTCTGCCGCTGGCGCAAAATAATAGGGTTCATTATAGCTTTGTTCATGAAAATCGACATGAACCTGAGGCATCCACTCATTATAAAGCGCTAAACGTTGTTTACTTTCCAGTTGGGTTTGCCAAGCCCAATCTCGGTTTAAATCAAAGTAATAATGATTTGGCCTTCCACCTGGCCATGGCTCAATATGCTCCCGGGAAGCGGGATCGGAATTAGGCGTTTTGCCAACCACACTATTAAAGTAATTTACATAACGGTCTCTTCCATCGGGATTTAAACACGGATCTATCACTACAATTGTATTTTTTAGCCAATTATTGGCTTCCACATTTTTGCCGGAGGAAAGTGTGTAAAGCATTTTCATAGAAGTTTCAGTAGAATTTGCTTCATTTCCATGCACATTATAGCTCAACCAAACGATGGCTGGTTGTGCTTTTATATCAACTGTATTATCTGCACCAGTAGCTAATTTTAAGTTATTGGTTCTAATTTGCTCTAATCTGGCAATGTTTTCAGGCGCAGATATTACGGCAGCCAATAGTGGTCTACCTTCATTTGTTTTTCCGTATTCGATTAATTTGATGTTTTTTGGAGAAGCAACAGCAGTTTGTTTAAAGTAATCGGCTACTTTATAATGCGGCGTAAAATGCGCACCAAGTTCATAACCTAAAAACTCATCAGGCGATTTGATTTGGGCATTCAAAACCAAAACAGAAGCCATAAAAACCAGACAGAACGTTATGCTTTTTTTCATAAAACAATTAAATTTTATCTAATGTAGTAATTTTGCTTTTTGTTATTGCTAAACCTTAATTTTACAGCATAATTATTAACAATAAAGATGATTACAACAGCCGAATTATACCAGCACTTCCTTAACAATCCGCTTATCTCAACGGATACCAGAGATATTTCTGGTGGCTGCATCTTCTTTGCTTTGAAAGGCGATAATTTTAATGCCAATACTTTTGCAGCACAAGCTATTGAAAAAGGGGCTTCTTTTGCTGTAGTAGATGAGGAAGAGTATGCGGTAAATGAGAACTGTTTATTGGTTGATGATGTTCTTCTTACCTTACAGGATTTAGCCCGGCATCACCGCAAACAATTAAATATTCCAGTGATTGGTTTGACAGGGAGCAACGGAAAAACAACGAGTAAGGAGTTGGTTAATGCCGTTTTAGCAGAGCGATATAAAACTTTTGCAACGGCTGGCAATCTAAATAACCACATTGGCGTTCCACTTTCCATCTTAGCCATTACTAACAATGTGGAAATTGCGGTAATAGAAATGGGCGCAAACCATCAGAAAGAAATAGAATTGCTTTGTACTATTGCCCAACCTACTCACGGCATTATTACGAACGTAGGCATGGCGCATTTAGATGGGTTTGGCGGTTTTGAAGGCGTAAAGAAAGGCAAAGCAGAACTTTATGCTTATCTTAAAGAAACCAATGGCTATACTTTTATTAATAGAGATAATGCCTATTTATTGGAAATGAGTGCTCAAGCCGGGCTAAGTAAACTCATTTATTATGGCACTGAAAATGGAAATACCATTAAAGGAATGTTAAAAAGCAGTGATCCTTTTATTGAAGTTGAATGGACCAATCATGACGTTTCAACGGCAGTAAAAACTAATTTAACCGGCCGTTATAATTTTGAGAATATTCTGGCTGCAATTTGCATTGGCGATTTCTTTGATATGGACCCTGAAGATATTAATAGCGGGCTTGCCAACTATCAGCCAAAAAATAACCGCTCTCAGTTAACGAAAACCGAGCGCAATACCGTGATTTGTGATTTTTACAATGCTAACCCAAGCAGTATGATGGCGGCTTTGAATAACATTTCCGTATTATCTGCAGATAAAAAGACAGCTATTTTAGGCGATATGTTTGAGCTTGGGCCAGAATCTGCTATACAACACGAATTAGTTGCAAAACAAGCTACTCAAAGCGGTTTAAACAAGATTGTTTTTATAGGAAGCCATTTTTATGCTTTTAAAGATAGCTTTGATGGTATGTTTTTTGAAACGCCTTCCGCAGCAGCTACGTATTTAGTAGCAAACAGAATAGAGAATAACCTGGTTTTGCTTAAAGGATCAAGGGGAATGAAGCTGGAAAGTTTGTTAGAGTATTTGTAGGGGCCTCACCCATTGAAAGGAAGATTTTTGGCTAATGCTGTAACCGCCCTCTCCAGACGAGAGAGTTTTTGGGTACGGAACTTTAAACCAAAAATTTCAAATCACAATTCTCTCAATTTCCTCCTCTTTGGGAAGGAAACGCAGAAATTAGCCTAACACCAACATTGATAGGGTGGAGTTCGGAGCTAAAAAAAGCGTTGCACATTTCTGTACAACGCTTCTAGTTGTTTGGTTGTATTATCTTAAAAAGTACAAGCTATTTTTCCGTAAACATACCGGCCGCTAAAACCGAACTGACTTACTGCTCTTGGATATAAAAATCTACCATTTGAAGTATTGTCTAATCCTCCTGTATAACTGCTTGTAGAAGCACTGTTAAAGTTTGTTTCATTGTTACGAGCATCGATGTATAACTTATCAGGATAAACATCAAAAATGTTATTCGCTCCTACAGTGACAGTCCACATTTTACTTGGCGCATAACTTACCGAGAAATCAGAAACCCATTTAGGAGAGAAAGTTTGGTCTAATTGAGTTGGCAAGCCATTTGCCGGAATATTAGGATCTATAGCGTTTAAGTAAGTTACCTCGCCAAAACGAACAGTTCGTGCTACAAAAGATAATTTATCTACGTTATAAGTAGCGGTAATATTCAATTTGTTTTTGGGTACGGAACTTTCAAAACGAGAACGTTCTAACCTATCGAAAAGTTTAGCTTTTAATGCTGGGTCGCTTTCAATTTTATCGGATCCTTGAATACTTCTAACCACAGTTTTATTCATATTTCCAGCAACGCTTAAAATTAAACTGCTTTTGGTTCCTAAAGTAAATTTATTGGTTAAAACTACATCAATACCAGCTGTATTTGTTTTAATGGCATTGGTAAAGAATTGTACACTATTAACCTGAGCAGCTGGATCTACTGTATTCAAAATTTGATTTACCACACCTGTTGGAACAAGAACACCACCTGAACGTTCACGAGCATACTGACTAGAAAAAACAATACGATCGCTAATGTCAATGTTATAAGCATCAACGGTAAATGTAAATGTTTTGGCAATTCGTCCGGCTAAGCCTAAACTTCCTGACTTCGAAATTTCTGGCTTTAAAGCACCAACACCAAATTGACCTACAATAGGATTTCTATTATTTACCGTTAGCACCTGTGTAGCAGCCGTCCCAACAAATTGCGTACTCTCATTATTAAAATACTGTTGGTGTAAAGATGGCGCTCTGAAGCCTGTGGCATAAGCTCCACGCAATGAAACATCACCAAACAGTTTAATTTTGCCTGTAAACTTATAAGAGAAATTAGAACCAAAATCGCTGTAATGTTCGTAACGACCTGCAGCACCTATCGTTACTCTCGTCCCAAATTCAGCTTCTAAATCTGCATATGCACCAACATTATTTCTTGATTTATCTAATGCATTACTAGGTTTAAATCCTGGAAATACCTGCGAGCCTGAAGCCGTTGGTGAAGTACCAATTAATCTTCCTCCATTTGAATAGGATAATAATTCACCTTCTTTGATTTGATAGTTATCAATTCTGAATTCAGCACCGAATGCAGTGTTTAACGTGCTAAGGAAGCTTCCTTCAAATTCATGTTTTTTATTAATATCGAAATTGCTGGTGTTTTGTCTGAACAACAATTCTCCAGCATAAAATGACCTTGGACTTGTACCAGTTGGTAAAGAGGCATTAACCGTATTATCGATATTGAACTTGATAGTATTTTCTCCACTGGTATTACTTAAATCATAATCCCAGGTGCCAATTTTACCTCTTAAACCGGCCGAAAATGAATAATCATTGATTGAGGTATTAATAAAAGGCAAAAATCCATTAGGATAAATTGACAAATCTATTTGAGTAGTTTGAGTAGGCAAACGATAGAAACCAGCTGCGCTACCCGTTTTATGTGTGAAACCGGCTGCATAATACAATTGCGTAGTTTTACCAAAATTAAATTGGCCGTTTAAGAAACCTCCTCCATTTTTAGAATCAGAATTGCCAACACGCATGTTATTTCTATCTAAACCATTTGCTGCTGCTCTTGCATCGTCAGCAGCTTTTAAACTGGCGAAACGAGCTTGAAAAGCGGCTTCAGTTTCTGTTGCTCCTCTAGTCGGATTAGCAGAATATAGAAGCGGGCGAGTATCTAAACCACCCCGGTTAGTGTAACCACGTTGTAAGTATTGTGCAGCAAAATTGATGAAACCTTTATCATTTTTAAAAGCCCAGCCTTTGCTAAAATCTACCTGAAAAGTTCTACCGTCGCTAAAATCGCGACCTAAAGCACTTGATGATGATTGCCCAAAAGACGTAGAAATGCTATACGGTGTAACCTTTTTTAACACGATATTAATTACGCCTGCAATTGCATCAGAACCGTATTGTGCAGCAGCACCATCACGCAAAACTTCAATACGTTCAATTGCCGAAACTGGAATTGAGTTTAAATCTGTACCAACTGACCCACGGCCGAAAGTACCGTTAATGTTAACTAAAGCTGTAGTGTGACGGCGTTTTCCGTTTACGAGAACCAAAACCTGATCTGGCCCTAAACCCCGTAAAGATGCTGGATCGATGTGATCCGTACCATCAGAAACTGTTTGCCTATTTGAACTAAAAGATGGTGCAACGAAATTTAAAATTTGTGTTAAATCTGTTTGGGCAAATACCTTAACATCTTTAGCAGAAATTAAATCTACAGGAACAACACTTTCAATGTTCGTTCTCGGTGTAGATCGTGAACCAATTACTACAACATCTCCTAAATTAGATTTCGTTTCCAATAACGTAAAATCTAGCGTTTTAACAGATTTCTCAATGGTAACATCTTGCTCTGCGTTAACGTAACCAGTAAAAGTGACACGAACTTTATAGGTTCCAGCTACAGGAAACTTTAATGAATATTGGCCGTTGCCATCTGTTGAAGTTCCAATTTTCTGACCAACAACTTGTACGCTGGCTCCTGGGATGGCCACGCCGGTAGAATCGGCTACCTTTCCTTGCAAGCTTTGTGCAAATAACTGACTGGATATAATTAGAAAAAACAGTGGGAGGGAGATTTTGAGTAAATTTCTTATCATAAATTATTGTTTGTTTATCAGCAATGATAACAATTTTATTACAATAACAAATATTTTACAATCACTTTTCCAAATAAAATTTCGAAAACGATTCTTTCGGCAATCTTTTTTAAAATTTTATGCGCCTTTTATCATACAAACTTAAATCCCTGCACAGAAAAACAGCGATAAAAAAGTTTTATTCAACCTCCTCCACCAAAATACCAACATCGCTCACTTCCACTAAAGGATTATCACGCATATTTTGCTCAATTTCAATTTCAAATTTTCCATTTCTAGGAAATCGATGGTTTTCCAGCAATGGTAAAGTATAATTAAATAGATTTCCCGATCCACTACCTAACCATTCGCCATCTTTTTTAGCCAATTGAAACTCGAACCGTTGATTAGCCATTGCTTTTCCATCTTTAAAATGAGCCAAAATAAAAATGTTTGAATATTTATACTCAGCGGTATGCCTCAACTTAAAATAAACATTATAGGCTTTTGTATTGTCTTTTATTTCAAATGCTGTAGTAATATGATTGCGATAAGTCCATTTGCGTTCAGGAATTTCCACATTGCTATCAATAATACTCGATTTACATCCTGTAAAAAACGATGCAACCAACAGAAAGCTCAATAAAAAAGCTGTTTTATTCAGAAGCAGGTTTATTCTCTGAGCCATTTGTATTGTTTCGGCGGTTATTATTTTTTCTACGGTTATTTCTGTTCTTGTTTTTACTTTGTTCAGGCTTCGCACCTTCAACACTTTGAGGTCCTTCTGCCTTCACTACGGGTTTCTGCTGCTGAGGTTTCGGTCCGGCATTTTGCGGTTTTGGTCCGTTAACATGAGCAGGTTTTGGCACCACCTGCTGCTGGTTTTTTTGATTGGCATTCTGAGGTTTTGCGCCCGCATTTTGAGGCTTCGCACCTTGCTGAGGCTTTTGAGGATTCTGCTGCGACCTATTGTTAGGCTCATTGCTTTTTTCGCCAACAGGAACACGATCTCTTCTGTTATCGTTTTTATTGTTGCGGTTTTTCGAATTCCTGTTTTGATTGTTTTTTCCTCTCGAACGTTCATCCAAACGGGTTAAACTATCCTGGCCAACCACGTTTTCGTAATCGAATGATTTTTCAACCACTACCGGAGCAGCAATCTGAACAGCTTCTTCTTTAAGGTTTGGCGCTTTTTTACCAGCCTTATTCATCACCATGATTTCTTTAACACGAGCGGCTTTAACCGGAATCCAGTTTTCATCACCCTGATAACTAAACCACATTATTTTTTTGAAAATATCGGTTTTCTGGTGACGGGCATAACCCGCTTCAGTATCTAAATTTTCAATGCGATCAGGAATATCCTTCAGCGCATCTAAATAAGTATCCAGCTCATAATTTAAACAACATTTCAATTTCCCGCACTGGCCGGCAAGTTTCAACGTATTTAAAGAAAGGTTTTGATAACGGGCAGCAGCTGTAGAAACCGTTTTAAAATTGGTTAACCAGGTAGAACAGCACAATTCGCGTCCACATGAACCAATTCCACCTAAGCGGCCCGCTTCCTGGCGCATTCCAATTTGGCGCATTTCAATCCGGATCCGGAAACTTTCGGCCATTTTTTTAATCAGCTCTCTAAAATCAACACGGCCATCAGCAGTATAAAAGAAAGTTGCTTTTGTTTTATCCGCTTGGTAATCCACATCACTAATTTTCATTTGCAAACGTAGATCTAAAGCCAGTTTACGGGCTTTGTGCATGGTTTCCCATTCCATTTCTTTGGCGGCATTCCATTTTTCTACATCCGCTTCGGTAGCTTTGCGATAGATTTTCTTAACTACCTGATCTAAAGAAGTTTTGCGTCGTTTCATTTGGACGCGAACCAATTCGCCTGTTAATGAAACATGGCCAACATCAAAACCTCCGGTCGGTCCTTCAACGGCAACCAGCTCGCCAATTTCCAAATAAATGTTATCCGTATTAAGGAAAAATTCTTTTCTAGAACCTTTGAATTTTATTTCTGTAACCTGAAAAGGTTTATAACTTGAGGGCATATCCAAGTTGGATAGCCAATCGTGAACTTCCATTGTCTGGCACCCACCGGTACCGCATGAGCCATTACTTTTGCATCCATTAGGGGTGCAACCACCACCTGTTGAACAACTTCCACATCCCATAATCTAATTGTATATATATTGAGTCCCCTGAGGGAGCGTTTTAAACTTTATAATTTTTACCAACTGTAAAGATACATCTAAAAACAGAATTTTAGGATTTGCATTCCTTTCGATATGGTAATGTGCTTTCTCCAACTCACCAATTATTGCCTCGGCCATTGGCAACGTGAGTACATGTGTGCTAAGCTTTTTTGCGGTTTCAAGCGTTAACGGAGGCAGTTTTACCAGGTCTTCCGCTCCACTTAAAATTAGACAACATTCGCGTAAATAATTTACACCGTACTTTAAAAAATTCTTTTGATTTTCCCTTCCCCACTTTGCCGCTTCATCGGTAAAATCTATCAATTCGGGCACTTTATTGCTAAAACCATTTCTAAGCCAACTGGTAAAAGTACCCGAGCTGTCACTCTGAGTATCGGCGGCAAGTGCCTTCGCCTCAATTAAATTTCCATCGGCCAGAAAAGCATAATCTATTGCCTGATGTTCAGTTAAACTTCCTGAATTCAGCAAATAACCAGTAACCTCTGTCCCGGTAAGTTTTGGTATTTTAACAATTTGCGTTCTCGATAATATGGTCGTTAAAATTTGATCCTGACTTTGTGCAATCAAAATAAACAGTGTATTTGCAGGCGGTTCTTCAATGAGTTTCAGCAAAGCATTTCCAGCTTTATCCAAATACTCGGGCAGCCACATAATCAAAACCTTTGTTTCGGCTTCGAAAGCTTTGTAGCTTAATTTTTTAATAATATCGTGGCATTCAGCAATTGGAATGTTGGCTTGTTTGTTGGCAGCATCGAGTTTCGATCGCCAGATATCCATATCAAAATACGGATCATGCATCACCATACTGCGCCATTCTTCCAGCACATCTACCGCAGTTTTTGTACTGGCAGATGCAAAAAATGGATAAGAAAAATGTAAGTCGGGATGAATGAGCCGCTCATACTTTCTGCAGCTTGAGCATTCTCCGCAGCTATCATTTTCCATTTTATTTTGGCAGTTAATGTATTGTGCATAGGCAATTGCCAATGGCACCGCACCCGAACCCACCGGCGATAAAAAAAGCTGCGCATGGCTCACCCGGTTTTCCTTAACCGTTTGCACCAATTGTTGCTTAATTTTGCCTTGTCCGATGATTTCTTTAAACTGCATTTGGTGCAAAATAAGAAATAGATATGAGAATTGAAGCTTTGTTATTCTGATCTTCTTTCAGGAGCTGCATTTTTTAAATTAAAACGACATTTTTATTGATTAGAAAAGCAAGCTCCGGTAATGCTTTTGTTCCGTTCGGTCCCTCTTTCCGCTTTCTCCCAAATTGTACCCATTTGGGGATGCCGTTGCAATAGGGTTTAGAGAACAAGTGAGGTCGCTTTTTCGCCCCAAAAACCCATTTACCAAAAAACCTTACCTTTGGGGCTTTTAATTTTCGCAATGGTCAAAGCATTGCGCCACAGGCAAAACACTATATGGCAAGAATTCTCGCTTTTGATTATGGAACCAAACGTATCGGCATTGCCGTAACCGATCCCTTGCAGATCATTGCAACGGGCCTGGACACCGTTCATCCAAAAGACATTATCGACTATATCAAAAAATATATGTTAACAGAGCAAGTGGAGGCATTTGTTTTGGGCGATCCGAAGCAAATGGACGGGTCAGATTCTGAATCAAAACAACATGTTAAAGGTTTTTCTACATTACTTAAAAAATCATTTCCAACCGTACCACAGCATTGGGTTGATGAACGTTTTACATCCAAAATGGCACAGCAGGCCATTATGCAAAGCGGTTTAAAAAAGATGGATCGGAGAGATAAGGATCGGGTGGATACGATCGCCGCCACCATTATTTTACAATATTTTATGGAAACAAACCGTTTATAACCGAATACATGAGCTTAATAAACGACGATTTACAACAACTACTTCTTCATTATTGCGAACCCGAAACTGAGTTGCTTCAACATATCGATCGCGAAACCAACATTAAAGTTTTAATGCCAAGAATGCTTTCTGGCCACTACCAAGGCCGGGTTTTGAGTATGTTGAGTAAAATGGTATCTCCAAAAAGAATTTTAGAAATAGGAACTTTTACGGGTTATGCTACGCTTTGTTTGGCAGAAGGATTAATGCCCGACGGGTTGATTTACACCCTTGATATTAATGCCGAACTGGAAGATCTGGTTAGAAATAATTTTGCCAAATCGCCGCTAAATGATAAGATCCAATATATTATAGGTGATGCAACCGCAACAGTAAATCTATTGGATGAAGTTTTTGATATCGTTTTTATTGATGCGGATAAGAAAAACAACGGTACCTATTACGATTTGATTTTCGATCGCGTTCGCCAGGGTGGAATTATCATTGTTGATAATGTGCTATGGAGTGGAAAAGTACTTCAAGAGAAACAAGACAAAGACACCAGGAATATTACTAGTTTTAATGATAAAATTGCTGAAGATGAACGGGTTGAAAAATTAATTTTACCCGTTAGAGATGGATTGTTTGTGATTAGGAAAAAATAAAATTCTTCGTTGCGAGGCACGAAGCAATCTGTTGGATGAGATTGCTTCGTGCCTCGCAATGACGATAAAATGAATAAAAAATGAAACCATTATGATTTTTCCAAATCAGACCAAAATGAATAAAATCATGATAGCTTCATCGCCCATAAAAACAAATTATACACTGATGAAAAATATACTTACTTTTTGCCTTTTACTTCTAAGTGTAATTACCACCAAAGCACAAGACACGGAAGATTATATTGCCGAACATGTGGAAGTTGCGCAGGAGTTAATGCGTGATCATAAAATTCCGGCGAGCATTATTTTAGCGGTTGCAATACACGAATCGGCGGCTGGAAACAGCCGTATTGCTCAGCATTTAAATAACCATTTTGGCGTTAAAGGGCCAAATAATAACGCTGATATCCGTTCTGCTTACCGCGATTATGAAAGCGATGAAGAATCTTATAATCACTTTGTAGAATTGATGGAAACCCGAGCGCCTTTTAACGGTCTATTTGGAAAATACGATCAATACGATTATAAAGGTTGGGCTAGAGGAATACAGAGATCGGGCTATGCCCAAAGCCGAACTTGGGCAAGCCAGGTTATTGCCATGGTAGATAAATACGATCTTTATCAATATGATGAACGACCTGAAGATTATGTAGCGCCTGTATATAAAGCACCTGTTTATCACCGCAAAAAAAGATCTACAACAAGAATTTATACTGTAAAAGCCGGCGACAACCTCGGTGCCATTGCAAAAAAGAAAGGTACAACAGTAAAAACACTGATGAAAAAGAATGGGATGAAAAGAGCGAACTTAAAACCTGGGCAGCGAATTAAGTTTTAAATATTTATAAGCCAATAATTCCATTTCAATTAATCGATTAAATAATTTCTACAATTTACCATATAATGCATTCATCCTATCGCTTATCGTTTCTATTTCTCCTCATCGTTTTGGCCAGTTCTTGCAGTTCACGGAAGTTTTCGAAAAATAACAAGCAAATTGAAAAAGCGGCTAACAAAGCCAACAACAACAGTTATAAAAGCTACAACACTTTAAGCTATATCGATGAGTTTAAAGCAGTAGCCATTGAGGAAATGAATTCGGATGGTATTCCAGCGAGTATTACTTTAGCACAGGGAATTCTGGAATCGGGTAGCGGAAACAGCGATTTAGCAAAATATGCAAATAATCACTTCGGGATTAAATGCACTTCAGACTGGAAAGGAAAAAATTATTTCCGTGATGACGATCAAAAAAATGATTGTTTCAGAGTTTATAAAGATGCCCGTGAATCTTTCCGAGATCACTCGGAATTTTTGAAGCGTAAGCGTTATAGTTTCTTGTTCCAACTGGATAAAAACGATTACAAAAGCTGGGCTCAAGGTTTAAAGACTGCTGGCTACGCCACCAATCCAAAATATCCTGACCTGCTGATTAACATGATCGAAAAATATCAGCTTTATCAATACGATCAATCAGAAAGCGAGAAACAGAAAATAGCTCGTGAGGATCGTGTTTTCGCAGAAATTAACGAAAATATCCCGCAGGAAAAAAAGAAATTTACGCCAGTTGATACCCCGCCGCCAGGAGCGAAACCTATTATTGCCGACGGAACTTACACGGTTGTAAAAGGCGATACGCTTTACAATATTGCCAAACGTTTCAACCTATCAGTTGATGAACTGAAAATGCTGAACGAAATGACTACAGATGGCATTAAACTTGGTCAGGTGCTTAAGGTTAAATAATGTTAATACTAAACATTGCGCAACAGATATTTGTAGTTTTGTAAACACATGAAACTTTTTGCAACGCTTGCTTTTCTTTTTTGCTTTACAATGGCACTACATGCACAAACTAAACCGGTGCAGGGTATTGTTATTGATAAGGAAACCAAGCAGCGATTAGCCAAAGTTTACATCTATAATGTGCGCAGTAAAGATGGTTTGTATAACAACACAAAAGGTGAATTCAGCACTTATGCCATTCCCGGCGATACACTGGTTGCTGCACTTTCTGGATACGGCGTAGATACGATTATTTTCAAAGGGCAAACCGCAGCTTACTTTCAATTAAAATCCTTGGGAATCAGACTTCGCGATGTGGTAATTGCCCAAAAGAGATTAACCCCTCAGCAGCAATACGAAAAATCGATAAAAGAATTCCGCTACCAAACCATGAAAGGCAGCAGTAAAGATTTATTAAATCTGGGTACAGGCGGTGTTGGCCTCGGTATAGATGCGATCTATAATTTGTTGAGCCGACAAGGAAGAAATGCCCGCCATCTACAAAAAATACTGGAAAAAGATTATCGGGAAGATTTAATAGATTATCGTTTTAAAGCTTCATTGGTTCAGCAAGTTCTAGGCATAAAGGATACTGAACTGGAAGATTTTATGCAACAATATCGCCCAACTTATCAATTTGTACTCGATGCGGATGACTATGCTTTTAATGTATTTATCAAAAATGCTTATCGCAGCTACCGGCTTAACCCAAAAGCTTTGCAATTGCCTGCGTTGCCTAAACTAACCATAGAGAAGTTGTGAAAGCTCCAATCTTGATTGTTAAGCATTTACCTGCAGCAGGAATGGCAATTTTTCCCTTCATTTTGCTGAAGTCGGAAAAACTTAAGTCCGATATGGAAATCATCAACCATGAGAAAATTCATTTAAGGCAACAGCTGGAACTATTGATTTTACCGTTTTACATTCTTTATTTAATCAATTACCTGTTTAATTTAATTATTTATAAAAAGCATGATTTGGCTTACCGCAAAATCATATTTGAACAGGAAGCCTACCGGCATGATGCAGATTTAAAATACCTTAAAAACAATAGCTGGTATGGCTGGATTAAATGGTAATAACGCTTCATTTTTAATCGTTTCATAATTGTCTACCAGACATTCATTTTGGTAAAACCTTTTTATCTATAGAATTTTTGTTTTTCTTTGTAACCCATGAAGAATTGTTTAGCCGCCCTAATCCTTATTCTAAGTATCTGCTCTACAAAATTATTTGCACAGGTAATTGATACCGTCCCGATCAATACCAAAGACCTGAACATTAAGCTTAAGCGTAGTCCGCTACCTAGCAGACAAGGACCGTTAAATTTCGAGCCAGTAAAAATTCCTCCATTTATTGTGAATGCAAAGGTTAATTATTGGAAAACAAAAACATCGATAGGCATTAATGTGAATCAGGCGCAATTTAGCGACAACTGGAAAGGTGGGGGTGTAAATTCTGTAGCCGTAGGCGGATTACTGAACTGGAAAGCCGAATACAACAAAAACAATTACAGTTATGTGAGTGAGGTGATTTTGCAGTACGGTAAAATTAAAAATAAAGATCAGCTGCAAAAGAAAACTAACGACCGTATTTTCTGGGATAACAAGGCTTCATTTCAATTATCAAAAAACTGGTTCTTTTTCGGATCTGTTAACTTTGAATCGCAATTTGATAGTGGCTACCGTTACTTCAGAGATGGAAATGGCGAAGAACAGCAAGTGTTAATCTCCAGATTTATGTCGCCAGGATATTTAACTGAATCAATCGGTTTTGAGTACAAGCCAAACAAATATTTTTCAACCAGAATTGGTACGGGTACCGCCCGCCAAACATTTGTTTTAGATACTGCCGTATATGATAACAAGGCGAACGTTTTCGGGGTAGATAAAGGCAAACATTTTAGAAACGAACTTGCTTTCCAAGTAGTAAGTGCCTTTGATAAAGACATTTTCAAAAACACCAACTTAAAAGCACGTTATGCCATGTTTATTCCTTACGAGGATATTGCAGTAAAACGCATCGACCATAGATTAGATGTAGCTTTAACCGCAAAAATTAACCGTTTTATGAATACCAGTTTAACAGGTGTAATTTTGTATGACACTGATACGGACGCTAAAGTTCAGGCCAGCCAAACTTTAGCGCTGGGTTTTGCTTTTGTTTTCCCCAGATAATTAAGCACCCCCTATTTTACCCATTTCCCAGTAGGGCATGGTAATAATCTGATTGAAACCTACGCCTCTTTGTTTCAGGTACTTTTTAAACTGCTGAACCGATTTTGCCCGGCCAGTTAAATAAAAAGTTGCATACTGCCACATTTCCCAACATTTCGGATGCATGTTTTCCATCCATTGAATGGCTCTTTCGGCAGGGGTATTTTTATCTACTGGTACAGCGTCTATCAAAAGCTTGATGCAATTCAAGGCTTCGAAGTTTTCTTCATCAAGTTCCAGGATCCCAAAATATTCTTCATCCATTTCAACTGCTTTTTTTCCGAGCGATTCATATAAACCAATGCTGGTTTCATCACCAAAAAAGAAATGCTGACTTGAACTATTATTATACTTCACCCTCGCTTTATCTATAATTAGTTTTAACTGATCTCCGCACTGTATATTTTCAGCAAAGGTATTGCCTGGTCCACGCCTGTTTAAATAAAAAATCACTTCACAGGTTTGATCTTCCCTGTTAAATCTTGAGGCCGTATAATGCCTGTATTCGTTGGCATTTACCCTGAAAAGAATTTCCATTCCCGGAATAAATTTAGTTTCATAAAAATCTCCTTTAAAGGTTACGCTTTTGATATTATGGCTTAACATTTTGGCTTCTAAAACCTCAACCTGAAATATTTTATTGCTGATTAATTTCTCTACTGTATTAGCCAGCCATGATGGTAACTTCGGCATTGTTTAAATTTGTTTAGTAACTTTGAGCAAAAGTAATGGTCTAAGAAATGCTTCCTTTTACATCAAAAGGAGAAAAATTTATATCAAAAGGATTTTTATGGCCTTAAACATTTATGATAGCTCAGATCGTCATTACATTGTAGGTAACATCTTCAATGAAATTGAATTCAACCAACCCTTAGTTAGAGAAACCCGCGAAAAGTTAAGTTTTCCATTTGGCGATGCAGAAATGGTACAGATCATTTTTTCTGGGATATCAATTGTTTATGGTGATATGGTGATGAAAGAAAATCGAATAAAGATTAAATCGTTGGATGAACCGGATTTGGTAGAATTACACTTTTCGATAAGTGGTAATGGCATTATGAATAACCACATTACAAATAGGAGCATCAGCATAAAATCAAATCATCATAACATCCTTTACACTCCTAATTTTGATGGAACAGCCGACTTCGATGAAACAGGTAAGTATAAGTTTTTTGAAATTCATTTTCAGAAAGAACGCTTTGTAGATTTGACTAGCGACAGCAGTACTTTATTGAAAAACTTTGCAGAGAATATTATGAACAATAAATCTGTAGA
The DNA here is from genome assembly GCF_979258625.1 of Pedobacter sp. AC212. NCBI lineage: Bacteria > Pseudomonadati > Bacteroidota > Sphingobacteriia > Sphingobacteriales > Sphingobacteriaceae > Pedobacter > Pedobacter sp. AC212. Next base: position 509,310 of record NZ_OZ409870.1, on the reverse strand, counting down.
GTTATCGGAAGAACATTTACCAATCAGTTTTGCCATGCACAATTGTATTAACGATATCATGAACTGCCAGTTTTCCGGAGGATTGAAATTGCTGTTTTTACAATCTAAATGTGTGGAACTGCTGGCTATGCAGGCACAAGCATTTGAAATTGCGGCGAAGAAAGTAGAGAAACCAAAATTAAAGACAGTTTATGATCAGGATCGGATTTACTATGCAAGAGAATATTTGATTCAGCATGCCAATTGCCCCCCATCGCTACCCGAACTTGCGAAAGTTGCCGGAATAAATGAATTTAAATTGAAGCAGGGCTTTAAAGAAGTATTTAATGATACTGTATTTGGCCATTTAAGCGATTATCGGTTATCAAAAGCAAAAGATCTTTTATCGGATAAATCAAAAGATATTAAGCACATTGCAAATGATCTTGGTTACTCTTCAGTTCAACATTTCAGTAACGCTTTTAGTAAAAAATTTGGCGTAAGCCCAGGCAAGGCGAGATAATATATTAAACCTTTTTTCTTTTTTTCTTAAGATCCAAATAATCTACAAAATACAATACTTTAACAGATAAACTATTGTTTTGAGGTGCAGCAAGAATACCGCCCAAATTGCGGTTGTAACGCTGCGTAAAATAGGAATCGTAGGTTTCGGCTGCATCTTTATACGAAAGTGATAATGTACTGCCTGGGGCGAACTGCCATGTATAAATTAAATCGATATTAAAAACATTATAGTTTCTATCTGTTCCAGTTAAAGCGGAGCCCTGGTAATCGGTTAAATTACCATCTGGCTTTAATAAGTAAAACTCTTTGTTTCTTCTGTCGCTCCAATAATGCCTTAACACCACGGTCACCCCCATTAAGTTGGTAAAGGTGTACTTTGCATCAAAAGAGTTTTCTACCGTACGTCTGTCATATTTAGAAAAAATTGCCTGGCTTCCTTGTGATGTTACCCAGTTTACATAGTTATAATTTGGGTTGAAATTCAAATCCAAACCAAAAGCGACCTTATCATTTAGGCGGAAATTTTGAAACAGGTAGAAATTATATTCTTTGCCCCCAAAAAGTTGTTGTTCGAAAAAGCGAACATTTCCACCAAAATTATACGCTTTAGCCCGATTTGGATTAATGTAAAGCCCAATACCATAACTTTCTGGTGCTTTATAAATTTGTCCATTTCGTGCTTCGTAAAAATCATTTCCTTTCGCATTGTAGCTCATATCTAGCTCTGCAGACCATAGATTTTTGAAACGGACATAAGCGCCTCCATTTGCTAGCGTATTTTGGTAATCGCCAGGATTTACCCTTCTTGAATAGGTAACATTTAGCCAACTTTGCATTTCATTAAACCACTTGCTCGGCTTAAAAATATTGTATCCAAGCCCTATTTTTTGATCTAAAAAATTATTATTGGTAAAGAAACCCAGATCTGAAGGATCAAATTGATTGTCGGCATAAACCTGGTTATAATTCCAGGTAAAATTGCCGCTTTGTTTTCCCAAACGCAAAGTATAACTATAGCCGGTGCTGCTTTCCTCGCCTCGTAAGTAGCTCATTTTAGCCCCGCCATTAATAAAATATTTGTTGTTTGTATTGTTTAAGTTAAAAAGCAAAGCACTCACATTGGCATCATAAGCACTGCCCTGGCGCAATACATTCGTATTAATAAATGTTGCTGAACTGTTATTTTTTAAAGATTGATCGAAAACCAAAATATTATAGTTGGTGAGTGGTTGTGTTTCTACGTTCCGAACATTTCCTGCTGCATCTTCTACTTCGGTTTGCATGCTGTTAGTAATAGCATTAAAAATACCAATGCCTAAACCCTTTGCCGTACGCCCAGATATTTTAGTTGCGTTTAATACTTTTGCTTCGGTTTGATCTCTAATAATTTTGTCGCTTTCTGCTACGCCAGAGTAGTTAGAGTAGGCGGGAATAGAGCCAATTCGTTTGGAATAAAATAGATCGCCCTTATTAAAAAGTTCTGTTCCTTCGGTAAAAAATTGCCGGTTTTCGTTAAATTTTACCTCAAACGGCGTGAGGTTTAAAATGCGGTTATCGGATTGTACCTGCCCAAAATCTGGTACTAAAGTCATATCCAACGTAAAGCTGTTGTTGATGCCATATTTTACATCCATACCACCATTAAAGCGAGAGGTGGTGTTTTTTACTCCCGGAATATTGGCTGGATAGTGATTTACGTAAGCAGAAACGTAGGGTGAAAATGACAAACGAAGTGGTGGTTTAATGTCTTTTAAACCTGTAAAAAGCCCTTCCTGATTGATGAAACCATTAACCTTTGGATCAACAAAATTCCAAAAGGTTTGGATATTGGTTCGTTGAATTCGGCGACTAAAATTCAAACCCCAATTTTGAAGTTCCTTGCCGGAAAAACGTAATGCAGAATAAGGAATTTTCATTTCGCAGGTCCAGCCTAAATCATCTAGTTTTACGGCACTTTCCCAAACAGCGTTCCAATTCGGGTCTTCATCACCAACTTGCGAGTATTTAGCATCAAACTGAACGCCTGCAGCAGTAACAAAAAAACCATTACCATTCATTTTATCGTAAAACGGGTCGACAATGATTGAAATAAAATCGGCATTACCGATGTTGTCCCTCGAAACCAACTCGTGCGAAACGCTATCCTTATCATCGTACATCCGGGCATAAACGTAAATGGCCACGTCATCATACAGCACTCTCATTTCCGTGCGTCGATCTTTCGTTTCCACTCTTCCAGGTACGGGTCTTATTTCGAAAAAATCAGTAGCAATTGGCACATTTAACCAGCAGGCATCATCTAAAACACCGTCAATTTTAGGGATTTCCAAAGTTCTTACCGCTTTAAGTTCCTTTTGTTTAGCAGGATCTTGGGCAGCACAATACGAATACAGGAATATAAAGATAAGAGTTGCCCAGCGTTTCATTTGTTTAGGTTAGTTATGTATAAGACTAGCTAATGTTAGAAATGTTGCACATGAAAGGAAAATATCGAATTAATATTGACTAACAAATTGAAGCGCAATGGTTTTGAAACACATTTGGATAGCGATTAATCCAGGATTTAAGGGGCTGGGTTTGTATTTTGTGATAATGTTTGGGTAGCAAGCCATTGTTTCTAAACGTGACAGAAACGGAGATACTTTTTATAAACCTCGTAGGTTTAAATTAAAAAGATCGAAGTGTATGGCAGGACTGATGTCTCCTAAATAATACTGAACTTTCATTTCCAAAAAAAGATTTTTGACTTTGTGGTGCAGCGATTTACAATCAAAATTTGATACATTTGCCTTTTATTAAAAACAGTGGCTTTTCGTTAACTACGATTAGCTTTTTAGCTTAAAAAAACATGTTTGATAATTTACAGGACAAGCTAGACAGAGCATTTAAAGTATTAAAAGGACAAGGCAGCATTACGGAAATCAACGTGGCAGAAACCATGAAAGAGATTCGTAAAGCATTATTAGATGCCGATGTTAACTATAAAACAGCCAAAACATTTACGGATGAGGTAAGGCAAAAAGCATTGGGCCAGAACGTTTTAACTTCGGTTTCACCAGGTCAATTGCTAACCAAAATCATGAATGATGAGCTTGCGGCCTTAATGGGCGGCGAGATTACGGAATTGGAAACTAAAGCCAACCCCACCATTATTTTGATTGCGGGTTTAAACGGTGCGGGTAAAACTACTTTCGCTGGTAAACTGGCTTTACACTTAAAAGGTAAAGGCAAAAAGCCTTTATTGGTTGCCGGTGATATGTATCGCCCTGCGGCGGTAGATCAGCTGGAAGTTTTAGGAACTTCGGTTGGTGTATCGGTTTATGCAAACCGCGAATCGAACGATCCTGTTGGCATTGCCCTTGAAGGTATTGCCCATGGTAAACAAAACGGAAATAACGTCATCATTATCGATACAGCAGGTCGTTTAGCGATCGACGAATCATTGATGAACGAAATTTCGGAGGTTAAAGCCAAAACACAGCCACACGAAATTTTATTCGTTGTGGATTCGATGACGGGTCAGGATGCGGTAAACACGGCTAAAGTTTTTAACGATCGCCTTGATTTTACGGGTGTAGTTTTAACCAAATTAGATGGTGATACTCGTGGTGGAGCGGCACTTTCGATTAAATCGGTAGTGAACAAGCCGATTAAATTTATTGGTACCGGTGAGAAAATGGAGGCTTTGGATGTCTTCTATCCAGACCGTATGGCATCGCGTATTTTAGGCATGGGTGATGTGGTTTCGCTTGTTGAACGTGCTCAGATGCAGTTTGATGAGAAAGAAGCCGCAGAATTGCAAAAGAAAATCCGCAAAAATAAATTTGATTTCAACGATTTCTATAGCCAGATTCAACAAATTAAGAAGATGGGGAATATGAAAGATTTGATGGGCATGATTCCGGGTGTGGGTAAGATGATGAAGAATGTGGATATTCAGGATGACGCATTTAAATCGATCGAGGCAATTATTAATTCGATGACGCCGTTTGAAAAAGAAAATCCAGATTCAATTCAACAAAGCCGCCGTTTACGTATTGCCAAAGGTTCGGGTAGCAAAGTAGAAGAGGTAACCAAGCTGATTAAACAGTTTGAGGATATGCGTAAAATGATGAAACAGTTTTCGAATCCGGCAGCCGCAGCAGCGATGATGAAAGGTATGCCTAAAATGCCAATGGGCAGAAGGTAGGGTTTTCAAAAGTTAAAAGTAGAAAGTTAAAAGTCAAAATAGCGAGGCTTAATATGTAAATCCCAATCAGAAATGGTTGGGATTTTTTGTTGTATTGTTTCTTTTTGGCTAAAGCCCTAATTGCTTAATTAAGAACAGTCAGCTAAAGCAGACTGCAATGAAATGAAGATAATCAGCATTTGAAACCTATCCATTTCATTGCCGTCGGTTTCAACCTACGAAGAGGGGTTCTCTCATTCCTTTTGGCTAAAGCCTTAATTGAGTACAGTGAACTAAAGCAGACAGAAATGAAATCGACACAAGGCATTAATATCCTTCCTCTGTTTCAACTGGCCATAACATTACCCAGTTTTACATTTCATTGCCCTCGGTTTTAACCAACGAACAATGGTTCTTTCATCCGTTTGGCTTTAGCCCTAATTGCTTAATTAAGAACAGTCAGCTAAAGCAGACTGCAATGAAATCGACACAAGGCAGTAGTATCCATCCTTCATTTTAACTAGTCATAACAAAGCATTTTACATTTCATTGCCATCGTTTTTAACCAATGGAATTAGATAATTCTTTATATATTAGAATAACAATCTCCATCCCCTAAAAACATAACATCCCTTTCAATTTCAAGATTTATTAATGCTTGTAAAAACATACGGGAGCGCCGTTTATGGTGTAAATGCCTTAACCATTACTATTGAGGTAAGCATAAGTGCCGGTACAAAATATTACATGGTTGGCCTGCCTGATAATGCCGTAAAGGAAAGCCTGCAACGTGTGGCAAGCGCCATAAATGTAGCGGGTTTCAGGATGCCTAAACAGAAAATTGTAGTAAATCTGGCCCCGGCCGACATTAAAAAAGAGGGTTCATCTTATGATTTGCCTATTGCGATTGGCATACTCGCTGCATCCGGACAAATTCCCAGTGAGGATTTAGCAAACTATTTTATTATGGGCGAACTTTCATTGGATGGAAGTATTCAGCCCATTAAAGGTGCCTTACCCATCGCCATCCAAGCACAGGAAGATGGCTTTAAAGGTTTCATTCTACCGAAACAAAACGTTCGTGAAGCGGCAATTGTTGATGGTTTAATTGCTTACGGTGTAGAAACTTTGGCACAGGTGATTGCCTTCTTTAACAAAAGCGAAGCGCTTCAACAGGTTAAAGTAAATACAAAAGAAGAATTTCTTAAAAATATTGGCAATTACGAACATGATTTCGCTGATGTGAAAGGACAGGAAAACATAAAAAGAGCTTTGGAAATTGCTGCCGCAGGCGGGCATAATGTAATTTTAATTGGTCCGCCAGGTGCAGGCAAAACCATGCTGGCAAAACGTTTACCTACCATTTTGCCTCCATTAAATTTATATGAGGCTTTAGAAACGACCAAAATCCATTCCGTTGCAGGCAAATTATCTGCTGCAGATGCATTAATGACCGTTCGACCATATAGATCGCCGCACCACACCATTTCGGATGTTGCTTTGGTTGGCGGCGGAATGAATCCTGCTCCAGGAGAAATTTCTTTAGCGCATAACGGGGTATTGTTTTTGGATGAATTGCCAGAATTTAAAAGAACGGTTTTGGAGGTAATGCGCCAGCCTTTGGAAGATCGGAAGGTGGCTATTTCCAGGGCTCGTTTCTCTGTTGAATATCCGGCTAGTTTTATGTTGGTGGCCTCAATGAATCCTTGTCCTTGCGGCTTTTACAACCACCCGGAAAAGGAATGCGTTTGTGCACCTGGTGTGGTTCAAAAGTATTTGAGCAAAATATCGGGACCACTTTTAGATCGGATTGATTTACATGTAGAAGTTACACCTGTTAATTTTTCGGAGCTGGCTTCATCCCGCGAAGCGGAAAAAAGCGAACTGATTAGAGCACGTGTGATTAAAGCGAGAGAAATTCAAGATCATCGCTTTGCGGATAAAGCAGATTTACATTATAACGCACAAATGAGCCCAAAAATGGTACGGAAAGTTTGTGCGATAAGCGAGGCCGGTACCACGCTCCTTAAATCGGCGATGGAGCGGTTGGGATTATCCGCCAGGGCTTACGACCGAATTTTAAAGGTGGCTAGAACCATTGCAGATTTAGATGGGAGTGAAAATGTAGAATTGGAACATTTAGCTGAATCAATCAACTATAGAAGTTTAGACAGAGATGGTTGGGCAGGATAATTTAAATAATACTTTATATGGTTCAAAATTAATTAAAAAGTAATCAACCATATAGGGATATAGATTATATAGTGAGGAGCAAATACCATAAGCCTATATGTTCTATGTTTCTATACGGTTCAAAATTAATCGCAAAGTAAATAACCATATAAGGATATAGATTATATAGTGAGGAGCAAATACCATAAGTCTATATGTTCTATGTTTCTATATGGTTCAAAATCAATCGCAAAGTAAATAACCATATAGGGATATAGATTATATAGTGAAAAGTAAAAACCATAAAGCCTATATGTCCTATATTTCTATATGGTTCAAAATGAATAGAAAAGTGATTAACCTTATAAGGATATAGATTATATAGCGAGGAGCAAACACCATAGAGCCTATATGTCCTATATTTCTATATGGTTCAAAATTAATCGTAAAGTAATAACCATATAGGGATATAGATCATATAGTTAGGAGCAATACCATATCCCTATATGTTCTATATTTCTAAATGGTTCAAAATGAATAGAAAAAGTTAAAATGGAGAAATGGAGATGACAACCAAAAAATATCTAAAGGAAATTACTTACAATGTAATTGGCGCCGCTATAGAAATACACAAATCTCTTGGGCCTGGTTTGTTAGAAAGTGTCTACCATGAATGTATGAAACATGAGCTTAGCCTCCGGAAAATATATTTTCTAACAGAAATTTCGATGCCAGTTCGATACAAAGAAATAGAAGTAGCAACCAATTTAAGATGTGACCTATTCGTAGAAAATTGCTTAGCTGTTGAAATAAAGGCCTCCAAAACGATAGAACCCATTTTCGAAGCCCAGATACTAACCTACATGAAATTATTGGAAGCCCCGCAGGGTTTGATCATTAATTTTAACTGTGTTAATATTTTTAGTGATGGACAAAAGACATATATCAATGATTTTTACCGATTTTTAGAAGATTAAACGCCCCGAATGATTAGAACGCTTATAATTGAAGACGAACCTGCCATCCGCAAGGAAATTGAATGGCTTTTGCAACAAGAAACACAGTTTAATTTGATTGGTTATGCAACAAGCGTAGCTGAAAGTTTAGTGCTCATTAAAGCAACAAATCCCGAATTAATTTTAATGGATATCCAGCTTACTGACGGCACAGCTTTCGATATCTTAGACCAGTTGGATGAAATACCTTTTCGTATTATATTCATCACCGCATATAATCACTTTGCTGTTAAGGCAATAAAATTTGGTGCCCTGGATTACCTTTTAAAGCCATTGGATGATGCAGAGTTTAAAGCTGCGTTAGCTAAAATTGCTACGAATGATGAAACCAATATTACACAGCAAAAGCAACAGATTTCTATTTTAAAATCACAATCCGGCCATGGAGAAAGTAATTTAGACAGTAGAATTGTATTACACACCTTAGAATTTTTGCAAGTTTTACAGCTTCGTGAAATTATCTATTGCCAGAGTGAAGGGGGTTACACCAACTTTTTCCTAACCGAAGGCCGAAGGATTATGATCTCAAAACCACTCAAATTTTATGATGAACTTCTGCCCGAGAAGTGGTTTTTACGTCCCCATCAATCTTATTTAGTAAATGTATTATACGTTGATAAATTTCTAAAATCCGGTACAATTGTATTGAAAGATAAAACCGAAATTCCGGTTTCAGGGCGTAGAAAAGATTACATTTTGCAGCACATCAACCACATCGAATAAAGAAGTTCAATAAGTCTCTCAGTCATGAAACAGAAAATATTAAAAATCTTTAAATGGATATTCATTGTTTTAGTTTCATTGATTTTGATACTATCAGCTGTTACTTATTTATACATGAAAAAGCCACTTTTTGGTAAGACTGCCGAAGGTGTAAGGCTTGAACGAATGAAAAAATCGCCTCATTTTAAAGATGGTGTGTTCCATAACCTCAATCGTACACCTGAGCTTACAGAAGGTTATAGTACCATAGGCATTATTTATGATAAACTTTTTGGAGATCACCCGCGATTAACTCCCGTAGATAGTATTCCATCGACGAAGGTAGATTTGCTGCATTTACCCATTGATTCGAACATTTTAATTTGGTTTGGTCATTCCTCTTATTTTATTCAGCTGGATGGGAAGCGCATATTAGTTGATCCTGTTTTTAGTGGAAATGCTTCGCCAATTCCAGGTACAGTTGTAGCATTTAAAGGCACCGATCGTTACAAAGTAGAAGATTTGCCGAACATCGACTATTTAATCATTTCACATGATCATTACGACCATACAGATTATGAAACGTTAATCAAGCTCAAATCGAAAATTAAAAAAGTGTTCTGCGGTTTGGGAGTAGGAGCCGATTTTGAAGATTGGGGCTACAATGTTGAAGATATCTACGAGAAAGATTGGGATGAAACTATTGATTTGGGGGATGGTTTTTTTATACACACTACACCTACAAGGCACTTTTCTGGCAGGGGTTTCACAAGAAATAATACGCTGTGGATGTCGTATGTTTTTCAAAGCCCGACTATGAAAATTTACATAGGTGGCGATAGTGGCTACGACACCCACTTTGCCAACATCGGCAAGAAGTTCGGCCCAATAGATTTAGCAATTTTAGAAGACGGGTAATATGATGTTAAATGGAAATACATTCACTTACAGCCTGCAGAGGTATTAAAAGCAGCGCAAGATTTAAATGCAAAACGTCTTTTCCCTGTGCATTCATCAAAATTTGTACTTGCAAATCATCCTTGGGATGAACCTTTAGTAAAAATTACAGAACTAAATAAAGTCACCAAAATCCCATTGGTAATGCCAATGATTGGCGAGTTTGTTTACCTTAAAAAACCCAACCAAATTTTTAAGCCTTGGTGGATTGGCATAAAGTAGCAATTAAGGCCGTGGCATCATTATAACGAATAATAATGCAACCGCTACAATACCGTTTTTTTCGGTCGGCAATTAATAAAGTTTTAAAACTGTTTTCTGGTTCTTGAGTATATTAAGGAACATTAAAAATTTTAAGTAGTTGGTATTGCTTTATTGTATGAGATTGAAGTTAATTATTCCATTAATTCTAATAAGTCTGTTTGTTGCAAATTTCACGGTTGCACAATCAAAAACTTATTTTGAAAAAAAGGCAGATTCGCTAACTAAAATTGGTCAGGAACAAAAGGTGATTCCTTACTTGGAGAGGGAATTAAAACTCGCACCCAAAAGTGAGCCGCTTTTGCGATTATTGGGATTTTACCATCTCCGAAACAATAATTTAGTAGTTGGTGAAAAGTATTATCGAAATGCATTATTAATCAATCCTAAATGCGCCAGATGTTATTTAAACATTGGCCGTATACAAGCCATAAAAAATGATGGAGCAGAAGCTTTGTCATCAATAGATAAAGCTATTTCGCTCGACCCAAAAGATGCATTACTATTTTTGACAAGAGCAAACACTAAGGCTCAATTTAACGATAAATTTGGTGCCCTTGCAGACTATAACAAGGCAATTGAACTGGCGCCCGATAATGCTGAATACTATACCGCCCGTGGTGCCTACAACGCCGACAATGGTTATCATGCTTTAGCCCTTACCGATCTTAATAAAGCAATTGCTCTGTCACCTGAAGGCTACGACGCCTATTTTTACCGTGGAGGCGTCTATTACAATCAAAACCAAGTGGAGAATGCTTTAAACGACATCAATAAAGCCATTGTTTTAAATGACAAGCAAGCACATTTCTACAATGGAAGAGCATCAATTTATTCAAACCTAGGGCAATTCGACAAAGCACTAGATGATTACACCAAATCCATAAAATTAGATCCCTTAACCTACACTGGATATTTAAATAGGGCAAAAATTTATTATGAATTAGAAGATTTAGATGCTGCCTGTACAGATTATTCAGCCGCTAAGGCAATAGTAATCAGTAAAAAAAATTACGATCCTGAATTACTAAAAACGATTTCCGAATCTTCCGCCGATTTCTGCGATGAAACCAAGCCAAGCTATTATTACCAAAGGGGCATCGCCCAGTATAACCTAAAACAGTATGATAAAGCTTTAGCCCAATACGCTAAGGGATTGGAAAAATTCCCTAAAAACGCCATGATGTTATCCTTTAAAGGCAATGCTTATCTGGCGTTGGCCGACTATAAAAACGCTACTGCAAATTACAAAGCATCATTAGAGAACAAGGAAAACCTTCTTCATGAAATCGAAATAAACCCTCGTTTTGCGACAGGAACGAACGCTGACATCAATCGCTATTACAATTCGTCCTTAGCATCCATTTTTTCAGGTTTATCTGATTGCTATTCGAGTAGCGGAGCCTTGGAAGAGGCACTTAATGCTATAAATACCGCATTATCTTTAGCGCCAGATGTTAAGGATTTTGAGAAAGAAACTTATTTCAACCGACGTGGAAATATCTACTTAGCTACCGAAAAATATAACCTTGCATGGATCGATTTTAATAAAAGTATTGAGTTAAAAAATGATTATGCACTTGCTTACGTCAATCGGGCTATAGCTCGCGTAAGCCTCACTGATAATGTAAAAAAATCTACTTATCGTGTAGCTGCAAAAATAGCCAATCAACCGGCAAGTTTTGGTTGGATAGTGAACGATAACGCTTCCATTAAGAAATCTCAGAACGAACTACTTCTTGCTTTAACAGACTGCAATAAGGCTATCGAATTGGATAAAAGTTTAGGTTTTGCCTACTACGTTAGAGGATCTATTAAAGAAATTTTGGGGCAGAAAGATTTTTGTATTGATATACTTACCGCTAACAAAATGGGCTTTGAAATTGATGAACACATGTTGAAGATTTGCAATCAATAACTACCTAAATATGAGATATTTATTTTTGTTTTTCGTTTTACTATCATTAGAATCTACAGCACAAGTTTTGCCAAACTTCGTAGTACCAGCCGGACGAACAAAGGTTTTTGAAACTAAGGGCGACTTAGATAAAGATGGCATTGATGAGGTGATATTGGCTTTCAATACCACAAAAAAAATAGACCGAACAGGGTACACCAGAGAACTATTTATATGTAAAGTAATTGATGGTACTTTAAAACTTTGGAAGAAAAACACATCTGTATTATGGAACAGCGAAGATTGTGGTTTTTGTACCGATAACGGGATTGATTTATCTATTAAAGTAAAGAATAATACCCTCATTATCGAGCAAACCTTTTGGCATAATACAAGGCATACCAGCAAGCACAAAAACATTTATCGTTACCAGAATAATGATTGGTTTTTAATTGGATCAACTTACAACGACGATTATAATTGCGGCTTTCATCATACTTACGACATCAATTTTTCGACAAAGCAAGTACATGTTAGTTATGATAACGAAGATTGCGAAGATTCTGTCCAATTATACCCAGCTACAGACAAATTATTTAAATATCCTTTTAAATCCGTTCCGAAAATGGATGGATTCACACCCGGAAGAACTGAAATCAAAATCCCTAATTCTAAGCAATTCTTCTATTATTAACCCTACTGGCAAGTCAGATAATTGTTTATTTGCAACAAATAATGGATGAGTATTAACGAATAATAAACGGGTCTAATTTGATAGCGCAGTTTGCTTAGCTTAGCATTGTTAAACAAAAACATCCTTAATCTATAGGGAATAAATGTTGAATTTATAGTTTTTGGTTCTGTTAACAGCTGTTTGGTTTTAGGAATGTAACGTCTCTCATTTGATGGTATTGGCGGCGTAAAATTTCAGTATATATATCCAGTATGTACTGTGTTTTACGCCTCCTCATCAAACTCTTTAATTTCCTTTATTTAATCATACTAATACTCAAAGAATGAAAAAGATACTCATTTTAGTGTTCTGTCTGGCGAGTGGAACAATCGCATTTTCGCAATCAAGTTATTCGGAAATTCAAAAGGATGTTAAAGCAGCGGTTTTGAGTTATTCGGCACAAAATGCTAACTATCCAGTTCTAAAAAAATTAGTTACTGCTTTCGAAAGTGCGAAAAAATTAAACCCCGACTATCTCACAAAAGACAATCTGGGAATTGCGATATTTCTATCAAACCAAAATCCTGAATTGGATATTTTCCCGGCCCGCTACACCTTCGAAAATGACAAGATAAATTTATCCGCTTTGCGAGATAAAAACACCAAAAAACCGAGTGATGATATGCGGGAGTACGTTAAAACGTATATCGAAGACTTTAATCAGTTGGGTAATACCAAAATATTTAAAAAGATGATTTATAATGCGCCAGAAACTGATGGCACTTATACGTCTAATAAAACGGAGCAAATTGTAAAAGAGGCTTATGCAACTACCTTTGTACGTGGCAACGATACCTGGATGTATGCGATGAGTACAGGTAACCAGGGAATTATTTTGTATGCTTTTAAAATGACCATTTCTGGTGAAAACTTAATGGATAAAAAGGTAGAGAACAAGCAAAGAAAATAGGTTTTACAGTGTATTAAGTTATTTTTTCGTTTAAAATATCCTTTCTAAAATATGAAATTAACACTTCAATTGGCCATCATTTTATGTTGCGTCATAAAAGTAGCAGTCGCACAGCCTCCTACCATATCAGTACCAAAAAACAAAGACAAGAGTTTCTCTAACAATAACATCCTTACTATGAATGATATGGTTTTCGACCAATTGATTACACCGATTAAAGCTACCACTTTAGATACAAACAGCATCCTGATATACAACACAGATGGCATTCTAAAATCGATGAACTTGAAAACCAAAAAAATAAACTGGGAAGTAAAAGCATCGGATGCTGACCGGCACATTAGCGGAAATAATAAACTCTATATAGAAAACGGAACGGTATACATTCCTTTTATCAATGGCGAAATCTTTGCTTTAAATAACCAGAATGGTAAAATATATTGGAAATCGAGGCTGGGAATTATAAAAGACGAAATAGTACTTAAAGGGCAATCGGCACAAGTGGTTAATGGCGCAATTTCATTGAGTGCTCAAAGCAGGAATCAAAATATCTATTCAATAGACGCCAAAAACGGTAAACTGATTTGGAACTATAAATTGGATTATCCTTACAACCACCTTCCAACCCTTACTTTCGGAAATAAAGTATTCGCACAGAATGCTCCCTACCTTTTAAGTTTTGATGCTAAAACAGGCCAGGCACTTTATAAAAGAGGTTTCAAAAAGGCTATGTACGGAAGACCGGTTACCGATGGCAAAAACGTTTTTATCCCCGATGAAAGTGAAACATTGTTTGCGCTAAATCCAGACAATCTATCCATTTTATGGGAGTTCAAGCTGGAAAAAGGACAATACAATATCAAGGAAAAAATATTTACAAAAGACAGTAAAATTTACTTCGGCACAACCTCATCCACTGAAGCATCTGTATACGCATTGAGCACAGCGAATGGCGACAAACTTTGGAAAACCAACTTCAATGCGTCTATCGCTTATTTGCTTGATAAAGCCGATGCCATTTGGGGTTACACCGAAAAAGGACTACTTTTTGAATTAGATCTCAAAACTGGTGATAAAAGGAGTGAGGTACAATTAGCTAATCTCCCCCTTTCTAACCTCGAGTTTTTGAGCAAAAATGAAGTTTTATTTTATAGTAAAGCTGGGCTCGTTAAACTGAATTTGAAAACCAAAGAAGAATCAATTTTGCTTGCACATCAAAAGCTTGATGACAATAATAAAAACGATGCATTCATCAAGCTGCTGAAAGTTTCAAAGAATTAATTTAAGATCTGCCTAACCTGAGGCAACCAATTTATTATTTGATTTTAACCACAACTTTGCCTTTCGCCCTTCCACTATTAACGTAATCCATTGCCTGGTTCAGCTCTTCGAAAGGGAAAACTGTATCCAATACGGGAGTTATTATACCTTGATCAATTAATTTTCCTATTTCCGCTAACTGTTTGCCACTGGCTTTCATAAATAGAAACGAATAATCAACACCGAGCTTCTTGGCTTGATTAATGGTTTTTCTACTCAAAAAGTATATGGCTAATTTCATGAACCATGATAAGCCACTTTCCTTCGCAAAGGCTGGATCTGGAGGACCGGAAATAGAGATTACTTTACCTCCCCGACTGAGTATTTTTAGGGATTTGCTGAGCGTTTTTTCATCCTGGCTGTTTAGTACCAAATCATATTGGTTTAGGATAGTTTCAAAATCTTGAGTTTTGTAATCAATCACTAAATCAGCGCCCAATTTTTTTACTAAATCTGCATTTTGCGCACTTGTAGTAGTAGCCACAGTGGTCCCCAGATGTTTAGCCAATTGAATAGCAATTGTGCCTACGCCGCCTGAACCTGCTTGAATAAACACACGTTGGCCTTTTTTAAGTTTCGCCTTTTCAACAAAAGCTTGCCAAGCTGTTAAGGCAACAAGCGGTATAGAGGCTGCTTCTTCCATCGAAATGTTTTTTGGTTTCAGGGCTACATCTCTTTCATTCATTGCAATGTATTCGGCAAATGTTCCTATGCTAAAATCAGCCGGACGGGCAAATACTTCATCGCCTATTTTAAATCGCGTAACCTTCGATCCTATTTTTACCACCACCCCAGCTACATCATGCCCCAAAATTAATGGCAATTTGTAAGGCATTAACAACTTAAATTCTCCATTTTTAATCTTGTTATCCAGCTGGTTAATGCTAGTGGCATAGATTTCTACTAAAACTTCATCTGCTTTTGGCTCGGGGATGGATATTTCAACAACCTTTAGCTTTTCTGTTTTACTATAACTATTTATGGTGTATGCTTTCATTATTTTAGGGTGATTATTGCTGTAAAAAGGATTCTGCTTTTTTTGGACTAACCAATTTAAAGGCCAGTCTAGGGAAAAAACGATTCATCACGTAAAGCACTTTTGCACCTAAAGCCAAAAACTGTTTTGCTGCTTCAAGCCCTATGCCTGCACTGCCTCCAGTAATCAGTATTGTTTTTCCTCTCAATTCCATTTTCTATATTGAATTTTGTATTTTCGCTTTCAAATTGCAAGTGCAAATATATAATAAACTTGCAAAATGCAAGTGAATTAATTTTATTTTATGTCAGAGCTAAAAAAAAGATCCAGTTGTCCGGTAAGTTCATCTCTTGATATTTGGGGTGATAAGTGGTCGTTACTCATTGTTAGAGATTTAATGTTTGCCAAGCAATGCACTTATGGCGACTTTTTAAAATCAGCAGAAAAAATCGCGACCAATATATTGGCCTCCAGACTTCAGATGTTGGAAGAGAACGGAATAATTACGAAATTAGAACATCCGGATAGCAAGGCAAAAGTATTGTATAAACTCACACAGAAAGGAATTGACTTGCTTCCGCTGATGGTTGAAATAAATTTATGGGCCGAGAAATATTTTAGCCTACCCGAAGATCGCCTGGCTATAATAAGGGAGGTGAAAAAAGATAAAGAGGGGTTTATTAAAGCAACCACAAGAGAGTTACAGCGCAACAGCAATTTAATCTAACAAAGATTCGATCGGCTTTATCAAAAATAAAGTCCCTAGTAAATAACCAAATAAAACCTATAAACAACCAGCTATGGCACTTATTAACCCACACATTAATTTCAACGGCAATGCCGAAGAAGCTTTCAATTTTTACAAATCGGCATTCGGTGGAGCTTTTACATCAATAGTGCGCATGAAAGACATGGCAAGCGACGAATTTCCTGTTGAAGAAAACGACGCAGAAAAAATTATGCACATTGCTTTGCCAATTGGCCCAAATACGCTGATGGGTAATGATGTGCCCACTTACCTTGGACAGGTAAATGAAAATGAAAATCGATCAAAAATTTCTATTAGCGCAGAAAGCAAAGAAGAAGCCGATAAAATATTCAGCATTTTATCAGCTGGTGGAACTTTAGAATTTCCGCTAGGCGATAGTCCTTGGGGATCATACTTTGGAATGTTTAGAGATAAATTCGGTATCGAATGGATGATTGAATATGCTGCATAATTGCTTACTCAAACTTATATAAATCGCGTTCGATATGCAAAATTCCAATCCTCGCACATGTAGGCGAGGATTTTTTTCAAATAATAATTCATTCTCAACAAATAAGAATTGAATTTTAACGAATAATAAACCAGCCCATCTATTAGTTGTAACAGTCTTATTTTTAAATAAAAATCGATAAAAATGATTGTTACAGCTCAAACCTACACGATAATACTCGTTGCAATTCTTGTCTTGATTTCCTTAAAACCACTTTACACCAAGTTGGTAAAGAAGCAAGGCAAAAAAGACGATTGGATGTTTTTATTGATTATACTCCTATTGCCTATTAATTGGTATACGCCAACTATTTTAACGGTTACAGATTGTAATCAATTTACCAAAGAAGTGGTATTGTTTCCTGCAGAAAAAGAGGGGATATCAATGTCGTACGGAAGAAAAAACTATATATTCAACCATTCTAAACAAACCCTTGGCTTCGAATATTTATATTACGGCAGCGATCAAAAAGAAGATGACCACCGTGATTTAGTTATTTTTCCTAACAAAACTGCTACGGTAAACGAGGTTAAAATTGACTATGTTTTTGAAGCACCCGCAAAAAGTGTTTCCACAAAATCAAGCGGAGCTACAAAAACCATGTTGTATTGCCAACAAGACAGTACAGAAGATTCAACACAATAATATTAAACCGAAATCTACCCTTAAAAATCTCATGAAGAACTTAACTTTTATCTATTTAATAGCGTTGGTAACATTTTTTTCTTGCAATACCAAAGATAAGCAACCCGAAATACTCGAAGCAAAGGGAGGCTTTGATCTTGAAAAAGTCGATTTTAAAGAGGACGTTGCTAAGCTTTACGGAAACAATGTAATTCTTAGCGATGGTATGCGTTACGACAGTGCCGAAAACGGGAAACTTACCGATGAATTGCTAAAATATAAGATCAGTAATTCGATGCTGGATGCGATGAAAATTACGGTTCCTCAAAAAGATTTTGGCTATTTATATCAAAGCCATACTTCAGATAGTTTGGCCAAATATAATGGCTATTATTTTAGTAACCTGAATATCCTCACCGACAAAAATAAAAAACCCTTAGCTTATCATGCCGAGGGCGAAATTTACGACCTTAAAGCCAAAAAAGCTTTTCTTGCTAAAATGAAAGAAAAGTATGGAGCTCCAAAATATTCCATTTTCATTTCTCATCATTTTAGTCAATCTTCGTACGAGTGGATCTTAAAAGATCGCACCATCCAATTGGAAACTTCTAAGGGTTTTAGCGCCAACTTTAGCACTGATAGTGATGCAAAATCAGGAGAATACCTTCGCTTTGATTTACTCATTATTGCCAATGATAAAAAAGAGCAAGTTCATAATGCACACATATATGAATTTGGCGATAAAGTATTGTACAATGGCAAATATCTTACACTGGAAGAGTTGCAGCTTGATAAAAAATCGACATTTAAAGATGTGTTTCTATTAAACTCTACAGATAAAAAATACTTTAACGATCCAACTGGTCAATATGATATTAGCCGGGAAGAGGCTGAATAAATTAAGCATACTATCTACTTAAATTATTTTACCATGGAAAATTCTAATTTTAATATCGAGCCGATCCAACAAGCAGAGATTATCCCTCAGCCAAAGCGTAAAAATAAAGCTAAAACCATTATTTGGGTGATCGTGGCTATAATTGTTATTGCTGGCGCAACCGGTTTTGCCTATTTATATGGTGGCTATAGAATGCGACAAGATATTTATAATGTCGATGGTGATGATACCACTTATCCGGCAGACAGTGTTTTTGTTGATGGTTGGGCATCACCTGAAGATTTCGCCACATGGAGAAATGCTACATTTACGATCCCGCAGTACGATGATATACCAGTTGCTTTTCAACGGGGAATTGTTAAAATCTTTATGGATAATAACTATTTCAGCAAAGAGAACAACGAATTATACTTTTTCACCAAAATTAAAGATCGTGCTTATCGTGTTATTGCTTATGGCGATTTTACCGGGCAGGGGGAAAAAGAAATGGCGTTTCTGCTCGAGAAATCAGATTTTGCCAGTAGCGCAATTTACATCATCCCCCAAAAAGGAAATATATTGTACTGGAAAGCACTAAGTGGAGAATTACCCACCATAAAAAGCTTTAAAAAAGGGGCGCTAATTTTCATGGATAAAATGGACCTTACACCCGCTCCAAGTGATGGAATAATTAAACAAACAAAAAGTTCTAAATATGTGCTCATCTACAATCGGCAAACTAAAACCTTTGATGAATACTATCAATACACCGATGAAGATATAAAAGGTGCAAATGAAGAAACAGACGAGGGAGAACCAGAAGAAGCACATGAGCCAGATACAACCGCTATTTCGGAGCAATAAAAAGGTGTTATAAATTTCGCGATTTAAGCTCTTTCTGCATCTTTTTAATGTTGCCAAGGTTTGAAATAACAATAGGCAATAAAGAGATTGGAATTACAGTTAAGGGGGTAAATCCTTTTTTGAAATTCAAATACATGCTCAGCGCAAACAGAAGCACTAACATTACAACAAGAGTATAGGTGGATGCTTTAGCTACCTTTTCGCTTTTCTGTAACTGCTCATTGCTCATTTCCGCAAACTTATTTTCACTCAATTTCAAGGGAGATAATTAATGTATTAATAGGAATTATTTCTTTTGCTCAAAAATAATAAAGACCAGCGTTTTTGCAATCCTCATTTCCTATTTAAAAAAGCGAATTATAATTAGAGTTCAGCGAATTATAAATCATTAACTGCGTTTATCAATTGGGCATTAATCAATTCTACAATAATGATTAATATAGCATTAAAAAAGCCCTCAAATAATTTTGAACGGGTCTTTCAGTTTAAGTTAAACCTAAATATTTTAAAAATGACAGTTACTTACATGATGTTGGCCTTTACTACAATTTACCTGGCCGGAACTTATTTTTATTATAGACACACTGTAAAAAAAGGCACAGAGTTTAGATATAAACCTATCTTCTTACTTATCATTGGTTTGTTGTTTTTATTATCACTTTACGGGAGCGTTACCAACCAGCCATTTAATACCATTGTACCTTTTATTAGGTAGGTCTTAGCATTTGTCTTTATCAATAATTCACTGTTTTAGTTTAACTGTTTTAGTTTAACTGTTTTAATTTGAAAAGAAAAAAAGCTTTATTTCTTGTCGTTGTATTAGTAATTGGCTGGTACATTTTCATTTGGTGCAAATTCCATTTCTTTAACAAGGCGATTAGCCAGGAAGAAATAAATAAAGAATTTGCAGTTTTAAAAATGGAAGCACCGCTATATGATTCGATTTACATTCGTGGCTACAGCATAAAATATATTAGCAATAAAAAGAATTATAGCGAAAAAGGTGATCAATTTGGCAAGGAGAAACCCTATTTGGTTTTGCTACATAACAGTGATAAAAATGCAGCGTATTTTCTAGATTATTTTAAGAGTAAAGCACTTAATAATAGATTCCATATCATTGCGGTAGATCGGATCGGTTTTGGGAACACAAGCTTCAAGAAATCTGAACAAAAAAATTCCCTGTTTCAGCAAGAAGAAAAAGAGTTCGGTAAAATGGCTGAATATGCATCAGGCACAGCCGTAAAAGAAATTTTAAATGCTGAAGGCCAATACATGGAAGAGGTAAGAATTGTTGCTGATGGCAGTGGAGGCATGGCGGGGTTGCAGGCATATTTATATGAGAGTCTTTCGTTTTCAAAAGTTTTTTTATTCGACCCGGATTTAAGCAGTCGGTTTTTCTTGAGCAAAATTTTTAGTAAAATAATCGTAAGCCCGATACTGGCCTGGAGCTTTCCCAGAGCCTATATAAGCAAACATCAGGATTTGCTACTTGCTGACCAAAATAAGGGAGATAACTTTGAAAAGCTTATCAAAAATGTTCAATTTTCTGAAAACCAAGAGGGTAAGGAAAATGGCTATATGTATCCGAAAGGGTTTAAATCGGTTTTTTTCTTAGGATTGAGCAAAAACGAACAGGAGCGAATTGCAAAAATTTCTGGGGAAAAGAACTTCATTTTTCAAACCAGCGATGCCAACATTTACTCTTCACCAGAAAACGTGCTTAAAACTATACTCACTAACGACATCTACACGCTGCCGTTTAACAGAATAAAATGATGAAAATTTACGCCTTGCTCATTCTGATGATGTTTAGTTTATCTTCTTGCAAATCGCAAATAAATGATCATGCCGAATTGCTTGATAACTTGAAATACGATCCGAATAAGGAGATGTATCAAATTGCAGGAACGAACCTGTATCCTGTAGAGATTACCATCAACGACTATCCAGCAGGAAGAGGCCTCGCCTTTTTTGGCCATCAAATGTATTACGTTGCGGATATTGGTTTACAGAAGAAAGGCCGCCAAACGGCTAAAGTCACTTTGGATTTGAAGAATTTTAAACCTACAGACAGTGATCAGCCTATACTTTTCGTGGCTATTTATTACAGTGGTGATATTTCAATGCCATCAATAAACGATGAAGAAGATGTACTGGTGCACTATGTACTGACTGGAAAAGACGTAAGTGCCCAGGATATTAAAAATGGTTACATCACCAAAACCTTTTCTTTTGAAGCAAAAGAAGTTCGTACTGACTTAGATAGCTGGAAAAATTCAAAAAAATTAACGGCCAATGATGCGCTTTTCAATCAGCTATATGAAGCATACGAAGAGCTGCAATCAGATTTAAATGCTTCGGACAAAGGCAATGCCATTGAAAAAATGAAAGTTGCTGAATACGAAACTGCTCAACTGAGAGGCGCTAAAAAGGAGTGGATTTTAGAGGAGCGGGAAGCGTTATTTTCCAATACCTGGAAGTTGCTGCCAAAAGATAGCTGTAAACTAAAACTTTACGGTGATGGAAAAATTGCCACCTTAGTTAAAAAAGACGGTTCGATCATTTCAGCATCAGCAATTTCATCAAATCCGAGATCTAAGCATGGCAAAACCTTTCAGGTTTTGAATTTATATTTTCATATTCCAAACAATAAAACCGATTTAGAATTAACGCGGTTCGATGCGTATGCGATCACTAATTTTGGGAAGTAAAGGATAGGGTTAAATATTAATTATTTGTACTAGAGACCGTGATTGCCTTCCATGTTAATCGCTGGTCGAAACTGTTAAAGAATAAGCAACCAAAGCATGGCTAAAAATGCAGTCGATTGAGCCTGAAATGTTTAAAATAAGAGTACAGAAACTAAGCCGAAAATTTTAAATATTTCTCAAAACTTAAGCTTATTTCTTTAAAAAAATGTAACATTATATCTGTTTACTTGAAATCAATGCTT
Organism: Pedobacter sp. AC212; assembly: GCF_979258625.1. NCBI lineage: Bacteria > Pseudomonadati > Bacteroidota > Sphingobacteriia > Sphingobacteriales > Sphingobacteriaceae > Pedobacter > Pedobacter sp. AC212. The sequence goes on along the minus strand of NZ_OZ409870.1, from coordinate 487,114 downwards.
ACTGCTCTACCCGTCATCAAATGAAACAACCTTTTCTTTATTTTTGCCTGGCAATCTTGCTTATTGTTTCATGCAGGCAAAAACCAACTGGTGATAAAAATGAGCAACTTTTAAAGTACAAAGAAGAGATTTCATTACTCTCGGCAAAACAGCCAAATAAAACAAATGCCGATTCTATTGTTCAGGCATGGAAGCAGTACAATAGTAACCCAATTGTACTGGCCGACACCGATTTAAATACCAAAACCAAATACAACCTGGGTAAAATGTTCGCCCGAAAAAATCCCGATAGTTCTAAAATGTTTTTACAGCAAGGCCTTGATTTGGTTGAGCCAGGTAACAAGTTTTTAGAAATTAAAGCTAATCTCTATAACGGGATGGGAAATCTAGCCAATGCAGAACCCTCTGAACACCAGGCCAATTATTATTACAACAAAGCGGCCATGATTGTGCTTTCAGATACGACTTTAACCCTGAAACCGATGGCCAAGGCTATTATTTTACTGGCCGCAGCACAAAGCAACAAAAGTTTACAGCAGTACAGTTTGGCATTAAAAATGAATTTGGCTGCATTAAAATTAATGCCACAGCTGCCTCCAAATATTACCAACCAGCAGCGGGTTCTAACTCAGTTAATTTCATTAATTTATACTGCAAACTTTCCAAGAAAGAATGTGGAAACCTACCTCGCAAAACTAGAAAAATTGCAAGCTACGTATCCTGATGATTTTAACCCCAGGTTTTTATATGATAGTAAATTGCTTTATTTCGATAAGGCCAGTAACGTCGATTCTGTTTTAAAATACTCTTTGCTAAATGCAGAAATTGATGAACAAATTTATGGGCAAAACCCAACTGAGCCTACCGCTGCGGGTAACATTTACACTACCTATACCAATATTGTAACTAATTATGTAAAGGCTAAAAATTACCCCGATGCAGCACGCTACCTGAAAAAAGCAAACGAAGTGTTTAAGCAAAGTGGCAGGCTATTAGAGTACGAAGATTTGATAAGAGGAGGCGAGGCAAGCTCAAGTTATTATGCTGCAATTGGTCAAAAAGATAAGGCGCTCCAAACCGCAACAGAAGTCATAGCACTTCAAAAAGAGAATTACGAGATAGAAAATACGCAGGCAGTGGCCGAAATGGGTGCTTTATATCAAATTCAAGCGAAGGATAATTCGATTGAACGATTGAACGAAGACATCAAAATAAATACCTTGAAACTAGAGCGCAATAAATTAACCTTGGTAATTACAGCCCTCATCATTTTGATTTTGCTCATTGTTATCTTCTTGTTCTATAGCATTTATAAACAACGAAAGCTAAAACAGGAGAAAGAAAATGTACAGTTGCAGCAACAGTTACTGCGGACGCAAATGGAACCGCATTTTATTTTCAATACCTTATCTGCATTGCAAAGTTTTATTCGATTGGATGAGAAGGACGAAGCAATTAAATACCTCAACCAATTTAGCAGGTTATTGAGAAGTAGCCTTGAGTTGAGTAGAGAAAAATTGGTTCCATTAAGCCAGGAGATAGAAACGCTAGAGAATTATTTGAGTTTACAGCAAATGCGCTACAATAACATTTTCAATTTCGAGATTAATATCCCGGAAAATGAAGATTTGGAAATGATTATGCTTCCGCCGATGCTCATACAGCCTTTTGTAGAAAATTCGATTTTACATGGCATTAATTTGAACGATAAAGATGGCTTTGTAAATGTGAATTTCTCCATTGCTGACCAAAATTTAACCGTCACCATCACCGATAGCGGTAAAACTATTAGTGAAAACAAACCTCAGAATCATCAATCGCTTTCAGGTATCATTAGCAAGGAAAGATTGCAACTCTTAGGCAAGGAACGCAATCAAAATGCCGGAATTACTCAAAATAAAACAACCACTGGCGGCACAGTTGTATCCTTAAACATTCCGATTAGCCAAAATGAATCTATGGGTAAATATTAATTCTGCAAAACAGCAATAGCATTCATGTTTGTTAGATAATTTCATATCTACTGCGAATAATAATTCAAACCCTACGAATGATAATCATCTGGATATTTAAAGTAATTCCTTTCTATATTTAAGTGGAATACCGTTTATAACCCTTAGATGAAGATAAATCTCCTACTGTTTTTTGCATTTTTTTTATGCGCCTGTAATGGTCAAAAGGTACCGCAAAGCGAATCGGCAAAAAAGTTCGTTGCCAAATTACAGGCCATGAACTTTGATGAGTTAAAACATCAATTAAAAGCAGATACTGCCGAACTTAACCAACTTATCAAAACGGCAACATTCGAAACGCAATTAACTTCACATATCTCACCTGGTCAAAAATCAAAAGCAGAAAAACCTGTAACCGAATTTTCAGTAAACACTGATGCGGACAAAGTTGCGCAGCTATTTAATGATTATTGCAAACAACTATTTTTTAATCAAGATTTTAGCGACGATACCCAAGCGGAATTTGAATTCGAAAGTCGCTACAACTTAACCGAAGATAATCATCTTCTAGAACAAAAAGATAGTCTGTTTAAGCCCTATACTTCAAATATAGCTATAGCAGAAAAAGCATACTATTTTAATGGAAAAAGTATCCCTAAAAAGCAAATTGGCTTGAAACGGGTTGATAGCATCGAAACGGATATCAGCTTAAAAATACCATTGGAATTTGAGAAATTTAAATTTTCAAAATCAGATAAAAATTTCGTTTTTCAAGATGAAAATATTATTGTGGAACGTGTTAAAAGTAACGTCGCCGAGTTAAAAATTCCATCAACATTGTACAGTAATATTATCGGATATCAAGCTTTCAACGCTCAAAATATTCGGATGAATACCAGTGCCTTTAGTTCCAACCCAATCCTTGAAATAAAAACCGGGGTGAAAAACGGTTTAAATGATTTGTTGGATATTTTTACCAAGGCACTTAAAGAGGGTGATGAGAGGAAAGCCAAAGGGGTGCTCAATAATATCAATCAAAATCATTTGGATGCAAGAACCGACATGATTGAATTTAAGAGTTTCGTCACTGGGCTCGCTCAAAACAAAGAGCAAAACCAAGCGATGGGCGATATTGATTTATATAACAAGATTGCAGAAATCGGTCGAAAGGTGATTGAGCCTGCACATCAATTTGTGATTCTTGAATTTCCCGATGACATCAAAACCGTTGAAATATTTGTGGCGACGAAATACCGTGACCTCAAAAATAAAAAGATAATAAAATTCAATAATCATCGTCTCGACAGAAAATTTTTCGACCCTGCAAACCCCAACATCATTTATACAGCTTTTACAGCAGGAGAAGGGCGCAAATATGGCATATCTAATCAAAATGGAGATAAAATAATCGAAGCTCGATATGAACAACTCCAACAGTTAAGCAATACTTATTTTCTAATCGATGAGAAATTATTCTGGCTAAATGTCAATGATAAAAAAATGGTCTCTTTGAAGCAATTTCAAGGTTTTGATCAAACACTGAAACCTGGTTACGATGTTTTTGAAAAAACAGTTGGAGATAGAACAGCCTATGGTGTTGTGCTTAATCGAGGTAAGGTAATTTTGCCTTTTGAATATTCGCGATTTCAAAAGTATGACAAGTTCATCATTGCCCACAAACATAATGGAGAAGATGAACTCTATGACCTTAATCTAAAAAAACTGCCAAATAAAGGCATTAAACAAATTACTGCAATTGATGAGTTTATTGCATCTGATTTAAAATATCCTAAGCTTTTTGTGGCTGAAGATGGAAATAAGAAAAAGGCTTTAGTTAATGAAGATATTCAGATATTAACCCCTTTTAAATACGAATTTATTGATCCTTTTTTTGAAATAAACGGATATTATATAGCCGGAATAAGAACTGCAGATGGCAGTAACTATTTATACGGAATAATTGATAATAATGGTAAAGAAGTGGTGCCATTTATATTTTGTAACATCGATGATGAACCAAATAAAAACAGAAAATTTAGCTTCTGTTTAGAGGATAAACATCAATCGATGGATTTTAAATTATTTTTAAAAAAATATGGACATTAAATTATGCTAAAGATGAAAGCACTACTTTTTATCACCTTGTTAGTTTGTTCTTTTGGTAAGCTTTTCTCACAAGAAAGCCAAGCCGATGATAGTATTTTGCTGCCTAAGGTATTACAGCAATTGGGCCTAAAGACTGAAGATATTAACACGCAATTATATGCAGAGAAAGTTTTACCAAATGCTAAAACACAATCGGCAGTGGTGGTGGCTAAATACCATAAAAATGAACCCGATGGCTATGGCAATTTCTATTCAGAGTATGATGTTTATGTGTTAATTGTTAACAATACAACGGGCAAAATCTTCTATAAATATTTCGAAGAAGAAGCCCTTATATCTGATGCCATTCGGCTAACGAGCATCAATATAGATACAGGAATTTTCACTTTGAACAACGAAACCCGTGCTTTCGGCATTGAGGCATATTATTCGGGCAGCAGCCAACCAAACCCACACCATCATACCGATTTGTCGCTATTTATCAAAAACAATAAGTCGTTAAAAAAAGTGCTTAACAATTTTACTACACAAAAATTTGGTGGGGAGTGGGATATGAAGTGCGTAGGAGAATTTGAGGAAGTGAACTCCACAATTATTATCGACAACAAGAATAAAAGCAAAAACTTTAATGGCTTAATCGTTAAGGATAAGATTACCAAAACCATAGGCAAGGTAGTTAATGACGAATGCGAAGAGAAAAAAACCGTTTCAATTAAGACAAGAAAACTGAAATACAATGGAATGGAATATAAATAGGCTATTTAAAACAGAAGGGAAAATTTAAGAAATGAAACGATTTTTTAAAGGATGCCTCATAGCGGTTGGTGTAATAGCACTATTAGCAGCTATATTTGTTGGTTTAGTTTGGTGGTCTATGCAGCGTAGTAAGGCAAATGCAGAAAGCGATGCCGAAGCGCTATCAAAAGCTTGTGATACGGCTAAATACATCACCGAAAATCCACAACTAACATTCTTAAAATTTACGCCAAAAGAGCTTCAAACCCTACAGTTTCAAATTTTAAGAGATGGGAAAATAAGTAATGATACTTTGGTTGAAACAGCATTTAAAGACAACAAGAATTTAAAGGTCAACATTCCATATAAGAAATTTTTAAAAACCGACACGATCATTTTAACGCTACAAAACCAGCTCAAATACTACATATCTGGTTATGGCCACTACGCCTATCTGCACTATGGAATGTTTGGCTATGTAGGTTCAAGCGATTGCCGTTTTTCAGAAAATTGTGTAATAAACAATGTGGCATCAACTGGAATAATAGAGAAATTTGATGGTTGGTTAGATCCCGAAAAATCAAAGCATATCCGTAGAATTCAACCTGTTGCCGCAGAATATAAAGCCTTCGCTGCCAAGTGTAAAATTAAGTTAAAAGAGGCTGAACAGATCTTCATTAACAATCGAAAAAACGAACATCTTTACTCTATGCTTTCGTACGGAATTGAAGTTGGACCAGAAGCTAGCTATTATATTTTCGGTGAAGAGAGGGAATCAAAAAGAGATCACATTGATATTGTTAAAATTAACACCGAAACAGGCAAGATTAAGAGATATACAAATTATCCGTTCGATAAATGAAAAATCAAATCTCCAAATATCTTCTCATAAGGTTGCTGTTTTTAGCAGTTGGGCTTTGGCTTGTGTATCATTTCGCTTTTTACTTACTGCCAAAAAATATTCAGGAAGATCAGTTTTCTTTTGTTGGTGAATTAGACTTAATCGTTGGTTTGAGCCTTGCATTTACCTTGTTTTTCAGTGCTTTCATTTTTTTCGAATACCTAAAATTTAACAAAAGCCAAAAGGCAAAACTAAAAAAATCTGCTTTGGTGATGCTATTTATCGGAGTCGTGCTTGTTTTGGTATCACTTTTTTTATCTTTTAAATTATGATGAGGCTACTCAAAATTAAAACCATTTTAAAGTTGATATTAATTGCTACTCTAATCGGGATTGTGTTTGTCGTTGCCTCTAGTTATTTAGTGAAGAATAAAACCGAAGATAAAATTTACTCGGACTTAAATGCTATTCCCAAAACGAAAGTGGCCATTATTTTTGGTGCCGGCGTACGCAATAACAAACCTAGTAAGTATTTAAAAGATAGGCTGGATGCCGGCATTTCCTTATACAAAAATAATAAAGTTGATAAAATTTTGCTCTCAGGCGATAATGGCAGAGATGAATATGATGAACTAACGGTGATGAAATTATATTGCTACGAAAATGGCGTTGATACCAATAAAATTTACATCGATTATGCGGGTTTTGATAGCTACTCAACTATGTATCGAGCGAAGCATATTTTTAAGGTGGATACAGCAATTTTAGTTACACAGCAATATCATTTAAATCGTTGCATCTACTTAGGGGAGAAACTCGGTGTGCAATGTTATGGTTTTAGTGCAAACACAGGAATCTATCAAGGCTATAAATATTATGCTTTTAGAGAAAACTTTTCCATTGCCAAAGCCACATTTGATGTGTTGCGCCACCGAAAACCCAAGTATTTAGGACAAATTGTTGATATTAATGGGAAATCTAATTATACAAAAGATAAATGATGAGATATTTAATTTTCGTTTGCTTTATTTGCCTACTTGGATGTAATCCATTTCCAAAAAAAGATGCACATCCTGAAGTGCCGCTGCTTAGTAATCTGTTAAAAGACAAAACGAAGTTTAAGAAAATTGTGGGCATGGATGGATTAAGTGAAATTCTCGTTTTAAAAAGTGATCGCTTGCTTCTCACACCTAACAATAGTAATCTTCCTTTTAAAATAATTGATGTTAACAATAAGTTAGTAATAGAGAAAAAGTTTGATTGGAAACTTCCTTTCTATGTTGATAGAGCAGGAAATTTATATTTTGATAGAGCGAAATATTATTTCCCAGACTATAATAAATCGGAGCCATTTAAAACTGTTGTTGTGCAAGACAGTTTGGATAAAAAATCGGAGGATTTGCAAAACCTAACAGATTCGTTAAGATGGAAAGCCGTTGACAAATACGAAATCAGTTTATTGAAACAGTATGGCTTACACCAATGTGAAAATTCGATTGCAAATACAGCTGGATGCAATGTTTTCAAGATCATCAATAATACATTGGTTGTAAGACAAACAGCGCTTTTTAAAAATGAATTTGAAAAAACTAAAACATCCGTGCCAAAATTTGATGAAGATGTCTTAATCGGCTGGAAAAATGGGAAACTGCCAAGCCCGGATTATTTGGCTTATTACCAATTTGGCGATCTAAAATTCAAATGCGATGATATGACTCACCCCAAAACAGTAGAAATTGCGGGCAAAAAATACCTACACTTACCGAGCGACGGCTTATATCAAATTCTGTAAATTTTCGGAGGCATATCCTGAAAGATGTATACTATCTTAGATTTTAGCCCCATCTGTTTCATTTTCGTGAACATCAATTTGCCAACACATTGAATTTCTTTCCGAAAAACAACTAAAAATCTATTAATCAACACTTTACAAGGGTAAGTTTTTTACAAAAAATTGCTCATCACGCTGTTTTTTGATTAAGCTTTTAGCATTTTGGCACAACCCTTGTAAACCTGCTGTTACATTTTACTAACCGAATTTGTTGTCTACCGCGGCAAATTCAAACTTGAAAAACATAATTATGAAAAAGACAGTTCAAATTTTCAGTATGCTTTTAATAGCATTAACAGTGATGGTTTCGTGTAAAAAGGATACCGATCCGGCAGATAGAGATTTTTTTGTAGGTACCTATAGAGGAACTGTTACCTACAGTAAAGGCGATACACAAATAACCAGCACAGATGGCAAAGTAACCGTTACAAAAGTGGATGATACCTACAGTTTCTTCTTTGGCAACAACATTCCAGATATCACTGGAGTTAAATTCCAGGAGAGCGGAAATACCTACATTAGTGTGGGTACAGGGGTTATTGGGATTACAATAGATGCCAGCACTTTGAAGATCGGCGTGGCCAATTCAAATGGTACCTGGACGGCAAACGCCACCAGATAATTACAGAAAGACATAAATCCTGGTTTCGGCCAGGATTTTTTTTGCCCTTTGTTTTTAGTTAGCTTTACCAAATGAGTGTTGAGTTAAGAAAACATATTGAAGAGATCGTAACCCTTAACGATCAGGAATTTGAAATCATCAACAGCTATTTTAGATCCAAAAGCTTAAAAAAACACCAATATCTAATTCAGGAAGATGAGGCTGTTAAAAACATCTATTTTGTTGTAAAAGGATTGCTCAAAGCAACCTACACCGATATTAATGGAAAAGAATATATCATTCAATTTGCAATGGAAAACTGGTGGATTTCCGACTTCCAGGCCTTTTATAATAACGCACAGTCAATCACCAACGTCAGCTGTTTAGAGAACGTAGAATTACTCTCCATTACCAAAGAAAACCTGGATAATATTTGTAGCGAAAGTCATAAAATGGAGCATTTTTTCAGAGTAAAAAACAGCTCTGGCTATGTCGCTTTACAACAAAGAATTTTATCACTGCTCACCACCAGTCCAAAAGAAAGATTCGAACAATTTACAAAGCAATATCCGCAGCTTTTACAACGAGTTTCTAAAACCATTATTGCCGCTTATTTGGGTATTTCCCGCGAAACATTAAGCAGACTTTCAGGCAAATTGTGATTCAACGCACATAAAATTTGTGATTCTGGTCCTTTAACGGGCTTAAGCATTCAGCTAAATTTGTTCTACAATTAAATAATAGATGATGAACAAGAAAGTTTTATTCGTGCTTACGAGCCACGACGAATTAGGAAATACAGGTTTAAAAACAGGTTTTTGGTCGGAAGAATTGGCCGCTCCATATTACGCTTTGACAGACAAAAATGTTGAGGTAGTATTGGCATCTTCAAAAGGAGGCCAACCGCCAATTGATCCGAAAAGCGAAGACCCATCTTTTCAAACTGATACCACCAGAAGAATGGACAAAGACACTGTTCTTTTAGAAAAATTGAAAAATACAAGTCCCTTAGCGGAAGTAAAAATGGAAGACTATGATGCTGTATTTTATCCAGGCGGTCATGGTCCGTTATGGGATTTAGCAGAAAGTGGTGCCTCGCAAAAGTTAATTGTAGACTTTTATGAAGCCAATAAACCTGTTGCATTTGTATGCCATGCACCAGGCGTTTTAAAAGACGTAAAAATAAATGGAGAATATTTGGTAAAAGGGAAAAACGTTACCGGGTTTACCAACACCGAAGAAGAAGCCGTTCAGCTTACCAATGTGGTACCTTTTTTAGTAGAAGATGTGCTTAAAAGAAATGGCGGGCTTTACACAAAAATCGAAGATTGGAACCCTTATGCGGTGGTAGATGGATTACTGATTACAGGACAAAACCCAGCTTCATCAGAAAAAGTTGCAGAAGAACTGCTGAAACTAATCAAATAAAGTTAAACTGCAAGATGCAAAAAGTTTCAATGCTCCATGCGTCTTGCAGTTTGCTATTTAAACGATAAAGGCATCGTCGTCTTCCTCTTCTTCAGGCACATATTTCTCAATGGCCTGTCCAATTGCGTTAACTTCTTCATCCTCCTCAAAAATTGGAAGTTCAGTTTTATAATCCAATTTTAACCAAATTGATGAGGTATCTTTCTGTATCTGGATATACTCTTTGCCATCTTTAAAAATGGTATATGAATCATTTCCTTCAGGAAAAACAGAATAATTTGTCTTCCCTATTTCTATATCAAACGGTTCTTGCATTGTTGATGTTTTTTCTGCAAAGATAACGGTTTAAAGGATTTTTTATTTAAGATTTGGAAATGAAAACTTCGGTTTTTACGGAGGTTAGCAGCCCCGCTTTTCCTGGCTAACCGGCTGGCAGGTGCTTCAACAAAAGCAGAAAAAGCTTTTGGTTTCCACTGCAATAGCCTGCCCGCCGCAGGCTGGGGTTTATAAACTATGGTTAAGCACATAGCAGAAAATAGTACCGCCAACCAAAGCCACCTAAACTCGACTGTAGCGGCAGCCCCCGATTTAAGCATCTTTCTTTCATTTTTTACACTATGCTTGGTTGTTTCACAGGTTTCTATCGGGGCTACAGCAAAAGGCGGGAGAGGTTTAACGAAAAATCTACTACAATTGCTTTCCAAAAAAATCCGCTAACCAAAAAATTACTTCCTATTGTTTAAAAATTGCATCAATTGTACTACTTTACACCAAACAATTACAGAGAGAATAGAAGATGAAGTTAACGTTTTGGGGTGCTGCACAACAAGTTACAGGAAGTATGCACCTGCTCGAGGTTGGGCATTATAAAATACTGATAGATTGTGGTTTAGATTACGAAAAGGAAACTTATCAGGAAGACAACCAACAATTTCCCTTCGATCCGGCTGATATCAATCTGGTTATTTTAACCCATGCTCACATCGATCATTCGGGTAATTTGCCCACTTTAGTACGCCTTGGTTTTGATGGCCAAGTGCTTTGTACACCACCAACAGCAGATTTAGCTTCCATTTTATTGTTCGATTCTGTTGAGCTTTTTTTAAGAAAACAAAGTCGGAAGCCCCGCACCAAAAGGGGAAATTTTAGCGGACCAAAACCCTTATACCTGCATAAACACGTAATGGATACGATTGACCGTTTTGTAACCATTGCATTTAACAAACCATTTAAAATAAATGGCGATATCAGTTTAACTTTTATTCCCGTTGGCCATTTGTTGGGTGCCGCTGCAGCAGTTTTAACCATAAATGATAACGGGGAAGAGAAAAAAATTGCCTTTTCTGGCGACATCGGTCGAGATAATTATCCTGTTTTGGTAAAGCCCGAGCCCATCCCCGAAGTTGATTATTTTGTTTGCGAGTCTACTTATGGCGGGCGCTACCACACCAAAGACCAAACATTGGAAGAGCGATTGGTAAAGGAAATTGAAGAGGCCTGTATTAAAACCCCCGGGCGATTAATTATTCCTGCCTTTAGCATCGGCAGAACGCAATCGCTGGTTTTTGCCTTGAATCAAATTTTCACAAAAAAACTGTTACCACCGGTGCAAATTTTTGTAGATAGCCCAATGGCGATACAGGCTACAGATGTTTATCGGAAACACCATAATTTAGTTAACCAAGAGGCAAAAGATTTTTATAAAACCATGGGTGATGAATTTGAATTTGAGCATTTGGCTTACGTTCAAACCATGAAAGAAAGCAAGGATGTTTCCAATTATTTCGATCCCTGCATCATCATTTCGTCGGCTGGGATGTTGGAGGGGGGACGTATTCAAGATCACCTCTACTACAATATTCAAAATTATTATTGCACCATTCTTTTTATTGGCTACTGCGCCAAAGGAACGCTTGGCTATAAACTTTTAAGTGGTGCGCCGATCGTTAGAATTAAAGACCGCGAAATGATGGTTTACGCGACCATCCGCCAAACCGATTTGTTGAGTGGCCACGGAGATCACGATGATTTAGTACGAACGGTAAAGCAAACCGGCCATCCTAAACAGGTTTTTCTGGTGCATGGCGAAGATAAAAGCTTAAAAACACTGGCTGCTACTTTGCTGGAAGATGGTTTTAATGTGGTTGCCCCAGAAAGAGGAGAAGTTTTTGAGATTTAGCTCATTGGTCCAATAGTCATTGGTTCAGCGGACGAATAATTCTAAACATCATGTCGTTGCGAAGCACGAAGCAATCTTAATGCGCTTGCATAAACCCGTTGTTGCAGGATTTCTTCTTGCCCGAGGAAACATGCTGTGTCAGTTTTCAATCGCTTGCAGATTCTTCGCTGCGCTCAGAATGACAGCAAATGAGCTTACTTCCTCACTTGCCCATCACCACGAACCACCCATTTATAACTCGTCAATTCCTCCAATCCCATTGGTCCACGGGCATGAAGTTTTTGTGTACTGATGCCAATTTCGGCGCCTAAACCAAATTGCCCACCATCTGTAAACCCTGTTGAAGCATTGGCATAAACGGCAGCCGCGTCTACTTCGTTTAAAAATCTAGTGATGTTTTTAGCATCTTCAGAGATAATCGCTTCGCTATGTTTTGAACTGTAATCGGCAATGTGATTTAATGCCGCATCGAAATCATCAACCGTTTTAACTGCCATTTTTAAAGACAGAAACTCCGTTCCGAAATGTTCTTCGGTGGCTTGGTTTAAAAGTGCTTCAGGATAAGTAGATTTAAGGATTTCATAGCTTTGCTCATCAGCAAAAATTTCCACTTGCCCATCGGCCAAAGGCGATAAAAGTGCTGGTAAATCTGCTAATCTATTTTGGTTGATTAACACACAATCTAACGAATTGCAAACGCTAACCCGTCTTGTTTTAGCGTTGAAAATAATGGCTTTGCCTTTATCTAAATCGCCCGATTCATCAAAATAGGTATGCACAATCCCTGCGCCAGTTTCTATAACTGGAATTTTACTGTTTTCGCGAACGTAATTAATCAGCGACTGGCTTCCACGTGGAATGAGTACATCAACGAAACCTCTGGCATTGAGCAACGCTTCGGTTGCAGTTCGTTCAGCAGGCAATAAGGTCAATACATCGGTGTTTATTTCATGCTTGGCTAAAACGCTATGAATTATTTTAGCAATGGCTAAATTGGAAAATTCCGCATCACTTCCTCCTTTTAAAACAGCTACGTTACCCGTTTTAAAGCAAAGCGAAAATACATCGGCGGTAACGTTCGGCCGAGCCTCGTAAATTACGCCGACCACGCCAAGGGCCACCCGAACTTTTTGAATTTGAAGTTTATTTTCTAAAGTCTTATCTGAAAGAATTTCACCGAGCGGGCTCCTTAATGCGACAACATTTTTAATATCATTTGCGATATCTGCGATGCGCTGATCAGTCAGTTTTAGTCTGTCATATTTAGGATCTTCAGCAGGCATCCGGGCCAAATCTTTTGCGTTTTCAGCAATTATTTCAACCGTATTTAAAATCAATGCCTCTGCTAAATCGGCCAACACTTCATTAATGATTTCTTTACTCAATCCTACCATTGTACGGGTTGCGTGTTTTGCCTTTTCGAAGTAATGTTTGTAGTCCATTTTGTTTTAATTAACCGCTAAGTACACTGAGTTTTTCGCAAAGAAACGCAAAGTTAAGGGCCTATAAACACAATTAGCTTAGCGTTTCTTTGCGCCTCCTCTTCGTGTTCTTTGCGGTAAAATCTTTATATTGAAGAGTAAAAATAATCGTAATGCACCAGCGGCTTTTGTTTTTTCTGTCCGATTCTTTCTTTGGCCTTATCCGATCCGTATTCTGCAATTCCTAAACCGATGAGCTGATTTTGTTCATCGATAATTTTAATAATATCGCCCTTTAAAAAATCGGTTTGTATTTCCATAATCCCGATAGGCAACAAGCTTGTGGCTTTGCCTGAGGTTAACACATTTTTTGCCCCATCATTTAATTTAACTACTCCTTTTGCAGCAGTTTCAGAATGTGCAATCCATTTTTTCTTTCCTGATTTTGTCTTCTCTGGAACGAATCGGGTATGTACAATTTCATTGTTAAGTAGGCCTGTTAAAACATGATCAGTTGTTCCGTTTGCAATGTGAACCGCAATACCGAGTTTCGCCACTTTTTGTGCCATGGTCGATTTAGTAACCATTCCGCCACGGCCAAACTGCGACTTGCCAGTTTGAATAAACGAGGCCAAATTTGAAACCGAACCAGAAATTTCTTCTATCACTTCTGATCCTGCAAGTTTCGGGTCGCCATTATAAATTCCATTTACATTCGAAAGAATAATCAAGGCATCGGCATTTAGCATTGAGGCAATTAAACCTGCCAATTCATCATTATCTGTGAACATAAGTTCGGTAACCGAAACCACATCATTCTCATTTACAACAGGAATCACATCATTCTGCAGCAAAATTTGCAGGCAGTTTTTCATGTTGAGGTAATGTGCCCTATCTCTAAAATCTTCTTTGGTTACTAAAACCTGGGCACATTTTATTTTATGCGGATCGAAGAAATTAGCATAAGTATTGATCAGTTTTACTTGGCCAATGGCCGCTAAAAGTTGGCGGGTAGTAACGGCGTCTTGTTTCTCTGAAACCTTAATTAAACTTCTGCCAGAAGCCACTGCACCCGATGAAACCAGAATAACTTCGATTCCCTGTTGTTTTATCTCGGCCAATTGGTTTACCAAATGCTGAATTCGAGATTCATCAGGTAAGCCATTCGCCTGCGTGATGACATTGGAACCTACTTTAACAATAATTTTTTTGTACCCTAATTTCATTAGCCCCTCCCAACCCTCCCCTGGAGGGAAGGCATTTTAGAAAATTAATGCGGCAATTTAACATCTATTTTTTTCAATTGGAATGAATATTAAGATCAGGGCAAATTTTTGCGAAAATGATAATAGTTGGGTGGATTTTTAACCACAGATGCACACAGATAAACACAGATTTTGGTTTTTAAACTGCTTTTATCTGTGTGTATCCTTTTTATCTGTGGTTAATCAATCTAACCAAAGAGCGGATGGCGGGACTACATTCCTCCATGAAAAACCAGACCGTTCTTTTCCAGATCAAAATCTAACCTAAAAAATTGTTAAATTGCATCAACCTGAACCAAACCAAAATGATGAAACGTATTTTACCCGGCATGCTTTTACTGAGTACAGTTGTAGCATGCAACAATCCCAAACAAAAAGAAATGAAACCTATAAAATGGCCTGATGCCAAACCGCCTGTTGCAGAAATTATTCCACATAAAAGAGTTATTCATGGCGATACTGTAGTAGATAATTACTACTGGATGATTGATTATTTTAAGAAAGGACCAGACAGTACCAAGGTTGTCGATTATTTGAAGGCCGAGAATGCTTATCTGGAAACCATGATGAAGGGTACAGAAAAGTTTCAGGCCGATTTGTTTAAGGAAATGAAGGGTAGGATTAAGGAAAAAGACGAATCTGTTCCGGTTTTTAGGAATGGGTATTTCTACTATACGCGGACTGAAGATGGCCTGCAGTATTATAAATATTGCAGGAAGAAGGGAAGTTTAAGCGCAGCTGAAGAGGTTTTACTAGATGTTGATGCATTGGCAAAAGGGCACTCTTATTATAGCGCAACTGGTTTTAGTGTAAGTCCCGATAACAAATTACTGGCTTTTGGGGTAGATAAGGTTTCGCGTAGGCAATACACCATTCAGGTTAAAAATCTCGAAACCGGAGAAATTTATAAGGATGCGATTACAAATACGGAAGGTGGGGTAGCCTGGGCTAATGATAATAAAACATTGTTTTATACTTCGAAAAATGCGGTTACGTTGCTGAGCGAAAAAATCAAAAAACATGTGCTTGGAACGGATGCAAAGGCTGATGTTGTGGTTTACGACGAGAAAGATAACACCAATTATATTGGCGTAGGAAAATCGAAAAATGGTCGTTACATTATGATTTCATCTGCAGGGACACTGACGAATGAATTTAGAATGATTGATGCTGATCATCCAGAGGCTGCTTTTAAAATTTTCTCGCCACGATCTAAAGATGTGCTATACGATGTTCTACCTGTTGATGATAAGTTCTACATCATCACCAATTGGAATGCAAAGAATTTTTGCTTGATGGAATGCGATTTGAATAAGACGGAAAAAGAAAACTGGAAAGAAGTGATTCCGAACCGGAAAGATGTTTTGTTGGAATATGGTGATGAATTTAAGGATTTCTTAGTGCTATCTGAACGCAAAAACGGTTTAACCGAAATGCATGTGTTGAAGACGGATGGCAAAGATTATTACATCAAATTTGACGAGCCAGTTTATGCAGCAGGCATTGGATCGAACCCCGAATATACTGGCAAAACACTTCGATACAACTACACTTCTTTAACTACGCCGAATTCGGTTTATGATTACGATTTGCAGAAAAAAGACAAAAAGTTAATGAAGCAACAGGAGGTTGTGGGTGGCTACGATCCGAAAAATTATGTTACCGAACGTTTGTTTGCCAAGGCTAAAGACGGAACCAAAATTCCTATTGCCATCGTTTATAAGAAAGGCTTTGATAAAATCGGGAAAGCACCATTGCTCCTCTATTCTTACGGCTCTTACGGTTCGAGTACCGAAGCATCGTTTTCTTCGCAGCGTTTAAGTTTGCTTGATCGTGGTTTCGCATTTGCTATTGCAAATATTCGTGGCGGACAGGAAATGGGGCGTCAATGGTATGAGGATGGCAAATTGATGAAAAAGAAAAATACTTTTACTGATTTTATTGCTGCCGGAGAATACCTGGTAGAACAAAACTACACTTCGAAAGCGCATTTGTATGCCAATGGTGGCAGTGCTGGTGGGTTATTAATGGGAGCAGTTGTAAATTTGGCTCCAGATTTATGGAACGGTGTTATTGCAGATGTTCCTTTTGTTGACGTGGTAAATACTATGCTCGATGAAAGCATTCCATTAACTACGAACGAATTCGATGAATGGGGAAATCCAAAGAAAAAGGACGCCTACGATTATATGAAAAGCTACTCACCGTATGAAAATGTAGAGAAAAAAGCCTACCCAAATATGCTTGTTACCACGGGTTTACACGATAGCCAGGTTCAATATTTTGAGCCTGCTAAGTGGGTGGCCAAGCTTAGGGCAAATAAAACGGATAAAAACGTTCTTTTGCTAAAAACCAATATGGAATTTGGCCATGGAGGCGCATCAGGCCGGTTCGATTATTTGAAAGATGTAGCTTTGAGATGGGCATTTTTATTTTCGTTAGAGGGTATCACTAAATAATTTCACTTTCGTTGTCATTCTGAGCCTGTCAAAGAACATTCTGATCGTGTTTCGACAGGCTCAATATGACAATCTATCCAATCCTACATATTATAAATCAATAATGAACACCAAATTAAAAACACTCCAAATTATTCATCTTGCTTTATGCAGCGGCGTTTTACTTTTCGCTTTAGTAACTATTTTTTTAAACCGCGAAATCATGTTTTTTGATGCTAACCCGGCAACTACCGCACCATTCAACCCGATTTTCCCAATTATGGGTTTAATCACTATTTCGGCCAGCATATTTTTCTTTAAAAACTTGATCGCTAAAATTGACAAATCAGAAACAGCCGAGACAAAAGTCAATTTATACCAAAGTGCCTTTATCATTAGCGCTGCGCTTTTAGAAGGAGGGGCACTTTTTAATGTTGTCGGCTTCTTCATTACGCACAATTCTTTTTTCCTGCTGTTCGCCGCTGCAAATTTTATTTTTCTGGCCTTAAAGCATCCTACTAAAGATAAATTGATTTCTGCTTTACAATTGCAATACCCAGATACCGAGGCTTTGTAATCAAATAGCCGTATCTTTGCCTTCCAATGGAATACAATGTTCATACTTTACCGAACGGCATCCGCTTGTTGCATGTGCCCTCGGCTTCTACTATATCTCATGCTTGCATCATTATCAATACCGGTTCTCGTGATGAACCCGAAGGCAAAGCAGGTTTAGCTCATTTTATCGAACATTTAATTTTTAAGCGAACAGAGAAACGCAGTACAAATCAGATTTTAAACCGTTTGGAAAGTGTGGGCGCAGATTTAAATGCCTATACAACCAAAGAATATACCTGCATCCATGCTTCGTTTTTGAATCCTTATTTAGATCGAACCCTAGATCTTTTTAACGATATCATTTTCCATTCTACTTTCCCCGAGGAAGAAATGGATAAAGAAAAAAGCGTAATCCTTGATGAAATTGCTTCTTATCTCGACCAACCGGAAGAAGCCATTAATGATGATTTTGAAGACATGCTTTTTGCAGGAAATGCTTTGGGTAATAACATCCTCGGCACTGTAGAAAGCGTAAGCAATTTCACCCGTGAGGATGTGATCAATTTCCGCAAAGCTAATTATCGAACCAATGAAATTGTAATAGCTGTTTTAGGAGATTACAGTTTTAATAGCGTGGTAAAAAAGGGCACAAAACATTTTAGTTATGTAGAAGAAAACTCCCCTTCGCTAAACCGAAAAAAACCTGCTGTTTTAAATCCAACTTCGACCGACATTTATAAGCCTATTATGCAATCGCATTGCATTGTTGGTGGGCAAACGTATTCCACTCACCACAAAAATAAGGCAGGTTTAATGTTACTGAATAATTATTTCGGGGGCAACGGAATGAGTTCGGTGTTGAATCTTCAAATCAGAGAAAAATACGGCATTGCCTATACCATCGAATCTAATTTTTCGCCGCTAAGCGATACCGGAATTTTTTCGATCTATTTCGGTACGGATAAAGAAAAACACATGAAGGCATTAACTTTAATTTTTAAAGAGATGAAAAAGTTAAAGGATCATCCTTTGAATGAGTTGCAGTTACAAAAAGCAAAAAATAAATTTATAGGCCAGATTGCTTTAAGTGAAGAGAATAGGATCGGCTTAATTATTTCAATGGCAAAAAGCCTGATTGATCATGATAGAATTGATTCGTTGGCGCAAGTTTTTGAAAGGATTAATAAAGTGAGCACGACAGAAATGGCCCAAATTGTAGATGAGGTTTTAGCACCAGAGCAATTGAATATTTTTACATTCAGTCCGATACTGGAATAATTGCTATTTTTGTAAAGTGGTAGATTGTCATCCTGAGCTTGTCGAAGGAGCAATCGGAGAGTCTTCGACAGGCTCAGACTGACAAACCTTTGGAATTTAGTCTCAGGCTTATTGTCTGAAAAAATATATTACACAATGAAATTACCAATAGTAGCTTACGGAGATCCTGTTTTAAAAAAGGTAGGAACGGATATTGATGAAAATTACCCTGAATTAAAAGAGTTGATTGCAAACATGTTTGATACCATGTACTATGCAAATGGCGTTGGTTTGGCGGCACCGCAAATTGGCTTACCCATTCGTTTATTTATAGTGGATACCGGGGAAGAGGAAGATGGAACGCCAGGCTATAAAAGAGTATTTATCAATGCCCGGATTGTAGAAGAAACCGGAGAACCCTGGAGCTTTAATGAAGGTTGTTTAAGCATTCCGGATATTCGGGAAAACATTATGCGCAAACCCAACATCAAAGTGAATTATTTTGATGAAAACTGGGTAGAACATACTGAAGATGTTGATGGCTTACCTGCTCGGGTAATTCAACATGAGTACGATCATATCGAAGGTAAACTCTTTACCGATAAGGTTAGCATTTTGCGTAAAACAATGCTAAAGAGTAAGTTAGATGCCATTTCAAAAGGAAACATCAAAACAGACTATAAAATGAAGTTTCCGAATAAAAGTAAAAAACGATAGGTTTTTATTTAAGATTTTGGAGGGAAAACGGAAACGTTATCCCTTTTTTTGTGCCCATGGCTAAGTCAGGCATCCAAGACTTTTGACTCAGAGACTAAAGACTCCCGACTTAATTTTCATTTCTTTTCTTATCCCCATCGAAGATCTGTTGCATCAGCTTACCCCATGCGAAAGGATTTAAAAGAGGGTTGGTTTGCACCATGTTCTTGTTAATCATCCTATCGAAATTATAACGATAATTCTGACTTCCGATTTCCTGCCCATCACGCGGTAGCGTTTGAATTAAGCCATTGATAGATGATCTGGAGAGGTTTTTCTTTGCTATGGCCATATCATCATCCGCTAATTTCATGGATAGAAACTCCCGGGTAAACTCTTCCGTAGTAGCCCATGGGAAAACCCTTACCGAAGGCAAATCGATTACATTGGCTTTCAGCTTAACCATAATCGTGTATTTACTATCAGGTGTTCCGGTTGGTATAACAGTGGAGAATTTTTTATAACCTATGGCCGTAAAAAGAATGGTATCACCCGGATTTACAATAAAGGTAAAATAACCCCTGTAATCGGCTGCTACACGTTTACCATTTGCAGAAAGATTGGTGATGGTAACGTAAGGAATTACGTTTGTACTATCGATATCAGTAATGATCCCAGAAAATTGTATAAGTTTTTCTTCTGCTGATCTTTGTTGTGAAAAAGCAGCGGTAGAAAAAAGAAGGCAAATTAGGGCAATACAATATCTCATTAAGACAAAAGTAATTTTAAAAATAAAACTTCCTTGTTAAATATTGTTAAAGCTAAACTTGCTCTGCCATGTTGACGGCCACAACTGAAGTAATTTGAGGTACGGCTTTCATAATTGCCTGTTCAATGCCCGATTTCATAGTCATGAAACTCATCGGACAAGAACCGCAGCTGCCTAAAAGTTTAAGCTTTACCATTCCTTCTGATGTAATTTCTTCAACAGAAACATCCCCTCCATCAGCCTTCAAATAGGGTCTGATAGTTTCTAATGCCTGTTCTACTTGCTCTGTTAAATTCATTATGTGTATTTTAAAATATAAAAATAGTAATTTTTTAGCAATTAGCCATTTGTGCATTATTAATGGATATCTGCTGCGCAATTTTGCTTGCGATATCTCCAAAGATAACTTCCAAAAGCGGATTTTGGTTTAGCACTACCGGCTTACCATTGTCTCCAGCCTCTGCAATGCTCTGTATTATCGGAATTTCACCCAAAAATGGAACATCAAACCGCTCTGCTAAAATAGTTCCTCCGCCTTTTCCAAAAATATAATACTTGTTATCAGGCAATTCTGCTGGTGTAAAGTACGACATGTTTTCTACCACTCCTAAAATCGGGATATTAATTCCCGGCATACGGAACATGGCCAAACCTTTATGGGTATCAGCCAAGGCTACCTGTTGCGGAGTAGTCACTACAACTGCCCCAGAAATTGGGAAGCTTTGGGTAATGGTGATGTGAATATCGCCGGTGCCCGGTGGAAGATCGACAATTAGATAATCCAGTTCACCCCAATTAGTGTCGTTAAATAATTGTTTCACCGCGTTTGAAGCCATTGGCCCACGCCACGGCACTGGCTGACCAGGATCTGCAAAAAAGCCAAGCGATAACAACTTTATCCCGTACTTTTCAATCGGGATAATCTTAGTTTTTCCATCAGCTGTTTCTTCTGCACCAGGTTTAGCATCAACCAAATCAAACATGGTAGGTACCGAAGGACCATAAATATCTGCATCTATTAAACCTACTTTTGCACCATCCTTCGCCAGGGTTACTGCCAAATTGCTCGATACGGTAGATTTGCCCACACCACCTTTTCCAGATGAAACCAAAATGATGTTCTTAATGTTATCTAGTGAAGATGAATTTGTTGGTTGAGTTACCCTGGAAGTTACATTGATATTTACTTCAGCATCTGCAGATACAAAATGCTTAACTGCATTTGTACAGGCATTTTTCAGCATGTCCTTCATCGGACAAGCTGGCGTAGTAAGCTCTAATGTAAAGTTTACCTGGTTGTTATCTATATGTAAATCCTTAATCATGTTTAAGGTCACTAAATCTTTTTTAAGATCAGGATCCTCTACATTTTTTAAAGCATCTAAAACTTGTTGCGGGCTAATTGGCATCGTATTAATTTAAATTCAAAATTAACAAAACATAGCCATAAATACTTTTATTTAGGGTTTTAAACTGTAATTTTAACACGAAATAAACATTTAATTGTTACGTTTAAGCAATTAACCATTTTAACGACTATATGCGCATACCGAAAATTAAAATCCCTAAAAAATATTTAAAAATTGGAGCGTGGATTTTAGGTGTTTTTTTAATTGCTTTTCTTGCTATCGGGGCTTATGCTTATAGTAAAAGGGAGGCGCTTCTGAAAAAAATGGTGGCCAAAGCCATTGCAAAAGCGGATAAAGATTATGGTTTAGAGGTGAAAATTGGATCTGCAGGCTTTGCAGGGATGAGCACCGTAAAAATGACCAATATTTCGGTGGTCCCAAAAGATAGAGACACGCTTTCCAATATCGGTGAATTGAGTGTTGGCGTTAAGTTATTTCCATTGATTTTCGGAAACGTTAAGCTAGCTGAAGTAGAACTAAGCGATGGTTTTATAAATGTGGTATTTAAAGACTCAACCAGTAATATCGATTTCATCCTTAAAAGAAAGAAAAAAGATAGTACCGAGAATAAAGGGAAGGCCAACTTACCCGAAATTGCCAATAATTTATTGAACCAGGTTTTGTATAAAATTCCTGATGATATGGACATGAAAAATATGGTTTTCAAGTTCAATGATCATGATACGGCAAAATTGAGTTTTGCTACTACAGCCACAATAGATGATGGTGATTTAAAATCTACTATCAATGTAAATGAAGGTGAATCTACCTGGCACATTGACGGTTTGGTAAATCCTGGTAGTAAGCGCTTAAAATTTATGGCCTATGCTGATGGAAAAAAACTGGAATTGCCTTATTTGAATAATAAGCTCCATGCAAAGGTAAGTTTCGATACGCTTGAAACCGAGCTTAAAGATGCGGGATACAGTGGCGATGATTACAAAATATCGGGTTCGTGGTCGGTTAAAAATATGTTACTTAACCAGGCGAGGATAGCGAGTAACGATATTATTGTTCAAAGTGCAAAACTTGATGCTGATGTTTTAGTTGGGCCCAATTTTGTTGCTTTGGACAGTTCATCGACTGCTTATCTTAAAAATGCCCAAATTCATCCATACGTTAAATACACGTTGGGTAAAAACAAAATTTACGAGCTTAAAATAAATGCCGAAGAACAAGATGCGCAGGCGATTTTAGATGGTTTCCCTCAAGGTTTATTTGAATCTTTAGATGGTTTGAAAGTGGAAGGAAAAGTAAAATACAATCTTAATTTCTATCTGGATACTAAAGTGCCAGACAGTGTAAAATTCAGCTCTACCTTAACTCCAGTAAATTTCAAAATATTAAGATGGGGAAAAACCAATCTTCAAAAAATTAATGCTCCATTTATTTATACGCCATACGAGTATGGAAAACCGATGCGTGATATCACCATTGGCCCATCAAACCCAAATTTTACTCCATTAAGTGCAATTTCTAAAAATTTCATCAACGCGGTTTTAACTGCCGAAGATCCATCATTTTATACCCACAATGGTTTTGTGGAAGAATCGATCAGAAAATCGATTGCAGTAAATTACAAGGAGAAGAAATTTAAACGGGGCGGCAGCACGATCAGCATGCAGCTGGTTAAAAATATATATTTAAGTCGCCAGAAAACTTTAGCCCGCAAAGCGGAAGAAATATTAATTGTGTGGCTCATTGAACACAATCATTTAGTGAGCAAACAACGTATGCTGGAGGTATATTTTAATATTATGGAGCTTGGTCAAAACATCTATGGCATCGGCGAAGCATCGAGATATTATTTCGGAAAGCAGCCAGCAGATTTAACCATTGGCGATGGCTTGTTCCTGGCCAGTATTGTTCCAAAACCTAAGGCATCGATGTACAAGTTTATGGCCGATGGAAGCTTGAAACCTTATATGTTCAACTATTTCAGGTTTATGGGAAACATTATGGCGAGAAGAGGCTTAACTCCTGGAGATACGTCGGGTTATGGTTTTTATAATGTTCGTTTGCGTGAAGGTTTGCGCCGTTATCTTGCACCAGACACTGTAGAAATTGACACCAACGCTTTTGAAGATGATGAAGAGGGAATGCCGCCTGTAATGATGCAGGACAAAAACAAAAATTTATTCGACAGGATTTTTGGTGGCGGAAATAAAAAAGATACCGTAACCGCTAAACCAGCCGATACTACAAAAAGTAAAAAACAGCTCAGACAGGAACGGAGAGAACAACGGCGAAGGGAAAAAGAGCAGGAAGAAGGCGGGTAGTCAGTCGTCAGTTTGCGGTTTACAATTAATGTTTTATCTCTTTAGAATCAAATAATTGTATACCAAAGCCTATCAAACATTACAACATTTCAACGAATAATATAAATGCACAAAATTAAGGTAGACGATAAGGAATTCGAGATTTTTCTAGAGAACGACAACCTGAATAAAAGGATTCGCCTGCTGGGCATCCAGATTAATTTGGATTATGAAGGAAAATGTCCACTTTTTATTGGCGTGCTGAATGGAAGTTTTCTTTTTATGGCTGATTTGATTAAAGAGATTGATGTGCCTTGCGAAGTCGCTTTTATGCGTGTGGCTTCATATGAAGGAACATCTAGCAGCGGTAAGGTAAAAGAACTTATTGGCTTACCTGATGATATAGAAGGCAGAGACATCATTATTGTAGAAGACATTGTTGATACGGGATTAACGATTAACCACATCATTAAAACGTTAAAAGAGAAAAATCCGGCTTCGGTTAAAGTTAGTTCGCTCCTGGTAAAACCAAGCGCTTTGCAATACGATGTGGAAGAGTTAGCCTATGTTGGTTTTGAAATACCAAATGAATTTGTAGTTGGCTATGGCTTAGATTACAATGGCCTGGGCAGAAACTTAAACGATATTTACAGGGCGACTGAAGGATAATTTTTCGGACTGATTAATTTATTTTTCGCACCTTTGTGCAATAATTTTAACGTAATGACCATACACAAAGAAGGCTATACCACCATAGCAATAACTATTTTACTTATTTTCGTGATCAACGCTGTTGTGGATTATAAATATTACGACATGACCTGGTTGCGTTGGTTCATTTATATCTTCTCGGCGGCGTTATTCATCATTGTACTTCAGTTTTTCCGTAATCCCAGCCGCAGTTTTTCTGCCGGAGAAGACCTGGTAATTTGCCCTGCAGATGGTAAAGTAGTTGTAATTGAAGAAACAGAAGAAGGTGAATATTTTAAAGACAAGCGCTTACAGGTTTCTATATTTATGTCGCCGGTAAACGTTCACATCAACCGTAATCCAATTTCTGGTGTAGTTAAATTTTTCAAATATCACCCTGGAAAATATTTAGCAGCCTGGAACCCGAAATCATCTACTGAAAATGAGCGTACCACTACTGTAGTTGAACATGCAAATGGAACGCCTGTATTGTTCCGCCAAATTGCAGGTGCTTTAGCCCGTAGAATTGTATGGTATGTTAAAGAAGGAGATCAGGTAAAACAAACCGAACAGTTCGGGTTTATTAAATTCGGCTCAAGAGTAGACGTTTTTTTACCTGTTGGAACAAAAGTAAACGTAGAGCTTAATCAGGTGGTAAAAGGAGGAATTACTACTCTGGCAACTTTAAGTTAAGCACCATGATACCGCATTAAAAAGCCGATTTGGGATTTCCAAATTGGCTTTTCTTTTAACCAGATGTTTTATTTGGATTTCAGTGCTTAATCAATTGCATCATTTCCAACTTCCTTTTCATGATCATTATTAATCGGTCTGTCGCTAATTAAGCGTTGCGTAGGATAGGCAAAATCAGATTTATTTCGCATCACGATATCCATAATTTCAAGATTTATTTCCTGCCTGATTCTTAAAAATTCATTAAAATCAAGGTTGGTAATGAAATAGTTAATTTCAATATTTAAAGCTGAATCACCAAAGCTTTTAAAAGATGCATGTACATCAACCGTTCCTGGCCTTTGGTTGATATATGCCTCAATTTCTGATATAATATTTTTAACAGATTCTGCCGTTGTTTCGTAAGTTAATCCAATTATAAAATTCACCTTTCTTGAATCACGTAACGAAAGGTTTTCCAAAACGCCATCAATCATACCGCGGTTAGGGATAGTGGCCATCGTTTTTTCGGCCGTACGAATTCTGGTGCTTCTAAAGCCCACTTTCTCTATAGTACCTTCAACACCATCAACCTTAACCAAATCGCCAACTACAAAAGGCTTATCTAAAAAGATGGTAAAAGAACCAATCAAATTTTCCAAACTCTCCTTAGCAGCCAGCGCAATAGCAATACCACCAATACCTAAACCGGTAATCAGTGTTAATACATTCACCTCGAAAACAAAGCCAAGCAAAGTAAAAAAGCCGATAAAAATCACCAGCGTTTTAAAAAGTTCCTTAAGAAACGGAACCAATTGATCATCCGATTTATTATGGGTTAATGAGGCTTTAAATAATAAAACATGACTGATGAAATCGATAATCCTCAGGATGATCCAGAACACTGACAGGATAATCATGAAGAGGAATATCCTGTCTACACAATCGCCAATGCTTACCGGAATAGCTTCTTTCGTTTTGCCTACCAATTTGCTGTAATGGAAAATGGCCACCTCTAGTGGGTGTTTAAGCTGATTAATGGAAAGATAAAGTGTAGCGAGCAGGATGAAGGTTTCGATCGGCTTCACCAGCAGGGAAACAAAAGCTGCATCGTGCGATTGCTGAGAGAAACTTCTGAACAATCTAAACAAAAGTTTGCTCAACAGTTTGGAAAATATGCGCTTGAAAATCAAACCGAACAAAAGTATTCCGCCGAAAAGGCAATATGCTTTTACGGTATTGCCCCAAAGAACCTGTTCGAAAAATGCAGAATCTAACATATAGGTAAAGGTATAAACAAAAAAACCTCCACGAAATTAATCGTGAAGGCTATATCTTTTAATAAAGAATATTATTTTCTCAAAGATTTGATACGAGCAGCTTTACCAGTTAAAGCACGTAAGTAGAATAATTTCGCTCTACGAACTTTACCATAGCTATTTACTTCTATCTTCTCGATGTTTGGAGAATTAACAGGGAAAATACGCTCAACACCAATACTGTTACTAATTTTACGAACTGTGAAAGTTTCGTTAGCACCTGCACTGTTGCGTTGAATTACAACACCTTGGTAAATTTGAATACGTTCTTTATTACCTTCGCGAATTTTATAGTGTACGCTCACTGTATCGCCAGACTTGAACGCAGGAAAATCTTTTTTCGCGATGGCCTGCTCTTCAACAAATTTTACTAAATCCATGATTTTAAGCTATTAAATCGATATTTCAACCCGTGAAATTCGGATTGCAATATTAGGGATTTTTTTTCAATTATAAAAACTAATTTTATTTTTTCCACAATCTTTTAGAAATCCACATTGTTACGCGTTAAATGCTTCTATTCCAAAAGATCAGGCCGACGGGTTTTAGTACGCTCCAATGCCTGTTCATGCCTCCATTCATTCACTTTTGCTTCATGTCCGCTCAATAAAACATCAGGCACTTTATGGCCTCTCCAATCAGCCGGCCGGGTGTAAACAGGTGCATCCAGCAGCTCTCCCTGAAAGCTATCAGAAAGGGCAGAAGTTTCATCATTCAAAACACCGGGAATTAGCCGCACAACGGCATCAACTACAATCGCCGCAGGCAATTCTCCCCCGCTTAGTACGTAATCGCCTACGGAGATCTCACGGGTAACAAAAATATCGCGAATCCGTTGATCTATTCCCTTATAGTGGCCACACAGAATAATGATGTTTTTTTTAATGGAAAGTTCGTTGGCTGTGCTTTGATTTAGCGTAACTCCATCCGGACTCATGAAAATGATCTCGTCATATTCCCGTTCTGCCTGAAGCTTTTCGATACAGGCCGCAAAGGGTTCAATACTCATTACCATCCCGCTTCCTCCACCGTACTGATAGTCATCTACACTCTTTTGTTTGTTAGTTGCATAATCACGAAGATTATGAACCACAATTTCCGCAATACCTTTTTTTTGAGCACGCTGCAAAATGGAATGTGCAAAAGGGCTTTCTAACAAAGCCGGAAGAACCGTTATAATATCAAAACGCATGGAGCAAAGGTAAGAATAGTTTGGCGTTTGGTGATAAGCATTGTGTTCAATGGCTTAACAGAAATACATCGCCAGTAGCACAATCAGCATTTTCTATAAAAATTCTGCTAATCGCAATTTATAGTCTGCTATTTCAACAAAACTAATCCAGGTAATATTTTGGAGAAAGAGAGAATCAAATCGTCCATTGATCGTGAATTACTGCTACCAGATAATAGGCTTGCTCGTGCTTTTTGAAAACGAAACGAAGGCTATTCCAATCAAGCCCTTTATATTTCTCGTTATTTCCTTTAAAATAGTATTCCGTAAAATGGAGCTGCGGGTAACTTTCCTTTAAATTATTGATCGTATTGCCTTGGCCGATAAACTCGTCATAGCTTTTCCGATCTGCATTTAAATAGTCTGCATTGTAAACAAACCTTTCAATATAAGGCTTAACCTTCATCTTTATTGCCTCGCCACTACCATCAAAGTGGCCCCAGGTGAGTGTCCAGTTTTTATCGATGGCTTCTAAAAAATCTTTGGCTAAAACATGTTTGTGTGTAGGATCGATGAACCCATAAGGAGAAAAACGAACGCCATCAATGGGGTGAAAGTATGACGCAAATGCCTGGTAGTTCTTTTCTTTTAAAGCTTTGAGTGCTTTAACAGCAACGACATTGATAGAATCTTGCTGGAATTTTTGCTTGATAACTTCCGCCCCTGCTGACTTATTTTCAGGTTTTTTGGTTTCATTACAACTCGCTAAAAGCAGCAATGCCACAAAAGAAATGAATAAACGTCTCATGATTGTTAAACGAAAAACTCACAAGAAAGGTTTATCAGAGAGAGATTAATTCTCCAGATAAATATCAAGTAAGCCTTCCGGCAAATCCAGGGTCAAAATCTTTTCCTCATCGTCTATCTCCACAATGAAATCTTCATTGAGCGGAAAAAGAATTTCAGTTTGCTGGTATAAAACGGTGGCAATAAATTGTTGTGGGTATTCATTTACCTCGAGGATTTCACCAAGCTCACCAAGGCTTTTGTCAACTGCAGTAAAACCCTTTAGGTCTGTATAGAAGAATTCGTTCTCATCACGTTCTGGCATGAGGTTTAATGGCAGATATAACTTTTTCTTTAACAATGGTTGCGCCTTATCGATATGATCAACGTCATCGAAATTAAAGTAACCCGTTTTATTTGCCTGTAGCTTCGCATCGGCCACGAAGTAAGGCACGAGTTTTCCATTCATATCCGCAAACATCACATCAAATGCGAGCTGCTCGTATTCATCAAATTCAAAAAAGATTTGAACTTCTCCTTTTAAACCCCTCGTTTTTGTAACGTAACCTACGTAAAATGCTTCTTCGTGTTTCATATCACCCCAAACCCCTAAAGGGGCTTCTAAATGCTATCGTCACCCTGAATTTATTTCAGGGTCTTTAATGCTAGACAGATGCTGATCCAGAACGTTCGGGACGGCATGACGATTGTGTTAAAAATCTCTTTATATAAAAATAGCGTTCCGAAACTCGAAACGCTATTTCTTTGAACAAAACAATTAAAATTATTCTGCTCCTTCTTCTTTAGTAGCTTCTGCTGCAGGAGCTTCTTCAGTTGCCTCAGCAGCTGGAGTTTCTTCTTCAACAACTTCTTCTGCAACTGGTGCATTTTTAGCTGCGATTGCTGCTGCTCTGTCTTCTTTTTTCTTAGCTTCTGCCGCTAATGCTGCTTTACGCACATCTGCTTTAGAAGTAGCTAAACCTTCTGTTTTACCAGAGATTTTACCAGCTTTAGCATCAACCCAAGCAGTGAATTTTTCGTCAGCTTGTTCTTGTGTTAAAGCACCTTTTTTAACACCACCTTCTAAGTGTTTTTTGTATAAAACGCCTTTGTAAGATAGAATAGCACGAGCTGTATCAGTTGGTTGTGCACCACTGTTAACCCAAGCTAAAGTTTTTTCGAAGTTAATTTCGATAGTAGCAGGATTGGTATTTGGGTTGTAAGAACCTAAACGCTCAATAAATTTACCATCACGTGGAGAGCGAGAATCTGCTACCACAACGTGGAAAAAAGGTTTTCCTTTTTTACCGAATCTTTGCAATCTGATTTTAGTTGCCATTTCTTTTCGTATTTATGTATTCAACATAGTTCCCGGAGCTACATGCTGCGGGGCTGCAAAGATAAGTAATGAATTGATACTTTGCAAATTGAAAAAGGATTAATGAACAAGGAGTAAAGTCTTGAAGATAATAGGTGGCTTAAAAATAGGATTTGATCTTTTATCCTTGCTCCTTCATCCTTGTTCATTTATCTTTACCTTTATGAAAATAGCCATTGATATGGATGAGGTAATTGCCGATCCGATTAAGAAATTTATTCAGCTTTACAACCGCGATTATAATGTTCCATTGGATTTGAAAATTGATGCCGGCAATGAAATTTATCACCATGTGCCGAAAGACGTGGAACGAAAATGGTTTGAATACATCAACGAACCTGGTTTTTTCCGCGACCTGGAAGTTATTCCAGATAGCCAAAGGGTACTTAAAGCGTTGCAAGAAAAGTACGATGTATTTATTGTTTCTGCCGCAATGGAATTTCCAAATTGCTTAAAAGATAAATACGATTGGCTAACAGAACATTTCCCTTTCATTGACTGGCAACACATTATTTTTTGTGGACAAAAAATTGTGAGTACCGATATTATGATTGACGATAGGATTAAAAACTTTGTGAATTTTCCTGGTAGGCCGTTGTTATTTACTTCGCCACATAATTTATTAGTTACTGAATACGAACGCGTAAATACCTGGGAAGAAGTTGCGGGCTTATTACTTTAATAAGTTAAACCGTCATCACTACCAAAGCACAGCGAAGCGGAGAGATCTTTCTCCACTCTTTTTAAAGATTTCTCCACTGCGTTCGAATGAAGAAAGCCCAAAAAACCATATAAGAAATTTAAGAAAACATAAGACAATTGAGCTTATATGAAATCTTAAATGCCTTATATGGTCAATTCTACCGTAATGCTATTTTAAAAATTAAACTCCCCAACAAGGTTGCCATTTCGATTATCGGCGGCCATTGGTAGCACAATTACTTTTCTTTGCTGCTTGCCTGTGGCATAACGGGTGTAAATCTCCGCGGTTACGGTTGTAGGTCCGCTGATGTTGATCTGCCTATCGCCATAATAATTCACTTCTATTTTATATTTCCCTTTTATAGCCTTTTTGATCATAAACTGCTCTGGGCCATATCCTGATGTAAAATCGTTACTAATTCTGCCGCCAATTTTTGTCCGGTTGTTTCCGTAATAACCCTTTTCTCCAGTCGGATCTGTTAACCACAAATCTATATCGGTATCATTTTTATTCCAATTTAATACGACACGAACATCAACTGGCAACGCCGAAATTAAACGCTTGTCTATTTTTCTAATATTTAATTTATCTCCGTGTTTGCTGATTAGGTTATTGATTTCCGAAATGATTATTTCTTCAATGCCCTGGTCGCGATCGGCTATTTGTGAATTATAACTTTGCGTTAAAACTTTGTACAAATTATCCAAAGCCATCTGATATTGACCAGCATCCGCCAAAGCCAATGCGTAATCGCGGTAACTTTGTGCATCCATCGGGCGCCATTGCAAAACCTTACTGGTAATAAAAATTTCTTCCTGATAATTGCCGGTTTGCTTCAATTTGTAGGCAAGGGTTTTATATAAATCAGCATTTTCCAGATCCAGATCGGCAATGCTGCTTAAAATTGTTAAAGCCCTAACGCTGTCTTTTTGCTGGTAAAACCAATTGGCCACATCGAAATAAAACATAGGTGTAGTGATGTAATCTGGGCGCATTTTCAAATAAGATTGATAAGCGCTATCTGGTTTGCCAATCAATTTTTTCATGTAATCTTTATCACTTTTAAATTCTGGGATAACGATTGCAGGCTGTGTTTCTACAACCCTACTTGTACTGTTCGTTACATTTACCCCAGCAACCCGGCCTTGTAAAGAGGAGCTTGCAGTTGTCTGAGATCTGACTATTGTGGTTGCACTCGCCGTTTCCATTCGCTTAGCTTGTGCCGCATTACCAACAACCATTATTTCTTGTAAAGCCTGACGATCATCTGCCTTTGCTTCCCGCTGTGCTACAACCGGAGGCGGCGGCATTCTTACCGCATCAACTCTTGGTGGCGCTGCTTGAGTAGCTTGTGGTCTCGATCTCTGTGCATCTCCAACTTGAGTAGCAACAACTACAGGTGGAGCTGGCGCACCTCGAACTATTCTGTTTTCTGGTGTTGGATATTGCTCCTTTTGTTTTGCCGGTTCTTTGTAATAGAAATCGGTATTCCACCAGGCCTTTAAATCTTTTGTCATCACTACCGCAGCGTTTAACAAATTTGTTTTACGTTCCTGAATATCCATTCTACGTTGTTTTAAAACGGCATCGTAAGCCTGACGCAATTCTGCTGGGGGTGCAATATCATAACGCAAATAATCATCTAAATTTTCCAACACAATTAAGCTGGTGTTTCGTGTTACAATACCAAACTGTTTGCTTAATAACCCGATATCTTCTTTGTTTGCATCGTACTGAATATCCATTTCGGCAATTTTCTTTTGTGCCCAAACCCTGCTAACATCTATGCTGCTCAGGGCGTGTTCAGTTGCATTTAAACGAACTGCTTGCTCTGCTACCACTGTATTTCCATAGCCAAATTGCAATACAAATTCGGTATTCAAACCGTTCAAAATTCCGGCTACAGATAAATGCCCGTTTACATTTACATGCATTGATGGATAGGTTTGACGAATATCCGTTGCGTTTTTAATTCCTAAAAACTGCAGATTTTCCTGACCTAATTGTTTAAATGCATCTGTTACAGTTGTTGCATTCAGATTAATAAATTGCCCGCCGGTTTTTAAACTAATGTATTTTAAAGTGCTGTAGTCTGCTTTCAAAGCACTATTGATACCATGAACAGGTTTATTTAATGCAACAGTATTTTTCCCGAAAGTTGATAAGCCGTCGGTGAAAAGAAGATATTCCTCAGCAGGAAGCAATCTCGAGTTTACTGCGCTGAAGTTTGTGCCGCCATCATAAACCAGGCTTTCGAGTTTTGCCTTTAAGGCAGACCAGTTACCATCCACAATTACATATGAGCCTTCCTTTTTAAATTCGTTATTCAGCAAGCCCAATTGAACTGTCAAATTTTGTTTTTGGGCGATGATTAAACCTAAAAGCTCAATCTCTTTTTTAGTATCCCGCTGTAATCCGCTCAAAGAAACATCCCAAATCAAACCAATTTGATTTGCCCATTTCCTCGGCCTGCTTTCAATTTTTGGAAAAACGTTCACCAAGAAATAATATCCATTTGAAGCTTTTTGCATTTGCACTTCAGGCAAATCATTTCGTTTTGGAAGGTTAATGGTTAAGCCGTTTTTAGGTAGATAGTTTGTTTTTTTAATTTCGCCAACATAAGTATTGCCATTTGCCTGCATGTCGAAATTGCCATCTGGCTGTTCGCTTAATTCTGGTTTGAGCACACTTTCAAAAACTGTGGTTTTAAGAGAAAAATCTTCAATCTTTTCATTATAATCGAGAGGTAGATGATATTTGAGTGAGGCTCCTTTGTTAAAACTCAGCTCTTCCTCATAACCTACGATGATTGTTCTACTTCCGTTAGCTGGCAATGGGTAAATTCTGGTACGGAAGTTATTTCCTTCTACTTTCTCTAACAAACCAGGATCTACACGTCTCCGCTCAATACTCTCGAAAACCTCCGTTGCCTTTGCTTTTTCAACCGGAACAGCTTCACGCATTTTGCCATTAATATCTAATGCGTAGCGGCTCACCGTAATGCCTTCAGGCATTGGAAAAGTAAGTTCTCCCTCTAATATTCTGTTGGTATTATTATGGAAAGTCATTGTCATTACCGTGGTGGCAATGTTTCCCGTAATCTGGACATCGATATTAAGTTTGCTCATTTTTACCGCCGATTTTTCAGCATCGCTATTGGATTGCTGAACCTTTAAAACAGGCATTTGTGCTTTTACAAAAATGGCAATGAAGAATAGAGGGACGATGAGTAGTTGTTTAGATATTTGCATGACTTTGATTTTTAATAGTGATGCAGAATATTTCGCTATTACATAAATTTATTTTTTCGACCCCAGGCCGGCGCTCCGAAAATAGGAGCAGAAACCCGCTGGAAATAAACCAGATTGAGCATAAATACTTTTAATTTTTCAATTAAAAGATTGAAGTGAAAGCGGGACTGCAGCAACCAAAAGGATACAGGCGATGCTTTTCCAGAAAAATGTAACAATTAAATAAAATTTGCTTCTAATTATAAAAACTGAAACTATGTTATTAACCACAACGCCTTCGGTTGAGGGCAGAAAAATTGTAAAATATGTTGGTCTGGTTACTGGAGAGACCATTATCGGTGCAAATATTTTTAAAGATTTATTTGCCGGGATAACAGATATTGTAGGTGGCAGATCGAGCTCTTACGAACGTGTTTTGAGAGAAGGAAAAGATACTGCTTTAAATGAAATGCAGCAATATGCAGCTGCTTTAGGGGCAAATGCAATAGTTGGAATTGATTTGGATTATGAAACGGTGGGTAGCGGCGGTAGCATGCTGATGGTTAGCGCTAATGGTACCGCAGTTATTTTAGAGGATTAAAATATTGCTTAAGGCGAAAACTAAGCAAAAAAAGAAAGTCTTTCCGGTGCGGGAAAGACTTTTCTATTTTATTCAAAATCTTTAGAAAGATAAAATATCAATCAATTTTAGCCATTTAGAGCTTACTTTTTCTGCATCGATGTGCTTAATGGCATGATCGAAAGGGGTAAAGGTAATTTCCCGGTTAACCTGACCGGCCATTACGCGGTTTTCACCATTAATTAAACCTTCTACCGCAGCAACCCCCAACTGACTCGCCAATACGCGATCCATACAGGTGGGTTTTCCGCCACGTTGAATGTGCCCTAAAACAGAAACTTTGGTATCATAATGCGGGTATTTTTCCTGCAGAATTTCACCTACTTTAAATGCGCCTCCGGTATCATCGCCTTCTGCAACAATGATAATTTTCGATGCCTTATCTTTTCTGCTATGCTCTAATTTATGTAAAATGTCATCAGCGTTCATGTTCGCTTCAGGTATCATTATCGCTTCAGCACCTACACCAATACCGCTTCGCAAAGCAATCAGACCAGAATCGCGGCCCATTACTTCAACAATAAAAAGTCTGTCGTGAGATTCTGCAGTGTCTCTAATTTTGTCAACCGCATCAATAACGGTGTTAATCGCAGAATCATAACCAATGGTAAAATCGGTACCAGCAAGATCGTTATCTATTGTTCCTGGCAGGCCAATGATCGGAAAATCGAACTCCTGTGCAAAAATATTTGCTCCCGTAAAGGTTCCATCTCCACCAATCACAATCAGGGCATCTATATTTTTTTCTTTTAAATTATTGTAGGCAATCTGTCGGCCTTCTTTGGTTCTAAAAGCCTCACTTCTGGCGGTTTTTAAAATCGTTCCGCCACGCTGAATGATGTTCGCAACAGATTTCCGCTCCATGGCGATGAAATCATTGTTAATTAAACCTTCGTAGCCACGGATGAAGCCAGTTACTTGAATATCATAATAAATTGAGGCCCTAACTACGGCCCTAATGGCAGCGTTCATGCCTGGCGAATCTCCGCCAGAGGTTAAAACGCCAATGTTCTTTATCTTTTTCATTTAATTATTTCTTTCCATTGAAAATATCCAAGGCACTCTGCAAATATAGCGCATATTCTTTTGCATCGAATATTGCGCCTTGAGGTGCCACAAGGGTTTTCAAATCATGACCAGCCAATACATAAAATGGCTGAGAATTGGAGTTGTAGGTAGTTGCCTGAAAATCTGCATTCCAGGCGCCTAAATCTTTAGTTTGTTTACGAAGGATTTCTGAATAATGCACCTGATTAGCTGGCACTTCTATTGATCGCTCATCAACATAAAGCTGAATAAGAACAAATTCTTCTCTAATCAATCGGCCAACTTCCGGATCAATCCATACCTGATCTTCCATTCTCCTGCAGTTTACACAAGCATGGCCAGTAAAATCAATTAATAAAGGTTTTTTAACTTCTTTAGCATAAGCAAGTCCTTCATTTAAGTCGAAAAACGCATTAAAGCCACGGGGTGGGTGTAATTTCTCAGCGTATTTCACTTTGGCAGGAAAACCTGTAGGCGGCGTTGAAGCTTGAACATTTCCTCCTAAAACAAAATCCTGAGTATTCATTGGCGGGGCTAAACCGCTTAATGTGCTTACCGGAGCACCCCATAATCCAGGTAAAATATATACTGCAAATGAAAAGGAAAGAATAGCTAAAAACAACCTAGGTACAGAAACATAAGGTAAATCACTGTCATGTGAAAATTTGATTTTCCCTAAAAGATATATTCCCATCAACACGAAAATCACAATCCAAAGGCAAAGAAAAACTTCTCTGTCGAACCATTCCCAATGCCATACCAAATCTGCAGCTGATAAAAATTTAAGTGCTAAAGCCAATTCAAGAAAGCCTAAACATACTTTTACGCTGTTCAACCATCCGCCAGATTTAGGCATGCTGTTTAAAAAGCCCGGAAAAATAGCAGATAAAGTAAAAGGCAGAGCCAGGGCAAGGGCGAAACCGAACATGCCTACTGCCGGACCAAGCACATTACCTTTTGAACTCGCTTCTACCAACAAGGTTCCAATTATTGGCCCTGTACACGAAAATGAAACTAAAGCTAAAGACGCCGCCATAAAAAATATGCCTCCTAAACCTTTACTGGTATCTGCTTTCTGATCGATCTTGTTTACAAAAGAACTAGGCAAGGTAATTTCGAAAGCGCCAAAGAAAGAAATGGCGAATACAACCAGTAAAATAAAGAAAGCAAAATTGAACCAGCCACTACTGCTTAATTCATTTAGCTTACTTGAACCGAAAAGAACGGTAATGAGTAAGCCAAATACCACATAAATAACAATGATCGAAATTCCATAGATAATGGCCTGCCCGATGCCTTTTTTTCTACTGCCCGCCTTTTTAGTAAAATAACTAATTGTTAGTGGTACCATTGGGAAGATGCAGGGCATTAAAAAAGCTAGAAAGCCACCGAAAAGACCTTTAATAAAGGTTTGCCAAAGGGTTAATTTCTCGGCTCCATCAGTTGAAGATGAAGGCTTCTCGACGTTATTTTGGCTAACTGGTTTATCTTTTTTAACGGTATCCGCAACAATTTTATTTGCTGCGCTATCTTTTGCAGAGCCTACCTCTGTAAAAACGATATCGTCGGGTGGAGCAGTGCTCGTAGTATCTTGTGTTACAGCAGCGTAACTTTTAACAGCAGGTAACGCCAGAAACGTTAATGCTATTAATAAAAATAAAAAAACCTTTTTCATTTGTGTGTTTTGTGTTTGAGGCGTGAAATTAAGAATAATTTCATAAAGACATCCTGCTAATGCCGAATGGACCTCAGATTTTACTTTAAAAAGAAACAGTCCCGAAAAATTCGGGACTGCTAGGTAATACTTTTAATATCAATTATTTAACCGGGATACTAAACTCAACTTCTTCCGGCGGCAAGCATTGTCTATCGTTACAAACCATAAACTCTACTTTACCTTTTACAGTTGTTGCGGCTTTATTCAATTTAACTTTTTGCGTGAAGATTACCGATTTTTCAAAGTAACTTACATTCATTTTAAATGTGTCTTCGTATTTCGTAATGGCTTTTGGCTCAGCAGTTTTACCCACTAATGAAAAATCTTTCGAGGGTGAGAAGGCAAAAGTTGTTTTTACCGGACCTCCGTCTTTAACATTTTGAGAGTAAATGTGCCATCTATCATCAATTGTTGCTTTTAAATATAAAACAGCTTCAGTTTTACTAACTTTTTTTGCTGCATAAGACCAGGTAACTGGCTTTTCGATTTGAGCAAATGCCGCAACAACAGTAAACAATACCATTGATAACGCCAGAGTGATTTTTTTCATTGTGTGTTTATTTTGTGTGTGTAAATTCAATTTGTTTAAAGTTAAAAGATTTTTGATGATTACCTATCTTCATCATTAATCGCCCCTCATCTTCAACTCCTATAATCTCACCTTCAAAAACCCGTCCATCTTCTTTATAATATGCCAGTTTATTTATGGCGTATAACTTTTTGAGGTATTGACTTTTAAGGCTTTCAAATTTTCC
This sequence comes from Pedobacter sp. AC212, assembly GCF_979258625.1. Taxonomy (NCBI): domain Bacteria; kingdom Pseudomonadati; phylum Bacteroidota; class Sphingobacteriia; order Sphingobacteriales; family Sphingobacteriaceae; genus Pedobacter; species Pedobacter sp. AC212. Next base: position 449,263 of record NZ_OZ409870.1, on the reverse strand, counting down.
TGATTTCAAAACTAGGTAGTATTTCTCCATAAAGACGAATAATTTCTCGATAATTACTTCCAGCTGAAACTCTTTTTGTAAAATCTGAATGACAGAGGTGGCACGATGCACTATCTCATTAGGAAAATCTGTTTGATTGATATTTAAACCAATGCCAATAACGGATGATTTTATGATTGTACCTGTCAGTGAGTTTTCTATTAAAACGCCACCTAGTTTCTTATCTAAATAGTACATATCATTTGGCCATTTAATACTTATTCCGCTTGCGATAAAATATGATAAAGTTTCACTAATGGCCAAACTAACCGCCATATTGAGATAAAACTGTTTATCGAGAGGCAAGAATGAGGGTTTAAGATAGATACTCAAACTGATGTTTTTACCCACCTGCGTTTGCCAAACGCTATTCTGTTGCCCTCTACCAGCGAATTGATTATCTGCCATAATTACAGTTCCTTCGGGTAATGGCTCGGATTTTGACACCAGTTCTTTCAAAAAGTTATTCGTAGAATCAACCTCTTTTAATTTGATTAAATTTTGACCAACAAATAGTGTCGAAAAAGTGTTATTTTGCAAGGGTTGAATTTATAATATTGTAATTCCAAAATTAAAGCATTTTAATGGTAAAAAAGAAAATAGTAGCCCTTTCTACATACCTTTCTGAGTTGGCCGTTCATGGCATTCAAGAGAAAAAAGGAGAAGATATAGTGCGGTTAGATCTAAAAAATATTCATACATCTGTAGCAGATTATTTTATAATAACGAGTGCAAATTCCAGTACTCAGGTGAAAGCAATTGCCGATAGTGTAGAAAAAGAAATCTATAAAGCGACTCAAACCGACCCAAGACATAAGGAAGGTTTCGAATCGGCAGATTGGATTATTCTTGATTATTTTGATGTGGTTGTGCACATTTTTAAAACTGAAAAACGCCATTTTTATGGCATAGAAGAATTGTGGGGAGATGCTGAGAGTACAAATTACAAAAGCGCATAACCTCTAGAACCATTTTGAACAAGACAAATGAACGATAATCAAAATACAAACGAAAACAAAAAACCGGGAAAGAGAATTCCTAATATCCCGAAAAAACCGCAAAAAGGACCAAAGTTTAATATTTTCTGGGTTTATGCTGCAATTATTGTTGCTATCATAGCTGCTCAGGTTTTATTCTCTGGAGATGGCGGTAAGAAAGTTGATTATCCAGAATTCGAAAGCAAAATGCTTTTGACTGGAGACGTTGAAAAATTGGTCGCTTATAAAAGCGAAGATTTAGTTAAAGTGGAGGTTTATATTAAAAAATCTGCTTTAGATAAACCAGAATACGAGAAATATAAAAGCACAAGCAAGTTTTCTACTGCCAATAGTGGCCCAATTGTATACTTTAATGCTGGTACAATGGATGGCTTGGATAAGCAGTTGGCAGAGTCGCAAAAAAACCTTCCTGCTGATCAACCCAGAATTTTGGCTGAAAAAGATAGCCGTAGTAATCCATTCTTAGGTTTGTTAGTGAACATTGGTTTGCCATTGCTTTTATTAATCGGTTTCTGGATTTTTATGATGCGCAGAATGGGCGGTGGTGGCGCAGGTGGCGGTCAAATTTTCAGCATCGGTAAATCAAAAGCAACACTTTTTGATAAAGAAAGTCAGGTTAACATTACGTTTAATGATGTTGCGGGCTTAGAAGAAGCAAAACAAGAGGTAATGGAGATTGTAGATTTCCTTAAAAACCCTAAAAAATATACCAACCTTGGAGGTAAAATTCCAAAAGGTGCATTGCTTGTAGGTTCGCCAGGTACGGGTAAAACTTTGTTGGCTAAAGCTGTTGCTGGTGAAGCACAAGTTCCATTCTTCTCTTTATCAGGTTCTGATTTTGTGGAGATGTTTGTAGGGGTAGGTGCATCACGTGTGAGGGATTTGTTTAAGCAAGCAAAAGATAAAGCGCCATGTATCATCTTTATTGATGAGGTGGATGCAATTGGTCGTGCTCGTGGAAAGAACAGCGTAATGGGTGGAAACGATGAGCGTGAAAACACATTAAACCAATTATTGGTAGAAATGGATGGTTTCGGAACAGATTCAGGCATTATCATTTTAGCGGCAACAAACCGTCCTGATGTGTTGGATTCTGCTTTATTACGTCCCGGTCGTTTCGATAGACAAATTTCTATTGATAAACCAGATTTAGTAGGCCGTGAGCATATTTTTAATGTTCACTTAAAACCTATTAAAACAGCTCAGGAAGTTGATGCGAAAAAACTATCTGCTCAAACCCCAGGCTTTGCAGGTGCAGAAATTGCCAATGTTTGTAACGAAGCAGCATTAATCGCAGCACGTAGAAACAAAGAGCAGGTTGATATGCAAGATTTCCAGGATGCAATTGACCGTGTAATTGGTGGTTTAGAAAAGAAAAACAAAATCATTTCGCCAGAAGAAAAACGAATCGTTGCTTATCATGAAGCTGGTCACGCTATTGCAGGTTGGTTTTTGGAACACGCAGATCCATTGGTTAAAGTTTCTATTGTTCCACGTGGTGTTGCAGCCTTGGGTTATGCCCAATACTTACCAAAAGAACAGTTTTTATATACAACGGAGCAGTTAATCGACGGAATGTGTATGACGATGGGCGGACGTGTAGCTGAAGACATTACTTTCGGTAAAATTTCGACCGGTGCCCAGAATGATTTGGAGCGAATTACCAAACTTTCTTATGCCATGGTGAGTATTTATGGTATGAACGAAGCGGTAGGTAATGTTTCTTTTCATGATCCGCAGAACGAATACAATTTTAACAAGCCATATTCTGAAAAAACATCTGAATTAATTGATGTTGAAGTTCGTAAACTGATTGGCGATGTGTACATCAAAACCAAACAACTGTTGTTAGATAAACAAGATGGTTTAGAAAAATTAGCTCAAAAATTATTGGAAAAAGAAATTTTATTCCAGGCAGATTTAGAGGAAATTTTAGGCAAACGTCCTTTTGATACCAGAACTACATACGATGAATTCGTAAATGGAACGGGCGATCAAACTCCGGCAGCAGAAGGATTGCTTCACGATGGCGTTAGCGATACAGATATTAACAAAGAAGTATCTGGTTTAAATCCCTCTTCTGAGAAAGAGTAAATAGATATGCTCCATTGCATATAAACACAATTATACATAAGTTTGAAACCTTGAACCTTAAAAGTTCAGGGTTTCATTTGTTTAGATACATTGATTAACAAATCAAATACAAGACACCGAACTTGTTTCGCATCTTAACAAAAGCAAGTACAAAAAAATGAAGGATAACACCACCGCTAAAGAACAAATACTAAAAAAGATAAGGAAAGCGCTTTTAGAGAAGCGAGAAAATCCATATCCTAATGCGGAGGAAAGTCCTCTTTACAAAAAAAATACGCAAGAACTTGAGGTACTATTTGCCGAGCAGTTGACGGCTATTTCCGGAAATTTTATCTTTTGTGAAGATGGCATCGATTTTTTTGAAAACATGCTTCAATTGGCAGATAAGTTTAAATGGCGCAAAATTTACTGCTGGGAACCTGAACTTCAGGAGTTTCTGGCTAAATACGAATTTCCTTTTTACCAAACAGATAAAGATTTTGAACAAGCTGAAGTGGGCATCACCTTGTGCGAAGCAGTGGTTGCCAGAAACGGAAGCGTAATGGTTACCAACCAAAGTGCAGCCGGCAGAAGGTTAAGTATTTTCCCGCATCACCACATCGTAATTGCCAGAACGAGTCAGCTGGTTTTAGATTTGAAAGATGCCTTTCAGTTGCTTAAAAACAAATACGGAAATCAAATTCCATCGATGATCAGCAACATTACCGGACCAAGCAGAACGGCGGATATTGAGAAAACACTGGTACTAGGTGCGCATGGGCCGAAGGAATTGTTTGTGTTTCTAATTGACGATTTTAGTTAAAAAATTTCTATTTCTTATTTATTAACCATATTTTTATACTACATACCGTTTTAGTATGCGGTATTATAATTATGAGCAAAGTAATAAATACGGTTATCGCCGGCACTGGAAGTTATATTCCTGAAAATATTATATCTGGTAACGAATTCCTAAATTCAACATTTTTTGAGAATGGGAATCGACTAGAAAAGGAGAATTCCGAAATTATACACAAGTTTTCTGAAATAACCGAAATTGTAGAAAGACGGTATGCTTGTCCGGAACAATTGAGTAACCATATTGGCGCCAAAGCAGCTGAAAAAGCAATCGAAGATGCTGGTATTGATAAAGAAACGTTAGATTATATCATCTTCTGTCATAATTTTGGAGACATCCCCTTGGGAAGTAATCGTACAGATATTTTACCTTCACTGGCCGCAAAAGTTAAGCAGCAGTTGGGCATTTTAAATCCCGATTGCGTGGCTTATGACATTATTTTTGGTTGTCCAGGCTGGGTTCAGGGTTCAATCCAGGCAGATTACTACATTAAGAGTGGTGATGCTAAAAGGGTGATGGTGATTGGAGCCGAAACCTTAAGCCGAATTATTGATCCGCATGATCGTGATAGCATGATATTTTCTGATGGAGCAGGTGCAGTAATTTATGAGGCAAAAGAAGAAGAGTCGGAGCAGAAAGGGATTTTAGCCCACAAAACTGAAACCCATGCGGTAAATTATGGAAATTTACTCATTATGGGTAAAGGTTCACACCCTGAAGAAACCAGTGGCAACTATTACCTTAAAATGAATGGGCGTAAGCTCTATGAGTTTGCCGTGGTACAAGTGCCTCAGGTAATTAAAAAAGCACTCGATAAGGCCGAACTAAGTGTAGAAGATGTTAATATCGTTTTTGTTCACCAGGCTAATGGTAAAATGGATACGGCAATTATGAAACGATTATTTAAGCTCTACGGTAAAGATACTGTTCCAGAAAATCTGGTACCGATGACGATCTCCTGGCTGGGTAATAGTTCGGTTGCAACAGTACCAACTTTGTTAGATCTGGTATTGAAAGAGCAAGTGAAAGGTTACAAAGTTAAGCCTGGTGATGTGGCCGTTTTTGCTTCAGTTGGCGCTGGAATGCACATCAACGCCTTTGTTTACCGTTTCTAATTAAGTCTTTTCAAACCCGCTTTAGCCTGGCTTTCAATACTGCTTTCATATTCATGGTTTTTCATGGAAATGGCATTATTGAAAGCCTCTTTTGCTTTCGAGTTATTCTTACGTTTTTCATAAACTTTGCCCATTTGCAAAGCAGCATTTGCAGCAAAATAATATTTTGAATTTTTACCCAGGTTGATTGTGGCCTGATAAGCATTTAAGGCATCTTCATCTTTTCCTAAATCATCATAAATTCTTCCCAAACGGTAATTAAATTCTGTTTTATCCTTCTCTGAAGAAAAATCCGCAGTTTTTTTGTCGCCTAAAATTTGTAATGCCCTGGCTAAGTAGCCACCATCAAATAACAACCTTGCTTTTAACAAATCGATGGGCGGTTGTGGAGATGACGCTTCATTTTTTGCTTGCTTATCTTTCTCATTATAGGTGTAACCATTGTTAATAGCTTTAGTCACAAACGCGGAGTAACCATTTTTGTCACCTTTTAATAACGCAATCCAGCCCAAATGTAAATAGGTATCTTTAATATAATTTACGCCCTTATTGCTGCTTAAAAAGCGATTGAAATAGGTAGCTGCAGATAGATCTAGCTTATTTAAGTGTGCTAAACCTTCTAAATAATCCAAATAGGGAAAGGGTTGGTAAAGCGAGCCCTCCGGTTTTTTTGCGAGAATGGCAATCGCTTCATCATTGTGTGCGTTTTTGATGCAAACATAGCTTCGTAAATAGCTTTTTAATAGGCTTGTATCCGCTATCCGATCCGTATATTTCATTGTCTTTGAATAGGCCGAACTGCTATGGGCAACATCAGTTAATACATAAGCATAGTAAAAAACCACTTCTTCATAAAACGGTTCATAAGATGACTTTGGCAAATTATCAGCAAGCTTTTCGAACATATTTAAGCCGGTTTGAAGATTTCCTTTTATTCCAAAAGTCGATAAAGTACTTTTGAGTGCGCCATCGGGAAGATTTCCCAGAACAGCATTAATTAAGCCTAAACCTTTCATGTTCAGGTGGAAGTTGGGGAACTTTTTGCTATTATCCTGAAGCAATCCATTGGCCTTTTTAATTTCCATGGCGGCGTTGAAATACTCCCCAAAGCGACCGCGAATTAAAGCCCATTGTAAATTGATTTCAGCCTGTGCGTATAAATAGTACGGAGAGTTTTTATCATCATCACTTATCTGATCCAACCGTGATGATTTATTTCCTTTTAAACGATCGAAATCTGCTTTGCTTTCGGATGTTAAAATGGTAAAATAATCAATATAGTTTTCCAAAAGGGGAATGATGGAATTATTTGGATGTTGCTTTTTTTCTGTAGAGATATAAGCTCTTGCATTGCCCAGCTTAAGTTCAAATATACTTTTGTAGGCATTTAAGCAATTCGCATTAAAATCAAAATTGGCGAAGAGCGAAAGTGGAAAAACCAGTAAAGTTGATAGGGTAAGTAAGCGCAAAAATTTAATCATTTGGGATAGTCTTGTTTTATTGCACAGCAAAGGAATTTCAATTGAAAACAAATATTTAAGTTAACGCATAAATATCATTCTTGTTTTGTGTAGAAACAAAAAACGTCCTGATTTTCATCAAGACGTTCTTAAAATTTTTTTGAAGAAGAATTAAGCTTCTGCCACTTCGTGAGTTAAAGCCTCATCAACCAAAATACGACCACAGTGCTCGCAAACGATAATTTTTTTTCGCTGACGAATATCTAATTGACGTTGAGGTGGAATCTGGTTAAAACAACCTGAACAAGAATCACGATCGATAGTTACAACAGCTAAACCGTTAATAGCGTTTTTGCGCAAACGTTTATAAGCGATCAATAATCTCTCATCAATAGTTGGCTCTGCTTTATCAGCTTTCTTTTGCAAATCTTGCTCTTCCTTTTCAGTTTCAGCAGTAATTACATCTAACTCGCCTTTTTTAATATCTAAATCTTTCTTTCTACCTTCTAATTCAGCTTTAGCAGCTTCATAGATTTCGGTTTTAGAAGTGATTTCGAAACCATGCTCTTTAATTTTCTTTTCAGAAACCTGAATGTCTAATCCCTGAATCTCAATTTCTTTAGTTAAAGCATCGTATTCACGGTTGTTTTTAACTTCTTTTAATTGAGTATCGTATCTTTTGATTGCTGCCTGAGCATCTTTGATTGTATTTTTACGGTTTACGATCGAATCCTCAAGATCATCAAGTTCACCTTTAATTTTTGAAATTCTAGTTTCTAATCCTAAAACATCGTCTTCTAAATCGGCAACTTCCATTGGTAACTCACCACGTACCTGGCGAATTTTATCAATTTTGGTGTGGATATTTTGTAATTCGTATAAAGCCTTTAGCTTTTGTTCTACGGTTTGTTCCATTAAAACAAGTAATTTATGGGGTTTGTATTTTGCTCCGTTAAACGGATTGCAAAGTTAGTAAATTTTTTCTGAATAATTTCAAGCAATAAATTAGATGTAAATTGTTCAGTTTCAAAGTGTCCGATGTCGGCAATGATGATTTTTTCTTCCGCATCGAAAAACTCGTGATACTTAAAATCTGCGGTAATAAAAGCATCTGCTCCTGCGGCAATTGCATCTTTCAATAAAAAACTACCAGAACCTCCACAAACGGCTACTTTTTTTATCCTTTTTGCAATCACGCCCGTATGCCTTACCACCTTGGCCTGCATTCTATCTTTTACCAGGTGTAAAAAATCATAAGCATCCATATCATATTCCAGCCAGCCCATCATGCCCGATCCAACCAGTTGATGCTTATTTTCCAATTTATAAATATCATAAGCTACTTCTTCATAAGGATGGTTTTCGAACAAGGCCACTAAAATTTTCCGTTCTGCCTGGGTAGGATAAACCATTTCAATCCGTACTTCAGATTCTCTATGCCGAACACCTTTTTCACCAACAAAAGGATCAGAATCTTCATTGCCTTTAAAAGTACCAAAACCTTCAGCATTGAAACTACACTCGCTATAGTTGCCAATATTGCCTGCGCCAGCATAAAACAAAGCCGAACGTAACTGCTCTGCTTGCGCCTGAGGACAATAAGTAACCAGCTTTTTCAATAAGCCTGGTTTTGGAACCAATACTTTTGTACCCGTTAAACCCAACCTTTCGCAGATTTTGGCATTTACGCCAGTATGAACACTATCCAGATTAGTATGTATGGCGTACAAAGCGATGTTGTTTTTTATGGCTTTCAGCACTACGCGTTCTACATAGTTTTTACCATTGAGTTTTTTTAATCCTTTAAAAACAATGGGGTGATGCGTGATAATGAGGTTACAGCCAGTAGAAATGGCTTCATCAACAACTGATTCAATACAATCTAAAGCAACCAACGCCGCCCTGATTTCCATTTTCGGATCGCCAACAATTAAACCGGAATTGTCATAGTCTTCCTGATAATTCAATGGCGCAATGTTTTCCAGATAATTTGTTAATTCTGATAATCTCATGGTATAAAGATATATATTTTGAGGTTTTTGTCTGAGGAGAATTATCATAAAAACCACTTTTATTAGAAACCACCACCAACCCTCCTTGAAAATAAGGAGGGGAGTTGTATAGTGGAAAAAACGTATAAATCTTTCCCTTCTAAACCCGATAGAAACAAAAAGCCCGCAAACCCGATTTTCTTCGGGTGCGGACTTGTAGGGTATCGTTCCACAGGAGTTCCTTTTGGAACGGGACGAACATTTAAAAATGATTCTGTCCTTGATTTTAAAAAGATCTGTTTTTAAAACTTACGAAGTTCTCCTAATGCTTAAGCTCCATTAAACTTCGTAAGTTCAATTATGCTTGCTGAAATCCACCACCCATTCTTACCATTTGCAAACTTTCAAAAACCGCTTTCTGGTTGTATTCAAAAGCAAGACTTTTATGATTGATCACGTCGACTATGGTTCCGATCATACATAACCCGCCGGTGAAAAAGTATAAAATACCCATTCCAATCTGGCCAATTACAAACCTGTGTATTCCGGCGAAGCCAAGGAAACCGATTAAGGCTAGTAATAAAATTTCTGATGGTTGTTTTCTGCGGCTACCATAAATCATTAAGAAGTTACGTAATTGCTGCTCGTTTAAACCTGTTGTTGCTTGTTGTAAGTAAGCATATTCTTCTGGCGTTATACCTGGTAACGACATTAAAGGTGATTGATATATATCCATGGTTTCTATGTATTTGTTGTTTGAATTTTAAATTTATTTCTATTTTTTATTAATGTGTAAACTCTATAAAGTATAATCAAAAGCGCTGGAAAGCCAAACCAATGCTGGGAAAAGCTTTCGGTAAACTCGCCATGAAAAATATGGCTTATCGACCTTCCTAAACCGCATCCCGGACACCAACCTTCGTAGCCTAAATTTGCCAGCGGACAAAGTGTAAAGTGATGCTCATGACCATTAGCTGTTGCCAATAACACTAAAGCTGTCAGCCAGAACACAAGTTCCAGTGGAAAGTTTTTAATGTGTTTCATGCTTTCAATTTATATATTTTAGAGGATTTGAGCCGTGCTTTGTTACAGGGATAGCCGTTTATTCGACCAACCGTAAATATAAACCGACGAATTACGATTAACACCCGAAGAATAACGAACAAACTTAAAAAACCTTTAACAAAGTTTGCGGTTAAATATAAAAGATAAGCTTATTTTTGTGCCTTGAACATTCGTGATTTAATAACCCGTTACAAAAACGACGAAAGGGTAACTGAATTTACCAAAGCGTTAAACTCTACTAAAAACCCAAAGATACAATTGAAGGGATTGGTGGGTTCTGCCGATGCTATTGTAGCACTTTCCTCTTATTTTTTACTCCATAAACCTTTACTTTTTGTACTTCCAGATAGGGAAGAAGCTGCCTATTTTCAATCAGATTTGGAAAGCGTTTTAGATAAACAGGTGTTGCTTTTTCCTTCTTCCTACCGCAAATCATTTGATTTCACGCAGGTTGATACCGCAAATGTACTGGCCAGGGCAGAAGTTTTAAATGAGCTCAACCACGATTCGGAATATGGTAAAATCGTAGTTTCCTACCCCGAAGCGATTGCAGAAAAGGTAATTGATCGCTCTGCGTTGGAAAAAAACACCTTGGAAATTAGCCTCGGCGCTAAACTGGGTATCGATTTTATTAATGAGTTTTTAATTGATTATGATTTCGATAGACGGGATTTTGTTTATGAGCCAGGTCAGTTCTCCATTCGTGGTGGTATTGTAGATATATTTTCTTTCTCTTCTGATTTACCTTACCGCATCGAATTTTTTGGCGATGAAGTAGAAAGCATCAGAAGTTTTGAAATTGAAAGTCAGCTTTCGGTGGCCGATGTAAAAACGCTTACAATCGTACCCAATGTACAAGCCAAGTTCTTAACCGAAAGTAACATCAGCATTCTTGATTATATTGATCAGGATACGCAGCTGTGGTTTAAGGATGTAGAATTTACCCTTGACATTGTTAAAGCAGGATACAAAAAAGCTGTCGAATTATGGAAAGCACTATCTCTTGATGATAAAAACAAAAACCCGGATTGGATTGATCCGAAATTTGCTTTCAGTGATGAAAAATTATTAGGTGATCATTTACATGATTTTCCTTTAGTTGAATTTGGAAAACAATTCTTTTATAAAACCGACGATCGTTTCGAATTTGAAACCAAACCGCAACCATCGTTCAATAAAGATTTTAATCTCTTAATTCACAATTTAAAAGAAAATGAAAAAGAGGGAATTGTAAATTTTATTTTTACCGATTCGCCGAAACAAATTGAGCGTTTATACGCCATTTTAGAAGATATTGACAAAACCGCCAAATTTACGCCTATCAACAGCATGTTGCGGGAAGGTTTTGTAGATCCAAAAATTCAAACTGCCTTTTATACCGACCATCAGATATTTGATCGTTACTATAAATACAAGCTAAAGAAAGGTTATCAAAAAAGTCAGGCGATTACGCTGAAAGATCTCCGTGAGCTAAAATCTGGCGATTATGTAACCCACATTGATCATGGTATTGGAAAATATGCCGGATTGGAAAAGGTTGAAGTAAACGGCAAGACGCAGGAAATGATCCGCTTGATTTATGCCGATAATGATTTGCTTTATGTAAACATCAACTCTCTAAATCGCATTGCGAAATACAGTGGTAAAGAAAGCGGCGTACCGAAAATGAATAAACTAGGTACCGACGCCTGGGATAAACTCAAAAAAACCACAAAAAAAAAAGTTAAAGACATTGCCCGCGATTTGATTAAGCTTTATGCTTTACGCAAAACACAAGCAGGAACGGCTTTTTCTCCTGATGGCTATTTACAGACCGAACTCGAAGCATCTTTCATTTATGAAGATACGCCAGATCAGTTGAAAGCAACGCAGGATGTGAAAAGGGATATGGAAGCACCACACCCAATGGATCGTTTGGTTTGTGGTGATGTTGGTTTTGGTAAAACAGAAATTGCTGTTCGTGCTGCTTTTAAAGCCGTTGCTGAAGGAAAACAGGCTGCAATTCTGGTTCCGACTACCATTTTAGCTTTACAGCATTTCAAAACATTTTCTTCACGTTTAAAAGATTTCCCGGTTACGGTAGATTATATTAATCGCTTTAAAACCAACAAGCAGATAAAAGATACTTTAGCTGAAGCTGCTGCCGGAAAAGTTGATATTCTCATCGGTACACATCGTTTGTTGAGTAAAGATGTGAAGTTTAAAGATCTGGGCATCATGATTATTGATGAGGAACAGAAGTTTGGCGTAACGGCAAAAGAAAGGCTTAAAGCTGTTCGTGTAAATGTAGATACGTTAACGCTTACTGCGACGCCGATTCCAAGAACGTTGCATTTTTCATTAATGGGTGCCCGGGATTTATCAATCATCAGTACGCCCCCGCCAAATCGCCAACCAGTAAGTACTGAATTGCATGTTTTTAATGATAAACTGATTCAGGAAGCTGTTCAATTCGAATTGGATCGCGGCGGACAGGTTTTCTTCATCCACAACCGTGTGAATGATTTAATGCAATTGGGTGGATTGATTCAGAAATTGGTTCCTAAAGCCCGAATCGGAATTGCTCATGGCCAGTTAGATGGTGATCAGCTAGAGGATGTAATGCTTGATTTTATCAATGGTGAAAAGGATGTTTTGGTTTCCACTACCATTATCGAGGCTGGCTTGGATATTCCGAATGCCAATACAATCATCATCAATCACGCACATATGTTCGGCCTGAGCGATTTACATCAAATGCGTGGACGTGTTGGGCGAAGCAACAAAAAAGCCTTCTGTTATTTATTGTCGCCACCACTTTCTACGTTAACTTCTGAGGCTAGAAAACGCTTGAGTGCCATCGAAGAATTTTCTGATTTAGGAAGCGGCTTCAATGTGGCGATGCGGGATTTAGACATCCGCGGAAGCGGGAATTTATTGGGAGCAGAGCAAAGTGGTTTTATCGCTGAAATTGGCTTTGAAATGTACCACAAAATTTTAGATGAGGCTATTCAAGAACTGAAAGAAGCAGAATTTAAAGGTTTATTTGAAAATGAACCCGCAAGGGCTTTCGTAGGTTTTACACAGGTTGATACCGATTTGGAACTTTACATTCCTGATGCCTACATTACCAACATCACCGAACGTTATAATTTATATACCGAACTTTCGAAGCTGGAAAATGAAACCGAGCTGGCTGTTTTTGAAAAACATTTAGCCGATCGCTTTGGTCCGGTTCCGCCACAGGTAAAAACGATGTTAAGTGTGGTCAGGTTGCAATGGTTAGGCAAAAAGTTGGGTTTCGAGAAGATCAGCTTTAAGAAAAATAGTTTACGCGGATATTTCCTGAGCGATAAACAATCTGCTTATTTCGATTCGAATACTTTTACGAAGATTTTAACTTTCGCACAAAATCATCCCCGGATGTGCAATTTAAAGGAAGTTAAAAATACCTTGCGCATCGCTTTTGATAATGTAACCACTGTTGAAGAAGCTATTCAAACTTTAGAGCTGATTGATTAGCTAAGTACAGATTTGTTTATTTCGGTGTGTGTGGACACAGACCGAGGCGCATAATATCAAATGCAGAAATGACTTTAGCCGTGGTCTGTGTCTCCACAGGCCACTCATTGCTTTTCTCTTGTGCCTATTACTTCGATACTTGCTTAAATAATATAATTAATGGACCCAACCTTATTACTCGATTTAGTGAAAATGCAAATGCCTTATGGAAAGTATAAGGGCTACTTAATTTGCAATATCCCTGAAAGCTATTTGCTTTGGTATAAAGATAAAGGCTTCCCGAAGGGTAAATTGGGCGATTTAATGGCTACCATGTTTGAGATTCGCGTTAACGGATTGGAATATTTGTTAACGCCATTGAAAAATCAGAATAGGTAAAAATGCTAAAACTGATTCAGGATTTAGATAACAGGTAACTATTCAATATTCGATTTTTCAAAACAGCTCCCGTAGATTAGGATGATTTATGCAGAGAAAAATTTGCACTCATAGCATAATCTGCGGGAAACAGCTTAAATCTCACAACCATTTTCATCGCAAATGGCATCATCATTTTTATTTAACGAAGTTAAAGTTGATTTCGGCTGGTTTGCTTTCCACTCTGTAAAGCTTTGCGTTAACGCATCAGTAAAAGCTTGTACAGGTTGTGCTCCAGAAACGCCATACTTTCTATCCATTACAAAATAGGGAACGCCTCGAATCCCTAAATTCTGACTTTCGTAAATATCATAACGAACAGCCTCAGCAAATTGATCTCCGCTTAAAACTTCTTCAGCCTCTACTCGATTTAAACCAATTTCTACAGCAAGATCAATCAAAACACCATTGTCACCAATATTGCGGCTGTTTACGAAATGCGCTTCAAAGAGCTTTTCTTCTGCCAAATCTTGTAAATTATGCTTCGCAGCTAAATGAATTAAACGGTGTGCATTAAAAGTATTTGCTGGTATGTTGGTGTCGAAATCGATTTTTAAACCAGCATTCGAAGCCATATCTACCACTTGTTGCGTCATTTGTTTGGCTTGTTCAATAGGCATGCCCTTGCTTCGGCCTAGGTAATCGTAAATTGTCTCATTATTGGTATTATGGTAATCGGGATTAAGCTGGTAGCTTTTCCAATTAACCTCAACTTCCGCTTTAAAAGGCAGTTTTTCAATTGCTTGTTCAAAATGACGCTTACCAATATAGCAAAACGGACACATCACATCCGACCAGATTTCTACTTTCATGATGTAAAAATAAGCGGTCGTTATTAAAAGACGGTAAGTACAAAGTCAATAATTCCCGATAGTAGAAATGCATTGCTCAATAAGGGAAAAATATTTCCCATCTAAAACCTCAATAAATATACAATAGTTTGTTAACCAACGAATTATGAGCATGGCATCATTTTGTATTAAGCTACCTAAATCACATTAAAATAATCATGAAGAAAACGCTTTACACAGGCTTGCTTTTAACGGGCCTGTTCTTCGGTGCTTTTGCACAACGCCAACCGGACAATGTATCGAAATTTGACTCCAAAATTCAATCCATCACTCTTGATAACCTTACTGGCAACATTATCGTTAAAGAAGCCAATAAGGTTTCTGCTTTTAATCCAACAAGTAACCAGATTGAGTGGACCGTCACCGATGAACAAATAGGAAAAATGAGTGCGCTAAACCAGGCAACAAAAATAAACGATGCGCTAAGCGACCCTGATTTACTGAAGATTTTTCAATCTTCAGATCAATTAAATTTTTTACCCAATACCCCATTTATTAAAGCGAATATTAACTCAAAAGATGTAATTATTAACTCACTTGATGGAAAAATTTTGTTTAACTCTGGTACAACCTCTTACCGGGTCATCCTAAGTCAATATGTAGCTGGTGATGAGAAATTTTTATTCTTAGCTACATCAGGTAAAGATTTTAAATGCGTTCTTTTCGATCCTAAAACCGGAAAAGATGAATGGGCGACAGTAGTGGGCACCAAAGAAGGAATGCTTAAAAGTTTGCTGGCAAATGCCGCAGCCAACAGCCTGGGCTTAGGTCTTTCGAAACTTGCAACCAAAGATGAGGTGGTAGCTACTGGAGATGCAATTTATGCAACGATAAACAATCACCTTTTTAAGCTGGATAAGGCGAGCGGGAAAATCCAATGGTCGGCCAAGGATGATGTACATCGTTTCTACCTTTCTAACGATAACAAGCATATCATTACCATGCGCAATGCCGGAAGTTTAATTTCTGCTAAAAGAGCGTTAAATGCCCTTAATACTGAAAATGGAACACCTACTTTTAAAGAAGATATTACTACAAAATATGTTTCTTATATCGAAGATTGGGGCAATAAATTCCTTGTAGCTCATTCAAATGGATTCAATTTTTTTGATTATAACACCGGCCAAAAAATATGGAAAAAGGATGCAAAAGGAGATGACATTAAGAAAGTTATACCAATAGATAACGACTACTTGTACATTGCCGACAATGAAATGAGTTTAATCGACCGCGACGGAAAACAAAAGTGGAAAAATTTTATAGAAATTAGTGATGATAAAACCGATCCTGTGTACTTTTTAAATAAAATAGCTAACAATAAGGTTTTCTATTTAACCGGTACTTATGGCAATATGGTAGATTATACCACAGGCAAAAAGATTTGGAAAGGAAACATCAAGTTTGAGCCGAAACTGCCACTTCTATACGCATTTGACGAGCCCACTGAATCATTTTTGGTTTTTAACGATGAAAAGATTTATAAGTTCGATCCGTCAGCAGCAGATAAGCCAGAAGCTTTTGCTAAAATCAAGGTTAAAAATGATAAAGCTTTGTCAACCTTAGGTTTATTTGATTGGGGCGTATCTTTAAGTGGAGAGAACGAAGTAATTGGAGTAAATAAAGATGGCTCAGTAAAATTTCAAAAAGTTTACAAAGAACCAGGAGCTGCAGCAAGAAGACTACTTAAAACAGGCAGTATTATTGGAATGTCGTATTTAGGATTAAGATCTGGCTTACAACAGGGTTTTTCAGAAGCAACATATGTTTCACGGGATGCTAACGGCAACGTAAAAGAAGACTATTTACTTTCAGAATCTTCGAGGGAACGATTAAAAACTAAGGCTGCTCTCAATAACGGTATTTCTCAAGCTATTGGTTCAACAGTTTTAAACCGTGTCGATTCGAGGTTTAAGGCCTTGAAACAGAACAATGATTTTGCGTTTATATTTGCCCGTGGAGAAACAGATGAAACAAATTTCCTAGTTAAAGTAAATAAAGCTACAGGCGTTGAAGTTGATAAAATCGCAATTGATAATACGAAACCGATTTATGAAGTAGATTTTGTAACAGACAATCTTTACTATGTAAATAATAATGAGCTGAGGATATTTTCAAAGAAATAAAACTCAAACGAACAACAGGAAAGCGACTTCAGCCCGAATTCGCTTTCCTGTTGTTTTTATTTATACAATTGGTTAAATATCATTTTAAAAGTTCCGTGGGTTTGCGCTCTAAAAGCAATCTCTGGCCCAAAAGCAAATAATTTGCCTTTGCCAACATTTGCTTCGAAAGCAGTTACGCCATCTTGCAAATAAGCTTGTCCCCATGCCCAACCGCTGCGTAAAGGCGTAGCAGATTCAAACCACATTAAAGGTTTAATTTTTCCTGCAGTAATTGCATCGCCAGTTAATTTAAAAACAGGACTGTTATCAAAATAGATGTCAGCTTCCTTTTCCATTCCCCAAACTGCCGGTTGTTTGGTATCGACAGCCACATTTAAAACACTACCTGGCACATAATATTTTTCTGCAGGTAATCTTTTTTCCTCTCCGTTTACAATTTCCATCATCGCATTGCGTACAGGAAGTTTTAAGTGATAGGCTAAATTTGTACTGCTGCCAATCGTTACAATGTTTCCTCCATCTTCTAAAAATTTCTTCAACTGTGGAATGGATTTATCTGCTGATATTCTACCCAATCGATTTCTAAACTCTTCGGGAATATCTTCGGCTTTTGGTCCAAAGTTTCTTGAGCCAAAACCACCAGCCTGAACAGAAGGAATGGCGCCGCCAACAAAAATAATCACATCATATTTCGACTTTAAATTCCCGGCATCAATATCTTGAGGATAAATTACCGTGGCGTTATAATGATACTGCTCCATAATAAACCGCATCCAGCCAGAAGCCATTGACCCGCCATAAGTATCCCAAAGAGCGATTCTTGCGGCAGAAACTTTAGATTTCTCTTTAGGGGCTACACCCGTTTTTAATTTAACATTCGCCTTTTCTAGTATTGATTTCCCTGCGGAAGAAACATAAAAATCACCATTCTCATTCGAGCGGTAAACTTCTACTTTGTTCTTCAATAAATCGTTAACAGCTGTGTAAGAATCGTTCTGTGCGGCACTTAAAACATAATTAGAACCTGCAATTTTATTCTCCGGAACCAATAAGTTTCCATAAGGATTTTTCTCAAACGGTCCGGTGAAATCATCTTGAATGCGGTCAAATTTCACGTCCATTAAATAAGCCAATGTCCAACCCGCAGCATCGTAAGGAGGAATAGGTGCACCGCCTTCGTATTTAAAGTCATTCGGGTGATCCTGTGGCTCGAACATATCCAAAACATGTGGCCGGAATGCTTGATCTGTTTTAACCACATAACTTCCTGCCGGATATTTTTTGCCTGCTACCGTAAAAGTGGCGGTAGCCTTATGCACCACTATTCCTGTTCTGATTAATGCATTTAAAAACTTGATAGCAGAATTGAAATCCGGCTGATCTGCCGATAAAATATAACCACGGGGATCTCGATTTACCGGTGCATTCATCACCGTATCAAAATACTTTACGTTCATTGCCCTTCTGGCATCAAACTCATTATCACCCACATCAGCAGCACCTGAGCCTCCTTTTTTTGCAGCCGCGTTAATGGCCTCAATTTTCTTTGGGGAGAAAGACCAGGTATCTTTTTTACCTCTATCGATGGAGTTTTTTCCCATTTGATAAATGTTAAACAGCAACTCATCAGCATGGCGCTGTGCGTAGTTCAAAACCGCATAATTCAGTGATACAGAATAATCGATCGAATTTTTGAAATACCATTTGCGTGGCGTAACGGGATTTGGCGAATCGCTATTTGGCAACAACCGCGATGGTACCAACGGAATTTCTGATGGAGTTGGGCTACCTACAATTTCCGTAAGTAGACCAATCATGTTATGAAAATAGGTGGTCGTTCTCAATCCGCCATTGTACCAGGTAGAAAATACTGAACCGCCTCTATGGGTATATCCTGGCTTTGCTTCAACATTCAATCTGGTGTGCATTGCGGCACCAACAGCATCTAAACTGGTTAATAGTGTGGGATCGAAAACGTAGTTAAACGGATCGCGATAGGGCGGGCCTGCAACCACCGTTCCTGCCGGACCAGCCTGATGGTGGTTGTACATGATTTGAGGAATCCACTCTACAAAAAGCTGGCGACCCATGTTTTGTGTTTCTTTCAGGTTCAACATAAAAAAGTCGCGGTTGTTATCATGCCCGGCGTACTTTTCATATAAGGTTGGCCAACCCGAAAGCACTCGTTTTTTAGGATCTTTTTCCCGCATATACCAATTAGCCACCAGCTCTTGCCCATCTGGATTGGCGTGGGTAAATAGAATAATCACGTTGTCCAAAATCTTCATCGTTTCCGGATCTGTTTTCGAAGCAAATTCATAGGCGGTCTGAATTAACTGATGTGCGCCTACGGTTTCATTGGCGTGTAATCCACCATCAATCCAAACCACAGCTTTACCTTCTTGCGACAAAGCTTTTGCTTGCGCAGGCGAAAGCTCTGCATGAGCCAGTTGTTGTGAAATTTCTTTGTATCTCGCTAATTTTTCAAGGTTGGCCGGAGATGAAACAATTAACATGTATTGTGATCGTCCCTCCTCAGTTTTACCAATATCTACAAGTTTGACCCGCTTGGATGTTTCTGCAAGCTTTTTAAAATAAGCTTCCGTTTGCGTGTAATTGGCTAGTTGATAATCATCGCCGATAGTGAAGCCAAAATGAGATTTTGGTGTAGGAACATCTTGTGCCAAAGCACTACTGCTCAATATCAAAAAGGCAAAACAGAACTTTTTAAAGTAAAATTTAGTCATAGTTAAGGTTATTTGTTGGATAATCAAATATAATGTAGAAACTTATCGGTTTTTTGCATGCTCTAAATTTGTTACAAGCTAGGCTTTTCGAACATGCTTAACTAAATTTGCCGATTAAATCATCATCATGACCTTAGACGAAAGAATTCAGAATTCGACCACCAGTATTTTTAAAGCTGTTTTTCCAAATACAACCAACCATTACGATACTTTATTCGGCGGAACCGCCATGCACATGATGGATGAAGTGGCTTTTATTACCGCTACGCGTTTTAGCAGGCAAATTATGGTAACCGTTAGCACCGATAGAATTGATTTTAAAAAACCCATTCCTGCAGGAACTATTGTGGAGTTGATTGGCAAAGTAAGCCACGTGGGTAATACGAGTTTAAAGGTTAATGTGGAAATTTATATAGAGCAAATGTATGCCGAAGGCAGGGCGCTTGCAGTTCATGGCGATTTTACTTTTGTTGCCATCGATGAAAATAAAAAGCCAATTCAGGTGATCAAATAGTTGTTAGCGTTTATTTTAGGTCAATCATTTTTACTTCGATTTATGTCACATCAACCTTCTGAAGAGGAATTACGAAATATTGCTAGGCAATTGCGTCAGCCTGAAGGCGAGCAAGGCATAAAAACCGGAGAAATGATGAATGTGAGCAATATCGGAATGACTAATTCTGCTATTGAAGCTTTAAATCTATGCGACGGAGAAACCGTACTGGAAATTGGCCATGGAAACGGAGGGCACATTGCAAATTTACTTAGCAAAGCACTGGATTTAAAATATGCTGGCGCCGATATTTCGGAAACCATCATTACTGAAGCTAAGAGAATCAATACGGACTTTATTGGTCAGATAGATTTTAAATTAACAGATGGCCTTCGTTTACCCTTTTCAGACGCCCAATTCGACAAAATTTTTTCGGTAAACACTATCTACTTTTGGGAAAATCCTGGCGCCTACCTTTTGGAAATAAAACGTGTATTAAAACCTGGCGGAAGTTTGGTTTTGTGTTTCGCTGATAAAAGTTTCATGGAAAAACTCCCTTTTACTAAATATGGTTTTACCCTGTATGATTTGGATGCGATTATTGATTTGTTGCAAGAAGCTGGATTCAACAATGGCGAATCGATTAAAAAAACAGAGCAAATAAAAAGTAGTGCGGGGTTTATGGTAGAACGAGATTATTATGTGGTTTCGGCAAGTAGATAGAATACGCTACGACTAAGGGAAGAGTAAGTTCTCGTTGAATAAGCAGGATTGTAGTATAGGATAGTTTATTACTGACGACACAACATTAAATACCAGCACCATTTCTGGCCAACTAGCCCCGGGTGAAGCGATACCCTGCAGCAAGGAGGGAACCGACGATGCGAAGCGTATTAGCGTAACACGGGAAGTAATTGTGTGATGCGTACAGGCGTTGCGCTACAAAAAATTTGAAATTTATTTCTTCGATTTTGCTGTCGGGTAATTACCGAAAATACCTACGACAAGATGAGGTACAGGTAAGCGTAAACAACAGGAGCTGCCAGCAACAAACCATCAAAACGGTCGAGTAGGCCACCATGCCCAGGCAATAGGCCGCCGCTGTCTTTTGTATCCAAACTACGTTTCAACATCGACTCTACCAAATCGCCCAATGTGCCGAAACAGGCAATAAGCACGGCCATTCCGGCCCAAACCCAGGCTTGGTTTTCCTTAAAAATAAACGATAATCCAAATGAAACCAAAACGCTGGTGAACATCCCTCCAAAAAAGCCTTCCCAACTTTTCTTTGGCGAATGGCGCTCAAAAAGTTTACGCTTGCCATACTTTACGCCGAATAGATAAGCACCGGTGTCATTAGCCCAAAGCATCAATAAAAAAGCAAGCGGTAAATGGAAGTTATATTCGTTCCAGTCTCTTAAAAAGCCTAAGGCATGGAAAAAGCAAAATGGAATAGTTACATAAACAAAGCCGACAAACGTGTAGGAGATGTTGGCAAAAGGAATTTTGTTTTTCTTATATAACTCGGTAATAAAAACCGAAAAAATTAAGGGGATACAAAGCAGTAGATATTTAACATCATACTGCAAATAATGCAAGCCAGCAGCCATCAAAAAGATAAGTGCCCCGGCTACCAAACCTATGTTACGGTGGGGCCGGATGCCTGAATTTTTGATCAGTTTGTAAAACTCAAAAAGCGATAAAATGCTTAATACGAGATAAAATATAGTAAAAGCATAGCTTCCCAAAAAAATGGAACCCAGCATCACAATGGTAAAAAAGAAAGCGGTTATTGCCCTGGTTTTCATATTGAAAAAGGTAAGTGGGAAAATGAAGTCTGGAAAATCGAAAACCTATTATTCAATTTCATTTTCTACAATGTATTCTATGGCTTTATCGAAATCTGATTTATTTACCAGAACATTTATTTCGCCAATGTTGTAAGCCGATAATTGCTTATTCATAGTAACCGCAGGAATTCCAGCTTCTGTTAAACCCTGCTTTAAAACCTCTGCAGCAAATGGGTTGCTCGTGGTGTATACTTTAATCCAATTTTCGCTCACGTTCTGCGCTATCTTTAAAAAATTTAAACAAAGCTATGGTAATTATTGCACTAATTAAATAGCCATACCATGGAAAACCAATTGGCTCATCTGCTTTATTTAGAGGCATGTTATGTTTTTGCATGTAGAACGCCGCACAAACGGCATAGGCATTATTAATAAAATGAGCCAACATGGCGTACCAAAGGCTTCCGCTGTAAAAATATAAGTAACCAAAACCAGCGCCTAAAAGCATACGTGGTATAAAGCCGTAAAACTGAACGTGGATGGCACTGAATATAATGGCAGTAAGCCAAATGGCTAAATGAGGGCTATTGAAGGCTTTCGTTAGCGACCGTTGCACGCTACCACGAAACATAAGCTCTTCGCCAATTGCTGGTAAAACAGCAATCATAATCAAGTTTATAATAAAATCGAAGTTGCTGCGAACCGTAATGAGCTGAATGGTAATTTTCATTGCCGCGTCTTCTTTTTCTTTCATCCATTGCTCTACGCCCTTCAAATAATCTGGCAATACCATTTTCTGGTTAATCAGCACCGTCCATTCCATAAACGGCATGCTCACGATCATAATCGTTAAAACCAGAAAAATTAATAAAGTTTGAGGCTTTTTAAAGCTGTAGAACTGAGTAACTTTTTTACCTTCAGTAAGCGCCAAGGCGATAGGAGGTAAAATAAATGTGCCTATCGAACTCAGAATCTGGATGATTTTGAATTCGGTAATAAATTTGGGATCGCCTGATAAAAGTAGCTCCAAATTGCTAACCATCCCTAAACCATTAATTATTAAAATAATTACGATAGCCAAAAGACCGAACACAAAACCACCGAGCAAAGCGTAAAATAAAAGTAAAAGTAGTTGTAAGAAAGGATTGATTTCCTCCTTGTTAGGTTTTACAAAAATCATTATTTGTACCTTTGTGTGTTTTTATAAATTGTTTGAAGATAAAGAATGTCTGTAAAGATAGGAAATATAGATTTAGGTGAGTTCCCGTTGTTGCTTGCCCCGATGGAAGATGTGAGCGATCCGCCGTTCCGTTACGTTTGTAAACAGAATGGGGCCGATTTAATGTACACCGAATTTATTTCATCTGAAGGGTTGATTCGCGACGCAGCGAAAAGTCTTCAAAAGCTAGATATTTTTGAATACGAAAGACCGATAGGCATCCAGATTTTTGGGGGAGATATCGAGCATATGCGTGAAGCATCTGAAATTGCATCTGCTGCCGGACCAGATTTAGTTGATATTAACTACGGCTGCCCCGTAAAAAACGTAGTTTGTAAAGGTGCTGGCTCTAGTTTACTTCGTGATATTGATAAAATGGTAAAAATGACAGAAGCGGTTGTTAAAGCTTCACCTTTGCCAGTGACAGTAAAAACCCGCCTAGGTTGGGATGACGATAGTAAAAATGTTTATGAAGTAGCCGAAAGGCTGCAGGATGTTGGAATTCAAGCTTTAACAATCCACGGCAGAACAAGGGCACAATTATATAAAGGCGAAGCTGATTGGAGTTTAATTCGAGAAATTAAGCGCAACCCCCGCATTAAAATCCCAATTTTTGGAAATGGCGACGTTGATAGTCCGGAAAAAGCTGCCAACTGGCGCATGGAATATGAAGTTGATGGCATTATGATTGGAAGAGCGGCAATAGGCTACCCTTGGATTTTTAGAGAGGTAAAGCACTTCTTTAAAACCGGTGAACATTTACCCGGACCAACTATTGAAGAGCGCATAAATGTTTGCCGCACCCATTTGGATAAATCGTTGGAATGGAAGGGACCTAAAACTGGTATTTTCGAAATGCGGAGACATTATGCCAACTACTTTAAAGGCCTACCAGATTTTAAGCCATACAGAATGCGTTTAGTGGCAGAGCCAGATATCAATAACATTTATAGCATTTTGGAAGAAGTGGCAGAAAAATTTGCCAGCTACGACGCTACAAAAGTAATGGCTTGATTTTTGAATTGATTTTTATACATTCGTCACGATCATGGTTACTGCAATTACAGATGGGGTTAAAGTTTCAGTTGAAACTGTTTACCAGCCAGAATATTCAAATCCGGTTAATGAGCATTTTATGTTTGCTTATCGCGTAGAGATTTCTAATCTTTCTGATTATGCTGTGCAGTTGATGCGCCGTCAATGGTTTATTTTTGATTCTAACAGTAGCCGAAGAGAAGTTGAAGGCGAAGGTGTTGTAGGTTTACAACCCATTATCCAACCTGGTGAAACACATGTTTATGTTTCTGGTTGTAATCTTAAAACTGACATGGGCAGTATGAGAGGTGCTTATTTAATGAAACGTTTAATGGATGAAGCTGAATTTGAGGTTGATATTCCGCAGTTTCAATTGGTGGCACCATATAAATTGAATTAATCTCCTCTTAATTCTTAGCGTGTCAAGAAGGCAATCATTTTCCCCGCTGATCACGCAAATAAATATCGCAGATTTAGGATGGTTTTATTCTCTGATTGATACATAAAAATGTCTGCTGTTCTTAGCTATTTTAATCTGCGGGAATTAATCTTCGACGTCAATCTTCACACTCATTTAAAAAAAAAGCGGTCAGGAAAATCCTGAACCGTTTTTTTTCTTAGGTAAGTATTTTAATCTCTGCCTCTTCCAAATAGCATTGATGCGTAGTAAAGCAAGTTTGCCAATGCACCAACCGCAGCTACTACATAGGTCATTGCAGCCCACCAAAGTGCATCTTTAGCCTGGCTATTTTCTTCTTGCGTTTGCATTACACCCGGGTTATTTTTTAACCAGGCCAATGCTCTGTTACTGGCATCAAATTCTACTGGTAACGTGATGATGCTAAAGATGGTAACCAAAGCTAGTCCGACTACACCAATAGCTAAAACAATCGGCGTTACGGCGAAAACCAATAACATCACTCCAATGAGTAAAACCCACTGCAGGAGATTTGACGAAATGCTTACTACAGGCACCATAGTGCTTCGAAGATTAAGCCATGAGTACGATTTTGCATGTTGTACAGCATGCCCGCATTCATGCGCAGCCACTGCCGCCGCGGCTACACTTCTACTGTAATATACATCTGTACTTAAATTTACGGTTCTATCTGTTGGATTGTAATGATCTGTTAATTGTCCTTCTGTGCTCATCACTTTCACATCGTATATTCCGTTATCATGTAGCATTCTTTCTGCTACCTCTTTGCCCGATAAACCTGAGCTAAGTTGCATTTCTGCATATCGAGAAAACTTGTTTCTGAAACGCCACTGTACAAACATGCTCAGCAATAATACCGGGATGATTATTACTAAATAAACTCCCATTTCTTTTCTGTATGTTTTTCAATTCGCAGTATATCAAAAAGCGTTCCCATAATATTTGCAATACATTTTATAGTACATTTATGGTATGGCAAATAACTTTTCTTATTGGGAGCAAAGCAGTTTTTTTGATTATGATGCAATTATTATTGGTAGCGGAATCGTTGGCTTAAATGCAGCCATTCACCTAAAAAAATCATCTCCAAATTTGAATATTGCCGTTTTAGAGCGTGGATTTCTACCATCTGGCGCCAGTACCAAAAATGCTGGTTTTGCATGTTTTGGAAGCGTTTCCGAACTGATTGAACAAGAAAAAACAAGTACCACAGAAGGCCTTCAACATATTATAGAAAAACGCTGGAAAGGATTACTGAAAATGCGTTCGTTATTGGGTGATAATGCAGTTGATTTTAGGCCTTTGGGTGGCTACGAATTATTTAAAAGTACTGACTATGAGTTGGTCAATAGCTGTGTATCAAAAATTGAACATTTTAACATTTTGGTAGGCGACATTGTAGGAAAGAACGCATTTTCGCTAAGTAATAATAAAATCGATGCATTTGGCCTTGAAGGAATAAGTAACCTCATATCAAACCGATATGAAGCGCAAATTGATACCGGCAAGATGATGGTTGGCTTAATAAAATATGCACACGGTTTGGGTATTATGATTTTTAATAATTGCAGTGTAAATGCTATTCAACAAGAAAGCAATGGTAATGTTCTTCTAACGCCTCATGGTAGTTTCCATTGTAAAAAACTGATTGTTGCGACTAATGCATTTATCAAATCATTAATACCAACGGTTAATTTATTACCCGGACGAGGACAGGTTTTAGTAACTAAACCAATTGTCGGCCTAAAAATAAATGGAACTTTTCATTATGATAAAGGATATTATTATTTCAGAAATATTGGCGATCGTGTTTTGCTTGGTGGTGGAAGAAATATTGACTTCAAGACGGAAGAAACCACGGTATTTGGAGAAACGAAAGTTGTTCAAAACGCTTTGGAAGAATTGCTAAAAACCGTTATTTTACCCAATCAACATTTTGAAATCGATTTAAGGTGGAGCGGGATAATGGCTTTTGGCGAACAGCTTGAACCATTAATTAAACAGGAAACCGAAAATATTTTCTATGCGACAAGGTGTAACGGCATGGGCATCGCCATCGGATCGCAAACTGGAGAAGATGTCGCAGAACTACTGCTTCAATCTGGGATTTAATTTAAGGAGCTCATCATTTTTTCTACTCTTTCCGCATAACTGTCATTCGGAACAATCCATCTAAAAACTTCATTTTTCCACTGCTGGAGCTTTTCTTTATTCAAAAGTTTATAGTATTTAAAAGCAATGTTGTAGGCCATATCCGCCTTCGCCGTTTCATCTGTACATTCCTTTATCGCATAGTAATACATTTCTTCAGCCTGTTTTAATTCGTTTGCATTGGTTTGTTTAAATACTAAAGATTTATATAACTCACAATTGGTTTGTCTGGCTTCAGATACATCCGCAAGGGCTTCGCCTAGATAAAAACTAGCCAGGAGTTCACGTTTTTTGCCATTATAAGCATAGTAGAATTCACGATCTAAACCCGGGTACTTTTTATCTTTGCTTTTCACCATTTTTAGAAATTTCAAAGCTTTTTCTGCATTGCCCCACTTGTTGTATGTATGTCCCCACCTAAATAAGCGATCTATATTTTGATCGTCGGTTCTATAAAACTTCAACCAATCCGGTACCGGTGTAATTGCCAACTCTTTATATCTATCTTTTGGGATTTCTGCTGCCATCACCTTATTTGGTGCTATCCTAACTTTAAGCTTATTAACTTTCATTTTTACGTAATTGGATGCAGAATTAATGGAAAATGCACCATCGAGATTGAATGTTAATCCAGCTGAATTATCCATATAAACATAACCGTAATAATATTGCAAAGAGTCAATTTGGATAGCGATCCATTTGTCTTCACAATCGACCAAAAACTTATCGAATTTGAGATCAGTTTGAGCCTTTGCTCCAAATGAACAGAGCATAAGGAGGCACAATAATAGTTTCATAATAGGAATTTCGTGTGTTATTTAAAGATAACAGTTTTATTGCCACTTACAAAAACACGATCTTCAAAAATCAACTCAAGCGCTTCCAATAACACTTTTTTCTCTATTTCTTTTCCGGCCCGCACCATTTCTTTTACGCCAAAGTTATGGTCGATATGAGTAGTGTGTTGCGTAATAATTGGTCCTTCGTCAAGGTTATCAGTTACAAAATGAGCGGTTGCACCAATAATTTTCACGCCTCGCTCAAAGGCTTGCCGATAAGGATTGGCACCAATAAAAGCGGGTAAAAATGAATGATGTATGTTAATTACTCTACCGGCATAGTCCTTAACAAAATCGGCAGAAAGAATTCGCATAAATTTGGCCAAAACCAAATAATCTAAATCAAATTGATTTAAAACATCTTTTATTTCTGCTTCAAATTGTGCCTTCTCTTTTCCAACATGATCAACAAAGAAATATGGAATACCTAGTTTTTCACTAAAATCGCGAAGCGATTCATAGTTGCCAATGACACATTTAACATTAGCCCCAAGTGTTTTAAACTGATTTTTGATAAGAATTTCGGCCAGACAATGATATTCCTTTGTCACCAAAACTGCAATCTGCTTTTTTTGCTGAGCAATCACATTTACTTCAGCATCGTTGGGCAACGTTTCCAATAGTTTTTGCTCCAGTTGATTCTTGTTATCAATGTTTCCCGTACATGCTATTCGGGTAAAAAAAGCCTTATTGGCTTCATCCACAAATTCCCTCATCGCAACAATATTAAGCTGTTGACTGGCTAAAACACGCGTAATGTTGGTTACCAAACCAACTTGATCGGGACAGGAGATGAGAATTGTTAATTCGTTCATTGATTGTATTTAAAGTTCAATGATAAGAAATTTGATTTGCAGATGGGTAGAATAAATTGCAATTCCGACTATCTTTTAAAAAAGTGAGCTGCAGAGTCTCATATTAAATAGATTCACCATTTCTTGCTTAAACCCTCTGGGCAAAACTCTAGCAGCTATAAAAAGCAAACTATTTTGGTAAATCTCTTTTTAATGCCGATTTTTACTAAAATTTTTATCATGATGGAATACGCTGCAATTGGCCTTCTCGTTATTATTTTATTGGTTTTGGTATTACTTTTCTTTAAAAAGCCGCAACAATCTGTTGCATTAATTTCAATAGAAGATTTTGAGAAAACCAAAGCGGAAAACGATTCACTAAAAATTCTACTGGCGAGAGTTGAGGAAAGGGCTGCTAACTTATCTACGGAAAAAGAGCACATCACAATATTGCTACAACAAGAGCAACAACGTTTAATAGACGAGCTTCAGGCTGAACGCGATCGCCTTGCTGATGCTAATCGTGAATTGGAAAGTACACGCTCCTTTTATCTTGCAGAAAAAGAAAAATTAGCCGAACAGAAATTAAGCTACGAACAATCTCAGGAGAAATTAAACAAAGATTTTGAATTGATTGCGAATAAGATTTTGGAAGAAAAATCTACTCGGTTTGTAGAACAGAACAGAACAAACCTCGATTTGATTTTAAATCCTTTAAAAGAGAATATCAAGGCTTTTGAGGATAAAGTAGAAAAGGTTTACAAGGCAGAATCTGATGAACGGAATATTTTGAAAGGGGTAATTTCTGAATTACAGATCCAAAGTAAAATGATTCAGGAAGATGCTAACAACCTTACAAAAGCGCTAAAAGGCGACAGTAAAAAACAAGGAAATTGGGGGGAAGTTATTTTAGAAAAAGTTTTAGAGCGTTCTGGTTTGGTTCGAGATCAGGAATATCGCATTCAGGCCTCGCTAGTATCCGCCGAAGGCGGTCGATTTCAACCCGATGTGGTAATTGATTTACCGGATGATAAACATCTTGTGGTCGACGCTAAGGTAAGTTTAGTAGCTTACGAACGCTCAGTATCGGCAGAAACAGAAGAAGAGCGTGAGGGCTATGTAAAAGCGCATTTGGCCTCCATAAAAAATCATATTCAGGAACTATCCGCAAAAAACTATCAGGATTTATATAAAATCAATTCCCCAGACTTCGTTTTATTGTTTGTGCCGATAGAATCATCATTTAGCATTGCTGTACAAAAAGATGCGGAGCTGTTTAACTTTGCCTGGGATAGGCGAGTAGTAATCGTTAGTCCATCAACATTATTAGCCACTTTGCGCACCATTGCCAGCATGTGGAAACAGGAAAGGCAAAACCGAAATGTATTTGAAATCGCTGAGCAAGCAGGCTTTCTTTACGAAAAATTTGTTGGTTTTCTTAAGGATATGGAAGATATTGGAAGGCATATTGGCTCTACACAAAAGGCTTATGATGGCGCTTTCAATAAACTAAAAGAGGGTTCGGGAAATATGATTTCTAAAATTGAGAACCTTAAAAAATTAGGTGCCAAAGTAAAAAATAATAAACAGATTGATATGAAGTATTTGGATGGGGAGTAGGTTTATCGGTTGGTATGACACCAACAGAAAAAACATATTTTAATCAAATCCGTATCTTAATTTGATAAAAAATGAATTTTAATGGCCTCAAAATAAATTTAAACATATATAATATAATTGAGCCTACGATTATACCTGGAATTATCATAAATGAGCTTAAGACAAGCAAACCGGCATTTAAAAATATAAGAATAATTATGAAGATGGTTATAATGCCAAAGCCGATTACAAAATTTGTTTCCCACTTATCTTTAATTTCCAAATAGTTAATACTTACTGGAGCAACTCCTTTCAGTCCTTCAAAATTATCGATTTCTATCAGACCACTAGCACCCTCAATCTTATTATTCACAATATAGAATTCATCACCTTTATCTAGAATATATGGATAAACCTCAACCAATTTTTTATTATATTGAAATTCAATATGTTCCTTTGTTCCTTTATCAATTTGTAATATTCTTTCGACTTTAACAAAACCTATTTCGTTTAAGTCAAAAACTTTGCTTGTACTAAAAATATCATAAAAAGATAGCTTATCACTACTTTTTGATTTATAGTTAAACCCTATTAACTTATCATCATTAAGTTCGCAATGTTTACAAAAAAAAATACTTTCATTGTCTTTCTTAACAAAGCCAGTTGTTTTTTCATATAAAATAATTTCAAACCAAATTATTCCATTTCTCAATTTTTCCGATACAATGGTTCGGTATTGATTGGCAGCGAGTATTTTTGTGATAGGTGATTTATCAGATCTTGATTTGAATACATCAATTGTTTTTAGTGTTCTCAGGTAATTTCCCATTAATATAAGTTTATATAATAGGATGATTTATTTTAAAATTACTATTTTTTCTCTAAATCTACTTATTAAAAGCGTTCCAACCTTGTGCTTTCAATTCATGAACATTGTTAGATTTTGAAACCATTTACTCTTGGATAAGTTGTTTTAATTTCTCTTTACTTGGTAAAACTGTAGAGTATTTACTTGCAAAAATTTGTTCATTATTTTCTGGTAATGTGAATTGTACAACGGCCTCGCTCTTATCCTGCCAAAGTATTATTCCGATGGTTTTATTTTCATCAGATAGTTTAACTTCTCTATCATAATAATTTACATACATCTGAATTTGTCCAATATCCTGATGGCTTAACTCTCCAATTTTTAAATCGATTAGTACAAAACATTTCAAAATTCGATTATAAAAAATCAAATCTATTTTAAAGTGCTTTTCTTCAAAAGATATTCTATTCTGCCTGGCAACAAACGTAAAGCCAGTTCCAAGCTCCAAAAGAAAGTGTTCTAGTTTATCAATAAGCTTTTGTTCTAATTCATTTTCAGAATAGCTTTTTTCATCTGGCAAACCTAAAAACTCTAAAATATATGGATCTTTAATGGCATCTTTTGGCTTTTCTAATACTGCCCTTTTATTGATAATTCAAAGATTTCTACTTAACGATAAGCGGGTATATGAGGCTATATCATACTGTCTTTGTAGTTCTCTTAAACTCCAATTATTTTTAGATGATTCTATTTCATAAAAATTTCTTTCCTTATCATCATCAATTCTCATGAGCTTTAGATAGTGAGACCAGCTTAATTTGAATTCCGCAGACAGTGTTTGCGTTTTTGCGTAAACCTTATAAAACTGCCTCATCTGTTCAATATTTCGAATGGAAAAGCCTTTTCCGAAATCGGCAATTAGCTTAATAGAAAGTCTTTTTATAACTTCCTTTCCATAATCTGCCCTATCTTTGCCATTTTGTTCCTCCTCAACAATCATCCTACCAATTTCATAATACGTTAAAACCATTGTTTGGTTAACTGTATTTACAATTTTATTGCGAGCCTTATTTAGCAAATCTGCAATACGCTCAATAAAATTTTGGTGTGATAAATTGCTATTCATAGCATTTATTTATTAAAAGCGTTCCAACCTTGTGCTTTCAACTCATGAACATTGTTGGATTTTGAAACCATTTTACAACCAGAATTTTTGTCAGTAACGTGACCAATAACGGTAATATCTACGTCGTGTTTTAGTTTCTTATAATCTTCCTGGCTGATTGTAAACAATAACTCATAATCTTCACCCCCACTCAAAGCACAAACCGTTGGATCAATACCCAACTCACGAGCTGTTTCATAAGTCATTGGATCTAATGGGATTTTCTCCTCATAAATGGTAATTCCCTTATCAGATTGTTCAGCAAGATGAAGAATTTCAGAAGCCAATCCGTCCGAAACATCGATCATTGATGTTGGTTTAATATCCATATCTTCCAAAAGCGCCACGATATCCATGCGTGCTTCAGGTTTCAATTGTCTTTCGATGATATAATCTTTTCCTTCCAAATCCGGTTGAATTTGTGGATTCTCCAAATAAATTAGCTTCTCTCTCTCTAAAATCTGAAGACCAACATAAGCGCCACCCAAATCGCCCGAAACACAAAGTAAATCATTTTCCTGAGCGCCATTTCTATAAGTAACTTTATCTGCATCAGCGTAGCCAATACTCGTAATGCTAATCACCAAACCTTGCTTGCTTGATGAAGTATCCCCACCAATCAGGTCAATATTAAACTTGTTGCAAGCCAGTTCAATTCCCTTATAGATTTCTTCTACAGCTTCCAGCGGAAATTTGCTCGACAATCCTAATGAAACGGTAATCTGACTAGCCTTACCATTCATGGCATAAATATCACTCAAATTAACCTGAACTGCTTTGTAACCCAAATGCATCAAAGGCACATAAGCTAAATCGAAGTGAATTCCCTCCAAAAGCAAATCGGTAGAAACCAATATTTGTTTGCCTTTTGCATCCAAAACAGCAGCATCATCACCAACACCTTTTACCGAGTAATCGTTTCTAATTTTAAAATTGGTTGTTAAGTGTTTGATTAAACCAAACTCACCTAATTCGTTAATATCTGTACGCTCTTTATTTTCAAACATATTCACCCAAACCCATTAAGGGGCTTTTATTAATAATTATACATTTCTAAGGGGTTAAGCCCTTATTTTCTATTTTTAAAATTATTTGTCATGCTGAGTATAGAGAAGAATCATTTACTCAGGCCAGTACTTATTAGCAAAACAGATCCTTCCTTCGTCAGGATGACAGCATGCTCAGGATGACAAACCCTTACTTTCCATCCAATTTTTGCCTTCAGTAAACCTGGAAATCAGCATCGCCGCAACATTATCTCCGGTCGCATTTAGAAGTGTCGCCATTGGATCTACCAAAGTTCCTATAATCATCGCCGGAGGTAAAGCTTCTGGTGGCAATTGATAAGCTGAAATCATTAATAACTCTCCAATATAACCTCCATTGGGAATTCCACCCTCTACTATACTGACTAAAACAGTGATGCCCAATGCCAAAATGATGGTATCTACATGAACCAAATCCTTTCCAAAAATAGCAAATACTACTGCGATTTTAATTATAGAACTAATGCTCGAGCCATCCTTGTGTAATGTTGAACCCAATGGAATAGTCACATTGGTAATGTAAGCCGGAACACCCATTTTATTTGTTCCTTCTAAATTCGCAGGGATTGTTGCTATGCTGCTACAAGTGCCAATAGAGGTTAAGGACGGTACAATATTATTTTTCCAGAATACTTTTATCGCTTTAAAACCGCCGGCAATAAAGGCATATAACGTAAAAAATACAATGAAATAGAATGCCCCGACTCCATAATATAATCCCAATGCTTTGGCATAAGTACCAAAAAGTTGCGGCCCGAACACACCAACCTGATAAGCAAAATAGGCACCCAAACCTATCGGCCCAAGTTTCATAATTAAGATGATGAGTTTTTTCATCACTTCATTACCCGACACCAAAAAGTTTTTAAAACCATCACCTTCTTTTCCCGAGTATAGGGTAGAAAATCCCACTAAAACGGAAAAAATAATGAGCGCCAGCATATTTTTTCTACTGCCAATCTCGTAAAATTCTCCAACGGTTAAGAGCTGTGTCATTTGCTCTCCGAACGATTGAATTTTTTCTGGTTCGGTTGGAATTGGATTATTGCCCAATGCCTGGTGAATAGGAAAAACCCATGTGGCAGCCAGAGTTAGAATTGCTGCAATAAGAATAGTTGATAAAAAAACCAATACCATAATGGTTAATAGTTTCCCCAACTTTTTAGTACGATCTATATTTGCAATGGCAGAAGAAACTGCAAAAAATACCAAAGGAATAACGGCAGTAAACAACAAATTCAAAAATATATCACCCAGAGGTTTTATACTTTCAACTTTTTGTCCAAAAATTAACCCAATGATGCTTCCAGCGGTAATCCCTGCTAGTAGCCAAAGCAAGCCTGAGTAATTTTTTAAGATATTAGTTGTTTTCATTTTTATCATTTATCCGTCATTGGGAGGTACAGCCTGTCCCGACTTTTCGGGAAAGCAATCTCATTACTTTCGTAATTGAAAACCCAACGCTTTAAGATTGCTTCGTGGCTCGCAATGACGAGTGTCTTATTTTACTACTCAATATTTTACTACAATCCTAGCTCTGCAGAAATATCCAACATTCTTTGAATAGGTTTACGTGCCTGCTCAATAATATGCTCTGGTACAGTTACTTCTGGCGAACTATTTTTAAGACATAAATATAGTTTTTCTAAAGTATTTCTCTTCATGTATGGACAATCATTGCAAGCGCAACTATTATTCGGTGGCGCCGGAATAAATGTTTTCTCCGGACAAGCTTTTTCCATTTGATGGATAATTCCACTTTCTGTAGCTACAATAAATTCTGTGGCCGGATTGGATATAGCATATTTCAAAAGTCCGGTAGTAGAGCCAATATAATCGGCCATTTGTAAAACGGCTTCTTCACATTCCGGATGTGCAATAAACCTGGCGTTAGGGTGGCGTTCTTTAAGTTTCGTAATTTTTTCTTTCGAAAAAATCTCATGTACCATACAGGCGCCATTCCAAAGCACCAAATCTCTACCGGTCTTTTTGGCAACCCAAGCGCCTAAATTCCTATCCGGACCGAAGATTATTTTCTGATCTTTTGGTAAACTTTCTACAATTTGAACAGCATTTGTAGAGGTACAAACAATGTCACTCAAGGCTTTCAACTCAGCTGTGCAATTCACATAAGTGATGACCAAATGATCAGGATACTTCTCCTTAAATTTTCTAAACAAATGTGGTGGACAGCTATCAGCCAAAGAACAGCCTGCTTTTACATCTGGTAATAAAACTTTTTTTGTCGGAGATAAAATCTTGGCAGTTTCGGCCATAAAGTGTACTCCTGCAAAAACAATTACCTCAGCATCAGTTTTTGCTGCTTCCTGAGATAAACCTAAACTGTCACCAATATAATCTGCAATATCTTGTATATCAGGTTCTTGGTAATAGTGTGCTAATATAATTGCATTCTTTTCCT
Source organism: Pedobacter sp. AC212 (assembly GCF_979258625.1). Taxonomy (NCBI): domain Bacteria; kingdom Pseudomonadati; phylum Bacteroidota; class Sphingobacteriia; order Sphingobacteriales; family Sphingobacteriaceae; genus Pedobacter; species Pedobacter sp. AC212. Next base: position 414,224 of record NZ_OZ409870.1, on the reverse strand, counting down.
TCTTCAGTTTTTCGATTTCAACAAAGAGGTCAAGCGTAGGGTCAATTTCTTCTTCTACGTAACCTTTTTTGTTTATTTCTTCTAAGACATCTATGTTCATTTTTAAATTTTCCTTTTTTGAATTTTGACGTTGGTCAAAGATAAAGCTTTCCACGTCTCAATAATTAATAAGTTATTTTAAATAAATAAATCTTGTTTGTTTATTAGTGTGTTGGTAACGTTGGTAAGTTTATTAAAAACGTTCTTCAATGTAAGTTGTTAATCGTTTACTAACATTTAGATTACATTTTTGTAATATGATAAGATTGATTTTCAGCACTATCGAAAAACCGGTTAATTTTTCTCCATATTGGAATGTTAATTGTTTATAAGTGTGTGAAAAGTTAATTACTTGTACAAAGGTGCTTAAAAATTGAGTAAAAGATTGTGGCAAATTGTCTTTTTAGAGTAGCTTTAAACATTCAAATTTATTTGTTAGTCTTATTTCTACATAAAGCTAACAGTTGTTCTATAGTTATCAACAGCGTTGATAAAGTAAATGTTTTTTAGATGAGAAAAGTAGATTTTCTGGTAATTGGTTCAGGGATAGCGGGTTTAAGTTTTGCACTTAAGGCGGCCAAATTTGGTAAGGTTTTAATTGTTACTAAATCAAATGAAGACGAATCGAATACAAAATATGCGCAAGGTGGTGTCGCAGTTGTTGTTGATAAAGATGATTCTTTCGAAAAACATATACACGATACCTTGATTGCCGGCGACGGTTTATGCGATGAAAAAATTGTAGAAATCGTTGTAAAAGAGGGGCCTCAGCGCATTCAGGAGATTATTGACTATGGTATAAATTTCGATAAAGATAACTCGGGCTTCTATGATTTAGCCAAGGAGGGCGGACACTCCGAACACCGTGTTCTACACTATAAAGACATCACCGGATATGAAATTGAGCGGGTACTTTTAAAGGAAATTCATGAGAATCCGAACATAGAGATATTAACACATTACTTTGCACTCGAGTTAATCACTCAGCATCACCTCGGTGAGTTTGTTGATAAACGTACTGAAGATATCAACTGTTATGGGATATATGCCTTTAACACAGAGCTTAACGATGTGGAAAAGATTGTGGCAAACGTTACGGTTATGGCTTCAGGTGGTGCCGGACATGTATATTCTGCTACAACAAACCCTGTAATTGCAACAGGTGATGGTATGGCAATGGTTTACCGAGCTAAAGGAAAAGTAAGGAATATGGAGTTTATTCAGTTCCACCCAACCGCTTTATACCATCCTGGAGAGTATCCTTCCTTCCTAATTTCTGAAGCAGTTCGTGGTTTTGGCGGTGTTCTTCGCCGTAAAAATGGTGAAGAGTTTATGCATGAATACGATGAGCGTAAATCATTAGCACCTCGAGATATTGTTGCTAGGGCAGTTGATAATGAAATGAAAAAATCGGGTGATGAATTTGTTTATTTAGACATCACGATGCGTAAGAAGGCAGATATTTTAAAACATTTTCCAAATATATTTGCCAAGTGTTTATCTATTGGTATCGATATGACAAAAGATTATATACCAGTAACGCCGGCATCTCATTATATGTGTGGTGGCATTTTAGTAGATGAATATGGGCGATCTTCTATCAAAAACCTTTATGCCTGTGGTGAGGTTTCTTCAACTGGTTTGCATGGTGCTAATCGATTGGCTTCTAACTCCTTACTTGAGGCGACTGTTTTTGCACATCGTATTTATCAGGATGCGGTTGAAAACTTCAAAAATAATGTAATTCCTGAAAATATTCCAGAATGGGATTCACAAGGGGTTACACAAAGCAATGAAGACGTTCTGGTTACCCACAATTTAAGAGAATTGCAGAAAGTGATGGGTGATTACGTTGGTATAGTTCGTTCTGATTTTCGTTTAGAAAGGGCGCACCGAAGACTGTTTTTAATTTACCAGGAAACAGAGGAATTCTATAAAAAGAACAAGGTTTCGGTGAAGCTTTGTGAACTGAGGAATGTAATTCAGACTGCTTATTTGGTCATAAAATCAGCTATGAAGCGTAAAGAAAGCAGAGGTTTGCATTTTACCACTGATTACCCTGATCACGCTAAAGAACTAATTGATACTGTTTTTTAAACTGATGCTGCAAGCTTGCTGATCTATTTCAGTATATAGAAAAGAAATAAACGATTACCCTAAAAACCTGATTTAGATTCAGGAGTATGTGAAAATAAAGCTATGCCATTAATACTTCCAGTAAAAAACAAATATCCTGAAATAGGAAATGATAATTTCATCGCTGAAAACGCTACAATTGTGGGTGATGTCACTATAGGAAACAATTGTTCGGTTTGGTTTAATGCGGTGATTAGAGGCGATGTAAACGCCATTACAATTGGAAATGAATCCAATATCCAGGATGGCGCTGTAATTCATGCTACGTATTTAAAAGCTTCAACACACATTGGAAATAGGGTATCTGTTGGTCACAATGCAATCGTTCATGGTTGTACAGTTCAAGATCACGTTTTGGTAGGTATGGGTGCAATTGTAATGGATCATGCCGTTATTGAAGAATATTGTATCATCGCCGCTGGATCAGTGGTGTTGGAGAACATGGTTTGTGAAACCGGTTATTTATACGCTGGCACCCCAGCAAAAAAAATAAAGCCCATTACTGATGAGCAAAGGGCTTTATTAAATAAGTTACCAGATAATTATATCATGTATTCCAACTGGTTTACAAATCCATAATCAATCTTTCGGTGGGGGTGGGATAGCTAAGGGATCTTCTCTTTCCCAATTCGGTTTTAGGTCTAAAAGTGCTTTGAGGTACCATACTTTCTCTGGTTGAGTACCTGCTTTTACATTTCCAGTATCCCAAATTGCGTTTCTATTTTCGTCATAAATTACTCGAATCATATATTTTCCGGCGGGATAATTTGCGAAACGAAGCTTCGTATTTCCTTTTATCGGAAATGATTTGATCAGATCCTTTTTCTCTGTCAAAAATTGAACGATATAGTTTTTACTTGAATCTGGTACAGTTACATTATATATTAATGTGGTATAATTATCTGTTGGATCTAGTTTAAAGGTCTTATTGATTTCCTTATTTTTGGCATTAAAAATTGCTGTGAAAGCTCCTGCAGCATATTTTATATCATAGGTTCGTTTTTGTTTCCAGGGATATCTGATGTAGTATTTTAAGAAATCGGTACTATCTTTTATCAGTTGAAAGGTTGTTCTTTTAACTGAATCTTCTAATAAAGTAATCTTTGAAGCATCTGCTGCTGTTATTGGGAAAGGAAAAGTTAAGGTATAAGTTTGGTAGGGATTTAGTTTACCACCACTTGCGTTATCATTAATATTTACATCGCGAACGTAATTATCCTTTTTTCCTTTGCTAAAATTAAGTGTTTGTAAAACCTTGCCTTCATCCTGAATGGCTACCTTAACAGAGTCGAAGCTTAAATCAGTAAGCCATACTTTGGCGGTATCGTTAGTTTTATTAAAGTGAACAAACTTACCTACATCTACTTTCGGTGGATCCGTAATAGTAATTTTCGGATCCTTAAGTTGTTTGTTTGTTGTAATGGTGATGATTCCATCATTAGCAAGTTTACGATCTGTAACACGAAAATCTGTCGCCAGTTCTTTGAACACCTGGAGATTGATATTATCGAGGTTCTTATCAATAGTGATTGGATCTTTCAGAAAACCAACTTCATCAGATACTTGTTGATATATTTTATCTCCACCACCACTGCCTTCCTTAAGTGCATAAATTTTATATTGACCAGCTCTTAGATTGTTAAGCTTATAATTTCCAGAACTGTCAGTCAAGGTATATATTGATGGCCTTTTCTTTCCAAACAGGGTGTCACGTGCTAATGGTAAGATGAAAACAGTAACGTCTTTCTCAAATTCATCATTTAGCGAGCTTTTTACATTTCCACTCACAGATAAGGAATCAATTTCATTTCCGGTAGAAAACACATAAGATAAATTTTTGACCACATTACTCTCATTGATATCGGCAACTGCCTTTCCAAAATTTAGGGTGTATGTTGTATTTTTCTCTAATGTATCCTGAAGTTCAATTTCCAGTCGCTTAGAACGAATTTTTAAAATAGGTGCTCGTTCCTGCTCTGGTGAAATACTAAATTCTTTCGATTCATCCACAAGCTTAAAATATTCATCAAACTCAATTGTAATTTTTTTTGCATTAAAATTACGGGTTTGATTTTTCGGAGTCATATTTAAAATTTTAGGTGGAGTTGAGTCTTTCGGTCCTCCCTGTGGTGTTTGCATACTTGCACAACCCATAAATAGGAGAGAGATGATAACAACTGCTAAAATTATTTTGTTAAAATACTGAGCTTTTAAATTTGGCATATTTTAAACGTTATGACGAATTTTTGATGTTTTTGGAAATCTGATATTAAAAAAAGTTTTTATGCTTTTATATCGCTTTATTTTAAGTCGATATATGTATGTTTAAATTGTTGATAATCAATCACTTACCAATATAGACCATTAAAACTGAGATATCTGATGGTGATACGCCAGAAATTCTTGATGCCTGGCCTAAAGTACGTGGTTTTATTTTGAATAACTTTTCACGGGCTTCTTTTGAGATGGAAACAATTTTATTATAGTCGAAATCAGGTTTGATTTCTTTGTCTTCCATTTTCAACATTTTAGCTACTATCTCATTTTCTTTTTCAAAATAACTCTCATATTTAATTTTGATTTCCGCTTGTTCTATTGTTTCATTATCTAAATCCTTGGTGGCTTCAGCCAATGGTTTACTTACTTTTATAAGATCTTGTAAGCCCACATGAGGACGACCAGCTAAACTATGAATTTTTACATTTTGATTTAAAATACTCGAACCTAAACTTTCTAACATAGGATTAGCATCAACCATTTCTATGCCTTGGCTTCTGGTAAATTTAACTAAAGCTTCTGCTGCTTCAACTTTATGTTTAACCTTTTCTAAACGTTCATCAGATATCAAACCTAATTCATGTCCGATAGGAGATAAGCGAATGTCTGCATTATCCTGTCTCAATAATAAACGATGTTCTGCTCTTGAGGTAAACATTCGATAAGGTTCGTCAGTTCCTTTGGTTACTAAATCGTCAATTAAAACACCAATATAACTGTCCGATCTTTTCATAATCAGCTCGTGCTTGTCATTAATTTTTTGATGTGCATTGATACCAGCCATGAAACCTTGGCAAGCTGCTTCTTCATAACCTGTAGTTCCATTTATCTGACCAGCTAGAAATAGATTATTAATTAATTTAGTTTCTAGAGTAAGTGATAATTGAGTAGGAGGGAAGAAATCGTATTCGATAGCATAACCGGGTCTGAACATTTTTGCATTCTCAAAACCTGGAATTAATCGAAGCGCTCTTTGTTGTACATCTTCTGGAAGAGAAGTTGAGAAACCATTCACGTAAATTTCGCATGTGTTCCATCCTTCAGGTTCTACAAAAATTTGGTGTCTGTCGCGTTCTGCAAAACGGTTAATTTTGTCTTCAATGGAAGGACAATATCTTGGACCCAAACCTTTAATTCTGCCTGTAAACATTGGCGATTTTTCGAAGCCTTCTTTCAAGGTTTCGTGTACATCCCCATTGGTATAAGTAATCCAGCAGCAACGTTGATCTGCTGAGACTTCGGTATCTGTGAAAGAAAATTTACTGGGGTTTTCATCTCCCCATTGTTCTTCCATTTTGGTATAGTCTAAACTTCTACCATCTACTCGAGGGGGAGTGCCGGTCTTCATTCTTCCAGCTTCCATACCCAGTTCCACCAATTGTTCTGTAATTCCAGTTGATGCTCTTTCTGCTGTTCTGCCTCCACCAAATTTCTTTTCTCCAATGTGCATTACCCCATTTAAGAAAGTCCCATTTGTAAGTACTACTGCTGTACTTTCAATCTCTATTCCTAAAGATGTTTTTACGCCATACACAGTATTATCTTTAACTAATAAGCCAACAACACTATCTTGCCATAAGTCGACATTAGGAGTTCTTTCTAAAGCTAACCGCCATTCTTCAGCGAAGCGCATTCTGTCAATTTGAGCTCTCGGGCTCCACATTGCTGGGCCTTTTGATTTGTTTAACATTCGAAATTGAATGGTTGACTTATCAGATATAATTCCTGAATAGCCACCCATCGCATCTACCTCGCGAACAATCTGTCCTTTCGCTACGCCACCCATTGCTGGGTTACAACTCATCTGAGCTATGGTACCCATATTCATTGTGATCAATAAAACTGATGAGCCCAGGTTGGCGGCAGCGGCAGCAGCTTCGCATCCTGCATGTCCAGCACCAACAACAATCAAATCGTATTTTGAAAACATTTTCTTTTTCTATTATGTTCCACGTGGAACAATTGTATTATTTATTTGGTATGTTAAACCGATTCAAGCACTTATTTTCTCCGTTGAGAAAGTTTGATTTGAGCCATGCATCACAACTGAACCTAAATGTTCCACGTGAAACATAACGCCGAAACATATGAAAAGTTATTTAAATTTATTCTGATAATTCTAGCCAACGCATTGTATAATCATCATGCTTAACTTTTAACTTTTCAATTTCATCCGAAATTTCTTGAATCTTTACATAATCTGAAGCAGCTATCGCTGATAAACTTTTTGTCAATTCGACTATTTTAGTTTCTGTATCTGCCATCCCTTCTTCGCATTCATCAAGTTCCTTTTGTTCTTTAAAACTTAATTTTTTTGCATTTTTTGTCGGAGCTTCAGCAGCTATAGGCGTGGAAGTTTTTTTGGCTTCGGGTTTAACTTTCGGTTGTTCTAAACTTAAACGATACTCTGAATAATTGCCATTATATATTTTTACTACCCCTTCGCCTTCCATAATAAATAGCTGATCACTCATTTTATCAAGTAAGTATCTATCGTGAGAAACCAGCATTAAAATGCCAGGGAAGTTTTCCAAAAATTCTTCCAGTACATTTAATGTGTCAATATCCAGATCGTTAGTTGGCTCATCCAAAATTAAAAAGTTAGGATTTTGCATCAAAACCTTCATCAAGTTCAAACGCTTCTTTTCACCACCACTTAATTTTTCTACCATGCCATGTTGTTTCTTAGGCGGGAAAAGAAAAAGTGTTAGTAGGGCAGAAGCAGTAATTACAGAGCCATCAGCCATCTTAATATACTCAGCGTCTGATTTCACAATATCAATTACCCGTTCTTTAGGATCGAAAGTTAAACCTCCTTGTTTGTAATAACCAAAAACTGTCGTTTCACCAGTATCAACTGTCCCTCCATCTGGCGCTAGTTGGCTAGTAATGATATTTAATAAAGTAGATTTGCCAGTACCATTTTTACCTGCCAAACCAATTCTATCTCCCTTTTTAAAGGTGTAGCTAAAATCATTAATAATTGGACGACCATCGAAAGACTTTGCTATGTGATCGATCTCGATAATTTTACCTCCCTGGCGAGACATTTTCATTTGGAGGTTAATAGTCTGATTATCAGACTTTTTCTTTGTTTTTTCTTCCAGATCGTAGAAAGCATTGATCCTGGCATTAGATTTCGTCGCACGAGCCTGTGGCATACGTCTCATCCACTCTAATTCTTTCTTTAATAGCTGCTGATTCTTATGTTGAACAGTCGCATCAAGCGCTTCTCTTTCTGATTTCTTTTCCAGATAGTAAGCATAATTTCCATTATAATTAAAAATCTTTCCTCGATCTAATTCAACTATAGTATTACAAACATTATCTAAAAAGTACCTATCGTGTGTAACCAGGAGGATGGTTTTTTGTCCTGTCGTGAGTAGCTTTTCTAACCATTCTATTGTATCAATGTCCAAATGATTGGTAGGCTCATCTAACACTAAAATCTCCGGATCTTCAATTAATAGCTTTGCTAAGGCTAAACGCTTCTTTTGTCCGCCAGAAAGGGTAGCTATTTTTTGTTGAAGATGAGTAATCCCCATCCTATTCAATATGGTTTTTATTTCATGTTCATATTCCCAGGCATTGTGTTCGCTCAGTTCTTCATACAAACGATTGAGCGTTTTCTCATCGGGATTTGGATCCTCAATTAATTCCTCATACTCCTTAATCAGTTGTTGCTGTTTATTTTCTAAAGAAAAGATATGGTCGCTTATAGAGAAACCTTCTGTAAATTGTGGTTCCTGATCCAAAAAGCCGATTTTAACTGCTTTATTTTTAACAATCTTACCTTCGAGCGGAGGAAACCTTTCTGCTAATAATTTTAAAAGTGTACTCTTACCAGCGCCATTAATTCCAACCAACGCTACCCGCTGACCAGAGTTAATACCTAGGGTTAAATTTTTAAATAGCCATTCATCATGATAACCATGACCTAAGCCTTCTGCCGCAATTAGTGTGCTCAATTTTTTTGTATTTCGGTTTTATAAAGGAAAATTAGTGCAAAAGTAAGGATAAAATATTTGGTAGGTTGTATAGATATCTCAAAGCAGCTATGTATCAATCAAAAATGGCAAAATATTGATATGTAATTAGCTGGTGAATTGCAAACTGATGAAATAAGAGATCCTGAATGAGTTGATTCATCAATTTAAAAAAACGAAAACAGCGACTGGAATCGCTCCGCCGCTGCTTCAATCATTAACTAAAACTAAACTTTATCTTTTGAAAGGATTCAATCCTTATCTTATATTTTATATCGAAGAGACTAAGCTTTTATTTTAATTATAAGACCGAGTAATGGTTGTATTGTTGCAGCTGAATAGGCAGAAATATACCAGCATGGGTAATTTATCGACCAACACTGTTAACCGTCAGACGAACAGAATAAAATTATTTGAAAATGGTTGCGATCAACAAAGGGAGAGCATCTTCACGGTTATTTCCTGAGCAAACAGTAGATGTTTATTTTTATTCTAAATTTTCGGTAAATTGTAAAAACCAACAACTATCATATTATGAACCGACCATCGAAATTTATAAAGCCCGAAGAGCTTTTACGAGTTTATTTTACAATCATAATTAATGAAAGTAATAGCCTTAGAATATTATATTTTGTCAAAAATGGCTCGCAAGTATTTGCCACAATGGATAACGTTCAAGGAAGAAGGGCATATCCAGTAAATTTAAAAAATAATACGCTAATTTTTGACGCGGATGGAGACGGGAATAAAGTATATAGGTTTGTGCTTAGTAAATCAGTTGTTGGTCAGATTATAAAACTGAAATCATTCGACTATAAAAATCTTAGCCTTGATACAGCATACCTTCAACATGCTCAAGTTGATAAAATTTACACGGCTACAAAGTTTCAAGATAAAATTTATCAAATGATCGATATGGTAGATCTACCTCAACCAACAAAATATTTGGTATTTAATGGCACTAAATGGTCGTGGACCATATTTCCGTATTTAATAGAAGATGCAAGTTCGAGCTATTACAAGGTTACATCAAGAGCCTGGAAAGGTAAATCATTTGGCGTGGATTGTATAGGAGTTAGCATCAATAAATATGAAGGAAACTCTGCCAAAATCCTGGTACAAAAAAGTGATTCTCCTTTGGTATTTTTATTTACAGAAAATTGAAATCTACTCTGAAGCTTAAATATTCATTTTCTTTTTGCGTCATTAGAGTTTTTGCTGCTTTACCCTTGTCTTTGTAGCCCAGTAAGTGCAAGGTTCCATGGATCATGATGCGGCAAACTTCATCAAATTCTGTTGTTTTGAAGGTTTTTGCATTTTCTTTTACACGTTCAATGCTGATGAAAATATCACTGACAATCAACTTTTCCTCATCAGAATTGTCGAAAGTAATAATATCGGTGTAAGTATCGTGATTTAAATACTGTTGATTAATACCCAGTAAATATTCATCGCTGCAGAAAATGAAATTGAGTTCCTGTAATTCAAAGCCCTCCTTTTCAATTGTTGCTTTAATCCATTTTTTAACCTTAAGTTTTTGAGGAAGATTGTAAGTAACCGATTCTGTAAAAAATGAAATTGCAGGCATGTGGATAGGTTTAAAGCCGCAAATTTAAGAAATAAAAGTTAGGGGAGAGTAGAAGTTATGCATGAGGCCGTCATACTGAATTCATTTCAGTTAATAGTTGAATATCCATGCTGAAATGATTCAACATTAAGAATAGATTTATCCTACCTCACCATATTCAAAGATTTTAAATATTCGGCGATTTTATTTTTATAATAATAATTCAAACCAGGAGGCAATTTCTGCAACATATCGTTTCCATTCTGTTGTTGCTTTTTAAAGTCATCAACCATTTTTTGGTAAGATGGTGGAAATTCCTTGGCTGCTTTACTCTCTCGTTTTGCATCTTCTTCCTGGTCGCGTTCTGCTTTTTCTGCCTCCAAAAGCTTGGTTAACAACTCTTTCTGTCTATTTAAGGTTTCTTGCTGTAAACGCTTATTTACCAAGTCGCTTTCTGTTTGCTTCATCTCCTTAATGGCCTCATTAAGATTGCCCATTTTACCCGAACCATTTTTATTTTCTTCACGGTTGATTTTTTCCAAAGCCTGGCGAATCATCTGCTGCTGCTGTGCCATTTTTCCAAACTCCTGGCTCATTTCGCCTTTGCCCACCTTACCTTGGTTGCCACCAGATTTCTGCATCTGCTCACGGGCCTTTTGCATACTTTTATTCAGTTGTTCCTGCATTTGGGAGAGCTGCTTCATACCCTGTTTCTGTTTTTTTCCACTTCCAGGTTTAGCGTTTTTTTGCATGTTCTGCAATTGATTCAAAGCCTCACTCAACATCAAACTCAAATTGTTAACTGATGTCATGGTATACTGCTGATAACGATTGGCTTCTGGCGTTCTTCGCTCGCCAAGACTTTCCAAACTTTTATCGAGATTGAAATTAATCTTATTCATCTCTTCGTTCACCGTCGATTCAATTTGAGGAACACGCTTACTTAAAGCGTACAAACTGTCAGCGATGGTTTTCAGGTTATCTTTAATGCTGCGTTGCTTTTGAACGTTGCCAATATAGGATGGATCAGCTGAAGTCATTTTTTTTAACGTTAACATCACCTTTTCTTGCTCAAAAGATGTATTCAACAAGTTTTCAAGGAGCTTACGCAACTCTTTCGCATTCAGGTTGTTTTCCATTTCCTCACCTTGCTGCTGCATTTCGCTCATTTTTTTCGAAAGCTTTTCCATCTGCTCACCAGCTTTTTGTTGCTTCTGACTAGCGCCTTTAGAATCTTTTTTATTAAGCGCATCCTTACTATCTTGTTGTTCTTTTTGAATATCCTGCAGCTCTTTTTCAGGGTTTTCGAAGGGATTAGGTTTTTCTAACGACTGATTTTTGTCTTCCAGTTTCTTCAAATCATCCTTTAAATCTTTCATTTCCTTATTCAAGGCATCCTGCTTTTGTTTAAGCGATTCGTTATCCTGCTTTTTATCAGCCGTTTCTTTGCTAAGGGCCTTTTGCTCTTTAGCCAATTCATTTAAACGATCGATGTCGTTTTGCAAGTTTTGCTCAAATTCTAGCTGTTTGTAAAGTTCTAAAATTCTGTCGAGTTCATTTTTGAGCGTTTTATTATCCAATTGCATCTTTGAAAGTTCATTTTGCGTTTGGTCTTTATTTTTCTCATTCATCAGGTTTTGAAGTTTCTGCAAAAGCTCCTTTGTTTTTTCATCCAATACATGATCAAACAAATCCTTAATCTGCTTTTGCTTCTCCAAAAGCTCTTCTGTTTGCAATTGGTCTTCCTGCTGCTGAATATTTTTATCGTTTTGCTCTTTAATTTGTTTTACCGCCTCATCCAGTTGTTTTTGTTTATCCAGCAAAGCCTCAATTTGTTTTTTGTCTTCGAAAGAAATCTGCTTTTTATCGATTAAGCTTTCGGCAACTTTTTTACTCTCTTTTTCGACAGTGTTGGCTAAACGAATAGCCGATTGTACTTTTTGCTTTAACGCCTGGCTGTTAGTGCTTACTTGCTCAGCTGTTTCTTTTTTTGTAGGCTGCTTAAATGTTTTAATCTCCGAACGGGTAATTTTTGAGCCATTAACACCATCATTATCAGCTACTTCAAAATAATATTCTATTTCTTGGCCAGGCTTTGCCAATGCCGATTTTAAATCCCAGAAGAAGAAAAATCTATTTTCAGTTATATTGGTTTTGATAGAGATATTTTTGCTGACCGTACTAATTACCTTATTGTTTTCCCTAATGTTATACTTAAAACTCAATCTACTAAAACCATAGTCATCCGTAACCTGTCCACTGAAATAAATGGCTTTATTGCTAATTGAATCGGGCTTTTCCTCGATTTGAATAGCTGGAGATTGATCTTTAATTACCGTAATTTGATGAGATAGAGAATCCGAAAGCGTTACAAAATCATTTTTTGGGCTAATGCTATATTTTGAATTATTGCGGATCGTGGCATTAAATGCTGATTCGTTATCATCCACCTTCAATACAATTTCTTTACCATTTAGCGTAAATAGCAGCGAATTGCTTTGGCCGGTTTTGAAACTCCAGGTCACACGCGTCCCTTCGGGTAGAAGGATATCGCCAACGTTAGCAATCACCTCAGGTTTTTTACCTAAGTAAGATGGATAATTTAAAGTTGCCGATGCATTCAATAACTCCGGACGAGGCTTAACGCTAACTGTAAATGTTTCGGAACCAAATCCGCCGCCTTTAAAAATCAGTTTTTTATCACTCTGAATGTTTTTAATGTCGTAATTAAACTTGCTGATGTTCTCCTTCTCAAGTTTATAAGTGTTTTTTCCATCTTCAACATATACTTCGGCAGGCAATTCATCACCAGTCAATTTTAAATTTATCATTACATCATCGCCCTGCGTAACAGCTAGATTTTTGTTCAAAACAGTAAAGCTAAAAGGTGCTTTCGGAGCGATGTATTCATCATATTTGAAGAAACTATTGGTTCCTTCGCGAAGAATGGCAGGTGCAATCAGGGCAATTAATAGAATAATGGAAAGCGGAACGAACAGGTATTTCAAGTATTTCCGATTATCGTTTATCCGAACGGCGGTATAAAATGGTACGGGTTTCAACTCCAGAATTTTCTGATCGATGCTCGCCATAATCAACTGATTATTTTCTGGCAAATTTTCTGAAAGTTTATGGAGCTGTAAAGTATTCAAAAGCTTATCCTTAATATCAGAAAAGTGGTTTCCAATAATTACCGAAGCTTCATCGAAAGACAGATGCTTGCCTAATTTCAACATCGAGAGCAGAGGTTTTATAATTAAAAAACCTATCAATAGTAAGCCAAGTAATAAGTAAGCGAAGAAAATAAAAGTTTTTAAGCCTGCCGTTGGGTTTAAATAATATAGACTTAAGAAAACAAGCAAATACAAACCGAGTAATATTGCGGCGGCATAAATGGCACCACGTAAAATCTTGTTTAAATAAAATTTACGGATAAACTCATCTATCTTCCTCAACAAATCGTTGTAATTATTGCTTACCATATCAACGTAAATGTAAAAATTGTTCCCATCAATTAAAAGAAACCCTGTTAAGGTAACGCGTTTATTTCAAATTGTTTATTTGAAAGATAGAATAAAGGTTTGGAAAACAATGTTTAGTGTTTCATGGAGGTTTTCAGTCCCGCTTTTTGCTGCTCCCGATGAAAAATCGGGATTCGCGGCAATCGGGTTTATTTAACAAAGTTTGTTGCTTTTGCCGTATCAAACCACCCCCAACCCCTCCTAATTTAGGAGGGGAGCAGTACCGGCGTGGGCAAATTTTTGCATATATCATTGGCTTTATGGGTCAACCCACCAACTTAAATATTTGTTTCAATACCCAACAAGCATAGTTCAACTCCCTTGTCTATTGCAAGGGGGGGCGGTATCTGCAAAGGCAAATTTTTGCATCTATCATTGGCTTTATGGGTCAACGCACCAACTTAAATATTGGTTTCAATATTCAACAAGCATAGTTCAACTCCCTTCTCTATTTCAAGGAGGGGAGCGGTATCTGCAAAGGCAGATTTTCTGTATCTATCATTGGCTTTATGGGTCAACCCACCAACTTAAATATTTGTTTCAATATCCAACAAGCATAGTTCAACTCCCTTTCTTATTTCAAAGAGGGGAGCGGGATCTGCAAAGACAAATTTTGCATCTATCATTGGCTTTATGGTTCAACCCACCAACTTGAATATTGGTTTCAATATTCAACAAGCACAATCCAACTCCCCTCCTTATTTCAAGGAGGGGCAAGGGGTGGTTTTTCATTGCCGTTCGGCTTCAGCCAACGGCACAATTAATCTAAAAATATTTATCTTGGATAATTAATACAAAGGTTACATAGATTTTAAACTGGTATTCCAATAAAAATCTACTTTTGATTTTTTGTACAATCACCCCAAATATGAAACGAGCACTTATTTTAACAAGCATGGTATTTATTTTTACCACTTCATTTGCCCAAAAATTTAACTGGAATAAAAATCAGGTGATTGCACATCGCGGCGCATGGAAAAAAAATAAATTTCCTGAAAACTCCATCGCATCCCTGAATGAAGCGGTAAGGTTAGGTTGTTATGGTTCGGAATTCGATGTATGGATGACCGCCGATAAAGTGCTTGTTGTAAATCACGATGCTGAATTTCAAGGCTTAACCATCGAGAAGGTTAAATACGAAGAACTTTTAACCAAAACCATGAGCAATGGCGAGAAAATTCCAACTTTAGAAGCTTACCTAAAAGAAGGTAAGAAACAAAAAACAACCAAATTGATTTTAGAAATAAAACCATCGCTAGTTAGCAAAGAACGTGGTATTGAGCTTACAAATGCCTGTATCGATATGGTTAAAAAAGTAGGGGTTTTAGATTGGACAGAATATATTAGTTTCGACTATGATTATTGCAAACGGATTCTGGAGGTTCTTCCAAAAGCGAAAGTAGCTTACCTGAGAGGAGAGATCAGTGCTGAACAAATGAAGGCAGACAAGCTAACTGGCGTTGATTACCATTATAGCATCTATCAAAAAGATGGCTGGATAGAAAATGCACACAAATTAGGCTTAACAGTAAATGCCTGGACAGTAAACACTGCGCCAGAAATGCAATGGTTATTGGCGCACAATGTTGATTACATAACTACAAACGAGCCAGAATTGACTTTTAAAGAAATAAAAAAAGCACCAGTTGCTTTAGGTTGGAAATTAAAATGGGCAGATGAATTTGATGACAAAGGCTTGCCGCTAAGCAAAAATTGGGGTTACGATGTTGGTGGAAAAGGATGGGGAAATAATGAGCTTCAATACTATACCGAGGCTGATACTGCCAACGCCAAAAATGTTAAAGGAAGTTTGAACATCACTGCAGTTAAAGCCGATAAAGAAACTAATAAATACACATCAGCTAGATTGGTAAGTAAAAATAAATTTGATTT
Source organism: Pedobacter sp. AC212 (assembly GCF_979258625.1). Classification (NCBI taxonomy): domain Bacteria; kingdom Pseudomonadati; phylum Bacteroidota; class Sphingobacteriia; order Sphingobacteriales; family Sphingobacteriaceae; genus Pedobacter; species Pedobacter sp. AC212. Next base: position 398,805 of record NZ_OZ409870.1, on the reverse strand, counting down.
CAAATATGGCAGGGTAGAAGTGCGGGCGATGTTGCCAAAAGGAAGGGGTTTGTGGCCGGCAATTTGGGCACTTCCTACCGATTGGAAATACGGCGGCTGGCCTAAAAGTGGTGAAATAGACATTATGGAGCATGTAGGTTATGAGCCTGATAGTGTTTATGGAACTGTACACACTGAGAAATTCAATCACGTACTTAAAACTCAGGTAGGCAAAGGCGTAAAGATAAATCCTTACAATGCTTATCATATTTACGCCGTAGAGTGGTTTAAAGACAGAATTGAATTTTTTGTAGATGATCAAAAATATTTAACCTTTAAAAATACAGGTAAAGGTCCTGCCGATTGGCCATTTGATCAAAACTTTCATGTGATTTTGAATTTAGCTGTTGGCGGAAATTGGGGAGGAAAAAACGGAGTTGATGATGCTATTTTTCCAGCAACGATGAAAGTGGATTATGTGAGGGTTTACCAGAAATAGGGTTTTCGGTAATAACTACACGAATTCCGTTCACAAGTTTTTTACATCAAGAATTAAGACACCTGCTAACAGACTCGCTACTTATTCATAACTTGTAGTATCTAAGCTATATTGTATAATTTATGGACTCACGTAGAGAATTCTTAAAAAAGGCGGCACTGTTCGCCGGGGCTACTGGTATGGCTAACACCTTGCCCAGCTCGGTATTAAAGGCTATGGCAATAAATGCCGAACCCGGTAGTACTTTTTACGATGCCGAGCACATCGTATTTTTAATGCAGGAAAACCGTTCCTTCGACCACATGTTTGGTAAGATGAAAGGGGTACGGGGCTTTAATGATCCGCATCCGCATATTCAGCCCGATGGTAACAAAGTCTGGCTGCAAAAGGACGGTCAAGGTTATACTTATGCGCCTTTTCACGTAGATATCAATAAAACGAAAATCACTTGGCAAGGCGGTTTACCTCACTCCTGGAACGATCAGGTTGCAGCCCGAAACGGAGGACGTTATGATAAGTGGTTTCCTGTTAAATCGGCGATGACATTATCTTACTACGATCGAAATGATGTCCCGTTTTATTATGCTTTGGCTGATGCATTTACTGTTTGCGACCAACATTTTTGTTCATCCTTAACAGGAACAACACCTAATAGATTATTCTTTTTTACAGGGACAATTAGGGGAGAGAAGAGCGCAAACCGCGTGGCAGTAGTAAATAATGACCAGGCGGAGTCGCAGAACAATGTTTTTGTAGACTGGCCAACCTTTCAGGAAACTTTAGAAGATAACGGGGTTGATTGGCGGATCTATCAAAATGAACTTTGGACTTCAAAACTTCCGGAGGGTGAGGTTGATGATTGGTTGGGCAATTATGGCGATAACCCTGTTGAATATGTAAAAAGACATAATGTTAAGCTTTCTGCTTATTTCAGAAAAAATGGCGATAAGACTGTTACACCGGCATTAACTCCCGAAGAAGTTCAGGCTAAATATGATAAATTATCCCCGCGGGAAAAAAACCTGATAGATAAAGCTTTCCAAACAAACATTAGCGAGAAAGATTATTTGGAATTAGCGCCATTCACATTCACTAACGATGAAGGAAAATCCGAAACAATAAATATTCCGAAAGGCGATATTTTTCATCAGTTTAGAAAAGATGTTGATAGCGGAAAACTTCCGGCAGTTTCGTGGTTGGTGGCGCCACAGCGTTTTTCAGACCATACGAGTTCGCCCCTTTATGGCACCTGGTATGTAAGCGAAGCGCTGGATATTTTAACCAAAAACCCTGAAGTGTGGAAAAAAACTATTTTCGTTTTAACCTATGATGAGAATGATGGTTATTTTGATCATCAACCTCCATTCGTGGTGCCAAATCCAGATGACAAGTCAAGTGGAAAAGTATCTGAAGGGATTGATTATGCTACAGATTTTGAGGGAAGAAAAGGCAGTCCTATTGGCTTGGGTTACCGTGTGCCCATGGTTATTGCCTCACCCTGGAGCAAAGGCGGATTTGTAAATTCGCAGGTTTTTGATCATACCTCTTCTTTAATGTTTATGGAGAAGTGGTTAAGTAAAAAGACAGGGAAAAACATCAAAAGCATAATATTAGCGATTGGAGGAGAAACATTTGTGGCGATTTAACGTCGGCTTTTCGGCGCTATAATGGAGAGGAAATTAAATCGCCAGAACCATTAAATCGCGAAACCGTAGTCGCAAGTATTGGTAATGCAAAAAATAAACCGGCACAAGTTGGGCCAACTGCTTTAAACAAAAATGAGGTTGCTAAGATTAACAAGTTCGAAGCTTTTTCAAGCCAGACTTCAATACATGCGCCAAAGCAAGAACAGGGAACAAAACCAGCTTGCGCACTTCCTTATCAAATAAATGTAGATGCTTCTTTGGTAAACAGTGAGGTAGAGCTTACTTTCCAATCTGCAAAATCGCTTTTTGGAAATGAAACCGAAACTGTTGGTGTACCTTTTACAATGATTACTAGCGAAAGTTTCAAGGGCGTCAAAGGCAAAGTTTGGGCTTACGCCGTTAAAGCTGGAGATAAACTATCAGAAAAAATTTATATTGAAGACTTTGATAATGGTGTTTACGATTTCCGAATTACTGGTCCCAATGGTTTTTACAGGCACTTTATAGGTAATAAACAAAACCCGCAGATAGTGATAAAGGCAACGCCTGAACAAAGTGGGCTAGTGAGCAAAAAGTTAACTGGTAATTTGATTTTTTCTATCGAAAACAGCAGTTCAAGCGCCATAAGCATTCAAATTCTAGACAACAAATATAAATCGGCCACCAGAACTATTTTGCTTAAGCCAAAAACCACCACCAATTTGCTATCAAACCTTTCAAAAACTGGTAATTGGTACGATTTCAGCATCATAAATACAGGCAATTCGACTTTTAAACATCGTTATGCAGGCAAGATAGAAACCGGGGAAATTACAACAAGTGATCCTTATATGGGTAATGCGTAAAAACAGCGCCCATTTAGAGTTAAGGGTTTTGGAAAGGAATTATATTCATCTTATTTAGATGTGCAGCAATCTGTTTCTCAAAAAGATGAAATGTTTAAAATTTAGCTCGGTAAAAAAAAAGCCCCGATTTTAGTCGAGGCTTTAATATTTTATCAATATTTATCCTAAAACGTTATTGGCAGCTCTGCCTGGGTTTTATCCCAGCCGATAATTAGATTTGCGCCACCTTCCTTTGCAATAAAAGTTAACGAAAAGTATTCTATTGGTTTTGCTAATGCCTTAACAGGTACATTTGTTCTCACAACATCCTTGGTTTCATCATAAGAAAAAGCGCCCCATTTATCTGTTTGGCTATTTACAATGATTGTCCAGCTGTCTTTATTTGGAATCGCAAACAAACTATACGTGCCAGCTTTTATTTTTTTACCTCCAATAGTTACTTTTTTAAAAAATTGAACTTCGGTATTTTCATTAGCCCCGAAGCGCCAAACCTTTCCGTACTGCTCTAAAACGCCAAAAATATCACGACCTTTTCGCTGCGGGCGAGAATAAACGATTTTGATTACCGGTTTAGTGGCATCCTTCGCTTTTGGAGCATTTAAAGGAAAGTAAACTATATCTGCCGGACTCGGATCTGCCGCCGGAAACTTAACCTCATTTGAGGAAGTTTCTTGAGCTTTTACTCCGAAGCACAAAAGAGCGAAAACAACAATGAATATTCTTTTCATTTGCTGTATGAGTTAGTTATGTTAAAAAAGGAATGTTAAACTAATTCGGGATGGATTAGTATTTTCTGCCTTTTACTATAGCATTTAAAAATAAGCCTGCAGTTAACAAACCCAAAACGCCACCTAATAATGCGAAAATATAGTTCTGCGTAATTACAGCTCCAGTTAAAATCCCGAAGAATAAACCTAAAGCATAATATAACCAGTTGAAATTATTGCTGCTGTTTTCTTGTACACTCATGTTTTTTGTTATTTGGAGGCAAAGTTAATATTTATTTTAAAATTTGGTTCTTCAATGATTATCAATATTCATAATTAATTATCAATTCTACTTAACTGGTAGCCATCTTTTTTCAAATAGCGGATTAAGTCGGGCAGGCGGTCGTAAAACTTCTCCTTCCTTTTAGCATCAGTGCCGATGTGTAACAACAAATAAGATCCGTTTAATCCATTGGCTTTTTGTTCATTGAAGTTGGTAATGGATTTATAGATCTCGTCTGTTGTACGATAACTTGAGCCCATTTCAGGAAAGGTATAATCTGCATTGGATCGGGTTCCTGGAGTAAAGTTGATAAGCTGCAAGCCTTTTAAACGGGTCCAGCTGGTTATTTTTTCGTTGTACCATTCGTATGGAGGAAGAAAGTACGATGCATCCCGCTTCTTAATTCCAAAACTGGCCATGGCTGCATAATTTGCATCCAGATCTTCATCAAATTGTTTTTGGGTAACAAGTAGGCTGTCGCGATTTTTCCAATCGCAATAAAGCAGATGTTTATCTGAATGCGCTCCCAGGTAATGCCCGGCCGACTTTAATCTTTTTATCAGTGATTTAAACCTTGGGTTTCTATAAAAATTTCCGGTCAGAAAGAAAGATGCTTTTACATTTTCATCTTTTAGTGTTTGGAGTATTTTCTCTCCGCCATCAGCAAATTCATCACCTGTAAAAACGAGCGAAACCTTTTTCAAAGTCGAATCTCCACGAATATTTGCACCTAAGCTGTAGGTTTTTTTGCTGGCTGTTTTCGCCTGAGTTTCTTTTGCCGCCAGCAAGTAAATTAACGAAGCCGTACCATCCATGGTGGGTTCATTGGTGCTGTAATCACCATAATCATCGTGGTAAACAGCCAGATCACTTTGAAATTCGGCGTATTCATCAGCCTCTGATAATTTGATGCCAATTAAACTATTGTAGATGTTGGTGTAAACCGGGCCATCAACTAAACCTCCGTCGATAGGATAATTTTTTAAATGGGTAAACGCCGAATGTGGGTCGGCAGGGGTATCACCCCAGTTGGGCAAACCATAAACCATGCTTGTTCCCCATGGATTACAACCGAAAATCCAATCGAAGTTAGCTTGCTCCAGTGCGTTAAACTGATTATCTCCTGTTAGTTCTTCATACCATTTACATTGCATGGCAAAGGCCACGGTTAAATTGTTGCTACACCAGATAAAAGGGACGCCCCGATAAAAGGCATTTGTTTTTGCCCGAGCCCAAACTTGCTCGATTCCTTCCTTATAATAGCTTTCAATTTTCTTTCTTTCCGCTCCGGTGAGTTGTTTCGCAAGTTCATAATGACCGAGGTTGATGAAGGGATAATATTGATAATGTGCTGCGGTATCTTTAGCTAACCAAGGTGTTACTTTTTCCTGGTCTGCGTAAGCTAAGGCCGACTTAGATGCTTTTGAATCTGTCTTTGCGAAGCCAACTGAAGCCATAGCCAGTTCCATATCATCAACCCAATTGTCTTCCGCATAAATATAGGGCGATTTAACAGATGCAGTTTGTGTAACGCCCGGTTTTTGCAATGCGAAACTCAGTGCAGAGTTTCCCTTTCTGTCAAGCAGAACCGAATATTTCTGATCGGTACTCTTGAATAACTTTGCGCCTAAATTAAAAGCACTGGCAAACTTTGCTGCGGTAGAACTTGTTCCCGTTGTGGCATTCAAAAATTTGCCACGTTGCTGCGGTTCACCGTTGATGAAATATAACGGTCGTTCGAAGCCCTTGCCATATTGGCTATCTTCTTTCGGAATTCTCATCGAAATATGGTCACGATCATCAGCCAACTGGTTAAACATCACTTTTTTCTTTGGATGCATTTTCAACAGCCAATCCAATCCCCATTTTGCCTCGTCCAAAACATCGGCCTTTCCATTTTTTCCATCCAAACCGTTTGCCTGTTTTTCATCGGTAAAAACAGCAGGAAAATCCCGATAGGCCATGAGTAAATGATATGTAGCATTGGCAGAAGTGGTGGAATATTGGAGGTAATCACTCGCATCATGCCAGCCGCCAGAAGCATCGAAATGGGTACTATCATTTATTCCAGCTTTAGCGCCGTATAACGAAAAACCATCATGGGTATGGCAACTATCTTTTAAATAGGGGTTAAAACCACTCCTTTGCTGGCGCATGTAACGAAGACAAAAATCGGCCGCACCCTTATAAACATCATCATTAATAATAACCAGCGGCGATAAAATGCCATCGGCCTTGATGTAAAACCGCCCTGATTTATTGAAGCCAGAAAAATTAATTCGTGCCGTTTGTTTGAAAGGACCATAGGCGCCAAATGGTTTAACGTTGAGCGAGGTGTAAACAACCTTTTTAGTTTTTTCATCTATCAACTCAAACAAGGCAGGAGTTTGATCGGATTTACTAGCCCAAACCGCCACCTTTGATCCGTTTACCGGATAGCCGAGCAGGTTAATCCTGATCCAGCTTTGCTCCGGATTTTTATCCCGAAAGGAGAATAATGAAAGAATACATAAGAGCACTAACATTAATAGAGAAGCCTTTTTCATCATAGCAAAATTTTTCTAGCCTTAAAATTAGGCTTTTATCAAGATAATGTAAAAGAAGTAGTATTTCATTTGGAAGTTAATCAAACGATTGATTAATTTTGTGCTATCAAAAGATGAAGACAGAAAAAGTAGATAAAAAACAAGCCATTCTGGATGCAGCCGAAAAACTGTTTTGCGAAACAGGATATGAGGGCACGTCAACCAGGCAGATTTCAAAGGAATCTGGAGCCAACATGGCAATGATCAATTATTATTTCGGGTCGAAAGAAGGAGTTTTTATAGAAATAATGAATAATCGCATTGAGGGTTTCGCCTCTCAATTAAAGATTATTAATGAAGATAAAATATCGTCCTTAGAAAAATTGCACAAAGTGATTGAAGGTTATGCAAACAGAATATTTTCGAACATAGCATTTCACAAAATGATGCATAGAGAGCTTTCCCTTACCCAACGGCCAGATATGTATGATAAGATTAAAAATGCGATGAGTAGAAACATGTCGCTCCTTGATAGGATTATTATAGATGGAATTGAGGATGGAAGTTTCGGCAATGTTGATGTAAGGATGATTATTGCAACTATTATGGGAACCTTGACAAACGTTGTTATTGCACCACATAAAATTTCTAACGATAAAGCCATCGACTTATCTAACCCGAAAGAGAACAAAATTATTAAAGAGCGAGTAGTCGCCCATTTGCAAAACCTTGTAACAGTTTATTTAACATCAAAAAAATGATACCCAAATCGATTAGATTAATGCTTGCGGCATCATTAATTCCTGCAGCCTTATTTGCTCAAAGCTCAAAGGAGTTAACCATCAATCAAGCTATTGAACTTGGCATTGCCAATAGTAAAAACCTAAAACTTTCCCAAAACAAAATAGACCAGGCGATAGCGCAATTGGAAGTGGTAAAAGACAATGTTCTTCCTACGGCCAATGCCAGCTTTATGTATAACCATGCCGAAATACCAACGCATACTTTTAGTTTAGGCGAAGGTACGACTGCCTTTAATTTACCACGCAGAGCCGATGCGTTTGTAGGTACTGCAGCCGTACAGGAGCTGGTTTATGGAGGCGGAAAGTTAAAATACGCAAAAGAATCGACCAAGTTATTAGCCGATGTTGCCCGTTTGGATGCGGATAAAAGCAAAGAGGAGATCACTTATGCGGTAATTAACACTTACTATAACCTGTACAAAATTGAGCAAAGCAAAAAAGTGGTTCAGCAAAATTTAGAATCAATTGCTGCACAAATTAAACAGGCGCAACGGTTCTTTGAGCAGGGCATTGTGACTAAAAACGATGTATTGCGATTCCAGTTGCAACAGGCCAATGTAACGCTTACGCAAATGGACATAGAAAGCAATCGCAAGGTAATTAACTATAATCTCGATATTTTGTTAGGCTTGCCTGAAGATACCGAAGTTAAAATTGTAGATCCGTCAGCAGGTTTGAAAACAGCAAGTTCGCTGGCCGATTACATTAATCTGGCTATGGCAAATCGCCAGGAGTTGAAACAGCTTGATGTTCAGAATAAAGTTGCTGATTATAACATCAAAACCATTAAAGCCAATACTTTACCAACCGTTGGTGTAGGTGCTAATTTGTATTACATCAATCCAAGCGGAAGTTTTATCCCTCCGGTAAATCAATATTTGTTACCAGTAACTGTGGGCGCAACCGTTTCGTGGAATATTGGTAGCCTATGGACAAACAGAAATAAAGTGAGCGAAGCTAAAATTCAGCAGAGCGAAATTTCGATCCAGAAAGATATTTTATCGGACAATGTAAAAACAGACATTAATAAAAACTTTCAAAACTATCAGGTAGCAATGAACAAGATCCAGGTGTTGGAAACTTCTATTGCTCAGGCTACTGAAAATGACAAATTATTGGCCTCGAAATATAAAAATAATGTGGCTTCAGTTACGGATAGAATTGATGCTGAAACTTTATTATATCAGGCAAAAATAAATTTAGAAATAGCAAAAGCCGACGCTGGTTTGGCTTACTATACTTTACTAAAATCAACAGGAAAAATAACGCAATAAATACAGCAATGACAACTGAGAAGAAAAAAAAGAATTTAGTAGTACCTATTATTTTAGGTGTTTTACTAGTTATAGGTATCATATTTGGTATCAAAGAATGGACTTATTTTAGCAAACACGTAGATACCGACGATGCCCAAATAGACGGAGATATCAGTCCTGTTGTTGCCCGCGTTGGCGGTTATGTAAAGGATATCAATTTTGAAGAAAATACTCATGTTACAGAAGGGCAAATTCTGGTTAAACTTGATGATGCCGATTACAAAGTTAAATTAGAACAGGCACAAGCGGGACAGAAAGGTGCTAATGCAGGGGTAGGTGTGGCCCAATCGCAAATTATTGCAACACAAGCAAATACAAGTACTGCAAAAGCAAATGTTGATGCAGCGAAAGTGAAATTGAACTTAGCAAACAAAGATTTTGCCCGTTATGCAAATTTGGTAAAAGATGGTTCCATTACGCAACAGGCATTTGATCAGGCTAAAGCGACTCAAGAATCTGCTCAGGCAGCTTATCGTGCTGCGGTAGATCAATATCAGGCTGCGGTTAAACAGGTTGGAACTACTCAATCTCAATTAGCGGTAAGCAGCAATGTAATTAGTCAGCGCCAAAGCGATATCGATTTTGCAAAACTACAGCTATCATATACGGATATCAAAGCGCCTGCAAGCGGTATTGTATCTAAAAAGAATGTTCAAAAAGGACAGCTTATTCAGCCAGGGCAGTCGTTATTTGCTGTAGTAAACGATGGAAGTATTTATGTAACGGCAAACTTTAAAGAAACGCAGTTGGAGAAAATCAAAACAGGATCAAAAGTTGAGATTGAGGTAGATGCTTATCCAGAAGAGAAAATTGAAGGAGAGGTCTATAATTTTTCACCAATTACTGGCGCAAAAGGTTCGTTATTGCCTCCTGATAATGCTACGGGTAACTTCGTAAAAGTTGTTCAGCGTATTCCGGTAAAAATTAAAATTCATCCATCAAAAGAAATGTTAGCTAAACTACGCCCTGGAATGAGCGTTAAAGCTTCGGTTTCTACTAATTAATATCAAAATGGCCGAAGTAGGTTTAAAAAAATGGATTATCACATTTACAGTGATCACCGCTTCTTTACTGGAGCTGATTGATACGACCATTGTGAATGTGGCCATCCCACAAATACAGGGAAACCTGGGCGCTACCCTGGAGGATATCGCCTGGCTATCTACTGGTTATGCTGTTGCGAATGTAATCATACTGCCCATGTCGGGTTGGTTGGGAAGTCGTTTCGGGCGTAAAAATTATTTCTTAACCTCCATTATTGTTTTTACCCTCGTTTCATTTTTGTGCGGTAATGCCACATCATTAAATGAACTAATTTTATTTAGGATTTTACAGGGTGTAGCCGGGGGAGGTTTAATTTCAACCGCACAAGCTATTTTGATAGAAACCTGGCCACGTGAAGATGTGGGTATTGCAACTGCATTGTTTGGTTTAGGAGCTGTTGTTGGCCCAACCGTTGGCCCAACCATTGGTGGTTATATTTTGGAAATTGCTGATTGGCCTTGGATCTTCTATGTAAATATTCCCGTCGGGATACTCGCCGCCTACTGTACCTACACATTTATTCGAGAGACGCCGAAAGATGGACAGGGTAAACCAGTCGATTGGTGGGGAATAGCCTTACTGGCCATAGCGGTAGGTAGTTTACAAACCGTATTGGAAAAAGGCGAAAGTGAAGATTGGTTTTCTACTCCCTACATTACAGCATTAGCAGTAGTATCAGTTTTTGGATTATTATTATTCATCTGGCGAGAAACTGCCACCGATCACCCGATTGTAAACCTTCGGATTATGAAAAAGCGAAGTTTCTCCATCGGGATGTTCACCTCCTTTATTTTAGGATTTGGATTATATGGTTCCGTTTTCGTGTTCCCGGTTTTCGCCCAAAACTTGCTAGGATTTACCCCATTACAAACTGGAAAGCTTTTTATTGCAGGCGGTATTTGTACCATTGCTATGATGCCTTTTATTGGTATTATGCTTAAAAAGGGCGTACCAGCACAATTTATGGCAACAGGAGGAATGTTTTTATTCTTCGTTTTCTGCTGGATGTTGAGCAATTCTACCCTGGCATCAGGAACAGGAGATTTTTTCTGGCCACTGGTAATCAGAGGATTCGGAATGGCCCTGTTATTCGTTCCATTAACCACTCTGGCGATGCAGGATTTATCTGGTGCTGAAATTGGTCAGGGATCTGGTTTGAATAACATGAGCAGGCAATTGGGAGGATCATTTGGTATTGCGGCGTTAACAACATTAATCCACATTCGTTCTGGTTTCCATAGAAGTAGTTTACTTGCCAACATTAACGAGTATAACCCTGCATTTATTCAAAAATTGAATGCCCTAACGAGTGGTTTTATGGCCAAAGGTTCATCCTTTATTGATGCTAAACTGATGGCAATGAAAGCAATTGAAGGAACTGTTATTAAACAGACGATGTTGCTCACTTATAATGATGCTTATTGGGTTGCAGGATTAATTATGTTGTTCTCAATCCCTCTCTTATATCTGCAGAAATTTAAGAAAAACGCAAATATTGTTACCGATGCACACTAAAATTGGCAAACAATTGGCGTAAAAAATGTCAGAAAACAAAAACAGCCGGTGTATTTTATTACATCGGCTGTTTTAACCCAAAAAATTAACAATCAATGCAATGCCCTTAAACATTGCAAATGTTCTTACATAGCTACATAGTAGCCAAATAAGATTCTAAAATTAAAAATTATTCTATAATTATCCAAATTGTAAGCCCTAGAATTTTAATACCTTATGCATTTTTTGTAGTATTACCGTATACAAAACTATTGTTTAAGCTATGCCAAAACTTCGTTTAACAACACAACGAGAATCAATTTTTAATAATGAGGTTATCTCAAAATTCGAACTCTTTAATAGTCTGTTTTTAACCCTTCCATTTTATAAAATAAAGGATACCGGAACATTATTGCCCCTGTTTTTTAAGAGTTGCGAAGAAGGGATAGCAAACGGCCAGAAGCCAGCTCAAATTATCGAAGAGTTTTTTGCCAAGTTTACGAGTTATACAGATAGGAAAGACATTATCGATTTGCTATTCCGCTTTATTCAATACATAGAGCGCCAGGTTGTGCTTTTTGATGCTGTTGAAGATGCTTCATTTACGAAGTTAAACACTACAGATGAGCAGAGTACGCTCGCTTTCATTTTAAAAAAGAATGCGGATAATAAGCCCATGTTGGCTAAAATCGAAAACTTAATTGATGAGTTATCTCTCCGTTTGGTTTTAACGGCTCACCCCACTCAATTTTATCCTGGTAATGTTCTGGCCATTATTACTGATTTAACCAAAGCTATTCGTGATAACGATATCACGGCAATGAATTCTTTGTTGCAACAACTCGGTAAAACACCATTTTTTAATAAAAAATCGCCAACTCCGGTTGATGAAGCTTTAAATCTTGCCTGGTTTTTAGAGAATACCTTTTACTTCGCTGCGGCTAACATTCAGGAGGAAATCGACCAGAATTTAGACGAATATAATCTTGAAACGAAGAAGATTTTAGAGCTAGGGTTCTGGCCAGGCGGCGATAGAGATGGCAATCCAAACATCCATGCTGATACTACGCTGGAGGTTTCCAAGATGTTGCGACAAATCCTGTTCCGTTGTTACTATCGTGATTTTAGAGTAATTAAACGCCGCATTACCTTTAGAGGTGTAGAAGAAAATATTTCGAAATTGCATGATGTGCTTTATCAGAATGCTTTTGATCAAAGCTGCGAACTACATGATATTTCGGATGAGTTACGTGAAAATCTAAATAAAATTAAGGATACGCTTTTGCAAGAGCACGAAGGTTTATTTGTTGATTTAGTTAACGATTTAATCCGCAAAATTGATTTATACGGCAATTATCTTGCTTCATTAGACATTCGTCAGGACAGTCGCGTTTTGAGGAGTGTTCATGCTTACTGCCGTCAAAATAAACCAATATCATCTCTATACCCTGAAGATTATGATCAATTGTCAGAGGCCGAAAAACTAAAACTGATCTCTTTTAAAGAAGCCAAGCCTGTTTACGCTAGTGAAGGAGATGCTTTGATTGAAGATACCATTCAAACCATCAAAGAAATTAAGGGGATCCAGAGACGTAACGGAGAAAAAGCTTGCCATCGATTTATCATTAGTAATTGCCAGCAAGCAAGCGATATTTTACAATTGATTGAGCTTTTCCTTTGGAATGGCTGGAGCAAAGATAACCTAACCATTGATTTTGTGCCACTCTTTGAAACCGTTAACGATTTGAAAGGTGCTGCGGTAATTATGGATACGTTATATAGCAACCCGTTTTACAAAGCGCATTTGGCTAGCCGTGGAAATAAGCAAGACATTATGCTGGGCTACTCAGACAGTACCAAAGATGGTGGTTATTTAATGGCCAATTGGTCAATTTTCAATGGTAAAACCTCCCTGTCTGAGGTTTCTAAAAAACATAATATTCAGCTGGCATTCTTCGATGGTCGTGGTGGTCCGCCTTCTCGTGGTGGAGGTAAAACACACCGTTTCTATGCTTCAATGGGGAAAGAAATTGCCAATAAAAACATTCAGTTAACCGTTCAAGGCCAAACCATCAGTTCGCAATATGGTTCAATTGAAAGTGCAGAATTTAATATCGAACAATTAATCAATGCGGGCATTTCGTCTGGGTTAAAAGAGAAACACAATGTTTTGTTAGATCCTGAAAATAAAGCCTTGCTCGATGAAATGGCCGATGATGGATACAAGGCCTTCGTCGATCTACGTGAGCATCCACTTTTTGTGAGTTATCTAGAAAAACTTTCTCCTTTGAAACTACTTTCTCAGGCAAATATTAGCAGCCGACCAGTTAAAAGAAACGGTGGCGGGGAAATGAAACTCGAAGATTTGAGAGCGATTAGTTTTGTTACCGCCTGGAGTATGCTGAAGCAAAATGTTCCCGGTTTTTACGGAATGGGAACGGCTATGAAGAACCAGGAGAAAGCGGGCAATTGGAGCAAAGTAGTTAAGGTTTATGAAGATTCTGACTATTTAAAAACCATCGTGGATAACTGCATGATGAGCATGAGCAAGTCAGACTTCGTGATTACGGCTCATTTGGCCAATGATAAAACTTTTGGCGCTTTTTGGACTCAGCTACATGATGAATTTGAATTAACTAAAGAGATGCTTTTAAAACTATCAGGGCAAGAAACTTTAATGGCAAACTACCCGGTAGATAAAAAATCAATCGCTACCCGCGAGAAGATCATTTTACCACTAGTTTTAATTCAACATTTTGCTTTAGAGAAACTGCAGCATGATCAAAATGAAAAGGATCAAACAGCTTTGGAAAAATTAGCGGTTAGAACGGTTTTCGGTATTGTAAATGCAGGCAGGAATTTGGCTTAAGGGATTTTGTAAACCTCGTAGATTTTGAAGCAAATTTGCTTAACATATAAGGCATTTAAGGAAATATAAGTTTTAGTTAGCAAGGTCTGTGTCTTTCACAGACCTTTTTTTTGCACTTGTCATTCTGAACGCAGTGAAGAATCTATACCCAAGGTCTGTGTCCTCACAGAACTTTTTTAGGCGTTAATTAAAACGGTCGTCACACTGAATTTATTTTAGGGTCTTAATGACAAGGCAGCCAAGTAGGAAAGATGCTGATCCCGAATGTTCGGGACAGCATGACGGAGTAGGCGAAGAAAATCAAGCAAGGACGTGGTGCCTGAAAAACAAAAAACCCTTTGCGAAAACACAAAGGGTTTGATATTTTAAAGAGCCTGATTAAGAAAACTATCTATCAATCGAGCCCATTACTTTCTGACCGAAAGCGTTAAGTGCATCTTTTTCAGCCGCACCTTCGCTTACCATCTGGTGTACTTCAAGCGCACCACAAATATTGGTAATCATTTCGCCAGCAACATCAACTTCGTGCTCGCTAACCCCTCTAAACTCACAGAAAGCCTCTAAAACTTCTAAAGTTGTTTCCAATTGAGCAGGAGTGGTGTTTTGAAATAATTGTCTTATAACCGGAATTTTCATTATTTAATCTTGTTAAAAAGTTCAATTAAACCTTCCGCTTTGTTGGTTTGCACCTGATCTACCAAATTACCGCCTTCGAAAGCTGCAAAAGTTGGTAAATTATCAACGTTTGCAAATTTGCGTGAATTTGGAAGTTTTTCGGCATCAACAATTAAGAAAGCTACGTCTTCATTTTCAGCAGCCAGTTTTTTAAACTTCGGTTTCATGATTCTGCAGTTACCGCACCATGATGCAGCGTACTGAACCATAACTTTAGAGTTATCGGCCAAATACTGTTGAAGATTATCTTCTGTTAATTCTAAAAACATAACGTTTTATTTAATTAGTTAGCAGCTAAATATTCAGCAACGCCGGTTCTGTTTGCGTTCATTGCTTCTTTTCCTTCTTCCCAGTTTGCAGGACAAACTTCACCGTGTTTTTGAACGTGAGTGTATGCATCAATTAAACGCAAATATTCTTTCACGTTTCTGCCTAGCGGCATGTCGTTAACACTTTCGTGGAAAACTTTACCAGTTTCATCAATTAAGTAAGTTGCTCTGAAAGAAACATTTGAACCAGAGAATGATTCATTTCCTTCTTCATCGTAGTTAACTTCTTGATCTAAAATATCTAAAATTCCAGATAATTGTCTGTGTGTATCAGCTAAAATCGGGTAAGTAACACCTTCAATTCCGCCATTATCTTTTGGAGTGTTTAACCATGCGAAGTGAACTTCGTTAGTATCGCAAGATGCACCGATAACAATTGTATTTCTTTGTTCAAACTCAGGTAAAGCAGCTTGAAAAGCATGTAATTCTGTAGGGCAAACAAAAGTAAAATCTTTTGGATACCAGAACAATAACACTTTGCTATTCTTATTTACAGCCTCTTCAAATACATTGATTTTCAAGTCATCACCCATGTCTGACATTGCATCAATACTAACACTCGGAAATTTTTTACCTACTATTGCCATAATTTTTGTCTTTAATTTTATAGCGCAAAGGTACGGCGAAAACAAGTCCAAATCAACCCAGATCTGGTATTTGTTAATTGTATTTATTGATGGCGATATAGTCAAAAACTATAATGATTAAAATATATATAAATTTTGAATATCTGGCTTCAATGTGTCGTCATTGCGAGGCACGAAGCAGTCTTAAAGCGCTGGATTAATAGCGATTGTTGTAGGATTGCTTCGTGCCTCGCAATGACGTGGCGCTTAAAATTATTTCTTCAATGTATTTTCATACAATTTGAATATCCTTTTATATTCATCCGTCCAGCTGCTTGGCTCTATGAAGCCGTGGTCTTCAACTGGATAAACAGCCAGTTCCCAATTGTGTTTTCCAAGTTCGATAAAGCGCTGTGTAATCCTAACAATATCCTGAAAATGAACATTCACATCAACCATTCCATGTGCCATTAATAAATTGCCTTTCAATTTATCAGCAAAGTAAATTGGCGAGCTTTGTTTGTAGGCAATCGGGTCATTAAAAGGTTCGTTTAAAATATTGGAAGTGTAGCCATGATTGTAATGTGCCCAATCGGTAACCGAACGCAAAGCTGCACCGCTGGCAAAAACGTCCGGTTCATTAAACATCGCCATTAGCGTAATAAAGCCTCCGTAAGAACCACCATATAAACCCACATGTTTAGGATTAACACCATAATTTTCTACCAAAAACTTAACACCATCAACCTGGTCTGTTAAATCTTTTCCACCCATGTGGCGGTAAATGCCTGTTCTGTGATCGCGACCGTAACCCGAACTTGCAGTGTAATCTATGTCGATTACCGTGTAACCGTTGTCGGCCAGCAAATTGTTGAACATAAACTCCCTAAAATAGGTACTCCAACCGAAGTGTACATTTTGTAGATAACCAGCTCCATGAACGAAAACGACTGCGGGATGGTTTGGATGCGGCTTATCAGATTTATAAACTCTTGCGTAAACATCAGCACCGTAGCGGTTTTTGAACGAAACCATATCGGGTTCACGCCATTTATAAGAATTAAATTCCTTTGTGGCAGACTCAGTAACTTTTGCTGCTTTAGCCCCAATTTTGTTCGGTTGAATATATAGCTCACCTGGTTTGTTTAGATAAGAATAATTGATGGCAAGATACTTTTCGTCAGGCGAGAGTGTGATGTCATTCAAGCCTTTCATGGTTGTAATTTGAACCAGCTCACCACCATTTACACCAATGCTAAAGAAATTTGTAATACCTGGATGTTCCTTGTTCGCTTTAAGATAGAAGTTTCGTTTGTCTTTCGCTAACTGAACCGACTGAACTTCCCATTTACCAGAGGTGAGTTGCTTTTTAGCGCCGGTTGAAATATCCGCAACATAAAGGTGTGAATAACCGGTCGCCTCACTTTGATAATAAAAATGGTTGTTATCTATCCAACCCGTGCTTCCTTGAAAAAAACCGCTAATGCCGGGGCCACCAATCCAAGCCTCATCATGCTGACGATCTATTGAATTAAATTTGCCTGTCGAAGCATCTAAGTTTAAAATCCAGCGGTCCTTATTGTCGGTAGAAGTTGCTACCATAATTGCAGCACTTCCATTCTCATTCCACAACGGACCGAAAAAGTTAACCAACCTGTCAGCATTTTTCTTTTTTAACGAATCCAGTAGCTTTGGATATTCCTTATAAAAATCAGGAATATCTTTAATACCTGGAATATTAGAAGTTTGAATCGCATACACCGAATCCCTTTGCGTATCGTAAATAAATCCTTGAGATACACTTTCGTTTTCACCAACTTTGGTTCTGCCGGGAATATCTTCTGTATAGCCAGATGCTGTTACATAATTTGGTACGACGGTGTTATGGTTATTTTGAGCCAGAGACGTTAATTTGTAGGTTACAAAACGGCCATTAGGGCTAATGACGACATTGTTTAAAAACCGATCATCAGTGTAAAGCGGTTTTAAAGATTTTGTATCGCCAGATTGTGCTCCGAAGCGACTTCTACCTCCACGACCAGTACCCCGAGTTTCTGCATTTCTTTTTTTAATGATATCGAACAACTCTGTTTGCTGTGCCTTTAGCCAGCCATCTTGTTCGGTAGCAGGCTTGGAACTTGTTTTTCCAGGAGCTTTACCCTTTACGAAATTGGTTATTTGCTTAGTTTCAGCTGTAGCCCGATTAAGCTGAAATAAATTCTCACCTAATTGGTAAACTACATCTCCATTGCTTAAAAAAACAGGGCTACTTTCCCTCTCCAGCGTATTGGTTAACCGAGTTTCTTTCTTTGTTTTTAAATTTTGAAGATAAATATCACCGCTCTTTTCTACCAAACCTAACGATTTATCTTTGTTGTGAACATAATTTAAGCTGAGCAATTTTTCATCTTCCTGATCAACGGCTTTAATGGGCTTGGAATTCGAAGTTGATATTTTATATAATGCTTCTTTTGCTTTGTTTTCAGGATTCCAGTTAAAGTATAAAGTTTTGCTATCTGCCGTCCAGCGGAAATTTGTAGGCGAACTTCCCATCCATTTTGGGTCTCGCATAATTTTTTCTACCGTTAATGGACCAATTTGTTGTGCGAAAGTGTACCCGCTTGAGCAGAGCAATAGGAAAAGTATATATTTCTTCATGAATTTTTGTTTGGATGGCGCAATTTAGAGAATGCTCGAATTAAAGTGGTAAGGAAATGGAAATGTTACAACCTCACCCTGTTAAAGTTTTTGCTTTGCCTTCTATTGTGCGCTCCCTCTCCTGAAAGAGAGGGATTTTTTTGATGTGAGTAAAGTCGATGGGTTTAAAACACAAACGAAGTTTCCCTTTCTTTCAGGAGAGGGATGCAGTGCCTAGGCTACAGCTACAAACTTTCACAGGGTGAGGCTTATCGAATCACTCGCCCTGTTCTATCCACATTAATCAAATCAAAAGGCTTTAAAAATTCGTTGATGATTACTGAAAACTCCCGTCGTGTTAAAACCTTTTTCAGATCGTATTTTGAAGAAAACTTATAAGTCTTGTTCCACTTCTTCTCAATTTCAGTTCTGGTGGCATCAACCGCTTTATTCCCAACATAACAGACCATTGAAATGGTATTATCCAGATCGATTGGAATATTTTGATGATCATCAAACCAAATTTGAGCTTTGTAATAATAATCTTTTAGGGGTTGCTTTATTTCATCGTAAGTAACTGCTTTTTCAGGTTGAAAATAAACCTTTCCCTTTTCTATATCCGCTTTTAAAATTCCGGTAATGCCCACTTTTTGGATTGCCAGCCAATTTGAATCAACAATTTTAACATCATCAAAAGGCATTAACGATAATTTGTAAGATAGTAATTCACCTTGAATTCTTTTTAAGTTTGATAAGCTGGTTTTGGTTTTGTAAAATGCGGCATACGCTGCGGTGGCACCAGCTGCCTGTCCGATTTCAAAATTATCAGGTTTGATGTATAAAATGTTTTCTTGGTTTGGAATCAGCAAATTATAAAGTGAAAGATAATTAGATGTTCCGTTTATGCCAGCAATTGTTGTACGATATAAGTTTTCAGCATAATTAATAGTATTTGCTTCTGCTGGTTTTAAAGCTTCTATTTTCAAAGCTGGAAGGATCTTTTCCACCTGGTCAGTTACAACCAATACCTTTGCTTTAATACTTTTTTCTTTGGTTAATTTCGCTTCCCAACCACTTCCAGAACGTTTAATATCATAGTATGGCGTGTTGTTAATGATATCAAGAAGTTTTGAGCTATCAGCCCAATTTTTGATTACTGCGTTTACAATTTGGGTGGTCATTTCGGGTAACGAAACACTATCGGCAAGTTTTAAGGATTTTCTGGCTCTCTTTTCGAAGGCCCTCACAACGCCATTTGGAGATAAATTTTTAAAACCGCTTAAGTTGAAACCATCACGCTGTGTTAAAACAATTGCATTTACACCCGACTCCGTAGCTTGAACGCCTGCGGCAAAAGCAGCATTCGAATTACCTAAAATAAGCACATCTGTTTTAATGGTTTGAGCACGAATAATTAAGGGAATTAAAAATGCAAAGGCAAAAAACAACTTCTTCATTGGTGGTGTCTAAAATTAATTGCAATATGCTTTAAATGAATGAATTTTTAATGAAATGAATTGATTTTAACTAAATTTAGCTAACTACTCAAGCGATGTCAGTCTGAGTTTATCGAAGACTTATGATGTCTTTCGACAAGCTCAAGATGACAATACAGAATATGGAAGAAAAAATAAAATCAGTTTTCGATTTACAACAGCGGCACAAATTCGACCTGCGTAAAGCCAACGCTAAAACAAGAATTGCTAAGTTGAAAATACTTAAGCAAGCTTTAGAAAATGCTGAGGAAGAAATCTATCTGGCATTGGAAAAGGATTTACGTAAAAGTAGATTTGAGACTGCCGTAACCGAACTGTTTTTTACTTATTCCGAAATAGACCACGCCGTTAAGAAACTTGCAAATTGGATGAAACCAAATCGGTAAGTAAAACGTTGAGTAATCTCTTTGCAAGCAACAAAATTTACTATGAACCCAAAGGTGTTTGTTTAATAATTGCGCCATGGAATTATCCTTTGCAACTAATCATGAGTCCGCTGATTTCGGCAATCGCCGCCGGTAATTGTGTGATTTTAAAACCATCAGAGTTAAGCTCAAATACAGCAGCAGTTATTGGAAGAATAATTTCCTCAACTTTTGATGAAAGGGAAGTAGCCTGTTTTGAGGGAGACGCCGATGTATCTACGATTCTACTCAAACTCCCGTTCGACCATATATTTTTTACCGGAAGCACCGCTATTGGAAAGGCAGTAATGGAAGCCGCAGCTAAAAACTTAACATCGGTTACCTTAGAACTGGGTGGTAAATCTCCTGCTATAATTGATGATACTTGCAATTTAAAAAAGGCTGCAGAAAAAATTGCATGGGGCAAGCTGGTTAATACCGGGCAGACTTGTATTGCGCCTGATTACGTTTTAATTGATGAGAAACTAGAAACAGCGTTTGTTGAGCATTACAAAGCGGCGGCTCAAGCTATGTTTTTTGTAGATGGAGAAATCAATAAAACGGTTTTTGGAAAAATCATTAATGAAAAGCAATTTAATAGATTAGGCGAACTGATCGAAACCGCCCAGAAAGACGGCGCTAAACTGGCTTGGGGAGGGGAGACTGATGAAAGTACTCAAACGATAAACCCGACAGTTTTAACTGCTGTAAATTTGGAAAACACCATTATGAAGGAAGAAATTTTCGGTCCAATTTTACCCATTGTTACCTACAAAAATTTGCAGCAAGCCATTGATGTTGTTAATGCCAAAGATAAACCACTGGCACTTTACATCTTTTCTGATAACGCAGGCAACCAACACAAAATTATCAATGAAACAACATCAGGGGGAACTTGTGTAAATGATGTATTGATTCATATTAGCAACCCGAATTTGCCTTTTGGAGGTGTAAACAGTAGCGGAGTCGGAAGTTGTCATGGCATTTTTGGCTTCAAAAACTTTTCACACGAAAGGGCAGTGGTTTTTCAATCGAAATTTGGAATGACTAACATGATTTATCCGCCGTATAAAATGGGATTGTTGAAATGGTTAAAAAGACTGATGTAGACTAGGACTTTACATGCGGATGCTTTCCATTTCAACATCACAGGGGTTTATCCCACTAAAACAGAGGTCATGGTTAATGAACCACCAACCGCTTTATCGTTAAAGAAAGACACCTCTTCTTTATCATGTTTCAATCCTAAATTATAGATCAATGGTAGATAATGCTCTGGCGTAGGAATAGCCAACATGGCATCGGTGCCTAAGTTTCTGTAATTGATGAGTGGTTGGTGATCGCCATTTGCGATAAGATTTTTGAATTTGTCATTCATCTCATTTGCCCAATCGTATCCGCCGCCATTAATCATTTCCCAACTTATCATGCGGAGATTATGCACCATGTTTCCGCTGCCGATCACCAAAACGCCCTTCTTGCGTAGCGCATAAATTTCTTTAGCGATTTCATAATGTTGCTCTGGAGATTTTGTATAATCGATACTCAACTGAAGAACAGGAATGTTGGCTTCGGGATACATGTGTTTTACAACGGTCCAGGTGCCATGGTCCAAACCCCAATCGTGGTCTAAGCCAATAGGTGTAGAATGAACTAAAGTTGGAATTTCAGTAGCCAGTTTAGCATCGCCAGGTGCAGGATATTGAACATCGAAAAGTGCTTGCGGAAATCCCCCAAAATCATGAATGGTTGAAGGAAAATCCATCGCGGTAACAAAAGTTCCATGGGTATACCAATGTGCAGAAACCACCAATACCGCTTTTGGTACCGGAATATTTTTTGCCAAATCTGCCCAACTTTGGCTAAACTCATTGTTTTCAATGCCGTTCATCGGCGAGCCATGTCCAATAAAAATCGTTGGCATTAAATCGGTTTGTGGCAAACGTTGGGTAAAGCTTCTAAATTGTGATAATGTTGACATGATGTTTAAATTATCTTTAAAGTTACTTTATTCCATCTTCCTACAGCTTGATGTATGTTAGGAAAAAAAGTTAGCTAACGATTTTCATTTGATACAGCAACCGAGGTCGCAGACAATGAAAACAAAGGCGCCTGACAAGCTACTGTGGTTTATGGTGGCCGAACGGTCTAAGCGAGAGATAAAAATTCCTATTTAAAAAGTAAAAGCCGGGCTTTTTGAGCTCGGCTTTTACTGCGTATTGCAAACGGTGCACATCATGTTTACGATATGCAGTTTCACTAGTTTGATTTTATCGTTTCAGAAACATCGCCACACTCAAACATCATGCTTCCATAATACGGGTTTTCGATGCTTTCTTTTTCATTTAACCAGCTTGCTTTCGCCATTGGGCAGTGTTGAACGTAAACCGTAGTATTGTTAAATTTGATGTTACGTACGGTTTTAATCATCGCTGAAGAAATTCCTTCAAAAGATTTTCTTTGTGCTTTGATATCTTTTCCTGCAGCCAATTCAGTTGCTTTTGCTTTAATTATTTTTGCCTGTTCCATCCACATTGTGTGTTGTGCGGCTGGCAAATCTTTGTGGGGTATAGCCTCTACTTTTGCTGATAATGCTTTCACTTTTTCGGCTGCTACATCTTTCTTATCAGTTGCTAAAGCATTCTTCACATCATAATAAGCTGTTAATACCTGGTTAAAAGCAGCATCAGTTTTACTTTGTGCGAAAGTTAATTTCGTTATTGCAATGGCAATAATAGCCATCATGATCATTATTTTTTTCATCTTGAGTATATTGTTTTGTTTTCGCTGAAGCTTGTATAATCAACATATTAATTTTAGTTGCATACTTCACGTTCAACTTTAATTTATTTTAAAGCATTAAAAAAGTTAAATTCTGCTCTCAGCAGATACATGTTTTTGGTATATCTATTGGCCATATTTCCTGTCGCCTGAAACCGGTAGCCCAAATCGATCCTGGTTGTGCTATTCAAAATAACCTGAAAGGCAGGGGCTAAATCCAAATACGATTCGCCTGAGTTTGGATCTGTTTTTCCCAATATTTCAAAATACAAATTAAAATTAGGTTGCTTATAGTCTTTGTATACGAAAGGCAAAACCAGATATCCGGAGGATAAACTGTAAGAAAGCATCTGATCAGGTTGTGGCGTATTCAATCTGAGCACCTTGTCGTTTTTTTCAAAAGCATTTGAATAACCTAATGTTGCTGAAATGGCCAGTTTATGCAACAGCTGAGTAAATATTAATCCCGCTTGCCAACCACTATTATCCCCTTCTAAATTAATATCCCTGCTAAATCCCGGCCTTTTGCTTGTACTTATTCTACCAAACGCAGCAGCCCTGAAATGACTTTGGCTTTCATCAATTGATAAAAAACGATATTTCGCATATAGACTTCCACCCTCCACACGAAAACGACCGTCGAAATCTGACAGAAAACCTTGCGCATGCATCATCAGGTTTTTGTTGAAACCAAACATGACTTCTGGAATAGTTCTGCTCACAAAACCAGGATTATTAAACATGCCCTCATTGGTAATACGAACACCAATAGATTTGGTGGGCATGTTGCTTGCTGGCTCAGTGAAAACGTACAACTCCTGACTAAAAGCCATACCAGCAGCGCCAATCAAGATCAGCGCCGTTAAAAACATCCTTCTCATTTAAGAAAGAACCAGGTGATAGACACGCATTTTTTTACCGTTTACAACAGCAGTTCCGTTTGCATACGCATCAGAATTTACGGTAGCCGATTGTTTTTTAAATGCAGAACCAGAAATGAAATTCTTATCAATAACCGAGGCTTTTACCGTTCCGTTTAAAGTTTTGTTTTTGGCGTTTACAAAACGATAAACGTTGCCATCAACAATTGCCTGACCTTTATCATCTACTTTTACCTGATTAAAAGTGAAATCGGCGGTTAAACCACCAACCGAAAAGCCAGCATCCTGTACTTTTTTGCGCACCATATCTAAGTTGATATCAGCGCCTTTCTTGAAATTTAAAACAAAGATGTTTTTGTTTAAATCTGGTTTAACAGAGTTGATGAAACCCAAAGTTTCTAAAGATTTTTGAGTAGCGTTCGAACACATTGAACAGGTTAAACCAGTTACCTGTAAATCGGCTGTTGATATTTGTTGTGCCGAAACCTGTGCGGCGAAGAATAGCATAATAATGCTGAATAATTTTATTGTTTTCATGATTTTTGGAATTAGAATATTTAATTACTCGTCATTTCGACTGAGTGATTCACGATGGAGAAATCTAATTAATACAGATCTCTCATTCCGTTACACTTCTTTCGAGGTAACAGACATGAAGAATAATCCTAATTCCTGAAAATGCAATTGAAAACATGCAAGGCAACCCCTAAAGAAAGTGGAGGTGCTTTATTGCTGATTTTGCTAAAATATGCGGGGGTAATATTTGAAAGAAATTCTAAAACTGGCGGGTGTAGAAACAGTTGAATAGAAAATAACTTTGGCATTTGTGTTTGTGCCTCAGTTTGGTGACTGTCCTTAACTTTAACGGTTACCTGCGTGTTTTTACAACAGCCATCATCCTTAATTTTTTCAGCAGGAATATCTGCACAAAACTTACAAGAAATTTCGTTGCTAAACAACTTAACATTCTCTAGTTTGCCGCCGCAAAAATGCAAACTTAAAGCCAAACCCATAACACTAACCGCATACAATACGGCCAAAGAAAGTGCTATTTTTTGTTTCAACTTCATTTGTACAAAGATATGGCAAAAAAAATTGAATAATGACACTCATTATTTATTGAAATTCATTTTTTAGTTTAATTTAGCCTCAAACACAAATAAATGAAGAAATTATTATTGTTCGTTTGCGCTTTTTCGATGTTTTCGGCCTTTGCTGCGAAGCCTAAAAATCAATATATCAGAATAAAAACGGAGTTTGGAGAATGCATTGTAAAACTTTATAATGAAACCCCTTTACATCGGGAAAATTTTTTGAAACTTGCAAAAGATGGTTATTACAACGGAACATTATTTCACAGAGTGATAAAGGATTTCATGATTCAGGGTGGTGATCCGGATTCTAAAACTGCTAAACCAGACTCTTTGCTTGGAGAAGGCGGCCCGAAATATACCATTCCAGCCGAATTTAGAGACAGTTTATTTCATAAGAAAGGCGTTCTGGCTGCTGCAAGAGAGGGCGATATGGTTAACCCCAAAAAAGAATCTAGCGGAAGTCAGTTTTATTTAGTGCAAGGCAAGGTTTTTACTGATGAGCAGTTGAATTCTATCGAAGAAAAACGATTGAAGTTTAAATTACCAGAATATCAGAGGCAGGTTTATAAAACCATCGGCGGTACACCGCATTTAGATAGAAACTACACCGTTTACGGCGAAATTGTGGTCGGCTTAGATATGGTGGATAAAATAGCTATGCTACAAACTGATAAAAATAATCGCCCTAAACAAGATGTTAAAATGGATATTAGCATTTTGAAAAAGAGGGAAGCGAAGAAATTGGAAAAACAGCTGTTGCAGGATTCTTTGAAAGATAGAATGATAATAAAACATTCATGAAAATCATCTCTTATAACGTCAACGGAATTCGAGCGGCAAGTACCAAAAACTTCTTCGGCTGGTTGCAAGCTACCAATGCTGATATGGTTTGCCTACAGGAAGTAAAAGCATTGCCTGTACAAATTCCAGAAATTATAGCTTTGATTGAGCAACTTGGTTACCATCACTATTGGTATCCGGCTGAGAAAAAAGGATATAGTGGTGTGGCGATTCTAACCAAAATAAAGCCTAGCCATGTAGAGTATGGATGTGGAGAGGAATGGATTGATAAAGAAGGTCGAATTATAAGAGCTGATTTTGATGATTTTTCCCTAATGAGTTTGTATATGCCATCGGGCTCGAGCGGCGACGAACGGCAAGTAAAAAAATATGATTTCATGCGCTTTTTTGATGGATACATTGGCGAATTGCGGAACCAAATCCCTAATTTAATTGTGAGTGGCGATTATAACATTTGCCATACTTCGATTGATATTCATAATCCAAAATCGAATGCCAATTCATCAGGCTTCTTGCCTGAGGAACGCGAATGGATGCAGTTATTTCTCGAAAATGGTTTCATAGATACTTTCCGTCATTTTAATAAAGATCCGCATCATTACACTTGGTGGAGTTACCGTGCGGGTTCGAGAGGGAAGAATCTGGGTTGGCGCATTGATTATCACCTGGCCACAAAGTCGCTGGAAAATAGGCTGAAAAATGTGAGAATCTTGCCTGATGCCATCCACTCTGATCACTGCCCTGTTTTATTGGAATTAGAATAAATCTGTCGGCCGCAAGTTAGGGCTTATCATCATAAACCTGTAACTTCCAACTTCTAACCAGTCAACCATATGCTCATTACAAACATTAAAGGCCTTGTGGGTTTACATCCGAAAGATAAGTTGGTTCTTCGTGGAAGCGAGATGAGCAATTTGCCTGTTTTGGAGAACGCGTGGCTTTTAATAGAAGATAATTTGATTAAAGATTTTGGTAAGATGAGCGAAATGCCATCTCCCGTCTCTCAATTATCTCCACAACTCTCCGCAAAAGACAAATATGTTTTTCCATCGTGGTGCGATAGTCATACACATATTGTTTTTGCCGCTTCGCGTGAGGAAGAATTCGCATTAAAAATTCAGGGTAGAAGTTATGAAGAAATTGCCGCAGCAGGAGGAGGAATTTTGAACTCTGCCGCTAAACTTCAAAATACTACTGAAGATGAACTATTCAAAAGTGCATCCATAAGGTTGAAACAAATGATTTTACAAGGAACTGGTGCTGTAGAAATTAAAAGTGGTTACGGCTTAACCGTAGAGAGCGAAATTAAAATGCTGCGGGTAATTCAAAGGTTGAAAAGTGTTTTTCCAATTCCTATTAAAGCGACATTTTTGGCTGCTCATGCCTATCCGAATGAATTTAAAGACAATCATCAAGGTTATATTGATTTAATCATCAACGAAATGCTGCCCCAAATTGCCGCAGAAAAACTAGCCGACTATATTGATGTTTTTTGCGAAAGAGGATTTTTCTCTGTCGATGAAACCGAACAAATTTTAGTGGCTGGAGCCAAATACGGATTAAAACCTAAAGTCCATGCTAACCAACTTTCCATTTCGGGTGCTGTCGAAATTGCGGTTAAAAACAATGCCATTTCTGTCGACCATCTCGAAGAAACTAATGAAGAAACAATAGAGAATTTAAAATCATCATCAACCATCGCAACGCTATTGCCATCGTGTTCATTTTACCTGGGGATTCCATTTGCCAATGCTAAAAGTTTAGTTGATGCCGATGTAGCAGTTGCACTGGCCAGTGATTTCAATCCAGGTTCGACACCATCAGGAAATATGAACTTTGTGGTTTCGTTGGGCTGCATAAAATTGAAAATGCAACCGGAGCAGGCTATTAACGCAGCAACTTTAAACGGAGCGGCAGCCATGGAAATAAGTAGCGATTATGGAAGTATTGCTATTGGTAAACGAGCCAATTTTTTCATCACTAAACCGATGCCTTCAATCGCCTACCTGCCTTATAGTTTCGGCGAAACGCAAATAAAAACCATCATTTTAAATGGAGAAATTTATAATGGATAGCCTGAAAATATATTCACAAAGTGATATAGATAAGCTGATTATTTATCGTGACGGTGAAACCAAAATTGGCGAAAAGGTTGAGGTATATCTTGACGGAGAGGAGGATTTTTTTCCGAACGTGGCAATTTCTATTGATGGGTTAGCGAAAAGCAAAGCCAAGTTTGTGCTCTTAGGTATCCCAGAAGATATTGGTGTTAGGGCGAATGCAGGAATTGCAGGTGCCTCCACAACATGGAAGTCAGCGTTGATGGCCTTCTTAAATATCCAAAGCAATCGCTTTTTATCTGGAGAAGATGTTTTGGTGCTCGGGCATTTTGAAATCGAAGAACCCAATGATTTATCAATCATCGGATTGAGGAATAAAGTTGCCGAGATTGATCATTTGGTTTATCCTATCATTGAAAAAATTGTATCTGCCGGAAAAATTCCTATTGTGATTGGTGGTGGACATAACAATGCTTATCCAATTATTAAAGGAACCTCTTTAGCAAAGAATCAAGCGATTGATGTTTTGAATATCGATGCTCATGCCGATCTGCGTAAGCAGGAGGGGAGGCATAGTGGCAACGGATTTACTTATGCTCTGGCAGAAGATTATTTAGCCAATTATTATATGTATGGCCTGCATCAAAACTATAATAATGAGGCGACAGTAAATGAAATTGAAACCAATTTTAAGCTTAACGCGGTTTTTTTTGATGATATTTTGAAAGGCACCGATGATCAAGATTTCATTGCGAAGATTGACTCTGTCGCAGGTTTAGAGATAGATTTAGATTGCATTCAAAACGTGCTTTCCAGTGCGGAAACACCCTCGGGATTTACAGTAAATGAGATTAGGAAATTGATTTTAACCACTAGAACTCATTTTTCCTATATGCATATCAGCGAGGGAGCTACCAGGTTGCTTGATGGCAGAGTTAGTAAATTAACATCGAAACTGATTGCTTATTTGATCAGTGATTTTGTTAAGGCACAAGCCTAACTTGTTCCCGCAGATTTTGAGGTTTCACGCTGATATTATGCAGGTAAAATTCTAAGAAAGGGTTAATCCGACCGTCATTTCGACCGAAGGGGAGAAATCTTTGAAGGGGTTAGGGTCTAAAAAAGTCGATATAATCTTTAGGAGAATATCTTACAAATGCTCTTCCTCGTATTTCTCACCAGCCTTCAACATCAGCTCAATTTGCTTTAAATCATCGGCGGTAAGCTCTTCTTTTTCCTGCAATTCAAATACCGCAATCATGTTCTCTTCATACTGTTTTTCGGTTTTGATAACGATTTCCTGTGCCATGATTAAAAGCTTAAAATTTGATAGTTTCTGTTGGTGTGATGCAAAAATCTAAAGCGATGTCGTGTTCATTCACATCATCAACTTTATCAATTGCAGGCGACAAAGATAGCCCTATTTTTTGAGCATTTATATTTTGAAGAAAACGGTCGTAAAAGCCTTTACCATAGCCTACACGATAACCCTGGCTATCAAAAGCAAGTAATGGGATTAAAACCATATCTACTTCACCATTATGGATCATGCCTTTTTGCGGTTCTAAAATGTTATACAAATTGTTCTTCAAATCATCCACACCCAGGTATTCGTGATTGGTCATTAAAGCGGTTTCAAAATCAGCCTTCGGAACAATGATTTTGATTTCAGGATGATGTTCTGCCAGCCATTCGATGAGCAGAAAAGTATTTGGTTCTCTTTTTTCGATGATGGGTAAAAATATATGCAGCGTTTTCACTGCACTAAAATCCAGCTTAACGAATTGATTTAGCAATCCAATATTTAGCGATTCATATTCCGTATCGCTAATCGCTAATCTATCTTTTAAAGCTTGTTTTCTGATTTCGGATTTTAACATGGCTTCACGTTTAGACAAATATAACAATTAGAAATTTCGGGTGTTTTCGATAAAAAGGAAAGATACACGAGTTGAATTAGCGAACGCTTTAAGATTCCCACCTGCGTGGGAATGACGGATTTGTAAGGAGATAGGATAAAATGTCATGTATGAGATCATATATAAAACACCAACTATGAACCGTCGTCATCCTCAGCTTGACTGGGGATCTTAAAGCAAAAGAAAAACACACATTCAAAATATTTAACTTCTTTTAATCGATGTCTTTTTAAAACAAAAAAGCCCTTGAAAATAAATCCAAGGGCTCGTTTTAAGATTTTATAATTTATTTTACACGCTCTACATACTCACCTGTACGCGTATCAACTTTAATTTTATCGCCTTGGTTTACGAACATAGGTACTTTAACCTCAACGCCATTTTCAAGTGTTGCCGCTTTTAATGCGTTGGTTGAAGTATCGCCTTTAACCGCAGGCTCAGAATAGGTAATTTCGAATTCTGCAAAGTTTGGCAATTGACCCATAATCGCTTCATCGCTTTCCATTGAAACGATAACACTCATGCCTTCTTTTAAAAATTTGATTGCAGAACCAAACAGCGTTTTCTCTACGTTGTATTGCTCGTAAGTGTTATTGTCCATTACTACCAAATAATCGCCATCTTCGTAAAGATATTGATAATCGCTAGTTTCAACACGGCAAATTTCAACAGCCTCGTCTGTACCCATACGAGCCTCAACAATTCTGCCCGATTTAATATTACGGAATTTACCGGTGTAAAAAGCGCCGCCTTTACCTGGTGTACGGTGATTCCATTCGTCAACAGTAACTAACTCGCCATTTACACGTAAGATGTTACCGTTTTTAATTTCTGATGCTTTAGCCATATGATGTGATCCTAATTGGATTTATATTTCAGTTTTTTGTGTCGGCAAAGGTAAAATTATTTTAGTAAAAACCTATAAACGATTAAGTGATAAGGCTTAAGGTTTAAGGAAATTTAGAGCTTAAATTTTCTACTTCACCCGCTCCATGTAGTCGCCTGTTTTGGTGTCTACTTTCACTTTGTCGCCTTGGTTTATAAACAATGGAACCCTTATTTCGGCACCGGTTTCTACTGTAGCATATTTCTGAGCACTCGTAGATGTGTCACCTTTAACGGCTGGCTCTGTGTAGGTGACTTCCAGCTCCACACTGTTCGGCAATTGCGCAACAATCGGCTCGTCACTTTCAAAAGCGATGGTGACATTCATACCTTCTTTCAAAAATTTAATTGAGCTTCCGAAAAGTAATTTTGGGATGTTATACTGCTCAAAAGTATTATTATCCATTACTACAAGATAATCGCCATCTTCATATAAATACTGATAATCATTGGTTTCAACACGGCAAATGGTCACTTCTTCATCGGTACGGAAACGGTATTCAACAATTTTTCCGGTTTTAACGTTGCGCATGCGAGCTTGATAAAACGCCCTTAAATTGCCTGGCGTACGATGAATATATTCTTCTACACTTGTTAACTCACCGTTAAAACGAAGCACGTTTCCGCTTTTTACTTCTGATGCCTTTGCCATTATATGTTATGATTTTTTCGAGCATCAAAGTTAAATAAACGATTATTGATTGGAAAGCAAAACCTGTAATAATCGGTTGCGGTAGTCCCGCTTTTACTTCAATCTTTTTTGTAAGAATAAACCTAGTAGGTTTATCAAAAAAGTATTGTCGTGCAATCGGGTTTAGAGAACTTCAATTTTTACAAGAAACAAAAGCTTACTCCTGTAATGCGCCATTTCCGTCATTGCGAAGTACGAAGCAATATGTTGACGGAGAGATTGCTTCGTGCCTCACAGTGACGATTTTTTCGATAAAAAAACTTCCGTATAAAAGAAATGCCTTTGGGAACCACTCCAAAGGCATAATCAACCTAAACCTCAAACTAAACTATGAAAAAATTTTTCGCTTTTTAAAGCCTTATATTTTGTTTCCGTTAAACGGACAATATGATCGTTTTCCTGAAAGAGATAAATAAAAAATTTCTTTCTCTTTTTGGTGGTGCAAAGGTAAGAACTATTTATCAATTAAAAAATATTTTTATTAAAATTAATTTATAATACAAAATGATGACAAAAGAAGTGTTTTCTTCTAAATGAGTTGCGGGTGTATACTATTTAAAATCAGTTATTTGAATCTGTTTTGTGCAGAAATCGTATTCTTGAATTTGGTTTGAACCAATTATTGTTAACCTGTCTTTTGTGAATTTTTCAATCAATTCTCGATACCAACTTATCCCCTGAACGTCTAAATTACTCGTGGGCTCATCCAAAAATAATATTGGCGAGTTAGAGCAGCAGGCCAAAGCCAGTTTAGTTCGTTGTTTCATTCCCGATGAAAAGTACTTAATTTCTTTGTTAGCTGATTTTTCTAAACCCAAGATGGAAATCAAAGATTTAGCATCAACGCCGGCCGCGAAATTCTTAAACTTGAAATGAAAATTAATTATTTCTTTCAAAGTAAAGGTTTCTACCAGTTCTAAATAAGGTGCAGCTAAACTAATGTGTTTGTAAATATCTTCTATGGCAATTTCTTTATCATCAGAAAATGAGAGTGTTCCCTCCGATGGTGTTAAACTTCCAGTTATAACACTCAATAAAGTAGATTTCCCTGAACCGTTGGGGCCTAAAATAGCATAACTGTTGCCAGTGCTGAATTCGGTGCTGAGATTTCTAAAAATCCATTCCTTATTAAACCTTCTGCCAACATTATTTAAAACGATTTTCATTAAGCGTTTGGCGATTAGTGATTAAACATTTAGCGATTTGGCCATGCAAACACTATTGTCTACACCAATATACTGACCATAGTTCGGTGTAATCTTGTAGCCGCTTTTCTGGTATAAAGCAATGGCTTCTGGTTGCTTTTTGCCAGTTTCTAAAACCGTTCGACTAAAGCCTAATTCTGCAGCCCAATTTTCCAGTTCAGATAAAACTTTGGCTGCAATACCTTGCTTTCTGTAATCAGGATGAACAAACATGCATTTGACTTCGGCTGCTGTTCCAGAGAAAAGTTTTATTGCGCCGCAAGCAACTGTGATTTCGTTTTCAAAAGCAATAACAACTTCCTTAATCGCATCTACTTTATTAAATTGAGCATAAAAAGCATGTTCATCACCATCTCTAACCGCTAAATCTTTATCTAACAAAATAACCAGTTGTCGAAAATCAGGATTGTCTGAATTGGTTCTGATTAGTGTTAAATTGCTCATGAATAATTGCTTTAAGCTTTGGTCTTTCTGCTCGAGGCTTAGCTGCCCATTCCGAAACCTTTCATTACACCACGGTTAGAATTGCGAATGAAATCTACAATTTCATCACGAATTTCTGTTGGTTTGAATTCGGCCTCGATCATATCTAAAGCCTTGGTTACGTTATTATGTTTTACAAAAAGAACACGGTAAATTTCCTGAATTTCATCTATCTGTTCGTTGGTAAAACCTCTTCTGCGCAAACCAACAGAGTTAATACCAGCATAAGAAAGTGGCTCCCGGGCAGCCTTAACATATGGAGGAACATCTTTACGAACCAACGATCCGCCAGTTACAAATGCGTAAGAACCCACTTTAACAAATTGGTGAATAGCCACCAAGCCAGCAAGAACAACATTGTTTCCAATGGTAATGTGCCCGGCCAGAGTCGTGCTGTTTGAGAAAATACAATTATTGCCTACCTCGCAATCATGTGCGATGTGCGAATAAGCCTGGATTAAACAGTTGCTGCCAATGGTTGTTTTCCATTTGTCTTTTGTGCCCCGGTTTATGGTTACGCACTCCCGAATGGTGGTATTATCACCAATTTCGGCGGTAGTAACCTCACCGGCGAATTTCAAATCCTGCGGTTCGCCAGAAATTACTGCTCCTGGAAAAATACGGCAGTTTTTGCCAATACGGGCACCGTCCATAATCGTTACGTTCGAGCCAATCCAGGTTCCTTCTCCAATAACAACGTCTTTATGTATCACTACAAAAGGTTCAATTACCACATTTTCGGCAATTTTGGCTTGAGGATGTATGTATGCTAAAGGTTGTATCATTATTGGGTTGGTTCTGCTTGTTTAACTTTTGAAATTTGAGCCATCATCTCGGCTTCTACAACGATTTTTTCGCCAACCATACCAACACCTTTCATCTGAGCAATACCTCTTCTGATCGGTTCAAGCAAGTCGCAGCGGAAAATTATCGTATCGCCTGGAAGAACCTGAGCTCTGAAGCGAACGTTATCGATTTTTAAAAAATAGGTAAGGTAATTACTCGGGTCTGGAACGGTACTTAAAACTAAAATACCACCCACTTGTGCCATCGCCTCAATTTGAATTACACCAGGAAATACAGGTGCGCCAGGGAAATGCCCTTTAAAAAACTCTTCATTCATGGTTACGTTTTTAACGCCCACAACATGGTTTTTAGAAAGCTCCAGAATTTTATCTACAAATAAAAATGGCTGCCGATGAGGCAAAATTTCCATAATCTGTACAACATCGTACAATGGCTTAGCACTTGGATCGTACACTTTCTGAATTTTTTTATTCTTTTCCTTTTTAATAGCGGCTTTTATTTTTTTGGCAAAAGCAACGTTAGCGGCATGGCCCGGACGAGCTGCCATAATATGGCCTTTTAGGTGCATACCAACTAAAGCTAAATCGCCAATCATATCTAATAATTTGTGACGGGCAGGCTCGTTTTGATAGCGCAACTCCATATTATTCAAAATACCTTGCGGAGCCACATCAATATCAGCACGGTTAAAAAGTTTAGCTAAATGGCTTAATTCGTCTTTAGTAACTTCTTTATCCACAATAACTATAGCGTTATTTAAATCTCCACCTTTAATTAAGTTGTGAGAAAGCTGATACTCTAATTCATGTAAGAAACAGAAGGTACGGCAAGAAGCAATTTCTTTTTTAAACTCGGCAATGGTGTTGATTCCAGCGTGTTGGCTGCCCAAAACCGGCGAGTTATAATCAATCATACAAGTAAAGCGGTAGTCATCTAGAGGCATAGCCACGATTTCTACTTTTCTATCTTCTTCTGTATAGGTGATGTTATGAGGAATGGTAAAATATTCACGATCGGCATTTTGTTCAACCAGCCCAACTTGTTCCAATAAATCAATAAACTGAATGGAGCTGCCATCCATAATCGGGGTTTCCGGACCATCAAGTTTAATTAAAACGTTATCTAAGTCCATTCCTACAAGCGAGGCCATTACATGTTCAACAGTACTCACGCTTGCACCATTTTGTGTAATAGTTGTTCCACGAGAAGTATCGGTTACATTATCTGCATCTGCATCAATAATCGGTTGTCCATCTAAATCAATACGTTGAAATTTGAAGCCATGATTTTCAGGCGCAGGGCAAAAAGTAAGGGTAACATTAGCGCCTGTGTGTAAACCAACACCTGCGGCTGATATTTCTTGTTTAATCGTCTTTTGTCTAACGTTCATTGTGTATTGTATTCTTTTCCAATTCGGCGGTAAGCCTTTCCAATTCTTTTTCTAGAGCGTTTATTCTTTTTTCCACATCGGGTAGATGCTTAAAAATTACCGAGGCACGCATCCAGTTGCGCAAGGGTTGCGCCGGACTACCATGCCATTGTTTATTTTCTTCGGTGATGTTGAAATTAATTCCGGCCTGTGCACCAATTTGGGTGCCCTTAGCTAAAGTTAAATGCCCTGCAATACCAACCTGACCGCCAACAACACTGTTGGGGCCGATTTTCGTGCTTCCGGATATACCAGATTGAGCGGCTAAAACCGTGTTTTCGCCAATTTCAACATTGTGGGCAATCTGAATTAGGTTGTCGATTTTCGCACCTTTTTTTACAATAGTCGAACCCATTGTAGCACGATCTACAGTTGTATTTGCACCGATTTCGACATCATCTTCTATAATAACATTTCCAATTTGAGGAATCTTATTGTACGTTCCGTCTTTCTGCGGAGCGAAGCCAAAACCATCACTTCCAATTACGGTATTGGAATGAATAATTACACGATCGCCAACAATTGAGTTGTGATAAATTTTTACACCGGGGAAAAAAGTGCTGTTTTCGCCAACTTTGGAATTTGCTCCAACAAATGTTTGTGCATTTAATCTGCTTCCATCGCCTATTACCACATTTTCGGCAACATAGGCAAAGGCATCAATAAAAACATTTTTGCCAATTTTAGCTGTTGGATGTACAAAAGCTAACTTATCAATACCAGATTGAGCAGCTTGTGCGTTTACCGCTTCGTTGTATTTATCCAATAAAACCGTAAATGAACTATATGGATTATCAACACGAATTAATGTGCTGGTATAGGGTTGTGTAGGGGCGAAATCCTTTGATACGATCACTACCGAAGCCTGCGTGGAATACAGGAAGTTTTCATACTTCGGGTTAGAAAGGAAAGACAAGGAGCCTTCTTTACCATCTTCTATTTTAGAAAGTTCGGTAACAGCTGCATCGGGGTTACCATCGATGGAACCGTTTAAAAACTCGCTTATCTGCTTTGCAGTAAATTGCATCGTACAAAGGTATATGTTAAATTGATATGAACAAAAAAACCTATCAAGGTTAAACCGTGTATATTTTACACAATAGTAAGACTTAAAACGGCAGTAAAAGTTAAATATTTTGTTAATTAATCTTAAATCCCTCTTGGGTAGCAGAGAATATATTTCTCTACTGTTTTCTGTAAGGATTCCAGGTTCGATAAATCCGAAGCTTTGGCAATATCAACAATATCGTTATTTTTCATTAAAATCTTGATGTTTCCAACCCCGGCATTGTAAGCCCGGTTTTGTATCGCATCGGTAAACACGAAATATCTCGCTTCTTCAGGCTTAATTCCAAGTAAAGCAACGGTAGCGTCTTTCAAGAAATTAACGCGATCTACAGGTGCCCTTTCATTGCTCATTTCTACTTTATATAAATTTCTTGAGGTAAGCATCTGGCAAAGCGTTGATAGTATTTTATCAGGATGTTTTACCCAAACCTTCACTGCCGCATATATATCCTGATCATCCAGATTAGTGAAATGCTCGAGATTTTCATGTTGCGAAAAAAAGTTAGTTTCGCTGATATCGTGATCGAAAAAATATTTTAATGAAGGCGCTGCAAATAAATCTTCGCCTGTGGCGGATAATTCCTTTGCCCGTTCCAGTAATTTCACCAGAATCATCTCCCCGGCGATAACCGTTTTGTGCAAATAAACCTGCCAATACATTAAACGGCGAGCAATCAGAAATTTTTCAATTGAATAAATTCCTTTTTCTTCGATCACCAAATCATCATCAAATACATTAAACATTTTGATAATCCGATCGAAACTGATTACCCCTTCACTCACACCGGTAAAAAAGCTATCGCGGTTCAGGTAATCCATCCTGTCTAAATCCAGCTGTCCGGAAATCAATTGATGAAGAAATCGTTTCGGGTAAGTGCCGTTGAATACCTCTATTGCATGTGTTAGTTTGCCGCCAAAATGATCATTCAAATCATGCATCAGCTTTGCTGAAATATCTTCGTGCTTAATGCCCGTAACCAGCGAGTGTTCCAGGGCATGCGAAAATGGTCCGTGCCCAATATCGTGTAGTAAAATAGCCAGTATAGCCGCTTCTTCTTCGCCCTCGGTTATTGTATGGCCTTTACTTCTTAAAACTTCGATAGCCAAACCCATGAGGTGCATGGC
This sequence comes from Pedobacter sp. AC212, assembly GCF_979258625.1. NCBI lineage: Bacteria > Pseudomonadati > Bacteroidota > Sphingobacteriia > Sphingobacteriales > Sphingobacteriaceae > Pedobacter > Pedobacter sp. AC212. Next base: position 361,459 of record NZ_OZ409870.1, on the reverse strand, counting down.
GCCCAAAGCATGATGAAAACGGGTATGTAAAGCACCTGGATATACCAAATGCGTCATTCCTAGTTGTTTTATGTAACGTAAACGCTGGAAATAGGGATGCGAAATGACATCGTAAACCAGTTCTGAGGGAATGTTGATGAAACCGTAAACCGGATCGTTTATTATTTTCTTCTTATTCAATCGTTAAAAATAGTTAAATAGATAGATACGGTACAAAAATTGCTATTTTTATTTATAGATTGATTTACCCGCCAAAATAAAAAGGCAATACGTACCTATTTTTACAAAAACATGCAAGAAACTAAAATATTGTGGGCCGATGACGAAATCGACCTGTTAAAACCTCATATACTTTTATTAAATGATAAAGGTTACGCAGTAACCACTTTTACCAATGGTAACGATGCGCTCGAAGCTTTCGGTAAAACCCATTTCGACCTTGTTTTTTTAGATGAAAATATGCCCGGAATGAGTGGCATTGAAACCCTTTCTGCCATCAAAAATCTAAATCCGGATGTGCCTGTTGTACTCATCACCAAAAGTGAAGAAGAAAACTTGATGGAGGATGCAATTGGAAGTAAAATTGATGATTATTTAATTAAACCGGTGAACCCAAAACAGGTTTTATTAACGATTAAAAAGCTGATTGATAACAAACGTTTAGTAAGCGAAAAAACATCAATGGCTTACCAGCAGGATTTTCGCCGTTTGGGGATGACGCTTGGCGATAGATTGAATTATGAAGAGTGGGTAGATGTTTACAAAAAGATAGTTTTTTGGGAACTGGAGCTGGAGAAGCTTGACGACCCGCAGATGCATGAGATTTTAACCATGCAGAAACAGGAAGCAAATACTCAGTTTACCAAATTTATTGAAGAAAACTATCTCGACTGGATTAAAAACAAAGATCAGGCGCCGTTACTTTCTAATGAATTGCTGAAGAAAAAAGCTTTCCCACATATTAATGATACCACGCCAGTATTTTTTATTCTGATCGATAATTTGCGTTATGATCAATGGAAAATTATTAACCCATTAATTTCTGAATATTTTAGAATTGATGAGGAAGATATGTACACCAGTATTTTGCCAACAGCAACCCAATATGCCCGTAATGCAATTTTTTCTGGTTTGATGCCTTTAGATATGGAAAAACGTTTCCCACAGCTTTGGCAAAATGATGATGATGAAGGTGGCAAAAATATGCATGAAGAGACTTTCCTGGCCGACAACATCAAGCGTAGCTTAAGAAAGGATTGCAAATTTAGTTACAATAAAATTTTAACATTTGAGCAAGGGAAAGATTTGGTTGAGCAAACCAATAACTTGCTTCAGAATGATTTCAATGCAATTGTTTTCAACTTTGTTGATATGTTAAGTCACGCCCGTACCGACATGCAGATGATCCGTGAATTGGCAAACGACGATGCCGCTTATCGTTCGCTAACCTTATCTTGGTTTGAGCATTCTCCACTTTGGGATTTGTTAAAGAAAATTTCACAGAAACAAGTGAAAGTAATCATCACCACCGATCATGGAACCATTCGCGTTAAAAAACCGGTTAAGGTTATTGGCGACAGGGCAACGAACACAAATTTAAGGTACAAACAAGGGAGAAACCTGAATTTTAATGCTAAAGAGGTTTTTCTAATTAAAAACCCTCATGATGCTTTGTTGCCAAAAATCAACATTAGCAGCAGTTATATTTTTGCCCGCGAGGACAGCTATTTTGTTTACCCGAATAACTATAACCAGTTTGTAAATTACTATAATGAAACTTTCCAGCATGGAGGAATTTCATTGGAAGAAATGATTATCCCGGTGGTAACGTATTCGCCGAGATAATATCCAAATCCTAAAGCGGAACAAGAAGGCAAAAGTAATGCATTTATGTATTACTTTTGCCTTTATTAATTTAAAATGGAGATAGCAATTAATGGTTTATCAGATTTGCCTCAGGTAGCGCAACAACTTTTAGAATTTTCTAAGGGGGAAAAAATTTTCATTTTCGATGGAGAAATGGGCGCAGGCAAAACCACTTTTATTAAAACTTTTTGCAAAACGTTAGGCATAGAGGATGTGGTCTCGAGCCCAACTTATTCTATCGTAAATGAATATGAAAGTCCTAACGGTTCGGTATTTCATTTTGATTTTTATCGCATCAAAGATATTCAGGAAGCATACGATTTAGGCTACGAAGAGTACTTTTATGGTGGAGGCATTTGTTTGATTGAATGGCCTGAAAGAGTAGCCGAGTTATTGCCAGATCATCTTGTAAAAGTTGAGATAGCTATTGTCGACGAGAATCGGAGAGTATTCAGTTTCAGTAAGGTATAATTCACTAATGTAATCTTACAACTTATTGCTATATTCATTTAAAAAAGCAATATGAAAAATCTCGCCTTATCCTCGTGTGTATCAGTTTTGTCTATAACGGGTTTTCACAAAATTTACAGTGTGATTCTTTGAAAAAGAAAAATGATCAGCTCGCTGAAAGCATTAAAGCGCTGTCTAAAGAGAACGAATATTTTCGAAAGTCTTTAAATATTTTAACTCCTGTTAAAAGTGTTGAGCAAGGTGGCCTAACCTTTAACTTCACTAAATGTGAAGGCAACATAAAAGAGCAAACTATGACAGTCACTTGTTTTATAATCAACCACAAGGCTAACAGTGAATTCCAATTTGAAAAAGTTAGTTTAACAGATATTCAGGGTAATAATTTTTCAACCTTCGACGTTAAAATTGGCGATGCGAATTCGAGAAATATGCTATATACTGAAACTCCTTTAGAAACGAAAATTATTATCAAGAACGTATTGCCCTCCACGCAAATGATAAAATTGATTGGGCTAAGTTATTATAGAACGGGGCTATTTGAGAAAGGTACCTTTATCTTTAATGATGTTGCTGTAGTGTGGAAATAACAATTTGGAGTGTTCTTACTTTTAAGAGACTGATATTTATTACATTTTCCGTACCTTGAACAACCTAAAACTAACATATTTTTAAGCAGCATGGCTACAGGATTACGCGAAGGAATGGCCGATATCGCTCGTCAGGGTTTATTGCAAACACAAGAGGCGACACTAGAAACCAGAAACAGGAAAAATAGCCTGAACATCGGAATACCAAAAGAAATTTCTTTTCAGGAAAATCGAATTGCGCTAACACCACTTTCGGTTGCGTTGTTGGTTAACAATGGCCATAGGGTAATATTAGAAAGTGGCGCAGGAACAGCTGCAAATTTTTCTGATTCAGAATATGCTGAGCAAGGTGCAAAAATCGCTTATGATAAAAAAGAGGTTTTCGATTCGGATATCCTGGTGAAAATTGCACCACCCATGCTGGAAGAAATTGAGATGATGCACAAAGGGCAGACCTTGATTTCTTCGTTGCAAACCGGAACTTTAAAGCAAGATTATTTGAAAGCATTAATGCAGAAAAAGATTAATGCTTTGTGTTTTGAAAACTTGCGTGATGAGGGGAATGTGTTGAGTGTAGTGCGGGCAATGAGTGAAATTGTAGGCTCTACTTCAATTTTAATTGCTGCCGAATATTTAAGCAATGTTACCGGTGGAAAAGGGTTGATGTTAGGTGGTTTTACAGGGGTTCCGCCGACAGAGATTGTAATTTTAGGCGCTGGAACGGTAGGAGAATATGCCGCCAGAACAGCATTGGCACTTGGTGCTGAAGTAAAGGTTTTTGATAGCTCGATTTATCGGTTGCGCCGTTTACAAAACAATTTAGGGAGCCGAGTTTTTACATCAGTGATGCAGCCGATTGTTTTAAATAAAGCTATTGTAACTTGCGATGTAGTAATTGGTGCTATCCGTGCCAGTCATGGCAGAAGTCCTTGTGTGGTGATGGAAGAAACGGTGGCTAAAATGAAACCACATTCGGTGGTGATCGACATTAGCATTGATCAGGGCGGTTGTTTTGAAACTTCGGAAGTAACTAACCACACCAATCCAATTTTTAGAAAGTATGATGTGATTCATTATTGTGTTCCGAATATCGCATCTCGGGTTCCCAGAACAGCATCTTACGCATTGACGAATATTTTTGCGCCAATTTTACTGGATATTGGTGAGTTTGGAGGATTGATGAATATGGTTTGGAATAATCCAGGCATTCGCGAAGCACTTTACATTTACCAGGGAAATTGTACAAATAAAGATCTTGCCGATATGTTTAATTTGCCATTTAAAGATTTGGAGTTGCTCGTGGTTTCGAATCAGTAATCATATTCGTGCCTCAGCAACGACGACCTAAGTGAAATACCCATTAACATGAAAATCAAACTCCTCTTTTTATTTCTGATCTTTTCATTCTCAACTTTCGCTCAAAACAGTTCGCCGGCAAAACTCGTGGTGGTGAGTTCGTACAACCAATATCTGGCATCTATAAAAACCAATCCGAATAATGAATTGATAGAGATTAAAAAAGCAATTCCTAACATCAAATTAGATATTCGTTATGCTACGAAGAATAATTTTATGAAACAGGTGATGTACAAACAGGCGAAGGCTTTTGCTCGCAAACCAGTTGTAGAATCGCTAAAAAAAATCCAGAGGGAATTAAATAAAAAAGGTTACGGACTAAAGATTTTCGACGGCTACCGCCCTTACGCTATCACTGTTGAGTTTTATAAAAAGGCCAGCGATAAAAACTTTGTGGCTAACCCAGCGAAAGGTTCAAAACACAACAGAGGTTGTGCCGTAGATTTAACGTTAATTGATTTAAAAACGGGAAAAGAAGTGGCAATGGCAACACCTTACGATAGTTTTTCAGCTGCAGCTGCAGCTAACTATGAGCCGGTGTCAGCAGCAGTTAAAAAGAACCGCGATTTGTTAATTAACACCATGAAGAAATATCAATTGAATGTGTTAGATAACGAATGGTGGCATTATGATTTTTCTGGCTGGCAACAATATGATTTGATGGATATTCCTTTTGAGAAACTATAGCAAGTTCGCTGGTTCATTGGTTCATTAGTCATTTATGCGATTGCGATTCGTTTTAAAAAGTTTGTAAACAAGCTCTCAACTCCAAGCCCTCAACTCCCAACTACAGATGATGCGGTCTTCCGTATTGATCTTTTTTCACCTTGGCTTTATCATCTTTCACCGTTAATCGAAAAATATAATCGTAATCATCGTCGGTTAGCATTTCCATTGGTCGTTTTCCACCAAAAGCTTCAATAATTTCTAAAACAGTATTCGAGTGAGCAGCAACAATTACGGTTTTACCGCTATAATTTTTTTTAACGGAGTCTACCAATGATTTCGGGTCAGTGTAATTAATAACCTTCGGGATAATTAACGAATCTAATGTTTGATGCGTTCTTTTATAGGCTGTGCTGTATCCTACATCAAACTTCACCTTTTTCAAAAACGTAGCTAAGTCACCCGCTCTAATTTTGCCTTCATCCGAAAGGTTTGGATCTTTATCTTCAGGGTTCGATTTGTCTTTTTCAGCATGGCGAACAACCCAAACTTCGGTATTTTGCGCTAAAACAGCAGTTGACAATAGCAGACATAGCGAGAAGAAAAAAATCAATCGTTTCATTTTATAAAGATTAGAAAATTTATTGGTTTGTGCCATACTTGTCTTACTTAGACTTAAACCAGGGCTCTTATTAAAGTTTCAATATCCTCTGGCTCATGCCAGCTACTCAGTACAATCCTGTGTATGGTGTCACTATCTGCGTTTGGGTAAGGAAAAGAAGAGATTAGGATTTTTTTTCTTAATAAATCATCGCTTAAAGCTGGGTAATTGAGAAAGTAAGCTGGAAAATCTTGCTCAAACTTCCAGGTTGGATTTAAGGAATTTCTAAACCTGGATATATTCTCCTGAAGCTTCTTCCAAGCACGACGATAAATTTCTTCAGCATGGATAAATGCATAAATTCCAGCTGCGGCAGGGGGAGAAGCGCCTACAAATATGTTGCTGCTTTTAAGTTGCCTGATTATTTTTTTATCGCCGAGCACTATTCCTGCGTCTACCCCAAGTGCTTTTGCCATAGATGCAACAACCACGCAAGTTAAGTTTTTAAATTTCGGTAAGTTAGCAAAGGCGCCTAATGCCTTGTTGTTTACCCCAATTCCATGAGAATCATCAACAATCAGTATTATATTTTTATCAGATGAGATTTCTTTCAGAAAGTCGAAATCATAAATTTCAGGGAAAAGGTTGTTCATCGAATTGCTAATCAGCACCCAGTTTTGCTGCTCAGCCTTATTAATTAATGCAACAACCTCAGTTTTCCATTCCAAAAAAGACGACGACAATACTTCAGGAGATTCGTTTAACCACAATGCAGGATGAGTGGAAGGAGCATAAACAACGTTTCCAAACGTGGCTAAAGTTCTAACGGTAAGTTGTGCCGCCAAATAACCGCTGGATGTAATTAAGGCATCCTCAGCAGAAAATCGCCGGGCAGCTTCACATTCGCCTTCATCATAAATGCCCAATTGAATGTTATTACTCCTGCTGGTGCCGTTATTCAAACCGAATTTCTTAATGCCCTCGATATATAAATCGATCAAATCCTGATCTTGTGGAATCCCGAGATAAGCCGTTCCGCCGAAATAAAGATAGGATTCTCCATCAATGGTAATTTTATTAGAGAATGGCCCCCTAACCGATCTGAAATTGGTATTCATTTATTAATTGTAATTTCTGCCCAATTCATCATTGGCTGCCCTAATGATTGATTTGTTGCCGTTATCATCGTGATAGAATTCCCAAAACATGATGCCATTGGCAGTTTCTTTTGCAAGTTTAGCTTTTTTCTTCGTTGTTAGTATGCCGTTATAATAATACTGAACACCATCAATTGTGGCGTAATCCAAATTAACATCAGCATTGGCGGCTACAAAATCGCGATATGCTTTAGAAGCATTCGAAGCATTTTTTCCATAAGCAGGAATTCCTAAAACCGCCTTTTCTTTTGGCATACCACGTGTGCCCATCCAATAATTCAAGCTGGCCACTGCCATATTGTAAGAAGCATGCTGGATGGGTTCATTCTTATCCCAGCCAATACCGTCATAAACCATGATATTAAAGAAATCAACAGCAGGAAAAACCTCGCTTTTTAATCCATCGCGAATGCTACCGGCATAAACTCCGGGAGTTATGGCAGCACTTAAAAACTTGTGATATTTGTGCAGCGAATCAGAAAGTTCTTTCATCAGGAGCACATAATTATCTGCCGATCCATCTGCGGTACTTGGATATTCCCAATCCATATCTACGCCATCAAGGTTATTGGTCCGGGCAAAAGCTACAACGTTCTTTACAAAAAGCTTTCTTGCTGTTACTGAAGCAGCCATTTCAATGAAAATGCTGCGGGTGCCCGAAACCGAAATTCCTGTTTTAACACCATTTGCTTTCGCTTTCTGCATTACCAACGAAAACCGTGAGGGTTGTTCGAGGTTGGCTAAAGATCCATCCGTATTTGGATTTAGGAAAGCATAAAACAAATGCGTAATCATTTTATATTTTGCATCGGCAACTCCATTTGGATCGCGGTAACTTGGAAAATAAGCTACAACCTTAAAACTATTGTCAGCAATATAAGGTGTTGTGGGTATTGTTGGGTCTATCGGTGTAGGGGGTTCAACGCCACCCTCACTTTTTTTGCAGGAGCTGATTCCAAGCGACAATGCGACGCCCAGCAATAAGTAGATTTTTCTCATAGGGTTAGCGGTTTATTAAGGCTTATCTATTCTGCACCAATTGAATTTTCTGAGGCTTTGCACTAAAAATTTTCATGGATATAAGTCATTATTCTGACCATTTCTGCTCTTACTTCACTTGTAGGATTAATGAAATTATTATTCATAAAGGAATATATATACGTTTTACCTTTTTTAGTAAGTACATAACCGCTTTGATTGTGAACGCCACCTAACGATCCGGTTTTGCCATAAACAAATGGCTGATCAGTTTTAGGATAGGCGTTTCTGAGCGTTCCGCTTTTTCCTCCAGCCGGGAGCATATCAAAAAGTTTTTCTCTATTACTTACCAGGTGATAAATGGAATCGAGTAAATAAATATTATCTCGTGGGGTAAATAAATTCTGACGGGAAAGGCCAGATCCATCAGCCCATTTTACCTTATCAGGCAAAAAAGATAAATAGTTTTTAGTGATATGCTGAATGGCTTTTGTAGTGCTTAAAGTGTCGCTAATTTGATTGGAGCAAACCAATAATAAATGTTCGGCAATAAAATTATCGCTTGGCAACATCATGTGTTTTAAAACGGAATCGCGTTTGGCACCTGGAAGTGTTTTCGCATTGGCAGGGATTTTCATTTTTATAACGCCAACACTTTTATGTAGTGTATCCGAAAGTACCTCCAAAGTTGTTTGAATGCTGGTTTTGTAAGGGTTTTGCTGATTGTAATTGGGCTTCACTTCAACCAAAGGATAGCGAAAATGATTGGTTAAAAAATCTCTGGTTACCTGGAACCCGCCAGTTGTTTTGCTCGAATCTACCTCGAAGCAATGTGCAAAAACCTTTGGTGAAATATTAATTTTACCGGGAGATTGATAGGTGGAAGTAACCATATTATCCATTATCGGCATCTCGGTAATTTCGGGTTGATAATAATAATCGTAATCATCCCAACTCCAGCCATCGCCAAAAAACGCACCTAAATACCTTCCAGGTGCAAAAAATAGTTTTCTGTTTGATGCTTGAAGAAAATTATAGGCCGACTTATCTTTGACCGCAAATTGTAGAAACGATGGGTCGCCGGTGCCCCAGAAAATTAAAGAGTCGTTACGTTCAATGTATTTCAAAGCTGGCATTTGCTCTGGCAACATTTTTAAACTTGCAAAAAAGGTATAAAGCTTGGTATTAGATGCTGGCGAGAAGTACTTATCTGCATCTTTCTCATAAATCATCTTTTTATCGTCCATGTTATAAAGCGCAAAGCCCACTTGGTACTGCTTTATCACCGTCGAATTTTTGAATTCTTTAGCTACCTTTTTGGAAATCATTTTATTGGTAGAGCAACTGGAAATTACCAATACACACGCAAGAGAAAGTGTAAGGAGCTGAGAATGGATTTTATAAATAGGCATGCTGAAAGTTTAGAAATGATAATTACCAACTAATTTATTAAATTTAATTTAATGTTAACCAAATATGCTTCTGTTATCTATTTTGATATCCGCAAATTCACCATTTGTGTAGCATTTATTTTGTTCGGTTTGCATTCACAGGCGCAAGAATTTACCTTTCCAGGAAATAAACAAAAGCAATCTATTCAGTTTAAGTGTATCAAAAACTTAATGATCATTCCGGTTTTTGTAAATGAGAAAGGACCCTATAATTTCGTGCTGGATACAGGTGTAGGGCCGATGATCATCACAGATCCATCAATTATTGATACGTTAAATTTTGGCTTAATGCGAAAAATTAAATTATCGGGCTTGGGCTTGGAAACGGTTGACGCTTATGTATCGCAAAATATTTCGGCTAAAATAGGAAGCGCCAAAGTTAATCATATCCCCACAGCTATACTTAAAGAAGATCTGTTCAATCTATCTGGTCATTTAGGGATTAAAATTTACGGTTTAATTGGCTTTAGTTTCTTCAATAGTTTTATTGTTGATATTCGCTACAGCGAGAATAGAATCATATTTAGCGATGTAAGCAGGAGGATAAAATATCGAGGAACCAAGGTGCCGATATTTATTGAAAACTTAAAGCCTTATGTGGATGTTCAGGTAGACATTCCTGATAAGGGGAAAGTAAGCACACGGTTACTGATGGATACCGGGGCCAGCCATGCTTTATCAATGGAAATGTTAAACGGAGGTGCTTTTCCGCTGCCTGAGAAAACAATAAAGGCGAACTTAGGGATGAGCCTGAGCGGACAAATAAAGGGTTATATGGGCAGGATTAGCACTTTTTATTTGGGGGGACATATTTTTAATGACGTAGTATCGGGTTTCCCGGATTTCGAATCCATTTCAAAAAAGATTGACTTAACTTTTCGCAATGGAAACCTAGGCGCCGAAATGCTACGGAAATTTGATGTCCAGCTAAATTACCAGGATAAGTTTATGTACCTTAAACCAAATAGCCTGGCTAGAGTTCCTTTCCAGCATGACATGGTGGGCATGGTAATTTATCTGGATCAGGCAGAGTATAAACGGGTAATTGTTGGCGAAATTGACGAAGGGTCGCCAGCCGAAAAAGCAGGATTATGCCCGTACGATGAAATTATTGGCGTAAATTTCAAATCTATCAGTGCCTATACTTTAAATGATCTGACGGAGATGTTCAAATCTAAAGCTGATAAAACAGTCATATTGGAGGTTTATCGCGACAGCAAAGTTTTCTTTAAAGTGGTCAGGCTTGAAAAAAGGATTTAACCTATTAGTAATTTTATAGTTACACAATGTTAATCAGGTAACAACGCTATAACTTCGGGCTCTTATTATCATAAAGATCTTATAAACATATAAATGAAGAAACAAGTGAAAGTACTGGCATTAGCTGGTATTATGGTGCTTGGTTTAGCTGGTATTGATTCAGCACAAGCACAAAAAAAACCAAAAAAGGGCACAACTAGCCCTGCAACTCCAGCAGCAGCAGCTGCGGCGGCACCAAAAAAAGAAGGAATTAAGCCCTACTCAGAGGTGATTACATCAAAAGCCAGAACGACTAACGGATTATTCAAAACACACAAAGTGGATGATAAATGGTATTTCGAAATACCAGATTCCATTATCAACCGTGAAATGCTGGTAGTTACGCGATTGGCAAAAGCGCCTGTGGGTATTAAAGTAGGCAACCAGCAATATGGTGGTGAAGAATTAAACGAGCAGGTTTGGAAATGGGAACGTAGAGGCAAACAGGTTTACATCCGTGTACCAAGTTATGCTACAAAAGCAGATTCTACTAGTGATATGTACGAGTCGGTGCAAAACTCAAACTTGGCGCAAATTCTTGCAAGCTTCGAAATCAAAGCCTATAATAAAGATACTACGGGTATCGTAATCGATGTAACTGACTTTTATAACGGCGATATTATGGCGATCGGTGCTACCGATCAAATCCGTAAAGCCTATAAAGTGATTACTTATGATGCCACTCGTTCTTATATCGATACCATAAAAACTTTTCCGATAAATATCGAAGTTAAAACCGCAAAAACTTATCGTGCTGCAGAATCTCCAACTGATAACAGCAACGGAGCCGTAACTTTCGAATTTAATACTTCGATGTTATTGTTGCCGAAAATGCCTGTGAAAGCTAGAATCATGGATAATCGGGTGGGCTACTTTGGTCAATCTCAAATTGACTATGGTACCGATGCCCAAAAGGCAGAACGTACGGCTTACATTCACCGTTGGAATTTGGTTCCGAAGGATACCGCAGCTTATAAAAGAGGCGAATTAGTGGAGCCTGTTAAACCTATTATCATTTATATCGATCCGGCTACGCCGAAAAAATGGGTTCCATTTTTAATCCAGGGAATTAACGATTGGCAAGTGGCTTTTGAAGCAGCAGGTTTCAAAAACGCCATTTTTGGTAAACAAGCACCAACACCTCAAGAAGATCCGCAGTTTAGTGTAGAAGACTCCCGTTATTCGGTAGTTCGTTACTTTGCTTCTGATATTGCAAATGCTTATGGGCCGCATGTAAGCGATCCGCGTACTGGCCAAATTTTAGAAACACACATTGGTTGGTATCACAACGTGATGAATTTATTGCGCAACTGGTACTTCGTTCAAACGGCAGCCATTAACCCTGAAGTGCGTAAAGCAAAATTTACGGATGCTCAAATGGGTGAGCTGATCCGCTTCGTTTCTTCACATGAAATTGGCCATACACTAGGTTTGCCACATAACTTCGGTTCTAGCTATGCCTATCCGGTAGATTCATTACGTTCCAAAGCGTTTACCGATAAACATGGAACAGCACCTTCTATTATGGATTATGCCCGTTTCAATTACATTGCACAACCTGGCGATGGTGTTACCAAAATGCACCCTCAAATTGGTGAATACGATAAATGGTCAATTAAATGGGGTTACTCTTGGATTCCTGGAAACAAAACTGCCGAGCAGGAAAAGGAAATCTTAAACCAATGGACTTTAAAAAATGCTGGTAACCCGCTTTATTTTTATGGTCGACAAGGTACATCGCTGGATCCTCGTTTGCAAAGTGAAGATTTGGGCGATAATGCGATGAAAGCAAGTACTTATGGTATTGCAAACTTAAAGCGCATTCTTCCAAACGTAGAAAAATGGACCTACCAAAAAGGTAAAGACTACAGCGATTTGAAAGAAATCTATACTGAAATTGTTGGTCAATATAACCGCTACATGGGCCACGTACTTACCAATGTAGGTGGGATGAGCGAAAACTTTAAAACCTATGATCAAACTGGTCCGGTTTATAGTTACTTATCAAAAGCAAAACAAAAAGAAGCCGTTTCATTTTTTAATCAGCAGTTGTTTACTACCCCGCTTTGGTTAATTAACAATGATCAATTGAGTAAATTCGATAACGGTACACTTTTAAATAGAATCAAAGCAGTGCAGGCCAACACTTTGGTTAATCTTTTAGCGGCACCACGAATTGCCCGTTTATTAGATAACGAAACTAAAAATGGCACTGTAAAAGCTTATACTTTGCCAGAATTATTTAAGGATATTAAAACTTCTGTTTTCGCCGCAGGCAGACCAGATGCGTTTAAACGTAATTTACAAAGAGCATATGTAGACCGTTTAGGCTATTTAATGACAACTGAATCGGAACTTCCGCCAGGTTTCCCAGTTGAATCTGCTGCAAGTTATGGGTTAACGCCAATCAATGTGAGTTTATCAGATATTCGCCCCTTAGTGAGAGCAGAATTGAAAGCCTTACAGGCTACAACAAAAGCCCGCTCAGTAGCTGGAGATGCTATTGCAAAAGCGCATTACGATGATCTTACGGTTAGAATTAAAGATATTTTAGATCCGAAGAAATAAAATAGAAGGGTTGGAGTTTAAAATGTTAAAAGTTGAAAGGTTTCAAGCCGATCATCTGAGCACTTAATGATTCAAACCATTCGCTAAATTTAAAAACGGAGTAAGCCTATTAAGGTTTACTCCGTTTTTTTTAATTTTATAGCAAATCCAAAACCCATGCTTAAAAAAATATTTTCTCTCATCCTGATCACATCAATTGCATCTTTTAGTTACGCACAAAATCTCGATTCGATAACAGTTGTAAAAACCAAATGGCAAAAAACACGTGTTACCAAACAGGTTCGACTGTTTCGCCATCATTTTGATCAAAAAAATCTGTTTGCAGCAAATGAAAATATTTCATTTCTAGAAATTAAAAATACAGGCAGAAAGGCCGTTTTTGCTTTAGGTGCTGAAGAAAAAGAATTAATTACCACCAGTAATTTTGGCATTCGTGATACCGCGATTGCAGCATTGAACGGAAATTTTTTCGATGTGAAAAACGGAGGTTCAGTAGATTTTGTTAAGGTAAACGGTAACATTATCAACACCAATCGTTTAGATAAAGATGGGAAGAGGGCAAGGCATCAGCAAGCAGCTGTTGTGATTGATAACGGGAAAATTTCAATAAAAAAATGGGATGGAACAGCAGATTGGGAAACAAAATTAATGGAACAAAACATCATGCTCAACGGGCCGTTATTAACTTACAATGATGTTGATGAGCTTTTAGATACGACTTCGTTTACCCGTTTGCGCCACCCACGGACCTGTTTGGGTGTTAAACCGAACGGAAGAATAATTTTGTTAACAGTAGATGGGCGTAACGAAAAATCGGCCGGCATGAGTTTGCACGAGTTAGGTAAATTAATGAAATGGTTGGGTTGCAAAAGTGCCATCAATTTTGATGGTGGAGGTTCTACAACTTTATGGGTAGCTGGAATGCCTGATGGCGGTGTGATCAATTATCCAACTGATAATAAGAAGTGGGACCATGAAGGCCAGCGTAAGGTAGCCAACGTGGTTTTAGTAAAAAAGAAATAGTTATTTTAGCCTTTACATGATTAAGAACACGATACAAGTCTTTTTTTTAATATTGTTACTCTCTGCTTGTAGCAATAAAAATAAAAAAAATGATGCCAGCTTGAGGGATTTTGAATTTGCACCCGTAAAGGGAATTCGTTATGAGGAAGTAAAACGCCGTTTTAGTAACGGGTTATCGTTTAATGAGCAGGGATTTATGCAAAAACCTTCCTGGATTATTGAAGTAGTTTCTGAAGATACGATGTCGGCCTGGAGCCCGCAAAAACAGCGGATGCAAAACTTTTACCTGCAATACGATCATGGCAATGTGTACAACTTCGCAGAAGAATTTTTCAAAGTAAAACACATCAGTAAAGATAGTTTGGTGTTTCAACGCGTACAGGTAGATGGAAAGGTAATCGCTGATGATATTCGATCGGATGTAAACATGACTTTTTATGCGCAGAATTACATCAAAAATAAGCTTAAAACCACCGCAGAAATTCTGCAACGGCCTATAAAGGCAGATACCATTTATATCGAAAAAAGAGCTGCAGAAGTAAATCGCACCGATACAACTGCATTCGCAGCGACAGAGCCAGTTCAGTTTCTGCCCAAAAGTAAAATTGTTACGGTAGAAAAGTTTAGCAGCGTAGATAAATTACAAAAGAGAACTTCTGCTTATGATTATATTTTTCCGAGATATCGGATAGAGATCAATCGGGCTTATAAGGATTTTGCTTATGAGTGTTTGGCACTGGTGGATTATACCGGAACCCTAAAAATTTTGTCGGTAAACGGCGTGCTACCCGAAGCGGCAGAACCTAAGAAAAGAATGATGCAAGGTGTGGCAGATATCTACATCAGAAATCTGTTTGATGTGGCTCCGGGAACAACGCTTGGAATTCCGCATAATAGCGAAATTACGGTGATGATTGTTGGGAAGGCAATTAAAAAGCCTTAGTAATCTGCTGTTTACAAAATTTTAACGTTAAAAAAATGTTAAAATTTATTTTGATTTTAAAAATTAAAACTTACCTTGCAGACTTAATTTTAATATTTAATACAATGCAAGAAGGCACAGTAAAATTCTTCAATGTAACTAAAGGTTTTGGCTTTATCGTACCTGCGAATGGCGATAGCGAAATTTTTGTTCATTCAACAGGTCTTATCGACGAAATCCGTGAAAACGACAAAGTACAGTACGAAGTTGCTAACGGTAAAAAAGGCTTAAATGCCGTTAATGTGAAAGTAATTTAATTAACTATCATATTTACAATGAAGCCCTGATTGCATAAATCGGGGCTTTTTTTATTTTGAAAATTTAGGATTTCTTTCTGACTAATATCCATAATGACGAATTACTTTATTATCCCCGGTTTGGGCAATTCTGGCCCTGATCACTGGCAAACACACTTCGAAAATTCGGGCAGTAACTTTTGTCGGATTAACCAGGAAGAATGGGATGCGCCGGCTTCGAAAGACTGGATTGAAAAAATTGAATCGACTCTATCAGAATACGATGTATCTACAGTGGTTTTAATTGGTCATAGTCTTGGTTGTACCGCCATTGCCAATTGGTCTAAGGAATATAAAAAAGTAATTAAAGGAGCTTTGCTGGTTGGGCCGAGCGATCTTGAGGCACCACGCTACAATTTTCCAACGGTGGGTTTTGATTATGTTCCTTTAGATAAAATAAATTTCAAAACCATTGTGGTGGCCAGTTCAAATGACGAATGGGTAAGCTTGGAAAGGGCTCAGTTTTTTGCGGCGCATTGGGGAAGCGAATTTATCAATATCGGAGAAGCTGGTCATATCAACGCGGTTTCTGGCTTTGGCGAATGGCCCGAAGGATTAAAGATTTTGAAAAGATTAGCGTAACGGAGCTCTCGCAGGTTTCTACAGATCCAGCCAGCATATTGCTGCTTAAAACATTCGATTTCTGCGAAGCAGAAATTATTTATGAGTCATCTTTTTCCTCAACAAATAATCCACAAACACCAACCCGATAACTAAATCAGCAAAGAGAAAACTATATAGTACTGTTTGACTAATGTACTTCTCCCAGTTAAAATCAGCATTTAATTGCAAGTCGAAGTCAGTAGTTTTAAAGTCTAGGTTAAAAAGGGCGTAGCCAAAAAGTGCTACCAATGAAAGGATAAAAAACCCACCGATGCCATAAATAATACGGGCGTTTACTTTCGTTTTTAAAGCAACTGGTGCCGGCGCTATGGATACACTTTCCATCACGTTTCTGGTAAACGACATGGAAGGTTCGTCCAACTCAATTTTACCGAAAGCTATATTCAAACTTAATAATTCCTCATACTGAAGTTTAATTTTGACATTTTTACTAATCTTTTCTTCGAGGGATTTGGCTTCGGTAGCATCCAAATTCCCATCAATGTAATCCCAAAGCTGTTGTTCTATTGTGTTCATAGTAACTCCTTTACTTCATCATGTAACAAATATTGTAATTTTTCTTTAAGCCTTTGCCTCGCCCGATGCAATTTCACTTTGATTGTATTGGCCTCCATATTTAAAGCTTCGCCAATTTCCTCCAAACTTTGTTCTCCCTGGTAAAACATCGTTATAATCGCAGCATCATCCGGCAGCAGCAACTGTATGGCCTGGTTCAAAAATTTATGACTGTCTTGCTTTTCATATCCATTTGCATTGAAGCTTGAGATATGGTTTTCCAATTGCAGAAAGGTTTCTTCATCGTTAATAGATGAAGTATCCAATCGCTTTTTGCGCAAGAAAGTCATGGCTGTGGTATAAGTAATAGTGTACAGCCAGGTGCTAAATTTTGCCGTTTGCTTAAAGGTTCCAAGTGCTTTATAGGCTTTAATAAAACAATCTTGGGCAATTTCTTCTGCATCTTCCCTGTTTTTTGCAAATCGTAAAGCAAGCGTAAACACAAATCGTTGGTGCCGTTTGACCAACAAAGCATATTGAGCGGAATCTCCGTTCAACACATTTTGAATCAGCACCAAATCTGTAAGTGTTTGCTCCATATTTGAATGTAAGACTACATACAAAGTAAGGAGGTTACAGGGTTGCAGAAAAAGTTATCAGTTACCGGTTATCAGTTGCCAGTTATAAGTTGTGGGTTGCAAGTTTGGGCGCAAAGGTTATTGCTTATAAAAGTCTTTGCATCCAGCCGTATAACTTTTAACATGCAACGCTCAACGCATAACCACCCAACTATGTACCCAGCCTTGTAACTTTTAACATTCAACTTTGAACTCATAACCACCCAGCCCGGTAACTCAGGTAACCCGTAACCCATTTAATGCGATGCAAAAAACTTTAAGCCTGCAATAGATCCGATTAGTGTGCAAATGAAAAATATGCGCCAAAAAGTAGCGGGCTCGTTAAAATACGCGATACCGATAATTACCGTTCCAACTGCTCCAATTCCGGTCCAAACCGCATACGCCGTACCCATAGGTAGCGTTTGAGTGGCTTTATTAAGTAAAACAAAACTTAAAGTAATACAAACGAAGAAAGCGATACTCCATTTAATATTCGAAAAATTATTAGAAAGCTTTAAGCAGGTAGTGAAGCCAACTTCGAAAAGGCCGGCAATAATTAAAATGATCCAGTTCATAACGTAATGATTGTTTCGGCAAAAGTACAATACCTTGCTTCGCCCACATTTTACAAATGTTAAAAAATAGATTTATTTGCAGGCTGCTCTAATTCTGCTTAAAGTAACTTGTGTTACGCCTAAATAAGAAGCAATATGTTTCAAGGCTACTCTTTTAATCAGATCGGGAGATTGAACAATAAAATCACGATATCTTTCTGTGGCATCCTTAAACGACCGATCGATTAATCTTTTCTCAGTAGCAATTAATTCCATTTCAGCAATTTTTCTACCCCAATTAGCAAGCGCTAAATGTTGGTTATAAAGCTCAAATAAATCGCGGAGATGAATTTGATATAAAACCGAATCCTCTAAAAGTTCGATATTTTCATAGCCAGGTTTATTGTTGATGTAACTATTGTAAGAAAGCAACACATCGCCAGCTTGCCCAAACCAGAAAGTAATTTGTTGGTTTTCCCCATCAGAATATGCTCTGGCAATTCCAGTTTCTAAAATGTAAAAATAAGGTTCAACTTTTTCTGCATGGATTAAAATAGTGCCTTTTTTATAATTGACTACCCTGAAATGATTAGCCAGCAAGGATAAAGCATCATCACCCAATGCACCAAATAACTCGATATTTTTTAATTTCTCTTGCAAATCGTGAAGTAATTAAATAAAGCTATAATTTTTTTTGAGCAAGCCTGTAACCTGACTAAAATTTATGTAGTCATAATACACAGAACACGGTTCAGAAAGAGATAAATAAATTATTAACATTTAAAATACAACACCATGCTAGGTATATTAGTTCCAATTTCACTTTTTTTAGGCGCATTCGCGATGATATTCGGAATCCGCTATTTATCAAACAAAGAAAAAATGGCCATGATCGAAAGAGGAATCGATCCAGGCGTACAACGAGCCACCCCAAAACCATTTTTGAGTTTAAAATTTGGTTTGCTTTTTATGGGTTTAGGTGTAGGATTATTAGTTGCTTTGTTCACCGTTAGAGGTGTTTTCGGCAGCGATATGACAAACGCTGAAATCAGCCAGTCGGTAGCCGTTTATTTTGGTTGCATCGGAATCTTCGGCGGCTTAGGTTTAATCATTTCATACGTTATTGAGAAGAAATGGTTAGATCAGGAAGCTACGAAGTAATTTATTGCTAAAAGTTTTTCTCCCGCAGATACGCTGACTTTTGCAGATTTTGTTCTGCGTGAATCTGTGAGATCAGCGGGAGCTTTTTTTTTGCAGCAATATCTTAAGCCATATTTTTTTCTCCCGCAGATTACACGGATTTTCGCTGATTTTTCTTGCAATAATTTCCGAGGAATTACTACAAATCTATTTATAGCAAACTGCATAAATCGAAGCTGCTGAAACCTGTTTCCAAGTGTTTATTTACAGAAAACTGATTAACTAAGTTGGTTTATTTATTACCGCAACAGTGAGTCTGCTGATACAGCTCATTTTACCGCGATCGTTAAAAAGTTTAATATCCCAGATGTGGGTTTTGGCACCGATGTGTATGGGTGTACAAATACCTTTAACCAAACCGCTTTTAACAGGGCGCAAGTGATTTGCGTTTACTTCCAACCCCACGGCAACGTACTTTTCAGGATCAATAAGCATGAAAGATGCAATGCTCCCTAATGTTTCGGCCAAAACAACCGATGCTCCACCATGTAAAATTCCTGCAGGCTGATGTGTGCGTTTATCAACAGGCATCGTGCCCTCAATAAAATCATCACCTATTTTGGTAAATTCGATACCCAACAATGCACCAATATGGTTTTTTGGTCGGCCATTCAGTTCCTCAACGGTAAAATCTTTAAACCACTTCATAACGTTCTGCTAAAACTCCAACATGATGAATAATATGACCGGCAGCTATAAATAAGATCGATTTTACACTAATTTCTCTGTTGGAGGCTATTCCCTTTCTGTTCAATTCGGTATCGTTTAAGCTTTTGAAAAAGTAAAGATTCGCTTTTCTTAAAGCAGAAAACTCTTCGATCATGTCTTCATAGTTGCGTTCATCGAAGCGGGCATTTGCTACGTATTCATCTTCGTCAAAACCCGGTAATTGCTGCGGTTCATTTCTGGCGAAAGCGGTCATCCGGTAAGCAAAAATCCTTTCGCAATCTATAATATGACCAAGCATTTCTTTTACCGTCCACTTGCCATCGGCGTAAGCGTAATTTTCCTTGTTTTTATTTCTTTCGAACAAAGCTGGTATGGTGAAAACCTGTTCTTCTAAAACGTCAATAATATCGCCATTCACTTTGCTGATATAGGTTTCGCCCCAGGCAGGGTATTCGTTAGGTTGTGGTCGGTTCATATCTTAAGCTGCTTTTTAAAATAATTCTGAAGGTTGTTCCTTTGCCTAGCTCAGATTCTTTTACGAAAATTTCGCCGCTATGGTAATTCTCAACAATCCTTTTAGTAAGTGATAAACCAAGTCCCCAGCCACGTTTACGAGTAGTATAACCCGGTTGGAAAACGGCATCAAATTTCGAACGTGGGATGCCTTTTCCACTATCTGTAACATCGATAAAAACTTGTTCTTTTGCCAGGTTCTCAATTATATTTACTGAAATCGATCCTTCATTTTCAATGGCATTAGCTGCATTTTTCAAGAGGTTTTCAATCACCCAATCAAACAGTGGCACATTCAATAAGGCTCTTACCTGTTCATCGCCGGTAATGCTAAATTTCACTTTATCTGATGTTCTGACTTTGAAATACCTAATAAAATCGCTGATTACAATGTAAACGGTATGGTCTTCTAGTATCGGTTTCGATCCAATTTTAGAGAAACGATCGGTAATAATTTCCAATCGTTTGATATCGTTTTCCATCTCGGCAATGAGCGGGTCGTCTTCCGCGTCAAATTTAGATTTCATCAGCTCGACCCAGGCCATGAGCGAAGATATGGGGGTACCGAGTTGATGCGCTGTTTCTTTGGCCAAACCCACCCAAACATGATCTTGTTCATCTTTTCGGGCAGAACTAAAGGCGGTGTAAGCGGTTAACAGAAAAAGAAAAATTACACCCATTTGGATGTACGGAAAATATCGAAGTTGGGTAAGGATAAACGAATCTTTGTAGTAGGCAAGTTTTTCCTGCCCCATAATATTCATCACCACAGGGCGATGTTGCTTTTTCATTGTAGAGAGTTCACGTACAAAATAAAGGCTATCGTAAACCAATTTTTCATTGTCGGGGTACCAGGTTTTGGTGCTATCTAACCCACTCGAAGAAAGGATTGTGCCATCATCATTCACTACAATAACAGGCATTTTAGTGTTTTCCCTAACATCTTCTACAACACTAGTGAAGTTGTCATTATCATACAAAAGCATCGATCTTTCTGTAATCTTCACCCAAAGCTGAAACTGTGCCGCTTCCTCACGTTCCATTTTTTTCACAAAAGAATCCGTATAAAACACTGAAGCAATGCCAATTAGAATGGCAAATATGAGGAGGAAAAACTTCCAGCGGCGTTTCTTTTGATAAGGGTTCATGCTTTAGATGGGCAAATTACAATAACAAAACGAAAAAATCATAAAAACTATATCTTTGTACCGTCTTGCGTTTTGCGCATAGCGATAGGCGTTTGAACCGCTAATCGCTTAACGCCAACCGCTCAACAAGCCAATTATGGATAAGAAAGTTAGAGTAAGATTTGCCCCAAGCCCAACCGGAGGACTGCATTTAGGCGGTGTACGTACGGCGTTGTTTAATTATTTGTTCGCAAAAAAGAATAATGGAACCTTCGTACTTCGGGTAGAAGATACCGATCAAAATCGTTTTGTAGAAGGTGCAGAACAGTATATTGTAGATTGTTTGAACTGGTGTGGCATTGCCCCAGATGAAAGTCCACAGAATCCTGGAGTTTATGGGCCTTACCGCCAGAGTGAGCGCAAACCAAGCTATAGGAAGTTTGCCGAACAATTGATTAGCGATGGCTATGCCTATTACGCCTTTGATACTCCTGAAGAACTGGATGCGAAAAGGAAAGAACTTCCAAACTTTCAATACGGCCAGGCTACCCGGATGCAAATGCGCAATTCATTAACCTTAACCATTAGTGAGGTTGAAGATCTATTGGCTTCAAAAACGCCTCACGTGATCAGACTAAAAGTGCCTGAAGATGAAATTGTTCATTTTAATGATTTAATTCGTGGCGATGTAAGTTTTGAAACTTCATTGGTTGATGATAAAGTATTATTAAAAGCAGATGGCATGCCGACGTATCATTTGGCAGTTGTTGTAGATGATAAGGCGATGGAAATTTCTCATGCTTTCCGAGGCGAAGAATGGTTGCCATCGGCACCAATTCATATTTTGCTGTGGAAATATTTAGGTTGGGAAGCTGATATGCCAGCATGGGCCCATTTACCTTTAATCCTTAAGCCAGATGGACATGGAAAATTAAGCAAACGCGACGGCGACCGTTTAGGTTTCCCGGTGTATGCGATGAACTGGACGGATCCTAAAACTGGCGATGTTACCAAAGGTTTTAAAGAGATGGGCTTCCTGCCTGAGGCTTTCGTTAATATGCTGGCTTTATTAGGCTGGAATGATGGCACAGATCAGGAACTTTTCTCGTTAAAAGAATTGGAGGAAAAGTTCTCGATAGAGAGAATAAGTAAAGCAGGAGCGAAGTTCGATTTCGAAAAGGCCAAATGGTACAATCATGAATGGATTAAGCAGTCGCCGGTTACCAGTTTACAGTTGCCCATTAAAGCAGAACTACAAAAAGCGGGTATTGAAGTTGCAGATGATTTTTTTCTAAATACGATTATCGATTTAATTAAAGATCGTTGTACACTTTTGCCTGATTTTGTGGCGCAAAGCGGATACTTTTTTGCCTCCCCTAGCCAATACGATGAGCAAGCAGTTAAACCAAAATGGACTCCAGAAAAGGCCGAATTCTTTAATGCTTTTGCAGAAAAATTGGCTTTAACTGATGCTGCTAGTGAAGAAGCAGCTTTTAAAGCATTGGCTGAAGAAAAAGGTTTTAAGCCTGGCGAACTGATGTTGCCATTCCGTGTGATGTTGGTTGGTGGTAAATTTGGGCCTGGTGTTTTTGATATTGCTGTATTGTTAGGTGTAGAAGAAACTAAGGCCAGAATTGCAAAAGCAATTGCTGTGTTTAGTAACTAGATTAAAAGATACGATGTGTAAGCCAGGAAGAAATTTCTGGCTTTTTTATTCCATCAAAACCTAAAAGAATAAATCAGGAAAATAATTTCTACTTTAGTATAACAATTAACTACGGTTTACGGTTATTCATTAAATCAAAAAATTTAAAAATATGCAGTGGTTCGGAAAAGGTAGCAGCAACATGGAAGATGGTAGAAGCGGAGGTGGTGGTAAAACCATTCTTGGCGGAGGTATCGGTATCGTTGTGGTTATACTCGGTTTAATTTTCGGGAAGGACTTAAGCGGTGTAGTGAGCCAGCTTCCAACTTCACAAGGTACAGAAGAAGTTAAGCAAGGCGTTCCGGCAAATGATCCACAGGCGGTTTTTGTTTCTGGTGTTTTAGAATCTACCGAGCAGGTATGGGATAAAGAATTTCAGGCCATGGGCAAACAATACGAATATCCAAAACTGAGGTTGTTTAGAGAGGGTGTGCAAACTGCATGTGGAAATGCAAGTTCGAACGTAGGTCCGTTTTACTGTCCTGGTGATCAGAAAGTGTATATCGATTTATCATTTTATGATGATTTAAAAAACCGTTTCGGTGCGGCAGGCGATTTCGCTCAAGCATATGTAATTGCACATGAGGTGGGCCATCACGTTCAAAATTTGTTGGGCATTTCTGCAAAGCTTGATGAAGCCCGCGGTCAGGTTAGTGAAAAAGAATATAACCGTTTATCAGTAAAATTAGAACTACAGGCCGATTTCTTTGCTGGATTGTGGGCACATCATGCTCAAAATCTTAAAGATTTTAAGCTGGAAGAAGGTGATATTGAAGAAGCGCTTACAGCAGCAAATGCTATCGGCGACGATAAATTACAGAAGCAAGCCACTGGAGATGTTCAGCCAGATTCTTTTACTCATGGTACTTCACAACAACGTATGTTCTGGTTTAAAAAAGGTTTCGAAACAGGCGATTTTAAGCAAGGCGATACTTTTAGTCAGCTCTAAGGCTATTGGCAAAGGAAACTTTAATAGTTAAATTATTGGCCACCTAAACCTGATCGTAATAAAAAGCACCCGGTTTTTTCAACCAGGACTTGAAATGGAGAGCAGGACTAAGCGTTAATTATAGTACTTCAAAAAGTTTTCGAAAAAAAAATTTCAAAACCCAAAACCTTTTTAAAACTTTGCTGTTTGTACCTAGTTAAGGAGATGTTGTCTCCGAACCAAACATAATTATCCTAGCTTCCTATTTGTTTTAATAAAGATGATCCTTATAGTTGATGACAGACCAGAAAACCTCATTTCGTTACAGAAAGTACTACAAGCTCATAATTTTGAGGTAGACACGGCGTCATCTGGAGAAGAAGCATTAAAAAAGGTTTTAAAAAACAATTATGTGCTCATCATTCTGGATGTTCAAATGCCAGATATGGATGGTTTTGAAGTCGCCGAAGCCATTTCGGGGTTTAGCAAGGCAAAAGATACCGCAATCATTTTCTTATCGGCAGTAAACACCGAACTTAAATTCATAACTAAGGGATATTTAAGCGGAGGATTAGATTACATCATCAAGCCGGTTGATATCAATATTCTTTTACTTAAGATAAAAACTTTTTACCGCATTTATGAGCAAAGCAGAAAGCTAAACGAGGTTCAGGAAGAATTATTGAAAGAGATAGAATTTAGAAAGCAAGCTGAACAGAAAAAGGACGAATTTATCAGTATTGCCAGCCATGAGTTAAAAACCCCGCTCACCAGCGTTAAAGGTTATATACAACTTTTGCAACGGAGCTTGAATAAAGATAACAAAGAAATGGCTCAAAACCATTTGGAAAAAGCCAGTGTTCAGCTCGAAAAGCTAAACGAATTGATTGTTGATTTATTAGATATTTCGAAGATTGAAAGTGGCAAAATGAAGTTTAACATGCAAAGCTTCTGTGCCGATAATATGGTTAACAATGCCATTGAAATGTTGCAACAATCTAATCCTGATTTTAAAATTACCAAGCTTGGCCAAACCAGCGAGAATATTTTTGGCGATGAAATGCGGTTGGAACAGGTGGTTATCAATTTTATAACCAACGCCATTAAATATGCGCCAGGCACTAACCAGGTAAACGTAACCATTAATATTAGAGATGGGAAGCTTTACCTGGCAGTTAAAGATTTTGGAATAGGAATCTCCAGCGAGCAACAAGAAAAGATTTTTGATAAATTTTATCGAGTTGAAGAAAATAGCCATCGTTTTAACGGCTTAGGTATTGGCTTGTACATTTGTGCAGAAATCATTAAGCGCCATGGTGGTACTATTGGGGTAAATAGTGTGCCAGATGAGGGCTCTGAATTCTATTTCATTATTCCAATAACTGAAGAAGAAATTCTGCAAAATCAAATCTAATCATCTCCAAATTATAGAATGAAAACTACCCTTAAAAATAATTTACGTTTAGGTCTTGGCTTGTCGCTTATTATTCTTTTTATCAGTTCTTTGGCTTCATATGTAAGCATTAGCAACCTGATAAAAAGCACCGAGTTGGTGAAGCATAGTGATCAGGTGATATTGGATGCTGAAAATATTATTTCTTACTTAAAAGATGCTGAAACCGGGCAAAGAGGATATTTACTTACCGGGAACAAGGTTTTTTTAACACCTTATTATGGTGCCAGCGATTCTGCAGCGGCGATACTTAAAAAGGTAGAAAGCGCAACCGAAGATAACCCTGTACAGCAGAAAAATGTTGCCGGACTTCGCAATATTTTAACCAAAAGAATGGGGATTATTAAATCTACCATTGAAATTAAAGGACTTGGTGGAGCGGTAGATCCTACAGTTTTGTTTCAAGGAAAAGTTTACATGGATGAGGCACGGGAAACTGTGAACGCCATGGTTAAAGAAGAACGCAGATTACTAGAGGAACGCACTGTAGAGCTCAATAAACTCACTTCTTACACTCCTATTTTGATTTTGATAGCCGCCGCTTTGGCCATTTTAATCACCTTATTTTTCTATAGAAAAGTATCAGTTGATTTTGATGAGCGGGTGAAGTTGCAAGAGGAAATCGAAAGCAAAAAATACGAGATGGAGAAACGTATTGCAGCTATCAAAGAAATTGCTTCTCAAATATCAAATGGCAATTATGGCGTTAAGCTTGATAGCCAAAGTCAGGATGATATCGGAGAACTCTCCGAATCGCTCAATACGATGTCTTCATCGCTGAAAAAATCGTTCGATACATTGGCAGAAAACGAATGGCTGCAAACTGGCGTTGCTAACCTAAATGTCAAAATGGTTGGTGAAAAGGATGTTTTCCATTTGGCTGATGATATTATTGAGCTATTGGCTTCTTATACCAAAAGCCAAATCGGTGCAATTTATTTATTTAAAGATGATGGTTATCTTCATTTAAAGGGAAAATATGCGTTAGAAGGACAAAACCTCGTTGAAGTTTTAGAGCTTGGACAAGGGTTGATCGGACAAGCTGTAAAATCGGGCAAAAGCATTTTGTTGGAAGATGTACCACAAAGTGAATTAACCATTACACACGCCACAGGAAATATTAAACCCGCCCAATTGTTGGTTTTGCCTATTGTTAGAAACGGAATTTCAATAGGTGGGTTAGAGCTGGGTACCATTACAGCATTTAGCAATTTACAACTGCAATTTCTAAATTCAGTACTTTCTGATATTGGTACAGCATTGTTGGGTGCTCAAAACAGGCAAAAACTACAGCAATTATTAGAAGAAACTCAGGCTCAATCTGAAGAGTTACAAGTTCAGCATGGAGAGTTGGAAGGTATGAATGCTGAATTGGAAGCACAGGCACAGAAGCTTCAGGCATCAGAAGAAGAACTTAGGGTACAGCAAGAAGAATTGCTTCAAAGCAACCAGGAATTAGAAGAACGAAGCAGTTTGCTGGAAGAGAAGAATGAACTGATTGAAGAGAGGAATGCAGAAATCCAGCAAAAGGCCGAGGCTTTAGAACTGAGCACAAGATATAAATCGGAGTTTTTGGCAAATATGTCTCATGAGCTGCGGACGCCATTAAATTCCATTTTATTATTGTCAAGATTAATGGCAGAAAATGATGCGATGGACAAAGAACATCAGGAATATGCTTCTGTAATCCAAAGCTCAGGGCAAGGTTTATTGAGTTTGATAGATGAAATTTTAGATCTTTCAAAAATCGAGGCCGGAAAAATGGAGCTCGACCGTTCAAATGTGAAGATTGAGGAGATTGCACAGAACATGCAATCACTCTTTAATCCACTAGCGAAAGATAAAGCTTTAGAACTTGTTATTGAAAAGGCTAGCAATCTACCCGAATTTTTCAATACCGATAAAATGCGTTTGGAGCAGATTTTAAAGAATTTATTGTCAAACGCCATAAAGTTTACCTCAATAGGTTCGGTTAAATTTAATATCGAAAAAGACGAACATTTAAACGCACTTATTTTCAAAGTTAAAGATACCGGTGTGGGCATAGCGCCTGAAAAGCAGGGCATGGTGTTCGAAGCCTTTCAGCAAGCCGATGGTTCTACCCGACGTAAGTTTGGCGGCACGGGTTTGGGTTTATCGATTAGTCGCGAACTGGCTAAGCTTTTGGGTGGTTACATTGAATTGAAAAGTAAAGAAAATGAAGGAAGTGAGTTCATTTTGGTTTTACCTATTGATAAGAACAAGGGTTTTGAAGATTTAAAAGATCCGTGGAAAAAACCTGTTACTGTTTTGCCGGAAGCACCGAAAATTCAGCACTTAACGGTAAGTAATATTCCTCAGGAAATTGAGGATGATCGGGATAATATTACGCCTGACGATAAGGTGATTTTAATTGTAGAAGATGATACGCCATTTGCTAAAACCTTGCTTGATTTTACCCGCAAGCGAAACTATAAAGGATTGGTGGCCGTACGCGGCGATGTTGGAATTGAAATGGCAAAAGCGTATAAGCCACAAGCTATTTTATTGGATATTCAATTGCCAGTTAAAGATGGTTGGCAAGTGATGGAAGAGTTAAAATCCGACCCAACGACGAGACCTATTCCAGTGCATATTATGTCATCGCTGCAGGTTAAAAAGGAAAGCTTATTAAAAGGCGCTGTCGATTTTATTAACAAGCCTTTCGCTTTCGAGCATATGCAGGAGATATTTTCTAAATTGGAACATGCGTTAAGCAGACATCCAAAGAAAGTGTTAATCGTTGAGGAGAATGAACAACATGCCAAAGCATTGAGCTACTTTTTAAGCAATTTTAGTATTCAAACGGAAATTGTTAACCAGGTGAGCGAAGGTGTTTCTGCCTTGCACAAATCAGATGTAAATTGCGTAATTTTAGATATGGGTATCCCTGATAAACATGCCTATGATACACTGGAAGTGGTCAAGAAAACACCTGGATTAGAAAATTTACCTATTATCATTTTTACGGGCAAAAACTTGTCTAAAGGTGAAGAAAACAGGATCAAGCAATATGCCGATTCGATCGTGGTGAAAACGGCACATTCTTACCAAAGAATTTTAGATGAAGCGGGATTATTTTTGCATTTGGTGGAAGAAAAAAGCCGCGAAAAAACTAAAACACCAAAAGCATTTACCGAACTTCAGGATGTACTGAAAGACAAAACGGTGTTGGTTGCCGATGATGATGTAAGGAACATTTTCTCTTTAACAAAAGTATTGGAACAACATCAAATGAAAGTTTTAGCGGCGATAGATGGTAAGGAAGCCTTAAAGTTGCTTCAGGAAAACCCCAAAGTAGATGTTGTTTTAATGGATATGATGATGCCCGAGTTAGACGGTTACGAAACTACAACGGCCATTCGGCAAGATATAAAATACCGTAATCTGCCAATTTTAGCGGTTACAGCAAAAGCCATGATGGGCGATAGAGAAAAATGTATAGCTGCAGGCGCTTCAGATTATATAAGCAAACCTGTAGATATGGATCAGTTGGTATCTCTTTTACGAGTTTGGTTATACGAAAATCATCACAAAGCTTAAACCTTTTTAATAAATATGCCTCAGAAATTAATTCTCATTATTGATGATGATAATAGAAACATTTTCGCTTTAAAAGCTGTTTTAAAGGCCAAAGGTTTCGATTGTTTGTCTGCCACAAGTGCCCAGGAAGGTTTTTCCATTATGGAAGAAAATGAAAACGTAGCTGTGGTATTAATGGACATGATGATGCCAGAAATGGATGGTTATCAGGCCATATCTGTGATCAAAAAATCAGAGAAAATGCAAAACATACCCGTGTTAGCGGTTACTGCACAGGCAATGGTAGGCGACAAAGAACGGTGCCTCGCTGCCGGTGCAGCTGGCTATGTATCTAAACCTATAAACGTAGACGAATTATTAACTCAAATAGAAAAAGTAACACAATAAGTGATCACCGAGGCGATAGATAATGAACAAATTGATGCATTGTTAAGCGATGTATTGGAAGTTCATGGCTACGATTTTTTGGAGTATTCCCATGCATCAATCAAGCGGAGAATAACCAGGTTGTATACCCTTGATAATTTTGTAAGCTTCGCCGAGTTTAGGTATGCCGTTAAAAGTGATAAGCAATATTTCAAACGATTTTTAGAGGAAATTACGGTAAATGTTACTGAAATGTTCCGTGATCCCGGCTTTTACAGATCGCTGAGACATGATGTGTTACCTGTTTTAGGCACGTATCCGTTTATTAGAATCTGGGTAGCGGGCTGTTCTACAGGCGAAGAAGCCTATTCGCTGGCAATTCTGCTGAAAGAATTAAATTTGTTGCAAAAATCGCTGATCTATGCTACCGATATCAATCCCTCAGTTTTGGAAAAGGCCAAAAAAGGAATGTTTCCTTTGAATTATTTGAAGGGTTATTCAGAGAATTATGTGGCCTCTGATGGCACCAAGGATTTTTCTTCGTACTATACCGCTAATTATTCTTTGGCAAAGTTTGATGAATCTTTAAGCAGTAAAATGATTTTTAGTACACATAATCTGGTTTCTGATCATTCGTTTAATGAGTTTCAGCTTATTTTATGTAGAAACGTACTCATTTATTTTGATAAAGAATTGCAGCATAAAGTGTTTCAACTTTTTGATAACAGTTTAGAAAAGCTGGGATATTTGGCTTTGGGCAGTAAAGAAAGTTTAGATTTTTGGCCCAAGGCAAAAGAGTATAAACGCGTTAAATTGGAAAAAATATGGCGCAAATTATAGCAGAGAGAAAGTGTGGTGCTTTGGTTATTGGTGGTTCTGCAGGCAGTTTGGATGTATTATTGGAAATTTTTCCTGATTTAAAAAGTAATTTGAGTTTTCCTATTATTTTGGTCACACACCGAAAATCGGGGAACGATTCACTGCTAACGGATTTATTGAAAAGCAGAACACATTTGATTGTAAATGAGGCGGAAGAAAAACAGCCAATTCTGAGAGGAAACGTATACATTACGCCTGGCGATTATCATCTGCTAATTGAAGAAGACATTACGATTTCTTTAGATTATTCAGAAAAAGTGAACTATTCACGACCATCGATTGACGTTACTTTTCAATCGGCAGCTGAAGTTTTCAAAGATGAATTGGTGTGCATTTTACTGTCAGGATCGAATGCAGATGGGGTAGAAGGATTAAAGATAGTAGAAAAATGGGGTGGAAGAGTGATTATCCAAAATCCGGATACCGCTATAATGCCGTATATGCCACAGCAAGCTTTAAACGAGATAAAAACAGCTCTTGTTTTGAATAGTTTTGAGATGGCTGCGTTTATAAACAAACTAAATAATTAAAATTAACTGCCTTTAGGAGATAACTTATGGCTGATGCAAAAAAAGTGTTCGTGTTTGATGATAACAGAGATATTTTAGATCTCTGTACCTTCATTTTGGAAGATGCGGGCTATGAAATTAAAACTTCCGAAACGGCAAATGATATTGAAAGCCAAGTGGCCTCTTACATGCCAGATATTATTTTTATGGATAATTGGCTGCCCGATTTAGGGGGCATACAGGCAACAAAGGCCATCAAGAATAATCCTGATTTGAAACACATTCCTGTAATTTATTTTTCGGCAAACAACGATATTTCAGCCTTGGCTGATGAAGCTGGTGCAGATAGCTATCTCTCCAAACCTTTTGATATCGAAGCTTTAGAAGGGATTGTAAAAAAACATTTGAGCTAATTTTTCCCCCAAATTCTCGTATTCAAATCCAGCTCTTTTACAATATCATACATGAATTTGATCGTAGAGATATCATCATTTAATAAATCCGGATTAAGCAGAGATTTAAAGATGGGCGCCTCAAAATAGTTTCGATCCAAAGGAAAACCGATGTACATTCTAGATTGAATAAACGACAGCGAAATGGAGTATTTGGAGTTACTATTTAGTTTTAAAATGCGTTCCATCATCGCTGGTGTTAACAAATAACGAGATTCAACCTGATCTGTGCCATACGTAATAAATGCCTTATCAAAGTCTACGTTTTCGAGTTTGATCACATCCTGATCACTAAAAGAAAATAAATTTGTAGAAAACCAGGCACCGATTGCACTACCAAAATCTTTAGGCCGAACGATGGTTGAGCCATTAAAATTTTTATTAAAATCGGCTACAAAGATGATTCCTTTAAAGATATCATGCCATTCTGTTTTTGTTCCGTTTTTGGTTTGGGTAACGGTTTTATATTCAGCATGAACTTCTGCAAAATAAAAGGCAGTTTTTTCCGCTCTTCCACTTACTAAATCTTCAGTTTTGTATCGATCGGGTTCAGTTGTAAAAAGCTGAGAATGGATAAACTCATGTGCTACAATTCCATTTTGTGGAGCAATAGTCAGGCTCGAATCTAGAAACCGAAGTGCTTCACCAATTACATCACGTTTATAGGCATGTTTATAAGCCTGTAATTCATCATTAATTTTAAAAAGCACAATTCCACCGTAAATAATGGGAGCCAAACCCGCTATTATTGAAGGCATAGGAAAGCCTAAAACCGAACCGATTATGCCTAATAAAATGCCGCCTCCAATAAAGTAATAGCCTTTTTTTTGGGTGGAAGCAATTTTCTTGCGCTCCACTTCCATGGTAGCCAAAATGTTTTGAAGGGCTACATTTCCTGCTAAACTAGAAAATTGCATTAATTGTTGAATAGATCTTTTGCGCTGATATTTTTTCGTTCTTCCACGGCAGTTTCAAGCACAGGAACGGGATGAAAGTTTAGCATCCCGGCAAATAAACTTCCTGGAAACATCATTATAGAATTGTTGTAATCGGTAACAGCAGAATTATAAGATCTTCTGGCAGCCGCAATTTGTTCTTCACTTTCCGTCCAGGTACTTTGAAGATTTATGAAGTTGGTATTGGCCTTCAGATCAGGATAATTTTCTACATTAACCATCAATCCCTTAACGCTTGTGCTCAGCTGACTGTCAATTTGTGCCTTTTCAGCATCGCTTATATTACCGGCAGCAGCCCGAGTTCTAAGTTCTACAATTTTCGAAAGGGTTTCTGACTCGTAATTGGTGTATTGCTTTACTACCTCTACTAAGTTGGGAATCAGGTCGAACCGTTTTTTGAGCATTACATCGATTGCAGAAAAAGCATTAGTAACCTGATTCTTTTTACCGATTAGTGAGTTGTAAAAGAAAATGCCTATAATGATTAAGATAACGAGAATAATTGCGATAATCATGATTTAGTTTTTTGGGTTTAGATATTTAAAGATATAAAAACGTTCGACATTTTTCTATTTAGCGCTTTTCCTTTTTAGCGGCTTCCTTTTCCCTTTGTTGCCTTCGTTGTAACCTTTTTTGTTTTCTAATGCGATGATTTTCTCGCATCTCGTTAAAATTCTTGATGTGTTTCTTAATTTCCTGTTGCTTTTCTTCGGTAATTCCAACGCTGTTTTTAATGCCTAAAAAAAGGCTTTTCCAAATCATGTTAAAAAATGAAGTGTTTTCTACCCTCTCATAATCTACTTTTGCCGCGGTAAATTTTCCATTCCTATCCGGGTTTTCTGAGTTGATAACCAACGCATTGGCTAAAATAGAAAGTAACCCACGGGTAACCAAATGATCTTTAGAAGGATCATTTTTCATTAGCGCTACTGACAAATCATAGTAGTAGAAATTAACATTGCCCTTTGCGCCATCATTATTCGCTTTAAAATTAAAGTTAAGCTTATCTACAATTCCTCTGTTGATGCGCACAAGTCCTAAAGGTTTTGTAATCTGGTTTAAAACTCTGGCATTAAAGGTCTGTAGTTCCCCTTTATATGTAAAAGCCCCATTTTTGGCAATCAGATCGAAGTTGAAATCCAAATCGAGTTCTCCCTGGCCGAGCAGATAAGTTTTGAGCTTCACTTCCATGTTCGGGTTTATCGCTTTTATTCTATCGAGATTAGTTACATTTTTGAAAGTTCCCGCTGTTTTCTCGAAAGAAATTTTACCCCGCTGTTGGCTCTCTGCATTATAAATGGCATAACTTACATCAACATCTTTTAAGTTGATTTTTTGAACAAGTACAGGGACGCCCATTGATTGCAACAGTTGATGAGGAAACCTTCCTACTCGTTTTTGAACACTATCTGCCGGGTTTCGGTTGCTGCCCATGCTATTATCGTTAAAAACGGAAACAAAACCATTTGCTATATTCATTTCCTTGGCTCTGAATTCTTGTTTACTAATGTATACCGGTAAGTCGATTCCTTTGATTGAAATATTGCTCATTTCTACATGAAACCGATCTTTAGAATAACCTGCAACTTTCGCAAATTTCATTTCATCATGAAGCGGTTTAACCTCAAATTTATTTATCCTTAAACTTCCAGTAGATGCTTTGAAATCAAGTTGGTTCAGTTTGATATCATACATCCGATCAGGAGTGGGATAAGTATAATCTTTTAGGTTGATGATTACATCCTTTAGCAGGTAAAAGCGATCGGGATCTTCCGTGGAGGTTGAATCGACCAACAAATCCTTAAGCGTGATATTCAAATCATCAATAATAAAAGGTACTGAATTTGGTATATTCTTATTAACGTATTTAAAGCTTGCATCTCTGAAAAGAATGTTATCGATACGGAACTCCTTTAAGTTTTGCGAAATCATCGCATAAGGAGATTTTATAGGTCTGGGCGGCCGGTTCTCATTAAATTCAAATTGACGGTTCATCATACTAACCTCGGGTTTGTCGAAAATCACCTCTTCGAGTTGGAGTTTCTGATGCCTGTAAAGCGTAATAGGATGAAAATGTTTAACCTGAAGTTTTTTGAGCGTAACGGTGTAAAGATTGTTTGGCGCTCTTTTTAAAGTGATCAGTTGGTTGAAACGGTTGGTATCGGGCGTAATTTTTACATTGTAAAGGGTAGCACTACCAGTTAAAATATTGGTGGTAACTTTAGAAAAACTAATGGTATAAAGGCTATCCGTCGATTTATATAAAAGGGTTTTGATGCGGCTGGAAAGCATCGGTTGCGATTTGACATTTAAAAACCAGGCTAATCCTGCAAGTAGGATAAGGATAATCAGAAGTATTGCGGCAATCCATTTTAAAAGCTTATATCTGTTTGATTTTGTATCAGGCATTGAACGAAGGGACTTGTTTTCATAGCAATATACATTTATAATCGTATTGTAAAAAATGTTGCCTAATTTTTCTCCCTTCTGGCTTTCCGTGCTTCTTTTCTATCTGCTCTTTTCTGTTCTCTTATTTTCTTTGCGATTACTTTTTGCTGTTGAACAGGATTTTTTTCAGGCACAATACCTACACCAACAATATCTTTTATACCCACAAATAGGGTTTTCCACATCAAATTGAAAAACGATCCCGAATTGATTCTCGTTGTACTCATGTTAGCGGTTCGTGCAGGGTCGCCCTTACTTGGGTTCGCATCTTTAACTAAAATTGTGTTGGCGAGAAACGACAACAATCCTTTTTCTTTTGTGCCTTCGCCGTCAATATTATCAGAAAGTAACTTAACTTTTAAATTATTATACAACATGGTCATCGAGCCAGAGGCGGCTCGTAGGTTTCCATTTGCTTTAAATGTTATATTTTGGATATTTCCGCTTTCCACCTCAATTAAACCTAAGTTTTTTGATAATGAATTGAGATTTTTCAAATCGAATTTCCCCAGGCTACCGCTATAGCTGAATGCACCATTATCAGCGGTGAGATTGAAATCAATTTTTACATTCAATTTTCCTGTGCCCATTAACATGGTATTCAAATCGGCAATTGCATGATTTTTTTTAATCAAACGTAAACTATCATTGGTAATGTTGTATATATTTCCTTTCAACGATTTAAATTCAACTGAGCCGGTTTTTTTACTTGCAGGGTTATACTCTGAATACTTAACATTTACATCTCTTAGCTTTACAGTGTCGATAATAATTGGAATGTTTAGCCGCTTCAACGCCAGGTGCGGATAGTTTTTTCCTTTATCCAGGCCTGGTGGAGGTGGCGATTCTCTGCTCATAAATACAGCAACATTGGCGGGTCCGACTTTAATGGAATTTGCTTCGATTTTTTGATCGGTATTCAGTTTTATAAAGTCTATTCCGTTAAATTCTATGTTGCTAAA
This sequence comes from Pedobacter sp. AC212, assembly GCF_979258625.1. NCBI lineage: Bacteria > Pseudomonadati > Bacteroidota > Sphingobacteriia > Sphingobacteriales > Sphingobacteriaceae > Pedobacter > Pedobacter sp. AC212. Next base: position 326,137 of record NZ_OZ409870.1, on the reverse strand, counting down.
ACTTAAATCATACCGATCCTTTTGGACCTTGTATTTTCTTGAAAACTCCAGTTCAGGATAAAGCGGCTTCAAAGTAAATCCTTTAATACTGAGTTTTTTTGATGAATAGGAGCCATTAATCGTATCAATTTTCATGGTGTACATCCTATCCTTTGTATTGGATTTATAGCCGGCAACCTGAAACGAAATATCTTTTGTATAATAAAATCTGGAAGTATCGTTTCCGGATAATGAATCTAAAAGAAAATCTTTTACCGTAACGTCGAGGTGTTTAACGCTGTTTTTCGTTTTGATAGAGGTGCTCTTGTTGATATAATCGAAATCGGCATCTATGATTTTAATAGATTTTATAGCTGCAGATTTAAAGAGTTTTGAAATTTGATCGTAAAGTGACTTTTGAACCTTACTGGTGTCTATTTTTTTCGGAACCTTATTAAAAGTTACATTGATGGATGGCCGATCGAGCAGGATTTCGTTAATGTTCAATCGTTTTTTGAAATATGCAGTCAAAATGCTTACCCTTGTGATTTGAAGTTTTTTAAGCTTTATTTCGAAAGTATGGGCTGGGGCTAATCTTTGTTGCTTTAAGGAATCGAAAACCGAAGAGTCTGCCTTAAGGGTTACATCGCGGAGTGCTAAACTCCCCGTAAACACGTTTAAATTAATACTTTTGAAATCTATTTTATAAAGATGGCTAGATCCATTATAAACCCCTTCTTTAATTTTTTCGGTTAAAATTGGCTTCCAGCGGGCACTAATAAACATTGCCCCAAAGGCTAAAATGAGGATTAATCCACCAGCAATACTACCTATCCAAATCCAAAGTTTGTTTCTGTTTTGAGCTGTCATTTTTTTGGTTTATCGCTATAGAACAGTTGATTCGTAGAAAGGTTTGTTTTGCTGCGTTTTGCGATTGCACCGACCCTAGGTAATAAACCCGTATTCTATGGTTTTTGCAAATAAATTTTAAAATATTTAGGCAGCATTATAAAGATCTTTCTTATAGGGTCTGTCTTTCAATACTGCTGCAAAAGCTCTGCTGACCAGTTTGTTTCTCAATACGTTTAGAACAGCTGAATGATGCTTTCCTTCTTGTATCTTTCTGTCATAATACCTTTTGAACTCATTATCCTTTTTGATTGTGTTGAGCGCACACATGGTAAGTAGTGTTTTTATTCTTTTATTTGCCAGGTGGCTAACCTTTGGTTTCCCCTTTAGTGTTGTTCCAGAGGTATTTCCGAAAGGGGCAATACCACAATAACAGGCAAACTTCCTGGGATCCTCGAACAGACTGAATCCTTGCGTAAGGACCACGATAAACATCGCTGTCTGAGGCCCTATACAGTATACGGAGTTGACCAGACGATATTGCTTTTCAAGTAGTTTGTCCGCTTTTACACATCTTATAAGTTCCGCTTCAATCATGTCAATTTTCTTGTCATATTCTTTGATCAGTGACTTCCTGATCTCCAATGTAAAATCCGCTGAATCTCCATCGAAAGCTTCCAGCTCTCCACTTGCGTTTTTTAATGCCGTCTGTTGCTTCACAAGCTGCTTTCTACAGCTCAATAAATGCTTTAGCTTGCTTATGGTTTTGCTCGGAAGTTTAAAAAGAACAGCTTTGCGCCTATGTAAAAAACCATAGTTGGCTATTTCGGCAGCATCTGCCTTATCAGATTTGCCACGTTTTAGACCAAGGGAGCGCTTAAGCCTCAGGGCGTTCTCAACCCAGAGATTTCCGCCCTGTCCGTCAAAATAGGTGCAGATAGGAAGTGTGTAGAGTCCGGTATCCTCTGCGCAAAAAAGCATCTCAGCAATCGAAAGGCCGGTAAGCTCCTGCATCCAGGCCACCATTTCCTTACAGCCTTCCTCATTGTTGCTAAAGGTGCCATGAAACTGCTCATCAGGATTTTCAGTAAGAAAAAACACTACATCTGTTTTCATTTTTGAAACATCGATGCCCGCAAATAATCTGTAATTCATAACTTTGGGTTGTTAAGTGGAAAAAACAAACCTTAATGTTGAATAAAACTAAATCCCTTAACGGTCCAGCGAAGACTAAAATTCTATATGGTTCTTGTTCAACAAACGGCAGTGCTCTGATACGGGTTTTAGGTCTTTAACCTAGATCGAGCCAAAGTGCAGCACTGCCGTTAAGGTTTTATTCAAATCTCAAATATTTCTAAGAATATTCAAACCTAAGGGATTGACGCGTAAATACTTTTTAATTGCAGTTATTTTGATGTTCCCATTGGTTTTGAACATTAAAAAGATTGTAGCACAAAGCGGGGCAGGTGTTACCGAAGATTCACACCCATTGCTTTACTAAATGATAACGAGCAACGTTTCGGCTAACATCATCACTTCTAATTGTTTAGAATAGGGCTTCAATAAGAAACAATTCCTTAATATAATTAGTGAATTAACATTAACTTAACATTGGGCTTGTAGCTTTGCAACATATTAGAAATTAACATGAACAATATTTTTAAGTTCTTTACGCCTCAAGACAGAAAATTTCATCCTCTTTTTGAGCAAGCTGGTAGCAACGCATTAAAAATTGCTGAAGCATTATTAGAGATGGTTAGCACTGCTGATGCTGAAAGCAGAAAAACAATTTTTAAGGAAATTGAACGCTTAGAGCATGTAGGAGACGATATTACGCATTCGATTTTTCTTGAATTGAGCAGGAACTTCATTACACCGTTTGATAGGGAAGATATTCACCAATTGGCCACAGCTGTTGATGACGTTGCCGATTATATTTACGGTACAGCCAACCGCATGCAAATGTATAACATGAATACGATTAGCGAGCCAATTGTTAAAATTGCAGAACTTTTAGTAGAAATGTGTACTGATATTGATAAAGCCATTAAAGAGTTACGCAGTTTCAAAAACATCCGTGTAATTGCTGATGCTTGTATCCGTATTAATAGCGGCGAAAACCAGGCAGATTATGTATTTACATTGGCGGTTGCCCGTTTATTTGAATACGAAACCAATGCAATTGAATTAATTAAACAAAAAGAGGTTTTACAAACGATAGAAAAAGCGACAGATAAGTGTGAGGATGTAGCAAATGTGCTTGAAACTATCTTAGTTAAAAACGCTTAATAATAAACAAACATGGTAACTACCTTATTGGTTGTTGTTGTAATTCTGGCTATTGCTTTCGATTACATTAACGGTTTTCACGATGCCGCTAATTCGATTGCAACAGTTGTTTCTACAAAAGTTCTTACGCCTTTTCAGGCGGTTTTATGGGCTGCACTTTTTAATTTCGCAGCTTACTTTTATTTTACCGATCATAAGGTTGCCAATACGGTTGCTAAAACGGTAATTGAAAATTATATTACATTAGAGGTAATTTTGGCCGGTTTAGTAGCTGCCATTATTTGGAATTTGCTAACCTGGTGGTACGGTATCCCTTCGAGTTCATCGCATACTTTAATCGGTGGTTTTGCTGGTGCTGGTATGACGCATGCTTTGCTTATCGGCGCTAGTCCGATGGATGCAGTGAACATGGGTTATGTAATTAAAATTGTATCCTTCATTGTACTTGCTCCAATAATTGGTTTGGTCATTTCAGTAGTATTAACCTTAATTATCATTAATATTTGTCGCTACGCTAAGCCTTCAACAGCAGAAAAGTGGTTTAAACGTTTGCAGTTATTATCATCCGCTGCTTTAAGTTTCTTTCATGGTGGTAACGATGCGCAAAAGGTAATGGGTATTATTGCTACTGCATTAATCGCTGCTAAAGTGATTCCTGATTTTGATTCTATGCCAGCTTGGGTTCCAATTGCTTGTTATTCGGCAATTTCATTGGGAACTATGAGTGGTGGTTGGAAAATTGTTAAAACAATGGGATCGAAAATCACCAAAGTTACAGCATTGGAAGGTGTTGCCGCTGAGGGTGCAGGTGCCATTACCTTGGGTATTACTGAGCACTTTGGTATCCCGGTTTCTACAACGCATACTATTACAGGTTCAATTGTAGGTGTAGGTGTTGTAAAAAGCGTTTCTGCAGTGCGTTGGGGTGTAACCATTAACCTGATTTGGGCTTGGGTGTTAACTATTCCGGTTTCAGCAACCTTAGCCGCTCTTATTTACGGAGCGATTTATTATTTCAAATAGTATTAAAAAGATATTTTGAAGAGACTAAAGCATTTGCTTTGGTCTTTTTTGTTTGATAGGCTTTTGTAGAGAGTTTGTGATCTAAGACGATAGGGGAGGCTTTTATATAAGTATCTACTTGTGAATTAGCTGTGAACCATATAGGGATATAGAACATATAGTATTTATGTCTTTCTATTTTTTTTCTATGTCTATCTGATTGAATACTCGGGAGTTGCTATGAACCATATAGGGATATAGAACATATAGTATTTATGGATTTCTATATTTTCTCTATGTCTATGTGGTTGAATAATCGGGAATCGCTATGAACCATATAGAGATATAGAGCATATAGTATTTATAGCTTTCTATATTTTCACTATTTCTATATTGTTAAAATAATTGCGATTCGTTATGAACCATATAGGTATATAAAACATATAGTATTTACAGCTTTCTATATTTTTTCTAAGTCTATATGATTGATAATTGGGAGTTGCTGAACCATATAGGGATATAGAACATATAGTATTTACGGTTTTCTATATTTTCTCTATGTCTATATGGTTGAATATTGCAATTTGCTATGAACCATATAGATTATAGGGCTTGTAAGATGATTTGTGATTTTCTATATTTTATTGGAATGAATAGACTCAATACCCGCATTAAAACCTTACACTCATTTCTACCATGTCGTTACCGTTCTTAGGTAAAACCCAGTCTGGTCCGGTTTGAATGAGGCGCTTTGCCTCGGTATCGGCTTTAGGGTTTAACGACTTAATAACTTTAACATTTGTCGGGCGACCGTTTTTCTTAACCTTAAAACTTACAATAACAAATTGTTCAGGACCTTTTGCGTTGTATAGTTTGTTATTGGTTTCTAAATATTGGCTATAATTAATTATCGATACAGGAACAGGTTTCGTGATTTCTGTTAATGTCTTGCCGTCGAGATTTTGCTCTGCTTTCAACATAATTTTTGGCGCAGGAATATTCTCCTTTTTACGACCATTTGAGCCCATTATGATAGCAATTTCATTAATTGATTTATCGCCCGTCATCGCATTTCTAATTGCATTAGGGTCGTTTACATTGGTAATTGGACGTTCTCTGAAACCAACAGCATTAATGATCAAATCTTTGTCTTTTGGAACACTGTCTGCCGGTAGTGCAAAATAACCTTTAGCATCTGTAGCTGTTACGTTCTTCGATCCTGCAAGCTTAACCACAGCACCTTCAACGGGTTTGCCATTACTTTGGTTGATTACGTTGCCACTAAAAACAACATGATTGGCACCCACATTTGGTGCCGCTGCAATGGCCACTTCGCTAGCAGCATAAGCCTGTTTGGCTTTGCTCAGTGCAGGTGCAACCTCTGTTTTTTCTCTAGCTGAAGCCATTACCGCTTTTTTCTGCTCGGCTATTAAAGCTGGCTCATCCTTAGCAAGATCTGGCGTTCTTTTAGTGTTTTTTGCTAAATCGCCTGTCTTAGCATCTACGGTTGCTTTATCAATTAAGGCTGATGTTGTATTGGTATTAATGGTATCGCTTTTGGCTGGTTTTGTAGTGGCAAGTGATGTTGTAGTATCTAAATTAACAATAATGCCGTTTTCTTTCCTGGCAGCAATTTCAGCATTTTTACGGCTGGTTTCACGCATAAAAAATAAAATGCTCACAGCAATAAAAGCTACAGTTGCTGTTGCTGCTATACTTAAACGATGTGTGGTTATGCCCCACATTTTACGTTTAGCCGGCTTCTCCGAAATCCGGTCGTAAAGTTGTTTCTGTAAAATAGATAGCGTTTGCTTGCGTTTTGGCGATTGTTTCAAGCCTTCCAAAGCTTCAGCTACGAATGGATCTTCCAATGCCTGGCGCTCTACAAAGTGCATCGCTTTAGCATCAAGTTTACCATCAAGGTAATTTTCCAAAACATCAATATCTAACCAATCGTTATTCACTACTATTTTTTTCTATACAAATCTTTAAATTCCGCTTACCATTTTGGATGTAGCTTTTCACCTTCAACATGTCGTAGCCTGTTAGATCAGAAACCTCCTTATAACATTTTTCCTGTAAGTAAAATAAATCTACGCTTTTCCGCTGTTCTTCGGGCAAGGTTTCCATGCACTTTTCCATTATGGTAAGCTGCGTTTCTTTTGTGTCGTCAATATCCAGATGCACAAATTCGCTGTTTTCCACAAAAGTATCATCAATAGATACATTATTTTGCTTCGAAGATTTCCTCAATGCCATTAAACAATGGTTTCGGGTGAGTACGTGAAGCCAGCTTTTAAAATTCTGTACTTCATGAATTTTAAGCTTCTTAACCAGCTCTTCGAAAATCTGCATCACGGCATCTTTGCTTAGCTCTTCATCTTTAAAATAGTTGAGGCAAACCCCGAAAACCAGGTGCATATATTTATTGTATAGCGTACCCAACGCATCTAAATCGCCAGTACTTTTATACTCAGCAATTAAATCTGCATCATCTTTCTGGTTAATACCAGCTATGTTTTTTATAAACTTCAAAAAATGGGTAGCTATTTAAATATCTTTCAAGTATAAAAAATATTTTTCAGTAAGGGCGCCAATAAGGTAAAATGCTTTTCAGTTTATAGTTCATCATCTTTTTTTGAAGCGCAAAGACAGAACTAATATTAAAGTTTGTTCCCGTTTTCCGCTTTTACGCCTGCTTGCAGTAGGCAGGCTTCCTTCGCTGCAGGGTAACCGCTTCAACCGGGGCTATTAATGAGAATTTGGTGCTTTTTTTAAAGTTTTCTGACCATGGTGTAACATTAGCGTTTCACCCTTAATGTAGTAACTAGTGTAATTAAACCAGACCGAAGCGACAGCCCCGAGCTTTTTGGCGAGGGCTACAGCAAAGGGCGGGACTGCTGTAGCCAAGAGCTTCAGAAACGTTCATTTTCAAATTAATTAAAGTATAAAAAAACAGACGACTTATTTTTTAAAAGTTCAAGCGGCATTGGCGTTTGCTATTCGTTTTAATTTGAGGTACTTTTGCTAAAATACATAAACACAACAGATTGAATTTTAACGACTTTAACTTTAACCCCGATTTACACGAAGGCCTAATGGCTATGGGGTATAAAAGCGCTACTCCAATACAACAACAAGCAATTCCGGTAATTTTAGCCGATCATGATCTGATTGCATGTGCGCAAACGGGTACCGGAAAAACGGCTAGTTATCTTTTACCGGTAATGGATAAAATTGCCCGTGCTAAAGACAGGCACAATAATACCCTCATTTTAGCGCCAACAAGAGAGCTTGCTCAACAAATAGATTTGCAGGTAGAAGCTTTGGCTTACTTTACCAACATCAGTTCGCTGGCGGTTTACGGTGGTGGCGATGGCATTGCCTATGAACAGCAAAAACGCTCCATGCGTGAAGGAGTAGATATTATTATTGCCACACCGGGCAGGTTAATGGCACACTTGTCATCAGGTTTGTTGAAATTGGAACATTTGCAGCATTTAATTTTAGATGAGGCAGATAGAATGCTTGATATGGGCTTTTATGATGATATTATGCGCATTGTAAGTTACTTGCCGAAGAAAAGACAAACACTTCTTTTTTCAGCCACCATGGCGCCGAAAATTAGAAAAATGGCAGGCAGCATCTTAAATGATCCTCAACAAATTACCATTTCTATTGCTAAACCAGCAGAAGGCATCGATCAGCAAGCTTATAACATTCACGATCAACAGAAGCAGGCTTTGTTAACCGATCTTTTTAAAGACGGCACTTACAAAAGCAGCATTATTTTCGCTTCAACCAAAGAGAAGGTTAAGGCTTTATACAAAGCATTTAAAGGTTTGGGCATTAAGGCAGCCGCTTTTCACTCTGATTTAACTCAAACGGAGCGGGAGGATATTTTGCTTGCTTTCAAAAACAGAAGGCTTCCAATTTTAATTGGTACCGATGTTTTATCTCGTGGTATCGATGTAGAAGGAATTGATTTGGTAATCAATTACGATGTTCCGGGCGATCCGGCCGATTACGTTCACCGAATTGGAAGAACTGCTCGTGCAGCTACAAAAGGTACTGCAATAACTTTAGTGAACGGTAGAGATAAGCGCAAATTTGATAATATCGAAAAACTAATTGAAAAAGAAGTTCCACGTATGCCTTTACCGGAACACATTTCAACAATGGATATTACGCATGTGGAAGAAAAGCGCCCACAACACCCAAGAAATAATGGGAAGAAAAAGGTTTGGCATAAGAAAAAGCCGAAGCCCAGTAATCCTGCAACATAAATATCAAGAACGCCATTTAGACAAAACTTTTTGGCGTTTTCTTTTATCTTATATTTGCGCTAATCATGGCAAATTTCATTCTAATCGGCTTGTGTATTATTGCAGGTATTCTTTTTAGAAAAAGTAAATCACTCCCTAAAGATGCACATAAAGGCATTAATGCATGGATTATCTATATTGCATTGCCGGCAGTTTCTTTCAAGTACCTTCCGCACATCGTGTGGACAAAAGATTTGCTATTTCCTGCACTGGCACCAATTTGTGTCTGGCTTATTGGATGGGTGTTTATCACCTTTTACGCAAAAATTACCCATGCAAGCCGGGCAACTTCTGGTGGCTTAAAACTGGTGAGTTCGTTAAGTAATACTTCATTTATTGGCTTTCCGTTAATTATTGCCTACTTCAGCGAAAAGGAATTGGCAATTGCTATTATTTGCGATCAGATTACTTTTACTTTATTATCCACCATTGGGATTATTGTTGCCATTCGTTCTTCTCAGCAACAAAAACTAAGTGCAAAACTTGTGCTCAAGAATGTGCTCACGTTTCCGCCATTGATCGGTTGTATTCTGGCATTAATTTTACCCCATTATTTAGATTTATCATCATTGGATATTCTATTCAATAAACTAGCCGGAACTGTTGGTCCGCTAGCGTTATTTTCCATTGGCCTTCAGCTGAAATTTGGTGGTTGGTTTAGCGAAATAAAACACATCAGCTTCGCGTTGCTATATAAGTTAATATTGGCGCCGCTTGTTGTTTTAGTTATTGCTTTGCTATTGGGAATGAGCGGGATGATAGCAAAAATAACGATCTTCGAAATGGCCATGCCAACCTTACTAACCGCCGGCGTGGTGGCAGATCAATATAATCTGAATCCCAAAGTTTCTAATTTGGTGGTGGGTATAGGGATATTGCTGTCGTTTATTACCACGGGTATTTGGTGGCTGGCGCTTCACTATTCAGGCTTGGTTTAGGTAATTGCAAACAAGTAAGGTTTTTTTTGCCATATAAGGTATGTAAGAAAATATAAGTGGATGCAGAGGTTTTAACCCCAAGACTTAAATCACAAGTTTATTTTGCGGTACTTTATATCCCTTTCTTAAAGGAGAGAGAAAGCACAAAAATAACCCAAACCTCTAACTTTGACAAGGTGAGGTTTTAACACTCGGGCAAACTAATTGGAATATTGGTAGCCAGGCCACCATCTGATGTTTCTTTGTATTTGGCGTTCATATCAAGAGCAGTTTCCCACATGGTATTTACAACGGCATCTAAACTTACTTTTGCCTTATCAGGATTACTTTGTAGGGCCAGCTGACTTGCTGTAATGGCCTTAATTGCACCCATTGTGTTTCTTTCAATGCAAGGAATTTGAACCAATCCACCGATTGGGTCGCAGGTTAAGCCCAAATGATGTTCCATCGCAATTTCTGCGGCCATCAAAACCTGCCTTTGCGAACCACCTAAACATTCTGTAAGTGCTGCTGCTGCCATTGCCGATGAAACCCCAATTTCTGCCTGACAACCACCCATCGCTGCGGAAATGGTAGCGCCTTTCTTGAAAATGCTTCCTATTTCAGATGCGCAGGCAATGAATTGCATAATTTTCTCTTCCGAGTAACCGTCGCAAAAGGTGATGAAATATTGTAAAACTGCCGGAATAACGCCAGCTGCACCATTTGTTGGTGCAGTTACTACTCGTCCGAATGATGCGTTCTCCTCGTTTACCGCCAAAGCAAAGCAACTTACCCAATCTAATATATAATTGAAACCGTTACCTCCCTTTTTAATGGCTTCTAGCCAGGAGTTATAGTCGGTATATTCGGCTTTGCCAATTAATCGTTTGTTCAATGGGAATGCTCTTCGGGCAACATCCAATCCGCCAGGTAAAAAACCCGTAGTGTGGCAGCCACGATAAATACAATCTCTCATTACCGCAAAATGCTGAAGAATGCCCGCTTTGGTAGCCGCTTCTGGTCGCCAGGCCAGTTCATTTTCCATTACAATTTCACTTACTTTTAGTCCGGTTGATAAACACCAGTGTAAAAGTTCTTTCGCTTTTTCTACAGGAAAGGGTAAATCGACTTGTGGTTTTTTACTATTGTCTTCACCCTCTTTTACTACAAACCCCCCACCAATGGAATAGTAGGTCTCGGAAAAAGCTTTGCCATTTTTTAAAAAAGCCTGGAAGGTAACCGCGTTGGGGTGAAAGGGGAGGCTTTCTGCAATGAGAAACAATAGATCATTGTTGTAATCAAAATCAATTATGGCTTGGCCAGCAAGATTAAGTTTTTTTTCTTTCTGGATAGTTTCAAAGGTTGGCGTAACGGCATCGACATCAAAAGTTACTGGATCTGCACCTGTTAAGCCTAGCAAAATGGCAACATCAGTTCCATGACCTTTGCCAGTTTTGGCAAGAGAGCCATAAAGCAATATTTTTACCATTTCTACATCAGCAAGTAAACCGTGTTGTGTTAGCGATGCCGTAAACTGTTGGGCAGCTCTCCACGGGCCAAGTGTATGCGAACTCGATGGGCCAATGCCTATTTTAAAAATATCGAAAACTGAAATCTGTTCCTTAATCATGAAGATAGTTAGTTATACAAAGCTATGATTTGTTTTTAGAACTTTTGATGCTAATTTTTTGATGCAGAGTCAAAATTACTTATCTTGTAATATAAAATTAATGCCCTCCAATGAACTTTACTCCTCAAAATCCGTATGACCAGGTAGATTACCGCTATTGTCGAGCTTCATCTGGCTTAAGGTTGGCCAATTATCTTATTGATACCATTGTGATTTATTTACTATTGATTATTCTCGGGATAATTATCGCATTCATCGATCCTAAAATTATCGACCATTTGGATAACGGAATTATTAGCCGCATAGTTGGTATGGTATTTTATGGTGTAATGATGGCATTTACTGAAGCCATGTTAAATGGTAAATCAATTGGTAAGTACATCACAAAGACAAGGGCAGTAAATTTGGATGGAACAGATATTACTTTTGAAAAAGCATTTACCAGAAACCTGATAAGGGTAATTCCATTTGATGCGTTAAGTGCACTAGGAACTCCATCAACGCCTTGGCATGATGCATGGTCTGATACGATGGTTGTCGAGGAAAGAAAAGTAGCGTTACAACAGGAAAGCGTAAGCCTATTCAACTCAGTTAAAGCGTTGGAATAAACCCTAAAAATCGAACTCAATAATATCTTTATCCTTTAACATTTGCTCTACAAATTTCCGGTGGTTTTTTGGCGTGCCAGTGGCTGTCCAGTTCCCGGTGATGATATTATTTGCTAACTGATGTTTTCCACGTTGTGGCTTGAGTTTGTTTTCTCTAAAAACTTCCTCATAACTCTCCAAATCACCTTGGGTATGTTGCTTTTTAACGATGCGATAAATTCTTTTCGTAAACCTGCGGTCGCCAATTTCTTCTAAAAAGGGAAAAATAATTAAAGCCAACAGTACAACACCTGTTACGCCGATGGCCTGTTCATAATACCCGCCACCAATAGCCATCCCAATGGCGGCTACGATCCAGATAATACAAGCGGTAGTTAATCCTTTAACTCTGTTTTCTTCCTTAAAAATTACGCCAGCACCTAGAAAACCAATACCGGTAACAATATTAGAGGCAATTCTGTCCTGACTTGTTGGTCCGATTTTAACGGATAATATGGTGAATAGCGTGGCACCTAAGCCGATCATCATCATGGTTTTTAAACCTGCAGATTTACTTCTGTATTCGCGTTCTGCACCAATTAAGCCACATAACAAAGTGGCCAATAAAAATTTATTAACCTCACTTTGCGTAATGAAATGGCTATTATCTAAAATCTCGTTCATCGCTTTGAATTAACAAAGCCAAATTAATAAAAATCGTAACATCTTAAGCCATTCGCCCGCCCACCATTTGAACTATTTTGAAAATACTTTTCGTAACCTAAACCAATTTCTGATGTTCCACTGGTGTTGGAATAATTAATTTTCGAAGAAGTAGCATCGTGACTAATACCAACCCTAAATTTTTCACCATTGGTTCTTCGATTAAAAATGTCAAAGATTACTGATAATACAATCGCATCGTTTCCTCCGGCATTGCTTCCACCACGGTACCAAATTCCAGCATTTATGCCAGCATATTTGTATTGCATCCCTGCGCTATACGAAGTGATATTTTGCTGCTTGTAAACCACGATGGAAGGAATAAGATAACTTCCATCACGATCGTATTGATCGGGAATTAGCGTGAGTTTATAACTCATATTTCCTGAAATGCGCATGGGCAATTTAGCCTGAAAGCCAGATAGAGATTCATCGGGGCGATTGATGTGGTGAGCTGCTACACCAAGCATAAATTTACCGTAAACCAGATTAGTTCCTGCGTTGGCATCAAGATAAAAGCGGCTATCAATACTTGGCCTTTCAGCACCAGAAATACTACCCGGTATGTAGCCCGTTCCAATACCAATCTGATCGCCAAAAACCAATTTGTCCCAATTTAATTTTTGGTTGGTTATTCCGGCTTGCAAGCCAAAAGAAAGTGCAAAATCATCGCCATTTATGATATATGAATAACTGGCTGCGATATTGTTTTTAACCAAATAGGCAGTTCCTTCTGTACTTCTGTTAAAAATTATGCCCACACCACTATTTATCCTTTCCAGGTTTAAATCGCCCGAAGCGCTCATGTAAGAATAATCGCTGGCCAATCCCGACCATTGATTTCTGTACAACGCATTAAACCGAATATCGCCTTCAAACTGCCCAGTGAGTGCAGGGTTGAGGTAAATTGGCGAATTATAAAACTGTGAATAAATATGATCTTGAGCCATCATCAAGATCGGCAACAACAAAGCAAGCATCAATAATAGTATCTTTCTCTCCATCATCTTATTAAATATATTACGCCTGTTTTCCGTGGCGGTGCTGAATCATAAGTCATCCCTTTCCAGTCACTTCCATTTATAAATTTCACCTCTATTTTCCAATAATAAACGCCCTGTGGTTGGTCTTGCCCTTTAAAGGTACCGTCCCATCCTTCTGCTGGCGCACCATCATCCAATTTTGTGGTTTCCCAGATCAGTTGCCCCCATTTATTAAACACGCTCATTTTCCAGTCTTGAATCCCCTGGCCCTTTGCCCTGAAAGTTTTAATTTCGTTTTTGGCGCTTGCAGGCATAAATGAATTGGGTAAATTTAAGTTTCCTGGTACGCCGATAATTCTAACCGATTGAGTGATCGTAGCCGGACAACCTTCTTTATTTAAAACTTTTAGCGTAACGGGATACACCCCTTCATTTGCATAAGTGTGAGTTGGATTTTGTAGTGTTGATCTTGATCCATCTCCAAAAAGCCATTCCCAACTAACCGCGTCGTTGCTAACATCTTTAAAGCCGAAAGTGTAGTTTGGAATGGATAATTCATTGCCAGGGCTAACAGTAAATGCGGCCACAGGTGGATTTGCTGTTGTGATATATCCCGGAATGCTGACTGTATTGTTACATCCCAAAATATTTGTTGCGGTAAGGGTTATGGTAAAGCTTTTGCCCGAACCGGTAAAAGTATGTGTTGGTTCAACATTGGTTGAAGTAGTGCCATCGCCAAAATCCCAAACATAACCAATGGCATCCTGACTATTGTTTTTAAACTTTACCACTACACCATCGCATCCAGTAGTTTTGTCTGCCGTGAAACTTACTGTAGGTTGTTCTAAAACTTCAATCTCCTCTGTGGTTGAGGCATCGGAACATCCATTGGAAGCGTAAAGTGTTATCTTGTATTTGCCTGGTTTGGTAAAAGTATGCGAAACTACCTCTGGAGCAGAATGGGTAATGGCTGTGCTTCCATCGGCAAAGTCGTAAACAAATGTACTTGCCCCTTTTGTATTGTTGTAAAAATCTACCTTAAATGGTGCACAACCCCTAAGTTGGTTGCTGTTGACAACCAATTCCGGAACAATAGAATTTGGCGAAACCCGGATAGTGTATTGAGATTCAGTTGAACCACATTCATTTGTAGCAAGCATTTTTACTACGTAATCTTTAACTACAAGAGTGTTGTAAGTGTGAGAAACACTGGCTTTGTCGGTAGTAGTAACCGTTTCTCCATCACCAAAATCATAAGTATAACTGGTAGAATTGCCGGGTGATGTATTGCTAAAAGTTACTTTGAATGGCGAGCAGCCGGCTGTTTTATCTGGTGAAAATATAGAAACTGGTTTGGCTTTTACTAAAACTTCAGCAGTTTTGGTGGTTGTGCCGCAAGGTGTAGTAGCAGTGAGTGTAATAATGTAAGTAAGGTCTTTTCCTGTTGGGTCAGCCTGATAGGTTACCGCTGCGGGTTGTGGCAAATCTGAAGTTGTTCCATTCCCGAAATCCCATTTGAAAGTAGCTGCAGTTAGTGACGTAGAGGTATTGGTAAACGTGACGTTCAACGGCCCACAGCCGCTTGTTGTATTCTGTGTAAACGCTGCAGTAACATCTTGCCGGGTGGTAAACGTATGTGTAATCTCATCGTTATTACAACCATTACTACTGGTTACCGCAAGTTTAATAATTACGCTTTCATTTTGATTGAGGATGGTATAATCAGGAAAAGTTGCGCCTGTGCCAATTTCTACTCCGTTTGCAAACCAGGTGTAAGTAGCATTTCGATCGGGATACAAAACAGCTGACACATTTGTACTTGTAAGTTTAAACGGAGCGCAACCTTTGTCTTCATTAAAAGTAATTTCTGCTTTCGCAGGAAGATTTACAGTGAGTTTTATTGAGTTACTCATGTTAATCGAGCACGAACCGCTGGTCACTTTACGGCGGTAGTAAATGGTTACCGTTGGCGATGGTGGTGTAAAATTTGACGTATTTGCCCCAATTACATCGCTCCAAACTGTTCCATTTAAACTTGACTGCCACTGATAACTAAAATTACCATCTCCGCCCGTTGGCGTAGATCCAGTTAATGGAGCTGCTGCTGAACCTATACACAGTTGTTGATCTGCAGAAATGGTGTTGTTTGCCAGATCTGGCAATACATTTATTTCTACTACATTACTTACCGAAGTGCAGATGGTACTGTTAACCAATCTTCTGTAAAATAATGAAGCGGCCGGACTAACCGTCAAATCCTTATCAATTGACGAAGGAATATTTACCCAGGTGCTTCCATCAGTACTGCTTTGCCATTGATAATTGAAACTTCCTGAACCACCTGTTGGAACATTGCCTAGAATAGTAACCTGCTGACCAGAACAAATTGATGTCGCGGCGCTATTAATGTTATTCGAAATAGGGGAGAAGTAAGTTATTGTTACCTCCGATGAGGATGGCGGACAGCCAGTAAATCCGGTAATTGTCCATTTAAACTTGTAAACTTCTCCGGGAATTAAGCCAGTTACATTTGTGTTAAATAAAGTAGGATCAGCTATTGTTACTCCTGTTTGATTGGAACTGAGTGTCCACAAGCCATTATTCGGGGCTGGATTATTTCCATTTAAAGTTACTCCATTTCCACTACATAAATTTTGATCGATACCTGCATTGGCGGTAACTGTTAAAGGATTAACGGTAATGGTAGAAACCGATGAAATGGCTTCGGCACAACTTCCACTTTTAACAATCGCCCGGTATCGTGTTGTTATGCCCAAATTAGAATAAACCAACGGATTTGCAGTGGAATTTATCACCGACCAGTTTTGGCCATTATCAATAGAGCGTTCCCATCTGATGATGCTGCCAACCTGCCCAGATAGCGTAATATCTCCTCCATTAGTACCCGCACACAAAGTATTGCTGCCAGAAGTGGTCCCGCCAATACTTTCCGGGCTTACAGTAATTTGCACCTCATCACTTGTTGTCGAACAAGCACTATCACTTATTGTCCACTTTAAAGCATAAGTATTGCCAGCCTGCAAGCCAGAGAGTTCGGTGTTGTGTTTGGTGTCATCAGCAAAAGAAACTGTAGTAGGGGCAGATACAATTGTCCATTTACCTGAACCAACCAAAGCTTCATTAGCTTGAAGCGTATAGGTGTTTACATTACAAAGGGCTGCATCTGCACCGGCATTTGGCAATGTTGCACTCGGGTTAACGGTAATGGTAATTGTGGTTGGTGCACCGGCACAATTACCTGCCGAAACTGGGGTTATGGTATAAGTTACTGTTGCAGGCGTTGAGCCTGAATTAGTTAAAATATCATTAATTGCGGTGCTCGATGATGCAACACTTTGATTGGTATTCCCTGTAATTTCTCCACTAATCACGCTGTTGTAAATGTATTTTACGTTGGTCATTACCGATGATAAACTTATAGCTGCACTGGTTTTATTGCAGATATTAAGGTTTGAAGCGGTTGCGGTTACCAAAGGACTTGGATTTACCGTTACTTTAAATGTAAAGGGAGTACCAAAACAGCCGTCCAAAGTTGGAGTAATTACATAGGTAACAATCGCATCAGTGGTCAAATCGGTATTGGTTAAAACATCATCTATCTTTCCACTTCCGCTTGCTGCAAAGCCTGTTGCATTTGCGCTACCAGTTGCCGTCCAGTTAAAAACGGTTCCAGCAGCAGCCGAAGTCGGGGTATAATCCACATTTTTGCCTGTACAAATTACTTTGGTTGCTGCACTTGTGATATCAATATTCGGTTTAATCGTGAGCACTACATCATCATCAATTTGATTACATGGAGCGGCCAAAGCGGTTGTTACTCTCAGGCGCAAGGTCACGCTGCCGCTATTTTTTTCGGCAGCCGTTGGCGTATATACTGCGTTCAAAGCATTTCTGTTTGGCGTGAAAAAACCATTTCCACCAATCCAGGATTGAGAAGTTGTGGATCCGGTGATCGTTCCTGCCAAGGGAAAAGAAGGTTCGTTGTAACAAATACTTTGATCGGTACCTGCATTGATTACCGGAGCAGTAGAAAAAGTAATTTTTTGAGTTTTGGTGATGGTACCACAATTATTTTTCTGAGTTACGCTAATGGTATATTCATCGTAATTATCAAATTTAATAGATGGATACTTGGTATTTGCCGTAGTTCCGTTTGCAAAACTATATGTTCCGGCACCGGTAGCGGTTACCGTCCAGGTATACGTATCAGCTTCATCGATCAGTGTTCCATCAATCAAGGTTTTTGTGGGCCCAACGGTTGTCGGGTTAAAATCGTAAGTGGCGAGGTTACAAAGGGTAATGTTTGGAGATAAAGTAACAATTGGCGATTTATTAACCACAACGGTTTGCGGTGTAGATGAAACCAAACCACAAGATGGTGTTGTAATGTTTAGGGTAATGGTATAAACGCCGGCAGTATTGAACAAAAATTCTGGCTCTTTACTTTGTGCATTTGTGCCACTAATAAAGTTTGCCGCTGGCGATATTACCCAGGAGTAAGAATTGGCTGCATTACAGATCTGATCGATGACCGATTTATCAGTAACTTTTATCGATCCACCTGCACATATTGTTTTATTAGCTAGAATAAAATCTGGTTTCGGAGGATCCTGAATACAGATAATTTTTTCTACAACCTCAGCCTGGCAAGCACCCGAACTGTTCGACTCCAGTCTGATCTTGTGTTCACCATGTGTTAAGAATTTATATACAAGATCATACGAACGAGGTTTGTTTGCCTCCACCGGAACTCCATCAACATACCAGTTATAAGTGACTACATTTTCTGTACAGCCGGAGGAGTTGGTATTCGGATTTTCTCCCGCGGTTGAGGTATTGATAAAAGTGATATTGGTGTTGGTACAGCCAGGATTGGTGAAAGTGAAATTATTTACAGGCTGAGCTACAACCTTTGCCGATGAAGAAACTGGTGTTCCCAAATCGCCACAAAATACGTTCGAGACTTTTATGGTTACATCAAAAGCATTGAAAATAGTACCAGCGCTTGATACAGAAGTGCTTCCACAAGATGAGCGGAGATAATTATGTTTTACCTTACCCTGCAATGCGGCAATATCGCAGAAAGTGTAAACAGATGTCGAGTTATCACCCCAGGTGATGGTGTATTTGTCGCCCGGAAAATTGTTTTGAATTCCACCAGGCGAGGTGTAATCTACGCTAAACTCTAAAGCGCCCAAAGGCAAACAAACGATGTTATTGCCAGAATTACCAAAGGCCGTAACCGTTTTGTTATTGATTAGGAAATATGCTTTGGTGGCCACGGTTCCATCTGGATTTACCGCCTTAGTTAATATGGTGTAGTGC
The DNA here is from genome assembly GCF_979258625.1 of Pedobacter sp. AC212. NCBI lineage: Bacteria > Pseudomonadati > Bacteroidota > Sphingobacteriia > Sphingobacteriales > Sphingobacteriaceae > Pedobacter > Pedobacter sp. AC212. The sequence goes on along the minus strand of NZ_OZ409870.1, from coordinate 307,504 downwards.
GCCTGGTCGGCAGTAAACTGTTGCAGCTTTGTGGTGAAATTTAATGGCGATACATTGCCGGTTAGCTCATTGGTAATAGTTGCTGTAACTACAGAAGCGGCAGTAGATTCATTTGAAATAATAAATGGATTATTAGGTCGGCTGGTGCAGGTGCCAAACGTTTCGGTATTGTTTGGGTTGAGATAGTTTGAGATTAACTTCGCTTCAGTGGCTGCTCCGGCTTTTATTTCGAAAACTGTTGATTCGGCACTAGTAATAGCAGGATTGGTAGACTTAACCCTCAATTTATAATTTGTTCCCGGAAGGATTCCTGTTGTGGGGATTATACCATTTACATAGGTGCTGTAAAAAGCAGTATAGCTGCCAATTAATTTTTCGGTTCCGAAATTTCCATTTTCATCAGATAGGTAAAGCTGAAAAACATTGTTTTGCCCAAAGCAATCTGCGGGCAATTTAAATGTTGCAGCAATAGTACTTCCAGGCGTATATGGTCCTGGATTTACTGGCCCAATAGTGATTTGAGCAAATGTTATTTTAGTAATAAATAATAACCCTAAAATAAGGGCATACAAAAGCCATTTCCTTTTCAAACAGGTCTACATTAAGAAATCTCTAACACGGGGGAATGATTTAGTTGCGGTAATCAGTGTCTGGCCTGATTGTCTTACTTACATTTGTGTAATAAGTAATGCTACGCTTTCATAAATATTCAAGTACAAATAAGGTAAATTCTAAGTTACACTCACAAATATTTACACCAAACAGCTTCGGAAGAGTGATTTATGGAAGTAAAAATGCCTTTTTTGATATCATGAGGGCATAAAAAAACCCTCAAGGTATGAAAACCTTGAGGGCATATTTTTACACGAAAACTTTTCGTGATATGGGTTTATGATTACATCATGCCACCCATGCCACCACCACCCATAGGAGGCATTGGAGCACCACCTTCTTCAGGTTCGTCTGCCAATACAACTTCGGTTGTTAATAGCATTGCTGCGATTGATGCTGCATTTTCTAATGCTACACGAGAAACTTTAGTTGGATCGATAACACCAGCACCAATTAAGTTTTCATAAACATCAGTACGGGCATTGTAACCAAAATCGCCTGTACCTTCTTTAACTTTTTGTACAACAATAGAACCTTCTATACCTGCATTTTCGCAAATCTGACGTAATGGCTCCTCGATAGCACGACGGATGATCTGGATTCCAGTGTTTTCATCTTCGTTAGCACCTTTTAAATCTGCCAAAGAAGCAACTGCACGAATGAAAGCAACACCACCACCTGCAACAATACCTTCTTCTACAGCCGCACGGGTTGCATGTAAAGCATCATCAACACGGTCTTTTTTCTCCTTCATTTCTACTTCACTTGCAGCACCAACGTAAAGAACAGCAACACCGCCAGCTAGTTTAGCTAAACGCTCTTGTAATTTTTCTTTATCGTAATCTGATGTAGTGGTCTCAATTTGAGCTTTAATCTGGCTTACGCGAGATTTAATATCTTCAGAGTTACCAGCACCGTTAATCACAGTAGTGTTGTCTTTATCCACTACCACTTTTTCAGCAGAACCTAAGTAAGTTAAATCAGCATTTTCTAATTTGTAACCTCTTTCTTCTGAAACAACAATACCGCCAGTTAAAATTGCGATGTCTTCTAACATTGCTTTTCTTCTATCGCCAAAACCTGGAGCTTTAACTGCTACAACTTTTAACGAACCACGGATTTTGTTTACTACCAAAGTAGCTAAAGCTTCACCATCTAAATCCTCAGAAATGATCACCAACGGTTTACCAGTTTGAACAGTTTTTTCTAAAACAGGCAACAATTCTTTCATGTTGCTGATTTTTTTGTCGTAGATTAAAATGTAAGGATTATCTAATTCAGCTTCCATTTTATCTGCATTGGTAACAAAGTATGGAGATAAATAACCTCTATCAAACTGCATACCTTCCACTGTTTTAACTTCAGTTTCAGTACCTTTTGCTTCTTCAACAGTAATTACACCATCTTTACCAACTTTGCCCATTGCCTCAGCAATTAGAGCGCCGATCACCTCATCATTATTAGCTGAGATAGATGCAACTTGTTTAATTTTGTTATTGTCTTCACCAACAGTTTGAGATTGCTCTCTTAAGTTAGCTACAACAGCAGCAACAGCTTTATCAATACCACGTTTCAAATCCATTGGATTTGCACCAGCAGCAACGTTTTTAATACCAGTAGTAATAATTGCCTGAGCTAAAACAGTAGCAGTAGTTGTTCCATCACCAGCAATATCAGCTGTTTTAGAGGCTACTTCTTTAACCATTTGAGCGCCCATGTTTTCAACCGCATCTTTCAATTCGATTTCTTTAGCAACTGTAACACCATCTTTAGTGATCGCTGGAGAACCGAATTTTTTATCGATAATTACGTTACGTCCTTTCGGGCCTAACGTCACTTTTACTGCATTCGCTAGAATATCAACGCCTCTTTTCAGGGCATCACGAGCTTCTACGTTATATTTTACTTGTTTTGACATTTTGATTTAAGATTTTAGAATTACGATTTACGATCTATTAAATCGCATTTACTTATGACTTTTAACTTTCTACTTTTAACTTAAATTACCCTACTACAGCGTAGATATCAGTTTCACGCATAATCAGATAGTCTTTACCTTCGTAAGGAAGTTCAGTACCGCCGTATTTACCATAAATAACAACATCTCCAACTTTTACGGTTGCTTTTTTACCTTCAGCATCTTCTTCAGAAACAGATACTACAGTTCCTTTAGATGGTTTTTCTTTAGCGGTATCAGGGATATACAAACCCGATGCAGTTTTCTCTTCTGCGGCAGCTGGTTCTACAATTACTCTGTTCGAACTGCCAGCAATTGGTTTAAGGTTTAACGCCATAACTTTTTATTATTTTTTATTTTGATTTGAGTTTTTTAACTAAGCATACAATTAACACTTTTTATGCCAAGTGGCTTTGAGGGACAAATTTTCACTCGTCCTGTCAAAATATAAACAAATTGAGAATATTTGGTGTCAGCTTGGCAGGGAGGAAGAATACCAGTCACGTTCAAAATGTTTTATAAGCTGCATCTAGCCGCGGTCTGCTATACGCTTAAATTAAGAAAATCTATTTCAAAGCTCCTGTCGGATTCGAACCCTTATCTACTATAGTTTTGATGTTTCCTTTCAAATCCGAAACGTAAATTTTGCTTTGGGTATAGGGCTTTTCGCTACCGCTATAAAAAATCCGGTCATCTGCAGTTACGAAAATATAGGGAACATTAAGTCCTTTTGGCGAAAGTCGCTCAATTTTTTTGCTGGCAGTATCCAGGATGTAAGCCGCTTCGCTTGGTCCCGTTAGGCCATCAAGAGCGTCTGAGTTTCCTGCGTTGAAAATGAGTTTTGTGCCATCTTCAGAATAAAAGAAGTGATTGCTGCTGGCGATTATAAAATCCTTTCCAATCAAATCCGCAATCACCCTGGATTCGACTAATTTTCCAGCAACATTAAACGTATAAAGGTTTTTTAAATCATGTGCTACCAACTCCTTTTCATTTTTCCATGTTGGAGAATAAACGTTTATCGTCGAAGCGCTATCCAACATTACATAACCCGTATTATCTGCTTTGATTACCCCAACTTTCCAAAGGTTTTTGCCATTAAAAATGTTAAAAGCAATTGCATTGCCACTCGGCGACCACATGGCTTGGTAATAATTGCTACTATTCACATGCAACTGCAGCTGACTTTTGTTTTCTAAATCGGCCACCCAAATCGTACGGTTGCCTGTTGTGTCATTCGCCGTGTAAGCTAACTTGTTTCCATCTGGCGAAATAGCTGGGTCCACAGCGCCCCCAAAGGAGATTTGTTTCATCGTATCAATACTTGTGGCAACAATTTTTTCTCCATCCTGGTAAGCCAAAGCAAAATTTTTACCGCTTAAAGAAATGCTATCCAACATTGCTGTTGATTTTGACTCTTCATTTTTATTTGAGTTGCATGACGCAAAAATAGCTAGACAAAAGATAGTAACGGCTGCAAAACGCGATTTGAATGTTATCATGTACAATTTTACGAATTGTTTTAAATAAAGCAGGCCCGAGTTTTTTCAAAACCCAGGCCTGCTGCCTTTTATGATTTTATTTAGACTTAAATCTTCTTTTTATCAGCGTATCCAAATACCTTTTGTAGTAAAGTTGTGCTACGTGAGCTTAAATTACCTCTTATTTTAAGTTCTTCTTTTGCAACTTCAATGAATAAACCGTCAATCGCTTTTTGCGTAACGTATTCTGTGAGGTTTGTATTTACCGGTTTTACTAAAGGAAGTCGGTTATATTGCGAGGTTAAATCAGAATAGTATTTAGTAGCATTAACCTTGTTTAAGCTCGTGGTTACTATCGGACTAAATTTTTGCATCAATTGCGCTGTGGTCACACGTTTGAAATAAGTGGTCGCCGCGTCGTTGTTTCCTAATAAAATATTAGTGGCATCTGCCAATGTCATTTGTTTTATAGCAGATATAAAAATTGGTTTTGCTTCAGTAGCAGCATCTTCAGCAGCACGATTTAAGCTGGTGATTACGTTATCACAAAGTTTGTTCAGGCCAATTCCACGCAAGGTTTTCTCTACCTTTTGTGCTTCGGGAGGCATTAGAATTTTTACCGCTAAATTTCCTAAGAAACCATCCTTCACAGATAATCTATCGGCACCCGCAGAAACCCCAATTTGCAAAGCTTCTTTAATGCCCTGTCCAATTTCGAACGTACTTGGCGTGCCCGTTGCGCTTGTTGTATTTGCTTGTTTTTCGGTAATTTTTTTAAAAATGTCGCTTAACTTGATCTGTGCTTTGGCGTTAAAATTTGAAAATAATATTAATGCTAGGGATGCAGTTAAAATATTGATTCTTTTCATCGTGTGTGTTTGGCTTTTTAAAGCAAAATGGCTGCCACAAATTTTAGCAACTTAATTGTTGAGAAGATAAAGGTTTGATCCTAGCAAACATGTTAAATTTATGGAGGCGAAAAATCCTTAAAAAAACAAACCCCGATTGTAAAAACAATCAGGGTTTTCGAAATTATAATAGACGAAACTTAGTTTACTGCGATATCTTTTGCAGGCACATTCGTTTCGGGATTTTTAGGCAGAATAATTGTCAAAATGCCATCGGCATATTTCGCTGTGATCTGATCGACAATGGCTTTGCCATTTAAAGCAAATGCTCTTTCAAAAGCACCATTGCTAAATTCTCTTCTGCTGAATTTTTTTTCGCTTTCTGCCGGTTGTTCTTTCGGGGTGTAAGAAATGGTTAAAACATCGTCTTTGGTTAATACTTTCAGGTATTCTTTTTCCAAGGCAGGAGCAAAAACGTGGATAGTGAACTTATCATCAGTTTCTTCAATGTTCGCCGGTACACGTCTGAAACCGTTCCCAAACATTTCGTGTGCATGGTGGGCAAACCTTCCATGGTGGTGTCTGCCAAATCTTGCGTGTCTTGTTCCGCAGTTGTTATTCATTTTGCCAGTGTGGCATCTATTTTCGTTGTACATTTTATTAAAATTAATTGTGATTAGTTCGAGATCATTTGCTGGGTTCTCGAAATACCCAGTAATTGTGTAATGATGTTGGCATAAGGATAGGATGAAGAAAAAACGGCGTAATCGAATTTTAGTCCGCGTATCTGCACCACGATGTCATCAATAAATTTCATTGGCTCAAGCAATGCACTTATCAAACCCGATTTAGGTTTTTCATCTTCCGAATTTGGTCTGAATGTATTTAACTCCTCATTATAGGCTTTAAAATCTGCTCCAATATTTTCAATTGGCGACTTAAATTCCTGATTACCGAAAAAAGTAACTTTTTCTCCCTTGGTAATCAACTCGCTTGCAAAACCAAGAATAGGATTGACATCATTTTGCGAAGGACTGCTTAAAACTAAAACCTGCGACATCTGCTTACTTATTTAAACTATCAATTGGAGTGACCACGCTATCAACTGCTTTCCAGTTGTGGTGGCTAAAATCGTGGTTTTTGCGGTGTGATTCGCAATCGTTTTCCCGATAATTCTTGTTCTTGAAATCTAACCGATCCGGATATCCGTTTTGAATGGCCAACACATTCAAGCTGTAAAAGGTTGCGCCTGCTACAGCTATGGCTAATAATATTCTAAATGCTTTCATGGCTTAGTAATTGATATTGATGTGATTTGTTGGGCCGTTTCCCTGAATGTTTGGTTTGTACCATTGATTATCAATGGGTACAATTGGCGAGTAATTTGAATTAAACTCTTCGAATCGATTTGCGAAATAACGACGACGGCGACCGAAGATCATTTTTAAGAATAGACCGATAACCATTAATCCTAATATAAACTTGAATAGGAAGGGCACGAAAAATACGGCTGCGCCAAGTAAAATTCCGAATGCTATAGCTTTAAATATTTGTTTCATTTTTTATTATTTAATAGGGTAGACGGCGGTGATTTATTTTTACTTTAAATAATTTGAAAAATTATTTTATGCCATGATTTGTGCTGGCTTGTCTAAACAATACCAAAGACGGTCGTTAATGAACAATGGAGTGCTCCTCACTGCATAGCAATCCCTTTGAGACAAAGACGGGCAAGTGGTTAAAACAAAAAAAGCCAGCTTTTCAGCTGGCTTCATATTATTCTTTGTTTCGATGTCCCCATCCTCCACAACGGCGGCGGTATTCTTCTTTAAACTTGGCCCTTTCTTCCTCATTCATGCCATCCCACTTCGAGCGCATTTCTCTGGCTTTTTCGCGAAAGCGGTTGTTGCCCCCACCTTTGTTGAAATTGCCAAACAACAAGCGGCAAAGTACCAGCAACCCCAATGCTTGCCAGAAATTTAATTTACCGGCGTGGACTACTTCCGGTAAAATCCAGTTCCATAAAAACATGACAACGAAGCCTAGAGCAGCTGCAATTAGCGCTACAACAGGGATAAAGAAAATGAATTTCTTGCCTTTACTAAACTTTCTATTTCTCATTTCCTATTCAATTAATAGTTAATAAATTCTTGATATAAATTTTGCAAACGGCTACGCAAATGTTTTACTGCATAACCCTTTCTTGATATTAAAGTCTTAATGTTTTCGCCACTTTCATCAGCCAATTCTTGAAAAGTACGTTCTTCCAATTCATTCTGAACAAAAACATAACGCTGGTTTTCCGGTAATTCTTCGAGTGCCAAAAATAGCTGATCCCAGAAAAGCTTTTTCAAGCCTTCCTGCTCAGGAGAATAGGCGTCAGCCAATAAAATCTCCTTAAAGTTGATTTCCCCATCGTCCCCTTCGAAAGTAAAATCCTCCAAATGATCTTCCTTCTGCTTTCGGTATTTATCAGTGATCTTGTTTCGGGCAACGCGATAAAGCCAGCCACTAATTTGCTCTATGGCACCAGCTTCAGGCTGATTGCTTAACTGGTACCAAACATCCTGCAAAATATCTTCCGCGTCCTCATCAGTATTCACCCGCCCCCGGATGAAACTGAATAAGCGTTTCCCATAGTCGGAAACCGTAGAAATAATATTTTGAGATTCGTTTGTGGGCAAAATTATGGGGGTTATAAACCTGTAAACGGATGAGATTCCATATTACTTTAAATTACGCTCATTTTTTTTAAAAAAAATCAGGCAAAAAAACCTTCCGAAAAGGAAGGTTTAAAAGAGCTTATACTTTTGAATTTGGTTTATTCAAAATCTGTTACAGTCAATTGTTGCTTACATAATTAACCTATTATTATGCTGCATTAATAAAGTTTTAGTCTAAAAATTGCCATTCCTTGATGCCACTAGTCCAAAGTTTGTATGGTTTAGTCCCAGTCTGAATATAAAAAGCGTAACCATTATTTTTTTTATCGTTGAAATAAATATAATTCTTATAAATTATTCCGAACCAGACTTTTGGTAGAGATTTGAAATGCTTTGGGATCAAAGTATGTAAGGAATCTGGATAATGCCCATTATCTTTATTGAAATTTTCAAGGGCATGTATCACTACAGTAGCATTGTTTTCATTTAGTTTAGTTTGAAAATTTCGCACAGTTATGGTTAAAATCATGCCTAACACATAGAATATCAATCCTAGAATTAAATCTTTTTTTTTCTGCAGGACGCCGATAACAAAAATGATTAAATAAGCAAAAAAAGATACAATAAATAGCATTATTAATAAAGGAAACTTATCGTCATCACTAGTCCAGCATTGTACTAAAATAAAAGGGAAAATGAGACTTAGAAAACAAATATTTATTTTTTTCATAGTTTCAATGACTTGAATGATTAACTTTTTAATGAGCCTCTTTTATCAACTTCGTAAATAATTATCTTATTAATATCTTCTTTAATAATAACTATTTTCCATATTGGCTGGAGATCATTAAAAGGAATGCTTTTAATAGGAATATTTTGTTTATACCATTCCTCAAGTGCTTTCTGGTTTGTCAATATTGGTTCGCTGCCCTTTTTGCACGGAATAATAATAAAAAAGGGCAAAATAAAAGCAAAGAGATCCATTGGGTTGTTTTTCCTCATTTGTTTAATTTATATTTAAGATTTTTTTGAGAAATGAGAAGATTAACGTAGTAATAAATTCAAGCTACCAATTAAATTATTATATATCGTATAAAGGAATTATCGATAAACATTTATTCCAATATCCAAGGGTGTTACGATCCATCTATTATTTGAAAATGTTATTTTAAATTCGCCATAAATCTTGCTGCTTGGCGGCTCAAAATTGCCACATATTAATTTAAGAATTCTTTCTCTGGATACAACAGAATCTAAATGGGCCAAAATAACTTTTTCACTGCTCAAGCGGTTTTTGTTGAAATTTATAAAAACAACAATCTTTTTAATATGTATCAATCCTTAATTGTGCTATTAACTCTTAGATTGAAACTATCGATAGTCGTTGACTGTAGTAGAGAATAAAATTTTTTATTTGATAAAGCTGACCTGATAATCAATTTTACCTCACTATCCTTCAAAACTTTATTTTCCTTGTTACATGAACAAAAAAGGAAAATATATGCTATAAACCAATAAAATGATTTCATATTGTTTACCTAGTATTTACTTAAACTTAGTCTTTTTGTTAGCTTTCAGTTCACAATATGTTTGAACTAATAGCCGTCCATTAGCTTGCCTTTTATAAAGTTTGACTTTCATTTCCACATCTATCGCCGCAATAATAAGCTGAATAAATAAATACGTAATTGTTATCGGCACTAAAAATTGGTCTTGACAGTATGAAAAAGTCTTTTCCGATTTGTTATTTAAAGTTAGGCCATTTTACTTTCTTATTGATTGGGCTCACATCTTCTGAAATGATAATAGAATTTGGAATTATCGTTTTCGACCATATTATTGTAGTATCATTCAATAGATTTTCCATCGAAAATTTAGCTTTTGTTTCGTTTTTTACATGTTCAATCAGGCAACTTGATTAAGCGCTGATTTTAATCTCCTTGTCCATCAAAATAATTGTATCCTTTTTTAATACATCCTTTATAAAAAAGTTGATAAACTCCTTAGTTTGTGAATTTTTAGTGGTGTCAGTTTCTTTGTTCCTCAGGCAAGATACTATTTTGATAAGCAAAACACAGTAGATTAATCTATTCATATAAATAGCTTTTAAAAAATATTTATTAATCAGGATCACTTAATCTTTTAAACCATATGAAATTGGAATTGATTATCGAATTGAACCTTTCCGCCATAATACTTAACTCAAATTGAAACCCAGCATCATTTCCATTATGAATCATTAGGGTGTTTACTTGTTAAACCATTACCAAAATGGACGAATTCGTGAAGTATTATTGCGGTTAGATAGAATTTAAACGCAGAAGCTTGCCCTAGTCTAAGTAAATTTGGGTCATTTGCAAGGTCTGAATCTAGTGTAATAACATTTAAATTTTTGTCGTACTGCCCACTTGCCGCTAAAAGGTCTTTAACAACAATACCTGGTCCATTTCCAGCTTTCAAATTATTCAAAATTTCTTGTTCGGATAAGTTTGAGTATTTTTTAAAGTCGCCATTAGTTTAGGGTGATTCTTTACCTTTTCATATAATCCGTCAATTATCTTCGCAATAGTAGGGTATTTGGCGCATACGTTGCGCTAGCAGCAAGGGTGGCAAATCCAATGTCGTGCCTAATAGCAGCATCAGCCAATCTTTCTTCTCTCACACCGTGAAAATTTACCATCGGGATAGTTTTAGGGCAGGAATTATAACTGGGAGGTGGGCATGGGGGTAGTTCCTCCATCACCACCATTACAAACTGTTGTGGTACTGGTAAATAAATACATTTAATTACCACTCATTTGAGAAATAGGTTTTAAATAATTTTTCAATCTCAATTATAGTCTTACGCCCTTTTCTACCTGGACAAACCTCTTCTTCATAAAATCGAGGTGCGTAAAAACACAAGCATTTTATAGTACTTTTTGTTATTAAATATAAACTAATACCTCCTCCATCGTAAACATTTCTATCATGTCCATCTTTAGCGTTCGGACAACCTTCACCATCAATTGAATCATCATTAATCTGCCAAGGTTGTTGCTTTAACAAAGACTGCCAAAAAGTTTTACTACTATCCCTATTTAAATAAAGGGGATTAAAATAAATATTAACATCTGCTGGTGCGTTCAAGTAATCTAATCTATTTCTTTTATAAAGTCTATATCCAATTGCCTTAGGTAACAAAATTCTTTTATCTATTTCTTTAAGCTGCTGATATTGATAAATAGATATTGTATCTCCTACCTTACTTATTATAAAATATTCGGGTCTATTAATGCGGTAGTTCATCCTTTCAAAAAGAATGGTGCTATCTGCATTTTTTTGTAAATATTTATGCATTGGCGTAATGTCCACCTGAGGCACAGCATTAATTTTTTGAGCAAAAACAGCTATTGCAACATGATTAAAAATCAACAATAAAAAATATTTAAAATCTATTTTCATATTAATTACAGATTGGTATACCCTTTTTGAACTCTGGTTTATCTCCACTATCCTTATATGGCAATGCCAAATTATCAATTTCATCTTTCGTTATGAAATTTCCATTATTCATTTTTTATAATGTAGTGCCAATAGCAGATTTATATGCTATAGAATCAGGAACGCCACTCCATGCTAAGGCATATGCCTCCTTTAGTTCCAATCCAAATATAAATACAAGACAAAAAAAAGCTTTCCCTTTTGAGGAAAGCTTTTTGAAATTTTTATAGTCTAAACTATTTTTTAGTCGTATCAGTAGTAGCTGGTTTTGCCGGAGCAGTGTTGTTTAATGATCCACCAAGTGGAGATGGAGCAGGTGTTTTATCCAAACGCTCTTGAATAGCAGAGTTTCCTACAGCTGTAGCACCACCGCCATTTTTAGTAATCGTAGTAATGCCTAAGGTTAAAATCACAATGGCAGCTAATAAAACCCACGATCCTTTTTCTAAAACATCGCCCGTACGTTGAACGCCAAACATGTTGCTTGTGCCACCGCCTGTTGCTAAACCACCACCTTTAGGGTTTTGTATCAATACAAATAAGCCTAAAGCTATACACACAACAATTAATAAAATGATTAAAAAGGTTACCATGGTAATATTATATTTTAAAATTTCTTTTCTATAGATTGGATAAGGTCGGCAAAGTAACGGCTTTTTTCTGGATATTTCAAACTTAATTTTTTATAAGTATCTATGGCTTTGTGATAAAGCATTTGCTCAATATAAATTTTCGCCAAAGTTTCCGAAACAAGGTCGTATTGATCTTCTGCGCTCTTTTTTGCCTTATTTTCGTTATCGATTTGTTCTGGCTTAGGCGGTTTAATTGTAGGATCTTCCTTCAAAAATTTCTCAATAATTTCAGCGCCTTTGGCATCTTTAACTTCTGGAGTAGGGTATTCAGCTAAATGATCTGCTACTTCGAAAGGAGTTTGAATGTGAAAGATGTGCTCTACATATTGCTGCTGAAATTCTGCTCTTTCCTGCTGCTGATTAGTTTGTTGCTGTTTTTGAGCTAAACCTGGCCGAGGTTGCGCATAAGGCTGAAATATCTGTTCGTGCTCTTTTCTTGTTTTGGCCAACCACCATAGAAACGTATAAGGAAGTTGGTCATCATCGTACTTAGAAACACGGTGAATTTCCGGTTCATCAGGAGTGACAGTTTCGATTTGTGGCGGCTCTGGAACAACATCAGTACTTAGTTTTTGTTCAAAAGCAAAGAAATCAGTTGCAGCTACGCTTTCAATAAAGTTGTTTTCATCTGCAGGCAAGTCTAGTAAATGGCTATCTATTCCTGGTAAATTTTTCGGCGTTTCTATTTCCGAAGGTGGAGCAATCTCAGTTGCTGCTGTATTTTCATCTTTAATCTCTTCAGAAATTAATTCTTCTTCAACAATTTCTTTCCCAATGGTCTCTTCTTCCGCTTCGGTAATTGGTACTATGTTTAATATATGAAATAAGGTGTGCCCTTTAGTATACAGAGCCGCTTTAGGGACAAACGATGCCTCTGCCTTCGCCAGTAACAAGTGGACGGGCTGTGCATAGGGAAACTGTGCTGCCATTTCTTTCAACATTGGCACATGCGCTAACCCAACCTTTCCAGGTTGAGCAAGTAAATCTGCCAGTAGTTGTTTGTTATCCATTGTTGAGGTTTGTCGCTAAGTTAAAAAATGTAAGCGGTTTTTAAGAAAAGATTGTATTGTGTAATTGGATATTTACCACTGCGCAAAAGCCCTGTTAAAAATATCTTCGGTCAATTGTTTGTTAATCTGATCAAGCGCATTTGGCAATGCCGCCTGAATGGAAGCCCCATTTAAAGGAAAATCGAAAAATTTAGTAAAGCTTTCCTCAAAACTTTCTTTTTCTTTTCCAGCTACGTTATTTACATATTTGACAGATACCGTTACGGTTAATCGGTTAGCGCCTGCAGTAGGTGTAGAACTCGATTGCAATGCAACCGGCTTAATATCGTAACCTGTAATTCGTCCTTCAAAAACAGCATCAGCTTCAGTAGTAGAAACACTCAGGTTTGTTTGGTTCCTGATTCTTGTTTTTAGCGCTTCAGTAAGCTGATTATTTAGATTTGGAACAACAAGTGGCGCATTATTTTCGAAAGTACGCACAATAACCGTTTTTAAACCTTCGGTTGACGCTCCACTAAACTTGTAGGTGCAAGAGCTTAAAGCAGCAATGAGAAGGATGGCAAATATTTTGATTTTCATTAAATTGAAGATTTAGGTTGTTGCAAGCTTTTTATAAGTTCAACTCTTTAATTTTTCTGTATAAGGTTCTCTCTGATATGCCTAACTCCTGGGCGGCGAACTTGCGCTTGCCTTTATGTTTCTTCAACGCTTTCTTGATCAAATCAGATTCTTTATCAACCAGGGATAAGGATTCTTCAACTTCCTCCGCTTCGTGGGCAAAATAATCGCCGTTATTATTGTTGTTGCTGCCGTTGTTGTTATTACTTTGAGTAGGTTGCTGGATGGTAAAGCCATGTTCCTGTCCCGATGGAAGCTCCACATCTCTATAAAGTTGGTTGATGTACTGAGGATTATCAGCTAAAACGGTTGCCGTATTGCCACCATGCTGAATAATTTCGGCCACTAATTTTTTAAGTTCTACCATATCTTTTTTCATATCGAAAAGCACTTTGTACAGAATATCTCTTTCTGTAAAATCTTCTTTCGATTGAGAATTGATCGCCATTGGTAAATTGCTTCCGGCCTCATTTGGGATATAGTTTAAAATGGCTTGTCCGGTTACATTTCTGTCCTTCTCTAAAACGCAAATTTGCTCTGCAATATTTTTCAGCTGGCGAACATTTCCTGGCCAACTGTAATTGGTTAAAATCTGTACAGCATCAGGCTCTAAATGTAACGCCGGACTGCGGTATTTATCACTAAAATCGGCAGCGAACTTTCTAAATAAAAGATAAATATCTTCTTTACGCTCTTGCAGCGCAGGAATACGCAAAGGCACAGTGTTTAAACGGTAGTACAAATCCTCACGGAATTTGCCGTTTTTTACACGATTGTAAACATCAACGTTGGTGGCGGCAATAATTCGAACATCAGTTTTTTGTACTTTCGATGAACCTACACGCAGGTATTCGCCACTCTCTAAAATTCTTAATAAGCGGGCTTGAGTACCCAGTGGCAATTCAGCAACTTCATCCAGAAAAATGGTTCCGCCATTGGCTACTTCGAAATAACCTTTGCGGGCCTCATGTGCTCCTGTAAACGATCCCTTTTCATGGCCAAAAAGTTCTGAATCAATAGTGCCTTCGGGAATGGCACCACAGTTTACAGCAATGAATGCACCATGTTTGCGGGCGCTCATTTGATGGATAATCTGCGAAAAAACCTCTTTACCGCTTCCACTTTCGCCCGTAATTAATACCGACATATCTGTTGGCGCCACCTGGCTTGCAATATCTATAGCACGATTAAGCAAAGGCGAATTACCTATAATGCCAAATCGTTGTTTAATATTTTGTGTATCCATTTAGTACTTAGTAGTTAGTATAAAGTAGTTAGACATCGTCTTTGTTCCTTTATCCTTATTCTATTAAACAATTCTTCCAATCAGCGTAGCTGAAGTACATCTTTCGATATAAACGTTTGCATATTGCCCAGATTTTACACCTTCAATAGCTGGAAAAATAGCCATTGCACCGCTATCGCCACGTCCGCAGTAATCTAGGTCAGATTTCTTAGAAGTTCCTTCGATCAAAACCCGGATCGTTTTTCCCACCCATGCCTGTAAACGCATTAATGAGTGTGCCTGCTGTTTGGCTAAAATTTCTGCTAACCTGCGTTTTTTTACTTCTTCCGGAATATCGTCTGCTAGCTTACGGGCAGCTAAAGTTCCTGGTCGTTCCGAGTAGGTAAAGTTGTATGCAAAGTCATACTCCACGTAATCCATCATGCTTAATGTTTGCTGATGCTCTTCCTCTGTTTCTGTACAGAAACCCGCAATGATATCAGTTGAAATTGCACAACCTGGAATAATTTTTTTAATCGCATCAATACGATTAATGTACCATTCGCGGGTGTAGGTTCTATTCATCAATTCTAACACACGTGTATTGCCCGATTGAACAGGCAAGTGGATGTAATTGCAAATGTTGTCGTATTTGGCAATAGTATATAGTACTTCGTCGGTAATATCTTTTGGGTGAGAAGTAGAAAACCGAACCCTTAAGTCAGGATTTACCAGAGCAGTTTGTTCTAAAAGTTGAGCAAAGTTTACCGTTTCAGTCCCATCCTCTGAAGTCCAGGTGTAAGAATCTACGTTTTGACCTAGAAGTGTTACCTCGCGATAGCCAGCCTCAAATAATGATTTTGCTTCTTCGATAATGGAGTGTGCATCGCGGCTACGTTCTCGGCCACGGGTAAAAGGCACAACGCAAAACGAACACATATTGTTACAGCCCCGGGTAATGGAAATAAAGGCGGTTATTCCGTTGCTGTTCAGGCGCACCGGACTAATATCTGCATAAGTTTCCTCACGAGATAAAAGTACATTAACAGCTTTGTGGCCACTTTCTACCTGCTCAATTAAATTCGGCAAATCACGGTAAGCATCTGGCCCAACCACTACATCTACCAAACGCTCCTCTTCTAAAAATTTAGATTTTAAACGCTCGGCCATGCAGCCTAAAACACCAACAATTAATTTTGGATTGCGGCGTTTTTCTACCCCAAACTGCGAAAGACGATTTCTAACTCTGGTTTCTGCGTTTTCACGAATAGAACATGTATTTATAAAAATAACGTCAGCTTGATGATAATCGCCAGTGGTTTCAAATCCGGTTTCTGAAAGAATGGAAGCAACAATTTCGCTATCGGCGAAGTTCATGGCACAACCATAGCTTTCAATGTATAATTTGCGTGCGTCGGCTTTTACAGGAACATCTAAAATTAGTGCTTCTCCTTGTCGTGCTTCGTCATGCGTTTTATCTGGTATTTGTAAATCGATCATTCTTTAAAAAGATTTTGGGGATTGCAAAAATACACAAATATATTTAAAAGTGACAAATTGGCACGTTTAGTTTGAATGTTTACAAAAGAATTGGAAATGGTGATTCGAGCTTAGTGTTTAATAATATCGGCCTCAATTCTTAGCCAATTTTTTGAAGCGTGAAAGCAAAAGTAGTTCCTATTCCTGGCGTGCTTCTTACCGAAATGGTTTGCTGATGGGCTTCCAGAATGTGTTTTACAATGGCCAGGCCTAAACCTGTTCCTCCAACTTCTCTAGCCCTATGGGTGTCGATTCTATAAAAACGCTCAAACAGACGAAGGAGGTGTTTTTCTTCTATTCCGATGCCGTTATCGGTGACTTCGATCAAAAACTGATCATGCAGTTCAAATATTTTAATGGCTGTTTCCCCGTTTTCTACGCCATATTTAATGCTGTTTACAATGAGATTGATGAGCACCTGCCTGATTTTCTCCCGATCAGCATTCACTAAGGTAGCCGCAGTATATTTATCTTTGAAAAACAGTTTAATATGTTTGGCTTTGGCCCGGTCATCCAGATTTTCCATTACCTCCTTCGCCAGGGTAACAAAATCAAATTTTTGATAATTTATAGGTGACTCACCAGTTTCGAGCTTGGAAATGGCATCTAAATCATTAATGAGGTAACTCAAACGTTCCACATTATTTTCAGCTTTTTTCAGGAATTTAACGGCCATGTCGGGATCGTCTACGATGCAGTCTTGCAGCGTTTCGATGTATCCCTGGATGGCAAAAAGTGGCGTCTTAAATTCGTGAGAAACGTTTGATAAAAATTCGCGGCGAAATTGTTCCTGCTTTTTAAGTAAATCAATTTCCCTTTTTTTAGCCCCTGCCCATTCCTTAACTTCCTGTTCTACATCGTTAATTGGATCGGAGCTTACATATTCGCCAAGCGCATCTTTTAAATCTTTACCCAGTTTTAAGTTATGAATGAGTTTATAAATGAGTTTGATTTTGTTGTAAATGTATTTCTCCAGTAAATAGTAAAAAACCAGAAAGCTGGAGAGAAATGAAACGCCGAAAGATATTCCGAAATAATACCAGCTGCGCTCAAAATAGAAGTTAACCATCCCGATGGAAAGCGCAACTGCAAGCGCAGTAATTAAAACCAGCACACTTAATTTCATGGTGCAATTTAAAGCTTTTTATGTTAAAGGAATGTTAACAAGCTATTTTTGAACCATCTATTTTGTGCTTTCAAATAATAGTGTGGTTCCGTTTGAGTCGGATAGGATTAGTGTGTTTGAGTCTGACTTTAAAACCTTGTATATATCTTTTTTTTCGGCATTATCATTGTTTTTTGAGGCTTGAAATCAACAAATATTTCGTTCGCTTTATTTTTAAGCCGATCAAATGGAATGGTAACGGAATTAAATCCAATGAAATCAAACGTAATGTAGTGTATGTCTAACAGTTTTCTGATCGTTAGCGCTGCAGTTCCATTTACTAATGTCGTAACAGAAAATAATATTTCGAAGTTTTTATCTCTCATGGCCACCAAAGCACCATTAACAGGTGTTTTGTTATCAAATATTTGAACGTAGAGCCGTGTTAAATTAGAGGGGTCATTTTGAGCAGAGATTTTATAAGCTGATGAATCCCTATCATTCAAGGAATGATAATTTAAGTATAATTCATTGTTTTTTAACGAGAAGCTTCCTTGACCATATTCGTCGCTCACATGCCCTGTAGATTGATCGGAAAAATTTGAACCCTTGAATGTTAGTGTTCTGCTTCCGGCATCTACTCCAGCCGAATAAACATATTTGCCTGTGATTTGAGCAATGGAACTACTTATGGGAAGTGAGAGTAAAAGAATCAGGACGTACCTTAAAGACATTTCAGCTTTTTCTTACCAAATTAATGAAATATTTTTAACCCAATTGCTTTTCAGTTAAATATTTCCAATATCTTTTCGGTACATGTTTAACATGAAGTTTTGTGTTTTTTCGGGCTACAATATTGGCGCTTTTAAAGTAATCTTTCCAAAGAAGGGAGTAAAGCTCCTCCTTTTCATCCATCAATATGGCCGGTGGGTTTTTCTTATTTGCTTCTGTTGTAAAATCGATTGTGATTTCTTCAACTGTGTTTAAGTCATAATGAAGGCCATATTTTCTTTTTAGATCGTAAATAATCCATTGCTGATCGGCATATCTATTTTTAAAATGGTTATTAATGAGTGGAAGCACATTAAAGTCTGGATCAATAGAGGCGTAAAACATACCATCGCCAGTTTTTTGAAAGCGAATAAAAGCTTCCATTCTATGCTTCTCCCGTTCTACGCTTTTGGCATATTTAGATAGTGCCATTACATGCTCGTTACCATAATTCGTTTCCGCACCAACCGGATTTTGAAATATATAAATTATGAATTGAAACAGGTGTTGATAGGCCTCAGGAATTTCTGATAAATAGCTGCAATAGAAATTACGCAACCAGGTTTTTTTTATCTTTTTCTGAAGTCCAGCCCAAACGCGATCTGCTTTCTCGGCATTGGTATCTATAACCATTACTTCTGTAAAAGCTTCCGGCTGGAAAATCTCCATTGATTTTAACGAAACGAAGCCTGGTTTTCGTTCAAACCATTCAAAAACAGCAGTTAAAAGTCCGGGCAAGGATCCATCGAAAACGTAAATCATTAAAATAAAATCAATTGATTGCTATCGGTTTTTAAGTATTTGCTCTGACTTTCAGCTAAGATAAACGCTTTAATTTGTGTGCCCTGATAGTCTTTTATTTGATAAGGCGTATCCACACAGGTGATAAAATGCTTCGCTCGGTTATAGGCCACGCCCATCTTTTTAAGCTGGTCAATCCTCAATTTTCCAAACTTCCTTGCTTGTACTATTTTCTGAGCCGACATAACACCGATGCCGGGGATGCGCAAAATCATTTTATAGTCCGCCTTGTTGATGTCAACTGGAAAATGCTGCATGTTTCTGATCGCCCAGCTAAGTTTTGGGTCAATATCAATATCCAAATTTGGATTAGCGTCACTTAGAATTTCCTGTACTTTGAAACCATAAAATCGCATCAGCCAATCAGTCTGATACAGCCTGTTTTCTCTTAAAAGTGGAGGTTGAGTGCCAAGTACAGGCATTCGTGTATCATCACTAATGGGTACATAGCCAGAATAATAAACCCTTTTTAGCGAAAAATTTTTATAAAATGTATTGGCGGTATACATAATGTCTTTGTCGCTTTCTGGCGTTGCTCCAATTACCATTTGAGTACTTTGTCCTGCCGGAACAAATTTTGGAACATGCTTGATTAACTTTTTATCGGCGGAAAATTGAGCAATGTTTTTCTGTACAAAATCCAAAGGCTTAATCACATCGGCATGGCTTTTCTCTGGCGCTAAAAGTTTTAAACCTGCTTCAGTCGGCATTTCAAGGTTTATACTCATCCGATCTGCATATAAACCTGCTTCTTTAATGAGTTCATCGCTCGCACCGGGAATAGTTTTCAAATGAATATAACCATTGTAATTTTGTTCTAGCCGGAGTTTCTTGCAAACCAAAAGCAATCGTTCCATGGTAAAATCTGCATTTTTGAAAATCCCTGAACTTAAAAACAGGCCTTCTATATAATTGCGGCGGTAAAAATTCATGGTTAGTTCGACTACTTCATCTACAGTAAATGCAGCACGTTTTACATCGTTACTTTTCCGCGATACACAAAAAAGACAATCGTAAATGCAATGATTGGTTAACAAAATTTTAAGTAACGAAACGCACCGGCCGTCTTCCGTATAGGTATGGCATATGCCTGACGAATGACTATCACCTAGTCCTTTATTATTGTTTTTTCTGGTGCCACCACTAGATGAACAAGACACATCATATTTAGCAGCATCAGCAAGAATATTTAATTTTTCACGAATACGATCGAATGACATAGGAAATGTTTTACTAACAAATATAGCTTTAAAAACTAAAAATATTAGTAAAAACTTACTCTTCTAGAGAATATTAATTGCTAGCCAAGCGATCGTGAAAATTTTTGGTAATTTGCTTTTGCTGATGAATGTTGGAGATTTTTTTATTCTCCTGATAAGAACGCAATAGGCTGAAAAAGTTCTCCGCCTCATCTTCATAATTCTCTTTCATACTAAAATTTGCTTTAAAGTAGGGGGCAGTAAAAATTACAGTATAAGAGTAATTTCCATGCTGAATACTAAACTTTTCTTCGATGGATAAAATGTTTTCCCATGGCGCTGAAAAATTTCTTTTGTTATAGAATAAGTTGTTTTCAGTAATCTCCAGCTTCATCTGCTCTTGCTCTATACTTACGGTACATGGAACAAAAATCTGTGTTTTTATTACCCATCGTAGAACAAAAATCATGATTAATAAGAAAGTGGTGATCAGCATAGAAATAAGCCAAAAAGAGGTGTTAATTGGCAAATGGTAGAGCATGATAAACATTAATAGGGCACCGATTGTGGGTACGCCAGCAAGTGTAGTGACGAGCACGCTGCTCTTATGATATTGAAGCTGAAAGACATTCATTACATATACTTTTACTAAGTTATCGCAGAATGTCTTTCTATCCAATACCGAAATATGAGTAATTTGACGGTATTTAAATCAAAAGGCTAGTTGCCTTCCCACTCGCTGTAAAAATGCTTTAAGTAAAGTAGCATAAACTGGTGGCGTTCCTCTGCAATAGTTTTTCCTGCTGCGGTATTCATCAAATCTTTTAACATCAGTAGTTTCTCGTAAAAATGATTAATGGTAGGAGCAGTTGTATTTTTATAGGTTTCTTTTGATAAATGTTGTTCAGGTTTGATAGAAGGATCATAAAGCACGCGATTTTTAAAACCTCCATAAGTAAATGCTCTTGCAATTCCAATGGCTCCAATTGCATCTAATCTATCAGCATCTTGAACTATTTGCATTTCTTTAGATGTAAATGCATTTTGGTCAAAGCTATTTTTGAAAGACATATTTTCAATAATCAATTTTACATGATCAATAATAGCCTGTTCGACATGAATGGATTGCAGAAATGCTGCAGCCATTTTTGGTCCCAGCGTTTCATCACCATTGTTAAATTTTGGATCTGCAATATCGTGAAGGAGTGCTGCAAAAGCTACAACTAACTCATCGCCATTTTCTTTTTTGTTGATGTTTTGAGCAGTTTTATAAACCCGCTCTATATGAAACCAATCGTGCCCAGCTTCGGCATTAGCTAATGTTTTCTTTACAAAATCGATTGTTTTTTGAATGGATGAATGCATAAAAAGAATTTTTCTCAAAGATATTGGAAATTTATGCAGGCGGGCAGAAATGATTTCAACAGCGGAAGTTTTTAACTTACCGCTGCTGTTCTGCTTTCATCTTCAGCAATAATTTTTATTAAATCATTGTGATTTAAAGTAAGTAAGTGAGTTACCTCAACTTCTAGAATTGTAGAGATCTGAAATAAACGATCAACAGTCAATTTACTATAACCTAACTCAATTTTACTGTAGGCGTTTTGAGAAATTTTTAATTTTGCTGCCAAATAATCCTGAGTATAATCTCTGTATTCTCTAATTTTTCTGATATTCCCGGCAACATTCTTTGTCTTTAAAGCTAATACATCTTCCATAAAAAAGGGATAATTTTTTAATGTTTGAATTATTTACGAAATTCTGAACGGCTTAGATTTTATAGGAATTATTCTTCTTCAAATCATGCAAGCACCGAGAAACATAACTATGTACTAACAAGCCAGTAACCTAAAAGTTTAAGGAATTCCGGTTTGCCGTTGATGGTTGGCTTGATGAGGAAGAATGTTATTATTAGGCTGTGATTGTCTATTGATATCGCCCAAGGCTAATAAAACCGTCGGCGAAAATCTCAAGTAACGGAAGGCATGAGGGAATTATACCATTGCAAAATCAAACGTTAAATTTAAGGGAGGAGATGTAGGATTAATGAAACGCTGCAGAATTTACACCAGTCTTTGGGATAAATCTTTTGTTTATTAATGTAAATAGAAGGGATGGCAGAGGAACCTGGCAATTAACCAACAGCTTACCAGGCTCCAATAAATATTGAATTAATTTGCTTCTTCAGTCTGAATTAAGGGTGCTCTGCGAGATCCATCATACAACTCATATTCAAGCATTCTACAGTCTAATTTTCCATTATAGAATTCGATTTTCCGAGAAGCTTTTAATCCGATTTTTTTAGCTAAATCTGGATTTCCAGTGAAAATATATCCTGAATAACCTTTGCATTTGGTTTTCATAAAATCGCCCATGCGTTTATAGGTTAATTCCAATTTGCTGTGAACGCCCAAACGTTCGCCATATTCAGGGTTGAAAACCACCACGCCTTGTCCGCCTTCTGGCACTGGAGTAAGCTCGAAATCGCAAACTTCAAATTCGATTAAAGTATCAACACCGGCTGTCTGGGCGTTTCTACGGGTAACCTCAACGGCATCTTCCGAAATATCAGAAGCAACAATTTTTAAATCTATATTTTTAATGACCTGATCTTTCAAAATTCTTCTTTCGGCGAAAAATTCCTGTTCATCATAGCCTAAAATGTGCATAAAGCCATAATTCATCCGGTATAAGCCGGGAGCACGGTTTGTTGCAATTAATGCAGCTTCGATAGCCAGTGTTCCTGAACCACACATCGGGTTAATGAAAGGTGATTTTCGATCCCATTTAGTGGCGTAAATTGCTCCAGCAGCCAGGGCTTCAAGCATTGGCGCTTTCCCCGGAATTTTACGGTAACCATGTTTGGCTAAAGTTTCTCCGGAGGTATCCATAAAAACGTCGGCATCAGCATCTTTCCAGTACAAATGCACAACTGCTTTATTGGCATCAGAGCCAGAGTTAGGACGGATGCCTTTTTTCTCTTTCATGCGATCGACAATCGCATCTTTAACTTTTAAATTCGCAAATAATGGTGTAGTGATATTTGGATTATCTACATTGGAGGTTACGGAAAAATATCCTGCAAAATCGATTAATTCTTCCCATTCAATATTCTTAATTTCGTTGTAAAGGTCATCAGGAGTAATGGCCTTAAAACTTTTAATTGCATATAAAATCTGACTGGCGCAACGCAAGTTTAAATTTAGCTTGATACACTCTGTAAGGGTGATATTTAGCTCAACACCAGTTGGAAAGGCTCTTTCTATTTTATAACCAAGCGCCGTAACTTCATCTTGTAAATACGGAGAAAGGCGCTTATTGCAGGTAATAATTACCTTGCTTTTATTGTGGAAAACTTGCATCATAATATATGCGAAGTTATCAATAAAATTATAGAGATTTGATTCTTTAAGGTACAATATTAGTATTAGTTATGGAAATTAAAGGAAAAGTACACGAAGTAGGTGCAACGCAGCAGGTAAGTGAAACGTTTAAAAAACGTGATTTAATAGTAGAATACGCAGAAAATCCAACATACCCAGAATATATCCGTTTTGAGGCTTTACAAGATAAAACTGCATTATTAGATACATTTAAAGCGGGTGATGAGGTTGAGGTTTTCTTTAATTTACGTGGCCGCCCTTGGACAGATAAAACAGGAAAAACATCATATTTTAATAGTTTGGTGATTTGGAGAATCAATGCGATTGCAGCAGGCGCTCCGGCAGCAGCTACTCCAGCTTATGCAGCTCCGGTTGATGTGAGCAATACACCAGGTGAAGATGATGATTTGCCTTTCTAAATAAAGAATCTTTTTAAGCAAACAATTTTGAACCATGCCGAGGCTTTTGTCTCGGCATTTTTTTTGTCCCCACCTCTGCTTAAATCTTCATTTACAATCAGATAAGCCATGTTAAATTATGTTAAAAACATGCTGTTAACTTAGCTATTCAGTATTTTTGCTTCTGGTTTAGGTTATATTGGGGTGCCTGAAAATAACTCGGCACAAAATCACATCAATGAAAAAAAGGAGTTTTTGGTTTATTACGGTGCTGATGACGTTGGCTTTGCTCGGCGTTTTTGTGATGCAGTTGTATTACATCAAAGAAGCCTATAACTTAAAATCTCAACTGTTTGACGAACAGGTTAACCAAACTTTAGCTACTGTAGTTAAAAAGGTAGAACGACTAAATGTTGCCAACCACATTACTCGGAAAGATGCTGAAAACAAATTAAAGCGTATTCAGGACGCTCGCCAAAGAGCGCTGGATATTAAAGATTTAAGACAGCAATATGTTCAGGAATCGGAATTAAGATTTGCCGAACGTGAAAATTTAATCGAAAATTATCTAAATCAACAGGATAGCATTATTAGGGCATCTTTTCGGGCGCCAAATGTAATATCTGAACGCGACTTCGTTTCCTTATCATCTCTGAATGGAAAGAGCCTTGATTTACAGATGGACGCTTTTGTGGATATGCGAAGCTTAATTTTAAAGGGCTATAGCATGCGAACTAAGCCCTATGCTCCAGCACCCAAGACCTTCGAATTTAAAAGTTTGCAAAGTTTGCCAGATACTTTACGTTATTTGGTTTATGATCCTATAAATGCCAAGCCACTTACCGTAAGTGTACCAAAGGTTTCTGATGAACTGGAGAAAAAATTTAAACGTGAGGATGAAATTGCCAGGAAAAAACTGGAAGTAAAAATTGCTGCTTTGGGCAAAGATACTTTGCCTTATTCTAGAATGAGTTTGGTAGAAGATGTTTCCAAAGAGCTGGAAGAATCGAATATTCCGATTTATAAACGGATAAACTTCGAGGCGCTGGGCGATGTTTTAAAAGCTGAATTGTTAACACATAATATTACTCAAAAACCTTATTATAAAGTTTCGCTGGCAAAAAAAGATTCGGTTTTGTTTATAGAAGCCTCGAATACCAAAGGAGAGTTCTTGCCCGAAAACACCTATAAAACACCCCTTTTTGGAAACGATTTATTTCGCGATCCTGGTACTTTAATCGTCACTTTCCCCAATAAAAATTCGGCAATTTTAGCCAATTTGAGTTTTACCCTGGCTACATCTGTGGGTTTGTTACTGGTGTTGGTTTTTATTTTTTCTTACACGCTTTATGCCATTTTAAAGCAGAAGAAAATTTCTGAAATGAAAACGGACTTCATTAATAACATGACGCATGAATTTAAAACTCCGGTTGCAACCATTATGATCGCAAGCGAGGCATTAAAAGATCCAGAGGTTACTGAAGATAAAACCCGATTGAAACGCCTGGCTAATATTATTTATGATGAAAACGTTCGTTTGGGCAGCCATATTGAACGTGTTTTGAGTATCGCCCGGTTAGAAAAAGGGGAGCTGAAAATGGAGAATACCGAAGTGGATATGAACGACTTGATTGTAATTGTTCTGGACAGCATGAGTCTTCAATTGCAAAAAAGAAATGCGATTTTGAATATCCACACGGATGCCGAAAAATCTACCGTTTTTGGCGATGAACTGCATTTATCCAATGTGCTTTATAACCTAATCGATAACGCCAATAAGTATAGCTCCGAAACACCGGAAATTACAATCACAACCAGAAATGCCAATAATAAATTGATCATAGAAATTGCTGATAGAGGCATCGGGATGACCAAAGAACAATCTAAACGAATCTTTGATCAGTTTTACCGGGTGCCAACTGGTAACTTGCATGATGTTAAGGGATTTGGTCTTGGTTTAAATTATGTTCAGGATATTATAAAACAGGTGAATGGCAGCATCAAAGTGAATAGCGAAAAAGATAAAGGAACAAAGTTTGAAATATCGTTACCTTTATATCAAAGCTAAACATCGGCAGAAAAATATCAGGGCTCGACACTTTGTATAAATGCGTTAAACTAGAGTTATTATAGCGGATAACTTAACAATTAAACCGTTGTCCAAGTACAGAATCAAACATTTACGGTAGTGTGCTACCTATGTCAATAAAATAACGAAAATGAAAAAAATACTTCTGGTAGAGGACGATCCAAATTTAGGTTTATTACTACAAGATTATTTGCAGCTAAAAGGCAAATTTGATGTGGTGCTTTGTACAGACGGAGAAGAAGGTTTGCGGGCTTTTAATAAACAAAACTTCGACCTGTGTATTTTGGATGTGATGATGCCTAAAAAAGATGGATTTACTTTGGGTAAAGACATTCGCAAAGTGAATGCACAAGTGCCTATCATTTTTGCAACGGCAAAAACAATGCTTGAAGATAAATCTGCCGCTTACGATTTAGGCGGCGATGATTATATTACCAAACCTTTCCGTATAGAAGAACTATTACTGCGTATTAATGCGATGTTTAAACGCATATCGAGCAAGAGCGATGGGGCAGAAGAGGCACCTGAAACACAGTTTAATATTGGAAGTTATATTTTCGATTATACTACTCAAATCATTACAAACGGCGATCAGCAGCAAAAACTTTCTACCAAAGAAGCAGAGTTACTCCGGTTGCTTTGCTTGAAAAAAAATACAGTTTTAACCAGAGAAGAGGCATTATTGAGCATTTGGCACGACGATAACTACTTCAATGGAAGAAGTATGGATGTATTTTTGAGCAAATTACGTAAATACCTTCGGGGAGATTCGAGCGTTGAAATTATTAACGTTCATGGCAAGGGCTATAAATTGTTGGTGAGCTAGGTAGCGCGTTCAAACGCTGGATTGTTGGAATATTCTTATGTGATCGGTGTGGACACCAGCCACTAGAATAAATGTTTGTTGCTGAAGTAGCTTTGACCTATCGGTTGGTGTCTCACCAACCGAAATCTATGTAGAAGATTATTTAGTTTTATTGCCCAATTTTCAATGGTCGGTGTGGACACCAAATACTAGCATAAAAAGTGATTGGAGTATTGCTTTGATCAGTTTACAAATACAAATTTTCTTGAATTGGCGGAATGATATTTCTTTCTTGCGCTAACTTAAACAAAGTATCAACCGCTTTTCTGCCTTCTTCACCCAAATTTATGCTGTATTTGTTTACGTAAAGCTCAATGTGTTTGTACATCACGGCTTCATCCATAGCTTGCGCATGTTCTCGGATAAAATCGATACCCGATTTAGGGTGCGCAAATGCAAATTCTACCGATTGACGAATCAAGCGGTTGACCTTAAGCTGAACCTCTCTATCCAGATTTCTGTTGATTACGATGCCGCCTAAAGGAATAGCGCAGCCTGTCAGTTTTTCCCAATAATCACCCAAATCAACAATTTTATTCAAGCCTTTATCTTGATAGGTAAATCTGTTTTCATGGATAATCAAACCCAAATCTATTTGGTCTTCCAGCAGAGCTGATTCAATTTCAGAGAATACCATTTCCTGCTTATTTTGCAATTGCGGATAGGCAATTCCAAGCAGGAAGTTCGCAGTGGTGTACTTTCCAGGAATGCCAATTCTTAACTCCGAATTTGGAATTTGAAGACGGGAATCTTTTTCATCGAAAGGATTTTTACTAATTAAAAGCGGTCCGACACCAAAGCCCAAAGCGCTTCCGGCATCCAATAAAGCATATTGGTTAGCTACATAAGCAAAAGCATGAAAACTTAATTTAGTGATGTCGAGCTGTCCTTTCAACGCCTTCTGGTTAAGCGTTTCCACATCATCATAGGTCACTTCAAATTCTAAACCTTCGGTATCAATTTTATGGTGAATTAGCGCATCAAAAATAAATGTATCGTTCGGGCAGGGCGAAAAACCAAGTGTAAGCTTCATGTTTTCAAAATTAACTACTGCAAAAAACTAATCCGTCATAATCAGTTCATTTCTGATATAAAAGAGATAAGCCAATCATTTAAGTTTTTAACGGCTAAACCCATTTTCCAGTTGTCTTTGTTTCGGGGCTCTACATAATTTGATACACTTCTCACTTGCAAACAATCAATACTTTCTTGTTTACAGGCATAGAAAACTGCTGCACCCTCCATGCTTTCGGTGGTTGGATTAAGCCTCTTTTTAAGGTTTTTAATGCTTTTTTCATTTCCAGTAACACAGTTTACAGTAATTCCGGTTACGGGTGGTAAGTCAATATTTTTTTTATACCTCGATTTAAAATGATTTTCGCCGAAACCGAGATCAGTAATCGTTAAAAATTCATCACCGTTTTCAGCTCCAAGTTCAGCGAAAATGTCTTCGGTTACATTTAAAATACTCCCCAGCTCCACACTCCGATCAAAACAGCCAGCAATGCCCACATTTAAAACTAAACGGTATTTGTTGGCATTTAGAAACTGTCCTAAAGAAAAAGCGGTAGCAACCATTCCAACTCCCGTTATCAATAAATCGAAGTTTTTACTTTCGATAAAATCCCCTTCGGGCAAATTGAAATGCTGATAAAAAAATGTAACCTCGGCTTTGGTAGCGGCCACTACAAGAGTTTTCATGAGGTAAATTTAAGGCATTCTTTTCATTAAAATGTCTTTCTTTAAGCTTTGGCCCTTTGGCTTAAAGCTTTATCAGTATATTTGACCTTTTATTTTATTGTAATGATTTATATAACGAGAAAAGCATCATTTAATGCGGCACACAAACTTGCCAGACCTGATTGGGATGATGATAAAAATGCCGAAGTTTATGGCAAATGTGCCAACCCAAATTGGCATGGTCATAACTATTGGTTATATGTAACGGTTAAGGGCGAAGTAAATCCAGAAACGGGTTTTCTTGTTGATTTGAAGTGGCTTAAGGATGTAATGAATATTTACGTAGTAGATAAAGTTGACCATAAAAACTTAAATCTTGATGTAGATTTTATGAAAGGAAAACTAGCTTCTACAGAAAATTTAGCTATCGAAATTTGGAAGCAATTGGAAGCGCCTATTGCAGAAAGCGGAGCCATTTTACATTGTGTAAAAATTTACGAAACCGAAAATAATTTTGTTGAATACTTTGGTTAAAACCACCTAAATTAATGAGCACTAAAAACGTATTAAAAGACGAATCGATTGATGGCTATGTAAAAATAGACCGTTATAACGACGAGAAAATCGAAGCTGTCGCTACACATTACAAAGATATTCTTGGTCAACTAGGTGAAAACCCGGAGCGTGAAGGTTTGATAAAAACGCCTGAGCGAGTGGCTAAAGCACTTCAGTATTTAACTCATGGTTATGATTTAAAGCCCGACGAAATTCTGAAATCGGCAATGTTTGAAGAAGATTATAGCCAAATGGTAGTGGTTAAAGACATTGAAGTATATTCAATGTGCGAACACCACATGTTGCCTTTCTTTGGAAAAGCTCACATTGCTTACATTCCAAACGGGCATATTGTTGGGTTAAGCAAAATCCCGAGAGTGGTTGATGCTTTTGCCCGCCGTTTACAAGTGCAGGAGCGTTTAACAAACGAAATTAGAGATTGCATTCAAAATACTTTAAACCCGAAAGGTGTTGCTGTTGTAATTGAATGTAAACATCTTTGCATGGCCATGCGTGGCGTACAGAAACAAAATTCTGTAACCACCACATCAGCTTTTACCGGTAGTTTTTTAAGCAATGATAAAACCAGGGCTGAATTTTTAAGATTAATTACGGCAAGTTTAGATTAGAAAGTATCAAGTAGAAAGTACCTGGTATCAAGATAAGCGGGCTATAAATGCGCTAATCGCCAGGCGCTTAATACCAAATGAATTATTATGAAAGCATATATTTTTCCTGGACAAGGAGCACAATTTGTAGGCATGGGTAAAGATCTTTATGAAAACCCACAGGCTGCAGCATTATTTGAAAAAGCAAACGAAATTATTGGTTTCCGCATCAGCGATATCATGTTTGGTGGAACAGATGAGGAATTGAAACAAACCAATGTAACCCAGCCGGCAATTTTCTTACACTCGGTTATTTTGGCAAAGGTTTTAGGCGATGATTTCAAACCTGATATGGTTGCTGGTCACTCTTTAGGCGAATTTTCATCATTGGTAGCTGCCAATGCTTTGAGTTTTGAAGATGGCTTGAAATTAGTTATCGCTCGTGCAAACGCGATGCAAAAAGCTTGTGAAGCGCAACCTTCTACTATGGCGGCTATTTTAGGCCTAGCTGATGATGTAGTAGAAAGAATTTGTGCTGAAGTTGATGCAGTAGTAGTTCCGGCAAATTATAACTGCCCGGGCCAATTGGTTATTTCTGGTAGTATTGAAGGAATTGATTTGGCCTGTGCTAAACTAACAGAGGCGGGTGCAAAAAGAGCCTTAAAGTTAAATGTAGGTGGTGCATTTCACTCCCCTTTAATGGAGCCAGCAAAAATTGAATTGCAGGCAGCAATTGAGGCTACAGCTATCTCGGCGCCAATATGCCCCGTTTATCAAAACGTAGATGCCAAGCCTTATACTGATCCAGCCCAGATAAAAGAAAATTTAATTAAACAATTAACGGGTGCGGTACGTTGGACTCAAACTGTTGAGAATATGCTGGCCGATGGTGCAACTGAATTTGTAGAAGTTGGACCAGGTAATGTTTTGCAAGGTTTAGTTAAAAAGGTTAGTCGTGAGGTACAAACCAGTAGTGCTGCTATTGTTTAAAACCCTTATCCTATAAATTATTTTCAGCGCCATAAACAAACCGTTTATGGCGTTGTTTTTTGTCAATATTTAATATCTTTATCAAAATCGATGAAATTGAGCTTTGGTGTAAAAATTAGATTTCTACTGCTGGTTTTAGGTTGCTGTCTCATTGCAACATCTATTTCGTTGAGCAGATTTACTACCAAAAGTGATTTGTTGGAACGCGATGCTCATGAGGTTCAACAGAACTTATTGGTTAAGGAAAGGGAAGTTGCTGCATTTTTAGCCAATAAAGCAGAGGTAGCAAAAGCAAAACAGCTCCATGTAAATCCAAATGATGCTATAGATTTTTTAAATACTTATCGAAAGATAAAAGGAATTAACCTCCTCACTTTTCAAAACAATCAATTAAAATTCTGGAGTACCTACCGCGTTACCGATATCGATCCACGGACGATAAAAGAAGGAAGCTCCGTGCTTTTTTTTTCCAATGGATGGTACGAGGTAATTAAGAGTACGAAGGGCAAATTTAGTTTGGTTTTCCTCATCGCGATACAATCTCAATATCCATTTAAAGAAACGCAGTATTTTAAAAATGATTTAGATCCGCTGTTATCTAATTCGAAATTACTTACACTGGCATCGTTTACTGATAAAGAAGTTTACAGTATCAAAAGTATCGACAATAAGTTTTTGTTCGGCCTAAAGGTAAAACCGGGCTATATAGAAGATTATTATTCTGTTACCCAGTTATGGCTTTTCGTGGCAGGATTGATAAGCATCTGCATGTTTTTCAATTCATTAAGTTCATTAATTGCAAGAAGAGGCCATATTGTTTGGGGTACCTTGTTACTGATGGTATTCTTTTTAACGTTTAGGCTTTCCGATTTGTATTATGGATGGTTTAACCATCGGTTTCCACTCGATCTATTCGATCCAAGGATCTATTCCGAAAGTTTCCTCATGCCATCATTGGGCGATTTTTTATTGAATGTAATTACGCTTACCTGGTTACTGCTCTTTATGTACAACCACAAAGAGCAATATAAATTCGCCGAATGGATCAGGAAAAGCAAAATTTTAGGCATTGTTATTCACATTCTGTTTTTGGCTTTTATTGCCACCATAGCTTATTTTAGCGATGAGGTTTTTTTCGGATTGATTTACAATTCAAAAATCAATTTTGAAATTATTAATATTCTAAAACTAAGTGGTTCTAGCTGGGTAAGTATTGTAATCCTATGCCTGGTTTGGTTTCAGATTTACTTAATCACTACCATTTCTGCAACCGTTAGCAAGCAATTAAACGTAAGTAATAAGGAAAGATTAATCATCTTTTTAACAGGTTTTGCAATTGTTTTCATTTATAAATTATCTACAGATTTTACTGCTTTTTTTATTGTTTTTGCACTTATCCTTTTAATTGTTTGTAGAAGTATTTATGTCGAAAAGGCAAAGTTTTCTATCGGCTTATTCGCCATAGTATTTTTTTGCCTTGCCTTTAATAGTTCTATTAAATACATCAAATACAAAGATATTACGGAGCGCAGCCTTCGCGAGCCGCTTGCCCGGAAGGTACAGTCATCAGAAGATCCAAATGCGATTGTAGCTTTAGGCGGTCTGGAAGGACAATTACTAAATGATCAATTTTTGGTTAGATATTTTGCTGAAAGCGGAAAGTCTAACTATGCTGTATTGAAAAACCACCTAAAAAATTATCTGGATGGTTATTTAAGCCGCTACGATTATCAGATTTATCCTTACGATAAAGGCGGAATAGATATCAGCAATCCGAATGGGCAGCCTTTTAGGAAGTATAAAGGACTGGTAGAATCTGGCTCAGTTAAAATTGATGGTTCGAATTATTTCTATCAGGTGAATAACACTTTCGGCTATCAGGATTACTTCGGCATCATATCGATAGTAAACAAGGGGAGTTTATTGGGTACTTTGGTTATCGAACTCCGCTCAAAACCATACAATTACAATAATAGATTACCCGATTTACTCGGGGATCAAAAACTGATCAGAGACGAAGACTTTAAGGGATACTCCATCGCGTTATACAGTAATAACCGCTTATTAAATCAATCCGGAAGTTATACTTACCCACTGGACGGTAAAATTTTTAATGGCAAAAAGGATGATTTTATTACCAGCAATGATAATGATTTAAATTATAGCCATTTAATTTATAAGCCCACTGAAAGCAAAATGGTGGTAATAAGTAAGCAAAAGGTGGGCTATGTAGAGCGATTGGCAGCGTTATCCTTTTTCTTTTTGGTGTTTATCATTTTCTCGTTGGTATTATATGGCTTAATCTGGTTAATTAAAAATCTGGATGATGAACGTGTGGGCTGGTTCAGCATCAATAGATCGTTAATGATTAATGCCAATAAAATTCTTTACAAAACACGCATTCAGGTTTCTATTGTGCTATCGGTTGTGGCTACTTTATTAATTGTGGGCTGGGTAACCTATTATTATATGAATAATGAATACCGTGGGCAACAAACCATTTCCATAAAAGATAAAATTAGAAAGGTACAGCAGAATTACGAGAAACAGGTTTTTAGCAAAGGGATTGTGGAAGATGAAGATGCAGTTGCTGATTTTGTAAATTTTGCTGATGTAAACAATGTGGATCTTAATTTATACAGTACGCAAGGAAACCTGCTGATGACCACTTACCCTAAACTTTATAACTCGAAAGTGATAGGTCGAAAGATGGGGCCTATGGCTTATACCTACCTGGATAAATTAAAACGATCTGAATATATTAATCCCGATGAAAAAATTGGCGATTTAACTTATGCAGCAGCCTACGCACCGATTAGAAATGCACAGAACAAAACAATTGCTTATATCGGTTTGCCAAATTATTCAAACGAAGAGGAGTACTCAGACAAAATAGCGCTGTTTGTAAGTAATCTTATCAACATCTATGCTTTGGTTTTTGTGGCGGTTGGAGTTTTAGCAGTGTTTTTAGCTAACCAGATTACCAGTCCGCTAACTTTTATTCAAGAGAGTATTAGTAGAACGCGGATTGGGCAGCGCAATGAACCCATTGTTTGGCGTAGGCACGATGAGATCGGCTCTTTAATAAAGGAATATAATGGAATGATTGCCGCACTTGAGGCCAGTGCAGCTAAGTTGGCACGATCGGAACGGGAAAGTGCCTGGAGGGAAATGGCCAAACAGGTAGCCCATGAAATTAAAAACCCACTTACGCCTTTAAAACTGGGTGTTCAATTGCTCGAAAAATCATGGAAGGAGAATGATCCGAATTTTGAGCATAAGTTTAATAAATTCAGCAAATCTTTCATTGAGCAAATCGATAGCCTATCTAAAATTGCATCAGAGTTTTCGAATTTTGCTAAAATGCCCGATACCAATTTAGAGAAATTGGATGTGATGCCGGTAATAGAACAGGCTCGTCAGGTATATAAAAACAGCGATAATGTAGAAATAAATGTGCTTAATAAATCGGAAAATAGTATCCGGATTCTGGCAGATCATGATCAATTATTAAGAACGTTTAATAATCTTTTCAAAAATGCAATTGAGGCTATTGATGATGAATCTCACTGTTGCATTACTGCTGTGCTTTACCATGATGATGAATACGCCTATATTGAAATTAAGGATAACGGAAAAGGAATTCCGGCGGTGTTACATGACAAGATCTTTGTCCCTAACTTTACTACCAAAACCTCTGGAACTGGCTTAGGCTTGGCGTTTGTAAAGCAAGCGGTAGAAAATGCAGGCGGAACAATTAGTTTTACCTCTGTGATTAATGTAGGAACCACATTTTATTTAGCGTTTCCTCTGGCTTAGACTGTAGGGATATTAACGGAGATCTACCTGAGCTTTACCCATCGTATTGCCATCAGCATATAAAATAACGGTGTAAATTCCTTTGATAAAAGGTTTTGGATTGGCCCAATCTATCACATAAGTGCTATCATCATTATTATAATTAATGTAGATAGAGTGACTGAATTGCATTTCTTGTCCATCGGCTTCAAACCTATTGCCTTCGTCGGCAAGTAAATTTCCCGCTGGGTCGAAAACTCTTAAATAGATATTGTGGTGACCTTTTTCTGCCAATTCGTTGGCAATAATATTAAAGCGAACGCTTAGTTTTTCGGCAGTTGATGATTTGGTAACCTCAACTTTTTTGCCGCTTGATTTTGTTCTGAAAGCTACAATATCAGCACTTTGAAGTTTTAATGCCGCTGCGGTTTTAACTTTTGCATTAAGGTTAGCGTTTTCACTTTCTAAACCCGAAGCTTTGTTGCTCATGTTTTTGAGCGTATTCTCTAAACTATCACGGCTGTTTTTGAGAAAAATATTGTCTTTTTGAAGCTGGATAACCTGGTCGTTATAGTTTTTTACAAAAGTTTTTAGCTCGTTAATTTGGCTATTTGCTTTATCTAATTCGCCTTGAGTAATTTCTCCTTTCTCTAAGGCCACCTTTAGCTCTGCAATTTTTTCTCTAGCTAACTTTTGTTCTTCAACTAGTTTTTCATTTAAATCCAGATTTAGCGCCTCCACCTTATCAAGCTCAACCTCGATTTTTTCTACTTCTAATCTCAACTTATCCTTCTCGGTACTCACCGTAACAAATCGTTCGCTCTGCTGTCGATCTTTAAAAAACAGGTAAGCATTTGTTCCAATAAGTGCAGCTATAACTATAACGAGGAAGTAAATTTTGTTTCTATCGCCTTTATTAATCTTTTGTGGTTCCATTTTTAATAATGCTGTATCTTCTTAAATTAATATACTTTTGTTGTTCCATAGGTAAATGGAGTACACAATTAATTTTAGCAGGGCGCAAATTATAATTTTTAATAAAAATTATAAGAGATTTTAAAAAAAATCGTTTAATTGCTAATGTTCGTTTGTATTCAAATTAACACAAGTACGCATCCCGAATCAAAAACAAGACAAGAATAATGCTTAAAAACTTTCTATACGCACTTTTATCTTTAACCGTATTACCTTATATATTAAATGCTCAACCTTTAACAAAAATTGCACCAAAAAGAGAGTTTAGAGGGGTTTGGGTAGCTACTGTAACCAATATCGATTGGCCTTCTCGTCCCGGATTAACCATTGATCAGCAAAAGCAAGAGCTGATTGGTATTCTGGAAAGACATAAAACTCAAGGCATGAATGCCATCATTTTGCAGGTGAGGCCCGCTGGAGATGCATTTTATGCTAAATCTCGTGAGCCTTGGAGCCAATGGTTAATGGGTAAGCAAGGTTTAGCGCCTGCACCTGGTTACGATCCGTTGGCCTTCGCTATCAAAGAAGCGCATTTTCGGGGTATGGAATTACATGCGTGGTTTAATCCTTATCGTGCAAGCATGAGCAGCAGTACTGTTTTTCATGAAGATCACGCATTTAGGAAACATCCAGATTGGTTTTTTACCTATGGAGGCAAAAAACAATTTGATCCGGGCATTCCGGAGGTTAGAGAATATATTGTGCAGGTAATATTAGATGTTGTCAAAGGATACGATGTTGATGGAATCCATTTTGATGACTATTTCTATCCTTACAAGATTGAGGGGCAAACGATTAATGACGCTGCAACCTTTAGCAAGTATCCAAACAATTTTACTGATGTTAGAGATTGGCGTAGAAATAACGTAGATCAACTCATTAAACAATTAGATGATAGTATTCACCATTACAAAAAGTGGGTAAAATTTGGCGTCAGTCCTTTCGGTATTTGGCGTAATAAATATGAAGATCCGGAAGGCTCGGCAACCAGTGGTTTATCCAATTATGCAGAGCTTTTTGCTGATAGTAGAAAATGGGTTAAAGAAGGATGGGTAGATTATATCAATCCTCAAATCTATTTTACTTTTACCAGGCGAGTTGCTCCGTTCGGTACCTTGCTCGATTGGTGGAGCAATAATAGTTATGGCAGGCATGTTTACATTGGTCAGGGGGCGTATTTGGTAAATTCCAGAGCCGAAGCTGCGTGGAAAAATTTAACGGAAATACCCCGGCAGATACGATATATCAGGGAGCATAACCGCATCCAGGGAAGCGTGTTTTTCAGCTCAAAATCATTGAGTACAGTGGCACGATCGGTAGGTGACTCTTTAAAAAATGATTTTTATAAGTATCCGGCCTTACCGCCGCAAATGCCTTGGTTGGATGAAACCCCTCCAAATGAGCCACAATCATTAACGGCCGATGCCATGAAGGATGGCGTACATTTAAAATGGCAAAACCCATTAAAGGCAAAGGATGGAGAAACGGCCTCTGGATTTGTGATTTATCGCTTCGCAGAAGGAGAGAAAATAGGAGTGCTCGACCCAAAAAATATTCTCAAAGTTAGCTTTGAAGATTATCTTACATTTATTGATACTTCTGCCGAAGCGGGTAAAAGGTACAGTTATTTGGTTACGGCACTTGACCGATTGAAAAACGAGAGCGAACCAAGCGGACCAATAGGTGTAGAAATTCCAATAGCTAAGGAATAAAATAGTTAGCAATCTTCTGGAATTAATGTCTTCTGTATCACTATAAATATTTTTTATAGAGTATAAACCAGGCATAGATTTCTAGTCAGATTCAACAACTTCTAGAAAAATGATATTCAGGAAACGATAAGCTTAGGAAATTAACGCATAAGTATTCGGCACGAGCGAGCTATGGGAAAATTGACCTTATTAACTAATAATTTGCAAAGTACAGACGCTAAAGAATAAGCCAGGTTTCAAAGTTAAAGCTGTGCTCTTAATCGTTATCGAAACTCGGGCAGTTTTACTAGTTATCAGCGGCCGGCTAAACTTCATCAGTCAATTATTTCTCTATCCAAAAACAAAGCCTTAATTTAGTTTGCCTAAACCAAAGCTTAAATCATGACTGAACCGAAACAACGCTTGCTATCTCTTGATTTTTTTAGAGGATTAACCGTAGCAGCCATGATCTTGGTTAACAACCCAGGTAGCTGGGGGCATATTTATGCGCCTTTAGAGCATGCAGAATGGAATGGCTGTACACCTACAGATTTAATTTTTCCATTTTTCCTCTGGATTGTGGGTGTTTCAATAGCCTTTGCAATGAGCAGCAGCAAGGCCAATCCATCAACTCATGGGAAAACTATTGTCAAAGCCATTAAGCGGGGAGTGATTTTGTACTTTCTGGGTTTTTTTCTGGCTATTTTCGGAAAATTGATGGCGGTAGTTATCGATGGCAAAAGTTTAATCGAAGCCTTTCAAACCGTTAGATTATTAGGTGTTCTGCAGCGCATCGGAATTGTATTCATCATTAGCAGTATTATCTTCCTTAAATTCTCAAATAAAACGATCTTCAAAATTTTCATCTTGATTCTGGCCATCTATTGGGCTTTGATGACGTTTGTTCCTGTTCCAGGTATCGGCTACCCAAATATGGAAAAGGAAACCAATTTGGCCGCCTGGATTGATAGAGGCATCCTCACTGAAGCACATACCTGGGCGTCTGCTAAAACCTGGGATCCCGAAGGTGTGTTGAGTACCTTACCAGCTGTGGGAACTTGTTTATTTGGGGTATTGGTTGGTATTTGGATGAGGAGAAAAGACCTCGATAGCCCAACAAAAGTAGCTTGGCTGTTTACTGCAGGAGTTGGGGCGTTGATATTGGGCCTGTTATGGGATCTTCAGTTTCCAATAAACAAAGCATTGTGGACAAGTTCTTATGTTTTGTACGCAGGAGGCTTAGCTTCCATCGGTCTTGCGCTATGTTATTGGCTCATCGATGTTCAAGGCTACAAGAGAATTACCACACCTTTTGTAGTATATGGCGTAAATGCAATCACCGTTTTCTTCCTGGCAGGATTGATGCCGAGGGTCCTAAACTTGATTAAAATAACAAATGCTGATGGGTCAAAAACGGCCTTGCTTGAAAAATTTTATACCACTTTCTATACGCCCTACTTTTCGCCCATTAACGCATCCTTAGTATGGGCGATAAGCTATGTACTTGGCTTTTACGTGCTGCTTT
The DNA here is from genome assembly GCF_979258625.1 of Pedobacter sp. AC212. Classification (NCBI taxonomy): domain Bacteria; kingdom Pseudomonadati; phylum Bacteroidota; class Sphingobacteriia; order Sphingobacteriales; family Sphingobacteriaceae; genus Pedobacter; species Pedobacter sp. AC212. The sequence goes on along the minus strand of NZ_OZ409870.1, from coordinate 269,003 downwards.
ACATCATGTATAAAAAGAATATAATCATTAAGGTATAATGACTAAATTGGCAGAACAATCGATTGAACTGATTCATCCAATTTGCGGTTGTTAAAATTAGCTAACCAAAATTGAAGAAGAAGACGACCATATACGATATTGCGAAAGCGCTCAATATTACAGTTTCTACCGTTTCGAGAGCATTGAGTGGTTTCCCCGCAATAAGTGATGCCACTAAAAAAGCTGTTGTAGAAACCGCTAAAAAACTAAATTACAGTCCAAATAAATTAGCCTCTGCACTTAAGTCGGGTAAGACCTACATTATCGGCGTAATCGTTCCAAGTGTCCAGGCCCATTTCTTCGCTTCTATTATTCATTGTATCGAAGATGGGTTGAAGGATAGCGGCTATCGAGTCATCATTTATCAATCAAATGAATCGGTTGAGAATGAAATTAATGGTGTGAGGACGTTGTTGGAAGCACAGGTAGATGGCATTATGGCTTCCATGTCGCTTGAAACACAGGATGTTTCTCATTTCGCAGAAATTGTTAAACAAAACAAGCCGCTGATTCTTTTCGATCGGGTTCACGAGGATTTAGTGGTGCCAACCATTACCCTTGATGATTTTCGAGCGGGGTATATGGCCACGCAACATTTGATTGATCATGGCTATAAAAAGATAGCTTTTGTAACTACCGTGCATCAAATTAAAATTTTTGATGATCGGTTGAAAGGTTATAAAGCTGCTTTAAGCGATAATGGTTTGCCCGTTCTGGATGAACATATAATTTTTGGTGGTTTATCAATCAAAGATGGAAGGTTTGGCGCTGGCAAGTTGATGCGTAGCAAGAATAAGCCTGATGCAATTGTTGCCGGAGACGACTTTACGGCTCTTGGGGTTATTAAAAAACTTAAGGAAATTGATAAAACACCGCCTGAAATTGGAGTGATTGGATTTGCCAATGAAGCTTTTTCAGCTTACATCACCCCGAATTTATCCACCATCGATCAGCATCCAGCGAAAATAGGAAAAGAATGTGCCAAGATGTTTTTGAAGATGGTGAGTCAGCCCAATCCTTACAATAATATTGAACACATTGTACTTAATCCAACCGTTGTTGAACGGCAATCAACTGATAAAGACGTAGATTAGCCAGGAAACCTCTTCGAGAGTGGCGATGCTTCGGATCTTGATAATCAAGACGTTCGTAAACAAAAAATCCCCACTTTTTAAAGTGAGGATTTGTATTTTAAAAATTTTGCTAGTCAACAAACTTCCACCTTACAAAAGCTTCCATCGCTTCGTATTCTGCCAAACCTAATTCATCATAAGCTTTTGCAGTTTCACGGTTTCTGTCTTCAGCACGTTGCCAAAATTCTCTTGCATCATCGCCAGGAAAAACAGCTTTGTCTTTCTGACTTTGGTGTTTAAATATTGCGTTTCTTTTGCGCTCCAATTCTTGGGGAGAAATAGGTACAGCCATTTCAATTTCGTGGGTTTCAAATTCATGCCATGCACCCCTATACATCCATAACCAGCAATCTTGCGCCCAGGCTTCTGTTTTGCGAAGACGTGTTAATGCAGCTAAAATAATATTAAAACATACAATATGTGTTCCATGCGGATCTTCAAAATCTCCGGCTGCAAAAACCTGTTGTGGTTTTACTTGCTGCAAGAGATCAATTGTTAAGTCGATATCAGCATCGGTAACCGGATTTTTTTGGTTTTTCCCACTTTCGTAAAACGGTAGCGCCTGAAAATGGATATGGTCATCTTCCAAACCACAATAACGGGCACCGGCAATCGCTTCACCCTTTCTGATCAAACCTTTAACCGTTTGTATTTCTGGGGTATCAACCTGGTTGGGTTTCTTCTGATCAATAAAGGTTCTCATTTTATTGTACAATTCCTTCAAGTGCGAATTGTCCATCCCCATCTTTTCTGTAAAATCTACATTAAATTCTACAAAACGAAGGGCATCATCGTCCCAAACTGCAGTATTGCCAGAGGTTTGGTAAGCCACATGAACATCGTGCTTCTGATCCACCAAACGAATAAAGGTTCCACCCATTGAAATCACGTCATCATCCGGATGCGGTGAAAAGATAATTACCCGTTTTTTAGCTGGTTCTGCCCGTTCTGGCCGTTGAGAATCATCAGCATTTGGTTTTCCACCTGGCCAGCCAGTAATGGTATGTTGTAATTTGTTAAAAATATGGATGTTGATATTGTAAACCGGTCCTTTTTCAGTCGCCAGTTGTGCCATACCATTGTTGTTATAATCGTCTTCAGTTAATTTTAAAACTGGTTTCTTCAATGTATTGGCTAGCCAAATTACTGCTTTACGAATCAAGTCTTCTGTCCAAACGCAATCTTTAACTAACCATGGGGTGTCAAAACGGGTCAGTTCTGCTGCCGCCGGAGTGTCTAAAATAAATTCAACATGCTCTGAAAGTTGAAGATAAGTAGCCGGAACATCGCCAGAAATTTCACCTTCAACCGCTTTTTTAATAATCGAAGCTTTTTTGCGGCTCCAGGCCATCAAAATAATTTCTCTGGCTTTAAAAATAGTACCAATCCCCATGGTGATGGCTTTGGTTGGTACAAAGGTTTTTCCACCGAAATCCCTGGCTGCATCACGGCGGGTTAAATCATCAAGAGTAACCAAGCGTGTTCCGGAATTTGGTGCCGAACCAGGTTCATTAAAACCGATGTGACCCGTACGACCAATACCCAAGATCTGGATATCGAGGCCACCAAGATCTCCGATTTTTTTCTCGTAATCTAAACAGAATGCAGGAATATCTTCCAAGGGAAGCGTTCCATCAGGGATGTGAACATTGTTTTTATCAATGTCGATATGATCGAAAAGATTTTCGTTCATAAAAGTAACGTAACTCTGTGCGGCGTTAGGCTGCATTGGATAGTATTCATCCAAATTGAAAGTAATTACGTTTTTAAAACTTAAGCCCTCTTCCTTGTGCAGTCTAACCAGTTCGGCATAAACTGCAATTGGGGTAACACCTGTTGCTAAGCCCAGTACTGCAGGTGCGTTATTTGCTTGTTTTGATTTAATGAGGTTGGCAATTCTGTGCGCCACATTAACGGAAGCAATTTTTGGATTTTCGAACACGCTCACAGGGAGTTTCTCGAAACGTGTCTCCTCCAGTAGATTTAATCTAGCCATTTTATTTATGGTTTTTAATGTACGGAGCAGTAAATATAGAGAGTTATGCCCAATTTCTAACAAAGGTTATTTACTTTTATTGCAAGTATTTCCTTAAAATTCGATTGAGGCTATAAACAAACGTTTGATCAAAATTATCATGAACATCCAAATTCAAAATCTTTATCACAAGGCGCAAAAAGACGAACGCTTAATTATCGGGTTAATGAGCGGGACATCAATGGATGGTTTGGATATTGCTTTATGTGCGGTAAAGGGAAGTGGCGCCGAAACGGATATTAACATACTTGAATTTAAAACCGGGGAATATTCAGATGATTTCAGAGCAAAGATCAAAGCTATTTTTTCTAAAAAGCAAGTGGATTTAGAATTGGTTTGTTTGATGAATGAACACATTGCCAATACACATGCTGAGTTGATTAATCAGGCTTTGAAAGAATGGGGTTATACAAATGATCAGATTGATTTTATTGCCAGCCATGGGCAAACCATTTTTCATGCGCCAAAATCTCTTCATCAACTTGTAGATTATCCAAACGGAACGCTACAAATTGGAGATGGCGATCACATTGCTGTAAAAACAGGCATTATCACTTTATCCGATTTTCGGCAAAAACATTTAGCCGCTGGCGGCGAAGGTGCACCATTAGCTGTTTATGGCGACTATTTAATTTTCTCGAAGAGGGGAGAAGATCGGGTGATGCTTAATATTGGAGGCATCGCTAACTTTACTTATTTGCCTGGAAATCTAAATGCATCAGAAATTTTTTCGACTGATGTTGGTCCGGGAAATACCCTAATGGATCAATTTATGCAACACCACTACCATCAATTTTACGATCAAAATGGTGCTGTTGCAAAATCTGGTAAATTAAATGAAGCGCTGTTAAGCGAATTATTGAAATGCGATTTTTTTGAGTTGGATTTTCCTAAAACTACAGGGCCTGAATTGTTTAATCTGGATTACTTACAGGCTGCGCAGAATCGATCTTCAACATTGGATATCGCAACTGAAGATGTGATGGCCACATTATGCCATTTCTCGGCAGAAAACATTTCGAATGCGGTGAAACGATGCTTTGGCAAGGAACCCAATGCACAAATTTTTATGAGCGGCGGAGGGATGCATAATCCACTTTTAGTAGAATTATTAAAAGGAAAGCTTCTTCATTGTAATTTCTTCACGACCGATGACTTAAACATTAATCCTGATGCAAAGGAAGCTGTTTTATTTGCTGTCTTAGCCAATGAAACGGTATGTGGTTCGCCCCTAAATTTCGGCGATAGAAAAGGTGTTCCTTCTGTTTGCATGGGGAAAATAAGTTTGCCGGAATAAACTTTTTTGCCTCCAAGAAAAATTTGCATTTTCAACAATTTCGTTACATTTGCTCAAACCCTAATCTTCACTACAAAACCAATATTTATGGAAAAAAGTTACCTAAAATGGTCAACAAGATTTTTTGCAATTTTGATGATCCCATTGCTGCTGCTTTTATTTACAGAAATGGCACAGGCACAAACGAAACGCTATACCATCAGTGGTAAAGTTACCGATGCCGCCAACAATGACCCGATTCCGGGTGTTGTTGTTAAAATCTTAAACACAAATTTAGCAACAAGTACCAACGCCAACGGAGGCTATTCATTTTCTGTTGATTTAGCTGCAGGAACTGCCCAAATTCAATTTTCGTTCGTGGGCTACAAAAGTAAAATCCAACCGGTAAGCTTAGCCACGGGCGATCAGGTTCAGGTAAATGCCACCTTAAGTGCTGATGCAGTTGGGTTGGATGAGGTAATTGTAACAGGAACATCAGCTGGTACTACTCGGAAGGAACTTGGAAGTTATGTAAGTACGGTTAAGGGCGATGATTTAAATAAAGCACCAAGCGGAAATGTACTTTCTTCTCTTCAGGGAAAAACTGCAGGTGCCCAAATTAGCCAGAATTCTGGTGACCCAGCAGGTGGCATGTCAGTGCGCCTAAGAGGAATAAGTTCAGTAAATTCATCCTCTGAACCCTTATATATTATTGATGGAGTAATTGTAAATAATTCTACCACTCGGGTTACCAATACGTCAGCAAATTATGATGGTGGTAATTTTGTAGGAAGTATTGGCCAGAATAGAATGGTTGATATTAATCCGGCCGACATTGATCGCATTGAGGTTTTAAATGGTGCTGCAGCTGCGGCTATTTATGGATCTCGTGCAAACTCTGGTGTAATTCAAATTTTTACCAAAAAAGGGGCAAGCGGGAAAACTCAGGTAAGCTTTAATACCAGTTTGACCATTAGCGAGTTGAGAAAACAAGTAGAAGTAAATCAATCGCCAACTAAATTTGGTGGTTCGGTAAACTCGTTTACGCAAGATGTTATTCAAACGGTGATTACTCCTCCTGCTACCACAGCCGCATTGCTTACCAATACTACTGCAGTTAACAGGTATAATTATCAGGATTATATTTTCCAAACCGGTTACGGAACTGATAATACGGTTTCGATAAGTGGTGGTAATGACAACACAAAATTTTATACCTCTGCCAGCTATTTTACTAACCAGGGAATTATTAAAAATACCGATTTTACCCGTTACAATTTAAGGGCAAATGTAGATCAGAGAATAACAGATTGGGCTTCGTTGAGCGTGGGTATGAACTACATCCGCAGTGCAGCAAACGAAAAACCAGATGGAAACTCCTTCTTTTCTCCAATGAATTCGGTTACTATTATTGGTAATTTCCACGATATATTTGCCAGAGATGCAAACGGAAACTTATTGGCTGTTGGAGAACGGGGAAGGGTTAATCCCGTATCAGTGATAGAGGATATTAAACAACGGCAGCAAACGAATAGAATTATTGCTAGTGCAAATCTAAAATTGAATCCGGTTAAAAATTTAACATTAAACTTCTTAATTGGAGCTGATAATTCTGGTGCAAATGGGTCAACTTATATTCCCCCATTTGCTTATAATGTTAATCCAGATTTCTTTGGTGGTGGCGCCGGACTGGATGGTACTTTAAACGGATACGCCAGTTCTGCAAGTAACGCTGCTTTTCAGTTTAATAATGAAATCAATGCAAATTATCAGGCCAAAATATCTGATCTGATAACTTCTACAACACAATTAGGCTACTCATTTCAGTATGAACAAACCCGTTATCAATTACTTAATGGTCGCGGCTTAGCCCCTTTAATCGAAACCGTAAATGCCGCTGCTACCCAGTTGCCAAGTGTTGATGGCCGGACGCAACTTTCTGTAACTGGTGGTTACCTGCAACAAACATTTAAATATAAAGATCATTTCTTCTTAACGGGCGCAGTAAGGGTAGATCAATCTACTGTATTTGGAGCCGAAAATAGAACACAGACTTATTTTAAAGGAAATGCCAGTTATGTTTTGTCATCAGCTGACTATTGGAAAGATCTAGGCGTTTCATCGTGGTGGGATACTTTTAAAATCAGAGCTGCTTATGGCGAATCTGGAAACTTAACTGGAATTGGCGCTTACGATCGAATCAATGCTTATTCTACACAATCATTTTTAGGGCGAGCGTCGCTATTCTCAAGTGCGCAATTGGCAAATGAAAATGTGAAACCAGAACGTCAACGCGAACTCGAATTAGGTACCGACATGTCGTTTTTCAAAAACAGGTTAGGACTTCAGTTTAACTGGTATAATAAAAAAGTTAGCGATTTGCTAATAGCAAGTGTTACTGCTCCAACCATCGGTTTCTCGAGCTTTTTAGATAATATTGGCTCATTAAGAAATAAAGGTATTGAATTGGTTTTGAATGGAACTCCTCTAAAAGCGAAAGACTTTAGCTGGAACACATCAATCGTGTTCAACAGAAATAGAAATAAAGCCTTGGATGTTGGCGGTTTAAGATTGTTTAGCACTAACCCAGGCGCTCCCGTGGCCATCATTAATGGAGAGGCAATTGGTGTTTTTTACGGAACATTTTTTGCCCGCAAAGCGGATGGTAGTTTGCTAACAAATGCTGCTGGAATTCCATTATTGGAGCGGGGCATCCAAACATCGGCAACCACATTTACACCGCAACGTGATGCAAATGGTTTACCAACCGGAACAACGCTAAGGAAGGTTTTAGGAGATCCAAACCCAGATTATACTGCTTCTTTCGTGAACGATTTCTCTTACAAAAAATTTAATCTTCATGTTCAGTTAGATGCTGTTCAAGGAGGTGATGTTTGGAATGCAGATTGGAGAACCCGCCAAGGAGTTGGTAATGGAAAGGTAGCCGAAGCGGAACAATTAGGTCAACTGCCTAGGGGTTATGTTGCAGGGGTTTATGCTACAGAAGAATGGAGAATTGATGACGGATCTTTTGTTAAGCTTCGAGAAATTTCACTGAGCTACAACATTGGAAAAGTGAAGTATTTAAGAGATTTAACCGTTACGTTAAGCGGAAGAAATCTGATTTCATGGGACAATTATAAAGGATATGATCCAGAATTAAACTCAGGCGGCCAGTCGACAATATTAAGAAATATCGATTTTGGAGCTGTTCCAATTCCAAGAACCTTTAGTTTAGGTTTACAAGTTAAATTTTAATCGTTAAAGGAAGTTTTATGAAAAATTTAAGAAATAATACCTCAAAATATATTACCTGTTTCGCTTTCTCGTGCATGTTGTTTTCGGCATCATGTACAAAAGAATATTTAGACCCATCAAGAGCTAAAACCGATGTTGCATTAACAAGTCAACAAGGATTAACAGCCGTTTCTATAGGCTTACAGCGTGTTTATACTTTGGGCAGAACTGGCGTAATGTTCAATTCTATTGCAGCAAACGGCTTTGTAACCAATGAGTTTTCACTGCTCAATTCAGGAAATATTCCAGAGTTGCAGCTAAGCACTGGTGGTAATGCTGTAGATGGAACCAACACCATTTTATTTAATCTTTGGACAAGCGCCAACAAGATTATCTATGATGCAGACTTAGTTATTGCTAACGCCGGTAATCTTGGAGATAAAGGTTACGCTTCGGGATTAATTGCTTATTCAAGTATTTTTAAGGCACTTGCTATTGGAAATATGGCGCAGTATTGGGAAAAAATCCCGGATGGAACAGGTAAGAATGTTCAGTTTATCGCTAGAGCTGCAGGATTTACAAAGGCAATTGGCGTTTTAGATAATGCGCTAACTGTTATTGCAGCAAACCCAATTTCTGCAGGTTTTAATAGCAATGTACCTCCTGCTGTTAATATTGTGAATACTTTACATGCACTAAAAGCAAGATATGCGCTGTTCTCGGGTAATTATCCATTGGCGTTAACCGAAGCTAACGCAGTAGATTTGACAAAATCATCTGCTTTTGCTTTCGATCCAGCCTCACCAAACATTTTATTTTCTATTATTTCTTCAAACAATGTTTTTCAGCCGTTAAATGTTAACTTAGGTTTAACTGGCGCTAACGTACCAGATGCCGGAGATAAGAGAATTCCATTCTATACATTCTTTACAGGAACACCAACGGCAACAATTCGTATGGGTGGGTTTGCCACGGCAACTTCAACAGCGTTTCCAATTTATTTACCCGGGGAAATTACTTTGATCAAAGCTGAAGCTTTTGCAAGACAGCCAGATTTGCCGAACGCGTTAATTGAGTTAAACAAAGTGGTTACCAAAACATCAGATTTATTTGGTGTTACGGCTGCTCTGCCTCCTTTAACTGGTACTTATACCCAACAGCAGTTGCTTGATTTGATTTACAAACATCGGTCAATTGAGTTATTTGCGTCTGGCCTAAAGCTTGAAGACATGAGAAGATTTAATCAGCCACTGACAGATCGGAAAAGGAATTTTTTCCCTTATCCTTTCCAAGAGCGGGATAATAATCCAAATACTCCAGGAGATCCTACTTTCTAAAAACAAAAAATGGGTTCCAAATTTTGGAACCCATTTTTTGTTACAATATATTTAAGTCTTTTGTTCGATAGTCTGCCAAAGCTTCGTTTTCTTGATCTAATTCTGTTATTAAATAACTGATGCTTTCAATCGGGCAAACCCGTAGCCTCAAAGAGATATCCAGTTTTTCAGATATACACAAAACCGCAGTTTTTTTGGAGCAGGCAATCATCGCCTTTTTTAATTGATTAATTTCCCAGTAAGTATCTGTTAAACCATCTACCGGGTGGATAGCACTGGTACCCATCACACATAAATCCGCTTTGATTTCAGAAAGCTGTGTAATTACTTGTCCGCCGTAGGTGATCTGCGAATTTTTAGAAAACAACCCACCAATCAAAATCACTTCCAGGTTATCATATTTTGCCAGCTCAACGGCTACCAAGGGACTGATGGTAAAAAATGTTCCGGCAATATTTTGCGGAAGTTGTTTGACCAGTTCTAGAATAGTAGTTCCGCCACCGGTTAAAACCACCATTCCATCTTTAAAAAGTGAGGTCGCTTTTTTCGCAATGACTATTTTGATGTCTCTGGCATAAACCGTACTGTCATCAAAAGAACTGTGGTATGATTTAGACAATGCACCCCCATGAACTTTGAAAAGAAGGTCTTCATCTACCAATTCCTGTAAATCTCTTCTTATGGTATCTTCAGATACATTAAGTAATTGAACCAAATCGGAAGTGAGTACACGGTTGTGTAAATTGATTTGGCGCATAATAAAATCATGGCGTTCTTTTTTGAGCATGTTGATGTTTGGTTTGCACTAAAGTAAAAATACTTTTTAATAATTTGCGTGTTTGTGCGTTTTTGTGCAATTATATATTGTAATAGTTGTAGGAAAATCTTTGTTATTTTGTTTCTTTATTAGAAAACAATCAGCATATTTACATAACTATTACTAAACATGCGTTAATCTGCATGTTTAGTTAAGCCGGAAAACAAACAACTACAACCTTTTAAAACTTCTTACTAACTAATTATGATGAAAAAACTACTTTTTAGTTTTATCGGTATGGTTATGCTGCTTGCTCAAGTATTTGCGCAACAAGCCACCATTACTGGTAAGGTCACATCTAGTGACGGACCCATTCCTGGAGCATCAATTCGTGTAAAAGGAACCTCAATAGTATCGCAGAGTAATAGTGATGGAAACTTTACTATAAAAGCACTGAAAACAGATGTACTTACTTTTTCTTACATTGGTTATAAAACCGTTGAAAGAACTGTAGGTAATAATACAACAATCAATGTTTCCATGCAAGCTGATGCAAGTAACCTCAATGAAGTGGTAGTTACAGCGTATGGGATTGATAGGAACAAAGCGAGTTTAGGTTACTCTACCCCAACTGTAAAAGGCGATGAAGTAACGCAAACAGGTAGAGAAAACTTTATCAATGGCCTTGCAGGTAGGGTGCCTGGTCTTTTTGTCAATCAAACTTCGGGAGATCCGGGTGCATCTTCACAGATTATTTTGAGAGGAATAGTGTCCATGACTGGAGACAATTCGCCATTAATAGTGCTCGATGGTGTGCCTATTGATAATTCGGTGTTAAACCAAGGCAATACTGCAATGAATGGGAATAATCGAAGCCAAGATTATACCAACCGTGCGTCAGACATTAACCCTGCAGATATCGAAAGTTATACCATTTTAAAAGGACCAGAAGCCACAGCACTTTATGGAAATTTAGGTGCAAGTGGTGCAATTGTAATTACTACAAAAAAGGCAAAGGCAGGGAAATCAAGCGTTTCATATAATGGATCTTACAGAATAGAAACCGTTAATAATGCACCAGAGGTACAGCAGGTATATGGCCAAGGTGATGCCAATGGCATTTTTAACGGAGGATCATTTAATTTCTTCGGGCCTAAATATGCTGAAGGCCTACCCGTTTATGATAATGTAGGCTCTTTTTTCAGAACAGGATCAGCGCAAAAACATAATGTTGTTGTAGAAGGCGGAAAAGAAAGTTTAACATACAGGTGGTCTAACGAGTATACAGACAATAAAGGGACTATTCCAACAACTAGATATCAACGATTTGTTTCTTCTGTAGTTGGTGTGATACCGGTTTCTGATAAAATAAAAGTGACTACCAGATTTAGTTATACTAATGCTTACAATAAGAAAGCAAATAAAGGCGCTCAGGGTTACTTAATGGGCTTATTGCGGTTTCCCTCAAGATTTGATGTTAACAACTGGATTGATCCGGTAGGTAACAGAATAACTACTACAGGAACCATATTTTTGGAGAGTGACAATCCATTTTGGGACGTGAACAAAAACTTATCTGAAGATAAAACAAATGCAATTGTCGGAAATGCTAACCTATCTTATAAGCCTACAAAATGGTTATCCATTACGGGTATTTTAGGTACTAATTTGTCGAACACTAATGGCATCACTGTTTACCATACTCAGTCTTATTCTGGCTCGGGTAGTGCAGCAACCCCAACGGGTGGTACCGTCAATACTTACCAGCAGCAAAATAAACGATTAGACGGATCAATCACGGCTAGTGCTACTCATAAATTTGGTAAATTCAATAATACTTACATTGTTGGCGCCAACTTTTCTGATGTAAATAATACTACAAACTCGGCTAGAGGGCAGAACATGTTCGATCCTAACTTTTACAGTATCAATAATACCCTTCCATCAACTCAATCTGCAAGGCTTTTTATAGGCAGATATAGGAATGCAGGTGTTTTCGGGCAAGCCGTTTTAGGCTACCAGTCGTTACTTTTCCTTACAGTTTCTGGGCGGGTAGACGCCGCTTCGAGATTAATGCCTAACAATCCGTACTTTGCATATCCGTCAGCCAGTTTGGCCTTTAATTTTACGGAACTTGAAGATGTAAAAAAATTAACTTGGTTGAGCAGTGGAAAATTAAGAGGTTCTTACGGTATAACAGGTAAAGAACCTTACAAACAATATGCCTTAGCTACTCGGCTGCTTACTGTTAACTCTACTGGTGGAGGTTTTAATTACGATGCTGCAAATGGAGGAAATCCGGATTTGGTTCCTGAGCAAACCAGAAATTTTGAAACTGGCATCGAATTAGGATTTTTAAAAGATAGAATTAGCGTAGATTTTACCTATTACAAACTAAATAGCCATAGACAAATTATTGCACCGCGAATTAGTTATGGTACTGGTTCAGTAATAAGATTAATGAATGGCGGTGATGTAGTGAACAAAGGTATTGAGGTTCAGCTAAAAGGTTCGCCATTCAGGTCTGCGGGATTTAGTTGGGATATGACATTAAATTACACCAAAAATAAGGGAACGGTGTTGTCTATTGCCGATGAGCTTCCGGAGCTTTATGATTCTGATACTTGGGTAGCGAATGGTTTACGTGGAGCTGTTTTTCCAGGCGCAAGCACCTTGGCAATTGCAGGTTGGGTTAACCAAAGAAATAATAGAGGAGATTTGTTAATCAACCCAGCTACAGGATTACCAATATTAGGAAGCGATCAGGATTTTCCAGTAATTGGAGATAGAACGCCTAAGTACAATCTAGGATTCGTTAACAACCTTACTTTTAAAAATTTCAATGTTTCCTTCTTACTTGACTTGAGAGTTGGGGGTGACGTTTACAACCAAACTCAATACGAATTGTACAGAAGAGGGTTGAGTGTTAAAACACTAGATAGAGATGTTCCACGAGTAGTAACTGGAGTTTTAAAGGATGGTTTAGAAAATACAAACAACCCAACGGTAAATACAATCTTAGTAACGCCATCTGCAAATACCAATTATTATAGTTCGACAACAAGTGGTATTGCACCAGAAATGTTTGTGGAAAAAAACATCAAATCTCTAAGGTTAAGAGATGTTACTGTTGCTTATGATTTCCCAACAAAAATGTTATCAAGAACCAATTTTATCCAGAATTTAAGTGCATTTGTAACACTAACAGATGTATTCCTAATCACAAATTATTCTGGAACGGACCCTGATGCAAACTCCAATAATCCATCGTTAGGTGGTGCAGGCGGTTATGGGATAGATTATGGAAACATGGGTAGGCCTCTGGGCGTGAACATTGGTCTTCGTTTAAAATTATAATGATAAGAAAATGAAATCTTTAAAAATAATAATATTCACAGTCATTGTAATCGGTTTTACAAGCTGTAAAAAATGGCTCGACATCAACGTTGACCCGGCAACACCTCAAACTACTAAAGCAGAATATCTGTTAGCGCCAATCATGTTTCAAATGGCGAACAATACCGCTACAGATAATCGATTAATATTTAAATACACCCAAGATATGTTTGGTCAAGATGTTACGAGTTTTACTATTGCTTGGGAGAAACATGGCTATCAATCAGCGAGTGATTTGGGCGGATCGATGTGGAGAATGGTTTACATCAATCTCGGGCTTAATTTAGAAGCGATGATTAAAGATGCCGAAGCAACTGATAAATGGACTTACGCTGGTATAGGGTACGCCATTAAAGCGTGGAGTTATCAACTTTTGACAGATGCGCACGGGCCTGTTATTTTAGATGAGGCTTTTGCCAATCAATTGAAGTTTAAATACCAGGATCAACCAGAGGTTTACGCCAAGGTAAGGCTGTGGAGCCAAAAGGCATTAGAGTGTTTTAATAAAACAGATGCTGCTGGTACAGCAGGTTTACTTGCAGGGGTTTCAGGAGATCAGATGTATAAAGGAGATCGCGTAAAATGGAAAAAATTTGTTTACGGTCTGCTTGCACAGCAATATAGCCATCTAATTAATAAACCTGAATTTAATACGCAGTATGCAGATAGTGTAACCAAATATGTCGATTTATCGTTCTCTTCAGCAGCCGATGATGCGACTATAAGTTTTGGAGGCACAAATGCTGCAGATTCGAATCCATTTAGTCAGAACTTTGGGATTTATACCGCAACATCAACTGCAGCGCCAACTTATGGTAGAATTGGCCAACCAATTGTCAGCTTATTAACTGGTGGCGTTAGAGGTACTGCTGCAGTAGATCCTGTTGTTCCTGGTGTTGATCCAAGACTAACCAGAATGATGAATCCAATTCCTGTGACGGGGGTTTATAGAGGTGCATTACCTTTTAATGGTACCGCAACTACTCCTCATATTTTGGGTGCTTTAACCGGAACATCAGTTTTGCCATTTCCAGGAAAATACATTTATTCTAATACCGCAAGATATCCGATCATGAGCTATGCTCAACTTCAATTCGCAAAAGCAGAAGCGCAATTTAGGAAGGGAACTCCAGCGTTAGCGTTTACTGCATATATCAATGGTATAAGGGGGCATATGGAATTTGTAAATCTTTACGGGCGAAACGGATCACCAGCTGCCGCAACCATATCCGCTACAGAAGTTAATGCCTATTTGGCAAGTACCGAAGTTGCGCAAAATGCCGCTGCGCTAACAATTGCTGATATTATGCAACAAAAGTATATTTCGCAATGGGGTTGGGCAGGTATGGAGCAGTGGAGCGATTTGCGTAAATACCATTATGATCCTTTAGTGTACAAAACCTACAGACAACTTGAAGTGGGCGATTTCTTTGAGAGAAACAATGGTAAATATGCTTATAGATTAAGACCAAGATATGCATCTGAATACATTTGGAATCAAGAGGAGTTAGCAAAATGGGGTGGCTTAGCTACCGATTATCACACGATAGAAACATGGTCTAACCTTCCATAATTAAAACTTAAAAAAATGAAGTCAATTATAAAATATTTAGCAGTTGTTAGTATTGCAGCCTTTGCAATTTCTTGCGGCAAAAATGAAATCAATTACGGTGAGTTTGAAATTTTAAGGGATGATCAGGCTATGTTAAAAGTTAACTACAACATTGCTTATGGTTCTGATCCTAATGTGCAAATCAATGTGAATGGTAAACGGGTTAGCACACTTATCAAAACGAGATATCCATACCCTGGAGGTGGCTACGGTACATTGGGCGATTCGAGGCCAGATTATTTGGTGATCGAGCCTGGCGCATCCGAAGTTTCGATCTCTATTCCTAAAAAAGGGACGAGTATTGATTCTGTCGTACTATATAAAACACCAATTTCTACTGAAGCAGGTAAATCATACACTCTCCATTTAACAGATACTGCTGCAAATACGAAAAGCTTATTGGCTGTAGATAATTTTGTATTGCAAGATTCTGGTTTTGTGAAATACAAATTTGTGAACCTGATGCCAAATGTCCCTTCAGTGGATTTGTATTATGGAACAACTTTGGTAGTTGCGAATATCGCTTATTTAAAAGAAAGCGATTTTTTTATTAGACCAGTTTTAACTGGTACTGCACTTGCGTGGACGATTAGAGCAAGTGGCGGTACTACGGCATTGGCAACTTATACAAGTGCTAGTACCTTTCTAAATAGAAGAATTTATACGGTATTTGCAACAGGTTATTCTGGCCGAGCTGATGCGGTTCGAAAGCCTTATGTTGGGTTTTTTCTTACCCGTTAGCTTTTGATTATTTAGTATACAGGCCAACCCATCCGGGTTGGCCTTTTTGTGTTCGTAAAATTACCATTCTACAACGAGTTGACATGGGTGCTTTTGCGCTTTTTTGCGTTTTTGTGCAGGGTACAGAAATATTGACAACTAATATTTGTGTATTTCAAAAAATATTTCATGATATTTACTTAAATATTGCCGTTTTGTGCAGTATTAAAAAAAGCTAATCATTCAAACAACATTCTAAACTTACGTTTATGAGAAAAAAGTTACTATTAATTTTTCTTGGTACGTTTTTGTTGCTGGCTCATGCCATAGCGCAGCAGATAACTGTTACCGGTAAAGTCACATCAGAAGATGGACCGATACCTGGAGTTTCTATTCGAATTAAAGGAGGCTCTTCAGTTGCACAAACTAATGCCGACGGAAGCTATTCTATCAAAGCTGCAAGTGGTGATATTCTGGTTTTTTCTTACATTGGATATGTAACGGCCGAAAAACCAGTTGGTACAAGCGCCACAGTAAATGTAAGCTTAAAAACAGATGCTCAAGGCTTAGACGACGTGGTGGTAGTGGGTTACGGAACTCAACGTAAGGGTAACTTAACCGGCGCTGTATCTACCATTGATGTTAAAAAAACCTTAGAAGGGAGACCAATCGCTGATGTTGGAAGAGCATTACAAGGGGCGGCTTCTGGCTTAAGCGTGGTGGTTCCAAGTGGTGAGATTGGATCTGATCCAGTAATTAAAATCCGTGGACAACTGGCATCTTTTGCAGGTGGTAGTTCGCCATTAATTTTGGTTGATAACGTGGAGATTCCAAGTATTCAATTGGTTAATCCCAACGATATTGCATCGATAACCATTCTGAAAGATGCTGCGGCTGCATCCATTTATGGTGCTAAGGCGGCCTTTGGCGTGGTGTTAATTACCACTAAACAAGGTTCAGGAAGTGATAAACCCTCTATCAATTATTCAAACAACTTCTCATTCCAAAATGTGTGGAAGGATTTAAAAATGGCTGATGTAAATGGTTTGAAATATACAGTCGATGCTTCTGAACGTGTTGGGGTTACTACACCAACCGGGGCATTCTATTATGTTGATAGAGCAAGTTATGAAAAAGCTGTAGCCTGGAAAGAAAAATATGGCAGCACTATAGGGCCTGATGATCCTACTGTGTTTGGAAGAGATTGGTATGTTCAGGGTGCAAATCAAAAAATGGGTGTAAGAACTTATGATCCATACGATTACATGATTAAGGAATGGGCGCCTACTCAGCAACATAATTTATCTGTTGGTGGAACCACTGGAAAAACCTCGTATAACTTAGGTTTAGCTTTACTGGATCAAAGCGGAATGTTGAAACCTGCAAAGGAAGATCGCTTTACGAGATATAATGCTTCGTTAAAAATTTCGAGTGAAATTAATAAGTATTTAACCATTCGTGGAGGTGCATTATATTCACGGAGGAATAAACAATATGCCTACGCAACTAACTCTACAACTGCCGATCCATGGTTATATCTTTACCGCTGGAGCTCATTGTATCCATTAGGAAAAGATGAAAATGGCGATATGATTCGTAGTCCGGAAAGTGAAGTGGCGGCTGCGAACACTGCAAATATTTTACTCAATTACGCTAACGTAAATTTGGGAACAACAGTAAACATCATGAAAAACTGGAAGGTTGATTTTGATTATACCTTCACCAATCAAAATGAAGATTGGAAGCGTCCAGGAACCAGATTTACGGCAAGAAATTCATGGGTAGCACCGAAAGCTCGTTTAGATGCAAGTGGTGCACCGGTTTACGTGAATGATATGGGGCAAGTGGTATCTAGCACCACAGCTGGCGCTATTGCAGCTTATGATTTATCGCTTGATATGTACACCACACCAGGTTCAAGTCCGGATCATTTTGCCAGAACAGCAACAAACTTTTTTATGCATACCATTAATGCATTCACTACTTATAACTGGAATATTAAACAAGATCACGACTTCAAATTTATTTTAGGTTTGAATCGCGTGGCTTCAACTACCGAATCGCAATTTGGTATGATCACCAATCTTGCTGATATTATCAATCCACAGTTCAGATTCGGTACGGGTGTACAAACAGTTATTCCTTCCTCAACAATAATGGGTACTATTCCGGGTGGAGTAAGCATTCCAGGTTCTGACAAAAGATGGGAAGCACAGTTGGGGTATTTTGGTCGTGTAAATTATGCTTTCAAAAATAAGTATCTAATTGAAGGTAACCTGCGTTATGATGGTTCTTCAAAATTCCCGACAGATTTACAGTGGAGATGGTTTCCATCATTCTCTGCAGGTTGGGTAGCCAGCGAAGAGAGTTTCATGGCGTGGACTAAGCCGGTTTTGGACCAATTAAAATTCAGAGGTTCATGGGGATCTATTGGTGATCAAACTGTTCCTAATGGATTGTATATTGCAACAATGCCTAGCGGCCAATCGACATGGATTGGAGCCAATGGTGCAAAAGTAAATTTTGTAGGTACACCTGCAGCGGTAGCTGCCGATATTCAATGGCAAGATATCGTGACTACAAACATCGGTGTCGACGCTACTTTATTGAAGAATAAAATGAATGTTTCATTTGATGTCTTCCAAAGAAATACAAATAATATGATTGTCCCTGCAGAGGGGATTCCATTAACATTTGGAGCAGGCGCACCACAAGGAAACTATGGTTCATTGCAAACTAGAGGTTGGGAGTTAACGGTTGACTTTAACCATAGATTCAAAAATGGTTTGGGCATTAATTTCAGAGGAAATATTTCTGATGCCAAAACAAGATTAACGGCATATGGCTCGGGTACACAGGTAACCGGTAACTATAATGGTAAGGACATCGGTGAAATTTGGGGTTATCGCACAGATAGATTATATCAGTTAAATGATTTTGAACTAGATGGTGCTGGAAAACCAATTCTAATTACTTTAACCGCTGCCGAAAGCAAACTGAATGCAGGGAAACAAACTTATAAATTGAAAGCTGGGCCTAATGGCGAAAAACCTGTTTATCAACCTTTCTTGCAAAATTCTGCCAACTTCCGTTTTGGTCCCGGTGACGTAAAATTTCAGGATGTTAACGGCGATGGTGAAATCAGCAACGGCGATGGAACTTTAGCTAACCACGGCGATTTGGAAGTGATTGGAAACTCAAACCCTAGTTACGAATACGGGTTTAGATTAGGTGCCGATTTTAAAGGTGTTGATATCAGTGCTTTTTTCCAGGGTGTGGGTAGCCGTAAAATTTGGGGAGCTGGCTTTTTGGCTATTCCAGGTTTCAACTCTGCCGATGGCGCAATGCCAGAAGCAATTGCAAGTAATTATTGGACACCACAAACACCTGATGCTTTCTATCCGGCTGCGTATAACAATGCAGCAAGCGGTACAACAAATAACATGCAGGTTCAAGATCGATACTTGTTAAATATGGCTTACATCAGGCTTAAAAATTTAACGGTAGGTTATACGTTCCCACAATTGTTAACTAAAAAAGTGGGTATAAGTTCACTTAGAGTATACACTGCGTTAGAAAATTTCTTTACCTGGGATCATTTAGGCGATTTACCGATCGATCCGGAGAGTATAAGTGGATACTCAGTTTGGGATCAGTCTAACTACAATGGCGGTCGTACCGGAACAGGAATCCCAGCTTTCAAGAGTGTTTCTTTTGGTTTACAGTTAACATTTTAAAAATGATGATGATGAAATATTTCAAATATATATACGGCCTGCCTCTTTTGGCAAGTCTATTAATTACTTCTTGTAAAAAAGATGTTTTGGATCGTCCACCATTAACAGATTATGTCGATGGCCAATTTTGGCGGGGTGAGGATGATATTCGGATGTATGCAAATGCTTACTATCCAAATTATTTTAATGGTTACAACTCTGGGTTTGGAGTAGATTATACTCCTGTTAGAGGTTATACTTTTTCTGATGATGTAACAGGGAAAAATGTTCAAACCAATTTTGAAAGCAGTGTACCAACCAGCCGAGGATCAACTCTTGAATCGGCAGATTGGTTAGGTACTTATGCTGGTCCCACCTGGGATTTTGCCTGGGTCCGTAAGTCAAATGTTATGATCAATAGATTAGACAATGTGGCTAAACCTAAAATTTCTGCAGAGGCCTACAACCATTGGTCGGCTGTGGCAAGGTTTTTTAGAGGTTTTGAATACAGTAGATTGGTAAGTGTATTTGGTGATGTTCCTTATTTTGATAAAGAAGTTTCGGACACTGATTTAGCTACTTTATATAAAGATAGAGATGCTAGAGGAGTGGTGATGGATAAGGTTTATGATGATTTTAAATTTGTAATGGCCAACATGCGTGAGAACGATGGTGCACAATATTTGAACAAGTATATCGCTGCGGCATTTATCTCCAGATTTATGCTCTTTGAAGGAACTTATGAACACTATCACGGTTTAGATGCTGCAAGAGCTAAAAAATATCTTGAATTTGCAGTAGAAGCTGGAGATTATGTAATCAATAGCAATAAATACAATTTTACCCGCGATTTTAAATCTATTTTCTCGAGTGATAACCTGGCTGGTCATCCAGAGGTGCTATTATACAGAACTTATGATGCTGCGCTAGCGGTAACCCATAGTATTGGCTCGTACCAAAACGGAACAGAAGTAGTTGGTGTAGATGCGAACTTGGTCTTAGTTAAATCTTTCTTGTTAAACGATGGGAGAGTTTGGCAAAATTCTGCGGTGGCTGGAGCAAACTCATTTACGATAGCCGATTTGGTTAAAACGAGAGATCCACGGTTTGAAGCCTCATTTTATGATAAAGCACTCATTCCATCGGCCACCTTGTTATACGGCTTTAAATTTGCTTCAAGAGATGCGCTTACTTATATTGGTAAAACGTATCCGGCAGCTTGGGGAAGTAATACCAATACCAGTGATGCGCCAGTAATCCGTTTGGCAGAAGTGGTGTTAAATTGGGTGGAAGCAAAAGCCGTTTTGGCTCAGTATTATGGTGCGGCGGCAGTTACTCAGGCAGATTTAAATAAATCGGTAAATGCGATTAGAAGCCGTCCGTTAGATGCTGCTGCAATTGCGAAAGGGGTTTTGAAAACTGCTCCTTTAACTATCGGTGCATTGCCAGTAGATCCTGCCCGCGATACGGATGTTCCGGATTTAATATGGGAAATTCGTAGAGAAAGACGTATGGAATTCGTTTTTGAACACACCAGGCTGTTGGATTTAAAACGCTGGAAGAAATTGAACAACATGAATTTTAGTACCAACTCAGATTACTTCTTAGGACCATGGGTAAATGTACAAACAGAAGCGCCAGCCTATTTAACTTCAGCCAATGCAACAGCAGGCAACGTTAAAGTAAAGAAAGCTGATGGTTCAATTGTAACTTACAATGGAACCAATGCTGCGGCAATGGTGGGTTATTGGATGGTTACAAATGCAACAAACAGAAACGCATTTACTGACAGAGCTTATTTGGCGCCAGTTGGTCAGGCACAGATTATTCAATACCAAGAGAAGGGTTTTAAACTTACCCAAACCACAGGTTGGTAACTAGGTAATAATATAAATCAGCAACAAAAAAGGGAGCCTTTGCAAATTGGCTCCCTTTTTTGTTGATTAAAAATTTAAGTATTATTTCTTCGCATTTATCCAAACCACTTTTCCGTCCATAGTACTCACCACAAGATTTTTTCCGTCAACTACATTTACGGTATTAATCATCGAGTTATCTATTTTATGTGCCCATGTTGTCGATTGCTTTTTTGGATCAATAGCATAAACAACACCATTTTTGGTTCCAAAAAATACATTGCCATCTTTCTCAATCAGCATAGAAGGAACATGCTCATAACCGAAGCCTGCATTATATCGCCAAAGCACACCAGGGTCTTGAGGCTGAGCCTTATATGCCACAATTTCATCCTGCATCGTTTTGCCGTAAATGGTTGTGCTATCAGTTGATAAACCAATCGATTCACGAACGGTGGCTTCTTTATTTCTCCAAAGCGTAGTGCCATTACTCGCATCAATTGCTGTCAAATATCTATCTGGTGCAGAAATGTACACATTACCCTTTGCCGCTACAGGGGTAACCATTGCCGGAGAAAACATTCTGTTGCCCTGGCCATTGTTCCATTTCCAAACCAGGCTACCCGAATTGATGTTAAGCGCATATAAATGCCTGCCCCATGAACCGAAAATAATTTTACCTTGATAGATAAGTGGCTTACCTACTATTGTACCTTCAACTTCTGTAAATGCCCAAATTTCTTTACCAGTTTTAGCTTCTAATGCCCTGAAAGTATTATCACTACCTCCAATATAAATGTTTTTTCCACTAACAACAGGCGATCCTAAAACGGAGTTTGGAGTTTCTTTTTTCCAAACCTCTTTCCCTGTTTTTTCATTTAGGGCATAAATGTTTCCGTCGCCAGATCCGAAAATCACTAAATTTTCAACAATCACAGGCGAAGAATAAATGGCACCCTTGCTATGAAAGGTCCATTCTTTCTTTCCGGTCTTTTTATTTAGTGCCTCAACCAAACCCAAACTATTCCCAAAAATAACCCGATTGGCAGAATAGGCTGGTGTGTTTACTACATTGGCATTCGAATGATAAGACCACAATTCTTTCGTATTCGCATATTTATTGTTGATGGCGAAATCTGGTCTATAATATTTCTTTTGATCATCCTGAAACGTTTTCAATGCTATTTTCCTCCAGGCTGGAGCAATGAGCTGAGTCGGTTTTTTAGTTTGAAAGAAAACACTATCCTTGGTCATATTTACTATGTTATAACCGCCAATGCTATCTTTCGTCCTTAAGTTCGAGCGACCCATGGTTGCCTCTATACCTTCAAAATTATACGGTTTATTGCTATGCCCATGGCCGCAAATGGCATATTGAATGTTGTATTTTTTCAAACGATCAGTTGCTTCGTACCAATTATCCAAGCTGTTATCTAGCGGATAATGATTGGCAAAAACAATGGGCATGTTTTTAGGAGTTGCTTTTAAAACACTATCCAGCCAAACAGTCGCATCTCTTGGAATATGTCCGTCACTCATTCTTACATAAGGACCAGAAGCACAAGCGATAAAACGATATCCATTATGATCAAAAGTAAATTTATCATTTCCAAATTCTTTGATAAATCTTACTCCCCCAGATTCCGACCATCCTGTATCATGATTGCCAGGAATAATATGGTAGGGCTTTTTTAAGCCTGAAAGGATTTGTTTGGCTAAACTCAATTCATTATTGGTGCCCATTTCGGTAATGTCGCCAGTAACAATAATAAAGTCGATGTCAGATAATTCATTGATATCGGCTACCGTTCGGCGAAGATCTTCTTCTCCTGTTGATGATCCGACATGTGTGTCAGTCACAAATGCGTATTTGAAGTCTTGGGCCTGAAGTCCAAAAGACACCAGCAACGCAAATAATAAAAAAATGGGGGTTTTCATTGTTGTTAGTTTAAAATGCAGATATAAAAATCGTGTTTTTTTAATCTAACTACTTGCTGTAATGCCAATTTTACAGAGGTCCAGATAAAGGGAGGCTTACCGGAAGCTTAACCATTTAAATAGTTAAAGCGCCAGAAAAATATTCTGGCGCTTATATCAACTACAATATCTTAAAGCCTAAACTTAACTGAAATAAGTTAGGTTTCTGAGTATACTTTTCACTTTTACTAATGTTTGATAATCCGGCTTCATAACGCAGATCCACAGAAATAGAGCCTACATCTACCCCCGCACCAGCTTGGATTCCAATAGCTTGATTTTTGTAATTGTCGAAATCTGTAGCTTGATCGTAGGCACTGCTAAAGCTAGAATTTTCATCCAGCACAAATGATACCACTGGTCCGGCCATTAGTCTGAAATTTAAGTTTTTTGCACCGAATTTCGTTCCCAGTAAAACAGGAATATCCAAAGTGGTAAATTTTACTTTACCTTCTGCAGCAACTTCCGTATTGTTATTATTGGTAAAGCTGATGAACTTATTGCCTTTGCTGCCAATGTAGACCTCTGGCTGTACATAAAAACTTGCACCGCCAATACGTGCCCATGCACCAACTTGATAACCTAATCGGTTTTCTTCGCTGGCGAAATCTGCATTGAGTTTGGCCAGGTTAACACCTGCTTTAATACCTAAATTGAAGGTTTGTGCCTGAGATGTTACCCAACCGGCGGTTAGGAAAACAATAGAAAGGATGATTCTTTTCATTTTTTTGAATGTTTAATGTTTGTGTGTTTAATCAATTGGATTTTATAATCCGCATTTCAGCACAATTATCGTGCAAAACATTCCTGTTAACTCTATTTTTTTCAAAGCCCTCACAAAAAAATGGCGATGTGAGCAAATATTTTTTACTTTTGCATCAAATAAAATCTGCTATGGCTAACTTTCAACTTACTTCTGAAACTGCTTTTAAAGTAAAAACTAAATTTTTAAGGAAATACCGCGATTTAGCGAACGAGCCTTTAGAGTTTACGCCTGGCAAGGAAGATCAATTGGTTGAAGATTTAATGCGTTTGGTAAAACGCGACCGAACTTACATCGAATTCACCATTCAAAAAGCATTAGCCGATACTAAAGGCAACAGACTTTAAGTTAAAATCCATCTCTTTCTTTTCTGCATAAAGCACTTTCAAATATCTTATTTTTAATATTTGGGCCTTTTCGTACATTTACCTTTATAAAAAACAAATCATCCATCAGCTTGCTGTTTTGGATTCCAGAATTTAAGGTATGAAGAAACTAAAATATTATGTTTTAGCAGCAGGTTTGACTTTAGCTGTTTTCTCTTTTTCATTTAGGGAAGATCTATTTCTGGTATCGAAAAACTTAGACATTTTCGCATCGCTGTATAAAGAAATCAATATCAATTATGTTGATGAAACCAATGCGCCTCAGTTAATGAAAACAGGGATTGATGCCATGTTGGAAACACTCGATCCTTATACAGAATATGTTCCCGAATCGGAAATCGAAGATTACAAACTAAAATATATTAGCACCCAATACGGTGGAATTGGCGCAGCAACGGTACTTATTGACGGAAAACTTTTTGTAAATGATGTAAGTGAGGGCTATCCGGCTAACAAAGGTGATGTGAAAGCCGGCGACCAGATCTTAAAAATAAATGGAATCGAAATCAAAGGTAAAGATCGCACTCAAATTAGTCAGTTGTTGCGTGGCCCAAAAGGTACACCAGTCGATTTGACCTTGATGAGAGACGGTAAAGAGATTTCCAAAAAATTAAACCGTGATGAAATTAAGCAACCTAACGTATCTTACTCGGGTATGATTGGCGATGGCATTGGTTACATTAGGTTGGATAAATTCTTAGAAAATTCTGGTCAGGAAGTGAGGGATGCTTTAGTTAACCTTAACAAAGAAAACCCTAAAGGCATTGTTTTGGATTTAAGAAATAATGGTGGGGGTATTTTGCAGGAGGCTGTTAAAATTGTAAATCTATTTGTAGATAAAGATCAGTTAGTGGTAATTCAAAAAGGTAAAAATGCCGAAAAAACCATCACCTATAAAACGCAGATGATGCCAGTATCTCCCTCAGTTCCATTGGTGGTTTTAGTAAACGGCAATTCTGCATCGGCTTCCGAAATTGTGGCCGGTTCGTTACAGGATTTAGATCGGGCTATTGTAGTTGGCCAACGCAGTTATGGAAAGGGATTGGTGCAGCAAACATTTAATCTTCCGTATAACAGTTTGGTTAAAGTTACTGTAGCCAAGTATTACACACCATCAGGCCGATGCATTCAAAAACTCGATTATACCCATAAGGATGTCAATGGAATGGCTGAGCGATTTGCCGATTCTACTATTGCGATGTATCAAACGAAAGCGGGCAGAAATGTTTACAGTGGAAATGGCGTTTACCCCGATTTGGTAGTCAACGCAGATAAACTTAGTCCGGTTACCATTACCATGATTAACAAAAGTTTATTCTTTAACTATGCCAATATCTTTTCGAAAAAAACTACAAAATTAGAATCAGCGAAAACATTCCAGGTTTCAGATGCAGATTATGCTGCATTTGTAAGCACCTTGGCTGATAAAGACCTCACCTATCAAAGCAGAACAGAAAGATTATTATCTGATTTACGTGTTGAGGCAGAAAAAGAAAATAAATCAGCGGAGGTGAAAGCTGATTTAGAAAATTTGAAATACAAGCTTACTTCATCAAAAAAGAATGATTTGGCTACACATAAGGCAGAAATAAAAAGGGTTTTAGAAGCACAAATTATAAGCAGATATTTTTACGAGAAAGGTAGAATAGAGCAGAGTTTCCAATACGATAAAGAACTGGCGGCAGCAAAAACCCTGTTTGCCAATCAAACTCAAATGTTGGCTATTTTAAAAGGAGATGGCAATTATAAAGTAATTGGCAAGCCCGTTAAGGAACCGACAAGTATAGATTAGACCATCCTTTCTTCAACCAAATTTAAACATCAGTTATGAAAAAATTATGCCTGATCATTGCTTTTATTGTAAATGGTTTGTTTGCTGGTGCACAAAATTATGTGCCTGCCCCATCTAATATCGAAGCACGCAATTGGTTTGCCGATGCTCGCTTCGGGCTGTTTATTCACTGGGGTCCATTTAGCATTCCTGGAAGTGGCGAGTGGGTAATGAACGAGCGGAAAGTTACCGTGGAGAACTACACCCGTTTGGAAAAGTTCTTTAACCCCATCGATTTTGATGCGCAAAAATGGGTCGCAACGGCTAAAAATGCCGGGATGAAATACATTACCCTAATCACAAGGCATCATGATGGTTTTAGCATGTGGGATACCAAATATTCGGGTTTCAATATCATGAACACCCCTTACAAGAAGGATATTGTGAAGATGATGGCAGACGAGTGTAAAAAACAAGGCATTAAACTCTTTCTTTATTACTCCATACTCGATTGGCGCCGCGAAGATTATCCACATGAAACGGGCAGAACTGGCCAGTTTAGCGGGAGAAAAGGACATGGAAACTACGCAAGTTATCTTCAGTTTATGAAAAACCAACTCACCGAGTTGCTCACCAACTATGGTGAAATTGGTGGTATTTGGTTCGATGGTCATTGGGATCAAACCGCTCCCGAAGGAGAGAAAGACCGAACATCTAGACTCGATTGGAAGTATGACGAAATTTATGGTTTAATACACAAGCTTCAGCCTCAATGCATGATCGGTAATAACCACCATCTTTCCCCATTGCCAGGAGAAGATTTCCAAATGTTTGAACAAGATTTACCTGGAGAGAATAAATCTGGTTTAAGCTTTCAGGAAGCAAGTGCCCAAATTCCTTTAGAAGCTTGTCAGACTATAAACGGTTCCTGGGGATTTAGCCTCACTGATACTTCCTATAAAAGTGAAACCAAACTTATTCAAACCCTGGTGAAGGCAGCAGCTTTAGGGGCTAACTTATTGTTAAATATAGGCCCTATGCCAAACGGAGAAATCCAGCCTGAGTTTACTGAGCGACTAAATAGTATGGGCGATTGGTTAAAAATATATGGAGAAAGTATTTATGGTTCCAACTCAGGTTACTTAAAACCGCAAGATTGGGGATGCATTACGCAAAAAAGCGACAAACTATTTATTCATATTTTTAAAGCACAGCCTGAAATTTTGTTGAAAGGCTTCCCATTTAAGAAAATACAAAAAGCTTATTATTTAAAAGATAAGAAAGCGGTAAGCGCAACTTTAAAAAACGGTTCGCTCCATATTCCTATTACTGGAAATATCAATAAAAATGATGAGGTAATTGTGCTTGAAATCAAGAAGTAAACATTGTTGAATTACTGCAAAATTTTTAGTGATGACAGGCTTCTTCAGTAAAAGAAGCACAATCAATTGAGTAGTCGTGATCAACTTTTCCCGAATAATTCTCTAAGTCCATTTATAATTTATTAATTTGTAAATCGATTTAGCTTATCCTATTTAGACTATGAAAATTTTTAGTGCAAAATTAATCGTTTTTGCTTCGGCCATATTATTCACCAATGGAATCAACGCTCAGCAAAATTCGAAACTAACTCAGTTTGTAGATCCCATTATTGGTTCTGCAAAACACGGGCATGTTTTTGTTGGCGCAAATGTTCCTTTCGGAGCGGTACAACTTGGTCCAAACAATATTATGGAAGGCTGGGATTGGTGCAGCGGTTACAACTACGTAAGCAAGACCATCACTGGTTTTTCGCATACCCACCTAAGTGGAACCGGCATTGGCGATTTGGGCGACATTTCAATTATGCCCGTAACAGGCGCAACTGTTTTAGAGAAAGGTAAAAAGGGAGAAGAGGATAAAGGCTACCTGTCGACATTTTCGCACCAAAATGAAAATGCCAAAGCTGGTTATTACAGTGTTTTACTCGATAAATACAAAATTAAGGCAGAACTAACGGCTACCGAACGTGTAGGTTTTCATCAATACACCTTTCCGAAAAATGCCCCAACGCCACATGTTATGATCGATTTGGTGGAAGGCATCGGTTGGGATGCACCAACAAATGCATCTTTTAAACAAATCGACGCCAATACTATTGTCGGGAATAGAAATTCTAAAGGCTGGGCAAATGATCAGCGCTTGTATTTCGTCATCAAGTTTTCTCAACCCCTAAGAAGCTTCGATATTTATGAAGATAATCAGCTGAAAGAAAGCAAAGATGTTAATGGCAAAAAGCTGAAAGCAGTAGCCAGTTTTGCAGCAATTAACAATAATAAACTTCAGATAAAAGTGGCCTTATCTCCGGTAAGCATTGAAAATGCCATCTTAAACCTTTCAACTGAACTGCCTGGGTGGGATTTTGCATCCACGACGAAGAAAGCTGATGCGAAATGGGAAAAAGAATTGTCGAAGGTTAAAATCAATGCTTCAGCCAATACAAAAAAAATATTCTATACCGCTTTGTTTCATACCATGACGGCACCATCACTTTTTAATGATGTGAACAACGATTATCTAGGCACCGACAAAAAAGTATATAAACAGGCTAATTTCACCAACTACACTACTTTTTCACTTTGGGATACTTACAGGGCGGCGCATCCTTTATACACTATCTTACATCAGGATCGGGTGAGTGATGTAGTGAACACCATGTTGGCCATTTACAAGGAGCAGGGCAAACTTCCGGTTTGGCATTTAATGGGCAACGAAACCAATACCATGGTGGGCTATCATGCTGTTCCGGTTATAGTAGATGCTTATTTGAAAGGCTACCGCGGTTTTGATGAAAATCTTGCTTATGAAGCAGTAAAACAATCTGCCATGCAAAAAACGGAAGGCATCGATTACATTCAGCAACTTAAGTACATTCCAGCCGATAAAGTTAACGAATCTGTTGCCAAAGCCCTGGAATATGCGATCGACGATTACTGTATAGCCATGTTTGCAAAGGCGCTTAATAAAACTGAAGATTATCGATATTTTAGCAAAAGGGCACAGCTTTACCGCCAATATTTTGATCAGGATGTTCAGTTTATGCGTGGTAAAATGGCCGATGGGAAATGGCGTACGCCGTTTAGTCCGGTTAAGGCCAAGCACCGTGAAGATGATTATACAGAGGGTAATGCCTGGCAATATACCTGGTTGGTTCCTCAGGATGTGGAGGGTTTGACCAATCTTTTCGGTGGCGATAAACCTTTTGTAAACAAACTCGATTCTTTATTTATCGTTCCTGCCGATTTAGGTGAAAACAGCTCACCTGATATCTCTGGTTTGATCGGCAATTACGCTCAGGGAAATGAGCCCGGTCACCACATTCCTTATTTATATGCTTATGCCGGTCAGCCCTGGAAAACAGCCGAATTGATTCGCAAAATTGACAACGATTTCTTTACTGCGAAGCCTGATGGTTTGTGTGGAAACGAAGATGTAGGCCAAATGAGCGCCTGGTACGTTTTTTCTGCGCTTGGTTTTTATCCTGTAAATCCCGCCAATGGTACCTATGTTTTTGGTACGCCTTTAATTAATTCGGCAACCATTAAATTGGAAGGAAACAAGAACTTCGACATTAAAGTGCTAGGAAATTCTGTGGCAAATAAGTACATACAACGCATTTTAATTAATGGCAAACCTTATAATAAGTCGTTTATTGAGCATAAAACCATAGTAAATGGCGGTTCCATGGAAATTTACATGGGCAATACGCCATCAAAATTATGGGGCATTAATGCTGCAGATCGACCAGTTTCAGGGAAATAGTGAGTTGGAAATTTACGGGAGATCGTTTTGGCTAGGGTAGCCCTGCTATCACTAAAATCTTTTTAATTTGTAGAGTTGACAACTTTCTTTCTCGGTTGCCATAAAGTTGTCAACTCTTGAAAACAAATAAAAAGTATTTCCGTTCTATCAGGTTTATTATTAACGGTTGGTAATTCTTCGGAAAGACCAAGCCAATAGTTTAAAAAATATTTAATTAAAAAACTCATTTATGAGGAAATTGCTCTTTTCGCTTTTGTTTTTAGCTGCTTTAAACACGCAAGCCCAACGCTACGAACTTAATTCTGGCTGGCTTTGTGCCAACATTAAAGACGCTAATGCTACCGGAAGCCAGATTTCCAGCTCGAACTTCGGGCTAAATAATTGGTTGCCTGCTACAGTTCCAGGGACGGTTTTAACCACTTTGCTTGATAACAAAAAAGTTCCTGATCCATTTTATGGAATGAACAACGAGAAAATTGCCGATATCTATAAAACGGGGAACGAGCATTATACTTATTGGTTTGTGAAGGACTTTGATGAAAAAGCTATCGGCAACGAACAGGTATGGATACAATTTCGTGGGATAAATTATAAAGCTGATTTTTTTCTCAACGGAAAGAAGATCAATGCGAAAACGCATGAAGGCATGCATATTCGTGCCAACTACAACATCACAAAATTTCTTTCTGCCACAGGCAAAAACCGCTTGGCCGTAATCGTTTATCCACCAGATTTTCCCGGCAATCCAAACGGCGGGCAAGGTGGCGACGGAACAATTGCCAAAGGATTAACCACGCAATATACGGCTGGCTGGGATTGGATTCAGCCCACTCGTGATCGAAACACAGGGATTTGGGATAAAGTGATTATCGAAAAAACAAGGTCTATCAATGTAAAAAACCCGCATGTAGTTACGCTGGTTCCTGGCAAAAGAGTACCGAATGCCAAACAACAACCAGCTACCATCAAAGTTTCGGTTGAGGTAGAAAATCCAACAGCTAAAGCCGTTGCAGGTATTTTGCAATACCAAATTGCTGGCAAAACAGTTAGCAAAACAGTTTCTATCGCTGCGAATAAAACTACAGAAATAATATTTGCGGATTTAGCTTTGGAAAACCCTAAACTTTGGTGGCCTAGTGGTTATGGAAAGCAGGATTTATATCCGGTTAACATCAAATTTTTAAATGGAAGCCAGGTTTTGGATCAGGAAAATTTGAAAGTTGGCATCCGCCAGATTGATAATATTTGGAATGACCGTACCCAAAGTATGGGCGCTTATGTAAATGGCCAAAAGATTTTCATCAAAGGCGGTAACTGGATCATTTCTGATGCGATGCTGCGTTTCTCCGATGCCCGTTACGATGCCGAAGTTCGTTACCACAAGGATATGAACCTAAACCTGATCAGGATTTGGGGCGGTGCCATTTTAGAAAGGCCTGAGTTTTATAATGCCTGCGATAAGTATGGCTTGCTCGTTTTTCAGGATTTTTGGTTCAGTGGCGATTGCAATGGCCGTTGGGTAGATCCCTTAAAAAAAGAAGATCAGTGGACGAGAAGGAATTATCCCGACAATCATCCACTGGTTTTAACAGCGATTGAAGATCAGGTAAAAATGATTCGTAACCATGCTTCACTTGCTTTCTGGTGCGGCGGAAATGAAATTACGCCGCCAGAGGATATTCTAAATCCGATTAAAAATGATATTCTGCCACGATTGGATGGCACGCGGAAGTTTTTCGATTTTTCTAATAGTGATGAGATGTCGTACAATTCAATCGGTGGTAATGGCGATGGGCCTTATGGTATTCAAGATCCAAAAAGCTTTTGGGCGGTAAAAACATTTCCTTACAACTCCGAAGTGGGTTCAGTTGGCGTAGGAGATTACGAATCATTGGAGCGTTTTATCCCAAAAGAAAATATGGTTGCACCACAATTTAAAAGCAAGCCAGATTCGGTTTGGGATTATCATAAATACATTGGTTACGATCAGTATATTAATCCTTATGGCAAAACTAAAGATGCAAAGGATTTTGCAATGAAGGCACAGCTCGTCAACTATGATCAATATCGTGCTTTGATGGAAGGCTTCTCTAATAAAATGTGGGATTGGTACACGGGTTCTATTATTTGGAAAACACAAAACCCATGGACGGCGCTTCGTGGTCAAATGTACGATTACTACCTCGACCCAAATGCTTGCCTTTATGGTTTGCGCAAAGGAAGTGAGCCCCTTCATATCATGATGAATCCACTGGATAGCATGGTAACGGTAGTGAATAACGGTTTTACAGATCGTAATAATTTAATGGTGCAAGCCAAGCTTCACGATATGGATGGAAAAGATTATTTCTATTCGCAGGTTTTCAATTCCATTGGTGCATCTTCCGTTCGTCGCTTTTTTCCATTGAATGATTTTCTGAAAAAACTTGACCAGAAAGATGGTGTGTTTGTCTCACTCAAACTGTTGAATGAAAAACAGGAGGTTTTAAGTGAAAATATTTACTGGCTGGCTGATAAGGATGGCAATTATAAAGGTTTGCAAAATTTAAAACCAGCGGCTTTAAAGGTGAATGCCGTTAAAAAATCTGACGACAAGGTGGAAGTAACATTAACTAATCCGGGTGGCAATCCTGTAGCTTTTTTCAACCGCGTGGCGTTGATCGATAGCCAAACAGGCAAGCGGATTTTACCAGCCTTTTATGATGATAACTACGTGAGCATACTGCCTGGAGAAAGCAGGTTGATAACAGTTGAATATAATGGAGTTCAAAAAACTGCTATTGAAGTTTACGGCTGGAATGTAGAGAGACAAAAAGTAACTGTTCAGTAATACTTGGTTCTATCCTTAGTTTATTAACTTCAATGGTCTGAATATGCAAAGATTTAATCTTTTGTCTTTGTATTCTATTATCAAACGTTCTTTTTACAAGGAATTTAATTCGAATTGTTAGACTATATATAAACTTTGCTCATTGTATATCGGTTTTAGCTAATTTTTCTATAACTAAATAATATTTTAGATGTTCTTTATAATATTGCTTCAATGAAATTATAACTAAAAAGTTAGTATTAATATTATTTTAACCTTAAGGTAATATTAATGTCATAACAACTTTAATTTGTCGAATTTCATGCAAATTTTGGGTTAAAGTTTGAATTACTTTTTCGTATCCCTTAAATTAGGCGGCTTAACTAATAAATCAAACAACTAATTTAAATTCATGAAAAAACTTCTACAAAGTTTGTTCGTGCTTTTGTTTTTTGCATTTAATGCAATGGCTCAAGAGCGAACAATTACTGGAACAGTAACGTCGACAGAGGATGGTTTCCCGCTTCCCGGCGTTAGTATTAAAGCGCTTGGTTCACCAGCGACTACAACGACAGGAAATGATGGTAAATTCAGCATTAGAGTTACCTCAGCAACTAAAAGTCTACAGTTTTCTTTCGTAGGTTTTGCATCTAAAACAATTACGCTTACTTCATCAAACTCAATCAATGTAGGTTTAGAAACTGATGCGAAGTCTTTACAGGAAGTAGTGATTACCACTGCGTATGGTACCACGACAAAGGGTAAAAACACAGGTTCAATATCAACAGTTGGTGCTGACGATATTGCGCAAAGACCTGTAACAAACTTAAATAGTGCGCTCGCCGGCGCTGCCCCAGGTGTGCAGGTAAATGCTGGTAATGGTCAACCAGGTTCTGGTCCAACAATTCGTGTTCGTGGGTTTGGCTCAATTTCTGCATCGAATGATCCTTTGTATATCGTTGATGGAATCCAGTATTCTGGAAATATCAGTAACATTAGTGTTGATGATATTGAAACCATTTCATTATTAAAAGATGCGGCATCTTCTGCACTTTATGGCTCAAGCGCTGGTAATGGTGTAGTTTTAATCACCACAAAAAAGGGTAGAAAAGGAAAAGAACAACTTGATTTCAGAATTATTCAAGGTTTAACTTCAAGAGGTATTCCTGAATACGAAACAGTAGATGCTTATCAGTACTATCCATTAGCATGGCAGGCCTACAGAAATAGTTTAGTTTATCCAGCTACAGGTACTGGTAGTACGTTGGCAGCAGCAAATACTGCTGCAACTAATGGAATTAGAGGATTATTATTAAATAACCCGTTCAATGTACCGAACAATGAAATTGTAGGGACTGATGGAAAGTTAAATCCTAATGCAACGTTATTATATCCAGATGATCTTAACTGGAGAGAACCTTTAGAAAGAACTGGTCAGAGAAGTGACTATTCAATGTCATATAGCGGTGCAACGGAGAAATCTGATTATTATGCATCATTAGGTTACTTGAATGAAAAAGGTTACATTATCAGATCTGATTTCAATAGAATTAACGGTCGTGTAAATATAAACACCAAACCTCTTTCGTGGTTTAGAACTGGCTTAAATGTTAATGCAAACATCACAAAATCAAATCAAGCCGACGCTGATGGCAGCGGAAGTATTGTGAATCCATTTAACTTTTCCCGTTACATTGGCCCAATTTACCCATTGTATGCTCATAACCAAACCACTGGCGAATATTTGTTAGATGCTAGTGGAGGTAAAATTTATGATACTGGTAATTTACAAGGTAGTCTTGGCATTGCAAATCGTCCGTCTGGAGCTTACGCCGGAAGACATATATTGCAGGAGACATTATTAAACTCGACATTAATAAAAAGGAATGCATTAAGTGCCAGAACTTACGGTGAAATAACTTTTCTTAAAGATTTTAAATTCACTCAGAATTTAGGAGTTGATATAAACAACTATATGCTTGGCGACTATCAAAATAAAATCGTAGGTGATGGTGCACCAGGCGGTAGAGCAAGAAATACATCTACGACAACCACTACTTACACTATTGAGCAGTTATTGAATTATAATAAGGTACTTGGTGATCATACTATTGGTGTGTTGGTTGGGCATAACAACTATGATTATGCCTATAAATATTTAACGGGTGCTCGCAATACCCAAATCTTGGATGGAAATAGCGAATTAATCAATTTTTCAACAACTTCAGATTTACAATCATACTTGCAAGATTATAGAAAGGAAGCTGTATTCACAAGGTTGAATTATGATTACAAAGCGAAATATTTTCTTACAGGATCTTACCGTCGTGACGGATCATCTAAATGGGGTCCTGGTAAGCAATGGGGTAACTTTTATTCAGCTAGTTTAGGCTGGTTGATAAGTGAGGAAAATTTCTTGAAAGATAAAACCTGGATTAATTATTTGAAATTTAGATCTTCTTACGGTTCACTAGGTAATGACGACTTATTAACCCCGGGTGGCGCTAGAATTTACAATCTGGATAGATCTCTATATAGCTTGGACAATAACAATGCTGCAGAGCCAGGGATATTATTTCAAAGTTTAGCAAACCCTAACATTACCTGGGAAACGCAAACTCAAATTGATGCAGCTGTAGAATTCGGTTTTTTCAAAAATAGATTACATGGTAGTGCTGAGGTTTTCAGCAAACAATCATCTGATTTGTTATTCAATGTTCCACTTCCATTATCCACAGGTTTAGGTATTGGTAGCGGAACTGGAACCTTTGCAAAAAACATTGGTAAAATGTGGAATAGAGGTGTCGAAATTAATTTAGCTGGTGATATTATTAAATCCCGTGATTTTAAATGGGATATGAATATCAACTGGTCATTAATTAGAAACAGAATTACGAAAATGCCAGATGAAACGCCAACAATTATTGATGGAACAAAACAATTAGCGGTAGGTCAATCCAGATATCAATATTGGTTACGCCAATGGGCTGGCGTTAACCCTGCTGACGGAGCGGGTTTATATGAAATTAATCCTCTTAATCCGGGTAGTGCCGCAGATACCAGAACAGTTAATGGGCAAAACTTTACTATTAACCCAAATAACGCATTATATGCCTATTCAGGATCTTCTATTCCTGACTTTTTTGGAAGTTTCACCAACACCTTTACTTATAAAGCATTCTCTTTATCAGTAATTATGAATTATCAAGTTGGTGGTAAAGCTTATGATGCAACATATCAATCATTAATGTCATATGCAGGTTACGGAGGCTCGTTGCATATTGATGCCCTAAATTCGTGGCAACAAATTGGCGATGCCGCTTCAATTCCAAGACTTGACGTTGGTAGATCAACTTTCAACAATGCTACATCGTCGAGATTCTTGATTGATGCATCGTATTTAAACATGAGATCAGCGATTTTAGCTTATAACCTTCCAACTACTTTTATCAAGAAGGTGGGTTTAAGTAGGGTTAATGTGTATGCTTCTGGCGAAAATCTTTTCATGCTTTCGAAGCGTAAAGGATTAGATCCATCAGAAAGTTTTACCGGTGTAAATACTAATAACTATACACCAACCCGTATAGTAAGTTTAGGACTTAATGCATCATTTTAAAAGGAAATTATGAAAACCATAAATAAATTTATTTTTCCATTAATGGCCGTTGTGCTATTGATGGGTGCTTGTAAAAAAGATTATTTATTAACTAATCCAACAGATTCAGTTGATAAAAATGCAGTATTTACTACAACAACAAATGCTTTAGCAGCATTAAACGGTATCAATAGATCATTGTATATTCAGTATTCTAGACAAGAAGAAGGTGGCCAAGGTGCTGTAAACCTTAATATTGATTATATGGGTGATGATATTGTAAATACAGTTAGTACAACAGCTTTTGGTGTGCATAAATGGGTAACACATAGAAGTGCATCAACGCTAAATAACTCTTTTATATATACGTTCTATTACAGGATCATCGCAAATGCAAATTTGATCATTGATAACATTGATAATGCTGAAGGAAGTGTAGCTGATAAGAAAATGATTAAAGCAGAGGCCTTAACATATAGAGCTTGGGCACATTTTGTATTGGTTCAGGTGTTTGGAAAACGATATGATGCGGCTGGAAATAATACCCAGGCTGGTGTTCCAATTATGAATACTTCCATTGTAGACGGAAATCCAGGAAAACCAAGAGCAAGCGTTGAAGCCGTGTATGGTCAGATTAACACCGATCTTGATTTAGCGATTACCACGTTTGCTGGGGCAACTGCTCGACCAAATAAATCGCATTTCAATATCAATGTTGCTAAAGGGATTAAAGCAAGAGTTGCATTAACCCAAGGTAAATGGGCTATTGCTGCTCAAAACGCACTTGAGGCAAGAACAGGGTTGAATTTGATGACTAACGCTGAATACCTAGCTGGGTTCAATAGTTATGAGAATCAGGAATGGATGTGGGGAAGCAAACAACAGGAAGATCAAACGACCTATTTTTATTCGTTTTTTGCTTATTTAGGTACATTTAATTCCACGGCAAACAGAACCATTCCTAAAAGAATGAATTCAATTCTTTACAACCAAATTCCTGCAACTGATGTACGTAAAGCACTTTGGGATCCAGCTGGTAACACACCTACATTTATAGCTTTCAATCAACCAGCAGGAGTAGTGTCTGGCTCAACAGCAAGTTATAAACAAGGAAAATTTAGAAATGCTGGATCTACCAGCGTTGGTGATGTGGTTAACATGAGAGTCGGCGAAATGTTCTTGATTGAAGCTGAAGCAAGAGCTCGTTTAGGAATAGCTGGTTCTGCTGCTGAAACAACTGCTGCGCAGAATGTATTATTTACATTTGCTAAAAACCGTAATCCAAGTTATGTGCTAACCACAAATACAGGTACGGCTTTATTAAATGAGATTCTTATTCAACGTAGAATTGATTTATGGGGTGAAGGATTTAGATTCTTCGACTTAAAACGCCAAGATCTTCCATTGGATAGAACAGGTAGCAACCATACTATCGCATTATCTGGTGTTTTATCGGTACCTGCGGGTGGGCCAGAATGGCAATGGGCAATTCCTCAGTCTGAAATTGATGCGAATCCAGCAATTGGGCCAGGTGGACAAAACCCTTAAAATAGCATTTTAAAAAGTTCTAAAGAGCTTCTTCATTTAAGGAAGAAGCTCTTTTTTATTGTTCTCAATCTGTATAAATGGATATTTTAAATGAATCCACTCATAACAACAAAGGGCGATGTTGAAAAACATCGCCCTTTACTTTTATCTATTTTATAAAATTAACTTACTCCGTGTAATTTCACTTTTAGGCCATCCATATTATTGTTTAACTGTAGCTGGCAAGCTAAACGAGAGTTGGGTAACAAATCAGGCAAGGTATCCAACATTGCATATTCATCATCACTCATTTCGTTTAATTTCTCTTCGCCTTCTAACACATCAACGCAACAAGTGGCACACAAAGCCATCCCGCCACAGGTAGCTAAAATATCGTATTCTGATGCTTTTAAAAATTCCATCAAACTCAAGCCCATATCGGTTGGTGCCTCGTGAGGGGTAACAGAACCATCCGGTTCTTGCATGTATATCGTAATGTTGTTTTCCATTTTTCTGCTCGCTTATTAGCGCAAACTTACTTAAAATAGTTTTTTATTGAAACAATATTAACGCAAAGCCTAAAATTCTGAAACGCCGTTTACGGTGGTATATTTCATCGTGTATTTTACCCCGGGGTTCATGTACGAATAAGCACTATGACTCATCAAAGCGGCCTCGTGGAAACCACAAAGTATCAACTTTAACTTATTAGCGTAAGTATTGATATCGCCAATGGCATAAATACCGGGAATGTTTGTAGAATAATCGTCGGTATTAACCTCAATAGCACTTTTGCTGATGTTTAAATTCCAGGCTTCAATTGGGCCTAATTTTGGACTTAAACCAAACAAAGGAATCAAATGATCTGCTTCTACAACCGTTTTTTCCATGGTACGATTCTGTACAATTTCTACTTGCTCCAACTTATCTGATCCATGAACAGCTTGTAAATTACTGTTTAAAATCAAGTTAATTTTCCCGCTTTCTGCCAATGCCATTACTTTAGCAACAGAATCCGGAGCACCACGGAAGCTCTCACTTCTATGCACCAACGTTAATTCAGAACAAACTTCAGCAAGGTAAATCGTCCAGTCCAAAGCAGAGTCGCCACCGCCAGCAATAACCATTTTCTGATCACGGTATTTTTCCGGATCAAGAATCATATAGTTAACACCTTTACCGTTTTCGAAATTTACAAGGTTTTCAACAGCAGGTTTACGTGGCTCAAAACAACCTAATCCGCCAGCAATAACCACCACTTTAGCTTCGATAACGGTTCCCATGTTCGTGGTTAAAACGAAATCAGCTTCGCCACGTTTTTCCAATCCTTCAATACGTTCACCCAAGGTGAAAGTTGGATGAAAAGGCTTTGCCTGCTCCATTAAATTATCAATAAGCTCTTGCGCCAATACCGAAGGATAACCTGGAATATCGTAAATTGGTTTCTTTGGGTAAATTTCAGAAAGCTGACCACCAACCTGAGGCAGGTAATCAATTAAATGGCAACGCATTTTTAATAAACCGGCTTCAAAAATGGCAAATAAACCAACCGGACCAGCGCCAATTACGGCTATATCAGTAGAGATCATTCAAAAAAAATTTGATGCAAAGTTACAAAATAAACTTTTATCAATTTCCCTATTTAGAAATATTCTAGATAATTCTGTAATCTTATCTTATTCAGTATTTTATATGCTTTGAAGTGATTAAATTAAAAAGATAAAAGTTTTAGCCCCTTCAAAGCGAATTATAATTGGTCTATAGATTTAATAGATTTTACTAATTTTTATATTTTGAGATTAATTTATATGTTAGCCAAAAATGGTATCTTCAATAGCGATGGACTTGGGAATTCTTCTGCCAATTTTAGGACTGCTGTTTGTGGTTTGGGCGATAACCTTTATCGTTTATAGTGAAACATGGCAACTTCCTACTGCGTTTATGCCTGTAGGTTTAGGTGCCTATATTTACCTGGAGCATCATCCGTGGAATTGGCTAATGCTTTTGCCTTTGCTTTCCGCTCTCGTTTTTAATGTTAGTGCTGTATTGAGTAAGCCGAAATTTAGAGGTTGGGTAAGTTATTTAAATTACATCCTGCTTTTGCCCGTAGTAATTTTATACCTTGTTAACTTCCGGTATCTCTTTAAAGATGATAGCCTTTTGAGAACTATTTTCGCCGGTATGGGGATCCTTGCCTTATTAATTTACGTCTCGAAATTTTGGCTATCGGATGTTATTCTACTTTTGATTAATCAACTCTACACAAAAGAAAGTAGGAATTTCGAAACAACTATTGTAAATCGGTTCATCAAGGGTGTGGGTAAAACGAGAACTTTCCATATAACAATAGGTGGTTTGGGCACTGTTGAAACCTCAGGATTTTTCTATTTATATGTCGGCCTTAAAAATATAAGCCCTTATGATAAGGTGAGGATAAAATTAAAAACAGGGTGTTTAGGCACTGAGTTTATTTCTGGTTTTCCCATGCTTATATCAAGAACTTAAATAACCTAAACAGCTTTAAGATGTGCTGATCAGCTTAAGAGATCCTCACCACTCCATTCCAAGGTTCTGAAATACAAAACTCCAAACATCAGCTGCCTCCTCAATAATTTTTGTAGTCGGTTTCCCTGCTCCGTGGCCAGCATTGGTATCTACCCTGATCAATATTGGATTCTCTCCTTGATATTTTTCCTGAAGCGTAGCTGCAAACTTAAATGAATGTGCAGGTACCACACGGTCATCATGATCGGCAGTTGTAATCAATGTTGCCGGATACTTTACGCCAGCCTTAATATTATGTAATGGCGAATATTTGATCAGATAATCAAAATCTTCTTTTTTATCGCTGCTGCCGTATTCAACTACCCAACCCCAACCGACAGTAAATTTATGATAGCGTAACATATCCAACACGCCAACTGCAGGTAATGCAACTTTAAAAAGTTCTGGTCTTTGGGTCATGCAAGCACCTACTAAGAGTCCGCCGTTCGATCCGCCCGAAATAGCGATTTTAGATGCATTGGTATAGTTTTGTTTGATCAAAAATTCGGCTGCCGCAATAAAATCGTCAAAAACATTTTGTTTCTTCTCCAGCATCCCGCCTTTGTGCCAGGCTTCGCCATATTCGCTTCCACCTCGTAAACTCGGCTGAACGTAAATACCGCCCTTTTCCAGGAATAGCATTCTTGATAAACTAAACCCTGGTGTTAAGCTTACCTGAAATCCGCCATAAGCATAAAGGAAAACTGGATTGTTGCCATCTAGTTCAATTCCTTTTTTATGAACGATGAACATCGGCACTTTAGTTCCATCTTTTGAAGAATAAAATACTTGTTTAGTTTCATAGTTGTCAGTGTTAAACTTTAGGTCAGGTTTTTTGTATAGTGAGGAAGTTGCTTTTGCGATATCATAGCGATAGATAGTGCCAGGCGTAGTGAAATTTGAGAAGGTATAAAAGAATTCTTTATCCTCCTTGTAAGCGCCGAAACCGGTGGCGGTACCAATGTCCGGCAAGTCTACTTCCCTGATTTTTTTTCCGGCTAAATTATATTGAACGAAATTTGTACTGGCATCTTTGAGGTACGAAGCCCACAAAAAGCCACCTCCCGTATCTACGCCTTCCAGCGCCAGGTTTGATTCCGGAATGATGGTTTCCCAATGGGCTGGAGCACTGTTTTCCGGATCTACGAGCACTACGCGTTTATTTTCTGCATCCAGATCAGTATTCAATAAAAGCTTGTCGCCAACATTGGCTACAATACTGTGGTTGTTTTCATAACCTTCAACCAAAAGAGAAATTCTGCCGTTAGGTATCGTCAAATCTTGATAATATAAAGCATTACCAGATGTTCCGGCACTTGCATAAATAATTAAGAAGCGCTCATCTTCTGTAACAACAGCTCCAAAATATAGGTTGGGATTGGTTGCATCTTCGAAAACAAGTTGATCATCCTCTTGTGAATCGCCTAATTTGTGATAGTAGATTTTTTGAAATTTATTGGCGGCAGATAAATCCGTACCCTTTTCAGGCTTATCGAATTTACTGTAATAGAAACCATCACCTTTCCAGGCCGCACCAGAAAATTTTGTCCATTTCAGCTCGTCTGCTAATTCCTTTTTTGAAGCAACTTCTCTGACGTAAATATTGCTCCAATCAGATCCAGCCTGAGCAACGGAATAAGCAACATATTGTTTGTTATGAGAAAAACCGATTAGAGAAACAGCTGCGGTACCATCAGCAGTTAACTTATTTGGGTCTAAAAAGACTTCCTCTTCTCCGTCGAAACCTTTTTTAATATACCAGATACTTTGGTTTTGAAGCCCGTTGTTTTTGGTGGAAAAGTAATACTCGCCAACTTTAAACAGAGCTCCTTCTTTAGGGTAATTCCATATTTCGGTTAGCTTCTTTTTAATCTCATCGCGGTAAAGAATTTGAGATAAATATTGTTGCGTCACTTTATTTTCAGCGCTTACCCATGCTGCAGTTTCAGCTGATGTATCATCCTCCAGCCAACGGTAGGGGTCGGCAACTTCGGTTCCGAAATAATGATCAACTATGCTGTCTTTTTTTGTTGCGGGATATTTCATTGAAATCATTTTTTTTTTTAGCCTTGCAAGCTAACAGGACCACTGCAAAGTAGCCAAATACAAATTGCTTTTTCATCTCGAAACGGATTTATTTACTGTTAAATGTTTTTCCCTCGGGATGATTGCACAGATGCTTGGATGACAAAGATTTTTTTCTCTTATGTGGTTTTTTGCATTCGGACTTTGGACTCCCGACTAAGGACTCCAAACTTTTTCCTTCGGACTTTTTCCACTACCTTTGAAGCCTTACATGAGCAAGAACATTTATTTCGCTTCTGACTTTCATTTAGGTACGCCGAGTTACAGCGAAAGCCGTGCCCGTGAGAATCGTATTGTAAATTGGCTAAATTTTATTGAGCCAACCTGCAGCGAATTGTTTTTAATGGGCGACATTTTCGATTTCTGGTTCGAATATGCAAAAGTTATCCCAAAGGGATTTATTCGTTTGCAAGGTAAGTTGGCCACAATGGCCGATGCTGGAATTAAAATCTACTTTTTTAAAGGCAACCATGATATGTGGGTTCGCGATTATTTTAGCCAGGAAATTGGCATGGAAATTATTGGCGATGAGAAAATTATTGAACGCAATGGTAAAAAGTTTTACCTCCATCATGGCGATGGGTTAGGGCCAGGCGATCATAAATATAAATTCTTGCGTAAAATATTTAGAAGTAAACTTTGCCAGTGGTTATTCGCTCGTTTACATCCTAACTTTGGAATTGGCATTGCAAACGCCTGGAGCCAGGGAAGTAGGGCGGCTCAGACCGAAAAGGAGGTTTTTTTAGGTGAAGATGAGGAATGGCTGGCCATTTACGCCAAAGAGCAATTACAAAAAGAGCACTTCGATTATTTTATTTTCGGGCATAGGCATTTGCCTTTAAATATTAGTTTGGGTAATGGAAGCCGCTATATAAATCTTGGTGAGTGGCTCACTTACAATTCTTACGCAGTTTTCGACGGGGCAGAATTAAAACTAGAATACTACAGATAAAATTTACAGTCTCGTTTATATTGCTGATCAGAAAGATTTTTTAAGTTTTGGAAAGCAAAATCTGTAGAATCTACAGCGTCCGTCGGGCTTTTCATTATAGTCCCGATTAGAAGGAAATCGGGAGCTGCCATTTCAATCCCGTTTAATTAATCAGGTCCCTGCTGCTATTTTAGAAACGTAAAGTTTAAAAAGGTGATTACCTTCGTTTCTAAACCTGATATAAGTGTAAAGCCACCGATTTTCTCGGTGCTTGAAACGTTAGCGGGACTGCTGACCGCCATATTTTCAGAACCATTCATTTCCAAATCCTTTAAAAACTGTATCAGCCTGTTCCAAACAAATTCAGCTTTTTTGCTTATTTTTGCATTTCCTAAATTTTTGGCTAACACCAAATCAGGAGCATTTCAATTCGAATAATACTATGTTAGATAAGTTAGAGGCCATAAAACTACGTTGGGAAGATGTAGAAGAATCGTTGAGTAATCCAGATGTGATTCAGGATATGAAACGTTTTGCGGCTTTAAATAAAGAATATAAAGACTTGGGCAAAATTGTAGATGAGTATAAAATCTACAAAAACGTGATGAGTAATATTGATGCCAATAAGGAAATTTTAGCGGTTGAAAAAGACCCTGAAATGCGGGAAATGGCCAAAGAGGAGCTCGATTTGTTGTTGAAACAACAGGAAGAAATGGAAAGTAATATCCGTTTGATGTTGATTCCTAAAGATCCGGAAGATGCTAAAAATGCAGTTTTTGAAATTCGTGGCGGA
Source organism: Pedobacter sp. AC212 (assembly GCF_979258625.1). NCBI lineage: Bacteria > Pseudomonadati > Bacteroidota > Sphingobacteriia > Sphingobacteriales > Sphingobacteriaceae > Pedobacter > Pedobacter sp. AC212. The sequence continues at coordinate 224,907 of NZ_OZ409870.1, read as the reverse complement.
ACTGGTGGCGATGAGGCAGCTTTATTTGCTGGTGATTTATACCGCATGTATACCCGCTTTTTTGAAACTAAAGGATGGAAAGTAGAAACGGTTGATGTAACTGAAGGAACCGCTGGCGGTTATAAAGAGGTGATTTTGAAAGTGAGCGGTGATGATGTGTATGGTCAGCTAAAGTATGAGAGTGGTGTACACCGCGTTCAACGTGTGCCAGATACTGAAACGCAGGGACGTGTGCATACTTCAGCCGCTTCGGTAGCTGTTTTGCCAGAGGCTGAAGAAATTGATCTTTACATTAATCCAGCTGATATTGAGTTGCAGACTTCTCGTTCGGGTGGTGCTGGTGGACAAAATGTAAACAAAGTAGAAACCAAAGTGCAGTTAACGCACAAGCCTTCGGGCATTGTGGTGGTTTGCCAGCAAGAGCGTTCTCAGTTGGGTAACCGGGTGATTGCGATGGAGATGTTGCGTAGTAAGTTGTACGACATTGAATTGCAGAAAAAGAACGGTGATATTGCTGCTAAACGTAAAACGATGGTGTCTACAGGAGACCGTTCTGCCAAGATCAGAACTTATAACTACCCTCAGGGACGTGTAACCGAACACCGTATTGGCTTAACCATGTATAATCTACCGACCATTATGGATGGAGATATTCAAGAAATTATCGATGCGTTACAGTTTGCTGAAAATGCTGAGAAAATGCAGGAAGGTGCTGGAAACTAGGCGATTAAAATTATTTTGAAATAAAATTTGCAAATAAAGATATAGTCTCTATATTTGCAACCTCGAAAGAGGAAAGAGGTTCTAGCTTTAAAGAAGAACAAAAGGAGTGGTAGTTCAGCTGGTTAGAATGCCTGCCTGTCACGCAGGAGGTCGCGGGTTCGAGTCCCGTCCATTCCGCAGCAAAAGCCTTAACTTGAAAAAGTTGAGGCTTTTTTGTTTTACACCACTATGCTCTATGGCTTTCTATATTCACACTATCCAAAGCTTGAAAGATAATTCTTTTTATAAAGGATTTACTGAAAACCCTAATTCCAGAATCATAGCGCATAATAATGGAGAATCAAAATACACCAGCTTAAAAACTCCTTGGCGTTTTGTCTATCTGGAGGAAATGCCCTCAAAACGAGCGGCATTGATTCGAGAAACAAGTCTGAAAAAATATAGTCACATTCAAATCAATCAACTTATTAACTCTCCGAAAAATGAATTGTTGGAGATTTTGGGTAGTTCAGCTGGTTAGAATGCCTGCCTGTCATCCCCATAAGATTGGGGACGGGTTCGAGTCCCGTCCATTCCGCAAAAAAGCCTTAACTTAAAAAGTTAAGGCTTTTTTGTTTCCACACCAATATGCTCCTATGGCTTTCTATATTTACATTATCCAAAGCTTGAAAGATAAATCTTTTTATAGAGGATTCACTGAAAATCCCAAGTCTAGAATCATAGCGCACAATAATAGAGAATCAAAATACACCAGCTCAAAAACTCCTTGGCATTTTGTCTATCTGGAGGAAATGCCCTCAAAACGAGAGGCATTGATTCGAGAAAGAGGTCTGAAAAAATATAGTCACCTTCAAATCAATCAACTTATTAACTCTCCGAAAAATGAACTGTTGAAGATTTTGGGTAGTTCAGCTGGTTAGAATGCCTGCCTGTCATCCCCAAAAAGATTGGGGACGGGTTCGAGTCCCGTCCATTCCGCGACAAAAGCCTTAACTTGAAAAAGTTGAGGCTTTTTTGTTTCTGGAAACACCAAATTATTATTTCGCAAGACAATGCGAGTAATTGTATTAATTTGCCAATGGCTGATTTCATAAGAAATTCGTAAGTTGTATAACTTATTAATATGAAAAAGTTGAAAGAAGTATTGTTTTTAGCAATTATCCTGACCAATATTCGCTTTGTTTATGCACAAGAGAAAAATACGGGTGATAGATTACTCAATAAAGCTCATGACAGAAATTCTGTAACAGTAGATTCCGTTGTTACTCGGGTTAGGGAGCTGTCATACAGTAAAGAATATATTAATTCGTATAAGGCCATCGCGTTTGATGAAGCTAATTTGAAGCCTCATTTTATTCCTGACATTAATAGCCCCTTAGATAGAAATAGCGATAAGTTAAAATCCTTGTTCGAAAATAAAGATGAAACAATAAAAGAGATTAAAAAGAGTCTTCTTCAGGCAAATAAAAATCCTTTGGCACAAAAACGAATGTCCGTTGTTTTTCGTAATAGCTTAGAGTTACAAAAATTAAGATTCGAGCAAATACCAGTATATTATTTAACAGCCAACATTTACAATTTTAAGCAAGGAGAAAACATTGCTAAGTATTTTAATTTACAAACAAACAGAAAGACATTTTTGGCATTTAATTATAAAAATTTGATCGGTATCGTAGATTACTATAATAAAGTTGCTAGGTTGATTATACCAAATAGACATTTGAAAGAGAATTTTATAGAAATTTCATCTATTTCAGATCAACCTATTGGTATTGATCTTTTTATATACGATAATCCGGAAAGAACTGCAGCGAACATATTTATGTGGGGCGCTGTGGTTAATGATAAGCTTGTATTCGCATTTTTAAATGAAATGAATAAGACTATTCCAGTTTCAGCTGGAAAGACTGAAAATAAATACGAAAAAGAATTTACGCTAACGATAGCGGATGCTTTTTTTGCCAGAGAAAATGGCTACAATATTATTCAGCAGTTTTTAGACAGGCAAATAGAATATTATAAAAGGATTAAGTCACTGAATTAGCATTAAACTAATTATTAAGAATTCCTCTTGCAGAGGAATAATGTGGTTCTGAATGAAGAAAATGAAAATATATCAAATGAAATTCAGTAGGTTACAGATTTGACTTGCAAAATTTCGTTTAAAATAACGATTAAGTAAATATAGTGCCTATATTTGCATTCCCGCAAGGGAAAGAGGTTCTAACTTTAAAGAGGGACAAAAGGAGTGGTAGTTCAGCTGGTTAGAATGCCTGCCTGTCACGCAGGAGGTCGCGGGTTCGAGTCCCGTCCATTCCGCAGCAAAAGCCTTAACTTGAAAAAGTTGAGGCTTTTTTGTTTTACACCACTATGCTCTATGGCTTTCTATATTCACACTATCCAAAGCTTGAAAGATAATTCTTTTTATAAAGGATTTACTGAAAACCCTAATTCCAGAATCATAGCGCATAATAATGGAGAATCAAAATACACCAGCTTAAAAACTCCTTGGCGTTTTGTCTATCTGGAGGAAATGCCCTCAAAACGAGCGGCATTGATTCGAGAAACAAGTCTGAAAAAATATAGTCACATTCAAATCAGTCAACTTATTAACTCTCCGAAAAATGAACTGTTGAAGATTTTGGGTAGTTCAGCTGGTTAGAATGCCTGCCTGTCATCCCCAAAAAGATTGGGGACGGGTTCGAGTCCCGTCCATTCCGCAACAAAAGCCTTAACTTGAAAAAGTTGAGGCTTTTTTGTTTCCACACCAATATGCTCCTATGGCTTTCTATATTTACATTATCCAAAGCTTGAAAGATAATTCTTTTTTAAAGGATTAACTGAAAATCCCAATTCCAGAATCATAGCGCATAATAATGGAGAATCAAAATACACCAGCTCAAAAACTCATTGGCATTTTGTCTATCTGAAGGAAATGCCCTCAAAACGAGAGGCATTGATTCGAGAAAGAGGTCTGAAAAATATAGTCACCTTCAAATCAATCAGCTTATTAACTCTCCGAAAAATGAACTGTTGAAGATTTTGGGTAGTTAAGCTGGTTAGAATGCCAGCCTGTCATCCCCAAAAAGATTGGGGACGGGTTCGAGTCCCGTCCATTCCGCAAAAAAAGCCTTAACTTGAAAAAGTTAAGGCTTTTTTGTTTCCACACCAATATGCTCCTATGGCTTTCTATATTTACATTATCCAAAGCTTGAAAAATAATTCTTTTTATAAAGGATTTACTTAAAATACCAATTCAAGAATCATAGCGCATAATAATGGAGAATCAAAATACACCAGCTCAAAAACTCCTTGGCATTTTGTCTATCTGGAGGAAATGCCCAAAAAACGAGAGGCATTGATTCGAGAAATAGGTCTGAAAAAATATAGTCACCTTCAAATCAATCAGTTTATTAACTCTCCGAAAAATGAACTGTTGAAGATTTTGGGTGGTTCAGCTGGTTAGAATGCCTGCCTGTCATCCCCAAAAAGATTGGGGACGGGTCCGAGTCCCGTCCATTCCGCAACAGAAGCCTTAACTTTTTCAAGTTAAGGCTTTATTGTTTCCTAGATATTGTAGAGAAGAGCGAACTCTCTATTTCTTCCCAGCTTTTGGAGCCAGTGTTAAAAACATTCTCTTGCCCTCCAGTTTCGGTAGCAATTCTACTTTTCCAACATCTTCAAGTCCCTGCGCAAATTTTAGTAATAATATTTCACCTTGATCTTTATAAACAATAGATCGACCTTTAAAATGAACAAAGGCCCGAACCTTTTCGCCGCTTTCTAGAAATGAAATGGCATGCTTTAGTTTAAACTGAAAATCATGGTCATCTGTATTAGGACCGAATCTGATGTCTTTGATAATGGTTTGTTTTGCTTTGGCCTTGATTTCTTTTTGCTTTTTCTTTTGTTCGTAAAGAAACTTGCTATAATCAATAATGCGGCAAACTGGTGGACTGGCGTTAGGTGATATTTCAACCAGATCTAGATCCTGCTCTTTAGCTAATGCTAAAGCTGTTTCCAATGGATAAATGTTTGTTTCAACATTATCTCCCGTTAACCTTACTTCAGGCGAAGTGATATATTGGTTAATTTTGTGTTCTGCTTCTTTTTTTCTGAAGGGCAAGCGTGGCCCCCTGTAAAATCCTGCTTTTTTTAATGCCAAATTTGAAAATTTTTAGTTTAAAATTAATTATTTGAGTTCCCAATTTTAGGATCTTCTTTAAGATACGATAATTTGAGAGCAAAAACGACTTCAAGCTTAATGATGACGTTGACGCGACTTTAATTATAAGAGATTTATAGCCGTGTCGGTTTGATTCGAAGGCGAGCTCTCCATTCGTAAAGCTTCGTAAGTAATAATAACAAAGCCAGATAGTAGTAAAACCAAAGCGATATATCGAATCGCTTTTTCCATTTTTTTAGTATTAACCATTCTATCCGAACAGGTAAATTCTGCCAGGCCTGCAACTTGTTTTCTTTGATACTTACGTTTAACCGCAATGATAAATAATGCGGTTCCGAAAATAAATAATACGATACCCATAATCAGAGGCATCGTAATAAAATGATATGCTTCTTGCGTGTTAACCATACATAATAGACACACTCTGATAGAAAAAGTTTAAATTTTATAGCAAATCTTATGTTTACAAGGGGAAACTTAGGCTACTTAGCATACGCAAATTACTCCACATTTATCGACTTTGTTAAGTTTATGAATGTTAATTTGCAATACGCTCGTAGGTAATTTATATTTCCGCTGTTTTTTTTGCGGTAAGTGAAGATCCCGCTGAAGCGATAACAACGCAGGCAACTGCTGCACATTCTACCACCGTTAGGTATTCTTGTAAAAAGACAAAAGCTGCAAGCGAAGCCATTGCTGGCTCCAAGCTCATCAATATACTAAAAGTTCTCGGAGGTAATTGCTTTAGGGCAGTAATTTCAAGCGTAAAAGGTATAGCGCTTGAAAGTAAAGCAAGTGCAGCGCCCAGCGCCAATAATTTAGGGTTGAGGTGATTTAGACCTCCTCCAGCAAATCCAAATGGCAGGATAAGAACAGTTGCAAATAACATGCCTACGGCTACGGCTTCACCACCTTTCATTATCTTTGAAACTCTACCACCTAATAAAATATAGGCCGCCCAGAAAGCGCCTGCAAGTAGCGCAAGTAATACACCGATTAAATCTAATCCTTTATCAGTCCAAGGTGCAATCAGGGCAATCCCCACTGCCGCTAAAATAACCCAGATAAAATCGACAGCTTTTTTGGAGCTAAATATTGCTAAAACTAATGGGCCAACAAACTCTAGTGTTACGCCAAGGCCAATTGGAATGCGCTCTATAGCAAAGTAAAATACCATATTCATTGCACCAAGAGAAAGGCCATATAAAATTACATATTTCCATTGCTTAGCATTCAGCTCACTCAGTTTTGGACGAAAAGCAACAAGTAAAATAATGGCAGATAGACCTATTCTCAGTGAAGCAGTTGCAGCAGCTCCGATTTCCGGAAAAAGTCCTTTTGCTATCGCCGCACCACATTGTACACTAATTATGGCCAATAAAACTGCAGGAATCGGCGGAATGATAAATTTGCTTTTCATCAGAAATGATAAATAAGCGGCAAAAATACATATTATAGAAAGAGAAATTACATCATGCTTAAAAGCATATTAATAAAAAGGCACGAATGATATCATTCGTGCCTAGTCAAGTAATTTAAAATAGCTTTTTAGCTTAACAACTCTTGCTCATCCCTGTTTTCAGTGGGAATTTTCTTAAGAAAATCATCAAAACCTGGACCTGAATTATCGGAATAGGTACCATAAGCATCTAAAATGTATCCTATATTTTTATCCTTATCTTCTAATAAATAAAGTACAGAATTGTCTCCTGGATCGGAGTCTCCCTCAAATCTATAAGTTTTAACTATTGTCAGATCTTCTGGTTTATAAATCTTGCCCAGCGATTTGCTTTGCATTTTACCATGATCAGACATCTTTAACTCGTTATCTTTTCCTTTCAGCCTCAACTTTTCTAAAATTTGACTCAAAGTATTCATTGCAATTGGCCGTTCCATAATTATATGATTTTATACTTGTTAAACATGTGGCTTCCTAAATGGTTTTAATGTGTTCAGTTTTTTAATCAAACCAAATGATTGCCAATCTGTTTCATATAAAACTAAATTTAAAAGGATGAAAAAATATTTCTTAGGATTAGCGATTGCTAGTATCGCATTATTGAGTGCTTGTGGTCAGAAAGAAAGCAAACTTGCCATAGCAAGCTTAGCCGAAACTGCAGATCCGTCAAAAAGCATCGGCACCGCTACCTTTTACGGGTTAAGCGATGGAAAAATTAAAATGGATTTAGAGTTGAAATTTGCTTCAAGAGCAGACAGTAACGTTGCGGTGCATTTTCATGAGCATGGAGATTGTGGCGATATGGGAGAGAATACTCACGGGCACTGGAATCCAACCAAGGAAAACCACGGCAAGTGGGATTCAGGTGCATTCCACAGTGGTGATATAGGCAACATAAAATTGGATTCGAAAGGTGAAGCAAAGATTTCGATCACTACAGATCGTTGGAGTGTGCAAGATGGCGATGTTAAAAATATTATAGGAAGAGGTATTATTGTTCATGGAGGAACAGACGATTATAAAACACAGCCTACAGGTAATTCCGGACCGAGAGTGGGTTGTGGTGTAATTGAAGCAGTTAAGTAATACGCTTCACCAGTTCTTTAAAGCGATTAATTTTTAATCGCTTTTTTTATGTAATCTTTATCCGGTTGTCATCATCATTAAAAACCTAAACTTATGGCAACTTTAAACGAAACAACAAATGGCAAGCCTGCTAAAGGAAGAGCCAAAAAAGCAGCACCGAGAGTCGATTTAACTGCAATGGTCGATCTCATGTTTTTGCTAACCACATTTTTTATGTTAACCACGTCGTTGGGTACATTGAATGCTGCAGATGTAGCCAAACCGGATGAGTGTGCTGGCTGTACAATGGATTATCCTGCTTCACGAACGATGACGGTTTTACTTGGCAAAAACAATCAGGCAGTAAGTTATCTTGGCACAGCTGAAGCATCAATCATGACAACTTCGTCTGTTGATGATCTTCAGAAAGAAATAGTGGCGAATAAATTTAAAGTGGCCAAAGTGCATGGAGATGATCCATCAAAATACATGATTGTGATTATCAAGCCAACTAAAACTGCGAAATTTCAAGATTTTGTTGATGCAATTGACGAAATGAAGATCGCTGATATTAAGTCTTACAGTATCGACGATAAAAATATATTAAAACAAGAAGCAGATTTTTTAAAATCGAAAGGTTTATAGTAAGTCTCAAAGCAAAAAAGCTTCCCGTTGATGATTACGGGAAGCTTTTGTTTATATTTCTGTCAAATTAAATTCCGAATGCAGTTTTAACCTGATCTACATAATCCAATTTCTCCCAGGTAAACAGTTCAACACTAACGGTTTTTTCTTCACCGTAAGGGTTTTTGAAAGTTTTACTTACAGTTTCCGGGGTTCTGCCCATGTGCCCGTAAGCAGCTGTTTCGCTATAAATCGGGTTTCTTAATTTCAAACGTTGCTCAATGAAATAAGGACGCATATCAAAAATTTCTTCTACTTTCTTGCTTATTTCGCCATCAGTTAGGCCAATTTTTGCAGTTCCGTAAGTTACTACGTTAATTGAAGTTGGTTTTGCAACACCGATAGCGTAAGAAACCTGAACCAACACTTCATCGCATAAACCAGCAGCAACAAGATTTTTTGCAATATGACGTGTAGCATAAGCAGCACTTCTATCTACCTTACTTGGGTCTTTGCCAGAAAAAGCGCCACCACCGTGAGCACCTTTACCACCATAAGTATCTACAATAATTTTTCGGCCAGTTAACCCTGTATCACCGTGTGGACCGCCAATTACAAACACTCCAGTCGGATTGATGTGGTAAGTGATATCATCATTAAATAAATGAGCGTATTGAGGATATTTAGCTTTGATTCGCGGAATTAAAATGGAAACCAAATCACTTTTAATTTTGGTCAACATTTCTTCGTTGGCAGCGTCTTTATCAGCTTTGGATTCAGAGTTAGGCTTCACAAAATCGTCATGCTGTGTAGAAATCACAATGGCGTCAATACGCTGAGGCTGGTTATCGTCAGAATATTCTAACGTAACCTGCGATTTTGCATCCGGGCGTAAGTAGCTGATTTCAGAATTCTCTCTTCTTAAATTGGCTAATTCTCTCAATAAAGCGTGAGATAAATCAAGCGCCAATGGCATATAATTTTCAGTTTCGTTTGTAGCATAACCAAACATCATTCCCTGGTCGCCTGCACCCTGCTCTTCTTTACTACTTCTGTCTACCCCTTGGTTAATATCTTGCGATTGTTCGTGAATGGCAGATAGAATACCGCATGAATTCGCTTCAAACATGTATTCACTTTTTGTATAACCAATTTTTTTGATCACATCACGGGCAATCTGTTGAACATCTAAATAGGTTTTTGATTTTACCTCTCCAGCTAAAATTACTTGTCCGGTAGTTACTAAAGTTTCACAAGCTACTTTAGATTCTGCGTCGAATGCTAAGAAATTATCAATTAGTGCATCCGAAATTTGATCGGCAATTTTATCTGGATGACCTTCAGATACAGATTCTGATGTAAATAAATACGACATTTATTAAATATTATTAGTGAAAAATAAACAAAATTAATAATTGCCAAAACCCCTTGAAAACAGGTTTGTTATGATTGGAAGGAGGCATTAGCAATTTTTTTAAGTGGTTGCAATCCGGTCCCGACGATCGGGATAGCAAATCAATCCACTTTTAATGCCTGCAAAATTAGCATATTTTCTTTATTTCAAAAATTATAGATTATTTTGTACGCTCATTCTTACACTTTGCACACAAAGAACAATATACTTTTCATCATTAACCCTATTTCTGGTGGAAAGGGAAAGCTGCGTATTCCTGATTTTATCGATAAGTATCTTGATAAAGAAAAGTTTAATGCAAATTTCGTATTCACAGAATATGTAGGTCATGCCTCGGAACTGGCAGATGAAGCCGCCTCCAAAAATTTCGACGTGATTGTTGCCGCTGGCGGCGATGGTACCATTAATGAAGTGGCCACTAAAGTTCTAAAGCATAACATCACATTGGGCGTTCTGCCGCTTGGTTCTGGAAATGGATTGGCTCGCTTTCTAAATATTCCTAAAAACCTGCGCCACGCAATACTGGCAATTAATGCATTTAAAGTAGATAAAATCGATACTGCTGAATTCAATAACAAATGTTTCTTTAATTTAGCAGGGATGGGTTTTGACGCACATTTGAGCTCAGCTTTCTCGCGAGATAAAAAACGTGGTCTTGCAGGATATGTTAAACTGGGGTTTCAAGAGGTTTTCAACTACAAGCCAGAACAATATTTAATTGATATTGATGGCAAGAAATATAGCAGAAAAGCATTTGCCGTTAGTATCGCAAATTCTTCGCAATATGGTAACGACGTTTACATATCGCCCAATGCGTCAGTAAAAGATGGTTTGCTCGATGTTTGCATTATTAAGCCTTTTTCAATCTTGAAACTACCCATGTTAAGCTACATCATGCTAAAAGGTACGGCAGAAACTTCTGATATGATCGAGATTATACGCGGAAAGAACATCAAAATTACAAGAGAACACGCCGGGCCAGTTCATGTTGATGGCGAACCCCTACAAATGAACGCGGATATTGAAGTGAGTATAAACCCACTTTCTTTAAAAGTTATCGTTCCTTAGCTTTACAAAATTTCCATTACTTTCTACCTTTGTATAATGAAACCAAAAAAAAATAGCCTGAGTGATCTTGGTGGAATCATGTATTCTACAAATCCGGAATTCGAATATGAAGAGGAAGTAGATGATACAGTAACCTCACCAAATAAACAGCAAGATTTACGCGTAATGCTCGATAAGAAAAATAGGGGAGGAAAGGCAGTAACGCTTGTCACCGGTTTTAAAGGTAAAACAGAAGATCTGGAGGTTTTAGGAAAAATGCTGAAAACCAAATGCGGTGTCGGTGGATCTGTAAAAGATGGTGAAATTATGATCCAGGGCGACGTGCGAGATAAGATAATGGCTATTCTTCAAAAGGACGGTTACAAGGTAAAAAAAGCTGGTGGTTAATTTAGTAGAAAACCCTAACTACTAAAACTGGAACATAAATATCATTTAAATCGTTCAGTTAATCCGTCGTCTTGAATTTCTCCCAGCGAAGCAATCTGAATCATCCATTCCTGTGTGCAAACTTACATCTTAGTGTATTTTTTCATTTTTTTTGATGCTTAAAAATTGAATTTAAAACATTGTAGATAAGACAGTTAACTAATAGTGTAATTGCTACAATATGTAAATAATTACTTAAAAATACTAGTTTATTTCATCAATTAGTCTTTACCTTTGCCTCACTAACTAACTTATTGTTATGAGCAAAAAGAAACTGCATGCGCCAGATTTAAGCTATTTAAATCTAGGCGAAAACAATGCTGTAAAGTACCAATTATCTCCAATGGAATTAATTGATGAAGCCTTATTAAATAAAGAGGGCGAATTGGCATCATCTGGCGCATTAGCTGTTGATACTGGCAAGTTTACCGGGCGTTCTCCCAAAGACAGATTTATCGTGAACGACGATATCACTGGAAGCACGGTTTGGTGGGGTGACGTAAATATCAAAATTAGTCCCGCGAATTTTGATCAATTGTTTGCCAAAATCACAAGCTATCTGAAAGATAAAAAAATCTACGTTCGTGATGCTTCCGCATGTGCCGACCCTGATTACTCCATTTCTATTAGGGTAGTGACAGAAACAGCTTATCAAAATCTTTTTGCGAACAACCTTTTTTTAAGACCAGAAATTGATGATTTAGGATCTACCCCTGAATGGACAATTATTGCAGCGCCTGGCTTCATAGCAGATCCAATGGTAGATGGCACGCGGCAAGAAAATTTCTCCATTATCAATTTTACTAAAAAGATGATTTTAGTTGGCGGAAGTGGATATACTGGAGAGATTAAAAAAGGAATTTTCTCTGTTTTAAACTTCATCCTCCCAATCTATAGAAATACACTTCCAATGCATTGCTCGGCAAATGTGGGTAAGGATGGCGATACCGCAATATTTTTCGGCCTTTCCGGAACGGGTAAAACTACTTTATCGGCTGATCCTGAGAGAGGACTGATAGGCGATGATGAGCATGGCTGGGGAAATGATTCCGTCTTCAACTTTGAAGGAGGTTGTTATGCTAAATGTGTAGATTTAACAGAAGAGAAAGAACCGCAAATATATAAAGCGATAAAATTCGGCGCACTTTTAGAGAATATAAACTTCTTTAGTAATACCAAAGAGGTAGATTTTTCAAATATTCAGAAAACAGAAAATACGAGGGTGGCCTATCCGATTGATTTTATTGATAATGCAATTTTGCCATCAATCGCATCTGGTCCTAAAAATATATTTTTCTTAACAGCTGATGCTTTTGGCGTTTTGCCACCAATCTCGAAGTTGAATGTTGAACAGGCCATGTTTCATTTTATGAGCGGCTACACAGCTAAGGTGGCAGGAACGGAGGCGGGTATTACCGAGCCCCAACTCACATTTTCAGCTTGTTTTGGTAAGGCTTTTCTTCCATTGCACCCTTCAAAATATGCCGCGTTATTGGGCGAAAAAATGAAAGCCCATAAAGTGAACGTTTGGCTAGTGAACACGGGTTGGAGCGGCGGACCGTATGGCGTTGGAAAGCGAATTAAATTAAGTTATACCAGAGCAATGATTTCTGCTGCTTTGAACGGAGGTTTAGATCATAACCACTACAAAACGCACCATGTTTTTAAATTAATGATTCCTTTACATTGCCCTAACATTCCCGATGAAATATTAGATCCATCAAAAACATGGAGCAACCAGGAAGAATACTTTTTAAAAGCTTATGAACTCGCAAATGCTTTTGCAGATAATTTTAAGCAGTTTGAACAACCCAAAGTGTCAAAACTACACCAAGAAGAGTTAAAAGTGTGCTAATTTGTGTTTAAAATACATTTTTTGGGCAAAAAATTTGCAATTAGGTTTTTTTTTAGTTTTTATTGTGAAAGAATTGCCTCTAGCTGGGGCAATTCTTTTGTTATACGCCTATGATGGTTACCGTAAACTAAATCTTAAGTAACGATTTAATTGTTTATTGATTTATTAATTTGTAATTTAAAATCAATTTATAAATTTGTTTTTCGCAACAAAATCAGATAACAATCGTTGTGTGTAGTACAAAAGTAAAAACAGCAAAAAATTAAAAACAAGAACTAAAACTAAAAATTAAAAAAAAATGGCAAACGCACCAAAACCAACAACTGTTAAAAAAGAGAGCTCTTCAAGTGCTTCAAATGTTTTTGCAACATTAGTAATTCCAATTTGTATTGTAATCGGCTTTATCATTTGGAGATTTGTATTAGGAGATCCATCAAACTTTATCGACAATAACAACGAAAATTTACCATTACCAAACAACTATCCAGGTACAGCTTATAAAGGTGGTCCAATCGTAGCGATCTTAATCGGTTTATTATTAACTACGATCGTTTTCTCTATCGAGCGTTTAATCGTTATTGGTAAAGCAAGCGGTAAATCAAGCTTAGATACTTTTATCATTAAAGTTAAAGGTTTATTAAACGCTGGTAACATCGAAGCTGCAAAAGCAGAATGTGATAAACAACAAGGATCTGTTGCTAACGTAATCAAATCTGGTTTGAAAAAATATAGCGAAGTTGAAGCTGACACTAACTTAGATGTTGAGCAATCAATTGTTGCCATCCAAAAAGAAGTTGAAGAAGCTACAGCTTTAGAAATGCCAATGTTAGAGCAAAACTTAACCATCATTGCTACTTTGGTATCAATCGGTACTTTGATCGGTTTATTAGGTACAGTAACAGGTATGATCCGTGCATTCGCCGGTTTAGCAAACTCTGGTGCTCCAGATCAATCAGCATTAGCGGTAGGTATCTCTGAGGCACTAATCAACACAATGACTGGTATCGGTGTATCTACATTAGCGATTATCATGTACAACGTGTTAACTTCAAAAATTGATAAGTTAACGTATGCTATTGATGAGGCTGGTTTCAGCATCGTTCAAACTTACGCTAGCTCGCATAAATAATATTTTGAAAATATTTTTACCGGCTTTATGGAAAACCGGAAAAAAGATCATCATTATTAAAAAGTAAAAATATTATGCCTAGAATTAAAGTTAAAAGAACCAGTACAGTAACAGATATGACCGCCATGTGCGACGTAGCTGCACTGTTACTTACGTTCTTCATATTAACTGCTACGGCGAAACAACCTGAACCATTAGCGGTATCCACTCCTTCATCAACGTATGAATTTAAGGTACCCGCTGAGAACAATGCAATTTTAACCATTGGTCAGGGTAAGGTTTTTTTCGAGGTTGCAGGTCAGAAAGTTAAGGCTAGAACCTTAGAGTTGATTGGTCAACAGTATAACATTACATTTTCTCCTGAAGAAATTAAAAAGTTTTCTTTAGTTGCATCATTCGGTGTTCCTGTATCAAGTCTAAAATCGTTTCTTGCACTTGATGGAGGTGAGCGTATGAAGCCGGGAGTACAAAATGGAATTCCGACAGATTCAACTGATAATCAGTTAAACTCATGGGTACTACAAGCCCGTACTGCAACTGCAGAGGTTAATTCTCAACCAATGCGTGTAAGTATCAAAGGAGATTCAAAAGAAGAATATCCGGTAGTTAAAAAAATTGTGGATGTATTGCAGAAGCAAAAGGTAAACAAATTCTTATTGGTTACAAACGCTGAAGCTAGAAGAAAATAAGAAATGGCAGAATTAAACACAGGCGGGAAGAAAGCCACGCCAAGAGTCGATATGACGCCGATGGTAGATTTGATGTTCCTTTTGGTGACATTCTTTATCTTGACAACTTCAATTTCTACGCCACAGGCAATGGATATTGTGAAGCCAGATAAAGATGATAACAATAAGGACAATAGATTGGAACTGAAAGCTTCTAAAACCATGACTATTTTATTAGGTAAAAACGATAAGGTAGCTTGGTATATGGGAGAAGCTGGTGCAACAGCTCCAACTTTTGAAAATTTATCACAAGTTGAAAAATCGATTATCGACAACAGAAAAACAGCAGATGCATCTGGTGTAAAAGGAGAATTTGTGGTATTGGTTAAACCAACCAGCGGTTCTAACTTCAAAAACTTTGTTGATATCATGGATGAATTAGAAATATTGAAGGTAAAAGTTCGTCAGATTGATGATGACAATATCTTAGATAACGAAAAAGAAGCTATGAAAGCTCAAGGTATTTTATAATTGTTAAATCAGTAACCATGTCAAAGTTAGATATTTTAAGAAGTCAGTGGATTGAAGTGGTTTTTGAAGGTAAAAACAAAAACTACGGCGCTTACCAGTTGCGTAAAACCAACGGGTCCAATACCACTCGGGCATTGATTATTGGTTCAATAGTATTTCTTGCATTATTCTTCGCTCCTAAAATCTACGGCCTTATCAAAGGTTCAATGGATACGGAAGAGAAAGTTGAAAAAGCAAAAGAGGTAATTATTGCTCCACCGCCCCCAGTAAATCCAGAAACACCACCGCCGCCACCGGTAGAGCCACCGCCACCAAAAGTGGATCAGGTAAAAATGCCACCTCCAATCGTAAAGCCAGATGAGCAAGTACGTGATGAGGAACCACCAACGGTTGAGAAATTAAAAGAAGCTGATCCAGGTCAGCGTGATATCAAAGGTGATCCAACTGCTGATATCGTAATTGCTGAGCCAGTAGGTGAGGGCCCGAAAAGAGAAGCTGCTGTTGCGGTTGATGATAACAAAGTTTATGACTTCGTTAGTATAGAGAAACAACCAGAATTCCCGGGAGGTATTTCTAAGTTTTACGGTTATTTAAGTAAAGCAATTAAATACCCGCCAATGGCACAAGAAAACAACGTTCAGGGTAAAGTATTTTTATCTTTCGTTGTAGAGAAGGACGGTAAGTTAACTGATATTACAGTTACCCGCGGTTTGGGTAGTGGTACTGATGAAGAAGCTATCCGTGTACTAAAGGCAAGTCCGCGTTGGAACCCAGGTATTCAAAATGGTAAGCCTGTAAGGGTAAAATACAACATCAACGTTAACTTTACATTGAACTAATTAGTAAATGTTAAATTTTGATATTTTTAAGCAAAAATCGCCTAAACAGCGGTTTTTGCTCATTTTAGGCCTAGTCACCTTCGTGCTTTATGTAGTGATGGGTCTAGCATTTATCTTCTGGGAGCCACTGGCAATCAGGTTTAATTTTATTCCAGCCTGGGGAAGAATAGCCATTGGTATCTTTTTAATCTTTTATGCTTTCATCAGGCTTTTAAGTTTGGGGAGACGAGACTAAGACACATGAAAAACATTCTTTATCTATTTATTGTACTGGGTTTACTTTCTTGCAAGAGAAAAGATAAACCAGCCGACGTGAAGGAAACACGTACAAGCGGTACATTAAGAATTCTTGTAGACGAAAGTGTTAGCCCAATTATAAAGGAGCAGATTAATATTTTTAGTTTGGATTATCCAGATGCAAAATTTGAGCTAACCGTAAAACCCGAGGAGAAAATCATCCCTGCATTTCTAAACGATAGTGTTCGGGTAATTGTGATGCCTAGGTTACTCACTAAAGCGGAAGAAAAATACTATACACAAAGAGGAATAAGAATTAATTCTACAAGATTTGCAGTTGATGGAATAGCATTAATTACAAATAAAGACAATATTGATAGCACAATTACCGTTAAAGAAGTTGTTGATATTTTACAAGGTAAGGGTTCTGGAAAAAAATTGGTCTTTGATAACGCTTATTCAAGTACCTTTCAATACCTTAAGCAGTTGGCTAATATAAGTCAGTTCCCAGCTCAAGGTGTTTACTCAAAAAGTTCTAGCGCAGACGTGATTAAACTTATTGCAGAAGATAAAACTTTTATTGGTATTTTAGGCGTTGATTGGGTTTCTGATAAGAATACGCAATTAGTACAATATCTATCTAAGGTAAAAATGCTAGGTGTTAAAAACCTTAAAGGTAAGCCAGGTGATGATAAGTTTTATCAACCCACTCAGGATAATCTTATTAATGGTGTTTATCCATTCTTGAGAAATGTGAACATAATAGATTGTGAGGGAAGAGATGGTTTAGGCACAGGATTTGCAACGTGGTTAAGAAGTCAGAGAGGTCAATTGATTGTACTTAAATCAGGACTCGGTCCGCACAAGTTAATGCCAAGACAAATTAATCTGACAAACGGAAAATAAACTAATAAATTGAACCACGAAGTTGTAAAAACACTTCATTTAACTAAAATGGAATATCCGATATATAAGACATTTAACAAGCTTATATATCACTATTAAAAAACAATAAAGAACTATGAAAATTTCAAAGAAAGCAATAACCTTAAATCTAGGTTTGGTGTTGATGGGTTCTGCAGTTTTTGCTCAAAATTTAAATGACGCGAAAAAAGCCATTGACGCTGAACAGTACCAGAAAGCATCATCAATGTTAAAATCATTGGTGAGCTCACAAGCATCAAACGGTGAAAATTATTATAATCTCGGTTTGGTTTATTTAAAAACTGGTTACATAGATTCGGCTCGTGCGGTATTTACCAAGGGTGTTACAGCAGATCCAAAAAATAATTTAAACTTAATTGGTTTAGGCGAGGCAGATATGTTATCAAACAATCCGTCTTCTGCAAAAAGTAATTTTGATAAAGCGGTTGTTTTAGCCCCAAAAGATTACAAAACTTATTTGTATATCGGTAAAGCTTATTTAGCTCAAGATAAACCGAGTGATGATATATCTAAACCAGATTATACTAATGCATTGGCCAATATCAACAAAGCTGATGAATTGGATTCGAAAGATAAAGATGCTGAAATCTTTTTAGCGCAAGGTGATGCTTATGCATTGCAGAAAAAGAATTCTGAAGCATTAGGTCCATACTTCCGTGTAAATGACATCGATCCGACCAATCGTAGAGCAAAAACTCAGATTGGTAAAATGTATAAAGAATCGAGAGCATTTCCAGAAGGTGAAAAAGAATTACAGGATGTAATTGCTGCTGATCCAAATTATGGTCCTGCTTACCGTGAATTAGGCGAGCTTTACCTACAATGGAGTAGCTTTGGTACCGATCAGGAAAAAGCAAAAAAAGGAATTGAGAACTATAAAAAATACATGGATTTAACTGATAAATCTTTAGAATCTCAGTTGCGTTATGCTCAGTTCTTATTTTATGCTAAAGATTATCCTACTTTAGAGCAAGTTGCCTCATCTATTCAGGCGCCTGCAGGAAGTGCAAAAGCAGCTGTTGTTGATAGAATGAAAGGTTGGGCGGCTTATGAGAATAAGAACTACCCTGCAGCTTTAACTAGCATGACATCTTTCTTTGCCAAGGAAAAAGACACAACCAAAATTTTAGGTAACGATTATCTTTATTTAGGTAAAGCACAGTTACAAGCTGGCCAAGATAGTTTAGCTTTAAACAATATCATCAAAGCGACAAGAGTAGATTCAGCTAACGCTGATGCGCTATCAGAAGCTGCTGCTGCATTATATAAAGCAAAGAAATATGCTAAATCGGCAGATGTTTACGAATTAGCCGCTAAATATAATCCAAATGGTAAAGGGTCTCTTTATAACTATTTATATATCGGTATAAACAGATTCTTAGAATCTTATTATTTGAAAAAAGATAAAAAGCCATTGAATATCGAAGGTTTAGTTAGAGCTGATACGGCGTTGGGTCAATTATCAAAAGCTTCACCTGATTTTGCTTTAGCATATTTTTACCGAGCTAGAATCAACGACTATATCGATCAGACTAAAAATGGCGAATCAACAAAAGGCTTGATGATTCCTTATTATGAAAAATATGTTACGTTAGTTAAGCCAGAAGAACAAGCTTCTGCGAAAACTAACTTAATTGAATCATACAGATTATTAGGTGCATGGTATGCTGATAAAGACAAGCCAAAAGCAATTGATTATCTTAACAAGTGTTTAGCATTGGATCCTGCAGATACATATGCAAGTGCGAAACTAAAGGAATTAAGTGGAGCAGCAGCACCAAAAGGAAAAGGTAAGTAATTAACAAGTTAAATAATTTAGAAAAGGCAGAGTTTGGTTACTCTGCCTTTTTCTTTTACTTTTGCATCAGAAAATAAAGATTATGCAAGCGCAAAGTACCTCGATAGATTTTTTACCGATAATATTTCAAGTAATCGTAGCCCTGGGTTTTGTGGTTACCACCTTGGTGGCAACACACTTTTTAGGTCCAAAACGTAAAACGCTTGATAAATTGGAAACATTCGAAGCAGGTGTTAAATCTGTGGGTAATGCTCGTCAACCGTTTTCGATTAAATATTTTGTTGTGGCAATCTTATTTGTGCTTTTTGATATTGAAGTTATCTTTATGTATCCTTGGGCAGTGAATTTTAGAGCGCTAAGAATGGACGGAATGATTGAGATGTTCATCTTTATGGGCACCTTGTTATTGGGTTTCATCTACGTGATCAAAAAGAAAGTATTAGACTGGAACTAGTCGGTTCGCAGTTACCAGCAGAAAATTGCAGTTAATAGTCCTCGATTTAAAAACTATAAATTGAAAGTTGCTAATTGCAAAACTGAATGTGTATCACTCACACTAACCAATAGGAATTTTAATTATTTAGAAAGGTTCTAAATCAAGTTAAGCTAGTTTGATTGCCTTTAAAATATTGTAAATTTGTTGCTCATTCTGCAAAGGGATGAGCATTTTTTGTTTATAAACATGAGTGAAATTAATATAGTTGATGCGCCTCCAGGAACCGAAGGACCTGGGTACTTTGCCACTTCGTTAGATAAAGTGATAGGTTTGGCTCGTTCAAATTCATTATGGCCTTTACCGTTCGCCACTTCGTGTTGCGGAATTGAGTTTATGGCAACCATGGGTTCTCACTACGATTTAGGTCGTTTCGGTGCAGAACGTTTGAGTTTTTCTCCTCGTCAAGCCGATGTTTTAATGGTTATGGGTACCATCGCTAAAAAGATGGCGCCGGTGTTAAAGCAAGTTTATATCCAAATGGCTGAGCCACGTTGGGTAATGGCAGTTGGAGCTTGTGCAAGTAGTGGGGGTATTTTCGATACTTATTCTGTTTTGCAAGGTATTGATGAAGTAATCCCTGTGGATGTTTACGTTCCGGGTTGCCCACCAAGACCAGAAGCTATTTTAGACGGTTTCCAACGCATCCAGGATTTAGTAAAAAATGAATCTGGAAGAAGAAGAAATTCTGATTATTACAAAGAACTTTTAGGTCAATACGGCATTAAATAATGGAAGAAACGACGCTGAATAACGACATCCACGTTAAGCTAACCGAAAAGTTTGGTGAGAAAATTACCGCCGTTTCTGAGCCTTATGGTTTATTAACCTTCGTAACCTACAAAGATGTTATCGTAAATGTACTTTCACATCTTAAAGAAGAGTTAAAATTCAATTTCCTTACTGATATTACAGCTGTTCATTATCCTGGTAAAGACCATGGTATTGCTGTTGTCTATCATCTGCATAACATGGTAGAAAAAGTGCGGATTAGAATTAAAGTTTTCATTTCTGAGCAAAATCCTACCATACCAACGGCGACAAAAATTTGGAAAGGTGCGAACTGGATGGAACGAGAAACCTACGATTTATTCGGGGTTAAGTTTGAAGGTCATCCCGATTTACGCCGTATTTTGAATATGGATGATTTGGGCGTGCACCCAATGTTGAAGCAATATCCATTGGAAGACCCGAACCGAGTTGATAAAAAAGATGAATTTTTTGGAAGGTAATTTATATGAATCATAACCATCCGGTATATACAGATAACGACCCGCAAAGTGAGCTGGTGACCTTAAACTTAGGTCCAACACACCCTGCAACACATGGTGTTTTTCAAAACGTTTTGCAGTTAGATGGCGAGCGTATTGTAAGCGGAGTTTCTACAATTGGGTATATCCACCGTGCTTTCGAAAAGATTGCCGAGCATCGCCCTTTCTATCAAATTACACCATTAACCGACCGTTTAAATTATTGCTCATCGCCAATTAACAATATGGGATGGCACATGACGGTTGAAAAGTTGTTAAATATCCAGATGCCTAAACGCGTAGATTATCTTCGCGTGATTGTGATGGAGCTTTCGCGTATTGCCGATCACATTATCTGTAATACGATTATCGGTCAGGATACCGGAGCAACAACTACTTTCCTTTACCTTTTCCAATTCCGTGAGCATATTTACGAAATTTTCGAAGAGGTATGCGGTGCCCGCTTAACAACTAACATTGGCCGTATTGGTGGTTTCGAAAGAGATTTCAATGAAGTGGCCTTTGCGAAGATTAATAAATTTTTAAAAGAGTTTCCAGTTGCTTTGAAAGAGTTCGAAAATCTTTTAACCCGTAACCGGATTTTCATTGATAGAACAGCTGGTGTTGCGGAAGTAACTCAAGAGGCTGCTTTGGAGTATAGCTGGACTGGCCCACTTTTACGTGCGACGGGTATAGATTATGATGTTCGTGTAAGCGACCCGTATTCTTCGTATCAAGACTTCGATTTTGAGGTTCCGGTTGGAACAAGTGGTGATATTTATGACAGATATTTGGTTCGTAACGAAGAAATGTGGCAAAGTTTGCGCATCATCGAACAAGCCATTGTGAAGCTGAAAACAGAGCCAAAAGGTATTTTTCATGCCGACGTTCCTGAATTTTATCTTCCTCCGAAACAAGAAGTTTATAACAATATGGAGGCATTAATTTACCATTTCAAAATTGTGATGGGAGAAATTGATGCACCAAAAGCAGAAGTTTATCATGCTGTAGAAGGTGGAAATGGTGAATTAGGTTTCTATTTAATTAATGATGGAGGCCGTACACCATATCGTTTACACTTCCGCAGGCCAAGTTTTATAAATTACCAAATGTTTGCACCAATGAGCGAAGGCATGTTATTGTCTGATGCCATTATCAACATGAGTAGTATGAATATTATTGCAGGAGAATTAGATGCTTAAAGTAGAAGAACAAACACCTGTAGTGTTCTCATCAGAATTGCTTGCCAAATTTGATGATGTTAAAAGTCGTTATCCTGTGGGTAAGGAAAAATCAGCTTTGCTGCCATTATTGCATTTAGTACAAGCAGAATTTCTTTGGGTTCCTACATCTGCGATGGATCAAGTTGCTGAATATTTAAACATTCAACCGATTGAAGTTTACGAGGTAGCAACTTTTTACACCATGTATTTCTTAAAACCTCAAGGCAAATATGCTTTGGATGTTTGCCGTACTGGTCCTTGTTGTTTAGTTGGCGCCGAAAAAATATTAGACCACTTAGAAAATAAGTTGGGCGTTAAAGAAGGTGAAGTTACCGCAGATGGTTTATTCAGCTTTAGAGGAGTTGAGTGTTTAGCTGCCTGTGGTTTTGGTCCGGTACTGCAAATTAGCCCGGAATATACTTTCTACGAAAACTTAACTATTGAAAGTGTAGATAAACTGATTGAAGATTTGAAAAATAAATAAGATTTGAGAAACTAGATATGAGATATGAGAATTGGCAATTAGTCTAAAATCTCAAGTCTCACATCTCACATCTAAAAAACAATGAGTCGCAAATTATTACTTGAGCATATAAACGTACCAGGCATCAATACACTTGAGGTCTATCGCCAAAAAGGCGGGTACCGTGCTGTGGAAAAAGCCCTTAAAACTTTAACACCTGAAGAGATTGTTGAAGAAGTAAAGAAATCAGGCTTACGTGGTCGTGGTGGTGCGGGTTTCCCAACGGGAATGAAATGGAGCTTTTTGGCTAAACCAGAAGGTGTTGCCCGTTATTTGGTTTGCAACGCCGATGAGTCTGAGCCAGGAACTTTCAAAGACCGTTATCTAATGACTTATATTCCTCATGCTTTAATTGAGGGAATGATTGTATCTAGTTTTGCCTTGGGGGCAAAAGTTTCATACATCTACGTTCGTGGAGAAATGATGCCTCAGATCCGTATTTTGGAAAAGGCAATTGCGGAGGCAAAAGCTGCTGGATTGTTAGGTAAAAACATTTTAGGAACAGGTTACGATTTAGAATTATATGTTCAGCCGGGTGGTGGCGCTTACATTTGTGGTGAAGAAACTGCATTGTTAGAATCACTTGAAGGAAAAAGAGGTAATCCAAGAATTAAACCACCATTCCCTGCAATTGCAGGTTTATATGGTTGTCCAACGGTAGTAAATAACGTAGAGTCGATTGCTGCAGTGGTACCAATTATCAATGATGGTGGTGATGAGTATGCAAAAATAGGTATCGGTAGAAGTACAGGTACAAAATTAATATCAGCGTCTGGTAACTTAGTTAAACCAGGTGTTTATGAAATCGAATTAGGCTTACCAGTTGAAGAATTTATTTATTCTGATGAATACTGCGGTGGTATTGCAAATGGCAAGAAGTTAAAAGCAACGGTTGCAGGTGGTTCATCTGTTCCGGTTTTGCCTGCTAATTTAACTTTGAAGTTAGCCAATGGCGAACCTCGTTTAATGAGTTACGAATCTTTATCAGAGGGCGGATTTGCTACCGGAACCATGATGGGTTCGGGCGGTTTTATCGCTTTTGATGAAGATCAATGTATCGTTCGCAATACCTGGAATTTCACTCGTTTCTATCATCACGAAAGTTGCGGACAATGTTCGCCTTGCCGTGAAGGTACTGGATGGATGGAGAAGGTATTGCACAAAATCGAGCATGGCCATGGTTCAATGGATGATGTAGATTTACTTTGGGATATTCAACGTAAAATTGAAGGAAATACGATTTGTCCATTAGGAGATGCGGCAGCCTGGCCAGTGGCGAGTGCCATCCGTCATTTCAGAGATGAGTTTGAATGGCACATTAAAGAGCCGGTTAAGAGTCAGCAGCAAAATTATGGTTTAGCAAACTACGCTACCCCGATAGAAAAAGCTCCGGTAACGGAAGAAAAGTAGACAGACAAGTGAGGAGATTGATTCTTGGAGACGAGAATTAATGCGATATTTTAAGCACCGCGTTGTTGCGAGAAACGAAGCAATCCTAATGCAATGCGTACAAAATAGGAAAGATTGCTTCGTGCCTCGCAATGACGGCATAAAGCAAAAAAAATAAAGATTATCATTAACCATGAGTGAAAAAGTTAAGGTTACGATAGACGGGATAACAGTAGAGGTTGATAACGGAACCACTATCCTAAATGCTGCAAGGCAAATTGGAGGTGATATTGTTCCGCCAGCAATGTGCTATTATTCTAAGTTAGAAGGCAGTGGTGGTAAATGCCGTACCTGTATTGTTAAGGTAACAAAAGGTTCGGAAAAAGACCCGCGCCCAATGCCTAAATTGGTTGCATCTTGCCGTACAACAGTAATGGATGGTATGGAAGTGCTTAATATTACTTCACCAGAAGTTCTAGAAGCACGTGCAGGTGTGGTGGAAATTTTATTGATAAACCACCCTTTAGATTGCCCGGTTTGCGATCAGGCTGGAGAATGTGATTTACAAAATTTAGGTTACGAGCACGGATTGCAGAAAACACGTTACGAGTTTGAGCGTCGCACTTTCGAACGTATCGATATTGGTGATAAAATCCAGTTGCATATGAATCGTTGTATTCTGTGTTATCGTTGTGTTTTTACTGCTGATCAAATTACAAATAAACGCGTTCATGGAATTTTAAACCGTGGCGACCATTCAGAAATTTCTACCTATATTCAGCATGCGGTTGATAACGATTTCTCGGGGAATGTCATCGATGTTTGCCCTGTGGGCGCTTTAACTGATAAAACCTTCCGTTTCAAAAACCGTGTTTGGTTTACTAAACCAGTTGATGCGCATCGCGATTGCGACCATGAAAAGTGCAATGGTAAAGTAACGCTTTGGTACAAAGGAGAAGATGTTTTACGTGTTACTGCCCGTAAAGACAAATTTGGCGAAGTGGAAGAGTTTATCTGCAACACATGTCGTTTCGATAAAAAAGCAACATCAGATTGGGTTATCGAACAACCTACTCACATTGATGATACTTCGGTAATTGCATCAAACCATTACGAAACATTGAAACCTTTGCATGTTATTCAGCCAAATCAGGCGTTACAAGCTGCAAATGAAATTGAATTACATAAAACAGTTAAATACTAATGGATACAGGTTTTATCATTGAAAAATTTATTCTGGTTGCCGTAATTTTCGGTATCAGTTTGGTAATTGCCATGTATTCTACCTATGCAGAGCGTAAGGTGGCTGCATATCTTCAAGATCGTTTAGGTCCGGATAGAGCTGGTCCTTTTGGTATTCTGCAACCTTTAGCCGATGGTGTGAAGATGTTTATGAAGGAAGAAATTATTCCAACAACATCAAACAAATGGCTATTTATTGTTGGGCCAGGTTTGGCCTTACTTTGTGCTTGTATTGGTACAGCGGTTATTCCATGGGGTAGCCCAATGGAAATTGGCGGTAAAGTTGTGCCGCTTCAAGTTGCCGATATCAACGTTGGTGTTTTATACATTTTCGGCGTGGTTTCTTTGGGCGTTTATGGCGTAATGATTGGCGGCTGGGCATCAAACAACAAATATTCCTTGTTAAGTGCTATTCGTGCCGCATCGCAAAATATCAGTTATGAAATTGCAATGGGGTTATCTATCATCGCTTTGCTTTTGATGACAAACACTTTAAGTCTTAAAGAAATTGTTGATCAGCAGCATGGCTGGCGTTGGAATGTTTTATATCAGCCACTTGGATTTTTGATCTTTATGGTATGTTCTTTTGCTGAAACCAATCGTGCGCCTTTCGATTTGCCAGAGTGTGAAACTGAGCTAATTGGTGGTTATCATACCGAATACTCGTCAATGAAGTTAGGTTTTTACCTTTTTGCCGAATACATTAATATGTTTGTTTCGTCGGCAGTAATGGCAACTTTATATTTCGGTGGCTACAACTATCCTGGAATGGATTACATGGCAACTTTGCTTGGTCCGACTTGGGCGCCATTATTTGGTGTTGGAGTATTCTTTGTGAAAATCGTTTTCTTCATCTTTTTCTTTATGTGGGTACGGTGGACAATCCCTCGCTTCCGTTACGATCAATTGATGAATTTAGGTTGGAAAGGTTTAATACCTTTGGCCATTGCCAACATTATAATAACTGGGGTTGTGATTGCGATTATAGAGAAGTTTTAATTATGGAATCATTAAGTAACAAGAAAAAAGTACTGGAACAGAAGCCTTTAAGCTTCATGGAACGTATGTACCTACCTGCAATTGCAAAGGGTATGGGCATCACCATCAGCCACTTATTCAAAAAAGAGGCTACAGTAAGATATCCGGAAGTAGAACGCGAATTTTCTGCAAACTTCCGAGGAATGCATTCCCTGAAGCGTGATGAGAATGGAAAAGAACGTTGTACAGCTTGTGGTTTATGTGCACTGTCTTGCCCTGCGGAAGCAATTACCATGATTGCGGCCGAACGCAAGCCAGAAGAAAAACATTTGTACCGTGAGGAAAAATATGCAGCGACTTATGAAATCAACATGTTGCGTTGCATTTTTTGTGGATTATGTGAAGAGGCTTGTCCGAAAGAGGCAATTTATTTAGACGGACCAATTGTACCAGCTGATTATTTACGTAAGGATTTTATTTACGGAAAAGACAAATTGGTTGAGGCTCCGTTAGAGATGAAAAAATAATAGTTGTCATCCTGAGCTCGTCGAAGGACCAAACAAATAACCTAATCCGTCATTGCGAGGAACGAAGCAATCCTAAAGCAATGGCAATAAAAATGAGATTGCTTCGTGCCTCGCAATGACGAGGAGTACAAACAAATAACAAATTAATGAGTACACAAGTATTCTATTTCGTAGCCACATTAAGTATCATCTTTTCGCTGATGGTGATTTTTGCAAAAAATCCAATTCATAGCGTTTTATACTTAATCCTTACCTTTTTTACCTTCACGGTACATTATGTACTATTGAACGCACAATTTTTGGCCGTTGTAAACTTCATCGTTTACATGGGGGCCATCATGGTATTATTCTTATTTGTACTGATGCTCCTCAACCTGAATAACGAAACCGAGCCCGTGAAATCACCATTGATTAAAATTGTAGGTGTAATTGCAGGGTGTTGCCTTGTGGTAACCTTAGTTGGGTCTTTTAAAGCGGCAACGATCAATAGCCCTTTAATTTTGAAAAATCAAGGATTAGGTTTGGTAGAGAATTTAGGAAAAGAGCTTTTTGGACCATTCTTATTGCCATTCGAATTATCATCTCTATTACTATTGGCAGCAATGGTTGGAGCAGTTTTATTATCTAAAAGAGATGAGGTAGAGGCATAATGGAAAATTTAACTACACAAATGGCAGGCGTTCCGCTAAATCATTACATCTATTTATGTGCAATTATTTTCACAATTGGTGTAATTGGCGTATTAACCCGTAGAAACGCAATCGTAATTTTTATGTCTGTTGAGTTGATGTTAAACGCAGTTAACCTGCTTTTAACAGCTTTCTCTGTACATAGCAATGACCCATCAGGGCAGGTTTTCGTATTTTTTATTATGGCGCTTGCCGCTGCAGAAGTTGCAGTTGGTTTGGCGATTATCGTAATGGTTTACAGAAATACAAAATCGATAGATATTAATGTTTTAAATCGCCTTAAGTGGTAAATATATATTAAGAATGACAATAGAACAATTGATTTGGTTAGTTCCGTTACTTCCTTTTTTAGGATTTGTAATCAACGGACTGGGCAGAAAATCTTTATCTAAAGGACTTGTTGGTATTATTGGAAGTGGAGTAATTTTGGCCTCTTTCATTATCAGCGTAGTTATTTTCTTTAGTTTACAAGGCGATACACAAAAATCTCACGAAGTATTTTTATTCGATTGGATTACCGCAGGAACATTACATATTCCATTATCATTTCTGGTTGACCCATTAAGTTCAATCATGCTTTTGATTATCACTGGAATTGGTTTCTTGATCCATTTATATTCTACCAGCTACATGCATGATGATGAAGGATTCGGAAAATTTTTCTCTTATCTGAACCTGTTTGTGTTCTTCATGCTTTTATTGGTATTGGGTTCAAACTATATCGTGATGTTTATCGGTTGGGAGGGTGTAGGTTTATGCTCTTACCTATTAATCGGTTTCTGGTATACAAACAGCGCTTATGCATCAGCAGCTAAAAAAGCTTTCGTAATGAACCGTATTGGTGATTTGGGCTTTTTGTTAGGGGTATTCTTAATTTTTACCACTTTCGGAAGTGTAGAATTTGCAAAAGTTTTTCCTCAGGCGGCGAACATGTTACCTGGACAAAATACTTTGTTCTTAATCACAATTCTATTGTTTATTGGAGCTTGCGGTAAATCAGCTCAGTTGCCATTATTTACCTGGTTGCCAGATGCAATGGCAGGCCCAACGCCAGTTTCAGCCTTAATCCACGCAGCAACGATGGTAACTGCAGGTATTTACATGATTGCCCGTTCTAGCGTATTGTTCGATTTAGCACCGCTTACACAAAACATCATTGCCATCGTAGGTATTACAACTGCTTTAGTTGCCGCAATTATTGCGTTAACACAAACAGATATTAAAAAAGTATTGGCTTATTCAACGGTATCTCAATTGGGCTACATGTTTTTAGGCTTAGGCGTTGGCGCTTATACGGGTTCATTTTTCCATGTATTAACACACGCATTCTTCAAAGCATTACTATTCTTAGGCGCTGGGTCAGTAATTCATGCCATGCACCACGAGCAAGATATGCGCCACATGGGTGGATTAAGGAAAAAACTTCCTGTTACTTTCTTAACGATGATGATTGGTACGATTGCGATTGCAGGTTTACCACCATTTTCAGGATTTTTCTCTAAAGATGAAATCTTGGCAAATGCGTACCAGGCAAGCCCAATCCTTTGGGGAGTTGGTGTGTTAACCGCATTCTTAACTTCTTTTTACATGTTCAGAATGATGTTCCTTACTTTCTCTGGAAAATACAGAGGTACACATCACGAAGAAAGTCATGTACATGAGTCGCCAAAAGCGATGACTATTCCATTAATCATCCTGGCAATATTAGCTGCAATTGGTGGAGCGATCAACATTCCTCACGTTTTCGGCGGAAACGAATGGTTGGCACATTGGTTAAGCGGTGCCGGCGTTGCACAACATGAATTAGAATTAAGTCATTCAACGGAATTTACCTTAATGGGTGTTTCAGTGGTAGCCGCGATCATCGCTTTGCTTTACGCTTACACCAGATATGTTAAAGGTGCTCGTGTTCCTGTGGCTGATGCAGCACCGCGTTCTGCTTTGGCAAAATTATCTTACAATAAATTTTATTTAGATGAGATTTACGATTTCATCATCACCAAACCTTTAGATGCTTTCTCGAGATTTTTCTACAGAATTATCGACACGAAATTTATTGATGGGATTGTGAATGGACTAGGCTGGAGTACAAACGAGGCAAGTAAAGGAGTTCGTTTATTACAAAGTGGAAACGTTGGTTTCTATATATTTATGATGGTAGCTGGTATCATCGCATTGCTTGCTTATACATTTTATTACATATAAAAAGGGTTCAAAAATAAATAATGGAACAACTTTTACTACTTATATTTCTTCCGCTTGCGGGTGCTATCATTACGGCATTTGCGGGTCAATCTGCCAAAATAGTATCGACGGTAATTTCGGTCGCTTCTTTAGGCTTGGCCTTGTTCATCGCCTGTAACTTTATTCCAAATGCCAGTACGCAGTTTGAAGCGAACCTGCCGTGGATTTCAGATTTAGGCATTCGTTTTCATGCCGGTATCGATGGGATCAGCATATTGGTGGTATTGCTTACCAATTTGTTAATTCCAATTATCATTTTATCTAGCTACAGACATGATTATAAAAACCCAGCCGCTTTTTATGCATTGATTTTATTCATGCAGTCAGGATTGTTATTGGTTTTTACTGCTATGGATGCTTTCTTATTTTACATTGGATGGGAAGCTGCATTAATTCCAATTTACTTCATCTGTGCATTCTGGGGAGGTAAAGATAGGGTACGCATCAACATGAAATTCTTCGTTTATACGATTGCAGGATCATTGTTTATGTTAATGGGGATTATTTATTTGTATTTGCAGAATCCTGCACAGAACTTCGATATTCAGGCATTTTATGCTTTAAACTTAGATAGCGCACAACAAGGCTGGATCTTCTGGGCGTTCTTTATTGCTTTCGCGATTAAGATGCCGATTTTCCCTTTTCACACCTGGCAACCGGATACTTACACAGTAGCTCCAACTCAGGGAACCATGTTATTATCTGGTATCATGTTAAAAATGGGTATTTATGGTGTAATCAGATGGTTATTACCAATTGTACCTGCAGGCGTTCAGGATTGGTCTGGCCTGGTGATGGTTTTATCTATCATTGGTATTGTTTATGCTTCACTAATTGCTTTTACGCAGAAAGATGCTAAACGTCTAGTTGCTTACTCATCTATTGCTCACGTTGGACTTATTTCTGCCGGTATTTTCGCCTTAAACCAGCAGGGTCTGCAAGGAGCGATGGTGCAAATGTTAAGTCACGGAATTAACGTGGTAGGTTTATTTTTCGTTTTGGATATTATCTTTTCTCGAACCAAAACCAATAAACTTGAAGAATTGGGTGGTATTGCCAAATCAGCACCACAACTGGCAATTGTTTTCTTAATCATCGTTTTAGGTACAGTCGCTTTGCCAGGAACAAATGGTTTTATTGGAGAATTCTTATTGTTGATGGGCGTTTATAACTACGGCATTTGGGCAGCTGCAGTTGCAGGCTTAACCATCATTTTCGGAGCAGTTTATATGTTGCGCATGTACCAAAATGTAATGCTTGGAAAAACAAACGAATTAACCATCACGTTTACCGACATTCAAGGGACTGAGAAATTGGTTCTTTATATTATCTGTGCTTTAATTATCTTTTTCGGTGTATACCCAAAACCACTATTGCACTTAACAGAGGCATCTGTACAACATTTATTAGAACAGGTAAATCAAAAATTAACATCAGTAAAATAAGCAATGAATATTATTATAACCATTAGTATAACCGCTTTTATTGTACTTTACGCAGGTTTGTTTAAAGCAAAGAAAGCATTATTGCCGCTTACCGTTGTTGGCTTACTTACTGCATTAGGCTTCACTGCTGCTGCATGGGATGGCAATGCTGTTCATTTCGGAATGATGCAAACTGATAATTTCGCTTTGGCATTTTCGGCTGTTTGTATCGTTGGCACACTTTTAATTTTCTTGTTGACTCAAAATTATTTTCATTCAAAAAGCGATAACATAGCAGAATATTATACCTTAATTCTTTTCGCCCTTGCGGGGATGATTATGATGGTGTCGTACAAAAATATGGCGATGTTATTTGTAGGACTGGAAATCATGTCGGTAAGTTTGTACATCCTTGCGGGTATTCGTAAAAAGGATTTTGCATCAAACGAAGCCTCATTGAAATATTTCCTGATGGGCGCTTTTTCAACAGGTTTCTTGTTGTTTGGGATCACATTAATTTACGGTGCCACCGGCTCATTCGATTTAGATAAAATTCAAGCTTACTTAGTTGACAATAGCAAAGCAGTTTCTCCAATCTTCTATCCAGGGGTAATTTTGATGATGATTGGCTTGTGCTTTAAAGTAGGAGCGGCGCCTTTCCACTTCTGGACTCCAGACGTTTACGAAGGTTCGCCAACTTTGATCACTACGTTTATGAGTACAGTGGTTAAAACGGCAGGTTTTGCTGCTTTTTTAAGATTATTTGCTGATGCTTTTGCACCACTTCACGATTTCTGGGTTGCACCACTTATCGTAATTGTTTGTATAACCTTATTTATTGGGAACGTTACTGCGTTATTCCAAAAGAATTTCAAACGGATGTTGGCCTATTCGAGCATTTCTCACGCAGGATACTTGTTATTCTCTTTGGTTGTAATCGGTCCGCACTCTCAAAACAATGTTTTGGTTTATGCAGCTGCCTATACTTTTGCATCAATTATCGCTTTTGCGGTATTAATATTAGTGAAACAAAAAACCGGTAGCGATAGCTTTGAAAGCTTCAATGGCTTAGGAAAGAAGAATCCTTTAGTTGCTTTATCACTAACGATTGCCATGTTATCATTAGCAGGTATTCCTTTAACCGCAGGTTTTATTGGGAAATATTTAATGTTTCTTAATGTAATGGGCGAGTACAAGATGCTATTGGTTGCTTTCGCGATATTAAATGCTTTGGTAGGTTTTTATTACTATTTCAAGGTTATTGTGGCAGTATGGTTTAAAGATGGAGTTGAAACAGAGCTTTCTACACCTGCACAATACAAGATTGTTTTAGCAGTATCAGTGGCGATTACGCTAATTTTGGGTATTTATCCTGCAATCGTTTTAAACCTGATATAGGTATGCACTTGTTAGATAATTATTTGTAGTTTTACGAATAATTGAAATATGCAGGATTTCTGGAACCACCTACAACATTTAATTGACCCCGAAAAATTATTGAGGGAGGGCGGTTTCTATCTTGTAGTATTTGTCATCTTTGCAGAAACTGGCCTATTCTTTGGTTTCTTCCTTCCTGGCGATTATCTGCTGTTTCTTGCCGGAATGTTCGTAGCTACCGGAAAACTTGATGTTAATATTGCAGTGCTTTTAGCAGGCTTATGTGTAGCCGCAATTTCTGGAAATTTTACGGGTTATTGGTTTGGGCGCAGAACTGGCCCACTACTGTATACCAGAAAAGACAGTTTCTTTTTCAAAAAGAAATATTTAAAAGCAGCAGAAGAATATTATAACAAACAAGGTGCCTTCGCATTGATCATGGGTAGATTTGTTCCAATTGTAAGAACTTTTGCACCGATTTTTGCTGGAGTAGTAAAATTAGACTTTAAAAAGTTTGCCTTCTATAATATTGTTGGTGGAATTTTATGGATCTGCTCGCTCACTTTGTTAGGCTACTTTTTAGGCAAAAGATTTGAAAAAGAGATAAACGATTACTTATTATATATTATTATTGGCTTTATCGTTATCACAACTATACCTTTATTGATTACCTTTGTAAAAAGTAAAGTTAAAATCCCCGATGGGGAAAAGAAAGATTAAATTAAAAAATGGCAAAAGACGATCATCACGCATGGCATAGCGTATCTCCTGGTAAAAACGTTCCAGAAATTGTAAACGCAATCATTGAAATTCCTAAAGGCTCAAAAGCCAAGTATGAAATAGATAAAGAATCCGGACTAATCAAGTTAGACAGGGTTCTTTTTTCATCAGTAATGTATCCGGCTAACTATGGCTTTATCCCACAAACTTATTGTGATGATAAAGATCCACTAGATATTCTTGTACTTTGTTCTGTTGATGTTTACCCTATGACATTAATTGAAGCCAAAGTTGTTGGCGTAATGCACATGGTTGACAATGGAGAGCAGGACGATAAAATTATTGCGGTTGCAGCACATGATATGTCTGTAAACTACATCAACGATTTGGATGAATTGCCACCACATCAAATGAAAGAAATTGTTCGTTTCTTTCAAGATTATAAAGCACTGGAAGAGAAAAATGTTACTATCGAACATTTGTTAGGTGTTCGCTATGCTCATAAAGTTATTAAAGAAAGTATAGAACTTTACAACACAACATTTAGAGAATTAGCATAATGGATTTACCCACGGCCTGCTTGTTTTTAAATTTAGAGTTAAGTGCAATATTGCCCACCAATACCATTTTGGTTGCTTTAGAAGAACCTGATACTACATCTGTAGGTTGGAGGTTATTTCTAGCATTATTTTTAGTTTTACTAAACGGATTCTTTGTTGCAGCAGAATTTGCAATTGTAAAGGTCCGGGCCTCTCAAATTGAAATAAAAGCAAAAACAGGTAGCCGGGTTGGTAAAATGGCTAAAACAATCATCCATAATTTAGATGGTTATTTAGCAGCCACGCAGCTAGGTATAACGCTTGCATCACTTGGCCTAGGTTGGGTAGGTGAAGGCGTTATGCATACTATTTTCAAAAATCTTTTTGATAGCCTCGAATGGGGTTTTAGTGATGCCACCATACATACCGCATCAACAATAGTAGCTTTTTCTTTAATCACCGTAATGCACATCGTATTTGGTGAGTTGGCGCCTAAATCTTTTGCAATACAAAGACCAGTGGCCACTACTTTGTTTGTTTCCGTTCCATTGCAGATTTTTTATGTGGTTTTTAAGCCATTCATCTGGACTTTAAATAGCCTAGCTGCAGTAATTCTGAAGCCATTTGGTATCGATACTTCTGCAGGTCACGAATCGTTGCACAGTACAGAAGAACTTCAATACTTGTTAGATCAGGGTAAGGAAAGTGGTGCATTGGATAATAATGAGCACGAACTTATTAAAAACGTATTTGATTTTAATGAGCGTGTAGTAAAGAACATTATGGTTCCGCGTACCAAGATTTCAGGTATCGAATTGTCATCCTCGAAAGAAGAAGTAATCAATAAAATCATTGCTGAAGGCTATTCCCGCCTTCCCGTTTATGATGAGATAATGGATAAAATTGTCGGGATTATTCACGCCAAGGATATTCTGCCATTAGTTGCTTCCGGGAATCAACATTGGACACTGAATGATATCATTCGCAAACCTTATTTCGTTACAGAAACAAAGAAAATTAACGATTTAATGAGCGAACTGCAAAGCAACCGCATTCAAATTTCCATTGTTTTAGATGAGTTTGGCGGTACAGCCGGGATGGTTACCTTAGAGGATATTGTGGAGGAGCTGGTAGGTGAAATTCAGGATGAATACGATGAAGAAAAACCTTTAGTAGAAAAAGTATCTGATAACGAATTTATTGTAAATGCTTTTGCAACGGTTTATGATGTGAATGAGCATTTGCCACATGATTTGCCAGAGGATGAAGATTTTGATACCGTTGGTGGTCTGGTTTCGCATGTTTTTGAACGGATTCCGGAGGTTGGCGAAAGCAATGAATCTTATGGTTATCTGTTTACTATCTTAAAGAAAACAGAACAAAACATTGAAACTATTAAACTGGAATTGGTGATTAATGAAGAAGATCAAGTTGATAATCATTAAATTCAACAATGCATATTTTTTATACGCCAGATATTACTCACGATACCTATACGCTTAATGAAGAGGAAAGCAAACATTGCGTTAGGGTATTGCGACTATCAGTTGGAACTGTAGTAAACTTAGTAGATGGAAGAGGTGGTTTTTACACCGCCGAAATCATTTCTGATAATCCCAAAAAAGTAAGTTTATCCATTCTTAAAGTAGAAACCGAATTTCATAAAAGAAATCACTATTTACACATCGCGGTCGCACCTACAAAAAATATCGATCGTATGGAATGGTTTTTAGAGAAGGCCACTGAACTTGGTATAGATGAAATAACCCCAATTATTACCGATCGATCTGAAAGACGTATTGTTAAAGAAGATCGATTAAACAAGGTTATTACTTCTGCGGTCAAGCAATCCATCAAAGCCTATCATCCAAAACTAAATGAAGCGATTTCCTATAATGCTTTTCTTAACCTTCCTTCTGAAGGAAATAAGCTAATAGCGCATTGCATTGATGAAAACGACAAGAAATATATTTCAGAGCTCGTTACACCGCACCAAAAATATTTAATTCTTATTGGCCCGGAAGGAGATTTCAGCCCCGAAGAAGTTAATTTAGCTTTGAATAAAGGCTTTAAACCGTTAACTTTAGGAGATAACAGGTTGCGCACCGAAACGGCTGCACTTTCTGTTTGTTTTGAAATCAATTACCTTAACCGATGAAAGGAGTTGAAAGTTATCAGTTGAAAGTTAAAGGTTTATTATCGTTGAAGCGTTTGCTCTTTTGCTCGTTTATCCTTATTCCTTGCTTTTTACTCTTTATTCTTACTTCTTTCATGGTTCCTTCCTACCGAATGGGGAAGCTGAAGTACAGTGGCGGTGGTGATTGGTATGCCGACCGTACCGCACTTCCAAATTTAATTTCATTCTGTAATATCAATCTAAAAACTAATTTTTACCCTGAAGAAAGTATTGTAGAAGTAGGCTCGAAAGAACTTTTCAATTACCCATTCGTGTATATGACGGGCCATGGAAACGTGGTGTTCAGTGATCAGGATGTTAAAAATCTAAGACAGTATTTAACAGGTGGAGGGTTTCTGCATATTGATGATAATTATGGATTGGATAAATTCATTAGACCTCAAATGAAAAAAGTTTTCCCAGAACTGAATTTCGTTGAGTTACCGTCGAACCACGCCATTTACAACCAAAAGTTCAAGTTTCCGGGTGGCTTGCCCAAAATTCATGAGCATGATAACAAGAGGCCACAAGGTTTCGCTTTGATCTATAAAGGGAGAGTGGTTTGCTACTATACATTTGAATGCGATTTGGGGAATGGCTGGGAAGATTTTGGTACATACCCTGAGGATAGTCAGGAAACCCGCAACAAGGCGCTTAAAATGGGCGCTAATTTAGTTCAGTATGCTTTAACACAATAATGCTATGTATAAAGTAAAAGTTAACGATCAGTTTCAGTATGATATTGAAATTAACCATAACGTTTTTAAATTAAATGGAGAAGAAGTTCCTTTGGATTCCATTAAACTAAGTAACAGTTCTTCGCATCTTCTTTATCAAAAGAAATCGTACAACGCTGAAGTCATATCAGTTGACAGCGCTAATAAAACCTGTGCCATTAAAGTAAATGGCGCAACCTATCAAATTAAGGTTGAAGATCAGTTTGATCAGTTGCTGAAACAAATGGGTATGGATAATTTAGTTGGAACTAAAATTTCAGAGATAAAGGCGCCAATGCCAGGTTTGGTATTAAATGTAATGGTTGAGGAAAATGTAGAAGTTAAAAAGGGTGACAACCTATTGGTTTTGGAAGCTATGAAGATGGAAAATATCTTAAAATCTTCAGCTGATGGAGTGGTTAAAAAAGTGCTGATCAATAAGGGTGATAAGGTAGAGAAAAATCAGGTACTGATCCAATTTAAATAAACCAAGAATTATAAGCTATAAAAAAAAGTCCCAACTCATTACGAATTAGGACTTTTCTGTTATTTACCTCTACTCACCCGGTATGGTCGTGGAGGAGGGGTTTTAAAACTTCTTTTTCCTGAGGTGCTAATTTCTGGAGCGCCTAACATGGTCATAGCGCAACGGAAACCTATCTCTGCTGATGATTCATCTTGTGACAAGAAACGTCTGGTTGCTGGATTTAACCAGTAAGCCATATCGTTCCATGAACCGCCTTTGTATACCCTGGATTTATCATTGATCAACGTTACACCTTCTTCATTTAAAAGCAGGTTCTGTTTATCTCTATAACCCCTTTGATCGGCCTGGTAGCTTGTAGCTGCAGTTGCGCTTTGCGGATCAGTCGATTTCGAAATTGAATCTACACGTTTTGCCTGTGCTTGTTTTTCTGCCCAGGTCTGTTTTCTACCTGAATAAGCATTTTCTTTTATCGGATTCCCATATTTATCCAAGGCAATTTTGCCAGTTTGCGCATTATCCAACTTTTTGTTTTCGAAATAGTTACCGCGATAAGGATTAAAGGCATCTGCATCAGTGAAGGTACCTGTTCTGTAAACATCATTTACCCACTCATTCACATTCCCAGCCATATTATATAAACCGAAATCGTTAGGTGTATATTGAATTACCGGCACTGTTAAATCTCCCTTATCATTCAATGATCCGCCAACACCCATATAATCGCCGGGTGCTCTTTTAAAGTTGGCTTGTATCATACCCCTGGTTTTTTTAGCTGCAGAACTCACACCTAATCCGTTCCAAGGATAAATTTTATTTTGATTGATGTTTTCGTACTCAGTATTACCAATTAAGCCTAACGCAGCATATTCCCATTCCGCCTCTGTAGGCAAGCGATAAGGCTGCATAATTACGCCGTCTTCCAACGTTGCCGTTCTTCTTGGTTGATTATTTCCTTTGCCACCGGCTGTAGCGCCAGCTGTACCCGTAGCGGCACCAGCTTTTGTATTGTAATCTATTGGCGCATTTTTACCTTTATCATCGTACTGGCCATTAATATAAGCATCGGTGTTAAAAGGTTTATCTGGTCTTGGCGTTGCGGCTGCAGTTGCTGCACCATTCTTGCCTGTGTTTCCGCCAGCTAAAGTTTTATAATCTGTTAAAATACCTTTTTCGCGTAAAATAAACTCATTGGCTCGTGAGGTTCTCCACTGACAATAACGAGAAGCTTGCTCCCATGAAACTCCAACAACTGGATAATCGCGGTAAGCCGGGTGACGCAAATAATTGTCTACATAAGGCTCGTTATATGATAATGCACTACGCCAAACCAAAGTATCAGGCAACTCATTGTAATAAAATTCTTGATCTTCTGGAAAGTTATATCTAATCCAGTGCAGATATTCCAACCAGTCGGTATTTGATACTTCAGTTTCATCCATGTAAAACGAAGGCACAGTTACCTGTCTTTTGTAGTTGTAAATGTTTGGTTCGACACCAGGAACTTCGATAGCACTTCCGCCTACCACCAGAACACCACCTTCAATAGGAATTAATCCAGGTCCTGGTGCTCTTTTGTATTGAGTAGCCACAGCAAAAGCACCCGATTGGTTCGTTTTGCTTTTCCGATCTGCATAAGGAACACCTGTTTTGCTAGAACTGTTGCCTCCCTTGGAGCTACAAGCACTTAGCAATGCCGCTAATGACAAACAAGTAAAAGAATAAAGTATAAGTTTTTTCATATAGTACAGGGGACAATCGCCAAATGACGATTCAACTGATAAAATTAAGCAATTTTAGTGAATATATAAATATTGTGACAATAAAATACCGATTATATTTTTATCCCATAACGTATTATTTTATGAAGTATTGTGTCTTTTAAATTTTTCGTCGATTTATTTGAGATTAAGTTGCAGATAAGCTTTATTAATTTGGTTCGTTTATTGACAAGCTATATGCCCAAACATTATATTTTTAAAGGATTAACCCATGTTTAAGAAAATTTCCATAGTAATTGTTGCCCTCATTGTAATTCTACTTGCCGCTGCTGCTGCCATTCCAACATTTTTTAGAAAAGAGATTGATGCTAAACTGAAATCAACCATTAATAAAAGTATAAATGCCAAGGTAGATTTTAAAGACCTGGATTTAAGTTTGATTACTTCTTTCCCCAACTTGGGGATAAAAATCAACGATTTGACTATCATCGGTGTCGACAGCTTTGCTAAAGATACACTTGCAAATGTTAAACAATTGCAATTAAATGTTAACTTATTGAGCGTAATTAAAGGCGAAACCTATCAAATCAAATCCGTAGATCTGTATGAACCTACAATTTATGCCAAGGTTTTAAAAAGTGGAAAGACGAATTGGGATATCATGAAAAAAGATTCGGCTGCAAATAACAATGATACAGCTAAAACAGCATTTAATGTTGCCTTGCAAAAATATGCTATTGTGAATGGCAATATTACCTATGATGATGCTTCTCTTGGTTTCTTTATGGAATTGAAAACCCTTAATCATAACGGTAAAGGAGATTTCACACAAGATTTGTTTACGCTAAAAACACAATCTGATATTGAAAAACTGACTGTCAAATACGGTGGAATTCCTTATTTGAATAAAGTAAAGCTGGATGCAGAGTTGCCGATTGATATTGATATGAAAAATATGAAGTTCACTTTTGCTGAAAATAAAATCAAATTAAATGAGCTTGTTCTATCTGCTGTTGGTTATCTGGCTATGCCAAATGAGAATGATATTACCATGGATTTGAAATTTGATGCTAAACAATCGGAACTTAAAAATTTCCTTTCATTAATTCCGGCTATTTATGCTTCGAACTTTAAGGATATGGAAGCGACTGGAAAATTTACTATGAATGGAACTGCAAAAGGCACTTACAACGAGCAGTCGCTGCCCGCATTTGACGTTAATCTCTCCATTGAAAATGGAAAAATAAAATACCCAACGCTACCTTCAGCAATCAATAATATTCAAGTTAAATGTAACATCAGTAACCCAGATGGCGTAATGGATCATACTGTAGTAAATGTGCCGGCCTTCCATTTGGAGTTTGGCAATGTGCCTGTTGATGGAAGATTGCTTTTGAAAAATCCAACAACAGACCCATTTGTAGATATGGCATTGAAGGGTAAATTGGATTTGAAACAATTGACTGCAATATTCCCGATGAAGGATATGACTTTAACAGGGATTTTGGATGCTGATGTTCAGGCAGCAGGCCGCAAATCTTCAATCGATAAAGGGCAATATGAAGCTTTCAAGGCATCCGGACAAATGTTGGCAAGCAACTTTACTTATTCAGGTAAAAATGTACCGATGCCCGTTAGTGTGCCGACAGCAAAAATGACTTTTAGCCCTAAAAACATAACGTTGAGTAATTTAACTGCGAAAGTGGGCAAAAGTGATTTCGCCGCTAACGGATCTGTAAATAATTACCTCAGTTATTTTTTCAAAAAGAACCAAGCGCTACAGGGTAACTTCAATTTGTCATCAAACTTAATTGATGTAAATGAGTTAATGGGACCCAAATCGGCAACAGCAGAAAGTGATGCTAAAAAAAGCACTTCCAAGTTATCAGTGTTTGAAGTTCCAGGAAATATCGATTTTAAAGTTGCCGCGAAGGCTGGAAGAGTGCTGTACGATACCTACAATATTACAAATGCTCAGGGAGCACTCTTAGTAAAAAATAAAACAATTACCTTTCAAAACATGGGCATGAATATGCTTGATGGTACTGTGAAAATGAACGGATATTATGCTACTTTGGATCCGAAAAAACCAAAAGTTGATGTTGATTTTGGTATCGAGAAGATGAGTATTCAAAAGGCATTTGGTGCTTTCAATACAATAAAGTTGCTAGCGCCGGTAGCCAAATTTGCACAAGGGGTATTTTCTACCAACCTAAAGTTCAATTCAGATTTGGATCAAAACATGATGCCCGTATATTCCAGTATAAATGCCGATGGTTTGGCAGATATTATTCAAGCTACCGTTGCGGGTTTCGAACCGTTAAATAAGTTGGCTTCGGCATTGAGTTCTGATAAATTAAAGAAGCTGGAGCTGAACAATGTGATTACCAAATTTAAAATTAAAGATGGCCGGTTAAATGTTGCTCCTTTCGATATTAAAAAGGATGGCATTGTTATGAATGTTCAAGGTTCAAACGGATTGGACCAAACGATGGCTTACGATTTAGCCTTAAACGTACCTCGGGCAATGCTTGGTGCTAAGGCAAATGAAACTGCAAATGCGATGATTGCAAAATTAAACAGTAAAGTGGGTTCAAATGTATCCATGAGTGAAACAATAAAAGTAAACGCAGTTTTAGGCGGAACAATTTTGAAACCAACTATTGGCTTAAAATATGGTGCTGGAGATGCAAAGTTAGCTGCAAAAGATGCTGTAAACTCTGTTATCGCAGAGAAAAAGGCCGAATTACAAACAAAGGCACAGGCTAAAATTGATACCGTTAAAGCTAAAGCTACAGAAAAGGTTAAAGATGCTATTGCTGATAAATTGAATAATTTATTTAAAAAGAAGAACAAATAATTAAATACGTAAGCGCCTAGTTAGTTAATAGTTACGATTTTTATGGTTTCACGAAACTGTAAAAATCGCAGCTTAAGTGATTAAATAATCACATATTTCGTAATTTGGTAAAATATAATTTTTGGTTTTGCGTTATCAGACTAATCTGCAGAATAACAATGTCCCGAAGATCTAAAATTACGTACCTTTAAAGGATGAATTTCAAGTACATCATTAAACTTGCTTTTTCTGCACTCTCTTTGGCCTTGGTATTTGGTAAAACAAATGCACAAGTGGTTATAGGTACAACTCAAACCAACGGTAGCGAATCGAACAACATTGTAACAGCGGTTCCTTTTTTATTGATTACCCCGGATGCTCGTTCCGGTGCAATGGGTGATGCAGGTGTTGCCGTTTCAGGCGATGTAAATTCGGCGAGTATAAATGCTTCTAAATTGGCATTTATCGATAGACCCTACGGTTTTTCAGTTTCTTATAGTCCGTGGTTGAAAAGTTTGGTGCCTGATATTAATCTTGCATATTTAAGTGGCTTTTACAAACTTGATGATCGAAATACTATTGGTGCTTCACTACGCTATTTTTCGTTAGGTACTATTCAATTAACAGATCTTAATCAGCAAGATTTAGGTATTGCAAACCCTAACGAACTGGCATTTGATGTTTCATTCGCCAGAAGCTTTGGCGAGGAATTTTCATTAGGTTCGTCCGTTAGATATATTTATTCAAATTTAGCCTCTGGTCAGTTATCTTCTTCAGGCCAGGTACGCGGAGGTAAATCAGTAGCAGTAGATGTTTCTGGATTATATAAAACAGCAACAACCATGTTCGGAAAGCAGGCTGTGTTATCTGCAGGTGCCAATATCTCAAACATTGGTACAAAAATGAGCTATTCTGACGGCGGTGAGAATTTTTTCTTACCTACCAATTTTAAACTTGGCGGGGCCTCGACTATTGTTGTTGATGATTATAGCACCTTTACCTTAGCGCTCGATTTTAATAAATTGTTGGTTCCAACCCAGCCTATTTACGATTCGAACAACAATATTATTAGTGGTAGAGATCCAAATCGTTCTGTTCCTGCTGGTATTTTTGGCTCGTTCTCTGATGCGCCAGGTGGTTTTAGCGAAGAACTCAGAGAGGTTGGAATTTCGACGGGTTTAGAATATTGGTACAACCAGCAGTTTGCTTTGCGGGCAGGATATAATTATCAAAG
Source organism: Pedobacter sp. AC212 (assembly GCF_979258625.1). NCBI lineage: Bacteria > Pseudomonadati > Bacteroidota > Sphingobacteriia > Sphingobacteriales > Sphingobacteriaceae > Pedobacter > Pedobacter sp. AC212. The sequence goes on along the minus strand of NZ_OZ409870.1, from coordinate 182,152 downwards.
TCCATTAAAAGGTGATAGTAGATATTTTACCCTGGGTTTAGGTTTGAAATACAACGTTTTCAATATTGATTTCTCGTATTTGTTAGCAAACGCACAAACAAGTCCACTGGCCAACACGCTCCGTTTCGGTCTTTTGTTTAACTTTGGCGATAAGAAAATCATTAGATAAGATTTTCATAAAGTTTTCCAATATTCAGTTAAACATTTAATCTTTTTCCAATGAAAATTAGAGTAGGCTTTGGTTTCGATGTGCATCAACTAAAAGATCAACATCCGTTTGTAGTTGGTGGTGTAACGTTAGATCATCATAAGGGCGCTTTTGGCCATTCGGATGCTGATGTTTTGCTTCACGCCATTTGCGATGCTTTACTAGGCGCTGCTAACCTTCGCGATATTGGTTTTCATTTTAAAAATACCGATGATCGCTGGAAAGGAATAAGCAGCATTATCCTGCTAAAAGAAACAGTTAAATTATTGGCTGATAAAGGCTGGCAAGTGGGAAACATCGATGCTATGCTTTGTTTGGAAGCTCCAAAAATCAATCCTCACATTCCGGCCATGCAAGAAAATATCGCTGAAGCAATCGGAATTAGCACAGAAGATATTTCGATTAAAGCTACCACAAATGAAACGATGGGTTTTGTAGGTAGGGAAGAGGGCGTTGTCGCCTACGCCGTTTGTTTAATCGAAAAAGTATAAATTCCAATAAATATTTTGAAGCGCAAAACCAGTTTAAAACATTAAATTTATGCTCGTTTTGCGCTTTTATACCTGCCTACGGTTGGCAGGCTTCGCTCGTCATGCTTCTTCACTGCAGGGTAACGATTCAACCGGGACTACAAAGCAGCAACAGTATTCATTTTCATAGTTTGCAAGGTGCTGACTCTTATTGCAAAGGTTCTGTCTAACAGAATTGCTGAGCGATGGTTTCCATAATTGATCTCACAAAGATGACGAATTGCAGGCTTCTATTAATTCAACTGAAGGTCATGAAACGTTCCTACGGAACGAAATTGAAATTTTATCTTTCGTCTACCCAGGATTCGTCCCTACGGGACGGGAAACTGTTCTTCTAGCATTAATAGCATGAAAGGTGCTGAAATAAGTTTGTAATGAACGAAATTGTTAGCTTATATGTAGCATAAATATGGAAAGTACTAAGCGTTCATTTTATAACCGATCGTCGCTATGATTTTATTTGAGGACCTGATTACATGCGTAACATTCTTTTCAAATACCAAACCGCCAATTGCTACCCGTATAAATTTCGTTCCGTAGGAACGATTCATCGGTAGCACATTATAACGTTATGCCCTCGTTCCGTAGGAACGTTTTATGATAACAATAAAGTCAATTGGAAATCTATCAAATTGATTGTTCATTGCATCAAACAACAGCTTCCTTCACATTTCCTGTTCTTTTTAGCGTTCCCCAAGATTCCAGTTCTCCTTTGATGGCTTTTCTCATCGATCTAAAAAGAACCAGGTACATCAGCTGCCGCCAAAAAAACCGCTGAGGAAAAAGGTAAATCAGGTTTTTTAGCTTCTCTTTCTCCATTTTAAATGCAATGGCTGCAAAAATGATATCAACAAAAATGAAGATCAAATAATAAAACAGCACTTGACCGAAGCCATTGTGTAAGCTTAAAATTCCGGAGATACCAGTTAACGTTAAATTGTTAATGGTACTCAAAGAAAACAGACCACTTACCAATGAAATCAGCATAAACAAATCTGCCAAAGGGGAAAACAGGGGCAAAATAATTTGATAGATTAGAATATTAGGCATGCCTATCATTCCAAAATAGCCGTATTTTTTATTTAGTAGTGTTTTGCGGTTTTTCCAAAAACTCTGCATCACACCAAAGCTCCAGCGAAAACGTTGCTTTAAAAGCATATTTACAGTTTCTGGCGCTTCGGTATAGGCTATAGCTGAATCACAGTTTTTTACTTTATAGCCTGCTTTTAAAATCCGCATGGTTAAATCGCAATCTTCAGCTAGCGTATCGATGGTGAAACCCCCAACTTCTAACACTACCGCTTTTCTAAATGCTCCAATAGCACCAGGTACAACTGTTATCGTGTTTAATAAATCGAACGCTCTGCGATCCATGTTTTGCGAGGTGATATACTCTATCGATTGCCATCTGGTGATGAGGTTTCGCGTATTTCCAACCTTAACCGTACCGGCAACAGCAGCAATGTCTTCCTTATAGAAATAACGCATCATTTCTGTTACTGCATTTGCTTTCAGTTGCGTGTCAGCATCAATACAAATGATAAAGTCAGCATTGGCTCTGGCAATTCCATAATTCAGCGCAGAAGCCTTACCGCCATTTTCTTTTTTATAAACTTTAACCTGTGCATGATTGCCGAAGTGGGTATCGATAACCTGGAAGGTGTTGTCTTTCGACCCATCATCAACAAAAATCAATTCGAAATTCGGATAATCAATTTTCAGCAGACTTTGGATAGTTTGTACAGCGGTGATTTCTTCATTGTAAGCCGGAATGATAATACTTACCATTTGGTTAGGATTTTGAACAAGTTCAGCCGCATTCAGTTTTGCCAGTTTACGCTGTTTAATTGCCAGGTAGGCAATAAAAATCGTCCTTAGAATAGCTAAAACAATAGCCACGGAAAATACCGCGTTCAAGATGATATTACCGTAATAAAAGAAGTTTATGAAAAAATAATCTCCCGATCCGGTAAATCCGCTATTCGCTTCGGAATTTACAGCGGGCATCAGCTCTGCTCTTTTTTTGCCCATTAAATCGCCAACGGTGGTGAAAGTATAACCCTGAGATTTGAAAAATTTAATAATTCGCGGCAAGGCTGCAACGGTTGCTTCGCGATTCCCGCCAGCATCGTGTAAAAGCAGAATGTTTCCGTTATCTTTTTGTTTTACCACCTCGTTGAAAATCTGATCTGCTGTTTTGCCAGGCTCCCAATCTTCAGGATCGATATACTCACCAATGTTAATGTAGTTTTCTTTACGACTTTGTGCCACAGGCAAAATTTCTGATATATTTTGCGGCTCGGCATCTGCATTGAAAGGCGCACGAAATAAAATAGTACTATGGCCAGTAACCGCCTCAATCAATCTTCTGGTGGCATTAAGCTCAAATTTTACCCTTCGAGGGCCAATGGCTGACATATCAGGATGAAAAAAGGTGTGATTTCCAATTTCATAACCTTCATCATATTCTCTTCTCAACAATTCCATGTTTTTTTCGGCCATGATGCCTACAACAAAGAAACAACCCGGCACTTTTTCCTGTTTTAAAATTTGAAGAACCTGTGGCGTGTAAACAGGATCAGGACCATCATCAAATGTAAGCGCAATTTTTTTGTCGGCTTCCCCAAACCGTTTAATCACATATTTTTCTGGCAAAAGAATGTACTTTTGGTTTGCGATGCTGAAATCAGTTTTATTAAGCGTAAACTGAACGGCACCAGGTTTGGGCGTAGAAACCAAATCCAATATCTCTCCGTCGCCAATGTAAGAGATGCCAGTCATGTTCAAAGTAGAAATCTTGCGTAGATCGAATGGCTTTTTCTCTAAAGCATTCAAGCTCAAATCTTCAGAAATGAAAGACCATAACCTTTTATCTTCTGATCCTAAACGCCACAGGGCAATACCTGCGATTCCCCAATCATCAGCTTTGCGTATGATGTTGAAATAGGTTGCCGCATCTGTAAAATATACATCATGTTGAATGCCGCTTCCATCTTTATAACTATAATTCAAATTTGCGGAGGAAGGATTGTAGGTTACTGCACTTTTGTAATTGACAGCAGAAGTGATCGCTTCTTCATAGGTTACAGATTTGCCAACACTATTTTTTGGCCAATCATAACCATAACAAGCCAATGCTAATATTACTTTATCCGCATCAACTTTAGTGCAAATATGATCAAGCTTCTCTTCTACCCATTCTTGGTTTGATACATCGCCAGAATTGCTTAAATCTGTATGCTGATCATAAGCCATAATCACAATGTAATCATTGTATTTCTGCAAAATATCGGGTTGATAATCATCATTTTCAGGAGAAATATCTTGAGATACAATTAGATTTTTTGCATGAAACTGATTGTACAGATTTTTCATAAAGGAATTGAAACTATTGCTGTTTTCAAGATTCAACTCTTCAAAATCAACATTTATTCCTTTGTATCCATATTTTTGAACGATTGATATCAAGTTAGAAATTAACTTTTGTTGAGCGGGTAGATCATTCAGTAATCGTTTCACAGCATTGCCATCCCAATGGTCTTTATTAAAATTAGAAACTACTGCAATGGCTGATTTTTTACTGTCGTGAATAACTTTCAATGCGGCAGTGTCGGCCTTATCAACAATAGAATCGCCATTTAGGAAAAAGGATTCTGTAGCAACCATATCAAGGTGGCCAATATTTCGCTTAACGTCTGATAAGGATTCGTTTTTTGTACCTGCCCAACTTACATAAAAAGCCATATTAATGCGTTTGTGATTGCCACGTCTATGAAGCACTCTATTCTCACGGTCCTTTTTTATTTTTTGCAGCTTCGATTTCGCTATAGAGAAAGCTTTGTATTGTTGCGATTTTTTTAATTTATCTAGCTGCTTAGCCGTAAGCGGCGTATTGGTATTAATAAAAGGCAATTTTGGCGCCTGAACCGACGATAAAGTAAACGCAACGCAAACAATCGCGATGATGAAAACTAAAAAAAACGATCGGCTAACCCAGGTAAAAGTATTCCAGCGTCTTTTGTTCTCAGTTTGAAATATTTGTTTTCCGGACATTTTTCTTCTGATTTAATAATCAAATGTCACTAACGAATATGAAGATTGTATGAAAATGATTTGGAGCGCAATGCCTGCAATATTTCTTAACGTTCCTCCTGCTTTACGCTATATTCCCGATGAAAAAAGAATCGGGAGATACCGCTGCAATCAGGGCTAAGTACTTACATAGGCACAAAAAAGCCGGCAATCTTTAATAAAAAAGCCGGCTCAAAATATAAATTATAAACCTGTATTATTCTTCTAAATAACCAAATCTGCCTTGATTGTAGTCTGAAATTGCCTGAGTAATCTCAGCCTCCGTGTTCATCAAGAATGGACCGTATTGAACAATTGGCTCATCAATTGGTTCACCGCTTAAGATTAATACAACGGAATTTTCAAGCGCTTCAATTTTAATTTCTTCTCCTTCATTTTTGAAGTAGATGAAATTATCGGCAGAAACGATTTCATTGTTATTTACCTGAATTGAACCTTCAATCACCATAAATCCGGTGTTAAAGTTTGCGGGAAAACTAAATTCGGTTTTTCCGCCTTTGTTTAACCTTGCATTGTACAATTCTATAGGTGTGAAAGTACTGGCGTTGCCCTTAATTCCATGATAGCTTCCTGCAATGATTTCAATTTTTCCGCCATCATCGCTTAAATTATAATGGGCCATTTCACTTTGCTGAATAGCCTGATATTTTGGCTTATTCATTTTGAATTTTGCCGGAAGATTAACCCAAAGTTGGACCATTTGAAAAGGGCCACCCGCCAAGCTGTAGTTCTCTTCGTGATATTCTTTATGTAAAATACCGCTTGCTGCTGTCATCCATTGCACATCGCCTGGATAAATAACGCCGCTATTGCCCGAACTATCATGATGCGCCACTGCTCCATGGTAAGCAATAGTAACGGTTTCGAAACCGCGATGGGGGTGTACGCCAACGCCCCGAGGCTCTTTCCTGGCAGAAAATTCAATCTTTGAGCCATAATCCATTAAGAAAAAAGGGCTCATATTAATTTCATAACCGCTCGGAAAGAACTTATGCACTCTAAAGCCATCTCCAACCATGTGTGGTGCAGGTGCTTTTAGAATATTGGCTATTTGTTTAGTTTCCATACTTGGAGATTTGGTTCAGCGTTTGGATGTAGGCGATTTGAACAACGCTTAACGCCTATACACTTAAGCTTGTTTTACAAACTGCAATTCTCCAAGAAGGCGTACTTCTTCACTCACCATAACACCACCTGTTTCCAATGCAGCATTCCAGGTTAAACCAAAATCAGAACGGTTAATTTTTCCACTTAAGGTAAAACCAGCCTTAGTATTTCCCCATGGGTCAGTTGCAATACCACCGAATTCAGCAGTTAATTTTACAGGTTTAGTTTCTCCTTTAATGGTTAAGTCACCTTTAACAATGTAATCGTCGCCATCTTTCTCTACTGAAGTAGATTTAAATTCGATGTGTGCAAATTTTTCAGCGTCAAAGAAATCTCCGCTTTTTAAGTGGTTATCACGATCTGTATTTCCTGTATCTAACGAATTAATATCGCCTTTGAAAGAGATCTCACTGTTTTCAAACTCGTCGCCTTCTGAAGTTAGTTCGGCTGAAAAAGATTTTAAGCTACCTGTAACGGTAGTAATCATTAAGTGTTTTACTTTAAATTGTAATTCGCTGTGTGTTGGATCTAATGTCCATTTAGTAGTTGCCATATCTTTTTGTTTTTGAGGTGTTTAATATTTACACTACAAAATTACAGCATGGGCCTGAAATAGAAATTGATGTATGTTAATTAAATGAGTGAATTAGAGAATGATAGATTGATTCGAACGAATTACGAAAAGGATTGATTAGAAAATGTTTACAATTTGGAAATTCAACACTCAAAATTTCTACGATGGTCTAAAGTGTTTATTGGCCAGTTCTTTTCTCACACGACTTAAAGATTCTGGCGTTATTCCCAGGTAAGATGCAATCATCCACTGCGGAACGCGGAGCGTGAGGTTTGGGTAAAGTTTTATAAAATCGAGGTAACGTTCTTCAGCTGTTGCACTTAAAAGCATATTAATCCTTTTTTGCATAAACCGGATAGAATTATTAAGTAATCTTGTGTGCATGGGCTGCAAACATGGAACTTGTATAGCGGCTTGTTCCATGAAGTCGTTTGGCATAATCACTACTTCTGTCGCTTCAATAGCATCTATAAAAAAAACAGATGCTTCATTGTTCATGCTATTGCGATCAGATATTAACCAGTTCTCGGGAGCAAACTGAAGGATATGTTCTTTGCCTTTTGCATCAATAGAGTAAGCACGAAGCAGACCTTTACAAACAAAAAAGCCGTGTTTCGTGATGTCGCCAGTGTATTGAACGATTTCGGTTTTATCGAATTTCTTTATTTTTAAACCAGTGGAAATACTGTCGAATTGCTCATCAGTTATTTGAATTTTTTCTTTAAGGTAATTTTTAAACTGATCAATCATAAGTGCTGAAATTACTTTTTCGCAGGCTTAATATCAGAAAAATCTACGCCACACTTGCAATTACCACCACATCCATCTTTTTTAACCTGTAAAGATTTATAAACCAAACGGCCAACGTATACCAATGCAACCGCAAAAAGTAGAAAGACTAAAATCGTTTGAGTATTCATAAAACAAATATAAGCTGATTTAGCGGTTTTGAGTTCAGAAGAGTGTAAAAAAGGTTATTCTTCCATAAAACCGACTGTTCCGCCAACCCAATCGAAATCTGCATTGTAACGAACACCGATCATTTTACCTTTACTTAGCCGACCTAAATTTGTGCAAAGTTGCGGCTCACCTCCATCAGGCCATAAATACATCATTCTAATTTCTGCCTTTACGCCACCATCGGGAGATTGAACAGCAGGTTCGTAAGTAACTTTCCGTTGTAAAATCCAATTTTCCGGATCAGCGATTTTAGTAATATCAGCTTCGGTAACATCTATAATCACCCCCATTCCCGCAAAAGAGAAAAGTGGTTTTAGAACATAATTTTCCAGGTCAGTCGGTGTTGTAGACAACTCATTTAAAAAACGGGTTTCAGGAACAAATTCACTTTTTAAAAATGGCATGGTATACTTACTTATTCTGTAAAACCAGTTTGGGTGCGTCACCCATTCAATGTCCAGTTCTTCCCGTGGGTCGAAACTGTTTTTAAATATTTCGGTATTGTTGGCTACTTCATCGAATATTAACCGATTATAAATTCGTTTCAATTGGATTTGCTGACCATTTTCTTCGTAAAATAACTGTTTACCATTTTTCTTGATATCCTCTAAAGCCAGGATTTTAATGCCGAGCATCTTTTGGGTTACGAAAAAATCAATAGCAGTTTTTTGGTTTGGGGCATCTACATCCATCAAAGCAACTTCATGCGGTTGATGTTTGCCTATAATTACTTCTTTAAAAAGTTTGATGTATTTTTCTTCGTCAAAACCGTTTAAGAAATGATTCACGGAGTTATCGATGTCAAAACACTTCCTAAAGGTGTTTGCCAAATGAATTTGAAAGCCATACAGTGAGGGGAAACCTTGCATTTCGATCAGCATTGGGGTTAATTCGCCAGCTTCGTTTTTGCAAATTCCGAAATCAAAAGTTAAAAAATGGGGCTGTTCATTCTCATTCGGAACATTCCAATCTGCAGGAATCGATTTTTGCGTTAATTCCTTAAAGTTCGGCTGTTTTATTAAATTAACGATTTCTTCACCTGCCGCAATCAGCTTTTCTTTTAATGCTTTGGGTACAAAAATTGGCGTTTCGGCAACTCGAAAGGGAATTTCGAAATAGTCGCTTTCCAACTCAGTTATGAAGTTTTTGTATTTTTCTTCCGTAAACTGTTCGTTATATTTTCGGCGTTGAGCTGGTATCATATATAATGTGTTATTTAGATTTTGCCAAGTAAGGCATCTTTATGTAGGTCAGCCAATTCTAAATCCAAATTTGACATAAAACTGCATTGAATTAATTTAATGATTTCATTCCGATTTATTGTGTTCGGATTTCTTCTCATTTTCATGTAATGGTCTCTTGTAATTCTCATGGTCAGCTCTCCAATTGAAATATATTCAATCTCCCGACTCAGCTTCCTTGCTGCCCAGTTAGAAATCAAGAAAGTCAAAATTCCAATTAAAGCAAGTTTCCAACTAAAGAAGAAAGCTAGAAATGACAGTAAAAATCCTACAGCAATAAATAGCCCCAACCAAGGTTTCATACTTAATATGTCAATTGGTACGCCTAATGCTTTTTGAAAGGCTTTTATTTTTTTTCTGCGTCCAGTTTTAGGGAAAATTTCATCAATTAGAGTATCTGGTTTGATTGTTCCCTTATCAATTTTTTGTGAAAAGAAAATTGCTTCACGGATTTTATAAAAAGCTTGTTGAGAAGTACAACTTTCTTCATTCTGATAAGGAATGTTGTTCTGGAAAACCTGGCAGATATCTCCAAATGTTTTTGCTGTTGAAAAAGCATTAGATTTCAAATTCAGATCGAAAGCCTTGTCTAGATAGCCCAATGTATCCTCTACATCCTGTAATTCTACATCTTCGAGCTTATATTCTTCTACCGCTTTCATGATGTTGGTTTTACGCCTCCTGTAAATTCCCGATCGCTTTTTTTAAGAAATTAGGAAGGATAATGCTTTGGGTTAACATAATTCTGGCAGGATCATCAAGGCTGTTAAGCATGTCCAAATATTTTTGCTCCCCATGCATATCAACAATAGCCTTTTTCTTTTCATCTTGTAGCAAGTACATTTTCATCCCAATGGGATCTGCCTCAGGGTGGAATTGAGTGCCAATAATTTCATCAGAAAAACGGATGGACATCATACATCTTTCCAAATCAACATGTTTACGTTCTTTTTCTATGGCCAGCAGTTTAGCTCCTTTGGCCTCAAAAGCAGCGAAATCTGGCTCGATTACCTGCCAATCTCTACTGTCAACTGAGAAAAACGGATTTGTGATGCCACTGAAAATTTCATCTTGTTCGCCATCCTCAGTTAAAGTGATGGGAAAGATTCCGAAAGCATTTGATCGTCTTTCCGTTACATTTCCCAAGCCGAACTTTCTACAAGCCAGTTGGAAAGAATGACAAATTAAAAAAGCATATTTTTTTTCTTCCTCATTCGATGCATTAAAAGCTTCAATCTGATCTAATAGGTTAAAAAAATCGTTTTCCCATTTTTCACCCTTACTTTCAATCGGGCTACCCGGACCACCGCTCGAGATATAGGCATCGTATTCAATACCTGGTATTTCACCTTTCTGTCTTAAATCGAAAATATCAAAAGAAAGGTTAATGTTGTTATCGTTTCTAAATCGGGATAAAATTTCCTGAATACCCCGCATACCTTGATTAGGTGCGCCGTTATTCATGTCAATAACGGCGACCTTTAAGTCTCTTTTATCCATTTTAAAATTACTTTGCGCCTATAAGTGTTTGAGTAGTAATGTAGTCTACCACCGATTCAAAGTTACCGGTTTGTTGGTAAACTGCCAACTGCCTGTCTGCACCTGTGCCATGCTCAAGTATTTTATGAACGTAGTTTAAATCGTTTCGGCAACCCAAATCATCCACCACATCATCTACAAAATCAAGTAACTCAAGCACGAGGTTGCGACAATTTACTTCCATTTCTTTGCCAAAATCGATTAAATTTCCGTCGATTCCGTAGCGGGCAGCACGCCATTTGTTTTCGTTAATTAAGGCTCTGGAATAACTGATAAATTCCATATTCTGCAAACGCAGTTTATACAATTTAGCACATAAAGCCTGGAATAGAGCCGTAAAAGCCATTGTTTCATCAATTAACATCGGGCAATCGCAAATGCGAAACTCAACGGTATCGAAGAAAGGATGTACGCGGATATCCCACCAGATCTTCTTGGCGTTATCCATGCAATTGGTTTTAATCAGGAGCTTTACATAGTTATCGTAATCTTCAATGCTATTGAAAATATCTGGAATGCCTGTGCGTGGAAATTTATCAAAAATCTTAGTTCTGAATGACTTATAGCCCGTATTTCTCGATTCCCAAAAAGGAGAATTGGTTGACAAAGCAAATACGTGGGGCAGGAAATACCTGACCTGATTTGCTATATGAATAGCCAACTCACGAGATTGAAAACCGACGTGAACGTGTAAGCCAAAAATTAAATTTGAACGAGCTGCTTCCTGCAGCTCGTTTACAATTTCATTATAACGGGGATGTTCTGTAATGAGTTGTTTTTCCCAGTGGGAGAATGGGTGGGTTCCGGCTGCGCCGATTCTTAAACCCTGCTCACCGGCAAGCTGAGAAACCGTGTATCTCAATTGAGAAATTTCTTTACGGGCTTCTTCAGTTGTTTTGCAAATTCCTGTTCCAACCTCTACTACGGCCTGGTGCATTTCTGCCTTAACCTGGTCTTTGTGTATTTTTTGGGCAGCTTCTACAATTTTTTGGTCATGCGAGGTAAGTTCCCTGGTAACGGGATCAACTACCATGTACTCTTCCTCTATGCCCAGCGTAAATTCGTTCATCCTATTAATATTTGGTTATATAATCCCGTTATTTTATTGGCTTTTTCTTAGCCACAGGTTTTGCTTCTGTTTTAGGCTCAGCTTTTGGTTTGGCAGGCGCTTTTTCGGCTTTTACTTTCTCTACTTTTGCTGCCGGTGCCTCTGCTTTTGGCACTGCAGGTTTAGCAGTAGCTTTTGCCATTAATGGTTTGCCTGCAACAGAAGTTTTAATGTATTCGCCCCAGGTTAAATTATCCTGACCAGGTTTTTGTGCTTTTGCTCTTTCGATAGCATAATTAGCAGTGGTTTCTACTACCCAATCAAAGTTTTCCTGTCCAACACTTTTAATGTCGGCATCGGGTGCTGGATTACAGAAATCGATGGCGATAGGCACCCCATCACGCACCGCAAATTCTACAGTATTAAAATCGTAACCTAGATATTGGCACAATTTCAGCGTATATTCTTCTACTGTTTTCAATAATTTTGGATCTGGTGTTTTTCCATCAACAGCATAACGCAAATGATGCGGGTTGCGAGGTTCGTACTGCATAATGCGTACATGTTTTCCGCCGATGCAATAACATCTGAAATACTCATCAAAAATGATTTCTTCCTGCAAAAGCATCACCAACTGTTCAGTTCCTGCATGTTTATCAAAAAAATCTTCTTTATCATGTAATTTATAAACGTCTCGCCAGCCGCCACCATCATAGGGTTTCATGTAAGCGGGGAAACCCACATAATCGAAAATCGCATCCCAGTTTAAAGGCATAGTTAAGTTTGAGAAAGATTCGCCTGTTGTCCCGGTAGGGTGTTGACGTGATGGAATCAAAGCTGTTTTCGGAACCGGAACTCCAATTTGTTCGGCCAATGCATTATTGAAAAATTTCTCGTCGGCACTCCACCAAAATGGATTATTAATTACTGCGGTACCTGTAATGGCTGCATTTTTTAACGAAGCCCTGTAAAAAGGAACATCCTGCGAAATGCGGTCAATAATTACGGCATAATCCAAGGGATTATTTTGCAGTATTTTCTCTATTTTAACTGGTTCGGCACTAATGCCTTTTTCTGCTTTTTGGTTAATTCTCTCTACAACGGCTTCAGGAAAAGAGCGTTCCTGGCCAAATAATATCCCTATTTTTTTCATTGGTACTTTTTATGTTTAGGTGTGTAATCAGTATAACTGATTAATTGTTTTTATCGCTAAATTGTTTGACTGCCGCAGTTATAATTGCGCAATATAATTGGGAAACATTTCTCTCCAAATTGGCCAGTCATGGTCGGCATTTTGGCGGATATCAAGCCAGTGATTGATGCCTTTCTGTGCAAGTATGCCCGATAACCGTTCGTTGTCTGGCCGGCACATATCTCTATCGGTAGTACCCAAAACAATTTTCATGTAATGAAGTTCAGGATTGCTGTTGTTCATCAAATTATCAACCGGATTGTTGAAATAAACATCATCATTATAAAATCCATCTAACTGACCACTGATATCAAATGCGCCACTCATGCTAAACATATGGCTCACCAGCCAGGGATGCCTGAAAGCAAAATTGGCGGCATGGTACCCACCAAAACTACAGCCAGCAGTGATAATTTTGCTGTGCCCGGTTTCATGTCTGGCTAAAGGTGCAACTTCCTCCAGTAGATACTTGTCGTACCAAATGTGATTTTTTACTCTATCTGCGGGATGTATGCTTTTGTTGTACCAGCTTAATTTATCAATGCCATCAGGGCAATAAATCTTAATTTTTCCTTCATTGATAAAACCCTCAACCGAATCTATCAATTTGAAGTCTTTGTTTTCGAAATATCGCCCCATGCTCGTTGGGAATAGTAGAATAGGGATACCACCGTGACCGAAGATGAGCATGTCGATTTCAGCACTTAAATTCGGGCTGTACCACTTTTTATGTTCTTCTTTAACCATATATAAAATTGAATGTTTTAAGATAGAAATTTAATTCAACAAAAAGAATGTAATCGTTTTAAAATAAAGGATTTTGTAAAAAATGCCCGCCTTTAATTGATAGTTTATCAAGATTTGTACATTTGTACTTTTTATCAAACTGTGCCGAGCGATTGGGGGTTAGAATATTATGTACACAACAATTTTATCAGTAAAAGTTAATACCAGTAATTTTAAGATACCATCTGCTTATCTGAAGCGGGAGGTTGAAATAGATATATATGCACCTGAAGGCATTTTAGGCAATGAGAAAATAGAACTTCTTTTGCTAAACGATGGCCAGGATGTAGCAAAGATGAATTTCAGTAAAATTTTGCAAGAAGCACATCATAATAAAAGAAATCACAGGTTAATCGTTGTTGCCATTAGGGCATCTACCGAACGATTAATGGAGTATGGGGTTGCAGGCGTTGCTGATTTTAAAGGCCGTGGAGCCAAAGCAAGTTTGTATACCGACTTTGTGATTAAGGAGCTTTTGCCTTTTGTGAAAAAGAAAATTGCCATGCCTATTACTGGAAGAGTTGGTTTTGCGGGGTTTTCTTTAGGTGGTTTATCAGCTTTTGATATTGCGTGGAATAACCCATCGGTTTTCGATGTGATTGGTGTTTTTTCGGGGGCTTTTTGGTGGAGAAAAAAAGATTTAACCGAAGGCTATACGGACGCAGATCGGATCATGCATTCACTTATTGATTCTACTTCTACAAAGCCTGATATGAAGTTCTGGTTAATGACTGGAACTGAAGATGAAAAAGCAGATCGCAACAAAAACTTAATAATCGATTCTATTGATGATACCATCGATGTAGTGAAATCTCTTTTAAGGAAGGGCTACAAGCGCCCTGAAAATATATTTTACTATGAAAAAGTTGGCGGTAAACATGATGTGCCTACCTGGGAAAGCGTGATGCCTGCCTTTTTAGATTGGGCATTTGAAGTTTAGTAGTCTACTGATATTTATTAAGAATTGGCGTATCGAAAATTGTCCAAAGGCAGGCCTTTTGGTCGCAGCTTTTTAATGCGCTATTTGCCCACGTGTTGCAGGTTTTAAAAATGCTGTAACTTCCTTTCGCTTTATAAAAAGCGTCGGTATCATCGTAATGGATTTCCGAACCAATGTTTATGAAGTTTCCATTTTCATCAGCAAGGAAGCTAGCCGTAATGTAGTTGATTAACTCCTGATACTGTTTGTTGCTAATGATAATCTTTTTACAATGCTGATCCTCAACGGGAGTATGATAGTAGCTGGTATGCATTGCTGAAGTACTTAAGCCAGTAATTGCCCGAAGGCCGGTGCTCAGTTTAAGGTCTGAAATTTCCGGGGTTTCAAGGTAAAACTTCTCATCGCCCCAGCCAAAAGCCAGGTAATTGTAGGTCCTGTCTGCATGTACAGTATGGCTGTACTTAATTTCTTTCGTCCAATCTTTTAGCAAATGCGTTGCTGGTACCGCGATATCTGTGTGAATGCCATTACTTATGATATAAATGGAAACGTCATTGCTCGGTACTGGTTTCCCGTTCACCGTAATCCGCGACAATATAAAAGCAGCAAGAAAATAAAAGGCTATAAGCGATAGAAATACCACCATTACCCGTGCTGCATATCTTAAAAATCTTTTATTCATTACTGTTAATGCCAGAAATCATTGTTCGGTAACCCATAAATTTTGCATCGATATTTCTTATAGGCACATCAACAAAGGTGATTTTCAATGGCTTTTATAAAACCATACCTTCACTACATGATTAAAGGACTATTTGAAACGCATATTTATGTAGAAAATTTAGAAAGATCTATCGATTTCTATAGTAATGTTTTAGGACTCACTCAATGCCATTACGAGGCGGAGCGCAAAATTGCTTTTTTCTGGGTAGGTAAACCGAATGAAGCGATGTTGGGCATTTGGGAAAAACCAAAAGAAGAAATTGATATCCGTCATTTTGCATTCACATGTGATGTTGAAGATGTATTGGAAAAATCAGTAGATTTTTTAAAAACGAGAGGATTGCAGCCCTACAATTTCCTTAAGTCTAGTGATAGCCAACCCATGGTTTTTGCATGGATGCCCGCTATCGCGGTTTATTTTAACGATCCTGATGGCCATGCTTTGGAATTTATTGCGATTTTGGAAGGAGATGCTAAACCGGAATTAGGGGTGATTTCTTATCCGGAATGGTTGAACGCTCGATAAGCTGTTGGCGCTTGCTTTTATAACATTAATAGTTGGAACAGCGTAGCGATTTAAACCCGATGGCAACGGCAGCTCCGAATTTTTATGAGGACTATAGTGTACAGCGGGACCGGAGCAAACCTAAGTGCTACTTCAATTTGCTTTTCTGATTAAAGATGAGATAATTACAACATTATCATAGGATTAAATAGTGGCTCTTATAGTAGAATTCCCATTTTTAAACACTATCTTTGCGCCAAATTTATAGGCGCATTTTATGCAAAAGATTAGAAATATAGCTATTATAGCACACGTTGACCACGGTAAAACCACTTTGGTTGATAAAATTTTACACTCTTGTTCTGTTTTTCGTGATAACGAACAAAAGGGAGAATTGATATTAGATAACAACGATTTAGAGCGTGAACGTGGGATCACTATCGTATCTAAAAACGTATCAGTACAATATAAAGATGTAAAAATCAACATTATCGATACACCTGGTCACGCGGATTTCGGCGGTGAGGTAGAGCGTGTATTAAAAATGGCTGATGGTGTACTTTTACTTTGCGACGCTTTTGAAGGTGCAATGCCTCAAACACGTTTCGTAACGCAAAAAGCTTTGGCATTGGGTTTAAAACCAATTGTGGTGGTAAACAAAGTGGATAAAGAAAATTGTCGCCCTGAAGAGGTTTATGAGCAAATTTTCGAATTGTTCTTTAACCTTGAGGCAACTGAAGATCAATTGGATTTCCCGGTAATTTATGGTTCATCTAAACAAGGATGGATGAGTACTGACTGGCAAAAACCAACTACAGATATTTTCGCATTGTTAGATGCTGTTGTGGCGAACATTCCACCTGCACCAATTAACGATGGAACTTTACAAATGCAAATTACTTCGTTAGATTATTCATCTTTCGTAGGTCGTATTGCAATCGGTCGTGTTCACCGTGGTACGATTAAAGAAAACCAACCGGTTACTTTAATTAAACGTGATGGCAAAATTGTTAAAACAAGAGTTAAAGAACTTTATACTTTCGAAGGTTTAGGAAAAATCCGTACTCAAGAAGTTAGTTCTGGTGATATTTGTGCAGTTGTAGGTATTGATGGTTTTGATATTGGTGATACAATCGCTGATTTCGAAGCGCCAGAGCAATTACCAGTAATCAG
Source organism: Pedobacter sp. AC212 (assembly GCF_979258625.1). Classification (NCBI taxonomy): domain Bacteria; kingdom Pseudomonadati; phylum Bacteroidota; class Sphingobacteriia; order Sphingobacteriales; family Sphingobacteriaceae; genus Pedobacter; species Pedobacter sp. AC212. Next base: position 165,534 of record NZ_OZ409870.1, on the reverse strand, counting down.
CATTGATGAGCCAACAATGAACATGTTGTTCACCATCAATAACTCTCCTTTCTTCGGTAAAGAAGGTAAATTGGTTACTTCTCAACGTATCAAAGATCGTTTGATGAAGGAAATGGAGAAAAACCTGGCATTAAAAGTTGTTGAAACTGAAGGTGCTGATTCATGGTTGGTTTATGGCCGTGGTATTCTTCACTTATCTGTATTAATCGAAACGATGCGTCGTGAAGGTTATGAGTTACAGGTTGGTCAGCCACAGGTTATTGTTAAAGAAATTGATGGTAAAAAACATGAGCCGGTTGAGACTTTAATTGTTGATGTTCCGGGTGATGTTGCTGGTAAAGTAATTGAATTGGTAACTCAGCGTAAAGGTGAGTTGTTAATTATGGAGCCAAAAGGCGATTTACAACACTTAGAATTCGAAATTCCTTCTCGTGGTATTATCGGTTTACGTAATAACGTATTAACAGCTACTGCTGGTGAAGCGATTATGGCACACCGTTTCAAAGCTTACGAGCCTTGGAAAGGTGCAATTCCAGGTCGTTTAAATGGTGTATTGATTTCTATGGATAAAGGTACAACTACTGCTTATTCTATTGATAAATTACAGGATAGAGGTCGTTTCTTTGTAGATCCAGGAACTGATATTTACGAAGGACAGATTTTGGGTGAGCACATCCGCGATAACGATTTAGTAATCAACATTGTTAAAGGAAAAGCGTTAACCAACATGCGTGCTTCTGGTACAGATGATAATGCTCGTATTGCACCTGCGATTAAATTCTCTTTAGAAGAATCTATGGAGTATATCCAGGCTGATGAGTATATCGAAGTTACGCCACAAAGCATGCGTTTACGTAAAATCCTCTTAACAGAGCAACAACGTAAAAACAACGGTAGATAGTTCGCTAAAACCATTATAAATTTAAAGCCTCGATGTCAATCGGGGCTTTTTTGGTATTGATGGGTTTTAACCATATAAGGAATGTAAGAACAATTAATAAACAGTGCGCAGTCAGTTTTTCCTTTCCCTCTCCTCAACGAGATGAATGGCTACCATTTTGCCAAAGCACAATCTTAGACAGGGTGAGGTATTTTAGGTTTAAGAAAACCTAAGCTCGTGCCATAAAATTTCTGCCCGCCAATCCTCAAAAGTCAATCGCTCGATTGATTTTCTGTCATCCAATTTTCAAACAACCTCACGGAATAAAAAACTAACATTTCCATGGCAGATGGGTTTAACTGTCCTTTTAATTTTGCTGGCATTACCAAACTAATCAATCCCATTTATGATTAATAAGAGCCTATCCTTTCTGGGGATATTTTTATTAAACGCACTTTCTCTTTTACCACTATTTCTACTTTATAGATTAGCTGATGCTTTTTATTTATTGATTTTCTACGTTGTTAAATATCGTAGAAAAGTGGTGAGGGAGAATTTATACAATGCTTTTCCAGATAAAAGCGCATTGGAACTTAGAGCCATAGAAAAAGAATATTACAAGTTTTTATCCTCGCTGTTTATCGAGATTATCAAAATGAAAAGCATCTCGAAAAAGGAGCTTAGTAAACGTGTAAAATTTAAAAATGCCGATTTAGTTGAAGCTTACCTTCAGAATAATGAAAGCGTACTTTTTTGCTCGTCGCACTATGGTAATTACGAATGGGTGTGTATGGCAATTGGTTTAAATTTTTCGGGGCAACACTATCCCATTTATAAGCCTCTAAGCAGTGAAAGTTTCGATCATTGGTTTTTAGCCATGCGGAGTAAATTTGGCAATAACATGGTTGCCATGCGTCAAACTTTGAGGGCCATTCAGGCTAGTAAAAATTCAGCCAGTATGTTCACTTTCGGAAGTGATCAAGCGCCATCAAAAGACGAATCTATTTATTGGACCAACTTTTTACATCAGGAAACTTCTGTTCAGTTGGGCATAGAAAAGATTGCTAAAAAAACAAATAGACCAGTGTTTTATTTAAAAATCAACTATTTGAAAAGAGGCTACTATGAAGTGGATTGTGTTCCAATCTGCTTACATCCCAATCAAACTCAAGAATTTGAAATCACAGAAATGCATACTCGTTTCCTGGAAGAAATGATTGAGGAAAAGCCGGCTTATTGGTTGTGGAGCCATCGCAGATGGAAATATAAACCACAGCCTAAACCAATTAGTTTATTAGAGAATGAGGGAGGCATTTCTGCTAGTTTGGCTTAAGTTTTTGATAAGAATGGCAAACACATAAATCTTTTTGAGTTTTTATCGTGTTTTCAGTTTTTGAATTAATTAATCTGATATGATTAAAAAGGGGATTTCCCATTTGGGGATATTTTTTTTAGGCGTATTATCTTTACTGCCATTACCCATCTTGTATGCATTAGCTGATATGAGCTATGTACTCATTTACCGAGTTTTCGGTTACCGTAAAAAAGTAGTTAGAACTAACTTAACCCATGCCCTTCCAAATAAAACTTTAAGCGAAATTCAGCATATTGAGAAACGTTTTTTCAAATACCTGTCTACACTTATTTTCGAAATTGTTAAGATGGCCAGTATTTCGAAAAAGGAGATCGAAAAACGATTTGTTTTCAGGAATAAAGAAATCATACAGGCCTATCTCGATCGGGGCCAAAGTATTCTGGTATGTTCAGCACATTATGGTAATTGGGAGTGGGGCACTTTGGGAATAGGCTTAAATTTCAATGCAGATCATCATCCTATTTACAAGCCTTTAAGTAATAAAACTTTCGATAAATGGTTTAAGAAAGTGCGTAGCCGATTTGGAAATAGGTTAGTGCCAATGCGCCAAACCATGCGGGCGCTTGCAGCCAGCAAAGGTGCCGCCAGTATCTTTAGTTTTGGAAACGACCAAGCGCCATCAAAAGATGAATCGCATTATTGGACAAGCTTTTTGCACCAGCAAGCCTCTATTCAGCTTGGCATCGAAAAAATTGCTAGGAAAACCAATCAACCCATTTTTTATTTCAAGGTTAAGGTTTTAAAACGGGGATATTATGAGGTGGATTGTGTACCGCTTTGTCTAAATCCTGCAGAAACTGAGGAATTCGAAATTACAGAATTACATACTCGTTTTTTGGAAGAAATTATCATGGAGGAGCCTGCTTATTGGCTATGGAGTCACCGCCGGTGGAAATATAAACCAAAAGAGAAAGCGGCGAGTTTTTCGTACAAAGAAGTTCAGCAACAATCATAATCTTTTATATTTGTCGCTGGAATCTATATTGATGAAAATCTTCAAAAAGGCATTATTTTACTTCTTCCTTGTCGTACTTCTCATTTTCGCAGGTCTATTTATCTGGCATCCGTATTTGATGCGGGTTTTATGGTATCGTACGCCTGATGCCAATACTTATAAGGCTTTTCCACAAGAAATTGTACATAAAAGCGATTCTGTGTTTCGTTTCTTTTCTGCCTCGAAAATGAGAAATGATCTTGATACTTTGAAAGTTCGGGATGGCAATAAACAGTTTGTTTCTTTTCCTGATTATTTCCAAAAGGGGAAATTAAAAGCCTTTATCGTCATTCGGAATGATAGCATTCTCTATCAGAAATATGCTGCGGGTTATAGCGACAGCACTTTAACTTCTATATTTTCTGGCGCTAAAAGTATGGTTTCTGTTTTGCTTGGTGTGGCTTTGGCCAATGGCGATATCAAAAGTTTAAACGATAAGGTTACCGATTATCTTCCGGAATTGAAATCCAATCAGGCATTTGATCATATCACCATTAAAAATCTGCTGGATATGAAATCGGAATTGGAGTTTCGGGATGCATTTGGTGGGGTTCTGCAAGCATTTTTTTCTGATGAAGCCAAATATTATTACACCCATGATATGAAAGCTGAACTGATGAAAGTGAAGCTGGTAAATAAACCTGGTACGGTTTGGAAATACAAAAGTATTGACCCGATATTATTGGGCTGGGTTTTAGAAAGGGCCACGGGTAAATCTGTGGCTCAATTTTTTGAAGAAAATATCTGGCGAAAAATAGGAGCTGAATACAATGCCTCTTTCGGATTAGACCACATTAAGGGTTTAGCCAACACTGCAAGCAGATTTCAGGTTACCGCTATCGATTTAGCTAAAATTGGTCGACTATATCTCAATGACGGAAAGTATAATAATCGTCAAGTCATTCCAGAAGAATGGGTAAAAAAATCTATTAATATAGGCGCTGAGCAACCGGCATCGGCAAAAGGCTGGCAAAAATCTGCTCATCATTATTTGTGGTGGGTTCCGCAAACGGGCGAAAATGGAGATTATGCTGCTGAAGGGATGTTGGGGCAGCGACTTTATATCGATCCTAAAACGAATACCATTATTGTTCAGTTTGCTGCGGGTGGTGCTGGCGATTATCCATATCGGAAAATAAGCAGGTATTTGGTGGGAATGCCTTTTAGTTATCCTTAAAAATTATTTAGCCGCAAAGGGTGCAAAATTTTTCGCAAAGAAACAAGGTTTGGATTTAACATTCATTCTATTAATATTGCAATGCTTTAGCAATTGTACTACCAAGCTAATATCTTTAGCTCGCAGTTAAGAACCCCAAAACATTTTACTATTTTTTGCATTACGATCCCCAGTCAAGCTGAGGATGACGACCGTTCATGTTAACGGGCCATATAATCAGAAATTGGGAAATTTGTTAATCAAGCTTGATTATAAGCTTTACTTTCTCTGCGCTTGCTTTAAATTCTTTGCGTTTAATTTTAAAATCCTACATTGCTTTTCAATGGAAAATGACGACGTAAAAATCCTGAAAAAGAAACCAATTTTTCCGGTTACACAATCATTGCAAAAGTACCTTCGTACTTATCAGCGTGAAGCTAGATTGCCTATCGGTTATAACGATTTGATGCAGTTTAATGAGGCATTTCCATTGATGGATAAATTTGGGAAAGATTCCCTTTGGGAGGGACCAATTTATGCACAAGATCTAATCGAAACCTTGCATAACGGTTTAAAAGAAATATATGCCAACCTCAAAGCTTCTGGAAATCTTCGCATCGTTGAACATAAATACATTGATAAGATTGAGTACTGTACTTTCGGCAACACACATCCTTTCCGGATCAGAATCGTTAATCGCTTAAATGATGTTTACGATTATTTTTACATTAAAAAAGCCGATGCCTCGCGAATTTATGGTCTTGAAATGGAGGAAATTCTTTCTCCAAACCAAGTGAATTATTTAGTTGATGGCGATACTTTGGTAGAAGAACACATTGCAGGCATTCCAGGTGATGTTTTTACCAAAGGACAATTGTATACTCCAGAATTCAATCCGACGCGAATTGCAAAAGAATTCGTCAAATTTAATGAGCGTTGTTTAATTATGCTGTTGGGCGATATGCGGGCGTATAATTTTGTAGTTCAAATTACACCCGACTTTGATGATATTCAATTTCGCATTCGGGCAATCGACTTTGATCAGCAATTTTACGAAGGAAATTTGAAAGTTTACCTGCCTCAGTTTTTTAAGGAAAATTTGCCCTATGTTAAAATGAGTATGGAGCAGCTGACCGAAAAAACCGTACTTCAATATCAGCAGGAAGAACGTTCTTCTATTGTACACCGTGTACGCAGTGAGCGCCATCGCTTGACTGATCTGCGTGATGTTTCGAACAAGGAAGAGTTAACTACGCCAGAAAATATCGCCATTTTGAAACAAAGCATGAGCGAATATTTTAAGGACACGAACTATTTAAGGTGCAAAAACATGACGGATATTATTGAATTGAATATCAAAAATATCATCCGCCAGGTTAAGTTATAAATAAAAACGGTTGACAAATTGCCAACCGTTTTTTGAGTGAATCTAGAAAGAGCGTCGAAAACATTTAGGCGTGCTGTCCTTCATGTACGCCTTCGGCAAATTCCTCTACAACTTTATCGTTAAATGCTGGCAAATCTTTTGGAGTTCGGCTGGTTACCAAGCCCTGGTCAACCACCACTTCTTCGTCGCTCCAAATTGCTCCAGCGTTTATTAAATCCTGCGAAATATTTTTAACTGATGTTAATTTTCTGCCTTCCACAACATTAGCATTAATTAATGTTTGCGGACCGTGGCAAATGGCTGCAACAGGTTTTCCAGCTGCAAAAAATGATTTCACGAAGGCAATTGCATCTTCATTTACACGCAATTCATCTGGATTGATTACACCACCTGGTAAAAGCAGGCCATTGTAATCATCAGCATTCGCTTCCGAGATGGTTTTATCTACGTCAACTTCTATCGACCAGTGATCCTGATCCCATGCTTTAATTTTTCCACTTTTAGAGGAGATGATGTGAACGGTTGCCCCCTCTTCTTTTAACCTTTTTACTGGTTCGGTTAATTCAACTTCTTCAAATCCGCTTTCTGAAAGTACAGCTATTGTGCGGTTACTTAATTGTCCCATAATCTTTCTGTTTTTAATAGGTGATGTATTAAATACAGCTTTATAGGAATTTTTGTTTTTTTAAATTTATGATTAAGTCTTAATTTCTAAGGTTGTTGCTGTATCCAGACCGTGATAGAAAAATACTTCATATATAACTCTGCTAACAATTGTTTTTATAAAAATCGAATCTCTAAATTGTACAGAAGGATATTTGTACCGAAGGTATTTCTTAGATTTGTTTTTCCTGAATCCAATCTGCTTTAAATTGATTACTTCTGATTTATCTATGCTAAGATAATCACGAAGCTTTGAAAATGGGGTTAATTTTATCCTCAAATAACTATCTTTAATGGAGAAATCCAAATAGAGATTTGCTGATTTTTTTAAGTGGAAAGTGAAACCTTTGATCCGTTTTTCAAGCAGGTCAAAAATGACATCGTCAAATTCTTGTGCATCATTAAAATATTCAGGTTTTTGTTTATTTAAATTGTCGAGCTTTTTATCAATTTGTGCAAGCATAAATATCCTATACTCATTAGATCCACTTAGATCGGCTTGTGTTGAGAAGAATTCAATTTGACGACTTAGGCTCTTCTTTTCATCCGCCAGCGGGTCTATTAATAATTTTAGTAATCTTATTTGATTTTCGATTTTAAAAAGAGCGTTAGAATGTAACCCAGCAGACTTATAATCATAATCTATAAGATCTTCCTTAATTAATGAGTCTAGTAGTGCTTTTTCCTCGTCATAATAGGTGAGTAGCTCTTTAAGTTCTTCATTCATATGCTAATCATTCGTTCTTCTATGCTTAACAAAATAAAAAGCCAGATTACCTGCAATAACCAAGTGATTAAAAATATTCGGAATCAAACCATAATATTTAGTAAAGATATTAAACCGCTCTTTCAAGCTTTCGCGGTGTTTCTTCTTACTCATTCCTCCAACCAAATATTTGGCAACATAGCGATGTACATTTACAATGCTTGAAGCTTTTTTGGCAGCCTTAATAATCCAATCGATATCTGAACTGTATTTGTAAGTTAAATCATATGGGGCTATAATATTCCGGCGAATATAAATAGCCTGATGGCTAATGTTCATTCCATATTTAAAGCTCGTCCAATCAAATTTTTCCGGCGCCTCATGTCTTCTTCGCCCCAGGCTTTCCCAATTATCATTGTACATTTCCGTTTCGCCATAATAAATATCAGCACCAGGGGCCGAAGCAAAAACATCCTCTACAGTTTGTTCATCATATATTTCATCGCCCGAATTCATAAACAAAACATAATCGCCGGTAGCCAAAGCCAGGCCTTTATTCATCGCATCATAAATCCCTTTGTCAGGTTCTGAAACGATTTTGGAAATATTGCTTTTGTATTTTTCAATAATTGCTAATGTGCCGTCTGTAGATTTACCATCGATAATAATGTATTCTATTTGTGTATAGGTTTGATTGATCACAGAGTTGATTGTTCGCTCAATATCCCGAACATTATTGTATACGATGGTGATGACAGTTAGTTTTGGCATTGTTAGTCCATTAATTTTTTAAGGGTTTCAACATCTGGCAAAACGCCTTTATATGCTGCCGGCAAAACATGACTGGTTTTATAAGTAGAAACACCCATTGCCTTACTAAAATCTCTAAAAGAAAACTCTACGATCTTATTTTTCTTTTCTTTACAGAGAATAATTCCAATTGATGGTTGTTCGTGAGGTTGCTTTACATATTCATCTAAAGCTGATAAATAAAAATTCATTTTGCCCATATATTCAGGCTTAAATTTGCCGGTTTTCAGCTCAAAAACCACCAAACATTGTAAACGCCGATTAAAAAATAGAAGGTCTAAAAAGTATTCCTCATCTTCTACAATTAATCGATATTGATTGCCAATAAAAGCAAAATCTGATCCCAATGACATTAAGAATTTCTTGATATTTTGAACGATTTCACTTTCTAAAACCCGTTCATCTTTCTCATCGCTATCTTCGATATTAATGAAATCTAATAGATACTCATCTTTAAATGATTGCAGTGCTTTTTGCCTAGCTTCATCATTTGTAATTGTTTTGGAAAAATTATTGGGTAAGCTGCCAGTTTTTTGAAAAGTTTGATTTTTTAAATGGTTTTTCAGAGTGCTTAGACTCCAAAATTCTGTAGCAGTTTTTTGAATATAAAAGATTCTTTCTTCTAACGATTTTGTACTTTGTAATAGCTCAACGTGATGTGTGAAACTTACATTTGAAAAACTATTTTCTAATTTGGCCGTCAGTGACGGACTAATAAATGTAATCTCTTGTAAATCAATGGTTTTTAATTTGGCCGTCACTGACGGACTAATTAATAAATGTTCTTGCCACGACTCAAAAAAGAGTCTCATCCGTTTCATATTGGTTGCCGAAAATCCTCTTAAACCTGGTAGCTCAAGTTGTAAATCGGCTGATAGATTTTCGATAACTTTTGCACCCCATTTTTCCTCTTCAATTTTTTGGGAAATGAATTTACCTACTGCAAAATAAAGGGATAAAAGTTCTTTATTAACAAGAGCGGCTGCCCTGTAACGGCTCTGCAGAATTGCCGATTTTAAGGCCTTAATATTATCAAGATGGCTTTTAGCGAGTTCCATATTATTTCGGCTGTAAATTGATCAGGGTTTCATACAAGTGAATGTGTTCAGCTGCAATTACCTCTTCAGAGAAATCGGATAATATGCTTAACCTTGCAGCCTTTTGTATCTCTTCTTTATTTGGGCGATGATACAACCACTCGATCCCATTGGCTAAATCTTCCGCATTTTCATATTCGGCCAGGTAACCGTTTTGCATGTGCTTTACCATATCTGGGATGCCGCCTGTAGTAAAAGCGATTACTGGCGTGGCGCAAGCCAAACTTTCCATCACCGTATTAGGTAAATTATCTTCCAAAGATGGCGTGATAAAGGCATCAGCGGCTGAATAACATTTGGCCAAATGATCATCTTTATTAATGGTGCCAAGGAAAGTCGTTTTGAAGGGGAACTCAGGCATTTCTGCGTTCTCTTTGTTTCCAAAAATAACCAGTTCGATGTTTGATTTTTGAATGCCTGTGCGCCGGGATAAAATTTCGAGCGCCTCGATTAAATAAGGCGTTCCTTTATGTTTGTCGTTTTTTGAGGGCATAAAACCACTCATTAATACAAATTTATCAGGGTTAATTTTTAATATTTTTTTTGCCTCCGATTTCACATAGGGCTTGAACACGTTCGTTTCGATGGTGTTCGGTATCACCGAAGTTTTCCGGGTACCCAACAAGCTGCTAAACTTTACAGATTTTGCCATCCAATTGCTGGGCGCTACAATATGGAAGTTTAATTCGCCATAAGCTTTTTGTTTGCGCAACCAGGTTTTATGAGAGATATCATTATCGCCACTTATTTTCAAGATAGGGCAGTTTCCGCATTGATGATGAAAATTTTCACAGCCATACCTTACATGGCAACCGCCTGTAAAAGCATTGCTGTCGTGAAAAGTCCAAACGATTGGTTTTTCCAATTCATCAAGCTCTGCTAAAAACTTAGGCGTAAGAAAACCGTGGTTTATCCAATGCAAATGAATAATATCTGCATTTTTAACCTCGGGGTGGTTTTTAATAGATTTACCAAACCACTGCAAACTAAACGGCGTTTTAACCGATTTGCTTAACCATTTTGCATAATATCTTTCTGATAAGATGTTATAAACGGCCATCGCATTCTGAATCGGTGTTTTGCTGAAAGTATCAATTTTTGGATTTTGCCCAAATTTATAGTAAACCAAAACCTTTGAATCAATTCCGCTGGCTTTTAGTGCATCGCTTAAGCGTAAACAGGCTCTGCCAGCTCCGCCATTTCCATCATAAGTATTTAGGTGTACAACTTTCAAATCAATCAAAAATACATTTTATTGTTTACGAATATAAAATCTGTTGTGTAATTTCATCCTACCAAAGCCAAACTAACAAAATCATGATCAAATCCCTATTAAAATCGCTCACAGCAATGGCGTTTTTGTTGCCTTGCCATTCATTTGCTCAAAATCAAACATATTTTGCATCTTATCCAGCTTTAACGCCCGATGCGCAAACCATAGTATTCAGTTATGATGGCGACATTTGGAAAGTGCCGGTAAAAGGTGGGGTTGCCGATCGGGTTACGGCGATGCAAGGGGAGGAGATTAATCCAAAAGTTTCTCCTGATGGGAAATGGCTGGCATTTTCTTCCAACCAATTTGGAAATAATGATGTTTATGTGATGCCAATAAATGGGGGAGAGATTAAACAAATTACCTTTAATGATGCATCTGATGAAGTGGATAACTGGAGTTGGGATTCAAAAACAATCTACTTCACTTCAGGTAGATACAATTCTTTCTCAAGCTATAAGGTGGGTATTAATGGAGGTACGGCAACACGTTTATTCAATAACTATTTCAATACTACGCACCATATTGCAGAGTCGCCTACAGGAGAATTGTTTTTTAATGATACCTGGGAAAGTATGCGATTTCCTAACCGCAAGCATTATAAAGGCGCCTACAATCCTGATATTCAATCTTACAATCCTAAAACCAAAACTTATAAGCGCTATACCGATTACATCGGAAAAGATTTTTGGACCAGCGTTGATCGCAAAGGCAACGTATTTTTCGTATCTGATGAAGGTAATGAAGAATACAATCTTTACACCTTTATTGGCGGACAGAAAACTGGCTTAACCAAATTCGAAACTTCTATCAAGCGTCCATTTGTTGCTGCAAACGGAACGATTGTAGTTTTTGAAAAGGATTATCAGCTCTACACCTATGATGTTGCTGCTAAGAAAACAGAAAAAGTAAGCATCAGTACATCAAGAAACCAGGTGTTGAGCAAAGAGCAAGAGTATGATGTGAGGGCAAATATCTCAGCTTTTGATGCCTCAACAGATGGGAAAAAAATAGCTTTCATTTCTCGTGGTGAAGTTTTTGTAAGCGATGCTGATGGCAAGTTCGTTAGGAAAATTACCAATAGCGGCGAAAGAGCTATGGAATGTAAGTGGCTTGCTGATAATAAAACTATTCTTTTTAGTCAAACAGCAAATGGTTTTCAAAACTGGTTTACCATTACCGGCGATGGAAAAGGTACGATTAAACAACTTACAAAAGATAAAGCGAACAATAGAGATATCACCCTAAATAAAGCCAAAACGATGGCGGTTTACTTAAGTGGGAGAAACGAGTTGAGGTTAATGGACTTGAAAACTTTTGATAGCAAAACCCTGGTAACCGATGAGTTTTGGGCTTTTCAAAATTCAGCGCCAAGTTTTTCTCCAAATGATGAATATGTTTTATTTACCGTCTATCGAAATTTTGAGCAGGACATCGTGGTTCATCATTTAAAAAACAATAGGACAATCAACCTCACCAATACAGGCGTAACAGAAACTGGGCCTTCGTGGTCGCCAGATGGAAAATACATTTTCTTTACCAGTGCCCGCACGAAACCCTCTTATCCAACAGGGATGTCGAATGCGCACATTTACCGCATGGCTTTGAACAATTACGATGAGCCTTATCGTTCGGATAAATTTGATGATTTATTTAAGGAAACCAAACCTGCCGAAGTTAAGCCAGCAATTGTTGAAACCAAAGCCAAAAAAGGAAAGGCGGATACCACTAAAAAGAAAACCGAAGTAAAGCCAACGCCTAAACCTGCCGCCGTAATTACCATCAATACGCAAGATATTCTGGACAGAATTGAACTGGTTGGTCCTGCTTTTGGTGGGCAATTTGGTACAGATGCTTTCGCCAAGGGTGATAAAACCTACGTTTTTTATTCATCGAATCATGAGGGTGGCGCACCTGGTATTTACAGAACAACTATTGAACCTTTTGAAGCCAATAAAACGGAAAAAGTTGCAGATGGGGGTGATTATTCAATGGTTCAAGCTGGAGATAAGTTTTTTGTGCTTTCCAGAGGTGTGATCAATAAATATACTTTAGAAGGGAATAAGCTTGATAAGATCGATCATGGCTATAAATTTACAAGGAATCTAAATGCTGAATTTAACCAAATGTTTTATGAAACCTGGGTGGGTTTGGATGAAAATTTCTACGATGAAAAATTTCATGGTGTAGATTGGGAGAAGATGAAAACCCGTTATGCGGCCTATCTTCCCTATGTAAATAACCGCAGCGATTTAAGGATTTTACTGAACGACATGCTGGGAGAATTGAATTCATCGCACATGGGCTTTAATAGTGCAGGTGCCGAGGAAAGGAAGAATTTAACTTATACCACTAACGAAACCGGGATTATTTTCGACAATGAAAACCCTTTGAAAGTAGAGCGAGTTGCAGCAAAAAGCAATGCCGCACGTACAGGAACCAATATTTTACCAGGAGATATTTTAACCGAGGTAAATGGCGTTAAGGTGGATAAAAATATTGATCGCGATTACTACTTCAGCAAGCCATCATTAGATAAAGAGATGACTTTGACCTTTGATAGAAAAGGCAAACAGATTTATGTAAACATCCATCCTGAAAGTGCGGGAACTTTACGTGGAAATCTTTACGATGAGTGGATCTCGAACAACCGTAAGAATGTAGATAAATGGGGGAATAATCGCATTGCCTATTCTTATATGAAAAATATGGGTGGAGGTGAATTGGAAACTTTTCTCTTGGATATGGTCGCTCAGGAAGAAAATAAAGATGCCATCATTTTAGATTTACGTTATAATACAGGGGGGAATGTGCATGATGAAGTGTTGAAGTTTCTTTCTCAACGTCCGTATTTGCAGTGGAAATACCGGGGCGGTAAATTGGCACCGCAAAGCAACTTCGGTCCGGCAGCAAAACCTATTGTATTGCTGATAAATGAACAATCGCTTAGTGATGCAGAAATGACTGCTGCCGGCTTCAAGCAATTGAAATTGGGTAAAATCATTGGAACCGAAACCTACCGTTGGATTATTTTTACTTCAGCTAAAAGTTTGGTTGATGGATCATCTTATCGTTTGCCTTCATGGGGATGTTATACGATGGATGGTAAGAACCTCGAAAGCGAAGGTGTTAAGCCAGATATTTTTGTAAAAAATACCTTCGAAGATCGACTGGCCGATAAAGATCCGCAGTTGGAAAAAGCTGTTGCGGAGATTTTGAAAGATTTGAAGTAATTAGATTGTTATATGGCTAAATTGTTTTATTGTCTGCAATTCGTAACAAACAATTTAGTCATATAGCAATTTGGCAATATCACCTTTCTATTTTAATATTCTTTTCCGTTTCTTTGGCCTTTGGAATTATTTTAAGATATGGCGAATTTATTAACTGACAGGGATTTTTGGGTAAATTATTGGGAGAGTAAAAAAGGACTTGCAGTCCAAATTCCAGCAAATTATGTATTCCATCGCCAGCTCGGAGAAATTGTAGCTCAAAATAATGTTAAAACAGCTATTGAACTTGGCGGGTTTCCAGGTTATTATGCCGTTTTTTTGAAGAAATATCTCAAGCTAGAGGTAACGCTATTGGATTATTTTATTCATCCTCCAGTGGTAGTCGATTTATTGGAAAAGAATGGCTTGAAAGAAAAAGATATTCATATTATCGAAACCGACTTATTCAATTATCACCCAGATCAGCAATATGATTTAGTTTTAAGTTGCGGTTTAATTGAGCATTTTAACGATACTGCCGATATTATAAACCGCCACATTGCCTTTGTAAAGCCAGGTGGAACACTTTTCATCACTCTTCCAAACTTTAAAGCGGTAAACGGCTGGTTCCAAAAAAACTTCGATAAAGAAAATTACGATAAGCATAACATCGATAGCATGAATCCCCAATTACTTAAATCTATTTGCGAAAAAGCAGGAATGAACGAAGTTAAATCAGGCTACTTTGGCAGGTTTAGTGTTTGGCTCGAAAACGAAAGCCAAAAATCTGCTGGTGTTAAGCTTTTCAAGAAAGCCGTATGGTTAAGCGGTAAAGTTTTTACTAAAATTATTCCTTTTGAGAGCCAGGCCTTATCCCCCTACATTATCTTGCAGGCAAAAAAGCCCTTATAAGCTTTTTTTATACAATCCTATTTCGCTCAAAGTGATACAAACTGGAGATTGAGTAATGTTGATCTTCACTTTGTTTGTGGTTACAGGCTGATCAAATTTGATTAATCTTTTGGCGCCAATACTGGTTCCATCGTAAATCTTTTTCCAGCTGTTATTCTCCAATATCTCAATATTGTAAGCTTCTATTCTTTGCCCAAGCGGGATGTATTCTTGCAGGCTAACAATATCAAATGTTTTAGGCGATTTCAAATTAATCTCCAGGCTTGCAGTATGGTTATTATCTGTTGTGGCCCAATAAGTTTCCTTATTATTATCAATCAACTTATTTACGGAATAACTTTTTCCGCGTGTATTATTAGCCGTGATATTTGCATTTTTGGCAAAGTTATTTGCGAACGTTTTTTTAACCATTTCCCCAAACGTTTTTAGTGCTAACACATCATCATCATGTAACTGTCCCCGTGTATCTGGCGCTAGGCCTAAATCCAAGCCGGCGCCTCGTCCAACGCTTTTTAAATACAAGTCGAAAAGCATGTCAGGAGTTTTTGGTTTTTCGGTAGGATGATAGAACCAGCCTTTTCGCAAAGGAACATCACATTCTGCAGGCATCCAAAATTTACCATTTCTTATTCCTTCAGGGCTCTCAGGATAGTTTGCCTGACCAGGTACTGCAACATTTTTTCCTTTCGGTGGCATGGGCGTAAAAGTAGCCCAACTGGTTTCCGCAGCATGTCCATCCTCGTTTCCTACCCACCTGATGTCTAGTCCGATGTCACTAAAAATATTTGCCATAGGTTGCATTTTTCTGGTAATGCCCCAGGTATTTGCCCAGTCATAATAGGTTGTGTTATCAATAGACCGTTTTTCTCGGGCTCCACCATAATAACCATCACCACCATTTGCACCGTCATGCCAGCTCATAAATAATTCTCCGTAGTTGCCGTATAATTCTTTAAGCTGCGCTTGATAGATTGCTAAATATTTATCGGTGCCATAAAGCGGATTATTCCTGTCCCAGGGCGAGCAATAAATGCCGAATTTTAAGCCAGCTTTTCTTACCGCCTGCTCCACTTCTCTTACCAAGTCTCCCTTTCCATTTCGAAACGGACTTTTAGTGATGTTATAATCTGTTGTTTTGGTTGGCCATAATGCAAAACCATCGTGATGCTTGGCTACCAGAATAATTCCTTTTAATCCACCTGCCTTAGCGGCGGCAATAATTTGTTCAGCATCGAAGTTAGCTGGATTAAACGTCTTTGGGTCCGCATCACCAAAGCCCCATTCTTTATTCTCGAAGGTAGTAGGTGTAAAATGAATTAAGCCGTACATTTCTACATCATGCCAGCCAAGCTGCCTTTTTGATGGAAGAGCGCCATAAGGTTCAGGCGCATTTTGAGCACAGGTAGTTACTGAAAGGAATATTAAAAACAGGGATATTATTTTCATATTATTAGCTTCGGTAAGCCAAATTAATAAGAATAAATTTGATTATTTGGAAAAATATTGCGCTAACTTTTCTCTTACAAAACGTTTCACCCTCAAAACCATATTTCCTTTTCTGGTAGATAGAAAGCGCTTGATGACTTGATAGGCTTTTTTGTCTTCTTCTATCACCTCTGGAAATTCAGTAATGGGTTTTGGGTTGATTACCACGTTATAAATATCGTTGATTCCCGAGTGCACACCAGTTCCATCATGCCCAATATTATTTACCAGAGATTGGGATGGGTTTAGGGTTAATCCACCTTTCAAAAATATGGAAGCATACCAGCGAATGGCCCAACTGTTGTTTTTGCCTTTTTTAAATTCTAGCATCTGTTTCCAGAAATTCATTTTGTTTTCTATCGAAAATGCCGATTTTTTCTTCTTATCAAATTGTTTGATGAGCGTATCAATGTTTGGCTCGAAATTCTTCCAAGCTCTTCCCCAGGTAGCCCATCCCCAACTGGTAGCGGCTCTGTAAAAAAATGATTGCGGTAAATCCTCTACCTTTAAAGGATACATGTAGGCGCCGATATGCATTACTTTTTCTTCATCGCGATAGCGATTTAGGGCATCGTTAAAATAGCTTAGTGTATGCGGTGAGGTAACCAAATCATCCTCCAAAACGATTACTTGATCGTAATCCTTAATCAGTTTGGTTACGCCTTCTATAACAGAATTTGCTAAACCAGCATTTTCTTTTCGCTCAAATACTTTTACAGATTTAAAACAGTCAACTTTTTTAATTAGCGCTCTTACTTCTGCAACATTTTCCTCTTCTGATTTTGATTTTGCGCCATCTGAAAAAATAAACAAATTGCTTTTGCTGGCTAAATCATTTTCCTGCAAAAATTTTATCGTACGTTCGGTATGCTGCGGACGATTGTAAACAAAAAGGGCTATTGGTGCTAGGTTTTGCATTGATGTTGTTTTTTCACCATTTAAGGGATGTAAGCTTCATTTAAGCCAAAAGGCATTAAAAAATTCTCTCGTATAATTCGTTTACATAGGTTTTTTGGCCCTCTTTAAAAATGTGGGTGCAATTGAAATTAATCATTAGTCCCATGGGTTGGTTTAACAGTTTCATATAAGTCAAAAGTTGCGCAATATGTATAGGCGCAACTGTATTTACTGATTTGAGTTCTACGACTAATGTGTTTTCGATTAATAAATCACATCTTAATTCAGCTTCAAGTTGGAGCCCTTTGTATTCTATAGGAATGCTCAATTCGGTTTCAAAACTTAGGCCCTTTATTTGTAATTCATGCGTCATACATTTATGATAGGTGCATTCTAGTAACCCTGGCCCTAGCGCTTTATGAACTTCAATTGCAGCGCCATTAACTTTGTAAACCAAATCCTTCAAATAATCTCTTGTTAAAAACATAATTCCTAATTCATTAAAATGAGTATGGATGTATTTGAAAAGGGAGATTTAATTAATGCTGGTACAAAAACTTATATTTTCTTATATTCCTTATATGGTCAATTTTTCTAAATACTTTAAAATATATGCAGATTTTGATCTGACTTTTGCGTCAAAACTGTATAGGCATTTGCAAATTGCTCCTGCTTCTTTCTGCCCAATAAATTGCCAAGGGTTTTTTTAATTTTGTACTCCAGCTCGATCTTTAAATTTTTAGTAAAGGTTTTAGGGGCCTTCCTGTTGATGAATTCATTAAACTTCACGGTTTCTGGCGCTGTCATTGAAACCTTATCTTCCAAAATTTCGAGCCCTTCGCTTTGCAATAAAAACCTCAATGAGGTTGGCGTGTACATATTAATGTGGCCATAATCCAAAAAGTGTTTCATGCGGGTATCCACGCCAAAACGGTAATCTTTTGGTACTTCAACCACAATATATTTGGCTACCCTTTTCAGTTCGCGAAGCAGAATACGCTCATGCTCTACATGTTCCAAAACGTGAGCGAGAATAATCAAATCAAAGCTATCGTCTGCATAGGGAATTTTGTATCCATCGAAAGTCTGCGCTTCTTTTAAATGAGATAATTTTCTATCGTTAATGATATCGACACCACTTTGAGCGATTTCCAGGGCATAGAGCTCTGGCGCAAAATTCCAATCATTTAAAAAATGCAAGATACTACCATCGCCAGCACCAACCTCCAAAACCTTTTTCGGTCGAATGCCTTTACAAACATCAACAATGTTTTTTGCTTTATATTTAGCACCAAGCATGCGCCAGGCTACATCGCTGTTCGTGTAAAAATTATCGTAGGCTGTTTTAACTTCTTCGCTTAACATAACATTGGAGATTAAATGCCCAAACAATTATCGGCTTTATAAAAAACCGATGTTGCTTTTTCATAAAATAAGCCCGGAGAAATTCCGCTAAAACTAAGCTCTTTAAAGCCTTGTTCTTTTAAAAAAATACGGGCAAGGTCATAAACTTCGCGTTCGCTATCATCTAAAACAACTACGCCCGTTGGGGTTAAAGCCTCTAAACTGTATCGGCAGCATCGTACCCGATCGCGGCCATCAACAATAATGATATCAAATTTTTTGCCTAACAAAGCGGCCTTTTTTGCATATTCCCCATCGCGTTGAAGCTCGCAAAAGATCATTTCTGCATTTGCCGGGCTTGTTCCTTTTACCTTATCAAACCAGCCTTTGTCATGCTCAACAGAGGTTACAGATCCGGCTTTCTCTGCGTAAAAAATGGTAGAATTTCCAGATCCATATTCGAAGATATGTTGAGATTTGTTGATCCGTTCTTTAATAAAATCAATAAAGGAATAGGTTACCCAAGGGAGTGCTTTGCCATTCCCATCAACCGCTTGTTTTTTATCAAAGGCCGTGAACCAGCCAATGCTGTTCAGATAACCTTTATGTCCGTATGATAATAATGCTTTTAGCCTGTTAGGTTTTGCAATTAATGTAGAAAGTGCTTTTAAAGTGCTCAACGTTTTAATATTTTTTGAAATGCTGTGATCAAAAATAATGATTTTAACATCATTATTCCTTGTTGACGGGTTTTAGGGATGAGTAAGATATAAAATGCGGAGCTTGCACAGGCAATTAATGTTGCAATTGATGCGCCAACGCCTGCATATAGCGGGATTAACCATAGATTAAGAAGTATATTGATTATTGCGCCAACTGCAGTTCGGTAAAAGGAGATTTTAGTAAAACCTTCAGCAAGAAGAAATTGTGAGCTGGCACTTCCTAAAAAAACAAACACGCCAGACCAGATATGAATGGGTAACATATTTTCTGCTCCTGCAAAGCGATTATCATAAATGATATCGATAATAATATTGGAGATGAAAGTGATTATGAGTGCAACAGGTAGGCTTATCGCCACCAGTAAATCATATAAATTTTGCAGTCGTTTAATATAGCGGGCATGATCGGTTTTCCTGGCATGAATTAAAGCCGGAAAAACTGAAGTTACAATTGCAACCGGAATGAAATACCAGGCTTCGCTAATTTTTGCTACAGCACTATATATCCCGACGGCGGCACTTCCTTCACTTTTTAACATGACCTGATCGATCTTCATGTAAATAGAAACCATTACCGCTGATAATATTAACGGTGCTGATTGTTTCAATAAGGATTTCGCCCGTTCTTTTTTAAAATGCCATTTGAAGATGCTAAATCCCTTGGAATGATACCTGATTGTTAATCCCAATGCCAGAATAAAACCATCGAAAACGAGTGCCCAGGCAAACCATATCACTGGCACCTTTAAATACACTAGGATAATTTTAAAAACAGCAGAAGCGATTACGCAAATATTTTGAACCTGAACAACATATTTTGATTGCACCTGCGATTGAAAATAAGAATCGATTACGTTGAAAGATTTAAAAAAAGCTGCAAATGAAAGCAATGCCACTACATACGTTAAGGGTTCTCCAGGCTTATCAGAAAAATGATGGAACAATAAATACAAACCTATTGAAACAGGGATCAAGAGCAAGTTAACTGTTAACCTTAATAATAGAGAAGTCCCGAGTATTTCATCTTTTTTTGTAGGATCATTTATTATTTCCCGAATCACGAAGGTGTCCAATCCTAAGGCTCCAATTGCAGCAGCGATCGCAGTAAAAGCATCGGCAAAGCTTAAATCTCCAAATGAAATCGGCCCCAGAAATCTCGCGACCACGAAGCCAACAATCATACTCAGGATGCGGCCAAACATCAGCCAACCCGTATTTTTTAAATACTTGTTAAATGCTTCTTCGTCAAATCCTTTTATAGTAGGTAACTTCATTAGCGCAAAGATGTAAAAAAATGTTTATCGCCAGATGAAGTATCCAAAAGTCAGTGAAAAACATTTGATAAATATGAGCGTTAACATTATACATTAATAACCAAATAAGATGAAACAGATCAAAATTATTTCCTGCTTTATTATTCTTGTTGTTTTTGCGTCTTGTAAAAAGAGTAATGAAAACCCAGTTTCGGCAAATGAGCCACCTTTAACCTGGCAAGAACATTGGTTTGAACATAACCAAGTGGTTAATCGGGTATTTTTCAATGATGATTTAGCAGTTTATTTTGATAAAGATGTGAATAAATCCATTACCTGGCCAAACGATTACCTAACCAAAGTATGGCAATATACCCGAAATGTTTATGGCGATTTTGGTCAGGATAAACGCTTGTTTGCCATTTTCCATTCCGCGAAATATAGTGGCGGTCATCCTTCAAATTATTTCGAAGCCAGTCATGACAATCGAAATTTGATTGATGTGGGCTTATCAGATGCGAATGCCTGGGTTGGTTTTACCGCTGGCGAAAAAGACATTGTAACTCACGAAGTTGGTCATATTGTAGAGTTTGCATCAAAAGGAAAACATAACTCTCCAGCTTTCAAAATTTGGGGCGATAGTAAGTGGATGGAAATTTATCAGTACGATGTTTACAAAAAGCTGGGGATGACTGCTGATGCCGATCGTTGGTATAATAAATGTATCGCTACAGTTGATAATTTCCCGCGGGCAAATACGCAATGGTTTAAAAATTGGTTCTATCCAATATATGCCAATAACGGAGGAACTGCTACCTTAAATAAGTTTTTTGTGTTGTTGTCCCAAAATTTCCCGGCAAACGGAAGCGAGTACTCAAGGGATATGAACTGGGGAGAGTTTGTTCATTTTTGGAGTGGCGCTGCAGGTGTAAATTTGAAAGCTCAGGCTACTACCGCCTTTGGCTGGACAAGTGATATGGAAAATCAATTTAATAAAGCCAAAACTGATTTTCCAAACATAAAATATTAACTCAACGGCGCACCAACGGCAATATCGCATCGGTGTCCTGCTTCGCCATGTTTTGGATTTAGTTTAGCACCGGTCTGGTTTTCCGCAGTTTTTACAGTTGCTGGTGCAATAGTAGTTGGAGGTGAGCTAACTGTCGTTGCAGGTTGAACCGGTTTAGAAGTCAATGGCGCACCAACAGCAATATCACATCTGTGGTTTGGTTGGCCATGCGGAGGATTCATTCCTTTAGCCACTTTGGTATTTATAGTTTGTGTCACCACTGGTTTACCTGTAGTTGCTTGTGCTGCTTGAACAGGTTTCGAATCTAACGGCGCACCGACAGCAATATCGCATCTGTGCCCTGGTTCTCCATGTTTAGGATTTAAGTTTTTTCCACTGCTATTCTCGGTAGCTGTTGCTGGTACGCTAACTGCTACGGGCTGTGCTTGCGTAACGGGTTGTTGAGCTTGAGCCGTTGCGGCTTGATTCAACGGTGCTCCTTCTGCCAAAGCACAAGTATGGCCTGGTTCCCCATGTTTAGGATTAAATATCAATGTTTTGCCCGTGTTCTGCGCTGTAGCCGCGGCAGTATTAGTACCTTTCTGCAATCCTTCCAGCCCACCGGGAGTAGCAACAACTGCGTTTTTCTCATCTTTTTTTTCGCTATTGCACGAACATAAAATCGTTAAGGCGAATAAATAAAATAGGTGTTTCATAAAACTCAAGGATTTAATCAAATATGAGCAATATTTTTATCGTTTAAAACTGTCTTCAATTCTAACCAACTGTTTTAAATGGTGCTTGAGATGAATTTCGATAAAACGAAGCCATTGTTTTGCATTTAAATATTCTAAACGAGGATGCTTGGTTTTGATCGTTCTATCGGCTGTTGCAACCAGAGGGTAAATTTTACTTAGCGATTCCTCAAATTCCAGAATGAAGTCTAAAGCTTCGGCTTTCGTTATTTTTTTTACCCGATCTATCAACCGTTTAGGCACTTTATATTTTTGCGACGGAGGGAAGGCGCCGAGAAACAAAATAACCTTAACTGCAAAATGAGTCGCTTCCTTTTCACCTTTGCCTTGAGCACTATTCTCTAAAGCGATTAGTGATAATAAACTGGCATCGAATATATGCGAATACACCTCGCTATAACTCCAACCATTTATGGGTGGGGTTACCTGAAAAACTTCATCATCATAATGTGCTAGCTTGCTTTTGTAAGCATTAACAATTTTATGTATTGAGGTATTCACTTTGGAGCTTGTCATTTAATAAAGATAAAATAACAATTAGAAAAGCAGCATTAATTCTTTCAAATGAGTAATTTGTTTGGCTACATCGGCAGGTTTTTCCTTTTCTAACGGATTGAAGAAAATAGCTTCCATACCAAAATCTAAAGCGCCATATATATCGGCTTCCAAACTATCTCCAATCATGATGCTCTCTGCTTTTGTCGCTTTGGCCTTATCCAGTGCATATTCAAAAATTTGTGGGTTTGGTTTATTAACGCCCACATCTTCAGAAATAATTACGTTTTCGAAATAAGGATTTAAATTGGATAAATTCATTTTGGTCAATGTCGTTTCCTTAAATCCATTGGAAATAATATGCAAAGAATATTTTTGTTGTAGATAAGCCAAAACTTCTTCAGCAGCCTCAAAAAGATTAGTCTTGGTCGGAGAAATACTGACGTAATCATCTTCAAATTGTTGCGGTACCGAATCGGGGTGAATCCCCAATTGAATAAAGGTTTTGCTAAAACGTTCTGCCCGTAAGAATTCTTTGGTAATTTTTCCAAGGTGATAATCTGCCCAAAGCTGATGGTTGTTCTCCGTATATTTTAAAATGAAATCGGAGCACGATTGTAGGCCAAGCTCCTGTAATTTATGGGTATGGTAAAGTTCGTTCAGGGTTTCTTCGGCATTCCGATCAAAATCCCAGATGGTATGATCGAGGTCGAAAAAGATATGTTTCTTCATTAAAATGTTTTTACAAAAGTAGATTATCTATGTTAGTAATAGATAGCTTTTCGTTTTAGTGTGTAATTCTTCAATTAAATTCTCATCCATGTATTGATAATCATCTGGAATGTCCAGAATGATAATCCGCTTATTTACAATCTCATCATTAAACTTTTCAGCTATTCTTTGTTTATGTTTTTTTTCCATTACGAAGATGAGATCTGCCCATAATATATGGCCTGAGTTTAATTTGATTCTGGCAGATGGCGCAGTGCCTGCAGAGCGAATCTGGTGTTGACTGTGGTTTTTAAAAATTGTCTCCGCAGTTGCACTACGCCACTTATTTCTACTGCAAACAAAAAGAATGTTCATGTTTTTTAGCCCTGTTTATTTTCTTGCTACATCCTGCTTTATCCTTAAATCCTTGTAATCTTGATTACACTTTCTCTCCATAAGCCAAATCTCCGGCATCGCCTAGGCCTGGAACAATGTAAGATTTGCTGGTCATCTCCTCATCAATGGCTCCCAGCCAAAGTTTAGCCTTTGGGAGGTTGGCTTTTACGTGAGTTACGCCTTCGGTACTGGCAATAGCGGCTACAATGTGCAGCTCGGCAATACGATATCTATTCATTAATTCTTTGCAGCACATCACCATGCTTTGTCCGGTGGCTAACATCGGGTCGGCCATAATTAATATTTTACCATCCAAATCCGGAGTAGAGATGTAATCCATTTGGATCACGAAGTCGCCGCTTTTTTTAACTTTTCTATAAGCGGAAATGAAGCAACATTCCGATTTATCAAAGGTGTTCAATAGTCCTTGCTGCAAGGGTAAGCCCGCTCTTAAAATGGTAGCCAGAACAGGTTGTTGCTCCAAAACTTCGCATTGCGAAACCCCTAAAGGCGTAGTAACATCTTTAGTAACATATTTCATCGATTTACTAATTTCATAGGCGAAGAACTCTCCAATACGTTCGAGGTTTTTTCTAAAACGCATCGAATCTTTTTGAATGTTTTCATCACGAAGCTCGGCGATGAACGTGTTTGCTATGGATTTTGTCTTGCTTAAATCGAAAGTTGTCATTTTGCAGGTTTTGGGTAAGGGTATGGCTAATTTATTGTTTTTGATTGGTAAATGGGTAACATCTTTATGGCTAATTAATCAAAATGGCATTTTATATTGCTTAGCCAGAGAATAATTTTTAATTTACTCATCGCATCACTAAAACGTATTAGTTAGGCGATAACCAAGTATTTTCTTAACCTCAGTTTATGAATTTAGCTAAGCTTCGTAAAATCTTTACCCTTACTTTTATAGTTCTATCTTCCGTGCATGTTTTTGCTCAGCGCAAAATCATCAGCATTCAATCTGAGCTCGGAGCGATGATTAATCTTTCTGATTTGCCAAAATATACCGATGCGGTGGTCAAGCAATTTTCATCTTATGATACAACAGGGAATAACGATGATGGTTTTAGCGGGAAGTATTCCTTTATTAGAAAAAATGCAGATGGAAGCTCGGTTATTTTCGAAGATAAGGGGGCTGGGGTCATCAATCGGATTTGGACACCAACGCCCACCAATGATACACTCGATTTTTATTTTGACGGAAGTAAAAAGCCTTCTTATTCCATCCGTTTTGCAGACCTGTTTTCTGGCAAAGTTTCGCCCTTCAATCTTCCCCTGTGTGGCAACCAGATTGGAGGTTATTTTTGCTACTTCCCAATCCCCTACAAAAATGGATGTAAGGTAGTTTTTAGAGGTAAGAAACTTGAGTTTTACCAAATTCAATATCGCAATTTTGGCAAGTCAGCTACTGTAAAAACATTTAATCCAGCTTTATCTGCTGATGAGAAAACAGCTTTGGAGAAAATTTCTACAACTTGGGCAGATATCAAGGGACAAAATCTTTCGGTAAAAAACGCCGAAGCATTTGCAGTCGATAAAATCCTTAATCCCGGTGAAAGCGTTACCTTATTAAGTGTAGATAAGCCCGGTCGCTTTGTTGGTTTTGAAATGGAAAATGCCCTTCTATTTGAAGGATTAAGCAAACTTATCGATATTAAAATTACCTGGGATAATGAAAGCCAGCCTGCCGTTTACATGCCGCTGGCCGACTTTTTTGGCTATGCTTTTGGTCGGGTATCCATGCAAAGTCTGTTAGCAGGGACCGCCAACAACATCAACTACAATTATTTTCCAATGCCCTTTGATAAAAATGCGAAGGTGGAATTAATGTACCGAAAAGCCACATCGGCTGAAAAGGCAGAGCCGCTAAGAATTAAAGCAAAATGGTATTATTTACCCCTGCCACGGAACTCAAATACGGAAGGGAAATTTTACACTTATTGGAACCACGATAAAAATGCAGCAATGGGTAAGCCACATGTTTTTTTGCAGGGAGAGGGTAGAGGGCAATATGTAGGCACTATTTTGCAGGCGCAAGGTTTAAATCCAGGGATGACGCTATTTTTTGAAGGAGATGACTACACTTCAATTGATGGGAAAATGACCATGCATGGAACTGGTTCTGAAGATTATTTTAATGGAGGTTGGTATGCTTTGCTCGATCGGTGGGACCGGAAAATGAGCCTGCCTCTACATGGTTCGCTGGATTATTCCTTGCCCTTCAGCCGAACCGGGGGCTACCGCCTGTTTTTAACAGATAAAATGCCCTTCGAAAAAAGTATTCTCCATACCATTGAACATGGTCCGGAGCAAAATAATAAACCTGTCGACTATACATCCGTAGCATTTTATTATGCCGATAAAGCCATCTCCACATCAGCTAAACCTATAAATGAAAACACTTTGGTTTACCTTCCGGATACCATGATGGTGTATCCACAATTGATGAATGTTAGTTTTAACGGGCAAGCCACTATCAATGGAAACAATTTTATTTCTACCACAGGGGCACAAATCAGAATAGATTTACAGGAAATTCCCAACGGGAAATATAAACTTTTTGCCGATGTTGAAACTGCACCCGATGGTGCAGAAATTACTTTCTGGCAACGGCAAACACAGGTGAGCCAACCCATTTCCTTTTACAGCAGTCAAAAAGAAACCAAAAAGAAAATGTTTTTATGCGATGTAGAAATCAGTGAATTTCAAAATACGGTAACGCTTCATTTCAAAAACGATAAAGAGAGAAACAGGCTAAATATTGACCGACTAATTTTGATAAAAACAAAGAATTTGTGACCTGCCTAGCTGTTCATCTCATTAAAAGCAGCCTGCAGTTTTTTATATTTCAAATGGTTGGAGATACTACGTAATTCCCAGTTGCTTAAAAACTGGCCATTAACAAATTTTACGCCATCGATATAGTCTTTTAGCGTTTTTTTAATATCATCCAAGCTCATATTTTGTAGAACCGAGTCATTTAGGCAATAAGACTTAACCAATAGTGCTGTCACCTTTTCCAGCTGCAAATCGTACCAGTTAAATGGTGTACAAGTTCCGGCCCTAAAACCCGAAACTTCTGGATAACCCATAGAGTAATCTGTAGTAATGCCGGAGTTCAATAGGTTAAGGTAGCAAATCGGGAATTTTAAGGTTTCTAATTGTTGACTGCTTAAATTGATTTGATTAGGTAAAATCTTTTTTAGCTTGAATATGCCGTCTTTAATTTCATTTATTTTTTCCTTATCACTTGCGCAAGGTCGTAATAAGCCAACGCTTTTGTTAGTTAGCATTTGGGAGACTCCATTCTCCTGAATGTATTCAATTGCTACTTTTGGAAAATTTATAAAAAATACGGGCTTGATTTTTTGCTTTTCAATTATCGTTTCAAGTGCAGTTAAGGCCGTTTCATTGTTAATGCCAAAGCCGGTTAGTTGATCAAATTTTGAACTTAAATAACTGTTTTCTTTGCTGAATAAAGTGCTAAATATAAATCGTGTCTTCCTTAAAAAACCCTCAGGAGCATTTGGTGTAATACTAAAGTTAATACAAGGCTGACTGCTAAAATTTTTATCTGCGAAATTTACAGTGGGGTGCTTTTTGCGGATAATATTTTTAATCAGCAGTGCCCATTCATCGATAATGGGTCGGTCTAAAACCTTCCATTTATATTGGTAGCTACTTATGGCCTTAAATTCCTCATCGTTTTTTTGCTGATGCAAATATTCCTCATATCTCGTTACAATAAAAAAAGATGCAGCGAAAACATCAAAAGGAAGTGCAGAACTTTCTACCGGAAATGGCACCTGGTATTCGCCAAAAGGAGTAGTTTTGATATTTAGTTCATTAACCTTGTTGGAGAAGAGAATGGCAGTGCTTTTAAAAAAAATCTCGTCTCCGAATGGTTGTTCTCCATAGCTAATTTTAACGTGCTGGCTCTGTAAAAAATATTGGCTGTTTCCGGTGAATTCTATTTCGGCTCTGAGTATTTCCTTAAAGATAAAATTGAAAATGTACTTTATCCGGGGTGTTAAAACAGATGAGAAGATGATTAAATGCATAACTTATTTTAACAGTGCCGTGTATAAATTAAGATTATAAATAATTCTTCCCGCAGGTATGATTTTGATGTTAACGGGATACTAAAAATAGTGTTATTTTAACAGTAATTTAATATTTAATACAAAAATGACACTTAAAAGTTTGCCGTAAACTTTTTGTCTGGATACAAAATCTTGGTACTTTTTCTGATTTTGCCTTTCACAATATGAACGATACTCATCTGATCATCAAACAAATCGTATAAGATAATATTGGTAACTTCTGCTGATTTAAAACTGTTAACTTTTTCAACTTCCAGATAAATATTGGTGGCTTCATGATCGATCTCAAAACCTACATATTGCATGTTAATCTGCTTTCCGTTCGCCTTAATTTGTAAATGGGAAATGATATATTTTTTAATCACCTCATCCATTTTACCTTTAATTGCAGGATTAGTTAAGTCTATTTTTTGCTTGTAGTTTTTGGCCAGTATCGATTCAAAATCATCAGTAAAAATTCTGCAGCTTACCTCAATCGTTTTTTCTTGCTGATTGTAGTTTAACTCAGTTGTGCTTACATGTAATGGATGTTTCACATTAAATGCAAGGCAAACGTAACCGCATATCAGAATGGCAAAAAAGAATTTTATCTTACTCATGATTGAACCGATGAAATGCGAATTTACGAAATTATCGCTACGATGTTGTGATTCAATAGAGAGACTTGTTTCTCTCGATTCGAAATTTTGATCAAAAGGAATATATGTTCCTCTATCAACCCCTATGTCAGTAACATTTTAGGTAAACTTATCTGTTGTTTTGCGAAAATGTTAACTTTTCAGAATTATTAACTTAATTTTAAGCTTTAAAACTATCACATCCCGTTAGTTATCGAATTATTCATGCCGTTACAAGATTTTATTTTCTACTTTAAGTTAGGTTGGAGCCATATCATCAGTGCCGATGCTTTGGATCACCAGCTGTTTATATTGGCCCTGGTTGCAATTTACAGCTACACTAACCTAAAGCAAGTATTGATTTTGGTAACTGCATTTACAGTAGGGCATTCGCTAACTTTACTTTTGAGTGTGCTCGATATTATTCGTTTTGATAGCAAATGGGTAGAGTTTTTAATTCCCTGCACTATTGTCATTACTGCAGTGAGTAATCTATTTAGAAAGAATTTTTCCTTAAAATCGATCAAGATAAATTATTTTTTGGCGCTTGGTTTTGGATTGGTACACGGGATGGGTTTTGCAAACTCTATTAGAATGATGCTTGCGAAAG
Source organism: Pedobacter sp. AC212 (assembly GCF_979258625.1). Lineage (NCBI taxonomy): Bacteria > Pseudomonadati > Bacteroidota > Sphingobacteriia > Sphingobacteriales > Sphingobacteriaceae > Pedobacter > Pedobacter sp. AC212. The sequence goes on along the minus strand of NZ_OZ409870.1, from coordinate 136,657 downwards.
ACCAGAATATAGGCTGGGGTTTGTTCGGCTTTAATGTTGGTTTAGAAGCAGGGCAGGTTTTTATGGTTTTAATCATTTTATTAATTACGTTTATTATTTTTAATTACACCAGAATTAGGCGCTTTAGCTGGGTTTTGTTTATATCGGCAGCCGTATTTAGCCTGGCTTTAAAAATGGCTTTAGAAAGAATACCCTTTTAGCATTAGAAAACATCATGAATAAATTGTTTACATTAACTGGCCTGCTTCTTATTTCTGGTAGCATGGCTACGGCTCAAAACATTCAGAACAATCCTGGTAGCAACCATGGAAATAAATTTGAGCAGTTGGGTACTATTTTGCCTACCCCAAATGAGCAGCGTACAGCAAGTGGTGCGCCAGGCGTAAAGTATTGGCAACAACGAGCGGACTATAACATTAAGTGCGAATTGGATGAAAAAAACCTGATGTTGACAGGTTCTGAAACTATTACCTATACCAATAATTCTCCTGATCCTTTAACTTACATTTGGTTGCAACTGGATGAAAATGAACACAGTACTTCTAAAAGTGCAAATTACCAGGATGCAACGAAAATGCCTGCCGGCGGAACTACGCAAACACTTGATCAATTGAGTGCCAAAGGCGATAATGGCAACGGGATCAACATTACCAAACTGACAGATGCAACAGGCAAGAGTTTAAAATACACGGTGAATAAAACCATGATGAGGGTTGATTTGCCCGTAGCTTTAAAAACCGGACAGAAGTATATTTTCAATATCAATTGGAATTACAAAATTACTGACAGGATGAGCGTTGGCGGCAGAGGTGGATATGAGTTTTTCCCTGCAGATGGGAATTATCTTTTCACCATGACGCAGTGGTATCCCCGTTTATGTGTGTACAGCGATTTTCAGGGTTGGCAAAACCACCAGTTTACAGGCAGAGGTGAGTTTGCCTTAACTTTCGGCGACTTTAAAGTTCAAATGACCGTTCCAGCTGATCACCTGGTTGGATCAACTGGTGAATGTATCAACTACAGCGCAGTGTTAACACCAACCCAGTTGAGCAGATACAACACCGCAAAAACAGCTACAGCTCCGGTAGAAATCCAGACCTTAGCCGAAGCAAAAGCTGCTGAGGGTAAAAAATCTACTGCTAAAAAAACCTGGGTATTTAATGCCAACAACGTTCGTGATTTCGCATGGACTTCTTCCAGGAAATTTGTTTGGGATGCTATGCCACAAAAAATTGAGGCTAACAACAACACCGTAATGTGTATGAGTTTTTATGGTAAGGAAGCTTACAATTTATACAGCAAATTCTCTACAAGAGCGGTAGCGCACACCATTAAAACTTATTCTGATTTTACCATCCCATATCCTTACCCGGTAGCACAAAGTATTGAAGCCGCCAACGGAATGGAATATCCAATGATATGTTTCAACTACGGCCGTACCGATGCAGACGGAACGTACAGCGAAAGCACCAAAAACGGAATGTTGGGCGTAATTATTCACGAGGTTGGGCATAACTTTTTCCCAATGATTGTAAACAGTGATGAGCGCCAGTGGACCTGGATGGATGAGGGTTTAAATTCATTTGTTGAATACTTAACGGAAGAACTTTGGGACAATAAATTTCCGAGCAAGAAAGGCCCGGCTTATACCATTGTTGATTATATGAAATTGCCGAAGGATGAGCTCGAGCCAATCATGACTAACTCTGAAAATATTGTTCGCTTTGGTCCGAATGCTTACTCAAAGCCGGCTACAGGTTTAAATATCCTTCGCGAAACCATTATGGGAAGGGAATTATTTGACTATGCTTTCAAAGAATATTCGAGAAGGTGGGCATTTAAACATCCTGAACCTGCTGATTTGTTTCGTACCATGGAAGATGCCAGCGGCGAAGATTTAGACTGGTTTTGGAGAGGTTGGTTTTATGGAACAGATCCTTGTGATATCTCTTTGGATAGCGTGAAATTTGCCAAAGCTGATTTTCCGAAAGAGGTGCCGGCGGCAAGATCTAGAATGGTTAAAGTGGACAAGCCTGCTTTAAATGCTTTCGAAGATATTTCGAAAATCAGAAACCGTGAGGATAAGAAAATTAATTTCTACGTTGATAAAAATACAGGCGCACAAGATTTCTATTATAAGTATGATAGAGGTATGGTTACCGTTGATACCACTGCTACAACAAAACAAGAAACGGCAATGCCTTACGAAGTTGTCCCGGAAGGAGACCAGGCCAAGTATGCGAATAAATTTTTGTACGAGCTGAGTTTTAGTAATAAGGGCGGTTTGGTTATGCCAATTATTGTAGAATTCGCGTATAAAGATGGAAGCAAGGAAATTGATCGTATCCCTGCACAAATCTGGAGGCACAATGAGTTGAAAACATCTAAGTTTTATGTTAAGGATAAAGAAGTAGCTTCAATTTTAGTTGATCCATTACGTGAAACAGCTGATATTGATACAAGTAATAACACTTGGGGCGGCAAAGCAAAAGAAAGTAAATTCAGAGCATTTAAAATGAAAGCTGCAACCGCGGTTAGAGGCCAGTCGGTTGGCTCAAACCCAATGAAAGTGGCAGGAAGTAAATAGATATTTTACTGTTTGATTAGAAATCCTCGTTGAATAATTTCAGCGAGGATTTTTTTTACTTAGTAAATCAAAAGTTCAACTTTAGATTTACTAGGTTGATGCTAATTTAAAGTCAATGAGATAGGATTAGGAAATTATGAAATAAAAAACCAACGGTTTTAAATCGTTTTGAACTTCGGTTGGAATCTCTTCATTTTATTCCAACTATTTCTAACTTTTCTGCCTGTTTCTTGTTTATCCTGTAATTCCGAATCCCCCTAACTGTTTTAAGGTTTTACACGAGGAAGAGAGCTCATCAAAATTGCTTATCACATCAATTTTGACTAAATTTGGTTAACAATGGAATTCAATATTACTTCAGAATATAAACCTACCGGAGATCAGCCAAATGCAATTAAGCAATTGGTTGATGGTGTAAACGCCAACGAACATTATCAAACATTATTGGGTGTTACAGGCTCTGGAAAAACATTTACCATAGCCAACGTAATTGAGCAAACCCAGAAGCCCACGCTAATTTTAAGTCATAACAAAACTTTGGCCGCTCAGCTTTATGGCGAGTTCAAGAATTTCTTTCCTGAGAATTCGGTTAATTACTTCGTTTCCTATTACGATTACTATCAGCCAGAGGCTTTTATAGCTTCGAGCAATACCTATATTGAAAAAGATTTAAGCATTAACGAGGAGATTGAAAAACTCCGTTTGCGCACCACATCGTCTTTAATGAGCGGTCGAAGAGATATTATTGTGGTTTCCTCCATCTCCTGCATTTACGGTATGGGAAATCCTGAAGATTTTTCCCGGATGGTTTTCCGATTTGGCGTAGGTTTAAGGATTTCTAGAAATGCTTTTTTACATAGTTTGGTAGAAATCTTATACTCTCGCACCACAACTGAGTTTAAACGGGGAACTTTTAGGGTTAAGGGTGATACCGTAGATATTTACCCGGCATATTTAGATCATGCCTATCGCATTTCTTTTTTCGGCGATGATATTGAAGAACTTTCTGCCATCGATCCGGTATCGGGTAAAACATTGGAAAAGTTGGAAGATATGGCCATTTACCCGGCCAACCTCTTTGTTACCCCAAAAGATCGGTTTAATCAATCGATCTGGGGAATTCAGGAAGAACTGGAAATCCGCAAAAACCAGTTGATCGCCGACAGGCATTTATTGGAAGCAAAAAGATTGGAAGAACGCACTAACTTCGATATCGAAATGATGAAGGAGTTGGGTTATTGCTCAGGAATTGAAAATTATTCACGTTTCTTCGATGGTCGCCAGCCTGGTATGCGTCCTTTCTGTTTGTTAGATTATTTTCCAGATGATTATCTGATGGTGATTGACGAAAGCCACGTTACGGTGCCGCAGATCAGGGCCATGTATGGTGGCGATAGGTCACGAAAACTATCACTCGTAGAGTATGGATTTCGTTTGCCAGCTGCGCTGGATAACAGACCGCTAAATTTTAACGAGTTTGAGGCTTTGGCACCGCAAACCATATATGTAAGCGCAACGCCTGCCGAATATGAACTGGAGAAATCGGAAGGTGTGGTGGTAGAGCAAGTGATTCGTCCGACGGGTTTACTTGATCCGGTAATCGAAATCAGGCCTGCAATTAATCAGGTAGATGATTTGCTGGATGAAATCGATTTAACCATAAAAGATGGCGGACGTATTTTGGTAACAACTTTAACCAAACGCATGGCCGAAGAATTGACCAAATATCTGGATCGTTTAAACATTAAAACAAGATACATCCACTCGGAGATAAAAACTTTAGAAAGGGTAGAAATTCTTCGTGGTTTACGTTTAGGGGAATTCGATGTTTTAGTGGGTATTAACTTGCTGCGTGAGGGACTGGATTTACCAGAGGTAACTTTGGTAGCCATTTTGGATGCTGATAAAGAAGGCTTTTTACGGTCAGAGAAATCACTCATTCAAACCATTGGACGTGCCGCCCGTAACGATCGGGGCAGGGTAATTATGTATGCAGACGGAATCACCGAGAGCATGGAAAAGACAATTTCTGAAACCAACCGTCGTCGCGATATACAAATTGCTTACAATCTCGAGCATGGCATTACCCCTAAAACAGTTGGTAAATCTCGCGAAGCGATTTTAGAGCAGACTTCAGTACTTGATTTCTCTCAGAAAGCCAGTGATAATAAAGCAAGAGCTTATGTAGAAAATGCAGAAATTAGCATTGCTGCTGATCCAATTGTACAATATATGGGTAAAGCTGAGTTGCAAAAAGCGATAGATAATACCAAAAAGGACATGCAGAAAGCCGCAAAAGATATGGACTTTTTACAGGCTGCAAAATTGCGTGATGAAATGTTTGCCCTGGAAAAAATGTATAACGAAAAGTTTGCTAAGTAACGTTTTTACTTCCATATTGCTAAAAATCGAAATTTATTCAGAATTTTGAAGCAAATGAACGGTCAGAACAGAAAAGATATTTACCCAGGTTTAGAAGTTGGCATCATCTTAAAAAAGGATCAGCGCTCAGGAAATATTACTTATGGGGTGGTTCAAGCGCTACTTACCTCAGCGGCTTTTCACTCACGTGGAATCAAAGTAAAGTTGGAAGATGGGCAGGTTGGGAGAGTGGCAGAAATTGTAGAAGAATAAAACTTTCTTTCATATTTTCGCCTTTTAGGTTTGTAATGGGAATGCAATTAAAGAATTGAGACGTAACAAAATAAATTTTGGTACGTCTATATTTGTAACAACAGTAAATTAAAGAATGGCATTTATTAAATTTATATTCATCGCAATATTAGTTCTTTGGATCATCAGAATGTTGATTCGATTGATATTGCCGATGCTGTTTAATAACCTGGCCAGCAAAATGCAACAACAAGCAAGCGGACAGGGGCAGCAGCAACAACGAAGATCGAAACCGGAAGGCGCAATATCTATAGATTATATGCCGCCTAAACCCGATCAAAGTAAAACGGATAAACTCGGCGACTTTGTAGATTACGAAGAAGTTAAATAGAATTCAAGTCCTGATGAAAATCGGGACTTTTTTTTGCTTTAGCTACAACGATGACTTCCTTCGAAAGATAAGATAGGTATCCACAACTGTTGGTCGACGAGGAATGATTTTTCATCATTTCGTGGCAATCTACCATTGATGTCTTTGTTTTTCGTCATTGCGATTCCGATTTTATCGGGAGAAGCAATCTCATTTGATAGCACAAACCAAGAATGAGATTGCTTCGTACCTCGCCTGCCTTCCGCAGACAGGCAATGACGACCGCCTTAAACTATAACCAATTTTCGCTTAATTCCTTTCCCGCTGATTGCGGAGATTTACGCAGATCGCTATCTTATCTGCGTAAATCATTTTAATCCGCGGGTTAATCTCTCGCCTCCACGTCATTGCGAGGCACGAAGCAATCCCAGTGCGATAGAATACAAAACCATAATTGTAAGTTTGCTTCGTGCCTCGCAATTGCGAGAAATGCTTCTTAAGCATTTCATGACAATCTCGTAAAGTTCAACCTCTATTCAGAGTTTAATATCCGATTCTCAAATTCGCAAACTCACAATATCATGTACAGCCTCCTCAATTTTTCCATATTGGAATTCAAACCCATTATCGAGTAATACAGCTGGTTTTACCCACCTGCTTTTTAAAATTAATTCGGTTTCGGTACCAATAATTGCCGCACCAATACTAAGCAACCAGGCTGGCGTGGGTAAACCAAACGGAATTCCGTAGGTTTTTCTAATGGTTTTCATGAGCGTGTTATTGGTCACGGCATCTGGAGAAGTACAATTTACTACACCGCTAATGGCTTCGTTTTCTAGTAACCATTGAATGCTGTGAATCGCATCTTGTTCATGTACCCAATTCACAAACTGATTGCCATCACCTTGTTTGCCACCTAAACCAAATTTTACCAGGTTAAGCAATCTTGGAAATGCGCCATCGCTGCGGCCCAATACAATTCCCATTCTTAGCGCTATTTTTCTCGTTCCAGGCGTTTCTGTCTCGAAAAAACAACTTTCCCAGGCTTTGCATACATCAATAGAAAAGCCGTAGCCAATTTCTCCCGTATATTCATCTTGTGGGCGATCTTCGGCATGGCGATAAATAGTAGCGGAAGTAATATTAATCCAAAGCTTAGGCGGATTGAGCAAAGTCTGTATCACAGTATTTAACAGGCGAGTAGGAATAACCCTTGAATCTATTATTTCCTGCTGATTTTGTTTGGTATACCTACAGTTTACGTTTTTGCCGCACAGGTTTACCAATAAATCAGCGCTGTCAATAGCTTCGGTCCAATTACCTTCCGTTTTCCCATTCCATAAAATTGTTCTTACATTTCCATTTTGCGCTTTTTCCTTTCTACTCAAAATGATTACTTCGTTTGCTAAGCCACTAAAGTGCTTGGCTAACAAGCCACCCAAATACCCATTTCCACCAGCTAACACTATTTTATTGTAAATCATGACTGCTAAAAGTTAAAAATTAAACCTAAAATAATTAGACGATAAACTGCCCAGGTAATACTCATTACCAAACCCAGTTTCAAAATGTTACTTCTTCGAATATGTTCTAGAAACATTAGGCCGGCTACAACTAAAAAGTATAAAACATAAAGTGCGGGATGGATATTAAAAAGCTGATGAACCAGCAAACCTACGGTCAAGAGAAGTGAGCCAGCAAAAGAAATCGTCATCATATTGCCTAAATAATCCCAAAGCTTCTCTTTGCGGTAAAAACTAATAATTAAACCTTGAAAAAATATTTGTCCGCCACAAATAAAATACTCCCGATAAGCACTTCCCAGTGGAACATAATCGCTTAATAAATGGGCGTAAGCCGTTAAAATGTATGCCGTTAAAAACCAGGTAAACAGGAGGTAGGCAATACGATAGTGAATTTTAAAAGTAGGTTGAACACTATCGGCTTTGGTATTTGCAGGAATAATAATTTTTCTGTTGTAGGAAACGAAAGCGTAAAACTTAGCCATAATGAAAAGGAATGGCCCAAATGCAAATAGCGGCTTAAATACCGGCATGGCATGACCAATGATTTTAAACAAACTTTTTATACCATAAGTTACTTCGCCATTTTCCGTATTAACTAATGCAATTTCATTAGCCGCCCGTTGCCTGTCAACCAGCGGACAAAGATGTGCCGGCGTATGCTGGTAGGCTGCTCTTCCGTTTAAATCCAACATGCCAGCTTTTACAAATCCCTTGGTATAAAAGTGGCACATTGGACATTCTTCATCAAATAAAATGACGTGGTTGTTTAGCGTTTTCATCGTTTCTATATTTTAAACTTTCAGTAAAAAATGAAAGATTGGGTTAAAAAATAAAGCCGCTTAGGCTTTAAACTCCTCCACTTCTGGGAGGGTTGGAGTTGGGGCTATTTAAAAACCTTTAAAACAGATCCCCAGAACCAACTTTCTTCAGCTTTTAGCATGGTTTCCAGTGTTTTATCTACATTTCCAGCAAGCTTATTAATATCGGTGATCGATTTTTTAAACGTTTTGTATTCCGGATCTTTATCATCGCCCTGAACAGAAGAAAGCTCGTTTAATACTTTCAATACCGGCTCCAACTCTCTCTTTTTTCTCTCCTTGGCTACTTGCCTGGCAATGTTCCAAACATCTTTATCTGCAAAAAAGTATTCCTTTCTTTCGCCGGCTTTATGCTGCTTTTCAATCAATCCCCATCCAATTAAATCTCTCAAAGTCATATTCGCATTTCCCCTGGAGATACTCAAAGTTTCCATAATCTCTTCGGTAGTTAATGCTTCAGGAGAAATTAATAATAAGGCATGCACCTGAGCCATTGTACGGTTAACGCCCCATTCCGATCCCAACTTACCCCATGCTTCAATGAATTTTAGTTTTGCTGCTGCTAATTCCATAAACAAATATAACAACATTTTTAAAGTTTCAAAAATTATTGAAAGTTTATTTTTTTTGAAAGTTGTTATTTGGAATCTCTTTTAACCTGGTCTATCAATTGCTGGAAACCAGCATTCTCCTCTAAGGTATTTAGCAAATCGATTTGGCCTCGATCAAAGTAAACAGAAAGGCGTAAAACGGGCAAGGCGAGCTTTGGCTCAAACATAGTTCCGGGGGCAAAGCCGGGTTCATTGTTTTTCGCTCTGTCGCGATCAAACTTAACCGTTGTATGCACATATTCCTCATGCTGCTTTTCGCCTTTCATATACGGAATTAACCAAGCAACACTTTTTTGTATCGAAGAGCCGGCGCCAGATTGATAGGTGTAAAAATTTTCGCCTTTTGCCCGATCAATCATAATGGCAAGCTCCAGCATCGGTTCCAGGTCATAAATATGATAGTGCATAGCATCACGTTCTTTGAAATCTAAACTGGTACCGTCAGCATACAAATTGATATTGATATGCTGCTTTAATTTTTCAATTGTCCAATCGATCAATGCCTTGTCGTTTAGCGTGTAGCCAATTTCCCCAACAACCTTTAATCGGTGTGCATTCCAGTTGTTTATGGCGGTGCCTCTGCCGGATTGCATTCGCTTGCTGTTAATCTCTGCCAAGGCGGTTTCCTTTAGCCATTTTTCGATCAATGCCTTGTCTTTACCACCAATAAAATCTTTAATGAGATCATAGGCTTCAACCGCTTTATCCAAATTGGTATCATCTATCGGGTTACCATTTGGCTGGTTAATTTTTGCCCATGCGATTAAGAAGGACAAAGATTTGTCTAAATATTGTTTATTTCCATTAAGCCGATATTGTAGCGCAAGCGTATACATTTTATTCATATCGGCCAATGCCTGCTGAGTTTTTACCTTTTTTGGATTTCCTTTTAATAGACCTTCAGTCCTGATCGTATCAATCGGATTTGGTTGTTCCAGGAGAAAAGAAGAAACCAGTTTTTCAAAACTACGGTAAAGCTTTTTATTCTTCTCCGTTGATGAATTTTCCAACTTCAAAGTCGATATCTCCTTTTGATTAAGACTGACAATTTGTGTAAAACCTGAAAACGAAGCCAATAGAATCAGCACTGTAATCACAAACTTTCTCATAATAAAAGGGTTGAAATGTAAATTGATTATACAAAACTAAATTTTTATTCCACTCACATTTAATTAATTCCTTTTTTATCCCGCCCAAATTTTTATTTTTGACGTTCGTTTAAACTTAAACAAACCTTAATGAATAACTGGTTTAATAAAAATGGCATCCACCTCGCCATTATTGCATTTTTTGTAGTCATTACCTTTGCCTACTTCAGTCCTGTTTTGCAGGGAAAAGCGCCACAACAAGGCGATGTTTTGCAGGCAAAAGCCATGCAGAAAGAAATTATGGATGTGAAGGCTGCAACTGGAAAAGGTCCGCTTTGGACTAACCAGATGTTTGGAGGGATGCCAGCTTATCAAATATGGGTACAATATCCATTAAATATTACCACTTACGGTATCGATGTAATTAAAGGTGTATTTCCTGATCCTGTTGGTACAGTGCTTTTATATTTGCTGGGCGCTTATTTACTGTTTTGCGTACTCAAAATTAATCCCTGGCTTGCTGCAGCAGGAGCGATTGCATTTGCGTTTACTTCCTATAACTTTATCATTATTGCCGCCGGGCACAGTAATAAAGCATTGGCCATAGGTTTCTTTGCACCAATTTTAGCTTCAATCATCCTGGTTTTAAGAGGAAGATATTTAGTTGGGGCGAGTTTATTGGCGCTATTTATGGCTTTGGAAATCCGTTCCAACCATATCCAAATGACGTATTATCTTTTTATAGCCTTGTTTATTTTGGCTTGTATTGAATTATATCACGCCTACAAAGCCAGCCAATTGGCCACCTTTGGTAAATCAATTGGCTGGGCAGCTGCGGGAATTATCTTAGCAGTTATGGTTAACGCAGGTACACTTTGGACGACTTATGAATATGGCAAAGAAACCATTCGTGGAAAATCAAATTTAACGACTGATAAATCGGAGCCTGCAAACGGTTTAGATAAAGAATATGCTTATCAATGGAGCCAGGGTGTAGGCGAGAGTTTCACCTTTTTAATCCCTAATTTATATGGGGGTGCCAGTGGAGGACAATTAAATCCTGACGGTAAATTTATCAAGATCTTGCAAGATGGAACAGTATCAAATGTTTTAGGTCCAATATATGGTCAGGATACAGAAAAAGCATTAAATGCGATAGCTCAAAATGCAGGGTCAAATTATTGGGGTGATAAACCAGGTACTTCCGGACCATATTATTTTGGAGCGATTATTTGTTTCCTTTTTGTATTTGGCCTGTTTGTCGTAAAACACCGTTGGAAATGGTGGATATTGGGAACCAGTATCCTATTATTGTTCCTTTCTTTTGGACAAAATCTTCCTTTTATTTCAGATCTTTTCTTTGACTACCTGCCTGGCTATAATAAATTCAGAGCAGTAGAATCTATTTTGGCTGTTGTAGGTTTATTGGTTCCGCTACTGGCCATACTAGCCATTAAAGAAGCACAGGATGGAAAGTACGATCAAAAATATCTGGTTCAGCGCCTCACCTGGTCTGCAGGTATTACCGGTGGTTTTGCGCTTTTGGTTGCAATAGCCCCGACTGTATTTTTCAGCTTCACCAGTTCAACCCAAGCACAATTAACAACCTGGTTAAATCAAATCACACAAAATAATACTTCACTTACTGCTCAAATTTTGGCAGCGGTAAAAGAGGACCGCGTGAGCCTGGCTCGTGCTGATGCTTTACGTACTTTGCTTTTCATCGCTATCGGCTTTGGCTTAACCTGGGCATTTATCACCAAAAAAATGAACATGCAACTGGCGTTTGGCTTGTTGGCAGTAGTTATCCTGGTTGATTTATGGCAGGTTGATCGCCGCTACTTAAACAATCAAAACTTTGTTGCAAAATCAGATCTCGAAAATCATTATCAACCACGTGATGTAGACAACTTTATTTCTGCTGATAAGGATCCAAACTTCAGGGTTTTTGATTTATCGCTGGGCGATCCATTTAAAAGTGCTGAAACATCGTTTTTTCATAAAACGGTTGGGGGATTCCACTCAGCCAGGTTAAAACGTTTCCAGGAGCTGGTTGATCATCAGTTAACAAAAAGCATCAATCAAGATGTTTTGGATATGTTAAATACCAAATACATCATCACCCAAGATCCGCAAAACGGATCGTATAAGATGCAGCGTAACGCTACTGCTGCGGGTAATGCTTGGTTTGTACAAAGTGTTCAATATGCTAAAAATGCCGATGAAGAGATGAAAGCCATCAGCAGCTTTGACGCGAAAAAAGAAGCAATTGTTGATGAGCAGTATAAATCATTAATCGATACCAAACGTTTGGGTACAGGTGTAGAAGGGTTTATTAAATTGACCAATTATACACCTGATCATTTAACTTATGAATACTCTTCAGCGAAAGATGTGATTGCTGTTTTCTCTGAGATCTACTACAACAAAGGTTGGAAAATGTATATCGACGGGGTTGAGAAGCCTTATTTCAGGGCAGATTACATTCTTCGAGCTGCACAACTTGAAGGTGGGAATCATAAATTGGAATTTATCTTTCACCCAACCTCTTATTATGTAGGAGAAAATATTTCATTGGCAGGTTCAATTTTATTGCTTGCTGGTTTGGGCTTCGGGTTTTACTCAGAAAACAAGAAGAAAAAGAAGATAGTTAAAGGTTAACGGATTAGCTTATAATTCGATTAACCGAACTAAAAGTCTGTTTAAAGCAGGCGCTAAGAAGATAGAAAGTCATCTGATGAATAGAAGTACAAGGCTTTGTTCATTGGATGACTTTTGTGTTTTTGACAAGTTATTTTTCACAGGGATTAGCCCTTTTTATCCTTAAAGCAGTTGCAATATGCAACTTTACCTGCGGTTTTGACATCCTTTATCATTTCGAAGAATAATTTAACAGTCTCGTAACATTTGGTTGATAAACAGTGTCTTACATTTGTAATGTAAAATCAGATGATATGCTAGAGTCATTCTTCGCCGTTTGCTTGTTAATTATTGTACTTTATTTCTTTAGTCCTTTTGAGGTTAAACTTGATGAGGAAGAAGAGTGGTAGGATAATCTTCAATATTTTTAAACTGCTTAATTCAGGCGGTAATAAATTCTTCTCCCCTAAATTTCCCGGTTATGGATAAAAGAACCATTGATGTAGTCGTAATTTCCGATGTACATTTGGGCACCTACGGCTGTCATGCCAAAGAGCTTCTCAAATATTTGAAGAGTATTAAACCTAAAACCCTTATCCTAAACGGAGACATCATCGATATCTGGCAGTTTAGTAAAAGCTATTGGCCCGAATCGCATATGAAGGTGATCCGCAAGCTGATGAAGTTTGTATCTGAAGGGGTTCAGGTATATTATTTAACAGGAAATCACGATGAAATGCTAAGGAAGTTTGATGGGATGGAGATGGGCAGCTTTCACCTCCAGAATAAATTAATTTTAGAGCTCGACGGTAAAAAAGCCTGGTTTTTCCATGGAGATGTTTTCGATGTAACGATGCAGCATTCTAAATGGTTAGCCAAAATGGGCGCCGTTGGATATGATACATTGATTCTGATTAATAGCTTCGTGAACTGGATCCTCACCGCTTTTGGCCGTGAGAAAATGAGTTTCTCGAAGAAAATTAAGGCAAAGTTTAAAGATGCTGTAAAGTTTATTAACAGCTTTGAACAAACTGCTGCCGAATTGGCCATCGAGAAAGGATACAATTACGTGGTGTGTGGACATATTCATCAGGCAGAAAAAAGGAATATCACAACTGAAGATGGCGGGGTAACCTACTTGAACAGTGGCGACTGGGTAGAAAGTTTAACCGCTTTGGAGTATCAAGATCAAAGTTGGACCATTTTTAAATACAATCATATAGATTTTATCAAAGATGAATTAGACGAGGGGATCTTATCAGATGCTGAAGATTTAAAAAGTAAACTCGATGTAAACATACTTTTACAACATATTAAGTATGAAATTGCTCAATAATTTTAGATATTCGGGCACAAATGAAAATACTTTACGCAATTCAGGGAACAGGAAACGGTCACATTAGCCGGGCGAGGGAAATTATTCCATTGCTTCAAAAATACGGCGAACTCGATATTTTAGTGAGCGGTACACAGGCAGATGTTAAGCTTAGCCAGCCAGTGAAATATCAATTACATGGCTTCAGCTTCATTTTTGGGAAAAAAGGTGGTGTAGATCATTTTGCTACCTGGTTAAGCATGAATCTTTTTCGTTTCAGAAAAGACATGAAGCAATTGCCGCTGAAAGAATATGATCTGATTGTGAACGACTTTGAGCCTGTAAGTGCCTGGGCTTGTAAACTGCAGGGAATTGACTGTGTATCGCTTAGTCACCAAGCGGCCTTTAAATCAAAGAAAGTACCGCGACCTAGAACATTGGATTGGGGAAAGTTGATTCTAAGCCGTTATGCACCAACTAAATACCACATCGGATTTCACTTTGATCGATACGATACCTTTATTCACACCCCAGTAATCAGGGCTGAAATTAGGGCAATGAGAAGTGAAAACTTGGGTCATTATACTGTTTACTTACCAGCTGTTGATGATAAAAGGTTGGTTCAGTTATTTTCACAAATTCCTCAAGTGAAATGGGAGGTTTTCTCTAAACATAATAAAGAAGCTTACACTCACGAAAATGTTTCTGTACAGCCCGTAAACAATGAAAAATTTAACAAAAGCCTGGCTACCTGCGAAGGTTTATTTACCGGTGGGGGTTTCGAAGGGCCAGCGGAGGCGCTTTATTTAAAGAAAAAATTACTGGTTGCACCCATGCGCTTTCAGTTTGAGCAACAATGCAATGCTTATGCACTCAAGCAATTTGGCTTGCCTGTAATCTGGGGAAGCACAAGAAATTGGTTGCCTATTGTTAAAGATTGGGTTAATAATCCGCAGAAACATGAATTCGATTTCCCTGATGAAACGGAAAAGATTATTGATGATATGGTGAAAAAATATGCGAGGGTGTAGTTTTTAGTATGGAGTTCGTAGTGTTAAGTCCTTAGTCTGGGGCTAAAGTTTGCTCCTTGCTCTTTATTCCTTACTCCTTATTCATTGCTCCTTGCTCATTATTCCTTTCTCCTTGCTCTTTCATCCTTACCCTTTTGTCCTTTCAGCTTTTTATCTTTACTTTGCCTACTCTTTAAAAAGGCATGATTAATCAGTTTCGACAGTTAAATCCAATTAACCTCTTGTTTCTATTGGCTTACACATTTTTGATGCGTATTGCCATTTTTTATGAGACGCCAAGTCAGCTGAATTTTGATTTTTTGGAGCCTTTCGCCAGGCTGTTGATCAACATTGATTTAGATAATGCATTTTCGGCTTCAGCCAATATCTTTTTCGCGGCAGTAATCGTTTTTTCACAGGCCTTAATTTTTAATAGAGTTATCAATAACCACAATTTGCTGGCTAAACCAAGCTTTTTGCCTGCATTAATGTACATCACCGGGATGAGCTTATTCATGCCCTTCATGATTTTAAGTCCTGCGTTGATCGCTAATTTCTTATTGATCTGGGTGATTGATAAATTTTTAAAATTGGGCAAGAGCGCAAATTCCATTACCACAGTTTTTGATATCGGAATGATCATTGGCGTTGGAACGCTGATCTATTTTCCGTTCATGGCTATGTTATTGATGATTTTTTTAGCGCTTTTGCTTTTTAGATCTTTTAACTGGCGGGAGTGGGTTGCTGGCCTCGTGGGATTTATCACCGTGTTTTTCTTTCTTGCTGTATTTTATTACTGGCGTGATAACCTATCCTCTTTTTACCAGATCTGGAAACCTTTGGGCAATAAGTTTCCTTCTGTTTTTCAGGTGAACTATAACGATTATCTGGTGCTAATTCCGGTCGCTATTATTATCGTTCTGGCGTCTTTACAACTGCGTGAAAACTTTTTCAGAAGCTTTATCAGCACACGGAAAGGATTTCAATTGCTGTTTTTTATGTTCATTGTTGCAGGTGCCAGTTTCTATTTAAAACCAAACTTTCGGATCTGGCATTTTCTGCTCTGCGTACCGCCCGGATCAGTATTGCTGGCTTATTATTTCAGCAATGCGAAAAAGCGTTGGTTTTACGAAACCCTCTTTGTTTTATTTGTCCTATCTATACAATACTTTCTTTTCGTTTAACCTTTTTTAACAAAATACTAGATCAAAACTTAACAAAGATTGATAGCTTTGTGGCAGGATTTTGCGATTAATGCTTTTTGGATTGTAATTCGCTTGATAGAGATAGGTAGTATATCAAACAAATTTTCGTGTTAAAATACATAAATGCATAGTTTAAGCATTGATATAGGTAATTCATCGGTGAAGGTGGCTGTTTTTGCAGGAAAAGAAATCGTTCATCATCAACGGTTGGCTAAGCTGGGTATTTTAGATCTTGGTCAGCTAATCGACAAGTTTTCGCCCAAAAAATCAATCATCAGCAGTGTAAATCAAGAGATTGGAGCGCTGGAGGAATATCTAAAAAAACACACTCAATACGTCCGGTTTTCTGCGACCCTAACTAAAGGCGTTACGAATAGATACGAAACACTGATAACCCTTGGGTTGGATAGATGGGCAGGAATTTTAGGCGCAAATAGTTTATTCGCAAACGATGCTTGCCTGGTGGTTGATGCCGGAACCTGTATTACTTATGATCTGCTTACCAGCAAAAAAGAATATTTTGGCGGAAGTATAAGCCCCGGGATAGCCATGCGTTTTAAAGCTGTACATGAGTACACAGGGAGATTACCTTTGATAGATTGGAGTGCAAACGAAGCCATACCAGAAGGTAAGGACACGCAATCGGCCATAAAAAATGGTGTTTTGCAAGGAATTATAAATGAAATTGAAGGCTTTATCGCCTTAAATAATATAAAAGAAAGTGCTTTAAAGGTGATTATAACAGGTGGCGATGCTAATTTTTTGTATAAGCAATTACAAAACAGCATCTTTGCGCCTCAAATTATACAAGATCCCTATATCGTATTAAAAGGATTAAATGAAGCTATTGCAGATTAAAATGTACAAAAGAATCAATTATATTGCAGCCATACTCGTTCTAGTTTGTGGTTTAGGTGCTCAGGCGCAGGTTACCACTTCATCTCCATATTCAAGGTATGGACTTGGAAATATCAAGGGTTCATTGTTGCCACAGTTAAGGGCAATGGGCGGTATTTCTACTGCAGTAAATTCCATTACAGGATTTAATAACATCAACATGCAAAATCCTGCATCATATTCAGCCATCACTTTAACTACTATTGATGTAGGCATGAGTGCAGGCTTAACCAGTTTAACCCGAAATAACTTAAGCGAAACCAGTTTCAATGCTACTTTCAGCCACCTGGCATTTGCCATTCCGGTAAGTAGAAGATCGGCATTCAGTTTTGGAATCCTTCCTTATTCTGATTTAGGTTATTCTTACAGAAACAAGGTGAAAATTGATACCACCAGCGTAGATCAACTTTATGAAGGTGAAGGTGGTTTGTCAAAAGCCTATATCGGTTATGGCTATCGTATTGGCGATCACTTAAGAATTGGTGCCAATGCAGAATACATTTTTGGTAATCTTCAAACAACAAGAGCAACAGAATATGCCCTTGCAGGTGCAATCAATGCAAAACTTCAAAATAAAAATAGCGTAGGTGGCTTAAACGTTTCCTATGGTATTCAATATGATTTTAATGTTGGCAAAAGAACATCAGTAACTTTGGGCTACTCAGGAAGTAACTCGGGTAAATTAAATTCTAACCAAACATTTTTTGCTACCCAGTATACCAGAGATGCTGCTGGTAATGAAAGTACTGCGCTTGATACTTTAAATTCGGTAGATAACGGGAAATCGAACTTGACTTTACCATTAACGCACAATTTTGGTATCTCCATTAAACAAAGTGATAAATGGTTAATCGGGGCCGATTTTAGAATGAGCAAATGGGCTGCAACCAGTATTAACAATGTAAATTCTGGCTTACAGGATAGCTGGGGTGCATCATTGGGTGGCCAGTGGACACCAGATGCGACTTCGTATAATAGCTATATGAAACGTATTGATTATCGTTTAGGCGTAAATTACGATAAAACCTACATTCAGATTAATAATCAGGACATTAAACAAATGGGCGCTTCATTAGGTTTTGGATTTCCATTGCCAAGTGCTAACGCAGGTTCGGCGTTCTATAAAATTAACTTCACAACAGAAGTTGGTCAGCGGGGAACGGTAAGCAATAACCTCGTAAAAGAAAAATTCATTAACTTTCATTTAGGATTTACACTTAACGATACCTGGTTCCGTAGATATAGAGTTGATTAATGAAACCGCAAACTTTTTTCTTTGGTTTAATGCTGGGTATGCCATTATTTTTGGCATCCTGTGGCGATGACGACTTGAAAAAAGCAAATCCGGTTGCCATCAACAAAATCACTTTTTCCAGAGACAGAACTATTGGCGTAGAAGTGATATACAGTGATTCTGCTCGTGTAAAAGCCAAAGGAAATGCCCCAATCATGGATAAGGTTACCCCATCAGAAGGTGCAATCTATCAGGAAATGCCCAAAGGGGTAAATATCGACTTTTTCAATCCAAACGGAACCATTGATGGAAACCTCGTTTGTGATTACGCCATCCGTAAGGATCAGGATAAAAAGACGGAGTTTAGAAAAAATGTAGTTGTTAAAAATAGCAAGGGCGATACTTTTTCTTCCCAGGAGTTGATTTGGGATGAAATAAAGAAGATTTTCTACTCTACACAACGTGTTTACGTAAAGGGCGCCGATGGTAGCGAAGGCAATGGGATCAACTTCGAGGCTCCACAGGATTTCAGTACCTATTCAATGGAAACCGGAAGTGGCGATCTAAATATGAAGGAAGGCATAGCGCCATAAGAGATGACAGAATGAGTGAGTTTTGAATGAGTGAATAGCTAGGTAATACCTCAAGTTTTTATATCATTCTCTCATTTTATCCTTCTTTCATTCTCTAATTAAGCAATTCTATTTCCCTAAATATTAAACACTTGATAAATAAAATTTTGTGTTTTCTTTTTTAAGGCAAATTTGTATCTTGCGCCCTCTTAAAAAAAACTAAATAAATTTATAATTACAATATGGGATTAATGACATTTTTGCGTAACCGTGCTGGCTATATCTTGGTCTTCGCAATCGGTTTTGCAATTGTTGCATTTTTAGTAGGCGATGCAATTAACGTGGGTAAGCCTTTTTGGTCGGCAAATCAAAAAGTAGTGGGTACGGTTGATGGGAATGATATCAGTATTGATGATTTTCAACCAAAAGTAGATCAGAGTTTAAATCAATACAAACAACAATTCGGCGGAAGCTTAAATCCTCAAATGACAGCTATGGCTGTTGATCAGGCCTGGAATGCTGAATTGGCTGGCGTTTTATTGAACAAAGAATATGAGCGTTTAGGTTTAACGGTTTCTGAAGATGAGTTGTTCGACTTATTGCAAGGCCAAAATCCAAGCCCAATCATCAAACAATACTTTTCAAATCCTCAAACAGGTCAGATTGATCGTGCTACTTTGATGAATTTCTTAAAATCAAAAGATGCACAGGCTTTGCAGCAATCAAATATGTTGCAGCAGCAAATCAAAGAACAGTCTTTACAGGCTAAATATTCAAACTTGATCCGTAATTCGGTTTATGTAACTTCACTAGAAGCGACAGATGAATATACCAACCGCAATAAGCTGGCTAACTTTAAATATGTAGGTTTAGATTACAGTACTGTTGCTGATGCTTCGGTGAAATTAACTGATGCAGATTATTCAGCTTATTACGATGAGAACAAAGCTCGTTTCAATAATCCGCAAGAATCTCGTTCCTTCGATTATGTATCTTTCAGCATTCGCCCAACTGCAGCAGATTCTGCAGCAGTAAAAGCACAGGTTGAAAAAATTGCAGCTGATTTCAGAACTTCTAAAAATGATTCTCTTTTCGCCGCAATCAATTCTGATGTTAAAGTACCTTATACTTATTTATCAAAAGGTAAACTGGGTGATGCAGCTTTAGATTCAGCGGTATTTGCTTTGCCAGCGGGAAGTTATTATGGTCCGACATTAACCGGAAATTCTTATAAGTTGGTAAAAGTGATCGATACCCGTTTCTCTCCAGATTCGGTTAAAGTAAAACACATTCTAATTGATCCGGCTAAAGTTGGCGGTGAAGATAAGGCAATTAAGTTAGCCGATTCGTTAAAAGGCTTAATTGCCAAAGGCGGTAACTTCGCGGAGTTAGCCAAAATCTATAGCGTTGATGGTTCGAAAGATCAAGGTGGTTCTTTACCTTCTTTTACCCGTGGCCAAATGGTTCCGGAGTTTGAGAATGCTGCATTCGATGGCAAGGCTGGCGATTTGAAAGTGGTAAAATCACAGTTCGGTTACCACATCATGAGCATTGAAAGACAGATGGGTAATTCGAAAGTGGCGAAATTAGCTTATATTGAGAAAGCATTAGGCGCAAGTAGCAAAACGCAGCAAGCAGCCTATAAAGCGGCAAGCAATTTCTTAAACGATGTTAAAGGGAAAGATTTTGCTAAATATGCACAAGAAAAAGGTTTGAAATTAGCAGTTGCCGATAAGATTAGTGCAACTCAAGGTTTCGCTGCAGGTTTGGATAACCCACGTAAACTCATTCAAGATGCTTATGCTGCCGATAAAGGTGATGTTTTACCTGAAATCTACACCATGACCAATGAATATGTAGTGGCTCGTTTAACCGCTGTTAACCCTAAAGGTATTCTTCCGCTAGAGGCGGTTAAAAAAGAGATTCAGCCGTTGGTATTGAATGAAGTTAAAGCTAAAATGCTTAAAGATAAATTGAACGCTGCCGGTAAAGCAAGTTTAGATCAAATTGCATCTAAAGTGGGTGCCCCGGTTAATCCAGTTCAAAATATCGTATTCGCAAATCCTGTTATTCCAGGTGTTGCGCAAGAAAACAAATTGGTGGGTAGCGTATTCGGTGCACAGCCAGGTAAAGTTTCTGCTCCTGTAGCGGGTGATCGTGGTGTTTATGTTTTTGTTGTGGATGGATTTACTAACCCAGCGCCGATTGCAAACATGTTTAAACAGAAGGAAAGTATGTTGTTAAGCTTAGGCCAACGTTCTGGTCAGGCGGCTTTCCAGGCTTTAATTGATCAGGCTACTATAAAAGACAATCGCGTGAAATTCTATTAATTAGAAATTCCGTAAATTTGCAACCGTCTCCACTTATAGTGGGGACGGTTTTTTTATTTAACAGCCATGGAAATTCAAGAAAATATCGTTAATAAAGTAGCCAGCAGTGGTTTAATTACTTTAAACCTGGAAGATTTTTATCATAAAGGAGAAAGGGTAATCTATGATATCAAGGATAATCTTTTTCACGGGTTAATGTTAAGGGAAAAAGATTTCAGGGCATTTATTAAAGAGCATGATTGGACCCAGTATCAAGATAAGAATGTGGGAATTGTCTGTTCTGCAGATGCCATTGTACCTACCTGGGCATATATGCTCTTAGCCAATAAGCTTCAGCCTTATGCCAATGAAGTCGTTTTTGGCGGGTTGGAAACGCTGGATGCAGTATTGTTTACTAAAGCGCTGGCTAAAATTAATCCACAAGATTATGCGGATGAACGCGTTGTGGTAAAAGGTTGTGGAGATATTGATGTTCCGGTTTCCGCTTATGTAGAAGTAACGAACTTGCTTACACCTGTAGTAAAAAGTATTATGTTTGGCGAGCCTTGTTCTACTGTTCCGGTGTTTAAAAGGAAAGATAGCCCAGCCCAGCCCTAACCTGCAAAAGAGAAAGCTTCAAAGCTTTGTATTTTATCGCGTTTAAATAATTTTAGTTTGGTTGGCTTTTTGTATATATTTCGGATTGATGATATAGCATTACATTCTCAATCGTTATCATCATAACACACAAACGAAACGCACAAGCAAATGAAAAAATTAATCTTATTATTCACGATAGCCATTGGAGCATTTAAGCTCCAGGCGCAAGAGTTGCCGCTCAAGAAAGATCCGGTTTTTCAGGAAGGAGAAACCTTACAATATAAGTTGCGATACGGCTTTATTACGGCTGCAGAAGCAACCATCAAAGTAACCAATTCTGATTTAGTTTTTGATAATAGGCCAACTTACAAGCTTACTGTTGATGCGCAAACATCAGGAACCTTTGATGTTTTTTATAAGATCAGAGATCATTACGATTCGTACATTGATAAAAAGGATTTGTTGCCTTATTTTTATCAGGAAAATATAAGGGAGTCAAGTTATAAGCGACAGGATAAAGCTCGGTTCAATCAGGACGGGAAAAAGATAGTATCTAACAGGGGTACTTTTACTACTCCAACTACACAGACTTTTGATTTGGTTTCCGCATATTACTTCGCAAGAAGTCTGGATATTTCTAAGCTTAAAGTTGGCGATAGTTTCAAGCTGAACTATTTCCTGCAGGATGAAGTTTCTGCTTTAGAAATTGAATATGTGGGTAAAGAAACCATTAAAAGTAAACTAGGGAACATCCGTTGTTTAAAATTTAGTCCATCCATTAAACCAGGCCGGATATTTAAAAAAGATAGCCGGCTGTATTTGTGGGTTACCGACGATGGTAACAGGGTGCCTGTAAAAGCGCAGGTAGAAATTCTAGTTGGCGCCGTAACCATGGAATTAAAATCAGCCGCAGGCTTAAAATATGCTTTAGCAAAAGAATAATGATGATAGAAGTGGAACAAGTGCTGGTGCACGAAGACGTTTTAAAGGAAAACTTTGTTTGTAACCTCAGCAAATGCAAAGGGATCTGCTGTGTAGAAGGAGATTCGGGTGCTCCACTGGATCATGATGAAACTGCTGTTCTGGAAGAAATCTACCCAAAAATTAAACACTTGCTGAATGAAAAAGGTATTCAAGCCATTGAAGAGCAGGGCGTTTATGTAGTGGATGAAGATGGCGATTTAACTACGCCTTGTGTTGATAAAAACAAAGAATGTGCTTATGTGCTTTTTGAGGGCGGCATTACCAAATGTGCCATTGAAAAAGCTTACGAACAGGGAATCGTAGACTGGCAGAAACCTATCTCTTGCCATTTGTATCCTATCCGCATCACCAAGTATCCTGAATTTGATGTGCTTAATTATGACCGTTGGCACATTTGTCACGATGCCTGTACTTTCGGAAGAGAATTGAAAGTGCCGGTATACAGTTTTTTAAAAGGGCCACTGATCCGAAAGTATGGAGAAGATTGGTATAAAGAGCTGGAAAGTTCGGTAGCGGCGATGTAATTTATTTTTGAATGCTGAGCGATGATTTCATTTCAATCAGCCAGGGTTAAATTATGGTACTTGCGAATCTGCAGGGACTGATAGGTATGGCTAGACGAGTATTTTCATTGGATATTTTACCAAAAAATTAAATATATCAAAGAAGCAAAGCAGACGAGCCCACCTATCATGACAATCAAACAGCCTAGCCTTCTCATAAAATCTCGGGACGATTATTAGTTTTGCTAAACTAATTAATTATTTATCTTTTTCAAATAGCTAAACAGATTTCGTTTTTTATCGCTTCAAGATTAGCTCAAGTTTTTTGATACAATCCAATATGTTTTGTTAATAGAAATTTGTAACGCTGATCAGGTAGCTATATTTACAGTGAAGCAGTAGATCTTAACTCCTGATCTTAGTCTTTAAAAGCCAATAAGTTGTTTAATTGTAATAACTATCTTATTTTAGCCGACTGAAAATCATTTTATAACTGTGAAAAAAATTCTAATCACTGGTGGGGCAGGCTTTATTGGCTCTCACGTAGTCCGCCGCTTTGTAAACAATTATCCAAATCACGAAATCGTTAATCTTGATGCTTTAACTTACGCCGGTAACTTGGCTAATTTAACTGATATTGAGAACAAGCCCAATTACAAATTTGTAAAGGCTGATATTACTGATGCGGCTGCGATCATGGATTTGTTTAAAAATGAAAATTTCGATGCAGTGATTCACCTGGCGGCTGAAAGTCACGTTGATCGTTCCATTGCTGATCCTACTGCGTTTGTAATGACCAATGTGATTGGAACAGTTAACTTGCTAAATGCTGCCCGAGAATACTGGAAAGGTGATTATGATAAAAAACGTTTTTATCATGTAAGCACCGATGAGGTATATGGCGCTTTGGGTGAAGAAGGCATGTTTACCGAGACTACTGCTTACGATCCTCATAGTCCATATTCGGCTTCCAAAGCCAGTTCAGATCATTTTGTAAGGGCTTATCATGATACTTATGGAATGGATTGTGTAATCTCTAACTGCTCAAACAATTACGGTTCACACCATTTTCCTGAAAAACTGATTCCATTAGCCATTAATAATATCAAAAACAACAAACCTGTACCTGTTTATGGTAAAGGAGAAAATGTTCGCGATTGGTTATGGGTAGAAGATCACGCCCGTGCTATTGATGTGATTTTTCACAACTCGAAAACTGGTGACACTTACAATATCGGCGGTCATAATGAATGGAAAAACATTGATTTAATCAATTTGTTGTGCAATATTATGGATCAAAAATTAGGTCGTGAGGCTGGTGAATCGGCAAAACTGATTACTTATGTTACTGACCGTGCCGGCCACGATTTACGTTACGCCATTGATTCTTCTAAATTACAAAATCAACTCGATTGGGTGCCTAGTTTGCAATTTGAAGAAGGTTTAGCCAAAACGGTAGACTGGTATCTTCAAAATGAAGACTGGTTAAATAATGTTACTTCAGGCAATTACCAATCTTATTACGAATCACAGTACAATAATAAATAATGGAACTTGAACAGACAGGTTTAAAGGACTGTATCATTATCAAGCCGAGAGTTTTTGAAGATGCACGTGGATACTTTTTCGAAAGTTTCAATAAAGAAACCTTCGAGGAAAAAACAGGTTTGTCTGGCGATTTTGTTCAGGATAATCAGTCTCTTTCTTCTTACGGGGTAATCAGAGGCTTACATGCCCAAACAGGCGCATTTGCACAAGCGAAACTCGTGCGTGTAACTAAAGGAGAAGTTTTGGATGTTGCAGTTGATGCCCGACTAGGTTCGCCTACTTATGGACAACACGTAGCTGTAAGGTTAAGTGCAGAGAATAAACTGCAGTTGTACATTCCTAGGGGATTTGTACATGGTTTCTCTGTATTAAGTGAAACTGCAGAATTTTTGTATAAGTGTGATAATTATTTTAATAAAGCATCAGAAACGGGCGTGATTTACAATGATACCGATTTAAACATCGATTGGTTAATTCCCGCTGATCAGGCCTCGGTTTCTGATAAAGATCTGTTATTAAAACCTTTCGCTGATTTACAACATGGGTAAAATATTAATTATAGGTGCAGGCGGTCAGTTGGGGCAATGTCTGAAAACCGTTGCCGAACGAAGAGGGATTACTGATATTATTTTTCCAGCCGAGGCAGAGGCCAATATTTTGAACCAACCTGGATTAGAATCTTTGTTGCAAAAGGAGCAACCGGCTTTTGTAATTAACTGCGCTGCATACACAGCTGTAGATAAAGCGGAGGACGAGGTGGACTTGGCAAAGGCGGTAAATGAAACGGGTGCGGCAAATATAGCTTTGGCTTGTGCTTCCAATCAGGCCACTTTAATTCATGTCTCTACCGATTTTGTCTTTGAAGGAAATGTGGTGAAGCTATTGTCGGAAAACGACGAGGCAAACCCCATTAATGTATACGGACAAACCAAATTGGATGGTGAGAAAGCGGTGCTTGCTTTACTGAAAGAACATTTTATTCTTCGTACCAGCTGGTTGTATTCTGAATATGCCAATAATTTTGTGAAAACAATGCTGAAATTGGGTGCAGAAAGGGATGAACTTAATATCATAGCGGACCAGGTAGGTACACCAACTTACGCTATTGATTTAGCTAATGCTATTTTTGATATTATTGAATCTGGTTCTACACAATATGGTGTGTATCATTATAGCAACGAAGGCGTAACTTCATGGTTTGATTTCGCTAAAACCATCTTTGATATTAGTAATACATCGGTTAAAGCAAATCCTATCCCAGGTTCCGCTTATCCAACTAAGGCCATTCGCCCGGCATTTTCAGTGATGGATAAATCAAAAATTAAATCTACATTTAATATGGCTATTCCTTATTGGAGAGATAGTTTAGTAAAATGTATTGAAAAGCTAAAAGAAAATAATTAACGTCAAAGAGTGGATTAGTTTAGAGAAATCTAAAATCTAATGTCTAAAATCTAAAATCAAATGAAAGGTATAATCCTAGCTGGCGGCAGCGGAACACGCTTACACCCATTAACACTTGCTTGCAGTAAACAAATGATGCCGGTTTATGATAAGCCGATGATCTATTATCCGCTATCTACTTTAATGTTGGCTGGAATCAAAGAAATACTAATCATTTCTACGCCACATGACCTTCCAAATTTCGAAAAACTTTTGGGTGATGGAACTTCATTGGGATGCAAATTCAGTTACGCTGTTCAGGCAGAGCCAAATGGTTTGGCACAAGCCTTTGTCATTGGCGCTGATTTTATCGGCCAAGATAAGGTAGCCCTGGTTTTGGGTGATAATATTTTCCATGGTGATGGTATGGCCAAACTTTTACAAGCCAGCTCAGATCCGGATGGGGGAGTGGTATTTGCTTACCAGGTTGCAGATCCAGAACGTTATGGTGTGGTAGAATTTGACGAAAACAAAAAGGCTATTTCTATCGAAGAAAAACCTGTTGCGCCAAAATCTGATTATGCGGTGCCAGGACTTTATTTTTATGATAATGAAGTGGTAGAGATTGCTAAAAATATCAAACCTTCTCCACGTGGAGAATATGAAATTACCGATGTAAACCGTGTTTATTTGGAGCGAGGTAAGTTGAAGGTAGGGGTATTGAGTCGCGGTACCGCCTGGTTGGATACCGGAACTTTTGCCTCTTTGATGCAGGCTGGTGAATTTGTTCAAATTATTGAAGAACGCCAAGGCCTAAAAATTGGATGTATTGAAGAAATTGCTTATCGCATGGGCTTTATTACTGCTGAACAATTGAGAGCAATTGCCACGCCGCTAGTAAAAAGTGGTTATGGTAGTTATTTGTTGAAATTGGTTAAATAAAAGATAGTAAATAATTTTTTAAGGGTGCTGATTTTTCGGCGCCCTTTTAAGTTTAAGACCTCAATCAGTCGTCGTCTTTCCTAATCGTCATCTTGACAGTAGTGGAGAGATCTTTTTTTAAGGAAATTTTATCGGATATTTAAACCATATAGAAATATAGGCCATATAGAGTTTATTTTACACAATCATTCATCTTTCAACAATCAATCTGCTCACCAGATCGTCATCCTCAGCTTGACTGGGGATCTGTTGCGAAGGCATCTTTTTCACAATTTAATTTCCTTGCCAAGTCGTAATCTCCTCCAAAGCGATGGGGTCTTTCTGAAATCAAGGTATGAGCAAGGTTTAACCTCACCCCCCGCCCTCTCCTTAAAGAGAGGGAGCTCATGACGGCAATAGCATCCTGCCTAACTCAATAAATCGCCATTGATTGCCTGCCGCGATAATCCACTCATCTAGAGAAGCAGTCCTTTTGCTTTTAAACCATATAGAAATATAGGCCATATAGAGTTTATTTTACACAATCATTCATCTTTCAACAATCAATCTGCTCACCAGATCGTCATCCTCAGCTTGACTGGGGATCTGTTGCGAAGGCATCTTTTTCACAATTTAATTTCCTTGCCAAGTCGTAATCTCCTCCAAAGCGATGGGGTCTTTCTGAAATCAAGGTATGAGCAAGGTTTAACCTCACCCCCCCCGCCCACTCCTTTAAGAGATGGAGCCCATGACGGCAATAGCATCCTGCCTAACTCAATAAATTGTCATCGCTTGCCTGCCGCTGCAATCCACTCTTTTAGAGAAGTTGTCCTTTTGTTTTTAAACCATATAGGCCATATCGTTTGATTTGTTCGATTGTTGATCTTTATAAATAATTTTGTATCATAAATATCCTCGACCAGTCGTCCCTCCACCAATCGTCCTCTCGACCGTAGCGGAGAGATCTTTTTCAAGGAAATCTCATCGGATATTAAACCATATAGAACATATAGGCTTATGGAAATTGCTCTCACTATATGATCTATATCCCTATATGTTTATTTACTTTACGTTAATTTTGAACCATATAAAAATATAGGTCATATATGGTTGGTTTACACAATCAATCTGCTCACGAGATCGTCATCCTCAGCTTGACTGGAGATCTATTACTAAAGGGATCTTTTTCACCATATAGTCCCCTCGCCAAATCGTCCTCTCGACCGCAGTGGAGAGATCTTTCTAAGGAAATCTCTAAGGCAATTTCAATACGGACTATATTTTCGGCTAATTCTTGCTGTGTTTTATCCTCAAGTCCTTAGATTTTGATATGCATCACAGTGGTTAA
This sequence comes from Pedobacter sp. AC212, assembly GCF_979258625.1. Taxonomy (NCBI): domain Bacteria; kingdom Pseudomonadati; phylum Bacteroidota; class Sphingobacteriia; order Sphingobacteriales; family Sphingobacteriaceae; genus Pedobacter; species Pedobacter sp. AC212. The sequence continues at coordinate 108,575 of NZ_OZ409870.1, read as the reverse complement.
ATATTTGGAACACCTGTTAATTTATATATCTTTGGCGGCATCGCATTAATATGAATCATGATAAATCTATAGCCGTTATTGGACTGGGTTACGTCGGCCTGCCTTTAGCCATTGAATTTGCTAAAAAATATAAGGTTATTGGATTCGATACTAATTCCGATCGTGTTTCATCCTTGAAAAATCTGACAGATGCAACCAATGAAGCGAATCTGGTTGATCTAAAAAACGTTCTTGGGTTCGAAGGCAACTATGGTTTGCAATTAAGCGATGCATTAGATGATATTGAAGATTGCAATGTATTTATTGTCACCGTTCCAACCCCAATCGATCAGTTAAAACAGCCCAATCTTGAGCCACTGCTGTCTGCAAGTAAAATGATTTCTGGAATCTTGAAGAAAAATGATATTGTCATCTATGAATCAACGGTTTACCCTGGCTGCACAGAAGAAGACTGCGTTCCCGTGCTCGAGCAGTATGCAGGTTTAAAATACAATATTGATTTCTTTTGTGGTTATTCTCCGGAACGCATCAATCCAGGTGATAAAATTAATACACTCACTAAAATAAAAAAAGTTACTTCTGGTTCAACTCCTGAAATAGCGTTAGAGATAGATAAACTTTATGCTTCCATCATTACCGCTGGAACGCATTTAGCACCAAGCATCAAGGTGGCCGAGGCCTCCAAAGCGATTGAGAATGCACAACGTGATGTCAATATTTCATTTGTAAATGAGCTGGCCTTGATTTTCGATAAAATGAACATCGATACCTCAGATGTTCTTGCCGCAGCTGCTACCAAATGGAATTTTTTAACTTACAAACCTGGACTTGTAGGCGGTCACTGCATTGGCGTTGATCCTTACTACCTCGCACATAAATCTGAAGCGATGGGTTACAAACCAGAGGTTATCCTTTCTGGCAGACGAGTGAACGATAATATGGGGCTATTTGTAGCGAATAAGGTCATTAAACTGATTATCGCAAATAGTGGGATTGTAAATGGAGCAAAAGTCCTCATTTTAGGTTTTGCCTTTAAGGAAAACTGTCCGGATATCAGGAACACTAAAGTGATCGATATTTACAACGAACTCCAGGATTTTAAAATTGATGTTGATGTATGCGACCCCTGGGCAAACAAAGAAACGGTAAGGCTGGAATATGGAATTAATCTGATCGAAAAAGAAGATTTCAACCAATATCATGCCGTGATTATTGCAGTTGCTCACCAGCAGTTCTTAACAATCGACTACGCCAAAATGAAAAAAGATGGCGCAATCATTTTCGATACAAAATCTTTTATTGACCGCGAGTTGGTGGATGCGAGGCTGTAGATAAACTAATCGTCTTTTCAACGAAAGGGGAGATCTTTCTGGAATAAGGGTATGAGCGAGGTTCAACCTCACCGCCCGCCCTCTCCTTAAAGAGAGGGAACTCATGGCGGCGATAGCATCCTGCCTAATTCAATAGATCGCCATGCTGACCGTATCGGAGAGATCTATTGGCAGGAAAGTTCTTTTAATTCTCAAACTATATATTGACATAGGTCATATAGCTTGGTTTATCCAATTGCTGCTCTTTTTGAACAATCTTCTATCATAAACTCCAGTTCAATAAATCCCCTCGGCCAATCGTCATCTTGACAGCATTAGAAACAATCTTTTAAGTAGCTTATTTGCTTTTCGCCTCTTTGCTATCGAATGTTTTTTATCTTCCAGTACTTTATTTTTGTACCAATTCTGTTCCAATTAAGTATCTGAGGTCTTTCCTTCTAGAGAGAATCCAAGTTATCGTTTAGGAGTTTTATTTGATATTGGGATAAGATTTGAAACCTTCATTCACGAAGGAATATTAGTAATAGAATCGTTCAGTCTGTAGTTAGCTACTAAAAAAGACTACATCAATATTGACATTTTCGTTACCTATAAATATTTTCCGTATGTTTGCATGCTCAAAAATCTATGGAATAATTTATGAAGGTTGCCCTTATTACTGGCGTTACTGGACAAGATGGTGCTTACCTGGCAGAGTTTCTGCTCAAAAAAGGCTATTTTGTTCACGGTATTAAAAGACGTTCATCTTTATTTAACACTGATCGAATCGATCATCTCTATCAGGATCAGCACGAAAACAATGTTCATTTCAAGTTGCACTATGGCGATTTAACCGATTCAACCAATCTGATTCGGATTGTTAAGGAAACGCAGCCCGATGAGATTTATAACCTGGCGGCGATGAGCCATGTACAGGTGAGTTTCGAGATGCCAGAATATACGGCCAATGCCGACGGAATTGGTACTTTACGTTTGCTGGAAGCGGTTAGGATTTTAGGCTTAGAGAAAAAGACCAAAATCTATCAGGCCAGTACGTCCGAATTATACGGCTTGGTACAGGCGGTTCCTCAAAGTGAAACTACCCCATTTTATCCACGTTCTCCTTATGCAGTGGCAAAGATGTATGCCTATTGGATCACGGTCAATTACAGGGAAGCTTACAATATGTTTGCCTGCAATGGAATCCTGTTTAATCATGAGAGTCCGTTGCGTGGAGAAACATTTGTGACCAGGAAAATTACCAGGGCTGCTGCCAAGATTGCTTTAGGCTTGCAAAACTGCTTATACTTAGGCAACCTTTCTGCTCAACGCGATTGGGGCCATGCTAAAGATTATATCGAGGCAATGTGGCTGATTCTCCAACAAGAGCAAGCAGAAGATTTTGTAATTGCGACAGGGGTAACTACTACCGTTCGTGATTTCGTACGCATGAGTTTTGCCGAGCTTGGCATAGAAATTGAGTTCAGCGGCAAGGATGAAAATGAAAAAGGGGTGATTATCGGAGTAGACACAGAATTGGTAAGCCAGTTAGGCCTTGATCCCGCAAAATTGTTTTTAGGTACAACGGTGGTTAAAGTCGATCCAAAATATTTCAGGCCAACAGAAGTAGATCTTTTATTGGGCGATCCGACCAAATCAAAGACAAAATTAGGATGGCAACCGAAGTATGATTTGGAAGCACTAGTTAAGGATATGATGCAAGCCGATTTAGCCTTGATGAAAAAAGATGAACATTTAAAGCAAGCGGGCTATAATACCTTAAATTATTTTGAGTAGCCAACAAAGTCGACAAATAATATATCCAAACAAATAATAAAAAGAGGAAAGTAATTTCCGGATGAATGCCGATCAAATCGGATCAATATGAAACAAAGTATAAAATTATTAATTCTAGCCATCTCTTTCCTTACGTTTAGCATTAGTGCTTATGCACAAAATTATGCAAATGTAAAGGTAGATGAACTCTCTGATGCGCAAATCTTGCAAATGATTAAAAAAGCCGAATCTATCGGATATTCTGATGCCCAACTAGAGCAGTTAGCTGCGGCGCAAGGCATGAAATCCGATGAGGTACAGAAATTAAGGCTTCGAGTAGAGAAAGTGAAAAAGCAAGGCACTGCCTCTGCCGTACAAACCGATGCCAAGGCGGTTTCTACAGGTCGCGAAATGAGCGAATCAACAGGGGGTGGTGAGATCAGTAACGAAAAAAAAGAAACTGATGACGAAATAGCCCCGAAAATATTTGGCGCCGAATTGTTTCGCAACGGAACCATCACATTCGAACCCAATCTTCGCATAGCGACTCCGAAAAGTTACATTATTGGTCCTGATGATCGGCTATTAATCGATTTGAACGGTGACAATGAGGCCAATTACGATTTACCGGTGAGTCCTGATGGCGTTATTTCCCTTCAATATGTGGGCAGGATTGCGGTTGCTGGCTTAACCATTGAGCAAGCCACTTCTAAAATTCGTTCTGCACTGTCTTCTACCTATCCTTCTTTACGTTCAGGAAGAACAAGTGTAGCGGTAAATTTAGGTAATATTCGAAGTATTAAAATTATCATGACGGGTCAGGTGATAAAACCTGGCACCTATACCTTGTCATCATTATCTACAGTTTATAATGCGCTTTACGCCTCAGGTGGGCCGGCACAGAATGGTTCATTCCGGAATATTCAGTTGATTCGGAATAATAAGGTAGTTGCCACGATTGATGTATATGATTTTCTTTTGAGAGGAATACAGCAAGGCAATATCCGCTTACAGGATCAGGATGTAATTAATGTTCCAGTTTTTGATAAAAGAGTGGAGATTACGGGTGAGGTCAAACGGTCTGCCTTATTTGAGGTGGCCAAAAACGAAACATTAAAGGATGTGATCGATTTCGCGGGTGGTTTTACTACGCAGGCTTATACTGCTAAAATTAAAGCTTTCCAGAATACAGATCGAGACCGCAAAATCATAGATATATCTGCTGCTGAACTGAATGCCTATCTACCTAAAAATGGCGACAAATTTGTGGTGGAGGCGATCCTGGACCGTTTTGCTAACAGGGTGGAGATAATAGGTGCGGTATTCCGTCCGGGCGTTTACGAGCTGTCAAATGGGCTTACTTTGCGTGCTTTAATTAACAAAGCAGACGGTTTGAGAGAAGAAGCTTTTTTAAATAGGGGATATATTAACCGGTTGAATATTGACAATACACAGGCGCTGATCTCTTTCGATGTGGCTAAAATTATTGCTGGAACAGAAACCGATATCCCACTGCAAAGGGAGGATAAAATTACAATTTCTTCCATACTGGATCTAAGGGATGAATACAAAGTGACCATTCAGGGTGAAGTAAGAGCGCCAAGTACCTTTGAGTATGCAGATAGCATGACCTTAGAATCAGTGATTCAGTTGGCGGGTGGTTTTAAAGAGGGCGCAACACCGAATCGAATTGAAATTTCAAGAAGGGTAAGGAATAGTGACGCCACTGCACCTTCTGCAAGGACTGCGGAGTTGTTTATTGTGAATGTAGATCAGAATTTACGCTTGGTAGGTGAACCTTTTATGCTCAAACCTTTTGACATTATTACAATCAGGAATGCAGAAGGTTATACCGTACAAAAACAAGTGAAATTAGAGGGCGAGGTGGTATATCCGGGTACCTACACCATTATCAGAAAAGATGAGCGAATCTCGGAACTGATCAGGCGTGCCGGGGGCTTAACCTCTTCCGCTTATCCTGACGGTGCTTCACTCAAAAGACCAGGGGCGCAAAAAGTAAATCCAAATGATAAGAATGCCATCAATGACCGGGATGAAGAGGACAAGAAATTTCTAAACCTGAAAAGAGCGAGAGAATCAGGAGTACGCGATACCGTAGCTGCGGAGGTAGAGCAGAAATTAATTCAAAGTGATCTTGTAGGTATCAATTTAGTCAAAATATTAAAAGATTCGCTATCGAGGTTGGATTTGATTGTAGAAGATGGCGATATTATCCGGGTACCGAAAACCTTACAAACGGTTAAAGTAACTGGGGAAGTCTTAAATCCAAACAGCATTGTATATATGCCGGGAAAAAGTTTAAGACAGTATATCAACGGTGCTGGAGGCTATACTTCTAGTGCACGAAAATCTGGGGTATATGTTAAATATCCAAACGGTTCAGCAGCTGCAGTGGGTAAGTTTTTGTTTTTTAACAATAATCCTAAAATTAAACCAGGAGCTGAAGTATTGGTGCCAAAGCGTGCGGAGCGTGAGCGTATGACAGCGCAGAGTTGGATTGGGATAGGCACTGCCGTCGCCTCTCTAGGAGCCATAATTGTGAGTTTATTAAGATAGATAATTGTAAAACTTTCTCATGTATTGAGAGATAATAGGCCACCTACAAAATAGTCATCTGATTAATGATGCGTGTAATGCATATTTTATGCTAATCGCTTGAGTAAAAAAAATAACACAGAATACAAATGACCACATCTAGCCAGGATAATATTAATTTAGATAACAGCGAAATTACCCTTAAACAGGTTATCATGAAGTTTCGTGAATGGTATCGCTACTTGTTATCAAAATGGGTAATCATTTTAATCTTTATCTTAATCGGAGCCGGCCTGGGATTTCTTTATTCAATAATGAAGAAGCCAATTTACACGGCGACTACTACTTTCGTATTAGAGGATGAAAAAGGCGGTGGTGGCTTAGGCAATTTAGCTGGATTAGCATCCATGGCAGGAGTAGATCTTGGAAGTGGAGGTGGGGGTATTTTTCAAGGTGATAACATTCTTGGTCTATATAAATCGAGAACCATGTTGCAGGAAACCTTACTCACTTCCATAGAGGTTTCAGGGAAACAACAATTGCTAGTCGATCGCTACATTGAAATAAATGATTTAAGAAGCAAATGGGAAAAGACGCCAAAATTGATAGATGTTAGCTTTCAACTTAAAATTGATCAAAATGGTACATTGATTCCCAATAGATTGCGGGACAGTTTATTAGGATCGTTTATAAACGATTTAAATAAAAAATATCTTAATGTAACTAAGCCAGATAAAAAATTAAATATCATACAAGTTGATGTAAAGGCACCAGATGAGATTTTCGCTAAAGCATTTAATGATGCGTTAGTAAAAAATGTAAATGAATTCTTCATCAATACAAAAACTAAGAAGGCAATTCAAAATGTTAAAATATTGCAACATAAAACAGATTCTGTTAGAAATGTAATGAACGGGGCAATTTATTCCGCGGTTGCTGTTGCTGATGCGACGCCAAATTTAAATCCGACAAGACAAGTACAAAGGATTGCGCCCTCACAAAAAGCACAGTTTTCGGCTGAAACTAATAAATCTGTACTCGGGGCATTACTCCAAAACCTTGAGCTTTCCAAAATGGGCCTTTTGAAAGAAACGCCATTAATTCAAGTGATAGATCAACCGATTTATCCACTCAGTGTCTCGACATTTGGAAAGTTTAAGGGCCTAGTTATGGGAGGGTTTATATTCTTCGTGGTTATAATTTTAATTTTGATTTTCAGAAAATTTATTCGAGATATCACATCTGAGACTAGGGTTGAGGTATAGTCTCAGATATACTTCTTATCTCTCAAATTAGGATTACTTATTTGTTGTTACGTGACATAAATATTTGCTGAATAAATTGAAATAAATGTTATTAATGAAACATGATTAAATTGGCTATAATAGGAGCTAGTTACCTACAGCTGCCACTTGTTCACAAAGCGAAAGAAATGGGTATCGAAACGCATTGTTTTGCATGGAAAGATGGTGCAGTTTGTGCTGACTTTTCAGATTTTTTTTACCCTATTTCTATTTTAGATAAAGAAGGAATACTAGAAAAATGTCGCGAGATAGGGATTGATGGAATTACGACAATAGCTACCGATATGGCTGTCACAACAATCAGTTTTGTTGCAGAATCGCTTGGGTTGATATCAAACAGCTATAGATCGGCATTGATGTCTACTGACAAGTTAGCTATGAGGAAAGCCTTTAAAATGGGCGAATGCTCTATACCAAAATTTGTTGAAGTAACAGATGGGACTTATTGTATAGACGATTTTTCGTTTCCATTGATCATTAAACCTACTGATAGATCAGGAAGTAGGGGAGTTACAAAAGTAGATTTCGAAGAGCAATTAAGTTTAGCAATAAATTCAGCCATGGAGGAATCGTTTTCCAAAAAGGTAATAATAGAAGAATATATTGACGGTACTGAGGTGAGCGTGGAGACAGTCTCATGGCATGGAGAACACAAAATATTGGCTATAACTGACAAAGTTACAACTGGCGCACCACATTTTGTTGAATTGGCCCATCATCAGCCATCAAGTCTTTCCAATTCAGTCTTGGATCAAATACAAGAGGAAACTATAAAGTGCTTAAATGCTTTAGATATTAAGTTTGGTGCAAGCCATGCTGAATTTAAAATCACAAGCAAAGGCAAAGTTTTTGCAATTGAAGTAGGAGCTAGAATGGGTGGCGATTTTATAGGATCTACTCTTGTGCAGCTATCAACTGGCTATGACTATTTAAAATCCACAATTGATATAAGTTTAGGCAATTATCAATCTCCCAATATCCAATCAAAAGGATATGCTGGAGTATATTTTTTATCTGAAGAAACCAAATCGTTATTGCCTTTTTTTAGACAACTTAACGATTTTGATTACCAGAAGGAAATTCTCAACGAAGATTTAAAGTATATTAAAAATAGTAATGACCGATCAGGCTATCTGATTTATTATTCAGACAAGAAAGTAAACCTATTATGAAAACACTTGCAATAATAGGTGCAGGGCACTTAGGACAACAAATTGCCCATCTCGCCCTTAACGATAAGCACTATAGCAAAATTGTGTTTTTCGATGATATAATATTCGATGATGTAGTAAATGGTCACCCCGTTATTGGCAAAACAAGCGACTTAATTCATGCATTTTCATCTCAACTCTTCGATGAGCTTATTATTGGAATAGGGTATAAACATCTGCAGGTCAGAAAGTCTTTATTTGACAAATTCAAGGGGCTAATTCCCTTTGGAAAAATTGTACATTCGTCGTCATACCTTGATAGTACAACAATAGTTAAACCAGGATGTGTAATTTATCCAAGATGTATATTAGATGCTAATGTTACCATAGAATCTAATACAATTTTAAATCTTTCTACCACTATTTCACATGATAGTATTATTGGAGAAAACTGTTTCTTGTCTCCCAGAGTGGCTATAGCTGGTTTTGTTAATGTTGGAGACATGTGCATTTTGGGTATAAATTCTACTGTAATTGATAATTTGTCAATTACAAGTCAGACACAAATTGGTGGGGCTGGCCTAGTTATAAAAAATATCGAAAGAGCAGGGCTATATGTGGGTAACCCAGTAAGATTTATTAGAGAGAATATATAATATATTGTAAAATGATACCATTTAATAAGCCTTATTTAACAGGCAAAGAAACTCATTACATCTATGATGCTGTAAATTCGGGCAAGATCTCAGGTAATGGAAAATATACTCAAAAATGCCAAGCTTTTTTTGAAGAACAATATCATTTCAAAAAAGTGCTGCTCACAACATCTTGTACTGATGCACTTGAAATGGCAGCTATTTTGGCAAACATTAAAGAGGGTGATGAGGTAATTGTTCCTAGTTTTACTTTCGTTTCAACGGCAATTGCGTTTGTTCGTCAAGGCGCTAAAATTGTATTTGCTGATTCATATGCCAATAATCCAAATATTGATGCAGACAAAATTGAGGATTTAATTACTAGTCGTACGAAAGCAATAGTCCCGGTTCACTATGCAGGAGTGGCTTGCGATATGGATAAAATAATGGAGTTAGCAGAGAAGTATAATCTATTAGTAATTGAAGATGCTGCCCAAGCCATTGATAGCTTTTATATTAATAAATTAGGGGAGAAAAGAGCACTTGGTTCGATAGGCCACTTTGCAGCCTTCTCCTTTCATGAAACTAAAAATATAGTATCGGGCGAAGGAGGGATGCTGGCAATTAATGATGAAAGATTTATATCCAGAGCGGAAATTATTTGGGAAAAAGGAACCAATAGAGCAGAATTTTTTAGAGGCGAAGTTAATAAGTATGGATGGGTTGACACAGGTTCATCGTTCTTACCTTCGGAGATAATTGCCGCATTTCTCTGGGCGCAAATTGAGAATCTATCAATGATTCAGGAAAGAAGAGTAAGCTTGTGGAATTATTATTATGATGGTTTAAGCAAATTGAATATTCAAAAGTTTGCACTGCCTCAAGTCCCAGATTATGCTACTAAAAATGGACACATGTTTTATCTGACGTGTGTTAATGGAGAAACAAGGGATAAGTTAATCAGTTCGTTAAAGGACAATGGATTTCATGCAGTTTTTCATTATTTATCTCTGCACTCAAGTGAATATTATGCTCATAAACATGATGCCGGTAGGACCCTCCCAAATTCAGACAATTTTACGGAATGTCTGGTACGTTTGCCCCTATTTTATGAACTGAATTTTGAGGATCTGGATAAGATTTTTGATTGCTTAGCGCTAACATTTGAAGATGTTAAGGGATAAGATTAATTCCTTGCTCGGCGGCTTTAAAGGTAATGATCGTTCAAAAAAAATTCAGGTCAATGTTTTAGGGTCTATTATGCTTAAAGGGATTAGCATTTTACTAAGCTTGGTGATTGTGCCCCTGACTATCAACTATATTTCGCCTTATCAATACGGGGTTTGGATTACTATTTCTTCGATAATTGGCTGGCTCAGTTTTTTTGATATTGGTTTTGGAAATGGACTAAAGAATAAATTTGTTGAGGCAGTAACTCATGGAAAGCACAAATTAGCAAGAATTTATGTAAGTACCATTTATGCTGTTTTGGCAATTATTATCTCGATTATCTGGTTGTTAGCCATAGTTGGTTCTAACTTTATTGATTGGGCCAAGTTCTTAAATGTGAAAGGAATCCAAAATAAAGATTTCTTTTATGTTATGTTGATTGTGGTTACAACTTTCGCCTTTCAGTTCGTATTAGGCTTAATCAATACGATATTGTCAGCGATTCAAAAACCAGTAATCACATCATTAATAAATGTGATAAGTCAATTGATGGTGCTTATAGGGATATTTATCATGTCCAGATTCACAGCGGGTTCAATATTGAATTTGAGTTTGCTTACAGGTGTGGTTAATTCAGCAGTATTGATTGCGTTTTCCATTTATCTATACGTCACATCCTTGAAGACCTATGCTCCGAAGTTTGGACTTATAAATTTCAAGCACGCAAAAAGCTTAATGAATGTAGGGTTAAGCTTTTTTATTCTTCAAGTGATCTCCATCATCTATTATGAAACAAACAACATTATCATAACCAAGACATTAGATCCACTAAATGTTACTGTCTACAATCTGGCTTATAAATACTTGACAATAATTGGAATGTTTTTTAGTATTATACTGGCACCCTTTTGGAGCGCATTTATCGAAGCCCGGGTACTAAAAGATTTTAATTGGATGAAAGCTGAAACACGTAAACTGTATAAAGTTTTTTTGTTTTTTGTAATTGGGGCTATTATCCTTGTTATTGCCTCGCCATTTGTTTATTCGGTCTGGTTTGGTAATGCAGTATCAATACCGTTCATATTAACCGCATTAATGGGGATTTGGCAGATCATAAATATGTGGAATTCGCTTCATTCTACATTAATCTATGGTTTTGGCAAAATTAGGGTTCAGATGATTGCCTCTGTGACAGTTGGAATTTTGAACATTCCTTTAACTATTTTGCTTTGTCGATATTGGGGGTTAAGTGGAGTGGTATTTTCCCAAATACTTCTGGCGATTTTAATATCCTGGATAGGGCCCCTACAATTAAAAAAGTTATTTAATAACGATACAAATGGAATCTGGAATAGATAATAAAAAGAACATCTTGATCATAACTAGCTTCTTGTCCAATGATAATTCATCTAAAATGATTTTGGATGTTTCCAAAGCGCTTAAAAATGACTATCACATTGATGTTTTAACTAAATACCCATTTTCGTCGGAGTTGTTAAATGTGCAAGCAGCCTATAATAAGTTTGAAAAGATTACACACACTGCTTTAAATTATGCAAAGGCTAAGATTAAGAGCTTGCGACCTAAAACTAAAAGCAGTAACAATTTAAATAAGTTACCTTATTATTTTTTTGGTTTGAACGAAGAAAATCCTCCTGTCCCAACCTATAGAATTACAAGAAAAATAATAAAAGAATATGAATTTGTTATTGTGTTTTTTTGGCAAGGGTTAGTTACCTCGAAAACATTGGAAGAGATTTACAATAAAATAGGTAAGCCTCTCTTATTGGTTGCGGCAGACATGTTCCCTATGACAGGGGGGTGTAGTTACTTTTGGGATTGTGATAGGTTGCAATATGGATGTGGAATGTGTCCGGGCCTTACATCTAATAATCCGGTTGATAAAACGCATCATAACTTTTTATTCAAGCAAAGTATTTTTAAAAAAATCAATAGTGTATTCTTGGGTAATAGTTGGCAGACCAATCATGCAAAATTGTCCGGTCTTTTCAATAACTATGGTAAAATCTATCCAATAGTTGATGAAAATGTATTCAGACCACGTGACAAAGAATTACTTAAACATCAATACAATTTCACTGGAAAGATAGTTTTGTTCTTCGGTTCATTGGGCGTACATGATCCTCGAAAAGGTTTCAAGTATCTTATTGAATCACTTGATTTACTAATCAGGAACAGACCAGATTTGAGTTCTCAGATTATATTGGTTGTTGCTGGTAGTGGTAGCAAGGTGAGTGAGCTTGAAAAATTTGAAGTCGCTTACACTGGTCATCTGTCTTTTGATCAATTGGCAATTTATTATGCAATGGCTGATGTTTTTCTGAGTCCAAGTGTTCAGGATGCTGGACCCATGATGCTAAATCAAGCACTTATGTGTGGTACACCTGCGGTTGCATTTGATATTGGGACGGCATGTGACATTATCAGTAATGAGACAGGTTATCGAGCAAAATATCGAGATAGTAAGGATTTTTCGAATGGAATAATAAAACTGATAACAATGTCAAAGACCGAATCAATTGTGATGTCTCAAGTTTGCAGAACAGTTGCCTTAAATACATCGTCTTATTCAGCGTTTAGGAATGATATCTTAACGGGGTTTGAGCTTGTTAGATATAGCTGATTTCTATACGGGAAATGTAAAATTAAAGGAGTTTCATATTTGCCAATGTTGAAGATTGAATTTTTAAAAATTAAAATTATATAGAAATCTATTCGATAGTTAGTAATTTCGAAGCCACTAGGAATACATCTTAGCTAGCGAAATTTTGGAATTTATCCCAAACTCATATATCTTTATTATTTATGTCAGATTTTTTTTACCCAAATTATTAAGCTTTGAAAAATCTTCTTAGATCATTTATCTATTACTTTTCTTTTATTTATTCATTTAAAATGTATAGGAGCTTGAGTAAGTTTATGGTCTTTTTTTATTCTAGTTGGATTAAAAGAGAATTCAAATCTTTGGGGCATCAGCCGAGCATATCAAGGCCAATATATTTACATGGCGGAAATTACATTGTGGTCGGTAATAATTTCGATTGTGATAAAAGGCTAAGATTGGATGCGTACGACACCTTTTTAGGAAAGACGTATTCGCCATCCATTATTATTGGGGATAACGTGTCGATTCAGAAAGATTGTCATATCGGAGCGATAAACAAAATCACAATAGGAAATAATGTATTGATTGCAAGTAAGGTCTTTATTTCCGATCATTCTCATGGTGATATTTCTATGGAAGCCATAAAAAAGGTACCCTCCAAAAGAGACTTGTTTAGCAAAGGTGAAATTGTTATAGAAAACAATGTTTGGTTAGGACAAGGAGTCGTTGTACTGGCAGGTGTTACAATAGGAGAAAATAGTATTATCGGTGCAAATGCTGTAGTGACGCGTTCTATACCTAAGGATTGTGTTGCTGCAGGAATACCTGCCAAAGTAATTAAATATTTAAAAACATGATAACAAAAGCGAGAGTTATTGCAATATATTTACCTCAATATCACCCAATCCCAGAAAATGACTTGTGGTGGGGTAAAGGCTTTACCGAGTGGAGCAACGTTGCCAAAGCGAAGCCTTTATTTAAAGGGCACTACCAGCCACGGTTGCCCGCCGACCTAGGTTACTATGATCTTCGCGTTCCTGAAGCAAGAAAAGCGCAAGCTGATATGGCTAGAGAGTATGGCGTTGCAGGCTTTTGTTATTGGCATTATTGGTTTGGGGAAGGTAAACAGCTTATAGAACGGCCATTTAATGAGGTTCTTGAATCAGGGGAGCCAGATTTTCCATTTTGCCTTGCTTGGGCTAATGAAACCTGGAAAGGGTTTGTTCACGGCCTCAAAAATAGAAATATCCTGATAGAGCAAAAATATCCTGGCGTAGATGATTTTACGGCCCATTTTATGAAAGTGCTGCCTGCGTTTAAGGATAAAAGGTATATTGAAGTGGATGGAAAACCGCTATTTATGATCTATAAGCCCTTTGGGGATGAAAAGGTTACTCTTTTCATGGACACATGGCGTACGCTTGCTCTTGAACACGGTTTGAATGGAATACATTTTGTTGGTCATTGTAACGATCATAAATATAGCGCACAACAGATACTTGATTTAGGTTTTGATTCAGTTAATACCGTAAGATTAGATAATTATTTAGCTAATCATCGTTCATTAACTACGAAAATAGTGGGAAGGCTGAATAAGATTTTAAGGGGCGTACCTCTTGCTTATCCATATAAAATAATGTCTAAATATTTTATTGAGCCATCAATAGATAGTAATAAGGATGTTTTTCCAAGTATTATCCCTGGGTGGGATCATTCTGCCCGGAGCGGTAGGGAAGGGCTGGTAATGACAAACGTTACACCTGAACTTTTTGATAAGCATGTTAAAGATGTGTTAGAAGTAATTGAGCATAAAGAAGAGGAGAGAAAAATTATTTTTATTAAGTCATGGAATGAATGGGCTGAGGGAAACTATATGGAGCCTGATATAAAATGGGGTAAAGCATTTTTGGAAGTATTAAAGAAAAATATAATTCGCTAAAGATGTTATTATCCATAATCGTTGCTACAAAAGGACGCTCAACAGAGATAGCCGACTTATTAGAATCAATCAGATTTGAGAAGCCAGAACTAATTGAGATCATAATTGTAGATCAAAATGTGTCAGACGCACTAAGTATTGTCATTAAAAATTATAAAGGTGATTTAAAGATAAACCATATCAAAACGGAGGCAAGAGGCGCATCTAACGCCAGAAATGTTGGTATACTACATTCACAGGGGCAGTATCTATGTTTTCCTGATGATGACTGCAAGTTTATGGATAACACTATTGACATTGCGCTTGAAAAAGTTGAGCAGCATGATGTAGTTTTCGGTAAATGCGTTGATGAGTATGGAGAGGACAGTGTAATAGCTTTTGCTAAAGGAGAACATACACTCACTTTACAATTTCACGAGAATATGTTTGTTGAAGCAACCATGTTTGCAAAACGACAAATTATGTTAGATTATAAATATGATGAAACCTTGGGGGTAGGTACATTTCATGGTGCGGAAGAAGCATATGATCTAGTTTTGAGATTGTTGAATGATGGAAAAGATTTAGTATATTCTGATAAAATCATTTTCTATCATCCCAATAAAATCTTAAATCATTCATCAGAGTCAGAAGTGAGACGGGTTTTTAGCTACCGTTGTGGCTTTGCTAAGCTATGTTTTAAGCATAAGTTCTATCAAAAATATTTTAAAAGACTTTTTATGGTTGCATTGGCAATACCATATTTTTTCTTTATAAATAGAAGTAAAAGTAGATATTATCTATCCGAATTTTTGGGTTTACTTATGGGAATTGTAATTCGATAGATGAAAAACTTCGTAAAGAATAATGCCTTATATAGCATCTTTGTTATTTCGCAATTAGTTGTGTTTATTTTTGCTATGCAAAAAGATGAGATTATCGGTGATAATTACCATATACAAAATGCATTAATACTTCATTTTTTAGCAATAGTGTTGGTGTCTATTGGTTATTCATTTAGAAAGAAAATTTCATTGACAATCAAAAAAAAAGTTCGAAAGGAAAGCGATATAACCTATTTAAAGCAAGGATTTTTTATAGTGGGAAGCTTATTAACTATTATTGGCCTAATTACCTCAATTTTAACAGTAGGAAGCATAATTTCACCTCAGGAATATTTGATGCAGTTGGCGGCCCGCGATGATGCGGTTGCAGGTATTAGACAGGAAGCAGGAGACGGAGGACTTGGAGGAGTATTTAAGATGCTGAACTACTGCCCGCTTGGCGTTTATTTAATTACTTCGGCTTTTCTAAGTTTTTATAAATTTGATGAAATTACGTTGAAAAAGCTAAAGCGATTAAGCACTTTTGCTCTTCTATGTGCTGTCGTGAAAGTAGTGTTTTCATTAGATCGATTAACAATAATGGCGATTTTGATCGTACAGTTATATACAAATCTGCTTAAGCGCAAAGTCTCTCTTAAATTTATTATCGTCTTTGCAGGAATTTTGATGTTGGGTGGTTTTATCACTGCATCAAGGATGTCCGATTCAGGATTTGGCGATTTTTTGATTGTTTATTTTAAGCTAAGTTTAGTAAACTACCAGCTGGTACTTGATAGTCAAAATGAATTTTCATATGGGCTTCAAACCTTCCTATCACCCCTAGGATTTATCGGTAAATTTTTTGGTGTTGAGATAAGTTCAACTGAACCTAAAAATTGGGTTTGGAATCCTGCTCAATATTTCAACTCCTATCTTTATATGGATTTTGGCTACCTTTGTTTAATCTTTTATCCACTTTTTGGTTATTTTTTGCGCTGTGTGGAAATCTTGAGAAAGCAAGGTAATAGATTCTACACAGGGTTTTATTTTGTATTGCTATTTTGCATTGCAACATTTATTACTGTACCGTTTATTAGAGGAATGGAATTTTGGTTGTTGATAGTGGTTACTATAGCACTTTCCAAATTTATTAAAATAAAATCTGTTAAAGTATGAAAATTGTTATGGACAACATCGTTTTCACGCTACAAAAAGCTGGAGGCATATCCACATATTGGAGAGAACTATCTGTGAGGTTGTTAGCTAATAATTTCAAATTAAAATTTCTGGAGTTTGACAGTAATAATATCGTTCGAGAAACTCTTGATATACCAAATGAAAATATCATTCAAAGGGGTAAAATAAGATTAATTGATAGATTTAAAATAGTTTCTCTTTCAAATGAATCTGATAAATTTATCTTTCATTCTAGCTATAACACCTTTACGAACAACAAACAAGCGCTACAAGTTTGTACAGTACACGATTTTGTACACGAAAAATTTTATAGTGGAATTCGTCGCTTTCTTCACGCATATCAAAAAACGAAAGCAATTAACCAGGCAAATCATATCATAGCAATATCAAACAATACAAAGAAAGATTTGCTGGAATTACATCCCCATATTAATCCTTCAAAAATTACCGTAATTTATAACGGAGCATCCGATGAGTTTTTCCCCTTAGAAAAGGAAGCAAAAAATGTAGCTATTAAACCCTATTTATTATTTATTGGTTCTCGTGAACATTATAAAAATTTTAATTTTTGCATAGAGTTACTCGAAAAAGTAGATCAGTTTCAGTTAAAAATAGTGGGTGCTCCTTTAAATAGAAAAGAAATTGAACTTTTAGAGAAAAAAGTTCCTGGTCGATGGTCCCTGGAGGTTAATATAGACAATTCAGTACTCAATAGGATTTATAATAATGCATTTGCATTATTATATCCATCATCTTACGAAGGATTCGGTATTCCAATATTGGAAGCCATGCGCAGCGGTACTCCCTTTATTGCTTTAAATAAATCGGCTATCCCTGAAGTAGCAGGTGATGCCGGTATCTTGGTAGATCAACTAAACATTCAGGATTTTAAGGAAGCACTTGAAACGATTGAATTGACAAGAGAAGACATCATTACAAAAGGATTTATTCAGGCACGAAAATTTTCATGGGATCGATGTTATCAAGAAACACTGAAGGTTTATCAAGATTTATATAATTAATGAAAATTTCAATAATAACAGTCGTTTATAACAACGAACTTACAATTGAGGATGCTATAACCTCTGTTTTATCTCAAACATATGAAGACGTTGAGTATGTCATTATTGACGGAAAATCTTCAGATAATACAACTACTATCATAAATAAGTATGCTGAAAAGATAAGTGTTTTTATTTCTGAGCCAGATAAGGGCTTATATGATGCCATGAACAAGGGGATAAATGCGGCTAGCGGCGATATCATTGGCATCTTAAACTCTGATGATTTATACCAAGATGAACATGTTTTAAGTGACGTAATTTCCATGTTTAAGCGAGATACCGCATGTGATATTGTATATGGAGATTTAGTTTATGTCAAGCAGGATAATGTAAATCAAGTGGTAAGAAAATGGAAATCTAAACCATATTATCCTCGATTTTTTGAGCATGGTTACGTGCCCCCGCATCCAGCATTATTTCTGAAAAAGAATGTTTATAAGGAGGCGGGTTCATTTGATCTTAAATTTAAATTAGCTGCAGATTATGAATTCATGTTTCGCGTGATGAAAAAATTTAACTTTCGATCTATCTATTATCCCAGGCTAATGGTTAAAATGCGTTTAGGAGGGGCTACTAATAAAAATATCAGTAACATCATAAATGGCAACAAAGAGATTATGAAAGCGTGGCAACAAAATGGCTTTAATATCCCAATATTTTTAATGCCACTGAGAATGTTGAAAAGAATAGCTCAATTTTTTTGATAATGAGAATTATTATAACAGGTGCTCGAGGCTTTTTAGGCACACATATTAATTCCGAACTTTCTAATGATTATGAGATTATAACGATTTCAAGGAGCGGAGCTGATTTGAATGTTGACTTAGCAAAGGCAATCCCAGATTTACCACCAGCTGATTTGATTGTACATTGTGCAGGCAAGGCGCACTCTGTTCCTAAAACCGAATTAGAGAAACAAGCTTTCTTTGAGGTAAATCTCACTGGAACTGCCAATTTATTAAAAGGGTTAGAATTAGCTTCAAGCTTACCCAGATCTTTTGTTTTCATCAGTACTGTTGCTGTTTATGGCAAGGAAAGTGGAACGATGATCACTGAAAATCATCCTTTAAATGCTAGCGACCCTTACGGACAAAGTAAAATTCAGGCGGAAAAATTAATACAAGATTGGTGCAGTGAAAAACATGTAGTTTGCACCATATTGAGGTTGCCCCTTTTGGTTGGAAATAATCCACCAGGTAACTTAGGTGCGATGATTAAGGGTATTACAAAAGGTTATTATTTTAACATTGCTGGAGGTAGCGCAAAAAAAAGCATGGTGCTTGCAGAAGATGTTGCTAAAATTATTCCTGAAGTAGCAAAGATTGGAGGTATATTTAATCTTACAGATGGCTATCACCCCACATTTGCAGAATTATCATCTTCAATCGCTAAAAAGATTGGCAAGGCGGCCGGCATGAATCTCCCATTTTGGGCTGCAAATATTATGGCAAAGTTTGGAGATTTATTGGGCAATAAAGCGCCAATTAATTCGAGAAAAATGGGAAAAATAATATCAGATCTCACTTTCGATGATTCAAAAGCAAAAAAAGACTTAAATTGGAACCCCAAACCAGTGCTAACTGGATGGAATAATATAAATAGATGAAAATAGCATTAATAACAGGAATAACGGGGCAGGATGGTGCCTACCTTGCAGATTTATTATTAAAAAAAGGATATGAGGTTCACGGGGTTAAACGCCGTAGTTCATTATTCAATACAGACCGGATCGATCATTTATACCAGGATCCACATGAAAATAATGTGAAGTTTAAATTACATTATGGCGATTTAACTGATTCTACTAATCTGATTCGAATCGTGCAAGAAGTACAGCCAGATGAAATCTACAACTTAGGCGCCATGAGTCATGTGAAGGTTTCCTTCGATTCACCAGAATATGTGGCGAATGTGGATGGTATTGGTACCTTAAGGATATTGGAAGCCGTTAGAATTTTAGGTTTGGAAAAGAAAACGAGAATTTATCAGGCCTCTACTTCTGAATTGTATGGCGGAATGCCTGAAAATAAAAATGCGCAAGGTTTTTATGATGAAAATTCACCATTTTATCCACGTTCTCCATACGGAGTAGCTAAGATCTATGGCTTCTGGATTACTAAAAACTACCGCGAAGCTTACAATATGTTTGCCTGTAATGGTATTTTATTTAACCATGAAAGTCCGTTAAGAGGTGAAACCTTTGTTACGCGTAAAATTACCAGAGCTACTGCTAAAATTGCCTTAGGTTTGCAGGATAAATTATTCTTAGGTAATCTAGATGCGCTACGCGATTGGGGACATGCGAAAGATTATGTAGAGGCGATGTGGTTGATTTTACAACAAGATGTTCCTGAAGATTATGTGATTGCTACTGGTGTGACCACCTCAGTAAGGGATTTCGTAAAAATGTCTTTCCAGCAGGTTGGGGTAGAACTGGAGTTTAAAGGAACGGGTGTAGAAGAAAGAGCCTATGTGATTTCTTGTGCCAGTGCAGATTATCAACTTAAAATAGGTAAAGAAGTAGTGGCTGTTGACCCTGCTTACTTTAGGCCTACGGAGGTTGATTTATTGATTGGAGACCCAACCAAATCAAAAACTAAATTAGGTTGGAAACCTCAATATGATTTAGCAGGGCTGGTGGAAGACATGATGGCTGCTGATGTCACTCATTTCAAAAAAGAACTGATGCTAAAAGCAGCAGGCTATAGTGTTAAGAACCAATTTGAGTAAGAATTCTATAAAAGGAGGTTGCTTTCCCGAGAAATAGGAGCGTGCTGTCATTCTTCTCCGATGAATCGGAGCACGCTCTGGCAATGAAGAATCAAAGAATGAATAAAACAGATAAAATTTATATTGCCGGCCACCGCGGAATGGTGGGTTCTGCTATCTTGCGTAACCTCGAAAGCCAGGGTTTTGACAACATTGTCACTCGCACATCTAAAGAATTAGATTTGAGAGACGCTTTAGCTGTAGCTGAATTTTTCAAAACCGAAAAACCAGATTATGTATTTTTGGCGGCCGCAAAGGTGGGTGGTATTGTGGCCAATAATACCTACCGGGCGGATTTTTTATATGAAAACCTGATGATCCAAAATAATGTGATTCATCAGGCCTACCTTAGCAATGTCTCTAAATTGATGTTTTTAGGTTCATCCTGCATTTATCCGAAGATGGCACCCCAGCCATTGAAAGAAGAATATTTATTAACTGGCGAGCTGGAACCCACCAATGAGCCTTATGCGATTGCGAAGATTGCGGGCATCAAAATGTGCGACGCCTATCGTGACCAGTATGGCTGCAATTTTGTATCTGTGATGCCGACCAATCTTTACGGCCCAAATGACAATTATGATTTAAACAATTCACATGTATTGCCTGCAATGTTACGTAAGTTTATTGTAGCTAAGCAAAACAAAGATCAAAGTGTAACCATCTGGGGTACAGGAACACCGAAACGGGAGTTCTTACACGCCGACGATTTAGCAGAAGCCTGTGTGTATTTAATGAATCACTACAATGAGCCTGGCTTGGTGAATATTGGTGTGGGTGAAGACGTATCAATCCTGGATTTAGCTAGGTTGGTAAAGGAGATAGTGGGATTTGAGGGGGAGATTCTAACAGACACAACTAAGCCAGACGGTACGCCAAGGAAATTGATGGATGTAAGTAAGCTTAATGCAATGGGCTGGAAAGCAAGTACCTCATTAAAGGAAGGCATACAAAAAGTATATAACGAAGTAAAAAATAATGACTGGCAATAATAATACCCATATTCTGATTATGGCCGGCGGTGTCGGTTCACGCTTTTGGCCCAAAAGCCGAAATCATTTTCCCAAACAATTCATCGATATTTTAGGCTTGGGCAAATCCTTGTTGCAGCTGACCTACGAACGGTTTTTAACTATTTGCCCGAATGAGCAGATTTATATTTTAACCAATTCCGATTATGCGGGTTTAGTAAAGGAACAATTGCCAACTATTTTAGAGCAAAACATTTTATTAGAACCAAGTCGCAATAATACAGCGCCCTGTATTGCCTACGCCAGTTACAAAATCTCAAAAAGCAATCCTCAAGCCAATATATTGGTGGCACCTTCGGATCATTTGATTTTGAAAGAAGATGTGTTTTTGCAGAAGGTAGCGCAAGGCTTAGATTATGCGGCCAGTAATGAAGCATTGATTACTTTGGGGATTAGCCCTACAAGGCCGGATACAGGTTATGGGTATATCAAGTTTATTCAAGAGCAAGAAGTAAAGGCTGAGGAGCAAGGATTAGGGAGCAAGGAGCAAGGAGCGGAGATAAGAAAAGTAACTGCTTTTATGGAAAAACCCTCGCTTGAAAAAGCGCAAGCTTATTTAACAAGTGGAGATTACGTATGGAATGCAGGTATTTTTATTTGGTCAGCAAAAGCAATAAAAAATGCTTTTGCAAGTTATGCTCCAGAAATAGCGGCTTTATTTGAAGCAGGTGATGACTATTATAATACAGCAGAAGAGAGCAATTTCATCCTGGAACATTATCCTTCAGCTCCCAATATCTCTATTGACTACGCCATTATGGAAAAGGCAGACAATGTTTATACGATCCCGGCCGATATTGGCTGGTCGGATTTAGGCACCTGGGCATCCTTACATGGCGTGGCCGAAAAAGATCAAAATAACAATGCGATTAGTTGTGCCCAAATAAATATTACAGCCACGGAAGATTGTTTAATTCAGTTACCTGCTGGCAAAGCTGCGGTAATTAAGGGATTAACGAATTTTATTGTAGTTGATGATGGTAAGGTTTTGTTGATCTATCCAAAATCTGATGAACAAGAAATTAAACAAGTAGCTGGACAAATGGTGGCAGATTTTGGAAATGATTTTAGGTAAATGTGCTGTGTTACTTTTTTAGAGGGGTGATAATCCAATTTTATTTAATATAGAGTGATTGTGATTTAATAAAAACCAATTACACTATACTAAAGTCAAGTTCTGGACAACATGATGAGATTTCTCCTCGCAATGCTCGTTCGAAAAGACGGTAATAATGGGTTTAAACGGTAGGACAACCAGTATCCTTTCTTTCCCTCTCTTCAACGAGAGGGATTGTTGCTAGTTTAGTACAAGCACTAAATTGATAGGGTGAGGTTTATCGCTAATTTGTACAAATTTCCTCCCTATACTACAGATGTGAAATCGGTGAAGGTGAGTTCGAAAATACATTATGAAGTAGGCTTATGTGTAATAATTATTATCTTCGCCATTATAAATTATGACTACATATCTATCTGCTTTAATTATATTGGTTGCCTTATTTGCACTGGAGCTTGGCTATTTCCAAATCGCCGATCGATTCAATATCATTGATAAACCCAATCACCGCAGTTCACATACTTCGGTCACCATTCGTGGCGGCGGAATTATCTTTAGTCTGGCAGCGATGATCTCTTTTTTCTGCTTCGGTTTTGCGTTTCCTTATTTTATACTGGGATTGGTGTTGATTAGTTTAATCAGTTTCCTCGATGATATCTTTACGCTAAATAACAAGGTGAGGCTCAGCATTCATTTAATTGCGGTATTATTGATGTTTTATCAATGGGGTCTTTTCGGGCTGGCCTGGTATTGGATTCCATTTGCTCTGATCTTTGTGATTGGGACGATCAATGCCTATAATTTTATGGATGGCATCAATGGCATTACCGGTGGTTATAGTTTAATGGCTGTTGCTACGCTATATTACATCAATGAAAAAGTCATCAGTTTTACTTCTTCAGATTTATTAATCACCATTGCGCTATCCTTATTGGTGTTCAATTTTTTTAATTTCAGGAAGAAAGCCAAATGTTTTGCCGGCGATGTGGGCAGTGTGAGCATTGCTTTTATTATTGTCTTCCTGATTGGCCAATTAATTATTCAAACGGAAAACTTCAACTACATTTTATTACTGTTATTTTATGGCTTAGATGCGGTGAGTACCATCGCCTTCAGGCTGATTAGAAAAGAAAACATATTTGAGGCCCATCGCAGTCACTTTTATCAATATTTAGCCAACCAACTCAAATGGAATCACCTGATCGTTTCGGGCCTATACATGTTGATCCAGTTATTGATTAATCTACTTCTTATCTTTTTGGTCGGTAATCACCTATGGTCGGCACTGTTATTGCTTGGAGCTTCTGGATTTCTATTTCTCACTGTTCGATTTGCAACAGAGGGAAAAGAAAGATTGTTTCATTTGAAGTCGTGATATGAATAAATGGGTAATTTATGGTGGAGGCGGTCATGCCAGGGTGATTGCAGACGCAATTAGATTAAATCAAGACCAGGTAGCTAACTTTTTTGATGATAACGAAGATTTAAAAAAAATGGCTGGCAAGCCTGTTGTCTCCTATCACGAAAACCATATGCCAGAAGCCAAAATGATTATTGGGATCGGGAATAATAAAATTAGAAGAGCGATTACACAATATATTGTACATGAATTTGGCGTGCTGATTCATCCCGATGCGACGGTTTCGGATGATGTTTTGATTGGAGAAGGAACGGTGATTTTGGCGGGTGCGGTAATACAATCTGGCGCTGTAATTGGAAAACACGTGGTGATCAATGCCAATGTAACCGTAGATCATGATGCCATTATTGGCGATTTTTGCAGCATCTACCCGAATAGTTATATTGGTGGAGCAGCAAATATTGGTGCAGGAGTAACGATTGAAGCTTGTACGGCTATTCCTCGTTTGGCCACTATAGATGCCGTTTTTGATATTATGGAGCCAGATTTATTTTAGCTGATTTTAAATGCCTATCTTTACTAAAATTTAGCCTATTGTATTTTGTTTACTCAATTTAATATTGTCCCACGCTGGGTCATTTTCATTCTGGATCTGATCATCTCGTCTTTGTCTTTGGTTTTTGCTTATTCATTAAAGCATAATCTCGATTTAACTGCCGTGGAAATTCCGGAACTTGCCAGGAATCTTCTCGTAATGGGAATGATCACTGTGGCTGTTTTCTTTCATATTAAAACCTTTACCGGCATCATCAGGTATACCAGTGCGCAGGATTCGTTTCGGATTCTCATTTCTGTGGTGATTGCCAACGGTACTTTCTTTGTGATGAATCTGATTGGCATCACCTTTTTCAACTATCCGCTTATCTCCACAACGATTCTAATTACCAATGGCTTAACCAGCTTTCTATTGCTGATGACTTACCGGGTATTGATCAAATACTTTTTTCTTTACATCAAAAACTTAAACCTGGACAAAAAGAAGGTAATTATTTACGGCGCAGGTGAAGCCGGTTTAGCCACGAAACGGACTTTTGATCATGATGGGAGTGTTAATAAAACGATTGTCGCTTTTGTGGATGATGATGTGCGCAAAGTGGGCAAGACTATTGACGGGGTAAAGATTCTGGATGCAGCAACATTGCCACAACTGGTAGATAAACATGAACTGGATGAAATCATTTTTGCTTCATATACCATTCCGATCGAAAAGAAAGATGCGATTGTAGACATTTGCCTGGAGAACGATATCAAGGTACTTAATATTCCGCCATTAGATGTGTGGATGAATGGACAGCTGAAACCGGCACAAATCCAAAAGCTGAATATTGAAGATTTATTAAATCGGAAATCCATTAAGATTGATATTGAAGGCATTGGTCAGATGCTCAATAATAAACGCATTTTAATCACTGGCGCTGCAGGTTCCATTGGGAGTGAGATTGTACGCCAGCTTTCTAAATTTGATGTGGGCTTGATTATTCTTTGCGATCAATCGGAAACGGCTTTGCATGAGCTTTATTTAGAATTAGAAGAAACCAATAGCAGCAAAAACTTTCATGCTTTTGTAGGGGATGTTCGCGATGAGCAACGTATGGATAAGTTATTTGAAACTTACAAACCGCATTACGTTTATCACGCTGCCGCCTACAAACATGTGCCTTTAATGGAAGACAATCCGGCAGAGGCCATTAAGGCCAATGTGTTGGGTACCAAAACCATTGCAGATAAATCAGTGAAATACGGAGTGCAAAAGTTTGTGATGATTTCCACGGATAAGGCGGTTAACCCTACCAACATTATGGGCGCATCTAAACGCATTGCCGAAATTTATGTGCAATCGCTGAATAATTCTTTAAGCACAGATGGCTTTATCTTCAGTAACGGTTTGCAATATATCAATGAACTGAATGTAAAACCCATTACCAAATTTATCACCACCCGTTTCGGAAATGTATTGGGTTCCAATGGCTCCGTGATTCCAAGGTTCAGGCAGCAGATTGAAAAAGGAGGTCCTTTAACGGTCACCCATCCAGAGATTACCCGTTATTTTATGACGATTCCAGAAGCTTGCCGTTTGGTATTGGAGGCAGGTTGTATGGGGAAAGGTGGGGAAATTTTTGTATTCGATATGGGTAAATCGGTCAAGATTGTGGAACTGGCCAAAAAGATGATTCGCCTGGCCGGTTTAGAGCCCAATGTAGATGTGATGATCGAATATTCGGGTTTGAGGCCAGGAGAAAAACTCTACGAAGAATTACTTAATGATAATGAGAACACCTTGCCCACCCATCACGATCAGATTATGATTGGGAAAGTAAGGGAATATGTTTTCGAAGAAGTGGAGCGTCAGATATATGAATTGATTGCTTCAGCCAAATCAGATAACGACAGGCAGGTGGTGATCAACATGAAAAAACTGGTACCAGAGTTTAAGAGTAAGAATTCAATTTTTGAAGAATTGGATCAATTGCCTTAAACCTGAATGATATGATGAAAAATAAGATTTTACTGGCCGTTATGGTTTTTTTTTTAGCCTCCTGTGCTAAAGAAGTTAAAAATGAACAAGAGGTTTATTTTAACGATTTTGAAGGTCAGAACACGAAGGGGATCTCAAATGCCCTTGCCGAAAAATACAACGGATCAACCGTTTTAGGCCGTTATAATTCATCCGGTTTCGATTTAACTCTGAATGACCTTCCCGCTCATAAACTGGTAGAAATTTCCTTCGATTTATATATCCATGATAGCTGGGATGGAAATAAAACCAGCAAAGGTATTGATGGACCCGACATCTGGAAAATGATTGTGGATGGTAATCTTTATATTAATACCACATTTTCAAATGAAGATTGCGACAATAGCGGCTTCTGTCCGCCTCAATCTTATCCGAATGATTACCCCAATGCTTATCATAATCCTAAAAGCGGAGCGAGCAATACCAATCTGCCTGGCGTATGTAATCTGGCTGGCAAAATGGGTGGTACCACGCTTTATAAAATCAAAAAGGTGATTGAACATCAGCAAGCTAATTTGTTGATGCAATGCCGGGATCAACTCATTCAAACCAATGCGCCTGATCCAAAATGTGATGAAAGCTGGTCTATAGATAATCTGACAGTGAAAGTAATTAATTTATGAGAAAGCCGATTCAACTCATGCTCGCCTTGCTGTGTTTGGGCAATCTAGCTTATGGCCAAAGCCTTCCGGTAGGGAGTCAGGCCCTTGAAGATTATTATCGCAGGGCGCAGCTGGCCGGGAAATTAGATTCGACCATATCCTTTACCATCCGACCACTTATACCGTCTGCTGCTTTTAAAATAAAGGATTTTGCCTATCCTGATTCGCTCGAACAACGTTATAATCTTTTGGATGCGGATCATTCAGGCTTTTCAAAGAATGGAAAGCTAAAGTGGCAGTTATTGCCGATGAGTATTCAGTTGCAAACCAATTCCCATCACCCTTACGGTTGGAACGATGGAGCGATGATTCCTGCGAAGGGATTACAGTCTTTGCTTTCGGCGGGGATATATGCTGAATATGGTATACTGAGTGTTCAGTTTAAGCCGGAAGTGTTACTCGCGGCCAACAGTAGCTTCGATACCTTTGATAAAGACCATTACGATGTGATTACCGCCCGTTACTATGATTTTTATAATAACATAGATTTACCCGCCCGTTTCGGAAAATCGGGTATTACCAAAGCGTATTGGGGGCAAAGCAGCATTCGGTTAAATTATAAAGCCTTATCTTTTGGTTTGTCTACTGAGAATTTGTGGTGGGGTCCAGGCTTACGTAACTCATTGTTGATGAGCAATACCGCCCCTGGTTTTAAACACCTGACTTTAAATACACGTAAGCCAATTTCAACTCCTATAGGTTCTTTTGAAGGGCAGATTATTGCAGGCCGTTTGGAAGGCTCCGGTTATGGTGTGCTGGAACCAGAACGGGAATATTTTGGTCAGCCGCTTTATGTGGAAAAACCGAATGATTGGCGCTACCTTAGTGGTTTGGCGATTACCTGGCAACCTAAATGGGTACCTGGTTTATTTTTGGGTTTAACCCGAAGTGCGCAGACTTACAGCAATGGACTAAATAAATTTGGAGATTACTTGCCCTTTTTCTCGTCGAAGAAACAAGAAGCCGCTGCCGAGGCGATTAATAAACGCGACCAACGGAATTCTTATTTTATGCGTTGGTTGTGGACAGAAGAAAAGGCTGAAGTCTATTTCGAGTATGGAAGGAATAACTATTCGGGCAGTAGCAGTGATCTGGCTTTGGAACCGAACGTTTCCCGTGCTTATATATTTGGACTTAGGAAATTGTTTCCTTTCGGATCCAGAAAAGAAGAGCAACTGATGCTGAGTGCTGAAGTGACGCAATTACAGGAAACCGACATCGCTAAGGTGTTAAATTTAGAAAGTTGGTACAGCAGCAAAAGTGTGCGCCACGGCTACACCAACAGAGGGGAAGTTTTAGGTGCTGGGATTGGACCTGGGGCAAACATTCAATCCCTGGAAGTGAGCTGGGTAAAAGGATTGAAAAGACTTGGAATCAACTTTGAACGGCTGGTGCATAATAATGATTTCTATTATTATGCTTATGTAGATTCGAAAGATTACCGGAGGCATTGGGTTGACTTAAGTGTTGCGGCCAGCGGAGAATGGAATTACAAGAATTTTATTTTTAATGCGAAGCTTCAAGGCATCCAGTCTTTGAATTATCAGTGGTATTTGATACAGGCCCCCGGCGAATTATACATGACGCCAGGAAAGGATGCTTTTAATTTGCAGGTGCAAGCCGGCCTTACCTACCGTTTTTAATTTTGATAATCATGAAGAAGATTTTTAGCATAGGCTTGCTCGCTTTGGTATTGACTTACAGTTTCAATCTGAAGGCACAAACGGTAGCCGTTGGAACTACAATAGAAGATTATTACCGCCGCTTGCAGCTGTTGGGTCAACTGGATTCTTCAATTTCTTTTACCAACAGGCCCATTACTACTGAAGCGATTAAGAAAGATAATATTTTTGATCCGGAAGAACAATTGCTTAGGGAGGGCTGGCTGAAAAAATCAGGACCCGTTCATTTTGCTAAGGGTAAAGGAACATTTCAGATTTTGCCTTTCAGCTGGCAGCAACAATTCAATTCTCACCATCCTTTCGGTTGGAATGACGGACCGATGATTCCAGCGAAAGGCTATCAAACTTTAGTTTCCGGAGGTTTTTTTGCCAAAATAGGACCATTGAGTATTCAATTGAAACCAGAATATGTTTTTGCTCAAAACGCAAAGTTTGAAAGTTATGGCGAAAACCGGAATGATACAGAGCTAGGCGCATATTACGGAGGAAACAACAACTACATTGATAACCCAGAGCGATACGGCAATAATTCTTATTCCAAATTGGGATGGGGGCAGAGTAGCATTCGTTTAACAGTAGGTCCGGCTTCAGTAGGTTTATCCAATGAAAACATTTGGTGGGGCCCAGGCTTGAGAAATAGTTTAATGATGAGCAATAACGCTTCTGGTTTCAAACATGTTACGTTAAATACAGTAAGGCCAGTTAAGACTTATATTGGTTCATTCGAAGGTCAGATTATAGGAGGGCGATTGGAGTCTTCGGGATTCAGTCCTTTGGAGAATACCACATTATCAAGCGGAACTGTTGTATATGATAAGCCCCGTGAAGATTGGCGTTATTTAGGGGGATTGAACATCAGTTACCAACCAAAATGGGTTCCAGGTCTATTTCTAGGATTTACACGAACTTTCATGTCTTATGGAAGTGACTTGAACAAGTTGGCCGATTATGTCCCGTTTTTTATTCCTTTTCAAAAAACCAAAATAGGAGAAGGCGCTGGTGATGACGGTAATGCCCGTGATCAGCGAACTTCGCTTTATGGCAGATGGCTTTTTCCAAAGGCACATGCAGAAGTTTATTTTGAGTATGGCTTGAATGATAATTCTTATGATTTCAGAGACTTTATAGGTTCGCCCGATCACTCCAGGGCTTATCTTTTTGGCATCAAGAAAATGGTTCCATTAAAGAAGCATGAAGGAGAGTTTATCCAATTTAATGCAGAGATTACGCAGATGTCTCAAACCATTGATGGAACTTTGCTAAGATATGCAGGAGGTTTCTACTATCATGGAGAGGTCCGTCAAGGCTATACCAATAATGGAGAAGTTTTAGGTGCTGGATCTGGCACAGGCGGAAATCTGCAATCCTTCGAGCTAAGTTGGGTTAAAGGTTTCAAGAAGCTTGGTTTATCTTTTGATCGTTTGGAACACAACCGCGATTTTTATGACAATGCTCGTTTTGCAGCCGCCAAAGGTGGTAGCAGAAGCTGGGTAGATTTTGCTTTCGCTGCAGTTGGTGAATGGAATTACAAAAACCTTTTGTTTAACGCCAAGCTCCAGGGCATAAAATCTTTAAATTACCAGTGGAGGCAAAAGGATCTTACGGAGAGCCAATATTATATTCCGCATAATACTGTATATAATTTTCAAGGACAGTTAGGGGTTACTTATCGGTTTTAGATTTGTAAATCTACAGATAAAGAGGCTGTAGCTATAGATATTTTTGTCACCCTGAGCTTGTCGAAGGACCTATTTAAATACACTTTAAAGTGTTTCGACATACTCAACATAACATATCCTGGAGGGTTGGGGTTACAAATCCCGACCAGCTGGAAACCTCTACTTGTAATCCTGAGCTTGTCGAAGGACCTGTTCAAATACGCTTTGAGGTGTTTTGACAGGCTCAACATGACAGCTTCGGGAGAGACGGGATTACAAAATCCTGATTAGCTGGAAACCTCTACTTGTCATCCTGAGCTTGTCGAAGGACCTGTTCAAATACGCTTTGAGGTGTTTTGACAGGCTCAACATGACAGCTTCGGGAGAGACGGGATTACAAAATCCTGATTAGCTGGAAACCTCTACTTGTCATCCTGAGCTTGTCGAAGGACCTGTTCAAATACGCTTTGAGGTGTTTTGACAGGCTCAACATGACAGCTTCGGGAGAGACGGGATTACAAAATCCTGATTAGCTGGAAACCTCTACTTGTCATCCTGAGCTTGTCGAAGGACCTGTTCAAATACGCTTTGAGGTGTTTTGACAGGCTCAACATGACAGCTTCGGGAGAGACGGGATTACAAAATTCTGATTAGCTGGAAACATCTGCTTGTCATCCTGAGCTTGTCGAAGGATCTATTAAAATAAGCTTTAAGGTGTTTCAAACTCAACATGACAGATCTGGAGAGACGGGATTACAAATGCTCATTAGCTGAAAACATCTACTTGTCATCCTGAGCTTTTCGAAGAACCTGTTCAAATACACTTTAAGGTGTTTCCACAGGCTCAACATGACAGATCGGAGAGTTGGGATTAAGGTGTTTCGACAGGTTCGGTGCCGATAGGCGGGCGTGGGTTCTATTGAGCCTCTAACTCAGGTTTCTTCCTTATTAACAAAATTAAACAAAACAGGGCGCCAATCACAAGGCCGCCTATCGCGATTCCGCTAGCGTACCTCATCCGGTTTTTCTTTAATGGCAGTTCAGGTTCATCTACTATTTGGAAAGTTGGCGTTTCCTGCATCAGCATAGACCTGCTTACTTCCAGGTTTTTAATAATTTCAGAATAGATGGTTTGAAGCACTCTTTTATCGCGTTCCTGAAGCTCAGCACCTACACCTAAAGTTGCAAACGCCGGGTTTGCATCCAGCATAATGGCATTGGCACCGGCAGCTGCATAAGTTTTTCTATTGAGCAATCTTCCGATACTATCAGCACGGCTTTGAAACCTGTTTACATTAGTCCGTAACCGCTTGGTCTTTGTTTCAATGTAAAACCTGGTCGCCTCATCAATGAGTCTGGTACAAATTAAACTGGCCAGTTCTTCATTTTTAAGTGTTGCTGTAAGTGCAAAGAAACCAAGTTTTTTATCCGGTTTGCTGACAGAAAGTTCTTTTTCAGCAAGTTTTCTGATCATTTCATGTAGCAAACTATCTTGTAACCGGCTGTAATTCCTGGTATCTGGTGGAAACATGATCGTTTCCTTTTTGACGTTGGTTTTTAAATCTTTCCAATCTGCCTTAAGTTTATAAGCATCGGCATATTTATCGGCCAAAGTATATTTGCCTCCACTATCCAAAGGTGTCAGAAGCGTTTGTTTCAGCATTTTTTGACTGGTAAGGAGCTGAAGCACATTATCTCCTGCAAGTACCCCACTGGTTCCACCTGTTAATCCGCCAATATCAAAGCCCATTTGGCCAGCAAGTGAAGATAGCAATCCACCCCCGCCCGATTTACCCTCTTCTACAACAAAGGTAAGCTTTGCCGTATAGGTAACTGGCCAAAGGTAAGCCATAACCGCACCTAAGGCACCACCGATTAATCCTATTATCAGAATTCTGATTTTGAACTTCCAAAGGTAATTAAGATCTTTTTTACGGGCACTGATCATTTTTGCGAAAGAAAAATCTTCCTCAGCCGTGATGTATTTTTTATCGTTTTCAGCAACTGACATAATTTATTTAAATAAGATGGCAATTAAACTTACGATGCCAGTTAATGCAGACGCTATAGTGGTAATCTCTGCGAAGCCCAGTTTGTTTTTGCCAGTCTTTTCCGGAACAATTATTTGGCTACCCGCTGTTACTTTTGGATAGTTTTTGATAAACAGGAAGCTCTTTACCGGAGCGTTTATGCCATTAGGATATTTAATATAGGCGCCTTTTAACCTTGCACTCTCGGTAATACCTCCTGCTGCATCAACATAATATTTGAAATTTGAATTGGCGTATCTCAATAGTTGTGGGTTATTTACTGCACCATTCACTTCTACAAAAGGTTGGTTTTTAGGAATGAAGAGACTATCTCCAGGCATTAAAATGGTCGCATCTTTGGCCTGTCTTTTTCTTTTTCCTGTTAAATCCATATCTACCCGTACGCCATTCCTGTAAACCTGAGTGTTTTCAAGCGAACCCATTGGGGTAATTCCACCGGCACGTTTAATAAATTCCATTCCTGTTTCATCTCTTCTTTGCTGCGCATAATCGCCCGGAAATAGTACCTCTCCTTGTACCTTTACATTGCCAATAGAACGATAGTTGACCAAGCGGGGCACATAGATGTAATCAAGAGGTTCTAAGAGGAAATTTCCATCTGAAGTACTCAGTGCCGAATCCAGATTCAGCGTAATGATATTAACCAGCTTATTGGATAAGGTATCGGTCAGATCTTTTACTAATCTGGATATTTCAATTCTATGATTTGCTGCATCATTCTGGAACCCTTTAGCCATGCTTACTACATCTGCAACACTCATCCCTTTTCTATACTGGAAGGTGCCCGGTGCCCGAACATAACCAGCGATGCTAATGGAGGTTTCATCTCTGAGATCTTTGGTGGAGGTGATAAATACCGAATCTTCTCTCATTAATGCAATATCCTGTATCTTTCCAGACATTATATTTCCTAAATTAAAGGAAATCATTTCCTTTTCCAGGCTTGGTGTAATCCTTTTAATATAACCATTTCCTAAGTTAGCATCATCCCGAAGCCCATCGGCTTTGGCGATTAATGATTTTAGGGTAACCCCTTGATTCAACTCAAATGTACCAGGTCTATATACGGCTCCTTCTATCACCACGCGATTAGCAAAGCGTTCCAATATGGCGCCAATATAAACTGAGTCTGCGTTTTTTAAGGTATAGCGATCAAACATATCTGAAGAAATATCTTTAACGCTTCTTTCCTTTGGCCCAACTTGAGTAACCTTTGCTATTCCTTTATAGGCCAGATCTGCAAAACCTCCTGCATAAGTAATTAAATCGGCCAGCGTTTCTGCGTTTTTAAGTTCATAACTACCTGGTCTTTTTACCGCACCGTCTATGGCAACTCTGGTATCATATACTGGTATCCTGATCACATCCTGATCCCGCAGACTTACATTTTCGCTTTGAATTCCCTTTTGAAGAAAATTGTATAAGTCAACGGTTTGAATAACCCGGTTATTTCTAATCAATTCAATTTTACGCAATGAACCGCGATAGGTAGGGCCACCACTTTGGTACAAGGCATTAAAAAGTGTTGATAAAGACGAAACGGTATAGGTGCCTGGTGTGGCCACGTCGCCGATGATGGTAACCCTGATGCTTCTAACTGTTCCTAAATTCACAGTCAATTTGGTTTGTCCGGATGATAGCGCTGGATAAGCCTTGGCCATTTTCGCTCTGATTTGACTCGTTGCTTGTTCAATACTTAAGCCATTCACATAAACTAAACCCGCATATGGAATTTTTACAGTTCCTTCGGGGCTCACTTTGGCATTGGTGGTACTTTCGTTTACTCCTGTTAGCAAAATAGCCAATTCATCATCTGGGCCTAAGACATAATTTTTAGGTGTTGCAATTCTAATATTGGGTTCAAACTTGATGTTTGGGTTGCTAAAAAACTCGTAACCATATATTGGGCTGCTTTTCTTTATCGGCTTTGCTTCGGTGATTCTGGTGGTATCGCGGTTTTGATTTCCCTGAGGCTTAGCAGCCGGAGTACTGGTAGCGGCCGCCTTTGCCGTTTTTCCTCCGGAAGAGAGTTCGGCAAGTCGTTCTTTGTATTTGTCAACTTCTGCAGGATCCATGCCTCTTGCCACAAGTAATTTAATTGCATCAGCTTCGGAAATTCCAGAAGCCTCAAATCTTTTCGATATCTCCAGAATTTGTGCATCAGATAACTGTTCAACCCTCACTTTACTCAGATTATCGACAGATATTTGTGCGAATAATGACGTAGTGGCCAATAACATAACCAATAGAAAAGCACAGTAGATAAATTTTAAGCGCATGAATTGAATTTTAATGGTAATATAGCTGCAAATATAAGTTAAAAACTGATGCATCGTTTATGATGAATAGGTTATTTCGCGGTAAAGACCGCTGTGCAAAGCCGTTGATTTTATATCACTTATCAATATCGAGCAGTGGAATGAAAGGCCATAATCATCTTTAAAATTTGAAGGAGTAGGCAAAACTATTTTTTACTCAACAGTTTCGCCATCTCGTTTTTATAGGCTTGAGTAATTTTTTCCCAATTGTATTTTTCTGTTAATCCTAAGCTCACCTTGTCTTTTAATTCCTGGATTTTTTCAGGTTCAGACTCCATCTTTTCGAGCATGCAACCCACTGAGTCAGCATTCTCATCAAAGAAAAACCCATATTCACCGTTATTTAACATTTCACGGTTGAAAATGGTATCTAAGGCTAAAATAGCGCAGTGGTTAGACATTGCTTTTAGCATGGCCGGGTTTGTTCCCCCGTATTTGTGTCCGTGGA
This sequence comes from Pedobacter sp. AC212, assembly GCF_979258625.1. Lineage (NCBI taxonomy): Bacteria > Pseudomonadati > Bacteroidota > Sphingobacteriia > Sphingobacteriales > Sphingobacteriaceae > Pedobacter > Pedobacter sp. AC212. The sequence continues at coordinate 73,433 of NZ_OZ409870.1, read as the reverse complement.
TATAAGAAAAGGCATTTTGATAGAGTGCCATTAGTTCATCCTGGTCTTTAACATAGCCCAAAAATATGAGGCGTTCATTTTGAGTGGCCTTTAAATCAGAAGCGTATTTATCGGTATAAGGAACATCGCCAACAATAACCATTTTTTTGGTTGATTGAGATTCCAGGAAGCCTCTAATGATCAAATCAGCATTATTGTCTGGAACCAGGCGGCCTACGATAAGATAATAATCTTCTGCTTTGAGGCCGAAGCGATCGATTGAATTTAATGCAGCCTTTTTATAGTCCGGTGCGCCGTAAGCAATCACGGTAGAATCTTTATTGAATTCTTCTAGATAGACTTGTCTCATTCCTTCGGCATCGGTAATGATTTTGTCGTAAAGAATGGTAGCCGCTTTTGCTGCCCAGTAGAAATATTTTGCACCCAGGCCCTGCCATTTTGGTCTTAACCATTCCAGGCCATCTACATTAATCATGGTTTTTTTTCCGGTAATCTTTGGAATCCAACCCATAGGCCCAGCAGCAAGATTGACTACAAGCAATACATCTGCTTTGCTGAAAGTTGCATGTATAATTGAAAAAAAGGAATGGATGATTTGGTTTAAAGATTTTTGCGGAAGCGTTGGGATATAATGAAGGTATATTCCATTTACTTGCTTCGGAAAGGTATTAAAAAGATTTTTTTGACAGTAAATATGTACTTCAACATCCTGCTTGACCAATCTTTCGCTTAACTCTTTTACAAAGGTTTCAAAGCCTCCATACACGTAAGGATAACCCCTAGACCCTATAATTGCAATTCTCATTTATATATTTTGTAATGCAGGAATTATTTTCGTTAACCCTTCGAAATAATGCTGTTGGTTAAATAATTTCTCTGCATGTATTTTTGCATTTTTCGCGAATTTAGTAATTAAAGCATCATTGTAGAACAATGTATTGATTTTATTTGCTAAATCTAGCGCATTCGCGGGCTCAAACAGTAGCCCTGTTTCATTGTGAATTACGGTTTCAGGGATTGCACCAATGTTTGATCCAATTACAGGCTTACCCAATAACATGGCTTCGATAATGGTAAACCCCAAAACCTCATACCACTCAGATGGGCAGACTAAAAAAGAAGATTTTTTAAGTAGAGCCCAAACTTCTTCTTTGCTTTTTTTACCCAGAAACTCAACATTTATTAAGTTATTGTCTTGAGCAAATTGCGCTAGTTCATCTTCCTGAGTACCGTATCCGATGATTTTTAACGTTATTTCTGGGTGAGATTTCATCGCATTTAACAGCGTATGTACACCCTTTATTTTTTCCAGCCTCCCCACATAAATAATATATTTTTGGGCTGCTGCATCAGATAGATTCAGGTTAATCACTTCCGAAAAATCATATCCATGATACAGGTGGTGAAGCTTTTCTTTGAAGAAGTTAAATGACTTAAATTTCTCGTACGAGAATTTAGAAGGACAAATAAAATGATCTACATCTTTGTAATAGCCACGCAAATGATGTACATAATTCTCAACGGATGCGGCTATGCTGGGAAGTAAACTGTTTTTCTTACACTTTTTAATAACAGCGTGATAGAATTTGCCACCTTTGCAAGCTTCGCAAATTTTATCATTGCTTACAAACGTACTTTCAGGGCAAATCGGTGTGTAGTCATGTAGCGACCAAATGATGGGGATATTTCTTTTTTTTAAAGTTTTTAAGATGCTGGGCGTAAGGTAGTGATTGATCAGGTTAAGATGGGCAAGGCCGATATCTACCTCATCAAGCAGCTTTTCCAGGCATTGTTGTGCCTCTTTTGAATAAATACTATTCGATACAATTTTAAAACCTGCAGTCAGTTTTTTATCTGCGTTTAAGGCTTTATAATTAATATTGCTGATAAAATATTTTTGATAAACAGATGGAAAGTTGCGTTCATCCTGCATGGAAAAGGGAATAACCGTATGGCCATGATCTTCATAAATTTTGGTCACATTTTCTATGTACGTCCAATCTCCTCCGCTTGGAAACCAAGTCCAGTTTGCAACTAAAATATTCATTTATTTGATTGCTTTACTGCATATAAACGAATAATGCCACCTTTATTAAACATCGCTGAGAACAATTCGAGCAGTATAGCAAAGGGTAGAGCAAGCAAAAGGCTAACCATCAACAACACTGTTTTTTGTTGTTTTAAATCAGCAATCAGGAAACCTTTGTATCCAAACCAGCTAAAAATAGTTTGCACCATTCCAACAATTCCGAGGTGCAGCGAGAAATAGGAGGTAGCTATTATTTTGCAATTATTCTCCTCTACAAGTTGCTGAATCCTTTTTGGTTTGAAGTGGCTTAAATGCCTCGGTACATCGAGATGCATCCATCTGTTTCCTGCCCATTTCGATTGCCAGCTATCAAAATTTGGAACTTCGATAACGAGTAAACCGTCATCTTTTAAATTTTCATTAACAAGATTGCTTAGAAAATTATTTGAAAGATGGATGTGCTCCAATACGTGAAACATGGTCAACACATCAAACTGTTTTCCAAAAACGGAACCAAATGTATAGTATTCTGTGTTAATGTCCAGGTCAAAATGTGTTTTTGCATAGTTCGCACGAGGCATAGAACTCTCAATGCCTTTTACAATGAAGCCCTTTTGCTTGGCGAAGTGCAAAAATAGTCCCTTTCCCGAGCCGAAATCTAATAAGCTTGCTGGATGGCTATGGACATGCTGTTTTATTTTGTGGAGAACCAGATTGTATTCGGCTTTCTGAATTTTAAAGAAAATACTTTCCTTGGTATCTCTTACCGTATAATCTTTCTCATCATAATAAGAGGAAATATCGATTTCATGATCAACATAGGTGTAATGATGAAGGCATTTGTCACATTCCCTGATCTCATATTCTTCACCTGAAATCGTTTTAACCTTAAATAGAATGGTATTTAATTGGGTTTTTTCGTTCAAACAAATGGGACAGGTAATGTTTATCATAATTTATCTCCAGTATATTTCTATATGGATTTTAGCGGGCAAAGTTAGCAAAAAATATGCTACTGAATACGTTCAAATTCCTGGAGTAAAGATTTGGCTGTTTTCTCCCAGGAAAATAGCTTTAAACGCTCCCTACCTTTGTTGATTAGCGTTGCTCTCAATGAGTCGTTGTTCAATGCCATTTCAATTTTAGCTGCTATATCGTCAATGGAAAACGGATCGAAGGTGAGCACGGCTTCGCCGCCAATTTCTGGCAGGGCGGTATTATCGGCTACAAGTACGGGCAAACTGTATTTGAAAGCTTCTAGTATCGGGATGCCAAAACCTTCGTTAGTAGATGGGAAAACGTATAGATGCGCATGTTGGTAGATTGCGGACAGTTCCTGGTCTGAAAGATATCCCGGGAAAATGATATCCTGCTCACATTGAGATTCAGCTAGCGCTTTGTTAATTTCCTCGCTATCATCACTAAACATTTTCTTCTCTATTTTTCCGGCTAAAACTAGCTTCAAATCGTCATTGCCTCTCTGTTTTACTTTTGCAAAGGCACGAATAAGGGCAGGAATGTTTTTTCGTTTATTCATTACCCCAACATGGAGAATATATTTTCCAAAATGATTTTTTGATGGAAAATCAACGAAAGTTCCAAGAGATTTCGGTCCTTCATAAATTACAGGCATTTTTTCTATTGCGATGTTGGTGTATTTATGGATTTGCTGTCTGGCGAACCTACTGGGTGTGATCACTAAAGGTGAGCACCTTGCTGCAGGTATTGCTGTTGCCAACGTAAGTTTAAGCCAAAGTTTGTTAAAATGTTCGGGGCTTTCAAAGAAAAATGCATCGTGAAAAACCGGAACGGTTTTATAGCCTAACTTTAACATTGGCACCACATTATCCGTACAGAAAAGTACATCAACACCTTTAAGCCAGGCTTTAATTGGCAAGCTTACTTGTTTCCAAAATTGATACCTCAAATGTCCGAGGAGTTTAAGCAGTTTATGGTTGCCCAGGTATGGAGGAAACAATGTATCAAAGAAGTAAAATTGATATCTCGGATTAGTGTTGTGCTTAAATATTTTGCACAATTCTTCGAGGTATGTTTTGGTGCCTGTTTGTGCAACCTGAAGATCTTTTACGTCAATTCCTATTTTTAATGGCTTAGGCATTGGCAGGTTCAATTTCTGTGGATTTATGTTCTATAACTGCAACTTTGGTAGAGATGACGCTTACAAATAAACCGGATAGAAACCAGGTAAAATAAGAAATGTAGGATGATGATTCTATTTCGGATGTTAGCGAAGGAACGATAAAGCCAATCTTAATTAATAATAAAGCAAGGCAGATTTTTTTCTCTTTGCCTTCCAGACGGTGAAACCATTTAATTCCTTCTTTTATAAAAGAGATATAGATAACGAGATATAGTAGAAGCGCCAAAATTCCGGCTTGAACACCAACAATGATGAATTGATTCTCGCCGCCAATGTTTTCTCCTAATGTGCCCCCAATCCTGCCTGATGAACCCAAACCCAGTCCGAGTGGGTTTGAAGCGATCGCTAAAGCACCCTGAATCCATTCCACCAAATGACCAACGCTAGAAGGATTACTGAAATTTAAGGTATTGATAATCACCATTTGAATACCATCATTCTGGTCTTGTTCTTTCGTTAATAAATAAGTGATGTAGATGGCAACTATTGCGGCTCCGGCGTGCACGGTGTTGGTGATAAATTTCCTTTTCGTGATTAATGAATAGGCATAAACTAAGATAAAGTAGCTGGCAAAGGCTGACCTTGAAAACGCGAAAATGATGGAAAATAATGTAGCGCCTAGCGCAATATATCCAAATTTATCGAGTTTTAAGGAGTAATTTTCGGCTGTGTAAAGCGCTGCAAGAACGGATAGCGCAATAATTGTAGCTGATGCAAATTCTAGGGGATTAGCAAAAAAACTGGCAAAACGTTTGTATCCACCCTCAGATTCAAATGTCCACGTTAAGCCAAAATTTCCACTTGGCTCGAGGTTAAAAAGGTAAAAGTTGTAATCAGCATAACCCGTACTCGTTTGTAAATGCTGGTCATTCAAAACTTCTGTGAACATTACCAATGCTGCTGCGATGGAAACCACCAATACATAGTGAAAGTATTTACTAATGTAGATCTCTTCTGATTTAAAAAGACGGCCACAGAAATATACCAGAACAAAGAACGATAAAGTTCTGCAAGCCATTATTCGATCTACCAAACCTTGTTCGCCAATTGGTAAAATGGCATACAGAATAGTATATCCGAAAAATCCGATAATCAGGTAATCGATATAATGAAATTTTATTTTTGTTTTTAATTTCCAGATACTAAAACTCAGTACCACTACAATCAAAATTTCTTTAAAAGACTGGAGGTAGATGATGATGTTCCGTAAACCAAGCATAAAGGTTACTGATAATACGGTTGTGTATATCGAGAGGCCGAAAATGAGAAAAAGCATAAAACCTTCCTTCTTTCCTCTAACAATGTCAGACATGGCCAGGGTAAAGGCAAATAAATACACAAGTGGAAATATGATCATCATGGCCAGATGGAACTTAAAGGTGTAAATAATCCCTCTTTTATTCCCTGGTAAAGATAGGCTGCTTTTTTCTTTCTTCCCCTAATAATAAAATAGCTATACAGCGATACGTAATAAAACGAATCTTTAATAAAAATGATCGGGATGAAAACGGGATTTCCATATCTCCTTACGAACCAGATCTTGTTTCTGCAAAGGTAATAATGGATAACCGGACTTAAAGAACCTTCGCTATTTTTACTTTTCTGCTGACCAGATACGCCTGCTTCATGATAGATTTTTGTACCTGGAAAATAGTATAAATCCCCTAAATTTTTCAAACGGAATGATAAATCTACATCTTCGTAATAGAGGAAAAACTTGCTATTCAATAAACCGGTTTTTTTAAGCGTTTCGTTTCTCATCAGCATGCAACAACCCGTTAACCAATCTACTCTTTCGGGAGATTTTAAACCTTGTCTTTTCTTGCTGTTTTTTGAATAAGTAAAACCGAAAATTTTGTTAAAAAATGAACCTCCATTCCAAAGTTTATCTTTTTGATATAAATAATAAATGGATGGTTGAACGGCGACGGTTTCTGGGTTGTTTTCTAAATGCGCTATTAGTGGGGAAAGAAAGTTTTCGTCAACTTCTGTATCGTTATTGAGTAGAAGCGAGTAGGTATAACCTTTTTCGATGCTGTATCGCAAGGCTGTATTATTTCCTTCTGCAAAACCTAAATTGGTTTTGTTATCGATAAAAATGTGATTCGGGAACTGTTGCTGTAGAATTGATAAAGAATTGTCACTAGAGCCATTATCAGCAATGATAATGTCGTAATCGCCTTCATCACAATATGCTGTAATGGAGGATACGCAGCTGATGGTATGTGCCGGGGTATTCCAATTCAGTATAATGATAGCTACAGGCTTATGCATTTTTGTTGGATGAACGTTTAATTACATAGTTATACATGATTAGTGCACTTCCATCGATTAGAAGCGTATAAGCACCAAACCACTTTTGCAACCCTTGTGTAACGAGAAACCAGGAAGTGAAAGCCGATATGCAGAACAATATGAGTGCAATCCTGAATATAGCTAAGGTGTTATTCTTGAGTAATAAATCGAGCACATTAAGCACGTTTAATGCAGCTAAAAATGGAACAAAGGCCATTACCCTCAAATACATGATGGCGTCCTGGTTTCGTTCGCCTGAAAGTAAGTGTACGAAAATTTCGGGCATGATGAACAATACTAACGATAAAGTTAAGAACATCAATGCGATTAACTTTCCCATTTTGGTTTTATAGACTTTCCATGAATGGATGTTTTCCTTATAAAGCTGAGCTGCTTTAGGATAAATGGCATTTGATACCGATATAATAAGAATCCTGGAAGAACCGATCACTTTGTCGCAAATGGAATATGCGCCCAACCACAGCGGGTTTCCCCATTTTGCCAGGGAGAAGATCATCAACGATTGCTGGAGATGGACAGAAATATTATTAACAGTAAGGAAAAAATTATCTTTTCCAATTTTTGATAATTCTTCTTTATTGGGTAAATGAAGGTTTAACTTATGTTTAATCATGGCATACATTAACAAAACTGCGTAAGCTAGCGTACTGGCTGCACCAATAATAAAATTTACCCATTCTGAATCTTCTGTTCCTTTAATAAAGGCCAGGACGGCCAAAATCACTAAAACCTTAGATATAAGGTTAGCTATATTGTAAATTTTTAACTTTTCAGTGCCCAGGAAAATAAACAATGGGTTTAAAACCTCGGCTAAAACTACAGGCGAGGATAAAAGAATAAATTGATAGTAACGGATGTTGGCCCATTGTAGAGAAAAAATAAGGATAAGGTAGAGGATGAATATAATTGTTCTTACCCAAAGTGTACTAGAAACCACCTGGCTTAATTTGGTATTTTCATTCACATACATGGCCACATCCCTCACGCCAGACTGGTTGGTGCCGTAATTAATTACAATTGATGATAAGCCAGAAAATGTATTTGCTAGGATAACCATGCCAAATGCTTCAATGCCAATTATTCTGGTGATGAGAGGATACATCAACAGTATGAGCAATATGTTAGAAATTTGAATACTGCTTAAATTAAAGAAATTGGAAACTATTTTAGTTTCCTTTAAACCATTTATAAAATTTGATAGAACTTGCTTCAAAACTTTTTGGAAGATGTTTGGCAAATTTATATAAATAAAATAGAACATGGCATTAAAAATGTTTTGCCAGAGGGCTAAGCTTGGCTTGTTTTTTGTTGTTAAGCTTACGAATTTGATGTCGTTTGACGGTTATCTTATCCAAACAACCAACAAATTATCTGTTAACTAAACAAGCTAACTATATTTGCCAAAATTTCTACCACATCAATGATTGAAAGTAATAGTACTTATTTTAAGACGATAAGTATCCTTATAGATCTTCTTCTAGTCAATTTAGCTGGCTATCTAGGATATGCAATTGCTTATGATACTTTCGGTATTGCTGATGGAAGGGGGATTAATTTTCTCCATATCCTGCTCATTAATTTTGTTTGGTTTAATGTTACTCAGATCACCAAAATTTATCAGGACATGTTTGTTAAGGATGCCATTCCTACCATCAAACAATCTTTGTGGAGCCTTGTTTTTTTAGGCGTTATCATCTTCGTTTTGGTTGTCTATCTTCGTGATTTTAACGTATCCAGCCGGTTAATAGTTTATGCAGGGCTTATTTTCGCCCCCTTGTTTCTGATAGGTAAAATTGTTTTTCTCCTTTTAAGGCGATCGAGCAGGGCAAAATTAATTAACTACAAAAAGGTGGTTATTGTTGGGGCCGGACCTTTAGGTTTGGACCTAAAAAATTATTTGGAAAAGCACACCCATTTAGGATATAAAGTGGTTGGCTTTTTTGACGATGCCCCAGAAAAGCAAAACCTTACCTATGTAATTGGAAAAGTGAATGAGTGCATCGACTATGTGAAAGATAGCAATATCAATGAAATTTATTGCGCTTTGCCAGATAGGGCATTGGCTAAAATCGATACGTTAATGCGTCAGGCAGATAAAGCACTTATACGTTTTAAGCTTGTGCCTGATGTAAAAGACTATTTCAAGAAAAACGTAATGGTTCAATTATATGGGCACTTACCTGTTTTAAGCCCGCGTACGGAGCCGCTAGAAATTCTAAGCAACCAGATTATTAAAAGGCTTTACGATGTCGTTTTCTCTCTGTTCATTATCATATTTGTAATGAGTTGGCTAGCCCCTGTTTTGGCTATTTTGATAAAAATGGAGTCGAAAGGCCCCGTTTTTTTTAGACAGCTTAGATCAGGTAAAGATAATCAACCCTTTTACTGCTTAAAATTTAGAAGCATGTATGTGAACAGCGACGCAGACTCAAAGCAAGCCAGTGCAAATGACGCTAGGGTTACCCGCTTAGGAGCCTTTATGCGAAGAAAAAGTATTGATGAGATGCCTCAGTTCTTTAACGTATTAATGGGCGAAATGTCTGTTGTTGGTCCTCGTCCACATATGCTTCAGCATACGGCAGAATACTCTGCACTCATTGATCAGTTTATGGTAAGACATTTTTTATTGCCGGGCATTACGGGTTGGGCGCAAGTGAATGGTTTTAGAGGGGAAACCCGTGAGGATGGCTCGATGGAAGAACGCGTAAAATCAGATATCTGGTATCTGGAAAACTGGTCGTTATTACTCGACCTTAAAATTACATTCCTAACTATTTGGCAGGTTATTTTCGGGCATAAAAATGCGAATTAGGTAAGTTTAAGCCACATTTGAATTATAAAAAGGAGCGAATCAAATAATTTTCCGTCCTTTGCAAAATCATTCAATTATAAATTTATGTTAATGAAGAAAATTTTTACCATCCTCCTATTAATATTTTTAGCTGGTCGAATTCAAGCCCAATCTCAATACCAACCTTATTCATATCAATTTTACCAAAAATTAAATAAAGAGGTATACAATACAGATACCCGCTTCCATAGCAGTTTAAAGCCTTTTTTTATTGATGACAGCTTGCTTCTTGCAAGAGGTGAACAACTTTTAAGTGTCGGCATAGATTCTTCTCGTCATTCATGGGTATCCCGAAAGTTATTCAATGAGCATTTATTTGATATTCGTAAACCAGAATTTACCGTGTATGCCGATTTTCTGCCTGATTTTCAAATAGGAAAGGATTTTTCTGGAAAGCAAAATTTATGGTTAAATACACGTGGTTATCAGGTTGGTGGAACAGTAGGTAAGAAATTTTCATTTTATACCAGCGGCTTTGAGAACCAGGGAAGGTTTGCTAAATATTATACAGATTACGCCCGATCTTTGAACGTTGTTCCTGGGCAGTCTTACAATAGAGATTATGGATCTAACGCAGGTAAAATGTCTCTTGATTGGTCGTACGTAACAGCCTTAATTTCATACACACCAATTAAGTATCTCAATATTACAGCAGGTTACGATAAAAACTTTATTGGAGATGGTTATCGCTCCATGTTATTATCAGATGTTTCTTCACCTTATCCATTTCTAAAGTTAACCGGAAATTTAGGTAATGTTCAATATATGGCATTGTGGGCTTCGATGCAAGATCCTTCCGTTCCAAAATTATCATACGAAGCAGGAAATCGTAAGAAGGGTGGAGTTTTTCATTACTTAGATTGGAATGTAAATAACCGATTATCTATTGGATTTTTCGATTCCATTATTTGGGGTCAAACTGATGATTTAGGAAATAAAAGAGGTTTTGATTGGGGTTATGCCAACCCGGTAATTTTCCTCCGCCCTGTAGAGGCTTCAAGTGGTTCTCCTGATAATTCCATGATAGGCCTAACAGCTAAATATAAATTTGCAAAAGAAGTTGTTGCATATGGTCAGTTCTCTTTAGATGAATTTGAAGCGAGCAATTTCTTTTCCAGTAATGGAAGTCCACGGAATAAATACGGATGGCAACTGGGGATAAGAGGTGCTGACATTTTTAAAATCGAAAATTTAAATTATTTGTTAGAGTACAATACTGCTAAACCTTATACCTATACCGGCCGTACCCAAATCGTTAATTATACCTCTTTCGCAGAGCCACTCGCTCATCGTTTAGGGGCAAACTTTAGAGAGTTATTAGGAATTGTTAACTACTCCTGGAAAAGATTTGATTTTACTGGCCAATTGCAATATGCAAAATATGGTTTGAGTTTGAATGGTCAGGATTATGGTCGGGATTTGAGTATTCCATATGCCGAAGCAATCAAACAAACGGGTAACTTTACTTCACAGGGATTACGTACAGATCTTTATTATGCCGAAGGAAGGGTAGCTTATATCATCAACCCAAAGTATAATCTACGCCTAGAGGTTGGGGGCATTTATAGAAACGAAAGTAATTCCTTAGCTAAAAACAATACTGGCTTAATCACTTTTGGATTAAGAAGTTCATTCAGAAATCTTTATACCGACTTTTAACATCGTTTTTACTAACATAAAAGAGCCCCATTTAATTTAGATTAGGTGGGGTTTTTGTTTTGATAGTGATTGATTCACCTGGTGTAGATTGTTATTAATTATAATATTCTCAAAGTTTGATAACAGGCATTGCCAAAACGAGGTGATGCCGCTCAACACAATTAAAGTTGGGTTTCTACCGTCACTTCTTTCTCAGCGCCTTCTAAAACCTAGTATTTAAGGGCTATTGATAGGCGCCATGCCTTTAGATAATTTTATGATTGTAATCTAGGTGAGCCTGGCATCACGTAATGCCCTATTATCTAACAAATTCAAGCAGAGGAAATAATGAAAATTGCTATAATTGGTACAAGAGGGATACCCGATTTTTATCGGGGATTTGAGAAGAGTGCTCAATTTATTGCGCTTGGTTTAGTGGAGGCAGGACATGAAGTTATCGTATTTAATTCGCATAATCATCCTCATCAGAAAGCAAGTTGGAAAGGTATCAATCTTGTTCCGGTTTATGATCCAGAATTTAAACTGGGAGCGATTGGTAACTTTATATATGATTACTATTGCTACAGGGGGTTAAGAACTCAACACTGTGATCTGGTTCTTCAATTTGGTGCAACATCTTCCATTTGGTCTTGGTTGGTTCCTAAGGATGTTTCCCTAATTTCCCATATATATTCTTTAGAATGGAAACGTAGCCGATATAGCATCCTCGCTGCAAAAGTTCTTCAGCTTGCTCAAAAATTAGCTGCTAATTATAGTGATTCAATAGTTTCAGATTCGCAAGACGTAAATGAGTATTTGAAAAGAAAGCACAATAAGCAGGTTAGATTTATTCCCCAAGGGGTAGAATCTTTCGAGCCGAAAAACCAAGAGCCATTAGGTGAATATGGATTAGTTCCGTTTGATTATCATATGTACATAGGCAGCCTGGAAGCAGATAGTTGTGCAGATATGATTTTGACTGGGGTAATTGATTCAAAAACCGAGAAGACATTTTTAGTTGTGGGCAACTGTTCCACGCGTTTTGGTAGGTATTTACAAGAAAAGCACCGCAATCATTTACATATTAAGTTCCTGGGCAGTATTTATGATGCAGATAAGCTCAATCATTTAAGGTACTACTCCAACCTCTATTTTTATGGTGATGCCGCTGATGGTTCCACTCATTTACTACTAGAAGCGATGGCTGCTAACTGTTTAGTGTCTGCTTATGATAGCCTATCCAGCCGTTATATATTAGGTGATGATGCTTTTTATTTTAGTAACGTAAATCAAATAGCAGACTTGCTGATTTCAACCAAAGATAAAGCGGAAGGTTATGCGGAATGGATCAGTAGAAATCAGGTTAAAATCACCGAAACTTATAATTGGAATGTTGTATTACATCAATATCTGGATCATATTGATGCCTTACAAAATGAAGATCAGCATGATCCTCAGCATTCACAAACGTACCTATATTCAAGATAAATGAGCATTACCAATAGCTATGTTTTCCAAGATTGGAATAGCAATCAATACAATGTTAAAGGCAGATTTGTGATGATTGCCTTTAGGTGTGCCTCATTTGTGAGTAAATATATTTTACTTAAAATTATATTTTGTTGGTATTTGCTCATCTATAAAGTTGTTATTGGATGGTTGCTAGGTGTTGAAATTGATCCAAAGGCGGCAATTGGAAAAAATTTTAAATTGGAATATGGTTTTGGTTCCGTAATTACTGGAACTGCCAGGATTGGTGATAATTGTACGATCAGACATCTTACTACGATAAGCAGTAAAAAAAAGGAAGATGGTTCGTTAGGACCATCACCGATAATTGGGAACAATGTTGATATAGGCGTTAATGCCAGTATAATAGGTGGCGTCCATATTGGTAATGATGTAATTATAGGCGCCGGTGCAGTGGTTACAAAAAATATAAAAAGTTATTGTGTAGTCGGAGGAAACCCAACTGTAGTGTTGAAAATGATCTATAAGTTTCCGCTTGATAAAGATCTGATAGAAGGAAACACCCTCGATATTTTTTAATATTTATCCCAAAGCCTGCCAAAAAAGGTTGGGTTTGCTTTCTTAATCTCCTGATAGAAATTATCCGAAATAGGCATATTTACTGTTACCTTACTTCCTTTGTAGTTCTCGATAGTCAAACTTCCATTTAGTCTTTTTACCCTAAGCCTGATATTAGATAAACCCATTCCAACGTTCCCGTTAGAAATAGGATCAAATCCTTTTCCATTATCCTTAATTATCAGCGTAATCATGTCCTCAGCTATCATTAATTCCAAAGAAACTTTGCTTGCGTTTGAATGTTTTAGGGTATTATGTGCTATTTCCTTTGCTAAAAGATAGAAATTTCTACGGCTTTCACTTTTTATTTTAAGGAAAGGAATGTGTTCTGGGAGTTTTGATTTAAAATTTATGTCTGAATGTTTAAATAATTTAGCTAACTGCTCATCAATATAGAAAATTACACTGTCAAATTGATCATTTTCAGTGCTAGTTGTCCAAATTATGTCATTTATTTTTACCGAAATGTCTTTAATCATCATATTAATCTCTTTTAATTCAGGGATTTCACTGTGATTTTTACTTAATAATTCTGAATATAATTTGATTGCCGAAAGGCCAGAGCCGAGTTCGTCGTGCAGTTCTTCGCTTATCCTTTGTCTTTCTAATTTAATTGCTTGACTCTGGGCTAAATACTCACTTTTGTATTTACGTAAAAATTTATTTTTTGGAAAAAAAATGAGTACTACGATTATTGAGACTAAGATAATCATGATAATCAATATCCAGATCAAATCTGGCTGGCCAATCAATAGATTGTAGTTAAGATAGCAGAATATAAAAAAGAAATTCATAATAATTCGTTCGTAAAGTAGGTTAAATAATACAAATATATACAATGATGATGGTTTTTTTCGTATTATAATTGTGATCTAAAACGTGGCATTCTATATCGGGGTTATGCATCAAAATTTTTGCTAACTACGTGATTAAAAAGGGCATACATTTTCTTTGTGTTTTAATACTGCGACTCTAACTTAGCAAAAATTTCGAGGAATGACTTTATCATCACTCAAAATGTATGTCCCTAACTTCTTGGGTTTATAAGTATTTAGCTTTTTCTACCCCTATTAGAAAAAGTTATTCTTAGCTCTTGAGGAAAGGTTGTTGTCAAACCATATTAATTACTAATCCCAGAATAATATGATTACTATCTCTATTTTAGAAGATCATGCGCAATACCGCAATTTGCTCGTTAAAGCAATCGAAAACAATAAAACTTTTGAAATAAAAGGTGTTTATTCAACCGCAGAAGATGCATTGAAGAAAATGCATCTTGATAAACCTGATGTTGCCCTTATAGATATCAAATTGAATAAAGAATCTGGTATTGAGTTTATAAATCAAGCAAAATCGAGCCTTTCTTTAACGCAGTTTTTAATGTGTACCAGCTATCAAAATGATGAAAACGTTTTTAACGCATTAAAAGCAGGAGCATCTGGTTATATTTTAAAAGGCTCAAGCATGGAAGAAATTTATAGTGCAATTACTGAACTTTATGAAGGCGGTGCTCCAATGAGTCCATATATTGCAAAACGAGTTATTGGCTTGTTAAATGGCAAACAAGCTAACCCGACCTCTTTTGGCTTATCAGAAAGAGAATTGGAAGTATTATCGTTATTAAGTAAAGGGATGCTTTACAAAGAAATTTCTGATCAACTGTGTATCAGTCCAAACACGGTAAAGAACCATTGTAAAAACATTTACAAAAGGTTGCATGTACAGAACAAAGTCGAAGCTTTAAATAAATTTAATCAATACAGTGTAAACTCCTCTCTGCCAAGATTTAGTTAAATAATAGTGTTTTAAGGGTGGCTTAAAGACAGGTGGCCCTTTTGGGCTATTGTTTACGAGTGTAGGATATCATTAATTTACATCAACAAAATTAGATTGCATTAACCTCATTTGAGATAGAAATTAATAAAACACACACCCGCTATGAAGAGCCGTCACGTTTTCTTGCTGATTACTTTACTGGTTATTTTAGATGCCTTAGCGATTAATTGTTCGTTTGCAGTTATTTATTTTTTCGGTTTTTTAAAGGGCGCTATAGATGGGGCGGCCAGGGTTTTAATTTCAATTAATATTTCTTATCTGATTGCGGCTTTAATTTGCGGAACATATACCTTTTCAAATGTTCAAAAACCAAATATTTTATATAAAAAGGGGATTTTTACTTTCGCAGTTTATATTGTCTTAACCCTTTTGCTTATTCAGCAACCTATTTTTGAATTAAACACTGCCGTGTCGTTATTCTATCTTTTTGCAGCGCAGTTGTTATTTCTCATCACCATTCGTTTAATGATCTACGTATCTGACCGGTACTTTTTGAAAATGGATTTGTTCAAAAGGAAAATTGCAATTATTGGAGATCATGAACTCGGTTACCGCCTGGAGCGGTTTTTTCTTAAAAATGAACTTACTGTAAATTTTGCCGGCTCATTTAGAGATTTAAATGCATTGGGTATTGTTGATGATCAGCCAGTAGATAACTTGCACAATTCAATAAAATACGCAATAGAAAATCAATTGGATGAAGTTTATACAACTGTGTTTCCGAAGCAAAGCCCTGCCTTAGACAAGGTATTAGCTTTGGCGGAACAAAATTGTGTTAGAATAAGATTTGTTACTTCATTTATGCACTACAAACGCGATCAGGAAGCTTTTAGTAGAGCAAATTATAAATTGACTAATTATTACGATGGAATCCCGATCCTGGTAAATAGAGTTGAACCATTAACTAAACTGAGAAATAGAATTATTAAAAGGGGCTTCGATATTTTCTTTAGCTTATCAGTTATTCTTTTTGTACTCTCGTGGCTGTTTCCAATTATCGTCTTACTCATTTTAATAGAATCCAAAGGAAATCCAATTTTTAGGCAATTGCGGTCTGGTAGAGATAATAAACCTTTCAATTGCTTCAAGTTTAGAAGTATGCGCCTTAATTCAAACAGTAATACCCAGCAGGCAACCAGAAATGACCCTAGAGTAACCCGAATAGGATCTTTTATGCGTAAAACCAGCATTGATGAACTACCACAGTTCTTTAATGTATTACTAGGGCAAATGAGTGTTGTTGGACCTCGGCCGCATATGCTTAAGCATACAGAAGAATACCGTCAAATCATTGATCAGTATATGGTGCGTCAATTTTTAAAACCAGGGATTACAGGGCAGGCTCAAGTGAACGGTTTCCGCGGCGAGACCAAAGAACATGGACAAATGGAAGGTCGTGTTAAACATGACATCTCCTATATGGAAAACTGGAATTTACTGCTTGATGTTAAAATCATATACAAGACAGTAACCAATGCTTTAGGTGGTGAAGAAAATGCTTTTTAAGCATATACTTATTAAAGTATTGAATTCATTTTCTTTACACCAACCTTCTTAAAAGAAACAAGCAGCTACTATTATATTTTCTTCCTGGCAAATTCTCCCTCAATTGCCATCTTACTAAAATAGGTTATACTTTTTCTTTGTAAGCCTTTCTGTTTGACAGATTACTATTTCTCCTGTAGGTAAATTAATATTGAGCTAATTGTATAAGATTTTGTTCGGTAAGCTTAAGTATACTTAAGAATGCCTGCTTGTGTGAGTGACAGCTAAAAGGAGTTTTATTTAAAGATTCGCCTGGTTTTAATTCATCAGTTGTTCGGTTATAACGGTTACTTAAAATAGAGAAAATGATCTTCAAAATGGAACGTAACTCCGTGTCTAGCTACCTTAGCTCATTTACAAAAATGTAATTGTGCGATGATGGTAATTAAAGAGCACATAATTAATGGGATAAAGCCTGAGGTGAGCGGAAAAAATGTTTAACCTTTTGATAATCGTATTTTTGAGTCCATTCCTTAGTCTCATTAAACAAAAAAGGTGAGAGACAGGAACCACTAAATCTATAGTAATAGGTATTCCGCTTAGTGCGTTTTATAAAAAAAACAGCCAGGTAAAATCTACCTGGCTGCTCTTGTGTAAAAGTTACTGAAGCCTTTATACTTTCTCCCTGCTATAAATTAGTGCTTAAATGGTAGCAGAGGTAAGTGCTTCACTAGCTTCATCAATAGTATCTCCCATTTTAAAATACTCATTCTGCTCTTTTCTTAATCTATCAATCAATCTACCTTCGGGAAGGATTACGTCATCATAGGTTAACACCTGATCTTTCTGGATATTGTGTTTCAGGATACAGTTTTCTGCAACTCCAATAGGCAATAAATTTTCGGCATAGGTAAGATCAGCGTTTTCGCAAAGACCATAAGTCATATATTCACCAATTCCGTCTAATACTTCGCCAGCTTTTAAATCGATCTTCGCTGCGGTAACTACTTCAACATAAGGTTTATCTAAAGGGGTAAGTGCCGCATCTTTAAACAAAACTGCCCTTGCTACTGTTTGAGGTACTTCAAAATGACAAAGGTGATACGGTGTATAAAATAAATAAAGTGGTCCTTCGCCAAGTTTATAAAGATTTAAGTAATGTTGCTGAATAGGATCATCATGTGTTCCTAAAACAAAAACACCAGGCGAAGGTTCGGCGCCAACAATGTAATCTACTATACCCGGTCCTTCAGTAAGTTCTTCTAGTGGATATTGATCAAGTACATCTTTTAAATGTGTGCCTGATGGAACAGTTGGGCCAATCATTCCTCTTTTAGAAACCCGCATACCGGTTCCATTTGCAACAATGGCTTGTTCAAAAGATATTTTGCTACCGTCAGCAAAGGAAGTTACCATCACTGGATTTTGTCCCCACTTTTCGGCGAAGCCTTTTTGCGTAGTAGGATTGCGATAGGGGTCATGTAAGCCTTTAATGTTGCCAATTAGTACAGGTTTTACACCCATGGTTTTTACAAAGCGATACAAATTCATCATTACTCCTGGCTGGTCTCCATCAGCATTGGTAATTACTACACCTGCCTTATCAGCATAAACTTTCAGAATAGGACCTACTGTTCCATCCAATTCTGCATCCATCAATATCACATGCTTTTTGTTTTCAATTGCACAAAGCGTTACCGTGGCAGCATATTCTACCGCTCCCGTAACTTCTATAATTGCATCGATACCCGCTGCTTTACAAAGTATTGTTGGGTCTGATGTTACACTATATAAGCCATTCAGTATATTCCTATCCAGTTCTGCTGCATCGCTCACTTCCAGGCTTTCTTCAATTCCGGCCTGGTTGTAGGCAAACTTTGCCTTATCGAGGCTTCGGTTTGCAATGGCTACCAACTCCATGCCTTGTACGTATTTGCAAATTTGCAATGCAATACCTCTACCCATAAAACCAGCCCCTACCAGCCCTACTTTAATGGGTTTATTTTGTGCCTGTAATTTAGCCAGGGCATTATCAACTATAATCATAAGGATTAGATTTTAAATAGATTCGTGATTAGATTCATTAACGCCCTCATTTATTAAGGCGTGTGCCTGATCTTTTGCGGAGATTACAACAGGTTCTATCGGCCATTTGATAGTGAACGAAGGATCATCCCAACGAAAGCATTGTTCAAATCCAGGCGTGTAAAATGCTGTCACCTGATAAGTTACATCCGTATTGTCTTCTAGCGTTATAAAACCATGGGCAAAACCTTCAGGAACATACAACATCTTATAGTTGTCTGCTGTAAGTTCTACTCCAATCCATTGTTTAAAGGTTTCAGAGTCTTCTCTCATATCCACAATCACATCATATATAGACCCTCTTGTACAACGAACAAGCTTCGTTTCTTCAAAGGGTGCTTTTTGCATATGCATACCTCTAAGCGTTCCTTTTTTTATGTTGAAGCTGATATTGTTTTGAACAGCGTTAGTATTCAAGTTAAACTCTTTAAACTCGTCGCTGCAGTATGATCTGGAAAAGAAACCACGTTCATCAACCATTGGCTTAATATCAATAACGTAAGCCCCTTTTAATTTTGTTTCTGTGAAGTTCATTTTTGTTGTTGTTAAAAGGTTAAAGTTGGTTGCTTTTGTTTGGAGGAAACCGATTTAAACTTCCATTCCAGATCTTCATTAAGAAGATTTTTTTCCTGCAAGTCATTAAGGATTCTTAACCGCATATATGGTGAGTTATGGAAGTTTATGTTGTCAAACTCCATTGCATTAAGCCCATTGTAAAGCTCTTCGATAGTATCGTTTAGATTACATAAGGGCTGTGCCTCTGGTGCGAGTTGTTCGAAAAGTGAGAAATCTACTTTATAAGATCGCTCATCAGGGGTAGCATTTTTGTTTAAATCAATCTGTACTCCTGGAATAGCATGTGCAACAGCTTTTGCTAAATCAATTACCTGATAGTTCCATCTGCTGCTTCCCGCATTAACCGCTAAAAATTCACCACCGGCATTATTGTCTCTGGTTATTGCCCAGTTTATCGCCCTGGCCATATCTTTAATGTGAATTAATGGGCGCCACGGACTTCCATCGCTAAGAATTTTGATTTTTCCACTACTTACCGCACCTGCTACGAAATCATTTAAAACTAAATCTAGTCTTAGCCTCGGGCTCATGCCGCAGGCAGTAGCAAACCTTAGACAGGTAATAGAGAAAGTACTTGAAGCAAGCGATTCCAAATCACGCTCTGCATAAACTTTTGATTTTGCGTAAGCGGTAAGTGGGTTTAGTTGCGAAAGTTCGGTTTTTGCAGGTCCATCTGCTTTTCCATACATGCTGCAGCTTGATGCAAATACGAAAGCACTTGCGCCCGCAGATTTTGCTAAACTTGCAATGTATATGGCCGACTTGAAGTTGATGTCGTAGGTTACATTTTCATAACGGTTACCCATGGCATCATTTGATATTGCAGCCAAATAAATTACTTTATCAACTCCCTCCAAAAGCGCTAAATCTACAGATCTCACATCGCCAAAAATTTGTTGGTCTAATTGATTTTCAGGTAGATAGGATGCGTAGGTAAGTGAGGAAGAAAAATACCCCATATCATAACCAATTAAAGTGGCATCTGGGTAATTTTTGCGCAACAGCGCAACTACTTCCGGGCCAATGTAGCCCATGTTTCCGGTAATAAGTATTTTCATCTGGAATTAATTGATTTTGTGGTGATGAAACCCTCCCCGCTAAAGGCAGGTATCAGATTTTAACATCCCAAGTTTTGGTTTGAAAAAGCTTAAGGGTTTCCTACTATAATAATTATGGATTTTTTAAACGGCCGCTATCTTAGCTACTGCTATATTATGTAACAGCGATTCCCAGTGCCAAGGTGCTTTCCCTTGTTGCCATAATTCTTCCAATACGGTTTTATCGCGAAGAGTATCCATGGGCTGCCAAAAGCCGGTATGTTTGTAGGCACTTAACTGGCCGTCTTTGGCAAGATTTTCCATTGCCTCTTTTTCCCATACAGAATCATCGCTTTCAATGTAATCGAAGATCTCCGGTTCCAAAACAAAAAAACCGCCGTTTATCCAAGGCATTTCAGAACCATCAGGTTTTTCCTGAAACGAATTCACCAAGTTTTCTCCTTCTCCAAGATTAAAAACTCCAAATCTGCCCGGTTGTTGGACAGCTGTTAAAGTGGCATATTTACCATTTAGCTTGTGGGAGTTAATGGCTTGCGTAATATCCACGTCACTTAAGCCGTCTCCATAAGTCATGCAGAAAGTTTCATTTTCAAGGTACTTTTGTACTCTCTTTAATCTTCCACCTGTCATTGTATTATGGCCGGTATCTACTAATGTGATTTTCCAGGGTTCAGTTTCATTCTTATGAATTTCCATGGTGTTGGTTTTCATATTGAAAGTGACATCCGAGTTATTAAGGCAATAATTAGCGAAATACTCTTTTATTACATAACCCTTGTATCCACAACAAACAATAAAATCATTTATGCCATAGCATGAGTAAATCTTCATGATATGCCAAAGAACAGGTTTGCCGCCAATTTCTACCATAGGTTTGGGTCTCACACCGCTTTCTTCGCTGATACGGGTTCCTAGCCCGCCAGCCATAATAACTGCTTTCATAATATTTAATTCTTCTTAGTTCTGGTTTGGCTCAATTTCAAGACAGCTCAACCGTTTATCGATTAGTGATTAATACTATTGATGCTACTTTATTTAACGCAACGGACCTAGGTATTAACTAATAAAAAAGACAGTTTTATGCTTTACATAAGTAGATAGGCTATTTTCTTGATTTTGAGAGCTTATCACTAAATTATTTGATATCAGGGGGCTAAACAATAGCCCTTTAATACTACATTGAGGAGATTAAGAAGTGGTTATTGCCGAAATGTTTTCATTCAGCAGAAGCTTCGAAGAAAGTTTATTTACAAGCAAATGGTTAATGCCGAAAACAGATGGTGGCCTGTAATATGGCTAAGGATGAACGATACTAAAGGTAGAATAAAAATGGGTGCGCTTAATGTTATTGTGGTGCAGATTTTAGAAATGCGGATTAGGATACTGCCTTAATTGGTTGAGGTGTGATCATTTCCCGTTTAGTAACCGTATATAAACAGTTTGCCACGTTGTAAGTCAGCAAGTTTAAATTGCATTTTTCATCAATAAATTTCCTTGCTTTTAGGCCCATTTCTACTGCCTCATCTGGATGATCTGTAATATATTGAATCGCCGATCTCCAGGCTTCTGCATCTCCATAAGGTACTTTAATTCCAAAACCTTCTTTCTCCACATCAAAAGGAAAGTAAGGATTATCGGACGTAATAAGAGCGGTTTTAAGCGCCATTGCTTCTAATAGCGAGGTTAGGCCAACAGTATAGTTATGCTCATTGCATGATACCACTGCGCAAATACTTTTATAAACCTCATTAGCCAAAAACTTATTGGTGTTTTTATTTTCAACTATTTTCACCATAACGTTTTCATGCCTATCAGCATATCCCATCAATAGTTTTTCATTGTTCATGGAACCATGAACTTTGGTAGTATATATTTTGAGAGTGCTTCTAGGAGCGCTTGAAAATGCCTTTATAAGCGTTGGGAAATCACGATTTTCTCTTCCAGTTGAACAAAAATTATTGCTGGTTTCCTTTTTGTTGCCATTAATAATGCCATCAAAATACTCAGTATCCGGACCCCACTGCATTTGAATCAGTTTGTCAGAAGTTGTAAGTTTAGTGGCCAATGTTTCCTCGATATGTTTATTGGTAAACATGATCATCTTATCAAGGCCATTGTAGTAAAGTTTAAGTAATTTATTTATAAACTCATTTTGTGATGATTTTACTGCCCGGTGTTGCCAGATGACGATCGGTTTCCGAAATAAACCAATGCTTCTCAGTAAAATTAAAAGTTCCAATCCGTAAGGTGTACTCCCGTAAATTAAATCGAAGGATTCACTGTGAAAAATGATTTCGAAAGCTACTTTTAATGCCAGTAATATTCGATTGCCTAAATATGAGTTTTCTATATAAGAAACTTTGATTCCAAATTGATCCAAGCCCAAAACTCCGTTGAAAAAGTGCCCAGGTAAAGCATTTGCTTCAGTGCTTTTTAGAAAACGGTGATAATATAAAATTTTCATAACAATAGGAAGTATTTGTACTGATTTTTTGGTGCTTGCTAAATCTGACTATGCTATTAATAGTAGGTTAGAATAAATGGTGAATGTAAATGCATTGGGTTAGGGAATTTTGGTGATAAAGAGAAATGAGCGGCTGCGTTAAAATGTTGCTTGATAATTATTACTTTATTCTTGTTTGTACACTACTAATGTATTATTCATACTTAGGTTTTACACACCGCAAATATATATTAATGGTGTAATGCATGCAAGCGTTCATGGTCATTTCACCAGAGCTATATTTAAAATTAACGATTTATGAGTAGGTACGCATAGCTCAAATTTATAGATCAATATTTCTATTTTGTTTAAATTTAGAGCTTACTTCCTCTTCTGATATTAAGATTTTCTCCATATTTCAAACTATTGTTAATCAATCGTTTATGTGTTTTTACGCTAAGACGATTAAGGTTTTGAATCAAGCTTTCGAAAATAATAATCAGTCAAACACTACTCTTCTAATGCCGTTTTAATGTTGTTGTCCTTGTAGTTTTAATTATACTTTTAGTGAGGCAATTTAAAGCATAGCCCTATAAGGCTATTGATAAAAGTGCGCTAAAATGTGACTTTCGTATCGGTGATTTGTTTAAAGCCAAATCATTTGATACACCTTAACTCCTAATTATGAAAAAGTATTATTTCCCCTTAATCGCATCTTTGCTATTGCTTATCAGCTCATGTGGTTCTTATAAAAATATCCCTTATTATCAGGACCTTAATCGAAGTGCTCCAACTGAAGAACAAGTTAAGAACTATTCTCCTTTAACCATCCGTCCTAACGATATTTTAGCAATTAAAGTAAGTAGCAGAACGCCGGAATCATCATCCATATTCAGTTATGAGCCCAACAATCAGCAAAATGCTATTCCTGGATATCAGGTTGATACAAAGGGAAATGTACACTTACCGGTAATTGGCAGCATAAAGGCAGAAGGTTTAACTACTACTGAACTTCAAGAAAAAATGAATGTCATGCTTTTAAAGTTTTACAACGACCCTGTTGTT
Organism: Pedobacter sp. AC212; assembly: GCF_979258625.1. NCBI lineage: Bacteria > Pseudomonadati > Bacteroidota > Sphingobacteriia > Sphingobacteriales > Sphingobacteriaceae > Pedobacter > Pedobacter sp. AC212. The sequence goes on along the minus strand of NZ_OZ409870.1, from coordinate 49,802 downwards.
AACGTTCGTATTTTAAACTTCAAGGTAAGTGTGTATGGAGATGTGGAACGCCCAAATGTTTATACGCTTCAAAATGAGCGAACTACTATTACTCAAGCCTTGAGTTTAGCAGGTGATTTAAACATTACCGCCATGAGAAAAAGTGTTATACTGGTGAGAGAAGAAGATGGCAAAAGACAGTTTATTCCGATAGACCTCACCTCAAAAAAAATATTCGAATCACCCTATTATTATGTGCGTAACAACGATGAAATATATGTGCAGCCAGATAGAACAAAATACGCAACTGTAGATCGTGGTTATAGAACAGCTACACTTGTATTGTCTGGCTTATCTATCATCGCAATAGTTCTTTCAAACATTTACAGGTAATTTTATGAGTACTCAACAAGCCCAGTTCACAACCTTTATGGTGGGTGAAACATCAAAAAAAAGCGAAAACTGGAAAGTAGTTTTGAAAAAATACCTCTTCCACTGGCCATTATTTTTAATTGCTTTAATCATTACTGTTTCATTAGCTTTTATTTACCTAAAACGGTATAAACCGGTATATGAAATTAAGGCCACTATGATTGTGAAAGATAATAGTAAGCAGAATAACAGTAAAGACGATTTGCTCGACGAAATGGGTACCAATTCGCCGGATTTAATTGAAAATGAAATCAAAGTTTTAAAATCCCGTCAATTAATAAACTTAATTGTAGATGACTTACAGCTTTGGGTTACCTATTATAGGAAAGATGGTCTGTTTACTAAAAACGATGCCCTTACTTCTAGTGATTTATATACCGATAGCCCTGTAAAGTTTGTGCTTACAAACACTAAAGGTAAACTGAACAACCAAGGCATTAAGGTTAAATTGATTGATAATAAGCATTTCGATTTGCTTACAAAAGATGGCAAATCTACCCCATTAACTTATGGTCAGGAATACCAGGACAAGTTTGGCAATTGGAAACTTATTCTGACTAAGAAGTTGAACGAATCCAAAGGTAAAGTAATGATCATTGCCCTAACTGATCCGGAAACCAAAACACTGGATTTGCAAAAAGCTATTGATGCGAGTTTATCAAGCAGAATGGGAACATCGATTGACTTAACGGTTTCAGATATTAATGAGCAGAGAGGAAAGGATATCTTAAATGCTGTTATTGCAAACTACTACTCTTCTGCAACCACAGAAAAAAATAGAGAACTGAAAAAAACACTTGAATTTTTAGATCAACGCCTGGCTTCGTTAACGGGAGAATTATCTACAGCAGAGAAAGGTATTGAAGGGTTTAAAAGCAGCAAAGGATTAACCGATATTAGCTCACAAGCTGAAATTAGTTTACAAAACTTGCAGGCAAATGATTCAAAACTGAACGAAATCAACTTGCAGTTAAATGTAATTAATGGTATTGATCAATATGTCAATTCATCAAGAGAGGGAAATAAGATTCCGTCAACAATAGGAGTAAATGATCCAGCGCTATTAAATGCGGTTGAGCGGTTAAGCGTAATGCAATTGGAGCACGATAAAATGGCAGCAAATATGCCTGAAACCAATCCTGAGTTTGACCCGATTAACAGGCAGATTAAAACGACAAAAGGTGCAATTAAAGAGAGCGTTAGGAATATAAAAGAAAATTTGCAAAATGCCAGAAGTAAATTGCAAACCTATAACAATCAGTTCGAGGCTTCGATCAGAGATATTCCTACAGAGGAACGTCAATTGGTTAATATCAAGCGGCAGCAGTTGAGTAAGGAAAATACTTATACTTATTTGCTTCAAAAACGCGAAGAAGTTGCAGTTAAATATGCAGCCAATTTATCAAACAACAGAATTGTTGATGATGCTTATGCAGAAATTCCGAAAAACCGAAAACCTTTTGTGTTTTTGTTGTCGCTCGTTTTTATCGTAGGTATGCCCGTTGGCTTCATTTATGGACGCACTGCTTTATCTGATAAAATATTAAACGCCGACGATATTACTAAAGTAGCTGAAGTGAAAGTAGTTGGTGAAATTCCATACGAAGGTGGAAAGGAAAAGATTGCTATTAGAAAAAACACGCTTAACGCAGTTAGCGAGCAATTAAGGGCGCTGAGAATAAAACTTTATTATCTCCACAACAAAACCGATTCTGGTCGTATTACGCTTGTTACTTCAAGTGTATCAAAAGAAGGAAAAAGCTTTACCAGTGTAAACATTGCTGCTGCATTATCACTGGCACAGAAAAAAACCGTGGTTGTTGAGTTGGATTTGAGAAAGCCAAAAATTGCTAAATATTTCGGGCTAGCTGAAGATAAAAGAGGAGTGACTGATTATCTAAATGGCAAAGCAACCCTTACACAAATTACACAGAAAACAGCTGTAAACGACTATCTAGATATTATTTCCTGTGGTGAAATTGTTGATAATCCATCTGAACTTCTCGAAACAAAGCAACTGCAAGACTTGATAAAGAAGCTTGCTGAGCAATATGATGATGTTATTATTGATAGTCCACCGGTGCATTTGGTACCAGATGCAATATTGCTTTCAAAGTTGGCCGACGTAACACTTTATGTGGTTAGACAGGGATACACCGAAAAGTCTGAAATGGAATTTTTAAAAACATTAAAAGACGAAGGCCATCTGAAAAATCCATATGTAGTATTTAATTCTATCGAGAGAGTGAAATATGGCTATGGATACAGCTACGACGAATCGTACTACAGCAACTCAAAAAAGAGTATCGTAAGTAATTTATTTAGTGATTTTAAGAGTAGATTTTAATTCGTAATCAAACCTAAACCAATCCAAGTAATGTTATTTAGAGGTGCCTATCAGCTAAGTGAAAATCCGAAAATTATCGGTATTCAAGATTATGAAGCCTTGGAAGAAATCGCCAGGAAAAATAATAATGAGGATATTATTGCGCTGGTTCATCTTACCTGGAACCATGCAAAAGTTTATAAGATGCTTGAAAAAAAGCTCTTTTTTAGAAAGCTTAAAAAGTTTGGAGTAAAGCCAATGATGATGTGTAATTCCACTTCGGAAGATAGTTATCGTAATATTTTCAATATTCCCGGTATGAAATGCCCGATCTACATTTATACAAATGACAATGATTATTTTGTAGAAAATGTAGAAAAAAAGTACGATGCTATTTACGCAGCTCAAATTATTCCTTTTAAAAGAATTGGCTTAGCCAGAGCGGTTGAAAGCATTTATATTTTAACCTATACGCAAGGAGCAGGTACAAGAGAGAATGATTTACATGGCGCTTATCCTGAAATGAAGCATGCGGATTTTAACAGGAACTGGAAAAATGTTGCCGAAAAAAACAGGCTTTTTAATGAATCTAGAGTGGGTTTATGTCTTTCAAAAGAAGAGGGACCAATGCTGGCAAGTTTAGAGTATATGTTGTCGGGGATTCCTGTGGTTAGCACAAAAAGCACAGGAGGAAGAACAGAATACTATGATGCCGATTACACCTTAATTGTAGATGATAATCCAACCGCAATTAAAAAGGGGGTAGAGAATTTGATTGCAAGACAGGTAGATGCAGAATACATTAGAAAAAATACACTATTCAAATTAAACAGAGATAGAGAAAACTATGTTCAGGTAATTATTGAACAACATAAAAAGCATACAAACGAACAATTATCGGGCGATGCCATTATGAAAGCGCTATTTACAAATCCACTTGAAAGGTTTGTCACCTTAGATTCGCTGGTAACTAATGGGTAGGTTAGAGGCAATAATGATTTTAAAGGGTGCGTTGAAATTCGACTCAGCAAAAAAAACTAAAATACAATCGAAGATAAAAACCACTGGCGTTTACCTTCTTGTTCCTATCATCAATTTTAGCGTTTCGGTGTTTACATCGCCATTGTTTGCGAAGTATTTAACTGCCGAAGAATTTGGTTACTTTGGTTACTACACCTCATTGATGGGGTTTATCAATATCTTTTTCAGTTTATCTTTCACCACCTATTATATGTCTGTTTACTACGGTGATCAAGACAGGAAAAAGGTGCTTGTAACCCTAACCTCTTCATTGCTTTTGTGGAATCTTATTTTTCTTCCACTGGTTTACGGTGGCTTTATTTTATTTTTTAGGTTTTCAAATTCGCAGGTGCCATTCTACCCTTTTGCCGTTTTAACATTTGTTACAGGCTCAATTGGTGTTTATAAAAACTTTCTCCAAATAAACTACCGTTTGGGCGAAAAGCCACTTTCTTATTTTTTCATTGTATCAGGCTATAGAGTGCTTTCTACCTTATTGGGGCTGTATTTAATCATGGAGTTAAATATGAATCTTGCTGGAAGAATGGCTGGATTACTAATCATTGAAATAGCTTTTTTCTTTTTGTCTATGATTCATATCTATAAAGGATTGAAATTTCATATCGATAGGAAAATACTGAAAAGCGCATTAAAGGTGATACTTCCTTTGCTGCCTGCATCTTTACTTTATATTCCAATAATTGGTTTTGACAACATCGTTCTCGAACGCTTAGGAAATCCGAAGGAAATGGGTTTATACAATATCGGCAAAGGCATTTCTACTTATGTGTATACGGCTTTGTTTCCGTTCTTTCAAACCTTTGAACCCGATATATATAAATATGCCAGCCAAAAGAATGTTGGTGCGCTAAAAAATACGTCTATGTTTTTAATTGTAATTGTGATCTTAAGTGTGGTTACTTTTTGGCTAGTCTCACCATTCATCATTAACTTTTTAACCAATGGTAGATACCCTCAAGCTGTTATTTATGCTAACATATTAGTGGTAACCAGCGGCTTAATGATTATTTTTTCAATGTTCGACGCCATTATTAATGCGTTACAGGCCACTAAGCTCCACCTTATTATTAATGGTACTACAGCTGCATTTTGCATAGTGGCCTATTTTGTTGGTAGTATTTATTTTAAGCAGATAGGCGTGGCATTCGTGTCCGTTATTTCTTACTTATTTCTAATTATCCTGCAAAGCATCTTCATCGTTAAAAAGTTTAGAAATTATAAAACAGTATTGTTGAATTAAATTGAATGATATGAAAAAGACACCAATATTGCTCGTTACTTTCAGTCGCCCGGATACTACTAAACACGTTTTCGATGCAATAAGGAATTATAAACCAGATAGGTTGTATATTTTTTCAGATGGCCCAAGAGAAGCCAGATATGAAACCGATAGCGTTAAAATTAATGAAACAAGAGATTTGTTCGATGCTATTGATTGGGATTGTGAGGTGGTGAGAAAGTTCAATACCGAAAATCAGGGCTGCGGTGCAGGCGTATCTGGGGCAATTAGCTGGGCTTTTGAAACAACTGAACGATTGATAATCCTTGAAGATGACTGTTTGCCCTCACAATCTTTCTTTCCTTTTTGTGATAATCTGTTAGAAGAATATGCTGATGATGATCGAGTAATGCATATTGCGGGAACGCGGTGGAATGAGGAGTTCGAAATTAAAGGCGATAAAAATTATTTTTTCAGCCAATATGGACACATTTGGGGCTGGGCTACTTGGAAACGAGCCTGGAATAAGTATGATTTTTTAATTAAAGAGTGGCCCAACTTTAGTAAAACGCGACTGCTGGATGAAATGCTAGATCATTATTTTCCATTGATAAAAAGATGGGAATATATGTTTAACGACATTTACCACCAAGATAAAAAGCACACCTGGGATTACCAATGGCAATTTGCAATTTTTAAGAATAAGGGTTTATGCATTACTCCGGTAGATAACTTAATTACCAATATTGGCGATGTTGGCGAACATTTCAGTGAAGCAACAACGGCGCATCACCGGGCACGTACAGAAATGGTTGGCGAATTGGCGGGGCCCGACTATTTCCATTCGGAGTATGATTTTGATGCTTATCATGGGCGCAAATTTTTCCTTGGCGGAAGAAGCCCGATCAAGATTCTGTACGATAAAACGCTAGGTAAATTCATGCTCAGATCATTAAAGCTAAAAAATTAAAGTAATGAAGGTTTTGCATATATGCTATTCTGATGGTGGCGGGGCTGGTACAGCGGCTGTACGCTTACACAAGGGATTACTTCAAATTGGCGTAGATAGCAAGATGCTGGTTTTGAATAAGAACTCCAAAACCGAAAACGATATCTACGAATTTCCAAAGGGTAGCAGGGTTTTATTGCTTTTTCTTCGGGTGTTAAAGAAATTGGGTTTTCCCCAAACACTCGAACACAGAAACGATAATAACTACCGGAATTTTACGGGTCATTTCGAATTTTTCTCTTTTGCGAAAACTTCATTCTCTCATTTGGTTCAGCATGAATTAGTGCAAGAAAGCGATATTATTAACCTTCACTGGGTACCCAACTTTGTAGATTATAGCTCATTTTTTAAAACGTTGAAAAAACCTATCGTTTGGACTCAACATGATATGAATGCCTTTCAAGGTGGTTTCCACTATAAAGAAGATACCTTAAGGAATTCTCATTTGAAAGACATTGATTGCCAGCAGTATGAGTGTAAAAAAATAGGACTGTCATATCTGGCAGATCTTGATATGACAGTTGTTTCTCCTTCAAAATGGATACAGAATGAAGCGCTTAATTCAGAGAACTTGGGGAGGTTTAAACATGTTCATATTCCCAATGGGATAGACGAAGCAGTTTTTAAATATAAGGTTGATGGACTCACTAAACAATTGATGGGGTTGGATACCAGTAAAATCACGGTGCTGTTTATCTCTGAGACCATTAAAAGTATCCGCAAAGGTTTTAATTTTATCACGGAGCTGGTAAACGATCCAGCTATCCATTCGAAATTCGAGTTTATAGCCGTTGGAAGTATTCCGGGTAATGAGAAAAATCCTAATATCAAATATCTGGGAAGTATTAAATCTGAAGCTGAAATAAGCTTAGTTTATAGCGCTGCCGATATTTATTTACTGCCTAGCAGAGAAGATAATTTGCCCAACGTAATGCTTGAAAGCTTAGCAGTGGGAACGCCCGTAGTTGGCTTCAAAATCGGCGGGTTGCAGGATCTGATTACAAATGGTGAGAATGGTTTCTTAGCAGAAGAAATTACGCTTGAAAGCCTTCGGAACGCACTATTGAAGTGTGCAAATCATCTTAATAAATTCGATAAACTACAAATTGCTGAAAAAATTGGCATCGGGTATAATTTGATAGTACAGGCCAACAAGTATCATAAGGTTTACAAAGAAATGGTTCGTTAACATGAAACTAAAAATAAATTCTACCCTTTTAATCCTTCTCAAAATTGCAGCCTCGGTAATTATTGGGCCTTTTACCTATTCTATATATTCAATGCCTGTTACAATAGCTGCATTGCTTATAATCATTTTCTTGTTCTATATTTCCCTGCACAAAAAAGATTATTTTTCATTTTTGATGCAGTTGTTTATTTGTAACCATTTTACTTACGGTTATGAGATAGGAGGAACATTTAATCTGGCAGCATCAATAGCATTAATTGGTCATTTATTTATTCATGGTAAAGATTTTTTCGCCGAAACCCGATTTACTAAAACAACGGTATTCCTCATTATTGCATTTTGTGTAGTCGAGGTCCTCAGTTTAGCCAATAGTGGTACGCCTTCTAATGTGCTGCTCATCTCCTCTATCACATTTTTTAACTTCTTTTTCTTATTTTATTACTGCTCTAAAATAAAGCTTGATGCTACACATTACATCAAAATTGTGCAGATAATGGGCATTTATTTCGTATACATGTTCATCAATGCCCTAAATCAACGTTATAGTTTTTTTGTTTCTCCCTATGAATTTTTTCCAAACCTTGGAGAAGATATCGTTTGGGAACTTGATATTCCAAGATCGGCAGGAACACTCGGCAATTTCGAATTTTACGCAGAATACTCAATTTCCATTATAGCACTTTGTTTGCCCGGTATATTAAGTGGGGAGTTTAAAAAAGTAGGTTTAGGTTTCTATTTATTTACTATCCTTATCGCTGCACTGGGGTTATTCGCCATTGTGTTGTCAGGTACCCGCTCTTCCATTTTGTTGTTGCCTGTAATGATTATTTTTACCATAATTCTCCTCGGAAGGCGTGTAAAAGTTTTAAATATTGTTGTTGGTACTATTGGCTTAATGTTGCTTTTTGCTGCAAATGCATCGTATAAATTTTTCGATTTTGAAGTATTCTCGAAAAGAAGTGAACAGGTGGATATGAATAACCTTACACTCAAAAGTGTAATGAGTGGAAAAGACATGAACAGGGGTGAACTTTTTGAATATGGATTTAAAAAAATTGAACGATCTGGTGGTTTTTTTGGAGATGGTTATTTTACCAAAAGAGGGCAGTATGTTGCGGCACATTTTGATAAAGCCCGAACAGATGATATTCCTGATTACCATAATTTGTATATGAGTGCAGTAGTACTTTGGGGTTATTTAGGCGCATTTATTTTACTTTATTTCTTTTTTTCAACTATGGTAAGGGGCTTTTTGCTTTATTATAAATTGAAGAGACAGCATTACTATATGGTAGATCTTCTTTTGGGATTCAACTTATTATTCTTGTTTCTCATGATTAACCAATTTAAAATTCAGTTCATAAGGGATTCAAATTACTTCATGCTGATTTTAATCATCCTTGTTTTCTATAACTCTCTTATCTATTTATTGTCGAGAACCATCATTTATCCTAAAAAGAACTCAATAAACAAGTTATGAAAATCGCCGTACTTCTTACCACCTTTAATAGGCGAGATAAAACTATTGCTTGCCTGGAAAGCTTAAAAAAACAGTTTGGATTTGAAAATAATTCACTAGAGATTTTCCTTACTGACGATAATTCTTCAGACGGTACAATTCCTGCTGTGCTAAAAATTTTTCCAAAGGCTAATATTTTTCAGGGCAATGGTCAATTATTTTGGGCAGGAGGAATGAGAAAATCATGGTCTGAAGCATTAAAACATCAGTTTGATTTTTACTTGCTGTTAAATGATGATACGCTGCTTCGTCCCAATGCACTTCAGGTTTTGTTAGATAGTTATTCCGAGGTTTATACCAGCAAAGGCTTGTCATCAATTGTTGTAGGGAGTACCTCTGAACTTACAGAAAAAAGTATTTCGTATGGAGGGAAAAAGCTTATCTCCAGTTATAATATCAAATCTAAACTGGTGTATAGCGAAACAGAATTGCTCGAGTGCGATTTGGGTAATGCTAATATTATGCTTGTTCCGAAAGCCGTAGTGGATAAAATTGGAATCCTTTCAGAGGTTTACACTCATGGGATAGCAGATTATGACTACACACTTCAGGCCAAAAAAAATAACTTTGGCGTGTATGTAGCGCCTGGTATTCTAGGTTCATGTACCGATGATCATGGTAATAACTGGAAATCGCGGAACAGTACTTTATCAGAGCGGATCAAGTTTCTTAAAAGCCCCAAAGGTTTGGCTTACAAAGAATATTTGTACCTCACCAAAACATTTTTTCCAGTTTCGTTTCCAGAAACCTTTGTAAAACTATGGATGAAAACATTGTTCCCGGTGATATGGGATAAATTCAAATCTTAAGACTCAAATCTCCTGAAAACATGAATGATAAACAAACTCACGTATCTTATTTAACCCAGTGCCCCGGGCCATATCGCGAAAAAATGCACGAATTGGTTGCTAAGCAGAACGAGTTTACTTACGATGTAATTTATTGCGTTAGAGTAGAGCCAGATCGCGAATGGAAAATTGAATATGGAAACTATGAAAAACATTTTTTAGCCGAAACAGCAAGTACCGTTAGGCATAACGATCCAAGTATTTGGAAGCTTCTAAATAAGATAAAGCCTTCGGTACTTATTATTACTGCTTTTAAACCGACTATGCTCTACGGAGTTCTCTGGTGCGTTTTAAACGGTAGCAAAGTTATTGTTTATAATGATGGAACCTACATTGCCGAGCAGCGCCTTTCTTTTGCACAAAAGTTGGTAAGAAAGCTGGTTAATATGGTTACCAGTGCATTTATGGCACCTGGCAATGGCACGATTGATCTTTATAAAAGCTATGGCGTTAGCGATGCTAAAATATTCAAAAGCTGTTTATGTGTTGATAATTCGCAACTCCAATATAAGCAGCCTGACGAACGCGAATATCATGTTATGTTCTCTGGCCAGATTATTGAAAGAAAGGCACCCTTTTTCTTTGGCGATGTAGTAATTGCGCTAAATAAGCTACTTCCTAATCTTAAAGTATTGATTGTTGGAGATGGTGAATTGCGCCCTGCTTTATTAAGTAAACTCGATGCAAACAACGTTGATTATAATTACACCGGGTACCTCAACCAAAAATCTTTATTCGAACATTATGCAAAAGCTAAAGTCTTTTTGTTTACAACCCTTGAAGACGTTTGGGGGGTTGTTGGTAATGAAGCTTGCGGAAGTGGTACGCCAGTAATAACCAGTAGAGATGCTGGCGTGGCTGATGACTTGGTTATTCATGGAAAAAATGGTTATATATTGGAACACAATGTCAACCTATGGGTAAATCACACGTTAAATTTATTAACAGATAGTGTTTTACTAAATGAGTTCTCTGAAAATGCGATAGAAATGGTAAAGCCATATAATCATCAACAAGCATCTTCAGGTTTAGTCGAAGCTGTTCGCTACAGTTTAGCTGATAATAAAAAAGAATTGAAATCTAATATTTCGGCGGTGTAGTTATGGAGTTTGTAGCAAATAAAAAAAAAGAAGTCTTATTTATTCTTCACTTACCTCCTCCAGTGCATGGTGCAGCTGTGGTTAATAATTATATTAAAACTAGTCTCCTAATAAACGAAAATTACAATACAGACTACGTTAGTTTAGCCACCAATACAGTTCTGGCTGAAACTGGAAAAGGAAGCTTTAAAAAGTTTTTTAAATTTATATCCATCCTATGGAAAGTATTTAGAAAGTTAATTAGCAAAAAGTATGATCTGTGTTATATGACGCTTACAGCTAGTGGCCCCGCTTTTTATAAAGATATAATTGTTGTAGCCTTATTGAAGCTGTTTGGGCAACGTATTATTTACCATTTTCATAACAAGGGTGTTGCTGCAGCTAAAGATAAAGGTATCAACAACTCTCTTTATCGTTTTGCATTTAATAACACAAAATCGCTTCTGCTATCAAAGTATCTATATCCAGATATTAAAGATTTTGTAAAGGAAGAAAATGTATATTATTGCCCCTGCGGTGTACCTGAATTAAATGCTGCTGAATTAATTGATTCAAAGTCCATTAGAGCAGGCCGAAAATTATCGATTCTCTATTTGTCTAACATGATGATTGAGAAGGGGGTGTACGTATTGCTAGAGGCCTGTGCTATTCTAAAAAAGCGTAACCTGCCTTTTACTTGTAATTTCGTGGGTGGATGGACAGACATTACACCAGATGAGTTTAATAACTATGTAGAGGAACATCACTTGCAGAATTCTGTTTTTGCACATGGTCCAAAATATGGAGATGATAAGGTAAAATTTTTTCAAAACGCGGATGTATTTGTGTTTCCAACCTATTACCATTATGAAGCATTTCCTTTGGTTAATTTAGAAGCCATGCAGTATTCACTTCCTGTAATTTCCACTACCGAAGCAGGGATTCCTGACGAGATTATTGATGGAGAAACTGGATTTTTAATTCCAAGAAAAGATGCCTTAATGTTAGCTAATAAATTACAGTTTTTTATCGGTAGCCCCGAAGCAGGTGTGTACATGGGGGAGCTAGGGCGGCAGAGATTCAAATCTAAATTTACGTTAAATCATTTTGAAGAAAACATTTCAAAAATTGTCTTAAAAGCGATAACTGAACCTATTCATTAATTTTCTTTTTTGTATTATTTATATTACGATTCCTAAAAGGTGTTGTATAACTTTTACATTATCAGTTGATTAAGTTTTTGTTTGCTCATTAAGTCATTTTAATGTCTTTTTATTTTTATTCTTAGAAATTTAAATAATTTGAGATAATAAATGAACGAACTCTTTGTTTGTAAGGTTTAAATTTTGTTAATTTACCACCACCAAACAAATTAGTTTATTAAATGATTCAGAGTCCCGTAGATCATTTTGTAAATTTCCGTTCTCGCAAATTACCGTATGTAAAAATTGTTTTTACTGCAATTTTAGTTCTTTATTTCCATTTTTGTATGGCTAATACCTACTACTTTTCTTCAGTTTCGGGGAATGATAGTCGGTCATCAACAGAAGCCCAAAATCCTGCAACGCCCTGGAAGAGTATTGAAAAACTCAATTCTTATTTTTCCAGTTTAAAAGCAGGAGATGAGGTGTCGTTTAAGAGAAATGAGGTCTTTTCAGGATCCATCATTTTAAAGGCATCAGGCATATCTTTTACAGCATATGGAACAGGAAGTAATCCAACTATTAGCGCATTAACAATAATTACACAGTGGCAACCCGTTGGGAATGGAATTTATGAAAGTTTAAGTACGCTAGAGCGTGCAAATGTCAATGTATTATTAATTAATAATGCAATTCAAGAATTAGGTAGATATCCTAACAGCAATGCTGCCAATAAAGGCTATCTAAAAATCGAATCTAAAAATGATAACTCCATTACCGACAGTAAACTCGGATCGAGCATCAACTGGAAAGGCGCTGAAGTTGTAATCAGAAAAATGCATTGGATTTTAGATCGTCATCCAATTACGGCCCATAATGGCAATACATTGGTTTTTGATCGCAGTAACAGTAGCTATACTCCGAGCGATAATTATGGTTATTTTATTCAGAATGATCTTCGTACCCTTGATAGTTTTGGGGAATGGTACTATAATCCGTCAAACAAGAAGATATATGTATACTTTGGTACTAATGCACCGTCTTCATACAATGTCGAGGTTAGTGCCTTAGATAATATTATAGCCTTAAATGCTGCAGATGGTGCACAATCTAATATCAGATTTGAGAATATCAACTTTAAAGGCGCAAATGAGAATGCATTTTCGCTAGCTTCAGGGTCGAATATCAGCCTTAAAAACTGTAATATAGAATTTAGTGGAAATACAGCGATAAGCGTAACGGATATAAAGAACCTTACTGTAGAAAATTGTATAATTTCAAGCTCACAAAATAACGGTATTGCGCTTACCGATCGTTGTACCGGCGCCATAATAAAAGGTAATTCAATCAATAAAACAATGCCATTTTCAGGCATGGGCAAAAGTGGCGACCATAACGGGATCGCTATTTATGCTACTGCCAATAATACGCTCATTGATCATAACCGGATAACTAATACAGGTTATGTGGGAGTTTACTTCGGGGGAGAGAATTCTCATGTAAAAAATAATTTTGTTGACAATTATTGTTCAATAAAAGATGATGGAGGAGGAATTTACACCTTTACCGGTGTGGTTAACACTAATTTTACCAATAGATCTATTGTGAATAACATCATTACAAATGGAATCGGAGTAAAAGAAGGTACCAGCTCAGAAACTGGTAGTGCAGTTGGGATTTATTTAGATGATAATGTAACTGGTGTAAACGTATCTAATAACAGTGTGAGTACGGTAGCCGATAATGGGATCTTTATTCACAATGCGAGGAATAATGCTATTACCAAGAATACGGTATATAATTGCGGTGCTGCCTTTTCCACCTCCCACGATGATCTTGGTAACCCAATTACAAATCTCCAGGTTTCAGAAAATATATTTTTTGCTAAGTATCCTACACAATGGGCAGGTAAGCTTACCTCAAAAAAGGATGATATTAGTAACATCGGCTCGTTAAATAATAACTATTATTTAAGGCCTTTCGATGATGATAAAGTGATTCATACGCAGCGGTTTATTCATAGTCCATCTTATATTGAAACAAATTTAAATGTAGCTGCTTGGGCAGTTCAGTTCAAGCATGATGCCAATTCAAAGAAATCTCCAATCACTTTTCCTGCTCATATCTTTAATAAAACTATAGGAGGCAATCGTTTAGCTAATGGTGCATTTACCAGTAACGTTGCAGGGCCGATGTTCTATGGCGATGGAAGTACATCTACTTCTTGGGATAATGGAAATAAATTAGGTGCCGGAGGTTCGATGAAATTAACCAGCAGTGCATTATCTTATTTTATAATCAATGTGGGTGCTGTTGATGCGTCAAAGAGTTATGTGTTACGCTTCAAAGCTTCGGGTAACAAAGATGCAGCTATTAAAACCTTTTTAAGACAATGGAATGCGCCATTTGGAACAATTTCCACTATTAGCACAGTTAAACTTACTGGTACGACCACTAGCTACGAATGTATTTTTTCATTTCCAAAAACTGAGGCAAATACTTGTATCACCATTCAATCAGACAATGGAAACTTTGTTTATTGGTTAGATGATATCGAATTTCTTGAAGCTGATGTAACCAATACCAAGCCAGATGATTATATCAGGTTTGAATATAATGCAAGCGATGCGGTTAAGTTGGTAAGTTTAGATGGAACCTACGTAGATGCCAAAAATGCCTCTTATTCTGGTAGTGTAAATGTAGCGCCCTATTCCTCAATTATCTTAATGCGTACATCTGCCACTATTACACCAAGTGCTCCAGGGGTAAGCGGTAACGATGAAAGCAATACGTTAGTGAGTACCCATGATCAATTTCCAAAAGATATTCTTGTGAGCGAAAACGGTGGAGAATTTAAAGCCTATACCGATACAATAAAAGTTGGAAATGTTACTAGGGATGAAGGTTATTGGAAGTTTAAAATAAAAGCGGCAACCAATAGAAACGAGAGTGCAGAAACACCAAGCCCCGCTTTTACTGCTACCGCAAACACTCCCTCTGCCCCGAAAATAATTGCTGATGATGCAGCCAATACCCTGATGGCTACCCATGATCTATATGCCTCTCATATCGTATTTAGTGAGAATAACGGCGATTATCAAAGCTATACCGGAACAATAAACGTGGGCAATGTAGCCAGGATAGCCGGCTATTGGAAATTCAAAATCAGTTCTGGTACTAACCGAATGGAAAGCTCGGTAGTCAATAGTCCGGCATTTAATGCGCTCACTGCACCAAGTGTACCTATACTTGTTGCAGATGATGTGGCCAATACGCTATCTGCTAATCATGATACCTACGCAGGGGATATTGTGGTAAGTGAAAATGATGGCGCTTTCCAGATTTATACTGGAACAATTAGTGTGGGCAATGTAGCCCGGCCCAGTGGTTATTGGAAATTTAAAATTCGACCGAGTACGAACCGCAGCGAAAGCGCTGTGGTTCCAAGCCCTGCTTTCAGTGCAACAGGATCTGCAACCCCACCTGTACTCACTGCTGATGATACTGCGAATACCCTAAGTGCCTCCCATAACCAATATTCTTCTGAAATTATATTTAGTGAAAACAACGGAAGCTATCAAAGCTATACCGGAACAATAAATGTGGGGAATGTTTCCAGGGTAGCCGGCTATTGGAAGTTTAAAATTAAAGCAGCAGCAGATAGGGCAGAAAGTAGTGTAATAAATAGCCCTGCCTTTTACAATGCTGAAATCATCTCTCCGCCAGATCTCTTTGCAGATGATGTGGCCAACACGCTAACTGCTAGCCATACCTTATATCCGGCTGCAATTGTTGTGAGTGAAAATAACGGTGATTTTCAGGCTTATACCGGCTCTATCAGCGTAGGTAATGTTTCAAGACCTGCCGGTTATTGGAAATTTAAAATCAGCGCTACAGCTAATAGAAATGAAAGCGCTTTAGTATCAAGCCCGGCTTTTACCATTCCGGATAAACCTGGCGCACCAACCATTACTGCTGATGATTTGAATAACACGTTGAGTGTAAGCCACGATTTATATAGTAAAGATATATTAGTAAGCGAAAACGGTGGTAATTTTACAGTTTATGCGGGCACAATTAATGTCGGCGATTTTTACAGAGCTACTGGCTACTGGAAATTTAAAATAAAAGCGACTGTAAATAGACTGGAAAGTGATGTGATTTCGAGCCCGGTGTTTACAAAATCAAGCGAAACCGCTCCTCCTGTAATCACTACAGATAAAATAGCTAAAACATTAATTGCTTATCATGATGAGTTTCAGGATAAGATTGTTTACAGCGAGAATAGTGGTGTATTTAAAAGCTATCAAATGCCAATTCCGGTTGGCGATGTCGATCGTGAGGCTGGTTATTGGCGCTTTAAAATAATTGCTGGGCCCAATAGGAGGGAAAGTGCCATTGTGGGTAGCCCCACGATTAGCAAGAGTATATTGGATAATTCAATTGAGCTATCCCTGTATCCAAATCCGGTACAAAGCATTTTGAGTGTAAAATATCCAGAAGTTAGCAACACAGCAATAATCGAAGTGATCTCAATTAACGGACAAAAAGCTAAAAAAGTTATTTTGGAAAAGGGCAGTGTACAAAATGAAATTGATGTCTCTAATTTGCCTATTGGAACATTTCTTTTGTATTTTAATAACGGTGTAAATAAATTAACCAAAAAATTTATCAAAGTAGACTAGGCAGCTTTGAAAAAGTTTTAAAAAAGGGCTGTTAGGCCCTTTTTTCAATTGACCACAAATTATGTGAACTTAACTCCTAATTAGCTCGCCATAGCAGTAGTTAATTGTTTATCGTCGAAAGCATGTATGTAAGACATTGTGCTTTCGATATTTTTTTTGGATGAGGCTCCAAACAGTATGGATTCAATATTGGGTAAGCTACAGATATATTCAATTGCTTCCTCTGGAGGGATAGCTCCACCAGCAAGTACCTGCATTGCAATAAACCTACCTTTCTTGGTTCTAAGCACTTCTTCGTATGCTTCAATACTGCCCGACATTCGAAAACCAACCTTGTTAATGGAACTGCAAATTATTGGGTTTTCAATTCCATTTCTTTCCAAAACCGCATGTAACTTAGGCATGTTCATCGTAATAAAGCCCGGCTCGGCGTTGTATTTTTTCTTGATGTGATTACAGAAAGCAACCAGCACCTCATCACAGTTTAATCCTAATAGTAAATCTGTAATTACATTCTGCAGAAAAATAACAGGGGTATTAATGCCCTTAAACATTTTCATTTCTGCATCAATCATTAATTGAATTAATGAGATATAATCTTTAGAAATGATAGCCATACCACCTTTAAATAGTGAGCCAAATACATTACCAGGAACATATTGCTTAATAGTACCCGATATACCAAGTTCTGTTACCGCGTTAGCATATTTATGCGCATACGGCATACAAGGAAAAATTTTGTAATCGGCATACTGTTCCGGATCTTTCCTGATAATATCGCAAATGGCTACAATTCTATCGTGAGTTGTACACATAAATGTATTCAAGCCCACATCTTTTGCGCTATTTAATGTCTTCATAATCGCATCATCAGTTTTAAACTGAATAGATTGTGCCCGAGATTTTTCGTCCGAAATGTGGTTTACAGCGAAAAACTGATTGTCGCCAAATAATACTCTGTCCATGATCATGTTACCTATGTTGTTTAATTAATTCAATAACTTTATCTGTTTGCCAGGCTTGATGAAAAGTATTAACCGTGTTGGGCTTCCTTTTCATAACTGCATCAATAAAATAATCTATTTGTGCTGAATACTCTTCACCGCGAAGGTTGAAGTTAACCTGGTCGGTTAGGTCGGTGATATACTTTACGTTCCAGCCTTTGGTATAGTCTTTTGTTTCGTCTTTAAGGTATAACTTCAGTTCATTTGCATCAGAAATTATTTTGCCTTTTGAACCTAGAATAGTAACTGTTGTAGACATTTTACGGTACGTTTCTTCACTCCAATTTACCGAAAGAATGCCACTTACATTACTTGTAGTATTCATTACCGAATACACCGCATCTTCAACAGTGTTTGAATAAATGGATTTTAGCGTAGCACCTTTAACCTGATTAATTGGCGAAATAATGTCGTTAACCAAATCGATTACGTGTGATGCATAATCCATTAAGCAGCCACCACCTTCTTCTGGTTTAGATCTCCATGAGCTTTGCTTTGCTTTGGTAACTACAGGGCCATAAGATTCGGCAACGAAATGATAAACCTCTCCAAGCATACCTGATTGAACGATACGTTTCACCTCCTTGAAAGTTCCAACAAACTTGTTATGATAGCCCACCTGATTAACCAGATTTTTTCTTGCTGCCAGTTCAATAAGTTCCGTGCCTTCTGCAGTATTAAGGCAAAAAGGTTTTTCAGCAAAAACATGGATGTTCTTTTCCATCGCAAGTTTTATAATCTGGTGATGGAATTTTGTTGGTACAGCCACAAAAACCGCATCCGGTTTTGCATTATCGAGCATTTTTGCAAAATCTGCGAAACAATCTAATTTAGAATAACGCTCCAAAAAGTTGGTTACTACTTTTGAGGTATCGCAAACACCAACAACTTCAACGTCAGGGTGAGCTCCTAATATCGACAAGTGAGAAACACCCATCTTGCCGGCACCTACTAATGCAACTTTTATCATTTTATATTTTCTTTAATTTTAAAAAAATCAATATTACATGACCGAAGAAGGTCATCTGGTTTTTAATATTCCTACGAAAGATTTCGGGTCTATAAAAAATTCTAATTAACCATGCCATTCTTATCTGGAACCAAAATTGATGAATGGCTTTCTGAGTTCCAGCAAACCAATCAAATACGTTCCCGATACTAATTACTAATCCTGCATTGATATGATCTCTAAACTGCGTAGCCCACTTTTCTTGCTTAGGGCAAGTCATTCCCACAAATAAAATATCTGGTTTGAAATCGTTTATCGTATCAAGCATTTTTTGGTTATCCTCTTCGGTAAAGGCTTCCTTAAACGGAGGAGAATAACTTTTGGCTTCGATGTTATTGTACTCTTTTTTTACTCTTTGTTCTATTTTATTTAGCGTTTGTTCACTTGATCCTAAGAAGAAAACTTTTCCACCTTGTTCTGCCATCCTTTCCATAAAATGATAGAAAACATCTGGACCTTGGTTCTTTTTGATATTTTTCCCTTTCAGCATCAATGATGCAAAAGCGAAGTACACTCCATCCAACACCAGGTAATCTGTCTTTTTTAGGGCCTCTTTAAATACATCATCTTTGAGCGATAAGCCATAAGAATTCGGGCTAATCGTGTTGATGGTTCTGCATTTATCACTTCCAATGGCTATCGTGTTTAAATCATCAGAAAAAACCTTAAAATCCAGTACGTCTACAAATAGGGGTAAGTTCATCAGTTTTAATCTTTCAATGGTTCGGTATACGTGTTACGCTGAATATTTATCGTTTTTTATAACATTACTAAAGTCTTACAATTTAGCTTGCACTACAATAGCCTTATAGGGCTATGATTCAAAAAATTCATCTTCAGGACCGTTTAAGCTTATTGTTGATGCAGATTTTTGCAGCACTCGGTATTACTTGTTATAACCGGTAAAGTCTTTGTGCTCTACTTTTTCCAGTGCTGATGGAGGTAGTGTTTTAAAGTATTCATAAGTAATTTTCAAACCTTCTTCTCGCTGAATTTTTGGCTCCCAACCTAAAATATTTTGTGCTTTGGTGATATCCGGCCTACGTTGTTTTGGATCATCTTGTGGAAGCGGTTGATAAACAATCTTCTGATTAGTTCCTGTGAGCTTAATAATTTCTTCGCAAAACTGTTTGATAGTTATTTCATCGGGGTTACCGATATTAACAGGTTGCGCATAATCGCTCATTAATAAACGACAAATGCCCTCAATCAAATCATCAACATAGCAAAATGAGCGGGTCTGGCTGCCATCACCAAAAATAGTAAGGTCTTCACCTCTTAAAGCCTGGCCTATAAAAGCGGGTAACACTCTTCCATCGTTTAAGCGCATACGTGGGCCATACGTATTAAAAATTCTAACAATTCTCGTTTCTACACCATGAAAAGTGTGGTAGGCCATGGTCATTGCTTCTTGGAAACGTTTTGCCTCATCGTAAACACCACGAGGCCCAACAGGATTAACATTTCCCCAGTATTCTTCTGGTTGTGGGCTAATATTTGGATCTCCATATACCTCGGAAGTAGAAGCAATTAGCATTCTTGCTCCCTTGTTGCGGGCTAAGCCTAAGAGATTGTGTGTGCCTAAAGAGCCAACTTTTAGCGTTTGTATTGGAATTTTTAAATAATCAATCGGGCTTGCTGGCGAGGCAAAGTGTAAAATGTAGTCTAATTTGCCAGGGATGTGTACAAATTTGGAAACATCATGATTGTAAAATTCAAAGTTTTCCAATTTAAACAGGTGTTCAATGTTGGCAATATCTCCGGTTATCAGGTTATCCATGCCAATAACATGATAATCATCTTTAATAAAACGATCACAAAGATGTGAGCCCAAAAATCCTGCAGCTCCGGTGATTAATATCTTTTTTCGTTTCATATTAGTCTATTAATTTTCTACCTATACTGTTATAATAGTAGCCGAGATCAATCATCTTTTGCAGATCGTAAAGATTACGGCCATCAAATATTACTTTCGATTTTAGAAGCTTTTCCATTTGGTCAAAATCAGGTGTTCGAAATAAAGACCACTCTGTTGCAATCAGCAAAGCATCCGCGTTATTCAATGCTTCATAAGCACTGTTTGCATAGGTTACTTTATCTCCGATGGCGTTTTTAACATTAGTCATTGCTTCCGGATCGAACACACTTACACTTGCGCCATGTTTTACAAGAGCATCAATAATATAAAGTGATGGTGCTTCGCGGATATCATCAGTTTCTGGCTTAAATGCTAATCCCCAAAGGGCAAAATTCTTTCCTTGAAGATTATTTTTATAGTATTTTAATACTTTATTAACGATAATAAGTTTTTGATTTTCATTAACATCCATTACCGCGTTAAGGATTTGAAAGTTATAATCGGCATTGTTTGCCGCCATCACTAAAGCCTGTACATCCTTTGGAAAGCATGATCCTCCATAGCCTATTCCTGGAAAAAGAAATCGTTTACCAATTCGTTCATCGGTACCAATACCTCTTCTCACGGCATCAACATCTGCCCCTACTAATTCGCAGAGGTTTGCAACCTCATTCATAAAAGTGATTTTTGTTGCTAGAAAGGAATTGGCTGCATATTTAGTAAGTTCAGATGATCTCTCGTCCATAAATAAGATGGGATTTCCCTGTCTTACATAAGGAGCATATAATTCCGACATTAATTTTATAGCTTTTTCACTTCTTGTACCTAATACTACACGATCTGGTTTCATAAAATCATCAACGGCAACACCTTCCCTTAAAAATTCGGGGTTTGAAACCACATCAACGGGTACGTCGGTATTTTTTTCGAAAACAGCTCTTACCTTATCGGCAGTACCAACGGGTACGGTAGATTTATTTACTATTACTTTGTATTCCGTGATCAGTTTGGATATATCTTCAGAAGCGCCAAGAATGTAAGAAAGGTCTGCAGCACCATCGCCGTTTGGAGGAGTAGGGAGCGCCATGAAGATAATTTTGGCATCTTTGACGGCGGAGGCCAAATCAGTAGTGAAATGAAGTCTTCCCTGCTCTATATTTCGATTGAATAATAAGTCTAAACCAGGTTCGTAAATGGGAACTTCTCCATTTTGCATCTTTGCAACTTTCTCCACATTTATATCAACACAGATAACATTGTTCCCAGTTTCTGCCAAGCAAGTGCCCGTTACCAGGCCAACATAGCCGGTACCAATTACAGCGATTTTCATATTGAGGAGTTTTTTAGTTATTAAATTGTTTATAATCCTGGTAGGCCAGGTTAAGACCTTCTTCCAGGTTAATTTTGTGTTTCCATCCTAATGAGTGAAGCTTAGAAACATCCATAAGTTTTCGGGGCGTTCCGTCAGGTTTATTGCTATCGAATGCTAACTCTCCGTCGAAACCAATTACCTTCTGGATAGCAATGGCAAGATTTTTTATCGTCAGATCTTCTCCGGTCCCTATATTTACCAGCTCGGCTTCATTATAGGTTTGCATTAAATAATAACAGGCATCGGCCAAATCATCAGCAAATAAAAATTCTCTCATAGGAGAGCCAGACCCCCAAATCACTACCTTATCTGATTTGTTAGTTTTAGCCTCATCAAATTTTCTGATTAACGCAGGTAAAACATGTGAATTTTCGGGGTGGTAATTATCATTATAGCCGTATAGATTTGTCGGCATTACCGAAATAAAATTGCAATTATACTGTGCTCTGTAGGCTTCGCACATTTTTATACCAGCGATTTTAGCTATCGCATAAGGTTCATTAGTTTGTTCCAATAATCCTGTTAGCAAATAATCTTCCTTAAGTGGTTGTGGAGCCAATTTCGGGTAAATGCAACTCGAACCCAAAAACATCAGTTTTTTTACACCATGAATATGAGACTGGTGAATAACATTGTTTTGTATAGCCAAATTCTCGTACAAAAAATCTGCTCTGTACGTGTTGTTTGCTACAATTCCCCCAACTTTCGCTGCGGCTAAAAAAACGTAATCGGGTTTCTCTCTTTCAAAGAAATTTTCAACAGCCTGTTGATTTCGTAAATCTAGTTCGGTGGAGGTTTTCGTAATGATATTCGAAAACCCTTCCTTTTCGAGTTTTCGGTAAATGGCGGATCCCACCATGCCACGATGACCGGCGATGTATACTTTTGAGTGCTTTTCCAATGTTTGGCTTTTATCAATGTAACCTTTTCTGAGATTTAAATCTGTTTTTGCAATACCTTTTTAGAACGGATTAACTAAATATTTCCACACCGTTTATAGACTTTTTATTTGCTAGATTATGTGAACGAAATTATCAAAGGAGGAAGTGTTAGGCAATAGCCCTTTGATACTATCATCTAAAATACCACCGAGAGGGAGTTAAAGAAAGCTTCACTTATCAATAGCTAAAAAGGGCTATTGGATTTTTTACGCGAACAAGATAATTTAGTCTGTTGAAAACAAACTATAACTATTTTTAATTATCGGCCATCGCTAATTATTAAGAACTATCGAACATCACTACTATAATCTTTAATCGGTACGAATTTGAATGTGACTCACTTGTTTCTGATTATAATTATGGTATCACATGTCATATAATTCATCTGCAAAGATTGAGAATAGCTTTCGGTTTCAGCAGAATAGCCAAATATCACTAATTACATTTCCTATCAATATTAAGTAATGCATTGATTTTTTTATTTGTAGTGGCCACATTCCAGTAATAATTGGTCAGATTATATAAGCGCATCGTGGCTCTGATTTTCGGTAACAGTATCTTTTTTCTAAATAAACCCTAACAAACTAAGTATGTCTCTCATAAACGATAAACATAAACTACAGATTCTCGAAACTAAAAACCAAGTCGGAGATTTGGAAAACATAATAAAAAAATATCTCTATCACTGGCCTTTGCACATTCTGGCTGTAAGTATATGTGTGGCAGTAGCATTACTGTATTTATATTTTGTTTCTCCAACTTATGAAGTTAAAGCAACTTTAATGATCAGTGATGAGAAGAAGGGAAGTCAAAGTTCCGCTCTAAGAGAAATCGATTTGTCTAATTCTTTTAAGCTTGTAGAAAACGAAATTGAAGTTATCAAATCTAAAAAGCTTATCCGTCAGATGGTTAATGAACTAAAGTTATGGATTGGTTATTATAGAAAGGACGGGCTTAGGTACATCGATTTGTATGAAAATACTCCGTTTGTTTTTGTTTCGGCTAACATTGTAAACTTTGACGACCTACATAACCTCGATGTGGTTATACTTGATGATAATAGATTCCAGTTGAAAATTGATGGTGTTGACCAGGGACAATTACGTTTTGATAAACAATATGTTACTACATTGGGAAGCTGGAAGCTTCGAAAGTCGAAAAATATTTCTGACTATAAAGGGCAACAAATTAGGTTAAAACTCAGAAACGTTGATGAGGTATCAGATCTGTATCAGAAAAATATTGGTGTGAACTTATCTAATAAATTATCAACAATGGTGAATTTGGATATTAAAGACCCGGTTGCCCAACGTGGGAAGGATATTCTGAATACCTTGATTTCTAAATATAACTTGGAAGCATCTTTTGAAAAAAACAAAGATATAAAGAACACAATAGATTTCTTAGATCAAAAAATTGAGGCACTTTCTACGGATCTAGGCTCATCAGAAAAGGGGCTTGAAGACTTTAAAAGTAGTGAAGGTTTAACCGATATAAGCTTACAATCGAAGGTAAGCCTAGAAAATCTCCAGGCAAATGATACTAAACTTAATGAAGCCAATATACAATTAGAAGCGATAAACAGATTATATTCATATGTGTCTTCTGCTCAAAATTCGGAAAAGATACCTTCCGCTAGCGGTATTACCGACTTAGCATTAAATAACTCAATCGAAAAATTAAAGTCGCTTCAGCTAAATTACGAAGAACTTTCTGCAATTATGCCAGAAACAAATCCAGAGTTTGAGCCCATCAATCGTCAAATAAAAAATACTAAGGCAGTAATAAAAGAAAGCGTAAAAAATATAAAAATCACTTTGGAGCAAACGCGGAAGAAGCTTCTCAACTACAATTCCAAATTTGAAACTTCAATTAGGAATATTCCTACTCAAGAGCGGAAGTTTATTGATATAAAGAGAGGACAATCTAGTAAAGAGGGCCTTTACACTTACTATTTGCAAAAAAGGGAAGAAGCTGCTGCGAATTATTCTGGTATTCTAAAGAACGAACGTACAATTGACGAAGCATACTTTATCGCTCCGAAGAAAAGCCGTTCGCTGTTAGTATTAGCGATATCTATTTGCTTGGGCCTTTTATCAACCGCCTTAATCATTTATTTGCGTGTAGTGTTAAGTACAAAGATTTTAAGTTTAAGAGATATTTTAGACCGGTCAAACATCGATGTTATAGCTGAGCTTCCGCTAGAAAATAATAAAAATGAGTTGATAATTAACGGTAAGGAACACACTGCGCTAACTGAGCAGTTGCGCAGTTTGAGAACGAAGCTTCATTATCTGCATGGAGAAAAAAAAACAGGGCGGGTTACACTGATCACTTCGAGTATAGCAGGTGAGGGAAAAAGTTTCATTGGGGTTAATTTGTCATTATCATTGGCCTATGCAGGTAGAAAGACAATCATATTAGAATTAGATATGAGAAGACCAAAAGTTGGAAAAGCTTTGAGCTTGAAGAGTAATACGTTTGGTTTAAGCGATTATTTTGCGGGACTTAGGTCAGTCGAGTCGGTAATACAACATTCGAAAACGCATGAAAATCTCGATATTATTGTATGTGGCGCTCTCGTTTCGAATCCAGCCGAAATGCTTGAAAAACCTGAGCTGAAAACTTTGATAGATGAATTAAGTGTTCGCTATGATGACATCATAATTGACAGCCCCCCACTGCATTTAGTTCCAGATGCCGCTATGATATCTCCATTTACAGATGTTTCACTATTCATCATCAGGCAAGGTCTCACGCAGAAAAGTGAATTGCAATTTTTGAATTCCATGGTAAGACAAGAACAATTGAAAAATGTTAAGATTGTTTTTAACGGTATTGAAAAAGTAAGGTTTGGGTACGGCTATGATTTTGCGAATACATACTATACCCCTAAAGAGCGCCAATTATTCGCTCCACTCTTCAGCAATTTCAGCTGTCGGTTTTAATCAATCATATCATCTCGAAAATTGAGTTGGCTTTTTAATTATTATACATGAATTTGGTTTTTTCCGAAGTCTGAAAAATACGACAAAGAAAAATTTAACCCACATACCTATTTAAAATGAATTTTACATTTAAGTTAGCAGATCAGCGAAGTAAAGATGTTGTGAAAAATGTAGTCCGCTCATTTTTAGTTAAAATTATAAGCACAATTGTTACCCTCTCTCTTGTTCCTATCTCATTGGGATATGTTGATAAGGGTAGTTACGGAGTTTATCTTACTATTGCTTCGGTTGTAACCTGGTTTAGCATATTCGATTTTGGTTTAGTAAATGGGCTTACTAATAGAATCAGCGAGGCATTGGTAAACGATGATGTCAAGCTTGTAAGGTCTTATCTTTCCACAACATATGTCTTTTTGTTTTTCTTTGTCATTTTTATTCTATCGTTATATTTTTTGCTTGATTCCAATTTAAATTGGAATACAATCTTTAATACAAAAATAAATGAGCGAAGCTTACGGTTAGCGCTACGTTTGACTGTCATATCTTTTTGTCTTCTATTTCTTTTAAAACCAATTACCTCCCTTCTTATGGTTAAACAGCTACATTTCATAGCAAATGGCATAATGGTGGCTGGCAATTTCTTATCCCTGGCTTTGATTTACTTTTGTGGCCATCTCTTCACTAATTCTTTCGTGTTTCTGGTGGCAGCGTTAGTTTTTACTTACCCATTATGTTTGTTGATATATTCTATAATATATTATATAAAAGAACCCTTTCTGCGACCAACTATTGCGAGTTTCAAATTTACTTATAAGAGAAAGTTGTTTGGATTGAGCATTAAGTTTTTTATAATTCAAATTTCTGTTATTGTTATACTAACATCAAATAATTTTTTGATAGCGCAGTTTACCGACAATGACACTGTAACACTCTATAATATTGCCTACAGATACTTTAGTATTGCAACAATTTTTCAGCTAATGTTTGTACATCCTCTATGGGCCGCCTTTTCAGAAGCGTTTGCTAAAAAAGATTTTGCCTGGATAAAAAAAATAATCGCTCAAATTAATCGCTTAAATTTTTTTCTCGTTCTTGGCTTAGTCGGTATGTTATTAGTTAATAAATTTGCTTACTCGGTTTGGCTCGGCCCGGAAATAGAAGTTCCACAACACATTAATATTTATCTCAGTATCTATTTTTCACTAACCTTATTCGTACAGGCATACGTTCATTTTATAAATGGTGCTGGTACGCTCAATTTGCAGGTTTTATATAGTCTAATTACACTAATGCTTCACTATCCAACTGCATACCTACTAATGAAAGTTTGCAATTTTGGTGTAGACGGCCTATTGATACTGAATATTTTTTGGGCAGTATTAGCCTTAATACTTTGGAAAATGCAATATGAGGTTATTATAATACGGAAAAACTTACAGCGCATTTGGAGGTGAAATCCGAATGAAATGAATGAATTTTTAACTAAAAAAAATGCACTACTCCGAATATATAAATTATAGCGATAGAAGGATTGGAGATTTCTTAAAAGAAATGAAACTATCATTTTATGTTTTGCTTTTATTAGTTTTTTTATCAAGCGTTTTTTATGATGACCCCAACACCTTGTTGTGGAAGAAGATCATATTTTCCATCTTTCTGTATCTATCCATGGCGCAGTTATTTAGCATATATTATAAGTTTAACAGGTTTGGATTTGAAATGCCCAAATTTTTAACTGTATTCTTTTGTGTATACGGCATATTCATTTTTATTAATTTAATTGCAACATTTCTTACACCTGGCTTTAGTATAATTACATTAATAAACCACCCTTATGCACTACTAGCCGTTGTGCCTGTTTTCTCATTTGGTGTAGGGTTTTATGCATCGAAACAAGAAATAATTAGGATTCTGAAAATATCATGTGTAGTTTTCCTCTTTCTATTTTTTCCAAATCCATTCAGCACTTTACCGTACTACCCAGGATATGTTTGTACATCAGCTGTTATACCAGCATTTATATTTGCATTAGATGCAAAAAAGCATTTAGCTTTTTATATTTTGATTATCATACTGGCATGCATTTTTAGTTATGTTTCTGAATATAGAGTGATACTATTGAAAATTATATTTTTTACAGGGATTTTCATTTCGTTAAATCTATTTAAAAGGTCAACGGCAATAAAAGGGCTTATTTTAGCAAGTATTTTTTTTATTACTTTTCAGGTAGTAATTAATTTAAAGAATTTTTTACTTTTTTTTTCGGAAATAACTGGAAGCAATTCTGTCGATGTTACAGATACCCGATCGTTTTTGTTTGAAGAATTGTTTGGAGATTTAAAAGCCCACGAATATTTTTTTGGTAGGGGCTTTTTAGGAACGTATTTTAGTGAATATTTTTTTAACCTCCAGAAAAATCAAGATTTTTCAGATTTTTTATCAACGCTTCTCAAGCGAAGTAGGTTTTTTGCAATTGATTCTTAAAGGGGGTGTTGTGTATGTGGCACTCTACCTATTTCTTTTAATATATACGTCTCTAAAGGGGATATTTGAAAAGAAGATTCCCAAATTATCATTTCATTTATCGATCTATATTTTAGTAGAATTATTGGTTATCTTCTTTGAGAATAGGCCTGCCTATAACTTTAACTTCTTTCTGCTTTTCTTTATTGCCGGATTTGTTTATCGGGATACTACTGATACTGCCAACTTTAAATATTACCCACTTTTGTAATTACAACTAACCAAGAAACTATTAATAACGCTCATCAAAACTCTCTAGTGCATGATAACACTTATTTGCGATTTGAACATATCCTTAAAAGGTCATAATGCTGGTTATGCCCAGTACTTAGTTGATAATATCGTTCCCGAAAAAGGTGAAGAAATTCACTTCTTTTTTAATAACCAGGCAAGAAATATTATAAACTTTTCTAAATCTGCTATTCCTCCGGAGCAAGTTCACTTCTCTGTTTTTGACTTCAAAAAAGAAAGCTTTGTTCAAAAATTAAAATTTAAAGAATGGAGTATTATTGATGAATTCGCCGCACAGCTTAATATTGACCAGCTATTTTTGTTAGATCTTACCCATTACGAATTACAAATCGGATTTCATAAAGTAAAATATAAAATTTCGGGAATAGAATTTAGACCGTCACATCGCATTTCAGGTAGTAACAAACTTGCAGTAAGAATAGAAGCTATCTTAAAAAGATACAAGCGTAAGTTTTTTGAAAAAATTTTATTGCGATCGAATGCCTTAAAAGACATTTTTATTTTAAATGATTCTGAAGGGACAAAAAGGCTTAATAACACCTATAAAGTTAATATTTTCAAGTACTTAGTTGATCCTGTTTTTGATTACCCACTGGAAGACTTACAACTGTCTTCCAACTTTTCCGTATCAAATAACAAAAAGATTACCTATTTAATTTTCGGGTCTTTAGATGGAAGAAAAAACATAAAAAATATCCTTGAGGCATTCACTATGGTAGATCCAGTATTTCAAAACAACATGCGCTTAATGATTGTAGGCAAAATTCCAAATTACTACAGTGACACTTTCGAACTTCTAATTAACAATTTTAAAAATAACAACCCAAAGCTTGAATTAGTAATCATTAATGATTTTGTTTCCGATAGTGCTATGGAATATTTTTTTAGCAAATCGGATGTCTCCCTTATGATTTATTCTGCTTTCTATGGCTCAAGTGGACTAATTGGCCGTTCTGCAAAATATAGTTTAATTTCTTTGGTTAGTAATGTCGGTTTAATGGCAGAACTTTGTGAAACTTACAACTTAGGTTACATCTGCGATCCGAATTATATTGTTGATATAAAAGATAAAATTATCTTGGCCTATCAGGAAGCGTCTCAAATCTTGAAAGGAGATCGGACAGCTTTCTATAAAACACATACCCCCCAACAGTTTTTACAGCAACTAAACCTACCAATTGTGTTTTCGAAAACATCTGCCGGACCAGTTAACATGCATTGAGAAATGTCGGGGCAGCAGTGTAAACAAATTTATGTTTCGCAAAAAAAAGTACCTAAGAAATCGGTACATCTACTGATTTCTTAGGTACTTATAAAAAATTAGATAGCGGTATTAACGTTATTCAAATTGGTTTTTTACTTCGTAACCTGCTTCTTTGAGCATTACTTCCTTCCGGAAATGTTCAACGTCCGAGAACATCATTTCCTTAACCAATGCGGCCAGATCATACTTTGGTTCCCAGCCTAACTTAGTTTTTGATTTTGTTGGGTCACCAATTAACAGGTCTACCTCCGTCGGGCGGAAGTATGCAGCATCAACAGCCACTACTTCTTTGCCTATTTCAAGTTGGTAATCTGGATCAGAACATGAAACAACATAAGCTTTCTCATTTGCGCCTTCACCTTTAAACGCTAGTTCAACGCCTACTTCTAAAAACGACATTTTTACAAAATCCCGAACTGTTGTGGTAACTCCTGTTGCAATCACATAATCTTCTGCCACATCTTGTTGCAAAATTCGCCACATGGCTTCAACATAATCCTTAGCGTGTCCCCAATCTCTGCGGGCATCTAGGTTTCCTAAATACAATTTATCCTGCAAGCCCAAAGCAATTTTTGAAACCCCTCGGGTAATTTTACGGGTTACAAAAGTTTCTCCTCTCAGGGGGCTCTCGTGATTAAACAGGATACCATTACAAGCAAACATTCCGTATGCTTCTCGATAATTTACAGTAATCCAATAGGCGTACATTTTTGCTACGGCATATGGCGATCGCGGATAGAATGGTGTGGTTTCACTTTGAGGAACAGCCTGTACTAATCCATATAGCTCAGATGTTGATGCCTGGTAAATACGTGTTTTTTTCTCCAAACCCAATATCCGTAAGGCTTCTAAAAGCCTTAGCGTACCTATTCCATCGGCATTTGCAGTATATTCTGGCGTATCAAAGCTAACTTTAACGTGGCTCATAGCGCCTAAATTATAAATCTCGTCTGGTTGAACTTCCTGAACTATTCGAATCAAATTGGTAGAATCACTTAAGTCTCCATAATGTAGCTTAAACCTGATATTTGTATCGTGAGGGTCTTGATAAAGATGATCAATACGATCAGTATTGAACATCGAACTTCGGCGTTTGATTCCATGTACTTCATAGCCTTTTTTCAATAGCAATTCGGCTAGGTATGCTCCATCTTGTCCAGTTATTCCTGTAATAAGCGCTTTCTTCATGTTATAAGATAATTTATGATTTTATTTTATGGCTTGTTTGTTAAGTTCTAGGGGTATTATTGATAATCCATTCCCAATTGGGCGACTACTTCAGTTGAAATTTTCTTAATTTCTTGTTCCATTATCTTCGGATAGATGAGCAGTACATCTCCATCATCTACCACTATGTAATTGCTCAGACCCTTAACAACTGCAATTTTTTGATTCGATAATTGAAGAATACAATTATCTGTGTCTTCTAGTAGAACAGCTTTTCCCGTGAAGGAATTATTGTTTGTATCCTTCTCCATTACTTCATGCAAAGATGCCCAGGTTCCTAAATCAGACCAGCCAAAATCTCCTATAATGGTGTACACGTTATCTGCCTTTTCCATTATAGCATAATCAATAGAGATATCGTTAGCTAAAGGGTAGTTCTCGGCAATAAATGATGACTCGTAATCAGTATTATATACGTTTTTCTGATTGAAAATGCTAAAAAGCTCTTCTGCATGTTTTTCTATAGCAGAAATAATCGACCTTACATTCCAGATAAATATTCCTGCGTTCCAAACATATTCTCCACTATTAACAAATTGAGTAGCCTTATCTAGTGAGGGCTTTTCCAAAAATTTGTCTACTTTGAAAATTTCTTCCTTACCTGGTTCGAATTTGATATAGCCATAACCTGTATCAGGCCGGCTTGGGTTAATCCCAAGCGTTAATAATGCATCATTGTTGGATGCAAAAGCAATCCCTTTTTCTAAACATGAAATAAATACATCTTCATTCAGAATTAAATGATCTGATGGAGCGATAATAATGTTGGCCTTTGGATTTAAGGCTGCAATTTTGAAAGTTGCATAAGCTATGCAAGGTGCCGTATTTCGCCTACATGGCTCGGTAATCACATTTTGTTTAGCCTGTTCGCCAAGTTGAGTTTCAATGATATCAGCATAAATTTCATTGGTGAGAATGTAAATGTTTTCACTCGGACAAATCTTTAAAAAACGTTGGTAAGTTAGTTGAAGTAAAGATTTGCCTGTACCAAGAATATCGATAAACTGCTTTGGGAAATTATTTCTGCTTTTTGGCCAAAATCTGCTACCCACTCCGCCAGCCATAATTAAAATGTAAGTATTCTTGTCTTTTACCTGCATACTATTAAACGTTGTTATTCTCCCTAAGCTTTTGAATCACTTACACTTTATGTTCTTCTATACAAAGAACCATTAAATTAAAAATTTGGGCAATGGCCCTTTAAGGCTAAGATTTTAAATGTTTAATAGAGTGCATTGCCACGAAGGTAATACGACAGGAAAAGGGGATTTAATTTATATAGATAGTAGGTAAAGAAGCTTCGAAGGTTTTGCAATGTATGGACATGAATGATCACATTTTACTTTAGTTAGTAGTAAAGGGCTATTGGCTAATAATCGCTTTGTAAATACTTTAGTAGAAATAATTTATCATAAAATATGTAATAGATTATTTGTCTACACCTAATGAATGAGTGATATGAATTATTGTGGTAATGATGCAATAGATAGTCTTTACGATCGAATATGGCAATTATCACCAGATTACAAAAACCCTGCATCTTATGAGTTATTAAAGTTACTTACCAGTCAGCTAATTGATACTTATCAAGAAAATAACAGACTAGAAAGCGATCCCTTCTTATCCACCAGAGATAGAAAAGTCGTTATTCATTCAGATAAATTAGATGCGCTTTTAGCTGGCCAAGTGTGTTTGATAACCGGAGGTTCTGGCTGCGTAGGCTCGTCTCTGATAGAAAAATTGCTAACCCTTAATATCAAAACCATAGTGGTTTTTGATAAGAACCTAAAACTTGAAGCTTTATATGACGACGACAGGGTTGTTTTTGTTGAAGGTAACATTTGTAACCAGCCAAGTTTGCAATCCTGCTTCAATAAATATAATCCAAATTTTGTTTTCCATACGGCAGCACAGAGAAGCCCTGGTTATGCTGAAAAAAATATTCTTGAAGCAATTAGGGATAATGTTATCGGTACTTTAAATGTAGTTAAGGCATGCGATTTTACAGCATCGGTAAAGCAATGTGTGTTTTCATCAACTGGAAAAGCAAGCCGATATTATACATCAGAAGTATATGCTGCAACGAAAAAACTTTGCGAATTTATCTTTGATACTCATGCCAAAGATAGTCGGGTACGCTACTCAATGGTTCGTTTTACCCATATTATTGATAACAGCTTAATGAATAATGAGCTGAAGGATGTAACAAGTGTTGATCATCTATCAATTCATAGTCCTGGAAAATATGTAACCGCTCAAAATGTATCTGAAGCAGCATGTTTGATGTTGAACGCACTTCATTATGCACAACGAGATAGATCAGCCTTTTTAATTGTGAAAAATCTGGAATGGCCAGTTGAAAGCCTGGAAGTTGCATTGTTTCATATTTTGAAGCAAGGAAAGAAAATACCGGTGATATTTAAAGGAAACCCGCTAGGGTATCGGGAAGGTTTTTTCAGGGGACAACTAGATTGGACTACACCCGATGAGCTTAACCTATTAATAAATGTGTATGAAAACCAGCATAAAAAAATTAATGCCGCACAAGATATTATCATTGCTAATATCTTACCTGTAAATAAAAAACTTTTGTTGAGTTGCATTTCAGAAATTGAAAATATAAACGATGAGTCAAATGCTAGAAACTGGCTCAATAGCACACTATTTAAATGTGTAAAGGATTCATTAAAAAATGTGAAGGCTAGTGATACTCTGAATATTTTGAAATGGGGTCTTGATCTGAATTATCTTGATTCTGAAATTAGTTCGCCAATTAGTTTTAAAGAAACTGTTGAATTGTTACTGGGCAGCCTAATTGGTACCGAAGAATATAAAGAAGCAGAAAGTATAGTTAGCAAATTACATTATGAGACTAATACATATCAATAGGCACTTGGTCAAGAAAATAGAATCGATTGCAATTCATCAATTCCCAGAAGAATGTTGTGGATTTATCTGGGGCCAGGACAATGAAATAGTTTTTGCTAAAGAGGTTCGTAATGCCTCTTTTAAAGATAGAAATGAGTCATTCGAAATAAGTCACACTGATTACTTATTTGCCGAAGAATTTGCAGTAAAAAACAGATTGTCATTACTGGGAGTGTTTCATTCTCACCCAAATGAACCTGCAGAACCATCTGCAGAAGATTTAGAATTTGCGATGCCAAATTTTATAAACATTATTGTCTCCGTGAGCCGCCAAAAAATAACTGAGATGCGAGCATGGCAGCGGATTGAAGATAACGAAGAACTAACAGAGCTTAACCTTATAATAAAATAGTATGGCAACAATTCTTATTCCAACACCTTTAAGAAAATATACAGACAATCAATCTAAAGTATCAATCGATGGCGCAGATGTATCTTGCATCATCGAGAATTTGGTTTCAACCCATCCTGAAATCAAAAAGCATTTGCTAGATGGGGCGGGCGGAGTTCGCTCATTTGTTAATTTGTTTGTAGATCAAGATGATATTAGAAGTCTAAATAATTTACAGACGAGTGTTAGCCCCTTTTCTATAGTTAGCATCGTACCGGCTATCGCTGGGGGTATTTATAAAAAACAAATAGCATGAGTAAAGTAAATTTTTCTTCAGAAGAATATTCCAGATATAATCGTCATATCATTATTCCTGATTTTGGCCTTGCAGCGCAAGAAAAACTTGCAAATGCTAAGGTGCTTATTGTGGGTGCTGGTGGATTAGGTAGTCCTGTGGCACTCTATTTGGCAGCGGCTGGCATAGGAACTATAGGTATTTTAGACTGCGATGTGGTGGAAGATAGCAATTTACAGCGGCAAGTGCTTTTTGGGATAGAGTCATTAGGTAAATCAAAGGCCTCAGAAGCACAACAGCGATTAGAAGCATTAAATCCCTATATAAAAATTAAAGCCTACAACACGCAGCTTACTTCGCAAAACGCTTTAGAAATATTTGCCGAATATGATGTGATTGCTGACGGGACAGATAATTTCCCTACGAGATACTTAGTAAATGATGCCTGTGTAATTTTAGATAAGGTGAATGTTTACGCATCTATCTACCAATTCGAAGGCCAGGTTTCGGTATTTAATCACTTGAAAGACGATGGAAGCCGTGGCCCCAATTATCGTGATCTTTTCCCCTACCTCCAGATCCGAGCCGTGTCCAAAACTGTTCTGAAGCTGGTGTTCTAGGCGTTTTGCCAGGCATAATTGGGAGTATGCAGGCGTTAGAGGTGATTAAAGTAATTGCTCAGATTGGAGATATCCTTAGCGGAAAATTTTATACTTTCAATGCGTTGAGCTTCGAATCTATGACTTATAATATCGCCAAAAATTACGATAATGCTTCAATAATCTCAAATGGACTTGTAGATTATGAATTGTTTTGTGGCATGCCGGCTATTGAAAAGAAAATCAAAGAGGTAGATCCTAGTGAAGTTCTCAATTGGCAACAGCAAGGTTTAGATGTACAATTAATAGATGTTAGGGAATTGTCTGAATATCAGTTTGTTAACATTGGCGGAGAATTAATCCCCTTATCAACTATTGTAGATAACCGAGCGAAAATTTCAGATCAGGCAAAAGTTGTTATTCTATGTAAAATGGGGAGTAGAAGCAGATCAGCTGTAAAGTTGCTTGAAGAAAAATACGGAATGAGTAACTTATATAATCTCAACGGTGGAATTATAGGTTATATCAGAGATCTTGAACTGGATTTACCGACTTATTAGCAAAAAGCGCCAACTCGAAAGCCGTAAAGGCCGTATTAACATTTTCTAAGTCGATGTCACTTGATAGTATTCAGTGCTGAATATTACCCCGCCATACTATCCGTTAATCTCTTAGAGCCAACCTTCCTTACTGCCTCAACAATCGAATCTTTATCATAGCCACACTCTGCCCAAAGTTCTGGTTGTTCGCCGTGTTCGATAAACTGATCTGGAATACCTAAGCGAATTACATTTGAATTGTAGCCATTGTCGGCCATAAATTCCAGCACAGCTGAACCTATTCCTCCGGGAAGCGATCCATCTTCAACGGTAATAACATGTTTGTATTTGGAGAAAACCTCATGTAACATCTCCTGGTCTAAGGGTTTTACAAATCGAAGGTCATAATGTGCTGGATAAATGCCTTCACTATTGAGTTGTGTACGAGCTTCAACGGCAAAATTACCAACATGTCCAATCGTTAATAGAGCAACGTCTTCACCGTCACAAATTTTCCGGCCTTTGCCGATCTCAAGGGCTTTAAATGGTCTTTTCCAATCAGGCATCACCCCGTTTCCACGAGGATAACGGATTACAAACGGGCCCATGTTCTCTTGTTGAGCCGTATACATTAAGTTCCGTAATTCCTCCTCGTTCATTGGAGAAGATATGATCAGATTTGGAATACAACGCATGTAAGCAATATCATAAGCACCATGATGTGTTGCGCCATCAGCTCCGGCTAAACCAGCCCGATCTAAACAGAAAACTACATTAAGTTTTTGTATCGCTACATCATGAATAACCTGATCATAGGCCCTTTGCATGAAGCTTGAATAGATATTACAGAAAGGTACTAATCCTTGTGCCGCTAAACCTGCAGAAAAAGTAACAGCATGCTGCTCAGCAATACCCACATCGAAAGCACGTTTTGGCATGGCTTTCATCATGATATTTAATGATGAGCCTGAAGGCATTGCCGGTGTAATTCCTACAATTTTTTCGTTAGCCTCAGCTAATTCCACCATCGTATGACCGAAAACATCCTGGTATTTAGGAGGTTGAGGCTTATCTGGAACGCTTTTTTTAATTTCACCAGTAATTTTATCAAATAAGCCAGGTGCATGCCAAACCGTTTGGTCTTTTTCAGCCAAGGCAAATCCCTTGCCCTTCACCGTAATGCAGTGTAGTAATTTTGGTCCCGGTATAGCAGATAAATCTTTGATGGTTTGTGCTAAACGTTTAACATCATGGCCATCCACTGGGCCGAAATACCTAAAGTTTAACGCCTCAAATAAATTACTTTGCTTCAAAAGCGTTCCCTTTATACTTTTCTCAATCTTTTTAACATATTTATGTGCATTTGGGCCAAGCTTTGATAAGCCAACCAATACATTCGATATATCATCACGGAAGCGATTGTAAGATTTTGAAATGGTAATGCTAGTTAAATATTCTTTCAGTGCACCAACGTTAGGATCGATAGACATACAGTTGTCATTCAGAATTACTAAAACATTGCTGTTTTCGATACCAGCGTGGTTTAAGCCTTCAAAAGCTAAGCCAGCTGTCATTGCACCATCACCAATCACGGCAACATGCTGGCGATCGGTTTCACCTTTCAATTGTGAAGCAACAGCCATTCCTAACGCAGCAGAAATAGAGGTAGAGGAGTGGCCGACACCAAAAGTATCGTATTCACTTTCAGATATTTTAGGAAAACCGCTGATCCCCTTATATATTCGATTGGTATGAAATAAACCTCTGCGGCCTGTAAGAATTTTATGTCCGTAAGCTTGATGTCCTACGTCCCAAACCAGCTTATCGTAAGGTGTATTTAATGCATAATGTAGCGCTACAGTTAACTCTACAACACCTAAACTAGAGCCAAAATGGCCACCATTTACACTCACCACGTCAATAATGTATTGACGTAACTCTTGGCTTATTTGTTCTAAGTCAGATTCGCTATATTGCTTTAAATCAGCAGGATAGTTGATTTTAGATAATAGGGGGCCAGCTTTAACTTGCATTCAGATTTGGGTAAAAAACAAGATACAAAGTAAGGTATTTTTGTTTTAATACAAAAGAAAAATCGTCAAGGTTAATTCATTAACCAATGTATTACTCCTTATGGTGTTAAGTTGAGGTAAGCAATTATTTGATGACTCTTAATAGTTGTAGTATTAATCAGTCCTATACCTTGTTTTTGGTATTTGTTTATCTATCTTTGCAGGCCCTATCTCTACCAAATCATTTTGTTAATCGACTTGATTTTTGGAGGAGCTTTGAAACACCCATATTAGTAAAAAAAAACATCCCATGATAAATTTAACGCACTCAACACCAGTCAACAAACTAAATAAGGTCAAAATTGGCGACGAAATTATCGATGAGTATAATTCGCAAGGTAAAGTAGTTAAAATCAAAAAGTCAGTAGTTGATAACTTAAAAGAATATCTTTTTCATTTAGATTCTCGCCAAACGATTTATATATTAACTAACGCTAATTAATTAGTCGTTTTTTAGTCTGCTGATTATTTTAAAATATTGCCGTCTCCCTGTTTTTGTTAAATTTGTTAACAAATGCAAGCAGAGAATTTTGAGATCAAACTTCCGGTTTTCGAAGGACCATTCGATTTATTGTTATTTTTTATCGAACGCGATGAATTAAACATCCAGGATATTGAGATCGCAAAAATCACAAACGATTTTCTAGCATATATACACCAGCTTTTAGCGCTTAATGTAGAGGTAGCCAGCGAATTTATTTTGGTGGCGGCGACCTTAATGCGGATAAAATCTAAAATGCTATTGCCAAGAATAGAAATTGATGAGGCAGGCAATGAAATTAATCCCGAACAAGATTTAATAGCCCGGCTTATTGCATATAAACAATTCAAATCTGCTGCAGAAGAAATGAAAGTTTTGGAAGACAGCAGAATGAAACAGGAGCGAAGGGGCAATATAGAATATGATTTATCGCTTGCTGCTGAATCCTCTTCTCATCAGGATGAGCTTTTATCACTCGATTTATACAAGTTGCTTACCGTTTACCACAAAACAATGCAAAAATATGAGTTGCGAAGTGAGGAAGTTAAACATACGGTAATCCAATATCCTTATACCATTGAGCAACAAAAGTATTTTATAGCCAATCTACTTGATATTAACAAACAGATTGATTTCGCGGTGGTGCTAAAAAACTCTGAAAATAAAGTGCACTTTGTTTATAATTTCCTGGCCATACTAGAAATGTTACAACAACAACTGGTAGAAATTACGATTGGTAGTGGTTTCAATAACTTTAAAGTGAAATCATCCGCTTGATTTTTGGTTTTTTATTTTGTTTCCTGCATTGACAGGCACCCACTAAACCCGACTTAGCGGAAATACTTTTTTGGTGGTTTATTATCATATTCATCACAGACAATGACAAAAAAGATTGTAGCGAGGGCGGGAGTGACCTTCAAAAGAATTGCTGCCATTGCTTTCCAAATCCTTTAGATTCTTTAAAAAAAATATATCTGGCAAAACGGCTGGACTTTCCTCATATCCAGCCTTTACCTTAGAGATTAATTTCTTACTTTTGCAGAAAAAATACAAACCTATATAAGGATGAAACGCGACACCCAAATTTTTGAACTTATTGATAAAGAGCTAGACCGCCAAGAGCACGGATTAGAACTTATCGCATCAGAAAACTTTGTAAGCAAGCAAGTAATGGAAGCTGCTGGTTCTGTGCTCACAAATAAATACGCAGAAGGATTGCCAGGAAAACGTTACTACGGAGGCTGCCAGGTGGTAGATGTTGTAGAACAAATAGCAATCGACAGAGCAAAAGAATTGTTCGGTGCTGCCTGGGTAAACGTTCAGCCACACTCTGGTGCACAGGCAAATGCTGCAGTAATGTTAGCTGTTCTGCAACCTGGTGATAAAATTTTAGGATTTGATCTTTCTCACGGCGGTCACTTAACGCATGGTTCTCCTGTCAATTTCTCAGGTAAGCTTTATCAGCCATTATTTTATGGCGTAGAAAAAGAAACTGGTTTGATTGACTATAAAAAACTGGAAGAAGTCGCTTTAGCTGAAAAACCTAAATTAATTATTTGTGGTGCATCGGCCTACTCTAGAGAATGGGATTATGCTTTCATCCGTTCAGTAGCGGATAAAATTGGTGCTTTGGTGTTGGCAGATATTTCGCACCCAGCGGGATTAATTGCCAAAGGTTTGTTGGCCAATCCACTTCCACATTGCCATATCGTAACTACAACTACACATAAAACTTTGCGTGGTCCTCGTGGCGGTATGATTATGATGGGAAAAGATTTTGAGAATCCATGGGGTTTGAAAACACCAAAAGGAGAAACCCGTATGATGAGTAACTTATTGGATATGGCCGTTTTTCCAGGTACTCAAGGCGGACCGTTAGAGCACATTATCGCTGCAAAAGCCATTGCATTTGGCGAGGCTTTAACTGAGGAGTATGGAACCTATATTAAACAAGTTGCTGCGAATGCACAAGCGATGGCGAAAGCCTTTGTTGCTAAAGGTTATGGCATCATCTCAGGCGGTACTGATAATCATTTGATGCTTATCGATCTGCGAAATAAAAACATTACTGGTAAAGTAGCCGAAAACGCGTTGGAAAGAGCAGAAATTACCGTGAATAAAAATATGGTTCCTTTTGATGATAAATCACCATTCGTAACATCAGGTATCCGTGTAGGTACAGCTGCCATTACTTCTCGTGGATTGAAAGAAACAGAAATGGAAAAGATTGTTGATTTGATCGATCAGGTTTTAACCAATCCAGATGATGAAGCTAACATCAATTCCGTAAAAGCAGAAGTGATTAATTTGGTTAGTGCGTTTCCGCTATATAAATAATATTGTTATCGTAGGCTTTTGGAAGCATTAGCCTTTTAAAGCAGTTACATAAAAATGTAGCTGCTTTTTTATTTTAGTCTGATTTTTGTATGTTACCAATTGATCTATTTGGGCTAATTCGCATACTGTTGAACTTTATTTGAATGTCCTTTACAAACTGATGTAAAAAGTAAAGGGCCGATATCCTTTTGAAGAAATATCGACCCTTACCATCTAAATTAACGCTCTCAATTATATAAACGAACTGGGGCAAAAATTGTTTTAACGAGTTAAACAAAAATTACTTTTTTTCATAACAACCTATTGATGAAGGAAAGGTCCTCAATGTATTTTTCAAATCGCGATTAAGGTAATTGCTAAAAAATACATCACTACTAAGATTTAGCCCTTTTTTTATCACAGGACTAGTAGCAAGTAATTCAAAATTTTCTAATCCAGGAGAAATAAAGCCGGGATCCAGGTTTAATATATTGCCATTGTTAGCGTATGATGTATTCACGGTTTTAATCAAATTACTATACAGATTGCTTTGTAAAACTGCGTTTGTTTTCCTTTCGATTTCGAATTCGTTAATCAGCGATCCCCATATGATATTATTGGTTAAATTCAAGCTGAGGGCGTTGGTCATCCTGGCCGATTGATAATCGGAAAAACTTACAGATGACGTTTTTCGAGGGAAATTTAAATTATAGCCAGCGAATGTATTTTGCTTCAAATTGTAATTGCCGCCTCCAACACCATAAATCAAATAGTTGCCACAGTTGTAAAATAAGTTATTAAAGGCAGTCAGTTCCGAATGATAACCTATATAGCCGGCAACTTGCATATTTTTAATAACGCTGTTGCTTAACAGCAGTTTGGGGTTGCCGCTAACCGAAAGAGAGTCAGACGTTAATCCAACCGAAGCATTTTTAATAGTTGTATAGGAAATTATGCCTGTTCCTGACGCATTCAGATGTATACCTTTCCACTGCCCTGGAACATTAGCGAAAGTGCTTTCCAGTCGGTCACTACAAAAAAGGATAGGTTTATCAATTGTCCCTACGGCATTCAGTCTACTTTCAATGTTTAAGCTCGCATCCGCGTGAAAGTAAATTTTTGCTCCTGGTAAAATAGTTAATGTTGAATTATTTTTAACCGTTGCAGCGCCGCTGATTATATAAGGTAAATCACTTGTCCATGTTGTATTGGTAATAATAGAAGATGCATTAATAAAAATTGCATTTTGGCCATAAGCAAGCAATTGAATTTTTTGCTTGTTTCCATTAGTAGTAAGCAATATCGAATCTTGAACAAGGAAAGGTAAGGCCTTGCTGTTCGGGTTAATAGTTGCCTTTATAAATAAATTTACAGAGTCTCCTGCATTGATAATAATATTTTGCTTACTGATACCATATTCTCCATTAATATTTATGCTGAATGAAGAAGTATTTCCACTGGCCAGGCTAATTTCTGAAATGTTAATCGCCGAATTGTTTTTATTAAGGATTTTTATCCTTTTAACGGTTGATCCAACTGTAGTAAATATGGTATCGAATAAAATGCTATCTGTTGAGAATGCAAGTCTGGCGTTTGGGTCTGTCGTAATGTGTTCATCTTTTCTACAATTCGAGAGACAAATTAAGGTAAAGAGTAAAATAAAAATATTACGCATCGTCAAACTTATATATTTTCGGCTGATTGCTTTACAAGTTAATAAAACGTTTGTTACTCTGCAAAAGCTAGTGCTGCAATACTCACTTTCGCAACACCATTTTTTAGAAGTTCATTTGCACAGGCTTCCAAAGTAGCTCCAGTTGTAATTACATCATCAATTAACAAAATATGTTTTCTACTTAATTGCTCAGGCTTTAGAACCTTAAAGACATCCTGCATATTTTCATATCTGTTGTATCGGCTTTTCTTTGTTTGACTTTCCGTGGCAGTACTTCTAATAAGTTCTGCTTCGCTAAACGGTACGTCTAAAATTTGCGAAATGCCTTCTGCAATGTATAAGCTTTGGTTGTAACCGCGTATTCTTAACTTCTTCAAATGTAAAGGTACGGGTATAATCAAATCAATATCCTGATATAAAGAACTCGACTTTAATCTTTCGCCAAGCTTGTTTCCCAGCAAAACCCCTACCCCCGTCTTGTTGTTGTATTTTAAATTATGAATAAGATTTTGAACTTTGGAACCCTTCCTGAAATACAACATAGCCATGGCTGCATTTAAAGATAGTCGTCCCCAAAGCTGTTTGGCTACCCTATTATCAGCATGAATGTGATAATCGGTAAATGGCAAATCATATAAGCATTTTGTGCAAATAAGATGCTCACCATAATATAGAGGTGTACCGCAAGCGTTGCAAGCATTAGGGAACAGTAATCCCATTAAATCATAGCCCCAACGTTTTATTGCTAACATTTATCTAATCTATTAAATTTAGTTTTATAATTAGCTAATATTATTTGTTAGTACTGCTATATACTATTAAAGTGCCGCCCGCCCTTTGCTTCAAATCTTCGCCTAAAAAGTTGTCACTTGCCTATTGCGGGCAGGATTTTGCTATTTTTGATCAACTTTACCTGGCGCAGCTTTTGAGAGAAACAAACCCTATCCCATCCATCAAACCAAAAACCTCGATACCGAACCCCTTACCGCTCTGACTTACTAGCTAAGCAACCAATATACTTTTTGTCTATATGTCCTATATATCTATATGGTTCATAAAACAAAAAGCGCATGGTGAAGGCCAAAGTCACGGCGGCTGCTGAAGCCGAAACGACCTTTGGGCTGTAACACCTATATTTTCTATATCTCTATATGGTTCAAAAACCCAAGAAAACTCTCATTTTGCATCATCAGTCCATCCTATGTTTTCCTGCTCCCGATAGCTCAGCCAGGGTTCTTTGGGTGTGATCTCCCGAAGCGTACACCCGATTGTCCTATTTGTTTTGGTGTCCATTAAAAATTTTCCGCTTGAAAAACAGGCTTTTACAATAAAGATCAAAAAAAAGGGTATGTAGTATTTGCGGGGAGCGGAATTTTTTCTACTTTTGCATCCCGCTTCGGAGGAAACGGTTGCAGTGAAAAAATGGATCTGGGGAATGTGAGAGGGGAAAAAGTTCAAGAATTTA
Source organism: Pedobacter sp. AC212 (assembly GCF_979258625.1). NCBI lineage: Bacteria > Pseudomonadati > Bacteroidota > Sphingobacteriia > Sphingobacteriales > Sphingobacteriaceae > Pedobacter > Pedobacter sp. AC212. Next base: position 6,235 of record NZ_OZ409870.1, on the reverse strand, counting down.
TTTTAAAATAAATTTGCGGAAAAGAAAAAGATCGCTACCTTTGCAGCCCGGTTCGGAAGGAACGGGACGCCGCTTGAAAGAGCGGAGAATTGAAAAGCAGAAAGAAAACAGAGGACGAAAAAATAAAAATTATTTTATTTGGAAGTTCAGAAAAGTTTTCTACCTTTGCACTCCCAACCGAAAGGAAGGGTTAAAAAAGTCGAGCGGCGGATGTCGCGGAAGACCAGAAACAAAAAGATTGAAACGAGCGGAAACAGGGAAGAGACGATCAAGACTCATGCCCAACTGAAGCGAGACGATATATAGAGACAAGCCGTGAGGCGACTGTCGATAAGTTCTTAAAAGAGATGTCAATGATGCGTAGTGGGGTAATGAAGTACGAATTCAAGTACAGAGTTCCTTATTACATTTTAAAGTCAATGTCCAACGGACAAAACAAAAGAAGACTATTTTTAACGATAGTTAAAACTGGTCAGAATCTTACAACACATTTTACAATGGAGAGTTTGATCCTGGCTCAGGATGAACGCTAGCGGCAGGCCTAATACATGCAAGTCGAGGGGTAGAAGAGGCTTGCTTCTTTGAGACCGGCGCACGGGTGCGTAACGCGTATGCAACCTACCTTCATCTGGGGGATAGCCCGGAGAAATCCGGATTAATACCGCATAAAATCACAGGATGGCATTATCCAATGATCAAACATTTATGGGATGGAGATGGGCATGCGTGTCATTAGCTAGTTGGCGGGGTAACGGCCCACCAAGGCGACGATGACTAGGGGATCTGAGAGGATGGCCCCCCACACTGGTACTGAGACACGGACCAGACTCCTACGGGAGGCAGCAGTAAGGAATATTGGTCAATGGAGGCAACTCTGAACCAGCCATGCCGCGTGCAGGAAGACTGCCCTATGGGTTGTAAACTGCTTTTATTCGGGAATAAACCTATTTACGTGTAAATAGCTGAATGTACCGAAGGAATAAGGATCGGCTAACTCCGTGCCAGCAGCCGCGGTAATACGGAGGATCCAAGCGTTATCCGGATTTATTGGGTTTAAAGGGTGCGTAGGCGGCCTGTTAAGTCAGGGGTGAAAGACGGTAGCTCAACTATCGCAGTGCCCTTGATACTGATGGGCTTGAATGGACTAGAGGTAGGCGGAATGAGACAAGTAGCGGTGAAATGCATAGATATGTCTCAGAACACCGATTGCGAAGGCAGCTTACTATGGTCTTATTGACGCTGAGGCACGAAAGCGTGGGGATCAAACAGGATTAGATACCCTGGTAGTCCACGCCCTAAACGATGAACACTCGCTGTTGGCGATACACAGTCAGCGGCTAAGCGAAAGCGTTAAGTGTTCCACCTGGGGAGTACGCTCGCAAGAGTGAAACTCAAAGGAATTGACGGGGGCCCGCACAAGCGGAGGAGCATGTGGTTTAATTCGATGATACGCGAGGAACCTTACCCGGGCTTGAAAGTTAGTGAATGATCCAGAGATGGATCAGTGAGCAATCACACGAAACTAGGTGCTGCATGGCTGTCGTCAGCTCGTGCCGTGAGGTGTTGGGTTAAGTCCCGCAACGAGCGCAACCCCTATGTTTAGTTGCCAGCACGTTATGGTGGGGACTCTAAACAGACTGCCTGTGCAAACAGAGAGGAAGGAGGGGACGACGTCAAGTCATCATGGCCCTTACGTCCGGGGCTACACACGTGCTACAATGGATGGTACAGAGGGCAGCTACATAGCAATATGATGCGAATCTCACAAAGCCATTCACAGTTCGGATTGGGGTCTGCAACTCGACCCCATGAAGTTGGATTCGCTAGTAATCGCGTATCAGCAATGACGCGGTGAATACGTTCCCGGGCCTTGTACACACCGCCCGTCAAGCCATGGAAGTTGGGGGTACCTAAAGTATGTAACCGAAAGGAGCGTCCTAGGGTAAAACCGATAACTGGGGCTAAGTCGTAACAAGGTAGCCGTACCGGAAGGTGCGGCTGGAATACCTCCTTTCTGGAGTGGAGTTGACTACTCACTGCGCAACATGATATTTCAAAACAAGAGAAACAAAAAAGAAAACACCCAGAAGAAATGACGGTTGTCTGGTAACCAAAAGACATCGGAACGAAAGCTAGGTAAAGCAAATGGAGCGGTAGCGGTAATATACTAACCGCAAAGAATGCCACACCGAAAAGCACAGTCCCGTAGCTCAGCCTGGTTAGAGCACTACACTGATAATGTAGGGGTCTCCAGTTCAAATCTGGACGGGACTACTTTAATAATCCTGGGGGATTAGCTCAGCTGGCTAGAGCGCCTGCCTTGCACGCAGGAGGTCAACGGTTCGACTCCGTTATTCTCCACAGTAAGAAAACACATCACCGGGATCGGTGGTCATCATTGACAGATTGAAAGAAAGAAAAGAAACGCCATGGGGCACTTGTGATAATCTAAGTACTATATACTGAGTACTAAGGACTACAAGAAACGGTTCGAGACCGCAGTTTTTGACTAACGAAGCTGAAACGGAGCTTAGGTATAGGACGATGAAATCCTAAACCTTTATACCTTCGATCTTCAGCCTTGGTAAAGTTCTTTGACATATTGGAAGAAGTTAAAAAAGAAGAGCAAACAACAATAGGCGACTGTTGTGTTTGTGCTCGCTTAAAGGAATCGCAAGAGACCGCTAAGCATGAGACATCATAACAAGAGCAAAAAAAGCATACCATATGGCGCAAAAGGCATATGAGTAGAAGAAAGTAATAAAGAGTACACGGGGGATGCCTTGGCTCTCAGAGGCGATGAAGGACGTGATAAGCTGCGATAAGCTTCGGGTATTTGCAAATAGGAATTGATCCGAAGATTTCCGAATGGGGCAACCCGGCTGGTTGAAGACCAGTCACATATAATGAGCAAACCTGCCGAACTGAAACATCTAAGTAAGCAGAGGAAGAGAAAATAACAATGATTTCCTGAGTAGTGGCGAGCGAAAGGGAAAGAGCCCAAACCATCCATGTTACGGCATAGGTGGGGTTGTAGGACTGCAACGTGGCATTAGCAAACAGAAGTGGAATGGGATGGGAAGCCCAGCGATACACGGTGATAGCCCGGTACACGTATAGAATGCTAGTCTAGCAGTATCCTGAGTACCGCGAGGTCGGAGACGCCTTGTGGGAATCTGCCGGCACCATCCGGTAAGGCTAAATACTCCTGAGAGACCGATAGTGAACCAGTACCGTGAGGGAAAGGTGAAAAGAACCCCGAACAGGGGAGTGAAATAGAACCTGAAACCGTGTACTTACAAGCGGTCGGAGCATCCAAGTGGTGTGACGGCGTGCCTTTTGCATAATGAGCCTACGAGTTACTCCTCTCTGGCAAGGTTAAGTGCTTCAGGCACGGATCCGAAGCGAAAGCGAGTCTGAATAGGGCGTATAGTCAGAGGGGGTAGACGCGAAACCTTGTGATCTACCCATGGACAGGTTGAAGGTGCGGTAACACGTACTGGAGGACCGAACCGATAAACGTTGAAAAGTTTCCGGATGATCTGTGGGTAGGGGTGAAAGGCTAATCAAACTGGGAAATAGCTCGTACTCCCCGAAATGTTTTTAGGAACAGCGTGGATATTAAGTTTCATAGAGGTAGAGCTACTGATTGGGTGCGGGGGAGTCAAATCCTACCAAATCCAGACAAACTCCGAATGCTATGAAATATGATCTGCAGTGAGGCGCGGGGTGCTAAGGTCACGCGCCGAGAGGGAAAGAACCCAGACCATCAGCTAAGGTCCCCAAGTTACAGTTAAGTTGAACTAACGAGGTCCGATTGCACAGACAGCTAGGATGTTGGCTTGGAAGCAGCCATTCATTTAAAGAGTGCGTAACAGCTCACTAGTCGAGCGATCGGGCATGGATAATAAACGGGCATTAAATTGTACACCGAAGCTATGGGATTGAAATATATCGGTAGGGGAGCATTCTAGCGGCAGCGAAGGTATCTGGTAATGGGTGCTGGAGCTTCTAGAAAAGCAAATGTAGGCATAAGTAACGATAAGGCGGGAGAGAAACCCGCCCACCGAAAGGATAAGGTTTCCTGATCAACGCTAATCGGATCAGGGTCAGTCGGGACCTAAGGAGAACCCGAAGGGGAAATTCGATGGACAACTGGTTAATATTCCAGTACTTTTTATAACTGCGATGTGGGGACGGAGTAGTGACACTGCCGCGATCTGACGGAATAGATCGTTAAAGACAGTAGGTAATGGAACGGTAGGCAAATCCGCCGATCTAGCTGAAAGTCGATAGTACCGCAAGCCTTCGGGTGAGTGGATAGCGCAGGTAATCAGACTTCCAAGAAAAACCGCTAAGCTTCAGGTTATAAAAACCCGTACCGCAAACCGACACAGGTATCCGGGAAGAGGATTCTAAGGTGCTCGAGTGAATCATGGCTAAGGAACTCGGCAAAATGGCCCTGTAACTTCGGGAGAAGGGGCGCTGGCAGCAATGTCAGCCGCAGTGAAAAGGCCCAGGCGACTGTTTAACAAAAACACATGGCTTTGCAAAATCGAAAGATGAGGTATAAGGCCTGACACCTGCCCGGTGCTGGAAGGTTAAGAGGGGATGTCATCCGCAAGGAGAAGCATTGAATCGAAGCCCCAGTAAACGGCGGCCGTAACTATAACGGTCCTAAGGTAGCGAAATTCCTTGTCGGGTAAGTTCCGACCTGCACGAATGGTGTAACGATCTGGGCGCTGTCTCAGCCATGAGCTCGGTGAAATTGTGGTCCCGGTGAAGACGCCGGGTACCCGCAACGGGACGGAAAGACCCCATGCACCTTCACTACAATTTAACATTGACATTGGATACAGGATGTGTAGGATAGGTGGGAGGCTTTGAAGCGGCGTCGCTAGGCGTCGTGGAGCCAACGTTGAAATACCACCCTTTCTGTATTCGGTGTCTAATCCCGCCTAGCGGGAGACATTGTTTGATGGGTAGTTTGACTGGGGTGGTCGCCTCCAAAAAGGTAACGGAGGCTTTCAAAGGTAAGCTCAGTACGCTTGGTAACCGTACGCGGAGTGCAATAGCATAAGCTTGCTTGACTGTGAGACATACAGGTCGATCAGGGTCGAAAGACGGATATAGTGATCCGGTGGTTCTGCATGGAAGGGCCATCGCTCAAAGGATAAAAGGTACGCTGGGGATAACAGGCTGATCTCCCCCAAGAGCTCATATCGACGGGGAGGTTTGGCACCTCGATGTCGGCTCGTCACATCCTGGGGCTGGAGAAGGTCCCAAGGGTTCGGCTGTTCGCCGATTAAAGTGGCACGCGAGCTGGGTTCAGAACGTCGCGAGACAGTTCGGTCCCTATCTGTTGTGGGCGTAGGAATTTTGAGTGGGGCTGACCTTAGTACGAGAGGACCGGGTTGGACTAGCCTCTAGTGAATCTGTTGTTCCGCCAGGGGCATTGCAGAGTAGCTACGCTGGGAATAGATAAGCGCTGAAAGCATCTAAGTGCGAAACTAGCCACGAGATGAGAATTCCATATAGGACCGTAGAAGACTACTACGTTGATAGGCTACAGATGTAAAGCTGGCGACAGCACAGTCGAGTAGTACTAATCATCCGAAGCTTTCAAAGCAAACAGACTGTTGTTTGTTCTTCTAACATAACTTCTTTCAATAATATGTCATTTAGTAGTTGGTACTGAGTACTTGGTAGATAGATTAGATATCTAAATACCAACGGCTAAACACCACATACTATTTAAAAACATTTAGGTGCCTATATCGGTGGTGTCCACCTCTTCCCATTCCGAACAGAGAAGTTAAGCCCACCAGAGCCGATGGTACTGCGGTAACACGTGGGAGAGTAGGTCGGTGCCAAATCTTAAAGCCCAAATCGGGCATTAGCGAGAACCCCGTCAGTAACAGCTGATGGGGTTTCTTCGTTTATAACAGGTTTGTAACTGTGGGATTCGATTGATTCCATAGAGAAAACCGGTTTACCTGTTGCAGTGGCCAGCATGATTGAATGTTCACAGAACATACTAGATCTTATTGAACCATATAGGAATATAGGTCATATAGCTGGGTGGACCCGGTTTTGCATACCTGCGGGAAAGCAGGCCCGAACGATAAAACACCCACCCTGGGTCTGATAAACCTGATGGTACGAAAATCCTTTTTGTACCGCTACCGCTCAAAGCGAATATACCTTAAACAAAAAGATTGAAGGGACAGCGGGG